>JAGTPG010000001.1:1922500-2435947 GCA_018195615.1 Streptomyces tuirus | reverse complement strand
ACGGCCGCACTCGGTTGCCCCCGTGGTCCTGCCGCAGCGAAGACCCGAGGCGGTGGCCTGATGTCCGGCGCGTTCACCAAGTGCTACGACCCGTCCGGCGCCCGGTTCGGTGTCCCCACGTTCCCGTGGCGGTTCGCCCCGGACGGCTACGCCACCCGCCGACAGCTCCGCGCCCGCGGGCTGCGGCCGGGCGGACAGCCGGTCGCCGCGCAGGTGATGCGCCGCCACCGCGGACGCAAGGCCGGGGTGCAGGTCGCCTACCTCTACCGCATCGACCTCGCGAAGCCGGTCCGGCCGATGACCTCCCGCAGGTGCGGCGCGCTCGCCCTGGCGATGCTCGCCCGCCGTACCTGCCCGCAGTGCCGCGTGATCTACAGCTACTGCCTCCCGACCTCGCTCGGGATGTGCATCCTCTGCGCCTACCCGAGGAACAGCGCGCCGCCTGACCCGCTCAGCACGGGGCCCGGTCTCAACCGACCAAAGCAGCGGCCGGGCCCCGCATCCTCCCAGAGAGAAGGAACCCTCAGTGAAACACCCCGACGACGACAACGAACTCTTCAACCGGCTGGAAGCCGAGATGGCCGCCGACCCGGGGTGACGTGGTCGACCTGGACAAGGCCCGTTCGGCCCGTACCGAGTCGGCCGACCGCGCGTCCGACGCGTCGCCCGACTCCGGGCCCGACCGGTCGGCCGACGCGAAGCCGACCGAGTCGGCCGACCCGAGCGAGGGGGAGTCGGACGACTCCGGCCCGGCTTTGGTCGACCGTGCGGCGCCGACTCAGTCGGGCCCCGGTCTGATCGACCGCATCCGCGACTCCAAGCGGCTGGACGTCCTCCCGGCGTGGGTGAAGTCGGGCCCGGAGTTCGCCGACGCGATGCGGTGGCTGGCCGGGCACGTCTGGCACACCATTGCCTTCCACGCGGTCCGCGTGCCGTTCCTGTACGTGCCCAAGCTGGTCTGGCGCTCGCCGCGCGGCCTGGTCAACACCCTGGGCAGGATCGGCCGTTGGGCGGTCGACGCGGAGGGCGAGCCGCTGCGGCAGGGGAGGCGCGTCGGGAGAACTCCGAGCTGTACCTGAAGCTGTCGCGGCAGCGTGACGGCGCGGTGCGGCTGCGGATGCTGTGACCATCCTCGGGGCTGTAGCTGCCTTGGTCATGGGTCTGTTCCTGGTGTTCGGCGCCGAACCGATGACGCAGGTCATCGCGGCCGTGGTCGCCGTGCTGACGCTGGGCTGGCTCGGTGCGCCGGCGGATGCTCCGCTGGCCACGCGTGCGGTCATCAAGACCGAGGTGCAGAAGCTGACCAGCGACATCGTGGTCAAGGCCATGGCGTCCATCGGCATCGGCCAGATCGCCTCCGCCGTGGCCAAGGGCCAGGACGGCATCAAGTTCGTCGCCCCGATCACCCGCGAAGGGCCCGGCTGGCGCGCGGACATCGACCTGCCCTTGGGCGTCACGGTCGCCGACGTGGCCGACCGGCGCGCCCGGCTCGCCTCCGGCCTGCGCCGCCCCCTCGGGTGCGTGTGGCCCGACGCCGACCCCAGCGAACACGAGGGACGCCTCATCCTCTGGGTGGGCGACCGGGACCTGTCCAAGACCGGCATCGTCAAGTGGCCGCTCGCCAACGCGTCCAAGCACGACGTCTTCAAGCGCATCCCGTTCGGCATCGACCCGCGCGGCCGGGCTCAGTCCGTGCCGATGATCCAGCACAACATCCTGATCGGCTCGCTGCCCGGCCAGGGCAAGACCGCCTCCGTGCGCGTGCTGAGCTGCGGCGCGGCCATGGACCCATCCGTGGAACTGTGGCTGCACGAGAACAAGGGCACCGGTGACCTGGACTCCCTGGAATGCGTCAGCCACCGGTTCGTCTCCGGCATCGACGACGACTCGATCAAGTACGCGGCCGACTCGCTGAAGCTGCTGCGCGAGGAGGTCATGCGCCGCGCGGCTGCGATCAAGAAGCTGCCGAGGGACCTGTGCCCGGACAAGCGCGTCACCCGCACCATCGCCGACAAGCGCTCGCTCAAGCTCTGGCCGCTGGTCGGCGTGTTCGATGAGTGCCAGAACCTGTTCGCCCACCCCAAGTACGGCAAACAGGCAGGTGACGACGCTGAGTTCATCATCAAGCTCGGTCGCGCCCTGGGTGTGATCCTGATCCTGGCCACGCAGCGCCCGGACAAGGACTCGCTCCCCACGGGCATCAGCGGCAACGTGTCCATCCGCTTCGCCCTCAAGGTTGCCGGACAGGTCGAAAACGACATGATCCTGGGCACATCGGCGTACAAGAACGGCGTGCGCGCCACGTCGTTCCGACCGGAGATCGACGCCGGAAACGGCTACCTCGCCGGAGCCACCGCGCTGCCGGTCGTGGTGCGCACCGCCTACCTGGACGACAACGCCACCCACGCCATCGCCCAGCGCGCGCACGCCCTGCGCAAGGCGGCAGGAACCCTGTCCGGGCACGCGCTCGGGGAGGAAGCCGAGAGCACGTCGGGCCCGTCCTACGACCTGCTCGCCGACGTCGCCGCCATCGTGCCGCCGTCGGAAGAGCGGGTGTGGAACGAGCGGATCGCCGCCCGGCTCGCGGAGCTGCGGCCGGAGGTCTACGGCGGCTGGAAGGGCGAGAACGTCACCAGCGCGCTCAAGCCGCACGGCATCAAGACCCGCGACGTGGCCGGGACCACCGACGACGGCACCCGCACCACCCGCCGCGGCATCACCCGCGCCGACCTCACGAAGGCGATTGCGGAGCGTGACGAAAAGCGGGGCGCCGCCTAGCCCCGAGGGCTGCTACCGGTAGCACGTCGCCCTGCTACCGGTAGCACCCCCGCTAGCACCGTACATAGCACCTGATCTGCGATCTAGCGCATAGCACCCCACCTGCGCAAACCCCGGAAACCCGAGAAAGGGCCCCGATGACCCTCATCGCCCTTGCTATCGCCTGCCTGATGCTCGTCACGCTCAGTTACGGCACTCTGTGTGCGGCCAGCCCGTTCGGCACCTGCCGCAAGTGCAACGGCTTCGGCTTCGCCATGGAAACCGACCGCAAGGGACGGCCCAAGCGCGGCAAGAGCTGCCGCCGCTGCAAGGCCACCGGCAAGCGCATACGCGTCGGCCGCTGGCTCTTCAACCGCGCCCAGCGGATCTACCGCGACGGCACCCACTGACCACCCGCCCACACCACCCGAAGGGAGTTCCGCCCGTGGCCGTCACCGTCTCGCTCGTGGCCCTGTTCGGACTCGTCCTGTTCTTCCTGCTGCGCTCCAAGTCCCTCGGCTACGGCGCCGCCTTCATCGCCGCCGGGTTCGGCTTCTTCCTCGCCTCCACGGGCGCCGCCGGACCCATTAACCAGCTCGCCGCCGCCGTCATCGACGCCGTCAAGCAACTGTGAGGAGCCCCGTCGTGAACGATCAGATCATCGCCCGGCACTGGCTCGCCATCATCGCGCCAAGGCCGCCCCGCCCTCGCCACGTCCACCGTGCTCATCCTGGCCCGCATCTGGAACGCCAACGGCGCCGAACACTCCATCGGCAACGCCGTGCTCATGACCGCGCTGTCCCTCGGAGCCGCCGCGGCCGGGGTGTGCGCGAGCATCGGGCGGGCCGGAGACAGCGTCATCGCCGGAACCGCGTTCGCCGCCTCCGGAGGGCTCGCCCTCGCGGGCGTCGCCGGATACGCCGACGGGCTGTCCCTGCCGCTGCTGCTGTGGGTGCTCGCCACCGCCATCGCTTACGGGCTCGCCGCCCGCTACTGGCGCACCGACCGCCGCGAGAGCGTCGCGTACGAGCGGCAGACCAGCGCGCGCCGCGAGGAACACGCCCACATCGAGCGTGTCGAGGCCCTGCGTGCCGGAGCACAGATCGAGGTGGCCCGTACCGGCGCCGCCTACGCCGAACAGCTGGCTCAGGCGCTCGTCACTCGCGCCGCCCTGCCCGGCTTCGACTTCAAGGCCGTGGAAGCCGCCGGACTGCCCGAACTCCCTCCACCAACAAGGAGATCTGACCATGTTCGAGATCCGCATCATCTGCGACCCGGCCGACACCGACCGCGTCACCGACGCCCTGTCCCAGGCTTTCACCGTCGGCCCCGTACGCCAGTACCCCACCCCCGGCAGCGAGCGGCTGCGGCTGTACGTCACGGCCGACCACCACAGCAACACCGGCCCCTGGCCCACCGCAGAAGAGGCGTACGCGCTCGCCCGAGCGTCGTCAGCGAGATCGGATGGACCGCCCGGACGGCGGCCGACAAGCCGTTCGGCACTCGGCTGCCGCGTGACTTCTGGCTCCGCAAAGCGGCGTTGCTGGACCGCATCGCCCTCCAGGACGTGGGCGACGACGCGGCCGAGGTGGCGAACGAGGCGGCCGAGCGGCTGATGAGCCTGGACGACGCGGGCGTCATCTGCGACCCGCGCCATTACGTCCGGCAGCAGTACGCCCACTGGATCACCAACCAGTAGCAACGCCGCGGCGGCGGGACTCCCCAGCAAGGTCGCCCGCCGCCGCGGTTCTCCCTGCCCATCCGTAGACAGAACAGGAGAACCCCCAGCATGCCGCACACGGACGGCTCTGCCCAGCTCACCGCCGCGCTTGACGCAGCGTCGCGTGACTGGCGCGTCTTCCCCCTCATCCCCGGCGACAAGCGCCCGGCCGTCTCCGACTGGGAGACCCGCGCCACCACAGACCCGGACCGCATCACCCGCGCGTGGTCCGTCGCCGCCTTCAACGTCGGCATCGCCACCGGCCCTTCCGGCTTGGTCGTCATCGACCTGGACAAGCCCAAGCACCCGGAGGACACCCCGCCGGCCGCTTGGGCCGAGCACAGTGTCACCGACGGCGCCGACGTGCTCGCCGTGCTCTGCGAGCGCCACGGCCAGCCCTTCCCCGCCGACACCTACACGGTGCGCACTTGGAGCGGCGGCACCCATCTTTACTTCGCCGCGCCCGAGGGCGAGCCTCTGCGCAACACCGCCGGGGACAGCGCCCGCGGGCTGGGCTGGAAGGTCGACACCCGCGCTTGGGGCGGACTCGTGGTCGGCGCGGGCAGTGCCTTCGCCGGACGCCCGTACGAGGTCACTCGCAACGCCCCCGTGGCGCCTCTGCCGGGCTGGCTCGCCGAACTCCTGCGCCCCGCCCCGCTGCCTCCGCAGACACCTATCACGGTCGCCCTCACCGGCCAGGGACGGCGCACCGCCTTCCTCCGCTCCGCGATCAACGGGGAAGTGCAGCGGGTCACCGGCTCCGGCCCGCACGAGCACAACAACGCGCTCTACGTCTCCGCGGTCGCCCTCGGACAGCTCGTTGCCGGAGGCGAGCTGGGCGAAGCCGACGTGACTGGCTGGCTGCTCACGGCCGCGCTTCAGGTCGGCCAGGGCGAGCGCGAGGCACGGCGCACCATCGCCTCCGGCCTGCGGGCCGGAGCACGTCGCCCCCGGACGGTCGCGGCATGAGCGCCAACCCCATCCCGCCGCTGCACCTGTACTCGGTGCCCAGCGACCCCGAGGCGGTGGCCCCTGCGGCGCCGCCGAAGCGGGAGCGCCCGCGGACCGCATGGACGGCCGATCAGCTCATGGCCGCGCACTTCCCCGAGCCGAAATGGGCCGTGCCCGGCATCCTCGCCGAGGGCGTCAGCGTGCTCGCCGGACCGCCCAAGGTCGGCAAGTCCTGGCTCTCTCTCGGACTGGGCCTGTCCGTCGCGGCCGGAGGCAAGGCGTTCGACTCCGTGCCCGTCGATGGCGGTCCAGTGCTCTACCTCGCCTTGGAAGACACCCCGCGTCGTCTCCAGACCCGCATGGGCAAGATCCTCGGGGCCAGCCAGCCCCCGCCGGGCTGACCCTGGTCACCGAATGCCCGCCTTTCCCCCAGGGCGGCACCGAGGCCATTGCCCAGTGGTTGGAGCGCAACCCGGATGCGCGCATGGTCGTCATCGACGTGTTCGCCAAGATGCGCGGACAGGCCCCGGCCGGGGTGTCGGCCTACGACGCGGACTATGTCGCCGTCGGCTACGCCAAGCGACTCGCGGACCACTACGGCGTGGCCGTCGTCCTGGTCCACCACGTCCGCAAGGCAGGATCCGAGGACTTCCTGACCGAAGTCTCCGGCACCAACGGCATCGCCGGAGCCGCTGATGCCACGCTCGTGCTGAAGCGGGCCCGTGGGCAGGCGGACGGCATCCTGCACGTCACCGGCCGCGACGTGGACGAAGCCGAGTACGCCCTCAGCTTCCAACCCGCCTCCGGCGCCTGGCACCTGTTGGACGGCCCGGTCACCGACCACACCGTCAGCGACACCCGCGCCACGATCCTGCGCTACGTCCGCGCCCACCCCGGCGCCAAGCCGAAGGACATGGCGGGCGAGCTGCCGCACGTCGACATGGACACGATCCGGCGCACCTGCAACCGCATGGCCGACGCCGGACAGCTCACCAAGGACCCCGGCGGCCGGTACTACCCGGACACCGACACCCGGACAGATGGCACGCAAGAGGTGTCCGCACTGTCCGGCTGTCCGGTTACCCCCTCTGACCAGCACGAACACCCCGGACAGCCGGAATTGGAGCTGTCCGGCCTGTCCGGTGCTGACGAAGCCGAAGGGATGGCGGAATGAGCGCCCGTACGCGGGACGAGAAGATGACCATCGAAGAGGTCATCACTGATCTCAAGGTCGCCCCGTCCACCTTCTACCGGTGGCGCCAACTCGGGAAGGCGCCCCGCTCGATCAAACTCCCGAACGGCGACGTGCGGATCCGGCGGTCTGAGTACGAGCGTTGGCTTGCGGAGCGGGAGGACGCTGCGTGAGCACCGAGAACGACACCCCGACCGGGCGCCCTCGCGGGTCCGCCCGGCCGGGCTACTCCTTCGACGTCAAGCTGTGGAAGGTATCCAAGACCGGCCGCAAGTCCCGCCCGTGGCGCATCCGGTGGGTGGTCGCAGGGCAGGTTCACGGCGACACCTTCACCACGTCCGCTCTCGCGGAGAGCCGACGGAACGAGTTGTGGCACGCCATGAACCGGCGCGGTGAGGCGTTCGAGATCGAATCCGGACTGCCTGAGTCCGAGGTGCGCGCGGCGGCCGAAGCGGCCGAAGCAGTGGACGCCGAGCCGCCGTTGCGGTGGTTCGAGTTCTGCCGGAAGTACGTAGCCGGGCGGTGGCGTACGGCTGCGGCCAAGACCCGTGAAGGCATGGCCGACGGTCTCGCGGCGGTGACCCTCGCCATGGTCAAGCGCGGGGACGACGCTCCCGACGACGAGACTCTTCGGCTGGCTTTCCGGTGGGGGATCGTGCCCGTCAACGAGGGGAGGACCCGCCGGCCGAACTCAAGGCCGCGTACGAGTGGGTTACGACAACCGATCGGCCCTTGAACGACCTGGCCGATGCCGAGGTGTTCGAGGATGTGCTGTACCGCGTCAGCTACAAGCTGGACGGCACCCCGGCCGCGGGCGACACGTACAAGCGGCGCCGCCGCGCCCTGAACGCCGCTCTCGAACACGCAGTGGCCACGGGGAAGCTCCCAGAGAACCCACTTCAGCGGACTCGCAGGAAGCGCGTCGGCTCCAACGACGTGGTAGACCGGCGCGTCCTGGTGAACGCCGTACAGGCCCGGCAGTTGCTCACGTCGGTCTCCTACGTCGGTTCCTGGGATCGCTGCCGAGGGCGGCGCCTGGTGGCCTTCTACGCGGTCCTGTACTACGCGGGGCTCCGGCCCGCCGAGGCGGTCGGGCTACGGCTGTCGGACTGCCACCTGCCAGAGAAGGGCTGGGGCACGCTGACGCTGCGGGAGACACGCCCCGTCTCCGGCAAGCAGTGGACCGACTCCGGGGAGCGCCACGACCGGCGGGGCCTGAAGGCGCGTGAGGCCTCCAGCGACCGGCCGGTCCCCATCCCGCCGGTCCTGGTCGCCATCCTCCGGGCTCACCTGAAGGAGTTCGGGACCGCCAAGGAAGGGCGCGTGTTCGGGAACGAGCGTGGGGGAGTGGTCGGCTCATCCACCTACTGGCGGGTGTGGGAGGAAGCGCGGGAGTACGCGCTCCCGCCGGAGCGCATTGACTCGCCGTTGGCTGGGCGCCCGTACGACCTGCGGCACGCCTGCATCACGCGTTGGCTCAACGCGGGGGTGCCGATCGCTGAGGTGGCCCGGCGGGTCGGCAACTCGCCGGAGGTGATCCACCGCCGCTACCACGGCTGCATCGACGGACACGAGGAAGCGGCCAACGCGAAGATCACAAAGGCGCTGGAAGAGGACGGCGACACGGCCTGATGAGTGTGTCGGAGGTGTGTCGCGAACACTGAGAGAGAGTGAGAACGAGCGGGAGTCAGTGAGACTGACTCCCGCTCTCTCAAGTCGGCATCCGCCCTGGTCAGAGCTTGATTCTTGCTGTCTGACTGGCGAGTGCCCCCGGCAGGATTCGAACCTGCGCACACGGCTCCGGAGGCCGTTGCTCTATCCCCTGAGCTACGGGGCGTGTCGGTCGCGTTGCTCGCGGCGACGGGTAGAACCCTACCAGCTCCCTCGGGGTGGTCATGAACGGGTTTCCGCACTCGAGGGCCGGTGTGTGGGTCGCCCGTGCGGGGTGGAAGTGGGGAAAACCCGGACGCGGTGGCCGGCGCCGACCTACTCTCGAGTTGTGCCAGGCGCGTCGGGCCGGGTGCTTGTTGTTGACGACAACAAGGTCATCCGGCAGTTGATCAGGGTCAACCTCGAGCTGGAGGGGCTGGAGGTCGTGACCGCGGCCGATGGTGCCGAGTGTCTTGATGTCGTCCATCAGGTGCGCCCCGATGTAGTGACCCTCGACGTCGTCATGCCCCGGCTGGACGGGCTCCGGACGGCCGCGCGTCTGCGGGCCGATCCGCGTACCCGCGACGTGCCGCTCGCCATCGTCAGCGCGTGTAATCAGTACGAGGTCGAGGCGGGGCTCGACGTGGGCGTCGACGCCTTCCTCGCCAAGCCGTTCGAGCCGGCTGAACTGGTCCGGATGGTGCGCCAGTTGGTCGAGCGGGAGCGGAGTGCGCGGAGACAGGGGAGCGGTGGTGGTGCCCCGGCGGTGGTGCTCCCGGCAGTGGCGCGTCCGCATCCGCGTCCGCGTTCGGGTCCGTCGTCGGTGCGGAGGAGGCCGAGCGGGCCGGCAGCGCCGGCGGCTGATCGCCAAGCCCGATCGCGCCGTCGCGGGCACGCCCCGCCTCTCGCCAGGCCCGATCACGCCGTCGCGGTGACGCCCCGCCCAGCCCGATCACGCCGTCGCGGTGACGCCCCGCCCAGCCCGATCACGCCGTCGCGGTGACGCCCCGCCCAGCCCGTTGCTCCGTCTCAGATACGCCCCAGTCCACTCCCTCGCAGGTACACCCCGTCCACATCCCGGGACCCGCGAAACCGGCTCGCCTACCCACCCCCCTCCTCCCATACGCTTGTCCCGTGACCCCCGTCGAGCTCTCCCGTACCGTGCTGCACGCCGTGCGGCGCGCTGTCGACGAGGGGAGCTCAGCGTGACCGTGCCGGAACGGGTCGTGGTCGCTCCGCCGGGTCCGGGGGGCTGTGGCGACTACGCCACCAACATCGCCCTCCAGCTGGCCGGCGCCGCAGGGCAGCCGCCGTTGCGCGTGGCCGAGATCCTGCGGTCGCGTCTCGCGGACGAGCCGTCCGTCACGGATGTCGTCGTCACGGGGCCCGGGTTCCTCAACCTCAGCCTCGAGGGCACCGCCTCCGCCGGACTCGTCGACGAGATCCTGCGGCGCGGGCGGCGGTACGGCCACGCCGCGGGGTTCAGCGGGAACATCGTCCAGCTCCGGTGCCCCGCAGAGGTCCGTGCCGTCGTGGTCGCGGACGCCCTGGCCCGCGTGCTGCGCAGCCAGGGTGACTCCGTGCGGATCAGGTACGACGGCCGGCCCGCGCCGGAGTGGGAGTCCCTCCTCGGCGTGGAGGTCAAGGACTCCGCAGGACCCCATGCCCTCGCCGACCTCGACGTCACCGTCCGCCCCGTCCCAGCCCCCGCCGACCCCCTCGCCCTCGGCCGCGACGCCGCCCGCTGGGCGCTGCTGCACCCCGCCGCCCACGACCGGCCCCGGATCACCGGTGAACACCTGGTCCAGCGGGAGTCCAACCCCCTGTTCCGCGTGCGGTACGCCCACGCCCGTACCCGGGCCCTGGTGCGCAACGCCGCCGACCTCGGCTTTGAAGCCCAGCCCGGCCCGTGCACCCGAGTGACACGGCACCGCTGCTCGCCGCGCTCGGTGACCACCCCGCGTGCTCGCCACCGCCGCCGGTCACCGCACCCCGACCGCCTGGCCCGGCACCTCGTCACCGTCGCCGACGCCACGCTTCCCCTGCTCCCCGCCGTGCTGCCGCTCGGCGAGGAGAAACCCTCGGCCGCCCACCGTGCCCGGCTCGCCCTCGCCGAAGCCGCCGGGACGGTGCTGGCCGGCGGCCTGTCCCTGCTCGGCATCGACGCACCCGAACACCTCTGAGAGCCAAGAAGAGACCCACGACATGAGCCGTTCCGCACACCCCGCCGGGCCCCGTCACGCCGATGTCCTCCCGAGGGCCACTACTCCGCCCGCCCGCCGACCTCAACGCCCTGGACGCCAAGGTCTGGGCGCAGACCGTGACGCGCGACGAGGCCGGTGTCGTCACCGTCGGCGGGCTGCCGGTCACGCGGCTCGCCGAGGAGTTCGGTACCCCCGCCTACATCCTCGACGAGACCGACTTCCGCTCCCGGGCCCGGGCCTGGCGTACCGCGTTCGGCCAGGACGCCGACGTGTTCTACGCCGGCAAGGCGTTCCTCTCCCGTGCCGTCGTGCGCTGGCTGCACGAGGAGGGGCTGAACGTCGACGTCTGCTCGGGCGGCGAGCTGGCCACCGCACTGTCCGCCGGCATGCCCGCCGAGCGCATCGCCTTCCACGGCAACAACAAGTCCGTCGACGAGATCACCCGGGCCGTCGAGGCCGGCGTCGGGCACATCGTGCTCGACTCCTTCCAGGAGATCGCCCGCGTCGCGCACATCGCGCAGGGCCTCGGGAAGCGGCAGAAGGTCCTGATCCGGATCACCGTCGGCGTCGAGGCCCACACCCACGAGTTCATCGCCACGGCCCACGAGGACCAGAAGTTCGGCATCCCGCTGGCCGGCGGGCACGCCGCCGAGGCCGTACGCCGTGCCCTGAGGCTCGACGGGCTCGAGCTCGTCGGCATCCACAGCCACATCGGCTCGCAGATCTTCGACATGTCAGGGTTCGAGGTCGCCGCCCACCGGGTGGTCGGGCTGCTGAAGGACGTCCGCGACGAGCACGGCGTCGAACTGCCCGAGATCGACCTCGGGGCGGGCTCGGGATCGCGTACACGAGTGACGACGACCCGCGCGAGCCGCACGAGATCGCCAAGGCGCTCACCGAGATCGTCAGCCGTGAGTGCGAGGCCGCCAAGCTGCGTACTCCTCGTATCTCCGTCGAGCCGGGCCGCGCCATCGTCGGGCCGACCGCCTTCACGCTCTACGAGGTCGGCACCATCAAGCCCCTCGACGGGCTGCGGACGTACGTCTCCGTCGACGGCGGCATGTCGGACAACATCCGCACCGCGCTGTACGACGCCGAGTACAGCGTCGCGCTGGTCTCCCGCACCTCCGACGCCGAGCCGATGCTCGCCCGGGTCGTCGGCAAGCACTGCGAGAGCGGGGACATCGTGGTCAAGGACGCGTTCCTGCCGGCCGACCTGGCACCGGGTGACCTCGTCGCCGTACCGGCCACGGGTGCCTACTGCCGGTCCATGGCCAGCAACTACAACCACGTGCTGCGGCCGCCGGTCGTCGCCGTGCGCGACGGAGAGGCCCGTGTGATCGTCCGCCGGGAGACCGAGGAGGACCTGCTGCGTCTCGACGTCGGCTGAGCCGGACCGGCGGAGGGGTGGAAGATCTCCTGTCTTCCACCCCCGTACAAATGAAATCGATGTCTCACGATCCGGACGAAGGGCAGAAACTCCCGTCCGGTGAGTGAGACTGGTGCAACCGCAGACGGTATGAGGAAACGAGGTCGGATGATGCGTACGCGTCCGCTGAAGGTGGCGCTGCTGGGCTGTGGAGTGGTCGGCTCAGAGGTGGCGCGCATCATGACGACGCACGCCGACGACCTCACGGCCCGGATCGGGGCCCCGGTGGAGCTCGCGGGCGTGGCCGTACGGCGGCCCGACCGGGTGCGCGAGGGCATCGCCCCGGAGCTCGTCACCACCGACGCCACCGCCCTCGTCAAACGCGGCGACATCGACGTCGTCGTGGAGGTGATCGGCGGGATCGAGCCCGCCCGGACCCTCATCACCACCGCCTTCGAGCACGGCGCCTCCGTCGTCTCCGCCAACAAGGCGCTGCTCGCTCAGGACGGGGCCGCCCTGCACGCCGCCGCCGAGGAGCACGGCAAGGACCTCTACTACGAGGCCGCCGTCGCCGGCGCCATCCCGCTGATCCGGCCGCTGCGCGAGTCCCTCGCCGGGGACAAGATCAACCGGGTGATGGGCATCGTCAACGGCACGACCAACTTCATCCTCGACAAGATGGACTCGACGGGCGCCGGGTACCAGGAGGCGCTCGACGAGGCCACCGCGCTCGGGTACGCGGAGGCCGACCCGACCGCCGACGTCGAGGGCTTCGACGCCGCGGCCAAGGCCGCCATCCTGGCCGGCATCGCGTTCCACACGCGCGTGCGCCTCGACGACGTCTACCGCGAGGGCATGACCGAGGTGACGGCGGCCGACTTCGCCTCCGCGAAGGAGATGGGCTGCACCATCAAGCTGCTCGCCATCTGCGAGCGGGCCGAGGACGGCGCGTCCGTCACCGCGCGCGTGCACCCCGCCATGATCCCGCTGAGCCACCCGCTGGCCTCCGTGCGCGGCGCCTACAACGCCGTGTTCGTCGAGTCCGACGCCGCCGGGCAGCTCATGTTCTACGGCCCCGGAGCGGGCGGTTCCCCGACGGCCTCCGCCGTGCTCGGCGACCTCGTCGCCGTCTGCCGCAACCGGATCGGCGGCGCGACCGGACCGGGCGAGTCCGCCTATGCCGCGCTGCCGGTGTCGCCCATGGGCGACGTGGTCACGCGCTACCACATCAGCCTCGACGTGGCCGACAAACCGGGTGTTCTCGCCCAGGTCGCGACCGTCTTCGCCGAGCACGGAGTCTCGATCGATACGGTTCGCCAGTCGGGGAAGGACGGCGAGGCCTCCCTCGTCGTCGTCACGCACCGTGCGTCCGACGCCGCCCTCACCGGGACCGTCGAGGCGTTGCGCAATCTCGACACCGTGCGTGGTGTCGCCAGCATCATGCGGGTTGAAGGAGAGTAACCAGCAATGACCCACCAGTGGCGCGGAATCATCGAGGAGTACCGGGACCGGCTGCCGGTATCCGACACCACGGAGGTCGTGACGCTCCGCGAGGGCGGCACGCCGCTCGTGCCCGCGCAGGTGCTCTCCGAGCGCACGGGCTGTGAGGTTCACCTCAAGGTGGAGGGCGCGAACCCGACCGGGTCCTTCAAGGACCGCGGCATGACCATGGCCATCACGCGGGCCAAGGAGGAGGGCGCGAAGGCCGTCATCTGCGCCTCCACCGGCAACACCTCGGCCTCCGCCGCCGCGTACGCCGTACGGGCCGGGATGGTCTGTGCCGTGCTCGTGCCGACGGGCAAGATCGCGCTCGGCAAGATGGGCCAGGCCCTCGTGCACGGCGCGAAGATCCTCCAGGTCGACGGCAACTTCGACGACTGCCTCACCCTGGCGCGGGGACTCAGCGACAACTACCCCGTGGCGCTGGTCAATTCGGTCAACCCGGTACGTATCGAGGGTCAGAAGACGGCCTCCTTCGAGATCGTGGACATGCTGGGCGACGCGCCCGACATCCACGTCCTGCCGGTGGGCAACGCGGGCAACATCACGGCCTATTGGAAGGGCTACAAGGAGTACGCCGCCGACGGCGTCGCCTCCCGGACCCCCGGATGTGGGGTTTCCAGGCCTCCGGCAGCGCCCCGATCGTGCGCGGCGAGGTCGTGAAGGACCCGTCGACCATCGCCACCGCCATCCGCATCGGCAACCCGGCCTCGTGGCACCACGCGCTCGCGGCGCGGGACGAATCGGGTGGTTTCATCGATGAGGTGACGGACCGTGAGATTCTGCGCGCGTACCGGCTGTTGGCCTCGCAGGAGGGTGTCTTCGTCGAGCCCGCGTCCGCCGCGTCCGTCGCCGGTCTGCTGAAGGCCACCGAGCAGGGCAAGGTCGACCCGGGGCAGCGGATCGTGTGCACCGTCACGGGCAACGGGCTGAAGGACCCCGACTGGGCCGTCGCCGGTGCGCCGCAGCCGGTCACCGTCCCGGTCGACTCGGCGGCCGCGGCGGAGCGCCTGGGTCTCGCCTGAGGGCGCTCGGGCCGGCCTGACCTACGCCGACGCGCCGAGCGCCGGTGCAACGCCCGGCACGGTCCGGCGTAAGACGGCGCTTGCCCTGGGGGCTTCCCTACGGGGGGTGCACAGGGGGCTTACGACACGCATCGTGCGCCTCCTGTGCGCCCTATGTCGCCACAGAACCTTCCTTCGATAGGCTGTACTGAACCCGCCCGCCGCATATGCCTCCGCACGAGGCTCGGCGCCGCGCCGTCTCCACGGCCGGGACAGCGGCCGGCCACCCCGGTCGGCAGCGGCCCCCAGGGTTCTCGTACGCCATCGAATGTCCGTCCCACGTCATTCGACCATCACGCAGCTCAAGGAGAGTCATCGAGCGATGGCCGGTCCAGCGTTCCGCGCCGCCGCCGTCCGGGTGCGCGTCCCCGCCACCAGCGCCAACCTCGGCCCGGGCTTCGACGCCCTCGGCCTGGCGCTGGGCTTGTACGACGACGTGGTCGTCCGGGTGGCCGACTCCGGGCTGCACATCGACATCGCGGGTGAGGGCAGCGAGACGCTCCCGCGCGACGAGCAGCACCTCCTCGTCCGTTCCCTGCGCACCGCCTTCGACCTGCTGGGCGGACAGCCGCGCGGCCTGGAGATCGTCTGCGCCAACCGCATTCCGCACGGCCGGGGCCTCGGCTCCTCCTCGGCCGCCATCTGCGCCGGCATCGTCGCCGCCCGCGCCGTGACCATAGGCGCCGAGGCCAAGCTCGACGACACCGCGCTGCTCGAACTCGCCACGGAGATCGAGGGCCACCCCGACAACGTCGCCGCGTGTCTGCTGGGTGGCTTCACCCTGTCCTGGACGGAGGGCGGCGCGGCCCGCGCGATCAGGATGGATCCCGCCGATTCCATCGTTCCGGTGGTTTTCGTCCCCGGAAAGCCGGTACTCACCGAGACGGCGCGCGGCCTGCTCCCGCGCACCGTCCCGCACGTCGACGCAGCCGCCAACGCCGGCCGGGCCGCCCTGCTCGTCGAGGCCCTGACCCGTCGTCCCGAGCTGCTGCTGCCCGCCACCGAGGACCGCCTGCACCAGGAGTACCGCGCCCCGGCCATGCCCGAGAGCGCGGCGCTGGTGGAGCGGCTGCGGTCCGAGGGCGTCCCCGCGGTCATCTCCGGCGCCGGGCCGACGGTCATGGCGCTGACCGACGCGGGCACCGCCGACAAGGTCGAGGCCCTGGCGGGCGCGGACTGGGCGGCGAACCGGCTGCCCCTCGACCAGCAGGGCGCGAGCGTGCTTCCGCTCGCGACGGCCGGCGAGCCCAGCGACACCTAAAGCACACGGTTGCCGGATTTGGAGAGGGGGAATGTTTGTTGGATCCGGTAGTGTTAACCTCAAGTCTGCACCCGACCCCACCATGGCGAGGTGCCTCGTGTCCCCGTCCGGGACAGACATTCTTCCGGGAGCCCCCCAAACCGCACTGTGTTCCGTACGCCGGACCGTACGTCGTACGCGGACACTGAGCGGGGCGCAGGGCACGCTCCGGAGCCGGTGCTACCACGCCGCGTGACACTGACACTGGGTGCCACGACATAAGGAAGCGCCATCACCAGATTCCTCCGCCGCTTAGGCGGACCACCGCCCCGGCACGGTTCACACCACACGAACCGAAGCCGGACAGCACAACCGGTCGCCGAGCCAGACAGGCCGACGTCCGCTCCAGGGAAGGACCCTTCGTGAGCGACACCACCGATCTGATGGGCGCACGTGTCGAGGAGACAGCTGCCGCGCCCGCCACGGACGCCTCCGCGCCTGCCACCGGTGCCGGCTCCCGGCGGCGCCGCGGTACCGGCCTCGAGGGCATGGTGCTGGCCGAGCTGCAGCAGGTCGCATCCGGCCTCGGCATCAGGGGCACCGCGCGTATGCGCAAGAGCCAGCTGATCGAGGTCATCAAGGAGGCGCAGGCGTCCGCCGGCGCCGCTCCGGCGGCGAAGGCCGAGGCCCCCGCCGAGACCAAGCCGAAGCGCCGCGCCACCTCCCGCGCCCGTACGGGCGACAACGCGGAGAAGGCCGAGAAGAAGGCGGACGCGAAGCAGGCCGCCGAGGCCCCCGCCGAGAAGGCGGAGAAGGCCACGGCGCAGCAGCAGATCGAGATCCCCGGCCAGCCGGCCTCCGACGACGCTCCTGCCGAGCGCCGTCGTCGCCGCGCCACCGCCGACGCCGGATCCCCGGCCTCCGCTCCCGAGACGGTCACCGCCGAGGCGAAGAGCGACTCCAAGGCCGAGACCCCGGCCCAGCAGCCGCAGCAGCAGTCCCAGAACAACGAGGCCAAGTCCGACTCCGGCGAGGGCGGCGAGGGCCGCCGTCGCGACCGCCGTGACCGCGGCCGGGACCGTGACCGTGGCCGGGGCAAGGGCGACGACCAGCAGGGCGGCCAGCGCGGCCAGCAGCAGGGCCAGCAGCAGGGCGGCGGCCGTCAGGACCGCGGCCAGCAGGACGACGACGACTTCGAGGGCGGCCGCCGTGGCCGTCGCGGGCGCTACCGCGACCGCCGTGGCCGTCGCGGGCGCGACGACGTGCAGGAGCCGCAGATCGCCGAGGACGACGTCCTGATCCCCGTCGCGGGCATCCTGGACATCCTCGACAACTACGCCTTCATCCGCACGTCCGGCTACCTGCCCGGCCCGAACGACGTGTACGTCTCCCTCGCCCAGGTCCGTAAGAACGGCCTGCGCAAGGGCGACCACATCACCGGTGCCGTGCGCCAGCCCAAGGAAGGCGAGCGCCGCGAGAAGTTCAACGCGCTGGTGCGCCTGGACTCCGTCAACGGCATGGCCCCCGAACACGGCCGTGGCCGCCCGGAGTTCAACAAGCTGACGCCGCTGTACCCGCAGGACCGCCTCCGTCTGGAGACGGACCCGGGCGTCCTCACCACCCGCATCATCGACCTGGTCTCGCCGATCGGTAAGGGTCAGCGCGGTCTGATCGTGGCCCCGCCGAAGACCGGTAAGACCATGATCATGCAGGCGATCGCCAACGCGATCACGCACAACAACCCCGAGTGCCACCTGATGGTCGTCCTCGTCGACGAGCGTCCGGAAGAGGTCACCGACATGCAGCGGTCGGTCAAGGGCGAGGTCATCTCCTCGACCTTCGACCGCCCGGCCGAGGACCACACGACGGTCGCGGAGCTCGCCATCGAGCGCGCCAAGCGGCTGGTCGAGCTCGGCCACGACGTGGTCGTCCTGCTGGACTCCATCACGCGTCTGGGCCGTGCGTACAACCTGGCCGCGCCCGCCTCCGGCCGCATCCTGTCCGGTGGTGTCGACTCGACGGCGCTGTACCCGCCGAAGCGCTTCTTCGGTGCCGCGCGGAACATCGAGGACGGTGGCTCGCTCACCATCCTGGCGACGGCTCTCGTCGACACCGGGTCCCGCATGGACGAGGTGATCTTCGAGGAGTTCAAGGGCACCGGCAACATGGAGCTCAAGCTCGACCGGAAGCTCGCCGACAAGCGGATCTTCCCGGCGGTGGACGTGGACGCGTCCGGCACGCGTAAGGAAGAGATCCTGCTCGGCGGCGAGGAGCTCGCCATCGTCTGGAAGCTGCGCCGGGTGCTGCACGCGCTCGACCAGCAGCAGGCGATCGAGCTGCTGCTCGACAAGATGAAGCAGACCAAGTCGAACGTCGAGTTCCTGATGCAGATCCAGAAGACGACGCCGACGCCGGGCAACGGCGACTGAGGCAAGGACTGCACGAGAGGGCCGCTCCCGGAACGGGGGCGGCCCTCTCGTGCTGGTCGGTGTCGCCGCCGCCGTGGCCGCCGCGCTGCCGCAGCCGACGGTCAAGCCCGCCGTCCCCGGCTCACCGTCGCGCGCCGAGCCGGAGAAGCGCGTCGCGGGCGCCATGGCCGGTGACGAGGTCGCGGGGCAGACGAGCAAGGCCTCGGCGGCCAGCGCAAACACGAGCACGAGCAACAAGCACCAGCCGCATCGACCCGAAGACCCTCACCGCCGCGCACTGCGTCAAGGGCTACAACTGGAACGCCAACGGCGCCGTCGTCACCGGCACCTCCCAGCTGCCCTCGGCCGGCACCAGCGCCAAGGTCTACGCCTGGGGCCGCACCAGCTCCACCAGCGACGACATCTCCGAGACGCTGAAGACGGCCCCTCGACCGCGACGGCTACCAGGACCTGCTCTACCGCGTGAAGGACCTCACCGGCGACGGCAAGGCCGACTTCCTGGCCCGCACCCCCGGTGGCACGCGCTGCCTGTACCCGGGCACCGGAAAGACCACCAGCGAGATCTTCGCCACAAGGAAGTCCATCGGTACCGATTTCAAGCAGTACGACATCTTCGGCTGAAATTGCAGGTGAGCGGGGTACGCCCCGCTACGTCCGAACACACACTGTGCCCACCGCCGCACGCGGTGGGCACAGTCCGTTGTGCAACCCTTTCCCGAGTTTCTCCGTCTGACCAGGCGGAGTGACGATGGTGCCAGGGGAAGTACCCCGACCGAGCACGCCTGGCGCTGACTGCAGGGGGTAACCGACCGTAGACGAGCTGAGGAGCACATGTCTGCCGAGAGCACGCCGGGTCCGGGTATACCGGGCGAAACCGGAACCAACGGGCCGCGTCACCGTGCCAAGGGCCGACGCCGCAAGCCCCGCAAGCGTCACAAGGGCCTGATGATCACGGCCTGGACCGCGGCGGGCATCGTCGTCCTCGGCGGCGCCGGGACGTGCTACCTGTACTTCAAGCTCAACGGCAACCTCAAGAGCGTCGACATCGACCAGGCCCTCGGCACCGACCGGCCCAAGAAGGCCGACAACGGCTCCGAGAACATCCTCGTCCTCGGCTCCGACACGCGCGCCGGCGGCAACAAGAAGCTCGGCGGCGGCACCGACGACGGCAGCGCCCGCTCCGACACGGCGATGATCGTGCACATCTACAAGGGCCACAAGAAGGCCAGCGTGGTCTCCATCCCGCGCGACACCCTCATCGACCGGCCCTCGTGCACCGACACCAAGGGCAAGGAGTACCCCGCCGCGAACGGCGTGATGTTCAACTCCGCGTACTCCACGGGCGGGGCCGCCTGCGCCGTGAAGACCGTCGAGTCGATCACCGACCTGCGCATGGACCACTACCTGGAGGTCGACTTCGCCGGCTTCCAGAAGCTCATCGACGACCTCGGCGGCGTCGAGGTCACCACGACCAAGAGCATCGACGACCCCGACAGCCACCTGAACCTCGAGGCCGGCACCCACAGACTCGACGGCGAGCAGGCCCTCGGCCTGGTCCGCACCCGTCACGGCGTCGGCGACGGCTCCGACCTCGGCCGCATCCAGCTCCAGCAGGCCTTCATCAAGGCCCTGCTGCACCAGGTCAAGGACGTCGGCGTCTTCAGCAACCCCAAGAAGCTGCTCGACCTCGCGGAGACCGCCACCAAGACGGTGACGACCGACTCCGACCTCGGCTCGGTCAACAAGCTCGCGTCCTTCGCCAACGGCCTCAAGGGCATCACCCCGGCCAACATGCACATGGTCACCATGCCGGTCGCCTACGACCCGGCCGACCCCAACCGCGTCCTGCTCCAGGAGAAGAAGGCCGACCAGATCTGGAAGGCCCTGGCGAACGACAAGCCGATCCCGAAGAGCGCGACCAAGGGCACGGCGACAGGTGAAGCCAAGGGTGTTGTGAGCGGCTCCTGAAGCAACCACAGACGACCCGCACGGAATAGATCACAGCAACCCCGGTTTTGGGGATGGCCCCAGTCCTGGCAGACTGGTACGTCGGCTCCGGTTCACGCTCCCGCACCCCGCGGCAGCGACCCGGCGCCCTCCCGAAACCTAGGAGACACCTTGAAGCGCGACATCCACCCCGCGTACGTCGAGACGCAGGTCAGCTGCACCTGCGGCGCGTCGTTCACCACCCGCAGCACCATCGAGTCCGGCACCATCCGCGCCGATGTCTGCTCCGAGTGCCACCCGTTCTACACGGGCAAGCAGAAGATCCTCGACACCGGTGGCCGCGTGGCCCGCTTCGAGGCCCGCTTCGGCAAGGCCGCCGGCTCCAAGAAGTAGCGAGCCCCGAACCGCCGGTCCAGGAAGCGCCCCTTCACCGGGCGCTCCGGGACCGGCGTTTTTGGTCGCCCGCCCCTTCACCCCCGTCCGTACACAGGAGCCCAAGATGTTCGAGGCCGTCGAGGAACTCGTCGCCGAGCACGCCGACCTGGAGAAGAAGCTCGCCGACCCGTCGGTCCACTCCGACCAGGCCAACGCGCGCAAGCTGAACAAGCGTTACGCCGAGCTCACCCCGATCGTCACCACGTACCGCTCCTGGACGCAGACGGGCGACGACATCGAGACGGCCCGCGAACTGGCCGCCGACGACCCCGACTTCGCGGCCGAGGTCAAGGAGCTGGAGCAGCAGCGCGAGGAGCTCACCGAGAAGCTGCGCCTCCTGCTGGTCCCGCGCGACCCCAGTGACGACAAGGACGTCATCCTCGAGATCAAGGCGGGCGCGGGCGGCGACGAGTCGGCCCTGTTCGCCGGCGACCTGTTGCGCATGTACCTGCGCTACGCCGAGCGCGTCGGCTGGAAGACCGAGATCATCGACTCCACCGAGTCCGAGCTGGGCGGATACAAGGACGTCCAGGTCGCGGTGAAGACCAAGGGCGGCCAGGGGCCACCGAGCCCGGCCAGGGCGTCTGGGCCCGGCTGAAGTACGAGGGCGGCGTGCACCGCGTGCAGCGCGTGCCCGCGACCGAGTCCCAGGGCCGTATCCACACCTCCGCGGCCGGTGTGCTCGTCACGCCCGAGGCCGAGGAGATCGACGTCGAGATCAGCCCCAACGACCTGCGCATCGACGTCTACCGGTCCTCGGGACCGGGCGGACAGTCCGTCAACACCACCGACTCCGCCGTGCGCATCACGCACATTCCGACCGGAGTCGTCGCCTCCTGCCAGAACGAGAAGAGCCAGCTGCAGAACAAGGAGCAGGCACTGCGTATCCTGCGCTCCAGGCTGCTCGCCATGGCGCAGGAGGAGGCGGAGAGGGAGGCCGCCGACGCCCGCCGCAGCCAGGTCCGCACCGTCGACCGCTCCGAGAAGATCCGCACGTACAACTTCCCGGAGAACCGCATCTCGGACCACCGCGTCGGCTTCAAGGCGTACAACCTGGACCAGGTCCTGGACGGCGACCTCGACGCGGTGATCCAGGCCTGCGTCGACGCGGACTCGGCGGCGAAGCTGGCCGCTGCATAAGCACGTAGGAGTACTGAGTACCGGAGGACTTGCGTGAACCTGCTGCTCGCGGAGGTGGCCCAGGCCACCCAGCGGCTCGCCGACGCCGGCGTGCCCTCGCCGCGTACCGACGCGGAGGAACTCGCCGCGTTCGTGCACGGCGTGAAGCGCGGCGAGTTGCACAACGTGAAGGACTCCGACTTCGACGCCCGCTACTGGGAGGTCATCGCCCGCCGTGAGGCCCGCGAGCCGCTCCAGCACATCACCGGGCGGGCCTACTTCCGGTACCTGGAACTCCAGGTCGGCCCCGGGGTGTTCGTGCCGCGGCCCGAGACCGAGTCCGTGGTCGGCTGGGCCATAGACGCCGTACGGGCCATGGACGTCGTCGAGCCGTGCATCGTCGACCTGTGCACCGGCTCCGGCGCCATCGCGCTCGCCCTCGCCCAGGAGGTGCCGCGCTCGCGCGTGTACGCCGTGGAGCTGTCCGAGGACGCCCTCAGGTGGACCCGCAGGAACGTGGAGGGGTCCAGGGTCGAACTGCGCCAGGGAGACGCCCTGACGGCCTTCCCGGACCTCGACGGGCAGGTCGACCTGGTCATCTCCAACCCGCCGTACATCCCGCTCACGGAGTGGGAGTACGTCGCCCCGAGGCGCGCGACTACGACCCCGACATGGCCCTGTTCTCCGGCGAGGACGGCCTCGACCTCATCCGCGGCCTGGAGCGCACCGCGCACCGGCTGCTGCGGCCCGGCGGTGTGGTGGTCGTGGAGCACGCAGACACCCAGGGCGGCCAGGTGCCGTGGATCTTCACCGAGGAGCGGGGCTGGGCCGACGCGGCCGACCACCCGGACCTCAACAACCGCCCGCGTTTCGCCACGGCCCGCAAGGCACTGCCGTGAGCACACCGGGCACCCCGCGGTCTTCGCGGACTTCATCCCAGCAGTACGTGTACGAGGAGGCCAGCTAAAGATGGCACGGCGATACGACACCAACGACGCGACCGACCGTGTGACCGGTCTGCGCGAGGCAGCGTCCGCCGTCCGCCGTGGCGAGCTCGTGGTGCTGCCGACGGACACGGTGTACGGCATCGGGGCGGACGCGTTCTCCTCGGAGGCGGTCTCCGACCTGCTGGAGGCCAAGGGCCGGGGCCGCAACATGCCCACCCCTGTCCTCATCGGCTCCCCGAACACGCTGCACGGCCTCGTCACGGACTTCTCCGAGCTGGCCTGGGAGCTGGTCGACGCCTTCTGGCCGGGCGCGCTGACGCTCGTCGCCAAGCACCAGCCGTCCCTGCAGTGGGACCTCGGGGACACCCGGGGCACCGTCGCCGTGCGCATGCCGCTGCACCCGGTCGCCATCGAGCTGCTCACCGAGGTGGGCCCGATGGCCGTGTCGTCCGCCAACCTCACCGGCCACCCGGCGCCGGAGGACTGCGACGCCGCGCAGGAGATGCTCGGCGACTCCGTCTCCGTCTACCTGGACGGCGGCCCGACCCCGGCAACGTGCCGTCGTCGATCGTCGACGTGACCCGCGAGGTGCCGCTGCTGCTGCGCGCGGGCGCGATCTCGGCGGACGAGCTGCGAAAGGTCGTACCCGACCTCGAGGTGGCGAATTGACGGCCCCTGAGGCGGGGCGTGGCATAGGCAACGGGGAAAGCGCGGCGGAGATCACGACGACGTTCGTGGGTCTTCCGCGTGACAGCTTCCGCATCCTCCACGTCAGTACCGGCAACGTGTGCCGCTCGCCCATCACCGAGCGGCTGACCCGCCACTTCGTGCGGGAGCGGCTCGGCATCCTGGGCGGCGGGCTGATCGTGGAGAGCGCGGGCACCTGGGGTCACGAGGGTGCGCCCATGGAGGCCCACGCGGAGACCGTGCTGGCCGACTTCGGCGCGGACGCCTCCGGCTTCACCGGGCGTGAACTCCTCGACGAGCACGTGATCCGCGCCGACCTGGTGCTGACCGCCACCCGGGACCACCGGGCGCAGGTCATCTCGATGGGCCACTCGGCGGGCCTGCGGACCTTCACGCTCAAGGAGTTCACCCGCCTGGTGAAGGCCATCGACCCGACGACCCTGCCGCCCTTGGAGGAGGGCGTGGTCGTCCGCGCCCGGGCGCTGGTGCGCGCCGCGGCGGCTCTACGCGGGTGGCTGCTGGCCCCGAACGCCGAGGCGGACGAGGTGTACGACCCGTACGGGGCGCCCCTGACGTTCTTCCGGTCCATCGGGGACGAGATACACCAGGCACTCGACCCGGTCGTCACGGCCCTCACGGGCGTCCCCGCACGGACGTAACGACCGAGCGCCCCAGGGGCCCCGGGCCTACATTGGACCTACGCCACCCAGGCGAACCGCCCAGGAATGCGACGCCGCCCGGAGCCCACCATGACGGTCAGCCCTGCCATCGAGGCCGACGTCCTGCGCCGCCAGGACCCCGAACTCGCCGACGTCCTGCTCGGAGAGCGGGAACGGCAGTCGACGACGCTCCAGCTGATCGCCGCCGAGAACTTCACCTCGCCGGCCGTGCTGGCGGCCCTCGGCTCACCGCTCGCCAACAAGTACGCCGAGGGCTACCCGGGAGCGCGGCACCACGGCGGCTGTGAGATCGCCGACGTCGCCGAACGCCTCGCCGTGGACCGGGCCAGGGACCTGTTCGGCGCCGACCACGCCAACGTCCAGGCGCACTCGGGCTCTTCGGCGGTGCTGGCCGCCTACGCCGCCCTGCTCCGCCCGGGCGACACCGTCCTCGCCCTCGGCCTGCCCCACGGCGGCCACCTCACGCACGGCTCGCCCGCCAACTTCTCCGGCCGCTGGTTCGACTTCGTCGGATACGGCGTGGAGGCCGAGTCCGGGCTCATCGACCACGAGCAGGTGCGCACCCTGGCCCGTACGCGCCGGCCCAAGGCGATCGTGTGCGGCTCGATCGCCTACCCCGGCACATGGACTACGCGTTCTTCCGCGAGGTCGCCGACGAGGTGGGCGCGTATCTCATCGCGGACGCCGCGCATCCCATCGGGCTGGTGGCCGGGGGAGCGGCGCCGAACCCGGTGCCGTACGCGGACATCGTCTGCGCGACGACCCACAAGGTGCTGCGGGGGCCGCGCGGCGGCATGATCCTGTGCCGCGCGGAGCTGGCCGAGCGGGTCGACCGGGCCGTGTTCCCTTTCACACAGGGCGGTGCGCAGATGCACACCATCGCCGCCAAGGCGGTCGCGTTCGGGGAGGCGGCAACATCGGCGTTCGCCACGTACGCCCATCAGGTGGTCGCCAATGCGAGGGTTCTCGCTGCCCGGCTGGCCGCCGAGGGACTGGTCGTCACCACCGGCGGCACGGACACCCACCTGATCACCGCCGACCCGGCGCCGCTCGGCGTCGACGGCCGCACCGCCCGTGGCCGGCTGGCCGCGGCCGGCCTGGTCCTGGACTGCTGTGCGCTGCCGCACGGGGACGCCCGGGGACTGCGGCTCGGCACCGCCGCGATCACCACGCAGGGCATGGGAGAGGCGGAGATGGCGCGGATCGCCGAGCTGCTCGCGGGGGTGCTCAGGGGCGTGACCGGGACCGCGAGGGCCCGTGAAGATGTGCGGGAGCTGGCCGGTGGATTTCCGCCGTATCCGGCTTGAGACGGGGTAAGCGCACCAGGGTGCACAGCTACTCGTGCAACCATCGTCGCTACCCGGAAGTCCCCACCCATATGCGCGCATCGCTAGGGTGTGGGGCTGAGATGGCCAGCGAGACCTGTGGGGAAGCCCGTGCGTGAATACCTGCTGACGCTCTGCATCACGGCCGCGGTGACGTATCTGCTGACAGGGCCGGTACGGAAGTTCGCGATCGTGGCCGGAGCGATGCCGGAGATCCGGGCACGTGACGTGCACCGGGAACCCACTCCGCGGCTCGGCGGTATCGCGATGTTCTTCGGCCTGTGCGCGGGCCTGCTGGTCGCCGACCACCTCACCAACCTCAACCAGGTCTTCGAGACGTCGAACGAACCCCGGGCGCTGCTGTCCGGGGCGGCGCTGATCTGGCTGATCGGTGTGCTGGACGACAAGTTCGAGATCGACGCCCTGATCAAGCTGGGTGGCCAGATGATCGCCGCGGGCGTGATGGTCGTCCAGGGTCTGACGATCCTGTGGCTGCCCATCCCGGGCGTGGGCTCGTTCGCGCTGACCCAGTGGCAGGGCACCCTGCTCACGGTCGCCCTGGTCGTCATCACGATCAACGCGGTCAACTTCGTAGACGGCCTGGACGGTCTCGCGGCCGGCATGGTCTGCATCGCGGCCACCGCGTTCTTCCTGTACGCCTACCGCATCTGGTACTCGTACGGCATCGAGGCCGCCGCCCCCGCCACCCTCTTCTCGGCGATCCTGATGGGCATGTGCCTGGGCTTCCTGCCGCACAACATGCACCCGGCGCGGATCTTCATGGGCGACTCGGGCTCGATGCTGATCGGCCTGGTCCTGGCCGCCGGCGCGATCTCCATCACGGGGCAGGTCGACCCGGACGCGCTCAACCTGTACGTGGGCTCCGAGAAGGAGGCCGTGCACCAGACGGTCCCGGTCTACATCCCGCTGCTGCTGCCGCTGACGATCATCGCGGTGCCGGCCGCCGACCTGATCCTGGCGATCGTGCGCCGCACCTGGCGCGGCCAGTCGCCGTTCGCCGCCGACCGCGGTCACCTGCACCACCGCCTGCTGGAGATCGGCCACTCGCACAGCCGCGCGGTGCTGATCATGTACTTCTGGTCGGCGCTGATCGCCTTCGGCGCGCTCGCCTACTCGGTCAACTCGGCGTCGATGTGGATCGTGCTCGGTGTGGTGTTCCTCAGCGCGATCGGCCTGGTGCTGCTTCTGCTGCCGCGCTTCACACCCGCGCCCCGCGCTGGATGGAGCGCTTCGTGCCGCCGCGCTACCGGCGCCGTGCGGTCGCCGCGCTCTCTCCCGAGGCCTCGACGCCGGCGTCCGCGACGGAAGGGCCGGCCCCCGTCGCCTCCGAGAGCCGCACCCCTGTGGTGTCAGGGGTCTCCGGTGTCAACGGAGCGACCGCCATCGGCCCTCGTTCGCGTCTGACGGATCGGCGCAAGGCCGGGACAAGGTAAGAATCTGACTAGAGCATTGCCAAGTCGTGGGGTTGTGATGGGAGTGCGAAGCGCCCCAATACCAGACATCTCGGCGCTGTTCTCGCTCAGACGCGCAGGTTCACTCTCATGTGTGACAGTCCGCACACCTCCAGGTAAAGACTGCATCAAATAGTTTGTGATACGGTTCACGAGAACCCCCCGGATAGAGCCGAAGGACCGCAGTGCGACGGTCCATTGGTGTGAGGTCTCCACTCAGCCCGGGACTACGCTCGTCCATGACGACACCCTGCCCCCTGCGAAAGCGGAGTTGCCGCCATGCCGTCCAATGACGCCCGGATCTTGGCCCAGGCCGCCGTGCCCACGGCTGCCGTCGGTGCTGTTGCCGCCGTCATCAGTGGCGTGGTCGCCGGTGGCAAGGGGGCGATCGGGGCGGTCGCCGCGACGCTCGTGGTGATCCTGTTCATGGGGATCGGTCTCTACGTCCTGCAGCGCACTGCCAAATCGCTTCCGCACCTTTTCCAGGCGATGGGCCTGATGCTTTACGCGGCGCAGATCCTTCTGCTGTTCGTCTTCGTCGCCGCGTTCAAGAACACGACGCTGTTCAACCCCAAGGCCTTTGCCATCACGCTGGTTGTCGGCACCCTTGCGTGGATCGCCGCACAGACGCGTGCCCACATGAAGGCCAAGATCCTTTACGTCGAGCCCGATTCGACGACGGGCGGGAAGCCCGAAAAGTCGGGGCACTCGTCGTGAGGGGTAGGGCCGGGATAAGTAGGCATGAGATCTCCTGCTATCGTCCGGTGCCAACTGCGGCATCGCGGGCGCGGGCATCCGAGCTGACGCCTGCTCCATCGCGAGGCGAGATGCCCCCCAGCCGCCCCCACATCCGTAACACCAGTCCCGTGCCGAACCGCGGCTCCGTGCCGCGCCGACACAACGAGGTTGCCGTACCCATGCGTCACGCCGAAGGAGCCCGCGGTGAGTGCTGACCAGACCCAGCTCGCCTTTGACTGGAGCTGTCGGATCATGTCCGACAACGGGTGTGGTTTTCCGGCTCCGGGCCTGCACTCGTTCCTCTTCAAGCCGATCGCCACGGTTGGAGGGTTCGAGTTCAACAAGGTGATGCTGCTCGCGATCATCACCACCCTGCTTGTCGTCACCTTCTTCACGCTCGCCTTCGGCAAGGCGAAGGTGGTGCCGGGCAAGCTCCAGATGATCGGCGAGGCCGGCTACGACTTCGTACGCCGCGGCATCGTCTACGAGACCCTCGGTAAGCGGGAGGGCGAGAAGTACGTCCCGTTCATGGTCTCCATGTTCTTCTTCATCTGGATCATGAACATCTGGTCCGTGATCCCGCTGGCGCAGTTCCCGGTGTCGTCGATCATCGCGTACCCGGCGGTGCTGGCCGCGGTCGTCTACGTCACCTGGGTGTCGCTCACCTTCAAGCGGCACGGTTTCGTCGGCTTCTTCAAGAACGTCACCGGCTATGACAAGGAACTCGGCCCGGTTCTCCCCCTCGTGATGGGCATCGAGTTCGTCTCGAACCTGGTCGTCCGCCCGTTCACGCACGCGGTGCGACTGTTTGCCAACATGTTCGCCGGACACCTGATGCTGGTGATGTTCACCGTGGCGTCCTGGTACCTGCTGAACAGCTGGATGATCCCGGCCGCCGGTGTCTCCTTCGTCATGACGATGGTCATGATCCTCTTCGAGCTCTTCGTGCAGGCCGTCCAGGCGTACGTCTTCGTCCTCCTCGCCTGCACGTACATCCAGGGCGCTCTCGCCGAGCACCACTGAGCCCCTCTCCCGCCCCTGATCGTCCGGTGGCCAACCCCCGCCGGTCCATGAAAAAGAAGGAAGATTCAGCATGGCTGCCCTTGAGACCCTCGCCGCTGTCGAAGGCAACATCGGTTCCATCGGCTACGGCCTCGCCGCCATCGGCCCCGGCGTCGGCGTCGGCATCATCTTCGGTAACGGCACCCAGGCCCTCGCCCGCCAGCCCGAGGCGGCCGGTCTGATCCGTGCCAACCAGATCCTCGGTTTCGCGTTCTGTGAGGCGCTCGCCCTCATCGGCATCGTCATGCCGTTCGTCTACGGATGATCGAGCCCTGACGAGCGAACCTGCCAACGAAAGGCACTGATGTGATCGCCAACCTGGTACAGCTGGCGGCCGAGGAGGAGCAGAACCCGCTCGTTCCTCCGGGCCCCGAGCTGCTCGTCGGCACCATCGCCTTCGCCATCGTGTTCTTCTTCTTCTGGAAGAAGCTGCTTCCGAACATCAACAAGGTTCTGGAGGAGCGCCGCGCGGCGATCGAAGGCGGTATCGAAGAGGCCGAGACCATGAAGGTCGAGGCCCAGAGCGTGCTTGAGCAGTACAAGGCACAGCTCGCCGAGGCCCGGCACGAGGCCGCGCGTCTGCGCCAGGAGGCGCAGGAGCAGGGTGCCGCCCTCATCGCCGAGATGCGGGCCGAGGGCCAGCGGCAGCGCGAGGAGATCGTCGCCGCCGGTCACGCCCAGATCGAGGCCGACCGCAAGGCCGCGTCGTCCGCGCTCCGCCAGGACGTCGGCAAGCTCGCCACCGACCTGGCCGGCAAGCTCGTCGGCGAGTCCCTCGAGGACCACGCCCGCCAGAGCCGTGTGATCGACCGGTTCCTCGACGAGCTCGAGGAGAAGGCCGAGGCCGGGCGATGAACGGAGCGAGCCGCGAGGCCCTGGCAGCCGCACGTGAGCGTCTCGACGCGCTGACGGACTCCACGTCCGTGGACGCGGGGTCGCTCGCCGACGAGCTGGCCGCCGTCACCGCGCTGCTCGACCGCGAGGTGTCGCTGCGTCGGGTCCTCACCGACCCGGCGCAGGCCGGCGAGGCCAAGGCCGAGCTGGCCCAGCGCCTGCTCGGCACCCAGGTCAGCGGCCCGGCCGCCGACCTGGTGGCCGGCATGGTGCGCTCCCGCTGGTCGCAGTCGCGCGACCTGGTGGACGCGCTGGAGGAGCTGGCCGCCACCGCCGACCTCACCGCCGCGCAGAAGGCGGGCAAGCTCGACGACGTCGAGGACGAGCTGTTCCGGTTCGGCCGGATCGTCTCCTCGAACACGGAGCTGCGCGCCGCGCTGACCGACCGCAAGGCCACCACCTCGGCCAAGAGCGAGCTGCTGCGCGGCCTGCTCGGCGGCCGGGCCCAGTCGGCCACCGAGCGTCTGGTGACGCGCCTTGTGACCGCGCCGCGGGGACGTAGCCTGGAGTCGGGACTGGAGTCCCTGTCCAAGCTCGCCGCCGAGCGCCGGAACCGCATGGTCGCCGTCGTCACCTCGGCGGTGCCGCTGAGCGACTCGCAGAAGCAGCGCCTGGGCGCCGCCCTCGCGAAGCTCTACGGCCGCCAGATGCACCTCAACCTGGACGTGGACCCCGAGGTCCTCGGCGGAATCCGGGTGCAGGTCGGCGACGAGGTCATCAACGGCTCCCTCGCGGACCGCATCGAGGACGCCAGCCGCCGGCTCGCGGGCTGAGCAGCAACTCAATAGGCATTACGTACTTACGACGGCCCTGGTTGGGCCGTGCAGAAGAATCCTGGGGTCGCCCCCAGACCCCTAAGAAACTTCGGGCCCAACAAGGAGAGCAGGGAACCCAGATGGCGGAGCTCACGATCCGGCCGGAGGAGATCCGGGACGCGCTGGAGAACTTCGTCCAGGCGTACAAGCCGGACGCGGCCTCGCGCGAGGAGGTCGGTACGGTCACCTTTGCCGGCGACGGCATCGCGAAGGTCGAGGGCCTGCCCTCGACCATGGCCAACGAGCTGCTGAAGTTCGAGGACGGCACCCTCGGCCTCGCCCTCAACCTCGAGGAGCGCGAGATCGGTGCCATCGTCCTCGGCGAGTTCAGCGGCGTCGAGGAGGGGCAGCCGGTCAGCCGTACCGGCGAGGTCCTGTCCGTCGCGGTCGGCGAGGGCTACCTCGGCCGCGTGGTGGACCCCCTCGGCAACCCGATCGACGGCCTCGGCGAGATCGAGACCGACAGCCGTCGCGCCCTGGAGCTGCAGGCTCCGGGCGTCATGGTCCGCAAGTCGGTGCACGAGCCGATGGAGACGGGCTACAAGGCCGTCGACACCATGACCCCGATCGGCCGTGGCCAGCGTCAGCTGATCATCGGTGACCGCCAGACCGGCAAGACCGCCCTGGCCGTCGACACGATCATCAACCAGCGCGACAACTGGCGCTCGGGCGACCCGAACAAGCAGGTCCGCTGCATCTACGTCGCCATCGGCCAGAAGGGCTCCACCATCGCCGGCGTGCGCGGCGCTCTGGAGGAGGCCGGCGCGCTGGAGTACACGACCATCGTCGCCGCCCCGGCGTCCGACCCGGCCGGCTTCAAGTACCTGGCGCCGTACACCGGTTCGGCCATCGGCCAGCACTGGATGTACCAGGGCAAGCACGTCCTGATCATCTTCGACGACCTGTCGAAGCAGGCCGACGCCTACCGCGCCGTGTCGCTGCTGCTGCGCCGCCCGCCGGGCCGTGAGGCCTACCCGGGTGACGTCTTCTACCTGCACTCCCGTCTGCTGGAGCGCTGCGCCAAGCTCTCCGACGACATGGGCGCCGGCTCGATGACCGGTCTGCCGATCGTCGAGACCAAGGCCAACGACGTCTCGGCGTTCATCCCGACCAACGTCATCTCCATCACCGACGGCCAGTGCTTCCTGGAGTCGGACCTGTTCAACGCCGGTCAGCGCCCCGCGCTGAACGTCGGTATCTCCGTCTCCCGAGTCGGTGGTTCCGCCCAGCACAAGGCGATCCGCCAGGTCTCCGGCCGTCTGCGTGTGGACCTCGCCCAGTTCCGTGAGCTGGAGGCGTTCGCCGCCTTCGGTTCCGACCTGGACGCCGCGTCGAAGGCGCAGCTTGAGCGTGGTCAGCGCATGGTCGAGCTGCTGAAGCAGCCGCAGTACCAGCCGATGGCCACCGAGGACCAGGTCGTCTCCATCTGGGCCGGCACCACCGGCAAGATGGACGAGGTCCCGGTCGCCGACATCCGCCGCTTCGAGAAGGAGCTGCTGGAGTACCTGCACCGCAAGGAGCAGGGCCTGCTGACCTCCATCCGCGAGGGCGGGAAGATGTCGGACGACACCCTCCAGGCCATGGCCGACGCCATCGCGGAGTTCAAGAAGCAGTTCGAGACCTCCGACGGCAAGCTGCTCGGCGAGGACGCTCCGGCTGCCGGCAAGTGACGACGGAAGGGACCTGACTCATGGGAGCCCAGCTCCGGGTCTACAAGCGTCGCATCCGATCCGTCTCCGCGACCAAGAAGATCACGAAGGCGATGGAGATGATCGCCGCCTCGCGCGTCGTCAAGGCGCAGCGCAAGGTGGCGGCGTCCACGCCGTACGCGACCGAGCTCACCCGGGCGGTCACGGCGGTGGCCACCGGATCGAACACCAAGCACCCGCTGACGACGGAGCCGGAGAACTCGACCCGCGCCGCGGTCCTGCTCCTCACGAGCGACCGCGGTCTGGCCGGCGCCTTCAACTCCAACGCCATCAAGGCCGCGGAGAGGCTCACGGCGAAGCTCGAAGGTGAGGGCAAGGAGGTCGTCAGCTACATCGTCGGCCGCCGTGGTCTCGCCCACTACAACTTCCGCGAGCGCAAGGTCGCGGAGTCGTTCACGGGCTTCACCGACGACCCGTCGTACGCGGACGCCAAGAAGGTCGCGGCCCCGCTGATCGAGGCGATCGAGACGGAGACGGCCGAGGGCGGCGTGGACGAGCTCCACATCGTCTACACCGAGTTCGTGTCGATGATGACGCAGACGGCGATCGAGGCACGGCTGCTGCCGCTCAGCCTCGACGAGGTCGCGGCGGAGGCGAAGCCCAAGGGCGAGATCCTCCCGCTGTTCGACTTCGAGCCCTCGGCGGAGGACGTCCTGGACGCCCTGCTGCCGCGCTACGTGGAGAGCCGGATCTACAACGCGCTGCTCCAGTCGGCCGCCTCCAAGCACGCTGCCACGCGGCGCGCGATGAAGTCGGCCACCGACAACGCCGGAGAGCTCATCGAGACGCTCACCCGGCTTGCCAACCAGGCCCGCCAGGCCGAAATCACCCAGGAAATCAGCGAGATCGTCGGTGGTGCCAGTGCCCTGGCCGACGCGACCGCGGGAGTGACCGATAAATGACCACCACTGTTGAGACCGCGACGGCTACGGGCCGCGTCGCCCGGGTCATCGGCCCGGTCGTCGACGTGGAGTTCCCCGTCGACGCGATGCCGGACATCTACAACGCCCTCCACGTCGAGGTCGCCGACCCGGCGCTCGCGGGCGAGAAGAAGACGCTGACCCTGGAGGTCGCCCAGCACCTGGGTGACGGCCTGGTCCGCGCGATCTCCATGCAGCCCACCGACGGCCTGGTCCGCCAGGCCCCGGTGACCGACACGGGCGCGGGCATCTCCGTCCCGGTCGGCGACTTCACCAAGGGCAAGGTGTTCAACACCCTCGGTGAGGTGCTGAACAGCGACGAGGTCCACGAGGGCGAGCGCTGGTCCATCCACCGCAAGGCCCCCGCGTTCGACCAGCTCGAGTCGAAGACCGAGATGTTCGAGACGGGCCTGAAGGTCGTCGACCTCCTCACCCCGTACGTCAAGGGCGGCAAGATCGGTCTGTTCGGTGGCGCCGGTGTCGGCAAGACCGTGCTGATCCAGGAAATGATCATGCGTGTCGCCAACCTCCACGAGGGCGTCTCCGTCTTCGCGGGCGTCGGTGAGCGCACCCGTGAGGGCAACGACCTCATCGCGGAGATGGAAGAGTCCGGCGTTCTGGACAAGACCGCGCTGGTCTTCGGCCAGATGGACGAGCCCCCGGGCACCCGTCTGCGCGTGGCCCTGGCCGGCCTGACGATGGCGGAGTACTTCCGTGACGTCCAGAAGCAGGACGTGCTGTTCTTCATCGACAACATCTTCCGCTTCACCCAGGCCGGTTCCGAGGTGTCGACCCTGCTCGGCCGTATGCCCTCCGCGGTGGGCTACCAGCCGAACCTGGCCGACGAGATGGGCATCCTGCAGGAGCGCATCACCTCGACCCGTGGTCACTCGATCACCTCGATGCAGGCGATCTACGTCCCCGCGGACGACCTGACCGACCCGGCCCCGGCCACCACCTTCGCCCACCTCGACGCGACGACGGTGCTCTCCCGTCCGATCTCCGAGAAGGGCATCTACCCGGCCGTGGACCCGCTGGACTCCACGTCCCGGATCCTCGACCCGCGGTACATCTCGGCGGACCACTACAACGCCGCGATGCGCGTGAAGAACATCCTGCAGAAGTACAAGGACCTGCAGGACATCATCGCGATCCTCGGTATCGACGAGCTCGGCGAGGAGGACAAGCTCGTCGTCCACCGTGCCCGTCGCGTGGAGCGCTTCCTGTCCCAGAACACCCACGCCGCCAAGCAGTTCACCGGCGTGGACGGTTCGGACGTGCCGCTGGACGAGTCGATCGCCGCGTTCAACGCGATCTGCGACGGCGAGTACGACCACTTCCCGGAGCAGGCGTTCTTCATGTGCGGTGGTCTCGAGGACCTGAAGAAGAACGCGAAGGAGCTCGGCGTCTCCTGAGCCTCGCGCTCAACGTGAGCCTCGTGCTCATACCGGAGGGGGCGGGGTTCGTCCCGCCCCCTCCGTCACGCCCACTGCTGCATCGCCTGGGGGACAACCCCAGACCCCCGGCAGAGTCCCGGGGCGGGGTCCGACACCGAGGTGCTCGGCGTCCCACTAGACTTGTTCGTAACACCCGGCATGAGAGCCGGGTGGTGACCCGAGGAGCCACCCTTGGCTGCTGAGCTGCACGTCGCGCTGGTCGCGGCCGACCGTGAGGTCTGGTCCGGCCAGGCCACCCTGGTCGTCGCGCGCACCACGTCCGGCGACATCGGCGTCATGCCCGGTCACCAGCCGCTGCTCGGTGTGCTGGAGTCGGGCCCGGTGACCATCCGTACGAGCGATGGCGGGACGGTCGTCGCCGCGGTCCACGGCGGTTTCATCTCGTTCGCGGACGACAAGCTCTCGCTGCTGGCGGAAGTCGCCGAGCTGTCGGACGAGATCGATGTCCAGCGCGCGGAGCGGGAGCTGGAGCGCGCGAAGGCGGAGGACGACGCGGAGGCCCAGCGCCGCGCGGACGTCCGTCTGAGGGCTGCGACGGCGGCCCGCTGACACTGTCCGCCGTGTGATGACGTCACTCAGCCGCGGCTGGGTACCGGAGAGATCCGGACCCAGCCGCGGCTGAGGTGGATGTGGGTGTTTTTTACGTTCCGTTACCTAGGAGACGAGGAGGTCGGTGCCGATGGTCCTCGCTCTGACTGTGTGCGGAATCGTCGTGGCCCTCGTGGTGCTGGGCCTCTTCGTCTTCGGTCTGCGCCGCCGGCTGATCCAGCGCTCGGGCGGCACCTTCGACGCCAGTCTGCGCTGGGACGCCCCGGAGAAGGGCGACACGAACGGCAAGGGCTGGGCGTACGGGGTGGCCCGGTACAACGGCGACCGCGTCGAGTGGTTCCGTGTCTTCTCGTACTCGCCGCGCCCGCGCCGCATCCTGGAGCGTTCGGCGATCGAGGTGGCCGGCCGCCGGGTCCCGGAGGGCGAGGAGGAGCTGGCGCTGCTCTCCGACCATGTGATCCTGGCCTGTCTGCACCGGGGGACACGGCTGGAGCTGGCGATGAGCGAGGACGCGCTGACCGGTTTCCTCGCGTGGCTGGAGGCAGCCCCGCCCGGTCAGCGCGTCAATGTGGCCTAGGACGTCTACTACTTGAGGCCGTTGTCGATGGCCGTCACGAGTTCACCATTTCCGGTGTCGCCGCTGAACTCCCAGAAGAACGCGCCGCCCAGGCCCTGGTTCCTGGCCCAGGTCATCTTCCCGGAGATCGTCGACGGTGTGTCGTAGGACCACCAGTTGCTGCCGCAGTGCGCGTACGCGGTGCCCGCGACGGTGCCGGTGACCGGGCAGGAGTTCTTCAGGACCTTGTAGTCCTCGATGCCCGCCTCGTAGGTACCGGGAGCCGCGCCGGTCGCGGAGCCGCCCGGGGCGGACTGCGTGACGCCGGTCCAGCCTCGGCCGTAGAAGCCGATGCCGAGCAGCAGCTTGGCGGACGGGACACCCTTCGACTTCAGCTTGGCGATGGCGTCGGCCGAGTTGAAGCCCGCCTGCGGGATCCCCGGGTACGAGGTGAGCGGGGAGTGCGGGGCGGTCGGGCCGTCCTTGTCGAAGGCGCCGAAGTAGTCGTACGTCATCACGTTGTACCAGTCGAGGTACTGTGCGGCGCCGCCGTAGTCGGCCGCGTCGATCTTGCCGCCGGAGGAACCGTCGGCGGTGATGGCCGCGGTGACCAGGTACTTCGGGCCGAACTCCGTGCGCAGGGCGGACATCAGGTTCCTGAACGCCGCCGGGCCGGACGTGTCGCAGGTCAGACCGCAAGCGTTCGGGTACTCCCAGTCGATGTCGATGCCGTCGAAGACGTCGGCCCAGCGCGGGTCCTCCACGACGGCCTTGCAGGACTTGGCGAACGCGGCCGCGTTCTGCGCCGCCTGGCCGAAGCCGCCCGAGTAGGTCCAGCCGCCGAAGGAGTACAGCACCTTGATGTGCGGGTACTTGGCCTTGAGCTGGCGCAGCTGGTTGAAGTTGCCGCGCAGCGGCTGGTCCCAGGTGTCGGCGGTGCCGCTGACGGACTGGTCGGCGGTGTAGGCCTTGTCGTAGGCGGCGTAGGTGTCGTCGACGGTGCACTGACCGTTCTTGACGTTGCCGAACGCGTAGTTGATGTGGGTGATCTTCGACGCGGAGCCGGACGTCACCAGGTTCTTGACGTGGTAGTTGCGGCCGTAGACGCCCCACTCGACGAAGTAGCCGAGCTTGACCTTGTCGCCGGTGGGCGGCTCGGTGGTGCCGCCGGTGGTGCGCACCGCGCGGGCGCCGCTGACCGGGCCGGTCTGGTCGGCGGTGTCGCGGGCCCGGACCGAGTAGGAGTAGTCGGTGCCGGCGGTCAGGCCCGTGTCGGTGTGGGAGGTGCCCGTCACGGTGGCGACCTTGGTGCCGTCGCGCAGGACGTCGTAGTTCTTGACGCCCTTGTCGTCGGTGGCGGCCGACCAGGACAGCTTCACCGAGGTGTCGGTGATGTCGGAGGCGGTCGGGGTGCCGGGGGCGCTCGGTGCGTTGTCGCCGGGTTCCGTGGTGCCGCCGTCGCAGCTGCCGCCGTTCAGCTTGCAGTGGGCGGGGGAACCGGAGCCGGTGCCGTTGAAGCCGAAGGAGACGGAGGCTCCGGGGGCGAGGGTGCCGTTCCAGGACTTGTTCTTGGCGGTCCAGTGGGTGCCGGAGGAGGTGACGTCGGCGTCCCAGGCGGAGGTGATGGAGGTGCCGGAGGGGAAGTCCCACTCGACGGTCCAGGAGTTGATGGTGGTGGTGCCGGTGTTCTTCACCGTCCACTTGCCCTCGAAGCCGGAGCCCCAGTCCTGGGTCTTGGCGTAGGTCGCGGTGGCGGAGGTGGCCGCCTGGGCGGGGGTGGCGAGGCCGACCAGTCCGGCCAGCGGGAGCAACAGGGTCGCGAACCCTGCCGCGGCTCTGTGTCTGAAGCGCATGCTGCGCCTCCTCGATGAGGTTGTGGGGGCGTGACTGAGCCTCACGCCCCACTCAGGTGCGGTGAGAATAGAAAGGTCTGGACCACCGGTCAATAGGTCTGGACCACCACACCCTGGAACCCGTCAGATTCCCAACTCCTGTGCCAACACAGCCGCTTGCACCCGGCTGCGCAGCTCCAGCTTCCCCAGCAGCCGGCTGACATGGGTCTTCACGGTCGCCTCGGCCATGTCGAGCCGCTCGGCGATGCCCGCGTTGGACAGGCCTTCGCCCAGGCAGGACAGCACCTCGCGCTCACGCCGCGTCAGCCGGTCAAGGACGGACGGGTCGGCCGTCGGCTCCCGCGCCGGCTTCGCGGCGAACTCCGCGATCAGCCGCCGGGTGACCGCAGGGGAGATCAGCCCTTCCCCGCGTGCGACCGTCCGCACCGCCTCCAGCAGCTCCTTGGCCTCGGTGTTCTTGAGCAGGAAGCCGGACGCGCCGGCCCGCAGCGCCCCGAAGACGTACTCGTCCAGATCGAAGGTGGTCAGCACCAGCACGTCGGCGAGCCGATCGGCGACGACCTGCCGGGTCGCCGACACCCCGTCCAGACGCGGCATCTGAATGTCCATCAGCACCAGGTCCGGACGCAGCTCACGGGCCAGCGCCACCGCCTGCTCGCCGTCCGCCGCCTCACCGACCACCTCGATGTCGGGCGCGCTGCGCAGGATGAGGACCAGCCCTGCGCGGACGGCGGACTGGTCCTCGGCGACGAGGACCCGGACGGGCCGGCTCATGCGGTGTCTCCTTCGACGGGGTCGTTGACGGGGAGGGTGGCGCGTACGGCCCAGATCTTGCCCACGGGCGAGTCCTCGGGGCCGGCCTCGAAGGTGCCGTCCAGCAGGGCCACGCGTTCTTTCATGCCGACCAGACCGGCGCCGGAGCCGGGGGCGCGCGGGGCGTCCCGGTCGCCGTACGGGCTGGTCACGTCGACGACGAGCGAGCCGTCCCGCCGGGCGAGGGACACGGTGACCGCGCCCTGGGCGGCATGCTTGAGAGCGTTGGTCAGTGACTCCTGCACGATGCGGTAGGCGGCGAGTTCGACAGGCGCCGGCACCTCGCCCTGCTCGGCCTCCAGGGTGACGTCGAGGCCGTTGGTGCGGGCGTTCTCCACCAGCGTGCCGAGGCCGTCGAGCGTCGGGGCCGCGGCCGGTTCCACATCGCCGCTGCTGTCGCGCAGGATGCCGATCAGCCGCCGCATCTCGGAGAGCCCCTCCACGCTGTTCTCGCGGATGACCACCAGCGCATCCTGCGTAGTCTTCGGGTCGCCGAGGGAGAGGGCGGCGGTGGAGTGGATGGCGATCGCGGACAGGTGGTTGGCGACCATGTCGTGCAGTTCGCGGGCCATCCGGGCGCGTTCGGCGGTGACCGCCTGGGTGCGGTCCATCTCGGCGAGCAGCGCGGTCTGCTCGGCGCGCAGCCGGGCGGAGTCGGCGGCGTCGCGGTGGTTGCGGACGATCAGGCCGGTGGCGGCGGGGCCGAAGGACACGAGGCCGGTGATCACGCCGATCAGCAGCGCCTCGGGCTCGCGCCAGATCGCGAACGGCACCACTGCCCCGGCCAGCGACAGCAGCCCGGTGATCCGCGGAATGCGGTGGGCCGACGCGGGCGGGCCGTACAGGACGGCCGCGTACATCAGGTCGGTGTACATCAGGATCGAGACCAGGTTGCCCTGCGTGAGGACGTCCAGGACGATCGCGGCCGTGCCGATCAGCAGGCCCGTGCGCGGGGCGGTACGGCGCAGGAGCTCGCAGCCCGCCATGACGACGAGCGGCAGCAGCACCGGCCAGCGCCCCGGCAGGAGCACGTACACCTCCGTGTGCGGCCGGGTGGCCAGGCCGGCACCCCACAGCAGCAGCCCGCCGAGCAGGCCGCCCAGCGCGACGCAGACGTCGAAACGGCGGGGCGGGGGAGTCGTACGGGCATGGCACCATCCAACACGGCCGTCGCGCCCTTCGCGTGATCCCCGCGGAGGGTCCCCGGCTGCATCCTTCGATGTACCGCGGGTTCGTCAGTCGCGACGACGATTCCGGGCGCGCCGCACGGGAGCCTGAAGAGGTGACCGAGAGGAGCGAACCGTGATCGTCGCATTGATCGCCGCCTGCGAGATCGGCTTCTGGGTGCTGCTGGCGGCCGGGCTGAGCGCCCGCTACCTGCTGCGCATGCCGCGCCTGGGACTGGGCCTGCTGCTGTGCGAGCCGCTGCTGGAGGTCGTCCTGCTGGTCGCCACCGCGCTGGACCTGAAGAACGGTGCCGAGCCGAACTGGACGCACGGCCTGGCCGCGCTGTACCTCGGCTACACCGTCGGACACGGCCACCGCACGGTGAAGTGGCTGGACGGCCACGCCGCTCACCGGCTGGGCGGCGCCCCGCCCCGCTCGGGCCCCGCGCCACGGCATGGCGAGGGCGCGCCACGAGGGCAAGGTCTGGCTGGGCACGCTGGTGGGCGCCGTCGTCGCGACCGTGCTCCTCCAGCTCGCGATCTGGTACGTGGACGACCCCGGCCGCGTGACCTCCCTGGAGGACTGGCGCCACATGGCCTGGCGTGTGACCGGGTTCCACGGCCTGTTCGCGCTGAGTTACCTGATCTGGCCGAGGAAGGCCCCTGCGGGGGAGCCGGAGGCGGTCACCACCTCGAAGGAAAGGACACACTCATGAGCAGGACGACCCAGATGAGCAAGGCGTCCCAGTACCTGCTGGAAGGCGTCGTCACCTTCCTGGCCGGCCTGGTGCTGTGGCGGTTCACCGGAGGCGTGGACGTCCCCGTCGTCACCCTCACGAAGGTCGGCATCGTGATGATGATCGTCGGAGGGGTCCTCTCCGCCAACGGCCTCTATCACGCCGCGCGGGCAGAACCTAGCGCTCCCCGCCGGGCACCCACAACACATCTCCGACCTCCTTGTTCGCCGTCCTCGCGAGGATGAACAGGAGGTCGGAGAGGCGATTGAGGTAGGTGGCCGTCAGGGGGTTCATCACCTCGCCGTGCACCTCCAGCGCCGCCCACGTCGAGCGTTCCGCCCGGCGCACGACCGTGCAGGCCTGGTGGAGCAGGGCCGCGCCCGGGGTGCCGCCGGGGAGGATGAAGGAGCGGAGCTTCTCCAGGCCCTCCAGGAAGCGGTCGCAGTCCGCCTCCAGCTTGTCGACGTAGGACTGCTCGACCCTCAGCGGCGGGAACTCCGGGTTCTCCACCACCGGCGTCGACAGGTCCGCGCCCACGTCGAACAGGTCGTTCTGGACCCGGGTGAGGACCTTGACGATCTCCTCGTCCAGACCGCCCAGCGCGACCGCCGTGCCGATCGCCGCGTTCGCCTCGTTGGCGTCGGCGTACGCGGAGATCCGCGGATCGGTCTTGGCGACCCGGCTCATGTCGCCGAGGGCGGTGGTGCCCTGGTCGCCGGTCCTGGTGTAGATGCGCGTCAGATTGACCATGTGGCCAGCGTAGTTACGCTCCGGCGGTTCGGAACACGCGTGTGCCCACCGTCACGGACACGGCCGTGAGCCCGACGGCCACCAGGACGCCGTACAGCATGTGCGCCGTCGCGTAGGTGCCGACGTACGCGTCCCGCACCGCGTCCACCAGATAGCGGAACGGCATGAGGTGCGAGAGGACGTCCAGCCACGCCGGTCCCAGGCTCATCGGGAGCATCAGGCCGGACAGCAGCATCGACGGCATGGTCAGCGCGTTGATCGCCGGTCCGAAGCCCTGCGGCGTACTCAGCTTCATCGCCAGCGCGTACGACAGCGCGGCCAGCGACACGGTGAGCAGGGCGACGAACCCGAAGCCGATCAGAACGCCGGCCAGCGGCGCCCGCAGGCCCATGGCCATCGCCGCCAGCACCAGCAGCACGGCCTGGAAGACGAACACGGTGGCTTCCCGCAGCACCCGGCCGAGCAGCAGGGCCAGTCGGCTGACGGGGGTGACGCGCATGCGCTCGACCACCCCCTGGCCCTTTTCGATGATGATCGCGAAGCCCGCGAACGACGCCCCAAACAGACCGAGTTGGCACAGCAGTCCGGGGACGAGCACCTGCCAGGAGCTGCCCCGCTCACCGAGCGGCAGGTCGGTCAGCAGCGGGCCGAAGAACAGCAGGTACAGCAGCGGCATCAGCACGCCGAAGAGCAGCGCGAAGCGCGAGCGGAGGGATTGGCGGAGGTAGCGGCCGTAGATGAGGGCCGTGTCGTGCAACAGCATCGGAGACTTCCTATACGGCTACGGGGCGGCGTCGGCCGGCGCGGCGCTGCGGCCGGTGATGGCGAGGAACGTGTCCTGGAGGGTCGCGTCGATCGAGCCGCCGTACTCCAGCTTCAGCGCGCCCGGAGTGCCCTCGGCGACGACCACGCCCCGGTCGACGACGACCAGCCGGTCGGAGAGGGCGTCGGCCTCGTCGAGGTAGTGCGTGGTCAGGAAGACGGTCGTGCCGTGCTCGTCGCGCAGCCGGCGCACCAGCTCCCACAGGTCGGCCCGGCTGCCCGGGTCGAGACCGGTCGTCGGCTCGTCGAGGAACAGCACCTCCGGGCGGTGGGTGAGCGCCATCGCGATGTCCAGGCGGCGCCGCTGTCCGCCGGAGAGCGCGGCGCATTTGCGGTCGAGCAGCTCGGTGAGGCCCAGGTCGCGGGCCAGTTCCCCGGCGCGCTCGGCGGCCTGTGTCTTCGTCAGCCGGTACAGGCGCCCCTGGGTGACCAGCTCCTCCCGCACGGTGATCTGCGGGTCCACCCCGCCGGACTGCGCCACGTAGCCGCAGGCCCTCCGCACCCCGGCCGGGTCGGTCGCCAGGTCACAGCCCGCGACGGTGGCGGCGCCGCCGGTCGGTGCCAGCAGGGTCGTCAGCATCCGCAGGGTCGTCGTCTTGCCGGCCCCGTTCGGGCCGAGGAAGCCGAGGATCTCGCCCTCGCGGACGGTCAGGTCGATGCCGCGCACGGCGTCCACAGGGCCGCGCTTGGTCCGGAAGGTACGGGCCAGACCGGCCGTACTGATGATTGCCATGGCCGACAGAAAAGCAGAGTCTCTTAAAGTTTGCAATGACCCCAAGTTTTGGTAGGCCCCAGGGAAGTTAGGATTCGGACATGGCAGAGGGGCTCAGGGAGCGGAAGAAGCGCGAGACCAGGCAGCGCATCTCGGACATCGCCACCGGGCTGTTCCTGGAGCACGGGTTCGTGACGGTGACGATCGCGGACGTGGCGGAGGCGGCCGACGTCTCCGTGAACACCGTCTACAACTACTTCCCGGCCAAGGAGGACCTCTTCTTCGACCGCTCCCAGGGCGTCGTCGACCGGCTCTCGCGCTGGGTGCGCGGCCGGGACGCGGGGGAGTCGGCCGCCCGGGCGGTGCTGCGCGAGCTGCGCGCCGAGATCGAGGCCGTCTCGCCCCGGATGGGCCTCATCGAGGGCTACGACCGTTTCATGCGCTGCATCGACGAGGCGCCACCGCTGCGCTCCCGGCTGTGGAGCATCCAGCAGGAGATCCAGGACAACCTGGAGGCGACCCTCCGCGAGGAGACGGGCGCCGAGGACGGCGACCCGCTGCCCAGGCTGATCGCCGGTCAGATCTGCTGGGTCCACGGCACCGTCTTCGTCGCGATCGGCCGCGAGATGACCCAGGGGCGCAACCCGGACGAAGTGTCACGGGAGATGCTGGTGCTCCTCGGCGACATCGAGGAGCTGTTGAGCGAGAAGGTGCTCAACTACGCCGTCCGAGGCGCGGGATGACCCCTGCTGGTGTGATGTCCGTCATGTGAGACGTGACGCGCATTACTTACTGGTCACACAGACCCTCACGAGCGCTAGTGTCCGCCGGAGAGGCAGACATAAGCAGCGCGTCAGGGGAGTCGCACAGTGGCACGGAAGCTCGCCGTCATCGGAGCCGGCCTCATGGGATCCGGCATCGCCCAGGTCTCCGCACAGGCGGGCTGGGACGTGGTCCTGCGCGACGTCACCGACGAGGCGCTGAAGCGGGGCACCGACGGCATCAAGGCGTCGTACGACAAGTTCGTCGCCAAAGGCAAGCTGGAGGCGCACGACGCCGACGCCGCCCTCGCCCGCATCACCGCCACCACCGACCTGGACGCCGCGGCCGACGCGGACGTCGTCGTCGAGGCCGTCTTCGAGAAGCTCGAGATCAAGCACGAGATCTTCCGCGCGCTCGACAAGATCGTGAAGGACGAGGCGATCCTCGCCTCCAACACCTCCGCCATCCCGATCACCAAGATCGCGGCGGCGACGGAGCGTCCGGAACGGGTCGTCGGCACGCACTTCTTCTCGCCGGTGCCGATGATGCAGCTGTGCGAACTGGTCCGCGGTTACAAGACCAGTGACGAAACCCTGGCCACGGCCCGGGAGTTCGCCGAGTCGGTCGGCAAGACCTGCATCGTCGTCAACCGCGACGTCGCCGGCTTCGTGACGACCCGTCTCATCTGCGCCCTGGTCGTCGAGGCCGCGAAGCTGCACGAGTCGGGCGTGGCGAGCGCCGAGGACATCGACCTGGCCTGCAAGCTGGGCTTCGGTCACGCCATGGGCCCGCTGGCGACGGCGGACCTGACAGGCGTCGACATCCTGCTGCACGCCACGAGCAACATCTACACCGAGTCCCAGGACGAGAAGTTCGCGGCTCCCGAGTCGATGCGCCGGATGGTTGACGCCGGTGACATCGGACGCAAGAGCGGGCAGGGCTTCTACAAGCACTGAAACCGCACATGCCCCGGGGCCATCACCCCCCGGGGTGAATTCGGTATCGGTTCGCTTACAAGAAGCAACCTCTGCGTCCTCCACACAGTCAGAGGTTGCATCACCCATATCAGAACGCGGAGCACGATTCGCACGCACGGGGAGCGCATATGCACATCAGGGGCGACCACGCCGAGCTGGTCGTCGGGGGCCGCCTCGACGTCCGGAGCGCGGCGGACGCCCGTACGGTCCTGCACTCGGCCGTCGACGACGGCGTCGGAGACCTGGTGCTGGACCTGTCCGAACTGGACTCCTGGGACGCCACCGGACTGGGCGTGATCATGGGGGCCCACCGGCGGGCCGGCCGCTGCGGCCGCCGCCTGGTGCTGCGCGGCGTCCCGCCGCAGATGCAGCGCCTGCTGGTGGCCACCCGCCTGCACCGGATCCTGGCGATCGAGGGGGGCATCGGGGTGGAGACACTGCCCCGCGTGTGACTCCCCGTACGGGTGTGAACGGGTGACCGGGGAGACCCGGACGGACGATGTCGAATCGTGCGACGCGCACAATCCTCACGAGACCGTGACGTCTCGGACGGCGCGGTACCCCGGACTGTCGTAGATACTGTGCGAAGGTTTAGGGTTCGGCTGCCCGCTGCCTTGACACCCTTCGAGCGGGCCCGGACCAGAAGCGACAGCGCGGTGTGCAGCAAGGCCGGGAGGGGCTTTTCAGAGCACGCACACGCTTTTGGGGGGCTTGACCTATGGACCCGAACACCCGGGGACCCGAGGAGTACGGCCACGACGGCGACGGTACCGCGCCGCGCCAGCGCCCGCCCCGGGAATCCCTCACACCCGACTTCAGCCAGCACGCGCCCGCGCTCGCCCGCACGGTGCAGCTCGTCTCCGGCGACTTCCTGCTGACCGTCAACCCCGTCGACGGCAGCGAGATAGAGGTCTGCCCGCCCGCGGAACGGCCCGCCCGTCCCGTCAAGCTCGGCCCGGCCGAACGCGCCGAGGTCGAACGCGTGGCTCTGCCGCCCGTCCCGCCCGGCCCCGCGCAGCCCACCCTGCCGCTGCTCGCCCGCCAGGACGAACGCGAGAAGCTGGTGCGCCTGCTCGCCCGTGGCCGCAGCGTCCGCCTCACCGGCCCCGCCGGCTCCGGCCGCACCCGTCTGCTCGACCTGGTCGCCGAGGACTGCTCGGACCTCGCCCCCGACGGCGTCGTCCGGCTGAACGGCTTCGGCCGCACCTCCGGCGAGCTGCTGTACGACCTCTTCTACGCGGTGTACAACGCCCCCCTGCACCGCCCGGACCGGGACGAACTGCTCACCCACGTCCGCGAGATCGGCGCGGTGGTCGTCCTCGACGACCTGGAGTTCGGTGGTGCAGCGCTCGACGAGCTGCTGGAGGCGACCCCCGAGTGCGCCTTCCTGCTGGGCGCCACCCCGGACGTGCCGGAGCCCTCCGCCGACGCCGCCGTCGAGGAGGTCGTCCTCGGCGGCCTGGAGCGCGCGGCCGGACTCGACCTGCTGGAACACGCCGTCGGCCGGTCCCTGACCGAGGAGGAGTCCAACTGGGCGGGCGACCTCTGGTTCGAGTCCGAGGGCCTGCCCCTGCGCTTCGTGCAGGCCGGTGCCCTGCTGCGGCAGCGCGACCGGCTGCGCGCCGGAGCCGGCGCCGTCGACGAGTTCGGCGTCTTCGAGGACGCGCCCCCGGCCGACGGGTACGACGCCGCCGACGGAGACGAGGCGCCCCTGCCCTCGCTCGGCGAGGCCGCCGCCCCCGCGCCCCTGCTCGCCTCCCGGCTGAGCGCCTCCGCCCGCGCCACCCTGCGGTTCGCCGTCGCCCTCGGCGGCGAGGTCCCGCACCAGGCGCATCTGCCCGCCCTGGTCGGCGACACCCACGCCGATGCCGCGCTCGGCGAACTGGCCGCCTGCGGCCTGGTCTCCGCCGTCGGCTCCCGCTACCGGCTCGCCGCCGGGGTGTCGACCCAGCTGGAGGCCGCCGGATACGCCGACGAGGTCGAGCCCGGCGCCCGCAGCGCCGCCCAGCACTACTCCTGGTGGGCCGGGCACCCCTCGGTGACCCCCGAGCGGGTGTGCGCCGAGGCCGACGCGCTCCTCGCCGCCCTGGCGGTCCTCACTCCGCTCACCTGTCCGCCCGCCGAGGGCGAGGAGAGCCCGGCCCTGCACCTGGCGCGCACCGCAGCGCCCGCGTTCGCCGCCGGACTGCACTGGAGCGCCTGGGAACGGGTCCTGCGGACCGGCGCCGAGGCGGCCCGGCTCGCCGGGGACGTCGGCGAACAGGCCTACTTCCACCATGAGCTCGGCATCCTCGCCCTGTGCGGAGGGCAGCTCGACCGGGCCCGCGCCGAACTGGAGGCGTCCGTCGGCCTGCGCGGCGCCCTCTCCGACAAGCGCGGCACCGTCGCCGGCCGCCGTGCCCTCGCCCTGGTCGCCGACCGCTCCGGCACGCCGCTGAGCCTCGGGCCGACCGCGGGGGAGGAGGTGCCCGACGCCCGGTACGAGGAGTCGGCGTCCCCGGCCGAGGGTGTTCCGGCGGCCTTCCCGACCCTGCAGCAGCCCTCCTCCCCGGCCCTGGTCACCCACCGTCCCTCGCCCGCGTCCTCGCGCAAGGTCCGGGGCGGACTCAGGGGCCTGGCCCGGCGCAACCTCGTGGCCGCCGGCTCCGGTGCCCTGCTCGTGGCCGTGCTCGGCACGGTGGTGACGCTCGGGGCCACCTCCGACAACGACCCGAACCCGCCGTCCGACCAGGTCGGTGTCAACCCGTCGGCCAGCCAGGGCATCAACGACGGCAGCCTGGGCGCCGACCGTCCGGCCAACGACAGCGACGGCGACACGGGCGCGGCGACGAGCCGCCCGACCGACCCGGGCCCGGACGGGACGCTGGGGACGTCGGACGATCCGACGCCGACGGACGACCCCAGCGGTTCTCCGGACCCCAGCGACCCGGGATCCACGTCGAAGCCACCGACGACGTCCAAGCCGCCCACGACGTCCAAGCCGCCCACGACGTCGAAGCCACCGACGACGTCCAAGCCGCCCACGACGTCCAAGCCGCCGACGTCGCAGCCGCCGACCTCACAACCGCCCACGTCCGAGCCGCCGACGACGACCCCGCCGACGACCAGCCCGAGCACCTCCGACACGGCCAGCGGCCCGGCGCCGAGCGCGCCGACCAGCACCACCGCGAGCGCTCCGCAGAGCAGTCCGGGAACGCCGAGCAGCTCGGAGTCGGTGATCTGACGCCCGTTGCACGCAGCAGGGCCGGGTCCGTTCTGAGGACCCGGCCCGCTTTCGTCGTACAGGGGCGTGTCAGAACAGGCGCAGCTTGTCGTCCTCGATGCCGCGCAGCGCGTCGTAGTCGAGGACCTGGCAGCCGATGCCCCGGTCGGTCGCGAGGACGCGGGCCTGGGGCTTGATCTCCTGGGCGGCGAAGATGCCGCGGACGGGTGCGAGATGGGGATCGCGGTTCAGCAGCTCCAGATAGCGCGTCAGCTGCTCCACACCGTCGATCTCACCGCGCCGCTTGATCTCGACCGCGACGGTCTTGCCCTCGGCGTCCCGGCACAGGATGTCGACCGGCCCGATGGCCGTCGGGTACTCGCGGCGGATCAGGGTGTAGCCGTCACCGAGTGTCTCGATGCGGTCGGCGAGCAGTTCCTGGAGGTGCGCTTCCACGCCGTCCTTGATCAGGCCGGGATCCACGCCCAGTTCGTGCGAGGAGTCGTGGAGGACTTCCTCCATCGTGATGATGAGCTTCTCGCCCGCCTTGTTGATGACGGTCCAGACGCCCTCGTCCTCGCCGGTGCCCTCCTTCAGCGTGCAGGGCGGCGACATCCAGTTCAGGGGCTTGTAGGCCCGGTCGTCGGCGTGGATCGAGACGCTGCCGTCCGCCTTCACAAGGATCAGGCGCGGGGCCGAGGGAAGGTGGGCGGTGAGCCGCCCGGCGTAGTCCACGGAGCAGCGGGCAATGACGAGACGCATGGTCGGCAACGCTATCCGACGGGTGCCTGTCGACGCGATTCGCCCTGGAAAACACGTGTTCGGTAATGGCCGATTGTGTGCATGGTGTGCTCATTGAGAGTGTGCCATCTGCGCATTCTCCTGGTGCCGTCACCGTCGGTTGCTTACCGTATGAACGGGAGGTCGCGACGTGTGTACGCAGCGTGTCCGGTATCGCGAACTCCCTTATCTGTCCGGCAACCCCTGCCCGCCGGGCGGGGGTGCGAGAGGAGAACTCATGTCGCTCGACGTCTCACCGGCCCTACTGGAACAGGCCGAGCGAGGCGAGGTCGACGAAGCCGAATTCGTCGACTGCGTCCGGACCTCCCTGCCCTATGCGTGGGAGATGATCAGCTCCCTGGTGGCCCAGCTGAAGGTGGACGGCGGTGCGTTCGCCGACAACCAGACGCCTCCGCCGGACGAGCAGGCACGCGGTCAGTTGCTGCGTGCGCTTGCGAGTGACGCGATACGCGGCGCGCTGCAACGGCACTTCGGTGTGCGGCTGGCCTTCCAGAACTGCCACCGGGTGGCCGTGTTCCCGCTTGACTCCTCAGTCGACGAGAAGCTGGTCCGCTTCACCTCGGTCCGCAGTCAGGTGCTGAACCAGTCGCCCGAGTTCCGCGACTGCTGAGGCGCCGCTCGCTTGCCGCTCCGTACGCGGGAGGTGCGTTTTTGTACCGGAGCGGCAAGCCCCCAGGAACGCACCGCGCGTTCAGACGAGTTGGGGAGCACCTCGGCCCCCAGCCGCCGTACGTTCTCCTCGGTCGCCGCCAGGTCCCCGGAGCCCTCGACGAGCAGGGCGAAGCGGGAGATGCCGGTCCGCTCGCTGGTCGCCGCCAGCCGGTCGGCGCACAGCCGCGGGGTGCCCACCGGGTGCAGCCCGCAGAGCAGTTCGGTGTACGCCAGCGGGTCGCGCATCCGGCGCGTGCGCCCGTCGACGGTGACGTGCGCGTCCAGGCCCTGCTTCAGCCAGCCCGGCATCGCCTTGATCAGTGTCTCCGCCGCGTCGACGCGCCGGTCCGCGATCTGGCAGACACCGGCCGACACATGGGACGCGTTGCTGATCTCCTCCGCCGGCCGCCCGCACGCCCGCGCGTGCTGCCGCCACAGCGCGACCATCTCGGCCTTCTCCTCGTCTCCCACGTGCATCCCGAGCAGCATCGACAGGCCGCGCTCGGCGGCCAGCCGCACGCTCGCCGGGGAGGTGCAGGCGACGACCAGTTCGGGCCCCGCGATCTCGCCCAGGGCCTCCGACGGCCGCGGCACCACCGGGACTTCACGGAACCGGAACCGCTCCCCGTCGGCCGCCACGGACGGCTCACGCAGCCAGCGCAGCAGGAGGTCCAGGGACTCCGGGAACCCCTTCTCGTGCGCCTCCAGGCCCGCGCCGAACACCTCCAGATCGACCCACGGGCCGCCGCGGCCGACGCCTAGTGTGAAACGGCCGCCGCTCGTGTGGTGCAGCAGCGCGGTCTGTTCGCCGAGGGCCACCGGGTGGGCGGTGGGCAGGACGCTGACCGCCGTACCGACCCGGATGCGGCGGGTGCGGCCCAGCAGTAAGGCGGCCAGTGTGACGGCCGACGGGCAGGTGCCGTACGGCACGAAGTGGTGCTCGGCCAGCCAGACCGTGTCCAGGCCGGCTTCCTCGGCCACCTCGGCCGAGCGGACCGCGCGGTGCAGCGCTTCTCCCTCGCCCTGACCGGGGAACTGGGCCGCCAACACGAAACTTCCAACGCGCATTGCTTTCCCGCTTCCTTGGCTCCGACACGGAGCTCCCCCACAGGGCATAACCGTCTGACACGTGCCGAGGACACGGCCGAGCGGAGTACTTTGCGGATTGTCTGCAGAATGGGGTGTTCCGCGTGGCGCCGGGGGAGACCCGGTGGGCAGCCCGCCTCGCCCGACGAGGGAGTTGTGGCGATTGGTTCCGTACGCCTACCCCCGTCCGCGCCGCGTAGGCTGGACACGGCCCGTGCTTCCTGTATAGCCCGAGAGGTGTCCCGTGTCCCCGCGTCGCAACCGACCCAAGGACGCCGGTTCTTCCGGCCGGAGCGCCGAGGACGACCGCCCCGGCCGATACGGCGGCTGGCAGTCCTCGGAGAACTGGCAGGGCGAGAACTGGAACGTGCGGCACGTGGCCGGCGCGAGCGCGCAGGGCAAGTCGTACCGCTGTCCCGGCTGCGACCAGATGATCCCGGACGGTGTGCCGCACGTGGTGGCGTGGTCCGAGCACACGGGCATCGACGACCGCCGGCACTGGCACAAGGCCTGCTGGAACGCGCGGGACCGCCGCACCCCGGGGGTGCAGCGGTCCCGTAACGCGCCCAGATTCTGAGGGAACTCAGACGTCCCGCTTCTCCAGCAGCGCGAAGGCGGCGGCGAACGCGACGGCCGTCGCGCCGAGGATGATCCACAGCGGGTCCCAGCCGGACGGGCCGGACTGGCTGAGGGAGTTGGCGTAGAAGACGCTGAGCTGGTTCGGGATCGAGTACTCGAACAGGGCGTCGCGGACGGCCGACAGCGACTCCGAGAACATGAACAGCGCGATCACCAGCGGGGCGAGCACAGCGCCGATCATGATGGTGATGGCACCGGCCGAGTGCCGGATGATCGAGCCGACCGCGAGCGAGAGCAGGCCCAGCAGCGCGACGTAAGCGGCGATGCCGACCGTGCCCTTCAGCCACTCCCCGCCGGACGGGGACTTGGCGCCGTCGCCCTCCAGCATCGCCACGTGCAGGAACGCGACGAGGGACGCGGACACCAGCGTCACCACGAACGCGACCAGGAAGAACACGATGGCCTTTGCCGCGAGCACCCGCCCGCGGCTCGGGCAGGCGACCATCGTGGTGCGGACCATGCCCGTGCCGTACTCCGAGGCCGTGGTCAGCACGCCCAGCGTGATGATGCACATGCTGCCGAGCAGCAGCCCGAAGAAACCGAGGCCGAGCGGGCTCTCGCCCTCCAGGGCCGGGTCGGAGTTCGCCACCACCACGCCGGTCAGCGTGCCGATGCCGACGACGAGCAGGACGAACACGCCGAGCGTCCACATCGTGGAGCGCACCGACCGGATCTTCGTCCACTCGGAGGCGATGGCGTGCCCGAGGTGCGTGCGCACGACCGGGATCGGCGAGGTGTACCCCGGGTACGGAGAACCGGGCGCCGCCTCCCAGCTGGGTGCGGCCTGCGACATCTGGGGCTGGGGGCTGCTCATCGGGCGTCCTCGGGCTTGGTCAGGTCGGAGGTCGGGGCGGCCGGCTGCGCGGGCGCCGCGGACTGTGCGGTGCCCTGGGGCACGGGTGCCTTGGCTGTCGGGGCGTCCGGGCCCTGCTGCGTCTGGGGCGTCTGGGGTGCCTGAGGGGCCGGCTGCGCGTACGGGTTGGGCGTGCCCGCGCCGACGGCGCCAGGGGCGCTGGGAGCGGCTCCGGGGCGCCTGGAGCTCCCGGAGCGCCGTACGGGCCCCCGGGCGCCTGGCCCGGTGCCCCCTGCGGCGGCATCGCGAACGGCTGGCTGCCCGGCTGGGGCGGCGGCGGGGCGTACCAGCCGGGCTGGCCCTGGCCCGGGACCGGCATCGGCGGCTGCGCGCCCGGCGGCAGCGGCTGCTGCAGGCCTTCCTTCTGGTCGATGGTCGAGCGGTAGTCGACCGCGCCCTGGGTCATCCGCATGTACGCCTCTTCCAGCGAGGCCTGGTGCGGCGACAGCTCCCACAGCCGTACGTCGGTGCCGTGCGCGATGTCGCTGATACGGGGGAGCGGCAGCCCCGTCACGCGCAGCGCGCCGTCCTGCTCGGGCAGCACATGACCACCCGCCTCGGTGAGCGCGGCCGACAGCTTCTCGCGCTGCTGCGGCTCGGTGTCGGGAGTGCGGACGCGCGCGAAGTCCGCGGAGTTCGCGGAGATGAAGTCCGTCACGCTCATGTCGGCGAGCAGCTGCCCGCGCCCGATGACGATGAGGTGGTCGGCGGTCAGCGCCATCTCGCTCATCAGGTGCGAGGAGACGAAGACGGTACGGCCCTCCGCCGCCAGCGCCTTCATCAGGTTCCGCACCCAGAGGATGCCCTCGGGGTCGAGCCCGTTGACCGGCTCGTCGAACAGCAGCACCTGCGGGTCGCCGAGCAGCGCCGCGGCGATGCCGAGTCGTTGTCCCATGCCGAGGGAGAAGCCCTTGGACCGTTTCTTGGCCACGTCCTGCAGGCCGACGACACCGAGCACCTCGTCCACCCGCCGCGCCGGGATGCCCGACAGCTGGGCCAGGCACAGCAGGTGGTTGCGGGCGGCCCGGCCGCCGTGCACGGCCTTGGCGTCCAGCAGGGCGCCGACCTGGCGCGGGGCGTTGGGCAGCCTGCGGTACGGATAGCCGCCGATCGTCACATGCCCGGACGTCGGGTTGTCCAGGCCGAGGATCATCCGCATGGTCGTCGACTTGCCCGAGCCGTTCGGCCCGAGGAAGCCGGTGACGGCTCCGGGCCGCACCTGGAAGGAAAGGTTGTACACAGCGGTCTTGTCGCCGTAGCGCTTCGTCAGGCCGACTGCTTCGATCATGCTCCGCACCCATCGCAAGGTTCAGGACAGCGGGGCACACGCCCCCGTAAGGGTTAGGAGGATATCGAGGCGCTGACGGTTCCGCCCAAGAGGAGGTAAAAGGTCACGCCAAGCCTGTCCCCCTATGCGTCGCGCTTCTTCAGCAGCACATACCCGCCGACGAGCGCCGCGAGCACCCACAACCCCATGATCCCGAGCCCGCCCCAGGGACCGTACGGGGTGTCGTCGTCGATGGGCGTGACCACCTGCATGATCTTGCTGCCGGCCTGGTCGGGGAGAAACCGGCCGACCTTTTTCGTCGCGTCGACGTTGCCGAGGATGTTGGAGATCAGGAAGAAGAACGGCATCAGGATGCCCAGCGACAGCATCGGCGAGCGCAGCATCGCGGCGACGCCCATCGAGAACATCGCGATGAGGGCCATGTAGAGGCCGCCGCCGATCACGGCCCGCAGCACACCCGGGTCGCCGATCTCCGCCCGGTGCTCGCCGAGCATCGCCTGCCCCAGGAAGAAGGCGGCGAAGCTGGTGACGAGGCCGACCAGCAGGGCCAGACCCGTGGCGACCGCGATCTTGCTGAAGAGGAAGGACCCGCGCTGCGGCACGGCGGCCAGCGAGGTGCGGATCATGCCGGTGCTGTACTCGTTCGACACCACCAGCACGCCGAACACGATCATCGCGAGCTGACCGAGGCTCATCCCCGCGAAACTGATGAACGTCGGATCGAACTCCGCCCGCTGCGGCCCGCTCATGCTGTCGAACTCGTTCTTCGACAGGGCCGAGATCAGCATGCCGAGGGCGACCGTCACGACCACCACCAGCGAGAGGGTCCACACCGTGGACGCCACCGACCGGATCTTGGTCCACTCCGACCGTACGACCTGGGTCACCGCCATTGCCTCAGCCCCTCTTCCAGCCCTCGCCCCACTGCTGCTGCCGTGGGGGCTCGGGCCTCGTCTCGCTGTGTGCGTGGTACTCCACCGACTCCGCGGTCAGCTGCATGAACGCCTCCTCCAGCGAGGCCTGTTGCGGGCTCAGCTCGTGCAGCGTGATCCGGTGCTGCGACGCCAGCTCGCCGATGTGCTCGGCCTTGCCGCCGTCCACCTCCAGCACCCCGTCGCCGCTCTCCACGGCCACGATCCCGGCCTGGTGCAGCACGTCGAGGAGCCGCTCCCGCTGCGGGCTGCGGACCCGGACGTACGACCGTGAGTTGCGCGCGATGAAGTCGGCCATGGAGGTGTCCGCGAGCAGCCGGCCCTGCCCGATGACGACGAGGTGCTCGGCCGTCAGGGCCATCTCGCTCATCAGGTGGGAGGAGACGAACACGGTCCGGCCCTGCGCGGCCAGAGACTTCATCAGGGTGCGGATCCAGTGGATGCCCTCGGGGTCGAGGCCGTTGACCGGCTCGTCGAACATCAGGATCCGCGGATCCCCGAGCAGCGCGGCGGCGATACCGAGCCGCTGCCCCATGCCCATCGAGAAGCCCTTGGTCTTCTTCCGCGCGACGGCCGTCAGCCCGACCGTGTCCAGCACCTCCCGCACCCGGCTGCGCGGAATGCCGTTGCTGTGGGCGAGGCACAGCAGGTGGTTGTAGGCGGTGCGCCCGCCGTGCCAGGCCTTGGCCTCCAGCAGGGCCCCGATGTACGTCAGCGGGTCCTTGAGCTGCTGGTAGTGCTTGCCGTCGATCCGGACGTCGCCGGCGGTGGGGTGGTCGAGACCCAGGATCATGCGCATGGTCGTGGACTTGCCCGCGCCGTTGGGCCCGAGGAAGCCGGTGACGATGCCTGGTCTGACGGTGAAGGACAGGTTGTTGACCGCCACCTTCTCGCCGTAACGCTTGGTCAGCCCCTCGAGCTCAATCATGCGGCCACGCTAGAACGGGACAAAGCCCTCTGCCACCCGAGCGGCAGAGGGCTTTGCGGAGATTCAGACTCCGTATCCCGGGGCGTTACCGGGACTGCTGGGCCGGAACCCCGCGGGAGATCGGCTCGTCCTCGGCGGGCGTACCGGCGGCGGCGACCGCGGCACCCGTGAGCGTCGCGAGCATCTCGCGGACGTTTGTCAGCTGGGCGTTGATGCTGTCGCGGCGGTTGGTGAGGGCCGCGAGCTCGCGCTCGGATTCCGAACGGATGCGGTCCGCCTTGGCGTTGGCGTCGGCCACGATGTCCTCGGCCTGACGCTGGGCCGTCTCCACCGTCTGGCGGGCGCGGCGCTCGGCGTCGGTGCGCAGCTTCTCCGCCTCCAGGCGCAGCTGCTCGGCGCGGTGCTCGATCTCGGCGAGGCGCTTCTCGGCCTTGGCCTGACGGGAGGCCAGGTCGCGCTCGGACTGCTCGCGGCGCTTGGCGAGGTTCGTCTCGAAGTCGGCGGCGGCCTGCGCGGCCTTGGCGCGGGTCTCCTCGAAGAGGGCGTCCGCCTCCTCGCGCTTGGACTGCGCGTCCTTCTGAGCCTCGGAACGCAGCTGGGCGGCGTCACTCTTGGCCTTCTCGACGATCCGCAGGCCCTCGTCCTCGGCCTTGGCCTTGCGCTCCGCGGAGTACGCCTCGGCGTCGTTGCGCACCTGCTGGGCGGCCGACTCGGCGAGCTCGCGGTGCTGCTCGGCCGCGCGCCGGGCCTCCTCGCGCAGGTCCTTCGCCTCTTCCTCGGCGAGGCGGAGGATCTTCTCCACGCGCGCGCCGAGACCCGCGTACGACGGCTCGGCGTCGTTGATCTGGGCCTGGGCGTTCTGCGTCTCGAGGTGGAGCTCTTCGATGCGCTTTTCCAGAGCGGTGATGCGGGCGAGAGCGCTGTCACGGTCGGAGACGAGCTTGGAGATACGTTCGTCCACCTGAGCGCGGTCGTATCCACGCCGCACAAGCTCGAAGCCGTAGGGGGAAGTGTCGCTCATGGGGTTCCTGTCGAATGAGACCGGTGAGGTGATAGGTGGAATCCTAGGGGCCGAAACGGTGTGTCATCGAGCGGATGCGCGTTTGATCTGGAAAATGACACCCCTTTTGAGTGGCTGACCGCAGGACCGCTTGCCAAAGACTTGGTCAAAGGCCCCAGCACACACCGGATTCGCCCCGCTTCGCTAGCTTTCCGAGGACTTGCCACCCGAACGGGGTGCGCCGACTGTTGCGCCGGCCTTCACTCCGTTGTCCTTCGCCGGGGACGGGGCCTCGAAGGATTCCAACGCCTCAAGGACGTCCTGGACACGGGAGATCTCGGCGTTGATGTCCTCGCGGCGGCGGACCAGGACCTCCAGCTCGCGCTTGCCCTCCTCGACCGTGCGCTTGGCCTCGCGGATCGCCTCGGCCTTGAGCTCCTCGGCCTCCCGGACCAGCGTGGACTTCTTCTGCTCGGCCTCTTTGAGCAGGCCCTCGGCCTTCTTCACCGCGGCGATACGGACCTTGCCCGCCTCGGAGTTGGCCTCCGACACGATCTCCTTGGCCTTCGCCTGCGCCTTCGCCAGCTGCTCCTCGGCGGCCTTGACGAGCGCGTCGCAGCGGTCGCCCGCCGACTTCATCGCCTCCGCCGACTCCCGGCGGGCCCGCTCGTGCAGCTCCTCGATCTCCCCGGTGATGCGGTCGCGCAGCTCCTCGGCACGCTCCCTGATCTGCGTGGCGTCCCGGCGCGCGCCGACGAGCAGCTCGTCCGCGTCCGTCCGGGCCTTCTCGACCAGCGAGTTGCCCTCGACCGTCGCCTCGGAAACCAGCCGGTCGGCCTCCTTGCGGGCAGCGCCCACCATCGTGTCGGCCCGCGACTCGGCCTCCGCGGTGGTCTTGTGCGCCTGCTGCTGGGCCTCGCTGAGCAGCTTGTCGGCCTCGGCCGTGGTCTCCGTGATGAGCTTGTCGACCTGCTCGGCCGCCTCGGAGCGCCGCTTGTTGGCGTCCTTGCGGGCCTCGTCCAGCGTGCGGTCGGCCTCCTCGCGCGCGGAGTTGACGAGCCGTTCCGCCTCCGCCTCGGCATCGGCCTTGACGCGCTCGGCCTCGCCGCGCACCCGCTCGGCGTGCTGCTGCGCCGAGCCGACCGTCTCGGCGGCCTCGGCCCGCAGCCGCTCCGCCTCGCCCGTGGCCTCCCCGACCAGCTGGTCGGCCTTGGCGACCGACTCGGCCCGTACCCGCTCGGCCTCCGCGAGGGCTTCCGTGCGGACCCGCTCGGCCTCGGTGACCGTCTCCATCCGGAGCCGGTCGGTCTCCTGGACCGTCTCGGTGGTGAGCCGCTCCGCCTCGCCCGCGCCTCGGTGATGAGGGTGTCCGCCTGCGTCGCCGCGTCCGAACGGATGCGGTTGGCGTCCTCACGGGCGTCCGCCCGGGTGCGCGAAGCGCTCTGCTCGGCCTCGGCGATCGCGTCCGACGCCTCCGTACGCACCCGCTGGGCGTGTTCGGCGACCTCCGCGCGGATCCGCTCCGCCTCCGTGATCGCCTCGGACATCGTCCGCTCGGCGAGTGTCTTGGCGGCCTCGGTCTCCTCGTGCGCCTCGCGGCGCAGCCGGGCGGCGTCCTCGCTCGCCCGTTCCCGCTCCGCGTAGGCGTCGGAACGGACCCTGTCCGCCTCCTCCTGCGCCTCGCGCCGGGTCCGGTCCGCCGCGTGCTCGGCGGCGCTGCGCAGGCCGGCGATCTCGTCCTGGGCCTGCTCGTGCAGCCCGGCGACGGAGTCCCGGACCTGCTGGGCGTGCTGCTCGGCAGCGGACACCATCTCCGTGGCCCGCCGGTCGGCCTCCTCGACCAGCCGTACGGCCTCGGTCTGCGCCTCTTCCACGCGCTTGCGCGCCGAGGCCAGCAGCTCCTCGCTCTGCTCGCGAGCCCGCTCACGCTCCTGGTCGGCCTCCTGCCGGGCGCTGCCGAGGAGTTCCTCGGCCTCGCGGCGGCGCCGGTTGGCCTCCTCCTGCGCGGCTGCCAGCGTCTCGGACGCCTCCGTGGCCAGCCGCTCGGCGGCGGCCTGCGCCTCCGCGCGCACCCGGTCGGCGCTCTCCTGCGCCTCCGACTTCAGCCGCTCGGCCTCGCTCGCGGCCTCCGACCGCAGGCGTACGGCGACGGCCTCGCCCTCGGCCCGCGCGGCGGACGCGTCGGACGCGGCCTCGTCGCGCAGCCGTTCGGCCTCGGCCTCGGCCTGCTGCTGGAGCGTACGGATCCGCTCGGCGGCCTCGGCGCGCAGCCGGTCGTTCTCCTCGGCGGCCTCGCGGCGGATCCGCGCGGCCTCCTCACGGGCCTCCGACAGCGCCTGCTCGGCGGCGGTCAGCCGCTCCTCCGCCTCCGTCTGGAGCCGCGTCAGCTCCTCGGCGGCCTCCGCGCGGCGGGCCTCTATGGCGCGCTCGGTCTCCTCGTGCAGCTCCAGCACCGCGCGCTCGGCGTCCGCCTTGAGGGACTCCGCCTGCTCGATGACCTCCTCGCGGTGCCGCTCCGCCTCCTGGCGGGTGCGCTGGAGGGTCTCCTCCGCCTGCCGGCGCAGGGTGGTCGCCCGCTCGATGGCCTCCGTACGGACCTTCTCGCTGTCCGTCTGGGCCGTCGTCCGCAGCTCGTCCGCGTCCGCCTTGGCCTTGGCGAGCAGCTCCTCGGCGGACCTCGCCGCCTCCTCGATCTGCGCCACGGCCTCCTTGCGGGCCTCGGCGCGGATCTTCTCGCCCTCCTCGACGGCGTCCGCCCGCAGCTGCTCGGCCTCGCCGCGCAGCCGGCGGGCCTCCTCCTGCAGCTCGACCGTCTTGGCGCGGTACTCCTTGGTGTCGTCCTTCGCCGCGCCCTTGAGCTGCTCGGCGATGTCGTGCGCCTCGGCGCGCAGCCGGTCCGCCTCGGCCTCGGCCTCCCTGCGGATCCGCTCGGCCTCCTCGGCCGCGGCCTTGGTGGTCTTCTTGGCGTCCTCGGACGCCTTGTTGAGGACGTCCTCGGCGGTCCGGGCCGCCTTGGACAGCTGGGTCGCGGTCTCCTCGGCGGTGAGCGTCCGGGCCTTCTCGGAGGCCTCCGCGACGATCTTCTCGGCCTCGGCGCGGGCGTCGGCGACCAGCTGCTCGGCCTCGGACTTGGTGTTCTCGGCCTCCTTCGTGGCCTCCTCGACCAGCCGGGCGACCTGCTCCTTGGCCGTGCGGGTACGCGTCTCGTTCGCGGACTCCGCGCTCGCCAGGGCCTTGGCGGCGGCCTCCTTGGCCTCCGCGACCAGCTTGTCCGCCTCGGACTGCGCCTTGCGGAGTGCCTCCTCGGCCTCCGTCATCCGCTGCTCGGCGGCCTTGCTCAGCTCCTGGGCCTCGCGGCGCGCGGACTCCGACTCGGTGGCGGTCGACGTGCGCAGCTGCTCGGCGTGGTCGGTGGCCTCCTGCGCCTGTGTGGAGGCGGCGTTCAGGAGCCGCTCGGCGTCCGTGCGGGCACGCCGAAGGATCTGTTCGGCCTCGGCGCGGGCCTCCTCGGCCGCGCTCGACAGCCGCTGCCGGGCCTCGGTCGCCAGCCGCTCGGCCTCCGCGCGGGCGGTGGCCAGGGCCTGCTCCGCCTCGGCACGGGACTCGTCCAGCAGCCGGCGGGCCTGCTGCTCGGTGCGGGCCCGCAGCTGCTCCGCCCACGCCACGTTCTCGTTGACGTGCGACTCGACCGTCTGGCGGCGCTCGGACAGCTCCTGGTCCAGCTGCTGGCGCCGGGTCACCGCCTCCTGGTGCAGCTCCGCCTGGAGCCGGGCCGCCTGCTCGGCGTGCTCCTGGAGGATCCGCTGGGTCTGCGCCCGGGCCTCGCTCAGCTCCCGGTCGGCGTCCGCGCGGATCTGGTCGGCCTGCATCTGCGCGTTGCGCAGCAACTGCTCGGCCTGCCAGCCGATGTCGCCCCCTCGAAGGAGGGCCGGGACATGATGGTGCGCCGCGCCTCGTGCAACTTGGCGCGCAGCACCTCGACCTGGTAGCCGAGGTCCTCGGCGTGCTGGATCGCCTTTTCCCGTTCGGTCTTCAGCCGCTTCATCTCGGCTTCGAACCGAGAGAGGTGGTCGACGTCAGCCGCCGGCTCTCGCTCCTGGCTCTCGTAGCCCCGCACTGCGCGGTCCCATCCGTCCCCTGGTCGCAACTCTCTCCAACGAGCTCCGTCCATCCTCCGAACGGGGCCCCGGGGAATGGTGTCAGATCATCGGCGGAGCAGAGGCTGCTGCCCCGACGCTCGTCCCCCGAAACCCGGACCCCGGTAGTCCTGCCGTCGCACGGCGGGACCGCGGTCACCCTGGACTGAGCGGCGACCGCACCCAACCCTACCGGCCCCTATGTACGAGGGTCAGTGCTCAGGTGACTCAACAGGCGCCGAAGTGACGAGTTCTGTCAGTACGCCATGACAGTCCTTGGGGTGCAGGAAGGTGATCCGTGACCCCATGGAACCGCGTCGGGGCTCTTCGTACAGCACGCGTACGCCCTTGTCCTTGATGTCGGCTGCCTCCGAGTCGACGTCCGCCGTACCGAAAGCGATGTGGTGGACGCCCTCCCCGTTCTTGGCGAGCCACTTCGCGACGGTGGAGTCCTCCCGGGTCGGCTCCAGAAGCTGCAGGTAGGAGGCGCCGCCGTCGGACGTCTCGTTGATCTTGAGCATGGCCTCGCGCACGCCCTGCTCCTCGTTGACCTCGGAGTGGAACACCTCGAAGCCGTAGGTGGCACGGTAGAACTCGACGGTCTTGTCGAGATCGAAACAGGCGATTCCGATGTGGTCGATTCGCGTCAGCATGAATTCAGTGCAGCGCTCCCGAGGTGGTTACGCAACGTGCGCGCGATCACACCGACAGCTGGATGACGGGGTGGAGTACCGGTCAGTACATTCGAAGTAAACCCTCGTTCACTCCTCGGCTGTGCAGCCGGTAAGGGGATCGCAGCTCATGTCTTCTGGAACCTCTGAGACGAACAGCTCGGTGATCGTCGCGGGCGCGCGTACGCCCATGGGGCGGTTGCTCGGTTCGCTGAAGTCCTTCTCCGGAGCCGACCTCGGCGGCTTCGCGATCAAGGCCGCCCTCGACCGTGCGGGGATCGCCGGCGACCAGGTGCAGTACGTGATCATGGGGCAGGTGCTCCAGGCCGGGGCGGGGCAGATCCCGGCGCGTCAGGCGGCGGTCAAGGCGGGCATCCCGATGAACGTGCCGGCCCTGACCATCAACAAGGTCTGTCTGTCGGGCCTGGACGCCATCGCGCTGGCGGACCAGCTCATCCGCGCGGGTGAGTTCGACGTCGTCGTCGCCGGCGGCCAGGAGTCCATGACCAACGCCCCGCACCTGCTGCCCAAGTCCCGTGAGGGCTTCAAGTACGGCGCGGTCCAGATGCTCGACGCCATGGCGTACGACGGGCTGACCGACTCCTTCGAGGGCGTCGCCATGGGCGAGTCCACGGAGCGGCACAACACCCGTCTGGGCATCGCCCGGCCGGAGCAGGACGAGATCGCCGCGCTGTCGCACCAGCGTGCGGCCGCCGCGCAGAAGAACGGGCTGTTCGAGGCCGAGATCACGCCGGTGGAGATCCCGCAGCGCAAGGGCGACCCGGTGCTGTTCAGCAAGGACGAGGGCATCCGCGGCGACACCACCGCGGAGTCGCTCGGGAAGCTGCGCCCGGCGTTCGCCAAGGACGGCACGATCACGGCCGGTTCGTCCTCGCAGATCTCCGACGGTGCCGCCGCCGTCGTGGTGATGAGCAAGGCCAAGGCCCAGGAGCTCGGCCTGGAGTGGATCGCCGAGATCGGGTCGCACGGGAACGTGGCCGGGCCGGACAACTCGCTCCAGTCCCAGCCGTCCAACGCGATCCAGCACGCGCTGAAGAAGGAAGGGCTGAGCGTCGAGGATCTCGACCTCATCGAGATCAACGAGGCGTTCGCGGCGGTGGCCGTGCAGTCAATGAAGGACCTCGGGGTGTCCACCGAAAAGGTGAATGTCAACGGCGGGGCCATTGCCCTCGGTCACCCGATCGGGATGTCCGGTGCGCGGCTGGTGCTGCATCTCGCGCTGGAGCTGAAGCGGCGCGGTGGTGGCGTGGGCGCGGCCGCGCTGTGCGGTGGCGGTGGTCAGGGTGACGCGCTGATCGTGCGGGTACCGAAGGCCTGAGCACCGGTTCTCAGGACCTCCTTTTCATGAACGGACATGAACGGAGCTGTGATGCAGGACGTCTCCACGCTGGTGGCCCAGGCCAGGGAGGGCCGGCCGCGGGCCGTGGCCCGGTTGATCTCCCTGGTGGAGGGGGCGTCCCCGCAGCTCCGGGAGGTCATGGCGGCGCTCGCGCCGCTGACGGGCGGTGCGTACGTGGTGGGGCTGACCGGGTCGCCGGGGGTCGGCAAGTCCACGTCGACCTCGGCGCTGGTGACGGCCTATCGCAAGCAGGGCAAGCGGGTCGGCGTCCTGGCCGTCGACCCGTCGTCCCCGTTCTCCGGGGGTGCGCTGCTCGGTGACCGGGTGCGGATGTCGGAGCACGCGTCCGACCCGGGCGTCTACATCCGCTCGATGGCGACGCGGGGGCATCTGGGCGGGCTCGCGTGGGCCGCGCCCCAGGCCATCCGGGTGCTGGACGCGGCGGGGTGCGACGTGATCCTCGTCGAGACGGTGGGGGTGGGACAGTCCGAGGTGGAGATCGCCTCGCAGGCGGACACGTCCGTCGTGCTGCTCGCGCCGGGGATGGGCGACGGGATCCAGGCGGCCAAGGCCGGGATCCTGGAGATCGGTGACGTGTACGTGGTGAACAAGGCCGACCGGGACGGGGCGGATGCGACGGCTCGGGAGCTGAACCACATGCTGGGGCTGGGGAGGCCAGGGGGCCGGGTGACTGGCGCCCGCCCATCGTCAAGACGGTCGCCGCGCGGGCGGAGGGCGTGGACGAGGTCGTCGAGGCGCTGGAGAAGCATCGGGCCTGGATGGAGGAGCGGGGGGTGCTCGCGGAGCGGCGCGCCGCTCGTGCGGCCCGGGAGGTCGAGACGATCGCGGTGACGGCGCTCCGGGAGCGGATCGGGGACCTGCACGGGGATCGTCGCCTCGGGGCGCTGGCGGAGCGGATCGTTGCCGGCGAGCTGGATCCTTACCGGGCGGCTGATGAGCTGGTGGCCGGGTTGACGGAGGGCTGAGCGGCGGTGCGGGTGTGGTGGGGGTGCGCCGCGTGCGCCTACGCCGTGGGGGTGGGTCGGGGCCGCGCCGGGGGGTGTCCGTCCTCGGAACGGCGCGATGGGGTCGGATACCGACTCGCTGTCCGTTGACGCGCCAACCGCTGCGGGCGGACACCCCCCGACACGTCCCCTTCCGTGCGACGGCGGGTGCGGGCGCGCGGGGGCGGGCCGACTGCCCGCGTAGCTGCGGGCAGTCGTGCCGCTGGGGCGATGGGGGTCCCCCTGCTCGAGCGAAGTCGAGAGCTTGGGGGAGGGTGGGCGCAGCGGCACCTCGTTGCGCCGAGTTGCGCAACGCCCCGGCGTCAGCGCAGACGCCGGGGCGGTTGAAAACTGGCAGTGAGCGGTCAGTCCTGGTCGTCGTCCTGATCGCGGTCCGCCGTGACCTTGCCCGTCTTGAGGTCGATCTTCCAGTCCTGCTCGGCGCCGCCGGACTTGCGGGTCTCGGCCTCCCAGGACTTGTTCTTGCCGTCCTCGTCGAGGTCGACGGAGGTCACCACGCCCTTGCCGGCGGCAGCCTTCGCCGCCTCCTCGGCCGTCACCGAGGAGCCCTTCAGCGCCGTCCGCACCTGCGCCGTGTCGTCCTCGTCGTCGGCGTGGGAACCGAGGACCTTGCCGCTGGACGGGTCGACGCTCACGCTGTGCCAGCTGTCACCGGACAGGACGTCGACCTTCCAGATCACCTTGTCGCTGTCGTCCTCGTCGTCCAGCTCGGCGGAGACCACCGTGCCCGACGTGTGCTTCAGCGCGGAGGCGATGGCCTCGGACGCCGTGACGTCGGTGGAGGACGCCCGCGCGGCGTCGTCCCGGTCGTCCTGGTCGTCCCGGACGTCGTCGTCCGTCAGCCGGGTGTTGGCCGCCTGCCGCGCAGAGCCCTCGTCGTCTCCCGTGGTCGCGAGAGCCGTGGCCGTACCACCGCCGATCAGAGCGGCAGCGGTCACAGCGGCGATCACGATGTTGCGCTTCATGCGGGTTCCTCCCGAGTCGTTTCGTTTTCGACGTGTTCAAAGGTGGCTGATCGAGGCTGAGAGGAACCTGAAGCCCCCTGAAGGGATCTTCAGCTTGGCTTTGCCACTCTTTACCCATGCGCCTGTTGATCGTGGAGGACGAGAAGCGGCTGGCCCTGTCGCTCGCCAGGGGCCTGACGGCCGAGGGGTACGCCGTGGACGTCGTCCACGACGGGCGGGAGGGCCTTCACCAGGCCTCGGAGGGGACGTACGACCTGGTCATCCTCGACATCATGCTGCCCGGCCTCAACGGCTACCGGGTCTGCGCCGCCCTGCGCGCCGCCGGGCACGAGGTGCCGATCCTGATGCTGACCGCCAAGGACGGCGAGTACGACGAGGCCGAGGGGCTCGACACCGGTGCCGACGACTATCTGACCAAGCCGTTCTCGTATGTGGTGCTCGTGGCCCGGATCAAGGCGCTGCTGCGGCGACGAGGGGTGGGAGCCGGGGCCTCGCCCGTTCATGTGCACGGGGATCTGAAGGTGGATACGGCGGCTCGGCGGGTGTTCCTGGGTGAGGACGAAATCGCCCTCACCGCCAAGGAGTTCTCCGTGCTGGAGCAGCTCGTGCTGCGGGCCGGTGAGGTCGTGTCGAAGTCGGAGATCCTCGAGCACGTGTGGGACTTCGCGTACGAGGGTGATCCGAACATCGTCGAGGTGTACGTCAGCACTCTGCGGCGCAAGCTGCGGGCGGGGTTGATCCGGACCGTGCGCGGCGCCGGGTACCGGCTGGAGACGTCGCCGTGAGGCGGCTGTTCGGGTCCGTTCGGGCGCGCGCCACGCTCGGTGCCACGCTCGTGGTCGCGGTGGCGCTCGTCGCCGCCGGGGCCGCCGTGCTGTTGTCCCTGCGGTCCAATCTGATCGGCGAGGCCGGCACCCAGGCGGAGCGGTCCGCCCGGGCGGTCGCGTCCGAGCTCGCCGCCGGGACGCCGTACGGCAAGCTGTCGGGGCTGGACGGCGACGACGGGCCGGTGCAGGTCCTCGACGAGAACAAGCGTCTGGTCGCGGCCAGTGAGGATCTGGAGAAGATCAGCGGCACCGACAACGACCAGGTGAAACCGCGGCCGCCGGCCGCGCCGCGCGGGGACGATGACGACGACTCCGACGACCACGAAGAGGCCCTCGAACCCGGGGAGATCGCCGCGAAGAGCGTCTTCAGCAACGGGTCGGCGACGATCGACGGTGACGCGGAGGACTACCGGTTCGCCGCCGTCGAGGTGGAGACGCAGGACCGGGGGCGGCTCAAGGTCTACGCCGGTTGGCCGCTGGCCGCCGAGCACGGGGCCGTGCGGACCGCGCTGACGGTGATGCTGATCGGGTTCCCGCTGCTGCTCGGCGTCGTCGCGGGAGTGACCTGGCTGGTCACCCGGCGGGCGCTGCGGCCGGTGGAGGGCATCCGGCGCGAGATGGCCGCGATCACCCAGTCGGAGGACCTCGCGCGGCGGGTGCCGGAGCCGGACACCCATGACGAGGTCGCCCGGCTCGCGAGTACCACCAACGAGACGCTCGCGGCCCTGGAGACGTCCGTGGAGCGGCAGCGGCGGTTCGTCGCCGACGCGTCCCACGAACTGCGGAGCCCGATCGCCTCGCTGAGGACGCAGCTGGAGGTGGCGGCCGCGCATCCCGAGCTGCTCGACCTCGACGGGGCCGTGGAGGACACCGTACGGCTGCAGCGGCTCGCCGCCGACCTGCTGCTGCTCGCCCGGCTGGACGCGGGGGAGCGGCCGGCCGACGCGAAGGTGGACCTCGCCGGGCTGGCCCGGGAGGAGGCCGAGGGGCGGACGGGCGTGACGGTGGACGCGGAGCCGGTGGAAGTGGCCGGATCGCGGGGGCAGTTGGGGCGGGTGCTCGCCAATCTGCTCGACAACGCCCAGCGGCACGCGCGGTCGGCCGTCACGGTGAGCGTGCGGCGGGAGGGTGACCGTGCCGTGGTCGGGGTGGCCGACGACGGGGACGGGGTGCCGGAGGCCGACCGGGAGCGGATCTTCGAACGGTTCGTACGGCTGGACGCCGCCCGCAGTCGTGACGACGGCGGGGCCGGGCTGGGACTCGCCATCGCCCGGGACGTCGCCGTACGGCACGGCGGCACCCTCACGGCGGGCCGGGGGCCGGCAGGCGGAGCCCTGTTCGAACTCCGCCTGCCCCTCGCCTGACCGGGGCCGCCGGGGCTACGGGCGTCCGCGCCGGCCGCGCAGGTGCTCCGCGATGGGCTTGAGGGCCTTGTCGAGTTCCGTCAGGGCCTCGGGGACAGCCGGTCGATGAAGTGACTCCGCACGGACGCCACATGGTGGGGCGCGACCTTCTGCATCGTCGCCATGCCGTGCTCGGTGAGGACCGCGTAGAGCCCGCGGCGGTCGGACTCGCAGTTCTCCCGCCGGACCAGGTTCGCGTTCTCCATGCGCGTGATCTGGTGCGAGAGGCGGCTCTTGGACTGGAGGGTGGCGGAGGCGAGGTCGCTCATCCGCATCCGCTGGTCCTCCGACTCGGAGAGATTCACCAGGATCTCGTAGTCGTTCATCGTCAGGCCGAACGGCTGCAGGTCCTTTTCGAGCTGGTACGTCAACAGCCTGTTGACCTCCAGGTGGGTGCGCCAGGCGCACTGCTCCGCATCGGTCAGCCAGCGCGTGGCCGTTTCGGTCTCCATGAATGAAGTCTACCTAAAATGTTGAAAGGCGAACTAGTGAGGGTTTTCGTGTGACACCGCACGCCCGCCGAACACTGGTGCGCAGGCGTTCGATGTCACACTCCGCAGACTACCGCTCACAGCCCGAAGCGACGCTGGAGGTCCCCCAGCTGTCCGGGAAGACGCGGTGCCCCGGACTGGCCGTGCTGCGGCCCGGAGGGTCCGCCTCCGGGCACGCCCGCCTGGTGCGGAACGGCCCCCGTGGCCTGCTCGGCCATCAGGGTCTCGGAGGACTGGAGCAGCACCGTGCCGGCGCCGACGAACTCGAACTGGTGCTCCTCGCCGGAGGCGCCTCCCAAGCCCGTCAGTGCACGTAGACCGCCCATGAGGCCTGTCATGTACCCGTGGTCGTAGTGGTGGCAGGGGGAGGGGCAGTCGGCCCATCCGACCAGGGCCTGCGGGTCCACCCGGATCGGGGGTTCCATGAACACCACCGGGCCGTTCGACGCGGCCACGAACTTTCCGGTTCCGATGAGGGTCAGAAAACCCGGCACGATTGATTGCTTCAGCGACAGAGTTGGCTGAAAAGCGAGCAGGTTGCCAGAGCGAATGGTCAGATTGCCGTCCTCGAGGTCGTACGAATTCACGTCGAAGGCCCGGTCGGCGAGGAGCATCTTCCCCGAGCCCTCCGCCACGACCCAGTCGCTCGCGTGCAGAGGCGAATGAAAGGACGTACGGACAAGCCGGTCGAGTCGGCCGTGTCCGACGCCGTTGAAGTCGATCGAGCCGTAGTAGGCGATCATCTTCCCCTTCTGCAGGAACCACTGGCTCCCCTTCAGCTCCACACAGAAGGTGTACGGATTGACGTTGTCGTCGGGCGGCAGCGTCGCCGGGTCGAAGACCGCGGGCCGGCGCCCGGAGTTCCGTAGGTGCTCAAAGCTTCTCCTCCGACGCCTGGACGTACACCGCACCGCTGCCGCTGAGCTCCAGCTGGAACGCCTCGCCCGAGCCGCGGCCCACCATGTCCCGCCAGCCCAGGGCGGTGGACAGCTTGTTGCGGACCTCGCCGTGGTGGGCGACGTAGGCCTGGGGGTCCACGTGCACCGGGCGCTGCGGGGTGATCGGGATCTCGATGACGCCGCCGTGCGCCATGACCGCGACGGCCCCGTGGCCCTTCAGCGTGGTGGTGAACAGCCCCTGGCCGCTGACCTGGCCGCGGACCATGCCCATGACGCCGCCCTGTGAGCCCAGGAACATGGTGCCCTGCTGGAGTGTGCCCTCGAAGGCGAGGAGGCGGTCCGCCTCGACGTACAGCGTGTCACCGGAGAGCTGGATCACCTGGATGTGATGCCCGCCGTGCCCGAAGAGGACGGTGCCGCTGCCCTCGACGGTCATCAGGGGTGTGTCCTCGTCGGCGACCCGGCGGCCGATCATCGACATGACCCCGCCCTGGCCGCCGGCCGTGTTGGGCGTGAAGGACACCTCGCCCCGGTAGGCGAGCATCGCCCCGCGCTGGCTGAACAGCCGCTGACCGGGCGTCACCGTCGCCTCGACCATCTTCGCGTTGATCTCCCGGAAGGCCATCTCACACGTCTCCCGCGATCGTGTTCCGCTCGCTCGGCTGCACGTACACCAGTCCGTCCCCTCGAACCGCATCTGGAAGGCCTCGCCGCCGCCCTCCCGAGCAGCGTGCGGAAGGTCACACCGGACTGGAAGGACTGACGCAGGTTGCCCTGGTGCGCCACGTAGGCCCCCGGGTCCACGGTCAGCGGGTACTGCGGACTGACCCGCAGCACCACCGCCGGGCCGTCCGACATGATCGCCGCCTGGCCGTGGCCCTCGACGGTCGTCGTGAAAAGCCCGTTGCCCTGCGAGGCGCCACGCAGGCCCGTGAACTCCGTCCCCGTCCGCAGCCCGCCGTCGGTCGCGAGCAGGTTGCTCGACTCCACGTAGAGCTTGTCGCCCTGGATGCCGACCAGGTTTATCTCGGAGGCGCGGTCCGCGAACCAGCAGGTCCCCCGCCCCTTCACCTCCATCAACGTCATCTGCTCACCGGTCAGCCGGCGGGTCACCATGCCTCGGATGCCCTCGCCGCCGCCGCTGAGCTTCTTGAAGGCCATCTCGCCGTCGTACGCGACCATCGAGCCGTTCTTCGCCTTCACGGCGTCTCCGGTCATCTCGACGGCGAGCACCTTGCTGCTCTGAAGTCGGAACATCGCCACGACTGCGAAGGTAGCCGCAGGCCGGGTGCCGCGGACAGAGCCCGTAGGTGGAGAACGACCCTGATCGCACCCTCAGGGACCCGGAAAGACGGACCCCGGGCCGGGGAGCGCGCAGCGGTTTGTCACAATGGGCGGACGCTTGTGCGTGCGTTCACAAACCGTCAGACCGTACCGACCGTATCGACCGCCGCGTCTCTCCCACCGAAGGTGACCCGTGGACCTCAAGACCGCCACCGCCATCCGCCGCCTCCGCCTGGTCTCGGCCCCCGAGGCGATCTCCTTCCTGCTCCTGCTGGTCTGCTCGGTGCTGAAGCGGACCACGGACTTCAACGCCGTGCCGGTGATGGGCATGGTGCACGGTGTTCTGTTCATCCTGTACGTGATCTTCTGGGCCGACGCGTGGAACCGGACGAAGTGGTCGCTGAAGACGGCCGCGCTGTACTTCGTCCTCTCGGTGCTGCCCGCCGGCGGGTTCTTCGCCGAGCGCAAGCTGCGGCGCGAGGCCGAGAACGCGGTGATCGCGTCCCGCGCCCGCCAGGAAGGGGTCGTGAACGCGTGATCGTCGCGTTTTCCGTGACGCCCTTGGGTGTCGGCGAGGACGTGGGGGAGTACGTCGCCGACGCGGTGAGGGTGGTGCGCGAGTCGGGGCTGCCGAACCGCACCGACGCGATGTTCACCTCGATCGAGGGCGAGTGGGACGAGGTCATGGCCGTCGTCCGGCGCGCCGTCGCCGCGGTCGAGGAGCGGGCGCCCCGCGTCTCCCTGGTGCTCAAGGCGGACATCCGCCCCGGAGTGACGGACGGGCTCACCACCAAGGTGGAGACCGTGGAGCGGCACCTCGCCCAGTAGGCCGTACGGACCACAGCCCCGGCTCATGACGAGCCGGGGCTTTTTCCTTTCGCGGCGGCGAGGCAGGGCACCGGACGCAAACGCGCCCTGCACGGCGGGCAGTTCCCTCTGATGACCCGCGCGGCTCGCGGAGTCCGACGCCCCGACCCACGATGAGGGCTCAGGGCCGACGTCATCCGACTGCCGGATGCGGCGGCCGCAGTCCGCCCTGCGAAGGAGGGCCTGCCGGATGAACACTTCGACGTATACATCCCAGTCGGCGTTCGACGGCTCCAGGCTGCGCGTCATCCTGCTCGTCGATCTGCACGAAGGCGCCCAGCAACGGTTCCTCGACGCGTACGAGCACATGCGCAGCCGGGTCGCCTCGGTTCCCGGTCACCTCGGTGACCAGCTGTGCCAGTCCGTGGAGAACCCGTCCCAGTGGCTCATCACCAGCGAGTGGGAGACGGCGCCGCCGTACCTCGCCTGGGTGAACAGCGAGGAGCACCTCGAGACGGTCAGACCCATGCAGGACTGCGTCCGTGACATACGGTCGACGCGCTACACCGTCCTCCGCGAGACGGGCCGGGCCGTCCCGATCGGCGACCGGGCCGGTGAGGAACTTCGGGAGCCGTGGCTGTGGGCGACGGAGTCACCCGCCACGCACTGACGTTCACGGTCAAGCCCGGCTCCGAGTCGAAGGTCGCGGAGATCCTCGCCGGATACGCACCGCCCCAGGCCCGCGCCGACGACTCCACACGGCTGCGCCGCACGACGCTGTTCATGCACGGCACCCGGGTCGTACGCACCGTCGAGGTGGAGGGCGACCTGCAGACGGCGCTGCGCCACGTCTCACGGCAGCCGGAGGTGCGGGCCGTCGAGGAAGCCCTCAATCCGCATCTGGAACTGAGCAGGGACCTGACCGACCCCGCGTCCGCACGGGCCTTCTTCATCCGGGCGGCCATGCCCGCCGTGCACCATGTGGCGCGCGGCGGACCGGAGCCGGCCGGCCTGCGGCGGCACGCGCTGTTCTACCCGGCCCGGAAGGGGTGCGGGATGGCGCTGGCGCGGCTGCTCTCCCAGCAGGACGAGACCGCCGCGGACGACCCCGCGAGCCCCGTGCACCGCAGCACCGTCTTCCACCGGGACGACCTGGTCGTCCGTCTCATCGACACCCTGGACCCCGAGTCCGACCCGGTCAGAGCGCTCGGTGTCCACGGCACGCGGAAGGCGGCCGTGCTGGCCCGCCTGCTCGACGGCGCCGCGATCGGCGTGGCAGGACCGCTCGCGAGCGAACGGGACGCCACCCGCCTGCTGGCGCACACCGAGATGACGCTGGTCACCGACCGCACGGCCGCCCCGTCCTGACAGCCCGCGGACCACACCGCCTGCTGAATCCCCACCCCACCGACCGACCTGGAGACGGACCATGGACAACACGCGCCCGCGCATCGTGGACATCAGCGAGACCGAGCCCAACCGCAGGCGCGGCGGCGACCTGCGCACCCTGCTCACCCCCCTCACGGTGGGTTCCACGAGCGGGTTCATGGGCATGGCCATCATGCGGCCCGGGGAACGCATCAGCGAGCACTACCACCCGTACTCCGAGGAGTTCGTGTACGTCGTCCAGGGCGAGCTGGAGGTCGACCTGGACGACGACACCCGTCCGATGCGCGCCGACCAGGGCCTCATGATCCCCATCGGCATGCGGCACCGCTTCCGCAACGTCGGTGACGTGGAGGCCCGGATGGTCTTCCACCTGTCCCCGCTGGCGCCGAAGCCCAGCCTCGGCCATGTCGACACGGAGACGACGGAGGGGAGCGCGGCCGCCGGACCGCACCCGGCCGTACAGGGGGACGGCGCGCAGCCCGAACGACGAGGGGTGCCCTCGTGACCCGGCGGGTGGCGGTCACCGGTATCGGCGTCGTCGCCCCCGGCGGGATCGGCATACCGGCGTTCTGGGACCTGCTCTCCAACGGCCGTACCGCGACCCGGGGCATCACCCTGTTCGATCCCGAGGGCCTGCGATCCCGTATAGCCGCCGAATGCGACTTCGACCCGCTCGCGCACGGCCTCGATCCGGCCCTGGCCGAACGCGCCGACCGGTACATCCAGTTCGCCCTCGTCGCCGCCGCGGAGGCGGTGGCCGACTGCGGCATCGACTTCGGCGCGGAGGACCCCTGGCGGGTGGCCGTCTCGCTCGGCAGCGCCGTGGGCGGCACGACCCGCCTGGAACACGACTACGTCCTGGTCAGCGCACGGGGAGAACGCTGGGACGTCGACCACCGGGCCGCCGAACCGCAACTGCACCGGGCGTTCTCGCCCAGCACCCTGGCCTCCGAGGTCGCCGAGCGGTTCGGCGCCCAGGGCCCCGTACAGACCGTGTCGACGGGCTGCACCTCCGGACTCGACGCGGTGGGCTACGGCTTCCACACCATCGAGGAGGGCCGCGCCGACATCTGTATCGCCGGAGCGTCGGACTCCCCGATCTCCCCCATCACCATGGCCTGCTTCGACGCCATCAGGGCGACCTCGCCGAACAACGACGACCCCGAGCACGCGTCCCGGCCCTTCGACGCCCACCGCGACGGATTCGTCATGGGCGAGGGCGCCGCGGTGCTCGTCCTGGAGGAGTTCGAACACGCCCGTGCCCGCGGCGCGCACGTCTACTGCGAGATCGGCGGCTACGCCACCTTCGGCAACGCGTACCACATGACCGGACTGACCAGCGAGGGGCTGGAGATGGCCAGGGCCATCGACACGGCGCTCGGCCAGGCCCGCCTGGACCCCACACGCATCGACTACGTCAACGCGCACGGCTCGGGCACCCGCCAGAACGACCGTCACGAGACCGCCGCGGTCAAGCGGTCCCTGGGCGCCCACGCCTACGACACGCCCATGAGCTCGATCAAGTCCATGGTCGGCCACTCGCTCGGTGCGATCGGCGCGATCGAGGTGGTCGCCTGCGTGCTGGCCATGGCCCACCAGGTGGTCCCGCCGACGGCGAACTACGAGACCCCGGACCCCGAGTGCGATCTGGACTACGTACCGCGCACCGCACGCCCGCGCAAGCTCGGCCACGTGCTCTCCGTGGGCAGCGGATTCGGCGGGTTCCAGTCCGCGGTGCTCCTGACGGGGCCGGGCGGGAGGAAGCGATGAGTGCTCGAGCGACCCGGCCCACGGCGATCACCGGGATCGGTGTGGTCGCGCCCAACGGAACCGACACGGAGACCTACTGGAAGTCCGTCAAGGAGGGTCTGTTCGTACTCGACCGGATCACCCGGGAGGGCTGCGGCCACCTTCCGCTCCGCGTCGCCGGCGAGGTGCGGGGATTCGATCCCGCGGCGCTCATCGAGGAGACCTTCCTCGTCCAGACCGACCGGTTCAGCCACTTCGCGATGGCCGCCGCCGGCGCGGCCCTGAAGGACGCGGGACTGAGCGACGCCGCAGCGGACTCCCCGTACTCCGTCGGTGTGGTCACCGCTGCCGGGTCCGGAGGCGGTGAGTTCGGCCAGCGGGAACTGCAGCGGCTGTGGGGACAGGGGCCCCGTTTCGTCGGCCCCTACCAGTCCATCGCCTGGTTCTACGCGGCGAGCACGGGCCAGGTATCCATCCGCGGTGGCTTCAAGGGCCCCTGTGGCGTGGTCGCGAGCGACGAGGCCGGCGGCCTGGACGCCGTCGCGCACGCCGCCCGGACCGTGGGGCGGGGTACCGATGTGGTCGTGGTCGGGGCGGCCGAGGCACCGCTCGCCCCGTACTCGATGGTCTGCCAGCTCGGCTACCCGGAACTCAGCACGGCCGAGGACCCGGCCCGGGCCTATCGTCCCTTCACCGCCGCGGCCTGCGGATTCGTGCCGGCCGAGGGCGGTGCGGTGCTGGTCGTCGAGGACCTGGACCGGGCGCGCGGCCGTGCCGCGGCCGTCCGCGCCGTCGTGGCCGGCCACGCGGCCACGTTCACCGGTGCCTCGCGCTGGGAGCGCTCACGCGAGGGACTCGCGCACGCCATCAGCGGCGCCCTCGACGAGGCCGGCTGCGCACCGGAGGAGATCGACGTCGTCTTCGCCGATGCGATGGGAGTCCCCGAGGCGGACCGTGCCGAGGCCCTCGCCCTCACCGACGCGCTCGGCCCGCACGGCACCCGGGTACCCGTCACGGCCCCCAAGACCGGCATCGGCCGGTCCTACTGCGGAGCACCTGTGCTGGATGTCGCGGCAGCGGTGCTGGCCATGGAACAAGGGCAGGTCCCGCCCACGTCGAACGTCTTCGACGTCTGCCACGACATCGACCTGGTGACCTCGGCGGCCCGCCCGGCCGAGCTCCGCACGGCCCTGGTCCTCAGCCGGGGACTCATGGGCTCCAACGCGGCGCTGGTACTGCGCCGAGGCCCGGGAGCCGCACCGCACGACAAGGAGAACGCGCATGAGCAGTGAAGTGACTCTCGAAGAACTGGCCGCACTGATGAAGAAAGCCGCCGGTGTCACCGTCGAACCGCACGACCTGGAAGCCCGGGCGGACACCCCGTTCGCCGAGTTCGGGCTCGACTCGCTCGGCCTCCTCGGCATCGTGGGCGAGCTGGAGAACCGGCACGGCCGGGCGCTCCCCACCGACGCGGAACGGTGCAAGACCCCCGCGACTTCCTCGACCTCGTCAACAGCACGCTCACGGCAGGAGCCTGACATGGCAGGACACACCGAGAACGAGATCACCATCGCCGCGCCCCTCGACCTGGTCTGGGACATGACCAACGACGTCGAGAGCTGGCCGCAGTTGTTCAGCGAGTACGCCGACGCCGAGGTGCTGACCCGGGAGGGCGACACGGTGACCTTCCGTCTGACCATGCACCCCGACGAGAACGGCAAGGTGTGGAGCTGGGTGTCGGAGCGGACCACCGACCGCGAGAAGCTCACCGTCCGGGCACGCCGCATCGAGACCGGCCCCTTCGAGTACATGAACATCCTGTGGGAGTACGAGGAGACCCCCGCCGGTGTCCGGATGCACTGGACCCAGGACTTCGCCATGAAGCCCGACGCACCCGTCGACGACGCCGGGATGACGGACATCATCAACCGCAACTCGCCCGTCCAGCTGGCCCTCATCCGCGACCGCATCGAGCAGGCCGCGACCACCGCACCGGCCTGAGCGACACCGTCACCCGAGGAGTACTCATGCACCACGCCCTGATCGTCGCCCGGATGGCCCCGCACTCGGCCCCGGACATCGCCGAGGTCTTCGCGGCCTCCGACCGCGGCGAACTGCCCCACCTCGTCGGGGTGACCCAGCGCTCCCTGTTCCAGTTCGGCGATGTGTACATGCACTTCATCGAGGCCGAGCAGGATCCGGGCCCCGCCATCGCGCGGGTGGCCGGGCACCCCGAGTTCCTCGACATCAGCAAGAGGCTCGCGGCGTACGTCAGCCCGTACGACCCGGAGACCTGGCGCGGCCCGAAGGACGCGATGGCGCAGCGCTTCTACCACTGGGAGAGGGACCAGGCTCCGGCCACCCGGTGAAGCAGCACGACGAGAAAGGCCGCTGCCCGAGAAGGGCAGCGGCCTTCTTTCTCGTGCGTGCCGGCTACGACGGGCGTGCTACGACGAGGAGCTGCGGTCCAGTACCGGCAGCAGACGCAGGGCGTTGCCCCGGTTGATGCCCCGGAGCTGCTCCGCGGAGAGGGCCGGATCGCTGTCCAGGGCGGGTACCGCGATGTCGGCGATGACCTGTGCGGACGTGGGCGGCCAGTCCGTGCCGAAGAGGATCCGGCCGGGGTCCACCGTGGCCAGCAGCGTGGGCGTGGCGGAGGGGGACATGGGGCCGGCCGTGTCGAAGTAGAACCGGTGCAGGTAGTCACGGACCCTGCCCGGCTCGATCTCGGGGGTGAGGCGCCCGCCGAAGAGTTCGAGCCTGGTGGCGATGTACGGGAGGAAGCCTCCGCCGTGCGGCAGGACGAAGGTCAGGTTCGGGTAGCGGTCCAGGGTGCCGTTCCTGATCAGGTTGACGGCCGCACGCGTGGTGTCCATCAGGAAGTCGCACACGAAGGGCGGCATCCCCGGCAGTCCGGGACCGCCGTCCTTGCCGCCGGCCGGTACGTCCATGGGGTGCGTGCTGATGACGGCGGACCGCTCGTTCAGCTCCCGCAGCAGGCGGTCGTGGGATTCGTCGCCCAGGTAGACACCGTCCATGCTCGTCCTCGTGCTCACCCCCACGGCGCCGAGCTCGTCGAGGCCGTAGCGGAGGCTCCACCGGGAGAGCTCCAGGTCGTCGAGGAACACCGGGGCGAAGAAGGCGAAGCGTGCGGGGCGTTCGGCGACGACATCGGCCGCGGCCCGCAGGGCGATCCGTGCGCTCTCCTGACGTTCGGCGCGTTCGCGGAACCGTCCGAGCATCGCGACGGTCATGACGGCCGTGCTGATGCCCGTCTTGTCCATGACCTCCAGGGCCGCTTCCATGTCCCAGCGCGTCCACCAGGGCAGCTTCTCGCGTTTCACGACGCCGCGTTCCTCGGCCCAGTCCAGCCAGGCCGGCGCGGTGAAATGGTGGTGGACGTCCACTCGGCCCGCGACGGGGCCGTCTTCGAATGTCATCGGCGTGTCCTCGGTGTCGCTCGTCGGGGTGGGTGCGGTCGGGTGTTCAGTCGCGGCAGAGCACGGTGCGCAGCACGTCCGTCAGTTCACCGTCGGCGGACGGCATGTGACCGGGTGCGCGCCATGCGACGAAGCCGTCGGGGCGCACCAGGACGGCACCGTCCTCGGCCGTGCCGTGCAGCGCGGCCCAGTCGGCATCCGGCTCGGGCGTCAGGTCGTGGTCGGGGCCGTCTCCCACGAGATACGCCTCGACCGGAACGCCCAGGTCTTTCGAGGCCTGCTCGGCCGCGTGGCGCCACTTCTGGCCCGCGGGCCCGGCGAGCAGGACGAAGGACCGCTCGTACAGGTCCAGGGTGGAGATCCTGGCGCCGTCCCTGCTGACCCACATGTGCGGTGCGCGGCTCCCCGGCTCGCCGCCGAGCCGGAACTCCGCCGGGACGACCGGCCCCTCAGCGGAGCCGCCCACCACGGCGCTCGACGCGTACCGGTAGCAGAGCGCGACCGTCATGAGGTCGGCCGGGTCGTCGTTGCGTCCCGCCGCCGGGCTGAATCCGGGGTGCTCCTCCTCGGCCGCCTGCTGAGAGGCCCGGGTGCTCGTGGTGACGGCGACCGGCCGCCGTTCGCACTCGTAGGTGTCGAGCAGCGGCCGGCCGGCCCAGCCGCGCAGCACCGCGGCGAGTTTCCAGGCGAGGTTGTGGGCGTCCTGGATTCCGGTGTTGGAGCCGAACGCCCCGGTGGGCGGCATTTCATGGGCCGAATCCCCGGCCAGGAAGACCCGGCCCTCGCCATAGCGGTCCGCGACCCGTTTCGACGCGTGCCACGGAGCCTTTCCGGTGATCTCGACGTCAATGTCCGGAACACCGACGGCCGCGCGAATATGTGTCGCGCAGCGCTCGTCGGTGAAGTCCTCAAGTGCCTCGCCCCGGTCCGGGAACCAGGGAATGTGGACGACCCAGCGTTCCTCGTTGTCCACGGGCAGCAGGGCGCCTTCCCCTTGTGGGTCGGTGATATAGCAGACGATGAAGCGCTGCCGTCCGACGTAGTCCTTGAGCGTCTTGCTCCGGAACGTGACGCTGATGTTGTGGAAAAGGGCCCCGGGCCCCGACTGGCCGATTCCCAGACGTTCGCGAACGGGGCTTCTCGGGCCATCGGCGGCCACCAGGAAATCGGCGTTCACGGTGTACGTCTCACCGGATTCGCGGCTCATGACCTGAGCCCGGACTCCGTCCCGGTCCTGTGTGAAGGACAGCATTTCCGTACCGAAGCGGATGTCTCCGCCCTGGCGGGCGCGGTCCAGCAGGACCGGCTCCAGATCGTTCTGGCTGCACAGACACCAGTTCGAAGAGCTGACGCGGGAGACGTCCATGCCCGCGGAGATGTCCTGGATGATCCAGCGGTGCTGGTCCCCGGTGAGGGTGTCCACCTGGAGCACACCGTCGTTCCCGGCGAGGGCGAACGCCGCCTCCCGTACGCGCTCTTCGAGTCCGGCGGTCCGGAAGATCTCCATGGTGCGCACGTTGTTCCCCGGCCGCGTGGATGCGTCGATGTCTCGGCATGCCGCTCCACGAGCAGGTGCTCGATTCCAAGACGCCCCAGGAACACGGACGTGGAAAGGCCCACCAGGGATCCGCCAACGACGAGAACAGGTGTGGATTCCGCAGCGCGTCCGCTCACTGGCTTCCTCAGCATTCGGCGAGTGCCGGCCCTCGAATGGGTCGACCGGCCCGTCCAAGACATTTACCAAGCGGGACTTGAGGGCGCGATCCGGGGCTTCCCGGGATACGCCGGCCGGGTCAAGACAACGGTTTGCGCGGCACATACGGCGCTCCGACCCGTATGGCCCAGCAGCGTTTGCCGCGCAGCGCCGAACGGGAAACGGTGTGACCGACCGACGGAACTTCTGCCCCGGGACCAGCCATGACGCAAGCCTTCGCATCCGAGGAAATGTCGTCCGAAGAGGCCGCTGCCGCTGCCTCGGCCTGTAGCCGGGAGTTCCGCGCGAACCCGCACCCCGTCTACGCGGCGCTGAGGTCGACCGCACCGGTCTGCCCGCTGTCGCCCCCGCACGGGGTCGACACGTACCTCATCACGCGGTACGACGACGCCCGAGCCGCCTTGGCCGACCCCCGGCTGAGCAAGGACATGTACGGCGCCATCGACGCCTACCACCGGATCTTCGGCGACTCGTCGATCGCTCTGGACGACAACATGCTCTTCTCGGACCCTCCCAAGCACACCCGGCTCCGGAGGATCGTCGGCACCACCTTCACCCCCAAGCGGGTGGAGTCGCTGCGCCAGCAGGTCCAGAAGATCACCGACGGGCTGCTGGACCGGTGTCCGGCGTCGGAACCCGTGAACCTCCTCCCGGAGTTCTGCTTCCCGCTGCCGCTGCACGTGATCTGCGAACTCCTGGGCGTCCCCGAGAACGAACGCAAGCAGGCCCAGGAGTGGTCCGCCACCGTCGCCCAGACCGGCTTCGGGCCGGAGGCGAGGAAGGCGCTGGAGCTGGCCGAGGGCAACCTGCGCGACTATCTGGTCGACCTGATCACCCGCAAGCGCAGGGAGCCGGACGGGGCTCTGCTCAGCGCGCTCGTCACGGCCCAGGACCAGGACGGCGCCCTCACCGACGGCGAACTCGTGTCCACCGCGTGGGTGCTGCTGTTCGCGGGGCACAAGTCGACCGCGTACCAGATCGGCAACGCCGTCTACCACCTGCTCTGCCGGCCCGAGCAGAAGCGCCTGGCCATGAGGGACCCGGAGGCGATGGCCGCGGCCGTCGAAGAGATCTTCCGGTTCGAGACCTCCGTGGAGAACTCGACGTTCCGTTACGCGAAGGAAGACATCAAGATCCGCGACACCCTCATCCCCAAGGGCGCGCTGGTGCAGATCTCCCTCACGTCGGCCAACCGGGACCCGGCAGTGTTCCCCGACCCGGACGCCATGGACGTCGAGCGCCCGAACGTCCAGGCGACGCATCTCGCGTTCGGTCTCGGCCCGCACTACTGCATCGGGGCCCCGCTGGCGCGGCTGGAGATGCAGATCGCCCTCACCACGCTCTTCCAGCGGTACCCCCGTATGGCCCTGGGCGTGGCGCCGGAGGAGGCGCGCTGGCTGACCGTGCCGTTCCCCGCCTTCCGCGGGCTTGCGGAGCTGCCCGTCGTCCTCGACCCGTCATGACGGGGGAGGGCGGGGGCCCGCGCGGGTACGGGTGGTACGGCTGCTGCGCGTCCGCGAGGGCAGGGAAGCGGACTTCGTGGAGTCCTACCAGGGCGTGCTCGAACGCGCCGTGCGGTCTCCCGGACATCTGCGCGAACAGCTCTGCCGCTCGGTCGACGACCCCGGGCAGTGGCTGCTCACCAGTGAGTGGGAGAGCTTCGAGGCCATCAAGCGGTGGCGCACCGACCCCGACCACGCCGCGCTGGTCGAGCCGATGAACGCCTGCCTGCACGACGACCGGTGGACGGGGGTCTTCGAGATCGTTCCCTCGGGCACCGGTGCCCGAAAGCCGAGACGGGGCTGACCACCATGTGACCGGCCGGTAAGGTCGGGTTCGTGCCGAAGCCGCTCAGTCTCTCCTTCGATCCGATCGCGCGCGCCGACGAACGCTGGAAGCAGCGCTGGGGAAACGTGCCGTCCATGGCCGCGATCACCTCGATCATGCGCGCCCAGCAGATCCTGCTCGCCGAGGTCGACGCGGTGGTCAAGCCGTACGGGCTGACGTTCGCGCGGTACGAGGCGCTGGTGCTGCTCACCTTCTCCAAGTCCGGTGAGCTGCCGATGTCCAAGATCGGCGAGCGGCTCATGGTGCACCCCACGTCGGTGACGAACACCGTGGACCGGCTGGTGAAGTCGGGGCTGGTCGACAAGCGGCCCAACCCCAACGACGGGCGCGGCACCCTCGCCAGCATCACCGACAAGGGCCGCGAGGTGGTCGAGGCGGCCACCCGCGATCTGATGGCGATGGACTTCGGGCTCGGGGCGTACGACGCGGAGGAGTGCGCGGAGATCTTCGCCATGCTGCGGCCCCTGCGGATCGCCGCGGGGGACTTCGAGGAGGGCTGACCCGGGGCAAGATCTCCCGGAACGGCTCGTTACGCTCGACGGCATGAAAAAGAGCGTGCTGACCCGCTACCGCGTGATGGCCTACGTCACCGGCGTGCTGCTGGTCCTGCTGACCCTGGGCATGATCGGAAAGTATGTGCTCGACCTGAACGGCGCGGCCGACTTCACGCGCGTCGTCAGCATCGCGCACGGCTGGCTGTACGTCGTGTACCTGATCTTCGCCTTCGACCTGGGCTCCAAGGCGAAGTGGCCGGTCGCCAAGCAGCTGTGGGTGCTGCTCGCCGGGACCATTCCGACGGCCGCCTTCTTCGTGGAGCGCAGGATCAGCCACGAGCTGGAGGCCAGGGTCGCGGAGGACTCGCCCGCGCCGGCCAAGGCGTAACAACACCGCCGTACGGAGCAACGTGCGGCGGTCTGCCATCGACATTTACTTGGACGTCCTAGTAAATTCGAAGGTATGGACGCTGACGCCATAGAGGAAGGCCGCCGTCGCTGGCAGGCCCGGTACGACGCGGCGCGCAAGCGCGACGCCGATTTCACGACGCTCTCCGGCGACCCCGTGGAGCCGGTGTACGGGCCACGGCCCGGTGACACGTATGACGGGTTCGAACGGATCGGCTGGCCCGGCGAGTACCCCTTCACCCGAGGCCTGTACGCGACCGGCTACCGAGGGCGTACGTGGACCATCCGGCAGTTCGCGGGGTTCGGCAACGCCGAGCAGACCAACGAGCGCTACAAGATGATCCTCCGCAACGGCGGGGGCGGGCTCTCGGTCGCCTTCGACATGCCGACGCTGATGGGCCGCGACTCCGACGATCCGCGGTCGCTGGGCGAGGTCGGGCACTGCGGTGTCGCCATCGACTCGGCCGCCGACATGGAGGTCCTGTTCAAGGACATCCCGCTCGGTGACGTCACGACGTCGATGACGATCAGCGGCCCGGCCGTCCCCGTCTTCTGCATGTACCTGGTCGCCGCCGAACGGCAGGGCATCGACCCGTCCGTCCTGAACGGCACGCTCCAGACGGACATCTTCAAGGAGTACATCGCCCAGAAGGAGTGGCTCTTCCAGCCCGAGCCGCACCTACGGCTCATCGGCGACCTCATGGAGCACTGCGCGGCCGGCATCCCCGCGTACAAGCCGCTCTCCGTCTCCGGCTACCACATCCGCGAGGCCGGGGCGACGGCCGCGCAGGAACTGGCGTACACGCTGGCGGACGGCTTCGGGTACGTGGAGCTGGGGCTGTCGCGCGGCCTGGACGTCGACGTCTTCGCCCCGGCCTGTCCTTCTTCTTCGACGCGCACGTCGACTTCTTCGAGGAGATCGCCAAGTTCCGCGCCGCGCGCCGCATCTGGGCCCGCTGGATGCGCGACGTCTACGGGGCGAGGTCCGAGAAGGCGCAGTGGCTGCGCTTCCACACCCAGACGGCCGGCGTCTCCCTCACCGCGCAGCAGCCGTACAACAACGTCGTACGGACGGCCGTGGAGGCACTGGCCGCCGTGCTCGGCGGGACGAACTCGCTGCACACCAACGCCCTCGACGAGACCCTCGCCCTGCCGAGCGAGCAGGCCGCGGAGATCGCGCTGCGCACGCAGCAGGTGCTGATGGAGGAGACCGGCGTCGGCAACGTCGCCGACCCGCTGGGCGGCTCCTGGTACGTCGAGCAGCTGACCGACCGGATCGAGGCGGACGCGGAGAAGATCTTCGAGCGGATAAGGGAGCGGGGGCTGCGGGCGCACCCCGACGGGCAGCACCCCATCGGGCCGATCACCTCCGGGATCCTGCGCGGCATCGAGGACGGCTGGTTCACCGGGGAGATCGCCGAGTCGGCGTTCCGGTACCAGCAGGCGCTGGAGAAGGGCGACAAGAAGGTCGTCGGCGTGAACGTCCACACCGGGTCCGTGACCGGGGATCTGGAGATCCTGCGGGTCAGCCACGAGGTGGAGCGGGAGCAGGTGCGGGTGCTCGGCGAGAGGAAGGCCGGGCGTGACGAGGGCCGCGTGCGTGTGGCGCTCGACGAGATGATCTCGGCGGCGCGCTCGGACGCCAACATGATCGAGCCGATGCTGGACGCCGTACGGGCGGAGGCCACGCTGGGCGAGATCTGCGGGGTACTGCGGGACGAGTGGGGCGTGTACACGGAGCCCGCCGGATTCTGAGCGCTACGTCCCCAAGCCTTGCAACAGCACTCTGGTGAAGCTGCGGACCCACTCCTCGTCCGCCGGTTCGGCGCTCACCAGGGTGCGGTGCACCACCGCTCCCGCCACCATGTCGAAGATCAGGTCCGCCGTGCGCGAGGCGGATTCCGAGTCCGGTTCCGGAGGGAGCTCGCCCCGTTCCTGGGCGCGGCACCTGCCCTCCAGGACCAGACGCTTCTGCCGGTCGACCACCGACGCGCGGATGCGCTCGCGCAGGGCGTCGTCGTGGGTGGCCTCCGCGACCACGGCCATCAGGCCGCTCTTCGCCTCCGGACGGGCCAGGATCGCCGCGAACTGGAGGACCACGCCCTCGATGTCGGCGGCCAGTGAGCCGCTGTCCGGGAGTTCCAGTTCGTCGAAGAGCTCCGCGACCGCGTCCACGACCAGTTCGTTCTTGCCCGCCCAGCGGCGGTAGAGCGTCGTCTTCGCAACCCCGGCGCGGGTGGCGACGTCTCCCAGGGTGAGCTTGGACCAGCCCAGGTCCACCAGCGCCTGACGCGTCGCGGCCAGGATCGCGGCGTCCGCCGTGGCGCTGCGCGGGCGCCCGGTGCGGCTGGCGGGGCTGCGGCTCTGCATGCCCTGACCATAAACCGGCGGTTCCTGTGTGGCCGTGAGGGAGATCACCGGGGGGCGGTGTTCCACCAGTAGGACATGGCGTTACGCTACGTCTCGTAGCGAAAGCACGTGAAGGACGTACACGGGCTTCGCCGACACGGCGTGGGTGGGGACCCGGCGCCGAACGGGACCGACCAGCCCGGCTTTCACACCGTTTTTCACACGCACGCGCGGTACGGGGGAGGATAGACGCATGCAGCCACGGAACATGTCCATGAGCGGAGTCGTCGACCTCGCCGCGGTGAAGGCGGCCCAGGAGGCCAAGGCGAAGGCGGAGCAGACACGGGCCCAGGCCGCCCGGGAGGGCGGGACGGGGGCGATCTCCCCGGCCGACCTCGTCATCGACGTCGATGAGGCGGGGTTCGAGCGGGACGTCCTGCAGCGGTCCGCCGAGGTGCCCGTCGTCATCGACTTCTGGGCCGAGTGGTGTCAGCCCTGCAAGCAGCTGAGCCCGGTCCTGGAGCGACTGGCCGTCGAGTACGACGGCCGTTTCCTGCTCGCCAAGATCGACGTAGACGCCAACCAGATGCTGATGCAGCAGTTCGGCATCCAGGGGATCCCCGCGGTGTTCGCGGTCGTCGCGGGGCAGGCCCTTCCGCTCTTCCAGGGGGCCGCGGGCGAGTCGCAGATCCGGCAGACCCTGGACCAGCTGGTACAGGTCGCCGAGCAGCGCTTCGGCCTGACCGGCCTCACCGTCGACCCCGACGCCGAACCGGGCGGCGGCGCCCAGGCGGCTCCCGAGCGGCCGGCCGGTCCGCACGACGCACTCCTCGAGTCCGCCGTCCAGGCGCTGGACTCGGGCGACCTGGGTGGTGCCGTCCAGGCGTACAAGAACGTGCTGAGCGAGGACCCGGGCAACGAGGAGGCCAAACTCGGCCTCGCCCAGGCCGAGTTGCTCCAGCGGGTGCAGGGCATCGACCCGCAGCAGGTGCGCAGGGACGCGGCCGAGAAGCCGGCCGATGTGCAGGCGCAGATCACCGCCGCCGACCTGGATCTGGTGGGCGGCCACGTCGAGGACGCCTTCGGCCGGCTGATCGAGACCGTGCGGCGTACGGTCGGTGACGACCGGGACACCGTCAGGATGCGGCTGCTGGAGCTGTTCGAGGTGGTCGGACCCGAGGATCCGCGGGTGATCGCGGCCCGCAGGGCCCTGGCGCGCGCCCTATTCTGACCAGTCGTTAAACACTCGGGCATGTGGTGCCCGCGTGAAAGATTTGCCGACAGAGCATCACTGCGGCCGCGCTTTGCCAAAACTTGGTAATCGCGGCCGCTGTTACTGCGAGTAAGTCATGGGCGTTGATCTGTCGGATTCTGTCCATCGATCAACAGCTTTGTACCGCGGTTCGACACCACCCTGTGTCGCCGACCGAGACCATCGGGTCGTTGTTCGGTTATCCCGCCGTTACTAGCCAGTAACGAACCCCCTTGTGCGGGCGGCGAGAATGCACCACGATCGGCCACGCTCGGTCCATTCCCGTACCCCGGCAGCCGGTTGGGTCGCGGGACGTCCTGGGTCCCCACCGAGCAGAGCCGGCGGCAGTGGCGCCGGCTCTTGGACAGGGGGGTCTTCGCCCACCCGGCGAAGCCTGTCCAGCAGGGTTGTGCGTGATGCGTGTCAGGCGCGACCAGTGGTTGTCGCTCGGGGGTGATCGCCGGTGATTCGGGCGCTAGTTGCGCCGCCGAGTGCAGGCGCTCTCCTTCCCGAGGACGTAGCACTTCTCCCATCCCTGCCCGGCTGAGCCCGCTACTCGGGGCGAGCCAGGACAGGAGATGTACGTCCGAGAAGGAGGAAATATGGAGTCCCAGGTGCGTGGCGGGACCAGATGGAAGCGGTTCGCTGTGGTCATGGTGCCCAGCGTCGCCGCCACGGCTGCGATAGGTGTCGCCCTCGCGCAGGGCGCTCTCGCCGCGTCGTTCAGTGTCTCCGGGCAGTCGTTCAAGGTCACGACCAAGGAGCTCGTCGGTACGGGCTTCTCGCAGTACGGCGCCCTCGACGAGGGTTACACGATGGACGGCAAGAAGGCCGTCCATCCGGTCGCGGTCTCGTCGTTCAAGCAGGCGACGATCAAGGACCTGTGCCAGTCGGTCGTCACCCGAACATCCCGGTGCTCGGGAACGTCAGTCTGATCCTGCGGGCCGGCCAGGGCGCGAAGCCGGTCGAGGCGCAGAACCTCTACATCGATGTCGCCGACCTCAGCGCCGACGCGACGTTCGAGAACATCGACATCGGTGTGGCCGCCAAGGACGCCAACAAGGGTCCGGCCATGAGGAAGGGCGAGACGGCGAACCCGTACGGCTTCGCCCAGCAGGCCGACAAGGCGACCCTGACCGACGTGAAGCAGACGGCGTGGGCGACCACCGCCGGAACCTTCAAGCTCAGCGGCCTGAAGATGTCGCTGTCGACGGGTGTCAAGGAGTGCTACTAAGCACTCGATGACGGGCGGGGAGCCGGTGGCGCCCCGCCCGTCCCCTTCCGGCCGCGTCTGCACGCGCGGCCCACATCACCACCACAGCAACGCCGTACCAGGGAGCTGTTTTTCCATGAGCGCCGAGACCCCTGCCGCCACCGGCAAGTTCGCTGTCCGGAGGCAGCAGTTCCGCGCCTGGCGGGGTACGCGGCCGTTCTGGGCCGGGCTCTTCGTCCTGCTCAGCGGGCTGCCCATCGCCTACTTCCCGTACGCGAACCTCCAGATCGGCCACCTGACACTGGCGATGGCGACCACCGCGGGTGCCGGGTCCCTGATCATCGGCGTGCTGCTCGTCGTGCTGGGCGTCAGCCTCTGGTTCCAGAAGCACGTCCGCGTCTTCGCGGGAGTCGCGGCCATCCTGCTGGCGCTGGTGTCCATCCCCGTGTCCAACCTCGGCGGCTTCCTCATCGGCTTCCTCCTCGCCCTCGTGGGCGGGGCGATGGCCGTCGCCTGGGCGCCGGGCCCGCCGCCCGGCGAACAGCTCGCCGCCCACGCCAGCACGGGCACGGGCGAGGCTCCCGAGGCCACGGACCACGACACCACGGTGCTGCGGCCCGTGGACGGGGCGGGCGAGCCGAACGATCTGTCAGGAACGAGCCCGGCGAACGGGGCGAACGGGAGGCACAGTGCCGGCTGACGAGGTGACCCACGGGGCTGATGTGGAGGCGTCCCGTGCGAGAACCGGGCCGCGCCACGCGGCACCCAAGAAGCCGCTGTTCACCAGGTTCAACAGGCCTGCCGGCAAGGCGATAGCCATGGCGGCGATGCCGACGGCGGTGCTCATGGGGATGGGCTTCACGTCGACGCTCGCCATCGCCGACAGCAACAACCCGGCGACGCCGACGTCGAAGAGCCTGACGGCCGACGAGTACAAGGACTGCGTGGCGGCCCTGGAGGACTCCAAGGACTCCAAGGACGACGGCTCCGCCTCGCCCACGCCGTCCCCCTCGGCGAGCGACGGCGCGCAGGACGACAAGGACGAGTCGGCCCCACGCCGTCCCCCTCGGCCACTCCGGGCGGTTCTGACGCGGACAACGGCGGTTCCTCTTCGTCGGATTCAGGTTCCGACGACAAGGCCGAGCCCGAGCCGGCCCCGTCCACGAGCGCGCCGAGCGGCGACGACGCGGAGGCGACGCCGTCCCCTCGCCGTCCGAGAGCGGCGGCGGCCTGCTGGAGGGCATCGGCGAGGCCATCGGCGGCATCTTCAACGGCGGGGAGAAGGCCGGGGAGACCCGAGCCCCACCCCGTCCGCCTCGGCGTCCGGGAGCACCGACAAGGCCGCCGAGGACGCCGGCGACGCCGTGAAGGACACGACCGACAAGGTCACCGGCACGGTCGAGGACACCGTCAAGGACACCACCGACAAGGCGTCCAAGACGGTCGAGGACACCGGCAAGACGGCCGAGGACACCACCGAGGCCGTCGAGAAGGCGGCTGAGAAGGCGGCCGAGGAGACGGCGGAGAAGGCCACCGCCTCGCCCAGCCCGTCCCCGAGCAGCAGCACCGACGCCGAGGACTGCCCGGCGGCCACCGACGCCGAGGGCGGCGTCGACAACAAGGTGCCGCTGCCCGACGACCCCTGGTACCTCAACGCCAGCTCGCTGACGCTGAAGGGCGCCGACTACAAGGGCGTCGTCGAGGTGCGGACCGCCAACGGCACCGTCAAGAAGGTCCTGAAGTACGTCATCTCCGGCGGCACCGACATCGGTGACCTCCACCAGACCGTCAAGGACAAGCAGTCCGGCAAGACCTACCACGTGCAGGCGGCCAAGGGCTCGACGTCCACGATCCGCGACGGCGACACGGTGATGTACACGGAGAGCATCTCCGGCAACCTGCTCGGGCTGATCCCGATCACCTTCGACCCGGAGCACCCGCCGCCGCTGAACATCCCGCTGATCTACTTCACCGACGTGAAGGTGCAGCAGGCCGGCCAGTTCGGCGGAACCCTGCACGTGCCCGGGCTGCACAACTTCGTCACCGGCTGAGCCGACGGAGTCGACTGAGCGCCCCTCAGAGCCCGTTCGGGAGCCGCACACACGCCGAGGGCGCCCCTGCCACAGGGGCGCCCTCAGCGCCGTACAGAGGCCGTCAGGGCCCTACCGGATCAGTTCTTGGCGCCGCCCAGGTGATGGACGCGGACCATGTTGGTGGTGCCGGGCACGCCGGGGGCGAACCGGCGGTGATGACCACGATGTCGCCCGCGTTGAAGCGGTTGAGCTTGACCAGCTCCTGCTCCACCAGGTCGACCATCTCGTCGGTGCTGTTCACGAACGGCACCACGTGCGGCTCCACGCCCCAGCTGAGCGCCATCTGGTTGCGGGTGCCCTCGTCGGTGGTGAAGGCGATGATCGGCTGCTGCGCGCGGTAGCGGGACAGCCGGCGGGCGGTGTCGCCGGACTGGGTGAAGGCCACCAGGCCCCGGCCGCCGAGGAAGTCGGCGATCTCGCAGGCGGCACGGGCCACCGAACCGCCCTGCGTGCGCGGCTTCTTGCCCGGGACGAGCGGCTGCAGGCCCTTGGACATCAGCTCCTGCTCGGCCGCGGCGACGATCTTCGACATCGTCTTGACCGTCTCGATCGGGTACGCGCCCACGCTCGACTCGGCCGACAGCATGACCGCGTCGGCGCCGTCCAGGATCGCGTTGGCCACGTCGGAGGCCTCGGCGCGGGTCGGACGGGAGTTGGTGATCATCGACTCCATCATCTGGGTCGCCACGATCACCGGCTTGGCGTTGCGGCGGCACAGCTCGATGAGCCGCTTCTGCACCATCGGGACCTTCTCGAGCGGGTACTCGACGGCCAGGTCACCGCGGGCGACCATCACGCCGTCGAACGCCATCACGACGTCCTCCATGTTCTGCACCGCCTGCGGCTTCTCCACCTTGGCGATGACCGGGACGCGGCGGCCCTCCTCGTCCATGACGCGGTGCACGTCCTGGACGTCCTTGGCGTCGCGGACGAAGGACAGCGCGACCAGGTCGCAGCCCATGCGGAGGGCGAAGCGGAGGTCCTCGACGTCCTTCTCCGACAGGGCCGGCACGTTGACGGCCGCGCCGGGCAGGTTGATGCCCTTGTGGTCGGAGATGACGCCGCCCTCGATGACGATCGTCTTCACCCGGGGACCCTCGACCTCGGTGACCTTCAACTCGACGTTGCCGTCGTTGATGAGGACCTGGTCGCCCTTGGTCACGTCGCCGGGCAGGCCCTTGTAGGTGGTCCCGCAGATCGTCTTGTCACCCGGGACGTCCTCGGTGGTGATGGTGAACTCGTCACCGCGGACCAGCTCCACGGGACCCTCGGCGAAGGTCTCCAGACGGATCTTCGGGCCCTGCAGGTCGGCGAGGACACCGATGGCCCGGCCGGTCTCCTTGGCGGCGGCCCGGACCCGGTCGTACCGGCCCTGGTGCTCGGCGTGCGAGCCGTGGCTGAAGTTGAAGCGGGCCACGTTCATGCCGGCTTCGATCAACGCGACAAGCTGCTCGTGGGAGTCGACCGCGGGGCCGAGAGTACAGACGATTTTCGAACGGCGCATGGGGGCGATCCTATCGGTTTGTTTCGCAACGGAATATTCCGTCTGGCGGAAAATACAAAAGGGCGGGATGCCGCTCAGGTGTGATTCCCCGAACCAATTACCAGCGCGTAGGTCTGTGTCGCGATCTCCAATTCCTCGTCAGTAGGTACCACCGCCACGGCGACCCGGGAGCCCTCCGGCGAGATCAGCCGCGCCTCGTCGCCGCGCACCGCGTTGCGCTCGCCGTCCACCGCCAGGCCCAGCTCCTCCAGGCCCGCCAGGGCGGCCTCCCGTACGGGCGCCGCGTTCTCGCCGACACCGGCGGTGAAGGCGACCGCGTCCACCCGCCCGAGAACGGCGTAATAGGCGCCGATGTACTTCTTCAGGCGGTGAATGTAGATGTCGAACGCCAGCTCCGCCTGCTCGTCGCCCTCGTCGACGCGACGGCGGATCTCCCGCATGTCGTTGTCGCCGCACAGACCGATCAGACCGCTCTTCTTGTTGAGAAGAGTGTCGATCTCGTCGGCGGACATTCCACCAACACGCATCAAATGGAAGATGACGGCCGGGTCCATGTCTCCCGAGCGCGTACCCATCACGAGCCCCTCCAAAGGCGTCAGACCCATGGAGGTGTCCACACAGCGACCGCCCGCACGGCCGAGGCGGACGCCCCGTTGCCCAGGTGCAGCACGATCACGTTCGTCTCGGACGGATCCCTGCCCAGCAGCTCGGCGGTGGCCCGGGAGACGTAGGCGTGCGAGGTGCCGTGGAAGCCGTAGCGGCGGATGCGGTGCTCGTCGGCCGTCTTCACGTCGATCGCGTAGCGGGCGGCCGACTCCGGCATCGTCGTGTGGAAGGCGGTGTCGAAGACGGCGACCTGCGGCAGGTCCGGCCGCAGCGCCCGGGCCGTGCGGATGCCGGTGAGGTTGGCCGGGTTGTGCAGCGGGGCCACCGGGATCAGCCGCTCGATCTCGGCGAGCACGGCGTCGTCGATCACGGTCGGCTCGGTGAAGAACTTCCCGCCGTGCACCACCCGGTGCCCGATCGCCGCCAGTTCGGGCGAGTCCAGTCCGAGGCCGTCGGCGGCGAGCTCCTCGGCGACTGCCTTCAGGGCGGCGTCGTGGTCGGCGATCGCGCCGCCGCGCTCCCGGCTCTCGCCGCCCGCCGGGGTGTGCTTGAGGCGGGAGGTCTGCTCGCCGATGCGCTCGACCAGGCCCACCGCCAGCCGGCTGTCGTCGCGCATGTCGAGCAGCTGGTACTTCACCGACGAAGAGCCGGAGTTGAGGACGAGGACGCGGGTGGGGCTCACTGGGCGGCTGCCTTCTCGCTCGGGACGGGGCGGGGGACTGGGCCTGGATCGCCGTGATGGCGACCGTGTTGACGATGTCCTGGACGAGGGCGCCCCGGGACAGGTCGTTGACCGGCTTGCGCAGACCCTGGAGCACCGGGCCGACGGCGATGGCGCCGGCCGAGCGCTGCACGGCCTTGTAGGTGTTGTTGCCGGTGTTCAGGTCGGGGAAGATCAGCACGCTCGCCTGGCCCGCGACCTCGGAGCCGGGCAGCTTGGTCGCCGCGACGGACGGCTCGACGGCGGCGTCGTACTGGATCGGTCCCTCGATCTTCAGGTCGGGGCGGCGGGAGCGGACCAGCTCGGTGGCCGCGCGCACCTTGTCGACGTCCGCGCCGGAGCCGGACGTCCCCGTGGAGTACGACAGCATCGCGATGCGCGGCTCCACGCCGAACCGCTCGGCCGTGGTCGCCGACTGGATGGCGATGTCGGCGAGCTGCTCGGCGTTCGGGTCCGGGTTGACCGCGCAGTCGCCGTACACCAGGACCTTGTCGGCCAGGCACATGAAGAACACCGACGAGACGATGTCGGCGTCCGGCTTGGTCTTGATGATCTCGAAGGCCGGGCGGATGGTCGCGGCCGTGGAGTGCACCGAGCCGGACACCATGCCGTCGGCGAGGCCCTCCTGCACCATCAGCGTGCCGAAGTAGTTCACGTCGGAGACGACGTCGTACGCCAGCTCCACGGTGACGCCCCGGTGGGCGCGCAGCGCCGCGTACTTCTCGGCGAAGGCGTCGCGCAGGTCGGAGCCGGCCGGGTCGATCAGCTGGGACTCGCCCAGGTCGATGCCGAGGTCGGCGGCCTTCTTGCGGATCCGGTCGACCGGGCCGAGCAGGGTCAGCTCGCACACGCCCCGGCGCAGCAGCACCTCGGCGGCGTGCAGCACGCGCTCCTCGGTGCCCTCGGGCAGCACCACCCGGCGCAGATCGGAGCGGGCCTGCTCCAGCAGCTTGTGCTCGAACATCATCGGTGTGACGCGGTCGCTGCTCGGGCGGAGACGCGGCGGGCCAGGTCGCCGGTGTCGGCGTACCGCTCGAACAGGCCGAGGGCCCGCTCCGCCTTGCGCGGAGTGGCCGCGTTCAGCTTCCCCTCCAGGGAGAACAGCTGCTCGGCGGTGGGGAAGCTGGTGCCGGCCACCGAGAGCACCGGCGTGCCGGGGGCGAGGCGGTCGGCCAGGGTGAGGATGTCGGCGCCGGGCACCTCGTCCAGGGTGAGCAGCACGCCCGCGATCGGCGGGGTGCCGGCGCTGTGCGCGGCGAGCGAGCCGACGACCAGGTCGGCCCGGTCACCCGGGGTGACGACCAGGCAGCCCGGGGTCAGGGCGCCGAGGAAGTTCGGCAGCATCGCGCCGCCGAAGACGAAACCGAGCACGTCCCGGGCCAGGCCCGAGTCGTCCCCGAGCACCACCTTGGCGCCGAGGGTGTGGCCGATCTGCGAGACGGTCGGGGCGGACAGCGCGGGCTCGTCGGGCAGCACGTAGCAGGGGACGGGCAGCCGGGAGTCGAGCCGGCGGGCGATGTCGTCGCGGTCCTCGCGGGCGACCCGGTTGGTGACCATGGCCAGGACGTCGCAGCCGAGGGTGTCGTAGGCGCGGTAGGCGTTGCGGGTCTCGGCGAGCACGGACTCCACGGTCTGCTTGCGGCCGCCGACCACCGGTATCACGGACGCGCCGAACTCGTTCGCCAGCCGGGCGTTGAGCGACAGCTCGTCCGGGAGCTGGGTGCCGGCGTAGTCCGTGCCCAGGACCAGGACGACGTCGTAGTCGCGGGCCACCAGGTGGAAGCGGTCGACGAGCGTGGACACCAGCTCGTCCGTGCCGGCCTCGGCCTGGAGCGCGGACGCCTCGTGGTAGTCCATGCCGTAGACGGTCGCCGGGTCCTGGGCGAGCCGGTAGCGGGCGCGCAGCAGCTCGAAGAGGCGGTCGGGCCCGTCGTGGACGAGGGGACGGAAGACGCCCACCCGGTCGACCTGCCGGGTGAGCAGCTCCATCACCCCAGTTCGACGACCTGGCGGCCGTCGCCGCGGTCGATGCCGGTCACGTACACGCTGCGGGTCACGCGCGCTCTCCGTTTCGTCGCAGTGGGACGTCTCAGTGGGACGTCGCATCAGTCGGACGTCGCGTCAGTCGGACGTCGAAAAATCGCCCACCGGGTGAGCAGAACCGCCTTGACAATACCTCCGCCGATAGATAAGGCGCCCGTCAGAGTGGGGTACCCGACCGGGTCGGGGAGCGTGAAACAATCGGCAGAGGCTCACCGGTATCAACAGCGAGCAGGAGACACAGCACGATGCGTATCGGAGTTCTCACCGCAGGCGGCGACTGCCCCGGCCTGAACGCCGTGATCCGGTCGGTCGTGCACCGGGCGGTCGACAACTACGGGGACGAGGTCATCGGCTTTGAAGATGGTTACGCGGGTCTGCTGGACGGCCGCTACCGCACCCTCGACCTGAACGCCGTCAGCGGCATCCTCGCCCGCGGCGGCACGATCCTGGGGTCGTCCCGGCTGGAGCGCGACCGGCTCCGTGAGGCCTGCGAGAACGCCTCCGACATGATCCACCAGTTCGGCATCGACGCGCTGATCCCGATCGGCGGCGAGGGCACGCTGACGGCGGCCCGCATGCTCTCCGACGCGGGCCTGCCGGTCGTGGGCGTCCCGAAGACGATCGACAACGACATCTCCTCCACGGACCGCACCTTCGGCTTCGACACGGCGGTGGGGTCGCCACCGAGGCGATGGACCGCCTCAAGACCACCGCCGAGTCCCACCAGCGGGTGATGGTGGTCGAGGTCATGGGACGCCACGCCGGGTGGATCGCGCTGGAGTCGGGCATGGCGGCCGGTGCGCACGGGATCTGCCTGCCGGAGCGTCCGTTCGATCCGGCCGATCTCGTGAAGATGGTCGAGGAGCGCTTCGCCCGCGGCAAGAAGTTCGCGGTCGTCTGCGTCGCCGAGGGCGCCCACCCGCCGAGGGCTCCATGGACTACGGCAAGGGCGAGATCGACCAGTTCGGCCACGAGCGTTTCCTCGGCATCGGCACGGCACTCGCCCATGAGCTGGAGCGACGGCTCGGCAAGGAGGCCAAGCCGGTCATTCTCGGCCACGTCCAGCGCGGTGGTACGCCGACCGCGTACGACAGGGTGCTGGCCACACGCTTCGGCTGGCACGCGGTGGAGGCGGCGCACCAGGAACAGTTCGGCCGGATGACCGCGCTGCGGGGGACGGACATCGTGATGGTGCCGCTCGCGGAGGCGGTCACCGAGCTGAAGACGGTGCCCAAGGACCGGATGGACGAGGCCGAGTCGGTGTTCTAGGCCGGGCTCGCCGGTCTCTCCTGGACTCTCGTCCAGAAGTGCTCGACGATCCGGTCGAGGAAGTCGCGGGCCGTGTCGCCGGCGTCGCTTCGGCCGCCGCCCCAGCTCAGCGTGGCCGCCATGTGCCCCTGGTAGTCCTGGTGCAGGCCGTGCAGGGCGCTCTCCAGGAACTGCCGCTCCAGGGGGACGACCTTCGCCACCGGGCGTACGTAGGCCTGCCACCGGGTGGTGACGGCGCTGCGCAGCAGTTCGCCGAGTCTGGCGTTGCGGCCCGTGACGGTGACGAAGTCCGGCAGGCGGAGACCGAGCAGGTCGGCGAGGGCGGCGGACTGGCGGTCGGTGCCGCGCCAGCCGTCGGTCTCCTCCATGCGCAGGTACGCGTGGAGTTCGTGCCCGACGACCCGGGCCACGTCCTCGGGGCGAGACCGCGGGCGATGCGGTGCTCGCGCAGGGTGCGGGGTCTTCCGATGAGTTCGCCGGGCGAGCACCACAGGACGCCCGCGAGGGCGGTGAGTTCGGAGCCGGACGGGGTCCCGGCCCCGCGTTCCCAGGCGATGACGTGGTCCGGTGTGATGTGGGGGTGGCCGTACGAGACGCGCATGTCGTGGGCGACGTGTTCGGGCGTCATCCCGAGCGCGGCGCGCAGCCGGCGGGCGGCGGGGCGTTGAAGGGCGGGGGCGTGGGCGTAGGGGTCGGCTCGCTCGGGCGGGGTGAAGGTCGGCGCACGCGCCACAAGCTAGGGGCGCGGGGTGCGGCGACTACGGTCTGTTCGGCCAGGATCACGGATTGTAGGAAACTACGGCTACCGATGGGTTCGACCGGGGCTGAAGATCGTCTTGTCACCCGGGGCGGGACGGGGGCGAAGATGGCGCCGGGCCGGCGAACGTGGGCCCGGAAAGGCAGTGAAAAGCGTGAACGGCAAGCTCAACGGGCATATTCGCGAGCGTCTGCTGGCGACGAACTTCTGGCATCTCGCGACGGTGGGTGCGGACGGGGCCCCTCAGGTGTCGCCCATGTGGGCGGACATCGAAGGGGAGTACGTCATGGTCAACACATCGATCGGGCGGGTGAAGGAGCAGAACCTGCGGCGCAATCCGTACGTTTCGCTGTCCCATCACGACCCGAGAACCCGTACGACCGGGCGGAGATCCGCGGGAAGGTCGTCCGGTTCGTCGAGGGCGAGGAGGCCGAGCGGGCGATGGACCGCCTCGCGCGCAAGTACCTCGGGAGGACCGGTACCCGTGGCTGCTGCCCGGGGAGCGCCGGGTGATGCTGCTGATCGAGCCGACGCGGGTGCGCACGCTGGAGGGTGTGGAGCCGTTCCGGGCGGGAGTGCTGCCCGACGGGGCCGCGGGCTGACCTTCGTTCTCGTGAACCGATCTTCGACTTTCGCGAACTGACCCTCAACGCCAGTCGGGTACGCCCGACACCGGTGGCATCCGGGACTCGATCCTCTCCCGGACGTCCCGCATCACGGCGACGATCCGGGCCTCGTGCTCCGGGGTCAGCCGGGCCACCGGGACCGAACAGCTGATGGCGTCGACGACCGGGGTGCCGTAGCGCAGGGCGAAGCCGAAGCCCGCGATGCCGGGCACCGTCTCCTCGCGGTCGACGGAGTGACCGCGCTCGCGCACCCGGGCCAGATCGGCGAGCAGGGCGGCCCGGTCGGTGTGCGTGTTCTCCGTGAGAGCGGGCAACGGGCCGTCGTCGAAGGGGAGTTCGTCGTCGGCGCGCTCGGCGAGCAGTGCCTTGCCGAGGGCGCCGGCATGGGCCGGGACGCGGCGGCCGACCCTGCTGATGGTGCGCAGGTACTCGTGGGACTCGCGGGTGGCGAGATAGACGACGTCCCGGCCGTCCAGCCGCGCCATGTGGATCGTCTCGCCGAGCGTGTCCGAGGCCTCGTCGAGATACGGGCGGACCAGCCGGATCCGCCGGTCCCCGTCCAGGTATCCGGTACCGGTGAGCAGTGCGCGGATCCCGATGCCGTAGAGGGAGCCGGTGGCGTCCGTGCGCACCCAGCCGGATTCGACGAGTGTCTGGAGCAGCTGGTACATGCTGCTGCGCGGCACGCCCAGCTCCTCCGCCAACTGGTCGAGGCGGGAGGGCTGTTCGCCCCGCTCGGCGAGCAGTTCCAGCAGTGCGACGGTCCGGGCCGCCGACTTCACGCCGCGGACGCCTCTCCTCTCCTGCATGGGCTCATCGTAGGTCCGCCGCAATTCGTGGCCGCGGGGCATTGACCCTCTCCGTTCACCCACTTAGCCTCCATCTGCATACGTGGACGGCATCTGCATACAGGGATGCGAGCTCATCGGTTCAAAGGGGAACTGCCTTGCCTCTGCTCGTCGTCGGGATCAGCGTTCTGATCCTGCTGCTCCTCATGACCAGGCTGAGACTGAACGGCTTCGCGGCCCTTCTGCTGGTGGCGGTCGGTGTCGCCCTGGTCCGCGGCATCCCGGTGGCGACCATCCCGGATGTCCTCTCCGAAGGCATCGGGACCAGATCGGCGACACCATGCTGACCATCGGGCTCGGCGCCATGGTCGGGCGCGTGATGGGCGACTCGGGCGCCGCACAGCGGATAGCGGGCAAGCTCCTCGACGCCTTCGGGCCGCGCTGGGTCCAGGTCGCCATGGTGGTCACGTCCATGCTGATCGGCGTGACCATGTTCTACGAGGTCGCGTTCATCATCATTGTGCCCATCGCGTTCACCCTGGTCAGGGTCACCGGGGCGAAGCTGCTGTGGGTCGGGCTGCCGATGTCCATCGCCCTGTCCACCATGCACAGCTTCCTTCCCCGCACCCCGGGCCCACCGCCGTCGCCGCGACCTTCCACGCCTCCGTCGGTCTGACCCTGTTCTACGGTCTGTTCATCGCCGTACCCGCCGGGGCGCTGATCGCGCTGACCTGGCCCCGGCTGCCGTTCGTCGCGCGGCTGACGCCGTCCATTCCCAAGGGGCTGGTCAGTGAGCGGGAGTTCACGGAGGAGGAGATGCCGGGGCTGGGGTGGTCGCTGTTCGTGGCGCTGTTCCCCGTGGTGCTGATCGTGGCCGCCGCCTTGACCGACATGGCCACCTCGGGTGAGAGCCCGCTGCTGCACGTCGTCGCGTTCGCCGGGTCGGCACCCATCGCGCTGCTGCTGACGCTGTGCCTGGCCGTGTGGGCGTTCGGGCCGCGGATCGGGCGGAGCCTGAGCGACGTCGGGGCGTCCTGTACGTCGGCGGCCCAGGCCATGGCGATGATCCTGCTGGTGATCGGCGCGGGCGGGGCCTTCAAGAACGTCCTCGTCGAAGGCGGGATCTCCGACTACATCAAGGACGTCACGGACGGCTGGTCCATCTCGCCGATCGTCCTCGCCTGGCTCGTCGCCGTCATCCTGCGCATCGCGCTCGGCTCGGCCACGGTCGCCGTCGTCACGGCCTCGGGGGTGGCGCTGCCGCTGCTGGCGGGCAGCGGGGTCCATCCGGAGGTGATGGTGCTGGCCGTCGCCTGCGGCTCCATCGCGTTCTCCCATGTGAACGACCCCGGGTTCTGGCTCTTCAAGGAGTACTTCAACCTCTCCGTCATCGAGGCGATCAAGGTCCGTACGTCCTACACGACCGTGCTGGCCGTGCTCGGTCTGGGCGGGGTGCTGGTGGTCGAGTCGGTACTCGACGTCCTTGGTCTGTGATCAGACGTGCCTGGTCTGTCAATCAGACGTCCTTGGTCTGTGAATCATCTGTCTGAGAAGGGACATCCGATGAGCATCGGACAGCAGCCGACCGTCACGGCGTTCGCCGTCTACCCCGTCGCCGGCCGCGACAGCATGGAGCTGAACCTCTCCGGCGCGCACGGGCCCTACTTCACCCGCAACATCGTCGTCCTCACGGACTCCGAGGGGCGTACCGGGCTGGGGAGGTGCCCGGCGGGGAGAAGATCACGCGGACGCTGCGGGAGGCCGAGGCGTTGGTGGTCGGGGCGAAGGTGGGCGACTACAAGCGGGTGCTGCGGGAGATCGGCGACCGGTTCGCCGACCGGGACGCCGGTGGGCGGGGCGCGCAGACCTTCGACCTGCGGACCACCGTCCATACGGTCACGGCGGTCGAGTCGGCGCTGCTGGATCTTCTCGGGCAGCATCTCGACGTGCCGGTGGCGGCGCTACTGGGTGACGGGCAGCAGCGGGACTCCGTCCGGGTGCTCGGGTACCTGTTCTACGTCGGCGACCCGGACCGGACCGACCTTGAGTACGTCCGGGAGCCCGGCTCCCCGGTGGAGTGGTACCGGGTGCGGCACGAGGAGGCGCTGTCGCCGGAGGCGATCGTCCGGCAGGCGGAGGCGGCGTACGAGCTGTACGGGTTCCGGGACTTCAAGCTGAAGGGCGGTGTGCTGGAGGGGGCGGAGGAGGTGCGGGCCGTGCGGGCGCTGAAGGAGCGGTTTCCTCAGGCCCGGATCACCCTCGACCCGAACGGGGCGTGGTCGTTGCGGGAGGCGGTCGAGCTGTGCCGGCCGCTCGTCGGGACGCTGGCGTACGCGGAGGATCCCTGTGGGGCGGAGGGCGGCTACTCCGGGCGGGAGATCCTCGCGGAGTTCCGCCGTGCGACCGGGTTGCCGACGGCGACGAACATGATCGCGACGGACTGGCGGCAGATGGCGCATGCCCTGGCTCTGCAGTCGGTGTCGATTCCGCTGGCCGATCCGCACTTCTGGACCATGCAGGGGTCGGTGCGGGTGGCGCAGTTGTGCAACGCGATGGGGCTGACCTGGGGTTGCCACTCCAACAACCACTTCGACGTCTCGCTGGCGATGGTCACCCACTGCGGGGCGGCGGCGCCGGGGGAGTACAACGCGCTGGACACGCACTGGATCTGGCAGGAGGGGCTGGAACGGCTGACCGTGGACCCGCCGCGCATCGTGGGTGGCGAGGTCGCGGTTCCGGACGCGCCGGGGCTGGGAGTGCGGGTGGACATGGACCGGTTGCTCGCGGCGCATGAGCTGTACCGGGAGAAGGCGTTGGGGGCGCGGGACGATGCGGTGGGGATGCGGTACCTGGTTCCGGGCTGGGAGTTCGATGGGAAGCGGCCGTGCTTGGTGCGGTGATCGCCGGGTGCGGCGATGCCTGCGGCGGCCTGTGCGGGTGTGGTGGGGTGCGCGTAGCGCGTGACGCCGGGTGGTGGGTCGGGGCCGCGCCGGGGGGTGTCCGTCCTCGGAACGGCGCGATGGGGTCGGACGCCGACTGACTGTCCGTTGACGCGCCAACCGCTGCGGGCGGACACCCCCCGACACGGCCCCTTCCGTGCGTCGGCGGGTGCGGGACGCACTCAGCTGCGGGCAGTCGTGCCGCTGGGGCGGCACGGGTGGGCGCAGCGGCACCCCGTTCCGCCGGGTTGCGGACCCACCCGGCCCCGGCACCAACGCGGTCAGCCCTTCACCGCCCCACCCAGTGCGAACCCCCCGCCCAATCGCCGGGCGATCAACACATACAGCAGGATCACCGGCGTCGAGTACACGATGGAGAACGCCGCCAACTGCCCGTACGCCACCATCCCCCGGTTACCGAAGAAGTCGTTGATGCTGACGGACGCCGGCATCTGGTCGGGCGTGAGCAGGAGCATGAAGGGGACGAAGAAGTTGCCCCACATCATGACGAAGGAGAAGACCGTCACGACGGCAACGCCCGGGCCCATCAGGGGCAGGACGATACGGGCCAGGGACTGGAGGGAGCTCGCCCCGTCGGTCCACGCCGCCTCCTCCAGTTCCTTCGGTACGCCGTCCATGAAGTTCTTCATCAGCCAGATCGCGAACGGCAGTTGGGACGCGGCGAAGAAGAAGATCGTGCCCTGCATGGTGTCGATCAGGTCCACCTGGACGAACAGCGCGTAGACCGGAACCATGATCGCGGTGATGGGCAGACTCGTCGCGAAGAGGATCGTCAGCAGGAACGGCCGGTTGAAACGGGAGCGGAAGCGGGAGAGCGGATAGGCCGCCAGGGCCGCGCAGACCACCGTCAGCAGCGTCGCGCTCCCGCACAGGATCAGGCTGTTCAGCAGCGGCGTGAAGGTGATGTCCGAGGTCAGGATCGCGTCGAAGTTGTCCAGGGTGAGGCCGTCGGGGGCCTTGACCCGGAGGTCGGCACGGGGGTCCAGGGAGGACAGGACCACCCAGGCCAGGGGAGGACGAACGCGGCGGCGACCACCAGGAGCCCCGCGTCCGCCGCGAGGCGGCGGGTCGTGCGGCGGGAGGAGAAGGTGAGGGCCATGCGGTCAGACCTCCGTCCGCAGCAGGCGCAGGTAGACCAGGGAGAACAGCGAGCCGACCAGGAGGAGCAGCAGGGCCACCGCCGTGCCGTAGCCGATGAGGCTGTTCTGGAACGCCTGTTCGTACATGAAGAGCGGGAGCGTCTGGCTCTTGCCGCCCGGGCCGCCTCTCGTCATCACCCAGATCAGGCCGAAGACCGACAGGGTCTGGAGTGTGTTCAGCATCAGGTTCGTGCCGATGGAGCGGCGGATCATCGGGAGGGTGATGTGCCACATGCGGCGCCGGCCGCCGGCCCCGTCGACCTCCGCCGCCTCGGTGATCTCCTTGGGGATCTCGTTCAGCGCGGCCGAGTAGACCAGCATCGAGAAGGCCGTGCCGCGCCAGACGTTCGCGAAGGACACCGCCAGGATGGGGAGGGTGAACAGCCAGTTCTGGGACGGGAGGTGCAGCCAGTCCAGGATGGCGTTCAGCGTTCCCTCGCGGCGGAAGAAGGCGTAGAGGAGGAAGCCCGCCACGACCTCCGGCAGCACCCACGCCGTGACGACGATGCCGCCGGTGAGGGTGCGGACCGGTTTCGACGCGCGCTGCATCAGGGCCGCCAGGGCGAGGCCGAGCGTGTTCTGGCCGATCAGTGACGACAGGACCGTGAACACCAGCGTCAGCCATACGGCGTTCAGGAACGCCTCGTCCCGGAAGGCCCGGGTGAAGTTGTCGAAACCGACGAACGACTCCTGGGCCTGGCCGGTGAGCTGGAGGTCGGTGAAGGCGATGTACACGCAGTAGGCGATCGGGCCGGCGAGGAAGAGGAGCAGGAGGACGACGGAGGGGGCCAGGGGAGGGTGCGGACCAGCGCGCCCGGGCCTCGCCGGGGGCGGAGAGGAGCAGGAGGCCCGGGCGCCTTTCCGAGGTCGGGGTGGGGTGCCGTGGCGGTCATCGGTGCGTACCGCCGCTCACCGCTCGACGACCTGGTTGTCCGTCGCGTCCTTCAGCGCGTCCGCGTAGTTGCTCGCCGCCTCGTCCACCGATGTGTCGCCCGTCGTCACACCCTCCATCGCCTCCTGGATGGCCGTGGAGACCTTGGGGTAGGCCGGGTAGGCGGGCCGGTAGTGCGTGGTCGCCACCAGGTCCGTGAAGAACTTGATGCCGGGCTGGGCATCGACGTACGCGGGGTCCTCGGCGACGTCCTCGCGGACGGCGATACCCGAGTTGGCGACGTACCACTTCTGCGCGTTGGCCTTGGTCTGCATGGTCTTGATGAACTCGAACGCCAGGTCCGGGTTGCCCGCCTTGGCCGGGATCGACCAGGTCCAGCCGCCGGACATGCTCACCTTGCCCGGCGCCTGGCCGTTCTGCGTGGGCATGGCGGCGAGGCCGAGCTTCTTCGACCACTCGGGCCACTCGTGGCCGCTGCCGGGCAGCCAGTCCTGCGGGAGCCAGGAGCCGTCGAGGGCGATGCCGAGCTTGCCCTGCGGGAGCCACTCGCCGCGGACCCGGGTCATCACGTTCGGGTCGAGGGCGTCGGAGACGTCCGGGCCGAGTTTCTCCTTGTAGACCGTCTCGACGAAGGACAGGGCGTCCTTGAAGCCCTGACCGCCGGCGATCCACTTCTTCGAGTTCTCGTCGTAGAGGGGGTCCGTGCGGCCGTCGTTCGTGCCGTAGAGCAGCATCTCGAAGGTCTGCATGGTGGCCGCCTCGCCGACCGGTTTGCCGGTGTAGACGTTGAGCGGGATGACGTCGGGGACCTTCCGCTTGATGGTGCGGGCCGCCGTGAGGATGTCGTTCCAGGTCTTCGGCTGCCAGTCGGCGGGGAGGCCGGCCTTGGCGAAGATGCCCTTGTCGAACCAGAGTCCGCGGGTGTCGGTACCGTCGGGGACGCCGTACGTCTTGCCGTCCTCGCCCTTGGCCGCCGCCTTCGCGGTGTCGATGAACTTGTTCCAGTCCGGCCACTTGGCGAGGTAGGGGTCGAGAGGTTTGAGATAGCCGCTGGTGATGTCCGAGTTGATGAGGAACGTGTCCTCGTAGACCAGGTCGGGGGCGGTCTTGGGGAGCGGAGCATCTGCTGGAGCTTGGTGTAGTACTCCGAGTCCGGGGCCTTGATCGGGACGAGCTCGACCTTCTTGCCGGGGTTGGCCTTCTCGAACTGCTTCTTGATGTCCGCGAGATAGGTGTCCATCACCTTGATGGAGTTGTCCGTGGACTGTTTGAAGGAGACCTTGACGGTGTCCGGGTCGCTGCCGCTGCCCCCGCCGCAGGCGGTGAGGGTGGTCGCGGCGAGGGCCAGGGCGAGGAAGGGTGTGAGGGCGGCGGTGGGGCGCACGGGCACGACCTCCTACGGGCGCACTTCGTTGTGGCCGGGACGGCTGCGTCGTGAACCTAAGTTGAATGGTCTAGTCAGGTCAATGAGTGTGCGGTGGTTCGATCGGCAACTGATGGCGCGTCACTGACCTGTGACCCAGCGGTACTGCAACTCCGGCCGCCCCACCGTGCCGTACTGCGGGCGGCGGGCCGCGCGGCCCGCGTCCACCAGGTGCTCCAGGTAACGGCGGGCCGTGATGCGGGAGATACCCACCGATTCCGCCACGCCCGTGGCCGTGAGGCCCTCCGCGCTGTCGCGCAGGGCCACCGTCACCCGCTCCAGCGTCGGTGCGCTCAGGCCCTTGGGGAGGGCGGCCGGGCCCGGTGCCCGCAGAGCGGCCAGCGCCCGGTCGACCTCGTCCTGGCCGCTCGCCTCGCCGACCGCCGCGTGGAACTCGGCGTACCGCACGAGGCGGTCGCGCAGGGTCGCGAAGGTGAACGGCTTCAGGACGTACTGCACGACCCCGAGGGAGACGCCTTCGCGGACGACGGCCAGGTCACGTGCCGACGTCACCGCTATCACGTCGGCGTGATGACCGGCCGCCCGCAGCGAGCGCGCCAGCTGCAGTCCGTGCACGTCCGGCAGGTGCAGGTCCAGCAGGAGCAGATCCACCGGCGTGCGGTCCAGGGCCCGGCGGGCCTCCGCGCCGGTGTGCGCCTTGCCCACGGCGACGAAACCCGGGACCCGGCCGACGTACAGGACGTGGGCGTCGGCGGCGACCGGGTCGTCCTCCACGACCAGGACCCGGATGGCCTTCTCTCTCGTCGTGTCGCCCGTCATGCGTCGCCTCCAGAGCCCGTGGACACCGAGGTCCTGGATGCCGGACCCTCGGCCATCGCCCCCGACTCCCGCAGCGGCAGTCGTACCTCGAACTCCGCCCCGCCCCCGTCGGCCCCCGTCACCGACAGCGTCCCCTCGTGCCGCTGGGCGGCCTGCCGTACCAGGGCCAGGCCCAGCCCCCGGCCTCCCTCGCCCGCCGGCTTCGTCGAGAAGCCCCGCTGGAAGACCGCCTCGGCGTGCTCCGGGTCGACGCCCGGGCCCGTGTCCGAGACCCGCAGCACCAGCTCCGGGGCGCCCTCCCGGCGCGCGGTGTAGGCGGCGACCGTCACCCTCGCCCGGTCACTGCCCTGCGCCGCGTCCACGGCGTTGTCGATCAGGTTGCCGAGGATGGTCACCAGGTCCCGCGCCGGCAGGGTGTCGGGCAGCAGTCCGTCGTCCAGGCTGCTGTCCTCGGACACCATCAGCTCCACGCCCCGCTCGTTCGCCTGGGCCGTCTTGCCCAGCAGCAGCGCCGCCAGCACCGGCTCGCTCACCGCCGCCACGACCTGGTCGGTGAGTGCCTGCGCCAGCTCCAGCTCGGCCGTCGCGAACTCCACCGCCTCCTCCGCCCGGCCCAGCTCGATCAGCGAGACGACCGTGTGCAGCCGGTTCGCCGCCTCGTGCGCCTGCGAGCGCAGTGCCTGCGTGAAGCCCCGCTCGGAATCCAACTCACCCATCAGCGATTGGAGTTCGGTGACATCGCGCAGGGTGACGACGGTACCGCGTCGCTCGCCGCCCGACACCGGCGAGGTGTTGATCACCAGCACCCGGGACGCCGTCAGATGCACCTCGTCCACCCGTGGCTCCGACGCCAGCAGCGCACCCGTCAGCGGAGCCGGGAGCCCCAGATCCGCGACCGACCTGCCCACCACGTCCCCGGCCACGCCGAGCAACTCCCGCCCTCCGTCGTTGATCAACGCCACACGGTACTGCCCGTCCAGCATCAGCAGCCCCTCCCGCACGGCGTGCAGGGCGGCCTGGTGGTAGTCGTGCATCCGGCTGAGCTCGGACGCGTTCATGCCGTGGGTGTGGCGGCGCAGCCGGGCGTTGATGACGTAGGTGCCGACCGCGCCCAGAGCGAGCGCGCCGGCGGCGACGCCGAGCAGGGCCGTGAGCTGGTCCTGGACGCGCTGGGTGATCTCCTCGACCCGTATCCCCGCGCTGACCAGGCCGACCACCTTCCGGCCGTCCTGGATCGGGGTGACCGCGCGGACCGACGGGCCGAGCGTGCCGGTGTAGGTCTCGGTGAAGGTCCCGCCCTTCAGGGCCTTCGCCGTGTGGCCCTGGAACTTCTGGCCGATCTGGTCCGGGTCGGGATGCGTCCAGCGGATGCCCCGCGGGTCCATGATCGTGATGAAGTCGACCTCGGTGTCCCGCATCACCTTCAGCGCGTACGGCTGGAGCTCGGCGGTCGGGTCGGGGGAGCGGGTCGCCGCCAGCACGGACGGGGAGTCGGCGACGGACCGGGCCACCGCCCGGGCCTGGCGCGTCGCGGCCTCCTTGGCCTGGCTGCGGTCGCTGACATAAGTGAACAGCGCGTATCCGGCCACGACGACCGCTATCAGTACGGCCTGCATGGCGAAGAGCTGGCCCGCCAGGCTGCGGGGACCGGGGACGGAGAAGCGCATGACGTCAGTCTGCCTCGTGGCTGATTGTGAACTAAATGAACGGAAGGGTGACCGCGCTCACAGAGCAGGACATAGTCACGGCATTCCCCAATACGCATCTCCGGGAGCCCCCGCTCCCTCTTCCCGGACGTGAGCCGCACGCCGGTGATGCCGACGACGTCGTCAAGGAGGGCCGCCGTGACCAGCGCAGCCGATACGGCACCTGCCGCACGCAAACCCAAGCGGGACCGCACGCACTATCTCTACATCGCGGTGATCATCGCGGTCGCCGCCGGTATCGCGGTGGGTCTGGCCGCACCGGACTTCGCTGTCGGGCTGAAGCCGATCGGCACCGGGTTCGTGAACCTGATCAAGATGATGATCTCGCCGATCATCTTCTGCACGATCGTGCTGGGCATCGGCTCGGTGCGGAAGGCCGCCAAGGTCGGTGCCGTCGGCGGTATCGCCCTGAGCTACTTCATGGTGATGTCGGTGGTGGCGCTGGGCATCGGCCTGGTCGTCGGCAACATCCTGGAGCCGGGCACCGGCCTCGCGGTGACCGACGCGGTCAAGGACGCCGGTCACGCGCAGATCGACTCCGAGGCCAAGGACACCACGGAGTTCCTGCTCGGGATCATCCCGACGACGATCGTGTCCGCCTTCACCAACGAGTCGGTCCTGCAGACCCTGCTGATCGCCCTGCTCGCCGGCTTCGCGCTGCAGGGCATGGGCTCGGCCGGCCAGCCGATCCTGCGCGGTATCGAGCACATCCAGCGGCTCGTCTTCCGCATCCTCGCCATGGTGATGTGGGCCGCCCCGATCGGTGCCTTCGGCGCGATCGCCGCCGTCACCGGCTCCGCGGGCCTGGACGCGCTCAAGAGCCTCGCCGTGCTGATGCTCGGTTTCTACCTGACCTGCTTCCTCTTCGTCTTCATCGTGCTCGGTGCCCTGCTGCGGATCATCTCCGGCCTGAACATCTTCACGCTGTTCAAGTACCTCGGCCGTGAGTTCCTGCTGATCCTGTCCACCTCCTCCTCCGAGTCCGCGCTGCCGCGGCTCATCGCGAAGATGGAGCACCTGGGCGTCAGCAAGCCGGTGGTCGGCATCACCGTCCCGACCGGCTACTCCTTCAACCTCGACGGCACCATGATCTACATGACCATGGCCTCGCTGTTCATCGCCGACGCACTGGGCACGCCGATGTCGATCGGTGAGCAGATCCCGCTGCTGCTCTTCCTGCTGGTCGCCTCCAAGGGCGCCGCCGGTGTCACCGGCGCCGGCCTCGCGACCCTCGCCGGTGGTCTGCAGTCGCACAAGCCGGCCCTGGTGGACGGCATCGGCCTCATCGTCGGTATCGACCGCTTCATGAGCGAGGCCCGCGCCCTGACGAACTTCGCCGGCAACGCCGTGGCCACCGTGCTGATCGGCACCTGGACGAAGGAGATCGACAAGGAGCGCGTCAACGAGGTCCTCTCCGGTCAGCTGCCCTTCGACGAGAAGACGCTGCTGGACGACGGCCACGGCGGCGCCCCGGCCGACGAGCACGTCGAGGTGCCCGAGCAGGGCGGCGAGAAGGAGCTGGCGAAGGCCTGAGAGCCGCACCGCCACCGAGAATCCGGGCGGCTGGGTGTCCCCCCGTCGCTCAGCCGCCCGGTCAGCCGTTTCAAGAGTTCAGTCGTTCAGCTTCGCCACCAGCTCGGTGGCTCTCGAGGCGGGCACGCCCGCCGTGGTCAGTACCGTGACCGCGGCGCAGCGGCCCGCCTCTTGCGCTGTCAGCAGCCCGTCGTTCACGGCCTCCATCACCGCGAACAGCGTCTGTTCGTGCACGTAGGCGAGGGCCGGCGCCGGCAGCGGTGAGACGAAGACGTTCTCGTCGAGCCCGCGCTGCAACAGCCCGATGCTCTCGTCCCGGACCGGCGTGAGCCGCTCCCGGATGCCCTGCATGGTCACTGTGCGCTGGGCGAGCGCGACCAGCAGCCGGTAGCGGTCGGCGATCTCCCACACCGCAAGCACCGAGCGTGCGACGGCCTCCGCAGGATCCCCCACGCCTTCGCGGCCCGCCGCGTGCGCGGCCGACAGGGCCTGAACGGCCTCGTCGACGAGCGTGCTGATCAGTGCCTCGCGGCTCGGGAAGTGCCCGTACACGGTCCGCCGCACGACGCCCGCGGCGCGTGCGATCTGGTCCATGGACGCGTCGGGGTCCCGCAGCAGCTCGGCGAGGGCGACGTCGAGGATGCGGCGCCGGTTGGCGTCGGCGCGGCTGGTGCTGCCCGTGGTCATGGACGTCATTGTGCCTCTCCTCCATCGACTTGCACAGCACTGTGCAACGGCGTACATTGCACATCGTTGTGCAAGTGCACACTCCTGTGCAAGTCTGCGAGAGAGGCAACCCGTCATGGGACTCGTCATGACCGAACCGGCCGGAAGGATGGACCGCCCCTACGCACGCCGCTGGTGGGCGCTCCTGGTGCTCTGCCTGAGCCTGCTGATCATCGTGATGGCGAACACCGCCCTCACCGTCGCCGCGCCCGCCATGACAGAGGACCTCGGCCTGTCCAGCGCCGACCTCCAGTGGGTCATCGACGGCTACACCGTGCCGTACGCCGCGCTGATGCTGCTGCTCGGCGCCATAGGCGACAAGTACAGCCGCCGGGGCGCGCTCGTGCTGGGGCTGGTCGTGTTCGGGGGCGGCTCCGTCTTCGGGTTCTTCGCCGACAGCGGCACGACGGTCATCGCGGCCCGAGCGGTGATGGGCGCGGGCGCGGCGATGATCATGCCCGCCACGCTGTCCCTGCTCGCCGCCACGTTCCCGCGTGCCGAGCGCGCGAAGGCCATCACCCTGTGGACCGCAACGGCCGGGCTCGCCATCGCGGCCGGACCGCTGGTCGCCGGGGCACTGCTGGAGGACCACGGCTGGTCGTCGACGTTCCTCATCAACGTGCCCATCGCCGCCCTGGCCGTCGTCGGCGCCTTCGTCCTCGTGCCGCCGTCCAGGGCCGGGCACCAGGGGCGCATCGACTACGGCGGCGGACTGCTGTCGGTGGTGTGGATCGGTGCGCTGGTGTACATGATCATCGAGGGTCCGCACTTCGGCTGGGGCGTCAAGGCGGTCTCGGCGGCGGTCGTCGCGGGTGCCGGGCTCGTGGCCTTCGTGCTGTGGGAGCTGCGCCATCCGCGCCCGGTGCTGGACGTGCGCCGCTTCACCGACCGCCGCTTCGCGGGCTCCAACCTCGCCGTCGCGCTGTTCTTCCTGGCCGTCTTCGGCGCCTTCTACTACCTGACCCAGCACCTGCAGTTCGTCCTCGGCTACGACGCCCTGGACACGGGCCTGCGCATGCTGCCGCTGGCCGGTGCCGTCTTCGTGGGGTCGGCCCTCACCGGCTACTTCACCCCGCGGGTCGGCATGAAGTGGACCGTCACGGCCGGCATGGTCGGCGGTACGGCGGCCCTGGCCCTGCTCACCCAGGTCGATGCCGGGTCGTCGTACGGCGACTTCGTCGCGCCCCTGATCGTCCTCGGTCTCGCCATCGGGCTCGCGCTGTCGCCCTGCACCGACGCGATCATGGGGGCGTTCCCGGAGTCCGAACTGGGCGTCGGCGGTGCGGTGAACGACACGTCGCTGGAGCTGGGCGGCTCGCTCGGCATCGCGATCCTCGGCTCGCTGCTGGCGACGTCGTACTCCGGGCACCTGTCGGACGCGACGGCCGGCAGCAAGCTCCCTGCCTCCTCCCTGGAGACGGCCCAGGACTCCGTGGGGGCGGGGTACGCGGTGGCGCAGGGTATCGGGGACAAGGCGCGGCAGCTGGCCGAGCAGGCGGCGCGGGTGGGTGACCCGCAGCAGGCGGAGCGGCTTCGGGCGCAGGCCGAGCAACTCGCGGGCGGAGCACGGCAGATGAGCGATGCGGTGGGTTCCTCCTTCGCCGACGCGGTGGCGCACACCAGCCTGGCGGGGGCTGTGATTCTGGGCGTCGGCACGGTGGCGGTGGCGCTGCTGTTGCCCGGCAAGGAGAAGCCTGCGCACGAGCCCGCCGAGGAGCACAAGGAACAGGAGCCCGCCGGGGCCCGCTAAGGGGTGTTGCAGAGGGCTTGGTGGCGGCGTGTCTGTGTGATGGCCGGCCTGCTGTTTCACCCAGCAGCGGCGAGGTCGTGCAGGGTGGCGACGGCCTGAACGGCGTGGTCGAGGCCGTCACCCCTTGGCGGCAGTCGCGCAGGGGGTAGATCTCCCCCGCCTCCATCGTCGTCCGCACCGCCCCGGGCAGGTCCTGCTGCGCTTGCCCAAACGGTCAGTGCGATGGCGAGGTTGGGTTCGTGGGCGGCTGGGTTGCCTGCCGCCAGCCGGCGGTAGAGGCCGACTGCTTCCTCGGTGATGGTGAGCGCCTCCTCCCACCTCCCCACCCCTGACAGGACGTTCGCTGTCGGCGTCGGTGGTGGTGTAGACGGCGATCCGCGCAGGCAGCGGAGACGCAGCACCCACTCCGCTTTGATCGCTTCTCTGGTCGTGGCCTCAAGGGGACAGCCCGGTGAAGTATGAGTAGGCCGCCCCCTTTCCTCGGTCGCCGCCTACGACCAGCTGCTGCGGCGTCCGTCGTCCCGTGATCGAGCGGCCCGAGATCACCGAGGTGCACCACGTGGTCGGGGAGGACTGCTGGATCCTCAAAGTCGCCGTCCGTGACACCGTCCACCTCGAGGAGGTCCTGGAGGAGGTCTCCGCGCTGGGGCGCACCACGACGTCGATCGTGCTGACCTCCCCGGTGGAGAGGAAACCGCTGTTGCCTTGACGCGGGCGTCAAGGATTACGTTCGAGTGCATGCGAATCGGCGAGCTGGCCGCACGGGCCGGAACCACGACGCGGACGCTGCGGTACTACGAGTCGCGCGGGCTGCTCCCCGCGCGGCGTGCGGGGAACGGGTACCGGGCCTACGACGAGAGCGATCTGCGGCTGCTCCGGCAGATCCGGACGCTGCAGGACTTCGGGTTCGACCTGGAGGAGACGCGGCCCTTCGTGGAGTGTCTGCGGGCCGGGCACCCCGAGGGCGACTCCTGCCCGGCGTCGCTCGCGGTCTACCGGCGCAAGCTGGACGAACTCGACTCCCTGATCGGTCAGCTGAGCGGGGTGCGGGACACCGTCGCCCGGCAGCTGGCGCGGGCCGAGCGGGCACGGGCCGAGCTGGCCGCCGAGGCGGAGGTTCCGGGCGGTCCGGAGCCTGGTTGCGAGCTGGGAGGGCACTCATGGTGACCGATGTGACCGACGAGGACTTCGAGGCCGAGGTGATCGGCGCGGACCTGCCGGTGCTGGTGGAGTTCACCGCCGACTGGTGCCCGCCGTGCCGGCAGATGGGGCCGGTGCTCAGCGCGCTGGCCGCGGAGGAGGGGCAGCGGCTGAAGGTCGTGCAGCTGGACGTGGACACCAACCCGGAGACCACCAACGCCTACAAGGTGCTGTCGATGCCGACCTTCATGGTGTTCCGCGGCGGTGAGCCCGTGAAGTCGATGGTGGGGGCGCGCCCCAAGCGGCGGCTGCTGGAGGAGCTCGCCGACGTGCTCTAGTGCTCCAGCCATAGATCGCTGGTGCGCCGTTCGACCGACCGCGCCTACGGGTGCGTGTCCGTGATCGCGATGACCTCGTCGAGGCGGTCCAGGGCGGCCTGCAGGTCGTCGACCTTGGCCTGGATGCGCTCGCGCTCGGCTCGCAGCAAGGCTCGTTGCTCGGCGTCGGTGTGCCCGGAGTCCCAGCACGGAAGGAGTTGCGCGATCGTTCGGCTGGTCAGGCCGGCGGTGAACATCTGCTGGAAGAAGCGCACCAGGGTGACGGCGTCCTGCCGGTAGAGGCGCTGGCCGGATGGGCTGCGCTCCGCGATGAGCAGTCCCTGCTGCTCGTAGTAGCGCACGGCGCGTACCGAGACGCCGGCGCCCCGCGCCACCTCGCCGATGCGGATCAGCCGCTCGGCCGCGGCCTGCGTGACGGTCATGGTGATTCCTCTCACCCCGGTCCTGACGACCAGCACTTGCCTCTGACGCCAGCGTCAGGTTTAGCGTACCGGCCATGGATATCAGCAACTCAGTTGCCCTTGTCACCGGAGCCAACCGCGGCCTGGGCCGCGCCTTCGCCCAGCGCCTGCTCGAACGGGGCGCCCGCAAGGTCTACGCGACGGCCCGCCGACCTGAGACCGTGGACCTGCCCGGGGTCGAGGTGCTGCCCCTCGACATCGCCGATCCCGCATCCGTGAGGGCCGCCGCCGAGGCCGCCCCGGACGCCTCGCTACTCATCAACAACGCGGGAATCAGTACGGGGACCGACCTGGTGACCGGCTCGCTGGACGCGGTGCGGCACGAGCTGGAGACCAACATGTTCGGCCACCTGGGAATGATCCGGGAATTCGCGCCGGCGCTCGCCAGGAACGGCGGGGGCGCGATCGTCAACGTCCTCTCCGCCATGTCGTGGTTCGGGGCAAGGGCGCCAATGCCTACCACCTGACCAAGGCCGCCGCCTGGGCCATGACCAACGGCGTCCGCCTGGAGCTCGCCGAGCAGGGCACGCTCGTGACGGCGGTGCACCTCGGCCTGGCCGACACCGACATGGCGGCGGGCTGGCCCGTGGACAAGATCGCGCCGTCGGACCTGGCCGACGCGGCGCTCGACGGTGTCGAGGCGGGCTCGGCCGAGGTCCTCGCCGACCAGTGGAGTCGGGACGTCAAGTCCCGGCTGCCGCTGACGCCGGAAGAGTTCAACGCCGCAATGGACCGCGCCCTGGCGGCGCTGATGGCGGCCTGAGGGGCCCTCGGGCCACGCGGCGTGGCCTCACCGGCCCGAGGCCGGGGTCGAGAACGGGCGAACCGCCCGGCTGTGCGCTCCCATCAGCCCCTCGAACTCCTCACGTCGGCACCGCCTCACCCTCCAAGATCCACAACGACGGCTGGAGTACTGGGCGACCCGCCCGGACAACAGGAAATCCCCGAGCAATTGCGCTCGGGGATTTCCCTGCGTATATTTGTTTGTTCGTGACTTCAAGTCCGAGGAAGTCACAGCGAAGTTCAGTGAGCACAGTATATCCGGGCGGGAGCGGAATTGTCAAACACCGAATTTCCGGACGATGAATTGCGGCAGGAACAGGAATTCATCGACGGGTTGTACGCGCGCGTGGACGCGCTGCGCGGCGACGCCGAGACCTCCGTCACGGACGCGCTCGCGCAGGGCAACACGCCCATGCAGGCCAGACTGGAGCGGGACATCCTCGTGGCCGAGCGCTCCGGGCTGCTCGCCGCGCTGAACGCGGTGGACGGCTCCCTGTGCTTCGGCCGGATCGACCTCACCTCCGGTACCACCCACCACATCGGCCGTATCGGCCTGCGCACCGACGACGCCGAGCGCACGCCCGTCCTGATCGACTGGCGTGCCGACGTCGCCCGGCCCTTCTACCTGGCCACCGGCCACACCCCGATGGGCCTGAGGCGCCGGCGCCACATCGCCACCGACGGCCGCAAGGTCACCCACCTGCACGACGAGATCCTCGACCTCGGCGACCAGACACGCACCGGCCACGAGGACCCGACGGGCGACGCCGTGCTGCTCGCCGCGCTCAACTCCGCCCGCACCGGCCGGATGAGCGACATCGTGCAGACCATCCAGGCCGACCAGGACCGCATCATCCGCGCACCGCACCGCGGCGTCATGGTGGTGGAGGGCGGCCCGGGCACCGGCAAGACGGCCGTCGCCCTGCACCGCGCCGCCTACCTGCTGTACGAGCACCGCGAGCTGCTCGCCAAGCGGGCGGTGCTGATCGTCGGACCCAACCCGGCGTTCCTCGGCTACATCGGCGAGGTGCTGCCCTCCCTCGGCGAGACGGGCGTGCTCCTCGCGACCGTCGGTGAGCTGTTCCCCGGTGTGAAGGCGACCGCGGCGGACACGCCCGAGGCCGCCGCCGTGAAGGGCCGTGCGGAGATGGCCGACGTCCTCGCCGAGGTCGTCCGCAGCCGGCAGGCGCTGCCCGACCCGGTGATCGCCATCGAGCACGACCGCGAGGTCCTCATGCTGGACGACGGTCTGGTGAACGTCGCCCGCGAGCGCACCCGCGCCGCCGAGCTGCCGCACAACGCGGCCCGTGAGCACTTCGAGGGCCACATCCTCAACACCCTCACCGAGCTGTACGCCGAGCGCATCGGCACCGACCCCTTCGACGGGTCCAGCCTGCTCGACCCCAGCGACATCACCCAGATCCGCGACGACATCGCCGAGAACCCCGAGGTCTGGTCCGCCGTCGACCAGCTGTGGCCGCTGCTGACCCCGCAGCGGCTCGTCGCCGACTTCCTCGCAGCGCCCGAGGAGTTCCTGCCCGCCGAGGACGCCGACGCCGTACGCCGCCCGGTGACCCGGCGCTGGACGGTCTCGGACGTGCCGCTGCTCGACGAGGCGGCCGAACTCCTCGGCGACGACGACCGCCTGGCCCGGGAGCGCGCCGCGCGTGAGCGGGAGCAGCAGATCGCCTACGCGCAGGGTGTGCTGGAGGTGTCGTACGCGTCCCGGACCTACGAGTTCGAGGACAAGGAGGACAGCGACCCCGACGGCAGCGAGGTGCTGTCCGCGCACGACATCATCGACGCCGAGCGGTTCGCCGAGCGGCACGAGGAGGACGACCACCGCAGCGCCGCCGAGCGCGCGGCGGCAGACCGCACCTGGGCGTTCGGGCACATCATCGTCGACGAGGCGCAGGAGCTGTCGCCGATGGCGTGGCGGCTGCTGATGCGGCGCAGCCCGACCCGCTCGATGACCCTGGTCGGCGACCCCGCGCAGACCGCGGAGGCGGCCGGTGTCGGCTCCTGGTCGGGCATCCTCGCCCCGTTCGTCGAGGACCGCTGGGAGCACACCCGGCTGGGCGTCAACTACCGCACCCCGGCCGAGATCATGGACGTGGCGGCGGCCGTGGTCCGTGCCGAGCACCCGGACTTCGAACCGCCGAGCTCGGTCCGCTCCACGGGCGTACGCCCCTGGGCACGTGCCACCGACGACCTGCCGGGCGCCGTCGCCAAGGCGGTCGGTGAGCTGACCCCGTCCGAGGGCCGGCTGGCGGTGATCGCGCCCCGTGACCTCCACCGCGGCCTCGCGGCCCGGCTGGACGGCGTGACGGCGGGCACCGAACCCGACCTCACCCGGTCGGTCGTCCTCCTCGACCCGCGTCAGGCCAAGGGCCTGGAGTTCGACTCCGTCCTCGTGGTCGAGCCCGGCCGGTACGGCACCAGCGACCTGTACGTGGCCCTGACCCGGGCCACCCAGCGGCTCGGCGTGCTGTACACCGGGGAGCTGCCCGAGTCCCTGTCGGAATCGTTCGTGTAGCCCCGACGGCCGAACGCGCCTACCGGCGGAGGGACTTCGGATCCCGCAGGGCGTGCCACAGTCCGGCTGCGAGTGGTACGACCGTCAGGGCGAAGAAGACCCAGAACAGGAACTCGGCCCGGGCGCGAGATCGTAGACGGTGCCGTCCTCCCACGCGCAGTAGGCGCGTGGTGGGAAGGCGGTGGAGACGCCCGAGACCTCCCCGCTGCCGATGATGCCCTTCCGCAGGGGCTCACGCGGGCAGGGGGCGGTCTCCGGGAACAGGAAGGCGTCGTCCGCCGTCATGATCAGCACCCAGGTGACGGCGCCCAGCGGCACCGACCAGAACACCGCGGTCCGCACCCACAGCGGCAGCAGCGGATGCGCCAGCAGGCCCCGCAGCGCGACCCAGCCGATCACGAGAGAGGCGAAGACCGGGAGCAGCGTCATGAGGCCACCGTGCTCTCCCGGGCACGGAGCTTCATCGCGCAGCCCGCGCCGATGGCGAGCACGGCGGCGGCCAGGGCGAGGGACGCGCTCGCCCGGTTCATCCACCCGTAGGCGGGTTCGCCGGAGTAGACGGAGCCGTCGTCGCGGACGCAGTGGACCGTGTCCGGGAGTACGGCGAAGAACCCCGAGGCGTACACGGACGCGGCCGCCCACGCGGTCATCGCCGCCGAGCGCCGCATCAGAAGCACCGGCCAGGGTTCGGGCCGCCCGGGAAACGCCATGGCGACGACCCCGGTGGCGCAAGCCAGTGAGACACCGAAACCGAGCGAGGCGGCACGCATGGGGCCACCCCACCAGCGCGGAACCGGCCCGGCTGTGGCGGAAGCCATACCTCCCGTCACAGCCGTGTCACAGCGGACAGAGGCCTCCTAAGCCGGCCGCAGCCACACCGTCGCCAGTGGTGGCAGGGTCAGGCGGATGCTCGCCGGGCGGCCGTGCCAGGGCTGGGCCTCGGGCTTGACCGGGTGGGGATGGGTGACATCGCTGCCGCCGTAGCGGTCGGCGTCGGTGTTGACGGCCTCGTGCCAGGCGGGGACGTCCTCCGGCACACCCAGCCGGTAGTCCTGGCGGACCACCGGCGCGAAGTTCGACACCGCCAGCAGCGGGGTGCCCTCCGGGTCCAGCCGCAGGAACGCCAGGACGTTGTCGTCGGCGGCGTCCCCGACCACCCACTCGAAGCCCGCCGGGTCCGTGTCCAGCCGCCACAGTGCCGGCGAGGCGCGGTACACGGTGTTGAGGTCGCGAACCAGGTCACGCACGCCCCGGTGGTCGGGCTCCGCCCCGTATCCCGGATCCAGCAGCCACCAGTCGGGCCCGTGCGCCTCGGACCACTCGGCTCCCTGCGCGAACTCCTGCCCCATGAACAGAAGTTGCTTGCCCGGGTGGGCCCACATGAAGCCGAGGTAGGCCCGGTGCCCGGCACGCTGCTGCCACCAGTCGCCGGGCATCTTCGACACCAGGGACCCCTTGCCGTGCACGACCTCGTCGTGGGAGATCGGCAGCACGTAGTTCTCGCTGTAGGCGTACACCATCGAGAACGTCATCTCGTGGTGGTGGTACTTGCGGTGCACCGGCTCGTGGCTCATGTACTGCAGCGAGTCGTGCATCCAGCCCATGTTCCACTTCAGCCCGAACCCGAGCCCGCCGAAGCCGCTCGGGCCCTTGTGGTGGGTGGCCCGGGTGACACCGTCCCAGGCGGTCGACTCCTCGGCGATGGTGACCACGCCGGGCACCCTGCGGTACACCGTCGCGTTCATCTCCTGCAGGAACGCCACCGCGTCCAGGTTCTCCCGGCCGCCGTACTCGTTGGGCGTCCACTGGCCCGGCTCACGCGAGTAGTCGAGGTACAGCATGGACGCCACCGCGTCCACGCGTAGCCCGTCGATGTGGAACTCCTCGCACCAGTACAGGGCGTTCGCGACGAGGAAGTTGCGCACCTCGTTGCGCCCGTAGTCGAACTCCAGCGTTCCCCAGTCGGGGTGCGCGGCCCGCAGCGGATCCTCGTGCTCGTACAGGGGCCGGCCGTCGAACTCGGCCAGCGCCCAGTCGTCGCGCGGGAAGTGGGCGGGCACCCAGTCCATCAGGACGCCGATGCCGGCCTGGTGCAGCTTGTCGACCAGGTACCGGAAGTCGTCGGGCGTGCCGAGGCGGGCCGTGGGCGCGTAGAAGCCGGTGACCTGGTAGCCCCAGGACCCGCCGAACGGATGCTCCGCCACCGGCATCAGCTCGACATGTGTGAAGCCCAGGTTCTTCACGTATCCCGGGAGCTGCTCAGCCAGCTGACGGTAGGTCAGTCCCGGTCGCCAGGACGGCAGATGGATCTCGTACACGGAGAACGGCGACTCGTGCGCTGGGGCCCCGGCGCGCCGGGCCAGCCACTCGGCGTCGCCCCACTCGTACCGCGAGGACGTGATGACCGACGAGGTCGCGGGCGGCACCTCGGTGCGGCGGGCCAGCGGATCGGCGCGCAGCGTCTTCGAACCGTCGGGGCGGGTGATCTCGAACTTGTACAGCTCGCCCTCGCCGATGTCCGGCAGGAACAGCTCCCACACCCCGGACGACCCCAGCGACCGCATGGCGTGGCCGGTGCCGTCCCAGAAGTTGAAGGTGCCGGCCACGCGCACGCCGCGCGCGTTCGGCGCCCACACCGCGAACCGGGTGCCGGTCACGCCCTGGTGGGTCGTCGGGTGCGCGCCCAGCGCCGTCCACAGCTCCTCGTGGCGGCCCTCGCCGATCAGGTGCAGGTCCAGCTCGCCCAGCGTGGGCAGGAAGCGGTAGGCGTCCTCGGTGTCCAGGACCGTCCCGTCGTACTCCACGAGCAGCCGGTACACCGGGGCCTCCGTCAGCGGCAGCAGACCGGAGAAGAACCCCTCCCCGTCGTCGTGCAGCTCCGCCCGCAGCTCCCCGGCGAGGACGGTCACCGACCGCGCGTACGGCCGGAACGCCCGGAACGCGACCCCGCCGGGCACGGGGTGGGCGCCGAGCACGGAGTGCGGGGCGTGGTGCGTGCCGTGGAGCAGCCGTTCCCGGTCCACCGCGTCGACGGCGGGCGAGACGGCGATCTCCATCTCCGGGGGGACGACCTGGGCGGGAGCGGCCTTCGCGGCGGTGGCTGTCCCGGTGGTGGCCTTCCTGGCGGTGGTTTTCTTGGCGGTGGTCTTCTTGACAGGCGCCTTCTTGGCAGGCGCCTTCTTCATGGCGGCCTTCTTCGCGGAGGGGCTGACGGCAGGCGCCTTGGCGGCAGTGGCCTTGGAAGCAGCCGCCTTCGTGGCCGTGGCCTTCGTGGTCGCGGCCTTCTTCGCGGTCGCCTTCTTGGTCGTCGCCTTCTTCGCCGTCGGCTTCTCGGCGGCTGCCTTCGTCGCCGCCACCTTCTTGGCGGTGGACTTCGCCGCGGTCGCCTTCGCGGGAGCCGACTTCTTCGTGACGGCCTTCTTCGTGGCGGCCTTCTTCACGGCCGTCGTCTTCGCCGGGGCGGCCTTCTTGGCCGCGGTCTTCTTCGCCGCGGCCTGCGTCGCGGGCGACTGCGCGGAGGGCGTTTTCCTGGCGGCGGCCTTCTTCGCGGCAGTCGACTTCGCGGCGGCCGTCCCCTTCTTGGCCGCTGCCTGTTTCGGCACCGCCGTCTTCTTCGCGGCGCTCTTCTGCTGGGCGGCCGTGGGCTGCTCGGGGATCTTCTCCCGGCCGTCCCCTTGGGACGCGAACCGCTGGACTCAGGGCGGGGGTCACGGGCGGAGCCTCCAGGGCGAGGGTGGGTCAGGTCAGGTGGCCGGACGAGGCGAGCCGGTCTATGGCGGCCAGGGGCACCGGCAGCCAGTCGGGGCGGTGCCGGGCCTCGTACACCACCTCATAGATCGCCTTGTCCGTCTCGTAGGCGCGCAGCAGCACCGGGTCGGTGCGCGGATCGCGGCCGGAGGCCTCCGCGTAGCCGGAGCAGTACGCGGAACGGCAGGTCTCGGCCCAGTCCGGCTGGGGCGGATCGGCCGAGCGCGCCGCGTAGTCGAAGGACCGCAGCATCCCGGCGACGTCCCGCACCGCCGGCTGCGGCATGCGCCGCTCGGCCAGCGGCCGGGCCGGCTCGCCCTCGAAGTCGATCAGCCACCACTCGCCGGCCGGCGAGCGCAGGCACTGACCGAGGTGCAGGTCGCCGTGCACGCGCTGCGCGGTCCAGGTGCGGCCCTCGGCGGCCAGATCACCCAGCGCCGTGAACGCCGACCTCAGGCCGCCGGTGTAGGGCCTGAGCGCGGGCACCGCCTGGACGGCCGCCTCCAGCCGCTCGATCATGCCGCCGACCATGAGCTCCAACTGCACATGACCGAGCGTGACCGTCGGCAACGCCCGGGCCAGGGCGGTGTGCACCTCGGCGGTGGCCCGCCCCAGCGCCCGCGCCTCGGCGCCGAAGTCCTCCCCCTTGGCGAGCTCCCGCAGCGCCAGCTCCCAGCCGTCGGAGGCGCCCTGCACGAACGGCTGGAGCACCCCCAGCACGTACGGCTGGCCGGCGAGGTCCGCCGGGCCCGCCGAGATCACCGGGTCCGCCGCGGGGTCGACGTCCGCGACCATCCAGGCCGTCGGGGAGGGCACGCGGGGGCAGCCCTCGCGGGCCAGTGCCAGCGGCAGCTCCAGGTCGGGGTTGACGCCGGGCACGATCCGGCGCAACAGCTTCAGGATGAACGTATCTCCGTAGACGATCGACGAGTTGGACTGTTCCGCGGTCACCACGCGCGGCACCAGCCCGGACCGGATGTCCTGCCGCCGGTCCCGTTCGAAGCGGAGCCCGCCGATACGGGCCTGGGTGCGCAGGGCCTCCAGGAGCAGCTCGGCGGGCCGGGGATCGTGCAGGGCGTCGTAGACCGTCCGGCCGGCCAGCGGCCCCGTCGAGAGGTGTCCGATCAGCGCGGGCGCGAGCCGAGGCGGCAGCGCCTCGCGCACGCCTATCAGGAGCTGGTAGCAGTCGCCGGGGTGGTCCGGCGCACCGTGGGCCGGGACCAGCGGCTGATGGGCGCGGACCAGAAGGTGGTACAGGCCGAGCTTGCCGGTGCCCGGGAGCAGCTCGGTGGCGGCGACCAGCGTGAACCCGGTGACCTGACGTCCCTTGCCGGCGAACCAGCGCTGGCGTGGCAGCCACTCCCGCAGCAGTGGATCCAGGGAGGCAAGAAGGCCGGGCGGGGCGGTGACGGTGCGTGTGACGGCTTCCGACATGGCGTCGCGTCCTTTCACCCGTTGTGGGTGCGCCTCCGGATGGCTTCGGCAGCTCCCGGCGGCGCCCCTCCGGCTCACGCGGGTGGGCGGGGTGTTACTGATGCGTGCCCCGGGCGGGGCGGGAGAAACGCCCCGCCACGGGGGTTTGCGGCCCGTCCCGCGGATCTGGCCTCAACAGGCCGCTTCCGGCCTCACACGGCGTCCCTGCGGAGCCGGAACCAGTAGAAACCGTGGCCCCGAGCGTCAGCAGGTACGGCAGTTCGCCGATGGCCGGGAAGCGGACCCCGCCGAACAGCTCCACCGGGTGCCGCCCCTCGAAGGCGCTCAGGTCCAGCTCCGTGGGCTGCGCGAAACGGGAGAAGTTGTTCACGCACAGCACCAGGTCGTCCTCGTACTCGCGAAGGAACGCCAGCACCGCCGGGTTCGTCGACGGCAGTTCGGTGTACGAGCCGAGTCCGAAGGCCGGGTTCTGCTTGCGGATCTCGATCATGCGCCGGGTCCAGTGCAGCAGCGACGACGGCGAGGCCATGGAGGCCTCGACGTTGGTGACCTGGTAGCCGTAGACCGGATCCATGATCGTGGGCAGGAACAGCCGCCCCGGATCGGACGAGGAGAACCCGGCGTTGCGGTCGGGCGTCCACTGCATCGGGGTCCGGACGGCGTCGCGGTCGCCGAGCCAGATGTTGTCGCCCATGCCGATCTCGTCGCCGTAGTACAGGATCGGCGAGCCCGGCAGCGACAGCAGCAGGGCGGTGAACAGCTCGATCTGGTTGCGGTCGTTGTCCAGCAGCGGGGCGAGCCTGCGGCGGATGCCGATGTTGGCGCGCATCCGTGGGTCCTTGGCGTACTCGGCCCACATGTAGTCGCGCTCTTCGTCGGTGACCATCTCGAGCGTCAGCTCGTCGTGGTTGCGCAGGAAGATGCCCCACTGGCAGCGCGAGGGGATGGCCGGGGTCTTGGCGAGGATCTCGGAGACCGGGTAGCGGGACTCGCGGCGAACGGCCATGAAGATGCGCGGCATGACCGGGAAGTGGAAGGCCATGTGGCACTCGTCGCCGCCGCTCGGATAGTCGCCGAAGTAGTCGACGACGTCCTCGGGCCACTGGTTGGCCTCCGCCAGCAGCACCGTGTCCGGGTACTGCGCGTCGATCTCCTTGCGCACCCGCTTCAGGAAGGCGTGCGTCTCCGGGAGGTTCTCGCAGTTGGTGCCCTCCTGCTGGTACAGGTACGGCACCGCGTCCAGCCGGAAGCCGTCGATGCCCAGGTCCAGCCAGAACTTCAGCGCGGAGATCATCTCCTCCTGCACGGCCGGGTTCTCGTAGTTGAGGTCCGGCTGGTGGGAGAAGAAGCGATGCCAGTAGTACTGCTTGCGGACCGGGTCGTAGGTCCAGTTGGAGGCCTCGGTGTCGACGAAGATGATGCGCGCGTCCTGGAACTGCTTGTCGTCGTCGGCCCACACGTAGTAGTCGCCGTAGGGCCCGTCGGGGTCCTTCCTGGACTCCTGGAACCAGGGGTGCTGGTCGCTGGTGTGGTTCATGACGAAGTCGATGATCACGCGCATGCCGCGCTGGTGGGCGGCGTCGACGAACTCCACGAAGTCGGCCAGGTCGCCGAACTCCGGCAGCACGGCCGTGTAGTCGGAGACGTCGTAGCCGCCGTCCCGGAGCGGGGACTTGAAGAACGGCGGCAGCCACAGGCAGTCGACGCCCAGCCACTGGAGGTAGTCGAGCTTCGCGGTCAGGCCCTTGAGGTCACCGACGCCGTCGCCGTTGCTGTCCTGGAACGAGCGGACGAGCACCTCGTAGAAGACGGCGCGCTTGAACCAATCCGGGTCCCGGTCCCTGGCAGGAGTGTCCTCGAAGGTGTCCGGAACGGGTTCGTTGACGATCATGTTGTGGGTGACCCTCGATCTGCGGGTTGGACGGTCGCAGAACCGAGAAGACGTGCGCGGGACGATGGCCCGGTTCGAGGCGCACATAGTTGGCCCTGCCCCAGTGGTAGGTCTCGCCGGTGAGCTCGTCGCGCACCGGCACCGACTCGTGCCAGTCCAGGCCGAGTTGCGGCATGTCCAACGAGACCGTGGCCTCCTGGGTGTGGTGGGGGTCGAGGTTGGCGACCACCAGAACCGTGTTCGAACCCTTCCGCTTCGAGTAGGCGATCACCGCTTCCTGGTCCGCGTGGTGGAAGTGGAGGTCACGCAGCTGCTGGAGGGCAGGGTTCTCCCGCCGGATGGTGTTGAGCCGGGTCAGCAGCGGGGTGATGGTGTGTCCCGCGCGCTCGGCCGCTTCCCAGTCGCGGTGCCTGAGCTGGTACTTCTCCGAGTCGAGGTACTCCTCGCCGCCCTGCCTGAGCGGGGTGTTCTCACACAGCTCGTAGCCGGAGTAGACGCCCAGGTGGGCGAGAGGGTGGCGGCGAGGACGGCCCGGACCTCGAAGGCGGGCCGGCCGCCGTGCTGCAGGTAGGCGTGCAGGATGTCGGGGGTGTTGGCGAAGAAGTTGGGCCGCATGTAGGAGGCGGCCTCCCCGAGAGTTCGGTGAGGTACTCGGTCAGTTCCGGCTTGGAGTTGCGCCAGGTGAAGTAGGTGTAGGACTGCTGGAAGCCGATCTGGGCCAGGGTGTGCATCATGGCCGGGCGGGTGAACGCCTCCGCCAGGAAGATCACGTCGGGGTCGGTGCGGTTGATGTCGGCGATGACCCGCTCCCAGAACACGACCGGCTTGGTGTGCGGGTTGTCCACGCGGAAGATCCGCACCCCGCGGTCCATCCAGTGCCGCAGCACCCGCAGCGTCTCGGCGATGAGGCCGTCCATGTCGGCGTCGAAGGCGATGGGGTAGATGTCCTGGTACTTCTTCGGCGGGTTCTCGGCGTGGGCGATGGTGCCGTCGGGCGGTGGTGGAACCACTCGGGGTGTTTGTGCACCCAGGGGTGGTCCGGGGAGCACTGCAGGGCGAAGTCCAGGGCGATCTCCAGGCCCAGGCCGCGGGCCTGCTCCACGAACCAGGTGAAGTCCTCCAGGGTGCCCAGGGCGGGGTGGACGGTGTCGTGGCCGCCCTCGGGGGAGCCGATGGCCCAGGGCACGCCGACGTCGTCGGGGCCGGGGAGAGGGTGTTGTTCTTTCCCTTGCGGAAGGTGGTGCCGATGGGGTGGATCGGGGCAGGTAGACCACGTCGAAGCCCATGGCGGCGATCGCCGGCAGTCTGCGCGCGGCGGTGCGGAACGTGCCGTGCGGCTGGGCGGCAGTGCCCTCGGAGCGGGGGAAGAACTCGTACCAGGAGCCGTACAGGGCCCGCTCCCGCTCCACCAGCAGCGGCAGCGGATCGCTGCTGGTGACCAGCTCCCGCAGCGGGTGGCGGGCCAGCACCTCGTCCACCTCCGGCGTCAACGCCGCCGCCAACCGCGCCGACGCCGGGCGGTTCTCGTCCCGCAGGGCGTCGACGGCGGCCAGGATCACGTCCCGCCGGCCGTCCTCCTCGGGCACATCCGAGGCCGCCCGCTCGTACAGGCGCGCGCCCTCCTCCAGGACGACGTCCGTGTCCATGCCCGCCGGGATCTTGATCTCGGCGTGGTGGCGCCAGGTGCCGATCGGATCGCCCCACGCCTCCACGGTGAACGTCCACAGGCCGGGCTCCCCGGCGGTGACCGTGGCTCCCCACCGGTCCGTCCCGGGGGCCAGCTCCCGCATCGGCGTCCACGGCCCGGGGCGGCCCTCGGGGTCCTTCAGGACGACATTGGCGGCGACCGCGTCGTGCCCCTCCCGGAACACGGTCGCCGAGATCTGGAAGGTCTCGCCGGTCACGGCCTTGGCCGGCCGGCGTCCGTGCTGGACGACCGGGCGGACGTCGAGGACGGGTATGCGCCCGACGGCGGTCGCCCCGCCCGCGGCGGGTGGTCGCGGGGCCGGTGGGCCGGTGTCGGCCGGGCGCACGGGGCGGGCCTCGCCGCCGGGCGCGCGCGCCCCGGTGCGACGGGTCGGGGGTGGTGACGAATGGTGCTTGGCGGGCATGACCGCTCCTGTCCGCGTCAACGTGGGTGGGCGGATGTCTGTGGGGAGGTGGGTCCTGCTTGGTGCTCCTGAGAGGGTACCCGGAGGAGCCTTCCCACCCTATTCGGGTGGGCAATCCGGCACCTTGTTAACTACTCACGCGTATGTCGACACACAAGACCGGCCTCGTCCGCGACGGACGAGGCCGGTCCCTGGCATGGCCGCGGCTTCGCCCTAGACGCCCGGCACCCGCAGCAGTCTGTCCGGCGATCTGGGCCCCCGCCGGAGATCTTCTTGACCACCGCCGAGACGGCCAGGGCCCTCGCGACCTGGGCCGGAGTCGCCTTCGGGTGGTCCGCGAGATACAGCGCTGCGGCGCCGGCGGCGTGCGGGGAGGCCATCGAGGTGCCCGAGTACGTGGCCCGTGCGGTGTCGCTCGCGGCGGACGCGGAGGTGATGTGCACGCCCGGGGCGAACAGATCCAGGGCGGAACCGTGGTTGGAGAAGGCCGGTTTCGCATCCCTCCGGTCGGTCGCGCCGACCGTGATCGCCTGCTTGACGCTCCCGGGGGAGTACAGGCCGGCCGGCCTGCCGTCGTTGCCCGCGGCGACCGTGTAGGTGACGCCGGAGGCGATGGAGGCGCGGACGGCGGCGTCCAGCCGGTCGTTGCGCGGGCCGCCCAGGCTGAGGTTGGCGACCGCGGGCTTCTTCGCGTGCCGGGTCACCCAGTCGATCCCGGCGATCACCCGGGCCGTGGTGCCCCCGCCCGCGGCGTCGAGGACGCGCACGGAGACGATCCGGGCCTTCTTGGCGACGCCGTGGGCGGTCCCGGCGACCGTGCCGGCGACGTGTGTGCCGTGGCCGTTGGCGTCCGAGGCGACCTTGTCGTTCCCGACGAAGTCCCAGCCGTGGCTCGCCCGGCCGCCGAAGTCCTGGTGCGTGGTCCGGACACCGGTGTCGATCACGTACACCGTCACCCCGGCGCCCGCCGGACCGGGCCAGGTGTAGCCGCGATCCAGCGGCAGGGCGGGCTGGTCGACGCGGTCCAGCCCCAGGACGGCGGGTTGCGCTGGGTGCCGTCGAGGCGCACGCGGGTGTCCTGGACGACCGAGGCGACCCGTGGGTCGGCGGCCAGCCGCCCGGCCTGTCTCTCGTCCGCCCGGATCGCGTAGCCGTTCAGGACCGTGCCGTAGGTGTGGCTGATCTCCACCCCGTACCGCTCGGCCAGGCTCTTCCCGGCCGCCGACGGTGCCCGGGTGCCCTCCTTCAGTGTCACCAGGTAACTGCCGTGCACGGAGCCGGGTTCTCCGGCGCCGAGTATCCGCCCCTCCGGTGCGGCGTGCGCGGGCAGGGTGGTGGCCGAAAAGGCCGCGGCGCAGATCGCCGCGGCCAGGCCCCCGTCCAGCGCAGACGCCGGGTGCGCGTCCGTGCCATGGTCCGAGTTCCCCTCCTCGACTCGGCGTACGGCCGTCGCGCAGCCCCGCGTGCGGCCTGCGCGGGCCGGTACACCACTGCGCAGCCTCTCGTGACGGGTGAAGCACCACAAGGACGCCTATGGGGGCGGAATCGGCCATATCCGGGGATGGGAGTGTTCCGGCCGATCGGGGTCCGGTGGCGGAGCCTCAGCGGCGGCGGCACCGACGCCGGTACTGTCGTAGGAGACGTCGATGAAGCCCTGTGTCAAAGCCCTGCGTCAACGAGCGAACGCGCCGAGGTGGAACCCGTGAAGGCGATCCGTCGATTCACCGTCCGACCCGTTCTCCCCGATCCCCTCCGGCCGATCGGTGATCTGGCCCGCAATCTGCGCTGGTCGTGGCATGCGGAGACCCGTGACCTGTTCCAGTCCGTCGACCCCGGGCGGTGGGCCGCCTCGGGCGGTGACCCGGTCCGGCTGCTGGGGAGTGTGCCGCCCGCCCGGCTCGCGGAGCTGTCCGGAGACCGCCGCTTCCTGCGCCGCCTCGCCGCGGTCGCGGGCGATCTCCACGACTACATGACCGGCGACCGCTGGTACCAGGCCCAGCCCGACGAACTCCCCGCCGCCATCGCCTACTTCTCACCCGAGTTCGGCATCACGGCCGCCCTGCCGCAGTACTCCGGCGGCCTCGGCATCCTGGCCGGCGACCATCTGAAGGCCGCCAGCGACCTCGGTGTCCCGCTGATCGGCGTCGGGCTGCTCTACCGGCACGGCTACTTCCGCCAGACCCTGTCCCGGGACGGCTGGCAGCAGGAGCACTACCCCGTCCTCGACCCCAACGAGCTGCCCCTGGTCCTCCTGGAGGAGCCCGACGGCACGCCCGCCCAGGTCGCCCTCGCCCTGCCCGGCGGCAAGCAGCTGCACGCCCGGATCTGGCAGGCGCAGGTCGGCCGGGTCCCGCTGCTGATGCTGGACTCGGACGTCGAGGAGAACGACCTCGGCGAGCGCGGCGTGACCGACCGGCTCTACGGCGGCGGCAGCGAGCACCGGCTGCTCCAGGAGATGCTGCTCGGCATAGGAGGGGTCCGGGCGGTGCGCACGTACTGCCGGCTGACCGGGCACCCCGGGCCGGAGGTGTTCCACACCAACGAGGGGCACGCCGGGTTCCTCGGCCTGGAGCGGATCGCCGAGCTGTGCGCCGAGGGCCTGGACTTCGACTCGGCGCTGGAGGCGGTCCGGGCCGGGACCGTCTTCACCACCCACACCCCCGTCCCGGCCGGCATCGACCGCTTCGACCGAGAGCTGGTCGCCCGCCACTTCGGCCCGACGCCGAGCTGCCCCGCATCGACGTCGAGCGCGTCCTCCGGCTCGGCATGGAGACCTACCCCGGCGGGGAGCCCAACCTGTTCAACATGGCCGTGATGGGCCTGCGCCTCGCCCAGCGCGCCAACGGCGTCTCCCTGCTGCACGGCAACGTCAGCCGTGAGATGTTCTCCGGGCTGTGGCCCGGCTTCGACGCGGACGAGGTGCCGATCACGTCCGTGACGAACGGCGTGCACGCGCCCACCTGGGTCGCCCCGGAGGTGTTCCGGCTCGGCGCCCGGCAGATCGGCGTCCAGCGCGCCGAGGACGCCCTGACCGTGGGCGGCCCGGACCGCTGGGACGCGGTCGCCGACATCCCCGACCAGGAGATCTGGGAATTGCGGCGGGGCCTGCGCGAGCAGCTGGTGACGGAGGTGCGGGAGCGGCTGCGGGCCTCCTGGCGGCAGCGCGGGGCGGCGACGGCCGAGCTGGGCTGGATCGACGGCGTGCTCGACCCGGACGTCCTGACCATCGGCTTCGCCCGGCGCGTCCCGTCGTACAAGCGCCTGACGCTGATGCTGCGCGACCGGGACCGGCTGATGGACCTGCTGCTGCACCCCGAGCGGCCGATCCAGATCGTCGTGGCGGGCAAGGCGCATCCCGCGGACGACGGCGGGAAGCGGCTGGTGCAGGAGCTGGTGCGGTTCGCGGACGACCCGCGGGTGCGGCACCGGATCGTGTTCCTGCCCGACTACGGCATGGCGATGGCGCAGAAGCTCTACCCGGGCTGTGACATCTGGCTGAACAATCCGCTCAGGCCGCTGGAGGCCTGTGGCACGTCCGGGATGAAGGCCGCGCTCAACGGTTGCCTGAATCTGTCCGTTCTGGACGGGTGGTGGGACGAGTGGTTCCAGCCCGACTTCGGGTGGTCGATCCCACGGCCGACGGGGTCGGGACTGACCCGGACCACCGTGACGACATAGAGGCCGCGGCGCTGTACGACCTGCTGGAGCAACGGGTGACGCCCCGCTTCTACGAGCGCGGCCGGAGCGGGCTGCCCGACCGCTGGATCGAGATGGTCCGCCAGACCCTGAGCCTGCTCGGGCCGAAGGTGCTGGCCGGGCGGATGGTCCGCGAGTACGTGGAGCGGCTCTACGCGCCCGCCGCGCTCGCTCACCGGTCCATGGATCCCGACGCGGCGCGGGATCTCGCCGAGTGGAAGGGGCGGGTGCGGGCAGCCTGGCCGGGCGTCACGGTCGACCATGTGGAGACGTCTGTGGTTGCGGCGCTGGCGGAGCTGGGGACGACGCTGGGGCTGCGGGTGCGGGTGGGGCTTGGTGCGCTCGGGCCTGATGATGTCGAGGTTCAGGCGGTTTCCGGGCGGGTGGATGAGGAGGACCATATCGCTGACGCGGCGGTCGTTCCGTTGAAGCCGGTGGGGTCTCCCGACCAGGAGGGGCGCTGGGTTTATGAGGGGCCCTTGTCCTTGGATCGCACCGGGCCTTTTGGGTATACGGTGCGGATTCTTCCGGCGCATCGGCTGTTGGCGTCCAGCGCGGAGTTGGGCTTGGTGGCCGGGCCCTCTGAGGAACTGGTGGAGGCTGCGGGGTTGTTGATGCGGTGATTTCGCCGTCTGCGGGTGCGTGGGGGCTGGTCGCGCCCACGCGGCGGAGCCGCAAATCGATACAGCCCCGCGCCCCTTAGGGCAACTCGCCACTCTGCGTTGCAAGGTTCCGGAGGACGGTGCCGCACCTGCGGGCGTACGCGTGCTGGAATCCCCTGGTCGCCGGGCCGCCCGCCTTCGCGTACCACTTGGCTCCCCGGCTGAACGCGTTCACCGTCAACCACACCGTGCCGTCGCCCGTGCGGTCGACCACGAAGGACTCCTCGCCGCACTCCGGGTGGCCGGACAGCGTGCCGTAGGCCCAGCCGGCGCGGCGGGGTTCCTCGAGGGTCCAGACGATGCGGCAGGGGGCCTTGATCATGCCGGCCAGGGTGACGGTGACGTCGACGCCGGGGGCGGCGCGGTCCGCGCTCGCGTCGACGCCGACGCCCATGGCCCGGTGCATCTCCCAGGTGAGGACCGCCTCCGAGGCCCGGCGGAAGACCTCCTCGCCCTCGCCGAGGCGGGTGCGTACGTTCATGGGGTGGAAGCCCGGCGGGCAGAAGCCCTCGTCGCGGGTGGCGCCGACGTCGGCGTAGGTGAAGTCCTCCGAAGACATGGTCACCAAGAGTAGGGCGGTACCCGGAGCAGCCGTCGCTCCGGGTACCGCCCGTCAGCCGGGGGTGGGGTCAGCCCACGTTGACGGCCGACCAGGCGGACGCGACCGCCTTGTACTCGGTGCTGTTCGCGCCGTACAGGGCCGAGGCCGCGTTCAGGGTCGCGGTGCGGGCGGCCGCGTACTTGGTCGTCGACGTCATGTACGTCGTCAGCGCCTTATACCAGATCTGCAGCGCCTTGGTGCGGCCGATGCCGGTGACCGTGGAGCCGTTGGACGTCGGCGAGTTGTAGGTCACGCCGTTGATGGTCTTGGTGCCGCTGCCCTCGGACAGCAGGTAGAAGAAGTGGTTGGCGGGGCCGGAGGAGTAGTGGACGTCCAGGCCGCCGAGGCTGGAGGACCAACTGTCCTTGGACGAGCCGTCCTTGCTGGGCTTGTCCATGTAGCGCAGCGGGGTGCCGTCGCCGTTGATGTCGATCTCCTCGCCGATGAGGTAGTCACCCACGTCGGAGGAGTTGTTGGCGAAGAACTCCGCGCCCGCGCCGAAGATGTCGGAGGTGGCCTCGTTCAGACCGCCCGACTCGCCGCTGTAGTTCAGGCCGGCGGTGGCCGAGGTCAGGCCGTGGCTCATCTCGTGCGCGGCCACGTCGAGCGAGGTGAGCGGGTTGGTGTTCCCCGAGCCGTCGCCGTAGGTCATGCAGAAGCAGCTGTCCGACCAGAAGGCGTTGACGTAGTTGTTGCCGTAGTGGACGCGGGAGTAGGCGGCCTTGCCGTCGTTGCGGATGCCGTTGCGGCCGAAGGTGCTCTTGTAGAAGTCCCAGGTGACCTGGGCGCCGTAGTGGGCGTCGGCGGCGGCGGTCTCCAGATTGGACGGGTTGCCGTTGCCCCAGACGTCGTCGGAGCCGGAGAAGAGCGTGCCGGTGCCGGAGGTGCCGCGGTTGAGGTTGTACGTCTTGTGGCCGCCGCGGGTGCCGTCCGTGAGGTTGTACGACGAGCCCGACTTGGTGGTGCCCAGGGTGACCTGGCCGCTGTAGGTGGTGTTGCCGGTGCCGGTCTCGATGGCCTGGTACTCGTAGAGCTTCTTGCCGGTGGCCGCGTCGGTGATGACGTGCAGTTCGTTCGGGGTGCCGTCCTCCTGGAGGCCGCCGACGACCGTCTCGTAGGCGAGGGTGGGCTTGCCGTCGGCCGCCCAGATCACCTTGCGGGGCGCGGAGTTCGCCTCGGTCTTCTCCGAGCCGGCCGCCTCGGCGAGGGTCAGGGCCTGCTTCTCCGCCTTGGCGGCGGTGACGGCCGGCTTGAGCGAGGCGACCTTGACGGCGGCCTTCGTCGCTCTGGTGACGCCCTTGGCCGCGCCGGACTTCGACTCGTGCACGACGAGGTCCCCGCCGAGGACCGGCAGGCCCGCGTAGGTCCGCTCGTAGCGGGTGTGGACGGTGCCGTCGGTGTCCTGCACGACGTCCTTGACGACCAGCTTCTCCTGGGCGCCGAGGCCTATCTCGCCGGCGGTCTTCGTGGCGTCCGCCTGCTGCTCCTGGATCAGCGCGGTGCGGGCGGGCGCGGTGAGGAGAACGGGGGCGGCGGCGAGGGCCGGCGTGCTCGCGGAGTCGGCGGCGACGCTGCTGCCGGAGGTCAGACCGGTGGTGAGCAGGGCGCCGGCGGCGACGGCGGTGGCGACGGCCAGCGTGGTGCGCTTGTGACGCGCGTAGAGAGGGGAGGTCACACAAGCTCCTAGGTGTGGGGGAACTGCTGTGGTGCTGTGCGGCGGGTGGGGGAAGAGTGGCACCTAAGTCGCGTACATGTCAGGAGCGTGCGTGATGTTGGCCGGAATTCGACGACCGGGTGTACGGCCCGGACCGCATGGGGCGGGCGCCGCCCCGGGGAGTCGAACCCGCCGGGACGGCGCCCTGACCTTGGAGCCGCGAACCGCTGCGCCACGGCCTACGGGAACGTCAGCTTCCAGCTGTTGATGTAGCCGGTGTCGCGGGCCGCGTTGTCCTGGACCCGCAGCTGCCAGACGCCGTTGGCGACCTCGGAGGACGCGTCCACCGTGTACGTGGTGGCGATGTTGTCCGCGCTGCCGCCGGTGCCGTACCCCTTCAGCGTGTACGCCGTCCCGTCGGGGGCGACCAACTGCACCCGCAGGTCACCGATGTAGGTGTGGACGATGTCCACGGCCACCTGGAGGTTGGACGGCGCGTTGCCGGTCCGGCCGGAGACGGTGACCGACGAGCTGACCGCCGCGCCCCGGTCCGGGATCGCCACGTCGGCGGTGTTCTCGAAGGACGTGCCGCCTCCGCCGCCACCGCCGGAGCGGGCTCCGACGTTCACGCCCGCCCACGCGTCCTGGACCGCCTTGTACTCGGCGCTGTCCGTGCCGTAGAGCTCACCGGTCGCGGCGAGGGTGCCGGTGCGGGCGCCCGCGTAGTTGGTCGTCGAGGTGAACTTCGTGGTCAGCGCGCGGAACCAGATCTTCTCCGCCTTGTCCCGGCCGATGCCGGTCACCGGAAGGCCGTCCGAGGTGGGCGAGTCGTAGGTGACACCGTTGACGGTCTTGGTGCCGCTGCCCTCGCTCAGCAGGTAGAAGAAGTGGTTGGCGGGGCCGGAGGAGTAGTGCACGTCGATCGAGCCGATGCCCGAGTACCAGGCGTCCTTGGACGAGCCGTCCTTGCTGGGCTTGTCCATGTAGCGCAGCGGCGTGCCGTCGCCGTTGATGTCGATCTCCTCGCCGATGAGGTAGTCACCGACGTCGGAGGAGTTCTTCGCGTAGAACTCGACGGTCGAGCCGAAGATGTCGGAGGTCGCCTCGTTCAGACCGCCGGACTCGCCGGAGTAGTTCAGCCCGGCCGTGTTCGAGGTGAGCCCGTGGGTCATCTCGTGCGCGGCCACGTCGATCGACGTCAGCGGGTTGGCGTTGCCCGAGCCGTCGCCGTAGGTCATGCAGAAGCAGCTGTCCGACCAGAAGGCGTTGACGTAGTTGTTGCCGTAGTGGACGCGGGAGTACGCGCCCACGCCGTCCCCGCGGATGCCGGAGCGGCCATGCACGTTCTTGTAGTAGTCCCAGGTCAGTGCGGCGCCGTAGTGCGCGTCGGCGCCCGCGGACTCGAGGTTGGACGGGGTGCCGTTGCCCCAGACGTCGTCCGGGCCGGAGAACAGGGTGCCGGTGCCGGAGGTGCCGCGGTTGAGGTTGTACGTCCTGTGGTTGCCGCGGGCGCCGTCGGTGAGGTTGTACGTCGACCCGGACTGGGTGGTGGTGAGGTCGACCGTGCCGGAGTACACCGTGTTGCCGGTGCCGGTCTCGATGGCCTCCCACTCGTACAGCTTCTCGCCGGTGGTGGCGTCGGTGACGACGTGCAGTTCCTGCGGCGTGCCGTCGTGCTGGAAGCCGCCGACGACCGTCTCGTAGGCCACGACCGGCTTGCCGTTCGCGGCCCAGATCACCTTGCGGGGCTCGCGGTTGATGCCGGGGTTCTCGGCCTCGTCGGCCTTGCCGGCGTTCAGGGCCTGCTGCCGCGCCTTCGCGGCGGGGACCGCGGTCTTCGTCGTGGCCGGCTCGACGGCGGCGCGGGTGGCCTTCACGACGGCCGCGGTGGCGTCCGCCTTCGTGCTCTCGACGACCAGATCCCCGCCGAGCACCGGCAGGCCGTCGTAGGTGCGCTCGTAGCGCGTGTGCACGGTGCCGTCGCGGTCCTTGAGGACATCGCGGACGACCAGCTTCTCCTTGGCTCCGAGGCCGAGGTCACGGGCGGTCTGCGCCTTGTCGGCGTCGGCTTCCCGGATCAGCGCGGCCCGCTGGGCGGGGGTCAGCTCGACCGATTCCGAGCCGGGGTTCGCCTTGCCCGCGGCCTGCGGCGCCATCGTAGGGGCCGCGGTGGCGGTGCCGCTCTGCACGGCGGCGGCGATCAGCGCGGCGACGCCGGCGAGGGCCACGGCCGCGGTGCGGCGAGGGGCGGTGTGGGGAGTGCGTCTGTGGGAGGTGCCTCTTCGCGAGGAACTGCTTCTCAACACGGACTCCTTCTGCGGGACCGGGGATCGCCCGGCCTGGGGAGGTGGAGGTGTTGCTGTGGGGTTCCTGTGGAGCAGTCGTGGGAAGCGTGGCAGGGGAGTGCGCTTACTGTCAGGACCGCGTCAAAACTATGGCCGGAAACGGTTCGTTGACCGGAAGTTCATGTTCGTTATACGGACGCTTTCCCCGCGTCGGGCAGGTCCCCGTGCCAGGAGTGCCACAGCGCCGCGTACGCTCCCCCGGCCGCCACCAGCTCGTCGTGCGTGCCGAGTTCGGTCAGCAGGCCGTCCTCCATCACGGCCACCCGGTCGGCGTCGTGCGCGGTGTGCAGCCGGTGCGCGACGGCGATGACGGTGCGCCCTTCGAGGACGGCCGCCAGCGCGCGCTCGGTGTGACGGGCCGTCGTCGGGTCGAGCAGAGCGGTCGCCTCGTCGAGGATCAGGGTGTGCGGATCCGCCAGCACCACCCGGGCCAGGGCCAGTTGCTGGGCCTGCGGGCCGTCGGTACGGCGGCCGCCCTGGCCCAGCGGGGTGCCGAGACCCTCCGGCAGCTCTCGCACCCAGGTGTCGGCGCCGACCACGGCCAGCGCCTTCCACAACTCCTCGTCCGTGGCGGCTGGTTCGGCGATCCGCAGATTGTCGCGGACCGTGCCCAGGAACACGTGGTGCTCCTGGGTGACCAGGACGACCTGGCGGCGCAGCCGCTCCGGCCCGAGCCCGACGACGGGCACGCCCCCGACCGTCACCGCGCCGGCGGTCGGCGCGTCGATGCCCGCCATCAGCCGGCTCAGTGTGGTCTTGCCGGCACCGGACGGCCCGACCACCGCCAGCCGTTCCCCGGGCGTCACCGTCAGGTCGACACCGCGCAGCACCTCGGCGCCCCCGTCGTAGGCGTAGCGCGCGCCGGTGACGTCGATGCGGTCGCCGTCCGGGTCCGGACCGTCGGCCTCCCCGGCCGCCCGCGGGGCCCGGGCCAGTCCCTCCACCCGGGCGAAGGAGGCACCGCTGCTCTGCAGTTGCTCGACCCGCATCAGGATCTCGTCCAGCGGCCCGCTCAGCTGGTGCAGATACAGGGCCGCCGCCACGACCGCCCCGAGGCTCATCGCGCCCGAGGCGTGCAGCGCGCCGCCGATCACCAGCACACCCGCGACCGGGACGACGTACGAGACCTCCACCACCGGGAAGAACACCGACCGCAGGAACAGCGTGTAGAAGTGTGTACGGCGGGAGGTCTCCAGGGCGTCCCGGCTCGCCGCCGTCCGCCGCTCCTGGAGCCGGAACGCCTCCACCGTGCGTGCTCCGGCCGCCGTCGCCGCGAGGATCTCCGCGACCTCCGAGGTGGCCGCGCCCTCGGCGAGATACCCGTCCCGGGCCCGCCGCAGGTACCAGCGCAGGGCCAGCCAGATCGGCGTCAGCCCGAGCACGCCGAGGGCGCCGAGCAGCGGGTCCAGCAGGAACACCGCGCCGACCAGGAACAGCGCCTGTACGAGGTTGATGAGCAGCATCGGACCGGCGTCCCGCAGCGTGTTGCCCACGATCGTCACGTCCGAGGTGCCGCGGGCCGTCAGGTCGCCGGTGCCGGCGCGTTCCACGACCGAGGCGGGGAGCGCGAGCGCGCGGTCCACGAACCGCTCGCGGACGCGGGCGAGGACCCGTTCGCCGAAGCGGTGGCCGACGTAACGGGCCCAGCGGGCCAGGAGCAACTGTGCGAGGGCGCAGAGCAGGAGGACGAGGGCCAGGCGGTCGACGGCGGCCACACCGTCTCCGGCCCGTACGTCGTCGATCATCCGGCCCAGGAACCAGGGCCCTGCCAGACCGGCCAGGGCCGCCAGGGCGTTGAGCCCGAGCACCGTGCTGAAGGCCCGGGCGTCCGCCCGGACGAGGTCCAGCATCGCGCGTCGGACGTCGGCCCGTTCGGCGACCGGGAGGTGGCCGCGGCTCATCGGGTGACCTCCTCGGTGTCCCTGGCCACGAGGGCGCGGTAGCCGGGCGTCGTGTCGAGCAGTGCGTGGTGGGTGCCGGTGGCTGCGACCTTGCCGTCGACCAGGTAGTGGACGGTGTCCGTGTGGTCCAGAACGAGGGGGGAGGTGGTGGTCACGACGGTGGTGCGGCCTTCCCGCGCTTCCCTGAGCCGGGCGGCGACCTTGGCTTCCGTGTGGGCGTCCAGGGCCGAGGTGGGTTCGACGCCGAGGAGGATGTCCGGGTCGGTGAGGAGGGCTCTGGCCAGTCGGATGCGTTGGCGTTGGCCGCCGGAGAGGTTGCGGGCCTGGGCGTCCATGGGGGTGTCGAGGCCCTGGGGGAGGGCCTGGACGATGTCTTCGGCTGCGGCTGTGTGGAGCGCGGTTCGGGTTGCCGGTTGTTCGCCGTGGTCGGGGGCGGGCCGTTCGTGGCTTGTCGCGCCCCGCGGCGGAGCCGCATGTCGACACAGCCCCGCGCCCCCAAAGGGTTGGATCATGCCCTGCAGGGTGTCCGCGAAGAGGTCGGACTCGTGGTCGGCCAGCAGGATGTGTTCCCGGATCCGAGGGAGAGCGATCTCGTCCAGACGTACTTCGCCCCAGGTCGCGTCCGAGGGGGTGTATCGGGCGAGGCGGTCAAGGATCGTCGTGGCATCCGCGGGGCGTTCCGCCACCAGGGCCGTCAGGCGGCCCGGGAGGATCCGTACGCCGGACTCGGGGTCGTACAGGGCCGACGGTTCGGCCGGGGCGTCCAGCGTGCCCGTGTCCGGCATGGGCTCCAGGCGCAGGAAACGTACGACGCGACGGGCGCACACCACGCCGCGGCTGATCTGGTAGCCGCACTCGACCCAGAAGGACACCGGGCGCACCAGCATCGCCACGAAGCCGTACACCGAGACCAACTGCCCCACGGTGATGTCGCCCCGCGCGGCCAGACGGGCCGCCATCCAGGTCACCACCACCAGGAACAGCGTCGGCAGGCCGATGCCCAGGGCCTGGACCCAGCTGGTCACCGCGCCGACGCGGTAGCCCTGCTCGCGCAGCCGCTGTGAGTCACGGCGGAAGGCGTCCGCCACCAGGTCCTTGCCGCCCAGTCCGCCGAGGACCCGCAGGCCGCCCGCCAGGTCACCGATCCGTGCGGTCAGGACGCCCTGCCGCTCGCGGTACTCGGTCTCGGAGCCCTGCAGCCGGCCGAGCAGCGGGCCGACCAGCAGGACGATGACCGGGATGCCGAGCAGCACCACCACGGCGATGGCCGGGGAGATCGACACGAGCATGACCGCGATCACCAGGTAGGCGACGACCGCGCCGATTCCGGGACCGACGACCGTCAGGGACTGGCTGATCGTCTGGACGTCGCCCACACCGATCGTGACGACCTCCCCGGCGCCCATCTGCCGCGACAGGGAGGCGCCGAGCCGCACCGCCTGCCCGACGACGACCTTCACCGTGCGGAAGTTGGCGTCCATGCGCACGCGGGTCATCGTGCGGTGGCGCATGGTGCCCAGCCAGGCGTTGAAGGCGCCCACCGCGAACAGCGCCCCGCTCCAGGCCGCCAGCGCGCTCATGTCGCCGGGCTCCAGACCGTCGTCGATCGCCCGGGACATCAGATACGGCGTCGCCGCCAGCAGCACCATCCAGACGCTGCCGAACATCGCCCCGGCCGCACACCGGCCGGGCTGCCGGGTGACCAGCCACCACAGATAGCGGGCGCCGCTCCGGTGGTCGGGTGTGCCGGGGTCCTCGTACGCGTCGATCATCCGCCCGCCCTCCGCCGCCGCCCTACGCCAGACTGTCCCGCCAGGCCCGGTGCAGATCGGCGAACCTGCCCGTGCCCGCGACGAGTTCGGCCGGCTCGCCGTCCTCCACGATCTTCCCCTGTTCCATCACCAGGACACGGTCCGCGATCTCGACGGTCGACAGCCGGTGCGCGATGACCACCGCCGTACGGCCCTTCAGCACCGTCGCCATCGCCCGCTGCACCGCCCGCTCGCCGGGGATGTCCAGCGAGCTGGTCGCCTCGTCGAGGATCAGCACCGCCGGGTCGGCCAGCAGCGCCCGTGCGAACGCCACCAGTTGCCGCTGACCGGCCGAGATACGGCCGCCCCGCCTGCGTACGTCGGTGTCGTAGCCGTCGGGCAGGGCGCTGATGAAGTCGTGCGCGCCGATCTCCTTCGCCGCCCGCTCGATCTCCGCGCGGCCCGCGTCCGGGCGGCCGATCGCGATGTTCTCGGCGACCGTGCCGGAGAACAGGAACGCCTCCTGCGTCACCATGACCACCCCTCGCCGCAGTTCCGGCACGGCGAGGTCGCGCAGGTCGACGCCGTCCAGCAGCACCCGGCCGTCGGAAGGGTCGTAGAACCGGGCCAGCAGTTTCGCCAGCGTCGATTTTCCGGCGCCCGTGGAGCCGACGACCGCGACGGTCTGCCCGGCCGGGATCGTCAGGTCGAAGCGGGGCAGCACCTCGCCGCCGGTGCGGTAGCCGAAGCGGACCCCGTCGAAGACGACCTCGCGGCCCGGGAGTTCGCCTTCCAGCGGCGGGAGCTGCCGGGGAGCCGACGGCTCGGGCACGGACGGGGTCTGGGCGAGCAGCCCGGCGATCTTCTCCAGCGAGGCCGCCGCCGACTGGTAGGAGTTGAGGAACATCCCGAGCCGGTCGATGGGGTCGTACAGCCGCCGCAGGTACAGCACGGCCGCCGCCAGCACACCGAGGGCCAGCGTGCCGTCCGCGACGCGGTAGGCGCCCCACAGCACGATCGCCGCGACCGCCGTGTTGGCGACCAGCCGCGAGCCGGTGACGTACCGGGCCATCTCCAGCAGCGCGTCGCCGTTGGTCCGCTCGTGCCGCTGGTTAAGTGCGCCGAAGTCCGCGTCGTTGACGGCCTCGCGGCGGAAGGCGCGCACCGGGCGGATGCCGTTCATCGTCTCGACGAACTTGACGATGACGGCGGCGATCGCGGTGGACCGCGCCCGGTACACCCGCCCGGCACGCCGCTGGTACAGCCGCACGAGCGCGTAGAGCGGCACCAGGGAAGCCACCGCCACACCGCCCAGGCCCAGATCGAGCCAGAGCAGCATCACCGAGATGTAGACGAAGGACAGGATGACCGTCACGAGCTCCTGCAGGCCCTCGTCCAGCAGCTCCCGCAGCGACTCCACATCCGTCGTGGAGCGGGAGATGAGCCGGCCCGAGGTGTAGCGCTCGTGGAAGTCGACGCTCAGCGCCTGTGCGTGGCGGAAGATCCGGCCGCGCAGGTCGAGCAGCACGTCCTGGCTCACCCGGGCCGCCGCGGCGACGAACGCGAACTGCAGCCCGCCCGCGGCCAGCGCGCACGCCAGATAGCCGACCCCCACCGCGATCAGCGGCCCGCGGTCCCCGGCCCGGAACGCCGGAACCGCGCTGTCGATCGCGTACGCCACGAGCAGCGGGCCCGCCTGCACCACCGCCTGCTGGAGCAGCAGCAGGAGCGTCGTGACCGAGACGCGGGCCTGCATGGGCGCGAGCAGGGAACGCAGCAGGGCGGCCGTGGCGCCCTGGGGAGTGGGCAGGACGTCCTGGTCGAAGGGGTCGCCGGCGGCGGCCGGCCGGTCCTCGGGTTTCTCGTCGGCCGGTGTGGGGGTGGCCGCCGTCATCGTGCGCCCTCCTGTTCGCCTGACTGTTCTCCGGACATCAGGTGCGCGTACTCGGCGTTCGTACGCAGCAGTTCGTGGTGGGTGCCGACCGCGGTGATCCGGCCGCCGGACAGCAGGGCCACCCGGTCGGCCAGCAGCACGGTGGACGGGCGGTGCGCCACGATGAGGGCGGTCGTGTCCGCGAGGACGTGCCGCAGGGCGGCCTCCACAGCGGCCTCCGTGTGCACGTCCAGGGCCGACAGGGGGTCGTCCAGTACGAGGAACTCCGGCCGGCCGACGACGGCTCTGGCGAGCGCGAGGCGCTGCCGCTGTCCGCCGGAGAGGCTGAGGCCCTGCTCGCCGACCTGGGTGTCCGTGCCCTGCGGCAGCGCGTACACGAAGTCGGCCTGGGCGACGGACAGGGCGCACTCCAGGTCGGCCGTCCCGGCGGTGTCCCCGGCGCCCATGAGAACGTTGTCGCCGACCGCGGCCGAGAAGAGCGTGGGCTCCTCGAAGGCGACGGCGACCTTGGCGCGCAGGGCCTGCCTGGACAGGGTGGTGATGTCCGTGCCGTCGAGGGTGATGCGGCCCGAGGTCAGCTCGTAGAGGCGGGGGACGAGCGCGGTCAGCGTCGTCTTGCCGCTGCCGGTGGCGCCGACCAGGGCCATGGACTCGCCGGGGCGGATGTGGAGGCCGACCGCGTCGAGGACCGGCCGGGAGCCGGGTGGGGCGTCGGGGTAGCGGAAGGTGACGTCGTGGAAGCGAAGTCCCTTGTCCCGGATGCCGGTCGGACGCGCGCTCGGAACGGGCGCCGCCCCTTCGACCTCCTCGTCCATCACCTCGAAATACCGCTCCGTCGCCGTCGCCGCCTCCTGGCTCATCGCCAGCAGGAAACCGATCGACTCCACCGGCCACCGCAAGGCCAGCGCCGTCGACAGGAACGCCACCAGCGTGCCCGCGGACAAGCCTCCGTCGGCCACCTGGACGACCCCCACGACCAGCGCCGCCCCGATGGCGACCTCCGGCAGCGTCACGATGACGCCCCAGATCGTCGCCAGCAGCCGGGCCTTGCGCAGCTCCGTGCCGCGCAGCGTCCCCGACAGCTCCCGGAACGCCCGCGCCTGGCTGCGATGGCGGCCGAAGCCCTTGATGACGCGGATGCCGAGCACGCTCTCCTCGACGACCGTCGTCAGGTCACCGACCTGGTCCTGGGCGAGCCGGGCCACCTTCGCGTACCGCTTCTCGAAGATCACGCAGGTCACCATGACGGGCACGGCGGGCCCGAGGACGACCAGCCCCAGGGTCCAGTCCTGGAGCAGCATGATGACCACACCGACGACCATGGTCACCCCGTTGACCAGCAGGAACGTCAGCGGGAAGGCGAGGAACTGGCGCAGCAGCATCAGGTCGGTCGTGCCCCGCGACAGCAGCTGCCCGGACGCCCACCGGTCGTGGAAGGCCACCGGCAACCGCTGCAGGTGCCGGTACAGAGCCGCCCGCATCGACGCCTCGACGTGGGACAGGGGCCGCGCCACCAGCCACCGCCGCAGCCCGAACAGCAGGGCCTCCGCGAAGCCGAGCAGCAGCAGGTAGAGCGCCCCGAGCCACACCCCGGCCGGGTCCCGGTCCGCGACCGGTCCGTCCACCAGCCACTTCAGGACGAGCGGGATCACCAGGCCGATGCAGGAGGCGAGTATCGCCACGAACGCGGCGGTGAACAGCCGCGCCCGCACGGGCCGCACGTACGGCCACAGGCGCAGCAGCGTACGCACGGAGGAACGGTCCTGGGCGGGTGCGGGTGTCGTGGCCATCAGCAGCGAGCCTACGGATCGCCACTGACACTGCCCACCGAGTTTCCGCCCGATCGCCGGTCGGCCGCTGGTCCTACGACCTGCGTGTTCGGGGGTCGCACGGTCTTCTTTCCGGGGTCTCAAGGGAGGGTCAGCCGATCGGTTGATGCCCGTTCGAGCGTGACGGACGATGTGCGCGGGCCCGCCGTCCCGGGACCCTCGGTCCATGTCCGTCATCGAAGTCACCGAACTGCGCAAGGCCTATGCGGGCCGTCCAGCCGTGGACGGCGTCTCCTTCGCTGTCGAGGAGGGCGAGATCTTCGGCATCCTCGGCCCGAACGGCGCCGGCAAGACCACCACCGTCGAGTGCGTCGAGGGCCTGCGTGTCCCCGACGCGGGCCGCGTCCGCGTCACCGGCCTCGACCCCGTCACCGACCACGAGCAGGTCGCCCGTGTCCTGGGCGCCCAGCTCCAGCAGAGCGAGGTCCAGCCCAAACTGACCGTCCGTGAGGCGCTGGAGCTGTACGCCGCGTTCTACGAGAAGCCGGCCGACTGGCGCCCCCTCGCCGAACGCCTCGGCCTCACCGCCAAGCTGTCCACCCGGTTCGCCAAGCTCTCCGGCGGCCAGAAGCAGCGCCTGTTCATCGCGCTCGCCCTGATCGGCGACCCCCGGATCGTCGTCCTGGACGAGCTGACCACCGGCCTCGACCCGCGCGCCCGCCGCGACACCTGGGAGCTGATCGAGGACATCCGTGCCGGCGGTGTCACCGTCCTGCTCGTCACGCACTTCATGGAGGAGGCGCAACGGCTCTGCGACCGGATCGCCGTCATCGACAAGGGGCGCGTCGCCGCCCTGGACACGCCGGCGGGCCTGATCCGCCGCTCCGCGGGTGCCACCGTCATCAGCTTCACCCCGTCCGCCCCGCTCGACGACCGCGACCTGAACGCCCTGCCCGCGCTGGCGTCGATCCAGTACAAGGACGGCCGCGTCACCCTCTCCGGCACCGACGAGACGGTCAACGCCGTCATCACCCTCCTCGCCCGCAGCCGCGTCACCGCCCACCAGCTCCGCGTCAGCGACGCCACGCTCGACGACGCGTTCCTCGACCTGACGAAGGAGGCCGCGGCATGAGCACCGCCGTGCTGAAGACCGAGGCCCGCCTCCTGCGCCGGGAGCCCGGCAACCTCTTCTGGATCCTGTTGTTCCCGGCCCTGCTGCTGGTGATCCTCGGCTCCATCCCGAGCTTCAGGCAGCCCGACCCCGACTTCGGCGGGCTCCGCCCGGTCGACGGCTACGTCCCTGTGACCGTGCTGCTGGGGCTGATCGTCGGCGGCGTCCAGGCGATGCCGCAGACGCTCACCGGCTACCGTGAGCGCGGCATCCTGCGGCGGATGTCCACCACCCCGGTCCGGCCCTCGGCCCTGCTGTCCGCGCAGATGGTGGTGTACGGCGGTGCCGCCCTGGCGTCGGCGCTGCTCGCCCTCGCCGTCGGCCGGACCGCCTTCGCAGTACGACTGCCCGAGCAGCCCTTCGGATACGGCCTCGCGCTCCTCCTGACCGTCCTGGCGGCCCTCGCGCTCGGCGCGGTGATCTCCTCCCTGTCCCGCACGACGAAGATCGCCACCGCGATCGGGTCCGCCGTGTTCTTCCCGGCGATGTTCTGCGCGGGGGTGTGGATGCCGGTGCAGACCATGCCGGACGTGCTGGCCAGGGCCGTCGGTTTCACGCCCTTCGGCGCGGCCGCGGAGGCCCTGAACCAGGCGGCGGCCGGGGACTGGCCCGGCTGGGACCACCTGGGGGTCGTCGCCGCCTGGACGGTGCTGCTCACGGCCGCCGCCGCGCGCTGGTTCCGCTGGGAGTAGGAGCGGGGCCGTGCAGACTGTGGGCATGACCGCGGCGGACACACAGCTCGACCGGCGCATGGAACAACTGCACACCTGGGGGCCGTACGGGCTGCTCGGCGTCAGCGTCGTCCTCGCGTCGGTCGCCGCCGAGCTGATGGACGGCCCCGTCGAATGGCAGGCCGCCGGGGCCCTGGTCGCCGCCGCGCTCGCGCTCCAGCTCTGGTGGCACGGCACCCGCTCCCGCCGGCCGGGCCGCGGCCGGATCCCCTCACGGGCAGGGACGGCGTACTACATCGTCCGCTGGGCGATCGCCTTCGCGCTCACCTGGATCAACCCGTTCTTCGCGTTCTACGCGGCCACCGGTTACATGGACGCCGACGAGCTGATCCCTGGCCTGTGGCGGCGGCTCGGGCTGTTCGCCAGCGCGGTCACCGTGGCCGCCGCGCAGGCCGGCGGGTTGCCGTTCAGCGGAGTCCAGTGGGCCGGGTTCGCCGGGCTCCTGGCCGTCAACTTCGGCGTGCAGGCGGTGGTCGCCCACATCACCGAAGAGGCGGAGCAGCGCTCCCGCGAACGGGCCGAGACCATCGCCGAACTGGAGCGCACCAACACGGCGTTGCAGCAGGCCCTCGACGAGAACGCCGCCCTGCACGCCCAACTCCTCGTCCAGGCACGGGAGGCGGGCGTCGCCGACGAGCGCCGGCGGCTGGCCGCCGAGATCCACGACACGATCGCCCAGGGCCTGACCGGGATCATCGCCCAGCTCCGGATCGTGACGAACACCCCGGACCCGGCCGCGGCACGTGAGCACGCGGCCCGTGCGATGGACCTGGCCCGCGAGAGCCTCGGCGAGGCCCGTCGCTCCGTGCACAACCTCGCCCCGGTCGCGCTGGCCGACGGCGGGCTGCCCGAAGCCCTGCGGAAGACCGTCACCGAGTGGGGCGAACGCTCCGGTATCCGCGCCGAGTTCACCCTCACCGGCGCCGCCGAGCAGCTCCACGACGAGGTCGCCGCCACGCTCCTGCGCATCGCCCAGGAGGCCCTGTCCAACACCGCCCGCCACGCCTGCGCCACCCGCGCCGGCGTCACCCTCTCCTACATGGGCGACGAGGTCACCCTCGACATCCGCGACGACGGCCGCGGCTTCGACCCCGCCGCCGCGCGAAAACGCACCCGCACCGGCGGCTTCGGCCTCGACGGCATGCGCGCCCGCGCCGAACGCATCGCCGGGGCCCTCACCGTCGAGTCCGGCCCGGGCCACGGTACGGCCGTCTCGGCTCGCGTACCGTTGGTCCGCCATGACTGAAGACGCCGCGATCACCCTGCTCGTCGTCGACGACCACCCCGTCGTACGGGACGGTCTGCGCGGCATGTTCGAGTCCGCGCCGGGCTTCCGCGTCCTGGGGGAGGCGTCGAACGGCGTCGAGGCGGTCTCGCTCGCCGCCGCCCTGGACCCGGACGTGATCCTGATGGACCTGCGCATGCCGGGTGGCGGCGGCGTGGACGCCATCCGCGAACTGACCCGCACCGGCGCCCGCGCCAAGGTCCTCGTCCTGACCACGTACGACACCGATTCCGACACCCTCCCCGCGATCGAGGCCGGAGCGACGGGCTACCTCCTCAAGGACGCCCCGCGCGAGGAACTGTTCACCGCGGTGCGGGCGGCGGCGGAAGGCCGTACGGTGCTGTCCCCCGCGGTGGCCTCCCGCCTGGTCTCCGCGGTCCGCGACCCCAAGCCCCCCGGCAAGGAGCCCCTCTCCGCGCGCGAACGCGAGGTCCTGGCCCTGGTCGCCCGGGGAACCTCCAACCGCGAGATCGCCCGTGAACTGTTCATCAGCGAGGCCACGGTGAAGACCCATCTCACCCACCTCTACACCAAGCTCGGCGTCAAGGACCGCGCGGCGGCGGTGGCGGTGGCCTACGACCGGGGGATCCTCGGCTAGCTCGGGCAGGGCAAGTTCACGGACCCGCAACGAGCCGCGACCATGCCCGGCATCGCCCTTCCGGCCGCCCGGCGAAACGATGCCTCAGCCCGCCACCCGCAGCAACAGCACCGACCGCTCCGGCACCGTGATCTCCGTGCCCGCCGGGTGCTCCACGCCCGGCGCCCCGCGCTGCTCCTCCAGGCCCGTGTCGACGACGACCTCGTACCGCTCCGCCCACGGCGGCCCCGGCAGCACGAAGCGCACCGGCCCCTCGCCCGCGTGCAGGACGGCGAGGAAGCTGTCGTCGAGGATCTGGCCGCCGCGCTCGTCCCGGCCCGGGATGTCCCGGCCGGAGAGGTACATGCCGAGCGTGGCGGCGGGCGCGTACCAGTCCTGCTCGGTCATCTCGGCGCCCCGGGAGGTGAACCAGGCCAGGTCGCGCAGGCCGTCCGCGGTCTGCGCCCGGCCCGAGAAGAAGGCCCGGCGCCGCAGCACCGGGTGCCGGTGGCGCAGCGCGATCAGCCGGGAGGTCAGCTCGAACAGTGCCTTCCAGCCCGGATCCTCCAGCAGCTCCCAGTCCAGCCAGCTGATCTCGTTGTCCTGGCAGTAGGCGTTGTTGTTGCCGCGCTGGGTGCGGCCGAGTTCGTCACCCGCGACCAGCATGGGCACGCCCGTGGACAGCAGCAGCGTGGTCAGCAGGTTTCTGAGCTGGCGGCGCCTGAGCGCCCGTACACTCTCGTCGTCCGTCTCACCCTCGGCGCCGCCGTTCCAGGCCCGGTTGTCGTCCGTGCCGTCACGGTTGCCCTCGCCGTTCGCCTCGTTGTGCTTGCGCTCGTAACTCACCAGGTCGCGCAGGGTGAAACCGTCGTGCGCGGTGATGAAGTTGACGGACGCGTAGGGCCTGCGCCCACCCCAGGCGTACAGGTCGCTGGAGCCCGACAGGCGGTAGCCCATCTCCCGTACGTCCGGCAGGGCGTGCCGCCAGAAGTCCCGTACGGCGTTGCGGTACCGGTCGTTCCACTCCGTCCACAGCGGCGGGAACGCCCCCACCTGGTATCCGCCCGACCCCACGTCCCACGGCTCGGCGATCAGCTTCACCCGGCGCAGCACCGGGTCCTGGGCGATGACGGCCAGGAACGGGGAGAGCATGTCGACGTCGTGCATGGAGCGCGCCAGCGCCGCCGCCAGGTCGAAGCGGAAGCCGTCCACGCCCATCTCGGTCACCCAGTACCGCAGGGAGTCGGTGATCAGGCGCAGTACGTGTGGCTGGACCACGTGCAGGGTGTTGCCGCAGCCCGTGTAGTCGGCGTAACGGCGGGGGTCGTCCTGGAGGCGGTAGTAGCCGCGGTTGTCGATGCCCTTCAGGGAGAGCGTCGGGCCGAGTTCGCCCGCCTCCGCCGTGTGGTTGTAGACCACGTCGAGGATGACCTCGATCCCGGCCGCGTGCAGGGCGCGCACCATGCGCTTGAACTCGCCGACCTGCTGGCCTGTCGTCCCGGAGGCCGCGTAGGCCGCGTGCGGGGCGAAGTAGCCGATGGAGTTGTAGCCCCAGTAGTTCCGCAGGCCTCTGCGCAGCAGGTGGTCCTCGTGCGCGAACTGGTGCACCGGCAGCAGCTCCACCGCCGTCACGCCCAGCTTCACCAGGTGCTCGATCGCCGCCGGGTGGGCGAGGCCGGCGTAGGTGCCGCGCAGGTCCTCGGGGATGTCCGGGTGCAGCCGGGTGAAGCCCTTGACGTGCAGTTCGTAGATCACCGAGTCGGCCCACGGCGTCTTCGGGCGGCGGTCGTCCGCCCAGTCGTCGTCATCGTGGACGACGACGCCCTTGGGGACGTACGGCGCCGAGTCCCGCTCGTCGCGCACGGTGTCGGCGACGTGCTGCTGCGGCCAGTCGCGGACGTGCCCGTACACCTCGGGAGGCAGCGAGAAGTCCCCGTCCACCGCACGGGCGTAGGGGTCGAGGAGCAGCTTGGCCGGATTCCAGCGGGCGCCCGTCCAGGGGTCCCAGCGGCCGTGCACCCGGTAGCCGTAGCGCTGTCCGGGCAGCACGCCCGGGACGAAGCCGTGCCAGATCTCGTGGGTCAGCTCGGCGAGCCGGACCCGTGACTCCCTGCCCGTCTCGTCGAAGAGGCAGAGCTCGACTCCCTCGGCCCCGGCCGCCCACAGCGCGAAGTTGGTCCCCGCCACGCCGTCCGGGCCGACCCGGAACCGGGCGCCCAGCGGCGTCGGCGCGCCCGGCCGGGCGGACACCGTGGGCGGCGGCGCGGCCCGCCGTACGCCGTTCGTGGCGGCCTGGCGCCCGTTCCCGGTGGCCTGATGACCGGCCACCGCCTCCTGCTCGGCTGCGCTGGACACCTGTCAGCCTCCCGCGGCTCGTGGAACGACGGGGGACAGAGGGGCGGCCTGTGCTGCGGCCCGGGTCGCGGCTCCCCTGCGCGTCGTCCTCCCCACTGTTCTGCCCAGAGCATGGGTCGCACTCACGTTTCCCCGGGGGCGGGCATGGTCGTTTCCCGGGGACGCGGCCGGTCGTTGGGGACCTTGTGAGGCACGTACAAGGGCGCGCGCGGCGCGCGAGGGCCGCGCTGGCCGCCGTAGTGACATGGGCAGGGCTGATGGCCGGGGCCACGGGCTGTACCTCGGACGACATGGGCGGGATCGCCGGGGCGTTCGGCGCGCCCCCGGCGCCCGAGGACGTCATCCGGATCTCACCCGACGACGGCAGCAGGGGTGTGCGCCCCGGGAAGAAGCTGCGGGTGCGCGTGCCCGACGGCCGCCTGGAGTCGGTGAAGGTCGTCCGGTCGCAGGACGCGCAGGAGACCCCGGTGCCCGGGCACCTCTCCGCCGACGGGCTGACCTGGGAACCCGAGGAGAAGCGGCTGGCGCTCGCCGCCAAGTACACGATCGACGCGGTCGCGGTGGACGGCGACGGACGCCGCTCGGCCCGGCACACCACCTTCACGACGTACGTCCCCGAGGAACGCTTCATCGGCTACGTCACCCCGGAGAACCGTGCCGTGGTCGGCACCGGGATGATCGTCTCGCTGGAGTTCAACCGGGAGATCGCCCGCCGCGCCGCCGTGGAACGCGCGGTCCAGGTCACCGCCCGGCCCGCCGTCGAGATCCGCCCGCACTGGTTCGGCCGGACCCGCCTCGACTTCCGCCCCGAGCACTACTGGAAACCCGGCACCGAGGTCACCGTCACCCTGCGCCTGCGGGACGTCGAGGGGGCGCGCGGGGTCTACGGCCTCCAGCACAAGTCGTTCTCCTTCACCGTCGGCCGCAGTCAGGTGTCCGTGGTCGACGCGGCACGGCACACCATGGAGGTGCGGCGCGACGGCGAGGCGCTCGCCACCGTGCCGGTCACGGCCGGCGCCCCCAAGACCACCACGTACAACGGCAAGATGGTGGTGACCGAGATGCTGGAGGTCACCCGGATGAACGGCGCCACGGTCGGCTTCAAGAAGCGCGACGGCAAGGGCGAGTACGACATCCCGGACGTCCCGCACGCCATGCGCCTGACCGACTCCGGCACCTTCCTGCACGGCAACTACTGGGCCCACCACACCGTCTTCGGACGGAGCAACGTCAGCCACGGCTGCGTCGGGCTGCGCGATGTGAAGGGCGGCGGCTCGGACACCCCGGCCGGCTGGTTCTTCGACCGCAGCCTCGTCGGTGACGTCGTCGAGGTCGTCAACAGCAAAGACAAAAAGGTCGCTCCCGACAACGGGCTCGGAGGCTGGAATATGAGCTGGAAGGCATGGAAAGCGGGCACTGCGGTGAAGTAATCCGACAGGGGGCGGGTTGCTCCAACTTTCCGTTGAAGTTGGGACTGAACAGTGACAATCACGGGCCGCCGGGGTCCGGAGCCTTGTGGTTACTATTCGCCGGTGCGCGGGGGACGCGCAGGGGTGCGGGCCTGACCAGGCCCGGGGAGGGGAGAACAACTTGAACGGGCGACCGATATCGGGGGCGTCGGTTGGCGGCAGGAACGGACTGCTCGCGCTGATACTCGGCGTGCTGCTCCTCGCTGTCACGGCGTGCGGTGGCGGGGGACGGGTTCCGGTTCCGGCGAGGGCGGCGGCAAGGGCAAGGACTCGGACGCCGCGCAGAGCAAGCAGTCCGAGGCGGTCGTCAGCATCACGCCCAAGGACGGAGCCAAGTCCGTCGACACCAGCGGAGCGCTGAAGGTCACCGCCGCCAAGGGCAAGCTGACGGAGGTCGTGGTCAAGGACGCCAAGGGCCGGAAGATCGACGGGAAGATATCCGGGGACGGCGCCGGCTGGACGCCGTCCACCCACCTGGCCGCCGCCACCAAGTACACGGTGCACGCGGTCGCCAAGGACTCCGAGGGCCGCACGGCCGCGGAGGACGCCGGCTTCACCACCCTGACGCCGGACAACACCTTCATCGGCACCTTCACCCCCGAGGACGGCTCCAAGGTCGGCGTGGGCATGCCGTTCTCCATCCGCTTCAGCCGGGGCATCACCAACCCGGAGGACGTCGAGAAGGCCATCCGCATCAGGACGGAGCCGGCCGTCGACGTCGAGGGGCACTGGTTCGGCAACGACCGTCTCGACTTCCGCCCGAGAAGTACTGGAAGCCCGGCACGAAGGTGACCGTCGACCTGAACCTCGACGGCGTCGAAGGGCGCCCCGGCGTCTACGGCGAGCAGGACAAGACCGTCGACTTCACCATCGGCCGCAACCAGGTCTCCGTCGTCGACGCCAAGAAGCTCACGATGAAGGTCATGCGTGACGGCAAGGTGATCAAGACGATCCCGGTCACCACCGGCAAGCCCGGCATGGAGACCTGGAACGGCCAGATGGTCGTCAGCGAGATGCTCACGGTGACCCGGATGAACGGGGAGACGGTCGGCTACGGCGGCGAGTACGACATCAAGGACGTCCCGCACGCCATCCGCCTCACCACCTCCGGCACGTTCCTGCACGGCAACTACTGGGCGAGCGGCGCCTTCGGCAACTACAACGCCAGCCACGGCTGCATCGGCCTGCGCGACGTGCGCGGCGGCTGGGACAAGAAGGTGCCGGCCGCGTGGTTCTTCAACCACTCGATGGTCGGCGACGTGGTGGTCGTCAAGAACTCCGAGGACCGCGTCGTCGACCCGGACAACGGCCTCAACGGCTGGAACATGTCGTGGGAGAAGTGGAAGAAGTGACGCTGTACTGACAGCGAGGCCCCGGTGTGACGGACCACACCGGGGCCTCGCCCGTTAGCCCCCGTTAACCTGCTCCCTATGACCGTCTCTCTCGAAGTCGCTGAAGGCGTCGGTACGCTGCGTCTCGACCGCCCGCCCATGAACGCGCTGGACATCGCCACGCAGGACCGGCTGAAGGAACTCGCCGAGGAGGCCGCGGGCCGCGAGGACGTGCGGGCCGTGGTGGTCTACGGCGGCGAGAAGGTGTTCGCGGCCGGCGCGGACATCAAGGAGATGCAGGCGATGGACCACACCGCGATGGTCCTGCGCGCCCGCGCCCTGCAGGACTCCTTCACGGCCGTGGCCCGGATCCCCAAGCCGGTCGTCGCGGCCGTGACGGGCTACGCGCTCGGCGGTGGCTGCGAACTCGCCCTCTGCGCGGACTACCGGATCGCCGGCGAGAACGCCAAGCTCGGCCAGCCGGAGATCCTGCTCGGCCTGATCCCCGGCGCGGGCGGCACCCAGCGCCTGGCCCGGCTGGTCGGCCCCTCCAAGGCCAAGGACCTGATCTTCACCGGCCGGATGGTGAAGGCGGACGAGGCCAGGGAGATCGGGCTGGTGGACCGGGTCGTGCCCGCCGAGGAGGTGTACACGCAGGCGCACGCCTGGGCCGCGAAGCTGGCGCAGGGCCCGGCCCTCGCGCTGCGCGCCGCGAAGGAGTCGATCGACGCGGGCCTGGAGGCGGACCTGGACACGGGCCTGACGATCGAACGCAACTGGTTCGCGGGCCTGTTCGCCACCGAGGACCGTGAGCGCGGGATGCGGAGCTTCGTCGAGGAGGGGCCGGGCAAGGCGAAGTTCCTGTGAATACCCCCGCAGGGGCTTGCACTTGACGCGGTGTCTGATCCGGGTCCCTCGATGGGGCGGTTTATCGCAGCCTTAAGGCACCCTTAAGCGTGTCCGGTCGAGGGACTCCGTCGATTGCCCCCAAACAGCCTGTCAGCGCAGGTCGGACGGGCCGAGAGAGTCACCGAAGTGCCGTTGGCATATGTCAGCGGATCGCCGGGTGGCGCCCCGTTTCCGGGTGCGTATTCCCCGGGAACGCCCCCGAGGGCGCTCCAGGCGGCCATGATGGGGGCATGGCGGGGCTGGAGGGTATGGAACAGCCGCGGGGACACGCACATGCGGCCGCGGCGCGCTGGTCGCCGACCGTCGAGGACGAACGCGCGCTGAAGGCGCTGGAGTTGTACGGCAACCCGACGGAGGCAGAGGTCCCACTGCCGTCCCGCCCGAGTCCGCGGCCACCGCCAGACGGCTGACCCAGGTCGTCATCCTGCGCCACTGGGGTCTCACCCCCAAGACCACGGAAGACGCGGTGTTACTCGTCTCCGAGCTGGTCGGCAACGCCGTACGCCACACCGGCGCCCGGGTCTTCGGACTGCGCCTGCACCGGCGTCGCGGCTGGATCCGGGTCGAGGTCCGTGACCCCTCGCGGGGGCTGCCGTGTCTGATGCCGGTCCAGGAGCTGGACATCAGCGGCCGCGGTCTGTTCCTCGTGGACAAGCTGGCCGACCGCTGGGGCGTCGATCTGCTGCCCCGGGGCAAGACCACGTGGTTCGAGATGCGGGTCACCGACCGCTGAGAGGTCACTCGGCCGCCGGACAGCCGAATCACCGGTTTCCGGGTAACGCGCACCTTAAATGGTCGAATGCACCGCCACCTCCTCCACAGCACCCTCGTCGTGGGCGCCGCCCTCGCCGTACTCGCCGCCTGCGGTACCGAGGGCGGGAACCGGACCTCCGAGGCACGCGCCACCAAGGCCGCCGTGCCCGCACCGCCTGAGAAGAAGGCCGTCGACGGGCTGCCGGGCATGCCGCCCGTCCTCGACCCCGAGGACGTGTACGCGGCCGACCGCCCCGACAAGCTGTCGCCCGTCGTCAAGGACTTCCCGTCCCGCGTCTACGTCCCCAACACCGAGTCCGACACCGTCTCCGTCATCGACCCGAAGACCTACGAGATCATCGAGACGATCCCGTCGGCCGGCAGCCCCAGCACGTCGTCCCCTCCTGGGACCTGAAGACGCTGTGGGTCAACAACAACCGCGGTCACACCCTCACCCCGATCGACCCGAAGACCGGCAAGGCGGGCAAGGAGGTCGAGGTCCACGACCCGTACAACCTCTACTTCACGCCCAACGGCAGATACGCCGTCGTCATGGCCTCCCTCGACCGCGAGCTGGTCTTCCGCGACCCGCACACCATGAAGATCAAGAAGACCGTCCCGGTCACCTGCTACGGCGTCAACCACGCCGACTTCTCCCTCGACGGCCGCTACTTCATCGTCTCCTGTGAGTTCAGCGGCGAACTGCTCAAGGTCGACACCGAGAAGATGGAGGTCGTCGGACAGCAGCGGCTGCCGTTCGAGGGCGCGATGCCGCAGGACGTGAAGGTCTCGCCCGACGGCAAGAAGTTCTACATCGCCGACATGATGGCCCACGGCATGTGGGTCCTGGACGGTGACAAGTTCACCGAACCCACGCTCATGCCCACCGGCAAGGGCTGCCACGGCCTGTACGTCAGCCGCGACTCCCGCGAGATGTACGTGTCCAACCGTGGCGAGGGCACGGTCTCCGTCTTCGACTTCACGCGGAACAAGCTGACCAAGAAGTGGCGGCTGCCCGACGGTGGCAGCCCCGACATGGGCGGGGTCTCCGCCGACGGCAAGGTGCTGTGGCTGTCCGGCCGCTACGACGCCGAGGTGTACGCCATCGACACCCGCACCGGCAGACAGCTCGCCCGCATCCCCGTCGGCAGCGGACCCCACGGCCTCGCGGTCTACCCGCAGCCCGGCCGCTACTCGCTCGGCCACACGGGCATCTTCCGGTGACAGTCAACTACTGTCCACGACAGGTCAGTTGACACGCCCCTGATCGAGTGAGGGTCCACGGCCCGGCGCCGCGGACCCGCGATCGTGCTGCTCATGATCACCACCAGCATGCGACGCCGTTCCGCTGCCGCCGTCCTCTCCCTCGCGGCGGTCCTCACGACCACGGCCGCCACGCCCACCGAGACCCCCGCGACCCGCGCGACGCCGGCCGCCAGGGTCGCCGCCCCGCGCCGGCCGCCTGTCCCGTCCAGTTCGAGGACAAGGTCAAGGCCGCCGCCGACCGCCGTGTCGACGTCGGCCGCATCACCCCCGACCCGTCCTGGCGCACCGGTTGCGGCACCCTCTACCGCGCCGACGGCCGCGGCCCGTCCGTGATCTTCGAGGAGGGCTTCCACCCCAGGGACGTCGTGAACGGCCAGTACGACCTGGAGAAGTACGTCCTGGTCAACCAGCCCTCCCCGTACGTGTCGACCACGTACGACCACGACCTGTTCAAGAAGTGGAAGTCCGCCTTCAACTACTACGTCGACGCCCCCGGCGGCATCGACGTCAACAAGACCATCGGCGACACCCACAAGTGGGCCGACCAGCAGGAGGTCGCCTTCCCTGGCGGCATCGCCCGCCAGTACATCGTCGGCGTCTGCCCGGTCGACAAGCAGACCAAGACGGAGATCATGAGCGAGTGCGAGAGCAACCCGCACTTCCGGCCCTGGCACTGAACGGCCCTTGAGTCTCCACCCGCTGGAGGGTGCAGACTCCTGGACATGATCGACGACGGCACCGGGCTGCTCACCATCGGCGAACTGGCCCGGGTCACCGGGCTGACCGTGCGCACCATCCGGTACTGGTCCGACGAGGGCGCACTGCCCCGGTGACCCGGTCCGCGGGAGGCTACCGGCTGTACGACGCCGCGTCCGTGGCGCGTCTGGAGCTGATCCGGACGCTGCGCGAGCTCGGGCTCGGGCTGGCGGACGTCCACCGGGTGCTGGCCGGTGAGACCACGGTCGCGCAGGTCGCGGCCGCTCACGTGAGCGCGCTGGACGCGCAGATCCGGTCGCTGAAGGTGACCCGCGCGGTGCTGTCGACGGTGGCCGAACGCGGATCCGGCACGGAGGAGATGACGCTCGTGAACAGACTGGCACGGCTGTCGGCGGCCGAGCGGCGGCGGATCGTGGAGGAGTTCGTGGACGAGGTGTTCCACGGGCTGGACACGGCGGACCCGGTGATCCGCGAGCGCATGCGGAACACCGCCGCCGACCTGCCCGAGGAGCCCACCCCGAGCAGGTCGACGCCTGGCTGGAGCTGGCCGAGATGCTCCACGATCCGGACTTCCGGGCCGAGATGCGCAAGGTCGCCGAGTTCAACGCGGCCGACCGCGGTCACGACACGCCCGCCGGGGCGTCCCTGTGGTTCTCCCGGCGGCTCGTGCACCTGGGCGCCCGGGCCCGGGAGCGCGGTGTCGCCCCCGACTCGCCGGAGGCCGCCGGGGTGCTGCGCGAGCTGCTGGGGGAGGCCGACCCCGCCGAGGTGCTGGAGCGGCTGCGGTCGCACGCCACCGACCGGGTCGCCCGCTACCGCGAGTTGCTCGCGGTCGTGAAGGGCACCGGGCCCGAAGCGGCGTACCGGGAGGAGTTCGCCTGGGTGGTCGCCGCGCTGGAGGCACGCACGGGCAGCTAATCTGACCTGCGTCAGCAAGGCGCGTCAGCACGGCGCAGAACACGAGAGTAGGGGCGGATCGGTGGCGGACATCGAGGAAGCACGCAAGCAGTTCGAGCGGATCGATACGGACGGTGACGGCTACATCACCGCTGCCGAGTTCAAGTCCGCCCTGGCCAAGTCGGGCGACTGGAACGTCACCGAGTCGGTCGCCGAGGTCGTCATCAAGACCCGCGACCTCGACGGCGACAAGAAGCTGAGCTTCGACGAGTTCTGGGCCTACCTGAACAAGTGACGCCGGCCGTCCCGGGTGCGGGGCCCGGTCCGTCCGCGGACGGACCGGGCCCTTGGTCATGTTCGGCGTGCGCCGCTCACGGCCGCGCCCGGCGTGCGGTGCGCAGGCTCCAGCGGCCGTCGTGCCGTTCCAGCGCCAGCGGCAGGTCGAAGCACTTGCCGAGCTGGTCGGCGGTCAGCACTCCGGCCACCGGGCCGCCCGCGAGCGCACGGCCCTCGCGCAGCAGCAGGGCGTGCGTGGTGTGGGCCGGCAGTTCCTCCAGGTGGTGGGTGACCAGGACGGTCGCCAGCCCAGGATGCTCCCGGCGCAGGTCCCCCAGCGCCCCGATCAGCTGCTCCCGGCCCGGCAGGTCCAGGCCGGTGGCCGGTTCGTCCAGGAGCAGCAGCCGGGGCTCGGGCATCAGGGCCCGGGCGATCAGGGCCCGGCCCCGCTGCCCCTGGGAGAGCGTCGGCCAGCGCGCCTCGGCGTGCTCGGCCAGTCCCAGCGTCCGGATCAGCCGCTCCGCCCGCCCGAGCTGCTCCGGCGTCGGACGCCACCGGGGCAGCGGCTCCACCGAGTTGGTCAGCCCGGTCAGGACGACGTCCCGTACCCGCAGCGGCGAGGTCAGCGGATGCCGGGGGTTGACGTGCCCGACATGGGCGCGCAGCTCCCGCAGGTCGACCCGGCCCAGACGGTGGCCCAGCACCTCCACGGTGCCCCGGGTGGGGTGGACGAGCGCGCCGAGCAGCCCGAGCAGCGTGGACTTGCCCGCGCCGTTCGCGCCGAGCAGCGCCCAGTGCTCACCGGCCCGGACCGTCAGGGACACCTCCTGAAGGATCGGCCGGCCGTCGCGCACCACGTGCACGTCCTCGGCGCGCAGGACGACCGGCGTCACCGCAGCGCCCTGTTGACCGCGGACAGCACCGCCTGGACCGACGCCGCGAGGCCCGAGGAGTCCTGGCCCGCGCCCCAGCAGGTGGTGGAGCCGACGCGGCACTCGGCGAAGGCGTTCGTGCCCCCGTCGCCGGTCCGTTCGCAGAAGTCGAGGACGTCCACGGTGATCCCGGCGCCGGCCAGCGCGTCGACGAACGCGGAGACGGGGCCGCCGCCGGTGCCCTCGTAGTCGCCGGTGCGCTCGCCGGTCCGCAGCGTGCACACGAAACGGTGCCCGCCGCCGGCCTCGTCCGGGTGCACGGACCAGGCGTCCAGCGCCACCTCCCCGTCCGCGACCACGTACGCCGACCGGAACAGCTCGTACAGCTCCTTGGCCGCCATCTCCCGCCCGCTGTCGTCCGTCGCCTCCTGCACGGCCCGGGAGAAGTCCGGTCGCATGCGCGCGGGGATGTCGACGCCGTGGTGGGTGCGCAGCAGGTAGGCCATGCCGCCCTTGCCCGACTGCGAGTTCACCCGGATCACCGCCTCGTAGGAACGGCCCACGTCGGCCGGGTCGATCGGCAGGTACGGCACCGACCAGGGCGCCTGCCCCTCCGGCACCCCCAGCTCCCGGGCCCGCTCGGCATGCCGGGCCAGGCCCTTGCTGATCGCGTCCTGGTGGGTGCCCGAGAAGGCCGTGTGGACCAGCTCCCCGGCATACGGATGGCGGGGGTGCACCGGCAGCCGGTTGCAGTGCTCGACCGTCTCCCTGACCGTGTCGATGTCCCGGAAGTCGATCATCGGGTCGACGCCCTGCGCGTACAGGTTGAGCGCCAGGGTCACCAGGTCGACGTTGCCGGTGCGCTCCCCGTTGCCGAACAGACAGCCCTCGACGCGCTGGGCACCGGCCAGGACGGCCAGCTCGGCGCAGGCGACTCCGGTGCCGCGGTCGTTGTGCGGGTGCACGGAGAGGATCACACTGTCGCGGCGGGCCAGGTGGCGGTGGACGTACTCGATCTGGTCGGCGTAGACGTTCGGTGTCGCGATCTCCACGGTCGCCGGGAGGTTGTGGGTCACCGGCCGGTCGGGGCTCGCGTCCCACAGCTCGGTCAGCCCGTCGCACAGCTCCAGGACGAAGTCCGGTTCGGTGAGGTTGAAGGTCTCCGGGGAGAACTGGAAGCGGACGGACGAGGCCTTGTCCGCCCGGCGGGCCATGTGCTCGGCGGCCTCCCGCACGGTCCGCCACACCTCGGCCCGGCCCCGCCCCAGGACGACGTCCCGCCACACCGGCGAGGTCGCGATGTACAGATGGACAACGGCCCTCGGCAGCCCCTCGATCGCGTCGAAGGTGCGCTCGATCAGGTCCCGGCGGGCCGGGGCGAACACCACGGGCGTGACGTCGTCCGGTACGGCGCCGCTGGTCACCAGGTGCCGTACGAAGTCGAAGTCGGTGCGGCTCGCCGACGGGTAGCCGACCTCGATCTCCTTGAATCCCATACCGGTCAGCAGGTCGAAGAAGCGGCGCTTGCGGGGTGTGTCCATCGGTTCGGCGAGGGCCTGGTTGCCGTCGCGCAGGTCGACGGGGACCCAGAGGGGAGCGCGCTCGATCCGGGCGGCGGGCCAGTCGCGGCCCGCGGTGGGGACGTGCACACGGTCCTGGAAAGGGCGGTAGCGGTGGAAGGGCATGGGGCCCGGGCGCTGGGGTTCCAGACCGGGGCAGGGGTGATGGTCATCGTCGGCGGTCGCCTTCGGCTCGGTCGGACGCCGACCGGCAGCACGATGTCCCGCGGCGGGGCGCCGGTCGCGTCAAACCCCGCCGCGGCAGCCGAGAAGAAGGAGACCGCGGAGCGTCATGCGCAGTACGCTAGCCACACCTCAGCTCCTCAGACAAGTGGGTTCTCAAAGGAATCCCCATACTCCTCAGACAAGTTGGTGACCCGCATGCCGCTAGACGCCGTCCGCCCCAGCCCTCTGGTCGAGCAAGCAACCGCCCGGCTGCGCGAGCAGATCACCGGCGGCGAGTGGCCGGTCGGCACCAAGCTGCCCGGCGAGACGACGCTGGCGAAGGAACTGGGCGTCGGCCGCTCCACCGTCCGCGAGGCGCTGCGCGCGCTGGCGGGCGCCGGACTGGTGCAACCCCGCCAGGGCGCGGGCGTCTTCGTGACCGCGACCGAGCCGGTCGAGAACTGGCCCACGAGATTGCGCCGGGCGGCCGTGACCGACGTCTACGAGGTCCGTATGGCGGTCGAGGTCCACGCGGCCCGGCTCGCCGCGCGTCGCCGTACCCCCGACGACGTCACGGCGATGCGGTCCGCGCTGGAGGGCCGCCGTGCGGCCTCGACGGCCGACGACGCCGCGTTCGTCGACGCGGACATCGCCTTCCACGCCACGGTGGTCGCAGCCGCGCACAACCCGGTGCTCGCGGACCTGTTCACCGAGTTCACCCCCGTCCTGCGCGAGGGCCTGATCGAGCTGCTGACCCTGACCGGCCTGCGCAGCGACGACCCCAACACCGCCGACGAGGCCCACGAGGCGCTCGTCCGGGCGGTGGCGGACGGGGATGCGGAGGGGGCGGCGGAGGTGCTGCGAGGAGAACTGGAGGACCCGTTCGCGGCAGACCCGACGTCACACGCCATCTGAGGGGGCGGGTCAGGCGTCCTCGGCCCACTTCCGCAGCGCCGCCTTGCTGGCGAAGTCGGCCACGTTCTTGTCCAGCGGGTCGTCGGTGTACTGGTGGAAGCGCCACTTGGCCTTGATGCGGGGCTTGCCCGCGCCGACGTAGTCGGCGATCCACAGGCCGTCGCCCGCGTAGGAGGTGGTGTCGATGTTCAGCCAAAAGTGGCGATTCGCGTAGAGCACCACCTGATTGTTCGGCCGCAGGTCCTTCAGCTTCCGAATGAACAGGTCCTTCTGCGCGTTGCTCGCGTGCGTCCCCTCGCTGGTCGTCTCCCAGTCGACGGCGAGGATGTCGCCCGGCCGGTCCGGTGCCTTGCCGACGAAGTACTCGGCCTGGGCGCTGAGGTTGCCGGGCCACAGGAAGTGGTAGAAGCCGACGACCAGCCCGGCGTCACGCGCCCGCTTCGTCTGGGCGGCGAGCTTGGGGTTGACGTAGGAACGCCCCTCGGTCGCCTTGACGAAGACGAAGGAGAGGCCGTCGGTGTCGTAGGAGGAGGACTGGTAGGCACTCACGTCGATGCCGCGCAGCATGGGGGTCTCCCTGAAGTGCTGGTGGGGGGGAGGGGAGTTGGTGGCCACCACGATGACACGGTCCGCTGTGGCCTGACGTGGAAATGTCAACTTCGACGAGCCAAGGGGTACGCGACGGTGCGCGGGAGGCACCTGACCCGACCACATGGTGGACAGTCAGAAACATTTTCTACGACGGCCCTTGGCGGCCCGTGACCATGATGTCACTGCCGGTTCACCTGGGTTTCTCCGGCTCGTGGGGCGTCCGACGGAGCCAAGTCGGCCGGTCCCGTCCTCTCCTGTTCCCGCCGCCGATGGTTGCTCGTGGATGTCGCCGAGGTTAAGGTCTGCTCGCACGGCGGTTTCCAGAGAAAGTCCGGACCGCCGCGGTCGGAGTTGCAACGGGGCGTTTCCGGCATCACGGGGGAGGACCACCGGCGTTCCCTCTCCTTCAATCAGGGGATTATTCGCAGTGCGTGGCCGTTCGGCCACATGCGCACCGCTCTTCACACTTTTCATTTCGCGTTCCGTATGGGCATGTGAGCGTTCGCCGAAGAACGTCTCGCTCGCATGCCTCATACGCACGCCTTCATGCGGGGAAATACGCAATGGGGCTTTTGCGTACCGAGGGCTTCGACAGGCTCTTACAGACGGTCGCCTCGGAATCCGCGGCGCACGCGGCCGCCGGCCCTGCCGTCCGGCATCTGGCCACGATCGGCGAGCGGCTCGCGCCCGAGGTGGCACTCGGTGCGTTACGGCCGGCCGAACGCCATCTGCTCGACGCGGTGGAAACCGCTCGTGCCACCGTCGCCCCGCCCGCCGCGGACCCGGAGCACGCGGACGGCTACCGCTTCGGCCAGCTCAAGGCGGGCAAGGTCTGCATCCTGCGCCCGGGCGAGACAGGCGGTCCCGAGCTGCGGATCGTCGCCGGTATCGACTGGCCCGACGGGGCTCCGGAGGGGCTCGACGCCGAGTGCGCACGCCTCGCCGCGAGCGAGGCCGCCGAGATCGAGTCCTGCCGCCGCTGGCTCGGGGACGAGGGCGAGGAGCACGCCACGAAGCTCGTGGAGCGGCTGCGCTTCCTGTTCCGGCACGTCGGGCCGATACGCCTCTACATCGGCGACTCCTGCTACACGAACCTGGGCCGCGACGGCAACCTCGTCGGCAAGTCCATCGGGCCGGAGTCCGATCGTTGCCGGATGAAGGTTCTTTCCGAAACGCCGCTGCGCCAGTGGAGCGCCGAAGACGCCTGCTTCGTCGTCTGCATGTCCGCGCTGATTTCCTCCGGTACGCCTTCTCGCACCGAGGAGTTCAGCGGTACGCAGCTCATCCCGAGCAGGCTCGCGGCGTTCCTGGAAGGCCGAATTCTCGCGTATGACGGGAAGGTTCCCGACGCCGCGGAATCCGCGTCACCGATCGGCAGACTTTTCGAACTCTCGGATCTCTCCCGGGAACTGAGGGCGCGGAAACTGGAGTCCGGAGCGGTGGTTTACCGCACGGTCCAGTCGATGACCATCAACAAGAAGGAACACTTTTTCGCCAATCCGGTGACCGGCGCGGACGTGCCGGAGGAGTTCCTCGACACGCTTTCCGGCTTCGTGCCGTCCGCGCCCGAGGCCGTCCGCGGCGGCGCACTGGACGTGGACTGGCAGCCGCTCCTCGACGGCGACCCACGGCCCTCGCAGCCGGGGTTCGGCAGTCGCTTCGAGGAAGTGCTGCACGAGCTCGTCGGCGCCGCCGCGGCCGGCACCCGATCCGACGTCAGCATGTCCCGCGGCCCGCGCGACACCCTCCGGCTCAGCACGCTGCTGGCCGAGGGCAGCGTCGAGCCCGGACACTGGAAGACCAGCGAGTACTACTGCTGCGTCGTACCCGCCGAAGGCTTCCGCCGCCGGCTCACCGAAGCCGGAGCCGCAGCGGAGGTGCCCCAGGTGGTGCGCGCCATCGCGGCCCGCATGCGCTGGAACGGCTGGCACTTCATGCCGCACGCCGCCGCCGTCACGGACGACGAGAGCCTCGCCGAACGCGACTGGTTCTTCGCCCCGTCCATGCCGGACATGACGGAGTGGACGTCGCACCACCACCAGGGACACGTGGCGAACGGTGTGCGGCACGCCATCCGTATCCCCTTCGGCATCACCCTCGCCGGCGCGCACCGCCCCGGTGTGCACGACCTGCGGCTGATGCGCAGCGAGGGCGATGTCTACACCCTGAGCGAACTGCGCGCGGCCATCGCGATGGGCGAGATCCTGCGCGGCCTCTACCAGGAACGCGCCCTCCGGCTGGAAAAGCGAGCGGAGACCGCCGTGGTCGACGACTTCACCAACACCTGGTACCAGCGTCGCTACGGTACGGAGGCCCCTCAGGGCACGCAGGCCACGACGGCGAACGAGAACGGTGTCTGACAGATGACGACAGCCAGCAACACTCCCGCGGTGAACCCGACGACGGCGGACCGCGACGGCGAGGCCGGGAACGGCACGGTGCTCTACCTCGGCCTGCGTCGCTCCCCCCTGGAATGGCGTGCGGAACTCGACGCCGCCACGGCCCGGGGACTGAGCGTCCATGTCGCGTCCGACGCCGACGTCTCCCACACCGGGCTCCCCGGCCACCGGCGCGGCTCCTTCGACCGCGGTTCCTCGCTCGCGGAACAGGCCGCGCAGGCCTCGCCCGGCCAGGCCCCGGTCGCCGTCGCCTGCTGGGGCGACAAGTACGTCGGCCTCACCGCGCTGCTCGCCGAGCGGTTCGGGGTCCGCGGCATCGGTACCGCGGCCGCGGCCGTCACCACGGACAAGGCCGCCCAGCGCCGGGCCATGGAACCGTACGGGCTCAACCCGCCGTGGCGGGCGGGCCGGACGGCCGAGGACCTGCGGGCCATCGCCGCGGAGCTCGGGGCCGCGGGCCGCCCCCTGGTGTTCAAGCCCGCGCACTGCTCCGGCGGCCGCGGCATGGCGCTGATCACCGAGGACACCGGCCTGGACGAGGTGTTCGCGCTCACCGCCGCCAACTACTCGGGGACCAGCGACTTCCTCGTCGAGGAGTACGTGGACGGCTCGGAGCACTCCGTCTCCGGCGTCGTCTCCGAGGGCACGGTGCGGATCCTCGGCGTCACCGACAAGAGCGTCGACGGGCCGCTGTCCCCGTCGTGGGCCACGGCCGTCCCCTCCGCCCTGACGGACACCGACCTCAAGGACCTGACGCGGGCCGCCGAACAAGCAGTGCTCGCCGTCGGCCTCGGGACCGGCGGGTTCCACGTCGACCTGCGTCTCGGGTCCGCGGGGCCCGTCGTCCTGGAGGTCGGCGGACGGCTCGGCGGCGACCTGATCAACTCCCACCTCATCCCGTACGCGCACCAGGGGGCGGTCCGGCCCTACGAGGCGCTGCTCGCCCTCCTCACCGACGGAGAACTGCCGCAGGAGACCCCCGAGCCGGTGCGAGGCGCCGCGATGGTGCTCCTGCCCAAGTCAGGACGCCCGGCGGCCGAACTGGCCGAGGCCGCGCTCGCCCGGCCGCGGGTCGTCCTGGCCGAGGACTGGCCCGGTACGGACACCGTCGTGGCGGTCGTCGTCACCGACGACCCGGCCGACCTGCCCGCGGCCGTCACCGACCTGCGCGAGTCGGCCCGGTGACCGCCGGCCCGCCGCACCTCCCGCTGGTCGGCGTCCTCGCCTGCCGGAAGGAACGGGCCAACGGCACCACGTACTCCCGGGTCAACGACCATCTGACCGAGCCGCTCCTGGACCACGCCGGTGTGGCCGCCGTCCTGATCCACACCGTGCGCCCGGAACACGCCGGCAGCGTCCTGGCCCGCCTCGACGGACTCGTGCTGCCCGGCAGCGGCTCGTTCGTCCACCCGGTCCGGTACGGCGGTCGGGACGCGGACGCCGTGCCCGGCAGGGAGTACGACCCGGCCCGGGACGAGACCGCGGCCGCGCTGCTGCGTGCGGCCGACGCGATCCCCGGGCTGCCCGTGCTCGCCAGCTGCCGCGGCATGCAGGAGCTCGCCGTGCACCACGGCGGCACCCTCGCCAACGTGCCGGCGTCGGAGGTGAAGCACCGGTTACGGGCCGGCGTGGACGGCCCCGACCGGTGGGCGCCCGCCCACACCGTGGCCGTCCGGCCCGGCGGCCTCCTCGCCGGTCTGGTCGAGCCCGGACATGACCCGGGCGAGGTGCCGGTCAACTCCCAGCACAGCGACCGGGTGGCCAAGGTCCCCGGGGAGGTCTTCGTCGAGGCCGTGGCCCCGGACGGGACCGTCGAGGCGATCAGCGTCGGAGCGCCGGACCGCTTCGTCCTCGGGGTGCAGTGGCACTTCGAGCACCACACCGGCCGATCAGTTCTGGACCGCGCGGTCCTGGCAGCGTTCGGCAGCCGCTGCCGGTCCCGGATGACGTCGAGGGAACAGCAGTGAACGCACCAGGAATCACGAACGCCTCCGCGCGGGGGGCGGTGGAGCAGTCGACCGACCTGGAGGGCCTCGCCCTCACCGCACTCGCGGCGGTCGGCGGCAGCGGCGACGAGTTGCTCTTCCTCGCCGGCTCCACGACCGACGGACTCGCCAACCGCAACTCCGACCTCGACCTCTACGTCGTCGGCGACCTGCGGGTCACCGGGTCGGAGACGGCGGCCCGGCAGGGTGAGCGCACCGCGACCGTCGCCCACCACGAGGGCCGGGAGGTCAACGTCGCCGTCCTCGACCCGGCCGCACTGGGCGGGCTGCGGGACGCCTTCGGCGCCAGCGTGGCGAGTCTGTCGGGGGAGAAGGGCATCGCCCAGCTCGTCGACGAGGACAACCTCAAGATCCTGCACCGCGTCCGGACCGGCCGCGCCCTGCGGCGCCCCGACCGGCTGCGGGAGCTGCGCGAGGAACTGGGCACCGGTGACCTGCCCCGCTATCTGCTGAACGTGGCCGCCGTCGCCGCCGTCAACCGGCTCACCGACGTCACGGGCGAACTCGCCGACGGACACGCCGACTCGGCCGCGTGGATGTACCGGGAGGCCCTCGTGCACACCGGCCAGTGCGCGCTCGCCGCCGCGGGCGTGACCGTCCCGTCCGTCAAGTGGCTCGTCCGGCTGCTCCAGCGGCAGGCCGCACGCCCGGACGACAGCGGCTGCGCCGCGCACGTCGCCCGGCGCCTGCTCGCCCGCCCGCCGACACCGCCGCCGCGATGGAGGGGACCCGGGCCCACCTCGCCGCCGTCATCGACGCCGCCGGCGACCAGGCCGGCCCGTACGTCCGCACCGTGGCCCGACGGAAGCTGGGATGACACCGATGACCCTCGTCGACCACGACGACCTGAACGAAGCCGTCGCGGCCACCGCCCCAGGCACGGAGACGGCCCACGCCGAGCGTGACGTCGAAGCCGCCGTCGCCACTCAGGCACGGGCCGGGGCCGCCGGCGGTGAGCGTGACTCCGCGGACGCAGCCGCCGCCGCGGCCGGGACGGCGCCGGACGAGCCTGACTCGGCGGATGCCGTCGACAGCGCGGCACGGAGCCGAACGCCCCGCCCCGGGCGCGACTTCACGCCCGTCGAGCTGTACGACCTGCCCGACGCGCTGATACCCCGCGAGCCCCGGCTGGGCGGCGCGTGTGTCCCGGTTCCCGCCGAGCGGCTCGCGGCCCTCGAGCGGTCCGGGCCCGTGGTGCTCGGGTTGCAGCCCGGGTTCGCCCACACCGACGGTTTCCAGGCGTCGCTCCTGAAGGAACTGCGCGCGCTGCTGCGCCTGCCGGACGGGTACGCCTGCGTCCTCGTCCCCGCCCCGCCGCCCGCCGTGGCCCGGCTGCTCGCCGGGGAGGAGTGGGCCCGGGCGCACGGCGCCGTCCCCCGACCGGTCGAGGGGCCCGGGCGGCCGGCCGCCCCCGGGGCACCGGCGGATGGGCCGCCGCGGACCTCTCGCGCACGTCCTGGCCGCTCGACCAGTCCCTCCTCGGCGAACTGGACGTGGCGTGCTTCTGCCCCAGCTGGCTCTTCGGCGTCGTGCCCGGCTCCACCGTCCTCACCCTGTCGCAGCGGGCCACCGAGGCCGCCCGGGCGGAACGGCACAGCGGCCCCTTCGGCGTCCGCGCCCTGCTGGACGCCGACGCGCCCGGCACCCCGCGCCCCAGCGCCTCGGACCTGATGATGCTCGCCCACGGTGTGCGCACCCTCGCCGAGTCGCACCCCGAACGCCTGGACAGCGAGATCGAGGCCCGCATGGAGCTGCTCCGCGCCCACACGGCCGGCCGCTCCTGGCTCGCCGGCCCGCCGCGGCGCCCGGGTCGCGACCTCGCCGCCGTGCTGCCCACCACCCTCACACCCGACGCCGTGCGCGGTGTGACCGACTTCCTGGAGACCTGGGCCCTGGCCTACGGGCTCGCCGACCCCGCGCGGCCGACGGCGCTGCGCGTCGGTCTGTACCGCACCGTCACCGACGACGACCTCGTCCGGCTGCTCGGACTGCTCGACCTGCTTCTGGGGGAGGCCCGATGAGCGCAGGCGCGCTGCTCATTCTGAAACCCGACATACTCGCCGGCCCCTACGCGCGGTGCCCCGCCGCCTCGGCCCGGGACACGGTGCGCGGACTCCTGCGCGTGTACGAGCCGGAAGCCTCCCGCACCTTCGAGGTGGACACCTCCGAACAGGCCGTCACCTGGGCACTGACCAACATCGATCGCAAGGTGCGCGCCCGGGACTGGTACGTCCGCACCCTCCACGCCCCGGCCTCCGGCTCGCAGCCCTGCACAACCTGCTGGCCGGGCCGGTCCTCAACCCGCCGGGCGACGGCCCCGTGGCCACGTCCGACCTGGTGCTGGGCATCGCCGACGCGTTCGGCTTCACGGTCACCGACCGGCGGCGCACCCGGTGCACCCAGCGCGACTTCCTGGGCCTCTACGCGGACAACACTCACTTCACCCGGCTCGCCGGAAGCCTGCGCGGCTATCTGGTGGACCAGGAGGTCGAGATCTGCCGGTACGCGGGGGAGGAGGAGCTGTCGACCCTGCACATCGCCAAGGAGATGGTGCGCCGGGTCGTCCGCTACCCCACCACCCACTACGACGCGGTGGAGAACCTGCTGCACGTCTCCGACCCGGGCGCACGGGACTGGACGTACTTCCTCAACACGGCCTTCCGGGAACAGGACACGGCCGCGTGAGCAGGCTCCAGGGCTCCGCGCGGCGCTTCACCACGGCCGACGTGCTGATCCTCGTCAACGGTGTGTCGGCGTTCGGCTCGGGACTGGTGTACCCGTACACCGCGCTCTACCTGTCCGGGCTGCCCGCCATGGGCACGGCCGGCGTCAGCGTCTTCTACGGCGCCGCCGCCGCGGCGAACCTGGCGACCACCGGTGTGCTCGCGACCGGCTGGATCAAACCGCCGCCCGCGCTCCTCGGGCTCGCCGGCACGCTGATGCTCGCCGTGGGCTTCCTGGGCACCGCCGTCGCGGGCTCCCTGGCCTTCCTGTGCGCGGCCGTCCTGTTCATCGGCTGCGGGCAGGGCTGCCTGCTGGTCGCGATGGTGCCGGTGCTCAACTCCCTGACGGCGCAGGAGCAGCGACGCTCGGTCTTCGCCCGCCGCTACCGCGCGCTCAACGTCGGTCTCGGACTGGGCGCCGTCGCCGCCGGCCTGACCACCGGCATCCTCACCACCTCGGCCGTGCCGTGGTTGTTCGTCTGCAACGCGCTGAGCTATCTGCCGCTCACCTACGCCTTCCACCGGGTCAGGGCACGGGAGCGCGACGAGGCGCCCCGGCCCGCGGACGCCGAGCGCACCACGGTCCCCGGCGGGCCCGAGGACAAGGAGCGGTCCGGCGGCTCCGGCGGGCGCTGGAAGTGGCTCGGGGTGGCCGGCACGCTCGCCGTCCTGTTCCAGCTCGGCGCCTACCTCTTCGGGCACAGCCAGTTCGAGGCGACGGCGCCGCTCGTCGCCGTCCGGCTGATGGGCATCGGTCTCGGCACCGTCTCGGGACTGCTGCTCGTCAACACGCTCGTGGTGGCCCTGGGCCAGAGCTGGGTGACCCGCCTGCTGAGCGGCCGCGACGAGGCGTACGGGCTGCGGGCGGCCGTGGTGCTGTGGGCCGCCGCGTACGCCACGGCCGCGGCGTCGGCCTTCGGTCCACTGCCCGTCCGCTACGCCGGACTCCTGCTCTTCGCCGTCGTCTTCGCGCTCGGCGAGTGCGCCTACTCCTGCTCGTTCCACCCGTGGCTGATCGACTCGGTACGACCCGGGGACGTCACCCGCGTCTCGGCGCTGGCCGGAGGCGCGATGGGCATCGGCACGGCCGCGGGACCCTCCGTCGGCGTCGCGCTCACCCTCACCGGAGAGGCCACCGCGGTCTGGCTGAGCCTCGCCTCCTTCTGCCTGCTGCTGCTCCTCGCCCTCGGCCGGCGGCGCGCTGCGGTGCCCGAACCGGCCGCCGGCACACCAGAACAGACACCCGCGTCACACACAGGGGACACGACATGACGGACACACTGCTGCTGGTCGGCGCGGGCATCATGGGACGGGGCTACGTCGACGCCGCCCACGACCTCGGCCTGCACACCGTCCTGCTCGACGACGAGGCCTGGCGCGAGCAGCACGAGAGCCGCGTCGCACACTTCGCGACCCCCTCGGGCGGCACCGAGACGCACTGGATCCGGGGCGCGCTGGACATGGCCGAACGGCACCGCCCCCAGGGCGTCGTGCCCTTCGCCGAACAGCACGTGCTGGCCGCCGCCCGGGTGCAGGAGCGGCACGGACTGCCCGGCCCCTCCCTCGCCGCCGCCGAGGCCAGCCGCAACAAGGCCGTCCAGCGCGCCCTGTTCGCGCATGCCGGACTCCCGCAGCCCGACCACGCCGTCGTCGACGACGCCGACCGGGCCGCGGCGTGGAGCCGCGACCGGTACCCGGTCGTCGTCAAGCCGCTGCGCGGCATGGGCAGCGTGGGAGTCCACTGCGTCGCCGACGAGGACGAGCTGCGCGCCGACCTGGCCCGCCGGGACGTGGGCCAGCTGGTGCTGATCGAGGAGTACCTCGACGCCCCGAGTACAGCTGGGAAGGGCTGGTCCGGGACGGCGAGGTGATCTTCGGGAACCACACCCGCAAGGTGACCACCGGGCCGCCCGAGTTCGTCGAACTCCGGCACCAGCTGCCGTACGTCCCCGCCGACCGGGACCGCGCCGACGCGCAGACGGCGGCACTCGTGGCCGCCGCGGGCATCCGCACCGGCATCGTGCACCTCGAGTACCGCGACGACGGCAGCGTGCTGCGGCCGATGGAGTTCGCCGTGCGCACCCCCGGGGACCACATCATGGAACTGATGTGCCGGGCGTACGGGCACGACTTCTTCCGCAGCGTCATCGAACTGTCCCTGGGCAGGACCGTGAGCCTCCCGGCCGGGCGACCCCGCACCGCGGGCGTGCTGTTCCTGCCCGCACCGTCTCCGGGCCGCATCGCCTCCGTGGACGGCGCCCGGGAAGCCGCGGAACGCCCCGAGGTGGTGAGGGTCGGGCAGAAGAAGCACGCCGGGGACGTCGTGACCGGCCTCCACTCGTCCGGCGACCGGGTCGCCCATGTGCTGCTCCTCGCCGACGACCCCGCCGACGTGGACCGCGCCGCCGACCTCGTCCGCGGCGAGATCGAGATCCGCATGGAACCCGGCACCGCCGCCCCGGCACCGCATCCCGCCCCGGACGCCGAACCGCCCCGGATCGCCGAGGACGGGCCCACGATCGTGCTCTGCAAGTGGCGCCCCGACATGGTCCGGGCGTTGCTCGCCGCCACCCCGCACCTCCATCTGGTGCTCGACGAGGCCGAGGCGGCCCGCGCCGCCGCGTCCCCCGAACTCCTCGGCGCGGCCCGCGCCGTCTACCGCGTCGGCAGCACCGACTCGGTCGAGGAGATGACCGGCGTCGCCGTCGACCTCGCCGTGCGCGGCGTCCGGGTCGACCAGGTGCTGTGCTTCTCCGAGGACGGCCAGCTCGGGGCCACCCAGCTGCGCGGCCTGCTCGACTGCGGTGGCGCGAGCGCGGCCCAGCAGGCGGCCGTCCGCGACAAGCGGATGATGAAGCACCTCGTGGCCGCTGCCGGGGTCGCCGTCACCCCGTGGGCCTCCCTGCCCGTCGGCGCCACCTTCGCCGACGGCGACGCCCTGCCCGACGTGGGATACCCGGCCGTCGTGAAACCGGCGTTCGGCTACGGCACCATGAGCACCGTCCGGGTCGAGAGCGCGGCGGAGACCGCCGCCGTCCTGCGCGACCTGCCGAAGCCCGAGCGGCTCAGCTCCGGGCACCTCGTCGTCGAACGCTTCGTGCACGGCCGCGAGTTGCACATCGACGCGCTCTGGTCGGCGGGCAAGCCGCTCTTCCTGACCGTGAGCGCCTACTACGTGCCACGGCTCGACCACGTCGCGACGGAGGACGGGCACGACGCCCCGCGCACCCGGGACGGCTCGTACATCCTGCCGCGCGAGGACCACCCCGAGCTCTACGAACGCATCCTCGCCATGCACACCAGCGTCAACGAGGCGTTGGGCATCGAGGCCTCCGTGACCCACATGGAGGTGTTCGAGACCCCCGAGGGCGAGCTCGTCTTCTCGGAGATCGCCACCCGCATCGGCGGCGGCTGGGTCTCCGACATGCTCTCCGTGGGCCTCGGGCACAGCGTGTACGACACCGTCGCCACCGGCCTGCTCTTCGGACGCGTCGAGGAGGCGGCACCGCCGCGCCGGCACATCGGGGCGCTGCACCTGCGCCCGCCGCGCGCCGGCACCATCACCGCCATGCCGACGGACCGTCGGATCCAGGCCGTCGAGGGAGTGCTCGACTGGCGCAGCGCGAAGCGGACCGGGGACACGTTCGGCTGCTCCCACGCCATGGACTGGTGCCTGCTCGTCGTCCTGGGGGCGGACACGGCCGAGGAGTTCGAGGCGCTCCTCGACCGCGTCGAGTCCGAGCTCGTGATCGAGGTGGAGTGACCGTGCCCGAGCCCGCCCCGCGCCCTGTCGTCGTCTTCGTCGGGCTGCGCAAGAACCCGCTCGAACACCGCCCCGCGTTCGAGGCCGCCGACCGGAACGGCTGCTCCGTGGTGCTCCTCGCGGCCCGGCCCCCCGCCGGACTGCCGCGCGCGCTGCTCGCCGACGTACGCGCCGTCGACCCGCACGACACCGACGCCTTCGACGCCGCGGTGGACGCGGTCGCCGGCGCGCACACCGTCGCCGGCGTCGTCGCCTGGTCCGACGCGGGCGTCGAACCGGCGGCCCGCGCCGCCCGGCGCCTCGGCCTGCCCGGCATCGCCCCCGCCGCGGCCCGCCTGGCCCGCAACAAGTACCTGATGCGCCAGGCCCTCGCGGACCGCCCGCATCTGATACCGCGCTTCGCCCGGGTACGGACCTGGCGGGACGCGGTGCGGGCGCTGGACGACGTCGGGCTCCCGGCGGTGCTGAAGCCGGCCGCCGGCAGCGGGAGCAAGGGCATCTTCCTGCTGCGGGACCAACGGGAACTGCGCCCCGCCTTCGACGAGTTGACGCGCCTGACCGGGACGGACGGCGACAGCATCTTCCGCCACGACCGCGGCGACCTCGTCCTGGAGGAGCTGCTGAGCGGCAGTGAGCACAGCGTCGAGGGCGTCGTGCACCGAGGCGAGGTGACCGTCTGCGGCATCACCGACAAGACGACCACCGAGCCGTTCCGCCTGGAACTGGCCCATCTGCATCCCAGCGCCCTGCCCGACGCCGCGCGCTCCGCCGTGCACGCGCTGACCCGCGAGACCGTCCTCGCCCTCGGCTTCGACGACTGCGCCTTCCACCTCGAGTGCATGTACGACCCGGGGACCGGCGTCCGGCTGATCGAGGTCGCCGCCCGTGCCGGCGGGGACTTCATCGGCTCCCATCTGGTGGGACTGGCGACCGGGGTCCCCTTCCACGAGAACGTCATCCGGGTCGCCACCGGCCGGGCCCCGCGCCTGCCCGATCAGCCGCCCCTGCACGCCGGCCTGCGGAAGATCATGGCTCCGGCGGCGGGCAAGCTCGTACGGGTCGACGGCCTCGACACCGCGCTCGGCGTCCCCGGCGTCCAGCACGTCGTGCTCGACCGTGCCCCGGGCACCACCATCAGGCTGCCGCCCGAGCACTTCTCCTCCAGCGTGCTCGGCGCGGTGATCGCCACCGCAGACACCGGCGAGGCCGTCGAGGGCGCCCTGCAGGCCGCGGCGGAGGCACTACGAGTGGAGATCGCCCCCCGGCCCGCATGAGGTCAGCACTCGATGATGTTCACCGCCAGCCCGCCCCGGGCCGTCTCCTTGTACTTCACGGACATGTCCGCGCCGGTGTCCTTCATCGTCTTGATGACCTTGTCCAGGGACACCTTGTGGGAGCCGTCGCCGCGCATCGCCATGCGCGCGGCCGTGACGGCCTTCACCGCGGCCATGCCGTTGCGTTCGATGCACGGGATCTGGACCAGACCGCCGACCGGGTCGCAGGTCAGGCCGAGGTTGTGCTCCATGCCGATCTCGGCGGCGTTCTCGACCTGTTCGGGTGAGCCGCCGAGGACCTCGGCCAGCGCGCCGGCCGCCATGGAGCAGGCGGAGCCGACCTCGCCCTGGCAGCCGACCTCGGCGCCGGAGATGGAGGCGTTCTCCTTGAACAGCATGCCGATCGCGCCCGCGGCGAGCAGGAAGCGGACCACGCCCTCCTCGTCGGCGCCCGGCACGAAGTTCACGTAGTAGTGCAGGACCGCGGGGATGATGCCGGCGGCGCCGTTGGTGGGGGCGGTGACGACCCGGCCGCCGGCCGCGTTCTCCTCGTTGACCGCCATCGCGTAGAGGGTGATCCACTCCATGGCGAGGGCCTGCGGGTCGCCCTCGGAGCGCAGCTTGCGCGCGGTGTTGGCGGCGCGGCGGCGTACCTTCAGACCGCCCGGCAGGATGCCCTCACGGGACATGCCGCGCGCCACGCACGCCTCCATCACCCGCCAGATCTCCAGCAGGCCCGCGCGGATCTCCTCCTCGGTGCGCCAGGCCCGCTCGTTCTCCAGCATCAGCGCCGAGATGGACAGGCCCGTCTCCTCCGTCAGGCGCAGCAGCTCGTCGCCCGTGCGGAAGGGGTGCTTCAGCACCGTGTCGTCGAGTTTGATGCGGTCCGCGCCGACCGCGTCCTCGTCGACGACGAACCCGCCGCCGACCGAGTAGTACGTCTTCGTCAGCAGTTCCGCGCCCGAGGCGTCGTACGCCCACAGCGTCATGCCGTTCGCGTGGTACGGCAGGGCCTTGCGGCGGTGCAGGACCATGTCGTCGTCGAAGGAGAATGCGATCTCGTGCTCGCCCAGCAGCCGCAGCCGGCCGTCGGCCTTGATCGTCTCCACCCGCTCGTCGGCCGTCTCCACGTCCACCGTGCGCGGGAGTCGCCCTCCAGACCGAGCAGCACCGCCTTGGGGGTGCCGTGGCCGTGGCCCGTGGCACCGAGCGAGCCGTACAGCTCGGCGCGCACCGAGGCGACCGACTCCAGCAGCTTCTCGTTGCGCAGCCGCCGGGCGAACAGACCGGCCGCCCGCATCGGGCCGACCGTGTGGGAGCTGGACGGGCCGATGCCGATCGAGAACAGGTCGAAGACCGAGATGGCCACGGGGAACTCCTGACTACGGGGTGGTGCACAGGGGGGTGGGGTCGCCGTGCGCGCTGGTGGCGGCACGGCGACCCGAGCGGTGTTCGGTTACTTGGTCAGACCCGGGTACAGCGGGTGCTTGTCGGCCAGGGCCTTCACCCGGGCCTTGAGGGCCTCCGCGTCGTAGGACGGCTTCAGCGCCTCGGCGATGACGTCCGCGACCTCGGCGAAGTCCTCGGCCTGGAAGCCCCGCGTCGCCAGGGCAGGCGTACCGATCCGCAGACCGGACGTCACCATCGGCGGGCGCGGGTCGTTCGGGATCGCGTTCCGGTTGACCGTGATGCCCACCTCGTGGAGGCGGTCCTCGGCCTGCTGGCCGTCCAGCTCCGAGTGGCGCAGGTCGACCAGGACCAGGTGCACGTCCGTGCCGCCGGACAGGACGTCCACGCCCACGGCCCGGGCGTCGTCCTTCACCAGACGCTCGGCCAGGATGCGGGCACCCTCCAGCGTACGGCGCTGGCGCTCCTTGAAGTCCTCCGAGGCGGCGACCTTGAAGGCGACCGCCTTGGCCGCGATCACATGCTCCAGCGGACCGCCCTGCTGACCGGGGAAGACAGCGGAGTTGATCTTCTTGGCCAGTTCGGCCGTGGAGAGGATCACACCGCCGCGCGGACCGCCGAGGGTCTTGTGGGTCGTGGTGGTGACCACGTGCGCGTGCGGCACCGGGTTCGGGTGCAGCCCGGCCGCGACCAGCCCGGCGAAGTGGGCCATGTCGACCATCAGGTACGCGCCGACCTCGTCCGCGATCCGGCGGAAGGAGGCGAAGTCCAGCTGCCGCGGGTACGCCGACCAGCCGGCGACGATCAGCTTCGGCTTGGACTCCTTGGCGAGCCGCTCGACCTCGGCCATGTCGACCCGGCCGTCGTCGCCCACGTGGTAGGCGACCACGTCGTAGAGCTTGCCGGAGAAGTTGATCTTCATGCCGTGGGTCAGGTGCCCGCCGTGGGCGAGGTTCAGACCCATGATGGTGTCGCCCGGCTTGAGCAGCGCGAACATCGCGGCGGCGTTGGCCTGGGCGCCGGAGTGCGGCTGGACGTTGGCGTGCTCGGCGCCGAACAGCTCCTTGACGCGGTCGATCGCGATCTGCTCGACCACGTCGACGTGCTCGCAGCCGCCGTAGTAGCGGCGGCCCGGGTAGCCCTCGGCGTACTTGTTGGTGAGGACCGAGCCCTGCGCCTCCATGACCGCGGCCGGAGCGAAGTTCTCCGAGGCGATCATCTCCAGTGTGGACTGCTGGCGGTGCAGCTCGGCGTCGACCGCGGCGGCGACGGCCGGGTCGAGCTCGTGCAGGGGTGTGTTCAGGACGGACATACGGCTACGACTCCTCAGCCGGCGGAGAAGGCGGTGTACTCGTCGGCGGAGAGCAGGTCGCCCGGCTCGTCCGTGACCCGCACCTTGAACAGCCAGCCGCCCTCGAAGGGGCCGAGTTCACCAGCGACGGGTCGTTCACTACGTCCTCGTTGACCTCGGTGACCTCACCGGAGACCGGGGAGTACAGGTCGGACACCGACTTGGTCGACTCCAGTTCGCCGCAGGTCTCGCCCGCGGACACCGAGTCACCGACCTCGGGGAGCTGGACGAAGACGACGTCGCCGAGGGCGTTGGCCGCGTGCTCCGTGATGCCGACCGTCGCGACGCCGTCCTCGGCGGCCGACAGCCACTCGTGCTCCTTGCTGTAGCGCAGCTCATTGGGGTTGCTCATGGCCTGGATTCTCCTGTACGCGCGGGAGTGCTGATGAAGGGACCGCTGGTGAGCGGGGTGATGAGCCCGGGACCGCTGTGGCGGCCCGCGGCCAGTGTCTACTTCTGGCGCTTGTAGAACGGCAGCGCCACGACCTCGTACGGCTCGTGACTGCCCCGGATGTCCACGGCCACACCGGGCGTGCCGGGTGCGGCGTGCGCGGCGTCGACGTACGCCATCGCGATCGGCTTGCCGAGCGTGGGGGACGGGGCGCCGGAGGTGACCTCGCCGATCACCTCGCCGCCGGCGACGACCGCGTACCCGGCGCGCGGGACCCGGCGGCCCTCGGCGACCAGGCCGACCAGGACGCGGGGCGGGTTCTGCTCGGCGCGGGAGGCCGCCTCGGCCAGCGCCTCGCGCCCCACGAAGTCGCCCTCCTTCTCGAACTTCACCACCCGGCCGAGACCGGCGTCGAAGGGCGTCAGGGAGGTGCTCAGCTCGTGCCCGTACAGCGGCATGCCCGCCTCCAGGCGCAGCGTGTCGCGGCAGGACAGCCCGCACGGGACCAGTCCGGCGCCCTCGCCCGCCTTGGTCAGGGCCTGCCACAGCTCGACGGCGTGCTCCGGCTTCACGAACAGCTCGAAGCCGTCCTCGCCGGTGTAGCCGGTGCGGGCGATCAGGGCCGGGACACCGGCGACCGTGCCGGGCAGACCGGCGTAGTACTTCAGGCCGTCGAGGTCGGCGTCGGTGAGGGACGCGAGGATCCCGGCGGACTCGGGCCCTGGACGGCGATCAGCGCGTAGGCGTCGCGGTCGTCGCGCACCTCGGCGTCGAAGCCGGCGGCACGCTCGGTCAGCGCGTCCAGGACGACCTGGGCGTTGGAGGCGTTGGCGACGACCATGTACTCGGTCTCGCCCAGCCGGTAGACGATCAGGTCGTCGAGGATGCCGCCGTCGGCACGGCAGATCATGGTGTAGCGGGCCCGGCCCGGCTTCACACCGCCGATGTTGCCGACCAGCGCGAAGTCGAGGAGGGCGGCGGCCTGCGGCCCGGTGACGGTGATCTCGCCCATGTGGGAGAGGTCGAAGAGGCCGGCCTTCGTGCGCACGGCGGTGTGCTCGTCGCGCTCGGAGCCGTAGCGCAGGGGCATGTCCCAGCCGGCGAAGTCGGTCATCGTCGCGCCGAGCGAACGATGCAGGGCATCGAGCGCGGTGTGACGGAGTTCTCCTGTACTGCTCACGGTCGGTCGTCTCCCAGGGCAATGACGGGCGAGGTCGGTCCTCCCATCTGTCATCGGAACCTGAGAGGTTCGCCATGACCACACAGGACACGGCTTGCACCTTGGGTGGAGCCGCCGGTCGGCGACCCGCTTTTCAGATGTGCCTCGCCCGCGCGGTAACGGGGCCTGAGAGATTCAAGGGAGGGACTTGCTCCTTCGGCGCCCAGCGTCAGCGGTGCTGGGAACTCTCCCGCGCGGATTCAAACGGCCGGTATGCAGTTGGCGCGCACATCATTGCACGCATCCTCGCGGGTGGCAGGGGGATCACCCTGTAGCAGGCCTGTAGCAGGAAGAGGACTAAAACCAGAGACATCGGGCATTACCTTCTCTTTACACTCGGCGGGGATGGGACTCCGTACCTGGCCCCAGGGGAGGACGATCACGGTGAACAGGACCACGGCGTACGCCACGACCCCGGGCGTCGCGCTGCCCGAGCAGCCGGCCGCCGCGCCGCGGGCGGTGTGCGGCCCGGTGCCGGTGCCGGTCGTCCGCGATCTGCGCGACCGCGCCGGCCGCGGCCCAGGCGCGCTGCTGTTCGGCCCCCGCGACCTCGTCGTGGTCACGGGCCTCCCGGGCAGCGGCAAGTCCACGCTGATGCGGCGCACCGTGCCGGGCCGGCGTATCGACTCCCAGGACACCCGCGACCGCTGGGACGGCCGCATGCCGCGCTTCCTGCCGTACGCGGTCTACCGCCCGCTCGTCCGCCTCGCCCACTACGCCGGGCTGCGCCGCGCCCTGCGCACCGGCGAGGGTGTCGTGGTGCACGACTGCGGCACCCAGGCCTGGGTCCGCCGCTGGCTGGCCCGCGAGGCGCGCCGCCGGGGTGCCACCCTGCACCTGCTGCTGCTCGACGTCACGCCGGAGCAGGCCCTGGCCGGCCAGCGCGACCGCGGCCGCGGCGTCTCGCGGTACGCGTTCCTGCGCCACCGTGCGGCGAGCACCCGCCTGCTGCGTTCCGTGGAGCGCGGCGAACTGCCCACCGGCTGCGGCTCGGCCATCCTCGTCGACCGGGACACGGCGAACACCCTGCACCGAATCGACTTCACACCCTGACCGCCCCCGGCCCGGACGCCACGCGGCTCCGGACCGACCCCCCACGGTTCATGCGGCGCACGGCGCGGGACCGACCCTCGGCATCCGCACGCCCCGTGGTGTGCGGGCCGGTCGTGCTCGTCCGGGCACCGGGGCGTCGGCATCGGGCGGCCGTCGGCCTTGCGTGAGCCGTTAGCCTTCTTAGCCACAGCAGTGGTTTCAGGCAGGCGGTAGGCAGATGGACTTCCCGGCGGACTTCTCCGCGGACTTCCCGGCGCAGACGCAGACCCACCCGCACGGTGGATGGCCCGGCAACGAGCTGGAGGAGGTGCTCTCGGCCTCCCTCGGCGCCGGGCCGTCGGCCGGCGGGCGGATCGTCGAGGTGCTCGGCCGGAGCTTCGTGTGGATCCCGCTCCCCAACGGAGGCGGCCCGCAGAGCGGCCCCCTCGACCTGCCCGGCATCGAGATCGACGGCCAGGCCTTCGTGCCGGTGTTCAGCTCCGAGGAGCAGTTCCGCCAGGTCGTCGGCTCCCACATGTCGTACACCATCGCCCCGGCCGTGGAGTTCGCCCGCGGACTGCCCCGCACGCGGGGATAGCCATCAATCCGGGCGGCGTGGTCGGCATCCCGCTCCCGCCGCCCGCCGTCGCCGAGCTCTGCCGGGCCGGCCGGACCCCGCTGGACGGCCCAGCGAGCGGCGGCCGGGTCCGCCTCTTCGAGCCCGACTGGCAGGACGACCCGGTGGACTTCCTCGCCACCGCCTCCGCCGAGTTCGAGGCGACCGGCGTCGTCCTCACCGCCCGCCGCTGCCTCGCCGCGATCGAGACGGCCGACCCGGTGATGTTCGTGGGAGTCGAACTCTCCCAGTGGGAGGGCGACATCCGGGCCCTCCCCCTGGAGGCCCTGACCCGGGCGGTGACCAAGTCCCCGGCCCCGTGGCCGGTCAACCTGGTCCTCCTGGACGTGGCGGAGGACCCGGTGGGCACCTGGATGCGCGATCGGGTCCGGCCCTTCTACCAGCGGTAGGGCGACGCGCTCGGGGCGCGGGGAACGGCGCGACGAGCCACCGACGGACCCGCACCCGCCGGACGAGGACGAGTCCCGAGTCGGTGGGCGGGCTTAAGCTAGGTCACGGTCGAGGCGTTGTACGAAGGGGCGGTAAAGGTGAGCGCGAGCGGCACGGCCGCGGCCGGACAGGTCGAGCACATGCTGCGCCAGGTCACGCCCGGGCGTTACGACGCCTACGAGGCACTCCTGCGCGCGCTCGCGACCCCGCACTCCGGCCAGATCTGGATGCTCCTGTGGCACGGCCAGGCCGGCTCCCGGACGCCCAGTACGGAAACATGGAGGTCGGCGGATACGGCTACGCGCCCTGCGTCACCTCGGCCCAGGAGCTCTCGGCCAGCGGCTGGAACCGCTCGTACGAGGTCGTCGACGGAGTCGACGTCGCCCGCGCCCTCTACCCCGACCACTACGGCCTCTGGCTCAACCCGCACGCCCCCGGCGGCGGCGTCGGCATCCCCTGGCTCGACCTGCGCCGGATCGCCACGGGCCTGGACCGCCAGCCCGCGGGCCCCCTGCGGCTGTCCGAACCGGCCATCGAGATCCCGCAGTTCTACGCCCTGCTCGCGCAGAACGCCCACCGCACCCCGGCCGTGCGCGCCCTGCGCCGCGCCTGGGTGCAGCCCGCGCTCGGGGCGCCGTACCTCGCCATCGGTCTGGATGTGTACGACACTTCGCCGCCGGCCGTGGATTCCGTGCGCGCGATGATGCAGCAGTCACTCGGCGCCGTACCGGACGGGCTCCCCGTCTCCACCGTCGCGATGTCCGACGAGCACGACCCGGTCGCCATGTGGCTGCGCGCCGGCGCCCGCCCCTTCTACGACCGCGAGGCCCACGCCACCGCCCCGGTCCAGGCCCCGGCCTCCGGCTACGGATACCCGCCGGCCCAGGGCCGGTACTGACGGGTTACCAGGCGGCCCTGAAGGCCTCTCCCGCACCACCCTTTGGATATGACCACCGCTCACTTCTCCGCGCGTAGATAAGGGTGAAAAGAGCGAGTGTGTCCTAATATCCACCTAGCTCAGCGCGTCCGACCCCCGTTACCCGCTGTCCGGATAACGGAACCCCGCAGACAGCATCACGTTTACGCATCCTTTCATCGCCAAGTCTGGCAACAGATCGCCAAAGCGTTGAAGACTCCCCGCAAGACACGGGCCGGGTCGGTCTCGTGTACGAGACAAACAAAACCGCTACAGCGGCAGCCAGGGGCTCGGCGATCGCCGGCCCGAGAGGGGTCAATCGCACCGTGACCGCACCGATCGAGACCACGGGGGCGGAAGCCGGAGCACAGCCCGAGGCCGTGCTCTCCGGGGTCAAGAAGAGCCAGATCGAAGGGCGTTCGCTCACCCAGATCGCCTGGATGCGCTTCAAGCGGGACAAGGTGGCGATGGCCGGAGGCGTCGTCGTCGTCCTGCTCGTGCTGATGGCGGTGTTCTCCAAGCCGATCCAGTGGATCTTCGACCTCGATCCCAACAAGTTCAACCAGGACCTCATCGACCCGCGCTGCTCGCCCCCAAGGGCGGCTGGGGAGGCATGAGTTGGGACCACCCGCTCGGCGTGGACCCCCAGTACGGCCGGGACATGCTCGCCCGCATCATCGACGGCTCCTGGGTCTCCCTCCTGGTCGCGGGCGGCGCCACGCTGCTGTCGGTGTGCATCGGCACCGTGCTCGGCGTTGTCGCCGGGTACTACGGCGGCTGGATCGACAGCGTCATCAGCAGGCTGATGGACACCTTCCTCGCCTTCCCCCTGCTGCTGTTCGCCATCTCGATCTCCGCCTCCGTGCAGGACGGGTTCTTCGGTCTCGACGGCCTGCCCCTGCGCATCTGCGTGCTGATCTTCGTGATCGGCTTCTTCAGCTGGCCGTACATCGGCCGCATCGTGCGGGCCCAGACCATGACCCTGCGCAAGCGGGAGTTCATCGAGGCCGCCACCAGCCTCGGGGCACGCGGCCCGTACGTCCTGTTCCGGGAACTGCTCCCGAACCTCGTCGCGCCGATCCTCGTCTACTCGACGCTGATCATCCCGACGAACATCCTGTTCGAGGCCGCGCTGAGCTTCCTCGGTGTCGGTATCGCTCCGCCGCAGGCCTCCTGGGGCGGCATGCTCAGCAACGCTGTGGATCTGTACACGGCTGATCCGCAGTACATGTTCGTGCCCGGACTGGCGATCTTCATCACCGTCCTGGCCTTCAACCTGCTGGGTGACGGGCTGCGTGACGCCCTCGACCCTCGCAGCAAGTGATCCATCGAATGAGGGGGCTACCTCAGGTGAAGACGAGAAGGGTGACCGCCGGCGTTGCGTCGGTCCTGGCACTGTCGCTGGGAGCTGCCGCGTGCGGCGGCGGAGGCGACGACAACGACGGGGGAGGCAACGGCAAGAAGGACGCCGCGCTGAACTCGATCGTCAACGCGTCCAGCAAGAAGGGCGGGACGGTCACGTATGAGCACTCGGACGTGCCGGACTCCCTGGACGGGGGCAACACCTACTACGGCTGGGTGCAGAACTTCTCCCGCCTCTACGGCAGGACCCTCACCACGTTCAAGCCGGCCGCGGGCAAGGCAGGCCTGGAGGTCGTGCCGGACCTGGCCGAGTCCCTCGGCAAGGCCAGCCCCGACGCCAAGACCTGGACGTACAAGCTCCGCAAGGGCGTGAAGTTCCAGGACGGTACGCCGGTGACGTCCAAGGACGTCAAGTACGCCATCGAGCGCTCCAACTTCGCTCCCGAGGCGCTGTCCAACGGCCCGACGTACTTCAAGTCGTACCTGGTGGGCGGCGACAAGTACCAGGGCCCCTACAAGGACAAGTCCCCCGAGGGGATCAAGTCCATCGAGACGCCGGACGACCAGACGATCGTCTTCAAACTGAAGCAGCCCTTCGCCGACTTCGACTACCTGGCGACGTTCTCCCAGACGGCCCCGGTGCCGAGGGCGAAGGACACCGGTGCGAAGTACGTGCAGAACATCCAGTCCACCGGCCCGTACCAGTTCCAGTCCTACGAGGAGGGCCGTGGCGCCACCCTCGTGCGCAACCCGCAGTGGGACCCCAAGACGGACCCGATCCGCAAGGCCCTGCCGGACAAGATCTCGATCAAGTTCAAGGTCAACCCGGTCACGGTCGACAACAACCTGCTCTCCGACAAGATCACGGTCGACGCGGCCGGTACGGGTGTGCAGCCGCAGACCCAGCCGAAGGTGCTGCGCGGCAAGTACGTCAACCAGACGGACAGCTCCTACGCCGGCGCCACGCAGTACATCGCGCTGAACCTGAAGGTGGCACCGTTCGACAACATCCACTGCCGCAAGGCCGTGCAGTGGGGCCTCGACAAGCAGTCGGTGCTCGACGCCATGGGCGGCTCGCCGAAGGGTGACGTGGCGACCACGCTGCTGCCGCCGTCGGTCAACGGCTACACCAAGTTCGACACCTACGCGACCGAGGGTCACAAGGGCGACGTGGCCAAGGCCAAGGCGGAGTTGAAGGCGTGCGGCAAGCCGAACGGCTTCAGCACGATCATGACCGCCCGCTCCGACCGCCCCGCCGAGGTGGCGCAGGCGACGGCCGTCCAGGCGTCGCTGAAGAAGATCGGCATCAACATCGAGATCAAGCAGTTCCCGGCCGGTAAGTACTTCTCCAACTTCGCCGGTGTCCCGAGCTACGTCCACAAGAACAAGCTCGGCATGCTCTCGATGGCGTGGGGTGCCGACTGGCCGACCGGCTACGGCTTCCTCGACCAGATCATCAATGGTGCCGCCATCAAGCCCTCGGGCGGCAACAACCTGATGGAGCTGGACGACCCGAAGATCAACAAGGCCCTGACGGACGCGATCGCCAACACGGACGACGCGGCCCGCACCAAGGCCTGGGGCGAGATCGACAAGATGGTCCTCGACAACGCCTCGGTCGTCCCGGTCATCTACCGCAAGAACCTGCTGCTCCGGCCCACGTCCGCGACGAACGTCACGGTCACGCAGGCCTACCTCGGCATGTACGACTACCTGCTGATGGGCTCCTCGAAGTAATCAGCAGGCCGGATCCTTTCGAAAGGCAGGTGAAGGCAACGAGTGGCCGCGGCGGACGGATCCCGCCGCGGCCACCCGGGGCCGTACAGCTGTGGCTGCGTACATCCTCCGACGCGTCATGGGCGCGGTGCTGTTGCTGCTGGTGGTCAGCGCAGTCACCTTCGCCATCTTCTTCCTGGTGCCCCGCCTCGGGGCCAGACGGCCGACCAGTTGGCCACCCAGTACGTCGGCAAGGACGCGAACCCCGAGTCCGTCGCCGCGATCAAGAAGAACCTGGGACTGGATCAGCCCGTCTACGAGCAGTACTGGAACTTCGTCAAGGGCCTCGTGGCGGGCGCCGACTACCGGTTCGGTCCCGACGCGACGCACTGCAGCGCACCCTGCTTCGGGTACTCCTTCAAGAGCCACATCGAGGTGTGGCCGCAGTTGGAGCAGCGGATCCCGGTCTCCTTCTCGCTGGCCGTCGGTGCGGCGGTGATCTGGGTGGTCTCCGGCGTGACCATCGGTGTGATCTCCGCGCTGCGCAAGGGCAAGCCCATCGACCGCGTCTCGATGTTCATCGCGCTCGCCGGCGTCTCGCTCCCGATCTTCTTCACCGGCCAGATCCTGCTCGCGCTCTTCGTCTACGAGATCCCGGTCTGGGACAGCATCGACTACGTCCCGTTCACCGAGAACCCGGCCGAATGGGCCTGGCGTCTGATGCTGCCCTGGATCAGCCTCGCCTTCCTGTTCTCCGCGCTGTACGCCCGGCTCACCCGGGCGGGCATGCTGGAGACGATGAGTGAGGACTACATCAGAACGGCCAGAGCCAAGGGGCTGAAGGAGACCACGGTCGTGGCCAAGCACGGCCTGCGCTCCGCGCTCACCCCGATCGTCACGATCTTCGGCATGGACTTCGGCACCCTGGTCGGCACCGCGGTGCTCACCGAGACCGTGTTCTCCCTCCAGGGCATCGGCGCGTACTCGGTCCAGGCCATCAAGGACAACGACCTGCCCATCGTGATGGGCGTGACCCTGGTCGCCGCGTTCTTCATCGTCTTCTGCAATCTGATCGTCGACCTGGTGTACGCCGCCATCGACCCCCGGGTGAGGTACTCGTGAGCAAGCTCGACAAAGCCGCGCTCGGCGAACCGGACACCACTGCCCCGTCCGTCCCGGACGACGTGTTCCTGTCCGTCCGTGACCTGCGCATCCACTTCGACACCGACGACGGTCTGGTCAAGTCCGTGGACGGCGTCAGCTTCGACGTGCGCAAGGGCAAGACCCTGGGCATCGTGGGCGAGTCCGGCTCGGGCAAGTCCGTCACCTCGCTCGGCGTGATGGGCCTGCACCGCTCGGCGCGCGCTCATGTCTCCGGCGAGGTCCGGCTCGACGGCCAGGAGCTGATCGCGGCCGACCCCGACGACGTACGGCGGCTGCGCGGCCGGAAGATGGCCATGATCTTCCAGGACCCGCTGTCGGCGATGCACCCCTACTACTCGGTCGGGCACCAGATCGTCGAGGCGTACCGCGTCCACCACGACGTCAGCAAGAAGGTCGCCAAGCAGCGGGCGATCGAGATGCTCGACCGGGTCGGCATCCCCGAGCCCGCCAAGCGCGTGGACGGTTACCCGCACGAGTTCTCCGGCGGTATGCGCCAGCGCGCCATGATCGCCATGGCGCTGGTGAACAACCCCGAGCTGCTCATCGCCGACGAGCCGACCACCGCCCTGGACGTCACCGTGCAGGCGCAGATCCTCGACCTGATCCGGGATCTGCAGAAGGAGTTCGGCTCCGCCGTCATCATGATCACCCACGACCTGGGTGTGGTCGCCGAGATGGCCGACGACCTGCTGGTCATGTACGGCGGCCGGTGTGTGGAGCGCGGTCCCGCCGAGGACGTGTTCTCCGAGCCCCGGCATCCCTACACCTGGGGCCTGCTCGGCTCGATGCCGCGGCTGGACCGGGAGGAGACCGACCGGCTCATCCCGATCAAGGGCGCGCCGCCCTCCCTCATCAACCTTCCGTCCGGCTGCGCGTTCAACCCGCGCTGCCCGTACGCGGACATCCCGAAGGACAACGTCACCCGCACGGTCCGCCCCGAGCTGACCGAGGTCGGCGGCTCGCACTGGGCCGCCTGCCACATGACGCAGGAGCAGCGGGAGCGTATCTGGACCGAAGAGATTGCGCCGAAGCTGTGAGCGACGACAAAACGGTGAGCACACCGGACACGAGCGGGAGCACCCTCACCAAGGGCTCCACCGCCGACGGTGACGTCCTGCTGAAGGTGACCGGCCTTCAGAAGCACTTCCCGATCCGCAAGGGCCTGCTCCAGCGGCAGACCGGCGCGGTGCGCGCCGTCGACGGCATCGACTTCGAGGTCCGCAAGGGCGAGACGCTCGGCGTCGTCGGCGAGTCGGGCTGCGGCAAGTCCACCATGGGCCGGCTGATCACCCGGCTGCTCGAACCGACCGGCGGGCAGGTCGAGTTCGAGGGCAAGGACATCACGCACCTCGGCGTCAGCGACCTGCGTCCGATGCGCCGCGACGTGCAGATGATCTTCCAGGACCCGTACTCCTCGCTGAACCCCCGGCACACGATCGGCACGATCGTCGGCGCCCCTTCAAGCTCCAGGGCGTCGAGCCCGAGGGCGGGGTGAAGAAGGAGGTCCAGCGGCTGCTGTCGGTGGTCGGCCTCAACCCCGAGCACTACAACCGCTATCCGCACGAGTTCTCCGGCGGCCAGCGCCAGCGCATCGGCATCGCCCGGGCGCTCGCCCTCAACCCCAAGCTGGTGGTGGCGGACGAGCCGGTCTCCGCGCTGGACGTGTCGATCCAGGCGCAGGTGGTGAACCTGCTGGACGACCTCCAGGAGGAGCTCGGCCTGACCTACGTGATCATCGCGCACGACCTGTCGGTCGTCCGGCACGTCTCGGACCGGATCGCGGTGATGTACCTCGGCAAGATCGTCGAGCTGGCCGACCGCGACAAGCTGTACAAGTCGCCGATGCACCCGTACTCCAAGGCCCTGCTGTCGGCCGTGCCGATCCCGGACCCGAAGCGCCGGGGCGTCAAGAGCGAGCGCATCCTGCTCAAGGGAGACGTGCCCTCGCCGATCGCCCCGCCGAGCGGCTGCCGCTTCCACACCCGGTGCTGGAAGGCGACGGAGATCTGCAAGACCACGGAGCCGCCGCTGGTGGAGCTGCGGGCCGGGCAGCGCGTCGCCTGCCACCACCCGGAGAACTTCGAGGACCAGCAGCCGCAGGACACCGTGCTCCTCACGGAGGCGAGGCAGGCCGGGGAGCTGGTGCCGACGGCGGCCGTGGAGAAGTCGGCGCCGGAGGCGCTCTCCAAGTCCGAGGCGGGCGGCACCGTCGCTGCCGAGGAGTCCCCGGAGACCGGAGGTTCGAAGGCGTAGCCCCCGCCACCTGGGGCTTCTTCCGAAGAAGCCGCGGGGACAGCTACTTCAGCTCAGGCCCGAACACCGCGACTCGGCCCCCGATCCATTCTCCGGATCGGGGCCGAGGGCGTTGTCACCGCTCGCGTCGTCGGCGCACGCGACGGTGCGGCTCAGCTCGCCTGCTGTTCGGCGGGCGGGTCCAGCACCCTGGACTGCGCGACCAGGTAGGCGAGTTGGGCACGGCTGCGGCTGCCCAGTGCCTCCGCGGCCTTCTTGATGTGGGCTGCGACCGTGCGGGAGCTCATGCCGAGACGGCTCGCGATACTCGCGTCGGTGTGTCCGTCGACCATCAACCGCAGGATGGCCTGCCGGGTCTGGTCGGTCAGCAGCGGCGGCCGCTGGCAGGGCTGTGCGACGGGTATGGGATCCGCTCGCTCCCAGGCGTGTTCGAAGACGCCGACGAGATACGCGACGACGCCGGGGTGCTCGATCATGAGCGCCGACTGCCGGCGCTCCTGCTGGGCGTTCGGGATGAACGCCACGGTCCGGTCGCAGATGATCAGGCGCTCGAAGAGTTCATCGAGCGTGCGGACCTCGGCCCCTGATGTGGACACGTGCTCGATGTAGGTCAGGGTGGGGCCGTGTGAACGGGCCGTGTGCTGGTACAGGGTGCGCTGCCGGACCCCCCGTGCCAGCAGGGCAAGGTCCCGGTCGAGGGCTTCGGCCAGGACGTTCTCGGAACGGCCGCCGCCGGGCTGGGCGGTGAGAAGCTCCTCCCGGCAGGACCGTACGGCCTCCTCCAGCGACGCGCTGATGGCTTCCTCCCCAGCAGCGGCCGGACGGGGCCCTTCGCTGCTGCTGCACGTCCGCGTAGGTGCTGTTGGCACGCGAGATTGCGAGGTGCAGTGCCGCCAGCGCGTCCTGTTGTTCCAGGATGGCGCGCTGGATGGGCTGGCTGAGCACGCTCAGGGCGACGTCCGGTGACACGGGTTCGAGTGATCCGGAGTTCGATGCGGCGGGCCGGAGCAGCCCCAGGGTATGGAGACACTCCGCCACCTCCGTCGTGGCGCTGCCGTTCATGAGTGCGTCCCGGTACTGGGTGAGTCCCCGATCGCAAAGCTCCACCTCACCGGTTCTGGCGAGGTTGTCCATTTCTGTGCACATGTGCCCCCCTTCAGGTTTCCGTAGTGCAGATTCATGATCCCACCTGCGGCTGGATCTGTGCCCACAGTGTCGGCAGGATCTCTTTCCGTCACAGGGGGGCGGTGAAAACGCCGTCTCGTGCAGGAAAAAATTGGGGGAGACATGAAGACGCGATATTGGCGTGCCGTGGGCCTGCTTGCGGCCGGGGCCTGCGCAGCTCTTGCGCTGTGGACGTCCGGCCCGACGGGGGGCGGCTTCTCGGTCGCCGACGCGAACGTCACCGTCAAGCCCGAGGATTCCGGGTGGGGCGCGTGACCATCATCGGCAGTGAGGCGCGGGAAGCTGTCCTTCTCGGTGAATTCCGCAGACGGCTCGATGACCTGAAGGTGAACGGGCTCTACCGCGAATTCATCGCGGGCGCCCACCGGGCCGACGACCGTGGCCAGACCCAGTACGGCGACCGGCGCCTCCAGGTCTGGTGCAGCAACGACTACCTGGGGCTGAGCCAGCACCCGGAGGTCATTCTCGCGCAGATCGAGTCCACCTTCCGGCACGGCACCGGAAACGGCGGGTCCCGCAATATCGCGGGCACCAGCGCCAGTCATGTGGAGCTGGAGGAGAGGCTCGCCGCCTGGCACGGGAAAGAGCGGGCGCTCATCTTCTCCAGTGGATACGTCGCGAACTTCGAGTCACTGAGCACCATGATCTCCGCGGTGCCGGACACGGTCGTGTTCTCGGACGCCCTGAATCACCGCTCGCTCATCGAGGGAATATCCCGTACGGGATGCCGGAAGCATGTATTCCGGCACAATGACGTGGACGCTCTGGAAAGCGATCTTGCTCAGTACCCGATCGAGCAGCCCAAAATCATCGTGTTCGAGACCGTCTATTCCATGGACGGGGACGTCGCGCCGCTGAGCGCCTTTCTCGATCTTGCCGAGCGGTACAACGCGCTCACTTTTGTCGACGAGACGCACGCCATCGGCGTGCGGGGACCGACGGGCGGAGGCCTGAGCGAGGAACTCGGCGACCATCGGGCGACCTTCATCCAGGGGGTCTTCGGCAAGGCCATCGGGACGGTCGGCGGCTATGTGGCCGGGCCCGACAGCGCCCTGGACTACGTGCGCTCCTTCGCACCCGGCTTCATCTTCACCACCGCCCTGCCCCAGGCCGGCGTGGACGCCACGCTCAAGGGCCTGGAACTGGTGCAGCGCGACGGTGAACTGCGCGTCGCCCTGGACTCGGGGACCCGGTACACGAAGAACGCCCTGCGTGCGGCCGGCATCGAGTTCATCGACGCCGACAGCCATCTCGTTCCCGTCATGGTCCCGGGCGCCGAGCGCGTCCGTCGCGTGGCCCGGCACCTGCTGGACGACTTCGGCATCTACGTCCAGCCCATCAACTTCCCCTCGGTGCCCAGGGGCACCGAACGGTTCCGGGTGACCGTGGCTCCGTACCGCACCCGGGAGCAGATCGACTACTTCGTCCAGGCGCTCAGCGCGTGCCTGGCAGACGCCTGAGGGAGACTCTCGTGAAGTTCACCGACATCACCCCCTACATCGGTGCCGAGCTGACCGGGGCCACGTACCAGGACCTGGAGCGGCCCGAGGTCTTCGACGAACTCGTCCGCAACGTGCACGAGCGCCAGCTGGTCGTCGTCCGCTCCATCGAGCTCACGGCGAAGCAGCAGATAGCCCTGGCTTCGCGCCTCGGCCGGCCCGTGCCGTTCGTGATCAGCAAGTACCGCCACCCGGAGTTCCCGGAGATCATGATCTCGTCCAACGAGGTCAGGAACGACAAGCCGATCGGCGTGGCCCGGGTGGGCAACTTCTGGCACCAGGACTCCACCTTCGTGGCGGACCCCGCGCCGTTCACCATGCTGCACGGCGTCAACGTCCCCGGTACCAGCGGCCACACCCTCTTCGCCAGCGCCGTGGACGTGTACGACCGGCTGCCCGAGGAGTGGAAGCGGAAGCTGGCCGACCGCACCGGGATCCACACCGTGGCCAAGCGGCTGCGGATCCGCCCCGAGCACGTCGGGCTGTCCGCCGCGGAGTTCAAGGCGCAGGCCGAGACGGAGCACCCGCCCGTACGCCATCCTCTGGTACGGCACGACGAGGTCACCGGCCGCCCGTACCTGTACGGATCCCGCGAGTACATGGAGGGCGTGGCCGGCTTCGACGCCAACGAGACCGAGGAGTTCTTCACCCTCGTCGACGGCCTGATCCAGGACCCCGAGCACGTCTACACCCACCGCTGGACCACCAACGACCTGCTGGTGTGGAAGACCAGGACGACGTATCACGCGGCCACCGACGTGGAGCCGGGCGTGAACCGGACGGTGCACCGGGTCAGCATCGAATCGGGTGAGCAGTGGGCGGCATAGTCGACTTCGACGTATGCTTCCCCGCCTCGCGGATCAGCGCCGAGGACATGCACGCCGCGTCCGGTGTGCCGGTCCCGGACATCCTGGAGGTCACCCACAGCAAGGAGTTCCCCGCCCTCGGGGAGCACGAGCTGTCCTGGGAGCTGGCGCTGCGGGCGGCCTCGGCCGTCCTGCGGCGCACGCCGGTGCCGCGCGACGCGATCCGCAAGGTGATCTACGCGGGTTCGGGAGAGTGGGACATCCCGTTCTGGTCGCCCGCCGCGAAGGTCGCCCATGAGCTGGGCATCGACCGGGCGCACTGCTTCGAGGTCACCAACTTCTGCAACTCCGGCATGGTGGCACTGCGGGTGGCCCTGGACGGACCCGCCCCGGGCCCGGGCGAGTACGCCCTGGTGCTCGTCGCCGACCGGCTCAGCCGGATGGTGGACCACACCGACCCGGGCTCCCGGGCGCTGTTCAACTTCGGGGACGCCGCGGCGGCGATGCTCGTCGCCGCCGACGGCCCCCGGGCGTTCGAGCTGCTGCACTCGGCCATGCGCACCGATCCCGGCTGGGCGGACTACTACGCCGGGGAGTGGCGGCAGGGCCGGGTCCGGATCCGCAGACAACCGCACCGGCCCGGGCTGTCCGAGGCCTACGTGGCGAACTTCTCGGCGCTGCTCCAGCAGACCCTGACGGCGCTCGGCCGGACTCCGGACGACATCGACCACTTCCTGATCAACCAGGGTGACCGGCGGATGCACGAACGGCTCCTGGACACCATCGGGATCCCGGCCGGGCGCAGCGTCTTCAACTACGACCGGCTCGGCCACATGGGCGGTGCCGACACCCTCATCGCCCTAAGGGAGCTGGCGGACGAGCGGCGGCTGCGCCGCGGGGACCTGGTCGTGCTGGCGACCAGCGCCATGGGGTTCAGCTGGGGCATCACGGCCTTGGAATACCGGGGGATTCAAGGATGAGGATTCTCGTCATACACCAGGTTCCGTACCGCAAGATCGACTACCACCGCGCTATCGACCACGACCGCCACGACGTCACGTACATCGGCCAGCCACACCGCATGGCCGACCTGCCGTCCGAACTGAGGTGCCGCCGGCTCGTGCTCGACGAGGGCGAGGAGCTCCTGGACGGCATCCTCGCCCGCACCTCGCGCGCCGACGGTTACGAAAAGGTGCTCTCTCTCTCGGAGTTCGCCATGTTCGAGGCCTGGCGCGTGCGGGAGCACCTCGGCCTGCCGGGTCCGGACCTCTCCCAGGTGGAGCGGGTGCGGGACAAGGTCAGCATGAAGGCCGCCCTGGCCGGCTCGGGCATCAGGTACCCGCGCTTCGTCGCCGCCCCGCCCGCGTGCGGTCCGCTTCCCTGGTCCGGCCGGACCGTCGTCAAGCCCCGGCAGGGCGCCTCCAGCGAGGGCGTCACCGTGTACGCGACCGCCAGGGAGGCCCTGACCGCCTACCGCAGGCTGGACGACCCGCGGGAGCACCAGCTGGAGGAGTACGTCGAGGGCGACATCCTGCACGCCGACGGGCTGGTCAGCGACGGCGAGCTGGTGCACCTCGTGGTGAGCCGGTACATCACCAAGCCGGTCGACTTCGTCACCGGGACCCCGCTCGGCTCGTACCAACTGCCGCACGACGACGAACACTTCGCCTTCGCCGCCCGGGTCGTCAAGGCTCTCGGCATCGCCGAGGGCTGCCTGCACCTGGAGATGTTCGAGACTCCCGAGAAAGACCTGGTCTTCCTGGAGGTCGCCAACCGGGTCGGCGGCGCCGGGGTCATCACCGCGCACGAACGGCACACCGGCATCCATCTGCCCGTGCACGAGATCGCCATCCGGCTGGGGCTCGCCCGGCCGGAGCCGTCCGGGGCGACCGGGCGGTACCACGCGTGGCTGGTGTTCCCCGGGCACCATCTGCCGCCGGGCACGACGGTCGACGTCACCGTCCCCGACCATCTGGCGCACCACCCGTGCGTGGACCGACTGCACCGGCTCGGCCCGGACGAGCCGCTGCCGGACCACGTCACCTACCAGGAATGGCTGGTGCCGGTGTTCGTTGAGGCCTCCCACCGCGACTCGGCCGTCCTGGGCGATTTCCTGCGCGAGTGCGTCCGCTCCATCTCGGTGAAGCCGTCCGCTTCTGTGGAGCCGTCCGGTTCTGTGGAGCCGTCCGGTTCTGTGGAGCCGTCCGCTTCTGTGGTGGCTCCTGCTTCTGTGGAGTCCTCCGCTTCTGTGGTGGCTCCCGCGTCCGTGAAGTCCTCCGCTTCTGTGGTGGCTCCCGCGTCCGTGGAGCTCTCCGCTTCTGTGGTGGCTCCCGCGTCCGTGGAGCTCTCCGCTTCTGTGGTGGCTCCCGCGTCCGTGAAGTCCTCCGCTTCTGTGGTGGCTCCCGCGTCCGTGGAGCCCTCCGCCCCCGCGGAGACTGCCGCCCGCGTCGAGCCCTCCGCCCCCGCAGAGCCCTCCGCCCCCGCCGAGCTGAGGAACGTCTCATGAGGTACTACCCCACCGATCTGCTGCTGACGGTCGAGGACGCCGAGCGGGCCCTCGCCGACCCGGACTCCGGGCTCGCCCGGCTGCTCCACGAGGCCCGGCTGCCCGCCCTGGCCGGGCTGTTCGCCGGTGCCGCCGTCACCGAAGGACTGGACCGGCTCCTCGGGGGCCTCGGCCAGTACCCCTGGCAGCCGGCGGTCGACAGCGACGACGTCTACCTGCTCTCGCCGGCCGGTGTGGTCGTCCTCGACGACCACCGGCCCGGCAACACCCTGCGTGGCCTGCTGCTCGCCTGGGCCGTGGGCAACGAGGTCGTCGTCCGTACCGCCCGGGAGTCCTTCTGGACCACGCTCGCCGGGCAGTTGCGCGCCTTCGGCCATCCCCTTCCGCCGCTGCGGGTGACCGCCGCGGACGCCCCGGTCCCGGCCGGGGCACGGCTGGTCTCCGTGCCCGATGTCGTACCGGTCCTGCGTACGGGCACCTCTGACGCCCGTCCCGAATCCCCCTTCGACCCGGCCGTCTTCGCCGAACCGGTCTCCGCCCCGCCGTCCGGCGACACCGAGGACATCCTGATCGTCCTCGGACCGCAGGAGGCCGCGGACCCGGCCGGGCTGGTGGGCGACGTGCCCGCCGAGGACTGCCGGGCGCCGTGGCCGAACCGGCTCCTGCGGCGCGAGCACCTGCGGGGCACGACCTTGTCCGCTGCGCGCAGCGCCGACAGGGCGCGGGAGGCCGACCGGGTGGGTGCCCGGCTGCGCTATCTGGTCGGGCAGGCCCGCCGTACCCCGTTCTACCGCGACCTGCCGTCCGTGACCGGGCTGGACGACCTCGGCCGGCTGCCCGTCCTGGAGAAGGAGGCGCTGGAGGCGAACTCGCTGCCGGGCAGCCGCGGCATGTCCACCGACCGGCCACGCACGGGCGAGGTGCTGCGCAGCGGCGCCAGCACCGGCGCCCCCGCTACATCGTGTACTCCCGCACCGACTGGGAGAACATGATCCGCGAGGCCATCCCCCTCTTCCGCACCCTGGGGCTGGAGAACGGCGACCGGCTGATCAACACCCTGTACGGCGGCGGTCTGTACGGCGGTCTGAGCACCACCCTCTGTGAACTCTCGCGGATGCCCCTGGAGTGCTACTCCACCGCGCAGGCCATCTCCGTGGACGACCTGCTGATGCTCTGCGAGAGGTTCGAGGCGAACGTCCTGCTGGGCCTGCCCGTGCTGATCATGCCGCTGCTGCGCGAGGCGAAGCAGCGGCGGCCCGGCCTGCGCCTGGAGAAGGTCATCTACGGCGGCACGCCCATGACCGAGACCGACAAGGACTGGCTGCGCCAGGAGCTCGGCGCCCGTGTCGTCACCAGCATCCTGGCCGCCAACGACGGTGCCCAACTGGGCTACCAGTGCGCGCGGATGGGCGGGACGCTGCACCACGCCTGCCCCGACTACAACCTCATCGAGGTCGTCGACGAGAACCTCGCCCCCGTCCCGGAGGGCGAACCCGGCGAGCTGCTGATCACCAGCCTGCAGAAGTTCGAGGGGCCGCTGATCCGCTACCGTATCGGCGACCTGGGCAGGGTCTTCCACCACGACTGCCCGTGCGGTGTGTCCGGACCCGTGCTGGAGTACCTGGGCCGCGCCGACGGACAGGTCAAGGTCAAGGGCGCCACGGTCACGCACGCCGAGATGCTCGCGGCCCTGGAGGTGTTCCGGGTCTCCCAGCTCCAGGTCGAGATCGTCTCCGTGGACGGCAGGGAGACCGTGATCGCCCGGGTCGAGTCGCCTCTGGCCCTGGACGCCGGGGAGGTCCGCGATCACTTGACGCGGCAGTTCAAGACCCTCGACCAGGAGCACCTGTTCAACGACGCGCTCGACGTCTTCGAGCTGACCGTCGAGTGCCTTCCCGAGGGCGGCCTCACCCGCAACGCCACCAGCGGCAAGATCAAGCCCGTCATCGACCGCCGCCTGGTGGACGCATGACGGACGACACCGCCCTCACCCCGTACCTGGCCCATCCGCACCTCGCCGGGGACCTCGTGACCTTCGTCGCCGACGGCGACGTCTGGCTGGCCCCGCTCCCGGATGCCGCCGGGACGGCAGCGGTCGCGCGGCGCGTGACCACCGGGGCCGGGTCCGCCGAACACCCCCGGCTCAGCCCCGACGCCCGGCGCGTGGCCTGGACGGCGGACCACGACCTGCACACGGCCGTGGTGGACACCGGGCCGGACCGCGCCGGCTCCGAGCCGTACCGGCGCCTGACCCACTGGGGCGACGCCGACTGCGCCGTACGGGGCTGGCTGTCCCCGACCGAGGTGCTGGCCGTCAGAAGCACCCCCGGGCACGGGAAGTGGCGCACGTGGGCCTGGGCCGTGCCGCTGGACCGCCCCGCGCGGCGCCTTCCGTACGGCCCCGCCGATACTGTCGCGCACGGGCCGGCCGGTGCGGTCCTGCTGGGCACGCCCGTGTTCCGGGACCCCGCCTGCTGGAAGCGGTACGGCGGCGGCATGGGCGGCCGGATCTGGTACGCGCCGGACGGCACCGAGTTCACCCGGATCCTCGCGGACGTCGGCGGCCACCTCGTCAACCCCATGTGGGTGGACGGCCGGATCGCCTTCCTCTCCGACCACGAGGGCACCGGCGCCCTGTACTCCGCCGCGCCCGACGGCTCCGGGCTGCGCCGGCACACGCCGTCGGCCGGTCACTACGCCCGCCACGCGACGACCGACGGCCGCAGGGTCGTCTACGCCGCCGGCGGCGACCTGTGGCTGCTGCCGTCGCTCGACGACGCGCCCGTACGCCTGCGCATCACGCTCGGCGGCCTGCGCGCCGGGCGGCTGCCGTTCCAGGTCACCGGCGAACAGGCGCTCGGTGACTTCACCCTCGACGCCGCCGGGGACACCGTCGCCGTCGAGGTGCGTGGCACCGTCCACCTGCTCTCGGCCGCGGCCGGCGTGCCCCGGACCCTGCTCGACGACCCGGGAGTGCGCCGACGGCTGCCCGTCGCGCTGCCCGCGGACGGCGGCGTCGCCTGCGTGAGCGACGCCGGCGGCGAGGACGGCCTGGAGATCGCCCGGCCCGGTGCCTCCGGTCCCCGCCGGATCGGGCACGGCGAACTCGGCCGGGTGGTCGGACTCGTCGCGGCCCCGGACGGCGGGAGCTGCGCGGTGGCCTGCGACGACGGACGCCTGCTCGTCGTCGACCTGGAGTCCGGCAAGATCACCGAGATCGCCCGCAGCGCCCACCGCGAGGTGCGCGGCCCCGTCTTCTCCCCGGACTCCCGCCATCTCGCGTGGGCCGAGCTGTACCGCCCGTCGGACGGGTCGACCCCGGCGGAGGGTTCGCACATCCGCCTCGCCCGGCTGTCCGACGGCCGGGTCACCGACGTCACCGCCCCGCGCTTCAACGACACCGACCCGGTCTTCACCCGGGACGGCAGGTTCCTGGCGTTCCTGTCCAACCGCACCTTCGACCCCGTCTACGACCAGCACAGCTTCGACCTCGGCTTCCTGCCCGGGGTCCGCCCCTACCTGGTGGCGCTCGCGGCCGGGACCCCCGCGCCGTTCGGACCCGGGAGCGGGCCCGGCCAGGCGTGGCCGTACGGTCCGGACGACGACCCGGCCACGATGACGGTGGACTTCGACGGCCTCGCCGACCGGATCGTCCCGGTGCCGGTCGGCCCCGGCCTGCGCACCGCTCTGACCGCGGTCGCCGGCGGTCTGGCCTGGCTCCGCCACCCACTGACCGGCAACCTCGGCGAGGCGGCGGCCGAGCCGGACGCCCCGGGAACCCGCCTGGAGCACTACGACCTGACGACCCGGCAGTGCACCACGCTCGCCGGGGACGCCGACGGGTACACCGTCTCCGGCGACGGACTGCGCCTCGCCGTACGGGTCGCGGGCCGCCTCCTGGCCGGGCCCGCGGCTCCGGGCGGCCAGCGGACGCCGGTGCCGGTCGGCCGGATCCGCGTCACCGTCGACCCGGTCGCCGAGCGCCGGCAGATGTTCGCCGAGGCCTGGCGGCTCATGCGGGACGGCTTCTGGCGCGCCGACCTCGCCGGGGCCGACTGGGCCGGGCATCGCGAGCGCTACGCCGAGCCGGCGAACCGGGCCGGCACCCACGCCGAACTCGCCGATGTGCTCTGGGAACTCCACGGCGAACTGGGCGCCTCGCACGCCTATGTACGGCCGCCCGTCCCGGGACCGTCCGCCCCGGCCCCGGGGCTGCTCGGCGCCGACCTGTCGCCGGACGCCGACGGCACCTGGCGCATCGACCGGATCGTGAGGGGGGAGTCCTCCGCGCCCGCGGCCCGCTCGCCGCTGGCCGAACCCGGGGTGGACGCGCGGGCCGGCGACCGGATCGTCGCGGTGCACGGCAGGCCCGTGGACCCGGTGCACGGGCCCGCTCCGGCCCTCGCCGGCCGGGCCGGAGAGCCGGTGGTCCTGACGCTGCGCCGGGCCGGCCGCGACCACGACGCCGTGGTCGTTCCCCTCGCCTCGGACGCCGAGCTGAGGTACCACGACCTGGTGCGCGGGCGCCGGGCCACGGTCCGCGAGCGCTCCGGCGGGCGGCTCGGCTATCTGCACCTGCCGGACATGATGTCCGCAGGCTGGGCCGCGCTCCACCGGGACCTCGGACCGGAACTCGCCCGCGACGGGCTGCTCGTGGACCTGCGCGGCAACACCGGAGGCCACATCTCGCCGCTGCTGCTGGAGAAGCTGAGCCGCCGGATCAGCGGCTGGGACGTGTCCCGCCGCTGCGGCCCCGCCCCCTACCCGCAGGAGGCGCCGCGCGGCCCGGTCGTCGTCCTCGCCGACGAACGGACCGGCTCCGACGCCGAGATGGCCGTCCACGCCGTACGCCACCACGGCATCGGCCGGGTGGTCGGCACCCGCACCTGGGGCGGGGCGCTCGGCATGGACGACCCCTGTGTCCTCGTCGACGGCACCCTCGTCACCCAGCCGAAGCACGCGTTCTGGTTCGACGGGCCCGGGTGGGGCCTGGAGAACCGGGGCGTGGACCCCGACGTCGAGGTCGCGATCGCCCCCAGGACTGGGCGGCGGGCCGTGACCCGCAACTGGAGGCGGCCGTGCGCGAGGCCCTCTCCGCGCTGCGCCTCAGCCCACCGGCGGTGCCTCCCGCCCTCTGATCCCCGGCCTCCGCACCCCCGCACTTCCCAGAGATCTCCCCGAGACTCCAAGACAAGGACGAACCATGACAACCGCAGTGACCACAGAGACGCAGGAGACTTCACCACAGAGTCTTTGGCGTCACCGAGACTTCATGCTCCTCTGGAGCGGACAGACCGTCAGCGAGGTGGGCTCCAACATCACCCAGCTGACGCTTCCCCTGGTGGCGCTGCTGATGCTCGACGCCACCACCTTCGAGGTCGGTCTGCTCACCGCGGCGACGACCCTGCCCTTCCTGCTGGTGGCCCTGCCCGCCGGGCCCGTGGTCGACCGTGTCATGAAGCGGCGCCTCATGGTGTGGTGCGACATCGGCCGTATGGTGCTGGCCGCCTCCATCCCGGTCGCCGCGGTGCTCGACGTCCTGACCCTGGTCCAGCTCTACCTGGTGGCCCTGGCCATGGGTGTCCTGTCCGTCTTCTTCGCGATCGCCTACCAGAGCTACCTGCCCTCGCTCGTCGGCAAGGACCAACTCGTCGACGCCAACGGCAAGCTCGGCGCCACCCAGTCCTTCGCGCAGCTCACCGGATCGAGCTTCGGTGGTGCCCTGGTGACCCTGCTCGGCGCCGCGAAGGCCATGGCCGCGGACGCCCTGTCGTTCGGAATCTCCGCGCTCACCCTGGTGCTGATCCGCACGCCCGAGCCGACCCCGGAGCGTCCCGCCGAGAAGCGCCGGCTGCGCACCGAGATCGCCGAGGGACTGCGGTTCGTCGTCGGCCACCCGATCCTGCGCAAGCTCGTCGCGTCCACCGCGGTCTCGAACTTCTTCGGCACGATCGTGCTCAGTCTCCAGACCGTCTACCTGGTCCGCGAACTGAAGGCCGAGCCGTGGGTGATCGGTCTGGTGATGGGCGGCTCGGCGGTGGGCGGCCTGGCCGGCGGCCTGATCGCCAACTGGGTCGGCAAGAAGATCGGCACCGCCCGGATGATCTGGCTCCCCGCGCTGTGCTTCGGCTGGGCCGGACTGCTCATCCCGGCGGCACAGCCGGGCTGGTCGACCGTCCTGGTGGCCGTCGGCATGACGATGCTCATGGTCATCTTCGTGCTCTACAACAGCTCCCAGGTCTCCTACCGGCAGACCATCACCCCGCCGGAGCTGCTCGGGCGCATGAACGCCTCGGTGCGCTGGATCATGTGGGGCACCATGCCGCTCGGGGCCCTGGCCGGCGGCGCGCTCGGCACGTACGTCGGGGTCCGTCCGATGCTGACGGTCTCGGCCCTCGGCGACTGGCTGGCCGTCCTGTTCATCGTCTTCTCCCCGCTGCGCAAGCTCAGGGACGTTCCCAAGGAATAGCGCGGAGAGGAGGGAGCGGCAGTGACCGGCAGCGACCCATGGGGAGCGGCGGCCGACGGTCCGTGGGGCGGGACGGCCGGTGAGTCCGTCGTGGTGATCGTCGACGGCTACTGCACGGCACGCCACCTGCCCGCCCTGTTCAACGAGCGCGGCCACGCCTGCGTCCATGTGCAGAGCGGCCAGGAGGTTCCGGAGCACCTCCTGGCCTGCTTCCGGCCGGAGGCCTATCGCGAGCTGATCGTGGGGGACGGGACCCCGGACCGGATCCTTCCCGCCGTCGCCGCTCACCGGCCCGTGGCGCTGGTGGCCGGGAGCAGCGGCGCCGCCGGCGTCGTGGACGCCCTCGCGAAGGCGCTCCGCCTGCGCGGCAACGACAGCCGGCTCGGCGAGGTCCGCCTCGACCGGTACCGGACGGCGGACACGCTGCGGGCCGCCGGGCTGCGCACGGCGCGGCAACTCCTCGTCAGCGACCTCGCCGGGCTGCTCGCCTGGTACGCCGGGCTCGGCGGCCGGGTGACCCTGGAGACACTCGGGGGATCGCCTCCCGCCCCGCCCGGCGCATCCCGTGCGAGAACGGACGCGACCTCGTCGCCGCGTTCCGCGGCCTCGTCGGCGTGGCGGCCGAGCCGGCCACGCCGGCCGCGGCCCTGCTGGCCCGGGAGTGTCCGCCGGGCGGCAGGTACCACGTGAACACCGTCAGCCTCGACGGCACGCACCACGTGTGTGACATCTGGCACGTGCGCCCGCCGGACCAGGACGCGGCCGCGGGGCTGTCCCGTGGTGTCATGCTGCCCCGGCGCGGACCTGTGCAGGACGCGCTCGTCCTGCACACGCTGGCCGCCCTCGACATCCTCGGCCTGCGCCACGGACCGGCCCACACCGAGCTGGCGCTCACACCGGAGGGGCCGTGCGTGGTGACGGTCGGTGCCCACCTGTCGGGCGGCGATCTGCCCCTGATGGTGGCGGGGGCCGCCGGCAGCGGTCAGCTGGAGTGGACCGTGGACGCCTCCGTGGCACCCCAGCGCTTCTTCCGGCGGGCCGCCCGCGACTACCGGCGGACCCGGTCCGCGGCCTTCGTCCGTGCCGCGGGCACGGCACACGGGTGTGCCGAGGCCTGTAACGCTGCCTCGGCCGCCTGCGAACGAGCGGACGGGGACCCCGCGCGCCCACCGGTGACAATGTCGGGGTGCTCCAGCAACTCTTCAGTCCGTCCGTCCAGCACACGCTCGACCTGATCGGCATCTTCGTCTTCGCGATCTCCGGCGCCCTGCTGGCCGTGCGCAAGAACTTCGACGTGTTCGGCATGGCCGTCCTCGCCGAGGTCACCGCGCTGGGCGGCGGCCTCTTCCGTGACCTGGTCATCGGGCCGTACCGCCCGCCGCGTTCACGGACCTGGGGTACTTCCTCACCCCGCTGCTCGCCACGCTCCTCGTCTTCTTCCTGCACCCGCAGGTGGAGCGCATCCAGGTCGCCGTCAACGTCTTCGACGCGGCCGGACTCGGCCTGTTCTGCGTCGCCGGCACGATCAAGGCGTACGAGTACGGGCTCGGCCTGACCGCCTCCGCCGGCCTGGGTCTGACCACCGCCGTGGGCGGCGGTGTGCTGCGGGACGTGCTCGCCAACGAGGTGCCCTCACTGCTGCGCTGGGACCGTGACCTGTACGCCGTCCCGGCGATCGTCGGCTCCGCCCTGGTCGCCGTGTGCATCCGCTACGACGCCCTCAACCCGCTGACCAGCGCCCTCGCGGTGATCACCGCCTTCGTACTGCGTCTGCTCGCGATGCGATTCCACTGGCGAGCTCCGCGGGCGTGGCACCGCCGGTCGACGGTGAGTGAGGAGGAGCAGCCCGTCCTGCCGTGACGGGGCCGCGGCCCGTGACCTCCGTCAGCCAGCGGAACGCGGGCACCACCTGCGGCCGCCACAGCGCCATGGTGTGACCGCCCGCGCTCCTCGGGACGTACACGACGTGCACGGTCGTCGGGGCCTTCGCTGTCTGTTCCAGGGCCACGGCCGCCTCGTAGCCGTCGCGAGGCTGACCGGAGAGGTAGAGCGCGATCCGCGGCGGCACGGGCGCCTTGCGCAGCAGCAGGAAGGGGTTGTTCTCGGCACGCAGGGTGGGGTTCTGCGCGGCGAGCGAGTCGCGTTCGGCGATCGGGTCGTTGTAGCCGGACAGGCTCACTGCCGCCCGGTAGCGGTCGGGGTGGGCGACGGAGAGCTTGGTCGCGCAGTGCGCCCCGGCCGAGTAGCCGGCGACGGCCCAGCCCTGCGGCGCGGACTCGGCGCGGAAGTTGTCCATGACCATCTTCGGCACGTCGACGCTCAGCCAGGAGTCGGCGTTGACCGTGCCCGGGATGTTGGCGCAGCCGGTGTCCACCCCGGCCAGCAGGTTGGTGCGGGGCGCGACCAGGATGAACGGGGCGACCCGGCCGTCCCGCATCAGCGGCAGCAGCTGTTCGTGCACGTGCAGCGAGCCGAACCAGGCCTTCGCCGACCCGGGGTAGCCGGGCAGCAGCTCCACGACCGGGAACCTGTGGTGCCGGTAGGCCGGCTCGTCGTACTGCGGCGGCAGCCAGACGTAGACCTCGGCGTTCACGCCCGACACCCGGCCCTTGAGCTGGGTGACCCGGACCCCGCCGGCCGCGCGCATCCCGGGCCCGCCGGCCGGCTCGAAGGTCTGCCGCACCTTGGGCAGCCGCTTCAGTGCGATGTCCCCGGTGCCGTCGGGGCCCAGGTCGGCCGCCTGCTGCACATGGTCGCCGGTGCCGAGCAGGTCGGCCCAGTTGTCGTACAGGTTGTTGGCGTTGTTGACCAGTGTGAAGACCAGGGCCACGGCCGTCCCCTGCGCGAACAGCAACATCAGCGTCCGGGCCGCGGCACGCAGCGGCCGGGGCCCGCGGATGCGCGACCAGAGGACCAGGGGCAGCACGAGGGCGAGGACGGTCAACACGACCAGTGTCGAGAGGAACGGAGTCCCGGTGAGGCTCATGCCCCTACAGAGGGCCGGAGGGGCCGGCGGGTTTACGGACGTGTCGGACACTTACCGAGAAATTTCCCACGTCTCACCCTGCGGGAGCGCTCGGAGCGCAGGAAAGCTACCGCTTAGTAGTTAGTTCTTGTACTGTTCAGCCATGCCAGAAGCAGCCTCCGCCCAGGCCGTCCGGGCCACGATCGGCGACAGTGAGTTCGACCGCGACACCGCGGTCACCCGCCGCGCGCACGGCGTCTACGACATCGACCTCTCCGCCGGCTGGACGATCATCAACGCCGTCAACGGCGGCTATCTGCTGGCGGTCCTGGGCCGCGCGCTCGCGGACACCCTGCCGCACGCCGACCCCTTCACCGTCTCGGCGCACTACCTGACCGCGTCCCAGCCCGGCCCCGCGGTCGTCCGTACGGACGTCGTCCGCACCGGCCGGACCTTGTCCACCGGCCAGGCATCCCTCTTCCAGTACGACGGCGAGGGCCGCGAGGTCGAACGCATCCGCGTCCTCGCCTCCTACGGCGACCTGGACGCCCTGCCCGACGACGTCCGCACGACGGCCGAGCCGCCCGCGATCCCGCCGATCGACCAGTGCTTCGGCCCGAGGACGGGCCCGCCCCGTCGACGGCAGCTCGGCCATCGCCGACCGGCTGATGCTCAAGCTCGACCCGTCGACACTGGGCTGGGCCCTCGGCCGGCCGTCCGGCAAGGGCGAGATGCGGGCCTGGTTCGGCCTCGCGGACGGCCGCGACCCCGACCCGCTCTCCCTGCTGCTGGCGGTGGACGCCCTGCCGCCCACCGCCTTCGAGCTCGGGCTGAAGGGCTGGGTCCCCACCGTCGAACTGACCGTGCACGTCCGCTGCCGTCCGGCCCCGGGCCCGCTGCGCGTGTCGATCACCACGCGCAACCTCGCCGGTGGCTTCCTGGAGGAGGACGCCGAGGTCTGGGACAGCGCCGGCCGGCTGGTGGCACAGTCCCGCCAGCTCGCCCGGGTCAGGCTCGGCTGAGCGGCCCGCGCCCCAGCCAGGCGGCCAGCCTCTCGTAAACGCCGGCGCCCTCGGGACCGGCCGGGCCGGGCCGAACGGCGTGCGCTCGTCCCGCTGCTCGTCGGGCAGCGTGCCGTGGGCGACCGTGAGTGCGTACTCGGCCAGTTCCGGGTCGAGGGCGAGCGGCCGGCCCAGGGCCTCGGACAGGTCCCAGGTGTGGGTCACCGTCTCCATGACGTAGGCCGACAGGGCCGCCCGGCCCGGCAGTTCCCCGAACGGCAGGCGCACCATCGCCTCCAGGCGGCCGTCGTCCGCCCAGGCCTTGACGGCCCGGGTCCTGGCCTCGTCGTAGGCGACCACCCAGCCGTCGTCGGGCACGCCCTCGACGAACGAGGGCACGGCGACCGCGTCACCGCCCTCGGCCGCGACCGCGATGCGGTGGGTCGCGCCGGTGAGATGGCTCAGCAGCGTGCGCACGTCGAACTCGGTGCAGGGCGTGGCGCGGTCGAGCTGCTCCGTGCGCACGGTCCCGATCAGCGTGGCGGCCTGTTCGGTGGCGCGGGTGAACAGCGGCCGGGGGTCGGTGGTCATCGGATCTCCTCCTGAGTGGGTGGGCGGCAGGAGCATCCCCGGATAACCTGACAACCACCGTCAACATTTGCCGCGGCCGTGCGCACGGCACGATCCTGATGCCGTGAAGTCCGACCGACTGCTGTCGATCCTGCTGCTCCTGCAGACCCGCGGCCGGGTCCCGGCGCGCGAACTCGCCGAGCGGCTCGAGGTGTCCGTCCGCACCGTCTACCGCGACGTCGAGTCCCTGTCGGCCGCGGGCGTCCCGGTCTACGCCGAACGCGGGCGGCACGGCGGCATCGAACTGCTCGCCGGATTCCGCACGGACGTCACCGGCCTGACCGCCGACGAGTCCCGCGCGCTGTTCGTCCTGGCCGCGCAGGGCGCGCACGCCGCGCTCGGGCTGGACGCGGCGTTCGGCTCGGCCCTGCGGAAGGTCATGGCCGCGCTGCCGGCTCCGCACCGCCCGGCCGCCGAGAGGGCATCCCGCCGCATCCTCGTCGACGCCACCCGCTGGCGGGGCGGACCGCAACCTGCCGTCGACCTGGAGGTGCTGCGGGACGCGGTCTTCGCCGACCGCAGGCTGCGGCTGCGCTACCGGCACAGCGGAGAGCGCCGGACGCGGACGTACACCGTCGACCCGTACGGTCTCGTCGCCAAGGCGGGCGTCTGGTACCTGGTCGCCGACCGGCGGGCCGCACCACGGCTCTTCCGGGCGGACCGGGTGCGGTCGGCCCGGCTCCTCGACGACCCCGTACGGCGCCGCCCGGGCGTCGAACTCGCCGAGGTCTGGGAGGTCCTGCGCCGGCAGGTCGAGGAGCGGCCCGGCGGGCTCGACGTCACCGTCCGGGTACGGCGTGACCGGCTCGACATGTTCCTGCGGCTGACGGCACCCCTGCTGGCGGGGCGCCCCGAGGACGACGGCGAGAGCGAGTGGGTGACCGCGCGGCTGACGTACGGGGTCCTCGGTGAGACCCGCCAACTGCTCGCGTTCGCCGACCAGGTGGAGGTCCTCTCGCCCCGCAGGTGCGTGAGGAGCTGGCCCGGGCGGCCGGTTCCGTCACGGAGCTGTACCAGCGCCCGGGGGCGGGCCAGGGGTGAAAACCCCTGGTCGGACGGGTGCCTTGAGGTGCGCTTTGCCCCGCTGACAGGGCGGTCACAGGGCAGGCCCAAGGAAGGCCCATGTGGTGTTGGTTGAGTGCCCGCCTCAGAACTCCCTCATCCTCCTCGGAGTTGTTTCTCATGAAGCGTGTGCGTCTCGTTCCAGCCGTGGCCCTGCTGGTGCTGTCACCCCTGGCGTTGGTGGCGTGCGGGTCGGGTGACTCCTCGTCGTCCTCGGGCAGCGGCGGTGGGTCCGGACAACAGCGGCAGGCTTGCCGGGCACCGTCGGGGAGGCCGAGCGGGGCGCCGTCGGGCGCGCCTTCGGGGGCACCGTCCGGGGCTCCTTCCGGGGCGCCGTCGGGCACACCGTCAGGGGCGGCGTCGGGGATGCCCAGTGGGGCGCCGGGTGGCGGGCAGGGTGGTCCTGGCGGCGGCCAGGGCGGCGGCTGTGGTGCTCCGGGCGGCGGTCAGGGGCAGTCGCAGTAGGTGTGACCCGACGCGGCAGGGGCGGCGGGCTCGCGGGACGGGCGCGCCGCCCCGGGCTGTTCCCGGTGGTGGGTCAGTCCAGCCAGTGGTGGCGGCCCAGGCCGATCAGCCGCATCTGCCGGGTCGCCACCTGGGCGACGTTCCGGGTCCGCTCCTCGCGCTCCTCCTCCGGCCCCTCCTGCGCCTCCAGGAAGAGCGACGCGGTGATCAGCATCTGGTCCACGTACAGGTGCGCGAGCATCAGCAGGTCGTCCTCGGACCAGCCCTCCGACACCGGGTCCTGGGCCAGTTCGTCCTTGACCTCCTGGGCGAACCGGGCCAGCTGGGCCCGTATCGCCTCCCGCACCGGCTGAACTCCGCCATGTCGTTCACGGGCGATGAACCGGACATGTGCTGGGTACCCGTCGACGTGACGGGAGATCAACTCGATGGCGCGCGTGATGCGTTCCTCGTGGTCACCCGTCGTGGACACCGTCGTCCGGATCATCGGGTGCAGGCTGCCCAGCGCCTCCTCGACCAGGGCCACGCCCAGATCCGCCGTGGAGCGGAAGTGGCGGTAGAAGGCGGTCGGGGCGACACCGACGGCGCGGGTGACCTCGCGCAGCCCGAGGCTGCTCAGGCTCTGCTCCTCGAGCAGTCCCAGGGCCGCGTCCAGGAGTGCCTGCCGGGTCTTCTGTTTCTGGGCCTGCCGGATGCCGAGGGTGTGACTCATACCATGCAGTTAACAACTGTTCTCTGTAATTGGAAAGTCATGGGAGACGCTAGACTGGGAAGTCAGTGAACAACTGTAACCACAACCGTTCACCGAAACCCTGGGGGTTGTTCTCCGTGCTGTTCATCGTCGCCGCACTCCTGCTGCTGGGAGTCGTCCTGGGCACCGTCGCCCACGCGCCGCTCACCTTCTCCGTCGCCGCGGGCGTCGTCATCGCCGTCTGGCTCGGCATCTTCGCGCTCCGCGAGCGCCACGGCCGCCGGCGCCACACGCAGGCCCACTGACCACCACACGTCCGACCCGACCTCGGGAGCAGATCACCATGCAGCTCACCGCTCCGGCCTCGCGCCGCACCGGCATCCGCGACACCGACGGCATGGCCGTCGCGTCCTTCATCCTGGGCCTGCTCGGCCTCCTCGTCCTCAACATCTTCCTGGGCCCGATCGCCATCGTGCTGGCGAGCATCGCCCTGTGGCGCGGCACCGAGCGCCGCGGCCGCGCCTGTCTGGGTCTGGGCCTCGGCATCGCCGACCTGCTGGTCCTGGTGGCGTTCATGCAGGCGGACAGCACGGTCTCGTGGAGCTTCTGAGCCGCCGTCGGACGGCCATCCGCCGACGTGTCGCGGCCGGCCCGAGGACGACGGGCCGCAGCCGCACCGGAAAGCGGTTCCGGTCCGGTCGGGTTCGGCCAACCTTGATCTGAGGCCGGTCGAAGGGGAGCCGTAGAATCGGGCTCACCATGGCTTACCTCGACCACGCCGCGACCACCCCGATGCTCCCGGAGGCGGCAGAGGCGCTCACCGCCCACCTGGGTGCCACCGGCAACGCGTCCTCCCTCCACGCATCCGGCCGGCAGGCCCGCCGCACCGTCGAGGAGGCCCGCGAGACCCTCGCCGAAGCCCTCGGCGCACGCCCCAGCGAGGTCGTCTTCACCTCGGGCGGCACCGAGGCCGACAACCTCGCCGTCAAGGGCCTTTACTGGTCACGCCGCGATGCCGACCCGGGCCGCACCCGCGTCCTCGCCAGCCCCGTCGAGCACCACGCGGTCCTCGACGCCGTGCACTGGCTCGGCGAACACGAGGGTGCCACCGTCGAGTACCTGCCGGTCGACGCCCACGGCCGCGTCCACCCGGACACCCTGCGCGAGGCGATCGCCCGCAACCCCGACGACGTGGCCCTCGCCACCGTCATGTGGGCGAACAACGAGATCGGGACGATCCTGCCCGTCCGTGAACTCGCCGAAGCCGCCGCCGAGTTCGGCGTCCCGCTGCACTCGGACGCAGTCCAGGCCTTCGGGCAGATCCCCGTCGACTTCACCGCCTCCGGCCTCGCCGCGATGACGGTGTCGGGCCACAAGATCGGCGGGCCCTACGGCATCGGCGCGCTCATCCTCGGCCGTGAACACACCCCCGTCCCCGTCCTGCACGGCGGCGGCCAGGAGCGGCATGTGCGCTCCGGCACCCTCGACGTGCCCGCCGTCGCCTCCTTCGCGGTCGCCGGGCGGCTGGCCGCCGAGCAGCGCGAGTGGTTCGCCCGCGAGATCGGCGCCCTGCGCGACGCCCTCGTCTCCGCCGTCCGTACGGCAGTGCCGGACGCGATCCTCGGCGGCGACCCGGACCCCGAGGGCCGCCTCCCCGCCAACGCGCACTTCACCTTCCCCGGCTGCGAGGGCGACTCCCTGCTGCTTCTGCTCGACGCCCAGGGCATCGAGTGCTCCACCGGCTCCGCCTGCACCGCCGGTGTCGCCCAGCCCAGCCATGTCCTCCTCGCCACCGGCACCGACCCGGACCTGGCCCGCGGCACCCTCCGCTTCTCCCTCGGCCACACCTCCACCGAGGCCGACATCGAGGCCCTGGCGAAGGCCATCGGCCCGGCGGTGGAACGGGCCAGGGCGGCGGGGCTGACGTAGCGCGCCGCCCGAGGCCGGGCGCCAGGCGCCTACGCCGGTGCCGTACGCGCCTGGCGCACCAGCCGCATGTACTTGTCCCAGTCCCAGTGCGGCCCCGGGTCCGTGTGGTCCGTGCCCGGGACCTCCACGTGGCCGATGATGTGCTCGCGGTCGACGGGTATGTCGTAGCGCGCGCAGATCCGGGCCGTGAGGCGGGCCGAGGCCTCGTACATCTCGTCCGTGAGGTCCTGCGGACGGTCCACGAAGCCCTCGTGCTCGATGCCGACACTGCGCTCGTTGTAGTCGCGGTTGCCCGCGTGGTACGCCACGTCCAGCTCGCGGATCATCTGCGTGACATGCCCGTCCTGGCGGACGATGTAGTGCGTGGCCGCCTTGTGCCCCGGGTCCTGGAAGGCCTTCACTGCACTGTCGAAACTGCCCTGTGTGACATGGACGATCACCATGTCTATGCCGAAGTCGTCGGGCCGGTCCGCGCGGCGCCAGTTCGCGTCCGACGCCGCCACCCAGCGCGCGCCCCCGTAGTCGACCTCGCCCTCCTTGCGCGGCCTCTCCACGCCGGGAGTCCGCCACCACAGCCGCGCGAGCTCATCCCGGGCCAGCACGGCCGAACCCGCCGCTGCCGCCGCCCCGCCGATCAGCAACGCCCGACGCCCGACCTTCCGGTCGCCGTCCTTCGGAGCCTTCCGCTGTCCCATGTGATCGACAACGGATACTCGCGAGTCCTGGTTCCCGCGCCCCCGTACCCTGGAAGGGTTATGACTGACACCCCGCAGCGCTCCCGTCCCCTTCGCGTCCTGGCCGCCATGTCCGGCGGCGTCGACTCCGCCGTCGCCGCCGCCCGCGCGGCCGAGGCGGGCCACGACGTGACCGGCGTCCACCTCGCGCTCTCCGCCAACCCGCAATCCTTCCGGACGGGCGCGCGGGGCTGCTGCACCATCGAGGACTCGCGCGACGCCCGTCGCGCCGCCGACGTCATCGGCATCCCCTTCTACGTGTGGGACCTCGCCGACCGCTTCCGTGAGGACGTCGTCGAGGACTTCGTCGCCGAGTACGAGGCCGGCCGCACCCCCAACCCCTGCCTGCGCTGCAACGAGAAGATCAAGTTCGCCGCGCTGCTGGACAAGGCGCTCGCGCTGGGCTTCGACGCGGTGTGCACGGGCCACTACGCCAAGGTCGTCACGCTCGCCGACGGCACGCGCGAGCTGCACCGCGCGTCCGACATGGCCAAGGACCAGTCGTACGTCCTCGGTGTGCTGGACGAGAAGCAGCTGGCGCACGCGCTCTTCCCGCTCGGCGACACGGTCACCACCAAGGACGAGATCCGCGCGGAGGCCGAGCGCCGGGGCCTCGCGGTCGCCAAGAAGCCCGACTCGCACGACATCTGCTTCATCGCCGACGGCGACACCCAGGGCTTCCTCGCGGACCGGCTCGGCAAGGCGGAGGGCGACATCGTCGACGAGTCGGGAGCGAAGATCGGCACGCACGAGGGTGCGTACGGCTTCACCATCGGCCAGCGCAAGGGCCTGCGCATCGGCACCCCGGCGCCCGACGGCAAGCCGCGCTACGTCCTCGACATCTCCCCGGTCGACAACACGGTGACCGTCGGCCCGGCGTCCGCTCTCGACGTCAACGCCCTCACCGCGATCAAGCCCCGCTGGTGCGGCGCCGCCCCGGTCGGCCCCGGCACCTACACGGCCCAGCTCCGCGCCCACGGCGGCGAGACCGAGGTCACCGCCGAGCTGATCGACGGCTCCCTCGAGGTCACCTTCACCGACCCGGTCCGCGGTGTCGCCCCGGCCAGGCGATCGTCCTGTACGACGGCACGCGCGTGGTGGGCTCGGCGACGATCGCCTCGACGAAGCGGGCCCCGGCGGGCGTGGCCTGACGCCACGGGGGCACGAGGCTCTCACTTCGAGGGCCGCGCGAGGTTCGCCTGGGCCCTGGGCATCGCCGACCTCACGTCGTTCTCAGGCCCGCGTGAAGAACTCCACCAGCACCGGTGCCAGCACATTCGGCTCGACCATGTGCGTCTGGCCCTGGAGGGTGCGGTACGTGCCCTGGGGGACCGAGTCCGCGATGGATCGGGCCGCCTCGCGGAGCCACGCCGGGCTCGCGTCGCCCGCGACGGCCAGGACGGGGACGGCGACGGAGGCCAGCCTGAAGCGGGGCACGCGGCCGTCGCGCATGACCGCGTCGTCGTAGGCGAGGCTCGGGGCGATCGCCTCCATGCCGGCCCACATGGGGGACTGCCGGGCGCCCTGGATGACCTCTTCGGCCAGGCCGGTCAGCCGCAGGAACAGCTCGACCGCGTCCCCGCGCCGCCCCTCACCGAGCGCCTCCGTCAGACGCGCGGTGTACCGCCCGCGCTCCTCGGCGCCCTCCTCGGACATCGCGAACGGCGTCTCGTACACCGCGACCCGCCGCACCGGCAGCCCGCTCGCCGCCGCCTCCAGGACCAGCGCCCCGCCCGACGAGATGCCGTACAGGAACGCCTCGCCGCCCACTGCCTCGATCACCGCCGCCAGGTCCTCGACCTCGCGCTCCACGGCATACGGCGCCGTGTCCCCGCTGGCGCCGCGGCCCCGGCGGTCGTACACGACGGCCTGGAAGCGCTCCGAGAGCGACACGGCCAGCGGCGCCAGGGTGCCGCCCGTCGACATCGCGCCGCTCACCAGGACGACCGCGGGGCCCCGGCCGGTGCTCTCGTAGGCGATTCGGGTGCCGTCGCGCGAAAGGATCTTCTTGTCCATGTCGGAGCAGACTGCCGCACGGCACGGTCTTCATGGGTGAGGCGGGCCGTGCGTCAGCCGATCACAGCACTTCCACCTCGTAGAAGCACAGGTGGTCCTTGATCTCCCCGACGTCCGGCTTGGGCTCCGGATACGCCCAGACGAGGTCCGCCGCGTCCGGCAGCGACCAGTAGGACGCGGTGCCCTTGAAGGGGCAGTACGTGTGCGTGTCCGACGGCATCAGCAGGTCGAGGCGTACGTCCTCGGCCGGGAGGTAGTAGCGCTCGGGACAGCCCGTCTCGCGCAGGACCAGCGGCTGGTCGCTCTCCGCCAGCACCTGCCCGCCGTGCACGACGCGCACGTGCCGGCCGCTCCGCTCGATGGTGATGCGATGTCCGTTCGTCACGATCGCCCCTCCTTGGGTAGCCGACTCCCTGGTTACAGCGCAGGCTGAAGCGGAGTTCTTCCCTCGCCGCAGGAGGCCCCCATGCGAGCCACGGAACCGGCCAGGAACCGCAGCACCCTGGCCCACCAGGTCAGATACGCCCTGCGCCACCCGGAGCGCGTACCGGCGCACGCCCGGCGCGCGGCGCGGGACGCCTGGCTGCGGCTGCGGTACCGCGACCACATCGCGTACTACCGCGCCGTGATGGCCTCCGACGCGGCGCGCAGCGCGGAGGCGGCGGTGGGACACAACCCGTCGCGCGAGTCGTGGACGCGGATCGGCCGGATGCAGTTCGACTACCTGGTGGGACACGGCCTCCAGCCGCACCACCGCATGCTGGAGATCGGCTGCGGCAACCTGCGCGCCGGACGGCTGTTCATCGACCACCTGGACAGCGGCCACTACTACGGCATCGACATCTCGCCGCACATCCTGCTCGCCGCCCAGGACACCCTGGTGGCCGAGAACCTCCAGTCCAAGCTGCCCTACCTGGCGCTCGCGGACGATCTCACCTTCGCCTTCCTGCCCGACGCGCACTTCGACGTCGTGCACGCGCACAGCGTCTTCTCGCACTCTCCGCTGCGCGTCATCGAGGAGTGCTTCGCCCACGTCGGCCGGATCCTCGCGCCCGGCGGGTTCTTCGACTTCACGTTCGATCGCACGGAGGGCGAAGAGCACCAGGTGCTGCGCGAGGACTTCTACTACCGGACGGCGACGCTGACCGGACTCGCAGCCGAGCACGGCCTGGACGCCCGGTTCATGGACGACTGGGAACGGCTCCCGCACCGGCAGTCCAAGATCCGCGTGACCGCGACCGCGGATCGGGCCCGTACGGTGGGCCCATGAACATCTGTGTCTTCCTCTCCGCCGCCGACCTCGACGAGCGCTACACCCGACCCGCGCGGGAGTTCGCGAAACTGCTGGGCAAGGGTGGTCACACCCTCGTGTGGGGCGGCTCGGACGTCGGCCTCATGAAGGTCGTCGCCGACGGGGTTCAGGAGGCGGGCGGCCGGCTCACCGGCGTCTCCGTGCAGTTCCTCTCGGCCAAGGCCCGCCCGGGCGTCGACGAGATGGTCGTCGCGAAGGACCTCGCCGAGCGCAAGAAGCTGCTCCTGGAGAAGGCCGACGCCGTGGTGATCATGGTGGGCGGCACCGGCACGCTCGACGAGGCGACCGAGATCCTGGAACTGAAGAAGCACGGCCACACGGACAAGCCGGTGGTCCTGCTCAACACCGCCGGCTTCTACGACGGTCTGAAGGAGCAGTTCCGCCGCATGGAGGACGAGGGATTCCTGCCCCGCCCCCTCACCGACCTGGTGTTCTTCGCGGAGGAGCCGGTGGGGGCGCTGGCGTATCTGGAGGAGAGCCGGGGGATCGAGTGACCTAGGGGCCTTGCTCTGATGCGAGCATGGCGGGCATGGCTACTCATGTGATCACCGGGGCGGGCTCCGGCATCGGCGCGGCCGTGGCCCGCCGTCTGCACGCGCGCGGGGACGACCTCGTGCTGCACGCGCGCGACGCGGGCCGTGCGAAGGAGCTGGCGGCGGAGTTCCCCGGGGCGAAGACCCTGGTCGGCGACCTGGCCGACCCCGACAAGCTCTCCTGGGCCTTCTCCCACCAGTCGCTGCCCGACCGAGTGGACTCGCTGCTGCACATCGCCGGTGTCGTCGACCTCGGCCCGGTCGGTGAACTCACCCCGAAGACCTGGCGCCACCAGCTCAACGTCAACCTCGTCGCCCCCGCCGAACTGACCCGCCACTTCCTGCCCCAGCTGCGCGCCGCCCGGGGCCACGTGGTGTTCGTCAACTCCGGCGCCGGCCTCAACGCCCACGCCGCCTGGTCCGCGTACGCCGCCTCCAAGCACGGCCTGAAGGCCCTGGCCGACTCCCTGCGCCACGAGGAGCACGGCAACGGAGTCCGCGTCACCTCGGTCTACCCCGGCCGCACGGCCAGCCCCATGCAGGCCAAGGTCCACCAGCAGGAGGGCAAGGAGTACGACGCCTCGAAGTGGATCGACCCCGAGTCGGTCGCCACGACGATCGTCATGGCCCTCGACCTGCCGAGGGACGCGGAGGTCAACGACCTCACGGTACGACCGGGGAACTGACCCCGGCGGACCCGTTCCGTAGGCTTCTCCGGTGAGCGAAAACAGCCAGTTCAGGTTCGGTGCCGCCACCGGCGTGGGGTCCATGCCCGGCGGCGACGCCCGAGAAGCCGCCAAGACCGTCACCGGGACCTTCGAGGACTTCCCCTTCCTGCCCGAACTGCCCGCCCGGGGGCCCGGAGCGGACATGATCGGGCGGACCGCGGGGATGCTCGTCGAGCTGTACGCGCGCGTGGAGCCCAGCGGATGGCGGCTCGGCGACCGGCCGGGACGGGACACCAAGCGAGCCCGTTCCTGGCTCGGCGAGGACCTCGACGCGCTGGAGGAGTTCACGCAGGAGTACGAGGGACCGCTGAAGGTCCAGGCCGTCGGACCCTGGACCCTCGCCGCCGACCTGGAGCTGCGCGGCGGCGAGGCGGCCCTCTCCGACGCCGGTGCCTGTCGCGACCTGGCCGCCTCCCTCGCGGAGGGTCTGCGTCTGCACCTCGCCGAGCTCCGGCGGCGCATCCCGGGCGCGCACCTCGTGCTCCAGCTCGACGAGCCGTCCCTCACCGCTGTCCTGCGGGGCCAGGTGAGGACCGCCAGCGGCTACCGCACCCACCGGGCCGTCGACCGGCAGATCGTCGAGGCCACACTGCGCGACGTCGTCGCCGTGCACGAGGACGGCCCGGTCGTCGTCCACTCCTGCGCCCCGGACGTGCCCTTCGCCCTGCTCCGCCGGGCCGGCGCCGCGGCCGTCTCCTTCGACTTCTCCCTGCTCACCGAGCGTGACGACGAGGCGATCGGTGAGGCGGTGGAGGGCGGCACCCGGCTGTTCGCCGGTGTCGTCCCGGCCGTGGAGGGCCCATTGTCAGACCCTGCCGGTAGCGTCATGGGTGTCAGGACGCTGTGGCGCAGGCTGGGGCTGTCACCGGGGCTTCTCGCGGAGGCGGTCACGCTCACCCCGGCGTGCGGACTCGCGGGGCCTCCCCGGGGTACGCGCGCTCGGCTCTCGCTCACTGCGTCCGGGCGGCGAGATCTCTCGCGGACAACCCAGAGTAACGGGAGGACGACACGGTGGCCGGCGACAAGCAAGCGGAGACGACGACGGTGCCCGCCGAGGCACGGGAGAAGCAGGCGCGCCTCGCGGAGCAGATCGAGGAGCACCGCTTCCGCTACTACGTGAAGGACGCTCCCGTCGTCAGCGACGCGGAGTTCGACCAGTTGCTGCGTTCCCTGGAGACGCTGGAGGAGGAATACCCGGAGCTGCGCACTCCGGATTCGCCGACCCAGAAGGTCGCCGGGTCCTACGCGACGGAGTTCACGGCGGTCGAGCACCGCCAGCGCATGCTCTCGCTCGACAACACCTTCAACGACGAGGAGCTCGCCGCCTGGTCGGAGCGCATCGCCAGGGAACTGGGCGAGCAGGACTACCACTTCCTGTGCGAGCTGAAGGTCGACGGCCTCGCCGTGAACCTCACCTACGAACACGGCCGCCTCACCCGCGCGGCGACCCGCGGCGACGGCCGCACCGGCGAGGACATCACGCCGAACGTCCGCACGATCGCCGAGATCCCGGAGCGCCTCAAGGGCGACCGCGTCCCGGACCTGGTGGAGATCCGCGGCGAGGTCTACTTCCCGATGGAGAAGTTCCAGGAGCTCAACGCCCGGCTGGTCGAGGCCGGCGACAAGCCCTTCGCCAACCCGCGCAACGCCGCGGCGGGTTCGCTGCGCCAGAAGGACCCGCGCGTCACCGCCACCCGCCCTCTGCACATGGTGGTCCACGGCATCGGCGCCCTGGAGGGCTACACCGGCCTGACCCGCCTCTCCCAGGCGTACGACCTGCTGAAGACCTGGGGTCTGCCCACCTCCCGGCACAACCGAGTGGTCGACGGCCTCGAAGGCGTGGGGGAGTTCATCGCCCACTACGGCGAGAACCGCCACTCCGTGGAGCACGAGATCGACGGCGTGGTCGTCAAGCTCGACGAGATCCCCCTCCAGGGCCGCCTCGGTTCGACCTCGCGCGCCCCGCGCTGGGCGATCGCGTACAAGTACGCGCCGGAGGAGGTCAACACCAAGCTCGTCAACATCCGCGTGGGCGTGGGCCGCACGGGCCGGGTCACGCCGTACGCCCAGGTCGAGCCGGTCACGGTCGCGGGCTCCGAGGTCGAGTTCGCCACGCTGCACAACCAGGACGTGGTCAAGGCCAAGGGCGTCCTCATCGGCGACACGGTGGTGCTGCGCAAGGCGGGTGATGTCATCCCGGAGATCCTCGGGCCCGTCGCGGACCTGCGCGACGGCACGGAGCGCGAGTTCGTGATGCCGGGCGAGTGCCCCGAGTGCGGCACACCGCTCAGGCCGATGAAGGAGGGCGACGTCGACCTGCGCTGCCCCAACGCCCGCACCTGCCCGGCCCAGTTGCGCGAGCGCCTGTTCTACCTCGCGGGCCGCAAGGCGCTGGACATCGAGCACTTCGGCTACGTCGCCGCGGCCGCTCTCACCGCGCCGCTGGAGCCGGAGGACCCGCCGCTGGTGGACGAGGGCGACCTGTTCGACCTCACCATCGAACAGCTGCTGCCCATCAAGGCGTACGTCCTCGACCCGGACAGCGGTCTGCCCAAGCGCGACCCGAAGACCGGCGAGGAGAAGGTCGCCACGATCTTCGCGAACCAGCAGGGCGAGCCCCGCAAGAACGCGGTCGCCATGCTGGAGAACATCGCGGCGGCCAAGGAGCGCCCGCTCGCCCGGATCATCACCAGCCTGTCGATCCGTCATGTCGGACCGGTCGCCGCCGAGGCGCTGGCCCGCGAGTTCCGCTCGATCGAGCGGATCGACCAGGCCACGGAGGAGGAGCTGGCGGTCACCGAGGGCGTCGGCCCGACCATCGCGGCCTCCCTCAAGCAGTGGTTCGCCGAGGACTGGCACCGCGAAATCATCCGTAAGTGGAAGGCCGCGGGCGTCCGCATGGAGGCGGAGAGCACCGGCGAGGACGAAGGGCCGCGCCCGCTCGAAGGTCTCACCGTGGTCGTCACCGGCACCCTCGAACACTTCACGCGGGACGGCGCCAAGGAGGAGCTGCAGAGCCGCGGAGCGAAGGTGACCGGTTCGGTTTCGAAGAAGACGTCGTTCGTCGTTGTGGGAGACAGCCCCGGATCGAAATACGACAAGGCGATGCAGCTGAAGGTGCCGGTCCTGAACGAGGAGGGCTTCGGGGTCCTGCTGGAACAAGGACCGGACGCGGCGGCCGAAGTCGCCCTTTCGACCGAGGAGTAGCGGTTGAAGGCCACCCGATCGGCGCATACCAGATGCATACGGGTGGCCGGGGCGCATTCGGGCAACCGTCGGCGACCGCTGCCCGTGGAAGCCTTCTGCGGCCTACTGTTGAGATGTGCGCCTGCCGTGCCCAGCTGCGGTCGGGGCATCTTCGTGCTCACGCGGAGCACGGGGAAGGGTTTTTCGGGCGCGGGCCGTTGAAGGTTGTCGGGCACCGGGCCGCGGGGCGTGGGCACCGCCGGCTGTGAGAGGGACGGGAATGGAACCGACCGAGAGCGCCGTGCCGGGCTCACGGCTGCGCCTGCGCCGCATCGCGGTCGCATGGCGTGCAGTCCGTGGGACCGGACGGCCGGCGGGACGTCCGGGCGTGGAGGTGCGCGCCGTCGGACAGTACACCGCGGACGGGCGCGTCGGCGGGGGCGCGCCGCGGCGGACGGCCGCGGTGCCACCCAGCCCGTCCCCGAACACACCCCTGGACTGACGGGTGCGGACCCGGACGCGGACACCGAACGGCACCTGTCCTGGCCCGCGCTGCCCGCGGCGGTCGTCGCGGCCGCCGGGTTCGTCCTGGGCGCCGGCTTCTACCGCGCCTTCACCGGCGGCCACGCGCTCTTCCCGTCCGGCAGGGCCGGCTGGGCGCTGGCCGTGCTGACCGGCATCATCGTCGGCCACCTGGTCATGCTGGGCCGCTCCCGCTGGTGGGGCGGCACCGGCTCGGGCGCCGCCCTCACCCTCGCCGTGCTGCTGCTCTACGGCTGGGTACCGGCCGGCATGGTCAGCCTCACGGTCGTGGTGCTGGTCGGCATAGCCCGCCGCAACCGCTGGCGCCAGGGCGTCCTGCACGGGGCGGTCGACCTCCTCGGGATCGGCGCCGGTGCTCTGGTGCTGGGCGCCTTCGGATCCGTACCGTCCGTCGAGTCCCCGGCGGACCCGCACAACTGGACGCTCTACACCGCACCTCAGGTGGCCCTGGTCGCCGCCGCCTACCTCGCCGTCTCCCGTGTGCTGCTCTGGTACCTGCACGCCCCGCGCCCCGGCCTGCCCACCGTCGCCCGCACCGCGCTGGTCAGACAGGGACTGGTCGCGGTCGCGCTGCTGGGCATCGCGCCGCTGGTCTGCGTGGTGGCCGCCGCCAAGCCGATCCTGCTGCCGCTGTTCTCCATCCCGCTCATCGCCCTTGACTCCACGCTCTGGATAGCGCGGGCCCGTGCGGAGGAGCAGCTGCGCGACCCGCTGACCGGCCTGCCCAACCGCCAGTGGCTGCTGGAGCGCATCTGGACCGCGCTGGACGACGCCGAGCGCATCGACGCCCGCGCCGCCCTGATGCTGATCGACCTCGACCGTTTCCGGTCGGTCAACGACACTCTCGGTCATCTGGCCGGTGACCGGCTGCTGTTGCAGATCGCCGACCGGCTGCGCGTGGCGCTGCCGCGAGGGGCGGAGGCCGCGCGGCTCGGCGGGGACGAGTTCGCCGTCTTACTGCCGGTCGCCGACTCCACGACCTCCGCGACCCGGGTCGCCCGCAACCTGGTCACCTGGCTCAGCTCCCCGCTCGACCTCGACGGCCTCACCCTCGTCCTGGAGGCCAGCGCGGGAGTCGCCGTCTTCCCCGACCACGCCCTGGACGCCGAGGGGCTGCTGCGGCGGGCGGACGTGGCGATGTACCAGGCGAAGCGGGACCGTACGGGCGTCGAGGTCTACGAGTCCAAGCGCGACTCGAACACCCCGGACCGGCTCGGCCTGCTGGGCGACCTGCGCCGGGCGCTGGACGCCCACGAGGTCGAGCTCCACTACCAGCCGAAGGTCCGCTTCGACGGGCAGGTCGCGGGCCTGGAGGCCCTGGTCCGCTGGGTGCACCCCGAGCGGGGCAAGGTGCCGCCGGACGAGTTCATAGCGATCGCCGAGTCCTCGGGCTGATGCCCCATCTCACCGAGTACGTCCTGGAGACCGCGCTCGGCCAGGTCGCGCGCTGGCGGGCCCAGGGGCTGTTCGTCCCGGTCGCGGTCAACGTCTCCCCGCGCGACGTGCACACGCCCGGCTTCGCCGGCTCGGTCGCCGCCCGGCTGGCCCGGCACGGCGTCCCCGCGGGAGCGCTCCAACTGGAGATAACGGAACACGTCCTCCTGGAGGACCCGCAGCGCGCCGCCGACACCCTCAACGGGCTGACCGGACACGGCGTGAAGATGTCCCTGGACGACTTCGGCACGGGCTACTCCTCGCTCGTGCACCTGCGCCGGCTCCCGGTCAGCGAGCTGAAGATCGATCGCTCGTTCGTCGCCCGGCTCGCGGTCGACACCGAGGACGCCGAGATCGTGCGCTGCACGGTCGACCTCGCGCACTCCCTCGGCCTGCTCGTCGTCGCCGAGGGCGTCGAGGACGACGAGACCTGGGAACGTCTGCGCGACCTCGGCTGCGACGCCGTCCAGGGCTGGCTGGTCGCCGCCGCGATGCCCCCCGACGAGACCACGGCCTGGCTCCGCGCCCGCGGCTCCCGCGGCTGGCAGCGCCCCCGGGCCGCCCTCCCGGCGGCCACGGCTGACGACTCCGGCCGCATCGGCTAGTTCAGCGCAGCCAACAGCGCCCTGGCGGGGCCGGGGCGCGAGGCCCGGCAAACCGTTTCACGGGCACGGCCTCCCGCCCCATAGGATTGGGCCAAACCACATTCACTCACCCCCAGAGGATCGCTGCATGCCTGGCATCACGCGCGAGGAGGTCGCCCACCTCGCCCGGCTGGCGCGTCTGGAGCTGAAGCCCGAAGAGCTCGAACACTTCGCGGGCCAGCTGGACGACATCATCGGCGCGGTCGCCCGCGTCAGCGAGGTCGCCGACCAAGACGTACCGCCGACCTCGCACCCGCTCCCGCTGACGAACGTCATGCGCCCGGACGAGGTCCGTCCCTCGCTCACCCCCGAGCAGGCGCTCTCCGGCGCCCCGGCCCAGGAGCAGCAGCGTTTCAAGGTGCCGCAGATCCTGGGGAGGACTAGAAGTCATGACGGCCAAAAACATCGAATACTGCATCAAGCTCACGGCCGCCGAGACCGCCGCGAAGATCGCTTCCGGTGAGCTCACGGCCGTCCAGGTCACCGAGGCCCACCTCGCCCGCATCGAGGCCGTCGACGAGAAGGTGCACGCCTTCCTGCACGTCGACCGGGAGGGCGCCCTCGCCCAGGCCCGTGCCGTGGACGAGAAGCGCGAGCGCGGCGAGAAGCTCGGCCCGCTGGCCGGCGTGCCCCTCGCGCTCAAGGACATCTTCACCACCGAGGGCGTCCCGACGACCGTCGGTTCGAAGATCCTGGAAGGGTGGATCCCGCCCTACGACGCCACCGTCACCAAGCGCCTGAAGGCCGCCGACGTCGTCATCCTCGGCAAGACCAACATGGACGAGTTCGCCATGGGGTCCTCCACCGAGAACAGCGCCTACGGCCCGACCGGCAACCCCTGGGACCTGACGAAGATCCCCGGCGGCTCCGGTGGCGGCTCCTCCGCCGCACTGGCCGCGCACATGGCCCCCCTCGCCATCGGCACCGACACCGGCGGCTCCATCCGCCAGCCGGCCGCCGTCACCGGCACGGTCGGCGTGAAGCCGACGTACGGCGGGGTGTCGCGGTACGGCATGGTCGCCTTCTCCTCCTCCCTCGACCAGGGCGGGCCCTGCGCCCGCACGGTCCTGGACGCGGCCCTGCTGCACGAGGTGATCGCCGGCCACGACCCGATGGACTCCACCTCTATCGACGAGCCCGTCCCGGCGGTCGTCGAGGCCGCCCGCGACGGCAGCGTCGAGGGCATGCGCGTCGGCGTCGTCAAGCAGTTCCGCGGCGAGGGCTACCAGGCCGGCGTCATCCAGCGCTTCGACGAGTCCGTCGCGCTGCTCAAGGAGCTGGGTGCCGAGATCGTCGAGCTGGACTGCCCGTCCTTCGACCTGGCGCTGTCGGCGTACTACCTGATCGCGCCCTCGGAGTGCTCCTCCAACCTCGCCCGCTTCGACGGCCTGCGCTACGGCCTGCGGACCGGCGACGACGGCACGAACTCGGCCGAGGCGGTCACCTCCCTCACCCGCGAGGCCGGCTTCGGCCCCGAGGTCAAGCGCCGCATCATGCTCGGCACGTACGCCCTGTCGAGCGGCTACTACGACGCCTACTACGGCAGCGCCCAGAAGGTCCGCACGCTCATCAAGCAGGACTTCGACAAGGCGTTCGAGCAGGTCGACGTCATCGTCTCCCCGACGACCCCCACCACCGCCTTCGCGATCGGCGAGCGTGCCGACGACCCGATGGCGATGTACCTCGCCGACCTGTGCACCATCCCGACCAACCTGGCGGGCAACGCGGCCATGTCGCTGCCGTGCGGTCTCGCCCCGGAGGACAACCTCCCGGTCGGCCTGCAGATCATCGCCCCCGTCATGAAGGACGACCGCCTGTACAAGGTGGGTGCCGCCGTCGAGGCCGCCTTCGTGGAAAAGTGGGGCCATCCGCTGATCGAGGAGGCTCCGTCGCTGTGAGTGCACTGACCAAGGCCAAGGGCTTCAAGAAGTCCAAGTCCGGTCTGTACGTCTCGATGGCCACGTCGGCGTTCGGCGCCGTCGGGGTCTACAAGCAGATCAAGAAGGCCCGCGGGGACAACGACACGCTGCGGCTGATCGACGCCGTCGTGACCGGCGCCGCGGTCGTCACCAACCTGGCCATTCTCTACCGCGAGCTGAAGCGGCTGGGCGACGACGACGTCCTGCTGGGCTGAGAGGGAAGTTTCACCGTGACCACCACGACCGACCTGGTGTCGTACGAGGACGCACTCGCGTCGTACGACCCCGTCATGGGCCTCGAGGTCCATGTCGAACTCGGCACCAAGACCAAGATGTTCTGCGGCTGCTCGACCGCCCTCGGCCAGGACGCCAACACGCAGACCTGCCCGGTCTGCCTCGGCCTGCCTGGCGCGCTCCCGGTCGTCAACGCGACCGGCGTCGAGTCCGCGATCAAGATCGGCCTCGCGCTGAACTGCGAGATCGCCGAGTGGTGCCGCTTCGCCCGGAAGAACTACTTCTATCCGGACATGCCGAAGAACTTCCAGACCTCCCAGTACGACGAGCCGATCGCCTTCAACGGCTACCTCGACGTGCAGCTGGAGGACGGCGAGACCTTCCGCGTGGAGATCGAGCGCGCCCACATGGAGGAGGACACCGGCAAGTCGACGCACGTCGGCGGCGCCACCGGCCGTATCCACGGCGCGTCCCACTCGCTGCTGGACTACAACCGCGCCGGCATCCCGCTCATCGAGATCGTCACCAAGCCGATCGAGGGCGCCGGCGAGCGTGCCCCCGAGGTCGCCCGGGCTTACGTCCGTGAGTTGCGCGAGCTCATCAAGGCGCTCGGCGTCTCCGAGGCCCGGATGGAGATGGGCCAGATGCGCTGCGACGTGAACCTGTCGCTGCGCCCGAACGGCACCGAGAAGTTCGGCACGCGCTCCGAGACGAAGAACGTCAACTCGCTGCGGTCCGTGGAGCGCGCCGCCCGCTTCGAGATCCAGCGGCACGCGGCCGTGCTGTCCTCCGGCGGCACGATCGTCCAGGAGACCCGGCACTTCCACGAGGACACGGGGTCGACGACCTCGGGCCGCGTGAAGGAGGAGGCCGAGGACTACCGGTACTTCCCGGAGCCCGACCTCGTCCCGGTGGCCCCGTCCCGTGAGTGGGTCGAGGAGATCCGGGCCGGGCTGCCCGAGCTGCCGCTGGTCCGCCGCAACCGGCTCCGTGAGGAGTGGGGCGTCTCGGCCACCGACATGCAGGCGATCCTCAACGCCGGCGCGCTGGAGCCGATCGTCGCCACCATCGAGGCCGGGGCCGACGCCGCCTCCGCCCGCAAGTGGTGGATGGGCGAGCTGGCCCGCAGCGCCAACGAGTCGGGCAAGGCGCTCGACGAGCTGGCGATCACACCGCAGCAGGTCGCCCGGGTCACCGAGCTCGTCGCCAAGGGCGACCTGAACGACAAGCTGGCCCGTCAGGTCATCGAAGGCGTCCTCGCGGGCGAAGGCACCCCGGACGAGGTCGTCGACAAGCGCGGTCTGAAGGTCGTCTCCGACGAGGGCGCGCTGACGGCGGCCGTCGACGAGGCCATCGCCGGCAACCCGGGCGTCGCGGACAAGATCCGCGGCGGCAAGGTGGCCGCGGCCGGCGCGCTGGTCGGCGCGGTGATGAAGGCGACCCGGGGTCAGGCCGACGCGGCCCGCGTCAAGGAGCTGATCCTTCAGAAGCTGGGCGTCAGCGAGGGCTGAGCCCCGCGGACCCGGCAGGGGGGACGCACCGAGCACGGTGCGTCCCCCCTGCGTATGTGTCCTACAGCCGGCGCCCCACGACCCGGACGAAGCCCAGCGTCCCGCCCTGGTCCAGTCGCAGCATCTCGGCGCACTGGCCGGCCATCCGGATGTGGAACTCGTCCGTGTGCTCCTCGGTCACGACCTCGCACCAGCGCAGCCAGTCACGCCAGCCGTCGTCGAGCCAGTCGGCGGTCTCGACCTCCACGGCCCCGCTGCGGGTCCAGTGGCGGCGCCACCAGGCGGCCGTGTGGAAGCTCCAGAACCCGGGCTCCCAATACGGCCTGAGGTGCTCCGGCGGCTCGACGCCGTCGATCTCCTCGCGCAGCGCCGGTACGACGACACCGATCCGCCCGCCGGGCTTCAGCAGCCGCGTCAGCTCGGGCAGGTACAGGTCGTCCGTGCCGAAGTAGTGGTAGGCGTCGACGGAGACGATCGCGTCGAAGCTGTTCTCGCCGAACGGCAGGTCGTGCGCCTCGGCCAGCACCGGCAGGACGCGGTCGGCCACGCCCGCCTCGGTGATGCGCCGGGCGTTCTCGTCGGGCTTGACCCACAGGTCGGCGGCGGTGACCTGAACGTCGTACTCCCTGGCGAGGAAGATCGACGTCATGGCGCGTCCGCAGCCCAGGTCGAGCACGCGCGAGCCGGGGGCGAGGGTGTCGAGTCCGAGAGCCGGGGCCAGCCACTCCAGCAGCCACAACGCGTGCGGGCCCATCTGGTTCTCGATGGTCCAGCGGGCGTCGTAGCGGTTGCTGCGCGGGTAGCCGGGGTGGCTCACACGGTCAGTGAGGGGGTCGTTCGAGGTCCGGGAAGTGATGTCCGACATCGGTGAAAGGGCTCCTTGAGTCCTTGAGGAAGAAAAGGGATGCGTCGGAGCTCGGTCGGACCGTCAAACAATGCACCTGCTTCGGCCGGGCGGCGAGGTGCCGCGGGCGTTTCCTCGGACCGGCGGACGGTAACAGGGGGCCGCACCACCCCGCACCTGGTTTTCCTTCACGACGCGCTACCGTCTCGGCCATGAGTGGACGCGCTGATTCCGACACCGGCCCGGAGATACCGGAGACAGAGGCCGACGTCCCGGAGACAGACGCCGACCTGACGGAGACAGACGACGACCTGACGGAAGAGGACGCGCGCCGGGCCCGCTGGACGGCGGCCGGGACCGGCGCCGTCCTGACCCTCGCGGGCCTGGCCGCGGCGCTGCTCCGCCTCACCCGCTCGGCGACCGCGCTCGTCCCGGCCGCCTATGCCGGCGGTGCCGCCGTATGCGCCCTCGCCGCCGTGCTGGGCTCCCGGGGCCGCACCCGGCGGGCACTGTGGCTGCTGATCGCGGGGGTGATGGTGATGGCACTGGGGGACCAGTTCGACTGACCGCCGGCGCTGTGAATAAGCCCACGAAACCGACAAATGATCTCGTCCGCCTGCGAGAGTGATTCCGCATTGCTCATGCGTTCTTTGCGGGCTGTTCAGTTCATGGACGACTGCTCCCGGCCAAAGATCCAAAAAAGTCACCCTGGGAGCACGTTTCGTGGCAGCCCTCGCACGCTGGTGTGTCCAACGCCGGATGGCCACCGTTCTGCTGTGGCTCCTCGCCTTCGCGGGGTCGCCGCGGGCGCCGCTGTCGCCGGCTCCTCGTACTCGAACGACTACCAGGTCCCCGGCACCGAGTCGGGCCGTGCCACCCAGCTGCTGCACGAGGGCTTCCCACAGCTCGGCGGCGACAGTGACACCGTCGTCTGGCACACCACGTCCGGCACGGTCCGCGCCGCCGACGTCGAACAGACCATGACCCGCACCCTGGACCGTGTCGAGAACCTGCCCGGCGTGGCCTCCGTCACCAGCCCCTACGACGGCCCCGGCACCGGCAGGATCAGTGCGGACGGCCGTACGGCGTACGCCACGGTCACCTTCGACGACCAGGCCCAGGACATCGGCGAATCCGAGGCGCGGGCCGTCGTCGACACCGCGAAGAGCGCCGAGACCGACGGGCTCCAGGTGGAACTGGGCGGCAGTGCCGTCGAGCTCACCGAGACCTCCGGCGGGCACGTCGCCGAGATCGTCGGCGTGGTCGTCGCCGCGGTGGTGCTGTTCCTCGCCTTCGGCTCGCTCGCCGCCTCGCTGCTGCCCATCGCCACCGCCCTGGTCGGAGTCGGCACCGCCTACGCCGGGATCGTGCTGCTCGGACACGTCATGACCGTCGCCGACTTCGCCCCCATGCTCGGCATGCTGATAGGACTCGGCGTCGGCATCGACTACGCGCTGTTCATCGTGACGCGACACCGGCGCGGCCTGAAACGCGGACAGTCCGTCACCGAGGCGGCCACCAACGCCGTCGCGACCACGGGACGGGCGGTCGTCTTCGCGGGTGCCACCGTTTGCATCGCCCTGCTGGGCATGCTGATCCTGAGGCTGAGCTTCCTCAACGGCGTGGCCATCGCCGCCAGCCTGACCGTGATCCTCACCGTCGCGGCGTCCGTGACGCTGCTGCCCGCCCTGCTGTCCCTCATCGGCATGCGCGCGCTCAGCCGCCGCGAGCGCCGCCGCCTGGCGGAGCACGGGCCCGAACCCGAAGTGCCCACCGGCTTCGCCGCCCGCTGGTCGGCGTTCGTGGAGCGCCACCCCAAGGTGCTCGGCGCTGTCGCCCTGGTGGTCATGGCCGTCCTCGCACTGCCCACGCTCTCGCTGCACCTGGGCACCTCCGACCAGGGCAACGACCCGAAGACGGCCACCACCCGCCAGGCCTACGACCTGCTCGCCGACGGCTTCGGCCCCGGCGTGAACGGCCCGCTCACCCTCGTCACGAAGGTCGACGGCGCCGAGGACAAGCTCGCCCTGGACAACCTCGACGGCACCCTGCGCGCCACCGACGGCGTCGCCTCGGTGACCCCGGTGACGTTCGACTCCGGCGGCCACACCGCGTACCTCACGGTCGTCCCGGAATCCTCCCCGCAGTCGAAGCAGACCAGCGACCTCGTCGACCGGCTGCGTGACGAGGTGCTGCCGCGCGCCGAGTCGGGCACCTCGCTCGACGTGCAGGTGGGCGGTATGACGGCCGGCTACGACGACTTCGCCGACGTCATCGTCTCCAAGCTGCCCGTCTTCGTCGGGGTCGTCATCGGCCTGGGCTGTCTGCTGCTCCTGCTGGCCTTCCGGTCGATCGGCATCCCGCTGAAGGCCGCCGCGATGAACGTCGCCGCCGTGGCCTCCGCCTTCGGGGTGGTCGTGGCGATCTTCCAGTGGGGCTGGGGCAGCGAACTCCTCGGCCTCGGCAGCGCGGGGCCCATCGAGCCCTTCCTCCCCGTGATCATGGTGTCGGTGCTGTTCGGCCTCTCCATGGACTACCAGGTCTTCCTGGTGAGCCGGATGTACGAGGAGTGGCTGGAGACCGGCGACAACCGGCGTGCCGTCCGGGTCGGCCTGGCCGAGACCAGCCGGGTGATCAACTCGGCGGCGGTCATCATGATCTCCGTCTTCCTGGCCTTCGTCCTCAGCGGCGACCGTGTGATCGCCATGTTCGGCATCGCCCTGGCCGCCGCCGTCGCCCTGGACGCCTTCGTCCTGCGCACGCTCCTCGTCCCCGCCCTGATGCACCTGCTCGGCGGTGCCAACTGGTGGCTGCCCCGCTGGCTCGACCGGCGCATGCCGCGGATCAGCATCGAACCGCCGGAGAGCCGTGCCGCCCATGAGAGGCTGGCCGCCGCGACGGACGCCGAGGTGGCGGACGTCCTGGCGGAGGAGGAGCGGCAGCGGGATGTACGCGATATCCCTGGGTGACGACGGCGCCGAACTGCGGCCCCTGGAGCCCTGGCACGCGGAGGAGTTCTTCGCGCACCTGGAGCGGGGCAGGGAGTTCATCGGGCGGTTCATCAACTTCGGGTCGCAGGAGACGGACGTGGAGTCCGCGCGGGCCATGCTCCAGCGGTACGCCGACATGCGCGCCGCCGACACCCGCTCGCTGCACGGGCTGTGGCTGAACGGCAAGCTCGTGGGCGGCGTGCTGTTCCTGAACTTCGACGCCGCGAGTGGCAACTGCGAGGTCGGCTGCTGGCTGGAGCCCGCCGGGACCGGGCGCGGTCTGGTCACCCGGGCGATGCGCGTCCTCATCGACTGGGCGGTCGAGGAGCGCGGCATTCACCGGATCGAGTGGGTCGCCGCCTCGGGCAACCAGCCGAGCCTGAACGTGGCGCGGCGCCTCGGCATGACCCGCGACGGTGTGCGGCGCGAGGCCCACCCCTATGGTGGCGTACGGCACGATCTCGAAGTCTGGTCGGTGCTGGCGCCCGAGTGGCGCGCGGCACGCGCGCGTGCCGCTCACGACGATCATTAAGAGACTTCTCAGACAGCGACCCTACGGTGCGAGACATGGCAACGAACGCAGTGGACGAGACCGAGGCCACCGAGGCCACGACCGACGAGAAGGCGGTGGACACCACCGAGTCCGACGAGGCGACCCACACCGAGGCCCCGGCCGAGGCCGCGGCCGTGGAGACCAAGGAGGCGAGCCCCTCCGGCGTCGGTCAGGGCGCCGCCGCCGTGGTCTCCGCCGCGCTGGGCGTCGTCTCGCTCACCGGCAGCTGGCTCGGCACGGTGGCCGCAGCCCGCCAGAACCTCGTCGGTCAGCTGGAGACCGCGCAGGGTGCGAGCGTGGCCAAGCAGATCCAGGCGGTCTACGGCGACGCCTGGCAGACCACGGCCCTGTGGGGCGGCCTGTTCGCGGTGATCGCGCTGGTCGTCGGTGTCGCGACGCTGGCCCGGCCCGCGTTCGGCACGCCCGGCAGGATCCAGGCCCCCTGGATCAAGTCGGTCGCCTGGGCGGGTGTCGCCCTCGGCGTGATCGGCCTGTTCCTGGCCGTCCTCAAGTACACCGGCATCCTGCTCGGACTGCCGTCGGCGAGCTGAGTCGCCGCAGCTCCTGAGGGGTCTTAGGGCCTCCGTAAGCACCTTACGGAGTTCCTGGGGCCCCTCACGCGTGTCTAAGGCCCCACCGGCCCCCGAAGATGCGGAACTCTCCCGATGTGGCCGCCCCGTCTGGGAGACGAAGGTGGAGGCATCACGGAGGAACCCCTCCGCGACCGGTCTCTCACCGAGGACACGCCATGTACGAGTACGAGATGCAGCAGATGCGCACCGCCGACCTCATCCGCCGTGCCGACCACGAGCGCCGGGTCCGCCAGGCCGCCCGGGCTCGCCGCGCCGCCCGCCGGGAAGCCGCCGAAGGCTCCGCCGAGCACGAGAGCCATACCCGCCGCTTCCGCCGGCACCCCTTCGCCCGGGCCGCGTGAACACCGGGGCGGGACCGGCCGGTGCCGCGACCCTCCGTGGGGAAGCGGTTGCGGGTGTCCTGGCCGTCCCGACTGAGGCGGTCGCGGGTGTCGTAGTCGTCCCGGTGGAGGCGGATGCGGGTGCCGTTCCGGTGGGGGCGTGTGCGGCTGCGGGTGCCGTGCCCGTCCGTGCGGGGACGGCTGCCGGCGCCATGGCCGTCCCGGCTGAGGCGGTTGGGGGTGTCGTGGCCGTCCCGGCTCAGGCGGTTGGGGGTGCCGTAGTCGTCCCGGGAGCCGCCGGTGCTCTGGCCGTTCGTCGGAAAAACGGTGCCGCGCCGTCCGACCCGCGTGCGATGCTCGGGCCCGTGGAGACCAGGTCCGTAAGTCCCGTGTTCGTTGGCCGGGCCGCCGAGTTGGGCACGCTGGACGAGGTGCTCGCCGGTGCCGCCGCCGGCGAGCCCCAGGCGTTGCTCGTCGGCGGGGAGGCAGGAGTCGGCAAGACCCGCCTCCTGGAGGAGTTCGCCGACGCCGCCCGCCGCCGGGGCGCGGTCGTCGCGCTCGGCGGCTGCGTCGAGATCGGCGCCGACGGGCTGCCCTTCGCGCCGTTCTCCACCGCCCTGCGCGCCCTGCGCCGCGAACTGCCGGAGCAACTCGCCGCCGCGGCCGCCGGGCAGGAGGAGGAACTCGCCCGCCTGCTCCCCGAGATCGGCACCGCCGCCGCGCGCGAGGCGGGCCGGCCCGACGAGGACGGCATGGCCCGCCTCTTCGAGCTCACCGCACGCCTTCTGGAGCGCGTCGCCGCCGACCACACCGTCGTCCTCGCCCTGGAGGACCTCCACTGGGCCGACGCCTCCACCCGGCACCTGCTCTCCTACCTCTTCCGCACCCTGCGCACCGGCAGCCTCGTCGTCCTCGCCACCTACCGCTCCGACGACATCCACCGACGCCACCCGCTCCGGCCCCTGCTCGCCGAGCTCGACCGGCTCCGCACCGTCCGCCGCCTCGAACTCGCCCGCTTCACCCGCGACGAGGTGTGCCTCCAGGTCGCCGGCATCCTCGCCCAGGAACCCGACCCGCACCAGATCGACGCGATCTTCGAACGCTCCGACGGCAACGCCTTCTTCGTCGAGGAACTCGCCGTCGCCGCGCACGAGGGCTGCCGCACGGGCCTCACCGACTCCCTGCGCGACCTGCTGCTGGTCCGCGTGGAAGGGCTGCCGGAGGCCGCCCAGCAGGTCGCCCGGATCGTCGCCGAGGGCGGCTCCACCGTCGAGTACCGGCTGCTGGCCGCCGTCGCCCGGCTCGCCGAGGACGACCTCATCGAGGCGCTGCGGTCCGCCGTGAACGTCAGCATCCTCACGCCCGCGCCCGGCGGCGACGGCTACCGCTTCCGCCACTCCCTGGTCCGCGAGGCCGTCAGCGACGACCTGCTCCCCGGCGAACGCTCCCGCCTCAACCGCCGCTACGCCGAAGCCCTGGAGAGCGACCCGACCCTCGTCCCCGCCGACCAGCGCGCCACCCGCCTGGCCAGCTACTGGTACCACGCCCACGATCCGGCCAAGGCGCTGCCCGCCGTCCTCGACGCCTCCGTCGAGGCCCGCCGCCGGCACGCCTACGCCGAGCAGCTGCGGCTGCTGGAGCGGGCGATGGAGCTGTGGGACAACGCCCCTGAGGCCGTGCGCAACACTCTGCGCCCGGTCGACTACGCGGAGGTCTACCCTCCCTGCGGCTGCGACCCGGCCACCACCGCGCTGCGTCACCTCGACCTGCTGGCCGAGGCGGCCGTCGCCGGACGGCTCTGCGGGGAGCGCGAACGCGCCCTGAAGATCGCCAAGCGCGCGCTGCGCCTGCTGGACGAGGAGAACGACCCCCTGCGCGCCGCCTGGTTCTGGATCCAGCGCTCCCGGCTGGTGCAGGGCCTCGCCCGCGGTGACGGCTGGAAGGAGATCGCCACCGCGCAGGACCTGGTCCGCGGCCTGCCGCCGTCCGAGGTGCACGCCGAGGTGCTCGCCACGGTCGCCCACTGGTCGATGCTCCACCAGCCCGGCCCCGAGGCCCTGACGGCAGCCGAGCGAGCCGTGGAGTACGCGCGCATGGTGGGTGCCGACGACATCGCCCTCAACGCCCGGCTCACCCTCGGCGGGCTCATGGTCGAGGCCGGTCAGATCGATGCCGGGCTCACCCACATGTACGAAATCAAGGACGAGGTGGTCGCACGGGGCCTCGCGGCGATCGCCGGCCGCTGTCATGTGAACCTGCCGTCCACCCTGGAAGGCATCGGCCGCTCCAGGGAGGCCGTCGGCATCCTGCGCGAAGGCCTGCGACTCACCGCCCGGATGGGCCTGCGGGACGCCGAGGGCTGGGTCTGGGGCAACCTCGCCGAGTCGCTCATCTCCCTGGGCCACTGGGACGAGGCGGCGGAAGCGGCCGTCAACGCCCAGCGGCGCGGGCAGACGGTCGGGCCACAGGGGGCCGGCGCCATCCACCGCGCGTTCCTGGAACTCGCCCGCGGCCAGGTGGCCGAGGCCGCCCAGCACCTCGCCGAGGGCCGAGCCTCCTACGGCCCGCACGACCCCATGCCGCAGCACGACCTGCCGATCTCCAGCCTCACCATCGCCGTCGCCGTCGCCGAGGGCCGCCTCCCCGACGCCCGCGCCGAACTGGCCCGCACCCTGGAGTCCCGCTTCCCGCCCGGCACCCAGCGCTACGCCTGGCCGCTGCTGCTCGAAGCGGCCACGGCCGAGGCCGACGCCCGGGCGCTGCCCGCCGCGCGGGACGGCCGCGCGGAGGTGCTGGACAGCATCGCCGGGGCGGCCAAGCGCCTCACCACGAACGCCCCCGTCTGGCTCGCCCACGAGCAGTGGGTGCGCGCCGAACTCCACCGTGCGGAAGGCCGCAGCACCCCGGACACCTGGTCGGAGGTGGTCACCGCCTTCGAACCCCTGGAACGGCCCTACGACCTCGCCCGGGTCCGGTACCGCCTGGCCGAGTCCCTGCTGGCGGGCGGCGCCGAGAACGACCAGCGCGACCGCGCCACGGAACTGCTCCGCCTCGCTCACGCCGTCGCCCGCCACCTCGGCGCCAGGCCGCTCGCCGACGCCGCCGGCGCCCTCGCCCAGCGCGCCCGCCTCCCGGTCACGCCCGCCCTCGAACCGGCCCCGGCCGCCACGGACCCCGCCGAGGCACTCGGCCTCACCAGCCGGGAACGGGACGTGCTGCGCCTGGTCGCCGCCGGCCACACCAACCGCCGGATCGCCGAGGAGCTGTTCATCTCCCCGAAGACCGCGAGCGTCCACGTCTCCAACATCCTGGCGAAGCTCGGCGTCTCCGGGCGCGGCGAGGCCGCGGCGGTGGCACACCGGCTCGGCCTGTTTCCGGCCGAATCGGTCATGCCCGGTCCGACAGGCTGAGGTATACGCTGTAAGGGACTTCGGGGGTGTCGCGGTTCAGGGAGGATCCGTGTTCAACGTTTTCGAGGAACTGTTCTCACCCGGCCGCAAACACACCCGCGACGTGCAGAACCGCCTGGAGCTGACCAAGGAGGACGTCGGGGACGGCGATCCCGGACGCGGCCCGATAGACCTGGCGTCCGGGAAGGTCGTCGTACGTCCGCCGGAGGTGCCGGAACACACCGAGGAGTGAGCGGGGGCCTACGACACCTGGATCTCCAGGATCCGGTCGTCCCCGTCCTCCGGGTCGCCCCGGCCGTCGGTGTTGCTGGTCACGAGCCACAGCCGGTCGCCGCCCGCCGGCACCACCGTCCGCAGCCGGCCGTACTCGCCCTCCAGGAAGGCCTGCGGGTCGGCCGAGGCCTCCGTGCCGTTCAGCGGGATGCGCCACAGGCGCTTGCCGCGCAGGCCCGCCATCCAGAGGGAACCCTCGGCGTAGGCGATGCCGCTGGGCGAGGCCTCGGCCGTGGTCCACTGGTCGACCGGGTTGTGGAACCGACGGTCGTCGGACCGGCCCTCGGCCTCCGGCCAGCCGTAGTTGTCGCCCGGCTTGATCGCGTTGAGCTCGTCCCAGGTGTCCTGCCCGAACTCCGAGGCGAACAGCCGCTGCTTCGTGTCCCAGGCCAGGCCCTGCACATTGCGGTGGCCGTACGAGTACACCGGCGAGTCCGGGAACGGGTTGCCCGGCGCCGGCTCGCCCTCCGGGGTCAGGCGCAGGATCTTGCCGCCCACCGAGTCCTTGTCCTGGGACAGACCGGTGTCGCCGCTCTCGCCCGTGCCGACGTACAGCATCTTGTCGGGCCCGAACTCGATCCGGCCGCCGTTGTGGATGAAGCCCTTGGGGATGTCCCTGAAGACCGTGTCGGGCGCGCCGAGCTGCTCGCCGGCGGGCTTCTCGTCGTCGTAGAGCATGCGGACGACGCGGTTGTCGCCGTCCGAGGTGAAGTACGCGTAGACCATGCGGTCCGAGGCGAAGTCGGGGGACAGGGCGATGCCGAGCAGGCCGCCCTCGCCGGCGGCGGAGACGCCCGGCACCTCGCCCAGCTCGGTCTTCTTCCCGGTCTTGTCGTCGACACGGACGATCGTCCCGTCGTCCCGGGAGGAGACGAGCAGTCCGCCGCCCGGCAGGGGAGCGAGCCCCCAGGGCGAGTCCAGGCCCTCGGCGACGGTGCGCACCACCTTCACCGAGCCCTTGGCCGGCGGGGTCTCCTCGGCGGCCTGCCCAGCCGGCTGGGACGACTGCGGTGACGTACGGCTGGGGGAGGCGCCCTCGTCTCCGCCGGCTGTTCCCCCGTCGTCGGAGGAACAGCCGGCCGTCAGCAGGAGCGCGGCGGCGGCCAACACGGCCGGCACGGCTCGACGTTGCACGATCATGGTCCCTTCGAGCGGCGGCGGGTTCTCCTTGTCATACACCCGGCGCGGCTCCCAAGTTCCCGATCACCGAACCCCGAACCGCGAGCGCGGCACCCCGAAGGCACCCCGTTTGCCCCGAAGCCTCCCCGCCGACCGCGCGCCCGCCGGTTCGGGATCAGTCCCACGACCCCTGCGCCGGCGGCAGGCCCGCCACCTCCCGCAGGTCCTCGGCCGTCAGGCGCAGCCGCGTCGCGGCCGAGTTCTCCGTGACCCAGCGCTCCTGCTTCGTGCCCGGAACCGGAACCACGTGGGGGCCCTGGGCGAGGACCCAGGCGAGGGCCACCTGGGCGGGGGTGACGTGTGCGCCGTGACGTCGGGCCACGCGGCGCAGGCCCGCGACGATCGGCTGGTTCGCGGCCATCATCTCGGCCGTGAAGCGGGGGTGCCGGGCCCGGACGTCGTCCGCCTCGAAGCCCGCGCCGGGCCGCAGCCTGCCGGTCAGGAAGCCGTTGCCGAGCGGCATCGCGGCGAGGAAGCCGACGCCCCGCGTCGCGCACCACGGCAGCAACGTCTCCAGCGCCTCCGGCGACCACACCGACAGCTCCGCCTGCACCGCGCTCACCGGGAAGACCTGCTGCACCCGTTCCAGCTGCCCGATCGTCACGTCGTGCGGGCGGGCCCCGGAGCGGCGGCCGGCCCGCGCGCCCACCGCGCACAGACCCAGCGCCCGTACCTTCCCGGCCCGGACGAGCTCCGCCATGGCCCCCCACGTCTCCTCGACCGGGACCTCCGGGTCGGCCCGGTGCAGCTGGTAGAGGTCTATGACGTCCGTCTGGAGCCGGCGCAGCGACGCGTCACAGGCCCGTTTGACATAGCCGGGGCGGCCGTTGGCGACGATGTGCTGGTCGCCGACGAGCAGACCGACCTTCGTCGACACGAACGCGTCGGACCGCCGCTCCTTCAACGCCCGTCCCACCAGCAGTTCGTTGGTGAACGGGCCGTACATGTCGGCCGTGTCCAGCAGGGACGACCCCACATCCAGCGCCCGGTGCACCGCCCTGAGCGACTCGTCGCCGCGTCGCAGCGACGCGCTGTACGCCCAGCTCATCGGCATGCACCCGAGTCCGACGGCCCCCACCGCGAGTGCCGCCGCGCCGATCGTCCTGCGCTCCACCTGGTCGTGACCCTCCCTGTTCCGGCCACCCCAACCTAACCTCTGCCGTCGCAGCCTTCTGACATAGCCTCCTGAGCATGACTGCTGACGTGTGGCTGCCCATCCCGCCGGACGAGATCGAGGGACTCCCCGAGGGCCCCCGCTACCGCTTCTGGAACGGCGAGGAGGACTTCCCCGCGGACCCGGCCGACTGCGCCTTCTACGTCGTCCCCTACATGAAGCCCAGCCCGCTGTGCGTCCGCCCCATGCCGGAGATGAGCCACGTACAGGTCGTGCAGACCCTCTCCGCCGGGATCGACCACGTGGAGCCGGGGCTGCGGTACCTGCGTGCGGGCGTGCGGCTGTGCAACGCGCGGGGGGTGCACGAGGCCAGCACCGGAGAGCTCACCCTCGCGCTGATCCTGGCCTCGCTGCGCGGGGTCCCCGACTTCGTCCGGGCACAGGACCGGGGGAATGGCTCGCCGGGTTCCGGCCCGCGCTGGCCGACAAGAACGTCCTCATCGTCGGGTACGGATCGATCGGCGCCGCCATCGAGGACCGGCTCGTTCCGTTCGAGGTGGCGCGGGTGGCGCGCGTCGCGCGCTCTGAGCGCACCACGGCGCGCGGGCCGGTGCACCCGCTCACCGAACTCCCCGCGCTGCTCCCGGAAGCGGACGTCGTCATCCTGTCCACCCCGCTGAGCGAGACCACCCGTGGCCTGGTCGGAGCCGACTTCCTGTCCCGGATGAAGGACGGCGCGCTCCTGGTCAACGTCGCCCGCGGCCCCGTCGTCGACACCAAGGCCCTGCTCGCCGAACTGGAGAACGGCCGCATCACCGCCGCTCTCGACGTCACCGACCCGGAGCCCCTGCCGCGCGAACACCCCCTGTGGCGTGCGCCGGGGTACTCATCAGCCCTCATGTCGGCGGTCCCACCTCCGCGTTCCTCCCGCGCGCCGAGCGGCTCCTGGTGGATCAGTTGAACCGTTATGTGAACCGGGAGCCGCTCCGCAACGTGATCCTTACGACGGGTGCACCAACCGGCTGACCGATCTCGGGTACCGTCCGCAACCCTTCAGGTGCGGCGGGTACTCATATATCTGTTGATCGTCACGGAGAGTAGAGAACCTATGTCCCTGAGTGACGAGACTGGTGTATCGTCCCGACAGGGGCTGCGCCGCGGACCGTTCGGCGCCGGGGATGAACACTTCGGACTGTGAGGGGGGCGACAGGCGATGCACGGCCTTTGGACGAGCGATCCGACGGGGCGGGGCTGCCGGCGGCGACCCTGGCGGACGGCCGCGCGCAGACGCGGTCGGCACGCCGATCACGGCGGCCACCACACCCACCACAGTGACCATCACACCGACCACCACATCGACCACCACATCGACCACGGCCATCACCGCCGCGGGGCCGCCGGCCGCACGAGGCACGCCCAGCCGGCGCACCGGAGCCCACGGGACCCGGGAGCGGCACGGACCGGGAGGGTCCGGTGAGCGCGCCCCCGACCCCCACACCCACGCTCGACGGAGCGCTGCGGCCGCAGCCTCCGTCCCCGGGGCACTGCTGCCCCGCACGCCGGTACCCGGGCGCCGGCCCGGCCCGGCCCTGCAACTCGTCCTCGCCCTGGTATGCGCGGGATACGCCGTCGGTTCCGCGCTCGGCTGGGGTTCCTACGAAGTGGCCCTGATCATGGGCGACTTCGGGCTGAGTGCCGCGGCGGCGGTAGCCGCCCTGTCGTGCTTCCTGTGCGCCCGCAGCCGCCGCACCCGCTTTCGATCCGCCTGGCTGCTGTTCGGCCTCTCCTCGGCGATGGCATCCCTGGGCAACCTGGTCTGGGGGTGGTACGAGGTGGTCCTCGGAGTGCCCGTGCCCAGCCCCAGCTACGCCGACCTGTTCTTCCTGTGCTTCGCGCCGCCGGCGATCGTGGGCCTGCTCGTGCTCGCCAAGCGGCCCGTGAGCAAGGCCGGCTGGGTCTGCCTCGGACTGGACGCCTGGCTGATCGGCGGCTCGCTGCTCACCCTGGCGTGGAGCCTGGCCCTGGCCCAGGCCGCGAAGTCGGAAGGACCCGGCGTGGCGCACATCGCGCTGTCGCTGGCCTACCCGCTGCTCGACATCGCACTGGTCAGCATGGTGCTCGCGCTGCACTTCAGGCGGTCCGCGGTGAACCGCTCGGCGGTCAACACCGCCATCGGCGCGCTCGCGCTGACCGTGATGTGCGACGCCCTGTTCACCTCGCCGCTGATGCACCACGACTACCGCTCCGGCCAGCTGCTCGACGCGGGCTGGTTCGCCGGTTCGCTGCTCCTGGCGTACGCCCCCTGGGCCGCGCCCCGTACGCCGGAGAGCGACCGGCAGGGGCCCGATCGGCAGGGCACGGCGGGGCAGACCCGCGTGGTGCACGAGCACGTCCCCGGACAGCGCAGCGGACCGCACCACCACCCGCCCCTGCCCGGAAGCGAGCACAGCCGGTACCCGGCGGCCCGGCCCATCGCCGGCTCCCTCGCCGCCCTCACGCCGTACCTCGCGGCGGCCGTGTGCACCCTGGGGATCCTCTACAACGTCCTCAACGGCCGCAGCGTCGACCGCGTGGTCCTGCTGACCGGCGGCACGGTCGTGCTCGCGCTCGTCGTGCGCCAGGGCATCATGCTCCTGGACAACATCACCCTCACCCAGGAACTGGCGCAGAAGGAGAACCACTTCCGCTCCCTGGTGCAGGGCTCCAGCGACGTCATCATGATCGCCGCCCCCAGCGGCGTCCTGCGCTACGTCTCCCCGGCCGCCGCCGGTGTGTACGGCTGCCCGGCGGAGGAGCTGGTGGGCACGGAACTGGCCAACCTCATCCACCCGGAGGACCTGGGCTGCGTCGTGCACGAGGTGCGGCGTTTCCTCGCCGCCGACCCGGTCGAGGAACCCACGACGCGCATCGAGTGCCGCTTCCGCTCCGGCGACGGAGGCTGGCTGAACGTCGAGTCGACCGTCAACCGCCATCACGGCGGTCTCATCTTCAACAGCCGTGACGTGACGGAAAGGGTGAGACTGCAGGCCCAGTTGCAGCACAACGCCGAGCACGACCCGCTCACCGACCTGCCCAACCGCGCCCTGTTCACCAAGCGCGTCCAGCACGCCCTCTCGGGCCGCCGCGCCTCCGACCGGGGCGTGGCCCTGCGGAACACGGCGGTGCTCTTCATCGACCTCGACGGCTTCAAGGCGGTCAACGACACGATCGGGCACCAGGCCGGGGACGAACTGCTCGTCCAGGCCGCCCGCAGACTGCACGAGTCGGTGCGGCAGGGCGACACCGCCGCCCGGCTGGGCGGCGACGAGTTCGCGGCCCTGATCGTCGGGGACAACACCCGCGACCGGGAGGCCCGGCAACGGCACATCCTGGAGCTCGCCGACCGCCTCAGGACGACGCTGTCCCAGCCCTACCTCATCGACGCCAACGATGTCCGGGTCAACGCCTCCATCGGCGTGGCCTTCGCGGAGCAGGGCCTCGGTGCGGGCGAGCTGCTGCGCAACGCCGACCTGGCCATGTACCGCGCCAAGGCCGGCGGCAAGGGCCGCGTCGAGCTGTACAAACCGCAGATGCAGCAGGACGTCGTACGCAAGGCCGAGCTGGCCACCCGCCTGCGGGCCGCGCTGCACGACGGAGAGTTCGCCCTGCTTCACCAACCGGTGGTATGCCTGCAGGACGGCCGGATCACATCGGTCTGCGCGCAGCCGCGCTGGCGCTCCTCCCAGGGGGTGCTCTTCACCCCGCGGAATTCCTGCGGGTGGCGGAGGACAGCGACAAGACCGCCGAGCTGGGCCGCTGGATGATCGAGGAGGCCGTCGAACAGGCCGCCGAGCGGCAGGCGACCGGGCTGTCCGTGCCGGTCGTCGTCCGGATGGGCGCCCGCCGGCTGCTCGACCGGTCGATGCCGTTCGGCACCGTCGAAGCGCTGCTCACGCGGCACGGGCTGCCGTCCGGGTCGCTGATCATCGAGCTGTCCGACGCCGACCCGCGGGTCTCGCCGGACGAGCTGGAGCGGCGTCTCGGCGCCCTGCGGCGGGTCGGGGTCCGGATCGCGCTCGACGGCTTCGGCAGTGGCCACGGGGCGATCACGGCCCTCAGGCGGCTCCCCGTCGACATCCTGAAGCTCGACCGCGGCCTGGTCGAGGGCGTCGTCGAGTCCGCGCGCCTGCACAAGATCACCAGTGGGCTGCTGCGCATCGCGAACGACCTCGGGCTGATGTCCGTGGCCGACGGGGTGGACCTACCCGAGCAGGTCACCGCCCTGCGCGAGATGGGCTGCACGCACGGGCAGGGCATGGCGTTCTCCGGGCCGCTCGACGAGTACCGGCTGCGCCGGGCGCTCACGTCCGGCCACTATCCGGTGCCGCACGCACCGGCCGAGCCGGCGTTCGCGGGCGGCGCCCCGCGGGTGTACAGCTCGGGAGTGTCCGCCGTCATCGGAGGCGGCACGGCCCTACGCTCACATAATGAGACTCCCGTCCCACCCACTTGACAGTGAGTGCGTGCCGGGAGAGGGTCTGTGCCATGCGCACCCGAATTCTCGTACTTGGAAAGCGCGTCGGCTGACGCTGAGCCTCGACCGCTCAGCGACCCCACCCGGCGCGCTCCCCTCGCTTGCCTTACGGCACGAGGGGTTTTTTGTTGCACAGGCACCTGCAGTGCGGCAGAAGTACTCCGTACAAACTTCGCAAAAACCCTCAGCATCTGAGAAGAGAATGCCGATGACCGAGCAGGCCACCGGGGCCCATCACCCGCAGCCCCGGCCCCGATCCGGAGGACAGCACTCCGCCCCGAGCACGTGACGGGCGCGCAGTCCCTCATCCGCTCTCTCGAGGAGGTCGGCGCCGACACGGTATTCGGCATTCCCGGCGGTGCGATCCTCCCGGCCTACGACCCGCTGATGGACTCCACCCGGGTGCGCCACGTCCTCGTCCGCCACGAGCAGGGCGCCGGTCACGCCGCCACCGGCTACGCGCAGGCCACCGGCAAGGTCGGCGTCTGCATGGCCACGTCCGGCCCCGGCGCCACCAACCTGGTCACCCCGATCGCCGACGCCCACATGGACTCCGTTCCGCTGGTCGCGATCACCGGCCAGGTGGCGTCCAAGGCGATCGGTACGGACGCCTTCCAGGAGGCGGACATCGTCGGCATCACCATGCCGATCACCAAGCACAACTTCCTCGTCACCAAGGCCGAGGACATCCCGCGGATCATCGCCCAGGCGTTCCACATCGCCTCCACCGGCCGCCCCGGCCCGGTCCTGGTCGACATCGCCAAGGACGCCCTCCAGGCGAAGACCACCTTCTCCTGGCCGCCCGCCATGGACCTGCCCGGCTACCGCCCGGTGACCAAGCCGCACGCCAAGCAGATCCGCGAGGCCGCCAAGCTGATCACCCAGGCCCGCCGGCCCGTGCTGTACGTCGGTGGCGGCGTGCTCAAGGCCCAGGCCACCGCCGAGCTGAAGGTCCTCGCCGAGCTCACCGGCGCGCCCGTCACCACCACCCTGATGGCGCTGGGCGCGTTCCCCGACAATCACCCGCAGCATCTGGGCATGCCCGGCATGCACGGCTCCGTGGCGGCCGTCACCGGACTGCAGAAGGCCGACCTGATCGTCGCCCTCGGCGCCCGCTTCGACGACCGCGTCACCGGCAAGCTGGACAGCTTCGCGCCCTTCGCCAAGATCGTCCACGCGGACATCGACCCGGCCGAGATCGGCAAGAACCGCGCCGCCGACGTGCCGATCGTCGGCGACGCCCGCGAGGTCATCGCCGACCTGATCCAGGCCGTGCAGAAAGAGCACAGCGAGGGCCACCAGGGCGACTACAGCATGTGGTGGAACGACCTGAACCGCTGGCGCGAGACCTACCCGCTCGGCTACGACCAGCCCGGCGACGGCTCGCTCTCCCCGCAAGCGGTCATCGAGCGTATCGGGCAGCTCGCCCCGAGGGCACGATCTTCGCGGCGGGCGTCGGCCAGCACCAGATGTGGGCCGCCCACTTCATCGAGTACGACAAGCCGGGCACCTGGCTGAACTCCGGCGGCGCCGGAACCATGGGCTACGCCGTCCCGGCCGCCATGGGCGCCAAGGCCGGAGCCCCGGAGCGGGCCGTCTGGGCCATCGACGGCGACGGCTGCTTCCAGATGACCAACCAGGAGCTCACCACCTGCGCCCTGAACAACATCCCGATCAAGGTCGCGGTCATCAACAACGGCGCCCTCGGGATGGTCCGCCAGTGGCAGACCCTCTTCTACAACCAGCGGTACTCCAACACCGTCCTGCACTCCGGCCCGGACGACGTCAACCCGGAGGCCCGCGGCACCCGCGTCCCCGACTTCGTGAAGCTGTCGGAGGCCATGGGCTGCCACGCCATCCGGTGCGAGTCCCCGGACGAGCTGGACAAGGTCATCGAAGAGGCGAACTCCATCAACGACCGCCCCGTCGTCGTGGACTTCATCGTCCACGAGGACGCCATGGTCTGGCCGATGGTCGCCGCCGGCACCTCCAACGACGAGATCATGGCCGCCCGGGACGTCCGCCCCGACTTCGGCGACAACGAAGACGACTGAGCGAGAGAGACCGAAGAGATCATGTCCAAGCACACGCTCTCCGTCCTGGTGGAGAACACGCCCGGCATCCTCGCCCGGATCGCCGCCCTGTTCTCCCGCCGCGGCTTCAACATCGACTCGCTCGCGGTCGGCGTCACCGAGCACCCCGACATCTCCCGCATCACCATCGTCGTGGGCGTGGAGGACCTGCCGCTGGAGCAGGTCACCAAGCAGCTCAACAAGCTCGTCAACGTGCTGAAGATCGTCGAGCTGGAGCCGTCGCAGGCGGTGCAGCGCGAACTCGTCCTGGTGAAGGTGCGCGCCGACAACGAGACGCGCTCCCAGATCGTCGAGATCGTCCAGCTGTTCCGCGCCAAGACCGTCGACGTCTCCCCGGAGGCCGTCACCATCGAGGCCACCGGATCCGGCGAGAAGCTCTCCGCGATGCTCAAGATGCTGGAGCCGTACGGCATCAAGGAGCTCGTCCAGTCCGGCACGATCGCGATCGGCCGCGGTGCCCGTTCCATCACGGACCGGTCGCTGCGCGCCCTGGACCGGTCGGCGTAAGACCAGAAACGGGCGGTCGGCGCGCCGTCGGCCGCCCGTATTCCGAGACCCCCAGACTTCCCTTCCGCCCCCGTCATACGGTGGGACGCAACACCTGCACTCCCGAGGAGAGAACCCAAAGTGGCCGAGCTGTTCTACGACGCCGACGCCGACCTGTCCATCATCCAGGGCCGCAAGGTCGCGGTCATCGGGTACGGCAGCCAGGGCCACGCCCACGCGCTGTCGCTCCGTGACTCGGGTGTCGACGTCCGCGTCGGTCTGCACGAGGGCTCCAAGTCCAAGGCCAAGGCCGAGGAGCAGGGCCTGCGCGTGGTGAGCCCGTCGGAGGCCGCCGCCGAGGCCGACGTCATCATGATCCTCGTCCCGGACCCGATCCAGGCCCAGGTCTACGAGGAGCACATCGCCCCGAACCTGAACGACGGCGACGCGCTGTTCTTCGGCCACGGCCTGAACATCCGCTACGGCTTCATCAAGCCCCCGGCCGGCGTGGACGTCTGCATGGTCGCCCGAAGGGCCCGGGCCACCTGGTCCGCCGCCAGTACGAGGAGGGCCGCGGCGTTCCCTGCATCGCCGCCGTCGAGCAGGACGCCACCGGCAACGGCTTCGCGCTGGCCCTGTCCTACGCCAAGGGCATCGGCGGCACCCGCGCCGGCGTCATCAAGACGACCTTCACCGAGGAGACCGAGACCGACCTGTTCGGTGAGCAGGCCGTTCTCTGCGGTGGTACGGCCGCGCTGGTCAAGGCCGGCTTCGAGACGCTGACCGAGGCGGGCTACCAGCCGGAGATCGCGTACTTCGAGTGCCTGCACGAGCTGAAGCTGATCGTCGACCTCATGTACGAGGGCGGCCTGGAGAAGATGCGCTGGTCGATCTCCGAGACCGCCGAGTGGGGCGACTACGTCACCGGCCCGCGCATCATCACGGACGCCACCAAGGCCGAGATGAAGAAGGTCCTCGCCGAGATCCAGGACGGCTCCTTCGCGCAGCAGTGGATGGACGAGTACCACGGCGGTCTGAAGAAGTACAACGAGTACAAGAAGCAGGACTCCGAGCACCTGCTGGAGACCACCGGCAAGGAGCTGCGCAAGCTCATGAGCTGGGTGAACGAGGAGGCGTAAGCCGCCCGCCCGAAGGGCCGGAGCACCCCGCTCCGGCCCTTTCGGCGAACCCGGGGTAACGTCGGTGGTACGGCGTTGTCCATCCCGTCCGGCCACGGACGGGTGATCCTTCCGCAGCGGCGTAAGACGACGCCCTCGGCGCCACTAGACTGCTGCACTACATACGCGTCAGGCCCACAGCGTCGTGCGTCTTCCACGCGGCTAGCCCCCTCCACCGCCTGCGGCCGTCGGGACGGCCGTCCGCAGCACTGGACTTGTGAGGACTCACGTGAGCTCGAAACCCGTCGTACTCATCGCTGAAGAGCTGTCGCCCGCCACCGTCGACGCGCTTGGCCCGGACTTCGAGATCCGCCAGTGCAACGGCGGGGACCGGGCCGAGCTGCTCCCGGCCATCGCCGACGTGGACGCGATCCTGATCCGTTCGGCCACCAAGGTCGACGCCGAGGCGATCGCCGCCGCGAAGAAGCTCAAGGTCGTCGCACGAGCCGGCGTCGGCCTGGACAACGTGGACGTCTCCGCCGCCACCAAGGCCGGCGTGATGGTCGTCAACGCCCCCACCTCGAACATCGTGACCGCCGCCGAGCTGGCCTGCGGTCTCCTCCTCGCCACCGCCCGCAACATCCCGCAGGCGAACGCCGCGCTGAAGAACGGCGAGTGGAAACGCAGCAAGTACACCGGCGTGGAGCTCGCCGAGAAGACCCTCGGTGTCGTCGGCCTCGGCCGCATCGGCGCTCTGGTCGCGCAGCGCATGTCGGCCTTCGGCATGAAGGTCGTCGCCTACGACCCCTACGTGCAGCCCGCCCGGGCCGCGCAGATGGGCGTCAAGGTGCTGTCGCTGGACGAGCTGCTCGAGGTCTCCGACTTCATCACCGTCCACCTCCCCAAGACCCCCGAGACCCTCGGCCTGATCGGCGAGGAGGCGCTGCGCAAGGTCAAGCCGAGCGTGCGCATCGTCAACGCCGCGCGCGGCGGGATCGTCGACGAGGAGGCGCTGTACTCCGCGCTGAAGGAGGGCCGCGTCGCCGGCGCCGGTCTGGACGTGTACGCCAAGGAGCCGTGCACCGACTCGCCGCTCTTCGAGTTCGACCAGGTCGTGAGCACCCCGCATCTCGGTGCCTCCACCGACGAGGCCCAGGAGAAGGCCGGTATCGCCGTGGCCCGCTCCGTGCGTCTCGCCCTCGCGGGTGAGCTCGTGCCGGACGCGGTGAACGTGCAGGGCGGTGTCATCGCCGAGGACGTCAAGCCGGGTCTGCCGCTCGCCGAGCGCCTCGGCCGGATCTTCACCGCGCTCGCCGGTGAGGTCGCTGTCCGCCTCGACGTCGAGGTGTACGGCGAGATCACCCAGCACGACGTGAAGGTGCTGGAGCTGTCCGCCCTCAAGGGTGTCTTCGAGGACGTCGTCGACGAGACGGTGTCCTACGTCAACGCCCCGCTGTTCGCCCAGGAGCGCGGCGTCGAGGTGCGGCTGACCACCAGCTCGGAGGCGACCGAGCACCGCAACGTCGTCACCGTGCGCGGCACCCTCGCCGACGGCGAGGAGGTGTCGGTCTCCGGCACGCTGGCCGGCCCGAAGCACCTCCAGAAGATCGTCGCCGTCGGCGACTACGACGTCGACCTCGCGCTCGCCGACCACATGGTCGTGCTGAAGTACGAGGACCGTCCGGGTGTCGTCGGCACGGTGGGCCGCATCCTGGGCGAGGCGGGCATCAACATCGCCGGTATGCAGGTGTCGCGGGCCGTGGCCGGCGGCGAGGCGCTGGCCGTGCTGACCGTCGACGACACGGTGACCTCCGGTGTGCTGGCCGAAGTCGCCGAGGAGATCGGGGCGACCTCGGCTCGTTCCGTGAACCTGGCCTGAGGCTGCGCCCGAGGGCTGCGCCCCCGGGCTCCCGTTCGCCCTGAACGGGCTGCTCCTCAAACGCCGGACGGGCTGAGTTGATCAGCTCGTCCGGCGTTTTCCCGTACCTGGACCCGCCGCAGTGTCGCCACCGCCGTTGCCGCCGCCCCGGCCAGCAGCACCGCTCCCGTGATGGCCGCGGCGTGCATGCCGCTGGTGAAGGCCTCGCGGGCCGCCGACGCCAGGGCGTCCCCGCGCGCCCCGGGAGCCGGTCGGCGACGGCCAGGGCGCCGCCCAGGGTTTCGCGGGCCGGGGCGGGCGCCGAGGCCGGGATCTCGTGGCGGTAGACGGCCGTACCGATGGAGCCGAGGAACGCCATGCTCAGCGCGCCGCCGAACTCCGCGCCGGTCTCCAGCAGGGACGAGGCCGCCCCCGCCTTCTCCACCGGGGCGGCGCTCAGGGCCACGTCGGCCACCTGGGACATGACGGTGACGACGCCGCAGGCCAGGACGCCGCACGCGGCCAGCAGCAGCCAGAGGGAGTCCGTGCCCGTCAGGGCCAGCAGCACGTAGCCGCACGCGGTGACCGCGAAGCCGCCGCCGACGACGTACGCGCGCGGCACGCCCCGCTGCACGAGTCGGGCGCTGACCGGGGCCGCCAGCCCGATGGGCACCGACGGCAGCAGGCTCCACAGCGCTGCCTCGAGGGGGCTCTTGTCCAGGACCGACTGGATGTACTGGGTCGTGAAGTACGCCGAGCCCATCATGCCGAAGGCGGCGACGAGGTTGAGAACGACGCCCGGCGTGAAACCGCGGCACCGGAACAGCTCCGGCGAGATCAGCGGGGAGACCGTGGTGCGCTGACGGTGGACGAACAGCGCGGCGAAGAGCAGGCCGACCGTCACCGACATCACGTACCGCACGTTCCAGCCCTGGGACGCGAGCTCCTTCAGGCCGTAGATCACGGGGAGCACCGCCGCCATCGACAGGGGAACGCTCAGCCGGTCGAAGCGGCCCGGGCGCGGGCTCCTGGACTCCGGTAGCAGGACGGGACCCAGGATCAGGAGCAGCAGCATCGCGGGCAGGTTGACCAGGAAGACCGAGCCCCACCAGAAGTGCTCGACGAGGACGCCGCTCATCACCGAGCCGAGCGCCACGCCCGCCGTCATGACGCCCGACCACACGCCGATCGCCTTGGTGCGCTGCGCGGGATCGGTGAACATCGTGCGGACCAGCGCCATGGTCGAGGGCATCAGGGTCGCGCCGCCGATGCCGAGGACCGCGCGGGCGGCGATCAGGGTCTCGGCGCTGTCGGCGTAGGCTGCGACCAGGGAGGCCGCACCGAAGGCGGCGGCGCCGATCAGCAGGAGCCTGCGCCGGCCGATGCGGTCGCCCAGCGAGCCCATGGTCATGAGCAGGCCGGCGAGCACGAAGCCGTAGATGTCGAAGATCCACAGCTGCTGGGTGCTGCTCGGTTCCAGGTCGGCGCTGATCGCCGGGACCGCGAAGTAGAGGACCGAGACGTCCATCGAGACCAGCAGCAGCGGCAGCATCAGCACGCCGAGAGCGGTCCATTCACGGCGGCCGGCGAGGGCGGGAGGGTGCTGTTCCGTCGTCATGGACAGGACTGTACGAGCGTCTTAAACGCTTGTCTAGTACGGTTGTTTAATACGGTCGTCTGGATCGCGGGGTAGGGTGAACTGTCATGGGACACCGTGAGGATCTGCTCGAGGGCGCCAAGCGCTGCCTGCTGGCGAAGGGGTTCGTACGCACGACCGCGCGCGACATCGTCAGGGAGTCGGGGACCAACCTGGCGTCGATCGGCTACCACTACGGCTCGAAGGACGCGCTGCTGGCGCAGGCGTACGTCGAGATGGTGGAGGGCATGTCCGACGCCTTCGAGGGAGGCGGGGAACTGCGCGGGGAGCCGGGGTCGCTGGAGCGGTTCGCCGAGGTGTGGGCGAACATCATCTCCACCATGCGGGAGCCCGGTTCGATGTGGCGGCTCAGTATGGAGATCGTGGCCATGGGCGACCAGTTGCCGGAGGTGCGGGAGCATCTCGCGCGGGCCCAGCGGGGAGGGGCGCGCGGCATCGTCACGCTCTTCCACGGCGGCAGTGAGGACGACGTCCCGGACGAGCAGGTGGACACCCTCGGTTACTTCTACCTGACCGTGATGATGGGCCTCATGGCGCAGTGGACCTTCGACCCGAAGAGCGCGCCCGAGGCCGGCCAGCTCGCCGAGGGCCTGCGCCAGGTGATCGAGGCCGCTACCCGGAAGTGACGCGTCCCTCCCGCATCTCGATCGCCCGGTCCGCGAAGTGCCGTACGACCGCACGGTCGTGACAGATGAACAGGTAGCCGAGGCCCAGCTCGTCCTGCAGGTCGGCGAGCAGATTCAGCACGCCCGCCCGCACCGACGGGTCGAGCGACGACACCGGCTCGTCGAGAACCAGCAGGCGTGGGTCGGACGCCAGGGCACGGGCGATGCCGGCGCGCTGGCACTGGCCGCCGGAGAGCTCCCGCGGGAGCCGGTCGCCGTACGCGGCGTCGAGGCCGACCCGGTCGAGGAGTTCGGCGACCCGGGCCGGTCCGTCGGTGGGATGCCAGCGGCCCTGGACCTTCAGCGGTTCGGCGATGGCGTCCCGGATGCGGTGGCGGGGACTGAGCGATCCGTAGGGGTCCTGGAAGACCGGCTGCATACGGGGACGGAGAGGGCGCAGTTCGCGTTCCGGCAGTGCCGTCAACTCCCGGCCTTCGAAGCGGACTCGGCCTGCCTCCGGGCGGCGCAGCTGGAGGACCGCCAGCGCTGTGGAGGACTTGCCGCAGCCGGACGGGCCGTTCAGCGCGAGGGTCTCGCCGGCGGCCAGGGAGAAGGAGACGCCGTCCACGGCGGTGACCGGGCCGTAGCGGACGACCAGGTCGCGGACGTCGAGCAGGGCTTCACTCATGCGGGTCGGCGCTCCTGGAGAAACAAGTCGGCGGCCGGGTGGGGGAGTTCCTCGGGGCGGTGGCAGGCGACCAGGCGCCCGGCCGTCTGCCGGGGCTCCGGCTCCGCCGTGTGGCAGAGGCCGGCCGCGAGCGGGCAGCGCGGGGCGAAGGCGCAGCCCGGCGGGAGCGTCCCCGGGGCGGGCGGGGTGCCGCGCAGGGCCGGGAGACGGCGGCGGCCCGGGATCGCGTTCCGCGGGAGGGACGCCAGCAGGCCGGCCGTGTAGGGGGCCCGCGGGCGGTCCAGCACCTCGTCCCCTGGGCCGAGTTCGGTGACGCGCCCGGCGTACATGACCAGGACACGGTCGGCGTGGCCGCGTACGACGTCCATGTCGTGGGTGACCAGGACGAGCGCGGCGCCGACCGCCTCCCGCTGCTCGGCGAGCAGCCGCAGCACCTGGTCGCGGTGCTCCTCGTCGAGGGCGGTGGTGGGTTCGTCGGCGACCAGGATCTCCGGTTCGTTGACGGTGGCCATGGCGATCACCGCGCGCTGGCGCATCCCGCCGGAGTACTCGTGCGGATACGCCCGTGCCCGGCGTGCCGCGTCCGGGATGCCGACCCGGTCAAGGGCCGCGACCGCCCGGGCCCGGGCCTCCTTGCGGGAGACCCCGGCCACGGACCGTACGGCGGCGGCCAGTTGGTCGCCCACCGGGTGCACGGGCGACAGCGCCGACAGGGCGTCCTGCGGGACCAGGGAGATACGGCGGCCGCGGTGGGCCGACAGGTCCGGGCTGATCGTCCCGCTCGTGGTCGCGCCGCGCGGCAGCATGCCGAGGAGGGCTCGGGCCGTGAGGGACTTGCCCGCTCCCGACTCGCCGACGATCGCCAGCACCTCACGCGGGCGGATGTCGAAGGACAGGCCGCGCACGACCTCGACCCCGCCGAAGGCGATCCGCAACTCGCGTACCGACAGCAGTGCCTCAGACTCCAACGGGGGCCTCCTTCCTGACCGGAGCCGGGGTGACGCGCGGTACCCCGCGGCCCTGGGTGAGCGCCGCGCCCGACACCGCCAGTCCTGCCAGCAGGGCCAGCGCCACCGCCGGGGCGAGGGCCGCCCACGGGGCGCGTTCCACATAGGCCCGGGACTCCTCCAGCAGCAGACCCCACTCGGGGCGGGCGGCTGGGCGCCCAGGCCCAGGAAACCGAGGGAGGCCAGGGCCAGGGCGATGCCCGGCAGGCGCAGCAGGGCGTGACGGGCGACCGGGGCGGCCACCGACGGCAGGACGTGCCGGGTGAGGATCCAGAACGGGCTCGCCCCGATGGCCCGTTGGGCGGTCAGGAACGCCGACGCCCGTACCTCCTGTACCAGCGCCGCCGCGTGCGCGGACAGGGCCGGCCAGGAGATCAGCGCGACCGCGAGGGCCGCCCCGCCGGTGCCGGGGCCGACGGCCGCCGCGACCAGGATCCCGACGATCACCGGGGGCAGGGCGTTGGCGATGTCCGCCGCGCCCGAGGCGATCCCCGGCAGGAAGCCGAGCACGAGTGCGATCAGCAGGCCGAGCAGGCAGACGGCCGCCGCCGTGCCGACCGTCGAGGCGGCGCCGTGCCCGAGCCGGGCGAGCACATCACGGCCCAGGCCGTCGGTGCCCAGCGGGTGGGTCCAGGAGGGCGCGGCGAGACGGACGGTGGTGTCCACGGTGTACGGGTCGCGCAGCATGCCCCAGCCGATGGTGAGCAGCAGGACCGCCGCCAGCGTCACCGGCACCGCCGGGTGCGCGCGGACCGGGCGGGCCGGGGCAGCGTCAGCCCGGCGTCCCGCAGGGCGGGACCCAGCAGCCGGCGCCGTACGCCCGCCGCCAGGGCGCCCGCGAGCAGGCCGAGCAGCAGCAGTGCGAGGACCGAGCCCTGGAGCAGCGGCAGGTCCTGCGACCGGGCCGCGCCGAGGGCCGTACGGCCGATGCCGGGCACCGCGAACACGGTCTCCACGGCCACCGCCCCGCCGGTCAGACCGACGGCGACCATCCCGAACTGCGGGACCAGCGGCGGCAGGACGCGCCGCAGCGCCGCCCCCGCGATCCGGGCCCGGCTCACTCCGGCGCCCCGCCACAGCTCCACCCACCGTTCGTCGAGCACGGCGGGCAGTGCGTCCGCGACCAGCCGCCCGAGCAGCCCGCCCGCCGGGACCCCGAGGGCGAGCGCGGGCAGCACCAGGTACTCGGCGCTCTGCCAGCCGGACGTCGGCAGCCACCCCAGCCACACCCCGAACACCAGCAGCGCGACGGTGGCCAGCAGGAACTCCGGTACGGCGGCCAGCATCGCGGCGAACGCCCCGGCCGAGCCGCGCCCGCGCACCAGCACCGGCGCCACCAGCGCGGCGGCCAGCAGCACCGCCACGCCGAGCGCCGCGCCCATCAGCGCCAGCGACACCTGGAGCCCGGCGAGCACGGACGGCAGGACGTCGTGGCCCGACACCCACGAGGTGCCGAAGTCGCCGCGCAGCAGGTCCCCGGCCCACCGCCCCAGCAGGGACAGCGGACCGGCGTCCAGACCGAGGTCCGCGCGGATCGCGGCCAGCGCCTCCTCGGTCGCCTCCTGCTCGGCCGACCGGGCGCGCAGCACGGTGAGCGCCGGGTCGCGGTGGGAGAGCCAGGGGAGGAGACCGACGACGGCCAGGACGACGAGGAGGCCCAGGCCGCGGGTCAGTCCGGCCGCCCTTTTCGCTGCGTACCTCACTTGACGTACGTGTCCGCCGTGACGAGCTCCCGCTCGCGCGGGTCGTGCGCGGCGTTCACGACGCCGGCGGCGTCGCCCTGGATCACGCGCTCGTGGAGCATCGGGATCGCCGCGTCCCGGGCGAGGACGGCGGCCTCGGCCTCCACGACCGCCTTGCGGCGGGCGTCACCGACCGGGGTGTCCGCGGCCTTCTCGAGCGCCTTGTCGACCTCCGGGTCCGACAAGTGCGAGAGGTTGAAGGTGCCGTCGGAGGCGAAGTCGCTGAACAGGTACGCGGCCGGGTCGCCGGAGTCCAGGACGGTGGCCCGGGAGAGGACGAACGCGTCGAAGCGGCCGGCGAGCGCGTCGGACTCGATGTTCGCGTACTCGCGCACGTCCAGCTTCACCTTGAACCCGGCCTTCTGCAGCTGCTGTTGCAGCGCGGCGGCGACCTCGGGCATCTCGGAGCGGTCGGTGTACGTGCCGATGGTGACGGTCTCGCCGGCCGGCTCACCGGCCTTGGCGCGCTTGACGGGGGTGCGCAGGCCCGCGGCCCAGGGGAGCGCCGGTCCGAGCAGCCCCTCGGCGACGTCGGCGCGGCCCTCGTAGACGCCCTTCACGATCGACCCGGCGTCGACGGCCTCGCGGGCGGCGGCGCGCAGCGCGGGGTTCCGGAAGGCGCCCTTCTCCGTGTTGAGGTACAGGGTGTTGGTGCGCGGCATCGGGACCTCGGTGACGAGGTCCTGGTCGAGGACGGCGGCCTGGGAGACGGGGATCGCCTCGACGATGTCGGCCTCGCCGCTGCGGAGCGCTGCCGCGCGGGCGGTGCCGTCGGGCACGTACTTCACGTCGATGCCGGGGGCCTTGGCCGGCTTGCCCCAGTAGCCGTCGTAGCGGTCGAGGGCGGCGGAGGAGGTGCCGTCGACCTTGGTCAGCTCGAACGGGCCGGTGCCCGCGCCGACGGGGTTCACCGTCTTCCCCCGGTACGCCTTGGCCGCCAGGATCGACAGCTGCGGGGAGCTGAGGCGCTGCGGGACCAGGGGGTCCTCGACGCGGGTGGTGACGGTGACCCGGTCCCCGTCGGCCTTCGCGGTCAGGTCGACGCCGTCGAGGATGCGGGGCTTGGGGGAGGCGGTGGCGGCTCTGGTGAGGGAGTTGGCGACGGCTTCGGCGGTGAGCTTCGTGCCGTCGTGGAAGGTGACGCCGTCGCGGAGGGTGAAGGTCCAGCTCTTCCCGGACCGCGTCCACTCGGTCGCGAGGGCGGGTTGGGCGTCGCCCTCCGCGTCCAGCCTCACCAGGGTCTCGGCGGTCGACCAGCGCGACAGCTTGAACGCGTCGTCGGAGAGCGGGGAGAGACCGGAGCGGGGTGGCTGGAGCATGGCGACGCGTATGCGTTTCCCTCCGGTCCCGGAGGCGTCCGTGGCCTGCTCCGTGCCGGTGAAGCAGCCGGTGAGCAGGACGGAGGCGGCGGTGAGGGCGGTGGCGGGAAGCAGGCGAGCGGGCAGGCGCACGGGGCCCTCCGGGTAAAGGGGTGGTCAAACAGGGGATGCGCCGACCGTAGCATTGACAATCGTTTTCAACAATTGCCGTTTGGATCACATTGCCGGATCAACTGTGCGATCACACGCCGGATCACATGGGGGATCGCACGGGGAATCACATGGGGGCGCGGACGACCGATTCGATCGCGGACGCGGCATCCTGGACGGTCCGGGTGGGGCGGTGCGAGGTCTCCGTCCATGGACGGCCGGCGGACACCCAGACACTGCGGGCACCGATGGCCGCCGCGCCGCCGATGTCGGCGTGCGGGGAGTCGCCGATCACCCAGGCGCCGTCCAGCGAGGTGCCGACGACGGCGGCAGCGGCGTGGAAGATCTCCGGCGCGGGCTTCTTGTGGCCGACCGCCTCGGAGACGACCCATCCGTGGGCCAGCTCGTCGAGGCCGGTGTTCCGGATCTTCGCCTCCTGTTGCGCGGTACGGCCGTTGGTGACGATGACCAGGGTCCAGCCGTCGGTGGCGGCCTTCTCGAGTGCCGTGCGGACGGGGCGGTCAGGACGACGCGGTCGGCGGCGCCCCGGTCGAGCAGGGCGCGGATCGCCCCCTGGGGGAGGAGGTCGCCGTACCGGTCGTTCATGGCCCGGGCGAGCTCAGGGCGCGGCGTGTATCCACTGGCGTCCATGGACATCAGCCGGTCGACGTCCCGGGCGGGCAGTTCGTACTCGGCCAGGAAGGCTGTGAGCGCGGCGCGGAACGCGGCGTCGCGGTCGACCAGGGTGTTGTCGAGGTCGATCAGCAGCAGGGCATGTCGGGGCCGGTCCTCAGAGTCGGTGTGCCTTCAGGGCCATGTGCAGCAGCAGGCGGTCCTCGCCGTCGTCCAGATCCAGGCCGGTGAGCTTCTCGATCCGGGACAGCCGGTAATACAGGGTCTGGCGGTGGATACCGAGTTCGGCGGAGGCGCGGGCGGCCTGCCCGGCGCAGTCGAGGTAGACCTCGGCGGTACGGGCGAGCTCCTGCTGACCGGGGCGACCAGGGCGGCTACGACGGGGTCCCGGGCCACGTCCGGCGGCAGCGCGGTCAGCAGCCGGAACGGGCCGATCGACGACCACTGCGCGATCGGGCCCAGCCGTGTCTCGGCCAGCGCCGCCCGCGCCGCCGCCGACGCCTCCCACCAGGCGGCTCCCAGCTCGGCGAGGCCGGAGCGGGGGGTGGCGACACCGGCGGCCGGTCCGCGGGAGGAGCCGTGTGGGCCGGCGCCCGCCGGTCCGCGGGAGGGGCCGTGCGGGGCGGCGCTCCCCGGCCCACCGGCAGCGCCGGCCAGGCCGCGGGAGGCCGGTCCGCCCGGGGCGCCGCCCGTCTGTCCCCCGTTGTGCCGGCCGGTCCGATGCTCCCACCCGCCCGCTCCAGCAGCCGCCCCGCCGCCGTCGTCGCCGGGGTCAGGACATCCGTCGAGCGCAAACGGATCAGCACCGCCACGCACTGGTCCGTCGCTCCCCACGGCAGCGTGCACAGCGCGGTCGCTCCCGGCACCGCTCGGACCGAGGGCGCGTCGTCCGGGTCGGCCGACGGCCAGGGGGCGACGCACACCACCGTGTGCGGGCCGTCGGCGCGGGAGCCGAGGGCGGTGCGGAGCTCCGCGATCGCCATGTCCCGCTGCCAGTCGCGCTCGGCCGTGAGGACCGCCCGCAGCTCGCGGCTGAGGTCGGCCCCGTGCTGGGCCTCGTCCGCGAGCAGCGCGCCGATGCGGGCCGTCACCTGCATGGCGGCGGACAGCTGGCGTTCGCTCGGCCCCGGATCGTCGTCCAGGAGCCAGATGTAGCCGTGGACCACGCCCCGGTGGCGGACGGGCAGGCAGATCCGCCCCCGGTACACCCCGGCCTCCGGCGTCGGCGGGATCCGCACCGGGCCGGTCGCCCGCGTGATGCCGAAGCCCTCGAACCACGCCCGGACGGCCGCCGTCGAGCGGCGGGTGAGGATCGAGCGGGTGCGCACCGGGTCCAGGGCCGATGGATCGAGGTCGCCCTCGCTGTCGTACGCGCCGAAGGCGATCAGCTCGAAGTCCCGGTTCTCCAGCGTCGCGGGCGCGCCGAGCAGCTCCGAGATCTCGTCGACCAGCTCCTCGTAGTCGCCCCTGTGCTCCGACGTCATCCGGGCATTGTCCCGCATCCCGGAGGTGCCTTCATACATCTGTCTGAGATCTGCGGCACGGATGCGTGACAGCTGTCGATGGCCGACGATCGGAGGGATCCTTAGGTTTCACGGTGGTTCTCCGCGCCGTACCCGAAGCGTCATCCGCCCGGGGTCCGGCCATCCGTTGGTTGTGCTCTGGAGGTGCCCCGTGCTGGGTCCCGTGATTCTCGCCGCGTCTCGCAGCGACCGGATGCGACGCCTGATCTCGGCGGCCCCGGTGACCAAGCAGGTCGTCGACCGCTTCATCCCGGGCGAGGACGTCGACGACATCGTGCCGGTCGTCCGGAGCCTCGCCGAGCGGGGTCTGGAGCTGACGATGGACGTCGTCGGGGAGGACATCACCAACCCCGCGCAGGCCGCCGCCGCCCGGGATGCCTACCTGGAGCTGGTCGACCGCCTGAAGCCGCTGGAGCTCGGCACCCGTGCCGAGATGTCGGTGAAGCTGTCGATGTTCGGACAGGCCCTGGCCGGCGGCCATGAACTGGCCCTCGCCAACGTCCGCCCGGTCGTCGAGGCCGCCGCCGAGATCGGCACCACGGTCACCCTGGACGCCGAGGACCACACGACCCTCGACTCGATGTTCGCCATCCATGAGGAGCTGCGGAAGGACTTCCCGCAGACCGGCTGCGTCATCCAGGCGTACCTCTTCCGCACCGAGGCCGACGCCCGCCGCCTCGCCGCGAGCGGCAGCCGGGTCCGCCTGGTCAAGGGCGCGTACAAGGAGCCCGCCTCGGTCGCGTACCAGGACAAACAGGAGATCGACCGGGCATACGTCCGCACCCTGAGGACGTTGATGAAAGGGGAGGGGTACCCGATGATCGGCTCCCACGACCCCCGCCTGATCGCCATCGGCCAGGAACTCGCCCACCGCGCCGGGCGAAAGCTCGACGAGTACGAGTTCCAGATGCTCTACGGCATCCGCAGCGACGAGCAGTCGCGCCTCGCCGCAGAGGGCCACCGCATGCGCGTGTACACCGCGTACGGCACCGACTGGTACGGCTACTTCATGCGGCGACTCGCGGAGAAGCCGGCCAACCTGCGCTTCTTCGCACGAAGCATGATCACCAAGGGCTGAGACCGACACACCGCTCAGTAAGGAGTTACGGAAAACATGGACGCTGTGACCCAGGTCCCCACCCCCGTCAACGAGCCGGTGCACGGCTACGCCCCCGGCTCGCCCGAGCGTGCCCGGCTGGAGGCCAGGCTAAAGGAGCTGGCCGACAACCCGATCGAGCTGCCCTGCACCATCGGCGGCGAGAAGCGGATGGGCGGCGGTGAGGCCTTCCAGGTCGTCCAGCCGCACAACCACCAGGCCGTGCTCGGCACGTACCGCAACGCCACGCAAGCGGACGCCCAGGACGCCATCGACGCGGCCCTGGCCGCCGCCCCCGCCTGGCGCGCGATGTCCTTCGACGACCGCGCGGCGATCATCCTGCGCGCCGCCGAGCTGCTGTCCGGCCCCTGGCGCGAGACGCTCGCCGCCTCCACCATGCTCGGCCAGTCCAAGACCGCCCAGCAGGCCGAGATCGACACGCCCTGCGAACTGATCGACTTCTGGCGCTTCAACGTCTCCTACGCCCGGGGGCTCCTGGCCGAGCAGCCCCCGGCCAACTCCCCGGGCGTCTGGAACCGTCTGGACCACCGCCCGCTGGAGGGCTTCGTCTACGCGATCACGCCCTTCAACTTCACGGCGATCGCGGGCAACCTGCCGACGGCCCCGGCCCTGATGGGCAACGTCGTCGTCTGGAAGCCGTCCCCGACGCAGACCCACGCCGCCGTGCTGCTCATGCGGCTGCTGGAGGAGGCCGGCCTGCCCAAGGGCGTCATCAACCTCGTCACCGGCGACGGCATCGAGGTCTCCGAGGTCGCCCTGGAGCACCGCGACCTCGCCGGCATCCACTTCACCGGCTCGACCAAGACCTTCCAGTACCTGTGGAAGACGGTCGGCAACAACATCGAGAAGTACCGCACCTACCCGCGCCTGGTCGGCGAGACCGGCGGCAAGGACTTCCTGGTCGCCCACCCGTCGGCCGACCCGGCGATCCTGAAGACGGCGCTCACCCGGGGTGCCTTCGAGTACCAGGGCCAGAAGTGCAGCGCCACGTCCCGGGCGTACATCCCCGCCTCGATCTGGAACTCGGGCTTCAAGGAGGAGTTCGCGGCCGAGGTCGACGGCATCAAGATGGGCGACGTCACCGACCTGTCGAACTTCATCGGGGCCGTCATCGACGAACGTGCCTTCGCCAAGAACAAGGCCGCCATCGACCGCGCCAAGGAGGACGCCTCCTGCACGATCGTCGCGGGCGGCAGCTACGACGACTCCGAGGGCTATTTCGTCCGCCCGACCGTCATCGAGTGCGGCGACCCGGAGAACGAGGTGTTCCGCACCGAGTACTTCGGCCCGATCATCGCCGTGCACGTCTACGAGGACGACAAGTACGACGAGATGCTGACCCAGATGGAGTCCGTGTCCGACTACGCGCTGACCGGCTCGGTCATCGCGGGCGACCGCGCGGCGGCGGCGTACACGGCGGACAAGCTGCGCTATGCGGCCGGCAACTTCTACATCAACGACAAGTCGACCGGCGCCGTCGTCGGCCAGCAGCCCTTCGGCGGCGGCCGTGCCTCCGGCACCAACGACAAGGCCGGTGCCCCCCAGAACCTGATGCGCTGGACCCTGACCCGCGCCATCAAGGAGACCCTGGTCCCGCCGACCGACTACACCTACCCGCACATGGGCTGAGCCCCCGCGGAACCGACGGGCCGGGTCGTACGACCCGGCCCGTCGGCGTGTCACGGTCCGTGCGTTCAGGGATGCGGGACCAGCACGATCGCGCCCCGCGTGTGCCCTTCGCCCATTTCGTGCGCCCTGGCGGCCTCCGCCAGCGGCAGCGTCGCCGCCACGTGGACGCGGATGCGGCGGTCGGCGAGCAGCGGCGCGATCCTCGACAGGAGGTCGCCCGACGGGTCGGTCCGGACCAGGGCGAAGCGCAGGCCGTGGGACTCCACGTCCTCGGGGAGAGGCCGAGGTCGGCGGGGACGGTGGAGAGCAGGATGCCGTTCGGGCGGAGGGTGTCGAGGAGGCGCGGGGCCTGCTCGCCGCCGACCGGGTCCAGGGCGACGTCGACGGCGCGGACCGACTCCGCGAGGTCGCCGGACGTGTCGTCGACGAGTTCGTCGGCGCCGAGGTCGCGCAGGAAGTCGTGGTCCTCGGCGCGGGCGAGGCCGATGACGTACGCGCCCTCCGCCTCGGCCAGCTGCACCGCCACGTGCCCCACCTCTCCGGCCGCCGCCCGGACCAGCACCCGGCTGCCCGGTCCGGCCCGGGCGATGTCGATCAGGGCGTGCCAGGCGGTGAGCGTCGCCGTGGGGGCGGCGGCCGCGTGGGCGTGGTCCAGCCCGGCGGGCTTGACGGCGAAGCAGCCGGCCGGGGCGGTGACGTGCGTGGCGTGGCCGCCGCCGTCGATCCGGCCGAACACCTCGTCGCCGGGCCCGAACCGGGTGACTCCCGGCCCCACTTCCTCCACCTCCCCGGACACGTCGTGCCCGAGCGTGAACGGCGGCTCCCGAACAGCGGGGCGGCCCCGGATCGGGCCAGCCGGTCCGCCGGATCGACACCCGCCGCGTGCACACGCAGGAGGACGTCGCCGGGGCCGGGCTCGGGGCGCGCGTGTTCTCCGACCTCCAGGACGTCCGGTCCGCCGAAGCGGTGCTGGGTGATCACCTGGGTGCGCGGCTCTGCCGTGGTCATCGGGTCTCCCTCCCGGAGCCGGACCCTTCCATCGTGCGCGGATACCCGGTCGAGAGCCACCCGGTCCCTTCGCATACTGGGCCGATGACCACCCGAGTGCGCATCGACCACACCGCACGGCTCACGCCCATGGAACTCCTCGCCGTTCGCGGCCTGCTGCACGAGGCGTTCGACGGCGACTTCAGCGACGACGACTGGGACCACACGCTGGGCGGCATGCACGCCCTGGTGCACGACGAGCACGGGCTCGCCGCGCACGGGGCCGTGGTGATGCGGCGGGCGCGGTACGGGCGGCGCTGGCTGCGCGTCGGCTACGTCGAGAAGGTCGCCGTCCGGCGTGATGTGCGGCGGCGGGGGTTCGGCGGTGATGTCATGGGCGCGCTCGAAGAGATCGTCCGACGCGGCTACGACGTCGGAGCCCTCTCCGCGAGTGACGACGGCGCCCTGCTGTACACGGCTCGCGGCTGGCAGGCCTGGCCCGGGCGGATCCGGGCCGTCGGTCCGGACGGCATCGTCCACCTGCCCGAGGAGGTAGGGATCACCGCAGGTCAGCGCGGTGTGCCCTAGTCCACTGTCTCAGATAGTAGGAAGTCCGAGTAATTGTGGAGACAGATGCTCCGGCCTCCCTTACTTTTGTAGGAGCCGAACGTCTCGCTCGACCAAGCGAATGGCGGTCGTGAGCCGGGCCCCGTGCAGGCAACCCCTGCGGCACCGCTCCCCGCCCCATCCGGCGTCTCGTAACCCCCTACGCACTCCATGCTGCCGAAGGAGTCGATTTCCCATGGCCGAGACGACCGTCCGCCGCCGAGTCCGTCACGTCTCCCGTACGAGCGAGTCCGACCGCAAGAACGCCGCCGCCGCTCTCCAGCGCGCCCTCGATCGCAGGGACAACGGCGGATCCACCGGCCACTGAGCCGCACCGGAACCGGGAGCCGCCCGACGAGGCGCGGTGCGGGGCCTCACGCCCCGCGCCGCACCTCGAAGTGGTCGATCCGCTCACCGCTCGACGCCAGCGCCGACACCTTCAGCCGCGGCGCGGCGCCGCTCACGGCCTCCACCGAGAGGAACGAGAACCCCCGGTAGCGGACCCGCGACCACTGCACGGACTCCGCCTTCGTGTCCTTCGACTTTGTCCACCGGAACGAGGCGACCGACTCGCGGTCGGCGAGGTTCCCCTCGTAGCTCTCCTTCACGCCGTCCGGGAAGCCGTACAGCTCCTTACCGCCACCGCCCGCCGTGACGTACACGATCCCGTCGCGGCGCGGATCCGTCGTCCCGCCGACCGGCACCGGCCTGCCCACCTCGCCGTTCTTGATGGCGTCCGTCCGCTCGTACACATGGTTGTGCCCGTTGACCACCAGATCCACCTGGTGCTCGGCGAACAGCGGAAGCCACTCGGCGCGCACCCCGCCGTCGGAGGCGTGCGTGGACGTCGAATAGGCGCAGTGGTGGAAGAAGACGACGATGAAGTCGACGTCGTCGGCGGCCCGTAGTTCACGGAGCTTCCGGTCCAGCCACTTCGTCTGCCGCCCCTCCGTGTAGCCGAAGTTGGCGGGGATCTCGTACGACACGTCGTTCGCGTCCAGCGCGACCACACCCACGTTGCCGTACGTGAAGGAGTACACCCCCGGTGCCGTGCGCGCGTCGAAGCCGCTGTCCGGCAGGGAGAACCGGGCGAGTTGGCCGCCGTAGCCGTCAGGTGAGTACCAGGCCTCCATGTCGTGGTTGCCGGTCGTCACCATCCACGGCACCGACCTGGCCACCGGCTCGGTCTGCTTGAGGAACCGGTCCCACTGCCCGGCGTCGAAGACGTCGGACTCCTTGCCCTTGCCGGTCGGGTCGGCGTAGCAGATGTCGCCGGCGTGGAGGTGGAAGACCGGACTCTGGCGCAGCAGCAGACGGTCGTTGAGGGCCGCCTCCTCGCCCACACCCTGGTCGCCGAACGCGGTGAACACGAACCGCTCGGGCGGGCTCGCGGGTGCCGTGCGGAAGGACGTGACGGTCGACCGGTGCCGGGCGGACGCCGGGTCGAAGTCCTCGTGACCGACGCCGTAGTAGTAGGTCGTGTCCGGACGCAGACCGTCCAGCGCCGCGTGCAGGTAGTACTGCTCGACCGCCGCCCGTAGGCCCTTCAGCTCCGGGGTGTGCAGATCGCGCAACTCGGCCTCGACCTTGCGGCCGAGGTCGTCGGGGCGCAGGCCGACGCGGACGTACGGCTTCTTCACCGCGAGGGGCACCTGCCAGGAGATCCGCATCTGCGTCTTCGGGTCGGCGCCGAAGGCGAGATGGCGGCCGAAGGGGGTGATGTGGGCGCCCGGCGCCTGCGACGTGCTCGGTGACGGGCTCCCGGTCGCCTTGGAGGCGCCCCGTCCCGAGCCGGAACAGCCGGTCAGCAGGCCGCCCGCCGCCGCGCCCGCCGTCACCAGGGTGCGCCGCCGCGACAGTCGCGTCCGGAGGTACTCGTGCTGTTCCGCCATGCTCATCCGGCGGGCGAGTTCGGGCGGGATGCCGAAGTGGGGGATCTCCATGTCGAGTGAACTTCCCAGCGGAGCCCAACAGTCCCACCACGTACGGGTGAACGGAAACCGACGGGCGCGTGCGGTCCCCCGACCGGGTGTCCGCATCACGGACACCGAGTGTCATTCCATGGGACGAGGAGTAGGGTGCCCGCATGTCTCGCAGCCTCAATCTCGCAGTGATCCCCGGTGACGGCATCGGCCAGGAGGTCGTGACCGAAGGTCTGAAGGTCCTCTCCGCCGTCCTTCCGCAGGATGTGAAGCTGGAGACCAAGGAGTACGACTTCGGCGCCCGGCGCTACCACGCCACCGGTGAGACCCTCACCGACGCCGACCTCGACGCCCTGAAGCAGCACGACGCCATCCTGCTCGGCGCGATCGGCGACCCGAGCGTGCCGTCCGGCGTCCTGGAGCGCGGCTTCCTGCTCAAGCTCCGCTTCGCCTTCGACCACCACGTCAACCTGCGCCCGAGCAAGCTGCTCCCGGGTGTCGCCACGCCGCTGGCCGGTGAGCCGAGCATCGACTTCGTCGTGGTCCGCGAGGGCACCGAGGGCCCGTACACCGGCAACGGCGGCACCATCCGCAAGGGCACCGAGCACGAGGTCGCCACCGAGGTCTCCGTGAACACGGCCTTCGGTGTCGAGCGCGTGGTCCGCGACGCCTTCGCGCGTGCCCAGGCCCGCCCGCGCAAGAAGCTGGCGCTGATCCACAAGAACAACGTGCTGACCTTCGCGGGTCATCTGTGGACGAACATCTTCAACAAGGTGGCCGCGGAGTTCCCCGAGGTCACCACCGAGTACATGCACGTCGACGCGGCCACCATCTACCTGGTCACCCAGCCCGAGCGCTTCGACGTGATCGTCACCGACAACCTCTTCGGCGACATCATCACCGACCTCGCCGCGGCCGTCTCCGGCGGCATCGGTGTGGCGGCCTCCGGCAACATCAACCCGTCCGGAGAGTTCCCGTCCATGTTCGAGCCCGTGCACGGCTCGGCCCCGGACATCGCCGGCCAGGGCAAGGCCGACCCGACCGCCACCGTGCTGTCCGTGGCCCTGCTCCTGCGCCACCTCGGCTACGAGGCCGAGGCCGCCCGCATCGACGAGGCGGTCTCCGCCGACCTCGGCGAGCGGGCCGGCAAGCCCGCCCGCTCCACCGCGGAGATCGGCGACGCGCTCGCCGTACGCGTAGCCGGCTGACCCGCCGCGCTCCACCAAGCCGCCGGGTCGCATCCGCACCCGGCGGCTTCCGCATGTTCCCGCCGGGTGCCACCATCGACCACCGGGCCGCATTCACCCCGTTCCTTCGGCCGCCGCCTCCGGGCGATAATCGAACGCGAGGCCGCGGAATGAGGGAATGCTCGGACGTCCTAGCACTGGTCACCATCAGAGCAGTACCGAGCGCGGCCCGTCACTACAACCGGTGAAGGACATCAACCCATGACGACGCCCACGATCGAGCTCAAGCCCTCCGCCAACCCGCTCTCCGCCGCAGAACGCGAGGCGATCCTGGCCAACCCCGGGTTCGGCCGGCACTTCACCGACCACATGGTGACGATCAAGTGGACGGAGGGCCGTGGCTGGCACGACGGCCAGCTCGTGCCGTACGCGCCGATCTCGCTCGACCCCGCCACCACGGTCCTGCACTACGCGCAGGAGATCTTCGAGGGCCTGAAGGCCTACCGTCGCCCCGACGGCTCGGTCGCCACGTTCCGTCCGGAGAAGAACGCCGAGCGCTTCCAGCGGTCCGCACGCCGGCTGGCGATGCCGGAGCTGCCGGTCGAGACGTTCATCGAGGCGTGCGACGCGCTGGTGAAGCAGGACAAGGCGTGGGTCCCGGCGCACGGCGGTGAGGAGTCCCTGTACCTGCGCCCGTTCATGATCGCCACCGAGGTCGGGCTGGGTGTGAAGCCAGCCAACGAGTACCTGTTCCTGGTCATCGCCTCCCCGGCCGGCGCGTACTTCCCCGGCGGGGTGAAGCCGGTGTCCATCTGGGTCTCCGAGGACCGGGTGCGTGCCGTCCCCGGCGGCATGGGCGACGCGAAGACCGGCGGCAACTACGCGGCGTCCCTGCTCGCGCAGGCCGAGGCCGCGACCAAGGGCTGTGACCAGGTCTGCTACCTCGACGCGGTGGAGCACCAGTGGGTCGAGGAGCTCGGCGGCATGAACCTCTACTTCGTGTACGGCGACAAGATCGTCACGCCGTCCCTGACCGGATCGATCCTGGAGGGCGTCACCCGTGACTCCCTGCTCACCGTCGCCCGTGACCTCGGGTACGAGGCCGAGGAGGGCCGGGTCTCGGTCGAGCAGTGGCAGCGGGACTCGGAGAACGGGTCGCTGACCGAGGTGTTCGCGTGCGGTACGGCGGCGGTGATCACGCCGGTCGGAACGGTGAAGCGGGCCGGGGCGGAATGGAAGCAGAGCGGGGGTGAGCCGGGCGAGGTCACGCTGCGGCTTCGTCAGGCGCTGCTGGACATTCAGCGGGGGACGGCTGCGGACACGCACGGCTGGATGCACCAGCTGGGCTGAGTGCCCCTGCTTTCCGGGGGCTCCGCCCCCGGACTCCCGGCCTATGCCCACCCACCACCCGATCGAGTCGGACAAGGAGTGCTGGTCGCCTCACCGGCCCCGGGGTCCTTTCGCGCGGCCCCCGGGGCCGACAGCGCGTACGCCACCCCGCCCACCAGCCCCGACAGCAGGAAGCTGCAGTCCACCCCGCCCGTCAACACCAGCAGCGGCCCCTCGTACGACGGCAGCGACACCGCCAGCACGCCGACCGTCGCGCCGGCCGCCCAGGAAACCGTCGCCGGGACGTTCCAGCCCGCGCGGTACCAGTAGACGCCGCCCCGGGCGCGGCGGTTGAAGACCTGGAGCGCCTCCGCGTCGTAGACCCCGCCGCAGCGGGCGAAGCCGATGAGGGTGATGACCGCCCAGGGCGTGCCGATCGCGGTCAGCAGCAGGACGAAGGACGTCATGGCGTTCTGCGCGGTCGAGAACCAGTGCCCGGCGAAGACGCACGCCGTGGCCACCACGGCGACCACGTACGTCGCCCGGGCCCTTGAGGCGCGCGGCAGGATCGCGTCCAGGTCGAGGCCCATCGAGTACAGCATCAGACCCGCGTTGCCGACCGAGCCGGCCGAGGCCGCGAGCAGGAGCGGGAGCAGGTACCAGGTGGGGGCGACGGCCACCAGCGGGCCCGCGTAGTCGGCCGCCGCCCGGGCCGCGTACGCCGTGAAGGTGCCGAAGAGCTGCGGCACCAGCAGCCCCAGCATCAGCCCCAGCCAGGTGGCGTGCAGCACCCGGCGCGAGGAGTGGCGGGCCGGGGAGATGTAGCGGGTGTAGTCGCCGAGGAGGGTGATGAAGGCGATCGGGCCGGACAGTCCGGCCGCCACCGCCGCGAGCAGCCAGGTCGGCCAGAACCCGCCCAGGAGATGGCCACCGGCTTCCGGAAGGGCGGCGGTGGTGAAGTGCGGGGCGTAGGCGATCACGCCGAGCGCCAGCAGGGCCGTCATACCGAAGGCCAGCACCCGGGACATGGCGAGCAGCACCCGGTAGCCGTACACCGCGCCGGCGACGGTGGCCGCGGCGAGCAGCCCGTAGACGATCGCGTACGACGTCCCGCCCTGCGGCAGCCCGGCCAGCCGGCCCAGCACGCCCACCATCACGTCCCCGCCGATCCACACGGTCAGCGCGGTGTAGCCGAGGGCCAGCAGCAGTCCGACCACCGAGCCGACGAGCCGCCCGCGGACACCGAACTGGGCGCCGGAGGAGGTCGACAGGTTGGTGCCCGTGCGCAGCGAGACCAGGGCGAGGGGAGCCGTGAACACCACGCCCACCACCGTGCCCGCCACGACCGCGCTGACCGACGACCACCAGTCCAGGCCGAAGGACGGCGGCAGCCAGCCGAAGACGATCACGCCCAGACAGAGGTTGGAGCCGAGCAGGATCGAGACGAGGTCCCGCGGCCCGCTGGTGCGTTCCTCCTCGGGGATGGTGTCGACTCCGCGCTGTTCGATCGGCATGCTTGTCTCCCTCGGGTTAGAGCGACGTTCAATGTCATAGGCGCGATGGTCCGCCGTCAACCTTTCGACGAAGGGGAAATCATGTTTAGAGTGATGCTCTAAACGGAGGGAGTGACATGCGGCTGACCCCGACCGAACGCGACCGGCTGCTGCTCTTCGGCGCCGCCGAGCTCGCCCGCGCCCGCAGAGCCAGGGGACTGAGGCTCAACGTCCCCGAGGCGACCGCGCTCATCGCCGACACGGTGTGCGAGGCCGCCCGGGACGGCAGGCGGCTCGCGGAGGCCGTCGAGGCCGCCCGGGCCGTGCTCGGGCCGGACGACGTGCTGCCCGGAGTCGCCGACGTCGTCACCGAGGTGCACGTCGAGGCGGTCTTCGACGACGGCTCGCGGCTCGCGGTCGTCTCCGATCCGATCGGCGGCGGAGCGGGGCCGGACGCCCCGGGCGCCCTGCTGCCCGGGCCCGACCACCCCGAGCCCGAGCCGGCGCTACGGCTGACGGTCACCAACACCGCCACCGTGCCCGTCTCCGTCACCTCCCACTTCCACTTCTTCGAGGCCAACCCGCGGCTCGACTTCGCACGGGAGCGGGCCTACGGGATGCGGCTCGCCGTGCCCGCCGGGTCGTCCGTGCGGTTCGGGCCGGGGGAGAGCGTCGGCGTCGGTCTGGTGCCGATCGGGGGCGAGCGGGTCGCGATCGGGTTCGCGGGGCTCGTCGACGGGCCGCTGGACGCCCCCGGTGCCCGCGAGGAGGCCCTGCGCCGTGCCGCGGCCTGCGGCTATCTCGGCGTACCCGAAACACCTGAGCAGGAGGTCGAGCGATGAGCCGCCCAGGAGGCCACCCCGCCGAGGCCCGCCGCCTCACCCCGCACGAGTACGCGGCCACCCACGGCCCCCGCGCCGGCGACCGCGTCCGGCTGGGGGACTCCGGCCTCACCATCAGGGTCGAGTCCGACTCCCAGCACTACGGCGACGAGTTCCTCGCCGGGTTCGGCAAGACCGCCCGCGACGGACTGCACCTCAAGGCCGCCGCCGTCCGGGAGACCTGTGACGTCGTCGTCAGCAACGTCGTCGTGATCGACGCCGTGCAGGGCATCCGGAAGGTGTCGATCGGCATCCGCGAGGGCCGGATCAGCTCGATCGGGCGGGCCGGGAACCCCGACACCCTCGACGGGGTCGACGTCGTCGTCGGCACGGGCACCTCGATCATCTCCGGCGAGGGCCTCATCGCCACGGCCGGAGCGGTCGACACTCATGTCCACCTGCTGTCGCCGCGCGTCATGGAGGCCTCGCTGGCGTCCGGCGTGACCACGATCATCGGGCAGGAGTTCGGCCCCGTGTGGGGCGTCGGCGTCAACTCGCCCTGGGCGCTGCGGCACGCGTTCGACGCGTTCGACGCCTGGCCGGTCAGCATCGGCTTCCTGGGCCGGGGTTCGTCGTCCCACCAGGCGCCTCTGGTCGAGGCCCTCGCGGAAGGCGGCGCCTGCGGTTTCAAGGTGCACGAGGACATGGGCGCCCACACCCGCGCCCTGGACACCGCCCTGCGCGTCGCCGAGGAGCACGACGTCCAAGTGGCCCTGCACAGCGACGGGTTGAACGAGTGCCTGTCCGTGGAGGACACCCTGCGCGTGCTGGAGGGCCGGACCATCCACGCCTTCCACATCGAGGGCTGCGGCGGCGGCCATGTCCCCAACGTCCTGAAGATGGCGGGCGTGCCGAACGTCATCGGCTCCTCCACCAATCCGACCCTGCCCTTCGGCCGGGACGCCGTCGCCGAGCACTACGGCATGATCGTCTCCGTCCACGACCTCAAGACCGACCTGCCCGGCGACGCCGCCATGGCCCGCGACCGCATCCGCGCCGGGACCATGGGTGCCGAGGACGTCCTGCACGACCTGGGCGCGATCGGCATCACCTCGTCGGACGCGCAGGGCATGGGCCGCGCGGGCGAGACGGTCCGCCGTACCTTCGCCATGGCCGGGAAGATGAAGACCGAGTTCGGCGCCCCGGACTCCGGCCACGACAACGAACGCGTCCTGCGGTACATCGCCAAGCTGACCGTCAACCCGGCCATCGCGCACGGCCTCGCGCACGAGGTGGGCTCGCTGGAGGCCGGCAAGCTCGCCGACATCGTGCTGTGGCGCCCGGAGTACTTCGGCGCCAAGCCGCAACTGGTGCTGAAGTCCGGCTTCCCGGCCTACGGCGTGACCGGCGACCCGAACGCGGCGACCGACACCTGTGAACCCCTCGTACTGGGGCCGCAGTTCGGCGCCTACGGGGCGACACCGGCCGACATCTCCGTGGCGTTCGTCGCGCAGGCCGCACTCGACCAGGGGCGCGACACCATGCCGACCCGCCGCCGGAGGGTCGCCGTGCGCGGCACCCGTGGGATCGGCCCGGCCGACCTGCGCCTCAACTCCCGTACCGGAGCCGTCGACGTCGACCGGCGCACCGGCCTCGTCACCCTCGACGGCGAGCCGCTGCGCTCCGAACCCGCCGAGTCCGTCTCCCTCAACCGTCTCTACTTCCTCTGAGGATCAACGATGCCCGCAGCCGCCGACGGCTTCCGCATGCCCGCCGAATGGGCCCCGCACGAGCGCACCTGGATGGCCTGGCCGGGCCCGAACGCGACCTTCGACGACCCTGAGGACCTGGCCGCCGCCCGGGCCGCCTGGGCGTCGGTCGCCCGCGCGGTGCGCCGCTTCGAGCCGGTGACGGTGGTGTGCGCGCCCGGGCAGTCCGCCGAGGCCGCGGCGCTCCTCGGGCCGGGCGTCGACACCGTGGAACGCGACCTCGACGACGCCTGGATGCGCGACATCGGCCCGACCTTCCTGACCGACGGGCGCGGCGAACTGGCCGCCGTCGACTGGACGTTCAACGGCTGGGGCGCCCAGAGCTGGGCCCGCTGGGAGCACGACGCGAAGATCGGCGCGTACGTCGCGGACCTCGCGGGGGCACGGACGTACACCTCGCCGCTCGTCAACGAGGGCGGGGCGATCCACGTCGACGGCGAGGGGACGGTCCTGCTGACCGAGTCCGTGCACCTGGGGCCCGAGCGCAATCCCGGCTGGACGCGGGAGCGGGTTGAGGCCGAGATCCACGCCCTGCTCGGCACCCGCAAGGCGATCTGGCTGCCGCGCGGCCTGACCGGCGACTACCCCCCGCACGGCTTCGGCACCCTCGGCCACGTCGACATCGTCGCGGCCTTCGCCCGCCCCGGCGTGGTCGTGGCCCATGTGCAGCCGGACCCCGCGCACCCCGACCACGAGGTGACCAAGGAGATCACCGGCCTGCTGGCGTCGCAGACGGACGCGCGCGGCCGCCGCCTGCAGGTAGTCGAGGTGCCAGCCCCCACCGTCCTGGAGGCCGACGGTCACTGGGCCGACTACTCCTACATAAACCACTACCTCTGCAACGGCGGCGTGGTCCTGTGCGGCTTCGACGACCCGCGCGACGAACTCGCGGCCGGCATCTTCCGCCGCCTGTTCCCGGAGCGGACCGTGACACTGGTGGACGCCCGTACGATCTTCGCTGGCGGTGGAGGCATCCACTGCATCACTCAGCAACAGCCGAAGATCTAGCACCCGGGAGCAGCAGATGGCCGGTGGGCGCAGGCAGGCGCCGCCCCGCGAGGACGTGCTCGCCGCCGCCATGGAGATGATCGCCGAGCGCGGCCTGGAGAAGCTCACCATGGCGGCGCTCGGCCGCGAGGTCGGCATGAGCAGCGGGCACCTGCTCTACTACTTCGGCTCCAAGGACGAACTGCTGCTGCGCACCCTGGAGTGGAGCGAGGGCCGGCTGGGCGCCGAGCGCGGACGGCTGCTGACCCGGGCCGCGAGCGCCCGCGAGCGCCTCGACGCCTACGTCGACCTGTACGTCCCCGACGGCCACCGCGACCCGCACTGGACGCTGTGGCTGGAGGTCTGGAACCGCTCGCAGAACGCCGACGAGGAGGCCCGGGAGCGGCAGGCCGCCATCGAGGGCGTCTGGCACCGCGACCTGGTGGCCCTGCTCGCCGAGGGCATCTCGCGGGGCGAGTTCCGAAGCGTCGACCCGGACCGGTTCGCGGCCCGGCTGCGGGCGCTGCTGGACGGCTTCGCCATCCACGTGGCGATCGGCCTGCGCGGCACCGACCGGGCCCAAGTCCTCCGGCACGTGCACGAGTTCCTCGCCGACAGCCTCCTCGCGGACGCCTGAACGCACGCCCGGGTTGTACTCAATATGACGGATTGACCCTGTGGTCCGTGGTGCTGTTGGCTCTGCGGGAGCCCTCGGCGCGGGGCCGGGGGAGAAGCGTCAACGGGGACACAGGGGGAACAGCACATGACCAGCACCAGGAGGGCCACGTCCGGCGCGCTCGGCGTGGCCCTGGCCGTCACGCTCGGCGGCGTCGCCGTACTGCCCGCGACCGCCGCTCCGGCGGTACCGCGGACCGAGAAGGCGAGCATCGCCCCGGACGGCACCGACGGCGACGCCGCCTCCGGCGGGCCGAGCCTGAGCGCCGACGGCCGCCATCTGGCCTTCGTCTCCAGCGCCGACAACCTCGTCGCCGGCGACACCGACGGCGCCGCGGACGCCTTCGTGCGCGATCTGAAGACCGGCACGACCCGGCTGGCCAGTACGGCGGCCGGCAGCGGCCCGGTCGACGACGTCGCCCTCAGCGGCAACGGCCGCTACCTGGCCTTCGGCGCCACCGACGGCGACGGCCGCAGCCACATCCATGTCAAGGACCTGAAGTCCGGCGTCCTCCAGCGCGTCGAGGACACCGTCGCCACGGGCTACGACAGCGGCCGGCAGCCCGCCATCAGCGCCGACGGCCGCTACGTCGCCTTCGTCGCCCAGCGCTCGGAATTCACGCAGTCCGATGACGGCTGGGGACGCGTCTACCGCGTGGACCGCACCACCGGCGAGACCGTCCGCATCAGCCAGGTGCCCCCGGCGGGCGACCGGAAGACCGCCGCCACCCGCCCGACGATCAGCGCCGACGGCCGCCGGGTCGGCTACCAGTTCTTCGTCCCGCACCCCGCCTCGGGCGACTGGAGCGACGCCTACGTCCGTGACGTGCCGAGCGGCGAGCTGTTCCACGCCGACCGGGCACCGGACGGTCTCAAGTCCACCGGGCAGACCGAGTTCCCGCGGGTCAGCGCCGACGGCCGGTACGTCGTCTTCAACTCGCTCGACTCGCAGCTCACCCCGGGCGACACCAACAACGGCAACAACGCCTTCGTCCGCGACCTCAAGACGGGCGAGCTGCGCCGCATCGACGCCGCCGACCCCGCCGCGTTCACCGCCTATCCGCAGCTCAGCGCCGACAACCGGTATCTGGCCTTCGTCTCGGCCGACCCGGGCGACACCAACCGCACGACGCGCGCGTACGTCCGTGACCTGCGCACCGGGCGCACGGTCCTGGCGAGCCCGGACGCCGAGGGCGGCCCGAACGACCAGAGCGTGTCCGCCCCGGTGATCGACCGGCACGGCCGCACGGTCGCCTTCAGCAGCTCCTCGCCCGACCTCGTGCCGGGTGACACGTACGACACCTCGCACGTCTTCGTCCGCCACTTGAGGTGACCGACCGCATCCTGAGACAACCGTGAGCGAGGCGCGGGGGTTGTGCCACACTGCCCCCGTGCTCTCGTTCGCCATGATTATTGGCAGCAGGCGCGCCGGTCCGCAGTGACCGCCACGTACGACCAGGTACGGGCGGACACCGTCGTCCTCGACCCGCGCGCAGACCTCTCGCACCCGCGAGAGGTTTTTCGCTTTTCTGGCCCACCCGCAGCCAGGAGCGAGAGCGCGAGGGAGTATGTGGGGGCGGTGGAGCCGGTCATTCCGGTACGACCGAGATCCAATCCTCAGGAGCCTTGAGACCATGACCGCAAGCAGCGAGCTCGACGATTCCTTCCACGTCTTCGACACCACCCTGCGCGACGGCGCCCAGCGGGAAGGCATCAACCTCACCGTCGCCGACAAGCTCGCCATCGCTCGCCACCTGGACGACTTCGGTGTGGGCTTCATCGAGGGCGGCTGGCCCGGCGCGAACCCCCGCGACACCGAGTTCTTCGCCCGTGCCCAGCAGGAGATCGACTTCCGGCACGCGCAGCTCGTCGCGTTCGGCTCCACCCGCCGGGCCGGCGCCAAGGCCGCCGAGGACCCGCAGGTCAAGGCCCTCCTGGACTCGGGGCCCCGGTGATCACGCTGGTCGCGAAGTCCCACGACCGGCATGTCGAGCTCGCGCTGCGCACCACCCTGGACGAGAACCTGGAGATGGTCCGCGACACGGTCTCCCACCTGCGGTCGCAAGGCCGCCGGGTCTTCGTCGACTGCGAGCACTTCTTCGACGGCTACCGCGCGAACCCCGAGTACGCCAAGTCCGTGGTCCGTACGGCGTCCGAGGCGGGCGCGGACGTGGTGATCCTCTGCGACACCAACGGCGGCATGCTCCCGGCGCAGATCCAGGCGGTCGTCTCCACGGTCCTGGCCGACACCGGCGCGCGCCTCGGCATCCACGCCCAGGACGACACGGGGTGCGCGGTCGCCAACACCCTGGCCGCCGTCGACGCGGGCGCGACGCACGTGCAGTGCACGGCCAACGGCTACGGCGAGCGCGTCGGCAACGCGAACCTCTTCCCGGTCGTGGCGGCGCTGGAGCTCAAGTACGGCAAGAAGGTCCTGCCCGAGGGCCGGCTGCGTGAGACGACCCGTATCTCGCACGCGATCGCCGAGGTGGTCAACCTGACCCCCTCCACCCACCAGCCCTACGTCGGCCTCTCCGCCTTCGCCCACAAGGCCGGTCTGCACGCCTCGGCCATCAAGGTCGACCCGGACCTGTACCAGCACATCGACCCCGAGCTGGTCGGCAACACCATGCGGATGCTGGTCTCCGACATGGCGGGCCGCGCGTCCATCGAGCTCAAGGGCAAGGAGCTCGGCATCGACCTCGGCGGCGACCGGGAGCTGGTCGGCCGGGTGGTCGAGCGGGTCAAGGAGCGCGAGCTCAAGGGCTACACGTACGAGGCGGCCGACGCTTCCTTCGAACTCCTCCTGCGCACCGAGGTCCAGGGCAAGCCGCTGCGCTACTTCGAGGTCGAGTCCTGGCGCGCCATCGTCGAGGACCGGCCCGACGGCTCCCACGCCAACGAGGCCACGGTCAAGCTCTGGGCCAAGGGCGAGCGCATCGTCGCCACGGCCGAGGGCAACGGCCCGGTCAACGCGCTGGACCGCGCCCTGCGCGTCGGCCTGGAGAAGATCTACCCCCAGCTGGCCAAGCTGGAGCTGGTGGACTACAAGGTCCGCATCCTGGAGGGCAAGCACGGCACCAACTCGACGACCCGCGTCCTGATCTCCACGTCGGACGGTTCGGCCGAGTGGTCGACGGTCGGCGTCGCCGACAACGTCATCGCCGCGAGCTGGCAGTCCCTGGAGGACGCGTACACGTACGGGCTGCTGCGGGCGGGGTCGATCCGGCGGAGTAGCGGCGCGCCGCGTGCGCCTACGCCGTGGTGGTGGGTCGGGGCCGCGCCGGGGGGTGTCCGTCCTCGGAACGGCGCGATGGGGTCGGACGCCGACTGACTGTCCGTTGACGCGCCAACCGCTGCGGGCGGACACCCCCGACACGTCCCCTTCCGTGCGCTGGCGGGTGCGGATCCGCTTAGCTGCGGGCAGTCGTGCCGCTGGGGCGGCACGGGTGGGCGCAGCGGCACCCCGCTCCGCCGGGCTGCGGACCCACCCGGCCCCAGCAACGACGCCGAGCACCTAGAAACGCCGCCCGGTGGGTCTCACATCGCCGTGTCGCGAGACCTCGGCACCTGCACCTCCCCACCCCGCTCCCGCCCAGAACCCCGGTCCAGCCGAAAGAGCCCCGCTCCGGCCGGACGCTGCCCGGACGCATGGGACGTCGAGCGCGTCAGTTCCTCCACACCCTCGGCCAGATAGCCGACCCACGCCGTGCCCTCGTCCTCGATGATCCGCTGCGCGTCCGTACGCAACCGCTCGATCACCCCGAGCAGCGCGGCCTGCTCCTTGTCGCTCGGCGAGTCCGTGGTCCGCAGGAACGCCTGTGACCACTCGGCCTGCGCCCGCTTGAGAATCTGCTGCAGGGCCAGTTCCGTACGGATGTACCGCGTCCAGGACGCCGAGAAGCCGAAGATCCGGTCGAACAGGACGCAGCCCGCCCCGCCCGCCAGGAACACGAACCCCCACTCGGGCTGCACGGACGTAGGCGCCGCCGCGTGCACCAGCGGAGTGATCGTGCCGACGATGCCCAGCAACGCGGCCAGCGCCCGCAACGAACGCGACCACAACGACGGCCCCCGACGCCGCGCCAGGTACCAGTCGATCGCCCCCGTCACCTCCGCCTCGGCATGCCGGAACAGTTCCCACAACAGGTCGGCCCGGGTACGCGACCGGTCCAGCTCGGCGAGTGTGGACACCGTCATGTCCGCTGCCCTGCGTCTTCCGAACATGCCTTCGTTCCCGCCCCTTCTGCTGCGACCGGCGGGCCGGAGCGGCCCACGGCAGTGACAAGGCATCGTAGGCGCACCGGCCACCAGAATTCGTGGCCCAGACGGATATCCCTTTCTGTACCGATTCAGGTAGCTTCGAACATATGAGGGCCGCACTGATGCGTACCGTCGTACGCCTGCTGATCGTGCCGGTCGCCGCCGTACTGGCGGTGCTGATGGTCGGTGCGCCCGGCGCACACGCGGCCACCGACGTCTCCAAGGTCGCCGAGGAACTGCGCGAGAGCCCCGTCTACGTCGATCCGGCCGCCTCCGGCCAGCTCGCCGCGTCGGACGCCGAGGCACTCGCCGACAAGATCAAGGACGCGGACAAGCCCCTCTTCGTCGCCGTCCTCCCGGCCGACCAACCCACCGAGGACCTCTTCCGGAACCTCCGCACCGAGACCGGTGTCACCGGCCTGTACGGCATCCGTGTCGGCCAGGAGTTCGACGCCCGTGCCGACAGCGCGGTGATGAGCCGCCAGGCGGTGTCCAACCTGGTCACGGCCGTCCAGGACGCGGGCGACGCCAAGGCCCAGCTGAACGACTTCGTCGACGACGCCCTGCGCAACGTGGGCGGCACCGCGCCGAGCAGCTGGAGCGACGGCTCGGGCAGCGACGTACCGGTCGGCGGCCTGATCACGTTCGGCGCCCTGGCCGCGGCCGGCGGCGCGGGCGCCTACGCGCTGGTCCGGCGCAACCGCCGCCGTCACGAGGAGGAGCAGCGGGCCGCGCTGGAGAAGCTGCGCGTGGTGGTCGACGAGGACATCACCGCCTTCGGCGAGGAACTCGACCGCCTCGACTTCCACCCCGGGGAGCCGGGTGCCGACGACGCGATGCGCGGCGACTACGAGCGTGCCCTGGACGCCTATGAGCAGGCCAAGTCCCTGATGGCGGCCGCGGCGAGGCCGGAGGACGTCAAGGCCGTCACCGAGGCCGTGGAGGACGGCCGGTTTCTGCTGGCCCGACTCGCGGCCCGGCGTGCGGGCGGCCCGCTGCCGGAGCGTCGCCCGCCGTGCTTCTTCGACCCGCGCCACGGCCCCTCGGTCGCCGACGCCGGCTGGACGCCGCCGGGCGGCACCGAGCGCGAGGTCCCGGTCTGCGCGGCCGACCGGACCCGTCTCGCCGAGGGCCGCGACCCGGTGATCCGCGAGGTCGACACCGACTACGGCCGCCGCCCGTACTGGGAGGCCGGCCCGGCGTACGGCCCCTGGGCCGGCGGCTACTTCGGCGCCGGCCTCCTGCCCGGCCTCCTCGTCGGCACCATGCTGGGCAGCATGATGGCCGGCCCCGCCTACGCGGCCGACTACGGCTCCGGCTACGGCGACTTCGGCGGCTACGAGGGCGGCGACGTCTCCGGCGCGGACTTCGACACCGGAGACTTCGGTGGCGGCTTCGGTGGGGGCCTCGGCGGCGGCGACTTCGGCGGCGGAGGCGGGTTCTGACACCCGCCCCGGCCGAGATCAGCGCCGTGGCGTTTGCTGTTCCATGACCCGTTCCGTCGAAGAAGAGCGTGGGACGCGGACCGGGCCGCCGGGGCCCCGCCGGCCGGACCGGTGCACGATGACGACGGCCGCGAGGCAGACGGCCAGGCCCAGAGCGGTCTGCACGCCGAACGGCTCACCGAACATGAGCGCTCCCCACACGGCCGTGACCGGCGCCATGAGGAACATCAGCGTGTTCACCTCGGTCACCCCGGACCGCTTCAGGATGAGCCAGTACAGCCCGTACCCGCCGAACGTGGACAGGCCCACGAGCCAGGCGACCGCCACCCAGAACCCGGCCTCGGCAGGCGGCGCGGCGGCTCCGGTGCCCAGGGCCAGCAAGGAGAACAGGACGGCGCTGGTGGCGCAGTGGACGGTCAGTGACACCGAGGGAGCCACCCGCGAGCGGGACCGGCTCTCCAGGAACGTCGCCGCGACCAGGGCCAGCATGCCGAGCAGCGGGACGGCGTACGCCCACCAGGCCACGCCGGTTCCGGCCGCGGCGTCGGCCAGGGTCACCACGGCGACGCCGCTCAGCCCGAGTCCGAGGCCGATCCACTGCCGGCTCGAGACGTACTGCCCCAGCAGCGGTCCCGCGAGGGCTCCGGCGACGAGCGGCTGGACACCGTCGATCAGGGCCGTCGTGCCGCTGGAGACGCCGAGCTGGATGGCGTAGTAGACGCTGAGCAGATAGCCGCTCTGCGACAGAACGCCGATCACGGCCTGCCGGGTCACGTCCCGGGCGGTGAGCCCCCGCCAGGCCGTCCGGGTGGCGACGGCGACGGCTATGAGCACCAGGGCCAGCGGCAGGAACCGCCACATCAGCACCGTGATCGCGGACGCGCTGCCCGCACCTAGTTTGGCCCCGATGAACCCGGAGCTCCAGCACAGGACGAAGGCGACGGAGAGGAGGATGTTCACGACATCACAACCACTAGACAGATCGGTTTACCCGTTCCCTCGTTACTATACAGAACGGTATAGTCGAGTGTCATGGGTACCGCAGCCGGCAACCCGCGCCGGATCACGATGACGCCCGCCGCCCGCCGCGTCCTGGCGGCCGCGGAGCGGCTCTTCTACGCACGCGGCATCCACGCCGTCGGCGTCGACCTCATCTCCGCCGAGGCCGGGGTGACGAAGAAGACCCTCTACGACCGGTTCGGCTCCAAGGAGCAGATCGTCGTGGAGTACCTCGCCGACCGGGACGAGCGCTGGCGGGCCTTTCTCGGCGAGCGCCTCGACGTGGCGGGACCGGACCCGCGGAGCGCGTCCTGACGGTCTTCGACGCCTCACGCGCATGGGCGGCGGAAAGCAGTCCCGGGGATGCAGCATGGTCAACGCGCATGCGGAGATCGGCGACCCCGCCCACCCGGCCCGCCCGGTCATCACCGGCCAGAAGCAGTGGATGCTCGACCTGTTCACCCGCCTCGCCTCGGACATCGCCCCGGACGACGCGGAGGGCCTGGCCCGGGCGCTGATGCTGCTGCACGAGGGAGCGCTCGTCGCCCATGGCCTCGGCATCTTCCCGGACGCCATCGCCCAGGCCCGCGAACAGGCACGCGCCCTGCTCGGATAGCGGACGGAAACTGTCCTCTTCGCTTCCTACGGTGGTGCCATGACCGCCTCCGAAGACGCGCTCTCCTTCGAAACCGTCGCGGACCTGGACTCCTGGCTGACCGCCCACCCGGCCCCGTTTCCCGGCCTCTGGGTCAAGGTCGCCAAGAAGGGGTCGGGCATCCGCTCCGTCAGCGCCGCCGACGTCAACGACGTGGCGCTGTGCCACGGGTGGATCACCGGGCAGCGCAAGGGGCTGGACGCGTCGTACTACCTCCAGCGGATCACGCCGCGCCGCCCCGGCAGCCTCTGGTCCATGGTCAACGTCCGGCGGGTCGAGGAACTGACCACCGCCGGACGGATGCGGCCCGGCGGGCTCGCGGAGGTGGCCGCCGCCCGGGCGGACGGACGGTGGGCGGCGGCGTACGCGTCGCAGCAGGAGGCCGAGGTCCCGGAGGACCTGGCGGCGGCGCTGCGGCGCAGCCCAGGGGCCGCGGCGGCCTTCGATGCGCTCGGGCGGACGGACCGGTACCTGGTGATGCTCGGCGTGCTCCGCGCCCGGACGCCGCGGAGCCGGGCGGCGCAGGTGGCGGCGGCGGTCGCGAAACTCGAGGCCGGGCGGAAGCGCCGGTAGCAGTCGGGGCGGGCCCGGCGCGCGTACGGCACCGGGCCCGCCGGGAGACACGACGGGGCGGGTCAGAGAGTGGACGCCGCCGAGGCGATGGCGGAGGCGAACGTCGAGACCTCCGTGTAGACGCCGGGGCCTCGGGCCGGGCGCAGCCCTCACCCCAGCTGACGATGCCGACCTGTATCCAGTTGCCGGCGTTGTCCTTGCGGAACATGGGGCCACCGGAGTCGCCCTGGCAGGTGTCGACGCCGCCCGCGTCGAAGCCGGCGCAGATCTCCTCGCCGGCGACGAGGCCGCTGTACAGACCGCCGTAGGCCTTGCAGGCGGCGTCGCTGACGAACGGCACGGTCGCCTTCAGCAGGTACCGCTGCTGGGAGCCGCCCTCGCGGTTCGCGCCCCAGCCGGCGACGGTGAAGTCACCGGTGTTGTACTGCGCGGTCGTGGCGATCTTCAGGGTCGGCAGGTTGATGGGCCGGGCGAGCTTGATGAGCGCCCAGTCCTTGCCGGTGCCGTTGTAGCCGGGCGCTCGGAGCACCTTGGTGGAGCGGACCTGGACCCGGCCGCTGCTGGACTGGAGGTCGACGACCCCCGCGGTGGCGGTGATGCCGGTGTTGTTGCCGGAAGCGCCCACGCAGTGCGCGGCCGTGAGCACGATCTGCTGGGTGTAGAGCGCGCCGCCGCAGCCCATGGACAGCCGCACCATGAACGGGAACTCGCCCTGCGCGGCGCGCGTCCCGCCGACGACGGGCGACGGAGCGGCCTGCGCGGCGGAGACGGGCTGCAGGCTGGCGATCGCGAGCGCGGCGGCGCCGAGCACCGCGCATCTCTTGAGGGCGGTGAGAAGTCTCTTCAACGTGATGCCTTCCGTGGGGGGTTGACTCGGGGAGATGTGCAACCGAAGCATCCGTTTGACGAGCACATGTCAGCAGCAGGGCAAAAAGAAACGTCCATGTGCTGGCATGGACCGGTCAAAATTGTGCTGCTGGATTATGGGAACGCCGCGAGTCCTCACACAAGGGGCCCGATTCGGCCACGTCGTACGGGTCCGGCCCGTACGACGTGGCCGCCGGACTCAGGCGTTCCTGATCGCCGAGATGTCGAAGTTGAGCTTGATCTTGTCGGAGACCAGGACGCCGCCGGTCTCCAGCGCGGCGTTCCAGGTCAGGCCCCACTCGGAGCGCAGGATCTCCGCCTTGCCCTCGAAGCCGACGCGCTCGTTGCCGAAGGGGTCCTTCGCGGCGCCGTTGAACTCGAGGTCGATGGAGAGGGGGCGCGTGGTGCCGAGGATCGTCAGGTCGCCGGTGATGCGGTAGTCGCCGCCGCCGAGGGCCTCCGCCTGCGTGGAGCGGAAGGTCATGGTCGGGAACTCGTCCGTCCGGAAGAAGTCCGCGCTCTTCAGGTGGCCGTCGCGGTCGGCGTTGCCCGTGCCGATGCTGTCCATCACGACGTCGATGGAGGCCGTGGACCGCGACGGGTCGGTGCCGTCGAGGTGGAGCGTGCCCGTGAAGTCCTGGAAGCCGCCCTTGACGTTGGTGACCATGGCGTGCCGGGCGACGAAGCCGATCGTCGAGTGCGCGGGGTCGATCGTGTAGTCGCCGGTCAGGGCCGCCAGGTCCGGGGCGGTGGTGGTCTCGGTGTCGTTGCGGCTGAAGATGCTCATGGCGTGTGCGCCTCCTGACGATTGATGTTGAATGTTGAACTACATCAACGCGAGCCACCGTAGACCTATTCCGTTCAAGTTTCAACATCATCGGCGTGTGTCCGCATCGGTTCGGGAAGGGCCCGGCCGTACCGCCGTCTGGCGGCATCCTGCGGCACGCAGGGGTGGTCCTCCCGGATTCCGGTGCGGAACGGACCGGCCCGCGGTTCGCCGGGGAGCGGGGTCCGTCGGCCCGGGTGAGCCGGGCCCGCCGGGGCGATGTGCGGTGGCGGTGTCCCGGAAGACAGGGTTCCGTTGCAAGGGAGCGCATGGAGACAGACGGGACCACGGCGGACGCACAGCGCAGGGGAGACCGACCGATGACACTCACCGGCTCCGGCTCGGCCTACGACCCACCGGCGGACGCCGTCCCACGCCACTCCCCGGCGCCCTCCCGGGTGCGCGAGCACGGGCCGGCGCGGCGTCTGAACCGGCCCGTGGCCCTCGTCACCGGCGCGTCCTCGGGTATCGGGGCGGCCACGGCACGGCGCTTCGCCATGGACGGCTGGCAGCTGCTCCTCAGCGGACGCGACCGGAGCCGCCTGGAGCGGACGGCGTCCGGCACCTCGGCCGTCGTGCTGCCCGCCGACCTCGCCGCCGCGGGCGGCCCGCGTCTGCTGGCCCAGTCCGCGCTGCACACCACCGGCCGGATCGACGTCCTGATCGCCGGAGCGGGCATCGGCTGGGCGGGCCCCTTCGCCGCCATGCCGCACACCGACATCGACCGGGTGCTGGCCCTGGACCTCAACGCCACGCTCCATCTCGTGCGCGAGGTGCTGCCCTCCATGATCGCGGCCCGCCGGGGCCGGGTGGTGCTGTTCGGCTCGATGGCGGGCTGCGTCGGGGTACGGGAGGAAGCGGTGTACTCCGCCGCCAAGGCCGGTCTGGCCGTCTTCGCCGAGGCGCTGCGCCAGGAACTGCGCGGCACGGGTGTGGGCGTGACCTTCGTCGTGGCCGGCCCCGTCGACACGGCCTTCCACGCCCGCCGCGGCAGGCCCGACGATCGCCCCCGGCCCCGGCGGATCTCGCCCGGCTCCGTCGCCGGCGTGGTCTGGGAGGCCGTACACGAGGGCCGCGACGAGGTGTTCATCCCCGACTGGCTGACCCTCCCGGCCCGCGCCCGCGCCCTGGCCCCGGGGCTGTACCGCCGCCTGCTGAACCGCTTCGGCTGACCGGGCCTCTTGGTGCTGGCTGCTTGGGGCTGTTCCTCCGTCTCGGTGACTCCGGCTGGATCCTCGGTTCAGGTGGGCCTCTCCGTGGCCCCGGCCCCGGGCTTGTACCGCCGCCTGCTGAACCGCTTCGGCTGACCGGGCCTCTTGGTGCTGGCTGCTTGGGGCTGTTCCTCCGTCTCGGTGACTCCGGCTGGATCCTCGGTTCAGGTGGGCCTCTCCGTGGCCCCGGCCCCGGGCTTGTACCGCCGCCTGCTGAACCGCTTCGGCTGACCGGGCCTCTTGGTGCTGGCTGCTTGGGGCTGTTCCTCCGTCCCGGTGACTCCGGCCGAATCCTCCGTTCAGGTGAGCCTCTGCGCGTGGTAGGGCATGGGGATGACTCTCCAGCGTCGCGTCGTCTCCCGCCTCACGGCCCGGGTCGCCGCCGCCCTGCCCGGCCCCAGCCGTCGTGCTCTGCTGCTGGCGACCGCGGCCCTGGCCGCGACCAGCGGTGCGAGGCCCGCACCCCGCGTCCCGGACGCTCCCGACGCGGACCCGTACGACGCCCTCCGCCGGCGTTGGCTCGGCATCGCCCTCGGCACCGGGTACGACCCGACGGCGCAGCCGTACGCCTCCCGGCTCGCCGAGACCGGCCGACTCGCCCGCGAGCTGCACGCCGGCATGGCTCCCGCGGCGAACTCACTCTGGCCCGGCCACCCCTTCGACCCACCGGCCGGCATCACCCGCAGCTACGGCCGCCTGTGGACCATGACCCAGGCCTATCTCCAGCAGGGCACCGGCTCGACCGCCGACCCCGGCCTGCTCGCCGGCATCCTGCGCGGCCTCGACCACCTCTCGGCCACCGTCTACAACCCCTCCACCACCCGCTACGGCAACTGGTGGGAGTGGCAGATCGGCAGCCCGCGCCTGCTCACCGACATCACGGCCGCCCTGAACGACCAGTCGGGCGCCACCCGCGTCGCCGCCGCCTGCGCCGCCGTCGACCACTTCGTGCCCGACTCGGCCCTCGGCGACTACTCCGGCACCTCCACCGGCGCCAACCGCGTCGACCTGTGCCGCTCCGTCGCCCTGCGCGGCATCCTCGGCCACGCCCCGGCCAAGATCGCCCTCGCCCGCGACGCGCTCTCCCCGGTCTTCCCGTACGTCACCCGGGGCGACGGCCTCTACGCCGACGGCTCCTTCGTGCAGCACACCTGGGTCGCCTACTCGGGTACCTACGGGCAGGTCCTGCTCGACGGCCTCGGCAGACTCTTCGCCCTGCTCGACGGATCCGACTGGGAGGTCACCGACCCCAACCGGCAGATCATCCTGGACAGCGTCGAACACGCCTACGCGCCGCTCATCCACGACGGACTCGTCATGGACAGCGTCAACGGCAGGGCCATCAGCCGGGGTCGCCTCACCAACGACGACCGCGCGGTCATGCGCAGTGACCACTTCCACGGCCAGCAGCTCATCGCCGCCATCGCCCTCCTCGCGGCCGGTGCGAGCCCCGCGGAACGCGACCGCTGGCACGCCCGGATCAAGGGCTGGATCGAGCGGGACACGGTCACCCCCATCCTGACGGCACGCCAGTTCGGCGTCGCCGACCTCACCCGCCTGCACGCCATCGCCGCCGCTCCCGTCCCGGCCGCCCCCGAACCCCCGGCCACCACCTCTTCGCCGCCATGGACCGCGCCGTCCACCGCCGCCCCGGCTTCACCGTGAACATCGCCATGGCCAGCGACCGCATCGCCCACTACGAGTGCGGCAACGGCGAGAACCCGCGCGGCTGGCACACAGGCGCGGGGATGGTCTCCTGGTGGGCCGGGGCGAGCGACCAGTACACGGACTGGTTCTGGCCGACCGTCGACTGGTACCGCCTGCCCGGCACCACCGTCTCCACCAAGCGCCTCGCCGACCGGGAAGGCGGCGAGTGGGGCACGGCCCGCCCGGACGCGCGCTGGGTCGGCGGCACCACCGACGGCGAGTACGCCGCCCTCGGCCAGCACCTCAAGGGCCTCGGCTCCACCCTCAGGGCCCGCAAGTCCTGGTTCTGCGTCGCGGACGCGGTGATCTGCCTGGGCGCCGGGATCACCTGCGCCGACGGCGTCCCGGTCGAGACGATCGTCGACAACCGCAACCTCGGCGAGTCCGGCACCCAGCGCTTCGTCCAGGGCCCGAACTGGGCCCACCTGGAGGACCACGGCGGCTGGGTGCTCCTCGACGGGGAGCCGCAGGCACTGCGCGAGGACCGCACCGGTGCCTGGTCCGACATCAACACCGGCAGCGCGCCCGAGCGCCGCACCCGCCGCTGGCAGACCCTCTGGCTCGACCACGGCACCGACCCCCGGGACGCCGGCTACGCCTACGTGCTGATGCCCGGGGCGTCCCGCCGCGCCGTCGCACACCGTGCCGCCGACCGACGCTGGCTGTCGGTCCTCGCCAACGACACCATCCGCCAGGCGGTCACCGTGCCCGCCCTCGGCTGCACGGCCGCGAACTTCTGGCAGGCCGGCACGGCGGGCCCGCTCACCGCCTCCGCCGGCGCGAGCGTGCTGACCGTCCGCCGGGGCCGGACCGCTACCCTCTGCGTGAGCGAACCGCCCCGCACGGGTGAACCGCTGGAGATCACCTGGAACCGCCCGGTCCGCCGGGTCGTTCGCGCGGACGAGTCGGTCGACGTCCTCTCCACGGGCCGCCGGCTGCGCCTGCGGATCACCCCGGGGAGGCATGCGCCACGCATATGTGTGAGGTGACTCTCGGCTGACGGCCTTGTCCGACCCCTACAAGCCACACGGCCCCTGAGCAGTCGGAAAGGCTGCACCCGCCACGGTTCTGTTCAGGGGTACCAGGAAAACACGCCGGAGACTGTGAGGAGTCGACGGCCCGCAATCCTTGGTTGTCTTCGTAAGGTCACTACATGACCGTTTTGGATGAGGCGCCGGGTGAGCCGACCGACGCGCGTGGACGCGTGGCCGAACTGCACGAGATCCGTGCGCAGGCGGTGGCCGGCCCGAGCGAGAAGGCGACCCAGGCGCAGCACGCCAAGGGCAAGCTGACCGCGCGGGAGCGCATCGAACTCCTCCTCGATGCGGATTCCTTCCGCGAGGTCGAGCAGCTGCGCCGGCACCGGGCCACGGGCTTCGGCCTGGAGACCAAGAAGCCGCACACGGACGGTGTGATCACCGGCTGGGGCACGGTGGAGGGCCGGACGGTCTTCGTCTACGCCCATGACTTCAGGATCTTCGGCGGCGCCCTGGGCGAGGCCCACGCCACCAAGATCCACAAGATCATGGACATGGCCATCGCGGCCGGTGCCCCGCTGGTCTCCCTGAACGACGGCGCGGGCGCCCGCATCCAGGAGGGCGTCTCGGCGCTCGCCGGTTACGGCGGCATCTTCCAGCGCAACACCAAGGCCTCCGGCGTCATCCCGCAGATCTCGGTGATGCTCGGCCCGTGCGCGGGTGGCGCCGCCTACAGCCCCGCCCTGACGGACTTCGTGTTCATGGTCCGCGAGACCTCGCAGATGTTCATCACCGGCCCGGACGTGGTCAAGGCCGTCACCGGCGAGGAGATCACCCAGAACGGCCTGGGCGGCGCGGACGTGCACGCGGAGACCAGCGGCGTCTGCCACTTCGCCTACGACGACGAGGAGACGTGCATCGCCGAGGTGCGCTACCTCCTGTCCCTGCTCCCGCAGAACAACCGCGAGAACCCGCCCCGCACGGAGTCGGGCGACGCGGTGGACCGCCGCTCGGACGTCCTGCTGGACCTGGTCCCGGCCGACGGCAACCGGCCGTACGACATGGCCAAGGTCATCGAGGAGATCGTCGACGACGGCGAGTACCTGGAGGTCCACGAGCGCTGGGCCCGCAACATCATCTGTGCCCTGGGCCGGATGGACGGCCAGGTCGTCGGCATCATCGCCAACCAGCCGCAGGTCCTGGCGGGCGTCCTGGACATCGAGGCCTCCGAGAAGGCGGCCCGCTTCGTCCAGATGTGCGACGCCTTCAACATCCCGATCATCACTCTTCTGGACGTCCCCGGCTTCCTCCCGGGCGTCGACCAGGAGCACGGTGGCATCATCCGCCACGGCGCGAAGCTCCTCTACGCCTACTGCAACGCGACCGTGCCGAGGATCTCGCTGATCCTGCGCAAGGCCTACGGAGGGGCGTACATCGTCATGGACAGCCAGTCCATCGGCGCGGACCTCACCTACGCCTGGCCGACCAACGAGATCGCCGTCATGGGCGCCGAGGGTGCCGCCAACGTCATCTTCCGCCGCCAGATCGCCGACGCCGAGGACCCCGAAGCCATGCGGGCCCGCATGGTCAAGGAGTACAAGTCCGAGCTGATGCACCCGTACTACGCGGCCGAGCGCGGACTGGTCGACGACGTCATCGACCCGTCGGAAACCCGCGAGGTACTGATCAAGTCCCTGGCGATGCTCCAGACCAAGCACGCCGACCTGCCCTCCCGCAAGCACGGCAACCCGCCCCAGTAACCCGGCGGACCCGCCGCGGCAACCCCGCGGACCTCTCTCTCACGGAGACTGACACCCATGGACACGCCTGACATCCGCGTCGAGAAGGGCCACGCCGAGCCCGAGGAAGTCGCCGCCATCACGGCGATCCTCCTGGCCCGCGCCGCCGCCCGCCCCGCCGACCCGACCCCGACCCACCGAGGCCGCGCCAAGGCGGGCTGGCGCCGCCTGGAACGCGAGCCGGGCTTCCGCGCCCCGCACAGCTGGCGCTGACGACCGAACCTGAAGAGGCCCCTCCACACGGAGGGGCCTCTTTCCTGTCCGGTGCCCGGGCCGGAACGTGCTTCAGGGCCGCGGGGAACTGCGCGACCAGCCCTCCACAACCCCGCACCCGGCAACGCGACAGCCCCTGGCGACCCAAAGGCCGCCAGGGGCTGTCCCACAGCTGGGAACTAGCGCAGCCGTGCCATCAGCGCATGCTCCACCAGCGTGATCAACGCCGACTTCGCGTCAGCCCGATGCCGTGCGTCGGTCGTGATGATCGGCGTGTCAGGGCCGATCTGGAGCGCTTCCCGGACCTCGTCGGGCGTGTACGGCTGCTGGCCGTCGAAGCCGTTCAGCGCGATGACGAAGGGCAGGCCGCTGTTCTCGAAGTAGTCGACGGCGGGGAAGCAGTCGGCGAGCCGCCTCGTGTCGACCAGCACGATCGCGCCGATGGCGCCGCGCACCAGGTCGTCCCACATGAACCAGAAGCGGTCCTGGCCCGGTGTACCGAACAGGTACAGGATCAGGTCCTGGTCCAGGGTGATACGGCCGAAGTCCATCGCGACCGTCGTGGTCGTCTTGTCTCCGGTGTGGGTGAGGTCGTCGATGCCGGCCGAAGCTGACGTCATGACGGCCTCGGTACGCAGCGGGTTGATCTCCGAGACGGCCCCGACGAACGTGGTCTTGCCCACGCCGAAGCCACCCGCCACCACGATCTTCGCTGAGGTGGTGGAGCGGGAAGGACCGCCGCTAGAGCTTGCGAAGTCCACTGAGCACCCTTTCGAGCAGTGTCACGTCTGGCTGGCCGCCGGCGTTCTCGTCGCCGCCGGGCTGATGGATGGCGACCAGTCCCGCCTCCGCCAAGTCGGCGACGAGGATCCTGGCCACGCCGAGAGGGATCGTGAGGAGCGCCGAGATCTCGGCGACCGACTTGATTTCCCGGCAGAGGTTGCAGATCCGCTGATGCTCGGGCAACTGGCCCTGCATCTGGTGCGGCTGCGCAGTGGTGTGCACCAGCGCCTCGATGGCGAGCTGGTAGCGCGGGCGGGTCCGGCCGCCGGTCATGGCGTAGGGACGCACCAACGGGTTGTTCGACGCCCCGGCGGGCGCCGGCTCGGGGTGCGGCGCTGTGGCTGCACGGGCTGGATGCGCGGGGCCGGCGGCTGGTCGTACGGCGACGGGCCGGGGCCCTGCGGCGCGTACGGCTGCCGATGGCTCGGTGCGGAGGGGAAGTTGTAACGGTTCGGGTTCTGCCCACCGTCGCCCTGGCCCTGGGCAGGGCCGTACGACCAGTTGCCCGAAGACGAACCGCCTGGGGGTGTTGCCACTTTCTCCTCCTCCGACTGTGCCTGCACCCATCGCTGTGGAGCCGCGTCCCGAAACCTTACGGCCACGGGACGCTAAAACGCACCGTCCGTCGATTAGTTGAGCAGGCTCCCCTGGAGCTCCGCACGAAGGTCCGGGGTCAGGACCGTACCGGCTCGGTCCACCAGCAGCGCCATCTCGTACCCGATGAGGCCGATGTCCGCCTCCGGATGTGCGAGAACCGCGAGCGACGAGCCGTCGGAGATGGACATGATGAAGAGGAATCCCCGCTCCATCTCCACAACCGTCTGATTGACGCTCCCGCCCTCGAAGATCCGGGAAGCGCCTGCCGTCAGAGACGTCAGACCGGAGGCGACGGCCGCGAGCTGGTCGGCGCGGTCGCGGGGGAAGCCTTCGGACATCGCCAGAAGGAGTCCGTCGGCGGAGACCACCACCGTGTGGGACACCCCCGGGGTGTTGTCCACGAAGTTGGTGATCAACCAGTTCAGGTTCTGTGCCGCCTGGCTCATCGGGCTCACACTAACGCTCCTGGTTGTAGGTGCTGTCAGGACCGAAGCCCTGGCCGTTCGTTTCACTGCCTGCGCTGCGTCCGCGTTGGACGCCCCGGCGCAGGTTGCTCAGCCTGCCCCGGACGTCCTCCGGGGCGCGGGAGACCTGTGGGCCCCCTGGGGAGTGCTCTCGGCGGAACCCTCGATCAGGTTGGCCTTGGGTACCCGCCTCGGCAGGCCGGAGGAGGTGACCCCGCCCGCCCTGGGCTTCCGGAGCTGCGAGGCCTGCTGCCAGCGCTCGTCGTTCGCCGAGCGCCAGTCGCTGTCGCCGTTGCTCTCCGGGGTGGAGGCCGGAGGTTCCTGGCTCGTGTGCCGCGCGCCGCCCGTGCCGTTCGCACCACTCGTGGTGGATCCGCGGCGGGGAAGCCCCGCGTCGGTCATCGAGTGGGCGGCGGACTGGGCCGGTCCCGGACGGTCGAAGCCTACGCGGTCCTGCTCACTCGCGTCAGCGGCCTGCGCGGATTCCGTTTCCGGAGCCTGAGAAGGGTACTGGCTCGGGTAGCCGTTCTGGTAACCGTCCTGCTGCGGCCAGTCGTCCTGGTAGCGCCGCTGCTCGAAGGCGGGGAAACTGTCGGGCACGCCCGCACCGGGCGCCGAGGGCTCCTCCTGAGCCGGCTCCGCATAGGAGGGCTCCGGGTAGCCGCCGTTCGGCGAGAAGGTGTCGTTCTGCGGCAGGCCGCCGTTCGGCGTGTAGTACTGCTCGTCGTACGCCGCCCGCTGCGGCTCCTCGTACGCCGTCTGCCGCTGCTGCTCGTACGCCGTCTGCTGCTCCTCGTAAGGAGCCTGGGGGTCGTACGCGGAGGGCTGCTGCTCCGGGTAGCCGGTCTGGCCGGTGTCGTAGTTCTGGCCGGCGCCGTAACCCTGCTGCTGGTTGAACTCCTCCGGGTACCCGGGCGCCTCGGCCTGCTCCTGGGCGTTCCGGCCGGGCAGGGCGGGCTGCTCGCCGTGCGACTGGGCCTCCAGGGCCGCCCGGCGCTCCTCACGCATCAGGGAGCGGCCGACGGGGTCCAGCTCCCGTATGTCGTCGGGGACGTCCGAGTAGCGGCTGTCGTCGAAGCCGAGCTCCGCGGCCGTGCGCATGGGCTGCTGGTTGAAGTTCTCGCCGCCGAAGTTCTGCTCCGGGATGATCTGCGAGACGGTGAACTCGTCGCGGTCCACGTGCTGCTCGCCGCCACCGCCGTGGGTGATCGCGTCCGGCAGCATGACCAGCGAGGTGGTGCCGGCCTGCTCGCCCGAGGGGCGCAGCTGGACGCGGATGCCGTGCCGGTCGGACAGCCGGCCGACCACGAACAGGCCCATGCGCTGCGAGATCGCGGCGTCCACGGTCGGCGGGTTGGCCAGCTTGTGGTTGATGTCGGCGAAGTCCTCGGCGGTGAGGCCGATGCCCTTGTCGTGGATCTCGATCATGACCCGGCCGTCGGGGAGACGGGTCGCGGTCACGCGGACCTTGGTCTGCGGGGAGGAGAACGTCGTGGCGTTCTCCAGCAGCTCGGCGAGCAGGTGCACGAGGTCGGTCACGGCCCGGCCGTGGATCTCGGCCTCCGGGACACCGGACAGCTCGATGCGCTCGTACTGCTCCACCTCGGAGGAGGCGGCGCGCAGCACGTCGACCAGCGGGACCGGCTGGTCCCAGCGGCGGCCGGGCTCCTCGCCGGCGAGGACCAGGAGGTTCTCGCCGTTGCGGCGCATACGGGTCGCGAGGTGGTCCAGCTTGAAGAGGTTCTCCAGCTGGTCCGGGTCGGCCTCGTTGTTCTCCAGGTCGGTGATCAGGGTCAGCTGGCCCTCGATCAGCGACTGGTTGCGGCGCGAGAGGTTGGTGAAGATCGCGTTGATGTTGCCCCGCAGCAGGGCCTGCTCGGCGGCGAGCCGGACGGCCTCGCGGTGGACCTGGTCGAAGGCGCGGGCGACCTCGCCGATCTCGTCCGTGGTGGTGATCGGGATCGCGGCGACCCGGGTGTCCACGCGGCCGGGGTCCGTGCGGGAGAGCTGGTCGACCAGCATCGGCAGGCGCTGCTCGGCGATGCCGAAGGCGGCGTTGCGCAGCTGGCGCATCGAGCGGCTCATCTGGCGGGCGACCGCACCGGCCAGGATGAAGGCCAGGAGCAGGGCGACCACGACGGCTGCACCGGTGATGTAGGCGTCGCGCTGGGCGTCGTCGGCGATGTCGGAGGCTTCGCTCACGGCCTTGTCGGCCATGTCCGCCTCGATCTTCTCGTACGCGTTGAACTTGAGCGTGTTGACCGCCCACCAGTTGTCGGCGGTGATGCCCTGCTCGGCGAGGGCGGCGCGGGCGCTCGGGTCCGTGGTCTGGAGCGTCGCGACGGCCGAGACCATCGTCTCCGGCTTGGACGGCGGCGGTACGTAGTCCGGGTTCTTGGCCTTGGCCTCCCGGGCCATCGCGGCGCCGTCGGTCTTCAGCTTCGCCTCGGCGGCCTTGAGTTTGGCCGCGTCCTCCTCGGTACCGCCGCCGATGTACTCCTCGATGGCGATGCGCTCGAGGTAGGCGTACGAGGACAGGGCGATGCGCTGGCTGGCGAGGTTGCCGTCGTCCGGGCCCGGCTTGATCAGGATGTGCATGCCGATGGAGCGCTGCAGCGACAGGGCCGCCTTGGTGAGCTCGATGGCGTAGACGGTCCGGCCGTAGCTGGTGATGTTGCCGGTGCCGAGACCCAGCTCGTTGGCGAACTCCGTCAGCGGGTGGGCGACCTCGACGTAGCCCTCCTCGGTCTGCACGCCCTTGAGCTTGGAGGTGTACGCGACCTGGCGCAGCGTCTGGAGCTTCGGCTCCGCCTCGCGGAACAGCTTCAGCCGGCGCTCGAGGCCGGGCTTGGCCGGCATGCTCTGGGCGGCGGCGTCGAAGGCGTCGGCCGCCCGGTCGGTGTCCTGGCGGACCTTGGTGACGATCGCCTTGTCCTGGGCGGTCTGCGCGCTGCCCTTCAGCAGGGGCGCCGCCGAGGCGTCACGCTCGTTGTAGAGGGCGTTGGCGTACAGCAGGGAGGCCCGCACCAGGCGCGCGGTGTTCTCCGCGTCCTCGGCCTCCTGCCAGGTGTCGATCGAGCTCTTGACCTGGAAGCCGCCCATGACGAGGCCGACCAGCACGGGTATGAGCAGGATCGCGTTGAGCCTGGTCGCCACGCGCCAGTTGCGCGGGGAGAGACGGCCGCCGCTCTGGGCGGGCGCGGCCGTCGGCTCCGAACCGGGCACGGGGGCGGGCGCCGCTGTGCGCGGCGGCGGGGTGAAGTTGCCCCGGGCCGACGGCTCGGGACTGTTCTTGCTTCGCCTCACTCGACCAACAACCTCTCGGCGGTCGGCACCAACGTTGTGCCGCAGTGTCTCAGAGCCCAACACGCCGTCGACGGACGAGTACGTCGTTGACTATTGGGCAGTTCAGGCATTCCAGCACGACGACCTGCGCTCTTCCAAACAGTCCGAGGGGCGGATTCCAAGCGATGTAAGCCCCAGATAAAACGGTCATAAAGAGCGAGCCCCGCCAAAAGGCGGGGCGATTGTGCGCGCAGCGAGACCGGATGTGCGCGACGCGTGGCCGTACCACCCGATTCCTCTGCCGAAACGTTATGAACACCTTGGCCGACCGTGTCAAAGGACACAGCCGGCTCCGGTGTATCTACGACAACTGCCGTATGGCGCTTCTGAATTGGTGTGCTACCTCAGCCGTGCCATCAGAGCGTGCTCGACCAGCGTGATCAGGGCACTCTTCGCATCGGCCCGGTGCCGGGCGTCCGTCGTGATGATCGGGGCGTCCGGCCCGATCTGCAGCGCCTCGCGCACCTCGTCCGGTGTGTAGGGCTGCTGCCCGTCGAAGCCGTTCAGCGCGATCACGAACGGCAGGCCGCTGTTCTCGAAGTAGTCGACGGCCGGGAAGCAGTCGGCCAGGCGCCGGGTGTCCACCAGGACCACCGCGCCGATGGCGCCGCGCACCAGGTCGTCCCACATGAACCAGAAGCGGTCCTGGCCCGGCGTACCGAAGAGGTACAGGATCAGGTCCTGGTCCAGGGTGATACGGCCGAAGTCCATGGCCACCGTGGTGGTGGTCTTGTCCCCGGTGTGCGTGAGGTCGTCGATGCCCGCGCTGGCGGAGGTCATCACGGCCTCCGTGCGCAGCGGGTTGATCTCCGAGACGGCACCCACGAACGTGGTCTTGCCCACGCCGAAGCCGCCCGCCACCACGATCTTCGCGGACGTGGTGGAACGACCCGCGTCAGAGCTTGCGAAGTCCACTGAGCACCCTTTCGAGCAGTGTCACGTCCGGCGCGCCGGTGGCGTCGTCGCCGCCCGGCTGGTGGATCGCGACGAGACCGGCCTCGGCGAGGTCCGCGACCAGGATCCGGGCCACCCCCAGCGGCATGTTGAGCAGCGCCGAGACCTCGGCCACCGACTTCACCTCACGGCACAGGTGGCAGATGCGCTGGTGCTCCGGGAGCAGCGCCATGAGCGCGGCCGGGTCCGCGGTCGTGCTGATCAGTGCCTCGATGGCCAGCTGGTAACGCGGCCGCGTCCGGCCACCGGTCATGGCGTACGGCCGGACCAGCGGCTGGTCGCCCTCGTCCTCGTACGGCTCCGCGTACGGATCATGAGAGGCGGGGGCGGGGTCATGGGTCCTCCGGGCGGGACAGCAAGTCGGTCAGTCGAGCCGTCTGACGAGGCCTGTGTGGGGTGTGTGGCGGCCGGACGGTGATGTGGTGAGACGGGTGGTGCCGGGGCCGATCAATGAAGCAGACTGCCTTGGAGCTCAGCTCGCAGGTCGGGGGTGAGGACCGCGCCCGCGCGGTCGACCAGGAGCGCCATCTCGTAGCCGACGAGGCCGATGTCGCATTCGGGGTGGGCGAGGACGGCCAGCGACGAGCCGTCCGAGACGGACATGAGGAACAGGAAGCCCCGCTCCATCTCCACGACCGTCTGTGCGACGTCGCCCCCCTCGAAGATCCGGGAAGCGCCTGCCGTCAGCGACGTCAGGCCCGAGGCGACGGCCGCGAGCTGGTCCGCGCGGTCGCGCGGGAAGCCCTCCGACAGCGCCAGGAGGAGACCGTCGGCGGACACGACGACGGTGTGGGACACCCCGGGGGTGTTGTCCACGAAGTTGGTGATCAACCAGTTGAGGTTCTGTGCCGCCTGGCTCATCGGACTCAACTAACGCTCCTGCTGGTGAGAGGGCCGAGGGAAGCTGCCGGTCTGGGTGGACCCGGCCTGACGACCCTGTGCGATACCCCGCCGGAGATTGGTCAGCCGGCCACGCACGTCATCCGGGGCGCGCGAGATCTGCGGACCGCTCTGCTGCGGTTGCTGCTGAGCCGTGCCCGGGACGAGGTTCGCCCGGGGCACTCGGCGAGGCAGGCCTGAAGTGGTGACACCGCCCGCGGCGGGCTGGCGGACGCGCTCGGCCTGCCGGACGAGGTCGTCGTTCGGCGAGCTGCGCCAGCCGGCGGGGGCGGACCGCTGCGGGCCGGTGGGTCCCTGCGGCTGCTGCGGGGCCGGAGCCGAGCCGTTGTTCTGCGGCTGCTGCTCCTGCTGCTCCTGCTGCTCCTGCTGTTCCTGCTGACCGCCGTGGAACCAGTTGGTCTCCAGCGTGTCGTACAGCGGGGTACGTCCGTCGCCCGGACCGGTGGCCGGCGGCAGTGCCTCGGGCTCCTGCCGGGCCGGCGGCGCCTGCGGGGCGGGCGGACGGGGGGCGCCGAAGTCGGCACCGCCCCGGGCGCCGTTGACCTGCGGCCGCTCGTACTGGCCCCGGCCCGTCGGGTCGGCCGGCGTGGCCGGACCCGGGAGGGTGGGCCGCTCGGAGCCGTTGTTCCGGCGAGGCGCCGGGTACTGACCCGTGGAGTTGTCGTCCTGGCGCGGGGCCGGGTACTGGCCGGTCGAGCCGTTGTCCTGGCGCGGCGCGGGGTACTGACCGGTGGAGTTGTCGTCCTGCCGGGGGCCGGGTACTGGCCGGTCGAGCCGTTGTCCTGGCGCGGCGGGAACTGGCCCGTCGTGCCGCTGTCGTAGGACTGCGCGGCCGGGTACTGGCCCGTCGTGGACGACGGGTCGCGGTGGCCGGCCGGGGCGCCGAAGACGTCCGGGCGGACGAACTGGCCCGAACCCTGCGTCCCGCCCTGGGCGAAGCGGTCCTGGTGCTGGGGGCCGCCGAAGTCGGCCGGAGAGCCGGGGCCCTGCCGGTCGTCGTCACGCGGCACGGCCGGGATCTCCGCCGTCGCGCCCGGGCCCTGCCGGTCGTCGATCCGCGGCATGGGAGAGGTACGGGAGACGTCCGGCTCCTCGTGGCCGCGCGGGGCGTCCAGCGAGGCACGCGGTACCGGCGGCTGGGCGTTCTCGTCGCTCCAGCTCGGCACGCGGGGCTGTGCGTCACCACCGGGCAGCTCGGCCCGGGGACCGCCGCGCGGCGGCAGCTGCGGCCGACGGCCCTGGCCCTGCTCGGCGTTGCCGCCCGGGCGCTGCGAGCCCCGGCCACCACCGCCGAATGCGTCCTGGGGGCCGTTCGTACCCGCGGCCTGCAGGCCCTGCGGGGCACCCGGCGCCTGCCCGAACCCGGCGCCGGCCGGAGCCGGACGGCCCTGCGGGGGCGCGGGGGGACCACTCTGCTCGAACAACGACGGGGCCTTGTCGGAACCCTGCGGTCCGCGCGGCGCACCCGGACGGCCACCGTCCCCGTCCCGCCCGGGCAGCGCGGCTCGCGGACCCTGACCGGCACCGAGCCGGCCTCCGCCGGACGCACCGCCGCCGAAGGCACCACCCGAGGGACCGCCACCGAGGGCACCGGCGCCCTGACCGGCACCGGCGCCACGCCGGGCCGCGGCCGCACCGGCGGCGGCCTGCGCGGCGGCCGGACCGCCACCGCCGACCGGCGGCTGACCGCCCTGCTTGGGCTGGGGCTTCTTGCCGCCCTGGGCGACATCGACGGGCAGCATGACCAGCGCGGTCGTACCACCGGAGTCGGACGGGCGGAGCTGGATGCGGATGCCGTGCCGCTGGGACAGCCGGCCGACCACGAACAGACCCATGCGGCGGGAGACGGAGACGTCCACCGTCGGGGGAGAGGCGAGCCGCTCGTTGATCGCCGCCAGGTCCTCCGGCGACAGGCCGATACCGGTGTCGTGGATCTCGATCAGCACCCGGCCGTCGGGCAGGGCGTGACCGGTGACCTTGACCTTGGTCTGCGGCGAGGAGAACGAGGTCGCGTTCTCCAGCAGCTCGGCGAGCAGGTGCACGAGGTCGTTGACCACGCGGCCGGCGACCTCGGTGGTCGGCACGGCGGCCAGCTCGATGCGCTCGTACTGCTCCACCTCGGACGCGGCGGCGCGGAGCACGTCGACCAGCGGGACCGGACGGGTCCACCGGCGGCCGGGCTCCTCACCGGCGAGGACGAGGAGGTTCTCACCGTTACGGCGCATACGCGTGGCGAGGTGGTCGAGCTTGAACAGCGAGGACAGCTGGTCCGGGTCGGCCTCGCGGGACTCCAGTTCGGAGATGAGCGACAGCTGACGCTGGATGAGGCCCTGGGAGCGGCGCGAGAGGTTGGTGAACATCGCGTTGACGTTGCCCCGCAGCAGGGCCTGCTCGGCGGCGAGGCGGACGGCCTCGCGGTGCACGTCGTCGAAGGCCGCGGCCACCCGGCCGATCTCGTCCCGGGAGTGCACACCGACCGACTCCACGGACGTGTCGACGTCCTGCGGGTCGGACTCGGACAGCTGCTTGACCAGCTCGGGCAGACGGTCGGAGGCGACCTTGGTCGCGGTCTCCTCCAGGCGGCGCAGCGAGCGGATCATGGAGCGGGCCACGACGAAGGCGCCGACCAGCGACACACCGAGCACGATCAGGATCAGCGCACCGGAGATGATCGCGTCGCGCTCGGTGGCGCTGCGCAGCTCGCGGGCCTTCTGTTCCATCTCCTCGAGCAGGGTGTGCTCGATGTTCTTCATCTGCTGGATCTTGGTGGAGCTGTCGTCCAGCCAGTCGCGGTACGACCGCTTGTCCTGCTGGGCGAGACCGCTCGCGGAGACCAGGGCACGGCCCGCGTAGGTGTCGGTGGCCTTGATCGTGGAGTTGCCGCCGTCCTCGATGGGCTTCAGCAGCTCGGCCGCGGAGTCCTCGCCGTAGATGCTCTTGAAGCTGCGGATCTCGGACTTCTGGCTCTCCAGCGCCGACTCGGCGTAGAGCCGGTCGTTCGGCGAGAGCTTGCCGGTCGTGGTGTTGCTCGCGGGCAGCGCCGCCGCGAGGGCCGCGCGCTGGATCGAGGAGTACTCCTTGGCGGAGGAGAAGGCCGCCAGCGCGCGGGTGCGCTGGATCATGTCCGGGTTGCTGGTCGCCTCGGCCATGTCCTGGGAGAGGTCGATCAGGTTCTCGATCAGACGGTGGTACGCCTCGATCGTCTGCGTGGAGTTGCCCTCGGCGGCGTAGGCGTTCTTGCGGATCTGCTCCAGGTCGCCCAGCTCGCCCGCGAGCTGGATGAGGTACTCGCGGACGCCCTTGAGGTTGCCGTCCTTGCTGGCGCTGTCGATCTCCTCGGAACTGTCGAGGAAGTTCTTCCGCGCCCGGTCGGTCTTCTCCGAAGACCCTTGACCGTGAAGTCGGTCGCTTTGCCGCCGTGCGCCAGCGGGCCGGCCGACTGGTCGCGCTCCTCCTGGAGGGCGGCGGACAGCTCGGTGGCCTGCTTCGTCATGTCCGTCAGCAGCTTCATGTTGTCGAGCTGCTGGATGTCGTCCATGGACTGGTTGATACGCAGCGCGCCCAGCGAGGTGGCCGCGACCACCGGCAGCGCGAGCAGTGAGACCAGACGGGTGGAGATGCGCCAGTTGCGCAGGGCTATTCGCGGGCCGGGGCCCGCCGGACCCGCCGGCGGCTTCAGGGCCGGGGCCGGGCTCGCGGGCCCCGAGGGGCCCGACGCACCGGGGCGCCCCGAGCGCTCACCGCTGTCACCGGCCGGGCCCGGGTTCTGGGCGTGCTGGGGCGAGGGGCCGCCATTCATGGGGCCAGTCCCGCCGTGCGGCTCCGGCTCCGCCGAAGCGTTGCCATCCCTCTTGAAACGTCCCTGCACTAGCGTCGCAACCTCTGGACCAGGCACCCCGTCGGATGAACGGCGGGGCACGGTGTCGGCGTTCTGGGGACGCCCTGAGTACGCCCCGTGGTGGTCGTGGGTGACCGGCGCTGGCTCCCCCTTCTCGCCGCCACTCGGCGCGTCTGTGCGCCCCCTGTGCGCCGGCTCGATCCTGCGGCGGTCCGTGGCATTCCAGCACAGCACAGGATCTCCAACAAGGCTCGTAGGCCAGGCCGTGACATAGGTGACACCAAGTGAGGGCCGGGTCACCGGACGTAGAAAGCGAGCTCGCCCATTTCGGGCGTATGCACGCGAGTCGTCGAGCTGCGAGGGGTGTCCCAGTCGCCATGATCAGGAGCGGAATGATGGCTTCAGTGGGTCAATGTCCGTTTCGCTGGGTTCGGATGCGAGTCCGGAATGACTGATTCGCCCCCTGATTCGTGAGGAAACTCACATGCTGATCATGGCCTCCCCGCGATTGCGCCGGGAATCCCATGTTTAGCCTGACGCTTTACAGAGATGGCAAAACCGACAACCCGCGTCCTTGCGGGGGTCCTACGTACCCTCCAGGCGCCCGTCACAGAACAGGGTCAAGTAAACAGTGAAGACGACGACGATGTTCCACAAGATCGCCAACCCGCGACGCACGACGCTGGCGCACCTGGACGACGCCGACGAACTGCAGACGCCGGAACAGCCGGAGCACCGCGTCGAACTCCCCGCCCAGACCGCCAACCCCAAGCGCACCATCCTCGTCGACGTCCCCGTCGCGGCCGCCGCAGCCGCGGAGTGACACCAGCTAGTACGCGCGCCGGCCGCCGGATGCTCACGGCGGCAGGACACGAAGATCGAGGGGCGCCCCCGGCGACAGGGGACGCCCCTTCATAATGCGCGCGGCGGGGGCACCTCCCCGCGTTAGCCTGGAGCGTCAGACTCCAGCCGCTTCAGTCAAGGGGCCAAGCATCCCGTGCGCATCGCCAGATTCTCCATCGACGGGAACGTCGCCTTCGGCGCCATCGAGGGCGAGAAGCAGGACGAGCTCGTCCTGGACATCATCAAGGGCATCCCGTTCGCGGACTTCGAGCTCTCCGGCACGAAGGTGCCACTGAGCAAGGTCAGGCTGCTGCCGCCGGTGCTGCCCAACAAGGTCGTGGCCTTCGGACGCAACTACGCCGACCACGCGAAGGAACTGGGCAACGAGGTTCCCGAGACGCCCTTCGCCTTCTTCAAGCCGTCCACCTCGGTGATCGGCCCCGGCGACGAGATCCAGTACCCGTCCTTCTCCTCCGAGGTGCACCACGAGGCCGAGCTGGCCGTGGTCATCGGCCGGATGTGCCGCGAGGTCCCCCGCGAGCGCGTCAAGGACGTGATCTTCGGCTACACCTGCGCCAACGACATCACCGCCCGCGACGTGCAGAAGCGCGAGAAGCAGTGGGCCCGGGCCAAGGGCTTCGACAGCTCCTGCCCGCTCGGCCCCTGGGTGGAGACGGACCTCGACGCGAGCGACCTCACCATCCAGCTCACGGTCAACGGCCAGCAGCGCCAGCTCGGCCGCACCAGCGAGATGATCCACTCCATCGAGGACCTGATCGTCAACATCTCCGAGGCCATGACGCTGCTCCCGGCGACGTGATCCTCACGGGCACCCCGGCTGGGGTCGGCCCCCTGAACGTCGGCGACGAGGTCGCCGTCACCATCGAAGGCATCGGCACTCTCACCAACAAGGTTGTCAAGCGTGGCTAGCGCACCCGGCTCCTCCGTACGCGTCCGTTTCTGTCCGTCGCCCACCGGTAACCCCCACGTGGGCCTGGTGCGCACCGCCCTGTTCAACTGGGCGTTCGCCAAGCACCACCAGGGCACCCTGGTCTTCCGCATCGAGGACACCGACGCGGCCCGCGACTCCGAGGAGTCGTACACCCAGCTGCTCGACTCGATGCGCTGGCTGGGCTTCGACTGGGACGAGGGCCCCGAGGTCGGCGGCCCGCACGCGCCGTACCGCCAGTCGCAGCGCATGGACCTGTACAAGGACGTCGCCGCCAAGCTGCTCGACGCCGGCCACGCCTACCACTGCTACTGCTCCCAGGAGGAGCTGGACACCCGCCGCGAGGCCGCCCGCGCCGCCGGCAAGCCGTCCGGCTACGACGGCCACTGCCGCGAGCTGACCGACGCCCAGGTCGAGGAGTACAAGGCCCAGGGCCGCGAGCCGATCGTCCGCTTCCGGATGCCGGACGAGACGATCACGTTCACCGACCTGGTCCGCGGCGAGCTGACCTTCACCCCGGAGAACGTCCCGGACTACGGGATCGTCCGTGCCAACGGCGCCCCGCTCTACACGCTGGTCAACCCGGTCGACGACGCCCTGATGGAGATCACCCACGTCCTGCGCGGCGAGGACCTGCTCTCCTCCACCCCCCGCCAGATCGCCCTGTACAAGGCGCTGATCGAGCTGGGCGTCGCCAAGCAGATCCCCTCCTTCGGCCACCTGCCGTACGTGATGGGCGAAGGCAACAAGAAGCTCTCCAAGCGCGACCCGCAGTCCTCCTCAACCTCTACCGGGAGCGCGGCTTCCTCCCCGAGGGCCTGCTCAACTACCTCTCGCTGCTCGGCTGGTCCCTCTCGGCCGACCAAGACGTCTTCTCGATCGACGAGATGATCGCGGCGTTCGACATCTCCGACGTGAACCCGAACCCGGCCCGCTTCGACCTGAAGAAGTGCGAGGCCATCAACGGCGACCACATCCGCCTGCTCGACGTGAAGGACTTCACCGAGCGCTGCCGCCCGTGGCTCCAGGCCCCGTTCGCCCCCTGGGCACCGGAGGCCTTCGACGAGGCCAAGTGGCAGGCCATCGCCCCGCACGCGCAGACCCGCCTCAAGGTCCTCTCCGAGATCACCGACAACGTCGACTTCCTGTTCCTGCCGGAGCCGGTGGAGGACGAGGCCTCCTGGACCAAGGCCATGAAGGAGGGCTCGGACGCCCTGCTGCGCACGGCCCGCGAGAAGCTGGAGGCCGCCGACTGGACCTCCGCCGAGTCGCTGAAGGAGGCCGTCCTGGCCGCCGGCGAGGCCCACGGCCTCAAGCTCGGCAAGGCCCAGGCCCCGGTCCGCGTCGCGGTCACCGGCCGTACGGTCGGCCTGCCGCTGTTCGAGTCGCTGGAGGTCCTGGGCAAGGAGACGACCCTGGCCCGGATCGACGCGGCACTGGCGAAGCTGGCCGCGTAACGCGCCAGAACGCACATCACCCAGAACGCACATCACGAGGGCGGCGTCCGGTTCGGGCGCCGCCCTCGCCGTGTCCGCCCAGCCGTCACCCGGAGTTCACCGTTCCGGCCAACCCCCGTCCCTGAGGGGACGTTGGATGCCCCTGTGCGCACGGTGTGCGTGTGCACCCTGGTACTGGGGGAGGGGCCATGCGCCGTTCACGAAGACTTGTCCACGCGGCTGTCGGCGGGGTGCTGGCCCTGTCCTGCACCGTGCTGACCGCACCGGCACAGGCGGCACCCGAAGCCGACGAGCCGGTCGGCACGGTGCGGCTCGTCACCGAGAAGCGCGTGACCGTCGACTACCCGTGGGCCGGCGCGTCCGGCTTCCAGTACCGGCCGGGGACCACCTCGGTCACCACGGTGGACTACCCCGACACGGTCCCGCCCGCCCACGCCGGACCGGACGACCTGGCCAGCGGCACCGACGTCGTGAACACCCGCGACGGCCAGACCGTCACCCAGAGGCACCGCTCCACGGGCGTCACCGCCACCGTCACGATCCCCTCCGGCCAGGCCTACCGGGCCGCCGCGGGCTGGAGCGTGCTCACCATGGACGGCACCGGCGCCCTGCACGTGCTGCGCACCGTCGAGGGCACCCTCACCGTGGACACCCCGGTCACCGGCTTCCCCGCGGGTGCCCGGCCCGTCCACTACCGCACCGGCGGCTCGGTCAGCCGCCTCGCGATCGTCTACGTACTGGACGGCAGGACGTCCGTCGGTCTGGTCGACCTCGCCGACGGTGCCTTCCGCACCTACGTCACCGGCGACGAGGCGACGCCGCAACTCGCCTTCAACGACCGCTGGCTCGTCGCCGACTGGAAGGCGATCCGGGTGGACGCCGGACCCGGCACCGAGCCCACCGCCCTCACCAGGACCGACGCCCAGCTCGAAGCCGTCGTGGGCGACCAACTCCTGATCGGGAACCCCTCCTTCGTCCTGGGCGGCACCGAGGCCGCGCTGACCGCCCGCTCCCTGGTCACCGGCGCCACGAGCACCGTGCTCACCTCGTCGTTCGGCGGAATCGGCCCGACCCCGGACGGCGGAGCGCTGGCCACCGCGGGCCCCTCCAGCCTCGACTGGAACATCCACCGGATCACCCTCACCGACAGCGGCGGACTCACCAGCACCAAGGTGGCCCGGGTCCCGCCGCCGCGACCGGAGTGCAGGGAGTGGCCGTCGCCGGCGGCGAGTTGTTCCTCTACGGCGCGACGCCGGGCGGCTCGCTCCGCTACAGCGGCTTCCAGCTGGACGCCACCGGCCGGCCCACCGGCCCGCAGACCCCCGCAGCCCCGGCATGAGCGCCCCACCTGCCTCACCGGCGACGCCGCCTGCCCCAACTGGAGGCCCTGGGCGACGGCCGCGTCGGCCAGCTGTGGACCAGCGGGACGGGCCAGGAATCCGTCCTCAACGTCGGCCTCGACACCACCACGACGCTCAGCGAGCCCACGGACGGCGACTCCGGCGGCCGCGTCGCCGGCAGCACCGGCCGTTACGTGCTCTACAACGGCGGCTCCGGCAAGCAGCGGGTCGTCGACTTCCCGCGCGGCGCGACCGGCGGCGAGACCACCCTCACCCGTGACCGCACCGCCGCTGCCGTCTGGGGACAGACCCTGTGGACCCCGGGCAGCACCCAGGGCGCGGTCACCGGCCGCAACCTCAAGACCGGCACGACCACCACCATCGCCACCGGCGCCCCCTGCACCCCCACCGACATCCAGGCCGTCAACACCTGGCTGTACTGGTCCTGCGGCAGCACCGCGGGCGTCTACGACCGCGCCACCCACCGCAAGATCACGGTCCCGGCCGACACCGGCCCGGCCCGCCTCGCCGACGGCTTCCTGCTCCGCGAGAACCGCACCACCCACGACCTGCTGCTCACCGACTTCCACACCGGCACGGCCACCACCCGCACCGTGGTCAAGCTGCCGGCCACGGACCAGAACACCGGCGGCAGCAACGGCCGCTGGGCCGTCGACCGCTTCGGCGGCCACATCGCCTACCTCAACGGCACGTACGGCGAGGTGTCGATCGTCCCGAGCGGCGTCCCCACCTCACCGCTCGCACAGATGGAGGCCCAGGTCTACTCGCCGTCCGTGATCGGCAGGTCGTTCCCCTGGTCACCGGTGTGGCAGCTGAACAAGCCCTCCACCTGGGCCCTGACCCTCGCGAACGCCTTCGGCACAGTGGTCCGCACCCTGACCGGCACCTCCACGGGAGCCGCCGTCCGCCCCGCCTGGGACGGCACCACCGACAGCGGCGGCGGCACCACGGGCGGCACCTACACCTGGAAGCTCACCGCCCACCCGCGCGACGACCAGGGCCCGGACCTCACACTCACCGGCACCATGACCCTGGGCTGAGGGCACACGGCGGTGGGTACGGTCGGACCATGAGCATCCAAGCCGTGGTCTGGGACGTCGACGACACCCTCTTCGACTACACCACCGCCGACCGCCTCGGCATGCGCGCCCACCTCACGGCCGAGGGCCTGCTCGACGACTACGACACCGTCGAGCAGGCCCTCGCACGCTGGCGGGAGATCACCGATCTGCAGTGGGCCCGCTTCGCGGCGGGCGAGGCCGGCTTCCAGACTCAGCGGCGCGACCGCGTACGGGTGTTCCTGGACCGGGAGATGACCGACGCCGAGGCCGACGCGTGGTTCGAGCGGTACATCGCCCACTACGAGGCGGTCTGGGCCCTCTTCCCGGACGTCCTGCCGGTCCTCGACGCCCTCGCCGCCAGCCACCGGCACGCCGTGCTGTCCAACTCCAGCATTCACGTCCAGGACCGCAAACTCCGCGTCCTCGGCGTCCACGACCGCTTCGAGGCCATCCTGTGCGCGGCCGAGCTCGGCGTCTCCAAGCCGGAGGCCGGCGCCTTCCACGCCGTCTGCGAAGCGCTCGGCCTCCCTCCGCGCCAGGTCGCCTACGTCGGCGACCACCCGGAGATCGACGGGCGCGGTGCCGCGGACGCCGGGCTGCTGTCCGTCTGGATCGACCGCGGGGGCGCCTACGCCACGATCGACCCGCCCACCGGGCCGCACCGCATCGCCTCCCTCGCCGAACTGCCGTCTCTGCTCGGCGCGGATAGTCGTTTTGGAGCCCCGTCCACCTTCAGGTAATGTTCTTCCTGCGCCGCGGGGAGCGGGCCGGAAGGCAGAACCCCAGGCGCAGTACTAGAACAAGATCCCCCTCGGGGCTTGCGTTCCAGTGGCCTATGGTGTAATTGGCAGCACGACTGATTCTGGTTCAGTTAGTCTTGGTTCGAGTCCAGGTAGGCCAGCTCGCAGACGCTTCGAATGAACACAGCATCTGCAAAGCCCCCGTTGTGTAGCGGCCTAGCACGCTGCCCTCTCAAGGCAGTAGCGCCGGTTCGAATCCGGTCGGGGTACTGATTCCGATCATGTCGGGATCGCTAGGGCCCCCGTTGTGTAGCGGCCTAGCACGCCGCCCTCTCAAGGCGGTAGCGCCGGTTCGAATCCGGTCGGGGGTACTGACTGGTCTAAACCACATTGGTCTATGGTGTAATTGGCAGCACGACTGATTCTGGTTCAGTTAGTCTTGGTTCGAGTCCAGGTAGACCAGCTCGGACCTGCGGAAACGCAGGATCCACGCCCCCGTTGTGTAGCGGCCTAGCACGCCGCCCTCTCAAGGCGGTAGCGCCGGTTCGAATCCGGTCGGGGGTACACGTACGCAAGAGGCCCTCCACTTCTGTGGAGGGCCTCTTGCGTACGTACCTTCTTGGGGGCGCGGGGAACTGCGCGACCAGCCCCGACGGGCCGGCCCCCGACACCCAACCGCAAGCTGCCATGGCGCCTGGTCGGGGAAAGCCTGCCGCGGCGTTGAGGCCGACCTTCCCCTAAACGCTCAGCCGGTGCGCCGAAGTGCCTCGGACAGGCGCCCCGCCGCATCGATCACAGCCTGCGCATGCATACGGCCCGGGTGGCGGGTCAGCCGCTCGATCGGCCCGGACACCGACACCGCCGCCACGACACGGTTGGAAGGGCCTCGCACCGGCGCCGAGACGGACGCGACCCCCGGCTCCCGCTCACCGATCGACTGCGCCCAGCCCCGCCGCCGTACGCCCGACAGGGCCGTCGCCGTGAAGCGCGCCCCCTGCAGGCCGCGGTGCAGCCGCTCCGGCTCCTCCCAGGCCAGCAGGATCTGCGCCGAGGAGCCGGCCTTCATCGTGAGTGTCGAGCCGACCGGGACCGTGTCCCGCAGGCCGGACAGGCGCTCCGCCGCGGCGACGCAGATGCGCATGTCGCCCTGGCGGCGATAGAGCTGCGCGCTCTCGCCCGTGATGTCCCGGAGGTGTGTGAGCACCGGGCCGGCGGTGGCGAGGAGACGGTCCTCACCCGCGGCCGCGGCCAGTTCCGCGAGGCGGGGGCCGAGAATGAAACGGCCCTGCATGTCGCGCGCCACCATGCGGTGGTGTTCCAGCGCCACGGCCAGGCGGTGGGCCGTGGGTCGTGCCAGTCCGGTGGCGCCGACCAGGCCCGCGAGGGTGGCCGGACCGGACTCCAGAGCGCTCAGGACGAGGGCCGCCTTGTCCAGAACGCCGACGCCGCTACTGTTGTCCATGAAACGATACTCGCGTCTCACTCTGTGAAACGCAAGTTCAAATTCTCGTGGAACCCGCCACTCTGGAAGACACGAAGTCACAACGGCCCGTGACGTACGGGTCTGGCGGCGGATGCCCGGAAACCAGGGGCGTGGGGCCCGCCTCCTCAAGATCTCTAGTTGGGCCGGCGGATCGTCGTCGGCCGGAGGGAACAGCGATGGGTAGGACACTCGCGGAGAAAGTCTGGGACGACCATGTCGTCCGGCGCGTGGAAGGCGAGCCCGACCTTCTCTTCATCGATCTGCACCTGCTGCACGAGGTGACCAGCCCGCAGGCCTTCGACGGCCTCCGCAAGAGCGGCCGCAAGGTGCGGCGCCTCGACCTCACCATCGCCACCGAGGACCACAACACCCCCACCCTCGACATCGACAAGCCCATCGCCGACCCGGTCTCCCGGGTCCAGCTGGAGACGCTGCGCAAGAACGCCGCCGAGTTCGGCGTGCGCCTGCACCCGCTGGGCGACGTCGAGCAGGGCGTCGTGCACGTCGTCGGCCCGCAGCTGGGCCTGACCCAGCCGGGCACCACGGTCGTCTGCGGCGACTCCCACACCTCCACGCACGGCGCCTTCGGCGCGCTGGCGTTCGGCATCGGCACCTCCCAGGTGGAGCACGTGCTGGCCACCCAGACGCTGCCGATGAGCCGCCCGAAGACCATGGCGATCACGGTCAACGGCGAACTGCCCGAGGGTGTCACCGCCAAGGACCTGATCCTCGCGATCATCGCGAAGATCGGCACCGGCGGCGGCCAGGGCTACGTCCTGGAGTACCGCGGCGAGGCCATCGAGAAGCTCTCGATGGAGGCCCGGATGACCATCTGCAACATGTCGATCGAGGCCGGTGCCCGCGCGGGCATGATCGCCCCGGACGAGACCACCTTCGCGTACCTCGAGGGCCGCCCGCACGCCCCCGAGGGCGCGGACTGGGACGCCGCCGTCGAGTACTGGAAGACGCTCAGGACGGACGAGGACGCCGAGTTCGACGCCGAGGTCGTCATCGAGGCCGCCGAACTGTCGCCGTTCGTCACCTGGGGCACCAACCCCGGCCAGGGCGCGCCGCTTTCGGCGTCCGTCCCCGACCCTGCTTCGTACGAAGACGCATCGGAGCGCTACGCCGCCGAAAAGGCCCTGGAGTACATGGGGTTGGAGGCCGGTCAGCCGCTGCGCTCCATCAACGTGGACACCGTCTTCGTAGGCTCCTGCACCAACGGCCGGATCGAGGACCTGCGCGCCGCCGCCGAGCTGCTGAAGGGCCGCAAAGTCGCAGACGGCGTACGGATGCTGGTCGTCCCGGGCTCCGCGCGGGTCGGTCTGCAGGCCGTCTCCGAGGGTCTGGACGTCGTCTTCAAGGAGGCCGGCGCCGAGTGGCGGCACGCGGGCTGCTCGATGTGTCTGGGCATGAACCCCGACCAGCTGGCCCCGGGTGAGCGCTCCGCGTCCACCTCCAACCGCAACTTCGAGGGCCGGCAGGGCAAGGGCGGTCGTACGCACCTGGTGTCGCCGCAGGTCGCGGCGGCGACCGCCGTCCTGGGCCACCTGGCCTCCCCGGCCGACCTGTCCGCCGCCGACACCCCTGCGCCCGCTGGAGTCTGAGAACCATGGAAGCCTTCACCACCCACACCGGCCGGGCCGTCCCGCTGCGCCGCAGCAACGTCGACACCGACCAGATCATCCCCGCCCACTGGCTCAAGAAGGTCACGCGCGACGGGTTCGAGGACGGGCTGTTCGAGGCCTGGCGCAAGGACGAGTCCTTCGTGCTCAACCAGCCCGAGCGGCAGGGCGCGACCGTCCTGGTCGCCGGCCCCGACTTCGGCACCGGCTCCTCCCGTGAGCACGCCGTCTGGGCGCTGCAGAACTACGGTTTCAAGGCCGTGATCTCCTCCCGCTTCGCCGACATCTTCCGCGGCAACTCGCTCAAGAACGGCCTGCTCACGGTCGTGCTGGAGCAGAAGATCGTGGATGCGCTGTGGGAGCTCACCGAGAAGGACCCGCAGGCCGAGATCACCGTCGACCTGGAGAGCCGCGAGGTGCGCGCCGAGGGCATCACCGCCTCCTTCGAGCTGGACGAGAACTCCCGCTGGCGGCTGCTGAACGGCCTCGACGACATCTCGATCACCCTCCAGAACGAGCAGGACATCGCCGCGTACGAGGCGAAGCGCCCCGCTTTCAAGCCGCGGACGCTCCAGCTCTGATCCGGAGCACGGCCCGCCGCCGCTGAACAAGGCGACTTTCGGCCACCGGAACACCCCCTCTGTACCCCGATCAGCCCGATCGGGGTACAGCCGTGTCTGCACCCGAACGGCCCTGCCCGCTCCGAAGGGCGCTGTCAACTTCCCACGTTATGCCGGTGGTTGTTGGGGTACGCGAGATGTACAGCCGTGGCTTCCGCACGTGCCCGGGAGGCCGTCGGAGGCGGCAGTTGTCCCCTGCGCAGGCGACAACTCGCCCCAGATGGCACAATCTGTGCATGGAACACGACGGCCAACTCGAGCTCTATGCGGCAGTCGCGGACCAACTCAAGGAAGCGCACTCAAGGGTGCGCGCACTGCAAGTCCCGGAGGGCGTACGGATGGCGCTGACCCGGAAGCTGCTGGTCATTACGGCCGCGGCCAAGCACGATCTCGCCGACGCGGCAAGGCGGCTGGAGCGGTTCACCGCGGACCTCGACGAGGGACGTATCCCCGACGAGGAACGCTGAACCGGACGGCACAGCCGAGTTCGTTGCGGCACAAGGGTGAGAAGCCCGTTTCGTGTTTGATTTGCGGTATATATCTGCCTAACGTGCGAAAAAGCTTGAACACTTTCGTTCTGGCGATGTCTCCGAAGGGGAAGACGTGAACAAGGCGCAGCTCGTAGAAGCGATTGCCGACAAGATGGGCGGCCGCCAGCAGGCCGCTGATGCTGTCGACCATGTACTGGACGCCATCGTCCGCGCGGTCGTCGCAGGTGAGAGGGTCTCCGTCACCGGCTTCGGTTCCTTCGAGAAGGTCGACCGTCCGGCGCGCTACGCCCGTAACCCCCAGACGGGCGAGCGGGTTCGGGTCAAGAAGACCTCCGTTCCGCGCTTCCGGGCGGGCCAGGGCTTCAAGGACCTGGTCAGCGGCTCGAAGAAGCTGCCGCGTGGTGGTGAGGTCTCCGTCAAGAAGGCGCCGAAGGGCAGCCTGACCGGCGGTGCCGGCGCGACGGTCAAGAAGGCCGCCGCGAAGAAGGCGACCACCAAGAAGGCCGCCACCGCGAAGAAGACCACCGCCAAGAAGACGACGGCGAAGAAGGCCACCACCAAGACGGCGGCCGCGAAGAAGACCACGGCGAAGAAGGCCCCCGCGAAGAAGACCACGGGCGCCGCCAAGACCACCGCCGCGAAGAAGACCACGGCCAAGAAGGCACCGGCGAAGAAGGCGACCGCCAAGAAGGCGCCCGCCAAGAAGTCGACGGCGCGCAAGACCACCGCGAAGAAGACCACCGCCCGCAAGAAGTAGGGGCGCTGGCGTACTCACGCGCCGGGCCGGACTCCGTACGGAGTCCGGCCCGCGGTGTGTTCAGGGAGTGGTCAGAGAGTCTGCAGGGTCACCAGGGTGATCCGTAGGGCGTCCTTGGGGCCCTCCACCTCGATCCGCACCCGCTGCCCCGGGCGCAGCAGCCTGAGGCCCCCGCGTCGAACGCGGCCGTGTCGAAGGGCACCGGGGTGCCGTCGTCCAGGAGCACCTGCCCGCTGCGGCTCTCGGGGTCGTACGTGTACGCGGTCGCCTGCATGGCCGCAGCCTACTGCCCGGGTATCAGCAACCGCGCGGCGGCCGCGGCCGTATGAGCACCCACCCCCAGGGCCAGCGCGCTGCGCAGGTCGTCGCCGGTGTCCACGTCCTGGCGTACCGAGTCCACGGCGGCGAGGGACAGTTCCACGGCCCCGGACGCGCGGTGCCGGGCCCGGGAATCGGTGCCGAACGCCGGGAGCAATTGCCGCCCCGGGGCGGCGGCCAGCAGAGTCGTACCGATTGCGGCCGCGTCCGCGAGAAATGCACGCGGGAATTCCGCGGCGGCGTCGAGTACCCGGGACAATTCCGGGGGGCGCAGCGCCGGCAGATCGGCGTTCAGTGCCGCCACCGGACTTCCGGGACGGGCGGACCGGACGACCCCCGTCGCGTGTGCGAGGGCGGCGTTGAGGCCGGCGCCCGGCTCGTCCGGGACGATCGCGGCGCCCAGTGCCGCCAGCTCACGCCCCGCCCGGGCGTCGTCCGTGACGACTGCCACATCCCGCACCGCAGGGCAGGCCAGCGCCGCCGCCACCGTGTCCTGGGCGAAGGCGAGGGCCAGGTCCGGCCGCAGCCCGTCGTCCGCGGTGTCCGCAAGCCTGCTCTTGGCCTGGGCCAGGGGCTTCAGGGGTACGACCAAGGTCCACTGCACAGATGTTCCGTCTCTCTCTTGTCGCGGTCATTGTCACCCGGGGCACCCGGCGCCCGGCGTGTCGGGGCGTACGGTGTTCTCGACAGACCGGCGGCCTGGGGCGACACTTGTGCGGCCCCCCGGTGGCCCCCGCTACAGGCCCTAGAGGAAGGTGTCCGCGTGCCCCGCCGCAGAATCGGCTTCTGGTACCGCTTCGCCGCGGTGATCTGCAAACCGCCGCTGGTGGTTCTCCTCAGGCGGGACTGGCGCGGAATCGAGCACATTCCGGCCGAGGGCGGATTTATCACCGCGGTGAACCATAATTCGCACATCGATCCCTTCGCTTACGCGCACTTTCAGTACAACACCGGGCGCGTGCCGCGATTCCTCGCGAAGAGCGGGCTTTTCAAGAAGGGATTCGTGGGCGCGGCGATGCGCGGCACCGGACAGATCCCCGTCTACCGCGAGAGCACGGACGCGCTCAGCGCCTTCCGGGCCGCGATCGACGCCGTGGACCGCGGTGAATGCGTCGCCTTCTATCCCGAGGGCACCCTCACCCGCGACCCCGACGGCTGGCCCATGACCGGCAAGACCGGGGCCGCACGCGTCGCCCTGCAGACCAAGTGCCCGGTCATCCCCGTCGCCCAGTGGGGCTGCAACGAACTGCTGCCGCCGTACGCGAAGAAGCCGCACCTCTTGCCGCGCAAGACGCACCGCGTGCTCGCCGGGCCGCCCGTGGACCTCACGCGGTTCTACGACCGGGAGATGACCGCGGAGCTCCTGAAGGAGGCCACCGAGGTCATCATGGCCGCCATCACCCGCCAGCTGGAGGAGATCCGCGGCGAGAAGGCGCCCGAGACGCCCTACGACCCGCGCCGGGAGCGGATCGAACAGCGGCGCCGCACCCAGGCGCAGGCACAGACGCAACAGAATTCCGGGCAGACCGTGCAGGAAGAGGGGCTGGGCAAGTGAGCAAGCCGGTCAAGGCGGCGGTGCTGAGCGCCGGTTCGTGGGGCACGGCCTTCGGCATGGTGCTCGCCGACGCCGGGTGCGAGGTCACCCTGTGGGGGCGCCGCCCGGAGCTCGTGGAGGCGATCAACTCCACCCGGACCAATCCCGACTACTTCCCTGGCGTCGAGCTCCCGGAGAACGTCCGGGCCACCACGGACCCCGCTGAAGCCGCCGCGGACGCCGACTTCACGGTCCTGTCGGTCCCCTCGCAGACCCTGCGCGGCAACCTCGCCGACTGGGCGCCGCTGCTCGCGCCCGGCACGGTTTTGGTGTCACTGATGAAGGGCGTCGAACTCGGCTCCGCGATGCGGATGAGCGAGGTCATCGACGACGTCGCCAAGGTCGGTCAGGACCGGATCGCCGTCGTCACCGGGCCCAACCTGGCCCGTGAGATCGCGGCCCGGATGCCGGCCGCGGCCGTGGTCGCCTGCACCGACGAGGCCGTCGCCCAGCGGCTCCAGACCGCCTGCCACACGCCGTACTTCCGTCCGTACACCAACACCGATGTCGTCGGCTGCGAACTCGGCGGCGCGGTCAAGAACGTCATCGGGCTGGCCGTCGGCATCGCGGACGGCATGGGCCTCGGCGACAACGCCAAGGGCTCGCTGATCACGCGCGGTCTCGCCGAGACCACCCGGCTCGGCATGGCGCTCGGCGCCGACCCGCTGACCTTCTCCGGACTCGCGGGCCTGGGCGACCTGGTGGCCACCTGCTCCTCGCCGCTGTCCCGCAACCACACCTTCGGCACCAACCTCGGCAAGGGCATGACCCTGCGGGAGACCATCGCGGTCACCAAGCAGACCGCCGAGGGCGTCAAGTCCTGCGAGTCGGTGCTGGATCTGGCCCGCCGGCACGGCGTCGACATGCCCATCACGGAGACGGTCGTCGGCATCGTGCACGAGGGCAAGCCTCCGGTGGTCGCTCTCAAGGAGCTGATGTCGCGCAGCGCGAAGCCCGAACGACGCTGAGCGACGCGAGGTCGCGGGCGCTGTCTCCGGGCCCTACCAACGGGTACTCTCAAGCCGATATGAGCACCGAGAACCTCCCCCAGAGCCCCGAGCAGCAGCCTCGCAAGCCGCGTGTGGCCGTCGTGTTCGGCGGGCGCAGCTCCGAACACGGGATCTCCGTGGTCACCGCTGGCGCCGTCCTCAAGGCCATCGACCGGACGAAGTACGACGTCCTGCCGATCGGCATCACCCAGGACGGCCGTTGGGCGCTCACGGCGGACGAACCTGAGCGGATGGCGATCGTCGACCGGCGCCCGCCGAGCGTCGACCTGCTCGCCGAGTCCGCCGAGGGCGGCGTGATCCTCCCGGTCGACCCGTCCAGCCGCGAAGTGGTCTACAGCGAGCCGGGATCGGTGCCCAAGGCCCTCGGCGACGTCGACGTGGTCTTCCCGGTGCTGCACGGCCCGTACGGCGAGGACGGCACGCTCCAGGGCCTCCTGGAGCTGTCCGGCGTCCCGTACGTCGGCTCGGGTGTGCTCGCCTCGGCCGTGGGCCAGGACAAGGAGTACATGAAGCGGGTGTTCATCTCCTTCGGGCTGAAGGTGGGCCCGTACCTGGTGATCCGGCCGCGCGAGTGGGAGCGGGACGAGTCCGCCGCCCGCAAGAGGATCGTCGACTTCGCCGGTGAGCACGGCTGGCCGCTGTTCGTGAAACCCGCGCGGGCCGGCTCCTCGATCGGCATCACCAAGGTGGACGACCTCTCCGGCCTGGACGAGGCGATCGCCGAGGCCCAGCACCACGACCCCAAGATCCTCGTCGAGGCGGCCCTGCGCGGCCGTGAGATCGAGTGCGGCGTCCTGGAGTTCGAGGACGGCCCCCGGGCGTCCGTGCCCTCCGAGATCCCGCCCGCCGAGGCGCACGCGTACTACGACTTCGAGGCCAAGTACATCGACTCGACGCCGGGCGTCGTCCCGGCCCCGCTGACCGACGAGCAGACGGCCGAGGTGCGGCGGCTCGCGGTGGAGGCGTTCGAGGCGATGTCCTGCGAAGGGCTGGTCCGCGCGGACTTCTTCCTCACCGAGGACGGAGAGTTCGTGATCAACGAGATCAACACGATGCCCGGTATGACGCCGATCTCGATGTACCCGCAGATGTGGCAGGCGAGCGGCATCAGCTATCCCGAGCTGGTGGACCGACTGGTCCAGGCGGCCCTGCGCCGTTCAACGGGCCTTCGCTGAAAGCAGCCCTCGTCAGGCGATCCCTTCGGGGATCGCCTCCTTCACAGCAGCGGCCAGATCGATCAGCACTCCGGAGCTGTCCACACCCTCCGGCACTCCGACCTCCACATAGGCCTCACGGTTGGCCGTGGTGAACCGGTACCCCCCGTCCCCCTGCTTCTCCATCAGCCAGTCCACACCGTTCACGCCCCCGGCGACGGCGTCCGGATCATGTCCGTCGGCGACCTTGGGATCGACCATCTTCGGCGGCTGCGGCACACCACAGCGAAGTATGATCGCCGGGCTGCCCCAGCCCGCCGTCAGCGCCGACGCGGGCTCGGGATCCTCGCGACGCTCACCGTCCACCTTCGCGGGCAGTACCTTGTCCAGGTTCCGGCACAGTTCCGTGACCTTCGCGTCCGGACTGGGAACCGTCGCCGACGCACTGTCGTCTGCTGAGGAGCAGCCCGCGACAGTGATCAACACCGCGACAGCGGGCAGGCGGAGGACAACGCGGAAGACAGAACGGTGCCGGTGACGGAAAGAGTTCACCGGCACAGGGTAGACGGGGGCTAGAGATGGACGACCGGGCAGGTCAGGGTGCGGGTGATGCCGTCCACCTGCTGAACCTTGGCGACCACCATGCGACCGAGGTCGTCGACGGTGTCGGCCTGGGCACGCACGATCACGTCGTACGGTCCTGTGACGTCCTCGGCCTGGATGACCCCAGGGATCTTGCTGATCGTCTCGGCGACGGTCGACGCCTTGCCGACCTCCGTCTGGATCAGGATGTACGCCTGTACCACGGAACCTCCAGGGCGGCCACGAGGATCATGTGGGGAAAAGGAACGCCACGGTATCGCGTCGCCGCTCGCCGCGGGGAGACCTGCGGGAGCCGGGTCTTGCGCGCCGGGGTGCGGGTCCGGCAGAAGTGGACGGTCACTTCGACCGTAGCGAGGACCGAGAGGCCTCGCGACCGGGCACGGACAGGGACAGAAGGGGAGCAAGGGCAATGAAGGGCACTGTTGGTGAGCTCGGTGAGTTCGGGCTCATCAGGGAGCTCACCTCCCGTCTGACCACCACCCCGGCGGTCCGGGTCGGCCCCGGCGACGACGCCGCCGTGGTGGCCGCGCCCGACCGCCGGGTCGTGGCCAGTACGGACATCCTGGTGGAGGGCCGGCACTTCCGCCGGGACTGGTCGACGGCCTACGACGTGGGCCGCAAGGCGGCGGCGCAGAACCTCGCGGACATCGCCGCCATGGGCGCCGTGCCGACCGCGCTGCTGCTCGGTCTGGTCGTCCCGGCCGAGCTGCCGGTGACCTGGCCGAGCGAGCTGATGGACGGACTGCGCGACGAGTGCCAGGTGGCGGGTGCCGCCGTGGTCGGCGGTGATGTCGTCCGCGGCGACTCGATCATGGTGTCGATCACCGCGCTCGGCGACCTGCGCAACCAGGAGCCGGTGACGCGGGCGGGCGCGCAGCCCGGCGACCTCGTCGCGGTGACCGGCTGGCTGGGCTGGTCGGCGGCCGGGTACGCGGTGCTGTCCCGGGGCTTCCGTTCGCCGCGTGCGTTCGTGGAGGCCCACCGGCGCCCCGAGCCGCCGTATCACGCGGGTCCGGCCGCCGCCGGGCTCGGGGCGACCGCGATGTGCGACGTGAGCGACGGGCTGATCGCCGACCTGGGGCACATCGCCGAGGCCAGCAAGGTGCGGATCGACATCCGTTCCGGGGCGATCGACATCCCGTCCCAGATGAACGACATCGGGCAGGCCGTCGGTGTCGATCCGATGCAGTGGGTGCTGACCGGGGGAGAGGACCACGCGATCGTCGCCACCTTCCCGCCGGACGTGAAGCTGCCCGCCCGCTGGAAGGTCATCGGCGAGGTCCTCAACCCTCGGCGCTGCCCCAGGTGACCGTCGACGGGGCGCCGTGGACCAACAAAGGCGGCTGGGACCACTTCGGAGACATGGAGTCATGATCCCCAACGTCCTCACGGTGGCCGGCTCGGACTCCGGCGGCGGCGCCGGAGTCCAGGCCGACCTGAAGACGATGCTCGCGCTCGGTGTGCACGGCATGAGCGTCCTCACCGCGGTGACCGCGCAGAACTCCCTCGGCGTGCAGGGGCTTGGGAGCTGCCGGTGGAGGCGGTGCGGGCCCAGTACCGCAGTGTCGTGGACGACATCGGCGTCCAGGCGGTCAAGACCGGGATGCTCGCCTCCGCCGAACTCGTGGAGGCGGTGGCCGAGTTGCTCGCGGGCACGGACGCTCCGGCGGTCGTCGACCCGGTCGGCGTCTCCAAGCACGGCGACTCGCTGCTCGCCGCCTCCGCGCTGGACTCCGTCCGTACCGAGCTGCTGCCGGTGGCGACGGTCGCCACCCCGAATCTCGACGAGGTGGCCCAGCTGACGGGCGTGCGCGTCGATCGGGAAGGCGAGATGCGGCGGGCGGCGGCGGCCGTGCTCGCGTACGGCCCGCGGTGGGTGCTGATCAAGGGCGGTCACCTGCCCGGGGACGCGGTCGATCTGCTCACCGACGGCTCCGAGGAGCACTGGCTGCGGGCGCCCCGCCACGACAACCGGCACACGCACGGCACGGGCTGCACCCTGGCCTCCGCGATCGCCGCACAGCTCGCCAAGGGGCAGCCGGTGCCGGAGGCGGTGGCGGCGGCCAAGGAGTACGTCACCGGCGCCGTAGCGGCCGGTTTCGCGCTCGGCGGGGGTATCGGACCGGTGGACCACGGCTGGCGGTTCCGGGGCGGTCTCTGAAGCTGTGAGCACGCCAAAGAGCCGGCCCACCAGAGGTGGACCGGCTCCGCAGCGAACCAGCAGTGGCCGCGCGCTAGCTGAGCGTCAGCGCGAGACCTTGCCGGCCTTGATGCACGAGGTGCAAGCGTTCACGCGCTTCGGCGTCCCGCCCACCACGGTACGCACACGCTGGATGTTCGGGTTCCAGCGGCGGGACGTACGGCGGTGCGAGTGCGAGATGTTGTTGCCGAAGCCCGGCCCCTTGCCGCAGACGTCGCAGTTGGCAGCCACGGGTCACTCCAAAGACTTCAGATGCACTTACGGTTGATCCCGGCATGCCGGGATCAGGATCAGTTCGATGATCTGAGTGGCGCTGCCAGGGGAATGGCCCGATTGGGATCGGGCAACCGGAGCATCATACAACGACTGCCCCAGTGCAACGAAACTACCATGGTCGGCCCGCGCCTCTCACGGCCCGCTTCCGGTGGTGACAGCCCCGGGGGTCTACGCTGCGTGCCACGTCCAGCAGCTCAGGGAGGCGCAGTGGCGCAGGTGCCGCAGACGTTCTTCGATGCTCTCGCGGTGCGTACCTGGTGTGGTCTCGCTCTCGAGACCCTGGGGCGGGCGCGTGAGGAAATCGACGCGATCAACGTCTACCCCGTGGCGGACGGCGACACCGGCACGAATCTGTACCTGACCGTGGAGTCCGCCGTCGGGGCGGTCGAGGCGGTGTTCGCCGGGCACGCCGCGGGGGCCGGCCTCGAGGGGCCGACACTGGCCGATGCCGCCCGGGCCATGGCGCACGGGGCGCTCATCGGTGCCCGTGGGAACTCCGGGACGATCCTCGCCCAGCTGCTGCGCGGCATGGCCCAGGTACTGGCCGACGACGACACCGCGCACGCCGACGGCCAGGGGCTGCGGCTCGCCCTGCGGCACGCCGCCGACTCCGCCCGCCTGGCCGTGGCCCACCCCGTGGAGGGCACCGTCCTCACGGTCGCCTCGGCCGCCGCGGACGCCGCCGGAGGTGCGGAGGGCGACTGCGGGACGGTGGCCAGGGCGGCCTACGAGGGTGCGCGGGCGGCCCTCGCCACGACCCCTGGGCAACTGCCCGTCCTGGAACGCGCCGGGGTGGTGGACGCCGGCGGGCGGGGCCTGGTGGCGGTGCTCGGGGCGCTGGTGGAGACGTTCACGGGGAGCGGCCGCGAGAGCCGGCGGCGGTCGCGAGTGCGGTGCGGGTGAGTGCGGGGGCGGCGGGTGTGCCGGAGGCCGGGGTGCCCGGACCTGTGGCGGCTGCGGGCTCCGGCGGGAGCGCTGGGGAGTCGCACGCGCGCCTGGTGCCCGGCCAGGCGGACGGGTCGGCGTCGAGCGCGCACACCGGCCCGCCCAGGACTCGCGGGACCCGTACGCGCCCGTGGACCCCGTCGAAGGTCCCGCCCCGGGCGAGTGCGCCGACGGCTCCGCCGTGCCCGGCCACGACGGGCCCGCCTTCGAGGTGATCTACCTCCTGGAGGCCGAGGACGCGGCCGTGACGCGGTTGCGGCAGCGGCTGGACGCCCTCGGGGACTCGCTCGTCGTGGTCGGCGGCGACGGGCTGTGGAACGTCCATGTCCATGTCGACGACGCGGGCGCCGCCGTCGAGGCCGGTATCGAGGCCGGGCGGCCCTACCGGATCCGCATCACGCACTTCGGCGCCGGCGATGTGCACACCACCGGCGCCGAGCGGCCTCCTCGCGAACGCGCCCAGCGTGCCGTGGTGGCCGTCGTGCCCGGCGAGGGCCTGGCCGGGCTGTACGACGAGGCCGGCGCGACGACCGTGCTCGCCCGCCCCGGGGAGCCGCCCGCGAGCGGCGAGCTCGTGCAGGCCGTACGGCGGGCCCACGCGCGCGAGGTCGTGCTGCTGCCCAACGACGCCGAGCTGCGCCACACCGCGGCGGCGGCTGCCGAACAGGTGCGTGCCGAGGGCATCCGCGTGGCCCTCATCCCGACCCGCTCGGCGGTCCAGGGCATCGCGGCCCTGGCCGTGCACGAGCCGGAGCGCCGGTTCGACGAGGACGTCGTGTCGATGACCTCGGCGGCCGGTGCCACCCGCTACGCCGAGGTCACCGTCGCCGAACGCCAGTCCTGGACGATGGCCGGCATCTGCCAGGCCGGTGACGTCCTGGGCCTGATCGACGGCGACGTGGCGGTGATCGGCTCGGACGTCACCGCCACCGCGGAGACCGTCCTGGACCGGATGCTCGCGGCCGGGGCGAGATGGTCACCCTGGTCCTCGGCGACGAGGCGCCCGGCACCATCGCCGAGCACCTGGAGGGGCGGGTCCGCGAGGGGTACCTCGCCGTCGACACGGTGGTGTACCGGGGCGGACGGCAGGGGGCCCTGCTGCTCATCGGCGTCGAATAGGGCCCTCTGTCCGGCTGTAGCCGTCAGCCCGGCTGAAGCCCTCAGTCCGGCTGTTCCGTCACGAGCCGGAGCAGCTGCTCGGCCTCCGCCCTCCGGGCCTGCGCGGTATCGCCCTCGCCATGACTGTCGTACGCCACGAGCACGCCACGCGCGCGTGCCGCCGCCTCGGCCGGCCGGCCGAGGTCGGACTCGAGCCAGCCCGCGGCCAGCTCCGCGCCCGTGCGGCTGTGCAGGGCGCCGTCCCGAGGGAGGCGAACACCCCCGCCGACCGCACCACTTGGGACAGCGCCTCCTCGAACAGGGCCTGGACCGCGGCCTCCTCGGTGCTCTCGGAGCCGGACCGGACCAGCAGGTCGCCGAACTGGCGGTGGGTGTGGCCGAGTTCGGCGACGAGCTGCTGCCGGGCATCCTCGTCGGCCGCCGTGTCCCGCGCCGCCTCGCACTCCCGGAGCGCGCTCGTCATGAGCCCGCGTGCCTCCTCCAGCCCGCCCTCCGCGCCCAGTGCCAGCCAGGCGCGGGCACGCAGGGAGCGGACCAGGCCGTGCACGTTGCCGAGTTCGCGCCACAGGTTGCCCGCGCGTGCGTAGGCCTGGTCCGCCTCGGCGGGCAGTCCCGCCTGCCCGAGGGACTCACCGGCCAGGTGGGCGAGGGTCGCGTGGTCGTGCTGCTCGGGCCAGTGCCGGGCGATCCCGGCGGCCTGCAGGCGCCGTTCGGCGGCGGCGCGGTGTTCGCCGAGTTCGCTCAGACAGTCCCCGAGCCACCACTGCGTCTGCACGAGCGCCCCGTCGCCGTGCGTCTCAGCCGTCAGATCGAGCAGCGCCGACTCCAGCACCTCCGCGGCCTCGGCCCACCGGCCCTGCCGCAGCAGGAACCCGCCGAGCTGCTGCCGCGCCCAGGCGCCCAGGGTCGCGCCCTCGCCCGCCTCGTCGGCCCAGTGCGCGGCCTCCAGGGCGTGCCCGGCGGCCTCCACGGCCTCTCCTCGGCCGCCGACGACCTCGGCGAGCTGGAGGTGCAGTTGGGCCCTTCCGGGCGCCTCCAGATGGGCCCCGCCGTGCTCCAGGGCCGCTCGGAGCGCCCGTTCCGCCTCCGCCGTGTCGCCGAGGTGGTGGGCGAGGGAGGCCAGCCGGGCCTCGTACTCCACGGCGAACCAGGGCAGCCCCACCGCGACGAACGCCGCCGCACCCCGCGCGAACCGCCCCGCGGCCGTCTCCAGGTCCCCGCGCAGCCCCGCCAGCTCACCGAGCATCGCCTGTGCCTCCGCGCCCCGCGCGGCCAGCCGCACGTCCTCCCCGGCCCGCCCGTCGACCAGCGCCAAGACTTCCCGCACGGCCACCTCGGCGTCAGCGAGGACCCTCTCCAACTGCAGCCCCTGCGGCCCGGCCACCTGGCTGGAGCTCTGGTGGTGGGCGGGAGGCGCGTCCGGGGCGTGGCGCTCGGCGTCGGCCGCCTCCGGGGAACCCTCCCCGGCCCCGTGGTGCCCGGCCGCGTGCGCCCGTCGCATCAGGATCCGCGCCCGGCTCATCAGCACGGACGCCGTCTGGCGTATCCCCGTGTCCCCGGCGGCGTGCAGCGCGAGGATCTCGTCGTAGGGGCCGGTCACGGCCGCGACCGCCCCGTCCACGTCACCGGCCAGCGCGCGTACGTACGCCGCACGCGTACGGGCCGCCAGGGCCTCCCCGGGGTCGCCCGCCGCCGCGTACAGCTCCGCGGCCCGTTCGAAGAGCGCGCCGCCCTCCGGGCCGAGGCCCATCGCCCGGTGGTCGGCCATCTCGGCCTGGTCACGCGGGTCCAGCTCGACGCCCGCCGCGGCCTCGGCGACCGCCGCCCACGCTTCGACCGCGCCCGGCCGCAGCGTGTCCGACAGCCGCCGCGCCTCGGCCAGCAGGGCGGGCAGATCCGGCTGAGCGGTGCCACGGGGCGTGACCGCCGGGGGAGCGGGCGCAGGGACCGGCCTGACCGACCGCACCCCCAGCGGCAGCCGCTCCGCCAGCGGTTCCCGCGCCATACGCACGCGTGCCCGCTCACTGACGTACGTCGTGCCGTTGCGCTCGTCGAAGCGTGCCGCCAGGGCGAGGGCCTCCGCACGCGCGTGCGCGGCGAGTTCCCGGGCGGTCCACTCCCGGCCGGGAGGGCCGGGCACCTGCCGTTCGCCCAGCCCGAGGCCGGTCAGGCGGTCCATCAGCAGGGCCACCACGCTCATGAAGTCCAGCTTGCTCTGCGGATGCCCGTCGTCCGTGAAGTAGGCAGGCCGCTCCGCGAGCAGCTCCAGACCACGCGCCTCGTTGCCGGTCAGGGCACAGAACTCCACGTGCTCCGCGTACGCGCCGCGCATGCTCTCCATGGCCCGCACGAGCCGGAAGCCCCGCAGATGGTGCGCCCGGGCCTCGTCCACGCGGCCCAGCCGCAGCAGCGGCACCAGAGAGGACGCGAGGGCCGTGTGCGGCTCGTGGGCGCAGGTGTACTCACCCTCCAGCACCGGCCGCCACAGCTCGAGCGCCTCCGCGTCCCGGCCCAGCTCCGCCTGCCACCAGCCCTGCCCGTGCAGTTCGCACGCGTGGCAGTCGGCCATGCTGTCCCGGTCGGCCGCCAGCCACGCGGCGTACGCCCGCTCTGCCCGCGCGACGTCCCCGACATGGGCGGCCACGCTGTGCTCGGCGCTGCGCACGGCCCGCTCGGAGTGTCCGGCGAGCCGGTAGCGGTGCTCCATCTCGCCGAGCCACTTCTCGATCGACGCGAGCGGGATGTGCGGCTGGTCGAGCATGCCGGCCGACACCCACTTGAAGACCCAGTGCAGCGAGTGCGTCTCGTACTCGTCGAAGTCCTCCGGCCGTTCGTCCCACATGCGCAGCAGACGCGCGAAGGGGACGAACATCTTCCCCTTCTCGGAGCTGTAGTTGTAGACCTTCAGCTGGTGCCCGAGCGCCTCGATCACGGCGAGCGGGATGTTCAGCTTCTCGGCGGCGGCCAGCAGTGCCTCGGCGCGCGCGTTGCGGGCCGGCCCCTCCGGCTGTCCGGAGTTCTCCGCCATCGCCCGCCGCAGCGCGTCGAAGTCCGTGATCTCAGTCATTCCTGACCGTCCTCGCTGTGCGTGGCCCACTCCAAAAGGCCCAGGAAAGCGCGGTTGAGCAGCGCCGAGTCGGCGGGCCGCAGCGGCCGTTGGGCCATCAGCAGCGCCTGCCCGTACAGCGACTCCGTGGCGGTGCCGATCAGCTCCGCGTCGTGCAGGGCGCTGATCCGCCGGACCAGTGGATTGAGGTGGTTGAGCACCAGACGCGCGCGGGGGCGCTGCCGCGCAGGGAGCCCAGGATGCCGGCCCACAGGTCGTCGGCCCGCGCCTCGGCGTCGGCCCGGGCCTGTTCGTGCCGGGCGTCCCGGTCGTCCAGGTGCAGCGCGGGCACGGAGAGCGGGTGGAAGGCCCGGAGCACCACGTCGCAGCCCAGCGGGTCGAGCCGGGCCCGCGCCGCCGCCAGGAAGCCGGACAGGGCCAGTTCCTCGGCCGGATCGACCGCGTCCAGATGCGCGGTCACCGTGTCGGCGTCCAACTCGGCGACCACGGTGCCCGGCCGCACCGACGGCAGCGCCTCAACCAGCTCGCTGTCGTACGTGTAGCCGCCGTTGATCACGCCGATGCCCTGCGCGGACGCGATCGGTGCGACCTGCCGGTACTCCTCGACGGTCCGCGTGAAGTGCACCACCGGGTGCCGCTGCGCGAACTCCTCCAGGGACAGCCGCCCGTCGGTCGTCTCGAAGGGCAGCCACGGCAGCATCGTGCGCAGCATCTCCCGGTCGTGCCGGGCCAGGGACTTCACGCCCAGGTGGTGCACCGACAGGAACGCCGCCAGCCGCTCCGGATCACCGGCGGCCAGACCGGTCAGCCAGGCCCGGATCCGCTCGCCCAGCGCCTCCCGTACGGCGGCCAGCGTCTCGTCCTCGTACAGCGCCTCGCGCGAGGCCGTGGGCCGCAGGCTGTCGGTGTCGAGGACGCAGCGCACGAAGAACGCCCAGTCGGGCAGCAGCTGTTCGGCCCGCTCGGTCAGCAGCATGCCCTTCAGATGCACGCGGTGACCCGCGCGCTGGGCCGGGCTGACCGCCGAGGGCAGGACGTACGCCACCCCGCGGATCCCGGCCAGCGGCACCGCCAGGTCGATCGTGTCCAGCGGGCTGAAGCCGAACAGGTCGTGGCAGTGCCTGGCGAGGGCGACTCGGCGGGCGGCCGGGCTCGGATACGACCGGTCCCAGGGCGCCGGCAGGTCGGTGACCGCCTCGTCTCCCACCCGGACGTCGTACGGCAGCAGCGACCCGAAGTCCCGGGCCAGCCCGCTGACCCGCTCGGGCGCGAGCCACTCCGCGGCCCCCGCTCGCGCCACCAGGTGCACGGTGGTGCCGGGTTCGGGACGTTCGGCGTCCGGCAGCGTCCGCACGGTGTACGAACCGTCGTCCCGCGCCGTCCACTCCACGGGAGGCGCCTCGGGCGTACGGGCGCTGCGGCTGACCACCCGGATCCGCTCGGCGACGACGAAACAGGCCAGCAGGCCGATGCCGAACTGCCCGAGGAAGTCGGACCGGGCCTCCTGAAGTCCCTCGGCACGCTTGGAACTGCGCCCGATGGTGGCGAGCAGGTTGTGCACGTCCGCCTCGGTGAGCCCCACGCCGGTGTCCTCGACACGCAGGGCGCCGCCCTCCGCGGACAACCGCACCCGGGCCGGAGCGCCGGGTTCCGTCGCGCGTCTGGCGGTGATGGCGTCCACGGCGTTCTGCAGCAGCTCGCGCAGATACACCTTGGGACTGGAGTAGAGGTGGTGGGAGAGCAGGTCGACCAGACCACGCAGGTCGACCTGGAACGTATGAGGTGACTGGGGCGAATGAGCTGCCTGGGATGCCTGTGAGGTCTGGGAGTCCATCATCACGGCGCCGGTGGGGGACTCGCGACGGCGCGGGGTAGGGCGGTCCCGGTGGGGCGGTGACCGCGAGGAGGGCCGGGAGCGCGTCATCCTAAGGCCCTAGCCAGCCGCCTGACCAGGGGTTTCCGGGATGTTTACGGTGACGGCCGCCGCGGCCTCTTCGGCATTGTCAGTGGCGTGGTGTGCAATGGATCTCGTGCCCGCACTGGATGAACCGCTGCAACAACCACTGAAGTCGGTGCTCGGCCCAGCCACCGCGAAGGTGATGGCCGAGCACCTCGGCCTGCGCACCGTCGGCGACCTCCTCCACCACTACCCGCGCAGGTACGAGGAGCGCGGCCAGCTCACCCACCTCGCCGACCTCCCCATGGACGAGCACGTCACGGTGGTCGCCCAGGTCGCCGACGCCCGCCTGCACACCTTCGCCTCCGCCAGGGCCCCGCGCGGCAAGGGCCAGCGCCTGGAGGTCACGATCACGGACGGCAGTGGCCGACTCCAACTGGTCTTCTTCGGCAACGGCGTTCACAAGCCCCACAAGGAGCTCCTGCCGGGCACGCGCGCGATGTTCGCGGGCAAGGTCTCCGTCTTCAACCGCCGTCTCCAACTCGCCCACCCGGCATACGAGTTGCTGCGAGGGGACTCCGACGAATCCGTCGAGACCTGGGCCGGGGCCCTCATCCCGATCTACCCGGCCACCGCCAAACTCGAGTCCTGGAAGATCGGCAAGGCACTCCAGACGGTCCTGCCCACCGCCCAGGAGGCCGTCGACCCCCTGCCGGACTCCCTGCGCCAGGGCCGCGGCCTGGTCCCCCTCCCCGAGGCCCTGCTGAAGATCCACCGGCCGCACACCAAGGCGGACATCGAGGACGCCCGCGCCCGCCTCAAGTGGGACGAGGCCTTCGTCCTCCAGGTCGCCCTCGCCCGCCGCCGCCACGCGGACGCCCTGCTCCCGCGGTCCCCCGCAGGCCTGCCCCGGACGGCCTCCTCACCGCCTTCGACGCCCGCCTGCCCTTCACCCTCACCGACGGCCAGCAGCGCGTATCCAGGGAGATCTTCGACGACCTGGCGACCGACCACCCGATGCACCGGTTGCTCCAGGGGGAGGTCGGGTCGGGCAAGGCTCAGCCCCTCGACGCGCTGGTGCTCACACCCATGGGCTTCCGCCGCATGGGGATCTGCGGGTGGGTGACGAGGTGGTGGTGCCGGACGGAGGCACCGGGCTGATCGATGGCGTATTCCCGCAGGGTGAGCGCGATGTTTGGCGCTTGGTCCTGTCCGACGGGAGTTCCGTCGAGTGCGATGACGAGCACCTCTGGATCGTCGGCACGAGCTGTGGTCGGCACCGCGGTCAGGCTCCCAAGGTCATGACGACCCGGGAGATCCGTCTCGACACGTTCGAGGCCAACGGATCCTCGAAGTGGTACATCCCGCCTGCGAAGCCGATCGACCTCGGCGGCGACGCCGGGCTACCCCTCGACCCTTACCTGATCGGGCTGCTGCTGGGGGACGGTTCGTTCCGGCACGATCTCCGTCTTTCCACCATCGACGACGAGATCCGTGAGGCGGTGGCGGCGGCAGTGGCCCCGATTGCTTGCTGCAACCGGTGAAGGGGTCACACTGTGACTACACGATCCAGCTCAAGGAGCGTGCCGGAGGCGTGCGAAACCCGGTGATCCAGGTTTTGCGCGAGTCGGGCCTCTGGGGAAGGACGTCCCACGACAAGTTCGTCCCTCCGGCTTACAAGAACGCTTCGGTCAAGGACCGTCTCGCCGTGCTGCAGGGGCTGCTGGACACGGACGGCACCGTCCAGGCCGACGGCATGAGCATCTCCCTCTGCTCGGCTTCGCGCCGACTCGCGGAGGACGTCGCATGGCTCGTGCGCTCTCTGGGCGGCCGGGCGCGCGTGCTGCCGGAGAAAGCCGCGTACAGCGTGCAGGTGTCCCTGCCGGACGCGTACGCTCCGTTCCGGCTCGCCCGCAAAGCAGATCGCGTGCGTCCGAGGCCGAAGTACAACACGTTTTGGCGCGGCATCCGGGCGGTCGAGTACGTGGGGCGCAAGCCCGTCCAGTGCATCAGCGTCGCCCACCCCAGCCATGCCTACGTCACCGACAACTTCACCGTCACCCACAACACCATGGTCGCCCTGCGCGCCATGCTCGCCGTGGTCGACGCCGGCGGCCAGGCCGCCATGCTCGCTCCCACCGAAGTGCTCGCCCAGCAGCACCACCGGTCGATCGTGGAGATGATGGGCGAGCTGGCCGAGGGCGGCATGCTGGGCGGGGCCGAGCAGGCCACCAAGGTGGTGCTGCTCACCGGATCCATGGGCGCGGCCGCCCGCCGCCATGCCCTGCTCGACCTCACCACCGGCGAGGCCGGCATCGTCATCGGCACGCACGCGCTGATCGAGGACAAGGTGCAGTTCCACGACCTGGGCCTGGTCGTCGTCGACGAACAGCACCGCTTCGGCGTCGAGCAGCGCGACGCCCTGCGCGGCAAGGGCAAACAGCCCCGCACCTCCTGGTCATGACGGCCACGCCCATCCCGCGCACGGTCGCGATGACCGTCTTCGGCGACCTGGAGACCTCCGTCCTCGACCAGCTCCCGGCCGGCCGCTCCCCGATCGCCAGCCATGTCGTCCCGGCCGCCGACAAACCCCACTTCCTGGCCCGCGCGTGGGAGCGAATCCGCGAGGAGGTGGAGAACGGCCACCAGGCGTACGTCGTCTGCCCCGCATCGGCGACGAGGAGGACGACCCGAAGAAGGCCGGCAAGAAGAAGCCGCCGGAGTCCCCGGAGGACGCCGCTGAGAAGCGCCCGCCGCTCGCGGTCCTCGACGTGGCCGACCACCTGGCCAAGGGCCCCCTCCAAGGCCTCAAGGTCGAGGTCCTGCACGGCCGTATGCACCCCGACGACAAGGACGCCGTCATGCGCCGCTTCGCCGCCGGCGAGACGCACGTCCTGGTCGCCACGACGGTCATCGAGGTCGGCGTCAACGTCCCCAACGCCACCGCCATGGTGATCATGGACGCCGACCGCTTCGGTGTCTCCCAGCTCCACCAGTTGCGCGGCCGAGTGGGCCGGGGGTCGGCCCCCGGCCTCTGCCTCCTGGTCACCGAGATGCCCGAGGCGAGCGCGGCCCGCCAGCGCCTCAACGCCGTCGCCTCCACCCTCGACGGCTTCGAACTCTCCCGCATCGACCTCGAACAACGCCGCGAGGGCGACGTCCTGGGGCAGGCCCAGTCGGGCGCCCGCACCTCCCTGAAGGTGCTCGCCGTCATCGAGGACGAGGAGATCATCGCGGAGGCGAGGGAAGAGGCGGCAGCGGTGGTGGCCAAGGACCCGGAGCTGACCCACCTCCCGGCCCTACGGACAGCCCTGGACGCCCTCTTGGACGAGGAGAGGGAGCAGTACCTGGAGAAGGGGTGAGGGTGACTGACCCTCATTCAGGGGCGCGGGAACTGCGCGACAAGCCACACTGATACCGAAAGCCGCCCACAACCAAGGACCGAAGATGACCCGCGTGATCGCCGGCACAGCCGGCGGACGCCGCCTGGCAGTACCCCCAGGCACAGGAACCCGCCCCACATCGGACCGCGCCCGGGAAGGCCTCTTCTCCACCTGGCAGTCCCTGCTCGGCGGCCCCCTGGAAGGCGAACGCGTCCTCGACCTCTACGCGGGATCGGGAGCCGTGGGCCTGGAGGCCCTCTCCCGCGGCGCCGGCCACACCCTCCTCGTAGAGGCCGACGCCAAAGCCGTCCGCACGGTCCGCGAGAACGTGAAGAACCTCGGACTCCCCGGCGCCGAGGTCAGATCCGGCAAAGCGGAACAGATCATCCGCACACCACCCCCCGGCGACCCGTACGACCTCGTCTTCCTCGACCCCCGTACGCCGTCACGGACGACGATCTTCGCGAGATCCTGCTCACACTCCGCTCGGAAGGCTGGCTCGCCGACGAAGCCCTCGTCACCGTGGAGCGCAGCACCAGAGGCGGAGAATTCCGGTGGCCCGAGGGTTTCGAACCCCTCCGGGCCCGTCGCTACGGCGAGGGAACGTTTTGGTACGGTCGCGCCGCCTCTACGTGCGAAGACGCACGATGACCGGACCGGAGAGCGAGGGATCACAAGTGCGCCGCGCCGTATGTCCCGGGTCGTTCGACCCGATCACCAACGGACACCTCGACATCATCTCCCGCGCATCCAGGCTGTACGACGAGGTCTACGTCGCGGTGATGATCAACCAGGCCAAGAAGGGCCTGTTCGAGATCGAGGAGCGGATCGACCTGATCCGCCGGGTCACCGCCGAGTACGGCAACGTCCGCGTCGAGGCCTTCCACGGCCTGCTCGTCGACTTCTGCAAGCAGCGCGACATCCCCGCCATCGTCAAGGGCCTGCGCGCCGTCAGCGACTTCGACTACGAGCTGCAGATGGCCCAGATGAACAACGGCCTCTCGGGCGTGGAGACCCTCTTCATCCCCACCAACCCCACCTACAGCTTCCTGTCGTCCTCCCTGGTCAAGGAGGTCGCGACCTGGGGCGGCGACGTCTCCCACCTGGTGCCCGCCGAGGTTCTCGAGGCCCTCGGCGAGCGGCTCCGCAAGGACTGAACACGCCCCGGCCGTCCCCCGGAGCCTGACAAACAGTCACCCGGTGTCCCCCGGTATCCCCGTGGCCGTACAGTCGTCCCGTCCGTCTCCAACGCATCTGTAGAGAGTGGCGAGCACACGGTGGACGTGCAGAAGAAGCTCGACGAGATCGTCGCCGCGGTCTCCGGCGCCCGGTCCATGCCCATGTCGGCCTCGTGCGTGGTCAACCGCGCCGAACTGCTCTCCATGCTGGAGGAGGTGCGCGCGGCGCTGCCCGGCTCCCTCGCCCAGGCGCAGGAGCTGATCGGCGACCGTGAGCAGATGGTCGAGCAGGCCCGCCAGGAGGCCGAGCGGATCATCGGCCAGGCGCACGCCGAGCGCGGCTCCTTGATCTCCGACACCGAGGTCGCCCGCCGCTCCCAGGCCGAGGCCGACCGGATCCTCGCCGAGGCCCGCCAGGAGGCCGAGGAGGTCCGCGCCGAGGCCGACGACTACGTCGACTCCAAGCTCGCCAACTTCGAGGTCGTCCTCACCAAGACCCTCGGCTCCGTCGGCCGTGGCCGCGAGAAGCTCCTCGGCACCGGCCCCGGCACCGACGAGCAGGGCTACCAGGACGAGGACGCCCCCGAGCGCAGCCACGACCCTCAGACCCAGCGCCGCACCGCCGACGAGTACGTCGACGCCAAGCTCGGCGCCTTCGAGGCGGTCCTCGCCAAGACGCTGGAAGCCGTCGGCCGCGGCAGGCAGAAACTGCACGGCCGGATCGCCACGGACGACCTCGGCGCCCTGGCCGACGACAACAGCACCCTCCAGCACTCCAGCGACGCCGACTACCTGGCCGACCTCGCCGCCCTCGCGGAGCAGCGGCCCCCGGCCGAGCAGCCCGCCCAGCGGCAGGACTACGGGCAGCCGCAGCCGACGTACCCCGCGGCGCCCGGCTACGCCCCGGCGGCAGCGGCCCCCGCCCAGCAGCCCGACCCCTACAGCGGCTACCCGCAGCAGGCGTACGCCGCCCAGCAGGACCCGTACGGCTACCAGCAGGCCGATCCCTACGCCTACCAGGGCTACGACGCCCAGCAGGCCGCCTACGACCCCAACCAGGCCCAGCAGGCCCAGCAGGGGCACCAGAGTCCCAGGGCCACCAAGCCCACCAGGGTCATCAGGGGTACGCCCTCGACGAGACCAGCCTCTTCGACACCAGCATGATCAGCGCCGAGCAGCTCCGGGCCTACGAGCAGGGCCGCGGCAACGGCTGAGCACCGGATTGGGCCGACAGCGCATGGTCCAGTATCCTGGCTCTTCGGTCGCGCGTACGTCCGCGATCCACGCTGCCCGGAACACCGAAGGGCAGCGCCCCCGTGAGCTCGCAAGATCGAAAGCAGGAATGGCTCTGAACGCCCGCCTCGACCACCGCAACCCCCTCGTGTTCGACACACACGAGCTGGGCCGGCGGCCCGGTGCGCTGCAGCGCCTGACCCGCACGGTCGACGCTCCCAAGGACTTCGGTATCAAGGGAGTCATCGGAGTGCCGGAAGGCGCCCCGGTGAAGCTCGAACTCCGCCTGGAGTCGGTCATGGAAGGGGTGCTCGTCACAGGCACCGCCCGTGCCGGGGCCGAGGGGGAGTGCGTAAGGTGTCTGGAGCCGCTTCAGCTCGACGTCGAAGCGGACTTCCAGGAGATGTTCTCGTACCCTGACGCCGACGACCGGGGCCGCGCGATCGCGGAACCGGGCGACGACGCCGAGGACGACGAGGACAGGCTCTTCCTCGAGGACGGCCTGTTCGACCTCGAGCCCGTGCTGCGTGATGCGGTGGTGCTCGCACTGCCGATGCAGCCGGTGTGCCAGGAAGACTGCCCTGGTCTGTGCGCCGAGTGCGGCGCGCGGCTGGCGGACGACCCGGACCACCACCACGACGCCGTCGACATCCGTTGGGCGGCATTGCAGGGACTCGCCGACACCATGAAGGACGGCGAGAAGGACGAGATGAGCGGCGCCGAACCGGGCGTCGACGAGAAGCAGGAGAAGTAGCCGTGGCTGTTCCGAAGCGGAAGATGTCGCGCAGCAACACGCGCCACCGCCGGTCGCAGTGGAAGGCTGCGGTCCCCACCCTGGTTGCGTGCGAGCGCTGCCACGAGCCCAAGCAGCAGCACATCGCGTGCCCCTCGTGCGGCACCTACAACAAGCGCCAGGTCCTCGAGGTCTGAGCGGCTGGTGAGAGGCACTGTGTCCACGCCGAAGAAAAACTCTGCGGACAACCAGGCCTCGTCCCACACGCTTCTGGAAGGGCGGCTCGGCTACAAGGTCGAGTCCGCCCTTCTGGTGCGAGCACTGACCCACCGTTCGTACGCGTATGAGAACGGCGGTCTGCCGACGAACGAGCGACTGGAGTTCCTCGGGACTCCGTGCTCGGCCTCGTCGTCACGGACACGCTGTACCGAACCCACCCCGACCTGCCCGAGGGCCAGCTGGCCAAGCTCCGGGCCGCGGTGGTGAACTCGCGTGCGCTCGCGGAGGTGGGCCGTGGGCTCGACCTGGGCTCCTTCATCCGGCTCGGCCGCGGTGAAGAGGGCACGGGCGGCCGGGACAAGGCGTCCATCCTCGCCGACACCCTCGAAGCGGTGATCGGCGCGGTCTACCTCGACCAGGGCCTGGACTCCGCGGCGGAGCTGGTGCACCGCCTGTTCGACCCCTGATCGAGAAGTCCTCGAACCTCGGAGCCGGCCTGGACTGGAAGACCAGTCTCCAGGAGCTCACCGCGACCGAGGGCTCGGCGTGCCCGAGTACCTGGTCACGGAGACCGGCCCCGACCACGAGAAGACCTTCACTGCTGCCGCCCGCGTCGGAGGCGTCTCGTACGGCACCGGCACCGGCCGCAGCAAGAAGGAGGCGGAGCAGCAGGCCGCCGAGTCCGCCTGGCGGTCCATCCGGGCCGCGGCGGACGAGCGTGCCAAGGCGGCGAAGGCCGCCGAGGCGACGCAGTCGGCAGCCGCTCAGGCCGCCCAGACGGCCGTCGACGGCAGCGTCGACGGCTGACAAGCCGCCGCCTCCCGGCGGCGGCCCGCACAGCGCACCCGAGCGCCCGCCCCTGCCCGGGGCGGGCGCTCGGTCATCCACAGGTCGGTCATCCACAGGTTGTGACGGGAGACCCATGCCCGAGTTGCCCGAGGTCGAGGTCGTACGGCGCGGTCTGGAGCGGTGGGTCGCCCACCGGACCGTCGCCGAGACCGAGGTGCTGCACCCACGCGCGGTGCGCCGCCACATCGCCGGCGCCGACGACTTCGCGCACCGCCTGAAAGGCCACCGCATCGGCGTCCCGAGCCGCCGCGGAAAGTACCTGTGGCTGCCCCTGGAGGACACCGACCAGTCGATCCTGGCCCACCTCGGCATGAGCGGCCAGCTCCTGGTCCAGCCGCACACCGCCCCGGACGAGAAGCACCTGCGCATCCGCGTCCGCTTCACCGACGCCCTGGACACCGAACTCCGCTTCGTCGACCAGCGCACCTTCGGCGGCCTGTCGCTGCACGACAACACCCCTGACGGCCTGCCCGACGTCATCGCGCACATCGCCCGCGACCCGCTCGACGAGCTCTTCGACGACGAGGCATTCCACCAGGCGCTGCGCCGCAAGCGCTCCACGATCAAACGGGCCCTGCTCGACCAGTCGCTGATCAGCGGCGTCGGCAACATCTACGCGGACGAGGCGCTGTGGCGCGCCCGCATCCACTACGAGCGCCCCACCGCGACCTTCACCCGCCCGCGCACCCTGATGCTCCTGGGCCATGTACGGGACGTGATGAACGCGGCCCTCGCGGTGGGCGGCACCAGCTTCGACAGCCTGTACGTCAACGTCAACGGCGAGTCCGGCTACTTCGACCGGTCCCTCGACGCCTACGGCCGTGAGGGCCTGCCGTGCCGCCGCTGCGGTACACCCATGCGCCGACGGCCCTGGATGAACCGGTCCAGCTACTACTGCCCGAAGTGCCAGCGCCCGCCGCGGATCACGCCCTAGCGGAGTCGTACCGCTCGCGCGCGGCCAGCACCTCGTCCATGCTGCCCTCCACGAAGTGGATCAGGCCGTGCAGCCGCTCGGCCACGCCGCGCCCCAGCGGTGTCAGCTCGTAGTCCACGCGGGGCGGGTTGGTCGGCTGGGCCTCACGGTGCACCAGGCCGTCGCGCTCCAGCGCGTGCAGCGTCTGGGACAGCATCTTCTCGCTCACCCCGTCGACGCGGCGGCGCAGCTCGTTGAAGCGCAGGGAGCCCTCGAACAGGGCGCACAGGATGAGCCCGCCCCAGCGACCCGTGACGTGCTCGAGCGTGCCGCGCGAAGGGCAGGCCTTGGCGAACACGTTGTACGGGAGGTCGTCCAGCCCCTCCGTGAGCTCCTGGGTGGTGGCCATGGCACCAGTTTATGCCAGCACAGCGCTAACCAACAGGTTGCGCTAACCAGTGGTTAGTGCGGAGGCGGTTCAGTAGCCGAAGTTCTGGGTCCACCACGGGCCGCCCGACCCGAGCTCGACACCGACGCCCAGCGTCTTGAAGTCGCAGTTCAGGATGTTGGCGCGGTGGCCGGGGCTGTTCATCCAGGCGTCCATCACGGCGGCGGCGTCGGCCTGGCCCCGGGCTATGTTCTCCCCGCCGAGGTTGGATATCCCGGCCTTCTCGGCCCGGTCCCACGGGGTGCGGCCGTCCGGGTCGGTGTGGTCGAAGAAGCCCCGCTGGGCCATGTCCTCGCTGTAGTTCTGCGCCAGCTCGGTCAGTGCGCTGTTCGCGGCGACCGGGCTGCAGCCCACCTTGGACCGCTCCTCGTTCACGAGCTTGAGCACCTGGGCCGCCGCCGCGGCCTCCTCGGAGAGGGCCGCGGGGGCGCTGGGCTTCTCCGGCGCCTGGGTGGCCGTCCGGGAGGGCGTGTTCTCCGGCTTCTCGCTGGGCGTGGCCGCCGGCTTCTTCTTCTCCGGCGCCTTCTCCTGCGTCTTCTCCGGCTTCTCCGGCGTCTTCGTCGGCGCGGCCGACGACTTCGAGGCGGACGGCGACGGCGACACCGAGCGCTCGGCGTCCCGGCTCGTGGGCGTGGAGCCCCGGCCGTCCGCGTCGCCGGAGGTGCCGCCCAGCTCGCTCGGGGAGTTCGTCGGCGTGTCCGCGGCCTGCACCTTGTCGCCGCCGCCGTCGCCGCCGAGCTTGTAGTTGTCGAGGCCGGGCACCGCGCCCGTGGCCACCGCGACCGTGCCGAGGGCGACAGCGGCGGACACACCGAGCAGTCCGGTGCGCATCGGCTTCGCGGTCTTCTTGCGGCGGCGGTGCGAGCCGCCGCGCCGGACGCCGCCGTCGGGCTCGAAGCCGTCTCCGGCGAAGACGGCCGTGTCACCGGTCCGGGGATGAGGGACGAGGGTGTACTCGTGGTCACCTGCGGCTGAGCCCTCGCCGAACAGGTAGGCCTCGCTCTTCGCGTAGGTGTCGGCGTACGCGTCCGGGTTCAAATAGGGCGCGATGCCCATCGTCGGCCCGTCGTCCCCGCGGTGGAGTACCGCGGGTCGTGGCCGTCCGCGTGACCGTCGGCCTGCGCGATCCCCGTGGCGCGGCCCGTGGCGGCGCGGCCGGCGGCGGAGCGTCGGTGGCGTCCCATGTCCTGGCCTTCCTCGTCCTGGCGGTCGACTCGTCGCGAGATCAACACCAAACTCACTCGATCGTGTGAGTTTCATATGAGATTCGTTGAGGGGGGACGGTACCGCATGGCGCAAGTGGAGGAAGTGCCCGGAGAGAGTTTGTGCGGTTAGGTTGCAGTCATGAGCGAGGATGTGCGACTGGTCGCCTGGGTGCGCGGACGTGTCCAAGGTGTGGGTTTCCGCTGGTTCACACGAGCCAAGGCCCTGGAGATCGGCGGCCTGAGTGGCTTTGCTCTCAATTTGGGCGACGGACGGGTCCAGGTGGTCGCCGAGGGCGCGCGGGAGTGTTGCGAGGGCCTTCTGGAGTGGCTCCAGGGTGACGACACGCCCGGCCGCGTGGACGGCGTCACCGAGATCTGGGACACACCTCGCGGCGGCTACGAGGGCTTCGCCATCCGCTGATCCGGCACCCGCCGGACGTCCCCCGGGGTCGTCCGCGGACCGGCCCCGACGGGCGTCCCGGACGGAAACTTGCTGGTGATTGCCAAGAAGCGCTTGCCTTGGCACGCCGCACACGCAAGGATGATCGCCACGCCCGAGGGCCCCGCAGAAGCCGCAGCGCCGCCGTTCCTGGCCGCTTGCGCCCGGGTTGCCCCCAATGCGGGGCGTGATCGTGTTGACCGTCAAACTTTTTGGTGAGACGCTGAAAGCCCCGCGCACCTTAGCTGTTTGGCATGGCTGAACGGCAGCACAACTGAAGGCCCTGCCAAGCCGCGGGTGCGAATCCCTCACGACCCACACCGCATCGGTCGGTCACTCATTGTGGAGGACCATCCATCATGGCAAAGGCGCTTCTCGGTTACGTCGGCGGCTCCGACCCTCGACTCCTCGCCGAGATGCGACGGCTCCAGCAGCGCGTCCAGGACCTGGAATCCGAGCTCGTACGGATCCAGGCCGAGAACGAGGCGCTGACGGCTGCCGCTTCTCACGACAGGATCATGGAGAGCGTTGACGCACACCAGGCGGAGCCTGCGCTCACCTGATCACTGCACGCTCCACGAAAGCACAGCAGTGGTTGGGCCGCCCGTCACAACCGCTAAGTTGTCAGAAGTGCAAGGGACGCCGTTGGCGTCCCTTCTTTCTTGCCCCGCCCTTTTCTTGGCCCGCGCATCCTTTCACCGTCTTTAACGTCTGGTGTGCCCTGCGCGTTCAGCGGCGAAACCGTGGGTTCATGGAGTGGGACGGACCCGGGCGGTAGAGTCCAGCGGCGTGCACCTCAAGGCCCTGACCCTCCGAGGGTTCAAGTCGTTCGCCTCGGCGACCACACTCCGGTTCGAACCGGGGATCACGTGCGTCGTCGGACCGAACGGCTCGGGCAAGTCCAACGTCGTCGACGCCCTCAGCTGGGTCATGGGCGAGCAGGGCGCCAAGTCGCTGCGCGGCGGCAAGATGGAGGACGTCATCTTCGCCGGCACCACCGGCCGCCCGCCGCTCGGCCGTGCCGAGGTGTCGCTGACCATCGACAACTCCGACGGTGCCCTGCCCATCGAGTACGCCGAGGTCACCATCACGCGGATCATGTTCCGCAACGGCGGCAGCGAGTACCAGATCAACGGCGACACCTGCCGCCTCCTCGACATCCAGGAGCTGCTCTCCGACTCCGGCATCGGCCGTGAGATGCACGTCATCGTCGGACAGGGCCAGCTCGACTCCGTGCTGCACGCCGACCCCATGGGCCGCCGCGCCTTCATCGAGGAGGCCGCCGGCGTCCTCAAGCACCGCAAGCGCAAGGAGAAGGCGCTGCGCAAGCTGGACGCGATGCAGGCCAACCTCGCGCGCGTGCAGGACCTGACGGACGAACTGCGCCGCCAGCTGAAGCCGCTGGGCCGCCAGGCGGCGGTGGCACGACGGGCCGCCGTCATCCAGGCCGACCTGCGCGACGCCCGCCTGCGCCTCCTCGCCGACGACCTCGTACGGCTCCGGGAAGCCCTCAAGGCCGAGGTCGCCGACGAGGCCGCGCTGAAGGAGCGCAAGGAGACCGCCGAGCAGGAGCTGCGCAAGGCGCTCCAGCGTGAGGCCCTCCTGGAGGACGAGGTACGGCAGCTCACGCCGCGCCTCCAGCGCGCCCAGCAGACCTGGTACGAGCTCTCCCAGCTCGCCGAGCGAGTACGCGGCACGATCTCGCTGGCGGACGCCCGGGTGAAGAGCGCCACGTCCGCGCCCCCGAGGAGCGGCGCGGCCGCGACCCCGAGGACATGGAGCGCGAGGCCGCCCGCATCCGCGAGCAGGAAGCCGAGCTGGAGGCTGCCCTGGAGGCGGCCGAACGGGCCCTGGAGGACACGGTCGCCCACCGCGCCGAGCTGGAGCGCGAACTGGCCCAGGAAGAACGCCGCCTCAAAGACGCCGCCCGTGCCATCGCCGACCGCCGCGAGGGACTGGCCCGGCTCAGCGGCCAGGTCAACGCGGCCCGCTCCCGCGCCGCCTCCGCACAGGCCGAGATCGAACGCCTGGCCGCAGCCCGCGACGAGGCCCAGGAGCGGGCCGTCGCCGCGCAGGAGGAGTACGAGGCCCTCAAGGCCGAGGTCGACGGCCTCGACGCCGGCGACGCGGAACTCGCCGAACAGCACGAGGCGGCGAAACAGCAGCTCACCGAGGCCGAAGCCGCCCTCACGGCAGCCCGCGAGGCGACCACGGCGGCGGAACGCAAACGCGCCGCGACCCAGGCCCGCCACGAGGCCCTGTCGCTGGGCCTGCGCCGCAAGGACGGCACCGGGATACTGCTGGCGGCGAAGGATCGTCTCTCCGGCCTGCTCGGCCCGGCGGCGGAACTCCTGACGGTGACCCCCGGACACGAGGTCGCCCTCGCGGCTGCTTTCGGGGCGGCTGCGGACGCCATCGCGGTGACGACCCCGGCGTCAGCGGCCGACGCGATCAGACTCCTCCGCAAACAGGACGGAGGCAGAGCGACTCTGCTCCTGGCAGGAGCTCCCGCCCCCAGGGGCGCGGGGAACTGCGCGAACAACCACGACGCACCCGCCGACGAAGGACGGACCTTCGCCGCCGACCTCGTCCGCGGACCCGCCGACCTCATGCCGGCCGTACGACGGCTGCTCCACGGCATCGTCGTCGTCAGCACCCTGGAAGACGCCGAAGACCTCGTCTACACCCACCCCGACCTCACCGCCGTCACCGCCGAAGGCGACCTCCTCGGCACCCACTTCGCCCACGGCGGCTCCGCAGGCGCCCCCAGCCTCCTCGAAGTACAGGCCTCCGTCGACGAGGCCGCAGCCGAACTGGAAGAGCTGGCCGTCCGCTGCGAGGAGCTGACCGAGGCCCAGCACGCTGCCGTAGAGCGGCGCAAGGAAACCGCCGCACTGGTCGAGGAGCTGGGGGAGCGGCGCAGGGCCGCCGACCGGGAGAAGTCCTCCGTCGCCCAGCAGCTCGGGCGGCTCGCCGGGCAGGCCCGGGGCGCGGCGGGGGAGGCCGAGCGGTCCACGGCCGCGGCGGCCCGTGCCCAGGAGGCCCTCGACAAGGCTCTCCAAGAGGTCGAGGAACTCGCCGAGCGGCTCGCCGTCGCCGAGGAGATGCCGATCGAGGAGGAGCCCGACACCTCCGTCCGGGACCGGCTCGCCGCCGACGGTGCCAACGCCCGGCAGACCGAGATGGAGGCCCGCCTCCAGGCGCGTACGCACGAGGAACGGGTCAAGGGCCTGGCCGGACGGGCCGACTCGCTCGACCGGGCCGCCCGCGCGGAACGCGAGGCACGCGCGCGTGCCGAGCAGCGGCGGGCCCGGCTGCGGCACGAGGCCGCCGTCGCCGAGGCCGTCGGCTCGGGCGCCCGGCAGCTGCTCGCGCACGTCGAGGTCTCCTTGGCCCGCGCCGACGAGGAGCGCACCGCCGCCGAGGCCGCCAAGGCCCGCCGTGAGCAGGAACTCGCCCGTGCCCGCACCGAGGGGCGCGATCTCAAGGCCGAACTCGACAAGTTGACGGATTCGGTCCACCGCGGCGAGGTACTCGGCGCCGAGAAGCGGCTGCGGATCGAGCAGCTGGAGACCAAGGCGCTGGAGGAGCTGGGTGTGGAACCGGCCGGGCTGGTGGCGGAGTACGGTCCGCACCAGCTGGTGCCGCCCTCGCCCCCGCCGAGGGCGAGGAGCTGCCGGAGGACCCGGAACACCCGCGCAACCGGCCGAAGCCCTTCGTCCGGGCCGAGCAGGAGAAGCGGCTGAAGTCCGCCGAGCGTGCCTACCAGCAGCTCGGCAAGGTGAACCCGCTCGCCCTGGAGGAGTTCGCGGCGCTGGAGGAACGCCACCAGTTCCTCAGCGAGCAGCTCGAGGACCTGAAGAAGACGCGGGCCGACCTCCTCCAGGTGGTGAAGGAGGTCGACGAGCGCGTCGAGCAGGTCTTCACCGAGGCCTACCGGGACACGGCCCGGGAGTTCGAGGGCGTGTTCTCACGCCTTTTCCCGGGTGGTGAGGGACGGCTGATCCTGACCGACCCCGACAACATGCTCACCACGGGCGTGGACGTCGAGGCCCGGCCACCGGGCAAGAAGGTGAAGCGGCTGTCGCTGCTCTCCGGCGGGGAGCGGTCGCTGACCGCCGTGGCGATGCTCGTGTCGATCTTCAAGGCGCGGCCCAGCCCGTTCTACGTCATGGACGAGGTCGAGGCCGCCCTCGACGACACCAACCTCCAGCGGCTCATCCGGATCATGCAGGAGCTCCAGGAAGCCTCCCAGCTGATCGTGATCACCCACCAGAAGCGCACGATGGAGGTCGCCGACGCGCTCTACGGCGTCTCCATGCAGGGTGACGGTGTGTCGAAGGTCATCAGCCAGCGCCTCCGCTAGACACGTGTGGTCTACACCGGTCTCACCTGCGCAGCAGCCTCTGCCTTCAACTCTTGAACACATCGCTGACACAGTCCTGCCTCAGATTCACAGCTGCTGACCTATTGACTTCGAAACTTGAAGGCATAGTCTCGGCAACGTTCCTTTCACCTTCAGGTACCTCAGGTGGCACCTCGAAGGGCTGATCCCCTCCGGCAGCGTTGCCGGTGGCCCGAGGAGTACACGTGACCAGCACAGCGCAGGCACCCAAGTCAGGAGCCCGGACGGCTCATCCCGATCATCTCGGGCACGTCATCTTCATCGCGGCGGCGGCCGCGATGGGCGGTTTCCTCTTCGGCTACGACAGTTCCGTGATCAACGGCGCCGTCGAGGCCATCCGTGACCGCTACGACGTCGGCTCCGCGGCCCTCGCCCAGGTCATCGCCATCGCCCTCATCGGCTGCGCCATCGGCGCCGCGACCGCCGGGCGCATAGCCGACCGCATCGGCCGCATCCGGTGCATGCAGATCGCCGCGGCCCTCTTCACGATCAGCGCCGTCGGCTCCGCGCTCCCCTTCGCGCTGTGGGACCTCGCCTTCTGGCGCGTCGTCGGCGGCTTCGCCATCGGTATGGCCTCCGTGATCGGCCCGGCCTACATCGCCGAGGTCGCCCCGCCCGCCTACCGCGGCCGGCTCGGCTCCTTCCAGCAGGCCGCGATCGTCATCGGCATCGCCGTCTCGCAGCTGGTCAACTGGGGCCTGCTGAACGCCGCCGACGGTGACCAGCGCGGCAAGCTGATGGGCCTGGAGGCCTGGCAGGTCATGCTCGGCGTCATGGTCGTCCCGGCCGTCCTGTACGGGCTGCTCTCCTTCGCCATCCCCGAGTCCCCGCGCTTCCTCATCTCCGTCGGCAAGCACGAGCGCGCCCGCGAGATCCTCACCGAGGTCGAGGGCAAGGACGTCGACCTGGACGCCCGTGTCGCCGAGATCGAGGGCGCCATGAAGAGCGAGCACAGGTCCAGCTTCAAGGACTTGCTCGGCGGCAGCTTCTTCTTCAAGCCGATCGTCTGGATCGGTATCGGCCTGTCGGTCTTCCAGCAGTTCGTGGGCATCAACGTCGCGTTCTACTACTCCTCGACGCTGTGGCAGTCGGTCGGCGTCGACCCGACGGACTCGTTCTTCTACTCCTTCACCACGTCGATCATCAACATCGTCGGCACCGTCATCGCGATGATCTTCGTCGACCGCATCGGCCGCAGGCCGCTCGCGATCATCGGCTCGGTCGGCATGGTCGTCGGCCTCGCGCTGGAGGCTTGGGCATTCTCGTACCACCTGGTCGACGGCAAGCTGCCGGCCACGCAGGGCTGGATCGCCCTGATCGCCGCGCACGTCTTCGTCCTCTTCTTCGCCCTGTCCTGGGGTGTGGTCGTCTGGGTCATGCTCGGCGAGATGTTCCCCAACCGGATCCGCGCCGCCGCGCTGGGCGTGGCCGCCGCCGCGCAGTGGATCGCCAACTGGGCGATCACCGCGAGCTTCCCGTCGCTGGCCGACTGGAACCTCTCCGTGACCTACGTGATCTACACGGCCTTCGCCGCGCTCTCCATCCCGTTCGTCCTGAAGTTCGTCAAGGAGACGAAGGGCAAGGCCCTGGAGGAGATGGGCTGAGCCCACCCCTGCACTCGGGAGGAGGGCCAAAGTCCCCGCTGCCCCTCTCCCCGTAACCCGCCGCCGCCCCGGTTCGGCCACTGCCCGCGCCGGGGCGGCGGTCCGTCGTCTCACCAGACGATGACGCCACCGTCGATCACCCGGGCGTGCAGAGCGGCCACCTCCAGGTTCCGCAGCCGTCTCACCAGCCCCCGCCGGTGCTCCTCGAGCCCCCGCGGGCCCCGCGTGCTCTCGGCGATCGCGTCGAGATGGCCACGCAGCAGTGCCACCTCATCCAGGAACTCCGCGACCTCCTCGACCTCGACCTCCAGATCGTCGTCGGCCAGCACCGGAAGGAAACGGGCGCCCAGGGCGCGCACCGGCTCCGACCCCCACACCACGGTCCGCCAGGACTCGAACCCGGCCGAGTCGTCGCGCCCCTCGGGGACGTCGAGTATCAGCATCTTTCCGTCCGGCTCGCGCAGGAACACGTCGACCGACAAGCTCATGACGCCAGTGGATCACCGAGCGGACGCGGCCGGCCACCGGATATTCAGGAGCGTCAGCCCTCCAGGCCCGGCAACACCCGCTCGCAGAACAGCTGCAGACTCCGCCACCCCTCGTCCACCGGCATCCCGCCCGACAGAGGATGCAGGACGAGGCTGTCCAGCCCCAGCTCCAGGCACTGCTCCGGCGTGAGGATCCGGTACACGCCCTCGGCCCGCAGCTCCTCCACCGTCGTCGCGGCCGACTTCACCGCCGACCGCACCCCGCCGGACTGCCAGGAGGCGTACGTCCGCGCCTCGTGCAGGAAGTGCTGCCCGTACTCCGCCCAGGCCCGGTCCGGGTCCTCGGCCACATGCAGCAGCGGTGTCTCGGCGGCGGGCATCATCACCCAGCCCTCGGTGCCATACTCGGCGAGCCGCTCCTTGTAGTACGCCTCCAGCTCCGGCAGGTGCGCGCTGGGGAAGAACGGCAGGCCGAACCGGGCGGCCCGGCGGGCGGCGGCCTTCGAGGAGCCGCCGACCAGGAGCAGGGGGTGCGGGTCGGTGAGGGGGTGCGGGGTGATGCGGACCGTGCGGCCCCGGTAGGCGAAGGGCTCGCCGGTCCACGCCTTCAGCAGGGTCTCCAGCAGTTCGTCCTGGAGCCGCCCGCGCCGGGCGAAGTCCACGCCGAACAGGTCGTACTCCTCGGGCCGGTACCCGATCCCGGCGACCGTCACCAGCCGGCCGCCGCTCAGCAGGTCCAGCACGGCGATCTCCTCGGCCAGCCGCAGCGGGTCGTGCAGTGGGCCGATGATCGCCGAGACGGTGACCGCGACACGCCGGGTGGCGCCGAAGACGGCCCCCGCGAAGGCGAACGGCGACGGCAGCCAGTTGTTGTCGGCCCCGTGGTGCTCCTCCGTCTGCACGGTGGTGACGCCCCGGTCGTCGATGTACGCGGCCATCTCCAGGGCCGCCCGGTAACGGGCGGCGAGCTCGGCGGGGCCGGCCCCGGGGGCCACGAGGTTGAAGCGTACGACCGTGACGGGCATGGGGACGTCTCCCTTCACCGGGCGGGTGTCCGGAGGACGTTAGCTGACGGGGCGTCAGACATCCAGGGGTGTGGAGATCCGGCGGCCCTTGTCCCGGGGAGACGGCACAAGCAGGGTGACCCGGGGCCTCATGACTGATACTGGACGCGTTATGGACATCGTCATCCTTGCTGTAGTCATCGCCGTGGTCGTGCTCGGCGCGCTCGGCGGGCTCATCGTCGGCAGCCGGCGCAAGAAGCAGCTGCCCCCGCCCCCGCCCGCAGCGCCCGACATCACCGCCCCACCGGCCGAGCCGCACGTCGGCGACGAGGCCGAGACGCCGCGGGAGGAACCGCGGCGCACGATAGAGGAGGTGGATCTTCCGGACGGCTCGGCTCCCGTCGTCGTCGAGGAGCCGCCCGCCGAAGCGCCCGAGATCGAGATCCCGGAGCCCACCGCGGGCCGCCTGGTCCGGCTGCGGGCCCGTCTCTCCCGCTCACAGAACGCCCTCGGACAGGGACTGCTCACCCTGCTGTCGCGCGAGCACCTCGACGAGGACACCTGGGAGGAGATCGAGGACACGCTGCTCACCGCCGACGTCGGCGTGCAGCCCACCCAGGAACTGGTCGAGCGCCTGCGCGAGCGCGTCAAGGTGCTCGGCACCCGCACCCCCGAGGAACTGCGCACCCTGCTGCGCGAGGAACTCGTCACGCTGGTCGGCCGCGACATGGACCGTGCGGTCAAGACCGAGCCGGAGGACCGCAAGCCCGGCATCGTGATGGTCGTCGGCGTCAACGGCACCGGCAAGACCACCACGACCGGCAAGCTCGCCCGGGTCCTGGTGGCCGACGGCCAGAGCGTGGTGCTCGGCGCCGCCGACACCTTCCGGGCCGCCGCCGCCGACCAGCTCCAGACCTGGGCGAGCGCGTGGGCGCCCACACCGTGCGCGGACCGGAGGCCGGCGACCCCGCCTCCGTCGCCTTCGACGCGGTCAAGGAGGGCAAGGAGATGGGCGCGAACGTCGTGCTCATCGACACCGCCGGCCGCCTGCACACCAAGACCGGCCTCATGGACGAGCTCGGCAAGGTCAAGCGGGTCGTCGAGAAGCACGCCCCGGTGGACGAGGTGCTGCTCGTCCTGGACGCCACCACCGGCCAGAACGGCCTGGTCCAGGCCCGGGTCTTCGCCGAGGTCGTCGACATCACCGGCATCGTGCTCACCAAGCTGGACGGCACGGCCAAGGGCGGCATCGTCGTCGCGGTCCAGCGCGAGCTGGGCGTTCCGGTCAAGCTGGTCGGGCTCGGCGAGGGCGCGGACGACCTGGCGCCGTTCGAGCCGGAGGCGTTCGTTGACGCCCTTATCGGGGAGTGAGCTCCGGAGACCGCCGAGGAGGCTCTTCCGAGCGTTCGTATGTGGCCAGGAAGTGCCCGGTCCGAGAAGCACTCGGGACGGGCACTTCGCCTTGTTTCCTGGCTGGGCCCGTTGTTTCCCGACTAGGCCCGTGACCGGTGCGCCACATACGCCAGCGTGCCCAGCACCAGGCGGGCCTCTGGCGGCCTGGACGCCGAGTCCAGCGCGGGGGAGCGCAGCCAGCGCATCGGGCCGAGGCCGCCGCGGTCGGAGGGCGGTGCCGTGATGTGCGTGCCGAGGCCGAGGCCACGAAGGTCGAGGGCGGCCGGGTCGTCCCAGCCCATGCGGTAGAGCAGGCCGGGCAGGTCGGCGGCGGCGCCGGGGGCGACGAAGAAGTGGGCGCGGCCGTCCGGGGTCGCCGCGACCGGGCCGACGGGCAGGCCCATGCGTTCCAGCCGGGCCAGCGCGCGGCAGCCGGCGGGCTCGGCGACGTCGATGACGTCGAACGCCCGGCCGACCGGCAGCATCACCGAGGCGCCCGGGAACCCGCCCCAGGCCTCGGTCACCTCGTCCAGCGTCGCCCCGGCGGGGATCACCGGCGCGAAGTCCAGCGGGTGCGCACCCGGCGCCGGGCAGCCACGACGGCCGCAGGAGCAGGTGCCCGCCGACGCCCGGGCGCCCGGCACCACGTCCCATCCCCACAGGCCGGTGTACTCGGCCACGGTCGTGCCGTCCGACGTACGGCCGCGGCGGCGCGAGCCGGACCGGATGTCGCGCATGCCCCGGCTGATGCCGATCGTGAAGCCCATGCCCCCTCCAACGGGTCCGACGCACCGGTGGTTACGCAGCGGACGCGGCGCGTAACTCTCTGTTTCCGCCTTCCCGGCGGTGATCGGTTCACTCAGCGCCCGGAAGTGCCCAGGGTGGTGCGCCCGGCGACGCGCGCCCCGGATCGCATCACTGCACCCGCTCCTGGTTGTGCTGTGTCAAGTGAATCGCGCGGAGGCGTACGTGAGTTCATTCGAAGGGGTGGCGAATGGTGGCGTTTCCGTGTGAGCCGTGGCTGGACGGGTGATCGTAGGATTACTTTGTGTGCACGAGTCCTGGGGGCACATGTACTCGTGGGTATGCCGGAGGCAAGTCGGTATTCCGTTCGAAGGGTTACAAGGGCCGGACGGACGGCCGTACGAACCGGCATGCTGATAGGGCTTGGCGCACTCGGCGACAAGTGGTCTCAGGGATGGGGGCGTTCCAGTGAGCGGCAACGGCGGAAGCGGGACGAACGCTGCAAGCGCGACGCACGCTGACAAGCGCCCGAACGAGCTGCTCACTTCCTGGTTCGTGCGCAGCGGCTGGTCCAAGGGCGAGCTCGCCCGCCAGGTCAACCGCCGGGCGCGCCAGCTGGGCGCCAACCACATCTCCACGGACACCTCGCGCGTGCGCCGCTGGCTCGACGGCGAGAATCCCCGCGAGCCGATCCCCAAGATCCTGTCCGAGCTGTTCTCGGAGCGCTTCGGCGTCGTCGTCTCCGTGGAGGACCTGGGGCTGCGCACCGCGCGCCAGTCACCCTCCGCGACCGGCGTCGACCTGCCGTGGACGGGCCCGCAGACCGTGGCCCATCTCAGCGAGTTCTCGCGCAGTGACCTGATGCTGGCGCGGCGCGGCTTCCTCGGGAGCTCGCTGGTCCTGTCTGCGGGCCCGGCCCTCATCGAGCCCATGCAGCGCTGGCTCGTGCCCTCGCCTCCGGCCCCGCGGTCGGAGCCCGAGCCCGCGCCCGGCTCCTCCGGGCGCGCCCGCGGCCGGCTCTCCAAGCCGGAGCTGGACCTCCTGGAGTCCACAACGGTGATGTTCCGGCAGTGGGACGCCCAGTGTGGCGGCGGCCTGCGCCGCAAGGCGGTCGTCGGCCAGCTGCACGAGGTGACGGACCTGCTCCAGGAGTCCCAGCCCGAGGCCACCACCCGTCGGCTGTTCAAGGTCGCCGCCGAACTCGCCGAGCTGGCCGGCTGGATGTCGTACGACATCGGGCTCCAGCCGACGGCCCAGAAGTACTTCGTCCTCGCGCTGCACGCCGCCAAGGAGGCCGGCGACCGGCCCCTCGGCTCCTACGTGCTGTCCAGCATGAGCCGCCAGATGATCCACCTCGGCCGGCCCGACGACGCGCTGGAGTTGATCCACCTCGCGCAGTACGGCAGCCGGGACTGCGCGAGCCCGCGCACCCAGTCGATGCTGTATGCGATGGAGGCCCGCGCCTACGCCAACATGGGGCAGCCCGGCAAGTGCAAGCGGGCGGTCCGGATGGCCGAGGACACCTTCGCCGAGGCCGACGAGTGGGACGAGCCGGACCCCGACTGGATCCGCTTCTTCTCCGAGGCCGAGCTGTACGGCGAGAACTCCCACTCGTACCGCGACCTGGCCTATGTCGCCGGCCGCAGCCCGACCTACGCCTCGCTGGCCGAGCCGCTGATGAACCGGGCCGTGAAGCTCTTCGCCGAGGACGCGGAGCACCAGCGGTCCTACGCGCTGAACCTGATCGGCATGGCCACGGTCCACCTGCTCCAGCGCGAGCCCGAACAGAGCACCGTCTTCGCCTGCCAGGCCATGCAGGTGGCCAAGAAGGTCCGTTCCGAGCGGGTCAACACCCGTATCCGAAAGACGGTCGACACGGCCGCGCGCGACTTCGGTGACCTGGGCGAGGTCGTCGACCTCACCGAGCGGCTCGCAGCCGAACTGCCCGAGACCGCCGAGGCGGTCTGAGCAGCCGTACGACTTCCTGAACCCCGGCCGCGGCCGGCCCTCCCGAACTGCCCGACTCGGCTCCCCCATGCCAGGTCATCGGAAGGCCGGCCGCGGCCGGCCTGTGCGTCCTCAAAGGCAGCGGGAACCGAAGGTTGCGCCACGATAACGATCAGCGTGCCCGCCATCCGGCAGTTCACCGACGCGTAACACAGAACGCGCCTTCGTCACGGCCGCGAAACAACGAGGGGCTCCCACCGAAACCGCGCTGCGCCAATCTCGTGGCGCATAACCGGCCCACCCCTCAATCCGCTCGAGGCTTCGCCCGCACGGGGCCGTACCAACGACGAGGAGACGCCGATGGCACCAGCCATCACCCTTGCCGCAGAGGCGCCCAAGCTGTCTGCCGCCAACACAGGGTTCATGCTCATCTGTTCCGCCCTGGTGATGCTCATGACCCCGGGTCTTGCCTTCTTCTACGGAGGCATGGTCCGCGTCAAGAGCACCCTGAACATGCTGATGATGAGCTTCATCAGCCTGGGGATCGTCACCATCCTGTGGGTGCTGTACGGCTTCTCCATGGCGTTCGGCACCGACTCCGGCAGCCTCATCGGCTGGAACTCGGACTGGGTCGGTCTCAGCAACATCGGCCTCACCCAGCTGTGGGACGGCTACACGATCCCGATCTTCGTGTTCCTGGTCTTCCAGCTGATGTTCGCGATCATCACGCCCGCCCTGATCAGCGGTGCCCTCGCCGACCGCGTGAAGTTCAGCGCGTGGGCGCTGTTCATCGCCCTGTGGGCCACGGTCGTCTACTTCCCGGTCGCGCACTGGGTCTGGGGCGCCGGCGGCTGGGCCTTCGAGCTCGGTGTCATCGACTTCGCCGGTGGGACGGCGGTCCACATCAACGCCGGTGCCGCGGCCCTCGGCGTGATCCTCGTCATCGGCAAGCGCGTCGGCTTCAAGAAGGACCCGATGCGCCCGCACAGCCTCCCGCTGGTGATGCTCGGCGCCGGTCTGCTGTGGTTCGGCTGGTTCGGCTTCAACGCCGGCTCCTGGCTCGGCAACGACGACGGCGTCGGCGCGCTGATGTTCGTCAACACGCAGGTCGCCACCGCTGCCGCCATGCTGGCCTGGCTCGCCTACGAGAAGATCCGTCACGGCGCGTTCACCACCCTGGGCGCCGCCTCCGGCGCGGTCGCGGGTCTGGTCGCCATCACCCCGGCCGGCGGCGCGGTCACCCCGCTCGGCGCGATCGCCGTCGGCGCCATCGCCGGTGTGCTGTGCGCCATGGCCGTCGGCCTGAAGTACAAGTTCGGCTACGACGACTCCCTGGACGTCGTCGGCGTCCACCTGGTGGGCGGTGTCGTCGGCTCCCTGCTGATCGGCTTCTTCGCCAGCGGCAAGGGCCAGTCCGAGGTCGAGGGCCTCTTCTACGGCGGCGGCCTGACCCAGTTCTGGAAGCAGTGCGCCGGTGTCTTCGCGGTACTCGCCTACTCTCTGATCGTCTCCGCGATCCTCGCCTTCGTCCTCGACAAGACCATCGGCATGCGGGTCACCGAGGACGACGAGGTCGCCGGCATCGACCAGGCCGAGCACGCCGAGACCGCATACGACTTCAGTGGCGCCGGTGGCGGTGCCGCCAAGACGGCCGTCACGGCCCCGGTCGCCGCAGCCGCGAGCAAGAAGGTGGACGCATGAAGCTCATCACCGCCGTCGTGAAGCCGCACCGGCTCGACGAGATCAAGGAGGCCCTGCAGGCCTTCGGAGTACACGGCCTGACGGTCACCGAGGCCAGCGGCTACGGTCGGCAGCGGGGCCACACCGAGGTCTACCGCGGTGCCGAGTACACCGTGGACCTGGTCCCCAAGATCCGCATCGAGGTCCTGGTCGAGGACGACGACGCCGAACAGCTCATCGACGTCGTGGTCAAGGCAGCCCGCACCGGCAAGATCGGTGACGGCAAGGTCTGGTCCATCCCGGTCGACACGGCCGTGCGGGTCCGGACCGGTGAGCGCGGACCGGACGCGCTCTGACACAGAAGAACAGGAGTCGCTGGGTGACGGGAACGGACGTGCAGAAGGAAGCAGAGGACTCGGGACCCAGCGGCTACGCGGCGGCCCGGCTGCGTCTCCTCACCGAGGAGGCGCGGTCCGGGCCGCCGCGCCGTGCGGCCCTGGCCGAACTGACGGACGACTGGCTCACCGGCCTGTTCGCCTCGGGCGCGGAAGGGCTGCGCGGGGCCTCCCTGGTCGCCGTCGGCGGCTACGGACGCGGTGAGCTGTCCCCGCGCAGCGACCTCGACCTGCTCCTGCTGCACGACGGCAGCGACCCCAAGGCCGTCGCCGCCCTCGCCGACCGGCTCTGGTACCCCGTATGGGACCTGGGCCTGGCCCTCGACCACTCGGTCCGCACGCCCGCCGAGGCCCGCAAGACCGCTGCTGAGGACCTCAAGGTGCAGCTCGGCCTGCTGGACGCCCGGCACATCGCCGGTGACCTCGGCCTCACGTCCGGACTGCGGACGGCCGTGCTGGCCGACTGGCGCAACCAGGCGCCCAAACGCCTCCCCGAACTCCAGGAACTGTGCGCCGAGCGCGCCGAGCGGCAGGGCGAGCTGCAGTACCTGCTGGAACCGGACCTGAAGGAGGCCCGCGGCGGGCTGCGCGACGCCACCGCCCTGCGCGCCGTCGCCGCCTCCTGGCTCGCCGACGCCCCGCGCGAGGGCCTCGCCGACGCCCGGCGCCGGCTGCTCGACGTACGGGACGCACTGCACCTGGCCACCGGGCGTGCGACCGACCGGCTCGCCCTCCAGGAACAGGACCAGGTGGCCACCGAGCTCGGTCTGCTCGACGCGGACACGCTGCTGCGGCAGGTGTACGAGGCGGCGCGGGTCGTCTCGTACGCCAGTGACGTCACCTGGCGCGAGGTGGGGCGCGTACTGCGGTCGCGCGCCGTCCGGCCCCGGCTGCGCGCCATGCTGGGGGGCGGGAAACCGACCGCCGAGCGATCTCCGCTGGCCGAGGGGGTGGTGGAGCAGGACGGCGAGGTGGTGCTGGCCCGCGCCGCGCGCCCCGAACGCGACCCGGTCCTGCCGCTGCGCGCCGCGGCCGCGGCCGCCCAGGCCGGACTCCCGCTCTCCCTGCACGCCGTACGGCGCATGGCGGCCACCGTGCGCCCGGTGCCCACGCCCTGGCCCGCCGAGGCGCGCGAACAGCTCGTCACCCTGCTCGGCTCCGGCCGCCCGACCGTCGAGGTCTGGGAGGCGCTGGAGGCCGAAGGGCTGATCACCCGGCTGCTGCCCGACTGGGAGCGGGTGCGCTGCCGCCCGCAGCGCAACGCCGTGCACCTGTGGACCGTCGACCGGCACCTCATCGAGACCGCCGTCCAGGCCTCGGAGTTCACGCGCCGGGTCAGCCGGCCCGACCTGCTGCTGGTCGCCGCGCTGCTGCACGACATCGGCAAGGGCTGGCCCGGCGACCACTCGGTGGCGGGCGAGATCATCGCCAAGGACGTGGCCGCCCGCATCGGATTCGACCGCCACGACGTGACGGTCGTCGCCACCCTCGTACGGCACCACCTGCTGCTCGTCGACACGGCCACCCGGCGTGACCTGGAGGACCCGGCCACCGTGCGCTCGGTCGCCGAGGCCGTCGGCTCCCAGGGCACCCTGGAACTGCTGCACGCGCTCACCGAGGCCGACGCCCTGGCCACCGGCCCGGCCGCCTGGTCGTCCTGGCGCGCCTCGCTCGTCGCCGACCTGGTCCAGCGGGTCTCGGCGGTGCTCGCCGGGGACGCCCCGGACGACCCCGAGGAGGCCGCGCCCACCGCGGAGCAGGAGCGGCTCGCCATCGAGGCGGTCGCGACCGGCAGTCCGGTGCTCGCGCTGCGGGCACAGACCGAGCCGCCCGCCGGCCAGGAGCCGTCCGGCGACCCGGAGCCGCTCGGGGTGGAGCTGCTCATCGCCGTCCCCGACCAGCCGGGCGTGCTGCCCGCGGTGGCCGGGGTTCTCGCCATGCACCGGCTGACCGTACGGACCGCGGAACTGCGCTCCCTGCACCTCCCGGACGGCGTCGACGGCTCCGTCCTGCTGCTGGACTGGCGGGTCGCCGCCGAGTACGGCTCGCTGCCGCAGGCCGCCCGCCTGCGCGCCGACCTCGTCCGGGCCCTGGACGGCTCCCTGGACATCGCCGGCCGCCTCGCCGAGCGGGACGCGGCATACCCGCGCCGCCGGGGCGTGGTGGCCCCGCCACCCAGGGTGTCGGTCCACCCGGCCGCCTCCCGGCTGGCCACCGTCATCGAGGTCCGCTCCCAGGACGCCCCGGGGCTGCTCTTCCGCATCGGCCGCGCCCTGGAGGACGCGAGCGTGCAGGTCCGCAGCGCGCACGTCTCGACCCTCGGCGCCAACGCCGTGGACGCCTTCTACGTGACCGGCCCGGAGGGCGCCCCCCTGCCCGGGAACGAGGCCGAGTCGGTGGCGCGGAAGCTGGAGGAGACACTGCGTGGGTGAGGCCGACCCGGCGACTTGTCACGCCGGGATACCCTGGAGGGCGATTCCCCAGTCTGTCTCCGACCCCGAGGACCGCGAGCGCCGTGTTCGATACTCTTTCCGATCGCCTCTCAGCGACCTTCAAGAACCTGCGCGGCAAGGGACGGCTCTCCGAGGCGGACATCGACGCCACGGCGCGCGAGATCCGGATCGCCCTCCTCGAAGCCGACGTCGCGCTGCCGGTCGTCCGCGCGTTCATCAAGAACGTCAAGGAGCGTGCCCTCGGTGCCGAGGTCTCCAAAGCGCTGAACCCGGCCCAGCAGGTCCTGAAGATCGTCAACGAGGAACTGGTCACCATCCTCGGTGGCGAGACCCGGCGCCTGCGCTTCGCCAAGCAGCCGCCCACCGTGATCATGCTGGCGGGTCTGCAGGGTGCCGGTAAGACCACCCTCGCGGGCAAGCTCGGCCGGTGGCTGAAGGAGCAGGGCCACTCGCCGCTGCTGGTCGCCTGTGACCTGCAGCGCCCGAACGCCGTGAACCAGCTCAGCGTCGTCGCCGAGCGCGCGGGCGTCGGCGTCTACGCGCCGGAGCCGGGCAACGGCGTCGGTGACCCGGTCAAGGTCGCCAAGGACTCGATCGAGCACGCGAGGACCAAGGTCCACGACATCGTGATCGTGGACACCGCCGGCCGCCTGGGCATCGACCAGGAGATGATGCAGCAGGCCGCGGACATCCGGGACGCGGTCAGCCCCGACGAGATCCTGTTCGTCGTCGACGCGATGATCGGTCAGGACGCCGTCAACACCGCCGAGGCCTTCCGCGACGGCGTCGGCTTCGACGGCGTGGTGCTCTCCAAGCTCGACGGTGACGCCCGCGGTGGTGCGGCCCTGTCGATCCGGCAGATCACCGGCAAGCCGATCATGTTCGCGTCGAACGGCGAGAAGCTCGAGGACTTCGACGCCTTCCACCCGGACCGGATGGCCTCCCGCATCCTCGACATGGGTGACCTGCTCACCCTGATCGAGCAGGCGGAGAAGACCTTCGACCAGGCCGAAGCCCAGAAGATGGCCGAGAAGCTGGCCTCCAAGAAGGGCCAGGACTTCACCCTCGACGACTTCCTGGCCCAGATGGAGCAGGTCAGGAAGATGGGCTCCATCTCCAAGCTGCTCGGCATGCTCCCGGGCATGGGCCAGATGAAGGACCAGATCAACAACCTCGACGAGCGGGACGTCGACCGCACGGCCGCGATCATCAAGTCGATGACCCCGGCCGAGCGCCAGGAGCCGACGATCATCAACGGCTCGCGCCGCGCCCGTATCGCCCGGGGTTCCGGTGTCGAGGTCAGCGCCGTGAAGAACCTGGTCGAGCGGTTCTTCGAGGCCCGCAAGATGATGTCCCGGATGGCCCAGGGCGGCGGCATGCCCGGGATGCCGGGCATGCCGGGCATGCCGGGCATGGGCGGTGGGCCCGGCCGGACGAAGAAGAAGCAGAAGCAGGCCAAGGGCAAGCAGCGCTCCGGCAACCCGATGAAGCGCAAGCAGCAGGAGCAGGAGGCCGCCGCCCGCCGCGCGGCCGCCGCCGAGGGCGGCAACGCGTTCGGCCTGCCGCAGCAGGGCGGCAAGGACTTCGAACTCCCGGACGAGTTCAAGAAGTTCATGGGCTGACGGCCCGTCTCCGCACGACACCGAGGGCGCCCCTTGCACTCATGGGGTGCCCTTTCGGTCGTGCTGTTGATCAGCCGTGAGCACGGTGGTCGTGCGCGGGCGCGATCCCACCCGTTCTGTCAGGCGCCGGCGTCACGGGGTCCGGGCGATCAGATACCGGAACACGTTCGGCATCCACACCGTCCCGTCCTGCCGCTGGTGCGGGTGCAGCGCCTCGGTCAGCTCCTTGTCCACCTGCACCTGGTCCGTCGCCGTGATCGCCGCGTCGAACAGGCCCGTCGACTTGAGTCCGCGGACCGCGCTGCCCACATCGGCGTACCCGAAGGGGCACGCCACCCGGCCGGACCCGTCCGGCCTGAGCCCCGCCCGCTGGGCGACGTCCTCCAGGTCGTCGCGGAGGGCCGGCCGCCAGCTGCCCGTGCTGCGCAGCGGCTCCGCCAGCTTGGTGGCCACCCGCAGCACCGACGTCGTGGCACACCGCTCCGGCGGGCCCCAGCCGGCCAGCACCACGGCCGCACCGCGCTCGGCGAGCGGCGTCGCCTCCGCGAGCAGCCCGCCCAGCCCCTCCGAGTCGCCGGCGAGGCACCCGATCGGCTCGAAGGCGGTCACCAGGGTGTATCCGGGAGCGCCCGGCTCCGCGGTGTCCCGGGGCGAGCCGTCGACCAGCCGGGTGTCACGCGGCTCCGTGCCCCCAGCCGCGGGCAGCAGCCGCTCCCGCGCCAGGCTCACCCTTTCGGGGAAGCGTCGACACCGGTGACCGCCGCTCCCCGGGCGGCGGCCATCAGCAGGGCGAGTCCGGAACCGCAGTCGAGACCGAGCAGCCGTGTGGCGGGACCCACATCCAGTCGCTCGTAGACGGCCTCGTAGAGCGGCACGAGCATCCGCTCCTGGATCTCGGACCAGTCACGCGCGCGTGCACGCAGGTCCACGCGGGGTGCGGCCCCGGCGTGAGGCAGGTGCTGCCGCACGAGCGTAGGTGTCATAAGTAAGCGCCCCAATCCGCCGAGAGTTACCTCTTGCCCGATTCCATGGCCCCCGTGACAGTGCGCTCGCACTACCCCCGTATGCCAGGAAACTCCCCCTCGACCTGTCGTCCAGTGGAATGCGCCCCGGCAGTTGAGTTGTCATGTGCCTATGGCGAGATTTCACATTCCGGCAACGTGGGCCCGTACCATCTCGCCATGACCAAGGCACCCGTTCTCACTCCCCGGGCGGACGATTTCCCGCGCTGGTACCAGGACTTGATCACCAAGGCGGAGCTCGCCGACAACGGTCCGGTGCGCGGCACCATGGTCATCCGACCGTACGGATACGGGCTGTGGGAGCGGATGCAGGCGGAGATGGACGCCCGCATCAAGGAGACGGGCACCCAGAACGCGTACTTCCCGCTGCTCATCCCTGAGTCGTACCTGACCAGGGAGGCCGACCACGTCGAGGGCTTCGCACCCGAGCTCGCCGTGGTCACGCACGGCGGCGGCAAGGAACTCGAAGAGCCCGCCGTGGTCCGGCCGACCTCCGAGATGATCATCAACGCCTCCTTCTCGAAGTGGGTGCAGAGCTACCGCGACCTGCCGCTGCTGATCAACCAGTGGGCGAATGTCGTGCGCTGGGAACTGCGGCCCCGTCTCTTCCTGCGCACGTCCGAGTTCCTGTGGCAGGAGGGCCACACGGCGCACGCCACGTACGAGGAGGCCCGCGATTTCGCCGCGCAGATTCACCGGCGGGTCTACGAGGACTTCATGCTGAACGTCCTCGCGATGGACGTCGTCCCGGGCCGCAAGACCGTCAAGGAGCGGTTCGCCGGCGCCGTCAACACCCTCACGCTGGAAGGCATGATGGGCGACGGCAAGGCCCTCCAGATGGCCACCAGTCACGAACTGGGCCAGAACTTCGCCAAGGCGTTCAACACCCGGTACCTGTCGAAGGACGGCCGGCAGGAGCTGGTCTGGCAGACCTCCTGGGGCTCCACCACCCGCATGATCGGCGCCCTGGTGATGATGCACGGCGACGACAACGGCCTGCGCGTCCCGCCGCGGCTGGCGCAGATCCAGGCCGTGGTCCTGGCGATCAAGGGCGATGACGCGGTTCTGGCCAAGGTCCGCGAGCTCGGCGACCGGCTGAAGGCGGCCGGGGTCCGCGTCCACGTCGACGACCGCACCGACATCCCCTTCGGCCGCCGCGCCGTCGACTGGGAGCTCAAGGGCGTCCCCGTGCGCATCGAGGTGGGACCGCGCGACCTGGAGAACGGCACGGCCGTGCTGGCCCGCCGCATCCCGGGTGGCAAGGAACCGGTGTCCCTGGACGAGCTGGTGTCGCTGCTGCCCAGGGTCCTGGAGGAGGACCAGGCGCTGCTGCTGAGGCAGTCCCGTGAGCGCCGCGAGTCCCGAACGGCCGAGGTGTCGACGTTCGAGGAGGCCGTCGAGGCCGCCACCACCGGCGGCTGGGCCCGCATCCCCTGGGCCGTGCTGGGCGAGGAGGGCGAGGCCAAGCTGGCCGATCACGCCGTGACCGTACGGTGTCTGGTCGCGGAGGACGGGTCGGTGCCGGACGCCGACGACGCACCCGGTAACGTCGCGGTCGTCGCACGCGCTTACTGAGGCGCGGCACGCGCTTACCGAGTGGGGCGCAGGGCGGCCGAAACGCCTCTTGCGTACCCGCGGACCTCTTTGTATCCCGGCGCGCGGACAGGGTCTACGCGCCGGGGCGTACGCGGGACTACGCACCACCTTGTGGTGAGCTGTGAGGCTTCTCCACAGATCAGCGCACCCGCCCTCGTCGGGACGCATCAGAGGCAACTGACGGGTACGTGCAAATTATTTGGGATGCCCCGGAATCGGAACACAGGGGCACCCAGGCTCGTTGTCATTACGTGAGCACGACACAGACACCACCTGTTCTCGCCGCAGAGCTGGCACAGGCGTGGGCCGACATTCAGCGGTACCACCCCGAGCTGCCCGACCTTGCCGCGCCAGAGTCCCTGATCGGGGAGTCGTCGTCCGCGTGCGGTCACGAACTCTCCTTCGAGCGACTGCTCCATGAGGCAGTCCATGGCGTCGCCGCCGCGCGCGGTGTCCGCGACACCTCCCGTGCCGGCCGCTACCACAACCGCAGATTCCTCGCGATCGCCGAGGAGATGGGCCTGGACCACCCGAGGAACCGCACCCCAGCAGCGGCTTCTCCCTGGTCACGCTCACCCCCGAGGCGAAGCGCCGCTACCGCCCGACGATCGAGCGCCTCCAGCGCGCTCTGAAGGCCCACACGGCCGCGACCTCCTCCGACACCTCCCGCACCTTCCGGGGTCCGGCCGCCCGCCACGGCTCCTCGGGCGGCGGCGTCCGTGTCAAGGCGGTCTGCGACTGCGGCCGCAACGTCCGCGTCGTACCGTCGGTCCTCGCCCAGGCCCCCATCGTCTGCGGCGGCTGCGGCAAGCCGTTCCGCATCCCGGACGTGGTGGGAGCGGTGGCGAGCTGAGGTCGGTACCGGCATCTCGTGGCTGCCGGTCGACGACGAGCAGCACCTCCCGGTGCCGGGTGCGCACCCGACGTTCTTCACCTCCACGCCGGGTGCCACCCGGGCGTGCCCGCACAGCGGCCCACACACCCCCGGCCCGGAGCGACCCGCAGGGTATGGCACAATGGCTAGCTGTACTCGACAGCCGCACAGGACCCCTCTCTCCTCCGGCTGACGCGTCCATCGGGCACTCGGGTACCGCAACCCCACGCGGCTTCTCTCGCCGTGCCCAACCACGTCAAATCCAGGAGAACCCACTCCCGTGGCAGTCAAGATCAAGCTGAAGCGTCTGGGCAAGATCCGTTCGCCTCACTACCGCATCGTCGTCGCCGACTCCCGCACCCGCCGTGACGGCCGTGCGATCGAGGAGATCGGCAAGTACCACCCGACGTACAACCCGTCGGTGATCGAGGTCGACGCGGACCGTGTCGCGTACTGGCTCCGTGTCGGCGCCCAGCCGACCGAGCCCGTGCTCGCCATCCTCAAGAAGACCGGCGACTGGCAGAAGTTCAAGGGCGAGCCCGCTCCGGCCCCGCTCCTGACGCAGCCCGAGAAGGCCGCGCGCCCGTCGTTCGAGGCTCTCGGCGGTGACGACGAGGGCAAGGGTGAGGCGATCACCCAGAAGAAGAAGGCTGAGAAGAAGGACGACGCTGCCGCTGAGTCCGCTTCGACCGAGGCCTGAGCATGCTCGAGGAGGCTCTCGAGCACCTCGTGAAGGGCATCGTCGACAACCCTGACGATGTGCAGGTCGCCTCGCGCAACCTGCGCCGCGGGCGGGTGCTCGAGGTCCGGGTCCACCCGGACGACCTCGGCAAGGTGATCGGCCGCAACGGCCGCACCGCACGCGCCCTGCGCACCGTCGTGGGCGCCATCGGCGGTCGCGGCGTCCGCGTCGACCTCGTCGACGTGGACCACGTCCGCTGACGCTTATCGCGCAACCGGCTCGGGCCGGGGAGGGCCACTGGGCCGTCCCCGGCCCGTAGTCGTACGACAGGAGATTGGACACGTGCAGCTGGTAGTCGCACGGATCGGCCGTGCCCATGGCATCAAGGGTGAGGTCACCGTCGAGGTACGCACCGACGAGCCGGAGCTGAGGCTCGCCCCGGGCGCCGTACTCGCCACGGATCCCGCCTCCGCGGGACCGCTCACCATCGAGACGGGCCGCGTCCACAGCGGCCGTCTCCTGCTGCGCTTCGAGGGCGTCAGCGACCGCTCCGGCGCCGAAGCCCTGCGCAACACCCTCCTGATCGCCGAGATCGACCCGGAGGAACTGCCCGAGGGCGAGGACGAGTACTACGACCACCAGCTCATCGACCTCGACGTGGTCACCGCCGACGGCACGGAGGTCGGCCGGATCACGGAGATCTCGCACCTGCCCACCCAGGACCTGTTCATCGTGGAACGCCCCGACGGCAGCGAGGTGATGGTCCCCTTCGTCGAGGAGATCGTCACCGAGATCGACCTCGAGGAGCAGAAGGCCGTCATCACCCCGCCGCCGGGCCTGATCGACGACCGCGCGGAGATCGCCTCCAGCCGGGAAGACGCCCCCGGCGGGGAAGAGTCGTAATGCGCCTCGACGTCGTCACGATCTTCCCGAGTACCTGGAACCGCTGGACGTCTCCCTCGTCGGCAAGGCACGCGCGCGTGGACAGCTGAACGTCCAGGTCCACGACCTGCGCTCCTGGACCTACGACCGCCACAACACCGTCGACGACACGCCCTACGGCGGCGGCCCCGGCATGGTCATGAAGACCGAGCCCTGGGGAGAGGCGCTGGACGCCGTCCTGGCCGACGGCTACGAGACCGGCTCCCGCGAGCCCGCCCTGATCGTCCCGACACCCAGCGGCCGCCCCTTCACCCAGGAGCTCGCCGTCCACCTCTCCGAGCGCCCCTGGCTGATCTTCACGCCGGCCCGTTACGAGGGCATCGACCGGCGCGTGGTCGACGAGTACGCGACCCGGATGCCGGTGTACGAGGTGTCCATCGGCGACTACGTCCTGGCCGGGGGAGAGGCGGCCGTCCTGGTCGTCACGGAGGCCGTGGCCCGGCTGCTGCCCGGCGTCCTGGGCAACGCCGAGTCCCACCGGGACGACTCCTTCGCGCCCGGCGCCATGGCGAGCCTGCTGGAGGGCCCCGTCTACACCAAGCCGCCCGAGTGGCGCGGCCGGGACATCCCCGACGTGCTGCTCAGCGGTCACCACGGCAAGATCGCGCGCTGGCGCCGCGACGAGGCCCTGAAGCGCACCACGGCCCACCGGCCCGACCTCATCGAGCGGTGCGACCCGAAGGCCTTCGACAAGAAGGACCGCGAGATGCTGTCCATCCTCGGCTGGGAACCGGACCCCGAAGGGGAGCCGTACGGCCGATTTTGGCGCAGGGCCGAGGGCGTGGAAGAATAGCTCGCTGTTGTGCGTCCGTCCGGCGTGCGCCCCTGCCACAGGGGGACACGACGCCCGCCCCGACCCGCACAGCCTCGATCCAGAAACCTAGTTTCCGTTGATGACCTGTGGCATCAGCGAGGAAAGCAGACGAAATGTCTCACCTGCTCGACACCGTCGACTCCGCGTCGCTGCGCAGCGACGTCCCCGCCTTCCGCCCGGGCGACACGGTCAACGTGCACGTCCGCGTCATCGAGGGCAACCGCTCCCGTGTGCAGCAGTTCAAGGGTGTGGTGATCCGCCGACAGGGGGCCGGCGTGCGCGAGACCTTCACGGTCCGCAAGGTCTCCTTCTCCGTCGGCGTCGAGCGCACCTTCCCGGTGCACACCCCGATCGTGGAGAAGATCGAGCTCGTCACCAAGGGTGACGTCCGCCGCGCCAAGCTGTACTACCTGCGCGAGCTGCGCGGCAAGGCCGCGAAGATCAAGGAGAAGCGCGAGAGCTGAGCGCCCTCCGGGGTTCACATCGGGGCCGGATAGCATCTGGCTCCGATGGACACCGAAGCACAGCCGACGGAGCGCGACCGCTCCTCCCGCCCTTCCGACTCCGAGGAGACCACCTCGGACCCCGGAGGGCCGGAGGGACGGTCGCGTTTCGCGTTGTCGCGTGTCACCGAATGGATCCCCGGCGGCCGGATCACCCTCACCCTGCTGATCTGCCTGCTGTTCCTGCTGCTGCTCTCCACGTTCGTGCTGCGGCCGTTCCAGATCCCCAGCGGATCAATGGAGCAGCAATTGAGGATCGGGGACCGGGTTCTCGTAAATAAGTTGGCGTACCGTTTCGGAGCCGAGCCGCAGCGGGGAGACATCGTCGTGTTCGACGGGACCGGGTACTTCGGGCACGCGGACTACATCAAACGCGTTGTCGGCGTGGGGGCGGACCACGTGGTCTGCTGCGACAAGGAGGGGAGGATCCTGGTGAACGGCCGGCCGGTCGACGAGTCGGGCTTCCTGTACCCCGGCGACAGCCCGTCCACAGTGCCCTTCGACGTCGTCGTGCCCGACGGCACCCTGTTCGTCCTCGGCGACCACCGCAGCCGGTCCAGCGACTCCCGCGACCACCTCGGCTCGCCCGGCGGCGGCATGGTGCCGGTCGGCGACGTGATCGGCCGCGCCGACTGGATCGTCTGGCCCCTCGGCCACACCACCCGCCTGCACCGCCCCGACGCCTACGCGCGCGTGCCCACGTCCGCCGCCGGAAGGGCGGGCGCCCATGGGTAACCGCGGCAAACCGCGCGGCGTCTCGAGCAACGCCGCGGACAACCTGCTGCCCACCGGCGCCCGGCGCACCGCAAGCCCGGGCGGCGGCCGTACCCGCGCCGAGCGGCGCAAGCTCCAGCGCAAGGTCAAGCGGCGCCGCAGGCGCGGAGCCGTCAAGGAGATACCCCTCCTCGTCGGCGTCGCCGTCCTCATAGCGCTCGTGCTGAAGACGTTCCTCGTCCAGGCCTTCGTCATCCCGTCCGGCTCCATGGAGCAGACGATCCAGATCGGCGACCGCGTGCTGGTCGACAAGCTCACCCCGTGGTTCGGCTCCAAGCCGCAGCGCGGGGACGTCGTCGTCTTCAAGGACCCCGGCGGCTGGCTCCAGGACGAGCAGACCACGCCGCAGAAGGACGACCCGGTCGTCATCAAGCAGGTCAAGGAAGGGCTCACCTTCATCGGTCTGCTGCCGTCCGACAACGAGAAGGACCTCATCAAGCGGGTCGTCGGCGTCGGCGGCGACCGCGTCAAGTGCTGCGACACGCAAGGACGCGTGACCGTCAACGGCATCCCGCTGAACGAGGACTACCTGTACCCCGGCAACGCCCCGTCCGACACGCCGTTCGAGATCACGGTCCCGCCGGGCCGGCTGTGGGTGATGGGTGACCACCGGAACAACTCCGCGGACTCCCGCGCCCACCAGGACACCGACTACGGCGGCACGGTCTCCGAGGACGAGGTGGTCGGCCGCGCCATGGTCATCGCCTGGCCCTTCGGGCACTGGAACATGCTGGAGGAACCGCAGACCTACGCCTCCGTGTCCGACGCGGCCCCCGGGTCGACCGCTGCTCCCCGGCTGTCGCATAGGGTTGCTCCCGACGATTCGAACGGAACGATCCAGCTCCCGACCCCTGCGGAACTCCCGCTCGTTATGGGAGTGGTGGGCCTGCGTCGTGTATGGGGCAGGCGGCGGCACAGAGTGAGGAGTTGGCGTGGGGGATGTGGCGGTTGGCGCACGGTCCGGACACGACGGCGAGGAGCACCGCGGACACCCCGCGGAATCCGCCGTCCCGGCCGCGGACAGCGCCGTGACCTCCGGGAATGACTCCGGGGCAGCCGAGGACGACAGGGTGACAGGCGAGCACACGACAGCCGATGACCAGGGGCCGGGCGGCCCGGCCCGGACACCGAAGAAGCCACGCTCCTTCTGGAAGGAGCTGCCCATCCTGATCGGCATCGCGCTGGTTCTCGCGCTGCTGATCAAAACCTTCCTGGTGCAGGCGTTCTCCATCCCGTCCGACTCGATGCAGAACACCCTCCAGCAGGGCGACCGCGTGCTGGTCGACAAGCTCACCCCCTGGTTCGGCTCCGAGCCGGAGCGGGGCGAGGTCGTGGTCTTCCACGACCCCGACAACTGGCTGGCGGGCGAGCCGACCATGGAACCGAACGCGTTCCAGACGTTCCTCAGCTGGATCGGCCTCATGCCGTCCGCCGAGGAGAAGGACCTCATCAAGCGCGTCATCGGCGTCGGCGGCGACACGATCGAGTGCAAGGGCACCGGCCCGCTGACGGTCAACGGCAAGGCGCTGAACGAGAAGTCCTACGTCTACCCGAACAACACGCCGTGCAGCGTCGACGACCAGGGCGGCCAGTTCAAGGTGAAGGTCCCCGAGGGCTACATCTGGGTCATGGGAGACCACCGGCAGAACTCCCGGGACTCCCGCTACAACCAGTCGGACGAGCACCACGGCATGGTCCCGGTGAAGGACGTCGTCGGACGCGCCATCGTCATCGCCTGGCCGATCAACCGCTGGGACACCCTGCCGGTGCCGGACACCTTCGACCAGTCCGGTCTGGCCGCCCAGCCGGCCGCGGCCGGCTGGGCGGTGGCGCCGCAGGGGCTCGCACTCGCCGGTGTGGTGCCGGTGGTGTGGTGGCGCCGCAGGAAGCAGTGATTCCGACGGCGGGCTGACCCTGGTCGGTACCCCCGGGTAGGGTGCGGACCCATGGGTGGCGAGAGCATGACGCACACGGCCCCGCGCAGCGGTGGCACAGGTACGGGCCCGGTGGGCAGCCGGACCGGACAGCGGTTGTCCGGGCTGGCCGTCGCACTGGGCCTGGTGCTTTTCCTCGGCGGCTTCGCCTGGGGAGCGGTCGTCTACCGGCCCTACACCGTGCCCACCAGCTCTATGACGCCGACGATCGACGCGGGCGACCGGATCCTCGCGCAGCGCGTCGACGGCGACGCGGTGCGCCGCGGCGATGTCGTCGTCTTCAAGGACGCCTCCTGGGCCAACGCGCCGATGGTCAAGCGCGTGGTCGCCGTCGGCGGCGACACGGTCTCCTGTTGCCAGGACGGCAAGCTGGAGGTCAACGGCAAGGAGATCGACGAGACCTACCTGCCCAAGGGCACACCGGCCGAGATGAGCGACTTCCCGACCGTGACCGTCCCCAAGGGCCGGCTGTTCCTGCTCGGCGACGAGCGGGGCAACTCCGTGGACTCCACCGCCCACCTGACCGACGCCGCCCGAGGCACGGTGGCGGTCTCCGCCGTGGACGCGCGCGTCGACGCCGTCGTATGGCCCATGAACGGCATGCTGGAGCGCCCCACCGGCTTCGAGCCGCTCGGCAGCCTGTCCTCGCCCGGACCGCTGCAGACGATCACCGCTCTGGTGATCGCCGGTGCCGTGCTGGTCCTGGGCGGGGGCGCCTACGGTCCCATCGCCAAGCGCACGGGCGCGGCCAAGGCCCGGCGGGCGAGCGCGGAGCCCGCTGGTGTCCGCTGAGGCCGTGCGGGCGGGCCAGGACAACTACGAGGGCGGGCTGCGCAAGGTGGCCCGGGTGGTGCTGCTCGACCCGCAGGACCGCATCCTGCTGCTGCACGGGCACGAGCCGGACGATCCGGCCGACGACTGGTGGTTCACCCCCGGCGGCGGAGTGGAGGGCGACGAGACCCGTGAACAGGCCGCCCTGCGGGAACTCGCCGAGGAGACGGGCATCACCGAGGTCGAGCTCGGCCCGGTGCTGTGGCGGCGGATGTGCTCGTTCCCGTTCGCGGGCCGCCGCTGGGACCAGGACGAGTGGTACTACCTGGCCCGGACGGACCGCACGGCTGTCGAGGCCGTGGGGCTGACCGAGCTGGAGCGGCGCAGTGTCGCCGGAGCACGCTGGTGGACGTGTCCGGAACTGACCCGGGCACATGAGACGGTGTATCCGACCAGACTCGCCGGGCTGCTGCGCACGCTGCTCGACGAAGGTCCCCCGGCCAGGCCCGTGATCCTTGACCCGGAAATCGTCTGAGGGCTCATGGGACTGGCGCACAATGGTGGGATCGCACGGCTGAAGGGGAACATGCCATGAGCGCCGAGGACCTCGAGAAGTACGAGACCGAGATGGAGCTGAAGCTCTACCGGGAGTACCGCGATGTCGTCGGTCTGTTCAAATACGTGATCGAGACCGAGCGGCGCTTCTACCTGACCAACGACTACGAGATGCAGGTGCACTCGGTCCAGGGTGAGGTGTTCTTCGAGGTGTCCATGGCGGATGCCTGGGTGTGGGACATGTACCGGCCGGCGCGGTTCGTGAAGCAGGTCCGGGTCCTCACGTTCAAGGACGTGAACATCGAGGAGCTGAACAAGAGCGACCTGGAGCTGCCCAGCGGGTGAGGTCCACCCGGGTGGGCGACGGAGTTGTCCACAACCGATGAGCTGTCCACCAAGATCCACTTCGTGGTGACGGCTGCGTGATCGTTGGCACCGGAGGTGGTGCCGACATGAACGCACAACGGGCGCGCAGCGCACTGGGCAGGTACGGCGAGACTCTGGCCGCGAGGCGGCTGGCCGAGGCCGGGATGACGGTCCTGGAGCGCAACTGGCGCTCCGGCCGGACCGGTGAGATCGACATCGTGGCCAGGGACGGGGACGTCCTGGTCGTCTGCGAGGTCAAGACCCGCAGGGAAGGCCCCTTCGAGCATCCGATGGCGGCCGTGACCCCGCAGAAGGCGGAGCGGCTGCGGGACCTCGCCGAGCGGTGGATCCAGACCCACGGGGGCGCACCGCCCGGCGGGGTGCGCATCGACCTGATCGGGGTGCTGCTGCCGACCCGCGGCGCGGCCGTGCTCGAGCACGCGCGAGGGGTGGCCTGATGGGATTCGCCCGTACGTGTTCGGTGGCGCTGGTCGGTGTCGAAGGCGTGGTCGTCGAGGTCCAGGCCGACCTCGAACCGGGCGTCGCGGCGTTCACACTGGTCGGACTGCCCGACAAGAGCCTGACGGAGAGCCGGGACCGGGTGCGTGCCGCGGTCGTCAACTCGGGCGCGGCCTGGCCCCAGAAAAAACTCACGGTCGGCCTCAGCCCGGCCTCGGTACCGAAGTCGGGCAGCGGCTTCGACCTCGCCGTCGCCGCGGCGGTCCTCGGCGCGGCGGAACGCATCGACCCCCGGGTCCTCGCCGACATCGTGATGATCGGCGAACTGGGGCTGGACGGGCGGGTGCGGCCGGTGCGGGGGGTGTTGCCGGCGGTGCTGGCGGCGGCGGACGCGGGGTACGAGCAGGTGGTGGTGCCGGAGTGTGCCGCCGCCGAAGCGTCCCTGGTGCCCGGGGTGTCCGTGCTGGGCGTGCGGAGCCTACGGCAGCTCATCGCCATCCTGGCCGACGAACCCGTGCCGGACGAGGAGCAGGACGGGCCGGGGCGCCCGGATCCCCTCCTGGCCGGCCTGCGCGTGCCCGGCACGGGCGCGGCCACGGGCATGCACAGCATGGGCGCCGCCCAGCACGACCACGACCTGGCGGACGTCGTCGGGCAGATCTCGGCGCGCACGGCGGTGGAGGTGGCCGCGGCCGGCGGACACCACCTGTTCCTGGAAGGACCTCCCGGCGCCGGCAAGACGATGCTCGCCGAGCGGCTGCCCACCATCCTGCCCCGGCTCGGCCGGCAGGAGTCCCTGGAGGTCACGGCGGTCCACTCGGTGGCGGGCCTGCTGCCCCCGGGCAAGCCCCTGATCGATGTCGCCCCCTACTGCGCCCCGCACCACTCGGCCACCATGCAGGCCCTCGTCGGTGGTGGCCCGGGCATCGCACGGCCCGGCGCCGTGTCGCTGTCCCACCGGGGCGTTCTGTTCCTGGACGAGACCCCGAGTTCAACAGCCAGGCCCTGGACGCGCTGCGCCAGCCCCTGGAAGCGGGACACGTGGTGATCGCGCGCAGTGCGGGAGTCGTGCGCTTCCCGGCCAAGTTCCTCATGGTGCTGGCGGCCAATCCCTGCCCGTGCGGCCGGTTCTCCCTGCGGGACGACCTGTGCGAGTGCCCGCCCTCGGCGATCCGCCGCTACCAGGCCAGGCTGTCCGGCCCACTGCTCGACCGGGTCGACCTGCGCGTCGAGGTGGACCGCGTCACCCGTACCGAGCTGACCTCCCGCGGGGCACGGGGCGAGTCCACCGCGACGGTCGCCGACCGGGTGCGGGCGGCCCGGGAACGGGCTGCGGAGCGCCTCGCCGGCACCCCGTGGCACACCAACAGCGAGGTGCCCGGCCGTGAGCTGCGCAGCCGCTGGTACGCCGCGTCCGGCGCGATGGACGAGGCCGAGCGGAATCTGGAGCGAGGCGTCCTGACCGCCCGTGGCCTCGACCGTGTCCTGCGTGTGGCCTGGACCGTCGCCGATCTCGTCGGTCACGACCGGCCCGACGCGACAGACGTCGCACTCGCGCTCCAGCTGCGCACCGGCGTGCCGAGGGGCGTCCCCATGGCCATCGGGGCGCTGACGTGAGCGTCGCGGACGCACCCGACGACGAACTGCTCGCCCGGGTCTTCCTCACGCGTGTCATCGAGCCCGGTGACGAGGTCGGCGGGCGGTGGGTGCGGGAGCTCGGGGTGCGGGAAGTGGCCCGGCGGCTGTCGGAGGGCGGGCTGCCTCTGCCGGGGGTGAGCGGCAAGCGGTGGCAGGGGCTGCTCGCCAGGGCCGAGACGGCTCGGCCGCGCGAGGACCTCGCCGTCGCGCAGCACGCCGGGGTGCGGTTCGTCCGCCCCGGGAGCGTGGAGTGGCCGGGGCAGCTCGATGATCTCGGGGACGCCCGGCCCCTCGGGCTGTGGGTGCGGGGGCGGGCCGGCCTGCGGATGTGGGCGTTGAGATCCGTCGCCGTCGTGGGGGCCCGCGCCTGTACCGAATACGGGGCCCACATGGCGGCCACCCTCGCCGCCGGCCTCGCCGAGCAGGGCTGGGTCGTGGTGTCCGGCGGCGCCTACGGGGTCGACGGCGCCGCCCACCGCGGTGCCCTCGGCGCGGGCGGTGCCACCGTCGCCGTCCTCGCCTGCGGCGTCGACCGGCCCTACCCGCGCGGACACACCCAGCTGATCACCAGGATCGCCGACCAGGGGCTGGTCATCGGTGAGCTGCCGCCCGGGGACCACCCGACGCCGAGCCGGTTCATCCTGCGCAACCGGGTGATCGCCGCCCTCACCCGCGGCACGGTGGTCGTCGAGGCCGCCCACCGCAGCGGCTCCCTGGTCACGGCACGGGCGGCACAGCGCCTCGGCCGGCACACGATGGGCGTACCGGGCCCCGCCACCAGCGGGCTGTCCGCCGGGGTGCACGAACTGCTGCGCGGTGAGGCGGCCCTGGTCACCGACGCCGCGGACGTCATCGAACTGGTCGGCGACATCGGACAGCTGGCTCCCGACCGGCGCGGTCCCGTCCTGCCCCGGGACCTGCTGGAACCGGCCACCCGGCAGGTGCTCGCCGCGCTGCCGGCCCGCCGGGCGGCCCGGCCGGACGAGGTCGCCCGCGGCGCGCAGACCACGCAGGACGACGCGATCGCGAGGCTGTACGAACTCCGAGCACTGGGTTACGTCGAACGACACGACGACGGCTGGAAGTTGACACGCCAGGCGATGATGTCGGTCCGCGGCCGGCCCGGGCCACCGTGACCGCACCTGTTCGGCCGTCCGGGGACCCCCGACACCCCTTGGAAATGCGCCCAGTTGGGGTTCTCCGGTGATCACACCGAGCGGGCGCGGCGACCCCGCTCAGCGCCTCCCGGAACGGTTCTGCGCTCGCCTCGACCTCCGTCCTTCGCGCACCGCGACACCGTAGTCACGCTACGCTCACGTGGGTCCCGACGCGGACAGGCAACTCGACATCAGACAGACAGCCCACCCCAGCACCACTTCGCAGCAGAACGGCACAAGGCGACGAATGCCCCAGCACACCTCCGGGTCCGACCGGGCGGCGATCCCCCAGCCGCCCGTGACGGTGGCAGCGTGCGGCCGCCCGCTCCCTCGACGCTCGACGAGCTGTGGCGGTCGTACAAGGCGACGGGGGACGAGCGGCTGCGGGAGCAGCTGATCCTGCACTACTCGCCGCTCGTGAAGTACGTCGCCGGACGGGTCAGCGTGGGCCTGCCCTCCAACGTCGAGCAGGCCGACTTCGTCTCCTCCGGCGTGTTCGGGCTGATCGACGCCATCGAGAAGTTCGACATCGACCGCGAGATCAAGTTCGAGACCTACGCGATCACCCGGATCCGGGGCGCGATGATCGACGAGCTGCGGGCGCTGGACTGGATCCCCGCTCGGTGCGGCAGAAGGCGCGCAACGTGGAGCGGGCGTACGCCACGCTGGAGGCGCGGCTGCGGCGGACGCCGACGGAGGGCGAGGTGGCCGCCGAGATGGGCATCGGCGTGGAGGAACTCCACGCGGTGTTCAGCCAGTTGTCGCTGGCCAACGTGGTGGCCCTGGAGGAGCTGCTGCACGGCGGGGGCGAGGGCGGCGACGGGCTGAGCGTCATGGACACGCTGGAGGACACCGCCGCCGACAACCCGGTGGAGGTCGCCGAGGACCGGGAGCTGCGCAGGCTCCTCGCGCGGGCGATCAACACGCTGCCCGAGCGGGAGAAGACCGTGGTCACGCTGTACTACTACGAGGGCCTGACCCTGGCCGAGATCGGGAACGTGCTGGGCGTGACCGAGAGCCGGGTCAGCCAGATCCACACCAAGTCGGTGCTCCAGCTGAGAGCGAAACTGGCGAGCTTCGGCCGCTGACCCGGCGGGATGGCGGCGGGTCGGCGGGAGCCACTCCCGTCGGGCCTGGCACGTCCGTAGAGTGGTTGACGTGCCAAGGATTCGAGCGGCCTCCGTGGCCGAGCACCGGTCGATGCAGCGAGCCGCCCTGCTGGACGCGGCTCGTTCCTTGTTGTCCGAGGGCGGTACGGAGGCGCTGACCTTCCCGGCTCTCGCCGAGCGGACGGGCCTCGCCCGGTCCTCCGTCTACGAGTACTTCCGGTCGCGGGCGGCCGTGGTCGAGGAGCTGTGCGAGGTCGACTTCCCGGTCTGGGCGGCGGACGTGTCGGCGGCGATGGAGCGGGCGGGGACGGCCGAGGCCAAGGTCGAGGCGTATGTGCGGCAGCAGCTGGAGCTGGTCGGGGACCGGCGGCATCGGGCCGTGGTCGCGATCTCCGCGAGTGAGCTGGACGCCGGGGCGCGGGAGAAGATCCGGGCGGCGCACGGGGGGCTCGTCGCGATGATCGTCGAGGCGCTGGGGAGATGGGGCACGAGCAGCCCCGCCTCGCGGCGATGTTGGTGCAGGGGGTCGTGGACGCGGCGGTGAGGCGCATCGAGCTCGGGCGGCGGAGGAGCCCGGGGCGATCGCGGATGCGGCTGTATCGATGGCACTGCGGGGTGTGAGGGGCTGAACCGCGTCAGGGCCGGGGCCGGGTGGGTACGCGACCCGGCGCTGCGGGTGCCGCCGCGCCCCGCCCGCGGCTGGGCGAACACCGGCAGCAGCCTTGACGGGCCCCTGTGCAGAAGCCACGGGGGCAGGAGCGACAGTGGGTTCACGTACGTCTCCCCACGTCGCAACCCCAATGCACGCACGTGGCCGTGCAGTGTGACCCCGTTGCCGCCACCGTGCCGATCACCTCGCCCGGCTCCACCTCAGCGCCCTCCTCCACCGACGCCGTCACCGGTTCGTAGGTCGTGCGCAGGGGTGGGTCTCCGGTGCCCGCGAGTTCCACCGAGACCACGCCCTTGCCCGCCACCCGGCCCGCGAAGGACACCCGTCCCGCCGCCACCGCCCGCACGGGTGTCCCGGGTGCCGCCGTCAGGTCCACGCCCCGGTGGCCCCGGCCGTAGACCGTCGCCGGGGGTTCCCAGCCGCGCAGGACCTGAGGGCGTGACCCCACGGGCCAGGTGCGTCCCACCGTCGGCACAGTGGCGTCCCCGACAGGTGAACCCGCCGCGAACAGACGCGGTGGTGGGGACAGCAGGGCCGTCGCAGTGAAGACCAGAAGCAGCATCAGGCGCGTACACATACGCACACATCGGTTGGCTCGCATGCGGCAAGCGTCCCGGAGTCGCGCCCGTCACAGCCCGTCGCTGTGGATCACCCGCCGGTTGTGGACAACGGCGTCACCCGGGCCCCGCGGGTCCCGTACACTTCTGGTGGCGACCCGAGCCATCGGGTCGACTTCGCACGCCCCGATACGCACCCCGGAAACGGGCCGTATCAGCGCCCCTCGGTCCCTCGTGGCACGGCGCGCAGTGGGCGTCAGGCGCGGAAGCCGTCCGGCATCCGCGGCACAACCGAGAAATTCAAGGAGATACGGCCATGGCCGTCGTCACGATGCGGGAGCTGCTGGAGAGCGGCGTCCACTTCGGTCACCAGACCCGCCGTTGGAACCCGAAGATGAAGCGCTTCATCTTCACCGAGCGCAACGGCATCTACATCATCGACCTGCTCCAGTCGCTGTCGTACATCGACCGCGCCTACGAGTTCGTCAAGGAGACCGTCGCCCACGGCGGCACGGTCATGTTCGTCGGCACGAAGAAGCAGGCGCAGGAGGCCATCGCCGAGCAGGCCACCCGCGTCGGCATGCCCTACGTCAACCAGCGCTGGCTGGGCGGCATGCTCACCAACTTCTCGACCGTCTACAAGCGTCTGCAGCGCCTCAAGGAGCTCGAGCAGATCGACTTCGAGGACGTCGCCGCGTCCGGTCTGACCAAGAAGGAGCTCCTGGTCCTCTCCCGCGAGAAGGCCAAGCTGGAGAAGACCCTCGGCGGTATCCGCGAGATGCAGAAGGTGCCCAGCGCCGTCTGGATCGTGGACACCAAGAAGGAGCACATCGCCGTTGGTGAGGCCCGGAAGCTGAACATCCCGGTCGTCGCGATCCTCGACACCAACTGCGACCCCGACGAGGTCGACTACAAGATCCCGGGCAACGACGACGCGATCCGCTCCGTCACCCTGCTCACCCGCGTGATCGCCGACGCCGTCGCCGAGGGCCTCATCGCCCGCAGCGGTGTCGCCACCGAGGGCAAGGGCGAGAAGGCCGCGGGCGAGCCGCTCGCCGAGTGGGAGCGCGACCTGCTCGAGGGCGAGAAGAAGGCCGACGAGGCCGAGAAGCCGGCCGAGGCCGCCGCGGAGGCTCCCGCTGCCGAGGCCCCCGCCGCTGAGGCTCCGGCCGCCGAGGCCGAGCAGGCCTGACCCGTCAGCGTCCGTGGTGACGGCGGGAGCGGTGACATGAAATCCGCTCCCGCCGTTCACCCGTAGGTCAGCGGAGAGTCGGCGGCCCCCACTACTCCAGGGCCGTAGACCCCGTAGATCTTCGATCTTCCAGACTTCGAGAAAGATTCACAGACTCATGGCGAACTACACCGCCGCCGACGTCAAGAAGCTCCGCGAGCTCACCGGCGCCGGCATGATGGACTGCAAGAAGGCGCTGGACGAGGCCGAGGGCAACGTCGAGAAGGCCGTCGAGGCGCTCCGCATCAAGGGCCAGAAGGGCGTCGCCAAGCGCGAGGGCCGCTCCGCCGAGAACGGCGCCGTGGTCTCGATCATCGCCGACGACAACTCCTCCGGTGTCCTCGTCGAGCTGAAGTGCGAGACGGACTTCGTCGCCAAGGGTGACAAGTTCCAGGGCGTCGCCAAGACCATCGCCGAGCACGTCGCCAAGACCTCCCCGGCCGACCTCGAGGCCCTGCTCGCCTCCGAGATCGAGGCCGGCAAGACCGTCCAGGCGTTCGTGGACGAGGCCAACGCCAACCTGGGCGAGAAGATCGTCCTGGACCGCTTCGCGCAGTTCGCCGACGGCTACGTGACGGCGTACATGCACCGCACGATGCCCGACCTGCCCCCGCAGATCGGTGTCCTCGTCGAGCTGGACAAGCCGAACGCCGAGATCGCCAAGGGCGTCGCCCAGCACATCGCCGCCTTCGCGCCGAAGTACCTCTCCAAGGAGGACGTGCCGGCCGAGGTCGTCGAGTCCGAGCGTCGCGTCGCCGAGGAGACCACCCGCGCCGAGGGCAAGCCCGAGGCCGCCCTGCCGAAGATCGTCGAGGGTCGCCTCAACGGCTTCTTCAAGGACGCCACGCTGCTCGGCCAGCCCTACGCGCTCGACAACAAGAAGTCCGTCCAGAAGGTTCTGGACGAGGCCGGTGTCACCCTGAAGCGCTTCACGCGCATCAAGGTCGGCATCTGAGTCTGAGTCCGTACCGCGATCGGCGCGCGACCCCGATAGGGTCGACAGCAGTCGTCCGTGTACGCCGTCACATGGGTGGCGGACGACAGCAGATCTGACGAGGAGGCCATTGCCGTATGGGATGCGAAACACGCCCCACCGGCAATGGCCTTCTTCGTATGTGCAACACGTGAAAGAGGCGGGATCCCCCATGACCACCAAGGCCCAGAAGAGCGACGACGGCAAAGTGCGCGGCCGGTTTCTGCTGAAGCTGTCCGGAGAGGCCTTCTCCGGCGGTGGGGGCCTGGGCGTCGACCCCGACGTGGTGCACAAGATCGCCCGCGAGATCGCGGCCGTCGTGCGCGACGGAGCGCAGATCGCGGTCGTCATCGGCGGCGGCAACTTCTTCCGCGGTGCCGAGCTCCAGCAGCGCGGCATGGACCGGGCCCGCTCCGACTACATGGGCATGCTCGGCACCGTCATGAACTGCCTCGCCCTCCAGGACTTCCTGGAGAAGGTGGGGGTGGACTGCCGGGTGCAGACCGCCATCACCATGGGCCAGGTCGCCGAGCCGTACATCCCGCTGCGCGCCGTACGGCACCTGGAGAAGGGCCGCGTGGTCATCTTCGGCGCCGGTATGGGCATGCCGTACTTCTCCACCGACACCACCGCCGCGCAGCGCGCCCTGGAGATCGACGCCGAGGCGCTGCTGATGGGCAAGAACGGCGTGGACGGGGTCTACGACTCCGACCCGAAGACCAACCCGGACGCGGTGAAGTTCGACCACCTCGGCTACGGCGAGGTCATCACCCGCGACCTGAAGGTCGCCGACGCCACGGCCGTCACCCTGTGCCGCGACAACAAGCTCCCGATCGTGGTCTTCGAGCTGCTCGCGGAGGGCAACATCGGGCGCGCCGTCAAGGGTGAGAAGATCGGCACGCTGGTGGGGGACCCCGGCAGCCGGGACTGAGCCCCGAGAACAACCCCGTCCGGGGGACGGACGGGACGGAGCCGGGCCGGGGATGGACAATGTCCCACCGGTCGGGAACCGTGCAGGAAGAAGACGCGACGCAGCCGGCCGCCGCCCCACATGGAACCGCAGCCGGGCCTACTCAAGACACGCAGGAGCAAGTGGTGATCGAAGAGACCCTCCTCGAGGCCGAGGAGAAGATGGAGAAGGCCGTCGTGGTCGCCAAGGAGGACTTCGCCGCGATCCGTACCGGCCGTGCGCACCCGGCGATGTTCAACAAGATCGTGGCCGACTACTACGGCGCGCCGACCCCGATCAACCAGCTGGCCTCGTTCTCGGTGCCCGAGCCGCGCATGGCCGTGGTGACCCCGTTCGACAAGAGCGCGCTGCGCAACATCGAGCAGGCGATCCGCGACTCCGACCTGGGCGTCAACCCGAGCAACGACGGCAACATCATCCGGGTGGTGTTCCCCGAGCTGACCGAGGAGCGCCGCCGCGAGTACATCAAGGTCGCCAAGGGCAAGGGCGAGGACGCGAAGATCTCGATCCGCTCCGTGCGCCGCAAGGCGAAGGAAGCCATCGACAAGCTGATCAAGGACGGCGAGGTCGGCGAGGACGAGGGCCGCCGTGCGGAGAAGGAGCTCGACGACACCACCGCGAAGTACGTCGCGCAGGTGGACGAGCTCCTCAAGCACAAGGAAGCGGAGCTGCTCGAGGTCTGATGAACGACTCTTCCTGGGGGGCGCCGCCACAGGCCGGGTACTGGGGTCCCACCGACCAAGGGCATGGCCACGGGCATGTCCAGAGCCCTGGCCACGGGTACGTCCAGGGAGCCGCTCCGGCGGGTCCCGCATACGATGCGCATGAAGCGCCTCAGACTCGCCCCATGCCGATCGTGCCCGACGCAGCCGAGTTCGGCGGACACCAGGATGACGACCGGGGGCGGCTCGGCCGAGCGGGCCCCCGGTCCGCAACGAGACGAATCCGGAGCCCATGCCCGACGCCGCACAGCCGGCACCCAAGCCGCAGAAGAAGAGCGCGGGGCGCGACCTCAGCGCCGCGATAGGGGTCGGCGTCGGGCTCGGCGCGGTGATCGTCGCGTCGCTGTTCATCGTCAAGGCCGTCTTCGTCGGTGTCGTCGCGGTCGCCGTCGTGGTGGGGCTGTGGGAGCTGACCAAGCGGCTGGACGAACGCAAGGGCATCCGGGCGCCCCTCGTGCCGCTCGCGCTCGGCGGTGCCGCGATGGTCGTCGCCGGGTACGTCCGGGGCGCCGAGGGGGCCTGGGTCGCCATGGCGCTCACGACGCTGGCCGTGCTCGTGTGGCGTATGACGGAACCGCCCGAGAACTACCTGAGAGACGTCACGGCGGGCGTCTTCGCGGCGTTCTACGTGCCGTTCCTGGCGACGTTCGTCGCGATGATGCTGACGGCGGACGACGGGCCGCAGCGGGTGCTCACCTTCCTGCTGCTGACGGTCGTCAGCGACACCGGTGCCTACGCCGTCGGCTGGCGGTTCGGCAGGAAGAAGCTCGCGCCGCGCATCAGCCCCGGCAAGACCCGCGAGGGTCTGGTCGGCGCGGTCGGCTTCGCCATGGTCGCCGGCGCGTTGTGCCTGGAGTTCCTCATCGACGACGGTGCCTGGTGGCAGGGCCTGGTGCTCGGCCTCGCGGTCGCGGTCAGCGCCACGCTCGGCGACCTCGGCGAGTCCATGATCAAGCGGGACCTCGGCATCAAGGACATGGGCACGCTGCTGCCGGGACACGGCGGCATCATGGACCGGCTGGACTCGCTGCTGCCGACGGCTCCGGTGGTGTGGTTGTTGCTTGTGTTGTTTGTGGGGTCGGGCTGAGTCCGGGGCACGGCGCCGCGCCGCGGTAGCGGCAGATGGATACCGCATGGACCGGTTGGACTCGCTGCTGCCGACGGCTCCGGTGGTGTGCTTGTTGCTTGTGTTGTTTGTGGGGTCGGGCTGAGCGGATTCGACGCGGCGAGCTCCCGTCCGTGTGGGCGGGGCTCGTTGTCGTTCCGGGGAGGCGGCCGGGGGCGCCGAGTGGGACGATTCAGGTGTACGACGCAAAGGGGGTCGTCATGTCCATCATTCGGCAAAGCATCGATGTCGACCGGCGTCCCGAGGACGTCTACGGCTACGTCACGGACACCCCGCGCATACCGGAGTGGCAGCTGAGCGCCGTGTCCGCGGAGCGCCTCGACGAGGGGCCCTTCGGTATCGGCTCCCGGGTACGGGTCACCCGGCACATCGGCAACCGAGTCATGCCGATGACCATGGAGGTCACCGAGTACGACCCGCCACACACCTGGGGCATGCAGGGTGTCGACGGGCCCGTCCGGGCGAGGGTGCACGGCGAGGTCGAGCCGTACGACGAGGGGCGGCGCTCGCACGTCACGATCGAGATCGACTTCGAGGGCCACGGCGTCGGCAAGATGCTGGTGCCGCTCGTCGTGCGCCGCCAGGTCCGCAAGGAGCTGCCGCGCAACGAACAGCTTCTGAAGGACCGGCTGGAGCACGCCGGGCGTAGGCCGGAGTGATCGCCCGGCTCGCTGGTCTACTCCAGGAAGCTGAGCGCGGTGTCGGGGCGGCAGTAGGTGCACGCCGGCACCTGGTGGCGCAGGGCGTCCAGGGCCTGCGTCCGGGAGACTCCCACGCATCTGCCGCTCTTGGTCACCTTCCAGCAGTCGCCGGTGTGCACGGCGACCCGGTTCCGCTTGTCCAGCCCTCGCTCGATCAGCCACTCGGGCGGGGGCGGTCGCATCTCCTCGCCCCGCCGGCGCTCCGCCTCCCGGCGCTGCTCGTCGGCGATCCACCGGTCCAGCTGGGCCAGTGCGGCCCGCGCCTGTTGCACCACGACGCGGCGTGCGAACAGCAGCAGATCCAGACGGGACGGCGAGGAATCGTTCACGTATTCGATTTTATGTTCGACCGCAACCCGCCTGTGCGGCGGGTCGGGTCGGCCCTGCGTCCTTGGAGCTCAGTCTTCGTCCCGGCCGGGCTGGGGCGGGCCGAAGGGTTCGATCTTCGGGTTCGCGTACGGCCCCCGGGCACCGGGCGTGCCGTGGGCGCGCTCGGCGACCGCCTCGGTGACGAGCAGGGCGTAGGTGCCGTTGTGCAGGTCCACGAGTCCGTAGTCGGTGTCGACCGCGTCGCGGCCGATGCCGAGCTGACGCAGGGCGTCCTCGAGCGTGGCTCCCGACGGGAGCGTGACCGTGATGAGGCTGGTTGGCTTGTCGGGAGCCATCGCTCTCTCCTCCGAGGTGAAGCGGCTACCTGCGGATGCCGTGCCCGTTCTTGCTGCGGCGGCGCAGCGCATCCATGATCGCCGGTACGTTGATGATGCCGAACCCGTAGTCGTGGTCGAAGCCGGCGGCACCGCGGTCGTCGGCCGTCCGCTGCAGCAGGGTGCGAAGCTCGGCCGGCTTGATGGCGTTGGCCGACCACTGCGTGCGTACGGCGGCGACCACGCCCGCGGCCACCGGGCAGGCGGCCGAGGTCCCGGAGTCCGGTTCGCCCGCCCCGAAGGCGTGTGAGCCCTCGAAGTGGGTGTACGCGCAGATGTCCGGCTTGTTGGGATCGAGCCGGCCGGGGCCCTGCGAGGAGTAGCCGACCCGGTTGCCGCGGGTGTCGACACCGCCGATGGACAGCGCACGCGGGTGCGAGTTGGCGCCGACGATGGGCCGGTCGGGGAACTCGCAGCGGCCGTCAGGGCAGTCCAGGCCGCAGTTGCCCGCCGCGAACAGGACGTCGGCGCCCGCGCTCTCCAGCGCCGTCACCATCAGGTTGAAGGGGTGGCCGGGGTTGTCCGAGTAGTTCCCAGGGTGGCTGGGCGGGAAGTCCCAGCGGGGCGAGAAGGAACCCCAGCTGTTGCTGACGATCAGGGCCCGCTTGTCGTCGGGCATCGTCTCCAGCACGCTCCACAGGTGGGAGTAGGCCGCCACGGCGTCCGAGAGCAGCCCGCTCATGACCGTCGGGCCTTGCTGCTGCGAGAGCAGGACCGGCACGTCGATCAGAGTCGCCTTCGGTGCGGCGATGAGGGCGTCGAAGGCGCACATGGTGCCGTGGTCGACCGGGAACTGGCCCGGCTTGCCGGTCACTCCGGGCGGGTTCCAGCTCCGTGCCGCGTCGACCGTGACAGGACGGTCCAGTTCGTTGCTCAGGTGCTGGGTGTTGATGCCGGTGTCGGTGATCGCCAGCGCGATGCCGCTGCCGTCCAGGTCGTCCGCGCCGAGCTCGGCGAGGAGGTTCTTCACGTCCTGCCAGTTCCCGACCGGTCCGTCCCCGGGGCACGTGGGCGACGTCTGGATGGCCGGGTCGGCGGAGATGCCGACGATCTGCGGGCGGCTGAGGGCCAGCATGGAGAGCCGGCTGGCGGCGTCGTAGTCGTGGATCTCCCCACGGACCAGGACGGTGGCGTCTTCCGGTCGCATGGAGAAGCGGAGCTGCTGGGTCAGGGACAGCGGGTCCCCTTCGGTCGTGGTCGGCACCGGCCTGGGCAGAGCCACTGGTGTGAACGACTGGTCCAGCTCGACGCCGGGCATCGAACCGGCGACATCCTGAGTGGTCGCGGTGAGCTGCGGGTTGGCGACGGCCTCAACGACGTCGCGTTCGGGCTTCATCTGGATGAGGACACGCATGGTTCTCCTCGATGTGGGACGGAATCCAGCGCACACGAGCGGCGTTTCGTCCACGGCGGTTCGTGGACGGTGCGGCTGGGTGGGGAGCCGTTGGGAGGCGACGGCCGGCCTCCCCTGCGACCTGCCCTCGACCGGCGGATCGACCGGCGGATCGGCCGAGGCCGAGCGCGCGGTGGGCAGATGCGGATCAGGCGCCGTTGCCCATACTCACCGCGCTGATGCGGCACCGCACCTTGATGCCCCCCGAATGGCCTACAGGCGGCCAGTTCCTCCACCCTTCAACCGTCCCTGGGCCGTGCGTGGCCGACCTCCGACGACTGGCGGCGATCACGGGTGACCGACCCCACCCCACTCCGGCCTGGGCTCCCGGAGTTGATCTGCGACACTGGGAGGGTTATGCCTGCACCCGGAGAACTCACTTTCGTCGCCCCCCGCGGAGCCAAGAAGCCGCCGCGGCATCTCGCTGATCTCACTCCTGCCGAGCGCAAGGAGGCCGTCGCCGCTGTCGGGGAGAAGCCGTTTCGTGCCAAGCAGCTCTCGCAGCACTACTTCGCGCGGTACGCGCATGATCCGGAGCAGTGGACGGACATCCCGGCCGGGGCTCGCGGCCGGCTGCAGGAGGCGTTGCTGCCGGAGCTGATGACCGTCGTGCGGCATCTGTCGACCGACCAGGGCACCACGCGCAAGACGCTGTGGCGGCTCTTCGACGGGACGCTCGTCGAGTCGGTGCTGATGCGCTACCCGGACCGGGTGACCATGTGCATCAGCTCGCAGGCGGGGTGCGGGATGAACTGCCCGTTCTGTGCGACCGGGCAGGCGGGGCTCGACCGGAATCTGTCCACCGCCGAGATCGTGCACCAGATCGTGGACGGGATGCGGGCCCTCAGGGACGGGGACGTGCCCGGTGGGCCGGCGCGGCTCAGCAACATCGTGTTCATGGGCATGGGCGAGCCGCTCGCCAACTACAAGCGGGTCATCGGGTCCATCCGGCGGCTCACCGACCCCGAGCCCGACGGGCTGGGGCTGTCGCAGCGCGGCATCACCGTCTCGACGGTCGGGCTCGTCCCGGCCATCCACCGGTTCGCCGACGAGGGGTTCAAGTGCAGGCTGGCCATCTCGCTGCACGCGCCCGACGACGAGCTGCGCGACACCCTCGTGCCCGTGAACACGCGGTGGAAGGTGCGCGAGGTGCTGGACGCCGGGTTCGAGTACAGCGCCAAGTCCGGGCGGCGGCTGTCCATCGAGTACGCGCTGATCCGCGACATCAACGACCAGGCGTGGCGTGGTGACCGGCTCGGGCGGCTGCTCAAGGGCAAGCCCGTCCATGTGAACCTGATTCCGCTCAACCCGACGCCCGGGTCGAAGTGGACCGCCTCGCGGCCCGAGGACGAGAAGGCGTTCGTGGAGGCGATCGCCGCCCATGGTGTACCGGTGACGATCCGGGACACCCGTGGACAGGAGATCGACGGGGCGTGTGGCCAGCTCGCGGCCACCGAGCGGTAGTCTGACCGTCGTACAGACACCTTCATATTCCGACAGGGGAGCGCCACAGCGCTGAGAGTGCGGCACACGGCCGCAGACCCTCCGAACCTGGCCCAGGTCATTCTGGGTAGGAAGATCGGTCACCACTCGAGCTGTTGCGCCCTGCCCGGGACCACCGGAAGTCCCGGGCAGGGCCGCGTCTTCTCCTGGTCATCCAGGAGGAATCCAGTGAGCAACAAGAAGAAGCGGCTGACGGCTGTGGTCGTCGGGCTCGGGATGGCCGGCACGCTCGCCGCGTGCGGGTCGTCCGACGGCGACCAGGGGTCCGGGGATTCCAAGACCGTGACCCTCGTCAGCCACGACTCGTGGGCCGCGTCGAAGGACGTCATCGCGGCCTTCGAGAAGCAGTCCGGCTACAAGGTGAACGTCCTGAAGGACGGTGACGCCGGGCAGGCCGTGAACAAGGCCGTCCTCACCAAGGACAACCCGCAGGGCGACGTCTTCTTCGGCGTCGACAACACCCTGCTGTCCCGCGCCCTGGACAACGGGCTGTTCCAGCCGTACGAGGCGAAGGGCTCCGACCTGATCCTGCCGGAGTACCGCGTGGACCAGGACCAGCATCGCGTCACGCCCGTCGACACCGGCGACATCTGCGTCAACTACGACAAGAAGTACTTCGCCGACCACGAGCTCGACCCGCCGCGGAGCTTCGACGACCTGGTCAAGCCGCAGTACAAGAACCTGCTCGTGACCGAGAACGCCTCCGCGTCCTCGCCCGGCCTCGGGTTCCTGCTCGGTACCGCCGCGAAGTACGGCGACGAGGGCTGGCAGGCGTACTGGAAGAAGCTCAAGGCCAACGGCGTGAAGGTCGTCGACGGCTGGGAGCAGGCCTACAACGAGGAGTTCTCCGGCTCGGCCGGCGGGAAGAAGGCCAAGGGCGACCGGCCGCTCGTCGTGTCGTACGCCTCATCGCCGCCCGCCGAGGTCGTCTTCGCCGATCCGAAGCCGGGCACGGCACCGACCGGGGTCGCCGAGGGCACCTGCTTCCGCCAGGTCGAGTACGCCGGACTGCTGAGCAACGCCAAGAACGCCAAGGGCGGCAAGGCCTTCCTCGACTTCCTGATCAGCAAGCGGTTCCAGGAGGACATGCCGCTCAACATGTTCGTCTACCCGGTGACCGAGGGCGCTCAGGTGCCGCCGGAGTTCGGGAAGTACGGGCCCCAGGCGAAGGATCCCGAGACCATGGACCCGGCGAAGATCGCCGACAACCGTGACCAGTGGGTCAAGTCGTGGACCTCGCTCGTACTGAAGTGACCGGCCGGACGAGGGGCGCGGCGGCGCGGCTCGGGCTCATCGCCGTGCCCGTCGCGTTCTTCGCGGTCTTCTTCGCCTACCCCGTCGCCGCGATCGTCGCGCGCGGTCTGAAGGTGGACGGTGTCTGGCAGTCCGGGCGGATCGCAGAGGTGTTGGCGCAGTCCGACGTCCGGCACGTCCTGTGGTTCACCACCTGGCAGGCGGTCGTCTCGACGGCGCTCACCCTGCTGATCGCGCTGCCCGGCGCGTATGTCTTCGCGCGTTTCGACTTCCGTGGCAAGCAGGTCCTGCGGGCGATCGTGACCGTGCCGTTCGTGCTGCCGACGGTCGTCGTCGGTACGGCGTTCCTGGCGCTGGTCGGGCGGGGCGGGCTGCTCGACGAACTGTGGGGCGTACGGCTGGACACCACCGTGTGGGCGATCCTGCTCGCGCATGTCTTCTTCAACTACGCGGTGGTCGTACGGACCGTCGGCGGGCTCTGGGCGCAGCTCGACCCGCGGCAGGAGGAGGCCGCGCGGATGCTCGGGGCGTCACCCCTGAGGGCCTGGCGGCAGGTCACGCTGCCCGCGCTCGCCCCCGCCGTGGCCGCCGCCGCGCTCATGGTCTTCCTGTTCACCTTCACCTCCTTCGGCGTCGTCCAGATCCTCGGCGGGCCCACCTTCTCGACCCTGGAGGTGGAGATCTACCGGCAGACGTCGGAGATCTTCGACCTGTCCACGGCGGCCGTGCTGACGCTGATCCAGTTCGTCGCGGTGGGCGCGATCCTCGCCCTGCACGCCTGGACCGTACGGCGGCGGGAGACCGCGCTGCGGCTGGTGGACCCGTCCGTGACCGCGCGCCGGCCGCGTGGCGCCGGGCAGTGGGCGCTGCTGGGCGGGGTGCTGGTCACCGTCGTCGTGCTGCTTCTGCTGCCCCTCGCGGTGCTCGTGCAGCGGTCCCTGGACGCGCCCGGCTTCGGTTACTACCGGGCGCTGACCAGGAACGACGGGGGAGTGTTCCTGGTCCCGCCGATCGAGGCGATCGGCAACTCCCTGTCGTACGCCGTCGTCGCCACCCTCATCGCCGTGGTGATCGGCGGGCTGGCCGCCGTCGCCCTCACCCGCCGGGACGCCGGGCGGTTCGTGCGCGGCTTCGACGCGCTGCTGATGCTGCCGCTCGGGGTGTCCGCGGTGACCGTCGGGTTCGGGTTCCTGATCGCCCTGGACGAGCCGCCGCTGGACCTGAGGTCGTCGTGGATCCTGGTGCCCCTCGCGCAGGCGCTGGTCGGGGTGCCGTTCGTCGTACGGACCATGCTGCCCGTGCTGCGGGCGGTGGATGTGCGGCTGCGGGAGGCGGCCTCGGTGCTCGGGGCCTCGCCCTGGCGGGTGTGGCGCGAGGTGGACCTGCCGATGGTGCGGCGGGCGCTGCTGATCGCGGCCGGGTTCGCCTTCGCGGTGTCGCTCGGGGAGTTCGGGGCGACGGTGTTCATCGCGCGGCCCGACAACCCGACGCTGCCGGTGGCCGTGGCGCGGCTGCTGGGGCGGCCCGGGGAGCTCAACTACGGCCAGGCGATGGCCCTCTCGACGATTCTTATGGTGGTGTGCGCCGTGGCCCTGCTGGTGCTGGAGAGGCTTCGCACGGACCGGACCGGGGAGTTCTAGATGCTGCTGAGCCTGGAGGGCGCGACGGTCCGTTTCGGTGGGCGGGCCGTGCTGGACGCCGTCGATCTGGAGGTCGCCGAGCACGAAATCGTGTGTGTGCTCGGGCCCAGCGGGAGCGGCAAGTCGACGCTGCTGCGGGCGGTGGCCGGGCTGCAACCCCTCGACTCCGGGCGGGTGTCGCTCGACGGGCGGAACCAGGTGGGCGTGCCCGCGCACCGGCGCGGGGTCGGGCTGATGTTCCAGGACCACCAGCTGTTCCCGCAGCGGGACGTGGGTGGCAACGTCGCCTTCGGGCTGCGGATGCACGGGGCGCCGAAGCGGCAACAGGCCGAGCGGGTGCAGGAGTTGCTGGATCTGGTGGGGCTGCCGGGCGCGTCCCGCCGTGCCGTCGCGGCGCTGTCCGGCGGGGAGCAGCAGCGGGTCGCCCTGGCCCGGGCCCTCGCGCCGAGCCCCCGGCTGCTGATGCTGGACGAGCCGCTGGGGCAGCTCGACCGGTCGCTGAGGGAGCGGCTGGTCGTCGAACTGAAGGAGCTGTTCGGCCGGTTGGGCACGACCGTGCTGGCCGTGACGCACGACCAGGGGGAGGCCTTCGCACTGGCCGACCGGGTCGTGGTGATGCGGGACGGGCGGATCGCCCAGTCCGGTTCGCCCCTCGAGGTGTGGCAGCGGCCCGCCGACGCGTTCGTGGCCCGCTTCCTCGGCTTCGAGAACGTCGTCGAGGCGACCGTCGGGGCGGAGGCCGCGGACACGCCGTGGGGCAAGGTGCCGGTGCCGGAGGGCGCGGCGCAGGGCACGCGGCCCCTGCTCGTACGGCCCGGCGGTGTGCGCCTGGTGCCCGCCGACGCGGGTCTGCGCTGCACGGTGACCGCCCGCACCTTCAAGGGCACCCATGTCGCCGTCCACCTCCAGCCGGAGGACGCCCCACGCCTGGAAGCGGCGTGCGCGCTGCGGGCGGCGCCCGCGGTGGGGGACGAGGTCGGGGTGGAGTTCGACGTGACCGAAATCGTCGTGCTCGGATGATCGGCGGCACCCTAGGGTGCGGGGCATGACGCTACTCGCACACGACCGCTACTGCGACGAGATCGCCCACCAGGTCGGCCTGTTGAGGTCGGTCGTGACCTCCGGTGCCGACCTGGCCCGCACCGTGCCGACCTGCCCGGACTGGTCGCTGGAACAGCTTGTACGGCACACGGGCAGCGCCCTGCGCTGGGTGGAGTACATGGTGCGGACCCGGGCCGAGGAGGAGGTGCCCGAGGAACAGGTGCCGGGTGCGGCCGGGCCCGAGGCGCAGGGCGACGCCGCCGCGCTGGACGCCTGGCTGTCGGAGACCGGTGAGCAGGTCGTTGCCGTGCTGCGGGAGGCCGGGCCGGACACGAAGGTGTGGGGCTGGGCGGGGACCCTCAGCTCCGGGTTCTGGGCCCGCCGTATGACCCACGAGATCACCGTGCACCGCGCGGACGCCGCGCTCGCCGCCGGACTGCCCTACGAGGTCGCCCCCGACGTGGCAGCCGACGCGATCGACGAGTGGCTGCAGATCGTGGAGTACGTGCAGCGGACAGAGCCGCACGACTCGGCGGGGGAACTGCGCGGCCCGGGCCGCAGCATCCACTTGCACGCCACCGACGCCGGGCCCGACCTGGACGCCGAGTGGGTCGTCGAGCTCACCGAGGACGGCGTCCGGTGGCGCCGGGGCCACGAGAAGGCCACCGTCGCCCTGCGCGGGCCGCTCACCTCCGTGCTGCTCGCGTTCTACCGTCGACTGCCGCTGGACGCGAAGGAGCTGGAGGTCTTGGGCGAGCGGGAGCTGCTGGAGTTCTGGCTGGAGCGGGCCACCTTCGGCTGAGACAAGGCGTGGCCCGCCCCCGGGTCGGGGGACGGGCCACATCAGGGTGCGCGGAGGTGTCAGCTGTCGCTCTTCGCCCCGCGACGGCGCATGCCGAAGAACACCGCGCCGCCACCGACGACGACCAGGGCCGCCGCGATGCCGGCGATGACGCCGGTGTTGGAGTCGGCGCCGGTCTCGGCGAGGTTGGAGTCACCGGCCGCAGGCGCGGGCGCGTTGCCCGCCGGCGTGGTGCTCTCGCTCTCCGACGGCTCCGGAGCCGGGGTGTCGGTCTCCTCGGCCGGCTTCGACGGGGAGGCGGACGGGGTCGGCGTGGCCGGCGGAGTCGAAGCCGGGGGCTCCTCCTCCGTCTTGCAGGCCGTGGCCGGGGTGACGAGGTTCGGCTTGATGTCCTCGTCGACGTACGGAGTGGCCTTGACGTGGATGCGGTACTCCGCGTTCGGCTTCCAGTTCTCGGTGAAGGTGATGGTGGTGCCCTCGCGCGAGCCCTTGACCACCTGCTCGCCGACCTTCTTCGCGTCGGCGCCGTTGTTCTGCAGGTACACGGAGACCGTGGCCGGGACACCGGCGGGGTCCACGTCGGTGACGGTGATGACGCCCTTGTCGCCGTCACACTTCGCCTCGGCGGAGAACTCGTTGATGTTGCAGGCGAGCGCGTTGCCCGCGGCACCGAGCGCGAGCGCGGCCGAGGCGGAGGCGACACCGAGGATCCGCACGGAACGTGCGACGGTACGGCGCGAAGCCATACGGGATACGGACAGAACTGCCACGTTTGTCCTTTACAGGATGTGAAAGAGGGGGGTTTGAGGCAGCGTTGACAGAACATCAGCACTACCAGGAGACTCACAGGTCTATAAGCGCCGCATAAGTAGTGTCAACGCATATGCAGCTTGCAAGCACTTGCTTTGCCAGCTTATTAACCGCCGAGACGTTTCAACGCCTCCGGCGCCTCCTCGATCCGCTCCACCAGCGCGATCCGCGCCTCCATCGAACGGCCCCTGGCCAGCGACTGGAGCAGTGGCCACGTCGGCAGCTTCTCCGTCCAGTGCGCGCGGTTCACGAGCACCATCGGCGTCGGCTCGCCGCGCGACTCGTAGTAGTTCGGCGTCGCGTTGTCGAAGATCTCCTGTACGGTCCCGGCGGCGCCCGGCAGGAACACCACACCGGCGTTGGACCGGGCCAGCAGGCCGTCCTCGCGGGTGGCGTTGGCGAAGTACTTGGCGATGTGCGAGGCGAAGGCGTTGGGCGGTTCGTGGCCGTAGAACCAGGTCGGGATGCCGACGGAACGCCCGCCGTCCGGCCAGTGGGTGCGTATCTCGAAGGCGGCCGTGGCCCATTGGGTGATCGACGGTGTGAAGCGCGGGGCCTTGGCGAGCAGTTCGAGTGACTCGGTCAGCATCTCCTCGCCGAACGGGGCGGCGTACGCGCCGAGGTTCGCGGCCTCCATCGCGCCCGGGCCGCCGCCGGTCGCGACCGTGAAACCGGCCCGGGCCAGCTCCCGGCCGAGCCGCGCCGCACCCGCGTACTCCTCGGTGCCGCGGGCCATCGCGTGACCGCCCATCACGCCCACGACCCGGGCGCCGGAGAGGAGTTCGTCGAGGGCGTCCGAGACGGAGTCGTCGTGGACCGCGCGCAGCATGGACGCGTAGATGTCCCCGTCCGCCTTCGTCCGCTGGAACCAGGCGTAGGCGAGGGCGTCGGGCGTGGCCTCGTAGCCGTCGGACAGCGACGCGAAGAGTTCGTCCGGTGAGTAGACCAGGCCGCGGTACGGGTCGAAGGGCAGGCCCGGGACCGGCGGGAAGACCAGGGCACCGTCCGTGCGTATCTTCGCGGCGGCCTCCTCGCGCATCGCGCAGCCGAGGAAGATCGCGCCCGCCGAGTCCGTGGTGAGCAGTTCGCGCGTACGGTCCGTCAGGTCGACGGCCTGCACCCGGTATCCGGCGAGTGTGCCGCGCGCCGAGACGGTCGCGTCGAACTCCTCGAGTGTCTCGATCTCACGGTCGTCGTGGTGGGCCGCATGGGCGGGCATCGTCTGCACCCGCCCATGCTAGGCCCGGCATCCTCAGCCCTGGACGGCCGACGGGTCCATCCACACGACCTCGAAGGTGTGTCCGTCCGGGTCGTCGAAGGCGCGGCCGTACATGAACCCGTGGTCCTGGGTCTCGCCGGAGACGGAGCCGCCGGCCGCGACCGCCTTCTCGACCAGTTCGTCGACCTTCTCGCGGCTCTCGGCGCTGAGCGCGATCAGCACCTCGCTGGTCCGCTTCGAGTCCGCGACCTCCTTCTTCGTGAACTGCAGGTACTTCTCCCTGCTGTGCACCATCACGACGATGGTGTCGCTGATCACGACCGAGGCGGTGGTGTCGTCGCTGAACTGCTCGTTGATCGAGTAGCCGAGCTCCGTGAAGAACTTCTTGGAGGCGGCGACGTCGTTGACGCACAGGTTCACGAAGATCATCTGCTGGTACATGCGCGGTCTCTCCCATCAGGTCCATGTCGTTACGCGGGGATAGACCGGGGGCCGACGCGGAACTCATCGCCGTCCGGAGATTTTTTTCTCACGAGTTTTCGGCAGCGTCCGCACGGGGTCAGCGCGCCAGCGGCAGCGCCGCCAGCTCGGCGACCGTCAGGGTGAGCGGACCGAACAGGGCGAGCAGCGCGCCCGCCCGCAGGGCCGCGGCACCGCGCAGCATCGTCGCGGGGGCGCCCAGCCGCAGCAGCGCGGCGGTGGTGTCGGCGCGGGCCTGCCTGGCCTCGACGGCTGCCGTGAGGAGCGTCGCCACGGTGCAGCCGGTCACGAGGAGCACGCCGAGGGTGGTGAGCGGACCGAGCGACAGACCGTCCGGGCCGTGCAGCAGCGCCATGGCGTATGCGGCCGACAGCACCGCGCAGACCACGCCCAGGGGGCGGCCGACGCGGGTGGCCTCCGTCATGAGGATCCGGCCGGCCAGGAGCCGGCGGGCGCCGGGGCGGGCCGACTGGAGCAGGCGCCCGCACAGGTGGGTCAGGCCCGGGCCGAGCAGGGCCAGACCGACGGCGGCCAGCGCCCAGCCCGCCAGGATGCCGGGTGAGGCGCCCGAGAAGGTGAGGTCGGGGGCGTGGGCGCGGTACGGCTCGTGTAGGTCTCCACGGCGAGACCCGCGGCCAGGACGGTGATGCCCCAGGGGAGACCGGTGGGGGCGGCGGTCGGCGCGCTCTCGATCTCGAACGCGACCGGAAGGGCCGCGTCGGCGGCGGGTTCGTCGGCGGTGTCCTGGGCCGCGGCATGCCGGGCGGGCCGCCGAGCGGGGTTCCCGGCCGCGTCCGTGGTGCCCGTGCTGTCCGGCGACGCCCGGTGTGGGACCTGGTGGTGAGCGGGGTTCCCGGACGGGCTCACGGTGCTCACGGCGTCAGGTGCCGCCGGGTGCGGGCCGGGCAGCTGGGCGGGATCCTCGACCGTGCTCACCGCGGTCCCGGTGCCCCGGACGGCCGGACTGGTGGCCGCCACCGGGACGGACTCGCCCGCCCGGGCCGATGGCGGCGCGCCGTTCTGCCCACCGGGCCCGGTCGGCTCGGCGGCGCTGCCGTCCGTCGGCCGGACGATCTGGCGGCCGAAACGGCCGTACGTCCCGAACGTCTCGGGCGCACCCGTGCGCCGGTACGCGCCGAAGCGGCCGTACGCCGTGCCCGCCCGGGCCGGGGCCGGCCCCGCCTCCCTCGGCCGCAGCGTCAGGGCGACCGCGACCGACGCGCCTGAGGGCACGAGCGCGAGCAGCGTCAGGGCCCCGGGCAGCGGCAGCGGCCGGCCCGCGGCGAGGAAGTCGGCGGCGGCGCCGTCGAAGGGCATGCCGGTCAGGTCGCCGCGCAGGTGCAGGAAGATCAGCAGGGCCAGCATCGAGCCCAGCGTGCAGGACAGGGCCGTCGTCGTCGCCGAGACGGCCATCAGTCGCAGCGGGCCCAGGCCGATCGCCGAGAGGCCGGGGCGGGGTTTGGTGCCGGGGTCGGTGCGGGCCACCGCGACCGCGAAGTACACCGTGGCGGCCAGCGGAGCCGTGCACCAGGCCAGGCGCAGCAGCGCGGCGCCGGGGGAGGCGGGGTGGCTCAGGGCGTAGCCCAGGGCGCAGAGCAACAGGAAGCCCGTACCCGCCGAGGCAGCCGTGACCAGGAGGCGGCGCAGCTGGACGGCGGGATGGGCGCCGCGGGTCAGACGGAGAGCGAGCACGCGGCCCGGCCTTCCGGCTCGGCGGTCTCGGCGACCGGAGGCAGATGCACCGTCTGCACGCGCCGCCCGTCGAGCAGGCACAGCGTGCGGTCGGCGAGCGCCGCGGTCTCCTCGTCGTGGGTGGCCAGGACGACCGTGATGCCGTGGGAGCGGGCCGCCGTGGTGAGGGTGCGCAGCGCGTGGGCGCGGTCCGCGCGGTGCAGGGATGCCGTGGGCTCGTCGGCGAACAGGACCGACGGGGCGGGGGCGAGGGCGCGGGCGATGCACACCCGTTGCCGTTCGGCCTGCACCAGCTGGTGGGGGCGTTTGCGGGCGCTGTCGCCGATGTCCAGGCGCTCCAGCCACTCCAGGGCCGCGGTCTTGGCACGGCGCCGGCTGGTGCCGCGCAGCATCAGCGGCAGGGCGGTGTTCTCCCAGGCGTTGAGTTCCGGGACCAGCGAGGGTGCCGGGTCGATCCAGCCGAAGCGGTCGCGGCGCAGCCGCTCCCGGGTGAGGGGGCCCATGGTGTGCACGGGCACGCTGTTGAACCAGACCTCGCCGCGTCGGACGGGCACCAGGCCGGACAGGCAGCGCAGCAAGGTCGTCTTGCCGCTGCCGCGCGGGCCGCTGACGGCGAGGATCTCGCCCTCCCGGACGCCGAGCGAGACACCGCTGAGCGCGGGGGAACCGTCCTCGTGCTGGAAGTGCAGGGCACGTGCCCAGAGCACGTCGTTGTCCGGCGGGGCCTCCATGTGCGTACACCTCGGTTCAGATCCGTAGTTCCCGTGACATCCCCCGTGCGGGGGAACGAAGGCAGGGCCGATCAGTCACTTGGAACGCTAGGCAGATGACCGCGCGAGGCCGGACAGCACGTGGCCCCGGGCCGCCGTTTCTCACTCGAACGGGGGGCACCGGGGCCGGTGTTGATCATCCAGAACGACGATCAGAGCTTCGTCCACGCCTCCGAAAGGGTGGCCCGCAGGATCTGCTCGATCTCGTCGAAGGTCGACTGGTCGGAGATCAGCGGCGGGGCGAGCTGGACGACCGGGTCGCCGCGGTCGTCGGCACGGCAGTACAGGCCGTTCTCGTAGAGCTTCTTGGAGAGGAAGCCGTACAGGATCCGCTCGGTCTCGTCCGCGTCGAAGGATTCCTTGGTGTTCTTGTCCTTGACCAGCTCGATGCCGTAGAAGAAGCCGTTGCCGCGGACGTCGCCGACGATCGGCAGGTCGTGCAGCTTCTCCAGGGTGGCGCGGAACGCGCCCTCGTTGTCCAGGACGTGCTGGGTGAGGTTCTCACGCTCGAACAGGTCGAGGTTGGCGAGGCCCACGGCCGCGGAGACGGGGTGGCCGCCGAAGGTGTAGCCGTGCAGGAAGGTGTTGTCGCCCTTGTAGAACGGCTCGGCCAGGCGGTCCGAGACGATGCACGCGCCGATCGGGGAGTAGCCCGAGGTCATGCCCTTGGCGCAGGTGATCATGTCCGGGACGTAGTCGAACTTGTCGCAGGCGAAGATCGTGCCCAGCCGGCCGAAGGCGCAGATGACCTCGTCGGAGACGAGCAGCACGTCGTACTGGTCGCAGATCTCGCGGACCCGCTGGAAGTAGCCGGGCGGGGGCGGGAAGCAGCCGCCCGCGTTCTGCACCGGCTCCAGGAACACGGCCGCGACCGTGTCCGGGCCCTCGAAGAGGATCTGCTGCTCGATCTGGTCGGCGGCCCAGCGGCCGAAGGCCTCCGGGTCGTCGCCGTGGATCGGGGCGCGGTAGATGTTGGTGTTCGGCACCTTGTGCGCGCCCGGGACGAGCGGCTCGAAGGGCGCCTTCAGGCCCGGCAGGCCGGTGATGGACAGGGCGCCCTGCGGGGTGCCGTGGTACGCGACCGCGCGGGAGATCACCTTGTGCTTGGTGGGCTTGCCGACCAGCTTGAAGTACTGCTTGGCGAGCTTCCAGGCGGTCTCGACCGCCTCGCCGCCACCGGTGGTGAAGAAGACCTTGTTCAGGTCGCCGGGCGCGTGGTGCGCGAGGCGCTCGGCCAGCTCGACGGCCTTGGGGTGGGCGTAGGACCACACCGGGAAGAACGCCAGCTCCTGCGCCTGCTTGAAGGCGGTCTCGGCGAGCTCGACGCGGCCGTGCCCGGCCTGCACCACGAACAGACCGGCGAGGCCGTCGAGGTAGCGCTTGCCCTGGTCGTCGTAGATGTACGTGCCCTCGCCCCGGACGATGGTGGGGACGGGGGCCTTCTCGTACGACGACATGCGCGTGAAGTGCATCCACAGGTGGTCGTACGCGGACTGGGAGAGGTCCTTGCTCACGGCTATCGGGTCCTCACGGTTATCGGGTTCCCCACATGTAGGTCTGCTTCTTCAGCTTCAGGTAGACGAAGCTCTCGGTGGAGCGCACTCCGGGGACGGCCCGGATGCGTTTGTTGATGACGTCCAGGAGGTGGTCGTCGTCCTCGCAGACGATCTCCACCATCAGGTCGAAGGAGCCTGCGGTCATCACCACGTACTCGCATTCGGACATGGCCGTCAGCGCCTCAGCGACCGACTCCACGTCGCCCTCGACGTTGACACCGACCATCGCCTGTCTGCGGAAGCCCACGGTGAGCGGGTCCGTGACGGCGACGATCTGCATCACGCCCTGGTCGAGCAGCTTCTGGACGCGCTGGCGCACGGCCGCCTCGGAGAGGCCGACGGCCTTGCCGATGGCGGCGTAGGGCCGGCGGCCGTCCTCCTGGAGCTGCTCGATGATGGCGAGGGAGACGGCGTCCAGCTGGGCACCGCCGTTCCTGGACTCGCGGGAGTCCCTCTGGTCTGCGCTTCGACTGGCCACGAGGTCACTGTGCACGAGGTCTCGTCACTTCCGCAAGGCGTGATCGATGAAATCCGTTGTTTTGGTCGCCCAGACCTGCGGATTCCGCACGATCAAAGGGAGCGGGGGTGTTGAAAACGTGGGTCGGCCGACTAGGGTGGGTGTCTCAAGTACTGGACATCCGAACTGGAGGGCCGGCAGTGAGCACCGAGCTGCGTCGTCTGCGCAACTACATCGGCGGTGAGTTCCGGGACGCCACCGACGGACGGACCACCGAGGTGGTCAATCCCGCGACAGGCGAGGCGTACGCGACCGCTCCGCTGTCCGGGCAGGCGGACGTGGACGCCGCGATGGCGGCGGCCGCCGAGGCCTTCCCCGGCTGGCGCGACACCACGCCCGCCGAGCGCCAGAAGGCCCTGCTGAAGATCGCGGACGCCTTCGAGGAGCGTGCCGAGGAGCTGATCGCGGCCGAGGTGGAGAACACGGGCAAGCCCGTCGGGCTGACCCGCTCCGAGGAGATCCCGCCGATGGTCGACCAGATCCGCTTCTTCGCGGGCGCGGCGCGGATGCTGGAGGGCCGCTCGGCCGGCGAGTACATGGAGGGCCTGACCTCCATCGTCCGCCGCGAGCCGGTCGGGGTCTGCGCGCAGGTCGCGCCGTGGAACTACCCGATGATGATGGCCGTGTGGAAGTTCGCCCCGGCGCTCGCGGCGGGCAACACCGTCGTGCTGAAGCCGTCCGACACCACCCCGGCCTCGACGGTCCTCATGGCCGAGATCATCGGCTCGATCGTCCCCAAGGGCGTCTTCAACGTCATCTGCGGCGACCGCGAGACCGGCCGCATGATGGTCGAGCACGAGACCCCGGCGATGGCCTCCATCACGGGTTCCGTACGGGCCGGCATGCAGGTCGCCGAGTCCGCGGCCAAGGACGTCAAGCGCGTCCACCTGGAGCTGGGTGGCAAGGCCCCGGTCGTGGTCTTCGAGGACACCGACATCGCCAAGGCCGTCGAGGACATCTCGGTCGCCGGCTACTTCAACGCCGGCCAGGACTGCACGGCCGCGACGCGCGTGCTCGTCCACGAGTCCATCCACGACGAGTTCGTCTCCGCGCTGTCGAAGGCCGCCGCCGAGACGAAGACGGGCCAGCCGGACGACGAGGACGTGCTGTTCGGCCCGCTGAACAACCCCAACCAGCTCGCGCAGGTCGAGGGCTTCATCGACCGGCTGCCCGCGCACGCGCGCGTGGAGACCGGCGGCAAGCGGGTCGGCGACAAGGGCTACTTCTACGCGCCGACCGTCGTCTCGGGTCTGAAGCAGGACGACGAGATCATCCAGAAGGAGGTCTTCGGCCCGGTCATCACCGTGCAGTCCTTCCGCGACGAGGACCAGGCGGTGGAGTGGGCCAACGGCGTCGAGTACGCGCTGGCCTCCTCCGTGTGGACCAAGGACCACGGCCGCGCCATGCGGATGTCCAAGAAGCTCGACTTCGGCTGTGTGTGGATCAACACGCACATCCCGCTGGTCGCCGAGATGCCGCACGGCGGCTTCAAGAAGTCCGGCTACGGCAAGGACCTGTCGGCGTACGGCTTCGACGACTACACGCGGATCAAGCACGTGATGACCTCGCTGGACGCGTAGGCGGACCCCTCGCTGCAGCGCGGCCCCGGACGGTGGTTCCCGTCCGGGGCCGCGGTGTTGTGGCGGGTGTGCTCAGCCGCTGTTCGCGCTCGACGGGCCGAAGAACTCGATCTCGGCGATGGCGACCTGCTTGGTCGCCGAGACGGCGTGGGCTGACTCGATGGTGAAGCGGACGGCGGTGACCTCGCCGACACGGAAGGCACGCCGCTGGGGCCGGTGCCCTGGTCCAGGGTGAGCCGGCGGGTCGTCTTCTCGCCGTCGGCTCCGGTGATCGTGGCCTGGACGCGGTGCGGCAGCGCCGACTCGCGGAGATCCTGGGCCCGGGGGGAGACGCCCGGCGTGACGATCAGGTCGAGGAGCCGGGTCGGCCGATCGAAGCGGGCCTCTATCCACTGCCCCTTGCCCGACTGGGACACGCCCGGCCCCCACCAGGTGTCGTTCAGCCTGTCGAAGGCCAGGTCCGGCTTGTGACCGGGGAAGGAACGAGAGGCGGTGTAGCGGTCCGCGTAGACCGGGGCACGCTTGGTGAAGTGGTCCCGGGTGGCCTGGACGCCCTTGGGGATGTTGAACGCCAGAACGGCCAGCAGGGACAGGACGATCGCGATGCCCAGCCAGGACAGGAGGCGGTCGAAGGCACGGCGCAGCCGGGGGCGGTCGCCCGCGTAGGGGGCCTCCTGGTGGCCGAAGGGGCCGAGCCGCCGCCACCAGGGGAGCCGGCCCGGGGCCGCCGGTCCGTCACCGGCCATCGGCATCGCACACCGGGCACAGAAGTGCCGCTCGGGCCGGTTGCGCGTGGCGCACCAGGGGCAGGGCGTGCCGCCGTCCACGCCGTGTTCCTCGCCAGGGGGCCGTACGGACTGCGGGCGCTGCGGGGTGGGGCGGCCCGGCAGGACGGGGTCGACGGAGGGTTGGGGCGCGGTGCGGGGTTCGGGGCCGCTGACCGGGATGAGGAGGCGGCGGGCGCGTTCGGTCGGGCCGGTGGTCTCGGCGGGGGACTCCGGATGTGCGGTGGCCGGGGGGACGGGCTGGGTGGGGGCGGTTTCGTCCGGGGCTTGCGTGCTCGGGGAGGGGGCGTCGGGGTGGTCGGTATTGCGGCGGGCCTGGATGTCGGGGTGGCCGGTGGTGTCGCGGCGGGGGTGGACGTCGGGGTGGCTGGTGGTGTCGCGGCGGGCGTGGACTTCCGGGGTGTCCCGGCCGGGCTCCGGCGAGGGGGCCGCCGGGCGGGAGGGGCCCGGGGATGAGGCGGCCGGGGACTGAGGCCACTGGGGGCCCGCGCCTGGGCCGGAGCCGGCTTGGCCGGCCGAGCGAGTCGTGGCGGCCCCGCCGCCCCACTCGCCGTCGGCGTCGTCAGGGCCGGCATGCCGAGAGACCCCGGAGGCGCCGGACAGCCCGGGCTCCCCGGCGGACCCGGCGAGCCGGCGGTTCCCGGCGGTGCTGGAACCTCTCTCGGTGAACTCGGCGAACTCGGCGGGCCCGGGGCCACTGGCAGGCCCGGGGCCGCGGGTTGGCTCGGAGCCATGGGTCGTTCCTGAGCCACGGGCTGGTGCGGAGGGACCGGCGGTCCCGTAGCCACCGGTGGTCCCATAGCCACCGGCGGTCCCGTAGTCACTGGGTCCGTAGCCACGAGCTGGTCCGGAGTCCCCGGCTGGTTCCGGGTCGCCGTCTGGTCCGGAGTCCCGGGCCGGTTCCGAGCCCCTTGTCGGACGGGAGTTCCTGGCTCGGCCGGAGTCGCGGGTGGGCTCGGAGGCTCGGGGGCGGTCGGGCGCCGTGGACGGCCCGGTCCGCTGTCGGGGGACTGACGGCTGGTCCGTCCAGCTCAGTACCGCCCCGCACGCGTCGCAGAACGACTGGCCCGGTTCGGCGCGGGTGCCGCAGTCGGCGCAGTTCTGGGGGGTCGTCATGTCTCCCGGGTCCTTTCGGCGGGGGCGCCGGCGGTCACGTGGACCGTGTACGGCATGTGGGCGGGGCGGGCGGCGGACACGAGGGCGTCCAGGCGGTGGCGGTCCGCTGGGGTCGGGTGCGGCAGGCGGAGGTGGACGCGCAGGTGAGGGCGGGGAGTGCCGGGGAACGAGCCGAGCGGACGGGCGCTCCACGTCGCGGCACCGCTCTCCGTGATCTCCGGCTCCACACCGAACGCGAGCCGCACCGCCTCGGACAGCCCGCGCCGGGTGCCGCGGATGCGGTGCAGGTACGCGGCCGCGGCCACGGCGGCCCGCAGCAGCGGCTCGGGTTCGTCGCCCTCGGTCTCCGCGCCGACCCAATCCCCCAGCCACTGGGTGAAGTCGAGCGGCGCCAGAGAGGGGCGGAAGTACGTGTCGAGACAGTCCAGCACGCTCAGGATCGGCGCGACCACGTCGTCGAGCCCGGCGACGAACCGCTGGGCCAGGTCGTCGTCGGCGAACACGGCCGGCAGCATCGCGCCGATCGGCGCGGAGGACCCGAGGCCGTCGATCGAGCCCCTCATGCACCGTCTCCGATCACCCGGACGCGGTGGTCGAAGGAGAAGACCAGCGACGGTGCGGACAGGTCGATCCGGTCCGTCCGCTCGCCGCGTTTACCGGTGAGCGGGTCAGCGGGATGCAGCACCACCTCGTCCACCAGCTCCACCCCCGGTACGCGCTGCAGCACAGCGAACACCTCCCCGGCCTGGACCGGCCGACCGAACGGCCAGCCGGTGCCGTCGGCGCCACCGGTCAGCGGGTCGAGGTGCCGGTAGAGGGCGTCGTGCGCCTGCCGGCGCACCCGGTCGGTGTCGACGCCCCGGAAGGCGTGCACCGTGGCCACGACCGTGACGCCCTGGTAGTAGGGCGGGCCCACCGCCAACCGGGTCCCGATCAGACGCCGTTCGTCCAGGTGACGCGTGATGCGGTCCAACAGTGCGTCACCGGGAACCAGTTGCTCGAAGCGGAGGCGGCCACCGGGGTCCGGCACCGCCTGCGGCACCACCAACACCCGTACCGCGTAAGCGCCGTGCTCGCCCTCGTCGCCCTCCAGGCAGGTGATGCGCGCGGTCTCCGGGGCGGCGCGGCGCGCCAGTTCCTCGTAGTCGCGCAGCGTCACGGCACGCTCCTGGGCGCGCAGGGTGATCGGCGCCCGGACCTTCGCCTCCTCCACCGTCTCCCCGTCCACACCGCCGCGCGCGGCCTCGCGGTTCACGACCTCGGAGACGTACGGGATGGAGGTGCGCAGGATCCGCACGGCGCCACGAGCCACGTTGCCCGCGCGGCCGCCGCCCGTGCGATAGCGGCGGGCGCGCACCGGTGCGCCCTTGGGGGCGACCATCCCGTACTGCCGCAGGGATCCGTCCGGTACGCGCACGGCCGGGCCGAAGGCGATCTCGCCGGTCGTGGCGTCGAGGGTGATGTGCCGGTCGTACGGTCCCGAGGACGCGAAGTTCGGGACGACCCGCCAGTCCGTCCAGCCGTCGTGCTCGGCGGTCTGCAGCAGCACCGGAGGGTCGTCGCCGACCACGGGCGCGTGCGCCAGCCGCAGCCGTTGCCCCGGCAGGCCGGTGGACTCGCCGAGCGCCTCGTCGTACACCGTCTCGGCGTGCACGACGCCGGTGGTGCCGCCGATCGTGAACGCCTCGGCGGCGCGCACGGTGGGCGAGGTGGTGTAGAACGGCTGGCCCGGCAGGGGTTCGGTGACCCGGCAGCGCAGCCAGCCGGCCTCCTGGCCGGCGTTGCGGGACAGCACGTGCCCGCCAGGGACGTGCAGGACGACCTCGCCGGGACGGTTGAGGCCGCCGGTGGCGTCCCGGTCGACCTCGCAGGGCTGCCAGCCGTCCGCGGTCCACGCCTCCCACACCAGCGGCGGCTGACGCGGATCCACACCGACGCCGTCCACCCGGCTGTCCAGGTCCAGGGCCACCGCGCAGTAAGGCACCGCGGCCGTCAGCCCGAGCAGCATGCAGTCCCCGGCGGCGGGCGACTCGGCGAAGCACAGCAGGTCCTTGCCGTCCTCGGCGAGGTCGTGCGTCCGGTCCACCACCGGCTCGCCCCGGTGCTGCACCAGCAGATGCCGCAACGAGCCGGGCACCACCGTCAGTTCGCGCTCGGTGGCGAAGACGACCGCCTCCTCGCTCTCGGTGCGCAGTGTGGCGACCTCCGTGCCGACCGGCACGGACACCGGCTCCTCCTGGGGCGCGGAGAGCCAGAACGTCACGTCGGTGCGGGCCGCGGACGGCGGGAACAGGGTGATCCGACGAGGTCCAGGAACGCCAGGTGGTTCTTCTCCGGCACCCGGTTGAGCCGGTAGACGATCTGGTCGGCCATGTGGGCGACCGTCTCGACGAGGGTGACGCCCGGGTCGGAGACGTTGTGGTCGGTCCACTCCGGGGCGCGCTGCTGGATGTAGCGCTTGGCGTCGTCGACGAACTGCTGGAAGCGGCGGTCGTCGAGGTTGGGGGAGGGCAGTGCCATCAGCGGTCGCTTTCGGGGGCGTCGCCCGCGCCGGGGGCGTCGGGCTCCTCGTGGGACGGAATGACGTAGAAGGGGAAGACCAGGCTGCGCGGGTTGTTGGTGCCGCGGATCGAGTACCGGACGTCGATGTAGAGGACGCTCCGGTCGGTGCCGGCGGTGATCTCGACGTCGTCGACCTCGATGCGCGGCTCCCACCGGTCGAGGGCGATGTACACCTCGTGCTGGATGCGGCCCGCGGTCTGCTCGTTGACCGGCGCGAACACCAGGTCGTGGATCGCGCAGCCGAAGTCCGGCCGCATCGGCCGCTCGCCCGGAGCGGTCGACAGCACCAGCCGGATCGCCTCCTCGATCTCCCGCTCCCCGCTCACCAGGGCGATCCCGCCGGTGGGCCCGATGCGCAGCGGGAACGACCAGCCGGACCCGACGAACTGCTCGGCCATCAGACCCGCACCTGCTTTCCTCGAGAAGAAGTCGTGGTCATATCGGCAGCGGCAGTCCGTTGACCAGCACCTTGCCCCGAGCAGCACGCTGGCGCCCTTGACCGTGGTGTTGAGGGGCGAGGTGATCTGCACGGTGCCCTTGGCCACGAGGTTCGCGATGCCGCCCGCGTCCATGTTCAGCAGGCCGCCCGTCCTCAGGCCCAGCTCGCCCGTGGCGGTGACGTTGACCATGCTGCCGCCCCTGATGTCGAGGGTGCCGCCGCTCTTGATGGTCAGCCTGCGCCGGGCGCTGAGCGTGAGATCCGTGCCGGCCTCCACCGACACCGACCGGCTGCCCTTGATCGTGACCGAGCCCTTGCTGTCCACGACGATCTCGGTGTTCGTCCGGTCCAGGTTGATGACCAGCTGCTTGTCGCCCGACGCCAGCCGGACGCCCTGCCTGCGGCCACCCGTCTTCTGGCTGAGCAGGTCCATCCGGTTGCCGTCCCGGTCGGAGACCGTGTGCCGGCTCGCCTTCTTGCGCACGGTGTCGTGCAACGGCACGTCACCCACGGGTGTCGGCTTGTCCTTGCCGTTGTACAGACCGCCGATGACGAACGGATGATCCAGGGCTCCCCGGTCGAACGCGACGAGCACCTCGTCGTTGACGTCCATCGGGAAGATGCCGCCGCCGCCGAGACCGCCCATCTGCACGGTCCGCGTCCAGTCGCTGACGTAGGTGTCGTCCAGCCACGGGAACCGCAACCGGACCCGGCCCTGCTTGAGCGGGTCGTTCACGTCGGTGACCAGGGCGTTGGCCACGCTCGGCAGCCGGGGCGCGGTGTCCGCGCCGCCCGACGCCAGCCCGTACAGCGACCTCCACTGCCGCCCGCTGACCGTCACCCACGCCTCGTAGTGCTTGCCGTCGCCGAAGACGTGCCGTACGGAGGTGACCGTGTACTTGCCCTCGAAAGGCTCCCCGACGTCCGCGAGCGCCACCGGAACTCCCGGGCGCAGCTCGGGGTTTCCGCGCGCGACGACCTCCAGCTCGGCGAAGGAGGACGTGACGTCGTCGGCGAGGGCGTCCGCCGCGAACTTCACTTCGTTCTGCCGGTCGTACGGTGTGCTCGTCTCCACCAGTGTGGCGGGCTTGAACTTGCCGGCCGCCGCGCCCGGCGTGGTCCCGATGCTGATGCCCGGGTTGGAGGCGGCGGGCGCGGTGGCGGTCAGCTTCTTCTTCGTGGTGACGTCCCAGCCCCGCGACTCGACCTCGGCGACCTGGTCGGCGGCGGTGACGGCGGCCCGCAGCCGCAGGATGTCGTGCCCGCCCTGGAGCACGAACGGGCTCTTGTCGCCGTCGGTGTTCGGCGAGGGCGCCCCGGACGACGGTTTCGGCTTGACGAACTGGAACTTCCCGTCCGCGTCGACCGACATCACCATCTCGTTCTCGTCGGCGAGCCGGGCGAGGAAGTCCCAGTCGGTGACGTTGGACTGGCTGATGAACTCGTACACCGTCCTCGTCGACTGCACCCGCCCGAGCGGCACCCCGTCCTGGGCGGCCAGCTTGCGCACGATGTCCGACGCGCTCTGGTTGCGGTAGGCCGCCACCCGGCGCCGGCGCAGCAGCCGGTGCCCGAGGTCGTAGCCGCGGATCACGGTGAAGGTGCCGGTGCCGTCGTAGTCGGCCTCCAGGCCGGTGACCTCGCCCGTCAGCAACGGGTCGGCGGCGCCCTTCCCCTCGGACACCGGCGCGAGGACCACCGGGGTGCCGAACGTGACCTTCAGCTTGCCGAGGAGGATCCGGTACGGGTCCCGGAAGGTCAGCCGGAACGCGGCCGGCACACCGGCGCCCTGGTCGACGTAGCTGTCCACGAGGGCCCGGGCGAACTCGGGCGGCAGCTTGTCGCCTCCGAGTTTGACCTCGATGACGTTGGAGAACGCGGACCGCACCATTACGGGCGCACCTCCTCGGCGGCGGGCAGCACCAGTTCCGCACCGGCCGGCAGCCGTGCCGGGTCGTCGATGCCGTTGGCCTCGGCGATCGAGCGCCACGCGGCGGCGTCGCCGTACTCCCGCCAGGCCAGCGACGGCAGCGAGTCGCCCGCCACGACCCGGTGCACACGCCGCGCGGTGAGCGCGCCCGACGTCGGGTTCTGCCCCTTGGTCTTGCTGGGGATCTCATGCAACTGGAGCCGGCAGGCGGCCCGGATGGGCACGCCGGTCGTGCCGAAGAGCGAGTACGTCGCCTCCACGGAGCTCACGTACGCGGTGAACCTGGCGGTGGAGAACGACCCCACTGGAACACCACCCAGGGCGGCGACGGCTGCTTGGCGGCGATGCTGGCGGAGGTCACCTCGCAGCAGCCGAGCAGCGACTCCACCTTCTTCAGCACCGTGTTGCCGGCCGGCTCGTCGGACGAGTCGAGGAAGATCTCCACGCTCATCTCGCGTGCCTCCGCCCCATGAACTCCGGCAGGGCACCGGACCGTTCGATCTGCGCGGGGGTCGACTTCCACTGGGCGCGGCGGGTCAGCGACAGCTGGGCCGGGTTGAAGTCGAACCCGAAGGTCCGGATGATCCCGCCGGGGGTGGTGCTGTTGCCGACGGGCGGCTCGTGGATCGCGAGCGTCGCCCTGACGAGGCTCTTGCCGGCGCCCTTGCTGCTGCGTGTGGCCATCTGTCCCGTCCCCGTTCAGTCCGTGAACCCGTGGTGGGCGATCTCCAGGACCTCGGTCGCCACGGCCGGATTGGCGGGGTCCAGGGTCGGTCCGCTCCAGCTCACCGGCAGTACGTCGATCAGCCCCCAGCGGGCCACCTCCGAACCGTCCGCGCGCAGCGCCGCGATCTGGGCGGTGGGCCGCTTGATCCCCGTCTGCACGGACGAGATCCACTTGGCGACCTTCGTGGTGTCCGGGGTGAGCGGGCGGGTCAGCCGGATCGTGGAGAAGGTGACCCGGGTCGGCAGCTGCCAGACGAACCCGTTGTTGCCGCCCTCCTGCCGCTGCTCGACCTCCACCTGGGACGACAGCCCTTCACATCCGTTGAAGTAGCCGAGGCTCTCACCGTCGATGCTGAGGGTGAACCAGATGGTGGAGCCCGGGTCCTGGCGGGGCATCGAGGGCCTTTCTGTCGTTCCTGGTCGGTGGGGTGTTCTGGGCCGGTGGTCAGTGGCGGGGATCGCGGAGTCTGCCGATGCGTTCGCGGTCGAGGCGGAGTTCCGTGCGGATCAGCCGGGTGATGCGGCCGATGATGCGGTGGACGAGTTCGTCGAGCTGGAAGTCGGTGAGTTCGCGGGGTCGAAGGCGCCCGGGGGACTGCTGTGTAGGCGGGCGGGGGCGGGGGTCGGTAGATGGCGTGGACGTGGACGTGGGTGTGGGTGTGGTCGGGTGGTGGGTGGTGTGGTGTGGCTGGTGAGGGTGGTGGCCACGGTGGCTGCGGCGGCTGCTGCGAGGGTGCCGGTGGTGGAGTGGCCGGGGGCGGCGGCCGGCTTGGTGGTGGGCTTCGACCTTTTCCAGAAGCGCTGCACGACCGGGAGGGGGAGTGGGTCGTGGGGCTTCGGAGGCGGGTGAGGCGAGGAGGGGACGGCGCTGGGGGGTGTTGTGGTCACGGGGCGCCCAGAGGGGAGCGGCGGGGGTGGGGCTGGCGACGGCGGGGGTCGGGGGCTGGAGTGAAGCAGGCTTCGGGTGGGGGAATCGGGTGCGTTGAGTGTCTGCGCCGGGAGGGGTGAGACGGTCGGCCGCGTGGTGATCGGCGCGCCGAGGCCGAGTCGGGGGGTGGCGGCCGGTGGCGTCTTGGGAAGGAGTGCTGCTGCTCGCTGTGCGGTGCGGGCGGGTGGGGCAACGGTTGGTCGTGCAGCGGGGGTTGCGGGGCCGGTGGGTGACGGGATGCTCTGACCGCCGCTGATGGCAGGGGAGTTCGGCGGTCGGCTGGGGCTGCCTGCGGGCGGGGTGGGCGTGTCGGGGGCTGTGTGGTTGCCGTCCCTTGACGTCCTCGCGGGACCGGTGGGCGGCGTACGGCTGTCGTCGCCCAGTGGCGGAGTGATTCCGTCGGTGGGTGTCGTGGCGCCGTGGCGCGTGCGCGGCTGTCCGGTGGGGGCGGCTGGTTTGCGCTGGATCGGGCGGGGAGCTGAGGGCGTCGTACGCGTGTCGTGGCTCGGTGTCGGTGTCGGTGTCGGTGTCGGTGTCGGTGCCGTGACAGTGCTGTCGAGCTGCGCGTGTGGCGGTCGGGCGGCTGTGGTGCGTTGGCGTTGGACTGCCGGAGCTGGGTCTGTGCCGGTGCCGGTGGGCTGAGGCTGGGGGTGGCCAGGGGCCGCTGCGGGGCGTCGCTGGACGGACGACGCCCGTGCGCCCGAGTCGGCCGACGTGCCGCCCGTCCTGCCGGAAGGGGTGGGCCGTTGCGCCCCGGCCGGTCCTGACGGCGTCACCGCACCGGGCCGGGGCGCTGCCTCCTGCGCCGGCGGGTCGAGGTGGGCGGCGGTCGTGCCCTGCCTCGGGCTGTTCGGCGTACGGCTCCCGACGGCCGGGGAGAGCGGAGCGGACGGCATGTCGTCGCCGCGTGCCGTGTCACTTGTGCCGGCGGTCACCGCGTCGGCTGGTCCCGCCGCGATGTCCTCGAACGTGTCGCTGCTGTTCGGTGCGGATGCGGGGGTCTGGACTTCCCTCGTTGCGGCCCGGGCGCTGGGCGTCGCAGTGCGCCGCGTCGCAGCGAGCGCATGTCGCTGTACCGGTGTCGCGGCGGCGTGCGCCCTTGTCAGAGGCCTGGGCCGGACCGGCTCGCTGGCCGGAACGGGCGTCACCCGGAGGCCGGAGACGGGCAGGGGCGAGGTCGGCCCCTCCCCGACGGGCCTCGGCCTCGGTGACACCACGGGGACAGCGGGGGCAGGTGGTGCGACGGGAGCGGCCGAGCCGGAGTCCGTCGCAGCACCTGACGAGACCGTCGACACCTGCACACTCGAAGGTGCCGAACCGCCGGCCCCCTTCCGCTGGACGACTCGCGAGAGGGCCCCGGCACCGCCGGAGAGCCCGGAACGCTCCGAACCGCCGGAAGCGCCTGCAGCATCCGGAACCACGGCAGCCGTCTGTGGCTGTGTCGTACGGGCTGTCTTTGTGGGCTTCGCGGTCGTGGAGGGGCCAGTGGGCTTCGTTGCCCGTGGGTTCGTGGGGCGTTCGGTGGGTCTGGCGGCTTCTGTCGCGTCTGCGGGGTGGGGGTCCGCTGTGGCTCCGGTGATTGGCGCCGTCTGTGGCTGTGTCGGGTGGGCTGTCTTTGTGGGCTTCGCGGTCGTGGAGGGGCCAGTGGGCTTCGTTGCCCGTGGGTTCGTGGAGCGTTCGGTGGGTCTGGCGGCTTCTGTCGCGTCTGCGGGGTGTGGGTCCGCTGTGGCTCCGGTGATTGGCGCCGTCTGTGGCTGTGTCGGGTGGGCTGTTTTCGTCGGCTTCGCGGTCGTGGAGGGGCCCGTGGGCTTCGCTGCCCGTGGGTTCCTGGAGCGTTCGGTAGGGCTGGCGGCTTCCGTTGCGTCTTCGGGGTGTGGGTCCGCTGTGGCTCCGGTGATTGGCGCCGTCTGTGGCTGTGTCGGGTGGGCTGTTTCCGTCGGCTTCGCGGTCGTGGAGGTGCCCGTGGGCCTCGCTGCCCGTGAGACGCTCGGGCCTCCGGTAGGCCTGGCACCCTGAGATCCGGCCGACGGCCCAGTTCTCCTGGCAGCCGGTGAGCGACTCGGAACCGGCGAAGCCCCGACAGCCCCGCCGCCGAGAGTCCCGGCAGGCGCACCGGTAACCCCACCTCCCGCGGCCGGATCTCCCGTAACGGCACCGCCGGAGCCCGCTGCACCACCGGCTCGGGACCTGCCAACGGCAGCGCGCCCGTGGGACGTTCCAGGCCGAACACCGGTCGCCCCGACCTCGGGTGCGGCGCATCACCCAGCATCGTGCCCGACTGTCCGTCCAGGAGCGCGGGCGAAGACGAACCCGTGAAGGACGGGTTCTGCCACGTCGGCAACCGTCCGCCGAACCCGGCATCCGCGACACCGTCCTGCCGCCCGGAACCCAGGGCCCGCTGGATCGGCGGCAGCCTCGACCAGGACGCCGTCACCACCGGACCGGCACCCGTACCCGTACCGGACACCTCGACGGCCGTCACCTCACCGCTGCCACCGGCACGGGCACCGGCACCACCGTCGACACCCGTGCGCCGCCGCAACCGACCCAGAAACCCCATCCCTCAGTCCTCCGCCCCGGCTCGCGTGACCAGGGACGCGATCTCGTTCGTGTAGCGGCGGCGGTCGCGGTGTTCCAGGTTCAGGATCTCGTCCATGCTCCAGTGGAAGTGATAGGCGACGTACGCGATCTCCTCGTGCAGCCGGTCGGTCGCGTACGTCACGATTCCCCCAGGCGGCTCCCGCCGAGCTCCACCTCGAAGGGCTCCGCGCAGTGCGGGCACTCCACGGCCGCGCGGGTGTGGCCCTCCGCGTTGATCTGGCGGTAGAAGTCCTGCAGGAAGGCCAGGTCGGAGGCGAACATGTTCTCCACGATCCCGTCGTGCACCGCCGGCAGCGTGCCGAGCCGGGTGATCACCCGGCCGAGCAGCACCACCGACAGGAACGCCGGGTTCTCCTGCACCCGCACGTCCCGCAGCGGCACGAGTTCGTCCCGCGCCGTCGACAGGCGCATCACGCCGTCGCGGTGGACCGTGCCCTGCTCGTCGACGTATCCGCGCGGCAGCTGGAAGGGGAACTCGGTGCGCAGCTCGTGCTGTTGCTGTTGCTGTTGGGGCGGCGCGGATGCCGTCTCCGGCTCCGCCTCCGGGCCGGGGTGCATGATCGCGCCACCGGCCCTGCCCGCCGAACGCCGCATTACTCGATGTCCAGTTCTTCGAACACGATGGTCACGGTCTCGGTGAGCGCGGACGCCTCGCCCGCCTTCACGGTGCTCGTGTCGATCTTGCTGCACCACGCGTTGCGCAGGTTGTAGCGCTTCACGGGGTGTTCTGGAAGTCCATCATGATGATGGACGCGTTCTTGCGGGCCGAGCTCATCTGGCCGGCGATCGACTGGTTGATCCACTCGGTGAACGCGGCCGACTGGGTCATACCGCGGACGACCGTGCAGGTCCCGTTCTTCTTCACGCCCGGCAGGTTCACGACCTTGTTCTGGCCGTTCGCGGTGTTCTGCTGGTACGTGATGACGTCCTGCTCCATGGACAGGCCGCTGACCTCGGCGAGGTACTCGACCATGACGCCGTCGATCTGCAGGCCGAAGTTGTGTGAGGTGAGGGAGTCACCCGGGGAGAGGCTCATGTGCCGTCAGTCCTTCCTTCCGGAGAGTGTGGTGAGGTGGGTGGCCGGCCCGGGGGTCATTCCTCCAGCTCCCCGCCGCCGCTGGAGAACTGGGCCAGCCGGAAGACCACGAACTCCGCGGGCTTGACCGGCGCGATGCCGATCTCGCAGACGACACGGCCGACGTCGACCGACTCCGGCGGGTTGGTCTCCTCGTCGCACTTGACGTAGTACGCCTCTTCGGGGCGCTGCCCGAAGAGGGCGCCGTCGCGCCACTCGTTGACCAGGAACGCCGAGATGTTGCGCCGGATCCGGGCCCATAGGTTGTGGTCGTTCGGCTCGAACACCACCCACTGGGTGCCGACCAGGATCGACTCCTCCAGGTAGTTGAAGTACCGGCGGATGTTGAGGTAGCGCCAGGCCGGGTCGGAGGAGAGGGTGCGGGCGCCCCAGACGCGGATGCCGCGGCCGGGGAAGGCGCGGATGCAGTTGACGCCGATCGGGTTGAGCAGGTCCTGCTCGCCCCGGGTGATCTGGAGCTCCAGGTCCACCGCCCGCGCACGACCTCGTTGGCGGGTGCCTTGTGGACGCCGCGCTCGGCGTCGTTGCGGGCCCAGATGCCGGCGACGTGGCCGCTCGGCGGTACCAGCCGGGCCTGGCCGGTCGCCGGGTCGAACGTCTTGATCCAGGGGTAGTACAGGGCCGCGTACTTGGAGTCGTAGCCGGCGGTCTCCTGCCGCCAGACGCGGATCTGCCGGGCGTTCATCCCCGGCGGCGGGTCGATCACGGCGACCCGGTCGCCCATCAGCTCGCAGTGGGCGATCAGCCCGAGCTGGACGGCCTTGACGGCCTCCAGATCGATCGCGCCGCGCTGGTAGGCGGCCATCAGGTCGGGGACGGCCACCATGGAGACCTCGTCGACGGCCTCCAGACCGCCGAAGCCGGTGCGGTCGGCCGAGTCGCCGAGGTACTGGGCCGGACCGGGGTGCGTGGCGTCCGCCGTCTCGGCGGGGACTGCCGGGGCGGGCGCGGGGCCACCAGGGCGACCGTCTGGTTGTCCGGGCGGGCCAGCTGCGCGGCCGGCGCGGCCTCGGTGACGGTGATGAGCTTGGAGCGCTCCTTGACCTGCGTGACGACGTAGTTGCGGCCGCCCTTCTTGGCGGTCACGTCGAACGTCTCGACCGGCTTGCCGCCGTCCTTGACGATCAGCTTGAACCGTTCGGCGGGGCCTTCGCCCTCCGGGTCGGCGACCTCGACGCTCAGGTCGCCCTGTCCCACGGCGGTCACACTGAAGGTGCCGAGCTGCTGCGGCTCGCCCGCCGGCAGTGCGGCCGGGGCGCTGCCGGGGCGGCCGGTGACGGCGGCGGGCTGTCCGGCTCCGCGTCGGCGGGGCGCCCTCGGGGAGCCGCCCACACGGACGACGTACGCGGCGGAGCCGCCGTTGTTGAAGAAGCCGTAGACGGAGTGCGCGAGGTAGTACCCGTCGGTGAACTCACCGAAGGCCGCCACGTACTGCGTCCAGTTGGTCACCAGCGTCGGCTCGTTCAGCGGACCGGTCGGTGCGAGGCCGACGAAGGCCGCCACCGAGGTCCCCACCCCCTCGATCGGGCGCGAGCCGCTGGCCACCTCCTCGACGTAGACGCCGGGCGACAGGTAGGACGGCATGCTCTGCTCTCCTCGGGTACGAGACACGAACAGCTCTCACCCTCACGCGCGTGGGCCCGGGGCGGAACGGCCTCCGGTGCCGGGGAGAGGGCAGCCCGGTTGCCCTCAAGGGCAGGGGCACCAGGGCATCGCATCGTGCCCTCGCGCTTCCTGACGTACCGCCGGCCCCTGGTTAGCGTCACGGTGTGAGCCTGTGGACCTCTCTGGAACCCGCCTCCGCGACCGTCGACCCGGGCAGCAGCACGCGTGTGCGCCTGCGGCTGCGCAACACCGGTGACGTCGTCGACGAGTACCGCTTCGAACCGGTCGGCCCCGTCGCCCCCTGGACGACGGTCGAACCGGCGGCCCTGCGTCTGTATCCCGGCACGACCGGCACGGTGGAACTGACGTTCGCGCCGCCGCGTACGCCGGACGCCGCGGCGGGGCCGAACCCGTACGCGGTGCGGATCACGCCGACCGAGCATCCCGAGGCGACGACCGTTCCCGAGGGGAACCTGACCATCACGCCGTTCACCGAGGTGCGGGCGGAGCTGGTGCCGCCCACCGTCAAGGGGCGGTTGCGGGGACGGCCCCGGCTCGCGATCGACAACGTGGGCAACACCAAGCTGACCGCGTCCCTGAGCGGCAGCGACAACGGCGACGAGCTGTCGTACGACATCCACCCGGCCAACGTCCAGATCGAGCCGGGCCGTGCCGCCTTCGTCAGGACCACGCTCAAGCCGAAGAACATCATCTGGTTCGGGTCGAAGGAGCAGCGGCCCTACACCCTCGCCGTGCAGCGCTCCGGCGCCACCGCGCTCCCCGTGGAGGGGACGTTCGTCCAGCGCGGGTTCCTGCCGCGCTGGCTGGCGACCTTCTTCGGAGTCTTCCTCGCCCTCGCGATCACCTTCGTCATGCTGTGGATCGCCTACAAGCCCGCGGTCGGCACCAAGGCCGTCGCGAGCGCCGAGGAGGCCGGCAGCACCCTCGCCCCGTCCCCGACACCCACCCCTGCCCTGTCCTCGGCGCCACCCCCGTCGCCGACGCCTCAGGAGTCGCAGGCCGGTGCGGGTGCCGGGGACGGCGGCGGGGTGCTGCCCCACCGCCTCCCAAGAAGAAGACCCCGAAGCCCGTGGTGCCGGCGACGAACGTGCTGCTGCGCAACACCACCACCAAGAAGTGCGCGGACCTGCCGGGCGAGGACAAGGGCCGGTCCGACGGGCCCGTACAGCAGTTCACCTGCAACGAGGGCCCCGAGGACAACCAGCTGTGGAACCTGGAGGTGAAGTACCCGAAGACGGGGCCGGGCGGCCACGCGCTGGTCCAGATCCGCAACGTCAAGGACCAGCTGTGCATGGACCTGCCGGACTACGGCGCCGCCCCCGTGCCGTCCGGGATCACCGAGTTCACCTGCGACGGCACGACCGGCGACAACCAGCTGTGGTGGCTCGACAAGCAGGAGAGCGGTGCGTACTGGATCCGCAACTTCGCCAGCAACAACAAGTGCCTTGACGTGTCCGGTTACAGCACCGGCGGTGACGAGGCCCGTCTCACCCTGTTCGACTGCTCCAACACCGACGACCAGGAGTGGATGATCGTCCGGCCGTCGGGGAACTGACGGCCGGCGCCGCCGGCCCGGCCGCTACCAGGTGCCTTCCCCCGGCACCAGACGGCCGGCCTTGCGGTACTCGCGGCGGGCGCCCTCCAGCAGGTCGCCCGCCGCGACCTGGTCCCCGCGCCCGGCGGCCAGGTACGCGGCGGTCACCACGGCGCTGCGGATGGAGCCGCCCGCCAGCTCGAAGCCGGCCGCCACCGCGTCGAGTTCGACGCCGTCCGCACCCGGTACGTGCGACAGGCTGTGCCGCCACAGTGCGAGGCGCTGCCCCGCGTCCGGGAACGGGAAGTCGACGATGAGGTCCAGGCGCCGGGTGAACGCCTCGTCGATGTTGGCGCGCAGGTTGGTGGTGAGCAGCGCGATACCGTCGAAGGACTCCAGTCGCTGGAGCAGGTAGGCGCTCTCCAGGTTGGCGTACCGGTCGTGTGCGTCCTTCACCTCGGACCGCTTGCCGAAGACGGCGTCGGCCTCGTCGAAGAGCAGCACCGCGTCGGTGCGGTCGGCCTCGGTGAAGATGCGTTCGAGGTTCTTCTCTGTCTCGCCGATGTACTTGTCGACCACGGACGACAGCTGGACGACGTAGAGGTCGAGACCGAGGTCGGCCGCGACCACCTCGGCCGACAGTGTCTTGCCGGTGCCGGACTCGCCCGCGAACAGGCCGAGCACACCCCGGCCCCGGCCTCCGCCCGCGCTGAGCCGCCAGTCGCCGAGGACCCGGTCGCGGTGGCGGGCGCGCAGGGCGAGTTCCCGCAGCTGGGACAGCGGCCCCTCGGGCAGGACCAGGTCCCGCCAGTCCACGGCGGGCCGGATCCGGCGGGCGTGCTGCTCCAGTCCGGAGGCGGACTGCTGGCGGGCGGCGAGGCGCAGATGGGCCGGGGAGAGCGGGGCCCCGTCGAAGTCGGCGAGGTCCCGGGCCGCGCGGGCGGCACGGATGACGCGGTCGCCGGCCAGGTGGTACGGGGCGACCGTGGCCGCCAGGTCGAAGCCGGGGTCCCCGCCGAGGGCGTTCGACCAGGCCCGCACCGCGCCCGCGTGCCGCGGGGGTGCCTCCAGGACGAGGGGGTCCCGGTCGCACCACTGTGAGTCGTACGGGCGCGAACCGGTCACCAGCACGGGCACGTCGGTCGCCGCGATCAACTGCCGGAACAGTGACGTCGGTTGATCCGGCAGTCCGGTGACGACGACGGCGCGGTCGCTCAGCCGAGCCTCGCGCAGCAGTTCGGGCACGTGGTCCTCGGGGCCCGAGAAGCGCAGGGCCGCGAGGCCCGCGGCGCGCAGGGCGGCGGTGACGCAGGGGAGTCCGTCGCCCTCACGGCGCTCGCGGAGATACACGGTGAGCGGGGGGCCGGCGGTGAGCCGGGCGGCCAGCCGGTCGACGAGGCGGGTGGACTCCGATTGCTGTTCCCCGACGTCTTCGAGGACGTCTTCGAGGCGGCCCGGTGCGGGCAGGGGGTGCAGGTGCCCGGCGAGCACCGCGTCGGGGGTGTCGTCGCCGAGCAGATGTGCCACGAGCCGGTCGGGCACGCGCAACGAGCGGCTGAGGAACGGCCGTTCCGGTTCCTCCACGGTGAGCAGCCCGAGCGCGGACAGCGGGGCAGTGGGATGCAGCCGGGCCCGCGCCTCGGCCAGATGGACGGGGATGCCGCACAGGTCGAGGGCGAGCGCGACGGTCGCCCGGCGGCGGCTGACGTCGTCGTTGAGGTAGCCGTACAGCGGTTCGAAGACGCGGTCCAGGTCGGGGGCGAGGGCGATGAGCAGCAGCATGGTGTCGAGCTCGGTCAGCCCGAGCCGGGCGGACAGACCGGCCAGACGGTCACCGGCCCGGCCGCCCCGGTCGGGCCGTTCGAGGGGCAACGGCTCGGCCGGCCGCAGCAGATGCCGTACGGCCTCCTCCGACAGATACAGACCGCGCAGCGGGTCACCGGCCGTGGGGTCCCCGGCGGACCGGTGCTCGACCAGCAGGGCGACACGGTCCCGCAACACGGCGAGGCGGGCGAGCAGGGGGCCGACGGGGTCGCACTCGGCGTTCCCGCACTTCGGGACGTGGGCGGCGGTGCCGTCGGCTGTCGTGGCGTCCGTGCCGTTCGCGGTCCGGGCGGTGCTGTCGGGGGTCATGGTGTCCGGGCCGTTCGGGGTGCGGGCGGTGTCCTCGGCGGTCATGGTGTCCGCGTCCTTCGGAGTACGGGCGGTGTCGTCGGCGGTCGTGACGCCCGAACCCTTCGCGCGGCGGGTGGCGCTGCCGTCGGCGGACATGGCGTCGAACTCGGTGTTCGCGCCCTCGCGGAGCCGGCCCCGGCGGTCGTGGTGTTCGCGCCCTGGGCGAGTCGATCGGCCGTGGCGTCCGTCGTCACGGTGTTCCGTCCAGCCTCTTCGCGCGGCGCGCTGCCTTCCGGGCCTCGCGGCCCGCTGCCACCTGGCGGGTGCTGTGGGTTCGTTCCTCCGTGCCCGGCGGCGTGCCGTCCAGGGCGCGGAGGCGGATCGCCGCGCCCTCGGTGACGGGCGGACCGGCGTCGTATTCGGGGTAGGCCGGGAAGGGAGCCGTGATCACGAGGTCGAGGGACGGCTTGAGTTCACCGCCGAGCGCCGACCAGATCTCCGCGAGGGAACGCGACTCGGTCTGGGTGCCGGCCACGGACATGGGGATGGTCATGCCCAACGCCCCGAGCGAGCCGGGCAGTTCGGAGGGGGCGATCAGCTCGCGCGGGATCAGCGTGGCCAGCACCGCGGACAGCAGCCGGTGTTCGTCCTGGGGCTGCTTCGTCCACGCCGTCACCAGGTACGACAGCCGGAACCAGCGCGGCGGCTGCCGGTGCTTGACGACGACCTCCCGCTCGTCCAGAACCGGCAGATGGCCCCGCTGGCGGCGGTTGACGTCCTCCCGGATGTCGTACAGATAGGCGTTGATCGTGGGCGCGTTGCGACGGGCGGCCCAGTCGCGCGTCGGGGCGTCCAGGGCGACGTCGATCCCGGACCCGGCCAGCGCGCCGCCGCTGAGCAGGCCCTTGAGGACCTCGTCCACTTCGTGGATCACCGATGCGCTCCCGCTTCCGCCCCGCCCTGCCGTGCGCGTCCCCCTGAGTCACCCACCGCCAGGTGCCGCCGTATCCGATCCTCCCTCCGTGCCACCCGGGCCCGCAGGGACGCCGGGGACGGCGGTGGGGCAGACCGTGCTGCCCGGCGGGGCGGCTTCGGATGCCCGTTCGGTCAGATGTAGCCTTCCCGCAGGGCATGGGCCACGGCGTGCGCCCGGTTGCGCAGGTGCAGTCGGGTGGTCAGCCCGTGCATCACGTTCTTGACGGTGCGTTCGGAGTAGGACAGCTTGCTGGCGATCTCACCGGTGTCGAGTCCCTCGGCCACCAGCCGCAGCACGTCCACCTCACGCGCCGTCATCCCCGAGGCGGGAGCACCGGGACGGCCGGCCGCGCTGCGGTGCAGGGTGCCCACCTGGTTGATGAGCCGGCCGAGCAGATCGGCGGGCAGGTCACCGTCGCCCCGGGCCGCCGCGAGCACGGCCTGCACCAGTCGCGTCGCGGTGGCCTCACGCCGCCACACGATGGCACCCACCCCGCACTCGATCACGTCCAGCAGTTCCGACTCCCGCAGGGCGGCCACGACGAGCACCGCCCGTGCCCCCTCGCTGCGCACCAGCCGGCGCAGCCGGGTCAGCGCCGTGTCGTCGAGTACGTCCTCGATGAGCAGGGCCACCGTGCCGGGGCCGGACCCGGACTCCTCCCTCAGTTCGACCTCCGGGAACCGACGCAACTGGCTGAGGGCTCCCGCGCGCGAGATCGGGTCCGGGGCGTGCACCGCCACGGGGATCCGGGACACGGAGTCGGCCGTCCCGGGGCGTGTGGTCCGCGATGAGCTGAGCAACCGTTTCCCCCATGTCAGCGTGCGCGCCACCTCCGCGGGGACGGTGGCGCATGTGCACTTCTCAGCCTTCTGGGACGGACGATGCGGGCGCAATCGTGGAGCACCACGAGCAGAACCACGAGATCGGCCCCACGGGAACCACGAGACCGGCCCCGTGAAAGCCGACGGTGACGCGCAGGCCGCGACATGACGGCCCGCCCGGTTCCGCCGGGGCCGGATTCCGCCGCCGTGGCCCTTGTCACGGCACCGGCCCCACGAGCCGGCCGTCCTCGACGGGGGAAGACGTCATAACCGACCAAGGAGCCAGGAATGCCCGATTCGCAGTGCGAGCAGCCCCAGCCCGTGCGGTTACGGCCTGACCAGCCGGCCGAACACCGGGAAGCGGCTGCCCTGCTCGCCGCCGGTATCGCACGCGCCCGCTCCGGGACGGGCGGCCTCGTCCTGCTGCGCGGCGCCACCGGCACCGGCCGGACCACGGTTGTGGAGGCAGCGGCCGAGGCCGCCGCGGCACAGGGCATGCGAGTGCTGCGCTCCCGCTGCTCGCCGGGCTGGTCGGCCGAGCCCTTCGCCGCCGTCCTGCAACTCCTCGGCCCCGTACCGGGCTCGGTGCAGCCCGGCCCGACGGGCGACGAGCGGGAGCGGGCCGCCCTGCTGTGGCGGGCGCTGCGCGCTTACGCCGGTGACTCCCCGCTGCTGCTCGCCGTGGACGACGTCCACCTGGCCGACGGGCCCTCGCACCGCTGGCTGGTGGAGGCCGCCCGGCACGTGGACCGATTACCCCGGCCGATGCTGCTGGCCGTCACCGAACGCAGCCAGTACGACATCGACCCGCCCGGCCCCGGCTTCGCCCACACCCTCTCGCCCGCCCTCGTCGACACCCACACCCTGGCTCCCCTCACCCCGGACTCGGCGACCCGGCTGGTCCGAGCCGAGCACCCGACAGCCCCCGCGGCATGGATCGAGAGCTGTGTCCGGGCCGGTGCGGGGAGCCCCCTGCTGCTGCGAGCGCTTCTCGACGATCTGGGCGCCCCCGCCCCTCACCCCACCCTCCCCGAGAGCTCCGCCGCGCTGTACCCGGGCTCGTACCCGGCGGCCGTGCGGTGGTGGCTGGACAGCGCCGGGTCCGGCACGACCGACGTGGCGCGGGCCCTCGCCGTGCTGGAAGAAGGGTGGGACCGGACGGCGGGGGACCCGGGCGAACCCCCGGCCGGGCTGCTCGCCGAGCTCACCGGTGCCGACCCGGCCCGGGTGGCGGGGTGGCTCACCGCGATGACGGGACTCGGGCTGCTGCGCCCCGGGCCGGACGGCCACCCCCGGTACGCCCACCCGCTGCTGCGGGACGCCGTGCTCACCGGCGTCCCCGACACCCGGCGGCGCGCGCTGCGCCGGGCGGCGGCCGAGGCGATGCTCCACCGCGGCGCCCCCACGAGGGCAGTGGCACGGCAGTTGCTGCTGTCCGGCCCGGTGGGCGCCCCCTGGGCACCGGCCGTGCTGCGGGATGCCGCCTCGCTCGCCCTGCGCGACGGCGGTTCCGACGACGCCGTCGCTTTCCTGCGCCGGTCCCTGGAGGAGCCGCTGCCCGACGAACACCGGCAGCGGGTCCTGACCGAACTGGGCTCCCTGGAATGCGCGGGCCGGGAATCCTCCGCCGGGATCCCCGGCTCACCGAGGCGCTGACCCTGCACGGCACACCACAGGACCGGGTGCGGGCCGCCGTGGCCCTCGGCACCGCGCTGGCCGGGCGCGGCCGGGCCCGCGCCGCCGTGGAGGTCCTGCGCACGGTGGACGGCCAGCTCGCCGGGCACCCCGACCTGGGCGCCGCGCTCCAGACCGCGTCCGCACTCTTCTCCGACCAGGACCAGACGGTCCGCCAGGACGTGTACCGCTGTCTGTCCGACACCGCCGAGCGCTCACCGGAACTCGTCGGCCCCGCGACCCGGGCACTGCTCGTGCGCCACGCGGCCACCGCCGCACTGACCTCGGCGGACGACGCGATGCGGCAGCTGCGCGCCCTGCTCGCGGAGCCGGCCCACCCGCTGACCGAGCCGTTCCTGCTGGGAACGGCTGCCGCCGTCGCCCAGTGGGCCGACGAACTCGACGAGGCCGACCGCCTCGTGGACCGCGGCCTGGCCGGCCAGCGCCCCGATCTGCTGCACCCGATGCACGCCGCGCTGCTCAACACCCGGGCCGACATCGCCGCCGCGCGCGGCGAGTACGCGATGCTGCCCGCCGAACCTCCCGCGCCCGCCCACGGCCCTCCAACATCCACGCCACCACCCTGCTCGCGCTCGTCGAGACCGGCCGCACCGCCGAGGCCCGGCGGCTCGCGGACGGCTTCGACCTGCGCGAGGCCCCGACAACTGGGAGCTGAACCGGTTCCTGTACGCCCGGGGCGTACAGCGCGCCGCCACCGGCGACACCGCCGGCGCCCTGCACGACTTCCTGGAGTGCGGCCGCCGTCAGACCGCCCGCGACGTGGTCAGCCCGGTCGTCACCCCGTGGCGTTCCGCCGCCGCAGTGTGCCGGCTGGCCCTCGGCAGCCCCCAGGAGGCGCTCGCCCTGGCCGAGGAGGAGCTGCGCCTGGCCCGGGTGTGGGGCACGCCCCGCACGGTGGGCCGCGCCCTGAGGGTGCTCGGCACGGTCACCGGCGGACGCCGGGGCCTGGACCTGGCGGAGGAGGCCGTGCGGCTCCTCACCGACGGGCCGGGGCGGGAGCTGGTGGCCGCGCTCCTCGCGCAGGGCCGGCAGCTGACCGCCGCCGGGAACGCGCCCGGGCCCGGGACTGTCTGCGGACCGCTGCCGAACGCGCCGAACGCCTCGGCGCGGTGCGGCTGCGGACGCTCGCGGAGGAGGCCCTGCGCGAGGGCGGGGCCCGCCGCGCAGGCACCGTCCGCACCGGCTCCGGCGCCCTCACCTCCAGCGAGCTGCGCATCGCCCGACTCGCGGCCGGCGGCCGTACGAACGCCGAGATCGCCGGCCTCCTCCACCTCGCCCGGCGGACCGTGGAGACCCACCTGACCAGCACGTACAAGAAGCTGGGCATCCGGCGGCGGAGCGAGCTGGGGCGGGCGCTGAACGAGATCTGAGAAAAGTGTTATCGCCGTTCCTCCACGCCGTCTCCACCATGTGATCGCCGACATGGCGAAGTACCCCGGGTCGCAGAAGAGTGTGCGTGCGGAACATCAGTGACCCCAGGCGTCGAGAGGCCACCGTGGACAGTCAGCACTGGCACGCCACCATCACGGCGGCGCAGTCCGGCGACCGGCAGGCGCTGGACCAGCTGGTCGCGGGCTGGCTGCCGCTGGTCTACAACATCGTGGGCCGGGCCCTGAACGGCCACGCCGACGTCGACGACGTCGTCCAGGAGACCATGCTGCGCGCGGTCGACAACCTCGGCTCACTGCGCGACCCGGACAGCTTCCGGTCCTGGCTGGTGGCGATCGCCATGCGGCAGATCCGGGACCGCGCCCGGCGCCGCACCCCGGACCGGCTGGAGGAGGCCCCGGCCGCCGACTTCGCCGAACTGACCGTGCTGCGGCTCCAGTTGGAGGGGCAGCGGCGCGAGGTCGCCGAGGCGGTGCGGTGGCTGGACGACGAGGACCGGCAGCTGCTGTCGCTGTGGTGGCTGGAGGTCGCGGGCGAACTGACCCGGCGCGAGCTGGCAGCCGCCGTCGGTATCACCCGGCAGCACGCCGCCGTGCGCGTCCAGCGGATGAAGGAGCGCCTGGAGACCTCGCGCGGCATCGTCCGCGCCCTGGACGGCGCCTGCCCCGACCTGCGCGAACTGACCGGCCGCTGGAACGGCCGGCCCGACTCGGTGTGGCGCAAGCGGCTCGCCCGGCACATCCGCGGCTGCGGCTACTGCGGGGACACACGGGAGTCCGTCGTCCCTGCGGAACGCCTGCTCGTCGGCATCGCGCTCGTACCACTGCCCGTCGGGTTCACCCTGTCGCTGGCCTTCGGCGGAAAGACGGCCGTGGCGGCAACATCCGCCGGCTGGTCCGCCAAGCTGCTGGGCGCGCTCACCAAACCGGCCGTCGCGATGACGGCGGGCGCGACGATCGTCGCCGGCGGCGCGTACGTCGTCACCCAGCCGCCGGACGCCCCGCCGCCCCGGGCCGCGACCACCCCCACGGCGACGGCCGCCCCCGAACCACCACCCGCCGCCCCGCCCACCCCCACGCCCTCGCCGTCACCGGCGAAGAAGGCCGACCTGTACGGCACGGTCGTCGACGCCGTCGACCGGGCACCCGACCCGGACGCCCGGCCCGCCGCCCTGCCGCGCCGCCCGAGTCCGGCATCACCAGCACCGGCGGCCCGAAGGCGGTCATGCAGCACCGGGGCGACAGCGTGACCCTGAGCGGCCAGGGCTATGTCCTCGTACGCTGGCAGATCTCGCCCAAGTCCCGGCCCGGCGCGCTGGTCATGCCGACCTGGACCGGCCTGAGGGGCAAGCTGTTCCACGTGGCGTCCGGCGGCTGGCGCCGCATGGACGACCCGCTGCCCGGCGCCCCGAACGGCTACGCCACCGGCATGGGCGGACCGGACATCGGATACGCCGTGCTGCCGCCCGGCACCCAGCAGATGTGGCAGAACGAGTACTTCTACGTCGACGGCACCGTCACCCTCACCCAGAACGAACGGGGCTGCGACTACGGCCTCATCGTCTTCCCGTCGGACTGGAAGGCGGTGGACGAGGACGTCAACGAGGGCCCCGCCGAGGGCGCCATCCGCTACGGCCTGGTCCGCGACACCGGCACGGATGCCGCGCCGGTGCCGCAGTACGTCACGCGCTCGACCCCGTCCGACCCGGCGACGGTGCCACAGCGCTCGCGCGTGTAGCGCACAGCACGTCGACGCGGTTGGTCGTGATCGAGTCGACCCCCGCGTCGAGGAGCCGGCGCATGGAGCGGCGGGTGTCGGGGTCCATACGGACAGCAGGTAGCCGTCACGGTGGACCCGCTCGGCGAGAGGCCGGTCCACCAGGCCGAAACGGTAGTTGAGCCAGCGCGGGCGGATCGCCTCCAGCAGGACGGGCCGGGGCGGGGCCAGGGTCGTCCAGGTGAGCGCGATCTCGGCGGCCGGGTCCGCCGCGCGCACGGCGAGCATCGCGTCGGCGCCCGCGCAGTAGTAGACGCGGTCCGCCGCCGCGGACTGCCGTACGTCGTCCATGACCCGGCGCACCGCCCGCACGTCGGGCGAGCCGGGCAGGTCGATCATCACCCGGTGACCGTCGGTCGCGGCCAGCGCCTGCGCCAGCGTCGGTACCCCGCCGCCGGTCAGCCCGCGCACCTCCTCCCAGGACAGCGCGAGCACCGGCCGCTCGTGCTCCCAGAGCCGCTTCAGCGTCTCGTCGTGCAGCAGCACCGGCACGCCGTCCCGGGTGAGCCGTACGTCGATCTCCACCGCGTCCGCGCCCCGGTCGAGCGCGGAACGCAGCGAGGGGAGCGTGTTCTCGCGGAGGCGGTAGGGGTCGCCCCGGTGGGCCACGGCGATCGGCACGGGGGTCACCGGTCGAGCCACCCCGCGGTGTACGTCTCGATCTCCTGCTTGATCCTGGCCTTGCCGGCCGGGTCGAGGAAGGACACCTCGACGGCGTTCTTCGCCAGGTCGGCCAGCCCTCGCTCGTCGAGGTCGAGCAGCCGGGCGGCGACCGCGTACTCGTTGTCCAGGTCGGTGCCGAACATGGGCGGGTCGTCGGAGTTGATGGTCACGACGACCCCGGCCTTCACGAACTCCTTGATCGGATGCTCATCGAGGGTCCGTACCGCGCGGGTGGCGATGTTGGAGGTCGGGCACACCTCCAGCGGGATCCGGTGCTCGGCGAGGTGCGCGAGGAGCTCGGGTCCCGCGCGGAGCTGGTGCCGTGCCCGATGCGCTCGGCCCGCAGATGCGTGAGGGCGTCCCACACGGTCTGCGGGCCGGTGGTCTCGCCGGCGTGCGGTACGGAGTGCAGACCGGCCGCGATCGCCCGGTCGAAGTACGGCTTGAACTGCGGCCGTTCCACGCCGACCTCGGGCCCGCCGAGACCGAAGGAGACCAGGCCCTCCGGGCGCAGCCGGTCGTCGGTGGCGAGCCGGGTCGTCTCCTCGGCGGCCTCCAGGCCCGCCTCGCCGGGTATGTCGAAGCACCAGCGCAGCACGGTCCCGAACTCCGCCTCGGCCGCCTTGCGGGCGTCCTCGATCGCGTCCATGAAGGCGCGCTCGTCGATGCCGCGCCGGGTGGAGGAGAACGGGGTGATGGTCAGCTCGGCGTACCGCACCTGCTGCCGGGCCAGTTCGCGGGCCACCTCGTAGGTGAGCAGCCGGACGTCCTCCGGGGTGCGGATCAGGTCGACGACCGACAGGTACACCTCGATGAAGTGGGCGAAGTCGGTGAAGGTGAAGTAGTCCGCCAGGGCCCGGGATCGGTGGGGACCTTGGAGTCCGGGTGGCGGGCGGCCAGTTCGGAAACGATCCGGGGGAGGCGGAGCCCACGTGGTGCACGTGCAGTTCGGCCTTGGGCAGTCCGGCGACGAACGCCTTCAGGTCGCGTGGGGCGCGGGGTCGACGAGATGCTCGGTCAAGGGTTCCTCCCGGAACGGCGCCCTGGCCGGCGCGAGGCGGGCGGGCGCGGGTGATCGGCTGATCGGTGACTCGGGCCCATCGTAGGCCGTGCGGCAACGCGGCCCTCAGGAGCGCGGGGCTGCGTCGACGTGCGGCTCCGCCGCGTGGGCGAACCAGTCCCCACGCACCCGCACTGTGGCCCGCGCCGAACGGCCCCGTAGCATGACGGCACGATCGACCCAGGGGGATGCACAGATGACGGACCCGACGCAGCCCGGCGCAGGAGGCGGCCACGACCCGTGGGCGCCCCCGGAGAACAAGCCGTCGCTCGACAAGGACCAGACACCCGTCCAAGGGCCGCCTTCCGTGCACGACCAGGCCACGGTCACCTCGATGCCGAGCGCCGGCTTCACACCGCCCACTGGCACGCCGCAGTTCGACAACACCGGCACCGGGGCGGTCCCACCTCCACCCGTCGCACCCGGCGGCTACGGCTACCCCGGTTACTCCGGCTACCCCCGGCGGGACACGGCTGGCCCGGTATGCCCCGGCCCTCAGAACGGCATGGGCATCGCCGCGATGGTCCTGGGCATCGTCTCCTGCACGCTCTTCTGCCTGTACGGCGTGGTCTCCCTGGTCACCGGCATCCTCGCCGTCGTCTTCGGCCTCAAGGGCCGCAAGCGGGCCGAGGCCGGAGTGGCCACCAACCACGGACAGGCCCAGGCCGGTCTGATCATGGGCATCATCGGGATCATCCTCGGCATCGCCGTGATCGTCCTGATCGCCGTGGGTATCACGGCCGCGATCAACAGCGACGAGCGCTACGACGACGACCCGTACTACGGCGCCCAGGACCTCGTCGCCACCGCCCCGTTCCACCCCTGAAACAGTCGCCCTCCGTGGTGAACAGGGCCACTACGATGCCTTGGTCTGACAACGGAGGGAAGATCGTCCATGTCCAACACCAACCCCACGCCTGGTGGGTTCGGTCCGCCGTCCCAGCCCCCGCAGCAGCCTCCCGGCGCCCCGGCTACGGCTATCCGCAGCAGCCCGGCGCCCCCGGCTACGGCTACCCCCAGGCCACCCCCGGCTACCCGGCCGCGCCGCCCGCGGGCTACCCGCAGGCGCCCGGCTACGCGATGCCCGCGCAACCGAGCAACGGCATGGGAACCACCGGACTGGTGCTGGGCATCATCGGCGTGGTGTGCAGCCTGACGTTCTTCCTGTGGTTCTTCGGCGTCATCCTGGGCATCCTCGGGATCATCTTCGGCGCCATCGGCCGCGGCAAGGCGGGCCGCGGTGAGGCCACCAACAAGGGCGCGGCGACGGCCGGACTGGTCTGCGGCATCATCGCCACGGTCATCCTGCCGCTGCTGGGCTTCCTGCTCTTCGCCAGCATCATGGGCGGGCTCGGCGCAGCTTCCTGAACGAAGCCGCGGCCCGATCGAAGCCGCGGCCTGAAGGGGCCGGTCCCGGGACCGGCCCCTCGCTCATGCCGCGCGCAGCCGCTCCCGCGCCTCCATCAGGGCGAAGCCCAGCAGGTTCGGCCCCCGCCACCGCTCCGGATCCGACGCCGCCTCGTCGTCCGCGGCCAGCCCGATGCCCCACACCCGGTCCACCGGACTCGCCTCGACCAGCACCCGGTCACCCGTGTCCAGCAGGAACGCCCGCAGCTGCGGATGCGCGCCGAACTTGTGGACGCTGCCCTCCACGACGATCCGGAACCGCTCCCGCTCCCATATCGCCTCGTCGAAACCGCGCACCAGCCGCCCGGCCCGCTTGGCCTCGGCGGGATGCGCCGCGGCCAGGACCGCACGCTCCGCCGCCGCGTCCTCGAACAGCCGGGCCTTGCCGGCCATCATCCAGTGCTCGGCCGTCGCGTACTCCACGCCGGCCACCGAAAACGGCGCCGGCCACCACTGGCTCAGACAGCTCGCGCCGATCCGGCCGTCCGGCCGCGGCCGGTGCCCCCAGAAGTACAGATACTTGATCTTCACGCCGGCCCGGGACGCCCTGACCAGGGCCTCCCGGGAACCGACCGCCCCCGTGATCTTCTCCATGCACGCGAGTCTGGCACGCACCACTGACACACCGTCCTGCCTTTCTCCGGCGAACTCGACACCTGGTCGACAGATTCCGTCGCGTAACCAAAAATCAACAACGGAATCCCTTGTTGGAGTGCCATCGCTCTGTCAGGATCGGCACTCAAATCGAGCCTGAGCCACGCCGGCCCATCACGGGGACACGGAGGAGAGCGACATGCACAACCCCGGCAACGCCACCCCGGACCGATTCCCGGCCCAGGAGCGCTTCGAGGAGGGCGCGCAGTTCATCGCAGGCCGTCCGGCCAGGGGCACCTCCGGCCGTACGCACACGGTCGTCGACCCGGCGTCGGGCGAGGAGGTCCTCCGTTACGAGCTGGCGGGCACGGACGACGTCGACCGGGCCGTAGCCGCCGCCCGCGAGGCCTTCCCCGGCTGGGCGGCGACCACGCCCGGCGAGCGGTCCGACGCGCTGCACCGGTTCGCCGCCGTGCTGGCCGACCGGGCCGAGGACTTCGCCCGCGCCGAGTCGCTCCAGTGCGGCAAGCCGCTGAAGCTGAGCCGGGAGTTCGACGTCCCGGGGACCATCGACAACACCGCCTTCTTCGCGGGAGCCGCGCGGCACCTCCAGGGCCAGTCCGCCGGGGAGTACTCCGGCGACCACACCTCGTACATCCGGCGCGAGCCCATCGGGGTCGTCGGGTCGATCGCGCCCTGGAACTACCCCCTGCAGATGGCCGCCTGGAAGGTCCTGCCGGCGATCGCGGCGGGCAACACCGTCGTCCTCAAGCCCGCCGAGCTCACTCCGCTGACCTCGCTGCTCTTCGCCCAGGCGGCCACGGACGCCGGGATCCCGGACGGTGTGATCAACATCGTCACCGGCACGGGCAGGGAGGCCGGTGAGCACCTCGTCGGCCACCCGGACGTGGCCATGACCTCCTTCACCGGCTCCACCGCCGTCGGCAAGCGCGTCGCGGAGATCGCCACCGCCACCGTCAAGCGCCTCCACCTGGAGCTCGGCGGCAAGGCGCCCTTCGTGGTCTTCGACGACGTCGACCTGGAGGCCGCCGCCCACGGCGCGGTCGCCGGCGCGCTCATCAACACCGGGCAGGACTGCACGGCCGCCACGCGCGCGTATGTGCAGCGGCCGCTGTACGACGCCTTCGTGGAGCGGACGGCGGGGCTCATGGAGACCGTCCGGCTCGGCGACCCCTTCGCCGCCGGTACCGACCTCGGTCCCCTGATCTCGCACGGCCAGCGCGACCGGGTCGCCGGTTTCGTCGACCGGGCGCGTGCCTACGCGCGCGTGGTGACCGGCGGCGAGGCACCGGAGGGGGAGCTCGCCAAGGGCGCCTACTACCGGCCCACCCTCATCGCCGACGCGCCCCAGGACAGCGAGGTCGTCCAGTCCGAGATCTTCGGACCGGTCCTGGTCGTGCTGCCGTTCGACACCGACGACGAAGGCCTCGCGCTCGCCAACGACACCCCCTACGGGCTCGCCGCCTCCGCCTGGAGCCGGGACGTGTACCGGGCTAACCGGGCCACGCGCGAGATCAAGGCAGGGTGCGTGTGGGTCAACGACCACATCCCGATCATCAGCGAGATGCCGCACGGCGGCTACAAGTCCTCCGGCTGCGGCAAGGACATGTCCGCGTACTCGTTCGAGGAGTACACCCAGATCAAGCACGTCATGTTCGACAACACCGCGGTCGCCGCGAAGGACTGGCACCGCACCGTCTTCGGGACCGATAGTCGTCTGCAGGCCGCCTGACCAACGGCCGCCCACCCTCCGAAAGGGCAACCACGCGCATGGAGCAGTACGAGCCCGACCGCCTGTCCCCGGCCCAAGTGGCCGCCATGCGGCGCAGCTTCAGGAACGGCAGGGCCGCCCTCACCCGGCGGTCCCTGCTGCGCGCCTCCGCGGGCGGGGCGCTCGCGGCCGGCGGACTCGGGACGCTGAGCGCCTGCGGCATCCCGGCGGCGGGCAAGTCGCAGGGCGGCGTCTCGGCCGAGGACCACTCGGCCGAGGAGAAGACCGTGAACTTCTCCAACTGGACCGAGTACATGGACGTCGACGACAGCGGCAAGCACCACCCGACGCTGGAGCAGTTCACCAAACGCACCGGCATCAAGGTCAAGTACACCGAGGACATCAACGACAACAACGAGTTCTTCGGCAAGATCAAGCCGCAGCTCGCCGCGGGCCAGGACACCGGCCGTGACCTGATCGTCCTCACCGACTGGCTGGCCGGCCGGCTGATCCGCCTGGGCTGGGTCCAGAAGCTCGACCCGAGCAACCTGCCGCACGCCTACGCCAACCTGTCGGCCCAGTTCCGCAGCCCGACTGGGACCCGGGCCGCGCCTACTCGTACGTCTGGCAGGGCATCTCGACCGTCATCGCGTACAACAAGAAGGCACTCGACGGCGTCGAGGTGAAGTCCCTGTCCGACCTGCTCGACAACCCCAAGCTCAAGGGGCGCGTCGGCTTCCTGTCGGAGATGCGCGACAGCATCGGCATGACGCTGCTCGACATGGGCAAGGACCCGGCGGACTTCACCGCCGACGACTACGACGCGGCCATCGCCCGGCTGCAGAAGGCCGTCGACAAGGGCCAGATCCGCCGCTTCACCGGCAACGACTACACCTCGGACCTGACCAGCGGCGACTTCGCGGCCTGTGTCGCCTGGGCCGGGGACGTCGTCCAGCTCAAGGCGGACAGCCCCGACATCGACTTCCTCATTCCGGACAGCGGCTACATGACGTCGACCGACAACCTGCTGATTCCCAACAAGGCCCGGCACAAGACGAACGCCGAGCGGCTCATCGACTTCTACTACGAGCCCAAACCCGCCGCCGAACTCGCCGCGTACATCAACTACGTGTGCCCCGTCGACGGTGTGAAGGCCGAACTGGAGAAGATCGACAAGGACGCGGCGAACAACCCGCTGATCATTCCCGACAAGGCCATGGCCGCCAAGTCGCACGCCTTCCGCTCGCTGAGCTCGAAGGAAGAGACCGAGTTCGAAGAGAAGTTCGCGAAGCTGACCGGGCGTGACCACCATGACGAACAAGACAGACCCGACCGGCGACGTCCGCCTCACGGGCATAGCCAAGACCTACGGCGACTTCACCGCCGTCCACCCGCTCGACCTGACCGTCCCGCAGGGCTCCTTCTTCGCCCTGCTCGGCGCCTCCGGCTGCGGCAAGACCACCACCCTGCGCATGATCGCCGGCCTGGAGGAACCTTCCGCCGGCACCGTGCACCTGGGCGACCAGGACGTGACCGCGCTGCCCCCGTACAAGCGGCCGGTGAACACGGTCTTCCAGTCCTACGCCCTCTTCCCGCACCTCGACATCTTCGAGAACGTCGCCTTCGGCCTGCGCCGGCGCGGCCTGAAATCGGTGAGGAAGCAGGTCGAGGAGATGCTCGACCTCGTCCAGCTGGGCGAGCAGGCCCGCAAGAAGCCGCACCAGCTCTCCGGCGGCCAGCAGCAGCGCGTCGCCGTGGCCCGCGCGCTGATCAACCACCCCAAGGTGCTCCTGCTCGACGAGCCGCTCGGCGCCCTCGACCTCAAGCTGCGCCGCCAGATGCAGCTGGAGCTCAAGCGCATCCAGACCGAGGTCGGCATCACCTTCATCCACGTCACGCACGACCAGGAGGAGGCCATGACCATGGCCGACACGGTCGCCGTGATGAACGCGGGCCGCGTCGAACAGCTCGGCTCGCCGACCGACCTCTACGAGAACCCGGGCACCACCTTCGTCGCCAACTTCCTCGGCACCTCCAACTTCATCGAGGCCGAGGTCGACTCCAAGAGCGGCGACGACATCGTGCTGAAGGCGGGCGGCGGCAAGCTCGTCCTGCCCGAGGCGCGCTGTTCGGCACCCGCGAGCACCGGCGGCAAGGTGCTGGTCGGCGTCCGCCCGGAGAAGATCTCCCTCACCCACGCGGACGACGCCGGCGAGATCCCGGAGGGCCGCAACCGCATCACGGGCCGGATAGCCGACTCCAGCTTCATCGGCGTCTCGACGCAGTACGTCGTCGACAGCCCGGTCTGCCCGGGCTTCGAGGTCTACGCCCAGAACATCGACCGCGACCCCCGCCTGGTGCCCGGCGCCGAGGTCGTCCTGCACTGGAACCCGGCCCACACCTTCGGCCTGGACGCCGCCCAGTCCGTATTCGATGGGACAGAGGGCTCCGCCGGAGTGGAAGAGGCGGCCTGATGTCGACACTCACCGAGGCGCCACCGCCGCTCGCGCCACAAGCCCCCGATCCGAGGCCCCCGAAGCGCCGGGGCCGCTGGACGCCGTACTGGCTGCTGCTCCCGGGCATCCTCTGGCTGATCGTCTTCTTCGCGCTGCCGATGATCTACCAGGCCTCCACGTCCGTGCAGACGGGCTCCCTGGAGGAGGGCTACAAGGTCACCTGGCACTTCGCCGCGTACTGGGACGCGCTGTCCGCGTACTGGCCGCAGTTCGTCCGGTCGGTGCTCTACGCGGGCACCGCCACGATCCTGTGCCTGCTGCTCGGCTACCCGCTCGCCTATCTGATCGCGTTCCGCGCGGGCCGCTGGCGGAACCTGATCATGATCCTGGTGATCGCGCCCTTCTTCACCAGCTTCCTGATCCGCACCCTGGCCTGGAAGACGATCCTCGCGGACGGCGGCCCGGTCGTCGGCGCCCTCAACACGCTGCACGTCCTGGACGTCACCAACTGGCTCGGCTGGACCGCCGGCGACCGCGTTCTCGCCACCCCGCTCGCCGTGGTCTGCGGACTCACGTACAACTTCCTGCCGTTCATGATCCTGCCGCTCTACACCTCGCTGGAGCGCATCGACGGCCGGCTCCACGAGGCCGCCGGGGACCTGTACGCGCGACCCTGGACGACCTTCCGCAAGGTCACCTTCCCGCTGTCGATGCCTGGTGTCGTCTCCGGCACGCTGCTGACCTTCATCCCGGCGGCCGGCGACTACGTCAACGCCGATCTCCTCGGCTCCACCGACACCCGCATGGTCGGCAACGTCATCCAGACACAGTTCCTGAGAGTGCTCGACTATCCGACGGCCGCGGCGCTCTCCTTCATCCTCATGGCGGCCATTCTGCTCATGGTCACCCTCTACATCCGCAGGTCCGGGACGGAGGATCTGGTCTAAATGCCCTTCGTCAACTGGCTGAAAAGAAATCTCGTCGTCCTCGCCGGACTGCTGACCCTCGGCTATCTCCTCCTGCCGAACATCATCGTCACGGTGTTCTCCTTCAACAAACCGAAGGGGCGCTTCAACTACGAATGGCAGCAGTTCTCCCTGGACGCCTGGAAGGACCCGTGCGGCGTCTCGGATCTGTGCGGCTCGCTGTCGGTCAGCCTCCAGATCGCGTTCTGGGCGACACTCGGGGCCACGCTCCTCGGCACGCTGATCGCCTTCGCCCTGGTCCGCTACCGCTTCCGCGCCCGTGGCGCCGTGAACTCGCTGATCTTCCTGCCGATGGCGATGCCCGAGGTCGTCATGGCCGCCTCGCTGCTCACCCTGTTCCTGAACATGGGCGCCCAGCTGGGTTTCTGGACGATCCTGATCGCGCACATCATGTTCTGCCTGAGTTTCGTGGTCACGGCCGTCAAAGCACGTGTGATGTCGATGGATCCAAAACTGGAGGAGGCGGCGCGGGACCTGTACGCCGGCCCGTTCCAGACCTTCTTCCGCGTCACCCTGCCGATAGCCGCCCCCGGAATCGCGGCGGGTGCCATGCTCGCCTTCGCCCTCTCCTTCGACGATTTCATCATCACCAATTTCAACGCCGGCTCGACCGTCACGTTCCCCATGTTCGTATGGGGCTCGGCGCAGCGCGGAACGCCCGTACAGATCAATGTCATCGGCACGGCCATGTTCGTCGTCGCCGTACTGTTCGTATTGGCTTCCATGGCCGTCGGTAATCGCCGCAACAGACAAAAGGCATGACCGTAGGGAGTTGAAATCATGGCCCCGAGCGCCATGAATCAGTGGACCCGTTCGCTTTCCGACGCCCAGCCGGTCCCGTACTGGCTGGACGACGCCGGCCGGCCCCGTCCCGAACCCGCCCTCACCACCTCCGAGACCTGCGACCTGCTGGTCGTCGGGGGCGGCTACAGCGGACTGTGGACCGCGCTGATCGCCAAGGAACGCGACCCGGGACGGGACGTGGTGCTGGTGGAGGGCCGCGAGGCGGGCTGGGCCGCCTCCGGCCGCAACGGCGGATTCTGCGCCGCCTCCCTCACCCACGGCCTGCCCAACGGCCTCGCCCGCTGGCCACAGGAGATCCACAAGCTCCAGGAGCTGGGCGTCCGCAACCTCGACGCGATCGAGGCGGCGGTCGCCCGGCACTCCATCGACTGCGACTTCGAACGCACCGGCGAGATCGACGTCGCCACCGAGCCGTACCAGGCGGCGGAACTGCGTGCCTGGCACGAGGAGACGGCGCGCCGGGGGCTCGCCGAAGGCGTCGAGTTCCTGGACGCCGATGCGGTCCGGGAACAGGTGAACTCACCGACCTTCCAGGCGGGCCTGTGGGACCGCGCAGGCGTGGCGATGCTGCACCCGGCGAAGCTGGCCTGGGGCCTGAAACGGGCGTGCGTGCAGCTGGGAGTCCGCGTCTACGAACACACCCCCGCGCTGACGCTGAAGCCCTACGGCCCCGGCATGGCCGTACGCACCCCCTACGGCCGGGTCCGCGCCCGCCAGGTCGCCCTCGGCACCAACATCTTCCCGAACCTGGTCCGACGCGTCCGCTCGTACACCGTCCCCGTCTACGACTACGCGCTCATGACCGAGCCGCTCACCGACGGGCAGCTGGAGTCGATCGGCTGGAAGAACCGCCAGGGCCTCGGCGACAGCGCCAACCAGTTCCACTACTTCCGCCTGTCCGCCGACAACCGCGTCCTCTGGGGCGGTTACGACGCGATCTACCCCTACGGCGGCCGGGTCCGCGCCGAGTACGACGACCGCCCGGAGACCTACGCCAAGCTCGCCGGGCACTTCTTCACCTGCTTCCCGCAGCTGGAGGGCGTCCGCTTCAGTCACGCCTGGGGCGGCGCGATCGACACCTGCTCCCGCTTCTCGGCGTTCTTCGGCACCGCCCACCAGAGCAAGGTGGCCTACGCGGCCGGGTACACCGGCCTCGGAGTCGGCGCCACCCGCTTCGGCGCCGAGGTGATGCTGGACCTGCTGGCGGGGGAGCGCACGGAGCGCACGGAACTGGAGATGGTCCGCAAAAAGCCCCTGCCCTTCCCGCCCGAGCCGTTCGCCTGGACCGGCATCGCCCTCACCAAGTGGTCGCTGGCCCGCGCGGACGCCCAGGGCGGACGCCGCAACCTGTGGCTGCGGACGATGGACAAACTGGGCCTCGGCTTCGACAGCTGACGTACGAGAGTGTGAGCCGGTTCACTCCAACGTGGGCCGGAACCCGCGTAATGACCACCAGGAGACCTCCCTCTCCCTCGTGACGCGCTGTGCGTCCGCGCAACGCACGAGAGAGAAGGGGGCCCTCCTATGACTGGGGCGAAGACGGCGATCGAGTGGCTGGCATCCGTCGCACCCGATCCCGAGGCCTGCCGCCGGGAATGGGAACGCAACCCGCTCGGGGTCACGCTGCTGCCCGCCGGCAGCGCCTGGGACGTGCTCATCCTGCCCGCCGAGCTCGGTTACGCCACGCTCGACGTACTCACCCGCGTCCTCGGCCGGCCGGGCCCCGTGCTCGTCGACTTCGGTGACGCGCGGGTGGGGTTCTTCGTGCCGCCGGGCACCGCGGCCGGCTGGCTCGGCACGGGCATCCGCACGGCGGGCGCGGGCACCTGGATCGTCGTGCCGTATCCCGGCCGTGCCTCACCCGGCGGCGTCCGCTGGCTCGTTCCCCCGGACGGCTCGGGCACGCTGACGGACCCGGCCCTGCTGGAGCTGGCGATGCACGAGGCGGCGGCGGGGCTGGCGACGGAGGACGACGACTAGGTCCCTGGACGACCAGGTCCCTGCCGGGGCGGTGCGGGGGGCGACGTCCGCCTGAGGAACAGCCATAGGGACGACAACAGCACGGCGCACAGACAGCAGCTGGCCACCACGTCCAGCGGCCAGTGGTAGCCACGGCGGACCAGTCCGAAGCCGACGCCCAGCACGAGCGCGACGCAGAGGGCGACGAGGGCGCGGCGGGCCAGGGCCGTGCGCAGGAGGGGGAGCAGGAGCAGGGTCGCGCTGCCGTAGGCGACGGCGGCCGTGGCGGTGTGGCCCGAGGGGTAGTAGCCGGTGCCTGGCGGAACGGCCGGGGTGCCCGGGCGGTCCGTGACGTCCTTGAGCGGGATGACCAGCGCCGGAACCAGGGCCATGAGGAGTGCCGCGGCTGCGAGGGGCAGCCACCAGCGGGCCGTACGGCGGGTGCGCAGCGCGACGTGTCCGAGGGCGACGGCGAGGACCGGGACCGCGACCTGGACGTTGCCGAGGTCGGCGAGGAGTTCGGAGCAGCGGTCGGGGTTGATCAGGACGCGGCTGAGGCGCTCGTCGGCCGCCACGAGCGGACCGTTCACGACCACCTGCCACGTGATCAGGGCGAAGAGGAGGGCCGGGAGGCCGACCAGGAGGGCGAGGAGGCCTGGGTGTGACGGCGTGCTCCTGTCCCGCGCGGTGGTCTTGTCGCGTTCCTGGTTCGCGGGGATCGGCATGGGGCACAGCTTGGCACGAGCACAGACGTGCACTCGCGGACCCTGCGGAGGATCACGTGAACCACCCGGAAAACGACGACGGCCTCTTCGGCCACTGCCCGTGGCTCTTCGCCGAGCAGGCCTCGGACACGCGGCGCGCGGCGCAGGAACAGCGGCAGAAGGGGCTGCTCGCGGGTGCCGGTTCTGGTTCGGTACGACTCGGTGAGAACTGCTTCGTCGCGGAGACGGCGGCGGTGTACCCGGACGCCCTGCACCTGGGCGACCGTTCGTACATCGCGGCCCATGCCTACGTGACGGGGGACATACGCACGGGCGCCGACTGCACGATCAACCCCTTCACGGTGGTGCGCGGCACCGTCACCCTCGGGGACGGGGTGCGGATCGGCGCCCACAGTTCGCTGCTCGGCTTCAACCACGGGACCGCGCCCGAGCTGCCGGTCCATCAGCAGCCGGTCACCAGCCGCGGGATCACGGTCGGCGACGACGTGTGGATCGGCTCGCACGTGGTCGTGGTGGACGGTGTCACGATCGGGGACCACTGCGTCATCGGGGCGGGGGCGGTGGTGACGAAGGACCTGCCGGCGTGGACGGTGGCAGCCGGCAACCCGGCCCGCCGGATCCGCGACCGCAGGGAACCCGCGGCGTGGCAGAACGCGCGGAGGTCTCGGGCGGTGAGGCATCGCGTGGTGCGACATCGGGCGGTGAGGCACCACGCGATGCCCAGGGGCTCGACGGCGACCCCGCCCCGACGAGCACGGGACGGCCCGGCCCCCAGCCGATGCCGTCGTCCACCCCCGCGGTGAGTCTCGTGGGGCGCGGCGGGTGAGGTGGTGCCGGGCCAGGCGGAGAGGGCCGTCCACGACCGCGGCGAGTCTCGTGGGGGCGCGAGCCGTGACGTGACGCCGCGAGCGGTCGAGGAGTGGTCGGTGCTCGTCGAGGAGCTGTCGGTCTTCGCCGCCACCGCCCGTGCGCATGCGCCCGACCTGCTCGACCGCTGTCGGCAGCCGGGCACCGGCCGGTACGTCGACCGGCCCGGCGCGGAGCCGACCGTGCGGGCGCACTGTGACGCCGTCGAGATCGCCGATCTGCTGCTCGGCCAGGCGCCGCCCCACCTGCCCGCCGCCGAGCACGTGGAGCGACTGCGGGCCCTCCAGGACCCGGCCACCGGCCTGGTCCCCGAGTACGGCGAGACGCCGCCCCTGCCCGGCCCGGCGGGGATCCCGGACGAGGGGGCCTCGGCCTACCACGTGCTGTGCGTCGGCTACGCGCTCGACCTGCTCGGCAGTTCCTTCGCCCACCCCGTCCACGCGGTGCGGACCACGACGGCCGACCGGCTGGTGCGGCACCTCACCGAACTGCCCTGGCAGGACCGCGCCTGGCACGCCGGGGCCTGGGTCGACTCCTGGGCCACCGCCGCGCACTGGAACGGCCGCCTCGGTGCCGAAGCGGCCGCGCCCGGGGCGCTGGAGGCGCTGTTCGGCTGGCTGCACACGCACGCCGCCCCCTGGACCGGCATGTGGGGCTCACCCACCCCGGAAGCCGGACGCCTGCAGATGGTCAACGGCTACTACCGCCTCACCCGCGGCTCCTTCGCCCAGTTCGGTCTGCCCGTGCCGTACGCGGAGCGCGCGATCGACACGGTCCTCGACCACGCCCGCGACCATCGCTACTTCGCACCCGGCGGGAGAACGCCTGCAACGTCCTGGACGTGATCCACCCCTGTGGCTCTGCGTCCGGCAGACCACCCACCGCGCGGAGGAGGCCCGCTCCTGGGCGGCGGCCCAGCTCACCGCCGCCCTGCGCCGCTGGCACGCGGGCCAGGGCTTCGCCTTCGGCCCCACACCCGACGGCACGGGCCCGGGCAGCCGCGCCCCGGCCTCCAGGGCACGGAGATGTGGCTCGCCATCATCTGGCTGCTCGCGGATCTCGTCGGTCTCGCCGACGCCCTGGGCTACCGCCCGCGCGGCATCCACCGCCCGGAGCCCGCTCTGCCCGAGTGAATTGTCAGTGCCGGGTGCAAGACTGCCCGGCATGACCGAACCGGGCCCGAAGGCCGATCTGCTCCGCTACCTCCAGGACGCCCGCGACGCCCTGCTCTGGAAGCTCGAAGGGCTCTCCGAGTACGACGTCCGCCGTCCCTTCACCCCGACCGGAACCAACCTGCTGGGGCTGGTGAAGCACGTCGCCGGCGTGGAGCTGGGGTACTTCGGCGACACGTTCGGACGGCCGTACTTCGACGAGCGACCGCCGCCCTGGTGGTACACGGAGGACGCCGAACCCAACGCGGACATGTGGGCCACAGCGGACGAGTCACGGGAGCAGATCACCGGGCTCTACCGGCGGGCGTGGCAGCACGCGAACCGCACGATCGAGACGCTGCCGCTGGACGCGACCGGGCACGTCCCCTGGTGGCCCGAGGAGCGCCGGGAGGTGACGCTGCACCACATCCTGGTGCGGGTGACCGCGGACACGCACCGGCACGCCGGCCACGCCGACATCGTGCGCGAACTCATCGACGGAAGCGTCGGGCTGAGGGAGGCCACCGACACCATGCCGGAAGGCGATCAGGAGTGGTGGGAGAAGCACCGGGCCCGGCTGGAACGCGTGGCGTGGGAGGCCGATCACAGCTGATCAGGGAGCCCGGGGGAAGGGGGAAGTCGGCCGCCCCGGAACAGGGGGGGTGGTTCCGAGGCGGCCGACCGGACCGGAACGTCGCGCGCCCCGGGGGTTTGGGGCGGGCGACTGTCCGATCGGTGAGGAGATCCAGAGCTTCAGGCTCCGGTTGTGTGCGCGAGGGCACGACCAGGTCGAAGCTGGGGAGGCCCCGGCCTGATGTCACCCACAGTCCCCTGTGGGCGGGGTGTATCTCTCATCTGGGTAGAACCTACGACAGGGTCTGGGCGGACGACAGGCCGTAGGGCCCCCTGTCATCCACCTCGCACACCTTCTTCACACGCTCTGCCGCTCGCCACCCCGGTAGCGGAACCGGAGCGGCTCACCTGCCCCGACGCAGGCTCAGATGCGCGGTGACGGCGTCAGATCCGGGCGAACGCCTGCTCGATGATGTCGAGGCCCTCGTTCAGCAGGTCCTCGCCGATCACCAGCGGAGGCAGGAAGCGGAGCACGTTGCCGTAGGTGCCACAGGTCAGGACCAGCAGGCCCTCGGCGTGGCAGGCCTTGGCGAGCGCGGCGGTCGCCTCCGGGTTCGGCTCCTTCGTCGTACGGTCCTTGACCAGCTCGATGGCGATCATCGCGCCGCGGCCGCGGACGTCACCGATGATGTCGAACTTCTCCTGCATGGCCGTCAGGCGCGCCTTCATCACGGCCTCGATGGTCTTGGCCCGGGCGTTGAGGTCGAGCTCCTTCATGGTCTCGATCGCGCCCAGGGCGCCCGCGCAGGCGACCGGGTTGCCGCCGTAGGTACCACCCAGGCCGCCGGCGTGCGCGGCGTCCATGATCTCGGCACGCCCCGTGACGGCGGCGAGCGGCAGACCACCGGCGATGCCCTTGGCGGTGGTGATCAGGTCCGGGACGATCTCCTCGTCCTCACACGCGAACCACTGCCCCGTACGGCAGAAGCCGGACTGGATCTCGTCGGCGACGAAGACGATGCCGTGGTCCGAGGCGAACTCGCGGATCGCCGGCAGGAAGCCCTTGGCCGGCTCGATGAAGCCGCCCTCACCGAGCACCGGCTCGATGATGACCGCGGCGACGTTCTCCGCGCCGACCTGCTTGCTGATCTGGTCGATGGCCTGCGCGGCGGCCTCCGGACCGGCGTTCTCGGGTCCGGTCGGCCAGCGGTAGCCGTAGGCGACCGGCACGCGGTACACCTCGGGCGCGAACGGCCCGAAGCCGTGCTTGTACGGCATGTTCTTGGCGGTCAGGGCCATGGTGAGGTTGGTCCGCCCGTGATACCCGTGGTCGAAGACGACGACGGCCTGCCGCTTGGTGTGGGCGCGGGCGATCTTGACGGCGTTCTCGACGGCCTCGGCGCCGGAGTTGAACAGCGCGCTCTTCTTGGCGTGGTCACCGGGGGTCAGCTCGGCGAGCGCCTCGGCGACCTCGACGTACCCCTCGTAGGGCGTGACCATGAAGCAGGTGTGGGTGAAGTCGGCCAGCTGCGCGGTGGCCCGCCGTACGACGGCCTCCGCGGAGGCCCCGACGGACGTCACGGCGATACCGGACCCGAAGTCGATCAGCCGGTTCCCGTCGACGTCCTCGATGATCCCGCCACCCGCACGCGCCGTGAACACGGGCAGCACGGACCCCACGCCCTGCGCGACCGCGGCGGTACGGCGGGCCTGCAGCTCCTGCGACTTCGGACCGGGAATGGCGGTGACGACACGACGCTCCTGCGGAAGTGCGCTCATGCGGGGCTCCTGGGGTGGTGCGGACGGGAGTGTGGGGACACTTCGCTTCTTTTCTCGCAGGCTAGGGCGGGGGAGGGGGTGGTCATGCTCCATGTGGGCGTTGTCGGCGAAGCGGCTTGTCCGGGGTGGACATGGCGGTCTCCATGGACCGGTGCCCCCGCCCCGGCCGTGTAAGCGGTGAACTCCCCACGGGAGGGCGTTAGATTGGCTCGCTGATGGTGGACGGAGCGGCTGGTCAGGGGGCAAGGGCGATGGACAGCGACGGGACGCAGGAGGCGCGGGGCACGCATGCGAATCCCGTACCGCGTCCGGCAGAGCCACCGAAGACACCCATGGCACCACCGAGCGGCCACAATGCGCCGTGGAACGGCCGCCGTGTGCCTCCGGACAACCCTGGCGACCAGCCGGCCATGCCGCCGCACAGGCACAGCACGCCGTCCGACCGGTCCGCCGTGCCGCCGGACGGACCGACCGTGCCGCCCCGGCCCACCCGGGCGCCCGGACTCCCCCGATGCCCGACGGGTCCTCCTTCCTGACCTGGCTGCGCACGCCGCGGCCCGAGGCATCGCCCGGGTGTGGCGGCTCGGGCACCGGCCGCGGCCCGCCGAGGAGCCCGAGGAGATCCCCACCCGGCAGTTGCTCAGCGGAGCGCTGATCGCCTTCCTGGTGGGGTGGCTGATCTGGTCGCTGCTGCAGAACGGGTACCTCGGCAACTGGTGGTGGGTGCCGTTCGACCTGATCGTCCCCGACGCCTGGCGCGGCGCCGACAGCGACATCGGCGAGACCGGCACGTTCATGGTGTACCGGGGGTACGAGCTGCTCGTCGCCCTGGCGATCATGGTCGGGGTGAGCCGGCTCGGCCGCTGGGGCGAGGTGTGGCGCCGCTTCGTCGCCCCCGTTTCCGCAGGCAGACGTCCCAGGAGACCCACCCGGCTCCCCAGGACGACCCGGCCGAGTGGAACGAGCTCCGTGCCGCCGGGGCCGTCGACGCCGCCGAGCGCCTCTCCACCGAGGCCCGCTCCGGGCTCATGCGGGACGTCGACCACGCCCGGATCCTCCGGGCCTGGCAGGGCGTGCGCAGCGGGCGGCACAGCCTCGCCACCTTCAGCTCCACCGTTCTGCGGGACGGCGCCGCCGCCTGCCTCCACCCCTCCGGAGAGCGCGACCTGCCGTCCCGGCTCGCCCGGCACGACCTCGTCACCGGGCAGGTGCGGCTGGGCACCACCGTGGACGACCCCGCAACCCGTACGCGTACCGGGGGTCGGGGCTCGCCCTCGGGCCGGACCTGCTCGGCACCTCACTCGTCGCCGTCGGCCCCGCCGGCTCCGGTAAGACCGGTGCCGTCGTGCGGCCGGTCGCCGAGTCGTTGTGTCTGCATGCGCTCGCCGGGCGGGCCGCGGTCGTCGTGGTGGGGGCCGCGGGGGCGGGGCTCGGGCCCGCCGACGCGTATGACGTCGTCGTGCGGATCGGGAACCAGGAGTCCGAGTACGACCTCGATCTGTACGGCGGCACCACCGACCCGGACGAGGCCGCGGCCGTGCTCGCCGAGGCGCTGGTCGGGGATCTCGCCGACCCGCACCCCGGCAGCGACAGCCGGCGTTCCACGACCGTCCTGGCCCAGCTGCTCGGGCCGTTCCGGGCCGTGCACGGGCGTTTTCCCTCCGTACCGGAGCTGCGGCAGCTGCTGGACGGGGCGCCGGGGCCGTTCGCCGCCCTGCGGCAGGGGCTGCACGACGCCGGGCAGGAGTCACTGCTGCGGGAACTCGACGCCCGGGAGCGGCAGATGGGGCAGCCCGGGGATGTGGGCGGCGTGCTCGCGGATCGCGTCGCGTTGCTGGACCGGCCCGCCTTCGCCTCCTTCTTCGACACCTCCGGGGCCACCCGGCCCTTCACCCTGAAGGCCCTCGACCACCCCGTCCGGGTGCGGATCGACCTGCCCGAGCGCGGGCACGCCGACGCCTCCCGGATGCTGGCGCGGCTGGTGCTCGCACAGTTCACGGCGAGTGTCGCGGTGCGTGAGGACCGGTCGTTGTTCGCCTGCCTGGTGCTGGACGACGCGACCGGAGTGGTGACACCGGAGTCCGTGCGCGGCATCCAGCGGCTGCGGTCCGGCAACGCCGGGGTCGTGCTGACGCTGCGCACCCTCGACGACGTCGCCCGGCCTCTGCGCGGCCCGCTGCTCGGCGCCACCGGCTGCCGGATGGCCCTGTCGGGGCTCACCCCTGGGACGGACAGGATTTCGCCGAGGTGTGGGGCAAGGAGTGGACCGAGGCCCGGGACGTCACCGACCGGCAGATCATCGCGGAGACGCCCGCGGGCAAGGCCGTGCACATGCTGCGCCGCGTGATCACCGGCAAGGCCCGACCGCGCGGGCGGTGACCGTGCGGCAGGTCGAGCGGGAGCGCTGGTCCGCGTCCGAGCTGGCGCACGGCGTGCCGGCCGGCCACGCGGTGCTGTCGCTGACCGATGTGAAGGGTGAGCACGCGCCGCCGCTGCTGGTGGATCTGCGGGGCTGACGGATTCCAGCCGGTGCGGGTACGCGGGGATCGTACGGTGAGGCAGAATCGTCACAGGTCGTTCATACGTGACGGCCAAAAGAACACAAAGATCACACAGCACCTCACAGCACCTCACAGTCCTGACGCAGACCTGAAGGCCCCATGCCCCCGACGCTCGCCTCGCTCGTCCACCACTCCGCGCTGAAACTCACCGTGAGGGCGGGCGAAGACCGCCTCGACGTGCCGGTCCGCTGGGCGCACGTCAGCGAGCTCGCCGACCCCGTTCCCTACATGGAGGGCGGGGAGCTGCTGCTGGTCACCGCCCTCAAGCTGGACGCCGAGGACCCGGAGGCCATGCGCCGCTACGTCCGGCGGCTGGTCGGGGCCGGGGTGGTCGGGCTCGGCTTCGCCGTGGGCGTCAACTACGAGGAGATCCCCAAGGCGCTCGTCGACGCGGCCGAGGAGGAGGGGCTGCCGCTGCTGGAGGTCCCGCGCCGCACTCCCTTCCTGGCCATAAGCAAGGCCGTGTCCGCCGCGATCGCCGCCGACCAGTACCGGGCCGTCACGGCGGGGTTCGCCGCCCAGCGCGAGCTGACCAGACAGGCGCAGACAGGCGGGCCCGAGGGGCTGCTGGCCGCGCTGGCCTCACAGGTCGACGGCTGGGCCGCGCTGTACGACGCCTCGGGGGCCGTCGTCGCCACGGCCCCGGAATGGGCCGGGCGGCGGGCCGCGCGGCTCACCGGTGACGTACAGCGGCTGCGGGACCGGCCCGCGCCCGCCTCGTCGGTGGTCGGCGGGCCGGAGAACGAGGACCGGGTCGAACTGCACACCGTCGGCACCGGCCGGCGTCCCCGGGCAGCCCTCGCCGTGGGCACGGCCGCCGCCCCCGGTACCGCCGAGCGCTACGCCGTCCACTCGGCCATCGCGCTGCTGACCCTGACCACGGAACGGTCCCGGTCCCTCCAGGCCGCCGAGCAGCGGGTCGGCACGGCGGTGCTGCGCATGCTGCTGGCCGGGGAGCCGGACCACGCGCGCGCGGTCGCCGGGGATCTGTACGGCGGGCTGCTGGACGCGCCGTTCCGGATGATGGTCGCCGAGCGCGTGCCGATGTCGGCGTCGGCCGCGCTGGCCCGTGCCGAGGTCCGGGCGGACTCCCCGGCGGCCGTCGACCGGCAGTCGGCCGCCGCGCTCGCCGCGGCCGACACCGGCGGGGAGCCGCTGGCGGCGCTCACCGATGTCATGGAGTCCGCCGCGGCCCGGGCCGGTGAGGCCCTCCTGGTGGTGCCGGAGGGGGAACGGCTGGTGGTGCTGGCCGCGGACGGCGGTGCCGCTGCGGCCGCCTGCGGGGTGTACGCCGCCGCCCTGGAGACGGCCCGGGCCGGTATCCGTGAGAAGGTGCCGGGCGGCGAGGAGGGCGAACTGGTCGTGGGCCTGTCGGCGCCGGCCGGGCCGATCGCCGCGTCGGCCGCGTACAAGCAGGCCGAGCAGGCCCTGTCGGTCGCGCGGCGGCGCGGACGCGTCCTCGTGGAGCACGAGCAGATGGCGGCCGGATCGGTGCTGCCGCTGCTGGCCGACGACGCGGTACGGGCGTTCGCCGACGGCATGCTGCGGCCGCTGTACGAGCACGACGCCACGGGCCGCGGCGATCTCGTCGCCTCCCTGCGGGCCTGGCTGTCCCGGCACGGCCAGTGGGACGCGGCGGCGGCCGACCTCGGCGTGCACCGCCACACCCTCCGCTACCGCATGCGGCGCGTCGAGGAGATCCTCGGCAGGTCCCTGGACGACGCCGACGCGCGGATGGAGCTCTGGCTGGCCCTGAAGGCGACCTCCACGGAGTAGCCAAACCGTAGTGTCCGCGCCCCCTATTGCTACGGCTCGGACAAACGACCTTCGGCCACCCCGCGCCTACCGTTGATCCCGTAGCGCAGGATCACCCCAACGCCGAAGGGCCGGAACGAACATGACCTCCACCCACGCCTTCTGGCTCGCCGGCCGCCAGGCCACCGGCGAGGACACCTTCGACGTCACCTCCCCGTGGGACGGGCGGCTCGTCGGCCGGGTGAGCGTACCGACGGACGCGCAGGTCGAGGAGGCCGTGGCCGCCGCGTACGCCGTGCGGGACGAGTTCGCCGCCACCCCGGCGCACGTCCGGGCCGCCGCCCTCGACCACGTCAGCAAGCGCCTCGTGGAGCGCACCGAGGAGATCGCGCGGCTGATCTCCGCCGAGAACGGCAAGCCCCTGAAGTGGGCGCGCGGCGAGGTCGGGCGGGCCGTGTCCGTGTTCCGGTTCGCGGCCGAGGAGGCCCGGCGGTTCAACGGCGGAGAGGCCCAGCGCCTCGACACCGACGCCGGCGGCCAGGGCCGGCTCGCCCTCACCCGCCGCTTCCCGAAGGGTGTCGTGCTCGGCATCGCGCCCTTCAACTTCCCGCTGAACCTCTGCGCCCACAAGGTCGCCCCGGCCATCGCCGCCGGCGCCCCGATCATCCTGAAGCCGGCCCCGGCGACCCCGCTGTCCGGCCTGATCATCGGCGACCTGCTCGCCGAGACCGAGCTTCCCGCGGGCTCCTGGAGCATCCTGCCGGTCGCCAACGACAAGATGCCCGCCCTCGTGCGGGACGAGCGCCTGCCCGTGATCTCCTTCACGGGCTCCGAGAAGGTCGGCTACGCGATCATGGACTCGGTACCGCGCAAGCACTGCACCCTGGAGCTGGGCGGCAACGGCGCGGCCGTCGTGCTGGCCGACTGGGCGAGCGACGAGGACCTGGACCGGGCGGCGCACCGCATCGCCACCTTCTCCAACTACCAGGGCGGCCAGTCCTGCATCTCCGTCCAGCGGGTCATCGCGGACGCCTCCGTGTACGACCGGCTGCTGCCGCGCGTCGTCGCCGCCGTCGAGGCCCAGGTCACCGGCGACCCGAGCGACGACGCGACCGACGTCGGCCCGCTGGTCAGCGAGGACGCCGCCCGGCGCGTCGAGACCTGGGTCCAGGAGGCGGTCGACGCGGGTGCCCGGTTGCTCACCGGCGGCAAGCGCGACGGGGCCTCGTACGCCCCGACCGTCCTGGCCGACGTGCCGGCCGACGTCACGCTCTCCTGCGAGGAGGTCTTCGGGCCGGTCCTCACCGTGCAGAAGGTGGACGGCGAGGCCGAGGCCTTCGCCGCGGTCAACGACTCCAAGTACGGCCTCCAGGCGGGCGTCTTCACCCACGACCTGCAGACCGCCTTCCGGGCCCACCGCGCCCTGGAGGTCGGCGGTGTCGTCATCGGCGACGTGCCGTCCTACCGCGCCGACCAGATGCCGTACGGCGGCGTCAAGCAGTCCGGCGTGGGCCGCGAGGGCGTGCGGTTCGCGATGGACGACTACACGTACGAGCGTGTGATGGTTCTGACGGGCCTCAACCTCTAGCACATGGGAACCATTTTCATATAGGCTCGGCGAAGAGGCCCGGCACCGATGCCTTCCGGTGCCGGGCCCCTTCTGTGTGCCGGCCTGATCCGGACCCTCAACCGGAGAAGCCGGCATGCGCGAGCCGCAGCGGGCCGCGCAGCCTGAGACGCACGTCGTGCACGCCCGCGGCGACGACCGACGCGCTGAGCGAGACGTAGTCGTACGGGCCTGACGTGGGTGTGGCGGGCGACAGCACCGCCAGCGCCGGGCCGCCGTCGAGGGACAGCTCGACCGAGCCCTCGCCCGCCACCTCCACCGTCACCTCGGTGATGCCGCGTCCGAAGTCGCAGCGGTGGTAGACCAGTTCGCCGGAGGTTCCGTCGGCCGGTGTCACCGCGTCGCCCGACACCTTCGTACGGTCGACGATCTCGATGCCGCTCTGTTCGTCGAAGCCGGCCGGGGTCAGACCGCCCGCGACGACGGGGCGCGGCATCGTGGGCTCGCCGTCGAGCGTCACGCTCCCGCACAGCCGGACGTCCTCGCAGGAGGCCCCGGCCAGCAGCTCGTACGCCCCCGGCTCCACGCGCCACCGGTCCTGGACCACGTCCCAGAACGCGAAGGCGGCGACCGGGACCTCGAAGTCCAGGCCGGCCGACTCCCCGGGCGCGAGGGTGACGCGCCGGTGGTCCAGCAGCTCGCGGCGCGGACGAGGCACGGACGGCTCCACGGCCCGGGCGTAGAGCTGGGCGACCTCGTCGGCCGTCACCTCGCCCGTGTTGGTGACGGTGAACGAGACGTGCACCGACCCGTCCTCGACCCGGGCCGTCAGTCCCTCGTAGGAGAACGACGCGTACGACAGGCCGTGCCCGAACGGGAACAGCGGCGTGCCCTCGAAGTACAGGTACGTCTGGCGGGCGCCGATCACGTCGTAGTCGAGGAGACCGGGCAGGTCGGCGTCGTCGGCGTACCAGGTCTGCGGGAGGCGGCCGGCGGGGGAGACGTCGCCCGCCAGCACACGGGCCAGAGCGGTGCCGGCCGCCTGGCCGCCGTGCGCCGTCCACAGCACGGCCGGAAGACCGGCCGTGTCGACCGCGTACGGGTAGGCGGACACCAGCGTCAGCACGGTCGCCGGGTTCGCCGCCCGGGCCGCCCGCAGCAGCCGCTCCTGGTGCTCGGGCAGGCGCAGGGTCGTACGGTCCTCGGTCTCGCGGCCGTTGATGTGCGGGTCGTTGCCCGCGACCACCACGACCACGTCGGCCCGCGCGGCGGCCCGCGCCACCGCCTCCTCGCCGCGCTCGGCGACGACCAGCTCGAAGACCTCCGGATCTTCGTCGGCAAGCTTCACGCCGTCGGCGGAGACACACACATGGCGACCCGTCCCCAGGTGCTTCAGGAGGTGCCCGTTCCCGTGCGGTTCCAGGCGGAAGGTCTCCTGGACGATCCAGCCGCCCGGCTGGTCGGCGGAGGCGCGGACGCGGCCGTCGTCGGCGACCGACAGATAGCGGCCGTCGGGCGCGCGCAGGGTCAGCACGCCCTCGCCCCAGTCGACCAGCGCCAGCTCCGTGCCGGTCGCGTCGGTGGTGAGCGGCGGCAGGTCGGTGCGGCCCGCGAGCAGCGCCGGGTCGAGCGCGCCCTCGGCGCCGCGCACCTGGTCCGCGCTGTCCTCAGCCGCGGGCACGTGCAGGAACGCGCCCCCGGAGGTCCTCAGCCGGACCCGGTCCACGCCTTCCGCGAACTCCACCCGGTCCGCGCCGAACCGCTCGTACAGCCCCTCCAGCGGGGTCGAGCGGTGGATCAGCGTGCCGCTGTACCAGTCGAGCTTGCACTCGTCGGCGAGCGGACCGACCACCGCGATGCGCCGGTCCGGGGCGAGCGGCAGCACCCCGTCGTTCTTCAGCAGCACCACGGCCTGCTCGGCGGCCTCCTGGGCGAGGGCGCGATGCCCCGGGCTGTCGAACTCACCGGTGGCGCCGTGCGGGTCGTACTCCGCGTCGAACTCGCCGAGCCGGAAGCGGACCGAGAGCTGACGGCGGACGGCCGTGTCGAGATCGGCTTCCTTCAGCAGGCCCCGCTCCAGGGCACCGCGCAGGCGCCCGATGATCTGCGAGGAGTCCGTGCCGTGGTCGGTGAAGCTGTCGACGCCCGCCACGAGCGAGGCCGCGGTGGCCTCCTCGTGGGTGTCGAAGTAGTGCTCGGAGTCGACCAGGTTGCTCGGCGCGCCCGCGTCCGAGCAGACCAGCAGCTCCTCCTCGGTCCAGGTTCGCAGATGCTCGCGCAGATACGGCGAGACGTGGTTCGGGCGGCCGTTGACCAGGTTGTACGCCGGCATCACCCCGGCCACGGCGCCCGCCTCGACGGTCTCGCGGAAGGCCCGCAGGTCGTACTCGTGCAGCACGCGTGGGCGCACCGAGCTCGACGTCGTGGACCGGTCGGTCTCGTTGTTGTGGGCGAGCCAGTGCTTCAGCACGGGCGCGGTGCGCCAGTAGGTGGGGTGGTCGCCGCGCAGGCCGTGCGTGTAGGCGGTGGCGATCGCCGAGGTGAGCTTCGGGTCCTCGGAGTAGCCCTCCTCGTTGCGGCCCCACAGGGGTGGCGCAGCAGGTTGACGGTCGGCGCCCAGACGTTGAGGCCGACGCGGTCGTCCCGCGCGCGCATCGCCCGGATCTCCTTCGACACCGCGTCCCCGACGCGCCGTACCAGCTCCGGGTTCCAGGTGGCGCCCAGGCCGACCGCCTGCGGGAACACCGTCGCCGGGCCCATCCACGCCACGCCGTGCAGGGCCTCCTGGCCGGTGCGGAATGCGGCGATGCCGAGCCGCTCCACGGAGGGCGCGAACTGGTGCAGGAAGGCGGTCTTCTCCTCCAGCGTGAGCCGCGACAGGAGGTCGTCGATCCGCTTCGCGAACGGCAGGCTCGGATCGCGGAACGGCGGGCTGGGCGGCGTGTGTGCGGTCACGTGGGATTCCCTTTGAGATGGAGCGGTGAGGCCCTTTCGAAGCGCTTCGATGCTCATTCGACGTGGGGCCGGGTGTCAAGACACCTCGGCGCAACAACTCCGGCCATTCGGTGGCATTCCAAGCGGCAGACGAGCCGAGTTCCGTTCGCGCGCACCCCCGAGGAATCTTGGAATCGCCCCTTGTGCGCCCCTGGGTGTTCACTTAACCTCGCAGCAACATCGAAGCGCTTCGACTGTGAAGTCCGCCACCTGGTGGTGCGCATTCCTCGTCACGCGTCGGAGTATCGCTTCGGCTCAGCCAGTTCCACTCGAGACACCGCAGCCGACGGCCCTCCGCCGGGTGTCCTGGTGCGCCATGAAGGGTTGACGCAATGACGCCGAACGCCGCCTCCGCCTCCTCCGGACCGAGCCGGAGATCGTTCCTCGCCTCCACGGCGGTCGCCACCGCAGCGGTGGCCGGTGGGATGCCGCTGCTCTCCGCCTGCGGCGGTTCGGAGGGCGGGTCGCGGGACGGCACCACCTCGGGCAAGGACGCGAAGAAGATCCTGCCGGCGTATGTGGCCAGCAACGTGGTGAAGCCGGACATCCCGTCCAAGAACGGTTCGTCGATGGGCTTCACCACCAAGCTCGACGTCGACACCCTCAAGACCTCGGTGGCCAAGAAGCTCGGCAAGGGCGGCAAGGTCACCGTCATGTCGCCGTTCTGGGGCTCGCCGCCGAAGCAGAACAACCCCTATTACACGTCGATGAACGACCTGATCGGCGTCGACGTCCAGTGGCGGAACCAGGACGGCAACACCTACGACCAGAAGCTCGGCGCGGTCCTCGCCTCCAGCGACGTCCCGGACGTGGTCGTCGTCCCCAGCTGGAACATGATGGGCAAGATACCCAGCGCCATCATCAGCAAGTTCGCCGACCTCGGCCCGTACCTGTCCGGGGACAAGGTCAAGGAGTACCCCAACCTCGCGGCGATCCCCAGCGACGCCTGGCAGCGCTCCATCTTCGGCGGCAAGCTGATGGGCCTGCCGCAGCCCGCCCCGTCCGTCCAGACCATCGTGCCCCTGTACCGCCAGGACATCTTCGACAAGGAGGGCTACGAGGTCCCCCGGTCCGCCGACGAGTTCATGGCCCTGTGCAAGGACATCACCAACGCCAGGGCCAAGCGATGGGCGTGCGGTGACATGAAGTGGACCGCGATGAACAACTTCGGCGTCCTCGGAGGCGGTGAGAAGCCGCTCTGGTGGAACATGGTCGACGGCAAGCTGATCAACCGCATCGAGACCCCGGAGTACCTCGAAGCCATCGAGTGGACGCGCAAGCTGTTCGCCGCCGGAGTCGTCCACCCCGACTTCAAGCTGGGCAAGAGCCAGACCGTCGACCCCGCCCCCAAGTTCGCCGCCGGCGAGTTCATCATCTGGAACAACAACCTCACCAACTGGTGGGGGCTGCAGGCCCAGCAGGCCACCCAGAACCCCGACTTCAAGGTCTGGGGCATGGACATCTGGAACCACGACGGCGGTGACCCGACGCTGTACGCCCAGAACCCGGCCGGCATCTTCGCCTTCGTCAACAAGAAGGCCTCCGAGTCCGTCATCCGCGACGTCCTGGCGGTCGCCAACGTCACCGCGGCGCCGTACGGCACCAAGGAGTGGATGATGACCAACTACGGCGTCGAGGGCACGCACTACACGATCAAGGACGGCGTCCCGGTCAAGACCGACAAGGGCAACAACGAGGTCCTCAACGCCTACGTCATGGTGGCGAGCCCCGCCGCGACCAGGGCCTACCCCGACTTCCCGGACATCACCAAGGCCATGGTCGAGTGGGAGCAGCGCATGGGCGGCTTCACCGAGAAGTCGTCCTTCTGGGGCCTGCAGATCAGCGAGCCCTCCCGCTACACCAACCTGGCCAACGACTTCGAGCAGCTCGAGGACGACATCATCCGCGGGCACAAGAAGATCAGCGACATGCAGCAGGCCGTCTCCGACTGGAAGAGCAAGGGCGGCGACAAGCTGCGCGACTGGTACAAGAAGCTTCTCGACGAGAACGGCTCGGCGGCGAGCTGACCAGGCTCTGAGGCAAGGAGAACAGCCGTGTCCCACAGCACGGTGCCTCGGAGCGATGCCGAGGCCAGCACACCGGCGAAGACCCCGGTGGCGTCCGACGACGCCACCGGCGGCCGGGAGGAACGAGGCTCGGGCAAGCTGAGCCTGAGGCTCAGGTTCAGACGCGACCGCGCCCTGATCCTCATGACGGTGCCGGCCCTCGTGCTGGTCCTGGTCTTCAACTACCTGCCGATCCTCGGCAACGTCGTCGCCTTCCAGGACTACGACCCCTACATCAGCGACAACGGCATCATCTCCATCCTGAACAGCCCGTTCGTGGGCCTGGAGAACTTCCAGCGGATCTTCGAGGACTCCGCGTTCTGGAACGCCGTGGAGAACACGCTGGTGCTGTTCTTCGTCCAGCTCGTGCTGTTCTTCCCGATCCCGGTGCTGCTCGCGCTGCTCATCAACAGCGTGGTCCGGCCCCGGGTGCGGGCCGTCGCGCAGGCCGTTCTCTACCTGCCGCACTTCTTCTCGTGGGTGCTGGTCATCGCCGTCTTCCAGCAGATGTTCGGCGGCGCGGGGATGCTGTCCCAGCTGCTCAGGCAGAACGGGTACGACGGCCTCAACATCATGACCAACCCGGACACCTTCCCCTTCCTGCTCACCGCGCAGAGCGTGTGGAAGGACGCCGGGTGGGGGATCATCGTCTTCCTCGCCGCCCTGGCCTCGGTGCCCCAGGACCATTACGAGGCAGCCGCGATGGACGGCGCCGGACGCTGGCGCCGCATGTGGCACGTCACGCTTCCCGCCCTGCGCCCGGTGATCGCGCTCCTGCTCGTGCTGCGCGTCGGCGACGCCCTGACCGTCGGGTTCGAACAGATCCTGTTGCAACGCGACGGCGTCGGACCGGGCGCGGGGAGGTCCTCGACACCTTCGTGTGGTGGAACGGCGTACGCAACCAGGACTTCGGCTACGCGGCCGCCGCCGGTCTCGTCAAGGGCGTGGTCAGCATCGGCCTGGTCCTCGCCGCGAACAAGGTGGCCCATCTCATGGGCGAGCAGGGGGTGTACAAGAAGTGACCGCCGTCATCGACAAACCGGCGAGCAGACCACACCGGTGGGCCGCACCGCCGCGCCCGGCGTGGGAGGAGGAGCCCTCGAAGGCCGGCCTCGCGGGCAAGGGCATCGCCCTGGCGTTCGCCTGCCTGGCGGTCCTCTTCCCGATCTGGATCGTCGTCGTCACCAGCCTCTCCTCGCGGAAGACCATCGACGAGGCGGGCGGCCTGGTGATGGTGCCCAAGGGCATCACCTTCATCGCCTACCAGGAACTGCTCAGCGGGGGCCAGGTCACCCGTGCCGCGATCATCAGCATCCTCGTCACCCTGGTCGGCACGCTGTTCTCGATGGCGGTGTCGGTCCTGTGCGCCTACGGACTGTCCCGCAGCGGGTCCCTCGGCCACCGGTGGATCCTGATGACGCTGCTGGCGACCATGTTCTTCAGCGCCGGCCTCATCCCCACCTACCTGCTGGTGCAGTCCCTCGGCCTGACGGACAGCTACCTCGCGCTGATCCTGCCGAGCGCGATCAGCGTCTTCAACATCCTGGTGCTGCGCGGCTTCTTCATGGGGATCTCGCAGGAACTCATCGACAGCGCGCGCATCGACGGCGCCGGGGACCTCCGCATCCTCTGGCGGATCGTCATGCCGCTGTCGCGGGCGGTACTCGCGGTGATCACGCTGTTCTACGCCGTCGGGTACTGGAGCGCCTGGTTCAACGCGTCGCTCTACCTGAACGACCAGGACATGATGCCGTTGCAGAACGTCATGATCCAGCTCGTGCAGAGGCAGGAAGCGCCGGTGGGTCTGAGCCAGGCCATCAGGACCGGGCAGCTGTCGGACTGGCCATTCAGATGGCGGTCATGGTGATGGCGCTGCTGCCGGTCGCCGTCCTGTCGCCCTTCGTCCAGAAGCACTTCAAGAAGGGCATGCTCACGGGGGCCGTCAAGGGCTGATCCATCGGCCCGCGCCCCCAAGAAGGGGCACCCCACTCCTCCCCTTTTGCAAGAACCGAGGTATGTCATGCGCACGTTTCGCCCCAGCAGACGTTCCGTGCTGGCCGGTACCGCTGCCGCTGCGGCGGTCGTCTCCCTTCCGTCGGTCCAGGGGCACGCGCGGGCCGCCACCTCCGCGGGCAACGGCTACCGCTGGCGCAACGCCGTCCAGGGCGGTACCGGATTCATCACCGGCGTCCTCTTCCACCCCTCCTGCCGAGGCCTCGCCTACGCCCGCACCGACATCGGCGGCGCCTACCGCTGGGACGACCGGACCGACCGGTGGATCCCGCTGACCGACCACATCGGCTGGGACGACTGGAACCTGCTCGGCGTGGAGGCCATGGCCGTCGACCCGGCGCATCCGGACCGGCTGTACCTCGCCCTCGGTACGTACGCACAGTCCTGGGCCGGCAACGGGGCCGTGCTGCGGTCCGAGGACCGGGGCGCCACCTGGAAGCGCACCGACCTCAGCGTGAAGCTCGGGGCCAACGAGGACGGGCGGGGATGCGGTGAGCGCCTGCTCGTCGACCCCAGGGACAGCGACACACTGTGGCTCGGCACCCGGCACGACGGCCTGCTCAAGTCGACCGACCGGGGCGCCACCTGGCAGGCGGTGAGCTTCCCCGCCGCGCCCAGCGCCACCGGCCAGGGCATCACCCTCCTGGTCGCGGCCGGCCGTACCGTCCACGCCGGCTGGGGCGACTCCGACGGCACCTCCGCGAACCTCTACAGAACCACCGACGGCACCACCTGGGAGGCCGTCCCCGGGCAGCCCACCGGCACCGCCGCCAAGGTGCCGATCCGTGCCGCGTACGACCGGCACACCCGCGAGTTGTACGTGACGTACGCCAACGCCCCCGGCCCCAACGGCCAGTCCGACGGCAGTGTGCACAAGCTGCGTACCAGCAGCGGGAAGTGGAGCGAGGTCACGCCGGTGAAGCCGGGCGGCACGACCGCCGACGGATCCGCCGACACCTTCGGCTACGGCGGTGTCGCCGTCGACGCCCGGCGCCCCGGCACGCTCGTCGTCTCCACCAACAACCGGTGGGCCGACGTCGACACCGTGTACCGCTCCACGAACGGCGGCCGCACCTGGACGTCCCTGAAGGACAAGGCCGTCCTCGACGTCTCCGAGACGCCCTACCTCAAGTGGGGCGCCGACAAGCCCAAGTTCGGCTGGTGGATCCAGGCCGTCGGTCTCGACCCGTTCGACTCCGAGCACGTGGTCTACGGCACCGGCGCGACGCTGTACGGCACGCGCGACCTCAAGCACTGGGCTCCGCAGATCCGCGGGCTCGAGGAGGCGTCCATACGCCAGCTGGTCTCGCCGCCGACCGGGGAGGCACACCTGATCAGCGGGTCGGGGGACATCGGTGTGATGTACCACGAGCGGCTCACGGCGTCCCCCTCACGCGGCATGGCGTCGAACCCGGTGTTCGGCACGGCGACGGGTCTGTCGCTGGCCGCGGCCAAGCCGTCCTACGTCGTCCGGGCCGGCTGGGGCGACAACGGCAACGGCGCCTGGTCGAACGACGGCGGCAAGACCTGGGCGCCCTTCACGGCCCAGCCCGCCGTGGCCAAGTCGGCGCCGGGGCCGATCGCCACCAACGCCGACGGCAGCGTGCTGCTGTGGTCCTTCGGTACGGGCAACCCGGGCCACCGCTCGGCGGACAACGGCGCCACCTGGTCGGAGGTCCCCTCCTACCCGAAAGGTGCCGTCCCGGTCGCGGACCCGGTCGACCCGGCCCGCTTCTACGCCTTCGACACCACCACCGGCACGCTCCTCGCCAGCACCGACAGGGGCCTGACCTTCACCGCCCGGGCCACCGGCCTGAGCTCGGGCGACAGCGAGTTCCAGCTGGCCGTGGCGCCCGGACGCTCCGGCGACCTGTGGCTGAGCCTGAAGTGGAACGGGCTGTACCGCTCCACCGACGGCGGGGCGAGCTTCACCAAGGTCAGCAGCTGCTGGGCGTCGTACACCCTCGGCTTCGGCAAGGCCGCCGAGGGCGCCTCCTACCCGGCGGTCTACATGGTCGGCTCCACCGAGAGCAGCACCGCCGTGTACCGCTCCGACGACGAGGCGAAGACCTGGACGCGGATCAACGACGACCGGCACCAGTGGGGCTGGATCGGCGCCTGCATCGCCGGCGACCCGCGGGTGTACGGCCGGGTCTACATCGGCACCAACGGACGGGGAGTGCAGTACGGGGAGCCCGTCTGATGCCCGACCTGAGTGACGCGACCAGGGGGCGCCTGCTCTTCGGCGGCGACTACAACCCGGAGCAGTGGCCGGAGGAGACCTGGCAGGAGGACGTCCGGCTGATGAAGGACGCCGGCGTCAACTCCGTCACCCTCGGGGTGTTCTCCTGGTCGAAGCTGGAACCGGAGCCCGGGGCACGGGAGTTCGGCTGGCTGGACACGCTGATGGACCTGATGCACGCGGGCGGCATCGGCGTCGTCCTCGCCACGCCCACCTCCTCGCCCCCGCCCTGGATGGGCCGGCTGCACCCCGACACCCTGCCCGTCACCGAGGACGGCCGCACCGAGTGGTGGGGCGGCCGTCAGCACTTCTCGCACTCCAGCGCCACCTACCGGCGCTACGCCGCCGCCATCACCGAGGACCTGGCCGCCCGCTACGGCGGCCACCCGGCCCTCACCATGTGGCACATCAACAACGAGTACTGCACCTACGACCACGGCGACGAGGCCGCCGCCGCCTTCCGACGGTGGCTGCGCGAGAAGTACGGCACGCTCGACGCCCTCAACGAGGCCTGGGGCACCGCCTTCTGGAGCCAGGGCTACGACACCTGGGACGGCATCCTGCCGCCCCGCCTGCCCCACTACATGCGCAACCCCGGCCAGGTCCTGGACTTCCGGCGCTTCACCTCCGACATGCTCCTGGAGTGTTACGTCGCCGAACGGGACATCGTCCGGCGGCACAGCCCGCACCTCCCGGTCACCAGCAACTTCATGCCGCTGTGGTTCGGGCAGGACGCCTGGCGCTGGGCGGGGGAGGAGGACGTCGTCTCCGTCGACCTCTATCCGGATCCTCGTGATCCGCTCGGCGCCCAGAACGGCGCCCTCGTCCAGGACATGACCCGCTCCCAGGCCCGCGGGCCCTGGATGCTCATGGAACAGGCGGCCGGGCCGGTCAACTGGCGGGGCGTGAACCACCCCAAGCCCCGCGGCCTCAACCGGCTCTGGTCCCTCCAGGCCGTGGCCCGGGGCGCCGACGCCGTCTGCTACTTCCAGTGGCGGCAGTCCCGGCAGGGCGCGGAGAAGTTCCACTCCGGCATGGTCAGCCACGCGGGGGAGGAGGGCCGCACCTACCAGGAGGTCAAGCAGCTCGGCGCGGAGCTGGCGCGGATCGCCCCGGAGGTGACCGGCCGGCACCTCACCGCGGACATCGCCGTCCTGCACGACTGGCACTCCTGGTGGGCCGGTGCCCAGGACGGCCGCCTGTCCACCCTGGTGGACTACCCGGACGTGCTGCGCGCCTGGCACCGGGCCCTGTGGCAGGCGCACCTCACCACCGACTTCGCCCACCCCGAGCACGATCTGACGCCGTACTCGGTGGTCGTCGTGCCGCAGCTGTACGCGCTGACCGACACGGCCGTCGACAACCTCCTCGCCTACATACGCCAGGGCGGCACCCTCGTCTGCGGCTTCCAGACCGGTGTCGCCGACGAGGACGACCGGGTGCGGCCCGGCGGCATGGACGCCCGGCTGCGGGAGCTGTTCGGCATCCGCACCCTGCACGAGTGGTGGCCGCTGGACGCGGGGGAGGCCGTCGCGTGCGAGGGCTTCCGGGGCACGCTGTGGTCCGAGGAACTGGAGCCCGACGGCACCGCGGACGAGACCGTCCCGTACAAGGGCGGCGAGCTCGACGGACTGCCCGCGGTCCTGCGCAAGGGCCGGGCCTGGTACGTCTCCACGCTCCCAGAGCCCGAGGCGCTGCGTGACCTGCTGGCCCGGATCGCCGGCGGCGCGGGCGTCCGGCCGGTGCTCGACGGCCTCCCCGAGCAGGTCGAGGCCGTGCGCCGGGGCGAGCTGCTCTTCCTGCTCAACCACGGCCGCGAGCCGGTGACGGTCGAGGTGCCCGGCACCCATCACGACCTGCTCACGCAAGACGCCGTCACGGACCGGGTCACCCTCGGCCGCTACGGGACGGCGGTGCTGCGCCCATGACCGACTCGGCACCCGTCCACGGCACCTGGGAGCCGCACCCGGCCGCCCGCTGGGAGGACGGCTTCCTGAGCGGCAACGGCCACCACGGCGCCCTTGTGTTCGGTGATCCGAACGTCGAGCGGGTCATCGTCACCCATCACACCCTGGTACGCCCCAACGGCAGGGACGCCCGGCCCCCACAGCTCGCCGCCGGTCTCCCCGCCCTCCAGGACCGCCTCCTGGCGGGCGACACGACCGCCGCCGAGAGCTTCACGGACGGCCGACCGCTGCAGTGGGTGCAGCCCTTCCACCCCGCGTTCCAGGTCCGGATGCGACGGCCGGACGGCGACCGCCCCGACTACCGGCGTGACGTCGACTTCACCACCGGTGTGGTGCGGGCGTCCTGCGCCGGCCGGACGAGCCGCGTCTTCGTCTCCCGCGCCGACGACGTGATCGTCCAGCAGGTCACCGGGCCCGGCCTCACGCTCGACATCGACCTGGACCACCGGCTGCCCGGCGCCCCCGCCGGACTGGGCGTCGGCCACGGAGCCGTCCTGACCCCCGAGGGCGCCCTGCTGAGCCTGCGCGCCCGCTACCCGGACAGCGACCGTGCCTGCACCGGCATCACCCTGGTCGCCGTCACGGGCGGCACCACGACCCTCGTGCCCCCCGGGCTGCACATCGAGGGAGCCAGGTCCGTGCTGCTCCTCACCCGGGTCCGCCGGCACACCGGCGAACTCGACGTGGTCGAGGAGGGGCGCGCCCTGCGCGACCTGCCCCCGGAGTACGACGAGCTCCTCGACCGGCACGTCGCCCTCCACCGCACCGCCTACGAGCGCGTCACCCTCGACCTGGCCGCCGACCCCGCCGAACGGGCCCTCGCGGGCTCCGAGTTGCTGCACCGGCCCCGTAGCGCGGCCCTGCTGGAACGCCTGTTCGCAGCTGGCCGCTACCACCTGCTCTCCGCCGCCGGGCTGTTCCCGCCCCGCCTGACCGGACTGTGGACCGGCGACTGGAACACCGCCTGGTCGGGCGCGTTCACCAACGACGCCAACCTCAACCTCCAGACCGCCTCGGCCGCTGCCGCCGCGCTCCCCGAGGTCACCGAGGCCCACGCCCGTCTCGTCCAGCGCCAGCTCCCCGACTGGCGGGACAACGCCCGCGCCGTCTTCGGCACCCGGGGCGTCGTCGCCCCCGCCCACACCGACGGCGAGTCCGGCCACTCGTACCACTACAGCCGCGAGTACCCGCTCCACCTGTGGACCGCCGGCGCCGACTGGCTGCTCAAACCGCTCGTCGACCACGACGAGACGCACGGCACCCGCGACTCGCGCACCGCCGCCGCCCTCGCCGAAGCAGCCCTGTTCTACGAGGACTTCCTCACCAGGACGGACGAGAACGGGCAGTTCGTCGTCGTCCCGTCCTACTCGCCCGAGAACCGCCCCGCGAACGCGAGCTGGGGCGCCATCAACGCGGCGATGGACCTCTCGGCGGCCCGCCACGCTCTGCGCACGGCCGCCGCGTACCACCCGGGCCCGGACGCCGACCGCTGGAACGCCCTCGCCGACCGGCTCCCGCCGCACCGGATCAACGACGACGGGGCCCTCGCAGAATGGGCCTGGCCGGGCCTGGAGGACTCCTACGACCACCGCCACCTGAGCCACCTCTACGGCGTCTGGCCGCTCGACGAGATCACCCCCTACGACACCCCGGAGCTCGCGGCCGCCGCGCACCGCGCCCTCGAACTGCGCGGCGCCGAGAACGACTCCGCGCACGGCCACCTGCACCACGCCCTCATCGCGGCCCGGCTCAGGGACGCCGACCGTGTCGCCCACGCCCTCGGCCAGGTCCTGGACGGTGACTTCTTCCACGCCTCCCTGATGAGCGCCCACTACCCGAAGCGGGACGTCTACAACGCCGACGCCGCGCACACCCTGCCCGCCGTGCTGATCGAGATGCTCGTGCAGTCCACCCCGGACCGGCTGGTCCTGCTGCCCGCGCTGCCGACGGCGTACCCCAGCGGCGCGCTGCGAGGTGTGCGCACCCGGTTCGGGGCCGAGATCGACCTCACCTGGTCCCCGGACGGCGCGGTCGCCGTCATCAGGCCGGGCCGCACCCACCGCGTCGAACTGCGGACTTCCTCCGGCACGGAATCCCTCCACCTGGTCGCCGGAGAAGACCACGTCCTCACCCTGAGGGCGTGGTAGTTCCCCCATCCCCCCACCCATGGAAGGGACACCATGGCATCACGCACCTTGAGCAGGGTCACCAAGGCCCTGCTCGCCCCCGCCCTGGCACTCGGCGCCACCATCGGGCTCGCCTCCGCCCCCGCCTCCGCCGCGGTCTGGAACTCCTGCGACCAGTGGGGCAACACCAGCCTGAACGGCTACACGCTCTACAACAACATCTGGGGCGGCGGCGCCGGCAGCCAGTGCATCTGGGCGAACTCCGGTACCAACTGGGGTGTCTGGGCCGACCACCCCAACACCGGCGGCATCAAGTCGTACCCGAACTCCAAGAAGGTGATCAACAAGTCGATCGACTCGCTGCGCTCCCTCTCCAGCAACTACAACGTCTCCGTCCCGTCGTCCGGCGCGTACAACTCGTCGTACGACGTCTGGGACACGGACTACGACTACGAGATCATGCTCTGGGTGAACTACAACGGAGCGGTCGGCCCGATCGGCACCTCCCAGGGCTCCGTCACCCTCGGCGGCCACACCTGGAACGTCTACAAGGGCAGCAACGGCAGCAACGAGGTCTTCTCGTTCCTGCGGACGTCCGACTCCAACTCCGGCACCGTCAACATCCTGCCGATCCTGAAGTGGATCAAGGACACCAAACGCTGGATGGGCAACGAGACCATCGGTGACGTCCAATTCGGCTACGAGGTCACCTCGTCGTCCGGCGGACTCAACTTCACCACGAACAACCTGACGGTCAGCAGCAGCTGACGCCTCCCGGGGCCGGGGTCGGCTGCGCCGAGCTTCAGGCGCGGTCGACCTCGGCCCGCAGAGCGTTGTACTCGGCGAACGCCGACTCGACGTCGGCGCGGCTCAGACCGTAGCGGGACAGGTCGTAGGTGTGCCTGCGGGCGCCCTTGGGGCGGGCGACGGCCGCGGGGAGCCGGGCCGCGTCGGCCTCGGTCCAGGGGGCGCCGACGGCGGCGTAGAGCTTCGGGGCGCCGGACGCCGGGTCGGAGCCGAGCCACGAGTACGGGGCGTCCACCAGCTGCTCCGCCGGGAGGGCGGCCCGGGCCGCGAGACCGCGCGTCATGGCGCGGCTCAGCAGCCCCAGCCAGGTGGCGCCGATGCCGGTCAGGTCGAGGGGGCGGGTGCTCACCGCCATGCCGTGCTCGATCAGGCTGCAGAAGGACGCCACGACGGTGACCGGGTCGCGGTGGCACCACACGAGCGTGGCGTCGGGGAAGACCGTCAGCAACGCGTCCAGGTTCTCCAGGTGCATGGGGGACTTCAGCACCCAGCGCCGCCGCGGCCGGCCGTACTGGAGCACCTGGTAGACCTGCTTGAGGTACCGGTAGTCGTCGGCGAAGTCGCGCTCGCAGTGCCAGGCCAGGTACTCGGGGATGCGGGCCTGGGAGAACGGCATCAGGGCGTGCGGAAGCGCGAACGTGCACTCCTCGGGGCCCTCGGCGGCCATCGCGTGGATGTCGCGGAAGCGCGGTGCGAAGAGGTCCGTGCCCTGCACCATCCGGCGCCCGGCCGTGACCGCCTTCCGTCGCTGCCGGGACGGCAGCTCCAGGTCGGGTGCGAGCAGTTCCCACAGCAGGGGACAGCGGTGCTCGGCCGAGATCGACAGCACGGAGTGCGTGACCGTGGTCGCCGTCCGGGGGAGCCCCACCACGAACACCGGCTTCTCGATCGGCTCCCGCTCGATCTCCGGATGCTCGGCGATCAGCCGCCGCACCCGGGCCCGGTTGGCGAGATGCCGCCGGACGTGCGCCTGCGCGGACTGCCAGCCGACCGGGGTGAGGTTCTCGGCCTTCGCCCACCACCCCAGCAGCGCCCGGAAGTCGTCGGCGAACTCCCGGTCCCCGGCGCCTCCCCGGTCTCCGCCACGATGCGGTCGAAGATCCGGTCCGGGTTCCGGCGGGAGCCGAAGGCAGGCCGCAGCAGCAGGTTCGCGAGGGTGAGGGCGAGCGGAGGCGAGGACACGGACGGAAACCTATCCCCTCGAACCTGCCCGCGCGCGGCGGAAGTTGGCCGAACAAGCGAAGGGGGTGGCCGGAAGACCTCCATCGACCCGGCCACCCCTGCGACACGGCTACTCCGCTACAGGCAGCCGCGCCCCGTCCCGCAGGAACAGCGGGATGCGGTCCAGCGGGGCGTCGACCGTCACGGACCGACCGCCCTCGTACAGCTCACCCGTCCACGCGTCCGTCCATGTGGCCCCCGCCGGCAGGTACGCCGTACGGGCGGTGGCGCCGGCCGTCAGCACCGGGGCCACCAGCAGATCCGGGCCGAACAGGTAGGAGTCGTCCACCGACCAGGTCGCCTGGTCGTCGGGAACTCCAGGAACAGCGGCCGCATCACCGGCAGCCCCTCCTCGTGGGCCGCGCGCATCACGTCCAGCACGTACGGCTTCAGCCGCTCGCGCAGCCGCAGGTACTTCTCCAGGACGGCCAGGGCCTCCTCGCCGTACGACCACACCTCGTTCGGGCCGCCGGTCATCTCCGGGCCCAGCGGCATGGCCGGGTCGCGGAAGCCGTGCAGACGCATCAGCGGGGACAGCGCGCCGAACTGGAACCAGCGGACCATCACCTCCCGGTACGCCGGGTCGTCCGGGTCGCCGCCGTGGAAGCCGCCGATGTCGGTGTTCCACCAGGGAATGCCCGACAGGGCCGTGTTGAGCCCGGCCGCGATCTGGCGGCGCAGGGTCGGGAAGTCCGTGCCGATGTCGCCGGACCACAGGGCGGCGCCGTAGCGCTGACTGCCCGCCCACGCCGAGCGGTTGAGGGTGACGACCTCCTCCTCGCCGGTGGCGACCAGGCCCTCGTAGAAGGTGCGGGCGTTCTCGGCCGGGTAGATGTTGCCGACCTCCAGGCCCGGGCCCGCCCAGTACCGCAGGTTCTCGGAGAAGCCCGGCTTCAGCTCCGGCTCGCAGGCGTCCAGCCAGAACGCCGTGATGCCGTACGGGTCCAGGTAGTTCTCCTTGATCCTCGACCACACGAACTCCCGGGCCTCCGGGTGGGTGGCGTCGTAGAAGGCCACCTGGACCGTGGACGCGACCTCCTTGTCCGGCCAGTCGGCGTGCGCCATCGGCCCGTACTGGGTGCCGATGAACCAGCCGCGCTGCTCCAGGACCGGGTGGTTCTCGCTCAGCGGCGACACCGACGGCCAGACGCTCACCACCAGCTTGATGCCGAGCTCCTCCAGCTCGCGCACCATCGCCGCCGGGTCCGGCCACTCCTTCGGGTCGAACTTCCAGTCGCCGAGGTGCGTCCAGTGGAAGAAGTCGCAGACGATCGCCGAGATCGGCAGGCCCCGTCGCTTGTACTCCCGGGCCACCGCCATGAGTTCGTCCTGGGTGCGGTAGCGCAGCTTGCACTGCCAGAAGCCCGCCGCCCACTCCGGCAGCATCGGCGTCCGGCCGGTCACCGCGCTGTAGCGGCGCTGGGCGGCGGCCGGGTCGCCCGCCGTGATCCAGTAGTCGATCTGCCGGGCCGAGTCGGCGACCCACCGGGTGCCGTTGTGCGCCAGCTCCACGCGGCCGATCGCCGGATTGTTCCACAGCAGGGTGTAGCCCCGGCTGGAGGTCAGCACCGGGATGCCGACCTCGGCGTTGCGCTGGACCAGGTCCAGGACCAGGCCCTTCTGGTCCAGCCGCCCGTGCTGGTGCTGGCCCAGGCCGTACAGCTTCTCGTCGTCGTACGCGGCGAAGCGCTGCTCCAGACGGTGGTGGCCGTTGCCGACGGCCGTGTAGAGGCGGGAGCCGGGCCACCAGAAGTGGGCGCGGTCCTCGGCGAGCAGCTCGGCGGAGTCCTCCGTCCGCAGGAAGCGGACCAGACCCTCGGCGTTCACCTCGACGGTGAGCGCGCCGACGGTCAGCCGGCCGCTCCCCTCCTCGATCTTCACCGTGGACTCCGTCGCGGGAGCCTCGTCGAGGAGCGCGCCCGGGAGCCCGTCGAGCACCGGGCCGCCGAGCCGGGCCCGCACCCGGACCGCGTCGGGTCCCCAGGGCTCGATGCGTACGGTCTCCTGACGACCGCTCCACTCCAGCGCGCCGCCCCGCTCGCGGAACGTGCCGACAGTGGGGGAGGACTGCGCCAGGCTCACCTGGGGCTGGGTTTCAGCAGGCTGGTTCACGCGTGCTCCTGTGCTCCTGGAGGAGTGCGGACATGGGGGTGCCCTGGGAGCAGGGCGGTGTTCGAAAGGCAGGCGGGGAGGGAGTGAGGAGAGGAGGGTTACGACCGGCTCGGCGCCGGCCCCGTGCTCGCCCGGACCGTCAGCTCGGGCGCGATCAGCACGACCTCGTCGCTGCCGCGCCCCTCGAGCTTGGCGACCAGGTGTTCCACTGCGTGCCGGCCCATCTCCGGCGCGGGGATGGCGACCGACGTGAGCCGTACCGAGGCCTGCGTCGCGACCTGGTCGGGGCAGATCGCGACCACGGAGACGTCCTCCGGCACGGCCCGGCCCTGCTGCCGCAGCAGCGCGAGCAGCGGCTCGACCGCCGACTCGTTCTGCACGATGATCCCCGAGGTCCCCGGGCGTTCGTCGAGGATCCGGGCGAGGGTCACCGCCATGGCGTCGTACCCGCCCTCGCACGGCCGGTGCAGCAGCCGTACGCCCATCTCCCGCGAACGCGACCGGAGGCCCTCCAGGGTGCGCTCGGCGAAGCCGGTGTGCCGCTCGTAGACGGCCGGGGCCTCCCCGATGACGGCGATGTCCTGGTGCCCCTGCTTCGCCAGGTGCTCCACGCACAGCGCGCCCGTCGCCCTGAAGTCCAGATCGACGCAGGTCAGACCGGTGGTGTCGGCGGGCAGCCCGATCAGCACGGACGGCTGGTCGGTCGCGCGCAGCAAGGGCAGCCGCTCGTCGTCGAGTTCGACGTCCATCAGGATCATCCCGTCGGCGAGCCCGCTGCCCGCGACGCGGCGCACCGCGTCGGGACCCTCCTCACCGGTGAGCAGCAGCACGTCGTACCCGTGCGTGCGCGCGGAGGTCGCCACCGCGATGGCGATCTCCATCATCACGGGCACGTACATGTCCGTGCGCAGCGGGATCATCAGCGCGATGATGTTCGACTTGCTGCTGGCCAGGGCACGGGCCCCGGCGTTCGGGTGGTACCCGAGCTCGCGGATGCTCCGCTCGACCCGCTGCCGGGTGTTCGCGGAGATGGACCGCTTGCCGCTGAGGACATAGCTCACCGTGCTCGCCGAGACTCCGGCGTGCTGGGCGACCTCGGCAAGGGTGACCATCCAGCTCTCCAAGCTTTGTGAAGCGCTTCGACAATGCGCATTGCTGATATGGGTGGGTGAGGGTGGTTCGACAGTAGCTCCAGCGCGAGTGGGTGTCCATAGGTTGTCGAAGCGCTTCGATACCTATTTCCGGAGAGGCGGCCGGTTCCCCGAACGGCACCCCGATGCAACACCGCCGTCAGCCGCCCGACAAGTCCGGGCGCACCCGCCCCTTCGGCTGAACGGACGCGCGAAGACTGGTGGGAGCGTCCGGATTCGGGTACCAACGATCCAGTAGCACTGGTCGGTAACGTACGGTCCTCAACATCCCTAGTTGCGGCGAGGTGCCCCTCATGTCCGCTTCCACTCCCTCTTCCCGTCCCGCCGTCACCGAGCGGGAGGCCCGCGAGGTGGCGGAGGCCGCCCGGGAACAGCACTGGCGCAAGCCCAGCTTCGCCAAGGAGCTGTTCCTCGGCCGCTTCCGGCTCGACCTCATCCACCCCCACCCCCTCCCGGCCGAGGAGGCGGCCCAGCGCGGCGAGGAGTTCCTCGCCAAGCTCCGCGACTTCGTCGAGACGAAGGTCGACGGTGCCCTCATCGAGCGCGAGGCCCGGATCCCCGACGACGTGATCGACGGCCTGAAGGACCTCGGTGCCTTCGGCATGAAGATCGGCACCAAGTACGGCGGGCTGGGCCTCACGCAGGTGTACTACAACAAGGCGCTCGCGCTGGTCGGCTCCGCCAGCCCCGCGATCGGCGTGCTGCTCTCCGCGCACCAGTCGATCGGCGTGCCGCAGCCGCTGAAGCTGTTCGGCACCGATGAGCAGCGTGAGCGCTTCCTGCCGCGCTGTGCCCGCACGGACATCAGCGCCTTCCTGCTCACCGAGCCCGATGTCGGCTCCGACCCGGCCCGCCTCGCCACCACCGCCGTGCCCGACGGGGACGACTACGTCCTCGACGGCGTGAAGCTGTGGACCACCAATGGTGTCGTCGCCGACCTGCTGGTCGTGATGGCCCGGGTGCCGAGGAGCGAGGGCCACCGGGGCGGCATCACGGCCTTCGTCGTGGAGACCAACTCACCCGGCGTCACCGTCGAGAACCGCAACGCCTTCATGGGTCTGCGCGGCATCGAGAACGGCGTCACCCGCTTCCACCAGGTCCGGGTCCCCGCCGCCAACCGCGTCGGCGAGGAGGGCCAGGGCCTGAAGATCGCCCTGACCACGCTCAACACCGGGCGGCTGTCCCTGCCCGCGTCCTGCGTGGCGGCCGGCAAGTGGTGCCTGAAGATCGCCCGGGAATGGTCGGCGGCCCGCGAGCAGTGGGGCAAGCCCGTCGCGCACCACGAGGCGGTCGGCTCCAAGATCTCCTTCATCGCGGCCACCACCTTCGCCCTGGAGGCCGTGACGGACCTCGCCTCCCAGATGGCCGACGAGGACCGCAACGACATCCGCATCGAAGGCGCCCTCGCCAAGCTGTACGCCTCCGAGATGGCCTGGACGATGGCCGACGAGCTCGTCCAGATCCGCGGCGGCCGGGGCTTCGAGACGGCCGAGTCCCTGAGGGCCCGCGGCGAGCGCGGCGTCCCCGCCGAGCAGCTGCTGCGCGACCTGCGCATCAACCGCATCTTCGAGGGCTCCACGGAGATCATGCACCTGCTGATCGCCCGCGAGGCCGTCGACGCCCACCTCTCCGTGGCCGGCGACCTCATCGACCCCGAGAAGTCCCTCGGCGACAAGGCCAAGGCCGGCGCGAACGCGGGCGCCTTCTACGCCAAGTGGCTCCCCAAGCTGGTCGCCGGACCGGGCCAGCTGCCCACCTCGTACGGCGAGTTCAAACACGGCGTGGACCTCTCCGGGCACCTGCGCTACGTCGAACGCACCGCCCGCAAGCTGGCCCGCTCCACCTTCTACGGCATGTCCCGCTGGCAGGGCCGGATGGAGTCCAAGCAGGGCTTCCTGGGCCGGATCGTCGACATCGGCGCCGAACTGTTCGCCATGAGCGCGGCCTGCGTCCGCGCCGAACTCCTGCGCAGCCAGGGCGACCACGGCCGCGAGGCCTACCAGCTCGCCGACGTCTTCTGCCGCCAGTCCCGGATCCGCGTCGAGGAGCTCTTCACCCGCCTGTGGGCCAACACCGACGACCTCGACCGCAAGGTCGTCAAGGGCGTCCTGTCCGGCACCTACGAGTGGCTGGAACAGGGCATCGTCGACCCGTCGACCGACGGACCGTGGATCGCGGACGCGACCCCGGGCCCGTCCCAGAGGGAGAACGTCCACCGGCCGATCCGGTAAGCCGGCCCTCATGGGGGGGCGCGAGCCGGTACGGCGCGCGCCCCCGGGAGGGGGACGCGCTGTCCTCACACACGACCCTTACGGCAACAATGGAGGAATGAGCGACAGTCCAGCCCCCTCGCCGACCCGCACCTCGTCTACGATCCCGTAGCGGGCGACGGCCCGAAGGACGTGGTGATCCTCGGCTCCACCGGGTCCATCGGCACGCAGGCCATCGATCTCGTGCTGCGCAATCCCGACCGGTTCCGGGTCACCGGCCTGTCCGCCAACGGCGGCCGGATCGCCCTCCTCGCCGAGCAGGCGTACCGGCTGCGGGCGCGCACGGTCGCCGTCGCCCGCGAGGACGTCGTCCCGGCCCTGCGCGAGGCGCTCACCGCGCAGTACGGCACGGACGAGCCGCTCCCCGAGATCCTGGCCGGCCCGGACGCGGCCACGCAGCTCGCGGCGTCCGACTGCCACACCGTCCTGAACGGCATCACCGGCTCCATCGGACTCGCCCCGACCCTCGCCGCCCTGGAGGCGGGCCGCACCCTCGCGCTCGCCAACAAGGAGTCGCTCATCGTGGGCGGCCCGCTGGTCAAGGCCCTCGCCAAGCCCGGCCAGATCATCCCGGTCGACTCCGAGCACGCCGCCCTCTTCCAGGCCCTGGCCGCCGGCACCCGCGCCGACGTCCGCAAGCTGGTGGTCACCGCGTCCGGCGGCCCCTTCAGAGGCCGTACGAAGGCGGAGCTGGCCCACGTCACCGTCGAGGACGCCCTCGCGCACCCCACCTGGGCCATGGGCCCGGTCATCACGATCAACTCCGCGACCCTCGTCAACAAGGGTCTGGAGGTCATCGAGGCCCACCTCCTCTACGACCTTCCCTTCGACCGCATTGAGGTCGTCGTGCATCCCCAGTCGTATGTCCACTCGATGGTTGAGTTCACGGATGGATCGACACTGGCCCAGGCGACCCCGCCCGACATGCGCGGGCCCATCGCCATCGGCCTCGGCTGGCCCGAACGCGTCCCCGACGCGGCGCCCACCTTCGACTGGAGCAAGGCCTCGACCTGGGAGTTCTTCCCGCTCGACAACGAGGCCTTCCCCTCGGTGAACCTCGCCCGGCACGTCGGCGAGCTCGCGGGCACCGCCCCGGCGGTGTTCAATGCGGCCAACGAGGAGTGCGTGGAGGCATTCCGCCAGGGCGCACTGCCCTTCAACGGGATCATGGAGACCGTCACCCGGGTCGTCGAGGAGCACGGCACCCCGCGTACGGGAACCTCACTCACCGTGTCGGACGTCCTCGAAGCGGAGACCTGGGCGCGGACCCGGGCCCGGCAACTGGCGGCACAGACGGCGGAGGCCCGTGCATGACGACCCTGATGTTCATCCTCGGCATAGGCCTCTTCGTGATCGGCCTGCTGTTCTCGATCGCGTGGCACGAGCTGGGGCACCTGTCGTTCGCCAAGCTGTTCGGCATCCGCGTGCCGCAGTACATGGTCGGCTTCGGCCCGACGATCTGGTCACGGCACAAGGGCGAGACCGAGTACGGCATCAAGGCCGTCCCGTTCGGCGGCTACATCCGCATGATCGGCATGTTCCCGCCCGGCCCCGACGGCCGCCTGGAGGCCCGCTCCACCTCACCGTGGCGCGGCATGATCGAGGACGCCCGCTCCGCCGCCTACGAGGAGCTCGGGCCGGGCGACGAGAAGCGCATGTTCTACACGCGCGCCCCTGGAAGCGCGTGATCGTCATGTTCGCGGGCCCCTTCATGAACCTGGTCCTGGCGGTGGCGCTGTTCCTCACCGTCCTGATGGGCTTCGGCATCACCCAGCAGACCACCACGGTCAGCTCCGTCTCCCAGTGCGTCATCGCCCAGAGCGAGAACCGCGACAAGTGCGAGAAGGGCGACCCGGCCAGCCCCGCCGCCGCGGCCGGTCTCAAGGCGGGCGACAAGATCGTCTCCTTCAACGGCGTCAAGACCGACGACTGGAACAAGCTGTCCGACCTCATCCGCGCCACCCCAGGCAAGGAGGTGCCGATCGTCGTCGACCGCAAGGGCCAGGACGTCACCCTGCAGGCGAAGATCGCCACCAACCAGGTCGCCAAGAAGGACTCCGGCGGACAGATCGTCGAGGGCCAGTACGTCCAGGCCGGCTTCCTCGGCTTCAGCGCCGCCACCGGCGTGGTCAAGCAGGACTTCGGCGACTCCGTGACCTGGATGGGCGACCGGATCGGGGAGGCCGTCGACTCCCTCGCCGCCCTGCCCAGCAAGATCCCGGCCCTGTGGAACGCGGCCTTCGACGGCGCCCCGCGCGAGGCCGACTCCCCGATGGGCGTGGTCGGAGCCGCCCGCGTCGGGGGCGAGATCTTCACCCTGGACATCCCGCCCACCCAGCAGCTGGCCATGGCCCTGATGCTGGTCGCCGGCTTCAACCTCTCCCTGTTCCTGTTCAACATGCTCCCGCTGCTGCCGCTCGACGGCGGCCACATCGCGGGCGCCCTGTGGGAGTCGCTGCGCCGCAACACGGCCAAGGTGCTGCGCCGGCCGGACCCCGGCCCTTCGACGTGGCGAAGCTCATGCCGGTCGCGTACGTGGTCGCCGGATCTTCATCTGCTTCACGATCCTGGTGCTGATCGCGGACGTGGTTAACCCGGTGAGAATCTCCTAGTCATACGCGGTTCGTGGCGGCCCGGCACACTTTGTGCCGGGCCGCCTCCCATGGAGTGGCAATGCGGGCGGGATGTGCCCGGGCCACGGCATGTGCCGTAATCTCGAAGCTCGGAGCCCGCTGCTCACGGGACCGGACCTTGATCCACGACTTGGGGTTGCACAGCAGATGACTGCGATTTCTCTCGGCATGCCGTCCGTTCCGACCAAGCTCGCCGAGCGCCGGAAGAGCCGGCAGATCCAGGTCGGACCCGTGGCGGTCGGCGGAGACGCCCCCGTCTCGGTGCAGTCGATGACGACGACCCGTACGTCCGACATCGGCGCGACCCTCCAGCAGATCGCCGAACTCACCGCCTCCGGCTGCCAGATCGTCCGCGTCGCCTGCCCCACCCAGGACGACGCCGACGCCCTCGCCACCATCGCCCGCAAGTCGCAGATCCCGGTCATCGCCGACATCCACTTCCAGCCCAAGTACGTCTTCGCCGCGATCGAGGCGGGCTGCGCCGCGGTCCGGGTCAACCCCGGCAACATCAAGCAGTTCGACGACAAGGTCAAGGAGATCGCCAGGGCCGCGCGGGACCACGGCACCCCGATCCGCATCGGCGTCAACGCCGGTTCCCTCGACAAGCGCCTCCTCCAGAAGTACGGCAAGGCGACCCCCGAGGCACTGGTCGAGTCGGCCCTGTGGGAGGCGTCCCTCTTCGAGGAGCACGACTTCCGGGACATCAAGATCTCCGTCAAGCACAACGACCCGGTCATCATGATCGAGGCCTACAAGCAGCTCGCCGAGCAGTGCGACTACCCGCTGCACCTCGGCGTGACGGAGGCCGGTCCGGCCTTCCAGGGCACCATCAAGTCGGCGGTCGCCTTCGGCGCGCTCCTCTCCCAGGGCATCGGCGACACCATCCGCGTCTCCCTCTCCGCGCCCCGGTCGAGGAGGTCAAGGTCGGCATCCAGATCCTGGAGTCGCTGAACCTGCGCCAGCGCGGCCTGGAGATCGTCTCCTGCCCGTCCTGCGGCCGCGCCCAGGTCGACGTCTACAAGCTCGCCGAAGAGGTCACGGCCGGCCTCACCGGCATGGAGGTGCCGCTGCGCGTCGCCGTCATGGGCTGCGTCGTCAACGGCCCCGGCGAGGCCCGCGAGGCCGACCTCGGCGTCGCCTCCGGCAACGGCAAGGGCCAGATCTTCGTCAAGGGCGAGGTCATCAAGACCGTCCCGAGTCCAAGATCGTGGAAACCCTCATCGAGGAGGCCATGAAGCTGGCCGAACAGATGGAGGCGGACGGCGTGACCTCGGGCGAGCCGTCGGTCGCGGTGGCCGGCTGAGCCTTTCCATGCCGCCGGCGGGGTCGGGCTTTCAGGGGCGCGGGGAACTGCGCGACAAGCCACCACGCACCCGCACCCGCCGCCAAACCGTCACTCCCGAGCTCCAAGGCGCCCCGCCCAAGCAGCGCAGCTATAGTGCGGAGACCAAGCCGACCCCAGTGTGTGAGGCCCCGCACGTGTTGACGCAGACCACCTCCCGGGTCCTCGAACCGAGCGACCTGGACGCCGCGCTCGCCGTACTCGACCGCGAGCCGGTCGCGAACGCCTTCGTGACGTCACGGGTGCAGATCGCCGGTCTCGACCCGTGGCGGCTCGGCGGAGAGATGTGGGGCTGGTACGAGGACGGCATGCTGACGTCCCTGTGCTACGCCGGTGCCAACCTCGTCCCGATCTGCGCCGGTCCACGCGCCGTCCGCGCCTTCGCCGACCGCGCCCGCCGGGCCGGCCGCCGCTGTTCCTCCATCGTCGGCCCGCCGCGGCCACCGCCGACCTGTGGCGACTGCTGGAACCCCAGTGGGGCCCGGCCCGCGAGGTCCGCCGCCACCAGCCGCTCATGGTCACCGACCGGCTGCCGGACGCCGTCACCCCGGACCCCTACCTCCGCCGCGTCCGCAAGGACGAGATGGAGAAGATCATGCCGGCGTGTGTGGCGATGTTCACCGAGGAGGTCGGCGTCTCCCCGCTGGCCGGCGACGGCGGCCTCCTCTACCAGGCCCGCGTCGCCGAACTCGTCGGCTCCGGCCGCGCCTTCGCCCGCTTCGACGCGGAGGGCAAGGTCGTCTTCAAGGCCGAGATCGGCGCCGCGACGGACCGCGCCTGCCAGATCCAGGGCGTATGGGTGGCCCCGAGTACCGGGGCACCGGCCTGGCGGCCCCCGGCATGGCGGCGGTCCTCCGCTACGCCCTGGCCGATGTCGCCCCGGTCGTCAGCCTCTACGTGAACGACTTCAACACGGCGGCCCGCAGGGCCTATCAGAGGGTTGGCTTCCAAGAAGTCGGTGCCTTCATGAGCGTCCTGTTCTGAAGACCCACTTCCGACCGGCACCCGGCCGGCAACCGAAACCCCCTGTAGGCTCCCCGCCATGGACTTGGTGATCGGCCCCCTCGACCTCTCCGCTCACGTCGACGAGGCACTGGAAGTCCAAGCCGTGGCATTCGGTCTGGGCCCCGACGAAGTAGCCGTACGCCGTCAGATCGTCCTCCGCCACATGACCTACCCGGGCGCCCGCGCCCTCGGCGCAACAACCGGCGGCAACCTGGTCGGCTTCGTCTACGGCATGCCCAACGACCGCACCCACTGGTGGTCCACCGTCGTGGAGCCGTACCTCAGAGCGAACCGCCACGACCACTGGCTCGACGACTCCTTCGTGATCACGGAACTGCACGTCCACCCCGGCTACCAGAACCGCGGCATCGGCCGCTCCCTGATCACCACGATCACCGACGGCGCCACCGAACCCCGTTCGATCCTCTCCGCGATCGACACCGAGAGCCCCGCCCGCGCCCTCTACCGCTCGCTCGGCTACCAGGACCTGGCCCGCCAGGTCCTCTTCCCGAGCGCCCCCAAGCCGTACGCGGTGATGGGAGCCCCGCTCCCCCTGCTCCGCCGCTAACCGATTTCCACCGCCGCGCACCCCCCGGATAACCTCCTGCCATCACCTACACGCAGCAGGAGCAGAAGAGCCATGGCGAACGTACCGGTCCAGCGCATGTCCCAGTTGATGGCGAAGACGTTGCGCGACGACCCGGCGGACGCCGAGGTCCTCAGCCACAAGCTGCTCGTCCGCGCCGGGTACGTGCGCCGTACCGCCGCCGGCATCTGGAGCTGGCTGCCCCTCGGCAAGCGGGTCCTGGCCAACGTGGAGCGCGTCGTCCGTGAGGAGATGGACGCCATCGGCGCCCAGGAGGTGCTGCTCCCCGCCATCCTGCCGCGCGAGCCCTACGACGCCACCGGCCGCTGGGACGAGTACGGCCCCGAGCTGTTCCGCCTCCAGGACCGCAAGGGCGGCGACTACCTCCTCGGCCCCACCCACGAGGAGATCTTCACCCTGCTGGTGAAGGACCAGGCGTCCTCCTACAAGGACCTGCCGGTGATCCTCTACCAGATCCAGAACAAGTACCGTGACGAGGCCCGGCCCCGCGCGGGCATCCTGCGCGGCCGCGAGTTCCTGATGAAGGACTCCTACTCTTTCGACACCGAGGACGAGGGCCTCGCCCAGTCCTACGCGCTGCACCGCGAGGCCTACCAGCGGATCTTCGCGCGCCTCGGCCTCGACTACCGCATCTGCGCGGCCACCGCCGGCGCGATGGGCGGCTCCAAGTCCGAGGAGTTCCTCGCCCCGGCCGAGGCCGGCGAGGACACCTTCGCGGACTGCCCGAACTGCGACTTCGCGGCCAACACCGAGGCGATCACGTACGAGCTGAAGCCCCTCGACGCCGCGGACGTGCCCGCCGCCGAGGACATCCCCACCCCCGACACCCCGACCATCGAGACCCTCGCCGCCCACCTCGGCGTCCCGGCCTCCGCCACCCTGAAGAACCTGCTCGTCAAGGTCGACGGCGAGATCGTCGCCGTCGGCGTCCCCGGCGACCGGGAGGTCGACATGGGCAAGGTCGAGGCGCACTTCGCCCCGGCCGCCGTCGAACTGGTCACCGAAACGGACTTCGCGGCCCGTCCCGACCTGGTCCGCGGCTACGTAGGACCGCAGGGCCTGGACAAGGTCATGTACATCGCCGACCCGCGCGTCGCCCCCGGCACGGCGTGGATCACCGGCGCCAACAAGGCGGGCACGCACGCCAAGAACGTCGTCGCGGGGCGTGACTTCGAGGTCGGCCAGTACGTCGACGTCGTGGTCGTGCAGGAGGGCGACCCCTGCCCGAAGTGCGGCGCCGGCCTCGTGCTCGACCGGGCCATCGAGATCGGCCACATCTTCCAGCTGGGCCGTAAGTACGCCGACGCCCTCAAGCTCGACGTCCTCGGCCAGAACGGCAAGCCGGTCCGCGTCACCATGGGCTCCTACGGCATCGGCGTCTCCCGCGCGGTCGCCGCCCTCGCCGAGCAGAGCGCCGACGACAAGGGCCTGTGCTGGCCCAAGGAGGTCGCCCCGGCCGACGTCCACGTGGTCGCCGCCGGCAAGGCCCTGCAGACCGAGCTGGCCCTCGACATCTCCGGCAAGCTGGCCGCGGCCGGCGTCCGCGTGCTCGTCGACGACCGCGCCGGTGTCTCCCCGGGCGTCAAGTTCACCGACTCCGAACTGATCGGCGTCCCGCAGATCCTGGTGGCCGGGCGGCGCGCGGCCGACGGCGTGGTGGAACTGAAGGACCGCCGCACCGGCGAGCGCGAGGAACTGACGGTCGAGGAGGCCATCGCCCGACTCACGGCGTGACCCGGGCGCCGTTGCCCCGGGACCCGCACAGCGCGAGCTGCGCTGGCCCGGGCGCGGCTGCGAGAGTCCGCCCGCGCGGTGGACGGGTGTAGTACCGCGGCTTCTCGTCCCGCTCGCGGTGTGCTGCCGCGGGGTGGCTGGGGAGTTGGCGCGTTTCGTGGTGCGAGGGCGCCGGGACTGTTGCCGTTGCTTCTCGTCCGGTTCGCGGTGTGCTGCCGTGGGGCTGGTTGCGGGAGTTGGCGCGTTTCGTGGTGTGAGGCCGCCGGGGTGGCTGCCGCGGGATCCGGTCCGGTTCGCTGCGTGATGGCGGGGGCCGCTGTGCGAGAGTCCGCCCCCGTTCGCCCGAGCGCAACCCGCTGGAGCCGCTACCGCCGAAGCCCGCCCGGTGTCACGAGCGGGCTCGGCCCGGCGGTCAAAGCCACCCGGCGAACTCCAGCAACAGCTCCGCATCTCGCGGGCGCCCCACCCGCCGTGCCCGCACACCCGACTCCACGGCCCGGAAGAGCGTCCACCCCGCAGCCGGTCCTGGTCCACGTCGAGCGACTCCGCGAGCCGCTTCACCCGACGCCGGGTCGTGCCCGCACCGGACGGCTGGGCGATCAGGTCCTCCACCCGGTCGCGGACCAGCCGGGCCAGATCGAACGCGCACTCACCGACCACCGGGTCGGGTCCTACGGCCAGCCACGGCATCCGCTCACCGGAGAGCACCTTGCTCTGCCGGAACGTGCCGTGCAGCAGCCGGTGATCGGGAGGCGCGGCCAGCAGCTCCTCCCTCGCCCGAGCGCCAGGTCGACCAGCGGGGCCACCTCGGGATCGGCCCGCGCGCTGGCCCGCATCGCCTCGGCCTGCCGCCCGGTCCGCTCGGCCACCGTCTCGAAGGGGAAGTCGGCGGGCGGCTCCACCCACAGCCGCCGCAGCGTCCCCGCGGCCTCCAGCAGCGCCTTCGCCTCCGGCAGCGACCGCACCGACACATCCGGATGCAGCCGCTCCAGCAGCAGCACGCCCTCGGTGACGGCGGATTCGAGCAGCTGTACGGCACCCCGCCCGCCCCAGTGCGCGAGCGCGGCCCGCTCCGCCTCGGGGCGGGCCCGGCCCGGCGCCAGTTTGAGCACGGCGGGCGTCCCGTCGGCACCGCGCACCAGCACGACCAGGCTGCTGCGCCCACCGGGCACCTGCACCCGCTCCACGGTCAACTCGCGTAGCGCGACGGCCTGCTGCGCCGCCTCGGGCAGCTTCTCCAGCCAGTCGTCACCGTCCGGTGCCGTCTCACCGACCGCCCTGACCAGACGCTTCGGCGGTTCGAAAACCATGCGCGAGTCGATCCCTTCGTGCTGTCCGCGGTGCGTGCCCGCCCCTGCCGGTCACGCCGTGGGCGCCGCCGAGGGCGGAGCCGTGCCCGCCCGCTCGGCGAGCCCAGGGAAGGCTACGCTCTCGCCGCGCCAGCGCACCGACCGCACCGCCGCCTCCCGCAGCGCCTCGGCGGCCAGGGCCCGCCGCGCGCCGCCCACCGCGCGCACCAGATCCGAGTACACCCCGGCCACCCGGTCCTCCAGCTCGGCGGCGAGCCGCACGGCCGCCGCCGTGTCCGGCACCGGGAACGGCAGCGCGTACCCGGCGGCCGCGGCCACGGGCCTGCCCCCCAGGTCCTTCACCTCACGCACCAGCGCGTCCCGGCGCGCCCGGTGCGCGTCGTACGCCATCCGCGCCTCGACGCGCCGCCCGGCGCCGATCCGCCCGCCGACGACGCCGTACCCGTACACCGCCGCGTGCTCAGCCGCCAGCGCCGCCTGAAGGGCCCGCAGCTCCCCGGCCTTCGTCCCGCTCACGCGCCACCTTCCGTCAGCAGATACACGTGTGCCGCCCCGGCCGCCGACACCGAGGCCAGCAGCCGCGCCAGCTCGCCCGGCACGTCGAGCAACGTCCTGGCCCGCCGGTCGGCCAGCTCCCGCTCCGCAGCCGCCAGAGCGGCGAGCGCGTCCTTGTCGTTCCCCGGCACGGCAGCGGCCGAAGGGGGAACAGGAGAGGCGGAAGGGGCGGAAGGAGAGGAAGGGGCGGCAGAGGGAGACGCCTTCCGACGGCCCCCTCCGAAGGCCCGTGCATGCCGTGCCGCCTCCTCGCGCAGCGGCCACAGCCGCCCCGCGAGCCCCGGACGGGCGGCGATCACCGCGTCGTACCGCTCCACCAGCGACTCGCTGTCCCGCGCCGCACGCGCGCGCGCCCGGCGCTCGGCGGCCGACCGGCCGTCACCTTGTTCACCGGGGTCCTCGGAGCCGGCGGTGCAACCCGCCAGGGCGAGGGCCGTCGAGCCGACGGCGAGCAGGCTCCTTCTGCGCGGCCCCGAGCGGGCGCGCGGCGATGAGGGGAACGGCACGTCAGACGTCCTCGGGGGCTCATAAAGGGGCTCGTAAGGGGGCGCGTACGAGAAAGAAGCGACTCTCAGGGCTGCACGCCCGTGATCACGGTACCCGGGCGCCGGCCCGGGACCACTCAGCGGCACCGTTCGTCACCGGGTGGACGGCAACACTCCCTGCGACCGGATACCCTTTGACCAGACACGCGACCCATCCCACAACAGCACACGCGGCCGAGGAGTCACCCGGATGAGCACCACCCAGAGCGAGAGGCTGCGAGAGCTACTGGAACCGCTCGTCAGCTCCCAGGGCCTGGATCTCGAAGAGATCGAGGTGGACTCCGTCGGACGCAAGCGTGTGCTGCGCGTCGTCGTCGACTCGGACACGGGCGCCGACCTGGACCGGATCGCCGATGTGAGCCGCGCGCTCTCGGCGAAGCTCGACGAGACGGACGCGATGGGCGAGGGGGAGTACACCCTCGAGGTCGGCACCCCGGGCGCCGAGCGCCCCCTCACGGAGCACCGGCACTACGTCCGCGCCACGGACCGGCTGGTGAAGTTCCAGCTGGCCGAGGGCGGCGAGCTGGTCGCCAGGATCCTGAAGGTCGACGACGAGGGCGTCGACACCGAGGTACCCGGAGTGAAGGGCCGCAAGGCCACCGCGCGCAGACTCGCCTTCGACGACATCGTCCGGGCGCGCGTCCAGGTCGAGTTCGGCCGCAAGGACAACAAGGACAACAAGAAGGAAGAGGAGGCGTAGCCGTGGACATCGACATGAGTGCCCTGCGGGGCTTGGTTCGGGAGAAGGAGATCTCCTTCGACCTGCTGGTCGAGGCGATCGAGTCGGCCCTCCTCATCGCCTACCACCGCACCGAGGGAAGCCGCCGCCACGCGCGCGTGGAGCTCAACCGGGAGACCGGCCATGTGACCGTGTGGGCGAAGGAGGACCCCGACGACCTCGAGGAGGGCCAGGAGGCCCGCGAGTTCGACGACACCCCCACCGGATTCGGCCGTATCGCCGCCACCACGGCCAAGCAGGTCATCCTGCAGCGCCTGCGCGACGCCGAGGACGACGCGACGCTCGGCGAGTACGCCGGCCGCGAGGGCGACATCGTCACCGGCGTGGTCCAGCAGGGCCGCGACCCGAAGAACGTGCTCGTCGACATCGGCAAGCTCGAGGCCATCCTGCCGGTGCAGGAGCAGGTGCCGGGCGAGACCTACCCGCACGGTATGCGGCTGCGCAGCTACGTCGTCCGGGTGGCCAAGGGCGTCCGGGGCCCGTCCGTGACGCTCTCCCGGACCCACCCCAACCTGGTGAAGAAGCTGTTCGCCCTGGAGGTGCCGGAGATCGCCGACGGGTCGGTGGAGATCGCCGCGATCGCCCGTGAGGCCGGTCACCGCACGAAGATCGCCGTACGGTCCACCCGGTCCGGTCTGAACGCCAAGGGTGCCTGCATCGGCCCCATGGGCGGCCGGGTGCGCAACGTGATGGGCGAGCTGAACGGTGAGAAGATCGACATCGTCGACTGGTCGGAGGACCCGGCCGAGATGGTGGCGAACGCGCTGTCCCCGGCCCGCGTCTCCAAGGTGGAGATCGTGGACATGGCCACTCGGTCGGCCCGCGTCACCGTGCCCGACTACCAGCTGTCCCTGGCCATCGGCAAGGAAGGGCAGAACGCCCGGCTCGCCGCCCGGCTGACCGGCTGGCGGATCGACATCCGCCCGGACACCGAACCGGCCGGGGAACAGGCCGGGGAATAGATCCAAGCCGCGGGCCGTTCAGATCACGACAGGTTTGCGCGGCAACTGTTCGAATCCTGCCCCAAAGGGGTGAGGTACGTACGGGGAGGTAGACTTAGCTGTGTCTGGCCGGACGCGAGCCCGCGCATGCCCTGAACGCACCTGTGTGGGGTGTCGGGAGCGAGCGGTCAAGGCCGATCTGTTGCGGATCGTGGCGATCAAGGACGCATGTGTCCCTGATCCTCGCGGTACGCTGCCCGGCCGGGGTGCGTACGTACACCCCGCCGCGGTCTGTCTCGACCAGGCGGTACGCCGCCGGGCGTTCACCAGGGCACTGCGCGCCCCAGGAGCGCTCGACACAAAGGCGTTGCGTCGATACGTCGAGCAGACGACAGTTGCCGAGCAGGCAACACCGTAAGACGTGCCGCACGGAACCCCGTGTGGCTAGGTACCTCGCGAGTCGAAAGCAGGTCGAGATTGCGATGAGCACTCGATGAGTACGCGATGAGTACGCCCATGAACTAGCGACGGTCCGGCTTCACCCGGACCTCAAAGGAGCGAAGTGGCTAAGGTCCGGGTCTACGAACTCGCCAAGGAGTTCGGTGTCGAGAGCAAGGTCGTCATGGCCAAGCTCCAGGAACTCGGTGAATTCGTCCGTTCGGCGTCTTCGACCATCGAAGCGCCCGTTGTACGCAAGCTGACTGACGCCTTCCAGCAGGGCGGCGGCAACGGCAGGTCCGCCGCGAAGCCCGCGGCTCCCAAGAAGGCCGCCCCCCGTCCCGCCGCGCCCTCTCCGGCGCAGGCGGCGCGCCCGGCTGCCCCGAAGCCGCCGGCCGCCCCCACCCCCAAGCCCGCGGCCCAGCAGCCGTCGGCCCCGTCGGCCCCCGCGCCGGCTCCCGGTCCGCGTCCGACGCCGGGCCCCAAGCCCGCGCCGCGTCCGGCCCCGGCCGCGCCGGAGTTCCAGGCGCCGCCCTCGACGCCGTCCCAGGCCGCGCCGAAGCCCGGCGCGCGTCCCGGCGCCCCCAAGCCCGGCGGCCGCCCCTCCGGCGGTCCGGGCCAGGACCGGGGTGGTCAGGGCCAGCGTCCCGGCGGTCAGGGCGCCCGTCCCGGTGCTCCGGCGCAGCGACAGGGCGGCCGTCCGGCCGGTCCGCGCCCCGGTAACAACCCGTTCACCTCGGGTGGCTCCACCGGTATGGCGCGCCCGCAGGCGCCCCGTCCGCAGGGTGCCCGTCCCGGCCCCGGTGGTCCCGGTGGCGGTCCCCGTCCCCAGGCGCCCGGCGCCCAGGGTGGCGGTCCGCGTCCGCAGGCTCCGGGCGGCAACCGCCCGACCCCGGGCTCGATGCCGCGTCCGCAGGGCGGCGGCCCGCGTCCCGGCGGCGGCTCCGCCGGTCCCCGTCCCAACCCCGGCATGATGCCGCAGCGTCCCGCTGCCGGCCCGCGTCCCGGCCCCGGTGGCCGCGGTCCGGGCGGTGCGGGCCGTCCCGGCGGTGCCGGTCGTCCCGGTGGCGGCGGTGGCGGTTTCGCCGGCCGTCCGGGTGGCGGCGGCGGTGGCGGTCGTCCCGGTGGCGGCGGCGGCTTCGCCGGTCGTCCCGGTGGTGGCGGCGGCTTCGGTGGCGGCGGTGGCCGTCCCGGCTTCGGTGGTCGTCCCGGCGGTCCCGGTGGCCGTGGTGGCACGCAGGGCGCCTTCGGCCGTCCCGGCGGTCCGGCGCGTCGTGGCCGCAAGTCGAAGCGGCAGCGCCGTCAGGAGTACGAGGCCATGCAGGCCCCGTCGGTCGGCGGTGTGATGCTGCCTCGCGGCAACGGCGAGACCATTCGCCTGTCGCGCGGTGCGTCGCTCACCGACTTCGCGGAGAAGATCAACGCCAACCCGGCGTCGCTCGTCGCGGTCATGATGAACCTGGGCGAGATGGTCACGGCCACGCAGTCCGTCTCCGACGAGACGCTGCAGCTCCTGGCCGGCGAGATGAACTACACGGTTCAGATCGTCAGCCCGGAGGAGGAGGACCGCGAGCTCCTCGAGTCCTTCGACCTCGAGTTCGGTGAGGACGAGGGCTCCGAGGAGGACCTGGTCGTCCGTCCGCCGGTGGTGACCGTCATGGGTCACGTCGACCACGGTAAGACCCGCCTGCTCGACGCCATCCGCAAGACGAACGTCATCGCGGGCGAGGCCGGTGGCATCACCCAGCACATCGGTGCCTACCAGGTCGCGACCGAGGTCAACGACGAAGAGCGCAAGATCACCTTCATCGACACCCCGGGTCACGAGGCGTTCACCGCCATGCGTGCCCGTGGTGCGAAGTCGACCGACATCGCGATCCTGGTCGTCGCGGCCAACGACGGCGTCATGCCGCAGACGGTCGAGGCGCTCAACCACGCCAAGGCGGCCGATGTCCCGATCGTCGTCGCGGTCAACAAGATCGACGTCGAGGGCGCCGACCCGACCAAGGTGCGCGGTCAGCTGACCGAGTACGGCCTGGTGGCCGAGGAGTACGGCGGCGACACGATGTTCGTCGACATCTCCGCCAAGCAGGGTCTGCACATCGACTCGCTGCTGGAAGCGGTCATCCTGACCGCCGACGCCTCGCTCGACCTGCGGGCCAACCCGACGCAGGACGCGCAGGGCATCTCGATTGAGTCCCGCCTCGACCGCGGCCGCGGTGCCGTGGCGACGGTGCTCGTCCAGCGAGGCACGCTGCGGGTCGGCGAGACGATGGTGGTGGGCGACGCCTACGGCCGCGTCCGCGCCATGCTCGACGACAACGGCAACAACGTCACCGAGGCGGGCCCGTCGACGCCGGTCCAGGTCCTCGGCCTGACCAACGTCCCGGGTGCGGGCGACAACTTCATCGTGGTGGACGAGGACCGTACGGCCCGTCAGATCGCGGAGAAGCGCGCCGCCCGTGAGCGCAACGCCGCGTTCGCCAAGCGCACGCGCCGCGTGTCGCTGGAGGACCTGGACAAGGTGCTGAAGGCCGGCGAGGTCCAGCAGCTGAACCTGATCATCAAGGGCGACGCTTCTGGTTCCGTCGAGGCCCTCGAGTCCTCGCTGCTGCAGCTGGACGTCGGCGAAGAGGTCGACATCCGCGTCCTGCACCGCGGCGTCGGTGCGGTCACGGAGTCCGACATCGACCTGGCCATGGGCTCCGACGCGATCGTCATCGGCTTCAATGTCCGCGCTGCCGGACGTGCCCAGCAGATGGCCGAGCGCGAGGGCGTGGACGTCCGGTACTACTCGGTCATCTACCAGGCGATCGAGGAGATCGAGGCGGCCCTCAAGGGCATGCTCAAGCCGGAGTTCGAGGAGGTCGAGCTCGGTACGGCGGAGATCCGCGAGGTCTTCAAGTCGTCCAAGCTGGGCAACATCGCGGGTGTTCTCATCCGCTCCGGCGAGGTCAAGAGGAACACCAAGGCCCGCCTGCTGCGCGATGGCAAGGTCGTCGCGGAGAACCTCAACATCGAGGGCCTGCGTCGCTTCAAGGACGACGTCACCGAGATCCGCGAAGGGTTCGAGGGCGGTATCAACCTCGGCAACTTCAACGACATCAAGGTCGACGACGTCATCGCGACGTACGAGATGCGCGAGAAGCCGCGGGTGTGACCCACGGTTCCTGACCGGCCGACGCGGCACCCCCGCGTCGGCCGGCTGGCCGTTCACCCGCCTGTCCCTACAGGGGAGGCGCCCGGGGCTCACGCCGACCGGGACCCGGAGGCTCGCGTCGGCCGGGGTCGGGAGGCTCGCGCCTACCGGGAACCGGAGGCTCACGCCACCCGGGGTCGGGAGGTGCGCGCGCCGGCTGGGGCCTGGAGGGCTCGCGCCAACCGGGACCCGGAGGCTCGCGTCGGCCGGGGCCCGGGGGTGGGCCTCATCCGGGTGCAGGGGACGTAGTCCCCGCCGGGGTCTGGGGCGGAGCCCCAGGGTCAGCCCCTCGAAACCCACCGTGTCGGGTGGTGGGTGGGCGAAGGCCCGGGGTCCGGGCGGAGCCCCGGGGGCCTGGCCTCCTGGCCGACCGTGTCGGGCGGGTGGGCGGGCAAAACCCCGTCGAGCCCCCGGCAGGTTCACGGTAACGTTCCTGATGTCCCTGCCACCCAACCCGCAGGGCCATCGATCCCGTACCGGCGGGTCATCCGGATACACACATGTACGTGGGGACGCTGTCCTTCGACCTGCTCCTCGGCGACATACGGTCGCTGAAGGAGAAGCGCTCCGTCGTCCGCCCCATCGTCGCCGAGCTCCAGCGCAAGTACGCGGTGAGCGCGGCCGAGGTGGACCACATGGACCTCCACCGCAGGGCCCTCATCGGCCTCGCGCTGGTGTCCGGCGACGCGGGGCACCTGAGCGACGTACTCGACCGGTGCGAACGGCTCGTCGCCGCCCGCCCCGAGGTGGAGCTGCTGTCCGTCAGACGGAGCTTCCACGGCGATGACGACTGACGACTCGAAGACGACTGACGACCCAAGAACGACCCAGACAGGAAAGAACGGGAGACGGACCAGTGGCCGACAACGCGCGGGCTAAAAGGCTGGCGGACCTCATCCGAGAGGTGGTGGCCCAGAAGCTGCAGCGCGGGATCAAGGACCCGCGGCTCGGCTCGCACGTCACCATCACGGACACCCGGGTCACGGGTGACCTCAGGGAGGCGACCGTCTTCTACACCGTGTACGGGGACGACGAGGAGCGCGCGGCGGCCGCCGCCGGCCTGGAGAGCGCCAAGGGCATCCTGCGCTCCGAGGTGGGCCGGGCCGCCGGCGTGAAGTTCACACCGACCCTGACCTTCGTCATGGACGCCCTCCCGGACAACGCCCGCACCATCGAGGACCTCCTCGACAAGGCGCGCCAGTCCGACGAGAAGGTGCGCGAGGCCTCCGCGGGCGCGAAGTACGCCGGCGACGCCGACCCGTACCGCAAGCCGGGCGAGGACGACGAGACGGACGACACCACCGAATGACCCAGAAGCACACCACGCCCGACGGCCTCGTCATCGTCGACAAGCCGTCGGGCTTCACTTCGCACGACGTCGTCGCCAAGATGCGCGGCATCGCCAGGACACGACGCGTCGGGCACGCCGGCACCCTCGACCCGATGGCGACGGGCGTCCTCGTCCTCGGCGTCGAGAAGGCCACGAAACTCCTCGGCCACCTCGCGCTGACCGAGAAGGAGTACCTGGGCACCATCCGGCTCGGGCAGAACACCCTCACGGACGACGCCGAGGGGGAGATCACCTCCTCCACCGACGCCTCCAAGGTCACCCGCGACGCCATCGACGCCGGTATTGCCAAGCTGACCGGCGACATCATGCAGGTGCCGTCCAAGGTCAGCGCCATCAAGATCAACGGCGTGCGGTCGTACAAGCGGGCCAGGGAGGGCGAGGAGTTCGACATCCCGGCCCGTCCGGTCAGGGTGTCCTCCTTCGGCGTGTACGACGTGCGCGACGCCGTCGCCGAGGACGGCACGCCCGTGCTGGACCTGGTGGTCTCGGTCGTCTGCTCCTCCGGCACGTACATCCGGGCCCTGGCCCGTGACCTGGGCGCCGACCTGGGTGTCGGCGGGCACCTCACCGCCCTGCGCCGTACCCGCGTCGGCCCGTACAAGCTGGACGCGGCCCGCACGCTCGACCAGCTCCAGCAGGAACTGACCGTGATGCCGATCGCCGAGGCCGCGGCGGCCGCCTTCCCGCGCTGGGACGTCGACGCCCGGCGGGCCAAGCTGCTCACCAACGGCGTACGCCTGGAGATGCCCGACGAGTACGCGGGCGCCGGCGCCGTCGCCGTCTTCGGCCCGGAGGGCCATTTGCTCGCCCTCGTCGAGGCGCAGCGGGGCAAGGCCAAGAGCCTGGCCGTCTTCGGCTGACGGGCGGACCGGGGGACCGGGGGACCGGACGTCCGCCCGTGGAGCGGCGAGCACGGGGTACCTCCACTGCCGCCGCTCCACGGTCCCCCCTCGGTTCCCCCACCCCTAGGGTGTATCCAGCAGCCCCGTCCCGTTCACCCGTCCGTGCGGGCGCTCGGAGTGAACCGGGGGAGCAGAAGGGGGCGCTTTCGCCGAGCGATCTGTCCCGCTGATCATCTCGCCCCTACCGTCGCACGAAAGGGCACGGGTGTACGGCGGGGAGGCTCGACGATGACGTCGCGGAACCGGTCGGCCGAGTGGACGGACGGCAGCGCAGGAGGCTCCCAGGACCGCCCCGGAACGGCGGATCAGGCAGCGGTGGCGGCGGAGCACGCCGGCCGACCCCCCGGCGAAGCGCTCGTCCGCATCGAGGACCTCGCGGGCCGCCCCCGCGGCACCGGTTTCCTGGCCGACCACCACGGCACGCTCGTCACCAGCCATGAGGCCGTCGCCGGCCTGCCCCGGCTCGTGCTGTACGGGGCCGGGGACCGCCGCCGCGTCGTGGCCGCCGAGGCGGTCACCCCGCTGCCCGCGCTCGACCTGGCCCTCGTACGGACCGAGGGGCTCGGCGTGCCGCCGCTGCCCGTCACCGTGCGGGACGAGGCCGCGACCGGCGCCTATGTACGGATCGCCGCGGGCGGCTGGCGCGAGGCCCGGGTGCTGGGCTCGACCGCCGTGACGTACACAGGCATGGACCGCTCCCACCGCATCGACGGCGCGCTGGAGCTGGCCGTCGGCACGGCGGGGCGGGACGCGCTGCGGCGGGGCGGCGGAGCGGCCGGCGGTCCCGTGCTCGACACGAAGACTGGCGCCGTCGTCGGTGTCCTCGGCACCGCGCTCAGCTCCGAACACCGCGACGTCGGATTCGCCGTACCGCTGCGCCCCCGGGTGCCCGGAGCGTCGGGCCTGCTCGCCGAACTGCTCGCCGAGAACGCGGCGACGGTCCCCGCCTACGGCGCCGACCTCAATCCGGCCGGGGTACTGGAGCTGACCGGCACCTCGGTGGGGCCGGCCGGCCCGCCCGGCCTCGCCGGTCTGCCGGAGCCGGTCGAACGAGCGGCGGTGGCGGCCGAGTTCAACGCGTTCACGGCCGGTCCGGCGGCCGTCCTCGGCCTGGTCGGGGCACCCGGCAGCGGCCGTACGACGGAACTCGCGGCGCTCGCCGCGCGCCGGGGCCGGAGCGGGCATCCCACGCTGTGGCTGCGCGGCTGTGAACTGGAGGAGGACGACGCGTCGGTGGCGGACGCGGTCCGCAGGGCGCTGGCCCGGGCCACCGCTGTCGTGGCCGCTTCCCGCACCCCCTTCCACCCGGCCGACCTGGGCGACACCACACCTGAGCGGCTCATCCACCTCGCCGGTGCCTTCAGCCGGCCCCTGCTGCTCCTCCTCGACGGCCCCGAGGAGATGCCGCCTGCCCTGGCCCGCCGGTCGGCCGAATGGACGGACGGGACGGTCCGGTGGCTGCGGGAGACGGGCGTGCGGCTGGTGGTGGCCTGCCGGACGGAGTACTGGGAGGGGGTGGGGTTCCCGGCGGAGGTGCTGCATCGGCCCGACGGCGCCGCAGGGCATCCCGCGTGTGTGCGGCTCGGCGATCTCACCGAGGGCGAGGCCAGGGAGGCCCGCCTGCGTCTCGGCGTCCCGGAGAGCGCCCTCGCCGAGACGGACGCCCGGCACCCTCTCACCCTCCGACTGCTGGCCGAGGTCAGGGCCGCTCTCCACGGCCCCGACGGTGCTGAAGTCTCCGGCGCCCCCGAACCGACCGCCGTTCCCCACCGCCCCGCCACCCCCGACGCCCCCACCACGACCGTCGACCGCAACGACGTCTTCGCGGCCTACCTGGATCTGATGTCCCTGCGCATCGCCCAGCGGCTGGCCGCCGGGAACGGCCTGCGCGGCGCCGCCGTACGCCGACTGGCCGCCAAGGTGGCCGGGCAGGTGCACGAGGCCGCACGGCGCACGCTCGGCCCCGGGCAGGGGGAACTGGACCGGGAGGCGTTCGAGACGGTGTTCCCGCCGGGACCCGCCCCGGCCCGGCTCGGCGGCGCCACCGGCTGGGCCGCGGCCGTCCTGGCCGAGGGCCTGCTCGTGCCCGCCGGACCCGCCTACCGCTTCGCCCACGAGGAACTCGCCGACTGGCTCCAGGGCATGCACCTCGACCTCGACGAGGCCCTGCACGTCCTCGTCCACCGCCGCCAGGACCAGCTGTCCGACCCGGTACCGCACCACCGCATCGGACCCGTCGTACAGGCCCTGCTCCTCCTCGCCCGCCAGCACGGGGCCGGCCGGCTGGCCTCCCGTCTGGCCGACCTGGTGCACGCCCTGGACGCCGGTCCCCGGTCCTGGTGGGCCGCCCGGCTGCTCGCCGGGGCCCTGGAGGCCGTGCCCGACGCGACGCCGTACACCGAGGTACTGCGGCTGCTCGCCGACCGGATCGTGGCCTGGCGGCGTCAGGAGCGCCCCGTGCCGGAGGAGGTCGGGCCCGCCTTCTGGACCGGCGTGCGGCTGCCGGAGGACACGCGCTTCGCGTTGCTGCGACGGCTGGTCCACGCCGACGGCCCGCCGTGCGAGGCCGGCCCCCGGTACCTGGACGCCGTCGCTCGGCTGCTCGTCGCCGACCCCGCCACCGTGCAACCGCTGCTCGCCCGCTGGTTCGACGACGAGCAGCCGCTGCCCGCAACCCCGCACGCGACCGTGGCCACAGCAGCGCAGGCGTTGCTGCACACCCACCGCCGACGGGCCCTGGACGATCTGACGGACGCGCTCGTCGACCGCGCGCACCGGCGGGCCGACGAACTGCTCGCCGCGCTGGCCGAGGAGGAACCCTCGGCGATGTGCAGGGCCGTCGACCGCTGGGCGCGCGACGATCGGCCGGCGCGGCGGTCCGCCGCGGTGGCGCACGGCCTCCGGGCCGCGCCCCACGTCAACACCGGTGGCGACCGCGCCCTGCTGCGCTACACGGCCCTCACCCTGCTCGCCCGCCCCGCCGACCGCCCCCTGCACGGCGGCGCACTCGCCCTCCTCGTCCAGGACCCGCATACGCGGGACCGGTATCTCCCGCGGGCGCTGGAGCATTTCGCGACGGGCGACCCGCAGCTCCCTCCGGACGTGCTGGCCGGTGCCCTCCTGACCCACCCCGAGCCGGTCCTCGGCGCCTTCGCGGCGCGGCTGGAGCGGCCGGACGGCGAGGAGGCGCTGCGGGCGCTCGCCGACGCCACCCCGCCCGGCCTGGCCCGGCGCGTCGCCGCGCTGGTGCGGCAGGCGGCCGAGCGGCGGCCGGAACTCGCCGGGCAGACGGCCGCCTACGTGGACCAGCGGCTGGACCGGGGCCCGGATGCCCGGCCCGTGCTCCTGCCGCTGGTCACCGGCCTGCTGGAGGACGGCCCGGTACGGCTGCGCTGCGCCCTGGCCACCGTCCTCACCCCGCCCGGCATCCCCGCCTCGCGTCCGCTGCGCCGCGAACTGCGCGACATGCTCATGGCCCGCGAGCACGACACCGACGTCCTGGACGCGCTGCTGCACGCCGTCGCCCGGAACAGCGGCGACGACCTGCGCGACCTCGTCCACCGCATCGGCCTGCGCCTCGCCCGCACCCCGGAGGGCGCCGGCCGCTTCGACCGCGCCCTGGTCGACCTCGGCCGGCACGTACCCGCATTCGCCGCCCGCGTGGCAGGGTGGCTGGCCGACGCGCCCGAGCAGTGGGCGGCGCTGGTCGGGCCCAGCTCCCACCGGGTCCTCGAGAACCTCGCGGGCGTACGCGTCCCCGCCTGACGGGAGCCCGCGCACCCCGCACTCGGCCAGGGCGCCGTGCGCCCTGTCACAGCCCCCATGCCGATGCGGGCCGGGGGCACCCGGCATGGCACCCTTAGACCTGCGTACGAGGCAACCACGGACAACCACGGACACGGGTTCGACGAGCTTTCGACAAGGAGCAGGCACAGTGCAGCGCTGGCGTGGCTTGGAGGACATCCCCCAGGACTGGGGGCGCAGCGTCGTCACCATCGGCTCCTACGACGGAGTCCACCGCGGACACCAGCTGATCATCCGGCATGCCGTGAACCGCGCACGGGAACTGGGCGTGCCCGCCGTCGTCGTCACCTTCGACCCGCACCCCAGCGAGGTCGTCCGCCCCGGCAGCCACCCGCCGCTGCTCGCCCCGCACCACCGTCGCGCCGAACTCATGGCCGACCTGGGTGTGGACGCGGTGCTCATCCTTCCCTTCACGAGCGAGTTCTCGAAGCTGTCCCCGGCCGACTTCGTCGTCAAGGTGCTCGTCGACAAACTGCACGCCAAGGCCGTCGTCGAGGGCCCCAACTTCCGCTTCGGGCACAAGGCCGCCGGCAACGTGGAGTTCCTGGCCACGCAGGGCAAGACCTACGACTTCGAGGTCGAGGTCGTCGACCTGTACGTGACCGGTGAGGCGGGCGGCGGGGAGCCGTTCTCCTCGACGCTGACCCGGCGGCTGGTCGCCGAGGGCGACGTCGAGGGCGCGGCTGAGATCCTGGGCCGCCCGCACCGGGTCGAGGGCGTGGTCGTTCGCGGGGCGCAGCGTGGCCGCGAACTGGGCTTTCCGACGGCCAACGTCGAGACGCTGCCGCACACGGCCATCCCGGCCGACGGCGTTTACGCCGGCTGGCTGCACGCCCAGGGCGAGGCGATGCCGGCGGCGATCTCCGTCGGCACGAATCCTCAGTTCGAGGGGACCGAGCGCACGGTGGAGGCGTACGCCATCGACCGGGTCGGGCTGGATCTGTACGGGTTGCATGTCGCGGTCGACTTCTTGGCGTTCGTGCGGGGGCAGGCGAAGTTCGAGACGCTGGACGCCCTGCTGGAGCAGATGGGGCAGGACGTCAAGAGGTGCCGGGAGCTGGTGGCTGCTGAGGGGGCTGCCCAGTCCTCCTGAGAGCCGTCCGCGGGTGCGTTGTGGCCTGTCGCGCAGTTCCCCGCGCCCCTCAGGGGGGCGGAGGAACCGCCCAATGGCAGGCCACCTGTGATTCCCCGCTCCCGCTCAAGACTTTTAGGTCCTGGCCCCTGCACGCGTCTGCCACGCCCGCTGCTGCCGCCTCACCGCTCGCCAGGATCTGGCAGCGCGCGTGGAAACGGCAGCCGGACGGGATACGCGACGGGTCCGGGGGTTCACCCGTGAGAACCACCGGTGCGCCCGGGGCCTCCGGGAGCACTGACAGCAGCGCCTGCGTGTAGGGATGCCGCGGTGCCGTCAGGACCTGCTCCACCGCGCCCGTCTCCACGATCCGGCCCAGGTACATCACGGCGACCCGGTCGGCGATGTTCCAGGCCAGTCCCAGGTCGTGCGTGACGACCAGGGCGGACAGGCCCAGCTCGGTGCGCAGGCGCAGGAGCAGGGCGAGGATCTCGCCGCGGACGGACGCGTCCAGGGATGCCACCGGCTCGTCGGCGACGAGGAGTTCGGGCTCCAGGACCAGGGCTCCCGCGATGACGACCCGCTGGCGTTGTCCGCCGGACAGTTCGTGCGGGTAGCGCAGGAAGAACCGCTCCGGGGGCGGAGGCCGGCGCGGGACAGGGCCCCGGCGACGGCCGTGCGTTCGTCGCCGCCGTGGCCGTGGATGCGCAGACCCTCGGCGACCGCGTCGTACACCGTGTGCCGCGGGTTCAGGGAGCCGCTCGGGTCCTGGAGGACCAGCTGGACGCGCTTGCGGTACGCCTTCAGGGACCGGCCCGAGTAGTCCAGCGGGCGGCCGTCGAAGGTGACCCGGCCCGACGTCGGTTCGACCAGGCCCAGCAGACTGCGGGCCAGGGTCGTCTTGCCGCAGCCGGATTCACCGACCAGCGCGACGATCTCGCCGGGTCGGATGTCGAGGTCCACTCCGTCCACCGCTCGGGCCCGGGGGCCGCCGCGCCGGCCGGGGAAGGTGACGTGGAGGCCCTGGGCGCTCAGCAGCGGTGCCGTGGTGACCTCGGGGGCCTTGGGAGACATGGTCATGGCGTGCTGGGCCTCGCTTCCTCCAGGGCCTCCGGTTCCTGCCCGGTCCGCTCGCCGGGGGACTCCGGCGTCCCGACCAGGACACACGCCGCCCGCCGTTCCGGCCCGGCCGCCCGCGGCGCCGGGTCCTGCTCGGCGCACGACTCCAGCGCCACCGGGCAGCGCGGATGGAACGTGCAGCCGGACGGCAGCGCCGCCGGGTCCGGCGGGTCGCCCGCGAGGCCCTGTGGCGCGAACCGGGACGCCGGGTCGCCGATGCGCGGGAACGCGGCCGAGAGGGCCTTGGCGTAGGGGTGCCGGGCGTCCTCGTACACCTTCGCCGCCGGTCCCTCCTCGACCACCCGCCCCGCGTACATCACGGCGAGCCGGTCGCAGGTGTCGGCGAGCACCGCCAAATCATGACTGATCATGATCAGACCGAGGTCCTGGTCCGCGACGAGCTGCTCGATGAGCCGGAGGATCTGCGCCTGGATCATCACGTCGAGCGCGGTCGTCGGCTCGTCGGCGATGATCAGTCGCGGGTCGCAGGCCAGGGCCATGGCGATCATGACGCGCTGGCGCTGGCCGCCGGACAGCTCGTGCGGGTAGGCGCCCGCGCGGGCCGCCGGGAGACCGACCTGCTCCAGCAGTTCGCCGGTCTTCCTCTTCGCCCCGGCCGGGGTGGCCTTCCTGTGCAGCAGGATCGGCTCGGCGATCTGGTCGCCGATACGGTGCACGGCGTTCAGCGAGTGCATCGCGCCCTGGAATACGACCGACGCGCCGGCCCAGCGGACCGCCCGCACGCGGCCCCACTTCATCGCCAGCACGTCCTCGCCGTCGAGCAGGACCTCTCCGGTGACGCGGGTGCCGGACGGCAGCAGCCGCAGCAGGGCCAGCGCCAGCGTGGACTTGCCGCAGCCGGACTCCCCGGCCAGGCCGAGCTTCTGGCCGGCGTCCAGGCGCAGGTCCACGCCGCGCACGGCGGCCGCCCCGCCCGCGTACGTCACCGTCAGGTCCCTGACCTCGAGCAGACTCAACGCGACACCCCCAGCCTGGGGTTGAGGACGGACTCCACGGCCCGCCCGCACAGCGTGAACGCCAGCGCCACCACGGCGATGGCGATGCCCGGCGGCACCAGGTACCACCAGTCCCCGGCACTGACCGCGCCCGCCTCCCGCGCGTCCTGGAGCAGCCCGCCCCATGAAACGATCGTCGGGTCCCCGAGGCCGAGGAAGGCGAGCGTCGCCTCGGCGAGGATGGCGCTGGAGATGATCAGGGTCGTCTGGGCCAGCACCAGCGGCATCACGTTGGGCAGCACGTGCCGGGACATGATGTGCCAGTGGCCGCCGCCGAGCGCCCTGGCCCGCTCGATGTAGGGCCGGGTCTCCACCGCCAGCGTCTGCGCGCGCACCAGCCGGGCCGTGGTGGGCCAGGTGGTGACGCCGATCGCGACGACGGTCGTGGTCAGGGAGCGGGACATCACGGTGGCCAGGGCGATCGCCAGCACCAGCGTCGGCATGACCAGGAACCAGTCGGTGATCCGCATCATCACCGTCGCGTACCAGCCCTTGAAATGCCCGCCGTCACCCCGATCAGGGTGCCGATCGCGACCGACAGCACGGCGGCGAGCAGCCCGACCAGCAGCGACACCCGCGAACCCCAGATCACCAGGCCCAGCAGATCCCGGCCGAACTGGTCGGTGCCGAGCGGGAACTCGGTGCTGGGGCTCTGCATCGGACGCCCCGGCGCGTCGGTCACACTGCTGACGTCGGAGCCGACGAACAGCGGTGCGAGCAAGGCCAGCAGCGCGCACAGCGCGAGTGCGGTCAGGCCGTACAGCCCCGCCCGTTCCGCCCGGTACTGCCGCCAGAAGCGCGCGACGGAGGCCCGGCGGCGCTGCCGGGCCAGGGCGCGCGGACTCGGGGCCGGTTCGGTCGTCGTCGTCATCGGGCCACCCGGGGGTCCAGCAGGGGATAGACCAGGTCGGCGAGGGTGTTCATCACGATCACCGCGGCGGCGAACACGAAGAACAGGCCCTGCACCAGGGGCAGATCGGGCACGCTCAGCGCCTGGTAGAACAGCCCGCCGAGGCCCGGCCAGGAGAACACCGTCTCCACCAGGATCACGCCCGCCACCGTCCGGCCGAGGTTGATGAAGATCAGGGTCACGGTCGGCAGCAGCGCGTTCGGCACGGCGTGCCGACGCCGCACGAGGTCGTCGCGCAGCCCCTTGGCCCGCGCGGTCGTCAGATAGTCGCTGCCCATCTCGTCCAGCAACGCCGACCGTGTGACCAGCAGTGTCTGCCCGTACTCCACGGCCACCAGCGTCACCACCGGCAGCACCAGATGGTGCGCCACGTCCACGACGTGGGCGAAGCCCTCCTTGCCGCCCGACTCCATACCGCCGGTGGGGAACATCCCGGGCAGCGGGCCGATGCCCACCGACAGCACGATGATCAGCAGCAGCCCGAGCCAGAAGGACGGGATGGAGTACAGCGTCAGCGCGAGCCCGGTGTTGACCCGGTCGCCGAGCTTGCCGTGCCGCCAGGCCGAGCGCGTCCCGAGGAAGAAGCCCAGCGCCGTGTAGAGGACGAAGGCGGTCCCGGTGAGCAGCAGGGTGTTCGGCAGCGCCTCGGTGATCTTGTCGACGACGGGGGCACGGAACTGGTACGACGTACCGAAGTCGCCGGTGAGCGCCTTGCCGCAGTAGTCCGTGAACTGCCGCCACAACGGCAGATCGAGCCCGAACTCCTCACGGTAGGCGGCCAACTGCTCGGCCGACACCTGACGGCCGAGCGTCATGGTCTTCACCGGGTCGCCGGGGATCAGCCGGAAGAGGAAGAAGCTGGTGACGAGCACGGCCAGCAGGGACACGGCCGCGCCCGCGACCTTGCCCGCCAGGTACCGCGGGTACGCGGAGCCCTTGCGTACCCGCGGCCCGGCGGCCGTCTGCTGCTTGTCCTCGACCAGCGCCGGAGTCGCGTCAGCGGTCATGAGTCCCGATCGCCCCGTCTACTCGCGGTCCTCGGCGGTGGCCCGCCGCCGCATCGCCGCGAACGCCGCGAGGCCGCCGAGGATCACGACACCCGCGACGATCCCGACCACGACCCCCGTCGACGACGCGTTGTCCGACGAGCCGCTCGAATCCGCCGGGACCGCCGACCACCAGCTCCAGTAGCCGTCCTGGCCGTAGATGTTGCCCGCCTTCGCCGGCATGGTCGTGATCGACTTGATCTGGTCCGTCCGGTAGGCCTCGACCGCGTTCGGATACGCCATGACGTTCATGTACCCGAGGTCGTACAGCCGCGACTCCATCTGCTTGACGATGTCCGCCCGTTTGGCGGGGTCGTACTCGGCGAGCTGCCGGGCGTAGAGCTCGTCGTACCGCTTGTCGCAGATGAAGTTGTCCGTCGCGCCCGTGTCCTCCGGGTCGCCGGGAGCGCCCCGCAGGTGTGGATGGAGAGCACGAAGTCCGGGTCGGGGTTGACCGACCAGCCGTCGAACGCCAGGTCGTACTTACCGGCCAGCCACGGGTCGGTCACGTTGTCCAGGCAGTTCAGCTGGACTCCGATGCCGAGCTTGCCCCACCACTCCTGGAGGTACTTGCCGACGGCCTTGTCGTTCGGGTCGGTGGCGTGGCACAGGACGCGGTAGGTGATCGGCTTGCCGTCCTTGCCGACACGCTTGCCGTCGGCGTTCTTCCTGTACCCAGCCTGGTCCAGCAGCTGTGCCGCCTTCGCCGGGTCGTACGCCAGCTTCTGACTCGCGGACGGCTGCCAGAAGTAGTTCCGGAAGCGCGGCGGGATGTAGCCCTCGCCCTCGACGGCGTGGCCCTGGAACACCTTGTCGATGATGGCCTCGCGGTCGACGGCCAGGAACAGCGCGTTGCGCACCCGCTGGTCCAGCAGGGAGGGGTGGCCGTCGCCGAACTTCTTGCCGTTCTTCGCCTTCGCGCCCGGATTGGTGGCGAGGGCGTAGAAACGGCGGCCGGGGCGTCGTTGACCTTGATGTTCTCCGCGCCCTCCAGGGACGCCGCCTGAGCGGGCGTCAGGGACGGCGACCCGGCGACGAAGGACACCTCGCCCTTGCGCAGCGCCGACACCGCCGCGTCCTGGTCCTTGTAGTAGCGGAACACCAGCTCGTCGAACTTCGGCGCCCCGCGCCAGAACCCCTCGTTGGCCTTCAGCCGGACGTAACTGTCGGTCTTGTACCCGGTCAGCACGAACGGTCCGTTGCCCACGACGGGGAAGCTCTTGTCGTTGTTGAACTCGGAGAAGTCCGAGACCTTCTCCCACACATGCTTCGGCACGATCGGCACGTCGAGCGCGGTCATCGTGGCCTGCGGCTTCTTCAGCTCGATGACCAGCTTGGTCGGGCTGGGAGCCGTCACCTTCCGGAAGTTCCCGACGTAGCTGCCGTTCGCCGTGGCCGCGCCGTCGTCGGTCATCATCTTGTTGAACGTCCACGCCGCGTCCTCGGCGGTGGCCTGCCGGCCGTCCGACCACTTGGAGTTGGAGCGGATCGTGTACGTCCAGGTCAGCTTGTCCGGCGACGACTCCCACTTGGTGGCCAGGCCCGGGATGGCGTGGTTGTCCTTGGGGTCGTAGTTCGTCAGGTACTCGTACATGAGCCGGTGGATGCTCGTACTGAGCAGCCGGACCGCCAGGAACGGGCTGAGCGAGTCCACGCTCTGCGCCACCGCGACGGTCAGCACCTTCTTGCCGTCGTCGGCCGCCCGGGCCTGCCGGGGCGCCGGGTCGAGCGGGGTCGCGAGCCCGGCGGTGAGGGTGAGCGCGGCCGCCCCGGCCACGGCGACGAGGCGGAGGCCGCGCGGGAGGCTGCGTGTCTGATCGTTCGTGCCCATGGTCGGACCTCGCGTCATCGCTCGGACGGGAAGGACGGGTTGATCAGCTGTCAGATGGTTGATGTGTGTGTATCAGCGGCCGTCTCCACCCGTCAACGGCACGTTCACCCCTTGTGGCCTGCGGAAATAACGAATTGGCGAGCTTTTCGTGCCCATTGGTAGAGACCGGTGACGCCCTCCTGGCCAGGGCCTGACAACGGATTTCGCCCCGGAACGCGCCGTGGCCCGCGCCGAGGGGAACGGCGCGGGCCACGAAGGGGATCGGCCCCTCGAAAGGGGCCGATCGGGTGAGGCGATTACTGCGTCGGGGGCGGAGGCGGCGGGGTCTGCCCGTCGGGCTGCGCCGGGTAGCCGGGCTGCCCGGGCTGCGGGTAGCCGTAGCCCGGCTGCGGAGGTGCGGCCGGGGGCTGGCCGGGTTGGGGCTGCTGCGGGTAGGGCGGCTGGCCTGCCGCCTGCGGATACGGCGGCTGGCCGGGCTGGGCCGGGGCTGGCCCGGCTGGGGATAGGGCTGTCCGGGCTGGGCGTACGGCTGGCCCGGCTGGGGCTGCTGCGGGTACGGGCCCGGCTGCTGCTGTCCGGGATACGGAGGCTGGGCCGGGACCGGCTGGCCCTGGGCGGGCTGGCCGGGCAGCGGCGGGGCGGCGACCGGCGGCGGGTTGCCGTCGGAGGTCCACAGGCCGTGCGCCTGCTGGTGGCGGGTGAGGTCCTCGGCGACCATCGCCGCGAGATTGAAGTACGCCTCCCGCACCTTCGGCCGCATCATGTCGAGGTTGACCTCCGCACCGGCGGCCAAATGCTCGTCGAAGGGCACGACGATGACGCCCCGGCAGCGCGTCTCGAAGTGCGACACGATGTCCTCGACCTTGATCATCTTGCCGGTCTCGCGCACACCCGAGATGACGGTGATGGAGCGGGCGACGAGGTCGGAGTATCCGTGCGCCGACAGCCAGTCCAGCGTCGTACTCGCGCTGGAGGCACCGTCCACGGACGGGGTGGAGATGATGATCAGCTGGTCGGCGAGGTCCAGCACACCGCGCATGGCGCTGTACAGCAGACCGGTGCCCGAGTCGGTGAGGATGACCGGGTACTGCTTGCCCAGCACGTCGATCGCGCGCCGGTAGTCCTCGTCGTTGAACGTCGTGGACACGGCCGGGTCGACGTCGTTGGCGATGATCTCGAGCCCGGACGGCGCCTGGGACGTGAACCGTCGGATGTCCATGTACGAGTTGAGGTACGGGATCGCCTGGACGAGGTCACGGATGGTCGCCCCGGTCTCACGCCGGACCCGGCGCCCGAGCGTGCCCGCGTCCGGGTTGGCGTCGATCGCGAGGATCTTGTCCTGCCGCTCGGTGGCGAGCGTGGAGCCCAGCGCGGTGGTCGTGGTCGTCTTTCCGACCCCGCCCTTGAGGCTGATCACCGCGATCCGGTAGCAGGAGAGCACCGGCGTGCGGATCAGCTCCAGCTTCCGCTGCCGCTCGGCCTCCTCCTTCTTCCCACCGATCTTGAACCGACCACCACCGGCCGCCGGACGGCTGCTCTTCGCCTTCTGCTTCTTGCTGTTGAGCAGCCGGTCGGACGACAGCTCCACGGCAGCGGTGTAACCGAGCGGCGCGGCACCGGGGTTGGTCGGCTGACGCTGGTCATGCTGCATGGGCTGCGGCCAGGCGGCACCGGTCCGCGGATCCACGGGCTGCTGCGGCTGACCGCTCTGCGGAGACTGCGCCTGCGCCTGCGGCGGCACACCGGGCTGGGGCTGGGGCTGCTGGGGGAAGCCGTAGCCGCCTTGGGCGTTGGGAGCACCGGGGGCGGGAAGCCGTAGCCGGCCTGCGGGTTGGGCGCCGGGGTCGGCGGGGTGTCGGGCTGCGGGCTGTGGGGGCCGGGGTGCCGGGGTGGGGGAAGCCGTAGCCGGCCTGGGGGTTGGGCTGCTGGGCCGGGGCTGTTGTGCGGCCGGGGTCGGTGTGCCCGGCTGCGGGAAGCCGTAGGCGCCTTGCGCGTCGGGAGCGGGGGCCGGCGGGGTGTCGGGCTGCGGGCAGCGGGGGCCGGAGCGCCGGGGTGCGGGAAGCCGTAACCGGCCTGGGCGTTGGGCGCGGCCGGAGCTCCTGGCTGCGGGAACCCGTAGCCGCCGGGCTGCGGTGCGGGCTGCGCGGGCGGCTGGTTCGGCGGCGTGGGTGCGGTCGGCGGGTTCCACGCGGCGGGCGCGGGCTGCGGCGCCTGCGGCTGGAACGGCGGCTGCGGCTGCTGGGCCGGAACCGACGGCTGCGGCGGCACCGGCGGCTGCCCCTGCGCGTTCGGGTCCACGGGCTCCGCCGGCGGCTGTGCCTGGGGCTGTGCGGGCCACTGGCTCGCCGGTGCGGGGGCGGCCGGCTGGTACGGCGGCGGCAGCGGCGGCATGCCCTGCGGAGCCGGGGAGTGGTCCAGCCGGGCTGGGCGTCGGACACACCCGGGGCGGCGGCGGAGCCCTGCGGAACGCTGTCCTCGGGAGCGGCGTCGGAGGGCACCGCGGCGTTGGGCACGGCGTCGGCGGGCTCAGGAGCAGCCGGGGCCTCATCCGCGACCACTGTCTCCGCCGGCGCCGCGTCGGTCGACACCGCGTCCGCAGGCACTGCCTCCCCAGGCACCGCGTCCGCCGGTACGGAGTCCGAGTCCTGGGGCTCGGCATCGTCCGGTACGGCCTGGTCCGTCTCCGTCACGGGAGCCGCGTCCTCCGGCGCATCGTTCCCCGGCTCGGAGTCGCCGGAAGCAGGCTCCTCCGCACCGGGGACGGCGGTCGCGTCCGCCACGGTGGAGGAGTCATCGTCTTCGTCGGTGTCGGCGGGCAGGCCCTCGACATCACCTCCGGAGTCCTCGCCCGGCTCGTCCCCCTCGGTCGTGCCGGAGGCGACAGTGCCGTCCTCGGCCTCGACCTTGTCCTCGTCCGGCGCGTCGTCGGCCGACTCCAGCCGCGCCTCGACCTCGGCGGCACGCTCAGCGATCTCCCGCTTCAGGGCGACAGCGGAGAACCGCATCGTGGCACCGCTCTCCAGGTCACCGTTCCCCGACTCCTCATCACCGGAAGCCGGGGTGCCCGAAGCCTCCGGAGCAGCCGGCGTCCACTGCCCCTGATGCCCACCGACGGGGATGCTCGGCAGGGCCGTAGGAGAGGCCGGATCAGCCGCAGGCGCCTCGGTCTGCCCCTGTGGCTGCGCGGCCTGCGGCTGAGACCCCTGCGGCTCGAACCCCACGGGCAGCTTCGGCACGGCAGACGGCCCCCGGCAGACGGCGCGGGCGGCGTGAAGGGCGCACCCGGCCCGGGCGCGGGCGGAGTGAACGGAGCACCCGGAGCGGGCGGTGGCGCGGGCGGCGTGAAAGGCGCCCGGGCGCCGGTGCAGGCGCCGGAGCAGGAGGCGAGGTCGGAGTCGAGGCCGGACCAGAGGTCTGCCTCGGGATGGACGAGGGCCACCAGAAGGGTTGGCATGCGGCGGCGGAGTGAGCCCCGGCAGCGGCGGAATCGGCCCCTTCGGCGCACCGGTACCGCCGGACGCACCGGCACCCCGGACGCACCGGACCCCTGGGACGGACGGGACTCCCCGGGCGCCCCGGAAGCACTGGCGTCCTGGGACGCGCCCGCCCCTGCCCCGAACTCGAACTCCCCGAGGCGTTCTGCGTGTACCAGGCCGGCGGCGCGTAGTCGATGGTGAACTCGCCCGTCACCTCTGCCGCGGACTCCGCGTCGGGCTGGTCATCGCCGGGTGTCGCCCAGCCCCCGCGGTTCCCGTCCCGATCGCTGCTCACAGTGTTCCTCCTGGTGTGGTCGAGCACCCTCATGCCGTGCTGGGGCGACCCTTGCTTGTCGTCCGAGGTCGTCCGAAGCCACAAACTCCCCCGCTTCCCCGGGGACGCCGACGCCCACTCCACGGGTTTTGACGTCGCGCCCCGTCCCAGCCTAATCACGACCGACCCGAACGCGTCAGGCGCGCCCACCTCTCCATCAACAGCCGATCGCCACAAGCGGCGCATACGGGGTGTACGTTCACTGTCCAACAGACATAAACCGGACGGGAACGTTCAGCTCAGGGAGACGTGACGTCAGTCAATTCGCCGCGGGGCGCCCAGGAGTCCGGTCTCGGTATCCGTGGGCTGCGTCATCACATACTGCCGGTCGCCATCGGCACACCACAGGGTGACCCCGTCGGGCAGCGTAGGCAGCGACCCCACGTCATCCTGAGGCAGCGCCAAGGTGCGGCCCAGCTCCGCCGCCTCGTCCGGTGAGACCCGCTGCACACCGACGAGCTGTGCCTGCCGAATCAGTCGCGGGCGACGGGGCTCAGATACGGCAGCAAGGTCAGCACCGACTGCCAAGGGCCTGACACGACCCGCCCACGCGGAGGGCGCATACCGCAGTCTCGCACCACCAGCACCGGCGTACCGGCCGAGGCACCTTGCGGGGGCACCCGGCCGACGTCGTACACCGTCAGGCCGTTCTGCCCGCCGCCCAAGGCGTGCACCATCTGTGCCCAGGCCTGCGGGCGTCCCGTCTCGACGGCGACGCGGGCACCCGTGGCCGCTGCGCGCAGAGCGAGCACCTGGGCCGTCCACAGGCCACCGATGAGCACGACACCATAGGGCGAAGGACGATTCACCCCGAGCACGGCGGGCTGGCCCTCGGTGTTCACTCCGACCACCACGCCGTCGTCGCCCACGGGCAGGGACAGCACGTCTATCTCTTCCACCGACAGTGAGTGCCGCGGGTGCCGAGGGCCGAGCAGACCGAAGCCCGTGCGCAGTCGCTGTCCGAAGCCCGGAGTATGTGGCTCGCCGCCGGTTCGAGACGAGGGCACGGTCGGTGTCGTCATGCCCATCAGCGGGCCCCTCCGAGCGGCAGAGTGGCGAGAACGCCGGGAAGCTGTTCGCGGTCCAAACGGGCAAGCCCGACCCGTGCTTGCCGTGCCGCATGCTCGACATCACGCCGGGCAGCCGTCAGTTCATCGCTGCTTCGGCCTGTGATTCGCAGGTGTCCTGCCACCGTCACATCTTGCTGCCCGCCCCGGGCCAATGTGAGGCTGAACGTCGTCGCCAGTGCGGGAACCGAGGTCAACGATGCCACCAACTGTGCCGGCGCAGCGCCCGCCCCTCCCAGTGGGGGCCAGCGGCGCACCCAGTAGGTGGTGTGCCGACGGTTGTCGCAACGCCAGCTCCGGCTGGATTCCTCGGTTCGCCGACGCGGGGCCTCGCCACGCTCGGCCTGGGCGGTCACCATCGGGTTGGCACACACGGAGGTGGCGATGGCGGCCGTCAGTTCCTCCTCCGTGAGCAGGGTTGCGCGGAATCCGGCACCCGTCAGGCGGCTCGACAGGTGTTCCCCTGCCCGGGAAAGGCACTTCTGCGCCCCCAGGAGTCCGCCCCGCGCGCGGCCACTGCTTCCGGGCACAGTTCGGGATCCAGCTTCAGCGCGACCCACATGATCCGGACGGCAGGCGAGGCGACTTGTGCCTGCAACTGCGTGTAGTTGGTCACTACGACCGACTGCTGCGGCAGATGCGGGGCCGGAGCGGGCTGGGTGTGCACCACGATCTGCGCCGACTCCAGACGTATCCCGTCCACCTCCAGAGCGTCCCGCACGTGGGCCACGGGCAGTGGTCTGCGGCTCAGTTCGGCGCGCAGGGCACCGGCGTCCGCCTCCACCTGGAGCACCACAGTCAGGAATGCCCCGTCACCCACCATGCCGACCGGCCGCCGGTCGTCGCCACGGCTGTAGCTGTACGTGCGCAGGCTCGGGACGCACTCGACGGCAGGGACGAGACCGGAGTCGGTGCCGGGAGGTACCGGTGAGTTCGCGGCACTTCGGCGACGGGATCGCAGGCCCTGCACGGACGCCAGCCACTCGGGCAGAGAGCGTCCACGGCGCCGTACGAACGCGAGTGCCACGAGCGGGGCGGCGACAGCGGCAGCCGGGACCAGTGCGTAGGTGCCGACGCACCAGCCGCCGACCACGAGCGCCGCCGCCAGCTCCAGCAGCACGAGCCGCTGCACCGCGAACGAGCCACCGCGATTCGAGCGCGCCCTCAAGGTAGGTGTGACGGTGCTGCCGATCGCCGCCCTGCCAGGCGTGGCCGGTACGGAGCCCTGGGGGCCTGGTCGGCCGACGCCACGCGGACGCGACCCCGATTGCGACCGCGACCTGGCCCGCGGTGCGGAAGCCATCACTCACAAACCCCCGAATGATCCCGAATCCAGCGCAGCGCAAGCCTCTTGGGGCCCATGGCACCCTACCCGTGCCGCACGTAGGCCCACGCAACAGGCATAGTAGGGCCGGAGCTGACAACCGAGGCAGCAGAGGGAACCGAAAGCCGGGGGACGGATCTTGACGTGCCCCATGGCTCCGCACGAGGAGTGAGCGGACAACATGGCATCACGGCGTGACGAACTCAACGCCTATACCTTCGCGAAGCGCCGCACACTCGCATCCTTTCTGCGTCCCTCGCCTTCGGGTTCGGAGGAGGGAGCACCCAAGCCACTGAGCGCGGTCTGGCCCGGCACCGTCGTCGGCGTGGTGGTCCTCGCGGTGTTCGGAGCCGTCGGCCTGTTCAGCCCGACTGCCCCCGAGGCTGGGACGAGCCGGGTGAGCACGTCATCGTCGCGAGTGACTCGACCACGCGGTACGTCGTGCTGAAAACGGGCGGCGAGAAGCAGCTGCACCCGGTGCTCAACATGGCGTCCGCCAAGCTGCTCCTGGACCCGAGCAAGACCAGCGTCATCACCGTCGACGAGAAGGTCCTGGACAGCGGCAAACCGCCGCACGGCGCCACGATCGGCATCCCGTACGCCCCGACCGGCTGCCGTCCGGCGGCGAGGCGGAGGCCCCCAAGCGCTGGATGGTCTGTGAGCGTCCCGCAGACGGCGGCCGTGCCATTCAGAAGGCGGCGTTCGTCCTCGCCGAGAAGGAGTGGTCCAGGACCGAGGGCGACGACAAGCTCGCCATGGGTGACCTGATGTACGTCGTCGGCCCGGACGGCAAGACCCAGTACGTCATCGACTCCCGTGGCTACGCGTACCGGATCGCCGACCCGACCGACAAGGAACTCCTCAAGGCTCTCGACACCCGGAGCCGCGCCCCGCAGCGGGTGTCACAGGAGTGGCTCGACACCCTGCGCACGGGTGACCCGCTCTCGATTCCGACGGTCGAGGGCACGCCGGGCCAGGCGGCAGGCGCCTCCGACAGCCTCGGGGAGTACGACAAGGTGGGCATGGTCATCAAGGCCTACGACGGCACGAGAATGCAGTACTACGTCGTACTCCCCGGCCGCGTAGCCCGCATCTCCGAGTTCACCGCTACGCTGCTGCTCAACAGCAGCGACCTCGTAGCCGTCGGGCAGGCGGGCGAGGCGCAGCAGGTCAGCCCCGGTGCGGTCGTGGAGAGCACGACCTTCATGGGCAGCAAGAAGTGGCCGGCGTACAAGCCGCGGACGGTCAACGACGGCGCCAGCGCGACGACCGGGCGCAACACCGTCTGCAACGTCCTGCGCTCGGTCAACGCCGGCAGCGGCGCGACAAGCCTGTCCACCTGGGTGGGCACCGACTTCCCCGCGCAGCTGCCCACCGGATCGTCCAGCGCTTACGTCACCCCGGGCTCCGGCCAGCTCTACCGCCAGTTCAAGGGCAAGGAGACCAAGGCCGGCAGCGTCTTCCTGGTAACCGACACCGGCCTGCGCTATGCCCTGCAGTCCAACAGCGACAGCGCGACCGACGACAAAGGCATCGGAACCTCCGCCAAACAGCGTCAGCAGGAGCTGACCGAAGCCAAGATCGCCCAGACCCGATTGGGTTACGAGCAGGTCGACCCGACTCCTGTCCCGGCGGAGTGGTCGACGTTCCTGCCGACCGGACCACGCCTGTCGGAGGCGGCGGCGCGGCAGCCGCAGGGTTCGTAGTCGGCGCCGAGGAGAGCGAACTCATGTCGAAGAGAGGCGATATGAGGCCCACAGCGCGTAAGCCCCTGGCAGCGCACGGGGGTTGGGGTTCTCCGGTCGTGGCGTCCCTGGTCACCACGACCGCTCTCGCGGCCACGGTGCATCTCGCCTTCATGGCACCCGTGGCACGAGCGGACGACAGCGGCCAGTGCACATTCCCCTCGAAGAAGTACGAGGGCCGCCCGTGGTCGCTGCAACGGGTCAACCTCGACGAGCTCTGGGCGCAGACGAAGGGCAAGGGTGCCCAGGTAGCGGTGATCGACACCGGCGTCGACGTCAAGAACCCCCAGCTCGTCCGTGCTGTCGACGTCTCCAAGGGCAAGAACTTCCTCCCACCGAAGACCGCCAAGGGCGAGAAGATCGAACGCGGCAACGAGCAAGGTACGACGGACACCGTGGGCCACGGCACGCGGGTGGCCGGCATCATCGCCGCCCGCCCGGTCAAGGGACCGGCTTCGTCGGCCTCGCTCCTGAGGCCACGATCATCCCCATCCAGCAAAACGACGCCGAGGGCAACGGGACGGCCGAGTATCTGGCCATGTCCATTCGCTACGCCGTGGACGCGGGTGCCGACGTCATCAACATCTCCCAGGACACGGCCAACGCGGTCAGGCCTGAGGCCAGCCTGAAGCAAGCCGTCGATTACGCTCTCGACCACAAGGTGGTTGTGGTCGCTTCAGCGGGCAACGACGGCCTCGGCGGCAACGTCAAGATCACGTACCCGGCGTCATTCAAGGGGGTCCTCGCGGTGGCCTCCTCGGACCGCAACAACGAGCGAGCGTCCTTTTCCCAGTCGGGTGACTTCGTGGGCGTGGCCGCCCCCGGCGTCGACATGATCTCCACCGTCCCCGGCGACGGCCATTGCTCCGACAACGGCACCAGCTTCTCGGCCCCTTATGTGGCCGGAGTGGCAGCGCTCCTGAAGGCGAAACACCCCAACTGGACGGCCCAGCAGGTCGTCGCCCAGATCCAACAGACAGCGGAACGCTCGATCCCCGGCCGAGACCGGCTGGTCGGGTGGGGGGTGGTGGACCCGGTCAAGGCGTTGACGGACATCGACCCTGCCAACCCGGTGGAGTCCCCCAGGCCCGAGAGCGGCGTGGCGAAGGGGGTGGCGCCGTCGGTGGAGCCGGTCCATCTAGGGGAGTCGGAGCAGGAGCGAAACGTGCGGTTGGGTACGTACGTGGTGGTCGGGGGCTGGTTCTGGTGGCTGGATTGGGCGGAGCGGCGATCGCCGTGCGGGATGCGCGCAGGCGACGGCACGTTTAATGACGAAGACAGGGCAGGAGCGACAAGTATGAATGCACTCGACAAACTCAATCTGATCGGCATTGTTCTGGCAGTCGTTTTTCTGGCCATGGCCTGCATCAAGGCAGAGTGGGTACGAGACCGGCGCCGACGGTTCAACCCAGGAGCTGAAGAAGTGCCCGACTCGGCCTTTACCGTCACTCGTATCCTGTTCGTATTCCTCGCTGGCATGCTTATCTACATGGCCATCCAGGGGTTCGGCGTCTCCGCTGGCCAGCCATAAGTGACACGCCTAGCAGCCAGGTGAAATGGTGCCCGGCTAGTGTGCGCTGCATACCGCTGAGCAGGAGAACCCTCGGGATGACAAGGCGGCGCGTAATCTCACTTCAATCCGCCCGACTTGCACGCCGCTGAAGCCTCGACCTCGCTCGTATAGGCGGCGATGAGCCGCTTCATCGCCTCGGCATCGCTGTGGTCCGAGCCCTGGGCCTGCACCGCTGTGTACAGTTCCTGGCCGTGTCGCTCGTCGATGCAGCCATCCGTCTTTCCGAAGGCCTCGTTCCCGAGTAGCGGAACCGTTCCTCTTCAGCCGAATGTTCGGGGCCTTGAGCGACTGGCTGGAGGCGAAGTAGGCCGTGGTCTTCCCCTCTTCCACCCATGCCTGCGTGGCCCTTAGGGCTAGCTTGTTGTCCACGACAACCTCGCACACCTTTGTCCCACCGCCGGACTTGTCCCGCACGGTGATGCCCTTGCCGTTCGGGAGGAATGGCTCGAGGTCTCCGGCGTCGACAGCGACGCCGCACAGCTTCTTCGGAACTGCGTAGTCGCGGGCGGACTCATTACTGTCACAAGCGGACATCGCGGCAGCAAGGACAGAGATCGCCGCGACGGCAGTCATGCCTCGCTGTCGCCAAGGTGCAGGGCGAACACTCACAAGATCCCCTTCGTCGGGCAGAGATGATCAGAAGGCGGCGATGCTACCGGGCGCCTGTCCGTCCACGATGGCGCGTGCGTTGATGTAACCCTGGCGGGCCGCCTCACGGGCTGTGATACCGGCGTCGCTCGTGTCCATCGTGTGGTACTTGTCCGCCGCCGTCCGGGCGGCATCCTCCGTGACGGTCAGGTTCCGTGTCAGGCCTTCCTGCCAGTACTCGCCACCGGTCTGTTGCGCCTGGTCCATGGCGTGGCCCTCGGCGTCCTTGAACACCGATTCCAGGACGGTGCTGGTGACTGTGCCGACGGTGCCGCCGACCGCCGCCCCGACCCAGGGGGTGGCGACGAAGGACGTACCGACGCCGACCACGGTGCCGACCGTACCGGAGATGATGTTCTTCTTCTGGGCGACGGCGTGCTCATATTCCTTGTCCTTGTCCGAGGCCTCCTTGCCGATGTACTCCTGTGCGCCCAGCGCGAGCGTCCCGGACACCTCACCGGATCGTCCGGCGATCTGCCGGATGACCAGTTCTTCGTCGTCGGAGAGCCGCTGGGCCTCCGGCAGGTCCGGGTTCAGGTGGTAGTCCATCAGCTTGCCCATGTACGCCTTCTGGCCGACCTCGACAGCGGCGTACCCTTCCGGGTTTTGGCCGACGGCGAAGAGCAGCTTGCTCACCGACGCGTGATCCAGCTTGGCTTCCGAGCCGGCGACGGGGTACAGCTTCTCCACCTCCCGCCATTTGTCGGAGTCCGGATCCCGCACGACGTCGGTCATGGAGCGGTTGATGTCCGGCAGGTACTCCGACGTGATCTGTCCGACGCTGTCGGTCATGAACCCCCGGCCGGTGAGCCGCTCCGGATCGTCCGCGATCGACGCGACCAGGCTCTCCATGAGCTGGGACTGCTCTCGCGTGTGCGCTGGTGTGTCGATGGTAGGCACCTCGCCCGCGGGATGCCCCGTAGTTGCCGCCTCCAGCGCCAGGGCGAGGTTGTTCTCCCCGGTGCGTAGGTCGTCGCCCTTGAGATCCGTCTCCTTCGGCCATTCCCGCTCCTCGAAGAGGTACTGGAAGTTGGAGAGCGTGACCTTGCCGTTCCTGCCGTTGCCGTCCGTGTCCCGTTCGAAGGGGTTGTCTTTGTCGTCCTTGTTGATGAACTCTTGGTTGAAGAAGTCCGTAGCGGCATCAGGGCTGTTGGAGAGACCCTTCAAATAGCCGGTGAGAGGGTCGGAGCCGCTGTCCTCGCCGATGCGGTTCAGCCAGGGGTCCGCACCCATGTGCTGCCACGCCATGTTGGCGTGCTCGCCGTTGCCCGTGAGCTTGCGCTCGGTGGCCATGAGCTTGCTGCCGTAGTCCTTCAGGAACTGGTCGTCGTAGTCCCCGGTCCGCATCAGGTTACTCATGACCTGGAAGCCCATGGGGCCGCCGCCGTTGTTGCCATAGACCGGCTTGTCGCCGATGTCGATCAACGTGCGCTTCCACTCGGTCATCGCGACCGAATCGCTCTGCGTGGCGCTGGCGAGCGTGGTGCCCAGGCTGCGCTGCAGATCGTCGAACTTGTCCAGCCGCTTCTGCCCGAGTTCGTAGTTGCCCCGGTGCGGGTCGTTGACACCGGTCCAGAACTCCAGAGTCTTCTGCGGACCGAGCGTCGTGGCGAACCTTTCGGCGAACAAATCGTCGGTGCCGTACTTGTTGAGCCCGTTGAGAAGCCGGTCGAATTCCTCAGGGCTGAGGTCCTTGGGATCCTTCCGCGCCAGCTTCGCCAGCTCGGTGGCCTGCTTGAGGGCCTCGGCGGCGCTGTCCCGGTCCTTGTACGAGGCGTCCGAGAAGCCGAGCTTGCTCTGGTCGGCGATGGCCTGCAGGACGGTCCTGACCGAGTTGTCGCTCTCGGTCGCCTTGTCGAGGATGCTCTGGAGTTGGTCCCGGAGTGAGGTGATCTCGGACTGGTTGTCCTTGTCCTGTTGCGCCCGACCCTCCGGCGGCACGCTCGATGTGACAGTGAATCCACCCTCGTAGCCGATGACCGTCAGATTCTTCTTCCGGCCGCCCTCGATGGCGTCGACGAGTTGTTGGTGATACCCCTTCAGCTCTCCCTGTGTGTCCGCGAGGATTTTATGGATCGTGCTGGCCTGGGTGTGCGCGTCGCTGAACTCGCCGGCCGTCTTGCCGATGAATTCCTTCGAAACTTGAGCGTTCACGCCGGCCCAGTCCGCCTTGTTCGCGGCCTGGTGCAGCTCGTCCTCGGCGTCCTTCTTCAGCGTTGCGAGGTTCTTGACGAGGGTAGACCAGTCCGTGACGGCGTCGTCCAGCAGCTTGAAGTTGGCGTCGCGCAGGGTTTCGAGGTCCATCGGTGAATATCCCAGAAGTGTCGAGCAGTGGCAGAGCGAGTCGGTGTGATGCTGGCCGGTCTCGGGCCGAGGAGGGGACACTCCGGTGTCCCCCGGTGGCCCTGCCGCTACTCTTCCTTCTTCTTCTCTTCCTTCTTCTCCCCGTATACACGGTTTTTCTCACCGGGCTGCCCGACGCGCTCGTCAAAGCCGGCATCCAGGGCGTCGATGCTGCTCATCTGGCGCACGATGAAGTTCTCGTCCCCGGCGTGGATCTTCTTTGTGACCTGCAGGTGGTTCGTGATCTGCGCACAGGCGTCCATGAGGGACTTGAGCTGTTGCTCCCAGCGGTTCGACACGTGCTGCAGCCCCGCCCCGAGCGCGAAGCCCTGCTTCGACAGATCACTGGCCGCGGAGTCGCTGCTGGGAACAGCGACGCGAGCCTTGTCCCAAAGTGCGTTGTACAGGGAATGCGCCGACTTGCTGATCTTGGCCAACGAGGCGTTCGCCACCTTCAGGTCGCCGGATTTGCCGGGGCCGCCGGCCGTGCCGGGGAGCCGTCGCCCGGGTCGAGTTGGTTCAACTGCATCTGCGCGGAATGGCGTTCGACCGCCTGCGTCTTGAGCTGCTCCCACTCGTCCCATGCCATGGGCGGACCCTTCCCCGTGCTGCTCGGCTGCCGGACCCGGGGCGAGGTGGATGCCGTGGCTCCGGTGCTGTGGTTTGGTGGCCCAACTTAGCAATGGGCTCGGGGGAGGAGGGGTGCAGGTCTCTTACGTGCGGATTGTGCGGCGTGAAGGTTCCGGGGAGCTGCAGGCGTGCCCCGGCAGGTCATGCAAGGCTCGCGGGGAGCAGGGCGTACAGGCTGACGCGTGAGCCGAGACCCGGGTGGAGGCTGGTCGTGGCCAGTCTCCCTTTTGGTCAACTACGGCATCGCATTCGGTCCCGTAACTGAGTTAACGCATGCCTCAGTTGGCCCAGTTGTGCACGGTGACTACAGTGGTGAAGGCGCTGTCAGGCGCAGCTCGCTTTGCGAACGCGCGAGCAGCGAGTGATCGGTCCCGATCTGTTCGGGGCCGATGGCCATAACGGGGAAACGGGGAGGGATGTCTTGCTTCCGGCGGACATGGTGGGGGGCGTGTCGGCAGCCAGGGCGGCGGATCTGGAGGCCAGCGGCGAAGTGCTCAGCGACTTCGTGTCGCGGGTGGATGCAGTACTTCGGGATCTTGAGGGGTCGGCCGGCGATCCAACGAAGGTCGGCGCCCAGACCATCAAAGCATCGTCCCTGAGTAACGGTCGGTCCGACGTCTTCCCTGAGGCACACACGCTGTACACCCAATACCACAGCGTGCACGACCAGCTCACCACCTTGTCCAAGACCCTGCATCTGCAGATCGAGGCGATCGGCATCGCCGTCAGGGGCGCCTCCATCGGCTTCGACAACCTCGAAGAGGAACAGCGTCAGCGGTTCTGGGCGATCCAGTGGGAGATCGACAAGATCCAGAGCAAGACGGGCGGTCATTCCTCCGGTGACGGCAAGTCCGGGATGGGGGCCTGACGATGAGCGACGAGCAGCACAAGGCCGACCTCGGCAGGGTTTCCGACCAGAACTCCTTCGCCGACATCGCTCGGAACGTCGAGGAACCGGAGGGAAACGGGCTACTCGCCAGGCTGGTGAGCGACCCGCTGCGAGCGGTGGTAGGGGCCACCGCCCCGGGGAAGGCCGTGTTCGGTAGCACGGACTTCGATGCGAAGAACCTCGACCTCAACGAGATGATCGACCTGGTCGACCAGACGGACCCCGAGGACTTGGAGTCGTCGGGCAAGGCCCTGTGGGACGCACGCGACGCTGTGAAGGCGGCAGCCGACGAGCTTGACGGTCGCATCAACAAGCTCCGCTGGATCGGTCAGGCCGGCACTGCCTTTCGGGACTGGGGTAGTTCCCTCGTCGCCAGCACGCACGACCTGAGCGACTTCGCCGGAAAAGCGGGTGACCAGATCACCGCTGCCGCGGTCGGCCTCGCGTCGGTACGCCGTGCCATGCCGGCGCGTGACCCGCGCAACCGGAAGCGCCCCGAAAGCTTCACCGACGCTGAGAAGGCTGCGGACAAGGGCGAGTACGACGCTGCTGTGAAGGTGGAGAAGGACCGCCAAGAGGCGATCAACCAGATGAATCGGCTGGCGTCGTACTACGCGGTCTCGAGCCAGCAACTTCAGGCGCTGCAGGAGAAGCCTCCGACGTTCAGGTCCATGCCCGACGTCGGCGTGCCTCAGCCTGGTTGGACGGATCGTTCTGGTTCAAGCGGATCGGCCTCGGTCAGTGACGCGTCGGCAGCAAGCACAGGCCGTTACACGCCGACTGAATCGGCAGGACATAGCGGAGTCCCCGGCTCAAGCGACACGCCGGTTCCATCGACACCCGTGGGGACGGTCGCGTACCCGGATGACCCTGTCCGCACGAACATCGACAGCGTCGGTACTCTGCCACCCGCCACGACAACGACTGCAACCGGGCACACGCCGCCAGCCACCGGAGCCCAGCCCACGGTGGGTGGGCAGACCGGCATGTTCGACAGTCACGGTACTCCGGTTCCGAACCGTGTCTCCGGAAGGACGGCAGGCGGTTCGAACGGTCTTCGTGCTCCTGCCTCTGCTCAGGGTCGCGCTCAGCCCGGCTTGACCAACTCCGGCACTGGGCGTGCCACAGGGTCCGGTTCCACGAGCCAGACGGGACGTCCCACGCCGACCGGACAACCGGCTGCCAGGGCGACCGGCTCCACTGCGAAGTCGTCCCCGATGGGCCACGGGTCACCGGGGGTACACCTCGAGTCGGCGGCACGGCAGCACCGCGAGCCAACGCCGGCCCCGCAACCGGCGCGGATCGCGCGAACGGTGTCGTCGGTGGCCGGCCTATGACCGCCGGCGGTGTCCCGGCGAAGGGCGGTGCGAGGGTTCCTCGTGGCACGGTGATCGGCGCTGGTCCGAAGGCCATGCCCCAGCCGTTGACCGGTGGCCCCGGGCAGCGTGGGGTCGTCGGAACGCCCCCGTCCGGGGTCAGGCCCGGGGGTGGCACCGGCGGCGCCGCTCGGGAAGGAACGGGCGGGTCCAGGCCTGTGACCGGCAACCCGAGCGCGCGCAACTCCGCCGCCCAGGCCGAGCGTAACGGCATGACGCGGGGAGGCACGGGCCTCGTCCGTGCGCCGGTGGACAAAGCGAGGCCTGGCGAGGGCAGAAACGCGCCGGGAACCCCGTGTCCCGACTACTTGGTCGACGACGGTGAGCCAGGCCCGCCCGACAAGCCACGGCGTGATGTGCCGCCGGTCGCCAACTGAGCTCTAGCGAGGACTAACAACGTCATGAAGTCAGGGATCAGCCGACGAGCCGATCGGGCAGCGCTCCTCGGGACACGGTGCGGTAGGCGAGTGGGCGCGGTGGGCGCGATCGTCGGCACTCTGGCCGCTCTGAGCGTGGGGCCGGCCCCTGGTGCCGCTGCGGCTGACGCCCAATCGCGGCAGTGGTATTTGAGGCCGATGCAGACCGAGCAAATGTGGAAGGTCAGCACGGGCGAGGGCGTGAAAATCGCTCTCATCGACACGGGCGTGAACCCGGACACACCCTCGCTGAAGGGGCAGGTTCTGGCCGATGAAGTCCCCAAGTCGGTCGCCTACCGTGCCACTGACGACTACTCGGGCCATGGAACCAGCATGGCCGAGTTGATTGCCGGTACCGGAGCCGAAGGCGGCCTCCGGGGGCTGGCACCGGGAGCCGGAGTCGTCCCCTATCGGGTGCAACTCGAAGGACTCAAGGACGGGGCGGACAAGGACAGGACACCCTATGCCTGGCAGGCGTTGCGGGCGGCGGCGGACACTGACGCCAAGATCATCAGCATGTCCTTCGGAGGCATGTACTCCGAGGATTCCAAGGCCGCGATCAAATACGCTGCTTCCAAGGGCAAGCTGCTCGTGGCGGCAGTAGGAGCTGCCGGCCACCCCGACATGCCGGCCGCCCACCCCTACGTACTCGGTATTGCGGCGGTCGACTCCTCTTACACGGTTACGAAGAGCTCTGAAATATCGTCACAGGGATATGCCGACCTCGCGGCGCCTGGCAAGTCGATCCCCGCCTGGTGCGACCAGACCTTCCGTTCATACTGTGACGAAGCGGGATCGAGCCAGGCGACCGCACTCGTCTCCGCTGCCGCCGCACTGATCTGGTCCGCCCACCCCGACTGGACGGTCAACCAGGTCACCCGCGCCCTGATCGACACCGCCAGCCGCTCCTGGCCCAAGGACAAGCCGAGCAGATACGTGGGCTACGGGTTCATCCGGCCGCGCATCGTCCTGGCAAACCCCGATTACGACGCGGGAGCGCCGGACATCGATCCGCTCGCGAAGGTGAACGGCGGAGATCTGTTGGCCAAGTCCGCCGACAAGGCCGAGAGGGCCAGCACCTCACCGACACCGTCTGCGTCGGACCGGTCCCCGACACCTGATGGGGCGTCAACCGGCGGCACATCGGCGACAGGAGCAAGCGCGGAATCCGCTGACGACAGCACCACCCTCTGGATCGCCCTCGGCGTCACGGTCGCTTTGGTCGTGATCGGCGGCGCCGGCGGGGCCGTCCTGCGGGCACGGCGTTCGAGGTGACGCGAGCAGCCGCCCGCACCTCGGTGGCCACATGAGCCTGAGACACGGGACAGGGCATCCGCAGCGTGCTTGCCTCGTCGAGGCGAGCACGCAGGACCAAACCGTCAGACAACAGACACAGCAAGGAAAGGCTGGTTATGGCTGTCGACCAGAAGCTTGAAGACCTAGCGGTAATCAAGCTGCAGAAGCAGATGTACGAGAAGTACGAGAATATCCGGAAGCGCGTGCACGGGCTCCAGGGCGTCATCGATGGTCTCGAAGGTCAGTGGCAGGGTATCGGCCGTGCCGAGTTCGACCGGAAGCAGTACGAGATCAACGAGTCGCTGAAGAACATCGGCAGCATTCTCGGCGATGTCATGGAAGCGATGACCACGGCGCGCAACATCACGGACAGCAAGGAAGACGAGGTGCGCGCCGCGGTCAGCCGAATCAGCGTCAATGACGGTGCACCCACGGTTCAGCCGTCTGCTTTCAACTCGATGTGAGACGACCGTGACGGAGAGGTTGGACCCCAGGGCGTCGGTCATCGGTAGCTTTCACCGCACACCACTCGGCACACACATGAGACGAGGTTGGCAGGCATGAGCCGCAACAACGACGGTCTTTCCGTCGCCTATGACGGGCTGGACTTCGCGGCCACCAAGATCGGTAACGAGGCAAAGCAGCTCGAACAGGATCTGCAGGAACTCCGACAGATGGTGGAGAACAGTCGGCAGTACTGGGCGGGCCAGGCACAGGACCAGTTCAACGAGAAGCTGCGCCGCTGGGACAAGGAAGCCAACGACATCCACCAGGCCCTGATGGGCATCGGCCACGTCGTCGGCCAGTCCGGCGGTACGTACATGGAGGGCGACAAGAAAGCCGCCAGCTACTTCATGTAGAGCGCGGTCGGTTCGATTCCGGGGGGTGGGCGTGTGCGGGAGACGCCCACCCCCGCCTGCGTTTCCCCCGAGGACCCCTTGAGTAGCCGGGTGATCAACCAGATGCGGAAGATCGCCCGTGCCTGGCCGGGGCACTCTCGCGCATGCCCATGCGGGCAGCGCGTATGGGACGGAACCAGGACCGTCGGCTTCCTGCATCCAGCCCACCCACTGATGCGGATGTCCTTGCGGGCACGGCCAGCCGTCGGTCGCGTCGCGGGCGATCGCCGCGGCCAGCCTCCCAAGGCGCTCGATGCGTTCGGACGGATTCTCGTGCGGCTCGTCCCCCCCGGTGAAGGAGACGGCGGCAGAGGCCTGCCTGTTGTCGCACGCTCGTACGACGGCCTGCTGCGCAGATCGGCCCGAACTGGGTCAGCCGCCGCAGAGGGCGACGGGCGGGTGGTCGGACGCGACCCGCCGCAGGGGCTTCACCCTCCGTGCCCCTCAGGCACCAACCCGACCTGAACCAGCGGCTTGCCCCGCTTGCGGGACACGAACACACCCCTGCCCGCAGGCATCGGACGCGGCCGCACGCCACCCAGCAGATCTCCTTCGCCGGGATCGCCGGCGAGAACCACACCTTGCGCCCCGAGTTCCTTCATGCGCTGCATGAACGGCTCGTAGCCGGCCCGCCCCGCGCCCGCCGTCGACCTGGCGATGATGAACCGCACCCCCACGTCCCGGGCGAACGGCAGCAGCTCCGTCAGGCCCGACAGCGGATTGCCGCTCGACGTGGACACCAGGTCGTAGTCGTCGATGACGATGTACACCGTCGGGCCACGCCACCAGCTGTGGTCGCGCAGTTGATCGGGCGTCACGTCCGCGGTGGGCGTACGGCGCTGCATCAGGTTGGCAAGCGCGTCCATGTGGTGCTGCATCTGGTTCGACATGGGGATGTATTCCGCCAGATGCGAGTTCGGCGTCAGGCCCAGCAGAGAACGCCGGTTGTCGACCACGAACAGCTTGCACTCGTCGCCGTCATAGCGCTCGGTGAGGCGCTGGATGAGCAGCTTCAACAGGTTGGACTTGCCGGACTCGCTCTCGCCGAAGATGAGGAAGAACGGGTCCTGGTCGAAGTCCACGAACACCGGCTGGAGGTTGTCCTCGTCAAGCGCGAAGGAGATCCCGCGGTTCGGGAAGCGGTTGCCGGGGGAAGCTGGTCCGCCCGGAACTCCCTCGGCAGTAGCCGCACTTCCGGGGCACCCGGCTGCTGCCAGTGCCGGGAGACCTCGGTGGTGAGAGCCTGGGTCGCCTCGGCCAGGTCCGTGTCGGAGGAGAGACCGTCGATCCGGGGGACCGCCGCCATGAAGTGCTGCTTCTGCGGGGTCTGACCGCGGCCCGGCACGCCGGTCGGCACATTGGCCGCGACCTTGCGGTCGAACTCGGAGTCCATGGGGTCACCGAGCCTCAGCTCCAGGCGGTTCATCAGGTGGTCCTTGAGATTGGCACGGACCTCCATCGAGCGCGAGGCGGTGAGAATCACGTGGATGCCGTAGCCGAGACCGCGCGCCGCGATGTCCAGCACCGCGGGCTCCAGCCCGTCGTAGTCCGACCGGAAGTTGCCCCAGCCGTCGATGACCAGGAAGACATCACCCCACGGCTGGTCGGTCGTCGAGATGTCGCCCCGGGCGCGACGGGCCCGGAACTCGGCGATGGAGGAGATGCCTGCGGTGCGGAAGTACTCCTCGCGCCGCGTCATGATGCCGTACACCTCGGCGACCGTACGCCGGACCTTCTCGGGGTCCAGACGCGAGGCCACCCCGCCCACGTGCGGCAGGCCCGCCACCGCCGACAGGCCGCCACCGCCGAAGTCGAGCCCGTAGAACTGCACCTCCTGCGGGGTGTGCGTGAGCGCGAACGACGCGAGGATCGAGCGCAGCAAGGTCGACTTACCGGACTGCGGGCCACCGAGGATCTGCATATGGCCGGCCGCGCCTGCGAAGTCCGTCCAGAGCGGGTCGCGCCGCTGCTCGTACGGCTTGTCGACGAGGCCGACCGGGACGACGAGCCGGCCCGCGCCCTCGTAGCCGGGCTGGGTGAGACCGCGGCCCGGCACCGCAGCCAGGCCAGGCAGCAACGAGTCCAGCGACGGCGGGCTGTCCAGGGGTGGCAGCCACACCTGGTGGGCTGCCGGGCCCTGCGCCTCCAGACGCCGCACGATGACGTCGAGCACGGTATCGGCGAGCGCGTCGTCGGCCCGGTCCGGCTCCTCCTCTTGACGCTGCTGCGGCACCGCCAGGTACTGGACCGGCACCGGAGACGCGGTGAACAGCACGGGCTTGCGGTCCACCGGGATCGGCCCGCTGAACGCCGCTGCCTGCTGGGAACTCGAGCGGTACACACCAGAGACGTAGGCGGCCTTGAAGCGGACCATTTCGTCGGTGCCGAACTTCAGAAAACCGGAACCGGGGACGTTCGGCAGCTCGTAGGCGTCCGGGACGCCGATTGCGGCACGCGACTCCGCAGCCGAGAACGTCCGCAGGCCGATCCGGTACGACAGGTACGTTTCCAGGCCACGCAGACGCCCCTCTTCGAGGCGCTGTGAGGCCAGCAGCAGGTGCACACCGAGCGATCGGCCGATGCGGCCGATCTGCACGAACATCTCGATGAAGTCCGGCTTGGCCGTGAGCAATTCACTGAACTCGTCGATGACGATAACGAGCGAGGGGATCGGCTGCAGCGGAGCGCCGGCCGCGCGCGCCTTCTCGTAGGCATGAATGTTGGCGTAGTTGCCGGCGTCGCGCAGCATCTCCTGACGGCGGTTGAGTTCACCGCGGATGGAGTCGCCCATGCGGTCGACGAGGGTCAGGTCATCGGCAAGATTGGTGATGACTGCGGCAACGTGCGGCATCTGGGCCATGCCGGCGAAGGTCGCACCGCCCTTGAAGTCCGCGAGGACGAAGTTCAGGGTTTCCGAGGAATGGGTTACGGCGAGGCCGAGGACCAGCGTGCGCAGGAGCTCCGACTTGCCCGAGCCCGTGGCACCGACGCACAGGCCGTGCGGGCCCATGCCTTCCTGTGCTGCTTCCTTGAGGTCGAGCATGACGGGCCGGCCGTCCTCGCCGACGCCGATCGGCACACGTAGCCGCTCGGACTGCGAGCGTGGCCGCCAGGTGCGGCTGGGATCGACGGCGGCGGCGTCGCCGAGGTTGAGCAGGTCCGTGAACTCCAGCTTTGCGAGGAGCGGTTGGTCGTCGTCGCTGCCCGACGCCAACCGCAGCGGAGCCAACTGCCTGGCCAGGGCGTCCGTTGCCTCGTAGGACAACACGTCGGGCGTGCCCTCGTAGACCATGCCGTGCGCCGATTCCAGGCGCAGCTCGCTGGGGTGTACGACGACGGAGAGATCGCCGCGTCCGGCCGTGAGGTGGCCGGGTACCACCTCGAGAACTGTCACGCCCTGCAGGCCTTCCGGACTGGCCAGTAGTGAGGTGGGGGCAGAGAGACACCGTCGAGGACGACCACCACGTGCGGCTGCTCGGGCACCGGCGGCGCGGTGGGATGGAAGCGCGGACGGCCCTGGAGCCGGGTGCCCAGCAGCTCCTCGAGGTCGACCGGGTTGGTGGTGATCAAGCGAAGACTGCCGGTGCCGTCAGCTTCCCTTTGCGTCTGCACATGCGGCAGCCACTTGGCCCACTCCCACTCGGGCGCAGACTCACGGGCGACGGCGACGGCGATGACGAGATCCTCGGGGAGTGCAGCGACGCGAGGGAAGCGGTCATCGCGCGGGCGGCGCCACGTACGGTGGCCGGCTCCCCGCTGATCGACACGTGATAGAAGGCGCGCAGAGAGACCGCCATCGGCAGGCCCTCGAGGGTGCTGTGCGTGGCCAGGAAGCGCTGCATGGCGCCCGCCGTCAGCGGCTCCAGCTGGTCCACCGGCGCGCTCTGCGGCGGAATCAGGGGTGTGGCCAGGGCTTGCGCGCCGAGGCCCACGCGTACCTGCCCGAAGTCCTCGTCAGCAGTGCGGCGTTCCCACACCCGGCTGCCCTCTGCGACCAGCGCCCACAGTTGCTCCGGTGAAGGATGCAGGTAGTACTGGGCGTCGCGTTGGGCCTTGGCTGCATCCTGCGCGTTACGGCGGGTCTGGGACAGATACCGAAGGTAGTCGCGGCGCATGTCGGCCAACTGACCCTGGCTGCCCCGCCGGTATCGGATCAGCATGGCGATGCCCATGGCGATCGTCGAGGCCACCATCACCATGCCCATGATCTTCATGAAGGGATGGGCCTGGGGGCTGAAGAAGAACACCACGGACCCGCCCATGCCGAGCATGGGCAGAAGCTGCATCAGGGCGCCTTCCTGCTGCCCGCGCGGCAGCTCTGGCGGTGGCTGCAGCATTACTTCTTCCGTGGGCACTTCCCCAGGCAGTGCTCGTGGCGGGCGCTTGACGACGATGTGGCTCACTTCGCACCAATTCCCTTGCCCAGCCGATCAGTTCCATTTGCCGCCCCGTGTCCGGCGAACGTCGATCGCGAAGCGTGATCCTACTGACAAGCAATGACAACGGTGGACGGTAGGGTGCCCCCGAGACAAGTGAGCAGTTGCGAATCGGATCGGGAGAACCGGGCAATCCGCAGCGTTCGACACGAGTGTCGCCGCCTGCTCCTCAGCCAAGCAGCGCATGTGACCGGCGGCGTGGGCGGCGGGCGCGACGTACTGAGATCTTTACCGGCGGTCGGGCGCTCGGCGCCGCGATCGTCGTCACCAGCGACGAGGGGAACAGCAGGTGAGTATGACGGCCTCCGTGCCGACCGGCGGAGCGGGCACCGGAGCCCCTCTTGGGGTGGGCACCGGGTTCGGCTTCTGCCGGGTCACCATCGTGGCGCCCGACAGCCGGATCGACGTGGCACTGCCTGACGACGTAGCGGTCGCCGACCTCTACCCCGAGATCTTGCGGCTCTCCCGGCAGAGCCCCGCCGAGGGCGCTCCCGTCGGCTACCACCTCGTACGCCGTGACGGCACCGTTCTCGACGGTTCCCGCTCCTTCGCGGCACAGCGGATCCTCGACGGCGAGTTGCTGACGCTGCGGCCCTTTGCCGAGTCGCTGCCCCCAGCGGTCTTCGACGACGTCTCCGAGGCTGTTGCTGCCGCCGTCACCCAGGATCGCACGCTCTGGAGCGGCACGCTCACCCGCGCCGCCGGGCTGACGGCGGGCGGGATCCTGCCCGCGTTGCTCGCCTTCGTGGTCTGGAGCTCCCAGATCCGCCACGACATGCACAGCCTCCAGGGCGTCCTGGCCGCCGTCGCCGGTGTCCTGCTGACCACCATCGCGTGCGTTCGTGCGCGGGTGTACACGGACCGGGGCTCCGCGGTCGCCCTGGGCCTGGGCGCCCTCCCGAACATCGCTGTCGCGGGCTCCGGATTGCTGCCCCTGTCGGAGGGGCAGGGCATCGGACGGCTGCAATTCCTGCTCGCGTGCGCGGCGGTTCTCGTCGCCTCTGTCGTCCTCACCCTGGTGTCGCCGGGTGGCGACGGCCCCTTCGTCGCGTTCGTGTTCGCCTCCGGGATCGGTCTGCTCACCACGTTCGTAGCGGTACTCACACATCTCAGGCCCGTCGAGACCGCTGCTCTCTGTGCCCCGCTCGCGGTCTGCGCCCTCGCCTTCCTGCCTGGCCTGTCCATGCGCTTCGCCCGGTTGCCCATCGGCTTCGAACCCCCCAACCCCGTAGGCGGCTACACGACGGAGGAGACCGCCCTCCCGGAGCCCCTCGACGCCGAGCGCATCGCCGCCCAGGCCCGCCGCGGCCACGAACTCCTCGTCGGCCTCGTTGGGGGATGTGCACTCGTCGCCGTCGGCGCGTCGATCGTCCTCGGTTTCGAGGGCAACGTGTGGGCGCAGCTCCTCGCACTGGCGACAGGCGTCGCCATGCTGATGAGGGCCCAGCTGTTCCGCTACACGGCGCAGGTCGGTGCCACCCTCGCCGCAGGTCTGGCCGCCCTGATCTTCCTCGGCCTCGGACTCGCCCTGAACCCGCCCCTGGAGTCCTGGCGCGACGCCCTCCAGGGCGACACCATCGGCCTCGACATCCGCTCGGTCTGGCTCGCAGCCGCCATCGCCGGAGCCACCGCCCTGGTGACCGCGATCGGCCTGATCACTCCGCGCCGCGGCGTCACCCCCCTATGGGGGCGCTTCATGGAGATCGCCGAGGGCTTCGTCCTGCTCACGTTGATCCCGCTGGCCCTGGCCGTCTTCGACGTATATGCGCAGGCGCGGGCCATGACCGGCTAGCGCTGGCATGTCGCGAGCGGCCCTCAGGGAATCGCCTGTCCGAGCGCGGAGTGGGGTGGCACGCACGCGTGCCACCCCACTCCGACCGGGCTCACTCGGCGGCGAGACCCTCGCCGTGCGCCCTCGGCTCCAGATCGAACTCCCCGTCCCGCGCCCCCAGCACGAAGGCCCGCCACTCCGCCTCGGTGTAGCGCAGCACCGTGTCCGGATCGAGCGAGGACCGCATCGCCACGGCCCCCTCGGGCAGGTAGGCGATCTCGACCCGCTCCTCGTGCTCCTCGGTGCCCGGCGCGCAGTGCCACTCGACACCGGAGATGTCGAGGGCGTAGAGCTCGTCCCGCTCCCGCTCCTTGCGTGCCTTGATCTCCTCAGCCGTCTCCGCCATGCCGCAGCGACCCCTTCCCGGCGTATTTCCCGGCGTACCGTTCTCCCGGCGTACCGTTCCCTGAGTGCGGATCCCCGACCTGCGGATGATCCGAACCCGCTCACCCTAGTCGCCCGACCCGCCCGCCCGGCCGGTTCCGAGACCACCGTAAAGACGCCGCCGAGCGCCTGGTACCCTGGTCGACGGCCGTTTGTGTACGCACCCCCGGAGCCCAGCGCCCTGGAGGCCGCGCCCAGCGGATCCCCGCCTTCCGAGTCATGGAAGCTCCCCCGAGAAGCAGACCGGGGCACTCGGTGGCCATCCACAGACTATGAGGAGTACGCGTGTCGCTCGACGCCGCTACGAAGAAGCAGATCATGTCCGAGTTCGGTACCAAGGAGGGTGACACCGGCTCCCCCGAGGTCCAGGTCGCTCTGCTGTCCCGTCGGATCTCCGACCTGACCGAGCACCTCAAGACCCACAAGCACGACCACCACTCCCGCCGTGGCCTGCTGATCCTCGTGGGTCAGCGTCGCCGCCTTCTCCAGTACCTGGCGAAGAAGGACATCCAGCGCTTCCGTGCGCTGGTCGACCGCCTCGGCATCCGCCGCGGTGCGGCGGGCGCCAAGTAAGACGCCGTGAAGGGAGCGGTTCCCGGCAGAAAGGGGACCGCTCCCTTTGCTGTACGTGCGGAGTGTCACCCCTGCTTTGTAGTGTGGTAGCACAACGCAATACGGACGACACAGCACGACAAGAAGAGGAGAGGCGCACCTAGCCGCCGCCGGTCCTCGGTAGTGGCCCCGGGGGGAAGCGAGCCCCGGGTGCTTCGATCGAAGACCGGCCCGCACAGCACGGCGCGCTTCTCCGCAACCGTCTCCCTGCCACACGGGCACCGGAGACGAGGACGAGGAGAAAACGCTAGTGGAGAACGAGACCCACTACGCCGAGGCCGTCATCGACAACGGCGCCTTCGGCACCCGCACCATCCGCTTCGAGACGGGCCGCCTGGCCAAGCAGGCCGCCGGCTCCGCCGTGGCGTACCTGGACGACGACACCATGGTGCTGTCGGCCACCACCGCCTCCAAGAACCCCAAGGACCAGCTCGACTTCTTCCCGCTCACGGTGGACGTCGAGGAGCGGATGTACGCCGCCGGCAAGATCCCCGGCAGCTTCTTCCGCCGTGAGGGCCGTCCCTCCGAGGACGCGATCCTCACCTGCCGCCTGATCGACCGCCCGCTGCGCCCGTCCTTCAAGAAGGGCCTGCGCAACGAGATCCAGGTCGTGGCCACGATCATGGCGCTCAACCAAGACCACCTGTACGACGTCGTCGCGATCAACGCGGCCTCGGCGTCCACGCAGCTGGCCGGCCTGCCCTTCTCCGGCCCGATCGGCGGCGTCCGCGTCGCGCTGATCAGCGGCCAGTGGGTGGCCTTCCCGACGCACACCGAGCTCGAGGACGCCGCGTTCGACATGGTCGTCGCGGGCCGGGTCCTGGAGGACGGCGACGTCGCGATCATGATGGTCGAGGCCGAGGCCACCGAGAAGACCATCAAGCTGGTCGAGGGCGGTGCCGAGGCGCCGACCGAGGAGGTCGTCGCCGCCGGTCTCGAGGCCGCGAAGCCCTTCATCAAGGTCCTGTGCAAGGCCCAGTCGGACCTCGCCTCGAAGGCCGCCAAGCCGACCGGCGAGTTCCCGATCTTCCTGGACTACCAGGACGACGTGCTGGAGGCCCTGACCGCCGCCGTCAAGCCCGAGCTCGCCCAGGCGCTCACCATCGCCGGCAAGCAGGAGCGCGAGTCCGAGCTGGACCGCGTCAAGCAGCTCGCCGCCGAGAAGCTCCTGCCGGAGTTCGAGGGCCGCGAGAAGGAGATCTCCGCCGCGTACCGCTCGCTGACCAAGACCCTGGTCCGCGAGCGCGTCATCAAGGAGAAGAAGCGCATCGACGGCCGCGGTGTCACCGACATCCGCACGCTGGCCGCCGAGGTCGAGGCCATCCCGCGGGTCCACGGCTCCGCCGTGTTCGAGCGTGGCGAGACCCAGATCCTGGGCGTCACCACCCTGAACATGCTCCGCATGGAGCAGCAGCTGGACACCCTCTCCCCGGTGACCCGCAAGCGCTACATGCACAACTACAACTTCCCGCCGTACTCCACTGGCGAGACCGGCCGCGTCGGCTCCCCGAAGCGCCGCGAGATCGGCCACGGCGCCCTCGCCGAGCGCGCCCTGATCCCGGTCCTGCCCACGCGCGAGGAGTTCCCCTACGCGATCCGCCAGGTCTCCGAGGCGCTCAGCTCGAACGGCTCGACGTCCATGGGTTCGGTCTGCGCCTCCACCATGTCGCTGCTGAACGCCGGTGTGCCGCTGAAGGCCCCCGTCGCCGGTATCGCCATGGGCCTGATCTCCCAGGAGATCGAGGGCGAGACGCACTACGTCACCCTCACCGACATCCTCGGTGCGGAGGACGCCTTCGGCGACATGGACTTCAAGGTCGCCGGCACCAAGGAGTTCGTGACCGCCCTCCAGCTCGACACCAAGCTGGACGGCATCCCGGCCTCCGTCCTGGCCGCCGCCCTCAAGCAGGCCCGTGACGCCCGCCTCCACATCCTCGACGTGATGATGGAAGCGATCGACACGCCGGACGAGATGTCCCCGAACGCACCGCGGATCATCACCGTGAAGATCCCGGTCGACAAGATCGGCGAGGTCATCGGCCCCAAGGGCAAGATGATCAACCAGATCCAGGAGGACACCGGCGCCGAGATCACCATCGAGGACGACGGCACGATCTACATCGGCGCCGCCGACGGCCCCGCCGCCGAGGCCGCCCGCGCCACGATCAACGGCATCGCCAACCCGACGATGCCCGAGGTCGGCGAGCGCTACCTCGGTACGGTCGTGAAGACGACCACCTTCGGCGCGTTCGTCTCCCTGCTGCCCGGCAAGGACGGTCTGCTGCACATCTCGCAGATCCGCAAGCTGGCCGGCGGCAAGCGCGTGGAGAACGTCGAGGACGTCCTCGGTGTGGGCCAGAAGGTCCAGGTCGAGATCGCCGAGATCGACTCCCGCGGCAAGCTCTCCCTGATCCCGGTCATCGAGGGCGAAGACAACGATGAGACGAAGGACGACACCGACAAGTGACGTCGAGCAGCTCCAAGGCGACGGCCCGCACCTCTTCCGAGGCGCGGGCCGTCGCCCGTACCCAAACCCTCATCAAGGGCGAGAACGGCATCGGCACGGTCCGCAAGACCACCCTCCCCGGCGGCCTGCGCGTCGTCACCGAAACCCTGCCCTCGGTCCGCTCCGCGACCTTCGGCATCTGGGCGCACGTCGGTTCCCGCGACGAGACCCCGGCCCTGAACGGAGCCACGCACTACCTGGAGCACCTGCTCTTCAAGGGCACCACCCGCAGGTCCGCCCTGGACATCTCCGCCGCGATCGACGCCGTCGGCGGCGAGATGAACGCGTTCACGGCCAAGGAGTACACGTGCTACTACGCACGCGTGCTCGACTCCGACCTGCCGCTCGCCATCGACGTCGTCTGCGACATGCTGACCGGCTCGCTCATCCTCGAAGAGGACGTCGACGTCGAGCGCGGCGCGATCCTCGAAGAGATCGCCATGACCGAGGACGACCCGGGCGACTGCGTGCACGACCTGTTCGCGCACACCATGTTCGGCGACAACCCCCTCGGCCGCCCGGTCCTCGGCACGGTCGACACGGTCAACGCCCTCACCGCCGACCGCATCCGCCGCTTCTACAAGAAGCACTACGACCCGACCCACCTGGTCGTGGCGGCCGCGGGAAACATCGACCACAACAAGGTCGTACGACAGGTCCGCGCGGCCTTCGAGAAGGCGGGCGCCCTGAAGAAGCTGGACGCCACCCCCATCGCCGCGCGGGGCGGCAGCCGCAGCCTGCGCACCGCGGGCCGCGTCGAGCTGCTCGGCCGCAAGACCGAGCAGGCGCACGTCGTCCTCGGCATGCCCGGCCTGTCCCGCACGGACGAGCGGCGCTGGGCCCTCGGCGTGCTGAACACCGCCCTCGGCGGCGGCATGTCCTCCCGCCTCTTCCAGGAGGTCCGCGAGAAGCGCGGCCTGGCCTACAGCGTGTACTCGTACACCTCCGGCTTCGCCGACTGCGGCCTGTTCGGCGTGTACGCGGGCTGCAGGCCGTCGCAGGTCCACGACGTGCTGAAGATCTGCCGCGACGAACTCGACCACGTCGCCGAGCACGGCCTCTCGGACGACGAGATAGGGCGCGCGATCGGCCAGCTCCAGGGCTCCACGGTCCTCGGCCTGGAGGACACCGGCGCGCTGATGAACCGTATCGGCAAGAGCGAGCTGTGCTGGGGCGAGCAGATGTCCGTCGACGACATGCTCTCCCGCATAGCCTCGGTCACCCCGGACGACGTCCGCTCCGTCGCCCGCGAGATCCTGGGACGACGACCCTCCCTGTCGGTCATCGGCCCGCTGAAGGACAAACAGGCGGCCCGCCTGCACGACGCCGTCGCCTGACAATCCCCCTGGTGAAAGAAGCACAAGAGATGAGCAAGCTGCGCGTGGCGGTCCTCGGCGCCAAGGGCCGTATCGGCTCGGAAGCCGTACGGGCCGTCGAAGCCGCCGAGGACATGGAACTGGTCGCGACACTCGGCCGGGGCGACAAGCTGGAGACGCTGGCCGAGACCGGCGCCCAGGTCGCGGTCGAGCTGACCACGCCCGACTCGGTCATGGCCAACCTCGACTACTGCGTGGGCCACGGCATCCACGCCGTCGTCGGCACCACCGGCTGGACCGACGAGCGCCTCGCGCAGCTGAACGGCTGGCTGGAGAAGTCCCCGGAGACCGGCGTGCTCATCGCCCCGAACTTCTCCATCGGGGCCGTCCTGACCATGAAGTTCGCGCAGATCGCCGCGCCGTACTTCGAGTCCGTCGAGGTCGTCGAGCTGCACCACCCGAACAAGGTGGACGCCCCCTCCGGCACGGCCACGCGCACCGCCCAGCTCATCGCCGAGGCCCGCCGCGCCGCCGGCACCGCCCCGGCCCCGGACGCCACGACCACGGCCCTGGACGGCGCCCGCGGCGCCGACGTCGACGGCGTCCCGGTCCACGCCGTCCGGCTGCGCGGCCTGCTCGCCCACCAGGAGGTCCTGCTCGGCGCCGAGGGCGAGACCCTGACGGTCCGCCACGACTCGCTCCACCACAGCAGCTTCATGCCGGGCATCCTGCTCGGCGCCCGCCGCGTGGGAAGTGTTCCGGGCCTGACCTTCGGCCTCGAACACTTCCTTGACCTGAGCTGAGCCCCCGACCGTCATGCGCGCGAAGCTCACCTACGCCCTCACGGCCGCCGTCCTGGTCGTCTACTTCGTCCTGGTCGGCAGCCGGGGCGTCCTGCTCATCGAGACCGGCACGCCCCTCACCGTCACCTTCGGCGTGGCGGTGCTGATCCTGCCGGTCATCGGCCTGTGGTTCCTCTGGAAGAACACCCAGTTCGTCCGCAGGGCCAACGCCCTGGCCGCCGAACTCGACGCCGAGGGCGGCCTGCCCGTGGACGAGTTGAAGCGCACCCCAAGCGGGCGCATCGACCGGGACTCGGCCGACGAGGTCTTCGCCAAGCGCAAGGCCGAGACGGAAGCGGCCCCCGACGACTGGCGCACGTGGTTCCGCCTCGCCGTCGCCTACCACGACGCCCGCGACACTCCGCGCGCCCGCAAGGCGATGCAACGCGCGATCGCACTGCACGACGGCAAGCAGCCCGAAGCCGCCTGAACCGCACCCCACTCATGCCGGCGGGGCCGGACCGCGCACGGTCCGGCCCGCCGGCATGGGTCGACGCCGTCAGTGCGCGCGGTACTCCTGGGCCCACGCCTCCACCGAGTCGGCCGCCCGGTCGAAGGCCTCCACCCGGCCGAGGAAGTCCGCGTTGTGCGTGGTCAGCAGCGGCGGCGCACCGTCCGCTGACCGACCCTGCCGGTCGAGCAGCAGCGCCTGTCCCTGCACCGTCCGGGGCAGCCCCAGCCAGCGCACCGGCCGCTGCACCGTACGCACCGAGTCGATCTGCCCCCAGGGCGCCGTACGCGTCGTGAAGAAGCCCACGTGCCGCAACCCACGGGCGCTGACCCACACGCCCACGCGCAGCAGCCGCAGCGCCCCGGCGATGACGAGCAGCGCGAGCCCGAAGACGACCCGGCCGAGGTCAGTTCGGCCGTCGCCGCGATGATGACCGCCGCGAACAGCACGAACGAGGCGAGCAGCAGCGCCAGCGCCGCCGCCGCCACGCGCCACGGCCCGGGCCGGTACGGGCGCCGCCAGCGGTCACGGTCGTCGTACGGCAGCGGAACGTCGTCCGCCGCCTCGAAAACGCGGTCGGCCGTCAGGAAGGGCAGGGGCACGGCTGGTCCTCACTCGATCCATGCGTGGGCTGTGCCCGGTGAGGCTACCGATCTGTGTCCCCGGTCACCACTGGCGGGGGCCGGATGGAGTCACCGCCGACCCGGTGGCGGCTCAGTTCTTCTGCGACGCCTGCGACTGCTGGGGCTGCGAGCCCGGGTGGTCGACCGACAGCGCGGGCGTCCCGATGACCAGGGACCCCGCGAGCCCCGCCACGATGGTCAGACCCAGCAGCCATCGCCCGGCCATCTGGCCGACGGACAGCCGCTCTCGCGGTGGGGGAGTGACATTGCTGCGGAACCTGTCGGCCTCGGCGACGAAGGCGAACGGTACGGGTTCACGCCGACCGAACATCAGGGGTGCTTCTCCTTCTGGGGTGGAAACGAATGACTGTCATCTGTAGAGACGAACGAACTCCCTCAGAGGTGCCCTGTTTCACCAACTTCATTGCGGCACGCCACCGATCGCGCTGATTTCACCGGGCCGTAGAGTGGCGTCGCCACACGACGAGATGGGAAGGCCCTGCCAACCGTGACCGACACCCCGCCGACGACCCCAAGCCCAGCTACCGCAGCGACGTCACCGTCGAGCTGGTCAAGCACACCGCGTCCGACGCGGACGTCCTCTTCGCCGCCCGCGTCTCGACCCTCGGCGAGCAGTCCCTGGACGAGCTGAACAAGGACCCCGAGCGTTCCAAGGGCCTGATCAACTACCTGATGCGGGACCGGCACGGCAGCCCCTTCGAGCACAACTCGATGACCTTCCTCATCAGCGCCCCGATCTTCGTCTTCCGCGAGTTCATGCGGCACCGCGTGGGCTGGTCCTACAACGAGGAGAGCGGCCGCTACCGCGAGCTCCAGCCCGTCTTCTACGTCCCGGACGAGTCCCGCAAGCTGGTCCAGGAGGGCCGCCCCGGCAAGTACGTCTTCGTCGAGGGCACCCAGGCCCAGCAGGAGCTGGTCGGCCGCGTGATGGAGGACTCGTACCGGCAGTCGTACGAGGCGTACCAGGAGATGCTCGCCGCCGGCGTCGCCCGCGAGGTGGCCCGCTCCGTCCTCCCCGTGGGCCTGTACTCCTCGATGTACGCGACCTGCAACGCCCGCTCGCTGATGCACTTCCTCGGCCTGCGCACCCAGCACGAGCTGGCCAAGGTGCCGTCCTTCCCGCAGCGCGAGATCGAGATGGTCGGCGAGCGGATGGAGGCCGAGTGGGCCCGGCTCATGCCGCTCACCTACGCCGCCTTCAACGCCAACGGACGCGTGGCGCCCTAGCGGGACCCCGGTTCCCGGACCAGGTACAGATGTACGGTTCAGCCGTGCGAAGTGTCCGTATTGCGGCATTTCGCGAAGTTCACTTAGCCTGATCGAACGGGCCCGGCACTGCTTGAACCCCCGAGCAGGCAGTGCCGGGCTCCACCTTTGTCACGACTTGTCGCCTGCCCCTAGGGCAGACCCGGTCCTGAGCAACGAGTAGCGTGTAACCCATGGCTCCGACCTCGACTCCGCAGACCCCCTTCGGGCGGGTCCTCACCGCCATGGTCACGCCCTTCACGGCGGACGGCGCACTCGACCTCGACGGCGCGCAGCGGCTCGCCACCCACCTGGTGGACGCAGGCAACGACGGCCTGGTCATCAACGGCACCACCGGCGAGTCGCCGACCACCAGCGATGCGGAGAAAGCGGATCTCGTACGAGCCGTCCTGGAGGCCGTCGGCGACCGCGCCCACATCGTGGCCGGAGTCGGCACCAACGACACCCACCACAGCATCCAGCTCGCCCGCGCCGCGGAGCGCACCGGCGCACACGGCCTGCTGGTGGTCACCCCGTACTACAACAAGCCCCCGCAAGAGGGCCTCTACCGGCACTTCACGGCCGTCGCCGACGCCACCGAGTTGCCGGTGATGCTCTACGACATCCCCGGCCGCAGCGGCGTCCCCATCAACACGGAGACGCTCGTACGCCTCGCCGAGCACCCCCGAATCGTCGCCAACAAGGACGCCAAGGGCGACCTCGGTCGCGCCAGCTGGGCCATCGCCCGCTCCGGCCTCGCCTGGTACTCCGGCGACGACATGCTGAACCTGCCCCTGCTCTCCGTGGGCGCGGTCGGCTTCGTCTCGGTCGTCGGCCACGTGGTCACCCCCGAGCTGCGCGCCCTGGTCGAGGCGTACACCTCGGGCGACGTCCAGAAGGCCACCGAGATCCACCAGAAGCTGCTCCCGGTCTATACGGGCATGTTCCGCACCCAGGGCGTGATGACGACCAAGGCGGCGCTCTCCCTGAAGGGACTCCCCGCCGGGCCCCTGCGCGCCCCCATGGCCGAGTGCGCGCCCGAGGAGATCGAGCAACTCAAGATCGATCTTGCCGCCGGCGGGGTACAGCTCTGACACCAGACTTCGCGCGGACCCCGCGCACCTGCTTCACAACTGAATAAGCGGGCCACCGGTGCCCGCACCAACACCACACGACAACTGCTTCTGCACGAACGTCACGCGCGCCACGTGCCCCACCGGTACGTGGCGCGCGTGGTGAGGAGAGTCTTTTGAGTCATCCGCATCCCGAACTCGGCCCGCCCCCGCCGCTCCCCGAAGGCGGCCTGCGCGTCACCCCGCTCGGCGGCCTCGGCGAGATCGGCCGAAACATGACGGTCTTCGAGTACGGCGGCCGCCTTCTGATCGTCGACTGCGGAGTGCTCTTCCCGAGGAGGAGCAGCCCGGAATCGACCTGATCCTGCCGGACTTCTCGTCCGTCAGGGACCGCCTCGACGACATCGAGGGCATCGTCCTCACGCACGGCCACGAGGACCACATCGGCGGCGTCCCCTTCCTCCTGCGCGAGAAGCCGGACATCCCGCTGATCGGCTCCAAGCTGACCCTCGCGCTCATCGAGGCCAAGCTCCAGGAGCACCGCATCCGCCCCTACACCCTCGAGGTGGCGGAGGGACACCGCGAGCGCATCGGCCCCTTCGACTGCGAATTCGTCGCGGTCAACCACTCCATCCCCGACGCGCTGGCCGTGGCC
>JAGTPG010000001.1:0-1917500 GCA_018195615.1 Streptomyces tuirus | reverse complement strand
CAGGCGTAGTCGATGGATAACCGGTTGATATTCCGGTACCCGCTGTGAAGCGTCAAACATCGAGCATCGTGATGCTAAGGCCGTGAAACCGCCGTGTGCGTCTTCGGACAAGCACGGAGTGGTGGAGCCGCTGAACCAAGCGGTTAGTAGGTGAGTGATGGGGTGACGCAGGAAGGTAGTCCATCCCGGGCGGTGGTTGTCCCGGGGTAAGGGTGTAGGCCGGTGTGTAGGTAAATCCGCACACCTTGTGGCTGAGACCTGATGCCGAGCCGATTGTGGTGAAGTGGATGATCCTATGCTGTCGAGAAAAGCCTCTAGCGAGTTTCATGGCGGCCCGTACCCTAAACCGACTCAGGTGGTCAGGTAGAGAATACCGAGGCGTTCGGGTGAACTATGGTTAAGGAACTCGGCAAAATGCCCCCGTAACTTCGGGAGAAGGGGGCCATTCCTGGTGATGATCTTTACGGTCTGAGCTGGGGTGGCCGCAGAGACCAGCGAGAAGCGACTGTTTACTAAAAACACAGGTCCGTGCGAAGCCGTAAGGCGATGTATACGGACTGACGCCTGCCCGGTGCTGGAACGTTAAGGGGACCGGTTAGCTCAGATTCGTCTGGGCGAAGCTGAGAACTTAAGCGCCAGTAAACGGCGGTGGTAACTATAACCATCCTAAGGTAGCGAAATTCCTTGTCGGGTAAGTTCCGACCTGCACGAATGGCGTAACGACTTCTCGACTGTCTCAACCATAGGCCCGGTGAAATTGCACTACGAGTAAAGATGCTCGTTTCGCGCAGCAGGACGGAAAGACCCCGGGACCTTTACTACAGTTTGATATTGGTGTTCGGTTCGGCTTGTGTAGGATAGCTGGGAGACTGTGAAGCGCTGACGCCAGTCAGTGTGGAGTCGTCGTTGAAATACCAGTCTGGTCGTGCTGGATGTCTAACCTGGGTCCGTGATCCGGATCAGGGACAGTGTCTGATGGGTAGTTTAACTGGGGCGGTTGCCTCCTAAAGGGTAACGGAGGCGCCCAAAGGTTCCCTCAGCCTGGTTGGCAATCAGGTGTTGAGTGTAAGTGCACAAGGGAGCTTGACTGTGAGACCGACGGGTCGAGCAGGGACGAAAGTCGGGACTAGTGATCCGGCGGTGGCTTGTGGAAGCGCCGTCGCTCAACGGATAAAAGGTACCCCGGGGATAACAGGCTGATCTTCCCCAAGAGTCCATATCGACGGGATGGTTTGGCACCTCGATGTCGGCTCGTCGCATCCTGGGGCTGGAGTCGGTCCCAAGGGTTGGGCTGTTCGCCCATTAAAGCGGTACGCGAGCTGGGTTTAGAACGTCGTGAGACAGTTCGGTCCCTATCCGCTGTGCGCGTAGGAGTCTTGAGAAGGGCTGTCCCTAGTACGAGAGGACCGGGACGGACGAACCTCTGGTGTGCCAGTTGTTCTGCCAAGGGCATGGCTGGTTGGCTACGTTCGGGAGGGATAACCGCTGAAAGCATCTAAGCGGGAAGCCTGCTTCGAGATGAGGACTCCCACCCACTTGATGGGGTAAGGCTCCCAGTAGACGACTGGGTTGATAGGCCGGATATGGAAGCACGGTAACGTGTGGAGTTGACCGGTACTAATAGGCCGAGGGCTTGTCCTCAGTTGCTCGCGTCCACTGTGTTGGTTCTGAAACCACGAACAGCCCCGCTGGAATATGCGGACGGTTGTCTGTTTCATAGTGTTTCGGTGGTTATAGCGTAGGGGAAACGCCCGGTTACATTCCGAACCCGGAAGCTAAGCCTTACAGCGCCGATGGTACTGCAGGGGGACCCTGTGGGAGAGTAGGACGCCGCCGAACAATTATTGAGAGGGTTGGTCCCGTAACTTCGGTTACGGGACCAACCCTTTTTTGTTGCGCGTCACTTGAAGTTCACGTTGCGCGATCAGCATCCACAACATGGGTACTGCTGCGATGCTCAGGGCCGCCGGTGTCGGACTCGGTGACGAGGTCGTCGTGCCGGCCTTCGGGAACGTCGAGGTCGCCGAGGCCGTTGCCATGGCCGGGGCGATGCCGGTGTTCGCCGACATAGATCCTGTCACCTACTGCCTCGACGCCTCCGCTGTGGAAGCGGCGGTAACTCCGCGGACGGCAGCCGTCGTTGTCGTACACCGCTTCGGCCGGCTGGCCGACATCGCTCGGCTGCACGCACTGGGAGCACGGCAAGGGCTGCTCGTGCTGGAACAGGGAGAGTCCGAGGCGCCCCACGACGAGATAGCCCAGCGCAGGGAGCGGGCGGCTTACCTCGATGCGAAGTTGAGGGGTGTGCGGACACCGGACGACGGTGACGGGCACACCTATCAGCAGTACGTCGTGCGGGTTCCGGGCAATGGGCGGCCGGACCGGGACGCATTCGCACGGGCCGTGCGGGCCCGGGGAGTTGAATGCCGGGTGCCGGTGAAGACTCCGGTGCATCGGCTGCCGGAATTCCGACGGTGTGTGTCACTCCCGGAGACCGAGCGAGCTGCTGACGAGACGCTTGCGCTCCCCGTGGACGCGACGCTGACCAAGCGGGACATGCAGCGGATCGTGTCCGCCTGCAACGCACTCGGAGGGCTGTTGCAGCCTGCCTTCTGACGTGGTTGGGAGCACGGGTCTGTTCGGGGTATGATCTATTCCGTTGCTGTGGGGGAAATCCCGCAGAGCGACAGGCCCCTATAGCTCAGTCGGCAGAGCGTCTCCATGGTAAGGAGAAGGTCAACGGTTCGATTCCGTTTGGGGGCTCCAGCAAAGAAGGCCCCACCCGCACGGGTGGGGCCTTCTTCATGTCCTAGTCCGTGTGGAGGCCCGGGACACGCATCGCCAGAATCGCCATGTCGTCGGACGGGGCGTCCGATGCGAAGCGTTCCACCGCCCGCATGATGCGGGCCGCGACCGCGCCGGCCGTGAGACCCGTGCACGTGGTGAGGACGTCGGCGAGGCCGTCGTCGCCCAGCATGCGGGCGCCCTCGCGGCGTTCGGTGACGCCGTCCGTGACGCACAGCAGGACGTCGCCCGGATCGAGGGTGACCGTCTGCTCGTACAGCTCCAGGTCATCGATGACGCCGAGGAGCGGCTGGGGTTCGGCGGCCGGTTCGACGGTGCCGTCCTGGCGCAGGCGCAGCGGCAGCGGGTGGCCGGCGCAGACGACCTTCAGTTCCGCGCTGCCGTCCTCCTGTGGGCGCATTTCGCCGTAGAGGAGGGTGAGGAAGCGGCTGCGGGCGCCTTCGTCGAGGATGGCGGAGTTGAGGCGTTCCAGGACCGTCGGGCCGCTGAGGCCCTCGCGGGCCAGCAGGCGCAGGGCGTGCCGGGCCAGGCCGGTGACCGCCGCCGCGTTCGGGCCCGTACCGCAGACGTCGCCGATGGCGAAGCCGTAGGAGCCGTCGCGGATCGGGAAGACGTCGTAGAAGTCGCCGCCGACCTCGTTGCCCTCGCCGGCCGCGCGGTAGATGACCTCGACCTCGACTCCCTCGATCGTGGGAAGTTCCGGTGGGAGGAGGCTGCGCTGGAGGGACTGGCTGATCGCCGTGCGCTCCGAGTAGAGGCGGGCGTTGTCCAGGGCCAGGGCGGCTCGGCGGGACAGGTCCTCGGCCAGTTCGAGGATTTCCTGGCGGAAGTGCTCGTCGGTCGGCTTGCCGAGGGTCAGCATGCCGATCACGCGGTTGCGGGCGACCAGGGGGAGGACGACCGTCTCGCCACCGACGGCGGATGCCGTGGCGAGGGTCGGGCCGATGCCGGGTGTGACCTGGTGGGTGGGGCCGCCGCTGAGGCCGAGGCTGCGCATGGAACTGCGCAGGGCCGCCTGGTGTGCCACCTCGCTGGGGGCCGTCCAGACGCGGGCGCCGGGGGTGGGGACCGGGTCGGGCGGCGGCACCTTCGACAGCAGGGACTTGATGCCGTCGATGAGTTCCTCGTCCTCGTGCAGGACGTACGAGAGGTACGGCTCGGAGGCCTGGTGGGCGATCGTGTAGACGGCACACCAGGTGGCGAGGGTCGGGACCGTCATCTGGGCCATCAGGGCCAGGGTCTGGTCGCGGTCCAGGGTTCCGGCGAGCAGGTCGGAGGCCTCGACGAGGAAGTTCAGGGAGCCGCGGCGCAGGCGTTCCAGTTCGCCGAGGCGGGCCGATTCGACAGCGAGTGCGATGCGGTCGGCGGCGAACTGGAGGCGCAGGGCCTCCTCGTTGGAGTATCTGCCGGAGGCCTCGGCGGCGACGCCGAGGGAGCCGGTGAGGCGGCCCTCGACCTTCAGCGGGACCGTGACGACCGAACGCATGCCCGTGCCGTTCAGCAGCGGCACCGCGCCGGGGACCGCCGTCAGGTCGTCGTGGACGGCCGGCATGCGGGCGGAGCCGTAGCGGCCGGAGCCTGCCTCGACGGGGACGCGGGCGAAGCGCTGGCGGGCGGAGGGCAGGCCGGTGGAGGCGCGGACCTCCAGTTCCGTCTCGTCGTCGGTGGCCAGCAGGAGGAACGCGGAGTCACCGTCGAGCATGTCGCGGGCACGTTCGACCGTGCGCTGGAGGAGGCCGTCGAGGTCGTCCGGGGCGGGGTAGCCGATGAACACCTCGAAGGGGTCGGTGCTCTGGCCCTCGGAGGTGGTGGACGTGTCGGAGGCGGGGACGCGCAGGGGCGTCTGGAGCACGGCCCGTTCGTGGTCGCGTACCAAGAGGCACACGGTTGACGGTTCGCCGCCGGTGTCGCGGACGCGCAGGTGGGAGGCGTACACGGGGGTGACGCGGCCGCCTGCGTCGCGGATGCCGTAGCTGCCTTCCCAGCGGGAGAGTTGGAGGGCGTCTGCGATACCGGTGCTGGTACCGGGGGTGTGGGGCCAGGCCGCGAGGTCGGTGAGGGGTTTGCCGGTGACCTGCTCGGCCGGGTAGCCGAAGAGCTCCTCGGCGTCCTCGTTCCAGGCGGTGATGTGGCCGGTGCGGTCGATCTGGATGACGGCCACGCGGACCCGGCCGTCGGCGAGGGGGAGGAGGTCGGCGGGGAGTGCGGGTCCGGCCGCGCGGGTGCCCACCACCCGTGCCGGGAGGTCGAGTTGGAACCAGACGGTCTTGTGGGTGGGGGTGTACTCGACGCCCCAGCGGCCGGCGAGGGCCGCGCAGAGCTGGAGGCCGCGGCCGCCCTCGCGGTCGGGGCTGCCCATGTTGACGGCCGTGGCCTGGAGGGGGATCTCGCGCTCGGGATAGCGGTCGGCCACCTCGATGCGTACGCCCTCGTCGCTGCGCAGGCAGAGCAGGTCGGCGGAGGTGCCGGCGTGGACGACGGCGTTGGTCACCAGTTCGCTGGTGAGAACGACGGCGTCGTCGACGATGTCGGCGAAGCCCCAGCCCTGGAGGGTGTCGCGGACGAAGGAGCGGGCGCTCGCGACAGATCGCCCGACGGGCTCGAAGCTGGCGGCCGCGCGCGGTGATCACAGAACTCCTCGACCGGTTCTCGATGTGCTGGGCTGCGTGGCCGGCCGGCTCGCGCCGCTGTTGCGGCATGCCGCCGGTCGGCCCGGGGTCCGGGGGCTGCTCCCCCGGGATCAGTCCGGTGGTCATGTGTGCGGCCGCCCCTCCGATGCCCGCTCGTCTTCGTGCCACCGCCCAGGCCGGACGGACCGGCGTGGCTGGACAGCCGGATGCAAGGTTACTTACCTTCGCGGTCCATGCGGATGCCGGTCTGCAGTGTTTCCGTCCGGAGGGTGTGCGGACGATGTGCGAAGCTGCCGAACTGTTATGGCCTGGTTCGGGCAGGGTGAAACACTGGGCAAGCTTCTTGTGAAGGTCCGGGCAGGCTGAGTGCCTTCCGCGTGCGGCGGGCAGCAGCCCCCTGGGCGCTGCCTGGTATGCAGGGCGGAGAATACGCAGTAGTAACCGGTACGCCGAGCGTGGTACCCGAGCAGAGCAGTGACGGTCGATCCCTGCGGGAGGGACACAGTGGAGTCTGGCGCAGCGACGCGTGGCAAGAAGGCGCGCGCGAAGGACGGACGGTCCCCGAGCAACCAGGGCAAGGCGCGCAACGGCACGACCGAGGTGGACACGGCAGCCCTGAACCGGCTGATGGCGGCCCTGGTGGCCATGCGGGACGGGAACTTCCGCAAGCGGCTCACGGTGTCCGGGGACGGCGTGATGGCCGAGATCGCGGCCGTGTTCAACGAGGTGGCCGACCGCAATCTGCATCTGACGGGCGAGCTGGCGCGGGTGCGGCGGATGGTGGGCCGTGAGGGCAAGCTGACCGAGCGGCTGGAGACGGGCGCCTGCGAGGGTTCCTGGGCGACCGCGGTCGACAACTCGAATGCCCTGGTGGACGACCTGGTCAGGCCGGTTTCCGAGGTCAGCCGGGTGCTGTCCGCGGTGGCCGAGGGTGATCTGTCGCCGCGTATGGAGCTGCGGACGCAGGTGCCGGACGGGAACGGGCAGCCGTTGCGCGGCGAGTTCCTGAAGGTCGGGCGGACCGTCAACAATCTGGTCGACCAGTTGTCGACGTTCACCGACGAGGTCACGCGTGTGGCCAGTGAGGTGGGCACCGAGGGCAAGCTGGGCGGGCAGGCACGCGTGCGTGGCATGTCGGGTTCCTGGCGGGACCTGACGGACTCCGTCAACACGATGGCGTACCGGCTCACCGCTCAGGTGCGGGACATCGCGCTGGTGACGACGGCGGTCGCCAAGGGTGACCTGTCACGGAAGGTCACCGTGCAGGTGGCCGGCGAGATGCTGGAGCTGAAGAACACCGTCAACACGATGGTCGACCAGCTGTCGGCGTTCTCCTCCGAGGTGACCCGGGTGGCCCGTGAGGTGGGCACCGAGGGCGCGCTGGGCGGGCAGGCGCAGGTGCCCGGCGTCGCCGGTGTGTGGAAAGAACTCACCGATTCGGTGAACACCATGGCCGGGAACCTCACGGCCCAGGTGCGTGGGATCGCGGAGGTGACGACCGCGGTCGCCAACGGTGACCTGTCGCGCAAGGTGACCGTGCCGGCGCGGGGCGAGGTCGCGCAGCTCGCCGACACGATCAACCAGATGACCGAGACGCTGCGGATCTTCGCGGACGAGGTCACGCGTGTGGCCAACGAGGTCGGGGCCGAGGGGCAGCTCGGCGGTCAGGCGAATGTGCCGGGTGCGGCGGGGACGTGGAAGGACCTCACCGATTCGGTGAACACGGTCTTCCGGAATCTGACCACCCAGGTGCGGGACATCGCCGCGGTGACGACGGCCGTGGCCAATGGTGATCTATCGCAGAAGGTCACCGTGGATGTGGCCGGCGAGATGCTGGAGCTGAAGAACACCGTCAACACGATGGTCGACCAGCTGTCCGCCTTCGGTGCCGAAGTGACTCGTGTGGCGCGGGAGATCGGTGTCGAGGGTGAGCTGGGTGGTCAGGCCCAGGTGCCGGGTGTGGCCGGGACGTGGAAGGACCTGACGGACTCCGTCAACACGGCGTTCCGGAACCTCACCGGACAGGTGCGGAACATCGCCCAGGTGACGACGGCGGTGGCCAACGGTGACCTCTCGCAGAAGGTCACGGTCGACGTCTCGGGCGAGATGCTCCAGATGAAGAACACCGTGAACACGATGGTGGACCAGCTGTCGTCCTTCGCCGACCAGGTGACCAGGATGGCCCGGGACGTGGGCACGGAGGGCCGTCTCGGCGGTCAGGCCCGGGTGGACGGAGTGTCCGGCACGTGGAAGGAGCTCACGGACTCCGTCAACTCCATGGCCGGAAACCTCACCTCCCAGGTGCGCAACATCGCCCAGGTGACGACGGCCGTGGCCCGGGGTGACCTGTCGCAGAAGATCGACGTCGACGCGCGCGGGGAGATCCTGGAGCTGAAGAACACCATCAACACGATGGTCGACCAGCTCTCCGCCTTCGCCGACCAGGTGACCCGGGTCGCGCGCGAGGTGGGTACGGACGGCCGGCTGGGCGGTCAGGCGCAGGTGCCCGGTGTAGCGGGTGTGTGGCGTGACCTGACGGATTCCGTGAACGGCATGGCGTCCAACCTGACCGGCCAGGTGCGCAACATCGCCCAGGTGGCCACGGCGGTGGCCCGGGGTGACCTGTCCCAGAAGATCACCGTGGACGCGCGCGGGGAGATCCTGGAGCTGAAGAACACCCTGAACACGATGGTGGACCAGCTGTCCTCCTTCGCCGAGGAAGTCACGCGTGTGGCCCGTGAGGTGGGTACGGAGGGCATCCTCGGCGGTCAGGCCGAGGTGCAGGGTGTCTCCGGCACCTGGAAGGACCTCACGCAGTCCGTGAACGGCATGGCGAATAACCTGACCATCCAGGTGCGCAACATCGCCGAGGTCACGACCGCGGTCGCGCGGGGTGACCTGTCGAAGAAGATCACCGTCGACGCCAAGGGCGAGATCCTCGAGCTGGTCACGACCGTCAACACGATGGTGGACCAGCTGTCGTCCTTCGCCGAGCAGGTGACCCGGGTGGCCCGTGAGGTGGGCACCGAGGGCATTCTGGGCGGCCAGGCGCACGTGCCGGGTGTCACAGGCATCTGGAAGGACCTGAGCGACAACGTCAACCTGATGGCCAAGAACCTCACCACTCAGGTGCGGAACATCTCCCAGGTGTCGGCTGCGGTCGCCAACGGTGACCTGACACGGCAGGTCACGATCGAGGCGCGCGGTGAGGTCGCGCAGCTCGCCGACACCATCAACACGATGGTGAAGACGCTGAGTTCCTTCGCCGAGCAGGTCACCAAGGTGGCCCGTGAGGTGGGCACGGACGGCATCCTCGGTGGTCAGGCGCATGTGCCGGGTGTGGCGGGCACGTGGAAGGACCTGACCGAGTCCGTGAACGGCATGGCGTCCAACCTGACGGGCCAGGTGCGCAACATCGCCATGGTGACCACGGCCATCGCCAAGGGTGACCTGACGAAGAAGATCGACATCGACGCGCGCGGCGAGATCCTGGAGCTGAAGACGACCATCAACACGATGGTCGACCAGCTGTCCTCCTTCGCCGAGGAGGTCACCCGGGTCGCCCGTGAGGTGGGCACGGAAGGGCAGCTGGGCGGTCAGGCACGCGTGCGTGACGTCGACGGCACCTGGCGGGACCTGACGGAGTCCGTGAACGAGATGGCCGGGAACCTGACCCGGCAGGTGCGTGCCATCGCGCGCGTGGCGACCGCGGTGACCCGGGGCGATCTGAACCTGAAGATCGACGTGGACGCGTCCGGGGAGATCCAGGAGCTCCAGGACTACATCAACAAGATGATCGCCAACCTGCGCGACACCACGATCGCCAACAAGGAGCAGGACTGGCTCAAGGGCAACCTGGCCCGGATCTCCGCGCTGATGCAGGGCCGCCGTGACCTGGAGGACGTGGCCTCGCTGATCATGAGCGAGCTGACGCCGGTGGTGTCCGCGCAGCACGGGGCGTTCTTCGTGGCGATGCCGCTCGTGGACGGCGAGGACATGAGCGCCACGGACGAAGACCAGTACGAGCTGCGGATGCTCGGCTCGTACGGCTACTCGATGGGCTCCATGCCGACGTCGTTCCAGCCCGGTGAGGCGCTGGTCGGGACGGCTGCCGAGGAGAAGCGCACGATCCTCGTGGAGAACGCGCCGAGCGGCTATCTGAAGATCTCCTCGGGGCTCGGTGAGGCGCCGCCCGCGCAGGTGATCGTGCTGCCGGTGCTGTTCGAGGGCAGTGTGCTCGGGGTCATCGAACTGGCCTCGTTCACGCCGTTCACGCAGATCCAGAAGGACTTCCTGAACCAGATCGCCGAGATGATCGCGACGAGCGTCAACACCATCTCCGTCAACACCAAGACCGAGCTGTTGCTGGCGCAGTCGCAGGAGCTGACCGAGCAACTGCGTGAGCGCTCCGCCGAGTTGGAGCAGCGGCAGAAGGCCCTCCAGGCGTCCAACGCCGAGCTGGAGGAGAAGGCCGAGCTGCTGGCCCAGCAGAACCGCGACATCGAGGTGAAGAACACCGAGATCGAGGAGGCGCGGCAGGTCCTGGAGGAGCGCGCCGAGCAGCTCGCGGTGTCGATGCGCTACAAGAGCGAGTTCCTGGCGAACATGTCGCACGAGCTGCGTACGCCGCTCAACTCGCTGCTGATCCTGGCGAAGCTGCTCGCCGACAACGCCGAGGGGAACCTCTCCCGAAGCAGGTCGAGTTCGCCGAGACGATCCACGGGGCCGGCTCGGACCTGCTCCAGCTGATCAACGACATCCTCGACCTGTCGAAGGTCGAGGCGGGCAAGATGGACGTCTCCCCGACACGGATCGCGCTCGTCCAGCTCGTGGACTACGTGGAGGCCACCTTCCGGCCGCTGACGGCGGAGAAGGGCCTGGACCTGTCGGTGCGGGTGTCGCCGGAGCTGCCCGCCACGCTGCACACCGACGAGCAGCGGCTGCTGCAGGTGCTGCGCAACCTGCTGTCGAACGCGGTGAAGTTCACCGACTCCGGTTCGGTGGAGCTGGTCATCAGGCCGGCGCGGGACGACGTGCCGCAGAAGATCCGGGAGCAGCTGCTGGAGACCGGGTCGCTGACCGATCCGGACGCGGACCTGATCGCCTTCTCGGTGACGGACACCGGCATCGGCATCGCGAACAGCAAGATGCGGGTGATCTTCGAGGCGTTCAAGCAGGCCGACGGCACGACCAGCCGCAAGTACGGCGGTACGGGCCTCGGGCTGTCCATCTCGCGGGAGATCGCGCAGTTGCTCGGCGGTGAGATCCACGCGCAGAGCGAGCCCGGCCGTGGCTCGACGTTCACGCTGTATCTGCCGCTGCACCCCAGTGAACTGCCGCCGCAGGGCTACCAGCAGCAGTTGCCCGCCCTGGAGGCCGGTGACCTGGTGGCGTCGTCGTCCGACCTGGCGGAGCTGTCCGACGTGGAGGTGGAGACGCCTGCCGAGGTGCAGTCGTACCGCGACACGCAGAACGGGCCGGCCGCCCTGTTCCGGCGGCGCCGTCGGATGCCCGAGCTGGAGCCGCGCCCAGCGCAGCCGGAGCAGTGGACGCCGGCGGAGCAGGAGACGGTGCCGAGGCCGCAGCGCGGCATCCGGTTCGGCGGACAGAAGGTCCTGATCGTCGACGACGACATCCGTAACGTCTTCGCGCTGACCAGCGTCCTGGAGCAGCACGGCCTGTCCGTGCTGTACGCCGAGAACGGCCGTGAGGGCATCGAGGTGCTGGAACAGCACGACGACGTGGCGGTCGTCCTGATGGACATCATGATGCCCGAGATGGACGGGTACGCGACGACCACGGCGATCCGCAGGATGCCGCAGTTCGCCGGACTGCCGATCATCGCGCTCACCGCGAAGGCGATGAAGGGCGACCGGGAGAAGGCGATCGAGTCGGGCGCCTCCGACTACGTCACGAAGCCGGTCGACCCCGATCACCTGCTGACGGTGATGGATCAGTGGATGCGAGGGGAATGAGGGGAACGTTGGACCGTTACGCAACGTTGGCGGGAAGGTTCGGTGTTCACACGGAGTTGCGGACTCAGTGTGCGCATAGTCGTGTAGAAGTACGAGATCCGGGGAACCTTCTGGTCTCCTGCTGCGTTTCTGCTACGTGCACAGTGACATCGCGGTGACAGGGTGTGTCGACAGGCGGGGTGCGGCTACGATGACCGGCACAAGGACGGGCGGCGCAAGGGAGTCGTCCCCTGGGGCGGCACCCACCGGTGCATCCTCAGGTCCTGCGGACAGGGGAGGCCCCACGCCGGGGCGAGGAGGGCGGGCCATGGTGCAGAAGGCCAAGATCCTCCTGGTCGATGACCGGCCGGAGAATCTGCTGGCGCTGGAGGCGATCCTCTCTGCGCTCGATCAGACGCTGGTGCGGGCATCGTCCGGGGAGGAAGCGCTCAAAGCGCTGCTCACGGACGACTTCGCGGTCATCCTGCTGGACGTCCAGATGCCGGGCATGGACGGCTTCGAGACGGCCGCACACATCAAGCGTCGGGAGCGGACCCGGGACATCCCGATCATCTTCCTCACGGCGATCAACCACGGCCCGCACCACACCTTCCGGGGTTACGCGGCGGGTGCGGTCGACTACATCTCCAAGCCGTTCGACCCGTGGGTGCTGCGCGCGAAGGTCTCGGTCTTCGTCGAGCTGTACATGAAGAACTGTCAGCTGCGTGAACAGGCGTCACTGCTGCGGCTCCAGTTGGAGGGCAACGGCAAGGACGCGGGCGGCGAGGCCAAGGAGTCGGCGGGGCTGCTCGCCGAGCTCTCGGCGCGGCTCGCGGCGGTCGAGGAGCAGGCCGAGGCGCTGACCAAGCAGCTCAACGACGAGTCGACGGATGCCGCCGCGGTGGCGACGGCGGCTCATCTGGAGCGCAAGCTCACGGGGTTGCGGCGTGCGCTGGACGCGCTCGAGCCGGGTACCGGGAGTACGCCGTCGGTCCCCTCCCAGAACTGACGCCCGGGCAGGCGTGGTTGCCCGTCCATGAGCGTGCGTCAATTCCGCGCCTCTCCCGGAGCGACACGAACGGGTGAAGCTGTGGGCACGCGTGTCCCTTGTCGTCTCCCCGGTAACCTCACACCCATGGCCTCACGTCCCTCCGCAGCCAAGAAGTCGCCCGCGAAGAAGGCGGCCGCTTCATCGAAGGCTCCGGCGAAGAAGGCCGCTGCCAAAAAGGCACCCGCGAAGAAGGCGCCCGCCAAGAAGGCCGCGGCGAAGAAGGTCGCGCCCAAACCGGCACCGAGCCCCACCGGGGCATCTACCGCCTGGTGCGCGCCCTGTGGCTCGGCGCCGCGCACGCGGTGGGCGCCGTGTTCCGAGGCATCGGGCAGGGCGCCAAGAACCTCGATCCGGCACACCGCAAGGACGGCGTCGCCCTGCTGCTGCTCGCCATCGCGCTGATCGTCGCCGCCGGCACCTGGGCCGACCTGAAGGGCCCCGTGGGCGACCTGGTCGAGATCCTGGTGACCGGCGCCTTCGGCCGGCTCGACCTGCTGGTGCCGATCCTGGTCGCCGTCATCGCCGTGCGGTTCATCCGCCACCCGGAGCAGCCCGAGGCCAACGGACGCATCGTCATCGGCCTGTCCGCACTCGTCATCGGAGTGCTCGGCCAGGTCCACATCGCCTGCGGCTCACCCGCCCGCGGCGACGGCATGCAGGCCATAAGGGACGCCGGCGGCCTCATCGGCTGGGCCATCGCGACCCCGCTGTCGTACGCCATGGGGACGTGCTCGCCGTACCGCTGCTCGTGCTGCTGACGATCTTCGGGCTGCTGGTGGTCACGGCCACGCCGGTCAACGCCATCCCGCAGCGGCTGCGCCTGCTCGGGGTGCGGCTCGGGATCGTCCGGGACCCGGCCGAGGACGAGTTCGGCGAGGACGACGAGCGCTACGAGGAGCAGTGGCGGGAGGCGCTGCCCGCCCGGCCGCGCGGCAGGCGCACGCAGGCACCCGAGGCCTACGACCCGGACGGTGCCGAACAGGAGGCGCTCTCCCGGCGCCGCGGCCGCCCCCGGCGGTCCGCCGTGCCGCAGCCCGACATGGCCCGGCCCTTGGATGCCGTGGACGTCGCCGCGGCAGCGGCCGCCGCGCTCGACGGTGCCGTCCTGCACGGGATGCCGCCCTCGCCCATCGTCGCCGACCTCACCCAGGGCGTGCGCGTAGGGGACCGCGAGGCCACGACACCGACTCCCGTCCCGGGCGCCCGGCCCCAGCAGGAGAAGCTCGAGCAGGACAAGCCCGAGCAGGAGAAGCCGGAACGGGAAAGGCCGAAGCCGGGCGTCCGCGACCTCACCAAGTCCCCGCCCGCCGAGCCCCGCGACCTCCCGCCGCGCGCGGAGCAGCTCCAGCTGTCCGGCGACATCACGTACTCGCTGCCGTCCCTCGACCTGCTGGAGCGCGGCGGCCCGGGCAAGGCCCGCAGCGCCGCGAACGACGCCATAGTCGCCGCGCTGACCACCGTCTTCACCGAGTTCAAGGTGGACGCGAGCGTCACCGGCTTCACCCGCGGGCCGACGGTCACGCGCTACGAGGTCGAGCTCGGCCCGGCCGTGAAGGTCGAGCGGATCACCGCCCTGACGAAGAACATCGCCTACGCCGTCGCCAGCCCCGACGTGCGGATCATCAGCCCGATCCCCGGCAAGTCCGCGGTCGGCATCGAGATCCCGAACACCGACCGGGAGATGGTCAACCTCGGTGACGTGCTGCGTCTGGCGGAGTCCGCGGAGGACGACGACCCGATGCTGGTCGCCTTCGGCAAGGACGTCGAGGGCGGCTACGTCATGCACTCGCTGGCGAAGATGCCGCACATGCTGGTCGCCGGCGCCACCGGCTCCGGCAAGTCCTCCTGCATCAACTGCCTGATCACCTCGATCATGATGCGGGCCACCCCGAGGACGTCCGGATGATCCTCGTCGACCCCAAGCGGGTCGAGCTGACCGCCTACGAGGGCATCCCGCACCTGATCACGCCGATCATCACCAACCCCAAGCGCGCCGCCGAGGCGCTGCAGTGGGTCGTACGTGAGATGGACCTGCGCTACGACGACCTGGCCGCCTACGGCTACCGGCACATCGACGACTTCAACCGGGCCGTGCGCGAGGGCAAGGTCAAACCGCCCGAGGGCAGCGAACGGGAGCTCCAGCCGTACCCGTACCTGCTGGTCATCGTGGACGAGCTGGCCGACCTGATGATGGTGGCGCCGCGGGACGTCGAGGACGCCATCGTGCGCATCACGCAGCTCGCGCGCGCGGCCGGCATCCACCTGGTGCTCGCCACGCAGCGGCCGTCCGTCGACGTCGTCACCGGCCTGATCAAGGCGAACGTGCCGTCGCGACTGGCCTTCGCCACCTCGTCGCTGGCCGACTCGCGGGTCATCCTCGACCAGCCGGGCGCCGAGAAGCTCATCGGTAAGGGTGACGGGCTGTTCCTGCCGATGGGCGCGAACAAGCCGACGCGTATGCAGGGCGCCTTCGTCACAGAGGAGGAGATCGCGGGCGTCGTCCGGCACTGCAAGGAGCAGATGACGCCCGTCTTCCGGGACGACGTCGTCGTGGGCACCAAGCAGAAGAAGGAGATCGACGAGGACATCGGCGACGACCTCGACCTGCTGTGCCAGGCGGCCGAACTGGTCGTCTCCACGCAGTTCGGCTCGACGTCCATGCTCCAGCGCAAACTGCGCGTCGGTTTCGCCAAGGCCGGGCGGTTGATGGACCTCATGGAGTCCCGGAACATCGTCGGACCCAGCGAGGGCTCCAAAGCACGTGACGTTCTTGTGAAGCCTGATGAGCTGGATGGCGTGCTCGCCCTGATCAGGGGGGAGTCTGATGGGTAGGGAAGCGGGACACGGCGATCGCCTCGCGGAGTGTGTACTGCAACCGGGTGTCCGGATCGTGACTCACCCGTAAGGGATCATCGAGCAACCGTTTCCCGTCGGCGTACGTCAAGTTGAGGGAAGCGGGAAACTACGACCCCACCATCGGAATGTCGGGCCATTCCGATGGCGTACAAAGTGCCACCGCCCGGTTGCCCCACCCTTTTGATACCCCCCTAGACTGAACCCCCAGCACAGGCGGCTACACGCTCGAAAGGCGCCCCCGTGTCCATCGGCAACTCCCCTGAAGACGAGCGTCCGTTCGAAGACGAGCGCGTCCAAGAAGACCGCGAGGAAGACCGCCCCTCCATCGGCCGTGCTCTGCAGCAGGCGCGTATCGCGGCCGGACTGACCGTCGACGACATCAGTAGCGCCACGCGGGTCCGCATGAACATCGTGCACGCCATCGAGGCGGACGACTTCACGCCCTGTGGCGGTGACGTCTACGCCCGCGGGCACATCCGGACCCTGGCGAAGGCCGTCCACCTCGACCCGGCGCCGCTGCTCGCCCAGTACGGCGACGAACACGGCGGACGCCCGGCACCGACCCCGGCAGCCCCCCTGTTCGAGGCGGAACGGATCCGTCCGGAGCGGCGGGGGCCCAACTGGACCGCGGCGATGGTCGCCGCGATCGTCGCCGTCATCGGCTTCGTCGGCTTCACCATGTTCCAGGGTGGCGACGACGGCGGTGGCGAGACCAATGTCGCCGAGGGCTCCGCGCCCACGGGAGACTCCTCCCCGACCCCAAGTCCAAGAAGCCCGCCGACCCCAAGCCCGAGCCCTCCGACAGCGCCATCGCGGCCGCGCCGCAGGACAAGGTGACGGTCCAGGTGGCCGCCGCCGACGGCCGCAGCTGGATCTCCGCCAAGGACCACAGCGGCCGGCTGCTCTTCGACGGAGTCCTCAAGCAGGGTGACTCCAAGACCTTCCAGGACAGCTCCAAGGTGCACCTCGTCCTCGGGGACGCCGGCGCGATCGACCTCTTCGTCAACGGCAAGAAGATCGAGGACGACTTCCAGCCGGGCTCCGTGGAACGCCTCACGTACACGAAGGGCGACCCCGAGGCCGGATAACTGGTCCGAAGGGGTTCCGCCGTACGGGGTTGGCCGCTCCCGGCCAACCCCGTCGACGTGGGGTGTCGGTGGGACGAAGTACTCTTGAGCCCATGCCTGAACGCCGTACCGTCGCACTCGTCACCCTTGGCTGCGCCCGTAACGAGGTGGACTCGGAGGAGCTCGCAGGCCGTTTGGAGGCGGACGGCTGGCAGCTCGTGGAGGACGCCGAGGAAGCGGACGTCGCCGTCGTGAACACGTGCGGCTTCGTCGAGGCCGCCAAGAAGGACTCGGTCGACGCCCTCCTGGAAGCCAACGACCTCAAGAGTCACGGCAGAACCCAGGCCGTGGTGGCGGTGGGCTGCATGGCCGAGCGGTACGGCAAGGAACTCGCCGAGGCCCTCCCGGAGGCCGACGGCGTGCTCGGTTTCGACGACTACGCGGACATCTCCGACCGGCTCCAGACCATCCTCAGCGGCGGCATCCACGCCGCGCACACCCCGCGCGACCGGCGCAAGCTGCTGCCGATCAGCCCGGCAGAGCGCCAGGAGTCCGCCGAGACCGTCGCGCTCCCCGGGCACGCCCCCGCGGACCTTCCGGAGGGCCTCGCTCCGGCCTCAGGGCCGCGCGCGCCCCTGCGCCGCCGGCTGGACGGCTCCCCGGTCGCCTCCGTGAAGCTCGCCTCCGGCTGCGACCGGCGCTGCTCCTTCTGCGCCATCCCGTCCTTCCGGGGCTCCTTCATCTCCCGCCGCCCGAGCGACGTGCTGAACGAGACCCGGTGGCTGGCCGAGCAGGGCGTGAAGGAGATCATGCTGGTCTCCGAGAACAACACCTCCTACGGCAAGGACCTCGGCGACATCCGTCTGCTGGAGTCGCTGCTGCCCGAGCTCGCCGAGGTCGACGGCATCGAGCGGGTGCGCGTCAGCTACCTCCAGCCGGCCGAGATGCGGCCCGGCCTCATCGACGTGCTGACCTCGACCCGAAGGTCGCGCCCTACTTCGACCTGTCCTTCCAGCACTCCGCGCCGGGCGTGCTGCGCGCGATGCGGCGCTTCGGCGACACCGATCGCTTCCTGGAGCTGCTCGACACCATCCGCAGCAAGGCGCCCGAGGCCGGTGTGCGCTCCAACTTCATCGTCGGCTTCCCCGGCGAGAGCGAGGCCGACCTCGCCGAGCTGGAGCGGTTCCTGAACGGCGCGCGGCTGGACGCCATCGGCGTCTTCGGCTACTCCGACGAGGAGGGCACCGAGGCGGCGACCTACGACGACAAGCTCGACGAGGACGTCGTCGCCGAGCGGCTGGCCCGTGTCTCGCGGCTGGCCGAGGAGCTCGTCTCGCAGCGCGCCGAGGAGCGCGTCGGCCAGACCGTGCAGGTGCTCGTCGAGTCCGTCGACGACGAGGAGGGCGTGTACGGCCGCGCGGCGCACCAGGCGCCGGAGACGGACGGCCAGGTGCTGCTCACGAGCGGCGAGGGCTTGAGCGTCGGCCGTATGGTCGAGGCGAAGGTGGTCGGTACGGAGGGTGTCGACCTGGTGGCCGAGCCGCTGCAGGGCTCGTTCGCGTCGCCCGGGTGGAGTGAGGAGGCGGGCAGATGACCGGTGTCCCGGCATCCGCGGCGGGCGGTGCCTCCGGTGCGAGGAGGGCTGCGGCCGGTGCGGCTTCCGCGGCCTCTGCGGCCTCGGGAAGGTTCCCGGGGCGGCGGTCGGCAGGGCGGCAGCGCGGTCGGCTGACGGTGGTGCGTCGTCCGGTGCGGGGCGCGGGGCGTCGTCGTCCGGCGTGGATCGTGGCGGAGCGGCCGGTTCGGGGATGGTGATGCTGCCCGTGCCGACGACATCGGGGCCGCCGTCGGTGAAGGCTCGGGGAGCGCCGCTGTCGACGCGCAGGGCGATGCCAAGCCCGCGCGGGGCGGGAAGATCGCGGCCGCGGCCGTCAACCAGGCGAGTGTCTGGAACATCGCCAACCTCCTGACCATGCTCCGGCTGCTCCTCGTCCCCGCTTTCGTGGCGCTGATGCTCGCGGACGGCGGATACGACCCGGCGTGGCGGTCGCTCGCCTGGGCGGCCTTCGCCATCGCCATGATCACTGACCTCTTCGACGGTCACCTGGCGCGCACGTACAACCTGGTCACGGATTTCGGGAAGATCGCCGACCCCATCGCCGACAAGGCGATCATGGGGGCGGCGCTGATCTGCCTGTCCGCGCTCGGTGATCTGCCGTGGTGGGTGACCGGCGTCATCCTCGGGCGGGAACTCGGGATCACCCTGCTGCGTTTTCTGGTCATTCGGTACGGCGTCATTCCCGCCAGCCGCGGAGGCAAGCTCAAGACCCTCACCCAAGGCGTGGCCGTGGGCATGTACGTGCTGGCGCTGACGGGGTGGCTGGCCACCCTGAGGTGGTGGGTGATGGCCGCGGCGGTCGTGCTGACCGTGGTGACCGGGCTGGACTATGTGAAACAGGCCATTGTGCTGCGCAGGCGGGGAATCGCCGAGCGCAAGGCCGCGTTGGAGGAGAAGGAAGCGTGAGTTCCACGGCCACCGACGTGGTGCGACTACTCACGGTGAAGGGTGAGACGCTCGCCGTCGCGGAGTCGTTGACCGGTGGCCTCGTTGCCGCGGAGATCACATCGGTCCCCGGGGCGTCCAAGGTCTTCCGGGGCTCGGTGACCGCCTACGCCACCGAACTGAAGCATGAACTGCTCGGTGTCGACGCCTCCCTGCTGGCGGTGCGTGGAGCGGTGGACCCGCAGGTCGCGGACCAGATGGCGGCCGGCGTGCGCAAGGCGCTCGGCACCGACTGGGGCATCGCGACGACCGGCGTCGCCGGTCCCGATCCGCAGGACGGACAGGCCGTCGGGACGGTCTTCGTGGCTGTGGACGGGCCGTTCGGGACCGATTCCGGTTCCGCCGGCGGCGGAAAAGTGGCGGCTCTGCGGTTGAACGGCGACCGCGAGGAAATTCGTAGAGAGAGTGTACGGAGCGTACTCGCACTGCTCCTGAAGGAGCTTGCGGGCGAACAGACTGGGAATGAGCGGGCACAGGATACGGAACGGAACGGGGGGTTTTGATGTTTGCAGCCCTGAGTGAACACGACATCGCTCCCCGCACGGCCGCGGCGCAAGGCGGTACGGTGGGGCGTAATGGATGCGGCTACGCGGTCCGAGGAGGGAGCCACCGATGATTCTGCTCCGTCGCCTGCTGGGTGACGTGCTGCGTCGGCAGCGCCAGCGCCAGGGCCGTACTCTGCGCGAAGTCTCCTCGTCCGCCCGAGTCTCACTCGGCTATCTCTCCGAGGTGGAGCGGGGCAGAAGGAGGCTTCCTCCGAGCTGCTCTCCGCCATCTGCGACGCGCTGGACGTACGGATGTCCGAGCTCATGCGGGAAGTGAGCGACGAGCTCGCCCTCGCCGAACTGGCCCAGTCCGCTGCGGCCACCCCCAGTGAGCCTGTACCCACGCCGGTTCGACCGATGCTGGGTTCCGTTTCGGTGACCGGTGTGCCACCGGAACGGGTGACGATCAAGGCGCCCGCCGAGGCGGTGGACGTCGTCGCCGCGTGAGCCTCTGCGCTCTCGTGGCATGAACGAGGCCCCGGCCGGGCCTCTCCGGTAGACCCGGAGGGGTGCCGCCCGGGGTTTTCGCCTGCCTACGGGTTGCCTGGTGGGGATCTGTCCTGTTTGTGTGCGTTTGCCGGGATGGCGTGCGGCGGTCATCGTTGAGGGGATGGCCGGGGGACAGTCCACGGAGGTGCGGATGTACGTCGTGAAGAGCCCGTTGTCCGACGCGAGCCTCAAGACCGTGTCGGAAGCGTTGCAGGGCGCGCTTGTGGACTTGGTGGATCTCGCCCTCGTGGCGAAGCAGATCCACTGGAACGTGGTGGGGCCGCGCTTCCGGTCGGTGCACCTCCAGCTCGACGAGGTGGTCGACACGGCGCGGAAGTACTCCGACACCGTGGCGGAGCGCGCCGCGGCGCTCGGGATCCCACCGGACGGGCGGGCCGCGACCGTGGCCGTCGGCAGCGGGATCGGTGTGACTCCCGAGGGGTGGGTCGACGACACGACCGCGGTCGGCACGCTCGTCGACGCGCTGGGCGCGGTGATCGCGCGGATGCGGGAGCGGGTCGAGGCGACCGGTGAGCCGGATCCGGTGAGCCAGGACATCTTCATCGGCATCACCGCGGACCTGGAGAAGCATCACTGGATGTTCCAGGCCGAGAACGGGTGACCGGAACGGGCGCGGCACCGGCTGACGAGCCGGCCGGGGGGTACGCCGCTCGGCGCCGGCATGGCGGGGCGCGCGGTGCGCCTGTGTGCCGGTGGTGCGCCCTGTCCGCCGGCCCGAGCCGCCGAATAGCGTCGGGCCGGAGGTGGGGGCCATGACGGGGGCGCGCCGCTGGGGGCCAGGGCAGCCGTGCCGGCGCTGGGGGCGGCGCTGTGGTGGTGGGCTGTGCTGCGGCTGGTGGCCGTGCCCGGGGCGGGGGTGCTGGAGGCGACGGTGGCCGCAGGGGGGTGGGGGTTGAGTGTGCTGCCCGTGCACTGTGTGCCTAAGGCCCGGGCGAGCGGGGCGCTCGGTCAGGGGCGGTGGCGGAAGGTGTGGGGGATTGGGGCTCGTGGGGTGATGTCGCGGCGGGAGTGAGGTGGGGGCGTCGCCTGGGCGGGCGGGGCCGGCCTCACCACGGCATCGCCACGCCACCGTTCGGGCGGATGATCTGGCCCGTCGTGAAGGACGAGGCGTCGGATGCCAGGTGGAGGACCGCGTGGGCGATGTCCCCGGGGCGCCGACCCGGCCGAGAGGTGACATGCGGGCCATCACTGCCTCGGTGCGCGCCTGGGCCTCGTCGTCGTGGCGGTCGGTCATGGGCGTGCGGATCCAGCCCGGCGCGACCGCGTTGACGCGGATGCCGTGCCGGCCGACCTCCGTCGCGAGGGTCTTCGTCAGCTGGACCACCGCCGCTTTGGCTGCTCCGTAGCAGAGCAGCCCGGGGCCGCCCGTGTCGACGGCGCCCGAGGCCATCGTGACGATGCTGCCCCGGACGCCGTGCGCGATCATCAGGCGGGCCGCCTCCTGGCAGGCGTACAGCACGCCCTTGAAGTTCACGGCCATCACCCGGTCGAGGTCCTCGTCCCGGGTCTCCAGGACCGGGCTGCTGTGCATGATGCCGGCGATCGCCGCGAGGACGTCCACGCGTTCGCACGAGGTGATCGCCTGTCTCAGCCCGGAGCGGTCGGTGACGTCGAGGTGGTGGGTGCGGGCGGTGCCGCCGCCGTCCTTGATGAGGGTCGCCGTCTCGTGCAGGCCCTCGGTGTCTTGGTCCGCGCAGTGCACCGTGGCGCCCGCCTCGGCGAGCAGGAGTGCCGAGGCGCGCCCGATGCCGCTCGCCGCGCCGGTGACGAACGCGGTGCGGCCGGTGAGGTCGTACGCCGTGACGGGCATGTACGGACCGTACGAGTGTTTCTGACGGATCGTCAATTGTTCGGGGTGTGGCGGACGCGCCGGGCCGGGGCCGGGGCGGGGCCCGGCTGGCAGGTGGGACACCAGTACGTGGGGCGTTCGCGTGAGCCGTCGCCCTGGTCGGCGACGCGGACGGAGGTGTGGCAGCGCAGGCAGGGACGGGGAGCCCGGCCGTACACGAAGAGGTCCTGGCCGCGGCGGCCCGTCGTACTGCGGATCGGGCGGTCGCGGTTGGCCTCGAGCAGCTTCCTGGCCAGCTCGGGCAGGTGCCCGGCGCGCTCGGCGGGCAGGTCGCCCACGGGGAGCCAAGGGGTGACGCCCAGCAGGAAGCAGAGCTCGCTCTTGTAGACATTGCCGATGCCGGCGAGGTTGCGCTGGTCGAGCAGGGCCTCGCCGAGGGGCGGGCGGGATCCTGGAGGACGTTGGCGAGGGCCCGCTCGGGGTCCCAGTCCGGGCCGAGGATGTCCGGGCCGAGGTGGCCGACCGCACGGTGCTCGTCGGCGGTGCGCAGGAGTTCCAGGACGGGGAGGCGGTAGCCGACAGCAGTGCGGTCGGTGGTACCGAGGATCGCGCGGATCTGGTGGCCGGGGCCGCCGCTCCAGCGCTGGCCGTTGCCGTACACCTTCCAGGCGCCGTCCATCCGCAAGTGGGAGTGGAGGGTCAGGCCGCCCTCGACGCGGGTCAGGAGGTGCTTGCCCCGTGGGGTGACGTCGAGGACCGTGCGGCCCGTGAGGTCGGCCGTGGCGAAGCGGGGCACCCGGAGGTCGCTGCGGGTCAGCACCTTGCCCGCGAGGGCGCCGTGCAGCCGCCTCGCGGTCTGCCAGACCGTGTCACCTTCGGGCATGGGTCAAGGGTGGCACGAGGGCCGCGTGTCATGGCTCGGGTCGCGGTCGCCTCGTCCCCCGGCGTGAACCAGCGGCCGGTGCGCCCTCGGGCGTGTGGCCGTCAGGCGCGCAGACGCAGGCCTCGGGGCGTCGCGATGAAGCCCGCTCCTTCCAGGAGGGTGCCGATGGGGGAGGTCAAGGCCTGGGCGCCGTTGACGCGCTCCACGGTGACCGTGCCGAGGGAGCCCGCGCGGGCGGCTGCGGCGAGTGCCTCTGCGGCCGAGCGCAGACGGGGGTCGGCGGTGGGGTCGCCGTCCGGGTCGGCGGTCCAGGCCAGCAGGGTCTTGCCGCCGCGCTCCATGTAGAGGGTCAGCTCGCCGTCGACGAGCACCACCAGGGAGCCCGCCTTGCGGCCCGGCTTGTGTCCGGCGCCGGTCGGCGGCTCGGGCCAGGACAGGGCGGCGCCGTAGGCGTTCGCCGGATCGGCGGCGGCGAGGACGATCGCCCGGGAGACCGGGTCCGGGCGGGTGCGGCGGCCCGGGAGCCCCGGCTCGTACGGGGCGCGCCCGCCGTTCTGCCGGGGCGGGATGCCTTGCGGGGCGTGGTCGCGGGGCGAGACGTACTCGTCCGGGGACGGTGCGGGGCGTCGAACGCGGAGTCGAAGTCGGGGAAGCCGTCGTGGCCGGGATCGTCGGTGTGGTCGGTCGAGGGGGCGGAGTCGTCCGGGCCGGCGAAGTCATGGGCGGGGAACGGGTCGAGGTCGGGGACCGGCGGGCCGGGCAGGTCCTCGCCCCGGTCGCGGGCGTTGGACACCGCGCGCAGACGGTCCACGGCGCCGTCCATCGCGAACTGCGCGGCGCCGAGCCCCTCCACGACGTAGCCGCGGCGGGCCTGGCCGCTCTCCTCGAAGGCGGAGAGCACGCGGTACGTCGCCGAGAACCCGCCCTCGACGCCCTCAGCCGAGACCGCACCTCTGGTCACCACCCCGTGCCGGTCGAGGAGGGTGCGGGCGAGGGCGTGGGCCCGCACCGTGGGGTCCGGCTCGTGGGCCGGGAGCAGGGACCAGCGGCCGGCGACGGTCGGCGGGCCGGAGCGGGACGCGGTGCGCGCCGCGGCCGTCAGGGAGCCGTAGCGGCCGCGCGGGACCGCGCGCTTGGCGCGGTGGGCCGTGGAGCCGGCGGTGCGGCCCGAGCCGAGCAGGGAACGCATGGGCGTGAGCGTGTCGTTCGTCAGGCGTCCGGACCAGGCGAGGTCCCAGACGACGTCGGCCAGCTGCGGGTCGGTGGCCTCGGGGTGGGTGGTGGCACGGACCTGGTCGGCGATCTGCCGGAAGAACAGGCCGTAGCCGCCGGAGAGGGCGTCCAGGACGGACTGGTGGAGAGCCGTCAGCTCCAGGGGGTGCGGGGGAGGCAGGAGCAGGGGCGCCGCGTCCGCCAGGTAGAGGGAGACCCACCCGTCCTTGCCCGGGAGGGAGCCCGCCCCGGCCCACACCACCTCGCCGGAGGCGGTGAGCTCGTCCAGCATCGCCGCGGTGTAGTTCACCACCCGGGAGGGCAGGACGAGCTTCTCCAGGGCGGAGGCCGGCACGGACGCGCCCTGCGTCTGCTCGATGGCGCGCACCAGCCCGTCGATCCCGCGCAGTGAGTGACCCTTGCCGATGTGCTGCCACTGCGGGAGGAACTGGGCGAGCGCGGCCGGCGGCACCGGCTCCAGTTCGTGCCGCAGGGCGGCCAGGGAGCGGCGGCGCAGCCGGCGCAGCACCGTCGCGTCGCACCACTCCTGGCCGATCCCGGCCGGGTGGAACTCGCCCTGGACGACCCGGCCGGCAGCGGACAGCCGCTGGAGGGCGCCCTCGGTGACGGCGACGCCCAGGCCGAAGCGGGCCGCCGCCGTGGTCGAGGTGAACGGGCCGTGGGTGCGGGCGTAGCGCGCGAGGAGGTCGCCGAGGGGGTCCTTGACGGGCTCCGTGAAGGCCTCCGGGACGCCGACCGGCAACGCCGTGCCCAGCGCGTCGCGCAGGCGGCCCGCGTCCTCGATCGCCGCCCAGTGGTCGGCGCCGCCGATCCGGACCCGGATGGCGCGGCGGGCACGGGCCAGCTCCTCGGCCCACTGCGGCTCGGCGCCCCGCTCGGTGAGCTCCTCGCCCGTGAGCGGACCGAGCAGGCGGAGGATGTCCGCGACGCCCTCGGCGTCCTTGACGCGGCGGTCCTCGGTGAGCCACTGAAGCTCCCGCTCCAGCTCCGTCAGCACCTCCGCGTCGAGCAGCTCGCGCAGCTCCGCCTGGCCCAGCAGCTCGGCCAGCAGCCGGGAGTCCAGCGACAGGGCGGCGGCGCGGCGCTCGGCGAGCGGGGAGTCGCCCTCGTAGAGGAACTGGGCGACGTAGCCGAAGAGGAGGGAGCGCGCGAAGGGCGACGGTTCGGCAGTGGTGACCTCGACGAGGCGCACCTTGCGGGACTCCAGGTCGCCCATCAGCTCGACGAGCCCGGGGACGTCGAAGACGTCCTGGAGACACTCGCGGACCGCCTCCAGCACGATCGGGAACGAGCCGAACTCGCTCGCCACCTGGAGCAGCTGGGAGGCGCGCTGCCGCTGCTGCCACAGCGGCGTGCGCTTGCCCGGGTTGCGGCGCGGCAGCAGCAGCGCGCGGGCGGCGCACTCGCGGAAACGGGACGCGAACAGCGCCGAGCTGCCCACCTGGTCGGTGACGACCTGGTCGACCTCGCCCTTGTCGAAGACGACGTCGGCGGCGCCCACCGGGGCCTGCTCGGCGTCGTACTCGCGGCCCATCTTGACCGGCTCCTGGTCCAGCAGGTCCAGGCCCATCAGGTCGGCGTCCGGCAGGCGCAGCACGATGCCGTCGTCGGCGTGCATGACCTGCGCGTCCATGCCGTACCGCTCGGAGAGCTTCGCCCGAGCGCGAGCGCCCAGGGGGCGTGCACCTGGGCGCCGAACGGGGAGTGCACGACCACCCGCCAGTCGCCGAGCTCGTCACGGAAGCGCTCCACGACGATCGTCCGGTCGTCCGGGACGTGGCCGCAGGCCTCGCGCTGCTCGTCCAGGTAGGAGAGCACGTTGTCGGCCGCCCAGGCGTCCAGGCCGGCGGCGAGGAGGCGGAGCCGGGCGTCGTCCTCGGGCAGTGAGCCGACCTCGCGCAGGAACGCGCCCACCGCCCGGCCCAGTTCCAGTGGGCGGCCCAGCTGGTCGCCCTTCCAGAAGGGCAGCCGGCCCGGCACGCCCGGGGCCGGGGAGACCAGGACACGGTCGCGGGTGATGTCCTCGATGCGCCAGGAGCTCGTCCCGAGCGTGAAGACATCGCCGACGCGCGACTCGTAGACCATCTCCTCGTCGAGCTCGCCGACCCGGCCGCCGCCCTTCTTGGGGTCGGCGCCCGCGAGGAAGACCCCGAAGAGGCCGCGGTCGGGGATCGTGCCCCGGAGGTGACGGCGAGGCGCTGTGCGCCGGGGCGGCCGGTGATCTCGCCCGTGACGCGGTCCCACACCACGCGGGGGCGCAGCTCGGCGAAGGCGTCGGACGGGTAGCGGCCGGCGAGCATGTCGAGGACCGCCGTGAAGGCGGACTCGGGCAGGGAGGCGAAGGGGCGGCCCGGCGGACGGCGGCGAGGAGGTCGTCGAACTGCCAGCTGTCCATGGCCGTCATGGCGACGAGCTGCTGTGCCAGGACGTCCAAGGGGTTGGCGGGGACCCTGAGGGACTCGATGGCGCCGGTCCGCATGCGTTCCGTGACCACCGCCGCCTGCACCAGGTCACCGCGGTACTTCGGGAAGACGACGCCCGTGGAGACCGCGCCCACCTGGTGCCCCGCGCGGCCGACCCGCTGCAGACCGGAGGCGACGGACGGCGGCGACTCGACCTGGACGACCAGGTCCACCGCACCCATGTCGATACCCAGTTCGAGACTGGACGTGGCCACGACCGCGGGGAGACGGCCCGCCTTGAGGTCCTCCTCGACCAGGGCACGCTGCTCCTTGGACACCGAGCCGTGGTGGGCACGGGCGATGACCGGCGGTGCGCCCTGGGCGGCTCCCGAGCCGCCCATCAGCTCGGCGGGGGAGTGGTGCTCGTCGAGGGGTTCGCCCGTCGCTCGTTCGTACGCGATCTCGTTCAGGCGGTTGCAGAGGCGTTCCGCGAGGCGGCGGGAGTTCGCGAAGACGATCGTGGAGCGGTGGGACTGGACGAGGTCGGCGATCCGCTCCTCGACATGCGGCCAGATCGACGGGCGCTCGGCGCCCTCGGAGCCGTCCGACACCGGGGAGCCGCCCAGCTCGCCCAGGTCCTCGACCGGGACGACCACGGAGAGGTCGAACTCCTTGCCCGACTCCGGCTGGACGATCTCCACCTTGCGGCGGGGCGAGAGGAAACGGGCCACCTCGTCGACCGGGCGCACCGTCGCGGAGAGGCCGATGCGGCGGGCGGGCTTCGGGAGGAGGTCGTCCAGGCGCTCCAGGGAGAGCGCGAGGTGGGCGCCGCGTTTGGTGCCGGCGACCGCGTGCACCTCGTCGAGGATCACGGTCTCGACGCCGGTCAGCGCGTCGCGCGTGGCCGAGGTCAGCATCAGGAAGAGCGATTCGGGGTCGTGATCAGGATGTCCGGGGGGCGGGTGGACAGGGCGCGGCGCTCGGCGGCGGGGGTGTCGCCCGAGCGGATGCCCACCTTGACCTCCGGCTCGGGCAGGCCGAGGCGCACGGACTCCTGGCGGATGCCGGTCAGGGGGCTGCGGAGGTTGCGCTCGACGTCCACGGCCAGGGCCTTGAGGGGGAGACGTACAGGACCCGGCAGCGCTTCCTGGGGTCGGCGGGGGAGGGGTCGAGGCGAGCTGGTCCAGGGCGGCGAGGAAGGCGGCCAGGGTCTTGCCGGAGCCGGTGGGGGCGACGACCAGCACGTCCGAGCCCTCGTGGATCGCCTGCCACGCGCCGGCCTGGGCGGTGGTGGGCGCGGAGAAGGCGCCCGTGAACCAGGCGCGGGTCGCGGGGAGAAGGTGTCCAGGGCTCGGTGTGCGTGGCTGGCCATGGGTCCATCGTGCACCTCGCCACTGACAGTGGGGTGCCGCCGCGGGTTCGCCTGGGGTTTCGTCGTGGGGCGGGGCCGCGCCGGGGCGCGGGCCCGTGGATGCCACGCGTCGCGCGGACAATGGTCGTATGAGCGAGCGTGCGCGGCACTGGCAGTACGACGAGCTGCCCGGGGTGGATCTGCTGCGGGCCCGGTATGTGCACAAGACGTTCGTGCGGCATACGCACGAGAACTTCGTGATCGCCGCCATCGCCGACGGGGTGGAGGTGTTCCACCACGGTGGAGGTGATCAGTACGCGGGGCCGGGGCCCTGGCGCTGGTGAATCCGGACACCCCGCACACCGGGCGGGCAGGGGTGCCCGAAGGGTGGCGGTACGGGGCCGTGTATCCGTCCGTCGACGTGGTGGCGGAGATCGCGGCCGAGACGACGGCGCTGCGGGGGACGCCCGGGTTCGTCAGTCCTGTGGTGGACGATCCGTATGCCGTCGGGCTGGTGCATCAGGTGCTGCGGGCGGCCGACGAGGGGAACGCGTTGGCCGCGGACACCTTGCTGCGGGTCGCCGTGACCAGGTTGCTGCGGTTGAACGGCGGTCCCGTGCCGCGGCGGCAGGTACGGACCGCGGGGGCCCGGATCGCGGCACGCGCGCGTGGGGTGCTGGAGGAGCGGATGGCGCGGCCGCCGAGTCTGGAGCGGTTGGCCGCCGAGCTCGGGACCAGCCCGTTCGCGTTGCTGCGGGCCTTTCGGGACGCCTACGGGATGCCGCCGCACGCGTGGCTCACGGATGCGCGGGTACGGCGGGCGCGACGGCTGCTGGACCTGGGAACAGCGCCCTCCGAGGTCGCCGTGACCGTGGGGTTCACCGACCAGCCGCATCTCAACCGGCACTTCAGCCGGATGGTCGGCGTGCCTCCGGGGCGTATCAGCGGGAGCGCAAGAACGTACAAGACCTCCGCTAGCTGCGGCTCGTAGCGTCGGGGACGTGGCAGACCGGACAGATCTCAGAGATGCAAGGACAGATGGGAAGGCGGACCGTGCCGTCGTGCGGGACGCCTTGGGCGTGGGGGTGGCCGTCGGACTCTCCGGCTTCGCCTTCGGGGTGACGTCGGCGGGCGGCGGACTCACGCTGACGCAGACGTGTGCGCTCAGTCTGCTGGTGTTCACCGGGGCGTCCCAGTTCGCCCTGGTGGGGGCTCTCGCGGCAGGCGGTGGTGCGTTCACGGCGGCTGCCGGGGCCTTCTTCCTGGGGGTGCGGAACGCCTTCTACGGTCTGCGGCTGTCGCAGTTGCTGGCCCTCCCGCGCGCGGTGCGGCCGTTCGCCGCCCAGTGGGTGATCGACGAGACGGCCGCCGTCGCGCTCGCACAACCCACGCGGCGCAGTGCGCGGATCGGGTTCGTCGTGACCGGGCTGAGCCTGTACCTGCTGTGGAACCTCACCACACTGCTCGGTGCCCTGGGCGCCGAGGCCATCGGTGACACCGACGCGTGGGGACTGGACGCCGCGGGGCCCGCGGTGTTCCTGGCGCTGCTCGCACCCATGCTGAGGACCGGCACCGAGCGGGCTGTCGCGGGGCTCGCCGTGCTGCTGGGGCTCGGGCTGCTGCCCGTGCTGCCCGCCGGTGTGCCGGTTCTGCTGGCCGCGCTGGCGGCGCCGGCCGTGCTGTGGGCGGACGGCCGGCGCAGGGGAGAGGGGGCTGAGCGGTGAACGTCTGGATCGCGATCGGTGTCACCGTCCTCGGGTGTTACGCCGTCAAGCTGGCCGGGCTGCTGGTGCCCGCGGGGGCTCTTGAGCGGCCTGTCGTCAAGCGGCTCGCCGCTTTGCTGCCTGTCGCGCTGCTCGCGGCCCTCACGGCCCAGCAGACCTTCGCCGACGGACAGACGCTGGTACTGGACGCGCGGGCCGCCGGGCTCGGAGCCGCTGCCGTGGCGCTGGTGCTGCGGGCGCCGTTCCTGCTCGTCGTCGCGGCGGCCGTGGTGGTGACCGCGGGGGTGCGGGCCATCGGGGCCGGGTGATCAGCTGATGGGGCGGCCGTAGGACCGGAGCGTTCGCAGGGCCTCGATCGTCACCAGGGGGCGAGCCTCCATGGTGGGTGCCGGGGCCCAGTGGCGCCGGCGCACGGGCCAGCCGCCGTCCTCCTGCTGCTGGGCGGCGAGGTGGTCCAGAGAGCGGGCCATCTCGTCGTGCGTGAACCACGCGCGCGCGAGGGAGTGCGGCGTTCTCGCGTAATCGTGCGGGAAGTGGTGCTCGCCCGGGGCATAGCCGGGGGAGACCGGATACGCGTCCAGGTCGTCCGGGTCCAGGGCCGCGTGGCGGTGGGCGCGTACCAAGCGGCCCAGGCGGTCGGCGGCCGCTCGGGCGCGCGGTCGGTCGGGGGCGGAGTCCAGGAAGGCCAGGGCGGCCTCGATCTCGTACGGATGGGACTTCTCCAGGGACTCGACCGCCTGCCAGCAGAAGTCCGTGGCCCGGAACAGCCAGGCGTGCCACACCTCGTTGCGGTGCAGCAGCCCGACCACCGGCCCGGTGGCCAGGAGGGCGCTCGGCGGATCCTCCACGACGGTCACGAAGGGGGCCGTGGGGAAGTCACGCTGGCTCGGATGGATCGCCGGCAGGGCGCCGTCCGCCGTGGAGACGGACGTCAGATAGCGGCACACGCGTTCCACGCGCTGACCGGCACAGCGTCCCACCGCGTCCAGGACGCCCAGGGCGTGCGCGGTGTGCAGCGGCTGGCTGACCGGGCCGCGCAGATCGGGCTCCAGCGCGTGGCCGTAGCCGCCGTCCTCGTTGCGGTAGGCGTCCAGGGCCGTCTCCACCGGGTCGGCGGTGCCGCCCCGGAAGTGGTGGGCGAAGAGGCGCTGCTCGAGCACGCGCGCGGTGAGCCAGACGAACCGCTCCGCGCGCGTGACGGGGCTGTGCGGCGGGGGCGTCGGGAGGAGTGTTGAAGCTCCGGTTTCGGCCATGGGTCAGACCGTAGGGCGCAAAGCGGTGCGGACAGGCGGTCCCGGCTCAGGCCCACCCCAGGGGCGGGATACTGGAGGCATGCGGTTGACGGTCTTCTGGCAGCGGATGGCGGAGCACTTCGGTCCGGGCTACGCCGACACCTTCGCGCGCGACCATGTGATGTCGGAGCTCGGCGGGCGCACGGTGCACGAGGCGCTCGCGGCCGGCTGGGACGCCAAAGAGGTGTGGCACGTGGTGTGCGCGGTGATGGACGTACCGAGGGAGAAGCGTTGACCGGTCGTGGAGACTGCTGACTGACAGATCACGAAGATCGCAAGCGGGCAGACGGCTGTCGGTGGCGTGGGTGAGACTTGGTTCGTGGCACCAACTGACGAGACCGGGCAGGCAGCCCAGCAGTCCTCCCCGTTCGGCGGCACGCCGCCCGCCCCGCCCCCTGCGGACGGGGCCGCCGCCGGACCGAACAGCCGTATGCCCCGCTGGCTGCCGCGCGCCCTGGTGCTCGCACTCACCCTCGTCGCCGTGTTCCAACTGGGCAGTTGGGCCTTCCATCAGCTCACCAGCCTGCTGATCAACATCCTCATCGCGTTCTTCCTGGCTCTCGCCATCGAACCGGCGGTGAGCTGGATGGCCTCGCGCGGCATCCGCAGGGGGCTGGCCACCTTCGTGGTGTTCATCGGCGTGATCGTCGTGGCGGCGGGCTTCGTCACGCTGCTCGGTTCCATCCTCGCGGACCAGATCATCAAGATGATCGAGGGCTTTCCGGAGTACCTCGACTCGGTCATCAACTGGATCAACACACACTTCAGGACGGACCTGAAGCGCGTGGACATCCAGGAGGGGCTGCTCCGTTCCGACTGGCTGCGCAACTACGTGCAGAACAGCGCCACGGGTGTCCTGGACGTGTCCGCCCAGGTCATCGGCGGCCTCTTCCAGCTGCTGACGATCGCGCTGTTCTCGTTCTACTTCGCCGCGGACGGCCCCCGCCTGCGCCGCGCGCTCTGCTCCGTGCTGCCGCCCGCCCGGCAGGCCGAGGTGCTGCGCGCCTGGGAGATCGCCGTGAACAAGACCGGCGGGTACATCTACTCCCGCGGTCTGATGGCCCTGATCTCCGGGGCGGCCCACTTCGTCCTGCTGCAGCTCCTGGACGTGCCCTACGCGCCCGTGCTCGCCGTGTGGGTGGGCCTGGTGTCGCAGTTCATCCCCACCATCGGCACGTACCTGGCGGGCGCGCTGCCCATGCTGATCGCGTTCACCGTGGACCCCTGGTACGCGCTGTGGGTGCTGATCTTCGTCGTGATCTACCAGCAGTTCGAGAACTACGTGCTGCAGCCCAAGCTGACGTCCAAGACCGTCGACATCCACCCCGCGGTCGCCTTCGGCTCGGTCATCGCGGGCACCGCGCTGCTCGGCGCCGTCGGCGCGCTGATCGCCATCCCCGCCATCGCCACCCTGCAGGCCTTCCTGGGGGCGTACGTGAAGCGGTACGACGTCACGGACGATCCCCGGGTGCACGGCCATCGCCGACGGGGCGAGGGGCCGGGCCTGATCAAGCGCGCGAGGCAGTTGTGGGCACGGCGGCCGGGGGCGGAACGGTCCGAGGGCGGAGGGCCCGGGCAGGGCACCTCCTGATCTCCTCCGATCGCCTCGTCGAGCAGACCGAGCGGCGAGCGGCGGTCAGGCAGCACCGGCCGGCGGTTCCGCGAAGCCGACGATGTTTCCGTCCACGTCCTGGACGTCGGCCGTCCACCCCAGCGCCGTGAGGTCGTCCGTGAGGGCCCGGGCATCGTGGAACACCTTCACGACGCGGTACCGGCTGCCGTCGTCGAGCCGGCGCAGCACCGTGGGAACGGGCCCCTGCGTGACGCCCTCCTCGTACGCGGCTGTGGCGGGGCCGTCGTCGACGAAGACCGCTCTGCCGCCCGGCGCGAGCATGCCGGCGACGGTGTTCCAGAAGGCGGCCGACCGCGTCGGCGGGACGTGGGAGAGCCAGAAGGCGAAGAACACCGTGTCGTAGCGCCGCGGCGGCTGCCACTGGAGCACATCGGCCTGGACGAACCGGACGATGGGGGAGTCGGTACGCGCACGGGCGACGGACAGGACCTCGGCGGCGACATCGACGGCCGTCACCGAACGCGCCCGGGCGGCGAGCAGCGCGGTCCACTGGCCTGTTCCGCAGGCCAGCTCCAGCACGTCCCCGCGGACCGGAAGGCGGTCGACCATGCCGAGCAGTCGCCGCAGCTGCTCGCGTTCCGCGTAGGGACGGTCGTACTCGGCCGCACCTGCGCGGTAGTAGGCGATCTGCTCCGCCAAGAGGGCATCGTCTTCATCGGTCATGACCGCAAGGGTCGAGCCTGCCCCTGCGGGAAGGTCAACACCGAGGCCGCGAGTGTGCCGTGTGGTGCCCTTGACACGAAAATCGAACATCCATTCTTATGGAGTCTCCGGCGCGGCTCAACGGCGGGCGTTTCGACGTATTTTGGGTGGAGAGGTGCCCGAGTTATCCACAGGCCGGACGTGCGTCGGGGCGCATTGTCAGTGGCAGGCGTTAGCGTCTTTGACGTGAAGCGATCGACTCAAGCAAATCGGGTGGAACCCATGGCAGGAACCGACCGCGAGAAGGCCCTGGATGCCGCTCTCGCACAGATTGAACGGCAATTCGGCAAGGGCGCGGTCATGCGCATGGGCGACCGGACCAAGGAGCCCATCGAGGTCATCTCGACCGGGTCCACCGCCCTCGATGTGGCGCTCGGCGTGGGCGGCCTGCCCCGCGGCCGTGTCGTGGAGATCTACGGACCGGAGTCCTCCGGTAAGACCACCCTGACCCTGCACGCGGTGGCGAACGCGCAGAAGGCCGGCGGCCAGGTCGCCTTCGTCGACGCGGAGCACGCGCTCGACCCCGAGTACGCGAAGAAGCTCGGCGTCGACATCGACAACCTGATCCTCTCCCAGCCGGACAACGGCGAGCAGGCCCTGGAGATCGTGGACATGCTGGTCCGCTCCGGTGCCCTCGACCTCATCGTCATCGACTCCGTCGCCGCGCTCGTCCCCCGCGCGGAGATCGAGGGCGAGATGGGCGACAGTCACGTGGGTCTGCAGGCCCGCCTGATGAGCCAGGCCCTGCGGAAGATCACCAGTGCGCTCAACCAGTCCAAGACCACCGCGATCTTCATCAACCAGCTCCGCGAGAAGATCGGCGTGATGTTCGGCTCCCCGGAGACCACGACCGGTGGCCGGGCGCTGAAGTTCTACGCCTCGGTGCGCATCGACATCCGCCGCATCGAGACCCTGAAGGACGGCACGGAGGCGGTCGGCAACCGCACCCGCTGCAAGGTCGTCAAGAACAAGGTCGCGCCGCCCTTCAAGCAGGCCGAGTTCGACATCCTCTACGGCCAGGGCATCAGCCGCGAGGGCGGCCTGATCGACATGGGCGTGGAGCACGGCTTCGTCCGCAAGGCCGGCGCCTGGTACACGTACGAGGGCGACCAGCTCGGGCAGGGCAAGGAAAACGCGCGCAACTTCCTGAAGGACAACCCCGACCTGGCCAACGAGATCGAGAAGAAGATCAAGGAGAAGCTGGGCGTGGGCGTGCGCCCCGAGGAGCCGGTGGCCGAGCCGGGCACGGACGCCGCGGTCTCTCCGGCGCCGGCCGACGCGGCGGCGGTGCCTGCCCCGGCAGCGGCCAAGAGCAGCAAGTCCAAGGCCGCCGCAGCCAAGAGCTGACCCGTGACACGACGAACCGACTGGGCGGAGTACGAGTACGCCGCCTCCGGTGCCCCACGGGGGAGGGGCACCGGAGGCGACACAGGCTCGGCCGTGGACGGGGAGGACACGTTCTCGGGAGACCGGCCGTACGGGGGAGACCAGCCGTACGGGGGAGACCAGCCGGACGGGGACGATCGGCCGCACGGGGACGGCTCGCAGAGTCGCGGCTCATCCGGCGCGGGCTCACGTGGAGGCGGATCGTCCAGGGGCGGCTCGCGTGACGGCGGGACGCCTGGCGGACGTGGCCGTGGACGTGGGCGTCGCCGGGGTGGCTTCGGTGAGGTGATCACCGAAGACGGAGGTGCCCTTTCCTCGTCGAGGGCCGAGCAGGGGGAACCTCCGGGGGACCCGGTCGAGCAGGCTCGGGCGATCTGCCTGCGCCTGCTCACCGGGACCCCGCGGACCCGCAAGCAACTCGCCGACGCCCTGCGCAAGCGGCAGATCCCGGACGACGCCGCCGAGGAGGTGCTGTCGCGGTTCGAAGAGGTCGGCCTCATCAACGACAGCGCCTTCGCCGACGCCTGGGTGGAGTCCCGTCACCACGGCCGTGGACTGGCCCGGCGGGCGCTCGCCCAGGAGCTGCGGACCAAGGGCGTCGATTCCACGCTGATCGACGCGGCCGTCTCCCAGCTCGACTCCGAGCAGGAGGAGGCGACCGCGCGGGAGCTCGTCGATCGGAAGCTGCGTTCCACCCGTGGGCTCGACCGCGACAAGCGGCTGCGCCGCCTCGCGGGCATGCTCGCCCGCAAGGGCTACCCGGAGGGCATGGCGCTGCGCGTGGTCCGGCAGGCGCTGGAGGAAGAGGGCGAGGACACGGAGTTCCTGGCGGACGAGGGATTCTGAGTCGGCAGCCGACCGACTCACCGCCCGGGGCTCCGGCTCACACCACCGGAAGCCCCGCCCCTCGCCAAGCCTGGAAGCCGCCCACCAGATCGGTGGCCCGGTGCAGCCCCAACTGGCGCAGGGACTGGACCGCCAAACTGGAGGCGTACCCCTCGTTGCAGATCACGACGACGCGCAGGGCGTGACTCGTGGCCTCGGGAAGACGATGGCTCCCCTGCGGGTCGAGGCGCCACTCCAGTTCGTTGCGCTCGACGACGAGGGCGCCGGGGATGAGGCCGTCCCGTTCACGCAGCGCCGCGTAGCGGATGTCCACCAGCAGCGCGTCACCGGCCTGGGCGGCCTCGTACGCCTGCTGCGGCTCGACCCGTTCGTAGCCCGCTCGGACGCGCTCCAGCAACTCGTCGATGCCGACAGGAGGTTGAACGTCGGAACTCACCTGCTGACCCCTGTCACTCACTGCCAGTCCTCCGGTCGTTCCACCTGCTCGAGCCGCAGAATCGGCCCGCTGCGGCTGTAGCGGCGGATCTGCGGAAGGGGCGGATGGTAGGCGTGTACGGAGATCGCGTGTCGGTCGGAGGACTCGTTGAGCACCTCGTGGACGTGGTGCCGGCCGAAGGCGCGGCCCTGGCCGGCCGGCAGCCGGCGGTGCCGGTCGACACCGTCGGAGAGTTCGAGGGTCTTCCAGCCGTCGGTGGGCAGTCCCGCGGCGAGCGAGTTCTCCTTGAGCTCGCCCGAGGCGGTCAGAAAGGCACCGACGGAGTCGGCGTGGTCGTGCCAGCCGGTGCCCGTGCCGGGTGGCCAGCCGATCAGCCAGGCCTCGCTGCCGCCGGGCCCGTCCAGCCGCACCCAGGTGCGGCCTTCGGGGTCGAGGGGCAGGGAGGCGATCAGCTCGGTGTCGGCGGCCGTGCGCCGTACGAAGTCGAAGAGATCGGCCTGAGTGGGCGCCGAACCGGTGGAGGAGACGGAGGAGGAGACAGAAGGGGATGCGGAAGGGGATCCCGTAGGGGATGCCGAAGGGGATACAGACACGGGTGCCGTCCTGGGGGTCCTGATGCGGGTTCGCGAGGCAGGCGCGCCGACCGCGGCAGACAGAGCGCGGCGCGCGGAGAAAGGAAGGATGCGAAGTCAGCAGGACGGGCGACACACGCAGCCCGCATAACGGAGCAGGTCCATATGGACCCTCCGCCACAGGCGCACACAGGTGTCGGTCACGCACCGGAGTACACCACGACCGTCCGGGCCGGTCAACTCACTGTCACCATGCGCACGCACAGTGACAGCGGTCACGTCGGTCCGGGGACCGGTGTCAGTGCGAGCCCGCCGAGGCACCGGCCTCGGCCTGCGCCTTCGCCGGTCCGCCCACCGTGGCCTCCGCCGCCGCGTACAGGTCGGCCGGGCGCACTCCGCTGAGCGCGGTGACGAGATGCCCGTCGGGGCGCACCAGGAGCACCGTGTGCGCGGGGGCGCCCGGATAGCTCTCGGCGACCAGCAGCTCCGCGGGGTGTGGCAGTGCCGTCACCGCTGCCGCCAGCCGGGGCATGATGCCGGCGCTGACCCAGTGCTTGCGCTCCCACACCCCCGTGCCCGGCGCGATCAGCACCACGAGCAGCGAGCCCCGGCCGAGCCGGTCCCTCAGCTGCACGAACGTGCCGTCCTCCGCGGTGACCGTCACGTCGGTGACCGGTGCGCCGGGCGGTGTGTCGACGGGGACCTCCCCTTCGAGCTTCCCGGGCGCGAGCGGAGAGTCGGCGTACGCCCCCGGCGCGCCGAGCTGGCCCTGCCCCAAGTGACCGTCCGTGAGGAGCGCGTCGTGGCCACGGGCCGAGCCGGGGACGTAAGAGCGCAGGCCTCCGCCGCCGCGCAGCAGCGGCAGCGCCTGGTCGGCGGCGCGCAGCCGGGCGGCGACGACCGCCCGGCGTTCGGTCTGGTAGCTGTCCAGGAGTGCCTCGTGCGGGCCGTGGTGCCAGGCCAGGGCCAGTTTCCAGGCGAGGTTGTCGGCGTCTCGCAGGCCCTCGTCCAACCCGTGGGTGCCCAGGGCGCCGAGGAGGTGGGCGGCGTCCCCGGCGAGGAAGACACGGTCGGCGCGCCAGCGGCGGGCCAGACGGTGGTGGACCGTGTGGACACCGGTGTCGAGCAGGTCGTACGGCGGGGTCGTGCCGCCCGCCCAGCCGGCCAGGGTCTCCCGGATGCGGGTCAGCAGCAGTTCCGGGGTGACCAGGTCCTTGCCGGGCGGCAGGAGCCAGTCCAGACGCCAGACGCCGTCCGGCAGGGGACGCGCGGTGACTTCGCCGGCCGACGGGCCCGACATGCGCCACGGCGGCATGCGGTGCAGCAAGGCCTCGTCGGGCCAGGGGAGTTCCGTGCGCAGGGCGGCGACGGCGTGACGTTCCACCGCCGTACGGCCCGGGAAGCGGATGTCCTGGAGCTTGCGCACGGTCGAGCGGGGGCCGTCGCAGCCGACCAGGTAACTGCCCCGCCACCATGTGCCCTTGGGCCCGCGGGTGTGGGCGGTGACGCCCGAGGACTCCTGTTCGATGCCGTCCAGGCGGCTCTCCACGGCGACCTTGACGAGCCGTTCACCCGAGAGCGCCGCACGCAGGGCGCCGGTCAGGACGTGCTGGGCGATGTGCAGCGGGATCGGCTCGGTGCCGTCGAAGAAGACCTCGCGCATCACCTGCTTGCGCCGCACCGACCGCCATCCGGCCCATTGGGCACCGGCCCGGTCCAGGGGCACCCCGGTCAGCCGTTCCATGAGGGCGGCGGTGTCCTCGCGCAGCACGACGGTGCGCGCCGCACGGGGTTCGTCCTTGCCCGGCCCCTCGTCGAGGACGACGCACGGCACGTCCTGACGCGCCAGCGCGAGAGCGAGCGTGAGCCCGACGGGCCCCGCCCCAACGATGATCACCGGGTCCACGGCGCGGCGCCCCCTGCCCGTGGTGTCGTCCTGAGAGACGTAGGTGAACAGGAAGTTGGAGCAGGGTGCACGATCACAGAACGTATGCAACCCATTGCCGGTGCTTGCGTCAAGTGACCAGGGGCAGTGGCGATCATGCCACTGCCCCTTAGTGTGTCATGTGGGTTGACCGAGTGTCAGGTGGTGCCTCCGGTGCCGGTCCCGGCTGTACCGGCGATCTCCGCGTCGTCCACGCCCACGACCGCGCCCGTCGACTTCTTAGCCCGGCGCAGTCGGCGCTCCAGCCAGCTGGCGAAGGAGGTGAGGGCGAAGTTGAGGGCGATGAAGATGACGGCCACGACGGTGAAGCTGGCGATGACGTTTGCGCCGTAATAGCCGCTCATCGTGTTCGCCGAGGAGAGCAACTCCGGGAAGGTGAGGACCGCGCCGCCGAGGGCCGTGTCCTTCACGATCACAACCATTTGGCTGACGATGGCTGGCAGCATCGCGGTGACCGCCTGCGGCAGCAGGATGAGCCGCATCTCCTGGCCCTTGCGCAGACCGATCGCCATGGCAGCTTCGGACTGGCCCTTGGGCAGGGCCAGGATGCCCGCCCGGACGATCTCAGCGAGGACCGAGGCGTTGTACAGCACCAGGCCCGTGACGACCGCGTACAGCGGACGGTCGTCGGACGAGACGTTCGTGTACTCGGCGAACAGAGCAAGCCCGAAGATCATCAGGATCAGCACGGGGATGGCCCGGAAGAACTCGACCACAATCGCGGCCGGTACCCGGATCCAGGCATGCTCCGACAACCGGGCGATGCCGAAGAAGGCACCGAGCGGCAGTGCGATGATCATGGCGAGCGCGGCAGCCTTCAGCGTGTTCTGCAGACCGGGCCAGATGTAGGTCGACCAAGCCTCGGTACCGGTGAAGAAGGGCTCCCACAGGGGCCATGCAAGCTGACCCTTTTCCTCGAGGGTGCTGTACACCCACCACAGCAGAGCCATTAGAGCGGCCAGGAAGACCACCGTGAACAGGACGTTGCGCCGCTTGGCGCGGGGGCCCTGGGCGTCGTAGAGAACGGAACTCATCGCTTCACCGCCACCTTCTTGCCCACCCAACCGAGGATCAGACCGGTCGGAAGGGTCAGCACCACGAAACCGAAGGCGAAGATCGCGGAGATGAGGAGCAGCTGCGCCTCGTTCTCGATCATCTCCTTCATCAGGAACGCCGCTTCCGCGACACCGATCGCGGCGGCCACTGTGGTGTTCTTCGTCAAAGCGATCAGCACATTCGTCAGCGGGCCGACCGTGGAGCGGAACGCTTGCGGCAACACGACCAGCCACAGCACCTGCGAGAAGCTGAGGCCGATCGCCCGGGCCGCCTCCGCCTGCCCGACCGGCACCGTGTTGATACCGGACCGCAGCGCCTCGCACACGAAGGCCGAGGTGTAGACGATCAGGCCGAGCACGGCGAGTCGGAAGTTGATGTCCTCAACGCCCTTCGCGCCCAGGCTAATGCCCAGAGTCTGGTACAGGCCTAGCGACGTGAACAGGATAATCACGGTCAGCGGGATGTTCCGCACGAGGTTCACGTACGCGGTCCCGAAACCGCGCATCAGTGGCACCGGACCGACGCGCATGGCGGCCAGCAGGGTGCCCCAGATCAGGGAGCCGACAGCGGAGAGCAGGGCGAGCTGCACCGTCGTCCAGAAGGCTCCCAGGATGTCGTAGTCACTAAGAAAGTCGAACACGATCTCCCGCGCTTCCGCGTGTAGGGATGCCCCGGTGCGCCGCCCCGGAGGGCGGCGCACCTGTCAGGCGTTGCCTCAGCTGTTGCGTCAGCTCTTGATGTCGCCGATCTTCGGCGCGGGCTCGTTCTTGTAGTTCGCCGGGCCGAGGTTCTTGTCCACGGCCTCCTGCCAGGCGCCGTCGGCGACCATGGCCTCGAGGGCCTTGTTGATGTCGGCCTTGAGGTCGCTGCCCTTCTTGACGCCGATGCCGTAGTTCTCGTTGGTCATCTTGAAGCCGCCGAGCTTGAACTTGCCCTTGAATTGGGCCTGGGCGGCGTAACCGGCGAGAATTGAGTCGTCGGTCGTCAGGGCGTCGATCGCCTTGTTCTGCAGACCGCTCAGGCATGCCGAGTACGTCGGGTAGGTCTGCAGCTCGGCCTTGGGAGCCAGCTTGTCCTTGACGTTCTGTGCCGAGGTGGAGCCGGCGACCGAGCACAGGTTCTTGTTGTTCAGGTCGGCCGGCGACTTGATCGAGTTGTCGTCGGCACGGACCAGAACATCCTGGTGCGCCAGCAGGTAAGGACCGGCGAAGTCGACCTTCTCCTGGCGCTCCGGGGTGATCGAGTAGGTCGCGGCGATGAAGTCGACGTCACCGCGCTGCAGCATGGTCTCGCGGTCGGCACTCTTCGCCTCCTTCCACTCGATCTGGTCCTCGTTGTAACCGAGCTTCTTGGCGACGTACGTGGCGACGTCGACGTCGAAGCCGGCGTAACCCTGCGGAGTCTTCTGGCCCAGACCGGGCTGGTCGAACTTGATGCCGACGGTGATCGACTTGCCGCCGCCGTCGGAGCCGGAGTCGCCGCCCGAGCCGTTGTCACCGCCGCACGCCGTGGCGGTCAGGGCGAGCGCGAAGACGGTGGCCGAGGCGGCGGTGACCTTGCGGAGCTTCATCGTGAACATCCTTTGGCTGGTGAAGGAGATGCGGACCCTCAAGGGGCGGGCGACGTGGATCGCGTCGGGCGCGACCCGCGCCGTCAGTGATGCAGGATCTTCGACAGGAAGTCCTTGGCACGGTCACTGCGCGGGTTGCTGAAGAACTGGTCGGGCGCAGCCTCCTCGACGATTCGGCCGTCCGCCATGAACACCACGCGGTTTGCAGCCGATCGTGCGAAACCCATCTCGTGGGTGACGACGATCATGGTCATGCCGTCGCGGGCGAGCTGCTGCATGACCTCCAGCACCTCGTTGATCATCTCGGGGTCGAGCGCCGAGGTCGGCTCGTCGAAGAGCATGACCTTGGGCTCCATGGCCAGCGCCCGTGCGATCGCGACACGCTGCTGCTGGCCACCGGAGAGCTGCGCCGGGTACTTCTCGGCCTGCGGGCCCACGCCTACCCGGTCGAGCAGGGCCCGGGCCCGCTCCTCGGCCGCCTTCTTGTCCTTCTTACGGACCTTGATCTGGCCGAGCATCACGTTCTCGAGCACGGTCTTGTGCGCGAAGAGGTTGAAGGACTGGAAGACCATCCCGACGTCGGCTCGCAGCCGCGCCAGCTCCTTGCCCTCGGCGGGCAGCGGCTTGCCGTCGATCGTGATCGTGCCGGAGTCGGTCGTCTCCAGGCGGTTGATGGTGCGGCACAGGGTGGACTTCCCGGACCCGGAGGGTCCGATGACCACGACGACTTCACCGCGGGCGATCGTCAGGTCGATGTCCTGGAGCACGTGCAACGCGCCGAAGTGCTTGTTGACGCTCTTCAGGACGACCAGTTCGCCGGTCGCGGCCACATCTTCCTTGGCCACCGATACTTCGGTCATCGCTCTAAGGCTCCGTCCTCCTCGGTTTCGGAGGACAGTAGTAACCCTCTACGACCTGCGTCATTACATCTGAGGGGAATCTGAGCATCACGATCCGATAGCAATCGGACACGTGTCGTAGCACTTGTGAGCAGCGCTCATATCGGCCGGGTAACGGAAGGCTTCCGCAACCGGAACCCTCTTGACGCCGTCCTCGTCCATCAGCGTGACTGCACAAGGTGCCCGCGCGCGTGCACACGTTTTTGTACACATCCAGATCGTACGACCAGTGAACTGAAAGGGGCCCGGATGAGACTGCTGCTCGTCGAGGACGACAACCACGTCGCAGCCGCCCTGTCGGCGGTCCTGGCGCGGCACGGGTTCGACGTCACGCACGCGCGCAGCGGTGAGGAGGCCCTTCAGGCACTTGTGCCCGAGAGCGACGGCTTCGGTGTCGTCCTCCTCGACCTCGGCCTGCCCGACCAGGACGGATACGAGGTCTGCGGCAAGATCCGCAAGCGCACCAGCACCCCGGTGATCATGGTCACCGCCCGCTCCGACGTGCGCTCCCGCATCCACGGCCTCAACCTCGGCGCCGACGACTACGTGGTGAAGCCGTACGACACCGGGGAACTGCTCGCCCGGATCCACGCCGTGAGCCGGCGCACGTCCCACGAGGACACCTCGAGCGGCATCGAGACCCAGCTGCGCCTCGGCTCCGTCCACATCGAACTGCCCACGCGCCGGGTGAGCGTCAACGGGTCGGTGATCCAGCTGACCCGCAAGGAGTTCGATCTGCTGGCCCTGCTGGCGCAGCGCCCCGGGGTGGTCTTCCGGCGGGAGCAGATCATCAGCGAGGTGTGGCAGACGAGCTGGGAGGGGACGGGGCGCACCCTTGAGGTGCATGTGGCGTCCCTGCGCGCCAAGCTGCGCATGCCCGCCCTCATCGAGACCGTACGCGGAGTCGGCTACCGGCTCGTCGCGCCTGCCGGGTAGCGGGGTCGGGTGCGCACTCGTCTGCTCCCGCTGCTGATCGTTCTGATGGCGGCCGTGCTGCTCGCGCTCGGCGTCCCGCTCGCCGTCAGCCTGGCCGGCGCCCAGCAGCAGAACGTCGTCGTCGACCGGATCGACGACACCGCGCGCTTCGCCGCACTCGCCCAGTTCGTCACCGACTCGCCCTCCGGCGTCGCCGACGCGTTCGGGAACGAGCGCCTGACCGTGCTCAGCACAGAACTCGACAGTTACCACAGGGTCTACGGCATTCGTGCCGGTGTCTTCTACCGCAACGGCACTGCCATGGCTCACGCTCCGGAGGAGTGGTCCCTGCCGGAAGAGGGCGAGGTTCGGGACGCCTTCGACGAGGCACTGCTCAGCCGCCGCAGCCACGACCCCCAGCAGGTGTGGCCCTGGCAGCGCCGCACCCTCGTGGTCGCCTCGCCGGTCATCCGGGACGGCGACGTGGTCGCGGTCGTCGTGACCGACTCGCCCACGGGGCAGATGCGCTCGCGCACGCTGCACGGCTGGCTCGTCATCGGCGCCGGTGAGTCCGCCGCGATGCTGCTGGCCGTCGGTGCCGCCCTGCGGCTGACCGGATGGGTGCTCAAGCCCGTACGGGTCCTGGACGCCACCACCCACGACATCGCCACGGGACGGCTGAAGTCCCGGGTCGCCGCCGCCGGCGGGCCGCCGGAACTCAGGCGCCTGGCCCGGTCGTTCAACGAGATGGCGGACAACGTGGAGGACGTGCTGGAGCAGCAGCGCGCCTTCGTCGCCGACGCCTCGCACCAGTTGCGCAACCCGCTCGCGGCGCTGCTGCTCCGCATCGAGCTGCTCTCCTTCGAACTGCCCGAGGGCAACAAGGAGATCGCCTCGGTCCAGACCGAGGGCAAGCGCCTGGCGCAGGTCCTGGACGACCTGCTCGACCTGGCGCTGGCCGAGCACACCGAGGCCGACCTGAAGATCACCGACATCGGCGCGCTCACGGCCGAACGCGTCGCGGCCTGGTCCCCGACGGCCGAGGCCAAGGGCGTGCGCCTGGTGGGCGACTGCCCGCCCACGACCGCGTGGGCCGACCCGGTCGCGCTGTCCAGCGCGCTGGACGCGGTCATCGACAACGCGGTGAAGTTCACCCCGAGGAGCAGACCGTCGAGGTGACCGTCGCCTCCAACGGCGACACCTCCACCGTCGTCGTCACCGACCACGGCCCCGGCCTGACCGACGAGGAACTGGCCCGCGTCGGCGACCGCTTCTGGCGCAGCGGCCGCCACCAGAACATCAAGGGCTCGGGCCTCGGGCTGTCCATCTCGCGGGCGCTGCTCGCGGCGGGCGGCGGTTCGATCGCGTATGACCATCACGAGCCGCACGGGCTGAGGGTGACGGTGTCGGTTCCGAGGGTCGGACCGGCGTAGCGGCCGTCAGCGGTCCGGCGAAGGGCTATGGCTACGGCTTGACGGACGTGTAGTAGCGCCGGGCCCCGTCGTGCAGCCTCAGCGGATCGGTGTAGATGGCCGTGCGGACGTCGACCAGCTGGGCCGAGTGGACGGTCGCGCCGATGCCGTCCCGGCTGTCGATCACCGTACGGGTCAGCCACTCGGTGAGCCGGGGGTTCATGTCGTTGCGCGTGACCAGCAGGTTGGACACCGCCAGGGTGGGGACCGGGTCGCCGCGCTGGATCGAGGGATAGGCCGACTCCGGCATCTTGGTGGCGCGGTAGTAGCGCGTGGCGCCGCCCTGATCGTGCAGCTTGGCGACCAGGGCGGCGTCGATCGGCACGAAACGGAAGGCAGACGCCGACTCCTTGGCCAGCCGGCTGAGCCCGTCCGTGGGGAGGCCGCCCGACCAGAAGAACGCGTCGAGGCCGTGTCCCAGCCGCCTGGGCCCGGTGTCGATTCCGTCCGACGACGGCTTGATGTCCTTCTCCGGGTCGATACCGGCCGCCTTGAGCACGCCGTTCGCGATCAGGCGCACGCCGGAGTTCGGCAGCCCTATGGCCACGCGCTTGCCCCGCAGGTCCGCTACCGAGCGGATGTCCGAGTCCGGTGGTACGACGAGCTGGACATAGTCGTCGTACAGGCGTGCGACGCCACGCAGCCGGTCGGCGCCCGCCCTGTTGTCGAGCTTGTACGTGGCGACCGCGTCGGCCGCGGCGATCGCGAAGTCCGCCTTGCCCGTGGCCACGTCCATGACGTTCTCCTGCGAACCGGCACTGGTCAGCAGGCGCACGTTCAGGTCGGGCATGTCCTTGTCGATCTCGGTGCGCAGCAGTTCGCCGTACTCGTAGTAGACCCCCGCGCGCGTGCCCGTGCTGAACCTGATCGTCCCGCCCGGCGGCTCCTCGGCCCAGGGGCGCAGCCACCACAGCAGCAGCCCGAGAACCACGAGGGAGGCGGCGCCGCCCTGCAGGGCCCGGCGCCTGCCGATACGCGGGAAGGTCCTGGACATGCGGGCGATCCTGCCAGCCGGGGCGCCTCTCTGACCAGGGCAGGGGTCCAAGGGTTCTGGGCAGGGGTCCAAGGGTGAGGGCGGGGACTGTCAGTGGCGGCCACTAGAGTCGCCCCATGAGCTCCTCGCCCGCAGACCTGGTCCGTGAATTCCACCTCGCCTTCGGCCTGGACGCCCGCAGCACCCCGTCGGAGATCTCCCCGGAACTCGCCGCCCACCGCGGCGAACTCCTCGCGGAGGAGGCGGCCGAGGTCGCCGAGGTGTCGGTGAAGGGCCCCTCGACCGGCTCGCCCACGAACTCGCGGACGTCGTCTACGTCGCCTACGGCACGGCCCTGGTCCACGGCATCGACCTCGACGCGGTGCTCGCCGAGATCCACCGCTCCAACATGACGAAGATCGGTCCCGACGGCGCGGTCTCCCGCCGTGAGGACGGCAAGGTGCTCAAGGGGGAGCACTACGAGGCGCCGGATGTGTCGGAGGTGCTGCGCAGGCAGGGGTGGGTGCCGGGTGGTGGGACCGACTGACAGCCCGGGGTGCTGTGGGCGTGAGATGGTCCCCCGCAGCACCCCCGTTGCTGACAGCCCCGCGGGTGCCGTGAGTGTGAGGCCCCCGGCAGCACCTCCCCGTCGCTGGCAGCCCCGGGGGGCGCCGTGGTGAGACGCCCCCGCCAGCCCCCACGCCAGCACCCCCCCCGCCAGCCCCCCCCGTCGTCAGTCCGCCACCGGCGCCTCCGCCTCCGTCGCGCGGGGAGCCGTCTCGGGCGCTACCCGGCGGGGCTCCCGGCGTCGGCTCCACCACATGGCCACCGGCTCCGTGTAGCGCGCGGTCAGCGGACCCAGGACGACCAGGATGAGGACGTAGGCCGTGGCCAGGGGGCCGAGTGACGGTTCGATGCCCGCGGAGACCGCCAGACCGGCGATGACGATCGAGAACTCGCCGCGGGCCACCAGCGCACCGCCCGCACGCCAACGGCCCTTGACGGAGATCCCGGCCCGGCGGGCCGCCCAGTAGCCGGTGGCGATCTTCGTCAGGGCGGTGACGGCGGCCAGGCCCAGGGCGGGCAGCAGCACGGGTGGGATGCTGGACGGATCGGTGTGCAGCCCGAAGAAGACGAAGAACACCGCCGCGAACAGGTCGCGCAGGGGGCTCAGCAGCGTGTGCGCGCCCTCCGCCACCTCGCCCGACAGCGCGATGCCCACCAGGAAGGCGCCCACCGCCGCCGACACCTGGAGCTGCTGCGCCACACCCGCGACCAGGATCGTCAGACCCAGCACGACCAGCAGCAGCTTCTCCGGGTCGTCGCTGGAGACGAAGCGGGAGATGACCCTGCCGTAGCGCAGGGCCAGGAACAGTACGAGGCCCGCCGCGCCCAGTGCGATCGCCAGGGTCAGGCTGCCGGCCAGCAGCCCGGCCCCCGCCACCAGCGCCGTGACGATGGGCAGATACACCGCCATCGCCAGATCCTCCAGCACCAGCACGCTGAGGATCACCGGCGTCTCCCGGTTGCCGACCCGGCCCAGATCGCCCAGCACCTTCGCGATCACACCGGACGACGAGATCCAGGTGACACCGGCCAGGACGACCGCCGCCACCGGCCCCCAGCCGAGCAGCAGCGCCACCGCGGCCCCTGGCAGCGCGTTGAGCGCGCAGTCGACCAGACCGGACGGATAGTGCGTCTTGAGGTTGGAGACCAGATCGCTCGCCGTGTACTCCAGGCCCAGCATCAACAGCAGCAGGATGACGCCGATCTCGGCGCCCGTGGCGACGAACTCCTCGCTCGCGCCCAGCGGCAGCAGACCGCCCTCGCCGAAGGCCAGACCGGCCAGGAGGTACAGCGGTATGGGCGAGAGCCGGAAACGGGCGGCGAACCTCCCGAGCAGGCCGAGGCCGAGGATGATGGAACCGAATTCGATCAGCAGGACCGCTGAGTGCACCGGCTCACTCCCGCTCGAGTATCGTCGCGGCGGCGTCGACGCCCTCACGGGTGCCGACCACGATCAACGTGTCACCGCCGGCCAGCCGGAAGTCCGGCGCGGGCGAGGGGATGGCCTCGGCCCTGCGCAGCACCGCCACCACCGACGCGCCCGTGTCCGTCCGCATCCGGGTGTCGCCCAGCACCCGCCCGTTCCAGCGCGAGGTGGCGGCCACCTCGATCCGCTCGGCGACCAGCCCCAGGTCCGTGGTGTACAGCAGGCTCGGGCTGTGGTGGGACGGCTTCAGCGCGTCGATCAGCGAGCCGGCCTCCGAGCCGGTCAGCCGCAGGGAGTGGGCGCAGGAGTCCGGATCGTCGGCCCGGTACACGTTCACCGTGCGCGTACCGTCACGGTGCGCCACCACCGACAGATGGCGGTGTTCCCGGGTCTCCAGGTCGTACTGGACCCCGATTCCCGGCAGCGGCGTCGCCCTCAGGCGCGGAGCTGACACGTTTCTTCCCCTTGTTCGGTGTGATGTGTCTTGTTTGTGTCGGTGTCGATGGGTGTGTCCGTACCGTGAGCGGTGTCGATCAACGGACGGGTCACGTCCGCATGCTGCCATCCGGCCGTACGGTGACGACATGGGTGTCGTGACGGATATACGCAGCGGCCGGTCGCCGGAAAGGGTGGAGCGGGCGGAGCCGTACGCGACGGCCGGAAGGGGCGGATCCAGGAACGTGTCGCTGTTCTGGCGGATCTTCTCGCTCAACGCCACGGGCCTGGTGGTGGCCACCGCGTTGCTGCTCGGCCCGGTCACCGTGTCCACCCCCGTCCTGGCGGGCGAGGCGCTGGTGCTGCTCGGCGGGCTGGCCACGCTGCTCGTCGGTAACGCGCTCGTGCTGCGCTTCGGTCTGGTGCCCCTGCAGCGGCTGGACCGGGCGATGGCCACCGCGGACCTGCTGCGTCCGGGCGCCCGCCCGGTGGTCGCCGGCCCGGCGGAGACGGCCGGGTTGATCACGACGTACAACACGATGCTCGACCGGCTGGAGGCCGAGCGGGCCGCGGGCGCAGCCCGGGCGCTGTCCGCGCAGGAGAGCGAACGGCACCGGATCGCCCGGGAGCTCCACGACGAGGTCGGGCAGACCCTGACCGCCGTCCTCCTCCAGCTCAAACGCGTCGCCGACCGGGCGCCCGAGGACCTGCGCGAGGACGTGGGCCAGGCGCAGGAGGCGACCCGGGCCGGCCTGGACGAGATCCGGCGGATCGCCCGCCGACTGCGTCCCGGTGTCCTGGAGGAGCTCGGCCTGGCCAGCGCCCTGCGCTCGCTCGCCGCCGAGTTCACCACCCACGGGCTGACCGTGCGCCACCACGTCACCGGCGACCTCCCCGCCCTCAACCCGGAATCGGAACTCGTCGTCTACCGGGTGGCCCAGGAGGGCCTGACCAACACCGCCCGGCACGCCGCCGCCGACCGCGCCGAACTCCGGCTCCAGCCGGTCCCCGGCGGCGTCGAACTGCTCGTCCGCGACAACGGCACGGGGCTCGGCGACGCCCCGGAGGGCGCCGGCATCACCGGCATGCGCGAACGCGCCCTCCTGATCGGCGCCGGCCTCACCCTGGAGCCGGCCCCGGGCCGGGGCACCGACGTACGGCTGCGCATCCCCGTGACAGAAGGACCCCGCTGATGTCCACCCCGATCCGCGTCCTGCTCGCAGACGACCACACCCTCGTACGCCGAGGCGTGCGCCTCATCCTCGACGGGGAACCGGACCTGACCGTGGTCGCCGAGGCCGGAGACGGGGCCGAGGCCGTCGCGAAGGCCCGGGAGACCGCCGTCGACCTGGCCGTCCTGGACGTGGCCATGCCCCGCATGACCGGCATCCAGGCGGCCCGCGAACTCTCCCGCCGGCTGCCCGGCCTGCACATCCTCATCCTGACCATGTACGACAACGAGGAGTACTTCTTCGAGGCGCTCAGGGCCGGAGCCAGCGGCTACGTCCTCAAATCGGTCGCCGACCGCGACCTGGTCGAGGCCTGCCGGGCGGCCGTGCGCGACGAGCCGTTCATCTACCCCGGGGCCGAGCAGGCCCTCGTCCGCTCCTACCTGGAGCGGCTGCACCGGGGCGACGGCCTGCCGGAACGGGCCATCACCGAACGCGAGGAGGAGATCCTCAAGCTGGTCGCCGAGGGCCACACCTCCAAGGAGATCGGCGAACTCCTCTTCATCAGCGCCAAGACGGTCGAACGCCACCGCGCCAACCTCCTCCAGAAGCTCGGCATGCGCGACCGACTGGAGCTGACCAGGTACGCGATCCGCGCCGGTCTCATAGAGGCCTGAGCCCCGGGGCCCCGGGTTATCCACAGGCGACCGAGCCACATCTGCCGACCGCCTACCCTTGTCCCCATGAGCAGCATCGACCGGAGCCAGTCAGTGGGCGGCACGCGCACATATGAGGTACGCACCTACGGGTGCCAGATGAACGTCCACGACTCCGAGCGATTGGCCGGTCTGCTGGAGGACGCGGGGTACGTCCGCGCCCCGAGGGCGCCGACGCGGCCGACGTCGTCGTCTTCAACACCTGCGCCGTGCGGGAGAACGCCGACAACAAGCTCTACGGCAACCTCGGCCACCTCGCCCCGAAGAAGGCGAGCCGCCCCGGCATGCAGATCGCGGTCGGCGGCTGCCTGGCGCAGAAGGACCGCGACACCATCGTGAAGAAGGCGCCCTGGGTGGACGTCGTCTTCGGCACGCACAACATCGGCAAGCTGCCGGTCCTGCTGGAGCGCGCCCGCGTGCAGGAGGAGGCGCAGGTCGAGATCGCCGAGTCCCTGGAGGCGTTCCCTTCGACGCTTCCCACCCGACGTGAGAGCGCGTACGCGGCCTGGGTCTCCATCTCCGTCGGCTGCAACAACACCTGCACCTTCTGCATCGTCCCGGCCCTGCGCGGCAAGGAGAAGGACCGCCGCCCCGGCGACATCCTCGCCGAGATCGAGGCCCTGGTCGCCGAGGGCGTCTCCGAGGTCACGCTGCTCGGGCAGAACGTCAACGCGTACGGCTCCGACATCGGCGACCGCGAGGCCTTCAGCAAGCTGCTGCGGGCCTGCGGCAAGATCGAGGGCCTGGAGCGCGTCCGCTTCACCTCGCCGCACCCGCGCGACTTCACCGACGACGTCATCGCCGCCATGGCCGAGACGCCGAACGTGATGCCGCAGCTGCACATGCCGCTCCAGTCCGGCTCCGACCCGGTCCTGAAGGCGATGCGCCGCTCCTACCGCCAGGAGCGCTTCCTCGGGATCATCGAGAAGGTCCGTGCCGCCATCCCGCACGCCGCGATCAGCACGGACATCATCGTGGGCTTCCCCGGCGAAACCGAGGAGGACTTCGAGCAGACGCTGCACGTGGTGCGCGAGGCCCGCTTCGCCCAGGCCTTCACCTTCCAGTACTCCAAGCGCCCGGGCACCCCGGCCGCCGAGATGGACGGCCAGATCCCCAAGAAGGTCGTCCAGGAGCGCTACGAGCGTCTCGTCGCCCTCCAGGAGGAGATCTCCTGGGAGGAGAACAAGAAGCAGGTCGGCCGCACGCTGGAGCTGATGGTCGCCGAGGGCGAGGGCCGCAAGGACGACTCCACGCACCGCCTCTCCGGCCGCGCACCCGACAACCGCCTGGTCCACTTCACCAAGCCGGACCAGGAGGTCCGCCCCGGCGACGTGGTCACGGTCGAGATCACCTACGCCGCCCCGCACCACCTGCTCGCCGAGGGCCCCGTCCTCGACGTGCGCCGCACCCGCGCGGGCGACGCCTGGGAGAAGCGCAACGCCGAGAAGTCGGCGAAGCCGTCGCAGCCGGCCGGCGTCCTCCTGGGCCTCCCGAAGATCGGTGTCCCCGAGCCGCTCCCGGCGGCCACCAGCGGCTGCGGTTGCGACTGAGTGGGGCTGCGGCGATGAACTCGTCGGGCTCGGGCCAAGGCCGCCGCACGCAGAGCCGCGTTCCCTGAGAGTTACCCTGCCGATCATGCTTGTCGCCGCCGCTGTCTGTCCCGGTCCGCCCCTGCTCGTTCCCGAGGTCGCGGCCGGCGCCGCACCGGAGCTGGATGCCGCGCGGTCGGCCTGCACGGACGCGCTGGGTGCGCTCGCCGCGGCCCGGCCCGGCCGGCTCGTGGTCGTCGGACCGGTGGACGGCGCCGGGTCCGAGACGTACCCGGCGGGCACGCGGGGTACGTTCCGGGGCTTCGGCGTGGATCTCGACGTACGGCTGGGACGCGACGGGGGCACGGACCCGGGCCGACGGCTGCCGTACGCGCTGGCGGTGGCCGCCTGGCTGCTGGAGCGGACGGGATGGTCCGACGCCCCGGTCGAGGGACTCGGTGTGGGGGAGCGGCTCGCGCCCGAGCGGTGTGCCCGGATCGGACGGGACATCGCCGCCGGGTCCGAGCGGGTCGCGCTGTTGGTGATGGGGGATGCCAGCGCCTGCCGGACGCTCAAGGCTCCGGGCTATCTCGACGAACGGGCGGCTCCCTTCGACGCGGAGGTGGCGCGTGCGCTCGGCACGGCGGACGTGGCCGCTCTCGCGACGCTGGACACCGGTCTCGCGCACGAGCTGAAGGCATCCGGCCGGGCCTCCTGGCAGGTCCTGGCCGGCGCGGCCGAGGGCGCGGACCTCGGCGGATCCCTGCTGTACGAGGACGCGCCGTACGGCGTGGGATACGTCGTCGCCACCTGGACGTAGACCGGGCGGCGGGCACGGGAAACGGCGGACGGCCGGGAGCATTGGTGCTCCGCGGCCGTCCGGCGATGTGCTCTTCAGTGTGCCGATGCGCGTTTCAGGAAGCGGGCGGTGGTGCGTCGTCCGGCGGCGTGGTGCCACCCGCGTCCCGCGGCGGAGCCGTGCGGCTCGCGTCCGGCGGCGGTGCCGTGCGGCTCGCGTCCGGCGCGCCCGGTGATGTGCCGCCCGCGCCCGGCGGCGGTGTCGTGCCGCCCGCCTCCGGTGCGGCGTCGTCCTTGTGCGCGAGTCGGTCCATGGCGCCCTTGGCCTTGCCGGTACCCGACTGGATCCTGTCGCTGTACTTGCCCTTGGTCCGCTTGTCGACGGCCTGCGCGGCCTTGTCGAGGCCGTGATGGATCTTGCCCTCGTGCCGCTGTGCGAGGTCCGAGACCTTGCCCTTGGCCGGGCCCAGCTTGGCCTTCATGTTGTCCAGGAGACCCATGGTTCACCTTCCCTCGCGCGGGGCGGTCACGTACGGGCGCCTTCACCAGCCTCGTTGTCGGCCGCCTTGTCGGTGGACTGTTGCTTGGGGATGTCGACGCCCTCGGTCTCGGTGACCTGGGCGGCCTCAGCCGCCGGTTCGGCCGGTTCCGCTGCCCCGTCGGACCCCTTCGCCGACACGGCCTCTCCCGCCTCCGCGGTCTTCTCCGCCTCGGAGCCGGCCTTGGCCGCGTCGGCCTGAGCCTCGGCGGCAGGCGCCTTCTCCGTGGCCTTCGACCACCGGAGAAGTCGTGCAAAAACGCCCATATCCACTCCATACGTTACTCGTGCGGGCGAAATCCCGCGTCGCCCGGTGCGTCCGTTTGCCCGACCCGGGCCACCGCCTCTGCGATCCGGCGGCAGGAACCTCGAACGGGCAACGAACCCGGACTCGTGGCGTCACGTAACTCGTTCGAGAGCGGGGTTCGAGGTTTGCGAGACTGTCCCGGTGAGCAGTGCACCCCCCGCCCCCGCGTCATCGCCGTTGTCGGTCCAACTGCGGCAGGAAAGTCCGATCTGGGCGTTTTTCTGGCCCAGCGTCTCGGCGGCGAGGTCGTCAACGCCGACTCCATGCAGCTCTACCGAGGGATGGACATCGGCACCGCCAAGCTGACGCCCGAGGAGCGCGGCGGCGTTCCGCACCACCTCCTGGACATCTGGGACGTGACCGTCACGGCGTCCGTCGCGGAGTACCAGCGCCTCGCCCGGGAGCGGATCGACGCGCTGCTCGCCGAGGGCCGCTGGCCGATCCTGGTCGGCGGTTCCGGACTGTATGTGCGCGGAGCCGTCGACAATCTGGAGTTCCCCGGCACCGACCCCGATGTCCGCGCCCGCCTGGAGGAGGAACTCACGCTGCGCGGCCCGGGCGCGCTGCACGCCCGCCTGGCCGCCGCCGACCCCGAGGCCGCGCGGGCGATCCTGCCGAGCAACGGCCGCCGGGTCGTCCGGGCCCTGGAGGTGATCGAGATCACCGGCAGGCCCTTCACCGCCAACCTCCCCGGCCACGACTCGGTGTACGACACGCTGCAGATCGGCGTCGACGTGGCCCGGCCGGAACTGGACGAGCGCATCGCCCGCAGGGTCGACCGGATGTGGGCGGCCGGTCTCGTGGACGAGGTGCGCGCACTGGAGGCGCAGGGGTTGCGCGAAGGGCGTACGGCTTCGCGTGCGCTCGGCTACCAGCAGGTGCTCGCGGCCCTCGCCGGGGAGTGCACCCTCGAGGACGCGCGGGCCGAGACCGTGCGTGCCACCAAGCGCTTCGCGCGCCGTCAGGATTCGTGGTTCAGGCGCGATCCGCGGGTGCACTGGTTGAGTGGGGCCGCGGTCGATCTCACAGAACTTCCGCAGCTCGCGCTGTCTTTGGTCGAACGACCGGTTACAGCCTGATCACGTCATGGCATCGGGACGCCCAGGCCGTCATCCGGGCCACCGGTGGCGTGCCATCATCGAGCTTCGATCGACCGAGTTGAGTCCTAGTTGGGAGGGCGCGTGGCGATGGAGGCCGGCCCTCGCGACACCGCACAAAGCACTGATCACATCACCGCCGAGCGGGATGAACCGGAGCACCGGGATGATCCGGAGCAGGAGACGGACAGCCTCAGCTCCGACGGGCCCGACGAGACGCAGGGTGTGACCGACGACGGCCCCGAGCCCGACGAGATGTTCGCCGGCGAGGTCGAGGTCGAGCTGCGCCCGCAGCGCCGCCTGCGCATTTGGCAGCTCGCGCCCATCGTGGGCCTCGCGGCACTCGGCTCCCTGATGTTCGCGTTCCCGCTGGCCTTCGACTTCGGGGACAGCGGCGCCGTCATCGCCATGCTCGGCCTGCTGATCTGCTCGTGCGCGGCCGGCTGGGGCATGATGGCGGCCCGCCGCGTCGGCTACACCTGGCCGGGCCTGCCTGCCCGGGGCTCCGGCCGCAGACCGGACTGGCGTGTCGTCCTCGCCTACGCGGTGATGGTGGCGGCGGTGGTCGTCCTGGCCGTCTGGCGGGTGGCGAGGCTCCGCTGAAGGCGCCCCTCCAGGGGCGCGGGGCGGTGCCGACATGCGGCTCCGCCGCGTGGTGCGACCAGCCACAAGGCACCCGCACGGGACCACTGCGCCGCCCCCTCCCCGTGGAGCGCCCCGTACGATCGAGGACATGAGCACGCGGATCCCCTTCCTCAAGGGCCACGGCACCGAGAACGACTTCGTGATCGTCCCGGACCCCGAGAACCTCATCGACCTTCCCCGGCCGCCGTCGCCGCCCTGTGCGACCGCCGCGCCGGCGTCGGCGGTGACGGCCTGCTGCACGTGGTGCGGTCCGCGGCGCACCCCGAGGCGAAGAGCATGGCGGCCGAGGCCGAGTGGTTCATGGACTACCGCAACGGCGACGGCTCGATCGCCGAGATGTGCGGCAACGGCGTGCGCGTCTTCGCGCGCTACCTCCAGCGCGCCGGACACGTCACCGAAGGAGACCTCGCGATCGCCACGCGCGGCGGCGTGAAGACCGTGCACCTGTCCAAGGACGGTGACATCACCGTCGGCATGGGCAAGGCACTGCTCCCCGAGGGGGACGTCACGGTCAGCGTCGGCGAGCGCCACTGGTCCGCACGGAACGTGAACATGGGCAACCCGCACGCGGTGGCGTTCGTGGACGACCTGGCGCACGCCGGCGACCTGTACTCCCCGCCGCCCTTCAGCCCGGCCACCGCCTACCCGGACGGTGTGAACGTCGAATTCGTGGTCGACCGCGGCCCCGGGCACGTCGCGATGCGCGTGCACGAGCGGGGTTCCGGCGAGACCCGCTCGTGCGGCACCGGCGCGTGCGCGGTCGCCGTGGCCGCCGCCCGCCGTGACGGCGCCGACCCGGCGGTCACCGGCACGCCGGCGACGTACACCGTCGACGTCCCCGGCGGCACCCTGGTGATCACTGAGCGACCCGACGGGCAGATCGAGATGACGGGCCCGGCGGTGATCGTCGCCGAGGGCGAGATCGACACCGAGTGGCTGGAGAACTCCGCGGCCACGTGAGCGGGGCACAACCGGCCTGAAACAGCCGCGCTCCATCGGCCGCTCGGCCCGAAAGCACCGTTGACAACCGGCCATTTGGCGGGAAGAACACCATCGCGGTCTCGATGTACGGGGGTACAAACCTCACAAACGTCGCTCGAATGGGTGATCAGTTTCACGCTCGGCGAGAGGCGGTCAGCCGGGCGTGGTGGGCTCGATAGCATCAAGCACCGGCCCGGACGGGGGACCGAAGCCGCCCCCTGAGCCGTGTCCGCCCTGGGGCACCCCGTCCACCGGTCCACGCAGCCGGAGGTGCCCATGAGTGCGGAGGCCACGAATTCCGTGACCCCAGGCCCGATGCCGGGCGCGGTGTCGGGCGCGGTGACGCCGACAGCGCCACGCAGAAAGGCCCGCCCCCGGATCGACCTGCGCCGCCTCGGCAGAGCCGCGCTGCTCGGCCCCGCCGCCCGCGACCGGCTGCCCGACGCCATCAGCCACGTCGTCGAGGCCCACCGCGCCCACCACCCCGACGCGGATCTCGAACCCCTGCGCCGCGCCTACGTCCTGGCCGAGTCCTCACACCGCGGCCAGATGCGCAAGAGCGGCGAGCCGTACATCACGCACCCGCTCGCCGTGACCCTGATCCTCGCCGAACTCGGCGCCGAGACCACCACATTGACCGCGTCCCTGCTCCACGACACCGTCGAGGACACGGACGTGACGCTCGACCAGGTGGGCGAGCAGTTCGGCGAGGAGGTCCGCTACCTCGTCGACGGCGTCACCAAACTGGAGAAGGTCGACTACGGCGCCGCCGCCGAGCCCGAGACCTTCCGCAAGATGCTCGTCGCCACCGGCAACGACGTCCGCGTGATGTCGATCAAACTCGCCGACCGGCTGCACAACATGCGCACGCTCGGCGTGATGCGCCCCGAGAAACAGGAGCGCATCGCCAAGGTGACACGTGACGTGCTCATCCCGCTCGCCGAACGGCTCGGCGTCCAGGCGCTCAAGACCGAACTGGAAGACCTGGTCTTCGCGATTCTCCATCCCGACGAGTACGCCCACACAAGGGAGTTGATCGTCCGCAACGCCGCCCGCGCGGACGACCCGCTCGCCGAGGTCGCCGACGAGGTGCGCGCGGTGCTGCGCGAGGCGGACATCCCGGCCGAAGTCCTCATCCGGCCCCGCCACTTCGTCTCCATGCACCGGGTCTCCCGCAAGCGCGGCCGGCTCCGCGGCTCCGACTTCGGCCGCCTCCTGGTCCTGGTGCACGAGGACGCCGACTGCTACGGCGTCCTGGGCGAACTCCACACCTGCATGAAGCCGGTGGTCTCGGAGTTCAAGGACTTCATCGCCGTACCGAAGTTCAACCTGTACCAGTCGCTGCACACGGCCGTGGCGCGGGAGGACGGCCAGGTCGTCGAAGTCCTCATCCGCACGCACCAGATGCACAAGGTCGCCGAGGCCGGAGTCGTCGCGCTCGGCAACCCGTACGCTCCGGCCCCCGACGACCCGGCCGACGGCGAGCGCGTCGACCCCACCCGCCCCGGCTGGCTCTCCCGGCTTCTCGACTGGCAGGAGGCGGCACCCGACCCGGACCACTTCTGGTCGACCCTGCGCGAGGACCTCGCCCAGGACCGCGAGATCACCGTGTTCCGGCCCGACGGCGGCACGCTCGGCCTGCCCGAGGGAGCGACCTGTGTGGACGCCGCGTACGCGCAGTACGGCGAGGACGCGCACGCGTGTATCGGCGCCCGCGTCAACGGCCGCCTGGCGACGCTGAGCACCGTCCTGAAGGACGGTGACACCGTGCAGCTCCTCATGGGCCAGGACCCGGCGTCCGAGCCCTCCCGGGAATGGCTGGAGCACGCCCACACGCCCGCGGCCCGGATCGCCATCCAGCGCTGGCTGGCCGCCCACCCGGCGCAGGCCGAGGCCCAGCGGACCGAGACCCAGGAGGACCGACAGGCCGAGGAACGCGCGGCGGCTCCCCGGCCCGCCACCCCGACGCGCCCGACCCGGACGGGCCGGCTTCCGGCACCGTCCTCACCGACCGGCCCGGCGCCACCGTGCGGCTCGCCCGCTGTTGCACACCCGTACCGCCCGACGAGATCACCGGTTTCGCCGTACGCGGGGGAGCGGTCACCGTGCACCGCCTCGAGTGTGCCGCGGTGGCCCGGATGAAGGGTGGGGGGCGTACGGAGGTCGGCGTGCGCTGGGGCGAGGCCACCGAGTGCCGGGTCACGCTGGTCGCCGAATCGTTCGTCCGTCCGCATCTGCTCGCCGACCTCACCGAGGCCATGGCCCTCGAAGGCGCCGAGATCGTCTCCGCCACCGTCGAACCCCCGACCCAGCAGCAGGTCCGCCACACCTACACCGTCCAGCTCCCGGACGCGGCCCACCTGCCCTCCCTCATGCGCGCGATGCGCAACGTGGCCGGGGTGTACGACGTGAGCCGGGCCCAGCCGCAGACGCAGGGCGGCTGAGGCGGTTCCGGGCTCGGCCACCGGGGAGCGGCTTCCGGCGCAGGGCCCGGTCCCCGGTTCGGGTGGGCCGGACGCGTGTCGTCCCGGTCGGCGGACATGTGCGCTGATAGCCGTGGGGCATGTTCCTCACCCCCCAGAGTCACGCTCCGCGCACGCGCCGTCGGAGAACGACGGCGGCGCTGCTCGCCTCGGCCGTCTCCGTCTGCCTCGTCGCCGCGAACGCCCCGGTCGTTCCGCTCGGCCTCGGTGACCGCCTCTTCCCCTACCTGGGCAACCCCGGCTATGACGTGGAGTCGTACGACCTCTCCTTCACCTACCCCGGCACCAACAGCGAGCCGCTGCAGGCCGTCACCACCGTCGACGCCTGGACGACCGCCGACCTGGACCGCGTCAACCTCGACTTCGCCCACGGCACGGTCCGCTCCGTCGAGGTCGACGGCGAGCCCGCGCGGTTCGGCACCGCCGGTGAGGACCTCGTGATCACGCCCCGGGATCCCGTGCCGGACGGCACCCGGATGCGGATCACCGTGCGCCACACCAGTGACCCCGTGCCGCCCAAGGGCCGCGAGGGCGGCTGGGTGCGCACCGCGGACGGGCTCGCCATGGCCAACCAGGCCGACGCCGCGCACCTGGTGTTCCCCTGCAACGACCACCCCTCCGACAAGGCGGTGTTCACCATCCGGGTCACCGCTCCCGAGGGCCACACGGCCGTCGCCAACGGACTGCCCGCCGGTGCGGATCGGTCCGGCGGGTCGACCACCTGGACGTACCGCACCCGGCACCCCATGGCCACCGAACTCGCGCAGGTCTCCATCGGCCGCTCCACGGTGCTGCACCGCGCCGGCCCGCAGGGGCTGCCCGTACGGGACGTCGTACCGACCCGGCACCGCAAGGCGCTCGAACCCTGGCTGGAGAAGACCCCCGGCCAGATCGCCTGGATGGAGAGCAGGCTCGGCCGCTACCCCTTCGAGACCTATGGTCTGCTCGTGGCCGACGTGACCACCGGCTTCGAACTGGAGACCCAGACGCTCTCCCTCTTCGAGCGGGAGCTCTTCACCCAGCCCGTCCACCCGAAGTGGTACGTCGAGTCGATCATGGTCCACGAGCTGGCCCACCAGTGGTTCGGCAACAGCGTCAGCCCGCACACCTGGTCCGATTTGTGGATCAATGAGGGATTTGCCACCTGGTATGAGGCGCTGTACGCCGAGAAGCAGGGCGGCAAGTCGCTGCGGGATCGGATGAAAGCTGCGTACGGCGCCTCCGACGGCTGGCGCGCGGCCGGCGGACCACCCGCCGCCCCAAGGCCCCCGCGCCCGGGAGCAAGATCGGCATCTTCCGGCACAACGTGTACGACGGCGCCGCGCTGGTCCTTTACGCCCTGCGACAGGAGATCGGGAGCACGGCCTTCGAACGCCTGCAACGGGCCTGGGTCAGCCGCCACCGGGACGCCACCGCCACGACCGGGGACTTCGTCCGGCTCGCCGGCGAGATCTCCGGGCGCGACCTGGGCGGCTTCTTCCAGGGCTGGCTGTACGGCGAGAAGACCCCGCCGATGCCGGGGCACCCGGACTGGAAACCGACGGCGCCCTCCAGGGCAGCCGCCCGATAACACGGTGACGAGACGCCCCGTGCCGTGCGACTATCGACGCGTCGGCGCGGCACGGAGCGCCGGGAATCTCCCGGAGTGCTCGAGCGTTGAGGACACTGACGGACCAGCTCCGGCGTGTCCGAAGCAGCGCTCCGTCGCCGCACACGGTTTCCCAGCTACGTAAGGATCCAATGACCTCCTCTTCTTCCTTTTCCCAGGACACCAAGCGCTTCGCGCACAGCCACCCGAGGGTCTTCGGGCCGATGCCCTGATGGAAGAGGACGTCGCCTGGAGCCACGAGATCGACGGAGAGCGGGACGGCGACCAGTTCGACCGCTCCGACCGCGCGGCTCTGCGCCGCGTGGTGGGCCTCTCCACGGAGCTCGAGGACGTCACCGAGGTCGAGTACCGCCAGCTCCGCCTGGAGCGGGTCGTGCTCGTGGGCGTCTGGACCTCGGGAACGGTGCAGGACGCGGAGAACTCCCTCGCGGAGCTCGCCGCCCTCGCGGAGACGGCCGGTGCGCTGGTGCTCGACGGTGTCGTCCAGCGCCGCGACAAGCCCGACGCGGCGACGTACATCGGCTCCGGCAAGGCCGAGGAGCTGCGGGACATCGTCCTCGAGACGGGCGCGGACACCGTCATCTGCGACGGTGAGCTCAGCCCGGGCCAGCTGATCCACCTCGAGGACGTCGTCAAGGTCAAGGTCATCGACCGTACGGCCCTGATCCTGGACATCTTCGCCCAGCACGCCAAGTCCCGAGAGGGCAAGGCGCAGGTCGCGCTCGCGCAGATGCAGTACATGCTGCCGAGGCTGCGAGGCTGGGGTCAGTCGCTGTCCCGGCAGATGGGCGGCGGCAAGGGCGGCGGCCTCGCCACCCGTGGTCCCGGTGAGACCAAGATCGAGACGGACCGGCGGCGGATCCGCGAGAAGATGGCGAAGATGCGCCGGGAGATCGCGGAGATGAAGACCGGCCGCGAGATCAAGCGCCAGGAGCGCAAGCGCCACAAGGTGCCCTCGGTCGCCATCGCGGGCTACACCAACGCCGGCAAGTCCTCGCTGCTCAACCGCCTCACGGGCGCGGGCGTGCTGGTAGAGAACGCCCTGTTCGCGACCCTCGACCCGACCGTGCGCCGGGCCGAGACCCCGAGCGGACGGCTGTACACGCTGGCCGACACGGTCGGCTTCGTCCGCCACCTGCCCCACCACCTGGTCGAGGCGTTCCGCTCCACCATGGAGGAGGTCGGCGAGTCCGACCTGATCCTGCACGTGGTGGACGGTTCGCACCCGACCCCGGAGGAGCAGCTGGCCGCCGTGCGCGAGGTGGTCAGGGACGTCGGCGCCACCGACGTGCCCGAGATCGTCGTGATCAACAAGGCCGACGCGGCCGACCCGCTGACGCTGCAGCGGCTGATGCGCGTCGAGAAGCGGGCCATCGCCGTCTCGGCCCGCACCGGCCAGGGCATCGAGCAACTGCTCGCGCTCATCGACAACGAGCTGCCGCGCCCGTCGGTCGAGATCGAGGCGCTCGTGCCGTACACGCACGGCAAGCTGGTCGCCCGGGCACACGACGAGGGTGAGGTGATCTCCGAGGAGCACACCCCGGAGGGCACCCTGCTCAAGGTCCGGGTGCACGAGGAACTGGCGGCGGAGCTCGCCCCGTACGTTCCGGCGCCGCTCGCCTGACCTGCGAAAAGGTCCGCCCCCGAAGGAATCGGGGGCGGACCTTCGTGCTGTGCGCGGTCAGCGACCGCCGTACGTCCTGCTCATGTTCTGGTAGAGCGCCTCGGCGTCCCGGCCCAGCTGCGGGCCAGCCAGCCAGGTGTTGTCGGCCGGGCCGATCGAGGTGTTGGAGACCAGCACCGACTTGCCGTTCACCACCCGGAACCAGCCGCCGCCGGAGGAACCGCCGGTCATGGTGCAGCCGATGCGGTACATCGACGGCAGGCTCGGGCTGAGCGAGAACCGGCCGGGGACGTCGATGCACTTGAACATCTTCAGGCCGTTGTAGGGCGGCGCGGCCGGGTAACCCCAGGCACCCATCTTGGCGGCCTCGGCCGCCGACGGCGCGGAGAAGTCCACGTCCAGCGCGGCGCCCACCGTCTCCTCCAGGGACTTCGCGCCCTGCTCGGGCTTCACGTGCAGCACGGCGTAGTCGTACGCGGCCCCGTCACCCCCGGTCTCCGAGCCGCCCTGGATCCACTGGTTCGAGGTCGAGGCCCAGTCCGCCCACCAGTTGCCGTACGGCGCGATCTCCGTAGGGTTCGCGTTGCTCAGCTCCGCCTCCGACTCGCCGAAGTCGTTGTAGGCCGGGACGAACGTGATGTTGCGGTACCAGCCACCGTTGCCGCCGGCGTGCACGCAGTGGCCCGCCGTCCACACCAGGTTCGACTTGCCAGGGTGGTTGACGTCCTTGATCACTGTTCCGGAGCAGACGGCCGGGCCGTCGGGGAGTCGAAGAAGACCTTGCCGACCGGCGCGGCGTTCCTGTGGTACGGCGTCTTCTCGGCCTGCGCCTGGACCGGCGAGGGATCCGGGTCGCTGACGCCCTGGCCGGCGGACGCGTCCTTCGTGGTGACCGTCTTGTTGGCCTCCTTCGCGGACTGCATCCGCTCGGGCTTCCAGAGGCCCTCGATCACCGGGTTGACGAAGTCCTTGGCCTCACTGAGCCATTTGTCCTTGTCCCAGTCCTTCCAGCCGCCGTCCCTCCACTTGTCGACGTCGATCCCCTGCTCCTTGAGCTTGCCGGCGAGGTCGGCCGGGATCTTGACCTTGCCGCCGCCGTCCGCGGCCTGCGAGGTGGTGGCGTCGGGCTTGCCGTTCGCCGAGTCCGCCGAACCGTCACAGGCGGTCGCGGTGAGCGCCAGGGCGGCGACGAGCCCGGTGGCGGCGAGAACGGTGCGCCGCCCGCGCTGGTGTGCCCCGGGCGTACGTGTGGAACGCATGGTGCGAAGACCCCCGTTGGTGCGAATGTGGTGCTGCGTGTGCATGTCATACGAAACGTCCCCCAGGGCCCACTGGGGGCCCTGGGCGTGAGTCCCCACTATGCCCCTGGAGTTGAGGGCGTACCGGGGTGGCGTGGTGAAGGTTTCCGTGAGTACTCGGGCCTGTGTGCCAGGTGCCTCAAGCGGCCCTCAGCGGCCCGCGAACTTCTTGCTCACCGAGTCGTAGACGCCCTCGGCCACGTCGCCCAGGCGCGGGCCGGCCAGCCAGCCCGACGTCACCGGGCCGATCGAGGTGTTGGACACCAGCGCCGGCTCGCCGTCCGAGCCGGTCGCGACCCAGCCGCCGCCGGAGGAACCGCCGGTCATGGTGCAGCCGATGCGGTACATCGTCGGGTCCGAGGCGGTGACCGACAGCCGGCCCGGCCGGTCCTGGCACCGGTACAGCTTCTGCCCGTCGTACGGAGGTGCGGCCGGGTAGCCGATCGCGGTGACGCTCTTCATCTTCGGTACGGCAGGAGCGTCGAAGTCGACCGGCAACGCCGAACCGACCGTCTCCTCCAGCGACTTGCCGCCACTGCCCTTCTCCGGCGTCACATGGATGACCGCGAAGTCGTACGGCGCGCCGTCGCCGCCCGTCGAGCCGCCCTGCTCGATCCACTGGTCCGAGGTCTGCGCCCAGTCACCCCACCAGACGCCGTACGGAGCGACGTCCTCCCGGGTGGCGTTCTCCAGTTCGGCGACCGGCTTGCCGTCGTCGTTGTACGACGGCACGAACGCGATGTTGCGGTACCAGCCGCCCTTCTTGCCCGCGTGCACGCAGTGGCCCGCCGTCCACACCAGGTTGGACTTGCCCGGGTGAGCCGGGTCCTTCACCACGGTCGCCGAGCAGACGGCCGAGCCCTTGGGTGAGTCGAAGAAGACCTTCCCGGCCGTGGGGGCGTTCGCGTGGTACGACGGTGGCACGGCCTGCGCCTCGACCGGCTCGGGCGTCGGATCGGTGACACCCTGGTCACCGGAGAGGTCGCCCTCGTCGACACCCTGGTCCGGCTCCTCGGCGCCCCGCATGCGGTCCGGGTCCCAGAGCCCCTCGATGATCGGGTTGATGTACTCGTTGGCCTCGCGCAGCCAGTCGTCCCGGTCCCAGTTCTTCCAGGCGCCGTTCTTCCACTTGTCGATGTCGATGCCGTGCTCGCGGAGCCGGTCCCTGATGTCGTCCGGGATCCTCAGCTTGCCGTCGTCGGAACCGCTCGCGGACGCGGAGGCCTCGCCACCCGCCGCGGCGTCACCCGACTCGCAGGCGGTGGCGGTCAGCGCGAGCGCCGAGGCGAGAGCCACGGCGGCCAGGACGGGGGAGTTCCTGCGGCGCGCCCTCCCCCTCGGCTGGCGGTGGACGACGGCCGTATGGATCGCATGATCTGACTCCCCCTGATGTGGAACGAACGTGGACGCACCGGTGCTTGGGCCCTGCCTTCCGCCGAGTCGCGGGCGGTTCAGGCCGACCGCACGGCGCCCGGGAACGGCACCACACACTATGCGGTGGCTGTGGGGGAGGACCGACGGAACCGCAACAGTTCCGTCACGGCAAGGATCTTGAGGCAACCCGTAACCCGGTGAGCGGCCGGGGTTGTAGCGGTGAGGGGCCTGCTGTCCGTGCGCGGTCCTCTGTGCCCGTGCCCAGTGGGAGGTCAGGGAAGTCGTGGCGGAATCGACCCAGGGGGGATGGGCCTGCGAGGAGGCCGCTGTGGGGCGCGGGCCGGTGAAACCCCTCGCCGGCGGGGCCGCCGACGACATGGCACCCGGCGCCCGCGCCGCGCACGAGGGGATCCTGCGCCGCCAGTCCACACGCGAGTCCGCGGCCCGCACCTACGCCCGCGCCCTGCCGATCGTGCCGGTGCGGGCCCGCGGACTGACCATCGAGGGCGCGGACGGCCGCCGCTACCTGGACTGCCTCTCGGGAGCCGGCACCCTCGCGCTCGGGCACAACCACCCGGTCGTCCTGGAAGCCATCCGCAAGGTCCTCGACTCCGGCGCACCGTTGAACGTTCTCGACCTGGCCACACCCGTCAAGGACGCCTTCGTCACCGAGTTGTTCCGCACCCTGCCTCCCGGATTCGCCGACCGCGCCCGCGTACGGTTCTGCGGACCGGTCGGCAGCGACGCCGTGGAGACCGCCTGCGAACTCGTACGCGCGGCCACCGGGCGGACCGGCCTCATCGCGTTCACCGGCGCCGGTGAAGGGAGGACCACCGAGGGTGCATCCGACGCACGGGTCGTCCGCCTGCCCTACCCGCAGGACTACCGCTGCCCGTTCGGCGTCGGGGGCGAGCGCGGCGCCGCTCTCGGTGCCCGCTGGGCCGAGACCCTCCTCGACGACCCCAGGTCGGGTGTGCCGCTTCCCGCCGGGGTGATCGTCGAGCCCGTCCAGGGTGAGGGCGGGGTGATTCCCGCCCCCGACGCCTGGCTGCGGCGCATGCGACAGCTCACGGCCGACCGGTCGGTTCCGCTGATCGCCGACGAGATCCAGACGGGCGTCGGCCGGACCGGCGCCTTCTGGGCGGTGGAGCACAGCGGAGTGACCCCCGACGTGATGGTCCTCTCCAAAGCCATCGGAGGCAGCCTGCCGCTGGCGGTCGTGGTCTACCGCGACGACCTCGACGTCCGCGTGTCCGGCAGCCCCGCCGACACCTTCCCCGGCAACCAACTCGCCATGGCCGCCGGAACGGCGACCCTCGCCCACGTCCGGGAGAACCACCTCGCCGAGCGCGCGGCCAGCCTCGGGGCGCGGATGCTGAGCCGACTTCAGGGACTGGTGACGGAGTTCGCGTGTGTAGGCGACGTGCGGGGGAGAGGGCTGATGATCGGCGTGGAGTTGGTGGATCCGGAGGGGCGGACTTCGAGTGGTCCACCGGGTCCAGCTGGACAACAGGCTTCGGGTGGGCCACGAACTTTGGGTGATCCAGAGGCCTCGGTCGGACAAGTGGCTTCAGACGGGCAAGCGGGGCCGGGGCGGGACGTGGCCCCGGGGCGCGACGCGCGGCCGCCGGCGATGCCGGACAGCGCGCGCCGGCCCCTCCCCGCCGCGCCCGAACTGGCGGCCGCCGTCCAGCGGGAGTGCCTGCGACGCGGCCTCATCGTCGGACTCGGCGGCCGCCACACGAGTGTCGTACGGCTGTTGCCGCCTCTGACTATCACCGACGAACAGGCGGCCGCCGTGCTGGATCGCCTGGCCGACGCCGTAGGAGCGGTGGCTCGATGCCATGGAGCCTCGACAGCAGCACCGTGCGCGTCATGAACCCCGACGCCGCGACCCTTGGCACTCCCTCAAGCCGGCCGAGTGGAACTCCTCCGCTCCCAGGACCCATCCGCACCACCCGGAACCACCTCACGAGGTACCCGTCTTGAACGCCACCCCCAGCCCGACGACCACGCCACGACGCCCGCACGGAGCTGCACCGACTCCCGGGCCGCGGCGACGACATCGGCGAACCCGGCGGTCCCGCGTCAGAGACTTGAGACGCCGGCCCCGGAGGTGCGGGGCGGTCGGCTACAGGGCGACGTCCCTGCAGCAGACCTCTTGGCTCATCCCGACCCGCGCACCGCCGCCCAGGCAGCGGCCGTGGAGACCCTGCTGCGCTGCTGGGTACGCGAGACCGACCAGCCCGCCCCCCGCGACGGCATCCTCCGCGTGCCCCTGCCTGCCAGCGGCACAACCCTCCTCGTGCCGGTCCGCTACTGGTCCCCTACGGGCTGGCACCGCTTCGGCTTTCCCCGTCTGGCCGACGCTCCCGAGCACGCACCTCCAGCAGACGCCGTCACCCTCGCCGCTCTGCTCTCCAGGGAGACGTCCCCAGGTGCCTCCGGCATCAGCGGCGCTTCCGGCACTGGTGTCAGCGGCGCGTCCGGCACCGGGGCCAGTGGCGCCTCAGGCATTGGCACGGGACATGCTGCCGACGGAGGTTTCACGGGCACTGCCGGCCCACCGGCCATCGATGGCAACGGTGCCGACGACGGCGTCGGATGGGTCGCGGGTGTCGCCGACTCCCTCCGCCGCGTCGCCGCCTTCGTCCGAGACCGCCGGGAACACCCGGTCGACGGCCCCGACCTCTTTCTGGCCGCGGAACAGGCACTCGTCTTCGGCCACCCCCTGCACCCGACCTCGAAGAGCCGCGAGGGCCTCTCCGAATCCGAAGCGCGCCTCTACTCGCCCGAGTTGCGCGGGTCTTTCGCCCTGCACTGGATGGCTGTCGCTCCCTCCGTCCTCGCCACCGACTCCGCCTGGACCGAACGCGGCCGCCCTGTCGCCGCGGCCCGGCTCACCGCACGCCTGGCCGACCCCGGCCTGCCACTGCCGGACGGGCACACCCTGCTGCCCCTGCACCCCTGGCAGGCGCGCGATGTCCGCCACCGTCCGGAGACCGCTGCCCTGCTGGAGAGCGGCCTGCTCCGTGACCTCGGCATCCATGGCGCTCCCTGGCACGCCACCTCCTCCGTGCGGACCGTCTACCGGACCGGCGCCCCCGCCATGCTCAAGCTGTCGCTGGGCCTGCGCATCACCAACTCCCGTCGTGAGAACCTCCGTAAGGAACTGCACCGCGGCGTCGAGGTCCATCGCCTGCTCCGGGGCGGACTCGCTCAGCAGTGGCGGGCCGAGCATCCGGGCTTCGACATCGTTCGCGACCCGGCCTGGCTCGCTGTCGACGGTTCCGACGGCGCGCCGTTGGCCGGACTGAACGTGGTGATCCGCCACAACCCGTTCAACCCCACGGACGACGTCCTTTGCGTCGCCGGACTCGTCTCCCCACGCCCCGACTCCGAGGCCTGGCCCGGCGCCGGGCCCCGTGACCCCGAGGCCCACGACCCGGCTCTGCGGTCCCGGCTGGCCGACGTCGTCACCCGCCTCGCCCGCCGTAGCGGCCGACCCCGCGGAGCCGTCGCCACCGAGTGGTTCCTGCGCTACCTCGAGCACGTCGTGCGTCCCGTGCTGTGGCTGGACGGTGAGGCCGGCATCGCCCTGGAGGCGCACCAGCAGAACACCCTGCTCCTGCTGGATGCCGACGGCTGGCCCACGGGCGGGCGCTACCGTGACAACCAGGGCTACTACTTCCGCGAGTCCCGGCGCGCGGACCTCGACGCCCGGCTGCCCGGGATCGGAGAGCAGAGCGACACGTTCGTCTCCGACGAGGTCACCGACGAGCGCTTCGCGTACTACCTGGCGGTCAACAACGTGTTCGGCCTCATCGGCGCGTTCGGCTCCCAGCGGCTGGCAGACGAGCGGCTGCTGCTCGCCGCCTTCCGCCGATTCCTGGCAAGCGTCGCCTCCGGCCCGGCCCGGCTGCGTACCCCGCTGCCCGCGCTGCTGCTCGAATCACCCGTCCTGCGTTGCAAGGCCAACCTGCTGACCCGGCTGCACGGCCTCGACGAACTCGTCGGCCCGATCGACACGCAGTCCGTCTACGTCACCATCGCCAACCCCCTGCACTCCTGATCACCTTGACCCCATCACAACCGACCTCCTTCATCCCCGAGGACCCGCCTCACCCCTTTCCTGAGAGGAGCGTTTGGTGCCTCCTGCCGACCCGACCGCCGGTACCTCGTCCGCTGTCCCCGTCACGTGCGACGCCAGCTCAGATGCCGACTCCGACTCCGGCGCTGGTGCCGACTCCGGTGCCGGTGCCCTCACCGGCTCCAGTGCGGACGAGCAGGGCGAGGACACCATGGACCTGCGGCTCCCGGACGAACTCATCGCCTTCGTCCCGGAGGAGGCCGGCAGCGACGGAACGCGATGGCCGGGCGATGAGACGGCCCAGCCATCCGTCTCCCCCACCGCGATCCGTGACACCTCCCTCCTCTCCGTCCTCGCGGCCCAGGACGACCTCCTCGACCGCGTCGCCGACTGGGGCCCCATCGACACGTCCGCGGGCGTCTTCCACCTCGTCCCCGTGCGGATCGAGCGCGACCTTCCGCTCGTCAGCCGCTGGATGAACGACCCCGCCGCCGAGGCGTTCTGGGAGCTGTCCGGACCGCCGAGCGTGACCGAGGGCCATCTGCAGGCCCAACTCGCAGGTGACGGGCGCAGCGTTCCGTGCATCGGCGTGCTGGACGGAACGCCGATGAGCTACTGGGAGGTCTACCGGGCGGACCTGGATCCGCTCGCCCGTCACTACCCGGCCCGGCCTCACGACACGGGAGTCCACCTCCTCGTCGGCGCTGTCGCCGACCGAGGGCGCGGTCTCGGAGGCCTGTTGCTCCGGTCCGTGGCCGATCTCGTTCTCGCGCGGCGCACCTCCTGCGCACGCGTCATCGCGGAACCCGACATTCGCAACACCCCCTCCATCGCTGCCTTCCTGACCGCAGGCTTCCGGTTCTCCGCCGAGGTCGACCTTCCCGCCAAGCGCGCCGCCCTCATGGTCCGAGACCGGACCCTGCGACACCTGATGTAGCCCTGTGTCACCGTGCCATCACGCATTGAACGCAGGTCGTGTCGCCGCAGTTCCCGGTCACGTCACGAATTCTGGAAACGGCCGCCGATCTTCCTGCGCGGCCGCAGCGACTTGGTCGTCCCACTCGCCCGGCGCCGCAGCGCAGATCGCCCCGCTCCACCAGTCCCCTCCACTTGTCTTCCCTCCGCCCGTCCCCCTTCACTCGCCCCCTTCACTCGTCCCGCCCTCAGCTCGCACCTCCCGCCGCCGGAACCACCGTGTCCCTCACCACGCCACACCACCGCCCGTCCCCCATTCGTCGTCCCACCCCGTCCAGGAGCCAGAGGCCTTGATCCCGCCCCTCGTCCCCGCCTTGATCACCCGTTTGTCAGTGCTGGGTCGTAGGGTGGTCGCGCTATGACGAAGCCCTCACTCCCCGAACTCCTGCATGCTGCCGTCACTGCCGTCGGCGGTACGGAGCGCCCCGGTCAGGTGGCCATGGCCGAAGCCGTCGCGGAGGCGATCGACGACGGCTCCCACCTGCTGGTCCAAGCCGGCACCGGCACCGGTAAGTCGCTGGGCTACCTGGTGCCCGCGCTCGCGCACGGGGAGCGTGTGGTCGTCGCGACCGCCACGCTGGCCCTGCAGCGCCAGCTGGTGGAGCGCGACCTGCCGAGAACGGTCGAGTCGCTGCACCCCCTGCTGCGCCGCCGTCCGGAGTTCGCGATGCTCAAGGGCCGGTCGAACTACCTGTGCCTGCACCGCCTGAACGAGGGCGTTCCGCAGGACGAGGAGGAGGGCCTCTTCGACCAGTTCGAGGCAGCCGCGCCCACCAGCAAGCTGGGCCAGGACCTGCTGCGGGTACGTGACTGGGCCGACGAGACCGAGACGGGCGACCGTGACGACCTCACGCCCGGTATCTCGGACCGGGCCTGGGGCCAGGTGTCTGTGTCGTCGAGGGAGTGCCTGGGCGCCTCGAAGTGCGCCTACGGGGCGGAGTGCTTCGCCGAGATGGCCCGTGAGCGGGCCAAGCTCTCCGAGGTCGTCGTCACCAACCACGCGCTGCTCGCGATCGACGCCATCGAGGGTGCCCCGGTCCTCCCGCAGCACGAGGTGCTGATCGTCGACGAGGCGCATGAACTGGTCTCGCGGGTCACCGGGGTCGCCACCGGCGAGCTCACTCCGGGCCAGGTCAACCGTGCGGTGCGCCGCGCCGCGAAACTCGTCAACGAGAAGGCCGCGGACCAGCTCCAGACCGCCGCCGAGGGTTTCGAACGGCTGATGGAGCTGGCACTGCCGGGCCGCCTTGAGGAGATCCCCGAGGATCTCGGATACGCGCTCATGGCGCTGCGCGACGCGTGCCGCACCGTCATCTCCGCGATCGGCGCGACCCGCGACAAGTCCGTCCAGGACGAGGACGCGGTCCGCAAGCAGGCCCTGGCCTCCGTGGAGAACGTGCACGACGTGGCGGAGCGGATCACGAACGGCTCCGAGTGGGACGTGGTTTGGTACGAGCGCCACGACCGCTTCGGTGCCTCCCTGCGTGTCGCCCCCATGTCCGTCTCGGGGCTGCTGCGGGAGAAGCTGTTCGCGGACCGCTCCGTGGTGCTGACGTCCGCGACGCTGAAGCTGGGCGGCGACTTCAACGGCGTCGGTGCTTCCCTTGGCCTGGCCCCCGAGGGCTCCGAGGGCGACGACTTCCCGAAGTGGAAGGGCATCGACGTCGGCTCGCCGTTCGACTACCCCAAGCAGGGCATCCTGTACGTCGCCAAGCACCTGGCGCGCCCAGCGCGGGACGGCGATCGCGCGGACATGCTCGACGAACTGACGGAGCTGATCCAGGCGGCGGGCGGGCGAACCCTGGGTCTGTTCTCCTCCATGCGGGTGCTCAGCTGGCCGCCGAGGAGCTGCGCTCCCGGATCCCGGAGTTCCCGATCCTCCTCCAGGGAGAGGAGACGCTCGGCGAGCTCATCAAGAACTTCGCGGCCGACCCGAAGACCTGCCTCTTCGGCACTCTGTCGCTCTGGCAGGGCGTCGACGTCCCCGGACCGAGCTGTCAGCTCGTGGTCATGGACAAGATCCCGTTTCCCCGCCCGGACGACCCTTTGATGAGCGCCCGGCAGAAGGCCGTGGAGGAGGCGGGGGGCAACGGCTTCATGGCGGTCGCCGCCACTCACGCCGCGCTCCTCATGGCCCAGGGTGCCGGCCGTCTCGTGCGGGCCTCGGGTGACCGCGGTGTCGTGGCTGTCCTGGACCAGCGTCTGGCGACGGCCCGGTACGGGGGCTATCTGAAGGCGTCACTGCCCGACTTCTGGTACACGACGGACCGTAACCAGGTGCGGAAGTCGCTGGCGGCAATCGACGCGGTCGCGAAGCAGGCGGAAGCCGAATGAGTCCTGGGGGTCGGTCTGCGGCAGCTCGGCCGCAGACCGACCCCCGCGCCCACGCCTCGGGCACTTCGAGCCTCAGACCATTCGGATGCCGGGGTCCGGACAGCGCAGGGCCCCGGAACCGGCGCAGGGGTCCCGGGGCCCGGTCAGAGGGCGGGCCGAGGGACCCACCCGACGCGGCGCGTGGCGTCAGACGCGGCGCAGTACGGCCACCACCTTGCCGAGGATGGTCGCGTCGTCGCCCGGGATCGGCTCGTAGGCCGCGTTGTGCGGCAGGAGCCAGACATGGCCGTCCTCGCGCTTGAAGCGCTTGACCGTGGCTTCACCGTCGAGCATGGCGGCCACGATGTCGCCGTTCTCGGCGACCGGCTGGCGGCGGACCGTGACCCAGTCGCCGTCGCAGATCGCGGCCTCGATCATCGAGTCACCGACGACCTTCAGCACGAACAGCTCACCGTCGCCGACGAGCTGGCGGGGGAGGGGAAGACGTCCTCGACGGACTCCTCGGCGAGGATCGGCCCACCGGCGGCGATGCGGCCGACCAGTGGGACGTACGACGCGGCCGGCTTGCCCGCGGTGTCCGTGGGCTGCACCGAGGCGGCCTGGTCGGACCCGCGCACCTCGTAGGCGCGCGGCCGGTGCGGGTCGCGGCGCAGGAAGCCCTTGCGCTCCAGCGCCATCAGCTGGTGTGCGACGGAGGAGGTGCTGGAGAGGCCGACGGCCTGGCCGATCTCGCGCATCGACGGCGGGTAGCCACGCCGCTGCACCGAGTCCCTGATCACCTCGATCACGCGGCGCTGCCGGTCGGTGAGGCCCGAGCTGTCCGCCCGGATGCCGGGAGGTCGGCCCGGCAGGGAGCGCTTGTGCCCCTCAGGGTTCGCGGCTTCGTTCATCGCGTGCACCGGCTCCAGTCGGCCCTGGGAGCGGTCCTGGGCAGTGATGGTGGCACTGTCTGCGGTGGTGGTCACGTCGGCCCCTCTCGATGGTCTCCCTGCTGGACAACGGTAGTTGCTTTCGAAAGGTTGCGCCAAACACACGTTCGAGTGAAAAATCGCGAATCGCCGGACGCGATCATGTGTCCGGGTGTATTGGCGGCCACGCCACCTGGCAGGCAAAAGGGCGCATTGCTGTACTCTTCACCGCCGGGGTGATCACCTCGTGGACTGTTGCCCCAGTCTGCCATCCGGCATTCCCCTGCCCTGGGATCAGCCCTCATCTGTGCGGGAGTCCCACGTCCCCTCCCCGCGGCGCCCACCGTATCTCCGCATGTGCCGTAGCGATACGGCTGTGCGTGGACGGACCCGGCCGGCGTGTCGGTCAGGCGTGAACGGCGGTACGGCCGCTGCCCTGCGAGGTCGGCGCGACCGGTCGGCCACCCCTCACCTGCGCCTGAGCGTGCGACGCGCGAATCCGGCGTGGATGTATGAGCCAATCCCCACATCTAGTGGTTGGATTGCAGCAGCAGCCCACAAGTTGTGGTCCCCCGGGTCTCCGCGCCCAAGGTCATCGCCTATGCTTGGGGCTGCTTCGTGGGGCGCAAGAGGTCTCGCGAGGCTATTGAGTCTGCTGTGAGGAGGGTTGGGAGTTCATGCACTGCCCCTTCTGCAGGCACCCCGACAGCCGTGTCGTCGACAGCCGTACGACCGACGACGGCACGTCGATCCGCAGGCGCCGCCAGTGTCCGGACTGCTCCCGTCGTTTCACGACCGTGGAGACGTGTTCGCTCATGGTGGTCAAGCGGTCCGGAGTCACCGAACCCTTCAGCCGCACCAAGATCATCAATGGGGTGCGCAAGGCGTGCCAGGGACGGCCCGTCACCGAGGACGCGCTCGCCCAGCTCGGGCAGAGGGTCGAGGAGGCGGTGCGGGCCACCGGAAGCGCCGAGCTGACCACCCATGACGTGGGGCTGGCCATACTCGGCCCGTTGCAGGAGCTCGATCTCGTCGCCTACCTGCGATTCGCCTCCGTCTACCGGGCGTTCGACTCGCTCGAGGACTTCGAGGCGGCCATCGCCGAACTCAGGGAAGAGACGGGACGCCCCGACGCGGACGACGGCGACCGGGAGGACGCGGGGGCGGGGAGCCAGGAAGACGACCGCGGGCCGGGAGGGGCGGCACCCGTCCCCGAGCCCGCAGGCGCCGCCGACTGACCGGCGGGCCGGACCCGGGAGGCAGCTCCGGGCCCGGCCGGGCGGCGGCGGCGATGTGAAGACCTGTTGCGGGCTGTGTGAGTGGATGCCCGCAACACCAGACAGAACACCGTGCCACGGGAACAACGGGGCACTTCAGGGCGTTTTCGCCCGTACAGGGAGGCGGCATGACAGAGACGGCGAGCGGTCCGGCACGGAGTTCCCGCGCCAAGGGCACCAAGGCGAGCAAGGGCCTGCGTATCGAGCGCGTCCACACCACCCCCGGGGTCCACCCCTACGACGAGGTGGCGTGGGAGAGCCGTGACGTCGTCATGACCAACTGGCGCGACGGCTCGGTCAACTTCGAACAGCGCGGCGTGGAGTTCCCCGACTTCTGGTCGGTGAACGCGGTCAACATCGTCACCAGCAAGTACTTCCGCGGTGCCGTCGGCACTCCGCAGCGCGAGACCAGCCTCAAGCAGCTGATCGACCGCATCGTGAAGACGTACCGGAAGGCCGGAGAGGACCACAAGTACTTCGCCTCTCCCGCCGACGCCGAGATCTTCGAGCACGAGCTGGCCTACGCCCTCCTGCACCAGATCTTCAGCTTCAACAGCCCTGTCTGGTTCAACGTCGGCACCAAGCAGCCCCAGCAGGTCTCCGCCTGCTTCATCCTCTCCGTCGACGACTCCATGGAGTCGATCCTCGACTGGTACAAGGAAGAGGGCATGATCTTCAAGGGCGGCTCCGGGGCCGGCCTGAACCTCTCCCGGATCCGCTCCTCCAAGGAGCTACTCTCCTCCGGCGGCAACGCCTCCGGCCCGGTCTCCTTCATGCGTGGCGCCGACGCCTCCGCAGGAACGATCAAGTCCGGTGGCGCCACCCGCCGTGCCGCCAAGATGGTCGTCCTCGACGTGGACCACCCGGACATCGAGGACTTCATCGAGACCAAGGTCAAGGAAGAGGAGAAGATCCGCGTCCTGCGTGACGCGGGCTTCGACATGGACCTGGGCGGCGACGACATCGCGTCCGTCCAGTACCAGAACGCCAACAACTCGGTCCGTGTGAACGACGAGTTCATGACGGCGGTCGAGCAGGGCGGTCAGTTCGGGCTGCGCGGCCGGATGACCGGCGAGGTCATCGAGGAGGTCGACGCCAAGGCGCTCTTCCGCAAGATCGCCGAGGCCGCCTGGGCCTGCGCCGACCCCGGCATCCAGTACGACGACACCATCAACGGCTGGCACACCTGCCCCGAGTCCGGCCGGATCACCGCGTCGAACCCGTGCAGCGAGTACATGCACCTGGACAACACGTCCTGCAACCTGGCCTCGCTGAACCTGATGAAGTTCCTCAAGGACGACGGCAAGGGCAACCAGTCCTTCGAGGCCGAGCGCTTCCAGAAGGTCGTCGAGCTGGTCATCACCGCGATGGACATCTCGATCTGCTTCGCCGACTTCCCGACCCAGAAGATCGGCGAGAACACGCGCGCGTTCCGCCAGCTCGGCATCGGCTACGCCAATCTCGGTGCCCTGCTGATGGCCACCGGCCACGCCTACGACTCCGACGGCGGCCGCGCCCTCGCCGGTGCCATCACCTCCCTGATGACGGGTACGGCATACCGGCGCTCCGCCGAACTCGCCGCGGTCGTCGGCCCGTACGACGGCTACGCCCGCAACGCCGACGCCCACAAGCGCGTCATGAAGCAGCACTCGGACGCCAACGACAAGGCCGTCCGCATGGACGACCTGGACACCCCGGTGTGGGCCGCCGCCAGCGAAGCCTGGGGTGACGTGCTGCGCATCGGTGAGAAGAACGGTTTCCGTAACTCCCAGGCGTCCGTGCTCGCCCCGACCGGCACCATCGGCCTCGCGATGTCCTGCGACACCACCGGTGTCGAGCCCGACCTCGCGCTGGTCAAGTTCAAGAAGCTGGTCGGCGGCGGCTCGATGCAGATCGTCAACGGCACCGTGCCGCAGGCCCTGCGCCGCCTGGGCTACCTCGAGGAGCAGATCGAGGCGATCGTCGCCCACATCGCCGAGCACGGCAACGTGATCGACGCCCCGGGTCTCAAGCCCGAGCACTACGAGGTGTTCGACTGCGCCATGGGCGAGCGGGCCATCTCCCCGATGGGCCACGTCCGTATGATGGCCGCGATCCAGCCGTGGATCTCCGGCGCCATCTCCAAGACGGTCAACATGCCGGAGACGGCGACCGTCGAGGAGGTCGAGGAGATCTACTTCGAGGCCTGGAAGCTGGGCGTCAAGGCGCTCGCGATCTACCGCGACAACTGCAAGGTCGGCCAGCCGCTCTCCGCCAAGAAGAAGGAGGAGCAGAAGGCCGAGGAGCCCGCGGTCGTCGAGACCAAGGTCGAGAAGGTCGTCGAGTACCGCCCGGTCCGCAAGCGCCTCCCGAAGGGACGTCCCGGCATCACCACGTCCTTCACCGTCGGCGGCGCCGAGGGCTACATGACCGCCAATTCCTACCCGGACGACGGTCTCGGTGAGGTCTTCCTGAAGATGTCCAAGCAGGGCTCGACCCTCGCGGGCATGATGGACGCCTTCTCCATTGCGGTCTCCGTCGGTCTCCAGTACGGCGTCCCCCTGGAGACGTATGTCTCGAAGTTCACGAACATGCGCTTCGAGCCGGCCGGTATGACGGACGACCCGGACGTGCGGATGGCGCAGTCGATCGTCGACTACATCTTCCGCCGCCTGGCGCTGGACTTCCTGCCCTTCGAGACGCGCTCCGCACTCGGCATCCACTCCGCCGAGGAGCGCCAGCGTCACCTGGAGACCGGTTCGTACGAGCCGTCCGAGGACGAGGTCGACGTCGAGGGCCTGGCCCAGTCGGCGCCCCGGGCGCAGGAGCTGAAGGCCCTCACCAGGCCGAAGGACGACGAGGCGGCCCAGCCCGCCCCGCAGCAGGCCCACACCAGCGCCGAACTGGTCGAGATGCAGCTGGGCATCCAGGCCGACGCCCCGCTGTGCTTCTCCTGCGGTACGAAGATGCAGCGCGCCGGTTCCTGCTACATCTGCGAGGGCTGCGGCTCGACGAGCGGCTGCAGCTGACGCCGAGCGCTTGAGCAGATGACAGAGGGGCACCGCCTGCGGGACGGTGCCCCTCTCGTCGTTCCCGGGCCGGGGGCTCAGGGACGGTGTGCCGCCCCCATCGTCGTGGTGAAGGCCACCGGGTCCCCTCGAAACCACGGATTCCGGGGCGGAAGTCCCACGGTCCGGAGCCGTCCCGGACGAACTCCGCCACGGTCGCCGCCGTGGCTCCGAGGACACCGCCGAAGTCGTCCTCCGCCAGCACCGTGTACCCCTCGCGGATGCGCAGGCCGGGGTTGGCGACGCTGACGAACGTGCGTTCCGCCGGGCGCTGCTGGATGACGACACCGACCACCACGCGCGCGTACCGGCCGTCGAGCCGGTCGAGTTCCAGCGTCATGACTTCGTCGTATCCGAAGCCCTGGCCGTCCTTGCTGTCCCGGTTGAGATAGATGGTGCCGTCGGGGAGCGGCTGTCGAAGTGCACCACATAGGCGGGATCGCCGTACGGATCGTCCGCCACATAGGTCGCCGCGACCAGATCCAGATCGGTGGACGGCTGCCCCGCAGGACTGGGATCCCACCGCATCGCGATCTCGATCTTGCGAAGCCCCTTGTTGATCCCGTCCACTGCGGTCCCCTTCCCCGTACCGACTCGCCCGTTCGCCCCAACTGCCGGGCACTCACGACTGTTTGTCCATCCTGCCACGCCTGCCCGTGCGCCCGCCGAGGAGCGGTCCAGCCGAGAGTGACCGGCGCCACGCTCCGTGGCCTTACCATGGCGCGGTGCTGGTCAAGTGGATTCGCTGCACCATGGTGGACCGCCGGGGGTTCGAGCGGGGACAGCGGAAGTGGGCGGGGCTTCTGGGGAGCCGGGGTTTCGGGGCAGGGGGGTGGCTGGAGCCGGGGGCGGCCGGACGTGGCGCACATCTTCGCGTTCTGGGAGAGCCGCGCCTTCTATGACTCCTTCATGGCACGGTCCCACGACCGGCTCGCGTCGGCCCAGTCGGGCACCTTCAAGGACGCACAGGTCAGGCTGTTCGACTACCGCTTCGACGTGAAGACCGGATTCGAGCCGCGCTTCACGGACGCCGACCTGTTGCGCGTGGCGCTCTGCCGTGTCCGCGCGGAGCGGGCCGAGCATTTCGTGCTGATGCAGGAGAAGGTCTGGAACCCGGCGATGGCCGGCTCGCCCGGAATGCTGCGCGGCCTGTTCGGCGAGGCACCCGGGCACGAGTACCTGGTGCTGTCGATGTGGCGGTCGGCCGCCGAGCACGGCAAGTACCGCACCGAACGCGTGGAACGGCTGGCCCTGAGGGCCCAGACGGAGGCGGACGTGGCGGCGCTCACCGGAGCCGTCGTGGACATGGAGCCGAGCTGGACGGTGTGACGCCCGGCCGGCCGGAGGGGCAGGCTCCGGTCGGGTAGGGGTGTGATCTGTGGTGCGGGATCTGTGTGACCTACGCTGTACAGGTGCGGTACGTGTGCTCGGCGAGGCGTCACCCGATCTAGGGTTTTGGCATGGCACGACCACGGCGCATCGTCCTTGTCCGGCACGGCGAGTCAACGGGCAATGTTGATGACTCCGTGTACGAGCGTGAACCCGACCACGCCCTCGCTCTGACCGAGCGGGGACGGCGGCAGGCGGAGGCGACGGGCGAGCAGCTGCGCGAACTGTTCGGCGGCGAGCGCGTCAGCGTGTACGTCTCCCCGTACCGCCGCACGCACGAGACGCTGCGCGCCTTCCACCTCGACGCCGGCCTCATACGCGTGCGCGAGGAACCCCGGTTGCGTGAGCAGGACTGGGGCAACTGGCAGGACCGGGACGAGGTCCGCCTCCAGAAGGCCTACCGTGACGCGTACGGCCACTTCTTCTACCGCTTCGCCCAGGGCGAGTCCGGCGCCGACGTCTACGACCGGGTCGGTGGCTTCCTGGAGAGCCTGTTCCGCAGTTTCGAGGATCCCGACCACCCGCCGAACGTCCTGATCGTGACCCACGGTCTGGCCATGCGGCTGTTCTGCATGCGGTGGTTCCACTGGACGGTCGCGGAGTTCGAGTCATTGTCGAACCCGGGGAACGGCGAGGTGCGGATGCTCGTTCTGGGAGACGACGGCAAGTACACACTCGACCGGCCGTTCGACCGCTGGCGAGATCCCGAACCGTATGGGATCACCGGATAGAGTGGCAGGGCGATGACCGCTGACTCCTCCCCTGACGGGCGCCTGGGCCGCGCCCTGGCCTGCCTGCGCGGACTGTCCGTCGGCGACGCTCTGGGCTCGCAGTACTTCGTGCCGGTGAACCACCCGCTGCTGAAGCGCCGCGAGGTGCCGTCCGGGCCCTGGCAGTGGACCGACGACACGGAGATGGCCGGTTCCGTCGTCGCCGTGCTGGCTGCCCACCACCGCATCGACCAGGACGCCCTTGCGCGTTCCTTTGCCGAGCACCATGACTTCGACCGGGGCTACGGTCCCGCGGTCAACCGCCTGCTGAGACTCGTCCGGGAGGGCGGCGACTGGCGCGAGCTCGCCGCCGCGCTCTTCAACGGACAGGGGTCCTGGGCAACGGCGCCGCGATGCGTATCGCCCCACTGGGCGCCTGGTACGCGGACGACCCGGAGCAGGCGACCCACCAGGCGGAGATCTCGGCCTACATCACCCACCAGCACCGGGAAGCCGTCGTCGGGGCCATGGCCGTCGCCGCGGCCGCAGCGTTCGTCGCCGCCCCTGGTGGGCCGCCCGGAGCCGGCGCACTCCTCGACGGAGTCATCGACCTGGTGCCGAAGAGCGCGGTCGGCGCCGGGCTGCGCCGGGCCCGGGACATGCTCGACTACGGCGACGCGGCCACCGTCGCTGCGGTACTGGGGTGCGGGCGGCGGACGACCGCCCACGACACCGTGCCCTTCGCCCTCTGGTCGGCCGCCAGGAGCCTCGGTGACTACGAGCAGGCCTTCTGGACGACCGCCCAGGTCGGCGGGGACGTCGACACCACCTGCGCCATCGTGGGCGGCGTGATCGCCTCGGGTAAGGCCGGGGCGCCGCCCGCCGAGTGGGTGCAGCGGACCGAACCGCTCCCGGACTGGGTGCCCGCGTCGCTCTAGCGGTCGAAACTCTCCGTACATCACGGGAACTCTCCGTGACCAGCCGCTCGTTCCCATGACATCCGATGTGCGAGTCATGAAGCCGCACATGCCGGAACTATGCGCAGGGAGAGGGCGAAGGGGGTGTCCATGGAGGTCCTGCTCGCTGTTCTGATCCGCTGGTGGGGCGCGTGCGCGTGCCGCGCGGCGCAGCTTCGGGCGGCCGGACGGCTGCCCTCACCGTCCGTCCCCCGGAAGCGGTCCGGCCACCTGCGGTCGGTCGCGGGTCGGCCCTGCAGCCGCCGGCCGGCCTGCGTGGCGTCCGCCGGTGAGCCGCCGGGACCGGCACGCGGTGCCCTTCCGTCAGCCGAGCCCCGGCCCGGCCGAGCCGGCGAGCGCCTCCAGGTCGCTCTTGCGGACCCGGATCACCAACCAGGCGGTGGCGAGGGCGAGGGCGGCCATCGCCGCGGCGGGGACGAACGCCGCGGAGATCCCCTGGGCCAGCACCTCGTGCCCCCAGGGCGCCGGCAGTTGCTGCGACGTGGCGAACTCCGCCTTCTGCTCCGCGGACCCCTCGGCCATGAACTGCGGAAGCTGCTTCTCGGCCTCGTCCTTGGTCGCCGTACCGAAGACCGTCGTCAGGATGGACAGGCCCAGCGATCCGCCCACCTGCTGCGTGGCGTTGAGCAGTCCGGACGCGGCGCCCGCCTCGTGCTGGGCGACACCGGAGACGGCGGTGAGAGTCAGCGTAACGAAGTTCAGCCCCATGCCGAAGCCGAACACCAGCATCGGACCGAGGACCCCGCCGACGTACGAGCTGTCGGAGCTGATGAGCGCCTGCCAGGCCAGCCCGATCGTCGCCAGCGCCGAGCCCACGAGCATGAACGGCTTGGGGCCCAGCACCGGCAGGAACCGCTGCGACAGACCCGCGCCGAGCGCGATCACCACCGTCACGGGCAGGAAGGCGAGCCCCGCCTCGATCGGGCTGTACCCGAGCACGTTCTGCACGAACAGCACGATGTAGAAGAACATGCCGAACATCGCCGCTGCCAGACTCAGCATGATCACATAGGTGCCCGAGCGGTTCCGGTCGGCGAACATGCGCAGCGGGGTGATCGGCTCCTTGGCCCGGGACTCGATGATTCCGAAGGCCAGCAGCAGGACCACCGCGGCGCCGAACGAGCCGACGGCGAGGCTGTCCCGCCATCCTTCGTCCGCGGCCCGGATGAAGCCGTAGACCAGGGACGCCATGCCCGCGGTCGAGGTGACCGCACCCGCTATGTCGAAGCGGCCGGTGTGCCGTTCGGACTCGCCGATGTAGAGCGGTGTGAGTACGGCTATCAACAGACCGATCGGCACATTGACGAAGAGCACCCAGCGCCAGTCGAGCCACTCGGTGAGCATGCCGCCCGCGAGCAGGCCGATGGCACCACCACCCGCGGAGACGGCTGCGAAGACACCGAAGGCCCGGTTGCGTTCCGGGCCCTCGGGGAACGTGGTGGTGATGAGCGCGAGCGAGGTGGGCGACGCGATCGCGCCTCCCACGCCCTGCAGGACCCGTGCGGCCAACAGTTGCCAGGGCTCCTGGGCGAACCCGCCGAGCAGCGAGGCGAGGGTGAACAGCAGGATGCCGGTCATGAAGACCCGGCGACGGCCGAGAATGTCACCGGCGCGGCCGCCGAGGAGCAGCAGGCCGCCGAAGGTGAGCGTGTAGGAGTTGACGACCCAGGTGAGGTCGGTGGTGCTGAACTTGAGCGCGTCTTGAATGTGCGGGAGCGCGATGTTCACAATCGTCGCGTCGAGTACCACCATGAGTTGGCACGCCGCGATGACGGTGAGCGCGATGCCGGGATGCCCGTCCCGGTGTGCCGCGCCCGGCTTCTGGTCCTGGAGCAAAGGAGAGGTTGTCACTATGGGTCCCCACGAAGCGTTAGTGAACGCTGGCGTTCACTGTCGCGTCAACGGTAGTGAGTCCCCGACAGTGAACGCAAGCGTTCATTAACGGCGTCGTCGCGCGGCACGTCCCCCTTTTGCTGCCGCCCGCGCGTCCACCATCCCCGCCATATCCGCTTCCGCTGCTCGATGGAGAGAGTCAGATGGTTAGCCCGAGCTGGGCGGATGCCCCCGCTCAGACGGCCGCCCGCCGCCGCGGCGCCGTGCTCGAACGCGCGATCCTCGAAGCCGCGCTGGATCAACTCAGCACCGTCGGGTGGAACGGCCTGACGATGGAAGGTGTCGCCGCCGGTGCCCAGACCGGAAAAGCCGCGGTGTACCGGCGTTGGCCGTCGAAGGAGGATCTCGTCGCCGACGCTCTGCGGGCCGGACTGCCGCACTTCGACGCGACGCCGGACGAGGGTGGCGTGCGCGAAGACCTCTTGGCGCTGTGTCGGCGGGCTCGCGACGCGATGTTCTCCCGCCCAGGTTTCGCGCTTCGCTCTGTGATTCACGAATGCGACACGGCGCAAGCCGAGCGCTTCCATGCCGTGATCTTCGAGGGGTCGTCGAGCCCACCATCAAGATGCTGCGTGAGGTCATCGAGCGTGGGATCGAGCGAGGCGAGGTGCGTCCGGACGCGGCGAACGGATATGTCATCGACGCCATCCCGGCGATGATGATGTACCGCAACAAGATGTGCGGCTGCGAATGGCAAGACCATGAAATCGAGGAAATGATCGACCAGTTGATGGTTCCGCTGCTCCGGTCGAGCGGCGCCTGACGGGGTTCGGTGGGGACCGTGACGACGCTGGGGCGGGGCAGGGTGTCGCGCGCTGTCCCGTGCGGCGTAATCTAGGGCGCCATGCCGTACGAACCGCCTACTCACACCGTCGAGCGCTCCCTTCGAGCCACGACCGGAGCGAAGATCGTTGCAGGTGTCGACGAGGTGGGGCGCGGCGCGTGGGCCGGCCCGGTCACCGTCTGCGCGGCGATCACCGGACTGCGTCGGCCGCCCGAGGGGCTCACGGATTCGAAGCTGCTCACCATCAAGCGGCGCACCGCACTCGCCGAGGAACTACGCAAGTGGGTGACGTCGTTCGCTCTGGGACACGCTTCCCCGAGGAGATAGACGAACTGGGCATGACTGCCGCGCTGCGGCTCGCCGCGGGGCGTGCCCTGGAGGCCTTGCCGGTCCGTCCGGACGCGGTCATCCTCGATGGCAAGCACGACTATCTCGGTGCGCCCTGGCGGGTCCGTACGGTGATCAAGGGCGACCAGTCGTGCGTGGCGGTCGCGGCGGCCTCGGTGATCGCCAAGGTCCAGCGCGACAAAATGATGGCCGAACTGGGTATCGACCATGCAGACTTCGGTTTTGCGGACAACGCCGGGTATCCCTCACCCGTGCACAAGGCCGCACTGGCGGAGCGGGGCCCCACCCCTACCACCGGTTGTCGTGGGCGTATCTTGATGCGCTGCCCCAGTGGCGGCACCTCAAGAAGGTCCGCAGCTGGACGGACGGAAGTGTTCCGGAAATCGAGGGTCAGCTCGGCTTCGATTTCTGACGGTTTCGTTCGCACGCATGCGCCACCCGCCGACGCGGGCCGTACCAACGTTTGATAAATATCAACCCATGCCTCTCATTCCCGAGGAGCCTCAGATTCACGAGAGTGCCCAGGGTCCCCGCGCCACTCCGGCCACCGGCCGCACCGCGCCGACCCCCGTCCCGTACCCGGTCCCCGTCCCGCGGCTCCGTCGCGTCCCGGTCGTCCCGGCCCTCTCCGGCCCGCGCCGCCGGTGCAGCGCACGGCGCGTGACGCGGCCGCCAAGCCCGGTCCGCCGGGCCCCGCCGCTCCGGCCGCCCCGCAGATCCAGTTGATCCCCGCTTCCGTCGAAGGCGCGCTCGACGCCGCCGAGGAAGCCGTGGACCTGCTCCTGGACTCCGGTCGTGCCCCCGGTGATGTCCTGGTGATCACGACCGGCGAACAGCACCCGTGGGCCGCCCACGAGCTGTCCTTCGGCGAGACCTCCTACTGGGCCCAGCACGACGCCCGTGACGACGTCTTCTACACGGACGCCACCATCGCGGCCCGCGCCGCGTCGCGCCCCGTGGTCGTGGTCGCCGTCAACGGCGGTGCCGAGGCCGCGGCCGCGAGCGCCCTGTCCCTGGCCCACGCCCGGGCCACCGCCCTGCTGATCGTCTGTGGCGACCCGCAGCGGATCAACTCGGTGCTGGGCACGGGCGTCTGAGCCGGTGCCGCAGCGCCCGACCGGGCGCTGCGGCGACTTCAGGCGCCGCTTCGGCGTGCTGGGGGTCGACCTAGGCGTCGCTTCGGCGTGCCTGGGGGTCGACCTGGGTGCCGCTTCGGCGGCTCGCACGGTGGGCAGTTCTGCCTTCCCGGAGGGCTGGACGGCGTCGCTGAACGTGGACCCGAACCCCTTCGAGAGAGCGCGTTCCCCGGCTGCGCGTCGTGGGCTGTACGCGGTGGGCTCCCGTGTGGCTCTCGCCCGGCCCTCGAGGCTTCCGCTCGTCGGCGGCGACTGTGTCGGCCACAGGAACCGTGATGTGCCGTGCCAGGGACGCGGCACCGGAGCCGTGTGGAACGGCCCGGCCGGGGCCTCAGCGCGCCGCCGCTGCGCGGCGCAGTATCTCCGAGGCGGCGCCACCGGTGCGCGGCAGCGGCGGCGGTGCCTCGGACGTGGCGAACGGCTCCGGCGGCGACGCCGAGTGAGGGCGGCGTCCGCCGCGACCCTCGCCGAGGACCTGCCAGCCGTCCCGGGTCAGCGTGATGTACGCACCGCAGCGCAGCCCGTGCAGGGTGCAGGCGTCGCGCAGCCCCCACATCCACGCGCCGTCCTCCTCCGTCCAACGCGCGTCTCCCTCACGGCAGTAGAGCAGCACCGCCGTGCGCACCGGTGTGCGGCGTCGAAGGTCGTGCGGGATGACCCGGCGCAGTTGTGCCAGCAGCGCGTTGCGGAACATCCAGCCGTCGGCCGGGGCCTGCCGACGGACGAACGAGGCGCTCGCCTGTAGCCGCTCGTCCGGGTCGAGCACGGCGACGACAGCGGTGGCCGGCTGTGGGTGGTGCCGGGCGTGCAGCCCGCTGACGACCTCGCGAGGGTTGCGCAGCAGCGGGATCCCGGCGGCGGCCCACTCCGCGGGTTCGAGCAAGCGGTTGGCGGACGCGGCGGACGTCGACGCCGCTGCCGAGGCCGGAGCGAATCCGAAGGTCACGGTCCTCCCTTCGGCTACGCGCCCACACTGCGGGCGGGGTCGGATTCCTGGGAGCGCCCATCGCAGCGAAGCCCTACCGGATCGGCGGACGCGCCGTGCGGGGAGCGGACCTCAATTCTTCCTGTCGAACTTGAATGCGGCAACGAGCAATTGGAGCAGTCGACCGTTATCAGATGATGCGCCGCTAATATCCCTACCCTTTGCGCCGACGGGCCACCCGCGGGGCGTTCGAGCACGACACGTTCGTACGTCAAGCGGATGCGCGGCGTCCAGAGGCATGCACCGCCGGCGATGTGGCCGATATCCAGTCAGGAGGCCGATACCCGGTCAAGTGGCCGTGGTAGCAGCCAGGAGGTGGCGGTCGAGGCTCTCGATGTGCCGTCAGCCCTGCACGGCCAGCACCAGCGGCAACACCCCCTTCGCACCGGACCGTCGGAGCATGCGGGCCGCCACCGCGAGGGTCCAGCCGGTCTCCGTGTAGTCGTCCACGAGGAGGACTGGGCCCTGAGCCCCGGCGAGGGCGGACGCCAGGGCTGGTGGCACGGTCAGCGCCCCGTCGAGCGCCTTCAGCCGCTGGGCACTGTTGCTCCGCGAGCCCGGATACCCGTCGCCCGTGTACTCGACGGCGCCCAGCAGCGGCAGCCGGCCGACCTCCGCGATGCGCACACCCAGGGAGTGGATCAACCGGGGCCGTGTGCGCGAGGCGACCGTGACGACGCCGACCGGGCGCGGCTGCGGGTCCGCCGAACCCGGGGCCCAGCCGCCGGGCCCCTTGGCCCAGTCGGCCAGCACACCCACCACGGCCTTCGCCACGTCGTCGGGAACGGGGCCGTCGGGGCATCGGGGCGAGCATGGGGCGCAGCCTGTTGCCCCAGCCGATGTCCGACAGACGCCCCAACGCCCGTCCTGGCGCGGCCTGTTCGCCGCCCGGGATACGTCCCTTGAGGTCCACTCCGATCGCAGGCAGCCCCGTCGGCCACATCCGGCGGGGTTCCACCTCGACACCCGCTCGTCCCAGGTCCGCACGCGCGGCGTCGAGCGCCTCCGCGGACGCGTCCGCGGCGAAGCGCGGGCCCGCGCAGTTGTCACAGCGACCGCACGGCTTGGCGGCTTCGTCGTCCAGCTGGTGCTGCAGGAACTCCATACGGCAGTCCGTCGTCGACGCGTACGCGCGCATCGCCTGCTGCTCGGCCTTGCGCTGACGCGCCACCCACGCGTACCGCTCGGCGTCGTACGTCCACGGCTGCCCGGTCGCGATCCAGCCTCCTTTGACCCGCTTGACCGCCCCGTCCACGTCGAGGACTTTGAGCATGGTCTCCAGGCGGGAGCGGCGCAGCTCGACCAGGGGTTCCAGCGCGGGGAGCGACAGGGGCTTCTCCGCGTGGGCGAGGATGTCGAGCGTGCGGCGCACCAGGTCTTCCGAGGGGAAGGCGAGCGACGCGAAGTACTCCCAGATCGCCTCGTCCTCCTTCCCGGGGAGCAGGAGCACCTCCGCGTGCTCGACACCGCGTCCAGCCCGGCCCACCTGCTGGTAGTAGGCGATGGGGGAGGAGGGCGATCCGAGGTGCACCACGAAGCCCAGATCGGGCTTGTCGAAGCCCATGCCGAGAGCCGAGGTGGCGACCAGCGCCTTCACCTTGTTGGCGAGCAGGTCCTCCTCGGCCTGCTGACGGTCGGCGTTCTCCGTCTTGCCCGTGTACGAGGCGACCGTGTGCCCGCGCTGTCGGAGGAAGGCGGTGACCTCCTCGGCGGCGGCCACGGTGAGCGTGTAGATGATCCCCGACCCCGGCAGTTCGTCGAGGTGCTCGGCGAGCCAGGCCATCCGGTGCGCGGCGTCCGAAAGCCGCAGGACGCTCAGGCTCAGACTGTCCCGATCCAGCGGCCCCCGCAGCACCAGAGCGTCCGAGCCGCCCCCGGTGCCGAGCTGTTCCGCGACGTCGGCCGTCACGCGCGCGTTGGCGGTGGCGGTGGTCGCGAGCACCGGTACACCGGGCGGAAGGTCGGCGAGCATGGTGCGCAGCCGCCGGTAGTCCGGCCGGAAGTCGTGGCCCCAGTCGGAGATGCAGTGGGCCTCGTCCACCACCAGCAGCCCGGTGGCGGCAGCGAGGCGGGGCAGCACCTGGTCCCGGAAGTCCGGGTTGTTGAGCCGCTCGGGGCTCACGAGCAGGACATCGACCTCACCGGCGGTGATCTCGTCCTGAACCGCGTCCCACTCCTCGGTGTTCGAGGAGTTGATGGTCCGGGCATGGATTCCTGCCCGGGCCGCTGCCTCGACCTGGTTCCGCATGAGCGCGAGCAGCGGGGAGACGATCACTGTGGGACCGCTGCCCCGCGCCCGCAGGAGGGAAGTCGCCACGAAGTAGACCGCGGACTTGCCCCAGCCCGTGTGCTGGACGACCAGAGCCCGGCGTCTGTCGGCCACCAGTGCCTCGATCGCCCGCCACTGGTCCTCGCGCAGCCGGGCCGCCCCCGAGACGTCCCCGACGAGACGGGCGAGGACCGCGTCGGCCGCCGCCCGGAGATCCGCGTTGCTCGTGTGCTCCATGCGTCCCATACAACAGGACGGCACTGACAGCGCGAGCGGTGCACCGGGGGAGGTGGACACCGCGCCGTCCCTGAGTGACGTGTCCCTGATCGGACTTATCCACAGGGCCAAGCGGAGCTTTGGATTCCGCGAGATCGTCTTCGCATGACGAACCACGGCGAAACGACTGGATTTCCAGAAAACGGCGACATCACCGGACCGGAGGCCCCCGGTGGGCACGAGGGCGGCGCGCGGAAGAAGCGGGAGCGCGAGACGGGCGACACGGGCGGAGTGCATTCCCCCGACCCCGGGTACGACGGCCACGGCGGAGACCACCAGGTCACCCTGCGCACGCCGGCCGAACTGGCCGACGCCCTGCCGTATCTGCTCGGGTACCGGCCGGAGGACAGCATCGTCCTGGTCGCGCTGCACGACAAGGACGGACGTGGGCGGTTCGGCGGCCGGGCGCGCCTCGGCATCCCCGCGAACGCGGACGACTGGCCGTCCGCGGCCCGGCAACTGGCCAGCGGCTTGGTGAGGGGCAGCGAGCGCCGAGGGGCCCGGCCCGAGTCGATGGTCGCCTTCCTGTGCCAGGAACCGGCGAAGGGCCAGACAGGACAGCAGGTCATGGAGCGGCTGAAGCCCCTCGCCCACAAGGTGCGCGTGGAGTGCGGTTCGCTGGACGTAACGGTGGTCGAGGCCCTGTGCATCTCCGATGGCCGCTACTGGTCGTACTGCTGTGACAACGCCGCATGCTGTCCTCCCGAGGGAGCCCCCATGGGCCTGCCCGGCACATCGGTGCTGGCCGCCGCGGCCACCTACGCGGGTATTCAGGTGCGCGGCACCCTCCGGGAGCTCCGGGCCCGGCTGCTCCCCTGGGAGAACGCCGCCGCCCTCGAGCAGGAGGCCGCCCTGGACAGCGCCAGCCTGGCGCTGGTCCCGAGGATCCTGGACGGCTCGGGCTGCGCCGAAGTGGCCGACGAGACGCTGGAGCTGGCCGAGCGGATTCTGCACCGCTTCGCCGAGTCGCAGCCCGTCTCCGGGACGCTCCTGGCGGATCTCCGCGACGACGAGCTTCTCGGGCATGATGAGGCGGCCCGGTTGATCCTCGGCCTCCAGGATCGTGGGACTCGGGACCGTGCGGCCGAGTGGATGGAGGGGGACGAGGCCGGGCGCGCCCTGCGCCTCTGGCGGTCGCTGGCCCGCCGCTGTGTCGGACCCTACGGCGAACATGCCGCAGCGCCGCTCACTCTCGCCGGTTGGGTCGCATGGTCCACCGGTGACGAACTGGAGGCTCGGGAAGCGTTCGCCATGGCGCTGGGTGCCGACCCCGACTACCTCTTCGCCCGTCTTCTGCACCAGGCCTGCAACGAAGGTCTCGACCCGGAGTCGATCCGCAGCTGCTTGCGGGCGGAGCGCGACGGCCGGACGCGTGTCGGGACCGACAGCTCCCAAGGCCGGGGCGACGGCTCGGACGTGAAGACGGACGGTTCGGACGTGAAGACGGACGGCTTGGACGTGACGACGGACGGTTTCGTCGGGCCGACGGACAACTCCCCTGCTCGTGCGGAGGGCTCCCTGGGGCTGGCGGAAGGCTCCGTCGTGCGGGCGGTCGGTGACGAGGCCGTCGAGGGCGAGACAGCCGTGCGGGGGTTCCAGCCGGAGTCCGAACCCTCGTCCACAGCGGTGTCCTCACGCCGTCGACGCCGTCCCCGTTCCGTCGATGCGACCGACGCGACCCCCGGCCGTACCTCCGCGGGAGGCCGTGCCCCGAGCGTGCGGGCTCCTCGGCGACGTACGCCGCCGGGCACCGTGCGACCCGCCGGTGCCGCGGAAGCCGGCAACCGTGCGCGTATGCCACGGAAGGCGGCCAAGCCGTGCGCGGACACAGGCAAGGGGGGCGTGAGGCCCCGGCACAGCATGGAGGGGGACGAATGAGTGCCTCCCTGGCGGCTTCGACGCGCGGGGTGCGACTGGGCCACGGGCGTGACCCGAAGGAGGTTCGGGCCGTTCACCTGAGTGGCGGAACGGCTGGACGGGCCGTGACGTCGCACTGCCCCTGCCCCGTCGGAGCCCTCCGGCACCGGCGCCTACCCCGATCGAGGCGCACAGAGCGCAGAGGAAGCCTCTCCATGCATCAGCCGACTCCGCCCTCCTCCGCCACCGACTTCCGCCGCTCCCCGGTGGGGCCCCTGTCGCCCCCGGGGCGGACCCCGGCCTGCCCGGTGCCGCCCCAGCGAGGTCGGGTGACCAGAACGTCCCTTCGCAGCCGGCGGCACGTGTCGACGGTTATGGCCCCAGGTTCCCCGGAGGGCCCTTGCTCGCAGTGGCGCCCTCCGGCCCGGACTCGTGCCCGCCGTTGCCGCCGGGCCCGGGCCGGTCGCCCGCCCGCTGGGCGGGCCAGCCCCGTAGCCCCGGCTTCAGTTCGAGGTACGGGTCGCCCTCATCGTCCCCACCGACATCGGCTCAGGGCCGGGCCCCGTCCCCCACGAGACAGGCGCCTGCGTCACCAGCTTCTCCCAGGGGGGCCACGATCCCGGGACTGCGCTGGTCCGCCGACCTGCCGCCCGCCCACAGCGTGATGATCTGCGTCGCCCTGCCCGGGCTGGCCATCTCGACGGAGGCAGGGCAGATGACCGGTCGGGGGCTGGAGGGGTTCTACCGCGCCGGCCGACGCGTGCTCTCCCGGTGCGAGATCCGTGTGGCCGGTCGGGAGCCCCTCGCCGTTCAGGCCCGGATGGCCGCTGCCGACCACGCCAGATTCGTGGGCACGCTCCGCACGTCCCCGCAGGCAGGACCGGACCCGGACCTGCTCGTGGAACGAAATCGCTACGCGGACGGCACGGAGCGGTTCACCCTGCACAGTGCGGCGCCCCGCCCGCTGCGTCTGACCGTGGAAGTGGCCCTGGGCACGGATCTGGCCGACCTCGGGTCGATCGCCTCGGGCAACCCGGGGCCGGAGCTCCCGGCCAGTGTCCATGACTCCGGCCTGCGCTGGTCCTGTGCCACGGGCAACGCGTCCGTGACGGCCGAACCGCCGCCATCGGACGCCTTGGCCTCGGCCGGACTGCTGCGCTGGGAACTGGACCTGCCGCCGGGCGGCAGCAGAAGTGTCGAACTGCGGGTGCGGCCGGACGGCGCCGGCCCCCTCCGCGCCGTGGGCCGCGCGGCGACCAGCCCCCTCGCCTTCGCGCGTGCGGAAGGCGACGACCCCAGAGTCCCCGGCCTCCTGCGGACGAGCATCGAGGACCTCCAGGCTCTCCTGCTGCGAGACGGTGCCAACCCCGCCGACACCCATCTCGCGGCCGGTGCGCCCTGGCGCTGCGGTCTGGCACCCGCCGACGCGCTCGTGGCCGCCCGAATGGCCCTGCCGCTCGGCACCGGTCTGGCAGCGGGGACGCTGCGGATCCTCGCGCGGACCCAGCTCACCGGCCCGGGACCACACTCCGGGATGATCCCCGGCCCGAGACGGGACGCCGGGCCCCACCTCCCGCCGCAGTGCACCGGCACGGAGGCCACGCTGCTCTTCCCTGCCCTGCTCGCCGAGGCCCACCGCTGGGGCCTGACCGAGCAGGAGACGGAGGAACTGCTGCCCGCTGCCGAGCGCTGTCTGAACTGGCTGCGAACCACCGTGGGCGACGACACCTACTTGCGTGACCCGCACCCCGGAGGCCCCGTCCGGTGCGAGACACAGGCCCATGCCCACCGAGCCGCGCTGCTCGGCGCCGATCTGCTCGACGCCCGGGACCGCACGGGCGGAGCAGCGCTCCGGCAGTGGGCGCAGACCCTGCGGACAGCGTTTCGGAGGGACTTCTGGGTTGATGACCTCGGGGGTGGCCGGCCCGCCGCAGCCCGAGCCCCGGACGGCAGGCCCGTGCCTCATCTGGGCGCGACTGCCGTCCACCTCCTCGACACCGGCCTGCTGGGCGGGGGCGTCCTGGCGCCCGGTCTGCTCGACAAGGTGCAGGCCGAGAAGCTCGCCCGGCTGCTCGGCAGCCCCGTCATGGACTCGGGCTGGGGCCTGCGCGGACTGAGTACGAAGGAACCGGGATTCAACGCCTTCGGCCACCGTGCCGGAGCCGTACGTGTCCAGGAGACAGCACTCGCCGTCGCGGGCCTGGCCGCCGCCGGATACGAAAAGGAGGCGAACTCGCTGCTGCGCGGCGTACTCGAGGCAGCCGAGACCTTCGGCTACCGGCTGCCCGAGATGTACGCGGGAGGTCAGCGTACGCCGGGGAGCGCTCCCCTCCCGCACCCGGCGGCCTGCCGCCCGCGGCCACACCTGCGGCCGCCGGAGTCCTGCTGCTGACGACGCTCGTCGGCATCCGCCCCGACGCCCCGGCCGGGACGGTCACCCTGTGCCCCGTTCGGAGCGCACCTCTGGGCGAGATCGTCCTCACGGGACTGCGGGTGGCCGGCGCCCCGTTCTCCGTGCGGGTGAGCCGACTCGGCCTCGCCATGGTCGAGGAGGCGGCCGACGGCCTGCAACTGGGGGTGTGACCTGGTATGACGTGTGATTGTAGGACCAGCGGGAACGGACAGTGGGACCCATAGCGGACCGAAGTGGATCAGCGGCCGATGCGCGAGGCCAAGGGAGTGTTTATCGTCAGGCAGACGACTATGATCGCGGCATGCCCTACGACCCGTCAGCCTTTCCGCCTTTCGCCGTCACCGTGGACCTGGTCGTGCTGACCGTGCGCCGCCATGCCCTGTGTGCGCTGGCGGTACGCAGGGGCGAACCGCCGTTCCAGGGGCGTTGGGCGCTCCCCGGCGGCTTCGTACGGGCCGACGAGGACCTGGCACAGGCCGCGGCGCGTGAGCTGGCCGAGGAGACCGGACTGCGCGTCCATGATCCGGCCGTGCCCGCGCAGGACAACGGCGCGCACCTGGAGCAGCTCGCCACCTACGGCGACCCCAAGCGGGACCCCAGGATGCGGGTCGTCAGTGTCGCCCACCTCGCCCTCGCCCCCGACCTGCCCGCGCCCAGGGCGGGCGGCGACGCCAGCAACGCCCGCTGGGCCCCGGTCGAGGAACTGCTCCAGCAGGGCGGTTACGGGCGTGACGCCGAGCCGGTCGCGCCGCTCGCCTTCGATCATGCGCAGATCCTGTCGGACGGTGTGGAGCGCGCTCGATCCAAGATCGAGTACTCGTCGCTGGCCACAGCGTTCTGCCCGCCCGAGTTCACCGTCGGGAGCTGCGCCGTGTCTACGAGGCCGTGTGGGGTGTGGCGCTCGACCCCCGCAACTTCCACCGCAAGGTCACGGGCACACCGGGCTTCCTCGTCCCCACCGGGGGACGACCACCCGCCAGGGCGGGCGCCCCGCTCAGCTCTTCCGGGCCGGCGGCGCGACTCTGCTCAACCCTCCGATGCTGCGCCCCGAGGTGTGACGCCGGGCCCGCGAAGGCGACCGCCCGAGCCCCGGCCAGGGTGATCGCAGTACCGGAAGCAGGCCTCGCGCTGCCCGAAAATTCGGACATAGCGCGCTATCTTGCTGCGAGTGATCCAGGCCTTCGGATTGACCAGCAACCCCCGCAAGGAGCTTCCGCCCGCAGCCGACGACGTCTCCTTCGAGGCGCGAGCGGGCCGCGTCACCGCGCTGCTCGGAGAACCGGGCGCCGGCAAGACGACGGTGCTCAGACTCATGCTCGAACTGCAACAAGGCCGTGGCATCACCTACTTCCGGGGCCGCCCCCTGCATCGCATCGCCCATCCCTCGCGCGAGGTCGGGGTGCTGCTGGGAGACGTGCCGGGGCATCCGGCCCGAACGGTCCGCGGTCATCTCCGTATGCTCTGTGCCGCCGCGGGGGTTCCGGTCCGGCGTGCCGACGAAGTCCTCGAGGCGGTCGGGCTCGTGAGCCTGCGGGACGAACGCCTCGGCACCCTGTCGCGTGGTATGGACCGTCGCCTCGGCCTGGCCTGCGTCCTTCTGGCCGACCCGCACGCCCTCGTCCTCGACGACCCTGCCGACGGGCTCTCCGGCCGTGAGAGCACCTGGTTGCACGGCATGCTGCGCGCACACGCCGCCCAGGGCGGGACGGTCCTGTTCACCACGGCCGATCCCAAAGAGGCCGCGCGCACCGCCGACCGCGTCGTCACGCTGGAGCAGGGCAGGCTCGTGGCCGACCAGGAGGCCGCGGAGTTCTCGCGGACCCGCCTGCGCCCCCGTGTCGCAGTACGCAGCCCGCACGCGACGCGCCTGGCGGCTCTCCTGACCAAGCAGGCCCGCACCTCCCAGCGCTCCGTGGAAGTCGTACACGAGGGCGGTAACCGGCTCTCCGTGTACGGCAGTACCTGCGCGGACATCGGTGAGACCGCGTTCCGCCACGGCATCGTCGTCCACCAACTGGCCGACGAGGTCGGAGACATGGGCCCCGGCGCGGGAGCCGCTCGGGAGTGTGAGCCGCACGGCGGCCATGGCCGGCACCGTGTCGGGGAGGGCCGACGGCGGACGAGTGGCATCAGGCCGACCCCGTGCCAACGTCCGCCGACAGCCAGAAGCGTGTCGACGCAGAGCCGGGGCAGGCCACCGACGCGCCCCGGGCCTCGGACGCCGCAGCGGAATCACCCCTCGACGCCTCCAGCGAGGCGACGGCGGCACCCGTGACAGCCACCGCCGAGGCGCGGCCCACGGAGGATGGGGCGAGCCTCGAGGCCGAGTCGCGGCCCTCGGACGGACCGACCCCTGCAGCCGAGTCGCGCTTCACGATCGAGTCAAGCCCACAGGGCGAGCCAAAATCACCGGGCGAGCCGAGTTCCCCGGGCGAGCCGAGTTCCCCGGCCGAGTCCCGCCCTCCGGTCGAGCAACGACCTACCGCTGACGCACCCGAGCCGGCCGCCCACTCGCCCGAGTCGGCATGCGATGCACCCGAGCCGGCTGCCCGGGCGCCCGAGTCGGCATACGACGTACCCGAGCCGGCCGCCAACGCGCCCGAGTCGGTATCCGGCGCACCCGAGCCGCCCGTCGACGCCCCTGAGCCGACATCCCACGCCCCTGAGCCGGCCCCCGACGAGCCGATGCCCTCCACCGGCCACACGCAGCCCGCTGCCGCACCGCACGACCGCCGGGGCGTCCCCACAGCCGGCCCACCGAGCAACGCCGCCGCGACACCTCAAGCGGCCTCGGTGGCTCCACCCCACCCAGTCGAGTCCCGCACAGCCCACCCGGCCGAGCCCCGGGCGGCACACCCGGAGCCCCGCGCAGCACACGGGCCCCGCACGGTTCGCCCGGCCGGGCCCCGCGCAGCCCGCCCCGCCCCACCCTCGACGCAGTGCCGCCTCTGCCGCCCCCCATCTCCGTCCGCTCCGCTCCCAGCCCCCTCCGGCCCCTCCGCTACGAGATCCGACGTGCCGCCGGGATCAGCACCGGGTTTCTCACCGCGGCCGTCGTGCTCCTCGTGTCGGCCGTCACCGCCGTCGTGCTCGCCCGTATCGGGCACACCCCGCAGCCGCGCCTGCTCGCCGCGTGGCCGCGGGAGCTGCCCCTGCCGCCCGCGGCGCTCGGCGCGGGGCTGCTCGGCGCGCTGGCCTTCGGTGACGAGTTCCGCCATCCCGCCCTGGCGGCGGATCGCGGCACCGTGCCCCGCCGGCTGGGGCTGCTGGCCGCCAAACTGCTCGTCGCCTCGGGGACCGCGGTGGCGCTGGCCGTCCTCACCGTCGGCTGCGACGCCGAAGTGCTCTATCTCGTCTACGGACCGGAGCTCGCCAAGGTTCCCGCGGACTGGCTCTCGCAGAGTGCGAGTTGGGTGGGGCTGGTGATCGGCTGCGCCTGGGCGGGCGTACTGGCCGCGGGCGTCTTCCGGTCCACCACGGCCGGACTGGCCGCGGTGGTCGCCGTGCCGCTCCTCGTCGTACCCGTGGTGCACAAGGTCCTGGCGGGGCCGTCCGTACGGACCGCGGCGGGATTCCACACCCGGCTGCGGGAGGCCCTGCTGCCGCGGTGGCCCTTCGGGGGTGAACGCTACCTGGAGGCCGCGCTCGGGATGATCTCCCAACCTGTCGGTGGCGCACTGACGTTGTCGCTGACCGCCCTGCTCTGCACGTATCTGCTCACCACCCTGCGCAGCACGTTCCGCTGACGACTGTCCGTAACGCTTCGTCCGGCCATGCCCACAACTCCCCGCAGAGCGCCCATTTCTTTCCGATAAGGCGTCAATTGCGACGGGGTGAGCGATCACCCTTTCGTGTGCTTTTCACCAAAGACCTCAAGGGAGTTGGGGACGGCGCCGACAAAGGATGCGTGAGTACCCTTGCGCACACCATGATGACCGCCGCCCGCTCCGCTGACTCCGGCCTCGCGAGCCCGGGCGAACTCGACCGCTACCCCTACGCCGAGGCGCCCGCCGTCGACCGCGTCGCGGCGCCTGCCTGGGACGGCGCGGATCCCGAGCTGGGCCGTGTGGGCCGGCGCGCCGCGGGCAGCCGCGGGCGCGGGCTGCACGGCCAACTCGTACAGCAGCTGGGTCAGATGATCGTCTCCGGTGACCTGGGAGCCGACCGTCCGCTGGTGCCCGAGGAGATCGGCCAGCGTTTCGAGGTCTCCCGCACCGTCGTCCGTGAGTCGCTCCGTGTCCTGGAGGCCAAGGGCCTGGTGAGCGCCCGCCCGAACGTGGGCACGCGCGTGCGCCCCGTCAGTGACTGGAACCTCCTCGACCCGGACATCATCGAGTGGCGCGCCTTCGGGCCGCAGCGGGACGACCAGCGCCGCGAGCTGAGCGAGCTGCGCTGGACGATCGAGCCGCTCGCCGCCCGCCTCGCCGCCGGGCACGGGCGCGAGGACGTCCAGCAGCGCCTGGCGGACATGGTGGAGATCATGGGGCACGCGATGGCCCAGGGTGATGCGCTCACCTTCTCCCGGGCCGACTCCGAGTTCCACTCACTGCTCATCCAGGTCGCCGGCAATCGCATGCTGGAGCACCTGTCCGGAATCGTGTCGGCGGCTCTCCAGGTCTCGGGAGGCCCCGTCACGGGCTGTGACCGGCCGAACGAGACGTCGTTGGCGCACCACGGCCGCATCTGTGAAGCCCTCGCCACCGGCGACGGTGCTGCGGCCGAGGCGGCGATGCGGCAACTCCTCACACTCCACCCTGAGGTGGAACGCGTAGTGCCCGCCCCGCGCGAGCACTGACCGCGTTCCGCGGGCGGCGCGGCCGGGCATGCCACCCCCCTCCTGTGGCAGCGCCCGACCGGTGAACCGCCTCCCGTCGGACCCCGCGGGATCCTTGTGATCCCGCGGGGTCCGACGGCGCGAAGGGGCCGCCGTTCCGCTGGAGCGATCAGGTCACAAACGCGGCGTGACTGGGTATGTCTGCATCTGACCACTTATGTTCGCTTACGGGGTGTGACTCGGGCCACGCGAATTGGGCGTAACGCTCGTGGGAAGAACGCGATGACCTAAGAGGTGACAGCCGCGGAGGGAATACGGACGCCGTTCATGGCGCTGTGCATCTTCCCGGCCCCCGCCCGCGCCGTCGGCCCATCCCCAAGCCGGCGGTCGGCTCCTGTCCACTGTGGACGGGGCCGGAAGCCGTTTTCCAACGTTCCGAGAGGTTGTTCGTGTCGGCCAGCACATCCCGTACGCTCCCGCCGGAGATCGCCGAGTCCGTCTCTGTCATGGCGCTCATTGAGCGGGGAAAGGCTGAGGGGCAGATCGCCGGCGATGACGTGCGTCGGGCCTTCGAAGCTGACCAGATTCCGGCCACTCAGTGGAAGAACGTACTGCGCAGCCTCAACCAGATCCTCGAGGAAGAGGGTGTGACGCTGATGGTCAGTGCCGCAGAGCCCAAGCGCACCCGAAAGAGCGTCGCAGCGAAGAGTCCCGCCAAGCGCACCGCCACCAAGACGGTCGCGGCCAAGGCGGTGACCACCAGGAAGGCCACCGCCACCGCCACGCCGGCGGCGCCCGCCGCCGAGTCCGCCGCCGAGGAGGAGTCGCCCGCCAAGAAGGCGGCCGCCAAGAAGACGACCGCCAAGAAGGCGGCCGCGAAGAAGGCGCCGGCCAAGAAGGCTGCGGCCAAGAAGACCAGCGCCAAGAAGGACGACGTCGAGCTTCTCGAAGAGGAAGTGCTCGAGGAGGCCGCTCCCGGCAAGACCGGCGAGGAGCCCGAGGGCACCGAGAACGCCGGCTTCGTGCTGTCCGACGACGACGAGGACGACGCGCCCGCCCAGCAGGTCGCCGCCGCCGGTGCCACCGCCGACCCCGTCAAGGACTACCTCAAGCAGATCGGCAAGGTCCCCCTGCTCAACGCCGAGCAGGAGGTCGAGCTCGCCAAGCGCATCGAGGCGGGCCTGTTCGCCGAGGACAAGCTGGCCAACGCCGACAAGCTGGCGCCGAAGCTCAAGCGCGAGCTGGAGATCATCGCCGAGGACGGCCGCCGCGCCAAGAACCACCTCCTGGAGGCCAACCTCCGCCTGGTGGTCTCCCTGGCCAAGCGCTACACCGGCCGCGGCATGCTCTTCCTGGACCTCATCCAGGAGGGCAACCTCGGTCTGATCCGCGCGGTGGAGAAGTTCGACTACACCAAGGGCTACAAGTTCTCCACGTACGCGACGTGGTGGATCCGTCAGGCCATCACCCGCGCCATGGCCGACCAGGCCCGCACCATCCGTATCCCGGTGCACATGGTCGAGGTCATCAACAAGCTCGCGCGCGTGCAGCGCCAGATGCTCCAGGACCTGGGCCGCGAGCCCACTCCGGAGGAGCTGGCCAAGGAGCTCGACATGACCCCGGAGAAGGTCATCGAGGTCCAGAAGTACGGTCGCGAGCCTATCTCGCTGCACACCCCGCTGGGCGAGGACGGCGACAGCGAGTTCGGTGACCTCATCGAGGACTCCGAGGCGGTCGTCCCGGCCGACGCGGTCAGCTTCACGCTCCTCCAGGAGCAGCTGCACTCCGTCCTGGACACCCTGTCCGAGCGCGAGGCGGGCGTCGTCTCGATGCGCTTCGGTCTCACCGACGGTCAACCGAAGACCCTCGACGAGATCGGCAAGGTGTACGGCGTCACGCGTGAGCGGATCCGCCAGATCGAGTCCAAGACCATGTCGAAGCTGCGTCACCCGTCGCGTTCGCAGGTGCTGCGCGACTACCTCGACTAGTCGAGCCGTACGACGCTGAAGGCCCGGCCCTCCAGGGGCCGGGCCTTCCGTATGCCTGCCTCTCCGCAGGTGCGGGTCGTCGCGGGGTGAATCACTCTGGGTGTCTCGCTGATACCACGGAGTGAGGAGTGCGTATGCGTCGTCGCCTTGTCCGAGCCCTGGCCCGGCCGCTGGTCCTGGCAGCCGCGGTATCCGCCCTGTCAGCGGGTTCCACCGTCCCTGTAGCCGCCGACAGCGTGGTGATAGGCGGCTTCCCCGTGGAGGCGTCGGCGAGTCCATGGACGGTGGCTCTGTCCAGCCGTGACCGGTTCGGCGGTACGCGTGCGGGGCAGTTCTGCGGCGGCGTGGCGGTCGGCCGCCGCACTGTGCTCACCGCGGCCCACTGCCTGAGCGAGGAGGTGCTGGGCGGGCCGCTGGAGCACGTACGCGACCTCAAGGTCATAGCCGGACGCACCAACCTGCTCTCCGACAGTGACGGCCAGGAGGTCGCCGTGCGGGACACCTGGGTGAATCCGGCGTACGACAGTGTCAGCAATGTCGGCGACTTCGCCGTACTGACCCTGGCCGAAGCTCTCCCGGTCGGCTCGGTCATCGGCATGGCGCCAGACGGTGACTCCGCGTACGCGGTGGGCGGGGTCGCCACGGTGTACGGATGGGGCGACACCTCGGGCGCCGGCGACTATCCGAACAGTCTGCAGGCGGCACGCGTGCGCGTGCTTCCCGATGCGCTCTGCGAGGACGCGTATCCCGGAGGTGCCGACGGCACCTACGACGCCGGGAGCATGCTCTGTGCCGGGGAGGCGGAGGGTGGCCGGGACGCCTGCCAGGGCGACAGTGGAGGGCCGCTGGTGGCCCGGGGACGGTTGATCGGGCTCGTGTCCTGGGGCATCGGCTGTGGGCGGGCCGGTCATCCCGGGGTCTATGTGCGGGTGTCCGACCTCGTGCGCACGCTGGGCTGGGCAAGGGTGTGAGTACGCGGGCGTCCGGCGGGCCGGAGCGGGCTCCTGGGGACGAGGACGGGCGGCTGCCTCTGGCTCCCAGAGGCAGCCGCCCGTTCACCGGCCTGTGCCGGGCTGGCTCGTCGTCGGACGCGAGGTGTCAGCGCTCTTCTTCGGAGGCAGTCGCGGGAACGGCGGTCAGCCGCTCCGTCTCGTCCTGTATCTCAGCGGCGATCTTCTTGAGTTCCGGCTCGAACTTGCGGCCGTGGTGGGCGCAGAAGAGCAGTTCTCCGCCGCTGAGCAGGACGACGCGCAGGTATGCCTGGGCGCCGCAGCGGTCGCAGCGATCGGCGGCCGTCAACGGGCTCGCGGGGGTCAGAACAGTAGTCACGTCGCCTCTTCTCTAGCTCGACGAGCTGTCGTACCAGGGTCAACATCCAACCAGCCCCAAAACGTTCCCGCTCGTGGCTTTTCCTCGAAAAATCTTTCCGAGGTGGCTGTCTGCTGCCGGTTGGCGGCGAATGTGCCGTATTGCGTGTCTATGTGTCTTACGGGGCTTCGCGGTGTATCGGTGGTCGGTCCTCCCGGCTGGGTTGCCGGTTGTTCATGAGGACGTGCCCGGAGCCTAAATGGTTCATGCCTGGAAGGGAACGTGATGTGTACTTCACTCCATCGAGGGATCGAACAAGCATGCGAGTGTGGACTAGTGTGAGTTTCCGATGAGGGTGGCGTTACAACGGCTCTACCAGGCCTCGGTACCCTCTCACCGGTGACCGAAGCCGCGCCCTTACCCGTGAGGGCCCCATTTGAAATTCAGCGAGGAGCGAACCGCGTGACCGCCGAGACGTCCGTGCCGTCCACAGCTCTGCTGGCAGGAGCAGACCGGGACGGTTCCAACTACACCGCGCGGCACCTGCTCGTCCTCGAGGGGCTCGAGGCCGTGCGCAAGCGTCCGGGCATGTACATCGGCTCGACCGACAGCCGTGGCCTGATGCACTGCCTCTGGGAGATCATCGACAACTCCGTCGACGAGGCTCTCGGTGGCTACTGCGACCACATCGAGGTCATCCTCCAGGACGACGGCTCCGTCGAGGTCCGGGACAACGGCCGCGGCATCCCGGTCGACGTCGAGCCCAAGACCGGCCTCTCCGGTGTCGAGGTCGTCATGACCAAGCTGCACGCCGGTGGCAAGTTCGGCGGCGGCTCGTACGCCGCCTCCGGCGGTCTGCACGGCGTCGGCGCCTCCGTGGTGAATGCCCTGTCCGCCCGCCTGGACGTAGAGGTGGACCGCGGCGGACACACGCACGCGATCAGCTTCCGGCGCGGTGTCCCCGGCGCCTTCGCCGCGAACGGCCCGGACGCCAAGTTCGAGGCCAAGGCCGGCCTGCGCAAGGCCAAGAAGATCCCAAGAGCCGAACCGGCACGCGTGTGCGGTACTGGGCCGACCGCCAGATCTTCCTCAAGGACGCCAAGCTCTCCCTGGAGACGCTGCACCAGCGCGCCCGCCAGACCGCGTTCCTGGTGCCCGGCCTGACCATCGTCGTCCGCGACGAGTTCGGACTCGGCGAGGGCGGCAGCAAGGGCGAGGAGTCCTTCCGTTTCGATGGCGGAATCAGCGAGTTCTGCGAGTACCTGGCGAACGACAAGCCGGTCTGTGACGTCCTCCGCTTCTCCGGACAGGGCACCTTCAAGGAGACCGTTCCCGTCCTGGACGACCACGGCCAGATGACGCCCACCGAAGTCACCCGCGAGCTCGGCGTCGACATCGCGCTGCGCTGGGGACGGGCTACGACACGACCCTCCGGTCGTTCGTGAACATCATCGCCACCCCCAAGGGCGGCACGCACGTCGCCGGTTTCGAGCAGGCCGTCGCCAAGACGATGAACGAGGTGCTGCGCACCAAGAAGCTCCTGCGCGTCGCCGAGGACGACATCGTCAAGGACGACGCCCTGGAGGGCCTGACCGCGGTCGTCACCGTCCGCCTCGCCGAGCCCCAGTTCGAAGGCCAGACCAAGGAGGTCCTCGGCACCTCGGCGGCCCGCCGGATCGTGAACAACGTGGTCAGCAAGGAACTCAAGGCGTTCCTGACGTCCACGAAGCGGGACGCCGCCCAGCAGGCCCGTGTCGTGCTGGAGAAGGCCGTCGCCGCGGCCCGTACGCGCATCGCCGCCCGGCAGCACAAGGACGCGCAGCGCCGCAAGACGGCCCTGGAATCCTCCTCGCTGCCGGCCAAGCTCGCCGACTGCCGCAGCGACGACGTCGACCGCAGCGAACTGTTCATCGTCGAGGGCGACTCCGCGCTCGGTACGGCGAAGCTCGCCCGGAACTCCGAGTTCCAGGCGCTGCTGCCGATCCGCGGCAAGATCCTCAACGTCCAGAAGTCGTCCGTGACCGACATGCTGAAGAACGTCGAGTGCGGCGCGATCATCCAGGTCATAGGAGCCGGGTCGGGCCGGACCTTCGACATCGACACGGCCCGCTACGGCAAGATCATCATGATGACCGACGCCGACGTCGACGGCTCGCACATCCGTACGCTGCTGCTGACCCTGTTCCACCGCTACATGCGGCCCATGGTCGAGGCCGGCCGGGTCTTCGCGGCGGTACCGCCCTTGCACCGCATCGAGATCGTCCAGCCCAAGAGGGCCAGGACAAGTACGTCTACACGTACTCGGACCGCGAACTGCGGGACAAGCTCATGGAGTTCCAGAGCAAGGGCATCCGCTACAAGGACTCGATCCAGCGCTACAAGGGTCTCGGCGAGATGGACGCCGACCAGCTGGCCGAGACGACGATGGACCCGCGCCACCGCACTCTGCGCCGGATCAACCTCTCTGATCTCGAGGCCGCCGAGCAGGTCTTCGACCTGCTGATGGGCAATGACGTCGCGCCGCGCAAGGAGTTCATCTCCAACTCGGCCGCCACGTTGGACCGGTCGCGGATCGACGCGTAGCCGCTGGGCGGGCTCCGGCCGGGCAGGGCCGGGTGAAGGTGTCGGCGGGCCGATCGGGGCGCTCGGGGCTGATCGAGCCCGCCCCAGAGCTGACCGCGGCTGCCCCAGGTTGACCGCAATCGCTCCGGGGTTGACCGCGCCTGCACCGGGTTGACCGCGCCCGCTCCGGGGTTGATCGAACCGCCGCACGGCACGCATCGACCCCGGCACGCACCGACCCCGGCCCGCACCGCCCCCCGCCGGGCCCTGCCAGGTGTCAACTCGCCAACTCTCCACCCCTGGGTGGAGAGGGGACCGGTCGGGAATCCACCCATGATCCACCCGGGATCCGATTCCGTGACCTGGCGAATTCCGTAGCGTCGAAGGCGTCGGCGGCACCCGCTGCCGGCGTCTCCCTTCTCGCTCATGGAGGCTGCCATGTCCGGGCTCGTCGACGCGTTGGTGATCGCGGCTGTCGCCGCCCTGGTGATCGCCCGCCAGCTCCGCGCGAGCCGGGTCGACGGCGAACGCCGCTGGTGGCTCCTGCCCCTGATCCTGGCCGTCGTCGCCCTGCGCGAGCCCGGCATACTCGATGCTCATCACCACACGGCCTCGGCCCTCCTCCTCGGCGCCGAGCTGCTCGTCGGCCTGTCCACCGGGGCCGGCTGGGCCTGGACCACCCGGATATGGGTGGAGGCCGACGGCACCGTGTGGAGCAAGAGCGGCATGGCGAGCATCGTCGTCTGGGTCGTCGGTATCGGGCTGCGCCTCGGCCTCTTCGCGCTCGGTGCCGCGGTGGGCGTCCACCAGGACAGCTCCGCCCTGCTGCTGGGACTCGCCGGCACGCTGCTCGTCCGGGCCGGAATCCTGGCCCGGCGCGGGCAGTTGCTGCGCCCTGCCGGCAGCACGAAGGGGGCGTACCGTGACAGCACGATGCGGCCTGCGGGGAAGGAGCGCGTGTGAAGGAGAACACCTGGACCCGCTGGCCCTCCCGGGAGGCCCTCAGCCGCGAAGGACGCTCCCGCTCCCGGTGCCTGCTGGCCTGGACGGTGCGGGCCCTGGTCCTGGGCCTGCTGCTGTGGGGTGCTTTCGCCGACAGCCCGGTGGGCGGCTGGAAGTCGGCGGCCGGCGCCGCAGGAGTGCTCGTCGCGGCGCTGCTCGCCTGGCTGTTCTTCCGGACGACGCTCCAACACCGGCTGTGGCCGTCGCTGGCGTCGCTCGCCCTGCTCCAAGGTGTCGCCGTCGCGGCCCACACGTCAGGGTTCAGGACGGCGGCCCTGGTCATGTGGTGCGGTTGCGCCGTCTCGGCACTGGAGCGGCTGCCACCGGCAGCCGCCCTCGCCGCCGCGGGCGTGGCACTCGGTTCGTTCGGGGCGGTCAACAACGAGGAGGTGCTGACGTCGGTGGTGACCGGCATCGGTCTCACCCTGGCGGGATACACGCTGCGCCTCGACGCCGAGGCCCGCGGCAGCGCACAGCGACTGCTCGTCCAGGAGCGGGCGGCGCGCGCGGCCGAGGCGGAGACGGCGGCGCTGGCCGAGCGGGCCCGCATAGCACGCGAGATACACGACGTGCTGGCGCACAGCCTCTCGGCGCAGCTCGTGCACCTGGAGGCGGCCCGCCTGCTGATCGAGCGCGGAGGGGAGCGGGAGCAGGTACTGGAACGAGTGGTCGCGGCACGCGAGATGGCGCGGGGCGGCCTCGCCGAGACCCGGCACGCGCTCTCCGCCCTGCGCGGGGAGCTGACACCGCTGGAGGACTTCCTGAACCACCTGGTGGGTACGGCCGACGGCGCTGAGATCACCATCACGGGTGAACGCAGGGCGCTGCCGGCCGAGGCCTCGCAGGCCGTGCGCAGAGCCGCCCAGGAGGCTCTGACGAACGTCCGGAAGCACGCCCCGGGCGCGAAAGTTCGCCTGTGCCTCGACTACCGGCCGCACGAAGTGACCCTGGACGTGCGCGACTCGGGCGGTTCGCCGGGCGAGTTGAGCGGGACGGGAGCCGGGTACGGTCTGCTGGGCATGCGGGAACGGGCGGAGTTGCTGGGCGGTTCGCTCGAGGCCGGGCCGGGCGAGGAGGGGTTCGTGGTGACGTTGAAGGTGCCGCTATGACGGAGGAGGCCGAGCGGAAGCCCGCTCGGGTGGTGGTCGCGGACGACCAGACCGTGGTGCGGGAGGGCATTGTGATGCTGCTCGGTCTGCTGCCCGGGATCGAGGTCGTCGGTGCCGCGGGGGACGGCGAGGAGGCGGTGCGACTGGTTGCCGAAGTCGCCCCGGACGTGGTGCTGATGGACCTGCGCATGCCTCGCTGCGACGGAGTGGAGGCGACCCGGAGGATTCGTACGGAGCATCCCGGGACGCAGGTCGTGGTGCTCACGACGTACGCCGACGACGAGTCGTTGTTCCCGGCGCTGGCGGCCGGAGCGCGCGGATACCTCACGAAGGACGCGGGGGAGACGAGATCGTGCGTGCCGTGCACAGCGTGCTGTCCGGGGACGCGGGCCTCTCGCCGAGCATTCAGAGGCGGCTGCTCGAGCGTCTGGCCGAGGCCGAGGTGAGACCGGCCGCGCCCCCGGCGGCGCCGGACGGGCTCACCGTGCGGGAGACGGAGGTGCTGGTGCTCATCGCCGACGGGCTCAACAACCAGGAGATCGCCCGCAGACTGCATGTCTCCACGGCGACGGTGAAGACCCACATCAACAACCTCTTCACCAAGACGGGGCTCAAGGACCGTGCGCAGGCGGTTCGTTACGCGTACGGAAAGGGGCTGGTGCGGCCACCGGCGGGTGGAGTCACCTGATGGGGTGAAGAGCGAGAGGAAGAAGAGTCGGGGATCTTCCCGTTCTGTCCATCCTTGGGCATGCAGCCAAGCAAGGGCCGCCCTCGCGGAAGCGGGGCCGGCCGCGAGAGATCGGTCGAGCGACTCGACGGTCCTGCCCCGGAGCCGGCCGAGGACGCCGGGCACCTCAGGTACGACGATCCCTGGTACGACGCCCTCGCCTCCGGCTGGGGCGAGTCGACCGATGCCGGGGAGCCCGCTCAGGCGGTGGTTCCGTCGCCACGAGGGGAGGGCGAGAGCGGGGCCGCGGCGAGCGATGTGTACCTGGAGGTGCAGCGCAGTGCGGCCTTCCAGGAGGTGAGGCGGCGGTACCGGAGGTTCGTGGTGCCGGCCTTCGTGGCCTTCTTCGCCTGGTACCTGGGCTACGTCGTGGCGGCCACGACCGCTCCGGGGCTGATGGCGCGTCCGGTGGCCGGAGCGGTGAACGTGGCGATGGCGGCGGGGCTCGGGCAGTTCGCGACCACGTTCCTGCTCACCTGGGCGTACGCGCGGCACGCGCGGTTGCGCAGGGACCGGGCGGCGCTCGAACTGCGCTGGGACACACAGGAGCTGACGCGTGGCGTGAACGGCGGTGGCTCGTGACGGGTGAACATCAGACGCTGGCGCTGCTGCTGTTCAGTGCGTTCGTCGCGGTCACATTGGCGATCACGACGTGGGTGAGCCGCCACCGGCGCGGTTCGGCGGAGGAGTTCTACGCGGGCGGGCGGCTCTTCTCGCCCATGGAGAATGGTTTTGCCATCGCGGGCGACTACATGTCGGCCGCCTCCTTCCTGGGGGTCACCGGGCTGATCGCGCTGTTCGGCTACGACGGGCTGCTGTATGTCGTCGGGTTCCTCGTGGCCTGGCTGGTGGTGCTGTTCCTGGTGGCCGAACTGGTCCGCAACTGCGGCCGGTTCACGCTGGCGGACGTCGTGGCGGCGCGGATGCGGGAGCGGCCCGTCCGGATCGCGGCGGGAACCTCCTCGGTCACCGTCTCCGTGCTCTATCTGGTGGCGCAGATGGTCGGGGCGGGCAGCCTGGTGGCGTTGCTGCTCGGGGCACGAGTGAGGAGGCGCGGGCCTGGACGGTGATCGGTGTCGGTGCGCTCATGGTGATCTATGTGTCGCTGGGAGGAATGCGGGCGACGACGTGGATCCAGATCGTCAAGGCGGTTCTGCTGCTGGGCGGCACCATCGCGCTGACGGTGCTCGTCCTGGTGCGCTTCCACGGCGACCTGAACCGTCTGCTGTTCACGGCGGCCGAGCGCAGCGGTCGCGGGGAGGCCTTTCTGGCGCCCGGCCTGAAGTACGGCGAGGACTGGACCGCCCGCTTCGACTTCATCAGTCTGGGACTGGCCCTGGTGCTGGGCACGGCAGGGCTGCCGCACATCCTGTCCCGCTTCTACACCGTGCCCACGGCGCGCGCCGCACGACGCTCGGTCGTCTGGGCCGTCGGGCTCATCGGCGGCTTCTACCTGATGACGATCGTGCTCGGATTCGGCGCAGCCGCCATCCTGGGACCGGACGCGGTACGCGCGTCGAACGCGGCGGGGAACACGGCGGTTCCGCTGCTGGCGCTCGATCTGGGCGGCGGTGCCGGTTCCACGGGGGGAACGGTGCTTTTCGCGATCGTCGCCGCGGTCGCCTTCGCCACGATCCTCGCCGTGGTCGCCGGGATCACGCTCGCGTCCTCGGCGTCCGTGGCCCACGACCTGTACGCGTCCCTGCGGCGCCGGGGCGGCAAGCCTCGCAGCGAGGTGGCGGTGGCCCGTGTTGCGGCCGTCGGGGTCGGTGTGGTGGCGATCGCCCTCAGCCTGCTGGCGCGGGATCTCAACGTGGCGTTCCTGGTGGGCCTCGCCTTCGCCGTCGCCGCATCGGCGAACCTGCCGGTGCTGCTCTACTCCCTGTTCTGGCGCGGCTTCACCACACGGGGTGCCGTGTGGGCCGTCTATGGCGGTCTGGTCCCGGCCCTGGTGCTCGTGGTGCTGTCCCCGGTGGTCTCCGGAAGCCCCGACTCGCTGTTCCCGAACATCGACCTCCAGTACTTCCCGCTGCAGAACCCGGGCATCGTCTCGATTCCGCTGGGCTTCCTCGCGGGCTGGCTGGGCACGGTCACCTCGGCGGAGGTCCCGGACGACGCCAGACACGCGGAGACCGAGGTGCGGTCGCTGACCGGGGCGGGAGCGGCGTAGAGGCGGTGCCTTCAGAGGCGTACGGCTACGGCGCCACCCATGCGTAACGGTGCTCGGGCCGACCCGTGTCGCCGTACTTGAGGGAGAGGCGCAGGCGGCCGGACTGCTCCAGGCGGCGCAGGTAGCGCTGGGCGGTGGAGCGGCTCAGTCCGGTCTCGGCGGCGACCTCGTGGGCGGAGAGCGGGTGGTCGGCGCGGTGCAGGACGCGGCAGATCAGCTCCGTCGTCGGCTCCGAGTGGCCGCTCGGCAGCCCAGGCGACGCGAGGACCGGGGTCGTGCGCAGGGCGCTGAAGATCCGGTCGACCTGTTCCTGGACGGCCACGCCGCGGCCGCCGCCGACCCTCTCGACGGTGCGGCGCAGAGCGGCGTAGGACTCCAAGCGGGTGTGCAGCGCGGCGAAGGTGAACGGTTTGACCAGGTAGTGCAGGACGCCCAGGCGCATGGCAGCCTGGATGGTCGCCACGTCGCCGTCAGCGGTGATCATGATGACGTCGGTGCCGTGGCCTTGTTCCCGCATACGATGGACGAGTTCGAGGCCTGTCCCGTCGGGGAGATAGTGGTCCAGCAGGACCAGATCGATCCCTCCGCGCTGCACCGTCGCCAGAGCCTGGGCAGCGTTGTGCGCGCGGGCCGCCACCCGGAAGCCGGGGACCCTTCCCACGTACTTGGCGTTGATCTCGGCGACACGGAAGTCGTCGTCCACGACCAGGACGTCAATCATCGGGCCTCCTTCCGTCAAGGCCACGCGGGCGGCAAGCCCTTGTTTCGGCTACGTTTTTGTATCCCGCGCAAAACGAGCACAACAGGCTCTTGCGAGCAAAAGAACGGTATGTGCTCACAAGGCTGATGCCGCATCGTGAGCCGGATCTACCGTCCCCGGCCATGAGCGCAGACACCAGCCCCGCCATTGAGCTGTGGGGCGCGAGCAAGACGTTCAGGACCCCGTCGGGGGGCCTGCACACGGCCGTCCGGGACCTGGATCTCACGGTCGGCCGTGGGGAGTTCGTCGCGGTCGTCGGCCCCACGGGCTGCGGCAAGTCGACCACGTTGACCCTGGTCAGCGGCCTGGAGGAGCCCACCGAGGGCGAGGTGCTGGTCGCCGGGGAGCCGGTGCGCGGCGTCGGTGACAAGGTCGGTTTCGTCTTCCAGCAGGACGCCACCTTCCCCTGGCGTACGGTGCTGTCCAATGTGATGGCGGGCCCGCGCTTCCGTGGCGTGCCCAAGGCGGAGGCGAAGCGGAAGGCGCGCGACTGGCTGGCCCGGGTCGGGCTCGAGGCCTTCGAGGACCGCTATCCGCACCAACTCTCCGGCGGCCAGCGCAAACGCGTCGCGCTCGCCGCGACCTTCGTCAACGACCCCGAGATCCTGCTCATGGACGAGCCGTTCTCGGCACTCGACGTGCAGACCAGGGCGCTGATGTCGGACGAGCTGCTCGAACTGTGGGCGGGCACGCACTCCTCGGTCGTCTTCGTCACCCATGACCTGGAGGAGTCCATCGCCCTGGCCGACAAGGTCGTCGTCATGACCGCCGGCCCCGCCACCGTCAAGGAGGTCTTCACCATCGACCTGCCGCGGCCGCGCAAGGTCGAGGCGGTGCGCCTGGAGCCGCGGTTCATCGAGATCTACCGCGAGATCTGGGAGTCCCTCGGTGAAGAGGTGCGCATCACCCGCGAGAGGAGTGCCGCCCATGTCGCCTGAGCTGCTCAGCGCACCGGTCGCGGAGGCGGCCAAGGCTCCGGACCGTGCCCACTCGCGGGCCCGCGCGGCGCGCAGGCGGAAGGTCCTCATCAACGTCGCCCGGGCGCTGCTGTTGGTCGGTTGCCTCGGCCTCTGGGAGGTGCTGTCCCGGGCCAAGGTCATCGATCCGTTCAACTTCTCCATGCCCTCGCAGATCTGGGATCAGATCTACACCTGGGTGACGCACGGGACCGCGCTGGGTTCCCTGGGCGAGCAGATCTGGTACACGCTCTACGAGGCGCTGCTGGGCTGGGTCCTCGGTGTGGTCACCGGCGTCGTTCTCGGCATTGCGCTGGGGCGGATCACCTTGCTCGCCGATGTACTTGGTCCATACATCAAGGTGCTCAACTCGATTCCCCGGATCGTCCTCGCCCCGATCTTCGTGATCTGGTTCGGGCTCGGTCCGGCCTCCAAGGTCGCGTCGGCTGTCGTCCTGGTCTTCTTCCCGGTGTTCTTCAACGCCTTCCAGGGCGCCCGCGAGGTCGACCGCAACCTCGTCTCCAACGCCCGCATGCTGGGCGCGAGTGACCGCAGGGTGACCCTTCAGGTGGTCATCCCGTCCGCCACTTCCTGGATCTTCACCAGCCTCCACGTGAGCTTCGGCTTCGCCCTCATCGGCGCGATCGTCGGCGAGTACATCGGCGCCACCAAGGGCATCGGCCTGCTCGTCGCGCAGTCCCAGGGCACCTTCAACGCGGCCGGGGTGTACGCGGCGATGGTCATCCTCGCGGTCGTCGCGCTCCTCGCCGAGGGGTTGCTCACCTTCGCCGAGCGCCGCATCTTCCGCTGGAAGCCGGCGGATTCCGAGCACTGACACCCGACCCGTACGTCCCCTTCTTCTCCTTCTGTCTTCCTCCGCTTTCACAAGGACGTGAACCGCCATGCGCAAGAACGCCCGATACGCCGCCCTGGCCGCCGCCGGCCTGCTCGCCCTCTCCTCGCTCACCGCCTGTGCCAACGACGCCGCCAGTACGGCGTCGACCGGCTCCGGCAGCACGGGCGACGGCAAGGGCGAGAAGGTCAAGATCATGGTCGGCGGCCTGGACAAGGTCATCTACCTGCCCGCGATGCTCACCCAGCGGCTCGGCTACTTCGACGCCGAGGGGCTCGACGTGCAGTTGCTGACGGAGCCCGCCGGTGTCCAGGCCGAGACCGCGCTCGTCTCCGGGCAGGTCCAGGGGGCCGTCGGCTTCTACGACCACACCCTCGACCTCCAGACCAAGGGCAAGCACGTCGAGTCGGTCGTGCAGTTCTCCCGCGCCCCAGGTGAGGTGGAGGTGGTTGCCGAAAAGGCGGCGGGCGACGTCACCTCGCCCAAGGACTTCAAGGGCAAGAAGCTCGGCATCACCGGCCTCGGTTCCTCGACCGACTTCCTCACCAAGTACCTCGCCGTCAAGAACGGCGTGAGCGTCAGCGACTTCACGCCCGTCGCCGTCGGTGCCGGCCCGACGTTCATCTCGGCGCTCCAGAAGGGCTCGATCGACGCCGGCATGACGACCGACCCGACCGTCGCCCAGGTCCTGGACAAGAAGGCGGGGAAGATCCTCCTCGACATGCGGACGCCGCAGGGGTCCCAGGAGGCGCTCGGTGGTCCGTATCCGTCGTCAAGTCTGTACATGCAGACGGACTGGGTGAACAGCCACAAGAGCACGGTCCAGAAGCTGGTCAATGCATTCGTCAAGACGCTCACATGGATGTCCACACACAGCGCGTCCCAGATCGCCGACAAGATGCCGGCCGACTACTCACAGGGCGACAAGGCGCTCTACGCACAGGCGATCAAGAGCACACTGCCGATGTTCACGAAGGACGGCGTGATGCCCGCGGACGGCCCCGAGACGGTGGAGAAGGTGCTCAAGGCGTTCAACCCCAACATCAAGAACGCCAAGGTCGACCTCGCCCAGACCTACACGACGGAGTTCGCGAAGAAGGCCACGGGCTGACGGCGGACAACGCCGCGGGCTGAGGCCGTAGGACCTGTCTGGCGAACCCCGCGCCAATGCCCGGCCGAGTGTTCCAGCGGGCCCCGGACGGCACCGCACGGCGGCAGCGGTGGCGGCCCGGGTGCGTGAACAACCCCGCGGGTCAGTACATCTAGGCGCGAGTCGCCCACACGTAACGGTGTTCCGGGCGGCCCGCGTCGCCGTACTTCAGGGTCAGCCTGGCCCGTCCCGTGCGCTCCAGGAGCTTCAGATAGCGCTGGGCGGTCTGGCGGCTCACCCCGGTCCGCTCGGCGATCTCCTGGGCGGACAGAGGCCCTCGGCGTGCATCAGGGACTGACGGACCAGCTCCGCGGTGGTGGGGGAGTGCCCTTGGGCAGGTCCGGCTCAGAAGGGGCCGACAGCGCCCCGAAGATGCGGTCCACCTCGGCTTGCTCCGCCTCCCCGCCGCCGTCGAGGGTGCGGCGCAGCTCCGCGTACGCCTCCAGCTTGGCGCGCAGGCCGGCGAAGGCGAACGGCTTGACCAGGTACTGCAGCGCGCCGTGCCGCATCGCCGCCTGCACGGTGGTCACGTCCCGGGCCGCGGTCACCATGATCACATCGGTCTGGTGGCCGCGCCGGCGCATCTCCTGGACGACCGCGAGCCCCGTCTCGTCGGGCAGGTAGTGGTCCATGAGCACCAGGTCGAGCCGGGGCAGCGTCTCCAACTGGCGGAGCGCGTCCGCGGCGCTGTGGGCCTCGCCGGCGACATGGAAGCCCGGCACCTTCTCGACGTAGGCGGCGTTGACCCGCGCGACCCTGGTGTCGTCGTCCACGACCAGGACCTCGATCATCACGACTCCTCCTTGGCGGTGTGCGGCGCTGACGGCGCGGTCAAGGCCGGTTCCGGGCCCGGCTCGGCCAGCGCTTCGGGCAGGACGACGGTGAACTCCGCACCCCCGCCGTGCGCCTCGCCGACGGTCGCGCTGCCCCCTGCCGCTCGGCGAGCCTGCGCACAAGGGAGAGCCCGATGCCCCGCTCACGGTGTGCGGGCGGCTTCTTCGTGGACCATCCATCGGTGAAGATCAACTCCCGCTGCTCCGGCGGGATTCCCGGGCCCGTGTCGCGCACCCGGAGGATCGCCGTACGACCCTCGGCGCGCAGTTCGACCTCCACGCGCGCGTGCGGCTTGCCCGCGACGGCGTCGAGCGCGTTGTCCACCAGGTTGCCGACGACGGTGACGAGCCCCTGGGGTCGATCAGCCGGTCGGGCAGCCGGGTCCGGTCCGACACCCACAGCGCGACGCCCCGCTCGGCCGCGACGGTCGCCTTGCCGACCAGCAGGGCGGCGAGCAGCGGGTCCTCGATCCGCTCGGTGACCTGTTCCGCGGTGGCCCGGTGGTCACCGACCACTTCGCCGACGAACTCGACGGCGTCGTCGTACATCTCCAGTTCGAGCAGCCCCAGGAGCGTGTGCATACGGTTGGCGTGCTCGTGGTCCTGGGCGCGCAGGGCGTCGATCAGGCCGCGGGTGGAGTCGAGCTCGCGGCCCAGCTGCTCCAGCTCGGTGCGATCGCGCAGGGTGGCCACGGCGCCGCCGTCGTCGGTGGGCATACGGTTGGCGACCAGCACCCGCTGGCCACGGACGGTGAGCAGGTCCGTGCCGGTCACGCGCCCGGCCAGTACGTCGGCCGTACGGCCCGCGCCGAGCGCCTCCTCGGGGAACGGCCCACCACCCCGTCCCCGATGCCCAGCAGGCGCTGCGCCTCGTCGTTGACCAGGCGGATGCGGCCGGTGCGGTCCAGGGCGACGACGCCCTCCCGGATGCCGTGCAGCATCGCCTCGCGTTCCGACAGGAGCGAGGCGATGTCCGAGAAGGCCAGGTCCCTGGTCTGCCGCTGGACCCGCCGGGAGATGAGCCACGCGGCCAGCGCGCCGACGGCCAGGGCACCTCCGGCGTACGCGATCAGCCCCGGGATCGCGTGGATCAGCCGGGCCCGGACGCTGTCGTAGGCGATGCCGACCGAGACGGCGCCGACGATCGTGCCGTCGCTGTCACGCAGCGGCACCTTGCCGCGGGCGGAGCGGCCCAGGGTGCCGCTGTCGATCTCCATGACCTCCTTGCCGGCCAGGGCCTGGCCGGGGTCGGTCGAGACGATCCCGCCGATCTGCTTCGGGTCGGTGTGCGACCAGCGCACACCCCGCCAGTCCATCACCACGATGTACTCGGCCTTGGTGGCCTTGCGGATCCGCTCGGCCTCCTTCTGCACCGGACCGTTCGGTGAGGGAGGCGTGTCCCTCACTTCCTTCGCGAGGCCCGGCTGCTGCGCGGTGGTCTGCGCGATGGCGAGCGCGCGGCGCATCGCCTGGTCGTCCAGCTGGTCGCTCAGGGGCGCGAGGAACAGGCCGGTCGCGAGGACCGCGACTCCCGCGGCGATCGCCACCTGCATCAGCAGCACCTGCGAGAACACCCGCCGGGGCAGGCCGAGGCGCAGGCGGCGTGCGGGGGAGTGGGACTCATACCCAAGAAGGTACGTGGGGCTGCCTACCTGCCGTAATGGGTGTGGCGTGGATCTCTTGATCAATGCTTGAGGAGACGGTCCGGACGGCGGCCGGCCAACCGGTCAGCTTGCGAGCGCCGCCGTCACCCTCACCTCGCGCACCGCCACCACGTCCATCCGCGCGGGGAACCGAGGACCGCCGCGCCGCAGCTCTCCGGGCGGGGCGGCAGCCCCGCGCCCTGGGCCACGTCCACCTGCCAGCGGCGCCCGTCGACGTGCGCGACGGTCACCTCCCAGCGCGGGGCCGCGCCGGTCGTCCGTACGACGCTCAGCGCCTCCGCGGCGTCTTCGCCGGTCCTGGCGCGCACGGCGAGCTCGGCCGCCTGACCGGGCCGTTCCCAGGCCGAGCTGCCCCGGCATCCCGCCACGACGATCCGCCCCTCGCGCGCGCCGAGCAGGACCTCCTTGAGGGTGTGCGCCTCCGCACGGCCGTACGCGTATCCGTACGGCAGCACCAGAACCGTCGGGAGAAGCGGTGACCACCCAGATGGGTGACCTCCCAGACGCCCTCGACCCCGGACGTGGCGAGTTCGGCCGCGAGGGGCCGGCCGAGCAGGGCGCAGCAGCGGTCGCGTTTGCCGTTGGTGCAGACGAGGGCGAGCGGCTCACCGTCGTGGGGCCGTCCGCCGAGCGCCGCGTCGAAGGACCGGTGGTCGCCTCGGCCGAGTGCGGCGAAGTCGAGATCGAGCAACTGCCCGGGGTCCGCGGTCGTGGCGGCGTGCAGCCACACGTTTCCCGGGACGGTGTGGGCGACGTACACCCGTCGAGTGGCGGGCATCCGGCGGTCGGCGTGGCGCCCGGGGCGGCGGATGAGCACGATCCGTACGCCCGTGTCCTTGGCGGCCGCCTCCAGAGCACGGCCCACCGCGGGTCCAGGTGGCTCGAGGTGAGCGCCTTGGCACCCCAGGGGCCGGGCTGTTCCAGCAACAGCCAGGTCCTCGCGATGGCCGCGGTTCCCGAAACGGGCTCGTCGAAGTCCCGGGAGACGCTTGAGCACGTACTCACAGAGGTGAGCCTAACCTGAGTTGGCTCGCGGCGACTGCCGGGCCCCGCCCGGCGCTACTCCGGCAGTGGCTGGGGCGGTCTTGGACCTGCGTAGAGCCCGCTCGGGCGCATGCGCAGAGGGCGTTCGCCGTACTCCTCCAAGGCGTGTGCGATCCAGCCCGCCGTACGGGCCACGGCGAAGATCGTCTCGCCGGCGGTCGGGGCATGCCGCAGGAGGCGGTGAGCACGGCGAGTGCCAGGTCGACGTTGGCGTGCAGCGGGGCATGGCGGGCGGTGGTCTCGACGATGTCGCGGGCCGCGAGGAGGGCGGGCTCCGCTCGCGGGATCCGCTCCAGGAGGGTGAAGAGGGCACGCGCGCGTGGGTCCTCGCCCGGGTAGAGCCGGTGGCCGAGTCCCGGGACCCGGCGGCCGGCGCGCAGTTCGTCCGCGATCACGGGCGCGGCGTCGCCCTGGTCGAGCACGTCGAGGAGGAGCCGATGGGCGTGCCCGCTGGCCGCGCCGTGCAGCGGGCCCTCGATCACGCCGAGCCCGGCGGAGACCGCCGCGTAGGCGTGGGCACGGGCCGACGCGGCGACGCGCACCGCGAGTGTGGAGGCGGCCAGGTCGTGGTCGACGAGAAGGGCGAGGGCCGCGTCCAGGGCACGCAGCGACGCCTCGTCGGCCTCCCACCCGGACAGCCGGGTCCAGAGGCGGTGGGCCAGTGGACCCTCGTCGAGGCGGTCGTGTCCCGCCGGTGGCAGGGCGGCGACGAGCGTGGGGATGAGGGTGCGCGCCGTGCCGAGCACGGCTTCCTCGGACAGGTCGAAGCGCAGCGGGTCCGCGGTCGCCGCGGCGATCGTCGCGACGCGCAACAGGTCGGTGGGCGCACCGTGTCCGGGCAGCGCGTCGACGGCGCGGCGGGCGACGGCGACGGAGGCGGCGGGCGCGGTGAAGGTGCTCCCCGGTCGCATCCGGCCGGTCCACAGCCACTCGGCGACCTCCTCGTAGGAGTGCCGGGTGGCCAGGTCGACCGCGTCCACACCGCGGAAGTAGTAGCGGTCGCTCTCGATGAGCGTGATGCGCGTGCGTACCGACAACTCGCCCCCGGAGCCGGAGCCTCCCGCGCTCTCCCGCCGGTTGCGCCGGGCCAGCGCCTCGACCTCCCGGGCGTCGAACGTGCTGCCCGGCCGCCCGGCACGCGTCGGCTGCTGAGCTGACCGCGGCTCACGTACGCGTACACGGTCTCCGGCTTCACGCCGAGCAGCTCGGCGGCCTCCTTGGTGCTCAGCCGCCGTTCCGCGTCGGGCGGGGCGGGTTCTTGATCGCGCATGGGGGTCACCGTATCCGTCTGGCGGACCATTGACTGATGTATTGATTCAATCAATATTGACAGAACTCAAGTCAACCATGGACAGTCGAATCAAGTCCAGGGAGGTAGACATGTCCGTCAACAGGTCCGCAACCGCTCTCGTCGACGCACCACGGGGACTCGCCGGTGTCGTCGTCACCGACACCCGCATCGGCGACGTCCGCGGTCTCGAGGGCTTCTACCACTACCGCCAGTACTCCGCCGTCGACCTCGCGCGGACCCGCGGCTTCGAGGACGTCTGGCACCTGCTCGTACACGGCGAACTCCCGGACGCCGGGCGGAGCGCGGCCTTCGCGGCCGAGACCGCCGCGCTGCGACGGTTGCCCGACGACGTGCGAGCGGCTCTGCCGGCCATCGCGGCGGCCGGCGGGCGCTCCGGTCCGCTCGCCGGGATGCGGACGGCGCTGTCGCTGCTGGGTGCCGCGAAGGGCTTCCGCCCCGTGTACGACACGGACGCCGCTCAGCGCCGGCAGGACACGCTCGAGGCCACCGCGGCCGTCCCCACACTCCTCACCGCACTGCACCGGCTGGGGAAGGGGCTCGAGCCGGTCGAGCCGCGCGCGGACCTCTCGTACGCGGCGAACTACCTCTACATGCTGACCGGCTCGGTGCCGACCGAGCGGCACGCACGGGCGATAGAGCAATACCTGATCTCAACCATTGATCACGGATTCAATGCATCAACGTTCACTGCCCGGGTGATCGCGTCGACGGGCGCGGACGTGGCGGCGTGCCTCGCCGGTGCGGTGGCGGCACTGTCGGGGCCGCTCCACGGAGGTGCGCCCAGCCGCGCGCTCGACACCATGGACGCGATCGGCACCCCGGACCGTATCGACTCCTGGGTGCGTGAGCGGGTGCTCGCCGGTGAGCGCATCATGGGCTTCGGGCACGCGATCTACCGCACGGAGGACCCGCGCTCCCGGATGCTGCGCGAGGTCGCCCAGGCATTCGGCGGTCCACGGGTCGACTTCGCCGTCGAGGTCGAGCGCCACGTCGAAACGATCCTGGCGGAGCTGAAGCCCGGCCGTGAGCTGCACACCAACGTCGAGTACTACGCCGGCGTGGTCATGGAACTCTGCGGCCTGCCCCGCGAGATGTTCACGCCGACGTTCGCCGCCGCGCGCGTGGTGGGCTGGAGCGCCAACATCCTGGAACAGGCGGAGGACACGAAGATCATCAGGCCGGTGGCGCGGTACGTGGGCCCCGAGGCGCCGGCGCCCGTGCCCGCCTGAGGGGCGGCGGCGCGGCAGCGCGAAGGGCCCGGCACCAGGAGGCGCCGGGCCCGTGCGGCAGGGTCGGCCCGCTGGGGGACTGACGAGATCAGGCGTCAGGAATGTCGGCCTTCGCGTCGATGAGCGTCCTGCGCGAGACCACGACGATGCGCTCGTAGTCGGCCCTGGACGCGTCACCGGGCAGCTTGCCGTCGAGCTCCTCGGTGAGGTCCGTGCCGATCACCGCGAACCTGCCGTCGGAGAGCTCGAAGATGTCGGGGCAATTGGCACCTGTCGCGCTTCCCCGCGCGCTCGGTGGGGTGCCGATCCGACGGATGATGTGGCTCACTGTTCTGACGTTCCTTTTGATCTCGAGGCTTGGTGCGCACTGTAGCCTTCGGTGCGATGCGGCCCTGTGGGGCCGCGGCCTCGACAACCGGGCGGCGTGGAGCGGCGGTTCGGCGGTGGTCGACCCGGTTCGCGGGATGCGCAGTAGTCAACCTTGTTGGCATCTGGGGAAACGCCTCGGTTTATGGGTTCGTTACCGCCCACCCGTGTGATGCGTTCAGGAGAGTGATCCTCGGGGTGCGGCGCTTACGGCCCGGCGGCGCGTCCGGGCCCTGCTAGTCGATCGGCGGGTCGCCGACCACCCACCACACGTCGGTGTCCGCGTCCTCCAGCTGCGCCAGCAGATCGTCGACCATACGTCCGAGCCTGGCCTCCTCGGAGGTGTCGACGAGGGTGGCCCGATGCGGGCGGGAGGCGTACCAGTACTCCCTGAAGACCGGGTTCTGCAGCATGCCACGGGCGAAGCCGAAGAACTCCTCCCGGCTCATGTTGCCCATGCGGTAGTAGCACAGGGCATTGGTGTAGAGGGCGTTGGCGAAGAGGAACTGTCGCTGCTTTCCGGGAGGAACGGTCCCGTCGTACGCGTCCAGCACCTCGGCCAGCTCCGGGTCGTCCATCGCCTTGCTCAGCAACTCCCAGTGCAGGCGCTGCTGGTGCGCGAAATTGCTGCGGCGTTGGGACTGCGCGGACCTCTCCAGGTTCTCGATCCGGGCGCGCAGCGCATGGAACGCGGGCCACTGGAGAGCCAGGGCGACGGCGGCGCCCGCGGCCAGGCCTACTCCCGCCGAGGCGGTGGCCCGCAGGCCTCGAAACCCAAAGTTCTGTGTGGCCATGTCAACCCCCGGTTCAGGCGGCCGTCCGCCGGTCGTCGGGGTGCGGGTCGACTGGAGGGGACCGGCGAGCAAAGGGCGGCGCTTGGCGTCTCCCAGAGTGCCGAGCGGCTCTGATCGGCGGGGAGGCGGAGAGGAGGCGCACGGAGGGAAGCGAGGGTCGCACAAACCGGCGCCATGCCCAACGTCTGCCCCGCGAGTGCTGCTAACAATCGTTCACTGCGTCGCGATTCTCATGGCTCGTATCCTGGGGCGGCATCCCATCCTCCAACGTGTGCCGGGAACGCGAGCCGGTGCACGCGTCGGCGTGAGAGAGGTCGCACGGTGAGTCAGCCGAGCCCGAAACCGCAGCAGATCCCGGTCGTCGTCCTGGCCGGATTCCTCGGCTCGGGAAAGACCACGCTCCTCAATCACCTGCTCCACCGCAGCGGCGGCAGCCGGATCGGCGCCATCGTCAACGACTTCGGGGCCATCGAGATCGACGCGATGGCCGTGGCCGGAGCACTCGGGACTCGACGGTCTCGCTCGGCAACGGATGCCTGTGCTGTGCCGTCGACGCGAGCGAGCTGGACGCATATCTGGAGCGGCTCGCGGAACCCTCCCTCGGCATCGACGTCATCGTCATCGAGGCCAGCGGGCTGGCCGAGCCGCAGGAGCTCGTGCGGATGGTGCTCGCCAGCGAGCATCCGGCGATCGTGTACGGCGGGCTCGTCGAGGTCGTGGACGCCGCCGAGTTCGACGACACGCGGTCCCGGCACCTCGAGATCGACCGGCATCTCGCGCTGGCCGACCTGGTCGTGGTCAACAAGGCCGACCGGGCGGCGGACGGCGAACGCGTCCTCGGGCTGGTCCGCTCCCTCGTCGATCGGGCCGCCGTCGTCCCGGCCACCTACGGCCGCATCGACCCCGAGTTCCTCTTCGACTGCCGGCCGAGCGAGGAACGCATCGGGCAGCTGTCCTTCGACGACCTGCACGAGCACGGCGGGCACGACCACGACGACCACGCGGGGCATCTGCACACCGCCTACGACAGCCTGTCGTACGTCTCACGGGAGCAGCCCCTCGACCCGCGGCGGCTGATGGAGTTCCTCGACAGCAGGCCCGAGGGGCTGTACCGGATCAAGGGCTATGTCGACTTCGGGCCGTACGACGTCCGCAACCGCTACGCCGTCCACGCCGTCGGGCGGTTTCTGCGCTTCTACCCGGAGCGCTGGCCGGCGGACGACGAACGCCTCACCCAGCTGGTGCTGATCGGCTCCGGGATCGACGCACCCGCCCTGGGCAAGGAACTCGACGCGTGCCGGAGCGAGGCCCCACACACCGACGAGCACGGCATGTGGGGCGTCCTGCGGTACGTACAGGGCTCGGAGGAGGAGCCGGCGGAGCGGGCCTAGACCGGCCCCGCCACCACGGCCACCGTCTTCGCCAGGGACACGCCCGAGCCGTCACGCCGCGGGTCCATCTCCGGGAGGTCGGCCGGCGTGCCGTTCTTCTGCGCGGCGAGGGCCGGGGCGGGCCCCGCCCAGGCCAGGGACAGGCAGTCCTCGCCCTTCAGGAACCGCTGGCAGCGGACGCCGCCGGTGGCGCGGCCCTTGCGCGGGTACTGGTCGAACGGGGTCAGCTTGGCCGTCGTCTGGACGGAGTCGTCCAGCGTGCCGCGCGAGCCCGCCACGGTGAAGACGACGGAGTCCGCCGCCGGATCCACCGCCGTGAAGGAGATGACCTTCGCTCCCTCGGTGAGCTTGATGCCCGCCACACCGCCCGCCGGGCGGCCCTGGGGACGCACGAGTGAGGCCTGGTAGCGCAGCAGCTGGGCGTCGTCGGTGATGAAGACCAGGTCCTCATCGCCCGTGCGCAGCTCGACCGCGCCGACGATCCGGTCACCCTCCTTGAGGGTGATCACCTCCAGCTCCTCCTTGTTGGACGGATAGTCCGGCACCACGCGCTTGACCACGCCCTGTTCCGTGCCGAGCGCCAGGCCCGGCGACGACTCGTCGAGCGTCGTCAGGCAGACCACCGTCTCGTCGTCCTCCAGGGAGACGAACTCCGCCAGCGGGGCGCCCCCCGCGAGGTTCGGCGTCGGCATCGACTCCGGGAGCTGGGGCAGGTCGATCACGTTCAGCCGCAGCAGCCGGCCCGCCGAGGTGACCGCTCCCACCTCGCCGCGGGCGGTGGCCGGCACCGCCGAGACGATCACGTCGTGCTTGACGCGCTTGGCGCCGGATTCCTGGGGGAACGGCTCGCCGTTCACCGTACGGGCCAGCAGACCCGTCGAGGACAGCAGCACCCGGCACGGGTCGTCGGCCACCTGGAGCGGCACGGCGGCGACCGGGGCGCCACCCGACTCCAGCAGGACCGTACGCCGGTCGGTGCCGAACTTCTTGGCGACGGTGGCCAGTTCCGAGGAGACCAGCTTGCGCAGCTCCGCGTCCGACTCGAGGATCCGGGTCAGCTCCTCGATCTCCGCGTTCAGCCGGTCCTTCTCCGCCTCCAGCTCGATGCGGTCGTACTTGGTCAGCCGGCGCAGCGGCGTGTCGAGGATGTACTGGGTCTGGATCTCGCTCAGCGCGAAGTGCTCCATCAGGCGCTGCTTCGCCTGCGCGGAGTTCTCGCTGGAGCGGATGAGGCGGATGACCTCGTCGATGTCCAGCAGGGCCGTCAGCAGACCCTCGACCAGGTGCAGCCGGTCGCGCTTCTTGCCGCGGCGGAACTCCGACCGCCGCCGTACGACGTTGAAGCGGTGGTCGAGATAGACCTCCAGGAGCTCCTTCAGGCCCAGCGTGAGCGGCTGGCCGTCGACCAGGGCCACGTTGTTGATGCCGAAGGACTCCTCCATCGACGTCAGCTTGTACAGCTGCTCCAGGACCGCCTCCGGCACGAAGCCGTTCTTGATCTCGATGACCAGGCGCAGGCCGTGCTCGCGGTCGGTGAGGTCCTTGACGTCGGCGATGCCCTGGAGCTTCTTCGAACCGACCAGGTCCTTGATCTTGGCGATGACCTTCTCCGGGCCGACCGTGAAGGGCAGCTCGGTGACGACGAGGCCTTTGCGGCGAGCCGTCACGGGCTCCACCGACACCGTCGCCCGGATCTTGAACGTGCCGCGGCCTGACTCGTACGCGTCCCGGATGCCGGACAGCCCGACGATGCGGCCGCCGGTGGGCAGGTCGGGGCCCGGGACGTACTTCATCAGGGCGTCGAGGTCCGCGTTCGGGTGCCTGATCAGGTGGCGGGCGGCGGCGATGACCTCGCGCAGGTTGTGCGGCGGCATGTTCGTGGCCATGCCGACCGCGATGCCCGATGCGCCGTTGACCAGGAGGTTCGGGAAGGCGGCGGGCAGCGCCACCGGTTCCCGCTCCTGGCCGTCGTAGTTCGGGTTGAAGTCGACGGTGTCCTCGTCGATGGACTCCGTCATCAGGCTCGTCGCCTCGGCCATCCGGCACTCGGTGTACCGCATGGCGGCCGGCGGGTCGTCGTTGCCCAGCGAGCCGAAGTTGCCGTGGCCGTCGACCAGGGGGACGCGCATCGAGAAGGGCTGGGCCATGCGCACCAGGGCGTCGTAGATCGACGCGTCGCCGTGCGGGTGCAGCTTGCCCATCACCTCGCCGACGACGCGGGCGCACTTGACGTACCCGCGCTCGGGGCGCAGGCCCATCTCGTTCATCTGGTAGACGATGCGGCGGTGCACCGGCTTGAGACCGTCGCGGGCGTCGGGCAGGGCACGGGAGTAGATGACCGAGTACGCGTACTCGAGGAAGGAGCCCTGCATCTCGTCGACGACGTCGATGTCGAGGATCCTCTCCTCGTACGAGTCGTCGGGCGGCGGGTTCTTCGTGCTGCGGCGGGCCATCGCTGCCGGCTCCTTCTCTTACTGGTCGCTCGCCTACGGGGCGTTCATGGCGGTGACGAGACGCCGATCGTGCTCGGCCCTCCGGGCCTCCGCGCGCTCTTTCCTCTCGTCACCGGCCGCCCTTGCGGCTCGCTCATGCTGCTGCGATCCGGATCTGACGCCGACCATTGTGGACCGCCGCACTGACAAGCGGGACCAGGACCCGGTCCAAGGCGCATCTCGGGCTGTCGGGCCCAGGTCGCCGCCCGGGAACTTCACCAGTGCTTCGCGCGCTTGCATACAGTGGCAGGACCGGCAGGAATCCGCGGTTTCAAGGACCGCGCCGCGATCGAAGGGACGTACATGCCCATGGGTCACACGGCCACAGCCCAGGCAGGCTCCGGGGGCCTGACAGCGACCGAGCACCGCCTGGCCAACGGCCTGCGCGTGGTGCTCTCCGAGGACCACCTGACCCCGGTCGCGGCGGTGTGCCTCTGGTACGACGTCGGCTCGCGCCACGAAGTCAAGGGACGCACCGGCCTGGCTCACCTTTTCGAGCACTTGATGTTCCAGGGTTCCGCCCAGGTCAAGGGCAACGGCCACTTCGAGCTCGTCCAGGGCGCGGGCGGCTCGCTGAACGGCACCACCAGCTTCGAGCGGACCAACTACTTCGAGACGATGCCCGCCCACCAGCTGGAACTCGCCCTCTGGCTGGAGGCCGACCGGATGGGCTCCCTGCTCGCCGCCCTCGACGACGAGTCGATGGAGAACCAGCGGGACGTCGTCAAGAACGAGCGCCGCCAGCGCTACGACAACGTCCCCTACGGCACCGCTTTCGAGAAGCTCACCGCCCTCGCCTACCCCGAGGGCCACCCTTACCACCACACCCCGATCGGCTCCATGGCCGACCTGGACGCGGCGACCCTGGAGGACGCGCGCGCCTTCTTCCGCACCTACTACGCGCCGAACAACGCCGTGCTCTCCGTGGTCGGTGACATCGACCCCGAGCAGACCCTGGCCTGGATCGACAAGTACTTCGGCTCCATCCCGGGGCACGACGGCAAGCAGGCGCCGCGTGACGGCTCGCTGCCCGAGATCATCGGCGAGCAGCTGCGCGAGGTCGTCGAGGAGGAGGTCCCGGCGCGCGCCCTGATGGCCGCCTACCGGCTGCCGCACGACGGCACGCGCGCGTGCGACGCGGCCGACCTGGCCCTCACCGTCCTCGGCGGCGGCGAGTCCTCCCGCCTGTACAACCGTCTCGTACGGCGGGACCGTACGGCCGTGGCGGCCGGATTCGGCCTGCTGCGGCTCGCCGGGGCGCCGTCCCTGGCTGGCTGGACGTGAAGACGTCCGGTGACGTGGAGGTGCCGGTCATCGAGACCGCCATCGACGAGGAGCTCGCCCGGTTCGCCGAGGAGGGCCCCACCGCCGAGGAGATGGAGCGCGCCCAGGCCCAGTTGGAGCGCGAGTGGCTGGACCGCCTCGGCACGGTCGCGGGCCGAGCGGACGAACTGTGCCGGTACGCCGTGCTGTTCGGCGACCCGCAGCTCGCCCTGACCGCCGTCCAGCGGGTGCTGGAGGTGACGGCGGAGGAGGTCCAGGAGGTCGCCAAGGCCCGCCTGCGGCCCGACAACCGCGCGGTGCTCGTCTACGAGCCCGTCGCCGACGAGACCGAGGACGCCGAGGACACCGCAGCCGCGGCCGGAGACGAGAACGAGGAGGCGGCCAAGTGACCGAGCTCGCCACGATGGACTTCCACCCCCAGCCCCAGGCGGGCGACGCCAGGCCGTGGGCCTTCCCGGCGCCCGAGCGCGGCACGCTCGCCAACGGCCTGACGGTGCTGCGCTGCCACCGCCCCGGCCAGCAGGTCGTCGCCGTGGAGGTGCTGCTGGACGCACCCCTGGAGGCCGAACCGGCCGGCCTGGACGGCGTGGCCACGATCATGGCCCGGGCCTTCTCCGAGGGCACGGACAAGCACTCCGCCGAGGAGTTCGCCGCCGAGCTGGAGCGTGCCGGCGCCACGCTCGACGCGCACGCCGACCACCCCGGCGTCCGGCTCAGCCTGGAGGTGCCGGCCTCCCGGCTCGCCAAGGGACTCGGCCTGATCGCCGACGCCCTCAGGGCGCCCGCGTTCGCGGACAGCGAGGTCGAGCGGCTGGTCCGCAACCGCCTGGACGAGATCCCGCACGAGCTGGCCAACCCCTCGCGTCGCGCAGCCAAGGAGCTCTCCAAGGAGCTGTTCCCGGCTCAGTCGCGCATGTCGCGGCCCCGGCAGGGCACCGAGGAAACCGTCGCCGCGATCGACTCCGCGGCCGTACGGGGCTTCTACGAGAAGCACGTCCGGCCCGCCACGGCCACCGCCGTGGTGGTCGGCGACCTCACCGGTATCGACCTCGACGCGCTGCTCGGTGACACGCTGGGTTCCTGGACCGGATCCTCGGCCGAGCCGCGGCCGGTGCCGCCGGTGACCGCCGACGACACGGGCCGGGTCGTGATCGTGGACCGCCCGGGCGCCGTCCAGACGCAGCTGCTGATCGGCCGGATCGGCTCGGACCGGCACGACCGCGTGTGGCCCGCGCAGGTGCTCGGCACGTACTGCCTCGGCGGCACCCTCACCTCGCGTCTGGACCGCGTCCTGCGTGAGGAGAAGGGCTACACCTATGGGGTCCGGTCGTTCGCCCAGGTCCTCAGGTCCGCTCCGGACGGGACCGGTGCCGCGATGCTCGCCATCAGCGGCTCGGTGGACACCCCCAACACCGGCCCCGCCCTCCAGGACCTCTGGACGGTGCTGCGCACTCTCGCCGCCGAGGGGTTGACCGACGCCGAGCGGGACGTCGCCGTGCAGAACCTGGTCGGCGTGGCGCCGCTGAAGTACGAGACGGCGGCGGCCGTCGCGTCCACGCTGGCCGACCAGGTCGAGCAGCACCTGCCCGACGACTACCAGGCCACGCTGTACCGGCAGCTCGCCGCGACCGGCACGGTGGAGGCCACCGCGGCGGCCGTCAGCGCCTTCCCGGTGGACCGTCTGGTCACCGTCCTCGTCGGTGACGCGGCGCAGATCAAGGGCCCGGTCGAGGCCCTCGGCATCGGCGAAGTCGCGGTCGTCGCCGCTGAGTAGGGGCACGCGCGTAGGGGCCCTGGTTGTCTTCTTAGGCACCAGGGCCCCTTTATGTCCGAATTGGTGCGGGAGTTGCCTGTCTGCCCTGTGGGATGCGCTACAAAAGCCTGGATCCGTTTGGGAATTGAAAGTGGCCCCGCTTAGCGTCGTCCGGGCTGTTCGTCAGGCAGTGCGCCGCACCCGCGGCACCGGACAGTCATCGCCGAGTCCCCGTACGGCGCGAGCCAGGGGAGCCGGGGACCCAACCGCAGTCCCTGGGGTGAATCGGACGCCCGCGCGAGCCGCGAGGGGGTCCGTAGGAGACCTTCCTGCTCCGAACCCGTCAGCTAACCCGGTAGGCGAGAGGGAAGGAAAGGATCAGCCACTCCATGGCGTTCACGCGCGCCACCGGGAAGCACCGTCGTCCCAGCCGTATCCAGCGCCGCACGGCCCGCGCCGCGGGCGTCGCGGCCCTCGCCACCACCGGTGTCATCGGCACCGTGGCCGCCCGGCGGCCATGGCGGCGGAGCCGGCCGCCGAGCAGACCGGCCTCACCCCGGTCGTCACCATGGGTGACACCGTGGCCCAGCAGGTCGACGCTCAGGCCGCCGCCCAGAAGCAGGCCGCCGAAGAGGCCGCCGCCAAGAAGAAGGCCGAAGAGGCCGCCCGCAAGCGGGCCGCCGAGGCGGCCAAGGAGGCCAAGGAGGCGGCCGAGAAGGCCCGCGAGGCCAAGGAGCGCGCCGCCCGCGAGGCCGAGCGCAAGCGCCTGAACACCTTCGTGCCCCCGATCTCCGGCTCGTACGTCTCCACCGGCTACAAGGCCGGCGGCGCCGTCTGGTCCTCCGGCAGCCACACCGGCGTCGACTTCCACGCGGCCAGCGGCACCGCCGTGCACGCGGTCGGCACGGGAACGGTCGTCGAGGCCGGCTGGGGCGGCTCCTACGGCAACCAGGTCGTGATCAAGATGACCGACGGCACGTACACCCAGTACGGCCACCTGTCGTCCGTCGGCGTCTCGGTCGGCCAGCAGGTCACCCCCGGCCAGCAGATCGGCCTGTCCGGCGCGACCGGCAACGTCACCGGTGCGCACCTGCACTTCGAGGCCCGGACGAGCCCCGAGTACGGCTCCGACATCGACCCCGTCGCCTACCTCCGCTCGCACGGCGTGAACGTCTAGACGGCGCACCGCTCCGCTTCCCGAAGCCCCGGCTCCCGAGAGCCGGGGCTTTCGGTGTTTGTGACGACCCGCTGTCCAAAAAATATCCATGGATTCCGGCCTGCCGTCGGAAATTCCGGCTGATTGCAATAGAGTCACGGACACGCGTCACTCGTCGACGTTTCACGGGGATTAAACGGAGGTCGGTCATGCGTATTCCCGCGCACTCGGTGTGCACGGCCATCCGGGACGACATCGTCGCGGGTGTCTACGAGCGCGGCAGCCGGCTGACCGAGGAACTCCTCGCGCGCCGCTACGGTGTCTCGCGGGTCCCCGTCCGGGAGGCCCTGCGCACCCTGGAGGCCGAGGGCTTCGTGGTGACCCGGCGGCACGCGGGCGCGTGTGTCGCCGAACCCACCGAGCAGGAGGCCGCCGACCTGCTGGAGATGCGCGTGCTGCTGGAGCCTTTGGGCGCCGCCCGCGCCGCCCAGCGCCGTACCGAGGCCCATCTGAAGGTCCTGCGCGGGCTGGTCCGGCTGGGCCAGGAGCGCGCCCGCCGTGGCAACAGCGACGACCTGCGCTCGCTGGGCGGCTGGTTCCACGAGACTCTCGCGCAGGCCTCCGGCAGTCCCGCGCTGACCTCGATGCTCACGCAGCTCCGTCACAAGATCGCCTGGATGTACACCGTGGAGGCGCCGGCCGGCCCCGTGGAGTCCTGGACCGAGCACGGCGCGATCGTGGACGCGGTGGCGCGCGGTGACAGTGAGCGCGCGCGGGCGGTCACGGCGCTGCACACCGAGCGCGCGACGGCCGCGCACCGGCTGCGTTTCGGCTCCGCCGGGGAGCGCGCCGAGCGTGTGAGGAACTCGCAACATCCCGTAAACACGGCGAGCCTGCGGCATTAACACGAGAGCCGTATACAAAGAACGGGTAATTCGAAGGGGCTTATTTCTGCTGCCCGCGGCCAGTAAATGCGCTGCGAAAGCGAAAGGCTCGCCCGATGAATTCGGACGAGCCCTTCAGGGTGCGCCGGGTCAGGCGCGGAGCATTACTCAGACGGTCTCGGGCAGTTCCTCGAGGCCCTCGGAGACCAGCTTCGCCAGCCGGTCCAGGGCGGCGTCCGCGCCCTCGGCGTCGGAGGCGAGGACGATCTCCTCGCCACCCTGGGCGCCGAGGCCGAGGACGGCCAGCATGGAGGCCGCGTTGACGGGGTTGCCGTCTGCCTTGGCGATCGTCACCGGGACGCCTGCGGCCGTGGCGGCTCGGACGAAGATGGAGGCGGGGCGGGCGTGGAGGCCCTCGGCCCAGCCGACGTTGACGCGGCGCTCAGCCATGTGTTGCTGCCCTTCGGTGTTCAGGGTTGTCTAGACCAGTTTCCCACAGCGTGAAACCGTACCGGAGCGGTCCTGATGACCGCCCCGGGGTGCCGTCGGGCCGCGGCCTCGACCCGACTGACGCCCTCCACAGACTGCCTCGCGCCCTCGTCGGACGCTAGCCGTACTCTGGGGCCCATGCAGACCTCGCCGGACCGGCACGAGTATCCCGCCCACTGGGAAGCCGACGTGGTGCTGCGCGACGGTGGCACCGCGCGCATCCGGCCCATCACCGTTGATGACGCCGAGCGCCTGGTCAGCTTCTACGAGCAGGTCTCCGACGAGTCGAAGTACTACCGCTTCTTCGCGCCGTACCCTCGCCTGTCCGCCAAGGACGTCCACCGCTTCACGCACCACGACTTTGTGGACCGGGTGGGACTCGCGGCCACAGTGGGCGGCGAGTTCATCGCCACCGTACGCTACGACCGGATCGGCGCCGACGGAACACCCGCGTCCGCACCGGCCGACGAGGCCGAGGTCGCCTTCCTCGTCCAGGACGCCCACCAGGGCCGCGGCGTCGCCTCCGCCCTCCTCGAACACATCGGCGCCGTCGCCCGCGAGCGCGGCATCCGCCGCTTCGCCGCCGAGGTGCTGCCCGTCAACACCAAGATGATCAAGGTGTTCACGGACGCCGGGTACACCCAGAAGCGCAGCTTCGAGGACGGCGTCGTCCGTCTGGAGTTCGACCTCGAACCCACCGACCGCTCCCTCGCCGTGCAGTACGCGCGCGAACACCGCGCCGAGGCGCGGTCCGTGCAGCGGCTGCTCGCGCCCGGCTCGGTCGCCGTCATCGGCGCCGGGCGCACCCCCGGCGGCGTGGGCCGCAGCGTCCTCGGCAACATCCGCGACGCCGGGTACACCGGCCGCCTCTACGCCGTGAACAGGGCGCTCCCCGAGGGGCACAAGGAGCTCGCCGGGGTGCCCGCCCACCGCTCGGTGCGGGACATCGACGGACCCGTCGACCTCGCGGTCGTCGCCGTGCCGGCCGAGCACGTCCCCGAGGTCGTCACCGAGTGCGGCGAACACGGCGTGCAGGGGCTCGTCGTGGTCTCCGCCGGGTACGCCGACAGCGGCCCCGAGGGGCGCGAACGCCAGCGGGCCCTCGTGCGGCACGCGCGCACGTACGGCATGCGGATCATCGGGCCGAACGCCTTCGGCCTCATCAACACCTCCCGGAGGTACGGCTCAACGCCTCCCTCGCCCCGAGATGCCGCGCCCGGGCCGGATCGGCCTGTTCGCCCAGTCCGGCGCGATCGGCATCGCCCTGCTCTCCCGGCTGCACCGGCGCGGCGGCGGCGTCACGGGTGTGACCGGCGTCTCCACCTTCGTCTCCTCCGGCAACCGGGCCGACGTCTCCGGCAACGATGTCCTCCAGTACTGGTACGAGGACCCGGAGACCGACGTCGTCCTCATGTACCTGGAGTCCATCGGCAACCCCGCAAGTTCACCCGCCTCGCCCGCCGGACGGCGGCGGCGAAACCGCTGGTCGTCGTCCAGGGCGCCCGGCACGGCGCCGCTCCCCAGGGGCATGCCGTACGGGCGACCCGGCTGCCGCACGCGACCGTCTCGGCGCTGCTGCGGCAGGCCGGCGTCATCCGGGTCGACACCATCACCGACCTGGTGGACGCGGGCCTGCTGCTCGCCCGCCAGCCCCTGCCCGCCGGGCCCCGGGTGGCGATCCTCGGCAACTCCGAGTCGCTCGGCCTGCTCACGTACGACGCCTGCCTCGCCGAGGGGCTGCGGCCGCATCCCCCGCTCGATCTGACCACGGCGGCATCGGCGGCGGACTTCCACGCCGCCCTGTCCCGGGCGCTGGCCGACGACTCGTGCGACGCGGTGGTCGTCACCGCCATACCGGCGGTCGGGGAGGGCTCGGTCGCGGACGCGGCCCTCGCCGAGGCGCTGCGTTCGGCGGTGGCCGCGGCTCCGGCCAAGCCGGTCCTGGTCGTCCACGTGGAGCTCGGCGGCCTGGCGGAGGCCTTGTCGGCGGCGGCCAGCACGGCACCGCAGGCCGTGGCGGACGGTCCGCCGAAGAACCTCCCCGACACCCCTCACACCGCCCTCCGCCCGACGTCCTCCGAGGAACCCCCTGAGGGCGCCCATCTCATCCCCGCCTATCCCGCCGCCGAGCGCGCCGTACGCGCCCTCGCCCAGGCCGTCACCTACGCGCAGTGGCGGCGCGACGCCGCCGAGCCCGGCAAGGTGCCCGAGTACGAGGACATCGACGAGAAGGGCGCCGCCGCGCAGATCGACGGGCTCCTCGCGCGCGGGAAGGGCTTCACGCTCGGCCCGGACGAGACCTGCGACCTGCTCGGCCACTACGGCATCCACGTCCACCGCGCCCTGCCCGCCCCGACCCCGACGCCGCCGTCGAGGCCGCCCGCAGCCTCGGCTACCCCGTGGCCCTCAAGGCCACCGCCCCGCATCTGCGGCACCGCGCCGACCTGGGCGGCGTACGCCTCGACCTCGCGGACGAGGACCAACTGCGACGCTCCTACGCGGAGTTGGCGGAGCTGTTCGGCGCGCCGGAGGAGCTGCGGCCGGTGGTGCAGCGGATGGCGCCGCGCGGCGTGGACGTCGTCGTACGGGCCGTCATCGACCCCGCCGCCGGAGCCGTGCTCTCCTTCGGGCTCGCCGGGGCCGCCTCCCAGCTGCTCGGGACACCGCCCACCGGCTGATCCCGGTCACGGACAAGGAGGCGTCCTCCCTGGTGCGGTCGATCCGCACGGCACCCCTGCTGTTCGGCTGGCGCGGCTCCGCGCCGACCGACACCCGGGCCTTGGAGGAACTGCTGCTGCGGGTGTCCCGGCTGGTCGACGACCATCCCGAGGTGGTCGCGGTCACCCTGGAGCCGGTCGTCGTCGCCTCGCACGGCCTGAGCGTCCTGGGCGCCTCCGTCCGCCTGGCCCCGCCCCCCGCCCGCGACGACCTCGGCCCCCGGACCCTCCCCGCGTACTGACAGGGGGCGAGCGGTGCCTCGCAGTCAGTGGTCCCCCGTAGGATGGGCGTCATGGCCAAGACCAGTACGACGACCCAGGGGCTGCGGGCGGCGATCGAGCGCAGCGGCTACTACCCGGCCCTCGTGGCCGAGGCGGTGGAGGCCGCCGTGGGCGGCGAGCCCATCCGGTCGTACCTGGTCCACCAGGAGACGACGTTCGACCAGAACGAGGTCCGGCGGCACGTGACGGTGCTCGTCCTCACGGACCACCGCTTCATCGTCAGCCACACCGACGAACAGGCCGCCGACAGCACCTCCCCGACGCCGTACGCCACGACATCCACGGAGTCCGTGAAGCTCGGCCGTATCTCCTCGATCGTGGTCAGCCGCGTGGTCGCCAACCCGGAGTCGTACAAGCCGGGCACCCTGCCCCGCGAGGTCGTCCTCACCATCGGCTGGGGCGCCGTCTCCCGCATCGACCTGGAGCCGGCCGCCTGCGGCGACCCCAACTGCGAGGCGGACCACGGCTACACGGGCAACTCGACGGCGGACGACCTCAGCCTGCGCGTCAGCGAGGCCGGGACGGACCGGAGACCGTGCGTCAGGCACTCGCCTTCGCGCAGGCCCTCTCCGAGGCGACCGCGGACACCACCCGCTGATGACGCAGCTCCAGACGGCCTGGGACCACCACCCCGAACCGCTCACCGTCGCCTCCGCGCCCGTCCCGAATACGGCAGCGGCTCACTCGCCGACCTCCTGCCCACGCTGGCCGCGGGCCTGGACGTGCCCGGCATGACCGCCGCGATCTCCGAGCTGACCCCCGCCGACCGGAACTGCGTGTTCCTGATCGACGGCCTCGGCTGGGAGCAGCTCAAGGCGCACCCCGAGGACGCCCCCTTCATGGCGTCCCTCCTCGCCACCTCGCGCGGCGGTACCGGGCGTCCGCTCACCGCCGGCTACCCCGCGACCACGGCGACTTCCCTCGCCTCCGTCGGCACCGGCCTGCCACCCGGCGCGCACGGCCTGCCCGGCTACACCGTGCGCAACCCCGACACCGGCGAGCTGATGAACCAGCTGCGCTGGCAGCCCTGGGCCCCGCCCGGCCCCTGGCAGCCCTACCCGACGGTCTTCCAACTGGCGCACGAGGCGGGCGTGCACGCCGCGCAGGTGTCGTCCCCCACCTTCGAGCACACCCCACTGACCAAGGTCGCGCTCAGTGGCGGAACGTTCCTCGGGCGGCTCTCCGGCGAGGACCGCGTCGACCTGGCGGCCGAACAACTCGCCGCCGGTGACCGCTCGCTGATCTACACGTACTTCGCCGAGGTCGACGGCGCCGGCCACCGCTACGGCGTCGACTCCGACACCTGGCGCGGCCAGCTCATGTACGCCGACCGCCTGGCCCAGCGCCTGGCCGAGCAACTGCCGCCGCGCAGCGCGCTCTACGTCACCGCCGACCACGGCATGATCGACGTGCCCTTCGACGAGCAGCACCGCATCGACTTCGACGAGGACTGGGAGCTGAGCGCCGGAGTCGCCCTGCTCGGCGGCGAGGGCCGCGCGCGGCACGTCTACGCGGTGCCCGGTGCCGCGAACGACGTCCTGACCTGCTGGCGCGAGGTGCTCGGCGAGCAGTTCTGGGTGGCCTCACGCGACGAGGCCATCGCGGCGGGCTGGTTCGGCCCGCAGATCGACGAACGGGTCTACGGCCGTATCGGCGACGTGGTCGCCGCCGCACGCGACGACGTCCTGCTCATCGCCTCCGAGCGGGAGCCGAAGGAGTCCGCGATGGTCGGCAACCACGGCTCGATGACCCCTGCCGAGCAGCTGGTCCCCCTGCTCGAAGTACGCTCCTGACGTCCCGGCACATCCCCGTTACACCGAAAGGTGCGCAACTCTCCATGCCCGAGCTGGTGTTCTTCTCCGGAACGATGGACTGCGGGAAGTCGACCCTGGCTCTCCAGATCGAGCACAACCGCTCGGCGCGCGGCCTGTCGGGCATGATCTTCTCGCGTGACGACCGGGCCGGCGAGGGCAAGCTGTCCTCCCGCCTCGGCCTGGTCACGGACGCGGTGGAGGTCGAGGACGGCCAGGACCTCTACGCCTACCTCGTCGACCACCTCTCGCGGGGCGGCCGCGCGGACTACGTGATCGCCGACGAGGCGCAGTTCCTCGCGCCGGAGCAGATCGACCAACTCGCGCGCGTGGTGGACGACCTGGGCCTCGACGTCTTCGCCTTCGGCATCACGACCGACTTCCGCTCCAAGCTGTTCCCGGGCTCCCAGCGGCTGGTGGAACTGGCCGACCGGGTGGAGGTGCTCCAGGTCGAGGCCCTGTGCTGGTGCGGCGCCCGCGCCACGCACAACGCCCGCACGATAGGCGGCGTCATGGTCGTCGAAGGCGCCCAGGTGGTCGTCGGCGACGTCACCCACTCCGCCGACGAGGTCGGCTACGAGGTGCTGTGCCGTCGCCACCACAGTCGTCGGATGACCGCGGCGACCGCCCGCGCGGCGGCCCTGTCCCCGGACGTGCTGCCGGTGCCGTCCACCTGACCGGCCCGCAGCGGGTCAGCGCCGTTGCAGCAGCGCGAACCGCGCCCCCTCCGGGTCCGCCACCGCCGCTGTCCGGCCGTGCGTCGTGTCGTGGGCCGGCTCGAGGACGTGTCCGCTCAGATGCACGAGGTGTTCCAGGGCGTCGTCGATGTCGGCGACCTGGAAGTACGTCACCCAGTGCGGGCCCCGGTCGCGGGGAGGGCCTGACCCAGACCGTGGATGCCGGCGACGGGCCCGCCGCCGCGGTGCAGCGTCACGTAGTCGAAGTCGGCGGAGACCACCGGCTCCTCCTCGTAGCCGAAGACCGTCCGGTAGAACTTGGCGACGCTCGCCGACTCGAAGGTCAGCAGCTCGTTCCAGGCGGGCGTGCCGGGAACGCCCGACACGGTCGTGCCGAGGTGCTCGGCGGCCTGCCAGACGCCGAAGACCGCGCCCGAGGGGTCGGAGCCGATCACGAGGCGGCCGGCATCGGCGGCGTCCAGCGGGCCCACGCCGATCGTGCCGCCGCAGCTGCGCACCGTCTCGGCCGTCAGGTCCGCGTTCGGCGAGGCGAAGTAGGGGGTCCACGCGATGGGCAGATGGCGGTCCGCCGGCAGCCGGCCGATACCGGCCACCTCGCGCCCGTCGAGCAGCGCCCGCACATACGGGCCGAGTTGCTGGGGGCCCGGCCGGAACTCCCAGCCGAACAGCGCTCCGTAGAACTCCTCGGTCGCGGCCAGTCCGTGCACCATCAGACTCACCCAGCAGGGCGTGCCGGGCGCGTGCCGAGCGGGTGTTTCACCGTTCGGTCCGCCGGACCCCCGTGCGTCGGTCATCGTCACTCTCTTCTCGGCCTCGCGGTGGCCGTGCTCTCCGCAGCCCTCGTCCGGTCCGCCCCTGCGGGGCGGCCCTGTCCGGGAGAATGCCCGATGTGCGGGGCGCTGTGCCTGGCGGCGCGCTTATCGGCAGGTGTCGTTCAGCTGTACAGCATGTGCTCGTTCCGGTACGCCATGTGATGACTCCGGTTCGGCCGAGCAGAGTAGCCGGACATGAAGGGCAAGGCCACCCCCGTGCGCGAGGATGGGGCCATGAACGCCATCATCTCCGCATCCGACCTCGCGAACGACCTGACGGGCGTCAACCCGCCGGTCCTGCTCGATGTCCGCTGGCAGCTCAGCGCGGCCAAGGCGGCCGGTGAGCCGCCGTACGACGGCCGGGCCGCGTACGAGGCGGGGCACCTGCCCGGGCCGTCTACGTCGACCTGGACCGGGAGTTGGCCTCCGCGCCGGGCGAGCGCGGCCGGCATCCGCTGCCCGACCTCGCAGTGTTCGGTGCCGCGATGCGCCGGGCGGGCGTGTCGTCCGGGACGCCGGTGGTCGTCTACGACGGCGGCCAGGGCTGGGCGGCGGCCCGGGCGTGGTGGCTGCTGCGCTGGACGGGTCACCCGGACGTGCGGGTCCTCGACGGCGGGTTGCCGGCCTGGGAGGGACCGTTGGAGAAGTCCGTACCGACACCGGCGGAGGGCGACTTCGTGCCCGAGCCGGGGGCGACGGGGCTGCTCGACGCCGAGGCTGCCGGGGAGTTGGCGCGGTCCGGGGTGCTGCTGGACGCGCGGGCGGGGGAGCGCTACCGGGGTGAGGTGGAGCCGATCGATCCGGTGGCGGGGCACATCCCGGGCGCGGTGTCGGCCCCACCACGGAGAACGTGGGGCCGGACGGCTGTTTCCTGCCGGCCGAGGAACTGCGGGCGCGTTTCAAGGGGTTTGGCGTGAGGGGGACGCGCGGGTCGGTGTGTACTGCGGGTCGGGCGTCTCCGCGGCCCACGAGGTCCTGGCGCTGGCGGTCGCGGGTGTTCCGGCGGAGCTGTACGTGGGGTCGTGGTCGGAGTGGTCCTCGGACCCGGACCGGCCGGTCGCGGTGGGGCCGGATCCTCAGTAGGCAGGCATGGAGAGAGGGCCGTGCCCGGAAGGCGCGGCCCTCTTCGTGGTGCGGGTGGCGTCAACGCCGTGTGCCCCGGCTACTCCTGCTTCTTGCGACGCGTGCCGAACACGATCTCGTCCCAGCTCGGGACGGCGGCTCTGCGGCCCGGGCGGACGCCGTCGGCTTCGGCCTGCCGGTCGGTGGCACCGACGAGACGGTCGCGGTGGCTGCCGACGGAACGCGGCATGAGGACGTCCGCGTAGGCGGAACCGGCCGAGGCCGCGGGGGCCGGAGGCTCCTCCGCCTCGGGCTCGGCGACAGGCTCCTCCTCGGGCTCCGGCGCCGGGCGCTCCGGCACCACCAGGTCGCCACGGAAGCTCGGCACCGCCTCCAGCAGGCTGGTCAGCGAGTCCCGCTCGCCCGTGCTCTCCTCGGCGGGTTCGGACGCCTGGGCCGGCAGGCTGGGCCGCTCCCGGTCGGCGGAACGGTCCAGCGGCCGGTCGCGCGGCAGCCGGGCGATCCGCGGCACGAACGGGAAGCTCGGCTCGGGCGCTGCCAGGTCGTCGGACTCGCCGATGAGCATGCGCGCCTCGTCGTCGACGGCCTGGACGAGCCGCCGGGGCGGGTCGTACGTCCAGCTCGCCGAGTGCGGCTCGCCCGCGACGCAGTAGACCAGCAGGACCTCCCACGTGCCGTCGTCGCGACGCCACGAGTCCCACTGGACGGTGTCCTTCTCGGCACCGCGCAGCAGCAGCCGCTCCTGCACGGCCTCGCCCAGCGGCGGACCGGAGTTCTCGCCGGGGCGGCGGACCGGGGTCTTGCGAGCCCGCTCGGCCATGAACGCACGCTCGGCGAGCACCGGGCCCTCGAAGCGGCGGACCCGGTCGACGGGGATGCCTGCGAGTTGCGCGACTTCTTCCGCGGTCGCGCCGGCTCGTATACGGGCCTGGATGTCGCGGGGGCGGAGATGGCTCTCCACCTCGATCTCGATCTGGCCGAGGCGGGGACGGTCGCCGCGCACGGCGGCGCGGAGCCGTTCGTCGATGGGAAGCGTGTACTCCGTGCTGTCCGCAGCCTTCAGCACCAGCCGTGTGCCGTCATTCGAGACGGCCACGACACGCAGTTCGGGCATGGGGACCTCCCGGGTGGTGCCTGCCGACGTCACGTGCGTCGCTGCTTCCGCTAGTCGAGTGTGGCCTGCCCGGGTGCAGCCTGCCACAACCTTGCCGAGTTGCCCGGCGGGTCGGGCGCGGGCCCTGGATCGCCGTTATGGCACGGTTACCTATTCGCAACGCTAAGTGACGAACTCTGTCACCCTGTGCAACTAGCCCCCTCCCGGCGGTCCTTAAAGGCCCTGTACACCCTGACGGGAGACCGGACCCAGGGCTCGCAACAGTACTCCATTCGGGCCACGTGCGTGGATTGGCGCGCCGCCCAACTTCTGACAAGGGGTGTGACTTGGCCGCCCCGTGCCCCCTGTCCTCGATCTTGAACGTGGGGAAGTTCACGTAATCACCAGAAACGGAGCGAATGGTTTCGGTTGTCCGTCCCCTTCTGGTGCAGTTGAACGACGATGTGCGGGAAGGGCGGCAAGGTCCGGGGATGCACGAAAGGCCCGATGGCGCTTCCTGCGCGGCCTCGAAGCCGGCGGTCGTCTCCGGCGTCATGATGGCCGGAATCACCACGTACCAGCTGGTGTCCGCGGAGGGGAGCGAGTGCCGCGGAGCGCTACCCCAGCGCGGCGCCTACGCCCCAGAACCCTCCGCAAGTAGTCGTTCTGGAACCGCCGATCAGGGTCGAGACGGTCCCGCAACGCCGTGAACTCGGCGAAGCGCGGATACACCCGGGAGAAGTACTCGGCGTCCCGGGTGTGGACCTTGCCCCAGTGCGGGCGCCCCTCGTGGGCCGTGAAGATGCGTTCCGCCGCGGTGAAGTACCGCTGGTAGGGCGTGCCCTGGAACATGTGGACGGCGATGTACGCGCTGTCCCGGCCGGAGGCGGTGGACAACGTGATGTCGTCGGCCGGCGCGGTGCGCACCTCCACGGGGAAGCTGACCTTCAGGCCGGAGCGGTCGACCATGGCCTTCAGTTCGCGCAGCGCCTGGACGACGGCCGCGCGCGGAAGGGCGTACTCCATCTCCACGAAGCGCACCCGGCGCGGTGACGTGAAGACCCTGTAAGGAATGTCGGTGTAGGTCCGCGCCGACAGGGCCTTGCTGGAGATCTGCGCGATCGCGGGGATGGTGGCGGGCACCGCGCGGCCGACCCAGTTGGCCACTTGGAAGACCCCGTTGGAGAGGAACTCGTCCTCGAACCAGCTCTGGAGCTGGGGCACCGGCTTCTCCGGGCCCGCGCTGCGATTGTTGCGCTTGGTGTTGGTGTTGCCGGTGTGCGGGAACCAGTAGAACTCGAAGTGCTCGTTCTCGGCCCACAGTTCCTCGAAGTCGGCGAGGACCCTGTCGAACGGCATCGGCTCCTCGCGGGCCGTGAGCAGGAAGACCGGCTCCACGGCGAAGGTGATCGCCGTGACGATGCCCAGGGCGCCGAGGCCGATGCGGGCGGCCGCGAAAACCTCCGGGTTCTCCTTCTCGGAACAGGTGAGGACCGAGCCGTCCGCGGTGACCAGCTCCAGCCCCTTGATCTGGGCGGCGATCGAGCCGGAGTCACGGCCCGTGCCGTGCGTGCCGGTGCTGGTGGCCCCGGAGACGGTCTGCTCCATGATGTCGCCCATGTTCGTCAGCGACAGTCCCTCCCGCGCGAGGGCCACGTTGAGCCTCTTGAGCGGGGTGCCGGCCTCCACCGTGACCGTCATGTTCTCCCGGTCGATGTGGCGTATGCCGGTCAACAGTTGAGGGCGGATCAACACACCGTCCGTCGCGGCTATGGACGTGAAGGAATGCCCCGCGCCGACGGCCTTCACCCTGAGGCCGTCCTCGGCGGCCCGCCGCACGGCGGCGGCCAGCTCGTCGGCGGAGGCCGGGGTGACCTCCCGCGCGGGACGCGCGGAGACGTTGCCGCCCCAGTTACGCCACGTGCCGTTCTTTCCGTTCGCTGTGCTGCTCAACGGAGCCTCCCCGACCCGTAGCCGGCCGCTTGAGCCGACGGAATCCGAGGAAACCCACCGCGACCGCGACGGCCCCGGCCACCGCCGGAACCCCGTACCCGGCACGCGCCCCGGCCGCGTCGATCACCCAGCCGGCCGCGGAGGAGCCGAGTGCGACCCCCGCCGCGAGCCCCGTGCTCACCCAGGTCATGCCCTCGGTGAGCTGCGCGCGTGGTACGTGCTCTTCGATGAGGGACATCGTCGTGATCATCGTCGGAGCGATGGACAGACCCGCAACGAACAGCGCCACGGCCAGAGACGGCAAGTTTCCGACCAGTAGGAGGGGGATCATACTCACGGCCATGGCACACACGCCCAGCAGCCACCGGCGTTCCGGCGCCCCGGCGAAGCGCAGCAGCCCGAAGACCATGCCCGCCACACAGGAACCGGCCGCGTACAGCGCCAGGACGATGCTCGCGGCGGCCTTGTGCCCCTCCTCGTCGGCGAAGGCCACGGTGACCACGTCGACCGCCCCGAAGATCGCCCCGGTCGCCACGAAGGTGGCCACCAGGACCTGAAGCCCCCGCGAGCGCATGGCCGTGCCGCCGCCGCGGTGCTCGCGCGGGTGCGGCTCCGGCTCGGTGGCGCGCTGCGCGGTCAGCCAGAAGACGCCGACGCCAAGGAAGCACGCGGCGAGCAGCGGACCGGCCTCCGGGAACCAGGCCGTGGACAGGCCGATGGAGATGATCGGCCCGAAGACGAAGCACACCTCGTCCACCACGGACTCGAAGGAGTACGCGGTGTGCAGCTGCGGCGTGCCCCGGTACAGGGACGCCCAGCGGGCCCTGATCATGGCACCGACGCTCGGGACGCAGCCGATGCCCACGCACGCCACGAACAGCACCCAGTCGGGCCACCCGTAGTGCGCCGCGAACAGCAGGACGGCCGCCGCGGTCAGCGAGATCAGCGTCGCCGGGCGCAGCACGCGCCGCTGCCCGAACTGGTCCACCAGCCGCGAGACCTGCGGTCCGGCCACCGCGGCGGACAGCGCGACGGTGGCCGACAGGGCGCCGGCCAGGCCGTACCTCCCGGTGAGCTGGGAGATCATCGTGACCACGCCGATGCCCATCATCGAAACCGGGATGCGACCGAGGAAGCCCGCAGCGGAGAAACCCTTGGAGCCGGGGCGGCGAACAGCGCGCGGTAGGGGCTGGGCAACGGGGTCTCCGAAAGGGCTCAGTAAGCTGCGAACGCAGTCGACACAGCTTACGGCTCGGGGCGCACCCCGCAAACCCGTTCGACGGGTTCCGTTCGGCCCCGACCCGGCCGTCGCGGAGGTGACACCCCGCCGTTTCCCGGCTGTCAGTGCAGGGTGGCAGGATCGACTCATGCCAGACGCGCGCGATGCCACCCCCTACGACGCCCTGCTCCTGCTCTCCTTCGGCGGCCCCGAAGGCCCGGACGACGTGGTCCCGTTCCTGGAGAACGTGACGCGCGGGCGCGGCATCCCCAAGGAACGCCTCAAGGAAGTCGGGCAGCACTACTTCCTGTTCGGCGGGGTCAGTCCCATCAACGACCAGAACCGCGCCCTGCTGGACGCCCTGCGCAAGGACTTCGCCGAGCACGGCCTGGACCTGCCGGTCTACTGGGGCAACCGCAACTGGGCGCCGTACCTGACGGACACGCTGCGCGACATGGTCCGCGACGGCCGCCGCCGCATCCTGGTCCTCGCCACCAGCGCCTACGCCTCGTACTCGGGCTGCCGCCAGTACCGCGAGAACCTCGCCGACGCGCTCGCCGCCCTCGAAGCCGAGGGCCTGGAACCGCCGAAGATCGACAAGCTGCGGCACTACTTCAATCACCCGGGCTTCCTGGAGCCCATGATCGACGGGGTGATCCGGTCCCTCGCCGAACTCGACGAGGACGTCCGGGACGGGGCGCACATCGCCTTCTCGACGCACTCGATCCCGACGGCCTCCGCCGACACCTCCGGAACCGTCGAAGACCACGGCGACGGCGGCGCGTACGTCAGGCAGCACCTGGACGTGGCCAAGCTGATCGCGGACGCCGTCCGGGAGCGCACCGGCGTCGACCACCCCTGGCAGCTCGTCTACCAGTCCCGCTCGGGAGCCCCGCACATCCCTTGGCTGGAGCCGGACATCTGCGACCACCTGGAGGAGCGGAACGCGGCGGGTGTCCCGGCCGTGGTGATCGCCCCCATCGGGTTCGTCTCCGACCACATGGAGGTTCTGTACGACCTCGACACGGAGGCGAAGGCCAAGGCCGAGGAGCTGGGGCTGCCGATGCGCCGCTCGGCCACGGTCGGCGCCGACCCCAGGTTCGCCGCTGCGGTCCGCGAGCTCGTCGTGGAGCGCGCCGCCGTCGAGCGCGGGCAGGAGGTCACGCCGTGTGCCCTGGGCTCCCTCGGGGCGAGCCACCACCTCTGCCCGGTCGGCTGCTGCCCGGCCCGCGCCCCCGGCCCGCCGCCGCGGGCGCTGACAGCCCCTACGCGTGAGGAACCCCGTGACCGACCCCCTGCACACCGACCTGCTCGAACTCGCCCAGGAGGCCGCCCGGCGCGCGGGCGCGCTGCTGCGGGACGGGCGCCCGGCCGACCTCGCGGTCGCCGCGACCAAGTCCAGCCCCATCGACGTCGTCACGGAGATGGACATCGCGGCGGAGAAGCTGATCACCGGCATGATCGCCGAGCGTCGCCCGGACGACGGCATCCTCGGCGAGGAGGGCGCCGCCACGGAGGGCACGAGCGGCGTCCGCTGGGTGATCGACCCGCTCGACGGCACGGTGAACTACCTCTACGGGCTGCCCACTTGGGCCGTCTCGATCGCCGCCGAGCAGGACGGCGAGACGGTCGTCGGGGTTGTCGAGGCCCCGATGCGCGGCGAGACGTTCCACGCGGTGCTCGGCGGCGGTGCCTGGGCCACGGGGGCCTGGGACGGCGAGCGCAGGCTGTCCTGCCGTCCCGCGCCGCCCCTGGACCAGGCGCTGGTCTCGACGGGCTTCAACTACGTCGCCGAGGTCCGTGCCCACCAGGCCGAGGTCGCCCAGCGGCTGATCCCGCTGCTGCGCGACATCCGGCGGGGCGGCTCGGCCGCGGTCGACCTGTGCGACCTGGCCGCGGGACGCCTCGACGGCTACTACGAGCGCGGCCTGCACGCCTGGGACCTCGCGGCGGGCGACCTGATCGCCCGTGAGGCGGGCGCGCTGACCGGTGGACGCCCCGGAGAGCGCCCCTCGGGCGATCTGACGATCGCGGGCACCCCGGGTGTCTTCGAGCCCCTCCAGCGCCTCCTGGAGGACTTCGGCGCCTGGCACGACTGAGGTGGGCCGTGAACGGACGAAGCGGGCCCCGGCGCTGGATTCGCCGGGGCCCGCTCCGTACGCCTGATCAGACGCTCGACGCGCCGACTTCCACACCGTGCTCGGCGGCGAGACGGCGCAGATCGTCGAGCTCGCCCTGCTCCACCTCGACGAGGAAGTCGTCGCCCTCGTCGCGAGCCCGGGACAGATCGGACTCGGTCGTCCTTATGCGCTGCAGAAGTCCTGCGGTGAATGCGTCCATGCTGCGCCCCCTCGTCCTGGGTCGTGGGTCGATGGCACGGGGGTGTGCCGTTCGGAAGGGACGATCACGTCTCCGGTGGATGCCCAGCGCCGCTCAGCTGGGCGGCGACGGTGCCGGACACCCACGCCCGCCCTGCGGAAAAGCGGATTGATGCGCACCGCATGGTGGTGCGGTACCAGCAGAGTGTGATCGTGGGATGTAAAGCCGTCCTCCCCAAGCTCCCTTCCGTGGAAACCTAACCGGAGGAGAAAAACTCGTATTCCCTCTCGCCCCGCGGTCCCCTCACCCGCCTTACCTCCGACTTATGGCTGAAAAGGGCAGGATGGAGGGCAACACCAGCACACCGTCGAAGACCCCTGCCCGCGTGCGCCCGTGATGGGCCGCCGCGCGAGCGGACATCAGGAAGGACCAGGGACGTGCGCGTACTCGTCGTCGAGGACGAGCAACTGCTCGCCGATGCGGTGGCCACCGGATTGCGCCGGGAGGCCATGGCCGTCGACGTCGTCTACGACGGGGCGGCCGCCCTGGAGCGCATCGGCGTCAACGACTACGACGTGGTCGTCCTCGACCGCGACCTCCCGCTCGTGCACGGCGACGACGTCTGCCGCAAGATCGTCGAGCTCGGCATGCCCACGCGTGTGCTGATGCTCACGGCCTCCGGGGACGTCAGCGACCGTGTGGAGGGCCTGGAGATCGGCGCCGACGACTATCTGCCCAAGCCGTTCGCGTTCAGCGAGCTCATCGCGCGCGTGCGCGCCCTCGGCCGGCGCACCAGCGTGCCCCTGCCACCCGTCCTGGAGCGCGCCGGGATCAAGCTCGACCCCAACCGCCGCGAGGTCTTCCGCGACGGCAAGGAGGTCCAGCTCGCCCCAAGGAGTTCGCCGTCCTGGAGGTGCTGATGCGCAGCGAGGGCGCCGTCGTCTCCGCGGAGCAGCTCCTGGAGAAGGCCTGGGACGAGAACACCGACCCGTTCACCAACGTGGTGCGCGTGACGGTCATGACCCTGCGCCGCAAGCTCGGCGAGCCGCCCGTGATCGTCACCGTCCCCGGCTCCGGATACCGGATCTGATCCCGTGGCAGCGACACCCGCGCCTCCGCAGGCGCCCCCGAAGCCCACCTGGGACCCCAGAAGGCCCGTGCCGCCCATCCCGTGGCTGCGCCCGACCATCCGCATACGGCTCACGCTGCTCTACGGCGGCATGTTCCTGATCGCCGGCATCCTGCTGCTGTCGATCATCTACCTGCTCGCCGCGCAGGCGCTGAACGTGGGCAGCGAGCTGCCGTTCAAGATCGTCGAGGGCAAGGTCACCAGCGACATCTGCAACCTGCCCGACCAGGCCTCGCCCGCCGAGTTCAACAACGCGATGAACCAGTGCGTCAACGACCAGCGCCAGCACGCCCTGGACAACCTGCTCAGCCGCTCGCTGCTGGCTCTGCTGGGCCTGGCGGTCATCGCCTTCGCCTTCGGTTACGCCATGGCCGGTCGCGTCCTGTCCCCGCTGGGCCGGATCACCCGCACGGCACGCACGGTGGCGGGCTCCGACCTGTCCCGCCGGATCGAGCTGGACGGCCCGGACGACGAGCTGAAGGAGCTGGCGGACACCTTCGACGACATGCTGGAGCGGCTGCAGCGCGCCTTCACCGCCCAGCAGCGCTTCGTCGGCAACGCCTCGCACGAGCTCAGAACACCCCTGGCGATCAACCGCACCCTCCTCGAGGTGCACCTGTCCGACCCGAACGCGCCCGTGGAGCTCCAGCAGCTCGGCAAGACGCTGCTGGCCACCAACGAGCGCAGCGAGCAGCTCGTCGAGGGTCTGCTGCTCCTCGCCCGCAGCGACAACCAGGTCGTCGAGCGCGGGCCGGTGGACCTCGCCGAGGTCGCCGAGCAGGCCATCGACCAGGTGCACGGTGAGGCCGAGGCCAAGGGCGTGCGGATCCACGGTGAGCAGAAGCCCGCAGTCGTCCAGGGCAACGGCGTGCTGCTGGAGCGCATCGCGCTCAACCTCGTGCAGAACGCCGTGCGCTACAACGTGGCCGAGGACGGCTGGGTCGAGGTCACCACCGAGGTCCAGCACGGCAACGCCGTCCTGGTCGTCTCCAACACGGGCCCGGTCGTGCCGGCGTACGAGATCGACAACCTCTTCGAGCCGTTCCGGCGGCTGCGCACGGAGCGCACGGGCAGCGACAAGGGCGTCGGGCTGGGCCTTTCCATCGTCCGGTCCGTGGCCCGGGCGCACGGCGGGCACATCTACGCGCAGCCGCGCGAGGGGGGTGGGCTCGTGATGCGGGTCACGCTGCCCATCTGAGATCATGACGCCGATCAACTCGGGGTACACGGGGATGTTCGCTTTGCGCGGAATTTTCGAGACCTCGTGTCGCGCGCACCGTGTGTGATCGATCACAGGGACGCCTTTCCGGCCATCTACTCTCCGTGATCATGCACCTTGTCGGAAAGCCGGGAAAATCCCGGTTTTCGGGGTCTTGATCACGGGAAGTACACGGTGAGACGCCTTTGGCGTGCGGCATTCGGACCGTGTACGGTCCCCATCGCCATCCAAGCCGATCACTCGTGAGGAGTCCGGTTGGGTGTCGATTGAGTAACAGACCTTGATGTGAGGCAAAATCTCCGCCTCAGGTCGGGCACAAGTCCGGCCTCTCACGCGTTACGTGCGCTGGAGACACCGCAGACACCCAGAGGGGGAGAGCGACCATGGCCACCGATTACGACACCCCACGCAAGACCGACGACGACGTCGACTCGGACAGCCTCGAAGAACTGAAGGCCCGGCGGAACGACAAGTCGGCTTCCGCAGTGGACGTCGACGAGTTCGAGGCCGCCGAGGGCCTCGAGCTGCCCGGAGCCGATCTCTCGAACGAGGAGCTGGCCGTCCGGGTGCTCCCGAAGCAGCAGGACGAGTTCACCTGCATGAGCTGCTTCCTGGTGCACCACCGCAGCCAGCTGGCCCGGGAGAAGAACGGTCAGCCGATCTGCCGCGACTGCGACTGAGGACGGGTCGGCCGTGACTGGCTCGACCCCTCCCTGGAAGCGCCGCTTCTCCAAACGGAAAGCGGACGAAGGGCCGACCGGCGGCCCGCGGTACGGCGCGCGTGACGACGAGCGAGGCTCCACCGGTACGGGGGCGGCCTCGCTCGAACCGGCAGCGGACCGGGGTGACCTCCCGGCGTCCGTGGACGTCCCCGCACCCGTCGCCCGACGGACGGCGGGGACGCTCCGGGAGCGGGCCAGAGAAGGCGCCCGCAAGGGCTCGGTGCGCGCCCGGGCCACGCTCGTGCACCTCGCCGACCGGATCATCGAACTGGCCCCGCGGGTCCCCGTAAGGGACCTGGCGACCCTCCGCAGGCAGTTCCCGGGCCTCGGGCCCGAAGAGCTCGCGGACAAACTCGTCGCGGGCGCGGCGGCGGCGACGGCGACGGTCGGAGCCGGCATCGGCGCGGCGGCCATGCTTCCCGTGCCACCCGCGATGCCGACGGAACTGGCCGCCGAGGTCACCGGTGTCGCCGCGATCGAGCTGAAGCTGATCGCCGAACTCCACGAGGTCTACGGCGTACGACCGCCCGGCAACCTCAAGCAGCGCAGCACCGCCTACCTCGACTCGTGGTCGGGGGAGCGCGGGATCGACGCGACCAAGCCGTCGACCCTGAGCACGGCGCTGAACAGCCGTATGAAGCGCGAGCTGCGGCAGCGGATCATGAAGCGGATGGTCCGCACCATGCCGAACCTGATTCCCTTCCTGGTGGGCGCCGCCGTCGGGGCGGCCATGAACCGCAGCGAGACCAGAAAGCTCGCCGCCCGGATCCGCAAGGATTTGCGCGGGATCCAGGTGCCCTGGGAGGCCCTCGAGGCGCTTCCCCGCTGGAACGCCCGGCGGACGCCCTGGAGATGGGCGAGATCACGCACGACCCCCTGGGCCGCCACGAGGGCGGGAAGCGCGACGAGAAGAAGCACGGCGGCGAGAGCGACGATCGTCGCTGAGCCGACACCGGCGCAGGCGCCGAGGTCCGCGGGTCCGCCCGCCGGGGGACCCCTCAGTCACATGTGCTACGCGGCCTTCGCCGCCCTCAGCGCCTCCGCCAGGCGCTCCGGCTCGCGCGTGGACAGATACAGATACGGAGTCGGGTCCTCCGGGTCCGTGACCTCCACGCGCAGGGCCGTGGGGATGTAGGCGCGCAGCAGCAGGAAGGCGCGCGGGTCGGCCTTGTGGGTGCGCCAGGCGCGGGCCTCCTCCGCGTCCAGCACCTCCGCCCCGCCCAGTGCCGCCACCGGGATCTTCGCCTCGCCCGCGATCAGGGAGTCGCCCACCACCCGGATGCGGATCGAGCCGTACGAACTCGCGGCGACGGCCGCGACCGCGGTGCCCCCGGCCAGGCCGCCGAGCATCGGCAGCGTGCCGAACGGGAGCAGGATCAGGGCCATCGAGACGCCGACGAGGAACGAGATCAGCCACCAGGACCGTGGAGCGGTGAGGCGTTCTTCGTACGGGGCGGCGGAGAGCTGCATGGAGCCAAGCTTGACACGGTGTCCGGAACGGGCCGACGCGCGGGTAAGGTCTCCGGCTGTGAGTCGTACTTCCGCAGCTCTTCAGCCTCCGGCCGACGCCGTGAAACCGGCGCGCCATCCGGACGCTCCGGTGCCTGGTGAGCTCCTCGGCGCGCACTACGGCCAGTGTTTCGGCTGTGGCGGTGACCAGCAGCAGGGGCTGCATCTGGAGGCGCGGGCCGGCGAGGGTGTCTCGCTCACCGCCGAGTTCACCGTGCAGCCCGCCCACCAGGGCGCCCCGGGCCTCGCGCACGGCGGTGTGCTCGCCACCGCTCTGGACGAAACTCTCGGCTCGCTGAACTGGCTGCTGCGCACGATCGCCGTGACCGGACGGCTGGAGACCGACTTCGTACGGCCCGTTCCCGTCGGCACCACGTTGTACCTGGAGGCCGAGGTGACGGCGGTGGCCGGGCGGAAGATCTACTCGACCGCCACCGGACGTGTCGGCGGGCCCGACGGGCCGGTCGCCGTCCGGGCCGACGCGCTCTTCATCGAGGTGAAGGTCGACCACTTCGTCGACCACGGCCGCCAGGAGGAGATCCAGGCCGCCATGAACGACCCGGACCAGGTCCGGCGCGCCCGTGCGTTCGAGGTGAACCCGTGAGCGACGAAGGCGTCTTGGGGTCCGGCGGCCTCATGAGCCCTGGGAACCCGTCGGGCCCGAAAACCCTCTTGAGCGCAGGAAGCCCTTCTGTCCCGGGGAACCGTTCCAGCCCGGAGCGGGACTTGGGCCCGGGCAGCCCCTCCAGCCCGGAGAGCAACTTCGGCCCCGAAGGCCCCTCCAGCCCGGCCAGCATCTCAAGCCCGGAAGCTCCCTCGACCCCCAAGGCCCCCTCAACCCCAACGCCCCCACAAGCCCCATGACCCTGGAAGACCCCATGACTCCCAGCAGTCCCGTGAGCCGTCAGCCCGTGGACGTGCTGATCCGGCGCGTCGATCCCGAGGTACCGCTCCCGTCGTACGCGCACCCCGGTGACGCGGGAGCCGATCTGCGCACCACCGAGGCGTGTCAACTGGCGCCGGGTGAGCGGGCCGTACTGCCCACGGGAGTGTCTGTGGCGTTGCCGGAGGGGTACGCGGCCTTTGTGCACCCGCGATCCGGTCTTGCCGCCCGCTGCGGCGTCGCCCTGGTGAATGCCCCGGGGACGGTTGATGCCGGGTACCGTGGGGAGATCAAGGTGATCGTGGTGAATCTCGACCCGCGCGAGGCCGTGCGGTTCGAGCGCTTCGACCGGATTGCCCAACTGGTCGTCCAGCAGGTCGAGAGGGTCCGCTTCCAGGAGGTGGCGGAGCTTCCCGGCTCCGCGCGGGCCGAGGGGGGCTTCGGGTCCACCGGAGGACACGCCGCGGTGGACGGGACGAGCGGCACAAGCGGTCAGGCCGCCCTGGGCGGTCGGACGGGTGGGAATCGATACGCTTCGGTCGTATCCGACCGGGAAGGACAGTGACGTGTTCGGACGTCGCAAGAAGAGGGATGCCGCCGAGGACGCGGCCGGCGAGGCCGAGCAGGTCGTCGACGGTGTCGACACTGAGGCGGACGGTGAGGGCGAGCGCCTGAGGCTCGAGCCCGCGCCCCGCCCCGACGGGCCCTGGGACAGCTCCGAGGTCCGTGACCCGGCCGAGGGCCGGGTCGACCTGGGCGGCCTGTTCGTGCCGGGTGTGGACGGCATGGAGCTCAGGGTCGAGGTCGCGGGCGACGCGATCGTGGCGGCGACGGTCGTGCTCAAGGACAGCGCCATCCAGCTCCAGGGCTTCGCCGCACCCAAGCGTGAGGGCATCTGGGGCGAGGTGCGCGAGGAGATCGGCTCGGGCATCACCCAGCAGGGCGGCATCGTCGACGAGGTCGAGGGACCGCTGGGCTGGGAGCTGCGGGCCCAGGTGCCGGTGCAGCTGCCGGACGGCACCAGCGGCTTCCAGGTCGTGCGGTTCGTCGGTGTGGACGGCCCCCGCTGGTTCCTGCGCGGGGTCATCTCGGGCCAGGGCGCGGTGCAGCCGCAGGCCGCCGGGCTGCTCGAACAGATCTTCCGGGACACGGTCGTGGTCCGCGGCGAGGGCCCGATGGCGCCCCGTGACCCGATCGTCCTGAAGCTGCCGAACGACGCCCAGATGGTCCCCGAGGGCGTCCAGCAGGAGGAGGGCTCCCGCTTCGCCGGCGGAATGGGCCAGCTCCAGCGCGGACCGGAGATCACCGAGGTCCGCTGAGCGTCGCAGCGACATCAGGGCCGCATCCCACAGGGGGTGCGGCCCTTTCTCGTGTCCTAAGGCCCTTCACGTTCACATACGAGAGCGGAAGGCCCCACGTATGCGCGGCACCGCCCTCTTAGCGGCCGTGGCCGCCCTCGTCGCCGGCGTCCTCGTCCGGCCCGCCGACGCCGCTCCCAGCACCTTCGTCCACCCCGGAGTCACCGTCTCCAAGGGTGACCAACACCGAGACGCTGACCCTGCGCGGCCGCCCCGCCGGCAGCAACAACCTCTTCGTCGCCTGGGAGACCCTCACCCACGGCGAGAATCCCGCGTGACCCTCTGAACGGCCGGGCGCGTCAGAGTTCCGTCAAAGACGGCCCCGCTGACGCGCCCGGCACCCATGTGCCGCGATGGCCGGTCGTAAGGTCGACGCTGCGCAGTCGGCAGACCGGAAGACAATGAGGCCATGGGACGCGGCAAGCTTCGGATCTACCTCGGTGCGGCACCGGGCGTCGGAAAGACGTACGCGATGCTCTCCGAGGCGCACCGCCGCGTCGAGCGGGGCACTGATTGCGTGGTGGCCTTCGTCGAGCACCACGACCGGCCCCGCACCGGGGTGATGCTGCACGGTCTGGAGCACGTGCCGCGCCGGCAGCTGGAATACCGCGGCGGCGTGTTCCCCGAGATGGACCTGGACGCCGTCCTCGCCCGCCGCCCCCAGGTCGCCCTGGTGGACGAACTCGCCCACACGAACGTCCCCGGCTCCCGCAACGCCAAGCGCTGGCAGGACGTGGAGGAGCTCCTCGCGGCCGGCATCGACGTGATCTCGACCGTCAACATCCAGCACCTGGAGTCGCTCGGCGATGTCGTCGAGTCGATCACCGGGGTGCGGCAGCAGGAGACCGTGCCGGACGAGGTCGTGCGGCGAGCCGACCAGGTCGAGCTGGTCGACATGTCGCCCGAGGCGCTGCGGCGGCGGATGGCGCACGGCAACATCTATCAGCCGGACAAGGTCGACGCGGCCCTGTCCAACTACTTCCGGCCCGGCAACCTGACCGCCCTGCGCGAACTGGCGCTGCTCTGGGTGGCCGACCGGGTCGACGCCTACCTCACCCAGTACCGCAGCGAGCACCGGGTGTCGAGGATCTGGGGATCACGCGAGCGGATCGTGGTCGGGCTGACCGGCGGTCCGGAGGGCCGGACGCTGATCCGCCGGGGCGCGCGGCTGGCCGAGAAGGGCGCCGGCGGCGAGGTGCTGGCCGTCTACATAGCCCGCAGCGACGGCCTGACCTCCGCCTCGCCCAAGGAACTGGCGGTGCAGCGGACCCTGGTGGAGGACCTCGGCGGCACCTTCCACCACGTCGTCGGCGACGACATACCGGCCGCCCTGCTCGCCTTCGCCCGCGGGGTGAACGCCACCCAGATCGTGCTGGGCTCCTCGCGCCGCAAGACCTGGCAGTACGTCTTCGGACCCGGCGTCGGCGCCACGGTCGCCCGGGAGTCCGGGCCCGACCTCGACGTGCACATCGTCACCCACGACGAGGTCGCCAAGGGCCGCGGACTGCCGGTGGCCCGGGGCGCGCGCCTCGGGCGGTCCCGGCGGGTGTGGGGCTGGGTCGTCGGAGTGGCGGGGCCCCCGGTCCTCACGGCGCTGCTCAGCACCGTCGACCTGGGCCTCGCCAACGACATGCTGCTGTTCCTGGCGCTGACCGTGACGGCGGCCCTGCTCGGCGGGCTGCTCCCCGCGCTCGCCTCCGCGGCGGGGGGCTCCCTGCTGCTGAACTACTTCTACACACCGCCCCTGCACCGGTGGACCATCGCCGACCCGAAGAACATCGTCGCCATCGTGATCTTCGTGGCCGTCGGTGTGGCGGTCGCCTCCGTCGTCGACCTCGCCGCCCGCCGCACCCACCAGGCGGCCCGGCTGCGGGCCGAGTCCGAGATCCTGTCCTTCCTCGCGGGCAACGTGCTGCGCGGCGAGACCGGCCTGGAAGACCTGCTGGAGCGGGTCCGGGAGACGTTCGGCATGGAGTCGGCGGCCCTGCTGGAGCGGGCGAGTGACGTCGAGCCGTGGACCTGCGCCGGCCGCGTCGGCCGGGGGCGCCCCGTCGAGCGGCCCGACGAGGCGGACGTGGACGTGCCGGTCGGCGACCACATGGCGCTCGCGCTGACCGGCCGTGTCCTGCCGGCCGAGGACCGGCGCGTGCTGGCCGCCTTCGCCGCCCAGGCCGCCGTCGTGCTGGACCGCCGCCGGCTCCAGGAGGAGGCCGACCGGGCCCGCGCGCTCGCCGAGGGCAACCGCATCCGTACGGCGCTGCTGGCCGCCGTCAGCCATGATCTGCGCACCCCGCTCGCCGGGATCAAGGCGGCGGTGTCCTCCCTGCGCTCCGAGGACGTCGAGTGGTCCGAGGAGGACCGGGCGGAACTGCTGGCGGGCATCGAGGAGGGCGCCGACCGCCTCGACCACCTGGTCGGGAACCTGCTCGACATGTCCCGGCTCCAGACCGGCACGGTCACCCCGCTGATCCGGGAGGTCGACCTCGACGAGGTGGTGCCGATGGCGCTCGGCGGCGTGCCCGAGGGCAGCGTCGACCTGGACGTCCCGGAGACCCTGCCCATGGTCGGTGTGGACCCCGGGCTGCTGGAGCGGGCGATGGCCAACCTCGTCGAGAACGCCGTCAAGTACAGTCCGTCCGGCGCGCCCGTGCTGGTCGCCGCCAGCGCGCTCGCCGACCGGGTCGAGGTGCGGGTGGTCGACCGGGGGCCGGGCGTCCCCGACGCGGCCAAGGACCGGATATTCGAACCCTTCCAGCGGTACGGCGACGCCCCGCGCGGCGCCGGAGTGGGCCTGGGGCTCGCGGTGGCGCGCGGCTTCGCCGAGGCCATGGACGGCACCCTGGACGCCGAGGACACACCCGGCGGCGGGCTCACCATGGTCCTCACCCTCCGCGCGGCGGGAACACGCCCGGAGCCCCTCCACCCAGCGGAACCAGAAAGGCAGGCCTCATGACCCGGGTGCTGGTGGTCGACGACGAGCCGCAGATCGTGCGCGCTCTCGTGATCAACCTCAAGGCACGCACGTACGAGGTCGACGCGGCGCACGACGGCGCCACCGCCCTCCAGCTCGCCGCCGCCCGCCACCCCGACGTGGTCGTCCTCGACCTCGGGCTGCCCGACATGGACGGCGTCGAGGTGATCCGTGGCCTGCGTGGCTGGACCCGGGTGCCCATCCTGGTGCTGTCCGCCCGGCACTCCTCCGACGAGAAGGTCGAGGCGCTGGACGCGGGCGCCGACGACTACGTCACCAAGCCGTTCGGCATGGACGAGCTGCTGGCCCGGCTGCGGGCCGCCGTGCGCCGGGCCGAGCCGGCCGGAGGAGGTGAGGACGACGTGATCGTGGAGACCGACGAGTTCACCGTCGACCTGGCCGCGAAGAAGGTCAACCGGGCCGGGAAGGACGTACGGCTGACCCCCACCGAGTGGCATCTGCTGGAGGTCCTCGTGCGCAACGGGGGCCGCCTGGTCGGGCAGAAGCAGCTGCTCCAGGAGGTGTGGGGGCCGTCGTACGGGACGGAGACGAACTATCTGCGCGTGTACATGGCCCAGCTGCGCCGGAAGCTGGAGGCGGACCCCTCGCATCCGAAGCACTTCATTACGGAGCCGGGATGGGGTACCGGTTCGAGAAGTAGGGTCTCGGCACAGGGTTACGAGACTGTCGGTGGGCCCCGGTACGCTCTAGTCATGAGTGCTGTTCCTCGTTCGCAGAAGCCGGCGGGCCGGTTCCGGCGCATGCTCGACCGGCTCTCCTCGTCGCAGGAGGACCTGGAGTCCGAGGAACTGCGAGAGGACTCCGAGACCACCGGCTGTATCCGGATCGGTGACTGTCAGGACCGGCAGATAGTGACGGTTACTGGTACCTTGCGCACGGTCACCCTGCGACCGCGCGCCGGCGTCCCGGCCCTCGAGGCCGAGCTGTTCGACGGCTCCGCCGCGCTGGACGTGGTGTGGCTCGGCAGACGCTCCATCGTGGGCATAGAGCCGGGGCGAAAGCTGATCGCATCGGGCCGGATCTCGATGAGCCGGGGCCGCCGGGTGTTGTTCAATCCCAAGTACGAACTGAGACCCCTCGGACGGGAGTAGCCGGTGACGTCGCTCGACAAGCCGACCGAAGAGACATCTGCGGACGACGCCCGGGCGGTGACCGAGGCCGCCCTGTTCGAGGCGTTCGGCGGCCTGCGGGCATGATCGAGACGGTGCTGCCCGGCCTGCTCTTCGTCACCATCTACACGATCAACAAGGACCTGCACCTGTCGGCGATCGCCGCGCTGGCCGTGTCGCTGGTGCTGGTCGTGGTCCGGCTGGTGATGAAGGACACCGTCAAGCACGCCTTCAGCGGTGTCTTCGGTGTGGCCTTCGGTGTCGTCTTCGCGATGATGACCGGCAACGCGAAGGACTTCTACCTGCCCGGCATGCTCTACACGCTGGGCCTCGGGCTCGCGTATGTGATCACGGCCCTGTGCGGGGTCCCTCTGATCGGGCTGATCCTCGGGCCGGTCTTCAAGGAGAACCTCTCCTGGCGCACGCGGAACCCGGGCCGCAAGAAGGCGTACACCAAGGCCAGTTACGCCTGGGGCGCGATCCTGCTCGCCAAGTGCGCGATCCTCTTCCCGCTGTACTGGTGGGCCGACACCACGCAGCTGGGCTGGGTCCTGGTCGCCCTGAAGATCCCGCCGTTCCTGCTCGCCGTGTACCTGACCTGGGTGTTCCTGGCGAAGGCGCCCGCGCCGATCGACGTGTTCGCGGAGATGGAGGCGGAGGAGAAGGCGGCGGAGGAGAAGGAGCGGGAGGCTGCTGCTCGGTCGGCTGAGTAGCGTCCGGCGTCCGTGCTGGACTTGCTGGGGGCTCCGCCCAAAGAGATCCGCCCCCAAGAGACAGGGGCGTCCTGAGAACCCAGGACGCCCCTGCTGTGTGCTCCCCGCGGGGACACCCTCAGCTCGCCGCGTCCTTCCGCCGCACGGACAGCAGGTCCTCCAACTGCTCCTCACGGGCCTGCGCGGCCACGAAGAGCAGCTCGTCGCCCGCTTCCAGGGAGTCCTCCCGGGAGGGGGTCAGGACGCGGGTGCCGCGGATGATCGTGACCAGGGACGTGTCCTGCGGCCACTCCACATCGCCGACCTGCGTGCCGGCCAGGGCCGACTCCTCCGGCAGGGTCAGCTCGACCAGGTTGGCGTCGCCGTGGCTGAAGCGGAGCAGGCGGACCAGGTCGCCCACGCTCACCGCCTCCTCGACCAGGGCCGACATCAGACGCGGTGTGGAGACGGCGACGTCCACGCCCCAGGACTCGTTGAAGAGCCACTCGTTCTTCGGGTTGTTCACCCGGGCGACGACGCGCGGGACGCCGTACTCCGTCTTCGCGAGGAGCGAGACGACCAGGTTCACCTTGTCGTCGCCGGTCGCGGCGATGACGACGTTGCAGCGCTGCAGCGCCGCCTCGTCCAGGGAGGTGATCTCACAGGCGTCGGCGAGCAGCCACTCGGCCTGCGGGACGCGCTCGACCGAGATGGCGGTCGGCGCCTTGTCGATCAGCAGGACCTCGTGGCCGTTCTCCAGCAGCTCGCCCGCGATCGAGCGGCCGACCGCGCCGGCTCCGGCAATGGCGACCCTCATCAGTGACCGCCCTCCTCTTCGGGACCCTTGGCGAACGCCGCCTCGACCGTGTCGACCTCGTCGGTGCGCATCATCACGTGCACCAGGTCGCCCTCCTGCAACACCGTCTGCGAGGTGGGCAGGACCGCCTCGCCGAGCCGGGTCAGGAACGCCACGCGCACGCCGGTCTCCTCCTGGATCCGGCTGATCTTGTGGCCGACCCAGGCGGTGGAGGTGTGCACCTCGGCGAGCTGGACGCCGCCGGTGGGGTCGCGCCACAGCGGCTCGGCACCAGAGGGGAGCAGACGGCGCAGCATCTGGTCGGCCGTCCAGCGGACGGTCGCGACGGTCGGGATGCCCAGGCGCTGGTAGACCTCGGCGCGGCGGGGGTCGTAGATCCGGGCGGCGACGTTCTCGATGCCGAACATCTCGCGGGCCACGCGCGCCGCGATGATGTTGGAGTTGTCACCGCTGGAGACGGCGGCGAAGGCGCCGGCCTCCTCGATGCCGGCCTCGCGCAGGGTGTCCTGGTCGAAGCCGACCCCGGTCACCCGGCGGCCGCCGAAGGACGACCCCAGGCGGCGGAAGGCGGTGGGGTCCTGGTCGACCACGGCGACCGTGTGGCCCTGCTGCTCCAGGTTCTGGGCCAGGGCGGATCCCACCCTTCCGCAACCCATGATGACAATATGCATCGCGTCACACCGCGCTTCCTGCAGGCCCTCTGACCTTCATGACTGTCGTGCTCATGTCTCTCTTTCGGCTCGCCAGGCACCACGTCGCGGCCTGAGTGCGGACCGCCATGCAACATCATGCCGGTGGAATCACGCCATGATGCTCCTCGGGGCCGGTGCCGCGTTCGACTGCCCGACTCCAACGTATCGGCAAAGTCGCGGGGGTTGCCGAGGGCCCTGCCGGGGTCCGGACCGGCCCTCGGGTGGGGAGGAGCAGTCCATGAGTACCGAGATCGACGTTCTCGTCCTGGGCGGCGCGGGCGTGGACACGATCGTGCATGTGCCCGAGCTGCCCGTGCCGTTCGCGGACAGCCACATGATCCGGCCGGGGATCGTGACGCGGGCGGGCCAGAGCGGTGACTTCTTCGCCCTCGGGACGAGCGGGCTCGGGCTGCGCACGCACCACATCGACATGCTGGGCGACGACCCCGAGGGCGACCTGGTCCGCGCCCTGCACCGCGACCGCGGCATCGCCCTCACCGCCGTGCCGCAGCCGCTCGGCACCAAGCGCGCGGTCAACCTCGTCGGCCCCGACGGCAGACGGCTGTCCCTGTACGACGCCACCCGCGCGGCGGAGGGGGACCGGCTGCCGGAGACCACGGTGCGGGAGCTGGCCGCGGTGAGCCGGCACGCGCACGTCGTCATCACCCAGCCCTGCGCCCACGCGCTGCCCGTCCTGCGCGAGGCGGGCATCACGATCTCGACCGACCTGCACGACTGGGACGGGGCCAGCCCCTACCACGAACCCTTCGCCCACCAAGCCGACCTGGTCTTCCTGTCCAGCGCGGCACTGGCCGACCCGGAGCGGACCATGCGGCGGATCGCCGAGCGGGGCCGGGCCCGGGTGGTCGTCGCCACCGCCGGGGCGGACGGGGCGTACCTGCTGGCCGACGGCGACCTGACCCACGTACCGGCCGCCCGGCCCCCGGCACCGGTGATCGACTCCAACGGGGCGGGCGACGCCTTCGCGGCAGCGTTCCTGCACGCCTGGCTGCGCGACGAACCACCCCACCGCTGCGCCCTGTACGGCTCGGTGGCCGGGCTCACGCCTGCACGATCCCGTCGACCCGGACGGCCGCAATCGACCGTGAGGATCTGCGCGCCAGGGTGGCAGAGCTGGAGAGGGCCGGGGAGCGAACCGTCTAGCGCGTGCCCGGTGAGACGCCCTTGCGGCGGCTGATGCTGCGGATGCTCGCGAGGGTCAGGAACCCGAGGGCGATGAGGGTGGCCGCGGCGCCGATCAGTTCTGCGGTCGGGTGCATGAGACCTCCAGTGGGGCGGCAACATCCGGGAGACGGGCAGGGCCTAGTCATATAGGCATGGCAACCGGCCGGCCTGCCGAATCCGCAGCCGCAGCGGCCCCTGAATTCACTCGGAGAGCAGAGGGAACACAGATGAGGGGTGGCGGGTGGGCGAGCCCGCAATCGAACGCTTACGATCCTCTGTTGTGTCCAAACTGACCGACGTGCCCAAACGGATCCTGATCGGGCGCGCACTGCGCAGTGACCGGCTGGGGAAACGCTCCTGCCGAAGCGCATCGCACTCCCCGTCTTCGCCTCCGACCCGCTGTCCTCCGTCGCCTACGCGCCCGGCGAGGTCCTGCTGGTCCTGTCGATCGCGGGAGTGACGGCGTACCACTTCAGCCCCTGGATCGCCGTCGCGGTCGTCGTGCTGATGTTCACCGTGGTCGCCTCGTACCGGCAGAATGTGCACGCCTACCCCAGCGGCGGCGGCGACTACGAGGTGGCCAACACCAACCTCGGCCCCAAGGCGGGCCTCACGGTCGCCAGCGCGCTGCTCGTCGACTACGTCCTCACCGTGGCGGTGTCGATCTCATCCGGCATCGAGAACCTCGGCTCCGCGATCCCGTTCGTGGTCGAGCACAAGGTGCTCTGCGCGATCGGCGTGATCGTGCTGCTGACACTGATGAACCTGCGCGGCGTGAAGGAGTCGGGCTCGCTGTTCGCGATTCCGACGTACATCTTCGTCGCGGGCGTCTTCACCATGATCGCCTGGGGGGCCTTCCGCGGACTGGTCCTGGACGACACCATGCGGGCACCGACGGCGGACTACGTCATCAAGCCCGAGCACCAGGGGCTGGCCGGCTTCGCCCTCGTCTTCCTCCTCCTGCGCGCCTTCTCCTCCGGCTGCGCCGCCCTCACCGGCGTCGAGGCGATCTCCAACGGCGTCCCGGCCTTCCGCAAGCCCAAGTCGAAGAACGCCGCGACCACCCTCGCGATGATGGGCCTGCTGGCCGTCACCATGTTCTGCGGCATCATCGCCCTGGCCGCCGCGACGGACGTCCGTATGGCCGAGAACCCGGCCCACGACCTCGTCCACAACGGCGTCCCGCTCGGTCCGGACTACGTCCAGAACCCGGTGATCTCCCAGGTCGCCGAGGCCGTCTTCGGCAAGGGCAGCTTCCTGTTCATCATCCTTGCGGCGGCCACCGCACTGGTGCTGTTCCTCGCCGCGAACACCGCCTACAACGGCTTCCCGCTGCTCGGCTCCATCCTCGCCCAGGACCGCTACCTGCCGCGCCAGCTGCACACCCGCGGCGACCGCCTGGCCTTCTCCAACGGCATCGTGCTCCTCGCGGGCGCCGCCGGACTGCTGGTGTGGATCTACGGCGCCGACTCCACCCGCCTGATCCAGCTCTACATCGTCGGCGTGTTCGTGTCCTTCACGCTCAGCCAGACCGGCATGGTCCGGCACTGGAACCGCCACCTGGCCACCGAGCAGGACCAGGCCAAGCGCCGCCACATGATCCGCTCGCGCGCCATCAACGCCTTCGGCGCCTTCTTCACCGGCCTCGTGCTGGTCGTCGTCCTCGTCACCAAGTTCACGCACGGCGCGTGGGTCGCCCTGCTCGGCATGGTGATCTTCTACGCGACGATGACGGCCATCCGTAAGCACTACGACCGCGTCGCCGAGGAGATCGCCGCCCCGAGGGCCCGAGCGACGACAGCGTACGGCCGTCCCGGGTCCACTCGGTCGTCCTGATCTCCAAGATCCACCGCCCCACCCTGCGCGCCCTGGCCTACGCCAAGCTGATGCGCTCGGACACCCTGGAGGCGGTCAGCGTCAACGTCGACCCCGCCGAGACCAAGGCGCTGCGCGCCGAATGGGAGCGACGCGGCATCGACGTACCGCTGAAGGTCCTCGACTCGCCCTACCGCGAGATCACCCGGCCGATCATCGAGTACGTCAAGGGACTGCGCAAGGAGTCGCCGCGGGACGCGGTGTCCGTGATCATCCCCGAGTACGTCGTCGGCCACTGGTACGAGCACCTGCTGCACAACCAGAGCGCCCTGCGGCTGAAGGGCCGGCTGCTGTTCACGCCGGGGATCATGGTGACCTCGGTGCCGTACCAGCTGCAGTCCTCCGAGGCGGCCAAGCGGCGGGCCCGCAGGCGGCAGGACTGGAACGCGCCCGGTTCGGTGCGGCGGGGGCCGGCGCAGGTCCGGTCGAAGGAGTCCTCCGAGCCCAAGTCCTGAGCCGGGTCCTTCTCGGCGACGGCTGTGCGAAACGGCCGTGAAACGGCCGGGCGGCAGCCACGTAGACTGGTGGGCTGTTGTCCGGCCGTATTCCGTGCGGCCCCTTCCCCTCACGTGTTTTGGAGTCACCCCGCCATGCAGGCAGAACCGAGGAAGTCGCTGGTGGGGGAGGAGTACGAGGTCGAAATCGGCTCCGTCGCCCACGGTGGCCACTGCATCGCCCGCACCTTGGAGGGCCAGGTGCTGTTCGTCCGGCACGCGCTGCCCGGTGAGCGTGTCGTGGCGCGTGTGACGGAGGGCGAGCAGGGCGCGCGGTTCCTGCGCGCCGACGCGGTGGAGGTGCTCGACGCCTCCAAGGACCGCATCGACGTCCCGTGCCCCTTCGCCGGGCCCGGCCGCTGCGGCGGCTGCGACTGGCAGCACGCCAAGCCGGGCGCGCAGCGGCGCCTGAAGGCCGACGTGATCGCCGAGCAGCTCCAGCATCTCGCCGGGCTCACGCCGGAGGAGGCCGGCTGGGACGGCACGGTGGTGCCCGCCGAGGGCGACAAGGTACCCGCGGGGCAGGTCCCGGCCTGGCGTACCCGCGTCCAGTACGCGGTCACGGCGGACGGCCGCGCGGGCCTGCGCCGGCACCGCTCGCACGAGGTCGAGCCGATCGACCACTGCATGATCGCCGCGGAGGGCGTCAGCGAGCTCGGCATCGAGAAGCGTGACTGGACGGGCATGGACTCCGTCGAGGCGATCGCGGCGACGGGCTCGCAGGACCGCCAGGTGGTCCTGACGCCGAAGCCGGGGGCGCGCCTTCCGCTGGTCGAACTGGACCGGCCGGTGTCGGTCCTGCGCGTGGACGAGCGCTCCGGCGGCGTCCACCGTGTCCATGGCCGCCCGTTCGTCCGCGAGCGCGCGGACGGCCGGACCCATCGGGTCGGCAACGGGGGCTTCTGGCAGGTCCACCCGAAGGCGGCCGACACCCTCGTCACGGCGGTCATGCAGGGCCTGCTGCCCCGCAAGGGCGACATGGCCCTCGACCTCTACTGCGGCGTCGGCCTCTTCGCCGGCGCGCTGGCCGACCGGGTCGGCGAGCAGGGCGCGGTCCTCGGCATCGAGTCCGGCAAGCGGGCGGTGGAGGACGCGCGGCACAACCTCGCCGACTTCGACCGCGTCCGTATCGAGCAGGGCAAGGTCGAGAGTGTGCTGCCGCGGACGGGCATCACGGAGGTCGACCTGATCGTGCTGGACCCGCCGCGGTCGGGGGCGGGGCGGAAGACGGTGGAGCATCTGGCTTCGCTGGGGGCTCGACGGATCGCGTACGTGGCTTGTGATCCGGCGGCGTTGGCGCGGGACCTGGGGTACTTCCGGGATGGGGGGTATCGGGTGCGGATGCTTCGGGCGTTCGATCTGTTTCCGATGACGCATCATGTGGAGTGTGTGGCGATTCTGGAGCCCGCAGCAAAGGGCGTCTGACCTGCGGCTTTCATAGCCACCTCAGGCGCGGCCGGGTGGACTCGACCTGTTTCCCCCGGGCACACGGTGCGGAGCACCTTTTGGCTCGCGAAGGTTGTCCGACCCGGCGTTCCTGCGGTGGCTGTCGAATCGACGTGATCGTCTTTACGTATCTCGGCCCGGACGGCGACACCCGTCAGTTCGCCGAACAGGCCGAAGAGGCCGCGCCCTGGGGCGATGTGGAGTTCGTCCAGCTGCCAGACGGCGTATGCAACGGCAGGGTGCGCGGTCAGGGCCTCGATGTCGGCGGCCGCCGGGTCGCGCAGGCGGATCGATTGGCAGGGCAGTCGATGAGCGCATCAGCTGGGGCCGGGGTGCGGGAGTCCGTGCTGTGAGGGGTAATGACAGAGACCCCCAGAGACCGCGCCGTCTCCCTAGGCTGACCGCATGGACAATCGGGCTGAAGTGAGCGCGTTCCTCACGTCCCGCCGCGCCAAGATCACCCCTCAGCAGGCGGGTCTGCCGGTGTACGGGCACCGTCGGGTTCCCGGTCTGCGCCGGGGCGAGGTCGCGATGCTCGCCGGGGTGAGCGTGGAGTACTACACGCGTATGGAGCGCGGCGATCTCGGCGGGGTCTCCGAGAGTGTCCTGGACGCCCTCGCCCAGGCATTGCGCCTGGACGACACCGAACGCGACCACCTGTACGCCCTGGCCCGTGCGACGAGCGCCACCCCGGCCCGCGTCCGGCGCCGTCCGAAGAAGGCCACCGTGCGGCCGAGCGTGCTACGCATCATCGAGGGCCTGCACGACCAGCCGGCGTACGTGCGCAACAACCGCATGGACATCCTGGCCGCCAATCCGCTCGCCCGCGCTCTGCTCAGCGAGGTGTTCGAGCAGGAGCCGGCCAACACCTGCCGGTTCGTCTTCCTCGACCCCCGCGCCACCCGGATGTACCCCGAATGGGAACGCGTGGCCCGCGACGGAGTCGGGGTGCTGCGGGTCGAGGTCGCCAAGAACCCCTACGACCGTGAGCTGTCGAACCTGATCGGTGAGCTGTCCACCCGCAGCGACGCCTTCCGCACCATGTGGGGCGCGCACGACGTGCACGTCTTCACCGAAGGAACCAAACGGTTCCACCACCGGGCGGTGGGCGAGATGGAGCTGGTCCACGAAAGCCTTGACCTGCCCGGTGAGCAGGGGCTCTCCATCACCGTGTACAGCGCTGACCCCGGCACCCCGGCTGCGGACGCCTTGACGCTCCTCGCCGGCTGGGCAGCGAGCCAGAGCCAGGATGCGGCCGCCTCGCAGGCCGACCCCGAACACTGACCCCAGCCGGCTCCTCCTCCGGACCTCTTTGTCCCAGCGCGGCCGTCATGGCGTTCGGCCCGCCGCCCTCACGCCCGCCGCACCCGGCGTCTCGCCAGTTCCGGCGAGCGGCGCCGGCGCCGGCCGCATCGTGTGCCGCGGTCCTCTACCCCCATTCGCCGTGTCCTCACTCGCGCTCCGGGCTTGAGGGGTCCCTGCTGTTACCCCTCACAGGTGAGACTCCCTGCGCCGCTTGCCGGCTGGTTTCGTGGATTGCGGCGGGCCTGAAGGGGCTTCGCCCGCACAACCATCGGCGCGCACGCCGCTCTGCCGGACCGCCTTCGGATGACCAGGGCCCGCGCCACCGCTTTTGGAAGGATCGTCAGTGCGTTCCCCCTCGTCCACGAAGCCGGATACTTCGGCGCCCGCACCGCTCACGGGTGACAGCGCGGCACGGCCTGCCGGGAAGGTCAGGCTGCCGTCTGTGGTGTGGCTGATGGGTGGCATCACCTTCATCATGGGCACCAGCGAGTTCATCGTCTCCGGCCTGCTGCCGGAGATCTCCGGCGCCCTGAATGTCAGCGTCTCCAGCGCCGGGATGCTCATCACCGCCTTCGCCATCGGCATGATGATCGGCGCTCCCCTGATGGCGGTCGCGACCCAGCGCCTGCCGCGCCGTTCGACCCTGATCGCCGCGCTGCTGGTCTTCGCCGCAGGTCACGTCGTCAGCGCGCTCAGCTCCGACCTGGCCCTCGCGGTCGTCGGCCGACTCGCCGCGGCGCTGGGCAACGGCACCTTCTGGGCCGTGGGCGCCGTGATCGCCACCGCCGCGGCCGGCCCTGCCGCCAGCACCCGTGCCACGGGTGTGATGGTCGGCGGCATCACCCTGGCCAATATCGTCGGTGTCCCGCTGGGGACGGCGGCAGGCCAGTTGGGCGGCTGGCAGGCCCCGTTCTGGATGCTCGCCGCTCTCGCCGTGGCCGCCGCCGTCGTGATCGCCCGCCGTGTCCCGGCCGACACCACGCGTGCCGACGGCTCCCTGCGCGAGGAGGCGTCCGCGCTCAAACATCCGCGTCTGTGGCTGGTCTACCTGGCCATCGCGCTGATCCAGGCCGGCATCATGGGCGCCTACAGCTACGTCGCCCCGCTGCTGACCGACCGCGCGCACCTCGCGAGCTCCGTGGTGCCGCCGGCGATGCTCGGCTTCGGTGTCGGCGCGCTGGCCGGCACCACGGTCGGCGGGCGCCTCGGCGACCGACGCCCCTACACCACGCTCATCCCGGCCGCTGCCGTCACCGCCGCGCTCCTGGGCGCCTTCACCCTGTGGGCGACCAACAGCGTCGTGGCCGTGAGCCTGGTCGTGCTGCTCGGCGCCGCCGGCTTCGCGGGCAACCCCATCGTCGTCGGTCAGGTCGTCAGCATCGCCGGAGCCGGCCGGTCCCTGCCCATGTCCCTGGCCACGTCCGCGTTCCAGGTCGGCATCGCCGCGGGTTCCTGGCTCGGCGGCGTCGCCCTGACCTCCGGCCTGGGCCTGAGAGGCCCCTCCCTGGCCGGCTTCGCCTTCGCCCTGGCGGCCCTGCTGCCTCTCGGCCTGCTGGCCGCCTCCCACCGCAAGGCGCAATCAGCACAGAACTGACCTCGTGAACCGGGGGAGACCTCTCCTCCCCGTCCGGCATCCGACACCTCGATCCGAGCAATCCGTACACGACCTCTGGAGACGACCATGGAGCACCGTCCGCTGGGCCGCACCGGCCTGTCGGTGAGCAAGATGTGCCTGGGCGCGATGATGTTCGGCCCGTGGGGCAACTCCGACCCCGACGAATCCACCCGCATCATCCACGGCGCCCTGGACGCCGGCATCAACTTCATCGACACCGCCGACGTCTACTCGCACGGTGAGTCCGAAGAGATCGTCGGCCGGGCGATCAAGGACCGCCGGGACCACGTGGTGCTCGCCACCAAATTCCACAACCCGATGGGCGAGGACCCCAACCAGCGCGGCAACTCCCGGCGCTGGATCATGCGGGCCGTCGAGGACTCGCTGCGCCGGCTGGGCACCGACTACATCGACCTCTACCAGGTGCACCGGCCCTCACCCGACATCGACATCGAGGAGACTCTCGGCGCGCTGACCGACCTGGTACGCCAGGGCAAGGTCCGCTACATCGGATCCTCCACCTTCCCCGGCAGCCAGATCGTCGAAGCCCAGTGGGCATCCCACGACCGGCGCCTGGAGCGGTTCGTGTGCGAGCAGGCCCCCTATTCCATGCTGGTGCGCGGTATCGAGGCCGACGTGCTGCCCACCGCGGCCCGGCACGGCATGGGAGTGATCACCTACAGCCCGCTCGCCGGCGGATGGCTGTCCGGACAGTGGCGCAAGGACGCCGACCTGCCCACCCCGTCACCGGCCCGGCAGCGCCTGGCCGACCGCTTCGACCTGTCCCTTCCGGTCAACCAGCGCAAGCTGGAGGCCACCGAAGCACTCGCCCACCTGGCCCAGGACAACGGCGTCACGCTGATCGAGATGGCCATCGCGTTCGCGCTCAACCACCCCGCGGTCACCTCGGTGCTCATCGGCCCCCGCACACCTCAGCACCTTCAGTCGCAGCTGCCGGCAGCCGACGTGCGCCTCGATGCGGCAGTTCTGGACCGCATCGACGACATCGTCACCCCCGGCACGGTCATCAACCCCGCCGACAGCAGCTTCATCAACCCCGCCCTGCAGCCGGCCGCCCGCCGGCGCTGACCGGGATCCACGCACCCCGCGTCTTTTACCTGACATTCCACAGAAAGGAAGCCTGGACGATGTCCTCGCAGACCCCCACGGTCACCCTCAACAACGGCGTCGACATGCCGGTCATCGGATTCGGCGTCTTCCAGATCCCCGAAGACCGGACACAGCAGGCGGTGGAGGCCGCACTGGAGGCCGGCTACCGCTCCATCGACACCGCCGCGGCCTACGAGAACGAGCAGGCCGTGGGCCGGGCCATCGCCGCAAGCGGCATCCCGCGCGACGAGCTCTTCATCACCACCAAGCTGTGGATCCAGGACCAAGGCGAACAGAGCGCCCTTCGAGCCTTCGACCGCTCGCTCGACCGGCTCGGCCTCGACCACCTCGACCTCTACCTCATCCACCAGCCCTTCGGCGACTACTACGGATCGTGGCGGGCCATGGAGAAGCTGCACCGTGAGGGCCGCAGCCGCGCCATCGGAGTCAGCAACTTCCACCCCGACCGGCTCGCCGACCTCCTCACCCACAACGAAACCGTGCCTGCGGTCAACCAGATCGAGACCCACGTCTTCTTCCAGCGCGCCGACGACCACAGGCTCATGGGGGAGCACGGTATCCAGCACGAGTCCTGGGGCCCCTCGCGCAAGGCGGCCAGTTCTTCGACAACCCCGTGCTCGTCGACATCGCCCACGCGCACGGCAAGTCCGTCGCCCAGATCGCGCTGCGCTGGCTGATCCAGCAGGACATCGTCGTCATTCCCAAGTCCGTGAAGCCCGAACGCATGGCACAGAACCTCGAGGTGTTCGACTTCGCCCTCACCGACGACGAGATCGCGCGCATCACCGCCCTCGACACCGGCCGCAGCCACGTCTTCGACCACCGCGACCCGGAAGGCGTCAAGTGGCTCGGTGCGACGCGCTTCCACACGTGATCCGCAGCGCTTACGGAGTACCAGCATGAATGCCACGCACGAAACCATCACTCTCAACAACGGCGTCACCATGCCGGCCATCGGTCTCGGCGTCTTCCAGAGTCCGCCCCAGGAGACCGCCGCAGCCGTCGAAGCCGCGCTCCGAACTGGCTACCGTCACGTCGACACCGCCGCCGGCTACCTCAATGAACGCCAGGTCGGTGAAGGCATCCGTCGTTCCGGTGTCGAGCGCTCCGAGGTCTTCATCGAGACAAAGGTCTGGGTCGCCGACTACGGCTACGACGAGACCCTGCACGCGTTCGACAAGAGCGCCGGGAAGCTCGGCGTCGACGTCATCGACCTGCTGATCCTGCATCAGCCGATGCCGCAGCACTTCGAGCGGACCATCGGCGCCTACAAGGCCCTCGAAGAGCTCCTGGCCGACGGGCGGGTGCGTGCCATCGGCGTCAGCAACTTCATGCCCCACCACCTCGCGGACCTGCTCAAGGAGACCAGGGTCGTCCCGGCCGTGAACCAGGTCGAGCTGCACCCGTACTTCACCCAGCCGGACGTGCAGGCCGCGAACGCCGAACACGGCATCCTCACCCAGGCATGGTCCCCGATCGGCGGCATCACCTTCTATCCCGGCTACGGTGACGAGCGCCGCAGCGTCATGCAGGACGAGACGATCAAGGCCATCGCCTCCGCACACGGCAAGTCGCCGGCCCAGGTGATGCTGCGCTGGCACATCCAGCAGGGCCGGTCCGCCATTCCGAAGTCCGTCAACCCGGGCCGGATCGCGCAGAACTTCGACGTCTTCGACTTCACGCTCGACGACGACGAGATCGCCGGCATCGACGCGCTCAACACCGATGTCCGACTCGGGCCCAGCCCCGACGACGTGGACCCGTCCACGTGGGGCCTCGAGATCCCGGAAGCCTGAACATCCTCAACATCACGTATCCCGCGCCGGCATGCGCGCGAGGTGCGGACCAGGACCTGATGTCGCCCAGATCGCCCTGCGCCGGCTCGTCCAGCGCGAGATCGTCGTGATCCCGAAGTCGGTGCGACCCGAGCGCATGACGAGAACCTCGACATCTTCGACCACCACGACCCGGAAAAGGTCGTCCGGCTCGGCGGCGTGCGCTTCGACCCCTGATGCCACGCCGCGCCGTACGCACCTGATCCCACACCCGCCGTCAGTTCAACGGCCGTCGGCCGGCCGGCCGGGGCACCACCCGGCCGGCACGGAGTCGCAGGGCACCGCTGTGTCGTCCTCCAGCCGCTTCCACAGAAAGCAACACCATGCCCATTCGCTTCGCCCACGTTGCCGCGGTCCCCGCTCTCGCGGCCGTTCTCGTCACGGTCCCATCCGCGTCCGCCACCCCGGGGAAAGACAGAATGCAGCCGGTCATCACCCAGGTGAAGACCGCGGTCGCCTTCGACTTCGCCTCCGGTGACTCTCCCGAGAACATCAACGTCAACCCGGACCGCTCCCTGACCGTGTCCCTGCTGGGCATGCCGGGGAACAAGCCCCGAAGCTGGTACGGATCACGCCCGCCGGGCAGCGCACCACCCTCGTCGAGGGACACCTGGGCGATTCGATCACCGGCAACACCCGCGGCAGCGACGGCACCGTCTACTACAACGTGGACTCCGACGACGCCACCCGCAACGGCGTCTGGAAGCTGCCCCCGCAGGGCCGTCCCCAGCGTCTGGCCGCCCTGCCCGACGGCCTGCCCAACGGCCTGGCCATCGATGCAGCCGGCCGAACCCTCTACACCGCCGACAGCAACAACGGCACAGTGTGGGCCGTGCCCACCTCCGGCGGACCGGCGAAGATCTGGCAGAGCGGCCCAGCACTCGCGGCCGACCCCGACGGCTCCCTGCCGCTGGGCGTCAACGGTGTCCGCTTCCACCAGGGCGCCGTGTGGGTGAGCAACTACAGCCAGGGCACCCTGCTCAGGATCCCGGTCACCGCCCACGGAAACCCCGGCCGCGTCCACACCGTCGCCGAGAACATCCCCGACCTCGACGACTTCGCCTTCCTCAACGGCCGCTCCGACATCGTCTTCGCCGCGCAGAACGACCCGACCGACCGTGTCACCGTCGTGCGTCCGAACGGCAGTACCCAGGTCGCCCTCACGGCCGACGACGGCCTTGCCTCCCCCACCACGACCGCCGTGAGCGGCAACCAGCTGTACATCGCCGATGCCGGGTTCGAGGCACCCCACGACGCGAAGCTGCAGCGCGGAACCATCAACCTCCACGCCCTCATTGGCCAGCCCCGGCACCACTGAGCGACCCGTGGAGCCCTTCGATCCACTGAGCGGGCTACGGGGCGGGCAGGGGTGCAGCGCCTGCAGCATGGCGCGCACGGCACGCTTCGGTGACAACCACGGTCAGTGCATCGGTGGTCCGTACTTCGTCGAGGCTGTCCTTCACGCAACCATGGTCGGGACCAATCGAGTCGTCGGCTGATTTCTTGAGGGGCAGAGGGCGCGAAATGGATGTTCGGCAGCTGCAGTACTTCCTTGCGATTGTTGATCGTGGGGGGTTCAACCGTGCGGCCTCGGCTCTGTACGTGTCGCAGCCGTCGCTGTCGCAGGCCGTGCGGGCACTGGAGCGTGATCTAGGCTCCGAGCTGTTCCATCGCATCGGGCGTAGGGCGGTGCTGACGGAGGCCGGAAGGGCTCTGATCGAACCTGCCCGGGAGGCCGTGCGGAGTCTGGAGACGGCGCGGGCGAGTGTGGCGGCGGTGCATGAGCTGCGTGAGGGGCGCCTGGATGTGGCGGCCATGCCGTCGCAGGCGGTGGAGCCGCTGACGAGTCTGGTGAGTGCTTTCAGCCATCGGTATCCCGGCGTCTCTGTGGCCATCAAAGCGGCGTTCACCTCGCGTGACGTGATCGACATGGTGCGCACGGGTGCCGTGGAGTTGGGGCTTTTGGCGTCCGCCGGTCCCATCTCCGACAAGGAGGTCGCCGCACACGCGCTGGGGCGGCAGCGTTTTGTGCTGATGGTGCCGGCCGACGGCCCGTTCGCTGATCGGACGGCGGTGGAGTGCCGGGAGCTCGCAGGACAGCGGCTGATCGTCGGGCAGCCGGGTACGGGGATGCGTGCCTACGTCGACGCGCTGCGGGAACAGGGCATCGAGTTCACCGTTGCCGCGGAGACCGAGCACCGCGTGTCGCTCATGCCCCTGGTACTGGCCGGGGTCGGACTCGCGGTGGTCACGGATTCCTGGCGGGACGTCGCCCGGCGGCTGGGCGCCCGCATCCTGGACATCGAGCCGAGGGCCACTTTGGACATCGCCCTCGTCAGCCGCCGCGGCAGCCTGTCGCCTGCAGCCGCGGCGTTCGTCACGGCCGCGACCTCGGCCGCCGACAGCTGACAGGCATGGCTGATGAGGCAGATCCGCACGGCGTCTTGGACACCTCACGGACCGCCTTGCCGCAAGCGACGGTATGACGACGCACCACGGCATTGCCCTGATCACCGGGGACGGCATCTGGGCCGCCGCCACGGCTTCTGCCTGTCCTGCACGTCGTACGACGACTGGCCGGGCGAGCGGTACCCGCGGGAGGCGCCATGGTGCCCGCCGACGGTATCGACCAGCTGCGCGGCCATGCATCGCTGTGGGGGGTTGCTGATCCCGATCCGGCGCGGCTTCCGCCAGTACGTCGACCTCGGCCCATCTGCGTCTTCACGAGCAGGTGGCGGACGTTGAGCCCACCCCGGTCGGGCTCGTTGCGGTCGGGCACGCCCGCGATCTCAGTGCCGCCATCCCGCGCTCTCCGCACTCCCACGCTCCGGCAGGTGCGTTGAAGAGCACCTGCTCGAGGTGGTGGTCGTCGAGCCGGTGGCGCAGTTCGGCGGCGTCGTACGCGTAGGGGAAGAGATACTCGACGGCCTGGAAGCCGTCGGCCGAGGCCGCGGCGAAGCGGTCGAGGAAATCGTGCTCGTTGTACATCATGGACAGGTGAGCACCGCTGCGGCTTTGACGACGAGGGCGAGCGCCTCTCCTCGGCCATGAGGTCTGCCTAGGCGCTGTCTGTGGCATGGGCAGGTTCAGCCGTCTGCTCGCGCAGCACACGCACCGCGTTCTCCGCTCCGCTGCGCGGGCTGGAGAGCACGGGCTTGCCGACGGCTTCGGCGATCGCGGGAGCCAGCCGTGCCATGGATGCCTGGGCCAGCACGATCACGTCGACCTCGGTGGCCAGCGCCCGTGCCCCGCCCAGCACCATCGCGTCGTGGCGGTCGCGGTCACCGGACATCAGCACCGAGAAGGCGCCCTCGCAGAGCCGCTCCCGCACGGTGATGTCGCGACCGGCCGCCCGGGCCTTCTCCTCGACGAGGGCACGGGTCGGCGGCAGCGTCGTGGGGACCGTCGCCAGGACGCCGACGGCATCCGCGGTCTCGACAGCTGACGCGGTCATCGCGTCGTCGATCTTGACGATCGGGACGGAGACCAGGCGCCGGGCCACGTCGATGGCCGGACCGACCGAGGAGCAGGCGGAGAAGATGACGTCGGCCCCGCGGACTCCGCGGCCTGGGCCAGGTGCACCATGCGCTGAGTGCTGGCAGGTGAGATCCCACCGTCGCGCACCACGGCTGCGAGCACATCGCTGTCGACGAAGTGCAGGACCTTGGCGTCCGGCGCGAGTTCCGCGAGGTACTCGTTGATGACCGAATCGGCGTTGACGAACAGCAGGCTGGTGTGCAGCACGGCGATCGAGGCAGTGGTGGACATGTGTGGCTCCAGCAGGGTGCGGTTCGGCCCGCGTGTCCAGGAGGGCACGAGAGCGCGGAAAAGAGCGGTGCGAACCGCGCGCAGCGCGCACGGCCGGGAGGGTGGACGACGGTCTTGTGGCCGCCGGTGCGCCTCCAGGCGGCGGGGCCGAGTTCAGGTCATGCGTCTGCTCCCTCGGGGCGGGTGCTCAGGCGGCCGATGACCTCCAGGGCGGCGTCCCGGACCGCGTCGCGGCCCGCCGCCCACAGGGAGACGACGTCGGAGCCGGGCAGCGCGGACGGGAGGGTCACGCGGATGGCCTCCAGGTAGGCGCGGCGCAGTTCGGCGTTGACGTTGACCTTGACGACGCCTCGGGCGAGGGCGCCGTGCAGCTCTTCGACGGGCAGACCGCTGGCGCCGTGCAGGACGAGCGGGACGGCTACGGCCTCGTGGATCACGGCCAGCCGCTCCAGGTCGGCCACCGACGCCGCGTGCAGGGCGCAGGCGGCACTGTCCTGGCGCAGCGCCCAGCGCAGGTCCTCAACCGTCCAGGACGTCAGGACGGGCACGTCGGCGACCGTCTGGGTGCCGGTGGGATCGTCGTCGAGGACGACGAGACGGGGGCCGCCGGAGATACGGGCGGCCACTTCCGCGGCGCTCACCTTTCGCACGGGAGGCAGCCCTTGGAGGACTGCTGCCTCGGGGAGGGGCCGCGTCTGGGCACGGAGGGGGGGAGACATGGCAATTCCCGACCTGTTACCGGTAGTTGAGGGGAAGCGTCAGGCGATGGTGAGGTCGTCGTCGATCACCTCGAAGGCGACGTGGTGCTCGCTGCGGTGAGCTACGGCGGTCATGGCCGGAGGCGGGCCTTCTCTCGGAGCATGTTCAGGCGCGCGTGTGCGTGGGGTGCGGCAAGGGGGCGAGCGAGCACGACCCGTCAGGGCCGCAGGGACTTCCCACGACCACGTTCGCGGAAAGTCCCTGCAGTGTCACCGCCGCCGGCGGGCAGGGACGGCCGTCCCGTTCGACGGGTTGACGACGGTGAAGGCGCGACCCTTGGCGGCGGGGACCTGGTCTCCGTCGATCAGCAACTCAGGATCTCTCCCTGCACCTCGCCGAAGATGACGACCTCGTCGCCCGGACGGACCGTGCGGATCCGGCGCACCCAGAGCACGATGCCCTCCTGCGGCGCGCGGACCTCCTCCAGCACGTTGCCGTAGTGGTCGGAGATGGTCCCGATCAGGTCGCCTTCCTTACAGGTCTCGCCCGGCTCGGCGTGGGAGACGAAGAAGCCGCCGGCGTCGGAGCGGGCGAAGGTGCCGGAGACGGTGGTGTAGGTGCCCCGCAGCTCCGCCTTTCCGTCGATCATGCCGAGCTGGCGCAGGATGTTGCGGACCGAGTGCATGTGCTGCTCGACGTTCGCCTCGCGGTAGGTGGCGCCGCCGCACTCGAGGGTGATGGCGGGCTTGCCGGCCTCGAGGACGGGGTGACGGACCGTGCCGCCCCACTTGCCGCCCTTCCAGACCAGCTCGTGCCCGGCGGCGAGCGCCAGGTCCGTTGCCAGGTTTTCGTAGCCGCCCTGGAGGATGACCAGCGGGGCGATCTCGCCGTAGGCGCCACCGGTGTGCAGGTCGACCACGGCGTCGACGACGGGGACGACCTGCTCGACGAAGGTGGCGGCCAGCCGCTGCGAGTACGAGCCCTCGGCGTCGCCCGGGAAGATCCGGTTGAGGTTGAGGTGGTCGATGCCGCTGGCGCGGGCGGCCGCCTCGAAGGCCGGGGTGTTCAGGCACGGGATGCCGACGACGGTGCCGCGCAGGGTGGCCGGGTCGATCTCGGCGAGGACGCGGCGGATGGCCTCCTGGCCGTCGTACTCGTCGCCGTGCACGCCCGCGTCCACACACAGGACCGGGCCGCCCTGGGCGCCGTTGACGACGATCAGCGGAATTCCGAGCTCCACGCCGTAGCTGCTGGTGCCGACCGGGATCAGGCCCTGTGCGCGCTCGCCGCGGGCGACGGTCAGCGGACCGATGGAGTACATGTTGTTCCTTTCATAGGTGGTTCATAGGTGGTTCACAGGCGGGCCGATGCCTCGGCGAGCGTGCCTGCGGGGGGTGTCGCCGAACCCGTGGTCGTCGAGGTCGCCGACGGGTTCGCACGAAGTAGATGAACTCGGTGCCGCGGACGTCGCCGACGATGGGCAGGTCCGTAAGGCCGCTGAGTGGCCGAGGGGGTGGTTGGGGGCGGCTGGGGGTGGGGGTTGCCTAGGGGCGGGGATCGGCCTCGTCGGGTTCGGTGCTGCCCACGCCGGGGATGTGGAGGGCGGCGGCGCGCGTGGCCGTGTCGGGGTCCCACGGGACGGCCAGGGCGGCCAGTTCCTTGCCGGGGGCGACGGTGAGGCCGTGCATACCGTAGAAGATCCGCCCGCCGGCCGGGGCGTGCACCGTGTGCTCCCGGCCGTCGACCGGGTCGACGATGCGGCCGAGGACATCGCCTTCCGCGACTTCGCCGATGATGTCGGCGTCGAAGGAGAACTCCGGGTACCACAGCCCGGTGGCCTCGGCGGTGACGCCTGCGGACCAGACCCATTCGCGGATCGGCGCCGGGGCGGAGTCGTCCTGGTCGAGGACGCCCAGGTGACGCAGTGCCTTCAGCACGCCCTCGACGCGGCGGAGGGCGGTGGCCTCGTCCCGCCGGCCGAGCTGGCCCACCTCGACCAGGACCGCCGAGATGCCCCGGCGGGCGGCGGCCGCGTGGCTGTTGCCACCCTCGGGCGTCAGCCCGATGATGACGTCCTCGATACCGAAGGAGCCCGCCAGCTCGGTGGTCGCCTTGTCGAGGTCCTCCTCACCGGTGAGGCGGTAGCCGACGAAGTCCCGCAGGACCTGGTCGATGCCCCCGCAGTGCAGGTCGATGTAGACGTCGGCGCCGTCGACGAGGTGGGTGAAGAGCCAGGCGGCCAGCCGTTCGGTGGGGCCGCCGTCCGGGTTGCCGGGAAGACACGGTTGATGTTCACGCCGTCGACCGGGGAGATGTTGAGCCGGCCCTGGTACACGGCGGGAGGGTTGGCGACCGGACAGATGATCACCTGTCCGTGCACCGTGCCGGGTTCCAGCCCGTCAGCCAGTCGCACGACGGCGTCGATGGGCGTGAACTCGCCGCCGTGCACACCCGCGGTGATGACCACTCGAGGGCCGGGGCGGGAGCCGTTGACCAGGATCAGCGGGATGTCGACGGCAAGGTTGCCGAGATCGGCCCGGACACTACCGCGCGCCTTGGAGCCAGGCCGGGCCTCCAGAGAGCCGACGGAGAGGGTGGTGACGCTCATGGTCACGCCTCCGTGCGGCCGACGGTGGAGAGGAAGTCGATGGGCTGGGGCGAGGCGCCGTCCAGCGCCAGGTCGGCGGCGATGTCGCCGAAGGCGGGTGAAAGCTTGAAGCCGTGGCCGGAGAATCCGGCGAGGAGGATGACGTTCTCGGCGCCGGGCAGCGGGCCGACCAGCGGGCGGGAACTTTCGGTGTAGCCCTCCATGTAAGCGGAGAGACGGGTCGGGTCCGGGTGCAGGTCGGGCAGGTAACGGCCGATCAACTCGCTGAAGACCTCGAGCTCTTCCGGCCGCACAGTCCGCTCCAGCCGGTTCGGGTCGCCGACGACCCGGTGCAGCACGCGGTTCAGGCCGAGCTTGACCGAGATGCCGTCCGGGGAGGGCAGGCCGTACCAGTGGGTGGGTGCCGTGCGGATGAAGGCCGGGCGCTCCTCGCCGAACCAGGCGTCGGGTGCGGTGGGCACGTACCAGGCGCTGATGACGCGGCGGACTTCCACCTCCCACGGCAGGTCGGGCAGCAGGTCGTTGACCCAGGGGCCGGGGGTGACGACGGCCGTGTCGAAGCGTTCGCTGCCGGCGTCGGTGCGGATCTCGACGCCGTTCGCGACGGGGACGATCTCGCGGACCGTGGTGTAGCGGTGGATGACGGCACCCAGCTGCTCGGCGCGGCGGGCGGCGGTCTGGATGGTCAGTTCGGGGCGGATGAAGCCGGCGCGGTGGTCGAGCACGGCCGCGTCGCCGTCCTCGAGCCGGTACTGCGGGAAGCGCTTGGCGAGCGTCTCGGCATCCAGCACGTCGTGGTCGAGGCCGTGCTCCGCGATGGACTGCAGGACGGTGGCCATCTGCTGGTGCTCGGTCCGCCCCATCAGCAGGCACCCGGTCAGACGGCGCAGCTCACGGCCGGTCTCCTCCTGGAGCTGCTCCCACAGGGCGTCGGCGTGCTTGAGCAGCGGGACCCACCGGGAGTCCTCGAAGTGCGCGCTGCGGAAGATCCGGGTCTCACCGCCGGCGGCACTGCGGTCATGGCCGGGGCGAACCGGTCGTAGCCGACGACCTCGGCGCCGCGGGCCGCCAGCCGCCAGGCGGCCTGGCTGCCCATCGTTCCCACGCCGACGACGGCGACGCGCTTTCTCGCAACTGACACAGGACTTTCCTTTCGTATCGCCGGGGCGCATGCTGTGCCCTCGACGCCAGACGGTCCGATTCGGGGTGGTTGGGCGTGAGCCGGGCTCATTGAGGGGGCCCGCGGCTCACAGCCGCACGCTGTCTGTGAGCTCCGGCTCTGCATCCCGGTACGGCGGGGTACTCGGCTGCGGTTTTCGAAGGGCCGGGGCGGTCAGAGAAGTTCCAGCAGCTTCTCGGTGAACTCCTCGGTCGTCGCCGTGCCGCCCAGGTCGCGGGTTCGCACATCCGACTTGGCCAGGACGGCGGTGATGGCGTTGTCGATGTCCCCGGCGGCCTCGGGGTGGCCGAGGTGGTCGAGCATCAGGGCCGCGGACCAGATCGCGCCCAGTGGGTTGGCGATGCCCTGGCCCGCGATGTCAGGGGCGGAGCCGTGCACCGGCTCGAACATCGAGGGGAAGTCCCGCTCGGGGTTGAGGTTGGCCGCCGGGGCGATGCCGATGGATCCGGCGACCGCGGCCGCGAGGTCGCTGAGGATGTCGCCGAAGAGGTTGGAGGCGACGACCACGTCGAAGCGGGCGGGGTCGAGGACGAACTTCGCGGCCAGCGCGTCGATGTGCTCCTGGTCCCAGGTGACGCCGGAGTGCTCGGCGGCCCGCTCGGCGATCAGCTCGTCCCAGAACGGCATGGTGTGGATGATGCCGTTGGACTTGGTGGCGGAGGTGAGCTTCCCCCGGCGGCGGGCGGCGAGGGAGAACGCGTAGTCGGCGATCCGGGTGACCCCGGTCCGGGTGAACACCGCTTCCTGGACGGCCAGTTCCTCGGGCGTGCCGTGGTTCAGCCGTCCGCCGATCTCGCTGTACTCGCCCTCGACGTTCTCCCGGACGACGACGAGATCGACCTCGCCCGCGGCGGCGCTGCGCAGCGGGCTGTCCACGCCCTCGAAGACCCGGACCGGCCGCAGGTTGACGTACTGGCGGAAGGTGCGGCGGATGGGGATCAGCAACCCCCACAGCGAGACGTGGTCCGGCACGCCCGGGTAGCCGACGGCGCCCAGCAGGATCGCGTCCGCCTCGCGCAGCCGGTCCAGGCCGTCCTCGGGCATCATCGAGCCCTCGCGCACGTAGCGCTCGCAGGACCAGTCGTAGGAGGTGTAGGAAAAGCCGATTCCGTGGCGGCGGCCGACGGCGTCCAGGACTCGTCGGGCGGGCGGCAGGACCTCGGTCCCGATGCCATCACCGGGTATGAGGGCGATGCGGTGGTTCTGGTGCGTCATACGGCCGATTGCAGCAGCGGGCCGGGCAGCGCGTCCAAGACATGATCCCGATCTGCCTTATAAGGTTGGCTTATAAGACAGTGCCGTGCCCCGCTGCACGATGATCAGCCGGTGCCCGGCCGGCTCTTCGCGAGCCACCGTCCTGCCCGGAGGGAACGGCCGTCGGGCGGCGTCAGCAACACCAGCTCCTGCATGACGGGACACCAGCCCCTGCTCGCGCAGTGGGCCGGCGGCGGCCAGCAGCCCAGCTCCCCCGCGTTGGTGCGCACCATGTCGACCCCACCCTGGCCCTCGCGTGGATCCTGCGCCGCGGTGAGGTCGCCTCCGCGATCACCGGTGCCTCCCGCCCCGAACAGGTTCACGCCAACGCGGCCACCTCCGGTGTCCAGCTGTCCGACGACCTGCTGACCGCGATCGACCAGGCCCTCGGCGACGCCCCAGTCACGAAGCCCACCCTCGCCCCCGCCGCCCTGACCGGCTTCAAGCACCGCTGACCGCACTCGCGATCACCGCAGCCGACCGCAAACAGAAAGCCCAGCTCATGACCGCACCGACCCCCAGGTCACCCTCAACAACGGCGTGCGGATGCCGCTTCTCGGCTTCGGCGTCTACAGGCAAGAGCGGCGCTGACCGCGTGTCACTCCCGTAGTCAGGTGGTCGGCCGAGGCCCCACCAGGCGTCAGGGGACCTGATCATCCGGCGCCCCCTCCTGCGGCAGTTCCTCCGTGAGCCGGGACTCGTGGTCCAGTTGGGTGCCGAAGGTGAACTCGTGGGTGTACGTGGCCTCGTCGAGGGTGTCGCGCAGGCGGGCCGTGATGCGTTCCACGTCGCCTCGTTCCGCAGGGGGGTGCGGGGCGCCGGCCCGTTCTCTGGTCGCTGCTGCCGTGCCGAGCAGGCGGGTCGCGCGTTCCGGGGCGTCGGCCAGGGAGTACGCCCCCGCCAGGCCTTCCAGGGCCAGGGCGACCGAGCGGGGGTCCTTGGTCGTCGCGGCGGCCGTGAGGCCGTCCCGGTGGTGTGTGAGCGCTCGGCCGGCGTCGCCGCGTTGTTCGGCGATGAAGCCCAGTTCGGCCAGGACCAGTGCGAGGCCCGGGCCGTCGCCGCGCCGGCGGTTCCACGCGAGCCAGGGCCGCAGCCACTCCTCCGCCGCGTCGAGCCGGCCCTGGCGCCGGGCGCTCAGCGCGAGGCCCAGTGCGGCGAACTGCTCGGCGGGCTGGTTGCCCTGCTCGGCCGCGAGCCGCAGGGCGCGCGTGTGCAGGTCGTCGGCCTTGTCGTAGCGCTGGGTGAGCAGGGCGATCCGGCCCAGGCCCGACAGCTTCATGGACATCTCGGGCCAGGTCTCCAGCGCCTCGGCGATCCGCAGGCTCTCCCGGTGCAACCGGGCGGCCAGGTCGTAGTCGCCGTTGATCTCGGCGAGCCTGCCGAGCACGTCGGTCGTTTTCAGCCGGCCCCACAGGTCGCCCAGTTCCGCGAAGTGGGCGCGAGCCTCCTCGGCGTTGCTCCGCAGCCCCTCCAGGTCACCGCGCGCCAGGGCGAAGCACGCGCGGGTGGTCAGCGCGGCGGCCGTGCCCCAGGCGTCGCGCAGGGTGCGGAAGCGGACCAGGACACGCTCGACCCGCTGCTCGCCCTTGACCAGGGCCCCCACCGTCCACTGCGCGTGCGCCAGGAACCACTGGGCCCTCGTCGACTCCAGGGTGGACCCGGACGGGTACTCCTCCAGGTCGTCGCGGTCCCGGTCGTGCTCGCCGAGCAGCAATCGGATGCCCGTGTACCAGAACTCCGCCTCCACGCGCTCCTCGGGCTTGGCGTCGCCCGGCGTGTCCAGGGCCGTCGCCAGCGCCCTGCGGGCCTCGCCCAGCCGGCCCCGGACGTACCAGTACCAGGTCAGCGAGTTGACCAGGCGCAACGCCTCCCGCGCGGCCCCGGCCCGGGCGGCCTCGGCCAGCGCGCGCTGCATGTTGGCCGCCTCCGGGTCGAGGCAGTGGAACCAGCGGGCCTGCTCCCGCTCGTGCAGATGCGGCCGGGCGCGCTCGGCGAGACGGACGCAGTACCGCAGGTGCCGGGCGGCGGTCTCGGCGTACTCGCCGGACTCGGTGAGCCGGTCACGCGCGTAGACCGCGACGGACTCCAGCAGCCGGTAGCGCGGGCCCTGCCGTCCCTCGGCGCGGACGGCCAGGGAACGCTCCACGAGCAGGCCCAGCGCGTCCAGGACGTCGGCGGGGGACACGCCGCCGCCGGAGCACACCTCCTCGGCGGCCTGCAGACCGCACCCCTCGCTGAACACCGACAGCCTGCGCAGCACGGTCTGCTCCCGGGCGTCGAGCAGGCCCCAGCTCCAGTCGAGCGTGGCCTGGAGCGTCCGGTGCCGTGAAGGGGCGTCCCGATAGCCACTGGTGAGCACGCTCAAGCGGTCGTCGAGACGGTCGTGCAGCTCCCTGATGCCCAGGGACCGCACGCGTGTGGCGGCCAGTTCCAGGGCGAGCGGGATGCCGTCCAGGCGCCGGCACACGTCCGCGACGAGGGGGCTGTGGTGGCGTCGAGCACGAACTCGGGGTCCGTCGCGGTGGTGCGGTCCACGAAGAGACGTACGGCGCCCGCGCTCGCCAGCGCGTCGAGATCCGGCCGGTCCGCGGGCGGCAGCGACAGGGGCGCCACCGGGTACACCGTCTCGTCCCGGGTACGCAGCGGCTCCTGGCTGGTCGTCAGAATGCGCAGGTGCGGGGCCCGGCTCAGCAGCAGGCCGGTCAACCGGGCCACGGCCTCCACGACGTGTTCGCAGTTGTCCAGCACCAGCAGCAGCCGCCGGCCGGCCAGCGCGTTCGCGAGACGGTCCGTCGGGCCCCTGCAGTCGTCGTCCGAGGCGTTCTCCCGGATCCCCAGCGTCGCCATGACCTGCTCGGCCAGCGGCTCCACGCCGGCGAACCGCTCCAGGCCCCCGCGTCCGCGAGTTCCACCAGCCAGGTGCCCTCGCCGAACGCGCCCGCCAGGCTCTGCGCCGTGGCCTGGGCGAGCCGGGTCTTGCCGACCCCTCCCGGGCCGGTGAGCGTCACCAGACGGCGCCGCGAGAGCAGCGTCCGGATCGCCCGGACGTCCTGGTCGCGGCCCACCAGGGGCGACGCCGAACCGGTCGGCCCCGGCCCCACCCGCACCCGCGCGGACGGCTGCGCGTGCGGCTTCCGTCGGGCCAGGGCCGGGTCGTGACGCAGGATGGCCTGCTGCAGCGCCTCCAGGGACGGGCCGGGTCTGAGCCCCAGCTCCTCGTCGAGCCGGCGCCGCAGATCGTTGAAGCAGTCGAGCGCGTCGGAGGAGCGCCCCGCCTGGTACAGCGCCCGCATCAGCGCGCCCCGCAGCCCCTCGCGTAACGGGTGGTGCTCCACCAGCTCCGTCAGCTCGCCGACCAGCAGGCCGTGCTCGCCCAACTCCAGTCGCACTCCGGCGTGTTCCTCGACGGCCGTCAGGCGTTCCTCCTCCAGGCTCGCCGCCGTCGGCCGCACGAACGGCTGGTCCGCGAACTCGGCGAAGGCGGGGCCGCGCCACAGCGCCAGTGCCTCGGTGTACAGCGCCGTCCGTGCCACCGGGTCCTCGACCGCCCTGGCCCGGCCGGCCAGTTCGCGGAAACGGCCGGCGTCCAGCGCGCCGGCGGGGATGTCCAGGACGTATCCGGGCGGCCGGTGCGCGACCAGTTCGCCGCCGCCCGCCTCAGCGTCCCGGAGCGCGCGCCGCAGCTGGGACACCTTCGCCTGGAGCGATGCCGAGGGCCGTGCCGTGAACGTCGAGCCGTCCCACAGGGTTTCGATGAGCCGGCCCGCCGGGACGACCTGGCCCTGGTGGGCGAGCAGGTCCGCGAGGAGCAGACGAACCTTGACTTCGGGTACCCGCACGAGAAGTCCCTCGTCCGTGCGCACCTCCAGCGGCCCCAGCACCCCGAATTCCATGATCTCAGCGTAACCGCCGCCACTCGGCGCGACGTGCGAAGAAAAGGGCTCGGCCCCGGCCCGAAGCGCCTTCTCGCAGTGATTCCGAAGTCGTCCGAAGCGAATCCGAAGGGGCGTCTGCCAGCCTCCATCGAGGCACATCACTTCGTACTGGAGGAACTGATTCATGGGTGACAACCACACCTCGGTGTCGGTGCTCGGCCTCGGCCTGATGGGGCAGGCCCTGGCCGCCGCCTTTCTGAAGGCGGGTCACGCCACCACCGTGTGGAACCGTTCGGAGGGCAAGGCCGACGGCCTCGTCGCGGACGGCGCGGTCCTCGCCGCGAACCCCGCCGACGCCGTCGCCGCGAGCGACCTCCTGGTCGTGTGCGTGTCGACGTACGACGTGGTGCACGACGTCATCGGCTCGCTGGGCGACGCCCTGCGCGGCAAGACCGTCGTCAACCTGACGACGGGCTCCTCCGAACAGGCCCGGCAGGCCGCCGAGTGGGCGGAGAGGAACGGCGCCCGGTACCTCGACGGCGCCATCATGATCACCCCGCCCGGCATCGGCGCCGAGACCTCCGTCCTCTTCTACGCCGGTGACAAGGACGTCTTCGACGCCCACGAGCCCGTGCTGAAGCTCCTCGGCGGCGGTACCACCTACCTCGGCACGGACCACGGCAAGCCCGCCCTGTTCGACGTGTCGCTGCTGGGCCTGATGTGGGGCGCCCTGAACAGCTTCCTGCACGGCGTCGCCATCGTGGAGACCGGCGGCGTCAAGGCGCGGGAGTTCCTGCCGTGGGCGCACATGTGGCTCGACGCCATCAAGATGTTCACGGCCGACTACGCCGCGCAGATCGACGCCGGCGACGAGGAGTTCCCGGCCGACGACGCCACCCTGGAGACGCACCTGGGAGCGCTCAAGCACCTCGTCGAGGAGAGCGAGGCGCTCGGCGTCGACACCGGACTGCCCAAGTACTCCGAGGCGCTGATGGAGGGCGTCATCGCCCAGGGCCACGCCAAGAACAGCTACGCCAGTGTCGTGAAGGCATACCGCCGCCCCGGCCAGTGAGACGTGGGGACGGCCGCAGAGGTCACCGGACCGGCGTGAAGTCCCGGGCCCCGATGAACGCGGGCCGTCGGACCGGGGCCGCGAACGGTTCCACCGCCGTGTTGTGCACGCTGTTGAAGACGATGAAGACGTTGCTGCGCGGGTAGGGCGTGATGTTGTCGCCGGAACCGTGCATGCAGTTGCAGTCGAACCAGGTCGCCGAACCTGCCTCGCCCGTGAAGAGTTCGATGCCGTGCTCGGAGGCCAGCCGCGTCAACGCCTCCTCGGAGGGTGTGCCCGCGTCCTGCATCTGGAGGGACTTCTTGTAGTTGTCCTTCGGTGTGCGGCCGGCGCACCCGATGAACGTCCGGTGCGAGCCCGGCATGATCATGAGGCTGCCGTTGGTGGCGAGGTTCTCGGTCAGCGCGATCGAGACCGACACCGTGCGCATGCGCGGCAGGCCGTCCTCGGCGTGCCACGTCTCGAAGTCCGAGTGCCAGTAGAAGCCCGAGGCGCCGAAGCCCGGCTTGACGTTGATCCGGGACTGGTGGACGTACACATCGGAGCCGAGGATGCGGCGGGCGGTGCCTGCCACGCGTTCGTCGCGCACCAGGTTCGCGAAGACCTCACTGATCTTGTGTACCTCGAACACCGACCGGACGTCCTGCGTCCCGGGTTCGACGATGCGGCGTTCGTCGCTGCGGAGCTCCGGGTCGTGGAGCAGCCGGTCGAGTTCGGTGCGGTACGTCTCGGTCTCGTCGTCCGTCAGCAGGTGCTCGTCCGTCAGGAAGCCGTTGCGCTCATACGACTTCAGGTCGGGGGAGGGCGGCCCCAGACGACCGGGTCCCTGCGGGGTGTGACAGCCTCGGCGGGGCCCGAGTCGGGTAGAGGTCCTGGACGGCCGTGGTGGTAGCGGTCATGGGCGGTCCCCTTCCGTCAGGCGTCGGGCGCGGGGGAGGGTAGGAACCGTTCTCGTCGTGGTCCTCCCAGCCGGTCACAGGGGGGTTGAAGACGCACACGCAGCGGAAGTCCGTCTTGGGGCGGAGCGTGTGCCGCTCGTGGCCGTCGAGCAGGTACATCGTGCCGGGCTTGATCCAGTGGGTCTGGCCCGTCTCCTCGTCGGTGAGTTCGGCCTCGCCCGCGACGCACAGCACGGCCTCGACGTGGTGCGCGTACCACATCGATGTCTCCGTGCCCGCGTACAGCACGGTCTCGTGCAGCGAGAAGCCGACCTTCTCCCTGGCGAGCACGAGGCGTTTGCTCTCCCAGGTACCGGAAGCGGCCCTCACATGGCGCTCGGTGTCCTCGATCTCGCTCAGTGATCGGACTATCACGTGGTCTCCCGTACCGCTCGGGCGAGGATCCGCAGCCCCTCGTCCAGCTCTTCCGCGCCGACAGTGAGGGCCGGCAGCAGCTTGACGACCTCGTCCTCCGGCCCGGACGTCTCGACCAGCAGCCCGAGGTCGAACGCGCGCCGGGCCACGGCCGAGGCGCGGTGCCTGTCCGCGAACTCCATCCCCCACACCAGCCCGCGTCCGCGCACGGCGGCGCCCAGGTGCGGGTGCTCGTCGCGGATCATGTGCAGTGCCTGCTCGACCTGTTCCCCGCGGGCGATGGTCTGTTTCTCCATCCGGTTGCCGGTCCAGTACGTCTCGAGTGCGGCGGTCGCCGTGACGAAGGCGTGGTTGTTGCCGCGGAAGGTGCCGTTGTGCTCGCCCGGCTCCCACACGTCCAGGTCGTGCCTGAACAGGCACAGCGACATCGGCAGGCCGTAACCGCTGATCGATTTCGACAGCGTGACGATGTCCGGTGTGATGCCGGCCTCTTCGAAGGAGAAGAAGGCCCCGGTGCGTCCGCAGCCCATCTGGATGTCGTCCACGATCAGCAGCATGTCGTGCCGGTGACAGAGCCCGGCCAGCTCCCGCAGCCACTCGCCGCGGGCCACGTTGACGCCGCCCTCGCCCTGGACCGTCTCGACGATCACCGCGGCGGGCTTGTTCAGACCCGAGCCCTGGTCGTCGAGCAGTCGCTCGAACCACAGGAAGTCCGGGACCCGGTCGTCGAGGTAGTGGTCGAACGGCATGGGGGTGCCGTGCACCAGCGGAACGCCGGCACCGGCCCGCTTGACGACGTTGCCGGTGACGGCCAGCGCACCCAGGGACATGCCGTGGAACGCGTTGGTGAACGAGACGATCGCCTCGCGCCCCTTCACCTTGCGGGCCAGCTTCAGCGCGGCCTCGACCGCGTTGGTGCCGGCCGGGCCGGGGAACATCACCTTGTACGGCAGTTCGCGCGGGCGCAGCACCAGGTTCAGGAAAGTCTCCAGGAAGGCACGCTTCCCAGCGGTGGCCATATCGAGGCCATGAGTGATTCCGTCGGCCTCGATGTAGTCGAGGAGGGCCCGTTTCAGGGCAGGGTCGTTGTGGCCGTAGTTGAGCGAACCGGCACCCGTGAAGAAATCGACGTAGCTGCGGCCGTTCTCGTCGCGAAGGCGGCTGCCGCGTGCGTGGACGAAGACGGTGGGCCAGCCTCGGCAGTAGCTGCGTACCTCGGATTCCAGGGTTTCGAAGACGCTCAGATCCGGCTGCCTTTTCGTCATGACACTCCTCGGTGCGGAAAGAGTCCGAGCGCTGCTCCGTCAGCGGCACCGCTGTCTAACGCAGTGGTCCGATGCGATACAGGTACTCGGGCTCGTGGGCATCGGGAAACAGCTCCGCGGGAAAGAGGAGTTCACGTTTCAACGATGCCCTGTGTCGTTCGGCGAAGGAGAGGAACAGCTGTTGGGAAGCGGTGTTCCCCGGGCTGATGGTGGTCTCCAGAGAGCGGAGAATGCCCTGCGCGCGCAGTCGGTGGGTGAGATGGTCGAGCATGGCACCGGCGAGACCGCGTCCGCGGCCGGCCCCCGTCACGGCGATCTGCCAGATGACGAGTACGTCGGGCCGGTCGGGGCGGCGGTATCCGGTGGTGAAGCCCTTCAGTGCGCCATTGTCATCGCGCGCCACCGCGGAGGTCTGTGCGAAATCGCGGAACCACAGGAGGTAACTGTAGGGAGAGTTCACGTCGAGTTTCCCGGATTCTCGGGCGATACGCCAGACAGCGGGCCCGTCCGCGATGGTTGGTTCCCCGATGTATTCCGTGTATTCCGTCAGTGTCGTCATACGGAGCACCTTTGTTTCACGGTCACGGGGTGTTACGGATTCCCGCTGCGCGAGCGAATCGCCTCCTCATGTTACGTCCGGGGTCTCCGGGACGCGTACCCGAGCGAGAGTGTGCTGGTCAGCGCCCAGTAGAGTGCGCCTCTGTTGTCCCCGAACGCCGAGGTATCGAGCAGTGACGCCCGCACTCCCCGCACCGACCACCGCCGTGACCGTCGTCGGGATCGGGGCCGACGGCTGGCCGGGTCTGCCCGAGACCTCCCGCGCCGCACTGTGCGAGGCGGAGGTCCTGATCGGGGGAGCGCGTCAGCTGGATCTGCTGCCGCCGGAGTGCACCGGGCGGCGCGTCGCCTGGCCCTCGCCGCTGCGCCCCGCCGTCCCGGGCCTGCTCGCCGCGCACGCCGGCCGCCGGGTCGCCGTACTGGCCAGCGGGGACCCCATGTTCTACGGCATCGGACGCGCCCTCGCCGAGGAGACCGACGCCCTGCGCGTCCTGCCGCATCCCTCCTCCGTCTCCTACGCCGCCGCCCGGCTCGGCTGGCCCCTGGAGGACGTGGAGGTCGTCACGCTCGTCGGCCGGCCCTCCGCCCGCCTCGCCGCCGCCCTGCACCAAGGCCGGCGCCTCCTCGTCCTCAGCGCGGACGCCACCACCCCCGTCGAGGTCGCCGCCCTGCTGCGCGACCGGGGCTTCGGGCCCAGCCGGATGCGCGTCCTCGAACAGCTCGGCGGGGAGAAGGAACGCACCGGCGCCGAAGCCGCCGCCGACGACTGGCCGATGTCGCAGCCGCCCGGCGATCCCCTCAACATCGTCGCCGTCGCATGCCGCCGCGCCCCGGACGCCCTGCGGCTCGGCGCCGTGCCCGGGCTGCCGGACGAGGCGTACGAGCACGACGGGCAGCTCACCAAGCGGCACATCCGCGCCGCCACGCTGGGCGTGCTCGCGCCCGCGCCCGGTGAGCTGTTGTGGGACATCGGCGGCGGGTCCGGTTCGATCGCCGTCGAGTGGATGCGGACACACCCGTCCTGCCGGGCGCTGAGCGTGGAACGCGACCCGGCGCGTGCCGACCGGATCGGGCGCAACGCCGAGCGGCTGGGCGTGCCGGGGCTGCGTGTCGTCACCGGCGCCGCGCCCGCCGTACTGGCCGAACTGCCGCCGCCGGACGCCGTGTTCATCGGCGGCGGGCTCACCGCGCCCGGTCTCCTGGACGCCTGCTGGGAGGCGTTGCCCGCCGGGGGCGCCTCGTCGCCAACACCGTGACGCTGGAGTCGGAGGCGCTGCTCGCGGACGCCTGCCGCCGCCTCGGAGGCGAGCTGGTGCGGCTCGCCGTGGCCCACGCCGTCCCCGTGGGCGGCTTCACCGGGTGGCGGCAGGCGATGCCGGTGACCCAGTGGGCCGTTCAGAAGGACGCGTGAAGACGCGCAGCGAACCCTCGACCCCCTACCAGGAGCAGACAGATGACCGTGTACTTCATCGGTGCGGGCCCCGGTGCCGCCGACCTGATCACGGTGCGCGGCGCCCGTACGCTCGCCGCCTGCCGGGTCTGCCTGTACGCGGGCAGTCTGGTCCCGCGTGAACTGCTCGCCGAATGCCCGCCGGACGCCCGGCTGGTGGACACCGCGCAGCTCGATCTGGACGAGATCACCGCCGAGTTGGTACGCGCCCACCAGGAGGGACACGACGTGGCCCGGCTGCACTCCGGGGACCCGTCCGTGTTCAGCGCGGTGGCCGAGCAGATGCGGCGGCTGGACGCGGCCGGGGTGCCGTACGAGGTCGTGCCGGGCGTCCCGGCCTTCGCGGCCGCGGCGGCTTCCCTGAAGCGGGAGCTGACCGTACCGACCGTCGGCCAGACCGTGATCCTCACTCGTGTCGCCCACCGGGCCACCGCCATGCCCGAGGGCGAGGACCTCGCCACCCTCGGCCGCAGCGGCGCGCTGATCGTGCTGCACCTGGCCGCCAAGTACGTGGACCGCGTCGTCGGGGAGCTCCTCCCGCACTACGGCGCCGACTGCCCCGCCGCGGTCGTCGCCTACGCCTCCCGCCCGGACGAGCTGATCCTCCGCGGCACGCTGGAGGAGATCGCCGGGAAGGTGAAGGAGGCCGGTGTGCTGCGCACGGCGGTGATCATGGTGGGACGGACGCTGGGAGCGGAGCAGTTCCGGGACAGCCACCTGTACTCGCCGGAGCGGGAACGCCACGTGTGCTGACTACGGTGAGCGCCCGTCAGGCCACGGTGCTGCGCCCCACCACCGTGCCCGCCCGGTCGATGCAGATCACGTCGACCGCTACGGGCGCGCCCCGCAGCACGGTGAGGGCCTCGTCCCGGGCGGTCGTGGCGACCAGGTCGCCGAGCGGCACCCCGGCGGCGAGGCACGACTGGAGCGCGGCGAGGCCGGTGTTGGCCTCGGCCACCCCGGCGGCCAGGGCCTCGTCCGCGCCGCCGCGCCGGGCCAGTTCGGCGAGGAAGCCCTTGTCGACCTGCGAGCGGGCGGAGTGCAGGTCGAGGTGGCCCGCGGCGAGCTTGGAGAGCTTCGCGAAGCCGCCGCAGATCGTCAGGCGGTCGACGGGGTGGCGGCGGATGTACTTCAGCACCGCGCCCGCGAAGTCACCCATGTCGAGCAGGGCGTCCTCGGGCAGGGCGTACTCGGCCACGACCGTCTTCTCCGACGTCGACCCGGTGCAGCCGGCGACATGCGTACGGCCCGCCGCCCGGGCCACGTCCACGCCCCGCCGGATGGAGTCGATCCACGCCGAGCAGGAGTACGGGACGACGATGCCGGTCGTGCCCAGGATGGAGAGGCCGCCCAGGATGCCCAGCCGGGGGTTCCAGGTGGAGCGGGCGATCTCCTCGCCGTGGTCCACGGAGACGGTGATCTCGACGTCGCCCGAGCCGCCGTGCCGGGCGGCGACCTCGGCGACGTGGTCGCCCATCATGCGGCGGGGGACGGGGTTGACGGCCGCCTCGCCGACGGGCAGGGGCAGGCCGGGCCGGGTGACCGTGCCGACCCCGGGCCCGGCCCTGAAGACGACCCCGGCCCCGGCGGGCAGGTGCCGTACCGTGGCCCGGACCAGTGCCCCGTGGGTGACGTCCGGGTCGTCGCCCGCGTCCTTCACGACCCCCGCCATCGCGGACCCGTCGCCCATCTCCTCGACCGCCAGCGCGAACGACGGCGTCTGCCCCTTCGGCAGGGTGATCGTCACGGGGTCGGGAAACTCGCCGGTCAGCAGGGCGGTGTACGCCGCTGTCGTGGCCGCCGTCGCACAGGCGCCGGTGGTCCAGCCGGGCCGCAGGCCGGTGTGCTCCAGCTGGGCCCTGCGGCCGCCCTTCATCTCGCTGCTCATGAACGGACCTGGACTTCCATGCACGTACTGATACTCGGCGGCACCTCGGAGGCCCGCCGTCTCGCCGAACTGCTGCACGCGACGCCCGGGCTGAGGCTGACCAGCTCCCTCGCCGGGCGGGTGGCCAGTCCGCGGCTGCCGCCGGGCGAGGTGCGGGTCGGTGGCTTCGGCGGGGTGGAGGGGCTCGCCGCGTGGGTGCGTGAGCACCGGGTGGACGTGCTCATCGATGCCACCCACCCTTTCGCCGGGACGATCAGTTTCCACGCGGCGCGGGCCGCCGCCACCGCCCATGTTCCCCTGCTCGCCCTGCGGCGCCCCGGCTGGGTCCCCGTCCCCGGGGACGACTGGCACGACGCCGGCTCCCTGGAGGAGGCCGCGCGGCTGCTGCCCGCGCTGGGCGGGCGGGTGTTCCTCACCACCGGCCGGATGGGGCTGGCCGCGTTCGCCGCCCTGGACGAGCTGTGGTTCCTCGTACGGTCCGTGGACGCGCCCGAGGCCCCGCACCCGGCCCGTATGGAGGTGCTGCTCGACCGCGGCCCGTTCACCCTCGACGGCGAGCGCGAGCTGCTCCGCCGCCACCGCGTCGACGTCGTGGTGACCAAGGACAGCGGGGGAACGGCCACCGCGCCGAAGCTGACGGCGGCGCGGGAGGCCGGGCTGCCGGTGGTCGTGGTCCGCCGGCCGCCGGTACCCGAGGGTGTCCCGGTCGTGCCCGACCCGGAGGCGGCGGCCCGGTGGGTGCTGGACCGCATCCGGCAGCGAGACCTCCCGGCCACCAGCTGAAGACCGACCCGGGCCGCAGCCCCGGCCGGGTTCGGCCCCTGGCAACAGCGGAGAGCCCAGGCGGCCTCCTCGCGGCCCCGCGTCTCTTCCCGCTGGGTTCTCAGGAGTCGCTGCCGGATCTCGGTCTCTGGATCCCGGCGGGGAGAGCAGGCGGCCTCCTCGCCGTCCAGCGTCTCTTCCCGCTGGGTTCTCAGGAGTCGCTGCCGGATCTCGGTCTCTGGATCCCGGCGCGGTGAGCAGGCGGCCTCCTCGCCGTCCAGCGTCTCTTCCCGCTGGGTTCTCAGGAGTCGCTGCCGGATCTCGGTCTCTGGATCCCGGCGCGGTGAGCAGGCGGCCTCCTCGCCGTCCAGCGTCTCTTCCCGCTGGGTTCTCAGGAGTCGCTGCCGGATCTCGGTCTCTGGATCCCGGCGCGGTGAGCAGGCGGCCTCCTCGCCGTCCAGCGTCTCTTCCCGCTGGGTTCTCAGGAGTCGCTGCCGGATCTCGGTCTCTGGATCCCGGCGCGGAGAGCAGGCGGCCTCCTCGCCGTCCAGCGTCTCTTCCCGCCGGGTTCTCAGGAGTCGCTGCCGGATCTCGGTCTCTGGATCCCGGCGCGGAGAGCAGGCGGCCTCCTCGCCGTCCAGCGGCCCTACCCGCCGGATCCGCAGGAGCCCCCGTCGGTCTCGGTCTCCGGATAGCGGCGTGGCGTCCAGGCGATCTCCTCGTCGTCCCCGCGTCGCGCGACCCGCGTCTGTGAGGAGCCGATCAGCAGAATCGTGCGCATGTCGACCTCGGCCGGATCCAGGTCGGACAGGCGTACGATCCGCACGCGTTCGCCGGCGCCGCCCACATCCCGCGCCACGACGACCGGCGTGTCCGGCGCCCGGTGCTCCAGCAGCAGTTCGCGTGCCTTGCCCACCTGCCAGGTGCGGCTGCGCGAGCCCGGGTTGTACAGGGCCAGCACCAGGTCCGCCGAGGCCGCCGCGCGCAGCCGCTCGGCGATGACCTCCCACGGCTTGAGCCGGTCGGAGAGGGAGACGACGGCGTAGTCGTGCCCGAGCGGGGCGCCCGCCCTGGCCGCTGCCGCGTTGGCGGCGGTCACGCCCGGCAGGACCCGCACCGGGACGTCCGCGTACTCCTTCTGGGACGCGACCTCCAGGACGGCCGTCGCCATGGCGAAGACGCCCGGGTCGCCGCCCGAGACGACCGCGACCCGCCGTCCGCGCCGGGCCAGATCGAGGGCGAACTCGGCGCGCTCCGACTCGACCCGGTTGTCCGAGCCGTGCCGTACCTGCCCGGGCCGCTGCGGCACCCGGTCGAGGTAGGTCGTGTAGCCGACCAGGTCGTCGGCGGCGGCCAGCGCACCCCGGGTCTCTGGCGTCAGCCACAGCGGACCGGCCGGCCCGGTCCCGACCACGACGACCTCGCCCCGCTCCGGGGTCCGAGGCCGCTCGGCGCCGACCCGGCTGGGCAGCACGGCCACCGAGAAGTACGGCACCGACTCCGCGTCCACGTCCGCCAGTTCGCCGAGCCGCTCCCCGGCCATGGTGGCCCGCTCGACATACCGGGCCTCGCCCAGCCGTCCCGCGTCCGCCAACGCGTTCCGCACCTTGGTGAAGGTCCGGCCCAGCTTCATCACCACCGCCGCGTCCGTCGACGCGAGCCGCGCGGTCAGCTCCTCCTCGGGCAGTGTGCCCGGCAGGATGGTCAGCACCTCCTCGCCCTCGGCGAGCGGCGTGCCCAGCCGGGCGGCAGCGGCGGACACGGACGTGACGCCGGGGATCACCTCGGTCACGTACCGGTCGGCGAGCCGCTTGTGCATGTGCATGTAGGAGCCGTAGAACAGCGGATCGCCCTCGGCGAGGACCGCGACCGTCCGCCCCGCGTCCAGGTGCGCGGCGAGCCGGGCCGCCGCCTCGGCGTAGAACTCCTCGATCGCGCCCTTGTAGCCGCCGGGGTGGTCGGTGGTCTCGGTCGTGACCGGGTAGACCAGCCGCTCCTCGATGTGGTCGGCGCGGATGTGCTGGGCCGCGATCGAGCGGGCGATGGAACGGCCGTGCCGGGCACTGTGGTACGCGATCACATCGGCCTCGGCGATGACCTCGACGGCCCGTACGGTCATCAGGGACGCATCGCCCGGGCCGAGCCCGACCCCGTACAGCCGCCCCGCGGTGGACTGCTTGCCGCTCACTCTTCCTCACTCGCGATCGCGTTGAGCGCGGCGGCGGCCATCGCACTGCCCCCGCGACGGCCGCGTACGACCAGGTGTTCCAGCCCGGCCGTATGCGCGGCCAGGGCGTCCTTGGACTCGGCGGCCCCGACGAAGCCGACCGGGACGCCGATGACGGCGGCGGGCCGGGGAGCCCCCTCCTCGATCATCTCGAGCAGCCGGAACAGGGCGGTGGGCGCGTTGCCGACGGCGACCACCGAGCCCTCCAGCCGGTCCCGCCAGAGCTCCAGCGCGGCGGCACTGCGCGTGGTGCCGAGCTTCGCCGCCAGTTCGGGGACGGAGGGGTCGGAGAGGGTGCACAGCACGTCGTTGCCGGCGGGCAGCCGCTTGCGGGTCACCCCGCTGGCCACCATCTGCACGTCGGTGAAGATCGGCGCGCCGGCGCGCAGGGCCTCGCGGGCGCGGGCCACGACGCCAGGCGTGTAGGCCAGGTCCCGTACGAGGTCGACCAACCCGCAGGCGTGGATCATCCGGACCGCGACCTGGCTGACGTCGGCGGGCAGGGCCGCGAGGTCCGCCTCCGCGCGGATGGTGGCGAAGGACTGGCGGTAGATGGCCGGGCCGTCCTTCTCGTAGTCGTACGTGGTCACGGTCGTCTTCACACTGCTCTCGGTCGTCTTGCGGCTCATGAGGTGATCGCCGCCAGGGCGGTGGCGAGTCGTTCGGGGTCGTCCATGAAGGTGGTCCGGGGGTCCTGGCCGCTCACGGCGGTGGAGAGCCGGTAGCCGCCTCCCGGGGCGGCGACCACGTCGACGCGGTCGCCCTGGGGATGCCCGCAGCGGCGTTCGCACCCGGACCAGTACAAGGGGAGGCCGCGCGGCTCGATCGCGCCGAGGGCCCCGGCCGCGTCGGTCCGTACGTCGGCCCGCGACTTGGCGCATCCGGGCCTGCCGACGCAGGCACCGACGCGCAGCCAGGGGGAGTCGGGGTCGGTGACGAGGCCGGTGGCGGCGAGGCGGGCGAGGGACTCGTCCGTGGGGGCCCCCTGTGTGGGAAGAACCACACCGCGCCACGGGGTCAGACGCAGCTCACCGGCGGCGACCTGTGCCAGTTCGCGCCATTGGTGCGCCGAGAGCCGTCCCAGCGGTACGTGCACGGAGACGCCGGTGGCGATGACTCCAGGGGGCGGGCCGTCGGTGCGGCCGGTGTCCCGGGCCCGCCGCTCGTGGCGGATGCCCCCGGCCGTCAGGTGCCGGCCGACGGCATGGAGCAACTCGCCGTCGGGAAGGCCGAGTTCGTCCACGCGCCAGACGCGCGAACCGCTCACCCGTGCCGCCTCCAGGAAGGTCTCCGCGGCGAGCAGCGCGGCCCGCGCCGCCTCCTCGACGGAGACGTGCAGCGTTTCTCCGGCCGCGCCGAGGCCGAGTTGCGCCCCGCCGTCCGCCGTCGCACGCACCGTCACATCGGCGCCGAGCCCGGTCACGTCGCCGCGTCCGTCGTCGAGGGCGAACAGGAAACGCCCCGACAGGGCCTGCGCCGCCTCGCTCGCGCACAGCGCCGCGTCGAGGGCCGTCAGCCAGGGGCGTACGTCCAGCACGCCCCGCCCGTCGAGACCGGACAGCGGTGAGGCCACGATGTTGCGCACCCGCTCGTGCCGGTGCGAGGGCAGCAGCCCGGCCGCGTCCAGCAGCCCGGCCAACTCGCCGCCGCAGCCGTCGGCCAGACCCCGCAGCTGCACATTGCCGCGCGAGGTCAGATGCAGGTCCCCGTCGCCCAGCCGCTCCGCCACGTCGACGAGCGCCTCCGCCTGACCGACGGTCAGGACACCGCCCGGGATCCGCACGCGGGCCAGTGCGCCGTCGTCCGCCGCGTGCAGCCGCAGCGTCCCCGGGCAGGCGTCACCGCGGTCCCGTGAGACCGCTGTGGCCTGGGGCGATGAACGGAGGGCAGGCGTGGACATGGCGGCGAGCATACCTACCATCACACCTGGTGTACGCCCCGCCCTTTTCCCGTGACCCTTACTATGATCCGCGGTGGATCATCCGGTCCGCCAACGCCACGACGGCGACAGGGGAGGAAGCCCGGTGCGAGCCCGGCGCGGTCCCGCCACTGTGAGCCCGGCCCGTACGGGACGGGTGAGCCAGGAACTCCCGCCGTCCCACCACCGCCCGGGGCGCGGACACCCCGAGGAAGGCCAGACGCCGCATGCTGCATCCAGCCGGGGAACGCCCCCCGCACCCCCGCATCCTGCTCCTGTCGACGTCCGACACCGACCTGCTCAGCGCCCGCGCGGCCGCCGGCCCGGTCCCGTACCGCTTCGCCAACCCGGCGCGCCTCCCCCTCGACGACCTCCCCGGCCTCCTCGACGGTGTCGAACTGGTCGTCGTACGCCTCCTCGGCGGCATCCGGGCCTGGCAGGACGGCCTCGACCTGCTCCGCGCCGACGGCCGCCCGGTCGTCGTCCTCACCGGTGAACAGGCCCCGGACGCCCAGCTGATGGCCGCCTCCACCGTCCCGGTCGGCATCGCCGCCGAGGCGCACGCCTACCTCGCCCACGGCGGCCCGGCCAACCTCGAGCAGCTCGCCCGCTTCCTCTCCGACACGGTCCTGCTGACCGGCCACGGCTTCGAGGCACCGGCGCCCGCCCCCACCTGGGGCCCGCTGGAGCGCACGCCCCGCGACGACGCCGACGGCCCGACCGTCGCCGTGCTCTACTACCGGGCCCACCACATGAGCGGCAACACCGCCTTCGTGGGGGCCCTGTGTGACGCGATCGAGGACGCGGGCGGCCGGCCGCTGCCCCTGTACGTCGCCTCCCTGCGCGCCCCCGAGCCCGAGCTGATCCAAGAACTCCGCGCCGCCGACGCCATCGTCACCACCGTCCTCGCCGCGGGCGGTACCAAGCCCGCCGAGGCGTCGGCCGGCGGTGACGACGAGTCCTGGGACGCGGGCGCGCTCGCCGCGCTGGACGTCCCGATCCTCCAGGCCCTGTGCCTGACGGGCTCACGCGCCGACTGGGAGGGGAACGACGAGGGCGTCTCCCCGCTCGACGCGGCCAGCCAGATCGCCGTCCCCGAGTTCGACGGGCGCCTGATCACCGTCCCGTTCTCCTCCAAGGAGATCGACGAGGACGGCCTCCCGGCCTACGTCGCCGACCCCGAGCGCGCGTCCCGGGTCGCCGGGATCGCCGTACGCCACGCGCGGCTGAGGCACATCCGGCCCGCCGACAAGCGTCTCGCGCTGGTCCTGTCCGCGTACCCGACCAAGCACTCCCGCATCGGCAACGCGGTCGGCCTGGACACCCCCGCGAGCGCGGTGGCCCTGTTGCGCCGGCTCCGCGAGGAGGGCTACGACTTCGGAACGGACGCCGAGGTGCCGGGCCTGGCCTCCGGCGACGGCGACGAGCTGATCCGCGCGCTGATCGAGGCGGGCGGCCACGACCAGGACTGGCTCACCGAGGAGCAACTGGCCCGCAACCCGGTCCGTATCCCGGCGGCCGACTACCGCCGCTGGTTCGCCACGCTCCCCGAGGAGCTGCGGACGGCGGTGGAGGAGCACTGGGGCCCGGCCCCCGGCGAGATGTTCGTCGACCGCAGCCGCAACCCGGAGGGCGACATCGTCCTCGCGGCCCTGCGCTTCGGCAACCTGCTGATCCTCATCCAGCCCCCGCGCGGCTTCGGCGAGAACCCGATCGCGATCTACCACGATCCGGACCTCCCGCCCTCCCACCACTACCTGGCCGCCTACCGCTGGATCGCCGCCCGTGCCGAGGACGGCGGTTTCGGCGCGGACGCGATGATCCACCTCGGCAAGCACGGCAACCTGGAGTGGCTGCCCGGCAAGAACGCCGGTCTGTCCGCCGCCTGCGGCCCCGACGCCGCCCTCGGCGACCTCCCCCTGATCTACCCGTTCCTGGTCAACGACCCCGGCGAGGGCACCCAGGCCAAGCGCCGCGTCCACGCCACCCTCGTCGACCACCTCGTCCCGCCGATGGCCCGCGCCGACTCCTACGGCGACATCGCGCGCCTGGAGCAACTCCTCGACGAGTACGCCCAGATCTCCTCCATGGACCCGGCGAAACTGCCCGCCATCCGCGCCCAGATCTGGACCCTCATCCAGGCCGCCCGGCTCGACCACGACCTCGGTATGGAGGACCGCCCGGACGACGACGGGTTCGACGACTTCCTCCTCCACGTCGACGGCTGGCTCTGCGAGGTCAAGGACGCCCAGATCCGCGACGGTCTGCACGTCCTCGGCAACCCGCCGCAGGGCGAGGACCGCGTCAACCTCGTCCTCGCCATCCTCCGCGCCCGCCAGATCTGGGGCGGCGCGACGGCCCTGCCCGGCCTGCGCGAGGCCCTCGGCCTGGACGAGTCCGCCGCGACCCGTACGACGGCCGACGAGGCGGAGGACAAGGCCCGCGCGCTGGTGCAGTCGATGGAGGACGCGGGCTGGGACCCGGCAGCGGTCCCCACCGAGCACGGCGAACAGGTCGCCGCCGTCCTGGAGTTCGCGGCCCGGGAGGTCGTCCCGCGCCTGTCGGCGACGACGGCCGAACTCGACCACACCCTCCACGCGCTGGCCGGCGGCTTCGTCCCGGCGGGCCCCTCCGGATCTCCGCTCCGCGGCCTGGTCAACGTCCTGCCGACGGGCCGCAACTTCTACTCCGTCGACCCCAAGGCCGTCCCCTCCCGCCTCGCCTGGGAGACCGGCCAGGCCCTGGCGGACTCCCTGCTGGAGCGCTACCGCACGGACAGCGGGGACTGGCCCACGTCCGTGGGGCTGTCGTTGTGGGGCACGAGCGCGATGCGCACGGCGGGCGACGACGTGGCGGAAGCCCTCGCGCTGCTCGGCGTCCGCCCGGTCTGGGACGACGCCTCGCGCCGGGTGACGGGCCTGGAGCCCATCCCGTACGAGGAGCTGGGCCGCCCCCGCATCGACGTCACCCTGCGCATCTCGGGCTTCTTCCGGGACGCCTTCCCGCACACGATCGGCCTGCTGGACGACGCCGTACGCCTCGCCGCCTCGCTGGACGAGCCGGCCGAGGTCAACCACGTACGGGCCCACGTCCAGGCGGACCTGGCCGCCCACGGCGACGAACGCCGCGCCACCACCCGTATCTTCGGCTCCCGCCCCGGCACCTACGGGGCCGGCCTGCTCCAGCTCATCGACTCCCGCGACTGGCGCACCGACGCCGACCTCGCCGAGGTCTACACCGTCTGGGGCGGCTACGCCTACGGCCGGGAACTCGAGGGCCGCCCGGCCCGGGAGGAGATGGAGACCGCGTACAAGCGGATCGCGGTCGCCGCGAAGAACACGGACACGCGCGAGCACGACATCGCCGACTCCGACGACTACTTCCAGTACCACGGCGGCATGGTCGCCACGGTCCGCGCCCTGCGCGGCACCGCCCCCGAGGCGTACATCGGCGACTCGACCCGCCCCGAGACGGTCCGCACCCGCACGCTCGTCGAGGAGACCTCCCGGGTCTTCCGGGCCCGCGTCGTCAACCCCAAGTGGATCGAGGCGATGCGCCGCCACGGCTACAAGGGCGCCTTCGAACTCGCCGCCACGGTGGACTACCTCTTCGGCTACGACGCCACCACCGGCGTGATCGCCGACTGGATGTACGACAAGCTCACCGAGACCTACGTCCTGGACCCGGTCAACCGCGAGTTCCTCCAGCAGGCCAACCCCTGGGCCCTGCACGGCATCGCCGAACGCCTGCTGGAGGCGGAGTCCCGCGGGATGTGGGAGAAGCCCGACCCGGCCGTGCTGGAGGGCCTGCGGCAGGCCTACCTGGAGACGGAGGGGGACCTGGAGGGCGACGGGTCCTAGCTCCGGCGCCTCACCACCCGGTGGACAGCAGGTGGTTGAGGAGCAGGGCGAGCAGCGCCTGGGCGGTGAGCCAGGCGCGGGGGCGGGACAGGAGCGCGCAGGCCGCGAGCAGCCACATCGCGAACGGCAGCCAGATGCGCTCCGTCTCCGCCTTGCTCATGCCGGACAGGTCGGCGACCAGCAGGGCGAGCAGGGCGGCGGACACGAGGAGCCCGAGGCGTACGACATCAGGGGACGCGGTGCGGTGCCGGAGCAGCACGGCACCCGTCCGCCGCAGCCCCGCCGCTGTCGCCAGGCCCGTGACGATCACCGTGCAGGCCAGGTTGGCCCACACCCAGTAGCCGTAGGGACGGGTACCGCCCGCGCCCTGGTGATAGCGCGTCACCAGCAGGCGGTACGCCTCCCACCAGTCGAACCCGGCGAGAGTGAACGCCGTCGGGACCACCGCAAGTCCGGCGAGCAGCGCCACCAGCAGGGCGGGCCGCTCCCGGATCCCGGGTCGGCCGAGCGCCAGTACCGCCACCGCGATCAGCGCGACGAGCGTGAGGCCGTACGACAGGTAACAGGTCAGGCCGAACAGCAGCCCGGACGCTCCCGCCCACCACAGGGACCGCCGGGTGACCGCCAAGGCCAAAAAGGCCACCGCCCACGCCGCCACCGCGGCGAAGTACGCGTCGGCCGAGGTGCCCATCCACACGGCGGCCGGGGCCAGGACGAGGAAGGGCGCCGCCCTGCGCGCGAGTGCCTCGCCGGCCAGGGCACGGATCGTGACCAGTACTGCCACGCAGGCCGTCGCCCCGACGGTGATGCACCAGACCCCGGCCCAGCCTCCGCCCCGTAGCCCGACGCGGTCGAGCAGGACGAAGGTGAGCGTGGCCGCGGGCGGATGGCCGGCGATGTGGGCGGGCCAGTTGTCGGGGAGTCGAGCAGGATGTGGTCGGTGAAGGTCCGCAGGGCCGCCGGGATGTCGTGGAAGCGGTCGATGACCTGGAGGTATTCGTGGCGGGTGGTGAGCCGGCGCGCGATGCCGCGGTGCCAGCCGTCGACCAGCGCGAGGGAGAAGATCCACGCCGTCGCCGTGCCCCAGGCCATCGGCAGCAGCGCACGCCATGGGAGACGTGCCGCGAGCGTCGGGCCGTAGGCCACGGTGGCGATCGCCACCAGGACGGCTGCTGGGGTGCCGGGGCTCAGGTGGGGTTCCCAGGAGGCCAGCAGCGGCGGCCAGTCGACGAACAGCGTACGGCTGGTCTCCTGGATGTGGCGGCCGATCAGGACGGCGGCAGCCACGAGCAGCGTGGCAGCCGCGGCGGCGTACAGGTCACGGCGGAGGGAGCGGGTCACAGCCGGAACGCTAGGCCGACAGGGCGGGCGCGGACCGCCGTCCGGGCCGGACGTCAGCGTTTCGTCATGGGTTGAGCGCCCTTTCCGGGGGTGTTCCGGGCCTACGGTCGGGCCATGCGCGACGACCCACGGCTTCCCTCCTCGTCCGGCTTCTGGCGCAGCCCCCTGCGCGGCCCCCGTTTCACCTCGGTGCTGGGCCTAGTCCTCCTCGCCGGCATCACCGTGCTGTTCGTGACGGGCTTGGTCTCCTACGCCGCTTACAACCCGGACCTGTCACCCGTGAACGACAAGACGCCGGACAAGGGGCTGCTCGGCTTCTACCTCTTCGACTGGCCGACCGATCCGCACTGGCTGTACCGGCTCAACCAGGGCGTCCACGTCACCCTCGGCATCACCCTGATCCCCGTCCTGCTCGCCAAGCTCTGGTCCGTGATCCCGAGGCTGTTCGCGCTGCCGCCGGCCCGCTCGCTCGCGCACGCCCTGGAGCGGATCTCGCTGCTGCTCCTGGTGGGCGGGGCGCTGTTCGAGTTCGTCACCGGTGTGCTCAACGTCCAGCTCGACTACGTCTTCCCCGGTTCCTTCTACCCGCTGCACTTCTACGGAGCGTGGGTGTTCTTCGCCGCCTTCGTCGCCCACGTGCTGCTGAAGCTGCCCATCGCCCTGCGCAATCTGCGGCAGCTGCGGGGGGAGAAGGAGGAGAAGGAGGAGAAGAACGACCTGGTGACACCCCGCCCCGCCGAGCCGACCGTCAGCCGCCGGGGCGCTCTGTGGTTCGTCGGGGGCGGTTCGCTGCTGCTGTTCGCGACGACGGTGGGACAGAACTTCGACGGTGCGCTGCGCCGCACCGCCCTCCTCGCCCCGCACGGCGGGACGATCCCGGCAGCGGCCCGAACGGGTTCCAGATCAACAAGACCGCGGCGTACGCCGGAATCAGGGCGGCCGAGACGGGCGAGGACGCCTGGCGGCTCGTCGTGACGGGGCGTACCGGCACCGTCCGCCTCAGCCGCGCCCAGCTCGCCGGACTCCCGCTGCACAGCGCGGCGTTGCCCATCGCCTGTGTGGAGGGCTGGTCGACGTCGGACCAGTGGTGGCGCGGGGTGCGGCTGCGCGATCTCGCGGCGCTCGTCGGGTACGACGGCGCCCCGCCGGACGTGTTCGTCGAGTCCCTCCAGCGGCGCGGCGCCTTCCGGAGAGCCGCCCTGCGCGCCAACCAGGTGGCCGACCCGCGTTCCCTCCTCGCCCTGTACGTCAACGGCGAGGAGCTGTCCCCGACCACGGCTACCCGGCGCGGATCATCGTGCCCGCCGCGCCCGGTGTGCTCAACACCAAGTGGGTGGCCCGGATGACCTTCGGAGATCTGTGATGCGCCGACCGCGGACCCCCTCGGGAGCCCCTTCCAGCTCCTGCTGCTCGCCTGCTCCTTCGCGCTCGCCGGGTACGCGGGGGTGCGGCTGCTCGCCGACGACTGGTGGGGCGTGGCCCTGTGGTTCGTGGGGGCGGCCCTGCTGCACGACCTGGTGCTGCTGCCGCTGTACGCGGCGGCGGACCGGGCGCTGGTACGGGGGCTGGGGACGCGCCGGGAGTGGGTGCCGTACGTGCGCGTGCCGGCGGCCCTGTCCGGGCTGCTCCTGCTCGTGTGGTTCCCGCTGATCAGCGGCACGGTGGAGCGGCGCTACCGGTCCGGCACCGGACTCTCGCCGGACGGCTTCCTCGCCCGCTGGCTGCTGATCACCGCCGTCCTCTTCGGTGGCTCGGCGCTGCTGCTGGCGCTGCGGCTGCGCAGGGCGACGAAGCGACGCCCGCCGGCCGTCCACTGACCGGACCGCTCCCACCCCCGTGCGTACCGCAGCAGGGCCTGTGTGCCGAGCCGTGCCCAGGGGAAGGCGGCGCCGGCGGCCGTGTGCGCGTCGGTGATGCGGACATGGACGCGTTCGTCGATGTCCACGGGGGCGGTCTCCGCGATGAGCAGGCCGCCGGGGCACAGGAGTGCGGCCACTCTGTCCAGCAGAGCACGCGGGTCGCCACCGATGCCGATGTTGCCGTCCATGAGCAGGACGGTGCCCCAACGCCCCTCACCGGGCAGCGGCTCGAACACCGAGCGCCGCAGCGCCTGCCCGCCGAGCCGCACCGTGTTCTCCACGGCGGCTCCGCTGACGTCGATGCCGAGGACGGCCCGGCCCCGGCCGGCGAGTTCGGCCACCAGCCGCCCCGGCCCGCAGCCCACGTCCAGCACGGTCCCCTCGCACCGGTCCAGCACGCCCCGGTCGACCGCGTCGGCCCGGGCGCACCAGCGCTCCACATCCAGCGGCAGCAGCCACCCGTCGGCGCGACGCAGGAACAGCGGGCCGCGACCGGTCCGGAGGGCGGCGTCGTAGGGGTCGGCACTCGCCCAGGCGAGGGCGGTGGCGGGCGGGGCGCTCATCGTGTGGTGACCGAGGTGAGCCGGGCCAGCCGGGCGGCGAACCGGCCGTGCGGGGCCAGGGCGGCGACGGCGTGGGCGTCGGCGGCGGTGTCGACGTCCCGGAGCCGGGGCAGGTCCCGTACCCGCAGTCCGGCCGCGACGAGCCGTTCCCGCTGGACGGCCCCGGTCACCGCTGTGGACATGGGCACGCCCCGCAACAGGGCCGGATCGGGATCGGCGAGGCCGAGGGCCCAGAAGCCGCCGTCCTCCGCCGGGCCGAAGTACGCCTCACACTCCGCGTAGTCCGTCCTGAGCAGCTCCGGCGTCACCTGCGGGGTGTCCATGCCGATCAGCAGGGCCGGACCGTCGCACCGCGCGAAGGCGTCCGCCAGCCGCTCGTCCAGCCCGCCCGCGCACTGCCGTACGACGTCGAAGCCGGCCGGCAGCCAGGGGCCGGGCTCCCCGTCGAGGACGAGGACCCGGCGGGTGGCCGGGGTCGCGGCGACCACGTCCAGGGTGTCCGCGAGGGACGCCTCGGCGAGCGACGCGGCCTGCTGGGGCGTGAACGGCGGGGTGAGCCGGGTCTTGACCCGCCCCGGCAGCGGTTCCTTGGCGATGACGAGGAGTGTGCTCACCGTCCGGCCCTCCCGTCGGCCAGGACGCGGCTCATGTCCCGTACGGCCTGCCAGGTGCCGCGCCAGGTGCCCGTCACCTTCGAGGCCCCGGTGCGCGGCAGGTACGGCACGTCGTGCTCGGCGATCCGCCAGCCGGCGTCGGCCGCGCGGACCACCATCTGGAGCGGATAGCCGCTGCGCCGGTCGGTGAGACCGAGGGCGAGCAGCGGCTCGCGCCGGGCGGCGCGCAGCGGACCGAGGTCGTGCAGGCGCAGCCCGGTGCGGCGGCGCAGCATCCGCGCGAGGGCGAGGTTGCCGACCCGGGCGTGCGCGGGCCACGCGCCCCGTCCCTGCGGACGCCGCCGGCCGAGGACCAGGTCGGCCCCGCCCTCGCGCACCTCGCGCACGAAGGGAACGAGGAGCGAGGGGTCGAGGGAGGCGTCGCAGTCGCAGAAGCACACCACGTCGGCGGTGGCCGCGGTCAGCCCGGCGTGGCAGGCCGCGCCGAAGCCCGGCGCGGCTCCCGTACGACGGTCGCGCCCGACGCGCGGGCGACCTCGGCCGAGTTGTCGGTGGAACCGTTGTCGACGACGAGTGCGCGCCAGCCCGGCGGGATCCGTTCGAGGACCCAAGGCAGGGCCTCGGCCTCGTTCAGGCAGGGCAGCACCACGTCGACGTCCGAAGGAGTCGTCGTCACGGGTCTCACCCTACGAATATGAATCGACACAATCCGGACTTCCGCTCCTTACGAAACGCGGACGTCGGCGTTCCGGAGGCGTCCGGGCGCGCCATCGCCGGCGGCCCGGTGTCAGGCTGGAGGCATGCAGCCGCCCCATCAGCACGAGGAGACCCCCGACGCCTCCCGCGGATCCTGGTCGTCGACGACGATCCGACCGTCGCCGAGGTCGTCACCGGGTATCTGGACCGCGCCGGTTACGTCGTCGACCGGGCCGACGACGGCCCGACGGCCCTCACCCGGGCCGCCGCGCACTGGCCGGACCTGGTCGTGCTCGACCTGATGCTGCCCGGCATGGACGGCCTGGAGGTGTGCCGGCGAATGCGCGGACACGGGCCGGTCCCGGTCATCATGCTCACCGCCCGCGGCGACGAGGACGACCGCATCCTGGGGTTGGAGGTCGGCGCCGACGACTACGTCACCAAGCCCTTCAGCCCGCGTGAGCTGGTGCTGCGCGTGGAGTCGGTGCTGCGCCGCAGCAGGCCCGCCGCCGCGGGGCACCGGCTGGGGGCCGCCGGCCTGACCGTCGACCCGCAGGCCCGCCGGGCCACCAAGAACGGCACCGAACTCGCCCTCACCCTCCGCGAGTTCGACCTGCTCTCCTACTTCCTGCGCCACCCGGGGCGAGCCTTCAGCCGCGAGGACCTGATGCGCGAGGTGTGGGGGTGGGACTTCGGCGACCTGTCGACCGTCACCGTCCACGTCCGCCGCCTGCGCGGCAAGGTCGAGGACGATCCGGCCCGGCCGTGCCTGATCCAGACCGTGTGGGGCGTCGGCTACCGCTTCGACGCCACGGGAGCCGCAGGAGAGGAGGCCGGATCGTGAACGACACCCTTCTCATCGCCCTGTACGCCTTCGCCGGTGCCGCTGTCGCCGGGCTGGCCGGGGCGGCCGTACTGCGCCTGATCCGGCGCCGCTCGCTCACCGCGTCCCTCGCGGTGGTGGCGGCGGTCGGGATCGTCGCGATGCTCGCGGGCACGCTGGCCGTCGCCTGGGCGATGTTCCTGAACTCGCACGACCTGTCGGTCGTCACGACCGTCGTCGCCATGGCGGCCGTGGTCTCCCTGGCCACCGCTCTCCTGCTGGGCCGCTGGGTCGTCGCCCGCAGCCGGGAACTCGCCGTGGCCGCACGTTCCTTCGGCGACGGCGGGGACTTCGCCGCCCCCGACGGCCCGACGACCGCGGAACTGGAGCACCTGAGCCGCGAACTGGCCGCCACCAGCGCCAGACTCGCCGAATCCCGGGAGCGGGAACGCGCCCTGGAGACCTCCCGGCGTGAACTCGTCGCGTGGATCTCACACGACCTGCGCACCCCGCTGGCCGGTCTGCGCGCCATGTCGGAGGCCCTGGAGGACGGTGTCGCCGCCGACCCCGACCGCTATCTGAGGCAGATCCGCACCGAGGTCGAACGCCTCAACGACATGGTCGGCGACCTCTTCGAACTCTCCCGCATCCACGCCGGCACCTTGCCGCTGTCGTACGCCCGTATCTCGCTCTACGACCTGATCGGCGACGCGCTCGCCGGAGCCGACCCGCTCGCCCGGCAGCACGGGGTGCGGCTGGTGGGCGGCCGGATCGAGCCGGTGCCGGTGGAGGTGGACGGCAAGGAGATGAGCCGGGTGCTGGGCAACCTGCTGGTCAACGCCATCCGCCGGACCCCGGCCGACGGCACGGTGGCCATCGCCGCGGAGCGTACCGCCGAGGGCGTGGTGCTGTCGGTGACGGACGCCTGCGGCGGCATCCCCGCGGAGGACCTGCCGCGCGTCTTCGACACCGGCTGGCGGGGCACGCACGCCCGGACGCCCCCGGCCGGCGCGGGCCTGGGCCTCGCCATCGTCCGGGGGATCGTGGAGGCGCACCAGGGCCGGGCCACCGTACGCAACATCCCCGGCGGCTGCCGTTTCGAGGTGGTGCTGCCCGCCGCCGCTTCCTGAACGCGGGCAGCACCACCGGCCTATGCCCCCGCATTCCGGCTCGCGCGAACTCCGCCACGCCCTCCTCGAACCCGACCGCCGGCTTCCACCCCAGCCCGTCCCGCAGCCGTGCGGAGTCCGCGGTGATGTGCCGTACGTCCCCGAGCCGGTACTCGCCCGTCACGACCGGCTCGGGCCCGCCGTACGCGGCGGCCAGCGCCCGCGCCATGTCGCCGACGCTGTGCGGGTCACCGCTGCCGGTGTTGTACGCCGTGAGCGCCCCGTGGGCGACGGCGCTTCCAGGGCAGCCACGTTGGCCGCCGCCACGTCCCGGACGTGCACGAAGTCCCGCCGCTGCCGCCCGTCCTCGAAGACGCGCGGGGCCTCGCCCGGGCGAGCGCCGAGCGGAAGAAGGAGGCGACACCGGCGTAGGGGGTGTCGCGGGGCATGCCGGGCCCGTACACGTTGTGGTAGCGCAGCGACACCGCCGACCCGCCCGTGCAGCGGGCCCAGGCGGCGGCCAGGTGTTCCTGGGCGAGCTTGGTCGTCGCGTACACGTTCCGGGGGTCGGCCGGGGCGTCCTCGCCGACCAGCCCGGGAAGGAGGTCCGCCCCGCACAACGGGCACGGCGGCTCGAACCGCCCCGCGTCCAGGTCGGCGACGGCACGCGGCCCGGGCCGTACGTCCCCGTGCCGTGGGCAGTCGTACCGTCCCTCCCCGTAGACGACCATCGACCCGGCCAGCACCAGACGCCGTACACCTGCCTCGGCCATGGCGGCGAGCAGCACCGCGGTCCCGAGGTCGTTGTGCGAGACGTACTCCGCCGCGTCGGCGACGCCGTTGCCGAGCCCGACCATCGCGGCCTGGTGACACACGGCGTCCACGCCGGTCAGGGCGCGACGGACGGCCGCCGGGTCCCGTACGTCGGCGCCGGGGTCCTGCCGCACGTCGAACACGACCGCGTCGTGCCCGCGCTCCCCGAGCGCTGTGACGACCTGAGACCCGATGAACCCGGCACCGCCGGTGACCAGTACGCGCATACGGCCACGCTAGGCCCGCCCCGCCGCCGCACCACGGGACCGCGCCCGTACGTCATGACTCCGTAAGGACGCAGACCGAGCACGGCTGAACAATCGTGGAGATTCTCGGAAATCGACCAGGCCGGGCACACTGCTCCGATAGCATGTTCGATCACTCAACAACCATCACACAAACCGAATAAAACAATTGATACCTATAACAACGCGCATATCCTCGCGCATAAGACGCAGGGGCACGCTGTGGGCCGCAGCGGGAGTCGTGACCCTCGGATTTCTCATCGTGCTGGAGATCGCCGCGCGTCACTACGACCTGCCGGGTCCGATCACCCGCCAGGTGCGCGAGGTCGTCGTCGCCCCCAAGTCGGGCGCACTGCTGTACGCCGGCATGGCCCTGATGACGGTCGTGCTCACCTGGCGGGAACGGTTCATCGCGCTCGGCGCCGCGATCGGCATCGACGTCGTCTTCCAGCTGGTGCGGTGGGCGGCCGGCATCGAGGTGACCGACGGCCATCCCTTCGGCAACGGCGCGTTGTGGGTGCTTCTGGGCTACGGAGTCATCGCCCTCACGCGCCGCACCGGCGCGGAACGTGTCCTGCTGCTGAAGGGCGTCGGGCTGGGCCTGCTGTTGATAGCCGGGCGCAAGACCGGTGACACCTGGCTGCTCATCACGTCGAAGGCCCGACCGATGGTGCTCGACCAGTACGTGGCGGTCGCCGACCACGCGCTGGGCAACCCGTCGTGGCTGGTGGGCCGGTTCGTCATGGCCACCGGCGCGATCGGCTTCAACGTCCTCGACCTCGTCTACGGCCAGCTCGCGGTGGCCGCGGTCCTCGTGGCGCTGTACCAGCTGCGCAACGTGGCGGCCGAGCGCCGCTTCCCGCGCCATCACCTGGTGCGCACCTTCCTGGTCATCGGCCTCCTCGGGCCGGGCATCTACATGATCTTCCCGGTGGTCGGACCGATCTTCGCCTACGGCACCGGCACCGAGCACTGGGACGGGATCAGCCTGTGGTGGTCGGACGCGCCGCGCACCGAGCACTGGGCGCTGGCCAACCTGTGGCCGGACATTCCGCCGCCGGCCGACGCCCCGCAGCCGATGCCGTTCGACGGGATCACGCCCCGCAACTGCATGCCCAGCCTGCACACCGCCTGGGCCGTCGCGATCTTCATCCACTCCCGCAAGGGGCCGCGCGCGCTGCGGTTCGCCGGTACGTTCTGGCTGATCGCCACGCTCACCGCGACGCTGGGATTCGGCTACCACTACGGCGTGGATCTCGTGGCCGGCGTGGTGTTCACGCTCACGATCGAGGCGGGGCTGCGTTCGCTCGAACGCGGATGGGACCGCTCGGGAACCCTGCTGGTCTCCTACGGGGCAGCGGTCTTCACGGCGTTCCTGGTGTCCTACCGCTTTCTGCCGACGGAGATGGCCGCACGTCCATGGGTGTCCGGGCCGCTGCTCATCCTGGCGATGGCCTCGGTGATCTACGGCTACGTACGGACCGTCAACCGATGGGAACCGAAGACCGCACCGGCGCCGCAACCGGAACCCCGACCGGAACTGGTCTAGCGACGCTGCTCACCGACCCGAACTTCCTGCACCGCGGACAGTACGCGTACCTCGGCTACGGGCCACGGTGCCGGTGCTGACCGCACCGCACGCGGCCCGCAGGCTCAGGGTGGTGCACGGCTTCCGCTGTACCGCCGGTCTGCGCACCTGGCGGGGGCTCACCCTCCAGCGGGGCGGGGCGCAGGTCAGGCTCACGGCCCTGGCAGGCCGGCACGCCGGCCACCCGGTGCTGCGCGGGCTGCTGCCGCCGGTGATGGGCAGCATGCTGGAGTTCGGCCCCGTCGGGGGACGGGTGCGGATGCGGCTGTACATCTCGGGCGACACGCTGGTGTACGACGGCCTCGACGAGATCGCCAGGCGCTTCCCGGCCGCCGACCTGGCCGTCCTCCACCTGGGCGGCTCCTGCCCGTGCACTACGGCGACTACACGGTGATGAGGTCGCCACTGGCCGCTATCGCCGCCGGGAGATAGCGCGACCCAGGCGGGACACCCGGCGCGCAGCCGGACGCTCACTCCGGCGTGCGGCCAGTTCCCGTCCCGCACGGCTGCACGGCCCGCTCGTCGGGCACGACAGCCGTGCCGAATTTCATACCGCACCCGCCGCTCCACGCCCGCCGACCCCAGGGGCCACTCGCGGAGCCCTGCCCTGTCGGCGGGGCGCGTCGTTATCCCGCCTAATTCGCGAATGTGGGCAGGGCGAGGTGAGTGACGAGGCGAGCGGCGGAAGAATACGGATACCTGGCGAGGTTCGCGTGGCAGGCACCGTGGACGAACCGCCGGACACACTCAGTGGACCGACCCGCTCCCAGGCCAGGGCTCCCCAGTTGCGATCGCACCGTGCATCGCACCGTCTTCAGACCGGCACGCACGCGCGCCGGAACGGAGGACTGACTCATGGCCGCTCCGCTCACCGCCGCCCGGCTCGTCGCCGCGCTGAAGGCCGAGGGCTGCGCCGTTCACGAGGTCGGCGGCTGGCGCACCAACAACCGCAACCACAAGGGCCCGTGGGGTCCCGTGCACGGTGTGATGATCCATCACACCGTCACCGGGCCCGGCACGGACGTCGTCGACCTCATCTACCACGGCCACAGCGCCCTGCCCGGTCCGCTCGCCACCGGCTGCATCACCAAGGACGGCGTCGTCCACCTGACCGGGAACGGCCGGGCCAACCACGCGGGCGGCGGCGACGGCGACGTGCTCGACGCCGTCATCGGCGAGTCGTACGGCACGTACCCGCCCGCGACGCACGAACACGACGGCTCGGCCGGCGCCGTCGACGGCAACGCCCGTTTCTACGGCTGGGAGTGCGAGAACAAGGGCGACGGCAAGGACCCGTGGCCGCAGGCCCAGTACGACGCCATCGTCAAGGCCACCGCAGCCGTCTGCCGCGCGCACGGCTGGGGCCACAAGAGCGCGATCGGCCACCTGGAGTGGAGCGACTGGAAGGTCGACCCGCGCGGATTCGACATGGCCGACTTCCGCCGTGACGTCGCCGACGCCCTGGCCCTCCCGGCGGGCCGGTGGAGAGGAGAGGACCCCATGCCCCAGTACGTCAACCTCGGTATCGACCGTCAGTACCAGCTCGCGCCCGGTGCCTGGGACTCGATCGAGTTCACCTCGGAGTGGGCCGACGAGACCGGTGACCACGCCGGCGGCGGCAGCGTCTTCGCCCGTGGCCCGGCCCGGTTCAGCGGGAGCCTCGGCCTCCACATCGACGGTCTGCCGGCGGGCGCGGTGGTCCAGGCACGCATGTCGGAGTACCAGGGCGACGAGCATCGCGCGGACCATCCGATCCACGAGATCGTCGGGACCGGTGGCGGCACCTTCGCGGTCGTACCGCTGACCAAGCGGCTCGCCTCGGGCCGCAGGATGCGCATCAGGCTGATGAACCAGGCCGCCGCCCCGGTCACCGTCGCGAGCGCGGTGCTGACCGTGCTGGTGTGGAAAGAGACTTGAGTCCTCGTCAGGTGATCACTCGGGCAGTCCCGGGCCCGTGCAGCGCACGTCCGCCGCGGGAACCGCGCCCCGCACCAGGTAGGCCGCCACGGTCTCGTCCACGCACGCGTTGCCCCGGCTCGCGAACACGCCGTGGGAGTAGTCGTCGTCGAGGGTGACCAGGCGGGAGCCGGGCAGCAGACGCTTCAGGCCGCGGGCGCCCTCGACGGGGGTGACGGGGTCGTGCGCGGAGGTGACGAGCAGGACCGGCGGGGCGTCCGGGCTGCCGAGTGCGGTGCGGTGGCCGGGCCGGTGGTGCCAGTAGGCGCAGGTGTTCGCCTCCATGCCGGTCAGCACCGGCTGCGGGTCGAGGCGGCGGGTGCGGCGGAGGTCCGTGACGATGTCGCGGGGGTCGGGGGCGGGCCCGTCGGCGCACTTGACGACGCGGTTGGCGGCCTCGTAGTTCCGGGACTCGCGGCTGTCGAAGGGGTCGGCCGGGCGCAGACCGTCCGGGTCGCCGTCGGTCAGGAAGCCTCGCAGGCCGTCGGCGAGGCCCGCCCAGCGCTCGGTGCGGCCCAGGGCGCGGTACACGGCGCGGTCGAACTCCGCCGGGCCGAAGCCCGCCACCGGCCGCGCGGCGAGCTCCCGGCGGACGCGGAGGTACGCCTCCCGTACCGCGGCCGGCGTCCCGCCCAGTCCGAAGCGCTCGGCGCGGGCGGCCGTCCAGGCGAAGAAGACGTCGCGCTGACGCAGCAGGGCCCGGCTCTGGAGCACGTCGAAGTCGTACCAGTCCCCGGGGCCGACCACGCTGTCCAGCACCATCCGGCCGACGCGGTGCGGGAAGCGGGCGGTGTAGGCCGCGCCGAGGTAACTGCCGTAGGAGACGCCGAGGAAGCTCGTCCGCGGTGCGCCGAGGGCCGCGCGGATCGCGTCCATGTCGTACGCCGTCTGCTCGGTGGACAGGTATTGCAGCAGGCGTCCCGCATGCCGGGCGCAGTCGTCGGCCAGGGCGCGCAGGGAGGCCAGGTACGCGCGCTCGGCCCTGGCTCCCGTCGGCACCGGGTCGCTGCCCGGGCTGTCGAAGAGGCCGCCCATCGGGCCGCAGTCGACGGGGGTGCTCTGTCCGACGCCGCGTGGGTCGAAGCCGACGACGTCGTACGCACGCCGCACGCTCTCGGGAGTTTGGCGCGTTTGGTGACCGCGTAGGGGAGCCCGGAGCCGCCGGGGCCGCCCGGGTTGACCAGCAGGATGCCGCGCCGTTCGGCGGGTGTTCCCGAGGCGCGTACGCGTGAGACCGCCACCTCGATGCGCGGCCCCGAGGGGTGGCGCCAGTCGAGCGGCACGCTGATCCGCCCGCACTCGACGCGCTCCGGTGCGGCCGGCCGGGGACGGAGCCGGGGCAGGTCGCGAAGCGGAGCGGGGAGGGCGGCGGAGCCGCCTGGACCGGGTCAGCCGCGGGAGCAGGGCGGCCGCGGCCGTCAGGGCGCACAGCAGTGCGGTGCGGCGTGCGGGAGGGGTCACGGGGGTCTCCAGAAGATCTTCGTCCAAGCAGGTGACAATGAAAATGATTATCGATAACGTCTTCGGCGGCAACACCCGGCGCCCTCCTCCCGAGGGTCCGCCGGGCTGCCCGCACGCCTCGAACCCACTGTGAGAAAGGGGGAGTTGTGGCTCATCTGTTGGTGGTCGAGAGCTGGGTCGGCTCCATGAGCAGACTGCTGCCGCGGGCGATCCGGGAGAACGGGCACGCGTTCACGTTCCTCACCCGTGACCTGCACCACTACCTGCGCTCGGCACCCGAGGGCACGGCCCACCCACTGCTCGGCGCCCGCAACGTCATCACCGCCGACACCAACGACGTCGAGGCGCTGCTGCCGGAGGTCGAGCGGCTGCACGGGGTGCTCGGCTTCGACGGTGTCGTCACGTCCTGCGACTACTACCTGCCCGCGGTGGCACGGATCGCGGAGCGCCTCGGACTGCCCGGCCCCGGGCCGGAGGCGGTCCGGAACGCCTGCCGCAAGGACGCCACCCGCCGCGTGCTCGCCGACGCCGGAGTGCCGGGACCACGCTTCGCCGTGCGCGAGGAGTGGGCCGACATCGCGCGGGCCGCACGGGAGATCGGCTACCCGCTCGTCGTCAAGCCCGTGGACCTGTGCGCGGGCATGTACGTCCGCCGGGTGGACGACGAGGCCCAGCTCGCCGACGCCTGCCGGTCCCTGGCCGACTTCCCGGTCAACGCCCGGGCCAGCGGCGCACGCCCGTGGTCCTGCTGGAAGAGCTGCTGGACGGCCCGGAGGTGAGCGTCGAGACGGTGTCGTACGCGGGCGCGGTCCATGTGGTGGGCGTGACCGACAAGAGCGTCGGCGGGGCGCCCGCCTTCGTCGAGACCGGCCACATGTTCCCCGCCGCCCTGACCCTCGCCGACACCGAGGCCGCCGAGCAGACCGCCCTGGCCGCGCTCAAGGCCCTCGGCCTGACCGACGGGGTCGTGGCGCACACGGAGATCAAACTGACCTCCGCCGGGCCGCGTGTGGTCGAGGTCAACCCCCGGCCCGCCGGGAACCGCATCACCGAGCTCATACGCCACGTCACCGGGATCGACCTCGCCGCCGCCTTCGTCGACGTCGCCCTGGGCCGCGCACCCGACCTGCGGCGCGTCGACACCGGGCTGCGCAGCGCGGCCGTCGGCTTCCTGGTGCCCGGGGCCTCCGGCACCCTCGAAGCGCTGGACGGCAGCGGTCTGCGGGAGCTGCCCGACGTGCTGGAGGCGCAACTCGCCGAGCCGGGCAGGGCGGTGCAGGCGGCCGGCAGCAACAACGAGTACCTGGGACACGTCATGGCCGGCGACCCCGGCGGACTCGGCGCCCGGGAGCGGGTCGAGGGCCTGCTGGACGGGCTGCGGGCCGGGCTGGTGATCCGATGACCACCGCCGTCAACGCCACTCTCAGCTCGTACGACGACCTCATACGCCGGGTGGGCGATGGCGAACTCGGGCCCGACCCGGGCACGTTCCGCATCGCCGTCGCCTTCACCACCCGGCAGGCCGTCCGGCACGACGGGCGCGGCACCGGCTACCGCAACGAAGTGCTCAGCCTGCGCCTCGCCGAGGCCGTCGGCTCCTGCGCGGTCGAGCCCGGCGCGCTGCCGGACAGCGCGGTCGAGGAGTGCGTGGGCGCGGACGTGGCGCGACTGCTGCGGCACCCGCTGCCGCCGGTGCGCGTGGCGGCCCTGGACGCCTACCTGATGCACGTCCTGCCGCACACCCCGGCCCAGGGGGCCGTGCCCGTACCGCTGCCCGCCGGTTCTTCCCTGGAGAAGTCCCGGGCCCGGGCCACGGCCGTCGTCGGCCTGCTCGACCTGCCGCCGGGCGCCACCGTACTGGTGGTGGGAGTGGTCAACTCCCTGCTGGAGGCCCTGCGTTCGCGCGGTCTGCGCTACGTCCCCTGCGATCTCAAGGGCGGCGAGACCGAGTGGGGCGAGCCGGTCCTCGCCGACGCGCTCGCCGAGGCCGGCCGCTGTGACGCGCTGCTCGTCTCCGGCATGACCCTGGGCAACGGCACCTTCGAACCACTGAGGCGGCACGCGCTGGCACATGGCAAGCAGCTGGTGATGTTCGCCCAGACCGGAAGCGCCGTCCTGCCGCGCTTCCTCGGGCAGGGCGTCAGCGCGGTGTGCGCGGAGCCGTACCCGTTCTTCTGGCTGGACGGCGGCCCCGGTGTCGTACACCGCTACGGCGGCTCCTGTCCGGGAGGCGAGCGATGACCGCGACCGCGCTCCGGCCGGCCGCGCGACGGGAACTGCTCTCCCTGGTCGGCCGTACCCCACTGGCCCGTATCACCGCGGACCTGCCCGGCCCGAACCCTGGCTTCTGGGCCAAACTCGAAGGGCTCGCGGCGGGCGGGATGAAGGCCCGGGCCGCCGTGTCCATGCTGCTGGGCGCCCGCGAGCGCGGCGAACTGCTGCCCGGCGCCCCCGTGGTGGAGTCCACCTCCGGCACCCTCGGCATCGGCCTCGCCTTCGCCGGACAGGCCCTCGGCCACCCCGTCGTACTGGTCGGCGACAGCGAACTGGAGCCGTCCATGCGGCAGTTGCTGCGCGCCCACGGAGTGCGGCTGGAGGTCGTGGACCGGCCGGCGCCGCAGGGAGGCTGGCAGGCCGCCCGCCTCGCCCGGCTGCGGGATCTGCTCGCCGAACTGCCCGGCGCCTACTGGCCCGACCAGTACAACAACCCCGACAACACCGCCGGGTACGCCTCCCTGGCCGCCGAACTCGCCGTGCAGCTCGACCACCTCGACATCCTGGTGTGCAGCGTCGGCACCGGCGGCCACAGCGCCGGCATCATCGGCCCGCTGCGGCGGCACTGGCCGGCTCTGCGGCTCATCGGCGTCGACGCCACCGGCTCCACCATCTTCGGCCAGCCCGCCCGGCCCCGGCTGATGCGCGGCCTGGGCAGCAGCATCCACCCGCGCAACGTCGCCTACGACGCCTTCGACGAGGTCCACTGGGTGGGCCCGGCCGAGGCCGTGGACAGCTGCCGCGCACTGGCGCGCGGCGCCTTCGTCAGCGGCGGCTGGAGCACCGGCGCCGCGGCCCGGGTCGCCGCCTGGGCCGCCCGCGTCCATCCCGGAGCGGTCGTCGCCACCGTCTTCCCCGACGGCCCGCACCGCTACCTCGGCACGGTCTACGACGACGACTTCACCACCGCCCACGGCCTCGACCCGTCCACCGCCGCCACCCGGCCCGTCGAGATACCGCACCCGCAGGCGGCGGAAGCCGCCGGCTGGGTCCGCTGCACCCGGGTCAGCGACCCGCTCGCCGTCCCCGCCCTCCAGGAAGAGAGCTCGTGAAGTCCACCCTGCGCACCGTACGCCTCGAACTCGCCGAGCCGCTGCGCATCTCCCGTTCCACCATGGCCGCACGCGACGCCGTGTGGCTGACCGTCGAGCACGACGGACTGCGCGGCCACGGCGAGGCCGTCACCAGCGTGTACCAAGGACTGGGCACCGAGAGGCTCGTCCGGCTCCTCACCGGCGTCGACCTGAGCCGTTTCGCCGACCCGGAGAGCGCCCTGGAGGCCCTGCGGGCGGGGGAGACGCCCTTCGGGAGGTACCGCCCGCCGTCACCGCCGCTGTCGAGTCGGCGCTGCTCGACCTGACCGGCAAGCGCGCGGGTGTCCCCGTGCACCGTCTCCTCGGAGCCGCCGCACCGCCCGTCACCGCCACCGCCCGCACCATCGGCATCACGGCCCTGGGCCGTGCGGCGGCAGAAGCCCGCCGGCTCGCCGCGAGCGGCTTCCAGGTCATCAAGGTCAAGGCGGGCGCGCCCGACCCCGAGGACGACATCGAGCGCGTCCGCGTCATCCGGGACGCCGCCCCCCGGGTCCGGCTCCTCCTCGACCCCAACGGGGCCTGGTCCGTGCCGCAGGCGGACGCCCTGCTGCCGCGCTTCGCCGACCTCGGCGTGGAAGCCGTCGAGCAGCCCGTCGCCCCCGGCGACCCGGACGCCCTGGGCGCCCTCGCGCAGCGCGCACCACTGCCCGTCATCGCCGACGAGGACGCCGTCGGCCTGGACGACGTCCGCCGCCTCGCCGGACGGGTCCACGGCGTCAACGTCAAGCTCGCCAAGTGCGGCGGGCCGCACGCGGCCCTGCGCATCGCCGAGTCGCTCGAAGGCAGCGGCACCGAGCTGATGCTCGGCTGCCTGACCGCCAGCAGCCTCGGACTGGCCCCCGCCGTCCACCTCGCCGACCGGGCCCGCTGGGCCGACCTCGACGGGCATCTGCTGCTCGCCCACGACCCGTGGACCGGGATCGGCGGCACCGACGGCGTCGTACACGCGACCGACCGACCCGGCCTGGGTGTCGAGGAGGTGGCCGTCCATGAAGACGTGGCGTGAGATGCGGCGCTTCCCGCTCGCCGTGCGGCTCCTGCTGGTCAACCAGCTCGGCGTCAACACCGGCTTCTACCTGCTCATCCCGTACCTGGCCACCCACCTCACCGAGAACCTGGGCCTCTCGGCGGCGGTCGTCGGCATCGTGCTCGGCGTCCGCAACCTCAGCCAGCAGGGCCTGTTCATCATCGGCGGCTCCGCCTCCGACCGGCTCGGCGCGCGCGGCGTCATCATCGCCGGATGCGCCCTGCGCACCCTCGGGTTCGCGCTCTTCGCGCTCGGCGACGGGCTGGCGGTGCTGCTCGCCGCCTCCGTGCTCAGCGGTGTCGCCGGAGCGCTGTTCAACCCGGCCGTGCGGGCCTATCTCGCCCAGGAGGCGGGGGAGAACAAGGCCGAGGCGTTCGCGCTGTTCAACGTGTTCGCCACGACCGGCGCGCTCATCGGGCCGCTGCTGGGCAGCGTTCTGCTCCTGGTCGACTTCCGTACGTCCGCGCTGACCGCCGCCGGGATCTTCGCGGTGCTCACCGTGGCGCAGGCCCTCGTCCTGCCGGCGCGCAAGGCCGAGCCGAGCGGCAGCGGTGTCCTCGGGGACTGGCGCGAGGTGCTCGGCAACCGGGCGTTCCTGGCCTTCGCGCTCGCCATGGTCGGCATGTTCACCCTGGAGAACCAGCTGTATCTGCTGCTGCCGGCCGGGGCGAGGGAAGCCACCGGCTGGGACGGGGCGGCGGGCCTCGTCTTCCTCGTCGGTACGGTGGCCAACCTGGCGCTGCAGCTGAGGATCACGAGGAGCCTCAAGGCCCGGGGCAGCAGGGGGCGTTGGATCGCCGTCGGGCTCGCGGTGATGGGACTGGCCTTCCTGCCGCCGGCCGTCGCGCCGGGCGCGGTGACCGTCCTGGCCGGCGCCCTGCTGCTGTACCTCGGCGTCATGGTCGCCCAGCCGTTCGTGATGGAGCTGATCCCCGGCTTCGGCCGCCCCGGGCTGACCGGCACCTACTTCGGGATCTTCTACGTGGTCTCCGGCGTCGCCGCGGCCCTCGGCAACACCGCCGTCGGCTGGGCCATGGACGCCGGCGAACAGGGCGCCGCCTGGCTGCCCTGGGTGTGCTGCGCCCTCTTCGGCCTCGCCTCCGCCCTCGGCGTGGCCTGGCTGCACCGGCTCGGTGCCCTGCCCGCGAGCCCGGCTCCCGGCGTCCCCGCCCCGGCGGGGGAGAGGAGCAAGGTGTGACCAGCGGCAACCTGCTCACCGACAACCCGGAGCTGTACGAAGCCCGCTTCCCCGACGCCGAGCGGCTGGCCGCACGGTGGACGGAGGACTGCCTGCGCCGCCACGGGGCCGGTCCGCGCGTACTGGACCTGGGCTGCGGCACCGGCCGCGACGCCGCCGCCCTGCACGCGGCCGGCCGGACCGTGACCGGCGCCGACCTCTCCGAGGCGATGCTCGCCCACGCCCGCACCCACCACCCCGGCCCGCGGTACGTCCACGCCGACCTGCACGGCTTCGACCTGGGCCGCGACGCCTTCGACGCGATCGTCTGCCTGGACAGCTCCCTGCTGTACTGCCACACCAACGACCAGCTCGACGGCTTCCTCGCGTCCTGCCGCGACGCCCTCGCGCCGGGCGGGCTGCTGGTGGCCGAGATGCGCAACGGGGCGTACTTCCTGGGGCGTACGGACCTGCTCGACCGGCCCGCCGTCGACGAGTTCACCTGGCAGGGCACGGCCTACCGGTCCACGACGAGTCTCTCCGTCGACCGCACCGCCCAGCTGCTGCGCCGCACCCGCGTATGGGCCACGGACGACGGATCCCCGCCCGTCACCCAGCACTCCGCCTGGCGGCTGCTGTTCCCGCACGAGCTGCGGCGCTTCCTCGCCGCGCACGGCTTCGAGGTGCTCGAACTCCACGACGGCCCCGGCCCGCGCACCGAACGGCGCTGGCAGGAGGGCGAGTCGCCCGGCCGGACGACCGACGGCGACCGGCTGCACCTCGTCGCGCGCCGCCCGCACACCCACTGACACTAAGGACCAGCCATGTACGACGAACGTTTCCCCGGTCTGCGCCGCCGAGGCTTCCTCACCGCCACCACCGGCGCCGCCGCCCTCGCCCTGGTCGGCTGCGGCGGCGGCACCGACGACACGGCGGGCGGTGACAGCCGGGGCGGGACACCGAAGCGCGGCGGACGCCTGCGCGCGGCCTTCGCCGGGGGCGGCGCGAGCGAGACCCTCGACCCGCACCTGGCCAATCTGTTCGCCGACGTCGCCCGCGCCAAGGCCCTCTACGACAAGCTCGCCGACTACGGCCCCGACCTCGCCGCCCAGCCTCGCCTCGCCGAGAAGTGGGAGCCGAACAAGACCCTCGACCGCTGGCAGGTCACCCTCCGCAAGGCCGCCTTCCACGACGGCAAGCCGGTCACCGCCCAGGACGTCCTGCACAGCTACCGCCGCATCGCCGACCCGAAGCAGGCGTTCCGCGCCAAGGCCTCCCTGGAACCCATCGACCTCGACGCCAGCCGCGCCACGGGCGAGCGCACCGTCGAGTTCGTCCTCAAGCGCCCGACGGCCGAATTCCCCAACGTCCTCGCGGCGTTCGGCGCGTACATCGTCCCGAGCACGCCACCGACTTCGACAAGAAGCCGATCGGCTCCGGCCCCTTCCGGTTCGTCTCCTTCACGCCCGGCCGCTCCGCCGTCTTCCGCCGCCACGAGGAGTACTGGGACGGCGCCCCGCACCTCGACGAGATCGAGTTCGTGGTCGCCAACGAGGAGTCCGCGCGCGTCAACGCCCTCCTCGCGGGCCAGGTCGAGTACGCCCATGAGCTCAACCCCACCACCGCCCGCGCCCACGAGGGCCGGGGCCAGATCGAGATCGTGCGGCTCCGCAACAGTGCCATGCAGGCGTTCTGCATGAAGACCGACCGGCCGCCCTTCGACGACCGGCGGGTGCGCGAGGCGTTCTTCCTCATCGCCGACCGGAAGGAACTCGTCGACGGTGCCCTGTCCGGCGCGGGCGAGATCGGCAACGACCTGTTCGGCAAGGGCTACCAGTACTACGCCGACGGTCTCCCGCAGCGCGAACAGGACCTCGACCGGGCCCGCGCCCTGCTCAAGCAGGCCGGCGCCGAGAAGCTGAAGGTCACCCTGGACACCTCGGCGGTCGCCGCCGGGTTCACCGAGGCCGCCGGCATCTTCCGCGACCAGGCCGCGAAGGCGGGCGTCACGATCGACGTGAAGATGGGCAGCAAGGACTCCTACTGGAGCGACATCCTCGACGGCGGCACCCTGTGCTGCTACCGCTCCGGCGCCATGCCCATCGAGGCCCACATCTCCCAGCGGTTGCTCTCCGACTCCACCACCAACGCCACCAAGTGGCAGCACAAGGACTTCGACGCCCTCTACCAGCAGGCCCAGTCCACCCGCGACAAGACCGAGCGGGCGGCTGTCTACGAGCGGATGCAACGCCGCCTGTACACCGAGGGCGGCTTCCTGATCTGGGGCTTCGCCGACTGGATCCTCGGAACGGCCCGCAACGTCCGGGGAGTCGAGACCAAGGCCCCCGCCAACACCCTGGACTGGGCCCGCTTCGACAAGGTGTGGCTGGCGTGACACAGGGCGGACTTCGCTCCTTCGTCGCCCGGCGCCTCACGCTCGGCCTCGTGCAGGTCCTGGCCGTCGTGCTGCTGGTCTTCGCCCTCACCGAAGCCCTGCCGGGCGACGCCGCCGTGGCCCTCGCGGGTGACCAGCCCGACCCGGCGCGCATCGCGGCCATCCGCGAGGCCATGGACCTGGACCGGCCCGCTTACGAACGGCTGGCGGACTGGGCGGCGGGCCTGCTGCACGGCGACTTCGGCACCTCCCTGGCCTCCGGCCGCCCGGTGGCCCAGTACATTACCGACGGGTTCGGCCCGAGCCTGCTGCTGGCCGCGCTCACCCTGGCCCTGCTCGTCCCGTTCGGGTTCGGGCTCGGCGTGCTCGCGGCCCGGCACGAGGGGCGGCTGGTCGACCGGCTGATCAGCTCCGTCACGCTCGCCGTGTACGCCGTCCCCGAGTTCGCCCTCGGGCTGCTGCTGGTGACGGTGTTCGCGCTGAAGCTGGCCTGGCTGCCGCCGACGGCCGTGGGCTACGGCACGGACCTGCTCGCCCACCCGGCGGTGCTCGTCCTCCCGGTGCTGGTGCTGCTGTCCCGCCCGGTGTGCTCCCTGTCCCGACTGGTCCGGGCCGGCATGGTCGACGCCCTCGCCTCGCCCTACGCGGCCCACGCCCGCCGCTACGGCGTCCCCGGCACCCGCGTCCGTTACGCCCACGCACTGCCCAACGCCCTCGCCCCGGCCGCCCAGCAACTCGCCCGTACCGTCGACTGGCTGCTGTGCGGGGTCATCGTCGTGGAGGCGCTGTTCGTGATCCCCGGCCTCGGGACCGTCCTGCTCAATGCCGTCGCCGAGCGGGACGTCCCGGTGGTGCAGGGGCTGGCGGTGGTGTTCGGCGTGCTGACCGTCGTACTGAATCTGGGCGCGGACGTGGTGGCGTACCGGCTGACGCCCCGGGCGGGGGTGGCGGCGTGACATCCCCCGTCGTCTCCTCCTCGGCCTCGCGGTCGTCGCCGTCCCTCTCCTCCTCGCCCTCCTGGGTCCCCTGTTCGCCGGTGAACCCGGACCCCGCGGAGCCTCCTTCACCCTCGGCGACGGTCACTGGCTCGGCACCGACTTCGTGGGCCGCGACGTCTGGCAGCAGGTGCTGCACGGCGGCCGTACGGTCGTGCTGACCGCGCTCGCCGCGACGGCCCTGGCCTACCTGGTCGCCCTGCCGGTCGGACTCGTCAGCGCGGTCACCCACGTGCGGCGGCTGGAGGAGCTGCTGATGCGGCCCCTGGACGTGCTGCTCGCCGTGCCGTCGCTGCTGCTGATCCTGCTGGTGGCGTCCGTGTTCTCGCCGGGTGCGGCGGGGCTCGCGCTGCTCGTGGCGCTGGTGAACGTGCCCGACGCCGCCCGGATCGTACGGGCCGCGGCGGCCGAGGCGGCGGCCCGGCCCGCGGTGGAGGCGCTGCGCATGCAGGGCGAGACCTGGTGGCGCGTCGCCGTCGGTTACGTCGGCCGCTCGGCCCTGCGCACCCTGGCCGCCGACGCCGGCGTCCGGCTGACCGGCGTGCTGTACCTGGTCTCCACCGCCGCGTTCCTCGGCGTGGGTGTCGCCCCGGACGCCGCCGACTGGGCGGTCATGATCGACCGCAACCGCACGGGGCTCTTCGTCCAGCCCTGGGCAGTGGTCGTACCGGCGCTCCTGATCGTCGCCCTGACGACGGGCACGAACCTGCTCTTCGACGCGGCCCTTCACAGGCCACGGCCTGCGGGCAGTCGTGCCGCCGGGGCGGCCCGGGTGAGCGTCCCGACCTCCAGCGCAAGCTCCACGAGAAAGCGACGCCGGCCATGACCTCCGACACGCAGCCCCTCGCCGAAATCCGGAACCTCCGCGTCGAGATCGACGACCGGGCACTCGTCGACGGCGTCGGTCTCCGCATACTCCCCGGCCGCATCACCGCCCTGGTCGGCGCCTCCGGCAGCGGCAAGACCACCACCGGCCTCGCGCTGCTGGGGGAGTACCCACCCGGCGCCCGCGTCACGGGCGAGGTACGCCGGCCCGGGAACGGCCCGGTCGGATACGTGCCGCAGCACCCCGCCGCCGTCCTCAACCCCGCCCGCCGCGTCAGCGCCCTGCTCACCGACATCGCCCGTCCCCAGGTACGCCACCTGCCCCGCCGTGAACGCCGGGAAGCAGCCCGCGCTCTGGTCCTGCGGGCCCTGTCCGACGCCCAACTCCCCGAGGCAGAAACCCTGTTGGGCCGCTACCCGCACCAACTCTCCGGCGGCCAGCAACAACGCGTCGTCCTCGCCCAGGCCCTGCTCCTCGGCGCCCGCGTCATCGTCGCCGACGAACCCACCACCGGACAGGACGCGCTCACCAAGAGCCGTGTCGTCGAACAGCTCGCGGCGGTCGCGGCCCGCGGCATCGCGGTCGTCCTGCTCAGCCACGATCTCGACGTCGTCCGCGCCCTCGCCGACGAGGTCCTCGTTCTGCGCGCGGGACGGGTCGTGGAGTCCGGCCCCGTCGCGAGACTGTGGCAGGAGCCCCGCGACGAGTGGACCCGCCGGCTGCTCGACGAACAACGCCCGGCACCGCGCGCCGAGGCGAGCACCGGAATCGGGCGACCCGTGCTGGAGGTTCGGGAACTGACCGCCGTACACGGCCGCGGCACCACCGTCCTGCGCGCCCCGCACCTCGCCCTGCATCCCGGTGAGTGCCTGGCCGTCGTCGGCCGCTCGGGCAGCGGCAAGACCACCCTCGCCCGCTGTCTGGCCGGACTCCACCGGGACCACGACGGCCGGATCCTGCTCGACGGCACCGCGCTGCCCCGCAGCCTCCGGCAGCGCGGCCGGGCCCAGCTGGCGGCCGTGCAGTACGTCTTCCAGGACGCCCGAGCCGCCTTCGACGAGCACCGGCCCGTCCTCGCCCAGGTCGCCCGCACCGCCGTCCGGCTGCGCGGCACCGACGCGGCGACGGCCACGGACGAGGCCCTCACCACCCTCGCGAGCCTGGGCCTGACGGAGGAACTCGCCCACCGCCGGCCCGGCGAGCTGTCCGGCGGTGAACTCCAGCGCGCCGCCCTGGCCCGCGCCCTCCTCGCCCGCCCCCGGGTCCTGGTCTGCGACGAGATCACCTCCGGCCTCGACACCGTCACTCGCCGGGGCATCCTCGACCTGCTCGCCGCACTGCTCCGCGACCGCGACGACCTGGCCCTCGTCCTCATCACCCACGACCTCGACAGCGCGGCACTCGCCCACCGCATCGCCGTACTGGACGCGGGCGAGATCGTCGAACAAGGTCCGGCCGGGAAGATCCTGACCGAGCCTCAGCATCCCTTCACCGTCGCCCTCCGGGAGACGATCGCCCGTCCGGACACGTATACGAGGGCATGAACCCGAGCGAGCCACTCCCGTTACGAGTTGAACGAAGGCACGGCCCTGTGATTAGGGTGCGGGCGATGTTCTGCGCAGACGCCACTCCCTTACTCCGGGCAAGACGAGGCACAGCCGCTTCGAGCTGCTTCGGGAGGGCTCGTGAGTGACACCGTGAGCACGGCCCGCCCGGTGGCCGGGGAAGCCCGGGAGTCCCGAACCGCGGAACTGGTCGCCCCGGTCCGCCCGGTCAGGCCGCGGGACGCGTTCTTCGACAACGCCAAGTACCTGGCGATCGTGCTGGTGGCCGTGGGACACGCCTGGGAGCCGCTGCGGCCGGGCAGCAGGGCCGTCACGGCCCTCTACATGCTCGTCTACGCCTTCCACATGCCGGCGTTCATCATCATCTCCGGCTACTTCTCGCGCACCTTCGACGGGAGCCCGGGGCGCCTCAAACGCCTGGTCACCGGTGTCGTCGTCCCGTACGTGGTCTTCGAGACGGCGTACACCCTGTTCACCCGGTGGACCAGCCAGGACCCCGGCCGCCCGGTCAGCCTGCTGGATCCGCTGTACCTGACCTGGTTCCTGGCGGCGCTGTTCGTCTGGCGGCTGACGACGCCGCTCTGGCGGCGGGTGCGGTGGCCGCTGCCGGTCGCCCTCGTGCTCGCGATGCTGGCGACGCTCTCGCCGTCCATCGGCCACGACCTCGACCTCCAGCGCACCCTGCAGTTCCTGCCGTACTTCGTGTTCGGCCTGCTGTCGCGGCCGGAGCACTTCCGGCTGGTGCGACGCCGCGAGGCGCGGATCCTGGCCGTTCCGGTGGCCGTGTGCGCCCTGGTGGTGGCGTACTGGGCGGTTCCGCGGATGGACTACGCCTGGTTCTTCCACGCCGACAGCGCCAGGGAACTGGGCGTCCCCTTCTGGTACGGGCCCGTGATGACCATGGCCACCTTCGGCTGCTCGGTCGTCCTGGTGGCCTGTTTCCTCGCCTGGGTGCCCGGGCGCCGGATGTGGTTCACCGCGCTGGGGGCGGGCACGCTGTCCGGCTATCTGCTGCACGGCTTCCTCGCCCAGGCCGCCAAGTACTGGGGCTGGTACGAGCCGGCCTGGGTGCAGGGGCCCGTGGGCCTGGTCGTCGTCACCGCCGTCGCGGCCTCGGTGATGACGGCGCTGTGCACACCGGCCGTACGGCGGCTCTTCCGCTGTGTGACGGAACCCGGGATGCAGTGGGCCTTCCGCCGAGCTGCGGGATGACCGTCGAGCTCGCACGCTGGAGAGACAGCACACTTCTCCGCGAGGGAGCACGGGCATGGCGAAGCGCCGCGAGGGCGGGAAACCGAAGAGGGGTGACAAGGTCACCTGGAGCAGTCACGGCAGCCGGACCGGGGGCGAGGTGGAGCGGGAGATCACCGAGCGGACCCGGGCGGCGGGCCGCACGGTCGACGCCTCGCCCGAGGAGCCGCAGTACGAGGTGCGCAGCGACAAGTCCGGCAGGACCGCCGTGCACAAGCCGTCCGCACTCAAGAAGAAGTGAGGCGGCGTGGGCGGCGAGGACCGCGAGGAGACCTGGAACGACTTCCGTGAGCTGGTGAACATGTCACCGGCCGAGCTGGAGAAGTGGCTGGCCTCCGACCGGTCGCGGAACGCCGGAGAGCAGCGGAACGGGGGCGAGTCCACCGGGCACGCCTCCGGGCGACGGATCGTCGCGATCCTGCGGGCCAGGAAGGGCGACCTCACGGACGACGACTACCAGCACATGCGCAAGGTCGTCGGCTACGTCCGTCGGCATCTGGCCCAGCGGCCCTCCGGCGACGTACAGGACTCCAGATGGCGTCACTCACTCATGAACTGGGGCCACGATCCACTGGCGTGACACCGTTCAGTGCCTGCGTCACCTGGTGCTGCGTTTCCTCCGACACCACGCGGGCCTCCTCCACGACGTCACCGCGTTCGCGTACGAGGCTCTCGTAGATCGGCAGTTCTTCGGTTCGGGTCGAGTCGGGTTTCACAGGGTTTTCCTATCGCTTTGCAGGCGGGGTCTGGGGGCCCGTGTAAGTCTGCGTCATGCCGTTCTGCGGTGTTACCCGCCCCCGTCATGTCCAGATTTCCGTCACGTGCTTCGCGAATTCCCCAACATTGCGACCGTGGACAGCACGAAGGGCCCCGGAACGGAGTCCGGGGCCCTTCGTGCGGGGTTTGTCAGAGGGAGGTCGTGTGAACGCCCGCGTGCCCACCCGCGGCGGCACCCTCCGCTGACAGTGTCGCCTGCAGGCTCCCGCAGACCTCGGTGGTCAGCGGCCCGACCAGGCCGGCGGAGAGGCCGCCCACGAGGCTCGCGGAGCCGCTGACGCCCGCGTTGCCGCCGGCGACGTTGTCCAGGGCGGCGTCGGACAGCTCGGCGGTGTCGACCCGAGGGGTGAGGTTCATCTGGGTGTTTCCCTTCGCGTGAATGTCTCGCAATGGCGGTGAGCGCGGGTGATCGCCGGAATCCGGAAACCGGGATTCCGCCCCGGCGCCCCGCCGTGCGCAGGATCAAAGCACTCTCCGGAGAAGACGGCCAGCCGCTCACCGTCGACCGGCGGCGTCTTTCGGTGAACACCTTCACCACCGTGACCACCGGAACACCGAAATGTGCCCACTCCTTCACACAGACCGTCGCAGAGCCTCACACGGCGGTATTGCGCCCGGAATTCCGAAGCGGGCACTTCGGCGCCAAGTTCCTATGTCGCGTCACGGACTTGGTGCCGGGCGCGCCGCCCTACGGCGTCCTGACGGAGGGTGTGCAGATGTGCTGGATGTTCGGGCCCGCGTCCCGTCAGGCCGCCGCGGCCGGCTGCATCAGCCGGGCCAGCAGGTCGTCCAGGGTGACCAGGCCGGTGAGCCGGCCGGAGGTGTCGCGGACGACGGCCAGGGAGGACCGGCGGCGGCGCAGCACCTCGATCGCGTCGAAGACCGTGGTGGTCTCCGTCACCTCGGGCACCGGGCGGGCCAGTTCACGCGCGGTCGTGGCCCGCCCCCGGGCCCGGGCGACCAGGGCGTCACGGGCGTGGACCGAGCCGAGGACGACGCCGTTCTCCCGGACGAGCAGCCGGGTGCGGTCGTGGCCGGCGGCCAGCCGCAGCAGGGCGTCGACGTCCGCGCCGCCCTCGACCCAGGTGATCCGCGCGGCCGGGATCCGCAGCGCCGCGACCGGCGTCTCCGGCTCGGTCAGCGAGCGGGTGAGCAGCTCCGAATCGGTCGTGCTGATCAGGCCCAGCCGCTCCGACTCCGCCACCAGGTGCGTCAGCTGCTCCCGGTTGTGCACCGAGGCCAGCTCGTCGCGCGGGGTCACCCGGCACAGCCGTACCAGCCCGTTGCTCATCGCGTTGAGCAGCCGGATCAGCGGACGCACGGCCCGCACCACGGCCCGGAAGGGCGGGGAGAGCAGCATCGCCGAACGCTCGGGGTGGGCGATCGCCCATGACTTGGGGGCCATCTCACCGACCACCATGTGCAGGAACACCACCACGACCATCGCCAGCGCGAACGCCACGCCGTAGCTCACGGCACCGGGCAGGCCCAGCTTGTGCAGCAGCGGGTCCAGCTCGTGCGAGATCGCCGGCTTCGACACCGAGCCCAGCCCCAGCGTGCACACGGTGATGCCCAGCTGGGCACCGGCCAGCATCAGCGACAGCTCGCGCATACCGGCCAGCGCCGCTGAGGCCCCGCGCCGCCCCTCCGCCGCCGCCTTCTCCATGCGGTGCCGCTTGGCGGCGACCAGGGCGAACTCGGCCGCCACGAAGAAGCCGCTGCCGATCAGCAGCAGCACGGTCACGAAGACCGCCATCGGGAAACTCACGCCAACTCCTCGGCTTCCGCTGCGTCCGCGGCGTCCACGAGTGGACCGATCCGTACGCGGTCGGCGACGTGCCGGTCGAGCGTACGGACGTCGATCACGACCCGGCCGCCCTCGGGCACCTCGACCGTGACCCGGTCGCCCACCGTCGGGAAGCGGCCGAGCCGGTCCACGACCAGGCCGGCCACGGTGTCGTAGTCGTCGTCCTCCGGCAGCCGCAGACCGGTCGCCTCGGCCACCTCGTCCAGCCGGCGGCCGGCGTCCACCAGCCAGCCGGCGCCGTCCGCGACGGCGAGCAGGGTGACCCGGTCGGACTCGTCCGCGATGTCACCGACCAGTTCCTCGGCGATGTCCTCGTACGTGACGATGCCCGCCACACCGCCGTGCTCGTCGAGGACGACCGCGAACTCGTCGTCCTGCTCCCGCATCCGCGTCACCGCGTCGGGCAGCGCGAGGGTGTCGGGCAGCAGCAGCGGGCGGCGGGCCACCTCACCGGCGGAGGCACCGGCCAGGCGGGCGGCGGCAGCGCCATCAGCTCGCGCACGCCGAGCACGCCCACGACGTCGTCCGGGTGGTCGCCGACGACCGGGTAGTTGGAGTGGCCGTGCTCGGCGATCAGATCGACCGCCTCTCCGGCACCGGCGTCCTCGCGGACGAACACGGCGTCGGCGCGCGGCACCATCACCTCATCGAGGGTGCGCTCGGAGAACTCCAGCGCGTGGTCCAGCAGCGCGGCGGTGTCCTTGGGCAGCGCGCCCTGCTCGTGGGACTCGCCGATCAGATGGCCGAGCTCCTCCAGCGTGGCGCCGTGGTGCAGCTCCTCGACCGGCTCGATGCCGGCCCTGCGCAGCAGCTTGTTCGCCGCGTTGTCGAAGATCCGCACGAGGGGGCCGACGACCTTCAGATACGCCAGCGTGGACGGGGCCAGCGCCTTCGCCAGCCGCTCCGGCACGGCGATCGCGAGGTTCTTCGGGCCAGCTCGCCCAGCACCATCTGCACGACCGTGGCCAGCACGAAGGCGAGGACGACGGCGATGCCGCTCACGGCCGCGCCGGGCAGGCCCAGCCCCGACAGGACGGGCCTGAGCAGCGCGGACACCGACGGCTCGGCGATGAAGCCGACGACGAGTCCGGTGACGGTGATGCCGAGCTGCGCGCCCGACAGCATGAACGACAGCCGCTCCAGCACCTTCAGGGCGCGGGCTGCCTTGCGGTCCCCGGCCTCGGCCGCCCGCGCGAGGGTGAGCCGGTCCGCGGAGACGTAGGCGAACTCCTGGGCGACGAAGTAGCCGGTGCCGGCGGTCAGCACGAACACGGCGAGCAGGCCCAGCAGCGCTTCGGCGGCACTCATCCGGCACCACCCCGCCGTGTGCCGCGATCACTGATGTCGTGGCGGGATGGTCGGGGACTGTGCCCCGGAGGGTCCGTCGGTCTGGCGGACAAGAAGTCACTCCTTCTGCGTGGTGTGTACTCGGGTCAACGATCGTGGTCGCGCGTGTGTTCCCGGATTCTACGACGCTGTAGAGAAAGCCGCCCGGGTGTGCGCCTAGCGCCGCAGTCCGCGGACCAGCCCGGCCGTGGCGCCCACGGCGGCCAGCCCCGCACCCGCCAGCGCGAGGGCCCTCGCCCTCCGGCCCGGGGCTCCGGACGGGCGCCCGGGGCGACGCCGTACGCGCTGCCCGGGGCGCCGGGGAGCGCGGAGGCCAGCAGTTCCGCCAAGTGCACGCCCTCGTGGCCGCCGCTGTCCAGCTCGTGGATCTGGGTGCGGCAGCTGAAGCCGTCGGCCAGCACCACCGTCTCCTCGTCCTCCGCCCGCAGCCGGGCAGCAGTACGCGCTCCGCGCACGCCTCGCTGACGTCGAGATGGCCGCGTTCGAAGCCGAAGTTGCCGGCCAGCCCGCAGCAGCCCGCGTCCAGCCGCTCCGCGTCCACCCCGGCCCGGCGCAACAGCTCCCGGTCGGCGTCCCAGCCGGTCACGGCGTGCTGGTGGCAGTGCACCTGCGCCAGGGCACGCGCGGAGCGCTCGGGCACCTGCGGGGGCTCATAGCCGGGGAGTGCTCGGTGAGCAGTTCGGCGAGGGTCACCGTCTGGTCGCGCAGCCGGCGCACGTCCTGGTCGCCCGGGAACAGCTCCGCCGCGTCGGAGCGGAACACGGCCGTGCAGCTCGGCTCGAGCGCCACCACCCGGCCGCCCGAGCGGACATGCCCGGCGAGATGCCGGACGGTCCGGCCGAGAACGCGTTCGGCGATGCCGAGCTGGCCGGTGGAGATCCAGGTCAGGCCGCAGCACAGCGGCTCGGTGGGCAGCTCCACGCGCCAGCCCGCGTGCTCCAGCAGCGCGACGGCCGCCCGGCCGATGTGCGGGTGGAAGTGGTTGGTGAAGGTGTCCGGCCACAGCAGGACCGTCCCGCGCCGCCCGTCGCCGGACGGCTCGTGCTCCCGGAACCACTGCTGGAGCGTCCGCCCCGCGAACAGCGGCACCTCCCGGTCCGCCACCCCCGCCGCGGCGACCGCCGCCCTCGACAGCGGTGGCGTGTGGGTGAGCGCGTTGACGACCGGGCCGAGCCGGGTCCGTCCGACCGCCTGGGCGAGCGCCGGCAGCCAGCCCATCGACAGATCCGAGCGCGGCCGGCGCCAGGGCCGCCCCTGGTAGTGGTGGGACAGGAACTCCGCCTTGTACGTCGCCATGTCGACATCCGCCGGGCAGTCCTTCTTGCAGCCCTTGCACGCCAGGCACAGGTCGAGGGCGTCCTTGACCTCCTCGGAACGCCAGCCGTCGCGGATCGCGCTGTCCCCGTGCCCGTCGAACATCTCGAACAGCAGCCGGGCGCGTCCGCGCGTGGAGTGCTCCTCCTCCCGCGTCACCTGGTACGAGGGGCACATCACCGCGCCGCCGTCGTTGGTGAGCTGCCGGCACTTGCCGACGCCGACGCACCGGTTGGCCGCCTCCGCGAAGGAACCGCCGTCGTGCGGGAAGCGGAAGTGCAGGTCGCGCCGGTCCCGAGGCGCCCAGTCGCCGCCCAGGCGCAGATTCTGGTCCAGCCCGTACGGTGCCACCACCTTCCCGGGGTTCATCCGGTTCAGCGGGTCGAAGACGGCCTTGAGCCGCCCGAACGCCTCCACCAGCTCCTCCCCGAACATCCGCGGCAGCAGCTCGCCGCGGCTCTGCCCGTCGCCGTGCTCCCGGAGAACGACCCGCCGAACCCGGCGACCAGATCGGCCGCCCGTTCCATGAACCGCCGGTAGGCGGCCACCCCGTCGGCCGTGTACAGGTCGAAGGGGATCCGGGTGTGCACACAGCCCTGCCCGAAGTGGCCGTAGAGGCTGGGCCCGGTGTCGCTGAGGTAGCCGAACTCCGCGTACAGCTCCTGCAGCCGGCGCAGGTACTCGCCCAGCCGCTCGGGCGGTACGGCCGAGTCCTCCAGCCTTCGAAGGTGTCGGGCCGGTGCGGCACGTGCGCGGTGGCGCCGAGGCCGGACTCCCGGACCTGCCACAGGCTCTGCTCGTGGACCGGTTCGTCGAGGAACGCCACCTCGGGGTCGTGCTCGGTCTCGCGCAGGGCGTCCAGCATCCGGTGGGCCCGGCGGTCCGCCTCCGTCACGGTGTCGGCGCCGAACTGCACCATCAGGAACGCGTCGCCGTCGGGGAGTTCGCCGAGGGCCTTGGTGTTGAGGTGCTTGAGCCGCTGGTCGTGGACGAGCCGGCGGTCCACGCCTTCGAGCGCGATCGGCTCGTGCGGCAGGATGTCCGGCACGGCCTCCGCGGCCTGGTCGATCCGGGGGAACCCCAGCACCACCAGCGTGCGTTCCTTCACGACCGGCACGAGTTCCAGTTCCGCGCGCACCACGGTGACCAGCGACGACTCGCTGCCGACCAGCAGCCCGGCGACGTCGAAGCCGTGCTCCGGCAGCAGGGAGTCGAGGTTGTAGCCGGAGACGCGGCGCGGGATGCCGGGAAAGCGCCGGCGGACCTCGTCGCCGTACGTGTCGCGCAGCGCCCGCAACCGCCGGTAGACGGACGCCCGCAGGTCCCCCTGCCGTTCGATCTCGGCGTACTCCTCCTCGCTGGTCTCGCCGCACCAGAACCGGGTGCCGTCGTAGAGCAGCACCTCCAGGCGGGCGATGTTGTCGACGACCTTGCCGTGCGCCTGGGCGGTGGCGCCGCAGGAGTTGTTGCCGATCATGCCGCCGATCGTGCAGTTGGGGTGGGTGGCGGGCTCGGGGCCGTAGCGCAGACCGGTCGGGGCGAGCTGCCGGTTGAGGTCGTCCAGGACGATGCCGGGCTGTACGACGCAGGTGCGGCCGTCGGTGTCCACGGACTCCAGCCGGTTGCAGTACTTCGACCAGTCGATCACCACGGCGGTGTTGGTGCACTGCCCTGCCAGGCTCGTCCCACCGCCCCGGGACAGCACCGGCGCCCCGTGTTCGCGGGCCACGGCCACCGCCTCCACCGCCGCCTCGGGCGTCCCCGGCACCACCACACCGATCGGCGTCTGCCGGAAGTTGGAGGCGTCCGTCGAGTACGCGGCCCGGCTCCCCCCGTCGAACCGCACCTCACCGTCGACCCGCGCCCGTAACGCCTCCGCGAGCGCCACCGCGTCGACGGGCGGTCCGCCCGACGGGTGCCGTACGACGGGATCGGGCAGGTCCAACGTGCCCATGGAGGCCTCCTGCTGATGTCGGAACGAGCAGGCGCCGGGTACCCCCGACCGGGTTCCGGTGAACCGCCCGGCCTCTCACTCCCCGCGGGACTCCTGGGCGAGGTCCGGCACCAGTGCGCGCATCGCCTCGCACTGGTCGGGCCCCATGAAGCGGCCGAAGGACTCGGTGACCGTCTCGGCGAGCGTGTCGGAGGCCTCGGTCAGCAGGCGGCGGGCCTTGTCGGGGAGGGCGACCTCGATGCCGCGTCTGTCACCGCACACCGACCGACGGGTGACGAGGCCGGCGTGCTGGAGGCAGGCGATCTGGTAGGTGAGGCGGGTCTTGGGGCGGCCCAGGAGTTCCGCGACACGGGTCATGCGCAGGCCGCCCTCGGGCTGCTCCGCGAGCAGGCACAGCACCAGGAACTCGTCGTGCGAGACGTCCAGCCTCTCCTTCACGACCGCGCGCAGCCGCTGCTCCACGGCCCCCGTCGCGGCGAGCAGCAGCATCCAGGCGCGCAGCCCCGCCGGCAGCAGCCCACTGCCCCGGCCGGGCATCCGGGCAGGTCGGCGGGGTGCTCATGATGTTCGGCCATGCGTTCAAGAGTACCTGTCGTCCAAATTTGGAACAGGGGGGTTGTTCAATTTTGGACGAGCCGCTAGCGTGCGGTCATCCAGTTGGTCATCCAAATTTGGACGACATGAGTGTGGGAGAAGGATCATGACCGTCGCCGTGGAAACCGGACTGTGGCAGCTCGACGCGACCGCCTCGACCGTCGGCATCCGGCACAAGACCATGTGGGGCCTGGTCACCGTCAAGGGCGGCTTCGGCGCCCTCGCCGGCACGGGCGAGGTGCGGCCCGACGGGTCCGCCGTCGGCACCCTGACCTTCGACGTCGCCTCCCTCGACACCGGCAACGCCAAGCGGGACACCCACCTGAAGTCCGCCGACTTCTTCGACGCGGACCACCACCCCGAGATCACCTTCGCGGCCCGCAGCGCCGAACTGCGCGACGGCGACCAGGTGCAGGTCGTCGGCCAGCTGACCGTCCGCGGCATCAGCAGGCCGCTGTCCCTGACCGCGCGCCTGAAGGACCGGGACACCGCGGGACTCACCCTGGAGGCGGAGTTCAGCGTCGACCGGGAGCAGTTCGGCATGGGCTGGAACCAGCTGGGCATGATCCGCGGCCGGACCACCGTCACCGCGGCCCTCCGCTTCGTCCGGGCCACCGGCTGACCTCGCCGTCACTCCGCTCCCCGCACCGCCGACCGCACATCGGCGCTCGACAGGGTCTGCGGCGACGCCGTGAACGCGCGCAGACGGATCCGGACACCCGGCCCGGGCAGGAGGAACCGGCCCGACGGCGGCCGGAGTTCGTAGCGGGCGGTGCTGTGCGAGGGCAGGGTGTGCGGACCCCGGACGACCCGCCAGTACGGGTCCATGCCCTGCCCCGTGGTCAGGGTGAAGTGCGGGGCGAGAGGCGTGTCGTCCGTGTTGGTGACCTCCAGGGTGAGGCGGGAGACCGCGGCCGCCGTGGGGTGGTTCGCCGCGACGACCCGCATGCGCAGGGGCGGCGTGCCCGTCGCCGCCACGGCCGCACCGACCGGCGCGGGCGCGAGCAGCAGCACCGTCGCGACGATCCGGGCCGGGCGGCGGTGCGGTCCGGTCAGCAGGCGCGGACCAGGCTGCCACGCCCCGGCGAACGCCGAGGCCGGAGCCGTGACGGCCGCAGCCAGCCACAGCGGCGTCATCATCAGGTAGTAGCCGTCCTGGGACCGGGTCGCCAGATAGAACGCGCACCAGGGCAGGACGGTCGCGGCCGGACCCAGCCGCCGGACGAACAGCACGAACAGCACGAGCAGGCCGGCGAGCAGCAGCAGACTCGCGGAGGAGTACCAGTCGAGCCGGTCGCTGCCGTTCGTCAGGTACAGCGAGATGTCCACCACGCCCTGCCCGTGCAGCACCGCGCCCTGTGTCAGCGGCAGGGCGATCCCCCTCAGCCAGGCGCCCGGCTCGCTGACGGCGAAGTAGGCGTTGACCAGGAGCCACACCACCGCCGCGGCACCCGCGAACCGCAGCACCACCAGCGCCGCGGCCCGACCTCCCAGCTCGCCGCGCCGCACCGCGTACATCCCGGCCAGCAGGAACGGCGCCAGGAACCACGGGAGTTGCTGCGCAGCGCACGCCGCCCCCAGGCACGCGGCCCGCGCCAGGCCCGCGGCACCCAGCCGCCCGCCCGCACCGGTCCGCGGCCAGCGCACCACCACCGGCACCAGCAGGGCCAGGGCCACGATCGCCGGGTAGCCGAGGCGGCCGTACGACGGCAGCATCCCGAAGCCCAGGCACACCATGGTCGCCGCCGACCGCCACGGCGCCGGGAGCATCCGCCACAGTACGACCGTGCCGGCGAGGAGCGCGCCCGTGCTCAACGCCGTCGCCGGGGCACCGCCGTGCCCCAGCCACAGCAGCGGCACGGTCAGCAGCGGGGCCAGCGGCGGATAGCCGTAGGTGAGGTCGTAGCCGCCGGTCACCGTCGGGGTGAGAGCCGCGCCGTGGCCGAAGAGCCACGGCCACGGCTGCCCGTACACCGGCCGGCCCGCGGCCAGTTGCCGTGCCGCCTGGGTGGTGAGCAGCGCCTCGTCGGAGCCGCGGTGCAGCATGACCCACGCGCAGAGGGTGAGGGTCACGCCCGTCACCAGCACGCCCAGGTCCACCCGGGCCAGCGACCGTTCCCGGCGGACCACCAGGGCCAGCACCCCGCACACCAGAATGGCGGCGTAGCACGCCGAGATCACCGCGGCCACGGCCGGCCGGTGACCGGCCGCCGCCGTCCACACCGCTCGCGTGCCGATCAGCAGACTGATGTCGGCGAGCAGGGTCAGAACGCGGTGCCACTGGGCCGGGGGAGGGGGCCCGGCCACCGCCGACCGCGTGCGCGGGCCGGGCACCACCAGCGTGGTTTCTGCCGAGTACACGGCGAGGGACGCTAATCGCCGCCGGTGAGCGAGGCCCGGGCGGAGGTGAAGAGTCCGGTGTGAGGCGAGTAAGGGGGCCGGTCGTCCTCAGGCACGTTCGCGGTCAGTACACGTCCCGCACATACCGCTTGTCCGCCGCGAGTTGCTTCACGTACGCGGCGGCCTCCGCCTCGCCCAGCCCACCGTGCGTCATCGCGATGTCCCGCAGCGCCCGGTCCACGTCCTTGGCCATGCGCGAGGCGTCCCCGCACACGTAGAAGCGCGCCCCGTCGCGCAGCCAGTGCCACAGCTCCGGCCCGTGCTCGCGCATCCGGTCCTGCACGTACACCTTGTTGCGCTGGTCCCGGGAGAAGGCGGTGTCCAGGCGGGTCAGGGTGCCCTCGTCGAGCAGCGCCGTCAGCTCGTCCTCGTAGTAGAAGTCCGTCGCACGGTGCTGCTCGCCGAAGAACAGCCAGTTGGGAGCTCCGTGCCCGAGGGCCCGCCGCTCCTGGAGGAAGCCGACGAACGGCGCGACGCCGGTGCCGGGGCCGACCATGACCATCGGCGTCGACGCGTCGGCCGGGGGCCGGAAGTGCGGCGAACGCTGCACGAACACCGGCACCTCGGTGTCCGGCCCGGCGTCGGCCAGGAACGGCGAGCACACTCCGCCACGCGCCCGCCCGTGCAGGTTCTCGTACCGCACCACGGACACCGTCAGCGACACCCGCCGCGGGTCGACGAGCGGGCTGGACGATATGGAGTACAGCCGCGGCTGGAGCCTGCGCAGCACCCCGGCCCACTCCCCGGCGCTCGCCCGCACCCCGTACTCGGCGACCACGTCCACCGCCTGCCGCCCCCAACTCCACTGCGCGAGACCGTCCTTGTTGTCGGGCCGCAGCAGCCTGCGCAACGCGTGGTCGTCATGGGCCCGTTCCGCCACGAAGCGCAGCAGGTCGGGGGTGATCCTCGTGATGTCCAAGTGCCGGCTGAGCGCCTCGGCGAACGGCACCTCGCCGGCCCCGTCCACCGCGACGGCCGCCTCCGCGTCCAGTCCGGTCACCGCCAGCCACTCGGCCACGAGAGCGGGCGCGTTGACGGGCCGTACGCCCAGCGCGTCCCCGGCCTCGTACGTCAGGTCCGTCCCGCTCGTGTCGAAGGTGAACCGCCGCACCTCCTTGCCCGCGCCGGGCCGGCTGAGCAGCCGGTTGCCGACGAGCCGCGCGGTCGTGGCCGGCGGCTTGGACCGGGACTCGGGCGTCTGCTTCGGTACCTCGGTGGTGGTGCCGCCCAGCGCCGAGAGCACCTGGTCGAGCCACGCCCCGGCGGAGGTGTCGTAGTCCGGTTCGCAGTCCGTACGCGGGGCCAGCCGCACCCCGCCCAGCTCGTCGAGCCGCGCGTCCAGGCGCCGCCCGTGCCCGCAGAAGTCGTCGTACGAGGAGTCGCCGAAGGCGAGGACGGCGAACCGCACCCCGTCCAGCCGCGGGGCTCGTTCCCCGGCGAGCGCGTCCCAGAAGCCGGTGCCGTTGTCGGGCGCGTCGCCGTCCCGAAGGTGCTGGTGATGAAGAGCAGGTCCGCCGTGCGGGCGAGCGTCCCGATGTCGGCCTCGTCCATGCCGACCAGGGTCGTACGGTGCCCGGTCGACGTCAGCCGCTCGGCGGTGGCGGCGGCGAACTCCTCGGCGTTCCCCGTCTGCGAGGCCCACAGCACCACGACCTCCCGGCCGCCCTGCCGGTGTGGGGCGGCGGGCGCGGTCCGGGAGTACATGCCGGCGAGGACGCCGTTGACCCACAAGGCGTGCTCGGGCGAGAAGGGCGCGTCCGGCGGGAGCACCGGAACGCCGGGCGCACCCGAGCCGAGGCCGGCGAGGAAGCCCGTGAGGTACTGCCGTTCCTGGGCGGAGAGCGCCGGCGGAGGGGAGGGTTCGAGACCGAAGGGATCGGCGGCACCGGGGGTGAGGGCAGTGGGCGTCAGAGCCGCCGCGGGTTCCTCGCGCACTGGCGTCGCCACTTTCGCCAGCGACACGGCGCACACCTTGAACTCCGGCTGGAAGGACAGCGGATCCACCGCGTCGCTCGTCACCGCGTTGATGCTCAGGTACTCGCCGAACAGGTCGTTCCAGTGGAACGGCGCGAAGGCGCACCCCGGCCGAACGCGGTCCGTCACGACCGCCGGCAGCACGGCCCGGCCACGCCGCGAGGCGACCTCGACCAGATCGCCCTCCGCGACGCCGAGCGCGTCCGCGTCCCGCGGGTGGACCTCCACGAAGGGACCGGAGTTCAGCTTGTTGAGCTTGGCGACCTTCCCGGTCTTGGTGAGCGTGTGCCACTGGTGCTGCACCCGCCCGGTGTTGAGCACGAACGGATAGTCGTCGTCCGGCATCTCGGCCGCGGGCAGGTGCGGCCGGGCGAAGAAGACGGCACGACCACTGGCCGTCGGGAAGCGCAGCACACCGTCCCCCACGTAGCGGACGGGATTGCGCTCCGGCCCGTCCTCCCGCGCGGCCGGCCACTGCACGGGCGTCTGACGCAGCCGTTCGTAGGACACCCCGCGCAGGTCCCACCCGGTCTTCGGGTTCCAGAACCGCCGGATCTCCTCGAAGACCTGCTCGGCGCTGTCGTACGAGAACCCCTTCTCGTACCCCATCGCGCACGCCACCTCCGCGATGATCCGCCAGTCGGCCATCGCCTCCCCGGGCGGGTCCGCGGCCTGCCGGGTCAGTGTGAGGTTGCGCTCGCTGTTGACGAAGACGCCCTCCGCCTCGGTCCACATCGCGCCCGGCAGGACGACATCGGCGTACGCGTTCGTCTCGGTGTCCGTGAACACGTCCTGCGCGACGACGAACTCGGCGGCCTCCAGGCCCTCGATGACCGTACGGCGGTTGGCCACCGAGGCGACGGGGTTGGTGCAGATGATCCAGCAGGCCTTGATCTCGCCGTCGGCCATCCGCCGGAACATCTCGACCGTGCCCTGCCCGGCCCCGTCCGCGCGCAGCGTCCCCGGCGGCAGCTCCCACCGCTCCTCGACGAACGCCCGCTCCTCGGCCACGAGCACCGACCGCTGACCCGGCAGCCCCGGGCCCATGTAGCCCATCTCGCGCCCGCCCATCGCGTTGGGCTGGCCGGTGAGGGAGAACGGCCCGGCGCCCGGACGGCAGATCGCCCCTGTCGCCAGATGCAGGTTGACCAGGGCGTTGGTGTTCCAGGTGCCGTGCGTGGACTGGTTGAGCCCCATGGTCCAGCAGCTCATCCACCGCTTGCCCGCCGCGCCGATCAGCCGGGCGGCCTCGCGCAGGTCGTCCTCGGCGAGCCCGGTGATCTCGGCGACCGCCGCCGGGGCGTAGTCGGCGAGGAACCCGGGCAGGTCCTCCCAGCCCTCGGTGTGGGCCGCGACGAACTCCGGGTCGGTGTGCCCGCCCTCGTGCAGCAGGTGCAGCAGACCGTTCAGCAGCGCGAGGTCGGTCCCCGGCCTGACCTGGAGGAACAGGTCGGCTTTGGCGGCGGTCGCGGTGCGCCGCGGATCGACGACGATCAGCTTGGCGCCCGCCTTGACCCGCTCCATCATCCGCAGGAACAGGATCGGATGGCAGTCGGCCATGTTCGACCCGATGACGAGAAAGGCGTCCGCCCGGTCGAAGTCCTCGTACGACCCGGGCGGCCCGTCCGCGCCCAGCGACAGTTTGTATCCGGTGCCCGCGCTCGCCATGCACAGCCGCGAGTTCGACTCGATCTGGTTCGTCCGCACGAACCCCTTGGCCAGCTTGTTCGCCAGGTACTGGGCCTCCAGGCTCATCTGCCCGGACACGTAGAAGGCGACCGCGTCCGGCCCGTGCGCGTCGACGATCTCGCGCAGGCGCCGGGCGGTCTCGGCGATCGCGTCGCCCACCGGGGCCGGCACCGGCTCCTCGCCCCGGTCGTCCCGGACCAGCGCGGTGGTCAGCCGGCCGGGCGCGGCGAGCATCTCGGCCGTGGTCGCGCCCTTGGTGCACAGCCGGCCGGCGTTCGCCGGGTGCGCCTTGTCGCCCGCCGCCTTCAGGACCGTGCGCCGCCCGTCCGGCCCCACGGCGACATCGAGCACGAGCCCGCAGCCCACACCGCAGTACGAGCAGACGGTGCGCACCGCTTGCGTCTCCTGCTGCGGCCGGGGGGTCGTGGTCATGCCGTCGACGGTACGAACATCCCGTTACGCAGGTGTCACATTGCTTGATCACGAGCAGTTACGCCCGTCACACAGCCGCCTTCCGGCCGTTGTGAGGCGCAATGAGGTCGCGGAGCGTGTCGCTGTTGGGCCGAACGGGTGACCGTACGCAACAATTGGCCGATGCAGACAGCCAGCGCGAGCCAGGACGGAGCATGCCGGTGAACAGCCACGATGTCACCGACGAACAGTGGGAGGGGCTCGCCCAGGTCGTGCCGCTGCGGGGCCGGGACGCCTGGCCGTCCTCCGCCGGCCACCGTTCCATACCCGAAGCCGAGACGGAGACGCGCCGCCGCTTCGTCGTGCTGCGGGTCAACGTCTTCGCCGACGCGCGAGACGTCGCCGAGAGGCTGATGGCGGGCGTGCCCGTGCTGCTCGACCTGACCGGCGCCGAGACGGACGTCGCCAAGCGCGTCCTCGACTTCAGCACCGGTGTCGTCTTCGGCCTGGCCAGCGGAATGCACCGGGTGGACCGCAACGTGTTCCTGCTGACCCCGGCGGGGACCGAGGTGACGGGACTGATGGAGGGGGTCGGCGTCCCGGGGGTGTGAGTCTCCTGCCCGAGGCCGGGGTCGCTCGATCGTAGGAAGGCCCCTCGGGCGGAACGGTTCGTCCGGTCGGCGGACTCCCGCGAAGTCCTACCGTCCCGCTATGAACCAGCCCCCGCTCCCGCCCCTCCCGCGCAATCCGATCCGCCCGCGGGCGGCGTCGCGCACCCCGGCCGCCCCCGGATCACCGAGCTGCGGCTGTCCGCCTTCACCACCCACCGCCGCGCCGTGCTGCCGCTCGGGCCGCTCACCCTGCTCGCCGGTCCCAGTGGCTGCGGCAAGTCCAGCGCGCTGCGGGCCTACGAGGCGCTCGCCCGGCTCGGGGGAGGCGCCGGGCTCGGTGAGGCGTTCCCGGACCCCGTCGCCTGTGTGCCGGAGCGGGCCCGGCCCGACCCACAGCGCCGGCGCGGCTTCCGGATCGGGTGCACGGCCGACGGCCCGGCCGGCCCCGTCCGGCTCGACGTCGCCGTGCAGGCCGAGCCCGAACTGCGCGTCGTGGGCGAGCGGTTGACCGCCGACGGACTGGTCCTGCTGGAGACCGCCCTGCGCGACCCCGGGAAGCGCGCCGTGCAGGCCGCCTGGCACACGGCCGGGCCGACGCCGGTGACCCGCGGCCCGCTCCCGGACGACCGGCTCGGCACCGCCCTGCTGCCGCTGCGCGTGGCCGGCAAGACGCCCGGGCAGCGCAGGGTGCTGGCCGCCGCCGAGCAGATGGTGGTCGCCCTGCGCTCGGCCTTCGCCTGCGACCCCGACCCCGGCCGCATGCGCGGCCCCGTACCGGCCGGCTCGGGCCGGCTGCTCGGCGGCTGCGGCAACCTCGCCGACGTCCTGTGGCGCACCCGCGCCGAATGCGGACGGCGGCACACGCAGTTCGTCGCCGCGGTACGCGCCGGCTGCACCGGACCGGTGGCGGACGTGCTCGCCGGGCCGGCCGGACCGGCACCGGACGGGCGTGACCGGCTGAAGGGCACCGTCCCCCTCCGTGCGGGCCTCGACCGGGGCGACGGCACCACCACGGACCTGCGGCGGCTCGGCGACGGCGAACTGCGGTACCTCGCCCTCGCACTGGTCCTGCTCACCGGCCCCGGCGTCCTGGAGGTCGACCCGGCCGGCGAGGTACCCGCCGCGCTCCAGACGCTCACCGTCCTCGCCGACGGCTTCGACCGGTGCCTCGACCCGCGGCAGCGGCACGAACTGCTCCGGCTGGCGGCCCGGATGAGCGAGCGGGGCCACATCCGGCTCATCGGCGCGGTCAGCGACGCCTCGTGGGCCGACGGGACGGAGGGAGTCACGGTGGTACACCTGGACCGTGACTGACGAACCCCTGGACGTGGCGAGACTGCAACGCCGGCTGGCCGAGTTCGCGGCCGCGCGGAACTGGCAGCCGTACCACACCCCCAAGAATCTGGTCGCCGCGCTCAGCGTGGAGGCGTCCGAACTGGTCGAGATCTTCCAGTGGTTGACGCCCGAGGAGTCGGCCCGTGTGATGACCGACCCGGACACCGCGCACCGCGTCACCGACGAGGTCGCCGACGTACTCGCCTATCTGCTCCAGCTGTGCGAGGTGCTCGGCGTCGACCCGCTGGCCGCGCTGGACGCGAAGATCGACCGGAACGAGCGGAGATTCCCGATCTAGGAAGCACACAGTCCGGTTGTACACTGAGTAACCAAAATGCGGCCCGAATCCGAATTGTTGTCCGCTAATTTCCGTCTTCCTCTGGCTTTTCGTCTCAGAGCCCTTCACTCTGGGTAGTGAACAAGGGAGTTCGGGCGGACGGACGCGCGGAGCGCGTCGGGACAGGACGGGGGCAGCGCATGGACGCGGTGCGGCTCATCGTGACGAGCAGGCGGTCCCTGGCGGCGGGCGGCGACGTGCCGGGGATCCTGGCCGAAGTGTGGCAGGCGCAGGCTCTCGCGCAGGCCATAGGCAGTCGGCTGGCCGTCGCCGGTCCGCCCGAACTGCGCGGTGAGGCACTGGGGTTGACCGAGCTGGCGGGCCGTGGCTGCGGCGTCCTCGACCCGCCCGAACTGGCCCCCGGTGAACTGCGGGCGGGCCAGCTCACCGAGTTGGGTGACGCCCGCCACACCCTGATGTACCTCGGCGGCCTCCTCGGCGAGGTCGGCATCGCCCTCGTCGGCCTCGCCTGCGCCGCGGACGACGAGGGCACGTACTGGCAGTGCATGGAGGCCATCGACGCGGCGGACGAGTCCCGCGACCGCGTCCTGGAGATGCTCCGCAGACTCGCGGACCGGGAGCAGGCGTTACCGGAGATGGAGGCGGGATAAGGGGCGGGCGCTCCCCGGGGCGGGCCTCAGCCGACCTGCTCCTCCTCGCCCGACCTCCGGTCGGTGTCCCCCGACGCCTGAAGATCCGCGTCCAGCGCCGACAGGTCCGCGTTCAACGCCGCCATCAGCTCCTCCATCTGCTGCAACAGCCCCTTCGGCTGCCCGGTCCCGCCCTGCTGCGGCACGCTCTCTTCGGACATGACGGCCTCCTCGGCCCCTGGCCCCACGGGGAGGCCGACGCGGGTGACGCCCCGGCTGGTCACCGGCCGGCGCGGAAGCCGGGGGCTCCGGCTCCGCCCGAGCCAACGATCACCACCGGGGCCGGTCACTGGCCCGGTCACGGGGCACACGCGGTATGGACGTAATTTCACCCGACCGGGGACCGGGCGGCACGAGGGACCGGCCTCCTCGTCCAGGGACCCGGAGGGCAGGATGGAAGCATGGATCTTCGCATCTTCACCGAGCCCCAGCAGGGGGCGACCTACGACACTCTGCTCACCGTGGCCAAGGCCACGGAAGACTTGGGATTCGACGCATTTTTCCGTTCCGACCACTATCTCCGTATGGGTTCCGTGGACGGTCTGCCGGGCCCCACCGACGCCTGGATCACCCTGGCCGGACTCGCCCGCGAGACCAAGCGCATCCGGCTGGGCACACTGATGACCGCCGGCACCTTCCGGCTGCCCGGCGTGCTCGCCATCCAGGTCGCTCAGGTCGACCAGATGTCCGGCGGCCGGGTCGAGCTCGGCCTCGGCGCCGGCTGGTTCGAGGAGGAGCACAAGGCCTACGGCATCCCGTTCCCCAAGGAGAAGTTCGCCCGCCTCGAGGAACAGCTGGAGATCGTCACCGGCCTGTGGGCGACGGACCTCGGCAAGACCTTCGACTTCCACGGCACCTACTACGACCTCACGGACTCGCCCGCGCTGCCCAAGCCCGCGCAGGCGAAGATCCCCGTGCTCGTCGGCGGCCACGGCGCCACCCGCACCCCGCGGCTGGCCGCGCGGTACGCCGACGAGTTCAACATCCCCTTCGCCTCGGTCGAGGACAGCGAGCGTCAGTTCGGCCGGGTGCGCGCCGCCGCCGAGCAGGCCGGCCGCAGCGGTGACGACCTGATCTACTCCACCGCCCTGGTCGTCTGCGTCGGCCGGGACGAGGCGGAGGTCGCCCGCCGGGCCGCCGCGATCGGCCGTGACGCCGACGAGCTGAAGCTCAACGGCCTGGCCGGTTCCCCGGCCGAGGTCGTCGACAAGATCGGCCGGTACGCCGAGACCGGCGCGAGCCGGATCTACCTCCAGGTCCTCGACCTGGACGACCTCGACCACCTGGAGCTGATCTCCTCGCAGGTGCAGTCGCAGCTGTCCTGAGGCCGGTACGGCAGGCGGTCGTCACGGCTTGCGGGCGACCGCCACGTAGAGGGGTATCTCCTCACCCCCGCGTCGGTCCTGGCCGGGTGCACCCGGTTCGGGGTGCCACCGCGCCGCCAGGACCACGCCGGGGTCCACCAGCTCAAGACCCGTGAAGAACTCCGTGAACTCGGCACGGGTGCGCACCTGGGCCGCCGTCCCGCCCTTGCGGTACACCTCGACGACCCGCTCCCAGGTCTCCGGATCGAAGTCGCCCGTCGCGTGGGACAGCGTCAACCAGCTTCCGGAAGCGAGGGGTTCGAGGAGGTCGCGCACGATCCGGCGGGGCTCGTCCGCGTCCGCCACCAGGTGCAGCAGAGCCACGAGGGACAACGCGATCGGCCGGCTGAAGTCGAGGGTGTCCCGTGCCGCCGCGATGATCTTCCCCGGTTCCCGTACGTCGCCCGCGACGTAGGCGGTCTTTCCCTCCCGCGTGCTGTGCAGCAGTGCCTCGGCGTGCCGCAGGACGATCGGGTCGTTGTCGGCGTACACCACCCGGGCGTGCGGGGCGATGTCCTGGACGATCTGGTGCAGGTTCGGCTCGGTCGGTATGCCGGTGCCGATGTCGAGGAACTGGTCGACGCCCTGCTCGGCCAGCAGCCGGGAGGCGCGATGCATGAACGAGCGGTTGGTCCGCGCCATCTCCCGGACGGCCGGGAAGAGGGAGATCACTTGATCGGCCGCTTCCGCGTCGACCGGGTAATTGTCCTTCCCACCCAGGAAGTAGTCGTACATGCGAGCCGAGTGGGGCTTGCCGGTGTCGAGGTGGTCCGCGCTTCGCCCGGCGTCTGTCACGTGAGGCCTCCGCATCTGTGCCTGCGTGGGCGCCCCTCGAATCCCCCTCGAACGCCCGGTCGATCGGGAGGCTAGCGAAAATTCCCGGGTGCTGCCGGTGCCCTCTCTGTACGGTGGGCGTATCCGCAGTTCAGACCACTGATCGAGGTCGACCCACCGTGTTCCTGACCCTCACCACCACCGGCACCCCGGAGCGTCCCGCCACCGATCTCGGCTTCCTGCTGCACAAGCATCCCGAGAAGGCGCAGGCGTTCTCCACCTCCTACGGCACGGCCCACGTCCTCTACCCCGAGGCGGACGCCGAGCGCTGCACGGCGGCACTGCTGCTGGAGGTGGACGCGGTGGCCCTGGTCCGGCGCGGCAAGGGCAAGGGCAGGGGCGGTGCCCCGGACGCGGCCCTCGCGCAGTACGTCAACGACCGCCCGTACGCGGCCTCCTCCCTCCTCGCCGTGGCGCTGAGCAGCGTCTTCTCCAGCGCGATGCGCGGCGTCTGCAACGCCCGTCCCGAACTGCCCGCCGCACCACGGCCGTTGCGCGTCGAGGTGCCGGCGCTGCCCGCCCGCGGCGGCCCCGACCTGGTACGACGGCTCTTCGAGCCGCTGGGCTGGACGGTCACCGCCGAACCCGTGCCGCTGGAGACCGAGTTCCCCGAGTGGGGAGACTCCCGGTACGTCCGACTCGAACTGGAGTCCGCCGACCGCACTCTCGCCGAGGCCCTGCGCCACCTCTACGTCCTCCTCCCGGTCCTGGACGACGCCAAGCACTACTGGGTCTCCTCCGAGGAGGTCGACAAGCTGCTGCGCGCCGGTGAGGGCTGGCTGGCCGGCCACCCCGAGCAGAAGCTGATCACCAGCCGCTACCTCTCGCGCCGCTGGTCGCTGACCCGGCAGGCGACCGAGCGACTGGAGCTCGTGCGGCTCGCGGAGGCGGACGACAGCGAGGTCGAGGAGATCGACAACGCGGTCGAGGCGGAGACCGAGACCGAGGAGCGTCCCACCCCGCTGGCCGTGCGGCGCCGGGAGGCGATCACCGCCGCACTCAAGGCCGCGGGGGCCGCCCGGGTGCTCGACCTGGGCTGCGGCCAGGGCCAGTTGGTGCAGGCACTGCTCAAGGACCCGGTGTTCACCGAGATCGTGGGGCTGGACGTGTCGATGCGCGCGCTCACCATCGCCTCCCGGCGGCTGAAGCTGGACCGCATGGGGGAGCGGCAGGCCACGCGCGTCAAGCTCCTCCAGGGCTCGCTCGCGTACACCGACCGCCGGCTCAAGGGGTACGACGCCGCCGTGCTCAGCGAGGTCATCGAGCACCTCGACCTGCCCCGGCTGCCCGCCCTGGAGTACGCGGTGTTCGGCTCGGCCCGCCCCAGGACCGTCCTGGTGACGACCCCGAACGTCGAGTACAACGTGCGCTGGGAGAGCCTCCCGGCCGGCCACGTCCGGCACGGCGACCACCGCTTCGAGTGGACCCGCGCGGAGTTCCGGACCTGGGCGCGGTCGGTGGCCGAACGGCACGGATACGGCGTCGAGTTCGAACCCGTGGGCCCCGACGACTCGGAGGTGGGGCCACCCACCCAGATGGCCGTGTTCACACTGACCACCCCGAAGGAGGCGAAGGCGGCATGACCGACGTACACAAGGGGCGCGTCCTGCCCGTCACCGACCTCTCCCTGGTGGTCCTCGTCGGCGCCTCCGGCTCCGGCAAGTCCACCTTCGCCCACCGGCACTTCAAGCCGACCGAGATCATCTCGTCCGACTTCTGCCGCGGTCTCGTCTCGGACGACGAGAACGACCAGAGTGCCACCAAGGACGCCTTCGACGTCCTGCACTACATCGCGGGCAAGCGCCTCGCCGCGGGCCGCCGCACCGTCGTGGACGCGACCAGCGTGCAGCCCGAGGCCCGCCGTCAGCTGGTCGAGCTGGCCCGGCGGTACGACGTCCTGCCGATAGCCATCGTGCTCGACGTGCCCGAGGACGTGTGCGCCGAGCGCAACGCGGCCCGCACCGACCGCGCGGACATGCCCCGCCGGGTCATCCACCGCCACACCCGCGAACTCCGCCGCTCCCTCAGGCACCTGGAGCGCGAGGGCTTCCGCAAGGTGCACATCCTGCGCGGCGTGGAGGACGTCGAGAACGCCACGGTCGTCACCGAGAAGCGCTTCAACGACCTGACCCACCTCACCGGCCCCTTCGACATCGTCGGCGACATCCACGGCTGCGCCGCCGAACTCGAGGCACTGCTGGGCAAGCTGGGCTACGTCGACGGAGTCCACCCGGAGGGCCGTACGGCCGTCTTCGTCGGCGACCTGGTCGACCGCGGCCCCGACAGCCCGGGTGTGCTGCGCCGTGTGATGTCGATGGTGAAGTCCGGCAACGCCCTGTGCGTGCCCGGCAACCACGAGAACAAGTACGGCCGGTACCTGCGCGGCCGCAAGGTCCAGCACACCCACGGCCTCGCCGAGACCATCGAGCAGATGGCGGGCGAGAGCGAGGAGTTCCTCGCCGAGGTACGGGAGTTCCTCGACGGCCTCGTCAGCCACTACGTCCTCGACGGCGGCCGGCTGGTCGTCTGCCACGCCGGTCTGCCCGAGCGGTACCACGGCCGCACCTCCGGCCGGGTCCGCAGCCACGCCCTGTACGGCGACACGACCGGGGAGACCGACGAGTTCGGCCTGCCGGTGCGCTACCCGTGGGCGGAGGAGTACCGCGGCCGGGCGGCCGTCGTCTACGGCCACACCCCGGTCCCGGAGGCCACCTGGCTCAACAACACCATCTGCCTGGACACCGGCGCGGTCTTCGGCGGCAGGCTCACCGCGCTGCGCTGGCCGGAGCGCGAGCTCGTCGACGTACCGGCCGAGCGGGTCTGGTACGAGCCGGTGAAGCCGCTGCGCACCGAGGCACCCGGCGGGCAGGACGGCCGCCCGCTGGACCTGGCGGACGTGCGGGGCAGGCGGGTCGTGGAGACCCGGCACCAGGGCCGGATCTCGATCCGCGAGGAGAACGCGGCGGCGGCCCTGGAGGTCATGAGCCGCTTCGCGGTGGACCCGCGGCTCCTGCCGTACCTGCCGCCGACCATGGCACCGACCGCGACCTCGCACATCGAGGGCTACCTGGAGCACCCGGCCGAGGCCTTCGCCCAGTACGCGCGGGACGGCGTCGCGCGGGTCGTGTGCGAGGAGAAGCACATGGGCTCGCGGGCGGTGGCCCTGGTGTGCCGGGACGCGGACGCGGCCCGCAAGCGCTTCGGAGCGGACGGCCCGACCGGGTCCCTCTACACCCGCACCGGCCGCCCGTTCCTCGACGACGACGCCCTCACCGAGCAGATACTCGACCGGGTGCGCACGGCGATCGGCGAGGCCGGTCTCTGGGACGACCTCGAGACGGACTGGCTGCTGCTGGACGCGGAGCTGATGCCGTGGTCGCTGAAGGCGTCCGGGCTGTTGCGGTCGCAGTACGCCGCCGTGGGTGCCGCGTCCGGCGCGGCGCTCCCGGGCGCGCTGGCCGCGCTGCAGGGCGCGGCGGCGCGGGGTGTCGACGTGACCGCGCTGCTGTCCCGGACCCGCGAGCGGTCCGCCGACGCCGCCGCGTTCACGCAGGCCTACCGCCGCTACTGCTGGACCACGGACGGCCTGCACGGCGTCCGCCTGGCCCCGTTCCAGATTCTCGCGGTCCAGGGCCGCAGCCTCGCCGCCCTGCCGCACGACGAGCAGCTCGCCCTGCTCGACCGGCTCGTCGAGCACGACGGCAGCGGCCTGCTCCAGACCACCCGGCGGCTGTACGTCGACACCGGCGACCCGGAGTCCGTCCGGGCCGGTGCCGACTGGTGGCTGGAGATGACCGGCCGCGGTGGCGAGGGCATGGTCGTCAAGCCGGTCGGGGCGCTGGTCCGCGACGGCCAGGGCCGCCTGGTGCAGCCCGGCATCAAGTGCCGCGGCCGCGAGTACCTGCGGATCATCTACGGTCCCGAGTACACGCGCCCGGAGAACCTGGCCCGGCTGCGCTCGCGGTTCCTGAACCACAAGCGGTCGCTGGCGATCCGTGAGTACGCGCTGGGCCTGGAGGCCCTGGACCGGCTGGCCGACGGCGAGCCGCTGTGGCGGGTCCACGAGGCGGTCTTCGGCGTACTGGCCCTGGAGTCCGAGCCGGTGGACCCGAGGCTGTGAGCCGACCGCCGCGCTGTTCCGGGCCGTGGGCCGGTCGCGGGTTTGTTCCGGGCTCTCAGCCGGTGCGGCGTCTGTTGCGGGCTCTGAGTCTGTCGCCGTGCTGTTCCGGGCTGTGGGCCGGTCGGGGCTCGTTGCGGGCTCTGGCTCGGTCGCGGGTTTGTTCCGGGTTCTGAGTCGGTCGCGGGTCTGTTGCGGGCTCTGAGTCTGTCGCCGTGCTGTTCCGGGCTGTGGGCCGGTCGGGGCTCGTTGCGGGCTCTGGCTCGGTCGCGGGTTTGTTCCGGGTTCTGAGTCGGTCACGGGTCTGTTGCGGGCTCTGAGTCTGTCGCCGTGCTGTTCCGGGCTGTGGGCCGGTCGGGGCTCGTTGCGGGCTCTGGCTCGGTCGCGGGTCTGTTCTGGGCGCTGAGTCGGTCACGGCTCTGTCGGGGCTGCGGGCCGGTCGCCGTTTCGTTCCGGGCCGTGGCTGGACCCGTTCAGTACTGGCCGTGAGCTGGACCCGTTTCGTTCCGTCCCGGCCGTGAGTCGGACCCGACCGGGTCCGGGCCGTGAGCTGGACCCGATCCGGTCCGGGCCGTGAGCTGGACCTCTCCGGTCCGGGCCGTGAGTCGGGCCCGATCCGGTCCGGCTGGCCGGGCGGGCGACACGGCGGCTCCGCCGCTCCAGTACGACCCGGGTGCGCCGGGGACGCCGTCGGGCCGGAGCCGGGCGTCGTTCAGTTCCGGCCAGGCTCGTCCCGCCTGGGGCCGACCTGGCCGGACGTAGTCCTTCCCGTCCCATTCGTCCCTGGTTAACCGCTGGTTGCCGTGCTAACTTCGCTGGTCGGTCAGGCAGGGGTACCGGCTCAGGGGGAAAGTCGGTGGAGACACACGCGGGGTTCGGCGAACCCGAGGGCGGGTCGGGGCGTGCGGACGGCTTACGGCTGCTGTTACGGATGACCAACGCCCTGTGCGCTCTGGGCTGCATGGAGGACGCGCAGGGGCGACTGCACTTCGGCGTCGTGCTGGGTGATCTGCTGGGGCGTCAGATCGACCTGCGCGGCGTCAAGTTGCGCGAGGACGTCGTGCTGCTGGTGCGCGCCGCGCTGAACATGCCGGGCGGCGAGCGCGTACTGGTCGAGGTGGTGCGGATCCTCGAAGGAGACCTGGCGGGCGACGAACTGGACCACATGCTCGACCAGTGGCTCGCGCCCGCCCTGCCCCCCGCCCTCCAGGGCCCCCTGACCCGGGACGACGAGGCCGGCGCCCGCTCCGTCCTCGCCAAGGGCGAACTCCCCGCGGCCCGGCTGCGCGACGCCCTGGTCGAGGAGCTCAACGGCCTCGACCTGCCCACCGGACTCACCCCGGAACAACTCCTCGCCCACGTCCTGGACTGGAACGTCCAGCCGGACGGGGTGCCACCCGCCGTCCTCCTGGTCGACCACGCCGCCCGGCTCGCCGCCACCCCCGCCCACCAAGCGGCCCTGACAGGCTGGGTCGACGACTGGGCCGGACACGCAGGCCTGACCGGTCCGGTGGAGGAACGCCGTCAGGTCCGCGACACGGCGACGAACGATCCCGACATCCCGCGCTGCCTGGTCGTCGCCGTGGAACCCGCGCGGGACGGCAGCGGTGAGATCGTCGTCCGCTGCTGGCTCAACACCGTCCCCGGCCGCTGGAACCCCCAGCCCGGTGAACCGGCCACGACCACCCTCGACGAGCTCGGCCCGGCCGTCCAGCGCGCGTTACGGCAGGGGGCCCGCCTCTGGGCGGCGCCCCGCGACCCCGGGACGAGTGGACGCGCCCAGCCGCCGCCGTACATCGAGTTCGTCCTTCCGTACGACCTCCTCAACCACGATGTGGCGGGTCTGACCTTCCGGATCGGCGACGGGCAGCCGCTGCCGCTCAGCCTGAAGTACGGGGTTCACCTGCGCAGTCTGGAGCGGATGCGCGCGGACGACGCGCTGCTCCGGGACCAGTGGCTGGAGCGCTGGCGAACCCTGCGCGAGCACGGCGTCCTGGTGCACGGCTGGCGCGAACCCGACGGCGGCCGGCTCGGCGCGTGGCAGTCCGGGCTCGCCGGGGAACCAAGACACACGGCGGTGGTGCTCGACGCCCCGACCGACGTCATGGCCCTGGAGGCCCTCAAGGCCGCCATAGCGGAAGGGATAGGACTCGCCATCTGGGACCGCAGAGGTGTCTTCCGCGAGGAGCGCCGGGAGGTGGTGACCGCCCTGTTCGCCGCCGCTCCCACGCCGGCGAGAATCCCGGTGGCCGTTCACCTCCTGCGCAGGAACGCCGAGAGCGAGGGCCGGGGACCCGGTGAACTCCTCGGCAGACATATCGGCTTTTTCTGGGACGATCCGACGCGTCCCGTGGATGTTCAGCCCACTGACCCAGGCGAACTCGCCAGCGAGGAGGCATCGGCATGACCGCGCAGGAGCAGACGGCCCCGAACGGCTGGCGCGTCTTCCACGGCACGGGCGGCGCCCCCGCCGTCCCGCCCGCACTGCCCGAACCGCCGCCCTGGCGCCGGTTCCGCGGCGGCCCGCCCCGCCCGGTGCCCCCGGCCGACCCCCAGGCCGCGCTGCGCCGTCTGGGTCCGGGCGACGTCACGCCGCAGCTGGGCGAGGAGGAGATCGACGTCGTCAACGCGGCGCTGCTGCTGCGCCGGCCCCTGCTGATCACCGGCCCGCCCGGCGTCGGCAAGTCCACCCTCGCCTACCTGATCTCCCGCGAACTCGGACTCGGCCGCGTTCTGGAGTGGAACATCGTCAGCCGCACCACCCTGCGCGACGGCCTCTACGCCCACGACGCCATGGGCCGAGCCCAGGCCATCGCCGCCTGGCGGGCCGGCCTGCGGCACGCGGCCGCCTGGCGGCCGGAGGAGCCGGCCACCGAGGACGTCAACACCGTGCTTACTCAAAAACCTCGTCAACTTCCCCGGTTCTCGGTGAGTTCATCACACTGGGACCTCTGGGGACCGCGTTGCTGCCCTACGATCGTCCCCGTGTGCTTCTCGTCGACGAACTCGACAAGAGCGACATCGACCTGCCGAACGACCTGCTGCACGTCCTGGAGAACGGAAGCTATGACGTCCCCGAGCTGGTGCGCGACGCCGCGGACAGCGCGCGCGTCCACACCAGCGACCCCGGGGGCCGCGCCGAGGTGCGCGACGGGCGGGTCGAGTGCCGGGAGTTCCCGGTCGTGGTGATCACCAGCAACGGAGAGCGCGAGTTCCCCGCGGCCTTCCGCCGTCGCTGTCTGCCGCTGGAGATGCGCACACCCACCCGGGAGCAACTCCTGGCCATGGTCGAAGGGCACCTCGGCAGCCGCCCGCAGGGCACGGAAGACCTGGTCGACCTGTTCGTCCAGCGGGTCCAGGCCGGCGGCACCCACTCCCTGGACCAGCTGCTCAACGCTGTCCAGATGACCACCGCGGGTGGTTTCCAGGCCGACGGTGACGGGCGTAAGCTCGTGGAAATGCTCCTGCGCGACCTCGCGAAGGGCCGCTGAATTGAAGGGTTATCCCAGGGAGCACGCATCCGGGCTCGGCGACGGATTTCCCGTTTCGGGGTCGTCGCCTCCTTCGGCGTTCCCCGAGTCCGCCGACCAGTCGACGGAGCACGGAGTGCCGGTCCCGGCCGCCCTGGAGCAGTCCGCCCCGCGCTGGCAGGACGTCGCCGACGCCGTCTGGCTCGCCGCGTACTGGAACCGCCACGGCGGTCCGGCCGCCGCCGGCCGGGAGCCGGTGCCGGACCGGTCGGCAGCGACCCCGGCTCCGCCTTCCGCGGCCCCGCAGGACACGGAGGACCCGGAGCGGCGGGAGACGCACCCGGCCGACGAGGCCGGCCCCGCCGACGCCGTACGCCCTTCTCGTCCGCCCGCCGCGCCCACCGCCCCGACTCCCTCCCAGGGCCTCGACGACCCGTCGCAGCCGCGTGCCGCCTCCGCCCCGGCCGGAGAGCCGGCCGCCGCGGCCCGCCTGTTACCTGACGCCGAGGGCCGTTTCACCCTGCGCCTCGGGCGCCCGCTGCTGCCGCCGACGACCGCCCGCAGCAGGCCCGGGACGCACCACCGCCCGGTTCGCCCGCGCCCTGCACCAGCTGGCCCGCCGAGTGCCCGCGCGCGACACCCTGGAGCTCGACGAGGACACCACCGCCGAGCAGGGGGTCGTCGACGGCATGTGGATGCCCTTCCTGCGGCCCGCCCGCACGGCGGCCTTCGACCTGGTCCTGCTGGTCGACGACGCACCCACCCTGCGGATCTGGGACGAGGCCACCGCCCGGCTCGCCCGGGCCGCCGAGCACAGCGGTGCCTTCCGGGCCGTGCGCACGGTCCGGGTGAACGTGCCGCGCACCGGGACCGCCACCCTGCGCTGGACGACCGGCCGGGCGGCCGCCGACCCCGCCGAACTCCTCGACGGGCGCGGCGACCGGGTCTTCCTCGTGGTCACCGACGGACTCGCCCACGGCTGGGCCGCACCCGCCGCCGACGACCTGCTCGGCCGGCTCGCCCACGCGGGCCCCACGGCCCTGGTGCACCTGCTGCCACCGCATCTGCGCCACCGCACCTCGCTCTACCCCCATCCGGCCGTGCTGGAGGCCGGCGGCTTCGGCGCCGCCAACGGCGGCCTCGAGCACTGGGCGCCGCCGGGCGGCCCCGACCCCCTGCGGCCGCTGCCCGACGCGGGTGACGGCTCGGTGCCCGTGCCGGTGCTCTCCCTGAAGCCCGGCTCCCTCGCCGCCTGGGCCGACCTCGTCACCGGGGAGCGCGGAGTGCGCCGCGCCCTGCCGGTCGTGCTGGCCGGCACCCTCACCAAGGGTTCGCCCGCGCCCGGCCTGCGCGCCCCGCGTTTCCCGCGCGCCGCCAAGGCCGCCGTGCGCCGCTTCTTCACGCTCGCCACCCCGGCCGCGCGCCGGCTCGCCACCCAACTCGCCACCATCCCCTTCGAGTTCGACCTGGTGGAACAGCTGCGGCGGCGCACCATGCCGGAGACCGGCCCGGACCACCTCGCCGAGATCCTGATGGGCGGACTGATCGACTGGGGCAGCGGCGACGAGGGGCACCACCCCGAGTTCGCCGACGGAGTCCGCGAGGAACTGCTCGCCACCACCACCCGCAGCCAACTCGCCCACACGGTCAGCGTGGTGGGTGAGCTGCCCGCGGCGGGCGCCCGGGGCGTCGCGCTGCGCGCCGCCCTGCGCGACCCGATGGGCGCCACGCTGCCCGACCCGTCCGAGCGGGGCTGGGCGCGCAGCGAGCTGGCCGTGATGAGGGCACTGTCCGGACCGTACGCCGAGCGGGCCCGCCGCATCGAGCCCGGCCTGTCAAGGGCCCGCGGGCCCGGTGAGGCCGAACGAGTGAGTACGGGAATGTCCGGAGTTACACCCTCTGAGGTGAACCGTGCGGCTGGTGGGGGATTGTCCGACGGAACGGGAAGTCTGCCACCGTCGAACGGCCCCAACGAGTCTGGAGAACCACCCGTGCCACCCCTGGTAACCGACGCCATCCCACAAGAACCCCCGGAGGCTGAGCCCCCCATGCCGAGCACCACGACCGAAACGCCCGCCCTCCTGGTGAACGTGCCCCTGCGCAACACCTCGTTCGTCGGCCGGCAGGCGCTGCTGAGGGCCGTGGAGGAGCAGCTGGGGTCACAGGACACGGCGGCGGTGCTGCCCAACGCCCTGCACGGGCTCGGCGGCGTCGGCAAGTCCCAGCTGGCACTCGAGTACATCTACACCCACCAGCACGACTACCGGGTGATCTGCTGGATCCCCGCCGAGCGCGAGAGCCTCGTGCTCGCCGCGCTCGCCCAGCTGGCGGCGCAGCTGGGTGTCGCCCCCACCGGGCAGGACAGCCTCGGCGCTCCCGCCGCCAACACGGCCGTGCCGGCCGTACTGGAGGCGCTGCGCACCGGAAGGCCGTACGACAACTGGCTGCTCGTCTTCGACAACGCCGAGGACGTCGACGCGGTGCGCCAGTACTTCCCGGCCAACGGTCCGGGCAAGGTCATCGTCACGTCCCGGAACCGCGCCTGGGAAAGGGTGGCCACGTCGCTGCCGGTCAACGTGTTCGAGCGCGCGGAGTCGATCGAACTGCTCCAGAAGCGCTCGCCCGACCTGACACCCGAGGACGCCGACCGGCTGGCCGAGGCGCTGGGCGACCTGCCGCTCGCGGTGGAGCAGGCCGGTGCCTGGCGGGCCGTCACCGGCATGCAGGTCGACGAGTACCTCCAGCTCCTCGACGAGCGCAGCCCCGAGATCCTCGAACTCGACCCGAACCCCGACTACCCGGTCTCCGTCGCCGCCGCCTGGGACATCTCGCTGGAGCGGATCCGGGAGAACAACCCGGGCGCCCGGCAGCTGCTGGACGTGTGCGCCAGCATGGCGCCCGAGCCCATCCCGCGGTCCATGCTGCGCGGCAGCCGGGGCGTCAGCATCACGCCCGAGATCGACTCCCTGCTGCGCGAGTCGATCAGGCTGAACCGCGCGGTCCGCGACCTCAGCCAGTTCTCCCTGGTGAAGGTGGACCCCCGGTCCGACACCCTGCAGATGCACCGCCTGCTGCAGACCGTGCTCCTGGCCAAGCTGAGCGCCGAGGAGCGGGAGCGGATGCGGGACGCCGCGCACCAGCTGCTCTCGGCCGCCAAGCCGGGCCCCTACGGGTCCTCCCTGGAGTGGCGCAACTACCAGGCCCTGCTGCCGCACGTGCTCACCTCCCAGGCCGTCACCAGCACCGACACCTATGTGCGGGAACTGGTCTACGACACCATGTGGTTCCTCTACTACTGGGGCGACCACCAGCGCGCCGCGGACTTCGCGCGGACCGCCTGGAGCGCCTGGCTCGCGGCCTCCGGCGAGGAGGACATGCAGGTCATCCGCATGACGAAGAGCCTGGCCTTCCTGCTCCGCCAGATCGGGCAGGTCCCGGAGTCCATCCCGCTCACCGAGCAGGCACTGGAGGTCTCCCGCCGCAGCGAGGTCGACCCCGAGGACCTGATCGACTCCCTGTGCGCCATGGCCGACGCCCGCTGCTACCAGGGCCGGTTCGCCGAGGCTCGGGATCTCGGCCAGGAGGCCACGGAGCTGGCCCGGTCCCTGTTCGGCCCCGACGACCCCGCGACCCTGCGCGCCACCCACACCTGGGGTGTGGCACTGCGCCTGTGCGGTCAGTTCCGGGAGGCGCTGCCGCTGGACCAGGAGAACGCCCGGCAGCGGGAGCTGCTGTTCGGCCCCGCCAGCTTCTTCAGCCTCAACACGCTCAACGGCCTCTCCATCGACATGCGGGAGGGAGGCGACTTCCCCGGCGCGCGCGACTACCAGGAGGACGCCTACCGCCGGGCCCGCGGCGCGATGGGCGACGAGCACCCGCTCACCCTGCGCATGGCCCGCAACCTCGCGGTGTGCCGGCGCCGTGACGGGGCGCTCGCCGAGGCCGCCAAGCTGTCCGAGGAGACGCTGCGGCGTTTCGCCGCCCGCTACGGCTCCGACCACTTCGACTCCCTGTCGACGGCGACCAACGTCTCCGTCGACCTGCGACTGGCCGGGGACCTGGACGGGTCCCGGCAACTGGCGGAGGTGACCCTGCGGCGCTTCCAGCAGCGCCTCGGTGAGGACCACGCCTACACCCTGCTGACCAAGGGCAACCTGGCGGCCACCATGCGGGCGCTCAGCGTCTTCGACCAGGCGCAGGAGCTGGAGGACGACGCGGCGGAACGGCTCGCCCGGACGGTGGGGCCCCGGCACGTCACCACGCTGACCGTCGCCATCGGCCAGGCCAACACGGCCTACGCCCGCCTCGACTTCGAGCGGGCGCACGAGATCGACGAGGCCAACCTGCCGCTGCTCGCCGAGGTCGCCGGCGAGGACCATCCGCTGACCCTGTCCTGCACGGCGAACCTCGCCCTGGACCTGCGGGGGCTGGGTCGCGGGACGGAGGCCGACGAACTCCAGCGCAAGGCGGTGGAGAGGTTCGCCCGCGTGGTCCGCGCCGACCACCCCTGGCTTCTCGCGGCCCGCCAGCGCCGCCGTATCGAGTGCGACATGGCTCCGATGCCGCTGTAGTCGCGGGCCGGGGCGGCAAGATGCGCCGCCCCGGCCCGGTCAGCCGGCGTCCACGGCCGGCGTGGGCGGCGCGCCGTCCGAGGGATGGTGCTGCGCCGCGGTGTCGGCGGCGGGGGCCGGCGGATGCCGGTGTCCGACCTCGGCGCGGTCCGGGGCCCGGGTCGGCTCGTGGTCCGACAGACGGCGGACCAGGATCAGCAGCGGCTGGGTGAGCAGCGTCGTGGCCAGGGCCATGAAGACCAGGACCGTGTAGAGGGGCTTGCTCAACAGGCCGGCCTGCAGGCCCGCGTTGAGTGCGATCAGCTCCGTGAGGCCGCGGGCGCTCAGCAGCACACCGACGGTCCGCGCGTCGTCGCGGTCCAGTCCGCCGACACGGGCCGCCACCACACCACTGCCGACCTTCGTGGTGACCGCCAGCACCGTCACCACCAGCAGCGTGATCCACCCGGCGGCGTTCATGCCGTCGAGGGCGACGGACTGCCCCGAGAAGACGAAGAAGTAGGGCACCAGCAGCGAGCTGACGACATGCAGCGGCCGCAGCAGGTCCGGGTCGAGCGTGCCGTTGTCCTCCCGGGGGCAGACGATCCCCGCGAGCAGCGCACCGCAGATGGCGTGCAGTCCGAGGAACTGGGTCACGGACGCCGACGCGCAGGCGAAGCCGATGAGCAGCGCCAGCCGCAGAGCCGGCTCCATCCGGGTCCGCCACAGCAGTCTGCGCAGCACGGGCCGGGCCGCCGTCAGCATCAGCACTGCGAAACCGGCCGCGATGACCGCCCGCCACTGCCAGCCCAGCGCCTGCTCCCCGCTGTCCCCGTCCAGCATCGTCCCGGCCAGCACCGTCCAGCCGATCACGTCGAGCAGCCCGGCGGCGGACACCGCGAGAACGCCCGGCACGGTGTCGGCCAGACCGTTCTCCCGCACGATGGCTGTCAGCACCGGCACGGCCGTTATCGACAGGGCCACCCCGGCGAACAGCACCATGCCGGTCGTGAGCACGGGCATGTCCAGGGCCCGCAACTGCTCCCGGAACAGCAGCGCACAGCCGCTGCCCACGGCCATCGGCACCACGAACGCCGCCAGCGCCACCGTCACCGCGGTGCGCGCCCGGTCGCCCAGGACCTTCAGATCCAGCTCGTACCCCACCGCGAACAGGAAGACCACCAGGGCGAACTGCGCCAGCCCGGTCAGCGCGATGCCGATCTCCTGGGGGAAGAGCAGCTTGTACGCCTTCGGTGCCGTATGGCCGAGCAGCGAGGGGCCGAGGGCGATGCCCGCGGCCAACTGGCCCACGATGTACGGCTGCTTCAGCCGCTGTGCCACCCAGCCGGCTCCATGGCCGACCGCCAGGATCAGGGCCGAGGCGAACAGGAAATGCGTGACCACCGCGTCAGCGCTCACTGCGTCCCCCTGTGTCCAGTTGTCGTGGCCGGTGATGCGGCCGTGGGAGGGCCTTCGCATGTGTGCTCGACCCCAACCTGCCTATGGTACTGGTAACTTGACGGTGTATCGGCAGTCGTACACACCACTGCACCGGTGTCACGGGGGGCACATGGCGACGGTCGTCTTCATCCATGGGACCGGGGTGCGCGAGCCGGGCTTCTCGAAGCTTGCGGGGCGCGTGGCGGCCGGACTGGCCGCCCTGCGCGACGGACTTCGCATCGTGCCCTACTACTGGGGAGGCACGCACGGCGCCACGCTCGCGGCCGGCGGGGCCAGCCTTCCGGCGGAGCCCGGCGGCACGTCCCGAGGCCCGGTCGAGGGCCTGACCCCGCCGGGCCCCGACGAGGAGACCGCTGCCGCCTGGGCTGCCCTCTACGCCGACCCGTACGCCGAACTCGCCCTGGCCGCCGCCGGTGCTCCGCAAGCCGCCGAGCGGGCGCCCGGTTCCCTGCCGCCGGAGCAGGCCGTACGGGCGCGACTGACCGCTCTCGCCGCCCAAGGGGATGCCGCCGCCGCCGAGTTGGGGCCTGGACTGGCTGGTGCCGCCATCGCTCTCGCCGCCCATCCGCTGCTCGGGCCGGCGGCCTCCGCCCTCTCCCTCGACGACCTCGCGATCCTCGCAGCCCGCAGCCTGACCGCCCGGCTCATCGCCGACGCCCTGGACTCCGACGCCCCGCTCGTGCCGGTCGGTGACAGCCGTGACGCCGTCGCCGAGCGGCTCGCCGTGGCACTCGGTGCACAGCCCAGGGGCATGGAACGGGGGGTGCGCTCCCTGGTGCTGCGGTTCGCGGGTTCGGCGGCATCCCGTGCCGTCGTGCGCCGTCGGCGCGCTCTCACCGAGGCGGCCCACCCCGCCGCCGCTGACATCCTGCGCTACCTCAGCCGCGGCGAGGCCGTCCGCACCGACCTGCGCGACCTGGTCTCCGGTCTGGAGCCGCCCGTCACCCTGGTCGGCCACAGCCTGGGCGGGATCATCGCCCTGGACACGCTGATCTCCGTTCCGTTGCCGCAGGTCCGACTCCTCGTGACGGCGGGATCACAGGGGCCGTTCCTGTACGAGTCCGGATCCCTGCCCACCCTGGAACACCCTGCCCCGCTCCCGCCGCACATGCCGGACTGGCTGAACTTGTACGACCTGCGCGACCTGCTCTCCTATCTGGGTGCGGGCCTGTTTCCCGGGCGCGTCACGGACATCGCCGTCGACAGCCGTCAGCCCTTCCCGGCCTCGCACAGCGCCTACTGGACGAATCCCGAGGTGTACCGGCACATCGCGGACCGGCTGCCGTGAATCCCTCCCGGGTGCACGCGCTGATCGTCGGTGTCGAGCGCTACGACGCCGGGCCCGGCTGGGATCTGCCCGGGCCGGCGCGGGACGCCGTGGCCTTCCACCGGCTGCTGCGGGACGCGGGGGTGCCCGACGACCAGCTCCGGCTGCATCTCGCCCCGCTGCCTCCGTACCGCCCCGGCGTCGCCCACCGGCCCGCCGACCACGCCACCCTGCGTCGCGTCCTCGTCCGGGAACTGCCCCTGGTCCAGGGCGACGTCCTCTGGGTGTGGTGGGGCGGGCACGGTGTGCTCGACCGGGCCGGGCATCTGCGGCTGTTCTGCGCCGACGCCAGTACCGCCGACAAGCTGGGGATCGACCTGGACTCCGCGCTCGACCGGTACGCCGGGGACGCCGTGCCGGGCTTCGGCGAGCAGCTGTGGATCGTGGACGCCTGTGAGACCTTCGAGGAGGACCTCGCCTTCCGGGAGCAACTGCCGCCGGACGCCCTTCCGGTGGGGCGGCGCACCCTCGCCCATCGGCAGACGCTGCTGCGGGCCGCCGGGCGCGGGCGGGCCGCCGCCAACGACCCCGAGCGCGGAACGGGGCTGTTCTCCGAGGTCCTGCTCGGGCTGCTGACCGACCGGGCCGCCGCGCTGCCCGCGCCGCCCGATCCGGAGGGACTGTTTCCGGCCGTACGAGCACGTATCGCGGCCCTCAGGGAAGCGGGACGTACTCTGCAGTATCCGGAGATTCGGCTCCAGAGCCCCGAACGCACCGAGATCGTGGCAGCGGTGGGGGTGGGCGCCGGGGCGCGTCCGGCCTCATCGCTGCAGCGGGCCGTGGACGCCCTCCTCGCCTACCCGCTGATGGGGGACCCCACCGAACGGCAGGCCGTGGTCGCCACGCTGGACCCCCGTGTCACTGCCACCCTGCCTCGTCACACCAAGGCCCGCACGGATGTCGTCGGGATCCTCAACGGGCTCGTCCGGCGTCGTCCGGAGGTGCTGTGGGAGCTGTTCGACGCAGTCGTCTCCCTCGACGACGACCCGGACCTCAGGAACGAACTGGCCGCTGCGCTAAGGGAGTTCGAGGCCTCCGTGCGGCGTCCGCGGGATCAGAAATGATCGGGTGGCGTGATCGTACGGTTTTCGTCCCGGGCTGGAATGGCCATGATGGAAAAGGACGCGGGCACGGGGCATCGCGTGCCACCGTGCGAGAAGGGGGAGCACCTTGGACCAGCCGCCCGCTCTGTGTCATGCCGAAGCCGCGGTTCTCGAGCCGGCCGCCGCGGGCACCGACGTCTGGGAGTCGGACCTGGCCGACCTCGCGGGGCTGCCCCTGACCGCCGTGGACGGTCTCGCTCCGCTCCCCCCTCCGCCCGGTTGCTCGAGGAGGTCCTGCGCGCGCGCAGCAGTATCAGAGGGGGCAGTGAGGGAGACGGAGGAGCCCGGGCCGAGTAGGCGCCGTTCGTGCCCCGACGGCAGAGCCCCGACGGGGTCTCCTCGTGTCTCCGGGGCCCCGCAAGCCCGCACCTCGCGACCGGAGGACCCCGCCCATGCCCAGCGCGCCGCGCACCTCCCCGTTCCGCATGCCCGAACGGCTCTACGCGGAGCTGGCCGCCGGGGGCGGTTCCCCGGAGTCCGTCGCCTTCCTCGAACGGGCCGAGCGGGCGCGGCGGCTGCTGCTTCTGCGCACGCTGCTGGACCGGCTCCACACCCTGCGTACGCCACTGAGCCCGCCTGCCCAGGCCTGGGACGTCCTCAAGGAGGCCGCCGGCGCGGCGCCCGGGCCGGTCGACCGGCTGCTGCTCGCTCCGGCGACCGGCGGCTGGATCGCCCACCTGCTCCGCCGGCTGCACGGCACCGCGTCGGGACCACCGCTGTGGGCGGAGGCGGGCCACCTGAACGTCCTGGCGGTCACCGCGTCCCTGCACGCCGGAACCCGGGCGGACCTCCGAGTGCCGCTGACCGACGGGGAGCTGTCCCTGCCGGGCCTGGGACTGGCGCGGCTCCACGGTGTGGAGGCGGGGCTGACAGTGGGACGGGCCGGCTCGGACGGGGAGTACTGACCCTCGGCGGACGGACCCCCGACGGCAGCCCCGTCTCCGCGACGATCCGTCCCTCGACGACGCCCCTACGACCGACGCACCCGCACGACGACGAGGGGAGCCGACGACCGGGGCGTACCCCTGCACGACCGAACCGGGCGGGGAGCACCGTGCGGTCGGGGCGGGTGGGGAGGTCCCTGTGATCGGGCTGGACGAGCGGGACCGCGTGGTCGGGGCTGGTGGAGATTCCCGCGTGGCTGGGCCGGGCGAGCGGGATCACGTGGTCGGCCCGGTCGGGCAGCACCATGCGGTCGGGCCGGAAGAGCCCCATGCGGTTGGGCCGGACGAGGCGCCCCGTGCGTTCGTGCCCGGCGGGCCGACCGTGTCGTTGGGCTGGGCGAGCGGGCTGGCGTGGGCGGGCCGGACGAGAACCCTCATGCGGTCGGGCCTGGTGGGGAGACCGATGTGGCTGGGCTGGGACAGTCGGCTCGTGCGGTCGGGGCCCGTGACGATGCCCCTGTCGTCGGGGCGGGTGAGCAGGCGCGCGACAGCGAGCGGGCGCCGGTCTCCTGGCTGCCGCTGCGTACTCTCACCCACGCCACCCCCACCGGCCCCGTCGCCATCCCCCTCGACGACCTGGGCCCGTACCGCGATCTCGACGACCCGCTGCCTCCCGCCCGGCTGGAGGAGGCCGAGGCCGAAGCCTGGCAGCGGCTGTTCGAGGAGGCCGTCGCGCTGCTCGGCACGCCGGGGGGTGACGGGCCCGGCAGGTTCGACCCCGGCGCGATCAGGGCCGTCGTGCCCTGGGGCCGCACCAGTGCCCTGCCGCCCGCGCCGCAGACCGTCCGGGTCTCCGCCTCCAGCGGAGACTCCTTCGGCGCCATGGTCATCGCCCGCCCGTCCTCCCCGCTCGCCCTCGCCGAGACGCTGGTGCACGAGTTCCAGCACAGCAAGCTGGCCGCTCTCCTGCACCTCTTCCCGTTGCTCGACGACGACCGGGAGGAGCGCTACTACGCCCCCTGGCGGCCCGACCCCCGGCACCTGACCGGCCTGCTGCACGGCGCGTACGCCTTCACCGGCGTCGCGGGCTTCTGGCGGGACCGGCTGACCGCGGCCCCGGACGACCGGGCGGCGGACACGGCCGGGTACCACTTCGCGCTGCGCCGCCTCCAGAGCCGTCTGGTCGTGCGCACCCTGCTGGCGGAGGGCCGGCTCACCCCGCAGGGCCGGGCCCTGGCATCGGGCCTCGCCCGCACGCTGGACGGCTGGCTGCGCGAACCGGTCCCGAGCGCCGCCCTGACCCGTGCCCGTACGGCCGCCGCGCTGCACCGCACCGAGTGGCGCCTGCGCAACATCGCCCCGCCGTCCTCGCGCCCCGGGCCGGGCGGCCCCCGCTTCCGCCCCGACCGCACCACCTGGCCCGACGTCCGCACCCACGCCTTCGCCACCCGCCCCGTCGCCCCGCACACCGCCGATGAGCACCTCGCCGCCGGGGACGCGGCCACCGCGCTCGCCCGGTACGCCGAGCAGCTGGCCGCCGACCCCGCCGAGCCGCACACCCTGGCCGGCTGGATCGTCGCCCGGGCCGTGCTCGAACCGGGGCGGGCTGCACGCCGCATGCTCGCGCGGCCGGAGCTGCTGCAGCCGCTGCCCAGCGGGTGACCCGGCAGCGGGCATTGTCGTCAGGCCGACACAAACAAGAGTTCGCGGAAACGCGCGAGCAGTGCGTCAACGGGCGCTGCGATGGTCAGGATGGAGGCATGGCATACCACGTCCACTCCGAGGCCGGGCGGCTGCGCCGCGTCATCCTGCACCGGCCCGATCTCGAGCTCAAAAGGCTCACCCCGAGCAACAAGACCTCGCTGCTCTTCGACGACGTGCTGTGGGTGCGCAGGGCCCGCGCCGAGCACGACGGGTTCGCCGACGTACTGCGCGACCGGGGCGTCACCGTCCACCTCTTCGGTGACCTGCTGGCCGAGACCCTTCAGATCCCGGCGGCCAGAACCCTCGTCCTGGACCGGGTCTTCGACGAGAAGGAGTACGGCCCGCTGGCCACCGACCACCTCAGAGCCGCCTTCGAGAACCTGCCCGCCCGGGACCTGGCGGAGCTCCTGGTCGGCGGCATGACCAAACGCGAGTTCCTCGACGTGCACCCGGAGCCGACCTCCGTGCGCTTCCACGTCATGGAGCTGGACGACTTCCTGCTGGACCCGCTGCCCAACCACCTCTTCACCCGCGACACCTCCGCCTGGATCTACGACGGCGTCTCCATCAACGCCATGCGCTGGCCCGCCCGGCAGCGCGAGACCGTGCACTTCGAGGCGATCTACCGGCACCACCCGCTGTTCCGGGACGAGACCTTCCACCTCTGGTCCGAGGGGCAGGCCGACTACCCGTCCACCATCGAGGGCGGGGACGTCCTCGTCATCGGCAACGGGGCGGTGCTCATCGGCATGAGCGAGCGCACCACGCCCCAGGCCGTCGAGATGCTCGCGCACAAGCTGTTCGCCGCCGGTTCCGCCGAGACGATCGTGGCCCTCGACATGCCCAAGCGGCGGGCCTTCATGCACCTCGACACCGTGATGACCATGGTCGACGGCGACACCTTCACCCAGTACGCGGGCCTCGGCATGCTCCGCTCGTACACCATCGAGCCGGGCGTCGGCGAGAAGGAGCTCAAGGTCACCGACCATCCGCCGGAGCACATGCACCGGGCGATCGCCGCCGCCCTCGGGCTGAACGAGATCCGGGTGCTGACCGCCACCCAGGACGTGCACGCGGCCGAGCGCGAGCAGTGGGACGACGGCTGCAACGTCCTGGCCGTCGAACCCGGCGTCGTGGTCGCCTACGAGCGGAACGCCACCACCAATACCCACCTGCGCAAACAGGGCATCGAGGTGATAGAGATCCCGGGGAGCGAGCTGGGCCGGGGAGAGGCGGCCCGCGGTGCATGAGCTGCCCGGTCGAACGGGAGCCCGTATAGGCCCGGCACCCGCCCCCGTATAGGCATGCTGAACTTCGTATAGTATTCCAGCAGTCTGTGTTCCCCCTCCGCATCCCTGGAGCGCCCCCATGGCGACAGTCCCGACCGCCCTCACCGGCCGCCACTTCCTCAAGGAGCTCGACTTCACCGAGGAGGAGTTCCGCGGTCTGATCGAGCTGGCCGCCGAGCTGAAGGCCGCCAAGAAGGCCGGGACGGAGACCCAGTACCTGCGGGGCCGGAACATCGCGCTGATCTTCGAGAAGACCTCCACCCGTACCCGCTGCGCCTTCGAGGTCGCCGCCGCCGACCAGGGCGCCTCGACGACGTACCTCGACCCGTCCGGCTCGCAGATCGGCCACAAGGAGTCGGTCAAGGACACCGCGCGGGTGCTGGGCCGGATGTACGACGGGATCGAGTACCGGGGCGACAGCCAGCAGAAGGTCGAGGAGCTGGCGGCCCACGCCGGCGTCCCCGTCTACAACGGCCTCACCGACGACTGGCACCCCACCCAGATGCTCGCCGACGTGCTGACCATGACCGAGCACTGCGCCAAGCCGCTGAACCGGATCGCCTTCGCCTACCTGGGCGACGCCCGCTTCAATATGGGCAACTCCTACCTGGTCACCGGCGCCCTGCTCGGCATGGACGTGCGTCTCGTCGCCCCGAAGGAGTACTGGCCGGCCGAGGAGGTCGTCGACCGGGCCCGCGCGCTCGCCGCGAGCAGCGGTGCCCGCGTCACGCTCACCGAGACCCTGGACGAGGGCGTCCGTGGCGCCGACTTCGTCGCCACCGACGTCTGGGTCTCCATGGGCGAGCCGAAGGAGGTCTGGGACGAGCGCATCACCGCCCTCGCCCCGTACGCCGTGACCATGGACGTCCTGCGCGCCACCGGCAACCCGGACGTGAAGTTCCTGCACTGCCTGCCGGCCTTCCACGACCTCGGTACCAAGGTCGGCCAGGAGATCCACGCCGCCCATGGCCTCGAGTACCTGGAGGTGTCGGACGAGGTCTTCGAGTCAGCGCACTCCGTCGTCTTCGACGAGGCGGAGAACCGCCTGCACACCATCAAGGCGGTCCTGGTCGCGACGCTGGGCTGAACCCCGCCTCAGGCCGAAGGGCGCCGCTGAGCCGGCACCACGGGCAGCCTGAACCACACCGCCTTGCCGGACTCGGTGGGCCGGTGCCCGCACGACGAGCTCAGGGCGCGGATCAACAGCAGACCGCGCCCGTGCTCCTGCCAGGGGTCGGGCATCCCGGCGGCCGGACAGGTCAGATCCCCGGGCGGCGCCGGGTCGGTGTCGTGCACCTCGACCTGGCAGCCCGACGGCATCAGCTCCACGACCAGCTCTATCGGTGTCCCGCCGGAGGTGTGCTCCACGGCGTTGGCCACCAGCTCCGCGGTGAGCAGCTCCGCCGTGTCGCAGTCGGTCCCGTGCTCCAGCTCGGCCAGCGCCGTACGGACCAGGGCACGGGCCACCGGCACCGCCGCTGCGGTGTGCGGCAGCGCGACGCGCCAGGAGGCGGGGGCTGAGGGGAGTTCGTACAAGGCGGGTCCGTTCATGGAGCAGGACATCCTGCTTTCAACCTTATGAATGGTACGGCGCCCCCTTTCGGAGGCGACCGAGGGGCACCGTCGGAGGGCCGTCGGCCCCCTTGCCGCACGGCTTACCCAGGTGAACGCGGCGCGGCGCACAGCTGCTCCCGCCGTTACGCCGGTGTGGACGATCTGTGACGGATGTAACCGGCCCGGAGCACACCCGGACCCCTGCGGATTCCCTACCCGAACGGCCTATCGCGCACTCATGACGACAGTCACGAATGAGTGATAACTTCGTGGGGTAGAGCTCAGTGAGGCAGTGCCCGCCCGAGGAGGCCGCACGTCATGAGTCCCTTCACCGGCTCCGCCGCCCGCACCCCGGACTGGGAGCATCTGCGCGTCGACCTCGCCGACGGCGTCGCCACCGTCACCCTGGCCCGCCCCGCCAAGCTCAACGCGCTCACCTTCGGCGCCTACGCCGACCTGCGCGACCTGCTCGCGGAGCTGTCCCGGGAGCGTTCCGTACGGGCGCTGGTGCTGGCCGGCGAGGGGCGTGGCTTCTGCTCCGGCGGCGACGTCGACGAGATCATCGGAGCCACGCTGTCCATGGACACCGCCCAGCTCCTCGACTTCAACCGGATGACCGGCCAGGTGGTCCGCGCGATCCGGGAGTGTCCCTTCCCGGTGATCGCCGCGCTGCACGGCGTGGCGGCCGGCGCCGGAGCCGTACTGGCCCTGGCCGCCGACTTCCGCGTGGCGGACCCCACGGCCCGCTTCGCCTTCCTCTTCACCCGGGTCGGCCTCTCCGGCGGCGACATGGGCGCCGCCTACCTCCTGCCCCGGGTCGTCGGCCTCGGCCACGCGACCCGCCTCCTGATGCTGGGCGACCCGGTCAGGGCCCCGAGGCGGAGCGCATCGGCCTGATCAGCGAACTGACGGAGGAGGGCCAGGCCGACGAGGCGTCCCAGCACCTGGCCCACCGCCTGGCCAACGGCCCGGCCCTGGCGTACGCCCAGACGAAGGCCCTCCTCACGGCCGAGCTGGACATGCCCCTGGCGGCATCGATCGAACTCGACGCCTCGACCCAGGCCCTCCTGATGACAGGAGAGGACTACGCAGAGTTCCACGCGGCGTTCACAGAAAAGCGCCCCCCGAAATGGAGCGGACGGTGAGCGCATCGCCTTCAGGGGCGCGGGGAACTGCGCGACCAGCCCCAACGCACCCGCACCCGCACCCGCACACCAAGCCGAACCACCCCCTACGCGTCGCAATCATCGGCGGCGGCCCCGGCGGCCTCTACGCCGCCGCCCTCCTCAAACGCCTCGACCCCACCCGCGACATCACCGTCTGGGAACGCAACGCCCCCGACGACACCTTCGGCTTCGGAGTCGTCCTCTCCGACGAGACCCTCGGCGGCATAGAACACGCCGACCCACAGGTCTACGAGGCCCTCCAGAGGGACTTCATCCGCTGGGACGACATCGACATCGTCCACCGCAACACCCGCCACACCTCCGGAGGACACGGCTTCGCCGCGCTCGGCAGAAAGCGGCTCCTCGAGATCCTCCACACCCGCTGCCAGGAACTGGGCGTAGACCTCCGCTTCCACACCGAGGCCCCGCTGGACCTCCCGCGGACCCACGACCTGGTCATCGCCGCCGACGGAGTCCACAGCACCACCCGCGAGACCTACGCCGACGCCTTCCGCCCCCACCTCACACCCCACCGCTGCCGCTACATCTGGCTCGCCGCGGACTTCCCCTTCGACTCCTTCCGCTTCGAGATCGCCGAAACCGAACACGGCGTGATGCAACTGCACGGCTACCCCTACGCCCCCGACGCCTCCACGGTGATCATCGAGATGCGCGAGGAGGTCTGGCACGCGGCCGGATTCGACGAGCTCGGCGAGGCCGAGTCGATCGAACGCTGCGCCAAGATCTTCGCGGAAGCACTCCGCGGCCGCCCCCTGAAGTCGAACAACTCGGCATGGACGACCTTCCGCACGGTCGTCAACGACCGCTGGTCGCACGGCAACGTCGTCCTGCTCGGCGACGCCGCCCACACCGCCCACTTCTCCATCGGCTCCGGCACCAAGCTCGCCGTCGAGGACGCCCTGGCCCTGGCCGCCTGCCTGGAGGAACAGGACACCCTGGACGAGGCCCTGACCGCGTACGAGGCGGAGCGGCGGCCCGTCGTCGCCTCCACCCAGCGCGCGGCCCGGGCCAGCCTGGAGTGGTTCGAGAACCTCGCCCTGTACCTGGACCAGCCGCCCTGCCAGTTCGCCTTCAACCTGCTCACGCGCAGCCGCCGCGTCACACACGACAACCTCCGGCTGCGCGACCCGCGCTTCACCGCGGCCGTGGAGGACGAGTTCGGCTGCCCACCCGGCACGCCGCCGATGTTCACGCCGTTCCGGCTGCGCGGCCTGACCCTGCGCAACCGGGTCGTCGTCTCGCCCATGGACATGTACTCGGCGGTCGACGGCGTCCCCGGCGACTTCCACCTCGTCCATCTCGGCGCGCGGGCGATGGGCGGGGCGGGGCTGGTCATGACCGAGATGGTCTGCGTCAGCGCGGAGGGCCGGATCACGCCCGGCTGCGCCGGCCTCTACACCGGCCGGCAGGCCGAGGCATGGAAGCGGATCACGAACTTCGTGCACGACCGCGCGCCCGGCACCGCGATCGGCGTGCAGCTCGGCCACAGCGGCCGCAAAGGCTCGACGAAGCTGATGTGGGAGGGCATGGACGAGCCGCTGGAGGAGGGCAACTGGCCGCTCGTGGCCCCGTCCGCGCTCCCGTACAAGCGGTTCAGCCAGACCCGCGCGAACTGTCACGCGCCCAGCTCACCGACATCCGCGAACAGTTCACGGCGGCCGCCGCCCGCGCCGCCCGGGCCGGCTTCGACCTGCTCGAACTGCACTGCGCCCACGGCTATCTGCTCTCCGGTTTCCTCTCCCCGCTGACCAACCACCGCACCGACGCCTACGGCGGCTCCCTGGAGAAGCGGCTGCGCTTCCCGCTGGAGGTGTTCGACGCCGTACGGAACGTGTGGCCGGGGAGCGCCCCATGACGGTCCGGATCTCCGCCACCGACTGGGCGGAGGGCGGCACCACCGCCGAGGACGCCGTCGAGATCGCCCGGGCCTTCGCCGCGCACGGCGCCGACGTGATCGACGTGTCGACGGGGCAGGTCGTGGCGGACGAGCGGCCGGAGTTCGGGCGGTCGTACCAGACGCCGTTCGCCGACCGGATCCGCCACGCGACCGGCGTCCCGGTGATCGCGGTCGGCGCCATCTCCTCCTGGGACGACGTCAACTCCCTGATCCTCGCGGGCCGTACGGACCTGTGCGCCCTGGCCCGCCCGCACCTCTACGACCCCCACTGGACACTGCACGCGGCGGCCGAACAGGGCTACTCGGGCCCCGGCGCCGTGTGGCCGGCCCCGTACCGCGCGGGCAGCCGCCGCCCACAGACGGGCCGCACGGACGCACCCAAGCCGCGGCTCACTCTGGGGAGCTGAGCAGCCCCACGAACTCGGCGCCCGCGTCCCGCAGCCGCTCGTGCAGGCTCCGGAACACCGCCGACGAGCGGACGCCCGGCCAGTCCGGGGGAGCAGTTCGGACGGCAGGCCGGGGTCGGTGTAGGGGAGGTGGCGCCAGGAGTCCAGGGCGAGGAGGTAGTCGCGGTAGGCCTCCTCCGGTGGGGTGTCCTCGCGTTTCTCCCAGTCGTGCAGCACGCGCTCGTGGCGGTCGAGGAACGCCTCGTGCTGCTTGGCGATGGCGGCCAGGTCCCACCAGCGGGCGACGGCGTCCGCGGTCGGCGCGAAGCCCAGGTGCTCGCCGCGGAAGAAGTCGACGTACGCGTCGAGCCGCAGCCGCTGGAGGGTGTGCCGGGTCTCCTCGTACAGTCGGGCGGGCGCGATCCACACGCCCGGGCGGCCGTGCCGAAACCGAGGCCGGCCAGCCGGGAGCGCAGCACGTGCCGCTTCTGCCGCTCCGACTCCGGCACGGAGAACACCGCGAGCACCCAGCCCTCGTCCTCGGGCGGGGCCGTGGCGTAGATGCGCCGGTCGCCGTCGTCGAGCAACTGGCGGGCGTCCGGGGACAGTTCGTACCCGGCCGCGCCCTGCGTGGTGCGGGCGGGCACGAGCAGTCCGCGTCTCTTCAGCCGCGACACCGAGGAGCGTACGGACGGGGCGTCCACGCCGACCGCCGCGAGCAGCCGGATCAGTTCGGCGACGGGCACGGGGCCCGGCACGAAGCGGCCGTACGCGCCGTAGAGCGTGACGATGAGAGACCGTGGTGCATGCTGGTCGGACACGTTGATCATCTTAGGTCGTTCGAGTCACTCCCGGTCGCTTTCGGTGCCGCCGTCCGGGAGCCCTCCGGCGCGCAGCCTGAACCGCTGGAGCTTGCCGGTGGCCGTGCGCGGCAGCGCGTCCAGGAAGACGATCTCGCGCGGGCACTTGTACGGCGCCAGCTCCTCCTTCACGAAGGCGCGCAGTGCCCCGGCGTCCCGTTCGGCGCCCTCCTTGAGGACGGTGAAGGCCACCACGACCTGCCCGCGTGCCTCGTCGGGCCGCCCCACGACCGCCGCCTCCATCACGTCCGGGTGCCGCAGCAGCGCGTCCTCGACCTCGGGCCCGGCGATGTTGTACCCGGCCGAGATGATCATGTCGTCGGCGCGGGCGACGTACCGGAACCAGCCGTCGGGTTCGCGGACGTAGGTGTCGCCGGTGATGTTCCAGCCGCCGCGTACGTACTCCCGCTGCCGCGGGTCGGCGAGGTACCGGCAGCCGACCGGCCCGCGCACGGCGAGCAGTCCCGGCTCCCCGTCGGGCAGCGGCTCGCCGTGCTCGTCCTGCACGCGCGCCTGCCAGCCCGGCACGGGAACGCCCGTAGTCCCGGGCCGGATCTTCTCGTCGGCCGCGGAGATGAAGATGTGCAGCAGCTCGGTGGCTCCGATGCCGTTGATGACGCGCAGTCCCGTGCGCTCCTGCCAGGCCCGCCAGGTGGCGGCCGGCAGGTTCTCGCCGGCCGAGACGCAGCGGCGCAGGGACGACACGTCGTGGCCGTCGAGCTCGTCGAGCATCGCGCGGTAGGCCGTCGGCGCGGTGAACAGGACGGAGACCCGGTGCCGGGCGATGGCGGGCAGCAACTGCTTCGGCCCGGCCTGTTCCAGCAGCAGCGCGCTCGCCCCGGCCCGCAGGGGGAAGACCACCAGGCCGCCGAGCCCGAAGGTGAAGCCCAGCGGAGGGCTGCCCGTGAACACGTCGTCGGCGCGCGGCTTCAGCACGTGCCGGGAGAAGGTGTCGGCGATCGCCAGGACGTCCCGGTGGAAGTGCATACAGCCCTTGGGCCGGCCGGTGGTGCCGGAGGTGAAGGCGATCAGCGCCACGTCGTCGGCCGCGGTGTCGACGGCCTCGTAGGGGGTGCCCGGCGCCGGGCGGTTGAGGAGGTCGTCCGGGGCGTCACCGCCGTAGGTCGTGATCCGCAGGCCCGGGATCTCGGCCTTGGCTAGGTCGTCGACGGCCCGGACGTCGCACAGCGCGTGCCGGACCCGGGCGATCTCGCACATCGTGCTCAGCTCGTGCGGGCGCTGCTGGGCGAGCACGGTGACCGCCACGGCCCCCGCCTTCAGCACCGCCAGCCAGCAGGCCGCGAGCCAGGGGGTGGTGGGGCCGCGCAGCAGCACGCGATTGCCCGGGACGACGCCGAGTTCGCCGGTGAGCAGGTGCGCGACGCGGTCGGCGCGGGCGCGCAGTTCGCCGTACGTCCACGGGGCACCGGCCTCGGTGAGGAACGCCGGGCGGTCGTCGGGCGGACCGGTCAGCAGTTCGGCGGCGCAGTTGAGCCGTTCGGGTAGCGCAGCTCCGGCAGGTCGAAGCGGAGTTCGGGCCATTGGTCCGGGGGTGGCAGATGGTCACGGGCGAAGGTGTCGACGTGAGCCGTACCCCGTGGATTCATACGATTCGCCCCCTTGGCGTGGTGGGCTCGCTCCTGGAGCGTATCGTGTTGGTGACGACAGTCAACGGTCCGCGATAGCCTCGGAGTGGCCCGGCCGGGAGGCGGGGCGGCGGAGAAGGGACCGGCGATGACCGCATTCTCGCTCGAACCGGCACAACTCGCCTGGTGCGCCGAGCTGCGCACGCTGGCCGCGGAGCGGCTCCGCCCGCTGGCCGGCAAGGGTGAACCGGGCCGTGTGAACCGCGCCCTGGTCGCCGAACTCGGCAGCCTGGGACTGCTCGGACGGCTGTTCACCTCCGGCGCGCTCGACCTGTGCCTGGTGCGCGAGTCCCTCGCCCACGGCTGCACGGAGGCCGAGACGGCCCTCGCCCTCCAGGGCCTCGGCGCACACCCGGTCCACTCCCACGGCACCGAGACCCAACGCGCCCGCTGGCTGCCCCGGGTGGCCGACGGAACCGCGGTCGCGGCCTTCGCGCTGAGCGAGCCGGGCGCCGGATCGGACGCGGCCGCCCTGGAGTTGCGGGCGGAGGAGGACGGCCCCGCCCGCTGGCGGCTCACCGGCCAGAAGTGCTGGATCTCCAACGCCCCGAGGCCGACTTCTACACCGTCTTCGCCCGGACCGCCCCCGACGCGGGGCGCGCGGCGTCACCGCCTTCCTGGTGCCCGCCGACCGCCCGGGCCTGACCGGCACCGGCCTCGACATGCTCTCCCCGCACCCCATCGGCACGCTCGACTTCGACGCCGTACCGGTGACGGCCGACGACGTGCTCGGCGAGGTGGACCGCGGCTTCCGGGTCGCCATGGGCACGCTCAACCTGTTCCGCCCGAGCGTCGGCGCCTTCGCGGTCGGCATGGCCCGGGCGGCCCTCGACGCCACCCTCGCCCACACCGCCGGCCGGGACGCCTTCGGCGGCAAGCTGAGCGACCTTCAGGCGGTGTCCCACCAGGTCGCCGACATGGCCCTGCGCACCGAGGCGGCCCGCCTGATGGTCTACGCGGCGGCGACCGCGTACGACGCCGGCGCCCCCGACGTGCCGCAGCGCGCCGCCATGGCGAAGCTGCTCGCCACCGAGACCGCGCAGTACGTCGTCGACACGGCCGTCCAACTGCACGGCGCCCGCGCGCTGCGACGCGGCCATCTGCTCGAACACCTCTACCGGGAGGTCCGCGCCCCGCGCATCTACGAAGGGGCCAGTGAGGTGCAGCGCGGCATCATCGCCAAGGAGTTGTACGCAGCCCACCAGGAGGCCCGGTGACCACGGAGCGCGTCAACCCGCCCGACCTGTCCCCGCCGGCCGGCTTCTCCCACGCCGTCGTGGCCACCGGCTCCCGCGTGGTGTTCCTGGCGGGCCAGACCGCACTCGATGCCGACGGCAAGGTGACCGGACGGACCCTGCCCGAGCAGTTCGAGAAGGCGCTCACGAACCTGCTGACCGCCCTCACGGCGGCCGGCGGAACACCGTCCGGCCTGGCCCGCGTCACCGTCTACGCCACGGACGTCGCCGCGTACCGCGCCCACGCCCCGAACTCGGCCGCCTGTGGCGGAAACTGGCGGGCCGCGACTACCCCGCCATGGCGGTCGTCGAGGTGGTCCGGCTGTGGGACGAGGAGGCGCTGGTGGAACTGGACGGCTTCGCGGTGCTGCCCTAGGGAGCTTCTGACCAGGGTCGCCGCACGGGACGGATCGACCGCCGAAGGGGTGAGCATCAGTTGCGCCGGCCCGGGGGTCCGGTACGAGTGGAAGATGTCATTTCACTACTTTCGGGAGGTTCCCCCGTGCGTGTACGTCCCCTCCTCGGCGCGGCAACCGCTGCCGGGCTGCTCCTGCTGACCGGCGCCACCGCGGCCCACCCCGCCGCGTCCGCCGCCCCGGAAGAGTCCGTGACGGTCGACACGGCCGGCCGGATCACCGCCGACGGCACGATCACCCTCTCCGGCACCTACACCTGCGTGAACGCCACCGGCGCCGTCTTCGTCGGCTCCTCCGTGCGCCAGGGCACCTCGACGACCAGCTACGGCATCGGCGGCACCCGGGCCGTGTGCGACGGCAAGCAGCACCGCTGGCAGAACACCGGCCGCCCCACGCCCGGCGCGATCGTGCCCGGCGCGGCCCACGTCCAGGCCACAGTGCTGGAGCTGCGCTTCGTCGGCATCCTGCCCCTGCCGTACCCGCACGCCGTAAAGGACCAGGACGTCACCCTGGCCCGGAGCTGAACACCCCCCGTTCCGACGCGATGGTGCGCGACGACGCACTTTGACGATTTAATTGCGAGGTCTATGCAACAACCTGACTCGAGCAACAAGGGTGTGAGGTCACATGCCGACCCGTCGGATACGAAGCGCCGCCGTCATGGCGGCGCTGACCGCGGCGGTCACCGCCTGCTCGGCCCCGGTAGCGGCGGCCCGGGTGACGGCAAGTCCGCCGGATCCGTCGTCATCGGGGTGGCCTCCGAGCCGGACACCCTCAACCCGCCGCTCGGCTACGGCAAGGACGGCAACTCCAAGATCTTCGACGGGCTGCTCGCCCGCGACGCCGGCCTGAAGCTGAAGCCCGCGCTGGCGGCCGCGCTGCCCGAGATCACCGACGGCGGCCGCACCTACACGTACACCCTGCGCGACGGGGTGGAGTTCAGCGACGGCGAACCGCTCACCGCCGCCGACGTCGTCTACACGTACCGGACCGCCCTCGACGCGAAGACCAACAACACCTTCAAGAGCGAGCTGGACGCCGTCGAGGAGGTCCGGGCGAGCGGCGACGACAAGGTCGTCTTCACGCTCAAGTACCCCTACGCCGCCTTCGCCGCCCGCACCGTGCTGCCCATCGTCCCCGAGCACGTCGCCGGCGAGCAGGACCCCAACACCGGCTCCTTCAACACCCGGCCGGTCGGCACCGGTCCGTACGTGCTCAGCCACTGGTCCAAGGGCGAGAAGCTCACCTTCAAGGCCAACCCCCGCCACTGGGGCGGCGAGCCGAAGGTGAAGACCTTCACCATGGCGATCATCGGTGACGACGACGTCCGCGCCACCCGGCTGCGCTCCGGTGACCTCGACGGCGCGGTCCTCCCGCCCAACCTCGCCGCCACGTTCAGGAACGACGACGGCAAGCGCACCTACCAGGCCCGCTCCTACGACTTCCGCGCCGTCACCCTCCCCACCGCGCACAAGGTGACCGGCGACCGCGCGATCCGTCAGGCCCTCGACGCCGCCGTGGACCGGGAGGCCATGGTCGACAAGATCCTGGACGGCGCGGGCCGCCCGGCGTACGGGCCGCTGCCCGTCGACGACCCCGCCTTCTCGAAGGGCATCGAACGCACCCAGGATCTCGGCAAGGCCGGGAAGATCCTGGACCGGGCGGGGTGGAAGCCCGGCAAGGACGGCATCCGCGTCAAGGACGGCCGGCGTGCCGCGTTCACCCTGCTCTACCCGTCGGGCGACAAGGTCCGCCAGGACCACGCCCTCGCCTACGCCTCCGACGCCAAGAAGGCGGGCATCGACGTGACGGTGGAGAGCGCGACCTGGGAGGTCATCGAGCCGCGCATGAAGGACACCGCCGTCCTCGCGGGCTTCGGCAGCACCGGCGACCCCGACTTCGGCCTGTACACGCTGCTGCACTCCTCCCTCGCCGGCGACGGCTTCAACAACATGGCCCGCTACGACAACCCGGCCGTGGACCGGGCCCTCGACACCGGCCGCCGCGGCCAGGCCCCCGACACCCGCCGGGCCGCCTACGACAAGCTCCAGCGCGCCCTGGTGCAGGACCCCGGCTACACCTTCCTCACCCACATCGACCACCTGTACGTCCTGGCCGACCGCTGGGACGGCCTGAACACCCAGCTGGAGCCGCACGAACACGGCTTCGCCAGCGGCCCCTGGTGGAACATCGAGGACTGGCAGCCGAAGAAGTGACCCGTCCGCCCTGGGCAGCGATGGCCCGACTGGCGGGGCGGCGGGCCCTGTTCGCCGTCCCCGTCCTGCTCGTCGTCACCTTCGGCGTGTTCGCCATCGCCGCCGCCTCCCCGTTCGACCCCGTCAAGGCCTACGCCGGCACCGCCGCGCTCGGCGCCGACCAGCGGACCCTGGACCGGCTGCGCGAGAACCTCGGCGTGGACCAGCCCGTCGCCGTCCGCTGGTGGGAGTGGCTGACCTCCGCCCTCACCGGCGACCTCGGCCACTCCAGCGTGCTGCGGCAGCCGGTCGCCCAGGTGATCGGTGAACGCCTCGTGTGGTCCGCCCTGCTGTGCGCGCTCGCCTTCGCCGCCGCCGTGTTGCTGGGCACGCTCCTCGGCGTGCTCGCCGCCCGCCGTCCCGGCTCGGCGCTGGACCGGACCGTCACCTCCCTCGCCTACACCCTGGAGGCGGCACCGGTCTTCTGGATCGCCCTGCTCGCCATCTGGCTGTTCGCCCTCCAGTGGGACGTCCTCCCGGCGGGCGGCCTGACCGACACCGGCAGCGAACAGGTCACGCTCGGGCAGGTCGCGAGCCACATCGTCCTGCCCGCAGGAGTCCTCGCCGTGTCCCAACTGCCGTGGTTCACGCTGTACGTACGCCAGGGCGTCGGGGACGCGCTGGCGGAAGACCCCGTACGCGGTGCCCGCGCCCGGGGCCTGAGCGAACGCACGGTGCTGCTCGGCCACGCCCTGCGCTCCGGGCTGCTGCCGGTGCTCACGCTCATCGGCTCCCGCGTGCCCGAACTCATCACCGGCGCCCTGCTGGTGGAGAGCGTCTTCAGCTGGCCCGGCATCGCCGCAGCCACCGTCGAGGCCGCCACCGCCGTCGACTTCCCGCTGCTCGCCGCCCTGACGACCCTGGCCACCGCCGCCGTGCTCGCCGGCAATCTGCTCGCCGACCTGCTCTACGGACTGTTCGACCCGAGGGTGAAGCTCAGTGACATGTGACGCACCGGCACCCGCCGCCGCACCTGCCGAGACCGAGTGGCGGTCGCACGGCCCGAAGCGCCGCTCCACCCGCGCCCTGCGGGTGCGCACCTCGGCCGTGCTCGTGGCCGCGACCGTGCTCGCCGTGCTGCTCGTACCGCCGCTGGTGCAACTCGACCAGCAGGCCGTCGACCTGGCCGCGAAACTGCGACCGCCCTCCTGGGCACACCCCTTCGGCACCGACGACGTCGGCCGCGACCTGTTGCTGCGCTGCGTCTACGGGCTGCGCGTCTCGCTGCTGGTCGGAGTGGCGGCGGCGCTGACGGCGACCGTGGTCGGCACGGCCGTGGGCGCGACGGCGGGGCCCTGGGCGGGTGGGCCGATCGTGCGCTGATGCGCGTGGTCGACACGTTCTCGTCCGTGCCGCATCTGCTGCTCGGCATCTTCATCGTCGCCCTGTTCCGGCCCGGGGTCTGGCCGGTGGTGATCTCCGTCGCGCTCACCCACTGGCTGTCCACCGCGCGGATCGTGCGGGCGGAGGTGCTGTCGCTGCGGTCGCGGCCGTACGTCGACGCTGCGGTCTCCGGCGGGGCGTCCCGGTGGCGGGTGGCCGTACGCCACCTGCTGCCGGCGGTGCTGCCGCAGGCCGCGCTCGCCGCCGTCCTGATGGTGCCGCACGCCATGTGGCACGAGTCGGCGCTGTCCTTCCTCGGCCTGGGACTGCCCACGCACACGGCGAGCCTCGGCACCCTGATCCAGACCGCCCGCGGCTCCCTGCTGGCCGGCCAGTGGTGGCCGACCCTGTTCCCCGGCCTGTTCCTCATCGTCCCCACCCTCGCTATCGCGGGCCTCGCCGGGGCTTGGCGGGAGCGGATCAATCCCCGACACCGATCGGAGCTGATGCTGTGACTGCCGAAGTCCCCGGGCCCGTCGGAGTCGGTCCCGCACCCGGCCGCGCCCCGTGCTGTCCGTGCGCGGCCTCTCCGTGCGGTTCCTGATGCCGGGCGGGCGGCGCGTCGCCGCTGTCAGCGACGCCCGCTTCGACGTGGCGGCGGGGGAATGCCTGGCCCTGGTCGGGGAGAGCGGCTGTGGCAAGTCCGTGCTGGCCTCCGCCCTGCTCGGTCTGCTGCCCGGCAACGCGCAGACCGCCGGAGCGGCGCACCTCGGTGAGCTGGACCTGCTCGCGGCCGACGAGCGGACCCTCGCCCGAACCGTACGGGGCCGGCTCGTCGGGCTCGTACCGCAGAGTCCGGCCGCTCATCTCACACCCGTCCGCACGGTCCGTTCCCAACTGGAGGAGACCGTCGGCCAGTTGACCCCGACCCGGGGTCGCGCCGCCCTGCGCGCCGCGGCCGAGGCCGCCGCCGAACGGGCCGCGTTCCCCGTGGACCACCTGGACCGCCACCCGCACCAGCTCTCCGGCGGCCTCGCCCAGCGCGCCGCCACCGCCCTCGCGCTGGTCGGAGACGCCCCCCTGCTGCTCGCCGACGAACCCACCACCGGACTCGACCGTGACCTGGTGGACCGTACGGTCGACGAACTGCGGCGGCACGTCGACGAACCGGGCCGGGCGAACGGAGCCGGGCGCGGGCTGCTGATGATCACCCACGACCTGGAGGCCGCCGAGCGCATCGCCGACTGGGTCGCCGTGATGTACGCGGGACGCATCGTCGAACTGGCCGACGCCACCGACTTCTTCGGCGTTCCCGGCCCCCGCCACCCCTACAGCCGCGGCCTGCTCCAAGCCCTCCCGACCGGGCTTTCACCCCCGTTCCCGGCATGCCGCCCGAGCTCGGCGCCCTCCCGGACGGCTGCGCCTTCGCCGCCCGCTGCGACCGGGCCACCGACACCTGCGCCATCCCGCCGCCCACCGGCACGGTCGCCTGCCACCACCCGCACGTGCCGGAGGCCGCCCGTGCTTGACCTGCGCTCCATCACCGCCGGATACGCCAGGAACGCGCCGGTGGTCCGGGACGTCTCCCTGACCGTGGCACCGGGCGAGGCCGTCGGTCTGCTCGGTCCGAGCGGCTGCGGCAAGTCCACCCTCGCGCGGGTCGCGGCGCTGCTGCACCGCCCCGACTCGGGAACCGTGCTGCTCGACGGCGCACCCGTACGGCACTGGCGCCACCGCGCCCCGCGCGCCCTGCGCACCGTCTTCGGGTCGTCTTCCAGCAGGCCCGGCTCTCCGCCGACCCACGGCTGCCGCTCGCGGACCTGATCGCCGAACCCCTGCGCGCCACGGGCCGCCGGGCCGAGATCCCCGACCGCGTCGCCGAACTGGCCCCCGCCGTCGGTCTCACCCCGGACCTGCTGAGCCGACGGCCGCACGAGGTCAGCGACGGCCAGCTGCAACGCGCCTGCCTCGCCCGCGCTCTCGTGCTGCGCCCTCGGCTGCTGGTGTGCGACGAGATGACCGCCATGCTCGACGCCTCCACGGCCGCCGCACTGGTCGCCGCCGTCGAGGACTACCGGGCCGCGACCGGTGCCGCCCTGCTCGCCGTCGGCCACGACCGCACGCTGCTGGGACGCTGGTGCGACCGCACGGTCCACTGGGACGGCCTGTCCTGAGGGCGCTATTCCTGTACGTGGCGGATGGCGTCCAGCACGATGTGCGCGACGTGCTCGTCGGTGAGCGTGTACCGCGTCTCGCGGGCCTGACGCCGCGCGCTGACGATCCGGGAGGTGCGCAGCACCCTCAGGTGCTGGGAGACCAGCGGCTGGCTCACCCCCAGGGCGGCCACCAGTTCATGGACGTACTTCCCGCCGCCGGACAGTTCCCGCACGATGCCCAGCCGTACGGGCGAGGCCAGGGCGCGCAGCAGCTCACTGGCCGCCTGCAGGGTCTCATCCGGCTCGTCCGCTGAGGCAGAGGGCGTCGTTGTCATATGCATACATTAGCATATGACAACGACTTCCAATTCGCTCCGGATGCCGCAAGGGTGCGGCCGGTCAGTGGTCGTCCCAGTGTCCCTCGTGGGCGGCGTGACGGTGACCGTCGTGCACGTAGTCGGTGTGGTCGCCGTGCCGCACGGCCAGATGGCCGCAGTTGTCGCCGTGCTCGTGGTCGTGGTTCTGGTGCACCGAGTGGCCGCTGTTCGCGCACTCGTCGACATGGCCGTCGTGCATCCGGTGGATGTGGCCGTCGTGGGCGTAGTCGGTGTGGTCGCCGTGCGTGAAGGCGACGTGGCCGCAGTCGTCGCCGTGGGTGTGGGTGTGATCGTCGTGGGTGATGTGCTCGGCGGTGGTCATGGGGGCGTGCTCCTTGCGTGTGCTGTGGTCGCCCGAGGCGCTTCGGCCGGGCTTTCATGGCGACATTAACATATAGTGATTCATGCATGTGGAGGCGCGAAAGGCGGACTGTGAAGATGCGGCGTTCGGTGCGCCTGGGGTGCGGCGCGGGCTCGCGCGGGGCCGGGCGGCCGAGGACGAGCTGACCAAGATCTTCCAGCACGCCGCCGAGCACGCCGCCGCCTACCGCCGCTCGCTGTCCGAGCGGCCGGTGGCAGGGCCCGTCGACCACGCGGCCCTGCGCGCCGCGTTCTCCCGCCCCTTGAACCGCTCGCCCGCCGACCCGCTCACGGTGGTGGACGAGTTGGTGGCCGCCGCCGAGACCGGAGTCGTCGCCACCGCGGGGCCGCGGTTCTTCGGGTTCGTCGTCGGCGGGGCGCTGCCCGCGGCCACCGCCGCGGAGATCCTCGCCGCCGGGTGGGACCAGAACGCCTTCAACGCCGCGCTCTCGCCCGCCGCGCTCGCCGCGGAGGAGGCGGCGGGCGGCTGGCTGAAGGACCTGCTCGGTATCCCGGCCACGGCGTCCACCGGGTTCGTCACCGGCGGGCAGGCGGCCAACACCGCAGGGCTCGCGGCAGCCCGGCAGCATCTGCTCACCGGGGCCGGCTGGGACCTCGGACGCCTGGGGCTGGGCGGCGCCCCGCGCCTGCGGGTGGTCGCGGGCGAGGAGCGCCACGCCACCGTCGACCGCTCGCTGAGGCTGCTCGGCCTGGGCACCGACTGTCTTGAGACGGTCCGCGCCGATGGACGCGGCGCCCTCGACACCGACGACCTGCGCCGCGTGCTGGCGTCCGACCCGGGCACGCCGGCGATCGTCTGCACCCAGGCGGGAAACGTGAACACCGGCGCCTGCGACGATCTCCGCACCGCCTGCGACCTCACCCACGCCCACGGCGGCTGGGCGCACGTCGACGGCGCCTTCGGTCTGTGGGCCGCCGCGAGCCCGGCGACTCGCCCCCTCGTCGACGGCGCCGAGCTGGCCGACTCCTGGGCCTGTGACGGCCACAAGTGGCTGAACGTGCCCTACGACTGCGGCTACGCCTTCTGCTCCCGCCCCGCCGTCCACGCCGAAGCCCTGTCGTACACCGCCTCCTACCTCACCCGCGCCGACGGCACTCCGGCCGGCGGCGCCGACTACACCGCCGAGTCCTCCCGCCGCGCACGCGGCTTCGCGACCTGGGCGGCACTGCGCGAACTCGGCCGTGACGGCGTCGCCGAACTCGTGGACCGCTGCTGCTCCCTCGCCCGCCGCTTCGCCGACGGCCTGTCCGCGGCGGGCTTCGAAGTGGTCAACGACGTGACGCTCAACCAGGTCCTCGTCAGCTTCGGCGACGACGCCCGCACCGACCACGTCGTGCGAGCGGTGCAGAATGACGGCACCTGCTGGATGGGCGCCACCACCTGGCGCGGCCGACGGCTGATGCGCATCTCGGTGTCCGGCCACACCACGACAGAGGCCGACGTCGACCAGTCGATCGCGGCGATCGTGCGGCTGGCGCGAGCGGCGTAGGCCTGGATCTCGTGGTGCAGGTGATCCCGCACGGCGGACAGGACGGCTAGCGCACGGCCACGACCACGCAGCTGTCGCCGTACTGCCAGACAGGCCCGGCCTTGCTGAACCCCGCCTGGCGCAGGAGTCCCAGATGGGCGGAGAGCGGGAGGTCGGCGGGGCGGCCGGTGTCGAGGGGGGTCGCGCGGCGGCGGCGCTCGGCGAGGAGGTCGGCCAGCTCGGGCTCGTCCGCGACGGCGGCCCACCAGGATGCCCAGTCCTCGTGTGCGAACACCCGCTGCCGGTCGGCCCGGCACCGCCCGACATGGGCGGCGATCCCGGCCGGGCCCGTGTCGTCCTGCGGGAGGTGGTCGCCGTTGACCAGGACCCCGCCGGGCCGCAGCAGCGTGGCGAGTTGCCGGTAGGTGCGCAGAAGGGTGTCGCGGTCCAGGTAGTGCAGGGCCGTCGTGGAGACGGCCGCGTCCAGCGGCCGGTCCAGGTCCAGGGCCCAGGTCCAGCCGGGCGCGCCGATCTCCGTGTCGACATAGCGTGCGGCGTCCGCGTGGTGGGTCCGGCCCAGCTCCAGCAGGAGCGGGTCCCGGTCCACGGCCACCACCTCCGCGTCCGGCAACCGCCGGACCAGCCGGGCCGCCAGGGAGCCGGGCCCGCAGCCCAGATCGACGACGAGAGGCCGGGACGCGCGCCCCGCCATGACGTGCTCGACGACATCGGCGATCACCGTGAACCGCTCCTCGCGGTCGACGGCGTACCGCTGCTGCTGGAGCTCCCAGCGCTCCACCCATCGTTCCGCCGTAGCCAGACTCAGCCCCATCCGGTCGCGCCACCTTGCCGTCTCGCACCTGATTCTCCAGAGCCAGAGCCTACAGGTGGAAACGGTTCCCATTACGCTTAGTCGGGGCAGTCACGCGAGAGAAGCAAGGACCGACAGCAACCGGTCGATCTCCTCGACGGTGTTGTACACGTGCAGACTCACCCGCACCGAACCGGTCTTCTCGCCCGCGTCACCCTGGCAGTGGTTGTCCGAACGGACCATGAAACCGTGGCTGAAGAGAATGAAGCCCAGATCGCCGGAGTCGACGGCGTGGTGCCGCAGCGTCACGATGCCCTGGCGTCGCTGCACGGTCGAGTCGGCGGCGAGGCTGAGCGGGCAGCCCAGGACCTCGTACGCGTCCAGCCGGCGCAGCCCGTCGGTGAGCCGGGAGGCCAGGCCGGCCGTCCAGCGCTCGACGCGCACCACGCCGGCCGCGTCCAGCCAGTCCAGGGCAGCCTCCAGGGAGGCGATGCCCACGGTGTTCGGCGTGCCGCTCCACCCGCCGGGCGTGAAGGACGGCCCGCGCGCCTGCCGGGCCCACACCGCCCCCGACCCGGGCAGGGCCAGCGCCTTGTGCCCGGAGAAGACGACGAAGTCGACGTCCAACTCGGCCACGGACACCGGCAGATGCCCGACACTCTGCGCGGCGTCCAGACAGATCACCGCGTCCGGGCCGACCGCGCGGCGGATGCGGTGCACGTTCATGTCGCCCCCGTAGACGTGGTGCACATGGGTCGCGGCGACGAACCGGGTACGCGGACCGGCCCGTTCGGCCAGCGCGCGATGGTCGTAGTCCCCGGAACCGCTCTGGTACGGCATCGGTACCACCCGGACGTCCACGCCCTCGCGGGCGAGCAACCGCTGCGCCTCCAGCCAGGGCACGATGTTGGCCTGGTGGTCGGCGTCCGGTACGACGATCTCGTCGCCGTCGCGCAGGAACCCCGGCAGCCAGTCGCGGGCGATCGTGCGCAGCCCGTCGGTCGTACCGCTCGTGAAGTGCACGGTGGAGTGCTCCGGCCGGGGGTCCCGAGGAACCGGGCGACACGCTCGCGGGTCCGCTCGACCAGCTCCGTGGTCCGGTTGGCCCAGGTGTAGGTGCCGCGCGCGGAGTTGGCGTTGCTGGTGGTGAGGTACGTCTGCACGGCGTCCAGGACGGGCCGCGGTTTCTGCGCCGTGGCCGCGCTGTCCAGATACGCCAGCTCCGGATGCCCGGTGACGATGGGGAACTGGGCGCGCAGCGCCTGCTGCCACTCGTGGAGGTCGTCGTGGGTGGCCGGTGGGGTCATGGCGCTCACTCCCGCACCAGAGGGGCGCCGGCGTCCCGCCAGGCGATGATGCCTCCGGTCAGACTGCGCACGTCCGGGTGGCCCATCCGGGTCAGCAGCGCCGCGTACCGGGCGGACTGCTCACCGACGGGGCAGGCCAGCAGCACGGGCCGGCGCCGGCTGAAGGGCAGGCCGCCCCGGAGGAGTTCGGCGAACAGCTCGTCGACGATGTTGACCGACCCGTCGATGTGCAGCGCCGCGTACGCGTAGGGGCTGCGCAGGTCGACCACGAGCGGCCGGCCGGACTCGATCCAGTGCCGGGCTTCGGCCACGGTGACCGAGGGCGCTCCGCTCACCTCGGCGTCGGTCAGGTCGGCCGGCGAGTTCTTGCGGGCCGGCCGGCCCAGCAGATCGGGCCGCCGCTGCCGGACGTAGCTCAGATAACTCTCCACGCGGTCGCAGACGATGAACACCGCGGTCCGGCGCTCGGTCAACTCCTCGTCGAGCGCCCGCAGATGGCGGACGGCCCCGAAGTAGGCGGCGCCCGAAGTGGGCCCGCCCAGGATGCCGCAGCGGCGGTTCAGGGCCAGCATCCCCTCGATCGCCTCGTCGGCGCTCACCGACTCCATCGTGTCGTACGTCTCGGGGTCGAACAGGCCGACCTCCTGCACCTCGTCGATGGTGCGGATCCCCGGGATGAAGTCGGACTTGGCCGCGACGAGTCCGACCACCCGCACCGACGGGTCCTCCTCGCGCAGCGCGCGGGCCACGCCCGTGGAGGAACCGGCCGTGCCCACACAGGCCACGAACCAGTCCGGCACCCGGCCGTCCAGGTCCTTGACGATCTCCGGGCCGGTGCCGGTGAGATGCGCCTCGGTGTTGCGCGGGTTGAAGTACTGGTCGGTGTGCAGAAAGGCGCTGCCGGAGGCGGACAGCGTCCGGTGGAAGAGGGTCAGCGGGTCGTCCGTCGCGGTCGGGTCGAGGCACTCGCTCTGCCCGGGCAGTTCTTCGATCTCCGCGCCGAGCAGCAACAGCAGGTCCTTGATCTCCGGGACCCGCATCCGGTTGGTGACGCTCTTGAACCCCAGGCCGTGCATACCGGCGACGACCGCCAGTGCCTTCGCCGTGTTGCCGCTCGACAACTCCACGACCTGGCTGTCCTGTTCGACCGCGTCGGCCAGCAGCGGGCGCGCCATGCTCCAGGCCGCCCGGTCCTTGACCGAGCCCCAGGGGTTGAGCATCTCCAGCTTGGCGAACAGGTCGATGTTGCGCAGGCCGTGCACGGCCGGGTCGATCCGCACCAGCGGGGTGTTGCCTATCGCCTCGGTGATGCTGTCGTACCTCACTGGGCTCCCCCCGAGGGCGTGGTCGGCCAGAACTGTTCGTCCAGGCACCAGCGCCACTCGTCGCCGTCCTGCCAGGCGGCGACCTTGCGGGCGGCGGGCTGGTGCTGGGCACGGGTGGCGTGGAAGTCCATGGCGTAGCCCGCGGTGTTGGCGAAGGCCAGCACGTCGCCGGGTTCCGGGCGGCGCGGCAGGAACACCGTACGGCGGGTGATCAGGTCCGTCTCCAGGCAGAGGCTGCCGAAGAGGTGCACGCTGACGGGCCCCTCGGCGGGCCTGGCTTCGTCTCTGGGTACGACGACCGGGTCCATGAGCACTCCGTGGTCCTCCAGGGCGATGTCGTCCGCCTTCGCCGCCAGCCGTACGAGCAGAGGCCCGCCGGTGTCCTCGGCGCGGACCTCGAGCACTCTCGCCAGCGTCAGCCCGCACTGGTCCAGCAGCGCCCGGCCTGGCTCGGTGTGCAGGTCGTACAGGTGCTCCAGCAGCAGCGCGGCCAGCGGACGGCCGCCCAGGGAGGTGGCGGGCTGGGCCAGCAGCTCGTCCAGGTAGGCCGCGCCCGCGACGGACCGGTGGGCGGGGTAGAGGCCGAGCGTGCCGCGCAGGGTGCCGGACTCGTTGCGCAGCCCGTATCCGTGACCGCCCCACGTCAGGGGCGGGCGCCGACCCAGCACGGCGGAGGTCAGCGCGGTCGTGTACGCCTCCCACTGCTCCCGGTCGGCGAGGTAGCTGACGCCGAACCCACCCCCGACGTCCACGGCCCGGGGCCGCAACCCCCGGCTCCGGCACGCCTCCAGGGCGGTCAGGCACCCTTCGAGGGCGGTCGCCTTCTCCGCGACGCTGGTGGTGTCCAGGTGGTAGGCCACGCCCGTCAGGCCGACCGCGTCACCGTGCCGCTCGACCGCCTCCAGCAGTGTGTCCAACTCCCGTACGGGCGTGCCGAACCGGCTGCGGCGGCTCAGCACCTTCACCCCGGACGTCTCGAACCCGGACAGCCGCAGCAGCACCCGCGCCGGAGCGAGGGCGTGCTTGCGCACGAGGGCGGCCAGCTGGTCCAGCTCGGCGGTTCCGTCCACGCCGACGGTCACGCCCGAACGGGCCGCCAGCCACAGGAACTCGGGGTTCTTCGGCCCCGTGGCCGTGATCCGGTCGGCGGTGAAGCCGGCCCCCAGGGCGTGCTGCAACTCGCCCAGCGACGCGACGTCCACGCCCGCGTCCGTGGCGGCGAGGCGGCGCAGCAACGCGCTGGACCGGTTGGCCTTGTGGGCGTAGTACACCTGCCCGGACAGATGGTGCCCGCGGTACACCGACCGGAACCGGTCCAGGTTCTCCGCGATCTGGTCCGGCACCACGACGTGCAGGGGTGAGCCGAGCGCGTCGGTGAGCGCGTGCAGAGTCCCGGTCGCCGCCAGGAGCGACCTGAGCCGTGGTTCGAGCCGGGGTTCGAGATACAAGGGCCGGCCGTCCATGCGCGCTCCTTCCCCTGCAGCCGCGCGCCCGGGCATCCGGGCACGTCCGACACTCCCCGCGTTTCGCCGTATAGCCCATATCCATTCTTCGGTCGCTTTACGCCCTGTAAGGACCGGGCCTGTCCCGTTGCCGGTGTGAAGCCGATCACGTGCCGCCCTGTGGTCAGTCGGTCCTGAAGCCGTCTCTGACCTGGTCGAAGACCGGGCGGTAGGAGTCCCACTGCGCCTCGGGGCGGAGAGGTAGATGTCGTACTCGCGGCCGCCCTCGGGGCCGTAGCCGAGGTCGATGGCCCGGAACGGGCGGGCCCGGCCCTGGAAGGTGAACTCCCATATCGCCGCGGGCTGTTCGCGGAAGGTCGTCCGCTCCATGCGCAGGCGGCGGTACGTCGGGTAGTTGACCTTGGTGTTGGCCTCGATGTCGGCGAAGTGGTCGGCCGGGTTCCGCCCCGCCGGGGCGACCGTGCCGATGGTGATGCCGGCCAGGCCCGTGGGGTCCGCGTAGACGACCTGTTCCGCGGTGCGGTTGCGGGCGGTCCAGCCGTCGGGGACGGGGAAGGAGACGCCGAGCTGTTTGTCGTGCACCAGGCGGTAGCCCTTGGGGACGGCGGTGGGCCGGCTTGGGTGGCTGTCCGGTGTGTCGTTGCGGTGCGGGACCGTTGTGTAGAGCGCGGCGCCCGCGGCGAGGGTGGCGGTCAGTGCCGCGACGACGGTGGTGACGCGGCGGCGGGTGCGGGGCGTCGGTGGTCGGTCGCGCGGTTCCCCGCGCCCCTTCGGGGCGTGCGCCACCGCCCGTAGCGAGCTCTCGGCCTCCTCCGCGGACGGACGGTCGCCGGGTTCCCTGGCCAGCAGGGACTCCAGGAGCGGGGCCAGTGGTCCCGCCTGACGCGGGGGATCCACCGGTTCCGTGGCGATCGCGTAGGCCGTTTCCATCGCTGTAGGGCGGCGGAACGGAGGACGGCCCTCCACCGCCTGGTACAGCGTCGCGCCGAGGGCCCAGAGGTCGGAGGCCGGGCCCGGTGTCAGGCCCCTGACCCGCTCCGGGCCATGTAGTCGATGGAGCCGACCATCTCCCCGGTCCTGGTCAGGGTCGAGGAGCCGGCCGTCGTCGCTATGCCGAAGTCGGTGAGCACGACCCGGTCGCCCGCGCCGAGCAGCACGTTGCCGGGCTTGACGTCGCGGTGCAGGACACCGGCGGCGTGCGCGGCCCGCAGGGCGCCGATCATGGCCAGACCGATGCGGGCGGCCTCCTGAGGCGGCAGGGTCCGGCCGCCCTGGAGGAGGTCGCCGAGCGTGTGGCCCGGGACGTACTCCATGACGACACAGGGGCGGCCGTCGTCCTCCACGACGTCGTGCACGACGACCACACCGGGGTGGGTGACGCGCGCGGCGCTGCGGGCCTCGCGGCGCATGCGCTCGTACAGCGTGCCTAGCTCGTCGGCGGACAGGTGCGGCCGCTCGTGCAGCTGCTTCAGGGCGACCTGGCGGCCGAGAACCTCGTCGTCGGCGCGCCATACCGTGCCCATGCCGCCGCGGCCGATCCGCTCGGTGAGCCGATAGCGCCCGGCGACGAGCCGCCCTTGCTCCGACACCGTGTGCCCTCCGCCACCTTGTCCGTCTTGGGCGCCTTGATGCGCCCTGGTCACCATAACTGCCGACCGATGGCCGACCCGGGCCTGGAGTGAGCGGGATCACGGAGCGGATCGTCGGCACCGGTCCCGACGGGGGCTGCCCACCCTGGCGTCCGGTGGCGTCGCGGATGGCAGCAGGGCTCCGGCAGAGGCGTGTCGCGCATCGGTCAAGTGATCGCCGCACGCATGCGCTTCTCCCGCCCGGGGTACCCCGGGCGTGTTCCCGACCGATCCCGCACCCATCCGGCTCCGTACGAGGAGGGACGTGGACTGGCACCCACTACGGCTCACCACCCCGGTCAAGCAGCACGTCTTCGGCGGGCGGGCCATCGCCGAGCGGCTGGGCCGCACCGGCCTGCCCGACGGCCCGGTGGCCGAGACGTGGGAGGTGAGCGACGTCGACGGCGACGCCTCGACCGTGCGGGACGGCCCGCTGGCCGGACGCACCCTCCGGCAGATCATGGCGGAGCACCCGGAGGAACTGCTGGGGCCGCGCATTCGCCCCGGCCCCCGCTTCCCCCTCCTCACCAAGTTCATCGACGGCAGCCGCCCGCTCCCGGTGCACCTGCACGCCGACGACGCCACCGCCCGACGGCTGGAGGGCGAACCCCACGGCAAGACCGAGGCCTGGCACGTCCTGGACGCGCCCCCGGAGCCACCGCCCTGGTCGGCACCCGCCCCGGCGTCGACCGCGACACCCTGCACCGGGCGCTGCTCGCCCAGGACTTCGACGCGGTCATGCGCCGCCTGCCGGTCCGCCCCGGGCAGACGGTCTACGTCCCGGGCGGCACCCTGCACAGCTTCGGCCCCGGCACACTCGTCCACGAGATCGAGCAGACCTCCGACATCCAGCAGCACGCCATGCGCACCCGCATGGAGGACGGCTCACCCGTGCCCGAGCCCGAATGGCACACCAACCTGGCTCGACTCCTCGACGAGTGGAACCCGAGCCGCGCCCCGAGTTCCACCCCGGCCTGCCCGTCCGCCTGGACGACGGGGTGGTGCGCACCGTGCTGTGCGCGGGCCCCTGCTTCGCCCTCGAACGCTGGACCAGCGGCACCACGACCCCCCTCGTGCACACCTTCTCCACCGCGCTGCTCCTCAGCAATGCCGGAGCACCGGCGACCGTCACCTCCGGCACCTGGACCGGCCGGCTGGACCGCGCCCGCACCCTGCTGCTCCCCGCGGTCCTGGGCGAGGTGCGCGTCCAAGGCCCGGCGGACGTACTCCTCGGCTACGTCCCCGACCTCGACCGTGACATCCGCGCCCCACTCCTGACCGCCGGCCACGGCCCGGCCGCCATCGAGGCCCTGGGCGAGGGCCTCACCTCGGAAACCCTGGATCACCAGCGGCTGGGTCGAAGGGCGCTGCCCTGCCGATGAGGGGTTGGCAACGCCGCGGATGCCCTGTTCAATGGCGCCGTTTGCGCTCGGGCTGCCGTGGGGCTGCCCGGGTGTCCCATGCCCCACAGAAGGGTCGACTCCAGTGCCGCGCTTCGGCGACAACGTCCCAAGGACCCTTGCCTTCGCTTCCGGATACGCGGTACTCGACCCGCTCACGGGTGCCCCCGCACAGTTCGTCGACGATCTGAGCCCGGCCCGCCAGTTCCTTCTCGACAACGTTGCCACCACGTGGCATTCGGTGGAGCACCAGTGGGGATCCGGGCACGTGATCACCGACCGGGGCGGCGCCCGCTGGCACACGCCGGCCGAACTTCGACAGGCGGATGACGGGGCGGTGGAAGCGGTGCACACGCCGCTGCCGGGGGTCCGTGTGGAGATACGCCGGCAGGTGCGGGAGGGGCTGCTGTGCGAGCGGTACACCGTCGTGAACGCGGCCGGAGAACCGCTCACCATCACCGGCCTGGGTGTGCAGACGCCCTTCGCGGACCTGTACGACGGAGCCGAGGCTTCCCTGGAGCGGGCGGTGCACGCGCACCTGTTCACCGGCGGCACGTGGGCTTGGGCGCTCGCGCAGCCGATGTCCGGGGAAGGCCGGTGCCTGGGCTTGATCGTGCGGGAGGGGGCTGTCCGCGCGTACGCGGTGGAGTCGCGCAACCAGAACTCGCAGTCCGATGTCCGCGGTCACCTGGTCCTGCTGGTCACCGATCAGGCACGTAACCCTGAGGCGTTCGGCGGTCAGCCGGTGCTCCGCCTCGGCCCCGGAGAGTCGACGACGGTGGCGTGGGAGCTGGGCTGGTACGCCTCGGCCCGGGACTTCACCGCCGCGACCCGGCCGCCCGCGGTCTTCTCCGCGTACGCCGCCGAGCTCGGGGAGCCGATCGTGGTCGAGGCGTCCTCGGTGAGCAGCCCGGACCCGGACGTGAAGGTGGAGCGCGCGGCGGAGGGCCGCTACCGGGTGCAGGCCTCCCGACATGGCAGCTTCCGGCTGGACGTCGCAGACGGGGGCCGGACCGAGGTGCTGTTCCATCTGCCGCTGGAGGAGGTCGTACGCCGCCGGGTCGCGTACATCACGCGGTATCAGCGGGCCCGGGAGCGGCCCGGTCTCCTCCGGCACGCCTTCGTTCCGGTGGACACACGCACCGGCCTGACCCAGGCGACCAGCGGCTGGGCGGACTGGACGGACGGGTCCGAGCGGATCGCCATGCCGTTGCTGCTCCAGGCCGCCGTCGCCCGCGGCCTCGCGGACGCGGAGGAGATCGAACCCTTGCTGGAGGGCTGGGCCGGCTTCGCCCGCCGCCATCTGCTCGACGAGAGCGCCGCCCCGCGCCGCGGCTCCCAGACCTGGCACACCGGGCCTCGGCTCTATGACACCCCATGGCTGGCCGGCTTCTTCGACGACCGGCACCGCGCCCACGGCCGGCAGGACGACCTCGACCTCGCCGTCCGGATCCTCGAGCGCAGCTTCGAACTCGGCGGCGCCGCCCATCTGTCCATCGGCCTCTCCCCGACGACGCTGGCCGTGTGCGGCAGCCTGGAGGCGGCCGGGCAGCCCGACCGAGCCGAGAAACTGCGGGAACAACTCATCGACAGCGCCCGGACGTTCGTAGCGGCGGGCCGACGGCTGCCCGCCCACGAGGTCGCCTACGAACAGTCCATCGTGGCTCCCCTGCTCGACCTCCTGACCGACGCCCACACCCTCACCGGCGACCCGCTCTTCCACGACGCCATCGCCGAACGACTGCCCTGGCTTCTGGCCTTCGGCGGCCCCCAGCCCCACGCCCGGCTGCACGGCATCGCCATCCGGCACTGGGACGGCTACTGGTTCGGCGCCAACCGGCTGTGGGGCGACGTCTTCCCGCACTACTGGAGCGCGTTGACCGCCGTGACCCTGCTGCGCCTGCCGGCCACGCTGCGCACGGACGACACCGATCGCCTCGCCGAAGCGATCCTGCGCGCCAACATGGCGAACTACTACGAGGACGGCTCCGCCACCTGCGCCTTCGTCATGCCCTCGACCATCGACGGCAGAGCCGCGCACACCGCCGACCCGCTCGCCAACGACCAGGACTGGCACCTGCTCCTGTGGATGCGGGCACAGCGGCAGGCGGTGGCATCCCACGCGGACCAGACCCGACCGCCACGTCTGCGTCCGCAGGAATGACCGAAGTCCCAGAGGTGCCGCCGCACCCCCAGGTTGAACAGGGTGCGGCGGCATCCTCCGGTCAGATGTCCCGGAACGTCTCGATCTGCGCCCGACGGAGTTCAGCCGCTCGGCCAGGTCCTCGTAACCCCGGTTGATGACGTACACGTTGCGCAGCACCGACGTGCCCTCGGCCGCCATCATCGCCAGCAGGACGACCACCGCGGGGCGCAGTGCGGGCGGGCACATCATCTCGGCGGCGCGCCAGCGGGTCGGGCCCTCGACCAGGACGCGGTGGGGGTCCAGCAGCTGGAGCCGGCCGCCGAGGCGGTTCAGGTCGGTCAGATAGATCGCGCGGTTGTCGTAGACCCAGTCGTGGATGAGGGTCTTGCCCTGGGCCACCGCCGCGATGGCCGCGAAGAACGGGACGTTGTCGATGTTCAGGCCGGGGAACGGCATGGGGTGGATCTTGTCGATCGGCGCCTGCAGCTTGGAGGGCCGGACGGTGAGGTCCACCAGCCGGGTGCGGCCGTTGTCGGCGAAGTACTCGGGCGTGCGGTCGTGGTCGAGGCCCATCTCCTCCAGGACCGCCAGCTCGATCTCCAGGAACTCGATCGGCACCCGGCGCACCGTCAGCTCCGACTCGGTGACCACGGCCGCCGCGACGAGGCTCATGGCCTCGACCGGGTCCTCGGAGGGTGAGTAGTCCACGTCGACGTCGATGTCCGGCACACCGTGCACGGTGAGCGTGGTCGTGCCGATGCCGTCGACCTTGACGCCCAGGGCCTCCAGGAAGAAGCACAGGTCCTGGACCATGTAGTTGGAGGAGGCGTTGCGGATGACCGTGATGCCGTCGTGCCGGGCGGCGGCGAGCAGCGCGTTCTCGGTCACCGTGTCGCCGCGCTCGGTCAGCACGATCGGACGGTCGGGGCGCAGCGAGCGGTCCACCACCGCGTGGTACTGGCCCTCGGTCGCCGCGATGTCGAGACCGAAGCGGCGCAGCGCGATCATGTGCGGCTCGACCGTGCGCGTACCGAGGTCGCAGCCGCCGGCGTACGGCAGCTTGAAGTGGTCCATGCGGTGCAGCAGGGGCCCCAGGAACATGATGATCGAGCGGGTGCGGCGGGCCGCGTCCGCGTCGATCGCCGCCAGGTCCAGTTCTGCCGACGGCACGATCTCCAGGTCGACGCCGTCGTTGATCCAGCGGGTGCGGACGCCGATGGAGCCCAGCACCTCCAGGAGGCGGTACACCTCCTCGATGCGGGCGACGCGGCGCAGCACCGTGCGCCCCTGGTTGAGCAGTGAGGCGCACAGCAGCGCCACACACGCGTTCTTGCTCGTCTTCACGTCGATGGCACCGGACAGCCGGCGCCCGCCGACCACCCTCAGATGCATGGGACCGGCGTAGCCGAGCGACACGATCTCGCTGTCGAGGGCCTCCCCGATGCGCGCGATCATCTCAAGGCTGATGTTCTGGTTGCCGCGCTCGATCCGGTTCACGGCACTCTGGCTGGTTCCGAGCGCCTCGGCCAGCTGCGACTGGGTCCAGCCCCGGTGCTGCCGGGCGTCACGGATGAGCTTGCCGATGCGTACGAGGTAGTCGTCTGCCATGTGGCTGAGGTTATCTCAGATATGAGATGAGACTTGACCGGGGGTCCGTTCGGGTGACGGGAAGTCAATCCGCCCCGGTGGTCTCAGTGCCGCTTGGCGGTACGCGTACGCCGCCATCCGAAAGGTCCGGGCAGATCCATCGATGTCGTACGGCGCCCCGTGCTGCTGCGGGTGTGTCGCGGGCCGTTCTTTCCGCCGCCGGTGGTGATGGACCAGGAGCGCTTGTTGATGTTCAGGCGCACCCCCGGCAGGATCCGGAAACTCTTGCGGAACGTGAGCGGCATGCCTGTCTCCTCTCCGTTCGTGGTGTGGATACCTGGTTCGGATACCCCGGAGAGAGGTGTACATGACCGCATGACGGACGCCGGGGCATGACCAACCGGCCCGGGTGTACTAGAGTTATCTCGACATCGAGATATCTGCCGAGGAGCACCGCAGCCGCCACGCCCCAGTAAGGGTTACCTAACTTAGCCTTACCTTAGCGTATCGGCCGAGATGCCGTGGCGGCACCACGCGGCGGTAGCCGCATATGGTTCGCGGTGTGGTGGTACGCGCACATCAATGAAGGAGACTGTCGTGTCGGCGAACAGCTTCGACGCCCGCAGCACGCTGCAGGTGGGCGACGAGTCGTACGAGATCTTCCGGCTGGACAAGGTGGAGGGCTCGGCTCGCCTGCCCTACAGCCTCAAGGTCCTGCTGGAGAACCTGCTCCGCACCGAGGACGGCGCGAACATCACCGCCGACCACATCCGTGCCCTCGGCGGCTGGGACTCGCAGGCCCAGCCGTCCCAGGAGATCCAGTTCACGCCGGCCCGCGTGATCATGCAGGACTTCACCGGCGTTCCCTGTGTCGTGGACCTCGCGACCATGCGTGAGGCCGTGAAGGAGCTGGGCGGCGACCCGGCCAAGATCAACCCGCTGGCGCCGGCCGAGCTGGTCATCGACCACTCCGTCATCGCCGACAAGTTCGGCACGAACGACGCCTTCAAGCAGAACGTCGAGCTGGAGTACGGCCGCAACAAGGAGCGCTACCAGTTCCTGCGCTGGGGCCAGACCGCCTTCGACGAGTTCAAGGTCGTCCCGCCCGGCACCGGCATCGTCCACCAGGTGAACATCGAGCACCTGGCGCGCACGGTCATGGTCCGTAACGGCCAGGCGTACCCCGACACCCTCGTCGGCACCGACTCGCACACCACGATGGTCAACGGCCTCGGCGTGCTCGGCTGGGGCGTCGGCGGCATCGAGGCCGAGGCCGCCATGCTCGGCCAGCCGGTCTCCATGCTCATCCCGCGCGTCGTCGGCTTCAAGCTCACCGGCGAGCTGCAGCCCGGCACCACCGCCACCGACCTCGTGCTGACCATCACCGAGATGCTGCGCAAGCACGGTGTCGTCGGCAAGTTCGTCGAGTTCTACGGCGAGGGCGTCGCCGCCACCTCCCTCGCCAACCGCGCCACCATCGGCAACATGTCGCCGGAGTTCGGCTCCACCGCCGCGATCTTCCCGATCGACGACGAGACCCTGAACTACCTCAAGCTCACCGGCCGCTCCGAGCAGCAGGTCGCCCTCGTCGAGGCGTACGCCAAGGAGCAGGGCCTCTGGCTGGACCCGAAGGCCGAGCCGGACTTCTCCGAGAAGCTCGAGCTGGACCTGTCGACGGTCGTCCCCTCCATCGCCGGCCCGAAGCGCCCGCAGGACCGCATCGTCCTCGCAGGCGCGGCCGAGCAGTTCAAGCAGGACGTCCGCAACTACGTCGACAGCGTGGACGAGGCGGGCCAGGAGTCCTTCCCGGCCTCCGACGCCCCGGCCGTCGCCCCGAACGGCGCCCCGTCCAACCCGGTCACCGTGACCGCCCCCGACGGCACCTCGTACGAGCTCGACCACGGCGCGGTGACGGTCGCGGCCATCACCTCCTGCACCAACACCTCCAACCCGTACGTCATGGTCGCCGCCGCCCTGGTGGCCAAGAAGGCGGTGGAGAAGGGCCTGACCCGCAAGCCGTGGGTCAAGACCACCCTCGCCCCGGGCTCCAAGGTCGTCACCGACTACTTCGAGAAGTCGGGTCTGACCCCGTACCTCGACAAGGTCGGCTTCAACCTCGTCGGCTACGGCTGCACCACCTGCATCGGCAACTCCGGCCCGCTGCCGGAGGAGGTCTCCAAGGCCGTCAACGACCACGACCTCGCGGTCACCTCGGTCCTCTCCGGCAACCGGAACTTCGAGGGCCGTATCAACCCCGACGTCAAGATGAACTACCTGGCGTCCCCGCCGCTGGTCGTGGCCTACGCGATCGCCGGTTCCATGAAGGTGGACATCACCCGGGAGGCCCTGGGCACCGACCAGGACGGCAACCCGGTCTTCCTGAAGGACATCTGGCCCTCCGAGGCCGAGGTGAACGACGTCGTCGCCAACGCCATCGGCGAGGACATGTTCTCCAAGTCCTACAGCGACGTCTTCGCCGGTGACGCCCAGTGGCAGGCGCTGCCGATCCCGACGGGCAACACGTTCGAGTGGGACGCCGAGTCGACCTACGTCCGCAAGCCCCCGTACTTCGAGGGCATGACGATGGAGACCACCCCGGTCTCCGACATCTCGGGCGCCCGAGTGCTCGCCAAGCTGGGCGACTCGGTCACCACCGACCACATCTCCCCGGCCGGTGCGATCAAGGCCGACACCCCGGCCGGCAAGTACCTCACCGAGCACGGTGTCGAGCGCCGCGACTTCAACTCGTACGGTTCCCGCCGAGGCAACCACGAGGTCATGATCCGCGGCACGTTCGCCAACATCCGCCTGCGCAACCAGATCGCGCCGGGCACCGAGGGCGGCTACACGCGTGACTTCACGCAGGACGGCGGCCCGGTCTCCTTCATCTACGACGCCTCGCAGAACTACCAGGCCGCCGGCATCCCGCTGGTCGTCCTGGCCGGCAAGGAGTACGGCTCCGGCTCGTCCCGCGACTGGGCCGCCAAGGGCACCGCGCTCCTCGGCGTCAAGGCCGTCATCGCCGAGTCGTACGAGCGCATCCACCGCTCGAACCTCATCGGCATGGGCGTGCTGCCGCTGCAGTTCCCGGAGGGCCAGTCCGCCGCGTCCCTCGGTCTGACCGGTGAGGAGGCCTTCTCCATCTCCGGCGTCACCGAGCTCAACGAGGGCACCACCCCGCGCACGGTGAAGGTCACCACCGACACCGGCGTCGAGTTCGACGCGGTCGTCCGCATCGACACCCCGGCGAGGCGGACTACTACCGCAACGGCGGCATCATGCAGTACGTGCTGCGCAGCCTGATCCGCAAGTAAGCGGACCCGCAAGGCAGTTCAAGGCAGTTCGAGGGCCGCGTTCCCGGGTGACCGGGGGCGCGGCCCGCGCCGTTGGCGGGGTGGGGCGCGGCAGGGGCGGGGCGCCGTCGGTGTGGGGGCGTGGGCAGCGTTCGGTCGCCTTCGGCGGCGGGCCCCGGCGGGGTTCGGCCCCCGCCGGTTCAAGGGCTCAGTGAGGGGCGGGGCCGTCGGTTTCACCAGTCGAGGCGCCGGTCCTTCCCGAGCTGCGGTGACCTGCCGGTGCGGCCGCCGCGCGATCCGGCGCCGGCTCACTCGCCGCGGTACTTCGCCGCCGCGGCCTGGGCGAGGTCCTGCGACTTCTCCAGGGCCGTGTCCACCGACTGCCGCCCGGCGATGGCCGCGGCGATCTGCTCCGAGACCGCCGTACCGAGCACGGCGAACTCGGGAATGGCCAGGAAGCCGATGCCGGTGTAGGGGCGCGGGCCGACGCCGGGGTTCTTCGGGTCGGCGGAGTGGGTGGCCGCCGTGTACTCCTGCCGGTACCAGGCGCCGGCCGCCTGCTGGTACTCGGGGTTGGCGTAGAGGGACTTGCGGTTCCCGGCGGGCGCCGCCGTCCAGCCCACGTCCTGGCCGACCTGCTCCTGGTACTCCTTGGAGGAGGCCCAGGAGATGAACTCCCAGGCGGCGTCCTTGTTGTCCGAGGCCTCCTGGATGCCCCACGCCCAGGTCCACAGCCAGCCCGCCCGCTCGGTCCGGTCGTGCGGGGCAGGGACATAGCCCACCTTGCCCTTGACCGAGGACCCGTCCGCCTCGATCGACGAGGCCAGCGACGTGGCGTCGTACATCATCGCGCACTTGCCCCCGACGAAGCGGTCCAGGATCTCCAGCACGCCCATCCGGTCGGCGCCGGGCTGGCCGTGGGAGCGGAGCAGGTCGACGTAGAACCCGACGGCCTTCCTGAACTCCGGCGAGTTCAGCCGCGCGTTCCAGTCCATGTCGTACCAGGCGCCGCCGAAGGTGTTGACGACCGTGTTGATCGGGGCGAGGTTCTGGCCCCAGCCGGGCAGGCCACGCAGGCAGATGCCGCTGACGCCGTCCGTGCCGTCGATCCGGGCGGCGAGGCCCGCGACCTGCTCCCAGGTCGGGTCGGGCGGCATGGTCAAGCCGAGCTTGCGGAAGAGGTCCTTGCGGTACATCAGGAACGAGCCCTCGCCGTAGAACGGCTCGGCGTAGATCTTGCCGTCCTCCCCGTCAGCGAGGACACCAGATTGGGGAAGACATCATCCTGGTCGAAGTCCTCGTCCGCCTTCACATGGGCATCCAGCGGGGCGAGCCAGCCGTTGTCCGAGTAGGTCGCCACCTCGTAGGCGCTGACGCTGGCCACGTCGTAGTTCCCCGCCTGGGTCGCGAACTCGCGGTTCATGCGCTCCCGCGCCTCGTTCTCGGGGAGCAGGGTGTAGTCGACCGTGATGCCGGTCTCCGCGGTGAAGTGCTCCTTGGTGAGCTTCTTGAGCGTCTGCATCTGCGACGCGTCCATGGAGAGCACACTGAGGTCGGCCTGCTCACCGCCGGGCCGGTCCGCGTCTCCGCACCCGGCGAGGACCAGGCCGACGGCCACCAGGGCAGCCACGGCCGGCCGGGCGAGGCGGCTACGTCTCATGGCACTCCGATGGACACGGCGTCGGTCCTTAGCCACACCCGTGGCCACTACCCAGCTTTACCATTTGTTAAGCATTTCACAAGATAAGCGACATCCCGCCCATCATGCACATCCCGTGCATCACGGACGGTTCTGCCGGGCCTCCGTGCGTCTGGTGAGCGCGTCGGCCGCGACGGCGGTCAGCAGCACCCCTCCGGTGATCATGAACTGCACGGCGTCCTCCACCCCCAGCAGCCCCATGCCCGAGGCGATCGACTGGATGACCAGCACCCCGAGCAGCACCGACCAGGGCGAGCCGCGCCCGCCGAACAGACTCGTACCGCCGATGACGGCCGCGGCGATCGCGTTGATCAGCAGCATCCCGGAACCGGCGGCACGCGCCGTCGTGGGGCTCGCCGAGGTGAGGCCCGAGGCCACGAACAGTCCGCCGACGGCGGCCAGCGTCCCCGAGACCATGAACATCGCCACCCGCACCCGCTCCACCCCGATGCCGGCGCGCCGCGCGGCCTCCACCCCGCCGCCCAGCGCGTACACGCGCCGCCCGTAGCGGGTACGGCGCAGCACGTAGTCCGAGACGACGAGGACCACCAGGAAGATCAGCAGCGCGAGCGGCAGCCCCTGGAACCGGTTGAGGGTGTGGGCGGCGGCGAAGGAGACCGCCGCGAGGACACCGGTGCGCATCCAGATCTCGGCCGTCTGCCGGTACGGCATCCCGGCGGCCCGGTGGCGGCCGCGCTTGCGGTGGGCGGCCAGGAAGTACCCGGCGGTGCCGAGCGCCGCCACCGCGTACGCCGCCACGGCGTCCTCGAAGTGCCGGCTGGTCAGGGAGGCGACCAGGCCCTCCTCGTCGATGTTGATGGTGCCGCTCGCGCCCAGCAGATAGAGCGTCAGGCCGTTCCAGATCAGCAGCCCGGCGAGGGTCACCACGAACGCGGGCACGCCGAGCCAGGCGAAGAAGAACCCGTGAAAGGCACCCACGGTCATGCCGACGGCCACCGCCACGAGCACCGAGAGCCACTCCGGCCAGCCCTGGTTCACGTTCAGCACGGCGAACGCGGCCCCGGCCAGGCCGCTGACCGAGCCGACCGACAGATCTATCTCCCGGATCAGCAGCACGAACACGATGCCGACGGCGACCAGACCGGTCCCGACGATGTCCACGCTGAGGTTGGACAGGTTGCGCGGCGAGAGGAACTTGTCGTCCAGCGCCTGGAAGACGATCCAGATCACGATCAGCCCGGCGATGACCACGAGCGGCCCGCGCTCGCCGCCCCGGACACTGCCGCGGACCTCCAGGGCGTAGTCACGCAGAGTGCCGGACCAGCCGCGTGGGCGCGGCCGGCCGCCCGCCGTGACCGGCCCGGCGCCGCCCCGCGGCCCGGCCGGTTTGCCGTCCCGCTGCGGCCCGCCCCGGCTCACGGCCACGCCCCCTCGTCGCCCTTCACACGATGCGCCACGGCGTTGTCCGCCGCCCCGGTGACGGCGGAGATGATCTGCTCCTGCGTCACGGTGCTCACGTCGAACAGCCCGTTGTTGCGGCCCAGCCGCAGTACGGCGACCCGGTCGGCCACGGCCTTGATGTCGCCCATGTTGTGACTGATGAGGATGATCGCCATACCGTGGTCGCGCACCTCTTCGATGAGGTCGAGCAGATGACTGGTCTGCTCGACCCCCAGGGCGGCGGTGGGCTCGTCCAGCAGCAGGACCTTGGGCGCGCCCATGAGCGAGCGGGAGATCGCGACGGCCTGCCGCTGCCCGGCGGACAGCGCCGCGAACGGCATGCGCACGTCCGGGATACGGATCGACAGCGCGCGCATCAGATCGCGGGCGCGGCGCTCCATCTCCACCTCGTCGAGGACGCCCACCCGGTCGATCTCACGGCCGAGGAAGAGATTGCCGACGACGTCCAGGTTGTCGCACATGGCGAGGTCCTGGTAGACGGTCGCGATGCCCAGGGCGTGCGCGTCGTGCGGGCGTTTGATCTGCACGAGCCGTCCCTCCCACTCGATGACGCCCCGGTCGGCGGGGCTGACACCCGAGATCACCTTCACGAGCGTGGACTTGCCGGCGCCGTTGTCGCCCGCCAGGGCCACCACCTCGCCGGCCCGGACCTGAAGATCGACGTCCACGAGCGCCTGCACCCCGCCGAACCGCTTGGAGATGCCGCGCAACGCCAGCACGGGTGGATGGGCCACGGGGAACCGCCTCCCTCACCGGGTCAGCCCGATCCGGTCACAGGCCGACCGGAGCTTCGGGGTGCAGATCTGGTCGATCGTGTAGACGCCGTCCCGGACGAGCGTCCGGCCGATGGTGTCCTGCGTCACCGAGACCGGGTCGAGCAGCCGCGCCGGGACGTCCTTGGTGGTGGGGCTGTCCACACTCGTCGTGACCAGGGCGTCGAGATCGTTGCCGCGCGCCAGGGCGACGGCCATCGCGGCTGCCGCGTCGGTCTCCTGCCGGAAGGGCTTGTAGACGGTCATGTACTGCTCGCCGTCGACGATGCGCCGCACGGCGTCGAGGTCGGCGTCCTGGCCGGTGACAGGGGGCAGCGGCGAGACGCGGGCGCTCTTGAGCGCCGAGATCACGCCGGCGGCGATCGAGTCGTTGGCCGCCAGTACGCCGTCGATCCGGTTCGGGCCGAGGTCGCTGATCGCGGCGGACATGTGGTCGTGCGCGTTCTCCGTGCGCCACCCGAGGGTGTTGTACGACTTGAGGATCTGCACCTTGTCCTGGAGGACGGACCGGGCCCCGCCCTCGTACCAAGGGGCGTTGGGACTGGACGGATCGCCGTTCACCATGACGACGCCACCGCCGTCGGCCCTGGCCCCCATGCCCCTCAGCAGCGCCTCGCCCTGGAGCCGGCCGACCTCGCCGCCGTCGAAACTGACGAAACCCGAGATCGGGCCCTCGGCGAGCCGGTCGTAGGCGACGACGGGGATGCCCTCGCGGGCCGCCGCACGGACCGAGGAGCGCAGGGCCTTGGGGTCGACGACGTCCAGGATCAGCACCGAGGCACCCCTGGTGATCATGGAGTTCATCTGCTGCCGCTGGCTCGCCGCGTCGTTCTCGGCGTTGGCGTACATCACCGTGCAGTCGGAGCACAGCTCCTTCACGCGCTTCTCGATCAGGGGCTTGTCGGACTGCTCCCAGCGCGGCACCGCGCGGCTCGGCAGCAGCAGCCCGATGGTCAGACCGTCCTCACCCTCCCCGCTGCCCTCGGTACACCCGGCCAGGGACACGGCCATGACGCCCGCGATCAGCCCGGCAGCCACCCGCCACCTACGGCCTCTCATCCCGACCCTCCCTGCTCCGCCCGGTCGCGGTTCCGAACCCGGCTCCAGACCCGGCCCCTGCGGTTCGGCTCCTGGCTCTCCCCCGGTCCGGACGGGGACCCGGGTATCGGCCCTCGCCGCGCGCCTCGTCACCGGCCGGCTCCGCGGTCGGATCCCGGTCGCGGCCCGGGTCACGTTCACCGTTCCGGCCCTCGCCCGACCCCAGACCCGAGCGGGCGCCCTGGCCTGGGCGCTGGCCTGCGTCCCTGCCCGGGTCCTGGCCTTGGTCCCTGCTCCGGTTCCGGCCCTGGTCCTGGTCCCTGCCCGGGTCCTGGTCCTGGCCTCGGCCCTGGTCCCCGCCCGGGGCCCGGTCCTGGCCTCGACCCTGATCCCGGTCCCTGCCTCGGCCCTGGTCCTGGTCCTGGTCCCTGCCCGGGTCCTGGTCCTGACCCCGGCCCTGATCCTGGTCCCTGCCCGGGTCCTGGTCCTGACCCCGGCCCTGATCCTGGTCCCTGCCCCGGTCCTGGTCCTGGTCCTGGTCCCTGCCCGGATCCTGGTCCCGGCCTCGGTCCCGGTCCTGGTTCCGGCCCCTGCCCCGGTTCCGGCCCCTGCCCCAGCCCCGGTCACGGTTGCGGCCGAGGCCCCAGCCCCGCTCCTTGCCCGGACGTCGCTCCCGCTCCCTTCCCGCATCGATCCACGGCTCCGCTTCCGGCTCCGGCTCCGGCTCCGGATTCACCGCCGGATCCTCTTCCGCTCCCGGACGGGACACGACGACCTCGCTCCAGACCTGCTTGCCGCCGCCGACCGGGACCGAGCCCCAGCCCGCCGACATCGCCTCGACGAGGAAGAGGCCACGGCCGCCCGTCGACTCCCAGTCCACGACCACCGGCTTGGCCGGGGCCCGGGGTGAGGAGTCGCTCACCGTCACCCGCACCCGGTCCGCGGCCAGGGTCAGGTCCAGGCGGACCGCGCCCTGCGTGTGCACCAGCGCGTTGGTGACCAGCTCCGACACCACGAGCAGGATGGTGTCGGCCTCCGCCGCGACGTCCCACGAGCGCAGCGTGCGCGCGCTGAACCGGCGGGCGTGCATGACCGCGTCCGGCAGCCGCCACACCACCCAGCCCGCCCGCACCGGCCGGACCCGCATCCCGTCGTAGCGCAGCAGCAGCAACGCCACGTCGTCCTCCCGGCGGCCGGCCTCGCCGAGCAGGTCGTCGGCCATCCGCCCCGGGTCGGCGGGATCCGCCGCGGCGAGTGCCTCGCGCACCAGCCGCATCCCGTCGTCCACCTGCAGATCCGCCGATTCGACCAACCCGTCCGTCACCAGCGTGAGCACCGTGCCCGGGGCCAGCGCCAGCGCCGTCAGCGGGAACTCCGCGTCCGCGAGGACACCCAGCGGAAGCCCACCCTCGACCGCGATCTCCTCCGTGCCGCCGTCGGGGTGCCGCACCAGCGGGGACAGATGCCCGGCCCGCACGAACAGCGCGTTGCCCTCCTCCATGTCCAGCTCGACGTAGCAGCACGTGGCGAACAGGTCGGTCTCCATGCCGACGAGCAGCCGGTTGGCGTGCCCGACGACCACGTCCGGTGGATGGCCCTCCACGGCGTAGGCCCGGACCGCGGTGCGCATCTGGCCCATGATCGTCGCGGCCCCGGCGCTGTGCCCCTGCACATCACCGATGACCAGGGCGACCTTCCCCTCCGACAGGGCGATCACGTCGTACCAGTCGCCGCCCACCTGGAGCCCGCGCCGGGCGGGCAGATAGCGGGCCACGGCGGTGCCCCCGGGCAGCCGGGGGAGGCGGCGCGGCAGCAGGCTGCGCTGGAGCATCGTCGCGAGCTCCTGCTCGGCGTCGTAGGCGTGCGCGCGCTTCAGGGCCTGTCCCACCAGTCCCGCGGTCGCCGTCAGCAGGGCCCGCTCCTCGGGCGCGAACTCGTGCGGCGCGTCCCAGCCGACCAGGCACACCCCGGTCATCCTGCGCTTCGACGGCAGCGGCAGGACCGCGAGCCCGCCGGGGCCGATCCCCGCGAGCCCGGGTTCCAGCCGGGCACCCGCGGGCCACAGGCTCATCCGCCCGTCCCGCAGCGCCGCCTGGAGCGTGGGCAGGGCGCTGACCGGCGCGTCGGGCCACTCCGAGCGCCACTCGGCACGCCACAGCTCCGGCCAGGCACCGGCACCCGGCGGATCCAGCACGGTGACCGCCAGCCGGTCCTCCACCAGCTCGGCCAGAGCCACCCGGTCGGCACTCAGCGGCTCGCGCAGCGCGGCGACCACGACACGGCTGACGTCCCGGACCGTCATGGCGTCGTCGAGCGCGGCCGTCAGCCACTGGATCCGGGCGACGTCGCTGGCGCTCCGGCGCAGCACGGGGGCCGCGGTCACCACGCCCAGCACCCGCTCCGGAGCGCCGTCGGGCCCTTTCAGCACGCGGCAGCTCAGGCGCAGCCAGCACAGTTCGCCGGTGGGCCGGCGGATACGGAACTCCAGCTCCCGGCGCCCGGGGGTCTGCGCGGACGGCTCGACGACGGACATCAGGGCGGGCACGTCCTCCGGCACGCTGTACGAGAGCAGGGTGTCGGTCTTGCCGTCGAAGCCGCCCTCGGGGATGCCCACGAGTTCGAGCAGGGCCGCGTCCGTCTCGAGCAGCCCGGTGCCGGGCGTCAGGGCGAAGGAACCGACCCCCATCGCGCGCAGGGCGGAATCCAGCAGGGGAGAGGGGGCGGACCGGTCGGCCTCGCCCCGCAACCGCTCGGCCACGGCGTCGTCGTACCGCTCCAGGAACTCCCGCTGCTCGACCCCGAACCCCTCCCCGGCCTCGCCCACCACGACCAGACACCCCAGCCACCCGCCCGCCGCCCCCAGTGGCAACGCCCCGAGCGGGGAACCGGTGGCTCCGGCGTCCGCGCGCCCGGCGAGCACGACACCCCCGAGCCACACCGGCCGCCCCCTCCGGTACGCGTCGGCCACAGCGGCCCCGCAGGCTCCGTTCCCCTGCCCGTCACGGCCGCCCGCCACGGTCGGGCCCTCACCCGCCGCCACCGGAGTGCCCAGGGAGACCGGCACACGACCCGGCAACCCGTACGCGTCGGACGCGGCCGGCCCGGCCGATTCCACCAGCCGAAGCTCCGCACCGTCCTCGCTGCGCACGTACACCGCCGCCAGCACCACCCCGGCGAACGCCAGGACCCGCTCCCGCGCGGCGGCCTCCGGCGCGGGAGGACGCGACGGACCGGGGACGGCCGCCCGGGCATCGCCGTAACGGGGCATCTCCCCATCCACCTCCCGTCCATGCCGCGACCACCGGCAGGGGGAGTCCTCCGGAACTCACACGACGACGACGCGGCAGGTCCACGCCGCACCTGAGCGACGGGGCACTCTCCCCAACAGAATCGCATACCTGCATAACAGCGACATATGAGACGTACAGGTCCACCGGGTCCGGGTATGCGACCGTTTCCGAACGCACGCCCACCAGCACGAGCCGCCACCCGGCTGGCGTGGCGTCGCATGATCCACACGGAGATCGAGATCACGGCGGAACTGATCCGGGAACTGCTGCAGGACCAACACCCCGACCTGGCCGATCGGCCACTGCGGCTCGGCGCGCGCGGCTGGGACAACCAGCTCTGGCGCCTCGGTGACGACCTGGCCGTACGGCTTCCTTGGGCCACCCCGTCCGCGGACGAACTGCTCCGCAAGGAGCACACCTGGGTGCCCGGTCTCGCCCGGCATCTCCCTCTGGAGATTCCCGTCCCGCAGCGCCTGGGCGAACCCTCCGAGCGCTTCCCGCGGCCCTGGATCGTCACCACGTGGGTGCCCGGCACCCCCGCGGACCGCGCTCCTGCCACACGTGCCGAGGAGTCGGCCGACGCCCTGGCGAGATTCCTGACGGCGCTCCACCGCCCCGCTCCCGACGACGCTCCCGTCGGCCGGGGCCGCGGTGGCCCCCTGACCGACAGCGCGGAGGGATTCGCCGTGCACCTGGCCTCCGCCACCGAGGCGGGCCTCATCCCGGACCGGGACGCCGTCCGCGCGGTCTGGGAGGACGCGCTGACCGCGCCCGAGTGGACGGGCCCGGCCGTATGGCTCCACGGCGACCTGCACGCGGCGAACATCCTCACCGCGGACGGTACCTTCTGCGGTGTGATCGACTTCGGTGACCTCTGCGCGGGCGACCCGGCCTGCGACCTCGCCGCCGCCTGGACGCTGCTCCCGGACGGCGCCGCCGACCGCTTCTACGCCACCTACCAGCCGGCCACGGACCCCGCGACCCGCCGCCGCGCCCGCGGCTGGGCACTGATGCGCGCCGTGGGGTGCATGCTCATCGGCCATGCCGGCGTCCACGGCCGCCCGGGCGGCAAAGCCACCTGGGGCCCACCCGCCCAGGCGGCTCTCCACCGCCTCATCGCGATGGCCGGATAGATCACGTCCCTCGGGACCACGACCCGCGCCCGCCGGAGCCGCCTGCACACGCAGGCCCGCCGACCGGGACTCCCCGGCCGGCGGGCCCGCCCAGGACGACGGTTCAGCCCACCCGGCAGGGCAGGCTCGTCGTGCTGTCACCCCCGGAGCCGGAGACGACGTAGCCGAACGTCGTGCTCCCGCCCGGGGCCAGGGAGCCGTTCCAGCCGGCGTTGTGGACCATCACCGCCTGGCCGTTGTACGTCGCGTTGCCGCTCCACAGGCTCTCGACCTTCTGACCGGCCGGGAGCGTCCAGTCGACCATCCAGCCGAGCATCGGGACGGTGCCGCTGTTGGTGACGGTCACCTCGGACTGGTAGCCGCCGTTCCAGGTGCCGGTCGTCTTCCGGGTGGCCGTGCACGTGCCGGGCACCGGCTCGGACGGGTTGCCCGGCTCCTTGATGCCGGTCACCTCGCCGTTGCCGCCGTCGAAGACGACGTCGGAGCAGGAGTAGAAGGTCTCCTGGCTGTCGGAGCGCTGCCAGACCATGTAGATGATGTGGCGGCCCGACTTGGCCTCGGGGAGCTTGCCGGTCCAGGAGTAGTTGGCCTCGACCGTGCCCGGGGAACCGTTGAGCGGCGGGTGGTCGACGGAGAGGAACGGCTGCTCCTCCATGTCGTTCCAGGTGAGGGTCTTGGCCGGGTCGAAGCCGTCCTTCGTGATGTAGACGTAGAACCAACCCGGGTGCGCCGCCCAGGCGTTGTACGAGAAGTCGACCGTCGCCCCCGAGGTCAGGTGCGTGAGCGGCCAGTCCTTGCTGGGCGTGTTGAACCCGGTGAAGTTGGTGTTGCCGCCGCTGCACAGCTCGCCGTCCGGCACGAAACCCCGGGTGCGGCCGGCACCGTCCGAGCGGAGCACCGAGAACCAGTTGTAGAACGGCGTGGTGCCGCTGACCTGCTGCGCGGCCTTGCACGCCGGGTTGACCGGCTTGATCTCACCGGTGTCGGTCAGACCGTCCTGCCAGCACAGGAACGTGCGGCTGCCGGGCTTCATGGGCGTGCCGTGCGCCTCCGCCTCACCTCCGGCCGTCATGACCAGGCCGAGGGCCGGGACGGTGATCAGGAGGGACAGCAGGACCAGGAAGAGGGCCCTGGCCCGGCTGGGGAGTACTGATCGGGCATCGGGGGTCCCCCGATCTCTTTGTCAGGATCATGACAGCATCATCCGTTCCTTGGGATACGGGCCTGCGGATGCGTGTGCGGGGATGCGCGGAGTGGGAGCGACTCGAGGGCGGGTTCCGGTCCACCGTTATGGGAGCGCTCCCACCCCGCCTGCTGCGGAAGTTAGCGCCGGGCGGCGCAGTTGTAAACGGCCACGGCGCGGGGGCGGGCGGTCAGTCCCCCTCGTAGGAGAGCCCGCGCAGCACACGTCCGGCCGCCTGCCGCAGGGCGGAGACGAGCGGTTCGTCCCGGCGGCTCGGCAGCCACCCCAGCACGGCCGTCCAGGGTTCGAGATCGGTGACGTCGACGTACGTCACACCGCGGCGCGGATAGAGCCACCGGGTCGTGCCGGGCGGCAGCTGGATCCCCCGCCCCATGGCGATCAGCGGCAGGGCGCTCTCGTAGTCGACGATGGCGTGATGGGTGTACCGGACCGGTCTGCCGTCCGGCCCCGGGTCCGCGGACCAGAAGTCCCGGAACGCCCTCGGAACCTGTTCCGACCAGCCGATGCGGGGCTGGTCGGCGAGGTCCGCGAGCGTCAGTGCGTCCCGGGCGGCGAGGGGGTGGTCGTCGGCCATCGCCGCGCACCGCGGACCGCCGGCCAGCGCCAGGGTCTGGACGCCGTCGGGCACGGGCAGGAACAGGAACGCCGCGTCGACGTCGCCCCGCAGGATCGCCGGGCCGGCGTCGAAGCCCATGCGCATCACGTCGACTTCCAACTGCGGCCACTTCCCCCGCAGTTCGTCCAGAACTGCCGGGATCGGGTCCATCGAGGTGATCGCCTCCAGAGAGCCGATCACGATCCGGCCCGCGGCGGTGTTGGCCTGCGCCTCGGCCTCGCGGCGCAGTTCGTCGGCCGCCTCCACCACGGTCCGGGCCCGTCCCACGAGCGCCTCACCCGCCGCGCTCAGCGCGACCCTGCGCGTCGTGCGGTCCACCAGGGTGACACCCAGCCGCTCCTCCAGCGCGGTGATGTGCCGGGAGAACGTCGGCTGCGCCATGAACGCACGCCGCGCCGCCCGCCCGAAGTGCAGTTCCTCGGCGAGGAGCAGGAACAGCTGCAACTGCTGGATGCTGGGATACCTCACGTCACGACGAGGCTAGCAACAACGCCCCTGAAGGGGCACGGTCCGCACCCGTCGTCACACCCGCACTCCTACGGCGCGAGTATCCCCGCCAGCCAGTCCAGTTGACGACGAACATGCACCGCGTCCCCACCCTCATGCCCGTTGAACGGATACGCGTGGATCTCCTTGCCCACGTCCACACCGGCCAACTCCCCGTAACGGTTGAACGCCGCGTACGCCCCACTCGGGGGACAGACCACATCCCGCAACCCCACACCGAAATGAGCCGGCGCCTGCGCACGACGAGCGAAGGACACACCCTCGACGTAGGACAGCGTGCGACAGGCGTCCCGCTCAGCCCCCGATGGACGGACAGATACGCGGCGATCTCCCCGTACGGCCCCGCGTCCGTGAGGTCCAGCGCCCGCCGGATCCCGCACAGCAACGGCGCCGTGACGAGCAGCGCCGCCAGGTCGGGGACGAGACCGGCCACGGCCAAGGCCACCCCGCCCCCTGGCTGTTGCCGACAGCGACGGTCCGCCCGGGGTCCGCACCGGGCAGTCCCCGCACCGCCGAAACCGCCCGAACCGCATCGGTGATCAGACGCCGGTAGTGGTAGTCCCCGGGGCGAGCAGCCCACGCACGGCAGGCCCGGGCCCGCCGGGAGCACCGGCGTGCGGGTCGGGGTGTCGCCACCGCACCCGTACTGGTCGCCCTGGCCGCGGTTGTCCATGAGCAGATGCGCATACCCGGCGTTGACCCAGGTGAGGCGTTCGTGGGGGAGGCCCCGGCCGCGTCCGTAGCCGGCGAACTCGACGACGGCGGGCAGGAGTTCGTCGGCCCCCGCGGGCCTGCTGAACCAGGCTCGTACCGGGTCGCCCGCGAAGCCCCGGAAGGTCACGTCCCAGGTCCGCGTCAGCTTCAGGCCCGTCTCCACCGGCCGCACCGACACCAGTGGGTCGGACTGGCCGGCCTCCTTCAGGGTGCTCAGCCAGAACGCGTCGAAGTCGGCGGGCTCCTCGATGTCCGGGCGATGGCGCTCCAGTTGGGTCAGCGGCAGGTCGAACACGGGCACGACGGCACCTCGCAGGAGTCGGTGGTCATCCAGAAACTTGCGACGGACGACGGGCGGCAGATCCCTGGGGCCTACCCACCTCCGACGCGATTCCAACGCGGCACAGGCGCCCCGCTGACCGCCGCAGCACCCATTGACAGCGCTTTCCACTGGCCTTAGGTTGCCGCGAAGTTACCGGTAAGCGCTCGAAAGTTTCGGTTCCGCGTCCCATGCCCACGGGAGGCCCGAGCATGAGCACGTCCACCACGTCGGCCCCGCCGGGCACCCAGGATCCGCCGCCGGCCAGAGCCGCCCCCCGCCGCCGCAAGCGTGCTCCCGCCGGGACCGGCTGGCGGCGGGCGCTGCGCCGCGACTGGCAGTTGTACTCGCTGGCGATCCTGCCGCTGCTGTTCTTCCTGGTCTTCCGCTATCTGCCGATGATCGGCAACGTGATCGCCTTCCGCCGCTTCGAGCCGGGGGATCGATCTTCGGCGAGGAGTGGGTGGGGCTGCGCTACGTGCAGATGTTCCTCAACGACCCCACGTTCTGGCAGGTGTTCCGGAACACCCTGTGGATCGGCGGGCTCACGCTGCTGTTCTGCTTCCCCGTCCCGATCGTGCTGGCGCTGCTCCTCAACGAGGTGCGCCGGCGCTCGCTGAAACGGTTCGTCCAGTCGGTGTCGTACCTCCCGCATTTCCTGTCGATCGTGATCGTCGCGGGCATCACCATGCAGATGCTCGCCGGCGACGGACCCGTCAACCACATCCTCGGCTGGTTCGGCCACGACCCGATCCGCTTCATCCAGGAACCCGAGTGGTTCCGCACCATCTATGTCGGCTCGGAGATCTGGCAGACCGCCGGCTGGGGCACGATCCTCTACCTCGCCGCGCTCACCACGATCGACGAGGACCTGTACGAGGCCGCGCGCATCGACGGCGCCAACCGCTGGCAGCAGATCTGGCACGTCACCCTGCCCGGCATCCGGCCCACGATGATCACGCTGCTGATCCTCAACGTCGGCACGTTCATGGCGGTCGGCTTCGAGAAGGTGCTGCTGCTGTACAACCCGCTGACGTACCCGACCGCCGACGTGATCTCGACGTACGTCTACCGGTCAGGTGTGGAGTCCAACAGCTTCAGCTACGCCGCCGCCATCGGACTGTTCGAGGCGATCATCGGCCTGGTCCTCATCACGTCCGCCAACCAGCTCTCGCGCCGCACAGTGGGGACGAGCCTGTGGTGAAGCCGAGTCGGTCCTACCGGGTCTTCCAGGGGGTCAACGGGGTGATCCTCACCCTGGTCGTGCTCGTGACCCTCTACCCCTTCGTCAACATCCTCGCGCGGTCCTTCAGCGGGGAGCGGCAGATCCGGGCCGGTGAGGTGACCCTGCTGCCCAAGGGGTTCAACCTCACCACGTACAAGATCGTGTTCCAGGACTCGATGTTCTGGCGGAACTACGGCAACACCGTGCTGTACACGGTCGTGGCGACGGCCGTGGCCATGGTGCTGACGACGTGTTACGCCTATGTGCTGTCGAAGAAGAACCTCAAGGGGCGTGGCGCGCTGGTCGGCATCGCCGTGTTCACCATGTTCTTCACCGGCGGCCTGATCCCCAACTACATCCTGGTCACCAGCCTCGGCCTGAAGAACAGCGTCTGGGCGATCGCCCTGCCGAACGCCATCAGCGTCTTCAACCTGCTGGTGATGAAGGCCTTCTTCGAGAACCTGCCGACCGAACTGGAGGAGGCCGCGCAGATCGACGGCCTGAGTACGTACGGCACGCTGCTCCGGATCGTGTTGCCGCTGTCCAAGGCGGTCGTGGCGACGATGGTGCTGTTCTACTCGGTGTCCTTCTGGAACTCCTGGTTCAGCGCGTTCCTCTACATGGACCGAACCGACCTGATGCCGGTCACGGTCTATCTCCGCAACCTCATCCAGGGCGCCACCGGCGGCGGCAACGCCGGTGCGGGCGCCGAGCAACTCAGCCAGGTCGGCGCGAACATCCAGTCGGTCACCATCGTCCTCACCGCCCTGCCGATCCTCTGCGTGTACCCGTTCGTCCAGCGCTACTTCGTCTCCGGCGTGATGCTCGGCGCGGTCAAGGGCTGACGCCGCCTCCGCCACCCGCTTACGGAACAAAGGAGTCTCCGTGATGAACGCAGGACAGCTCTCGCGGCGCCAGATACTCGCCGCCGCGGGCTTCATCGGTCTCGCCACGGTCACCGGCTGCGGCAGCGGGGACGACGGAGGGGACAGCAAGGACCTCTCCAAGAAACAGAACGGGGCGATGAAGAACTACCGGGCCGGGCAGCAGTTCAAGGCCGCCGAGCCGCTGTCCTTCTCCGTGCTGCACAACAACAACCCGGTCTACCCGATGAAGAACGGCTGGCTGTTCTGGAAGGAGCTCACCAAGCGCACGGGGGTGACCCTCAAGCCGGTCGACGTCCCGCTGGCCGACTACGAGAAGAAGCGCAGCGTCCTCATCGGGGCGGGGGACGCCCCGTTCCTCATCCCCAAGACGTACCACCCCTCGGAGGTCGCCTTCGTCTCCTCGGGAGCCATCCTCCCGGTCAGCGACTACGTGAAGCTGATGCCCAACTTCCGCGAGAAGGTACGCAAGTGGAAGCTGGAGCCCGAGCTCGACTCGATCCGCCAGTCCGACGGCAAGTACTACCTGCTGCCCGGCCTGCACGAGAAGGTCAAGGCCGGCTACTCGCTCTCCTTCCGCACGGACGTCCTCGACAAGCACGGCCTCAGCCTGCCCACCACCTGGGACGAGGTCCACGACGTGCTGAAGGCGCTGAAGGAGGAGTATCCGGGCACGTACCCCTTCTCCGACCGCTGGAGCACCAACACCCCGTTCCCCTGCGGCGCCCTGTTCAGCTACCTCGGCCAGGCCTTCGGAGTCAGAGCCGGCTGGACGTACGACAACATCAGCTTCGACCACAAGGCGCGGAAGTACGTCTTCACGGGCGCTCAGGACGGCTACCGCCAGATGGTCGAGTACCTGCGGGGGCTCGTCGCCGAGAAGCTCATGGACCCGGAGAGCTTCAGCCAGACCGACGACCAGGCCCTGCAGAAACTGCTCGCCGAGAAGTGCTACGCGATGAGCGCCAACCCCCAGGAGCTGGTGCAGAACTACCGCTACAACCTGGAGAAGCAGGTCGAGGGCGCGAAGATCGAGATGGTCCCGGTGCCGCTCGGGCCCGCCGGTCCCGTGGTGCTCGGCGGCAGCCGGCTGGAGAACGGTGTGATGATCTCCAGCAAGGCGCTGAAGAGCGACAGCTTCGTCGCCATGATGCAGTTCGTGGACTGGCTCTGGTACTCGGACGAGGGCCAGCGGCTGGCGCGCTGGGGCGTCGAGGGCGTCACCTACACCCGATCCGGAAGCCAGTACAAGCCGAAGCCCGGCATCAGCCTCATGGGGTCCGACCCGGACGCCCCGAAGGACATGCAGAAGGACTACGGCTTCTACAACGGCGTCTTCGCCTACGGCGGCAGCCGGGAACTCGTCTCCTCGATGTTCAGCCCGGACGAGAAGAAGTTCCAGGACGCCATGGCCCAGCGCGAACAACTCCCCATCGACCCGGCCCACCCCCTCCAGTCCTTCGAGCAGGAACAGGCGACCCTCTGGGACACCCCGCTCAAGGACCACGTCATCCAGAACACCCTCCAGTTCGTCCTGGGCAAGCGCCCGCTGTCCCAGTGGAACGCCTACCTCGCCGAGCTGAAGTCGAAGAACATGCAGCAGCTGGTCGACCTGCACAACAAGGCCTACGAGCGGTTCAAGAAGGAGAACGGGTGATCCGCGTTCCCGACGCGCCCGGCGGCCGGCTCATCGACGCCTGGCGCCACCGCGTCGGCACCGGCCGCCTCGACCTCGCCCCGCGCCGGTACGAGGCCGCCGAGCCCGCGCGCACCCACCGGCGCCTGACCGCCCAGGACGGCCGCGGCGACCTGCCCCTCGTCGTGAACCGCCACGGGATCTCCCTCGTCGAGCTCACCCCGGTCGACCACGAGACCCGCCCCGGTGGGACGAGCGCCGACTGCTCGGCCGGGAGGTGACGGCATGAGCACCGTACGCACCTCCGACTTCGGCACCGGCGCCCTCTCCCGCGCCTCCGCCCTGATCCACACCCTCCTCACGGTCGAGGCACTGCTGCTCCTCGCCGCCTCCCCGGGCCTGGCCGGACTGCTCCTGCTCGGCCGCGACCCCGCCAACCTCCCCTCGCGGCCCTGTGCCTGCTGCCCCTCGGACCCGCCCTGTCCGCCGCCCTCTACGCCCTCCACCACCGCAGCCGCGACCTCACCGAACTGCACCCGGCCCGGGCCTTCCTGCGCGGCTGGCGGCTCAACGCCTTCGCCGCGCTGAAACTCTGGACACCCCTGCTGGCCTGGCTGACGGTCATCGCCTTCACCCTCACCCACTTCTCCGCCACCGGTCTGCCCGGCTGGTGGGCGCTGCTGCTCGCGGCGATCGGCGCCGGCTCCCTGCTCTGGGGCGCGCACGCCCTGGTCCTCACCTCGCTGTTCACCTTCCGCGCCCGGGACACCGCCCGCCTCGCCGGGTACTTCCTGTTCCGGCACGGCCGCGCCACCCTCGCCGCCGCCTCCCTGCTGATCCTCACGGCCGCGCTGACCGCCCTGCTGACCGAGGCCCTGCCCGCCCTGCTGGCCGCCCCCCTGCTGCTGTCCCTGCTGCACGGCAGCCGCCCGGTGATCACCGAGACCCAGGAGGAGTTCACCGCATGACCGCGCCCCGCACGCCCAAGATCCCGTACGGCGGCGACTACAACCCCGAGCAGTGGCCCGAGGCGGTCCAGGACGACGACCACCGCCTGTTCACCCGGGCCGGCATCGACACCCTCACCGTCGGCGTCTTCACCTGGTCCCTCACCCAGCCGGGCCCGGACACCTACGACTTCACGGTCCTGGACCGCATCCTGGACCGTGCCGCGGCCGAGGGCCGCCAGGTCTGCCTGGCCACCGGCACCGCCGCCCTCCCGCCCTGGCTGGCCAAGCGGCACCCCGAGGTCAACCGCACCGACTTCGAGGGCCGCCGCCACCGCTACGGCCAGCGCCACAACTTCTGCCCCAGCTCTCCGGCGTACCGCCGGTACGCCGGAGACCTGGCCCGTCGTCTCGCCGAACGGTACGCGCACCACCCGGCCCTGCTGGCCTGGCACATCAACAACGAGTACGGCGGCGTGTGTTACTGCGACCTGTGCGCCGATGCGTTCCGGGAGTGGCTCCGGGACCGGCACGGCACCCTCGACGCCCTCAACGACGCCTGGTGGACCACCTTCTGGTCGCACCGCTACACCGACTGGGACCAGATCGAGCCACCCAGCGCCCTCACCGAGCACTGGGGCGGCCCCGACCACACCGCCTTCCAGGGCATCACCCTGGACTACTTCCGCTTCACCACCGACGCCCTACTCGGCTGCTTCCTGGCCGAGAAGGAGGCGATCCGCACCCACGACCCGGACACGCCCGTCACCACCAACTTCATGGGCACCTTTCGCCCCCTCGACTACCACCGCTGGGCGCCCCACCTCGACTTCGCCTCCTGGGACAACTACCCGCCGCTGGACGCCCCGCCGACCAGGCCCGCCCTCGCCCACGACCTGATGCGCGGGCTGAAGGACGGCGCCCCCTTCTGGCTGATGGAGCAGACGCCGTCCACCACCGCGTGCCGGGACGTCAACCCGCTCCGCCGGCCCGGCGAACTGCGTCTCGCCACCTTCCAGGCGATCGCCCACGGCGCGGACGCCGCCCTCTACTTCCAGATGCGCGCCTCCCGAGGCGCCTGCGAGAAGTACCACGGGGCGGTCATCGGCCACGCGGGCCGCGACGACACCCGTGTCTTTGGCGAAGTGGCGGACCTGGGAGCGGAACTCGAGCGCCTGGGCGCAGTCACCCTGGGCGCCCGTACCCCGGCCCGCGTCGCCCTGCTGTTCGACTGGGACAGCTGGTGGGCCCTGGAGATCTCCGACGGCCCGTCCCGGCTGGTGAAGTACCCGGACGTGGTCCACGCCTACTACCGGGCCGCCCGCGAGGCCGGCGCCGACGTCGACGTCGTCCCGCAGACCGCCGACCTCACCGCCTACGACGTGGTCCTCGCCCCTGCCCTGCACATGATCAAGGGCGACCTGGCCACCCGCCTCGAAGCGGTGGCCGGGCGCGGCGGCACGGTCCTCGCCACCTTCCTCTCCGGCCGCGTCGACGAGCACGACCGCGCCTTCCTCACCGACGTCCCCGGCCCGCTCGCCGTCCTCATGGGCGTCCGCGTGGACGAGTGGGACGCACGGCCGCCGGAGTTCGCCCAGACCATCCCCGAGCTGGGCACCGAGGCCCGGCTGGTCTTCGAGATCGTGCGGCCGCGCGGCGCCGAGCCGGTGGCCTCGTACGGCAAGGACTTCTACGCGGGCACCCCGGCCGTCACCCGCAACCGGTTCGGTGGCGGCGAGGGCTGGTACGTCGCCACCGCCCTCGACCAGCCGGGCGTCGCGGAGGTCGTCCGCGGGATCCTGGGCCGCCACGATCTGCTCGGCCCCTACGCCGACCACCCGACGGTGGAGACCGCCACCCGGGTCGCCCCCGACGGCACCCGCCTGCTCTTCCTCCTCAACCACGCCCCGGAGCCGGCCCACCTGACCGCCCACACCACCGCCACCGACCTGCTCACCGGCAAGCGCGTGGACCAAGGCGAACCCCTGCTCCTGGACCCCCTGGGCGTGGCGATCCTCCGTTGACCAACCGTTTCCCACCAACCAGCCTGCGTGATCCAGAAGTTACCCCTTGTTACATGCTGTTGCCCTGTGCTTATAGTGGCTGTCGTGCTGGGCGGGGCGTGACCACCCCCTCGAGCACATTTCAGTACGGGGGAATGGGGTTCGTCATGCCGCGACGCCAGCAGCCGCCTTCAACGTCGATCCGTCTCGGCGTGCCCGGGATCACTCGGCCCTGACAGACACCGACGGGCGGCAGGACTGGCCCGGCGAGTCCGGGTACTCCAGCGCCGGTTTCCGGCCCGCCTGGTGGATCAACCCGGGGCAGCGCGACCGGGTCAAGCCACCACTGGACGCGTTCTGCAACGCCACCAACAACTGCAACTCCGCCAACCCGCCGGACTGTCCCGACGCCAAGTGCTACGAGAAGTACTGGTGGCGCGGCTCGAACGTGACGTGGAAGCCGAACTGCGACGCCGACTGCGGCAACGAGAGCATCAAGTACGTCACACTGCGCGAGGAACCGGGCCGCGGCACCCGGCTGAAGTACGGCACGCCGGAGTGCGGCGCCGCCCCCGCCGGGGCGCTGATCGTGGAGTCCGTCCCCGACAACGTCGACACCTACAGTTCCTGCGGATCGTCCGGCACCGACCCCGGGAACTTCCAGTTCACGTTCCACCCCAACCCGGCGGCGACCGGACCGGGTCTGGGCCCGTTCGAAGCCAAGGGAGACCTGCACCAGATCGGCGGTGGACACGGCGGCCACTTCTGGTACACGCACACCCGTGACACCGCTCATCTCGGCGGCCCCAAAGCACGGATGACCATCGACGGCACCTGGACCCTCGGCCGCAACGTCGAATGGGCCCGCGTCTTCGCCCACATGCCGGACACCGGGGCGCACACCCAGCAGGCCCACTACGTGATCAAGGGAGTCGCGGGCGGTGACCGCCACCGCTACGTCAACACCCTTCAGCAAGAACACCTGGGTCGAACTCGGCGTCTACCGCTTCACCGGCACCCCACGCGTGGAGCTGACGAACACCACCGACGACGGTACCGCGGACGAGGACGTCGCCTGGGACGCCGTCGCCTTCCAGCCGCTGTCGGGCAAGCCGAAGCACATGGTCGTCGCCATGGGCGACTCCTACACCTCCGGTGAGGGCGCAGGGGCCTATTCGCCCGAGTCCGACAGGGACCACGGGAAGAGCACCTGGAACGCCTGCCGGCGCAGCGACAACTCCTGGCCGCGCAAGGTCGTGTTGCCCGGCCAGAGCTCCAGCCTCGGCCGGCTCTCGAACGACAGGAGCGCCACCGTCGACTTCCTGGACGTCAGTTGCTCCGGCGCGCACACCTGGCAGCTGACCTCGGGGAACCCCACACCATGGGGCAAGATCGGCAACTACCGCGAGAAGAGCCAGATCGACTCCGGCGTCCTCAGCCCGGACACCACACTGGTGATGCTGACCATCGGCGGGAACGACGGCGACAACTTCACCAACGCCGTCACGAAGTGCTACGTCATCGGGGTCTGCGACCCTGCCGACTACACGGGCAAGGTCGACCAGGCGGTCACGGACACGGGGACGCTCATCGGCGATATCTCGAGTGCCGCGCCGAACGCGCAGATCGTGCTCATGGGCTACCCCCGCCTGGTCAGCGGAAGTCCCTGCGTGACAGCGGACTTCGATGCCCTGAACACCCTGGCCGACTACGTACGAGACAAGCAGAAGGCCAAGGTGGAGGAGTTGCGCAAGGCGGGGTTCAAGGTGGCCTTCGCCGATCCGATCCCCGCGTTCCGGGGACACGGAATCTGTGACAGCGACGAGTGGATCAACCGCATCGTGGCGGGCCCCAACGGGGACGGCGACTTCCACGACGGCGACCCGGCCAACCAGGCTCCCTGCCTGCCCTGGCCCGGGGAGAATGTCTGTGCGAGCCTCGAGTCGTTCCACCCGAAGAATGCCGGTACGACGGGCTACGCCCGGGTCATGGACCAGGCACTGGCCGACATGGGGTACAAGGGCAGTTAGTGGAAGCTGACGAAACCGGCAGCGCGGTGGTCACGGGACGGGCGAACCGTCTCGTGACCACCGGCTGCCTGACCATCCTGATCGTGCTGATCACCGTTCTCGGCGTCCTCGTCTCCTGGCTGTGGTACCGGGCCTGGCACGACGGGAACGTCAACAGCGAGCGCGAGAAGAAGGCGTTCGCCTCAATCGGGAAGCAGGCCCGTGCCACGGCCGACGACACGGCCCGCGCACTCGGCACGAGCGGCACCACCGACGCCGACGCCCTCACCGAGGTGATCTGGCGGCACACAGAAGCTCCCGTGATCACCTACGACGCGTCCCGACGCGAGTTCACCGCCACGGCCGCAAGAACCGCCCAGTACGACAACAGGCTCTTGCTCCCCGGCGGCGGGCCCGTCGAGGTGACCCGGTGCTTCGTCTTCACCTACACCTACCGCCCCGGCCAGGTTTGGACGTCGAAGATCTCCGAGCGGGGCGACGACGTGTGCCGTCCGGGCACTGAGATCGGCCACCGGGTCCGTCTGGCGCTGCGGCGCATCTCGAACATGTACGCCGAGGACCTGACGCGCGCCGGGGTACAGAATGCCCTCGACCCCACCGGACGGCGTTCCTTCGAAGTCAAGAGTGTGGTGCGTGAGGGAGACACGACGACCGTCTCCGTCGTCGTCTCGAGTTCGGGGACAGCGGTCGACCAGTGCTACCGCTTCACCCGGCCCGTCCAGGGCGACGGCGGCCAGGGTTCCGCCACGGCGGTTCCGCTGTCTTCGTGCTGACTCAAAGGTGGATCAGCCGCCCCCGCGCGTCCGCCACGCCCGACTTGCGCAAGAAGTAGCTGTTGACCTGGTCGCGCCACTCGCGGGCGCAGCGCAGCTGCTCCTCGTAGCGCTCCGCCACCCGGGCATGGCGCGCCGGGTCCATCAGACCGGACAGCGAGGCCCACACCGCCCGGGCCTCCTCGACCTCCTCGACGCCCTCGAAGTGCGTGTCGTAGATGTGCTGGATCACGGTCTTCCCGGACTTCAGCACATGCCCGTACGGCACATGGTGGAAGAACAGCAGCAGTTCGTCCGGACAGGTGTCCGGCGACTCGTACAGCTCGGACCACGGCTTGCCGTACTGCCCGGCGTACCCGGTGCCGGTCGCCACGCTCCGGTCCACGCCGATCCCGTCCCGGTCGGCGAAGTGGTACGTCCCCCACGGGCTGTACTCGTAGCCGTCCACGCTCGGCCCGTAGTGGTGCCCCGGCTGCACCATGAAGCCCACGCCGAGGGGAGCGGTGTACTTCTCGTACGACCGCCACGAGCCGTCGAGCACCGCGTGCAGCCCGTCGGCCAGCCGTGCCGGGGCGTCCGGGAAGGTGAGCCCGATCCACTCGTCGAGCACCTCGCCCGGCTCGGCGTCCGGCCGCCAGGCCAGCCGCCCGAAGGTGTACAGGTTCGCCTGGGCCAGCGGATGCCCCGTCCAGAACGGGTCGTCGCCCACGTTCGACACCGCCACCAGCCCGCCCCGGGCGAGGCCGCCGACACTCGTGTCCTCGGGCCGGAACCGCAGCACCTCGCTCCACATCGGCCCCAGCCAGCAGACGTGCCGCTGCTGCCCGGTGTACTCCTGCGTGACCTGCAGCTCCACCGCCGGCCGGGTGCGCGGCATCGCGCCGATCAGCGGCGAGACCGGCTCACGCACCTGGAAGTCCATCGGCCCGTGCTTCACCTGGAGCACGGCGTTGCCGGCGAACGCGCCGTCCAGCGGCACGAAGTGGTCGTACGCGGCACGCGCCCGGTCGGTCGTCCGGTCCCGCCAGTCCTGGCGGTGGTTGTAGACGAAGGCCCTCCAGTGCACCGTGCCGCCGTACGGTTCCAGTACGGCGGCGAGCATGTTCGCTCCGTCCGCGTGGCTGCGGCCGTAGGCGAACGGCCCTGGCTGCCCCTCCGAGTCGGCCTTCACGACGTACCCGCCGAAGTCGGGTATCGCCTCGTACACCCGCCGCGTCGCCTCGGACCACCAGCCGCGCACCGCTCCGTCCAGCGGATCGGCTGTGGCCGTTCCGCCGAGCACCACCGGCGCGGCGAAGGTGACCGACAGATGCGTCCGGATGCCGTAGGGCCGCAGCGCGTCGGCCAGGAGGGCCACTTCGCCGATCCGGTCGGTCAGCAGATGTGCCTCGGTCTCGTGCACGTTGACGTTGTTGACGGCGACCGCGTTGATCCCGCACGCCGCCAGCAGCCTGCCGTACGCCCGCACCCGCTCCACGTCACCGCGCGCCCGGCCGTCGTCCCAGAACAGCGAGCCACCCGCGTAGCCGCGCTCCACCTGGCCCATGACCGGGTGCACGGCGACGTTGTCCCAGTGGTCGAGCATGCGCAGGGCGAGCGCCGGGCGATGCGTCCGAAGCGCCCACGCACCGGTGAACGCCGCCTCCCCGAGCCGTACGACGTGGAACAGGCCGTACAGCAGCCCACGTCCGCCGGACGCGGTGACCGTCGTCGTGCCGCCCTCGCGGGCGACCGTGAAGCCCTCGTCGCCCAGGCCGCCGGCACCGAGGGCGAGGACCAGGTCGTACGAGCCGTCGTCCGACGCGTCCCGCACGACCCGGCCCCGAACCGCCGGCAGGCCTGCGCCACCTCCCCGTGCGCCGTCTCCACCAGTGGACCCGATCCACGGATCAGCGTCCGCCGGCCGCCGACCGCCCGGAAGGCGGCGGGCGGCAGCCAGGCCGGGTCGACACCCTCGGGCAGGACGGGCACGGGAAGCGGCATGGGGCCCCCAACTCGCTTGTTCAGGAGAGCAGTTCGACCTCCGCCAGGGTGCTCTCGCCGTCGAGGACCAGGCGGTACTTCTCGTACGTACCCGGGGACCTCACGCTGAACGCGCGGGTCTGCCGGTCCCATGCGAAGGACTCCCCGGAGCGCCGGTCCAGCGTCCGCCAGGTCGTGCCGTCGGACGAGCCCTGGAGCGTCCAGCCGGCCGGTGCCCTCGTCCGGTCGGACGACGACGTCAGGGTGTACTGGACCGCCTCCGTCCGCTCACCGGCCGGCAGGTCCACGGAGGTCACCGCCGCGTCCGTCGCCGACGTGTCGTCGAACAGGGCGCCCGCGCCCTCCAGCACGTCGGCGCGCGGTGTCGGTACCTCGTCGTCCCGGGTGATGGACACGGGCGCCTCGTGCCGGCCCGTGCCCCACGACGACGGCCGCGGGCCCATGTCGAACTCCAGGACACCGCCCCCGGCGACCACCGAGTGCGGCAGGGAGGTCTTCGTCCAGGTCCGGCCGTTGACCTTCAGCCCCTGCACGTACACGTTCCTCGCGCTGTTCCGGGGCGCCTTCACCACCAGCTCGCGCCCGTTCTCCAGACGCACGGTCGCCTTCTTGAACAGCGGGGAGCCGATCGCGTACTCGCCGCTGCCCATCACCAGCGGATAGAAGCCGAGCGCGGAGAACAGGAACCAGGCCGACTGCTCGTCGTTGTCCTCGTCCCCGTGGTAGCCCTGGCCGATCTCGCTGCCGGTGTACAGCCGGGACAGCACCTCGCGGACGTTCTTCTGCGCCTTCCAGGGCTGCCCGGCCGCGTCGTACATGTAGATCGCGTGGTGGGCGACCTGGTTGGAGTGCCCGTACATGCCCATCCGCACGTCCCGCGCCTCCGTCATCTCGTGGATGACACCGCCGTAGGAGCCGACGAACTCGGGGGAGGCGGTCTCCGGCGTGGAGAAGTACTCGTCGAGCTTCTCGGCCAGCCCCTTCCGGCCGCCGTAGAGGTTCGCCAGGCCCCGGCTGTCCTGCGGTGCGGTGAACGCGTACCCCCAGCCGTTGGTCTCGGTGTAGTCGTGGCCCCACACCCGCGGGTCGTACTTCGAGGACTCGACCCGCCAGTCGCCCTTCGCGTCGCGGCCCTGGAAGAACCCGGCCTTGGTGTCGAAGAGGTTCACATAGTCCTGGGCGCGGTTCAGGAAGTACGCCGACTCGTCCTTGTAGCGCCGCTCGCCGGTCTCCTCGTACAGCTTCTGTCCCATCCGGGAGATGCCGTAGTCGTTGAGGTAGCCCTCCAGCGCCCAGGACAGGCCTTCGTGCGTCTCGGTGCTCGTGTAGCCCAGGAAGGGGGAGGTGGCCATGCCCTTGCGGCCGACGCCCGAGTTCGGGGGCACGACCGTCGCGTTCTTCACGGCCGCGTCGTACGCGGCCTTCGCGTCGAAGTCGACGCCCTTGACGTACGCGTCCGCGAACGCCACGTCCGACGAGGTGCCCGTCATGAGGTCCGCGTAGCCGGGGGAGGACCAGCGCGAGGTCCAGCCGCCGTCCTTGTACTGCTGCACGAACCCGTCGACCAGTTCGCCCGCCCGGGACGGAGTGAGGAACGAGTACGCGGGCCAGGTCGTCCGGTAGGTGTCCCAGAAGCCGTTGTTCACGTACACCTTGCCGTCGACGATCTTCGCGCCGGTGTGCGTCGGGGTGTCCGGGTTCGGCATGGGGGAGAAGGGCGAGGCGTACTGGTACTTCCCGCCGACCTTCTCGAAACCGGAGTTCGGGTACAGGTACAGCCGGTACAGGCTGGAGTACAGCGTCGTCAGCTGGTCCGGGGTCGCGCCCTCGACCTCGACCTTGCCGAGCAGCCGGTCCCACTGCCGCTGGGCGCTCTTCTTCACCGCCTCGAAGGAGGTGCCGTCCGGGATCTCCTGGCGGAGGTTGTCCTTGGCCTGGTCGACGCTGATGAGCGAGGTCGCCAGGCGCAGGGTGACGGTCCGGTCGTCGGCCTTGAAGCGGAGGTAGCCCTTCACACCGGACGACGAACCCTCGCTCACCGGCTGGTCGAACTCGCCGTACACGAACAGCCGGGTCGCGCCCGTCGACAGCCCGGACTTCACGTCCGAGTAGCCGGTGACGACCCCGTTCTCCTGGTCGAGGGACAGCCCCGCCTGGTCGGTGACATTGTCGAAGAGGACGCTCGCGTCGTCGCCCGGGTAGGTGAAGCGCAGGGCGGCCGCGTGGTCGGTGGGCGCCATCTCGGCCTTCAGCCCGTTCTCGAACCGCACCCCGTAGTAGTACGGCCGCGCGGTCTCGTTCTCGTGCCGGAAGGCCAGCTCCCGGGCCTCCCGGCCGAGGTCCGGAGTGCCGGACGCGACGGACGGCATCACCTGGAAGGTCTGCCGGTCACCCATCCAGGGACTCGGCTCGTGGCTCGCGCTGAACGCCTGGATCGTCGGCAGGTTGTCCGCGTTGTTCGCACGCGCGTAGTCGTACAGCCAGCTCAGTGAGCCCGCGTTGGTCACCGGCGTCCAGAAGTTGAAGCCGTGTGGCACGGCCGTCGCGGGGAAGTTGTTGCCCCGCGAGAAGCCTCCGCTGGAGTTGGTGCCTCGCGTCGTCACCGCGTAGTCCGACAGATGCGCCTTCGGCCGCTCGGGGGCGACGGACTCGATGGTCACGTCGTCCAGCCAGCCCCGGAACTTCGCCGGGCCCTCGGGGGAGTCGTACGCCACCAGGATCCGGTCCACGGTCTTCCCGGCCGCGACCGACCCGATCCGCGAGGCCACGTTGTTCCACTGGTTGACGTAGAGGATCTTCGCCGCGCCCTGGCCCCGCGGCGTCAGCGGGAAGCCGTGCTGGTCGGTGGCGCGCAGGTCGCTGAGATAGGTGCCGTCGGTGAAGGCGAGGTCGACGGAGACGTTCGTCGCGTCGTAGTCGAGGTCACCGTCCGCCATCGACGGGAAGATCCGGTACGACAGCCGCGTGTGCCGCCCGACGGCCACGTTCACGTCGAAGACCTTGTTGTACGAGTACGCCCGTCCGTCGGCGATGTGCCGACCGGCGTAACGCAGGGCCCGCTTTCCGGTGAAGCCGGCACCCGCCTTGGCGGTGGGGAGCCGCTCGGACCGCGGTCCACGAGCGAGAGCATGTCCTGCGGAACGGGCCCGTCGCTGCCGCCCGTGGAGAACTGGACATCGGCGAGCTGGAGGATGTCGCCGCCGTTGTTCCCGGTGACGTCGATCCGGAAATGCCGGTACTCGGCAGGTTCCGCCACCTCGTACGTCTTCGTCTGGAACCGCTCGGAGAAGGACTCGCCGGTACGGCTGTCGAGCGCCTTCCAGTCCTTGCCGTCGGTGGAGCCCTTCAGGGTCCAGTCCTTCGGGTCGCGCTCGTCGTGGTCGTTGGCGGACGTCAGTGCATATCGCACCAGTTTGACCGGCTTGTCCAGATCGAACTCCACCCAGCCGGTGGGCTCGAAGGTGAGCCACTTGGTGCTCGGCTCGCCGTCGACGAGGTTCTCCTTCACCTCGCCGCCGCCCGTGTTCTCGGCGCTCGCCCGGACATCGGTGACCTGGTCGGTCACATTGCCGGGTATGCCGCTGCTGTAGCCGCCGTCGACGCCCGAGGCGCGTTTACTGCCGTCCGGGTTGGTGTCGACGGTGTTCAGCCAGTCCGGAACCGGGTCGTCCGCCTCAAAGGAGGACGCGAACCTCCGGTCGGCCTTCTCGGGGGCTTCGGGCAGTGCGACCGCAACGCCCTGGGACCCCAGGGCCATAGCGAAGGCGGTCGCCGACACGACCGCCGTACCCCATCTGTGCCGAGCTTTCCGCTGCATCAACGGGTACCCTCCCTGCGCAGTGGACAACGTTGTCACCTTCGATGCGCAAGGACCAGTAGTTGCCCAAGTGCCGGGGAGTGTCAAGGGTGTTGGTTGTGGCATCCGGGAGTGATGACCGGGATATTTCCGCCGAGGAACAGACAGAGCGCTCGACTTTCCGCGAGGTCTCAACTCGGATAAGACCCACGGTCAACCCTGTGTTCGATCTTGATCCGCTGGCGGGAAGTGGACTATACCTGTCGGACGCTTCACACGATCCGCACGTCACCACCCGCACTTTCCTGCACGACCCAGCTTGACCCGATCGCGGTGCCGGGAAGGATCCGGTTCACCGCCTGAGTCCTGGAGAAGGCGAGGACTTGAGCATGGGATCCACTTCCGCCGAGAACCACGGCACCGAGGGTGTCGGCCGCCGTGATCTGATCAAGAGGTCCGCCGCGCTCGGGCTGATCTCCGTTCCCACGATGAGCTTCCTGTCCGCCTGCGCCAGCAGCGGCGGCGACGACAGCGGGGACAAGGCCAAGGCCGGCAAGAAGACCGCGAAGAACCCGCTCGGTGTCAATGACACCGCGGGCATGGAATTCGTCCTGTTCGACGGCGGTTTCGGCAAGGAGTACGCCGAGGACGCCGTGAAGATCTACGAGAAGAACTTCCCCAAGGTGAAGGTGAAGTTCTCCGCCACCCAGAAGATCCAGTCCGCCCTCCAGCCCCGCTTCAACCAGGGCACCCCGCCGGACCTCATCGACAACTCCGGCGCCGAGCAGATGGACATGGGCGTCCTCTCCAGCAAGAACCAGCTCACTGACCTCACTCCGCTGCTGGACGCCCCGTCGTACGACGACCCGGGCAAGAAGGTCCGCGACACGCTGCGCCCCGGCATCGTGGAGATGGGCCAGCTGGACGGCGACCCGGTCTGGATCCTCTACTACGCCTACACGGTCTACGGCGTCTGGTACTCGCAGAAGGCCCTGGACTCGCTCGACGAGCAGTACCCCGAGACCTGGGACCAGATGCTCGCGGTCTGCGAGAAGGCCAAGAAGAAGGGCATGGCGGGCTGGACGTACGCGGGCAAGTACCCGTACTACCTCCCCTTCTCGCTCTACCCGATGATCGGCAAGGTCGGCGGCCGCGAAGTCCTCGACGCCATCGACAACCTGGAGCCGAACGCCTGGAAGCACCCGGCCGTCAAGGCCTGCTTCGACGCGTACTACGAGCTCTTCAAGAAGGGCTACGTCCTCAAGGGCACCCCGGGCCTGGACCACATCCAGTCGCAGACCGCCTGGGCCGAGGGCAAGGCGCTGTTCATCCCGAACGGCTCCTGGGTGGAGAACGAGTCGGCCAACGTCATCCCGAAGGACTTCGGTCTGGCCGTCTCCGCGCCCACCGGCCTCGACTCCTCCGACAAGATGCCGTTCGGCACGATCTGGGCCTCCGGCGGCGAGCCCTTCATCGTGCCGTCGAAGGCGAAGAACGCCGCCGGCGGCATGGAGCAGCTGCGCATCATGCTCAGCGAGGCGTCCTCGAAGAACTTCACCAGCAAGGTGAAGTCGCTGACCGCCTACAACGGCGGCACCGACGGCATCGCCCTCACTCCCGGTCTGAAATCGGGCGTCGCGGCACTGGACAAGGCCGGCGAGAACGTACTGAATCCCCGTATGCAGGACTGGTATGTGCAGTTGCAGAAGGAGAAGATCGGCGTGTCCGGCCTGGGCGAGATGATGGCCGGCCGCCTCACTCCGGCCGAGGCCATCAAGAAGATCCAGGGCTTCGCCGACGAAACCGCCAAGGACTCGTCGATCAAGCACTACAAGCACCAGTAACGGCACCGGAAACCCAATTTCCGCAACGGCACCGGAGTGGCGATGCAGCACGGCAAGTACCGGTTCATCGTGGGCTTCCTCGCGCTGCCCCTGGGACTGTACGCGCTCTTCGTGGTCTGGCCGTTCATCCAGTCCATCTACTACTCGTTCACGGACTGGACCGGCCTGAGTCCCGAATTCAAGATGGTCGGTTTCGACAACTACAGCCGGATGCTCGACGACGAGATCTTCTGGAAGTCGTTGCAGCACAGCCTGTTGTTCGCCCTCCTGCTGCCGGTGGTGACGATCGGCCTCGCGCTGTTCTTCGCCTTCATGATCAACGTGGGCGGCAGAAAGAGAAAGAACGGCCCGGTGATCACGGGCGTCCGCGGCTCCTCCTTCTACAAGATCGTCTACTTCTTCCCGCAGGTCCTCTCGATCGCCATCGTCGCCCTGCTGTTCGCGTTCGCGTACAACCCGGACAGCGGCGCGATCAACTCGATCCTGCGCGGGATCGGCCTCGACAACGTCCAGCCCCTGTGGCTGGGCGACCCCGACCTCGCGCTGTGGGCCGTGATGGCGGTCCTCGTCTGGTCCACGGTCGGCTTCTTCGTGGTCCTCTTCTCCGCAGGCATGGCCTCCATCCCGGCGGAGATGTACGAGGCGGCGCTGCTGGACGGAGCGAACCGTGTCACCACGTTCTTCCGGATCACCCTGCCCCTGCTCTGGGACACCGTGCAGTCCGGCTGGGTCTACATGGGCATCCTCGCCCTGGGCGCCGAGTCGTTCGCGGTCGTGCAGATCATGACGACCGGGCCGGGCGGTCCCGACTACTCGACCACCGTCATGGTCCTGTACGTGTACCAGAAGGCGTTCCGTGACGGGCAGGCCGCCTACGCCACCACCATCGGTGTCGCCCTGCTCGTCGTCACGCTGGCCTTCGCCGCCGTGGTGATGCGGCTGGGCCGTCGCGAGCGGCTGGAGTACTGATGAAGACGACGCAGACCCCTGCGCCCGTACCGGCGGAATCCGGCGCGCCCGTCACCAAGGAAGCGACTCCGGCGGGCCCGCCCCGAAGGAGAAGAAGGAGGGCACGGTCCTCAACGTCTTCTCCCACGGCGTCCTGGTCATCTGGGCGATCATGGTGGTCATGCCGCTGCTCTGGGCGGTCATGACGTCCTTCAAGGACGACAAGTCGATCTTCAGCTCACCCTGGTCGCTGCCGGACTCCCTGCACTTCGACAACTGGTCGCGGGCGTGGACCGAGGCCAACATGAGCGACTACTTCCTCAACACGGTCCTCGTGGTCGGCGGTTCACTCATCGGCACGCTGGTCCTGGGCTCCATGGCGGCGTACGTCCTGGCCCGCTTCGACTTCCCGGGCAACCGCTTCATCTACTACCTGTTCATCGGCGGCATGAGCTTCCCGATCATGCTCGCGCTGGTCCCGCTGTTCTACGTCGTGAACAACATGGGCCTGCTGAACACCATCCACGGGCTGATCCTGGTCTACATCGCCTACTCGCTGCCGTTCACGGTGTTCTTCCTGACGGCGTTCTTCCGCACGCTGCCGACGTCGATCGCCGAAGCGGCCTTCGTCGACGGTGCCTCCCACAGCCGTACGTTCTTCCAGATCATGCTGCCGATGGCCAAGCCCGGTCTGGTCAGCGTCGGCATCTTCAACTTCCTCGGGCAGTGGAACCAGTACATGCTGCCCACGGTCCTGAACACCGACCCGGACAAGCGCGTCCTCACCCAGGGCCTGGTCCAGCTGGCCGTGAGCCAGGGCTACAAGGGCGACTGGTCCGGCCTCTTCGCGGGCCTGGTGATGGCGATGCTCCCGGTTCTGGCCGCGTACATCATCTTCCAGCGGCAGGTGGTGCAGGGTCTTACCGCAGGGGCACTGAAGTAACCCTGGCCGGGTGCAGTCACTGCCGGGTGGGTCCGCAGCCCGGCGGAACGGGGTACCGCTGCGCCCACCCGTGCCGCCCCAAGCGGCACGACTGCCCGCAGCTCAGCGGATCCGCACCCGCGCACGCACGGAAGGGGTCGTGTCGGGGGGTGTCCGCCCGCAGCGGTTGGCGCGTCAACGGACAGCGAGTCGGTGTCCGACCTCATCGCGCCGTTCCGAGGACGGACACCCCCCGGCGCGGCCCCGACCCACCCCCACGGCGTAGGCGCACGCGGCGCGGCCGCCGCAGGCACCCGGCGACAGAAAGCGCGAACCACCACGTAGCCCTCCGCAACCACCCGCGCACACACCGGAAACAGTTCAACCTCTTGACGGGAGGCAACCCGAACGGCTCGACTTAGAGTTCACTAGTTGGACATGGACGGGGCCTCATCGAAGCGGCCCCGCGCGCAGGAGGTCGTCGTGGAGACTCCGGGGTCGCAGTCATCGCTGCACCGAGCCAACCTGGAGCGGGTCGTACGAGCCGTGCGCCTGGCGGGCTCCCTCACCCAGGCCGAGATCGCACGGACGACCGGTCTGTCCGCGGCAACGGTCTCCAACATCGTCCGGGAGTTGAAGGACGGCGGCACCGTCGAGGTCACACCCACCTCCGCGGGCGGGCGCCGGGCCCGCAGCGTCTCGCTGAGCGGGGACGCCGGGATCGTCATCGGGGTCGACTTCGGCCACACCCACCTGCGCGTGGCGGTGGGAAACCTGGCCCACCAGGTGCTCGCCGAGGAGTCCGAGCCGCTGGACGTGGACGCCTCCGCGGCCCAGGGCTTCGACCGGGCGGAACAACTGGTCAGCCGGCTGATCGAGGCCACCGGCGTCGACCGCTCCAAGATCGCCGGAGTCGGCCTCGGCGTGCCCGGCCCGATCGACGTCGAGTCAGGCACCCTCGGCTCGACGGCGATCCTGCCCGGCTGGACCGGCACCAAGCCCGCGGAAGAGCTCCGCGGCCGCCTCGGCGTCCCCGTGCACGTGGACAACGACGCCAACCTCGGCGCCCTCGGCGAGATGGTCTGGGGCAGCGGCCGGGGCGTGCGCGACCTGGCGTACATCAAGGTCGCCAGCGGCGTCGGCGCCGGTCTGGTGATCAACGGCAAGATCTACCGCGGCCCCGGCGGCACCGCCGGAGAAATCGGGCATATTACACTCGACGAATCCGGCCCCGTCTGCCGCTGCGGAAACCGCGGCTGCCTGGAGACCTTCGCGGCCGCGCGCTACGTGCTCCCGCTCCTCCAGTCCAGCCACGGCACCGACTTGACCATGGAAGGCGTCGTACGGCTCGCGCGGGACGGAGACCCGGGCTGTCGTCGGGTGATCGCCGACGTCGGCCGCCACATCGGCAGTGGAGTCGCCAACCTCTGCAACCTGCTGAACCCCAGCCGCGTGGTCCTCGGCGGTGATCTCGCCGAGGCCGGTGAGCTGGTCCTCGGGCCGATCCGGGAGTCCGTCGGCCGCTACGCCATCCCCAGTGCGGCGCGCCACCTGTCCGTTCTCCCCGGGGCACTCGGCGGCCGTGCGGAGGTGCTCGGAGCGCTCGCCCTCGCCCTCAGCGAGATGGGCGATTCAACCCTTTTGGACAGCACCCTCCATGCGGCTGCCCCTGCCTTCACTTAGAGAACGGATGGCACCGTTGCCATCTCGTTAAGGATTTACTTCTTGACGTCGCACGTGTGGCCGAGTTGACTTCCAGCCACCTCGGCCGCAATGTCGCGGCCTCGTCAGGGAGGTTTCTGAAGTGAACACGCGTATGCGTCGCGCCGCCGTTGCTGTTGCCGCCGGTGCGATGGCCGTTTCGCTTGCTGCCTGTGGCAGCGCCAAGGAGTCGGGCGACAACGCCGACTCCTCCGGGTCCCCAAGAAGGGCGACGACATCAAGGTCGGTCTCCTCCTTCCGGAGAACGCGACCGCGCGGTACGAGAAGTTCGACCGGGTGCTCATCGAGAAGAAGGTCAAGGAACTCACGGGCGGCAAGGGCGAGGTCGTCTACGCCAACGCCAAGCAGGACGCCAGCACGCAGAACCAGCAGGTCGACACGATGGTGACCAACAAGGTCGACGTGCTGATCATCGACGCGGTGGACTCCAAGGCCATCGCCGGCTCGGTGAAGAAGGCCAAGGACCAGGGCATCCCCGTCGTCGCCTACGACCGCCTGGCCGAGGGCCCGATCGACGCCTACACGTCGTTCGACAACGAGACCGTGGGCAAGACCCAGGGCGAGGCCCTGCTGAAGGCGCTGGGCGACAAGGCCAAGGACGGCCAGATCGTCATGATGAACGGGTCGTCCACCGACCCGAACGCCGCCCAGTTCAAGAAGGGCGCGCACTCCGTCCTCGACGGCAAGGTGAAGATCGGCCGCGAGTACGACACCAAGGAGTGGAAGGCCGAGAACGCCAACGCCAACATGGAGGGCGCCATCTCCGCCCTCGGCAAGGACAAGATCGTCGGCGTCTACTCCGCCAACGACGGCATGGCCGGCGGCATCATCACGGCCCTGAAGGCGGCCGGCATCGCCGACATCCCCGTCACCGGCCAGGACGCCGAACTCTCCGGCGTGCAGCGCATCGTGACCGGCGAGCAGTACATGAGCGTCTACAAGCCCTACCCGCAGGAGGCGGACGTCGCGGCCGAGATGGCCGTGGCCCTGGCCCAGGGCAAGTCGCTCGACTCGATCGCCAAGGACAAGGTCGACAGCCCGACCACCAAGGCCATCCCCTCGGTCCTGGTCCCGGTCGTCTCGCTGACCAAGGACAACATCAAGGACACCGTCATAAAGGACGGCATCTACACCGTCGGCGAGATCTGCACGGGCAAGTACAAGGCCGCCTGCGACAAGATCGGCCTCAAGTAAGCAGCCGCCAAGGCCCCTGCCGGACACGGGAGTCCACGTCGGACTCCCGTGACTCCCGTGCGGGGGACCGGCTGCCCCGAGTTCCTCCGGCGCCCCGCCACACCAGCCCCGCAAGCTCCGCGGGGCGCCGGAGTGATCATTTCTCCCACACTTCTGCACAACCTCCCGCCGGGTCAGGCGGCGAAGGAGATGGTTCACGTGTCCGCTACGCCCGTGCTGGCGTTGCGCGGGGTCTCCAAGCGGTTCGGTGCCGTACAGGCGCTCACCGACGTAGAGCTTGAGGTCCACGCCGGTGAGGTGGTCGCCCTGGTCGGCGACAACGGCGCCGGAAAGTCCACGCTGGTCAAGACGATCGCCGGCGTGCACCCCATCGATGAGGGCGTCATCGAATGGGACGGCAGGTCCGTCCAGATCAACAAGCCGCACGACGCCCAGAACCTGGGCATCGCGACCGTCTACCAGGACCTCGCGCTGTGCGACAACATCGACGTCGTCGGCAACCTCTACCTGGGCCGGGAGATCCGCAAGCGCGGCGTCCTGGACGAGGTGGAGATGGAGCGCCGCTCCCGCGAGCTGCTCGACACCCTGTCGATCCGCATCCCCAGCGTGCGCATCCCGATCGCCTCGCTCTCCGGCGGCCAGCGCCAGACCGTGGCCATCGCCCGGTCCATGCTCGGCGAGCCCAAGCTGGTCATCCTCGACGAGCCCACCGCCGCCCTCGGTGTCGAGCAGACCGCGCAGGTCCTCGACCTCGTCGAGCGGCTGCGCGAGCGCGGCCACGCCGTGATCCTCATCAGCCACAACATGGCCGATGTGAAGGCCGTCGCGGACAAGGTCGCCGTGCTGCGCCTCGGGCGCAACAACGGCATCTTCGAGGTCAAGTCGACCTCGCAGGAAGAGATCATCTCCGCCATCACCGGCGCCACCGACAACGCCGTGACCCGCCGTGCGGCGCGCACGAACGGGGAGGTTTCCAAGTGAGCATCGACAAGACCTCCGCGGCTCCGGGAGCCCCGAAGACCACGTCGTGGAGAACCCCGAGGCGGCCAGGGCCGCCGTCACGGTGGTCGACCCCCGGCTGCTGGTGCGCGAACAGGGCCTCAAGGGCTACGTCAGCGAGTTCAAGCGGAAGATGAAGTCCGGCGACCTGGGCTCCATCCCGGTCGTCGTCGGCCTGGCCATCATCTGGATCATCTTCCAGAGCCTGAACTCCAACTTCCTCACCGCGGGCAACCTGTCCGACATGTCCGTGGCCATGGTCGGTACGGGCATGATCGCCGTCGGCATCGTCTTCGTGCTGCTGCTCGGTGAGATCGACCTGTCGGTCGGCTCGGTCAGCGGTGTCGCGGGCGCGAGTTTCGCGGTGCTGAACGTCACCAACGGCATGAACGAGTGGCTCGCCTTCGCGCTGGCCATCGTCACCGGCACGGTCGCCGGCGCGCTGCACGGCTTCTTCTTCGCGAAGATCGGTGTCCCCGCGTTCGCCGTCACGCTGGCCGGTCTGCTGTTCTGGAACGGCTTCATGCTCCAGATCCTGGGCGACAACGGCACCATCAACCTCGACCCGGACGGGGTCGTCGCCCAGCTGACCAGCTACTACTTCTCGGACGTGGCCGCCGCGTACGGGCTGGCCGCGGTGGTGACCGCCGGGTACTTCCTCAGCTCCTTCCTCGGCAACCGGCGGCGGGAGGCCGCGGGGGTGCCGTCGCGGCCGCTGAGCGAGACCATCGTGCGGACGGTGCTGCTGGCCGTCGTCGCGTTCGCCGTCGCCATCGTCTTCAACCAGTACAAGGGCCTTCCGCTGGCCGTGGTGATCTTCATCGTGGTGCTGCTGGTCACGGACTTCGTGCTGCGGCGCACGGCGTACGGCCGGAAGGTGTTCGCGCTCGGCGGCAGCGTCGAGGCGTCCCGGCGGGCCGGCATCAACGTGGAGCTGGTCCGGATCTCGGTGTTCGCGATCTCCGGGACCTTCGCCGCGGTGGGTGGTCTGTTCATCGCGTCGAAGATCGCCGCGGCGAACCAGGGTGCCGGTGGTGGTGACCTGCTGATGAACGCGATCGCTGCCGCGGTGATCGGTGGCACCTCGCTGTTCGGTGGCCGTGGGCGTACCTGGAACGCGCTGCTCGGTGTGCTGGTGATCGTGTCGATCCAGTACGGGCTGGCGCTGGAGGGCATCGCTTCTCCGGTGCAGTACATGATCACGGGTGGTGTGCTGTTGGCCACGGTCGTGATCGACGCGGTGACGCGTAAGACGCAGAAGACGGCGGGTCGCGCCTAGCGGTTCGGCTGCGGGTGCGTGGGGGCTGGTCGCGCCCACGCGGCGGAGCCGCATATCGAAGCAGCCCGCGCCCCTCATGACGACGCGGTTCTGCGCGTTGGAAGGAAGCTGTGCCCGGTGCCCTCCATGGTGCCGGGCACAGTTGTGTCGTAGGTGTGGCACAAGTTGGGTACAGCCGAATGCGTGATGTACGACGCACGGCCTCGGCGCGGTCCTCAAGGGCGGAACATTAGACTCGACACGCCCGGCAACTGCTCGATCAGCTCTACTGCAAGGAGGCACGGGTGCCGCTGCTGACCCGTATCAGGGGACCGCGCGATCTGGACCGGCTCAGCCCGGAGGAGCTGAACCAGCTGGCGGAGGAGATCCGGACCTTCCTTGTCGAAGCGGTCTCCAAGACCGGCGGTCACCTCGGCCCCAACCTCGGCGTGGTGGAACTCACCATCGCCCTGCACCGGGTCTTCGACTCGCCGAAGGACAAGGTGCTCTGGGACACCGGCCACCAGTCCTACGTGCACAAGCTGCTCACCGGCCGTCAGGACTTCTCCAGGCTGAAGATGAAGGGCGGACTGTCCGGCTACCCCTCGCAGGCCGAGTCCGAGCACGACGTCATCGAGAACTCGCACGCCTCGACCGTCCTCGGCTGGGCCGACGGCCTCGCCAAGGCCAACCAGTTGCGCCGGCGCGACGACCACGTCGTCGCCGTCATCGGTGACGGCGCGCTGACCGGCGGCATGGCCTGGGAGGCGCTGAACAACATCGCCGAGGCCAAGGACCGCCCCCTCGTCATCGTCGTCAACGACAACGAGCGGTCCTACGCGCCCACCATCGGCGGTCTCGCCAACCACCTCGCGACGCTGCGCACGACCGACGGCTACGAGCGCTTCCTCAGCCGCACCAAGGAGATCCTCGACCGCACGCCGGTCGTCGGCAAGCCGCTCTACGAGACCCTGCACGGCGCCAAGAAGGGCCTGAAGGACTTCATCGCCCCGCAGGGCATGTTCGAGGACCTCGGCCTCAAGTACGTCGGGCCGATCGACGGGCACGACATCGAGGCCCTGGAGTCGGCGCTCGCGCGCGCCAAGCGGTTCGGCGGGCCCGTCATCGTGCACTGCCTCACCGAGAAGGGCCGCGGCTACCAGCCCGCCCTCCAGGACGAGGCCGACCGTTTCCACGCCGTCGGCAAGATCCACCCCGACACCGGGCTGCCGATCGCCTCGTCAGGCGCCGACTGGACGTCCGTGTTCGGCGAGGAGATGGTCAAGCTCGGTGAGGAGCGTGAGGACATCGTCGCCATCACCGCCGCCATGCTCCAGCCGGTCGGCCTGGAGAAGTTCGCCAAGCGGTTCCCCGAGCGGGTCTACGACGTCGGCATCGCCGAGCAGCACGGCGCCGTGTCGGCCGCGGGCCTGGCGACGGGCGGCGTGCACCCGGTGTTCGCGGTGTACGCCACCTTCCTCAACCGTGCCTTCGACCAGGTGCTGATGGACGTGGCCCTGCACAAGTGCGGTGTCACCTTCGTGCTGGACCGGGCCGGGGTCACCGGCACCGACGGGGCCTCCCACAACGGCATGTGGGACATGTCGATCCTTCAGGTCGTGCCCGGGCTGCGGCTGGCCGCGCCGCGTGACGCCGACCAGGTGCGCGCGCAGCTGCGCGAGGCCGTCGCGGTGGAGGACGCACCGACCGTGGTGCGCTTCTCCAAGGGCGCCGTCGGGCCCGCCGTACCCGCCGTGGGACGTGTCGGCGGCATGGACGTGCTGCGCGAGCCCGGCGCCGACCGGCCGGACGTGCTGCTGGTCTCCGTCGGCGCCCTCGCGCCGATGTGCCTGGAGATCGCCGGCCTGCTCGACCGGCAGGGCATCTCCACAACCGTCGTCGACCCGCGCTGGGTCAAACCCGTCGACGAGGCCATGGCCCCGCTCGCCGAGCGGCACCGCGTCGTCGTCACCGTCGAGGACAACAGCCGGGTCGGCGGTGTGGGATCGGCGATCGCGCAGGCGCTGCGTGACGCGGGCGTCGACGTGCCGCTGCGCGACTTCGGCATCCCGCCGCGCTTCCTCGACCACGCCTCCCGCGCCGAGGTCCTCACCGAGATCGGCCTCACCGCGCCGGACATCGCCCGCCAGGTGACCGGGCTGGTCGCCAAGCTGGACGGACGGTACGAGCGCGGTGCCGCGGATGCGGTGGAGTCAGTGGAGTCCGTCGAGTCCGTGGAGCCTGCGCGCGACTGACACCCTGGTCCCTACAGCGCTGAATGGGCCGGTTTCACCACAGGGAAGGGTGGTGGAACCGGCCCATTGGCGTGAATGCTTCCCGCCGGGGCATACGGATGGTGCCCCCTCTCGATCATGTCGAGGACGACAAGCGTGGGAGGTACCCCGTGAGCAGCACCCTCTTCCGGACGAAGAAGGTCGAGCAGTCCATCCTCGACACCGAGGAGCCAGAGCACGCGCTCAAGAAGTCCTTGTCCGCGCTGGATCTGACCGTCTTCGGCGTCGGCGTGATCATCGGCACCGGCATCTTCGTTCTCACCGGCACCGTCGCGAAGGACAACGCCGGGCCCGCGGTGGCCCTGGCGTTCGTGACGGCCGGCGTCGCCTGCGCGCTGGCCGCACTCTGTTACGCCGAGTTCGCCTCCACCGTTCCGGTGGCGGGGTCCGCCTACACGTTCTCGTACGCGTCCCTCGGTGAACTGCCCGCCTGGATCATCGGCTGGGACCTCGTCCTGGAGTTCGCGCTCGGGACGGCGGTGGTGGCCGTCGGCTGGTCGGGCTACATCCAGTCGTTCCTGGACACCGCGGGCTGGACGATGCCCGCGGCGCTGGGCAGCCGGGAGGGTGCCGACACCTTCGGCTTCGACATCCTCGCCGCCGCGCTCGTCCTCGTCCTCACCGGCGTCCTCGTGCTCGGCATGAAGCTGTCGGCGCGGATCACGTCGCTGGTCGTCGCCATCAAGGTGACGGTCGTCCTCGTCGTGATCATCGCGGGCGCGTTCCTGGTCAAGGGCGCCAACTACGACCCGTTCATCCCGAAGGAGCAGCCCGTCGAGGCCGGGAGCAGTCTGGATGCGCCGCTCATCCAGTTGATGTTCGGCTGGGCGCCCTCCAACTTCGGCGTGATGGGCATCTTCACCGCGGCGTCGGTGGTGTTCTTCGCCTTCATCGGCTTCGACGTCGTGGCCACGGCGGCGGAGGAGACGAAGAACCCGCAGCGGGACATGCCGCGGGGCATTCTTGGATCGCTGCTGATCTGCACGACTCTGTATGTGCTCGTGTCGATCGTCGTCACCGGCATGCAGCACTACAGCCGGCTGTCCGTCGACGCGCCGCTGGCCGACGCGTTCAAGGCCACCGGGCATCCGTGGTTCGCGGGCTTCATCAGCTTCGGCGCCGCGGTCGGCCTGACGACGGTGTCCATGATCCTGCTGCTCGGCCAGACCCGCGTGTTCTTCGCGATGAGCCGTGACGGGCTGCTGCCGCGGTTCTTCTCGCACGTCCACCCGCGGTTCAAGACGCCGCACCGGCCGACCATTCTGCTCGGCGTGGTCATCGCCGTCCTGGCCGGTTTCACTCCGCTGACCGAACTCGCCGCCCTGGTGAACATCGGCACGCTGTTCGCCTTCGTGGTCGTCGCCATCGGCGTGATCATCCTCCGCAGGACCCGTCCCGACCTGCACCGGGCCTTCCGCACTCCGTGGGTGCCGGTCATCCCGATCCTGTCGGTGTGCGCCTCTCTGTGGCTGATGATCAACCTGCCCGCGGAGACGTGGGTGCGGTTCGGTATCTGGATGGCGGCGGGCTTCGTCGTGTACTTCCTGTACGGCCGCAGCCACAGCCGCCTCGCGCGTCGCGAAGCGGGCTTGGAGCAGCCGACCGCCGGCGGGGGTGCGTCGTAGCGCGCGGCGCGGTCTGTGCGGCGGCGTGGGGGTGCGCCGCTTGCGCCTGCGCGGCGGTGGTGGGTCGGGGCCGCGCCGGGGGGTGTCCGTCCTCGGAACGGCGCGATGGGGTCGGACGCCGACTGACTGTCCGTTGACGCGCCAACCGCTGCGGGCGGACACCCCCCGACACGGCCCCTTCCGCGCGTACGCGGGTGCGGGCGCGTCTCGCCTGAGCCGCCGACAGGCTGCCGCGGCGGGCTGCCGATCCCGCTCAGCTGCCGCATGCCGCGCCGCTGCGGGGCGCCCGTCCCATTTAGCTGCTGGCAGGGGGCTGTCGATCCTGGTGGGCTGTTGGCTGGCTGCGGCAGGGGGCTGTCGATCCTGGTGGGCTGTTGGCTGGCTGCGGCAGGGGGCTGTCGATCCTGGTGGGCCGTCGGCTGGCTGCCGCTGCGGGCCGCCCATCCCGCTGAGCCGCCGATAGGCCGCCCATCCCCGTTAGCTGCCGGCAGGCTGCTGCGGCGGGCTGCCGATCCCGCTCAGCTGCCGCAGGCCGCCGCTGCGGGCAGTCGTGCCGCTGGGGCGATGGGGGTCCCCCTGCTCGAGCAAAGCCGAGAGCTTGGGGAGGGTGGGCGCGGCGGTTCACCGTTCCGCCGGGGTGCGGACCGACCCGGCGTCGGCGACAACGTCGAGCACCTCGCAGTGCCTGGCGGTGCAACGCCCCGCTCTACGGACGAACCGTACGTGGCCCCGCCACCTCCGCCCCCAGCTCCGCGACCCGCCTGCGCAACTCCCGGTCGGCCGTGACCACCAGCACGGAACGCCCCCGGGCGGCCGACGCAGCGACCTCCACGATGTGATCGTCCCCACTGCCCGGCGCCGACGAGACCCGTACACCCGGCACGGACTCCACCCCTCGAGCCGCCCCCTCCACCACAAGAACGATCTCCACCGGGCCCTCCACGCCCGGAACACCCTCCGACGCCAGACGGTCCCGCAGCCGCTCCGCAGCCCCCCGCCGATCCCGCCACCACCCGTCCGGCACCGACCCGACGACATTCGCTCCATCGACGACCACAAGCAGGGCAGTGTTGCTGTTCATCTCGTCAGGGTCGCACGACGCCTGTCCGACCCACCCACGTAAGGTGAACCGGTGAACGGCGACTGGCTCATCCGCGGCCGCGACGGCCGCCTCACCGTCTACCTGCCCTCCGGCGACGCCGTCCTGTGCCGTGCCGAACGCGGCCCCGCCGGCCCCTGGGACACCCCCCGCACCATCGGCGGCAGCCAGAAGCTGCACCCGGGCGCGGCGGTCGGCCAGGGCGCCGACGGCTACGCCCACCTCGCCGCCTGGCGGCCCACCGTGGCGGGCGAGTCGGGGCTCGTGCACTCGACCCACTTCCGCCCTCGGCTCGCGCCCCTGGACTGGGTTCCGATCGGGCACCCCGACAAGAAGGGCGACCGGACCGGCGCACCGGCCGTCGCCGTCGACGCCCAGGGCCGTGGCTACGTCTTCGTCCGGAACAAGGGCGGTGGCGTGAGCCTGCGCAACCAGAAGGAGAAGGGCGGCTGGGGCCCCTGGCAGGACCTCGGGGGACATGATGTGGAGGGGGAACTGGCCGCTGTGGCGGGGAGTCGGGGCTGGTGGAGGTGTACGCCTGCGCGGCCGGTGGGATCCTGCACTGGCGGCAGGAGGAGCCCGGCAGGACCCCGGTGCGAAGCGAGGGTGTCGATGTTCCCGTCCGTCCGGGGACCCTGCGCGCGCTCGCCACGTCCGGCGAGCACACCACCCTCTTCTTCACGGACACCTCCGGAGACCTGTGCGCCTGGCGGCCGGGCGAGAAGCCGGTGACCCTCCTCGCCTCCGCGGGTCCGGGCCCGGTGTCCGCCGTGCGGTGTGACATCGAGGGGCACGACTGCACCGTGCTCGCCCAGCGGTCGGCCAGCGGCCGGGTCGCCTTCGCCGCCTATCCGACCGAGCAGGAGTCGGCCGGGGCCTGGTGGACCGAGTCGGGTCCTCAGCTGCCCGCCGACGTCGTGGTGTCGGTGGCGCTGGACGAGCATGACGAGGTCGTCGCGGCCTCTCTCGCACCGTCGACCGGGAAGCTGCTGCTCACCCGCCGCAAGGACGAGCCGGGGCTCGCGCTGGAGGCCTGGCGGGAGATGTGATTGCTCTGAGGCTCCCGTCGCTCCAGACACATGGGGTGTGTCAAGGGTTGTACGGATGTGTGCGTGACAAGGCACACCTCGGGTGAACGTGGTCAAAAAGTGAAGGTCTTGTTAACCTCCTGGCACTTGTTCGATTTTGCTCGGGGCCGGTTGCTGCTGCGTCTGGCCGACGCCGTGGCAACGGGGTTGGGGAATGATGTCGTGAGCAGATCCTCCACGGTGGATCTTGTCGTTGTCGGACTCGGGTACGTGGGGCTGCCGTTGGCCAGGTCCGCGGCTGCCGCGGGCCTGAAGGTGGTCGGTCTCGACCGCAGCCGACGAGTGGTCGACGGGCTGAACGCCGGCCGTTCGCATGTGGACGACATCACCGATACCGGCGTGCGCACCATGCTGGAGCAGGGTTTCCGGGCGACGGACCGGGCTGACGTCATCGCGGAGGCCGCCGCCGTCGTGGTGTGCGTGCCGACGCCGCTCACCGACCACGGCGCGCCCGACCTCGGCGCGGTGCACGCCGCCGTGGACGACATCGCCGCCCACCTCCGGGCCGGCACGCTGGTGGTGCTGGAGTCGACGACGTACCCCGGTACGACCGACGAGGTCGTCCGTCCGCGCCTGGAGGCCGGCGGGCTGCGGGTCGGGATCGACTTCCATCTCGCCTTCTCGCCGGAGCGTATCGACCCGGGCAACGCCTCCTTCGGCCTGGAGAACACGCCCAAGGTCGTCGGCGGCATCACGGCCGACTGCACCAAGGCGGCCCGCGCCCTCTACGAGCGGTTCGTGCATCGGGTCGTCGAGGCCAAGGGCACCCGTGAGGCCGAGATGGCCAAGTTGCTGGAGAACACCTACCGGCACGTCAACATCGCGCTCGTCAACGAGATGTCGATGTTCTGCCGTGAGATCGGCGTCGACCTGTGGGACGCCATCCGGTGCGCCTCGACGAAGCCGTTCGGATTCGCGCCGTTCTACCCCGGTCCGGGCGTCGGCGGGCACTGCATTCCGATCGACCCCAACTACCTGTCGTACAAGGTGCGTTCGCTGGGCATCCCGTTCCGGTTCGTGGAGCTGGCGCAGGAGATCAACCAGCGGATGCCCGTGCACGTCGTGAACCGTGCGGCCGATCTGCTGAACGACCAGGGCAAGGCCGTCCGCGGCTCCCGGGTGCTGCTGCTCGGCGTGACCTACAAGCCGGACATCTCCGACCAGCGCGAGAGCCCGGCGCTGGCCGTCGCGGAGAACCTCCTCGCGCGCGGAGCCGAGCTCGTCTACTTCGACCCGCGGGTCGATGACTGGCGCGTGGGCGGTGCGCCCGTCGAGCGTGCGGACGACTACCTCGCCGCCGCCGAGGCCGCCGACCTCACCGTCCTGCTCCAGCCGCATCGCGAGATCGACCTGGGTGAGCTCGCCGACCGGGCCCGGGCGCTCTTCGACACCCGGGGCAAGTCCGCCGATCACCCGCGGGTGGTCAAGCTGTGACATCCGAAGACACGTACATACCCGGGGCCGTCGAATCCGGTGGCCGCCGCGCACATCGCAAGCGGCGGCATCTGAAGGTCTCGTACTTCGTCTTCCTGGGCCTGGCGGCGCTCATCGCGACCCGGCTCGACGCCGGTTCCCTGCACCTGTACTCGATGGGTGCCATGGGCCTGCTGTCCCTGAAGATGTTCGGCGCCCTCTTCTACCGTCCCGCCAAGGCCGGGCGGGAGGAGCTGGAGTACCTGGAGAACGCCTGGGTCACCGCGGTCATCCCGATCTACAACGAGGACCCGGTGATGTTCGAGCAGGGCATGCGCAGCCTCCTCGCGCAGAGCCGTCTGCCGAACGAGATCCACATCATCGACGACGCCAGCGCCAACGACTCCGGCATCAAGGCGGCCAAGAAACTGCGCCGCGAGTTCGAGGCCAAGGGCGTCAAGTACACCGTCAGCGTGCAGCCCGAGAACAAGGGCAAGCGCGAGGCGCTGGCGCTGGGCTTCGAGGCGGCCCCGTACTCCGACATCTTCCTCTGCGTCGACTCGGACACCGTGCTGTCCCGGGACACCGTGCGCGAGCTGCTGCTGCCGCTGGCCGATGAGAAGATCATGGCCTCCACCGGCATGGTCCTGGCGCTCAACCACGACAGCAACATCTTCACCCGCCTCCAGGACCTGCGGTACGGCAACTCGTTCCTCTTCGAGCGGGCCGCCTACTCGCGGCTGAAGTCGGTGCTGTGCTGCTGCGGCGCGCTCTCCGCGTACCGCGGCACGCTGGTGCGCAAGTACCTGCCGGACTTCCTCAACCAGCAGTTCCTGGGCAAGCCGGCCGTCTTCGGCGACGACCGCCGCATGACCAACTACTGCCTGATGGAAGGCCAGGTCGTCTTCCAGGAGACGGCCGTCGGCTACACCGCCGTCCCCGAGAAGCTGCCGCACTTCCTGCGCCAGCAGGTCCGCTGGAACAAGTCCTTCTTCCGCGAGTCCCTGTGGGCCTTCCGGCACCAGAAGAAGTACCGGCCGGCCTTCTGGCTGACCTGCATGGAACTCGCGCTGTGGCTGGTCTTCGGCTCGGCGATGTTCTACTCGATGGTCATCCTGCCCATCATCAAGCCCCAGCAGTTCGTCAACCACATCGGCGACTACCTGGTCTTCATGGTCCTGATGGGCTACCTCCGCAACGTGCGGTACCTCGACTTCCCGCGCCGCGGCATGGGCTTCATCAAGCGCTTCGGCATGTTCCTGCTCGCGCCGCTCTACGGCGTGATCCAGCTGACCCTGCTGACCCCGCTGCGCTTCTACGCCCTGTTCACCCTGCACAAGGGCAGTTGGGGCACCCGCCAGGGCGGTGTCGAGGTGTCCGTGGCCGGTGATCACGAGAACGATGTGACGGAGATCTTCGAGGAAGAGGACCCGTACTCCGACAAGAAGGTCACCGAGACGCTCCAGTTGATGCGTCTGGAGGGCGTGGCCCTGCGCACCCGGCCCCGCCCGGCGGGCGGCATCCCGTCCCAGCCGCAGCCGATCCCCGGCTACGACGAGGAGCAGCACGCGGGCGTTCCGCAGCAGCGCGTGAGCTGGGGGGCGCCGGCACCGGCCGGGCAGCAGCAGTGGCAGGGCGGGTACGAGGGCCACCCCGACCAGTACCAGCAGCAGTACCCGCAGCAGGGCGCCTACCCGTACCAGGAGAACCCCTCCTGGCAGCAGGGGAACGGTCAGGGCGGCTGGTAGAGCCGTAGGAGAGCGGAGAAGATGGGCGGCCGGGGGGCCGCCCCTCTCTCATGTGTGCCCATGTGTACGGCCTCAGGTGTACGAGGCCATCGCCTCCTCGACCGTCAGCACCGGGATGTCCCGGTCGTCGATCGCCTTCATCAGGGTTTCCAGGCCCGCCTTGCCGATCTCGGTGCTCGTGGCCGGGGCGCCCTCGGTGACCTTGTGCAGACAGAGGATGAGCCAGTCACCGCTGTTCACGCACCGGTCGAGCCTGCCGCCGGCGCCCGTCAGCTTGGACAGCGCCGTACCGCCGATGCCGTTGCCGTCGTTGATGCCGGTCAGCGCCTTCAGGCGGTACGGCATCGCCGGGGCGAACGACTCGATGGTCTCGGAGATGATCGACCGGGCCGTGGTGAAGTGCCGGCTCGCGATCTGGTCGACCGGGACACCGTCGGTCGTCTTCTGGAACGCGCCGTGCGGATAGGCGAAGTGCTCGCTGGTGAAGCCGTTGGACACCAGCCACTCGCGCAGCTTGCGGAAGTCGTCGTCGGCCTGCTCGGCGGTGAGCTTGGGGTAGCTGGCCGTGTGGACGGCGTTGGCGTACGAGTGGCCCGCCATCTCCCAGCCGGAGAAGTCCTGCATGGAGCGCATCTGGCCCAGCGTCAGGAAGCTGCCCGTGCCGATGGCGTCGGCGATGTTGTAGACCGTGCCGGGGAAGCCGAAGCGGTCCATGACCGGCCGGGCCAGGTCGTGGATCGACTTGTGGGAGTCGTCGAAGGTGATGGAGACGACGCCCTTGGGGAAGACCGAGACCGTGTCCGGTATCAGCTCCACGGCCTGGAGCCGGTACGTCACCGGGCCGCCCGCGTTGTCGTACACGGCGAACGACATGTCGGTGAAGCCGGTCTTCGTGGACGGCTTGCCGTCGGCGCCGATGGAGTACGTGCCGGCCGCCGCGTTGACGTCCGCCCACTGGAGATGGACCGTCACCCACTCGCCGGACTGGACGTAGTTGGCCGCCGTCTTGGAGTGGGCGTGGAACGTCCAGGCGAAGTGGTTCGCGAGGGAGCCGCTGCCCAGGTAGAAGACCATCTTGGCCAGGTTCGTCACGTCGTCGACGCGGAAGACGAGCCGGATCATCTTGCCGCTCAGGCTCATCGCGGGCAGGCCGATCTTGCGGACGTAGGACTGCTTGCCGGTGCCGTTGGTGGTCACCCGGACCGACTGGGTGCCGCGGACGAACTGGGACTTGTCGTTCGCCTCGGCCGAGGTCGTGCCCGCGCCGCCGGGGGTCCAGCCGTGGCCGGACTGGAACTGCTGGGACCAGCTGGCCCGGCGGTACTTGGGGCGGCGGCCGGAGGGGGCGTAGAGGGGAGGCGTGGTGAGGCCTCCGATGGCTCCCTCGGCGGCCGGAGCGGCTGCGGGCTGTGCCACCACCTGGCCCAGCCACGCGCCGCCGCCGGCCATCGCGACGCCTCCGGCGCCGCCCATCAGCAGCGCGGAACGCCTGCTCACCACCGGTTTGCTCTCCGCAGCCTGCGCAGCGTGCCTGTGGGCGCTGGACCGCTTTTTCCTCACCGGGACTCCCGAACCGTGTCGAAGTAGTTCATCCCCTGGGCGGTGAATTCCTCGACCGAGGACTGGACTTCCTTCACCGACAGGGTCTTGTTCGCGTTGTAGTAGAGCCAGTCCACCTTCATGTCCCACGCACGGTCGCCCTTGAACGGCAGATCGATGAACCAGTGGTTGAAGTTGATGGACATGTCGGCGCGCGGGGCGTACTTGCCGTTGCTGAGGAAGAGCTTCTTGCCGTCGAGCCAGTAGGCGACGACGCCGTCCTTCACCCTGATCAGCACGGTGTGCCAGGTGTCCAGGCTCTTCTTCGTGGTCTCGTAGACCCGGTCGTTGGTCTTGTGGTCGTACCAGGTCACGGTGTCGAGCTTGGGGCCGGGCCGGCCCCAGCCGCCGTTGGGCATGTACTCGTTGTCCAGCTCGCTGTACTTCGAGCCCGCGCCGCCGATGGTGTAGAAGGTCTGGTTGACGTGGTCGCCGGAGTCCCCGGTGGTCGGCTCGTCGCTGAAGTGGATACGGGCCGCGTAGGTGCCGTCGCGGAACTTGCTCGCGGCCGTGCCGAGACTCGCCTGCCGCGTCCCGGCCTTGGTGCCGTCCGTGCTGGCGCGCAGGTTGAGCACCTGGCCGTCCGCGTGGGAGCCCTCGGCGGTGGGGAAGGTGACACCGGCCGCCGACCAGGTGCTCTCGATGCCGGGGCCGCCCTTGCTGGTGCGGACCAGCCAGCCGTGCTTGAACAGGGCGGGGTCCTTGGGGCCCTGGTAGGTGAAGTCGTCGAACAGCACCCCGGCCGGGGGAGCCGGCACCGGGTCGGGCGCGGCGGCCTTCGCCGAGGCCTTCTTCTCGTCGCCGGCCTTGGTGCCGTCCGGTTCCTCACCCCAGGCGAGGACGCCCCGCTTGTAGGCGGTGACCTTCTCCGCCTCCTTGTAGGACGTCATCTCGGCGTCGAAGGACCGGTCGTCGGACTGCTTCAGCCGCTTGTGGTCGGTGCGGAAGAGCTGGACGTCGATGCCCTTGCTGTTGGCGCCGGGCTTCAGGCTGCCCGCGGCGGCCGTGAACCGGACCTCCAGAAAGTGGTCGGCGGTGTCGGTCGGCTTGTCCATCGCGACGATCCGCCCGGCCACGTTGGAGCAGCCGAAGGCGGCGTTGACACAGTTGAAGGCGTACGACGCGGCGCCGTCGGCGGTGAACCAGTACCGGAGCGTCACATCGCTCAACGGCAGAGGTTTCTCCGTGTCGTTGAAGACCTCCAGCGACGGTTTGGCCGCCGCCGCCGTCGCCGGGGTGTCGGTCCGGTAACGGACCTTCAGCTCGGGCGGATCCGGGTTCGCGGCCTTCCACACGGGATACAGCGCCGTACCGCCGGCGGCGACCACCGCCACGAGGAGCAGGAGCCTGATCTTGGGCCACACCCGGCGTCTGGGCGGTCGGCGGCGGGAGGACGCCACGAAAGACTCCTTCGAGGACACTCGGCGGTCTCTGGTGGAGACCGTCAGAGCCAGGTAAACAATGGTCGGATTGTGTGAGGATCCTATCTGTGGCGGCATACAGAAAGGGGGCGGGTGCACGGATTGTTACCGTACGCCCCACCCCCCTCAGGGGTAACGCGTTACGCCGGGACGCTCGCCACGCCCGGAGCCAGGAACTTCTTGCCGTTCACGCGCTCGGAGACGCCCTCGCGGTCCAGGTACGGCGTGATGCCGCCCAGGTGGAACGGCCAGCCGGCGCCTGTGATGAGGCAGAGGTCGATGTCCTGCGCCTCGGCGACGACGCCCTCGTCGAGCATGATGCCGATCTCCTGCGCCACCGCGTCGAGCACGCGGTCGCGGACCTGCTCCTCCGTCAGGACGCTGTCGCCCTGCTTCAGCAGCGCGGCGACCTCGGGGTCGAGCTCGGGCTTGCCGCTGTCGTAGACGTAGAAGCCGCGCTTGCCCGCCTCGACGACCGCCTTGAGGTTCGGGGAGACCGTGAAGCGCTCCGGGAACGCCTTGTTGAGCGTCTCGGAGACGTGCAGACCGATCGCCGGGCCGACCAGCTCCAGCAGCACCAGCGGCGACATCGGCAGACCGAGCGGCTCGACCGCCTTCTCGGCGACCTCGACCGGGGTGCCCTCGTCGATGACGTTCTGGATCTCGCCCATGAAGCGGGTCAGGATGCGGTTCACGACGAACGCCGGGGCGTCCTTGGTGAGGACCGCGGTCTTCTTCAGCTTCTTGGCGACGCCGAACGCCGTGGCCAGCGAGGCGTCGTCGGTCTGCTCGCCGCGGACGATCTCCAGCAGCGGCAGCACGGCGACCGGGTTGAAGAAGTGGAAGCCGACGACCCGCTCGGGGTGCTTCAGCTTCGAGGCCATCTCCGACACCGACAGCGAGGAGGTGTTGGTGGCCAGGATCGCGTGCGCCGGGGCGACCGCCTCGACCTCCGCGAACACCTTCTGCTTGACGCCCATCTCCTCGAAGACCGCTTCGATGACGAAGTCGGCGTCCGCGAAGCCCTCGGCCTTGTCCAGCACACCGGACACCAGCGCCTTGAGGCGGTTGGCCTTGTCCTGGTTGATACGGCCCTTGCCGAGCAGCTTGTCGATCTCGGCGTGGACGTAGCCCACACCCTTGTCGACGCGCTCCTGGTCGATGTCGGTCAGCACGACCGGCACCTCCAGGCGGCGCAGGAACAGCAGCGCGAGCTGGGAGGCCATCAGTCCGGCGCCGACGACACCGACCTTGGTGACCGGACGGGCCAGGTTCTTGTCCGGGGCACCGGCCGGGCGCTTGCCGCGCTTCTGCACCAGGTTGAAGGCGTAGATGCCGGAGCGCAGTTCGCCGCCCATGATGAGGTCGGCGAGCGCCTTGTCCTCGGCGTCGTAGCCCTGCTGGAGGTCGCCGTTCTTGGCGGCGGCGATGATGTCCAGGGCGCGGTAGGCGGCCGGAGCGGCCCCGTGCACCTTGCCGTCGGCGATGAAACGGCCCTTGGCGACGGCCTGGTCCCAGGCCTCGCCGCGGTCGATCACCGGGCGCTCGACCTCGATCTCGCCCTTGAGGACGGACGCGGTCCAGATCAGCGACTGCTCCAGGAAGTCCGCGCCCTCGAAGATCGCGTCGGCGATCCCGAGTTCGTGGACCTGCTTGCCCTTGAGCTGCTTGTTCTGGTTGAGGCTGTTCTCGATGATCACCGAGACGGCCTTGTCGGCGCCGATCAGGTTCGGCAGCAGGGCGCAGCCGCCCCAGCCGGGCACCAGGCCCAGGAACACCTCGGGGAGCGAGAACGCGGGGAGGGCCGCGGAGACGGTGCGGTAGGTGCAGTGCAGACCGACCTCGACACCGCCGCCCATCGCGGCGCCGTTGTAGTACGCGAAGGTCGGCACGGCCAGCTTGGACAGCCGCTTGAAGACCTCGTGGCCGCCCTTGCCGATGGCGAGCGCGTGTTCGTACTCCTTGAGGATCTCCACGCCCTTGAGGTCGGCGCCGACCGCGAAGATGAACGGCTTGCCGGTGATGCCGACGCCGACGATCTCGCCGTCCGCCGCCTCCTTCTCGACCTGGTCGATCGCGGCGTTCAGGTTCGCCAGCGAGGCCGGACCGAAGGTGGTCGGCTTGGTGTGGTCCAGGCCGTTGTCCAGGGTGATCAGGGCGAAACGGCCCGCACCCTGGGGGAGGTCGAAGTGGCGTACGTGCGCACTCGTGACGACCTCGTCCGGGAACAGCTCGGAAGCCTGCTTCAGAAGCTCGGCGGTGGTGCTCACTTGTCCCCCTCGAAGTGCGGGTTCTCCCAGATGACCGTCGCGCCCATGCCGAAGCCGACGCACATGGTGGTCAGGCCGTAGCGGACGTGCGGCTGCTCCTCGAACTGGCGGGCCAGCTGCGTCATCAGGCGGACGCCCGAGGAGGCCAGCGGGTGACCGAAGGCGATGGCGCCGCCGTACTGGTTGACGCGCTCGTCGTCGTCGGCGATGCCGTAGTGGTCGAGGAAGGCCAGGACCTGGACGGCGAAGGCCTCGTTGATCTCGAACAGGCCGATGTCGGAGATCGACAGGCCGGCCTGGGCCAGCGCCTTCTCGGTCGCCGGGATCGGGCCGTAGCCCATGACCTCCGGCTCGACGCCCGCGAAGGAGTAGGAGACCAGGCGCATCTTCACGGGGAGGTCGTTCTCCCGCGCGAACTCCTCGGAGGCGATGACCGAAGCGGTGGCGCCGTCGTTCAGACCGGCCGCGTTACCGGCGGTGACCCGGCCGTGCACCCGGAACGGGGTCTTCAGGCCGGAGAGGTTCTCCAGGGTCGTGCCCGGGCGCATCGGCTCGTCGGCGGTGACCAGGCCCCAGCCCGTCTCACCGGCCTCGGGGAGGTGCGGCGGACCGAGATCGGCACCAGGTCGGCCTGGATCTTGCCGTTGGCGTACGCCTTGGCGGCCTTCTCCTGGGAGCGCACGGCGTACTCGTCGGCTCGCAGCTTGGTGATCTGCGGGTAACGGTCGTGCAGGTTCTCCGCGGTCATGCCCATGAACAGCGCGGACTCGTCGACCAGCTTCTCGCTCACGAACCGCGGGTTCGGGTCGACGCCCTCGCCCATGGGGTGACGGCCCATGTGCTCGACACCGCCGGCGATGGCGACGTCGTACGCCCCGAAGGCGACCGAGCCGGCCACCGTGGTGACGGCGGTCAGGGCGCCGGCGCACATGCGGTCGATGGAGTAGCCGGGCACGGACTGCGGCAGCCCGGCGAGGATGCCCGCCGTGCGGCCGATGGTCAGGCCCTGGTCGCCGATCTGCGTGGTCGCGGCGATGGCGACCTCGTCGATCTTCTTCGGGTCGAGGCCGGGGTTGCGGCGCAGCAGCTCCCGGATCGCCTTCACGACGAGGTCGTCGGCACGGGTCTCGTGGTAGATGCCCTTCGGGCCCGCCTTGCCGAACGGGGTGCGGACGCCGTCGACGAAGACGACGTCCCTGACGGTACGAGGCACGATGGCTCTCCTCCAGGGTCCAGGACGCTGAGCGCTTGCTCATCCCATGCTACTTATGAGTAACGTAGCTGCCCAGTCCTGACACGGCGAGCGGTGAAGGTCACACCTTCGGCGGTGCCGTGGACCCCCGAGGTGTCAGTACGGGCGTGGGAACAGGGTGCGACCCGCCCTCACCCCCTGTGATCACCGAGAACAGTGTCCGCGCCACCTCCGCCCCGAACCCGTGCACGTCATGGCTCATCGCGGACAGCGTCGGATGCGTCAGCCGGCACAGCTGGGAGTCGTCCCACGCCAGCAGCGACACGTCCTCCGGCACCCGCAGCCCCATCTCCGCCGCGACCGACAGCCCCGCCACCGCCATGATGTCGTTGTCGTACACGATCGCCGTCGGCCGGTCCGGCACCGACGCGGTCAGCAGCGACCGCGTGGCCCGCGCACCCGCGTCCCCGAGAAGTCGGTCGCCACCTGCCACGCCCCGGCCGGCGCCAGCGCCCCGCGGCCTCGTCGAACGCGGCCGTCCGGATCGCCGTGTGGCCGAGCGCCGCCGCCCCGCCGACCCGGGCGATCCGCCGGTGCCCGAGCGCGGCGAGGTACCGCACCGCCTCCGTCACGGCCGTGGCGTCGTCCGTCCACACGGAGGTCAGCCCCCGGTCAGCGAGGGATGCCCCACGGCGACCGCCGGCAGCCCGAGCCGCCCCACGAGATCCGCCCGAGGGTCGTCGCCCTGGAAGTCGACGAGGATCGACCCGCCGATCTGGCGCCCCCGCCACCACGCCTCCTGGACCCGGATCTCCTCGTCCATGGTCCGGACGAGCCTCAGCAGCAGGGAGCAGGAGTGCTCGGCCAGGACACTCTCCACGCCCGAGACGAACTCCATGTACCAGGGCTCCAGCCCCAGCATCCGGGCCGGCCGGCACACCGCGAGCCCCACGACGTCCACACGCGAACCGGCCAGCGTCCGCGCCGTGAGGTTCGGCGCCCAGCCCAGCTCCCGAGCCGCCCGGAAGATCCGGTCCCGGGTCGCCTCCGAGAGCCCTGGCTTGTGGTTGAAGGCGAGCGACACGGCACCCTTGGACACGCCGGCGCGCGCCGCGACGTCCTTGATGGTGACGCGCGGGGTCGGCGTTGCCGTCATCGGGTGGGCTCCACGCAGTACAGGGCCGAACGAGCACTCCGGGCGTCCGGAGTCTTCCAGCCGTGCACCCCGATGGTCACCTCTTCGCCCGGCAGCAGCGTGACCGGCCCCCGGTCGGCCCGCGCCTCCGGATCCAGCCGGTCGGCCTGGAGCAGCAGGTCCCGGACCAGGGTACGGGCGGTCACGGTGATGCCACCGGGCGCGAGTACGACATCGAACCGCGGTACCGGGTAGGGGATCTCGCGGTCGGGCGCCGGAAAGTACAACGCCCTCAGCCCGTCCCGCCCGGGCCCGTGCCAGGCGCCGCGTCCCCTACCAGGAACTCCTTCGCCCCGACCGGTGTCAGCTCCCGGGGGACGTCGACCCGTGCGACGCTCCGGCCCCGGGCCGCCAGTTGCACGGTCGCCTGCCCCAGTACCTCACCCTCGACCGACACGCGCCGCAGCGTCAGCGCCGCCCTCCACTCCTGCGCACCCTGGTTGACCGCGGCCAGCGCCAACCCCCCGGCCTCCGCCTGGAACGTCAGCAACCGGTCCGCGTACAACCGCTTCAGCTCGTGGTAGAGCGGCTTCTCGCGGCCGTCCCCGTCGATCGCCGCCCAGGACGTCACCGGCCAGCAGTCGTTGAGCTGCCAGACGATCGTGCCCGCGCACACCGGCCAGTGGGCCCGCCAGTGCTCGATCCCGGCCGCGACCGCCCGCACCTGGTTGAGCTGCGTGAGGTAGTGCCACCGGTCGAAGTCCCCGTCGGGAACGGCGAAATGCCGTGCCAGCCCCCGCTCCAGCTTCCCGTTCCCGTCGTCCGCCTTCTGGTGGTGCAGCATGCCGGGCGAGTCCGGCGCGAGCTCCTCCCGGGCAGCGCGCGCCGCAGCGTGGCGTACGCGGGCGGCGCCTGCCAGCCGAACTCGGCGACGAACCGCGGCACGCTCAGCCGGTAGTCGGCGTAGTCCTCCCGGTTCCACACCTCCCACGAGTGGTGCGTGCCGTGCGCCGGGTCGTTCGGATGGTGCCGCCAGGACCCCGACCAGGGGCTGCCCGCCGTGTACGGCCGGGTCGGGTCCAACTCGGCCACCACACGCGGCAGCACACCCAGGTAGTAGCCCTCGCCCCAGGAGTCCCCGGCCAGCCGCGGCTCCCACTCCCAGTCCCGGAAGCCCCACAGGTTCTCGTTGTTGCCGTTCCACAGCACCAGCGACGGGTGCGGCATCAGCCGTACGACGTTCTCCCGCGCCTCGGCCTCCACCTCACCGCGCAGCGGCTGCTCCTCCGGGTAGGCCGCGCAGGCGAACGGGAAGTCCTGCCAGACCAGCAGCCCGAGTTCGTCGCACGCGTCGTAGAAGTCCTCGCTCTCGTAGATCCCGCCGCCCCAGATCCGCACCAGGTCCACGCCCGCCCCGGCGGCCTGCGCCAGCCGCTCCCGGTAGCGCGCGCGGGTGATCCGGGAGGGGAAGACGTCGTCCGGGATCCAGTTGACGCCGCGCGCGAAGAGCCGCTCGCCGTTGACGACCAGCGTGAAGCCGGTGCCGTGCGCGTCGGGCCGCCGGTCCAGCTCCACGGTCCGGAAGCCGATCCGCCGCCGCCACACGTCCAGCGCGTCGCCCCCGTGCAGCAGCCGCAACTCCACGTCGTACAGCGGTTGTTCGCCGTACCCGCGCGGCCACCACAGCCGCACGTCCGGCACCCTGAGCCGTACGACCCCGTCCGCCTTCTCGATCTCCGTGCGGGCCCGTACCCCGCCGACCGTCGCCTCCAGGGCGAGCGGCGCCTCGACCCGGGTCCGCTCGACGTCGACGGCCAGCTCCACGACCCCCGCCGCACCCGCCTCGACGGTCACGAGGGGGCGCACCCGGGCGATCCGGGCCGTCGACCAGTGCTCCAGCCGCACCGGCCGCCACATCCCGGCCGTCACCAGGGTCGGCCCCCAGTCCCAGCCGAACGAGCAGGCCATCTTGCGCAGGTACTGGTAGGGCTCGGCGTACGCGGCGGGCCGCTCGCCGAGCCGCCCCGCACGGCCTCGGCCTCGGCGTACGCGGAGACGAACCGCACCGTGAGCAGCCCGGACAGCCCTGTCACATCGAACCGGTACGAGCGGTGCATGTTCCGCACCCTGCCCAGCAACCGCCCGTCCAGGGAGATCTCGGCGACGGTGTCGAGCCCGTCGAAGACCAGGTCGGTCTGCTCCTGCGGGGACGCGCCCCGAGTTCCCGCTCGTACGTCCAGTCCCGGCGTCCCACCCACGCCACCTCGGACTCGCCCAGGCCGAGGAACGGATCCGGGATCACCCCGGCCGCCATCAGGTCGGTGTGCACGCAGCCCGGCACGGACGCCGGCAGCGTGTCCGACTCGTGCCGCAGGATCCATCCGTCGCCGAGCGGTGTGGCCTCCAGCATGCGCACTCCCTTGACCGGTTCAGTGAAGAGTCGTGTACAGGTTTCGCATCCTTGGCGGGAATGGGACTTTACCGGTTGAGAAAGCGCTGTCAGAGTGCCGAACCAGCCATACCGCACGTGCTCTTCCGTCCCGAGTTCCTCTCCGCGAACGGAGCTGATGCACATGAACCGCCGTACCGTCCTCGCCCTCGCCGTGGGCGCCGCCCTGCTCGCCTCGGGCTGCACCGGCACCGGAGGCACCTCGAAGGGCGCGGATGCCGAGGCGCCCGACGACCCCAGCAAGGTCAGCGGAACCATCACCGTCCTCACCCACCGGACCGACCTCGTGCAGGACGGGACGATGAAGAAGTACGCCGCGGAGTTCAACAAGACCTATCCCGAGGTGAAGGTCGAGTTCGACGGCATCACCGACTACGAGGGCGAAGTCAAGATCCGTATGAACACGGAGAACTACGGCGACGTCCTCATGATCCCCGGGGTGATCGAGAAGAAGGACTACCCCAAGTTCTTCGCCTCGCTGGGCAGTCAGACCGAGCGGAGCGAGAAATACCGTTTCACCGACTACACCACGGTCGAAGGCAAGGTCTACGGCCAGAGCCCGCTCGGCGCGGTCCCGGGCTTCATCTACAACAGGAAGGTGTGGCGGGAAGCCGGCATCACCGACTGGCCGAAGACCCCGGCCGAGTTCCTCGCCGGCCTCAAGGCGATCAAGTCCGGGACCGACGCGATCCCGTACTACACCAACTTCAAGGACATGTGGCCGCTCACCCAGTGGACGCAGGTCAACGGCTCGGTGAGCTGCGACGAACAGGCCACCACGAAGCTCGCCGAGGGCGACCCGTGGGCCGAGGGTTCCGACCTGCGGACAGCCGACACGCTGCTCTACGACATCGTGCGCGAAGGGCTCGCCGAGAAGGACCCGACGACCACCAACTGGGAGGCGTCCAAGCCCAAGCTGGCCAAGGGGGAGATCGCCACGATGTGGCTCGGCTCCTGGGCCGTGATCCAGATGCGGGGCGCGGCGAAGCAGGCCGGCGCGAACCCCGGCGACATCGGGTTCATGCCCTTCCCGGCCCACAAGAACGGCACGTTCTGCGCGGTGGCGCTGCCCGACTACAACCAGGCCGTCAACATCCACTCCGAGCACAAGGCCGCCGCCCGCGCCTGGATCGACTGGTTCACCGACAAGTCCGGCTACGCGGCGGACAACCTGGCACTGTCCCCGCTCAAGTCCGCCCCGCTGCCCGACGTCCTGAAGCCGTACGAGGAGGCCGGGGTGAGGATCCTCGACCTCGACGACACCAAGGGCGCCGAGGTGAAGACCATCGACAACCAGTCCGAGGTCGGCATCAACAAGCCCGACTACCGCCAGGACCTCGTCGACCTCGCCCGCGGTGCCACCAAGGGCAGCCTGGACGACTTCCTGAACGGTCTCGCGAAGAAGTGGACCGAGACCCAGCAGTCCCTGGGGTCCTGATGACGGACACGACCCGGAAGGCGGCCCGGGAGTCGGTTCCCGGGCCGCCCGCACCCGGACCGGCCCCCGCCCCGCGCTCCGCACGCCGGTGGCGCGGGGCCACCCCCTGGCTCTTCCTGCTCGCCCCGCTCACGCTGCTGATCGTCTTCACGTACGCGCCGATCGCCAACATGGTGGCGTACAGCTTCACCGACTGGGACGGCGTGAGCCCCGAGCTGCACTACACGGGCGCCGAGAACTACGCCGAACTCTTCACCCGCTCCGACCTGTTCGAGGTCTTCTGGGTCAGCGGCTACTACCTGGCGGCGTCGGTCTTCCAGATCGTCGCCGCGCTCTACTTCGCCACGATCCTCAGCTTCGACGTCCGCTTCCGGAACTTCTTCAAGGGCGTGCTGTTCTTCCCGTACCTGATCAACGGGGTGGCGATCGGCTTCGTCTTCCTCTACTTCTTCCAGGACGGCGGCACCCTCGACTCGGTCCTCGGCCTCCTCGGCATCGAGACGGACCGCGCGTGGCTCGGCACCCCGACGTCGGCGAACACCTCCCTCGCCGCCGTCTCGGTCTGGCGCTACCTGGGCCTGAACTTCGTCCTCTTCCTGGGCGCGATCCAGTCCATCCCGGCGAGCTCTACGAGGCGGCCGAGCTGGACGGCGCGAACCGCTGGCACCAGTTCCGCCACATCATCGCGCCCGGCATCAAACCGGTGCTGTCCCTGACGGTGATCCTCTCGATCTCCGGCTCGCTCTCGGTCTTCGAGATCCCGTACATCATGACCGGCGGGGCGACCGGCACCGAGACCTTCGTGATCCAGACCGTGAAGCTGGCCTTCCAGTTCAACAAGACGGGGCTCGCGTCGGCGGCCGCGGTCGTGCTGCTGCTGATCGTCCTGGCGGTGACCTGGGTCCAGCGGCGCCTCGTCCCCGACGACAAGGTGGACCTCGTATGACTCGCCGCGCAGTGGCCCGGACGCTGGTGTACCTGTCCCTCATCGCCGCGACGGTGGTGGTCCTGCTCCCGCTGGCGGCCGTACTCCTGACGTCCCTGAAGTCCGAGCGGGAGATGGCGAACGGCAGCGGAGCCCTCGCCCTCCCCGACAACCTGATCGACTTTCACAACTACGCGACGGCGTTCCAGGACGGCCGGATGCTCTCGGCGTTCGCCAACACGGCGGTCATCCTGCTCTTCGCCATCGGCGGCACGGTCCTGATCGGCTCGATGACGGCGTACGCGATCGACCGCTTCACCTTCCGCTTCAGGAAGCTGGTCGTGGCCCTGTTCCTGATCGCCGCGCTGGTCCCCGGCGTCACGACCCAGGTGGCGACCTTCCAGATCGTGAACAGCTTCGGCATGTTCGACAGCCTGTGGGCACCGATCGCCCTCTACATGGGCACGGACATCGTCTCGATCTACATCTTCCTGCAGTTCGTCCGGTCCATCCCGACCTCGCTGGACGAAGCGGCCCGCCTGGACGGTGCCAACGCCTTCACGATCTACCGCAAGATCATCTTCCCGTTGCTGAAGCCGGCGATCGCGACGGTGGTGATCGTCAAGGGCATCACCACCTACAACGACTTCTACATCCCGTTCCTCTACATGCCCTCGGAAGATCTTGGCGTGATCTCGACGTCCCTGTTCCGCTTCAAGGGCCCCTTCGGCGCCCACTGGGAGACCATCTCGGCGGGGGCGATCCTCGTCATCGCCCCGACCTTGATCGTCTTCCTGTTCCTGCAGCGGTTCATCTACAACGGCTTCACCAAGGGAGCGACCAAGTGATGACGCCCCGCAGCCGCCGACGAGGAGAACCCCCTAGGGCGACTGGGCGGACAGCGCTTCCACCAGAACGGGCGCAACCTGCTCGACCTGCCAAGCGCGAGCCCCGTGACCGGCCAGCGCAGCCGCCACGGACTCGGCGTCGACAACCGCAGGCGGCTCCCAGCAGACCCGCCGCACCGTGTCCGGCGTGATCAGGTTCTCCTGCGGCATGGCGAGCTCCTCGGCGAGCGCGGAAACGGCGGCCCGCGCCGCCGACAACCGAGCCGCGGCCGCAGGATCCTTGTCGGCCCAGGCACGCGGCGGCGGCGGCCCCGCGACCGGCTGCCCCGGCTGCGGCAACTGCGCCTCGGTCAAGGCCTTCGCGCGATCCACCGCCGACTGCCACTGCTCCAGCTGCCGCTTGCCCATCCGGTGTCCGAAACCGTTCAGCGCGGCGAGGGCGTGCACGTTGGCCGGAAGAGCCAGCGCGGCCTCCACGATCGCCGCGTCCCCGAGCACCTTGCCGGGCGAGACGTCCCGCCGCTGCGCGATCCGGTCCCGGGTCTGCCACAGCTCCCGTACGACGGCCAGCTGCCGCCGCCGGCGCACCTTGTGCATCCCGGACGTACGCCGCCAGGGGTCCTTGCGGGGCTCCGGCGGCGGGGCCGAGGCGATCGCCTCGAACTCCTGCTGGGCCCAGTCCAGCTTGCCCTGCCGGTCCAGTTCCTTCTCCAGCGCGTCGCGCAGGTCGACGAGCAGCTCGACGTCCAGCGCCGCGTACCGCAGCCACGGCTCGGGCAGCGGACGGGTGGACCAGTCGACGGCGGAGTGTCCCTTCTCCAGGACGAAACCGAGGACGCTCTCGACCATCGCCCCGAGGCCGACCCGGGGAACCCGGCGAGCCGGCCGGCCAGCTCGGTGTCGAACAGCCGTGCAGGCACCATGCCTATCTCGCGCAGGCAGGGCAGGTCCTGGGTGGCGGCGTGCAGCACCCACTCGACGCCGGACAGGGCCTCGCCGAGGGCGGACAGGTCGGGGCAGGCGACGGGGTCGATGAGAGCCGTTCCGGCGCCTTGGCGGCGCAGCTGCACCAGGTAGGCGCGCTGGCCGTAGCGGTAGCCGGACGCCCGCTCGGCGTCGACGGCGACCGGGCCGGTGCCCGCCTCGAAGGCGGCGGTCACCCGGGCCAGGGCGGCCTCGTCCGCGATCACGGGCGGAATGCCCTCACGCGGCTCCAGCAAAGGGATCGGCGCCTCCGTAGCAGAAGTTCCGCCGTCGTCCGGAGGGGCGCCTCCGGTGGTTCGCAGTGAGCTGTCTGCTGCGGTCTCGTGGGCGTCGGTCACATGTCAAGGGTATCCGTGTATGGACAGCGCCCGCCGACGGAACGTTCCGGCGACGGGCACTCGAGGGTCGCAAACCAGTCAGGTCGGGGAAGGACAGGGGTTCGCGAGCAGGGAGAGACGTGAACGGGATCGACGGCCGGCCCCGTTCACGTGAGCGAATGATCACAAAGGGTCATCGGGGACCGGGTCAGTGGATGATCCCGGTGCGCAGCGCCACCGCGACCATCCCGGCCCGGTCGCCCGTGCCGAGCTTGCGGGCGATGCGGGCGAGGTGGCTCTTGACCGTCAGGGCGGACAGCCCCATCGAGACGCCGATCGCCTTGTTGGACTGGCCCTCGGCGACCAGTCGCAGCACCTCGACCTCGCGGCCGGACAGCTCGCGGTAGCCGCCCGGGTGGCTCGGGGCACCCGGGCGGCGGTGGTGCAGGCGTGCGGCGGCGGCGCCGATGGGGCGGCGCCCGGCCGGGTGGGGAGCCCGACGTTGGTGCGGGTGCCGGTGACGACGTAGCCCTTCACTCCGCCGGCGAGCGCGTTGCGCACGGCGCCGATGTCGTCGGCGGCGGAGAGGGCGAGCCCGTTGGGCCAGCCCGCGGCGCGGGTCTCCGACAAGAGGGTGAGGCCGGAGCCGTCGGGCAGGTGGACGTCGGCGACGCAGATGTCTCGGGGGTTGCCGATGCGGGGACGAGCCTCCGCGACGGACGAGGCCTCGATCACATCGCGCACACCGAGCGCCCACAGATGGCGAGTGACGGTGGAGCGAACGCGCGGGTCGGCCACGACCACCATGGCGGTGGGCTTGTTCGGGCGGTAGGCGACCAGGCTTGCGGGCTGCTCGAGGAGAACGGACACCAGGCCTCCTGGGTGCGGGACGGGGCCGGCTCGTGGGGGTGAAGCCGGGACGAACCGTGCTTTTCAAGGTCACAGTCGTCTTCGGCACCGAACCCGTCCGCCTTTAGAGAATGATCACGAATCGGTGATAACAATCCGTGCAATTCGGACACGCGGTCGATCATTCGAAGGTCGAACGGTTTCGCTCTGCGTCGGTACACGGTCGAAAGTGGCCGTATCGACAAAGTGATTCGGCCAAGAGGGGGACGCGAGTGTGATCGTCGACCGGCCGGCGTTGACCGTCTCGTGCAAGGTCGATCAGGACGGGGTCGATCAGGAAGGGGTCGATCAGGACGGGGCTGATCAGCGGGACTGCGGGCCCCGCCGCTGCGGCAGCGTCACCACCGACGCGTCGCCGGGCCCGGCCGGCGGCAGCCCCGCGACCTGGGCGAGCAGATCGCACCAGGACGCCAGGTGCGCGGCCGTGTCCGGAACTCCGCCCAGGCCCTCGCGCGGCGTCCACGACGCCCGGATCTCGATCTGCGAGGCGGCGGGGCGCGCGGACAGCCCGCCGAAGTAGTGGGAGCTCGCCCGCGTGACCGTGCCGCTCGGCTCCCCGTACGTCAGCCCCCGCGCCTGGAGCGCGCCGGTCAGCCAGGACCAGCACACCTCCGGCAGCAGCGGGTCCGCGGCCATCTCCGGCTCCAGTTCCGCGCGCACCAGCGTCACCAGCCGGAACGTGCCCTGCCAGGCGTCGTGCCCGGCCGGGTCGTGCAGCAGCACCAGCCGGCCGTCGGCCAGGTCCTGGTCACCGTCGACGACCGCGGCCTCCAGCGCGTAGGAGCAGGGGGCGAGCCGCTTGGGCGGGGGCGTCGGCTCGATCTCGATCTGGGGCCGCAGCCGCGCCGCCCGGAGCGCCTCGACGGCGGCCCGGAAGGGCAGCGGGGTGGCGTCCGCCTCCCGCCGGTCTTTCTCGGTGTCCTTCGCTTCGTCCATTCCGCCAGCGCCGTCCGACAGTCGTCCCTGAGCCGCAGCCATGCGGGAAGATTACGGGGACCGGAGCCCGGGTGCGGGCCTAGACACCCCGCGCCTCTCCAGGGGCTGAATCACGCCCATCGGCGGCGTGCGAAACTTGCCCCGTGAGTGCCAACGACGCCCCCCGGGCCCAGCAGCCGTCCGCCCCGTACGACTCCGCCTTCCTCAAGGCCTGCCGGCGCGAGCCCGTCCCGCACACCCCGGTGTGGTTCATGCGGCAGGCCGGGCGCTCACTGCCGGAGTACCGCAAGGTGCGCGAGGGCGTCCCGATGCTGGAGTCCTGCATGCGGCCCGAGCTGGTCACCGAGATCACGCTCCAGCCGGTGCGCCGGCACGGCGTGGACGCGGCGATCTACTTCAGCGACATCGTCGTCCCGCTCAAGGCCATCGGCATCGACCTCGACATCAAGCCCGGTGTCGGCCCGGTCGTCGAGCGCCCGATCCGCACCCGCGCGGACCTGGCGCAGCTCCGCGACCTGACCCGGAGGACGTCTCCTACGTCACCGAGGCCATCGGCCTGCTCACCCGCGAGCTCGGCGCCACGCCCCTGATCGGCTTCGCCGGCGCCCCCTTCACCCTCGCCAGCTACCTCGTCGAGGGCGGCCCGTCCCGGACGTACGAGAACGCCAAGGCGATGATGTACGGCGACCCCGAGCTGTGGGCCGACCTGCTCGACCGTCTCGCCGACATCACGGCCGCCTTCCTGAAGGTGCAGATCGAGGCGGGCGCCTCCGCGGTCCAGCTGTTCGACTCCTGGGCCGGTGCGCTGGCCCCCGCCGACTACCGGCGCTCGGTGCTGCCCGCGTCGGCGAAGGTCTTCGAGGCCGTCGCCGGTTACGGCGTCCCGCGCATCCACTTCGGCGTCGGCACCGGCGAGCTGCTGGGGCTCATGGGTGAGGCCGGCGCGGACGTCGTCGGCGTCGACTGGCGCGTCCCGCTGGACGAGGCCGCCCGCCGCGTCGGCCCCGGCAAGGCACTCCAGGGCAACCTCGACCCGACCGTGCTGTTCGCCTCCACGGCGGCCGTCGAGACCAAGACCCGCGAGGTCCTGGACACGGCGGCCGGCCTGGAGGGCCACGTCTTCAACCTCGGCCACGGCGTCATGCCGTCCACGGACCCGGACGCGCTGACGCGGCTGGTGGAGTACGTCCACACGCGGACCGCCCGCTGACGGATCGGCGCGAAGGATCTGTCTACCTCTACCTACCTACCGGGCCGGGCCTGCCTGCCGAAGAGGATGCCCCGGGGCTCGGGAGGGGGCGGTGTGCCGGGGCGCAGGGGCCAGGCGATGAGCATGCCGGCGACGAAGCCGACGATGTGGGCCGCGTACGCCACCGAGCCGGCGTCGGAGAGGCCCTCGCCGGACGAGTACACCGCCTGGAGCGCGAACCAGAGACCCAGCACGATCCAGGCCGGCAGCCGCAGCGGCAGGAAGATCAGGAACGGGACGAGGACCCACACCCGGGCCCTCGGGTAGAGCACGAGATAGGCGCCCAGCACCCCGGCGATCGCTCCCGACGCGCCGATCAGCGGGGTGCTCGAGTCGGCGTTCAGGAGCGCGAAGCCGTACGACGCCGCACAGCCGCAGACGAGGTAGAAGAGCAGGAAGCGGAGGTGGCCCATGCGGTCCTCGACGTTGTTGCCGAAGATCCACAGGAACAGCATGTTGCCCAGCAGGTGCAGCCAGCTGCCGTGCAGGAACATCGCCGTCAGGACGCTCAGTTCCGGAGACTTGTCGTAGGCCGGCGGGCCGACCACGCAGCCCGCTCCCTGCGCGCCCACCCCGACGTCGCCCGTGGGCACCAGCCGTGGCATCTGATGGCCAATCAGCTCCCGTGGCACGGCCGCGTAGTGGTCCAGGAAGGCCTGGAGGTGGCACAACTGGGCCAGGCTGCTCTCGCCGGTCACGGAGCCGGCCATGCCGGGGGTGCGCAGGAACACGACGAAGTTGGCGACGAGCAGGGCGTACGTCACCCAGGGGGTGCGCCGTACGGGGTTCACGTCATGGACGGGGATGACCACACCCCACGTGTGCCCGGTGAGTCGCCGGTGAATCGGGGACGCGGCTGAACGCGGTCGTGCGGGCGTGCGTATGTGTCGGCAACCGCCCGCGGCGCGGGGAAGGCGGGTCGCGGGGCCGACGTGAGGAACAGGCGATGAACGACCGAGTTACTCCTCCCATGCACGCACTGCCCGACGGCGAGGCCGAGCTGACGCTGGTGGTGCGGCTGCCCTGGGAGGACGTGGCCCGTCTCGGCCAGGAGGCGGGGCGGCTGGCGTCCCAGATGCGGCGGCCCGTGACGTTGGAGGAGGCGGTGAGCCATCGGTTGCGGTCGTCGCGGGTCGCCGCGCATGCCAAGCCGGCGGGGGAGCAGCCGCCGGCGGTGACGGCTGCGTCGGCGTCGGTGTCGTCGTTGCCGTCGAGGCCGCCGGCGGAGCAGGCTCGGCAGGCCATCGACCGGATCAATGGGACTGCCGGGACTGCCTAGGGATTTGCCGTAGGGGTGCGGGTTCTGTTGCGGGGTGCGGGTTCGTTGTGGCTGGTCGCGCAGTTACCCGCGCCCCTTCAGGGCGCGATCGAACCGCGGACCTTTGCCGCCGCCTTGCGGGCCGCTACCAACACCGGGTCCCAGACGGGGGAGAACGGTGGGGCGTAGCCGAGGTCCAGGGTCGTCATCTGTTCCGCCGTCATGCCCGCGGTGAGGGCCACTGCGGCGATGTCGACGCGCTTGCCCGCGCCCTCCCTGCCGACGATCTGGACGCCGAGGAGGCGGCCCGTGCGGTGTTCGGCGAGCATCTTGACCGTCATGGGGGAGGCGCCCGGGTAGTAGCCCGCCCGGCTGGTCGACTCGATGGTGACCGTCTCGAAGCGCAGGCCCACGCGGTGCGCGTCCTTCTCGCGCAGTCCCGTGCGCGCGATCTCCAGGTCGCAGACCTTGCTGACCGCCGTGCCGACCACGCCCGGGAACGTGGCGTATCCGCCGCCCGCGTTGGTGCCGATGACCTGGCCGTGCTTGTTGGCGTGCGTGCCGAGCGCGATGTGCCGTTCCTGGCCGGAGATCAGGTCCAGGACCTCGACGCAGTCGCCGCCGGCCCAGATGTTCTCGTGGCCGCGCACCCGCATCGAGCGGTCCGTGAGGAGACCGCTGTGCGTGCCCAGGCGGAGTCCGGCCGCCTCGGCGAGCGTCGTCTCGGGGCGTACGCCGATGCCGAGCACGACGACGTCCGCCGGGAACTCCCTGTCCTGTGCGGCCACCGCCCGTACCCTGCCGTCGTCCCCGGTCAGGACCTCGGTGACCTCGGCGTCGTTCACCATCGTGATGCCCAGGCCCTCCATGGCCGAGTGCACCAGGCGGCCCATGTCGGGGTCGAGGGTCGACATGGGCTCGCTGCCGCGGTTGACGACCGTCACCTCGTAGCCGCGGTTGATGAGCGCCTCGGCCATCTCCACCCCGATGTAGCCGGCCCCGACGACCACCGCGCGACGGCCACGCGTGCGGGCCAGCGTGTCGAGCAGCGCCTGGCCGTCGTCCAGCGTCTGCACGCCGTGCACCCCGGGGGCGTCCATGCCGGGCAGGTCCGGCCGGATCGGCCGGGCCCCGGTCGCGATCACGAGCTTGTCGTACGACGTCCAGGCCTCGGCGCCCGAGTCGACGTCACGCGCGCGTACCCGCTGCCCGGCCAGGTCGAGTTCCAAGACCTCGGTGCGCAGCCGCAGATCGATGTCCCGCGCGCGATGCTCCTCGGGGTGCGGGCGATGAGCCGGTCCCGGTCCGGGACGTCGCCGCCCACCCAGTACGGGATGCCGCACGCCGAGTACGAGGTGAAGTGGCCGCGTTCGAACGCCACGATCTCCAGCTCGTCGGGCTTCTTCAGACGGCGTGCCTGCGACGCCGCGGACATGCCCGCGGCGTCGCCGCCGATCACGACCAGTCGCTCCCGTGTACCCCGCGTACGGCTCATGCTCATGCGAACACGCTACGGGAGCAGGGCATTTCAATCCTGCTCGGCCTCGGGGCGCGGGTGTGCGGACTCCGGGGCCGGGCGGGCCGTCGGCAGCGGGCCGAGGGCGCTCGTCGCCGGCGCGGGACGGGGGCGGCGCGGGAGGCGGGGGCGTACGACGCGCAGCCAGACCAGCGCGATCAGGGCCGCCACCGCCGCGAACGGCAGGACCGCGCCGAGCGCCACCGCGAGCCAGCGCAGCATCGTCACGAACGCGTCCCAGCCGCCCGCCAGCGCGTCCACGAACCCCGGGTCTTCGTCCTTCGCGGCCTTCTTCACCGGTGTCTCGGACAGCGAGAGGGTGATGGTGGCCAGGCTCGTGCGGTCCTTCAGGGACTCCTGCCGGGCGAGCAGCGCCTCCAGCTCGGCCTGGCGGGTGCTCAGCTCGCCCTCCAGGGTCACCACGTCGCTGAGCTTCGTGGCCTGGTCCATCAGCTCGCGGATCCGGGCCACGCTGGCCCGCTGCGACGTGATGCGGCTCTCCACGTCCACGACCTGGTCGGTGACGTCCTCGGCCTTCGCGCTGCGGTCGAGGAGCTTGCCCGCGCCCTCCAGTTCACCGAGGACCTCGTCGTACTTCCCGACGGGCACCCGGAGCACGACCCGGGTGCGTTCGTGGCCCTCATCGTCCCGGGTGGTGGTCTCGTCGCCGATGTAGCCGCCGGCGTTCTCGGTGCTCGTGCGGGCCTCGGCCAGGGCCTTCGGGACGTCCTTGACCTGCACTGTCAGCGAGACCGTGCGGATGATGTGGTTCGGGGTGAGCTTCGGTGGCGCGGTCGCCCGCGTCCCGCTGCCGGCGCCGCCGGGGGCCGCCTCCCGGGCGCCGGCCTTCTCGTCCGCCTGGGGCGCGGCGACCCCGCGGTCGGCGGTGGAGCTGCCGGCGGAGTCCTCGCCTCCGGCGCCGCACCCGGTGAGGGCGAGGGCCGTGGCCAGCAGAAGGGCGGCCAGGGCTGGGGCAGGTCGTGTGCGCATACGGGCATCCCCCGGGGGCTCGATTCGGCTGTCGCTTCTTCGACGCCGGAAGGGCGCCGGACGTTTGGCCCGGGACGGTTCCGATGCGGTCACGGTCGGGACTCGTGAAGGACACCGGGGCGCGGAAGCGCTGTCAGTGGGGTCTGAGAGGCTGGGGACATGCGCGAAGTTCACGCCCGTGCGGGCACGGGTCAGGTCGTCGTCATCGGGGCCGGTATCGCGGGTCTGGCCGCCGCACACCGGCTGCTGGAGCGCGGGGCGCGGGTGACCGTGCTGGAGGCCGCGGACCGGGTCGGCGGGAAGCTGCTGCCCGGGGAGATCGCGGGCGCGCGCGTGGACCTCGGCGCCGAGTCGATGCTGGCGCGCCGCCCCGAGGCGGTGGCGCTCGCGCGGGAGGTGGGCCTCGCCGACCGCCTCCAGCCGCCCGCCACGGCGACGGCCTCGATCTGGACCCGCGGCGCGCTGCGCCCCATGCCCAAGGGCCATGTGATGGGCGTGCCCGGCACCGCCGCCGCCCTGTCCGGCGTGCTGTCCGACGAGGGCCTCGCCCGCATCGAGCGGGACGCCGAGCTGCCGCGCACGGACGTCGGCGACGACGTGGCGGTCGGGGAGTACGTGGCGGCGCGCCTCGGGCGCGAGGTCGTCGACCGCCTGGTGGAACCCCTGCTGGGCGGTGTGTACGCGGGCGACGCGTACCGCATCTCGATGCGCTCGGCCGTCCCGCAGCTCTTCCAGGCGGCCAGGGCCCACACCTCCCTGACGGCAGGGGTCCGCGAGATCCAGTCCAAGGCGGCGGCCGCCCAGCAGACCGGCCCGGTGTTCATGGGCGTCCGGGGCGGCGTCGGCACCCTGCCCCTCGCGGTGGCGGAGTCGGTCCGGGCGCGCGGGGGCGAGATCCTGACGGGGACCACGGTGACGGAACTCCGTCGCGCCCCGGAGGGCGGCTGGCAGGTCGGCTCCTGTGATCGTCAGTGGCAGGCGGACGCCGTGGTCGTGGCCGTCCCCGCCCCCGCCGCGGCCCGGCTCCTGCGCACCGAGAGCTCCGGGGCCGCCGCCGAGCTCGACGCCGTCGAGTACGCCTCCATGGCCCTGGTCACGCTGGCTTATCCCCGGGCCGATGCGATGCTCCCCGAGGGCAGCGGCTTCCTCGTGCCGCCGGTCGACGGGCGCACCATCAAGGCCTCCACCTTCGCTTCCCAGAAGTGGGGCTGGATCGCCGACGAGAACCCCGGCCTCGTCGTCCTGCGCACCTCCGTCGGCCGGTACGGCGAGACGGAGATCCTCCGGCGCGACGACAGCGAGCTCGTCGAGGTCTCCCGGCACGACCTGAAGGCGGCGACCGGCCTGGACGCCACCCCCGTCGCCACCCGCGTCACCCGCTGGGACGACGGCCTGCCGCAGTACCCCGTCGGCCACCATGCCCGCGTGGCCCGCATCCGGGAGCACGTCGCCGGGCTCCCGGGGCTCGCCGTGTGCGGTGCCCCGTACGACGGCGTCGGCATCCCGGCCTGCATCGCGAGCGCGTACGCCGCCGCCGACCAGATCCACGGTGACCTGCGGGGTGTGCAGGAGCTCACCGCCCACCCGGTGCAGAGCCCGCACGGCGGAGCGGGAGAATGAGGAGCATGAGTGACGACGCCTCCACCACGGCCTCCAGCGCCGAGCCCGACCGCATCCCGAACAAGGGCAAGCTGGCCAAGGACCTCAACGAGGTCATCCGCTACACGCTCTGGTCCGTCTTCAAGCTGAAGGACGTCCTGCCCGAGGACCGCACCGGGTACGCCGACGAGGTCCAGGAGCTGTTCGACCAGCTCGCCGCCAAGGACGTCACGATCCGCGGCACGTACGACGTCTCGGGCCTGCGCGCCGACGCCGACCTCATGATCTGGTGGCACGCGGAGACCAGCGACGCGCTGCAGGAGGCGTACAACCTCTTCCGCCGCACCAAGCTGGGCCGGGCGCTCACGCCGGTGTGGTCGAACATGGCGCTGCACCGCCCCGCCGAGTTCAACCGCTCGCACATCCCGGCGTTCCTCGCCGACGAGACGCCCCGCGACTACGTGAGCGTCTACCCCTTCGTGCGCTCCTACGACTGGTACCTGCTGCCCGACGAGGACCGCCGCCGCATGCTCGCCGACCACGGCAAGATGGCCCGCGGCTACCCGGACGTGCGCGCCAACACCGTCGCCTCGTTCTCCCTCGGCGACTACGAGTGGATCCTCGCCTTCGAGGCCGACGAGCTGTACCGCATCGTCGACCTCATGCGTCACCTGCGCGGCTCGGAGGCCCGCAGGCACGTCCGCGAGGAGGTGCCGTTCTTCACGGGCCGCCGCAAGGACGTCGCCGACCTGGTCGCTGGCCTCGCCTGATCAGCGAGGCAGCCGTCCGGCCCCGGGCGCGCCCGGGGCCGCGTGGCGCGGCGTGTGCGGCTTCGGCTCCGCATGCGGGGCGCAGTCCGTACGCCGTCCCGGGAGGCGGCCCTGAAGCAGGTACGCCTCCATGTGGCCGTTGACGCAGGCGTTCGGCCCGCCCGCCAGGCCGTGCGCGCCGGCGTCCCGCTCGGTCACCAGGACCGAGCCCGCGAGACGGCCGTGCAGTTCGAGGGCGCCGTCGTAGGGCGTGGCGGCGTCCCGTTCGGCGGCCAGGATCAGCGTCGGCGGCAGCTCGCCCGGCCCGGCGCCCACGTCGAGGGGCCGCTGCCGTGGCCCCCGCCAGTAGGCGCACGGCAGGTTCGTCCACACGTTGTCCCAGGTCTCGAAGGGCGCCACCCGCGCGAGCCGGGTGTTGTCCCGGTCCCACACCTTCCAGTCCGTCGGCCAGGGCGCGTCGTTGCACTCCACGGCCAGGTACACCGCGCGGGTGTTCTCCGCCTCGGCAGCCGCTTCCGGAAGCGGGCCGGCCTGCTCGATCAGCGGCTTCGGATCGCCCTTGAGGTACGCCGACAGCGCCCGCGCGCGATGCGGCCACTGGTCGTCGTAGTAACCGGCCTGCAGGAACGCCCCCTGCAACTGCCCCGGCCCGACCGTCCCTCCGGCCGGCTTCACGGCCAGCCGCGCGCGGGCCCGCTCGTAGCTGCGCTGCACCTCCCGCGCGGTGCTGCCCAGCCCGTACACGTCGTGGTGCCGGGCGATCCACTTCCGGAAGTCCGCCCAGCGGCCCTCGAACGCCGCCGACTGGTCGAGGTTGTTGCGGTACCAGATCTGCTCGGGGGCCGGGTCGACCACCGAGTCGAACACCATCCGCCGTACGTGGGCGGGGAACAGTGTGGCGTACAGGGCCCCGAAGTACGTGCCGTACGACGAGCCCATGAACGTCAGCCGTTCCTCACCGAGCGCCGCGCGCAGCACGTCGAGGTCGCGTGCGTTGTTCAGCGAGTGGTAGTGCCGCAGCGCGCTGCCGGCCCGTTCGGCGCAGCCGCGCGCGTACGCCTTCGCCCGGGCGATGCGTTCCCGCTTGTACGACTCGGAGGGGTGCGTCGGCGCCTGTGTGGGCCCCTTGTGGAACTCCTGGGGGTCCTGACAGGACAGCGGCGCTGAACGGCCGACCCCGCGCGGGGCGTAGCCGACGAGGTCGTAGGCGGCCGCGATCCGCTTCCACTCGGGGAGCAGGCCGGTGAGCGGGAAGTACAGGCCGGAGGCGCCCGGCCCGCCCGGGTTGAAGACCAGGGCGCCCTGGCGGCGGACCTTGCGCTCGCTGCCGCGCGGGTCCTTGTGGGTGGCCCGGGCCCGGCTGACGGCGAGCTCGATCTGCCTGCCGTCCGGCCGGGCGTAGTCCAGTGGGACGGTCACCGTGCCGCACTGCATGCTGCCCGGCAGGTCCTGCGCGTCGGGGCACGGACCGAAGTCGACACCGGCCGCCTTCGCGCGCGCGGCGGCCACCGCGGTGCCGCGCAGCTCGGCCACCCCTCGCTCCTCGGCGTCCGGCGCTGCGGTGAGGGCGCTCAGCAGCAAGGACCCCGCGGCCGAGTAGAGGAGGGCGGCTCTCATCACGTATCCCTTCGGTGCACGATGGCGACAAAAGGGATGTTTGGTGCGGCGATTGGGGAAGGCAAGCACCGTCCGCCGGTGTCGGGCCCAATGCCCCTGTGTGCCCCCGGTCCGTCAGTCGTGTGCCTCGCGGTGCGCGAAGGCGGCGCGCAGGTCCGGTTCGCCGATAGCGCCGACACCGCGCACGGCCACGGAGGTGAGGAACGTACGGTCGTCGGCGGCGCCGTCCGCGTTCCGGGTCAGCGCGCCGAGCAACCGCTGACCGGCCGGGGAGGCCCAGCGCGAGTACGGGTGGATCTCGACTCGGGCGACGGCGAGGCAGCTCAGGGTCAGGGCCAGCGGCAGCGCGAACCACAGGGCGACCAGATGGCGCGGCATGTCCGGCGGAACGGGCGTCAGCAGCGCGGCGACGCCCAGGCCGAGCACCGCGACGGCGGCCACGCGCACCTGACGGACCGCCGCCGCGACCGTCGTACGGGCACTGTCGGGCACCGCGAGCCCCGCGCGCACCAGCCGGTCGGCGATCCCGCGCACCGCGTCCGCCGTGGCGGCGGTGGCCCGTACCGGTGCGATCCGGCACTGCCCGTCGGGGCCGATGGCCCCTATGACCGACCGCTCCATCTCGTCCCGCCCGAGCGGATCGACGACGGTCGCCCACCCGGTGTGGGCCAGGAGCAGACGGCGCTGGCGTGCCATCGCGACGAGGGTCACGTCCGCGACCCGCCTGGGGCCGCCGGAGAGGAACGCGGCCTCGTACAGGGTGAGTTCATGGACCCGGCCGGTGCCCGCGCCGCCGGCCGCGGCGCGTACGGCGGCCAGGCACAGGCGCGTGCACGCCGTGCCGGCCACGGCCCAGGCCGTCAGCAGGAAAAGCACCCAGAGCATATGTTGTTTGTATGTGACACGGTCGTGAAAGCACCATGCCTCGTTCACAATCCGGACCGAGTGTTGTCGGTATGTGACGTTCCGTTTTACTCCGGTGGCGGGCTGTAGGCGGGTGGCGGGAGCGGGTGGACCGAGGGCGAGGCCGGGGCGGCCGGGGTCGGGGAACTGCTCTCACCGGCCATGTCGCGGGCCACCGCGTCGTAGTCGACGTAACCCGTGGCCTCCAGGACCTTGATGTGGTCCAGGACGGTGGTGTTGGCGTCGTCGGCGAGCTCGCGCACCAGGGAGTTGCGGGTGCTCGCGCGGACCTGGGCGACGACCGAGAACACCTTGCCGTGCGCCACGCGCAGGATGTTGGCGAACTCGCGGTCGTACTCCGCGCCCTGTGCCGCGTCGAGCGTGTCCAGCCACTGCTTCTGCTGGTCGCCGGGCTCGTCCGGCAGGGTGAGGTTCAGCCGCGAGGCGACACCGCGGACCCGCTCGTCCAGGAACCGGTGCCCCTCCACCAGGTGCTGACCCGCCGTCCGTACGGCCGGTGTGGTTCCCTTCGACTTCGCCTGCTGCCCCGCGGGCAGCTCCCACAGTCCGGCCAGCCGGACCTTGACGAGGAAGTCCTGGTCGAGCGCGGACAGGGGGCCGTAGCTCGTCTGCAGGGTCTGGGCGCTCAGCGTGTCCGGCGCCGGGCCCGGCCGGTCGGTGTACGACGACCAGACCGGGAAGACCAGCGCGGCGAGCGTCGCCGCGAGGCACGTGACGATGAGCCCCGTGCCGCTGACGATGCCTCGGCCCTTGACGGGGGGTCGCGGTCGCATGGTGGTGCCTCCTGGTACGGCACGCCACGCTAGTGCGCTTCGGGTGCGGAGTTGACATGTTACTGCGGGGTCTACGTCAACTGCCGTACAGGGGTGAATGGTTCTTTCGGGGGTAGGCGTGGACAAATGCGGGACCTGAGGTGAGTGGCATGCCGGCACAAAAAGGCAGAAATACCCTACGGCTCTCATCGCGTGTGATCCGGGTGTTAGCCCCGGCACACTTGGGCGCGCACGCGTCGGGCCGGGCGACTAGCCCACCCGGGTCCTCTGGGCCGCTCGGACACCGCCGCGGCGGTGTGCCCCGTGGCCGCCGACCGCCCGATGGGCCATGTTGCTGACCGTCGAGCCGATCGGCACCGGCCGGATGCGAAGGAGGCCCCGCAGTGGGCGAGCTGTACATCGACGGCGAGTGGACACAGGCGGCGGCCGGTGGCCGGCGCGAGGTGATCAACCCCTACGACGCCTCCGTCGTCACCACCGTCGACGAGGCCGACGCCACCGACGTGGACCGCGCCGTGCGCGCCGCCCGGCGTGCCTTCGACGAGGAGGACTGGGCGAACGCCGCTTCCCGCCGCCGGGCCGATCTGCTGCTGCGCGTCCACGATCTGCTGCTGCGCGACCAGGAGGACATCGCCCGCACCGAGACGCTCGACACCGGCAAGACGCTGGCCGAGGCCCGCATCGACGTGGAGGACGTGGCGAACGCCTTCCGCTACTTCGCCGAACTCGCCGGCAAGGACGGCGGCCGGGTCGTCGACGTCGGCCCGGACGTCCTCAGCCGCGTCGTCTACCAGCCGGTCGGCGTGTGCGCGCTCATCGCCCCCTGGAACTACCCGCTGCTCCAGGCCTCCTGGAAGGTCGCCCCGGCCCTGGCCGCGGGCAACACCTTCGTCCTCAAGCCCAGCGAGACCACACCGCTCACCACGATCGCCATGATCCGGCTCATCGAGGAGGCCGGCGCACCGCCCGGCGTCGCCAACCTGGTGCTGGGCTCCGGGGCGAGTGTCGGCGCGGCCCTGACCAGCCACCCCGAGGTCGACCTGGTGTCCTTCACCGGTGGCCTCAACACCGGACGCTCCATCATGGCCAGCGCCTCCGAGGGGCCGCGGAACATCGCCCTCGAACTGGGCGGCAAGAACCCCAACATCGTCTTCGCGGACGCCGACTTCGACGCCGCCGTGGACTACGCGCTGGACGGAGCCTTCCTGCACTCCGGGCAGGTCTGCTCGGCCGGTTCCCGCCTGCTGGTCCAGGACTCGCTGCACGACCGGTTCGTCGAGACCCTCGCCCGCCGCGCGGCGGCCATCCGGCTCGGCAACGGCATGGAGGAGGGCACCGAGAGCGGCCCGCTCAGCTCCGCCGAACACCGCGAGAAGGTCGAGCGCTACATCGCCATCGCCCAGGAGGAGGGCGCCCGCCTCGTCACCGGCGGCACCCGCCCCGACGACCCGGCCCTGAGCCGTGGCTTCTTCCTGCTGCCGACGATCTTCGCCGACTGCGACCGGTCCATGCGGATCGTCCAGGAGGAGGTCTTCGGTCCCGTGGTCACCGTCGAACGCTTCCACACCGAGGACGAGGCGGTGCGCCTGGCCAACGACACCCGCTACGGCCTCGCCGGCGGCGTGTGGACCTCCGACGCGAGCCGCGCCCAGCGCGTCGCCCAGCGGCTGCGGCACGGCACCGTCTGGATCAACGACTTCCACCCCTACGTGCCGCAGGCCGAATGGGGCGGCTTCGGCCGCTCCGGCGTCGGGCGCGAGCTGGGCCCCACCGGGCTGCGTGAGTACCAGGAGGCCAAGCACATCTACCAGAACCTGACCCCCGCCCCCTCCGGCTGGTTCAAGGGCTGACCCGCACGCCGCACCACCCATGAAAGGCACGGCATGGCCACCACTCCCGCGCACGGCGCCGAGTCCGCCTACGACTACGTCATCGTCGGCGGCGGCACCGCCGGCTGCGTGCTCGCCGCCCGGCTGAGCGAGGATCCCGACTGCCGCGTCTGCGTCGTCGAGGGCGGCCCCAGCGACGTCGGTGACGAGCGCATCCTGCGCCTGCGCAACTGGATCAACCTGCTCGGCTCAGAGTTCGACTACGGCTACACCACCGTCGAACAGCCCCGCGGCAACTCCCACATCCTGCACTCACGGGCCCGGGTGCTCGGCGGCTGCTCCTCGCACAACACGCTGATCAGCTTCCTGCCGCTGCCGCAGGACCTCGACGACTGGGTGAGCCGGGGCTGCTCCGGCTGGGACCCGGCGGCGATCCTGCCCTACCGCGACCGGCTGCTCACCGAGATCGTCCCGGTGGCCGAGGCCGACCGCAATCCCATCGCCAAGGACTTCGTCACCGCCGCCTCCCGTGCCCTCGGCGTCCCCGTCGTCGACGACTTCAACGCCGAGCCCTTCGCCGACGGCACCGGCTTCTTCTCGCTGGCCTACCAGCCCGAGGGCAACCTGCGCTCCTCCGCGTCCGTCGCCTACCTGCACCCCGTCCTCGACCGGCCCAACCTCACGCTCCTGCTTCAGACCTGGGCCCACCGGCTGCTCACCGACGACTCGGGGCGGCTGACCCGCGTCGCCGTCCGGGGCGCCGACGGCGAGCCCGCCACCGTGCGCGCCGAGCGCGAACTGGTGCTGTGCGCCGGTGCCGTCGACACCCCCCGCCTGCTGATGCTCTCCGGCATCGGACCGGCCGACGACCTGCGCGCCCTGGGCATCGACGTACAGGCCGACCTGCCCGGCGTGGGCGAGAACCTGCTGGACCACCCGAGTCCGTGATCGTCTGGGAGACCGCGGCCCCGCTGCCGCCCAACTCCGCCATGGACTCCGACGCCGGCCTGTTCCTGCGCCGCGACAAGGGCCAGCCCCGCCCGGATTTGATGTTCCACTTCTACCAGGTGCCGTTCACCGTCAACACCGAACGCCTCGGCTACCCGGTGCCGCCGTACGGGGTGTGCATGACGCCCAACGTGCCGCGCGCCCGCTCCACCGGCCGCATGTGGCTGCGCAGCGCCGACCCCGCCGAGCATCCCGCCCTGGACTTCCGGTACTTCACCGACCCCGAGGGGCACGATGAGCGCACCATCGTGGACGGTCTGAAGGTCGCCCGCGAGATCGCCGCCACTGACCCGCTGCGCGACTGGCTCGTCCGCGAGGTCGCGCCCGGCCCGGACGTCGTCTCCGACGCCGACCTGTCCGAGTACGGGCGCCGTGCGGCACACACCGTCTACCACCCGGCCGGCACCTGCCGCATGGGCGCCCCGGACGACCCGATGGCCGTGTGCGACCCGGAGTTGAGACTGCGGGGCATGGAGGGCGTGCGGATCGTCGACGCGTCGGTGTTCCCGACGATGCCCACCATCAACCCGATGGTGACCGTCCTGCTGGCCGCCGAACGCGCCGCCGACCTCATCACCGGACGTTCCGGGCCTACCGGCCGGGCGGCGGCGCGGTGACCGCTCCGCGGCCCTCCGCAGGACCGGCCGCAGCGCGCGTGGCTCGTGAACGGCCGCCCGGAGGGCCCCACGTCCGGCCGGTCCCGGCCGGGGCACCGGGTCACCAGGACGCCACCCACGTCCCCCGCGTCCGGGGGTTCGGGCAATGACAGGAGGCCTTTCGAGCTTCGCGGGCCGCGGCAGACGCCGCCGGCAACCGGGAGCCGAGGTCCCGGCCCTCACCGAAGGAGGAACGCGACCGTGTCGACCGCTGGAGAGAAGGGCCCCGGAACGGCGCCGGAGGAGACACCGGCCGAGGAGATGGGCACGGTCCGGCTGAAACCCGTGGTGTTCTTCGGGGCGGCCGTCCTGGTCCTCGCGATCTCGATCTGGGCGATCATCACCCCCACCGGTGCGGAATCGGCCATCGGAGTGGTGGTCGGCAAGATCTCCGAGTGGTTCGGCTGGTACTACTTCCTCGCCGCGACCTTGTACCTGCTGTTCGTCGTCTTCATCGCCGTGTCCAAGTACGGCACGGTCAAGCTGGGCCCCAGCATTCCCGGCCCGACTACGGCCTCTTCACCTGGGGGGCGATGCTGTTCGCGGCGGGCATCGGCATCGACCTGATGTTCTTCTCGGTCTCCGGCCCGGTCAGCCACTACCTGGCGCCGCCGCAGGGCGACCCGGAGACGCTCGCGGCCGCCCGGCAGGCCGTGGTGTGGACGCTGTTCCACTACGGCATCACCGGCTGGGGCATGTACGCGCTGATGGGCATGGCGCTCGGCTACTTCTCGTTCCGCTACCGGTTGCCGCTCGCGATCCGCTCAGCGCTCTATCCGATCATCGGCCGCCGCATTCACGGGCGGATCGGTGACACCGTCGACCTGGCGGCCGTCATCGGCACCGTGTTCGGTATCGGCGTGACGCTCGGCATCGGAGTGGTGCAGCTGAACTATGGACTGAAAGTCCTCTTCGACGTGCCGGAAGGGCTTTCCGCACAGATCGCCCTGATCGTCATCGCGGTGGCGATGGCCACCGCGTCCGCGGCGTCCGGCGTGGACAAGGGAATCCGCCGGCTGTCGCAGCTCAACATCCTCCTCGCAACCCTGCTGATGCTCTACATCCTGGTGGTGGGTGAGCCGTTCCGGCTTCTGAATGCCGTGGTCCAGAACGTCGGGGACTACGTCAGCCGTTTCCCGTCGATGACCCTGAACACCTTCGCCTACGACCAGCCCACCGAGTGGCTGGACACGTGGACGCTCTTCTTCTGGGCCTGGTGGGTCGCCTGGGCGCCGTTCGTCGGGCTCTTCCTCGCCCGCATCTCGCGCGGCCGCACCCTGCGCGAGTTCATCGCGGCGACGCTGGTCATCCCGTTCCTCTTCACCGGCCTCTTCCTGGCGATTTTCGGCAACAGCGCCCTGTTCGTGGTGCGCGACGGGAACGCCGAGTTCGGCGAAACCGCCATGAACGTCCCGGAGCAGGGCTTCTACAGCCTCCTGGACCAGTACCCGGGATTCCTGTTCAGCGCCGGACTCGCGACGTTCGTCGGGCTGCTGCTGTACGTCACCTCCGCGGACTCCGGGGCCCTGGTCATGGGCAACCTCAGCGCTGAACTGCCCACCCCGGTGACCGACGCGCCCGCGTGGCTGCGCGTCTTCTGGGCGGTGGCGACAGGTCTGCTCACGCTCGCCATGCTCATCGTGGGCGGTGTGCAGGCGCTCACCAACGCCACCATCATCATGGGCCTGCCGTTCTCCTTCGTCATGTTCCTGATCATGGCCGGTCTCTACCTGGCCTTGCGTACCGAGCGGATGAAGGTGGAGGCGAGGGTCACCACGCTGCCTGCGTCGCTTTCCGGACGTATGCCGCAGCACGGTCTGCCGGGGGCGCCGAACTGGCGGCACCGGCTGGCGCGCGTGATGGCGTTCCCCAGCAGGCGGGCGGCCGCACGATTCGTGGATCAGGTGTGCCGCCCCGCCTTCCAGGAGGTCGCCGAGGAGTTGCGGCAGCAAGGAGTGGAGGCGCAGGTCCTGGAAGGCACCGTCGAGGAGAGCGGCCTCACCCACGTCGGCCTACGGGTACCGATCGGCCCCAGCGACGAGTTCCTCTACGAGGTCTGGCCGGTCGAACTGCCGACCCCCGCGTTCGCCACCCGGTCGGTCACCACGCACGACACCTACGTACGTTTCGAGGTCCGGCTCGCCGAGGGCAACCAGGACTACGACGTGATGGGATACACCCGGGAACAGCTCATCGCCGACACCCTCGACCAGTACGAGCGGCACCTGGAGTTCCTGCGGGTGCGCCACGAGGCGGCCACCCGCTCGGGCCTGCCCGACCACCGCCCGGACGCGCCGGACGCGCACCTGCCCGAGGCGTAGGCGCCCTTGGGCGGTTTCACCCCGGGCCGCTGGAGACTCGCGGAGAACCCCTGAGGCATCTGCGCCACCGTCAACTTCTGCTGGGTCTGCACCCCGGGGAAGCCCTGCGGGCAACTGGACCGTCCTGCTGAGCTTGGGGCCGGGGTGACGGGCCGTACGACGCGGCGCCGGAGAGGGGGCTGCACGCGCCCTCGGGCTGGGCTCGCCCGAAGCCCGACTGAATGGGGAGCGCGGGGAGACGGCAGTCTCGGGGCGCGGGCGGTCGAGCCGTGCGGCACCAGACCTGCGAATCCCGGGGCCGGGCCGCAGTTGCCGGTGCGGGGTGCTCGGCTGCTCGGAGAGCGAGCCGGGCGGTTGTCCTCAACGCCGCAGTAGCACCCTGCGCGTGGCGCGGACGAGCCGGTGGGCCGGGCGCCCGGAGCGCGGTGCCGGCCCGGACCGCTCCAGCCACCACGCCTGCAATTCCCGCCGCGCCCCCGCGTTCTCGGGCCGCCCGGCGTGGAGCAGGTGCTCGGCGAAGTCGAGGGCGTCGCGTCGGTAGCCGCCGGTCATCGGCTGGGTCCGGGCGTAGGAGAGGAAGGCCGGGCGGTAGCCGGAGCCCAGGATCACTGGCAGTTCGGGCGCCACCTTCGCCACGACATCCGCCCGCTTCGCCGCCAGCGCCCTCGCCTGCACACCGACCCGCGCCCGGTCGAACCCCTCGGGCACGGGCGTCCCGGCGACCAGCGCGGACAGCAGCGCAGCCTGAGCGAGGCCCAGCCGCTGCCGGGCCTCGTCGGCCCCCTCGGGGCAGGGCAGGCCGAAGGCGCCCCGTGCCGCCCCGACCGCCCCGGTCTCAACGCCCGGACGCGGGGCCCCGGCCCCGGTCCCGCTCTCAACGCCCGGACGCGGGGCCCCGGCCCCGGTCCCGGTCTCAACGCCCGGACGCAGGGCACCGCCCCCGGTCCCGGGCAGGTCCGCCTCGGGTTGGACGGCCGCCTGGCCCGCCTCGGGCAGCTCCGCGTCCGGTCGGACGGCAGCCCGGCCCGCCTCGGGCAGGTCCGCCTCGGGCCGGACGGCAGCCCGGCCCGCCCCGGGCAGGTCCGCCTTCGGCCGGACAGCCGCTCGGCCCGCCGAGCGCACCTCCGCCTCGGGCCGGACGGCAGCCCGGCCCGCCGAGCGCACCTCCGCCTTCACGCGCTCCACCGCTCCCGCCTCCAGCGCCCGCCGGATCGCGGCCAGCTCACCCTCCAGCTCCGCCGGCCCGGGGAAGTTCTCGTCCCGTTCCAGCAGAGCGCCCGGTGGGGACACCCGGGACGCGAGGTCCGTCAGGATGTCGAGGACCGGTCGCGGGACCGGGTGGGCGTGGCTGTCGTGCCAGACGCCGTCGCGTTCGATGCCGCCGGCGACATGGACGTAGGCGATGGCCTCCAGCGGAAGCTCGGCGAGTGCCTTCGCGGGGTCCTCGGCGCGGTTGACGTGGTTGGTGTGCAGGTTGGCCACGTCGATGAGGAGCCGGACGCCCGTGCGGTCGGCCAGTTCGTACAGGAACTGGCCCTCCGTCATCTCCTCGCCGGGCCAGGAGATCAGCGCGGCGATGTTCTCGACGGCCAGCGGCACCGGCAGCGCCTCCTGCGCGATACGCACGTTCTCGCACAGCACGTCGAGCGCGTCCCGGGTCCGGGGCACGGGCAGCAGATGGCCCGCCTCCAGGTGCGGGGACGCCGTCAGCGCGCCGCCCGCCCGGACGAACGCGATGTGCTCGGTGACCAGCGGCGAACCCAGTGCCTCCACCCGCTCGGCCAGCGCGGCCAGACGGCCTTCGTCGGGCCGGTCCGCGCCGCCGAGGCCGAGCGAGACGCCGTGCGGCACCACGGTGACGCCGCGCTCGCGCAGCCGCCGCAGCGAGTCGGGCAGATGGCCGGGGCAGACGTTCTCGGCCACGGTCTCGACCCAGTCGATCCCCGGCATGCGCTCCACGGCGTCCGCGATCTCCGGTCGCCACCCGATGCCCGTCCCCAGTCGCTCCATCGTCCCCCTCCTCCGCACGGCCCGATCCTCGAACGTGAGGGGGTATGGCCCAGCCGTCCGCCCCGAACCCCGCCACGGACGCCTTCAGAGGAACATTTGAGGTTTCGGCGGCCCCACTCCTCGAACCCACTGACGGAGGCGCAAGGGTCGCGCCACCCCCTGATACGCCGTAGACCGGACCTATGCCCGAAGGCAGCGAGCAGCCGCAGCGCCCCGCACGGAAGCGGGAACCGGAGTCCGGGGCGGCCGCCGTCCGCCGGCTGCGGATCGGGGCCGGGGTCCTGCTCGTGGCGCTCGGCACGGCCTACTTCCTGCTGCCCGTCGAAGGGCTCGGCTCCGACCGCCCCTGGCTGGGCTGGCCGCTGTTCGTGCTCTGCCTGACGCTCATCGCCGCGCTGCTGCTGCGCCACGTGCGCGACATCGTGCTGGAGAAGCCCCAGACCCGGTCGGGCATCATGATCTCGATGCTGATGTGCCTGGCCGTGCTCGTCTTCTCGTCCGGCTACTACGCCCTGGCCCAGCAGCCGGGCCAGTTCATCGGCCTGCGCACCCGGGTCGACGCGCTGTACTTCACCGTCATCACGCTCGCGACCGTCGGCTACGGCGACATCACCCCGAGCGGGCAGGAGGCCCGCATGGTGACCGTCCTGCAGATCCTGTACACGTTCGTCTTCCTCACCGCGGCGGCCACCGCGCTGACCCGCCGGCTGCACAGCGTGGTCGCCGAGCGCGACCGGCGTCCGCCGCCGACCTGACCCGGTCGGCGGCTACGTCGTGCGGGAGCGGTAGTTGAACACCGACCACAGCACGAACAGACCGGTCACGATCATGATGATCGACCAGAACGGCTGGTACGGCAGCCAGATGAAGTTCGCGATCAGCGCCAGCCCGACCACGAGGGCGGCCACGACCCGCGCCCAGGGCGCGCCGGTGAACAGGCCGAACCCGGCCGCCACCACGAGCACCCCGACAATCAGGTGGATCCAGCCCCACGCCGTCAGGTCGAACGTGAAGACGTAGTCGCCGAAGCTCGTGTACACCTCGTCGTTCGCGATCGCCGCGATGCCCTGGAAGACCGCGAAGAGGCCGTAGACGACCATCAGGGTGCCGCCGAGAGCGAGACCCCCGGCCGCCCAGGAATCGCCGGGGCCGCCGGGGCCGCCGGGCGTCCGGTCGGGGGCGGGCGGAGCGGGGGAGGGGGCGCGGCGCTGGTCATAGCTGCCTCCTGGGTCGGGTTGCCTGGTAACCCCACTGGAGCACTCGTCCGCGACCGGCGCGCCCGCGGCTACTCCGAACGAGTGGCCGCCGGGGCGCCCGGGGCCCCGCGCAGCGCCGGGTGGTCCGCGACGACCGTGCACGAGCCGGGCGCGATCTCCGTGAACCCCGCGTCGCGCACCAACGGCAGTCCGCTGCCGGTCAGTTCGGTCCAGCGGGCCGGGGCGGCCGTGCGGACGGCGAGCGGGAAGCCCGCGTCGTGCCAGGCGGCCCGCTCCTCGTCGGGCAGTTCCCACCACGCCAGCTGCGCGGCGTGCCCGGCCTGGGCCATCGCCTTGCCGGCCGACATGCCGAGATCGGGGTTCAGCCACAGCACGGGCGCGGTCGCGTCCGCGTCCACCGGCGGTTCCGGGTCGTCCAGGTCGGTGCCGGAGACCTGGAGCCGGGCCAGGTCCTTGGGCCAGCCGTCGAGCGGGACCGGCGGGAAGACCCGCACCTGGGCCGACTTTCCCGTGACCGTGATGCCCGGCAGCGCCTCGGCCCGCCGCCACTCGGCGCCGCGCGCCCGCCGCACCACCTTGCGGATCCGGGCGTCCTGCCAGTCCCGCATCGCCCGCGCCCACGCGCCGTCGCCGGCCGACCGCTCGTCGCCGAGGATCGTCAGCACGGCCCGCGCGGCCGTCTCCAGCGCGTCCGTACGCGCCGGTGGCTCCGCCCGCTCGATCCGCACGACCAGCGGCAGCACGAACTGCGGTGCCGTGTCGCGCGCCGAGGGCTCGGACCGGAAGGGGCTGTCACCCACGGGGGCGTCGGGTCTTCGCTCACGAATCCCAGTGTGCCAGCCGGAAGATCGTGCAGGATGGCCACATGCGACCCGACCTGTGCCTTCAGAACGCGGGCCGCCGCTACGGTCTGCGCGGCCCCTGGGTGTTACGCGGCGTCGACCTGACGGTGGCCCCGGGCCGGCTCGTCCGCGTCGAGGGCGCCAACGGCAGCGGCAAGTCCACCCTCCTGCGGCTGCTCGCCGGCATCGACGCCCCCAGCGAGGGCCGGATCACGGGCCGCCCGCGCACGGCTTACGTCCCCGAGCGGTTCCCGCCCGCCCTGCCGTTCACCGCCTCCGGCTACCTCACCCACCTCGGCACCGTGCACGGCCTGAGCCGCAGGGCCGCCGCCCGTGCCGCCGGTGAGTGGCTGGAGCGCCTCGGTGCCGCCGCCTACGCCGAGACGCCCATGGCCCGGCTGTCGAAGGGCAGCAGCCAGAAGGTCGCGGTCGCGCAGGCTCTGCTGGCGGAGCCGGAGCTGCTGGTGCTGGACGAGGCGTGGACCGGCCTGGACACCGATGCCCGAGCCGAGTTGGAACGCGCGGTCGCCGAGCGCACGGTGGCCGGCGGCTCCGTGGTGTTCGTCGACCACGACCCGCGCCGCCTCGCCGGCCTGCCCGACGCGACCTACGCCGTGCGCGACGGGAGTCTCGTCCGGCGTGCGTCGCGGGAGCCGTCCCCGTCGGGCCCGCAGGTGACCGTCGAGGCGCAGGGCCCGCCGGACGGACGGCTCCCCGAGGCCGCGCACCGGACGGCCACTTCGGCCGAGGAGACCGCGCCGGGCCGCTACCGCCTCACCGTCCCCGCCCCGCACTCCGATGTCCTGCTCCGCACCCTCCTCACCGCCCACCCGCCCTGGCACGTGGTGAGCGTGTCCCAGCGTGAAGACACCTCCGGAAGCCTCCGATGACCGCCCTGCTGCGCTACCACGCCGCCCTGCTGCTGCGTTCGCAGCGCTGGTTGCCGCCGCTCCTGTTGTACGCCGCCTTCCTCGGCATCAGCGTGCAGGCCGGTCAGCCGGTGCTGGACTCGCTCGGCTACTCGGCTGCCGCGCTGCTGCCCGTGGCCGCCTGGCTGGCGCGGATCTGCGTCACAGGAGAGCCGGACGCCGCGCGCGGCTGCGTGGCGTCGGCGGCCGGGCCCGCGCGCGCCCATGTGGCCTGCCTGCTGGTGGCGCTGGCCGGCGCGGCGGCGCTCGGCACGGTCGCGACCCTGCTCGTGACGCTGCTCAGCGATCCGGTGGCCTCCGACCACCGCACCCGGGTGCCGCTCGCCCCGCCGGCGGGGCCGGGCTGCTCGCCGCGCTGGCCTGCGCCCTGTTCGGCACGGCCGTCGGCGCGCTCACCAGCCGGCCGCTCCTTCGGTCGCGGGGACGTGCCGTGCCGGCTCTGCTGCTGGGGGCGCTGCTGTCCCTGGTGGCCACCGGCTCTCCGGCGCAGGCGGCGGTGCAGGGCCTGGTGACCGGCTCACGGTCGGGCACCGTCGCGCTCCCGCTGCTGCCCCTCCTCGCGGCGGCCCTGGTCACGGCCGCGGCGCTGGCCCTCACCGGTGCGCTGGCCTCCCGCAGATCACCCTGAGCAGCTGGTCCGCTCGGCCTCCCGCCACTCGCAGGCCGGGCAGAGCGTGATGCCCTTGTACGACTCCGGGTACTCCGTCGGCTCCCGGCACAGCACGCACTCCGCGTACGGCGGCCCCTGGGCCAGGGGCGGCCTGGCCGCGTCGATCAGGCAGTAGTCGTTCTCGCTCATACGTCCAGCGTAGGCCGGTCAGGGCCGCCCGCCCACGGCCGCGATCAGCTCGGAGACCTTCACGAACCGGAAGCCCTTGCGGCGCAGCTCCGGCACGATCGCGCGCACCGCCCGCTCCGTCGCCGGGGCGGCACTGCGCGTGCAGTGCAGCACGACCACCGACCCCGGCCGCACCCCGTCGAGCACCTGCCGGACGACCACGTCCGGGTCGGTCTCGAACGCGTCGCCGCCGACCACGTCCCACTGCACGGCGGTCACGCCGGTCGGCGTCAGCGCCCTGAGCGCCCGCCGGTCGTAACAGCCGCCCGGGAAGCGGAAGTAGGGCATCGGATCCCGCACGCCGGCCTTCCGGAACGCCGCGTACGCCCGCTCCACGTCCGAGCGCATCCGCTCCCGGGGCACGGTCGGCAGGCCGTAGCAGTGCGCCGTGTACGCGTAGTGGCTGTAGGAGTGGTTGGCGACCTCGAAGAGCGGGTCCCGGCCGATGGACCGGACCTGGTCCGGATACTCCTCGGCCCACCGCCCGGTCATGAACACGGTGGCCGGCACCTTCAGCGCGCGCAGCGTCGCGATCAGCCGCGGATGGTCGAACCGCTCACCCGCCGCCGCCCGCGGCCCCTGCCCGGCGGTCATGTCGGCGTCGAAGGTGAGCGCGACGCTCCTGCCGCGCGTGCGGGGCCGTGCTCGAAGACGGGGGTCAGGCCGGCCGGGCCGGGCGCGAGGGTCGGGGGCGTCCACGCCGGTACGGACACCCGCGGGGCCGCCGCCTGCGGGGGCTGGGCCGAACCGCAGGCCGCGAGGGCGGCGGCGAGGGCGCACACCGCGGTGACACGGCGGAGAAGGGTGATCACCGTATGAAGATATGAGCGGGATCCTCCGGATATGCGCGTCGCCCGCGGGTGTCACCCGAGCGTCAGATGTCCCGCTGCTCCAGCGGCTTGGTCGCCGGGCCCTGGATCACCTTGCCGTCCGTGTCGAACCGGGAGCCGTGGCAGGGGCACTCCCAGGCGCGCTCGGCGCCGTTGAAGGAGACCAGGCAGCCCAGGTGGGTGCAGCGGGCGGAGACGGCGTGCAGGGCGCCGTCGTCGTCCCGGTACACCGCGAGGCGGTGGCCGTCGGCACGGACCACGGCGCCCTCGCCGGGCGGCAGGGACTCCACCGGCGGCGACGGCCGCAGCCGGTCGCCCACGAAGTGGCCGGCGACCTTGGCCTGCGTCTTGAGGAACGACGGCGCCTCCCGCACGGCGGGTTTCACCCGGCGCGGGTCGTACAGCCCGCTCCACGCGCACTCCTCGCCGGTGATCTGCGCGCTGAGGAGCCGGCCCGCCATGATGCCGCCGGTCATGCCCCAGCCGGCGAAGCCGGTCGCGACATAGGCGTGCCGGGCGCCCGGGTGCAGCGGGCCCACCATCGGCACGGTGTCCGTCGGGTCGTTGTCCTGCGTGGCCCAGCGGTGAGTGACGTCGAGGTCCGGGAAGTGGTCGAGGGCCCAGGCGGTGAGGTGGTCGAAACCGGCCCGCGGGTCGCCCGTGCCGGGCGTGAAGTGCTCGCCGGTGACCACCAGCAGACGCCGGTCCCCTCCGTAGGGCGCGGTGCGCACCGAGCGGGTGCCTTCGTCGGGCGTGATGAACATGCCGTCCGGGTCCTGGTCCGCGGGATCGTCCCGGCGACGACCAGCTCGCGGCGCGGCGACAGCCGGGCGAACAGCAGAGCCCGGTCGAAGATCGGGTAGTGCGTCGCGACGACGACGTCCCGGGCCCGGACCGTCGCCCCGGTCGTGGTCGACAGCCGACAGGGCTCGCCCTCGTCCAGGCCGAGGACGGCGGTGTCCTCGAAAACGCGCCCGCCGCGTTCGACCAGGTCGGCGGTGACGGCCAGCAGGTACTTGCGCGGATGGAACTGGGCCTGCCCGGTGACCCGGACCGCGCCCGCCACCGGGAAGGGCAGCCCCGTCTCGGTCACGAACGAGGCGGGCAGTCCGGCCTCGGCCGCCGCCCGCGCCTCGGCGCGCAGTTCCTCCACCCGGCCCGCGTCGCAGGCGTACGTGTAGGCGCTCCTGGTCTCCCACTCGCAGTCGATGCCCAGTTCCTCGACGAGCGCGGCCGCGTGCTCCAGCGCCTCGGACTGGGAGCGGGCGTACAGCCGCGCGCCCTCGGGGCCGCGGGTGCGCCGCAGCTTGTCGTAGACGAGCGAGTGCAGGACGGTGACCTTGGCGGTGGTGTGCCCGGTGACCGAGGCCGCGACCCGCCCGGCCTCCAGTACCGCCACGCTCCGCCCGGCGCGGGTGAGTTCATGCGCCGTGCTCAGCCCGGCGATCCCGGCGCCGATCACCGCCACGTCGACGTCCACGTCCTCCGTCAGCGCCGGGTACCGGCCGCCCGGTGCCGTGTCGAGCCAGTACGAGCTGCTGACCTGCTGCTTCTCGCTCATGGGCCACCGGGTACCCCCGTCCGCTCCCTTCAGTGGCCGGTGTGTCGCTTTACAGAAGGGGCGGGCGGAGCTAACGTACAACCAAATGGTTGTAGATGAGGTGAGCGACGAGACGGTCGACCGGCTGTTCCACGCCCTGGCCGACACCACGCGCCGGGACATACTGCGCCGCTGCGTGCGCGGGGAACTGTCGGTGTCCCGGCTGGCCGAGGCCTATCCGATGAGCTTCGCGGCGGTGCAGAAGCACGTCGCGGTGCTGGAGCGGGCCGGTCTCGTCACCAAACAGCGCAGCGGACGGGAGCAACTCGTGCGCACCGACCCCGACGCGGTGGGCCGCGCACGCCAGGCCCTCGACGAACTCGAGTCGGCATGGCGCGGACGTGTGGACCGGATGGCCCGGCTGCTCGCAAAGGACCCGGAAACGGAAGAGAACGACACCACGGAAGGACCCGAGAGATGAGTGTCACCAGTGTCGACAAGGACCTCGACAACCTCACCCTCACCCTGATCGCCGACTTCGCCGCCCCCGTCGAGCGGGTGTGGCGGCTGTGGGCCGATCCCCGGCAGCTGGAGCGCTGGTGGGGACCGCCGACCTACCCGGCGACCGTGGAGGAGCACGATCTGACCCCCGGGGGCGAGGTCACCTACTTCATGACCGGCCCGGAGGGCGACCGGCACCGCGGCTGGTGGCGGATCTCCTCGGTCACCCCGCCGACGTCCCTGGAGTTCACCGACGGCTTCGCCGACGACGACGGCAAGCCCCAGGACGACATGCCGACCATGTCCGTGCGCGTGCGGCTCACCGAGCACGACGGCGGCACCCGGATGGAGATGCGCTCCCTCTTCGACACCCGTGAGCAGATGGACCAGCTGGTCGCCATGGGCATGGAGGAAGGCCTGAAGGAGGCCGTCGGCCAGATCGACGCCCTGCTCGCCGTCTGACCGGCCGGCCGGCTCAGGACTGCCGCAGCAGGCGCTTCCGGCACTCCGCCACGTCGAAGTCCGCCTCCGGATACCGCGGATCCAGCTCCCGCAGATGCTCCAGGAGCAGCGTGCTGACCGCCCAGTTGCGGTACCACTTGTGGTCGGCCGGAACCAGGTACCAGGGCGCGTACGAGGTTCCGCAGCGTTCCAGGGCGGTCTCGTAGGCCTGCTGGTAGGCGGGCCACAGGGCGCGGTCGTCGATGTCGGACGGGGCGAACTTCCAGCGCTTCTCGGGCTTGTCGAGGCGCCTGAGCAGCCGGCGGCGCTGCTCCTCGTAGGAGAGGTGCAGGAAGCACTTGATGACGGTGACCCCGTCGTCGGTGAGGGACTGCTCGAAGCGGTTGATCCGCTTGTAGCGGCTGTCGATCACGGCACGCGGGCGAGTTCGCGTACGCGGGCGACCAGGACGTCCTCGTAGTGCGAGCGGTCGAAGATGCCCAGTTCGCCGGGGAGCGGGAGCGCCTTCTCCACGCGCCACAGGAAGGGGTGCGCGCGCTCCTCGGCGGTCGGTGCCCGGAACGCCGTGATCCGGCAGCCGGACGGGTTCAGCAGGCCGATGACGTGCTTGACAGTGCCGCCCTTGCCGCTGGTGTCCATGCCCTGCAGGACCAGCAGGACGCGGCGCCGGTCGCCCGCGGTGCTCGCCGCCCACAGGCGCTCCTGCAGGGCGGCGAGATGCTCACCGATCCGGGCCGTGGCGGCCTTGCCCGCCGTCTTGCCGTCCGGGCCGCCGGGGGTGGTGGCGGCGTCGTGGCGGGACAGGTCGACGGGCTCACCGGCGGGGAGCCGCAGCCGCTGCCGCAGCGAGGTCCCGCGCTCGTCCCCGGCCTTCTCCGCCACCGGGCCTCCTTCCGGTCCCGTGCCTCGATCGTCCGCCGGGACGCCGGGTTCCGCATCCGGCGCCCCTCGGCCGGACCCATGGCCGCGGCTACCGGCGCCAGGGGCCCGTCACCGCGAACGTGGTACCGGGGCTGTAGCAGTTGACGTACATCGTGTCGCCGTCGGGTGAGAAGGTCACTCCGGCGAACTCACCCCACTCGGGCTCCTCCGGAGTGCCGATGTCCTGGCGGTTGCGGGCCACCGCGTAGACCTCGCCGCGCCGGGTCACGCCGTAGACGTGCTGGGCACCGCCGCCGTCCTCGCAGACCATCAGGCCGCCGCTGGGGGCCAGGCAGATGTTGTCCGGCGACTCTCCCGGCAGCTGGATGTCGGTGTCCGGACCGAACACGATGACCAGGGTCAGCCTGCGGCGGTCCGGGTCGTAGCGCCAGACCTGCCCGTAGTGGTCCGCCGCCGAACCGTCCGACCGGTGCGCGAAGGACGACACGAAGTACACCGACCGGCCGCCCCAGTAGCAGCCCTCCAGCTTCTGCGCGTGCGTGATGCCCCTGCTGCCGAAGTCCTGGAACCGGATGGGCGTCCGCGCGGCCTGCGGATCCGGTACGTCCACCCACTCGATGCGGTCGAACTCGGCGCCGATGTCCTGGATCGTGGACAGGTCCGGCACACCGGGCACCCGCATGGCCTGCAGCCGGCCACCCGCGCGCAGTGAGCCCCGGCCGCCCAGCGGCCTCTCGGGCAGGAACCGGTAGAACAGGCCGAACGGCTTCTCGAAGGCGTCCTCGGTCTCGTACACCACGCCCCGCCGGGGGTCGACCGCGATCGCCTCGTGCTGGAAGCGGCCCATCGCGGTCAGCGGTACGGCTCCGGTGCGACGCGGGTCGACCGGGTCGACCTCGAAGATGAAGCCGTGGTCCTTGGTGTAGCCGTTGGTGCCGGCCTTGTCCTCGGTCTCCTCGCAGGTCAGCCAGGTGCCCCACGGCGTGGGCCCGCCCGCGCAGTTCACGGCCGTGCCGGCGATCGCGACGCGCTCCGACAGCACACGGTTGCGGCAGTCCAGCGTCAGCGCCGTACAGCCGCCCTTGCCGGCCGGGTCGTAGGTGAGGCCCTCGACGGCCGGGACCGGGATCTTGCCGTCGGCGCGGTTCTCGTGGTTGCGGACCAGGTGGACCCGGCCGGCCCGGCCGGCGAAGGCCGCCATGCCGTCGTGGTTGGACGGCACCTTGCCCTCACCGGACCGGAGCTCGTCTCCCTGCCGGGAGAGGACCCGGTAGCTGAAACCTTCCGGCAGGTCGAGCAGGCCCTTCGGGTCGGGGACGAGCGGGCCGTAGCCGTCGTGGCCGAGGTTCTGCGCTTCGGCGGTGCCGGTGAAGAGTTCTGACAGGGCGCCGGAGAAGGCGATCCCGACGCCCAGGGCGCCCGTCCCGGCGAGCACCTGACGTCGTGTGGCGGAACGACCGGTTTTGGTCATGGTGAAACCTTCCTGCTGGCGGACAGGAACAGTGATCCCGCTGTGTCTATCACCTGGTGCGGGTCGCGGGAACCACGCGCGTAGCGCGCGTCACTGCTCGACCGCGCGCCGCAGCTGCTCCATGGCCTGTTGGGCCTGTTCCGTGGTGGCGAGGGCCTGTTCCGTGGGGTCGACGGGCTGTTCCGCGTCGTCGACGGCCTGCTCGGTGGTGCCGGCGGCCTGTTCCGCGGGTGCCGGTCCCTGCTGGCCCCTTTCCAGGAACCGCAGAAGTTCAACCGGGATGGGCAGCACCAGCGTGGAGTTCTTCTCCGCCGCCACGGCCATCACGGTCTGCAGCAGCCGGAGCTGGAGCGCCGAGGGCGTGTCCGCCATCTGGTGGGCGGCCTGGGCCAGCTTCTTCGAGGCCTGGTACTCGGCGTCGGCGTTGATCAGGCGGGCCCGGCGCTCGCGGTCGGCCTCGGCCTGGCGGGCCATGGAGCGCTTCATCGTGTCCGGCAGCGAGACGTCCTTGATCTCGACGCGGTCGATGGTCACGCCCCACTCCACGGCCGGGCTGTCGATCATCAGCTCCAGACCCTGGTTGAGCTTCTCCCGGTTGGACAGGAGGTCGTCCAGCTCGCTCTTGCCGATGATCGAGCGCAACGAGGTCTGCGCCATCTGGGAGACGGCGAAGCGGTAGTCCTCGACGTTGACGATCGCGGCGCCCGGGTCCACGACCTTGAAGTACACCACCGCGTCGACCCGCACGGTCACGTTGTCGCGCGTGATGCCCTCCTGGGCCGGGATCGGCATGGTCACGATCTGCAGGTTGACCTTGCGCATCCGGTCCACCGCGGGAACGATCATGGTGAACCCGGGCCGGCGTACCTCACCGTGCAGCCGGCCGAGCCGGAAGACCACGCCCCGCTCGTACTGCTTGACGACCCGGGCCGCCGCGGCCAGATACGCCAGACCGGCGGCACCGGCGGCCAGTACCGCCCCGACCAGCTCTTCGACCATGACGACCTCCCCGTTCAGGGGTCAGGTTTCGTCCGCTCCTGTAACGATATGCCTGGAACGGGCCGCAGGGCCATGCCCCGGGCGCCGGGGCGGAGCCGGACATGCGACGGTCCGGGGCGCGCATGGGGTGCGCGCCCCGGACCAGGGGGCATCGGGTGGTGCGGCCGGACCGCTAGGCCGCTGTCACTTTCTCGCTCTCCGGAGACTCCTCCGGCTCCGTGACCTTCACCGGCTCGGTGCCCGTCGCGCTGTGGCGGGCGGCCCAGTTCTCCAGGGCCGTCCGGCAGGCGTGGTCGAGGTGGTGCAGGCCCGTGAGGTTCAGCTCGACCGGGCGGTCCTGCGGCAGGCTCTCCAGGCTGTCCAGGATCTTCGGCAGCCGCAGGAACGTCGCGTTGCCCGACAGGTACGCCTGGATGGGGCCGGCGCCCTTGTCGATGACCTCGAGCTTGATGTGCGAGGCCTCCCAGGCGGTCTTGACGACCGACAGGGCCAGACCGATGAGCACGCCCTCGAACATGTTCACCGCGACGATCGACACGGCGGTGACGACCAGGATGAGCGCCTCACCCCGGTGCTCCCGCCACAGCGGCACGATCTTGGCGAACGGGATCAGCTTCCAGCCCGCGTGGACCAGGATGCCGGCGAGGGCGGGCAGCGGGATCAGTGCCAGCGCCCACGGCATCGCGGCGGCGAACAGCAGCAGCCACACGCCGTGCAGCACCCGGGACGCCTTGGTCTTCGCACCCGCGGCAACGTTGGCGGAGCTGCGGACGATCACCGCGGTCATCGGCAGCGCGCCGAGCAGACCGCACACGGTGTTGCCAGCGCCCTGGGCGATCATCTCCTTGTTGTACTGGGTGCGCGGACCGTCGTGCAGCCGGTCCACGGCCGCCGCGCTGAACAGGCTCTCCGCGGAGGCGATCAGCGCGAACGCGATGATGGTGCCCCAGATGGCCGGGCCGGCCAGCTCGGCGAAGGCGTCGGTCCCGGGCGGCTGGATGACGCCGAGGAGGCCCTCCACCTCGACGGTGGCGACCGGCAGGCTGAAGACGAGCGTGGCGACCGTGGCGAGGACCACCGCCGCGAGGGCGCCCGGCACGGACTGCACGGCCTTCGGCAGCTTCTTCCAGAACACGATGACGGCGATGGCGCCCGCGCCGATCGCGAGCGAGGTCAGCGCCTCGGTGCTGCCGAGGGCGTCGGCGAATGCCCCCGGCAGACCCGCGATCTTGCCGATGCCGCTCTCCGGGGCTTTCAGGCCCGCCGCCGCGTAGATCTGCCCGGCGATGATCACCAGGCCGATGCCGCAGAGCATGCCCTCGACGACGGACACGGATATCGCCCGGAACCAGCGGCCGATCCCGAGGAAACCCATGGCGAGCTGGAGCAGCCCGGCCATCAGCACGATCACACCGAGCGCGGCGACTCCGAACTCGCTGACGGCCTCGAAGACCAGCACGGTCATACCGGCGGCCGGACCGGACACCTGGAGGCTGCTGCCGCGCATGAGACCGGTGACGAGACCGCCCACGATGCCGGTGATCAGGCCGAGTTCGGCCGGGACGCCGGAGGCGACGGCCACGCCGATGCAGAGCGGTACGGCGACCAGGAAGACGACGATGGAGGCGAGGAAGTCCTGCCTCAGGTAAGGGAACTTGGTCATGGTGTCCCTCACAGGCTCTCGAAGGTGTCGGTCTCCGCGCGGTGTTCCCGCACGGTTCCGGTGTGCACTTCGTAGAACCATGCGTGCAGCCGGAGCCGGCCGTCCGTCAAACGGCTCTCGACGCACGGGTAGGAGCGCAGTCGCTCCACCTGGGTGAGGACGTGGTTCTGCACAGCTTCGGTGACCGTCTTGTCGGTCGGGTCCGAGCACTTGGGCTCGTCGCAGGCGTGCGCGAGCCAGTCGCGCACGGCGGGTACGGCGGTGAGGTCGTCGCCCCGCACCACCGCGCCGACGGCGCCGCAGTGAGAGTGGCCGCAGACCACGATGTCCTTCACGCCGAGGACCTCCACGGCGTATTCGATCGTGGCCGCTTCCGACGTGGGGTGCTCGATGGCGTGCGGCGGGACGACGTTGCCCGCGGTGCGCAGCTCGAAGAGCTCGCCGGGCCGGGCGCCCGTGATCAGGGCCGGTACGACCCTGGAGTCGGAGCAGGTGATGAACAGGACGTCGGGGGACTGGCCCTCGGCGAGGCGGGCGAACTCCTCAGGGCGCTGTCCGAACATGCGGGCGTTGTCGATGAGGGGTTGCATGAGTGTGGTGACTCCTCCTGGCGCGCGTGGGGACGCGTCGGACGGGCATGACAGAGATGGGGATGAACTGCTCTGTTCCTCAGCAGCGGAAGACCTGAAGCGCTGCCGGTGTGTGCGACGCCGAGGATCTCGACGTGCGTTGATGCGCGGCGCCGGGGGTGACCGGTTCCTCTGCTGTCGGCGGGATGTGCCTCAGCGGCGACCGCTCGGGCGCCGAGGGCGCGGAGTCGGCGGCGTGGGAACGGTCACGGGTCCGCAGGGGACCGGTCGGGTCCCCGTGGTGCCCGGCGCGGCAGGTGGCGATCTCGTCGCGCAGTGCCTTCCCGGAAAATTTGATTCCGGGACGCGAGGACGTGCCGGAGGGTTTGGTTCCGGGCTGAGCCTTGGCCTCGACTTGACTGGGCGTGTGCGCGGTTGCGAAGGACGCGGAAGGAGCGAAGAACTGAAGGGCGAGCAGGACGGCGGCGAGGATCGAAACCACGGTCCGTGCCGTCGTACCTCGATACATGCGCCCCCCTTCAGGTGCTCCACACGTCTAGCACTGACCAACGGTTGGTCAACGGCTGGTCAAGAAACACGTTAACCCTGCAAAGTCGTTTGCAGGGTTAACTTAACGTTTCAAGCTGAAGAGAGCCTGAAAACTGTAGGTGGGCTGGCTTGAACAGGCCCTTGTCGCACGACAGTTGGCGCGGTAATGGAGTTGTGGGTTACCGGGAGTTCGCGAGTCGGCCCGCGTCGCGGGCCAGCGCGGTGAGCCGGGAGATGGCCCGGAAGTACTTCTTGCGGTAGCCGCCGTTCAGCATCTCCTCACTGAACAGCTGGTCGAAGGGCAGACCCGAGGCCATCACGGGCACCTCGCGGTCATAGAGCCGGTCCGCGAGAACGACCAGCCTGAGGGCCGTCGACTGGTCCGGAACCGGCCGCACGCCGGTGAGGCACACGGCCTCGATTCCGTCGGTCAGAGCGCCGTACCGGCTGGGGTGGACCCGGGCGAGATGCTCCAGGAGGGGCGAGAACGAGTCGAGCGAGGCGCCCTCGGTGGCGTGTGCCGCCTCGGTCACCTGTTCGTCGGAGAACGGCGGCGGCGCCTCGGGCAGGCCCCGGTGGCGGTAGTCCTCGCCGTCGATGCGCAGGGGGCGGAAGTGCGCCGACAGGCCCTGGATCTCGCGCAGGAAGTCGGCCGCGGCGAACCTGCCCTCGCCGAGCTTGCCCGGCAGCGTGTTGGAGGTGGCGGCGAGCGCCACGCCCGCGTCGACGAGCCTGCCGAGCAGGGTGGAGACCAGGACGGTGTCCCCGGGGTCGTCGAGCTCGAACTCGTCGATGCACAGCAGGCGGTGGCCGGACAGGGTCTGGACGGTCTGCTGGAACCCGAGCGCGCCGACCAGGTTGGTCAGCTCCACGAAGGTGCCGAAGGCCTTGAGCTCGGGCTCGGCGGGGGTGGCGTGCCACAGCGACGCCAGCAGGTGGGTCTTGCCGACGCCGTAGCCGCCGTCGAGGTAGACGCCGCGCGGGCCGGCCGGGGCCTTCTTCGGTGCCTTGCCGAACCCGAACAGCCGCCGCTTGCCGGAACCGCCCGTGCCCTGGCCGAGACTCCCGGCGAAGCCCTCCAGGACCCGGACGGCCTCCGTCTGGCTGGGCTGGTTCGGGTCCGGGATGTACGTGCTGAAGCGCACCGAGTCGAACCGGGGCGGCGGCACCATCTCGGCGACCAGCCGGTCCGCGGGAACGTGCGGCTCACGGGCGCACAGGGAGAGCGGGGCCGCGTCGGCTATCGGGCCGGTACCGGAGGGGGCGGGGGAAGAGGACACGGTTCACCATGCTACGGGGCGTGGAACACTGCACGGCATGCGACGCCTGTTCCCTGTGACCGATGAAACAGCAGCTCCGGCCCCCGGTGAGGGGGCGGTGGACGCCGCCGGGCGGGAGTGGGGCCTGGACGAGCTGGCCGCCGCGTACGCGTATCCCGAGCCGGGCCCGAGGGCCGGCTGCCGTGGCTGCGCGCCAACATGGTGTCCACGCTGGACGGGGCCGCCCAGCACGACGGTCGTTCGCAGCCCATCTCGACAGCCGCCGACATGCGGATCTTCGGCACGCTGCGGGCGCTGGCGGACGTCGTGGTCGTCGGCGCGGAGACCGTGCGCCGGGAGGGGTACCGCCCGGCCCGCGCGCGTGCCGACTTCGCGGCGATGCGGGAGGCGGCCGGTCAGGCCCCCGCGCCCGCGATCGCGGTGGTCACCGCCAGCCTGGACCTGGACTTCTCGCTCCCGCTGTTCACCTCGCCCCTGGTGCCCACCCTGATCCTCACAGGAGCCTCGGCCGCCCCGGACCGCGTCGCCGCCGCCGAGAAGGCGGGCGCGCGGGTGCTGGCCGCCGGGGACGGCATCGGCGTGGACCCGGCCCGTGCCGTCCAGGCTCTCGCCGGCCTCGGCCACACCCGGCTGCTGACCGAGGGCGGCCCGCGGCTGCTCGGGCAGCTGGTGGCGGCCGGCGTGCTCGACGAGCTCTGCCTGACCGTCTCCCCGATGCTCACCGCGGGCGACGCGCAGCGCATCGCGGGAGGGCCCGCGGTCACGGTGCCGCAGCGCTTGGGCCTGGTGTCGATGCTGGAGGAGGACGGCTTCCTGTTCACGAGGTACGCGCGGTCCTGACGTACTGAACCGCGCGCCACGGGGTACAGGTGTCGGCGGTCGGCAGGCCGGAGGGCCACACTGGATCCGGCAGTACCCGTGCGAACACGGGCAGGATGGTTTCCGCAGGGCCCGGCACGGCCCACGAAGGAGTGGGGCCACAAGCCCCCGGAGCAGAAGGGGCGCCTGGTGTGTTCACAAGCGTATTGATGATCGAAAAGGCCCTGACGTCCGCCGACGTGGAGTTCGTCACCACCTTGCACGGGGAGGAGGGAGTCTCCTTCCAGGTGCTGCTCCAGCCGCGCGGCGAGCAGGCCGACCGGCTGCTGCGCGCCATCGACGACGTCGCGCTCGGCGAACTCGACGACGCCGTCCGTGAGGGGAGACACCGGAGGGTGAGGAGGCGCTGAGCGTCGGGCAGCGGGCGCTGGAGGTCTCCCTCGCGGCGCTGCGGGCGTCCGGGAGCCCGGCCGAGGGGCGGCTGATCGAGGATCATCCGCTGGACGCGCTGAAGGCCCTGGTCGAGGAGGCCGGTGCGGACGAGGTCATCGTGCTGACCGACCCCCACTACGTGGAGGAGTTCTTTCATCGGGACTGGGCTTCGAGGGCGAGGCACAAGGTGGGAGTGCCGGTGTTGAAGCTGTTTTCGCACAGTAAGGCGTAGGGGCGGGTCGGGGTCGGCGCGGTCCCGCGCGCTCCTGAAATAGGCTGTGTGCGCTCACCGTCGTCACCCGATCTTGGAGATTCGCATGGCACCCGGCCTTCCCCCGCCATGGACCGACCGCACTTCATCGGTGTCGGTGGGGCCGGGATGTCGGGCATCGCCAAGATCCTCGCGCAGCGCGGGGCCGTCGTGGCCGGCAGCGACGCCAAGGAGTCGGCGACGGCCGAGGCGCTGCGGGCGCTGGGTGTGACGGTGCACATCGGGCACGCCGCGGAGCACCTGGCCGACGACGCCAGCTGTGTGGTCGTGTCGTCGGCGATCCGGCAGGACAACCCCGAGCTGGCCCGCGCGGCCGAGCTGGGCGTTCCGGTGGTGCACCGGTCCGACGCGCTCGCCGCGCTGATGGACGGGCTGCGGCCGATCGCGGTCGCCGGTACGCACGGCAAGACGACCACCACCTCGATGCTGGCGGTGTCGCTGGGCGAGCTGGGCCTGAAGCCCTCGTACGCGATCGGTGGCGACCTGGACGCGCCCGGCTCCAACGCGCTGCACGGCGAGGGCGAGATCTTCGTCGCCGAGGCGGACGAGTCGGACCGCAGCTTCCACAAGTACGCGCCCGAGGTCGCGATCGTCCTCAACGTCGAGCTGGACCACCACGCCAACTACGCCTCGATGGACGAGATCTACGAGTCGTTCGAGACGTTCGTGGACCGCGTCACCGAGGGCGGCACGCTGGTGATCGCCGCCGACCACGAAGGTGCCCGGGAGCTGACGCGCCGGGTCGCGGGGCGTGGAGTGCGGGTGGTGACGTACGGCGAGTCGCCGGATGCCGCCGTGCGCGTCCTGTCGGTCGTGCCGCAGGGCCTGAAGAGCGAGGTCACCGTGGTGCTGGAGGGCAAGGAGCTGACCTTCACGGTGTCCGTCCCCGGCCGCCACTACGCGCACAACGCGGTGGCCGCCCTCGCGGCGGGCGTCGCGCTCGGCGTCCCCGCCGAGGAGCTGGCCCCGGCGCTGGCGGCGTACACGGGCGTGAAGCGGCGGCTCCAGCTGAAGGGCGAGGCCGCGGGCGTGCAGGTGATCGACTCCTACGCCCACCACCCCACGGAGATGACGGCCGACCTGGAGGCGATGCGCGCGGCGGCGGGCGACTCCCGCATCCTGGTCGTCTTCCAGCCGCACCTGTTCTCGCGGACGCAGGAGCTCGGCAAGGAGATGGGCCAGTCGCTGGCCCTCGCGGACGCCTCCGTCGTGCTGGACATCTACCCGGCCCGTGAGGACCCGATCCCCGGCGTGACCAGCGAGCTCATCATCGAGGCGGCCCGGGCGGCCGGCGCGGACGTCACGCCCGTGCACGACAAGGCGGACGTGCCCTCGGTGATCGCGGGAATGGCGAAGCCTGGGGATCTCGTTCTCACCATGGGAGCGGGCGACGTCACCGACCTCGGCCCGCGCATCCTGGACCGTCTGTCGAACTGAGGGGCTGGAGGCTCATGCCGTACGACGTCGAGAAGCCGGACGAGCAGTGGCGCGCGGAGCTCAGCCCCGGCGAGTACGCGGTGCTGCGCCAGGCGGCGACGGAGCCCGCCTTCACCGGTGAGTACACCGACACCAAGACCCAGGGCGTCTACTCCTGCCGCGCCTGCGGCGCGGAGCTGTTCACCTCGGCCACGAAGTTCGAGTCGCACTGCGGCTGGCCGTCCTTCTTCGACCCGAAGGACACCGACGCGGTGGAGCTGATCGAGGACCGTTCGCACGGCATGGTGCGCACCGAGGTGCGCTGCGCACGCTGCGGCTCGCATCTCGGGCATGTGTTCGAGGGTGAGGGTTACCCGACGCCCACGGACCAGCGGTACTGCATCAACAGCATCGCGTTGCGGCTGACGCCCGCGGAGGGCTGAGGAGCGGACGGGTTCGCCGCCTTCCGCAGCGTGGGGTGAGCTGAATCAGCGAATCACGGCTCCGTTGACTTTTGGCTGAGCGAGCCAGAGGATGTCCGAGGTGACCTCCTCCACGCCCGCACGCCCCGCCGCCCTTCCCGTCGACCTCGACGAGGCCGCCCACCGCTGTCTCGTCGCCGGGTTCGACGGGACGGCGGGCGTTCCGGACGAGCTCAAGCGGCTCGTCGACCGGGGGCTCGGCGGGGTCATCCTCTTCACCCGCAACGTGCGGGACGCGGAGCAGGTGCGGCGGCTCACCGACGAGCTGCGGGCCGTTCGGCCGGACCTGCTCGTGGGCATCGACAACGAGGGCGGCGGGATCGGGCACCTGGTGGGCGCCGGAGCTCCCGAGACACCCGGATCCTTCGCGCTCGGCGTCGCCGACGACCCCGCCCTGACCGCCCGCTGCGCCGACGCCCTGGCCGGGCATCTGGCCTCGCTCGGCATCACGGTCTCCTACGCCCCGGTCGCCGACCTCCAGCACCACCCGCGCAACCCCATCGTGCGCACCCGGTCCTTCGGTGCCACGCCCGCGCTCGCCGCCCGGCATCTGCGGGCCTGGATCGCCGCCACCGAGCAGCGGGGCATCGCCTCCTGCGCCAAGCACTTCCCCGGGCACGGCGGCACCGAGACCGACAGCCATCTCGGCATGGCCGTCGATCCGCGGTCGTACGACGAACTGCGCGCCGACCTCGAACCGTTCCGCGCCGCCGTGGCCGCGGGCGTGCCGATGATCATGAGCGCCCATGTCGTCTTCCCGGCGCTGGACCCCGAGCGGCCCGCCACCCTGAGCCGCCGCATCCTGGGTGATCTGCTCCGTCACGAGCTGGACTTCGACGGGGTCCTGGTCAGCGACGCGCTGGAGATGAAGGCGATAGCCGACCGCTACGGCGAGGCCGCCGGGGCGCGGATCGCCCTCGCCGCCGGTGCCGACCAGGTCATCGTGGCCGTACCGGACCTGGAGACCACCCTGGCCTGCCGGGACGCGGTGCTCGACGCGCTGGGCTCCGGTGTGCTGCCCGAGGAGCGGGTCCGGGAGGCCGCCGGGCGGGTGCGGCGCCTCGCCGGGCGGTACGCGGCTCCGGCCGGGGCGGTCCACGCCTGGGACGCGAACGCCGGGCCGGAAGCGGCGCGCCGGGCCGTGCGTCGTGGCGGCGGGGTGCCCGAGCCGTTGCGCGGAGCCCACCTCGTCGATCTGTTCCCGCCGCCGCACCCGGCCCTCAACTGGGGCGGCGAGGACCTCCTCACCGCACTGCGGGACGTCGACCCCTACGCCACGGGTACGGCGGTCACCGGAGAGCCGGAGGATCCGGACGCCCTCGCCGACGGGATCGTCCGGGAGGCCGGCGGGGCGCCGCTGGTCGTCGCCACCTGTGACGCCGTGCTGCACCCCTGGCAGGAGCGGTTGCGTGCCGGGCTGCTGAACAGGCGGCCCGATGCCGTACGGATCGACACCGGGCTGCCGGAGGGCGGAGCGCTGTGCTCCTACGGGCGGGGGCGGGTGAACCTGAGGGCGGTCGCCGAGGTGCTGGCGGGCGCCTGACCCCTACGACACCCGTACGACCTCCTTGATGCCGCGCGCCGTCAGATGCGCGGCGTCGTCCGCCCGCGCGGCCAGGACCACCGCCGGGCGGACGCCCTCGGCGCGCAGGTTCATCCATGCCTCGAAGTACGCCCCGCCCGGGCCGGAGACGGAGCGGGTGGACGGTGTGCAGTCCAGGACCAGGGCCGTGTCGCGGGGATGCGCGGGGTGCCGGCCGGCGCGGACCTCGGCGACGGTCTCGGCCAGGGCGGTCGCGATCGGCTTGGCGCGGCCCCGCGCGTCGAACAGACCCAGGGTGTACTCCAGTTCCGGGTAGTCGGCCAGGGACCGGTCCACGTCGTGGGAACACCACCAGGTCACGCCCCACAGCCCAGCGCACCCGGCAGCGTTCCGCACGGTCGCCCGCGCGAAGCCGGGTGCGTCGGCCGCCGGGACGTGCGGCTCGGGGGCGCCCGTCTCCTGGACCCAGACCGGGCGGGCCGGGTCCTCGGCGTAGGCCTTGGCGAGTTCCGTGCCGTACTCGGCGAGGTGCAGCACCTGCGGGGAGCGGGGGCCGTAGCGGCGGGCGCAGTCGCCGGAGAACACCCAGGGGTGGACGGTGGTGACGTCGCCCTTGCGGGCCGAGGCCTCGGGGGTGAAGGGGTGGTCGTCGCCGTACCAGGCGGCGTCGTAGGCGGAGTGGGTCGCGAGCCGGCCCGGGGGCAGGTGCTCCCGGGCGGCGGACAGCAGGGTGTCGAGGTAGTGGTCCACCTCCTCGGGCGTCACCGGGTTGTGCTCGACCAGGTTGTTGAGCTCGTTGCCCAGCTGGAGGCCGATCAGGTTCGGGCGGCCGGCGAGGGCGCGGCCCAGGGTGCGGAGCAGTTCCGCCTGGGCGGCGACGGCCTCCGGGTCGGTGAAGACATTGCGGTGGTGCCAGCTGCGGGTCCACTCCGGATAGAAGTCGAAGCTGGACAGATGGCCCTGCACACCGTCCACCAGGACGTCGAGACCGGCCTCGGCCGCGAGGTCGACCAGCCGGACCAGCTGATCCACGGCCGTCGGGCGGATGAACGTGCGGTTGGGCTGGAGGAGCGGCCAGAGGTGGAAGACCCGGACGTGGTCGAGGCCGAGGGCGGCGATCTGGTCCAGGTCCTCGCGGGCGTGTGCCGGATCGAAGTCGTGCCAGGAGTGGAACCAGCCGCGGCGGGGCGTGTAGTTGACGCCGAAGCGGAGCGTAGGGATGGGATCCTCCTCGGGTCGAGTCTTGCCCTGGGTGAATGCATCAATCACCATAGTCGGCGATGGATAATGAATTGAACCAGACCGGTCGAGATCTGGTGGTCGGTGTCGACGCGGGCGGCACGCGGACCCGGGCGGTCCTGGCGACCGCCGGGGACGGGCGTCCGCTGGGCGAGGGCGCCGCCGGGCCCGGCAACGCGCTGACCGTGCCGGTGCCGCAGCTCACCGAGCACCTCGCCGAGGCCCTCGGACGGGCCGTGCCGGAACCGGACCGGGGCAGGGTCGTGGCCGTGGCCGGCGGTTTCGCGGGGCCGCGGACGCCTTCGCCGACGAACCGGGGCGGCGCAACGCCCTGACCGCCCTCACCGCCGCCCTGAGCCGGCTCGGCATCGACGCCGGCCCGCCCGTCATCGGCAGCGACATCGAGGCGGCCTTCGCCTCCGCGCCGGGCACCCCGGCCGACGGTCTCGCCCTGGTCGCCGGCACCGGCGCGGTCGCCATGCGCATCACCGACCGCCGCGCCGGCGCCACCGTGGACGGCGACGGCTGGCTCCTCGGCGACGACGGCAGCGGCTTCTGGATCGGCCGCGCGGCGGTACGGGCCGCGCTGCGGATGGCCGACGGCAGGGGCGCGCCGACCTCCCTGGCGGAGACGGTGGGGCGGGAACTCGGGGTCCCGGGCGAGGTGCTGCCCGGCGGTGCGGCCGGCGGCGCGGTGCGGAGACTGTCACCGGGTGTCGTCCAGGGCGGCAGGGAGGGCGCGCCGGGTGACGCGCGGCAGGAGGCGGAGCCGCCGCTGACCGGGTCGGCCGTCGCGGGCGGACAGCCGGCCGGCCCGGCGCACCCGGGAGCGGCCGGGGCCGCGGCCGGTTCCCCTGCCGGCGACCGGCGCCCCTCCCGCCCCACGACGGCACCCCCTGGTCCCGCCCCCACCGTGAGGCCTACCGCAGGCACGTGCTCCCCGCCGTCATGGCCGAGCCCCCCATCCGCCTGGCCCGGCTCGCACCCCTGGTGGTCGCGGCGGCCCGGGACGCCGAGGACCCGGTCGCCCTGGCCATCCTCGACGAGGCCGCGGACCATCTCACCGAGACGGTCCGGGCGTTGGACCCCGGCCCGGGGAGCGGGTCGTGGCAACCGGCGGGCTGCTCGGCCCCGACGGCCCGCTCACCACGCGGCTCGAAGCCCGCCTCCGGGCCCTCGGCCTCACCCTCGACTGGGTCCCGGACGGCTGCCGGGGCGCCGTGGCCCTGGCCCGCCTCGCTCACGGAAGCCGTACATGACCGCCACCCGGCAGGGCACGCCCCTGTACCGCGACCCCACCGCCCCGGTCGACACCCGCGTCGATGACCTGCTCTCCCGGATGACCCTGCGCGAGAAGGCCGGCCAGCTGAACCAGCGGATGTACGGCTGGGACGCCTACCGCCGCACCCCCGACGGCGGCTTCGAACTCACCGACGCCCTCCACGCCGAGACCGAGCGGTTCGCCGGACTCGGCGCGCTGTACGGACTGCTGCGCGCCGACGCCTGGTCCGGCGTCGACCACACCACCGGATCCGGCGCCCGGGACGGTGCCGAACTGGCCCACCTCGTCCAGCGCCATGTCGTCGAGCGCAGCCGGCTCGGCATTCCGGCCCTGTTCGTCGAGGAGGTGCCGCACGGGCACATGGCCCTCGACGGCACGGTCCTGCCCGTCAACCTGGCCGTCGGCGCCGGCTGGGACCCAGCCCTGTACGAGCGGGCCGCCGCCCACGCGGCAGCGGAACTGCGGGCCCGTGGCGGGCACGTCGCCCTGGTCTCCGCCCTGGACATCGCCCGGGATCCGCGCTGGGGCCGCACCGAGGAGTGCTTCGGCGAGGACCCGTACCTGGCCGCCCGGCTCACCGAGGCCCTCGTACGCGGCATGCAGGGGGAGCAGGGTCCGGACGGGCTCTTCGCCCCGGACAAGGCCCCGGTCGTCCTCAAGCACTTCGCCGGACAGGGCGCCACCGTCGGCGGCCGCAACTCCGCCGAGTCCGAACTCGGGCTCCGGGAACTGCACGAGATCCACCTCCCCGCCGCCCACGCCGGTGTCCGCGCCGGAGCCGCCGCCGTCATGGCCGCCTACAACGAGGTCGACGGGATGCCCTGCTGCGGCAACCGGGCCCTGCTCACCGGAGTGCTGCGCGAGCGCTGGGGTTTCGACGGACTCGTCATGGCCGACGGGCTGGCCGTGGACCGGCTGGCCCGCGTCACCGGCGACGCCGTCTCGGCCGGTGCTCTCGCCCTCGGCGCCGGCGTCGACATCGGCCTCTGGGACGAGGGCTTCACGCGCCTGGAGGAGGCCGTCGAGCGCGGGCTCGTGAGCGAGGCGGCCCTGGACCGGGCCGTCGCACGCGTGCTACGGCTCAAGTTCCGCCTCGGCCTGTTCGAACAGCCCTGCGGCGCACCTCCGTTGCCGTCCCCGGCCACCGGACGCGACCTGAGCACCGCCCTCGCCCGGGCCGCCGTCACCCTGCTCCACAACGACCGGGGCGTGCTGCCCCTGTCGGCCGCGTCCCGTGTCGCCGTCCTGGGCCCGCACGCCGACACCGTCGCCCACCAGCTGGGCGACTACACCGCCCCACAACGCCCCGGCACCGGCACCAGCGTCCTCGACGCACTGCGACACACCGGCGTCGACGTACGCCACGCCCGAGGGTGCGCCCTCACCGGCGGCGACCTGTCCGGCGTCCCCGAGGCGATCGCCGAGGCAGCCGCATGTGATGTCGCCGTGCTGGTGCTGGGCGGCAGCAGCGCCCGCACGCCGGACACCGAGTTCGACGCCAACGGCGCCGCGCGCACCGTCGTGTCCGAGATGACCTGCGGAGAAGGCGTCGACCTCGCGGGACTGCGGCTCGGCGCCGCCCAGCACGCCCTGCTCGACGCCGTGACCGCGACCGGCACACCCACGGTCGTCGTTCTGGTCCAGGGGCGCCCGCACGCCGTCCCCGAGGCCGCGGAGCGGGCCGCCGCGCTGCTCACCGCCTGGTACCCGGGCCCCTGGGGCGGCGAGGCCATCGCGGACGTGCTGCTCGGCCGGGCCGAGCCGCTGGGCCGGCTGCCCGTCTCCGTGCCGAGCTCGGCGGGGCAACTGCCCGTCCACTACAACCACAAGGAGACCGAGTACGGCGGCTACGCCGACGACAGCGCCGAGCCGCTGTACTCCTTCGGGCACGGGCTGTCGTACACCGGCTTCACCTACGGCCCGCCGCGCCTGTCGGGGCGGACCGTCGAGGTCGACATCACCAACACCGGCGAGCGGCACGGGCGTACCGTCGCCCAGCTGTATCTGCGCCGGCTCGTCGCCCCCGTCTGGCCGCGCACGCTCGAACTCCGGGGCTTCCGGGCCGTCGATCTGAAGCCCGGCGAGAGCCGCACGGTCGCGTTTCCCCTCGGCGGGGACCGGCTCGCCCAGGTCGGTGCCGGCCTGGAGACGGCGGTCCTGCCCGGCACGGTCGAGATCCGCGTCGCGGAGTCGGCGCGCCGGGCGTTGACCGCCGTACCGGTCGTGCTCCGGGTCGGTCAGAGCTTCACGGCACCGGACGAGACGCCCCTGTAGAACCAACGCTGGGTGATGACGAACAGCACCAGCACCGGAATCACGGAGATCACCGAGCCCGCCATCACCATCCGCTGGTCATAGCCGAAGGACGAGGTCTGCAGCCGCGCCAGACCCAGCGTCAGCGTGAAGTGGTCCTCGGTGCGCAGCACGATCAGCGGCCACAGGAAGTCGTCCCAGGCGCTGATGAAGGTGTTGATGGTGACGACCAGGATCGCGCCGTAGGCGGACGGCAGGTACAGGTACCGGAAGCGTTTCCACTCGCCCGCCCCGTCCAGCATCGCCGCGTCCTCGATCTCGCGCGGCACGGCGAGGAACGCGGCCCGCATGATGAGGACGTTGATCGCGGCGACGAAGCCGGGCAGCCAGACGCCGACCAGGTTGTCGACCAGACCCATGTCCCGGATGCTCAGGAACAGCGACACCATGATCGACTCGAAGGGGAACATCATGGACGCCAGCAGCACGATCCACACCAGCTTGCGGCCCTTCCAGCCGGGCTTGGAGAGCATGTAGCCCGCCATGGTGGAGAAGACCAGCTGGCTGGCGATGGACAGCACCGCCACGAACACGCTGTTCCTGATGTACGTCCACACCGGCACCTGGTCGAAGACCTCGCGGTAGGCCCGCAGCGACGGGTGGTGGGGGATCAGTGAGGCGCCCGCGCCGAAGACGTCCTCGCCCGCGCCCTTGAGGGACGACAGCAGCTGCCACAGCAGCGGGCCGACGGTGATGAACAGGACGAACACCAGCAGCAGGTAGCGGACGACCAGTTCGCGGGGGCGGCCGTAGTCGCGCCAGCGGGGCATCAGACGGCGGCGCTTGTCGACGGCGGTCGTCATGCCTCGTCCTCCTTCGTCAGGCGCTGGGCGAGCAGCGTGAGGCCCAGGGTCAGGGCGAACAGGGCGACGCTGACGGCCGCGCCGTAGCCGGCGTTGCCGGTGAGCGGGTCGAGACCGACGTCGCGGATGTAGAAGGGGAGCGTGCGGTCGGCGCCGCCGGGGCCGCCCGTGGAACCGCCGAGCATGTAGATCTCGGTGAACACCCGCAGCGAGCCGATGCCCGTGAGGGTGCCGACCAGCATCATCGACGTGCGCACGCCGGGCACGGTGACGTGCCAGAAGCGGCGCACGACACCCGCGCCGTCCACGGCCGCCGCCTCGTGCAGCTCGCGGGGGACGTTCCCGAGGGCGGCCAGGTAGAAGATCATGTACCAGCCGAGGCCCTTCCACAGCGTCAGGCCCATCGCCGACAGCAGGATCAGCCACGAGTCCGACAGGAACGGGATGGCCTCGCGGATGAGGTGGGCCTTCTGCAGCCAGGTGTTGACCAGCCCCTGGTCGCTCAGCAGCCACTGCCAGCTCAGGCCCACGACCACGCTGGAGGCGAGCACCGGCGTGTAGAACGCGGAGCGGAAGAAGCCGATGCCCGGCAGGTTCTTCTCCACGAGGATGGCGAGCAGCAGCGGCAGCAGCACCATCAGCGGGACGACGATCAGCGCGTACAGCAGGCTGTTGCGGGTGGCGAGCCAGAAGTCCGGATCGCCCAGCATCCGGCGGTAGTTGTCCAGGCCGACGACGTCGTACGCCCCGCCGAGCGGCTTGGCGTCGGTGAAGGACACCACGACCGTGTTGAGGAACGGGAAGACCCGAACACGGTCGCCCCGATGATCGCGGGGGTCATCCACAGCCAGGGCAGCCACCAGCGGCGGTAGAGCGCCGCGCCCCCCGCGTCGGCGCTCGGACCGGGCGTGACGAAGCGGAGGGCGCGGCGCAGCGGCCCCGGCGGCCGGGAGGCGGGGGAATCGCCGCCGGGGCGTCGGGCGCCCGCACCCGGGGAAGCGGGAACGGGCGCCTGGTGGACGGTCGGTTGAGTCATCCTCAGCTGCCCTGTTCGATCAGCTGGTTGGCCTTGGACTGGGCCTCCTTCAGGGCGTCCTCGGCGCTCTTCTTGCCCTGCATGGCCAGCTGGATCTGGGCCGAGATGGCGTTCAGCTCACCGGGCGTCAGGGCGATCTCGTCGGCCGTGGCGGTCTTGCGGTCACTGGCGACGATCTTGCGGGCCTCGGCGAAGGGGTCGTCGCCCTTGACCGACTGGAAGAACGGGTCGTTCAGGGAAGCCGTGGTGGAGGGGAAGATGACGACGTTGGGGTCCTTGGCCCAGGCGAGCTGGTTCTCGGCGTTCGTCAGGAACCGCGCGAAGGCCAGCGCGGTGGCGGCGTTCTTGCTGGTGGACGCGACGCCGACGTACTGCGGGGCGCCGACGGTGTGGCCGAGGGCGTCCAGCATGAAGGGGGCCACGCCGGTCTTCTCGTAGACGCTCGGGTTGTTCTGCTGGATGAACCGCAGGAAGTTGGGGTTGGTGGGGCCGTAGACCAGCTTGCCCTGGCCGTAGACGTTGGCCGGGTCCTGCGTGGAGGACAGGGAGTCCCTGGGCATGCCCCGGCCTTGTACAGCTTCGTCATGGCCTCGACCCACTGGGCCGTCTTGGGGTCGTCGGCGAAGGTGAACTTCTTGCCGTCCTCGGACAGGACCTTGATGCCCATCTGCTGCCAGTCGGCGGGGATGCGCAGCTGCGGGTTGGCGAGGAAGGCGTAGTACTTGCCGTCGGAGACCTTGGCTATCTTCTCCGCGTCGTCGAACAGGCCGAGCACGGTCGTCGGAGGTTTGGCCGGGTCCAGGCCCGCCTTCTTCATCAGGTCGGTGTTGAAGGTCTGCACGATGCCGCCGGAGTACCAGGGCAGCACGCTGTGCACCTTCTTGCCGTCCGCGTCGGCGTACATGCTGGACTTCCACATCGCGGGCGTGAACGGCTTGCCCGCGTCGGGCGCCTTGTCGCCCAGGTTCAGCAGGTAGCCGTTCTTCGTCAGCGCCACTGCCGTGTTGACGTTGATGTTCACCACGTCCGGCAGCGTGCAGCCCTGCGCGTCGGCGACCAGCCGCTGGGTGAAGGTGGCGTCACCCGGGTCGTCGATCCAGTTGACCGTGGTGCCGGGGTGGGCCTGCTCGAAGGCGTCGATGACGCCGTTGAAGTACTTCCCGAAGTCCTTCTTCAGGTTGGTGGTCTGGAAGGTGATCTTCCCCTTGACCTCGCCGGAGAGCTTGCCGGAACCGACGTTGCCCTTGTCGACCTTGCAGCCGCCGGCCGTGGCGTCACCGCCGTCGGATCCGCCGCCGGACAGGCCGCAGCCTGCGGCCGTCAGCGTCAGGACGACCAGACAGGTCAGGGATCCGGTGAGTCTTCTTGCGCGCATTGCTGCCCTCCTGGGACCAGTCGTCGCTGGATCAAATCACCAAGTTGGACTTCGATTGATGAAAATGTGGACCAGAATTCATCGGAGGTCAATGGTTTGCCGTGTTGCTGTTCGGTTGCGTACGGCGGTCAGTGCCGGTGTTCGTGGTCCTGGTGGGTGGGGTCGCCCGGGTGTTCGTGGCCCGCGGCGTACTCGACGTCCTTGCGGGCCTGGTCGAGCCAGGTGATGAACGCGCGTCGGGCGGCGGCGTGCCGGAGTTCTCGGGTGATGCCTTCGCGGACCTGCTCGTACGGCTGGATGTCCGACGGGGCCGGGTCGTCGTAGGGGTCCACGCCGCGGCGTAGCGCCTCGGCGGTAAGGAAGCGGTCGCGGTTGCGGTCGTAGTAGTCGCGTACGGCCGTGTCGGGGACGTGCTGTTCACGTTCCAGGTCGGTGAGCAGGGCCCGGACGGCCGGGGAGTGGGCCAGGGCTGCCGCGATGATGCTGCCCAGGTCGGCGACGTCGGTCTCGGGATGGTGAGCCGTTGCATCGGCATGGCCGGTGGGGCGAGGCCGCGTTCCGCGCAGGCGCGGCGAGCAAGCTCGTCGGTGACGACCACCTGGGTTGCCCAGCGTCGTTGTTGGCGGTCTCGTCTTGCGTGTGCGGCGGTGTCGTGGCCGGGCGCGCAGTTCCCGCGCCCCTGAGGGAACTGGTGCTCAGGAACCTGTCCACGTGCTGCTTCGGGATCGGTTCGCCTTGGACGGTTGCCGCGTGGTCCTTCGTCATGGCGTCACCTCCAGCTCGATGGCCTTCGTGTACGCCACGCAGCCGTGCCATGCGGTCTTCACCATCAGCCAGTAGGAACCAGGGGCTGTCGCGCCGGCGTTGACGTCGATCTCGCACTCCACTTGCTCCCCGCCCGGCACCGTGAAGCCCTGGCATCCCGGAGTGATGCCGGGCCAGGTGCCCCAGGAGGAGACGGACCAGAGCGTGCCGTTGACGGGGCCCCGCGTGGTGTTCCGCAGGGTCACGGGGACCCTGGTCCGTTCACCGCGGCGGACGGTCAGCCGCTCGACTGCCAGGTCCGTGAGCAGAGTCGGGCCCGAGTGGCCGCCCGGCACGTCCAGGGCCACCGCGTCCTCGTACGTCTGGCCGCCGTACGACAGGCGTGCGGCGAGCCAGTGGCGGCCGGGGACGCGTCCGGGGCGGGGTGACCGTGACGTCCGTGAGCGTGAAGCCGCCTGGGCCGAGCGTGCAGGGGAGTTCGGCGGGCTCGGTGGTCCAGCCCTGGGGGGCCTCGAAGGTCACCGTGCCCGACACGGGCGCGTCGGTCAGCTCCGAGCTGACCCTGACCGTCGCCGTGACCGGGCCGTCGGCCGTGAGGGCGGTGGGGGAGAGGTAGACGGCGACCGGCATGTTGCCGCGTGGGGCGGGGCCGGAGTTGTGCAGCCAGTAGCGGGTGGCGACGGGTTGCGCGGGCTCGTGGGCGTCGATGCCGGGGTCCGCGGAGAGCGCCTTGCCGTCGGTCGGTGTGGCCAGGATCGTGGCGACCTCGAAGCCGGTCAGGTCGGCTTCGAGGCCGCCGGTCCCGTCCGGGGCGAGGGGCGCCCCGGGAGTCTCGAGGACGTCGGCGCGGGCGCCCGCCGTCCAGGCCGACGGTCCGGCCACCCTTGCTCGTACCGGCCGTCCGTTGACCTCATGCACCCGGATCACGATGCCTTGCCCCGGATCCACCCGTGCCTCGCTGCCCCGGGCCAGCGGGGAGCCGGCCGGCTTCAGTGCGTCCAGCAGGACCTCGCCCGCCGGTTCGAGGGAGAGCAGGGAGGCCGAGCGGGGAAGGAGCCCGGTCCCCGAGCCGGTGCGTAGCCGTGCCGTCAGCGGGTGGTTGTACGCGTGCCCGGACTGCGGCAGCCGCAGCGCGCGCCAGTCGCCCGTGCCCGCGACGACCGCGTACTCGAACGTGTGCGACCAGCGCTGGAGCTGGAACCCCGAGCCGTCGGGGGCGGTCCGGCGCGGTGGGTCCACCCAGATCCCGGACGGCCAGCCGGTGCAGGAACGCATCAGGGACATGTACAGGTCGCCGGCGGCGGTGATCACGCAGCCCGGTGTGCCACGGTTGAGGACGGCGAAGCTGCTTCCGTCCCAGGCGTCACCGGGTGGCAGGGCCTCGCCGCCGCCCGCTGCCGTGGCCGTCACGGTGAAGTCGTCCAGGTCGGCGACGATGGCGTCGACCGCCTTCGCGTCGTCCTCGGGGCGGGCGCCCGCGACCACGAGCAGCGGCAGGCGTTCCAGGTCGCGCAGGTCGGCCCCGGGAATCCACTCCTCGCGCAGACAGGCGCGCGGCGCGACCCACACCGCGGCCACGCCCCGCTCTGCCAGTTGGCGCTTCAGCTCCCGCCCCGCCGCCGGGTCCCAGCCGAGTGCCTCGGCGACCACGGCGTTGCGGTCCGGACCGCCGACCGCGATCCGGAGGTCCGGGAGGTTGGAGTCGACCTCCAGGTCGCCGTAGCGGGGGCCGCCCGCGATGGTCGAGGTCGCCGTGACCCCGGCGCGGACCAGGGCCGCCGCGAGCGGGTGCCGAGGTCGCCCGCGGTGTCCCAGTCGGGCAGACGAGTTCGGCGACGCCGATCGAGCGGTGCCCGAGGAGGACGCCGGAGTCGTCGTGGACGGCGACGCGGGCGGTGGAACCGAGGGCGAACCAGGTGTTGGCGGGGTTGTCCAGCGTCCACGGGAACCGTTCGCTGTCCACCTCCACGAACCCGAACCCGCGCCCGATCACCGCGTCCGCCACCTCGTGCACCGGCAGACCGCCCCGTACGTCCGAGGGCCAGCGCACCCGGATCAGCCGGTCGGCGCCGTCGTATCCGTCGACGGTCGTGGTGACGTCGAGCCGGTCGACGCCCCGCCACAGCGTCAGCCGTTGGGTGTAGCGGAAGAGGCCGAGGTCGGCGGTGACGGTGATACGGGAACCGGCGGCGGAGTGCTCGGTGCGCACCTCGGCGGGCACGTCCCCGCTGCGGGCGGCGGTCGTGCCGGTCGGGGTCAGGTGCCAGGGGCCCTCACCGAAGCGCGGATGCCTCGGGTACTCCTCCTGGACGACGATCTCGTTGCCGATGTCGCCGGGGCGCAGCAGCTCCCGGCCGCCCTCGGCGAGCGCGCGCAGACTGCTGACACCGCCGCCGCGTGCCGGGTCGACCGTCACCTCGTAGAACTCGTTGCGGACGGTGAGACCCTCGCCGCGCGCCCATCCGGGGACGGAACCCCTGGTGAGCGGGAGCGCCTCGAGGCCCATGCCGGGCACCTCCGGGACGACGACATGGAGCCGGCCCTCCTCGCGGACCGCCGGGAGACCTTCGGGGACGAGCCCGGGTCCTCGATCGTCAGCACGTCCCGCCGTGCCCAGGTCGCGGAGTTGAAGACGACCAGGTCCGGGCCGTCGCCGGGGCGACCTGGTCGGCCAGGACCTGGGTGGCGTCCGCGTGCACGCTTTCGGCGAGGTCGTGCAGCTCCCGCCAGCCGGTCATCAGGTCGATGTACACCTGGTCCGACTCGGAGCCGGTGATGGCGTCGTGGTGGGCGCCGTACACGAGTTGCCGCCAGGCCTTGTCCAGGGCGGCGTCCGGGTAGGCGTGGCCGGTGAGGAGGGAGGCGAGCGTCGCCCAGGCCTCGGCGTCGGCGAGGCGGGTCTCGCCGTGGCGCTGGGCCTGCTTGGTGTCGATGTAGGAGACGTCCTTGCCGGTGTAGACGGGGTTCATGTCGCGGGTCTGGGGCGATGCCGTGCGGCCCTCCTCCGCCAGCTGCGCGCGGACAGCGGCGAAGAAGTCACGGGGGATCGCGCTGATGAAGCGGGGCCAGACGTAGCGGGCGTTCCAGTCGCGGTGGATGTCCATGACCCAGCGGCACGGCGGCGCGTAGTCACCGCCGACCGGCAGCAGCACGTTGCGGGTGAGCGCGACCTTCTTGAGCCTCTGGAACAGCGTGAGTGCGGCGGCCTCCGCCTCCGGCAGGGTGGGCGCGTTGTCGATCGCCCAGCCGGCGCCGTAGTGGTTGACCATGTACGCGGTCAGCAGCCCGCGCCCCGACGGGGCGAGCCAGCTGAACTCGGCCGGGAACTGCATCCGCCCGGGGTCCCGCGGCTCCTCGCCGAACACCGACAGGGTCGGCCCCCACTGGTGGAACGGCCCGCGCGCCCACGAGCTTGAGGTGACCCCCGCGTCCGCCATCAGCCCCGGGAACTGCGGGTCGTGCCCGAAGGCGTCCAGCTGCCAGGCCGTCTCGGGCGAGGCCCCGATGATCCCGCGCTGGAAGCCGTCGCCGTACAGGGCGTTGCGGATCGTCGCCTCGGCACCGGTGAGGTTGGTGTTGGGCTCGTTGTAGGTGCCGCCCATGATCTCGACGCGGCCGGTGCGGATCAGCTGCCGCAGGAAGGCGCGCTCCTCCGGGAAGGCGTCCCAGTAGGGCTTGAGGTAGTCGACCTCGGCGAGCACGAAGGTGTACGCCGGGTCGCGGCGGGCCAGATCGCAGTGGGCGCGGACCAGGCTCATGCCGGACTGGCCGCGCGAGTCGAAGGTGCGGGCGGGCAGGCCGGTGGTCGCCGGGTCGTCGGCGACGTCCCAGGTCTCGGTGTAGGCGCCCTGGGTGTTCCACCAGACGGGGTCGTAGTGGAAGTGGCTGACCATGAACATGGTCCAGCCGGGCTCGGCGGCCGTGAACTCGCCGGTGCGGGTGGTGATCTCGTCCCCGTCCGTGGCGGTGACCGTGATCTCGCGGCGGTCGCCGGGTACGAGGCCGTCTCCGGTGACGGGTATCTCGGCGCGGGCGGTGCCGTCCTCGCCGACGGCGGTCTCCGTGGTGCCGGTGAGGCCCGGACCCTCCAGGGTGAGCCGGACGGTCCGGCCCGGAGTGTGGCTCAGCCCGACGGCCACCACTTGGCGCGGCTGCTCGGTGGTCCCGGTGAAGAGCTCGGTCGTCTCGACAGAGGTGACGCGCATGGGGCTCCTACGAGGTGCTCTGGGGGAGCCCCATCCTGCACGCCAGGAATGATTCAAACAACCATCTTCGCTTCAACTTGGTGGTTCATCCATGCACCCTCGGCCAGGTTCACCTGGCCCGCCGGGACTTCACGGCATGCTGTCCGGCGATGTGGTCGGTCAGCGCCAGCGAGGCGCTCGCACGCTGGTAGGAGAGCTGGGCGACCCGGACGTAGAGGCAGTCGATGAGCACCAGCACGCTGTGCCGGGCGCCGATGCTGCCGGTGCGGAAACTGGTCTCCGAGGACGAGGAGACGAGCCGGACATCGGCGGCGCGGGCGAGCGGCGAGCGCGGGTCGGCCGTGATGGCGACGGTGGTGGCCCCACGCTCCTTGGCCAGTTCGAACGGCTCGATGGTCTCGCGCGTGGCGCCCGAGTGGGAGATGCCGATCGCCACGTCCGCCGGGGTCATGAGGGCGGCGGAGGTCGTCGCGGCGTGCACCTCGGTCCAGCCGCGCACCGCGCAGCCGATCCGGAACAGCCGGGTCTCGGTCTCCTGGGCCACGGCCCCGCTGCCGCCGACGCCGTAGACGTCGATCCGGCGGGCCCTCGCCGTCGCCTGCGCCGCGCGCTCGACCGCGTCGAGGTCGATCCGGTCGATGGTCTGCTGCACCGCCCGCAGGTCGGCGCTGCCGACGACCTGAACGACCCGCTCCAGGCTGTCGTCCGGCGAGATGTCGGGACCGATCTCGGCGGTCCCCCAGTCGGAGGCCTCGCCCCGGCCCCGCTCCTGGGCCAGTTCGATCAGCAGATGCTGGTAGGAGTCCAGTCCGATGGCCCGGCAGAAACGGGTCACCGTCGCCTGGGAGGTGCCGGTGCGGCGGCCCAGCTCGGCGGCCGAGCAGTGGGTGACGGCGGCCGGATCCTCCAGGATCAGCTCGCCGACCTTCCGCAGGGAGCCCGCCAGCCGGGGCAGCTCGGTGCGGATGAGTGCGGTGACGTCTGTAGGAGGCATGCGGAGAAGGTACCAGCCACCCTTCACGGGGCAGATTGAATACCAGGACCCGATTGCGGCCCGATTGAAGACCCGCAACCCGTGTGATTTATTGATTCACCGATGGAGAAGTGTAGGGTGGTTCAATCCATCAGTGGGGAGTGTGTCGCGTGTCCGTCGAGTCTGTGAGCGCCCAGGGGTTCGCGCGGGAGAGCCTCGCCGTCCTCCAGCACGTCATCGAGTCCGCCCGCGACGACGTGGCCGCCGCCGCGGAGCTGGTCGCCGCGTGCGTACGCGCGGACGGTGTCGTCCAGGCCTTCGGCACCGGCCATTCACAGGCACTCGTCCTCGAACTCGCCGGCCGGGCCGGCGGACTGGTCCCCACCAACCGGCTGAGCATCGCCGACCTCGTCCTCTACGGCGGCGAGAACCCGGCCGTCCTGGACGACCCGCTGCTGGAGCGCCGGGCCGGGGTGGCCGCCCGGATCTACGACCTCGCCGCCCCGAACCCCCAGGACCTGTTCGTCGTCATCTCCAACTCCGGCGTCAACAACGTCATCGTGGAGATGGCCCTGCACGCCAAGGAGCACGGCCACCGCGTCCTGGCCCTCACCTCCCTCGCCCACACCCGGGCCGTACCGGCCGCCCATCCCAGCGGCAGGAAGCTGGCCGACATCGCCGACGTCGTCCTCGACAACGCGGCCCCGCCCGGCGACTCCCTGCTCGAACTCCCCGGCGGCGGCTCGGTCTGCGCCCTGTCCACGCTCACCGGCGCGATGCTGGTGCAGATGACCGTCGCCGAGGCGGCCGGACGCCTCCTCGCCGCCGGCGAGCGTCCCCCGGTCTACGTCTCGGCCAACGTGCCGGGCGGCTTCGAGGGCAACCTGGAGCTGGAGAAGAAGTACGCGGGCCGGATCCGCCGCACCGCGAGCTGACCCGGACCGCGCGAACGGCCCACGAACGGCCGGGGCCCCTTGCCGGGACCCCGGCCGTTCCCGTCTCACTCCACCGGTACGGGCGTCAGCGCGACGGCCAGCGGATACGCGCCCGTCTTCAGCGGATCCCCGACGGCACCGGACGCCGTGTCGACCGGGACCAGCGTGCCCGCGTCGGCGGTCGTGACGTACGCCGTGCCGCCGTTCCAGTCCAGGGCGACGTCGAAGGCGGACCTGCCGACCTTCACGGTCCGCCCGGGGGCGCCGGTGACCGTGTCGACGGGCGTGACGGTGTCGCCGGTACTGGGGCTGACCCACAGCGTCCGGCCGTCCGGGGACAGGGCGAGACCGTAGGCCTGGCCGGTGACCAGGAGCGTCGGCTCGGTGTCGTGCGTGGCCGTGTCGATCGGAGTGACCGTCGAGCCGCCGGAGTTGGACACGTACACCGTCCTTCCGTCCGGCGCGGCCACGATGTTGAAGGGGCTCGGGCCCACGGGGACGACGGCACCGGCCGTTCTGGTGGCCAGGTCGACGGGGGTGACCGTGTTGTCCTTGATGTTGGGCACGTAGAGAGTCCGGCCGTCGGGTGTGATCGCCATGTTCTCGGGCCCGTTGCCGACCCGGACGGGCGGGCCCGCGGTGAGGGTCGCCGTGTCGACGGGCTGGACCGTGCCGTCCCCGTAGTTGGCGACCCACAGGGTGCGGCCGTCCGGGGTGAGCGCGAGCCCGGCGGGGACCTTGCCGACCGGGACCGTGGCCGTGACCTTCCCTTGCGCCACGTCGATCACGCTGACCGTGTTCGAGCCCTGGCCGGCCGCGTAGGCGGTGCGGCCGTCCGCGCTCGTCACCACCTCGCCGGGGTTGGCGCCCACGGCGATGTCCGTGGTCTTCCTCGACGTCAGATCGATGGAACTGACCGACGCCCCGCTGAAGTCGGCGGTCAGCGCCCTCGACGTGCCGGTGCCGTCGGTGACCTGCACGGGCAGCGCGCGGTCGAGGACGCCGTCGCCCGTCACCACGACCGAGCGCACTCCGGCGGACGCGCCCTCCCCGGCCGTGACGGTCACCGTCGCGGACGCGCTGCCGTCGGCCGGGACGGCCACGGTGCCCTCGGCGGGCGTGACGGTGACGCCGTCGGGGACGGTCAGCTTCCACGCCACCGTTCGGGCCCTGGCGTCGGAGAAGGAGAGCGTCACCTCCGCTGAACCACCGGGCTTCAGGCTGACCGAACCGGGCGCGAACCCCGCGTCCACGCCCGGGTCGGGCGCGTTCTCGGTCATCGCCGTGTAGAGGAACTGGTCCATCACGCCCGGCGCCACCTGCTGGGGTATCGCGTCCAGCTCCTTGCGCTGGGCCCTGAGCCGGTTCCAGTACGTGGTGACCGCCTCGGTGTCGCCTCGCTCGCCGGCCAGCAGCAGGTCCACGGCCGTCTGCCCGCGCCGCCGTACCGCCCCAGCTTGTCCAGCCAGGCCGAGGTCTCCGCGAGGAAGCCCGGGTTGTCGAGGCGGGTCCGGAGTTCGCCGGGTGTGGCGGCCATGTCGGAGAAGTACGACCGGAGCGCGGCGGCGGCCCGGTCCAGGCCGGTGTCCTCCTCGTACGCCGTGCGGAACCTGGCGATGAGCGCGCTCAGGGTGGGGGACTCGGTGGAGTCCAGCTGCGACGAGTAGTTGTTCTCGGCGAAGATCCGCAACCACTTGGCCGCAGCCGGCCCGGCGAGGTCGCGGACGGAGGCGAGGAACGCGGCCCGGGGGTCGTAGGCGTCCGGGTTCCAGAGGTAGGCGGCGGAGGTGAACAGGGCGATCCGGCTCGCCTGGCCCTGGACCATCGGGTTGGCGGTCACCCCGGTCGCCGCCTTCGCCACGTCGGGCTCCCGGCCGGTGTACGGGCCGAGCAGCAGCCGGCTGGTGACGTAGTCGTTCACCGGGTAGTTGTCCCAGACCAGGATGGGATGGCCGTAGACCTCGCGGGCCTTCGCGACCTGGTCAGCGGTGATGGCCGGGGCGATCACGCCGACGCCGGTCCACTCCACGACCACGGAGGGGTCCAGCCGCTCCCGCAGCGCCTTCTTGTAGGGCGAGTCGGCGAGGTCGGAGTACTCGGTGGGGACCATCTCCAGCGGCTCCAGCCCCGGATGGGTCGCCGAGAACTCCTGCCACACCCGGTTGAGCAGATGGGCCTGGGCCGCCCCGGCGGCGCCGCCGCCCGTGCCGAACTCCCGCTCGTCGGCGGCGCAGTTCCACCTCGTGTAGCTGATGTCGTCCAGCGGGATCGCGAAGGACCGCACACCGATGGCGTACAGCGAGTCGAACTTGCGGGTGAGCGCCTCGATGTCGGCGTCCGAGGAGTAGCAGACGGACAATCCCGGGGAGAGGGCATAGGTGAAGCGGACGTGGTTGACGTCGGCCCGGTCGACCAGCTCCCTCAACTGCCTCAGTTCCGCGGACGGGTACGCGTCGCGCCAGCGCTCGCGCAGGTAGGGGTCGTCCTTCGGGGAGTAGACGTAGACGTTCTGTTTGGTGCGGCCGTAGAAGTCGAGCTGGCGCAGCCGCTCGGCGTGTGACCAAGGGGTGCCGTAGAAGCCCTCGATCACTCCGCGCAGCCTGGCTGTCGGCCAGTCGCGGACGGTCACTTCGGGCACGGTCCGGGTGACCAGTTGGCGCAGGGTCTGGGCGGCGTAGAAGGTGCCGGTGCGGTCGGCGCCGGACAGGGCGAGAAGGGTCTGCCCGTGCCGGCGGCCGGAGGCGAGGACGTAGCCGCCGGAAGGCAGCCCGGCGGGGGACGGGGCGCCCAGGCGCTTCAGTGCCGGGGCCGTGGCGCCGTTCTCGGCGGGGCCGCCGAGGTAGACGGTGAAGGCGGCCTTCGTGGGCGGCTCGGCGACCGTCACGATCCGCTCGGCCCCGGCCTCGCGCAGGACACCCTCGACGACCCGCCGGGCCGACGGGTCGGTCTCGCGGCCGACGACCGCCACGACCCGGTCCGGGACCGTGAGCCGGCCGGGCCCGGTGCGCACGCTCTTCGGCTGCGGCCACACCTGCGGCAGGGCGGTCTTCGAGGGGCGGGCCGGTGCGGCGGCCGCGCCCGGCGCCGGCGGGAGGGCGAGGCCGGCGGCCAGCAACAGGGCGGCGAGGGGCAGGTGTCCGAGTCGGCGACGTCCGACCCGAGTGGCTGGGGACACGGGTGCTCCTTCCGGGGCCGCGGGTGATGAGCCCGGGGCCAGTGAGGAAGAGATGAATGGAGCCACCGAGTGATGCTAGAGATGCTGAATGAATCAATCAATGGGGCGGTGCTGAGGGTGTGGCCATGCAGCCGGCTTCAGGGCCGGGCGATCTCGAACCAGACGACCTTGCCGGTGCTCAGCCGGGTCGCGCCCCACCGCCGGGCCAGCCGGTTGACCAGGTACAGGCCCCGACCGCCCTCGTCCGTGGCCCGCGCGTGCCGCAGGCGTGGCAGCTGGGGCGCGTCGTCGCCGACCTCGCAGCGCAGCACGTCGGTGCGCAGCAGGCGGAGCGTGATGGGCCGGGAGGCGTGGCGCACGGCGTTGGTGACGACCTCGCTGACGAGCAGTTCCACGGAGTCGCCGAGCTCCTCCAGGCCCCAGCGGGACAGGGCGCGCCGGGCCAGGCGGCGGGCCCGGCCGGGGGCCGCGTCCTCCGGCTCCAGGAACCAGTACGCCACGTCGCTGGGCGCGATCCCGTCGAAGTGGGCGGCGAGCAGCGCGATGTCGTCGTCCCGGTCGCCGGGACCGAGCATGTCGAGGACCTCGTCGCAGAGGGTTTCCAGCGGAGGTGACCGGTCCGGCCCGGTGAGCAGGGCGGCGGCCTGCGCCCTCTCGCGCAGCTGCTCGATGCCGGTCCACACGTCGCGCAGGCGGGACTCGACCAGGCCGTCGGTGTACAGCAGCAGGGTCGCGCGGGCCGGGGCGTCGAGCTCCACCGCCTCGAAGTCGACCCCGCCGACGCCGATGGGCGCGCCGGGCGGCAGGCGCAGCACCTCGGCGCGGCCGCCCGAGTGGAGCAGAACGGGCGGCGGGTGACCGGCGTTGGCGATGGTGATGCGGTGCGAGACCGGGTCGTAGACGGCGTACAGGCAGGTCGCCAGGTGATCGGCACTGAGCCGCTGGGCCTGTTCGTCGAGGTGGTGCAGGACCTCCTGGGGCGGCAGGTCGAGGCCGGCCAGGGTCTGGGCGGTGGTGCGCAGCTGGCCCATGATGGCCGCCGACGTCATCGAGTGACCCATGACGTCACCGACGACCAGGGCCACGCGGTTGCCCGGCAGCGGGATGGCGTCGTACCAGTCGCCGCCGACGCGGGCCGATTCGGCGGCGGGCAGATAGCGGGCGGCGAGGCGGACACCGGCGGGGCTGGGCAGGGTTTCGGGCAGCATGGTGCGCTGCAGTTCGTCCGCGATATGGGCCTCGCGGCCGTAGAGCACGGCCTTGTCGATGCCGAGGGCGCTGTGCGTGGCGAGCTGCGCGGCGACGAGGAGGTCGTTGAGCTCGAACGGCGGGCGTTCGGGACGGCGCAGGAACACGGCCGCGCCGATGACGCGCCGCCGGCCGCGCAGCGGGGCGAGGATCGCGCGCTCTCCGACGGGTACGGTGAACCCGGCCTCCTCACTCACCAGTTCGGACAGCGCGATCATGGCGATGGGGGAGTCGGCCAACACCGGGCGCACGCCCCGCAGCACCTCGGCGAGCGCGCTGTCCTGCCGGACCTCGCTCAGTCCGAAGTCGGGGGTCACCGGCTCCGGGAGCGGCATGGCGAACGTGCTGTCGTCCGACGGCGCCCGGTCGGCCCGGTGCAGCCGCAGGACCACCGGTCCGGTGGGCCGCTGGTCGCCGACCGGCAGCGGCTCGCGCAGATACACGAGGATCTCGTCGGAGAAAGTGGGCAGGACGGCCCGGCACAGCCCCGTCACGATCTCGTCCAGCTCCATGGCGCGGCTGATCCGCCGCGTCGCGGCCCCCACGTACCGCAGGCGGTCTCCCTCCTGCCGGGTGGGTGGGACGGCGGCTCGCGAGGGCGGGGGCGGTGGCGGGGCCGACGCCGGGCGCGGGCGGGACGAGGGCACGCTCACACCGAGCGCGGCATGGGCCGACAGCTCGCCGAGCACCTGCCTGTCCTCCGCGCGGAAGACGTCCCGGTCCGGGCGCCGCAGGAACAGGGCGGCGCCCACCACGCCACGCGGTCCGAGCAGGGGCACCAGGACAACGCGGTCCCCGTCCGGTACCGAGGGTTGGGACCCAGCAGTTCGCTCAGGGCCGGTGCCAGATCACCCGAGTCACCGCCCAGCGCCTCACCGGACTGCAGGACCTTCGCCAGGACCCCGGACGGCGCCGGCGCGGGAACGGTGAGGCGGGGCGTCCCGCCCATCGCGGCGCCCAGCCCCGTCTGCGGCCCGGGGTGCCACTGCGCACCGGCGCCAGGCTCAGCCCCCGGGGCGAGCGCGGCGTCCGGGGCGAGCTCGTCCGGGGCGACGCCCGCGCGCCGGTACCCGGTACCGCTCAACCGCAGCCGCGGGCCGGAAGCCGCCGGGTCCTTCATGCCCGCGCCTCGTCGAGATACACGACGAGGGCGTCCGCGACGGACGGCACCGTCGTCCCGCAGAGTTCCTCCAGCACCTGCGCCGGATGTTCGGCGCGCGCGACGCGACGGACCGCGTGGGTCAGGAAGCGTCTGGGGTCGGGCCGCATCGCCCACATCCTGCGCGAGGCCGGGAGTTCTGTCCAGCCGTGCGCGGCGATCAAACCACCTGGCGCACCGGCCAGTTGGCGGGCTGGGTCCGGTGCCGCCGGATCGGCTACCTTCGGACGTGTGAGTTCAGGGACGCCCGTCGGCCAGCCCCCTCCGCGCCCTGGCCCGCGCCGCCGGCTGCTGCGCTGGTGGCGGTCGCGGGACGCGCTGTCGCGGCTGCACCGCTGGCTCCTGCTGCGCGCACTGCCCGTCGCGCTGGCCTTCCTCGGCCTGTACGTCCTCAACGGGGCGCTGATGGGCTGGACCGACGCGTACAACGTGCTCGTCGGCATCGACTCGCCGGGGACGCCCGGCCCGCCTGGGCCGCGTGGCCGCTGTCGATCGTGGGCTGGGCGGCGATCCCGGCCTTCGTGGGAGGAGTCGTCGGTTACGTGGTGAGCGCGCAGATCCAGGCACACCGCACGCGGGAGCTGTCGGAGATACTCGAAGAGCTGCGGCGGAGTTCCACGGCGCCGGCGAACACCGACGGGGGATGAGCGTGCGGTCCCTTCACGAGCTCCACGAAGAGGGCGGCGCTCCCGCCGAGTTCGTCGAAAGGTTCGCCGCCGCGTGGCACGACGGCGACTGGAGCGTGGCCGAGGACCACTGGCAGCTCTTGGTCAACAGGCTGTTGCGCAGCAGGGAGATGGAAGGGCTGAAGCGGCGGGACGCGCTGCGTACCGCCGAACGGGAGGTGCAGAACCTGGGGTTGTCCTTACTGCGGTCACCCGCCCCCACCCGGTGCCCCATGTGCGCGACCGCGCCGCCGCAGGGACCGTTCGACGCGCCACGGCAGCCCACGATGGAGCCACGATGACGAAGAGGACGACGGAGCAACTGCTGCGGGAACTTCTCTACCTGGCCTCGCCGGACAGCCCGGAGGAGGGCCGGGCCGCTGCCGCGCAGGCCATCGCCCGTCATGGTGACGAGGCGCTGCCCGACAGCGAGGTGGACCGGCTCGCGCGGGCCCTGCACGCGGACGCGTCCGGTGAGGGCGAGGAGCAGCCCGTGCGCCTGAGGGGTGCCGATCTGGCAGGCGGCAACCTGTACCGGGTGCGGCTGCCCGGCGCCGATCTCCGGTCGGCGAACCTGAGCCGGGCCGATCTGGGTTTCTCGGACCTGCGCGGAGCGGCTCTCGACTCGGCGGTGCTGACCGGGGCCGGTCTCACCGGTGCGGATCTGTCGGCAGCCGATCTCACCCACGCCGACCTCGTCGGTGCGGTCCTCGACGACGCGCGGCTGGTGATGGCGGACCTCTTCCGGGCCCGGCTCGCGGCGGCGTCCCTGCGGCAGACGGACCTGACCGACGCGGACCTGCGACGGGCCGTTCTCACGGACGCCGACCTGAGCGGCGCGGTCCTGCGCGGCGCGGCGATCGACCACGCCGACCTGCGCAACTGCGATCTCACGGACACCGACCTGAGCACGGCCTCCGGCCCGCTGGGCCTGGACGACCTCTCGGGCTCCCGCTGGTCCACGGGCACCCGCTGGCCCGAGTCACAACCGGGCCTCGGCCGTGCGGTGCGCGACCGGTCCGTCAGCATCGCCCCCGGCGTCTACCGCCTGGGCGACGACGACAGCCGGGCGCGCGGTGCCGCACCCGCCCCGAGCCCGCGCACGCCGAGCCCCGTGCGCTGAGCCCCGTGCGCTGAGACAGCCGAGAAAGCGGTTCCGTCCGGACCATTGACGCGACCGAGGGGCGCCCTGACACTGGCTTGACTACGTAGTCACCCGTGGTCCCTTTCCTTTCGGGGCCACCGCTGACTACGTAGTCCACCCCCCTGTCCGATCCCGGGAGCACGCATGACCACGAGCGGAGCCGAAGGCGGCCGTCGGCGGCGCGGCCCCGGCATGACCGAGGTCGCCCGGGCCGCCGGGGTGTCGCAGAAGACGGTGTCGCGGGTCGTCAACGGCGAACCGCACGTCAGCGCCGAGGTACGCGACCGCGTCCTGAGGGCCATCCGCGAACTGGACTACCGTCCCAACACCGCGGCACGGGCCCTGCTCCTCGGCCGCTACCGCCGCATCGGCGTGGTCTCCCTGGGCAGTTCGCTCTACGGCCCGTCGACCCTGCTCATCGCCCTGGAGCGGGCGATGCAGCGGGCCGGGTACTCCGTCGCCCTCGCCAGCACCCTGGAAGGCCAGAAGGTGTCGGTCGCCGTGGACGCGCTGCTGGAGCAGGGCGTCGACGGGATCGTGCTGTCCGAGCCCATCGACGACGGCACACCGCTCAGAGTGAGCGCGGACGTGCCCGTGGTCAGCCTCGGCGAGGGCGTGGAGCTCACGCCGGGCACGAGTGCCCTGGTCGGCGGCGACGGCGTCGCGGCCGCCCGGATCGCCACCGAGCACCTGCTCTCCCTGGGGCACCGCACCGTCTGGCACCTGCCCGGCCCGCAGAACTGGTGGGCCGCCCGCGACCGCCTGCGCGGCTGGCGCGAGGCCCTCGCCGCCGCCGGGGCTCCCGAGCCGCCGCTGCCGTCGCCGGGCGACTGGAGCCCGGCCTCCGGCTATGCCGCCGGACGGCAGCTCGCCGAACTTTCCGACGTCACGGCCGTGTTCGCCGCCAACGACGACATGGCCATCGGTGCCCTGCGCGCGTTCGCCGAGGCGGGCCGCGCCGTCCCCGGTGACGTGAGTGTCGTCGGCTACGACGACATCCCCGCCGCCGCCTACCTCTCCCCGCCGCTGACCACCGTCCGGCAGAACTTCGCCGCCGTCGCCGACCGCGCCGTCGACGTACTGATCGCCCTGATCGAGGGCCGCCCCACCCCGGCCGAATCGGCCGGTCAGGCGGTCGAGTTGACCGTACGGGCCTCCACCGGGCCGGTACGCGACCCGGGCCCCGCAGATTCCCGCCCGTAGCCGCACCACGTGAGGAGTCACGTGTGTACATCCCACCCCCAAGCCCTCCGACCCGCCGCGCCCTGCTGCGCGGCGCCCTCGGCCTCGGTACGGCCGCCGCACTCTCCGCCTGCGGCGGCGGCAGCACCACGCCTCGCACCTCCGGCGACGTCTCCCTCTCCCTGTGGACCCACGACCCGGGCTACGAGGAGTTCTTCGTCAAGGGCGTACCCGAGGCCGACCGCGCCACCGACTTCCGCTACCACCTGAAGGTGACGCGCTCCGGGCCGCCGGACATCGTCACCAAGCTGCTCGCCCAGGCCGTCGCCGGACGCGGCACACCCGACCTGGTGGGCTTCGAGATCGGCAGCTTCCCGCGCATGCTGCGCGGCGACATCTCCGAGCGGCTGCTGCACGACTTCACGCCCGACATCGAGGCCGTGCCCGGTCTGAAGGACGATCTGCTGCCGGCCCGCACCGCCCCCTTCAGCAAGGACGGCCGCGTCTACGCCTTCGACTCGGACACCCCGATGGTCGTCTACTTCCACCGCCACGACCTCTTCGACCGGTACGGCCTCACCGACTCCATGACGACCTGGGAGGAGTTCGCCGAGGCCGGGGCCCGCGTGTACCGGGACCACCGCGCCTCGCTGTGTGTCGTCTCCACCGTGGGCAGCGATCCGGGACAGGTCGTGCAGTCCTTCCAGATGCTGCTCTACCAGCGCGGCGGCGCGTTCTTCGACGCCGACGGCAACCTGCTCCTGGACTCACCGGAGGCCGAGGAGGTGCTGCGCTTCCTGTGTGACGGGCTGCGCGGCGGCTTCGTCATCGACGTCTCCGACTACTACGGGGCCGCCATGCAGACCGCGCTGAAACAGGGCCGGGTCATCGGTCTGCCCATGGCCATCTGGTACAAGAACTACGGCCTGGTGCCCAATGTGCCCGAGCAGAAGGGCAAGTGGCGGGTGCGGGCGCTGCCGCGGTTCGCGGCCGGGGGCGGTGTGACCGCCGCGCTCGGCGGCACCGGCTTCGGTGTCGTCGAGGACAAGGCGAACACCCGGGCGGCCACGGAGTTCCTCTTCAAGACCTGGCTCACCCACGACGGCCAGGTCCGGCGGTTCACCGAGACCGGCTATCTGCCCACCCGGCGGTCGGTGTACGACGATCCCCGCCTGGGCGCCTACGAGGACGAGTTCTGCGGCGGGCAGCGGCTCTTCGGCCTCTACCGATCGCTGCTGCCGGACGTGCCCGCGTTCCACCAGAGCCCCGACCAGTCGATCCTCTACGACGTCCTCGCGGGCAACCTCCTGCGCGCGTACCGCGGAGCCCTGTCACCGCGGCAGGCCCTGCGGCAGACCGCGGCGGATTTTCGTGACCAGGCCGGGCGTTAGGAGGCCCACCGACATGACCACCACCGCCACCGCACCACCCGGTATCACCCACGAGCACGGCGGCACCGGCAGCACGGCCCACCGCCCCCGCAAGTCCTGGGCCCCCTACCTCTTCATCTCCCCCTTCTACCTCCTCTACGTCCTGTTCATGCTGGTCCCGGTCGGAGTCTCGCTCTGGCTGAGTCTCACCGAGTGGGTCGGGCTCGGCACGCCCCGCTGGGTGGGGCTGCGGAACTACCGGCTGCTCGCCACCGACATCAGCTTCCACCGGGCCCTCGGGAACACCGCCGTCTTCGTGCTGGTGGCGGTCTGTGTCGTCGTCCCGCTCGCGCTGTTCATCGCTCAGGCCCTCAACACCCGGGGACTGCGGGTGCGCGACCTGTGGCGCACCGCCTACTTCGTGCCGATCGTCGTCTCGCCGATCCTCGTCGCCCTGGTCTTCGGCTTGATCTTCGACCGGCAGTTCGGACTCGCCAACGCGGTGCTGCGCGCCCTGTTCGGCACCGGCGGCGTCGACTGGCTCGGCGATCCGGGCTGGGCCAGGGTGAGCATCGCTCTGGTCATGCTGTGGCGCTGGACCGGCTACCTCACCGTCTTCTTCCTCGCCGGGCTCCAGAACGTGCCCCGGGAGCTGTACGAGGCAGCCGCCCTCGACGGCGCCGGGCGCCTGCGCACCTTCACAACTGTCACCCTGCCGGCGCTGAAGCCGGTGACGGCGTTCGTCGTCGTCACGTCCTTCATCGGCGCGGCCCAGATCTTCGAGGAGCCGTACCTGCTGACCGGCGGCGGGCCGGCCGAGTCGACCCTCTCGGTGACCATGTTCATCTACCGGGCCGCCTTCCAGCGCCAGCAGTTCGGCTACGCCGCCGCCGCGGCCGTCGTCCTCTTCGTCCTCGTCTTCGGCCTCAGCCGGCTCTTCAACCGTCTCCTCGGCATCGGGAGGGCCACCTCATGACACGCGCCCGCCTGCCTCTCTACGCCTTCCTGGTCCTGCTGTTCGTGGGCTTCCTCGCCCCGCTGGTGTGGGCGCTGAGCGGCTCGTTCAAACCGCGCGGCGAGATCTTCGGCTACCCACCGGAACTCGTCCCGGACCCCTTCACGCTGGACAACTACCGCACCCTGCTCACCGAGCAGCCCTTCGGCCGCTGGTTCCTGATGAGCACGGTGGTCGCCGTCGTCGCCACGACCGTGTCCGTCTTCGTCTGCGCGCTCGCCGGCTACGGCTTCGCCAAGTTCCGCTTCGCGGGCAGGCGGCTGCTGTTCAACGTCATGTTCAGCTCGCTGTCGATCCCGTTCGCGGTGATCCTGGTGCCGCTGTTCGTGATCCTCGTCAAGACCGGCCTGGGCAGCCCGTGGTTCGCGCTGATCGTGCCGTGGGTGGCGCCCGCGTTCGGGATCTTCATGATGCAGCAGTACATCGTGCAGTCCATCCCGGACTCGGTGCTGGAGGCCGCCCGCATCGACGGGGCGAGCGAGTTCGGCATCTTCCGCACCATCGTGCTGCCGCTGCTGCGGCCCTCGCTGGGAGCGCTGGCCGTCTGGCAGTTCCTGCAGAGCTACAACAGCTTCCTGTGGCCGCTGGTGCTGGTCTCCGACAGCTCCCAGTACACCCTGCCGCTGGGTCTGCAGACCCTGTTCGTGTCGGAGCAACGGCAGTACGACCTCGTGCTCGCCGGAGCCGTCCTCGCCGTCCTGCCCGCCGTCGCCCTCTTCGTCGTGCTGCGCAAACAGCTCCTCGAAGGCCTGTCCACGGGCGCGGTCAAGGGCTGACCTTCCCACCAACTCGCTCATAGGAGAAGCATGTTCGAGCTGCCCCGACGCGTCCTCTTCGGTGCCGCCTACTACCACGAGTACCAGCCCTACGAGCGCCTCAAGGACGACCTCGATCTGATGGCGGAGGCCCGCTTCTCCGTCATCCGGGTCGGCGAGTCCGTGTGGTCCACCTGGGAGCCCGAGAACGGCCGCTTCGACCTCGACTGGCTCGAACCCGTCCTGGACGGCGCCCACGAGCGGGGCATCTCGGTGATCCTCGGGACGCCGACGTACGCGGTGCCGCCGTGGCTGGCCCGGCAGTACCCGGAGATCACGGGCGAGTCCCGCACGGGTGAGCGCATCGGCTGGGGCGCCCGGCAGGAGGTCGACTTCACCCACCCGGCGTTCCGCTTCCACGCCGAGCGGATCATCCGCAGGATCACCGAACGGTACGCCGAGCACCCCGCGGTCATCGGCTACCAGGTCGACAACGAGCCGGGCCTGCACCTCTTCCACAACCACGGCGTCTTCCAGCGCTTCACCGACCACCTGCGCGAACAGTACGGCGACGTGGACGCCCTCAACCGCGAGTGGGGCTTGGTCTACTGGTCGCACCGCCTGTCGACCTGGGCCGACCTGTGGACCCCCGACGGCAACGTCCAGCCGCAGTACGACCTCGCCTGGCGGCGCTTCCAGGCCCGGCTCACCACCGAGTTCATCGCCTGGCAGGCCGGCATCGTGCGCGAGTACGCCCGCCCCGGCCAGTTCGTCACGACCTGCATCTCCTACGACCGCCAGGGCGTCGAGGACGACAGGCTCACCGACCGCCTCGACGTCACCGCGGGCAACCCGTACTACACGATGCAGGACGCCCTCGCCCTGCCCGACACCGGCAAGGCCGGGCAGAACTGGACGACCAACGGCACCTGGGCGCTGTACCGCAGCGCCGATCGCATGTACTCCTCCCGCCAGGAGCCCTTCCTGGTCACCGAGACCAACGCGCAGGCCATCGGCGGACCGTGGGACAACCGGCCCGCCTACGACGGCCAGTGGCGCCAGGCCGCCTGGGCGCTGATCTCGCGGGGTGCCTCGATGATCGAGTACTGGCACTGGCACACCCTGCACTTCGGCGCCGAGACCTACTGGGGCGGCATCCTTCCGCACAACGGCCGCCCCGGCCGCGTCTACCGCGAACTCGCCGTGCTCGGCGCCGAGTTGGAGAAGGCGGGGGACCTCGTCGCGTCCCTCACCCCGGACGCCGACGTCGCGTTCCTGTACGACGGGCCCAGCAAGTGGGCGCTCCAGGGCCATCCACCGCTCGCCGACGCCGACGGCGACCCGGACGGGCGGTCGTACGAGCGGATCTTCGACGCCTTCTACCGGGGCGCCTTCGACGCGGGCCTCCAGGCACGCGTCCTGCACCCCGGGCAGCTCCCGGGCGCCGACCTGCCGCCCCTCCTGGTCGTCCCCGGCTACTACGCCGCCGACGACACCGTCCTCGACCGCCTCCGCGCCTACGCCGAGGCAGGCGGCCATCTCGTGCTGGGCCCCCGCACCGGCTACGGCGACACCGAGGCCCGGGCGCGCACCGACCTCCAGCCGGGCCGTCTCGCCGACGCGGCCGGAGTGACGTACGACGAGTTCAGCAACCTGAGCGACCCGCTGCCCGTCACCGGCACGGACACCCTCCCCCTGCCGGCCGACGCGCACGCCCTGCACTGGGCCGACGGACTGCGACCGCAGGGGGCCGAGACACTGGCGGCGTACGTGCATCCGCACTTCGGCCGCTGGCCCGCGGTCACCACGCACGCCCACGGCGCCGGCCGCATCACCTACGTCGGCACCCTGCCCGACCCCGTCTTCGCCCGCGCCCTGTTCGACCGGTACGCCCCCGAGGGCGCCTGGCGTCCCGCCCACCCGAGCGTCACCGCCACGTCGGCGACCGCCCGGGACGGCCGCCGCGTGCGCTTCCTGCACAACTGGTCGTGGCAGGAGGTGTCCGTGCCGGTGCCCGCGGCCGTGCGGGACGTGCTGTCGGAGACCGTGTACGGCGACGTCGTACCGCTCGGCCCCTGGGACGTGAAGGTGCTTCAGGACGAGGCGCTCTAGCAACCGTCCTTTCCGGCCGGGGAGTTCCGGCCGCCTGTTCGCTGGGCATCGTGTCAGGGGCGTGGGCCGCGCCGCCCCGGAGGGGGAGCGGGCGGGCCGTGTCGGCCGGGCGAAGGGATGGGAAAACCATGACGTCACCGCTGCCCTCGGGAGAGACGCTGCCACAGCCGGTGCTGAACCCGCCGGCGTCGGTCGCGGTGTTCCTGGTCGCCACGATCGACTCCGGCGGGGAAGCCGTCGTACGGGAGGTGCTGGGGTCCCTCGCGGGCCTGGTGCGGTCCGTCGGCTTCCCCAGCCCCGACGGTGGGCTGGGCTGCGTCGCCGGTGTCGGAGCCCGGGCCTGGAGCCGGCTGTTCGGCGGCCCCAGGCCCGCCGGACTGCACCCGTTCCGTGAACTGGCCGGGCCCCGGCACCACGCCCCGGCCACCCCGGGCGACCTGTTCCTGCACATCAAGGCCGCCCGCACCGACCTGTGCTTCGCCCTCGCCGCCGAACTGGTCCGGAGGCTGCGCGGCACGATCACCGTGCGGGACGAGACGCAGGCGTTCTCGTACTTCGACTCGCGCAACGTCCTCGGCTTCGTCGACGGCACCGAGAACCCGGTCGGGCAGGCCGCGGCCGACGCGGCTCTCGTCGGCGACGAGGATCCCGGGTTCCGGGGCGGCAGCTACGCGCTCGTGCAGAAGTACCTGCACGACGTGGACGCCTGGGAGGCCCTCGCCGTCGAGGCGCAGGAGAAGGTGATCGGCCGCACCAAGCTCACCAACCTCGAACTCGACGCGCCCGGCTCCCACAAGGACGTCAACACCGTCCTCGGCCCGGACGGCTCGGAGCAGAAGATCCTGCGCTCGGCGATGCCGTTCGGCAGGCCCGGGCACGGCGAGTTCGGCACGTACTTCGTGGCCTACGCGCGCACGCCGGAGATACCCGAGACGATGCTGCGCAAGATGTTCCTCGGCGGACCGGGCTCGGGCCCCGACCCGCTGCTGGACTACTCACGGGCCGTGACCGGCAGCCTGTTCTTCGTACCGCCGGCGGGGTTCCTGGAGGCCTTGCCCGACTCCTGACGGGCTCGTTCAGACGCGTTCCAGCGGCCGGTGCGGTTCCGCCGGGAGCCGCACGTCGACGGTGTCGCCGGGCCGCACCACGCCGCCCTCGCGCACGACGCTCATGATGCCGGCCTTGCGCACGACACGTCCGGTCTCGTCACGGCCGGCGACCTGCTTCAGCAGCCCGTCCTGGAAGGCGTCGATCTGCAGGCAGGGGTTGCGCAGACCGGTCACTTCCACCACCGCGCTCTCGCCGATCCGCAGCAGTGTGCCGACCGGCAGGCCGAGCAGGTCGATGCCGCGCGTGGTGATGTTCTCCCCGAGCTCGCCGGGCGTGACCGTGAAGCCGGCCTCGGCGACCTCGGCGAACAGTTCCTCGTGGATGAGGTGCACCTGACGCAGGTTCGGCTGGGTGGGGTCCTGCGCGACGCGTGAACGGTGTTTGACCGTCACCCCCGCGTGGACGTCGCCCTCGACGCCGAGTCCGGCGAGCAGGGTGATGCTGTCGCGGTTCGGCTTGGTGAACGAGTACTCGCCGTTGCTGCTGACCGCGGTCACTGTGGCGTTCATGCCGTCGGCCGCCTTCCGTTCGGCAGTGATCCTTCAGGACCCTATCCCGCCCGACGGCACGGCTGTCCGTTCCCCGCCGACCGGGAAGCCCGCCGACCGCAGGACCCGCCGCCCGGCGTCCACCGCGAAGACCTCGCACCCCTCCCGCGCCGCCGCCCACTCGACGCCCTCCGCGCCCAGCGCGAAGGCCGCCGTCGCGACGGTGTCGGCCTCGGTGAGGGTGGGGGCGACGACCGTGAGGCTGAGCAGCCCGGTCGCCGGGCGGCCCGTGCGGCCGTCGAGGATGTGGTCGCCGCGCTCGTAGCGGGCGGAGGTCGCGACGGCCCGGTCCGTGAGGTCAAGCACCGTGCACAGCTTGTCGGCGTGCTCGGGATGCCGTACCCCCACGCGCCAGGGGCCGCCGGCGGCGATCACGTCACCGCCCGCGTTGAGGCAGAAGCGCCGCGCCCCGGCCGCCCTCAGCAGCTCGGCGCCCTTCTGCACCGACCAGCCCTTGACCACGGCGCAGGGGTCGAGGCCGCGACCGGGCAGGCGTGCGTCGAAGGCGCCCCGGTCGCGATCCGGTACTCCTCGCACAGGTCCAGGACCTCCCGGAGCTCCGGGCTGGGCTCGCGCACCTCCCCGCGGTCCAGCCGTGACACCTCGCTGTCCGGCCGGAACGGGCTGAACCGCGCGTCGACCTCGTGCAGCCAGGCGAAGAGGCCGTCCACCGCTGCCTCGGGGACGTCCGCGTCGTCGATCCGGACCGACACCGGGAAGCCCATGACGTGTTCGACGCGCCGCATGCCGTCAGCCCTTCGCGTCGATGGCGGCCTGGAGGGACTCCTTGTAGCCGTCGCTGGTGATCGTGGCGCCGGACACCGTGTCGATGTCGGCGCTCTGCGCCTGGAGCGTCTCCTCGATCAGCCGGGGCACGGCGGCCGTGGTCTGCGGATGGTTCGGCTGCCGGAGCATCCGCACCGAGGCGATCTTGTCGCCGTCGAAGGTGACCTCGACCTGTACCGGGCCCTTCTCGGTGTCGATCGTGGACCCCGAGACGACTGTGGACGTCGTGCCACCGGATCCCGAGGACGACGAGGCCGAGGGGGTCGACGCCGGTGCCGCGGCCTCCGTGACGGTCGACGACGACCCGGTGTCCTGCGACGGCGCGTACCGCCAGACCGGGATCAGACCGGCGACGCTCAGGACGAGGACGGGTATGGCTCGCTTCACGACAGTCTCCTCGTCATCCGGCCAGGCTGAAGCGTTCGAAGTGGATCTGCGGTTTGGGCACGCCCAGCTCGCGCAGGCTGCCGAGCACCGCGTTCATCATCGGCGGCGGACCGCACAGGTAGACGTCCCGGCCGGTGATGTCCGGCACCAGGCGGGCCAGCTCCGGCGGCGCCAGCCGGTCGGGCACGGGCGGGCCGGTGACCAGGTGCAGCTCGGCGCCCTTGGTGAGCGCGAGCTCGCGCAGCTCGTCGTAGAGGACGGCGTCCTGGTCCGTGGCGACCCGGTAGATCACGACCGCGTGGCCGTGCAGCTCCTCCAGCAGTGCCCGGATGGGGGTGACACCGACACCGCCGGCGATGAGCAGCGCGTCCGGGCGGGTGCGGTGCAGGGTGGTGAAGGCGCCGTAGGGGCCCTCGGCGAACACACGCGTGCCGGTCTTCAGGTGCCGCAGGGCGGCGCTGCCGTCACCGGCCCGCTTGGCGGTCAGGCGGAGCGTACGGCCGTCCGGGGCGGCCGACAGCGAGAACGGGTTCGCCTGCCACCAGCGGTCCTTCGTCAGGAACCGCCACAGGAAGAACTGTCCGGCCCGGGCGGGCAGGCGGTCCAGGTCACGGCCCGTGACGTAGATCGAGACGACGTCGTCGTTCTCCGGGACGACGGCCGTCACACGGAGCTGGTGGCGGAGGTTGCGCCACAGCGGCAGCACCAGCCGGCCCACGAACACCGCGGCGAGGGCCACGCCCCACACGGCCGACCAGTACGTCCTCGCCACGGACGACGAGGTGAAGGTCGTGCCCGCCGCCACCTGGTGGGTGAACGCCAGCACCACCGCGACGTAGGTGTACAGGTGGATGAAGTGCCAGGTCTCGTAGGCCAGCCGGCGCCGGGCGTAGCGGGCCGAGACCACGCCGACCGCGATGATGATCGCCAGGGCGACGATCGCGCGCAGCACGCCCTCGACGGTCTCGGCGAGGTCCACCAACTGGTTCACCGGGTCCAGGGACGAGGACTGCGCGTAGCCGAAGACGATGAACACCGCGTGCGCCAGCAGCAGCCACAGCACCGAGAAGCCGGTCCAGCGGTGCCAGGACGTCAGCCGGTCCATGCCGATCCGCCGGTCGAACCACGGCAGCCGGGCCACCAGCAGCAGCTGGAACGCCATGAGCAGCGCCCCGTACAGCCCGGCCAGCCGGCCCAGCACGATCAGCGTGTTCGAGGTGAATCCGGCCTGGACGAAGAAGACGGTCACCACGGCCGCGTTGCCGAGCAGCACCGCGTACAGGCCGGCGCGGCCCACGACTCTCGGGCGCACGCCGGTCCGTGTCGCGGTGGGGGGTCGTTGGAGGGTCGTCACGGTCGGCAGCTCCTTGATCGGATCCTGGGACTCCGAGCTTGTCGCGGAGGAGCTGTCGGAATACTGTCGCTCAACTTTCAAGTTTTTATCGATCCCGCGGCGAAGGGGCGGACGGCTATGGAGGCGCAGGACAGGTGAAGCACTATGAGCGGGTGGAAAAAGTACGACTGCTCGTCGTCGACGACGACCCGCCCATCGCCGATCTCGTGGCGACCGTCGCCCGCTACGAGGGCTGGGAGGCGGTCACGGCGTACTCCGGCGAGGACGCGCTGAAGCGGGCCGCCGAGTTCCACCCCGACATCGTGGTGCTGGACCTGATGCTGCCCGGCGTGGACGGCTTCGGTGTCCTGGACCGGCTGCGCGCCTCCGGCACGATGGTGCCGGTGGTGTTCCTCACCGCCCGCGACGGCGTCGCCGACCGGGTCGCGGGCCTCACCCGGGGCGGCGACGACTACCTGGTCAAGCCGTTCGCCGTGGAGGAGCTGATGGCCCGGCTGCGCACCGTGCTGCGGCGCAGCGCCGGCCCCGCCTTCCAGCGGTCCTTGCTCCAGGTCGGCGACCTCACCATGGACGAGGACACCCGCGAGGTGCGGCGCGGCGACACGCTGCTGTCGCTGACCCCGACCGAGTACGAGGTGCTGCGCTACCTCATGCGCAAGTCGCCCACCGTGCTCACCAAGGCACAGATCCTCGACCACGTGTGGGAGTACGGGTTCGGCGGCCGGTCCAACGTCGTCGAGCTGGTCGTCAGCCGGCTGCGCCGCAAACTCGACGAGACGGACGACGGCGGCGCGCCGCTGATCCACACCGTGCGCGGCTTCGGCTACGTCCTGCGGCAGGCCTCCGAGTGATCGCCCGGTTGCGGCGGACTTACCGCAGGATGCGCCTGGGCACCCGGCTGGCCCTGGGCCTCGGCGCATTGGCGCTGGTCGTGTTCGCCGTGGTCGGCACGGCCCTGACCACGTACATGAGGGACTACCTCTCCGCCCAGCTCGACACCCAGCTGGCACAGGCCCAGATCGCCCAGTCCAAGAGCATCGCGGACTACGGCACCCTCTCGGGCAAGAAGTACTACAGCTGGTTCTACGCCGTGTACGACGTGTCGGAGGGCACGCCCGAGCTCCGCAGGCCCGAGGACCCCGGCGACCTGCCGAAGGACGTCGACGACTTCACCTCCCTGGCCCGGGCGCAGACCGCCGCGCACACGGAGCTGCTGCGCACCGAGCACCTCAAGGGCGCGGGCTCCTACCGGCTGCGCGCCTGCCAGGTCGAGCCCGGGGTGGTCCTGGTCAGCGCCGCGCCCATGGACGACATCGAGGACACGGTCGGGCAGCTGATCACGATCCAGGTCGTCGCCTTCGGGCTCGCGCTGCTGGCGCTGGTCGTCTTCGGCCGCCGGATGCTGCGCCGCGGTCTGAAGCCGCTCAGCGACATGGCGTCCACCGCGCACGGCATCGCCTCGCACGACCTGACCGAGTCGGCCGCCCGGCTGCCGCTGCGCGCGGACGGCCGGGACGGCGGGCCGGAGGTGGACGAGCTGCGGACCGCCTTCAACACGATGCTGGAGCACATCGACGACTCCCTCGCCGTGCGCGCCGAGGCCGAACAGCGGCTGCGCCGGTTCGTCGCCGACGCCTCGCACGAGCTGCGCACCCCGCTGATGTCCGTGCGCGGCTACGCCGATCTGTTCCAGTACGCCGCCGCCAACGCCCCCGAGGAACGCGACCGGCATCTGGCCCGGCTGCGCGCCGAGGCCGCCCGCATGGGCGTACTCCTCGACGACCTGCTGCTGCTCGCGCGGCTGGACGCGGCGGAGGTGGAGACACCGCTGCGGCTCCAGGACGCCGATCTGGTGGAGCTGGTGTGCCAGGCCGGCGACGCCTTCCGCGCGGGCCGCCCCGACCATCCGCTGAGCGTGCCGGCCGGTCCGCGTCCGGTGCGGCTGCGGATGGACCCGCTGCGCATCCGGCAGGTCGTCGACAACCTCCTGGCCAACGCGGCCGTGCACACGCCCGCGGGTACGAAGGTGTCCGTGGAGGTGCGCGTCACGCCCGACGCCGCCGAGGTACGGGTCACCGACACCGGCCCCGGCATCCCGCCCGACGACCGGGCCCGCGTCTTCGACCGCTTCTACCGCGTCGACAAGGCCCGCAGCCGCGACCGCGGCGGCAGCGGCCTCGGTCTCGCGGTCGCCCAGTCCCTGGTCCGCGCCCACGGCGGCCGCATCGAGCTGGACAGCGAGCCGGGGACGACGGTGTTCACCGTGCGGCTGCCGCTGAACGGGGGGGGACTCCAGGCCGCACCGGGTCCGGAAACCGCCGCCGTCTAGACTCGACCGGCAACAGCCCGCACGACCATGGCCAGAAGTCACCGCCAACCCGAAGGGCTCCGGCGTCTTGATACGGATGGAATCAGTCACCAAGCGGTACCCGGACGGCACGGTGGCGGTCGACCGGCTCTCGCTGGAGATACCCGACCGCTCGATCACCGTCCTCGTCGGACCGTCGGGCTGCGGCAAGACGACCACGCTGCGGATGATCAACCGGATGGTCGAACCCAGCGAGGGAACGATCCTCCTCGACGGCGAGGACATCCAGCGACAGCCCGTCACCACCCTGCGCCGGTCCATGGGTTACGTCATCCAGAACGCCGGCCTCTTCCAGCACCGCACGATCGTCGACAACATCGCGACCGTGCCCCGCATGCTCGGCTGGGGCAAGCAGAAGGCCCGGGCCCGGGCCGCCGAGCTGATGGAACGCGTCGGCCTCGACGCCGCGCTCGCCAAGCGGTACCCGTACCAGCTGTCCGGCGGCCAGCAGCAACGCGTGGGCGTGGCCCGGGCGCTCGCCGCCGATCCGCCGGTGCTGCTCATGGACGAGCCGTTCTCGGCGGTCGACCCCGTGGTGCGCAAGGGACTCCAGGACGAACTGCTGCGCATCCAGGACGAGCTGGGCAAGACGATCGTCTTCGTCACCCACGACATCGACGAGGCGATCAAACTCGGCACCATGGTCGCCGTGATGCGCACCGGCGGTCACCTCGCCCAGTACGCCCCGCCCGCCGAGCTGCTGTCCAGCCCCGCCGACACCTTCGTCGAGGACTTCCTCGGCGGCGACCGCGGCATCCGGCGGCTGTCGTTCTTCCCGTCCGGGCGGCTCGAGCTGACGACCGGCCCGGTGATCCCGCTCGACGCGACCGCCGAGCAGATCGCCGCCCCGACGCCCCTACCTCCTGGTGACCGACGCGGACGGCAGACCGCTCGGCTGGAGCGAGCCGCGCGACCTGACGGCCGGGGACATCAGGCCGGACCGGCTCCTGTCCCACGGGCGACCGTTCGTCCCGGCACCGACTCCCTGCGCGTCGCCCTCGACTGCGCGGTGCTCTCCCCGACCGGCTGGGCCGTCGCCGTGGACACCGACGGCCGGGTGACCGGAGTCGTCTCGCAGCAGACCATCGGCGAGGCGATCCGCAGCGCCCACGCGGCGGGGCGCGACGACGAGCGCGACGACGAGAAGGTCGCCGGATGAGCGACTACCTCCACGACTTCTTCGACATCCCCAGCGACCTCCAGCACAGCTGGATCGGGCTGGTCGGGCTCCACCTGAGGGAAGCCCTGCTGCCGGTCGCGGCCGGACTGCTCCTCGCACTGCCCATCGCCCAGCTGTGCGTACGCTTCCGCTGGCTGTACCCGCCCGTCCTCAGCGTCACGACCGTGCTGTACGCCATCCCGTCGCTGGCGTTCTTCGTCGTGCTCATCGACTACACCGGGCAGACCGAACTGACCGTGATGATCCCGCTGGCCGTGTACAGCCTGGTGGTGCTCGTCCCGGCGATCGTCGACGGAGTGCGCTCGGTGTCCGAGGAGACCCTGGCCGCCGCGACCGCCATGGGCTTCGGGCCCCTGCGACGGTACTTCCAGGTGCAGTTGCCGATCGCGGTCCCGGCGATCATCGCCGGCCTGCGGGTGGCGACCGTGTCGAGCATCTCCCTGGTCAGCGTCGGCATGCTCATCGGCAACCAGGGCGCGCTCGGCAACCTGCTGCACGACGCGCAGATCTACAACCGGCCCGAACTGACCTGGAACTCCGTGATCACCACGGCCCTGCTGGCGATCCTCGTCGACGCCCTGCTGGTTCTCGTCCGCGTGCTGCTGACGCCCTGGATGCCGAACGGCACGGCCCGCCGCAAGCCCGCGCCCGCCCTCGAGGACGCAGCCCGGTGAACGTACTCAACTTCGTCAACGCCTTCTTCAGCGACAGCGCCCACTGGCACGGCTACGACGGCATCCCCGCCCGCCTCGGGGAACATGTGCAGTACACCCTTCAGGCGCTGCTCCTCGCCGCCGCGATCGGGCTGCCGATCGGCCTGGTCACCGGTCACTACGGCCGCGGCGGGAACGCCCTGTCCCTGGTGGCCACCGCCGGGCGGGCCCTGCCCAGCTTCGGCCTGCTGGTGCTGATGACCACCCTGCTGGGGTTCGGGATGCTGCCGGTGATGATCCCGCTGGTCGTCCTCGCCGTCCCACCGATCCTGGTCACCACCTACGAGGCGATGCGCTCCGTCGACCCCTCGCCGGTGGACGCCGCCCGCGGCATGGGCATGCACGAGTCCCGCATCCTCTTCCAGGTCGAACTGCCCGTCGCGCTGCCGCTGATCCTGAGCGGACTGCGCTCGGCGGCCATCCAGATCGTGTCGACGGCGACCATCGCCGCGTACGTCAGTCTGGGAGGCCTCGGCCGGTACATCGTCGACGGCCTCTACCAGCGCAATTACGAGAAGGTGGTGGGCGGCGCGACGCTGGTCGCCGTCCTGGCGCTGGTCACGCTCGCGCTGTTCTGGGCGGTGGCCCGGGTCGCGGTGTCGCCCGGGGTGCGCAGGAGATGAGAGGCAGCGCCGACGCAATCCGCCGCATATCGAAGCCGATTGGTAACCAGGCTGCTCTTGACTGACCGAATATCGGCTGGCTTGGATCAATGGGTGATTACTACGGCGAAGAGCAGCACCCGGTCCATCACGAGGCACCCCGGCGCGGCCGCAGTCGCGCTGGCCGCGGCAGTGGCGCTCCTCGCGGGCTGTTCCTCCGGCGGCACATCCGACGACCCGCTCAAGGGCGGCGGAGCGGAGAGCGGCACCGTCGTCGTCGGCTCCAACAACTTCGCCGAGAGCACCCTGCTCGCCGACATCTACGGCGAAGCCCTCAAGGCCAAGGGCATCAAGGTCACCTACAAGCCCAACATCGGCAGCCGCGAGACCACGTACGATCTGATCAAGAACGGCAGCATCACCATGCTGCCGGAGTACAACGGCTCCCTGCTGGCCTACCTCGACGCCAAGGCCAAGCCGAAGACGGTCGAGGAGACCACGACCGCCATCAACGGCAAGCTGGACTCCAAGCTGGAGCTGCTGAAGCCCTCGACCGCGCAGAACAAGGACTCGGTGACGGTCAACGCGGAGACCGCGAAGAAGTACAAGCTCACCTCGGACTCCTCCATAGCCGACCTCAAGGGCGTCGCCAAGGACCTGGTGTTCGGCGGCTCGCCGGAGTTCCAGACCCGGCACCAGGGCCTGGTGGGCCTCAAGTCCGTGTACGGCCTGGAGTTCAAGACCTTCAAGTCCCTCGACGCGGGCGGGCCGCTGACCCAGCAGGCGCTGAAGAAGAACACCGTCCAGGCCGCGGACGTCTTCACGACCGACCCGACCATCGCCCGGGAGAAGTTCGTCGTCCTGAAGGACCCGGAGAACCTCTTCGGCTTCCAGAACGTGCAGCCGCTGGTCCGCAAGGGCGAGCTGTCCAAGGAGGGCGCCGACGCCCTGAACGCCGTCTCGGCCAAGCTCGACACGAAGACGCTCCTCGACCTGGACGCGCAGGTTCAGCTCGAGAAGAAGGACCCGCTGGACGTGGCCAAGGCGTGGCTGAAGTCGGCGGGCCTGACCTGACCCGTTCTCCCCTGTTCACGGTCACACCCGGCTGACCACACCGAGTTCCGCCCGCGCCCGGGCCGCCGCGCTCCGGGTCGGATCCGCGTGGGCGGACGAGACGCGCGACCAGGCCGCGGTCGTCGTCACCTGGGGCCTCGAACGCGTGCCGGCCCGACCCGAGTGCAAGGATCCGGCCGGTCCGTCCGTCATCTACGCGTCCCTGCCCGGCCCGGACGCGCTCGACACGGCCGGGCCGGCGGGCGTCGGCGGGAGGTCGTACTGCGCGTCGGCAGTGTGCACGTGATCCGCACCCGGCTGCGCAAGCCGTACCACCACGAACACGACTTCACCGAACCGGACTTGAACCCGCGCGCCGCCGACCTCGTCATCGGCAAGGACCTCACGGCCAGAATCGTCCCACCGCCCGACCGGTCCTAGGCCTGGACCGCCGACGCGATCAGCTGGTCGATCAGGGCGATCAGCACGTCACGGCAGGACTCGCGGTCCCGGGCGTCGCACAGCAGCACCTTGACGCCCTCCGGTACCGCGAGCGCTTCGCGGATGTCCTCCGCCGGGTACGGGTGCTCCCCGTAGAAGCCGTTGACCCCGACGACGAACGGGATGCGCCGGCGTTCGAAGAAGTCGATCGCGGCGAAGCTGGACTCGGGTCTGCGCACGTCGACCAGGACCACGGCACCCAGAGCGCCGAGGGCCAGGTCGTTCCACATGAACCAGAACCGCTGCTGCCCGGGCGTACCGAACAGGTACAGCACCAGCTCCCGGCTGAGGGTGATCCGGCCGAAGTCCAGGGCCACGGTGGTGGCCCGCTTCTCCTCGATGCCGTCGAGGTCGTCGACGCCCAGACCGGCCATGGTCAGGGGTTCCTCGGTGCGCAGCGGGACGATCTCGCTGACCGACCCGACCATGGTGGTCTTGCCGACGCCGAAGCCGCCGGCGATGAGGATCTTGACCGTGTCGGGGGCCGGGGGCGCGTCGGTGGTGGAGTCAGAGCCGGCCAAGGCCGTCCCTCACTTTCTGCAGCAGGTCCAGGTCCGGAGTGGTTCGGGAGACGAGGCGCGGCGGGCGGACGGTGATCCGGCCCGCCTCCAGCAGGTCGCAGAGCAGGATGACGACCACGCTCACCGGAAGGTCGAGCCGGGCGGCGAGCTCCGCCACGGCGACCGGCTCGGTGCACAGCCGCAGGATCCGGGTGTGCTCGGGCTGGCAGCGGGCCGCCGTGTCGGGCTGCGGATCGACCGCGGTGACCGTCGCGATGAGCGTGAAGTCGGCGCGGCTGGGCCGGGTCCGGCCACCGGTCAGAGTGAAAGGACGTACGAGCCGGGCCGCCGAATCGCCTCCGCCCACCTCACACGCCTGGGTCGACGACGGGCCCGGCCATGCCCCGTGGTGCCGCGCTGAGGTGCTCGCCGATCTTCTTCACCAGCATGTTCATCTGGTAGGCCACCACACCGACGTCCGCGCCGGGTCCGGTGAGCACGACCAGATGGGCGCCGGGGCCGGCGGAGGTCAGGATCAGAAAGCTGTTGGCCATCTCGATCAGCGCCTGGCGCACCGGACCGCCCCGGAAGTCCATGCTGACGCCCTTGCTTAGGCTCATCAGACCGGACGCGGTCGCCGCGAGCCGCTCGGCGTCGTCGCGCAGGAATCCGGTGGACTTGCTCACCACCAGGCCGTCCTCGGAGAGCACCACGGCCTGGTTCACGTCGGCGACCCGCTCCACGAGTCCGGTCAGCAGCTGGTCGAGCTGGGTGTGCGTGGCGGGGATGGGGCGTGTCATTGCGGTGTCCTTCGTCAGCGGTCGGCGGCGGAGTCGAGGGGACGGGGTCGGCGGCGGCCTGCCGGGGTGCGGCCGGCTCCTCGCCGTGCGGCGGCTCGGCGTCGCCGTCACGGGCCCGGAGCGTGCCGCGCTGGAAGCCGGCCAGGGAGGAGGCGGCGGCTTCCGCGGTGAACTCGTCGAGGGAGCCGCCGTCGTGGGCGGGCGTGGACTCGTCACGCAGCTCCTCCACCAGACTGGTCTGCGGCACCCGGCGGGGGAGCGGGGCGAGACCGTCCCGGCGGGGACGACCTCACGGGCCGCGGCGGTCGTGGCGACGGAGGCCGTCCCGGCCGGAGCAAGCGGCCGGTCCCCGCGCGCGGGCCCCGGGACACGTCCGCCCCCGTCCGGCACCTTGGCCCGGCCCGGCACCTCGGCTCCCTCCGACACCTTGGCGGCCCCTGGCGTCTCGGCCCGGCCTGGCACCTCGGCTTCCCCGACACCTTGGCTTCCCCCGACACCTTGGCTCCCCCCGGCGTCTCGGCCCGGTCCGGTACCTCGGCCGGGCCCGGCGTCTCGGCCGGGCCCGGCGTCTCGGCCGGGCCTGGCGTCTCGGCCCGTCCCAGCGTCTCAGCCGGGCCCGGCGCGTCGGCCGGGCCCGGCGCCTCGGCACCGGCTGGCGCACCGGCACGCACCGGGCTCCGCCCGTCGACCGAACCCGGCCCGTCCAGGGCACTCCGCTCGCCCGCGGCATTCCGCTCGTCGGTGGCGTACTGCGCGTCCGCCGGGCTCAACCCGTCCGCCGGGCTCAACCCTTCCGTCGGGCCGTGCTCGTCCGCCGGGCTCTGCCCGGACACCGGGCTTCGCCCGGTCTGCGGATCGTGGTTGGTCTTGGCGTTCCGGGCGTGCGGCGCCCCGGCCTCCGGGATCTCCTGCACCACGATCTCGTGCGGTATCAGCACGATCGCCGTGGTCCCGCCGTACGGCGACGAGCGCAGGGTGACGGCGATGCCGTGCCGGTGGGCCAGCTGGGCGATGACGAACATGCCGAGCCGCAGGTCGTCGGCGAGGGCCACCACGTCGAACTGCGGGGGCACCGCAAGCTGTTCGTTGAAGGACGCGTAGTCCTCCTCCGACATCCCGAGGCCGCGGTCCTCGACCTCGACGGCCAGGCCCTTGGCCACCATCCCGGCCCGCACGGTGACGGGGCTCGGCGCGGGGAGTACGCCGTCGCGTTGTCGATGAGCTCGGCCAGCAGATGGATGACGTCGGCCACCGCCGGCGGCGCGACGTACACCTCCTCCTCGGTCTGCACCTCCACCCGCTGGTACTCGGCGACCTCGCCGACCGCACTGCGCAGGATGTCGATCAGCGCCACCGGCTCGGACCAGCTGCGGCCCGGCCGTTCGCCGCTGACGATGACGAGGTTCTCCTCGTAGCGGCGCAACTGGCTGGCCGTGGAGTCCAGTTCGTACAGCCCCTTGAGGACGCCCGGGTCGCTGTGCTCGCGTTCCAGCGCGTCGAGCTTGCTGAGCTGCAGGTTGACCAGGTTCTGGCTCTGCCGGGCGATGCCCAGGATGACCTTCTGGAAGCCGCGCCGGGTGTCGGCGAGTTCGACCGCGGTGTGCACGGCCGTGCGCTGGGCGGTGTTGAACGCCCGGGCCACCTGGCCGAGTTCGTCGTGGCCGTAGTCCAGTGTCTGCGTCGCGGACTCCGGGTCGACCTTCTCGCCCCGTTCCAGCCGCGCCACCACGTCGGGCAGCCGCTCCTGCGCGAGGCTGACGGCGGCCCGGCGCAGCCCGCCCAGCCGCCGGGACAGCGAGCGGGTGATCCGCCAGGACATGCCGACGCACACCAGCAGCGCGAGCAGCCCGCCGGCGCTCAGGGACGCCGCCTTGATCAGCAGCCCGTCCGCCTTCTCGGCACTGCGCTCCAGAAGTCCCGTGGTCTGCTGCTGGATCAGGAGCGAGTACTGCTCGGACAGCTTGTCCATGGCGGCGTTCCACCGCTTCTGCGCGTCCGGCAGGGCGATCCGGTCCGCCTCGGCGGTGGAGTTCCGGGCCGCCAGCACCTGGTCCTCGATCGACTGCAGCGTCTGCCACTCGGGGCTCGCCAGGATCCGCTCGGTCTGCGCCTTGGCGGTGCCCGTCAGCTGGGGCACGACCTGGTCCTGGACCAGCCAGCGGCGGGTGTTCACCAGCTCCGCGAACTGCACCCAGTCCTTGTCGTCCAGATGCCCGGTCGGCCAGACCAGGGTCAGCTGCGCGTCCTCCCGGGACACCAGCTCCGCCGCGTGCTCCAGCGCGACCAGCGGACCGGCCTGCGAGGTGAGGTCGCCGTCGTCGACCTGGGAGAGCTCCTGGAAGGCGTGGATCTGGTCGTCGATGATCGAGGAATACTGGTCGAGCGCCTGCTGGGCGGTGATGTCGGTGGGGTTGTCGACCTGGTCCCGGTAGTACTCCAGGCTGCCCACCGACCCCAGCACCGAGTACAGCCGGTCCGAGATACGGGAGGGCGCCCTCTCGATCGCGTCCGCCTGCCCGACCAGCTTCGCCACCGCCTTGTCGGTCTCCTCGCGCTGCGCGTCGAGGGCGGCCCGGGAGCCGTGCGGCGAGGCCAGCCAGGCCGCCGACAGACTCCGCTCCCGCTGCAGTGCCAGCGTCGCGTCGGTGCCCATGGCACCGGTCGACCGGCTCAGCTCCGTCTGGTCACGCAGCCGGAGCCCCTCCGAGAACATCTGGATCGTCGTCACGCCCCACATGGCGGCGAGGGTGACGCTCGGCACCAGGGCCAGAAGCACCAGGGAGAGGCGTATGGAACCGAGACGGCGCCGGGCACCTGTCCGTCGAGACATCGTCGTCCTAGGGCGATCAGCGGGGAGCGAGGAACGGGGAGGCGGAACGGTCGGGGAGGAGGGAGGACGGGCGCGGGAGGAGGGCGTGCCGGGCGAGGCACATGGGATGGGCAGGATGTTATCCGTACAAGTGACCGCACGGGCCGGGCCTGACCGAATCTTTGGCGACACCGTCACAGGAAGTATCCGGTCACCTGGTCCCGGCGGCGGCGAACCGGGCCACCGTGGACACGTTCGACCTGGTCACGAACGCCGGACCGGTGAGCACCGGAGCCGTCCCGCCGCCGCTGACGTTGCCGTTGGTCCGGTACAGCCACAGGGCGTCCACCGCGAGGTAGCCCTGGAGGTACGGCTGCTGGTCCACGGCGAACTGCACCTCGCCGTCCTGGACCGCCTTGACCAGGTCCTTGTTGAGGTCGAACGTGGCGACCTTGGCTCTGCTGCCGGTCTGCCGCACGGCCTTGACCGCGCCCAGCGCGAACTGGGCGCCGTTGGTGACGATCTCGTCGATGCTGGAGTCCTGCCGCAGCCGGGAGGCGATCGTGGCGGTCACCGCGTCCATGTCGGTGCCGTCCACGTACAGGTTGTCGGTGTCGCCGCGGAACGTCTTCTTCACGCCGGCGCAGCGGGCCTCCAGCGCGACGTTGCCCCGCTCGTGCACGACACACAGGGCGTGCTTGGCCCTGAACGCGTCCAGCTTGTCGCCGACGGCCCGGCCCGCGACGGAGTCGTCCATGCCGAAGTACTCCAGCAGACCGGAAGGCCGCCAGGCGCCGATGCCGGAGTTGAGCCCGACGACCGGGATGCCGGCCGCCCTGGCCTGGGCGATCGGCCCCCGCATGGCCGCCGGCTTGGCCAGCGTCACGGCGATGCCGTCGACCTTGTCGCGGACCGCGTTCCGCACCAGGTCGGCCTGTGCGGCCGGGTCGGCGTCGCTGGCGTAGGTCAGGTCGACGCCGTCCTTGGCGGCGGCCGTCTCGGCGCCCCGGCGCACCAGGTCCCAGAAGGCGTCGCCCTTGCCGCCGTGTGTCACCAGGGCGACCTTCATCCCGGCGCCAGACCCGCCCGCCGCGTCCGCGTCCGGCCCGTCCTCGGCCGCGCCGAGGACGGAGCAGCCGGCCACCAGCAGACACACGGCGGACGCCAGGGCCGCGACACGGGTGAGTCGTCTCGCCACGGTGCGGGGTGGGGAGGAGTGTTCATGGGGGACGGACCTCGCTGTGCGGCCGAGCAAGAGCAGGGGGAGAGCGGGGCCGTGAACGTGCACGACCCGATGACTCTCGCTGGCTCGGAGCCAACCGTGTGTGACCACTGGTCGTCAAGTGAGCGGCCACATGCAGTGAGTTGATGCCGCCGCATCGTGATGATCTGTCCGACCGGCCGAACGGTGAGCGGTCCTTTGTCCCGGTCGGTTACGGCTTGCGCCCCACCGCTCCGTACATCGCGATGTCCTCGTCCCGGATCACGCCGTAGCCCGGGCCGGTTCCGTTTTCCGTACCGTCCGTGCGGTTCGGCCGCCACTTGTGCACCTGGACGACGCCGGGCTCCACCAGATCGAGCCCCGCGAAGAACTCCGCCGCCTCGTCCAGGGTGCGCAGCCGCATCGGCATGCCCCGGGCCGCGTACTCGCGGGCCACCCGACCGACCTCGTCGGGGGCGAAGTCGGCGGTGCCGACGGACATCGCCAGGCAACTGCCCGACGGCAGCGGGTCCAGGAGCCGGCGGACGATGCCGACGGCGTCGTGCTCGTCCAGCATGAAATGCACGATCGCGATGACCGTCAGCGCGACCGGCTCGGACAGATCGAGGGTCTCGCGGAACCCGGGGGCGTCGAGGACGGCCGCCGGGTCGCGCATGTCCGCCTCCACGTACGCCGTCCTGCCCTCGGGCGTGCCGGACAGCAGGCCCTGGGAGAGGGAGAGGACGAGCGGGTCGTTGTCCACGTAGACGACCCGCGCCGCGGGTGCCGCCGCCTGGGCGATCTCGTGCAGGTTGGGGGAGGTCGGGATGCCGGTGCCGATGTCGAGGAACTGGCGTATCCCCGCCTCCTCGGCGAGATACCGCACCGCGCGGTGCATGAAGTCGCGGTTGGCCCGCATGTGGACCGGCAGGGCGGGCCACTCACGGCACATGGCGTCACCGGCCTCCCGGTCGGCCGGGTAGTTGTCGTCGCCGCCGAGGATGTAGTCGTAGATCCGCGCGGAGTGCGCGCTCTCGGTGTCGATACGGTGCTCCGGCATCCGGGCCTCCCGGTCGTCAACTCGTTCGTCACCGGCCACAGTTGGCCCGCTGGGTGCGATTCCACCACTCCCGGGCCCGCGAGGGAAGAAACGGCTTGCGGCGGGCGGGCGAGGCCGCGCGGGTGCGGAGGGGCGCGTGCACGTGCCGTGCGGCGGCGCTCCCGGTCGAGGGCTCGGTCGTGTGCGGGCCGGGCCTCGCGACGCCGCCGGGCCCCTGTCCCGAGGGCCCTAGACTGGTGCGGCTCAGGACGACGGAGGCGACGGGAGGGCGGCGACGGTGGCGGCAGCCGGCGGTGGCTTCGAGGACCCGTCCGCCGACGTGCTCGCCCAGGCGTCCGCGGCCTTCGGGCTGCTGGCCTCGCCCGCCCGGCTGCACATCGTCTGGGCGCTGGCCCAGGGCGAGAGCGACGTGACCGGGCTGGCGGACCGGGTCGGCGGTGCGCTGCCCGCGGTCAGCCAGCACCTCACCAAGCTGAAACTGGCCGGCCTCGTCCGCTCTCGCCGCGAGGGCCGCCGGCAGGTGTACTACGTCGACGACCCGGACATCGTCGACGTCGTACGGCTCTTGGTGGGCCGGCTCGCCGACCGCGCCGCACCGGCGCGCCGCCGCCTCCATGGCCTCTGATGCCGCAGCCGGCACCACGCTCGAGGTGCTGCGGCGGCTGGAGTCGGGGCCCGGGGGCTGACCGAGGCCGAGGCCGCGGCCAGGCTCGTCACCTCCGGCGAGAACACCCTGCCGGAGCGGCGTACGCCGTCCTGGCCCCGCCGGTGCGTCCACGCTCTGCGTGACCCCTTCACGACCGTCCTGCTCTGCCTCCGGCTGGTGTCCGCCGCCGTCGCCTCCTGGGCACCGCCGTGGTGATCCTTGCCCTGGTCGCGGTCAGTTGCGTGCTGCGGGCGAGCGGGGAACACCGGGCCGACCGGTCCATGGCCGCCCTGCGCGAACTGGTCTCCGGCACCGCCACGGTGCTGCGGCGCGACGACGCCCGGGAGCCATCGCGGGCCCGCGAGGTGCCGGTCGGCGAACTGGTCCCCGGCGACGTCCTCCGCCTCGGCCCCGGAGACCTGATCCCGGCGGACGTACGACTCCTCCGGGCCCAGGGGTTCACGGTGCGGCGCAACATCGCCGCGTACCTGCGCGTCACGCTCTCCTCCAACCTGGGCAACGTCGTCGCCATGCTCGCCGCGGGCCTGCTCCTGCCCTTCCTGCCGATGCTCCCGGCCCAGGTGCTCGCGCAGAACCTGTGCTTCGACGCCGCCCAGCTGGCCTTCGCCCACGACCGTCCCGGCGCGGCGGTGCTGCGCGGCCCGACCGTGCTGCGGCCCCGCTCCTTCCTCCGGTTCGTGGCCGGTTTCGGACTGCTCAACGCGGTCGCCGACCTCGCCACCTTCGCCGTGCTCGCCCTGGCGCTGCACGGCCCCGACGCCGTGGACGACGAGGCCGTGTTCCACTCCGCCTGGTTCACCGAGAACCTGCTCACCCAGGCCCTGGTGATGCTGCTCCTGCGGAGCGGCCGACGCGTCGGGGGGAGCCGGGTGCCGGGCCCGGTCGGCCTGGCGGCGGCCGGCCTCGCCGCCGTCGGCCTGCTGCTGCCGCCGAGCCCCCTCGGAGCGGTTCTCGGCATGACGGCCCTGCCCGCCGCGTACTACCTCCTGCCGGCCGTCGTCCTCGGCCTGTACGCCCTGGCCCTGACGGCGGCCCGGGCCCGGCACCGGCGGCGTCAGCCGTAGGTGAGGTCCGAGCAGGGGGTGTCGTCCGCGGACCGCGCCCCGTCGGCGACCTCGCTCGGAACGGCGGACGGAGCCGGGGACGGACTCTCCCTGGGCTGGCGGCGGTTCGCGCGGCGCGCCTCCGCCTCGTGGGCGAGCGCGCGCCACGTCCAGCCAAGTGGTCACGGCCGGTCGGCGCCAGGGGGCGGAGGATCACTGGCCTGATCCGGGTCCTGTCGTCCGGATCACGTCACGGACGCGGTCCGGCCGGCTTCCCGCTCCAGGGGCCGCGCCCCCGCCTTGGCGGCCCGGGCCTCCTTCCTGCGCCGCCGTCGGCTGACGCGCGGCTCCTGGTCCGGGAGCCAGCCGAAGGTGAGGCAGCTGCCGACGACGCCCAGGAGCAGACCCACGAAGAAGCCGCCCAGGTTGGAGGTCAGCCAGCTCCCCAGGGAGACCAGCACCCCGATGACCGAGTAGAACAGGCGCTGGGAGGGGCTGAAGAGGATCAGCAGGCCGCACAGCAGCATCACGACCGGGAGCAGATAGCCGGCCAGGCCCTGCATGCCGACGTGCAGGATGACGTCCAGCGACGCCTTCAGGGTGAGCAGGATCTCCGCCCCGCCCAGGGCGAGCAGCAGCCCGCCCCAGAACGGCCGGCCGGCCCGCCACCGGCGGAAGGCGGGCCGGAACTTCCCGCGCGGACCGCGCATCAGCAACCCGACCCGCTGAAGCCAAGTTTCAGCCCGGGCAGCTTGAACACGCCCGCTGTGGTGGCGTAGTTGGTCTGCCGCAGGTTGGCGATGTGAACGGTGTCGGACTGCTGGCTGAACACGCCCTTCGGTCCCTTGCCCAGCGGCCCGGCCTTGTCGAGCGTGCTGGCGTCGTTGCCGATCTCGATGTTGTTGAACGCGGCGTCGCCGGACAGCTCCGTCGAGTCGGTCGTCAGATCGCTGGCGCTGACCTTCTGCGCGCCGCCACCCGCCCTGATGACCAGGTTGGTGCCGCCCAGGTCCACGCTCTGGCACAGCTTGGTGAGTGTCGCGTTCTTGATCACGGAGGTGACGACCAGCACCTGACCGCCGGTGTCACCGGCGTTGGGGCTGCCCTCGGCCATCTCGTCCAGACCGCCGAACTGCGCGAAGCCGGTGCCGTTCAGCTCCGTGGCGGTGACCGTGAAGGGCATGCCGGAAATGGCGAACTGCACGCCCAGCGCCCCCTCGGCGGTGAGGACCGCGAGCCCCGCTGCGACCAGGGTGGCCGGCACCGCCATCACTGCGGCCCGGCGGGCCCGGACCCGCCCGCGTCGCGCGGGGACATCACTGACGTCCGGCGCGGCGGCGCCGTCCGGTCTTTCGGGGGTGTGCTCGGCGGAGGAGGTCATGTCTGCTCCAGGTGCATGTCGGTGCGGATCGGACGTGGGTGGCACGCTGCCCTGGCGCGGACACCGACCGCGTACGCACGTCTCCCCCGCAACTCCCGGCGGTTGCAAGGGCTTTCTCGTTACGCCGCAGTAGCCGACTCGGAAGTTACCGGGGGTTACATGAAGGGTCAAGGGAAGTGTGAACAAAGAGTGTTGAATGTGCGCCGCATGTGAGTCACCACTCTCGGGGAACCCTCAGCGCACGCACAACTCCCTTTCAGAGCCTTGACGTTGACTGACGAGTAGGTCTACAACTCTCCTCGTCTCACCGGATCCGTGGCGCCGGATCCGCCGCGCGGCGCCGTCCGCGTGCCCCGGACCGCCCGTCCCGTACGGGCATCTCTCAGCCCGGTGCGTCCGCATGGGCTTTCCATCGCCCGAGTCCGACCCGCCACGGCCCCGGCACGGTCCCTTCCTTCGAGAGCCGCGCCACCAGCCACCCCCCGCCCGGCCCGGCCGGAACCACGTCCCCGTGCGTGCCTCCGGCCGGTGACCGGCCTGCCGTGGCCTGCCCGTCACGTACGGAGAAGGCGTGACGGGCAGGCCACGGCGGACGCCGACCCGCGTCCCCCACTCTCACCCCCCGCTTCAGGAAAGAGGTACACCCGCATGCGTACGCGCACCCTCCTCGCCCTCACCGCCGCCGTCGCCACCCTGGGCCTCGCCGCCCCCGCCTCCGCGGCCGACACCCCGGTCCTGACCACCACCGACGGCACGGCCGTCGCGGTCGGCGACGTCCTCGACGCGTCCTTGGCGAGCGGCACCGCCGCCACCTTCTACTCCAGCGCGACCGGCACCAGCGGCATCTCGTGCACGTCGTCGGCGTTCTCGGCCGAGGTCACCGGCAACCCGGCCGCTCCGGGCACCGCCACCGAGTCCCTGACCTCGCACAGCTTCGACACCAGCGGCTGCACCGCCAACGTCGTCGGTGTGCTCGGCGTCAGCGGCATCACCGTCGACAACCTGCCGTACACCACCAGCGTGTCCTCCGACGGCACCGTCTCCGTGACCCCGGGCGCGAGCTCCGCCATCCAGTCCACGGTCAAGCTGCGCACCCTGCTCGGCACCATCACCTGCGTCTACCAGGCGCCCAGCCTGACCGGCACGGCGAGCAACGCCGACAACAGCATCTCCTTCACCAACCAGCAGTTCACCAAGACGTCCGGCTCGTCGCTGTGCTTCGCCAACGCCTTCTTCACCGCCAAGTACGCTCCGGTGACCACGGGAGGCGCCGCCGTGAACGTCAACTGACGCCTGAAAGACGTCGGTTCAGCGCCGACGCAGCCGTACGACCAGGGCGGCGCCGCCGGTGAGCACCAGCACCGCAGCGGCGCCGCCCGCCAGCACGGGGGGACCGTTCTGCTCCTGCTCCTCCCTCTCCTCCGCCTCCTCCTCCCTCTCCTCCGCCTTCTCCTCTTTCTTCTCGGGAGGCGCCGCCTTCTTCTCGGGAGACGCCGCGTCCTTCCCGGGAGGTGCCGCGTCCTTCTCCGGGAACACCACGTCCGAGCACGAGTAGTACGTGTCCGGCGTGCTGCTGTTCTGCCAGACCGTGTACAGCACGTGCCGCCCGGCCCGGTCGGACGGCAGGGTCGCCTCGAGGCGGTACGCGCCGTCCGTCAGCGCCGGGTCGGTCACCTCCGCGAACGGCTCCTCGGGCAGGTCGGACCAGGACAGCGGAGCGGTCGGGTCGTAGTCGGGCTTCGTCAGGTACATCCGGAACGTGCCGGTGTGCGGAATCGTCGACACGTACCTCATGGTCAGCGTCGCGCCGGGCGTGACCCGGGTCGCCGGCCAGTCGGCGCGGGCGAGGTCGAGGCCCCGGTAGTCGGGCAGGCCCCCGCTGCACAGCTTCCCGTCGGGGACGACCTGCCGGTCCCGGCCGTTCACGTTCGCCACCCGCAGGTTGTCCCAGGCGGTGAAGGGCCCGCCGTTCGCCGCGACAGCCGCGCGGCACGCCGCCGAGCCGGCGTCGCCGCCGCCCTCGGGGGAGCAGGCCACCACCCGGCTCACCGGGTCCGTCGGCGCGCCGTGCGCCCACGCCGGACCCGCCGCCCACAGCGGCAGCAGCAGTGGGGTCACGAGTGCGGCCGCGAGTGCGGTGCGGTGTGCGGTCGTAGCGGGCATCGGTCTGCGTCTCCTCGTCCGGGGCGGGACCGGTCGGAAGTGCAGTACGGGAGACCGGCCCGGCGCGTTCACCCGTCACGACCCGATCGAAAACGGGCCATTCGCGCCCAACTGCCCAGCACAGAGGGTGGGTTTCCGGCCCGATCGAGGGTTTCCCCCGTATCCCGATGACCTTTCCTTTGCCTATCGTTCGACCACAGCTGACCCACAGGTAACCCCGAACGGGTCCGCGCCCCACACGCCTGGCCGGCCAACGCGTCGCTTGTCGATCCACCCCCCTCCGCTTCGACGACGAAGCGCGTCCACCGCCGCTCCGCCCAGCCCGGAGTCCGGTAACGAAAGGCAACGACAGTGCGTACCTCCCCAGAGCTCAGACGGAAGCTGATATCCGTCGCCGTCGTCTCCGCCGCCCTGCTGACCGCCGCCCCCGCCTCGGTCGCCGTCGCCCAGGAGTCCGCCCCCAGCCCTGCCGCCGTCCCGGCCGCTCAGACCGAGGCCGCTCCCGGCACCACGGCCGAGCGCCTGATCGTCGGCTACAAGTCCGGCGCCACCGAGGCCAAGTCCAACCAGGCGGCCGCCGCCGACGCCGCGGCCAAGGCCGAGAAGACCGGCGAGGACGTCGACTTCCAGCGCCGCCTCGGCACCGGCGCCGCCCTGGTCGAGCTGGGCACCGACCCCACCCGGGCGTCCGTCTCCGACGTCGTCTCCGCGTACCAGGCCGACCCGCAGGTCGCCTACGTCGTTCCGGACCGCCTGAACAAGCCGACGGCCGTCACCCGAACGACACCGACTACGGCAAGCAGTGGGACCTGTTCGAGTCCACCGCGGGCATGAACGTCCCGGCCGCCTGGGACACCACCACCGGCAGCGGCGTCACCGTCGCCGTCATCGACACCGGCTACGTCGCCCACTCCGACCTGGCCGCGAACATCGTCGGCGGCTACGACTTCATCTCCGACACCGCCGTCTCCGTCGACGGCAACGGCCGTGACAGCAACCCGGCCGACCCGGGCGACTGGTACAACGCGAACGAGTGCGGCGCGGGCATCCCGGCCTCCACCTCCTCCTGGCACGGCACCCACGTGGCCGGCACCATCGCCGCCGCCACCCACAACGGCAAGGGTGTCGCCGGTATCGCCTACGGCGCGAAGATCTCCCCGGTCCGCGTCCTCGGCAAGTGCGGCGGCTACGACTCCGACATCATCGACGCCATCACCTGGGCGTCCGGCGGCACCGTCTCCGGCGTCCCCGCCAACACCAACGTCGCCAAGGTCATCAACATGAGCCTCGGCGGGGGCGGCGCCTGCTCCAGCGCGACCCAGAGCGCCATCAACGGCGCCGTGAACCGCGGCACCTCGGTCGTCGTCGCGGCCGGCAACGAGAACACGAACGCCTCGAGCTCCTCCCCGGCGAACTGCAGCAACGTCATCACCGTCGCCGCGACCAACCGCGCCGGCAGCCGTGCCTCGTACTCCAACTACGGCTCGGTCGTGGACATCGCCGCCCCCGGCGGCGAGACCCGCACCTCCACCGCCAACGGCATCCTGTCCACGCTGAACTCCGGCACCAAGACGCCGTCGAGCGAGAACTACGCCTACTACCAGGGCACCAGCATGGCCACCCCGCACGTCGCGGGCCTCGCCGCCCTGATGAAGTCGGCCAACTCCGCCCTCACCCCGGCCCAGATCGAGTCGGCCATCAAGGCCAACGCCCGTGCGCTGCCCGGCACCTGCTCCGGCGGCTGCGGCGCCGGTCTCGCGGACGCCGCCAAGACGGTCCAGGCCGTCAAGGGCGGTTCGTCCTCCGGCACGACCTTCTCCAGCACCACCGCCGTCGCCGTCCCGGACAACGGCGCGGCGATCGAGTCGCCGATCAGCGTCACCGGCCGCAGCGGCAACGCCCCGTCGGCCCTCCAGGTCGGCGTCGACATCACCCACACCTACCGCGGCGACCTCGTCATCGACCTCGTCGCGCCGGACGGTTCGGCGTACCGGCTGAAGTCCGCGGCCTCGGACTCCGCCGACGACGTGAAGACCACCTACACGGTGAACGCGTCCGGCGAGAGCGCCAACGGCACCTGGAAGCTGCGCGTCCAGGACACCGCGGCGCAGGACACCGGGACGCTCAACGGCTGGAAGCTGACCTTCTGATCCCGTCACGGGAACGGGAACGGGAACTCTGAACGGCTCGGGCCACGAGCGGGCGGGCCGGCAGGTGCGGATGGGGCACCTGCCGGCCCGCCTTTACGTCCGGCCGCACAACCCCCACAGTTAGATACCGAACGCGCTGTTTTCTTTCACCAGTTGCGATTGTTTTGCCGGATGTGCACCCGCACTCCGGCACACTGGTGTGGTGAACGCCGTCTGAGGGTGAGTTATCGTGTACGGGGGGTAAAAACAAACGGCATGACCCGTTCATTTCCGTCCCGGGAGAGTTCAGTCGATGGCGAGGCAGTTGCGAGCCGAGCAGACCCGCTCGACGATCATCACGGCCGCCGCTGACCTGTTCGACCGTCGCGGCTACGAATCGACCAGTCTCAGCGACATCGTGGAGCACGCTCAGGTCACCAAGGGCGCCCTGTACTTCCACTTCGCCGCGAAGGAGGATCTCGCCCACGCGATCCTCGAACTCCAGTCGCACACCGCCCGCCGGCTGGCGACGGAGACCGACCATCGCGGCCACACCTCCCTCGAGGCGCTGATGCGCCTCACCTTCGGCATCACCCGCATGTCCGTCGAGGACCCGGTCCTGCGGGCCGGTCTGCGGCTCGCCACCGGCGGGATCCGGCCCCGCCCGCCGCTGAGCCACCCGTTCACGGAGTGGCTGGACATCGTCACGGCCCGGCTCGTCGGCGCGGTCAAGGAGGCCGACGTCCACCCGGACATCGATATCGACGTCGTGGCCCACTCCCTGGTCTGCTTCTTCGTGGGTACCCGGGTCGTGGGCCGCTCCCGCGAGCCCGTCGCCCGCCAGCCGCGCAGGACGGCAGAGATGTGGAACATACTCATTCGCGGCTTGGTCCCGGTGACCCGCCGCGCCCGCTACCTCAGCCTGGCGGCCCGTCTGGAGCGGGAGCTCGCGCCGGTCTGAGACGAGTCGGCTGCTACCGGTTCGGCCGGGACATGAGGCGCGCGCGTTACGGTGAGCCGCATGCCCGAGACTCCATCCGCACCCGTGCTCCTCGGCAACCAGCCGGGCTCCTTCCCCCACAGCGTGCTGGCCGAGCGGCACCCCGCGATCATCCGGCAGGTGCGCGAGGCCTTCCCGTACGAACCCGGGCAGCATCGCGCACTCGACGAACTGCTGGCGAACTGCACCAAGGGCGAGATCGAACCGCTCCCCGCCGACGCGCACGACCGGGACCTCTGGGCGGCCTGGGGACTGCGCGAGTACACCGGCCGGTCCTGGTTCGACGTGCCGTGGCTCTGGTCCGAGAGCTGGTTCTACCGCCGGCTGCTCCAGGCCGTCGGCTACTTCGGGCCCGGGCCCTGGCAGGGCATCGATCCCTTCCGCCCCTTCAAACTGGCCGAACTCGACTCCCCCGAGACCGACGAGGAACTGGCCGCACTCGACGACCTCACGAACCGGCCCGCCGACGAACAGGCACAGGCCCTGCTGCACGGCTCCCTCTGGGGCAACCGAGCCGACCTCGGCTTCCGCCTCTCCGCCGAGGGCGCACGCGGCGCGGAGGCCGCGCCGGGCCTGGTGGCGGACGACAGCGACAGGCTGTGGTCCCTGCTCGGCGGCACGGGCACGGGCGAGAGCACGCTGTGCCTCGTCGCCGACAACGCCGGCCGCGAACTCGTCCCCGATCTCCTGCTCATCGCCCACCTCCTGGCGAGCGGCCGCATCGGACGGGCGGTCCTGCACGTCAAGCCGTACCCCTACTACGTCTCCGACGCCACCACTGCCGACGTCGTCGACGCACTGCGCCGCCTCACCGGTGCCGGGGGAGCGGCCGCCGGCCACGGCCGTCAGCTGTGGGCCGCCCTGGCCGACGGCCGACTCGCCCTGCGCGCCCACCCCTTCTCCAGCGCCCCGCTGCCGTACGAGGAGATGCCCGGGGACCTGCGCGCCGAGTTCGCCGCGGCCACCCTCACGATCGTCAAGGGCGACCTCAACTACCGCCGCCTGGTGGGCGACCGCCTCTGGGCCCCCACGACTCCCTTCCCGGACGTCACGGCCTACTTCCCCGGCCCGGTCGCCGCCCTGCGCACCCTGAAGTCCGACGTGATCACCGGCCTCGACAGCCGTGTGGAGACCGAGCTGGTCGCGGCGGAGGAGCAGCGCTGGCGCACCAGCGGCACCCACGCGCTGATCCAGGTGCGGACCCCCGGGTAGGTCAGCCGACAGCCCGGCGAGAACCCCCGGATTGGGCCGCGATTCACGCGATGGTGTGATCATGTCCCGCTCCGTGGATGCCGCTGCGGGGCGCCGGGTAGGGCCCGGCCATGACGCAGCCGTTCGAACTCCCGCACTTCTACATGCCGCACCCCGCGCGGCTGAACCCCCATGTCGACGAGGCCCGGGCCCACTCGACCCGGTGGGCGCGCGAGATGGGCATGCTGGAGGGATCCGGTGTATGGGAGCAGGCCGACCTCGACGCACACGACTACGGCCTGCTGTGCGCCTACACCCACCCCGACTGCGACGGCCCGGCCCTGTCCCTCATCACCGACTGGTACGTGTGGGTCTTCTTCTTCGACGACCACTTCCTGGAGATGTACAAGCGCAGCCAGGACCGCGTTGCCGGCAAGGCCCACCTGGACCGGCTGCCCCTGTTCATGCCGCTGGACCTCTCGACTCCCGTGCCGGAACCGGAGAACCCGGTGGAGGCGGGCCTCGCCGATCTGTGGGCGCGCACGGTGCCGAAGATGTCCCAGGAGTGGCGCCGCCGCTTCGCGGTGGCGACCGAGCACCTGCTCAACGAGTCCATGTGGGAGCTCTCCAACATCAACGAGGGGCGGATCGCCAACCCCGTCGAGTACATCGAGATGCGCCGCAAGGTCGGCGGCGCGCCCTGGTCGGCCGGGCTCGTGGAGTACGCGACCGCCGAAGTGCCCGTGTCCGTGGCGGAGTCCAGGCCGCTCAGGGTGCTGATGGAGACGTTCTCCGACGCCGTGCACCTGCGCAACGACCTGTTCTCCTACCAGCGGGAGGTCGAGGATGAGGGGGAGAACAGCAACGGCGTGCTCGTCCTGGAGACCTTCTTCGGCTGCACCACGCAGGAGGCCGCGGACACCGTTAACGACGTCCTCACCTCCCGCCTCCACCAGTTCGAGCACACGGCGTTCACCGAAGTGCCCGCCGTGGCCCTGGAGCAGGGCCTCACCCCGGACGAGCTGGCGGCCGTGGCGGCGTACACCAAGGGGCTGCAGGACTGGCAGTCCGGCGGCCACGAGTGGCATCTGCGGTCCAGCCGCTACATGAACGAGAACGCGCGCGGCTCCCAGCCGTGGCCGGGATGCAGCGGTATGGGCACCTCCGCCGCCGACGTCCGCGCCCTGCTCGCCTCGGCCGGTGCCGAGCGTCTTCGCTCCTACACGCACGTGCCGTACCAGAAGGTCGGTCCTGCCCGGATCCCCGACATCCGCATGCCGTACCCGCTGGGGCTCAGCCCGCATCTCGACGCCGCCCGCCGGAACCTGAAGGAGTGGGTGAGCCGGATGGGCATCCTCGCCGAGGGCGTCTGGGACGAGGACAAACTCAGGGCCTACGACCTCGCGCTCTGCTCGGCGGGCCTCGACCCGGACGCCACCCCCGAGGCCCTCGACCTCAGCGCACAGTGGCTCGCCTGGGGCACCTACGGCGACGACTACTACCCGCTGGTCTACGGCCACCGCCGCGACCTCGCAGCCGCCCGGCTGACCACGGCCCGCCTCTCCGACTGCATGCCGATCGCCGGAGAAACACCACCGGTCCCGGTCAACGCCATGGAGCGCGGTCTGCTCGACCTGTGGTTGCGCACCACCCAGGACATGACGCCCGAGCAGCGGCGCACCCTGAAGACCGCGATCGACGACATGACCGAGAGCTGGGTGTGGGAGCTGTCCAACCAGCTCCAGAACCGCGTCCCGGACCCGGTCGACTACCTGGAGATGCGCCGCGCGACCTTCGGCTCCGACCTGACGCTGAGCCTGTGCCGGATGGGCCACGGCCCGGCCGTCCCGCCCGAGATCTACCGCAGCGGACCGGTGCGCTCCCTGGAGAACGCCGCGATGGACTTCGCGTGCCTGCTCAACGACGTCTTCTCGTACCAGAAGGAGATCGAGTACGAGGGCGAGATCCACAACGCGATCCTCGTCGTGCAGTCCTTCTTCGGCTGCGACTACCCGACCGCTCTCGGCATCGTGCACCACCTGATGAGCCAGCGCATGCGGCAGTTCGAGCACGTGGTCGAGCATGAACTGCCCGTCCTCTACGACGACTTCCAGTTGACGGACGAGGCGCGTGCCGCCATGGGGGAGTACGTGACGGACCTCCAGAACTGGATGGCGGGCATCCTGAACTGGCACCGCGCGGTGGACCGTTACAAGGCCGAGTGGCTGGCCCGCCGCGCCCACGGCTTCCTCCCGGACCGGCCGCCCGCCAGGCCCGTGCCGGCTCTCGGCTGAGACGGCGCACCGCACAGGTCCCCATCGGCACCGGCCAGTCTCACTCTTTCGTGGCTCGTCGTGTGCCGATGTCCCGGGTAGAGGACCAGCCGTGATCGTTCCGCGTCCGCCGGAGGCGATCCGCACCATCCGGAGGGGAGCCATGGAACAGACCGCGCTGCGACCCAAACCGATGCCGGGTCAGGAGCCCGGCGGGGCGGCGCCGGCCACCGGGGCCGGACCGGCGGTCCGGCCGCGCCCGCACGCGCGCCGCCGGGCGGGACGGCGGCTGCTCAACGTGCTGTTCGCCGGCGTCGTCGGCGCGACCCTGGTGCTGTCCGGGGTCGGCCTCGGGGCGATGGGCGCCACGGTGATCGGCAAGGGCGGGGTCATCGACCCGAGGGGGCGGCACATGCCCTCGCTCCCCGGCCCTCGCCGTCCGCCGCCACGGCCGCGCCCGCCGGCGCGACGCTGGGCGTGCAGGTCATGGACGCCGGGAAGCCGGGAGCCCGGGTCGTCGGCGTCCACGTCCCGGGACCGGGACACACGGCGGGCCTGGTGCGCGGCGACGTACTCCTCGTCTTCGGCACGACCCGCATCGACACGGCCGCCGACCTGGCCCGGGCCGTCGCCCGCGCCCGCCCCGGCTCCGAGGTCACACTGACGGTCCGGCACCGCAGCGGCGGCTATCAGCAGCTGACGGTCGTACCGGCAGTCGTCACCTGAACCACGCCGTCACCTGAACCACGCCGTCACACGACCACCCGGAAGTGGCTGGTGAGCCGCCCCTCGTCGTCCAGGACATGGAAGGCGAGCCCCGGCGGCGCGTCCCGGTCCCCGGCCTGCTCGCCCTCCCAGGGCAGCCGCAGCGTCCACGTCACCCCCGGGCCGACGACCAGCGGGCGCCCCGCGAACGAGGTGGCGGCGGGGGAGTGGGCGTGGCCGGTGATCAGACCGGCGATCTCGGGCCGCCGCTCCAGCAGACCGGCCAGCCGGTCGGGGTGGCGCAGCCGGTACGCGTCGGGCAGTGGGTGGTGCAGCGCCGCCGGCGGGTGGTGGAAGGCGAGCAGGGCCGGGAGGCCGGCGTCGAGTTCGTCGAGGGCCGACTCGATCCAGTCGTACGTCTCCTCGTCCAGCTCCCCGTCGTCGCTGCCGGGGACGCTGGAGTCGCACATCAGCACGGCGCCGGCGTCGAAGACGTGCACGCTGTTGACCGGTCCCTCGGCCCCGGGCCGGGACAGCAGTGCCTTGCGGTAGGGCCCGCGGCTGTCGTGGTTGCCCGGGCAGGTCAGTACGGGGAACGGGGCGTCGCCGTCGCGCAGCCCCAGGATGCGGGCGGCCTCCTCGTACTCCGGCTCCGTGCCGTTGTCCGCGATGTCCCCGGTCACCAGCAGCGCGTCCACCCGGCCGGGCAGCTCCCACAACCGGTCGCGCACCCGCTCGGCGCGCTCCGTCGCCCGCACGCTCCCGTCCAGATGCAGATCGCTGATGTGTGCGAGCACGAGCACCGTCGTACGCCCCCTCGATCGAACCGCTAATGGATGGCGTGCATATAAGCATTAATTCTCGGGCTGGAGCAATCCTCCGCCGACAACAATGGTGTCCGGGTGAAGTTCGCAGACGGCTCGCGCCGCCCCCTCGGGCCGGGCAGGATGCTGCCCGTAGCCCTTCGTCCGTCCTGGGAGGCCCGGATGACCGGAAGCACCGCCGCGTCCTTCACCGCCGACGACTACCGGGCCCGCATGGAGCGCGCCGCGCGGACAGCCGCCGAGGCGGGCCTCGCGGGGCTGCTGGTGGCCCCGGGGCCGGACCTGGTGTGGCTCACCGGCTACACACCCCCGGCGGTCACCGAACGGCTCACCCTGCTGGTCCTCGCCGCCGGCCAGGACCCCGTCCTCGTCGTCCCGGCCCTGGAGGCCCCGGACGCGCGGAAGGCGGCCGGCGCCCCCGCCCTGACCCTGCGCGACTGGACCGACGGCAAGGACCCCTACGCCGCCACGGCCGCCCTGCTCGACGCCTCGGGCCGCTTCGGCATCAGCGACAACGCCTGGGCCCTGCACCTGCTGGCGCTGCGGAAGGCGATGCCAGGCAGCTCCTACGCCTCGCTCACCGAGGCCCTGCCGATGCTGCGCGCCGTCAAGGACGCGGCCGAGCTGGACCTCATGGCGGCCGCGGGAGCCGCCGCCGACGCGACCTTCGAGGAGATCCGGAATGTCCGCTTCTCCGGCCGCCGGGAGTCCGAGGTGGCCGCGGACCTCGACCGGCACCTGCGCCGGCACGGGCACGAGACGGTCGACTTCACCATCGTCGCCTCCGGTCCCAACGGCGCCGACCCGCACCACGAGGCGGGCGACCGCGTCATCGAACGCGGTGACATGGTCGTCCTCGACTTCGGCGGTCTCAGGGACGGCTACGGCTCCGACACCTCCCGCACGGTCCACGTCGGCGAACCCACCGACGAGGAACGCCGTGTGCACGACATCGTGCGCCAGGCCCAGGAGGCGGGTTTCCGCGCCGTGCGGCCGGGCGCCGCCTGCCAGGACGTAGACCGGGCCGCCCGCGCGGTCATCGCCGGCGCCGGATACGGCGAGCACTTCATCCACCGCACCGGACACGGCATCGGCGTCACCACCCACGAGCCGCCGTACATGATCGAGGGCGAGGAACAGCCCCTCGTGCCCGGCATGTGCTTCTCCGTGGAACCCGGCATCTACCTGCCCGGCCAGTTCGGGGTGCGCATCGAGGACATCGTGACCGTCACCGAGGACGGCGGACGGCGGCTGAACACCACCGCCCGCGAGCTGGTCATAGTGGAGTGACGCCACCGATGTCCCCCACACGCCTCCCGAACGGCAACGGCGCGACCATGACCCAGGCACCGACACCCACCGCGGACACCGTCCGCAGGCTGGTCAGCTCCCTGCTCAAGGACGGCAGGAGCGGCACCGGCTCCGCCGCCGGCCCTGACGTCCGGCCCGCCACCCAAGGCGCCGAACCCGCCACCTGGTGGGTCGGCAACCGCCATGTGCTGCGTCTCGCCCCCGACCGCGAGGCCACCCTGCGCCAGCGCCGTGAACTGCGCCTGCGCGACCTCGTCCGCCCGCACGTCCCGATGGCGGTGCCGGCCAGCGTGGCGCACGGCGAGTGGGCGGCCGGGCTGACCTACACCCTGGACACCAAGGTGCCCGGCGGCTCGGGGGAGGAGCACGACGTGTCCGCCGTCGGCGAGGCCGACCTGGCCGGACTGCTCACGGGCCTGCGCGAGGTGCCGCTCCGGCAGGCCGAGACCCTCGGCGTGCCGCGGGCCGCTCCGCGCTCCCTGGAGGCACTGCGCCGGTCCGCCGTACGCACCGCGGAACGCCTCGCCCACGCCGACGAGTTCGACCCCGCCCGCCTGAACCAGCTCACCGCGGCCGCCGCGGCCCAGCTCGCCGCCCAGCCCGGCTCGGTGGTCCTCACCCACCACGCCCTCACGGGCGGGCATCTCGTGGTCAGCGCAGACGGGCGGGTACGCGGTGTCCTCGGCTGGGCCGGCGCGGTCGTCGGCGACCCGGCCGAGGACATCGCGGGCCTCGCCCTCGCCGTCGGCTCGCCCGCCGCCGTACGCGCCGCCACCCTCGCCGGCTACGGCGCCCGGCCCTGCCTGCGCGGCCTGTGGCTCGCCCGCTGCGACAGCGTCGTGCACCTCGCCGGGGCCCTGGACAGCCGGGACGCCACCCGGATCACCCTGCTGCGAACCCAACTGCGCCGCGCCTGGGAGCCGATCCTGCTGGAGCGCGTGACCGACCTGCGGGACACGGACGACGCGCTGTAGAGGACGCCACGGCAGGGTCGGCGCAGTCGCCCCGCGGGTCGTCACTCCTGCAGCAGCACCACACCCGACTCCCCGGGCACATGCAGCACTCCGTCCGCCCCGGGAGTCTCCACCGGCTCCCACGCCGCCAGCACACGCGCGTGCGGGACGCCCAGCGACAGGGCGGCGGGCTCCCGCGCCAGATTGACCGCCACCAGGACGTCGCCGCGCCGGAAGGCGATCCAGCGCCGCTCCTCGTCGTAGGCCACCTTGGTGTCCGCGAGGTCGGGATCAGTCAGGTCGGGCTGCTCGTGGCGCAGGGCGAGGAGCTGCCGGTACCAGTCCAGCACGCGCGCGTGTGGCTCGCGTTCCGGTTCGGACCAGTCCAGGCAGGAGCGGTCCCGGGTCGCCGGGTCCTGCGGGTCGGGTACCTCCTCCTCCTTCCAGCCGTGGGCGGCGAACTCCCGCCGCCTGCCCCGCCGTACGGCGTCCGCCAGCTCGGGTCGGTGTGGTCGGTGAAGAACTGCCAGGGCGTGCCCGCCGCCCATTCCTCGCCCATGAAGAGCATCGGCGTGAACGGCGCCGTCAGGATCAGCGTGGCCGCACAGGCCAGCAGCCCGGGGGAGATCAGAGCCGAAAGCCGGTCCCCTGGGCGCGGTTGCCGACCTGGTCGTGGGTCTGGCCGTAGCCGAGCAGCCGGTGCCCGGCCACCCGCGTACGGTCCAGAGGGCGCCCGTGGCGTCGCTCCCGGAAGCTCGAGTACGTCCCGTCGTGGAAGAAGCCCCCGGTGAGGGTCTTGGCGAGCCCGGCGAGGGGAGCCCGCGCGAAGTCGGCGTAGTAGCCCTGCGACTCGCCGGTCAGCGTGGTGTGCAGGGCGTGGTGGAAGTCGTCGTTCCACTGCGCGTGCAGCCCGAGGCCGCCCTCCGTACGGGGGGTGATGAGCCGCGGGTCGTTGAGGTCCGACTCGGCGACCAGGAACAGCGGCCGGTCCACCTCGGCCGCCAGGGCGTCCACGGCCGTCGACAACTCCTCCAGGAAGTGGTGCGCGCGCGTGTCCACCAGCGCGTGCACCGCGTCCAGACGCAGCCCGTCGATCCGGTAGTCGCGCAGCCACGCCAGCGCGCTGCCGATGAGATACGCGCGCACCTCGTCCGAGCCGGGCGCGTCCAGGTTCACCGCGGTGCCCCAGGGCGTGTGGTGCCGGTCCGTCAGGTACGGCCCGAAGACGGGCAGGTAGTTGCCCGACGGCCCGAAGTGGTTGTGCACCACGTCGAGCACCACGCCCAGGCCGAGTTCATGAGCGCGGTCGACGAAGCGTTTCAGCGCCTCGGGCCCGCCGTACGGCTCGTGCACCGCCCAGAGCGAGACGCCCTCGTACCCCCAGCCGTGCGTGCCCGGGAACGGGCACAGCGGCATCAGCTGCACATGGGTGACGCCGAGTTCGGCGAGATGGCCGAGCCGCTCGGCGGCCGCGTCCAGGGTGCCCTCGCGCGTGTACGTCCCCACGTGCAACTCGTACAGCACCGCGCCCGGCAGCGGCCGCCCCTGCCACGGCGCGCGCCACGCGTACCGTTCGTGGTCGACGACCGCGCTCGGCCCGTCCGGGCCGTCCGGCTGCCGGCGCGAGCGCGGATCGGGCAGCACGGGACCGTCGTCCAGCGCGAATCCGTACCGCGACCCGTCGTGCGCCTCCGCCTCGCCCCACCACCATCCCGCCCGTTCCGGATCGCGCTCCAACGCGCGCGTGACGCCGTCGCACCGGAGCGTCACACGGTCTGCCTGCGGTGCCCACACCTCGAACTGCACGGACGGTTCCCCTTCGTCTGCTCACCGTGATGTAGCCCGTCCATGGTGCGTCAAACGCGATCAATCCGCCGGTGCATCCACCCATTTGCGGCGGGTGTCGCCGGGCACGCGCGCGTGGCGGCCGTTTTCCCGTTTTCTGGACAGCCCGGCCGCGCTGTCCGACAATCACCAGCGTGACGTCGTCCTTCGAGTTCAACACGTACCCCGCGCGGCTCTCCGACACGGAGCGCGACAGGGCGCTGAAGGTGCTCCGTGACGGCGTCGCCATGGGCCGCCTGTCCCACGACACGTTCGTCCGCCGCATGGAACTGGCGCTCGCCGCCCGCCGCCCGGACGAGCTCGCCGTGCTCACCGCCGACCTGCCCACGGAGAGCCGGTTCTCGCGCGTGGTGTTCGGCACCGTCGAGGCGATCTCCGGCTTCACCGTACGGCTGCGCAGGGCCTGGCAGGCCGAGAAGCTGCCCAAGCTGCTGCTGCCCCACCCGGCGCACGGCCATCCGCTGCGCATAGGCCGCGACCCCGCCAGCGGACTGCGTCTCAACCACGAGACGGTCTCCCGGGTGCACGCCGAACTCCGCCACCAGGGCGGCATGTGGGTCCTGCGCGACCTCGGCTCCACCAACGGCACGACGGTCAACGGCCGGCGCGTCGTCGGTGCGGCCGTCGTGCGCGAGGGCGACCAGGTGGGGTTCGGGCGGATGACGTTCCGGCTGGCGGCCGGCTGACCGGAAACAGAGCCTCCCCTCAGCTCTGGCCTGGGCGTTACCAACTGTCGCCCCGGTGCGGATGGCTGAAAGTCCTTTCCGGTCCACGGTGTTGACGTACCCCTGAAGTCGTGACTGACTGTGCGTACGCCATGTACAGGTGGTGAACCGACGGCACCGCATCGGGGAGGTGTGCCCTGCCGCCCCTCCCGCGCTACCCGACCGTCGACGAACTGGGCGCCCGGGCCGCCGCCCTCGTCGCCCGCCACCCCCGGGACGCCCGGCTGCGCCGGGTCGGCACCTCCCGGGCGGGCACCCCCATGTGGCTGCTCTCCGTCGGCCACGGCGGCCGCCAGGCCCTCGTCGTCGCCGGCCCCCACGCCAACGAACCCGTGGGCGGCGCCACCGTGCTGCGCCTGGCCGAGCGCGCGCTGGCCGACCCGCGGCTCACCGAGGGCGCCGACGCCACCTGGAACCTGCTGCTGTGCCTCGACCCGGACGGGCTGCGCCGCAACGAGGGCTGGCTGACCGGCCCGTACACCCTCGGCCAGTACTTCCGGAACTTCTTCCGGCCCGGCTTCCTGGAACAGCCCGAGTGGCTGCCCGACGGCGCGGGCGGCGCCGCCCTGCCCGAGACGCGCGCACTCCTCGACGTCCAGGACCAACTGCGCCCGTTCCTCCAGTGCTCCCTGCACGGCGTCGACGTCGGCGGCGGCTTCGTCGAGCTCACCCAGGACCTGCCCGGCCTCGCCCAGCGCCTCGCCCACATCGCCGCCCGGCTCGGCATCCCCCGCGAACTCGGCGCCTACGACGCCCTGTACTGGCCCGGTCTCGGACCCGCCGTGTACCGGATCCCGCCGCCGCGCCGGGCCGACCTCGCCGCGGCCATCACGGAGGCCGCCGTCGAGTCGACCTGGTTTCACCCGCACCGGCACGGCACCGTCACCGCGGTCGTCGAGGCGCCCATGTGGGGCGTGGCGGCCGTGGCGGACGGCTCCCCGCCGGCGGACCGGGACGCGGTGCTGCGGGCCGTGAGCCGCACCCTGCGCCACGACACCGCGCTTTTGCGGCAGCTGCTGGCCCGGATCCGGCCGCAGCTCGCGTCCGTGCCCGACGCGGCGCGGCTGCTCGCCCCGGTCGACGACTACTTACTGGTCTGTCCCGGCCTCGCCGACGCCTGGGACCCGGACACCGGCGACGGCGCGGCCCACCCCCTGCCGCCCCTGACCACCGCCCACCTGGCCGCCCTGCGCATCTCCGGGCGGCGGCTGGCGCTGCGCACCGCGGGCCTGCTGCACCAGCTCGTGAGGGCCGCTGGGCACGACCCGGCCGGGGCACTGCCCGAGCTGGATCTGCTGATCGACGAGTGGTGCGCCGACTACCGAGACGGTTGTGGGGCGCGCTGGATCCCGGTGGCACGCCAAGCGGAGTACCAGGCGCGCGTGGTGCTCTCCGCCTTCGAGCTGGCTCTGCGGCACTCGCGCCCGCGCGCACCCTCCAGCCGGCGGGAGCGGGGCTCCGGAGCAGCCGTGCCGTAGCGATCGTGGGGTGGTTCACTGCGTTTCCTCGCGTGCGTGCAGAGCCGCGGCGACCACCGTGCGGGACTGGTGCTCGACCTGGTGCTCCAACGGCACCCAGCGGGCGCGGAATCGCTCCGCGAACGCGTCGCTCCAGGTCGCGACGAGCTCCTCCAACTGCTTGGCCGCCCGGTCGTCGGTCCCGCGCAGCACCCGCCGCAGCATGGCCGCCGCCCGCAGCGGCACCCGGCGCGCGAACGCGTCGACGCTGCCCACATACGCCCTGGTGTCGTCCGCGGGCGGTGTGTGGACCAGGTCCGCGGCCAGCCCCGGCACCAGCTCCAGCCCCCACCGGGCGGCCCTCAGCAGCGGCCCGTCCAGGTCGGCGAGCCGGGGCAGCGCGCCGTCGAGCACCCGTGTCACCTCCAGCGCGTCCCGTTGCAGCCGGCGCGCGAGCCGCCTGATCGCCGCCGCCGGAGCCGGATGCGGAGCCGGGTCGTCCACCAGGTCGCTCGCCCACATCGGCACCTCGACCACCGCGGTCAGGCCGCCGTACCGATGGGCGTGGTACCAGGTGCTGTGCCGTGCGTCGTCCGGCAGGCTCGGGTACGCCGGTCCGACGCCCGGCGCGGGCATCACGTGCACCCCCGGACCGGAGGCGGGCCAGCCCGCGGCGTCCGAGGCGCCGGTCTCGACCGGGATGTGCAGCTCGGCCGCGGACTTGACGAACGGCTCGGCGAGTCCCGGCACGTCCTTCGTCAACTGCACCCAGCTGCCGCCCAGGTCCGTGCCGTGCAGGGTCACCTGGAGGTAGGGGCGCAGCTCGTCGATGACGCCGGTCAGGGCCCGGGTCTCGGGCGGCAGCCGGTCGGGCGGCAGCACGGACGGCGCCCACTCCGGCTGCTCCGGGCCCGCGGGGCGGAAGAAGCCGAGGTGGTAGTCGAACAGGCTGCGTGGGGCCGGCGTCACATGCAGGCTCGCCCCGTCCGGGTCCGCGCACAGCAGGAAGTGCCAGGAGATGCCGTCGCGCAACTCCCGCCGCTCCAGCACCCACCGGGCGACCGCGAGCAGGGTGCAGGAGCCGGTCGGCTCGTTGGCGTGGGCACCGGCGACCACCAGCACGGCGCGGCGGGCGCGGCCCACCGACAGCAGATGCAGGGGGCGGCCCCCGCGCGAGGTACCCACTTGCCGCAAGACGCAGACGCCCGGCCGGTGGGCGGTCAACGCCCGGGCAGCAGAGACCAGTTCGGTCACCGTCGGGTAGCGCAGCTCCGGCAGGACACTCACCCCCGTCACATCCGCCCGAGTTCGCAATCGCAGTACCCCATGGCCATGGTGCGGTGTCAAGGGCACGGCGGGGGAGGCTCCAGGGGGCGCCCGGAAGCATCGACCGCCGGTGCGCGGTCGCGGGTGCCGAGCACCACTCGACGGTGGTCGACCCCGCCTCACTCAGCCACCCGCTCCAGCAGAGTCACCGGCAACCGACCGAACAGCTCCTCCACGCGCGCGTGCCCCGTGAACTCACGTCCCGGCTGCACGACGTCCGCCCAGCGTCCCGGTGGCAGCGGCAGTCGGGTGTCGCGCCAGCCGCCCGCCTCCGCGAGCCGCAGCGACAGCCGGGTCACCGCCGTGACCACCTCTCCGGAGCGGACGAAGGACAGGCAGTGGCCCGCCGCCCAACCCTCGGCGGCCAGGGGCGTGTACGTCGCCGTGTCGCCGAAGGCGTCGGGGCGTCGCGCGCGCAGTCCCAGGGCCGCCCGCGTCACCGTGACCTTCTCCGCGGACGTCTCGCCGGACTCCCCGGACCCTCCGGACTCCCCGGACGGCCCGGGCGGGAATCCCACCGCGCGCCGGTTGTCCGGGTCGACCAGCGCCCGGTACTCGGCCTCCGTGCCCTGGTAGACGTCGGGGACGCCCGGCATCGTCAGCTGGACCAGGGCCGTGCCCAGCACGTTGGCCCGGATGTGCGGCGCCAGAGAGTCCCGGAACGCGGCGATCCGCTCGCCCGGCACCCCGCACGGCCCGGCCGCGACGAACCGCGCCACCGCCTCCTCGTACGGCGGCTCCTGCTCGGTCCAGCTCGTGTACAGACCGGCCTCGCGCACGTGCTTCAGCAGCGCTCCCCGCACCCGCTCCAGGGACCCGGACGCCGGACCGAGCCCGAACACCGTCTGCCAGGCCGCCCACGCCAGTTGAGCGTCCGGTACGCCCTCGCCGGCGCGGGTCACCTCGGCGAGGACGTCCGCCCAGCGGTCCGGGCACTCGGTCAGCACGTTCAGCGCCGCCCGGACGTCGGCACTGCGCTTGGTGTCGTGCGTCGAGGCGACCGTCCCGGTCACCGGCCAGTCGCGCTGCACGCGCGCGCAGTACGCGTGGAACTCCTCCGGCGCCAGCGCGGGCCCGCCCGGATTCCCGCCCACCTCGGTCGCCGACAGCAGCGGCACGTAGCGGTAGAACGCCGTGTCCTCCACGGACTTCGCCCGCAGCGCCGACGAGGTCTGCGCGAACCGCGTCCGGAACTCGATCTGCGCGGGTCCGTCGCCGTACCGCCCCAGCACCAGGTCCCGTACGACCTCCACCGCACCGGCCTCCTCGGGCACGACGAAGGCGAGCCGGGCCTCGGCGGCGGCCTCCTCGGTGACCACCGACGAGGCGTCGGCGGATTCGTACGGCCGGTAGACCTCCATCCGGACCAGCAGCTCCTGCAGCGCGGTGCGCAGTGCCCAGGGCGCGCGGTCGCGCAGGGCCGGCTCCGGCGAGGTCGCGCACAGCCGGGCCGCCACCCGGGTCAGCCGGTCCGTCTCGGTGGCCAGCTCGTGCGTGAGGACCTTGTACGCCGCCCGCCGCACGGTCGCCTCCCACTCCCCGCCCCGGTCCGTCTGGGGGGCCGCGAACCGCCGGTACTGCCCCAGGAGGTCCCCGAACCCCGCCGGGTCCATGAACAGCCCGTCCACGTGCCGCAGGGCGTCGTAGCCGGTGGTGCCCGCGACCGGCCAGGACGCCGGCAGCCGCTCACCGTCGGCCAGGATCTTCTCCACGACCGTCCAGCTGCCGCCGGTCGCCTCGTGCAGCCGCCGGAGGTAGCCGTCGGGGTCGGCGAGCCCGTCCGGATGGTCGATGCGCAGCCCCTCGACCACGCCCTCCCGCAGCAGCTGGAGGATCTTGCCGTGGGTGGCCTCGAACACCTCCGGATCCTCCACCCGCACCCCGATGAGCTCGGAGATGCTGAAGAACCGCCGGTAGTTGAGCTCCGTCCGGGCCAGCCGCCACCACACCGGCCGGTACCACTGCGCGTCCAGCAGATGCGGCAGCGGCAGGTCACCGGTGCCCTCGCGCAGCGGGAACACGTGGTCGTAGTAGCGCAGGACGTCACCGTCGACACGCAGCTCGTCGAGCACCTCGCCCAGCGGCCCGCCGAGCACCGGCAGCAGCACCTGCCCGTCCTGCGCCTCCCAGTCGATGTCGAACCAGCGCGCGTACGGCGACTTCGGGCCCTCGCGCAGCACCTCCCACAGGGCGCGGTTGTGGCGCGGGGCCATCGCCATGTGGTTCGGGACGATGTCCACCACCAGGCCGAGCCCGTGCTCCCGCGCGGTGCGCGCCAGGGCCCGCAGTCCCTCCTCGCCGCCCAGCTCCTCGCGCACGCGCGCGTGGTCGACGACGTCGTAGCCGTGCGTCGAACCCGGCACGGCCTCGAGGACGGGGGACAGGTGGAGATGCGAGACGCCGAGCGAGGCCAGGTACGGCACGACGGCCGCCGCGGCCCCGAAGGGGAACTCGGGCTGCAGCTGCAGCCGGTACGTGGCCGTGGGCACCACCGGGTCAGGTCGCTCAGGTGTCATGGAAACGTACGTACCCGCCCCGCCGCTGTTCGTGCCATCCCGCACGCCGGGTGCGCGGCGCGTCGCCCGGACGAGTGGCTCTCTCCGGGCGATGCGGCGGCACGGGCCGGGGCCCGCGCTACACGGGACGCTGCAGCACCGTCAGGCTCCGGTCCGTGAGGGTCAGCCGGTCCCCGGCCTGCACCTTCGGGCCGGTGTCCGGCGGCTCCGGGCGGGCCGTGTCGACCACGACCTGCCACTGCCGCCCGTGGTCGACCGGCACCACGAACTCCAGCGGCTTCGGCGAGGCGTTGAACATCAGCAGGAACGAGTCGTCGGTGATGCGCTCCCCGCGCGCGCCCGGTTCCGAGATGGCGTTGCCGTTCAGGAACACCGTCAGTGCCGAGGCCTGCGCCGAGTCCCAGTCCCGCTGGGTCATCTCCCGGCCCTCCGGAGTGAACCAGGCGATGTCCGACAGGTCGTCGTGCGTGCCCTCCACGGGCCGGCCGTGGAAGAAGCGCCTCCGGCGGAAGACCGGGTGGTCCCGGCGCAGCCACACCATCGCGCGCGTGAAGGCCAGCAGCTCTGTGCTCAGGTCCCCCTCGGTCTCCTCGTCCTGAGCCGGCCACTCGACCCATGCCAGCTCGTTGTCCTGGCAGTAGGCGTTGTTGTTGCCGCGCTGGGTGCGGGCGAACTCGTCACCGTGGCTGATCATGGGCACGCCCTGGGACAGCATCAGCGTCGCGATGAAGTTCCGCATCTGCCGGGCCCGCAGCCGCAGCACGTCCGGGTCGTCGGTCTCGCCCTCGGCGCCGCAGTTCCAGGACCGGTTGTGGCTCTCGCCGTCCCGGTTGTCCTCGCCGTTGGCGTGATTGTGCTTGTCGTTGTAGGCCACCAGGTCGTGCATCGTGAAGCCGTCGTGGCAGGTCACGAAGTTGATGGAGGCCAGCGGGCGGCGCCCGTCGTCCTGGTACAGGTCGGACGAGCCGGTCAGTCGCGAGGCGAATTCCGCGAGCGTGCGCTGCTCGCCCCGCCACAGGTCGCGCACGGTGTCCCGGTACTTGCCGTTCCACTCCGTCCACAGCGGCGGGAAGTTCCCCACCTGGTAGCCGCCCTCGCCCACGTCCCACGGTTCGGCGATCAGCTTCACCTGGGAGACCACCGGGTCCTGCTGCACCAGGTCGAAGAACGACGACAGCCGGTCCACCTCGTGGAACTGCCGGGCGAGTGTCGCCGCCAGGTCGAAGCGGAACCCGTCGACGTGCATGTCCGTGACCCAGTACCGCAGCGAGTCCATGATCAGCTGGAGCACGTGCGGGGACCGCATGAGCAGGGAGTTCCCGGTCCCTGTCGTGTCCATGTAGTAGCGAGGGTCGTCCGTCAGCCGGTAGTAGCGGGAGTTGTCCAGGCCCTTGAAGGAGAGGGTCGGCCCCAGGTGGTTGCCCTCGGCGGTGTGGTTGTAGACCACGTCGAGGATCACCTCGATCCCGGCCTCGTGCAGCGCTTTCACCGCCGACTTGAACTCCAGCACCTGCTGGCCCCGGTCGCCCCAGGAGGCGTAGGCGTTGTGCGGGGCGAAGAAGCCGATCGTGTTGTAGCCCCAGTAGTTGTTCAGGCCCATGTCGACGAGTCGGTGATCGTTCACGAACTGGTGTACGGGCATCAGCTCCAGGGCCGTGACGCCGAGCTCGGTGAGGTGCTCGATGATCGCCGGGTGGGCGAGGGCCGCGTAGGTGCCGCGCAGCTCCTCCGGCAGGCCCGGGTGCCGCATGGTGAGGCCCTTGACGTGGGCCTCGTAGATCACCGTGTGGTGGTACTCGGTGCGCGGGCGCCGGTCGTCGCCCCAGTCGAAGTAGGGGTTGACCACCACCGACGTCATGGTGTGCGGTGCCGAGTCCAGGTCGTTGCGCCGGTCGGGATCGTCGAAGTGGTAACCGTAGACCTCCTCGCCCCAGCTGATCGAACCGCTGATCGCACGCGCGTACGGGTCGAGCAGCAGCTTCGCGGAGTTGCAGCGCAGCCCCCGCTCCGGGGCGTACGGGCCGTGCACCCGGAACCCGTACCGCTGCCCCGGCATGATGCCCGGCACGTACGCGTGCCGTACGAACGCGTCGCTCTCCCGGAGCTCGATCGCCGTCTCCGACCCGTCGTCGTGCAGCAGACACAGCTCTACTCGGTCCGCGGCCTCCGTGAACACCGCGAAGTTCGTTCCGGCGCCGTCGTACGTGGCACCGAGTGGATACGCCTCTCCAGGCCAGACCTGCATGGATACGACTCTTTCAGGTGTGCGGCGCCGGTGGGGACGCCTTGGCCCCGAGTCTCCCGAAAGTGAGGGAACCATCTATGACCTGCCTCCCTTCTTACCGAGCAGGCAGTGCATACGCGGTATGCCGAACCAATGGGGCAAAAACATACTCCCGGGGCCGTTGGGGAGTAGGGGAGGACGTGCGCAACATAGTGCACCGCCACCTGGGCAAGGTGGTGGCCGGTACGGCCATCGCGGTGGCCGGGACCGCCGTGATGATCGGCATCACCCTCCCGGGCACGGCGGGGGCGGACGGCACGGGGACCGGGGCGGGGCAGTCCGTCCGCCAGGAGAGCGGCGCCCTCGGCGCGGGCCGGGCGGTCCCGGCGCCGGGAGTCGTCGAGGAGGCGCCGGCCGAAGGGGAGCAGGGCGAGGGCCGCGATCCGCTCACCGACGACGAGCCGGAGCGGGCCGGGAAGATCGCCCTCGGCCGGCAGCTGCTCCAGAGCGGCGAGAGCGACGAGGGGAACCGGGGCCCGCAGCGCCTCGGCGCCGACCTGGCCGAACCGGAGGTCGGCGACCCGGACGCGCCCGGCGTGCCGACGTGACGTTCTACGACTACCGGTACGACACCGTCGTCACCCGGACAGTCGACCTCGGCACCGGCAAGGTGGTGGCCACCGGCGCCCGGCACGGCGTCCAGCCGCCCTTCAGCCGTGCCGAGAAGGCCGAGGCGGCCGGCCTCCTCATCGCCGACCCGCTGGGTGCGGGTCTGAAGGCCGACTACCAGGACGCCACCGGCGAGAAGCTGACCTCCCCGGACCAGCTGCAGCTCAGCGGCGCCGTCTACCGGGCCGCGCCGGGCGCCCAGCCCGCCGTCCGCGTCCGCGTCCTCGACCGGTGCGGTGAGCACCGCTGCGTCCGGCTGTTCCCGAAGATCAAGAACGGGCCGTGGGCCGACGCCAGGTCGCCCGGCTCGCCAGCTGACTCTCCTTTTCGAGCCACAACCCCGGCGACTGCGGGCCCAGGGCCGGGACCTCCGTCGACAAGTGGGTGAACGGACAGGCCCTGAAGCACCCGGTGGCCTGGGTGGACATCGGCTTCCACCCCATCGCCCGGGACGAGGACCAGCAGCCCATGCCCGTCCACTGGCAGGGATTCTCCATCGCCCCGCGCGACGTCACCGCTATGAATCGGCTCACTCCGGACCGGCTCGGCCGGCAGAACGGGCACTGGCAACCCTGCCGTTGAGATTGACCCTGCCCATCCGGCTGCACCGCCGACCGCTCCCGGAGTACCCTTCCTTGATCGTTGACAAGGGTGGTGCTCGGGGGAGCGGAAGGCGGTGCGCGGGTGGGCTCGGGAGGGCTGGAGCTGCCCCCTGGTGACGAGGGTCACGAGGGGAACTCCACGGACGCCCCGACCGGAGCCGTGTCCCTGGCACGGCCGATGGACGCGTCGGGTTCGATCGGTCCGGAACTGGACTGGGACGCCGACGCCTGGCGCGAGGTACGCACCCGCGCTCAGCGGGCCGGCCGGGCCTACATCTGGCTGAACCTCGTCGAACAGCGGCTGCGCGCGGTCGTCGCCGCCGTGCTCCGGCCCGTGTACGAACCCGTTCACGGCGAGGACTGGGTGGTGGCCGCCGCCGGGCCCGCCGGGCAGGAGTGGGTGCAACGCGCGGTCGCCGTACGCGAGGTCAGCCGCCGAAAGGGCTATCTGCTCGACCCGGCCGACGACAACGTCCTCTCCTTCCTCACGCTGCCGCAGTTGCGTGAGCTGATGGTCCAGCACTGGCCCTGCTTCGAGCCCTACTTCGACGACCGCCGGGACGTCGAACTCGCCCTGGACGAGCTGGAGGTCACCCGGAACGTCGTCTCCCGCAACCGGGCCCTGTCCGAGGCCGTGCTGAACCAGGCCGAGCGCGCCTCGGCCCGGCTGCTGGAGATGCTCGGCGCGGGCGGTGACGTACCGTCCGCGCGCCGGCTGCCCGTCGACGCGGTCGAGGACCTGGTCGGCGACCGGTACGCCGACGTGGTCGCCGTCCACCCCGACCGGGTGCGGCTGATGCGCCAGTTCCCGGCCGAGGACATCTTCGGCGGCGCCCGCCGCCTCGACGCCATCGGCATCGGCCTCAACCTGCTCGTGCAGAACTTCTCCGGCCGCCGCCTGGTACGGCTCGCCGAGTCCGGCTGCCGGGTCAGGCTGCTGTTCCTCAACCCGGCCTCCAGCGCGGTCAAGCGGCGCGAGCGCGAGCTCGGCATCAAGCGCGGCGAGCTCAGCCGGGCGGTCGAGATGAACATCCTGCACATGCGCCGGGTCCGGGCCCGGCTGCGCGACCCGGGCGCCTTCGAGATCCAGGTCTTCGACGAGACGCCCCGCTTCACGGCGTACCTCGTCGACGGCGACGGCGCCGACGGCATCGCGGTCGTGCAGAACTACCTGCGCCGGACCCGGGGATGGAGGCGCCGGTCTTCGTGCTGCGCAACAGCGGCAAGGTGGTCAAGTCGGGCGAGATCGACGAAAGCGGCCTCTTCCCCACCTACCGCGAGGAGTTCGAGGTGATGTGGGCGGATTCGCGACCGGTGTCCTAGCTGTTCGGTCGGCGTCCACCGCAGAAGCGGAACGCGGTCCTCTGATTGTCAGTGGTGCATGGGAAGGTGGGGACCACTGGGGAACGCACCACAAGAAGGGGACCGCCCATGGGCTGGCACCGGGAGCTGCTGATCGGCTTCGACCTGGAGACGACGGGCACGGATCCGCGCGAGGCGCGCATCGTCACGGGGCCGTGATCGAGGTCAGGGACGGGGAGCCGAGGGGCCGCCGGGAGTGGCTGGCCGACCCGGGGGTGCCGATCCCCGAGGACGCGGTGGCGGTGCACGGCATCAGCAACGAGCGGGCGACGGCCGAGGGCAGACCGGCCGACCAGGTGGCGGACGCCCTGGCCGACGTCCTCACCTCCTACTGGAAGACGGGCGTGCCGGTCGTCGCCTACAACGCGGCCTTCGACCTGACCCTGCTCTCCGCCGAGTTGCGGCGGTACGGACTGCCGTCCCTGCGCGACCGCCTGGGCGGTGTCGACCCCGCCCCGGTCATCGACCCGTACACCATCGACCGCTGGGTCGACCGCTACCGCCGCGGCAAACGCAACCTCGAAGCGGTCTGCGCCGAGTACGGCGTGGTCCTCGACTCCGCCCATGACGCCCTGGCCGACGCCCTGGCGGCAGCCCGCCTCGCCCGCGCGATAGCCGACCGCCATCCCAAGATCGCCTCCCTGGGCCCGGCGGCCCTGCACCACCGCCAGATCGAGTGGTACGCGCAGTGGGCGGCGGACTTCCAGAGCTTCCTGCGCAAGAAGGGAGACGCGACGGCGCTGGTCGACGGGGCGTGGCCGCTACGGGAGTTGGCGGACGAGCGGGTCTGAGCCGGCCTTCCTCAGAACGGATACCACCGAACTGTCTCGTCCCCGTCCCGCAACGACGCCACCCGTCGCCTGAACTCGGCCAGCGCCTTGGGATTGCTCGGCGCATGCTGGGCCACCCAGGCGCAACTGGCCGTCTCCCGAGCCCCGCGCAGCGCCGAACACCCCTCCCACTCCCGGACATCCCACCCGTACGCCTCGACGAAGGACGCGTACGCCTCGTCCGGCACCCCGTACCGGTCATGGGACAGCGCCATCACCACCAGATCGTGCTCCCGCAGATCCGCGGACACGGTCTCGAGGTCGACCAGCACCGGCCCCTCCGGCCCGACATGCACATTTCGCGGCAGCGCGTCCCCATGGATCGGCCCCGGCGGCAGATGCGGCGTCAGCGCGGCGGCCTGCGCGGCGAACCCGTCCCGCCGCTCGCGCAGATACGCCGCGTCCGCGGGGTCGATCGCGTCGCCCGCGAGCCGCAGCCAGCGCTCCACACCGCCCAGCAGATCGCGGGGCGGCAGTTCGAAGGGGGGAAGAGGAGTGGCGTGCACGACCCGTAGCAGTTCGGCCAAATCCCGCGCCTCGGCGGGCCGTACGACGTCGGGCAGCCGGTGCCACACGGTCACCGGGTGCCCGTCCACGAGCAGCGCCTTCGGCCCGGCCGCCCGCACCGCCGGCACACCGGCCTCCGCGAGCCACGCGGCGATGTCCAGTTCGCGCCGCGCCCGGTCGAGAAGCTCGGTGTCGCGGCCCACCTTGACGACCAGGTCACCCGCGGCGAACACCGCGTTCTCACCCAGGGCGAGCAGCCGTGCCTCCCGGGGGGCGCCGGGCAGCACCCCTGCCGCCGCCAGCACGTCCCGCGCCCGTGCCTCGTCCATCGTCCGCCTCCGTCGTCCACATCCGAGCCGTCGGGTTCCGGCCATCCGCCCGCCAGTGTCCCATCGGCACAGGTCGGACGGCATGCGCGGTGTCTTGACGAGGCACATCGCCTTCACGAGCATGACGTGGCCAGTAGAGCCGTGCAAAGGGGCTGATTCCGTGACATCGGTGACCGAGGTTCGGAGACCGGCCGGTCCGGAGCCCGGAAAACGCCCGCCCCGCCGGGTCGTCGACCACGGTGCGTGGTTCCTCGTCCTGCCCGCCCTGATCCCCATCCTCGTCCTCAGTGTCGGGCCGCTGCTCTACGGCATCCTGCTGGCCTTCACCGACGCCCAGTCGGGCCGCACCGAGCCCACCCAGTGGATCGGCGGCCTCAACTTCCGGGATCTGCTGCACGACACACTCTTCTGGGAGTCGTTCCGGATCGGCCTGGTGTGGGCGGTCGGGGTGACCGTGCCGCAGTTCCTGCTCGCCCTCGGCCTCGCCCTGCTGCTGAACCAGAAGCTGCGGCTGCGCTGGCTGGCCCGCGCCCTGGCGATCGTCCCCTGGGCCATGCCCGAGGTCGTCGTCGGCATCATGTGGCGGCTCGTCTACAACCCGGACGCGGGCATCCTCAACGAGACGCTGCGCGACCTCGGCCTGGGCAGTGGCCGTGACTGGCTCAGTGGGCTCGCCACCGCGCTGCCCGCCGTGATCCTCGTCGGCGTCTGGGCGGGCATGCCCCAGACGACGGTCGCGCTGCTCGCCGGCCTCCAGAACACGCCCCGCGAACTCCACGAGGCGGCGGCGGTCGACGGCGCCGGCGCCTGGCGCCGCTTCCGCACGGTCACCTGGCCGGCCCTCAGACCCATCGCCCTGGCCATCACCGCGCTCAACCTCATCTGGAACTTCAACTCCTTCGCCCTGGTCTACGTCCTCACCAGCGGCGGCCCCGGTGGCCGGACCCGCCTGCCCATGCTCTTCGCCTACGAAGAGGCCTTCCGCTACGGGCAGTTCGGCTACGCGGCGGCGATGGGCTGCGTGATGGTGGCCGTGATCTCGATCGCCCTGGCCGTCTTCCTCGCCGGCCGCCTCAGGGGAGGTGACGACGCGTGAGGACCAGCACCCCGGCCCGCGTCGGCCAGTACACCGCGCTGCTCGCCTACCTCGTCTTCCTCGCCTTCCCGTTCCTCTGGCTGGTCTCCACCGCGTTCAAGCCGCCGCGCGAGCTGGGCAGCCTGCACCCGACGTGGATCCCGAAGGACCCCACCCTCGCCAACTTCCGGCAGGCCTTCGACGAACAGCCGCTGCTGCACGCCGCCCTCAACTCCCTGCTCGCGGCACTCGGGGCGGCGGTCATCGCGGTAGTGATCGCGACGCCCATGGCCTACGTCGTCGCGCGGCGCCGCACGCGGCTCGCGAAGGCGGTGACGGGCTGGGTGGTGGTCAGCCAGGCGTTCCCGTTCGTGCTGCTGATCATCCCGCTGTTCCTCGTGCTGAAGAACCTCCGGCTGATCAACTCCGTACCGGGGCTGGTGCTGGTCTACGTGGTGTGGGCGCTGCCGTTCGCGCTGTGGATGCTCGCCGGGTACGTGCGGGCCGTGCCGCCCGAGCTGGAGGAGGCCGCCGCGGTCGACGGGGCCGGGCGGCTGCGCACCCTCGTGTCGGTGACCGCGCCGCTGCTCGCGCCGGGGATCGTGGCGACCGCGCTGTTCGCTTTCATCACCGCGTGGAACGAGTTCTTCTTCGCCCTCGTGCTGCTGAAGACGCCGGAGAAACAGACCCTCCCCGTGGTGCTCACGCATTTCATCGGAGCCGAGGGCGTCGCCGACCTCGGCCCGCTGGCGGCGGCCGCCTTCCTCGCGACGCTGCCCTCGCTGGTCGTCTTCGCGGTCATCCAACGGCGGATCACGGGCGGCATGCTGACCGGGGCGGTGAAGAGCTGATGAAACGCGCCCCCTTCCTGGCCCTGGTCCTCCTGCTGCTCCTCGCCGGCTGCACCTCTGGCGGCACCTGCGACGACGGCCGGATCACCCTGCGCTTCCAGTCCCTGGCCTGGCAGGAGGAGTCGGTCCAGGCCAACAAGGAACTGGTGAGGGAGTGGAACGCCACCCACCCGGACGTCCGGGTCGAGTACGTCCAGGGCACCTGGGACAGCGTGCACGACCAGCTCCTCACCGCCTTCGAGGGAGGCGAGGCGCCCGACATCATCCACGACGCCTCCGACGACCTCGCGGACTTCGCCTACGGCGGCTACCTCGCCGATCTCACCGACCTGCTGCCCGCCCGGCTGAAGTCCGACATCCCGCGGCGCAGTTGGGAGACGACGACCTTCGGGAAGGGCGTCTACGGCGTCCCGTTCCTCCAGGAACCGCGCGTGCTGATCGCCAACGCGACGTGGCTCAAGGAGTCCGGCGTCCGGATCCCCACCCCGGAGCGCCCCTGGACCTGGACCGAGTTCCGCCGCATCACCGAACGCCTCAGCGGCCGGGGGAAGTACGGCGTCGCCTGGCCGTTGAAGGAACCCGTCTCCGCCACGCTCAACCTCTCCCTGTCGGCGGGCGGCCGGCTCTTCCACCGCGGGCCGGACGGCAAGGTGGCGGTCCGGTTCGAGACGGCCGACCAGGTGGTGCCGCGCACCGTCCACGACCAGGTCGGCAACGACCGCAGCGCCTCGCCCACGACCCTCGGCAGCAGCGGATCCGACACCCTGCCCGGCTTCTTCGGCGGCCGGTACGCGATGGTGCCGCTGGGCTTCTCCTACCGCCAGCAGATCGTGCAGCAGGCCCCGAAGGGCTTCGACTGGCAGGTGCTGCCCGCCCCGGCGGGCGCTGGGGGACTCACCCAGGGCGTCAGCCCGCAGACCCTCTCCGTCGCCGAGGACTGCCCGCACAAGAAGGAGGCCGCCGCCTTCATCGACTTCCTGCTGAGGCCGCGGAACATGGTCCGCCTCGCCCTCGGCGACTGGATGCTGCCCACCGGCACCCAGGCCCTGAACGACCCGGCCCTGCGCACGACCGAGCACGGCTGGTCCACGGGCACGGCGCTCGCCGCCCACCTGCGCCCGGCGCCCGCGCAGACCGTACGGGGCTACCCCGAGTGGAAGGACAAGGTGGCGACCCCGGCCCTCCAGGAGTACTACAGCGGGGCCATCGGACTCGGCGAACTGCGGGAGCGGCTGGAGGAGGACGGCAACCTGGTACTGGCGCGTTACCAGCGGTGACGGCGCCGCCGGTCCGGTGCCGTTCAGGGGACGGCGGGTCCCGTTACGTACCGTCCCTCCTCGTCGTACGGCCAGACGTTGGGCACGCAGCCGCGCAGGCCCTTGATCTGCTGCATCATCGCGGGGGCCGGTTCGCCGGGGCCGGGGCAGCCGACGTGGCCGTGGCCGAGGAAGTGGCCGACCTCGTGGTTGATGATGAGGGCCCGGTAGGCCTTGACGTCCTCGGCGTAGACGGGGGTCGCCAGCAGCCAGCGCTTGAGGTTGACCATGACGTTCTCGGCGACGTTGCAGTTGACCTCGCCGCCGGTGTCCAGTCCGTACCGCCCGCAGACCTCGTCCACGGTCCCGGCGGTCGCGACCTTCACGACGAAGTCGGTGGGCCCGTTCGACACGCGCTGGAACGCCGAACGGCCGTCCGCCGTCCAGCCCCGCCGGTCGGCCAGGACGCTCTCCACCTGCTCGGCGACCTCAGCGGCGGACAGTTCGATGCCGTCCTCGACGTCGACCCGGTAGCGCAGGGTCGTCCCCTGTCCCACCTTGGCGCTCGAACCGGGCGCGACGGTGAAGGTGCCGGGGCCCGTGGCCGGGATCTCCGGCCGTGCGGCGGGGGAGGGCGAGGCAGCAGGAGAGGGCGGTTCCGACGGGGTGATGGGCCTGGCCGGGGCGGATGTGGCCGCGGAGCCCGGTACGGGCTCGGTGCCCGGGCCGGAGTCCGCCTCGGTCACTGTCCCTTGCGGCCCCGCTGACGTCCATTCCACGGCCGCGAAGCCGGCCGCCCGAGCAGCGCCAGCGCGGACAGGCCCGCTGCCAGCGGGCCCATCCGGCCGCGCCGCCCGGCGGAGTGCGCGGGGCCGCCGCTCCTGCGGCGGCTGCGGGACGGAGGTGCGGAGTGCGCGGTCATGGTCGTTCAGATTGCGAGGGTCATGTGATCGAACCTGGCGCGAATGGTAACGGAGGGATAACGAAGATCTGCCGGGATGCCTGTGTGATCATCCGGTAACAGGAGCCCGGACCGTGTGCGGCCCTGCGGATACTGAGCCCATGCCACGAGTTCTGCTGATCGAAGACGACCGCGCCGTCCGTGAAGGAGTCGCCCTCGCGCTGCGCCGCCAGGGGCACGACGTCGCCGCCGCCGAGACCGGGGAGGAGGGGCTGGAGCGGCTGCGCTCCTTCCGGCCCGACGTCGTGGTGCTCGACCTGATGCTGCCCGGCATGCCGGGGCTGGACGTGTGCCGCGCCATGCGCGCCCTGGACCAGACGCTGCCGATCCTCATGGCGACCGCACGCGGCGACGACGTGGACATCGTCGTAGGGCTCGAGGCCGGAGCCGACGACTACGTCGTCAAGCCCGTGCAGGCCCGGGTCCTGGAGGCACGCATCCGGGCCGTCCTGCGCCGGGTGACGGCCGCCGCGTCCACCGAAGGTGGCATACCGAAGATCGACACGTACGGCGAGCTGGCCGTCGACCGCGCCGGGCACTCGGTCACCTGGCGGGGCGTCCCGGTCCCGCTCGCCCCCTCGGAACTGCGGCTGTTGCTCACGCTGTCCGCGGCACCCGGCCAGGTGTTCAGCCGGCAGCAACTCCTGGAAGCGGTCTGGGAACACAGCTACCACGGCGACGCGCGCCTGGTGGACGCCTGCGTCGGACGGCTGCGGGCCAAGATGGGCGAACCCTCGCGCGAGCCGCGCTACATCCAGACCGTGCGGGGCTTCGGCTACCGGTTCGTGTCCCCGTGAGGAACCTCTCCGCGAGGAACGCCCTGTTGCCACGCCTGCGCGGGCTGCGCACGCGCCTGGTGGTGGCGTTCGCGCTGGTCGCCGCGCTGACCGCCGCGACCACCGGTGCACTGAGCTTCCGGGAGGCGCGCACGGGTGTGCTCCAGCAGAGCCAGGACACCGTGATCAAGCTGCTGCGCACTCAGGTCGACCGGCTCGCCCCGCAGCTCGCCTTCCCCCGGTCGAGGCCGAACTGCGGCGCTTCGCCGGTGATGTGGCCCGCGCCGAGCCGTCCGGGAACTGGCGGGTGCTGGTCGCCTACGAGGATCTGAGCGCCACATCCCTCCCCGACGACCCGTTCGACGAGCTGACGCCAGATCTGCGCGAGGCCGTGGACTCCGGTCTCGCCACCGTCTTCCAGCGGGTGAACACCGGTGACCACACCTCGCTCGTCGTCGGCATGCCGGTCACCTTCGCCGGCGAGGAGAATCGCCGGATCGCCTCCGGGGTCCAGGTCTTCCTGACGGTGCCGCAGGCCACCGAACAGCGGTACGTGGACGCCCTGGTCACCGCCGTGGAGCGGGCCACCGTACCCGCCCTGGGCCTCGCCGTGCTGCTCGCGCTGCTCGCCGCGCGCGGGGTGCTGCGGCCGGTGCGCGCACTGCGGCACGCCACCCGCAGCATCGCCGAAGGACGGCTGGACACCCGGCTCGCGGTCAACGGCTCCGACGAACTCGCCGATCTGTCCCACACGTTCAACGAGACGGCCGCCGCCCTGGAGGAGTCGGTGGCCGAACTGCGCGGCATGGAGGCCCGGGCCCGCCGATTCGCCGCGGACGTCTCGCACGAACTGCGCACCCCGCTGGCCGCCATGTCGGCGGTCACCGACGTCCTCGACGAGGACGCCGCCCGTCTCGACCCGGACACCGCCACCGCGGTCCGGCTGATCAGCGAGGAGACCGTGAAACTGGCCCGTCTCGTGGACGACCTGATGGAGATCTCCCGCTTCGACGCGGGGGCCGCTGTGCTGCACCTGGACGAGATCGACCTCGCCGAGTCGCTGCGCCGCACCCTCGCCGACCGCGCCTGGACCGGCCTGGTGGACACCGAGCTGCCGCCGCCCGACGCCGTACGGGGGCGCGTCGATCCGCGACGGCTCGACGTCGTGGTGGCGAACCTCGTCGGCAACGCACTCAGGCACGGGGCCCGGCCGGTCCGGCTGTGTCTGCGCGCGGACGGTGAGGGGTCGGCGGTCATCGAGGTGCTGGACAGCGGCCCCGGCATCCCCGACGACGTACTGCCGTACGTCTTCGAGCGGTTCTACAAGTCCGACACCGCCCGGACGCGGACGGAGGGCAGCGGCCTGGGCCTCGCCATCACCGCCGAGAACATCCGGGTGCACGGCGGCACCGTACGGGCGGCGAACCGTCCGGAGGGCGGGGCGGTCTTCACGGTCGAACTCCCGCTGCGGCGCGACGAGCCGGCCCACGGGGAGCACCTGTGAGGGCCGCGCGCCGGGCGGCCCTGCTGGCGGCTCCGGCGCTGTTCGGGCTCGCCTCCTGCGGTATCCCGCCCACCGGCGTGGTGGAGGCGGGCGCGCCGGCCCGGGGGGTGGTGCCGACGGTCCGGGTCTACCTCGTGGTGGACGGCAGGCTCGTTCCCGTTCCCCGCAGGATCGTCGCCCCGGTCGACGCGGAGACCGCCGTGAACGCGCTGCTGCAGGGGCCGACGGCGCAGGAGCGGGCCCTGGGCTTCGACTCGGCGCTGCCGGGACTGGCAGCCGCACGGACGTCCACCCCACCCGAGGCCACCGCTGTCCCGGCCGAGCCGGACTCGGCCCCGGCGCCGGCCGATGACTCCGCGGAGGTCACGACCCGGGGCGGCCGGGTGTCGATCCGGCTGCCCTTCGGCTCCGCCGGCAAACTGCCCGGCCTCGCGGTGGCCCAACTGATCTGCACCGCCGTCGAGGCCCAGCGCATCGCCGACCCGGGCGGCGGCGAGCTGACGGCCACACTCACCGGACAGGACGGCGACCACGTCCAGCTCACACCACCGCGCTGCCCCACGGTGTGACCCGCACCCCGCCGCCCATCCGAGTTGCACGAGACGTCTCGTCTCGCATAAGGTCGGCCCATGACCAGTCGCGCGCACATCGCCATGTTCTCCATCGCCGCCCACGGCCATGTGAACCCGAGCCTCGAGGTGATCCGCGAGCTCGTGGCGCGCGGCCACCGGGTGACCTACGCGATCCCGCCGGTCTTCGCGGAGAAGGTCGCGGGCACCGGCGCCGAGGTGAAGCCGTGGAACTCGACGCTGCCTTCGCCCGACGACGACCCGTCGGCGTGGGGGACCACCCTGCTGGACAACGTGGAGCCGTTCCTCGACGACGCGATCCAGGCGCTCCCCAGCTGATCGAGGCGTACGAGGGCGACGAGCCGGACCTCGTGCTGCACGACATCGCCTCGTATCCGGCCCGCGTGCTCGCCCACCGCTGGGGCGTCCCCGCGGTCTCCCTCTCGCCCGCCATGGTCGCCTGGGAGGGGTACGAGGAGGAGGTCGCCGAGCCCATGTGGGCGGAGCCGAAGGAGACCGAGCGGGGCCGCGCCTACTTCGCCCGTTTCCAGGCCTGGCTGGAGGAGAACGGAATCAGCCTGCATCCCCACGCGTTCGGCGGCCGCCCCGACCGCTCGATCGTCCTCATCCCCAAGGCGCTCCAGCCGAACGCGGACCGCGTCGACGAGAGCGTGTACTCCTTCGTCGGAGCCTGTCAGGGCGACCGGACCACCGAGGGCGACTGGCAGCGGCCGGCCGGTGCCGAGAAGGTCGCGCTCGTCTCGCTCGGGTCCGCCTTCACCAAGCAGCCCGGTTTCTACCGGGAGTGCGTCAAGGCGTTCGGCGACCTGCCCGGCTGGCACCTGGTGCTCTCGATCGGCAAGCACATCGACCCGGCCGAGTTCGCGGACGTCCCCGCAGGCGTCGAGGTGCGGTCGTGGGTGCCGCAGCTGACGATCCTCAAGCAGGCCGACCTGTTCGTCACGCACGCGGGCGCGGGCGGCAGCCAGGAGGGCCTCGCCACGGCCACACCGATGATCGCCGTACCGCAGGCCGCGGACCAGTTCGCCAACGCGGAGATGCTCCAGGGCCTTGGTGTCGCCCGCACGCTGGCCACGGAGGAGGCGACCGGTGAGGCCCTGCGGGAGGCCGCCCTCGCCCTCGTGGGCGACCCGGAGGTCGCCCGCCGGCTGAAGGCGATCCAGTCGGAGATGGCCGAGGAGGGCGGCACGCGCCGCGCGGCCGACCTCATCGAGGCCGAACTCCCCGCACGGCAGGGGTAGCCGGGGCGGCCGTCCCGCGCCGGGCCGTCACCCCCTCACACCGCGACGGCCCGGCGCGTGAGGGGCATCCGCGCCTGGTCGAGAGCGGCGTCCATGCGCGCCGCCTGTCCCTTGGTCCCGGCTCCGTGCCCGGCCGCCGACGGCTCGTGACGGACCGTCACATCGCGTGCTCACGCGAGGAGGACGTGCTGCACATGCGCCGGCTCACGGCCTGAAAGGGCCCGTTGGTTCCCCGGGAACCAACGGGCCCTTCACACAGGCGACGGGGTCAGACCTTCAGGGGCTCGCCCTCGTCGTCCCGCGCCGCCGGTCCCGTGACCTGCTGCGGCGTCTCGTCGTGCGTGAGGTCCGGCATCCGGTGCAGCCACTTCGGCAGGTACCAGTTGCGCTCGCCGAGCAGTGCCATCACCGCCGGCAGCAGCACGCCCCGGATGATCGTCGCGTCGATGAGCACCGCGGCCGCGAGGCCGACGCCCATCTGTTTCATGGACTGCATGGACAGCGTCCCGAAGATCGCGAACACGGCGACCATGATGACCGCGGCACTGGTGACGACTCCGGCCGTGGTCACCACGCCGTGCCGGATCGCGTCGTTCGTCGCGAGTCCCCGCAGCCGCGCCTCTCGGATCCGGGAGACCACGAACACGTGGTAGTCCATCGACAGGCCGAACAGGATCACGAAGAGGAACAGCGGCAGCCAGGTGATGATGGCGCCGACCCCCTCCGCGCCCACCAGCGAGGCGCCCCAGCCGTGCTGGAAGACGGCGACGAGGATGCCGTAGGCCGCGCCCACCGACAGCAGGTTCAGCACGATCGACGTGACCGCGACGGTCAGCGAGCGGAACGACAGCAGCATCAGCAGGAAGGCGAAGACCACGACGAAGGCGAAAACCGGAATGACGGCTCCGGCGAGCTGGTCGTTGAAGTCCTTTGACCCCGCGACCTGACCGGTGATCGGCGCCTCGACCCCGTCGACCTTGCCCAGCGTGGCCGGACGCACCTCGTCGCGCAGCTTGTCCAGGCTGGCCCCCGCCTCGTCCTGGTCGGAGCCGCCGACCAGCGGCACGTAGACGAAGGCGACGTTCTGCGCGTCGTGCAGCTTGATCTCCACCGGACCGCGCGAGGCGCCCGAACTGATCGCGCGCTCACGGAAGTCGGCGAGCGCGGACTTCACCTCCGGCGCGTTGATGTCGTCCGCCTTCACGACCACCTCGGCCGGCTCGGAGCCGCCCGGGAAGGCCTCGTTGAGCCGGTTGTACGTCTGGACGATCGGCAGCGAGTCGCCGAACTCCTGGTCCAGCGTGAGCTGCTGCGTCTTCATGCCGAGCGCGGGGGCCGCGATGGCCAGCAGCGCACCGGCCGCCACGACCACGGAGATCACCGGCTTGGCGAGGACGCGCCGCAGCACGGCCGTCCAGAAGCGGCTGTCCTGGCTGCCGCCCCGCTTGCGCCGGCGCAGGAACGGAATGCGGCCCTTCTCCACGCGCTCCCGAGCAGCGACAGCAGCGCGGGCAGGACGGTCACGGACCCCACCATCGCCACCGCGACGACCATCAGTGAGGCCAGTCCCATCGCCTCGAACTCGGCGAGCCCGGTGAACAGCATGCCCGCCATCGCCACGCACACCGTGACACCCGAGACCACGATCGCCCGGCCGCTGGTCGCGGCGGCGATCCGCAGGGCCGTCCGCGCGTCCCGGCCCGCCTCGCGCTCCTCGCGCTCCCGGCGCAGGTAGAACAGGCAGTAGTCGACGCCGACCGCCATGCCGACCAGCAGCATCACGGAGTTGGCGGTCTCGCTCATCGGCATGACGTGGCTGACGACGCCCATCAGGCCCATCGTCGCCATGATCGCGGTGAGGGCCAGAGCCACCGGAAGCAGCGCCGCCACCAGCGCGCCGAACGCGATGAGCAGGATGCCGAGCGCCACCGGCGCCGCCGAGTACTCGGCCCTCTTGAAGTCTTCGCCGAGCGCGTCGTCGAACGTCTTCATCATGCTGGCGCCGCCGATCTGCTCGATCCGCAGCGACTCGTGGTCCTTCTGGACGCCCTCGACGGCCTTCAGCACCGGCTCCACCCGCTCGCCGGCGGTGTCCGACTCACCGCGCATGTCGAACTGCACGAGCGCGCTGCGCCCGTCCTTCGAGATCGTCTTCGTGTCGTACGGCGAGGTCACGTCCGTGACCCGGTCGGTCCCCTCGACGGCCTTCACCACCGCGCTCACGGCGTCCCGGAACTCGGCGTCCGTCGCCTTGAGTTCGCTCCCCTCGGCCTGGATCAGCACGGTCTCACCGGCCGGCTCGTCGATCCCGGCGTCCTCGATGATCCTCGCGGCGGTGTGCGTCTCCCCCTTCAGCTGGTCGATGTCCTTGACGTCGACCCGGCCCGCCGCGGAACCGAGCCCCATCGCCAGGACGACGAACAGCACCCAGATGCCGACGGCAGCCCATCGGTGCCGCGCGCTCCAGCCGCCGGCCCGGGCGGCCAGGCCCCGCACCCGCGCTTCTCCGTTCCCCATGACGGGCTCGCCCCTTGTGATGAGGTGGCGGCCCCTGCCGCCCCCTTCCGTCTCGAAGGTATGGGCCTCATAAAGCCATCTCCTCGTGCTGTCCGGTGAAGTGGCGGGGCCGGAACTCATCCGTACGGCCCGCGCTTCCTCACCACCGGGGAGGACCCCGAAGGACGGTGGCCCCTTACACAGATCGGGACCCAAGGGGGATATGCCGGACTCCTCGGCTGTGTGGATCCTGGGCAGAAGGTTGTGCCCCGCGGTGACCGGTGAGTAATTTACGGGGCCGGGCAGCTGCCCACCGGCCGTCGTGCCCACCCCCACGGGGCACGACGGCCGTCCTATCGTGTCCGGATGACGACGATGTATGCGGCACTGCTGCGCGGGATCAACGTGGGCGGCAGCAGAAAGCTCCCGATGGCCGATCTGCGCAGCCTCCTGGCGGGCCTCGGCCACGAGGACGTACGCACGTACCTCCAGAGCGGCCAGGCCGTGTTCTCCTCCGGCCGCGGGGACGAGGAGTCGCTGGCCGCCGAGATCGCCCGGGCCGTCCAGCAGACTTCCGGCTTCGGCGTCGACGTGATCGTGCGCGACCACGCCTATCTCCGGGCGATCGCCGACGCGTGCCCCTACCCGGCCGCCGACCTGGAGCCCAAGCAGCTCCACGTCACCTACTTCTCGGCCCCCGTGGACCCCGAGCGCTTCGCGGAGATCGACCGGGACGCCTACCTCCCCGAGGAGTTCAGCCTCGGCGACCGCGCCCTGTACCTGTACGCCCCAACGGCCTGGGCCGCTCCAAACTGGCCGAGCACCTGTCGAAACCCCGCATCAACAAGGGGATCGTCGCCACGACCCGCAACTGGAACACCGTCGTCAAACTGGTGGAGCTGACGAGTGCCTGAGAAGAGTGGGGCCTGTGAGGACAGGAGAGCGCGTGGACATCACTGAGCGCGAGCTGGTCGATCCCTGGGAAGGGGTTCTCTTCGCTCCCGCTCGCGGCAGCGACGTCGGCGTCCTGGTCCTGGCGGGGTCCAGCGGGCGCGTCGAACGTGAGCGAGCGCGCATCCTCGCTCGGCAGGGCTTCGCCGCCTTGGCCATCCGCTGGTTCGGCGGGCCCGGCCAGCCCCGGGAATCTGTGAAGTCCCCTTGGAGACGTTCACCGATGCCGTCGGATTCCTCCGGCGGGGAGGAGCACGACGCATCGGAGTCCTCGGCACCTCCAAGGGCGCTGAAGCGGCCCTTCTCACGGCGGTGCACGACCCGCGCGTCGACGTGGCCATCGCGCTGTCGCCCACCTCGCGGGTCTGGTGCAATGTCGGACCGGGCCACGACGGGGCGCACCACCCGTACCGCTCGTCCTGGACGTGGCGGGAGCGCCCGCTGCCCTTCGTGCCGATGGACGACTCCTGGACTCCCACGGAGCCGGACAGCGGCCCGGTCGCCATCCGCGGATGGTACGAACTGAGCGAGCGGACCTTCGCCCACTCGCTTCCGTCGGCCGAGATCCCCGTGGAAGCGGCCAGGGCCGATCTGCTCCTGGTGGCAGGCGGCGACGACGCGATGTGGCCGTCGCTTCCCTTCGCCGAACAGCTGGCCCGGCGCCGGCGCTCGGCCGGGGCGACCGTGCGTCTGATCGCCCGCGACGACGCCGGCCACCGACCGCGCCTTCCCGGCGAGAGCCCGGCACCGGCGTCCCCGCGCTTCGAGTACGGCGGCACACCTGAAGCCGACAGACTCCTGGGCAGGGCCGCGTGGCCCCACATCCTCGACGCGATCGGCGGTGCAGGGAACGGTCAGCCCGTCGTGTCACAAGAGGTGTCTGACCCATTCACCCCCACACCCGCCCCGGACTTGGCACGGTAGGACCATGACGAGCACTGATCACCAGGACACCCCCTCCGGCCACATGACGGCCCTGCAGGTCATGCGCGGCGCGTCGGAGCAGCTCGCCGAGTTGCTCGGCACGGCCCCCGACTCGGTCTCCGCGGTCCGCCCCGGCCCGGACGGCTGGACCGCCGACGTGGAGGTCGTGGAGCTGGAGCGCGTCCCCGACACCATGAGCATCATGGCGACCTACCGGGTCACCCTCGACGCTCAGGGACAGCTCCTGGGCTACGAGCGGATCCGCCGCTACGCCCGCGGCCAGCTCGACCGACAGCGCTGACCCCCGGGGCCACGTTCTCTCGACTCCCCTGGCCGGGAACCGTTTTGGTGTTCACCTGAACACGCCCGCCGCCGCCCCCGTACCTACGGGCGGCACGAGAACGGAGTCTCCCGAGGGGAATCGCACCGTGACCGTCATGACGCAGACCGGCGGGGTACAGCCCGCCGCCACCTCCAGCGGTTCGGGGACCGCCGGCCTCTTCGACATCCTCGAACTGATCCTGGACCGCGGGCTCGTCATCGACGTGTTCGTCCGTGTCTCGCTGGTCGGCATCGAGATCCTGAAGATCGACATACGCATCGTCATCGCGAGCGTCGACACCTACCTCCGCTTCGCCGAGGCCTGCAACCGCCTCGACCTGGAGGCCGGCCGCAAGGCCCCCGACAAGCTCACCGACATCGTCGGCAACCTCGTCGAGAGCGGCGCCCGGGGCAAGACCAGCGGCGCGATCGGCGGCGCCGTCGACGCGATCGGCGACCTCTTCGACCGCGACGACAAGGACAGGGAGGACGAGCGGTGAGCGGCGTCTACGTCTACGCCGTCACCCGCTCCGACCACCCCCTCCGGCTCGACGGCCTGCGGACCGTCGGCGGGAGCGACGACCCCCGCGCGTCGTCGCCGACGGCCCGCTCGCCGCCGTCGTCAGCCCCGCCCGCCCGACCTGCGCCCCAAACGGCGCGACCTCGCCGCACACCAGGAGCTGCAGGAGCGGCTCATGGCCGACGGATCGGTCCTCCCCATGCGGTTCGGCCTGCTCGCCCCCGACGACACCGCCGTCAGGACCGCCCTGCGGCAGAGGCGCGAGGACTACGCGAGACGGCTCGGCGAACTGCACGGCACCGCCGAGTACAACCTCAAGGCCGCCCGCTCCCAGGACGACCTGCTGCGCGAGGTGCTCGAAGGGTCCGAGGAGGCCCGCCGGCTCAACCAGTGCACCCGTGACGGCACCGGAACCTACGAGGACCGCCTCGCCCTCGGCGAACTCGTGGCCCGGCAGGTCGATGCCCGGCAGCGGCGGCAGTCCGACGAGATCGTCGGACGGCTGTCCGGACTGGCCCGGGCCAGCGTCGTGGCCGACCCGTCCAAGGACGACTTCCTGAACGTCTCGTTCCTCGTCGAACACGCCCGCGCCGACGAGTTCACCACGGCCGGCCGGACCCTGGCCCACGACTACGGCGACGCCTACGACTTCCGGCTGCGCGGCCCCCTGCCCCCTACAGCTTCGCCGCCTGACGGGACCGGTCATGGGCCTGCTCACCGGCATCCTCACCCTTCCGCTCGCGCCCCTGCGCACCACCCTCTGGGCCGCCGAGCAGCTCCAGGCCGCCGCCGAGGCGCAGTACTACGACCCGGCCCCCGTCCGGCAGGCCCTCGTCGAACTGGAACGGGCCCTGCTGGAGGGCGGATCGACGAGGACGAGTACGACCGCCGCGAGGACGAACTGCTCGACCGACTCGACGAGATCACCGCCCGGAGACGAGCCCCCCGACCATGACCCACTCGACCCCCTCGGCAGCAGGCGGACTCACCGGAGCCTCCCGCCTTCCCTCCCCCTACGACCACGGGCCCGGCGCCCAGACCGCCAACCTCGCCGACATCCTCGAACGGGTCCTCGACAAGGGCGTGGTCATCGCCGGCGACATCCGGATCAACCTGCTCGACATCGAACTGCTCACCATCAAGCTGCGCCTGCTCGTCGCTTCCGTCGACAAGGCGAAGGAGATGGGCATCGACTGGTGGGAACACGACCCCTCCCTCTCCTCCCGGGCCGCCCGCCCCGAGCGGTCCCTGGCCGACGAGAACGAACGACTGCGTGCCGAGATCGCCGCCCTCAAGGCGGCCGACAGGAGGCCGGAGCCATGAACGACCCGAACCTCGTCTACGCCTACGCGGTCCTGCGCCGCACGCCCGAGGCCGCCGCGGCGGTGACGGACCTGCGCGGGGTCGCCGGAGACCCGATCCACCTGGTCGAGCCCACGGGCCCCGCCCCGCGGCTGGCCTTCGCCGTCGGTCATGTCCCCGCCGCCGACTACGACGAGGCACCCTCAAGGCCCATCTCGACGACCTGGACTGGCTGGAGTCCACGGTCCGGTCCCACCACGCCGTGGTCGCCGCACTCGTCGCCTGCGGCGCCGCCGTCCTCCCGCTGCGCCTGGCCACCGTCTACCACGACGAGGACCGTGCCCGGCAGGCCCTCGACACCCGCCGCACGTACTTCCTGTCCCTCCTGGACCGCCTCACCGGCCACGTCGAGCTCGGCGTCAAGATCTACGCCACACCGGACATCACACCGCCCGAAGCCGACATCGGCAGCGCCCAGGAGCCGGCCACCGGACTCGGGCTGGCCGCGCCTACCTGTCGATCCGCCGCCGCAGACAACGCAGGAACGAGGAAGCCTGGCGCACGGTCGCCCAGGCCGCCGCACACCTCACCGAGACGGCCGGCACCCTCGCCGTCGACCGCGTCGCACACACCCGCAACGCGGCAGCCTGGCGGGCTCGGCCCCCGGCACCAACGTGGGCAACGACGCCTACCTCGTCCCCACCGACCGCGTCGACGCCTTCCGCAGGGGCATACTCGCCGCCGCCGAGGGCGTCCCCGGCCTCCGCGTGGAGGTCACCGGTCCCTGGGCCCCGTACTCCTTCGCGCTCCAGCCGGATCCGGAGCACGCCGCATGACCGTCACCCCCGCGCCGACCGCCCGGTCGCCCTCGTCGACCTCCTCGACCGGCTCCTCCAGGGCGGCGTCGTCCTCACCGGCGACCTCGTCCTGTCCATCGCGGACGTCGACCTGGTCCGCATCGACCTCCGCGCGGTCATCGCCCCCGTGGCCGCGTCAACCCTCTCCCGGATCAGTGAGACCCCATGCCCACCAGCCGTTTGACGACCGACCCGGACACGGTCGAACGCGACCTGATCAAACTGGTCCTGACGGTCGTGGAACTCCTCCGCCAGCTCATGGAACGCCAGGCCCTGCACCGAGTGGACATCGGCGACCTCACGGAGGAACAGGAGGAGCGCGTGGGTCTGACGCTGATGCTCCTCGACGACCGGATGCGGGAACTCTGCGCCCGCTACGACCTCACCGTGGAGGATCTCAACCTGGACCTGGGGCCGCTCGGCACCCTTCTGCCACCGGCCGGCTGACGTCAGGCGCTCACAGCCGTCAACAACGGCGTCCGCGCCGCCTCGTACCGCTCCAGCACCACCCGCGCCACCTCCGGCGCCGGCCCCAGCACGTCCGCCAGGACATCGGCCTCCGCCGCGCCCCGGGCGATGCGGTCCGGGAGGAAGCCGGGGGCGAGGACGTACGGGGCGACGGCGACCCGGGAGCAGCCGAGTGCCCGCAGTTCGCGGACCGCGTCCTCCGTGCGGGGAGAGATGCGGAGGCGAACGCAGGCCGCACGGCGCACCAACCGGTGTGCCGCCACTCCCGCGCGATTTCTGCGATCACTGCGATCGCCTCCGGGTCGGTGGACCCCGCCGAGGCCAGCACGACCCCGGTCGAGGACTTGTCGGCGGGGGTCAGACCCGCCTCGTACAGGCGCCGTTCCAAGGCCCCAGAAGCAGCGGCGACGGGCCCAGGACCTCCGCCTGGTGGATGCGCAGCTGCGGGGGCGCGTCCGCGAGGACCGCCGGGATGTCCGCCTTCGCGTGGAACGCGCGGGTCAGGAGGAGGGGGAGGGCCACGACGTCGCGGACGCCCTGCGTGGCCAGGGACTCCAGGACGCCCTGCACGGAGGGCACGTTGAAGTCCAGGAAGCCCGTCTCCACCCGAACGTCGGGGCGCAGCGAGCGCACCCGGCGCACCAGGGCGTGCACCGTCGCGGCATGCCGCGGGTCACGGCTGCCGTGGGCGATGACGAGGAGAACGGGCTTGTTCGTCATGGGACTCAGCTCTTCACCAGCAGACCGCGGCTGCGCAGCACCCACCGCTCCAGCGGACTGAAGATCAGCAGGTCGATGGCGATGCCGACGATGAGGATCAGGAAGATGGCCTCGAACACCATGGCCATGTCGCTGGCGTTGCGGCCGTTCTCCAGCAGCTGGCCGAGGCCGACGCCGAGGTCGGGGAAGGACGCGATGATCTCGGCCGCCATCAGGGAGCGCCAGGAGAAGGCCCAGCCCTGCTTCAGGCCGGCCACATAGCCGGGCAGGGCGGCGGGCAGGACGATGTGCCAGGTGCCCTTCAGACCCGTGGCGCCCAGCGTGCGGCCCGCGCGGAGGAACAGCGGCGGCACCTGGTCGACGCCCGACACCAGACCGTTGGCGATCGACGGGACAGCGCCGAGCAGGATCACCGCGTACATCATCGAGTTGTTCAGGCCCAGCCAGATGACGGCCGGCGGGACCCAGGCGACCGACGGCAGGGACTGCAGGCCCGACAGGATCGGGCCGATCGCCGCGCGCACGAACTTCACCCGGGCCACCAGCAGGCCCAGCGGCGTGCCGATCAGCAGGGCGAAGCAGAAGCCGAGCAGACCGCGCGAGACGCTGGTCCAGATGTAGCCGAGCAGCTCGCCCTGGAGCCACGCCGTGTGGACGACGTCCCACACGTCGGACGGCGCGGGCAGCTTGGTCGGGTCGTCGACGACCTTGAAGGAGACCAGGGCCTGCCAGACCGCCAGCACCAGCGCGACGGCGATGACGGGCGGCAGGATCTTCTCGGTGAAGGTCTGCCGGAACGGCGTGCGCCCCGTCTGCCGCGTCTCCAGCGCGTCGAGGCCCGCCTCCAGCCCTGCGAGATCGCTGCCGTCCTTGGCGACGGTCGTCGAATCAGTGCTGGCCATGACGGCGGATCTCCCCACGAAGTTCTTCGGTGATCTCGACGGACAGTTCCGCCACCGCGGTGTCCTCGATACGGCGCGGCTGCGGGATGTCCACCCGCCACTCGCGGGCGATCCGGCCCGGACGGGAGGACAGCAGCACCACCCGCTCCGCGAGCCGGACCGCCTCGCGCACGTTGTGCGTGACGAACAGGACGGACAGCTGCGTCTCGCGCCAGATGCGCGTCAGCTCGTCGTGCAGCACGTCCCGCGTGATGGCGTCCAGCGCCGCGAACGGCTCGTCCATCAGCAGCAGCTTGCTCTCCTGGGCGAGCGCCCGGGCCAGCGCGACACGCTGCCGCATACCGCCCGACAGCTCGTGCACCCGCTTGCCGTACGCGCCCTTCAGCCGTACCAGTTCGAGCAGCTCCTCGGCCTTGCCGCGCCGCTCGGGCTTCGGAACGCCCCGCAGCTTCAGGGCGAGTTCGATGTTCTTGCCCGCGGTCAGCCACGGGAACAGCGCGTGCTCCTGGAACATCAGCGCCGGGCGGCCGTCCGTGGTGATCTCGCCGGCGGACGGCCGGTCGAGGCCCGCCACCAGGTTGAGCAGCGTGGACTTGCCGCAGCCCGAGGCCCCCAGGAGGGTGACGAACTCTCCGGGCGCGACATCGAGGGTGATGTCGTCCAGGACGAGCTGCTGCCCGGCGGGGCCCGCGAACGACTTCGAGACGTGCTCGATCCGCGCGGCGTGTGTGACCGCCTCGGTGCCGTCGGCGGCCTTGGCGAGGGTCGTGGCCATGGTCGTCACCTCCTGGGAACTCTTCACAATGCGGCTTCGGGGTGCGGGCTTACTTCGCGCCGAGACCGGCGTCGTCGACCGTGGGCTCACCCTCGGCCTTGAGGACCTTGTTCAGCGGCGCGAGGTCGTAGATGCCCTTCAGGTCCGGCTTCTGCAGCAGCCCCGCCTTCACGGCGTGCTCCGCCTCGGTGTTGAGGGTCGAGGCCAGCGGGTCGTCGGTGAACCGGATCGACTTCCACGCCGGGTCGAGCACATCGGCGGGCAGCGCCTTGCCGGAGTCCTCCGCCAGCCGCTTGTTCGCCGCGGCCTTCGCCGCGTCCGGGTTGGCGTTGATCCACTTGTTGGTCTCCACCGAGCCCTTGAGCACGGCTTCGACGACCTTCGGGTACTTCTTCAGGAACTCCTGCCGCACGATGATGTTCGTGATCACGAACTTCTTGTCCGGCCACAGCGACGCCTCGTCGAGCAGCACCTTGCCGCCCTCGGCCACCAGCTTCGACGCGGTCGGCTCCGGCACCCAGGCGCCGTCGACGGACCCGGCCTTGTAGGCGTCCGGGGTGACCTTGTTGTCGCTGCGGACGACCGTGACGTCACCCTTGCCGCTCTGCGGGTCGACCTTCCAGCCCTGCTCCGCGGCCCAGTTGAGGAACGCCACGTCCTGCGTGTTGCCGAGCTGCGGGGTCGCGATCCGCTTGCCCTTGACGTCCTTCAGCGACTTGATCTTGTCCGGGTTCACGACGAGCTTCACGCCGCCGGACGCCGAACCGCCGATGATGCGCAGGTTCTTGCCGTTCGACTTGACGTAGCCGTTGATCGCCGGGGACGGGCCGATCCAGCCGATGTCGATGGACCCGGAGTTGAGCGCCTCGATCTCCGAGGGGCCCGCGTTGAAGATCGCGGGCTTGGCCACGGTGGCGCCGAGGGCCTTCTGGAAGTAGCCCTTCTCCATGCCCACCAGCGCGGTGCCGTGGGTGAGGTTGCCGAAGTAGCCGATCTTGACGGTGTCGAGACCCTCGATCTTCTTCGCCCCGGCGGCGACCTTGGCGGTGCCGTCGTCCTTGGCCTGGGAGCCGTAGCCGCAGGCGGCCAGCGTGAGCAGAGGGAGTGCGGCCATGACCGCGAGACCGCGGCGCAGAGCGGATGGAGCAGGCACGGGAGGTGGTCCTCTCGAAGGCCCGGCGGTCACGGTCCGATCAGGTCGTGGCCGGGAGGTCGGCAGGTTTTCGTCTACGGCGGTGGGGGGTGAGGGCGCGCGGGCAGTGCGCGTACGTCAACGCACACATCGCGCCACTCCGCCCTGCCCGCTGCCGAGAGCACCGCTGCCGACGCGGCCGCCCTCCTTCGCGAACGAGGAGTAGAAGTCGCGGGAGTTCATGTCAGAAGTCCCACCCGTCGTCCTCGGCCTCGTCCTTGACGGGCTCCGGGGAGGCGAAGGACTCGCCGACCATGCCCGCGGTGAGGGTCTGGCCGTCGTTCGGGTCGATCAGGATGAACGAGCCGGTGCGCCGCGAGTCGGAGTAGGAGTCGACCGGCAGCGGCTCGGCGGTACGGATCTTCACCCGGCCGATGTCGTTGGCGACGAGCTGTCCCGGGTGCGGGTGCAGGGACAGGTCGTCGAGCGTGAGCCGGGACGGGATGTCCTTGACGATCGCCTTCACCGTGCGGGTGCCGTGCTTGAGCAGCACCCGGTGGTTGACGGTCAGCGGGGCGTCCGCGACGTGGCAGACGGTCGCTTCGATGTCCTGCGTGGTGGCGGGCGCGTCCTTGCTCGGCACGATGAGGTCGCCGCGCGAGATGTCGATGTCGTCCTCCAGCAGGAGGGTCACCGACTGCGTCGTCCAGGCGACGTCGACGGGCTCGCCCAGCAGGTCGATGCCGGAGATCTTCGAGGTGCGGCCCGACGGCAGCACCGTGACCTCCTCGCCGACGTGGAAGGAACCGGCCGCGATCTGACCGGCGTAGCCCCGGTAGTCCGGGTTCTCGGCGTTCTGCGGCCGGATCACGAACTGCACGGGCAGCCGGGCGTGGCAGTGGCTCAGGTCGTGGCTGACCGGCACCGTCTCCAGGTGCTCCAGCACCGTCGGGCCGCCGTACCAGTCCATGTTGGCGGAAGGCTCCACCACGTTGTCACCGACGAGCGCCGAGATCGGGATCGCGGTGACCTCGGGGACGCCCAGCTCGGTCGCGTACGCCGTGAACTCCTCGGCGATGGCGGCGAAGACCTTCTCCTCGTAGCCGACGAGGTCCATCTTGTTGACCGCGAGGACCACGTGCGGCACGCGCAGCAGGGCGGCGATCGCGGCGTGCCGGCGGGTCTGCTCGACGACGCCGTTGCGGGCGTCGACCAGGATCACCGTCAGCTCGGCAGTGGAGGCACCGGTGACCATGTTCCGCGTGTACTGCACGTGGCCCGGGGTGTCGGCGAGGATGAACCGCCGCAGGGGCGTGGCGAAGTAGCGGTACGCCACGTCGATGGTGATGCCCTGCTCCCGCTCGGCCCGCAGACCGTCCGTCAGCAGCGCGAGGTCCGGCGCTTCCTGGCCCCGGCTCGCGGAGGCCCGCTCCACGGCCTCCAGCTGGTCCACGAGGACCGACTTGGAGTCGTGCAGCAGCCGGCCCACCAGGGTGGACTTGCCGTCGTCGACCGAACCGGCGGTGGCGAACCGCAGCAGGGTGGTGGCCGAGAGTTCCTCGGTCGTGGTCGTGCTCATCTTAGAAGTACCCCTCGCGCTTGCGGTCTTCCATCGCGGCCTCGGACATCTTGTCGTCGGCGCGGGTGGCGCCGCGCTCGGTGAGCCGGGAGGCGGCGATCTCCACGATCACCTTCTCGATGGTGTCGGCGTCGGAGTCCACCGCGCCGGTGCAGGACATGTCACCCACGGTCCGGTAGCGCACGAGCCGCTTCTCGACGGTCTCGCCCTCCTTCGGCCCGCCCCACTCACCGGCGGTCAGCCACATGCCGCTGCGGGAGAACACCTCGCGCTCGTGCGCGTAGTAGATCTCGGGCAGCTCGATGCCCTCGCGGGCGATGTACTGCCACACGTCCAGCTCGGTCCAGTTGGACAGCGGGAACACCCGCACGTGCTCACCGGGGAGTGGCGGCCGTTGTACAGGTTCCACAGCTCGGGGCGCTGGCGGCGCGGGTCCCACTGGGAGAACTCGTCGCGCAGGGAGAACACCCGCTCCTTGGCCCGGGCCTTCTCCTCGTCCCGGCGCCCGCCGCCGAACACGGCGTCGAAACGCTCCTGCTGGATCTTCTCGGTCAGCGGCAGCGTCTGCAGCGGGTTGCGGGTGCCGTCGGGGCGCTCCTTGAGCACACCGCGGTCGATGTACTCCTGCACGGAGGCGACGTGCAGCCGCAGCCCGTGCTTCTCGACCGTGCGGTCCCGGTAGTCGAGGACCTCGGGGAAGTTGTGGCCGGTGTCCACGTGCAGCAGCGAGAACGGCACCGACGCCGGCCGGAAGGCCTTCAGCGCCAGGTGCAGCATGACGATGGAGTCCTTGCCGCCGGAGAACAGGATCACCGGCCGCTCGAACTCGCCCGCCACCTCGCGGAAGATGTGCACCGCCTCGGACTCCAGGGCGTCGAGGTGCGACAGCGCGTAGGGGCTGTCGGTCTCCTCGGACACGGTGGCGACGGTCGTCATGCCAGTCCCCTTTCGCTCAGCAGGGCGTACACCGACGCCGCGGACTCCTGCACGGTCTGGTTCTGCGACTCGATGCGCAGGTCGGGCGACTCGGGCGCCTCGTACGGGTCGTCGACGCCGGTGAGCCCCGTGAGCTCGCCCGCGGCCTGCTTGGCGTACAGGCCCTTCACGTCCCGCTCGCTGCACACCTCGACCGGGGTCGCCACGTGGATCTCCAGATACGCCGTGCCGTTCGTCTGGTGCCGCTTGCGCACCGCCTCGCGGCTGTCCTGGTAGGGCGCGATGACCGGGACGAGGGCGAGCACGCCGTTGCGGGCGAGCAGTTCGGCGACGAAGCCGATGCGCTGCACGTTGGTGTGCCGGTCCTCGCGGGTGAAGCCGAGGCCCGCCGAGAGGAACTCGCGGATCTCGTCGCCGTCGAGCACCTCGACGCGGTGGCCCTCGGTGCGCAGCCGCCCGGCCAGCTCGTGGGCGATGGTGGTCTTGCCGGCACTCGGCAGACCCGTGAGCCAGACGGTGGCTCCGGTCGTCACGTCGGTCTCCTGAATCGTCGTCGTCATCCGTGCAGCCCGCACTCGGTCTTGCTGCGGCCCGCCCAGCGGCCGGCCCGCGCGTCCTCGCCCTGAAGCACCCGCCGGGTGCAGGGGGCGCAGCCGACGGAGGCGTAGCCGTCCATCAGCAGCGGGTTCGTCAGGACGCCGTGTTCGGTGACGTAGGCGTCCACGTCGTCCTGGGTCCAGCGGGCGATCGGGGAGATCTTGACCTTCTGCCGCTTCTCGTCCCAGCCGACCACCGGGGTGTTCGCCCGGGTCGGGGACTCGTCGCGGCGCAGACCGGTCGCCCAGGCCTGGTAGTCCTTCAGGCCTCGCTCCAGGGGCTCCACCTTGCGCAGCGCGCAGCACAGGTCGGGGTTGCGGTCGTGCAGCTTCGGGCCGTACTCCGCGTCCTGCTCGGCGACCGTCTGGCGCGGCGTGAGCGTGATGACGTTGACGTCCATCACGGCGTCGACCGCGTCGCGGGTGCCGATGGTCTCCTCGAAGTGGTAGCCGGTGTCGAGGAAGACGACGTCGACGCCGGGCATCGCGCGGGAGGCGAGGTGGGCGACCACCGCGTCCTCCATCGAGGACGTCACGCAGAAGCGCTTGCCGAACGTCTCGGCCGCCCACTGGAGGATCTCCAGCGCGGAGGCGTCCTCCAGGTCGCGGCCCGCCTGCTCGGCGAGCGCCTTCAGATCCTCGGTCGTGCGCTCTTCCTGAGCGGTCGTCATATCTGTGCCCCTCCGGAGTCGGATCGCTTCAGTCCCTGGGCCAGCAGCCCGAGGAACTTCAGCTGAAAGGCTCGGCTGCACGCCGCGCATTCCCACGCGCCGTGTGCCTCCGCGCTCGGACGCAGGTCCTCGTCACCGCAGTACGGGCAGTAGAAGGGGGCGGCGCGCTCGCTCACGACAGGGCCTCCTCGCTGGCCCGGGCCGCCCAGGTGGCGAACCGCTCGCCGTCCTCGCGCTCCGCCTCGAACCGCTTCAGGACGCGCTCGATGTAGTCGGGCAGCTCGTCGGAGGTGACCTTCAGACCGCGCACCTTGCGGCCGAAGCCCGCCTCCAGGCCCAGCGCGCCGCCCAGGTGCACCTGGTAGCCCTCGACCTGCTCGCCCTCGCTGTTGACGACCAGCTGGCCCTTGAGACCGATGTCCGCCACCTGGATACGGGCGCAGGCGTTCGGGCAGCCGTTCAGGTTGATCGTGAGCGGCTCGTCGAAGTCCGGCAGACGCCGCTCCAGTTCGTCGATCAGCTGCGCGCCGCGCTGCTTGGTCTCGACGATGGCGAGCTTGCAGAACTCGATGCCGGTGCAGGCCATGGTGCCGCGCCGGAAGGAGGACGGCCGGGCGGTCAGGTCGAGCGCCTCCAGGCCCTCGACCAGCGACTCGACCTTGTCCTCCTCGACATCGAGGATGATCATCTTCTGCTCGACCGTGGTGCGCACCCGGCCCGAGCCGTGGGCCTCGGCGAGGTCGGCGATCTTCGTGATCGTGGCGCCGTCGACGCGTCCCACGCGCGGGGCGAAGCCGACGTAGAACCGGCCGTCCTTCTGCCGGTGCACGCCGATGTGGTCGCGCCACTGCTGCGACGGCTGCTCGGGAGCGGGGCCGTCGACCAGCTTGCGCTTGAGGTACTCGTCCTCCAGCACCTGCCGGAACTTCTCCGCGCCCCAGTCGGCGACGAGGAACTTCAGACGGGCGCGGTTGCGCAGCCGGCGGTAGCCGTAGTCGCGGAAGATCGAGATGACGCCCTCGTAGACGTCCGGGACGTCGTCGATCGACACCCAGGTGCCGAGGCGCACGCCCAGCTTGGGGTTGGTGGACAGGCCGCCGCCGACCCAGACGTCGAAACCGGGGCCGTGCTCGGGGTGGACGACGCCGACGAACGCGACGTCGTTGATCTCGTGCACGACGTCCAGCACCGGGGAGCCGGAGATGGCCGTCTTGAACTTCCGGGGGAGGTTCGAGTAGGCCGGGTTGTTCAGGACGCGGCGCTTCATCTCCTCGAGCGCCGGCGTGGCGTCGATGATCTCGTCCTCGGCGATGCCCGCGACGGGCGAGCCGATCATCACGCGCGGGGTGTCGCCGCAGGCGGTGACCGTGGACAGGCCGACGCCCTCCAGCCGGTTCCAGATCTCGGGCACGTCCTCGATCCGGATCCAGTGGTACTGGACGTTCTGCCGGTCGGTGATGTCGGCCGTGCCGCGCGCGAACTCCTGGGAGATCTCACCGACGACCCGCAGCTGCCGGGTGGTCAGCGCGCCACCGTCGATGCGGACGCGGAGCATGAAGTACTCGTCGTCCAGCTCCTCCGGCTCCAGGATCGCCGTCTTGCCGCCGTCGATGCCCGGGCGGCGCTGGGTGTACAGGCCCCACCAGCGCATCCGGCCGCGCAGGTCGTTCGGGTCGATCGAGTCGAAGCCCCGCTTGGAGTAGATCGTCTCAATGCGTGTCCGCACATTGAGACCGTCGTCGTCCTTCTTGAACTGCTCGTTGCCGTTGAGCGGGGTGAAGTGCCCCGCGGCCCACTGACCCTCACCGCGGTGACGGCTCACCTTGCGGCGGGGAGTCGCGGCGGCAGGCTTCTGCGGGGTGGCGGCCATGGTTGATACGTCCTTCGGGACAGCAGTGGGCAGGGGTCGGCGCGTAGCGCCGTCGTTGAGGGGTGGCGGTCGGGTGACGGGCGGGAGGCTCTGAGCTGCGCGTGCGGGCGCATGGGCAGAGGGCGCGTCATTGCGCGGGAATGAAGCGAGATGGGGGATGCCGGGCGCGGGCTGAGTACGCTCAGTGCGCCGGACAGATGGCGCTGGACATGCGGCCGAGGTCGACGTGCCGTCGACTCACCAAGGCGATTCCAGTTCCAGACATGACGGAAGCGTGTCACGGCGATCTGGACACAGTCCAGCTTCGTCCAAGATGCGGACATCCGTGTCTCGAAGTCCAAGACACGGGTGTCCTTGGTCACATTCGGGCACCCAGGGGTGTCCGTCCAGGTCAGGCGGGGAACGCCCCAGGCCACGGTCCCGGAGCGGCGACGTCCGGCTCCTCCTCGACCTTGGTGTCGAACAGCTTGAACCCGCGGTTCCGGTAGTTGTCCATCGCGTGCTCGCCGTCCTTGCTGCAGGTGTGCAGCCAGACCCGCTTCGTCGGGGCAGCCCCGCCCAGCGGTCCGCGAGGTCCCAGGCGCGGGCCGTGCCGTACGACAGCAGGTGCCCGCCGATGCGCCGGCCGCGGAAGGCGGGGAGCAGGCCGAAGTGGAGGATCTCCACGACGGCGTCGTCCTGCGCCTCCAGTTCCACGTACCCCGCGGGCGTGCCACGGTCGTACGCCACCCACGTCTCCACGCCGGGCCGCTCCAGGTGTTCCAGCCACTGCGCGTACGACCAGCCCAGATGGTCCGTCCAGCGGATGTCGCCGCCGACCGAGGTGTACAGGAACCGGCTGAACTCGGGCGAGGGAACTTCAGAGCGGACGATCCGGACGTCCCCCTCCGGCGCGGCGGCCGGCAAGAGGTCGGTCGGCGCGGTCTGCTCCAGGGACCAGGTGGTCACGGCGATGGTGGGCATGAGGGTCAGGAAATCATCCGGTGTGACGGCCTGTCGAACGTCAGGCCCGCCCGGGGCGGCCGGACCCGGCGCCTGGAGGGCCCCGGCCGCGCGATGGTAAAAGCCCTCGGCCGTAAATGCTAAAGACGGGATCAAGACTGGACCGCGACCCCGGAAGAATCTTGACCGGCGTGTCGTGATCATGCGAATCTCGGGCCGCTCGAAAAGCAATTGCACGGCCTCCCCCACACGCCCCATTCCACCCCTGCCCTCGGGCATTCGGATGAATTGGAAGAAGTGTCATCATGGCCAGTGCTCTTACCGCGGTTCGCAAGGTCGACAGACGGGCGGCGGCGATCGCTCTCGCGGTCGTCTCCTGTGCGGCCGCCACCACGTTCGCCACCGGAGGCCAGGCCCACGCGGTCACGCCGATCTACTCCTCCTCGCCCTGCATCTCCCGTGACTCCAGGGGCTTCGACCCCGACTGCGAGGCCGACCTCTTCATCAACTACAACTCCTCGCCCGAGAGCGGCGTCCTGCCGGCTCCGGGCGCGATCGCCGCCATGTACGGGGACATCTACGACTTCTCGGCCGGCCTGGACGGCAACGGCGTCTACGTCTTCGTCTTCAGCACCGCCGGCGACCGGCCGGGCGCCGGACAGAAGATCAAGAACAACGCGGCCTCCGCCGACCCGTGCGGCGTGAACAGCTACCGCATCTACTACAACTCCGGGTACACCGGCCACTCCCAGTACTTCGGCTCCGACCAGTACTGCGACGGCGACTTCAACTTCGACTCCACGCTGAAGAACGAGGACGCCTCCGAGCACTGGTCCTGACGGCGTTCGTGACCAGTCGACTGTCGCGACAGGGAGAGACGATGCGCAGGTCGAGGGCCGCACGGCCCCTGGTGGCCGTGGCGGCGGGCGCGCTGCTCGCCCTGGCCGGATGTTCCCCGCTCGGCGGGACCGGCACGACCGCGGCGGGAGGTGCCCGTCCCGCGCGGACCGGCACCCCCGCCTGGCCCGCGGCGACCCCCCGCTCGGGGCTCGCCAAGGGCCTGGTCCTGCCCCTGGAGGCCTACATGGAGCCCTACGCGGACACCGTGGTCATCCAGCAGGCGGTCGACCGGCTCGCCGCACAGTGCATGAAACGGTACGGCTACACCTACACCCCACCGGCCCGCGGCCTGACCCCGCCGCCCAGCAGCGACGACGCCAACATGACGCGCCGCTACGGCATCACCGACCGGGACCTGGCCGCCAAGTACGGCTACTTCCTCGGCGACTCGGACCGCACCCCACCACCGGCACCGAGGCTCACCTCCGCCGAGACGGCCGTCCTCACCGGGCGGCTGGCCGTCGCCCCGGGGGCGAAGAAGGCCCCGGAGCGGATCGACGGCAAGCGCGTCCCCCACAACGGCTGCCTCGGCGAGGCGATCCGCGAGGTGGGGCCACGCATCGACGAGTCGCTCGCCAGCAGGCTCGACTACGAGAGCCTGCGCAGATCGCAGAGCGACCCCCGCGTCCTGGCCGTCGTCGGCACCTGGTCGCGCTGCATGAAGGCCAAGGGCTACACCGTCGACAGCCCGCTCGACGCCGCGAACCTCACCCCCGACACCCACCACGGGCAGGCCTCCCAGGCGGACATCACCACGGCCCTGACCGACATCGACTGCAAACGCCGGACCGGGCTCGTCAAGACCTGGTACACCGTCGAGTCCGCGATCCAGCGGCAGCAGATCGAACAGAACCAATTGCCACTCGGCCAGTTGAAAGACCGGATCGCGGCGGAAGTCAAAGCCGCGACGGCGGTACTGGGTCGTAATCCGTAAACCGGGCACGCGTTTTTGGATCGCTTTGTCACCTGTTTACGGAACGCAGAATTTCCGGCGAAAGGAATTCCTGCTGCCATGGGATCGCGTACAGCCCGGCGACGGCGGACCGTCATGGGAGCCGCGGCCGCCGCCGGGCTCCTCTCCGTCGGCGGGCTCGCCGCGGCGGGACTGGTGCGGTCGCCCTCGCAGGCCGCCGCGGACACCCGCCCGCCACCGCCGAGCGTGATCACCGCACCGGTGGTGCGGCAGGTACTGCGCTCCACCGTGGTGCTCCGCGGCACCTTCGCCAACGGGCGGACGGTCGCCGCCGAGCCGTCCTCCGTGGCCGGCACCGAGGCTCCCTCCCGCCCCGCTCAGCTGGTCGTCACCGGGGTGTTCACCCGCGCGGGCCGCCATGTCGGGGCGGCCAAGGCGCTGGTGGAGTACTCCGGGCGGCCGGTGTTCGCGCTGCCCGGAGCGGTGCCGGCCTACCGCGACCTGGTCTTCGGCGAACAGGGCGGAGACGTCGGCCGGTTGCAGAAGGCGCTGACGTCGCTCGGCTACGGCACCGGCCGCGACGCCCGGGGCGTCTTCGGGCCCGGCACCGAGCAGGCGGTGCGCGCCCTCTACCGGCACCTCGGCTACCCCGTCCCCGTGTCGCACGACGACAGCACGGCGGACACCGGTGGCGGGCGGGCCGAAGCCGGGCCGGCCGGGACGCCCGCGCCGGACGGGAGCTCACCGGCCGGATCGTCCTCGGCGGCGTCCGATGCCGGAGCCACGCCGACGGACCGGGGCACCACCGTCGAGCACGCCATGGTGCCGGCGTCGGAGGTGCTCTTCGTGCCGTCGCTGCCCGCCCGGGTGGTGTCCGTCCCGGTCCACGTCGGCGACCCGGTCAAGGGACCCGTCGTCACCCTCGCCCGCGGCGGCCTGACCCTCACCGGGCAACTCGACCCGGCGCAGGCCGGACTCGTCACCCCCGGGATGACGGTGTCCGTCCTCTCCGAGGCCACCGGCGCGCAGGCGCGGGGCACCGTCGAGTCGGTCGGTGCCCTCGTCACCCCGGGCGACGGCAAGGACGGCTCCGACGGGGCGCAGGACTCCGGTGACGCGGCGGGCGGCGGGGCGTACCGGCCGCTGACCGTGAAACCGGTCAAGGCCTGGAGCTCCGCCTTCGCCGACCAGGACGTACGGATCACGGTGACCGCCGCCGCGACCGCGAAGGCGGTGCTCGCCGTCCCGGAGGCCGCGGTGACCGCCGGCGCGGACGCCCACACGGCGGTCACCGTGGTCACGGCCGCCGGCGGCCGGCGGACCGTGCGCGTGACGACGGGCGTCTCCGCGAACGGCCTGGTGCAGATCACCCCGGTCGGTGCCGGGCTGGACGCGGGCGCACGGGTCGTGGTCGGGTCATGACGACGGCCCCTGCGGCCCCCGCCGCCTCCGCCGAACCGGCCGTGGTGCTGCGGCTGGCGGACTGTTCGAAGACGTATCCGGGGTCCCCGCCCGTGCACGCCCTGCGGTCGGCCGACCTGACGGTGAAGGCCGGGGACTACCTGACCGTGGTCGGGCCGTCCGGCTCCGGGAAGTCCACCCTGCTGAACCTGCTCGGGCTGCTGGACCGGCCCACCTCCGGCACCTTCACGCTGGCCGGGGTGGACGTGGCGGACCTGCCCGAGCGGGAGCGCACGGCACTGCGCGGGCGCCGCATCGGCTTCGTCTTCCAGGAGTTCCACCTGCTGCCGTACCGCACGGCCCTGGAGAACGTCGCGCTGGCACAGCTCTACGTCACCGGCCGCGCCGCCGACCGTGACCGCGCCGCCGCCGACGCCCTGGAGCGGGTCGGGCTCGGCCACCGGCTGCACGCCCTGCCCACCACCCTGTCCGGCGGCGAGAGACAGCGCGTCGCCATCGCCCGTGCCCTGGTCAACGAGCCGGACCTGCTGCTGTGCGACGAGCCGACCGGCAATCTCGACTCCGCCACGGCCGCCACCGTGATGGACCTGCTCGGGGCCTCAACGCGGCGGGCGTCACCGTCGTCGTCATCACCCACGACCCGGCGGTGGCCGCCCGCGCCCGGCGCCGCGTCACCATCCTCGACGGCAGGCTCCTGGCAGTCGACCAGGACACCGATGCTCCGGCGACCGGGAAGGGCGGCACCGCGTGAGAGCCGGTCCCCGCCCCGTCGCCGCCGCCCCGACCCGGCTGCACGCCCGCGACCTGCTCGGCGAGGCGCTGACCGGCCTGGTCCAGCGCCCGGGCCGGTCGACCCTGACCATGCTGGGCACCGTCCTCGGCGTCTGGGCGTTCGTCGCGGTGCTGGGCCTCACCTCCACCGCGACCGGGCAGATCACCAAGTCCTTCAGCCTGTTGGAGGAGACCACCGTCACCGTGGCGGACGCGGACCCCGGCAGCGCGCCCGCCACCAGCTTCCCGGCCGACACCGACGCCCGCCTGCGGCGGCTGGGCGGCGTGGTGTCCGGGGCCTTTGGTGGACCGTGCCGATGTCCGACCCGTTGATCTCGCCCCGGCCGGACGTCACCCGCACCGGGGCGGGCTCCCAGGGGTCCGGCATCGGCGTGTACGCGGCCTCGCCCGGCGCCCTGCGCGCCATGCAGCCCACCCTGGCCACCGGCACCCTCTACGGCGCCTTCCACCAGACCCGGGGCGAACGCGTCTGTCTGCTGGGCCTCTCGGCGGCCCGGCTGCTGGGCATCAGCCGGCTCGACGGCAGCCCCGCCGTCTTCGTCGACGGCGTCGCGTACAGCGTGGTCGGCATCGTCGCCGACACGAAACGACTGCCCCAGACCCTGCTGGGCGTCGTCATCCCCACCTCCACCGCGCTGCGGGAGTACGGCGCGCCCACCGACGCACCGGCCCAGGCACTGATCCGGACCCGCCCCGGCGCGGCCCGCCTGGTCGCAAGCGAGGCACCCTTGGCACTGCGCCCGGACCGCCCCGACCTGCTGAAGGCGACCCCACCGCCCGACCCGCACGGCCTGCGCGACCAGGTCGACACCGACCTGTCCGGGCTGTTCCTGGTCCTGGCCGTGATCTGCCTGGTCGTCGGGGCGTTCGGCATCGCCAACACCACCCTGGTCGCCGTCCTGGAGCGACGGGCCGAGATCGGGCTGCGGCGGGCCCTGGGCGCACGGCCACGCCACATCACCGCGCAGTTCCTGACCGAGTCCACCACGCTCGGCACCCTCGGCGGGCTGATCGGCACCTGCCTGGGCGTCGGCACCGTGCTGGGCACCGCGCTGGCCCGCGACTGGACGGCGGTGCTCCAGCCCGCCGCCGTGCTGCCGGCCCCGCTCGTCGGCACCGTCACCGGTCTGCTCGCCGGGCTGTACCCCGCGCTGCGGGCCGCCCGGACCGAGCCCCTCACGGCGCTCCGCCGCTGAGGCCCCGTCATCGAACCTCCGCCACCGACGCTGTCTTCCGGACCTTGGAGAAGCCTTGAGGCTCAGACACAGACCCCGTACCCCCGTCCTGCTGATGGCCGCCGCACTGGCGGTCACCGGCCTCACCCAGACCGGGCCGGCCTGGGCCGCCCCGCCCGCCGCGCGGAAGACCACCGCCTCCTCGACGCCGGACCCGAAGCCACGGCAGGACCAGTCCTCCAAGGTGCTGTCCCCGGGCACCGTCCTGCCGAAGACCTGGAAGAACTCGGCGGACACCGCCGTCACCGTGGCCGGCGACGGATCCGGACTGCACGTGCTCACCGCGAAGAGCCGCGACGCCTACCAGTGGCGCACGGTCGCCACCCTCTCCGAGCCCGGCTTCGGCACCGACCTGTGGATCGGCAACGCGTGCGTCACCGGCTCCGGGAAACGTGCCGTCGTGGTCTACGCCCCCAGGGACTTCACCAACGAGCCGCAGCTGATGGAGCGCGGCGGCTTCGCGGCCGTCGTCGACCTGACCAGCGGCAAGGTGACCAAGCTCGCCGACACGGTGACGCTGGCGTACTTCGACCCGGGCTGCGGCACCGGGGAGACAGCCGTGCTCACCCAGGTCGGTGACGACCGCGACGACCGGACGCGGCTGCTTACGGTGAACACCGTCACCGGTGCCGTCACCCACCGGCAGACCGCGAACGTCCGCGTCACCTCGGCGATCCCCACCGGCGACACCATCGTCGGCGCGGCGGCCGGACGGCTGATCCGCTTCGACCGGAAGAACCACGCCACCCAACTCGCCACCAGCTCCGGCCCCGCCTACGACCTGCGGGCCGACAGCGGCGGCGGCGTCGACTTCCTGGACGGTTCCGGCGGCAAGGCCCGCGCCCACCGCAGCGCCGGTGGCAGGACCACCACCATCGCCGAGGGCACCGCGGGCTCGCTCGGCCTCGCCGCCGGAACCTCCGGGCGGGTCTTCGTCACCGGCAAGCCCACCACCACACACCTGCCGTCCGCCGTGCGGCGGCTGACGGCGGCGGCCCACGCCACGGTGTCCTCCACCGGTGCGCTCGCCGTGGACCAGGCCGTGTCCGCGAGTCTGCGCAGCCACGTCAGCAACCCGCTGGCGGCGACCGCGTGGAACACCCCCGCGCCGCTGCAGATCAAGACGGAGATACCCGCGACCGGGAAGAAGGTCGCCTTCACCGTCGGCGCGGCGCCCGTCACCCCAAGTCCACGGGCCGAAAAGCCTCGCCCGCCCTCACCGCCTCCTCCCGCACCACCACCGAGGCGAAACCGGCCGCACACTCCGCCGCGACGATGGCCGCCACGACGATGACGGCCGCGACGACGACCGCGGCGACGGCCGGCGACCCCGACTCCACCATCGACACCGACCGCACCTGCTCCCAGCCCCGCAACGACCCGGCGCAGCAGGCCTACCAGCCGACGCCCAACCAGGTCGAGTGGGCCGCCGACATGGCCGTCCGCGGTGACCTGACCAGCACCTACGTCCGGCAGGGCGGCTGGCGCACGGCCGACGGACTCGGCACGGTGAACCCGCAGGGCATGTTCCCGCTGCCCGGCCTCACCGGCACCTCGGGCGGGCGCATCCCCGCCCAGGTCCTGCTCGGCGTGCTCGCCCAGGAGTCCAACCTCTGGCAGGCCGAGGGCGGTGCCCTGCCCGGCCAGACCAGCTCCACCCTCGCCAGCACCAACGGCTTCTACGGCCACCCCAACGACCCGGCGACCCCCGAGGACCACTGGCTGATCGACTGGTCCAAGGCCGACTGCGGCTACGGCATCGGCCAGCAGACCGACGGCATGAAGACCGGCGACGTCGACGAACTCCCGGCCGCCCAGCAGAAGGCCATCGCGCTCGACTACACCTCCAACATCGCGGTCGCCGCGCAGACGCTCGAGAAGAAGTGGAACGAACTGCACGACACCGCCGTCAGCCCCGGCGGCATCAAGCTCAACACCGATGACCCCGCGGGCCTGGAGAACTGGTTCGCCGCCCTGTGGGACTACAACTCCGGGCTCAACTACTACGTCCCGGCGGACCCGTCCGCGCCCTGGGGCCTGGGCTGGCTGAACAACCCGTCCAACCCGCTCTATCCGCCCGACCGGCACGCCTTCCTCGACCAGAACACCTACGCCGACGCCGGCCACCCGCAGGACTGGCCGTACGAGGAGAAGGTGCTCGGCTGGGGCGCCTGGCCCATCGACACCGGCCGCGCCTACGCCGACGACGGCACCGCGAACAACAGCAACACCGCCGGTTACTCACCGGCCTGGTGGGACTCCGACCCCGACCGCTCCTCCGTGAAGCCGGACCTCGACACCTTCTGCTCCCCGGACGTCAACGACTGTGACCCGGCCGCCCCGCCGCGCTGCGAGGTGGACCACCTCGGCCCCAGCTGCGACCCGCCGCACTGGTACCACGCCCCGCAGACCACCTGGAAGGTCGCCTGCGACAGCAGTTGCGGCCACGAGTACCTGACCTACAAGACCCTCAGAGCCGAACTCGGCAACGGCAACAACGGCTCGGGGCACATGTGCGACAACTCGGTGCCGTCCGGTGCCCTGGTCGTGGACGACGTACCGACGTCGGTGCCCGCGATGACCGACGGCTGCTCGAAATCCGCCTGGACCGACTCGGGCTCCTTCACCTTCAGCCCCTTCCAGGCCGACTCCCAGAACCACTACGAGGCCAAGGGCGATCTGCACCAGATCGGCGGCGGCTTCGGCGACCACTTCTGGTACGCCCACACCCGGAACCTGGACACCGGCGCGAACAACCAGTACAGCTACGACCTCTCCCAGCCCCCCGACGTATCCGGCGTCATGGCGATCACGGGCACCTGGAAGCTGGGTCGTCAACTCGACGGCTGGACCCGCGTCCTGGTCCACCTGCCGGACACCGGATCCCAGACGCAGGACGCCGTCTACACCGTGCACCCGGGCGCCGGGGCCGCCCAGAACCGCATCCTGAACGTCCACAAGGAGGCCAACTCCTGGGTCAGCCTCGGCGTGTTCGACTTCTCCCCGTCCTCCAGCGCCTACCAGGGCGTCTCACTCAGCAACTTCACACCCGACGGCACGGCCGACGAGGACATCGCCTGGGACAGCGTCGCCTTCCAGCCCCTCCCGGCCAAACCCAAGGACATCGTCGTCCAGATGGGCGACTCCTACTCCTCCGGCACCGGAGCGGGATCCTACGACTACGGCACCGCCACCGGCCCCTACGCCTCCATCGCCACCCAGTCGTCACCCGGGCACAACTGGAACGCCTGCCTGCGCAGCGCCAACTCCTGGGCCCGCAAGGCCGACCTGCCCGGCACCAGCACATCCATCGGGTCGCGCGCGGACGCCCTCGACACCTCCCTCGACTTCCACTCCGTGGCCTGCAGCGGGGCCTTCTCCTACGACGCCGACACCTCCCTCGACACGAACGGCAACGGTGGTCCCGGCACGCTCGGCCAGTACGGCGAGGTGTCCCAGCTGGACTCCGGGTTCCTCAACTCCGACACCACGCTCGTCGCGCTGACCATCGGAGGCAACGACGCCGACTTCGGCGGCACCGTGGGCGCCTGCGGCGATCTCACCCAGGGCTGCCCGTCCGACTCGACGGTGCAGCAGAACCTGACCTACGCCACCGGCAAGATCCCGCCGCTCCTCCAGGACATCCACGCCAAGGCCCCCAACGCGAAGATCATCCTGCTCGGGTACCCGGAGCTGTTCGACACCGGCAGCCCCACCTGTGTGAGCGTGATGACGGCGGGGGCCCAGGCGCAGCTGAACGTGTGGGCGGACGACATGCGGGACAAGGAGCAGGCAGCCGCGGACCAGGCGAAGGCGGCCGGTGTCCCCGTGACGTTCCACTCACCCGACAGCGAGTTCTCCGGCTACCGCATGTGTGACTCCCCGTCCGGCATCAACGACCTGGTGGCCGGACCCGCGGACGACAACCCGGCCGACTTCTCCTGCCCCGGCAACCCGATCTGCCCCGGCATGGAGAGCTACCACCCCACCGACACCGGAACCTCCCGCTACGCCCTCGCCTTCCAGAACGCCATGGCGGCGGCGAAGTACTGAACCCCTGGGGTGGGGGCCGCCGTGGCGGCCCCCACCCCCCTCCCCTCAGGAACGCTAATGAATCCCGGTGCCGTTCACTCGTCCCGGCGGATCATTTACAAGACCGTGGCCGTCTTCGGCACGGTCCTCGTCGTGGCCGCGGTCGTCGTCCTCGTCCGCGTCATGGAGTCCTGGCCGCACCCGCCGCCCGCCGGTACCACCAGCCGGGCCCAGGCCCACGCCCACATGCGGCAGGACGCGCTGCGCTACGCCGACGTCCTCGCCACCGCCGACCGCGCCGGCCCGCTCACCCAGGAGCGGCTGCGCACCCTGCCGACCCCCGCCGGCCTCGCGATCGGAACCGCCACCGTCACCGAGCGCGGCCCGTCCACGGTCGTGACCTTCTCCACCCACGCGACCTACGGAAGTCCCGACCGGCGCACCGGCACAACGGCCTGCTACCAGGCCACCCTGCCCCCGGACCACACGTCGCCCACGGTCGCCGAGGTCCCCACCACCAGATGCGACACCCCACCGGACGGGCCCTAGGCCGCGTCTGACAATTCCCGTCTGCCTCGCGGCGCCATGCACGCTCCCCCACTGCCTCAAGGGCGTGGGAGGTGCCCCCCACTCGCCGCACCGGGCGCAGACCCGAGTACGCCCAGTACGAGGGTCTGCGCCCGGCACGCCGAGAGCACGCACCTGACGCCGCGAGGCCGCCCTCCGGGCGACGACGGGAATTGTCAGACGCGGCCTAGCTGTGCTGTCCCGGGACGTTGGTGACAGGCGACACGCCTTGAGTGGTCCTTGAACGAGGCGAGGGCCTCTGGGTTCGGTGTGGATTGCGACATCTACAACCGGCAGCCAGGAGGCCCTCGTTGTTCCACCGTAACGCCCCGCTGACCGCGACCGGCAGGCTGCGTCTGGCCCGGTGTGTCGTCGACGACGGCTGGCCGCTGCGGCGGGCCGCGGAACGCTTCCAGGTCAGCCACACCACCGCCGCCCGCTGGGCAGACCGCTACCGCCGTCACGGCAGTCCAGGCATGCACGACCGCTCCAGCCGCCCCCACGGCTCACCACGGCAGACGCCCGCGGGCCTCGAAGCCGAGGTCGTGCGGATGCGCCGCGAACACCGCATCGGACCGCTCCGGCTGGCGGCCCGCGCCCGGATCGCCGTCTCCACCGCACACCGCATCCTCAAGCGGCACGGCATGCCGGCCCTGGCGACGCTGGACCGGGCCACCGGCGAACCCGTCCGCCGCTACGAACGCTCACGCCCCGGCGAACTGGTGCACATCGACGTCAAGAAGCTCGGCCGCATCCCCGACGGCGGCGGGCACCGCACTCAGGGACGTGCCGAAGGCAGGCGCAACCGGACCGGCACGGGTTACGCCTTCCTGCACACCGCACTGGACGATCACTCCCGCCTGGCCTACACCGAAGACCTGCCCGACGAGACCGCCCCGACCTGCGCCGCGTTCCTCACCCGCGCCACCGGCTGGTTCGCCGAACAAGGCGTTGCCATCGAGCGGGTCCTGACCGACAACGCCTGGGCCTACACCAAGAACACATGGCGCGACACTTGCCGTGACCTGGGCATAAGCCCCCGCTACACCCGGCCCTGGAGGCCACAGACGAACGGCAAGGTCGAACGTTTTCACCGCACCCTGCTTGAGGAATGGGCCTACCACCGGCCCTACACCTCAGACGCAGAACGCCAGGCCGCGTTTCCCGACTGGCTCGACTGGTACAACTACCACCGACCCCACACCGGCATCAGCGGCCAAACACCAGCCAGCCGCGTCACCAACCTGTCCGATCAGCACACCTAGCCCAGCGTCCTGTCCACCGAGGCCAGGGGCAGCGCGAACAGCGTCCTCCCGGACTGCGACCAGATCTCGCCGGTCTGCTCCGCGTAGGACAGGGACCCCGACCCGCCGCTCCAGCAGTGGCGGGTCTCGTCGGTCGCGCACTCCGTCGCCCGGGCCCCGTCGAGGTCCTGGCGCCACAGCGTCCCGTGCCCCTCCGGTGTGCCCGCGGCGCGGTTCAGGTACCAGCCCGAGCGGTACGACAGGACACCCCGCACATCGGTCGCCTTCGTCTCGTACGCCTCGACCGCGTCCGCGTGCCCGGCGGAGTCGGTGGCGAGCAGGCCGGACCGGGCCGGGTCCCGGCTCAGGGCGTAGCGCCACAGCCGCGTGCGCCGGTCGGCGTCCGCCGGCACCCACTCGCTCGCGACCAGACTGTCGGGCGAGGTGCTGCGGTCGAGGGAGACGGAGGCCGGGCGCGGCACGGCGTCGCCGCCGGGCAGGGTGTACGAGCCGACGGCAGGCAGCACGTACCGGTAACCGTGCGCCGACCAGCCGCCCCGCACCCGGCCGACCGCGTCGGACTCGACGGTGGCGCGCTGGATGCGGTCCATGTCGTACACGTACAGCGCGTTCCGGTCGCCCTCGCGGGTCGTGACCAGCAGCTTGTCCTGGTACCAGACCATGCCGGACAGCGGGGAGACCAGGCCCCGGTAGTCCCGTCCGCCGTCCACCGGGACGGCCAGCAGCGCCCAGGTGTACCGGAGCCGGCCGAGGTCGTTCGCGTCGACGAAGGCCACCCTGGCCAGGCCCTGCTCGGGAGCCGGACCGTCCATGGAGGCGCCCTCGCCGCCGCCGCGGGTCCAGCCGGAGAGGATCACGCGGTTCTCGCCCCAGCGGCCGTCGTCGTCCGCGTCGCCCGAGGTGGTGACCGCGCCGGGCCGCCAGCCCCGGGTGTCGCCGCCGCCGAAGCAGTACGCGCGCGTGGCCGCCGGTTCGATCGGCAGGGCCTGCTTCTCGGCGGTCGAGCAGCCGGCGGCGTCGCGCAGTGTGCGGTCGGCGCCGCGCAGCACCGTGCCGACACCGACGGGCCGGCCCATCCTTGAGGCGAGCCGGTCGAGCCACCGCTCCGGCACCCGCTGCTCGGCGAGGGACAGCTGACCGTCCTCTCCGGACGCGCTGATCGGCTTCAGGGCCCCGGGGGCGTCGGAGACCGTGGCCTGCGAGGCGCTGATCAAAGTGGCGGCGGCGGTGAGCGCGAGAGCCGTCCCGGCCAGGGTCGCACGCAGCGCCCTGCCCCGTCTGCGCCGCCGGTGTCTGCCGCGATGCTTCATACCCGTCCTCCCGAGGCGGACCAACTGCGCCTGGTGATCCGTACGTTGACGGAGGAGCAGGTGGGGTGGCCCGTAAGGCGATGCTACGGCAGGTGGGCGGGGTAGCGGACGAAGACCCTGCAAATATGCGAAAGATGTACCTCTGGGAGCCGCCGGACGCACCTCCGCGTGAACCTCAGGGCAGGGCCGCGGACATACGCAGCCCGCCCACCGCCGGTGCCGTCGAGTGGGGCAGCAGGGCGCGTGGGTCGTCCGGGAGCAGGACCTCGACCTCGGTGTCCTCGGCGAAGCGGTACGGCCGGTGTTCCAGGAAGGCGCCCAGGTAGCGCCGCACCCGGGACATCTCGGCGCGCACCGTCACGGTGCGGGCCGGGTCACCGAACAGGTCCCCGGCCAGGTCCGAGGCGGTGCGGCCGGTGCGGTGGACGGCGAGGAGGCAGAGCAACTCGGCATGTCGCGGACTCAGTTCGCGGGTCCAGGAGGCGGCGCCGCCGGAGACCCGCACCGACCAGCTGCGCGCCTGTCTGAGGTCCAGCACGAGTCTGGCCGCCCGCGCGGCACCGGCTCGTCGTCGGCGGCCCGCAGCAGCCAGCCCCCGGCCAGCGGCTCCACCGCGCACAGCCCGAACACCGGCAGCCGTCGCAGACCCGGCGACAGCGACTTCGGCAGGGCCACCCGCCGCGTGTACGGCATCCCGCTCACGGCGGCGGTCCAGCCGTCCGCGTCGACGACCAGGGCGCGCCCGTCGAGCCGGGCCAGCACGGGCGCCGCCACCGCGCGCAGCCGCTCCAGCGACTCCACGTGCATCTCCCGCAACCGGGCCTCGGCGAGCTTGGCCACCGAGTCGACCCAGGCGAGCGTGGCCGGGTGCATCGTCTCCAGCGGCCCGCTCACGTCCACCACACCGAGCAGCCGGCCGTCCCGCGGATCCGTCAGGGGAGCGCCGGCGCAGGTCCAGCCGGCCTGCGAGCGCACGAAGTGCTCGGAGGCGAAGACCTGCACGGGACGTCCCACCACGGCCGGCGTGCCCACACCGTTCGTGCCGACGACGTCCTCACGCCAGTCCGCGCCGAGTTCGAAGCCGAGCCCGTCGGCCTTGCGCAGCACCGGCGCGCTGCCCTCGCGCCACAGCACCCGGCCGTCCTCGTCGGCCACCACCATGATGTGGTGGGCGACGTCCGCGACCGCCAGCAGCCCCTCCCGCAGCACCGGCAGCACATGGCGCAAAGCCGACGCCTCGCGCCGCCGCCGCACCTCCTCGCGGGACAGCGGATCCGCCCGGACGTCGTGGTCCGGATCGACACCACCGCGCAGCATGCGCTCCCAGGACTGCTCGATCACCCGGCGTGGCGCCACCGGAGCGGGCTGCCCCGACAGCCGGGCGGAGCGGACCTCGCTGAGCACCCGGGCCGCACGCGCGCTGTCCACGGCGGCGAGCTGCGTGACGTCCATGGGCCTGTCCCCCCGGAGAACCTCTTCTGACTGTCCGTCTCATAGTGCCGCCTGCCCCGCGCGGACGCGCACACTCCGCACACAGTCATCAGCGAGTTGCAACCCCTTGCAACCCTGGTGGACAGCCCGGCCGTGTCCGAAACTTGAGCGGCGCCGTCCCGAGCGGCGTTCGATGGCTCGAACGGGCCAGTGCGGCGGGGGTGGTGCCGTGTCGGCGCAGCACCACCCTCGCTCCCCGCGTACCCGGATCAGGACAGCCGTTCAGGACACCGGCCGGGCCCGCTCCACCACCGACGCCAGGTCCAGGGTGTGCGGCAGCGTCCCGAACACCGCGCCCCCGTCACCGCCCAGCCGCGCCGCACAGAACGCGTCGGCCACCTCCGGCGGCGCGAACCGGACCAGCAGCGACCCCTGGAGCACCAGCGCCAGCCGTTCCGCCAGCCGCCGCGCCCGCCCCTCCACGCCCTGAAGGTCGGCGAGTTCGGTCAGCAGGTTCTTGATGGCCCCGTCGAGGCGGTGATCGGCGCCGCGCGCCTGCCCGACCTCCCGCAGATACGCGTCGAGCGCCCCCGGCTCCCGCTGCAACGCCCGCAGCACGTCGAGGGCCTGGACGTTGCCCGCGCCCTCCCAGATCGAGTTGAGCGGCGACTCGCGCACCAGCCGGGGCAGCCCGGACTCCTCGACGTACCCGTTGCCGCCCAGGCACTCCGCCGCCTCGACCGCCACCGCCGGGCACCGCTTGGTCACCCAGTACTTGGCCGTCGGCACCGCGATCCGCAGCAGCGCCCGCTCCTGCTCGCCGCCGTCGTCGTAGGCCGCCGCGAGCCGCAGCGCCAGGGTCGTCGCCGCCTCCGACTCGATCGCGAGGTCGGCGAGGACGTTGCGCATCAGCGGCTTGTCGACGAGCTTCCCGCCGAACGCCGCACGGTGGGTGCAGTGGTGCACCGCCTGCGCCACGGCCTGCCGCATCAGCCCCGCCGAGCCCAGCACGCAGTCGAGCCGGGTCGCCGCCACCATCTCGATGATGGTGCGCACCCCGCGCCCCTCCTCGCCGACCCGGCGCGCCCACGTCCCGTCGAACTCGACCTCGGCGGAGGCGTTCGACCGGTTGCCCAGCTTGTCCTTGAGCCGCTGGATCAGGAACACGTTGCGGGTGCCGTCCTCGAACACCCGCGGCACCAGGAAGCAGGTCAGTCCGCCCGGCGCCTGCGCCAGCACCAGGAAACCGTCGGACATGGGCGCCGAGCAGAACCACTTGTGCCCGGTCAGTTCGTACGTCCCGTCCTCGGCGAGCGGCCGTGCGGACGTGGTGTTCGCCCGGACGTCGCTGCCGCCCTGCTTCTCCGTCATGCCCATCCCGAACAGCGCCCCGGCCTTCTGCCGCGCGGGCCTGAGGCCGCGGTCGTAGACCTGGGACGTCAGCCGCGGCTCCCACTCGGCGGCCAGCTCCGGATCCGTGCGCAGGGCGGGCACCGCCGCATGGGTCATGGACAGCGGGCAGCCGTTGCCGGCCTCTGCTTGCGTCCACACCAGGAAGGCGGCGGCCCGCCGGACGTGCCCGCCCGGCCGGATCCAGGCCGCCGTCAGACCGGCCGAGACGCCCTTGCCGAGCAGCCGGTGCCAGGACGGGTGGAACTCGACCTCGTCGATCCGGTCGCCGTACCGGTCGTGCGTGCGCAGCCGCGGCGGGTTCTCGTTGGCCAGCGCACCCCACTCCTGCACCTGGGCCGAGCCGGAGGTCCGCCCGAGCCCCGACAGCTCGCCGAGCGCCTCGTCGAGCAGGTCCGGGTCCAGATGCCGTTCGACCGCCGCCGTGAGGGCCCGGTCGGCCGCGAAGACGTCGTACCCGACCAGCGGCGGGACCTGGTTGCTCACGGTGTGGGTGCTGCCAGTCATGGTGCGAAAGTACCCCGCGGTACCACCTTGGTCACCAGCGGACCGGGCCCCGGCGCGGAAGACCAACCTGTGGGTGAGTGGGACCAGGCACGACGGATACCGTTAGGGGGTGCAGCCAGCAAGTGAAACCCCCGCCACACCCTCCGGGCGCCTCCACCGGGCGCGGGCTCTCTACCGGAACGTCTCCAAGCGCAGGACCGCCTGGCTGTTGCTCAAGGACACCGTCAACTCCTGCATCGAGTACCGCATCCTGGGCCTGGCGGCCGAGGCCGCGTTCTTCACGCTGCTGTCGGTGCCGCCGCTGCTGCTGAGCATGATCGGACTGCTCGGTTACGTCGACGCCTGGACCGGCGCCGACACCATCGAGAGCCTGCAGGCCAACATCCTGGAGGCCTCCCGCACGGTCCTCTCCGACCAGGGCGTCCGGGAGATCGCGGAGCCGATCCTGCACGACGTGATGAAGGGCGGCAGGCCCGACGTCATCTCCATCGGCTTCCTGTTCGCGCTGTGGTCCGGCTCCCGCGCGGTGAACGTCTTCATCGACACCATCACCGTGATGTACGGCCTCGACGGCGTCCGGGCATCGTCAAGACCCGTCTGCTGGCTTTCCTGCTGTTCATCGTGGCCCTGCTGATCGGCTCCGTGGCGCTGCCGCTGATGGTGGCCGGGCCGGACGCGGTGGTGCGGATCGTGCCGTGGTCGACGACGGTCGTGCAGGTCCTCTACTGGCCGGTCGTCATACTCCTGTCGATCGCCTTCCTGACGACCCTCTACCACGTGTCCGTCCCGGTGCGCTCCCCGTGGATCGAGGACGTGCCCGGCGCGCTCGTCGCCCTCGGCATGTGGGTCCTCGGCAGTTTCCTGCTGCGGATCTACCTGACCAGCACCGTCGAGGGGCCCACGATCTACGGCTCGCTGGCCGCGCCCGTCGCCGTGCTGCTGTGGATCGGCGTGGCCGCGTTCGCCGTGCTCGTCGGGGCCGCGGTGAACGCCGCCATCGACCGGGTCTGGCCGGCCGCCGCGACGGCCGCGGCCCGCGAGGCCAACGAGCGGCTGCGCCAGGCGCAGGTCGCCGAGTACGTGGCCCGCGCCGCCGCGCGGGAGAGGCCGACCCCGACATGCCCTCCGAGTTCCCGGAACGCTGGTCCCGCTTCCTGCCCCGGAGGACGTGTCGGCCCGACTGCGCACGCACGTGAAGAGCACGCACGCGAAGAGCACGCACGCCAAGAGCGGCGACAGCCAGACCAACGGAGAAACGCCACCGCCCACCGCCGAGAAATGACGGGTGCCGCCCCCGACGCCCGGGCTCACGCCTTCCAGGTCCCGGCTGCCGTCTCCTCCCGGACGAAGTCCGAGAAGTCCCTGGGCGCGCGGCCCAGGACCTCGTGTACTCCGTCGGAGAGGTGTGCGTTGCGGCCGTCGAGGAGGGTGTCGAAGATGGCGGTCAGGGCCGCGACCTCCTCCGCCGGCACACCGAAGCCGGCCAGCGCCTCGCCGTAGTCCCGCGTCGACACGGCCCGGTAGGCCAGCGGACGGCCCGTCGCCTCGGCGATCTCCGCGACCGCCGCGCCGAAGGTCAGCAGCCGGGGCCCGGAGAGCGTGACGGTCCGCCCCACGTACCGGTCGCCGGACGTCAGCGCGGTCACCACCACGTCCGCGATGTCCCGCACGTCCAGGAACGGCTCACGCACCTCGTCGGCCGGGAACACCAGTTCCCCACGTTCCCGCAGCTCCGCCACCAGCGGACCCTCGCTGAAGTTCTGCGCGAACCACGCCGCCCGTACGACCGTCCAGTCCGCCCCCGAGGCATGCAGCGCCTCCTCGGTGGGCAGGGCCTGGTCCTCACCCCGCGCGGACAGCAGCACCAGCCGCCGCACCCCGAGCCCCACCGCCTCCCGCGCCAGCGCGCCGATCACCTCGGCGGCGCCCGGGGCGCCGACGTCCATGGGATGGGCCAGGTAGGCCGCGTCGGCGCCGCGCAGGGTGTCCGCCCAGGTCGAGGGGTCCCACCAGTCGAAACCGGTCGCCCGCGACGCCGCCCGCACCGTGAGCCCGGCGGCCTCGGCGGCCGGCGCCACCCGGCTGCCCGTACGGCCCGAGGCACCCGTCACCACCACCGTCATGCTCCGCGTGTTCGCTGTCGTGTGCGCTGTCGTGTTCGTCATGCCGTCGAGTCAACTGCCGTACCCGCCACCGAACCATCGCTGAACGGCTCATTCCCATACGGCCGCGTCTACGCTGGCTGCATGGACGCAGTCGCAGGGCTATTGGAGGGCCCCGCGCGCGGGGCGCGTTCATGATCAGGGCGTGTTTCGACCCGCCGTGGGCGGTACGCGTGGAGGACCGGGCCCCGCTCACCGTGATGCTCGTCGTGCGCGGCGAGGCCTGGGTCCTGCCCGACCGGGGCGAGCGGACGCTACTGCGGGCCGGGGACCTCGCCATCGCCCGCGGCCCCGACCCGTACACCTGCGCCGACGCCCCCGGCACACCACCACAGGCGCTGATCCTGCCCGGCCAGGAGTGCCGCCACCCCGACGGCCGCCCCCTCAACGGCTCCATGGACCTGGGCGTGCGCACCTGGGGCGACCGGCTCGACGGCGGTACGGTGCTGCTGATCGGCACGTATCCGATGCGGGGCGAGATCAGCGGCCGGCTGCTGGACGCGCTGCCGCCGCTGCTCACCCTCACCACGGACGTGTGGGACTGCCCCTCACGCCGTACGTCGCCGAGGAGATCGTCCGGGACGAGCCGGGCCAGGAGGTGGTCCTGGACCGGCTGCTCGACCTGCTGGTCATCGCGGCCCTGCGCGCCTGGTTCGCCCGCCCCGAGGCGGAGGCCCCCGCCTGGTACCGGGCCCTCGCGGACCCGGTCGTCGGCGGCGTCCTGCGTCTGCTCCAGGACGATCCGGCGCACCCTTGGACGGTCGCCACGCTCGCCGCCAAGGCCGGGGTGTCCCGTGCAGCCCTGGCCCGCCGCTTCACCGCCCTGGTCGGCGAGCCCCCGATGACCTACCTCACCGGCTGGCGCCTCGCCCTCGCCGCGGACCGCCTCCGCGACTCGGACGACACGCTGGACGCGGTGGCCCGCCGCGTCGGGTACGGCAGCGCGTTCGCCCTGTCGACGGCGTTCAAGAGGGTGTACGGGGTGAGTCCGGTGGAGTACCGGGGGCGGGTGGCATAGCACCGGGGCCGGGTGGCACCGCGGCGGCCCCCTGACGCCCGCGCGCCCCTGCGCCCCGCGACGTAGCCTTGCAGACGTGTACGTGGAGCGGGCGTCACGGCTGGCGGGGGCCGTCGTGTGGACGAATGCCCCGGAGCCGGACGGGGCACAGCGCGTGCTGCCCGACGGGTGCATGGACCTGCTCTGGCACGAGGGGCGGCTGCTGGTCGCCGGGCCCGACACCCACGCGCACCTCACGGACGGCGAGAGCGGCGCCTGGGCCGGTGTCCGCTTCTACCCGGGCACGGCACCGGTTCTGCTGGGCGTACCGGCGCACGAGTTGCGGGACCGTCGCGTCGGGCTCGCGGACCTGTGGCCGGCCTCGCAGGTACGGCGCCTGACCGCCCGGGTGAACGCGGCCCCGGACCCGGCGAGCGGCCTCGAGGACCTCGCCCTGCGGCAGGCAGCCGGCGCGGATCCGCCCGACCCGGTGCTGCGGCAGGTCGTCGCGGCCCTCGGCAAGGGCCGGCCCGTCGCCGCGACCGCCGACGAACTGGGCCTCGGAGCCCGCCAGTTGCACCGCCGCTCGCTGACCGCGTTCGGCTACGGCCCCAAGACCCTGGCCCGCATCCTGCGGCTGCGCCGCGCCCTCGCGCTCGCCCGGGACGGCGTGCCCTTCGCGGAGACGGCCGCCCGGGCCGGTTACGCCGACCAGGCCCATCTGGCCCGTGACGTGAGGGAGTTGGCGGGTCTGCCGCTCGGCGAGCTACTCGCCCGCTGACGCCAGCGGCGCGAACAGGTCCACCCCGTTGCCGTCCGGGTCGAGCACGACGGCGTACCGCTGCCCCAGAAGGCGTCCCAGGGTTTGAGCTCGCCGTGGCACCCGGAGCCGACCAGCTCCTCGTACAGCGTGTCCACCTCCCCGGGCGCGTCGCACCGCAGCGCGAGCGAGGACCGGCCCCCGCCGGCGGGCGGCTGCCACGCGGGGTGGAAGGAGCGGACCGTCTCCTCGGTGTCGAGCAACAGCCGCAGCCCGCCGGGCAGTCCGGCCTCGGCGTGCGGCTGGTCCTCGGCGCCCTCGGGGAAGGCGAACCCGAGGCGGCGGTAGAAGGCGACGGAGGCGGCCATGTCGGATACGACCAGGCCGATGGCATCGAATCGTGCAGTCATGGGGCCACCGTAGGCAGGCTCGCGACCGCCGGTCTTGAAGGAAACGGACACCCGCGGGCCGTGTCCGATCCGTTCAAGACCGCCGCCCGGTCGGCTCCGTAGCGTCGCGGCCATGACGACCACGACACGGACATCCCGGCACCTCGGCATCTCCATCGACCGCCCCGCCCAGGAGGTCTACGACTACGTCTCGCAGCCCGCCAACGTGCCCGGCTGGGCGCCCGGACTGGCCCGGTCCATCGAGCTGGTGGACGGCCGGTGGGTGGGGGAGTCGCCGATGGGGCGGGTCGAGGTGGTCTTCACGCCGAGGAACGACTTCGGCGTGCTCGACCACGACGTCATTCTGCCCACGGGGGAGACGGTGCACAACCCGATGCGGGTGATCGCCGACGGCCCCGGCTGCGAGGTGGTGTTCACGCTGCGCCGCCGGCCGGGGATGAGCGAGGCGGACTTCCACCGCGACGCGGAGGCGGTCTCCGCCGACCTCACCGCTCTCAAGCGCGTGCTGGAACGTGACTAGAGTTCCCAACGCTGCCTGTATGCGGGGTGGCCGCCGGCCCGCTCTTCACCGTCGCGTACCTACGGGAAGACGCCGGCCGTGCGGACTGCAAGCCGTTCCGCCATCCCGTCAGTTCGCTCGCCCTCGGCCGCGCGGGGTGGGCGCAGACCGTCAACTTCCTCCTCACGGGCTTGCTGTCGCTGCTCTTCGCCGTGGGCCTGTGGCGCACCGGGCCTTCCTCCTGGGGTGCACTGCTGATCGGCGTATGGGCGGTCGATCTGCTGGGCGCCGGTGCCTGCCGGGCAGATCCGGTGCGCGGTTACCCGGCCGGCACCCCCGATCTACTCGATCGCCAGCGGTGTGCTCTTCGCGATCACGATGGCGCTGGCCAATGCCGCGTTCAGCCGGCGGCAACGCTGGGCGGATCTGGGCGGACTGATCCAGCGTGTCTCACTCACGATCGGCTGGACCTGGCAGACGCTGCTCGCCGTGCGCATTCTGCACACCTGACGGCCGTCTCATATCGCCGCCCGGGCGAACCGGGCAGCGATCCGGCCCATGGCCGCCTCGAACGCCTCCCGCCGGCGGGCGGGATCCATGCTGTGACCTGCGGCCACCAACTCTTCGTAAGTCCACACAACTCACGGTGATCAACGGCCGCACCTGTCTCCGCACCCGACCCAGCCCAGCGAGACCACGACCTACGAGCGTTCTGTGAGCAACTCCGCCGCATAGTCAGCGAATTCGGTGAGCCAGTCCAACTGTGGTCCGCTGCGAGCGATGCGGAATCCGTGACGGCGGCCCAGAACGCAGCCTGGACGGCATGGAACTGGGCCCAACGCTGGACGCGTTCGCGATCGACTTCCGCGGCCTCAGTGAAGATGTCCAGAGTGCGGTGGACCGCCGTGCGCAGGTCGTCCGCCTCGAGGAGCGTCAACACGCGCGACTTGAGCAGCGTGCCGCCGTCGTAAGCGGGATCTCCTGCATATCCCTTGGGGTCGACGGCCAGCCATGGCTCACGGTCGGCGCGCAGGATGTTCCTGGCGTGGAGGTCACCGTGAATGAGGGTGTCCGGCTGGACGCGGCCCAGCTCGCGGACGGTCGCCACGGCGGCGTCCACCACGTAGCGCGACAGTGCGTGCGTCAGCTCCTCAGCGTCCTTGCGCAGCTGCTCTTCCCAGACCTTGGCCTGCTCTTTCAGTCGGGGCAGGCCCGGCGGCGCGGGGATGGCCAGCCGGCGGCTGATCCGCCCTGCGACCGTCACAACCTCGTCGCCGTCTTCGACTCCGGCCAGGGTCGACGTATGGACTCGCTCAAGCAGCATCGCGAACCGCTCATCGTCGCGCTGGTGCAGCAGGACCGCTCCGGGCCCGCCCCACGCCGCGAAAGCGTCCGGCTCGTGGACGTTGCCGGGGTGCGGAAATGACACCTTCAGCACAGCAGTACCTTCGGCCCGCTGCCGCACGGGGATGATCACCCCGACGCCCCCGTGCACGACCGTCCCGTCCAGCACGCACTCCCAGCGCCCCAGCAGCTCTTCCACGATCCTGGGCAGTTCGCTGAGCCACGCCGCTCCGGGCTCTCCCTCGCGCTCAATAGTGCTCTGCGCGAAGGCCTCTGGTATCTCGATCACCCGGGCACCTTACGTGTCGGCCTGACACGGTCACCGACGGCAGCGTGGCCGCTGATGAGGTCGTCCACTCGGTTTCGATGCTGACCACGCGACGGGACACAGTCGCGATGTACTACCAGGCAACGGAACTCAGCCTCGAGGTGACCGGTCGACGGTCCTCCGGTCCGCTCCCGCCCGGGGCGACCCCGGCGCGACCCACGCTCCCGAGTGGGACGACGCCGTCCAGGGCGTGAGCCGTCCCAGGGCGGTCCGCATCTGGTGGGAGGGCTCGCTCCTTGCCTCCACGGCCCGTGAGGCTGTGCGGTGCCAGACGAGACGAGCCGCCCCAGGGGGAGACCCGCGGGGACGGCGGTTCGGAAAGGAAGACCGCATGAGGATGCGTAATCGGGCCGTGGCGATGGCGACGGCCGTGCTGCTCGGGGCCGGGGCCACCGGGATCGCCCTGGCGCCGGCCGCGAACGCCGGTCCCGCGTACTTCGGGATCGACGGCGGCGGCGCCGTCGGCAACGACTGGGAGGACGAGGAGAACCTCGGCGTCGAGTCGTACGCCAAGGGCAACGCCGTCGCCCTGTGGGAGGCCGTTCTGTGGGCGGACGGCGCCCTGTGGGAGGACGACGAGGGGGAGTGGCGGCCCTTCAAGAAGAGCCAGATCGACGGCTCGTTCGGACCGGAGACCGAGTCGGCCACGCAGTGGTGGCAGAGCCGGCACAACCTGCCGGAGACCGACGGCGTCGTCGTCAGCGAGAGCTGGGACTTCGCGCAGACCCGGCTGCAGAGCCACCCGGGCAACATCGTGCAGTACAAGGGCGACGCGCGGAACGTCAACTTCAAGCGCGTGGGCGGCAAGTACCAGGTGAAGCTGAGGAACGTCGGATCCTGGAAGAACGCCCACTACCGCACCGTCGGCTGAGCACGCCGCCCCGGGGAGCGGGTGGACCTGCCGTCACCCGCTCCCCGTCGGCAGCACCAACAGCAGCCCGGCCAGCAGCACCACGATGACCGCGAAGGAGACCAGGGCCGCGGCCCGCCAGCGCCGGTACTCGGCACCGCGCGGCGCCGCGGCCTCCACCACCCGCTCCGCCACCGGCCCCGCGCCGCCGTGCGGCCACGTCTGGTCGGCCAGATCCCACAGCGCCAGCAGCCGCGCCTGCTCCGACCCCGCCACCCGGCACAGCGCCTGCACGGCTCCCCTCGGCGGCTGCTTGGCCCCGCTGAGATACCGCTGCCACGACGACTTGCTGTACGCCGTCCGCCGCGCCAGCTCGGCCAGGCTCAGCCCCGTGCGGTCCTTCAGCGCCCGCAGTTGCCCGACCAGGTGCCGTGCCTCCCTCGGCAGTGCGTCCGGAAGCGGCCGCCAGCGTGTCATGGTCGTCCCCCACCTGCTCGCCGCCGCCCCACCCCCGGGCACCGGCCCCTCCCCGCCGCATCGTTCGACGCCGAGCGGTTCCGGCCAGTTCCCCATCAGGAAGGGCGCGCGGCGCGCGCAAGGGGTGTGCGGCGCCCGACAGCAGCGCCCCCGGGTCGGCGCATCGGTCGGATGGGCCGCGGGCCGCTGGTTCACCGTGCCGCCGGGGCGCGCGCCGACCACGAACGCGCGATCGACCGTCCGCGCCCGTGTGAGCCGCTGCCCCTACGGTCGCGGCGCCGCCGTACTCGCCCGTTCCACCAACCGCGTCGACAGCTCCGTCCGCGTGCTCTCCGGGTGGTGGCCGTCCATCAGGCGCAGCAGCGAGCGCAGTGCCGTCGCGGCCATCTCCGACAGCGGCTGGCGGACGGTGGTCAGCGCGGGGGAGGCCCAGCGGGCCTCGGGCAGGTCGTCGAAGCCGACCACGCTGACGTCGCGCGGGACCTTCAAACCCCGTTCGGCCAACGCCTCGTACACCCCGAGCGCCATCCGGTCCGAGCAGACGAACACGGCCGTCGGAGGCTCGGGCAGGTCGAGGAGTTCCCGCATGCGGCGGCGGGCCTGGCTCTCGTCGAAGCCGGCGTGCCGGACGTACTCGGCGCGGTGCCGGATGCCGGCCGACGCGAGTGCCGAGCGGTAACCGGCGACCCGGGCACTGCTGCACATGGTGCGCCGGTGCCCGGCGATGACGGCGATGCGCTCGTGCCCCAGGGACAGCAGGTGCTCGGTGGCCGTCAGACCGCCCTGCCAGTTCGCCGCGCCCACCGACGCCACCCCCTCCGGCGGCTCCTGGACCGGGTCGATCATCACGAACGGGATGCGGTGCTGCTCCAGCCAGGCGTACTGGGAGTCGCTCAGCTCGGCCAGGTTGAACAGGACGCCGGACGAGCCCCGGGCGACCAGCTTGTCCAGCCAGCCGCGCTCCGGGCGCCCGGCCCGGGTGCGGGTCAGGGCCGCCGACACCACGACCTCCAGGCCGGCGTCGTGCGCCGCCTCCTCCACGCCGTGCAGTACCGCACCCGACCAGGAGCTCTCCAACGAGTGCACCACCAGGTCGACCAGCCGGGGCGCCTTCGTCGCGTCGAAGCGGGGTCTGCGCACATAGCCGAGCCGGTCGAGTGCCTCGGTGACCCGGCGGCGGGTCTCGGGCGCCACGTCCTCCCGCCCGTTGACCACCTTCGACGCGGTCGGCACCGACACTCCCGCCTCGCGGGCCACGACCGCCAGCGTCGGACCGGCCGCCACGCTCGCACTCGCCGTACGGACCATCGAAGAACCCACCTCTCCGGCCCGCCCGAGGGCCGTGGAAAGTTTCGACCAGCGCTGCTCACGGCGGTTCGGAGTCCGACCGGGCAGAAAGCGCTTCCTACTGTAGGTGCGGCGCAGGGACGGCGGGAAGACAAGTGAATTCACGGGTTCGCGCCGGTCAAAACTTTCGAAACCCCGAACAACGGGCTCGGGCGGGCGTACGGCTCCCTCAGCCGGGTGTGCAGGTCAGCCGGAAACCCGTGAAGTCCGCCGTGAACGCCGCGTCGACCAGGTCACGGGCGTGGATGCCGGCCAGCGCGCCGGTGAAGCGCAGCCGGGAGCCGTGGTCGTCGGAGAGCCGGCTGAAGTCCAGGGCCGGCCCGACGGCCGTGCGCACCCCGTCCCGTACGTACCAGAAACGGGCGTCCGCCCCCTCGACCGTCACCCCGAGGGTCACCGGCGCGTCGGCGGGCACCTCCACGACCGCGACCTGCCGTGTCCCTGCCTCGTCCCGTTCGACGAGGACGAGCACCGTACGGCCTCCCGCGGCGCTCCACTGCTGGCCGCGCTGCGGCTCGTCCTCCGGTTCCGCCCAGGTCAGGTCCAGGCTGAGATACGCCTCGGCGTCGTACCAGAGCACCAGCCCGGCCGCCTGGGTGAAGGTCACCGGCCGCGCCTCGACGGTGACTTCGGCCTCCGCGCGGTGCTCGGTGACGCGCTGGGCCAGCAGGCTGCTCGCCCAGCGGGACTCCGGCCCGTGCCGGCCGCGCAGCCGGATCCAGCCGGGCCGGGCCGCCGGGTCGGCCCAGGACGGGTCCGGCGGTTCGCGCAGGGTGCTCCACGGCCAGGACAGCCCTCGGACGGGGCGGCGGGAGGCAGCGGGTGCGGCCGGGTCGGCACGTCGACTTCCACCGCCGGGTGCCAACCACCCTGCCGCAGCCGGGGCCAGCCCTCCGCGTCCCAGGTCACGGCCTGGATCGCGGTCTCCCGGCCGAGCGTGGAGCGGCGGCCCTGCGGCGTGTGCAGCGGACGGGCGGTCAGATGGCTGAGCAGCCACCGCCCGTCCGGCGTCTCGACCAGTTCGCCGTGCCCGGCCTTCTGCAGCGGCACCTCCGGGTCGTCCCGGGTGGTCAGCAGGGACGGTTCGTCGAGCTCGTACGGCCCGGTCAGCCGCCGGCTGCGGGCCACCCGCACCCCGTGCTCCCAGCCCGTGCCGCCCTCCGCGAGCACCAGGTAGTACCAGCCGCCCCGCCTCAGCAGCTTCGGCCCCTCGATCAGCCGGTCGTGCTGGAGCAGCAGGTGCGTCCGGCCGACGGGGGCCAGCGTGTCCCGGTCCAGCTCCGTGGCGACGATCCCGGCGAACCGCTGCCCGCCCGGCCGGTGGTCGTTCTGCAGGTTCAGCAGCCACAGCCGGCCGTCCTCGTGGAACAGGGCCGGATCGAAGCCGTGGCTCGCGACCCGGCGGGGGTGCTCCACTCGCCGCTCACGTCGGTGGCCGTCGAGACGTAGGTGTCGAGGTCGAAGTACGGCGTGCCGACCGAGCGCACCACGGTGTACGTCACCCAGAACCGTTCCCCGTCCCAGCTCAGCGACGGCGCCCAGATGCCCCCGGAGTCGGGCACCCCGGCCAGCGAGCCGCCGGGGCCGCGCCCCGGACGTGCCCGCGTACTCCCAGTGGGCCAGGTCCCGGGAGCGGTGGACCGGGATCGTCGGGAACCACTCGAAGGAACTGGTCGCCACGTAGTACCAGTCACCGGCCCGGACCAGGGAGGGTCGGGGCGAAGCCGCGGAGGACGGGGTTGTGCAGGACGGTCACGCGAGGGCTCCGGGGGTCGGTCACCCGGGGACCGCAGGGAGTCAGGGTCACCTGCGGTCCCCGGAGTCAGGAAGGGCGGGGCTGCCGGGGCGGACCCGGGGGAGGTCCGGGCGGCCGGGGTCACTTGAGGGCGCCGAGCGTCACGCCCGTCCGCCAGTAGCGCCGCATCGCGACCATCATGATCGCCATCGGCACGATGGACAGCAGCGCGCCGGTCAGCACCAGTCCGGTGAGGTCGATGCCGGACTCCAGCCGGGTGCCGGTCCAGTTGTACAGGCCGAGGTTGAGTGTCCAGTTCTCCTTGCCACGCAGCACGGTCAGCGGGAGGAAGAAGGCGTTCCAGGTGTTCACGAAGGCCAGCAGGAACACCGTGGCGCCACCCGTCGTCATCATCCGCAGCACGATGCTGAAGAAGATCCGCAGCTCACCGGCACCGTCGATCCGGGCCGCCTCCAGCAGCTCGTAGGGGATCGTCGCCTCGGTGTACACCTTGGCCAGATACACGCTGAACGGGTTGATCAGGCAGGGGATCAGCATCGCCCACGGCGTGTCCACCATGCCGAGCGCCGAGAACAGCAGATACAGCGGCAGCGTGAGCAGTGCGATCGGGATCAGGAACGAGCCCACGACACACGCGAAGATCGCGTTGCGGCCGGGGAAGTCGAACCGCGCCAGGCCGTAACCGGTGGCGAGCGCGATCAGCGTGCCGCCGAGCGAGCCGACCCCGCGTACAGGAACGAGTTGGCCGTCCACCGCAGGAAGATGCCGTCCTGGTAGGTGAACACCTGCTCCAGGTTGTCCCACAGGTGCCAGCCGGAGAACCACAGGCCGTTGCTCTGGTACAGCCCCGTGCGGTCCTTGGTCGCGGCGACGATCAGCCACCACACCGGGAACAGGCTGTAGACACTCGCCAGGATCAGGCCGATCAGCAGGAAGCGCTGGCCGCCCGCCCGCGGGAGGCCGCGTCCGGGCGGGTCAGGCGCCGGACGTTGCGGACGGGGGCCGCTCGGTGGTGTGCTCGGTCAGCACCATCAGTCGGCCTCCTTCGAGGTGAGCCGGTAGAAGAGGAAGGAGGCGACACCCAGGATCAGGGCGAGGAGCACGGACAGGGCGGCCGCGTAGTTGTAGTTGCCCGCGTTGAACGCCTGGTTGTAGATGATCATGATCGGCGTGAAGCTGTCGCTGACCGTCTGCGGCGTGATGTTCCGGAACAGCGCCGGCTCGTTGAAGATCTGCAGCATCTGGATGATCGACAGCAGACCCGTCAGCACCAGCGCCCCGCGCACGTACGGGATCTTGATGCTGCGCGCGATCCGCAGCTCGGAGGCACCGTCGAGCCGAGCCGCCTCGAACAGCTCGCGGGGCACGCCCTGCAGCGCCGAGTAGATGATCACCATGTTGTAGCCGATGCCGTGCCAGGTCAGCAGGTTGCCGATGGACGGCCACACCATCGACGGCGCGAAGAAGTTCCAGTCGAACCCGAGCGCCTTGCCGATCGGGGTGAGCGGGCCGACGTCCGGGCTGTAGAGGTTGACCCACACGATCGCCGCGACCACGCCCGGGATCATGTACGGCACCAGCAGCAGGATCCGGAACCGGCTCGCCGCCCTGGAGGTGAGCGCGTCCAGGAACAGCGCCAGCACCAGGCTGATCAGCAGCATGAACGGGATCTGCACACAGGCGAACAGCACCACCCGCAGGATGGAGTTCATGAACGCCGAGTCGGTCAGCCCCTGGGTGTAGTTGTCGAGCCCGACGAACTCCGTCGTGGCGCCGCCGAGCCCGAGCCCGGACTGCTTCTCCGTGAACAGCGACTCGTAGACGGCGTAACCGATGGGGAGCAGATACAGGAAGACGAAGCCGAGCTGGAAGGGCACCGTGAACGCGGCACCCTTCCAGCGCATGGAGCGAATCATCGAATGCCTCAGCCCTTGACGCTGATACCGCGGGACTTCAGGTCCTTGACCGTCCACTCCTGCATGTGCGCGAGCAGGTCGGTGACCTTCTGCTCCTTGTTGACGACCTTGGCCCAGCCCGCCTGGAGCTCGGTGAACATCGCGGTCCAGTTGGGGCCGAAGGTCCAGTCGGTGGTAACCGTTCCCAGGCTGTCCGTCACGACCTTCTGCGCCGGCTCGTAGTTCTTGCCGAGCAGCTTCTGCGAGATCGACTCACCGACGTAGGAGTCGCTGTCCTTCAGCGCCGGCATCACGCCGTTGCCGGTCTCCGGGCTCGCCATCGTCTTGACCGCGTCCTGGTTCGTCGACATCCACAGCGCCGCCTGCGCAGCCTGCTCCTGGTTCTTGCACTGCTCGGTCACCAGGGTCACGCTGCCGGTCAGGTTGGTACCCGCCGGCGTCCTGGGCGCCTCGCCCTTGTACGTCGGCCACGGGGCCAGGGCCCAGTCGCCGAAGGACTTGGTGAAGTTCTGCACCATGCCGGCCATCTGCCAGGTGGAGATCTGCCGGGTGGCGGTGGCGCCGGTGTCGTAGCTGCGCTGCACGGCCGCGTAGTCGGCGAAGGACAGCTTGGCGTTCAGGTCGTTGTCGATGATCTCCTGGATCACCTTGGCGGCCTTCAGAGTGCCCTCGTCCTGGAAGTTCACCTTCCAGGCGTCGCCGTCGATCGCGTACCAGTGCGCCCCGGCCTGCATGGCGAGCACCTCCAGGGTGCTCGGGTCCTCACCGGCGTAGTTGGTGATCTTGATGTTGTGCTTCTTCAGCTCCTTGCCGGCGGCGATGAAGTCGTCCCAGGTCGCCGGGGGCTTCAGGCCGTACTTCTGGAAGATGTCCGTGCGGTAGATCGTGAACTGGGGCGCCGAGCTGGTGGGCACGCCGTAGAGCTTGCCCTGCACCTGCGCGCTCGCCCAGGCGCCGGTGTTGAACTTGTCCTTCTCGCCCTCGACGTAACTCGTGATGTCGGCGAGCGCGCCCTGCGAGACCCAGCTGGTCACGTACTCGGCGGTGTTCTGCACCAGGCAGGGGGCGTTGCCGGCCTTCACCGCGTTGGTCAGCTGCTTCTGCATGGTCAGCTGGTCGGTGACCTTGGTGTACTTCAGCTGGATGTCCTTGTGCGAGGCGTTGAACGCCTTGACGACCGCCTCCTGGCCGTTGGCCCAGCCCCAGAAGGGCAGGGTGACCGGGCCGGACTTCGACGCCGCGTCGTCACCCGAGTCGGAACCGCCGCAGGCGGAGAGCAGACCTGTCAGCGCGATGCCCGCGACAGCGGCGGAGGCGAACCTTCTCCTGGGGCTGGTGAAGTTCATCTGACCGTGATCCTTCGGAATAGGGCGTTCTCAGAACGAGAGGACGGCAGCGGCTCGGTTGTGCTGGCCAGGAACGGCGGCCGGAAACCGTCGGCTCGCGGTTGCGGGGGTCGGCCAAGCGGAAGCAGAAGCTGTAGTAAGCGGTTGCTGGGACGGTAGGCGGGCTACCTGGCTCTTAGCAAGAGGTGTGCGGGAATTTGTTGCGGCGGACTGTCCGCCGGGTTATCACCGTGCGCGCGTCGGACGCTCCGCCGCGGCCGCGTATACGCGCAGGTCAGTGCGGTGTCCCACACGCCGGTCCAGGGCCTCGGCGGTCCGTCGGCGAAACCTCGAACGGGCCGCAAAGCCTCTGGAAAACGGTTACGTAACGAACTCTGGACGTTACCCGTGCTGACCCGGCGGCTGCACCGAGTTGCGGACCACCACATGCGTGCCCAGCACCAGATGGTCGCCGTCGGCGCTCTTGCGGCGGCCCGCGCCGCCCTCGCGCCGGTCCGCCACCGCGCGCAGCGCGACCCGGCCCATCTCCTCGTACGGCACGTGCACGGTGGTCAGTTGGGGCGTGAGCTGGGAGGCGAGCGGGATGTCGTCGTAGCCGACGATCGAGACGTCCTCGGGCACCCGCAGACCCGCCGCGCGCAGCGCCTGCATGGCGCCCGCGGCGACCACGTCCGTCCCGGCGAGCACCGCGGTGAAGTCCGGCGTGTCGTGCAGCGCCGCCTCGACGGCCTCGTAGCCGTGCTCGTAGTCGTACGGGCCGTGCCGGACCATGCCCGGGTCGAACGGCACCCCGTACGCCTCGAAAGCCCGCTGCGCGCCCCTCAACCGGCCCTGCGCGGTGGTCAGTTCGGCATGTCCCGGCAGGACCAGGACGCGCCGGTGACCGGCCGACAGCAGGTGGCTGGCCATGGCGTAGGCGCCGCCCTCGTTGTCGTAGTCGACCGTCGTCGCCGGGACGTCACCCTCCAGCGGTGGCCTGCCCACCAGGACCAGGTGCGAGCCGGCCGCGTCCAGGGAACGGGCGAAGCGGGCCATGCGCAGCTGGTACTCGTCGTAGTCGTACGCCCCGCCGAGCAGGATCACGGCGGCCACGCCCTGCTGGCGCATCAGGTTCACCAGGGCCAGCTCCCGCTCCGGGTCGTCGCCGGTGGTGCCGACCAGGGAGAGCCAGCCGCGCAGGGTCGCGGCGCCCTCGACGCCCTTCGCGACATGCGCGAACGCGGCGCCGGTGATGTTGTTGATCAGGATCGCCACCGTCGGCGTGCCGCCGCCGGCGAGCGAACGGGCGTGGGCGTTGGTGACGTAGTCCAGGTCGCGGACGACCTTCATCACCCGGCGGCGCAGCTCCTCCGACACCGGGTAGTTGCCGGACAGCACCCGCGAGACGCTGGCCACGGAGACGCCCGCGCGCTCCGCGACATCGCGGATGGTCGCCCGGCCGGCGTCACTCGTCGCCTTGCGCTGACTCACCCTGCGGCTCCTTCACGTAGTGGCCCGATGCCGTGCGCGGGTCTGGTCCCTCACGTCCCGGTCCGCCGCGGCCCGGCGCACCCGCCGCCCTGGCACCCGCCCCGCACCGGTGCGGAAACCGTATCCCATCGTTACTCAAGGCCGGAGGGCCTGTGGACAGCGGACCGCGGGGGCCCGCCGGCCGTCGTGCGGGCCGGACGTGCGCGGGGTGACGTGCGTGCCCGACGCCAGCGAGGTGTCTGGCGTGCCCGACGCCAGGGATGTGTCTGGCGTGCCGGACGCGCGCGGGGTGACGTGCGTGCCGGACGCCCGAGAGGTGACGTGCGGGCCGGACGCGCGAGGTGACATGAGGGCGGGACGGCCCCGCCCGCCACGGTGTCACGCCACCCGCGCGAGATCAGCCCGCCGCACCTCGTGCGCCGTCGGCGCGCCCGCCACCAGGCGCTCCAGTTCCTCGACGACGATCCGGCCGAGCCGCTCCAGTTCGTTGCCGAGCGAGCCCGCGATGTGCGGCGTGAGGAACACGTTGGGCAGGTGGTACAGCGGAGAACCGGCGGGCAGCGGTTCCGGGTCGGTGACGTCGAGCACCGCGCTGAGCCGGCCGGAGACCAACTCGTCGGTGAGTGCCGCGTGGTCGACGAGCGCGCCGCGGGCGGTGTTGATGAGCACGCCGCCGTCGCGCACCAGGGCGAGCCGGTCACGGTCGAGCATGTGGTGGGTCTCGGGATGTCGGGGGCGTGCAGACTCACGATGTCGCTGTGCCCGAGCAGGTCCTCCAGCGACAGCGACTCGGCACCGAGGGCGGCGGCCTCGGCCGGGCTCACGTACGGGTCGTGCAGCAGGACGGTGAGGTCGAACGGCCGCAGCAGCTCCAGCAGCCGGCGGCCCACCCGGGACGCGCCGATGACACCGACCCGGCGGCCGAGGTTGCCGGTCGCCGAAGTCTCCGCGGGGCCCGGGTAGGCGTGCGTGCGGCGGAAGCGCTCGCGGTGGTCGAAGGTGTCCTTGCCCACCAGCAGGATCATCGCGAGCGTGTACTCCGCGACGGGCAGGGCGTTGCCCGTCACCGCGCTGGACACGGTCACCCCGCGTTCCCACAGGGCGTCGCCGACCAGGGAGCGCACGGAACCGGCGGCGTGCAGGACGGCGTCGAGCCTGGGGACCGCCGTGAGCACACCGGCGTCCAGGTGCGGGCAGCCCCAGCCGGTGATCAGCACCTCGGTGGAGGCCAGGGCGTCGGCCGCGGCCGGATCGGCGAAGTCCCGCACGACCAACCCGGGGTCGATGTCGGCCGTGCGCCTCAGCCGCTCCATCAGCGGCGGAGGGAAGAGCAGCGGGAGATGCACCGGGTCCATCGCGAACACGGCCCGCGGCAGCTGGGGGCTGGGCATGACTCTCCTGGAGCAGAGGGTGACAGAAACGTTTTCAGAAAGCGCCTTCTACCGTAGATCCGCCAGGAAGCGGCGGTCAATCGGCAGGGCCGGAGCTGCGGCTGGAGGCGCCGGTTCGGGGTAACGGCCGGGGCGCTCGCGTGGAGTGACGCGATGGTGAGCAGGCTTCGGTCAGGGTCTGGCGAGCGCCTCGGGTAGAAATCGGTTACGAGGTTTTCGGTGCGCGGCGACGATGAGCGGGCCTACCGCCGACAGCACCTCAGTACCCCGACGGCCGCTTCGGCAACCGGTTCCCATGCGTGTTGCCCTGCGGTGGCTTGATCATGACGTCCGAAAACAGGACCCATCGGCGCTCTGACTGATGACGCCGAGGTTACACAGTCTTTTCGAAAATTCGTCAAGGCCCTTGACGCGTCATCCCGACCGGAAGAAGCTCTGCCCCACGCACAACAACCGGTTGCCACAGCAAGCCGGAAAGCAAGGAGGTGGTGCGTTCATGCACCCACATGCTGGTGCTTCCCTGAGCCGCCGCCGATTCCTCGCCCTGTCCGCGGCCGGAGCCGCGACCGGCGCGGCGGCGCTGAACGGCTGCGCGATGCAGGTGTCCAGCGGCGTCAGCGGCGGCGGCGAGACGGTCACGCTGATGGTCAAGCCCGACGACATCTCACCGGAACTGGTCAAGCAGGCCCAGAAGGACATCGGCGTCAAGATCGTCACGGTCCGCTACGACATCACCAAGCTCATCGGCATGATGACCAACGGCGCCCCGCCCGACTTGGTCCGCGGTGTCGGCGCCACGGACGCGCCCTACTTCGCGGCGCGGGACGTGATGGAGGACCTGGACCCCTACTTCGCCAGGAGCAGCGTCCTCCGGCCCGACGACCTCGACCCGGTCAACGACCTGTGGCGCTACGACGGCCGCACCCAGGGCAAGGGCCCCCGCTACGGCATGGCGAAGGACTTCTCCCAGGACTCCATGTTCTGGTACAACACCGGCCTCTTCGACAAGGCGGGTGTCGACTACCCGCCGGAGACCGAGCCGGTCACCTTCGAGGAGTGGCTGGAGAACGCCGAGCGGCTGACCCGACGGAAGAACGGCCAGACGACCGTTTTCGGCGGCAGTTACAACGGCGTGCTCACCCCCAACCTCCTGGCCAGCCTGACGGCGGCCGCGGGAGGGAGCCTGTTCACCGAGGACTTCTCCCGGATCGACTTCACCACCCCCGAGGCCCGCAAGGCACTGACCTGGTACATCGAGTACGGCCGGGCCAAGGTCGGCCCCAGCATCGTCCAGCCCGACCCCAACACCTGGGACGGGCCCACCTTCCAGGCGAACCGCATGGCCATGTCGAACTCCGGCTACTGGCTCGGCGGCCTGATCAACTCCGACAAGAAGCTGGCGCCGCTCGCCCGCCTCGCGCCGGCCCCGGTGTTCGAGGGCGGTCAGCGGGTCAGCCCCTGCCAGGCCGGCACGGGCCTGTGGATGCCGAAGAAGGCGAGGAACAAGGACGCCGCCTGGCGGGTCTTCGAGTGGTTCTTCGGCGAGGGACCGGCCAAGGCCCGCGCCTCCAGCGGCTGGGGCATCCCGACCCTGAAGTCCCTGCGCCCGCTGATGCCCGCCCAGGAGGACTACCAGAAGCGGGTGCTGAAGGTGCAGAACGCCGAGCTGAAGCACTTCTCGGTGATCGCGTACACGCCCTACGCCACGGCGGACTCGCTCTACGCCCTGTTCAACCAGGAGGCCCCGGCCGCGATGAACGGCCGCATGTCCGTCGACGCCCTGGCGGGCCGCCTGAACTCGGTCATGAACGAGCAGTTGAAGCGCGGTAAGGAGCAGGTGGGATGACGGTCGACCAGATACCCGTCACGGGCAGCACCGGCCCGGCCGCACGTGCCGACCGCGGCACACCGGCCGAGCGGCCCCGGATCTCCATGACCGCGCGCAGGCATCGCGCTTTCTACCTGTTCACCTCGCCCTGGATCATCGGCTTCCTGCTGCTGACGATCGTGCCGATGGCGTACGCGCTGTGGCTGAGCTTCACCACCTACGACGGCATCTCTCCGCACTGGCGGTACGTCGGCCTCGGCAACTACACGGAGCTGTTCTCCGACCCGCAGACCTGGAAGTCCCTGGGCCGCACGGGCCTGTTCGCGATCACCTCGGTGCCGCTGTCGATCATCGCCGGGCTGGGACTCGCCGTGCTGGTCAACCGGCCGATCAAGGCGCGCGGGCTGTTCCGCACCCTGCTGTACCTGCCGGCCGTGGTGCCTCCGGTCGGTGTGGGACTCACCTTCAAGGCGCTCTTCGACCAGAACTCCGGTGCCGCCAACGGCGTCATCACCATCTTCGGTTTCGACGCGCTGGGCTGGCTCGCCGACCCCTACGCCCGTTACGTGCTGCTGATGAGCGTGTTGTGGGCCGCCGGAAACGTCATGATCATCTCGCTGGCCGGGCTCCAGGACGTGCCCCGTGAACTCCACGAGGCCGCCCGCATCGACGGGGCGAGCGCCTGGCGGACCTTCCGCAGCATCACCGTGCCCCTGCTGTCGCCGGTGCTGCTCTTCCAGACGGTGACCGGGGTGATCGCCTCGGTGCAGACCATCATGCCGCTGCTGCTGTCACCGGACGGCACCACGGCCGGCGTCACCGCCCTGCCGCAGTCCAACTACCTCTACATGATGCACGTGTTCTCGCAGTACTTCGCGCTCGGCCGCTACGGCTACGCCTCCGCGCTGCTGTGGGTGCTCTTCGTCCTGATCCTCATCGTGACCGGACTCATCTTCAGGTTCACGTCCGGAGTGGTGTTCTACAACGTCGACCCGGAGGCGAAGAAGTGACCGCCACCAGCCTGCCCCCGAATTCCGCGCCCAGGGTGCGGGTGCGCGTCAACCGTCTCGTCCTCTACACGGTGCTCGTCTCCCTCACCGGGCTGTTCATCGGCCCCTTCGGGTGGCTGATCCTCAACGGCCTGAAGACCTCGGCGGAACTGGCCGCCTCGCCCGTGCACTGGCTGCCCACCACCTTCCAGTGGCACAACTTCGCGGACGCCTTCAACCTGATCGACTTCCTCGGCTACGCCCGCAACTCCCTGATCATCGCCCTGATCTACGCCACGCTCGTCACCCTCAGCTCGGCCTGGGTCGGCTTCGGCTTCGCCCGGCTCGACGCCCCCGGCAAGAAGACGCTGTTCGGCATCCTCATCGGCTCGATGATGCTGCCCCAGATGATCACCCTGCTGCCGACCTACCTGATCTTCGCCAAGCTCGGCATGGTCGACACGTACTGGCCGTGGGTGCTGTGGGGACTGGCGGCCGCGCCCTATCTGGTTTTCCTCTTCCGGCAGTTCTTCGCCGGGCTGCCCCGTGAGCTGGAGGAGGCCGCGATCGTCGACGGCTGCGGCTACGGCACGATCTTCTGGCGGATCTTCCTGCCGCAGTCCTGGCCGGTGCTCTCCGCGAGCTTCGTCATCGCCTTCACCTGGTCCTGGGCGACTACATCGCCCCGCAGCTGCTGCTCTCCACCGACAAGTCGACGCTGGCCGTCGCCGTGATGTCCACCTACGTCACCTCGGCCGGAACGCCCGTCGCCAACCTCCAGGCCGCGGCCTCCGTGATGTACGTCGTGCCGATCCTGCTGATCTTCCTGATCGCCCAGCGCGGCTTCGTCGCCGGCATGTCCACGACCGGACTGAAGTGACCCCTCTTACCGAACCTTTTGCAAGGAGTTACGCATGAACACGCCCCTGTCACGCCGAACCACCCTCCAGGCCGCCGGTGTCATCGCCGCCGCCGGCTTGGCCGGCAGCATCGCGGGCACCGCACAGGCCGCCGCGGCGGAGGAGAGCGGCACCACCGGCGACAGCGTGGTCATCCACCCGCCCCTTCCGCAGGTGCCGGTCAACAACTCCTTCACCGTCAAGGTCCGGCCGCTCGGAGGCACCTGGCAGAAGCTCGGCGTCTACCTTGCCAAGCTCGCACTGATCGACCCGAACACCGGCAGGAACCAGGCCCAGAACTCCTCCTGGACCGCCTTCGACTTCTCCGGCACCGTCGAGGTCGAGGTCACGTACAACCCGGGCGGCGGCGAGAAGGTCCGCATCCGCCCGGACTCGTACGGCATCAAGCCCGAGGTGCTCGGCAGCACCGCGCGCTTCACCCTGGACCGGCCCCGCAACCTCGTCGTCCAGATCGACGACAAGATCTTCGACTGCCTGCACCTGTTCGCGAACCCGATCGAGCAGAACCCGCCCGCCGAGGGCGACAAGCGCGTCATGTACTTCGGGCCGGGCCTGCACACCCACCCGGACCGGACGCTGCGGGTGCCCAGCAACACCACCGTCTATCTGGCGCCCGGTGCCGTCCTCACCTCCAACGTGATCTTCGAGAACGTGGAGAACTCCCGGCTGACCGGTCGCGGCGTGCTCTACAACTCCCCCGTCGGCGCGATGTTCATCCGCAAGTGCGAGAACGTGACCATCGACGGCGTCACCATCCTCAACCCCCGCTACGAGAACGTCCGGGTCGCCGAGTCCCAGAACCTCACCATCAAGAACCTGCGCGCCTTCAGCCACCAGGGCTGGGGTGACGGCATCCAGCTCTACTGCTCCGAGAACGTCACGATCGACGGCTGCTTCCTGCGCACCTCCGACGACTCCGTCGCCCTCTACACCCACCGCTGGGACTTCTACGGCGACACCCGCAACATCACCGTCAAGAACTGCTCCCTCTGGGCCGATGTCGCCCACCCGATCAACATCGGCGTGCACGGCAACTCCGACACCCCCGAGATGCTGGAGAACCTGCGCTACGAGAACATCGACATCCTCGACCACCGCGAGCCGCAGGTGACCTACCAGGGCGCCATCGCCTTCATGGTCGGCGACAGCAACCTCGTCCGGGACGTCAGGTTCGACAACATCCGTGTGGAGGACTTCCGCTGGGGCCAGCTCGTCCACCTGCGGGTCGAGTACAACCCGAAGTACAACACGTCGGCAGGCCGCGGCATCGAGTCCGTCTACATCAAGGACCTCAGCTACAACGGCAAGAACGCCGACCTCTCGATCATCGCCGGCCTCGACGCGGAGCACGCGATCAAGGACGTCACCTTCGAGAACCTCACCGTCAACGGCAGGGTGATTCGAGACAGCGGCGGCAAGCCCGGCTGGTACCTGGCCTCGGACGGCGTGCCCATGTTCGTCAACGAGCACGTGACGAACCTCAAGTTCCTCACCACCGCCGAGGCCGCGGCGGCCGCCGCGTCATGAGCGCCGACCCCCTGAGAGCAACGCCCATGAGAACGACTCCCGCCCCGAGCCGCCGGGGCTTCCTCGGCGGCACGGCCGCCCTGCTGCTGGTGTCGGGCGCGAGCGGCCTGCTCGCGGCCGGCACGGCCCGGGCCGCCGCCCAGGACGGCACGACGGGCCTGCGTGCCTTCACCCACCCCGGTCTGCTGCACAGCGCCGACGACCTGGCCCGTATGAAGGCCGCCGTCGCCGCGAAGCAGTCCCCGATCTACGACGGTTTCCTCGCCTTCGCCGCCCACGCGCGTTCCAAGGCGACCTACGCCGTCCAGAACACCGGCCAGATCACCTCCTGGGGCCGCGGCCCCACCAACTTCCAGAACCAGGCCGTCGCCGACTCGGCCGCCGCCTACCAGACCGCCCTGATGTGGTGCATCACGGGTGAGCGCGCCTACGCCGACAAGTCCCGGGACATCCTCAACGCCTGGTCGGCGTCCCTCACCGCCGTCACGGGAGCGGACGGGCCGCTCGGCGCCGGACTTCAGGCCTTCAAGTTCGTCAACGCCGCCGAGTTGCTCCAGTACACCGGTTACGACGGATGGTCCGAGGAGGACATCGCCCGCTGCAAGGAGTCCTTCCTGCGCGTCTGGTATCCGGCCATCTCCGGCTACATGCTCTACGCCAACGGCAACTGGGACCTGACGTCCGTCCAGTCGATCCTGGCCATCGGCGTGTTCTGCGAGGAGCCCACCCTCTTCGAGGACGCGCTGCGCTTCGCCGCCGCCGGCGCGGGCAACGGCAGTGTCGCGCACCGTATCGTCACCGACGCGGGACAGGGCCAGGAGTCCGGCCGCGACCAGGGCCACGAGCAGCTCGCCGTCGGCCTGCTCGCGGACGCCGCGCAGGTCGCCTGGAACCAGGGCGTCGACCTGTACGCCTTCGACGACAACCGGCTGCTGAAGAACGTCGAGTACGCCGCCCGGTACAACCTCGGCGGCGACGTGCCCTTCGTCCCCGACCTGGACCGCACCGGCAAGTACATCAAGAAGTCCGTCTCCGCCGTCGGGCGCGGAAACCTGCCCCCGATCTACGAGATGGCGTACGCGCACTACGCCGGCGTCCGGGGCCTCGACACCCCCTACGCCAAGGCGGCGGTCTTCCGCGGCACGGGCGGCGCCCGCGTCGTCGAGGGCAGCAACGACGACCTGCCCAGCTGGGGCACCCTCACCTTCGCGGGCACCAAGGCCCCGCCCCGGCGAAGCCCACGGCCCCGGCCGGTGTCACGGCGGTGGGCGGCGACAAGTCCGTCACCGTGGCCTGGGTGCCGTCGGCGTGGGCCGAGTCGTACACGGTGCTGAGGGCGGCCAGCCCTGACGGGCCGTACGAGAAGATCGCGACCGGTGTCGGCGAGCCGGCGTACACCGACCGTGACGCCCGCAGGGGCAGACCCTCCTACTACCGGGTCACCGCCACCAACGCCCAGGGCACCAGCGACGCTTCCGCCTGGTCGGCAGCCGTCCCCAAGCTGCCCGACCCCTGGGAGACACGGGACGTCGGGGACGTGAAGATCCCCGGCTCGGCCGTCTTCGACGGCGAGCGGTTCGTGCTGGAGGCGTCCGGCACCGCCGACACCCACCGCCTGGCGTACCTGCCGCTGCGCGGCGACGGCACGATCACCGCGCGGATCGTGTATCCGCTCAGCTCCCAGTACTCCAGGATCGGCGTCACCGTACGGGCCGGCCTGGACGCGGACGCCGCACACGCCGCCATGCTGATCCAGGGCCTGCCGCTGCACACCTGGAGCGGCGTGTGGAGCGTACGTCCGAAGGCGGGAGCCGCCGTCAAGGGCACCGGCAGCACACCCGTGCCGCCCTCCCAGCAACAGGCGATCACGACCAGCGCCGCCTTCCCGATCTCCTCCCTCGGCGAGCTGCCCGAGTCGGCGACCCCGCTTCAGGCCCCGTACGTCGAGGGCGCGGGCGACGGCTACCGGATGCGCATGCCGTACTGGGTCCGCGTGACCCGGCGGGGCGACCGCTGCACCGGCGCCATCTCCCCGGACGGCATCCGCTGGACCGAAGTCGGCTCCAGCGACGTCGAGTTGGGCAGCACCGCGTACGTCGGTCTCACTCTCACCTCCTGCCTCGGCGTCGACGAGGAGTACGCCGAGACCGGCACCGGCGCCTTCGACAACGTCAGCGTCGCCTCCCGGACCGCCGGCGAGGTCTGGTCCGTGCCCCGCCCGGCCACCGCCCCGGCGACCTGCGGGCCACCGCCGGCGCCGACGCGGTCGAGCTGGCCTGGACCGACCCGGACCTCTCGGCCCGTTACAAGGTGCTGCGCGCCGCCGCGGCCGACGGACCCTACGAGACGATCGCCACCGGCATCGGCGCGGTCGGCTTCGGCACTCGCGTCCGGTACGCCGACGCCACCGGCACACCCGGCACGAGGTACCACTACGCCGTCGCCAAGACCAACCGCGCCGGACGCGGCCCCCTGTCGGAGTCCGCCACGGCGACGATGCCGACTCCGTCCAAGCCCCAACTCACCTCCGCGACCACGGCGTTCGCCAACAAGGGCGTGCCTTTCACGCACCTTCTGAGCGCCTCGCACGAACCGATCCGGTTCGCCGCGGACGGACTGCCCGACGGCCTGCGCGTCGACCGGCGCACCGGCCTGATCTCCGGAACACCCACCCAGACAGGAGAGTTCGAGGTCACCACCACGGCGGGCAACGCCGCCGGAGACGCCACCGGCACCCTCACCCTCACGGTCGGCACCCCGCCGCCCGCGCCCTGGACCTACGGCGACCTGGGCGATGTCATCCTCGACGACCGCGCCTACGGCACGCTCGGCGTGGTCGCCGTCCGCACCCCCGGCAGCACCGCCCACGAGGACGGGACCTTCGTGGTGCGGGGCGCCGGGACCGACCTCACGGTCAACAACCAGGGAATGACCGGCCAGTTCGTACGACGGCCCGTCACCGGTGACTGCGAGGTCACCGCCCGACTGGTCTCCCGCGCCGGAGCCACCGGCGACCGGGTCGGCCTGCTCATGGCCAAGTCCCTGTCGCCGTTCGACCAGGCGGCCGGGGCGATCGTCACCGGCGGCACGAGCGCCCAGCTGATGCTGCGCCCGACCGTCGCCGGCCGGTCCACCTTCACGGGCAACGCGGCGGTCACCGCCGGGTGCCTGCTGCGGCTGAAGCGCACCGGGACGCACTTCACCGCATCCGCCTCGACCGACGACGGCGCCACCTGGACCCCCCTCGCCGAGGGAGACATCCCCGGCTTCGGTGACGCCCCCTACTACGTGGGCCTCGTGGTCTGCTCCCGCAGCCCCCTGACCCGCAGCACCACCGAGTTCGACGAGGTGAGCATCACCCCCATGTAATCCTCCACGGATGGGAGAACCCCCACATGAGCCGCACTTCCCCCCACACGCACCACGAGGGCGGCCAGGTGAGCCGCCGCGGTCTGCTCAAGACCGCCGGCGGCCTCACCGCGGCCCTCGCCCTCGGCGCCGGCGCCACCACGGCGGACGCCGCACCCGCCACCTTCACCCACCCCGGCATGCTGCACAACGCCGGCGACATCAACCGCGCCAAGGTCAGGGTCGCCGCGGGCAATGACCCCTGGGCGTCCGGCTGGCGCAGGCTGACCGCCAACTCCCACTCGGCGTCCACCTGGACGCCCCGCCCCACCGCCACGATCATCCGCGGCGGCGACGGCCAGAATTACCCCCAGCTCTACAACGACATCCACGCCGCCTACCAGAACGCGCTGCGCTGGCACGTGGGCGGCACCGCCGCGAACGCCGACTGCGCCGTGCGCATCCTCAACGCCTGGTCGTCCACACTCACCGAGATCACCGGGAACGCCGACCGGTACCTGGCCGCGGGCCTCTACGGCTGGCAGTTCGCGAACGCCGCGGAGCTCATGCGCGGCTACGCGGGATTCGACCTGGGCCGGTTCAAGACGATGATGCTCAACGTCTTCTACCCGCTGAACGACCGGTTCCTCCGCGAGCACAACGACGCCTGCATCACCAACTACTGGGCCAACTGGGACCTGTGCAACATGGCCTCGATCATGGCCATCGGGATCCTGTGCGACGACGGCGCCAAGTACGATCAGGCCGTCAACTACTTCAAGACCGGCGGCGGCAACGGCCAGATCGGGCGCGCGGTGCCGTTCCTGTACCCGGGCGTCGAGGGCTACGACCTCGGCCAGTGGCAGGAGTCCGGCCGCGACCAGGGCCACACCGTCATGGGCATGGGCCAGATGGGAGCCCTCTGTGAGATGGCCTGGAACCAGGGCGACGACCTCTACTCCTACGACGGCCGCCGCTTCATGAAGGCCGCCCAGTACGTCGCCAAGTACAACCTGAACATGAACGTGCCCTACACCACCTACACCTGGGGCAGTGGCCAGAACTGTGCCCAGCAGTCACAGACCGTGATCGGGTCGGGATCCCGCGGCCAGGTCCGCCCGGTGTGGGCGATGCTCCACTACCACTACGGCCGGCGCCTGCTCCTGGACGACAAGTACATCGCCCAGATGTGCTTCTCCATCGCCCCGGAAGGGGGAGGAGGTGACTACGGCACGACCAGCGGCGGCTTCGACCAGCTCGGGTTCGGCACGCTGATGTACGCGAAGTAGCCGTTACGCCGAACAGCCCTCCCACCCGCTCGTGCGCCGGAATACCGGGCCACAATGAGTTGCTCTGATCTTCACGGTGCACGAGCGCGGTGAGGAGGCTGGTGGACGAATGACAGCAGTCCAGGCAGATCCCGTGGTGCGAACGCCCTACGGAGCCCTGCGGGGCCGGTACGAACACGGCGTCGCGGTCTTCCGGGGCATCCCCTACGCGGCACCCCCCTTCGGCCCCGCCGCTTCCGCCCGCCCGTGCCCCTGCCTCCCTGGGACGGCGTCCGCGAGGCCGTCGACTTCGGCCCCACCCCGCCGAAGCCCCCGTACTCCGACGCGTTCGCCCACTATCTGGCCGACCCGGTCGTCCCCGGCGACGACTGCCTCAACCTCAACGTCTGGACCCCGCAGCCGGATCCCGGAGCCCGGCTCCCCGTCCTCGTCTGGATCCACGGCGGCGCCCTGACCAGGGGTTCCTCCGCCGTGCCCGTCTACGACGGCCATGCCTTCGCCCGCGACGGCGTCGTCTGTGTCTCGGTCAACTACCGGCTGGGCGTCGAGGGCTACGGACTGTTCCCGGACACGCCCCGAACCCGGGCCTACGGGACCAGATCGCCGCCCTGACCTGGGTGCACGAGGCCGTCGAGGCCTTCGGCGGCGACCCCGACCGCATCACCCTCTTCGGCCAGTCCGCCGGGGCGATCAGCATCGGCGCCCTCATCGCCGCCCCGCAGACACAGGGGATGGTCCGCCGGGCGGTCCTGCAGAGCGGGCCGCCCGAGGTGTCCGAGCGGGCCAAGGTACGGCGGATGGTGCGGCGGATGGCCAACCGGCTGAAGATCCCCGCCACCGCCGAGGCCTTCGCCGCCGTCGACCGCGACCTGCTGCTGCGCACCCAGGCCGAGGTCGGCCGGCTGAGCAGCCCGGTCGTCGGCGGCCCCGCCTTCGGCCTCGTCGTCGACGGCGACGTCGTCCCCCGCGACCCCCTGGAGGCCCTCACCGAGGGCGGCGCGGCCCCCGGCGTCGAGCTGCTGATGGGCTGGACGCGTGACGAGTACCGGCTGTGGCTCGTCCCGGGCGGCCTCCTGGAGCGCGTCGACCGCCTGGGAGCAGTGGCCCTCGCGGGGGCCATGGCCCGCTGCCACTGCGGCAGCGAGGTCCCGCGCGGCTACCGGTCCCTGCACCCCGAGGCCGGCACGGCGGAGATCGTCGGCCAGCTCGTCACCGACCACCTGCTCCGCATCCCCCTGCACCACCTGGCCGACGCCCGTACCGAGCCGTCGTACGTCTACGAGTTCTCCTGGCCCTCGAACCTGCCCGACCTCGGCTCCTGCCACGCGCTGGAGCTCGGCTTCGTCTTCGACACGGGGGATGTCCCGGAGTCCCGGAAACTCGCCGGGAGGGCGCCCCACAGGAGCTGGCGGACGCGATGCACGCCGCGTGGGTGCGGTTCGCCACGGAAGGTTCCCCGGGGTGGGAACGCTGGGACGCGTCCCACCCGGTGCGCGTGTTCGGAGACCGCGCGCCGGACGCCGAGAACGGTCTCGCCTACACGGCGTACGGCCCACGGGACCGTGAACTCGCCCTCTGGGCGACCGACGATGTCACGCCCCCTGAGGGCCAGGGGCTCACCCCAGCGCGACTCCGCCGCGCGGGTCTGCTGCGCCGGCACTGAGGGAAAGGAAGGCGGTCCAGGCGGCGGGGCTGACGGTGAGGTGGGGGGTGGTGGGGGTCTTGCTGTCTCGGATGTGGATGGCGGTGGGGTGGGTGGCTATTTCGAGGCACGCACCGCCCTCACCGCTGCTGTAGCTGGACTTGTGCCACAGGTAGGCGACTTCGAGGCAGTTGCCGCCTTCGCTGCCGCTGTAGCTGGACTTGAACCACTCAGGTGCGGTGCTGCTCATGCCTCTCCCAGAAGACGGTCCAGCAGGTCCCTCGTGTCCTCGGGGTGAGGGCCTGTGACCGCAGCATCGCACACTTCTGCGTAAGGATCGCCACCTCATCCGGGTCAGCGATGAGCTGGCTGCCACGCTGGTTCTCGGTGTAGACGAGCCGCTGGTGTTCGGGCGTTTCCAGCAGGACGAAGGGGCCGTCGAGGGAGGCGTGGCTGGTGCGATCCAGTGGCAGGACCTGGAACATGAGACCCGGCACTTCCGAGCACGCGCGCAGGTGCCGCAGTTGCTCGACCCAGACCTCCCGTCCGCCGATGGGTGCTCGCACGACCGGCTCCCAGACCACGAAGCAGGTGATGGGAGGGTTCTTGCCGTGCAGGATCCCCTGGCGTTCGATGCGCGCCGCCACCAACTGGGCGATCCGGTCCTCGTCGTAGAAGGGCACACGGCTGCGGAACACCGCCCATGCGTACGCCTCCGTTTGGAGCAGACCCGGTAGCACCTGGTTCTCGTACGACGAGATCGCGATGGCCTCCCGCTCCCGGTCGAGGAACTCCTCGGCCCACAGCGGCACAAGATCCACCTCCGGCATCTCCGCAAGCGCCGCCGCCAACGCCCCCTTCGTGTCCAGGAGTTGGTCCAGCTGCTCGGCGAGATCCGGCTTCAGTGGACGTCTGCCCTGCTCGATGGAGGCGATCTGCTGCTCGCCGACGACGAAGATGTCCCCGAGGGACTTCTGCGTGTGCCCGGCTGCCTCTCGGAAGAGGGCGAGCAGCGCGCCCACCATCTTCATCGCCGAGGCGTTCCTGCGTGACCGTCGTGACCGTGTCGTGGTGCTCATGGCGGCGAACTCCCCACCCGCGCGCGTACTTTCACCGTCGCCCACCCGTACAAAGCAGCTGTACGGGTGCGCGCACTGTTTCATGATGGCCACGGAGTGTGACTGTCGTCCCGTGAATGGCGAAACTCCACTCTTGTTCCAACCTCCCTCCCCGCGCCAGCGGTTCTACCGCCGGGAGCGCCAGTCCGTCCCGGCCGCACGGGCGTTCGCCCGAGACGTGCTGAAAGACTGGGGCGGATACCAACGCGCGGACGACGTGCTGCTGTGTGTGAGCGAACTGGCCACGAACGCGCTGGTGCACGGCGTACCGCCCGGCCGGGGATTCCTGCTGAGGCTGGTGCCGTACGGCGAGGGCGGCGGCGTGCGGATCGAGGTGCACGACAGCGGTGACGGCGTACCGGCCGCACCGCGGCAGGACGACGGGGAGCCCGGCGAGGGCGGACGCGGACTGGTGCTGGTGTCGGAGCTGGCGGACAAGTGGGGCGTGGGGGCACGGCACCCGGGCAAGATCGTGTGGTGCGAGTTCGAGGGCCGGGGTGGCGGTTACCCGGCCGGGGGCGGGGCCACCGAGTTCCGTACCACCACGTGCGTGCCCAGCAGTAGATGCTCGTCCGCGGCGCCCTGCGTGTGTTCGAGGGCGGTGCGGACGGCGAGGCGGCCGAGTTCCTCGTAGGGGACGTGGACCGTTGTGAGGGCGGGGTGCAGGTCGCGGGCGAAGGGGATGTCGTCGTAGCCGGCGAGGGAGACGTCGCCGGGGACGGTGAGGCCCGCCTCGTGCAGGGCGGTGAGGGCGCCCGCCGCGACCATGTCGGTGGCGGCCACGACGGCCGTGAAGTCGAGGTCGTCCTTGAGTGCTTGCTGCATCAGGCGGTGGCCCGCGTCGCGGGTGAAGTCGCCGTGCAGGACGAGGGACGGGTCGGGATCGAGGCCCCGCGCCCGGTGGGCCGCGAGGTAGCCGCGTTCGCGGCCCAGGGCCGTGGTGTGGTCCGCCGCGCCGCCGAGGAACAGCACCCGGCGGTGGCCCTGGGCGAGGACGTGCGCGACGAGGGTGTAGGCGCCGCCCTCGTTGTCGTACTCGATGACCGTCACCGGGGCGCCGGGATCGAGCGGCGGCCGGCCGCAGAGGACCAGGCGGGAACCGGCCGCGGCGAGGGAGTCGGCCATGCGGTGGGTGCGTTCGCGGTACTCGGGGTGTCGGCGGTGCCGCCGACCAGGATCACGGCGGCGGCCCGCTGGGCGCGCATCATCTCGACGAACTCCAGCTCGTGCCGGACATCGCCCTCGGTGCTGCACACCAGGCAGAGATGGCCGAGGCGGGTCGCCTCGCGCTCCACACCGTGGGCCATGTGCGCGAACGACGGGCCGGTGATGTCCTCCAGCACGAAGGCCAGGGTCGGCGTGCCGACGCCCGCGATCGCCTTCGCCCGCGCGTCGGCCACGTAGTCCATCTCGCGGACCGCCCGCATCACGCGCCCGCGCGTCGCCGCGCTCACCGGGTACACGCCGCCGAGCACCCGTGACACCGTCGACGCCGAGACCCCCGCACGGGCCGCCACGTCCCGGATGGTGCTGCGGCTCGTGTCCCCGCTCTTCCTCGTCATGCCTGCCTCGTCTCTCCCGGGCGCCGGTCCGCACCCACCCCCTCGGGAACTGCGGCAACGTCATGACAACCGGTTCCCACGACGGAGGCTAGCAGCGGAGCGGGAAGGGGAGGAGGGGTCTGCGCGGACTGGTGAGCGCAGGGTGCGGGCGGTGTGCCGGGGCCGGGAGGCGCGGCCGGGCGAGACGCACGCCCGGGCACGCGCCGGCCCTACGCCGTTCCCAGCGTCCCCGCGATGCCCGAGACCGCCTCCGGCCCCACCCGGCAGCAGCCGCCGATGAGCCGCGCGCCTGACTGCTGCCAGCCCTTCACCTGGTCGGGGGCGAAGGTGGCGTGGCCGGTCCAGGTGCGGGCGCCCGCGTCCCAGGTCTCACCGCTGTTGGGGTAGACGACGACCGGCTTGCCGGTGACCCGGGCCGCGGTCGCGGCGGCGGCGTCCACCTCACCGGGCGCGCAGCAGTTGACGCCGACCGCGATCACCTCGTCCGCGTCCGCGGCCAGGGCGAACGCCTCCTCCAGCGGCTGCCCGGCCCGCGTGCGGCCGTCCGCGACGGAGTACGTCAGCCAGGCCGGCACGCCGAGCCCGCGCACCGCCCTCAGCAGGGCCGCGGCCTCGTCGGCGTCGGGGACCGTCTCCAGGGCGAGCACGTCGGGGCGCGCGGCGGCCAGCACCTCCAGCCGCGGGCGGTGGAAACGCTCCAGCTCGTCCACCGTCAGCCCGTAGCGGCCCCGGTACTCCGAGCCGTCCGCGAGCATCGCCCCGTAGGGGCCGGCCGAGGCCGCCACCCACAGGGGCCGGGAGACGCGGGCCCGACGGGCTGCCTCCCGGGCCAACTCCACGCTCAGCGCCATGAGTTCGGCCGCCCGGTCGTGGTCGATGCCGCGCTTCGCGAAGCCCTCGAACGTGGCCTGGTAACTGGCCGTGATCGTCACGTCCGCGCCCGCCCGGAAGTACGCCAGGTGCGCCTCGGTGATCGCCTCCGGCTGTTCGGCGAGCAGCCGCGCGGACCACAGCTCGTCGCTCAGATCGTGCCCTGCGGATTCGAGCTGGTTGGACATGCCGCCGTCGAGGACGACCGTCCCGGCGGCGAGGGCTTCGGCGAGGGTGATGGTGCTCGTCATACGGACGACGGTAATCGAGACCCCGCGGCTCACCCCAGCCGAGTGTGTCCAGTACATGAACAGGTCGCCCAACATATGGGATGGCGGGTTACGATCACGGCCCTCCCCCTCCGCCCGTACAGGAACGCCCATGACCGTCCCCAGTCCCACCGAGGCCGCCGAACCCGCCGAGCCGGCCACGCCCGCGGCCCCCGCTCCCCGCCGCACCTTCGGCCTCGCCGCCGCCACGGCCCTCGTCATGGGCAACATCATCGGCGGCGGCATCTTCGCCCTGCCCGCCACCGTCGCCCCCTACGGCACGATCAGCCTGGTCGCCTTCCTCGTGCTCTCGGTCGGAGCGGTGGCGCTCGCGCTGCTCTTCGGCAGGCTGGCACGGCGCAGCCCGGTCAACGGCGGGCTGTACGTCTACCCGCGCGACGCCTTCGGCGAGTTCGCCGGGTTCCTGTCCGCGTGGTCGTACTGGACGATGTGCTGGGTCAGCATCGCCGCCCTGGCCGTCGCCGTCGTCGGCTACGTGGACGCCCTGATACCCCTGCACGGCAACCACGCCCTCCAGGCCGCCGTCGCCCTGGCCGCCCTGTGGCTGCCCGCCGCGGCGAACTTCGCGGGCACGCGCTGGGTGGGCGCGGTGCAGGTCGTCTCGACGATCCTGAAGTTCGTCCCGCTGCTCCTGCTCGCCACGATCGGCCTGTTCTTCGTCGACACCGACAACTTCGGCCCGTTCAACGCCTCCGGCCAGAGCGTCTCCGGCGCGCTGGCCGCCTCCGCCGCGCTGCTGCTGTACAGCTTCCTCGGGGTCGAGTCGGCCGCGGTCAGCGCGGGCGAGGTCCGTGACCCGGAGCGCACGGTCGCCCGGGCCAGCGTCCTGGGCACACTGGCCTCGGCCCTGGTCTACGTCCTCGGCACGGTCGCCGTCTTCGGCCTGGTCCCGCACGACCGGCTCGTCGACTCGGGCGCCCCGTTCGCCGACGCGGTGAACGCGATCACCGGCGGGGCTGGGGCGGCACCGCCATCGCCCTGGTCGCCGTCGCCTCGATCACCGGCTGCCTCAACGGCTGGATCCTCATGGCGGCGCAGATGCCGTACGCCGCCGCCCGCGACGGCCTCTTCCCGGCGCCCTTCGCGCGGCTGGGCAAGGGCGGTGTCCCCGGCTTCGGCGTCTGGGCCTGCGCCGTCCTGGGCACGCTGCTCATCGCCCTGAACTACACGGCGGGCCCGGACACCACCTTCCGCGTCCTCGTCCTGATCACCACGTTCACCGGCTGCGTGCCGTACCTGCTGTCGGCCGCCGCCCAGCTGTACTGGCTGGCCCGCGGCACCCGCGACCGCGTCCGCCCGGCGGGCCTCACCCGTGACCTCACGGTCGCGGTGCTCTCCTTCGCCTTCTCCTTCTGGCTGATCGCGGGCGCCGGTTACGCGGCCGTGTACCAGGGAGTCCTGTTCCTGTTCGCCGGAATCCCCGTGTACGTGTGGCTTCGGGGACGCAAGGACAGGGCGGAGGCGTCGGCATAGCATCGGGGGATGCCCGAGGTCGCTGCCGCGCTGTCGTACTACCCGATCAAGGGATGCGCCGGAACATCGGCGCGGGAAGCACTGCTGACACCCGCCGGACTCGCTCACGACCGCAGCTTCATGGTCGTGAGCGAGGAGGGCGTGTACAGAACCCAGCGCCGCGATCCCGCGCTGGCCCTGATCCGGCCCGACATCAGCGCCGACGGCGGACAACTCACCCTCCACGCACCAGGGTTCGAGGCGCTGCACATCGACGTGGACACCGCCGGCGTACGACAGCGGGTGGACCGGTTCGGGGCCCCCTGCCAGGGCATCGACCAGGGTGACGCGGCAGCCGGCTGGCTCTCGGAGATGCTGCGCGCACCCAGCCGGCTCGTGCGCGTGCCGCCGGAGCACGACCGGGTGACCGACGGCATGACCCCGGGCACCTCCGGCTACGCCGACAGTTGCGCCGTGCACGTCCTCTCGCGCTCCACTCTCGACCTGCTCGACCGGAAGCTGGCCGAACGCGGTGCGCCGCCGCTGCCCGTGAACCGCTTCCGCCCCAACATCGTGATCGACGGCTGGGACGAGCCGCACACCGAGGACCGCGTCCGCCGCCTCCGCGTCGGCGACACCGAACTGGGCTACGCCAAGCTCGCCATCCGCTGCGCCGTCACCCTGGTCGACCAGGACTCCGGGGCCAGGTCGGGCCCCGAACCCCTGCGCACGCTCGCCGGTTACCGACGGGCGTCCCAGGGCGGCGTCGCCTTCGGCGCGAAGTTCGCCGTGCTCCGCACGGGCAAGCTGTCCGTCGGCGACGCGGCGACCGTCACGTCGTGGGGTGAGTCCGAGCTGTGAGCCCGGTGAGGCCGCGTCATCCGCCGTGCGGGCGGTGGCCCGGAGTGCGGGCCGCGTGACGTCCGCGGCGTCGGCCGCGTCGGGTCACCATCGGTATGGCCAGGCTGACGGCGAGGGCGAGGCCCAGTGCGTAGGGCCACCAGCCGAAGCCGATGTTCTCCGCGGCACCGGCGTTCCGGGGTGTCACGCCGCCGGAGGCGGACGCCGGCGCCGGGGTGGGGGAAGGGCTCGGGGCGGCCGTGACCGCGGTCAGAGCCACGTCGTTGCCGTCCCCCGCCCGGTAGCTGATGCGGTACGCGGTGTCGGCCAGCTTCAGGCGGGCGCCCTCTTTCAGACCGGTGAACGTTCCCGAGGTCCTGGCACCGCCCTGATGGTCGAGGACGGTGATCCGGCGAGCGGGCCGGTCTGCGGCGGCCGACACGTCGAGACGTCCCGCCAGCCGCACCGGCCCTGTCACCTTCAACGGCTCGTCCCGCAGGACCAGTGAGCCCTTCCCGCTCTGCGTGTAGCCGCCGTTCACGCTGAGGCCTGCCACGACGACACCGTCGTTCGTCACCGCTCCCTTCACCGTGCCCTCGCCGGAAAGCGTGGTCGCCACCCGCAGGCCGGCCGCACCGGCGTCCAGCCGTGCCCCGGCCGAGGTGAGGCGGATCGCCTTGCTGTGCGTGAGGCCGGCGCCCTGGCGCAGCGCCAGCGTGCCCTGGGAGACCGTGGTCGTCCCGGTGTACGTGACCGCGCCGCCTGTCAGGGTCGCCGTAGCGGCTCCCGACTGGGTGAGCGAGCCGCTGCCGCTGATCCGGGAGAGGGTGAGGGGGCGGCTCGTGTTGCGCAGCACCAGTGAGCCGTCGTTGACGACCTTGTAGAGGTCACCGCCGGTGTACAGGCCTCCGTCCCCGCCCCGCTTGCCACTGCCCAGGCGCAGTACCGCGCCCTTCTCGACCGTGGTGGAGCCGTCGTAGTACTGGACGGCCGCGAAGGTCACGTCGTTGCCGGGGGTTCCGGCGATGACGACGTCACCGGCGCCGGGGGCGGAGAGCGTGTCGTGGAACCTGCCGCCGCCGATGGGGGCGCCGAGGGTCACCGGGCCGTTGTAGTCGAAGGTGAGACGAGAGCGGGAGCGGGCCGCCAGGAGGTTGATGTAGACCGTCTCGGCGGTGCCCGGCATGAAGATCCTGTTCGTGGTGCCGTCGCCCCACTGGACGTTCGCGCCCTTGATGTTGGTGCCGCGCTTGTTGACGTTCTTGCGGGCGGGCGTCCAGTTGAGGGCCGGGTCGCTGAGCGAGGGGTTCGTGTCGCCGCCCTGGTCCGACCAGCTGTACTGGCCGGTCAGCACCACCTTGCCGCCGGGCCGCGACTGGACGTTGATGTCGCTGCCGTACTCACGCTGGTAGAAGTCCATGCCCATGGTCACGGTCCGGCCCAGGGGCGTGTCGACGGTCCAGGTGCCCTGGTTGAGGACCTTGCGGACGCGGGGAGCGAGGTCGCGTACTCGGGGCGGCCGGCGTTGGCCTGCGTGCCGTTGTCGATGACCCCGGAGAAGGAGTGCGTGCCCGGCAGGTCCCACGTGCCCCACAGGAACCGGGGCTGCGTGATCAGGCCCGAGCCGCTGATGGTGCCCAGGTTGTAGGCGCTCCTCAGTGACAGCCGCAGCGTCCCGTCGACCCGGATGTTGTCCTGGTTGAGGCGGAACGCCGGGGTGTCGTACGGGAAGTGGCCGATCAGGCCCGTCGTGCCGCCGTTGCCGTACTGGAGCGTCGCGCCGCGCTCCACCGTGACGGCCGGCGGGTCGGGGCGGGTGACCGTGACGTACGGGTGGTTGCCGCCCAGCGTCCGTACCCGCTGCCGCTGACGGGACTTCGGGAGCGTGAAGTCGCTGTCCCTGGTGAGGACCAGCGTTCCGGTGCCGCGCACGGTGAGCGTGCCCTCGCCGCGGAACACGCCGTCGTACGTCGTCGTCCCGGGCGGCACGGTGACGACCGTGTCGCCGTCGAGCGTCACGCTCCGGTCGGCCAGCACATCGGCCGTGACGTCCCGGGGGCCGGCGGCCACCGCCGGGGGAGCGGTGAGCAGGGACGCGACCGCCGCGAGGACGCCCGCGGCCGCTGCTGTGGTGTGGATGGTGAGGCTGCGCACATGAACGGAGACGTGGCGGCGGGCGGCCGATAACAGAAAATCGCGGACTGCCGTCGGGGCGGGACCGGAGCAAGGCGTACGACGTCGTCACCGCCGTGGCCGCGGGAGCACGGGCGGCGCGGCGAACCGGTCGCGTGCCAGCATGATCGCGGGCACGGCGGCCAGGACGAAGAGCACTCCCGCCATCGCGACGTAGAGGTGCACGCCGGTCGCCGTGCTCACCGGGGCGCCGTCGGCAACGGTCCCGGGAATCTCGGTCGCTTTGAGCACCTCACCCCCCGCGAAGTTGAAGACCACCGAGCCGAGGGCGAGCACGACCGACACCAGACCGGCGATCGTGCCCTGCCGCTCGGGCGCTTCGACGCTGGTCGCCAGGTTGTAGCCGGAGGCGCCGATCGCACCGGCGGCCATGCCGAGCATGGCCCCGCAGGCGATCGCCAGCGGCAGCACCGATACGCCCGCCAGCATCGCGAAGGCCGCCACCGTCCCGACGGCGATGCCGCCGAGGAGGGGCAGTGCGGGACCGAACCGCCCCGCGATCCACCCGGCGCACGTGCCGCCGATCACGATGCCGAGATTGGGCGTGGCGAGCAGCACCGCGACCGCTTCTCCGTCGCCCAGGCCGTACCCGAGCCCCAGGCCGGGGGGCACCTGGGCGATGATGCTCGTCAGTTGCAGCATGCTTCGGAAGGAGCCCGCCGCCAGTACCAGGGCCAGCAGCGTCAGCAGGATCGGGCGGCTGAGGGCCCGGATGTCGATGACGGGTTCGTCGACCCGCAGCGCGAGGAACGCCCAGCCGGCCAGCGCGGCGGCACCGGCCACCAGCAGCGCGATCATGCCCGGGGACAGCCATCCGAGGTCACTCCCGAGGCTGGTGTAGGCGAGCACCGCGCCGAGGCCGCCGCCGAGCAGGAACGCCCCGCCCACGTCGATCCGGCCGGTGCCGCGGACCGGCGACTCCGGGATGAAGGAGCGCACGCAGAGCGCCGCCGCCGCGGCGAGCAGCGCCGCCACGATGAACACGCTCCGGTAGCCGAACACATCGATGACCGGCTTCATCAGGAACGGCTCGACGATTCCGACGGCCGACGAGCCGGACGTCACGAGCCCGACCAAGGCCATCGCCACCCGCGGGGTGCAGATCTGGCGTGCGAGGGCCACCGTGATGAAGACCGCGGCGAAGGCGGCGCCCTGGAGGAAGCGCCCCACCAGGAAGATCCAGACGTTGGGGGCGACGAGGCAGACCAGCGCTCCCGCGCAGGCGAGGAGCAGGGTGCCGATGAGGATCCGGCGCTTGCCGAAGATGTCGGAACTCTTCGCGAGCAGCGGCGACCAGAGGGCCCCGGCCAGCATCGCGCTCGCATTCAGCCACGCGGCCTGGTCGGTGTCGAAGTGCTCGAGTAACTGGGGCAGGACCATCATGGGCGAGCCGATGGCCACGTCCGCCAGGACGTTGGCGAGGGTGAGAACGGCCGCCCAGACGATGAGCCGCTTGCTCCAGCGGTGCTCTGGGGCGACGGGGGCGGGCTTTTCCAGCGTGTCTACCGTGTCTTCCACTGCGCATCGTCTCCAGAGTCACCGGGTGGTCTGCTGAGGGCCGTCGGGCGTCGTACCAAGGGCTTGCAGCGCCTTGTTGCGGGCGGCGATGGCAGCCCAGGTGGTCGGCAGCATGCGGTCGCGACCGCTGTGGACGCGGTCCTGGGCGAAGTCGACATAGGGGCGCTGGCGGGCCTCGTACCGTGCGAACGCGGCGGTGTGGTCGTCGCCGCACCGTTCGAGTTCCTCGGCGAGGAAGCGGGCGCCGGTGAGCGCGAGTGAGGTGCCCCGGCCGGACAGGTATGCCGGGCTGTACCCGGCGTCCCCGACGAGGACGACGCGGCCGCGGTGCCAGGAGGGCAGGTGGATCTGGCTCGCGGGGGTGAGGAAGAAGCCAGGATCGGCGCGGGCCGCGTCGAGCAACTCCGGGATCCGCCACGACCGGTGGCCGGCGAAGGCGTCGATGAGGATCTTCTTCTGGGCGTCCAGGTCGCGGTGGTCGTAGTCGATCGGTTCCGAGCGGAACTGGAAGACCGCGACGGCCCTGCCCTTGTACCGGAAGACGCCTGCCATCCGGCGGGGGACGTTGTAGATCGAGTTGGCGCCCTCGGATCGCGCCTCGCCGGGGAGGTCGGCGAGCGCCAAGTAGACACCGAGGTGCCGGAGACAGTCCTCCTCGGGCCCGAACACCAGCCTGCGTACCGCGGAGTGCTGGCCGTCGGCACCGAGCACCAGGTCGTACCGCCCGGTGCGGCCGGATGCGAAACGCACGTCGACGCCGCCGCCGTCGACGCCCCTGTCGGTCAGTGTCTCGATGGAGTCGCCGAAGCGGATCGCCGCGGTGTCCGGGAGGGCGTCGGCGAGGATGCGCACGAGGTCCTCGCGGAGGAGCTCGATGTCGTCGTCCGAGTCGCTGATCTCGGCCATCGGGATCCGGGCCACCGGCTCGCCCCGGCTGTCGACGAACTGGGTGAGCTCGGACATCCGGAGCCGTTGCTCCTGGATCTTCGCGAGCAGTCCCATGCGGTCCGCGGTCTCGATCGCGTCACCGCGGATGTCGATGGGTGTGCCGGTGAGCCGGAGGTGGCGGCCGTACTCGACAACGGTGACGTCGTGGCCGCGGGTGCCGAGCTCAAGTGCGCAGGCGAGCCCGGCGATACCGGCTCCGGAGATCAGGATGTTCACGTGTACCCCCGCTGTTAAAGAAACAAACTGTCGCTTTAAGCGAGCCTACTTCTCACCGGCTTGCACCGCAATGACGCACCTGGCGACAATCGGCACCCGAGCGGAGAACAGGAGGTGAGCGCGGCGATGGCCGACGGGACCGCTGACCGGCCGCCCGCACGGCGCCCCGGTGGCCGCAACGCGCGGGTGAGAGCGCAGATCCTCGCCGCGACCGTCGAGCTCGTGGCGCGCGACGGCATCGCGGGCTTCCGCTACGAGGAGGTCGCCGAGTTCGCCGGCGTGCACAAGACCAGCGTCTACCGCAACTGGCCCGACCGCGAGGAACTGGTGGTCGAAGCCCTGCTGCGCTACGCCGAGGATCTCGCCTCGGTCGCCGACACCGGCGACATCCACAAGGATTTGGTGGACTTCCTGCTGGCCCTCGCCGGCGGCCTGGAAACGCCGTTCGGCCGGACGCTCGAACAGGCCATCCAGCCCGCCCGTCAGAGCCCCGCCGTCCGGCAGGCGCTGGCCAGGATCCTCGACCAGCGGGTGGACGCCATGCGGCAGCGGGTGGACGCCGCTGTCGACCGGGGTGAACTCCCCCGGTCGACAGCTCCTTCCTCGGCGAGATGATCTCCGGCCCGGCGCGCCTCATCGTCAACCGCGGCATGCGCCCGTTCACCCGCGCGGACGCGGACCGCATCGTCGGCGTGGTCCTCGCCGGCGTTCGGGCCACGGCACCCCACGTCTGAGCAATCGCCCCGGTCGCACCGCCGCTTCTTCGAGGTCCCGGCCGTCTTCGTCCCGTCAGACCCGTTGACCTCTCCGTGACACACCCTTACCTTTTCGGCGTTCGTAATGACAGATGGCGTTCGAAATATCAGACGACGCCGTGTGTCCCCCAGTGAGAGGCAGGCCCCCGCATGAGCCGCGACCGCGACCACGCTCTGCCCGAAGTCCCCAGCCGCAGACTGCTGCTGAAGGGCGCCGCAGCCGCCGGTGCCCTGGCCGCCGTCCCCGCCGTCCCCGGCGTCGCCCAGGCCGCCGAGGTCGCCCGGCCCCGAAGCCGGCCCCCTTCGTGAACCCGCTCGTCCGTAACCGGGCCGACCCGCACATCCACCGGCACAAGGACGGCTTCTACTACTTCACCGCCACCGCCCCGAGTACGACCGCATCATCCTGCGCCGCTCCCGCACCCTGAACGGCCTCGGCACCGCCCCGAGTCCGTCATCTGGCGCGCCCACCCCACGGGGAACATGGGCGCGCACATCTGGGCGCCCGAACTGCACCGCATCGGCGGCAAGTGGTACATCTACTTCGCCTCCGCGCCCGCCGAGGACGTGTGGGCGATCCGCATATGGGTGCTGGAGAACGCCCACCCCAACCCCTTCAAGGGCACCTGGGTGGAGAAGGGCCAGGTCAAGACGGCCTGGGAGACCTTCTCCCTGGACGCCACCACCTTCACCCACCGCGGCAAGCGCTACCTGGCCTGGGCGCAGCACGAGCCCGGCCTGGACAACAACACCGGCATCTTCCTGTCGGAGATGGCGAACCCCTGGACCCTGAAGGGTCCTCAGGTGCGCCTCTCCACCCCGGAATACGACTGGGAGTGCATCGGCTTCAAGGTCAACGAGGGCCCGTACGTCCTCAAGCGCAACGGCCGCCTCTTCATGACGTACTCGGCCAGCGCCACCGACTTCAACTACTGCGTGGGCCTGCTGACCGCCGACGCCGACAGCCACCTGCTGGACCCGATGAGCTGGTCCAAGTCGCCCACCCCGGTCTTCACCAGCAACGACACGACCAAGCAGTACGGTCCCGGCCACAACTGCTTCACCGTCGCCGAGGACGGCCGCACCGACGTGCTCGTCTACCACGCCCGCCAGTACAAGGAGATCAACGGCGACCCGCTGAACGACCCCAACCGCCACACCCGGATCCAGAAGCTCGGCTGGAAGCCGGACGGCACCCCTGACTTCGGCATCCCCGTCGCCGACACGGTGAAGGCGGGTGACTGAGATGAGACGCGCGTACGCGGTCCTCCTCGCCCTGTGCCTCGGACTGTTCGGCGCGCTCGCCACCGCCGGGCCCGCCCAGGCCGCGCCCCAGACCATCACCAACGGCACCCAGTTCAAGGACACCTCGGGCAACCCCGTGCACGCGCACGGCGGCGGGGTGATCAAGGTCGGCTCGTACTACTACTGGTTCGGCGAGCACCGCAACGCCGACAACACCTTCCGGTACGTCGACGCCTACCGCTCGACCGACCTGAAGAACTGGGAGTTCCGCAACCACGTCCTGACCGAGGCCAGTGACCCCGAGCTGGCGACCGCCAACATCGAGCGTCCGAAGGTCATGTACAACGCGTCCACCGGCAAGTTCGTGATGTGGATGCACAAGGAGAACGGCACCGACTACAGCGAGGCCCGCGCCGCCGTCGCCGTCTCCGACACCGTCGACGGCGACTACACCTGGAAGGGCAGCTTCCGGCCGCTCGGCCAGCACATGTCCCGGGACATCACGGTCTTCGTCGACACCGACGGCGCCGGGTACATGATCTCCGCCGCCCGCGAGAACTACGACCTCCAGATCTACCGCCTCACCGCCGACTACACCGGCATCGCGAGCCTGGTCGCCAACCCCTGGCCGGGCGGCCACCGTGAGGCCCCCGCCCTGTTCAAGCGGAACGGCGTGTACTTCATGCTGACCTCGGGCGCCACCGGCTGGAACCCCAACCAGCAGCAGTACGCCACCGCCACGAACATCGCCGGCCCCTGGTCCGCCATGAAGAACATCGGCGACTCGACGACGTACGGCTCACAGACCGCGTTCGTCCTGCCCGTGCAGGGCAGCTCGGGCACCTCGTACCTCTACCTGGGCGACCGCTGGGGCAACTCCTTCGGCGGCACCGTCAACGACTCCCGCTACGTGTGGCTGCCGCTGACCTTCTCGGGCTCGACCACGATGTCCATGTCCTGGTCGCCGGAGGTCACCGTCGACACCGCCGCCGGGACCGTCTCCGGCACCAGTGCCACGTACAACACCCTCATCGCCCGCCACTCCTCCAAGTGCGCGGACGTCACGAGCCAGTCGCTCTGGGCGGGCGCCCAGCTCAAGCAGTACGACTGCAACGGCGGCGCCAACCAGAAGTACTGGTTCAAGTCCGTCGGCAGCGGCTACTACCAGCTGATGGTCCGCAACAGCTCCCTGTGCGTGCAGGAGAACGCGAGCACGGTCACCCAGGAGAACTGCAATGCCTCCGCGACGAGCCAGCAGTGGTCGCTGACCACCACCGGCTCGTACGTGAACCTCAAGTCGCGGGCCACCGGCGAGTGCCTGGACGTGAACGGCGCGTCCACCGCCGACTCCGCCGCGATCATCACGTACACGTGCAACGGAGGCACCAACCAGCAGTGGACGCGCGGGACATGACCTGGGCCAGACCTAGACCAGGAGGTCGATCGCGTCGATCGCGGTCCCGGCGCTGAGGAAACCGGCCGCCCCCGACCCGCTCACCACGTCGATCCTGAGCACGTTGTACTGACTCGTGTCCGTCTTCCAGGCGGACGCGGGACGCTGTACGTGAACGTGTGGTTGTTGCCCCGGTACGAACCGTTGGTCAGCGACCGGGTGTTCGGCTGGGTGGGCGGGGAGGGATGGCCGAGGTCCAGGTGTCGTTGACGGTGACCTGGGGCCGGCCGTTCGCGTACGCCGTCGTCACCCCGATGCGCAGGGTGTGCGCGGCGGCGGCCTGGGCGGCGGTCAGCCGGAAGTACACGAGGATCCCGCTGTTGACGTCCTTCCAGAGATAGCAGGGGAAGGCCGCCGTCTCGCCGTTGCCGACGACGACGTTCCCGGTCCAGGACGCGGCCCGCACGTCCGACGGGTGGGCGTACGTCATCAGATCGGCGTTCTTGAACCCGCTCGGCGTGCCGTTCCAGTCCCCGATCCGCCAGATCGCGCCCGCGCTCGACGGGTCGTTGGACGACGGGACGCCGATCGTGTTCAGGGTGGTCGTACCGCCCGCCGCCACGCTCACCGACGTGGTGTACACCGCCAGCTCGCCCTTGAAGACGGTCAGCGTGTACGTGCCCGGCAGCACGCCCGCGATGGAGAAGTAGCCGTCCGACGAACGCGCCGCACCCCAGTACTGCGCCGCCGGGTTGGCCAGCCCGACGGTGTACGGGTAGGCGGTGTTCCGCCCGGAGATCCCCACGCCCGCCACCTTGCCCCGGCCGCTCGCCGGCACGTACCCCGAGATGCCGAGCGAGTCGGCCCACGGGGTGGTCAGCGTCCCCGGGAACAGCGACGAGGAGGGCGCCCCGCCGTCCGTGAAGGCGATGACGTACGGGCCCTGGAGGCCGAAGCGCTGGGGTTCGGTCTGGTTCTGCCCGTAATAGAGGATCTCGTACAGGCCGCCGCCGTCCGCGCTCTGGTGGCGCAGCAGGGAGCGGTAGAAGGGACCGCCCGAGGCCTTCTCGTGGTTGCTGCGCACGACCCACAGACCGACGCCGCCGGAGGACCATCCGACGTAGTCGTAGTCCATGACGCGCCGCCGCGCGTAGTGCTTGGAGCGGGTCTGCCCGTCGGACTTCCGGAACACGTCCGAGGCCTCGATCGTGGTCGGCGCGTACGTGTAGGAGTCGGGTTCGTCGTTGAGGAACGCGCCCTTCTTCACGCGCACGATGTAGCGAGTCGCCGAGACGGACGCGTCGGCCTTGTCGGTCCACAGGTAGACGTTGTTCTCGCCGCTGCGGGCCGCGTAGTAGTGCTTCAGCGTGCCGTGCGTGACGGAGACCAGGATCGTCGAGCCGGACTGTCCGATGCTGACGGTGGAGGCGCCGAGACCGGACTCGATGTGCGAGTTCATGCCGCCGTAGCCCTGGTACTCCGTGCCCCGGTACACCAGCGAGGTCAGGTCGCCGGTGGACTTGCTGACCTTGAAGACCAGCTGGGCGCCGGTGTCGACGACGTAGTTCGACCCGTCGTCGCTCCAGCCGAAGCCGGCGGCGTGCGCCGTGCCGGTGAGGGCGGTGCCGGTGAGGGCGGTGCCGGCGGCGGTGGCGCCGAGGACGAAGGTGCGGCGGCCGACCGGTCTGTTCGCGGATCCGGACATGGGGGGTGCCTCCTGCGAGAGGTGGGGGACTGCGGTGGGAGCGAGAGTGACAGTTGAATCGATTTCGCGAAAGGGCTTGCACTCACCTGCGGCTGGAGATCTTGGGAAACCTGCTCGAGGTCTAGAAAGCGCTTGCCGCAAGCGGTACCGTCCAGCGCCGGGCCTTGTCGTCGTGACGGAGGAGCTGCGAGTGAGACGTTTCAACATCGCCGTGCTGGCGGCGGTGACGCTGAGCACCGCCCTGTCCGCCGTACCCGCCCACGCCGGCGGGGAGGCGGAAGGCCGGGCATCGCCGACTGCACCGCCGGCGCCTGCCACTTCGACCTCCCGCCGGGCACCTACGACGTGCGGGTGACGCTCGGCGGGGAGGCCGCGTCCAGCACCGGCGTCAGCGGCGAGACCCGCCGCTCCCTGCTCCCCGAGACGACCGCAGCGGCGGGCAAGCGGGTCACCCGCGGCTTCACCGTGAACGTCCGCACCCCGAGGGCGAGCCCACCGGCCCCGACGGCACCCCGGGCCTCGACCTGCGGATCGGGGGTTCCGCCCCCGCCCTCGCCGACATCCGCGTCACCCCGGCCCGGCACACCCGCCAGATCTTCCTGGTCGGCGACTCCACCGTCTGCGACCAGCCCGGCGACCCCTACTCCGGCTGGGGCCAGCAACTGCCCCAGTACCTCCGCGAGGGCGTCTCCGTCGCCAACTACGCCGATTCCGGCGAGAGTACGGTCTCCTATCTGGGGAACCCGCGACTGTGGGCCACGGTACGGCCCCTGATCCGCCCCGGCGACCTGGTCCTCGTCCAGCTCGCCCACAACGACAAGACCACGGACGAGGCCACCTACCGGGCCAACCTGGAGACCCTGGTGGCGGGAGTCCGGGAGCGGGGCGGACAGCCGGTCCTTGTCACTCCCATCGTGCGGCGCTGGTTCAACCCCGACGGCACGCTGAACAACGGAACCGCGCTCCTGGTCAACGGCCTGGGCGTCGACCACCCGGCGGTCACGCGCTCCGTCGCCGCCGCGCGGGACGTGCCGCTGATCGACCTCACCGCGAAGACCAAGGCACTCGTCGAGTCCCTGGGCGTGGAAGGTTCCAAGGCCCTGTACCTCTACAACGAGGCGCGGGACAACACGCACACCTCCGTGCGCGGAGCGACGGCCTACGCGGGCCTCGTCCGCGACGAACTCGTCACCCGGCATCTGGTGCCGAAGGGCAAGGTGCGGGTGGGATGAACCCCTGGGGCGCCCCGACCGGAACCGGGGCGCTCCAGGTCCAGTCCGTTCCAGCCTGTCCCAGCACGAAAGAGAACCGATGCAGCTGCCTCCCGCCGACCGCACGACCTCTCCCCTCACCGGCTACACCCGCGCCCACTGGGAGGCGGCGGCCGACGCCCTGCTCGCCGCCGTCGAGCCGTACGCGACGCCGGACCGCGCGCTGTACCACCTGCCCGGTGACCGCGCCAGCTGGTCGGGCCGCCTCTCCGACGGCCTGGAGGGCTACGCCCGCACCCTGCTGCTGGCCGCCTTCCGCCGCGACGAGAAGGCCCTGGAACGCTACGCCGACGGCCTCGCCGCCGGTGTCTCGGGCGTCTGGCCCCGCATCGAGGACCGCGGCCAGCCGCTGGTGGAGGCGGCGTCGATCGCCCTGGCCCTGCGCCTGACCAGGGACCTGCTCTGGGACCGGCTGGACGACGGCGTACGGCAGCGGGCCGCCGCCTGGCTGGGCGACGCGCTCACCGCCGAGCCCTGGCCCTGCAACTGGGAGCTGTTCCCGGTCACGGTGGGCGGCTTCCTGGCCGAGATCGGCCACCAGCCGGACGCGTCCCGCGCGGCGATCGACCGGGGCCTGGAGCGCATCGAACAGTGGTACCTGGGCGACGGCTGGTACACCGACGGCGACGGCCGCAAGTTCGACTACTACAACGGCTGGGCGATGCACCTCTACCCGGTGCTGCACGCCTGGCTGGAGCGCGACGAGCGCTTGCTGGAGCTGTACGGCGACCGCCTGTCGCGCCACCTCTTCGACTACGCCCGGCTGTTCGGCGGCGACGGCGCGCCCATGCACCAGGGGCGTTCCCTGACCTACCGCTTCGCGACGACGGCCCCGCTGTGGCTGGGCGCGCTGACCGGCCGTACACCGCTGTCGCCGGGCGAGACCCGGCGCCTGGCCTCCGGAGCCCTGCGCTACTTCCTCGACCGGGGCGCGGTGGACGACCGGGGCCTGCTCTCCCTGGGCTGGCACGGCCCCGACGAGTCCATCCTCCAGGGCTACTCGGGCCCGGCCTCCCCGTACTGGGCGAGCAAGGGTTTCCTCGGCCTGCTCCTGCCGGCCCACCACGAGGTCTGGACGGCGAGCGAGCAACCCGGCCCGGCGGAACGCACGGACGCCGTCACGCCCGTCGGCCCTCCCAACTGGCTGCTCCAGTCCACCCGTTCGGACGGCCTGGTCCGCCTCCACAACCACGGCAGCGAGGACGTCCGCTACGACCCGTACTACACGCGGCTGGCCTACTCGACCGTGACGGCGCCGTCCTCGTCGTACGACAACAGCGTGCTGGTCGGCGACGATCCCAGCCGTACGGACATCGAACCGCTGGGGGCCGGCGAGGGCTGGGCGGCCTCGCGGCACACGGCGGGTGGGGGAGCACGGGTGACGAGCGTGGTGCTGGCGCGGGGGGCGGCGGAGGTGCGGGCCCATCTGGTGTCCGGAGCCGGGCCGGGCACGCCGGTGCGGGTGACCGGCTGGGCGGCGGGGGAGGGAGTGCGGGCCGAGCTCCTGCCCGCGGTCGGCCTGGACGACGCCCTCACCGGCGTCACCGGCGAGGACGCGACCCTCTTCGTCGCCCTGGCCCGGCTGACGGCGGAGACGGACCCCGTTCCGCTGCCGGAGCTGGTTTCCGTACGGGCGGACGAGCACGGTGGAGTGGAGGTCCACTGGAGCGGCGGTGAGACAGTGCTGGTCCGACTGGGCGGTCCGGGAGCGGACGTCACCGTGGACGTCACCTGAGAGAGCGCCGTACTTCGGTCGGCGCCGAAGTGACCCGCGCCTAACGTCGCCTCATGACCGCACACCCGAAGCAGACACCGCCCGCGGAGGCCGCGAGCACCTTCGCCGGCCTTCATCACGCCGGGGAACCCCTCCTGCTGCCCAACGCCTGGGACCACGCGTCGGCCCGGCTCCTCGCCGGGCAGGGGTTCCCGGCGGTCGGGACGACGAGTCTGGGTGTCGCCGCGGCCGTCGGTCTGCCCGACGGTGAGGCGGCGACCCGGGAGGAGACGCTGCGGCTGGCCGTCACCCTGGGCTCCGAGGCCTTCCTGTTGTCGGTCGACGCCGAGGGCGGTTTCAGCGACGACCCGGACGAGGTGGCCGAGTTCGCACGGGAGTTGTACGCCGTCGGCGCGGTCGGCATCAACCTGGAGGACGGCCTGGGGCCCGTCGACCGGCACGCGGCGAAGATCGCGGCGGTCAAGCAGGCCGCTCCCGGGCTCTTCGTCAACGCCCGCACCGACACCCACTGGCTGGGCGACGGAGACGGCACCCTCGCCCGCCTCGACGCCTACCAAGAGGCAGGCGCCGACGGCGTGTTCGTCCCCGGCCTCACCGACCTGCGCCGGATCGCCGCCCTGGTGCGCCGGCTGGACGTCCCCCTCAACATCCTCTACTCGCCAGGCGGCCCGACCGTCGCCCACCTCGCCGAAGCCGGCGCGCGCCGCATCAGCCTCGGCTCGCTGCTGTACCGGCGGGCTCTCGGCGCGGCCCTGGAAACGGCGTCGGACGTCCGCGCGGGGCGGACACCCCAGGGGGCGACACCGCCGTACGACGAGGTGGCCGGGCCGGCGAGCCGCTAGCTGTCGAGCGCGGCCACCAGCAGGGAGACGGCGGCCGGGTCGGGCGTGCGGTGCAGCCAGGTGACGACCTGCCTGCCCGCGAACTCGCGCTGCGCGGCGGTCACGGCGGGATCGACGGCCGTCTCGGCCTGCACGTGGATGTAGTTCAGCTCCGTGGCGAAGAGCATCGAGAAAGACTCCGGGCCCGTGACGACGGCCCGGCCCCCGGCGTCGCGGTAGGCCCGGGCCAGGCGCCGGGCGACGTCGGTGTTCACGTCGTTGCCGCCCGACCAGACGAACACGGCCCGCGCGAACTCCCGTTCCGCCGAGACCGGCCCGGCGTTGTCCCAGTCGAGGAGGACCGGACCGTCCGGGCCGACCAGGACGTTCTGGGGCTGGAGGTCGAGGTGCGAGGTCACGAGACCGTCCGGCGGGGACGGGGTCACCCAGTGGGCCAGTCGGGGCGCGGACGTGGCGACGAAGCCGCTGAGCTCGTCCGCCCACGGCAGGCCGGCGTCCCGCACCTTCTTGAGCACGTCCTCCCAGTTGGCGTCGTCAGGGCACCGCTCGTACCAGTCCTTCGGCGTCTCGACGGCACCCTCGCCGGCCTGGTGGAGCAGCGCCATGGTCCGGCCGAACCAGTCCAGGACGTCCGGGTCGGACGCGTCCGCCCCGGCGCCGTCGACCCAGTCGTACAGCTTCACGTACGACCCGCCCGGGGAGCCGGGACGGGAGACGTGCGCGCCGTGCCGGTCGGGGTGGAGCCGGGGCGAGGCGACGCCCAGGTCCGCGGCGGAGTCCAGCAGCGCGGCCTCGCGGCCCACCTGTTCCACGTCACAGCCGAAGAGGAGCTCCTTCACGGCCCACGCGTGCCCGTTCCCGGAGAGCTTCCAGATCTGGCCCAGTGCGCCCCGGGCGACCGGGGTCATGGTCCAGGGGCCGGGGCCGAGACCGTAGGTCTCCGCTATGGAGTCGGCTGTGTCACGCATCGGGTGTCCTCTCCTCGCCAGGCCAGTTCTGGAGCAGTACGTGCAGGGCGTCGATGGTCCTGTCCCAGGAGGCCTGTACGTCACGGGGCGCGCCGAAGGCACCGGTGGACTCCAGGGCGCAGTAGCCGTGGAAGGTGCTGCGCAGCAGGCGCACGGCGTCGGTGAGGTCGGGTTCCTCCAGGCCGTAGGCGCGGAGCATGCCGTACGTCACGTCGGCCGTGCGGCGCATCGCGGGGGAGCCGGTGACGAGGTCCTGGTCGACGGGGATCTGGGTCGCGGCGTAGCGGCCGGGGTGTTCCAGCGCGTAGGCCCGGTAGGCACCGGCGAAGGCGGCCAGGGTCTCTTTCCCCGCTTCCCGTCCTTCGACCGCCGCCGCGATCCGGTCGATCATCTCGCCGCCCGCGAGGAGGGCCATGCGGGTGCGCAGGTCCCGCAGGTTCCTGACGTGCGAGTAGAGACTCGCGTCCTTCACACCGAAGCGGCGTGCCAGGGCGGACAGGCTGACGTGCTCGAGGCCGGCCTCGTCGGCGAGGTCGGCTGCGGCGGCGACGAGGCGGTCGGGGGTGAGGCCGGCTCTGGGCATGGGGGTCTCGGGGTTACCTCTCGAACAGGGCCATGTCGTTGGCGAAGCAGAGGACGATCCGGTTGTCGACGGCTGTGGCGGCGGTGGCGACCAGGGGGAGGGCGATGGTGTGCGTGCATTCGCCGGTGCGGAGGTTCCAGAGGCGGGCGGTGTGGTCGTGGGCGGCGGTGAGGGCGTGGGGTTCGCCGTCGAGGGTGATGCTGCGGACCAGGTTGATCGGAGCGGTGTGTCCCGTGAGGCAGAGGACGGATTGGCCCGAGTGGAGGTCCCACAGGCGCACCGTGCGATCGGCGCTCCCGGTGAGAACGTGGGTGCGGTCGTCGATGGTCGCGGAGCACATCGTCTGCACGGCCTTCGTGTGGCCGTGGAGCACGCGGCTTCGTTCTCCCGCTTCCAAGTCCCACACTTCGAGCTGACCGCCGAACCTGGCCGTGAGAGCGTGAGGGCGATCGTTGAGGACGACGGCGCCGACAGCGGTCCGCCGGGAACTGGCGGCGGCTGTGGTCCGGACGAGTGCTCCGTCGGTGACGTCCCACAGTTGAAGCAAACGGTTGCCGCTCGTCAGCAGGTGGGGCCGACCGTGCACATCGAGGACGCCGGCGACTTCCAGATACTTGCCTGTTCCGGCGAAGTCGAGGACATGTTGCCTCGTCCGGAAGTCCCAGAGTCGCATGGCGTGCTGGTCCGTATCCCTGGTGACGACGTGCGGTCGGCCGTCGATGACGGCGGATTGCACGGACCGAAGGACACCCTGGGGCGCGAACGTGTCGACGCAGTGACCGGTGCAGAGGTCCCAGAGGCGGACGGAATTGTCGAGGCTGCTGGTGAGCAGGTGGTGACGATCGTGTGCGAGCACGCTGTCTATCGCGGTGATCCAGTTGCTGTGCCCTCCGCGAGGTGAGGCGACATGTGTGCTGGTCAGGTCCCACAGTCGAAGTGTGGCGTCCCAACCGCCGGAGACGGCGTGGGGGCGGCCGTTCACCGTGGTGCCGCACACCGCGAACAGAGAGTTCGTGTGTCCGGTCAGGACGAGGACGCAGTCGCCGGTCCGGACATCCCACAGGCGGACGGTTTCGTCGTCGCCGCACGTCAGGAGGTGCGGCCGGTCGTCCACGGTGATGCCGCAAGCCATACGCACCATGCCGGTGTGTCCGGCGAGTGTGCGAACGTGCTGCCCCGTCCGCAGATTCCACAGGTGTACGGCTGCGTCGTTCATCGTGACGGCGTGGGGTAGGCCGTCGATGTCGACGCTGCAGGCAACGGTGGCGGTACTGGGTTCGTCGAGCGTGAGGGTGCACTCCCCGCTGCGGAGGTCGCGGAGTTGTACGGTGCCGTCGCCGTCGCACGTGAGGGCGTGTGGCCGGCCGTCGAGAGTGACCCCGCAGAGTGCGCTGACGCCCTTCGGCTCATCGAAGCCGAGGACACGCTCTCCCGTGAGGAGGTCCCAGAGGCGTATCCCCGCGCTGCCTGCCGTGAGGGCGTGTGGCCGGCCGTCGAGGATCAGGCCGCAGAGTGCGCTGGCGCCGTTCGGCTCATCGAGGACGAGTGCGCATTCTCCCGTGCGGAGGTTCCACAGGCGCACGTCGCCATGAAAGCCGCTGGTGAGGGCGTACGGCTCAGGGCCGATGTCGATACTGCCGATCTCCGCAGTGTCACCGGACTCGCCAAGGGTCAGCGTGCAGTTACCGGTCTGCAGATCCCACACCCGCACCACGCCGCCGTCGTCCGCGGCAATGACATGCGGGCGGTTGTTGATGCTTGTGCCGCGTAGCGCGGTCACATCGGCGTCCATCGTCCACGTCCGCCGATGCGCCGGATGCACCAACCCCCCGGTGGCCCACCGCACCCGCCACCCCGCCCCGAGCAAGCCGCCGCGACAACTCCTGCTCGCCGTACCGTGCCGCGTCCACCGACAGAACATCCCGCCGGTTCTCGACCGCCAGTCGCGGCAGCAGATGCGCCGACGTCCGGTACACCGACGCGACCCGCCGCCCCTGCTCAGCCGTCACGGAATCCAACGCCCGCAGCAGGGAAGCCGGATGCGCGTGCACCAGATACTCCGCGTCGGTCAGCAACCGGTCCAGCACACCCCCGGCCGCCGCATGGCTCGCCAGGTGCGTGAGGATGTACGGGTGGGCCGTCGCCCAGTCCCGCTCGCCGGTGAGGGGGTCGGTGAACACCAGACCGGTCAGGCCGGTCGCGAGCGCGCGATGGTGCTCCGCCGCCCGGCTCGGTACGCGCAGGTACTCCGCCATCGTCTCGTGGTACAGCCGGTACACCGACCCCGTGCCGTGGTCCGACTCGGTGATGTACGAACCGGCGTTCTCGAACAGCCAGTCCAGGTCGTCGTTGGTGCACGGCGTACCCGACAGCGCCTCGGCCAGAGGCGCCCAGAGCGTCGACCACGGCAGGCCCTCGCCCTGCGCGTACGCCAGCGGGCGCAGCAGGCGGACCACCTTCTGACGGGCCGTGCCGAAACGGTCCAGGTACGCCGCGAACGCCTCCCTCGCATCGCTCGGCAGCGTCCGCTCCCAGCCCTCGACGCTCGTGTCGACGACCTCCTGCCGGTGCACCAGCGCCCGCGCGTTCATGCGGGCGACGAGGAAGGAGCGGCCGGCCTGGGCCGCGATGCCGGCGGCGACCGTGCGGGCCAGGTCCGGATCCGCCCGGTAGGGGGAGAGGCTGTCGGGGTCGTGGGCGTCGAGCAGCACCGCTCGGGCGTACTCCGTCACCGCCTCGCGCGCGTGCTCGTCGGTGTCCAGGTCGATGACCTCGATCGCATGGCCGAGGGCTGGGATCAGGTCGCGTCGGGTGCCGATGAGCAGGCGGACCGCCGGCAGGGCCGACAGGGGCTGGAGGAGTTCGCGGGCCACTCTGCGGCCCTCGGACTGGTCGCCCGCCGTGCCGGCCTCGTCCAGGGAGTCGATCACGACGGTGACCGGGTCCGTGCGTTCCCCAGCGCCTTGAGGAGCTGGTCCCGGTCCGCGTCCGGGAGCGAGAGAGCCGCCCCCAGGTCGCGCACCAGGTCCGTGCCGGTGACCCGGCGGGCCCAGAGACGGATGACGTTCATGCCGAGCGGGGGCAGCCAGCCCGCGTCCGGCGTCGCGCTCCGCGCCCCGTGATCCGGGTCGGTCAGCTCGAGGAAGCGGCCCAGAACGGCCGACTTGCCGGACCCCGGGTCGCCGGTGACGACTCGGGCCTTGCGGTCGTGCGGCCCGGTGAGCCAAGCGGCCAGTGACGTCAGCGCGGGGATCCGGCCGGTGAAGTAGCTGCCCCGTTCACCCGCGTGCTCCAGGCCCTTGCCGCGCGGGCCGTAGTGCCCCTCGTGACGCTTGCGCAACTCGGCCAGGACGGACAGGTCGAGCCCGCTGTGCGCCGCTCGAGGTACGTACAGCCGGTTGTCGAAGAAGGGGTCCTGGCCCGCGCTGTCGATGACCGAGTGACTCGCGTGCTGGCCCGTGGAGTCGAGGAGTTCGTTGATGCGCGCGGTCACCTCGCGCACGCTCAGGTACCGCTGCGACGGGCCCGCCTGGGGCCTTGCGAGCACCCGCTCCAGCGCGTCGACGAACCTGTGCTCCTTCGCCAGCTCCTTGCCCCGGGCCGCCGCGAGGACCGCGCGCTGGGCGCTGCCCCGCCGCCGGTCCGTGAGCTGGGCCGCGAGTGTCGCGACGCTCTCCGTGCCGGCGCTCGCGAAGCAGGTGTCGAGGACGACCAGCAGATGCCCGACGTCGCTCTGCACCAGGGGCTCGGCGAAGTCGTCGCTCTTGACCGCCGTGGACGACCACAGGCCGGGGCGGTGGTTGGCGCAGAGCAGGTAGTGCTTCGGGCCGTTCTTCTGGCCGTGGCCCGCGAAGTAGACGACCACGACGTCCTCGGAGGCCGGCTGTGTCTCGTAGGCCCACTCGTCCAGGCCCTCGACCAGCGCGTTGCGGGACGGGTTGCGGGACAGTTCCGTCAGGACCCGGGTGTAGCCCATGGGGGCGAGCAGCTCCGCCACCCGGTCCGCGTCAGCCACCGCGCCCGGCAGGCCCGGGATGCCGGAGTCCTTGTACGTGCCCACCCCGACCGAGATCAGGAAGCGCCTCCCGGCGGCCGAGTCGGTCACATCAGCCCCTCGGCGATCGCCCGGCCCGTCTTCCTCGCCGTCAGATAGCGCAGCAGGCTGTGCGGCTTGAGGCCGTTGTCGAGGGACTCGTCCACCACCGCGCCGAACCGCGGGGCGAGTTCATGGACGAGCGCCACCACATCGCCCGGATCGGTGATGTTCGTCCACCGGCGGACACCCCCGGGCCACGCCCCTTTCCCCTCCTCGGGCAGCGGGCTCAGCCGGTTGAAGATCAGTGACAGGCCGAGCGGTGAGCCCACCGTCACGAAGTCGGTGACCGGCCACTCCGGGTGCTCGCACAGCGCCTCGTACGCCACGACCGACCCGAGCGAGTGCGCCACCACCACCCGGGTGTCGTCGCCGATCTCCTCGGCCACCCGGGCCCGGGCGGCCTGCCAGACGGGCGGCTCGTTCATGTACCGCCGGACCTGCTTCAGGGCGAACACCATCATGCGGTCCGAGTACGGGCCGAAGAACCGGGACCCGGACAGCGCGTCCAGTGCGGAGCGCACCCGCTGGGACAGCAGCCACCCCGCCCCGGGAACGCCCGCGTGCCCGGCTCGTCCGGGGCCGGCACCGCCGGGTCCGCGCCGGCCGCCGCTTCCCACCACGCCGTGAGCAGCTCCGCCTCGAAGCCCTCCTCGACGTCGTGTTCGTCCCAGGGCGGCACGCCGAGGCTGCGGGTGCCCTCCTCGAAGAAGACGTCGCCGTAGAACGCGCAGGCGACGTCGTCCTCGTCGAGCCGCAGCCCCGGCCCCTGCCGGACGCCGTCCCGCAGGGCCGGCACGACGTCCCGGCCCATCAGCGCCGACCCCGACCACTCGTGCCCGATTCCGTGCACCACCACGACTCGCGCCATCGCCCGTCCCCCGATTCCATCAGCGCGTTTGAGAGGGAAAGAGCGTAGTACGGGCGTCAGCGGATCGGTGCGTAAACCACCCCCAGCTTGTCGATCTCGTCGCCCGCGCGGCCCGTGAACCCGGCGATCTGCCAGCCGGCGGGGGCCGTGAAGGTCCTGGTGTCGGACGTGGCCGTACCGGCGGACAGTGTGCGCCCCTCGTCGGTCGTGAACGCCGCCGAGAACAGGCGGGTGCGGCCGTCCTTCTGGCCCTGCGTCAGCTTCACCGAGGTCAGGTGCTCCCCGAAGACAGCGTCAGGGACGTCGCCGTGCCGCCGGTGCCGCCGTGGGTGAGGGCCGTACCGCCGTCGTGGGTGAGGGACACCGCGTCCAGTCGGGCGCCGCCGCGCAGCGTGAGGGTGCGGGGAGCGGGGGTCGCCGGCAGGTCGTCCGCGTCGTTGAAGGCCGTGCCGTGCGGGCCGCCGAAGAAGTCGCTCGCCCGCAGGGCGGAGTTGAGCGTGTAGGAGAAGTCGACGGTGTGCGGGAAGTGGTCGGACAGGTTGCCGCCGGACGGGTCCAGGAAGGACGACCACGCGTTGTGGTAGCGCGTCGCGTTCAGGCTCAGCAGCTTGCTCCCGCGGTAGAGGATCTTGTCCACGACCTCGCAGTCGTCGGTGGGTGCCGTCGTGGGGCAGACGAGCGGGTCACTGCCCTGGGCCGGGGGTGTCCCGCCCTTCACCCGCTGGACCCAGGCGTCGGTCAGGCCGTTCTCGCTCAGGAGCGTGCGGATGTTGTCGCCGGTGCGCGTGTACCTCGTGTTGGTGTCGCCCATGACGATCACAGCGTTGCCCGCGGAGTTCGCCTGGATGAAGTCGGAGAGCTGCTCGATGTTGGCCCTGCGGGCGGCGAGCGCGTCGTCCGTGGCGTCCGCGTTGGTGTGCACGTTGTAGAGGTCCACGAAGACGCCCTCGGCGAGCCGTACCCGCGCCAGCGAGAAGCCCTTGGGGGTGAGGCAGTTGGTGCCGGTGCAGTTGTTCCACTTCACCCGCTGGAAGTCCTCGAAAGGATGGTCCGAGAGGGTGTTGAGCCCGTCCCGAAGGGGACGCCGCCGCTGGTCGCGGTGCGGTGGGCGTGGTCGTCGCCCGCGTACAGGGCGGCGTGGTAGTTGAAGTCCTCCTGCACGTTGACGATGTCGTACGCCCCGAGGCGCGGGGAGATCAGCGGGGTGTTCTTCTCGGGATTGCCGGAGCTCAGGCCCTCGGGGAGGCCCGCGACGTTGTAGGTGAGGACGTTGAAGGAGCCGGAGTCCGCGGCGGCGGCAGGTGTCGCCGAGGTGGTGGCGAGGCCCGTGACGGCCAGGGCGGTGGCCACGAGGGTGCCGATCAGTCTCTTCATGGGGGTGTCTCCGGTCGGGGAGGCGAGCGGGAGAAAGCTGAACGGTGCTCAGGTTCGAGGTCGATGCCTGTGTGACGCAAGGGGGTGGGGGCAAACAGTGGGGGACACCCTGGCGTCAGGGGTGGCGCAGCAGGTCCAGGTCCGTGCCCCAGGAGTCCAGGACCTCGTCGTGCCCGGCGCCCCGTGCCGCCTCCTCGATGCCGGTGAACAGCGCGCGCTGGGTGTGCGGGTCTCCGTCGGCGAGCAGGCGGCGTACGACGGGCAGGAGCCGGTCCGCGTCCCACCGCCGATCGCCCAGCGGACTCCGCTCCAGCTCCCACTGGAGGTACTTGTTGTACGGCCGCACGCGGCGGCGCAGGGCGAACAGCACCTCCAGGGCGTACGGGACGGACTCGGCGGCGTCCAGGTGGCCCATGGCGGGGCGGCCGTCGCGGTAGCTCTTCAGGGAGCGGTAGGTCTGGTTGACGTAGGCGTCGAGCCAGCCGTCGACGGCGGCCCGGGCCTCCTCGGCGCCCAGCCTCCGCTTCTCGTCGAGGATCCGGGCGATGGTCCCGTCGAGACGGTCGAGCAGCACCTCGGCGTGGACGTAGGAGTACCGGGCGAAGTGGTCGGGCCGGCCGGGCATGCCGCGGGTGCGGAACTCCGCCAGCGGGATCACCACGAGGTCGAGGTGGGCGGAACGGAACCAGTCCAGCCCGGCGACTTCGGAGGTGTGCTCGTCGCGGAGGATCACGTGGAGGTCGTAGTCGGAGTGGTGGGTCGGCATGCCCTCGTGGACCCGGGACCCGCTGAGAACGAGGCCGGCGACGTCCGGGTCGGCGGCCGCGCGTGCGGCGAAGGCGGCGAGGGTGTCGTCAGGGGTGTTGCCCAGGGCGATGCGCATGGTGGATCCCTCCCGGTGGAACGGCACGGAGAACGAGTTCGCTGCGCGTCTGCCGGTGTCCGGTACGGGACACGGCGGGAGAGATCACCTCACGACACGGACGTTACCCCGTCGGCTCGTTCACCGGCTTCGGTTTTTCGGCGGTCCGGCACGGCTCCTCCCCTAGGGTTGCCGGGGAACCAGGAGATGGGGGAGGCGGCATGACGGATCGTCGGACCGCGCGAACGGCACGGACCGCATGACGCACGAAGCGGCGCGGCGCGCGGACGAACCCCGGGAGGGCACCTCCTCGGACACCGCCGACGAGGGCTTACGCGGCACCCGTCCGCTGTGGCGGCAGCGGACTTCGGGATCTTCTGGGTCGCGCAGACCCTCTCCGTGCTCGGCGACTCCTTCGCGCTGATCGCCCTGCCCTGCTGGTCCTTCAGGCCACGGGTTCGGTCGCGCGGATGGGGCTGCTGACCGCGGTCGGCGGGGCGGCGGCGGTCGTGGCGGCGGTGTTCGCCGGGGCGGTGGTGGACCGGGTGGACCGGCGCCGGCTGCTCATCGGCTGCGACCTGGTGCGCATGGTCCTGTACGGGGTGATCCCGCTGGTGTGGCTGTTCGGCCCGCAGATCTGGCTGCTGTACGTGGTGCTGCCGCTGTGCGAGGCCGTCGGCATGCTGTTCGCGGTCGGCTACGTCACCGTCGTGCGCGGTCTGGTGGGCACCGAGCGGCTCACCGAGGCCAACGGGCGGCTCAACGCCACCGCTGCCGCGGCGGGCGTCCTCGGGCCGCTGTGCGCGGGGCTCGTCGCCGCCTGGTCCGGCCCGGCCGCGGCCGTGGGCGTGGACGCGGCCAGCTTCGGGGTGTCCGCGGCCTGCCTGTTCTTCGTACGGCTGCGCAGGCGCACGGCGGGCGAGCGGAAGGGCGAGCGGGCGGGCGAGCGCAAGGGGCTGTGGCGGGACCTGCGCACCGGCATCGCCTTCCTCCGCGGCCACCCGGTGCTGCGCTCGCTCACCGCCCTGCTGTTCGTGTTCAGCTTCCTCACACTCGGCCTCAACGACCTGGTCATCTACCACCTCAAGCACGACCTCGGCCACGACGACGGCACGGTCGGCACCGTCATGGCACTCGGCGCGCTCGGCACCATCAGCGGTGCCCTGCTGGTGGCACGGATCCGCCGCCGACTCGGCTTCGGGGCGACCTGGACCGGCTCGGTCGCGGTGTGCGGACTGGCCTTCGCCGGTCTCGGGTGGGCCCGTGACGTGCCGGTGGTCGCGGCCCTGAGCGCCGCCTTCCTCGCCTGCGCGGGAGCATGGCGGGGACCTGCTCGATGTCGCTCCGTCAGGAGGTGACCCCGGAGCACCTTCTGGGCCGGGTCACCTCCGCCTTCTGGACCCTCCAGTACGCCGCGGCGCCCGTCGGGGCGGCCGTTCTCACCTGGGCCGCGGAGGAACAGGGCACGGCGCCGGTCGCCCTGGCCGCCGGAGCGACCTGCGTCCTGCTCGCCGTGACCGCTCTGTTCACCCCGATCCGCGGGTCGGGCAGTGGCCGGAAGCCGGTCCGACCAGGCCACGAGTGACTGCGGCCGGCTGAGGGAGGGGGCCGGCCCACGAGAGGCGCTGGGGGTGGTGGCGTCGCACACTGGAATCACGCCCGTGAGGGGGTGAGACGCGATGCCGGGGACACGACGCCGGGATGCGACCAGGGTGCGGCTGTGGCGGTGGCGGCGCAATCCGCTCCGGCGCCGCAGTGACCGCGTCGAGGCCTGGATCGTGCTCCTCACCTGCGTGCTCGCCGTGCTGGGCGGAGCCGTCGCGGGCCTGGTGGCGGCCGGGGCGGCGGACGGGGCGCTCGCCGCGCAGCGTGCGAGGGCGCAAGCCGTGCCGGCCGTGCTGACCGAGCGAGCACCGAAGTCACCGCAGGCGACGACCGACGGCTCCGGCAGCGACACGGTGTGGGCCACGGTGCGCTGGACGACCCCGGGCGGCTCGACGCAGACCGGACGGACCGAGGTCGAGCCCGCCGCCGAGGCCGGAACCCGGGTGACGGTGTGGACGGACCGCAGCGGTGAGCTGGTCGACGCGCCGCTCAGCCCGACGGAGTCGATGTTCCAGGCGGCCGTCACCGGTCTCCTGGCCGGAGCCGGCGCCGGAGGCGCGGTGTGGGCCGCCGGACGACTCGCACGCGTGCGACTGGACCGGCGGCGGCTGGCCGAGTGGGACCGCGAGTGGGAGCGGGTCGGGCCGCAGTGGCGGAAACGGATGACCGGCTGACCAGGGAGCAGACCGGCCGGACCCGCGCCGCGGCTCACTCCGGCCGACACCGCACAGAGGGTACGCGACGCCCCTCGACGACACCGGCCCGGTGACCCCCGGCAGCCGCCTGACCTCGCGCTGGGCGTGGCGTGATCCGTGCGGCCCGGGCAGAGGCCCGGCCACCCCTCGCGCCCGGCTGCCGAAGGTGCGACGGTGAGAGTGGATCTGCGGCCTGCCCGTACACGAGGCGGTGGGAACGATGACGATGGAACTGCCCCTGGTCGTGGGTGTCGACGGATCCGAGGGCAGCCTGCCGGCGGTCGACTGGGCGGTGGACGAGGCCGCCCGGCACGGTCTCCCGCTGCGGCTGGTCCACGGCTCCCTCTGGGAGCGGTACGAGGGCCTCGTCCCGTCGCTCGGCCGGGGCCGCCCCACGGGGCAGGTGATGGCCGACCACATCGTCGCCTCCGCGGCGGAGCGCGCCGGGCGGCGCAACCCCGACGTGAAGGTGTCCACCGACGTCCTCCTCGCCGACGGCGCGGACGTCCTCCTGCACGAGGGCAACAACGCCACCGCCCTGGTCACGGGATCGCGGGCCGCGGGGAGCTGAAGGCACTGCTGCTCGGCTCCGTCGGGCTGGCCGTCGCGGCCCGCGCGCACTGCCCGGTGATCGTGGTGCGCGGCGACAAGGCCGGTCTGGCCGGAACCCACGACCGGATCCTGCTCGGCGCCGGAGGACCCGACACCAGTGCGGAAGCGGCGCGCTACGCCTTCCGTGAGGCGGAGGCCCGCGGGTGCGTCCTGGACGTGGTCCGGGCCTGGCGTCGCCCCGCACACCCGGCCGCCGACCCGGCCGCCGCGCCCGCCGAGGCACCCGAGCGGGACCACGAGGAGCGGGCCCGCGCCGAACTCGACGGGCTGCTCCGCGACGCCATGGCCGAGCACCCCGGCGTACGCGTGCACCGCACGACGGTCGAGGGCCCGGCCCGCAAGGTGCTGGTGCACCGCTCGGCCGCGGCCGACCTGGTGATCGTCGGAGCCCGGCGCCGGCAGGGCCACTTCGGACTCCAGCTCGGCAGGGTGGCCCACACGCTGCTGCACCACGCCGACTGCCCCGTGGCCGTCGTGCCACAGCGCGTCTAGGAGACGGCCGTGACGGAGCAGACCTGGGAGTACGAGGGATACCGCCCCGCGGACGAGCGGCTGCGGGAGTCGCTGTGCACCTTGGGCAACGGCTACTTCGCCACCCGAGGGGCCCTGCCCGAATGCCCGGCGGACGACGTGCACTACCCGGGCACCTACGCGGCCGGCTGCTACAACCGCCTCACCTCCGAGGTCGCGGGACGCCGGGTCGAGAACGAGGACCTGGTCAACCTTCCCGACTGGCTGCCGCTGCGCTACCGGCTCGCGGGCGGGGAGTGGCTCACACCGGACACGGCGCCCGTCCTGGACCACCGCCAGACCCTGCACCTGGACTCGGGGCTGCTGGAGCGCCGCACCCGGTACGCCCTGGGGGAGGGGCGGGAGCTGAGCGTGCGGCAGCTGCGGCTGGTGCACATGGCCGACCCGCACCTGGCGGCGCTGCGCACCGAGTTCACCGTCGAGGGCGGTGCCGGCGAGCTGGAGGTCGAGGCGGCGATCGACGGGGGAGTCACCAACGCCGGGGTGCCGCGCTACCGGGAACTGGACGGCCGCCACCTGACCCGGGTGCGCACCGGCACCGCCGCGCCCGGCACGGTGTGGCTGCGCTGCCGCACCCGCAGCTCGGACATCCGGATCGGCATGGCCGCCCGGCTGACGGCCCGGGCCCCCGTCGCGGACCTGCCCGAACCCTCGCGCGCCGTTCAGCGTCTCACGCTGTCGCTGGCCCCCGGCCGCACCGCAACCGTCGACAAGACCGTCGCCCTGCACACCTCACGCGACCGCGCGATCAGCGCCCCGCTCGCGGCAGCCGTGGAACGGGTGAGCGCGGCACCGGGCTTCGACGAACTGCCGGCCTCGCACCGGACCGCCTGGAACCAGCTGTGGCGCCGGGCCGAACTCGACGTCCCGGGGAAGCGGGAGCCATCCTGCGCCTGCACCTCTTCCACGTGCTCCAGACCCTCTCCCCGCACACCGCCGACCTGGACGTCGGCGTGCCCGCCCGCGGACTGCACGGCGAGGCGTACCGCGGGCACGTCTTCTGGGACGAGCTCTTCGTCCTGCCGTATCTGAACCTGCACTTCCCCGAGGTGTCCCGCGCCCTGCTGCACTACCGCCACCGGCGCCTGGACCGGGCCCGCGTCGCGGCCCGGGCCATCGGACGGCGCGGGGCGCTGTACCCGTGGCAGAGCGGCAGCGACGGACGTGAGGAGACGCAGCAACTGCACCTCAACCCCCGCTCGGGCCGCTGGCTGCCCGACCACACCCACCTCCAGCACCACGTCGGCTCGGCGATCGCGTACAACGTGTGGCAGTACTGCGAGGCCGGCGGCGACGCGGAGTTCCTGCACACCAAGGGCGCCGAGATGCTGCTGCAGATCGCGCGCTTCTGGGCCGACTCGGCCACCTGGGACGAGTCCCTGGGGCGGCACCGCATCCGGGGCGTGATCGGCCCCGACGAGTACCACGAGGCCTACCCGGGCGCCGAACGGCCCGGCCTGGACGACAACGCGTACACCAACGTGATGGCGGCCTGGGTGCTCACCCGCACCCTGGAGGTGCTGCGCACCCTGCCCGAACCCCGCCGCCGGGAACTCGTCGAACGCACCGCCCTGGAGGACGGTGAACAGGACCACTGGGAGGACCTCTCCCGCACCCTCCACGTCCCCTTCCACGACGGCATCATCAGCCAGTTCGAGGGCTACGGCGACCTCACCGAACTCGACTGGGACGCCTACGTCGAGCGCTACGGCGACATCCGGCGCCTGGACCGGATCCTGGAGGCCGAGGGCGACAGCGTCAACCACTACAAGGCCTCCAAACAGGCCGACGTGCTGATGCTGGGCTACCTCTTCTCACCGGCCGAACTGCAGGATCTCTTCCAGCGGTTGGGTCATCGGCTGGACGAGGACACCTGGCGGCGCACCGTCGACTACTACCTGGCCCGCACCAGCCACGGCTCCACCCTCAGCGGCCTGGTCCACGGCTGGGTCCTGGCCCGGTGCCGGCGCGCCGAGGCATGGAAGTTCTGCCAGGAGGCCCTGCGCGGTGACATCGCCGACCTGCAGGGCGGCACCACCGGCGAGGGCATCCACCTGGGTGCCATGGCCGGCACCCTCGACCTGGTCCAGCGGGGACTGACCGGCCTGGAGACCCGCGCCGGGGCGCTGTGGCTGGACCCCGTGCCCCTGCCGGAGCTGTCGTCGTACGGATTCTCCATCGCCTACCAGGGCCACTGGGGCATCCGGCTGCGCCTGACGAGCGGACGGCTGGAGATCGCCGTGCCGCCGTCCGACCTGCCGCCGATCGACGTCGAACTGCCCGACCGCTCGGTCGGCGTCGAGCCGGGAGAGACCGCCACACTCGTGGTTCCCGACTGACGGCGGGCGACCGTCACCCGTTGATGCCGCTGTAGTGCCGCAAACTCCATCGCCACACCAGCCGGGCGCCCAGGTACGCCAGCAGCCCGAGCAGAGGTGAGGCCGCCGCCAGCCAGTAGGGCACACCGGTGGTGTGGCCGTGGCCGGTCAGCACCGCCGCCGGGAAGTACGCGACGAAGGCCAGCGGGAGTCCGAAGGTGAGGAAGCCGCCCACCGCCTTGGGCAGGACGTTCAGCGGGTAGCTGCCGAACGTGCCGAGGAGTTCCTCCAGCCAGCGGCCCCAGTAGTCGGCGGCCGGGAAACGCAGCGACGCACTCGCCACCACGGTGAACAGGGCCGCCTCCAGCAGCATGCCGCCGAGCACGGCCGCGATCAGGTAGCTGACGCGGCCCGCCGTCCAGTCCAGGTCGCTGCGGGACAGCGCGCCCACCATCAGGCCCGCCGCGACCGTCAGGTCGCCGATGGCGTTGGTGGGGAAGAACGCCAGCTGGATCTGCCGGTGGACCGGCATGGGGCGCATCAGGTAGATGTCGACCCGGCCTTCCTGGACCTGCCGGCCGGCCCAGTGCATCCGGCCCAGGAACAGCACGAACAGCCCGTGGGCGAGCATCCGCGTCGCCGGGATCAGCAGCACGTCGGAACTGTCCCAGCCGCCCATCCCGGTGAACCGGGTCAGCAGCACCGTGGCGAACACGATCACCGACACCTGCCAGATCGCCCCGATCGCGATCATCAGCAGGAACTCGGTGCGGTACTCCATCTGCGCGCGGAAGTTGAGCGCGGTCACGCGCCACACGATCCGCAGAGCCTTCAGCGACATGTCAGCCTCCCTGCGAGATCACGCGCCGGGCGGCCCGCCGCCACAGCAGCCGGGTGAACAGCGCCAGCGCCACCACCCAGGCGGCCTGCACGCAGAGCTGGAACGCCGCGTCGGACAGCGGGATCCGCCCCACGTACAGCGACAACGGCACGCTCAGCGTGGCCTGGAAGGGCAGGAAGGCGCTCATCGTCACGAACCAGTCCGGGAAGAACCACAGCGGCGCGTACACCCCGGACAGCAGGTTCTGCGCGAACAGCAGGATGAGCATGGCCGCGGTGTTGCGGATGGTCCAGAAGCACAACTGGTCGAGCACGAGCATCACGTAGTACAGGACCCACTGGCCCAGCAGCATGCTCACGCAGAACACCCCGGCCACCGCAGCCGAGCGGGGCGGCTCCACGATCCCCGCAGCCAGGCAGATCACGTACCCGGTCAGCGCCCACGCCAGCCCGTACAGCTGCTCGCCGGCGGCCCGCAGGGCGTAGTAGCGCTGCGGCGGCAGCGGACGCAGGTACCAGTAGACGATCGTGCCGAAGTGCATGTGCTGGAGCACCGTGTCCCGGCCCGCGTACTGATCCAGCTCCCTGAGGCGGGAGGCCAGTACGGCCAGCACGGCGTAGGTGACGGCCTGGTCGCGGCTCAGCCCCGCGGTCGTGCCGGTGTGCGCGTACAGGCCGCGCCACAGCGACCAGACCAGCACCACCTGCACGGCCAGCCGGAGGGCGACGGCGGTCATCCGGGGCGGGGCGTTCAGCTCGCCCAGCGGGGTGACGCGGGCGGCGCGCCAGGCGTACGGCGCGGCCACCTCAGACCTCCCCGGCATGCACGTACGCGGCCCGCATCACGTCTTCCAGGTCCGCCTCGTCCAGGGCGATGTCCGTCACCTCGAACCGCTCGATGACGGCCTTCAGCGCCTGGTGGACGGTGGGCGCGTCCGCCCCGTCGGGACCGAAGACGACCTGCGCGCCGGTGTGCCGCAGCAGCGTGATCCCCGGCGGCGGCACGACCTCGGCGTGCGGGTCGGCGAGTGTGGCCCGCACCTGCCAGGTCGAGCCGAACTTCCGGCGGATCTCGTCGAGGGTGCCGTCCAGGACCAGCCGGCCGTGGTTGACCAGCACCACCCGCTCGGCGAGCCGCTCGACCTCCGTCATGTCGTGCGTGGTCAGCAGGACCGTACGGCCGCGCTGCTCCACCTGGTGGCGCAGGAACTCCCGCACCTGCTCCTTGACCACCACGTCCATGCCGATGGTCGGCTCGTCGAGGAACACCACCGGCGGGTCGTGCAGCAGGGCGGCGGCCAGGTCGCTGCGCACCCGCTGGCCGAGGGAGAGATGGCGGACCCGGGTGTCCCAGAAGGACGACAGGTCCAGGATCTCGTCGAACTCCTCGAGCCGGGCGGCGTGTTCGGCCCTCGGCACCTCGTAGATGTCCCGCAGGATCGCGAACGACTCGCGCACCGGAAGATCCCACCACAGCTGGGTGCGCTGCCCGAACACCGCGCCGACGTTCCGGGCGTTGCGCTCCCGCTCCTGGTAGGGCACCACGCCCGCGACCCGGGCCTCGCCGGACGTCGGTGTGAGGATGCCGGTCAGCACCTTGATGGTGGTGGACTTGCCGGCGCCGTTCGGGCCGAGCAGGGCGAGGAGCTCGCCCGGGGCCACGTCGAAACTGATGTCGGTGACGGCGTGCTTGGCCACCCGTTCGGGGTTGACCAGTGATCGGACAGCGCCCAGGAAACCGGGGCGGCGGACGGTGGTGTGGAAGGTCCGGGACAGCCCGCGGACCTCGATGGCGACATTCAACCGACCCACCGACTTCCTCATGGTGAAAGCAGTCGCGGCCGGTCGGCTGCGAGGGCCGACCGGCCGCGGATGACGTCCCGACCCTGTCGGAATGTCGATCAACTGGTCAATCGATTAATCGAGTTCTTACCTGGTGGTCGAGAACACGAACGAGAACTCCGCCGGCTCGGCCTTCAGGAAGTACTGCGGCAGCGGGCCCGGGCCGCACGACTGCGAGCCGATGCCGTGCTGACCGTGGTCGAGGTTGACCCACACCGTGTCGCCGGGTGTGAGGTCGGTGCGGTGCTTCGCCGCGTCCAGTTGCTCGGTGGTCCAGCGCCGCGCGGTGAACCAGAACTCCGGGTCGCCCTCGATCCGCAGTCCGCCCAGCTCCACCCAGCGGACGTCGGCGCGGGCGCCGTTCTCCTGCGGGCGCACGTACGGCGTCTGCAGCTCGTCCACCGTCGACTGCCAGCGACCCACCATGGACGCCAGCCGGGTGTCCGGGTACGCCTCGCCCGGACCGCCGCCGAACCACTCCACGCGGTCGGCCTCCGACAGCCCGAAGCGGACACCGAGCCGCGGCAGCGGCACCGTCCAGTCGCCCTCCGGTGTCACGGACACGGTCAGCCGCAGCCGCTCGCCGTCGGACGTCCAGCGGTACACCGTGTCCAGGCCCACCTCGCGGGCGGCGGGCGCCACCCGGGTGCGGACCGTCAGCGCGTCGTCGCCCGCCTCGACCGAGACCAGGCGGTGCCGCATCCGGTGCAGACCGAGCGTGCGCCACAGCACCCCGAAGCGAGTGTCGGTCTGCCACTCCGCGCCGTCGTCGTTGTCGGTCGGCGCCCGCCACACGTCCAGCCGCGGCGAGCTCACCTCGACACCGCCGACCGAGCGCAGCGCACCGGTGCGGGCGTCGAACTCGGCCGGGCCGAGCGTGACCCGGTCGTCGCCGCGCACCGGACGGTCGGTCGCGGGGACGACCGGCAGCGGCCGGGCCCCCACGGCGAACTGCCCCCACGCCACGACGTGGTCCTTCGGGCCCCAGGCCGTGTCGTCCGCGAGCAGCGCCCGCACCGTCCACTGCCGCTCGCCGCCCCGGCCGTCCACGGGCGGCTCCGGCAGCTTCACCTCGGCGCTCTCGCCCGGCGCGAGCGCCGGCACCGACAGCGAACCCGACTCGACCGTCTCGCCGTCCACCTGGCAGGACCACTCGAAGGCCAGCGCGGACAGGTCCGCGAAGTCCTGCTTGTTGGTGATCCGCACGATGCCGTTGGCGCCGTCGCCCTCGATGTGGACCGGCTCGATCACCTTCTTGTACTCGACGAGGCCCGGCGACGGCGTCCGGTCCGGGAAGACCAGCCCGTCGCAGACGAAGTTCCCGTCGTGCAGCTCCTCGCCGAAGTCACCGCCGTAGGCGTAGCCCAGCTCGGCGTGCTTGACGCCGTGGTCGATCCACTCCCAGATGAACCCGCCCTGGAGCCGCTCGTACTTCTCGAACAGCTCCTGGTAGTCGGCGAGGCCGCCCGGGCCGTTGCCCATGGCGTGCCCGTACTCGCACTGGATGAACGGCAGTTCGCGACGCCCCCGCGTACCGCCGTCGAGCCGCTGCCCGATCTTCTCGACCTCGTCGTGGAAGGCGTACATCCGCGAGTACACGTCGGTGTCGCGGCAGTTCCAGTCGCCCTCGTAGTGCACCAGCCGCTCGGGGTCCCGCTCGTGGATCCACTCGGCCATGGCGGTGAGCCCGCGCCCGGTGCCGGCCTCGTTGCCCAGCGACCAGAACACCACCGACGGGTGGTTCTTGTCCCGCTCGACCATCCGCGCGGCACGGTCCAGCAGGGCCGGGGTCCAGCGGTCGTCGTCGACCGGGTTGTCCCGCCAGTCCTGCTCGGTGAACCCGTGGGTCTCCAGGTCGCACTCGTCGATGACCCACAGCCCGTACTCGTCGCACAGGTCCAGGAAGGCCGGGTGCGGCGGGTAGTGCGAGGTGCGGACGGCGTTGAGGTTGTGCCGCTTCATCAGCAGCACGTCCTCGCGCATGGTCTCCAGGTCCAGGGCACGGCCCTTCTCGGGGTGCCACTCGTGCCGGTTGACGCCCTTGAAGAGGACGGCCTTGCCGTTGACCTTGATGAGCCCGTCCTCGAGGACGACGGTCCGGAAACCGACCCGCAGCGGCACCCGCTCACCCTCGGTGGCCAGCACACCGTCGTACAGCTTCGGCGTCTCGGCGGTCCACGGCTCGACGGCGACCGTCACCGACTCGCCGGTGGCGACATCGATGCCCAGGGCAGGGACGGTCACCCGCCCGTCGACGTCGGAGTCGACGCGCAGGGTGCCCTCGCCGGTGGTGTGGTCGTAGGAGGCGTGCACGAAGAAGTCGCCCACGCTGCCCGCCGGGCGGTGCAGCAGGGTGACGTCACGGAAGATGCCCGGCAGCCACCACTGGTCCTGGTCCTCCAGGTACGAGCCGGCCGACCACTGGTGCACACGCACCGCCAGCACGTTGCCGCCCGGCTTCAGCAGGTGCCCGACCGCGAACTCGTGCGGCAGCCGGGAGCCCTTGAACTCGCCGAGCTCCGTGCCGTTCAGCCAGAGGCGGGCGCAGGACTCGACCCCGTCGAACCGCAGCACCGCCGAGCCGTCCGCCGGCCAGTCGGACGGCAGGTCGAAGACGCGCAGATGGTCACCGGTCGGGTTCTCCGTCGGGACGTGCGGCGGGTCCACCGGGAAGGGGTAGAGGTGGTTGGTGTAGATCGGGGACCCGAACGCCCCGTCGCCCTGGAGGACCCAGTGCCCGGGGACCGTGACCTCGGCCCAGTCCCCGGCGTCGTAGCCCTCCTCGGCGAACGAGTCGTCCTCGGCGTCGATCGTCGCCGACAGCCTGAAGCGCCAGCTGCCGTTCAGGGACAGGGACCGCGCGTCCGAGGCCGCGTACCAGGCGCGGGGCGGCAGGGCCCCGCTGCCCGGGGAGACGTCCTCGACGTAGTCGACGGTGGTGCGGAAAGACATCGGTCTCCTAGCTCAGCCCTTGATGCCGGTCTGGGCGATCCCCTGCACCAGCCAGCGCTGGAGGAAGAGGAAGACGAACACCAGGGGCAGGATGGAAATGGCCGTGGCCATGAAGATCAGGTGGTAGTTGACGGTCTGGTTCGTCATGTACGACGACAGCGCCACCTGGACGGTCCAGGCACTCGGATCCTGTCCGATGACCAGGGGCCACAGGAAGGAGTTCCAGCCGGCGATGAAGGTGATCGTGGCCATGGCCGCGAAGAAGTTCAGCGAGTTGGGCACGACGATGCGCCAGTACGCGCCCCAGTAGCCGAGCCCGTCCACGCGCGCCGCCTCCTCCAGCTCCTTCGGGAACCCCAGGAAGTACTGCCGGAACAGGAAGCAGGTGAAACCACTGAACAGGCCCGGGATGATGAGACCTCGGTAACTGTCCACCCAGCCGAGGGACGACACGAGCACGAAGCTCGGCACGAACGTGACAGCCGTGGGCACCATCAGGGTCGCCAGGACGGCGTAGAACACCTTGTTGGCGTGCTTGTACGGGATGCGGGCGAGGCCGTACCCGGCGAGCGAGCAGATCAGCAGGATGCCCGCGGTGTGCAGGACGGCGACGACGACGGAGTTCCACAGGGAACGCGCGAAGTCGACGGTCACGTCATCGAAGGGCTCGGTGATGTTGCCCCACTGGATGGAGGTGGGGAACCACTTCCACTCCTCGCCAGTGATCTCCGGGTCCGTCATCAGCGCGTTGCGGACGATCAGATAGAAGGGGATCAGGAAGAGGAACGCGGCGATACCGGCCGCGATGTACAGACCGGTGTTGCCGATGACGCCGCCGCCGCTCTTGGCCTTGGCCGGCTCGGCGGCTTTGCTGACGTCGGGTGCTGTGGTGGTCACTTGGACTCCTCACCCCTTCCGAAGCCCATGAGCTTGCCCTGGAACAGGGTCACGATGCAGATCAGCAGGGTCAGGACGACCGCGCCCGCGCTGCCCACGCCGTAGTTCTGGTTCTCGCCCAGCGCCATCTTGTACAGCTCGACCAGGGCGGCTGGCCCCAGGTCGCCTTGGACAGCAGGTTGAAGAACTCGTCGAACGCCTGGTAGGCGGCGACGAGCAGGAGCAGGATCACCGCGGTGGAGGTCGCCCGCAGCTGGGGCAGTGTGATGTACCGGAAGGTCTGCCAGCCCGGCTTGGCACCGTCGATGGCGGCGGCCTCGTACAGCTCCCGCGGGATGTTCTGCAGCGCCGCGATGAAGAGGATCATGTAGAAGCCCGACTGCAGCCACAGGCGGACGGTCACGATGACCAGCCAGTACCAGGGCGGGTCGGGATTGGCCAGCCAGGCGATGTTCTCGATACCGAACCAGCTGAGGACGGTGTTGGCCAGGCCGAAGCGGACGCCGTTGAAGATGGACATCTTCCAGATCAGCGCGGCGGCGACATAGCTGACCGCGGTCGGCAGGAAGAACACCGACCGGAAGAACGCCCGCATGAACGTCAGCCGGTTCACCAGCAGGGCGAGCCCCAGCGACATGGCCCAGGTGGCGGGCACGATGAACGCGGCGAACACGGTGAACGTGACGAGGGAGTTCAGGAAGTCCTGGTCCGACAGGATCTGCTTGTAGTTCTCGAGGCCGACGAACTCGCTCGGTGTGACGGTGAAGCGTGCCTCGAAGAAGCTGAGCCAGATGCTCCAGCCGATGGGCACGAAGACGAAGATCACCAGGCCGATCAGGAACGGCCCGGTGAAGAGCCAGAAGTTGAAGGTGCTGCTCGCCCTCAGGCCCCGCCGCGGCCGGGTCTTGGAGACCTTGGCCGGGGCGGGCTGGGCGACCCCGCGTGTGGTGGTGGTCGACATGTCGAGATCCGTCCGGCGGCCTAACCGAAGAGCTTCTTGAGCTCGGCGTTGACCTTCTTCTCGGCGGTAGCGAGCTGGGCCTTGGGGTCACCGTTCTTGCGGACCGCGTTGGCCATGACGTCCTCGAACGCCGAAATCATGGCCTGCGTCCAGCCGATGTTGTCGAAGTGACCGAACTCGTTGAAGAGCTTCACGCCCTCGGCAGGCAGGCCGGACTTCAGCTTGTCCGCGGACTCGGCCAGCGAGGTGCGCGGCGGGATGTGGAAGCCGTAGGAGGTGGCGAAGTCCTCCTGGTACTGCTTCTGGTCGATCCACAGCCACTTCACGTATTCCTTGGCCGCCTCGACGTTCTTGCTCTTGGCGTTGACGAACATCGACCAGCCGCCGTTGTAGACCGACTGCTTGCCGGCCGAGCCGACCTTCGGGAAGGGGAAGATGCCGATGTCGTCGCCGAGCGCCTTCTGCATAGCCGGCATGGCCCACATGCCGCACCACTGGATCGCCGTCAGGCCCTGGATGAAGGCCGACGGGTCCCAGGAGTCGGCGGGGGCGTCGAGCAGCAGGTTGCCGCTGGTGAAGAGACCGCGCAGCTGCTTGAGGCCCTCGGCGACGGCGTCGGTGTTGAAGGCGGGCTTGTTGTCCGCGGTGAGGGTGTCGGCGCCGGCCGACCAGATCAGCGTGTTCTGCACCGAGGTGAGGTTGTTGCCGAGGAAGATGCCCTTGACCTTGCTCGTGGTCAGCTTGTCGGCGGCCTCGATCAGCTCCTCCAGCGTGGTGGGCACCTCAAGCTTCGCCTTCTCGAACAGCGAGGGCCGGTAGAAGAGGAACTGCGGGTCGTCGATCATCCGGACGCCGTATATCTTGCCGTCGACCGTGTGCGACTTGATGTCGGCCGGATTGAAGTCGTTCTTGACCGGCTCGATGATGTCCGTCAGGTCGGCCACCTGACCGCTCTTGACGAGCTGGATCTGCGGGTGGAACTCGAAGACGTCCGGCGCGTTCTTGGTGAGCAGCGCGGCGAAGAGCTTCTGCTCGTAGTTGTTGCCGGTGATCCACTGCGTGGTCACGTTGGCGTCCTTGTACGCCTTCGCGTACCGCTTGACGGCCTGCTCGACGCCGGCCTCGCCGTACGCGTGGAAGTACTGGACGAGGCCCTCGCCGGACCCGGCCCCGCCGCCCGGCCGGTGTTGCTGCCGCACGCGGCCAGCCCGCCGGCGGCGGCCAGGCCCATCGCGGCCCGCAGTACGTTTCGGCGGTCCCAGTTCATGTTGCTCGATGCCGACATGCTGACGTCCTTGTCTCGAGTGCGGCTGCGGCTCTACGGCTCACTGCCGGATGGCGCTCGGCCCGGTGGCTCGCGCCAGATGGCTCAAAGAGAGGTGCGGTGCGGGACGCTAGAGCTTCGGCTAAGGCTTCGGCAAGGGGTTGGACGAAGTCTGTTCGAAGCGTTGTGTCCGGTTCGCGATTTCGAACATGGGGTGTGGGGGAGGAGTTGGTTCCGCCGCTACGAGGGTGGCGCGGCGGCGCGGCTCCTCGGGGGTGCGGTGCGTTTGCCGTTCTTCTGCCCGACGGCCTGGAGCGCCCCTTCGAGCGCGAACGTCGCCGCGCCCAGGCACACGGGGTCGGTGGGGATCGGGAGAGGACGATCTCGGTGGCGGCCAGCGGCCGTGGCAGCGCGTGCCGGTTCACGGCCTCGCGCACCTCGTGCAGCAGCGGTACGCCCAGGGTGCGGGCGACCCAGCTGCTCAGCACGACGATCTCGGGATTGAACAGGTTCACCAGGTCGGCGACGCCCGCGCCCAGATAACGGGCGGTCTCATGGACGGCCCGACGCGCCACCGGGTCGTCCGCCCGGAGCCCGCGCGCCAGCGCGTCGATGGTCGCCGTCTGGTCGTCAGGATGCAGCAGCGTGCTGTCGGGTCCGACCTCGCGCAGGTTCAGCATGATGCCGCGCGCGCCGACGTAGGTCTCCACGCAGCCGTGGTTGCCGCAGCGGCACAGGCGCCCGTCCAGCACCATCGTGGTGTGGCCCCACTCGCCGGCGCTGTTGCTCACGCCTCGGTGCAGCCCGCCGCCCAGCACGAGTCCGGCGCCCACGCCGGTGCCGAGGTTGACCACCACGGCGTTCCCGCGCCCCCGCGCCGCCCCGAACCACAGCTCGGCCACCGCGCTGGCGCGCAGCGGGTTGTCCAGGTACAGCGGGTAGGCGATGTGCTCGGTGAGCAGGTCGAGCAGGGGGACGTCGTGCCAGTCCCAGTTGGGCGCGTACTCCGAGATGCCGGTGGCGCGGTCCACCTGCCCCGGCACGCTCACACCGACCCCGAGCACCCGGGCGCCCTCGATGCCCGCCTGGGTGACGACCGAACCGACCGCGGTGGCCACATGGCCGACGACCTGCTCGGGCAGGCTCTCGCTCGCGCGGACGTCCTCCTCGGCCCGGGCCAGGACGTTCAGTCCCAGGTCGAACAGCTCGACATGGACGTACGTCTCGGCGATGTCGACGCCGATCAGCGCGCCCCCGAGGTGTTGACCGCGACCAGGCCCCGGGGGCGGCCGCCGGCCGAGTCCTCGAAGCCGACCTCCGTGATCATGCGGAGGTCGAGCAGTTCACCGACGAGCGTGGCCACCGTGGCGAGGCTGAGGCCGGTGGCGGCCGCCAGTTCCTGCCGGGAGGTGGGCGACTCCGCGATGATCTGGCGCAGCACCTCGTAGCGGTTGGCGGTGCGGATGTCACGTGATGTGCGCTTCACCGGGTGCCCCATTCCTTCCCAGACCGGCCCTGGCCGGGTCGACGTCGGCACCGGCGCGGCGCAAGGCTATGGGCAGCCGGGGACTTTCGACAAGGGGTTTGGAAAGGGGCTTTATAAAGTGCGCTCCTGGTGACGGCCGGGGTGGCCGGCCGTGGCCTGACCATGATGCCCCAGGGCGGGCGAGGGCCGGACGGGTCAGTCCGCGTCCCCGACCGCTCCGCTCCCGGGACCCAGCGCCGCCCCGTCCGGGGACTTCGCGCTCGCGACGGCCGCCGCGAGTTGCTGCTGCACCTGAGCCGGCAGGGTGCTGCCGTGCACGGTGCCCACCAGGTCACGGGCCAGGTGGTGCAGCTTGGTGTTGGTGTTCTGGGAGGTTCGCACCAGCACGCTCCAGGCCGCCTCGGGGCTCAGGCGGAAGGAGGCCATCAGGATGCCGCGGGCCAGGTCGATGGTGGGCCGGGTCTGCATGGCCCGTCGCAGCTGGGCGACTTCCGCGCGGAGGTCCTGGTCGCCGTCCGCCGACGGGCCGGCGTGCCGGGTGTCCGTGCCCGCGGTGCCGGTGAACAGCTCGCGCGTACCGGTCAGATCGAGGAGCCGGTCGACCGCGCGGCCACCGGAGCGGACCGTCACCGTCTTTCCCTGGTCGAGGGCGTGCATGCGCAGATCCAGCAGCACGTTGAGGCCGGCGCAGTCGCAGAAGCCCACCGTGTCCAAGCGCAGGTCGATACCGGTGTCCGACAGCGTGAGGATGTCGTGCAGATCCGGCAGGAGCCTGCGGCTGCCCAGATCGAGTTCCCCCCACAGGGTCACGGCCATCCGGCCGTGGTCCGGAGTGACGTCCATGCTCGCCATGCAGGGCGGGAGCGCCGCGTTGTCGATCGCCGCGGATACGGCGCCCTCCTGGGTACGAGACCGCGCGGCGTACGCAGGCTCCGGCATGGCCCTGTTCTCCCTTGTCTGCTCGCCCTGCCTCCGCTTTCCAGCGTTGCCTCTCTACCCCAAACACGTCAACCGATACATGAACCGCAGTACGTGTTTTTGAGTGCGCGAATGCCGGGTCGCTATTGTTGGAGCATGGATGGAGTGCCCGAGCCACACACCGGATGGACGTTCCTCACCAATCATGCCCGGGTGCTGGCGGCCATCGCAGACAACCACAGTGCCCGGATCCGTGACATCGCGGCCCACTGCCGGCTCACCGAACGCGCCGTGCAGAAGATCATCGCCGACCTGGAGGAGGACGGCTATCTCTCCCACACCCGGGAGGGCCGCAGCAACACGTATCAGATCGATCCCGGCAAGGTGCTGCGGCACCCGGCCGAGGCCGGTCTGACGGTGGCGTCGCTGCTCTCCCTGCTGGTCAAGGACGAGGCGGACCGTGCGACCACCCCCGGCCGGCCGCACGCCACGACCTGACCGGTCGGCGCCCTGTCCCGGGCGGCCTCCCCCTCGTTCACGCCTCCGCCAGAACGTCCCGCACGAAGGCGTTGGCGAACTTCCCGGCCGGGTCCAACTCCCGTGCCAGCTCCCGGAAATCACCGAGCCGCGGATACAGCCCGCGCAGGACGGACGCGGGCACCGTGAACACCTTCCCCCAGTGCGGGCGCGCCCCGAACGGGGCCAGTGCCTCCTCGACCCGCCGCACCACCGGCAGCACCGCCTCCGTGTCCTCGACCCAGGTGAAGTGCGCCGCCACGGTGTCCCGGCCGTAGGACGGGCTCAGCCACTGGTCGTCACCGGCGACCGTGCGCACCTCGCAGGTCTGCAGGACGGGGGCGATCGTCCCGCGGATCGCGTCGAGCGCGTTCAGCATCTCCACCGCGTGCCCGCGCGGCAGCAGGTACTCCGACTGCAACTCCGCCCCGCTGCTCGGGACGAACTCCGCCCGGAAGTGCGGCAGCCGCTCGTGCCAGGGCCCCGGCACCCCGAACTGTTCGGTGCAGTTGACCGCCGGCATACCCGGCACCGGGTGCATCTTCTCGGTGGCGGGAGGGGCCCAGGGGAAGGCGGGCAGCGGCTGGTCGGTGCGCCGCTTGAGCCACACCTGCCGGAAGCCCGGCGCACGCCAGTCGGTGAACAGGCTGACGCTGTACGCCGTCGCCATCACCGTCTCGAACGTCCCGGAGTCCAGCCCGTCCAAGGGCAGTTCGGTGAAGACGTGCTGCTCGGCCTCGAAGGCCGGCTCCAGATCGAGGGTGAGCGCCGTGACCACACCGAGCGCGCCCAGCGCGGTGACGGCCCCGCCGAACCGCTCCTCGTCCCGCCCGATGCCCACCGTCGAGCCGTCCGCCGTGACCAGTTCCACCTCGCGCACGACCGCCGAGAGCGGGCCGTTGAGGACCCCCGAGCCATGGGTGCCGGTCGCGACCGACCCGGCCACCGAGATGTGCGGCAGGGACGCCATGTTGGGCAGCGCCAGACCCTGCCCGTGCACCCGGCGGGCCAGCTCCGCGTACCGCACGCCGCCGCCGACCCGGACCGTCCGGGCCGCCGTGTCGACGTCCACCTGCGGCGGCAGATCGGCCAGCGACAGCAGCACGCCCCCGGCGCCCGGCTCGGCGATCTCGTTGAACGAGTGCCCGCTGCCCAGCACCCGCACCCGGTCGCTCTCCGCCACGAGCGCGCGCAGCGCGGTGAGCGAGGCCGGCCGGTGCAACTCCTTGGCCGCGTAGGTGATGTTCCCCGCCCAGTTGGTCACGGTCCCGTTCATCGCGTCGTCCTTCCCCGAGGCAGCGGGGACCGGGAGTGCCCCCGCCGGAACCTACCCTGGCCCCCGTTGATCCCGCCTCCGGCTCGGCCTACCGTGGAGCCGTTGTAGAGAGCGTTTTCTATCCCAGATGTTCTCCCGTGTGCCGCCGAGCCGGAAGGTCACCTCCTTGAGCCAGCGCCCCCAGGCACTGTTCGCCATGGCCCCCGAGAACGTGCCGCAGGTCTTCCCGCCCGAGGTGCTGGCCCGGCTGCGCGACTCCGTGGACATCGACCCGGCCCTCGTCGCGCGGGACTTCACCGACCCGGGCGTGCGCGACACCCTGGCCCGGACCGAGATCCTGATCACCGGCTGGGGATGCCCCCGGATCGACGAGACCGTCCTCGACGCGGCTCCCCGGCTGCGTGCCGTGCTGCACTCGGCCGGGTCCGTGAAGTCCTTCGCCACCGCCGGGATCTGGCGGCGCGGCATCGCCGTCTCCACCGCCGCCGCGGCCAACGCGCTGCCGGTCGCCGAGTACACCCTCGCCATGATCCTGCTCGCCGGGAAGGACGTCCTGTCCGCCCGCGACCGGATGCGCACCACCCGCGCCTCCTCCGGCTGGGGCATCGTGCCCGGCATCGGCAACCACGGCCGCCGCGTCGGCGTCGTCGGCGCATCCCGTATCGGCCGCCGCGTCCTCGAGCTGCTGCGCCCCTTCGACCTGCGGCCCGCCCTCACCGATCCCTACGTCGACGACAAGGAGGCCGCCGCGCTCGGCGTCCCCCTGCTGCCGCTGGACGAGCTGCTGCGCACGAGCGACATCGTCACCGTGCACGCCCCCGAGACACCCGAGACCCACCACATGATCGGCCGCCGTGAGCTGGCCCTGATGCCCGACGGGGCGGTGCTGATCAACACCGCGCGCGGAGCGCTGGTCGACCACGACGCCCTCGTCGCGGAACTGCGCACCGGGCGCCTGACCGCGATCCTCGACGTCACCGACCCCGAGCCGCTCCCCGCCGACTCGCCCCTCTACGACCTGCCCGGAGCCTTCGTCACCCCGCACCTCGCGGGCTCCCAGGGCAACGAGCTCGCCCGCCTGGGACTGACGGTCGCCGAGGAGGCGGAACGGCTGCTGGCCGGAGGGAAACTCGCGTACGCGGTCGACCTGGCGGCACTGGAGCGCGCGGCCTGACGCCACTCGGGCAAAACAGGAGGAACGCGGCACTCTCCCCGTTCAGGGGGCCCCGGGTACCGCTCACCCACACCCATGGGCATACCGTGAGGAGTCGTACGTCCGAACCGGGAGGAGAGACGGGATGGGCAGCGGCAGCCGTACCGCGCTGGTCGAGGATCTGATGGAGCGATTCCCGCACGTCCCGCGGGAGGCCGTCTTCAAGGAGGACCTGCTCCGCGGCGGCGTCGCCTTCGACCCCTCCGCGCTCAGCGACAACGAGGGCGGCGAGGTCAAGCCCAAGTCGTACTTCATCTTCTCCTTCGACCACGGCACCCTGCCCGAGCTGGGCGAGGCCGCGCTGCGCCGGCCGCCGGAGGAGATCATCCTCACCGGCGGTCCCTACGACCTGCGCCGAACCGTCGTCTCGGTGCGCGTGAACCCCTCCTCGCCGTACCGCGTCGCCGCGAACGAGGACGGCGTGCTCGGCCTCTACCTCGACGGCAAGCGGATCTCCGACGTCGGTGTACCGCCGATGCCCGAGTACTACCGGCACACCCTCGCGAACGGGAAGTCGGTCATGGAGGTGGCCCCGACCATCCAGTGGGGCTACCTGATCTACCTGACCGTCTTCCGGGTCTGCCAGTACTTCGGCGCCAAGGAGGAGTGCCAGTACTGCGACATCAACCACAACTGGCGCCAGCACAAGGCCGCCGGGCGCCCGTACACAGGCGTGAAGGACGTAGAGGAGGTCCTCGAGGCCCTGGAGATCATCGACCGCTACGACACGGCGAAGGCCTCCACCGCCTACACCCTCACCGGCGGCGCCATCACCAAGACGGTCTCCGGCCGCGACGAGGCCGACTTCTACGGCCACTACGCCAAGGCCATCGAGGAGCGCTTCCCCGGCCGCTGGATCGGCAAGGTGGTGGCCCAGGCCCTGCCGCGCGACGACGTCCAGCGTTTCAAGGACCACGGCGTGCAGATCTACCACCCCAACTACGAGGTGTGGGACGAGTACCTGTTCAAGATGTACTGCCCCGGCAAGGAGCGCTACGTCGGCCGCGACGAGTGGCACAAGCGCATTCTGGACTCCGCCGACATCTTCGGCGCGCGCAACGTCATCCCGAACTTCGTGGCGGGCGTGGAGATGGCCGAGCCCTTCGGCTTCAAGACGGTCGACGAGGCCATCGCCTCCACCACCGAGGGCCTGCGCTTCTTCATGTCCCACGGCATCACGCCCCGCTTCACCACCTGGTGCCCGGAGCCCACGACCCCGCTCGGCAAGGCCAACCCGCAGGGCGCGCCGCTGGAGTACCACATCCGTCTGCTCCAGGCGTACCGGCAGACCATGGAGGACTTCGGCCTCTCCTCGCCCCCCGGCTACGGTCCGCCCGGCGCGGGCAACGCGGTCTTCTCGGTCAGCTCCTTCATGGACAGCCTGCCGGCGGACGCGACCACGCCTGTTTGATAACGCTTCGATGACGTCGTTCATCATTGGCGTACGGCGTTGAACGCAGGGCGGACGGGGCCCGTATGGCCATCCGAGAACGGAGTCGTGGGGGCACGCCCGTCCTGTCCGGACATCTGAACAGGGCGCTTGTCAGTTGTGTGAGAGACGTGAAAAGCTCTTGCCCTGCCGCGAGGTTCCCCCCAACTCCTTTACCGCTGTGGTGAGTTGACCTCGCTTTGGATGCAGGAGACTCATGCCCGACCTGCCGACCCCTCAGGACGCCGCCGAGGCCGCGCTGTTCTCCGAGTGCTGGGACGCGGTCCTCGCGTACGCCGACCTGTGCACGTCCGGATCCACCGCCGCCGCACAACTCGGCCGCGAGGCGTTCGCGCACGGCACCCGTGAGGCCCGCGCGGCCGAAACCGGTCCGGTCCGGAACACCGGCCGCCGCCCCGCCCGGCTGCCCCGCATACCCCTGCTGCTGACCGCCGTCCGCACCACGGCCGCGGCCTGGGAAGAGGAGGGGCAGGGCCACAAGCTCGACCCCGACCTGCGCCTGTGGCTCAACTCGGACAAGGCAGCCCGCTACACCGGACCGCCCCTGCGGCGCCCGCTCGCGCTGCGCGGCCTGCGCGACCTCCAGCAGGCGGACGCCGAACTGCTGTGGCTGGCCGAGGTGGAGGCGCTGCCGCTGCCCGTGGTCGCCCGCCGCCTGGGCCTCGATCCGGCCACCGTCGCCGACGAGCTCCAGCAGGTGCGCACCCTGTTCCGGGACCGCTGCCACCGCAACCACCTCGACACTCCGATGGACGCCCGGTGCCGCAGCTACGCCCGGCTGCTGGACGCCGTCACCCGCTCCTCCGCGGCCGACACCCCGGGCGACCTCTCCCGCCACCTCGCCACCTGCGTGGAGTGCGCCGAGGCCGCCGCCTGCCTGCGCCTGCACGGCGGAGGACTCCCCGGGGCGCTGGCCGGCGGGGTGATCGGCTGGGGCGGGCTCGCCTACCTGGAGCGCCGCCGCCGCGCCGCCGAGGTGCGGCTGGGCGCCGGCCGTCCCGGCCCGGCGGACAAGGCGGCCGCTGAGCAGGAAGAGGGGGAACAGAAGGCGCGCGTCGCCCGCAACGGCCTCCTCGTCGCCGCCGTCCTGGTCTCCCTGCTGGCGCTCGGCGTCTCGATGATGCCCTTCGGCGGCAGTGGCGACGACCTCGGCGCGCGCGATGACGTCGGCCGTCAGCCGGTGGCCGACCCCAACCCGTCCCTGCCGTCCCCGCCGTCGCTGCCTCCCGCGACCTCGAAGCCGGCCGCCACCGCGACCGAGGACGAGGAGCACACCGGGAAGCCGGGCAAGCCGGAGGGCGACAAGGACGACCGCCGGACGGAACCGCAGGGCACCTCCTCTCCCACCGGCGGGAGCGCACCGGACGAGAGCGGGGAACCCACCTGCCGGGTCGAGTACGACCTGGTCAACCAGTGGCCCGACGGCTTCCAGGCCGCCGTCACCGTCACCAGCAGCAAGGCCCTCGACTCCTGGCGGGTGTCCTGGTCCTTCCGGGACGGCCAGCGGGTCGGCCAGATGTGGGACGCCTCCGTCTCCCAGGACGGCTCCCGCGTCACCGCCACCGCCGCCGACTACAACAAGGCCGTCGCCGCCGGTTCCGACCTGACCTTCGGCTTCCTGGCCTCCTGGCGCGGCAAGAACTCCCCGCCGTACGACTTCACACTGAACGGCCACGACTGCGCGAAAAGCGGTTGACGTGGTGCCGCCGTGACGGGATAGCGTTACGGCGGTTCCACGAAGGTTTCCACGGCGAGTCAGGAACGAAGGAGGTGTTGACCGATGGCTGTCATTGCGATGAGCGCTGCCCGCATCCAGTTCATCAAGTCCACCTCCATGGCCGCCGGCTGATCCGACCGACGTCGAGCCGGGGGCCGACCTTGGGAAGGGTCACCCTTGACTTCCAGCTCTGCCGCATCCGTTTCCTCCGCACTCGCTCCCTACGGCTGGGACGAGATCTGGGCCGAGGCGTTCACCCCGTACGAAGCCGAAGGGCTGCTGCCCGGCCGCGTCGTCCGGGTCGACCGCGGTCAGTGCGACGTCGTCACCGCCGGCGGCGTGCTGCGGGCCGACACCGCGTTCGTCACCCCGCACGACCCGATGCGCGTCGTCTGCACCGGTGACTGGGTCGCCGTCGAGCCCGGCGGCAACCCGCGCTACGTCCGCACCTACCTGCCGCGCCGCACCGCGTTCGTCCGCTCCACCTCCTCCAACCGGTCCGAGGGGCAGATCCTCGCGGCCAACGTCGACCACGCCGTCGTCGCCGTGTCCCTCGCCGTCGAGCTGGACCTCGGCCGCATCGAGCGGTTCCTCGCGCTCGCCTGGGAGTCCGGGGCGCAGCCCGTCGTCGTCCTCACCAAGGCCGACCTCGTCCCCGACGCCGTGACCCGCTCCCACCTCGTCCAGGACGTGGAGACCAGCGCGCCCGGCGTGCCGGTGGTGCCCGTCAGCGCCGTGGACGGGGAGGGGCTCGACGTGCTCGCGGCCGTCGTCGCCGGTGGGACGTCCGTGCTGCTCGGGCAGTCCGGCGCGGGCAAGTCGACCCTCGCCAACGCGCTGCTCGGCGAGGACGTCATGGACGTCCAGGCCACCCGGGACGTCGACGGCAAGGGCCGCCACACCACGACCACCCGCAACCTGCTCGCCCTCCCCGGCGGGGGCGTCCTGATCGACACCCCCGGGCTGCGGGGCGTCGGACTCTGGGATGCCGAGACCGGCGTCGGGCAGGTGTTCTCCGAGATCGAGGAACTGGCCGAGCGGTGCCGCTTCCACGACTGCGCCCACGAAACCGAACCCGGCTGCGCCGTACTGGCCGCCATCGACTCCGGCGAACTGCCGGAACGGCGACTGGCCAGCTACCGCAAGCTCCTGCGGGAGAACCAGCGCATCGTCGCCAAGACCGACGCGCGGCTCCGGGCGGAGATCCGGAAGGACTGGAAGCGGAAGGGTGCGATCGGACGGGCCGCGATGGAGGCGAAGCGCGGACCGCACTGGCGTTCGTAGCCACGCCGCGACCGGCCGGTTAAGATCAACGGCCGCCCGAGGGGGCGGCCAAGTGTTCGCATTCATACGTGTTCGGATCGAGTGGGATCGAGGGGGACGGCATGCGTTTCAAGACTCTGGGTGTGGCCGCGGCCACGGTGGGTGCGCTCGCGCTCACCGCGGCCCCAGCCGGGGCCGCGCAGAACTGGCAGGCGGTGAGCACCAACTCCACCTGGCACTGCGGTGGCTACAAGACCCACAAGGTGTCGGACAACGTCAAGTTCAAGGTCTGTGCCGTGGTCAACGGCAGCAGATACGCCCAGGCCGTCCTGGTCGTGCAGAACGCGGCGAGCGTGGCGGTGTCGATCGGTGGCGCGGTGAGCAGCAACTTCGGCAGCAACGTCGACTGCGCGAGCTCCACGCTCAACCCCGGCTTCACCCGCGGCTGCCTCGCCCCGACCCAGTACGTCGGCAACGAGTCGATCTTCGTGGTCGCAGCCCGTCTGCGGCTCAACGGGGTCGACGACTGGTACTACGACACCGATTTCTACGTTCCCTAGCGTTTCTGGGCCCCTGGAACGCCGTGTCCGATTTCCGCCAGCGGCATCCCGGCCGACGGCGGAGACTGGACACCGTGAGGGACGCAGACACGAGGGAAGACCCCAGGTACGAAGCCGTACGCAGCCGGGACGCGCGTTTCGACGGCGCCTTCTTCTTCGCCGTCGAGACGACCGGCATCTACTGCCGGCCGAGCTGCCCCGCGGTCACCCCGAAGCGGGCCAACGTACGGTTCTTCGCCACGGCCGCCGCCGCGCAGGGCTCGGGATTCCGGGCCTGTCGGCGGTGCCGCCCGGACGCCGTACCGGGCTCCGCCGAGTGGAACGTCCGCGCGGACGTGGTGGGCCGGGCCATGCGGCTGATCGCCGACGGCGTGGTCGACCGGGAGGGCGTCGCCGGTCTCGCCGGACGGCTCGGCTACAGCGCCCGGCAGGTGCAGCGGCAGCTCACCGCCGAGCTCGGTGCCGGGCCGGTCGCCCTCGCCCGGGCCCAGCGGGCCCACACCGCGCGCCTCCTGGTGCAGACGACCGAGCTGCCGATCACCGAGATCGCGTTCGCGTCGGGCTTCGCCAGCGTGCGGCAGTTCAACGACACCATCCGCGCCGTGTACGCCTCGACCCGAGCGAGCTGCGGGCCGCCGCCGTACGGAGGAGCGGCCGGGGCCGCCGTAGCGCCACCCCGGACGCCGGTATCCCGCTACGGCTCGCCCACCGTGGCCCCTACCAGGCCGGACCCGTCTTCGACCTGCTGGGACGCGAGGCCGTGCCCGGCATCGAGGACATGAGCGGCCCGCCCGGCGCACGTACCTACCGGCGCACGCTCCGCCTCCCCTACGGCACCGGCATCGTCGCCGTCGACGAACGGCCCGGCACCGCCCGGACCGGGCACGGCGCCCACCCGGGCGGCTGGCTCGACGCCAGGCTGCACCTCACCGACCCCCGCGACCTCACCACCGCCGTACAGCGGCTGCGGCGGCTGTTCGACCTCGACGCCGACCCCTACGCCGTCGACGAGCGCCTCGCCGCCGACCCGAGGCTCGCGCCCCTGGTCGCCGCCCGGCCCGGGCTGCGCTCGCCGGGCACCGCCGACCCCGAGGAACTCGCGGTGCGCGCGCTGACCGGCCGGACCGGGGCGGAACGACTCGTACGGCGCTACGGCAAGGCCCTCGACGCACCCTGCGGCAGCCTCACCCACCTCTTCCCCGAGCCGGCCGCCCTCGCCACGGCCGAGCCCGGCGGCACCCTCGGGGCGCTCGCCGCCGCCCTCGCCGACCACGCCGTTCGCCTGGACGCGGGCGCCGACCGGGACGACGCACAGAACGCCCTGTGCGCCGTGCCCGGCCTGGACGCCCGCACGATCGCCGAGATCCGCACCCGTGCCCTCGGCGACCCCGACGTGGCTCCCCCCGGGGCCGACGTCCCCGACAGCTGGCGCCCCTGGCGCTCGTACGCCTTGAACCACCTGCGTGCCGCAGGGGAGTGGGAGTGGTGATGACCCCGACGTACTGGACGAATGTGGCCTCCCCCCTCGGGCCGCTCCTCCTCACCGCCACGCCGGACGGCGAGCTGACCTCGCTGTCCGTACCCGGGCAGAAGCGCGGACGCGTGGTGAGGGACGACTGGCGGCAGGACCGCGGGCCCTTCCGCGAGGCCGAGGAACAGCTCGCCGCCTACTTCGCCGGGGACCTGAAGGAGTTCCGGCTGGCCCGGCGCACCGACGGCACCGCCTTCCGGGAGAAGGTCTGGGCCGCGCTGGACGACATCCCCTTCGGCTCGACCGTGACGTACGGAGAGATCGCGGCGCGGATCGGAGCGCCCAGGGCGGCCGTGCGGGCCGTCGGCGGGGCGATCGGGGCCAATCCGTTGCTGGTCGTCCGGCCGTGCCATCGGGTCATCGGGGCGGACGGCACGCTGACGGGTTACGCGGGTGGGCTGGAGCGGAAGGTGCGGCTGCTGACGCACGAGGGTGTGCTGTAGGCGCCGTGCGGCGTTCACCCGAGAACACGGCGCCGACCCACGCCGCCGCGATCAGCTGGCAGGTGAACAGTTCGGCCAGGATGCTGGAGCCGCCCTCGCGCATCGCGGTGCGCAGGGCGGCGACCGCCTCGGCGTGGCCGCCGAGCCGGAGTCGTTCGGAGAGGTAGAGGCCGGCCATGAAGCCCGGGATCGCGCCGAGCACGGGGAGCAGGACGAAGCCGAGGCCGGATCCGGCTCCGGCGTAGGCCAGCATGCGGCGGTTGGCGTGGCTCGCCCGCAGGCGCCGGGGCGGCAGGGCCCAGCGGACGCCCTGGGAGACGAACATCAGCACCGTGGCTCCGACCAGGACCCACCACGCGACGGGCTGCGGATCCTTCAGCGCCCACCACATGACCGCGGCCCACACCAGCAGCGACCCGGGCACCGCGGGCAGCAGCACTCCGCACAGGCCGAGCAGGATGACCAGCCCGACCAGCAGGAGGTCCCACACTCCCATCTGTCCAGACTGCCCGAAACGGAGAGAAGACGCAGGTCAGGGGCCTGGCAGCGGCCAGGACCCGCAGGTCAGCCGGTCGTGGCCGCGGGGACGCCCTATATCGCATGACCGTTCTACAGCTCACTCGACGCGCCGTTTCGAGGTGCCGTGAGGGGCCGGTTTTTCCACAAGCCCCGTTTTCATCCGGCTCGTGCGGTGGACAATTAGGGGCATGAGCCAGCAGGGGGGAAGGCCCACCGGTCACGAGGACGACTGGTGGAGGCAGTTGTACGACGACTCCACCGGCGACACGGGGCCCGCATCCGCTCCCGACTCCCTGGACGACCGCTTCGCTTCGGCGGCGGGCGCGGTGCAGGACCGGGCGAACCCGGGGGACGGCGGGCCCAGGGGGGCCGACCGGCAGCCCTCCGCCCCAGCCCCCCGGGCGAGCGGTCCGGCACCCGCGATCCGGGGTCCGCGGTGCCGGGGGTTCGCGGTGGGGGCGTCGGTGCGGAGTCTGTGGTGCCGGGGGCTCGGGCCGGGGCGGCCGATGCGGAGTCCGTGGTGCCGGGTGAGCGGTCGGGCACCGGCGATCCGGGGACCGTGGTGCCGGGCGAGCGGTCGGGCGCCCTCGGTGCGGGGGCTGTCGTGTCGGGGCCCTGGGACGGGGGCGTCGACTCGCTGGACGCACCCCGCGGTGCCGACCGGGCCCCGCAGCGTGCGCCCTGGGAGCCACCGCCGGCGCGGCCCACGGGCCGGTGACCTTCCCGGCCGCCGCGGACCCGCCAGGACGCGCCGGCCAGGCAGCCGAGCAGGAGCCCGTCGGTCCCCGTACGCCCTCGGAGGGCCGGAGGGAGACCGCTGCGACGACGCCCCCCACCTCACGGACGCCCGCAGCGCCACCGCCGCCCAGGATCCCTCCCTCCTGGCCCAGCGCCGAGGACGGCCCCGCCACGGCGGACGGCCCGCCCAGGGGGCCGACACCTCAGGCAGCCACCACCGACCCCAGCACTCCGGCACCCCCGCCCCCGAGCCGAGCGCGTCAGCGCCCCAGGCCCGCCGACGCCCCGCTCGGTCACGTCGAATCCCGGATCGAGCCCCCCACGCCGGCCAACCGTCCCCGTGGCTACGTGGGATCCCGCCCGCCCACCTACGACGCCGAGCCCACCGCGCTTCCGCCCGCCGACCCGGACGACCTCGGCGATCTCGTCGCGGACACCGTGCTCGACGGGGCGCGGTACGGGTCCTGCACCCTGCGGGCCGTGTCCCTGCGGGGGGACTCCGCGCGGTATCGGGGGGAGCCGCGGCGGGACTCGCTGCTGATCGCGCGGTTCGGCGTCGGGGAGCACGCGTTGTTGCTGGTGGCGACGGCGACCGGGGTCCGGGCCACGCCGGGGGCGCATCGGGCAGCCGCCGATGCCTGTCGCTGGATCGGGCGGGCCGTCGGGCGCAGTCACCTGCGGCTCGGCGAGGACATAAGGGCCGGCCGGCGCGGTGATCTCAAGTCGGGCCTGCACCGCCTCACCGACCGCAGCCTCGGCAGGCTCCGCGCCAGCGCCGCCGAACAGGGCGTCGACCCGGAGGAGTACGCGGCGAGCCTGCGCTGCCTTCTGCTGTCCGCCGATCCGGAATGCCGGACGCGGGTCTTCTTCGGCGTCGGCCCCGGCGGCTTGTTCCGGCTGCGGGACGGTGAGTGGCAGGACATCGAACCGCAGGTCGTCGAGGTCAAGGGCGAACCCGTCCTGGGGTTCGGATCGCCGCCCGCCGAGACGCCCGCGGGCGACCGGCTCACCATGGACCTGGGCATCCCGACCCCGCCCAGCCCGTACGAACCCGCCCCGGAACCGCCCCGTGAACCCTTTCGTTTCCGTACCTCCGTCGCCCGCCCGGGCGACACCCTGCTCATGTGCAGCGGTGGCCTCGCCGACCCACTGCGCGGCGAACCGGAACTGGGTGAGTACCTTGCCGACCGCTGGTCCCGCCCCGAGCCGCCCGGACTCGCCGCGTTCCTCGCCGACTCCCAAGTACGGGTCAAGGGTTATGCCGACGACCGTACAGCCGCAGCCGTTTGGGAGGCGTGACGGCGACGCCTGTGACTCGATGGAACCCGGAGGGATCCCAGGAGACCGAAGGGGCAGGCGAGAGCCATGGCCAAACAGAAGATGGTGGCACTTGTGACGGTCAGCTGTAGGGCGCCCACTGGCGTGCCGAGGTGTCGTACATGTAGCGGGGCAGGCCCTTGATGCCGCTGGTCCGGAACGGGTGGCCGTCGTCGTCGATACGGACCGTGCCCCGGCGGCCCTGGGAGGACCAGTCCAGCTCCAGGTACCAGCGGCAGTCGCACGTCGCGGTCCGGGCGGTGACCAGCAGTACCTCGGGATCCCGCGCGGACACGCGGTACGGCATGCGGACCGCCGGGATCGGCGTGCCGGCGTCGTTCCCCGGGACCGCGTGCGCGATGGGGCGGTCCTTGTCCAGGTTCACGTCGAAGTAGCGCGGCGTGAGCGAACCGCCGCAGCCGTTGTCCATGGCGTAGGCGTTGCCCTCGGCCGGCGCGGTACGCCCCACCACGCGCACGCGCAGCGCCTCCAGCACGACGGCCGTGTCCGTCCGCCCCTGCACGGACAGCTCCACGATCGTCTCCCCGCCGTGTACCGCGCCCTGCGTCGCCGCCCAGGTTCCCGCGTCCTGCGGGGCCGGGGGCGGCGGCACCTGCTGCGGCGGCTTGGCGACGACGTAGTCGTGACCGCAGCCCAGCTTCCATGCCTGGGAGTTGGCGGACCAGGTGAGGGGAGTGGCGGGGATTTCCCGCCGGTGGGCGGGGTGGTTTCCGGAGGGGAGGGGGCGGTGGTGGGCTTCTTCTTCTCAGGGGCGGAGGAACTGGGCCGCTTCGGGGTGGGGGAGTCGCTCGGGGCGGTGGACGAGGGGGCGTCTCGCCCGGGCGCTCCGGTGCCTTGGCCTCCGTCGTGCCGGAGGCGGCGGGCCCGGCCGTAGGGGCACCGTCGGCGGACGAGCGCCGCCCGTCCGGCAGCGCGGACAGGGTCCCGAGCGTCGCGAGCACGGCACAGGCAGCGGCCAGCCCGACGGCGACGCGCCTACGGCGGAACCAGGGGCGGTGGGGGAGCGGGGACGCGCCGGGCGCGGGCTCCCGGTGGGGTGCCGGCTCCGGGAGTGTCCCGGACTCCGGGGCCGCCTCCTGACCGGCCGTACCGGCAGTCGCCGTGTCCGAAGTGTCTGCTCGGGCACTCGTGGTGTCGGGGGCGGCTTTCGGTTCCCCTGGCGTACTCGCGGTACTGCCCGCACCCGCCGTCCGGGGCCGCTGTCGTGCCGCCACCGCGTGGAGCCAGCGGCGGTGGAGTTCCAGGCGTTCCTCCGGGGACGCTCCGCAGAGCGCCGCGAAGCGCTCCACGGGGGCGAAGTCGAGGGGGACCGCCTCGCCCGCGCAGTAGCGGTGCAGGGTCGAGGTGTTCATGGCCAGGCGGCGGGCCAGTGAACCGTAACTGCGGTCCGTGCGGTCCTTCAGCGCTCTCAGCAGCGCCGCGAACTCCGCGACGTCGTCGACGTCGTCGTGTGCCGACACCGTGCCCCCGTCCTCGTCTCGTCCGACCGGCCCGGGACGGCATCCCAGGCACCCCATGTACCTGCACGTCAGACGGCCTGGGATGGTTCCACCGTGGCGGACCGGGCGCCGGCTGTTGCGCCCGCCCGGTGTGACCGCTGATGCTCTTGGTGTCGCACCGACCAGGTACGGGCCGACCACCCGGCGCCGCGGCGACATCTGACATCCACGCACCGACCCACGGGGGACATCCATGCCCATGCGCACCCGAGCAGGCGCGCTCACCGCACTCACCGTCGCCGCCCTCGCGGCCGGCACGATCCTCACCGCACCGGCCGGAGCCGCGCCCCGGGCCGCCGCGCCCAAGTTCCTGTCGGCGTCCCAGCTGCCGCCGCACCCCAGCTCGGCCTGGACCGCCGGTCCGGTCACCGACGGGTTCCCGGAGGGACTCGGCTTCTGCGTGAGTACGGAGGGCGTGCCCGCCTACGACTACCGGCACCGGGAGTTCCGGACCGACCTGGACACCAGCGCCGTGCAGTTGACCGTCGTGACGGGCACCGCCGGCCAGGCCAAAGCCCTGGCGAAGCACTACGACGACCTGATCCGCACCTGCGCCGACCGCATCGAGGAGTCCTCCCCGGACATCGAGGCCGAGGGCCGCTCCTACGGCAAGCTGCCGGTCGAGGAGGGCGCGCGGGTCCGGGGTCTGCACACCGAGACCTCCTGGGGCGCCACCGACATCTCGCTGATGTCGGTCGGGCGGGACGGCAGGACCGTCACCGTCGTGGAGTGGGGACAGATGGGCGACTTCGACGACGCCCCGGTGGCCGCCTTCAAGAAGACGACGACCACCGCCGTCGACAAGCTCCACTGACCGACCCGACCACCGCGAAGGACCGGGGCCGTCCTCCCGCCACGGGGGTCGGGAGGACGGCCCCTCACCGGTCGGCGTCCTACGGGAGACCGTCGTACTTCGGCCAACTTCACCGGACCACCGCGCACGGGAACCGGCCGCCCCGTCTCTTCGCCGGGTACGGAAGGATCGGCAGCCGGCCATCGGCAGTTCGTCCGATCTCCGGCCGTCAGGACCCACCGCGGCACGCGCACCGGCTACCCTCTTGTCCCCCTGCCCTCCGCCTCCGTACCGCTCAGCACCCCTCCGCCCGGCCCGCCGGCCATGTCCGTGTGGCCGAACACCCGGTCGTTGACGATGAGACATGACTGCCGCGTGCCCGACGGGGCATGGATCCCGTGAACGTGTTCGAGCAGGAGGGGAACCGACATCGGCGCGCGGGCGGGGGTCATGGAGAGGCAGGCACGACGAGGCGGTCCCATAGCGATCGGGGCCCTCTCGGCGAAGACGGTGGAGGACAAGACCGAAGACGTCACGGAGCAGGTGCCGGCGCCTCAGCTGAGGCGCAGACTCGGGCGGGCGGACCTGCGGGCCGTGCCGGAGGCCCGCAAGGCACTGCGGGAACTGCTCGGACAGTGGGGGAAGCACGGACAATCCGACGTAGCGGAACTGCTCACCAGTGAACTCGTCACCAACGCGATCGTCCACACCGACCATGACGCGGTCCTGACGGCCACCGTCGGGCCCCGTGGACTACGCGTGGAAGTTCGGGACTTCGTGGCCCGCAGACCCCGGCTGCGCGTACCGGTCGCCGACGACGGTACGAACGGCAGGGGCCTGTTCCTGGTGCAGTCCCTCGCGGACGCCTGGGGCGTCAGGCCACACGGCGTGGGCAAGGCCGTCTGGTTCGAACTCGGCGCCGAGGCCGCGTGAGCGGCGAGGCGGGAGCGGCAAAGGGGACGCGGCCCGTGGGCCGCGTCCCCTTCCGTCCTGTGTGCCGCTCGGTCAGCCGAACTGCTGCTCCAGGTCCTTGAGCTTGCGCTCCAGGGAGTCGAGACGGGGCAGCGCCATGGTGTCGTCCTCCGCGGTGAGGTCGACGGTCACCGGGTCAGCTCCTTTGCGCACGGGCTGAAGGGAGGGACGCGAGCGGACGGGCAGTTGTTCCGGCCCGGATATGGCAGGCTCCGCGGAGACCTGCGAGGAGCCGCGCTCCACCTGCACCTCCAGCTGACGGCCGCCGCCACGGCCGAGGTAGCCGCGGTGACCGCGGCTGATCGCCTTCAGCTGGGCCCGCTCCACGCGCTGCTGGTCGCGGCGCCGCTGCCGGGCCTCGTCCTTCTTGCGCTTGTCGTCGCGTACCTCGTCGACCGCCTCGTCGAGGCTGCGCACACCCTCCAGCAGCATCAGCGACCAGGCCTTGTACGTCTCCCGGGGGGCCCGCAGCCAGCGCACGATACGGATCTGCGGCAGCGGGCGGGGCACCAGGCCCTGCTCCCGCAGGGCCGCCCGGCGGGTCTGCTTCAGCGCGCGGTCGAAGAGCACCGCCGCCGACAGCGACATGCCCGCGAAGAAGTGGGGGCACCCGCGTGGCCGATGCCCCTGGGCGCGTGCACCCAGTTGAACCAGGCCGCGGCGAACGCGAACGTCCAGACCAGTATCCGGGAGCCGAGCGCGGCGTCACCGTGGCTGGCCTCGCGCACCGCGAGCACGGAGCAGAACATCGCCGCGCCGTCCAGGCCGAACGGGACGAGGTACTGCCAGCCGCCGGTCAGGCCGAGGTTCTGCTCGCCGAAGCCGACCAGGCCGTGGAAGGAGAGCGCGGCGGCGACGGCCGCGCAGCAGAACAGCAGGACGTAGGAGACGGTGCCGTAGACGGCTTCCTTGCGTCTGCGGCGTTCCTCGCTGCGCTCCCAGGAATCGTCCGCGCTCGTGTCCTTGACCGAGGAGCGCTTGCCGCGCGCGAGCACCGCTATCGCCGCAAGCATGCCCAGGAGAAGCACGGCGCCCGGAAGCAGCCAGTTCAGCGATATGTCGGTCAGTTTCATTGGGGTGGTCCCTTGCATTGGGATAGGGCGTAACGCCCGCCATAGTGGCCCAATCCCATCGGCCCTCAGGGGGTTTCGGGGCAAGAGGCCGCCAAGGAAGTGCAAGGGAATGCCCAGGGCGGCGTTCTGCTCGAACTGCCGCTTGAGGGGCGGGAGTTGAGTTCGAGCAAGACTACCCGTACGGGTGGTTCTCCGGAAAGTTCCTGTGACCCGTGAGGATGGTGTGAATCGGCTGCGGGCGTGTGGGTGCCCGGTGCGGTGATGATCCTACGGGGTGATGAGGGGCTGTTCGGTCCGTGCGGGCCTCAACTGGCCGTGGCCAGAAGCTTGGTGACCCGGTCCGCGTCACAGGTGCGCGGGCAGGTCGCGCAGGTGTCCTCCGGGCGCAGCGTGTAGAACATGCAGCAGCTCGCGCGGTCCCGGGTGCGCAGCGGCTCACCGCCGGGGCCGGTCAGCTCGCGGAAGGCCGCCGTGCCCACGTACGGCTTCGTCGCGCCCGGCAGGAGCAGCTCCAGCTCGCGCATCGCGCGCCGCTCCTCGATCTCGCCGAACAGCTGGGCGACGTACCAGAGCCCCTCGATGATCTCGTCCGTCGCCATGCCCCACAGGGCTCGTCCGCGGCGGCGCATCCGGGGGCCGAATCCGGCCAGGACCGGCTCCAGGTGCTCGGCGACCGCCGACCGTACCTCGGCCCGCAGTGCCTCCTCGTCGGGGACGACTCGGGCGCCGGGCAGTGCGGCGGCCTCGTCGCCGGGCAGACAGGCGAAGCCGGCCGGGCGGACGGCCAGGTGACCGACGGGGTGGCCCGGGGCCGTGCGGTCGTACGAGACGTGCGTCACGGGGTAGCGGGGCACGCGGCGGTTCAGGAACCAGGGGACGGTGATCAGGAGGCAGGCGGGCCAGGCGTACCGGTGCAGGCCGAAACTGGCGATGACGTCCGGGCGGGCCCGCTGGTCGTAGTCCCGGCGGATCTGGGCGTCGTCCCACGCCAGGAAGGTGTCGAGCTCGGGGCCTGCGGCTGCGAGCAGGGCGGCGGTGATCCAGCCGCCGCCGTGCGGGGTGTCGTCCTCGGGAGCGAGTTCGGTGACGGCGAGCCCCGGGAGGACCTCGGCCAGGCGGGTGTAGGCGCCGGAGAGGGCCGAAGGGGGCACGGGCATGCGATCACCGATCCACGTCGTCGAACGGGTGTTTTGAAGGTAAGCCTTACCTTACCCAAGATCGCTGGGATTTGAACTGGCGGCCGGTGCGCTTATGGTGCTTGACGGACGAGTAACAACCCGCCGTAATGACCCCAAGTACTGATACGTCCGGAGGAGGACCCGTGAAGCAGGTCGCGCAGGGCTCCGCCGGGCAGGTCGGGCAGGTCGGGCAGGCGGGGCGGGTGGGGCAGGCCCGGGTGCCGGAGCAGGCCGGGGCCGTGCGCGGTGAGCACACGCACAGTGAGCCCGACCCTCCGCGGCACCGGCCCGTCGTGCAGCGGGCCTCGGTGCGCGGGCAGATCGTGGACGCGCTGCGGGCCGCGCTGGTGGCGGGCGAACTCAGGCCCGGGGAGGTGTACTCGGCGCCGGTGCTGGGCGAGCGGTTCGGGGTCTCCGCGACGCCCGTGCGGGAGGCCATGCAGCAGCTGGCCCTCGAGGGCGCTGTCGAGGTCGTGCCGAACCGGGGTTCCGGGTGGTCGAGCGAGGGGCCCGGGAACTGGCGGAGCTGGCCGAGGTGCGGGCGCTGATCGAGGTGCCGGTGATGCTGCGGCTGGCCCGTGCCGTGCCGGCCGAGCGGTGGGCCGAACTGCGCCCCTCGCCGAGGCGACGGTCCGCGCGGCGTCCTCCGGCTGCCGCGCGACGTACGCGGATTCCGACCGGGTGTTCCACCGGGCCGTGCTCTCCCTGTCCGGCAACGAGCAGCTGGTCCAGATCGCGGAGGACCTGCACCGGCGGGCCCAGTGGCCGCTGGTCGGGGGCGGGCCGGGGACGCGGGGGCGGGCGGACCTGGTGGCGGACGCGCACGAGCACACGGCGCTGCTGGACGCGTTGATCGCCCGGGACCTGGAGGTCGTGCGGGCGCTGGTGGGCGAGCACTTCACGGGGCGCGCGTAGCGCCTACGCCGGGGGTGGTGGGTCGGGGCCGCGCCGGGGGGTGTCCGTCCTCGGAACGGCGCGATGGGGTCGGACACCGACTAACTCCCCGTTGACGCGCCAACCGCTGCGGGCGGACACCCCCCGACACGTCCCCTTCCGTGCGACGGCGGGTGCGGATCCGTTTAGCTGCGGGCAGTCGTGCCGCCTGGGGCGGCACGGGTGGGCGCAGCGGCACCCCGCTCCGCCGGGTTGCGGACCCACCCGGGCTCAGCAACGACGCCGGGTGCCTCGTAGCGCCGAGTTCCGTGACCCCTGGGCCGTCAGGCTGTCGCCCCCGCCGCCGGAGGCAACGGAGTCAACTGCCGCGCCAGCCACGTCGGCACACCCCCGAGCAACCGGAACAACCGCCGAGCCTCCTCCCGCAGCCGGGACGCCTCCGGCTCGGTCTCCGTGTCGGCCAGCGACACCAGCGCCGGGGCCGTGCCGACGAGGTACCCCAGTTCCTCGCGGATCCGCAAGGACTCGGCGAAACCGTGCCTGGCCTCCGCCAACTCCCCGTCCCGCAACGCGAGTCCGGCCAGGTGCCGCCACGTGAAGGACAGCAGCAACGGGTCGGAGTGGGCCGTCGCACCCGCGTGCGCCCGGCGATACGCGGCACGAGCCGCCTGCGGCGACCGCGTCAGGTTCTCCGCGAGCAACCCGCGCCGGAAGTCGAGCAGGGCCCGCTGCGCGGCCCCCGGAGGGATCAGCGCCGCCGCCCTTCCCAGCGCCGCCCGCGCCTCGTCGGCCCGGTCACGCACCGCGAGCAGCGTCGCCGCGTAGGCCAAGTACCCGCGTTCACAAGCGGCCGCGCCCCGCTCGTCGTCGCTGTGGGCCAGCGCCTCGGCGGTGCGCAGGGCGTCCTCGGCCTCCTCCCAGCCCTGCTCGGTGTACAGACACCGCTCCACCAGCAGCGAGGCGCGTTGCAGCGCCGCCGCGGGGGTGTCCGGTAGCAGCAGGGCGGCGGCGTCGGCCCAGCACGCGCGTGAGCGCAGCCGCCATACCGCGGTCTGGAGGGGATCGTCACCGGCGGTCGTTCCGTTACCAGACATGGCGGTATGCGCCACGTTGCCCTCCCCGAGCACGCCATCGAGCTTTGAGTGGTTGCGGCATCTCAGCACGAATCGCGGCGCCGGGCCAAGAGGGTGGGTGAAGGATTTCACAAAGTCGTGGGACTCCGGGGTGTCCCGCGTTCGGCCGGGACACCCCGCGGCTCAGCTCATCCGCAGTGCCAGGAAGAAATCCAGCTTGTCCTCCAGCCGCGACAGGTCACGGCCCGTCAACTGCTCGATGCGGCCCACTCGGTAGCGCAGCGTGTTGACGTGCAGGTGGAGGCGGGTGGCGCAGCGGGTCCAGGAGCCGTCGCAGTCCAGGAACGCCTCCAGCGTGGGGATCAGCTCGGCTCGGTGGCGGCGGTCGTAGTCGCGGAGCGGGTCCAGCAGGCGGGCCGTGAAGGCGCGGCGGACGTCGTCCGGGACGAAGGGGAGGAGCAGGACGTGGGAGGCCAGTTCCTGGTGGCCCGCCGCGCAGACCCGGCCGGGGCGTGCCGCCGCCACCCGGCGGGCGTGCCGGGCCTCCTCCAGTGCGCCGCGCAGGCCCTCCGCCGAGTGCACGGTCGCGCTGACCCCGAGGGTGAGCTGCCCGTCGTCGTCGAGACCGGACGTGAGGGGGTCGCGTACGGACTCCAGGAGGGCGTCCGCCAGGATGCCGGACTCCGAGCCGTCGTGTTCCGTCGAGACGGCGGGGAGGGGGACCAGGGCGATGGCCTCGTCGCCGGTGTGGGCGACGGCGATGCGGTCCGAGTGCTCGGGGCCCGACGACAAGGGGTCGACGAGGATCTCCTCCAGCACGGCCTGGGCCACGGGGCCGCCCTCGATCTCCCCGCCGTCCCAGTCGACGCGGGCCACGACCACCTGCCAGTGCGGTGCCGTGCCGAGGCCGGGCAGCAGCACCGGGGCGGCCACGCGTAGGCGGGCGGCGATCTCGGCGGGGGCCGCGCCCGTCTGGACCAGTTCCAGGACCTCCTGGGCGAGTCGGCGGCGGACCGTGCGGGCGGCGTCCCGGCGGTCCCGCTCGACCGCGATCAGCTGGGTGACGCCGTGCAGCAGGTCCAGGCGCTCCTCGGCCCAGTCCCCGGCGTCCGCCTCGACGGCCAGCAGCCAGTCGGACAGCACGGTCTCGCGGACGTCTCGGGCCGCCTGCGGGGAGCGGCCCGTCGAGCGGATCGGGAACAGGGAGTAGGTGGAGCCGCCCAGGAGGACGCGGTGCGGGGCACGACGGCCCGTGCGGGTGGCGGTCAGGTGCTCCGCCGCCAGCCGTCCGCAGGTCTCGGCCGGCAGGGCCGGTCCGCCGGCCTCGGGGCCCGCGATCAGCCGGCCGGTGGGGGAGAGGATCCAGGCCCGCAGGTCCAGGTCCGAGCCGAGCAGGTCCAGGACGACGTCCGGGCCGCCGCCGGCCGGGCCGGAGGTCATCATCCGCCGGTGCCGGTCGACCACCGCCGCGAGGTCGCCGGCGCGCTCGCCGGAGACCTGCCGTACGACGTGCTCGGTGATGGTCGCGAACGCCACCGACTCGTGGACCGCGAAGAGCGGGAGGCGGTGGCGTGCGCAGGCGACGACCAGGTCGTCCGGCACGTCGCCCAGCTCGGCCTCGCCGGCCGCCAGCGCGGCCACGCCCTCCTGCACCAGGATCCGGACGAACGGCTCCGAGTCCGAGGCGTCCCGGCGCCAGGCCAGGCCGGTGAGCACCAGCTCGCCGCCCGACAGGTAGCGGCTGGGGTCGCGCAGGTCGGTGGTCATCACACCGCGCACGGTGCGGTCCAGCTCGTCCTCGCCGCCGAGCAGCTTGAGGCCCAGCGCGTCCGTGTCCAGCAGTGCGCGCAGCCGCATTCTCGTCGCCGCCGTTCTTTGTCTCGAAATCTATGGTGGATCTTGGTGAGGCACGAAGGGAACAGCGCGTGCTCCAGGTCACGCGGCCGTGTCGCGCGTTTCCACAGCAAAACGAGGACGTTTCTGAGGGCCTCCGTTCATACGAATCTACAAGATGACCGTCCTGGCCAGCCAACTCCTTCATGGTTTCCGTGACTGACCCCGTTGGAGCACCGGGCGGTGTACTGAGTCCACTACGCGTTAACAGCACATGAACGAGCCGGGACCGCCGCACACGGATTGGCTCAATCTGAACGCCCCACGAGATGACGGAGAAGAGAGCCGGTCATGGACTTCCTTCGCCCCGCCAGCTGGGAGGAGGCGCTCGCCGCGAAAGCCGAGCACCCCACCGCTGTGCCGATTGCGGGTGGCACCGACGTGATGGTCGAGATCAACTTCGACCACCGCCGGCCCGAGTACCTCATGGACCTGAACCGCGTCGGTGACCTCTCCGAGTGGGAGGTCGGCGAGGAGAGCGTACGGCTGGGTGCCTCGGTGCCCTACACCAAGATCATGGAGAACCTGCGCGCCGAGCTGCCGGGGCTCGCCCTGGCCTCGCACACGGTCGCCTCCCCGCAGATCCGCAACCGCGGCGGCGTCGGCGGCAACCTCGGCACCGCCTCCCCGGCCGGCGACGCCCACCCCGCCCTGCTCGCCGCGGGCGCCGAGGTGGAGGTCGAGTCGGTGCGCGGGTCGCGTCGCATCCCGATCGACGAGTTCTACAAGGGCGTGAAGCGCAACGCGCTCGCGGCCGACGAGCTGATCCGTGCCGTGCATGTGAAGAAGGCCGACGGGCCGCAGCAGTTCTCCAAGGTGGGGACCCGGAACGCGATGGTCATCGCCGTGTGTGCCTTCGGGCTGGCGCTGCACCCGCGGACGCGGACCGTGCGGACCGGTATCGGGTCCGCCGCCCCCACGCCCATCCGGGCCAGGGCCGCCGAGGAGTTCCTGAACGCCGCCCTGGAGGAGGGCGGCTTCTGGGACAGCGGGAAGATCGTCACGCCGTCCGTCGCCAAGCAGTTCGCGGACCTGTGCGCCGCCGCCTGCAACCCGATCGACGACGTCCGGGGCACCGCGAGCTACCGCCGCCACGCGGTCGGCGTCATGGCCCGCCGCACGCTGACCTGGACCTGGGAGTCCTACCGCGGCGCCCGCCGCCTTACCGAGGGAGCTGCGTGATGCGCGTCCACTTCACGGTCAACGGCCGTCCGCAGGAAGCCGACGACGTGTGGGAGGGCGAGTCCCTGCTGTACGTGCTGAGGGAGCGGCTGGGCCTTCCGGGGTCGAAGAACGCCTGCGAGCAGGGCGAGTGCGGGTCGTGCACCGTCCGGCTGGACGGTGTGCCGGTGTGCTCGTGCCTGGTCGCCGCCGGGCAGGTGGAGGGCCGCGAGGTCGTCACCGTCGAGGGGCTCGCCGACTTCGCCAAGCAGCGCGCCGAGGGCGGCTGCGCGTCCGGCGCCTGCGGTACGTCGTTGCAGAACGCCCAGGAGTGGCAGGCCCAGGGCACCGACTCGCAGACCGGCGAGGGCACCGAGCTCGCCCCGATTCAGCAGGCGTTCATCGACGCCGGCGCCGTCCAGTGCGGCTTCTGCACGCCCGGTCTGCTGGTAGCCGCCGACGAGATGCTGGAGCGCAACCCGAACCCGGCCGACGCGGACATCCGCGAGGCCCTCTCGGGCAACCTGTGCCGCTGCACCGGCTACGAGAAGATCATGGACGCGGTCCGCCTCGCGGCCGCCCGGCAATCCCAGGGGGTCTGACCATGGCAGCCAACGGCGCTCCCACCAAGATCACCCAGGGTTCGCGGACCAAGGGCGGCATCGGCGAGTCCACCCTCCGCCCGGACGGCACCCTCAAGGTCACCGGCGAGTTCGCGTACTCGTCCGACATGTGGCACGAGGACATGCTCTGGGGCCAGATCCTCCGGTCGACCGTCGCGCACGCCGAGATCGTGTCCATCGACACGAGCGAGGCCCTGGCCATGCCCGGTGTCCACGCCGTGCTGACCTACGACGACCTGCCCACGGACGTGAAGAACTACGGGCTGGAGATCCAGGACACCCCGGTCCTCGCCCACGGCAAGGTCCGTCACCACGGCGAACCGGTCGCGATCGTCGCCGCCGACCACCCGGAGACCGCGCGCCGCGCCGCCGCGAAGATCAAGGTCGACTACCGCGAACTGCCCGTCATCACCGACGAGGCCTCCGCGACCGCGCCGGACGCGATCCTGGTCCACGAGGGCCGTGACGACCACCATGCCGGTCATGTCCCGCACCCCAACATCGTCCACCGCCAGCCGATCGTCCGCGGCGACGTGGCGTCGGCCCGCGAGCGCGCCGACGTCATCGTCGAGGGCGAGTACACCTTCGGCATGCAGGACCAGGCCTTCCTCGGCCCCGAGTCCGGGCTCGCCGTGCCGGAGGAGGACGGCGGCGTCCACCTCTACATCGCCACCCAGTGGCTGCACAGCGACCTGCGGCAGATCGCGCCCGTGCTCGGCCTGCCCGAGGACAAGGTGCGGATGACGCTGTCCGGCGTCGGCGGCGCGTTCGGCGGGCGCGAGGACCTGTCGATGCAGATCCACGCCTGCCTGCTGGCGCTGCGCACGGGCAAGCCCGTCAAGATCGTCTACAACCGGTTCGAGTCGTTCTTCGGGCACGTCCACCGCCACCCGGCGAAGCTCCACTACGAGCACGGAGCCACCCGTGACGGCAAGCTGACCCACATGAAGTGCCGGATCGTCCTGGACGGCGGCGCCTACGCCTCGGCCTCCCCGGCGGTCGTCGGCAACGCCTCCTCGCTTTCCGTCGGCCCGTACGTGATCGACGACGTGGACATCGAGGCCATCGCCCTCTACACCAACAACCCGCCCTGCGGCGCGATGCGCGGCTTCGGCGCGGTCCAGGCGTGCTTCGCCTACGAGGCGCAGATGGACAAGCTCGCCGCGGAGCTCGGCATGGACCCGGTGGAGTTCCGGCAGCTCAACGCCATGGAGCAGGGCACCATCATGCCGACCGGGCAGCCGGTCGACTCCCCGGCCCCGGTCGCCGAACTCCTGCGCCGCGTCAAGGCGATGCCCATGCCGCCGGAGCGCCAGTGGGAGAGCAGCGAGGGCGCCGACGTACGGCAGCTTCCGGGTGGCCTGTCCAACACCACGCACGGCGAAGGTGTCGTACGCGGCGTCGGCTACGCCGTCGGCATCAAGAACGTCGGCTTCTCCGAGGGCTTCGACGACTACTCGACGGCGAAGGTGCGGATGGAGGTGGTGGGCGGCGAGCCCGTCGTCACCGTCCACACGGCGATGGCCGAGGTCGGTCAGGGCGGTGTCACCGTCCACGCGCAGATCGCCCGCACGGAGCTGGGCGTCACCCAGGTGACCATCAACCCGGCCGACACCCAGGTGGGCAGCGCCGGCTCGACCTCCGCCTCCCGGCAGACGTACGTCACCGGTGGCGCGGTGAAGAACGCCTGCGAGCTGGTGCGCGAGAAGGTGCTGGAGATCGGGCGGCGCAAGTTCGGCTCCTACCACCCGGCCTGGGCGACGGCCGAACTGCTCCTGGAGGGCGGCAAGGTCGTCACCGACGGCGGCGAGGTCCTCGCCGGCCTGGTCGACGTCCTGGAGGGCGAGACCGTCGAGGTCGAGGAGGAGTGGCGGCACCGGCCGACCGAGCCCTTCGACCTGCGCACCGGCCAGGGCAACGGGCACGTCCAGTACTCCTTCGCCGCGCACCGCGCCGTCGTCGAGGTCGACACCGAGCTCGGGCTGGTCAAGGTCATCGAGCTGGCGTGCGCCCAGGACGTCGGCAAGGCGCTCAACCCGCTGTCCGTGCTCGGCCAGATCCAGGGCGGCACGACGCAGGGCCTGGGCGTGGCGGTCATGGAGGAGATCGTCGTCGACCCCAAGACGGCGAAGGTGAGGAACCCCTCCTTCACCGACTACCTGATCCCGACCATCCTCGACACGCCGACCATCCCGGTCGACGTCCTCGAACTCGCCGACGAGCACGCCCCGTACGGGCTGCGCGGCATCGGCGAGGCGCCCACCCTGTCCTCGACCCCGGCGGTCCTCGCGGCGATCCGTGCGGCCACCGGGCTGGAACTGAACAGGACGCCGGTCCGCCCCGAGCACCTGACGGGTACACAGCTCTCCGAGGGCTGAGCAGTCGCATAGTCCTGGGGGACTTCGTCCCCGGGCTCCCAGTTCGTCTCGGGCCGTCCCCCGGGTCGTGCATCCCAACCCCCTATGAAACTTGGGAGTAGGCCCACATGACCCAGCAGTCAGTAGAGCCGAGGACCACAGCCGACGACGCGGGCGAAGGCACCCGCGTCCCGGCCGGACGGTCCTGGCTCGACCGGTACTTCCACATATCCCACCGAGGGTCCACGATCGCCCGTGAAGTGCGCGGCGGCGTCACGACCTTCATGGCGATGGCGTACATCCTCCTGCTCAACCCCCTGATCCTGTCCGGCAAGGACGCGGCCGGAGACACCCTCGCCCAGAAGGCCCTGATCACCGCCACCGCGTTCGCGGCGGCCCTCACCACGCTGCTGATGGGTTTCGTCGGCAAGGTGCCCCTCGCGCTCGCCGCCGGCCTCTCCGTGTCCGGCGTCCTCGCCTCCCAGGTCGCGCCCGAGATGACCTGGCCGCAGGCGATGGGCATGTGTGTGATGTACGGCGTCGTCATCATGCTGCTGGTCGTCACCGGCCTGCGTGAGATGATCATGAACGCGATCCCGCTCGCGCTCAAGCACGGCATCACCATGGGCATCGGCCTGTTCATCGCCCTCATCGGCTTCTACAAGTCCGGCTTCGTGCATCAGGGCGAGGCCACCCCCGTGACGCTCGGCCCGGCGGGCGAACTGGCCGGCTGGCCGGTGCTGCTCTTCTCCGGCACCCTGCTGCTGATCTTCATGCTCCAGGCCCGGAACATCCCGGGCGCCATCCTCATCGGCATCGTCAGCGGCACGGTCGTCGCCGCGGTTCTGAACGCCGCCGGTGTCGTCGATCCCAAGCAGTGGGCGGCCGGCGCGCCCGAGCTGCACGGCAGCGCGGTGTCCATGCCCGACTTCTCGCTCTTCGGTGATGTGGAGTTCGGCGGCTGGGGCGAGGTCGGCGCGATGACCGTCGGCATGATCGTCTTCACGCTGGTGCTGGCCGGGTTCTTCGACGCGATGGCCACCATCATCGGCGTCGGCACCGAGGCGAAGCTCGCCGACGACAAGGGCCGGATGCCGGGCCTGTCCAAGGCGCTGTTCATCGACGGGGCCGGCGGCGCGATCGGAGGCGTGTCCGGCGGCTCGGGCCAGACGGTGTTCATCGAGTCGGCGACCGGTGTCGGGGAGGGCGCGCGCACCGGCCTCGCCTCGGTCGTCACCGGCGCGTTCTTCGCGGCCTGCCTGTTCTTCACCCCGCTCACGGCGATCGTGCCGCAGGAGGTCGCGTCCGCCGCCCTGGTCGTCATCGGCGCGATGATGCTGATGAACGCCCGGCACGTGGACTGGGCCGACCGGGCCACCGCCGTCCCGGTGTTCCTGACGGTCGTGCTGATGCCGTTCACGTACACCATCACCACCGGTGTCGCCGCGGGCGTCATCTCCTACGTCGCCATCAAGACCGCCCAGGGCAAGGTGCGCGAGATCGGCGCCTTCATGTGGATCCTGGCGGCGGTGTTCCTCGTCTACTTCGCCCTCAACCCGATCGAGAGCTGGCTGGGCGTCCACTGACGCCCCTCGCCCGTATCCCGCAGTATCAAGGAGACCGAGACAGATGCTGGACATCGCCGAGGAGCTCAACCGGTGGGCCGAGCAGGGCCGTGACTTCGCCGTGGCCACCGTGGTGGCCGTCGGCGGCAGCGCGCCCCGGCAGCCCGGCGCCGCGCTCGCGGTGGACGCCGAGGGCACGGCCATCGGCTCGGTCTCCGGCGGCTGCGTGGAAGGCGCGGTCTACGCGCTGTGCGAGCAGGCGCTGCGGGACGGCGAGACCGTCCTGGAGCGGTTCGGCTACAGCGACGACGACGCCTTCGCCGTGGGTCTGACCTGCGGCGGCGTCATCGACATCCTGGTCACCCCGGTACGCGCCGGCGATCCGGTCCGCCCGGTGGTCGCGTCCGCGCTCGCCGCCGCCGCGTCCGGGGAGGCGGCGGCGGTGGCGCGGGTCGTGTCCGGCCCGCGCGAACTGACGGGCCGGACCCTGCTGGTCCGCCCCGACGGGTCCCGGATGGGCGGCTTCGGCGCCCATCCGGAACTGGACCGCACCGTCGCCGCCGAGGCGGGCGCTTTCCTGGACGCCGGGCGCACCGGCACCCTGGAGATCGGAGAGCAGGGCTCTCGCTGCGGAGCACCGCTCACGGTCCTGGTCGAGTCCTCGGTCCCGCCGCCCCGCATGATCGTGTTCGGCGCGATCGACTTCGCTTCGGCCCTGGTCCGTATCGGCAAGTTCCTCGGCTACCACGTCACGGTGTGCGACGCGCGCCCCGTCTTCGCGACCCGGACGCGCTTCCCGGAGGCCGACGAGCTCGTCGTCGAATGGCCTCACCGCTACCTGGAGCGCACGGACGTCGACGCCCGCACGGTCCTGTGCGTCCTGACCCATGACGCCAAGTTCGACGTGCCCCTGCTGAAGCTGGCACTGCGCCTTCCGGTGGCGTACGTCGGTGCCATGGGCTCCCGGCGCACCCACCTGGACCGCACCGCCCGCCTGCGTGAAGTCGGCGTAACCGAGCTGGAGTTGAGCCGACTGCACTCCCCGATCGGCCTGGACCTCGGGGCCCGTACGCCCGAGGAGACGGCGCTGTCGATCGCGTCGGAGATCGTCGCCGAGCGGCGGGGCGGCAGCGGGGTCCCACTCGCCGGGGCGCACACGCCGATCCACCACGAGCCGGGGCCGAAGGCGGTGGGGCGGATCGGGTCGGTGGCCTGACGCGGCCGGGCGGCGCACCCGCAGCCCGGGTTCGGCGTCCGCGTACCGGTCACGTGCCGGGGCCACCGCTGCGTCCGCCCAGCCGACGGCGGGGGTGCGGCAGCCGAGGCCCGCCAGGGCCGCCGCGGCCGCAGTTCGAGCTCGTCGGTGCGGCGGAAGCCGTGTCCCGCGCGAAGCGGCTCTCCCGGCGGGCCCGCTCGACGGTCGTCACGGTGACCTGAGCAGACGATTCAAGGCCCGCCCGAACACGTACCGCGAAGAGCGCCGCACCACCCCGTCGAAGAGCGACGGCAGCGGCCGGATCCGGATCTCCTCCCGCCAGACCACGCGGGTCCGTCCCCCGGGCCCCGGCCGCACCTCCAGCTCCGCCCAGCCGAGCACCACCCGGCCCCGCTTCTCCAGGCGGCACATGCCCGGGGCCCCCTCCCGCGGCGGCTGCCACACCGTGACCTCCATGGGGTCGGCGAAGGACAGCGGCCCGAGACCGGACCGGGCCACGACGAGTGTCCCGGGGCGGGTCGGCTCGGGCGGGACGACGTCGACCCTCGTCAGCGGCACCACCTCGCCGTGCCGCCCCCACTGGGTGATCCGCCGCCACGCCTCGTCGAGGGGGAGCGGGGCCGTTCGTTCGAGCAGGATGTTCGCCACGCCACGATCGTAGGAAACCCGCGCTGTTCGGCGTCCCGCTCGTGCACAGCTCACCCGCTCGGCCCAGTGCCCGAGGGCACGGCCCTGCGCGGCGCCCGGGGTCGGCCGACTACCGGTACACCTTCCCCGGCACCGCCTGCCCCGGTGCCAGCAGTTGCGGCACCGTCACGAACACGTACCCGCGTTCCTTGAGCGCGTCGATGATCCCCGGGACGGCCGGCACCGTGCCGTCGTAGATGTCGTGCAGCAGGATGATCCCGTCCCGGGACGCCTGGGCGAGGACCCGGCGGGTGATCAGGTCCGAGTCGGTGGTCGCGTAGTCCTTGGCCGTCACGCTCCACAGCACCTCCGCGAGGCCCAGCTCTCGGCAGATCTCGTGCACGGTGTCGTTCGTGCGGCCCTGCGGCGGGCGCATCAGGGTCGGGCGCCGGCCGGTGAGGCGTTCTATCTCCCGGTTGGGGCGTTCCAGCTCCTCGCGTATCTCCTCGGGTCTCAGCCGGGTCAGGATCTTGTGGTCCCAGGTGTGGCTTGCCACCTCGTGGCCCTCGTCGGCCATGCGCCGCACCAGCTCCGGGTACTTCTCGATGTGCCGCTCGCCCAGGAGGAAGAAGGTCGCCGGGACCCGCTTCTCCTTCAGGACGTCCAGCAGGCGTGCGGAGTGCTCGCCGGGCCCGGCGTCGAAGGTGAGCGCGATGCACTTGGCCTCGCGGCAGTCGACGGTGCCGAAGCGGGCCTGGACATCGGCCGCCGCGTCGGCCCGGACGGCGCTGGGGGCCGTGGTGTCGCGTCCTGCGCAGCCGCTCAGGGCCATGGTCAGCGCGGCGGTCGCCGCCAGCGCTCCGGCTGTTCGGAACGCGATCCCCGTCTTCTTCGTCTTCTTGGCCGGAGTCTTCTTGGTGAGGGCCGGAATCTTCTTGGTCAGAGAAGGCATGCCGGGACTATACACACAGTGTATACATGGGGTGTATAGGGTTCCCGGCTCTGCGAGTGGTTACCCGCCGCCGGAACGCAACCCGGTGGAGGGAGAGCCTCGTGAGTGGACACATCTGGCGTCGGGCCCTGGTGACCGGCGGGGCCGGGTTCGTCGGGTCCCACCTGTGCGCGCGGCTGCTCGACACCGGTGCGGACGTCGTCTGCCTGGACAACCTGGCCACCGGCTCCCGCGCCAACGTGGCCGACCTGGAACAGCGGCCCGGCTTCCGCTTCGTGCCCGGCGACGCCACCGACCCGGCGGTCTGGGCGGCGCTGCCCGGCCGGTTCGGGCTCGTGCTGCACTTCGCCTGTCCCGCCTCGCCCGCCGACTACCTGCGGCTGCCGCTGGAGACCCTCGACGTCGGCAGCACCGGCACCCGCCTCGCACTGGAACGCGCCCGCGCCGACGGCGCCCGGTTCGTCCTCGCCTCCACCTCCGAGGTCTACGGCGACCCCCTGGAGCATCCGCAGCACGAGGCCTACTGGGGCAACGTCAACCCGGTCGGTCCGCGCAGCGTCTACGACGAGTCCAAGCGCTTCGCGGAGGCCCTGGTCACCGCCCACCGCGGCGTGCACGGCACCGACACCGCCATCGTCCGCATCTTCAACACCTACGGCCCCCGCATGCGCACCGGCGACGGCCGCGCCGTCCCCACCTTCATCGCGCAGGCCCTGGACGGCATGCCCCTGACCGTCGCGGGCGACGGCGGGCAGACCCGCTCACTGTGCTACGTCGACGACACCGTGGACGGTGTGCTCGCCCTGGCCGCCTCCGCCGAAACCGGGCCGGTCAACATCGGCGGCGGCGACGAGATCACCATGCTGGAACTGGCCCGCCGGGTCGTCGAGCTCACCGGATCCGCCTCCCGTATCCGGTTCGTGGACCGCCCCGTGGACGATCCCGCCCGGCGCCGCCCCGACACCCGGCTGGCCCGGGAGCGGCTCGGCTGGCGGCCCCGCGTCGGCTGGGCGGAAGGGCTGGAGCGGACCGTCGGCTGGTTCTCGCGGTCCGTGGCGGCCTGAGCCGGTCACCAGGCGGCCCACTCCGCCTACAGGGTGTGACAAAACTGGCCATTTCCGCTCAGTTGGCTCCAATTGTTTGAGACAGCTGCACCGCGGCACTCGCCAGAACCGTAGTCGCCACACCCTTCACGGGACGGAGCACAGCCCCCATGCGCATCCTCGGTATCAACGCCCTGTTCCATGACCCCGCCGCCGCCCTCGTGGTCGACGGCAGGACGGTGGCGGCCACCGAAGAAGAGCGCTTCAGCCGCCGCAAGCACGGCAAGCGCCCGCTGCCGTTCTCCGCCTGGGAGCTGCCCGAGCTGTCCGCCCGCTGGTGCCTGGAACAGGCGGGCATACGACCGGCGGAGCTGGACGCCGTCACCTACTCCTTCGACCCGACGCTCGCCCGGCCCGCCCGCGACATGGGCCTGGACGACCCCTGGGACCCGCTGCGCCTGGAGTACGCGCGCCGCGCCCCCGAGTTCCTCGCCGAGGCCCTGCCCGGACTCGACCCCGAGCGGGTCGTCTTCGTCCCCCACCACGTCGCCCACGCCGCCTCCGCGGGGCCCGCCTCCCCGCACCCCGACAGCGCCGTCCTCGTCCTCGACGGCCGCGGCGAGGCCGCCTCCCACCTGGCCGGCCGCTACCGCGACGGCAAGCTCGACACCCTCGCCTCCCAGGCCCTGCCCGACTCCCTCGGGCTGGTCTACGAGGAGCTCACCGAACACCTCGGGTTCCTGCGCAGCAGCGACGAGTACAAGGTGATGGCCCTCGCCTCCTACGGCACCCCCCGCTTCCTGCCCCGGCTGCGCCAGTACGTCCACCCCACCGGCCACGGCGGCTTCCGCGCCCACGGCGTCGACTGGGCGTCCTTCGCCCCGCCCCGCGCCAAGGGCGAACCCTGGAACCAGGACCACGCCGACCTCGCCGCCGGCACCCAGGCCGTCCTCGAAGAGGTCCTGCTGGAGCTCGTCGACTGGCTGCACCGCGAGGCCGGCGGCGAGGCACTCACGATGGCCGGCGGCGTCGCCCTCAACTGCGTCGCCAACTCGAAGATCGTGGCCAAGGGCCCCTACCGGGACGTGTGGGTGCAGCCCGCCGCCGGGGACGCCGGCACCGCGCTCGGCGGGGCGCTGCACCTCGCCGAAGAGCCCGACCCCATGCCCGGCGCCGACCTCGGCCGCGGCTGGAGCGACGACGACCTGCGCGCCTGGCTGGACACGGCGGCGATCCCGTACGAGACACCCGACGACATCGCCGAGACCGTCGCCGAGACACTGGCCGAGGACGGGGTCGTCGCCTGGTTCCAGGGCCGCAGCGAGTACGGGCCGCGCGCCCTCGGGCACCGCTCCCTGCTCGCCCACCCCGGGCGAGCCGAGAACCTGGAACGCCTCAACCACGTCAAGGGCCGTGAGGAGTTCCGGCCCGTCGCTCCCATGGTCCTCGCCGACCGCGCCGCCGACCTGTTCTCCGGCGGCCCGCTGCCCAGCCCGTACATGCTGTTCGTGCACGACGTCGCCCAGCAGTGGCGGGACCGCATCCCCGCCGTCGTGCACGTCGACGGCACCGCCCGCATCCAGACCGTCGAGGAACGGCGGGAACCACTGGTGGCGCGGATGCTGCACGCCTTCGAGCGGCGCACCGGACTGCCCGTGGTCGTCAACACCAGCCTCAACACCGCGGGCCGGCCCATGGTCGACGACCCGCGCGACGCCCTGGAGTGCTTCGGCTCCGCGCCCGTCGACCTGCTGGCCATCGGGCCGTACGCGGTCCGCCGGGGGCGGGCGTTCGCCGGAGGGAGGAGCGCCGCATGACCTCGTACGCCGTCGTGATCCCCACCCTCGTCCGGGACACCCTCGCCGACTGTCTCGCGGCGCTCGCCGCCGCGACCGGACCGCGCCCCGAGCAGATCGTCCTCGTCGACGACCGGCCCGACCCCGAACCGGACGGGCTGGAGCACCCGCTGAGCGTCCTCGGCGACCTGCGGGAACGCACCACCGTGCTGGGCGGCGGCGGTCGTGGGCCCGCCGCCGCCCGCAACACCGGGCTGCGCGCCGTGACCGCGCCGTGGACCGTGTTCCTCGACGACGACGTCCAGGTCGGGCCCTTCTGGTGCGAGCAACTGGCCGAGGACCTCGCCGAGGCGTCCCCCGACATCGCGGGCGTCCAGGGCGTCATCGCCGTACCCCTGCCCGGCGAGCGCCGCGCCACCGACTGGGAACGCGGCACCGCCGGACTCGCCCGGGCCCACTGGATCACCGCCGACATGGCCTACCGTACGGAGGCCCTCAAGCAGGTCGGCGGCTTCGACGAACGCTTCCGGCGCGCCTTCCGCGAGGACGCCGACCTCGCACTGCGCGTCCTCGACGCGGGCTGGCGCATCCGGCAGGGCCGCCGCACCACCCGCCACCCCGTGCGCCCCGCCTCCCGCTGGGTGTCGCTGCGCCAGCAGCGCGGCAACGCCGACGACGCCCTCATGCGGCAACTGCACGGACCCGACTGGTGGGACAAGGCGGTCGCGCCGCGCGGCCGGATCCGCAAGCACGCCGCGATCACCACCGCGGGCGTCGCCGCCTGCGCACTCGCCGCCACCGGGCACGGCCGGGCCGCCACGGCCTGCGCGCTCGGCTGGGCGGCCGGCACGGCCGAGTTCGCCCGGGCCCGCATCGCCCCCGGGCCACGCACCCGCGACGAGGTGACGACCATGCTCGCGACCAGCGTGCTCATCCCGCCCGCCGCGACCTGGCACCGGCTGACCGGCGCCCTGCGCCACCGCCACGCCCCCGCCTGGCAGGAGGTGGCGCGATGAGCCCGGTCAAGGCCGTGCTGTTCGACCGCGACGGCACCCTCGTGGAGGACGTCCCCTACAACGGCGACCCGGATCGCGTACGCCCCGTCGAGGGCGCCCGGGAGGCGCTCGGCCTGCTGCGCGCGGGCGGCGTCCGCACGGGCGTCGTCACCAACCAGTCCGGTGTCGCGCGCGGACTGCTCACCGAATCCGACGTCCGCCGCGTCAACCACCGCGTCGACGAACTCCTCGGCCCCTTCGAGGTGTTCGCCGTCTGCCCGCACGGCCCCGACGACGGCTGCCACTGCCGCAAACCTCAGCCCGGCATGGTGCTGTGGGCTGCCGGACGCATCTGCACGAACCCCACCGACCTGGTCGTCGTCGGCGACATCGGCGCCGACGTGGAGGCCGCCCGCCGGGCCGGCGCCCACGGCATCCTCGTCCCCAACGCGCGGACCCGACCCGAGGAGACCGCGGCGGCCGACCACGTCGCCCCCGACCTGATGACAGCCGTCCGCGCCGTGCTGGACGGAGTGCCGCAGGGCCGCGTCCTCGTCGACGAGCGGCCCATCCAGGAGGCCTTCACCGGCCCCGGGCAGGGGAGGTGCCGGTGAAGGCGCTCGTCACCCGTCTCGACAGCTTCGGCGACGTCCTGCTCGCCGGGCCCGCCGTCCGCGCCGTCGCCGCCCGCGCCGACACCGTCACCCTGCTGTGCGGACCGCGTGGCGCGCCCGCCGCCGGGCTGCTGCCGGGCGTCGACGACATCCTCGTGTGGGACGCGCCCTGGGTGGGCTTCACACCGCCGCCCGTCGGCCGCGGCGAGGTCGAACAGCTCATCGACACGATCGACGCCGACACCGCGCTGATCCTCACCTCCTTCCACCAGTCGCCGCTGCCCGCCGCCCTGCTGCTGCGCCTGGCCGGCGTCGGCTTCATCGCCGCCGACAGCGAGGACTACCCCGGCTCCCTCCTCGACGTACGCCACCACCGCGCGCCGCACGCCCACGAGGCCGAGGCCGCGCTGGACCTCGCCGGGGCCGCCGAGTTCCCGCCGGCCGACGACGGCCGGCTGCGGGTGCTCCCGCCGCCCGCCACCGCCGGGCTCACCGGCCCGGAGCCGTACGTCGTCCTGCACCCCGGCGCCAGCGTCCCCGCCCGCGCCTGGAGCCCCGAGCGCTGTGCCGAGGCGGCACGCGAACTGGCCGCCGCCGGCCACCGCGTGGTGGTGACCGGCGGCGCGGGGAGAGCGACCTCACCGCGTACGTCGCCGGCTCGCACGCCCTCGACCTCGGCGGCCGCACCGGGCCGCGGAACTGAGCGGCGTCCTCGCGGGCGCCGCCGTCGTCGTCACCGGCAACACCGGACCCGCCCACCTCGCCGCCGCCGTCGGCACCCCGGTCGTGTCCCTGTTCGCGCCGGTCGTCCCGGCCGAACGCTGGCGGCCGTACGGCGTCCCGTACGTGCTGCTCGGCGACCAGGAGGCGCCGTGCGCGGACAGCAGGGCCAGGGAGTGTCCCGTGCCCGGCCATCCGTGCCTGGACACCGTCACCCCGCACGACGTGGTGACCGCCGTCGAGAAGCTGAGGGGGGAGGCATGAGGATCCTCATCTGGCATGTGCACGGGTCGTGGACCACGGCCTTCGTGCAGGGCCCGCACACCTACGTGGTCCCCGTCACCCCCGACCGCGGCCCGACGGACTCGGCCGCGCCCGCACCTGGGACTGGCCCGACTCCGTCGTCGAGGTGCCGCCGGAGCGGCTGCGGGACGAGGACATCGACCTCGTCGTGCTGCAGCGCCCGCACGAACTCGCCCTGGTCGACCGGTGGCTGGGCCGCCGCCCGCCGCTGGTGTACCTGGAGCACAACGCCCCGCACGGTGACGTGCCCGACACCCGCCACCCCGCAGCCGGCATCCCCGGCGTCACCCTCGTCCACGTCACGCACTTCAACCGGCTGATGTGGGACGCCGGTTCCGTGCCGAGCACCGTCATCGAGCACGGCATCGTCGACCCCGGGCCGCTGTGGACCGGGGAGCTGGAACGCGCCGCCGTCGCCGTCAACGAGCCGCTGCGGCGCGGCCGTACCACCGGCACCGACCTGCTGCCGGCCTTCGCCGAGGCCGCCCCGCTGGACGTCTTCGGCATGGGCACCGAGGGGCTCGCGGACCGGCTCGGCATCCCCGGCGACCGCTGCCGCTCCCACGAACTCACCCAGGCCGGACTCCACACGGCGATGGCACGCCGCCGCGTCTACGTCCACCCCGTCCGCTGGACCTCCCTCGGCCTGTCCCTGCTGGAGGCCATGCACCTGGGCATGCCCGTGGTCGCGCTCGCCACCACCGAGGTCACCGAGGCCGTACCGCCCGGCGCCGGAGTGGTCTCCAACCGGATCGAGGAACTGACCGACGCCGTACGGGACTTCATGGCCGACCCGCTGCACGCGCGCATGGTCGGAGAAGGAGCACGGGCGGCGGCGCTCGCCCGCTACGGGCTGTCCCGCTTCCTGGACGACTGGGAGCGGCTGCTGAAGGAGGTGGCCCGATGAGGATCGCCATGGTCTCCGAGCACGCGAGCCCGCTCGCCGCGCTCGGCGGCGTCGACGCCGGCGGCCAGAACGTGTACGTGGCCCGCCTGAGCGAGGAACTGGCGCGGCGCGGCCACGACGTGACCGTCTACACCCGCCGCGACGCGGCCGACCTGCCCGACCGGGTGCCGCTGCCCGGCGGCGCCGTCGTCGAGCACGTCCCGGCCGGACCGGCCCAGGCCGTCCCCAAGGACGAACTGTTCCCGTACATGCCCGCCTTCGGCGCCTGGCTGGCCCGCGCCTGGGCCCGGACACGGCCCGATGTGGCCCACGCCCACTTCTGGATGTCCGGCATGGCCTCCCGGATCGGCGCCCACCCGCACGGCGTGCCCGTGGTGCAGACCTTCCACGCCCTCGGCACCGTCAAGCGCCGCCACCAGGGCCGGCTCGACACCAGCCCGCCCGAACGCGTCGGCATCGAACGGCAGATCGGCCGCGGCTGCGCCCGGGTCCTCGCCACCTGCACCGACGAGGTGCACGAACTGGCCGAGATGGGCGTGCAGCGCCGGCAGGTGTCCGTGGTGCCCTGCGGGGTCGACGCCGGGCAGTTCCGGCCCGGCGTACCGCCCGACGGCGTCCCGGAACGCCGTGCCCGGCACCGGCTGCTCGCCTGCGGCCGGCTCGTCCCGCGCAAGGGCTACGACCAGGCCGTCCGGGCGCTCGCCCGGATCCCGGACACCGAACTCGTCGTCGCGGGCGGTCCCGACGCCGGCCTGCTCGCCGACGACCCCGAGGCGCGGCGGCTGCGGCGGCTCGCGCGGAGCGCCGGCGTGGCCGACCGGGTCCGGATGCTCGGCGCGGTCGACCCGGCCGCCATGCCCGCCCTGATCGGCAGCGCGGACCTGGTGCTGTGCACCCCGGTCTACGAGCCGTTCGGCATCGTGCCGCTGGAGGCGATGGCCTGCGGCGTGCCGGTCGTCGCCACCGACGTCGGCGGCCACCGCGACAGCGTCGCCGACGGCACCACCGGCCGGCTCGTCCCGCCGCAGGACCCCGAGTCGGTCGCCGCCGCCGTACGCGAACTCCTCGACCACGAAGCACTGCGCCGCCGCTACGGCACGGCCGGACGGGAACGCGTCCTCACCCACTACACCTGGCGGCGCGTCGCCGACGGCGTGGAGCAGGTCCACCGTCAGGTCCTCGCCGGACACGCACAGCAGAAGGAGGTGGCGTGATGACCGTGCACCCGCCCGTCACCGGGCACTGCGACGAACTCCAGGACGCCCTGACCGCGTTCCGCGGCTCGGCGCACATCACCGAGCGGTGGGGCGAGCGCCTGGCGGCCGTCCTCACCGGCGGCGGCCGGCTGCTGGCAGCGGGCAACGGCGGCAGCGCCGCGCAGGCCCAGCACCTGACCGCCGAACTCGTCGGCCGCTACCGCGACGACCGGCCGCCGTTCTCCGCGCTCGCCCTGCACGCCGACACCTCCAGCACCACCGCCATCGCCAACGACTACGGCGTGGACGAGGTGTTCGCCCGCCAGGTCCGCGCCCACGGCCGCCGAGGCGACGTCCTGATGCTGCTGTCCACCAGCGGTGCCAGCGCCAACCTGCTGTCCGCCGCGGACGCCGCCCGGGCGGCCGGGGTACGCGTGTGGGCCCTCACCGGCTGCGCCCCCAACCCGCTGATGGCGGGCAGCGACGAGTACCTGTGCGTCGAGGCGCCGACGGCGGCGACCGTGCAGGAACTGCACCTGGTCGCGGTGCACATGGTGTGTGCGGCGTTCGACGCGGCGGTGGAACGCGGTGGCCGGCGCGACGGCGACGGCAGGAGGTGACATGAACGGCAAGACACCGCTGGTCGTGGTGGGTGACGCCCTGCTGGACCGGGATCTGACCGGCCGCGCGGAGCGGCTCGCGCCGGACGCGCCCGTGCCGGTCGTCGACGACTGCGGGGAGCGGACGCGGCCCGGTGGCGCGGCGCTCGCCGCGTACCTCGCGGCCCGCGACGGCCGGGACGTCACGCTGGTCGCGGGGGTGGGCGACGACCCGGCCAGTCACGCGCTGCGCCGCCTCCTGGAACCCTGGCTCACCCTCATCCCCCTGCCGCTGACCGGCCCCCTGTCCGAGAAGACCCGCGTCCTCGCCCAGGACCGCCCGGTGGTCCGTCTGGACCGCGGCGCCGGCCGCGCCCGCGAGGCCACCGACGCCGCCCGCGAGGCCGTCCGCTCCGCGCACGCCGTCCTGGTCTCCGACTACGGCCGCGGCACGGCCGACGCCCTCCGCGACGTCCTCGCCGCCCGCCCTCCGCTGGTCTGGGACCCGCACCCGCGTGGCGGTCCGCCCGTGCCCGGCACCCGGCTGGTGACCCCGGCCGAGAAGGAGGCCCACGGCCTCGCCCCGCAGGACGGGACACCGCGCCGGGACCTGCACGCCGCCGCGCACAGCGCCGCCGCACTCGTGCGGCACTGGCGGGCCGCCGCCGTCGCGGTCACCCTCGGCGCGCGCGGCGCCCTGCTGTCCTACGGCGAGCACCCGCTGCTCGTCCCCGCGCCCGCCGCGCACCACGGCGACAGCTGCGGCGCCGGGGACCGGTTCGCCGCGACGGCGGCCGGGCTGCTCGCCGACGGTGCGCTGGTCGCCGAGGCCGTCGAGGGAGCCGTGGCCGCCGCGAGCGGGTTCGTCGCCGCGGGCGGGGCGGCGGCGGTACCGAGCGCGGACGCCGAACCGGGACCCCCGCCCGCCGACGACGACCCGAACGCCCTGGCCGCGAGGGTCCGGGCCGCGCACGGCACGGTCGTCGCCGCCGGCGGCTGCTTCGACCTGCTGCACGCCGGCCACGTCGGCCTGCTCCAGGCCGCGCGGCGGCTCGGCGACTGCCTGGTCGTCTGCGTCAACTCCGACGCCTCGGTCCGGCGCCGCAAGGGCGAAGGCCGGCCGGTCACCCCGCTCGCCGACCGCGTCCGGGTCCTGCGGGCCCTGGCCTGCGTCGACGCGGTCGCCGTCTTCGACGAGGACACACCGGAACGCCTCCTGGCCGACCTGCGCCCCGACGTCTGGGTCAAGGGCGGCGACTACGCGGCGGCCGACCTCCCGGAAGCCGCCCTCCTCCAGAAGTGGGGCGGCCAGGCCGTCCTCCTGCCCTACCTCGACGGCCGCTCCTCGACGGCGTTGATGGCACGGGCGGCGGAGGGCGCGCGATGACGCGCCCCGAGTCACCCCGCCTGCTCGTCCTGCGCGCCCTCGGCCTCGGCGACCTCCTCGCCGGTGTCCCGGCGCTGCGGGGCCTGCGGCGGGCCTACCCCGACCATGAACTCGTACTGGCCGCGCCCGCCGAACTCGAACCGGTCGCGGCGGTGACGGGAGCCGTGGACCGGTTGCTGCCCGCCTCCGCACCGGGGCGCGAGGTGCCGGACGCGCTCGACTGGAGCGGGCCCCCACCGGACGTCGCCGTCGACCTGCACGGCAACGGCCCGCCGAGCCACCGGCTGCTCATGGGCCTGCGCCCGCTGAAGCTGCTCGCCTTCGCCCACCCCGGCACGCCCGGGATCGACGGCCCGCCCTGGTACGCGGAGGAACACGAACGCGACCGCTGGTGCCGGCTGCTCCAGGCGTACGGCATCGACGCCGACCCGGCCGACGTGTACCTGCCCCGCCCCCGCACCGCCTCCCGGCACCCGGCGCGGTCGTGCTGCACCCCGGTGCCGGGTCACCCGCCCGCTGCTGGCCGTCGAGCGGTACGCGGCCGTCGCGACCGAACTGCGGGCCCGGGGCCTGCGCGTCGTCGTCACCGGAGGGCGGACGAGGGCGACCTCGTGGCCCGGCTCGCCAAGCGGACAGGGCTGCCCGACACGGACGTGTTCGGCGGCGGTCTGCCCTTCGGCCGGCTGGCCGCCCTCGTCGCCGACGCGCACGTCGTGATCAGCGGCGACACCGGCGTCGCCCACCTCGCCGTCGCCCACGCCACGCGCTCCGTCACCCTCTTCGGCCCGGTCCCGCCGAGCCGCTGGGGCCCGCCGGACAGTCCACGCCACCGCGCGCTGTGGTACGGCCCGGAAGGCGACCCGCACGGCCGCCGACCCGACCCCGCGCTGCTGCGCATCACCCCGGAGGACGTCCTGCGCGCCGTCGACGAACTGCCCGGCATCCGACACCCATGAGGGGGCACGCCACCACGATGACCATCCCGCGCCCGGACCCGGGCCCCGTCGGCGTCGTCATCGCGACCCGCAACCGGTCGGCCGCCCTCGCCGAGGCCCTGCGCCACCTCCTCGCCCTCCCGGAACGGCCCGAGATCCTCGTCGCGGACAACGCCTCCACCGACGGCACGCGCGCCATGCTCGCCCACGACTTCCCCGGGTCCGCGTCCTGGCGCTGCCGTTCAACCACGGCGCCCTGGCGCGCAACTACGGCGCCCGGGCCCTGAACACCCCGTACGTGGCGTTCAGCGACGACGACTCCTGGTGGGCACCCGGTGCCCTGAGCACGGCGGTCCGCCTGTTCGAGGACCATCCGCGGCTCGGCCTCATCGCCGCCCGCACCCTCGTCGGCCCCACCGCCGACTCCGACCCGCTCAACGAAGTGCTCGCCGACTCGCCCCTCGGCCGGGTCGGCGACCTCCCCGGCACCCAGGTCCTGGGCTTCCTGGCCTGCGCCTCCGTGGTCCGCCGCCACGCCTACCTCGACGCGGGCGGCTTCCACCGGCTGCTGTTCTTCGGCGGCGAGGAGACCCTCCTCGCCTACGACCTGGCCGCCCGCGGCTGGGGCGTCACCCACTGCCCGGACGTCATCGCCCACCACCACCCGGCGCCCGCGCCGCGCACCGGCCGCCCGGCCGTCCAGCGCCGCAACGAACTCCTCACCGCGTGGCTGCGCCGCCCCGTGCCCTACGCGCTCGCCCGGACCCGCGCCCTGGCCGCCGAGGCACGGCACGACGACCACGCCCGGCGCGCCCTGCGCGGGACGCTGGCCCGGCTGCCCGCCGCCCTGCGGGCCCGCAGGCGCCTGCCGCCGCACGTGGAGCGGGCCGCGCGCCTGGCCGAGGGAGCGGCCGCATGACCGACAGCCGTACGACCGTCGTCGTCATCACCCACAACCGGCGCCGGGAACTGCTGCGCACCCTCGACCACCTCGCCGGACTGCCGGAGAACCCACCGGTGATCGTCACCGACAACGGCTCCACGGACGGCACCGCCGACGCCGTCGCCGGCCGCCACCCCTGGGTCCGGCTGCTGCGGTCCGGCCGCAACCTCGGCGCGGTGGGCCGCAACCTCGCCGTCCGGCAGGTCCGTACGCCCTACATCGCCTTCTGCGACGACGACTCCTGGTGGGCGCCCGGGTCGCTGACGGGCGCCGCCGATCTGCTCGACCGGCATCCGGCGCTGGGCTCGGTCACGGCCCGGATCGTCGTCGAACCGGACGGCACCGACGACCCCATCGTCGAGGAACTGCGCAACTCGCCCGTGCCCGGGCCCGCTTGGCTGCCCGGACCGGCCCTCGGCTCCTTCCTGGCCGCCGCGACCGTGCTGCGCACCGGCGCCTTCCGGGCGGCGGGCGGCTTCCATCCGCGGCTGTGGCTGGGCGGCGAGGAGGAACTGCTCGCGGCGGACCTGGCGGCCGACGGGTGGTGGCTGACGTACGCCGACCACCTGGCGGTGCACCACCACCCGTCCGTGGCGCGGGACGCCACCCTGCGCCGCACCCACGGAATCCGCAACACCCTGTGGTTCACCTGGCTGCGCCGCCCGGCCGGCTCCGCCCTGCGCCGGACCGTCGACCTGGCCCGTACGGTCCCGCGGGACGCCGCGTCCCTGCGCGCCTTCGCCGAGGCCGCCGCCGCGCTGCCGTGGGTCCTGCGCGAACGGCGGGTTCTGCCGCACGAGGTCGAGTCCCGCCTGCGTCTGCTGGAACCGGCCCAGCGTGCCTCGAAGGCCCGCCGCTACACGGGCTGAACCGCTGCCCGGGTGTTCGGCGACGCTCAGCTCCCGCCGCCGCACCTGCGGCACATCAGCCTGAACAGGGCGAACAGCGTCAGCGGCCACAGGGCGGCGAACCCCCAGAGCACCCCCGGCTCGGACGTGACGATCCCGGTCACCAGCAAACCGACCGACACGGCGAGCAGGACCGCCACGGTCCGGACGCGGGGCGGTAGGAGGCCAGGCGGGCGAGGACCCGGGCTGGGTCGGGGAGGCGGCTCAGCCGCAGGGTGCGCAGTCGGCGGTCGAGACGGCGGTCGCGGCGCAGCGCGCGTTCCATCTCGTCGAGGATGTGCTGCTCGTGATCGGGAAGTCGGCCGATGGACACGCGGTTCTCCTTCCGGGCGGCCGGACCGTCTCTCCCCCCGGGGGACGTGCGGCGGGACAGGAAGCGGGGACTGACAAAGCGGGTGCCCCGTGAGGTCCCGGAGCTAACCGGGCCGGGTCGCGCCGGCGGCAGGGCTAACCGGGTACCTGGCGTGCCAGGGCCTCGACGAGTCGGTCCGCGCTGTCCGGGACGGTGCCCTCACGGAAACCGTCGCGGATCTGCCGGGCGGTCACCCGGCCGCCGGTCAGGCACCAGTCCCACCAGCGGTCCAACTGTTGCACGTCCAGCCGCTCGGCGGGGATCAGCGCCGGCCAGCCGCAGGCGCGGGCCTGCGCGGTCATCTTCGCGCCGCCGGTGACCGGGTCGACCGCCAGTACGGGGGTGCCGACCCGCAGCGCGATGACCAGTCCGTGCAGCCGGTCGGTGACGACCAGGTCCATCCGGGCCAGCACGGACTGGAGCTGCGCGGGCGTGGCGCTCAGATGCCAGTCGTGGGTGTCGAGCCGGGTCTCCAGCTCCAGCCGCCCGCAGTCCTTCCCGGCCAGCCAGCGCGTCAGCTCCTCGGCGACCTGCCCGTGCCGCCGCTGCCGCCCGTACTCGTGCTGCCCGTGCGTGAGGATCACCCCGACGACCGGCCGGGCGGGCACGTCCGGGGCGCGGGCCGCCAGGTCCTCCACCGGCTCGCTGTCCGGCGCGTCCCGCGGCAGCACCCGGTGGAACCCGGTCACGGCCGCGCTGGCGGGGTCGATCACCGAGGTGCCGACGGCGATCCGCACACAGTGCGCGAACCGCCGGTGCAACTCCTCGATCTGCGGCCCGTGCAGCGGGCCGCACACGAACACCAGGTGGGAGTAGTCCTCGGGCCACAGCCGGTCCAGATGCAGGGCCTCCGGGCGGAAGCCGGGGCTCCAGGCGACGTCGTAGGGGATGCCCGTGCCGAGCAGTACGTCCTCGACCCGGCGCAGGGCCAGCACGTCCCCGGCGGTCGCCTCCCCGTCCCGGAAGCTGAACCACCCGGCCAGCAGGACCCTGCGCGGTCGCATGCCGTCTTGTGTGTGCACATGCCCTGAGTGCCCGCCCGCCGGGAGAGCAATCAGGGCATTACGGGCGTTTACTCCCCGGTCACTGGGCGTAGAAAGTGGCGTCCGCCCGGTCCGTGGCCGTACTCACCGCCTGCACGTTCAGCAGGTACTCCCAGTGGCGGACGTATCGCCCGGGGTAGTTGTACGACTCGTACGACACACCGGCCGGGTCGGCGAGACCGGCGCGCCGCAGGAAACTGGCGTCGGCCGCGAACCGCGCGCTGCCGTCGTTCTTCTCCAGCCACACCTCGAAGTTCTTGTGCCGCAGGTAGTAGCCGGGGAAGTTGGCCGACTCCAGCGAGACCGTGCCGCTGCCGGTCAGACCGGTGACGACCCGGAACTGCGAGTCCGCGAGCGGCGAGACGTTCGCCTCGATGCGGGCGCGGAAGTCCCAGTGCCGGACGAACCGGTCGGCGAAGTTGTACGACGACAAACGCTGCGGTGTGACCCCGTCGGCCACCGGGATGCCGAAGTCGGGCGTGCCGTCGGCCTTCCAGTAGACCTTCTGCACCCGGGTGCGGCGGTTGGGATCGTTGAGCGGATCACCGCTGATGTCCTTGTAGCTGCGGTCGTGGTAGACGAGGATGTCGCTCTTGCCGTCCTCGGAGACGGTGAACGAGTTGTGGCCGGGGCCGTACTGGCTGGTCGCGGCGCTGCTGCGAGCACGCACACGAGCAGGGGGCTGCGGCGCTTGGCCGCAGGGGGAGTCCGGAGCATGCGAGCCGCCTCTGCCGATTCTCTGTCCGTGATTTCGAACGCAGTTCGTGAATTCGGCCATGAATTCGGTCAGAAGATAAGGGGGGCTCTTACCCTCGTCAACGGTTCGGACGGGTGTGACGTGCGAGGCGTGCCGTCCGCGCGATCAGCCGGAGAAGCGGGCCGTCCCGGTCAGGACCCGTACGTCGAGGTCGTCGACGGCGTCCGCCGTGAGCCGGGCGGTGAACTCGGTGCGCACCCGTTCGACGGCGGCCGGTGACAGGCCGTCGAGCATCCTGCGCGTACCGCTCCCGGTGGCCAGGACCCAGGCCGACTCCGGCGTCAGCGGGGCGTCGAACCGCCGCCGCACGACCCGTGGTTCGCTCCCGCCCAGGTCCCCGAGCCAGGCCGCGAGGGTGTCGGCGGTGTCGATCCGGGCCAGTTGCTCCATCTGCGGCGGACGGGGCAGGTCGCGCTCGGTCAGGACCGCGCCCCGGAACGCCGACTGCCAGCCGGCCAGCGAGCCCTTCTCCCAGACCGTCACGACGAACCTGCCGCCGGGGCGCACCTTCCGGGTCAGCGCGGCGGAGTCCCGGTCCATGTCCGGGAAGAAGAACACACCGAGCGCGCACTGCACGACGTCGTAACCGGCACCGGGGGCGGGCCACGAGGTGACGTCATGGTGATGGAAGCTGATGTTCCGCAGGTGCTCCTCCCGCGCCCGGCGCTCACCGATCGCCAACAGTCCGTCCGCGAGATCCACGGCGTCCACCCGCCCCGCCGGTCCGACGGCTCGCGCGGCCGGCAGTGCCGACGCCCCCGCCCCGCAGCAGGCGTCCAGCACCGACTCGCCGTCGGCCGGCACCGCCGCGTCCGCCGTGGCCTCGCCGATCGGGTCCCACAGCCTTTCCGACCAGCGGTGGAACTCCTCGGCTCCCGCGCTGAAGACGTCTCCGACGGTGTTCTGTCCGGTGGTCATGAGCAGTCGGCCCCCCTCGTTCTCCGGCCGAGTCTAGGTCGCCGGCGTTCATCGGCGCACGGCGATTTCCGTCAGCCCTGCGGAAGTTGGTCCCGGGCGCCGGGTGCCGCGGGGGGCGGGGCGGTGGTGGCCCGGGGGATCACCTGGGTCGGCAGCACGAGGTGCCGCTCGCGGTCCGCGCCGGGGTCGTTGATGAGCGACAGGGCCAACTCGCCGGCTTCCCGGCCGGTGTGCGCGGGCGACTGGGCCACGGTGGTCAGATCGAACCACCGGGCCACCGGCTGGTCGTCGAAGCCCATGACCGACACCTGCCCGGGTACCTCGATGCGCGTCGCACGCAGGGTCCAGATCACCGCCACGGCCACCTCGTCCTGCTCGGCGAAGACCGCCGTCGGCGGTTCCCGCAGCCCCAGCAGCCCGCCGACCGCCTCGGCGGCGCCCCGCTTGTCGCCCGCCGGGGTGGCGACCACCAGCTCGTCGTCCAGGGGGAGACCCGCCTCGGTGAGCGCCTGCCGGTAACCGACCAGCCGTTCCTGGGAGCTGAAGGAGAAGCCGCCGACGCCCACCGTCCGTACGTAGGCGATCCGGCGGTGGCCGAGGTTGAGCAGGTGCCGGGTGCCGCGCAGGGCGCCGGCCACGTCGTCGACGTAGACGCTCGGCCGCCCGGCCACGTGCTGGCTGACGTACACGACCGGCATGCCGAGGTCGTCCAGCCGCGCGGTCTCCTCGTCGGTGAGGTCGAAGGAGAACACCAGCAGCGCGTCGGCGTTGCGCCGCGCCGGGAGGTGCTCGAAGAACGCCGTGCGCTCGGCCAGGTCGGAGATCACATACACCGTCAGCTCCATCCCGGCCGCGCGCAGGACGAGGCCGAGCCCCGACAGGGCCGTGCCCACGAACCACGAGCTGAGCGTGGGCACCAGCACCGCGACGCTGCCGGTCCTGCCCGTCACCAGGCTGGCGGCATGGCGCGAGACCGCGAAGTCCAGTTCCCGGGCGGCCTGTTCGACGCGGGCGCGGACCTCCGGTGAGACGGTGGACAGGCCGCGCAGGGTGTGCGAGACGGTGGAGGTGGAGACCCCGGCCCGTTCGGCGACGTCAGCCATCGTGGGGTGCCGCTGACCTGGTGGCATGCGCCGGACGCTAGCACAGGGACCCTGCCGTGCACGGCCGTTGGTGGCAGCGCTGTCTCACCTAGTTCTTGCCTTCTTACCACTATCCGGCGCATTGACTTCCCGGTGGAGCGCTCCTAGCGTGCAAACGTTGTCTCGACAGGTTCGAAGTCGCCCCCGAGGGACGCCTCTGTTCCGCTGTGACCTGCGGTTTTTATCAGCACAATGCCGTGGCAACGCAATCCCATGACCAAAAGCCATTCCGGGGGAACAGACCACGACCGACGGTTCGTCACGACCGGGAGACACAGTGAAGACCAACACCTCCAGAACGATCCAGTGTTCCGCAGCGCTCGCCGCCGCCGGGCTCCTCCTCACCGCCTGCGGCTCGTCCGGAGGCAGCGGCTCCGGCGGGTCCGCGCAGGCCGCCGCTACGTCGTTCAAGGGCCGCGGCCCCATCACCTACGTCGCGGGCAAGGACACCACCGGCACCGTCCAGACGATCATCGACCGCTGGAACAAGGCACACCCGAAGGAGAAGGTCACCTTCATCCAGCTGCCGACGGACGCCGACTCCCAGCGCCAGCAGATGATCCAGAACGCGGAGACGAAGTCCGACGCCTACACGGTCCTCGCCACGGACGTCGTGTGGACGTCGGAGTTCGCCGCCCACCAGTGGATCGAGCCGCTGCCCGCGAACCAGTTCCCGCTCGGAAAGATGCTCCAGCCGGTCGTGGAGACCGGCAAGTACCGCGGCAGGCTCTACGCCGTCCCCGCCAGCTCCAACGGCGGCCTGCTGTTCTACCGCACCGACCTGCTGAAGAAGGCCGGCATCTCCCGGCCCCCCACCACCTGGGCGCAGATGACCGCCGACTGCACCAAGGTGAAGAAGCTCCCCGAGGCGAAGAGCATGTCCTGCTACGCCGGGCAGTTCCAGAAGTACGAGGGGCTGACGGTGAACTTCGCCGAGGCCGTCAACTCCGCGGGCGGCCGCATCACCGACGCGAACGGCAAGCCGGACGTCGACACCCCGCAGGCCAAGAAGGGCCTGGACTTCCTCGTCGACTCCTTCAAGGACGGGACGATCCCCAAGGAAGCCATCACCTACCAGGAGGAGGACGGCCGCCAGGCCTTCCAGGCCGGCAAGCTGGTCTTCCTCAACAACTGGCCCTACGTGTACTCCCTGGCCCAGAAGAGCGCCGTCAAGGGCAAGTTCGCGGTCGCGCCGCTGCCCGGTCTGAACGGTCCCGGCGCCTCCAGCCTCGGCGGCTCCAACCTGGCGCTGTCGTCCTTCGCCAAGAACAAGGCCACGGCCCTGGACTTCATGAAGTTCTTCACCGGCGAGGAGAGCGCGACCTACTTCCTCAAGAACGCCTCCCTCGCCCCGCCGTACGCCGACCTCTACGACAACGCCTCGCTGGACAAGCAGTATCCGTACCTGCCCGACCTCAAGCAGTCCATCACCAAGGCCGTGCCACGCCCGCGCGTCGTGCAGTACGGCGACGTGACCGCCGCGATCCAGAACGAGGTCTACGCCGCGCTCACCGGGAAGAAGAGCAGCGCGCAGGCGCTGAAGGACCTCCAGGGGGACCTTCAGAAGCTGACGGCACAGTGAGGCCGCGGGTCATGGCCGACACCGCGATCCCGCCCGACACCGCCCCGCACGAGCTCGGGACGGCGGCCCGCCGCCGCCCCGGGCGGCCCCCGGCACCCGAACGCCCCCGGCGGCGTCCACGCTCCCGGGCCACCGCGGGCACCGGCCGCCTGGCCGCACTCCTGGTCTCCCCGACGCTGCTGGTGCTGACGATCGTCGTGCTCTACCCGACGCTCATGGCACTCGACGAGTCCCTGTACGGGCCGAAGGGCCTGGACCCGAAGACCGGGTTCATCAGCAACACCGAGCCGTTCGTCGGGCTGAAGAACTACACCGACATCTTCACCCAGGCCGGCGACCGCTTCTGGAACGCCTTCTGGAACACCACCTTCTTCACCGTCGTCACGGTGTCGCTGGAGACCGTGATCGGTGTCGCCATGGCGCTGATCATGCACAGGGCGTTCCGGGGCCGGGCCGTGGTGCGGGCCAGCATCCTCGTGCCCTGGGCGATCCCCACGGCCATCTCCGGACTGCTCTGGAAGTGGATCTTCAACGCCGACGGGATCGCCAACGTCCTCCTCGGCCACCAGGTCCTGTGGACCGCCGACGGATTCTCCGCCAAGATCGCGGTCGTCATCGCCGACGTGTGGAAGACCGCCCCCTTCATCGGGCTGCTGGTCCTGGCCGGCCTCCAGGTGATCCCGAAGGAGGTCTACGAGGCGGCCAGGCTCGACGGGGCGAGCGCCCTCCAGCAGTTCTGGCGCATCACCCTGCCGCTGGTGAAGCCCGCGCTGCTGGTGGCGGTGCTGTTCCGCTGCCTGGACGCGCTGCGGATGTTCGACCTGCCCTACATCCTCATCGGCGCCCAGAAGGGCTCCGTAGAGACGCTGTCGATGCTCGCGCAGAACGAGGCGTCCAACGTCCGCTTCGGACCGGCCTCCGCGTATGCGGTCCTCCTCTTCCTCTACGTCTTCCTCATCGCGCTCGCCTTCGTGCGGCTGCTCGGTGCCGACCTCATCGGGGGCGCCGCCGGGACGAAGAAGCGCAGGTCCCACGCGGTCAGGATGCCGCGCCGCCGCGTCCGGGAGGTGACGGCATGACCCTCACGGCCAAGTGGCGGCAGTGGCTGCCGTATCTGGGCATCGCCGTGGTGGTGGCCTACTGCCTGGCCCCGTTCTACTGGATGCTGGTCTCCAGCCTCCGCCGCACCGGCGACATCTTCAGCACCTCGCTGTTCCCCTCCCCGGTGTCGTTCGAGAACTACCGGTCGGTGTTCAGCCCGGCCCAGGGTTTCACCAGGGCCCTGCTCAACAGCCTGATCGTCGCCGGCATCACGACCGCGATGTCGCTGCTGCTGGCCACGTTCACCGCGTACGCGATGGCCCGGCTGGAATTCCGCTTCAAGCGGCTGATCCTCACGCTGATCATCGCCACCTCGATGTTCCCGGTGGTGTCGATCGTCGTCCCGCTGCTGAAGCTGTTCACCGACATCGGCTGGATCAACACGTACCAGTCCATGATCGTGCCCAGCATGTCCTTCACGCTGCCACTGGCGGTGTGGAACCTGACCACGTTCTTCCGCCAGATGCCCGACGAACTGGAACACGCCGCCATGGTCGACGGCTGCACCCGCGGCCAGGCCTTCCGCAAGGTCATCGTCCCCCTCGCCGCGCCGGGCATCTTCACCACCGCGATCATCACCTTCATCGCCGCCTGGAACGAGTTCCTCATCGCCCTGTCGATGACCAACAAGCCGGACATGCAGACCGCGACCGTCGCCATCTCCAAGTTCTCGGGAGCGACCACGTACCAGACGCCGTTCGGCAGCCAGATGGCCGCGGGCGTCGTGGTGACCATCCCGCTGGTCGTGATGGTGCTGCTGTTCCAGCGCCGTATCGTCGCCGGGCTCACGGCCGGCGCGGCCAAGTAGTCACACAGAAGGAGCCATTCCGCGTGTTCCCCACCACCCCTTGGTGGCGCAGTGCCGTCATCTACCAGGTCTACATCCGCAGCTTCGCCGACGGGAACGGCGACGGCGTCGGCGACATCGCCGGCATCCGCTCCCGGCTGCCGTATCTGAAGTCCCTCGGCGTGGACGCCATCTGGATCAACCCCTGGTACAAGTCGCCCATGGCGGACCACGGCTACGACGTCGCCGACTTCCGCTCCATCGACCCCCGCTTCGGCACCCTCGCCGACGCCGAGCAGCTCATCACCGAAGCGCACGAGCACGGGATCCGCGTCATCCCCGACATCGTGCCCAACCACACCTCCGACCAGCACGCATGGTTCCAGGCGGCGTTGGCGGCCGGGCCGGGCAGCCCGGAACGCGAGCGCTACGTCTTCCGCCCCGGGCGCGGACCCGACGGCACCGAGCCCCCGAACGACTGGGTGTCCTGCTTCGGCGGCCCGGCCTGGACCCGGCTGCCCGACGGCGACTGGTACCTGCACCTGTTCGCACCCCAGCAGCCCGACCTGAACTGGCAGCACCCCGAGGTCCGGTCCGAGTTCGAGTCGATCCTGCGGTTCTGGTTCAGCCGCGGCGTCGACGGCTTCCGCATCGACGTCGCCCACGGGCTGATCAAGCACCCGGAACTGCCCGACCTGCCGCCCCGCGCCGAACCCGCCGTGACGGGCCCGCTCACCCGCCGGGACGAGATCCGGCAGCACCTCGACCATCCGCACTGGGACCGCGACGAGGTGCACGAGATATACCGGGCCTGGCGCAAGGTCGCCGACGAGTTCCCCGGCGACCGCTCCTTCGTCGCCGAGGCCTGGGCCGACACCCCGAACGACTCGCCGCCTACGTCCGCCAGGACGGCCTGCACACCGCCTTCAACTTCGACTTCCTCATGTGCGGCTGGGACGCCAAGGACCTGCGCGCCGTCATCGACGACTCCCTCACCATGCTCGGCGCGGTGGGCGCCCCCGCCACCTGGGTGCTGTCCAACCACGACGTCATGCGCCACCCAAGCCGCTACGGCCGTACCGCCGCGCGGAGTTGGCTCGCCAACGCGCGGTACGAGCCCGACGGTGCCCTGGACCTGGACCTGGGCACCCGGCGCGCCCGGGCCGCCGCCCTGCTGATGCTCGCCCTGCCCGGCGGCGCTTACGTCTACCAGGGCGAGGAACTCGGCCTCCCCGAGGTCGAGGACCTGCCCGAATCCGCCCTCCAGGACCCGATCTGGGAGCGTTCCGGGCACACCGACCGAGGCCGCGACGGCTGCCGCGTGCCCATCCCCTGGTCGGGCCGGGCGGCCCCTTACGGCTTCAGTCCCGACGACGCGACGGCCGAACCCTGGCTGCCGCAGCCCGGCGACTGGGCCGGTCTCAGCGTCGAGGCCCAGACCGGCGACCCGGCCGCCATGCTGGAGCTCTACCGCACGGCCCTGCGCATCCGCCGCGACCAGCCCGCCCTCGGCGACGGCACGATGACGTGGCTGGAGGCTCCGGAGGGGGTCTTGTCCTTCGGCCGCGAGCCGGGCTTCATGTGCGTGGTCAACCTCTCGGCGGAGCCGTACGAGCTGCCCGCACACGCCCGGCTCCTCCTGGCCAGCGGCCCGCTCGAGGACGGTGTGCTGGGGCCCGACCAGGCGGTGTGGCTGGCCGTGTAGCGGAGCAGGCGGGACTTTGCGGACGCCCCTCTAGGCTGGACACATGGCTCGCACGGCGGAGGAGATCCCCGTCTCGCTCACGGTCCGGCCGTCGGCGCCGGCGCTCGCGCCGCTGATCGGTGCGCTCGGCTATGTCGAGGGACGGTTCGCGCACTCCGCCGAGCTGGCCCTGCCGACGGGCGGGGCGCAGCTGCTGGTGAACCTCGACGGGGACGCCCTGTCCTCGTCGGACAGGCGGACCCGGGGCGCGGCTCTGCAGGGGCCGTACACGGAGCCGGCGGTGATCGACCCGGCGCAGCAGCGTGCCGTCGTGTGGGTGGCGTTCCGTCCTGCGGGGGCGTATCCGTTCCTCACCGTCCCGGTCGGTGCGGTCCGCGATCGGCTCGCCGGGCTCGACGAGCTGTGGGGCACGGACGGTGCGGTGCTGCGCGAGCGGCTGCTGGAGGCCATGGCAGCCGGTGGCCCGCAGGCATGTCTGCGGGAGCTGGAGACGGTCCTGCTGCGGCGGGCGGAACGTCCCCTGGAGCCCGACCCGGCGGTCCGTCTCGCCGCGGCGCTGCTCGACCGCGGAACGCCGGTGGGTGAGGTCGCCGACCGGCTCGGCTGGACCTCCAGGCGGCTGGCCCGCAGGTGCGCCGAGCAACTGGGACTCCCGCCGAAACGGTATGCGCGGGTACGGCGCTTCCAGCGGCTGCTGGGCCGCGTGAACGCCGGGCCCCCGGACTGGGCGCTCCTGGCCGCGGAGTGCGGCTACCACGACCAGGCGCACCTGATCCACGAGTTCCGGGCGCTCGCCGGGATCACCCCGACCGCGTACGCACCGCGCTCGCCCCGGGAACGCAACCACGTTCCGCTCGGCGGATGACGGGTCTGCCCGGCCGACCGATTTCTACAATCCACGGCCGCCCGGAGCGGCGATCGTGAAGGCATGACGAACGCAACCGACAAGCCGGCCCTCACCCGGCTCTACGCGCGGCTCGTGGTCTCCGACGGGCCCCGGGCCATCGACTTCTACCGGACCGCGCTCGGCGCCGAGGAGATCGAGCGGTACACCGACCCCGACGGGAAGATTGTGCACGCCATGCTGCGGATCGGCGACGCGGTGATCGCGGTCAAGGACGCCGACGACGGCGACCCGGCACCGTCCTCCCTGGGCGGCACGCCCGTGATCATGGCCTTGGACGTGTCCGACGCCGACGCCGTGGCCGAGGCCATGCTGCGGGGCGGGGCGAGCGTGGTGTATCCCGTCGCCGACCAGCACTACGGGCAGCGCGGCGGCCGTCTCGCCGATCCGTTCGGTCATCTCTGGATGATCTCCCAGACGATCGAGGAGCTGACCCCGGAGGAGATCCAGCAGCGCACGACCGACCTGTTCACCTGACGCGTTCCGCCGCCGCGCTGGTGGTCGCCCTGCCGCCCGGGTGGCGCAGCGCGCACAGGAATCCGAGGCCCAGCGCGATGGCCATACCGTAGAACACCCACTGGTTGGCCTCCGCGAAGTCCATGCGGATGGCGTTCATCGCGTCCCGGGTCGCCTCGGCGGCCTGGCCGGTGCCCGTGGGCGCCCGGGAGTCGCCGCTGCCCGTGATCGACTCGGTGACGTCCCGGGCCACGGTCTCCGCATCACCGGCGGACATGCCGCGGGACTCCAGCGTGGACACCACGTTGCCGGTCGTGACGTGCGTCAGGATCGTCCCGTAGACGGCCAGGCCCACGCTCGCCGCGTAGTTGCGCACCGTCTGGGTGATGCCGGTGACCTCGCCGTACGAGGCGCCGATGGCCCGGTTGACGGCGTCCGTCGAGGCGGGCGCGAGGACGAAGCCGATACCGGCCCCGGCCATCGCCGCGTACGGCCACTGGTCGTGCATGGACAGGTCGGTGAGCTTGCCCGCCCACAGGGCGAATCCGACGCAGCCCAGGGCCGTGCCCAGCTTGAGCGCCGGGCGGGCGCCCTGCTTGTCGAGGATCCGGCCGCCCCACTGCGAGGCGATCGCGAAGCCCACGAAGAAGTACAGCAGGAACAGGGCCGCCTGGTTCGGGGAGGCGGACAGGGACACCTGGGCGTAGACCGAGGTGAAGAAGAACAGCGGGACGAAGGCGAGCATCGAGAAGAACAGCACCGCCGCGTCGACGGTGAACGCCTTGTCCCGGAAGACCCGCAGGTCGATCAGCGGATGCCGCACCCCGCGCTCGTACCGGACGAACCCGTGGAGCACCGCCAGGCCGCCCGCGATGCAGACCCAGGTCGCCCAGCTGTCCCAGCCCCACGACCAGGCCTGCTGGAAGCCGAGGACGCTCAGCCCCATTCCGACCGCGATCAGGGCGGCACCGGGAACGTCCAGGGTGCCGGACCGCCGCCGGTCGGAGAGGTGCGCGAGGGCCGTCAGAACCAGCGCCACGATCGCCACGGGCACGTTCACCCAGAAGACGGCCCGCCAGGTCCAGCTCGTCAGCCAGCCGCCCAGGAGCGGGCCGATCGCGGTCAGCGCGCCGGAGACGCCGAAGAACAGGGCGAGGGCGCGGCCACGCCGCTCGACCGGGAACACCGCCACCACCACGGCCAGTGCCGCGGGGAAGAGCAGTGCCGCCCCGAGCCCCTGGGTGGCGCGGAACACGATCAGCCAGGTCTGCGCCGCGCCGCCCTCGGGACACAGCCGCACAGCACCGACGACACGACGAAGACCAGCGTGCCGATCACCACGACCCGGCGGGGCCCGTAGAGGTCCGCGAGACGCCCGCCGAGGGCGAAGAAGGCCGCGAGGGACAGCAGGTAGGCGTTGACCACCCACTGCATGCCGGACGACGACAGATCCAGTTCGCGGACGATGTCCGGAGCCGCGATGGAGACGATGGTCTGGTCGATGAAGGTCATGGCGACGGCGAACATCATCGCCGCCAGCGCCACGGTCTGCCGTGGCGCGGTCGGGGAAGGGGCCGCCGTCCGGCCGGGTTCCCGGGGCGTGCTGCTCACGCCACTCAGTCTGCGCCCGGCCGTCCCCCGCCGCATCACAAGCCGGACAGAGCCCCGCAAGCCTCAGAAACCCCAGGAGGCTACGGGCCTCGGAGAGCGCCGCCATACCCGCGAGCCCGTTCCCGGGCAACCCCTCGTCCGTGTGAGGCAGGACTCTTCAGCCGTGTGAAGACGACCGCCCGCGGATCCGGCGTCGAGCGTGCAAGATTCGGGCACCGATGGATGGACGAGCACTCGACGACGGCAGCCGGCGAGCGAGAGACGAGGAGAGAGGCAGACGATGGTCCCAGCGGAACCGGAACCCCAGCGGATCGGCATACCCGCCGAGTCCACTGCGGGCGAGACCAGGGTGGCGGCGACGCCGGCCACCGTGGGGAGACTTGCCGCACTCGGATACGACGTGGTGGTCGAACCGGGGGCGGGAGCCTCGTCCCGCTTCTCCGACGCGGCGTACCAGGAGGCGGGCGCCGAACTCGGTGACCCGTGGGCGGCGGATGTCGTCCTGAAGGTCAACGGCCCCTCGACCGAGGAGATCGCCCGGCTGCGGGACGGAGCGACGCTGATCGCGCTGATCAGTCCCGCGCTCAACCCGGAGCTGGTCGACGAGCTGGCGCGACGGCCGATCACCGTGCTCGCCATGGACGCCGTCCCGCGCATCTCCCGGGCCCAGTCCCTGGACGTGCTCAGCTCGATGGCGAACATCGCCGGATACCGGGCCGTGGTCGAGGCGGCGCACGCCTTCGGCCGGTTCTTCACCGGCCAGGTGACCGCCGCCGGCAAGGTGCCGCCCGCCAAGGTGCTGGTGGCCGGCGCCGGTGTGGCCGGACTCGCGGCGATCGGCGCGGCCCGCAGCCTCGGCGCCGTCGTCCGCGCCACCGACCCCCGGCCCGAGGTCGCCGAGCAGGTGCGCTCGCTGGGCGGGGAGTTCCTGACGGTGACGGCCGAGCAGGAGGTCAGCAGCGACGGCTACGCCAAGGCCACCTCGGACGACTACAACCGGCTCGCCGCGCGGATGTACGCCGAGCAGGCCGCCGACGTCGACATCATCATCACCACCGCGCTCATCCCCGGCCGGCCCGCGCCGCGGCTGATCACCGCCGAGGACGTCGCCCGCATGAAGCCCGGCAGCGTGATCGTCGACATGGCCGCCGCCCAGGGCGGCAACGTCGAGGGCACCGTCGCCGGAAAGGCGGTCGTCACCGACAACGACGTGACGATCATCGGCTACACCGACCTGCCCGGCAGGCTCCCCGCCCAGGCCTCGCAGCTGTACGGCACCAATGTCGTCAACCTGCTGAAGCTGCTCACCCCGGGCAAGGACGGCCGGCTCGTCCTCGACTTCGACGACGTGGTGCAGCGGTCGATGACCGTGGTCCGCGACGGCGAGAAGACCTGGCCCCCGCCCCCGGTCCAGGTGTCCGCCGCGCCCGCCGCCGCCGGCGGGGCCCGGAACCCGCGGCCCCGCCCTCCTCCGAGGCACCGGCGAAGCCCGCACGCCCGGCGTGGTCCAGTTACGCCCTCGTCGGCGCCGGAGCGCTCGCGCTGTTCCTGGTGACCGCCTTCTCGCCGAGCGAACTCATCGGCCACTTCACGGTCTTCGTCCTGGCGATCGTCATCGGCTTCTACGTCATCGGCCATGTGCACCACGCGCTGCACACCCCGCTGATGTCGGTCACCAACGCCATCTCCGGGATCGTCGTGGTCGGCGCGCTGCTGCAGATCGGGCACGGGAACACCGCCGTCACCGTGCTGTCGTTCGCCGCGATCCTGCTGGCGAGCATCAACATCTTCGGCGGATTCGCCGTCACCCGCCGCATGCTCGGCATGTTCTCGAAGGGCTGATCACGGATGAGCACAGTCACGGCCTCAGAAGCCGCCTACGTCGTCGCCGCGTTGCTGTTCATCCTCAGCCTCGCCGGGCTCTCGCAGCACCGCACCTCCCGTTCGGGAGTCGTCTGGGGCATCGCGGGCATGGTCATCGCCCTGGCCGCCACCATCGGGCTCGCCTCCGAGAGCATCACCGCCACCGGGCTCGTGCTGATCGTCGTCGCCACCGCCGTCGGCGGGGCATCGGGCTGTGGCGCGCCCGGGTGGTCGAGATGACCGGCATGCCCGAGCTGATCGCCATCATGCACAGCCTCGTCGGTCTCGCCGCCGCTTTCGTCGGCTGGAACGGCTACCTCGACGTCGACGCCGAGCTCAGCGGTTCGCTGCTGGGCATCCACCACGCCGAGGTGTTCATCGGGGTGTTCATCGGCGCCGTCACCTTCACCGGTTCCGTCGTCGCCTACCTGAAGCTCTCGGCGCGCATCGACTCCCGGCCGCTGACACTGCCGGGAAGCACATCCTCAACGTCGGCGCCCTGGTCGCCTTCGTCGTGCTCACCGCCGTGTTCGTGGCCCGCCCCGACATGGGCCTGCTCATCGCCGTCACCGTGATCGCGCTCGCCCTCGGCGCGCACCTGGTCGCCTCCATCGGCGGCGGTGACATGCCGGTGGTGGTCTCCATGCTCAACAGCTACTCCGGCTGGGCGGCGGCCGCCTCGGGCTTCCTGCTCGCCAACAACCTGCTCATCGTCACCGGCGCGCTCGTCGGCTCCTCCGGTGCCTACCTGTCGTACATCATGTGCAAGGCGATGAACCGCTCCTTCATCTCGGTGATCGCGGGCGGCTTCGGGACCCCGGCCGCGGCGTCCGACGACGGCGAGCAGGGCGAGCACCGCGAGATCAGCGCCGAGGAGACCGCGGAACTCCTCCGCGACGCCACCTCGGTGATCATCACCCCGGGCTACGGCATGGCGGTCGCCCAGGCCCAGTACCCGGTCGCCGAACTGGCGCGCAAGCTGCGCGAGCGGGGCGTCGAGGTGCGCTTCGGCATCCACCCCGTCGCCGGCCGGCTGCCCGGGCACATGAACGTGCTGCTCGCCGAGGCCAACGTGCCCTACGACATCGTTCTCGAAATGGACGAGATCAACGACGACTTCGCCGCCACCTCGGTCGTCCTGGTCATCGGCGCCAACGACACCGTCAACCCGGCCGCCACCGACAACCCGGCCAGCCCCATCGCCGGCATGCCCGTGCTGCACGTGTGGGAGGCGGCCGACGTGGTCGTCTTCAAGCGGTCCATGGCCGCCGGGTACGCGGGTGTGCAGAACCCGCTGTTCTTCCGGGACAACAGCCAGATGCTCTTCGGCGACGCCAAGCAGCGCGTCGAGGACATCCTGCGCGCCCTCGACAGCCTCGACGCACCGATCCCGGAGATGGCCGGCAGCTCACGCTGAACCGGGCCCAGTCGTAGGGGGACGCCGTTGCCGCTGAGGGCGGGGACGGCGTCCCCGGGGTAGCGTGTCAGCGTTCGAACTTCCAGGTGACCCGCGGCTTCGCGGGGTTGCCCTCGACCTTGAGCACGCGGACGGGGATCGAGATCCGCTCGCCGTCGGCCCGCGCCGTGCACGTCCCGGTCGCCCCGGCCACCCCTCGAGGCGGGCCGGGCAGGACACGTCGTGGACGTTCTTCCCGACCCATGGCAGCGGGTGGTACCAGCCTTCGATACGGGCCTCGAGAATCTTCCTCTCCACCGCCGGGTGGCCGTCCAGGACGGTGTCGATCGTGGTGTGCTGCACATCCTTGGCGCCCAGGAGCCAGGTGAGGGCACCACCGATGGCGGCCGCGGCGATCACGCCGCCGACGGCACCGACGAGGAAACCACGCTCCATCTCGTACTCCTGGTTCGGGAAAGGCCGGCCCGGCACCTGGGTGCCGAGCCGGCCTTCGAGTGAGACCAGGGCGCTGGTCAGTCCGTGCCGGACTCCATCGCCGCGCGGTCCAGCCAGGCGTCCTCCTCGGAGACCTCGCCGCGGGAGGCGATGGCCTGGGCGCCGCCCTCCGGCAGCTCCGGCATGGTGCCGATCAGCCCGGTCGCGGCGGCCTGGGAGGCGCCGATGGTGGGGCTGCCGGTGCCGATCAGACCGATCCCGGCGTACTGCTCCAGCTTGGCGCGGGAGTCGGCGATGTCGAGGTTGCGCATGGTGAGCTGGCCGATCCGGTCCACCGGGCCGAACGCGGAGTCCTCGGTGCGCTCCATGGACAGCTTGTCCGGGTGGTAGCTGAACGCCGGGCCCGTGGTGTCGAGGATCGAGTAGTCCTCACCGCGCCGCAGCCGCAGCGTCACCTCACCGGTGACGGCGGCGCCGACCCAGCGCTGGAGCGACTCGCGGATCATCAGCGCCTGGGGGTCCAGCCAGCGGCCCTCGTACATCAGCCGGCCGAGACGGCGTCCCTCGGTGTGGTACTGGGCGAGGGTGTCCTCGTTGTGGATCGCGTTGACCAGCCGCTCGTACGCGGCGTGCAGCAGGGCCATGCCCGGGGCCTCGTAGATGCCGCGGCTCTTGGCCTCGATGATCCGGTTCTCGATCTGGTCCGACATGCCCAGGCCGTGCCGGCCGCCGATGGCGTTGGCCTCCATCACCAGGTCGACGGGAGAGGCGAACTCCTTGCCGTTGATGGTCACCGGGCGGCCCTGGTCGAAGCCGATCGTCACGTCCTCGGTGGCGATCTCGACCTCGGGGTCCCAGAACCGCACGCCCATGATCGGCTCGACGGTCTCGACACCGGTGTCCAGGTGCTCCAGGGTCTTGGCCTCGTGCGTGGCGCCCCAGATGTTGGCGTCGGTGGAGTACGCCTTCTCGGTGCTGTCGCGGTAGGGCAGCCCGTGCGCGAGCAGCCACTCGGACATCTCCTTGCGGCCGCCGAGCTCGGTGACGAAGGCCGCGTCCAGCCAGGGCTTGTAGATCCTGAGGTGCGGGTTGGCGAGCAGGCCGTAGCGGTAGAACCGCTCGATGTCGTTGCCCTTGAAGGTCGAGCCGTCGCCCCAGATCTGGACGTCGTCCTCGAGCATCGCCCGGACCAGCAGCGTGCCCGTGACGGCCCGGCCGAGTGGCGTGGTGTTGAAGTACGCCCGCCCACCCGAGCGGATGTGGAACGCGCCGCAGGTCAGCGCGGCCAGGCCCTCCTCGACCAGCGCCGCACGGCAGTCGACCAGACGCGCGATCTCGGCACCGTAGGTCTTCGCACGGCCGGGCACCGAGGCGATGTCGGGCTCGTCGTACTGGCCGATGTCGGCGGTGTAGGTGCACGGGACGGCGCCCTTGTCGCGCATCCACGCGACCGCGACGGACGTGTCGAGACCGCCGGAGAAGGCGATGCCGACGCGCTCGCCGGCGGGCAGGGAGGTGAGGACCTTGGACATAGGAAGAGTATGTATCACCACGCATAATCATGCAAGTGGGTTGTGCTGATTCCGGCCGGAGCCCGGGGCGTGTGCCGCCCCCGGGCCCCCGGCCGGAATCAGCTCAGAGAATGTCCTGCCCGGAACCCCCGAGCGCCCCGAGGATCCGCTCGGCCGCCAGGGTGGGCGTCAACTCGCCCTGTCTGACCCGCTGTTCGAGAACGGGCGCGAGGGCCCGTACCGCCGGGTCGGCGTGCAGGCGGCCGAGGAGTTCGTCACGGACCATGGTCCAGGTCCAGTCGACCTGCTGGTCGCGGCGCTTGGCGGTGAGGCGGCCGGTCGAGTCCAGCAGCGTGCGGTGCTGTTCGAGGCGCTCCCACACCGTGTCCAGGCCGGTCGACTCGCGGGCGCTGCAGTGCAGGACCGGCGGCGTCCAGAACGCGTCCTTGCCGTGCATCAGCCGCAGCGCGCCCGACAGTTCCCGGGCGGCGGCCCGGGCGTCCCGCTCGTGCGGCCCGTCCGCCTTGTTCACGGCGATCACGTCGGCCAGTTCCAGGACGCCCTTCTTGATGCCCTGGAGCTGGTCGCCGGTGCGGGCGAGGGTGAGCAGCAGGAAGGAGTCGACCATGTTCGCGACCGCGGTCTCGGACTGGCCGACACCGACCGTCTCCACCAGGATCACGTCGTAGCCGGCCGCCTCCATCACCACGATCGACTCGCGGGTCGCCTTGGCCACCCCGCCCAGCGTGCCCGCGGTGGGGGAGGGGCGGACGAACGCCGCCGGGTCCACGGCCAGCCGTTCCATACGCGTCTTGTCGCCGAGGATCGAACCGCCGGTACGGCTGGAGGACGGGTCGACGGCCAGCACGGCCACCCGGTGCCCGAGCGAGGTCAGCAGCGTGCCGAACGCGTCGATGAACGTCGACTTGCCCACGCCCGGCACCCCGCTGACGCCGATCCGCCGGGCCCGCCCGCTGTGCGGCAGCAGCTCCGTCAGCAACTCCTGTGCCAGCGCCCGGTGCTGCGGGCGGGTGGACTCGACGAGCGTGATGGCACGGGCGACGATCGCCCGCTTCCCGTCGAGCACGCCCTTCACATACGCGTCGACATCGATCACAGGTCGTGCCCGAGGCCGTCCGACAGTCGCTTGACCAGGTCGTACGCCGCGTCCGGGATCACCGTCCCCGGCGGGAAGACCGCCGCCGCGCCCATCTGAAGCAGCGTCGGCACGTCCTGCGGCGGGATCACCCCGCCGACCACGATCATGATGTCCTCGCGGCCCTCCTCGGCCAGCGCCTCGCGCAGCGCCGGTACGAGGGTGAGGTGTCCGGCCGCCAGCGACGACACCCCGACGATGTGCACGTCCGCCTCGACGGCCTGCCGGGCCACCTCGCCCGGAGTCTGGAACAGCGGGCCGACGTCCACGTCGAAGCCGAGGTCGGCGAAGGCGGTGGCGATCACCTTCTGGCCGCGGTCGTGGCCGTCCTGGCCCATCTTCGCGACCAGGATGCGCGGGCGCCGGCCCTCGGCCTCCTCGAAGTCGGAGACCAGCGCGCGGGTGCGGTCCACGGACGGGGACTCCCCTGCTTCGTTGCGGTACACGCCGGAGATGGTACGGATCTGGCTCGCGTGCCGCCCGTACACCTTCTCCAGGGCGTCGGAGATCTCCCCGACGGTCGCCTTGGCACGGGCCGCGTTCACCGCCAGCTCCAGCAGGTTGCCCTCGCCGCCGGCGGCCCGGGTCAGCGCGTCCAGCGCGTCCCGGCAGGCCGTCTCGTCCCGCTCCGCGCGCAGCCGCCGCAGCTTCTCGATCTGCTGCGCACGCACGGAGGAGTTGTCGACCTTCAGGACCTCGATCTGCTCGTCGGTCTCCACCCGGTACTTGTTGACGCCGATGACCGGCTGCCGCCCCGAGTCGATCCGGGCCTGCGTACGGGCCGCGGCCTCCTCGATGCGCAGCTTGGGGATGCCCGCGTCGATGGCTTTGGCCATGCCGCCGGCGGCCTCGACCTCCTCGATGTGCTGCCAGGCCCGCCGGGCCAGGTCGTACGTCAGCTTCTCCACGTAGGCGCTGCCGCCCCACGGGTCGATCACCCGGGTCGTGCCGGACTCCTGCTGGAGCAGCAGCTGCGTGTTGCGGGCGATGCGCGCCGAGAAGTCAGTGGGCAGCGCCAGCGCCTCGTCGAGGGCGTTGGTGTGCAGCGATTGCGTGTGCCCCTGCGTCGCCGCCATCGCCTCGACACAGGTGCGTGTCACGTTGTTGAACACGTCCTGCGCGGTCAGCGACCAGCCCGAGGTCTGCGAATGGGTGCGCAGGGACAGCGACTTGGCGTTCTTCGGGTCGAACTGCCTGACCAGCTTCGCCCACAGCAACCGCGCCGCCCGCAGCTTGGCGACCTCCATGAAGAAGTTCATGCCGATCGCCCAGAAGAACGACAGCCGGGGCGCGAACGCGTCCACGTCCAGGCCTGCTTCACGGCCCGCGCGGATGTACTCCACGCCGTCCGCGAGGGTGTACGCCAGCTCCAGGTCGGCCGTCGCCCCCGCCTCCTGGATGTGGTAGCCGGAGATGGAGATGGAGTTGTAGCGCGGCATCCGCTGCGAGGTGAAGGCGAAGATGTCGGAGATGATCCGCATCGACGGCTTCGGCGGATAGATGTAGGTGTTGCGGACCATGAACTCCTTGAGGATGTCGTTCTGGATGGTCCCGGCCAGCTTCTCGGGCGCGACGCCCTGCTCCTCGGCCGCCACGATGTACAGCGCCAGCACCGGCAGCACGGCGCCGTTCATCGTCATCGACACCGTCATCCTGTCCAGCGGGATCCCGTCGAACAGCTGCCGCATGTCGTAGATCGAGTCGATCGCCACGCCCGCCATGCCGACGTCACCGGTCACCCGCGGGTGGTCGCTGTCGTAGCCCCGGTGCGTGGGCAGGTCGAAGGCGACCGACAGGCCCTTCTGCCCGGCCGCGAGGTTGCGCCGGTAGAAGGCGTTCGACTCCTCGGCCGTGGAGAAACCCGCGTACTGGCGGATCGTCCAGGGCTGGTTGACGTACATCGTCGGGTACGGGCCGCGCAGATACGGCGCCGCGCCCGGGTACGTCTCCAGGAAGTCCAGGCCCTCCAGGTCACGGCCGGTGTACAGCGGCTTGACCGCGATGCCCTCCGGGGTCTCCCAGAGCAGGTCGTCCCCGCCGGAGGCGTTCTTGACCGCCGTACGCCACTCGTCGGGGCCGCCGTCGGTCGCCGGGGTGCCCAGCTCGATCCCGGAGAAGTCGGGGATGCCAAAGGGGGCGGTCATCAGGACACTCCCATGCGGTCGAGGGTCGCGGACAGCACGGCCACGGCGTCGCAGCCCGCGAAGACGTACGCGTCGACACCCGGGTGCCGCCCGGGACGGCCCGCCAGGAACACCTGCCGCGCGCCGGCGGCCTTCAGGGCCTGGGCGGTGGCCTCGGCCTGTTCCTCGTACAGCGCGTCACTGGAGCACAGCACGGCCTCCGTCGCGCCGCTCTCCTCGAACGTGCCTTCGCTGACCGGCTCGACACCGCCCGCCTGGAAGAGGTTCGAGGCGAAGGTGAGACGTGCGGTGTGGGCCGCGGCCGGGCCGATCGCGGCGAGGAAGATCCGCGGCCGGGAGCCGGTCGCGGCGAGGTGGGCGTCGGAGCGGGCGCGCAGCGCCTCGTACGCCTCGTCGCGGCGCACGCGCGGCAGCCCGCCGGACGGCGGCTCGGGCGCGCTGTCCCGGACGACCGGCTTCTCCGCGAGGTGCGGGAACTCGCTGACGCCCGTGACGGGTTCGCGCCGCTCGGCCAGCCTGCCGCTGCGGGCCTGCCAGGTGTCGGCCAGGTCCCGAGCGAGGTCCCCCGAACGCAGGGCCGCGGGCATGCCGCCGAGCCGCTCGATCCGCTGGAAGAACTCCCAGCCCGCGTGGGCCAGTTCGTCGGTGAGCCGCTCCACGTACCAGGAGCCGCCCGCCGGGTCGATCACCCGGGCCAGGTGCGACTCCTCGATGAGGATCGTGGAGGTGTTGCGGGCGATACGCCGTGCGAACCCGTCCGGCAGCCCGAGTGCGTGGTCGAAGGGCAGGACGGTGACCGAGTCGGCCCCGCCCGCGCCGGCGGCCAGCGTGGCGATCGTCGTGCGCAGCATGTTCACCCACGGGTCGCGGCGCGTCATCATCACCGCGGAGGTCACGACGTGCTGGCGCTGCGCCCCGGCACGCGGCGCCCCGCACACCTCGGCCACCCGCGCCCACAGCCGGCGCGCGGCCCGCAGCTTGGCGATCGTCAGGAACTGGTCGGCCGTCGCCGCGTACCGGAACTCCAGTTGGCCACAGGCCTGTTCGACACTCAGCCCCGCCTCGGCCAGCTCCCGCAGATACGCCACCGCCGTGGCCAGCGAGCAGCCCAGCTCCTGGGCGGCCGAACCACCGGCCTCGTGGTACGGCAGCGCGTCCACGGTCAGCGCCCGCAGCCCCGGGTACTCCTCGGCGCACAGCCGCGCGAGGTCCGCGGCCGGCGCGAAGTCGCCCTGCTGTCCGCTCCGGGCCTGATGCCCCAGCGGGTCCGCGCCCAGGTTGCCCCGCGCCGCGTCCCGGGCGACACCGCGCTCGTCGTACAGCCGCAGCAACTCCCGTGCGGCGGGCTCCGTTTCGCGTCCCGCGTCGAGGACGACGGGCGCGAGGTCGAGGTAGACACCGTCGAGGACCCGGCCGAGCTCCGGCACCGGGATGCCGTCCTGGCCCACGCCCAGCCACAGGGAGGTGACGCCGTTCTCCAGGTCCGCGAGTACCGCGTCCCGGTCGGCCACCGTGTGCCGCTGCCGTACGTCCCAGCCGCCGAGCGTGTTCCCCTCGGCGCGGGCGCCGCGTACGAAGGGGGCGAACCCGGGCAGGCCCGGCTCGGGCGCGGTGTCGTGGGCGGTGTAGAGGGGACGGGTGCGCAGCCCGTCCTCCAGCGCGGTGGACAGGGCTTCCTCGGCCTCGGCGCCCTCCACGTCCTTGCCCGACTTGCGCAGCACGCCCGCCACCAGGCGCTGCCACTGCTCGTGGGGCACATCAGGGAACTCGCCGGCCAGCTCAAGCCCGTCGTCAGGCAGGACCGTCATGCTCGGATGCTAGGTCATGGACTCGAAGGAGCAGCAGAGGGCGAGGCTGTGACCTTTCACTCCCTGGGAATGTGGTCCTGATCTCCACCGACCGTCCTTGAATCAAAGCTGGTCAGGCCCTATGGCACCGCGCGCGGGCGACGCGACGGGCGAGCGCGGCTCCCGAGCGCGCGTCCGGCCGGGATCGTCGCCCGTACCGGCGCCGGTCGTCAATCGTCCGCCGCCTCTAATCGTCCGCATACACCGAGCCTCGTCCAGTGCAACGTGCTGGCGATGTCCGGCAGCGCGGTCGAGGCGGCCGGTGACGTCTCCACACCGCTGCTCGACAAGACCGGCCGACCTCGTCCTGGCGAAGGAGAGGTACGGTCTGCGCGAGCGCGAGCTCGTCGGCGCCGAGTGGATCGCCTTCACCGCCCGGACCCGCATGTCCGGTGTCGATGCCGACGCGGCGCGGTCGCGGAGGACGCGGACGGCGCCCGGGTGTCATCCATCTCCCCGCGGACCACACCGAGGGCCGCACCCTGGGCTTCATGGGCGAGACCCGGGTGTGAACGTCCTCGAACTCGACATCGCGCTCAAGGCTCTCGCGGACAGCTTCTGAGCTGTTCGAAAAGAGACCATCTCATTTCAACGTCATTTCGGACTACCGGCCGGACGGAAAGTGAGCGCATGCGCGCGGTCAACACCGTGATGTCCCTCGACCGCGTATTGTGCGTGCCCGATCGGCACCCCTGGGCTCAATGATCCGCATGAGCGACAAGAGAGGCGTCGATTCCCTGCCCGACAGGCCGGTATCCCGATACGCTGAATTGGGTGCGCCTTGTCCAGCGGGCAGCTACGGGGGTGAGAAGGCGTTGCTTGTGAGCCGATCTTTGACTGCGCTGGTGCGCGTGTGGTGCATGATGAACCACCCGCGCTGCCACGACCATGAACCTCACGGTTCCCAGAACCACGCCGCGCGACGAAACCCGGTACCAGGGCGGACGGAGCAAAGGCATTGGGACTGAGTCTGTTACGAGGCAGAACCCGCATCGGCCTGCCGCGCATCGTCGTCGGTGCCTGCGTCACCCTGGCCGCCGGGGTGGCCGTCGGACTGCTGACAGACCCTCAGGACCTCTCACACGCACCCGGATACCAGTACGCCGCGGGACTGCTGCTCGCGATCGGCCTCTACGGCAGCACGCACGACATCGATTTCGCCGAGGTCAAACGCTCCCTGAAGGTCGTCCTGGTCGCCGTGACCGTCGGCGTCGTCCTGAAGGCCACCCTCATCGCCACCGTCATGGTGTGGGCCTTCCACAAGCCGGAATACCTCGTCCTGGGAATCGTCGTGGCTCAGATCGACCCCTTGTCGGTCGCCGCCACGCAGAACAACGACCGGGTGTCGCCGAGGGCCAAAGCGATCCTGTCGGTGTGGGCCTCGTTCGACGACCCCATGACGGTCCTGCTCACGGTCTACTTCTCCGCCCTCGCCGTCCGGTACGGCGCCGGGGCGGCCGGTGACGGCTCGGTGGTGTCGGACACGGTCACCGTGTTCGGCGATCTGCTCCTCAACGTGGGACTGTTCGCCCTGGCGGGAGCGGCCTGGTGGGCTGCCGGCCGCTGGTTCCGGCGCCCCCGGGCCGGGGAGCGAGCGCCGGCGGCGGCGCCGCGGCGGTTCGGCACGCGGCCGCCTGCCGACACGGTGGCACTGGTCCTGGTCGTCGCGCTGATCCTGGTCGCCGCGCAGGACATGATGGTCCTCGCCGTGGCCCTGTTCGGATTGTTCGTGCGCCTGGGCCGCTTCGGCGTGGCCCTCGAGACCGCGGTCGCCCTGGCGTTTCTCATCGCCTCGGGCGTCCTCGGAGTGGTCCTCGCGTCCGGCGAGGTCTTCCTCCGGGAAGGGCTCGTACTCGGCGCCGGCGCGTTCGCCGCGCAGTTCCTCGCCACCGTGCTGATCAGCCGGCTGCTGGTACGCCCCCGGCTCACCTGGCCGGACCTCGCTCATCTCGGATTCGGCCAGCAGAACGGCATCACCGCCATCCTCCTCGCCCTCGCTCTGGAGCCCAGGTTCCCCGGCACCGTGGGTGTCGTCGGACCCGCGATCGTGACGGTCAACCTGCTGCACCACGCCTTCCAGTGGGCCCGTGCCGACAGGTGGAGCCGGGAGTGGATCCTTGCCCGGGCGCGGACCAGGCGGCGTGCACAGCACGCCCCGCCCCCGCCGGCCTCCGCGGAGTCCGCTCCCGGGTCCGAGGCCTCCACCGCACCGGCGCCTCAGCACGTTTCCGAGCCATTGGGCCAGGAGTTGAAAGCAGAACCCGGATGAGTAGCCGGCCGCCGCGGAGGGGATCGCCCTGAGAAGGGCTGCGGCGGCTCAAGAGAGCCGATGGGCAGGAGGGGGAGGCGTGGGGCGATCAGCGACGGCTGCGAACGGCACCGGGCCGCCCGGCGACACCGCACGACACGTACCACACCGGGCGATCCAAGGGGACGGGACGCCCGGAGCACGAACATGGGGGAACACCATGCCATTCATCCAGTGCAACATGTTCGGAACGCCTCCCGCGGGGGCGAGCCGCCGTGGCTCCCGTACGAGCCGCTGGTGCCATGGTGCATCGAAGGTCACGAAGACCTGTGGGTGGAGCTCGATCACGTGCCCGCGGCGGTGCACGCCTTTCGCAACCAGCTCATACAAGTGGCGCGCAGCATCACCCCGGGCCGGGACGGCCGCGGGCACCTGGTGGTGGTGAGCGGACTGCCCGGCACGGGCAAGAGCAGTCTCCTCCACCAGTGCGTCCACGAGCTCGTCAGAGGGTTCGAAGAGCGCGAGGGCGGCGACGCCGAACGGCCCGACGCCGAAGAGGGCGGCGACAGGCCGACGCGGTGGCGCCATCGCGGTCCGTCGGATTCGATCTCCATCGTGCCGGTCACCGGCGTGCGGAACAACGGGCGCGACCTGGAGTCGTCGCCCAGCGGGCACACGGAGGCGCCGGAGCTGCCCACGGTGATCAAGCGCATCGTCCGCACGGTCGTGGCCGAGCTGAGAGAAACGCCCGGATTCGAAGAAGTCTGCCGTCCGGAGATCGACTCGCCCGACCACTTCGACTCCTGGCTCGCTCTCACCGACGCGCTGGGGCGATTGGGCCGCAGACTCGCCGTGATCATTCCGCACATTCAGTGGGAGGATCAGGGCTCCCGCTGGGACTTCCTCCGGTTCTGTCACAAGAAGGCCGACCGCGGGGTGGTCTTCTTCGTCGAGACGGAGTACACCGAGCTGGATAAAGAGATCGGCCTGATTTTCAATGAATCCCAACGGCGTGGTGTCACGCACCTCAAGACCGGAGCGCTCGCCCGGGAGGACTGGGGCAGGTATCTGCGGCTGTGGATGGAACTTCCGGGAATTCCGAACCCGAAGATCGCCATCCATGACGATCTGCTCGATTGCGAGCCGGAGCCCTGGGTCTTCGTCAGCATTTCGAAACTCCAGACCTTTCTGCGTGAGGCGGCGGACGAAGCACTGCAGGCCGACGAGGCCTACTTGCGGCGAAACCGCGTAGTCCTCCGGTTCGACAGGAAGCAACCGAACCCGGACCACTTCCTGAGAAGGGGCCTGTCCGATCCGGACGACCCGCGAAGGAACCACCAGAGACGGCCGGTCTCGAACCGAATGAACTTCCTGATGACGAAGAGGACCGACGAGATGAGCCCTGACGCCTTCCCGGTCGCGGGGGAGAACCCCTTCCGAGGCAGTACGAGCGTCCAGTTGGAGGGATTCGCCGACACCACCCAGGTCGGAACCGGTCCCCCGCGTCCGCCCATCCATGTGCGCAGGCGGATCAACGAACAGCTCATGGAACAGGTGCAGCGCTACCTCCAGCACACCGGAGACTCCTCGACCAGGGGCCGTGTCCTCGCCCTCGTCGGCGAGTTCGGACTGGGCAAGAGCCACCTCGCCGCCCAGGTCACGGACATCCTCAGGCAGAGCGACCCCATGCCCGCGCTGTGGGTGATCGGTCAGCCCTCGGTGGACATGCGGTCCGTCTTCCAGCACCGCGTCATGAGCCCTCGCGACGATCTCGAAGCCATGGCCGACTTCATGCAGGCCATCACCGACTTCTACGCGGACGTCACGGCTGAGCTGCTGGAACAGGACGACACCGGCCGACTGGGAGTCGCTCGTGACGACTTCCTGCGCGGCCTGAGGGACCGGAGGCTGGATCCGCAGAAGATCGCGCGGGCCTTCGACCTCGACGAGGAGCTCATCCACAGCCATCTCCGCCGGCACCTGCGGGGCGTCACCGACCACCGGGCCTTCGCCACCGCGTTCGCCCTGCTCCCCAACCAGGCGTACCAGGCGGACGTCTGGCGCTGGCTGTCCGGCGAGGCCCCGCGGCCCCCCTGCAACAGCGCGGTGTCACCCAGCCGATCCAGGGCATCCAGGGTGTCTTCGAAGCGTTCTCGGTGTTCAGCCTCGTCTACGGACAGAGCGGGCGACCGTACGCGCTGGTGCTGGACGAGGTGGACAAGATCGTCGAATGGACGGCGCTGGACCGGGCGCTGTTCCTGAACGCCTTCGAGATGCTGGTGAACCGGTACGTCAACCAGGGCGGCCTGCTGATCTTCTGCGTCCGGCCCGACCTCTGGGGCTCCCTGCCCGCTTCCCTGCACGAGCGGGTGCTGCCGCTGTGGCTCGACAGCTGGGAGCGCCCCGCGACCGAGGAGCTGATCAAACAGCACCTGCTCCGGTCGGGGCGCAGGCCGCTGAGCGAGCCCTGCGCGCCGTTCTCCGACCCCGCCGTGGCGCAGATCGTGACCCTCTCCGACGGGGTGCCCCGGCAGATCCTGCGGATCTGCGAAGGAGCCTGGGACCACGCGGCGCTCGGACACAGTTCGAAGATCGACGTCGAAGCCGTGCACGAGGCGATCCGGACGACCCACGAGAAGCGGCCGATGGGGGAGGCGGCACGTCGGCTGGAACGCGTACTCGCCGGCGACCAGTGGTGGCACAACGTGCCGCCGCGTGACCTGGGGGACCTGCCGGGACCGCCGGGCTCGGGCGAGCCCCGCTGGATCGAGGTCACCCGTACGGCGTGGATCGTCCTGCTGCCGGTGCGTTCACTGCTGACTCGGGCCGGCATCGCCGGCATCGCGGACTTCCTCGGCCACGCGCGCGACGCCGCGGCCGGGTACAGCATCGAGATGCTCGTCGTGGTCAACGGCCACGCCTGCAGGCAGATGCGCCGGCAGGTCGCCGACGTCACCGGGACCATGCCCCTGGTGCTCGACGACCCCCGCTTCGACACCGCACTGCGCAGCGGTGTCCAGAGCCTGGCCGGGCGGCTGCGGGCGAGCCAGGACAACACCGTGCTGGAGAAGATGTCCAACCGGCTCGACGTCCTCCAGGGACAGCAGCAGACCCTCCTGGAACGCGTCGACAGCATCGACCGCACTCTCGACAACCCGCGTGTCGTCTCCTCGCCGCCGATGGCCGACCGGTCGGGGGAGCGGGTGCCGGTGCCGGTGCGGGCGCATTTCCGGGAAGCCCAGGAAGCGCTGGACCGGCTGCTGGAGGAGGGGGAGGGGCCGCGGATCAGCCTCGTGCCCGTCGCCCGCACCGCCGCCGGACGGCCGCCGCGGCCGCGCCGGCTGCTCGTCGACGACTCCGCCCTGCGGAACATGGGAGCGGTCGTGCTGGCCCGCAGGCTGCTGGAGGCGTTCCGCGAGGCGATCGTCGGCTGGTGGGAGACCGACGCGGCCGGCAGTGACCCGGAACCCGCCGGACGCGACCAGGGGGAACTGTTCGCCATCTGCCGAGGCTTCGAGATCTCGATGGAGTCGCTGCCCCGCCTGGACCGGGGCGCCGCCGATCCGCTGAGCGGCCCGCCGGCCCCCGCGACGGAGCCCGGTGAGAGGGCGCAGGACCTGCTCGCACACCTCGCCGACCGGGTGCTGCGTGAGCTGGGTGAAGCGTTCAGTGAGGGACCCGCACCTCTGCGATGAGATCACGCAGGCGCTCCTCCGCCACGCCCACCTTGGGCTGGCGGAAGGTGACTCCCACGACGAAGTCGCCCTCCGCGTCGCCCAGCCAGTGCATGTAGAAGGCCCCGTCGACGACGTCGAGGACCAGGCGTCGGATCGGAGCACGGGTGACGGGGGCGATGATGCCCGCCAGATCCGTCAGTTCCTCACGCAGGCGGCTGACGAGGTCGCGGTATATCGCCCGGCGGGCCGCCACCGAGACGACCGCGAAGGAGTCCTCCAGCTCCTGGTGCTCGAAGGCGTCGCCGGAACACACCAGCGACCAGTCGCGATAGTAGGCCGCGTAGTGCAGGTCGCCGGGGTTGAGATGGCGGTGCCATACGCCCCGCAGCCGCTGTGCCTCCTGCGAGTCGCGGGTGAGGACGTGCATGAACAGCGAGCCCCCCTGGACGAACGGCTCCTTCACCTCCCCCGGGCGGCCGCCGGGCAGTTCGTCGACCATGTGACGCTCGGACCTGATCTTGCTGACCAGCCGGTTCATGCTCGTGTCCATGACGTCGCAGCCCGGCCCGGACGCGCTGATGCCCACCAGGTACTGGGCGGAGTGCAGACGTGAACACTGCATTCCGCCTTCCGGGGTGACGACGAGAGTCCGCATCAGATCGCCCACGTCGAGCCGCCGCATCACCTCTTCCGTCTCCAGGACCCAGCGGACCAGCCGGCGCCCCGGCCGGCCCTCGGTGTCGGCCTCGTCCTCCCAGGGCAGCCCGCCGGAGAACGGCACGGCGTCGGCTTCGCGAACGGCGAAGACGACGGTGTTGCTGACGACGTGGGTCATGGACCGGATCTCCGGGCAGGCCGCGACCGTGGTACGGCACTCCTTGCTCAGGTGGCCGTAGCTCTGGCTTACTTGCGGCACGCTCAGGAGCCTGGGCTCGCTCACCGCCGCCGAGGCGTCCGGGTTCATCTAGGTGCAACTCCTTACGGCAGACGACGGATGCGGGCACTGTGCCTGTGGTTCACACCATCAGTTCCACGTCGATGTCGCGGCGCGCCCGGGGGAGTTCGCCGCTGCCCGCCGCGCCCCGTTGCTCGGCGCGGGTCAGGGCGAGGTTGCCGGCGGCGATCGCCCTGGCCGGGTGCCGGTTCAGGCCGAGGTGGTCGTAGCCGCGTTGGGCGGTCTCCTCCAGCTCCGCCGCCGCCTCCCGGGCTCCGCCCGCCACCAGGGTTCCCGCCAGGGCGACGGCGGACGCCAGGGTCCAGGGGTGCCGGCCGCCGAGTACCGCCTCGAGTCCGCTGTTCGCGGCCAGGCCGACCTCGCGGGCCTCCTCCAGCCGGCCGGCCCCGCGCAGATGAACGCCCAGGCGCGTACGGCACACGTGGGTCGACGGATGGTCGGGGCCGAACCGGCCCGCCAGCGTGTTCAGACAGCGCTCGGCGTACTCCACCGCTGGTTCGTGCTCGCCCAGCAGATGGTGGTCGATGGCGAGGCTGAACCGGCATCGCTGGGTGATCATGTGCTGCTCTCCCAGCACGCTGACGGCCATGTCCAGGGCCCGGGTGTCGCGTTCCCAGGCCCGGTCGGGATCGCCGAGCCTGCGCTCGCTCACGGCGAGCCCGTTCTCCGCCACGACCGTGATCGGTACGCGGTTGATCGCGGGCCCCGACGTGCTGCGCGGTGTCCAGCCGTGCCTGAGCAACTGGTACGACTCCGCGTCCTGGCCGAGCAGGCGGTGCATCTCGGCCAGCCAGGGGACCATGTCCCGGACGGCGGGGTCGTCGTCGCCGCCGATGGCCCGACGCTGTTCGTAGACCTGGCGGTACAGCCGCATGCCCTCGGCGTAGTCGCCGGCGGCGGCGTAGCACCAGGCGAGGTTGCGGTGGACCCGCTCGGTGCTGCCGTGCCGCGGGCCCAGCAGCCTCGCCATGCAGCGGGCGACATGCAGAGCCTCGTCGAGGGCGTCGCCCACATGGCCCGCGGAGCCCAGGTTCGCCGCATAACTGTCGGCCATCTGCAGGGAGCGGGGGTGGCTGAGACCGAGGTTCCCCCGGTACTCCCGCAGCACGCCGAGGGCGAGACTGCCGGATTCCGCGTACTCGCCCCGCAGGTGCTGCGCGTCGGACAGCAGGGCGCGCAGCCGCCGGTGCTCCAGGGAGTCGTGTTCCGTCCAGCCCTGGAGTGCGAGCCGGCCCAGGCGCAGACACTCCTTGAGCGCCTCTTCCTCCTGGGTGCGGACGAGGTCGGCCAGGTGGTTCAACAGCGACTGCCGTACCGCGGGGCGGGCGTCCTCCCAGAGCCGCAGCGCGTCGATCTGTCTGCCGCGCCGGGTGATGGTCTCGGAGTCGGGCGGGGCGGGGCTGTCGGCCATGCCGAGCAGGTTGTCGCTGAGCGCCGCGCGCAGTTGCCCTTCGATGCGCGGCTCACCGCCGAGTCCGGCCACGATGAGCTCCCGCAGCACCCGGTGCTGGCGGACGGGCTGTCCGGGGCGGGCGAAGTCCAACTCGACCAGCCCGTGCTGGTGCAGTGCCCACAACGCGGCGTCGACGAGGAGGACGTCTGCCGGGCGGACCGGCTTCCCGTCCGCGGTGTGATCCGGACCTGCCTGCGCCAGCGCCGCTCTCATGGACCGGGAGCGCAGCATCCGCAGGTCGACGCCCGCGCCGGTGATCAGCGCGCAGGCGTCGATCAGCCAGTTCAGCGCCGCGACACCCGCCGGTTCGTGCGACCACGCCTCGGCCGCCGGGCTGGAGCGGACGGAGGAGCGAGCCATGCGCAGCAGGATCTGTGTCCCGGCCAGCGCGCCCGGGCCGTAGGTCTGTTGCAGGTCGGTGAAGGCTTCGAGGAACGCCTCGACGGCGGAGTGCCGGGCCTGGGCGCCGCTCAGGTTGTCCCTCTCCGCGACCCGGGTGGCCCGGGCCCCGATCCAGCAGGCGGCGAGGCGCAGAGCGAGCGGCAGCGGACCGACCCGGTGGACGACGTCCCGTGCGTGGGAGGGCGTGAGCCCGGGCAGCAGCGTCAGGAGCAGCGCCTCGCTCTCGCCCCGGGAGAAGGGGGCGACCTGCACGGCGCCGGCCGGCGCGGGTCCCTTCCCGTCACGTGCGGCGAACAGGATGTGGCAGTTGCCGGACGGCGTCGGCAGCAGGTCCGTCATGGCGCCCAGGGACGCCACGTCGTCGAGTTCGTCGCAGACCAGCAGCCAGCGCTCGCCGGTCTCGTCGGCCTTCGCCCGCAGCGCCCGGATGTGGCCGCTGAGTTCCTGGGCGGTGGGTTCGCCGAGGGCGTCACCGAGCGCGGCGAGCGAGGCCCGGACGTTCTCGGGGGCGTCGGCCCGCAACCACCAGACGACGTCGTAGGAGCCGCCGAACCGGTGGCAGAACTCGAGCAGGGCCTCGGACTTGCCGACGCCGGGCGCGCCGAGGAGCAGGCAGGGGCGGTCCTGGCCGGCGACGCCGCGCAGCGCCTCGCGGATGTCGTCGAGCAGGGCCTCGCGGCCCACGAAGGTGACGCTGCGGGCGGCGATGTTGGTGCGGTTGGGGATGCTGGGGAAGCGGTGGGGGGAGATCGGCGGACGGCGCGGCACCGGCAGCGACAGTCCGCTCAGCAGGAGTTCGGCGGCCCGCTGCTCGTCGTGGCGGCGCAGGTCGATCTGCTGGTGGTGGGCGAACCCGGGCGGCAGTGCCTCGCTGTCCACCAGCACCATCCGGATCCCCGGGTCGGACAGGGTCCGCAGGGCCCGCTGTTCCTCCCGGCGCACCGTGGTCGGCTGCAGCAGCAGTACGGCGGCGTCGTCCGCCGGGCGCTCGGGACGCCAGCCGCCGTAGGTCCGCCGTACGACGCCGACACCGACGGCGCGCAGCTGGGCTCCGATCCAGTCGGCCCAGACCGCGTGGCGCGAGGTGTGGACGAGGGTGACGTGCGCCGGCACGACCGGGTGCGGCCGGTCCAGGGCGGAGACCAGGCGTTCGAGAGACGGCAGGACCCGTTCGTCGAAGCCGTTGCCGTTGTCCAGCTCCGTGCCGAGCCGGGTGCTGCGGGCCGACATCGCGTGGTAGGGGACTTCCAGGTAGCGCACCGGGCGGCCGAAGAGCCGGGCGAAGCTCGGCCCGACCCGGTCCCGGGCGATGCGCAACTGGTCCTCGTGCGACCAGTCGGTCTGCAGGGCCAGCGCGATGACGTCCAGGGAGCGGTCGGTGTGCCGCAGGATGCTCCGGGCCAGCACGGCGGCGTCCTCGATGAAGGAGGAGTCGGCGGTGAAGCAGACCACGAGCAGATCCGGCAGCCGTGCGAGCTGCGCGGTCTGTTGCTCGGTACGGGGCAGCGGTGCGTCGATCAGCACGTCGTCGTACCCCTGGAAGGCGGGATGATCCGGGCCCGCTCCGGACACCGCGGCCAGCGGATCCGGGCCCTTCAGGGTCGCCAGTCCGATGGGAAGGACCGCACCGGAGGGAGACCACTCCTCCACGGACGGACCGCCCTCCTCGTCCGGCAGCAGGGCGGTGGCCGGGGCGACCGAGCGGACGTAGTGCCGGGTGCGCACATCCGCGTTGCGGCCGTCGAGCACGAGCACCCTGCGGCCCGAACGGGCCAGCAGCACGGCCGTGTTGAGCAGCGTGGTCGTCTGGCCGATGTCCTCCGCCGTGGAACAGAACGCGGCCACACGGGGGCGGGAGATCCGGCCGTCCGCCTCAGACATCTCGGCTCCGCTTCGCTTCGTCGGTGGTGATCGGACGCAGGGGACGGGCGGTGGGCGGGCCGGGGCGGTCACTCCTCCCGCGCTTCACCGCCCCGGGGTCCTTCTCGTGATTCGTGGTGAACATGGCCTCGGGGTGTGCCGCTTCCTGCCGCACACGCCGCAAGGCCCTCACTATCACGGATTCGGGCAGTGACCGGATTGCGTCCAAGGGAAAATTCGAAAGATCAACCAAGGGAGAATCCAGCACGTCCCGCGTTTTGGTCAGATCATTCATACGGAGCCCCGCCGTCCCGATTGAGTCGAGAATCCGCCACACGTGGAGGACTGCCGGACAGTTGTGGTGTGGCCGCTCAACTCGGCTGCCAAACCGATGACTTGCTGTCAGACTCGAATGAGTCTACCGACAAGTGCGACGCTTCGGGCGGTCCTCGGGCCGTCCGGTTCGCCGCGGGAAACCTTCCTGGTTCGGAGCGCAAATTCGTTCGTACACGGGAGCTCGATGGATACCGAAACGGGTGAGCCGGAAGTGGCGCGCGACGCTCCCGCAAAGGACACCGCACGGCTTCGGGAGCGGACCTGACTCCGCAACACGCGACGGTGACACCGTCCGCGTACCGCCTGGACAGCCGGCTGCTCGCCGCACTCGCCCGGGGCGGCGGGGGCGCCGAGACCGTCCGGCTGCTCCGCGACAGCGAGTACAGCCGGCGGCTGTTGCTGCTCAGGGCCGTGCTGGACCGGGCCGGAGAGCACGGCGGAGACACGGGGCGCGGTATGAGCCGGCTGTTCGGCGTGCTCGCCGACGCCTGGCGCACGGCGCCGGACGTGACCCGGCGCATCCTCCGTCACCCTGCGGTGGGGCCACGACTGGTGACGACCTGGCGGGCGCTCGACGGGAACGGGTCGGCCGCCGGCCCCCTGCCGTTGGCCGCGGTGGCCGCCGCTGCCGCCACCGCCACCGGCCTGGACGTCTCGATCGGTCTGACCGTCGCCCCACCGGGAGTCGTGCTGCCCGGGCTGGGGGCGGTCCGCCTGCCGGACACCGCCCCCGGTACCCCGTTGCTGCTGCGCGTCAACCGCCTGGGCGGTGTCCTCGAAACCGGGACGGGACTGCGGGTGGGCCTCCCGCCGACGACGGCGCTCGGTGCCGAGCGGGCCGACTGGTGGCCGCTGCGGGGCGCGACCGCGGGACCGGAGTCGTCCTTCCTGGTCGACGATGTGGACCAGGTCGTGGTGACGGCCGCGGATCGACCGTACCGGCTGCCCGAGGACGAACTGCGCGTCTGGCGGTCCACGGCCGAGGGCGCGATGCGGCTGCTGCGGGACCGGCACGCCGACTACGCCGCGGAGCTGGACGCAGGCCTGCGCACACTGACTCCGGTGCCCGTCGCCGAGGGTTCGCGGGCGCGGCACAGCGGAAGCGCGGCCGAGATGTTCGGCGGAGTGACACTGTCCCGGCCCACGCACGCCCGCGACCTGGCCGAGACGCTGGTCCACGAGATGCAGCACAGCAAGCTCGCCGCCGTGATGCACCTCGTCGACCTGCTCGCCGAGCCGAGTGCGGCGGAGCCGGGAGCGCGGTACTACGCGCCGTGGCGGGACGACCCGAGGCCGCTGTACGGCCTGCTGCACGGCACGTACGCCTTTCTGTCCGTGGCCCGTTTCTGGTCCCGGGAGGCCGGCTTCGTGTCCGACCCGGCGGAGCGGCATCGGGCACATGTGCGGTGTGCCCGGTGGCGTGAGGCGGCTTCCGAAACGCAGGAGGCGATGCTGGCCGACCCGAGCGGACTGACGCACACCGGGCGCCGGTTCGTCGCCACCATGGGCCAGGCCCTGGCCGAGCTGCGCACCGTGCCGCTGCCGCGGTCCGCCGTGCGGGAGGCACGGCGGCAGGCGGAGGCCCACCGCGCGCGCTGGTCGAAGCGGAACCGGGCCGGGCGGACGGAGAGCTGAGGCGCGCCGACGTCCCGCCCCTCGGCCACCGGTGTTGGGCGGGGCCGCGCACGGGGTACAAGACTCCCCACATCAGGTCTTGGACCGGGCCATGGGGGTGGTGGGGGATGGGAACCGTGGTGCTCGTGCACGGTATCGGCAACCTCGTGCGGGGCGCGTCGCCGCAGCAGGCCGCGGAACTCAAGGCCGCCGCCGCGGCGGACCGGCTGCGCAAGGGGCTGGGCGCGGCAGGACTGTCCCATGTGCCGGTGCCCGAGCTGGTCATGGCGTACTACGCCCACCAGCTCGCCGATGACTACCGGCCCGAACAGCAGTCCGCGGGTGCGGGCGCCCTGGAGGACCTGACGTCCGTCCAGGAGGGCGAGGCGTGGGAATGGCTGGAGACGGCCGGAGTGGCACGGCCCCGGGAGGGCCAGGCCGGCGTGCTCTCGCCGCTGCGGTGGGCCGTCGACCGGCTCGTGGACCAGCGTGCCGGGGACGCGCCGCCCGCGGCCCGGCAGCGGCTGGCGGAACTGCTGTCGCGCCTCGTGGTGGCCCTGCTTCAGGACACCGATGCCTACACCTCGCGTCCCGGTCGCCGTAAGGCGGTTCGGGCGACCGTGGCCCAGGCCGTCCGCGACCACGACGCACGGGTCGTGGTGGCTCACTCGCTGGGCAGCGTGGTCGCGTACGAGACGCTGCACGCCCACCCGGACCTGGAACTCGACCTGTTGCTCACTCTCGGCTCGCCGCTGGGGCTCCCCGCGCTCCGGCGCAAGCTGGACCCCGAACCCGTCGACGGGCGCGGCACGCGGCCCCCCGGCGTGCGGCGCTGGGTGAACATCGCCGACGTGGGCGACCTGCTGGCAGTGCCGCGGGAGCTGGGCGGTGCCTTCCCGGTCGACGCGCACGCGACCACGGACATCGGCGTCTTCGATCCCCACACCTTCGGCGGCTATCTCTCGGCCGGACTGACCGCGGCCGCGCTCGCGCCCCACCTCGCGGATTGATCCCGGCAGGGCGGGCGCACGTCCGCGGACTCATGCGGTACGGAGGGGGAACACGGCCGTGACAGTGCACGCACTCGTGGTGGGCGCGGGCGGCTTCCCCGCGCGCGTGCCGACCGAGGAGGAAGAGGCCGCGGGGGTGTTTCCGCTCGAACCCCTGCCGAGTGTGGACGACTCCGTACGGAACGTCGCCCACGCGCTGCGTCGAGCCGGCCTCGAGGTCACCGAGCCGCTGTTCGACCCGACACCCGCCGAGTTCCGCGTCGCGTGGCGGACGGCGCGTGAACGGAGCGGCCCACATCCCCTCGTGGTGCACTTCAGCGGCCATGCGCAGACGGTCGGGCCCGTGCTCTACCTGGCGATGAAGGGAACCACGACGGTCCCCAACGGCATCCGCAGGACCAGCGTGGACGTCGACGAACTGCTCCGGGACGTCGAACACGAAGACGGCGGGCCGGTCCTGTTCCTGCTCGACGTGTGCGGCGGCGGTACGGCCCTCACCTCCCAGCTCACCCAGCGCCTGCTCGGCATGGAGAGCCGCAACGCCTGGGTGATCGCGGCCTGTGGTGCCCGGGAGATCACCTACGGAGCGCGTTTCAGCAAGGCGACCGCGACGGTGGTCGACCGCATCGCCCGCCGCCTCCTGGACGTCCCACCCCACCTGGAGCACGTTCCCGTGACCCTGCTGGCGGAGCAGATCGACGAGGAACTGGCGCGCATCGACACCGCCGCGGGCATGCCGAGGCAGGACGTGGTGTGCACCAAGCACGACGAGGCGTCCCAGGCCCCGGCTCCCTTCCTCCGCAACCCGCACCACGCCGTCGAGGCCGAGGAGCAGTTCCAGGCCGAGGCGGTCGCGGCGCTGCGGCGATACGCCGAGAGACTGGACCCCGGCTGGACCTGCACCACTTCGCCGCCCGGGCCGCCGGCACCCCGGACGCGGAGGCGTTCTTCTTCAGCGGGCGCCGCACCGAGCTCAGGCGCATCGAGGAGTGGCTCGGCGCCCCCCGGGCCCGGCAGCACCGTCTGCTGGTCGTCACCGGCAGACCCGGCGCGGGGAAGTCGGCACTCCTCGGGGCGACGGTGTGCACCGTCCACCCCCGGCTGCGTCCCCTGCGGGACCGCCTCGGCCTGCACCACTTCCGTCCCCCGCAGAACCCCCGGCTGCTGGCCGTGCACGCCCACGACCTGTCCACCCAGGACGTCGTGGACTCGCTGCACCGGCAGGTACAGGCACTGCGCCCGCCCAGGCAGCAGGACGGAGGCGGGCATGTGCGGGCCGAGGCGGCGAAGACGACTTTCGAGGAACTGTCCGCCGCGCTGCGTGCGGTCGGGGACGTCACCGTCGTACTCGACGCGCTCGACGAGGCCGGCGACCCCGACGGGCTGCTGCGGCACGTGCTGCTGCCGCTGACGGGCGAAGCCGGCGATCCGGTGCCCGGCTGCCGGGTGCTGATCGGCACCCGGCTGTGGCCGGACAGCCTGCCCGACCTGCACGCCGCTGTCACCGGCCGGCCCGGTCGACTCCTGGACCTCGACGCGGAGGAACCCGCGTCGTTGGCCGAGCACCTGGGCACGTACCTGGGCCGGCTCCTGGACACCGACTACTCCTCCGACGTGACGGAGATGATCGCGCTTCGCCTGTCGGGCCCCGCCGAGCACGGGGCGTTCCTGACCGCGGCTGTGTACGGCGCGCACCTGCGCGCACTCGCCCAGGCGGGCACGCGCCTGTCCAAGGCCGAGATCGCCCGGGACCTGCCGTGCGATCTGCCGGGCATGCTGGAGCTGAGCCTGGGCACGCTCACCGCCGAACTGCCCTGGGCCGGCGCGGTGCTGGCGGCGCTCGCCCGGGCGGCCGGGCCGGGCATGCCGCCCCGCCTGGTGCACCAGGTGGCCCTCGCGCTGCGCCCCGAGGCCCGTGACGGAGCACTGACGCCGCGGCCGCGGGACACGCGGGAGGCGCTCACCGGGGCGCGGTTCTATCTCCGGTCCACCCACGACTCCGGTGCCGGCCCGGCCGTCGACGTCGACGGCGTGGACGACGGGAAGCTCTACCGCTTCTTCCACCAGGCGCTCGCCGAGCACATGGAAGCGCGCACGGACCCCCACGTCGTACTGGACGCCCTGCTGTCGACCGTGCCGGCCGAACGCGGTGTACGGGACTGGTCCAGGGCGGACCGATACCTGCGGCGGCACGCGGCGGACCACGCGGCCGACGCCGGCCCGGACCGACTGGACGCGCTGCTCCAGGACGTGTCGTACCTGCTGCACGCCGACCCGGAGCGACTCGTACGGCACCTGCACCGCGCCTGCGGTGACCAGGCCCGAACGCACGCCGACGTCTACCGCCAGACCACGGCACACCATCCGCTCCGGCACATCACGGCCGTACGGCGGGACCTGCTGTGCCTCGACGCGACCGTGTGGCGGGAGACCGGGCTGTCCGACCTGCTGGCCTCCCAGCCGGGTCCGCCTCCGGCGTCGGCCCGGCCGGTCTGGGCCGTCAGCCGGACAGCGAACACGGCACGGCTGCAGACCCTCGGTCCGCACGGAGGGCCGGTCTCCCAGGTGATGCTCACTCAGGTGCCGGGCGGCGACGGGAAGGGGGAAACGGAGAGCGACGGGACGTACGCCGTCGTCAGCACCGGGGACACCCACCGGACACGGCTGTCGGACCCGCTCAGCGGCAGGATCCTGCGCCCCCTCGACGGTCTGTCGGGCCCGGCCCGGGCGATCGCGCCGGCCCGGCTCGCCGACGGACGCCACGTCCTCGTCTCCGGAGGGGAGGACGGCCACTTGTACGTCCACGACCTGCGCGAGGGCGACCGGGTCCATCGGCGGGCGGGCGGCATCGGACCGATCCGGACGCTCGGCACCGTCACCCTCCCGGAGGGCGGCACCCGTGTCGTGGCCGCCGGGCACCGCCACGAGGTGCTCCTGTGGAACCCGGACGACGGGAGGCCGACCCGGCTGGACAGCTCGATGGTGCTGGTCTCGGCGATCGCCGCCGCGCGCCTGCCGGACGGCACCCCGGTCGCGATCGCCGTGGGGGAGGAGCGGTCGGCCCGGGTCTGGGACATGCGGACAGGACAGCGGCTGCGCACCCTCGGCCCACACGCCGACTTCGTCCGGTCCGTGGCCACGGCGACGCTGGGTGGCGGCACGGTCGTGGCCGTCACCGGCTGCTACGACGGGCGGGTGCTGGTGTGGAACGCGGCCGACGGGCGCAGGCTGCACAGGCTGAGGGGGCATGGGGACCGGGTGACCCGCCTGGCCACGGGCACCGTCGGCGAACGGCACATCGCGGTGAGCGGTGACCGTGCGGGGCGCGTCCTGGTGTGGGACCTCGACTCGGGCCGGCGGCTGCACGAGCTGGTGACCGCGGGCCACGGGGTGATCACCTGCCTCGCGCTCGGCGGGGACGGTGAGCGCGGGTGGGTCGTCACGGGATGCGCCGACGGCCGCGTCGCCGTGTGGGACCTCGGCACGGGCCGGCGCACCTACGTGTTCGCCGCGCATCCCGGTGGTGTGCACAGCGTCGACGTGGCGCTGATCGGGGAGCGTCTCGTGGCGGTGAGCGGCGGTGCCGACGCGCACGCCGTCGTCTGGGACGTCGCGGACGCCCGCCCGGACGTCCCGGAGACCGGGCACGAGGAGGTCATGGAGGCGGTGGCCGTCGCCGTGCCCGAGGAGGGGCCCGCCCTGTGCGTCGCCGGGGGCGGTGAGCGACGCGCGGAGGTGTGGGACCTGGCGACGGGCGACCGCAGGCACACGCTGGACGACTCGGGGCGGCGGTTGCTGGTGCGGGCGCTGGTGACGGCCGAGCTGCCGGACCTGGGTCCGGTCGTCGTGGCGGGCGGCCGGGACGGTTCCCTGCGGATGTGGGAGCTGACCGGTGGCACCGTGGTCCGCAGGTTTCCCGACGGGACGGGACGGATCAGGGCGCTGGCGGTGGGCCGCGCCGCGGATGGCCGGCAGGTTCTGGTCGCCGGCGGGGACAACGCCGCAGCGACGGTGTGGGACCTGCGGACGGGGGCGGGGCTCGGCACCTTCACCGGGCACGGCGACTGGATACTGGCGATGGCCCTGGCCGACGGCGGTGCCACGCCGCCCGGGGTCGCGATCAGCGGTGACCGCGCGGGCGCCCTGCTGGTCTGGGACGTGACGACCGGTCACGAGGTGGCGGCCCTGACCCGCCGCGGTGGACGGATTCAGGCGGTGGCCACGGCCGTGCTGCCCGGGGAGCGGAGGGTGGCGCTGTCCGGTGGGGACGGGGGCGAGGTCCGCGTGTGGGACCTCGACCGCCCAGGAGTGGCCGAACCACTCACCGGTCTGCGGCGCCGGGTGACCGCACTGGCCACGGCGACGCTGCCAGGAGGCCGCGTCCTCGCCGTCGGTGGAGGTGAGGACCAGCGTGTCGTGGTCTGGGACCTCGAGACCCGGCGGCAGCTGGCTGAGCCCTACCACCTGCCCACCGCCGTCTCCTCGATAGCGGCCTGTGCCACGGGATTCGTCGTCGCGCACGCAGCCGGGACGGCCTGCTTCACCTGGTGCACATCCATTGCTTTCGCCTAAACCATTGCAACGGACCGTTGCGTTTAACGCCAGCCCATTGCATCAATTTGCCTGCCTGTACCTGGGGTTATGCACTCAAGCGCATTGACGTGATGATGAATGCAACGTAGCGTTCGAGCGCTGTCAAACACGTCATATCGCGAGCTGAGGAATGATCATGAGTGAGCCCGTCCACACCGTCACGACGCTGCCGACCGAGCGTCGGCCCGGCTGCCCCTTCGACCCGCCGGCCGAACTGCTCGACGCCCGCCGGCACGGCCCCATCAGCCGCTGCACCCACCCCGGTGGCAGACCCGGCTGGCTGATCACCGGATACGACCTGGTCCGGTCGGTCCTGGCCGACTCGCGGTTCAGCTCACGCAAGGAGCTGCTGAACGTCGGCGACTTCGAGGTTCCTCCGGCACCGCCCGGCGAGTTCCTCCTCATGGACGACCCGCAGCACCGCCGCTACCGCAAGCCGCTGGCGGGGAAGTTCACGGTACGGCGGATGCGACTGCTCACCGAGCGCATCGAGCAGATCACCGCCGACTGCCTGGACGCCATGGAGAAGGCCGGGCCGCCGACGGACCTGGTGACCGCGTTCGCCAAGCCCATCCCCACCATCGTCATCTGTGAGCTGCTGGGGGTGCCGTACCAGGACCGGGACTCCTTCCAGGAACAGATCGACACGTTCATGGGAGGGGAGACGAGCGAGGAGGAGCTGATAGCGGCCTACACCGCGACCCAGGAGTACCTCGCGGCGCTGGTGGCCGCCAAGCGCGCCAACCCCACCGACGACGTGCTCAGCGAACTCACCGACAGCGACCTGACCGACGAGGAGCTGAAGGGGATCAGCCTGATCCTGCTGGCCGCCGGATTCGACACCACCGCGAACATGCTGTCCCTCGGTACCTTCGCGCTGCTGCAGAACCCGGAGCAACTGGCCGCGCTGCGCGCCGACCCCGCGCTCACCGACGGGGCCGTGGAGGAACTGCTGCGGTATCTGAGCGTCGCCAAGACGTTCATGAGGACGGCCCTGGAGGACGTCGAGCTGGGCGGCCGGACCATCGAGGCCGGCACGACGGTCGTCCTGTCGTACCACACCGCCAACCGCGACCCCGAGCGCTTCGCCGACCCCCATGTGCTCGACCTCCGACGGCAGGACGCGGGTGGGCACCTGGCCTTCAGCCACGGCATCCACCAGTGCCTGGGCCAGCAACTGGCCCGTGTCGAGATGCGCGTCGCGTTCCGGGCGCTGCTCGACCGGTTCCCCACGCTGCGCCTGGCCGTACCGGCCGAAGAAGTCGGCCTCCGCCCGGAGGCCGCGGACATCTACGGCGTCAAGAGCCTGCCGGTCACCTGGGACACGGAGGCGTCATGAGGACGACGCTGCTGCGCGCCGACCGCGAGCGACGACGGCCGCGTGCTCCTGCTGCACGCCGAGCCGCCCACCGCCCACCGCGCGGGAGCGCGAGCACCTGACGCCGCGGCGACGCATGGTGAGGCATGGGGGGGGCCTCCCCTCGTCACGGCTCAGAGCCGTGAAACCCGTTGGCGGACCACGGCGACCGCTGCTACTTTTCCGGAGGCCGTGCGAGAGAACGAGGAGGTGGTACCCGTGAACGTATCGACATGGGTGCTTCCCTCCGGGGTCACGGTCGGGCGATAGGTCGTCCGGGAGCGCCGTTCAAGCGCACTCCCGAAAGGCACGACCATGCGGTTCACTTCTGAACAGCGTCTCGACGACGGCGTCCTCGAACGCGAATTCGCCCTCGGCGAGATCCCCGGCACTCTGTGGACGCCTGAAACCGCCGCACCGGCTCCGCTGATCCTGATGGCCCACAACAACGGCCTGCCCAAGGGGCAATCCCGGCTGGTGGCCCGGGCTCGGCAGACCGCGGCGTACGGCTACGCGGTGGCTTCCATCGACGCCGCCGGGTGCGGTGACCGGCCCCGTTCCGTCGCCGACGAGCAGGCCCGCGCCGACCTCCGCCGGGCGATGCAGACCGGCGAGCCGGTCGACGAGATCTTCGAGTCCCTCGTGGGCCCGCTGGTCGAAAAGGCGGTCCCGGAATGGCGGACCACCCTGGACGCCCTGCTTTCGCTGCCCGGGATCGGCGGCCGGGTGGGGTACTCGGGGTGGACCGCCGTCGGCATCCGCCTCGCGGTGGTCGAGCCGCGCATCGCGGCCGCCGGTTTCTTCGCCGGGGGTTACGTGCCCCGCGCCCAGCGCGAGGAGGCCCGGCACGTCTCCATTCCGCTGCTGTTGCTGCTGCAGTGGGACGACGAAGGCAACCCCCGTCAGCGGGCCCTGGACCTGTTCGACACCTTCGGCAGCAAGGAGAAGACACTGCACGCCAATATGGGCGGGCACACCGGCACCCCCTGGTTCGAGCTGGAGGACGGAAACCGGTTCTTCGGCCGACACCTGAAGTGAGGCCGTGAGGGCGGGGCGGTCGGCTGGGCCTTCTCGGCGGGGCCGGCGCGTCGCCGGGGGATCGCGGCCAGAAGCTGTCCGCAAGTCCCGCTACCGTGCCTGACATGTCGAACACCAAGCGGAGCGTCACCGGCACGGCACCTCGGCTCGGCACCCGTGCCCTCAACCGCGCCACGCTCGACCGGCAGTTGCTGCTGCGCCCCGCGCGGATCTCCGCCGCCGCGGCCGTCGAGCACCTGGTCGGTCTCCAGGCGCAGAACGTCAAGCCTCCGTACTACGCGCTCGCGGCCCGTCTCGACGGTTTCGCCCCCGAGGCGCTGTCCCGGCTGATGGCCGACCGCGAGGTCGTCCGGATCGTGACGATGCGTTCCACGATCCACACGCACACCGCTCAGGACTGCCTCGCCCTGCGGCCGCTGACGCAGCCGGCCATGGAGCGGGAGCTGACCAACTTCCGCAAGGGACTCGCCGGGGTCGATCTCGACCGGCTCGCCCGCCTCGCCCGCGACCTCGTCGAGGCCGAGCCCCGCACCATGAGGCAACTGCGGGAGGCCCTGCTGAAGGAGTGGCCCGACGCCGACCCCAGTCCCTGGCCGTCGCCGCCCGGTGCCGTCTCCCGCTCGTGCAGGTGACGCCGCGCGGACTGTGGGGCAGGAGCGGACAGGTCAGTCTGACCACCGCCGAGCACTGGCTCGGCCGTCATGCCGAACCGGCCGCCACGGCCGACGCGGTCGTGCCGCGCTACCTCGCCGCGTTCGGCCCGGCCTCCGTTCGGGACATGCAGACCTGGGCCGGGCTGACCCGCCTGAGCGACGCCTTCGAACGGCTCCGCCCGCGCCTGGTCACCTTCCGGGACGACAAGGGCGTCGAGCTCTTCGACCTCCCGGACGCTCCTCGCCCGGACCCGGAGACCCCGGCCCCGCCGCGTTTCCTGCCCGAGTTCGACGACCTCCTGCTCTCCCACGCCGACCGCACCCGCGTCGTCCCGCCGGAGCACCGGGGCCGGTCCTGGCAGGGGAACATCGCCTACTGCACGCTCCTCGTCGACGGCTTCCTCGCGGGGCTGTGGCGCCTGCGGGACCAGACCCTCGTGATCGAGCCCTTCGACCGGCTCACCCGGGCCCAACGCGACGAGATCACCGCCGAGGGAGAGCGGATGCTGCGCGTGATGCACCCGGAGACCGTGTACGACATCCGCTTCGGTGTCGTACGCACGTGAGCCCGGCCGCCGGCCGGTCCCGGCGGGGAGACATGGAGAGGGGGCGTTGCGGGCCGCTCGTGGAGGCCCGCAACGCCCCCTGGTATTTCACCTGAGGGGTGCTCAGGAGCTGTGTCCGGTCACGAGTTGACCTGCGTCGTGACCAGGTCGGAGAAGGTGGTCAGCCGGGTGTAGACACCCGGGTAACCGGCCTGGGCGCAGCCTTCGCCCAGGAAGTGATGCCTGCCAGGACGCCCCCGATGAGCAGGGGGCCGCCGCTGTCGCCCTGGCAGGTGTCCACGCCGCCGGAGGTCTTTCCGGCGCACACCATGTCGCTGCGCACGAAGTCGGAGCCGTAGGAGCTCGCGCAGCCGGCGTCGGACACGGTCGGTACGGTCGCGGTGCGCAGCTGGTTGGAGGAGCTGCCGTTCGAGGCGGTGGTGCCCCAGCCGAGGATGCGGGCGGTGGTGCCGGCCGCGTACACCGAAGTCTGGGAGGAGGAGACGTACTTGGCCGGGGTGTACGGCATCGACGTCGACAGCGTCAGCACGGCCACGTCGTCGCCGTTGGTGGCGTCGGTGTAGCTCGGGTGGATCCATATCCTGCTGACCCGGCTGACGGTGCCGTCGGTACCGTTGCGGAAGGTGCGGCCACCGACCACGCGCACACTGCCGGTGGTCTCGTCGACCATGCAGTGGGCGGCGGTGACGACCTTGGTGGGCGAGACCAGCGTGCCGCCGCAGAACTGGTTCTGCGAGGCGTCCGTGATCTGCATGACGTACGGGTACGCGGAAGCCGTGGTGGTGGTACCGCCGACGATCGGCTGGGGCGCGGCGACCGCGGAGGGAGCGGTGAGCAGCGCGGTCGTGGCGGCGGCAGCGGTCGCCGCGGCGACGGCGACGGCCTTCTTGGCACGGTCGAGCCCGAACATGGGTCTCCTCGGGGGAGTTGCCGGTGGGGGGTCGCGCGGGTGGTGGTGAAGCACGGGGACCCTGACGCCGTTGTTCGGATCTCCGTGTGCCCGGCGAGCGGCACGCGACAAAGCTAGAGCCCGGCACGGGGAGCCCCCAATGAGGGAACCCCCTAAGGGAGTTGGGGAGGGAAAACCCTCGGTCGGGTCCAGTCGGCCCAGGTCGGGTCAGGTGCTGCGGCGGCCCGCAGCCAGCCGCACGATGTCCACCCGAGAGCGGATCCCCAGCTTCCGGTAGACCCGGGTGAGGGTCGCCTCGACGGTCTTGACGCTGATGAACAGACGGGCCGCGATCTCCCGGTTGGTCGCGCCCTCCATCACCAGTGAGGCGACCTGACGCTCCATCGAGGCGAGGCCCTCCAGCGCGTCGAGCGCGACGGGAGGCGTGACGGCGGCCGGTTCCACCGCCGCCGGACCGGCCGTGACGGCCGCGTCGACCTGCCGCAGCCAGGGCAGCGCCCGGCAGCGCCGGAAGAGCCGGGCGGCCTCGTCGTACGACGCCGGCCCGGGCAGGGGAGCGGCGCCGGTGCGCGGGAAGGCGGCAGCCTGGGTACGCAGGCGGGCCAGCGCGAAGGCGGCGCGGGCCTCCTCCAGGCCGTAGCCCAGCCTGCCGAGCCGGTCCTGCACGGACGTCAACCGGACCAGGGAGGCCTCGTGTTCGCCCCGTGCCGCCCGGACCAGCGCCTCGGCCCGGTCGAGCACGGCCAGCACGCTCTGCCGGCTCAGCCGCAGCGCGTGCGCCCGTGCCGTGTCGATCACGTCCTGGGCCTCGCCCGGTTCACCGATGCGGACCAGTGCCTCGGCGAGGTCGCCGTGCCAGCGGCCGCGCGCCGGGTCGTTGATGCCCAGGCCGTGCTCCAGCTCCCGTACCCGGCGCAGCGAACGGACCGCCGCCGCCGGGTCCCCGGCCACCAACTGGGCGTACCCCAGCGCCGCCAGGGCCCGGGACAGGTACATCTGGTCGCCGTCGACCTCGGCGTGGTCGGCCGCCTCACGGGCGAGGGCCAGCGCCCGGTCGACGTCCCCGGCCGAGGCCTCCGCGAGGGAGGTGAGCATCGCCGAGGCGCCCTCGCCGATCCCGGAGTCCCGGGCGAGCCGCAGACTCTCACGGGCCAGGTCCAGGGCCCGGCCGCAGTGCCCGCTGCGCAGTTCCGTGTCGGCGAGGAAGCGCAGGAAGTGCACCTCGCTCTCGACCATGCCGCGCCGCCGCACCTCGCGCAGCAGCGCGGTGATCGTCGTCCGCGCCTCGGGCAGCTGGTCGCTCATGATCAGCCAGCGGAACCGGGCCGAGCCGGCGCCGTTGTGGTGGCAGGCCACGTAAGGGTCCTGCGGTTCCCTCAGGGCCCGCTTGACCGTCGCGGGCGCGTCGGGGTGGCCCATCAGGGTCTCGGTGGAGGCCTGGAAGGACAGCGCCATCAGTTCGGTGCGCCGGTCCGCGCCCCGGGCGGCCAGATCCGCCGCGTGCGCGGCCTCCTGCCGGGCCTCGGCGAAGTCGCCCTCGACGACCAGGCCGCGCCAGGCCAGCTGGTAGTGGACCAGGGCGAGCAGCCCGGGGTCGTCGCCCGCGTCCGCCAGGACCTGCGGAAACACCGCGTCGACCTCGCCGAGCGCCTGCCCGGCCGCCTCGATGACCACCATCCAGGCCCGCACCCGCTCGGCGGGCACGGTGGCCCGGGTCAGCACGTCCCGGGCGATGTCCCGGGCGAGATCGGCCTCGCCGGCGGTGATCGCGTCCTCGGCGGCCTGCAGGCGCCGCTCGTCCGGGCCGGGCGTACTGTCCGCCGGGGTGTGCCGGGCCGCGAGCAGCCCGAGCGAGGCGGCCACCGAAGGTGCCCCGCGGTCCCGGGCCAGCGCACCGGCCTCGGCGAGCCGGGCCGCCACCTCCGGGTCGGTGCCGGTGGTCGCCAGGGCCAGGTGCCGGGCCCGCTCGATCGGGTCGGAGGCGGCCGTGGACAGCGCGGCGTGCACGGCCCGCCGCTCCTGGGCCGGGGCCTCCGCGTAGAGCGCGGCCGAGATCAGCGGATGCGCGAACCGTACGGCGGGACCCTCCGCCTCGGTCGCCAGCAGCCCCAGCGCCGCCGCCTGGGCCGTCTCGACCTCGGCGTGCTCCCGGCCGGCCGCGTGCAGCAGCGCCAGCGTGGGACGGGCACCGGCGCTGGCGACGAGGAGGGTGCGGCGCGCCTCGTCCGACAGCATCTCCAGCCGGCTCAGCACCAGGGCCCGCAGCGAGGTGGGCACGGGCAGCGGCTCGCCGGGCCGGGGCCGGGTGGGGCTCTCGGCCAGGGCACGCCCCAGTTCCAGGGCGAAGAGCGGGTTGCCGCCGCTGGTGCGGTGGATGTCGCGGATGGTGGAGCGGGACAGGGGCGTGTAGCCGCGGTGGTCGAGCAGCGCCGACACCTGCGTACGGGACAGCGGGCCCAGCCGGACGGCGAGCGTGTCGGGCGGGGACGCGCGTAGATGGCGGTCGTGCTCCTGGCCCTCGATCCGCACGGCGCACAGCATCTGCACGGGCGTGTCGCCCAGCCGCCGGGCGGCGAAGCCGAGCAGTTCGGCGCTGGCCGCGTCCAGCCACTGGAGGTCGTCGGCGACGATGAGCACCGGGCCCTTCGCGGCCAGGGCGCGCAGAGCCGACAGCACGGCGAGGCGCAGCGCGAGCCCGTCGCGCTGCAGGGTGGACTCCCCGCGGCCCGTGAGCGCCGACTCCAGGGCGGTGCGCTGGGCGGCGGGCAGATGGCCGGAGACCTCGTCCAGCACCAGGCCGAACAGGTCGGCCAGGGCCAGGAAGGGCAGGTGGGATTCGGACTCGGTGGCCGAGCAGCGCAACACGGTCCGGGCCGCACCGGCGTAATCCGCGGCCAGCGCCCGCAGAACCGTCGACTTTCCAATTCCGGCGGGGCCGTGGAGCAGCACACTCCCGCCCCGGCCGAGCTGCTCACGCGCCGACGTGAACGCATCCTCCCGGCCGATGACCAGGTCGGGGCGGCTCCTGGGAGGCTCCTGGAAGTCCCGTCGCACGGTCACGGCTCCCCTCCCTGTGTCGTGTCCTGGCCAATATTAGGCAACAGCTCTTTGAATTTCGGACGGACGGTGTCGTGAGGGAAATAACAACGGGCCTCGGCGGACGAATTCACCGGCCTCCCGAATGTGGTGGAACACGACGTCGGCGCCCGTTCGGGAACCCGTCGGCATATCGAACGGACCGACATCACAGAAAACACCACAAACCTACGGCAACCACCCCGTCCGGCGCGCGGCGACCACGGCCTCGCCACGGGTACGGGCCCGCAGTTTCCGCATGGCCGACCGCAGATACCCCTTGACGGTCTCGGGCGTCACACCCAGCCGCTCCGCCGCGACCGCGTTCGTCGCTCCGGCGGCGACACAGGCCAGCACGTCCACCTCGCGCGGCGCGAGCCGGACCCGGGCCGGCGGCGTGCTCCCCGCCGTCAGCAACCCACACGCGTCGAGCAGCTCGGCACGCAACCGCTCGTCCGCGATCTTCGGGGCCAGTGCCCGCAGCGCCGCGTGCGCCTCCCGCACCTGCTCCCAGCCCGCGCCCGCCGCCCCGGCCTCGGCGGCGAGCGTACGGGCCTCGTCGCGCACCACCAGCGCCCGCTCCACGTCCCGCGCCGCCTCCACGGCCGCGTCCAGCATGCGTCCGCCCAGCGGCCGGGCCGCGCGCAGCGCCCCGTAGAGCACCCCGTGCACCCGGTGCCGCACCACCACCGGCACGGCCAGCACCGAGCGCAGCCCCTCCACGGCCACCGGGGCGTCGTACTCGTGGCTGATCCGCCGCGACGCCGAGTAGTCCGTCACCACGCACGGCCGGGAGAGTGCCACCGTCTTCCCGCCCAGCCCGTTCCCGGACGTCACCACGAGCGACCGCAGCGCGTGCGTCGCCGTCCCGCTGAGTTCGCTGATGCGTATCTGCTGCCCGGCCTCCAGCAGGCCGCCGAAGGCGACCGGAAGGCCGGTGGTGCGCCGCAGACGCAGCAGCGCGTTCCGTATGTCGACCGCGTCGGACGCGTCCACTGCCACCTGTTCGCCCCTTCACTACGGCTGCTGCGCGGGCGCACCCCCCGTTCGGGGTAGTGAGACCTGCATCACGGATTACACGATGGCTGAGAGCCGTCCGGCAATGGTCCGGCACCCAGGAGGACAGATGACATCGGCGACGGAGCTGTTCCGCGAGGCGCGGGACTTCCTGCTGGAACACCGCGAGGACTACACGACGGCCTACACGGGCTTCCGCTGGCCTCGCCCCGAGTACTTCAACTGGGCGCTCGACTGGTTCGACGAGATCGCGGACGGCAACGCCCGCACCGCCCTGCACATCGTCGAGGAGGACGGCCGCGAGACACAGCTGTCCTTCGGGGAGATGTCCGTGCGGTCGTCCCAGTGCGCCAACTGGCTGCGCGTCCGGGCGTGCGCGCCGAGGACCGGATCCTCGTCATGCTCGGCAACCAGGCCGAACTGTGGATCACCGCCCTCGCGGCGATGAAGCTGCGCGCGGTGGTCATCCCGGCCACGCCGCTGCTCGGCCCGGCCGACCTGCGCGACCGCGTCGACCGGGGACGCGTCCGGCACGTCATCGTCCGCGCGGAGGACACCGGCAAGTTCACCGAGGTGCCCGGCGACTACACGCGCATCGCGGCGGGAGCCGCCGGCGCCGTGCCCGAGGGCTGGCTGCCGCTGGACGACGCCTACGGCGCCCCGGCCGGCTTCACCCCCGACGGCCCGACCCGCGCCGACGACCCGCTGATGCTGTACTTCACCTCGGGCACCACCGCCCGGCCCAAACTCGTCGAGCACACCCACACGTCGTATCCGATCGGGCACCTGTCGACCATGTACTGGATCGGCCTGGTCCCCGGCGACGTGCACCTGAACATCTCCTCGCCGGGCTGGGCCAAGCACGCCTGGTCCAACCTCTTCGCCCCCTGGAACGCCGAGGCGACCGTCTTCCTCCACAACTACACGCGCTTCGACGCGGCCCGCCTGATGGCCGAGATGGACCGCGCCGGGGTCACCACCTTCTGCGCCCCGCCCACCGTCTGGCGCATGCTCATCCAGGCCGACCTGACCCAGCTGCGCACCCCGCCGCGCGAGGTCGTCGCCGCCGGCGAGCCGCTCAACCCGGAGGTCATCGAGCAGGTCCGCCGGTCCTGGGGCATCACCATCCGGGACGGCTTCGGCCAGACCGAGACGGCCGTGCAGGTCGCCAACAGCCCCGGTCAGCCGCTCAAGACCGGTTCGATGGGCCGGCCGAGCCCCGGCTACCGCGTCGAGCTGCTGGACCCCGTCTCCGGCGCGCCGGGGGCGGCCGAAGGCGAGATCGCGCTCGACCTGTCGGCCCGCCCCGTCGGCCTGATGACCGGCTACCACGGCGACGCGGACCGCACGGCCGAGGCGATGACCGGCGGCTACTACCGCACGGGTGACATCGGGTCGCGAGACGGCGACGGCTACATCACCTACGTCGGCCGCGCGGACGACGTGTTCAAGGCGTCCGACTACAAGATCAGCCCCTTCGAGCTGGAGAGCGCGCTGCTGGAGCACGAGGCGGTGGCCGAGGCGGCCGTCGTACCCGCCCCGGACGAACTGCGCCTCGCGGTCCCCAAGGCGTACGTCGTCCTGGCGGAGGGCTGGGAGCCGGGCCCCGACACCGCGAAGGTGCTGTTCGAGCACTCCCGTGAGGTCCTGGCCCCCTACAAGCGCATCCGCCGCCTGGAGTTCGGCGACCTGCCCAAGACCGTCTCGGGCAAGATCCGCCGCATCGAGCTGCGCGAGGCCACGGCGGCCGGGTCGGACGCGGAGTACCGCGAGGAGGACTTCCGGTGAACTCCTACAGCCACGGCACCAGCGAGACCGCTCTGCTCGGCGACACCATCGGGGCCAACCTGGACCGGGCGGTGGCCACCTGGCCGGACCGCGAGGCTCTGGTCGACGTGCCGTCCGGGCGGCGCTGGACGTACGCGCGGTTCGGCGCGGCCGTCGACGAGCTGGCCTCGGCCCTGCTCGCCTCCGGCGTCGCCAAGGGCGACCGGGTGGGCATCTGGGCGGTCAACTGCCCCGAGTGGGTCCTGGTCCAGTACGCCACGGCCCGCATCGGCGCGATCATGGTGAACATCAACCCGGCCTACCGCACCCACGAGGTCGAGTACGTCCTCAACCAGGCCGGGATCTCCCTCCTGTTCGCCTCCCTCGGTCACAAGACGAGCGACTACCGGGCGATGGTCGAGCAGGTGCGGGGCAGGTGCGGCGAGTTGCGCGAGGTCGTGTACTTCGGCGACCCGAGCTGGGAGGCGATGCTCGGGCGGGCGACTCCCGGCGCCCGGTTCGAGGACGGCCTGTCCTGCGACGACCCGATCAACATCCAGTACACCTCGGGTACGACGGGCTTCCCCAAGGGGGCCACCCTCTCGCACCACAACATCCTCAACAACGGTTACTTCGTGGGCGAGATGATCGCCTACAGCGAGCAGGACCGGATCTGCGTCCCCGTGCCCTTCTACCACTGCTTCGGCATGGTCATGGGCAACCTGGCCGCCACGTCCCACGGCGCCTGCATGGTGATCCCGGCCCCGTCCTTCGACCCGAAGGCCACGCTGGACGCGGTCCAGCAGGAACGCTGCACCTCCCTCTACGGCGTCCCGACCATGTTCATCGCGGAGCTGAACCTCCCCGACTTCGCGTCGTACGACCTCTCCTCCTTGCGCACCGGCATCATGGCGGGCTCGCCCTGCCCGGTGGAGGTGATGAAGCGGGTCGTCACGGAGATGCACATGGCCGAGGTGTCGATCGCCTACGGCATGACGGAGACCTCACCCGTCTCCACCCAGACCCGCCGCCAGGACGACCTGGAACACCGCACCAGCACCGTCGGCCGCGTCCTGCCGCACATCGAGGTCAAGGTCGTCGACCCCGCGACGGGCGTCACCCGGCCACGTGGTTCCGCGGGCGAGTTGTGCACCCGCGGCTACAGCGTGATGCTCGGCTATTGGAACGAACCGGAGAAGACCGCCGAGGCCATCGACGCGGGCCGCTGGATGCACACCGGTGACCTCGCGGTGATGCGCGAGGACGGCTACGTCGAGATCGTCGGCCGCATCAAGGACATGATCATCCGGGGCGGGGAGAACATCTACCCCCGTGAGGTCGAGGAGTTCCTCTACGCCCACCCCGAGATCCAGGACGTCCAGGTCGTGGGCGTCCCCCACGACCACTACGGCGAGGAGGTCCTGGCCTGCGTCATCGCCCGCGACCCGGCCGACCCGCCGTCACTGGAGGGGATCCGGGCCTTCTGCGAGGGACGGTTGGCCCACTACAAGATCCCGAGCCGACTCGAACTTCTCGATTCCTTCCCGATGACGGTGTCCGGCAAGGTACGCAAGGTGGAACTGCGGGAGAGGTTCACGGACGGGCAGTGAACTGCTTGGGAGCGGTGCGCGCATGCACACGCGGGGCCAGCGGTCCAGGCCGTGTCCGGCCTCCGTCGCGCGGATGGCGCGCAGGCCCGGGGTGAGGTCCGGCTCGGGGAGGGAGCGGAAGCCGAGGCGGGTGTAGTAGGGGGCGTTCCACGGGACCTCGGTGAAGGTGGTCAGCGTCAGGGCGGCGAGGCCCTCCTCGCGGGCGCGGTCGGCGGCGTACGCGAGGAGGGTCCGGCCCACGCCACGGCGCGCGGCGCGCGGGTGGACCGACACCTGCTCGATGTGCAGGGCGCCGTCGACGGGCTCGGCGACGAGGTACGCGACCGGGTGGTCCCGCTCGTCCGCCGCGACCCAGCAGCGGCCCGCCGCGCGGTAGCGCTCCAGTACGTCGAGCCCCGGCGGCTCGTCGTCGGCGATCTCCGGCATGCCGACCTCCCGGAAGGGCGCGCCGGCGGCACGCTCGATGTCCTGGAGGGCGGGAAGCTCGGCCGGGCTCGCGGGGCGGATGCGCATACCGTCATGATGCGGCGGTGGGGAGGTGTCAGGGTGCCTGGCTGTCGGTGCCGGTGCTGTCCAGCACGTCCGCGGGGGCGTTCACGGGCCGCGGTGTGCCGGTCGGTTCGAGGACGAACAGGGGGATGCCCAGGGCGTCGGCGCGGGCCCGGGCGTCGTCGGCGTACCCGGCGAGGGAGAAGTAGACGCAGTCCGCCGACTCCGTCATGGCCGTCAGCCACAGGCACTCCACGTCCCGCAGGCTCGCCGGTCGCACGGCCGGGTCGACCAGCGCGACGACGCCTCGGGCGGCGATTCCGATACCGGACGGCGGACGCTGGTCCGCCCGGCGGACCCCCCGGTAGCCGAGCCGGCGCAGGTACAGCGCGCCGGCGGTGACGGCGTCGAGCGCGGTGCGGATCGTGACGGAGCGCGCGGGAGCCGGTGGTTCCGTCGCTGCCGCGCTGCCCTGCGGGTCGTCAGGCGTGTCCCGGTCCACCACCGGCACCCGCAGTACCACCCCGCACGAGCAGCCCACCTCCGGTCGCGGCCACTCCCCGCGCCGGCCGCAGGCATCGCACCGCACCGTCACCCAGTCGTCCTGCCACACACGATGCGCAACCGGCGTCGCCCCGCGGGGATCCAACGTCGGGACGACCGGCGCACCACACACGCACGGGTACGCCGGAGCCGTGTAGCGGTGCTCGCGTCGGCAGGACGGACAGCGCACCGGCACGCTCTCGGCCATGGCCACTCCAGTACGGCAGTACGGCGTAAACGTCGGGACAGCACGTCCATCGTGCTCCAGCGAACCCCTGCCTGTCCGCCGCTTGCCGTCTCTTGACGGCCTTCGCCCGCCCCACATACATTCATTCCAGATCGTAGAAAATATTTTCCACATTACGGAAGAGCTCACCGCGGGGCGCGACGGGAGTGCGAATCCGACAGCCGAAGCAGGAGTACTCGATGGCTCGAATGACCGCTGCCCGCGCGGCAGTTGAGATCCTCAAGCGTGAGGGCGTCACCGACGCGTTCGGTGTCCCCGGCGCGGCGATCAACCCCTTCTACGCGGCTCTCAAGGCCTCCGGCGGCATCGCCCACACCCTCGCCCGGCACGTCGAGGGCGCCTCGCACATGGCCGAGGGCTACACCCGTACCCACCCGGGCAACATCGGCGTCTGCATCGGCACCTCCGGCCCGGCCGGCACCGACATGATCACCGGCCTGTACTCCGCGACGGGCGACTCCATCCCGATCCTCTGCATCACCGGCCAGGCCCCGACCGCCGTGATCCACAAAGAGGACTTCCAGGCCGTCGACATCGCCTCCATCGCCAAGCCCGTCACCAAGTCGGCCGTGACCGTGCTGGAGGCCGCGCAGGTCCCCGGCGTCTTCCAGCAGGCCTTCCACCTGATGCGTTCCGGCCGCCCCGGCCCGGTCCTGATCGACCTGCCGATCGACGTCCAGCTCACGGAGATCGAGTTCGACCCGGAGACCTACGAGCCGCTTCCCACCTACAAGCCCGCCGCGACCCGCGCCCAGATCGAGAAGGCGATCGGGATGCTGAACGCCTCCGAGCGGCCGCTGATCGTCGCGGGGGGCGGTGTCATCAACGCCGATGCGGCCGAACTGCTCGTCGAGTTCGCCGAGTTGACGGGCACTCCGGTCGTCCCGACCCTCATGGGCTGGGGCGTCCTCCCCGACGACCACGAGCTGAACGCCGGCATGGTCGGCCTCCAGACCTCGCACCGCTACGGCAACGCGACCTTCCTGGAGTCCGACTTCGTCCTCGGTATCGGCAACCGCTGGGCCAACCGCCACACCGGCAAGCTCGACGTCTACACCGCCGGGCGGACGTTCGTCCACGTCGACATCGAGCCCACCCAGATCGGCAGGATCTTCGCCCCGGACTACGGCATCGCCTCCGACGCCAAGGCCGCCCTGGAGCTGTTCGTCGAGGTGGCGAAGGAACTGAAGGCCACCGGCAAGCTGCCCGACCGCTCCGCGTGGGCCGCCGCCGCGCAGGAGAAGAAGGCCACCCTCCAGCGCCGTACGCACTTCGACGACATCCCGATCAAGCCGCAGCGCGTCTACGAGGAGATGAACAAGGCCTTCGGCCCTGAGACCCGGTACGTCTCCACCATCGGCCTCTCGCAGATCGCCGGCGCCCAGATGCTGCACGTCTACCGGCCCCGCCACTGGATCAACTGCGGCCAGGCCGGCCCGCTCGGCTGGACCGTCCCGGCCGCGCTCGGCGTCGCCAAGGCCGACCCGGAGGCGTCCGTCGTCGCGCTCTCCGGCGACTACGACTTCCAGTTCATGATCGAGGAGCTGGCCGTCGGCGCACAGCACAAGATCCCGTACGTCCACGTCCTGGTGAACAACGCCTACCTGGGCCTGATCCGCCAGGCGCAGCGGGCGTTCGACATCGACTTCCAGGTCAAGCTGGAGTTCGAGAACATCAACGCGCCCGAGCTCGGCGTCTACGGCGTCGACCACGTCAAGGTCGCCGAGGGCCTCGGCTGCAAGGCGATCCGCGTCACCGACCCCGCCGAGCTGGGTGCCGCCTTCGAGCGGGCCAAGAAGCTCGCCGCGGAGCACCAGGTGCCGGTCGTCGTCGAGGCGATCCTGGAGCGCGTCACCAACATCTCCATGTCGACGACCAACGACATCGGCAACGTCGTGGAGTTCGAGGAACTCGCCACCGAGCCCGGCCACGCGCCGACCTCGATCAAGACGCTGAAGGTGTGACACGCAGGGCGGAGAGAGGGGCGGCCCACCGGATCGCGGACGGGCCGCCCCTCGAGCTTTCCATCTCCCTCGCGCTGCCTGGCCGGGCGCCCATGCGCGAATCCTCTCGGCGCGGAGGGGGTCGCTCACGCATGGCCGCACGGTCAGGCGCGGCCGGTCGCTCGCGCTCGGCCGGTAGGTCGCGCTCGGCCTGTCGCTGACGCACGGCCGGTAGGTCGCGCTCGGCTGGCCGGTCGGACACGGCCTGTCGCTCAGGCTTGGTCTGTCGGTCGCGCGCGGCGTGTCGGACGGGCTCGGCCGGTCAGGCGCGCGGGGCGGTCGCTCACGCTCGGTTGGTCGCTCGGGCGCGGCTGGTCGGTCAGGCGTGGCCTGTCGCTCGGGCACGGCCTGTCGGTCGCTCATGGCCTGTCGCTCAGGCTTGGCCTGTAGGTCGCGCGCGGCCGGTCGGGCGCGCGGGGGCGGTCGCTCACGCTCGGTTGGTCGTTCGGGCGCGGCTGGTCGGTCAGGCGTGGCCTGTCGCTCGGGCACGGCCTGTCGGTCGCTCATGGCCTGTCGGTCGCGCTCGGCTGGTCGTTCGGGCGCGGCCTGTCGGTCGTGCGGGGCCCGTCGGTTACGTGCGGCCGGTCGGGCATGCGCAGCCGGCTGGCTGTGTGCGGCAGATTGCCCGCGCGTGCCCCATGGCCCAGGTGGGCCGGTGGCTGGCGGGTCGGGTGGTCCTGGCGTGGCCGAGGCCGCGGTCACTCGCCGCCTCCGCCTCCACCCCCGCCTCCGCCCCCGCCGCAGTAGAAGTAGCCCCCACCGCCGCCGTTCGTGCCGCGCGGCGAGCGCTTGAGGAGAGCCCTGCCTCCCACCTCGACCCGGCGGATCAGACCCGCCCGCAGGGCGAAGCGCGGCACCAGCAGTCGTAGGGCCGCCTCGCCGTGCAGGGCGACCGCCAGCAGCCGGTCGTGGTCGGTCAGGCCCCGCCTGCTCGCGGGCAGCGGGTGACGCTCCCGCAGCTCCCGCACATGGCGGCGGGCGGCGCGCGTCGGGCCGAGCAGCGGATAGCGCAGCAGGCCCGCCTCGGCGAGCGGGATGCGCATGAGGGCCACCGCGAGCCGGATGTCCGGGTCCTTGACCAACGTCTTGAGACCGGCCGGCTCGTCGAGGCAGGCGTGTACCGCGTCCGCCAGCGGGGACGGCGACCGCTCCGCCCGTACGACGTCCGCGATGGCCGCCCGTACCGTCCCGGGCAGGTCCGCCTCCACCAGGCCCCGCAGATACAGATCCACCACGGCGACGGTGACGGCGGCCCGCGGGCCTTCCCCCAGCAGTGCGATCTCGTGCGGCTCCAGCCGGACCGCCGTACCGTCGCTCATGGCTTCACCCCCGTGCCGGGGCCCGCCGCCCCCGTGCCGGCGGGCCCCGTGTGCCGAGAATGTGCCCGGCCCCGGGGCAGTTGAAGCCCCCGGGGCCGGGTTCAGAGGTTCATTTGAGGGTTCCGTACGGGGTGTACGACCGGTGCCGTAGGCCTGCCTACACCTCGTGGTGCTCCGACAGCCCCGGCCAGTCGTCCGGGCCGCCGCCCTGCCACTCGACGATGTCGCTCTCCGCGACATCGGTGACGTACAGGTCGGCCAGCCGCAGGATCTCGGCGACGTCGTCGGTGTGTGTGGCGACGCCCAGCGGCTCGTCGCCCAGGGTGACCCGGCGGGAGCCGTCCAGGGCGGGGGCGTGGACCACGACATGCGGGTGCTCGGTGGGATGTGCCATGCCTTCAGGCTGCTGCGGGCGGGACGGTTCCGCACCCTGAAGGGCTGGCCGTCCGACGGCGCGAGGCTGGGCGCGACAGGACATTCGCGCCGCCGGACGGGGTCTTCAGGGGCACAACCGGGACCGCGGCGGCTGTGACGGGTCCGGGACGTCTTCCCTCAGGTCGAGAAGCCGGCCCGGGCCCTTCACCACCGCACTGGCTCGCAACCGCCGCGGTCCGCGCCCTGCCCGCGTCCGTGCCCGGGGCGGCCACCCCTCGTCCGGGCCACCCCCGGGCGGTCGGACGCGGTCAGGGAGTCTCAGTCCTGTGGAAGTGCACGAGGTTCCAGTCGAAGTGCTGGGCGTGGCTGGGTCCGGGCGGCGCCGCCCCCTTGGGCGCGACAGGACAGGTGTCAGCGGCGGCGCCGCCCGGGGTGTGAGGACCCCGGTGGGACGAGGGTCAGACCTGGGCGCCGGAGAGCCGCTCCACGGCCCGCAGCAGCGCCGAGTGGTCCAGGCCGCCGTCGCCCTGCGCGCGCAGGCTCGCGACCAGCTGGGCGACCACGGCACCGACGGGCAGGGACGCGCCGACGTTGCGGGCGGCGTCCGTGACGATGCCCATGTCCTTGTGGTGCAGGTCGATACGGAAGCCCGGCTTGAAGTCGCGGTTCAGGAAGTTGTCCTTCTTGCGCGTCAGCACGGTCGAGCCGGCGAGCCCGCCGTTGAGAACGTCCAGGGCGGCCTTCAGGTCCACCCCGGACCTCTCCAGGAACACCACGGCCTCGGCGCACGCCTGGATGTTCACGGCGACGATCAGCTGGTTGGCGGCCTTCACGGTCTGGCCGGAGCCGTGCGGGCCGCACAGCACGATGGTCTTGCCGAGCGCCTCGAAGATCGGCTTCGCCTGGTCGAAGTCGGCCTGCTCGCCGCCGACCATGATGGACAGCACGGCCTCGACGGCACCGGCCTCGCCGCCGGACACGGGGGCGTCCAGGACGCGGATGCCCTTGTCCTTCGCCGCCTTCGCCAGGTCGACCGAGGTCTGCGGGGTGATCGAGGACATGTCGATCAGCAGCGCGCCGGGCCTCGCGTTCTCCAGGATGCCGTCGGGGCCGTAGGAGATGGCCTCGACCTGCGGGGAGGCCGGCACCATCGTGATGACGACGTCGGCGTCCCGCACGGCCTCGGCGATCGAGCCGGCGGCGGTACCGCCCGCGGCGGCGAGCCGGTCCAGCTTGTCCTGCTCCAGCGTGTAGCCGGTGACGTCGTAACCCGCTTTGAGGAGGTTCTCGGACATGGGGGAGCCCATGATGCCGAGCCCGATCCAGGCGATCGCCGGGCGGTCGGGGTGGGAAGAAGCTGCGCGTTCGTTGCTCATGATCAGGTGCCTTTCGGTACGGGGTCAGCGGGGCAGCCAGTCGAAGGCCTGGGCGCTCGGGCGGTCGCCCGGCTTGTACTCGAGGCCGACCCAGCCCTCGTAGCCCGCCTTCCGCAGCTGGTCCAACAGGTCCTCCAGCGGCAGCGTCCCCGTGCCCGGCGCGCCGCGGCCCGGGTTGTCGGCGATCTGGACGTGGCCGGTCTTCGCGGCGTACTGCTCGATCACCCGCGGCTGGTCCTCGCCGTTCATGGACAGGTGGTACAGGTCCATGAGGAAGCGGGCGTTGCCCAGCCCCGTCGCGTCGTTGACCTTGTCGACCACACCGACGGCGGCCGGTGCCGACACCAGCGGGTACAGCGGCGACTCGGGCTGGTTCAGGGCCTCGATCAGCAGGATCGCGCCGATGCGGTCGGCGGCCCTCGCGGCCAGGACCAGGTTCTCCAGGGCGAGCGCGTCCTGCTCGGCCGGGTCCACGCCCTCGACGCGGTTGCCGTACAGGGCGTTGAGCGCCTTGCAGCCCAGCGACTGGGCGAAGCCGGCCGCCACGTCGATGTTGGCGCGGAACCGCTCCGACTCCTGACCGGGGACCGACAGGGCGCCGCGGTCCGGGCCCGGGAGCTGCCCGGCGTAGAAGTTCAGGCCGGTGAGCTGGACGCCCGCGTCCTCGACGGCCCCCTTCAGGGCGTCGAGTTCGGACCGCTCGGGGACGGGTGAGTCGACCCAGGGCCACCACAGCTCGACCGCGGAGAAGCCGGCCGCGGCGGCGGCCGCGGGACGCTCCAGGAGGGGGAGTTCCGTGAAGAGGATCGACAGGTTGACGTTGAAGCGCTGGTCTGCGAATCCCATCGGGGCGGCGCTCCCTTCTTTCATTCCGTATCGCGGAATCTTGTTTCTGCTTAACGGAAGACTGCCGTCGGCTCGCGAAGCTTGTCAAGGGGGCGGCGGTCGTCGCTCGCCGTCGGCGGGCCGGGGGGGCGGGGGAGCGGCGCGTGCCCGCCGCCCAGGAGTTCCGGGGCGGCCTGCCGGTCATCGGCGCGTCGGCTAGGGTCGGCGTCACGATGGCGTTTGGGGGCAGCATGCGACTGAGAGTGGAGTTCACCACGGAGCCCTTCGACCTCGACGAGGCGCCCGCGCACGCGCTGGTGGCCCGCGAGGTCGTCGAGGCCGCAGAACTGGACGCCGTGGACGTCGGGCCGTTCGGCAACACCGCGGAGGGCGGTGCCGACACGGTGCTCGGCGCCGTCGACGCCCTGCTCCGCAAGACCCTGGAGGCGGGCGCCACCCGGATCTCGCTCCAGGTCAATGTGATCGAGGAGGGCGAGGCGTGAGCGGCACGGGCGACGAGCCGTTCATCGCCGCCGTGAAGCCCCTGGTCGACGCCATGGGCGGCGAGCTGATCCCGCCGGACGAGGCCGGTGCCGACGACGTCGTGCTGTCCTGGCAGGGCCGGGATGCCGTCGCCGTACGGCTGCCGCAGCTCGCCGACTCCCTCGACCACATCCTCGCCGCCATGGAGCGCCGCAAGGGCATGCCGCTGGCCGACCTGGACCGCAAGGCGAAGCAGGAGGTCGTGCGGATGCTCGAGGCGCGCGGCGCCTTCTCCGTGCGGCACGGGGTGGAGACCGTGGCGAGCGCCCTCGGCGTGAGCCGCTTCACCGTCTACAACTACCTCAACCGCGAGAAGGGGGCCTGACCGGGCCCGGTTTCCTCCCCGCGAATTTTCAACAAACTGTTGACGTGCCGTCGCGGGACGGCGTTAGCTGTCGGCACGCCCGTTCAGCACGAAGGCCGTATCCGGCCACGGAGGCTCCCGTGACTTCCACTTCCACGCCGGGCCTGGCCCGGTTCAACGCCCTCGAGGAGCACGCGGCCCGCACCGCGCTCCACGAGGCGTGTGCCGCCACGGCGTGGGCCGAGCGGCTGCTCGCCGCCCGCCCCTGCGCCACCGCCGAGGACCTGTACGCCGCGAGCGACGCCGCCATGGCGGAGCTGACGGCCGAGGACCTCGCGGAGGCGATGGCCGGCCACCCGCCGATCGGCCGCCCCGAGCCCGGCGACCCCACCTCGGCCCGGGAGCAACGCGGCATGGCCGGCGCCTCCGACGCGCTCAAGGCGGAGATGCTGGAGCTGAACCTCGCCTACCAGGAGAGGTTCGGCCATGTCTTCCTGATCTGCGCCACCGGCCGGACCGGCGAGCAGATGCGTGACGCGGTCAAGGAGCGGATCGGGAACTCGCCGGAGCAGGAGCGGGAGATCGTCCGCGCCGAGCTGGGCAAGATCAACCGTATCCGGCTCGCCCGTCTCGTCGAAGCTCTCGAGGAAGAGGACGCCTGACCATGAGCGCCACCACCGCCTCCGTCTCCACGCACATCCTGGACACCAGCGTCGGCCGCCCCGCCGAGGCCGTCGCCGTCCACCTCTCCGCCCGCCCGGGACGTGCGGCGGACTGGCAGGCGCTCGGCGGCTCCGCGACCGACGCGGACGGGCGGTGCAAGGACCTGCCGGCCCTGCCGGAGGGGACCACCCACGTACGGCTCGACTTCGCCGTCGAACCGTACTTCGAGAAGAAGCAAGCCGATGCGCAGCAGGACGCCCCCGCGAATCGGGACAGCGGTGCCGTGTTCTTCCCCGAGGTGGCGATCACCTTCGCCGTGCAGCCGGGGGAGCACTATCACGTGCCGCTGCTGCTCAACCCGTTCGGCTACTCCGTTTACCGAGGGAGCTAGCTAAATGACCGTCAATTCCCGCCCTGCCCGCCCTGCCCGGCCTGTGATCCTGGGACAGAACCAGTACGGCAAGGCCGAGAACCGAGTTGTCAAGATCACGCGGGACGGCGCCACCCACCACATCAAGGACCTCAACGTCTCGGTCTCGCTCTCCGGCGACATGGACGAGGTCCACTACTCGGGCTCGAACGCCAACGTCCTGCCGACCGACACCACCAAGAACACGGTGTACGCGTTCGCCAAGGAGCACGGCATCGAGTCCGCCGAGCAGTTCGGCATCCACCTCGCCCGGCACTTCGTGACCTCCCAGGAGCCGATCAGGACCGCCCGGATCCGCATCGAGGAGTACGCCTGGGAGCGGATCGAGGCCTCCGACGCCGAGACCGGGCACTCCTTCGTGCGCAAGGGCCAGGAGGTCCGGCTGACCCAGATCACCTACGACGGCTCGTCCTGGGAGGTGATCTCCGGCCTGAAGGACCTCGTCGTGATGAACTCGACCGACTCCGAGTTCTGGGGCTACGCCAAGGACAAGTACACGACGCTGAAGGAGGCCTACGACCGCATCCTGGCCACCGAGGTCTCCGGCCGCTGGCGGTTCAACTGGACCGACGACGAGCAGCGCGTGCCCGACTGGGAGACGTCCTACGAGCAGACGAAGAAGCACATGCTCCAGGCCTTCGCCGAGACGTACTCGCTGTCGCTGCAGCAGACGCTGTACCAGATGGGCGCGCGCATCATCGACAACCGCGGCGAGATCGACGAGGTCCGCTTCTCCCTCCCGAACAAGCACCACTTCCTGGTCGACCTCGAGCCGTTCGGGCTGAAGAACGACAACGAGGTGTACTTCGCCGCCGACCGCCCCTACGGCCTGATCGAGGCGACCGTCCTCAGGGACGGCTGCGAGGCGCGCATCCCGGTGGATCTCACCAATCTCTGACGTTACCTCTTTCGGCACCCGTGGCCGGGGGAACCCTTCTCCCGGCCGCGGCACTCAAACTCCCAGGGTCCTGCCGTGCCCCTCCACATCAGCGCAAAGGACGAACCATGGCAGCAGACCGGCGCATCGTCATCGAGAACTGCGCGATCGCGACCGTCGACGCGAACGACACCGAGTACACCTCCGGACACGTCGTCGTCACCGGCAACCGCATCGAGTCGCTCGGCGCCGGCCCGGCCCCCGAGGGGCTGGAGAACGTCGCCCGCCGGATCGACGCCTCCGGCCACCTCGTGACTCCCGGCCTGATCAACACCCACCACCACTTCTACCAGTGGATCACCCGGGGTCTGGCCACGGACCACAACCTGTTCGACTGGCTGGTCGCGCTGTACCCGGTCTGGGCGCGCATCGACGAGCCGATGGTGCGGGCGGCGGCCCAGGGCTCCCTCGCGATGATGGCGCGCGGCGGTGTCACCACCGCCATGGACCACCACTACGTCTTCCCGCGGGGCTCCGGTGACCTGTCCGGCGCGATCATCTCAGCCGCCCGTGACATGGGTGTCCGCTTCACCCTCGCCCGTGGCTCCATGGACCGCGGCGAGAAGGACGGCGGCCTGCCACCGGACTTCGCCGTCGAGACCCTCGAGGACGCGCTGGCGGCGACCGAGGACACCGTCCGGCAGCACCACGACTCCACCTTCGACGCCATGACCCAGGTCGCCGTCGCGCCCTGCTCGCCCTTCTCCGTCTCCACCGAACTGATGCGGGACGGAGCCCAGTTGGCCCGCCGCCTCGGGGTGCGGCTGCACACCCACGGCTCGGAGACCGTGGAGGAGGAGAAGTTCTGCCACGAACTGTTCGGCATGGGCCCGACCGACTACTTCGAGTCCACCGGCTGGCTCGGCGAGGACGTGTGGATGGCGCACTGCGTCCACATGAACGACTCCGACATCGCCGCCTTCGCCCGTACGAGGACCGGCGTCGCGCACTGCCCCTCCTCCAACGCCCGCCTCGCGGCCGGTATCGCCCGCGTCCCCGACCTGCTCGCGGCCGGCGTACCCGTCGGCCTCGGCGTGGACGGCACCGCGTCCAACGAGTCCGGCGAACTCCACACCGAGCTGCGCAACGCCCTGCTCATCAACCGCCTCGGCGCGCACAAGGAGCGGGCCCTGAACGCCCGGCAGGCGCTGCGGCTCGGCACGTACGGCGGCGCCCAGGTCCTCGGCCGGGCGGCGGAGACCGGCTCCCTGGAGCCCGGCAAGCTCGCCGACCTGGTGCTGTGGCGGATGGACACGCTCGCCCACGCCTCCATCGCCGACCCGGTGACCGCGCTGGTCTTCGGCGCGGCGGCCCCGGTCACCGCCTCCTTCGTGAACGGCCGGCAGATCGTCGAGGACGGGCGGCTGCTCACGGTCGACGAGGACGCCATCGCCCGCTCCACGCGGGACGAGGCCCAGCGGCTGGCGAGGATCGCCGCGCAGGCCTGACCACCCGGATACTCCGGCCGGGAGGGACGGCTCCCGGCCGGTGGCCGCGGACCCGAGCGGGGTCCACGGCGACCGTCTCCGGGGCGCGCGTACACGCGCGCCCCGGAACGGCCACCCCCGTCCTGCATGTCCGGTCCCGCACGACCACCAGCACCACCTCCTTGACACCCACGGCAGTCATTCGACGAAGCCGTGTAACCGACCGGAGGGAAGCCGCCGTGGCCGACCACCCCGTTGACGAAAAACTCCCCGCGCTCAAGATGGCGACGACCGGCCTCCAGCATGTGGCCGCCATGTACGCGGGAGTCGTCGCCCCACCCCTGATCGTCGGCGCGGCCATCGGCCTGACCGCCACCGACCTGACCTTCCTCACCGGCGCCTGCCTGTTCACCGCGGGCCTCGCCACGTTCCTGCAGACCATCGGCATCTGGAAGATCGGCGCCCGGCTGCCGTTCGTCAACGGTGTCACCTTCGCCGGTGTCGCCCCGATGACCGCGATCGTCGCCTCCACCGAGGACAAGTCCGACGCCCTGCCGATCATCTTCGGCGCGGTCATCGTCGCCGGACTCCTCGGCTTCATCGCGGCTCCCGCCTTCTGCAAGGCGGTCCGCTTCTTCCCGCCGGTCGTGACCGGCTCCGTGATCACGCTCATCGGCATCTCGCTGCTGCCGGTGGCCTTCGGCTGGGCGCAGGGCCCGAACCCGGCCGCGGACGACTACGGTTCGGCGACGAACCTCGGCCTCGCGGCCGTGACCCTGCTGATCGTCCTGCTGCTGCGCCGCTTCACCCGGGGCTTCGTCAAGCAGATCGCCGTCCTGCTCGGCCTGGTCGCGGGCACGCTCATCGCGATCCCGTTCGGCGTCACCGACTTCGGCCCGGTCGCGGACGCGGACGTCATCGGCTTCCCGGCCCCGTTCCACTTCGGCGCCCCGCAGTTCCAGCTGGCCGCGATCCTCTCGATGTGCGTGGTGATGGTGGTGTCGATGACCGAGTCGACCGCCGACATGCTGGCGCTCGGCGAGATCGTCGACCGCCCGGCCGACGAGAAGACCATCGCCGCGGGACTGCGCGCCGACACCCTCGGCTCGGCGATCAGCCCGCTCTTCAACGGCTTCATGTGCAGCGCCTTCGCGCAGAACATCGGCCTGGTCGCGATGACGAAGATCCGCAGCCGGTACGTCGTCGCGGTCGGCGGCGGGTTCCTGGTGCTGATGGGCCTGTGCCCCATGGCCGCCTCGCTGATCGCCGTCGTACCGCGCCCGGTGCTCGGCGGGGCCGGTGTGGTCCTCTTCGGCTCGGTCGCGGCCAGCGGCATCCAGACCCTGGTCCGGGCCGGCCTGGACCGGGACAACAACGTCCTGATCGTGGCCGTCTCCCTGGCCGTCGGCATCATCCCCATCACGGCGCCGGAGTTCTACCACGCCTTCCCGGAGACGGCGCGGATCGTCCTCGACTCCGGCATCTCCACGGGCTGTGTGGCGGCGGTCCTGCTGAACCTGGCCTTCAATCACCTGGGCAGGGGCGGCCGGGACGCCCATGACGTGACCCACCCGATGGAGGCGGGAGAGGAGATCACGGGCGTGCCCCGGGCCCCGGCCGCGCCCTGAGGCCGGGGCCGGCCCGCCTCACAGCCCGAAGAAGCCCGGGTCGGCCGCCAGCTTCCTGAAGTGTTCCTGGGGGTCCGTGACCAGCTTGCGGGCCTTCAGGTCCATCAGTCCGCCCACCGCGGTGATCTCGGCCGCCACCGTGCCGTCGGCCTTCCGGACGGTCTGCTCGATCCGGAAGACCTTGCCCTCGCCCCAGTCGAAGGCGCAGGTCACCTCCACCTCGTCGCCCGCGAGCAGCTCCCGCTTGTAGCGGATGGTCGTCTCCAGGGCGACCGGGCCCACGCCGCTGCCGATGAGCGCGGACTGGGTGATCCCCGCGGCCCGCAGTAACGACCAGCGGGCGTGCTCCGCGTAGTTCAGGTAGACGCTCTGGTTGAGGTGACCCTGCACATCGGTCTCGTAACCGCGGACGGTCACCGGGACGGAAAACGGCTCGCTCATCGGCTTCCCCTCTCGCACCGGATTCTCGTGGCGTACGCAACGATCCACCGATCTTGGCATGCTCATCACGCTCGGCGTGGTGAAGCCAGGAGATAGCGGGTCCCGGTGCGCGGCTCGCGGTGCTCGCTCACCTGCCAGCCTGCCCCCTGCAGGGTGGCCGCGCAGGTCCGCAGCGCCTCGCCGTCCGGCTCGTACACGGCGACGGCCTCCGGCTGCGGGGTCTCCCGAACCCGGTAACCCCCGGCGTCCCGCCCCGCCGGGCGGTGTCCGGCCGCCTCAAGCGCGAGCGCGGCGGCCTGCACCAGATGCGTCCGCTCCCAGCCGCAGGGCCGGTCCACGGCGCCGTCCGCGTTGGTCATCCGGCGCAGCTCCCGCAGCCCCTGCCAGGCGCTGTGCACCTCACGCCGCCGGGTGGGCCCGCTCTCCGGCGGCGTCTCCTCACCGCCGACGCGCGCGGCGAACACGCCGGCGTCGGCGGGGGCCTCGGCGGCGGGCGCGGGCGCCTCCATGACGCCCTGGCGTACCCGATGGCCCTCCGGCGTCAGGAAGTGATCGTGCGGCGGCCTCGGATGCCGGAAGGCGAGCCCCCGCTTCACCAGTGACGCGAGCTGCGCCTCCGTGCCCCGCAGCCGCCCGGTCACCGGATCGGCGGCGTCGATGACCCGCCGCTGCGCGGCGGTCGGCGGTCGGGTCACGGCACACTCCTCTCCGGCCCAGGGACAGGCACGGGGACAGGCACGGGGACAGGCCCGGGGACAGGCCGTGGGGCGCTCGCCCCACCTGCTGGAAGGCTACGACCCGCCACTGACAACCGCGCCTACTGGCGGTACCCGCTCAGGAACCGCCCGATCCGCCCGATCGCCGCCTCCAGGTCGTCGGCGTGCGGCAGGGTCAGGATGCGGAAGTGATCCGGGGTCGGCCAGTTGAAGCCCGTGCCCTGGACCACCTGGATCTTCTCCCGCAGCAGCAGGTCCAGCACGAACTGCTCGTCGTCGTGGATCCGGTGCACCTTGGGATCCAGCCGCGGGAAGGCGTACAGCGCGCCCTTCGGCTTCACGCACGTCACGCCGGGGATCTCGTTGAGCTTCTCCCAGGCCACGTCCCGCTGTTCCAGCAGCCGTCCGCCGGGGGCGGTCAGCTCGCCGATGGACTGCCGGCCGCCGAGCGCGGCCTGGATGGCGTACTGGGCGGGCGCGTTGGCGCACAGCCGCATGGAGGCCAGCATGGTGAGGCCCTCCAGGTAGTCCTTCGCGTGCTGCCTCGGGCCCGTGACCACCATCCAGCCCGAGCGGAAGCCCGCCACGCGGTAGGTCTTCGACAGGCCGCAGAAGGTGAGGACCACCAGGTCGGGGGCGAGCGCGGCGGCCGAGTGGTGCACGGCGTCGTCGTAGAGGATCTGGTCGTAGATCTCGTCGGCGAACACCATCAGGCCGTGGCGGCGGGCCAGGTCGAGGATGCCCTCGACGATCTCCTTCGGGTAGACCGCGCCGGTGGGGTTGTTGGGGTTGATGATCACGACCGCCTTCGTACGGTCGGTGATCTTCGACGTCATGTCGTCCAGGTCCGGGTACCAGTCGGCCTGTTCGTCGCACAGGTAGTGGACCGCCTTGCCGCCCGCGAGGGTCGTCACCGCCGTCCAGAGGGGGAAGTCCGGGGCGGGGATCAGGATCTCGTCGCCGTCCTCGATGAGCGCCTGCACGGCCATGGAGACCAGCTCGGACACGCCGTTGCCGAGGAAGACGTCGTCGACGCCGACCTCCAGGCCCAGCGTCTGGTAGCGCTGGGCGACCGCCCGGCGGGCGGACAGGATGCCGCGCGAGTCGGTGTAGCCGTGCGCCCGCGGCAGCATCCGGATCATGTCCTGGAGGATCTCCTCGGGCGCCTCGAACCCGAAGAGCGCGGGATTGCCGGTGTTCAGGCGCAGCACGCTGTGGCCCGCCTCCTCCAGCGCGTTGGCGTGCTCTATGACCGGGCCGCGGATCTCGTAACAGACCTCGCTGAGCTTGCTCGACTGCCGGAACTCCATGCGCGCGCTTCCCCTCCGGAATCTGGTGTTGCTTGGTTTTACCAAGTAGCAGCTTGGAAAGTCCAACAACTTGTCTAGACTGCGTCGCATGCCACCTCGCCGAAGCTACGACCAGTACTGTTCCGCCGCCCGTGCGCTCGACGTCGTCGGCGACCGCTGGACCCTGCTGATCGTCCGGGAGCTCCTCGCCGGTCCCCGCCGCTACACCGACCTGCACGCCGACCTGCCCGGCGTCAGCACGGACGTACTCGCCTCGCGGCTGAGGGACATGGAGCGCGACGGCCTCGCGACCCGGCGGCGGCTGCCCCCGCCCGGCGCGGCCTCTGTGTACGAAGTCACCGCTCGCGGACGCGAGGTGCTGCCCGTGCTCCAGGCGCTGGGGCGTGGGGGCAGGCGGAGCTCGGGAGCGGCGCCCCACCGACGCGGTACGGGCGCACTGGTTCGCCCTGCCGCTGCTGCGCCTGCTCGACGGGGAGGGACTCGTCGAAGTGAGCCTGGAGGAGGGGCTGTTCCACCTCCGCGCCGGTGCCGAGGACGGGCCCGTGTACGGCGACGGGCCCGCCCCCGGTGAGCCGGACGCCCGGCTGGTCCTGGACACCGGCACGTGCACGGCGCTCGGCCGGGGGGAGCTGACCCTGGCGCAGGCCGTGCGGGACGGCCGGATCGAGGTGACCGGCGAGGGCACGCTCGCGAAAGCGCTCCGCGAGACATGAGGGAAGGCCCGCCGAAGCGGGCCTTCTGGGACGGTGTCAGGCGTTCGGAGACACCCGGGCCGGACGGCCCGACCCGCGCGTCAGCGCGTAGCCGCCGACACCCGCCAGCGCGGCCAGTGCGCCGCCCACCGCGGTCCACACCCACCGGTCCGACCACCAGCCGGACGTCCAGACGTCCTCGGGTTCCGGGGAGGCCGGCACCGCCGCGTCCTCCTGCCCCTCCTCGGGCTCGGCCGCGATCCCCGGTACCCGGGGCTCCGCGAGCGAGCCGTCCACCGCCCCCGAACCGCCGATGTCCTTGGCATCCACCCGGACTTCGGCGCCGACCGGAAGGCCGAGGTAGGAGGCGGCACACCGGCGGCCGTCAGCCGGACGTAGTACGCGCCCGGCAGCGGGTGGTTCGACCACGGCTCCGACCAGGCGCGGACGGTGCGCGGCACGCAGGCCAGCTCAACGGAGGACGCTTCCGCCGCGGCGGTGCGTGTCTGCGCCCCGTTCTGGCCGTCAACACGGCGAGCAGGGCACGGACCACGGCCGCCGGCCGTTTCCTTGTGATCATCGCGGATCTCATTGATCACCGGGTTCGTGTTCCCAAACGGGGCTCAGACAAGGGGATTGGGCAGTTCCGCCCACTGGTCGCCGGCCCGCCGCGGCGAGAGCCGCATCAGCGTCAGCGCCTTCGTGGGCAGTGGCTCCGCGCACAGCGCCGCCAGCTCCGGGCCGCGCGGGAGATCCGGCACGGCCGCCTGAAGGGCCTGCGCGAGCGCCGCCCCCGACCCTGCCGTACCGGCCAGCGCGCCCGCCACGAGCGAACCGAACAGCTTGCGCCGCAGCGTGCGTTCGTCGTCCGAGACCATGCGGGCGGGCAGGTCCGGCACCGCGATGCCGTGCCGGGCGAGACGGGCGGGGCTGACCCGGATGTCGGCCAGGTCCCGGTAGACCAGCCGCAGCGGGTCACCCGCCCGCGACAGGACCACCAGGAGGTTCTGGCCGTGCGCCTCCAGGGCCACGCCCAGCTCCAGCAGCCGCAGACCGACGGTGAGGGCGAGGCGCGCGAAGCCGGCCAGCCACCCCGGGGAGCGGGGCAGTGCGGTGGTGGCGAGCGCCGCCACCGGCAAGACACGTTCGCCGTTCGACGCGTACGTCAGCGGCGACTCCCGCAGGACGGCCGCGAAGTCGGGGGAGCCGGCCGCCGCGCCCAGGGTGCGGGTCATGTGCAGCAGGCCGTCCGTGCGCGAGGCCGTCGCCTCGGCGAAGTCCGACAGCACGGCGGACGCGGCGACCGAGGGCAGCGAGATGTCCCGCACCGACGACGTCAGCCGGGCACTGAGCGAGGTCTTGACGTGCGCCCCACCGGGCAGGGCGAGCGTCCGCAGGGACATCAGGGGATGTGCGGTCAGCCGCTCCTCGCACGTCCGCTTCAGTACGTGCGCCGCCTGCCACGGATGCACCGGCAGCACCACCCGCCCCCCGTCCCGCAGCTCCTCCGGCCACACACCGGTCACCAGGCACTCCTCCGCCCGCACCGGCACCAGCCCGAGCTCCACGACCGGCCGGTGCTCGGGCCCGTAGGCGAACTGCTCGGCCACCGAGAAACCGGGCCGGGACCGGCAGGTCGGATGGAACGGATGCCCGTCGACGATCCGCTGCTCCCACTCCCAGTCGGTCTCCGGCCACTCGTCCGGCACGTGCCCCTCCTGCCCCGCCCTCGACAGCGCCAACGAGGCGACGCTGTGCCCGACTTCGGCGGCGAAGGACGCGGAGTGCGCTACGGCGAGGTCCGTCACCAGCCGAGCCGGATCGTCGTACTCCGCCTCGCCGAGCCGGACGACGGTGACGTAGGCACCGGTCGCGTACGGATCCGGCCGGGGGCCGTGCAGCCGCCGGCCGTCGGACAGGCACAGGGTCAGGCCGTCCCGGCCCTGCTCCCCGCGGGTGACCCAGGGCAGTGGATCGTGGGCGAGACCGCGCCACAGGCGGGACAGCACGGCAGCCCGGGCCCCGGGCAGTTCGGCCTCGTACCGCGGCAGGAGACCGGGCCGTACGACGGCCAGCTCGTCGGCGACCTCGGCCTCGGCGGTGGGGGGACGGTGCACGGGAGGGCTCCTCGGGTACGAATAGGGCGTCACGACGGGATGACGACGACATACATACTGATCATCTCCGCCCGGAGGTCCTTGAGGACCGCGGGGAACACAGGGAACGAGTGGATCGCGTGGACCTCATGCCCCCGACCGCCGACGGCGACTCCGACCACGGCGACATCACGGCCAACGGCGGCCTCGCCGACGCGTACGCCGCCGTACCGCTGCTGAACTGCCTGCTGCGGGAGGTGGCCTGGCCGGTGCGTCGGGCCGGTGAACACCGGGTCCACCACCTGCCCGGCGGGACCGCCTGCTGCGCGTGCGCGGCACGCGGCGGCCCGCGGAGCCCGAGATCCGCGTGGCGGACGGCTGGCAGCGCGTCGGCCATACGGAACTGGTCAAACTCGTCGCCGAGGAACTGCGCCGGCACACCGGCCTGTCCAACCACGAACTGCCCGCCGAGATGCTCGACAGCCGGGACGCGGTGGCCGCGCTGCTGGCCGCCCGCGCTCGGGCGACCCCGCCCGACGACCCCTACCGGCTCTCCGAGCAGTCCCTCCTCACCGGCCACACCCACCACCCCGCCCCCAAGGCGCGCGGGGGCGGTCCCGCGGCCGGCTGGCTGCCGTACGCGCCCGAGGCGTACGCCCGGTTCCCGCTGACGCTGCTCGGGCTGCGCGAGGACACCGTCGTCGAGGAGGGCGACACCTCGGCCCTCGACGCGCTCGGCACGGCCCCGCCGGGCTACCGGCTGCTGCCCGCCCACCCCTGGCAGCTCGACCTGGCCGGTCCGGAGCTCGCCGCCGCCTTCGCGGACGGCAGACTGGTCCGGCTCGGCACGACCGGCTCCGACACCTGGCCCACTGCGGCGATCCGCACGCTCTACACGCCCGAACATGACCTTTTCCTGAAGTTCAGCCTGGACGTGCGCATCACCAACGACATCCGCCGGCTGTGGCGCCACGACCTGCTCGCGCTGCGCCGGACCGACGCGGCCGTGTGTGCCGCCTTCGAGACCTTCGACGGCCCCCCGGCCTGGCTGAGCGACCGCGGGTACCGCACCGCCGACTTCGCCTTCGAGGCCCTGGCCGTCCTGGTCCGCGACGGCTTCGGCGGGCGGCTCCTGCCCGGCGCGACCCCGCTGCTGGCCGCCGGGCTCGTCGAGGGCTTCGACGGCAGCCCGCTCGACCGTGCCGCCGACCCCGAGGCCTGGTGGGCGGCTTATCTCGCGCAGGTCGTGCCCCGGCGCTGGCGGCCTTCGCCGGGCACGGCGTCGTCATCGAGGCGCATCTGCAGAACACCCTGGTGGCCGTGGACGCCGACGGCATGCCCGTGCAGGCGCTGTACCGGGACGCCGAGGGCGTGAAGCTGCTGCCGGAGGTGTCGCGGGAAGCGGGCTGGGAGCGGCTCGTGTACTGCCTGGTCGTCAACCACCTCGTCGAGATCGCCGGCGCCCTGGCCGAACGCCACCCCGGCCTCGACCCCTGGCCCGCCGCCCGCCGCGAACTCGCCCGGCACGACCTCCCCGAGATCCCCGCGCTGCTCACCGCACCGACCCTTCCGGCCAAGACGAACCTCCTGCTCCGCTGGACGAACGCGAACGGCGCGGACGCGCGGTACCTCCCGCTGCCCAACCCACTGCGCGACGCGTAGCCCCCACCGAAGCCGACCGGGACCCGAGCCCACCCGGGCCCCGACCCCACACGGGCCCTGTCCCACGTCCGCCGACCGTGACGCCGACACCCGCTCGCCGCGTCGGCGGACTGCGCCGGTTACTCACGCCTCGGCGTGCGTGTGTGGCCGCTCACCCGTCCGGACCCTCCGGCAGGGCATCGGGGGCGGGTGAAGGTCAGGGTGAGGGAGCCGAAGGGTGTTCGCCGCGACGGCGGGCCGGGCCCGGCCCGGCCGGGTGGCTGTCCGTGCCGTGTCCCACCTGCGAGGAGAGGTATGACCGAGACCGACAGGGCCACCGCCCTCGCCGCCGAGCCCTCGGGGCACAGCGAAGCGGCCGCCGCCAAGGCCGATCTCCGGCGGGTGGGCGCCAACCCTGACTACTGGTACCCGGTCGCCCTGTCCCGGCGCGTGCGCCGCGAGCGGGTGCTGGCCACCGCGTTCGCGGGCGAGCGCATCGCCCTCTTCCGCGGCAGGAGCGGTGAGGTCCACGCGCTGGAGGACCGGTGCGCCCACCGGCAGGTGCCGTTGAGCATGGGAGTCGTGGAGGGCGAGATCCTCCGCTGCCGCTACCACGCCTGGGCCTACCGTGGCGACGGCCGCATCTCGCAGATCCCGTATCTGGCCAAAGGCGACCGCCGGCCACCCCGCGGCGTACGCGGCTACCCCGTCCGCGAGGCGTACGGCCTGGTGTTCGTCTTCCCGGGCGACCCGCAGCGCGCCGCGGCCACACCCCTGCCCGAGCTGCCGGCCTTCGACTCACCGCGGTACCTGACCATGACGTACTCCCGGACCGTGCGCTGCCACTACTCGTTCATGCACGAGAACCTCCTCGACATGAACCACCAGTTCCTCCACCGCGGCGTCGTCGGAAGGCTCCACCCCGAACTGCTGGGGTACGAAGCCGACGAGCGGTCGGTGGAGGCCAGGTACCTTTTCACCCACACGGGCGGGAAGCGCAACCGCAGCGCCGGCCTGCTGGCCGCCGAGGGCATCGGAGGCGGCACCGCCGATGTCATGACGATCCGCACCGAGTACCCGTACCAGACCCTCGACCTGGTCCCGGAGAACGCCGAACACCCGGCCTTCCGCCTCTGGGTCGCCTACGTACCCGAGGACGCCGAGCAGCGCACCTGCCACGCCTACGGCCTGCTCATGATCGAGAAACCCGGGATTCCGGGCGTGCTCCAGCTGGCCTGGCCGTTCATCCGGCGCTTCACCGAGCGCGTGTTCGCCGAGGACCGCATGGCCGTGGAGGCCGAGCAGCGGGCCTGGGACGAGCAGGGTGAGGACCGCAACCACGAGGTCTTCCCGCTGATCCTCGACGTCCGCGAGGTGCTGCGCGCGAACGGCGTTCCCCTCCGGACCCGGCCCGCCGCGTGCGGCGGAGCCGCACTGTGCGACGACGGGCGACTCCCTGACGGCGTCCGGGGCCAGGAGTGACCTGACGCGGCAGCCGTCGCGTCGGGGAACCCCCGCTCCCCGTCCAGCGCGCGGCGGATCTCCGGGGCCGTGCCCACTCCGGCCGCATGGGAGGATGGCCGACGACAAGGCGACGGCGGAACGAGGAAGCCGGTGTGAATCCGGCGCGGTCCCGCCACTGTGATCGGCGAGCCGGTTCCGAACAGGCCACTGCCCGCACGCGAGTGGGAAGGCCGGGACCGGCGTCGACCCGAGAGCCAGGAGACTCACGCGGTCGCCTCCTCGACGAACCACCGGGGCGGATCTCCCCGGAGAGAGGCAAGGTGCGGCATGTCCGCAAGGCCGGCCGGAGGGGCTCCGTGCCGCGTCGTCGTCTGCCGGGACTGCTGCTGCGGCAACCCCAAGGTGACCGGCGTCGACCACGCCGCCCAGACCGAGCGTCTGCGCGCGTCGGCACCCGTGCGGGTCTCCGACTGCCTCGACGTCTGCGACCAGGCCAATGTCATCGTCGTCCAGCCGTCCGCCGAGGGCCGGGCCGCCGGGGCACGGCCGGTGTGGCTGGGGCTGGTCAACGACCAGGCCGCCACCGAGGACGTCGTCTCCTGGGTGCGCGAGGGCGGCCCCGGTGTCGCTCCTCGGCCCGAGATCCTCGACCTGTACGTCTTCACGCCGCTCGCGAGACGACGCTCGGACGGCTCATGACTCGGCCGGCACGCAGAGCACGGGAACGCTCGACAGGTGCAGCAGCTTGTGGGGAGTCGAGCCCAGCAGTGCCCCGCGCACCGGGCTCTCGCCCCAGGTGCCCACCACGATCACCCGCGCGCCGTGGCGGGCCGCGGCGTCGATCAGGGCCGGAGCGGGACGCTCGTCGATGAGCTCGACGGTGCTGCGCACCCCGGCCTCGTCGGCGACCCGGACCGCGTGGCCGAGCGCGGTGTTCCCGGCCTCGCGGACGGCCTCGTGGTGAGCGCCGTACTCCTCGCCCGTGACGCCGGGGGCGGCGACGCCGTAGACGATCACCAGGGGTTCGTCGTACGCGGCCGCCACCTCGATCGCCACCCGCAGGGCACGCAGGGCGCCCGGGGACTCGTCGTAGCCGAGGACCACCGACATCTTCAGGACTCCTTGCGGTGAACGAGGTCGGGGTCGACCGTGCTGGGGTGCTCCGACCAGAAGGCGGGGGCCGTCAGCCGCCACACGACCATGAGGACCACGCCCGTGACGGCGATGCCGATACCGATGACGAGCGGGGGACCGAGCCCGAACCAGGAGACCCCGCTGTAGGAGTTGGCGGGGTCGGCCATGTCCGACACGGACTCCACCAGCAGCCACGCCAGCAGTCCGGCACCCACCAGGGGTCCGAGGCCGATCAGGAAGAAGTCGCGGACGCTACGGGTCAGTTGGCGGCGGTAGTAGACGGCACACGCCAGACCGGTGAGCGCGTAGTAGAAGGCGATCAGCAGGGACAGCGCGGTGAGGGAGTCGAAGAGGGCGTTCTCGCTGACGTGGTAGAGGACGAGGTACCAGACGATGGCGATGCCGGCGACCCACCAGGTGCTCACGTCGGGGGTGCGGAAGCGCGGGTGGATGCGGCCGAAGTGCGCGGGCAGGGCGTGCCGGCGTGCCATCGACAGGCCCGTGCGCGACGCCGGGATGATCGTCGTCTGCGTGGAGGCGAGCGCGGAGGTCGAGACCGCCAGCAGCACGACCCAGTCCCAGCCGCCCATCGCCTCCTCGGCGAGCAGCGCGAAGATGAACTCCTCCTCGGCCGCGTTCTCGGCCAGGTAGACCGTTCCCGCGTAGGCCACGACCGCGAAGGCGACCGCGATGTAGGTGACCAGGAGCAGCACCGTCGACCACACGGCCGCCTTGCCGGGGGCGGTCGCGGAGTCCTCGACCTCCTCGGTGAGGTTGACCGCGGACTCCCAGCCCCAGTAGATGAACACGCCCAGCAGCAGGGCGGCGGTCAGTGACGCCCCGCCGGCTCCGAACGGGTCCAGCCAGCTGAACCGCGGTTCGACGGAGTCGAGGGTGCCGGTGTCGGCGTACACCCGGTAGAGCGCCACCACGGCGAAGGCGAGCAGGCAGACCACCTGCGCCAGGATGAGGACGTTCTGCACCTTCGCCGACAACTCGGTGCCGATCACGCAGACGGCCGTCATCACCAGGATGAGCAGCACCGTGAGGACCTGGCGCACGACGTCGTTGTCCACCCAGCTGTCCAGGCCGACGGCGAGCAGGAAGAAGGTCACGGCGACGTCCGCCAGCGACCCGACCACCAGCACGCCGGTCATCGCGATGGCCCAGCCGCCGAGCCACCCCGCCCACGGCCCCATGGCCCGGGTGACCCACGAGAAGGTCGTGCCGCAGTCCTGGTCGACCCTGTTGAGGTAGTAGAACGCCGACGCGATCAGCAGCATGGGCACGAACGACGCGAGCATCACCCCGGGGGCGTAGATGCCCACGAGCGCCACGACCGGGCCGATGACCGCCGCCACGGAGTACGCCGGTGAGGTCGCGTTGAGCCCGATCACCAGCGCGTCCAGAAACCCGATCGCATCGGGCTTCAGGCTCGCGGACGGTGGCGGGCCCGCGTCCGTGGTGTCCTTGGCCATGCCTGCTCACTCCCGTTGTGCGTGGATGGCATCCATACAACAGGAGGGTGTGAGCCATTTCGGTCATTGGTGAACGTTTCGGCCGTGTCAGCGGCCGGCTTCCGGCTCGGTGCCGGGTTCCGGGGCCACGGGCCCACAGGTGGCCGCCAGCGCGGTCAGCAGGAACTCCTGGACGGCCTTCTCCACGGCGGGCGGCCCGACGACACCCGGTACCGTCACAGTCCAGCCGAAGGTGACCTGGCGGCGGCCGTCGGGGAGCTCCAGGACTGCGAGCGGTATCCGAATCCATTGCCCATGTTGCCCCACACCCGGTCGCCCGGAGCGGCGGGGCAGATGTCGCCGCCGCCCATCACGCCGAGCCCGTAGCCGGCCTCGTTCACCGCCCGCATGTCGGCCAGGCGGGCAGGGGACAGCAGCGTGCCGTCGGACAGCGCCCGGAAGAAGCGGTTGACGTCACCGCTCGTCGACACCACGCCCGCCGCCGCTCCCCACACCGACGGGGTGTACACGGTGGTGTCCACGAGCCGGCCCTTTCCGCCCAGCCGGTACCCGTGCACGTGCGGGCCGGCGAGAAAGGGGCTCAGCGTCGGGTAGGACGTGTCCTTCATGCCGGCGGGACGCAGGACGCGGCGGTGCAGTTCGCTTGCGAGCGGGTGACCGGTCGTCCTCTCGGCGATGAGCCCGAGGAGCACGTAGTTGGTATTGGAGTAGGTGAACTGGCCGGCTGTCGCGGGAGGCTGCTCGACGGCCCGCCGGACCAATTCCTCCGGGGCCACGTACCGGAAGCGGTTCCGCTCCATCTCGGCGTCGGTCCCGGTCGGGTACAGCACGTCGAAGTAGTCCGGGATTCCGCTGGTGTGGTCGAGGAGCTGACGGACGGTGACCTTCTCGTGGGCGGCCGGCAGCAGGCCGGGCAGGTGCCGGACCACCGCTTCGTCCAGGCCGAGCCGGCCCTCGTCGACCAGTTGCAGGACGACGGTCGCCACCATCGCCTTGGTGATGCTGGCGATGCGGTACCGATCGCCGGGCTGGGCGGCCCGCCGCGTGTGGATGTCACGGACACCGCTCGCGCCGGACCAGACCTCGTCCCCGACGCGTACCTGGGCCAGGGCCGCGGGAGCACCTGCGGCCGTCAGCTTGTCCAGCGCCGCCTGCAGTGCCGTGGCGTCCGGCCCGACGGAGTCCGCGAAGATCTCCGCCCCGGCGGCAGGAGCCGCGCCGGGCCCGGGCGCCGTAGCGGCGGCCGTTCCGGCTAAGGCGGTCAACTCCGTTGCCAGGACGGTGACAATTGCTGCCGCACGAAGCCCGAAGCGCATCATCTTCCCCCATGAGTTCGATCGATTCTGAACGATCAAGATATCCGCGATCCCGACGCGGTAGGGGACTCGATGTCATCGTCCCTTGCTACGGCTGTACTCGGCCAGGAGTGCGAAACCGTGACGGTCGACCGGTGCGGCGGTGGCCGACAGGACGACGAGGCCGGTGTCAGCGCCGCGGTCGAGCCCGAGCCAGGACCGGAAACCACCGGTACCGCCGTTGTGCCAGGTGATCGGTCGGCCTTTGACCTGGATCGTGATCCAGCCCGCGCCGATGTGAGCGCCCGCGCCGAACGGAGCCACCGGATCGAGGGCGGCGCCCCCCGGAGCGCTGCCGTCGAGTACCGCTGCGGTGAAGCGGGCCATGCTGGCGACCGAGGCCCGGACACCGCCTGCGGGTCCGATTCCCTCGCCGGTCCAGGGTTGCCGCCGGCGTCCTCGGCGGCTTCTGCCGGTGAGCGCCCCCGGTCGGAGCTGGTCAGTCGTCCCTGCGACATAGAAGCAGTCAAGTTTCAGCGGGACAGCGATGCGCTGGTGAATCAGCTCCGCATAGGTCGTCGCAGCGGCGTTGGCGAGAGCATGGCCGAGGAGTTCGAACCCGAAGTTGGAATAGCGGGGCCGTGGCTTGCCCAGTGGAACGTCCCGGGCTTGGTCGAGGAGCTTGTCGAGGTCCTCGCCGTAGGGGTTGACTCCGTGACGCCACAGGGCGATCGTGCGCCGCCAGGGCCGCGCGGACCTGGGCAGTCCCGGCAGGCCGGACCGGTGCGTGCTCAGGGACTGCAGCGTCACCCGCGCGGCGGGGGCGTCGCCCAGCGGCAGCAGCTCGCCAAGGGTGGTATCGGCGCCGATCTCCCCTCGGGCGAGCGCGTCGGCGTACAGCAGTCCGGTGACGCCCTTGGTGATCGAACCGATCTCGAAGTCACTGTCCAGGTCGGTGCCGCGCCCCGCCACAGTCACGCGCTGAGCCGAGACCACGGCCGCCGCGGCGACGGGGTGGCGTGAGCCCAGCAGCTCGCCGAGCCTGGCAGCGAGCCGCTCGTCACCGTGCACGGCAGCGGTCATGACCGACCGCCGAGCAGGGCGGCGGCCAGGTCCGGCCATGCCTCGCCGCTGCTGTGTGCGTGTCGTACCAGTAATCCTGCGACATGATCCATGCGTCAACCGTAGTTGACAAGCCTTGATGATGTCAATCAGGGTTGACAACTGTTGTCCCAGGGAAGCGGGGCCGGCATGTATGTGGGCGCGGCTCCCTCAGAGCGAACTGCTCGCTACGGCACCCGGTTACTATGTTCACTTCATGCCGGAGGCCGGAAGCAAGGGGCGGACGGCGGGCGATTCCCGCTGATGTGTGCCTCTGAGGCCGAGCATGGATTCCAAGGCTGAAGAGGCGGGTGACCCGGAAAAATGCTGAGAGAGGTCTTCGCAACCCGCTACATCGAGCCCCTGCGCTCCGGCGGCTCCGTCCCCGGAATCGTCGAGGCCGACGACCTCGGCACCTACGTCGTGAAGTTCACCGGCTCCGCGCAGGGCCGCAAGGCGCTGGTCGCCGAGGTGATCGTGGGCGAGCTGGCCCGGGCGCTCGGTCTGCGGTTCCCCGAGCTGGTGCTGGTGCACTTCGACCCGGCGATCGCGCGGGACGAGCCGCACCAGGAGGTGCGGGGGCTGCACGCGGCCAGCTCCGGCGTGAACCTCGGCATGGACTACCTGCCGGGTGCCCGGGACTTCACACCCGAGGTGGCGCGTGCCTTCCCCGTGGATCCCGTGGAGGCGGGGCGGATCGTCTGGCTCGACGCCCTGACCGTGAACGTCGACCGCACCATCCACAGCTCGAACCTGATGATCTGGCCCACCCTCGGCGTCGCACCCCCGCGCCTGTGGCTCATCGACCACGGCGCCGCCCTCGTCTTCCACCACCGCTGGGACGGCACCGACCCCGCCAAGGCCTACGACTTCCGGCACCACGCCCTCGGCCCCTACGGCCCTGACGTCCGGGCCGCCGACGCCGAACTCGCGCCCAGGGTGACCGAGGAACTGCTGCGCCGGATCCTCGCGGAGGTCCCGGACGCCTGGCTCGCGGACGAGCCGGCCTTCACCACCGCCGACGAGGCGCGCGAGGCCTATGTGGCGTACCTGCACGCCCGCGTCCGGTCCTCCGGGGCGTGGCTGCCCACCGGCTTCCCCTCCCCGGAGGAGATCGCCGCCGAGGAGGCCCTGAGGGCGGCGAGGAACCAGCAAGGACGACCCGCGTGGCTCCGGCAGGTCCCCGACCTGCACGGCAAGCCCGCGGCCCAACAGGATTGGTCGGTGCACCTCGGATGACGGACGTTCAGAGGGTCGAGATCGAGTACTGCACCCAGTGCCGCTGGCTGCCCCGCGCGGCATGGCTGGCGCAGGAACTGCTGACGACCTTCGAAGGCGAACTGGCGGAGTTGGCGCTGAGGCCCGGCACGGGCGGGGTGTTCGTCGTCCGCGTCGGCGACGAGGTCGTCTGGGACAGGCGCGAGCAGGGCTTCCCCGAGCCGACCGCCGTGAAGAAGGCCGTACGCGACCGAGTGGCCCCGGGCAAGACCCTGGGCCACTCGGAGCGGTAGCGGCTGCTCAGCCCTTGAGCTGCTCGTACGCCGGCAGGGTCAGGAAGTCGGCGTAGTCCTCGTCGAGGGAGACCTTGAGCAGTAGGTCGTGGGCCTGCTGCCAGTTGCCGGCCGCGAAGGCCTCGTCGCCGATCTCCGCGCGGATGTTCGCCAGTTCCTCGGCGGCGACCTTGCGGGCCAGCTCGGCGGTGACGTGCTCGCCGTTGTCGAGGACGACGCCCGCGTTGATCCACTGCCAGATCTGGGAGCGGGAGATCTCGGCGGTGGCCGCGTCCTCCATCAGGTTGAAGATGGCGACCGCGCCGAGGCCGCGCAGCCAGGCCTCGATGTAACGGATACCGACCTGCACGGCGTTGACCAGGCCCGCGTACGTCGGCTTGGCGTCGAGTGAGTCGATGGCGATGAGGTCGGCGGCCTTCACGTCGACGTCCTCGCGCAGCCGGTCCTTCTGGTTGGGCTTCTCGCCGAGGACCTTGTCGAAGGACTCCATGGCGATCGGCACCAGGTCGGGGTGGGCGACCCAGGAGCCGTCGAAACCGTCGTTCGCCTCGCGGTCCTTGTCGGCGCGGACCTTCTCGAAGGCCACCTTGTTGACCTCCGCGTCCCGGCGGGACGGGATGAACGCCGCCATGCCGCCGATCGCGTGCGCGCCGCGCTTGTGGCAGGTGCGGACGAGGAGTTCGGTGTACGCGCGCATGAACGGGGCGGTCATCGTCACCGCGTTGCGGTCCGGCAGGACGAACTTGGCGCCGCCGTCCCGGAAGTTCTTGACGATGGAGAAGAGGTAGTCCCAGCGGCCCGCGTTCAGCCCGGAGGCGTGGTCGCGCAGCTCGTAGAGGATCTCCTCCATCTCGTAGGCGGCCGTGATCGTCTCGATGAGGACGGTCGCCCGGACGGTGCCCTGCGGGATGCCGACGTAGTCCTGCGCGAAGACGAAGACCTCGTTCCAGAGGCGGGCCTCCAGGTGCGACTCCGTCTTGGGGAGGTAGAAGTAGGGGCCCTTGCCCAGGCCCAGCAGGCGCTTGGCGTTGTGGAAGAAGTACAGGCCGAAGTCGACCAGCGCGCCGGGCACCGCGGTGCCGTCCGCGTCGACGAGGTGACGCTCGTTCAGGTGCCAGCCGCGCGGGCGCGTGACGACCGTGGCGAGCTCCTCGTTCGCCTTCAGGGCGTAGGACTTGCCGGACTTCGGGTCCGTGAAGTCGATGTTCCGCGTGTAGGCGTCGATCAGGTTGAGCTGGCCGTGGACCACGTTCTCCCAGGTGGGCGCGGAGGCGTCCTCGAAGTCCGCGAGCCACACCTTGGCGCCCGAGTTGAGGGCGTTGATGGTCATCTTGCGGTCGGTGGGGCCGGTGATCTCGACCCGGCGGTCGTTCAGGGCCTCGGGGCCGGGCCGACCTTCCAGGAGTCGTCGGCGCGGATCGCGGCCGTCTCGGGAAGGAAGTCGAGCGTGGAGGTGCGGGCGATCTCGGCGCGGCGCTCGGCGCGGCGGGCGAGCAGTTCGTCACGCCGGGGCGTGAACCGCCGGTGCAGCTCGGCCACGAAGGCGAGCGCCGCTTCGGTGAGGACTTCCTCCTGCCGGGGCAGGGGCTCGGCGTCGACGATGGCCAGCGGGGACGGCGCTGGTGCGGACATGGACTGTCACTTCCTTCAGCGAGCTACGAAGACGAGCCGGCGGTTCGGCACCGGGTGCCAGTCTTCCCGAATACGGCGTTCCGCGCCCTCAGAGCCCTCGGGCGCTTCTGAACAGTGGATACTAGTTTCCTCATAGTGGAAGTTCAATCGTCTGTTGATGTCGAGATTCTCTGGGTCGAGGCAAGGTGGCGCTGCGTGCCACCCCGTTCACTCAAGGTGGGCGAGATCGGCCTCGGTGTCGATGTCGAAGGGCCGGGCCACGTCCCCGCACTCGACGAGGGTGACCGCCGGCGCGCGCTCCTTCAGATAGGCGCGTGCCCCCCGGTCCCCGGTCGCAGTCGCGGCGACCCCCGACCAGTGGGCGGCGCCGAACAGCACCGGATGGCCGCGCACTCCGTCGTACGAGGCCGACACCAGCGAGCTTTCGTCCTCGTACGCCTCCCGCACCCGGGCGACCGCCTCCGGTCCGATGCCGGGCTGGTCGACGAGCGAGACCAGGGCGGCCCGTGCGCCCGAACCGGCCAGCGAATCCAGCCCGGCCCGCAGGGACGTCCCCATGCCCTGTTCCCAGTCGGGGTTGTCGACGAGGACGCAGTCCGTCAGATCGGCTCGTGCGCGCACCTCGTCGGAGCGTGCGCCCAGTACCACGTGGACACGCCTGCAGCCGCCCTCGCGCAGGACCCGCACCGCGTGCTCCACCAGCGGTCGCCCTCGATGGGGGAGCAGCGCCTTGGGCCGCCCGCCCAGCCGTCGCCCGCCTCCCGCGGCGAGCAGCAAAGCAACCACACCCGCCCCGTCCGTCGTCTTCCTGGTCGTCATGGATCCTGCATACCGCACGACCTCGGGCCGAGAAGTCACGCAGCGGAACAAGTCGATGACGCAATGGACTGGCGTCTGGTGGCCCGCGTCGTTTACTGTCGCCCGCACCGACCGGCCGGGCGTCCGATCGGCGCCCGGTGTGGGGGACTTCGCGTCGGACCGGCACGCGCACGACGAGGTGCGAGGGGGAGGACTGTGTTGCGGAGCGTCGAGCAGAGGCGGCAGGGGCCTGTGACCAGCGGCGACGAGGACCCGCGCGTGACGGAGCTACGCTCCGCCGTGGCGCGGCTGCGTCGTCGGCTCGCAGCCCACCCAGGTGAGTTCGCCGACCGGAGCATCGCCGAGGAGGAACTGGCCGCGCTGGACGCGATGGCCGCCGGTGGCACCCCGAGATCCCGCGGCTGCGCCGCTCCCTGCTGCTGATCGCCGGCGCGATCGGCTCGGTGAGCGCGCTGTCCCCGGAGCTCACCGAGGTGCGCCGGGCCGTGGACCTCTTCGGAGGGCCGGTGCGCGGGCAGGGGTAGCGGCACCGGAGCCACGCCCACCGGCGAGCGGAGTCGCGGAGGCGGGCGAGCGGAGTCGCGGAGGCGGGCGAGCGGGGGAGGGCGTCGGGCGGAAACCGGTCGCCCGGTGCGGGCCGGGCGCGGCAGGCTGTCGGTCATGAGCTCAGAGCCCGCGCGCCCCGGACCTGTCCGCCACGACGACCACGGCACCTGGCTCGTCCGGTTCACCGATCGGGTGCACGTGGTCTGCCCGAGGTGCGGTGGGCGCGCGCTCGTCGTGCCACGGCCCGATGTCGAGCCCTCGAAGCACTTCGGCGCCCTGCTCTTCCAGCCTCGCCGGCTCAGCTGCGCGGGCTGTGGCGCGGTCGCCGAACGGACGGCCGTGCAGAGGGGCGCAGGACTGGTCGGCGCCGTGCCCGGCGGCACCGAGGACCCCTTCTTCAGGCGGCCGTTGTGGCTGCAGACCCGCTGCGCGGGACGGATCCTGTGGGCGTACAACGAGGAGCACATCGACGCCCTGGCCGCCTACGTGGCCGCCACGCAGCGCCGACGTCACACCTCGCCGACGATGGCGATGTTCCCCCGGCTGCCGCTCTGGATGAAGTCCGCGAACCACCGTGACACGGTGCTGGCCGGTCTCGCGGCGCTTCGGGACCTCGCCCGGCGCGCGGCGCCCACCGACCGCTCCGACGCCGCCCATGAACGCGGCGACCGTCCGCGCCACCACGGAAGCATGTTGTTCCGCGGCGGCCCCTACTGAGCGCGGTTCGGTCCGGGCCTGCGGTCCCGGACTCGTGGGCCGCCGGCGCCGTCAGAACGTCATCGGCCCGTCACGCGGGGCTCTGGCTGGCCAGGGCTTCGGAGAGCTCGCCGGCGATCTGCTGGAGGACCGGGACGATCTTGTCCGTCGCCGCCTCCGTGACGCGCCCCGCCGGGCCGGAGATGGAGATGGCCGCGGCGGTGGGTGAGTCGGGCACCGGGACCGCCAGACAGCGGACGCCGATCTCCTGCTCGTTGTCGTCGATGGCGTAGCCCTGGCTGCGCACGTCCTCCAGGGCCGCGAGGAACCCGTCGGGCGTGGTGATCGTCTTCTCCGTCGCGGCGGGCATGCCCGTGCGGGCGAGCAGCGCGCGCACCTCCTCCGGCGGGAAACCGGCGAGCAGTGCCTTGCCCACGCCCGTGGAGTGCGGCAGCACGCGCCGGCCGACCTCCGTGAACATGCGCATCGAGTGCTTCGACGGCACCTGCGCCACGTAGACGATCTCGTCCCCGTCCAGCAGCGCCATGTTCGCCGTCTCGCCGGTCTCCTCGACCAGCCGGGCGAGATAGGGGCGCGCCCAGGTGCCCAGCAGTCGGGAGGCGGACTCGCCGAGGCGGATCAGGCGCGGGCCGAGCGCGTACCGGCGGTTGGGCTGCTGACGTACGTACCCGCAGGCCACCAGCGTGCGCATCAGGCGGTGGATGGTCGGCAGGGGCAGCCCGCTGCTCGCGGACAGCTCGCTCAGTCCGACCTCGCCGCCCGCGTCCGCCATCCGTTCGAGAAGGTCGAAGGCGCGCTCCAGGGACTGGACCCCGCCGTTGGCGGAGGACCGGGCGGAGTCGGTGGTGCTGGCGCTGGACGTCGGCACGGCGCGTTCCTTTCGGGACTGGCGGAAGAGCAGAAGCCTACCCGGCAGTCGGTTGACTCCTCGCTTGTGCGTAGCTACGTTCTGCGTGTTGGAAGTTTACTTCCGCTTTGTGGAAACGTCCAGGAGTGGTCGCCCGGCAGCCGCAGTAGTCCAGTGTGCCCTTGACGGCGCGGGAGAGGGAGTGAAGACTCCTTCAACAGAAAGTTGAATTCCGTTTCGCGGAAGTAGGCCGGAAGCAAAGGGGTTCGGGTGTCCGACGCTGAACTGGTGCTGCGCTCGACGCGGGTCATCACTCCCGAGGGGACACGCGCCGCTTCGGTCGCGGTCGCCGCCGGCACGATCACGGCCGTCCTCCCGTACGACGCACCCGTACCGGAGGGTGCCCGCCTGGAGGACCTGGGCGACCACGTCCTGCTGCCCGGCCTGGTCGACACCCACGTGCATGTCAACGACCCCGGCCGCACCGAGTGGGAGGGCTTCTGGACCGCCACCCGCGCCGCCGCGGCCGGCGGGATCACCACGCTCGTCGACATGCCCCTCAACTCCCTCCCGCCGACCACGACCGTCGCGCACCTCCGTACGAAGCAGCGGGTCGCCGCCGACAAGGCGCACATCGACGTCGGCTTCTGGGGCGGCGCCCTGCCGGACAACATCAAGGACCTGCGCCCGCTGCACGAGGCAGGCGTCTTCGGCTTCAAGGCGTTCCTGTCGCCGTCCGGCGTGGACGAGTTCCCGCACCTCGAGCGCGATCCGCTCGCCCGCTCCATGGCGGAGATCGCCGCCTTCGACGGGCTGCTCATCGTGCACGCCGAGGACCCGCACCTGCTCTCCTCGGCCCCCCAGCAGGGCGGTCCGAAGTACGCCGACTTCCTCGCCTCCCGCCCCCGGGACGCCGAGGACACCGCCATCGCCCAGCTCATCCGCGAGGCGAAGGCCCTCCACGCGCGCGTGCACGTCCTGCACCTGTCCTCCAGCGACGCCCTGCCGTTGATCGCCGAGGCGAAGGCGGAAGGCGTACGGCTCACCGTGGAGACCTGCCCCCACTACCTGACCCTCACCGCCGAGGAAGTGCCCGACGGCGCCAGTGAGTTCAAGTGCTGCCCGCCGATCCGCGAGGCCGCCAACCAGGACCTGCTCTGGCGGGCCCTCGCCGACGGCACCATCGACTGCGTCGTCACCGACCACTCCCCGTCCACGGCCGACCTGAAGACGGACGACTTCGCCACGGCCTGGGGCGGCATCTCCGGGCTCCAGCTCAGCCTGGCCGCGGTGTGGACCGAGGCGCGCAGGCGCGGCCACGAACTGGCGGACGTGGTCCGCTGGATGTCCTCGCACACGGCCGCACTGGTGGGCCTCGACACCCGCAAGGGCGCCATCGCGCCGGGCCACGACGCCGACTTCGCCGTCCTCGCCCCCGACGAGACCTTCACCGTCGACCCCGCGGCCCTCCAGCACCGCAACCACGTCACGGCGTACGCGGGCAGGACCCTGTACGGCGTCGTGAAGTCCACCTGGCTGCGCGGTCAGCGCATCGTCGCCGACGGCGAGTTCACCGAGCCGAAGGGGCAACTCCTCACCCGGACCCACTGAATCCCATACCGGACCGCGAAAGGCAGATCTGATCACCGTGACGGCGATTCCCAGCTTCACCGGCGACGCGAACCCCTACGGAGGCGGCGACCCGTACGCGGACTACCGCACCGCCGACTTCCCCTTCACCCAGTACGCCAACCTCGCCGACCGGCACCTCGGCGCCGGTGTCATCGCCGCCAACGACGAGTTCTTCGCCCAGCGCGAGAACCTGCTGGTGCCCGAGCGCGCCGAGTTCGACCCCGAGCACTTCGGGCACAAGGGCAAGGTCATGGACGGCTGGGAGACGCGCCGCCGCCGGGGGGCGTCCGCCGACCACCCGTGGCCGACCGCCGAGGACCACGACTGGGCGCTGGTCCGCCTCGGCGCACCCGGGGTGGTCCGCGGCATCGTCGTCGACACCGCGCACTTCCGGGGCAACTACCCGCAGGCCGTGTCCGTCGAGGGCGCCTGCGTGCCGGGCTTCCCGTCGCCCGAGGAGCTCCTCGGCGACGACGTGAAGTGGACGACCCTGGTCCCGCGCACCCCGGTCGGCGGCCACGCGGCGAACGGTTTCGCCGTCGCCGTCGAGCAGCGCTTCACCCACCTCCGGGTCAACCAGCACCCCGACGGCGGCATCGCCCGCCTGCGCGTGTACGGCGAGGTCGTCCCGGACCCCGAGTGGCTGGCCGTACTGGGCACCTTCGACGTCGTCGCCCTGGAGAACGGCGGCCAGGTCGAGGACGCCTCCAACCTCTTCTACTCGCCCGCCACCAACACCATCCAGCCGGGCCGCTCCCGCAAGATGGACGACGGCTGGGAGACCCGCCGCCGGCGCGACCGGGGCCACGACTGGATCCGGTACCGGCTGGCCGCCCAGGCCCAGGTCCGTGCCCTGGAGATCGACACCGCGTACCTCAAGGGCAACAGCGCCGGCTGGGCCTCGGTGTCCGTGCGCGACGGAGAGGACGGCGAGTGGCGGGAGATCCTGCCCCGCACACGCCTGCAGCCCGACACCGACCACCGCTTCGTGCTCCCGGCCCCGGCCGTCGGCACGCACGCGCGCGTGGACATCTTCCCGGACGGCGGCATCTCCCGCCTGCGCCTCTTCGGCTCGCTGACCGAGGAGGGCACGACGCGCCTGGCGGCACGCCACCAGGAGCTGGGTGGCTGAGCCACGTCGACCCGTGGGGGCGCACCGGCCCGACAGCGCCGGTGCGCCCCACGCGCCTCACGCCGCGTGCCCGCCGTCCACGGCGAACTCCGCCCCGGTCACATACGTCGCCCCGGCCAGATACGCCACCGTCGACGCCACCTCGTCCGCCGTCCCGAACCGGCCCAGCGCGGTCATCGCCGCCTGGCCGGACGCGTACGGCCCGTCGGCCGGGTTCATGTCGGTGTCCGTCGGGCCCGGCAGGACGAGATTCGCGGTGATCCCGCGCCCGCCCAGCTCCCTGGCCAGCGCCTTCGTCAGACCGGCCAAGGCTGCCTTGCTCATCGCGTAGAGCGTTCCGCCGGGCCCGGGCACGCGCTGCGCCATGCAACTGCCGATCGTGATGATCCGCCCGCCCTCCGGCATCCGCGCGGCGGCGGCCTGGGAGGTCAGGAAGACACCGCGTACGTTGACGGCGAGGACGCGGTCCACGTCCGCGAGCGACAGGGTCTCCAGCGGCCCGAGCATCCCCACGCCCGCGTTGTTCACCAGGACGTCGAGACCGCCCAGCGCCTCGGCCGCCGCCGTCACCACCCCGGCCGCGTCGGCGGCGTCCGCCGCGTCCGCCCGCACCGCGACCGCCCGGCGCCCCAGCGCCTCCACGGCCCGTACGACGTCCTCGGCCGCCTCCTTGCCGTTCACATAGCCGACGGCGACGTCCGCGCCCTCCCGGGCCAGTCGCAGAGCCGTCGCCGCCCCGATGCCCCGGCTGCCGCCGGTCACGAGTGCCACCTTGCCGTGCAGAGTTCCTTGTGAAGTCATGCGTCCATCCCAGCGGCAGCGGGACGACGATGCTGGCGGCGAACGGACATGGACGTCCCGGGGCCGTACGGCCCAGCGATGAGTTGCGGGTGCCGACGGGGTCTGAACCGATGACAGCAGACGCATCCGCTCAGACCCATTCGTTCCGGGAAGAAAGGCACCCGTCATGGGCAAGCTCGTCTCCACCCTCTTCGTCACCCTCGACGGCGTCTACCAGGCCCCCGGCGGCCCGCAGGAGGACACCCGCGGGGGCTTCACCCACGGCGGCTGGAGCTTTCCGTACGCCGACGAGGACTTCGGCCGGTTCATCGACGAGGTCTTCGCGCGCCCGGGCGCGTTCCTGCTCGGGCGCCGCACCTACGACATCTTCAGCACGTTCTGGCCGAAGGTGACCGACCCCGGCGATCCGGTCGCCTCGAAGCTCAACTCACTGCCGAAGTACGTCCCCTCCTCGACGCTGACGGACCCGGAGTGGGCGGGCACCACCGTGCTCTCCGGTGACCTCGCCAAGGAGGTCACCGCCCTGAAGGAGCGCACCGACGGGGAGGTCCAGGTGCACGGCAGCGGCGCTCTGGTCCGGTCCCTGCTGGCGCTCGACCTCGTCGACACCCTCCACCTGCTGACCTTCCCGGTCGTGCTCGGCACCGGCTTCCGGCTGTTCCCGGAAGGCGCCGTACCGACCGCGTTCCGGCATGCAGGGGGGAGTGTCACCGGCGCGGGCGTCTCGATCCAGGCGTACGACCTGGCGGGCCGCCCGGCGTACGGCGAGTTCGGCCTGCCGGAGGACGCGTAGCCGTCCTGCTCCGGCGTCCGCATCCGCCCTGGTGAACAGGGTGCGCGGACGCCGGTAGGCAGGTAACCGCCCGCGAACGCAAGGGACTTCACAGCAAATTCTTCAAGCTTGTCATTGACATGCCACTGTCTACGCGCGTCATCATGAGCGCATGAATTTCCCCCCACGCGCCTCGCGGCTCGGCGCAGCAGCCGCCCTCCTGTCCGCCCTCCTCGTCGGCGGCACCGTCTCCGCCACCACGGCCGACGCGGCCCCCACCGCCGTCGGTGACATCTGCTACAGCGACCTGCCGTCCCAGGCCCACGACACGCTCGACCTGATCGAGCAGGGCGGCCCCTTCCCGTTCGAGCAGGACGGCACCGTCTTCCAGAACCGGGAAGGCATCCTGCCCGGCCAGTCGTCCGGCTACTACCACGAGTACACGGTCATCACCCCCGGCTCCGACACGCGCGGTGCGCGCCGCATCGTCACCGGGGAGAGGAACCAGGAGGACTACTACACAGCCGATCACTACGCCTCGTTCGACCTGGTCGACTACGGCTGCTGAGGACGTCCGTCCGACAGCTCAGGCGGACTTCCGGCTCCCGGCGGCCGCGAACAGCGCGATGCCCAGCACGAGCAGGGCGACGCTCGCGTAGACCTCGTAGCCGTCGAGGAACCCCAGTCGCTGCACGAGGCCCCAGTTCCAGTCGGTGAACTCGTGCACCAGGCCCGCCACGCCCTGCACCAGGGCGAGGAAGCCGAGAACCTCCAGTACCTGTTTCATGCCCTGAGCCTCGCCCCGCGGACCCCCCACGCACATCGGCCGCGGGGCGAGCACCCGGGGACGGAAGTCCCTGTTCCGTTCCACCGGCCGCACCGAAAGTCTGCGGCGCGGCGACTTTGGTCGACGATCCCGCCCGAGGAGACGTGGAACGCGGCCCGGCTGCGTAGATTTGTCGACCGTGAGTGGTGACGACGCGGGGCAGGCCTCCCCGGTGCCGGCGGAGGAGACACCCGCGCTCTTCACCGGGCCCAGGTGGTTCATCCCGTCCGCCCTGCTCCACGAACTCGACCCCGACGCCGCACGGGCCGGGCGACGGCCCCGGCGCACCGCCCGCGACTGGGTCGTCGACTTCTCCTGCTTCCTGCTGGCCGTCGTGGTGGGTGTGACGGCCGTCGAGGCGCTCACCGACAACCCCCATGTGCCGCACGGACTGGCCGTCGTCGACCAGGTGATCGGCGCGCTGTCCTGCGCGACGGTGTGGCTGCGGCGACGCTGGCCACTGGGGCTGGCCGTGGCGATGACCCCCGTCACCTTCGTCTCGGACACCGCGGGCGGCGCGGGCGTGATCGCCCTGTTCACCCTCGCCGTGCACCGCCCCTTCCGCTACGTGGCCTGGGTGGGCGGCGTCAACGCGGCGCTGGCCCCGCTCTACTACTGGATTCGCCCCGACGCGGACATCCCCTACCTGGTGAGCGTGCTCTTCGCCGTGCTGCTCACCGTGGCGATCGTCGGCTGGGGCATGTTCGTACGGGCCAAGCGGCAGCTTCTGCTGAGCCTCAGGGACCGTGCCCGGCGGGCCGAGACCGAGGCACAACTGCGGGCCGAACAGGCGCAGCGGCTCGCCCGAGAGGCCATCGCGCGGGAGATGCACGACGTGCTCGCCCACCGCCTGACCCTGCTGAGCGTGCACGCGGGCGCCCTGGAGTTCCGGCCCGACGCGCCCCGGCCGAGACGGCCCGGGCCGCGGGAGTGATCCGGGAGAGCGCGCACGAGGCCCTGCAGGACCTGCGGGAGATCATCGGCGTGCTGCGGGCGGGGGAGCCGGACGACACCGGCCGACCGCAGCCGACGCTCGGGGCGCTGGACACCCTGGTCGCCGAGTCCCGGGAGGCCGGCATGAAGGTCTGCCTGGAGCACCGCGTCAGCGATCCCGCCGCCGTCCCGCCCTCCGTCGGCCGCACCGTCTACCGGATCGCCCAGGAGGGCCTGACCAACGCCCGCAAGCACGCCCCCGGCACGGAGGTCACGGTGTCCGTCACCGGCGCGCCGGGCGACGGCCTCACCGTCTCCGTGCGCAACCCTCCCCCCGAGGGCGAGGTGCCGCCTGTGCCCGGCTCCGGCCAGGGCCTGATCGGCCTCACGGAGCGAGCGACCCTCGCGGGCGGCCGACTGGAGCACGGCCGCACGCCGGAGGGCGGGTTCGAAGTACGGGCGTGGCTGCCGTGGGGCTGAGGGGTCCGGGACGCGTCCCTCATCCGTCCCGCCGTGACGGCCGCCTCGGCCGGCACGGACCGACGCCGATCCCCGAAAGCCTTGTGGCCGTCGAGGTGCGCGGCGGATCATGGGCATATGTCGCCTGGTGCACCGCAGTTCGAGGTCGCGTCCGTGCTGAGGGAGGTGAAGACGGTCCGGGTCGAGGGCCTGGTCCGGATCCGTGAACTCGATGTCCCGCTGCTCCGCCGGGCGGCCGCCGCGCACTCCGCCGCCGTCACCGACGCCTGGCCGGTCGAGGTGGAGAACCTGCTGCGGGCCGCCGTGTCCCGGCTCGGCGGGGGCGATCTGGAGCAGGCGGCCGGCTACTCCCTCGGACTCGCGCCCGGCCTGCGCGACCGCCCGGCGGCGGACCGGCGCCGGCTCGCCGCGCAGGTCTACAGCGTCAGCGTCGAGCGCTTCCGCAAGAGCCAGGAGGAGATGGTCCTGGCCCAGATCGCCGAGCAGGTGTGCTGGCTGGCCGGCACCGCCCCGCAGCGGGCCCTGACCACCCGGCCCCCGCTCCTCGCACCCCACTTGCAGCACCGCTCCCTGCGCGTGGGAGCCCGGGACGTCCTGCTGCACGTGCACCCCGTCGAACTCCTGTGGAACGTCGACGTGATCGTCTCCCCGACCAACACGCACCTGTCACTCCCGGCGATGTTCAAGGCCTCCGTGTCCGCGTCCCTGCGCCGGGCGGGCGCCGTGCGCGACGCGACCGGCGACGTCACCGCCGACCCGGTGCACGACGCGCTGCTCGGCTGGCGCGCGTCCAACGGACTGTTGGGCCGCCCCGCCCTCCCCGGCACGGTCGTCCCGACCGACGCGGGCGCCCTCGCCGCCCGGGGCGTCCGCCGCATCTACCACGCCGCCGTCGCCGTGCCCAGGCCCGGCACCAACGACTACGACGTCGCCGCCCAGGACGTCGCCACGGCCGCCGCCCGCGCCCTGGCCCTGCTGTCGGAGGAACGCGCCGCCTTCACACCGCCGTTGCGGTCGATCTGCTTCCCGCTGCTCGGCGCGGGCCGCGGCGGGCTGCCTCCGCAGACCAGCGTCAGCGCCCTGTGGGCGGCACTCGTCACCGGCACCGCGGCGGACACGGACCTCCACCTCGTCGTCCGCCGCCCGCTGGCCGCCGACCTGCTGGCCGAGACGCTGGGCGCGCGCGAACGGCCCCCGGACGTACAAGGGTCGTCCGAAGCCGAGGAGAAAGGGCACAGGTGCGGGTGAACCCCTTCATGGTGCTCGCCGCCGCGGCGGCCGACTGGGACAGGGTGTCCGGGCTGCTCGAACCGGGCCGACGGCGAACCCTGGGCGAGCAGTTGTCCCGGCTGCGAACGGAGGCGGGCACCCCTCCGCCCTCCTCGCCGCACAGACCCTCCTCGACGCCCTCCCCGGTGCCGAGTCCGCCAGACTCCAACGGCACGGCGACACCGGCCGGTTCGCCGGAGAGCCTCAAGCTCAGCCGAACCAGGGAGGCTACACGGCGGCCGACCTGTGCATGCTCGTCCTCGACGGCAACCCCATGGTCGGGCCAGTCCTCGGCCCCGTCCGCGAACGCCTGCTCCGGGAACCGTCCACGCCGTGGACCGAGGGCGCCGACCCCCGGCTGATCGCCCTGTCCGGCCAGGACGGCCGCAGAAGGCTGCCCCTCTTCCAGTTCGAGGCCGGGACCATGCCGTGGCGGATCGTCCTCGAGGTCAACTCCGTCCTGCGCGCCGACACCGACCCGTGGGGCGCCGCCGACTGGTGGCTGTCCCGCACCACCTGGTGGGACGGCTCCCCGGCGGCCCTGCTGGGCCGGGGCCGGGACGCCGAACTCCTCGGCGCCGCACGCGAACTGGCCGACCCGCAGGGGGAGAGTAGCCATGGGCAAGTACCCGCCGCCCGAGTCGCTGCCGGGCGAACCGGCCCGGGCGGTGCTGCGAGCCGGCACACCGGTGTACCGGGTGCACTCCACCCACCGCGCGCCGACCGCGTACAACGACCGCCCCTCGCACGCCTTCTACTACGGCGGCCGCTTCGACAGCACCCCCTACGACCGCTACGGCTACCTCTACGTCGGCTTCGGCGTCGGCGCCGCCGTGTGCGAGGTACTGCTGCGGTCGCTGCCGTTCGACTCCGACGCGGGCCACCGGCTGCTGCCGCGCGTGGCCTTCGAACGCCGCGGTCTGTCCTTCCTGCGGCTGGCCTCCGACGTCGAGGTGGTCTCCCTGATGTCCGGGGCGGATCTCGCCGCGGTGGCACAGGACTCGTGGCTGGTGCACACCGAGGGCGCGGACTATCCGCAGACCCGGGACTGGGGACACTGGATCCGCCGGCGGACCGAGCCCTGGGCCCAGGGGTTCGTGTGGCCGTCGAAACGCGAGCCCGCCGACCGGGTCGCGATCCTCTTCGACGACCGGGGCGAGGCGCCCCTGCTGGAGCCCACGGGCGCGCCCGGGTCGACTTCGGGACCGAGGAGGGGGAGCGGTGGCTCAACGGAGTGCTGGCGCCCTACCGGACGCGGACCGCGCCGCGGCCGCAGGAGCGGGGAGTGTGAGATGACGACGCCGTACGACCTGCAGGCGTTGCTGTGGGAGATCGAGCAGCGGGCGCAAGGCGTCGTCAGCGGCGAGGATCTCGCCGGCATGAGCGAGCTGGTACTGGACCGGCTCGGCTGTACGACGGCACGACAGGCCTACGACCGCCTGTACGCGGACTGGGCGGAGCTGCCCCGGGGCGGCGTCGCGTCCGGGCTGCGGGCCGGCCAGGTGCTCAGTGTGCTGCCGCTGCTGCGGCTCGAAGGCCCCCTCCTCGACGCGCCGCGGGAGGAGGAACTGTGGCAGGCGATGCGGGACCACGGGCCGGCGGACGCGACATGGCGGGCGAACGTCGTCGTCAAGCACAGCGCGTGGGCCTGCGGCACCTCACCGATCCCGCGCAGATGGAAGCGGCCCTCGCCCGGATCGAGGAGGCCCGGGCCGCGCATCCGCCCGGCACCCGGATCCGCGAGAACCTCGACATGGCGCACGCCGGCCTGCGGACGTACCTGGGACAACTCGGTGGCGGCGAGGACGACTTCGACACCGCCGTCGACGACATGGCCCGCCTCGCCGAGACCTCGGACCTGCGACCGGACCAGCGCCTGGCCATGAACGCCCAGGTGGCCCTGTTCCGCATCCACCAGGCCTTCCGGCGCGGAGACGAGCCGGCCCTGGCCGAGCAGATCCGGGTGCTGGAACTCGCCCTGACACAGCTGCCCGCGGACCACATGGACCGGTTCGCCTTCGAGTCCCATCTGGAGGCGGCCCGGGGCTCCCTGACGCTCCTGCGGTCACAGCGCACCGGCCGCTTCGAACCCGCCGCCGAAGGCGCGGGCGCCGCCACGCCCCCGCACGAGATCCGCCGCCGCATCGCCGCACTGCCGGTCAACGCCCAGGCCGACAAGCTCGCCGAGGCCGCCTTCGCGGTGGGGCAACGGGCCCTGCTGACCATGGACCACCAGGGGATGCTGGAGTCCCTGGAACTGCGGGAGGCCGCACTCGACCTGCTGGAACCCGACGACGACCGGTGGATCCGCGTCGCGGGCGGGCTCGGTGTCACCCACTGCATCATGGCCGACCTCCAGTTCGCGCCGCCCGCCGACCGGGCCCTCCACCTCGACCAGGGCATCGCCTGGCTGCGGCACACCCTGAGACTCACCGGCGGCCCCCACCACCCCTTGTGGGGCGGCACCGGCATCACCCTGGCCAAGGCGTACCGCCTGCGAGGCGACGCGCAGGCGCACGACGCCCGCACACGGCGCCTGAACTACGACGCCTCCCGCCGCGTCGGCCTGGAGTGCCTGAGCGCGGCCGCCTGGAGCTCCCTGCTCCAGTCCGGTACGGCCCATGCCGCCGAGACCGCCCGGACCGCGGGTTCCCAGGCCCTGGACGTGGCGCGCTGGTGCCTGGCGGACGGTGCCCACGCCGACGCCGTACGGGCCCTCGACGCGGGGCGCGGTCTGGTCCTGCACGCCGCGACCGTGGCCACCACCGTGCCCGAGATGCTCAGGGAGCTCGGCCGGTCCGAGCTCGCCCAGGAGTGGCGGGCCGCGGGCAGCGTGCCCGAGGTGGGGGAGGAGATGCTGTTCACCGCGCAGGCCGCGGTCGCGGGCCCCTCCAGCCGACTGCGCCGACGGGTCCTGGAGGCGCTGGCCGACTCCCCGCGGCACGGCGGGCTGCTGGACGTGCCCTCCCCGCGGACATCGGCGAGGCGCTGCGCGCGATGGGAGCGACGGCACTGGTCTACCTGGTGCCCGGCGACGGGGACGTGCCCGGACTGCTCGGCCCGCGGCACGGCTCCGGCGCGGCCGTCATCGTCACCGCCGACGGCACCGCGGGCGCCCTCGACCTGCCCCACCTCACCCTCGACGCACCCCCGCTCGCCGCCTACCGCGCCACCGGCGCCCCGGCCGCGACGCCGGCGGACCACCCGTGGCCGACACGCCGCCCGGACCGGTCCCGGCTCCCGGCACCAGCCGCGCCGCCCTGGAACAGCTCTGCGACTGGGCCGGTACGACGGTCATGGAGCCGCTGCTGAGCCGACTCCCGCGCGGCTACGGCCGGGCGCCCTCGATCGTGCTCGTCCCCATGGCCGAGCTGGGCGTGGTGCCCTGGCACGCGGCGCGGCTGACCGGCCGGCGCCGCACGCGCGGACACGCCTGCGAGTCGGCGGACATCTCCTACACGCCCTCCGCCCGGCTCCTGCGCGAGGTGGCGGCCCGGCCCGCCCTCCCCACCCGGCAGACCCTGGTCGTCGGCAACCCGACCCGCGACCTGCACCACGCCGGCGAGGAGGCCGAGGCCGTCCACCGTGTCTTCCACCCGGACGGCGACCTCCTCGGCCCGGGCACCGCCACCCCGCCGCCGTCACCGACTGGCTGCGCCGGCAGCGGGGCGGAGTGCTGCACCTCGCCTGCCACGGAGTCGTACGTCAGGGCGAGCGGCACAGCGCCTACCTCGCCCTGTCCGCAGGGCAGTTGGCCGCCGAGGAGCTGACCGAGGGCGCCACCCGCTACCGCGGCCTGGACCTGGTGGTGCTCGCCGCCTGCCGTACCAACGTCTCCGGACACGGCTACGACGAGGCGTACAGCCTGTCCACCGCGTTCCTCGTCGCGGGCGCCCGCTCGGTCATCGGCTCGCTGTGGCCGGTGCCCGACGAGGCGACGTCCCTGCTGATGTACATGACCCACCACTTCATGAGCTGTGAGGGCCTGCCCCCGGAGCGGCGCTGCGCAGCGCCCAGTCCTGGATGCTGAACGACCGCCGCGAGGCGCCGCCCGGCATGCCGGAGCACCTGCGGGCCCGGGTCCGCGACATCCGCGGCGACGACCTGACGGCGTGGGCGGGCTTCACTCACCTCGGCTGGTGACGGCGCTCCTCACACCTGGGTGCGCACCACGACCTGCGCCGTCCCCACCGGCCCGCCCCGTACGCCGGACCGCCCGCGTCCCGGCCGTCTCCGGCACGGGCACCGACCAGCCGCAGCAGCCCGCCGCCACCGGCCGGTGCCCCACTGAGGCGGGCGCCGGAAGGCGCGGTGGGGGACCAGGCGGGCAGCCGGAAGGGGGCGAGGTTCAGCTCGTTCTCCGCGACGATCACCTTCAGCCAGTCCCGGGTGAAGGCACCCGGCACCGGCGACCGCCCCGCCGGCAGCCGCAGCCACACCGGCTGTCCACGCCGGGCCCAGCCGACCCTGCCGTCCCCGATGAACTCGCCCTCGAACAGGTGCGGGGACGATGCGTAACTGTCCGTCAGGTCGAGCAGCACCGCCCACACGTCACGTCCGGAGTGGTTGTGGATCCCGACCCGCACCTGGGGTTCCCGGCCGTCGGGTGCGTACCCGCAGACGATCTCGCCGTCCGCCGAGTGCCGCAGGCTGCCCACCGGCGTCTCCTCGACGGTGATCCGCACCAGCGACGACAGCAGCGGATCGGGGTTGCTGAGATCCCGGATGTGGTGCCAACGGGCGATGTGCGCCAGGCAGTCGGCGACGCGGGCCGCGTCAGCGGGGGAGCGCAGCGGCAGGTCGGGCACGGGGTGCCCGGCGCCGCCCGACACGCCCGCCCGGCCGCCCCGGCCGCCACGCGCAACCGCAGCCCCGGTGCCCCGTGGGGCTCCAGGGTCAGCACAGGCACCTCCGCGACGGCCTTCGCGACCAGGCGTACGGCGTCGGGGTCACCGGACAGCGCCACGACGGCCGGTGGGAACGCCGCCGCCGACGGTGTGACGGCGTGCGCCACCCGCTCGTCCTCGGCGGTCGGTCGCCAGTCGACCGGGTCCACCAGGGCCGACTCGGGCCGTACCTCACGGACCACGACCGTGCCCGCCCGGGCGTCCCGAGGAGTGTGAACTCGCCGCCCGCCGACCGCAGTCCGTGCGCCGCACCGCAATCGACCTCCCAGCCCCACGCCGTGTGCCGCAGCAGGTACGGCGAGGCCGCCACCGGCTCGCCGTCAGGAAACCCCCGTCCTCCGGCCCGCGCAGCTCCGGGTGCTGGACGCGGTTCAGGGCCCGCACCCGCGCGTGGGCGAGCGCGTGTACCTCCCCGTACGACGTCGCGGGACCGACCCGGTCGAGCGCGCTCAGCAGCGCATGACTGAAGCAGCCCCGGGGCTGTCCTTCGATGACCTTCTCGTGCGCGAGCTCCTGCGGACGGCACGCGGCCAGCAGGACATGCGCGCTCCGCTCGGGCCCCGCCCCGCCCCGCACGGGACCCCGCGTGCCACCAGGACTGCCAGGGCACTCCCCGGACGCCCTCGCCATCCCTGGTCGCACCGCCCGAGTGGCAGCAGTCCAGCACCGCGACGACATGAGTGCCGCGCGCGGCGATCCGGTCCAGGAGCGCCCCGAGTTCGGTGTCCCGCAGCAGCGGCTGCCCGCCCGGGACGAGGCTGTCGTGGCACACCAGCGCCTGGGACCAGCCGGTGGCCTCGCCCGGATCGTCGGTCGGGCTCTGGCTGCCGTGCCCGCTGAACCAGAGCAGCGCGGTGTCACCCGGGCCGCCGCGCCCCAGATGCTCCTCCAGACCCCGAGCACGGCCGCCCGAGTGGCCTGGGCGTCGTACAGCGTCCGGATCCGCGGCGCGGGGCCGCCCCTGCCCCGCAGCCAGCTCTCCGCCGCCCGCACGTCGTTGAGGCAGCCGCGCAGCGGCCGGCCCGGGTAGTCGTCGATGCCCACGAACAGGGCGTACACGGTGCGCATGCGGTGATCCTTCCAGGCACGTCGGGGCGCGAACAGGGCGCATGCCGGGCGCCCGCGCGCAACCCCATGTCCCCGCGCCGTGAGACGAGTTGACTTGACTGCGGCGATGGCTGATGTTTGTGCCGCCTTCAGCACCGCGAGTAACGGAAGGAACACGTCGTGAGTTTCGGGGACCGACCAATCCGTACCAGCCGCCCGGGCCGCCCAACGCGGGCCCGTACCCGCCGCCTCCGGCCACCGGCCCGTACGTCCCGCCCCAGCCGGGTCCGGCACCGTACGGCCACCCGTGGCCTCAGCCGTACCCGCCGCATCCGCAACCCCAGCCGTACGTCCCCCAGGGGCGGCCGGGGTTCGGCGGCCTGCGCGGTGCCGAATGGCCGTCGGTGCGCGAGCTGCTGCGGAGACGGCAGGGGACGATGTCCGGGTGCGTGTGGCTGATGGTGCTCGTCCCGTGCACCTGGTTCACCTTCCTGCCGCTGCTGTTGTGCTACTCGTTCGCGCGCTCGGCCCGCATCCGTGCCCACCGGCTGTTCCCGCCGCACGCGCACCGGTCCGTCGACGACCGGCACGTCGCGCGCGTGCAGAAGACCCGGGCGTGGGTCGCGGCCGTCATGTCCCTGCTGCTGCTCGCCATGTACGGCAGACCGGAGGACGTCGCCGAGGCGCGGGAACTGTACGTCATGCGGCTGGCGGTCACGCCGCCCCTGCTGCTCCTGAGCGCGCCCGTCGTGATCGCGGTGCTGTTCCGGTGGGCGTCGGCGGAGACCAGGTCGGCCATGCGGGCGCGGGTGCGGGCCGCCCTGCGGTCGGCCGGCTGGTACGTCGGCGCCGTGACCGCCCTGCCGCTGGTCGGCGGGGCCATCGTCCTGCTCGGCCGGAACCAGCCGTCCTCCTCCGGCGGGCCGGAAGGCATCACCCCCTGGCTGATCATCGCCCTGGCCCTGCCGCTGGTCTGGCTCCTGTTCTTCCTCGGCTTCGCCACCGGCCCGGCCGTCCGCACCGGCTTCAACACCGCGGCCGTGCACGCGGCGCTCCCGGCTCTGCTGACCGGGACGCTGGTGTGGGAGTTCGCCGTCATCAGCCTGATCGCGGGCGGACTGCCGCCCGGCCCGCCGGTGATCCAGGTCCTGGCCGTCCTCGGCGGTCCCGCCTCGGTGACGGCGGTGGCCTGGTGGGAGATCCACCGCCTGCGCACCTTGTACGGGGTGACGCTGCGGGCCTGAGGCCGCCCGGCCGTCAACCCGGCTTGCCGACCCAGGGGTTGGCACGGGCGGCCGCCCGTCCGCGCCCCGCGCCCGCCCCAAAGGTGATTACGTAAGGCCCATGACTGCGATCAGACTGCTCCTCGTCGACGACGATCCGCTGGTGCGGGCCGGGCTGTCCTTCATGATGGGCGGCGCCGACGACATCGAGATCGTCGGCGAGGCGTCCGACGGCGGCGAGGTGGAGACGCTCGTCGACCGCACCCGCCCGGACGTCGTGCTCATGGACATCCGGATGCCGGCGGTGGACGGCCTCACCGCGACGGAGCGGCTGCGCGCCCGCGAGGACGCCCCGCAGGTGGTGGTCCTCACCACCTTCCACGCCGACGAACAGGTGCTGCGGGCGCTGCGCGCGGGTGCCGCCGGATTCGTCCTCAAGGACACCCCGCCGGCCGAGATCCTCGCGGCGGTACGCCGGGTCGCGGCCGGCGACCCGGTCCTGTCGCCCACCGTCACCCGCCAGTTGATGCGGCACGCGGTCGGCACCGCCCCCGACACCCGCCGCACCCGCGCGCGGGACCGCATGGCCGCCCTCAACGACCGCGAGCGCGAGGTCGCCGTCGCGGTCGGCCGGGGCCTGTCCAACGCCGAGATCGCCACCGGCCTCTTCATGAGCGTCGCCACCGTCAAGACGCACGTCTCCCGCATCCTGGCCAAGCTCGACCTCAACAACCGGGTGCAGATCGCGCTGCTCGCGTACGACGCCGGGCTCCTGGAAGAGGACCTGGAGGGGGAACAGGAGGGGCACTGAGCGTCGTACGGGCCGGCCGTCACACGAAGGCGCGGGCGGCCCCACCGGCGATCTCCACGAGCCGCACCGGCCGGCGCTCCCTCCGGGACAGCTCGCACGCCTCGGCGACACACAGCGCCTGAAGAGCCTCACGCCCGTCGCAGGGGTTGGGCCGCTCGCCCCGTACGACCTCGACGAACGCGTTCAGCTCCGCCTCGTAGGCCGGGCCGAAGCGCTCCAGGAAGCCGGTCCAGGGCTTGTCCGCGGCCGGCGGCCCGGTCGGCTCGGTGGACGCGATCGGCGTACGGTCGTCCAGACCGACCACGATCTGGTCGAGCTCCCCGGCCAGCTCCATGCGCACGTCGTAACCGGCCCCGTTCAGCCGGGCACCGGTGACGGTCGCCAGCGTGCCGTCGTCGAGGGTGAGCAGCGCCGCGCCGGTGTCGACGTCGTCGGCCTGGCGGAACATCGCCGGCCCGGCGTCGGACCCGGCCGCGTACACGTCCGCCACCTCGCGGCCCGTCACCCAGCGCAGCACGTCGAAGTCGTGGATCAGGGTGTCCCGGTACAGCCCGCCCGACAGGGGCAGCCACGCGGCGGGCGGCGGGGTCTGGTCGCTGGTCAGCGCCCGTACGGTGTGCAGCCGCCCCAGTCTGCCGGACCGCACGGCCTCACGGGCGCCCCGGTAGCCCGCGTCGAAGCGCCGCTGGAAGCCCATCTGGAGGACCGTCCCGGCCGCCTCGACCTCGGCGATCGCGCTCAGGGTCCCCGGCAGATCCAGCGCGATGGGCTTCTCGCAGAACACCGGCAGACCCGAGCGTGCTGCCCGACCGATCAGTTCGGCGTGGGCCGACGTGGCCGTCGTGATCACCACGGCGTCGACCCCCCACCGGAAGATCTCCTCCACGCCGGGCGCCGCTGTCTCACCCAGCCGGTGCGCCAGTCCCTGGGCCCGCGAGGCGTCCGCGTCCGTGAGGATCAGGGAGCCCACGTCCCGGTGCCGGCTGAGCGTGTTGGCGTGGATCGTGCCGATGCGGCCCGTACCGATGACCCCGATGCGCATGGGACCAAAGTGCGTGCACAGCCCGCCGCTGTCAATCGGCATGTCCGGACAACCTGACTACACGACTTCCCGTCAACAACGCACGGAGCTACGCTCGGCCCGTGCCGAAACCAGAAGTGGACCCGACCGTGCAGCTCGAGCTGAGCGTGGACCGCAGCTCTCCCGTGCCGTTGTACTTCCAGCTGTCCCAGCAGCTGGAGGCCGCGATCGAGCACGGCACGCTGACCCCCGGCAGCCTGCTGGGCAACGAGATCGAACTCGCCGCCCGGCTCGGCCTGTCCCGGCCGACCGTCCGCCAGGCCATCCAGTCGCTCGTCGACAAGGGCCTCCTGGTCCGCCGCCGCGGTGTGGGCACCCAGGTCGTGCACAGCCAGGTCAAGCGCCCGCTCGAGCTCAGCAGCCTCTACGACGACCTGGAGGCGGCGGGCCAGCGCCCGGCCACCAAGGTCCTGGTCAACACGGTCGTCCCGGCCTCCGCCGAGGTCGCCGCCGCGCTCGGCGTCGCCGAGGACAGCGACGTCCACCGCGTGGAACGCCTCCGCCTCGCCCACGGCGAGCCGATGGCCTACCTCTGCAACTTCCTGCCCCCCGGCCTCATCGACCTGGACACCGACCAGCTGGAGACCACCGGCCTCTACCGCCTGATGCGCGCGGCGGGCATCACCCTGCACAGCGCCCGCCAGTCGATCGGCGCCCGTGCGGCGACGACGGCGGAGGCGGAGCGACTGGCGGAGGAGGCAGGTGCCCCGCTGCTCACCATGCAACGCGTCACGTTCGACGACACGGGCCGCGCAGTGGAATACGGCACACACACCTACCGACCGACGCGCTACTCCTTCGAGTTCCAGCTCCTGGTGCGGACCTAGGTTCTCAGGGGCGCGGGGCTGTATCGATGTGCGGCTCCGCCGCGTGGGCGGCTCAGCTCCCACCCACCCGCACCCGGCCATGACCCGCGCCACCCCGCCCCTGCCCCGCTCCGCACACACCCCCACCGTGAGGCAGAATCGGGCGCGATGAGCACCTACCGCGACTTCACCGCCCCCATCGGCTCCCGCCGTGCCACCGTGCTCCGCACCGTCGGCACCCGGGAGCGCCGCTCGCTCCTGACGGCACCCCGCGTGCCGACGGTCGGCATCGACATCGGCGGTACGAAGGTGATGGCGGGCGTCGTCGACGCCGACGGCAACATCCTGGAGAAGGTCCGCACGGAGACCCCGGACAAGTCCAAGAGCCCCAAGGTCGTCGAGGACACGATCGCCGAGCTGGTGCTGGACCTGTCCGACCGGCACGACGTGCACGCCGTCGGCATCGGCGCGGCCGGCTGGGTCGACGCCGACCGCAACCGCGTGCTGTTCGCGCCCCACCTGTCCTGGCGCAACGAACCCCTCAGGGACCGCCTCGCCAGCCGCCTGTCGGTCCCCGTGCTGGTCGACAACGACGCCAACACCGCCGCCTGGGCCGAGTGGCGCTTCGGCGCCGGCCGCGGCGAGGACCACCTGGTCATGATCACCCTCGGCACCGGCATCGGCGGCGCCATCCTGGAGGACGGCCAGGTCAAGCGCGGCAAGTACGGCGTCGCCGGCGAGTTCGGCCATATGCAGGTCGTGCCCGGCGGCCACCGCTGCCCGTGCGGCAACCGCGGCTGCTGGGAGCAGTACAGCTCCGGCAACGCCCTGGTCCGCGAGGCCCGCGAGCTGGCCGCCGCCGACTCGCCGGTGGCCTACGGGATCATCGAGCACGTCAAGGGCAACATCGGCGACATCACCGGCCCGATGATCACCGAGCTGGCCCGCGAGGGCGACGCCATGTGCATCGAGCTGCTCCAGGACATCGGCCAGTGGCTGGGCGTGGGCATCGCCAACCTCGCGGCCGCCCTCGACCCCTCCTGCTTCGTGATCGGCGGCGGTGTCTCGGCCGCCGACGACCTGCTGATCGGCCCCGCCAGGGACGCGTTCCGCCGGCATCTGACAGGCCGCGGCTACCGCCCCGAGGCCCGTATCACCCGGGCCCAGCTCGGCCCCGAGGCCGGCATGGTCGGCGCCGCCGACCTGGCCCGGCTGGTGGCCCGCCGCTTCCGCCGTGCCAAGCGCCGCCGGGTGGAGCGGTACGAGCGCTACGAGCGGTACGCGCAGGCCCGCCGCAGCACCCGGGAGACGCTGTGACCGCCTCCCTGCCGCACCAGGGCTCCTGGCCGGACGGGCAGGAGCGTCCGGTCGAGGACCGCCGCCACATGATCCGCCGCCGGGCGCTCACCCTGCTGATCATCGTGCTGCTCATCGGCATCCCGGCCGGCTACCTGGTGATCTCCGCGAACCAGAGCCGCGACAGCGGCAAGGACAAGGAAGCGAAGTACTCGGCCACCGGGCTGACCGCGGGCTGGCCGTCCAAACTGCAGCGCCGCATCTACCAGGTGCCCATCCCGCACCCCGCCTGGCACGTGGCGTACTACGAGACCAACAACTGGAAGACCAGCCGTCTGTACGCCCAGTTCGAGACCAACGCGGCCGGTCTGGACGCCTATCTCACGGGCCTGGGCGTGACCCGGAAGGACCTGAAGGAGGGCGCCGTCACCATCGGCGCCCGGGACCGGAAGGTCACCGGATGGAAGTTCCCCGAGGAAGACGGGTGGTACGGCCTCGTCCACCGGCAGAAGAACCCGGCACCCACGCACGACGTGGTCGTCGACCTGTCCAACCCGGCGTATCCGTGGGTGTACGTCGTGTCCCGGACCGTGCCCTGACCCGCCGCCGGGGCCGATTGTCAGACCTCGCCCGTAGAGTCGGAGACAGCTGATCCGAAACGCGGGCGGGAGGTGACAAGGCGTATGGGCGACACGGCAGCGGTGGCCGAGCGGACGGGCGAGCCCACCGTCCCCGTCCGCCTCCCGGCCGTCTTCCTGCCCGCGCCCCTCCCGCGCGACGGGCGCATCGCCTTCTGGGACCCGACGGCGAGCCCCTGCCCGCCGAGGACACCGAGCTGACCGTCGTCCGACGGCACGGCACGGGCGTCCGCAGGCGCACCACTTCGGCGCTCTCCCTCCCGCTGGAGGAAGCTCTGCCGCTCCTGGTGCGCGCCCGGCACGACCCGGCGGCCCACCCCGCCACCGCCTGCTGGGGCGCTGCCGCCCTGCACGCGCTGCGGCTCACCGCGCGCGGTCGCCTGCTGCCCGGCCTGACGGCCACGGGACACGACGCCTGGCGCGCCGGCCCCCTCGACCCGGACGACATCGCCCACCTGCGCGCGGTGGCCGCCGCCCTGCCCACGAGGGGCACGCCGTCCCGCTGCCCGGCCCCGGCCCGATCCGGCTGCCCGAGCCGGAAGCGCTCGTGCGCGCCTTCCTCGACGCGGTCGCCGACACCCTGCCCGCACCCCGGCCGCCCCCCACGCCACCGGCAGGCCCTTCGCGGCCCGCGAGGCCCAGCAGCTGCCCGCCGCCCACGACTGGGCCGCCGAGGTCGCCGCCGGCATGGACGCCGGCGTGCGGATCTCGCTCCGCCTGGACCTCTCGGCGTACGACCTGTTCGACGACGCCTCCGACGGCGGCGTACGCAGCGCCGGCGCGGCGATCGTCCAGGTGCACAGCCTCGCCGACCCCACCCTGGTCGCCGACGCGGCGGCACTGTGGGCGGGCGAGGCCGACGACGCCTTCGGGCCACGCGCGCGCGTGGACGCCGCCCTCGCCGTCCGCCGCGCCGCCCGGGTCTGGCCGCCGCTGGACCGGCTCTCCGACCAGGACGTGCCCGATGTGCTGGCCCTGACCGAAGAGGAGCTGAACGACCTCCTCGGCGTCGCGGCCACCCGGCTGGCCTCGGCCGGGGTCGCCGTGCACTGGCCGAGGGACCTCGCCCAGGACCTGTCCGCCACGGCGGTGGTCCGGCCGGCCCCCGGCTCGGCGACCGACGGCACGGGCTTCTTCGAGAGCGAGGACCTGCTCCGGTTCCGCTGGCAGCTGGCGCTCGGCGGCGACCCGCTCACCGAGTCCGAGATGGACGCCCTCGCCGAGGCCCACCGTCCCGTGGTCCGGCTGCGCGACCAGTGGGTGCTGGTCGACCCGGCCCTCGTGCGCAAGGCCCGCAAGCGGGACCTGGGCCTGCTCGACCCGGTCGACGCGCTGTCCGTCGCCCTCACCGGCACCGCCGACGTGGACGGCGAGACGGTCGAGGCCGTACCGGCCGGCGCACTGGCGACCCTGCGGGACCGCCTGACCGCGGGGGTACGCCCGGCCGAGCCGCCGCCGGGCCTGCACGCCACCCTCCGCGACTACCAGCTCCGCGGCCTGGCCTGGCTCGACCTGATGACCTCTCTCGGGCTCGGCGGCTGCCTCGCCGACGACATGGGCCTCGGCAAGACCGTCACCCTCATCGCCCTGCACCTGAAGCGGGCCCGCCGTGAGCCGACCCTGGTGGTCTGCCCGGCCTCGCTGCTGGGCAACTGGCAGCGGGAGATCACCCGGTTCGCGCCCGGCGTCCCGGTCCGCCGCTTCCACGGCCCGGACCGCAGCCTGGACGACCTGGACGGCGGTTTCGTCCTGACCACCTACGGCACGATGCGCTCGGCGGCACCGGCCTTGGCCGAGCAGCCCTGGGGCATGGTCGTCGCCGACGAGGCGCAGCACGTGAAGAACCCCTACTCGGCCACCGCGAAGGCGCTGCGCACGATCCCGACCCCGCGCGGGTGGCCCTGACCGGCACGCCCGTCGAGAACAACCTCTCGGAGCTGTGGGCGCTGCTCGACTGGACGACCCCCGGCCTCCTCGGCCCGCTGAAGTCCTTCCGCGCCCGGCACGCCCGGGCCGTGGAGAACGGCGAGGACACGGAGGCGGTGGAGCGGCTGGCCCGCCTGGTCCGCCCCTTCCTGCTGCGCCGCAGGAAGTCCGACCCGGGCATCGTGCCCGAACTGCCGCCCAAGACGGAGACCGACCACCCGGTGCCGCTCACCCGCGAACAGGCCGCGCTGTACGAGGCGGTGGTGCGCGAGTCGATGCTCGCCATCGAGACCGCCGAGGGGATGGCCCGCCGGGGCATGGTGCTGAAGCTGCTGACCTCGCTGAAGCAGATCTGCGACCACCCGGCGCTGTACCTGAAGGAGGAGCACGCCCCGGCCGGCGACCGGATCGCCGCCCGATCGGGCAAACTCGCCCTGCTGGACGAGCTGTTGGACACGCTGCTGGCCGAGGACGGGTCCGCCCTCGTCTTCACCCAGTACGTGGGGATGGCCCGTCTGATCACCTCCCATCTGGCCACCCGGGCGGTCCCGGTCGACCTCCTCCACGGCGGCACGCCGGTACCGGAGCGCGAGCGCATGGTGGACCGCTTCCAGACCGGCTCGACCCCGGTCCTGGTCCTCTCCCTCAAGGCGGCCGGCACCGGCCTCAACCTCACCCGCGCCGGCCATGTCGTGCACTTCGACCGCTGGTGGAACCCGGCCGTCGAGGAACAGGCCACCGACCGTGCCTACCGCATCGGCCAGACCCAGCCCGTCCAGGTCCACCGCCTCATCACCGAGGGCACGGTCGAGGACCGCATCGCCGAGATGCTGGAGTCCAAGCGGGCCCTGGCCGACGCGATCCTCGGCTCCGGCGAGTCGGCCCTCACGGAACTGACGGACCGTGAGCTGTCCGACCTGGTGTCCCTTCGGAGGACGTCATGACCTCCCGCCCCTCCGACGAGGCCCGCCGGGCCCTGCGCGCGGCCCGGGAGCGGGCGCCGCGCGACCCGGACACGGCACCGGACTCCCGCCCCGCCCCCTCTCCGGCCCGCCCGCCCGCCGGCCAGGACGCCCCCGACCGGCGGACGCGGCCCGCGAGGCACTGCGCAGGGCGGTGTCCGGACACCGGGACGCCGACGCGCCCGCCGATCAGCCGGGAGACGCCCCGCAGGGCACGGCAGGGCCCGCGGGACCGGACGGATCCGGCCGGCGGCGAGAGACCGGGGAGAGCCCGGCCGACGCCCCGCCGGGCGAGGAGAACCGGCCCACCGCCCCGCCGGAGACCGCGGTGACCGCGAACGCAGGGGACACCGACCGGTCGGCCCCACGCGCGGCGGACATCGCGCGCGAGGCGCTGCGCGCCGCCCGGGAGGACGCGCGGCGGGCGCGGCGAGAAACCGAGAGCCAAGGGGCCCTGCGCAGGCGCGGGGCCCGGCAGGGCCGTGTGGACGACCGGGCGGCAGCTGTCCGGCGGGCGCGCGGACACGCCGCCGGCGGTGAAGCGCGTGACGTACGGCAGTGGCTGTCCGACTCCTTCCGGACGCCCGCGACGCCGGACGCCCCGGAGACGACGCCCGAGCCCCCGGACGAGCCCGTCCCTGACGAGCCCGGCCTTGAGAACTCGCCCTCCCACAGCCCCGACTCACCACGCACCACTGCCGCGCCCGCCCCTGGCGACAACCCGGCCTCCGCCCCCGGCGGCACCCCGGCCTCCGCCCCGGCGGCACCCCGGCCTCCGCCCCCGGCGGCACCCCGGCCTCCGCCCCCGGCGGCACCCCGGCCTCCGGCCCCGGCGGCACCCCGGCCTCCGGCCCCGGCGACCACCAGGCCCTGGCGGCTCCGGGCGTCGGCGGCACCTCGGCCCTGGCGTCTCCAGGGCCCGGCGGCCCCCGGCTCCCGGCACCCCGGCCTCCGGCCCCGGCGGCACCCCGGCTTCCGGCCTCGGCGGCACCTCGGCCTCCGGCCCCGGCGGCACCCGGGCCTCCGGCCCCGGCGACCACCAGGCCCTGGCGGCTCCGGGCGTCGGCGGCACCTCGGCCCTGGCGGCTCCGGGCCCCGGCGTCACCCCGGCCCCCGGCACCCAGGCCCCGACACCGGCGGCACCCCGGCCTTGGCGGCTCCGGGCATCGGGGGTACTCCGGCTCCGGGCGTCGGCGGCACCTCGGCCCTGGCGTCTCCAGGGCCCGGCGGCCCCCCGGCTCCCGGCACCCAGGCCCCCGACACCGGCGGCACCCCGGCTCCCGGCACCCAGGCCCCGACACCGGCGGCACCCCGGCTTCCGGCCTCGGCGGCACCTCGGCCCTGGCGGCTCCCGGCATCAGCGGCACCCCCGCTTCCGGCCCCGGCGGCCACGAGGCCCTGGCGGCTTCGGGCTCCGGCGGCACCCCGGACTCCGGCCCCGGCGACACCCGCGCTTCCGGGCCCGGCGGCCACGAGGCCCTCGCGTCTCCAGGCCCCGGCGGCACCCCGGCCCCGGCCCCGGCGGTGCCCCCGCCCTCGCGGCTTCCGGTTCAGGCGACAGCCCGGCCCCCGTGAATCCCGACCCCGGCGCTCCCGACGCCGACACTCCCGCCCCGCCGCCCTACGGCCCCACACCCTCCGTCACCCCGCCCTCAGCCCATCGAACCCCCGGCACCCCCCACACCCCGGGCGAGCCCCCCACTCCATGGCCGCCCCAACCGGGACAACGACCTCCGCCGTACCTTCCCGGCCTTCCCAGCCCGGGAGCCTGATGGTGACGGCTTCGCCGAGAGCTGGTGGGGGAACGCGTGGGTCGCCGCGCTGGAGCAGGGCGCGCTGGACGTCAAGCGACTGGAGCGGGGGCGGGGGTACGCCGCGCAGGGGCATGTCGACGCCATCACCGTGACGCCCGGACTGGTCCTGGCGTACGTGCGAGGCAGCCGTCCGCGCCCGTACCGCGTGCAGGTCCGATGGCGCACGCTGGACGAATCCGACTGGGAGCGGTTCCTGGACGCCGCCGCCGACCGGCCCGGGCACATCGCGGCCCTGCTCGACAAGGAGCTGCCCCAGTCCCTCGCGGACTGCGGCGTGCCCCTGCTGCCGGGCCCGGGTGATCTGGAGCCGCGCTGCAGCTGCCCCGACCGGGGCCACCCCTGCAAGCACGCCGCAGCCCTCTGCTACCAGACGGCGCGGCTGCTGGACGCCGACCCGTTCGTGCTGCTCCTGCTGCGCGGCCGGGGCGAACGGGAGCTGCTCGACGCGCTGTCCCGGCTGAGTGCCACCCGGGCGGCGCGCGCGGCCCGGGACAAGGAAACGGCGCCCCTGCCCAGCATGCGGGCCACCGATGCGCTCGCACCGCGCACCCTCCCGCCCCTGCCCGCGCCGCTGCCCCCGCCCCCGCACCCCGAACAGCCTCCGGCCTACCCGGCGTCCCCCGGCGGCCCGGACCCGTTCGCGCTGGACCAGCTGGCCACCGACGCCGCCGCCCGCGCGCACGCCCTGCTCACCACCGGCCGGGACCCGGTGGGACAGCTGACGCTCTGGGAGGACGCGGTCCGCCTGGCCGCCGCCCGCCCCGGCTCCGGACTCACCGCCGGCACCCGGGCGCTCTACTCCTCCCTCGCCTCCGCGGCGGACCGCACTTCGTCCGACCTGGCCCGCGCGGTCGCCGCCTGGCGGCAGGGCGGCCCGGAGGGCCTGGCCGTACTGGAGGAACCGTGGGATCCGCCGGCCGGGCGGTTCGACCGGGCCCGTCCGCTGCTCCTCGCCGCCGACCTGCCCGCCTTCCGCCCCTGGCGCAACCACCTCACCCACCCCCTCGGCCACGTCCAGCTCCGCCTCGGCCGCGACGGCCTCTGGTACGCCTACGAGTCCGATCCGGGCCGCGACGACTGGTGGCCCAGGGGAACGCCTGACCTGGACCCGGTCGGCGCGCTGACGGGCCTCGGTCTGTCGAGTGATCTCTGAGCAAGAACGCGACACCCAACAAGAGGAAAAGATGACCGCCGTGGATTCACTGGATCACTCCGTCCAACGCATAACGCAGTGGCTGCACTCCCAACCACTGGCCGCAAGCCACCCACTCAACGCCCCGGCCTCAGAAGCAGACATGGCCTCCCTCAGCCAGGCGATCGGCCGGGAAGTCCCCCCGCCCTCGCGGCACTCCTCCGTTTCTCGAACGGCCTCGACTGGTACAGGCTGTTCCCCACCGGCGAGGGGCTGATGAACTGCGCGCGGATCGAACGCGTTCACACCAGGAACCTGGAGATCGCCCGGGAGAACGACGACCCCGACTGGTGGCGGCCCGAATGGATTCCCTTCGCTGAACGCTACGAAGGACACGAAGGGTTGCTGATCGACGCGGGACACCCGGCGCACCCCCTCCTGAAGTACACGGAAGCCGACTACCCGCGCCTTACGCCCCTTCGATGGCGTGGCTGATGCACGCCCTCGCCGCTGCCCTGCACGGTACGCAGAACAACCCGGAGCTTCCCTTCTCCGGACGTTCCGCGTCCGTGGCAGAAGGCATGATCGACTGGTCCTGACCGCACAAGCAGGTGTGGCGCCGACGGAGTCCGTCAGCGCCACACCCGTTCCGTCATCCGCCGCTCAGCTGGGCTTCTGCGCTTCCAGCCAGTAGTCGTCGCCCTCGATCACGCGGTTCTTCGCGCGCCAGTTCGGGAACGGCTGCATCGACTGCGTGTTCTGATAGTTCGACATGCTGGACCGCCCGCACGGCTCATCCCACGTCGGCACGTGATACCGCGCGTCCGGGACCAGACGCCACCTGCCGTCCGTGCCCTTCTTCGCGATGGTGTTCACGCACTCGTCGCCGGAGCTGACCTGCTTGGAGTTCTTCCCGCCCCACGATTTCGGGGTGGCGGCACTCTGCCAGGAACGGGCAAAGGGGAACTCGTCACAGCTCGGCTTGTCGTCCGGCCAGATGTCCGTACTCAACGTCGCGTCCGTGCTGCGCACGTACTTGGGGGGATCCGGGCAGATGGTGTCCCGGTTGTGGTCGTAGATCGACTTGCTGGAAGTCGGCGGGTCCGGGACGAGGACGTCGTCACTGAGGAACGTCAGCGGCTCGCCACCCTTGACGCCGTACTTCGCGTCGGTCTTGTTCCGGATCAGCCAGATGTGCGCGGCGGCTGCCGGGAACTTCTTGTGGTTCATGGCGTAGGTCGGCTTGTACCAGGAGAAGACACAGCCCGCGCCGACGGTGTTGAACTCGTTGTCGCAGCGGACGTCGAGGCCGGTCTTCTCGACCGTCATCGGGTTCTGGATGACGTCACCGTTGGTGCTGCCGCCAAAGGTCCAGTACGGCACGATGGGCCCGCTGTCACCCGTTGACTCGATCCACTTCATCTTGGTGGTGACGATCGCGGTGTGAGTGTCTCCCAGGACCCAGCTGTCGCTGCCGCTCCACGTCACGCTCTCCACGGAGCAGTAGCCGCGGCACTTGTATCCGAGATCGAGATCGACCCTGTTCATGGCGCCGGCCATGCTGTTCAGCTTGATGGTCGTCGTCTGAGTGAACGTATCGCTCTTGACGTCGGTGTCGATCTCGTTGCGGTAGTCGAACAGCGCCTGCCCGTCAGGTGATCCGGTTCGCCCGTCGACATGCAGCACACTGAGCTCGGAGTGGATGCAGGCATCGGTGCGGTTGTAGGTGACGGACTTGTCCGTCACCGAGCATGCCGCAGTGTCCCCGTTCGAAGCGGTGCTCGCCGCGAGCGCCATCGCAGAGGCCCCGGTCGCGCCGGACTCGTACGGGAAGAATCCTCCCTCGACCGTGTTCGGTGTCTCGTCCGGCACCGGATCCGCAGCGTTCGGGTCCGGATCGGAGAAGGTGAGATCGGTGGGGATGCCGGAGTAGTCGCCGGGCACGAAGGCGATGGCGTCGTACGCGATGTCCGCGCTTCCGTTGCCACCGTTGAAGTTGTGCAAGGTGACTTCGGGAGTCATGCCGGTGAAGAAGTACGCGCCCAGGTCGACCCACTTGTTGGACTGATTGGCGTCCTGGGAGATCGCCTTGACAGTGGTGCCGTGCGCGTGAGTGATGCGGTATTCGGCCTTTGAGGTCTGCGCCCCGTGATCGGGTATGTGCGCGTACACCTTGGCCTGACCGTCATGGGAGGTGATCTGGCTGCCGAGTTTCCACGTCCCGGTCACCTTCATACGGTCACCGGGTGCCGGGAAGGACTCGGGAGAACGGGTGTGCGTGAACCAGAAGTGGTTCCCGTAGGCCGCACCGATCTGATGCGTGTCGATCTTCCCCGGATAGGTGGTGATCGTCTGCCCGGTCTCGGAATCGATGATGTCGGAGGGCTGGTACGTGAAGGTGAACGTGCCGTCCGACTTCACCGCCCCGCATCCGCGTGAAGCCGATCCCGCCGGGGTCGTGCCGTTGGGCAGGTCGTCCACGATCAGCGCGTTCGAGGGCAGGCCGCTGCTGCAGCGCGGTGGGTAGGAGCCGGCGTCCGCCTGTTCCGGATACGACGTGTTGAAGCGGTGCACCTGGTGGCCGCACTGGGCCAGTTGGTCGCAGTCCTTCCACTCGGCGGACTTGTCCCACCAGCAGTGCAGCCAGTGCGGGTTGGTGTCGGAGTCGCCCGCGTCGAGCCGGCAGGCGCCCATCCCGGGATCGTTGGAGTCGTTGTCGCTGATCTTGGACGGGTCGCAGTCGTTGGAGGCGTCGCAGAACAGGTCGATCGGCGGCTTGACGGTGCTGCGGTACGCGTTGCTGTTCCACCAGGCGGCCAGGTAGCCGGGCTTGAAGTCGCCGGGAGCGAACATCGCGGAGATCGGGCGGGCGGCCCAGCCGAGGACCTTCTCCTCATAGGGCCAGTCCTGCGGGTGCGCGGCGTGACTGTAGTCGTCCTTGGACGGGTCGACAGCGTTCTGCAGGAAGGGGACACGGTTGGCCTTCCACAGCGGGTTGGCCGGGTTGTTGGTCCAGCCCAGACCCTTGTGACCGTCGGAGTCGGCCGTCTCGTAGAAACCGGAGTTGTAGGCCCACAGAGCGAAGAACCAGTTCTCGATCCACTGCGGGTGGCCGTCGTTGACCTTCATGCCGGCGCGGTAGGTCTGGTTCCACTTGTCGGAGAGGATCTGCACGCCATAGGCGATGTTGGCGGTGTAGTCCAGCGCGACGGCCTCCTGGGTGAGCGGGGACAGAGCCGTCTCACCCTCCTTCTCCTTGCCCGCCAGCCGCATGCCGTCAGTGGCCTGCGTGATGCCGTAACCGCAGTCGGCCTCGGAGAAGTTGATGCGCCACGGGTCGGCCTGCGTACCGTCAGCGGTGTACTGGGTGCCGTAGTAGTTGCCGACGAGGCTGTTGGCCGTGACACCGGGGACAGCGAAGCGGGTGGCCTGCCACATGTTGGATTCCTGCGCGGTGACGCCGAGCATCACCTGCGAGGGAATGTGCCAGCGGTCGGTGACGTCTGGATCCTCGTTGTCGAGGGTGCCGTTGGGGTCACCGGCCAGCACGATCGGCGGGAACAGTCCCTGCGGCTGGTATCCGGCCATGCCGGTGTTCTTCCAGTTCGGCGAGCGGTAGAAATTCAGCTCACCGACGACGGCCTGGTCCACGGCCCACTCCACCTGCCGGGGGGTGGGCTGGAACGCCTGCTTCTTGGCGTCGTTGCGGGCCACCGCGCAGTAGCGCTCGTCCGTGCCCTCCGACGGGCTGTCCGTCCTGCCGGTGACGAGCTGGGTGCGCACCGTCTGGGTGGACATGCCCCCGTCAGTGAGCGGCTCGACGCCTCCCTGCGGCTTCGCCCCACCCTTCGACGCCACGGGTACGCCCAGGGCTGGTGAGGGTGCGCGTCCGGTGTCGGCGTTGCCGCCGACGGCCTTCGGGGTGGCATCCAGGGTGACGGTCTCTCCGGTGGCCAGCACACGCAGCGTCGTGCGGGCGTCGCGGACGGCGTCGGCTTCGCTGGGGGTGATCAGGCTGGTCTTTCCGTCCGCCCACGTGGTGGAGACGGCGGCGTGACCGAGGCTGGACATGCGCGCGCCCTTGGCGAGATCGCCCGGATTCTTCACGGCGTCCGGCAGGCTGCCCTTGCTGGCGGCCTTGCCGGTGATGAAGACCTGCCCCGAAGGGGTGCCCGTCAGGTCCCAGTCCTCCAGGCGCCCGGAGGCGACCTCGACCGGCGTGGCCTTCTTGCCGGCCTTCACCTTCGGACGGGACAGGTGCTTGGCCCAACTGACCGCCTTGGTGTTCTTCTTCTGCAGTTGCCGGTCGATGAACGTGACGCCGCCATCGCTGTCGGCCGTGATCTGGAACGGCACCGCCGTCGTGGCGGCGAGCACCGTCTCCTTGGTGCCGTTGATCCGCACCACCTTGTTGCCGTGCGCGGCGACGACACCGTCCCTGGTGGGGACAGCGGAGGTGACCTGCCCGGGGAACGCCACCGGCTTGGAAGGCTTGCCCGTGGCAGCGTCGACGCTGATCAGCCGAGTCTTCTGGGCGGTGTCGCCGTCCCAGGAGAGCTGCGTGAACACCGCCTGCTCGCCGTTGCCGCAACCCGGGGAGAAGTAGGCCAGGGACGCCGTGTAGGGCAGCTTGGTCACCTTGCCGCTGCCGAGGTCGACGATGGCGGCGAACGCTCCCCGCACCATCAGCTCGGGCTTGTTGGTGAACGTGCGGGGCGCGTAGGCGACGGCCGCGTACTTTCCGGACTCGGTCAGGCAGGCGTTACCGATCCAGGTGTCGGCGTCGAAGCCGTCCTCGTACAGGGTCGCGGCGGTCTTCCACGCGTAGCCGTCACGCTCGCCGGCGACGAGAAGGTGGAAGCCGGTGCCGTCGCCGGACGTGGTGAACGCGGTGTCCTTCGACGACGCGTAGCCCGAACCGAGGATCTCCGCACGGTCGCCCTTGGCGACCGAACGCGGCTTCGGCTTGGTGTCGGTTTGCTTGGCCCAGCCCTGGGCCGCGTTTTTCGGCGGCGCGGGGTCGGCTGCCTGCGCGGGCAGGCTCAACGGTATCGCCAGCGCGGTCGCCACCACGACGGTGACGGGAACACGCCAACGCTTGAACGCGTGTCTCACAGGTTTCCTTTACCGATGGGAAGAAGTTCCACGAGCCCTCGTGGTCAGGCACCGCAAGAAGCGGTCCATGTCGGGGTGGGGAACCAACAAGCCGAAGCACCTGGAGGGGCCCGACGGGGCATCACCTGGCGCGTGGAACGTCGACGCAGCCGCAAGTGCCCTGATTCGGCGGTTGGTTGTCGCCCCCGGCCGCGCTACTGCGCGTCGGCCTTGGCGAGGACGGCCTTCTTCGACTCCTTCGCCGAATCCAGCTTCGCCTTGTTGTCCTCGATCTGCTGGTTCTGGATCTTCGACTCCTCGTCGAACCAGACCTTCACCAGACCCGTCTGCTCCTTGCAGGCGATGTCATCCAGGGCCATCCGGATGGACTCCTCGGTCGCCTTGCCGTCCTTGTCGAGGGCAAGGCCCGCATCCATCGCCTTGTACGGGTCGGCCAGCCCCGCGTGGCCCTTCGTCTTCATGCACGACGACCAGTCCTTGAAGACGTCCTGCACCGGCTCGGACTGCTGGGACCGAACCAGGCTGTCACCGTTCAGGTCACTGACGAGGAACGCGTCAGCCTTCTGCTTGGCCGCGCCGAGCTGTTCATCGCTCCATCCGGCGCACCCACCCCTACGGAGCTTCTTGCCGTTGTGTTCGGCACGCGCGGGCTTCGTCTTGGGCGGCGCGGCGAAGTACGGCCCGTCTGCCTCGGCATCCTTCGGCGGCGCGACCTTCTCGGGCTTGGTGTGCCCGGTGAGCACCTCGACCTCGACATCCGACAGCTCCTGCACGGCCTGGTCGGTGTGGTGGGTCAGCTCCTCGGGGATGCCGTACCCGTACGTCTTGGCCACCGTCGCGTCGGTGATGCCGTAGCGGCGTTCGATGTTGGCGTCGTTGTTGCTGGGCGGCGGGTTCGCACCGGGCTTGGGGAAGTCGACGGTGAACCCGTACTCGGCCATGCACTGCTTCTGGAGCGTGTTCTTGGCCTGGTCGATGGCGACGGTGTCCGCGTAGGAGAGCATGTAGTTCTCCAGCGGCAGTTTCAGCCCCTTCATCAGGCCCGTGACGGGGGTCTCCTTGGGCCAGATGCTCTTATCGACGATCTGTCTGTCCGAGCCTGCCGGGGAAGCATTCGTGGTTGGGTTCGAGGAGCAGGCGGATATCAGGCTGGTTGCGGCGACAGCCGCGATGGCGAGCGCCTTCTTTGCGGGAGACATGCTGCTTCTTCCTAGGCGAAGTGCTGGGAGGCGTTGTTGTTCTTGAGGGCGGAGATCAGATCCGTGTGATTGCAGTCCCCGTACGAACCGTTCTTGCCGAAGTACTGGGACGTTCCGCCGTAGCCGGAGTTGTAGTAGACGCGGTAGTTGTCGGCGGGGGCGCAGTTCATGACGGATGCCGCGTTGTTCTTCATGTACTGCCAGGCGCCGCTGCCGTTCCCGTTGAACACGTAGCGGTAGGTGTTCAGGGTGGAGCCCTGGTACTGGCTGGTGCCCAGTAGTCGTAGACGTTGCCGTAGAACGTCGACCAGCTGGTCACGTACCTCGAACCGTCCGAATTGTACGAGTACGCCTTCGAGTTGTAGAAGAGGAAGATGTCCCCTTCGGTGCAGTTGATCCATGGGACACTGCAGTTGTCCGTCACCTTGAACTCCGCGGCGTGTGCGGGAACCGCTGCTGTCATCACGGTGACGGCGGAAACGAGCGCGGCGCCCGAAGCGCCAAGCTTATGTCGCAGGGAAGTTCTCTTCACCGGCTTCTCCTCCTCAGTAAGTTGAGACCCTTGAGTTGAGACCCTGTCGATGCAGATCTCAGGTTGCTCGGGAATGGGTCCGAGGCCGCGAAGTCAGCGATGAATGCAGCGCTCAAGATGCGCACGCACAGTTCTGCCCCCTGCCCCCGACGTCCCCGAACACGCGACGTAACTTTGCAACATGCAAGCGTGTTGGTCCATGTCGTCCAAATAACGATCACGTCACCGAGGGGGCGACAGTGACGGTCAAACTGCCCCATGCCGGTGCCTTTGGGGAGATGCGCCGTGGGGCATGGTTCGAGACAGGTGGGGCGGCCCCTGCCGGCACCTGGGCCGTTGACGCCCGAAGTGAGGCTGGGCCTGCGGCTACCCGGGTCCCGGCCCGTCGTCTCGCGTCGGCTCGCCGTCCGTTGGGGCGGTGTGGTGAACGCGGATCACCATGAACGCCTCGCCGTCCCTGGGTGGCCGCGTCCATGAACGGGTGGTGAACGTGTGCAGCCGCCCGTTCACGATCGCGTGACGCGGCAACAGCGCACCGAACTCCGCGGCCACGGCTTCCAGCAGCGACCGTTCCGTCCCGACGCCGTCCTCCTCACCACCGAAGAACCGGCTCGGGTCCAGCGCCCGCGGTATCTCCCCGCTTGAGCGGACCTCTCCGTCCGCGTACGTGAACGCGTACTGCTCGACCCCGTCGCTCGCCACCGAAAGGTGGAAGAACGGTTCCCCGTGCCGTGGCCTCAGGCCGCTCCACACCACCACCGCGCGGGTGCCCGCGCCGGCGGCCGCGGCCGGGGAGACGAACCGCCGCGGGTCGAACGCGGCGGGATCGCCGTCGAAGGCGAAGCTCCAGCCGGCACCGGCCCGGCCGACCGCCATGAGAGCCCTGTCGTCGTAGGACGAGAACTCCCGCTGGTCGCGCAGCGCTGCGCGGCGTGCCTCCCAGGACGTCATGGGCTCGTTCAGCGCGGCGCCGTCCCCGTCCGCGAGACGCCCGGGCAACTCTTCCGGCTCCACCCCCTCCACCAGGACGAACCGGTAGGCCGTGCGGTTGTTGCCCGGGTCCGGCTCCGCGAGCCACGCCAGGTCGTCCGGGTCGAGCCCGGCCGTCGGCCCCGGTGCCGCACCCGCCTGCCCGCCCCTCGGTGTGGAGAGCAACTGCCGGCCCCGCTCCGGAGTCAGCAGCGGCCCGAGCACGGGGTCGGCCACCCATCCCAGTGGCGCCAGGTGGTCAGGTCCCAGCGGCTCCCAGCAGGGCAGAGCGCTCGTGAGCGTCCGCCACGCCGCGTCGGTGTCTCCCCACCGTGCCAGCTCCCGCGCCCGCTCGACGGCCTCGCCGAACGGTCCGGCCGCCGTGTACCGGTACGTGCCGTTCCGTATCTGGTCCAGCGTCGCGTGAGCCAGTGACACCAGCTCGGCGTCGGCGCCCCGCAGATGGAACGTCAGCGTGGAATCGCCCCGGTGCGGGTGCGCCGCGGGTTCGGCGACCAGCGGTGGCAGCAGTTCGGGTGCGTACCGCGGGTCCGTCACCAGGTCCTGGAAATACACCATGGAGGTGTGTCCGAGCAGGCGGCGTATCTGGTCGCCCAGCCCGGCGGCCCGTGGTCTGCCGTACTCCTTGGCCTCGTCCAGCGCCCTCTGGGCGCGCTCCCAGCCGCCGCGCAGTGCCTCCAGCCGGGCCTCCTCGACCTGGGCGTCCAGCTTTCGCGTCGTGTCGTTGACGAACTCCGGCTCCCCGTCGCTCCGGCGCGCCCGCAGGTTGTGGAACTCCCGGTGCATCTCCCGCATGAACTCGGGAAGTTCGCGTGGCGCTCGGGTGGCGCGGCCCGCCAGCCCGCCCACGTGTACACGGCCCACTCACCGTCCTCGTCCACGTCCTCGGGATCCATGAGGACGTAAGTGCCGTCGGACTCGACGTCGAGCTGCAGCCCCGCCGCCAGAGGTCCGCCTCCCGCCGCTCCTCGGGCCCGGAGTCCTCGTCCAGGTACTCCTCGAACAAGTCCGCGAGGCCCGACGCGTTGTCGTGCCAGCGGGCGTCCTCGGTCCCCGCCAGCAGCCACACGAACCCGCCCGCGTGCCGCCACCCGTCGCTGACCCGAGGAACTCCCGGTACGACGGGGGCATTCGCCGTCCGAGGCGCTCCTCCATCGCTGCGATCCGCTCCTCGGACGCGGGCGGGAACCCCAGCCACCGCGCCTGCTGTGCGGTCTCGTCGTCCTCGTCCCGCGTCTCGTCGTCCGGCAGGGAATCCGCCCACTCCCCACTCCACGTGAGCAGGAAGGACTGCCAGTCGAATGCCGTGGTGTCCGTCATACGCCCGATGCTGCCACCCGCCACTGACAACGCTCCGCCGAGCGACACCGCCACCCACCGGGGGAAGACGGAACGTGTGCACCGGTGGTGTTCAAGCTGCTGGTCGGGGAGATCCCGGGAAACTTTCAGACGAGTTGTAGGGACCGTCCGTGGGCGTCCAGGGCAGTCCGAGATGAGCGCGTGATGCCAGGTCAGGGCACTCTGACCCGGGGGAGTCGACGCAGTCGGTGATAGGCGTGTGAGAGCGGCGTGCGATGAGAAGCCCCGCAGGTGCGGCCCGGATGGGCTTCTGAGCAGGCGGGATTCAGTGTCCGTCGTGGGCACCGTTGCACTCGGGTTCTCCTCTCTCGAGCACCCGAAGCAAGGACGCGGCGACGACACGACTCTCACGGCTGATGCCTAGCGACCCGGGGACGCTTCGCGGCAAACCAGGACGGACCCTTCGCTGCCGTAAAGTTCACCGCGATTGGTGACGTCTGCGGCACCCCTGTCCCTTCGAGGCGGCGCGGATCGCGGACTGCGTGCACGCGACCGCCCAGGCGCCTTGGACACCTGGCGACATGTGGCCGGCTGTGGTCCCCGGCACGGCCTGGCGCAGCGCCGGTGCGGTGTGCTGGGCATGAAGAGGTACGCACAATGATCCCGTGCGCGGCCTGTTCATGGCCGGGTGAGCCTGCCAACATCTTCGTGTCAGTGTGGAGTTGGGGGGTTCGAGTGGTGTCGGTGCAGAGCAATGATCAGCGGCTGCTGGAACGTATCCTGGAGGACCAGCATCGCAAGCTGGCGCCAGACAAGGGCCGGGATGACTTCTTCACATTCTTCGCCGCGGACAAGTCTCTGCAGGACTGGGATCTGGACAACGATGAGATCACGGACGGCATCGTCGATGGCGCGCATGACTGCGGCATCGACGGCATCTGGACGTTCGTGGACGAGCGCTACATCACCGCTGATGCGCATCAGTTCCTTCCGTCGCGTGCCAGCAAGATCGAGCTGGTCATCCTGCAGGCGAAGAACTCGTCGGGTTACCAGGAGTCGGTGATCGAGAAGCTGCACTTCCATCTGCCTGCTCTGCTGGACATGGGCCGGGACGAGGACGACCTGGTCGCGCACACCAACGCCAAGCTGCTTGAACGTACGCGTCGCTTCTTGCATATCCTTGAGGAATTGGCGTCCTCCTTCCCGCAGGTGCGCATCAAGGTCATTTACGCGAACAAGTCGGCAGAGACACCGCACCCCAACGTAAAGGCCAAGGGCGACAGACTCAGGCGGGAGCTTGCGAAGATCACATCCGATACGCGGGCCGACCTGGAATATCTCAACGCCGCTGACCTGCGCGAGCGGACTGCCCGTGGAGCCAAAGCCGTCGCACAGCTGGTGTTCACCGAAACGCCGATGAGCACATCCCTCGGCGAGGGATACGTGTGTTTGGCGCGGCTGGACGAGTACTACCGCTTCATCACGTCCGACAACGAGGCTTTGCGCCTGGAGCTGTTCGAGTCCAACGTTCGCGACTACGCGGGATCCACGGCCGTGAACAACGCTATCGGTGAGACCCTGAAGTCAGGGACGGGCGAGGACTTCTGGTGGTTCAACAACGGTGTCACCGTAGTCGCGGACGCTGCCCAAATCGCCGGCAAGAAGATCGTGGTCAGGGAGCCTCAGATCGTCAACGGGCTACAGACCAGCCACGAGATCTATAGCTACTTTCAGAACGGTGGTCAGCACCGCGACCGGTCCCTCCTCGTGAAGATCGTTGTCGCGCCGGAGTCCGGCACGGCTCGCGACCGCATCATCCGCGCGACCAACAGCCAGACCCAGCTGCCCGCCGGCGCATTGCGAGCCACCGAGTCCATCCAGAAGGACATCGAGGAGAGCCTCGGCCAGGCGGGCGGCTACTACTACGAGCGCCGAGCCAGCTACTACCGCAATCTCGGGTTCCCCTCGATCGGGTCGTCAGCATGGCCAGGCTCGCCCGCGAGTTCACCGCCTTCGTGCTGCGTGAACCGCATACCGCACTGCGGCACTCCGATGCGCTCCTGCTCGACGATCAGCACTACGCGCAGATCTTCTCCTCACGGCACGATCTGGACATCTACCCCTTGTGTCTCGATGTCCACACCAGGCTGCGCGCGTTCCTCACCCACTACGCCGAAGACCGGCCTTTGCTGGGTGATTCCCTTGAGAACTGGCTCTACCCGCTGGCGGCCATGTCCGCCTACACCCTCACACGCCTACGGCAGCCTTCGCCGCGGGACCTTCTCAACATCGACCTTGGCCATCTCACCGACGACTTGATGTTCCGCATGACAGGAACTCTGGAACAGAGCTTCAAGAGCGTCCTGCGCCGCAACAAGGCCGGCGGTGTGGACCGGATCGCCCGTACCCCCGACTTCACCACCAAGATTCGCCAAGCCGTCGTGTCCCAGAGCCGTTACCACATCGAAGGCTGAGCGTTCCGGCGGTGCCACCGGTCCTGCCTGAGGCTGCCGAGGGGCAGCAGATCGGCCACAGTGGCTCGAACTCGTCACGGAACGCTGTGCCATGGGACAGGTGCGGCGCCTTGCGAACCAGGGCAACAGTGCCGCCACAGACCAGCTGATCGAACTCGCCACGGGGCAAGGGGCGGGACATGTCCAGCAGGCTGCCTACGAGGTGGTCGAGGCGGTCGGTGGTCTACCTGGTCCTCGTCTGACCATTCGACGTCGTCCGAGCGCAGGGAGGAGACGGCTGCCTTCATGTCCGCCAGCGGGGTGCGCAGGTCATGGCTGACGGCAGCGAGCAGGGCGGTGCGGATGAGGTTGCCTTCGACGAGTTCCTTGGCCTGGTCGGCTTCCTGCCGAAGGACAGCCAGGACGCGCCGCTCCTCCCTGATGCAGTCCCTGCTCGACGCGGAGCGAGCCGAACCAGTGGGCACCGCGGCGTGGCGGGACCCTTGCGTCGTCCCCGTGAGCGGTGTCAGTTACGGAAGGGGTGTCGCGGTCGGCGTGCGAGCTCACCGGGACGGCAGAACCAGCCGCTTCGAGCAGAACTGACGCTGTCAGGCAGTCGCTTCCGTGGTCTTGGCTCGTTCCTGGTGGCGTGGCAGCAGCGCCACCGCCAGAGCGGGGGAGGGCGGCGAGGACCAGCTAGAGGCACGGCGGCCGGCAGTCCCAGGTCGAGCAGGGAGCCGGTGGCCGAGCTGCCGACGAGGACGATCAGACCGGAGACGGCCGGGATGACCAGCATCTCGCCCAGGGTGAACAGGACGACGTATCCCGCGGCGAGTAGGAGCCCCACGGCACCCGTCCACCCCACCGGAGAGCGACGGCCGCCACCGCGAAACCGGCTGCCACCAGCAGCAGTCCGATGGCTATGGTACGGCGCAGGCCGAGCCGGTTGCCCGCCCAGTCTGTGACCGGCAGTTGGGCGCAGACCACCAGCACTGGGCTGCGGCGAACAGGATTGAGCCCCGCAGGGCGGCCGGCCGTACGGCCAGTGCCCGGGCGCCGATCTCCCAGCGGGTGGTGTCCCTGCGGTCGGCCCGCAGCCACCCCGCCTCGTTGAGCGTCATCAGCGTCCGTTGCACGGTCGGCTTTTTCGTCAGGACCCCTACGGTCACCGGCTGATGCCGCGCGACCGCCTCCAGGATGCGCAGCGACCGGGTGAGGCTGCCAAGACCCGCCCCGGCTTCACCACGCACCGCCCGACAACAGCGGGTCGGGCCCTGACGCTCCGCATCGCGATGGGCCGCTCCGAGCCCGGTTTCCAAGCCACCAGGCGCCGGGAGAGCGGCCCGTAGCACCACGGGATTGCCCCTGCGCTGAAGCCTGCTGCGCGCCTCAATCGCCCGTGCGACGCGCCGCGATCTCCTTCGCCGTGTCAGCGACAAGACGCCCCAGCTCCGGTAGCCGTGCGTCGTCGTACCGCGACTCGGGAATGGAGACGGCGATCGTCGCAAGGGGCGTGCCATCCACATCCAGGACGGCGGCAGCCACCGCGCAGACGCCCGGCCGGTACTGGTTTCGGTTGACGGAGAACCCGTCGGCCCGTACCCGCTCCAGATCGGCGCGCAACTGAACGGGATCGGTCGGCGTGGCATCGCTGAAGCGCTCCAGGCCGCGACTGACAACCTCGTCGACGTCCGCCGTCGGCAGATGCGCGAGGATCGCGCGCCCCGAGGCGGTCGCATGCAGGGGCGATATGTCACCGATGGCGAAAACGATCCGGAGCGCGTGGGTGCAGTCCACCCGGTCCACGATCACAGCGCCCTGCAGTCCGTCCGGCACCGACAGGTGGATTGTCTCGTTCAGTGCGTCCCGGAGCCGGATCATGGGCTCGCGCGCGGCGGCGAACAGGCTCGAGCCCTGCAAGGCCGCCGGTCGGACGGCGAGCACCCGCGCGCCGATGTCCCAGCGGGTGGTGTCGTCGCGGTTGGCCCGCAGCCACCCGACCTCGTTCAGGGTGACCAGTGTGCGCTGGACGGTCGACTTGGGCAGCCCCAAGAGCTTGCTGAGTTCTCCGACGGTCACCGGCTGGTGCTGCGCGACCGCTTCCAGGATCTGAGTGGCCCTGGTGACGCTTCTGACTTCCATGCAGTTGCCCCGTTAACGGTGAATTTCCTCAGACAACACCTCTTGACTCCCTCCGACGCCGCTGTCATTGTTCGTCGTGCCGCACAGTAGCACACCGTGCCGCTGAGTGGGACGGGCGGAGGGGAGAGCGGCTCGAAGTCGACTCTCAAGGCCCGATTTGGGCAATCTCCACCCCCTCGCATGCGGAATCCAAGAATCCGCATGCCGGGTGCCCGGCGTCCAGCCCGGGAGACGAAAGGAACCTGCCGTGTCTGTCAGGAAGCGTGTCGCCGTCGTCGGCGTGGGAACGATGGGCAGCCAGGCCGCCTGGCGGCTGGCGGCCCGTGGCGCCGAGGTCGTTGCCTATGACCGGTTCGCCCCGGGCCACGACCGCAGCGCCGCCGGCGGTGAGACCCGCATATTTCGCAGCGCTCACTTCGAGGATTCCCGGTACGTCCCGCTGCTCAAGCACGCCGACGCCCTCTGGGAGCAGCTCCAGCAGGAGAGCGGCCGCGAGCTGCGTCGCCTGACCGGATGCCTGCTGATGGGGCCCACCGAGCACCAGCAGATGGCCACCGTCCTGCAGTCGATCGCTGAGCACGACCTCGACCACGAGGTGCTCGACGCCGAGGCGATGGCCAAGCGCTTCCCGCAGTACCGGCTCGAGGACGGTGACGCGGCCGTGCTCGACCGCCGCGCGGGCTTCATCCGGCCCGAGCTGACGGTGCAGACCGCGGCCCGCCGGGCCGAGCAGCTGGGCGCCCGCATCCACCGCTACACGCCGGTCCGCGAGATCACGCCGGTCGGCAGCGGCGTGGACATCCGTACCGACGACGGCGCCGAGCGCTTCGACGCGGTCGTCGTCACCGTCGGCCCGTGGGTGAACGATCTGCTGCCCGACCTGCCGTGGGAGGTGGACATCCGCCGCCTGATCAGCGCCTGGTACGTGCCCACCACCGACGCCTGGTTCGGCGAGGAGCGCCCGGCGTTCATCCGTACCGCCCCCACCCACTCCTACGGCCTGCCCTCCCCGGACGGCGTCTCCGTCAAGATCGGGCTCAACAAGGAGCTGCACAGTCCGGCCGGCGACCCCAACGCGCTGGATCGCACCGTCCAGCCGGACGAGCTGGAGATCTTCACCGAGCTGCTCCGCCGCCACCTGCCCGACCTGCACCCGGACCCCACACGCCTCTCCGTCTACATGGAGGGCTACACCGACAGCAGCCGGCCCCTGATCGGCCCGCTGCCCGGCGCGGGCAACGAGAACGTGATCCTGCTCGCCGGTTTCTCCGGCCACGGCTTCAAGCTCTCGCCCGCCTTCGGCGACATCGCCGCCGACCTGGCGCTGGACGGGACCTCCCCCAGCCCATCGACTTCATCTCCACCGTCGGCCGCACCACGGCCTGAACCGCCCCGACCCCCATCCGGCAAGGAGAACCACATGGCCGCGAGGAAACGTGTCGCCGTCGTCGGTACCGGCACGGTGGGCAGTCAGGCTGCCTGGCGGCTGGCGGCCCGTGGCGCCGAGGTCGTCGCCTACGACCGCTTCGCTCCTGGTCACGACCGCAGTGCCGCCGGCGGTGAGACCCGTGTCTTCCGGAGCGTGCAGACCGACGACGGCCGCTATGTGCCGCTCGTCCGGCACGCCGGCGCCCTCTGGAAGCAGTTGCAGGCGGAGACCGGCCGGGAGCTGCGACGGCTGACGGGGTGCCTGTTCATGGGGCCTGCCGACGACCCGCACATGAACAAGGTCATGGACGTCATCGCCGAAAACGGCCTCGACCACGAGGTCCTCGACGCCGACGCGATGGCCAAGCGCTTCCCGCAGTTCCGTGTCCACGACGGCGACCTGGCCGTACTTGACCGCCACGCCGGCTTCGTCCGACCCGAGCTGACGGTCCAGACCGCCGCCCGCCGCGCCGAGGAGCTGGGCGCCCGGATCCGCCGCTACACCCCGGTCAGGGAGGTCGGCCAAGCTGCCGGGGGAGGCGTGGAGATCCGTACGGACACCGGCACGGAGCGCTTCGACGCCGCGGTGGTCACCCCGGGCCCCTGGGTGGGCGACCTGCTGCCGGACCTGCCGTGGGAGGTGAGCGTCTGCCGCGCGATCAGCGCCTGGTTCCTGCCCAACGATGACCACCGGGCCGGCGAGGAGCGCCCGGGATTCCTCCGCCGCGGTGCCCACGAGTTCTACGGGATCCCGTCCCCGGACGGCCTCTCCGTCAAGCTCGGTCTGCCCCAAGCCCATCACAGGCCCGTGGATGACCCGAACCGGCTGAACCGGACCGTCGCGCCGGAGGAACTCGAGACCTTCACCGAGATCGTTCACCGCTACCTGCCCGGCCTGAACCCCGACCCGGTGCGGCTCTCCGTCTTCATGGAGGGCTACACCGACAGCACGCGCCCGCTGGTCGGCTCCCTGCCGGGCAGCGACGACATCATCCTGCTGGCCGGGTTCTCAGGCCAGGGCTTCAAGATCTCGCCCGCCATGGGCGACATCGCCGCGGACCTCGCCCTGGAGGGCCGCACCTCCCAGCCGATCGACTTCATCAGCACGCTCGGCCGCACCGCGGCCTGAACGAGGTACGACATGACACTGACCATCGGCCCGCTGAGTGCCGCACCCGGCCGCAAGACCCGGGGCACCATCCCGTGGACCTCGGCCCACGACCGTGGACATCCCCCTGATCCTCGTCAACGGCTCCCGCCCCGGACCCAGGGTCGTGCTCACCGGAGGCATCCACGGCGGCGAGTTCGTCGGCACCGACGCCGCCGCCCGCCTCGGCGGCCTGCTGGAGCCGGAGGACGTCAGTGGCCAGGTGGTGATCTGCCCCGTCGCCAACCCCCCTGCTGTCTACGACGGCCGCCTCGGCAAGTCCCCGCTGGACGGCGTCAACATCAACCGTGTCTTCCCCGGCGACCCGGACGGAGGCCCGACGGAGCGGCTGGCGGCCTGGCTCTTCGAGCATGTGATCAGCGGCGCCGACGCCTACGCAGACCTGCACAGCGGCGGCATCGACGAGACCCTGCTCGACTTCGTCGGCTACCGCCTGACCTCGGACGAGGAACTGGACGGAAAGACGCGGGCCATGGCCCACGCCGTCGGCTACGAGCGAGTTCTCTTCGGCCGCAACGCCCAGGGCGGCAACAGTCACGCCGCTGCCGCCCGGCAGAGCATCCCCGCCATCCTCATCGAGACCGGCCAGCTCGGCGACCGTGACCCCGACCGGACGCGGACCCTCCTCGACGGCCTGTACCGCCTGCTGCACCACCTCGGCGTCATCGAGGCGCCGCAGCACGTCGCACCGGTCACCGTCCAGCCGCGCGAGTGGGTCTGGACGGGCCACGTCACCTCCCGGCCACCGGCCTGTGGTACCCGGACGTGGTCACCGGCGACGAGGTGACCGAGGGGCAGAGCATCGGCCGTGTCATCGACCCTGCCGACGGCGGCGAGCACAAGGTCACCGCCACCGCCACCGGACAGATCCTCTACGGCATGAACGGGCTGACCGTCGCCCCTGGCGCGGAGCTCGCCGCCATCGCGGTGCCGCACGACTGACAGGCCCGTGCCCGCCGCGCCGCTGATCCCCACCACCCAACCCCGCTGAGCTGGTCCCCACGCGTAACTTCAGGAGATTTGTCATGAGTGATCCCATGATCGGCCGCAGAGCGCTCCTGCGCGGAGCAGGCGGCCTGGCCGCCCTCGCCGCCCTGCCCTCCCTCGCCGCCTGCGGCACCGGCACCAGCCGCGCCTCCTCAGGCGGCAAGGGCGGCGGCAAGACGGTGATCGTCCGCGACAGCGGCGGTGCCTTCGGCGAGGCCCTCCAGAAGGTGGTCTACACGCCGTTCACCAAGGAGACCGGCATCACCGTCCAGGTCACCAACCTCCAGGGCACCCAGATGCTGGCACAGATCAAGCAGGGCCGCCCCCAGTTCGACCTCATCAACAACTCGATGATGGACCACGCAAAATTCGTGGCCCAGGACGCCCTGGAGACGCTGGACCGCGACCGGATCAAGAGCCTGAAGAGCGCCAAGATCCAGAGAAGCAGGTCACCGACCACTCCATCGCCAGCAGCTTCTACGCCCAGTGCATGGCGTACCGCACCGACGCCTTCGGTGGTAAGAAGCCCGAGTCGTGGGCGGACTTCTGGGACACCAAGACGTTCAAGGGCAGCCGCTCGATGTGCAACCCGGACGCCGACCTGCCCGAGCTGGAGTTCGCACTGCTGGCCGACGGCGTCCCGATGGACAAGCTGTACCCGCTCGACGTGGACCGCGCCTTCAAGGTGCTGACCCGGCTCCGGCCCGACATCAAGAAGTTCTGGGACAGCGGCCCGCTCCCCGGTGTGCTGCTCAGCCGCCAGGAGGTGACGATGTCCACCGTCTGGCACGGCCGGCTCGCCGACCTGCTGAAGCAGGGCGTACCGGTCGCGGCCCAGCTGGGCGGCGCCCGCCGCCAGTTCCAGGGCTTCGGCATCGCCAAGGGCGCGGCCCACGTGGACGCCGCCTACCAGCTCATGGACTACTCGCTGCGTTCCGACGTCCAGGCCCGCCTGGCCGAGGCTTACCCGACGAACCCGTCGTCCCCGGTGGCCTACGCCAAGCTCACCGATGAGGTGCGCGACACCCTCGCGGGTGCTCCGCAGTACTACGACAAGGGCTTCGACGCGGACCTCGACTGGTGGATCAAGCACGAAGCCGCCGTCACCAAGCGCTGGCTGGAGTGGGCTCGTGGCTGAATTCGGTGTTGTCACACCGTCCGTCGCGGTGGCCGGCGGCACGCCGGCCACCGCGACCGGCAAAGCGCTGTCGGTGGTGGCCCTGCGCAAGACGTACGGGGACGTCGTCGCCGTCGACGAGGCGTCCATGGAGATCGCCGCCGGGGAGTTCGTCACCTTCCTCGGCGCCTCCGGGTCGGGCAAGACCACGACCCTCATGATGATCGCCGGGTTCTGCGAACCCGACTCCGGCACCATCACCGTCGGGGCCGTGACGTCACGCGGCTCGCGCCGCAGAAGCGGGGTCTCGGTTTCGTCTTCCAGCAGTACCTGCTCTTCCCGCACATGACGGTCAGTGAGAACGTCGCCTTCCCGCTCACGCTGCGCGGGGTGCCGAAGGACGAGATCCGCAGGCGGGTGGGGGAGACGCTGGAGATCGCCGGCCTGTCCGGCTTCGGCGGCCGCAAGCCGCGCGAGCTGTCCGGCGGTCAGCAGCAGCGCGTCGCCCTGTGCCGGGCTCTGGTCTACCGCCCGCCGGTCATCCTCATGGACGAGCCACTCGGTGCCCTGGACAAGAAGCTCCGCGACCAGCTCCAGGTCGAGATCAAGACCATCCAGCAGGAACTCGGCCTGACCGTCATCTATGTGACGCATGATCAGGAAGAAGCGCTGGTCATGTCCGACCGCATCGCGGTCATGCGCAACGGTCTCATCGAGCAGTTCGACACCCCGAGGGAGCTGTTCGAGCGGCCGAGGACGCCGTTCGTCGCGGACTTCCTCGGAGCGGCCAACTTCCTGCCCGGCCGCGTGGTACAGAGCACCGACGAACACACCGTGGTCCGCCTCGACCAGTGCGGCGGCCTGCTCAAGGCGCGCCGCCACGACCTGGCCTCCGGCACCCCGGTCGAGGTCGCCGTCCAGCCCGGCCGCCTGCGGGCCTGCGCACCGGACGACGGCTTCTGTACCGGCACCGTCGAGACGGCCACGTACGTGGGCACTCTGGTTCGCGCGGGCGTGCGGGTCGACGGCGGTGACGCGCCGCTGCTGCGCCTGGAGGTACCGGCCGGCCGAGGCCCCGTCGCCGGCGAGCGGGTCGGGATCACCGCCGACCCGGACGACGTCAACCTCTTCCCCACCGAACAGGGAGGGTGAGCCATGGCCGCCACCCTCGCGGGCGCCCCCGCCCGCCCCCGCAAGCTCCTGGCCTCCCGCAGGACCCGGGTCGGCATCCTCTACGCGCTGCCCGTCGTCGTCTACCTGCTGGTGCTGTTCGGCTACCCGATCCTCAGCACGCTGTTCCTCAGCCTGAAGAACACCGACGGGTCGCTGACGCTGCACTGGTACGTCGACGCGCTGACCGGGGTCAACCTGTCGGTGCTGTTCACCACGCTGCGGATCTCGGCGGAGACGGCGCTGTTCAGCCTCGTCTTCGGGTTCGTCCTCGCGAACGCGATCTCCCGGCTCAAGCCTTTGTGGGCCGGACTGGCCATGCTGGTCGTGGTCGTGCCGCACTTCATCAGCGCCTTGGTGCGCACCTACGGCTGGATCATCATGCTCGGCGACAAGGGCCTGGTGAACGAGACCCTGGCCAACCTGTGGGTTCCCGGGGCGCCGTTCCAGCTGCTGTACAACGAGATCGGCGTGGTCATCGGCACCACCTCGGTGATGCTGCCGTACACCGTGCTGCTGTTGTACGGGGTGATGCGCGGCGTGGACCGGCGGCTGCTCGCCGCTGCGGCCAGCATGGGCGCGGGCCGCGTGACCATCTTCCGCCGCATCTACCTGCCGCTGGTCGCCCCCGGCCTGGCCAGTGCCGGACTGCTCAGCTTCATCCTCTCGCTGGGCTACTACATCACCCCCGCCCTGATGGGCGGACCCGATCAGACGATGATCGCCTCCCTCATCAACCAGCAGGTGACGAAGGACAACCAGTGGAACGGGGCAGCCGCTGAAGGCGTCATCCTGCTGCTGCTCACCTTCGCCGGACTGCTGCTGGTGAAACTCATCAGCTCCCTCGGCGCCAGCCGCAAGAAGAGGAGCGCGTCATGATGCAGCTGCGCCAGACCCTCACCGGGCGGATCGCCCTGACCGCTGCCGCCACCGTCATCCTGCTGTTCCTGGCGCTGCCGATCGTCGTCATCGTCGTCACCTCGTTCAGCGACAACGCCTTCGCTTCGTTCCCGCCGAACGCGTGGACACTGCACTGGTACCAGGCACTGTTCGCCGACGGCAGCAAGTGGCCGGCCGCGCTGTCGCTGAGCGCCCTCGTGGCCTGCCTGAGCACCGTGTTCTCGCTGATCATCGGGGTCACCGCGGCGACCGCACTGACCCGCAGCGAACTCCCGCTGCGCTCCGCGGTTTACGCCCTTATCCTCGGCCCGCTCCTCATCCCCAACATCGTCACCGCCCTGGGCCTGTTCCTGCTGTTCGAGCCGGCCGCGATGCTGGGCAGCCCGCTCGCGATCGCCCTCGGGCACACCGTGCTGGCCTCGCCGATCGCGGTGCTGATCCTGGTGGCCACCCTGCGCGGGATCGACGAACGGCTGGAGGACGCCGCCGCGAGCATGGGCGCCGGCCGCCTGACGATCGCCCGGCGGATCACCTTCCCTCTCGCCGCGCCCGGAATGATCGCGGCAGCGATCTTCTCCTTCATCACCAGCTTCGACGAGTTCTACATCTCCCAGTTCCTGTCCTCGGTCAACACCGTCACCCTGCCGGTGCAGATCTACAACTCCCTGACCTTCGACATCGATCCCAGCGTGACCGCCGTCAGCGCGATCCTCATCGCCTTCGCGATCCTCGCCCTCGCCCTGGTGGCCCTGGTGCGCTGGCTCGGCTCGGGCCGGCAGGACTCCCTGCTGTCCGTCGAGAACACGGCAGGGATCGCCGCCCCTGGAGGCGAGGCCGTATGACCACCACCACCGCTCAGCGGCACCTGCTGCTGAACATGACCGCCAACGGATCGCTCGCGAAACCCGGCAAGGAACTCTTCGTCGTACGCCACGGCGAGGGACCGTACGTCGACGACGCGGCCGGCAACCGGTACATCGACGGCCTCTCCGGCCTGTACTGCTGCCAGATCGGCTACTCGTACGCCGACGAGATCGCCGAAGCGGCCGACAAGCAGCTGCACGAACTGTGCTACAGCCCCCTGTGGTCCGAATCCGCGCACCCCACCGCACTGGAACTCGCCGAGCGGCTGACGTCGCTGGCCCCCGACGGCATGGAGCACGTCTTCTTCAGCGGCGGCGGCGCCGAGGCCGTGGAGACCGCATGGAAGATCACCCGCCGGTACCACACCCTGCGGGGTGAGCCGCAGCGGACCAAGGCCATCGCCCGACGCGGCGCCTACCACGGTCTCACCCTCGGGGCGCTGTCCTTCACCGACGATCCCGGCCTCACCGATCCGTACGGGCCACCCGCCGTGGAGACCCACTTCGTCGCGAACACCAACCGCACGGCCCTGGAACAGCCGCTGGACGAGGCGGCCTTCACCCAGTACCTGCTCGCCGACGTCGAGGCCACCGTCCTCGCGGCCGGGCCGGAGAGCATCGCGATGCTCATAGCGGAACCGGTGCAGAACCGCGGCGGCTGCATCACCCCGCCGCAGGGGTACTGGCAGGGCCTGCGCCGGCTCGCGGACCAGTACGGGTTCCTGCTCATCGCCGACGAAGTGATCACCGCCTTCGGCCGGCTCGGGGAGTGGTTCGGCGGCGAGTGCTACGGCGCCCGCCCCGACATCGTCACCGTCGCCAAGGGCATCACCGCCGGCTACGCCCCGATGGGCGCGACCCTGGTATCGGACCGCGTCGCCGAGGTCATCAACCGGCCCGGCGAAGTCCTCAACCACGGCTACACCTTCAGCGGCCACCCGCTGAGCGCGGCCATCGCCCTGCGCAGCCTCGACATCATGGAACGGGACCGGATCCTGGACAACGTCCGCGGCCACCAGGACCATCTGGCCCAGCGCATGGCGTCCCTCGGTGAGCTGCCGATCGTCAGCGACGTCCGCGGCGCCGGCTTCTTCTACGCCGTCGAACTCGTCGGTGACCTCGACGACGGCGGCTTCAGCGACACCGCGCGCGACGCCCTCGTCGCCGACCTGATTCCGCGCCGCCTGCGCGAGGCCGGACTGCTGGCCCGCGTCTACAACCGCGCCGCTCCCTTGGTCCAGATCGCGCCCCCGCTGATCAGCGACCGCCAACTGCTCGACCGTATCGCCGACATCATCGTTCAGACCCTCGCCGAGGCGTCCGACCGTCTGTGAATCACCTCTTCGAAAGGAACCTCCCCATGTACTCCATCGGCCCGCTGACCGTCGCCCCCGGCGAGCGCGCCCAGGGTCTGATCCCTGTCGGCACCAGCACCTACGGCGTGGAACTCGGAATTCCGCTGATCGTCGTCAACGGCACCGAGGACGGTCCGGTGCTGTGCGTGGACGCGGGTGTGCACGGCGACGAGTACGACGGCCAGGAGGCCATCCGCCGCGTGTTCGCCGAGATCGACCCGGCCACCCTGCGCGGCACGCTCGTCGGCATTCCGTGCATGAACACCCCCGCCTTCGAGGCTGCCGCCCGCACCAGCGGCCTGGACCACCTGAACCTCAACCGGATCTTCCCGGGTGACGCGGACGGCTCCTACTCCCTGCGCCTGGCCGCCACCTTCGTCGAGCAGGTCGTCCCGGCGATCGACGCCCTCGTGGACCTGCACACGGGCGGGACCTTCGGCGAGATCGCCCCACTCGTCATTCTCCAGGGCGGCTACGAGGAACTGGCGACGGACCTCGCCCTCGCCGCCGGGCACGAGCTGGTCTGGAAGGGCGGCAAGTGGGGCGGCACGGTCCGCCACCCCACCCTCGCGGCCGGCAAGCCCGCCATCACCATCGAGGCCGGCGGCGGCACGTACCGCGAGGCCAACGTTCAGCTGCACATCCACTCGATCCGCAACATCGTGCGGCAACTCGGCATGATCGACGGTGAGGCAAAGCTGCGGGACACCTACACGGCCGTCTCCGGCACCTTCGCCCGCTCCAAGGCCGGCGGCTTCTTCCTCGGCCACGCCGAGCCGGGCGAGACCTGCAAGGAAGGCGACCTGATCGCCCACATCGTCGACCACTACGGCAACACGCTGGAGGAGGTCCGCGCCCCGCAGGACGGCATCGTGCTCTGGGTGCGCCGGATCCGTACCGTCCGGCCCGGTGACGAGGTCGTCATCTTCGGCGAGGTCCAGGGCGAGATACGGGCATGAGTGGCGACACGAAGTTGCTTCTCGTCGGCGGCAAGCAGGTGCCGGCCGCCGACGGCCGCACCCTCACCGTCCTCGATCCGTCGAACGGAACTGCATTCGCCGAGGTGGCGCTGGCCGGCCCGGCGGACGTGGACCAGGCGGTGGCCGCCGCCCGGGCAGCGTTCACCGCGCCCGAGTGGGCCGGGCTGCGCGCCGCGGATCGGGGCAGGATCCTGTACCGCATCGCCGAGGCCGTCCGCTCACAGGGTGAACGGCTGGCCCGCCTGGAGTCCCAGGACGTCGGCAAGCCGCTCAGCCAGGCCAAGGCCGACGTCGAGTCCGCCGCCCGCTACTTCGAGTTCTACGCCGGCTTCGCCGACAAGCTCGGCGGCACCACGATCCCCTCGGCCCCGGTCTGATCGACTACACCGTCCGCGAGCCGATCGGTGTCTCCGGCCAGATCATCCCGTTCAACTACCCACTGCAGAACACCGCGAGGGGCTCCGCCCCGGCACTGGCGGCGGGCTGCACGGTGGTGCTCAAGCCGTCGCCCGAGGCGCCGCTCACTCCGCTGGAGATCGGCAGGATCGCCCTGGAGTGCGGCCTTCCGCCGGGCGTGCTGAACGTCGTCCCCGGCGACGGCGAGACGGACGCGGCCCTCGCCGGTCACCCCGACATCGACCAGGTCACCTTCACCGGCTCCGTGCCCACCGGCATCAAGGTCGCCCAGGCGGCCGCCGCCAACGTGGTGCCCTCGGTCACCGAGCTGGGCGGCAAGTCGCCGATCGTCGTCTTCGCGGACGCCGACTTCGACCTGGCGCTGAAGGCGATCCTGGGCGCCTCGTTCAGCAACGCCGGGCAGATGTGCTCGGCGGGAACGCGGCTGCTGCTCCAGCGCGGTGCCGAGGAGTTCCTGGACCGGCTGGCCGAGAAGATCGCCGGCCTGCGCGTCGGCCCCGGACTGACGGACCCGGACATCGGCCCGCTGGTCGGCGCCCGGCAGCGCGACCGGGTGCTGGGCTACCTCGACCTGGCACGGCAGGAGGGAGCGACGGTGCGCGTCGGCGGCAGCGCGCCGTCGGACCCGGCCCTGGCCGACGGCTACTACGTCGAGCCGACTGTCCTCACCGGCCTGACGAATGACGCCCGTTGTGCTCGCGAGGAGATCTTCGGCCCCGTCATCACCGTGATCGACTTCGATGACGCGGACGAGGCGCTGGAGATCGCCAACGACAGCCCGTACGGCCTCGCCTCCTACGTATGGACCCGCGACATCGACAAGGCGATGCGCCTGGCCGAGGGCATCCGCGCCGGCCAGGTCTACGTCGACGCCACCGGCGTCGGCACGGGCGTCGAGCTGCCGTTCGGCGGCTACAAGCACAGCGGCTGGGGGCGTGAGAAGGGCCTCGAAGCCCTGGACAGCTACACGCAGACCAAGAACGTCTGCATCGGATTCGGGAGTCGGTCATGAGGTATCGCACGCTGGGGGAACGCGGCCCCACCGTCTCCGTCGTCGGCGTCGGCGGCAACAACTTCGGCTCCCGCCTCGACGAGGACGGCACGAAGGCCGTCGTCCACGCGGCCCTCGACGCCGGCGTCACCCTGTTCGACACCGCCGACATGTACGGCGGTTTCGGCGAGCGCGGCGGCTCCCGCGGCGACGGCGAACGACTCCTCGGCGCCGCCCTCAAGGGACACCGTGACCAGGTCGTCCTGGCCACCAAGTTCGGCATGGAAATGGACGAGGAGGCGGCACAGCACGGCCCGCGCGGCTCCCGCCGCTACGTCCGGTACGCGGTCGAGGCGTCACTCCGCCGACTCGGCACCGACCGGATCGACCTGTACCAGTACCACGAGCCGGACGGCGTCACCCCGCTGGAGGAGACGGTCGCCACCCTCCAGGAACTGGTCGACGAGGGCAAGATCGGCCACATCGGCTGCTCGAACCTCCCGGCCGAACAGCTCACCGACGCCTTCGTCAGCATCCAGGCCCGCTACCACCTGCTCGATCGCGGCGTGGAGAACGGCCTGATCCCCGCGTGCCTGCGCAGCGGCGTCGGTCTGCTGCCGTACTACCCGCTGGCCAACGGCCTGCTCAGCGGCAAGTACCGGCGCGGCGAGCAGCCCCCACCCGGCAGCCGCCTGTCCTGGCGCCAGGGCTGGCTCACCGACGAAGCCCTCGACAAGGTCGAGGCGCTCACGGCGTACGGCGCCGAACGCGGCCTGACCCTCCTCCAGGTAGCGGTCGGCGGGCTCGCCGCGCTCCCCGCGGTCGGCTCGGTCATCTGCGGTGCCATGACTCCCGAGCAGGTGACCGCCAACGCCGCGGCGGCCGACTGGGTCCCCGAGACCGCAGACCTGGCCGCACTCGACGCGATCGTCGCCCCTGGCGAACGCGTCGTCTGAAGCCCTCACCTCCACCTCAACACTCCACAGATCGAGGCTGAACACCATGCGAGAAACCCAGCGAAAGGTCGTCACCTTCGACGCCTACGGCACCCTGATCGACTTCCAGCTCGGGCCCACCACTCTGAAGATCCTTGCCGACTCCGGCCGGCTGGACCTGGACAACCTGGACGTCGACGAGTTTCTCGACGACTTCCGCGTCATGCGCTTCCAGGCCGTCCTGGAGGCCTACCGCTCCTACCACGAGGTCCTGCACTCCAGCCTGCGCAACGCCATGCGCCTGCACGGCCTGGAGTACCGCGAGTCCGACGGCGAGGCCCTCGTGGACGCCGTCCCCACGTTCGGCCCCTTCCCGGAGGTCCCGGAGGCCCTGCGGAAGCTGAAGACCAAGTACGAGATCGCCATCATCTCCAACTCCGACGACAACCTGATCGCGCGGAACGTCAAGAACATCGGCGTCGAGTTCGACTACGTCATCACCGCCCAGCAGGCCGGTGCCTACAAGCCGGACCGCCAGACCTTCAAGCACGCCTTCCGGACCATGGGTGTCGAGTCGTCGCAGGTCATCCACGTCGCCCAGGGCTGGGAGTACGACCACATCCCGACCCGCGACCTCGGCCTGAAGCGCCGGGTGTGGATCAACCGCTACGGCCGCAAGGGCAGCGCCGACTACCAGCCGTACGACGAGCTGCCCGACCTGTCGGGCCTGCCGAAGCTCCTCGGCTGCTGACCTACGGCGCACGCGCAGCTTTCCAACGCGCGGATCGACTATGTCTGGGGCGGCATGGTCGGCTTCTCCTGGGACCGCCTCCCGCACGCGGGCGAGGCCAACGGCCTCTACTACTCCATGGGCTACTGCGGCCACGGTGTTCAGATGGCCACGTACATGGGCCGCGCGGTCGCCGAGATGATGGACGGCAAGCCGGAAGCCAACCCGCTCCGCGGCCTCGGCTTTCCCAAGGTCCCCGTCCCCTTCTACAACGGCACCGCATGGTTCCTGCCCTTCGGCGGCGCCTACTACAAGGCCAAGGACAAGCTCCGCTGAACAGATGCCGGCGGTGACACTGCGGGGGAGTTCCGTGAAGCGCTTGCGGGAAGGACCCGCACCTTCGGGATCGCCACCTCAGGCACCCACGCCGTCAAGGGGGCCGCCGCCCGCGCCGACGTGGAACTCGGCCTGCTCACCCCGGAGAAGGCCGCCGCGATCATCTGGACGCCGGCCGAGCGGTGCGTGTCCGGCATCACCGCCAATACCGAGGCGCTGCGCCGGACCGTGGAGAACTCCACTCGCCAAGGAGGCCCTCGCCACCGGCCGGGGCGTTGCCGAACTCGTCCTGGAAAAGGGCATCCTGCCCGCGGAGAAGCTCACTGACCTGCTGCGGCCGAGGCCGTGGCGGGCAGCCGTCACGTCCGGGTCTGACGCGGCGGGCCATGCTTGAACCCCGCCGGTACCAAGCGCTTCCGATGCCAGGCGGATGTGACTCCCGGCATCGGGGATGGCATCAGGTCAGGTCGGATCTGAGTCAGTCGACCACCACGACCAGCTTGCCCGTGGTCCGGCCGGTTTCGCCCAGCGCGTGCGCCTTGGCGGCCTCGGCCAGCGGGAAGGTGCCGGCGATCGTGGCGCGCAGCCGGCCCGTCTCGACGAGCTCCGCGATCGCCCTCATCCCGGTGTGGTCGGCGTCGACAAGCATCTCGGTTGCACGCACCCCGAGCTTCTCGGCCTCCACGGGAAGTTCCTTGGAACCCTTCGGCACGAGGGTGACCAGGCACCCACCCTCGCGCAGGGTCTCCAGTGAGCGGTGGACGTAGTCGCCCCCGATCGTGTCCAGTACGACGTCGACGTCCCGGACGGCCGTGGCGAAGTCGGTCTCCCGGTAGTCGATCAGCTCGTCCGCGCCCAGCCTTCGCAGGAACTCGTGCTTGCCGGCGCTCGCCGTGCCGATCACGTACGCGCCTCGCGCCTTGGCGATCTGCACGGCGACATGTCCCACCCCGCCGGCTGCCGCGTGGATCAGGACCCGCTGCCCGGGCTGCACGTTCGCCGTTTCGACCAGGGCCTGCCAGGCGGTCAGTGAGACCAGCGGGAGCGCGCCCGCCTGGGTGTGGTCGACGTTCGAGGGCTTGGACGCGAAGGTGCGGGCCGGGGCGGTGACGTACTCGGCGTGCGCGCCGTGACCGAACGGGTACGACAGCATGCCGAAGACCTCGTCGCCCGGCTTGAAGAGGGCGACACCGACCCCTGTCGCCTCGACCACGCCGGAGACGTCCCAGCCGAGGACGAAGGGCGGCTCGCCGAGGAAGCGGCCGGTGGCGCGGTGCTTCCAGTCGGTCGGGTTGACCCCGGCGGCGCGCACCCGGACCAGTACCTCGTTCGGACGTGGCGCGGGGCGCTCGACCTCCACCTCCTTGAGGACCTCGGGACCACCGAGGATGTCCTGGCTGATGGCGCGCATCGTGTGCTGAGTTCTCATGGTGTTCCACCCTGCCCGAGCCCGTCCGTCCGGAAAATGGCCTGGTGGTCAGCCTTCGATAGGATCGTGCCATGCAGCATGTGCACAGGGTCGTGGTCCTGGCGCTCGACGGGTTCTACCCCTTCGAACTCGGCATCCCCAGCCGGATCTTCGGCGCCGCCGACGGCCGGTACGAGGTGCTGACCTGCACGGTCGACGGGCGTCCGGTGCGCAGCAACGCGGACTTCACCGTCACCGCCGAGCACGGCCCCGAGGTTCTGGCCACGGCCGACACCGTGGTCGTCGCGCCCATCTCGCCGGAATGTGTCACCGCCGAGCTTCCGCACGGGGTCACCGCCGCGCTCGCCCGGATCCGGCCGGGCGCGCGCATCGTCTCCATCTGCACCGGCGCCTTCGTGCTGGCCGCGGCCGGGCTCCTGGACGGCCGCAAGGCGACCACGCACTGGCGGCAGGCGGACCGGTTCCGGCGCATGTTCCCGCACGTCGCGCTCGATCCGGATGTGCTCTTCGTCGACGACGACCCCATCCTGACCTCGGCCGGAGCCGCCTCCGGCGTCGACGTCTGCCTGCACATCGTGCGCAAGGACCACGGCAGCCGGCTTGCCAACACGGTCGCCCGCCGTTGCGTGGTTCCGCCGTTCCGGGACGGCGGCCAGGCGCAGTACATCGAGCAGCCGGTCCCCGAGAACGGGGCCGCGAGCACGGCCGCCACCCGCGCCTGGGCCTTCGAACGCCTCGGCGAACCGCTGACGCTCGACGACCTCGCCGCCCACGCCCGGATGAGCCGGCGCACCTTCGCCCGCCGCTTCAACGACGAGGTGGGCCTCAGCCCCGGCCGCTGGCTGATCCAGCAGCGCGTGGCCCGAGCCCGGGACCTGCTGGAGTCCAGCGACCTGTCGGTGGACCAGATCGCCGGCCGGGTCGGCTTCGCCACGGGCACCTCCCTGCGCCAGCACCTGCACGCGGCGATCGGCATCTCACCCCAGGCTTATCGGCGTACGTTTCAGGCGGCCCGCTAGGGCCCCACGTGCCGGACCTGTGGCAAGAGGAAGAGGGCCGTCGCCTCACACCGGTTGCCAGATCTGGGCGAGCGTGGAGGCGGTGAGAAGTTGCTCGGGGTTTCCCTGCCCCGCCAGCCGACCGTCGCGGAGCAGGAGGCACGCGTCCGCCGAGCGTGCGGCTTCCAGGTCGTGGGTGGCCTGGACGACGGTCCTGCCGTCGGCGACCAGCTCCGTCAGCAGCGCGGCGATCCGGTCCCTCGCTTCGGGGTCGAGGCCCGTGGTCGGTTCGTCCAGGAGGAGCAGGTCCGACTCCTGGGCGAGTCCTTGGGCGATCAGGGCGCGTTGCCGCTGTCCGCCGGAGAGTTCTCCGAGCTGGCGGGTGGCGAGGTCGGTGATGCCGAGCCTCTCCATGGCCTGGTCCACGGTGGCATGGTCCTGCCGGGTCAGTCGCCGCCATGGCCCGCGGTCGGCCCAGCGCCCCATCTCCACTGTCTGCCTGACCGTGAGCGGCAGTGCGTCGGTGACGGAGCTGCGCTGCGGGACGAACGCCGGCGGACGGTCACCGGCGTGGTGGAGCCGGCCTGATGTGGGTTGGATCACTCCGGCAATGACTCCGAGCAGGGTGGACTTCCCGCTTCCGTTCGGGCCGACGAGTGCTGTGATCGCCAACGCCGGTATCTCCGCGTCGAGTTGATGCAGGACGGGGCGGCCTGGGTATCCGGCGGAGAGCTCCGTGAAACGGACCCGGGGCGTCCGGATCTCGGCGACTGCGGGAGATGGCCCCTGTGTTTTGAACATGGTTTTCATTATAGTGCGTTTACATGGAGTGGTTGACGGGCCCTTTCGAGGTGACCTTCGTGCAGAGGGCGCTGTGGGGCGGGATGTTGGTGTCGGCGATCTGTGCCCTGGCCGGCACCTGGGTGGTGCTCAGGGGTATGGCCTTCCTCGGTGACGCCATGTCGCACGGGCTGTTGCCCGGAGTGGCGCTTGCCGCGCTGTTCGGCGGAAACCTGCTGGTGGGGGCGCTGCTGAGCGCGGCCGTCATGACCGCAGGCGTCACAGCTCTCGGCCGAACCCCGAGGTTGTCCCAGGACACGGGTATCGGCCTGCTGTTCGTGGGGATGCTGTCGCTCGGTGTCATCATCGTGTCGCGGTCACAGTCCTTCGCGGTCGACCTGACCGGGTTCCTCTTCGGTGACGTCCTCGCCGTCCGCGAGCAGGACCTGGTGCTGCTGGGTGTGGCGCTGCTGCTGGCACTGGCCGTCTCGGTCCTCGGTCACCGGGCCTTCCTCGCCCTGACCTTCGACTCGCGCAAGGCCCAGACGCTCGGCTTGCGGCCCCGCCTGGCCCACGCAGTGCTGCTCGGCTTGCTGGCGCTGGCCATCGTCGCCTCCTTCCACATCGTCGGGACCCTGCTGGTGCTCGGCCTGCTCATCGCTCCGCCGGCCGCCGCGCTGCCCTGGGCGCGCGGTGTGCGGGGCGTCATGGCCCTCGCGGCGCTCCTCGGCGTCACCGCCACCTTCGGCGGTCTGCTGCTGTCCTGGCACCTGAGCACCGCGGCCGGCGCGACCATCTCGGCCCTCGCGGTGAGCCTGTTCTTCCTCTCCCACCTGGCATCCGCTCTCCGTCACCGCCGCCGCGCGCGCCTTCTCGGCGCTCACGCCGCAGCGACCGACTGAAAGAACCTGAGGCGATCCCTTTGCTTGTCCGAAGTAACGTCATGCCTTGGGCGCCCGCCGCGCTCGTGTCGCTCTCCCTGCTCACCACGAGCTGCGCGAGCCACGACGACACGGCGTCAGCCCCGAAGACCACCGCCTCGGCCTCCGCTCCGCACGGCTACGTCGAGGGGGCCCAGGAGAAGGCCGAGCAGCAGTCGCGGCTGCTGCTCAACGACCCGGCCACCGGCGACACCCGGGTACTCGATCTGATCACCGGGAAGACGCACGAGGTGTCCCGGACGACGGGCACCACCGGACTCACCACCGACGGCCGCTTCGGCTACTTCCACACGGGGAGCAGCACGCGCGTCCTGGACAGCGGCGCCTGGATGGTGGACCACGGCGACCACGTCCACTACTACCGCGCGGCGATACGTGACGTGGGCCGGCTGCCCGGAGACCCGGGCACCCAAGTCCGCAGCGACGCCGCCGTGACAGCGGTGACCGACGCGGACGGCCGTGCCGGGGTCTACCGCCGGGCCGGTCTGGAGAAGGGCAAGGTCGGACCCGCCCGCACGCTTCCCGGGACGCACGCGGGAGCCGTCGTGCCGTACGCGGAGCACCTGCTCGGCGTCACGGACGACGGGAAAGTCGCGGTGTACGACCGCGAGGGCCGGCGGGCCGCGTCGCCGGACGAGGAGTGCGAGAACCTGACGGGTGACGCCGTCACCCGGCGCGGCGTCGTCCTCGGCTGCGCCGACGGCGCCCTGCTCGTCCGTGAAGACGACGGCACCTTCACAGCCGAGAAGATCCCGTACGGCAGCGACGTGCCCGAAGCGGAACGGGCCACGGCCTTCCGGCACCGGCCCGGCAGCGACACGCTCACGGCGCCGGCCGGGGAGCGGGCCGTGTGGGTCCTGGACGTCAGCGAGCGCACCTGGACACGGGTGAGGACCGGGTCCGTCGTCTCCGCCAACACCGCCGGCGAAGGCTCCGTCCTGATCGTCCTGGAGACCGACGGAGCACTCCACGGCTACGACATCGCCACCGGCAAGCAGGTCTCCCGGACGAAGCCGCTTCTGAAGGGCGTCTCCGAGACCGGTAGCGACGGGAACGCGGGACCCGTCATCGAGGTCGACCGCAGCCGCGCTTACCTCAATGACCCCAAGGGCAAACGCGTGCACGAGATCGACTACAACGACAATCTGCGCATCGCGCGCACCTTCGACCTGGACATCGAGCCGGCCCTGATGGTGGAGACCGGACGATGACCAGATGGACGCGAGGGTCGCGGCGGCCGCGCAGCCTCCTGCTGGTCCTGCTCACCCTCGCCCTGGCCGGTGCCGGCACCGGCTGTACGAGCAGCGACGACCGGCCCCGGGTGGTCGTGACGACCAACATCCTGGGCGACATCACGCGGCAGATCGTCGGCGACGAAGCCGACGTCACCGTGCTGATGAAGCCGAACGCCGACCCGCACTCCTTCGGCCTGTCGGCCGTGCAGGCCGCCGAGTTGGAGCGCGCGGACCTGGTGGTCTTCAACGGGCTGGGTCTGGAGGAGAACGTGCTGCGGCACGTGGAGGCCGCCCGCGAGGCAGGGGTGGCGACCTTCGAGGCCGGCAAGGCGGCGGACCCGCTCACCTTCCGGGCGCATGACGACGGCGGCCCCGAGGAGGACGCCGGGCAGCCCGATCCGCACTTCTGGACCGACCCCGACCGCGTCCGTAAAGCAGCCCGTCTGATCGCCGACCAGGTCGTCAAGCACGTGGACGGCGCGGACGAGAAAGCGATCCGCGCCAACGCCGACCGATACGACGCACAACTCGCCGACCTCACCGCCTGGATGGAGAAGTCCTTCGACCGCATACCCGAGAAGCGGCGCGCGTTGGTGACCAACCACCACGTCTTCGGCTACCTCGCCGACCGCTTCGGCTTCCGGGTGATCGGCGCGGTGATCCCGAGCGGTACGACCCTGGCCTCGCCCAGCTCCTCCGACCTGCGCTCCCTCACCCAGGCCATGCGCAAGGCAGGCGTACAGACCGTGTTCGCCGACTCCTCCCAGCCCAAGCGGCTGGCCGAGGTCCTGCGCACCGAACTGGGCGGCGGTGTGCGCGTCGTCGAGCTCTACTCCGAATCGCTGACCGAGAAGGGCAAGGGCGCCGGCACCTACCTGCAGATGATGCGCGCCAACACCACCGCCATGACCGACGGCCTGACCGGCGCCTGAACCAGCCCGCCCCGCACCTGAACCCTGGCCGGCCGGCCGCTCAAGCACACCCACACCCCACCCACGGCCGCACCCGCGCGGCACAGAAAGGAACACACCGGTGAACACGTCCATACGCAACAGAGCCTTCACTGGCACGGCCCTCGCCCTGGCGGCCTCCGCGGTCCTGACCGCATGCGGAGGGGATGACAGCTCCTCGTCCGACACGAAGGCCGAGGCCGCGCCGAGCACGGAGGCGGTAGCGGTCAAGGACCCGGTGGTCGCCACGTTCGACGGTGGCCTGTACGTCCTGGACGGCGAGAGCCTGAAGCTGGCGAAGACGATGGAACTGCCCGGCTTCAACCGTCTCAACCCCGCCGGCGACGACTCCCACGTCATGGTCTCCACCGATGCCGGTTTCCGCGTCCTGAACGCTGCCGAACAGACCTTCACCGGCATCGAGTACAAGGGCGCCAAGCCCGGCCACGTCGTCCAGCACGCCGGCAAGACGGTGTTGTTCACCGACGGCACCGGCGAGGTCAACGTCTTCGACCCCGCCGAGCTCAAGGGCGGCAAGAAGCCGGAAGGCCGCACCTACACCTCCGCCGAACCGCACCACGGCGTCGCCATCGAACTGACCAACGGCGAACTCCTCAGCACCCTCGGCACCGAGGAGAAGCGCACCGGCGCCCTCGTCCTGGACAGGAACAACAAGGAGATCAAGCGCAACGAGAACTGCCCCGGCGTCCACGGCGAGGCCGCGGCCAAGGGCGAGGCCGTCGGCATCGGCTGCGAGGACGGCCTCCTGATCTACAAGGACGGCAAGTTCACCAAGGTCGACGCCCCCGACGACTACGGCCGCATCGGCAACCAGCGCGGCAGCGACACCTCGCCGATCCTCCTGGGCGACTACAAGACCGACCCGGAGGCCGAACTGGAGCGGCCGACCCGCATCTCCCTCATCGACACCGAGACCGCGAAACTGCGCCTGGTCGACCTGGGCACCAGCTACTCCTTCCGCTCGCTCGGCCGCGGACCCCACGGCGAGGCCCTCGTCCTCGGCACGAACGGCACCCTCCACGTCATCGATCCGGAGACGGGCAAGGTGGACAAGAAGATCCCCGTCGTCGGCGAGTGGCAGGAGCCGCTGGACTGGCAGCAGCCCCGGCCCACCCTCTTCGTCCGCGACCACACCGCGTACGTCTCGGAACCGGGCAAGCGCAAGCTGCACGCCGTCGACATCGAATCGGGCAAGAAGGTCACCTCTGTGACCCTGCCGAAGAGCACGAACGAACTCTCCGGCGTCGTCACCGGCCACTGATCCTCCGACTCGGCGAGGCCGGATCGGATGAGTGCCCGAGCACGTCGGCGCGCTGCAACCGGCGCCGACGTGCTCGGCAAGCCTGACGGGGGAGTTGGAGTCAGCTTGCCCCGGGCAGCCGTACGAGGTTGAGCTGGTACTCCTCCACCTGCGGGAGCCGCTGTCGGGCGAGTCCGGCGAGCATCTCCTGGAGCGAGGCGGGCAGCGTGTCGTGCATCGGCCGAGGCAGGCTGCTGAGGGTGTGTGAGGCGAGTACCGTCAGCCCCGGCAGCCACTCGGCGAGCTCGTCCGGGCCGGTGCAGGACCACTGCATCCGGGCGTCCACCTTGCTCAGCGCGTCGTGCTGGTCCTGGGTGGTGACGATGCCGGGGCCGGCGGTGTCCAGGGCCAGCAGGGTGCCGGGGAAGCGGTCGGCGAGGAGAGCGAGGACCTGGCGCACGTCTGTTTCGGCCAGATAGGGCAGGACCGCTTCGGCGGCGAGGAAGTACGGACCGTTGGCCTGGGAGGTCACGGTGTCGGCCCAGGCGGTGTCCGCCACCGAAGCGGTGATCATCGTCCGGTGCGGAGTGTCGGTGAAGAAGGAGCGGCGCAGGTCGATCACGTCGGGCAGGTCGAGGTCGAACCAGCGCGTGCGGCCGGTGTCGAGGCGCTCGTACCGTGTGTTGAGCCCGGCCCCGATCTCGACGACCGTGCCGGCGGGGTGGGCGGCGAGGAAGTCCGCGACCCATCGGTCGAACAGGCTGGTGCGCAGCACCGCGCCGGTCAGGCTCGGCAGGTCGTCGAAGCGGGCGAAGTCGTAGTCGATGGAGGCGACGATCTCCTCGGCCCGCGTGTCGCGCAGGATGGCGTCCGGCTTCCGGTTGTCCACTGCTCGCCCGTACAGCGGGATCAGCAGGGTTTCCTGGACCGTGCCCAGTCGTACACCGTGCTCCGTCATGCCGGCCTCCCGAGTCGAGTCGGTCTGCGTGTGTGCGGGATGTACCGGGCAGGCGGTGCCGTGGCTGCGACCACCGCCCGCCCGGAGCTTCAGGGCCGCGCCACGAGTTCGGCGTGTTCGTGGTCGCAGGTGTCGTCGATGCCGTAGGTGTCCCAGGCGGGGAACGGATCGTCGGCCGGCAGGCTCTCGCCGTCCGCCAGCAGACAATCGGTGAGCGCGGAGTGGAGTGCCTCGGCGTGCAGGTCCGTGCCGATGAAGACCAGCTCCTGGCCTGCCGGGCTGTCGGTGTCGCGGGCGGCGGAGGGCTCGAAACGGGCGACGGAGCCGGCCTGTGACCACAGCCCCGTGACCTGCGGACGGTTGGCCAAAGTGAAGAAGCCCTTGGAGCGCAGGACCTGCCCGTAGGCGCCGCTGTCCATCTCCTCGGTCACGAACCGCCACAAACGCCCGGGGTGGAAGGGCAGTTCGGAGCGGAAGACGGTGGAGGAGATGCCGTACTCCTCGGTCTCCGGGACGTGGTCGCCGTTGAGCTCCATGACCCAGCCGGGGGCCTGTTGGGCGCGCTCCAGGTCGAACAGCCGGGTGCCGAGTACGTCCTTGAGCTTCACGCGTCCGTGCACGGCGGGCGCGATCCGGGCCACGGGGTTGAGGCGGGTGAGCGTCGCCCGCAGCCGCTCGGCGGCGGCGTCGTCGACCAGGTCGAGTTTGTTGAGCACGATGACGTCGGCGAACTCGATCTGGTCCATCAGCAGGTCGCTGACGGTGCGTTCGTCGTCCTCGTACTGGTCGAGGCCGCGCTCGACGAGCTCGTCACCGCCGGTCAGTTCGGGCAGGAAGTTGGCGGCGTCGACGACCGTGACCATGGTGTCCAGACGGGCGAGATCGCCGAGGGTGGCGCCGTCGTCGCGGGCGAAGGCGAAGGTGGCCGCGACCGGCATGGGCTCGGAGATGCCGCTGGACTCGATGAGGAGGTAGTCGAACCGCCCTTCCCGGGCGAGCCGGTCCACTTCCTCCAGCAGGTCGTCGCGCAGTGTGCAGCAGATGCACCCGTTGGTCATCTCGACCAGGCGCTCCTCGGTGTGTGACAGCGCCGCCTCGCCGCCGCGCACGAGCGCCGCGTCGATGTTGACCTCGCTCATGTCGTTGACGATGACCGCGACGCGCAGCCCCTCACGGTTGCCGAGCACATGATTGAGCAGCGTCGTCTTCCCCGCACCGAGGAAGCCGGACAGAACGGTCACCGGCAGCCGGTCGAACGTCATACCCGTCCCCCTCAGCCCTGCGGGCGCAGCAGCCCGCGCTCGTAGGCCCTGACCAGGTTCTGCGGTACGAGGTGACGCACACCGTCGACCGTGACCGGCACCAGCGTCGGCGTGGCGGCCTTCCACTGGGCGCGGCGGTGACGGGTGTTGCTGCGGGACATCTTCCGCTTCGGGACGGCCATGGTTCTCCTTCTCGGGTGTGCCAGAAAGGACGCTACATGAAAATGGATTCCATTACTAATGTAACGTCAACTCCCGTTCGCCACTCGGCGAGCTTCGCCGGATCGGCACAGTTCCACTGCATCCGGGCGTCGACCTTGCTCGGCGCGTCGTGCCGGTCCGCGGCCGCGATGAGCTCGCGGCCGCCCACGGCGTCGCCGGGAGGTATCGGCTCACCGGCGTGCACGGAGCCGGGCCTCGCGTGGTGGGCGGATGAACTGCAGTTCCAGAGTGGCCGGAGGCTTCGCCATCCCGGGACCGCCGTCGGCCGCCCAGCGCAGGACGTCGTCCGTGCAGTCGTCGTCCATGGCGAATGCGATCCAGGTCGCCCGGCCGCCGGCCCGCCGTCCGGCGGCGGAGGGCTGGACGACGATGACGTTGGCCTGGTCGCAGGGGCCGAGACAGTCCGTCGTACGGACCTGGAAGCCGTGCTCGGCCGCCGCGGCACGCAGCCGGTCCAGCTGCCAGGCGTGGTCGGTGCCCGGGTGCTTGCGCGGGTTGCCGCAGCAGCAGCCCCGGCAGACGACCAGCGTGCACGGCCGGTTCGCCGCACGGATCACTGCCCGGTTCACAGGGCGGTCCGCGAGGGCAGGCCGTAGGCCCGGACGCGGCCGTCGCGGTGGGCCGTGATCAGCAGGTGCGGTCCTGCCCAGGCCACCGCGGCGACCGCGGAGTCCACGTCGTCCAGTGTGCGCACGGGGCGCAGCCGGTTGGCGGGCTGTCCCGCGGTGGCGTACCAGAGCGCGACGGTGCCGTCGTGGCCGCCGCTGGCGAGGTGTCCGGCGGCGCCGGGCCGCCAGGCGAGCGCGGTGATCGTCTCGTGGCGGCGGAGCCGGCGTGGTGCGGTGCCGGCCGGACCCTTGCCGGAGAAGTCCCAGACCGTCAGGTCGGGGGCGCCGTCGGCGGCGAGCCAGCAGCCGCTGTCGTCGAAGGCGAGGCGGGAGACCTTCTCCGGGTAGCCGGACATGGTCAGTTCGCTTCCGTCCCGGGTGCGGGGAGGCTTGGCACAGTGGATGGAGGCGTCCTGGTTGCCGCTGCAGATCCACTTCTCGGTCGGGGTGACGGCGAGCGCGAGGTGCGAGCCGATGTAAGGGTAGGTGACGACGGGCTGCGCGGTGTGGCGCTCGTGGCCGCGCACCGCCCCGTATGCGGCAACGGCCAGCCGTCGCCCCCGCCGCAGCCAGGCGAGGTCGGTGACGGTGGACACGGCAGGTTCCGTACGCCACAACTCCTCGCCGTCGGCGTCGAGTACGAGCGCCGTGCGTCCGGAGGCGATGGCCACGCGCTCGTCGTTGGCCCAGGCGGCGGAGGAGGACCAGGCGCCGGATTCGCGTACGACGGTGCGGCCGTCCGTGCGGCGCCACAGCGCGTATCCCATGGGCCCGGTGACCGCCAAGTGCCTGGCGGTGGGGGACAGGTGACTCGTCAGGGCGCCACCGGGCAGTCGAGTGCTCCCATCTCGGCGCCCATCGCGGCATCGAGGACGCGTACCGTGCCCTCGGCTCCTGCGACGGCCACCAGGTCGCCGCGGGCGCTGAGCGCGACGGGCGCGTCGTCGATGGTGATCTCCCAGGCGACGGTAGGTGCCTGGTCGGGTGCGGTGATGCTCACGCGGCTGCTCCCGCGGTGGCCAGGCAGTCGGCGAAGCCGCGCTCCAGTTCGTCGCGGTCGAGGTTGCGGCCGATGAAGACGAGCCGGTTGCGGCGCGGCTCGCCGGCTCGCCACTGGGCGCCTTGCTCGCCCATGAGCAGCATGTGGACGCCCTGGAAGAGGTACTGCCTGCTCGAACCGGCGAGGGCGAGGATGCCCTTGGAGCGGAAGATGTCGGCGCCCTTGGTGCGCAGCAGGCTGCCCAGCCAGGCGTTGAGGCGGCTGTCGTCGACCTCGCCGTCCAGTTCGATGCCGACGGAGGTGACGGTGGTGTCGTGCTGGTGCTCGGTCTCGGTGAGGAAGGACGGGTCGTCCTTCAGGACCCGGTCCAGGTCGAAGGCGCCGACGTCGAGGATCTGCTTCAGATCGACCTCGGCATTGCGGGCGCGCAGGATCTGCACGGGTGCGTTGATGGCTTCACGCGTGCCTCGACTTCGGCGAGGGTCGCCTCGTCCGCAAGGTCGGTCTTGTTGAGCACGATCCGGTCGGCGAAGGCGATCTGCTCGACCGCCTCGTTCTCCACACCCTCCGGCTTCACCTCGTCGAGGTGCTGCAGCACGTGCGCGGCGTCGACGAGGGTGATGATGGCGTCCAGGCGCAGCTGGGCGGCGATCTCGTCGTCCATGAAGAAGGTCTGCGCGACGGGTGCCGGGTCGGCGAGCCCGGTGGTCTCGATGAGGATGTGGTCGAACTTGTCCCGGCGGCGCATCAGCGCGCCGAGGATGCGGATGAGGTCTCCTCGTACGGTGCAGCAGATGCAGCCGTTGTTCATCTCGAAGATCTCTTCCTCGGAGTCGAGGACGAGGGCGTCGTCGATGCCGACCTCGCCGAACTCGTTCTCGATGACGGCGATCCGCATCCCGTGGCTCTCGGTGAGGATGCGGTTGAGGAGAGTCGTCTTGCCCGAGCCGAGGAAGCCGGTGAGTACGGTGACGGGCACGCGCCCGTCGCGCGGCGTCCGTCGGGGTCGCTTCGGTCATCAGGGTCAGGCTCCTTCGGGTGCGGTGGCGAGCAGGACGGCCTTGAGGTCGTCCTCGGTGATCTCGTCGGTGGGTCGGTGCAGAGTCCAGCGGCGGGCCGGCCCGTTCATCGGCAGGACGGCGACGACGGTCTCCAGGGGCGGGCAGCCCGGTTCGGTGCAGGCGAGCTGGCGGATCATGACGGCGGTGTCGTCGTCGAGGTCCAGCAGGGTGCGCACGGTCTCCTTCAGCTCGCGCAGATGCGGGTTTGGTGCGGCGGGGCTTCCCGGCCCGAATCCCAGGGGCATGGCGGCAGTTCTCCTCACTCGGTGGCGGGTTGGCAGCCGGCGCAGACGCCGGTGAGTTCGACGGTGTGCTCCACCGCGGCGAATCCGGAGTCGGAGGCGATCCGTCCGGCCCACTCCTCGACGACCTCGGAGTCCACCGGTCGGCTGCTGCCGCATCCTCGGCGCGGTGCTCGGCGTCGTCGCCGCACGCGCCGGGCTCGGCACCTGGCAACGGCGCACCGCCACCCGCGCCGGGGCCGGGGTCAGGGTCGCTCTGCGGGACGAACTCCTCGCCCACCTCGGACTGCTGGGCCCCGCGCACCTGACCACCGCCCGCGCCGGAGCCGTCCGCACCACCCTCGTCGACGGCGTGGAGGGCGTCGACGCCTACGTCTCCCGCTACCTGCCCCAGCTCCTGATCACCCTCACCGTGCCGCCCCTGCTGCTCGCCGCCTTGGTGGTCGTCGAACCGGCCGCCCTCCTCGGCCTCGTCCCCGCCCTCCTGCTGGCCCTGGTCGGGCCGCGCGCCTGGGACCGGCTCCTCGCCCGGCGCGGCAAGGAACACTGGGACACCTACGAGGAACTGGGCGCCGACTACCTCGAAGCACTTCAGGGCATGCCCGCCCTGCGGGCCGCAGGCGCCGTCGGGCGCACCCGGGAGCGGCTGGAGAAGCGGTCGGCGGCGCTGCACCGGGCCACCGTCGCCAAGCTGCGCGTGTCCCTCGTCGACACCGGCCTCACCGACCTGGCCATCCAGGGCGGCACCGCGGCCGCCGCGCTGCTGGCCTGCTGGTCGGCCGTCACCGGATCCACCGCGGCGACCGGCACGTACCTGGTGCTGCTCCTGGCCTCCGAGTGCTTCCGTCCGGTCCGCGACCTGTCCCGCGAATGGCACGCCGGCTACCTGGGCGTGTCGGCCGCCGACGGGCTCGCGGCGCTGCGCACCGCCGAACCCGCCGTCCCCGACACGGGAACGGCACCTGCGCACTGGTCGAGTCCGCCCGAACTGCGCCTGGAGAACGTCGAGTTCACCTATGACGGCGCCGAGACGCCCGCGCTCCGCGGCGTCACCTTCACCGCCGAGGCGGGACGTACGACCGCGATCGTCGGCCCGTCCGGCGCCGGCAAGTCCACGCTCCTCGCCCTGCTCCTGCGCCACCACGACCCGCAGGGCGGCCGGATCACCCTCGACGGCCACGACGTGACCGCGTACGCGCTCGACTCACTGCGGCAGGGCATCGCCGTCGTCTCCCAGGAGACGTACCTCTTCCACGCCACCATCGCCGACAACCTGCGCCTGGCCCGGCCGGACGCCACGGACGACGAGCTGACGCGCGCCGCACGAACCGCCGGCATCCACGACGAGATCGCCGCCCTCCCCGACGGCTACGCCACCGTCCTCGGTGAACGGGGCGCCACCCTGTCCGGCGGCCAGCGCCAGCGGCTCGCCCTCGCGCGCCCTGCTGGCCGACGCTCCGGTGCTCGTCCTCGACGAGGCCACCAGCGCGGTCGACGAACGCCGCGAGGCGGACATCGTCCGCGAGCTGCTCGACGCCGCAGGCGGCCGGACCGTCCTGGTGGTCGCCCACCGGCTCGCCGCCGTCCGGCACGCCGAGCGCATCGTCGTCCTCGACGACGGACGTGTGGACGCCGTCGGCGAGCACACCACCCTCGTCGAAGCCGGGGGCGTCTACGCCGAGCTCGTCAAGGCGGGCCACGCTCACGAGGAAGGGCTCGCCCCATGAGCAGCACCACCACCGACCCCGGTGGCGCCGACATGCCCGCACGCGGCTCACTGCGCGCCCTGCTCCCCGCCCTCGCCGGGCACCGGATCATGATGGCCCGCACGTGCGGCGCCGCACTCGTCGAACAGGGCTCACTCGTCACGTTCCTGACGCTGGCCGCACACACCGTCGGAACCGCCGTCATCGAGGGCCGCGCCCCCTCGGCCGGTACGGTCACCGCGCTCATCGTCCTCGTCGTCGTACGCGCCCTGATGACCTGGTGCGAAATGGACCTCAGCCACGACCTGGCCTACCGCGTGCTGGCCGAACTGCGCGTGCGGGTCTTCGACGGGCTCGCCCGCAGCGCGCCCGCCCGCGTCGCCGGCCGCCGCAGCGGGGACCTCGCCGCCACCGCCATGGCCGACGTCGAGGCACTGGAGTTCTTCTACGCCCATACCACCGCCCAACTCCTCGCATCCGGGGCGGTGTTCACCGGCGGCGCCGCTGTTCTGGCCACGGTGGAGCCATGGCTGCTGGCGGCGGTGCTGCCGGTCGCCGCGCTGCTCGCCGCGGCGCCTTTCGCCGACGCGCGCGGACGTGCGGCGCGCGGAGCCCGCACCCGGGCGGCCGCCGCGAAGCTGTCGGCCGACACCGTGGAGACCGTCGGCGGGCTGCGTGAGCTGCTCGCCTTCGGCGGGCTGGCCGAGCGGCGCCGCCGACTCGCCGAACAGGGCCGGCAGGTGGGGGAGGCCCAGAGGGCCGAGGCCACCTGGGAGGCCATGGCCGCCGTGGTCCGCGACCTCCTCATCGTGTGCGCGGTCCTCGGCGTGGTGGCCGCCGCGGCACAGTCCCTGACCTCCGGGCGGCTGCACGGCGCGTGGGCCCCGGCGGCGATGGTGCTGGCCCTGTCGGTGCTGGGCCCCGTCGCCGAGTCGGCCAGGGCGCTGAGCCAGGCCGTGGGACTGCGCGCCGCGGCCGCCCGCGTCGGCGCGGCCGTGCGGGCCCCCGCTCTCGCCCCGCCGCCCGCCGCACCCCGCCCGCTTCCCCCGGCCCGCTCGGCGTCCGGCTGCACCAGGTCAGCTTCGACTACGGCGGTCAACCCGTGCTCAGCGGAGTCGAACTGACAGCCCGCGCAGGGCAGACCCTCGCCCTGGTCGGTGTCTCGGGGGCCGGCAAGTCGACCTGCGCCCACCTGCTGGCCCGCTTCTGGGACCCGTCCAAAGGCACCGTCCACCTGATACCCGGCGACGGCGAGCCCGTCGACGTACGTGACCTGAGCGATGCCGAACTCCGACGAGCCGTCGCCGTGGTGGGCCAGGACACCCCCCTCTTCCACGGCACCCTCGCCGACAACCTGCGGCTCGCCGCACCAGCGGCGGACGACGACCTCCTCGCCGAAACCGCCCGGCTGTGCGGCGTCGACCCCATCGCCCCCATGGACTCCCTCGTCGGCGAGCGCGGCTCCACCCTCTCCGGCGGTCAGCGCGCCCGGATCGCCCTCGCCCGCGCGCTGCTCGCGCAGCCCCGAGTCCTCGTCCTCGACGAGACCACCGCCCACCTCGACAACGCCCAGCTCGCCACCGCTCTCGGCAAGGAAAGCCGCACCACGATCGTCATCGCCCACCGCCCCGCCACCATCCGCCGCGCCGACCGCATCGCCGTCCTCGAAGCCGGCCGCATCACGGAGGAAGGCACCTGGGACGAACTCACCACCCGCCCCGACAGCGCACTGGGCCGTGTCCTCGCCGTCACCCCATCCTGAAACCGGACCAGCGCGTGGCGTGCGCGGAGGGGTGGTACCGGTGCCCGACCCCGTGCCCTGGGGCCACTCGGCGTCATGACGCCAGTCCATGGAGGCCGGCGCACGACGAGTGGTCGGGCACTCCTGGAACCACCGTGTGCCGGTGCGTCGTGACGGGCCGGAGGCATTTCACCCCATGGCAACGAGGGGCGGACAACCCGAGCACCGCTGAGCAGGATCGGGAGCCCACTGGTCTAGATCCCCGTGGCCGACGGTGTGACGTAAGGATTCCGTCATCAGCTGGGGGGTGCGGGACGGCCGCCCGTCTCCGTTGAATGGGAGAGCAACGGGAAACTCTCGGGAGGCGAGCGGGGATGGGGCGCGTGCGGAAGGCATTGACCGGGCCGTTGGTCATAGCGGTGCTGGTGGTGGCGGTCGGCGGAGTCGGCCTCGGGCTGTACTGGTTCCAGCCGTGGAAGCTGTGGCAGGACGAGACCGTCCAGGAGGCTCTGCCCGGGGTCGCGGAGACCTCCGCTCCTCCTGCTGCGCCGCCCTCCGGGTCGCCCTCCCCGGCCGCCGGTCCGCAGACGCTGGCCAGTGGTGAGCTGATCAGCCACGAGCACGCGACATCGGGCACGGTGAAGCTCGTACGGCTGGCCGACGGCTCCCACGTTGTCCGGCTGGAGAACCTGAACACCAGCAACGGACCGGACCTGCGTGTCTGGCTGGCCGACGCGCCGGTGAAGCAGGGGAGGGCCGGGTGGCATGTGTTCGACGACGGGAAGTACGTCAGCCTGGGCAAGCTGAAGGGCAACAAGGGAAGCCAGAACTATGCCCTGCCCAGGGACGTGGATCCGTCGGGGTACAGCAGCGTGAGCATCTGGTGTGACCGTTTCGACGTGTCATTCGGCGCCGCCGAGCTCGCCCGAATCTGACAGCGGTCCAGTCATGGCCAAGCCGGGGCGGGTGAGACGCGCTCGACGGGGTCATGGCCGGGCGGGTCGTGCGGCCCGCGCTGACGACGGTCCGTCAGCCGCGGCAGGCGATGGGTATCCGCGTGGAGCGGATCACCGACCCCGCCGGGTCGCCGATTGCGCGCCACTGTCGGTACGGGTGGGACTCCGCGAGCGCTGCGGCTGCGTGCGCCTAGTTCGCCGGCGACGTGTGTGGCGGACGGCGAGGCTCGCGCCACATCGCGCACAGCCTCGGCCCGCCGCCCGGCAGCCGCAGTTCGTCTCGCACGGTGAAGCCGAAGTGCTCGTAGAAGGGGACGTTGGCCGGTGCGGAGGACTCCAGGTACACGGGCAGACCCGCCGCATCGGCCTTGGCCAGCCCTGAGCGCAGCAGGGCCGCACCGTGTCCCCGGCCCTTTGCCGCGGGGTCCGCGCCGATCACTGCCAGGTACCAGTGCGGTTCGCGGGGCGCGTGCTCGGCGGCCGTCTCGACGGTGTCCCGGAACAGCACAGCCCGATCCCCGAGAATGCCCTGGAGTTCTCGAATGGTCTCCCCGTCCGGAACGGCCTGGGCCTGTGACTCCGCCGGCACCCAGAACGCCGCGGCTGCCTCGGTGCGTTCGCAGAGTGCGTGGCGGACGTATTGCCGGGTGAAGATCGTGGTGAAGTAGCGGTCCAGCCCTTCCTCACGCGAGGAGTCTTCGGGGAAGAACCAGCGCATCATCGGGTCGTCGTCGAAGGCGCGGGCCAGGGCGCGGCTGATGAATGCGGCGTCGTCGATCGTCGCCGTCTGCGGCGTGTTCGTTCTCGGCATGTAGATCATTCTGCTAGGCGTGATCATCGATGATGGGGCGGGGTCCAAAGTTGCGCCCGCGGCGGCTGAATGGGTCAGTGCGCAAGGGCAGGACTGCCAACACGGATTTGCCGCTGGAACCGATGGTGACGGCCACGTCCTGGGCCAGGGGGGCGGGCGTCGAGGTGGGCGAGCACCGCGTCGATGCGTCTCGGACCTCGGATTGACCCATCTTCCTGCCACAGAAATGCACCACGTCCTGGGTCGATTCCGCTTCTACGGTCATGGCATGACAACTTTTCAGGTGCGTGAGCGCATGAACTTCTCCGCCGTCGCCCCCAAGGTTTTCAAGGCCGTCCTCGCCCTCGATGCCGCCGCCCGTGAGGGGCTCGACCCCGTCCTGCTCGAGCTGGTGCAGATTCGCGCCTCCCAGATCAACCGCTGCGCGTACTGCATCGACTAGCACACGTCCGACGCCCGCAAGGCCGGTGAGACGGAGGAGCGCATCTACCAGCTCTCCGCCTGGGAGGAGTCGAGTCTGTACACCGAGAGCGAGCGGGCCGCGCTGGCGCCGACCGAGGCCGTCACCCGCCTTCCCGAGGGTGTGTCGGACGAGATCTACGGCGAGGCCGCCAGGCACTTCGGCGAGAAGGAACTCGCCCAGCTCATCGCGTTGATCTTCACCGTCAGCACGTGGAACCGGATGAACGTCCCCACACGCAAGACCGCCGGCACCGAGTGACCGACAGCTACGCGCGTGGGCGGTGGCCGGCCCTCAGGCCACCGCCCCTGGCATGCCACGGACCGCTTTCCTCACGAAGGGCTGATGAAGCCGCGACCACCCTCGACACACCAAGTGTCCGCCACCAGCGGCCGTTCGCCCGTCAACGGCTGGCTCGCCGTCCTGGCGCTGACACTGAACATCTTCGCCCTGATGACCTGCGAACTACTGCCCGTGGGCCTGCTCACCCCGGTCGGTAGCGCCCTGGAGGTGTCGGCAGGCACTGCGGGGCTGAAGGTGGCCGTGCCCGGCCTGGTCGCCGCCGTATCGGCGCCCCTGGTCACCGTCGCCACCGGCCACATCGACCGCCGTATCGTGCTGAGGGCCCTGGTTGGCCTGGGCGCGGCCAACCTCGCCTCCGCCTTCGCGACCAGCTTCGCCGCTGTCCTGGTATCCCGTTAGGTCGCCAAACCCGTGGCCGCCGCGAGGGCAGCAACTCCGCGCCCCGGTCGAGACCACTCGGTCCCGGCGGTCATTCCAGCCGGAGTCCCGGCTGGGGCCTGCCAGCGGGTCCACTGCTTGACCTGTGCTGATACACGCCAGGCGGGCGCCGGGCGAGCCCGGGCGCTGGATCGCTCGTGGATTGGAGGTGCAGGCGGTCGCGCTCGCACGTCACGGAGAGCGCGAGATGACAGCGGAGGTCGATTGGAGTTGAGGCGGATGACGGTAGGCCGGTTCGCCCGGATCAGGCTGCCGGGCAGCTGATCGCGTGGAGGGCGGTGGCCACGGTCTGCCTGAGCTGGCCCGCGTCCGCCCCGGCTCGGGATCGCAGGTTCACGCCGTGTGCGAGCAGCGCCAGTACCTCGGCCGTGGCGGCGGGATCGGCGCCCGGGGCCAGTTGTCCGTGTGCCTGGGCGTTGAGGAGTGCCGCGTGCAGCGCGTCGCGCAGGCGCTTGTGCTGCCGGTCGAGGAGGGCCCGTATGGCGGGGTCGACGTTCTCGGCGCCCGCGTGTGCGTTGGAGACCATGCAGCCCCACTGGGCGTACTCGCCCGAGCAGCGCGTCTCGATCAGCCCGGTGAAGAAGTCGGCGACGGCGGGCAGTCCCCGCTCGTCCTCCGCGAGGCGGTCGAGGACGGGCCGCGAGCGGCTGTCTGCGTAGCGTTCGAGGGCGGTGTGGTAGAGCTGCATCTTGCCGCCGAATGTGGCGTACAGGCTGGAGCGGTTGAGCCCGGTCGCGTTCACGATGTCCTGGATGCCGGTGGAGGCCACGCCCTGCCGCCAGAAGAGCCGGACCACCGTCTCCAGGGTCGCGTCCGGATCGAAGTGCTTGACGTCCGGCATGGCCAACCAACCCCGTCATCTTGAAATGGCTATTCCAAGATACTGCGCGCAGGTGCTGACCGGAGTCCACTCGGACCGCTATCTTGAAACGGTCATTCCAAGATGCGGGCCGGACATGCAGACCAACGATCCAGGAGGAGCACCCGATGAGCCTCAGCGCCGAACTGCGCGCCTTCTACGACAGGAGGCAGGAACAGATCCCCGCCGACGTCCGAGAGATCATGAACCGGGCAGGACGGGAGCTGGCCGCGTCCGGCCAGGTCGACCGCGCGCTGACCGTTGGCGCCCACGCCCCCGGCTTCAGCCTGCCCTCCGCGACCGCCAGGCCCGTCACGACAACGGCGCCGACCAGCACCCGGCCCGCCCGCACGATCAGAAGATAGAGAGTGAGCGCGAATGTTCAGATTACGCCTGCGGCCCCGGACCGCACCGCCGCCGGCCCGGTGAGGGTGCCGACCACACCTGCGCCGACGACAAGAACGGTGCCGATCAGGGCGACGAGAAGTCCCTCGACCGCCATGCCGGAAGGACGCCGACGGGACAGGCTCACCAGTCGCCACCAAGGAAGCCGACCGCCCCGTCTTCGAGCCCGCTGTCCCGTCATCGCCTTGCTGCCCCTTCTCGTGCCGTGTGGCTCGTGTTGCTCAGAGGTCGTTTCACATTTTCGACGGCCGCTGGTCTGTCTGAAGTCTGTTTCGGTCTGTTGTGATGGCGATGTCAACGTCGGGGAGCCAGGAGTCTGAGGGGCGTTCGAGCCACCCCTCAGCTGTGCCGAGGGCTTGAGCGGCGTCGATCAGAGCGCTCACTCCCGGGTGGCGCAGACCGCGGCGCCAGACCATGGAGACGGGGGCGAGGGGTACTGGGTCGATCAACGGGCGCAGGGCCATCTCAGGAACGTCGGAAAAGTTGATGTTCGGGGTGGACGGGGGACCAGGTGTGGCCGGGGTCGGTGGACGGTCGGGGTGTGCCCCGCGGTAGGAGTCGCGCAGGCCGGCCTCCTCGGCGGCTTTCGTCACCGGCCATTCGACGTCCGGCCAGTCCAGATGAAAGGGAGTGTTGAAGTCCCCGGTGAGAATCACGGGCCGGTCGGCGTCGGCGGACTGCGCGATCCGGCGCAGGGTGTCCCGCATCTGTGCGAGCCGGATCTCCTCGTGGGCGATCAGCTCGGATGCGGGGAGTCCGTCGAAGGCGGCCTCGTAGGGTCCGTACGGCGTGTAATGGAGATGAGCGGTCCAGACGTCCACCTCATGCGCCTCGTCGATGCGGATGCGGGCGCCGGCCGCCCCGTAGAAGCCGACATCGGGGTCGCCGAGGCCGGCGGTGATCGGGTGGCGGCTGATGATGCCGAGGTTCTTGCCCGCAGTGTGATGGTGCCAGCCGAGGCCCTCGGCGAGTTCCCGCGCCGAGGTGCCGCCTGTTTCCTGCAGACCCACGACATCGGCCCCGGTGTCCAGGATGACCTTGAGCTGCTTGGCCCGGTGATCGTCCACCTTCGTCCCGCCGAGCCAGAGGTTCCAGCTCAGCACGCGCAGCTCGCGGGGCAGCATCCCGCACCGACGCTCGGGAGTGACCCCTTCGAGGCTGTCCAGCACCGTCCGCCCGGGCGCCGTAGCGATCGGTGCCAGAGAGGGAACCGCGAGCACCGCGCACCCGGCGGCCTCGGCGGAGGTGACGCCGGTCGGGGTGTCCTCGACGGCTACGCAGCGGGCTGGATCGGCGGCGAGGGCGCGACAGGCGGCGAGGTAGGGGTCGGGGGCGGGCTTGGTGTGCTCGGTGTCGTCCGTGCTCCACCGGGAGTTCGCGGACCGCGTCCGCACCGGCACTGTGCCGCGCCCCGGCGCGCTCAACCTGCTCGACGCCCTGGCCCGCGAGGGCGTTGCCCACAGCCCTGGTGACCGCGTCCCCCAGGGCGGTTGCCGACACCGTCCTCGAAGTGTTCGGCCCGAGCTGCTTCGCGGTCTCCGTCACCGCTGCGGGCGTCATCAATCAGGGGCTGTTCTATCTCGGTTGGTTGATGGATCACCGGGCCGAGGGCGGCAATCGATTCCCTGCTGTCGCGCTCGGACAGCCGGCCGGGTCGCCCGCGACGGCCTCGGCGACGCGCTGCAGCGGTGACGGCCGCGCCCCTCCCGGACGAGGTCCTCGGCCCCTATGCGGTGGTGCGGGACCCCGAGACGGACTTCCTGCAGGTGAGTCCGGCGGGGGGAAAGGAGGCGGGTGTGTACTTCAACAGCCCGATCGGCACATATTCAACCGATGCAGAGGGGACGGGATCATGGACCTCCTGGCCGTCCTGCTGCGACGGCTGGATGCCGCGCTCGTCGTCCCGGGCGGGTCGGCCATGATCCAGCGGGACGAGGACCGCGAGCTTCTGCCACCTCCCTCAGGGACGAGTGGCCCGTCGCCGTGGCCCGTACCGGCGCGGAGATCGACCAGGCGATCCGGGCTTCCTGAACCAACGGGCGAGGGGCCCATCCCCGGCACATGTCACCGAAAATGGCTTCGTCGTCCCCGCACGGGCGCGGCCGTCGGCCAGCACGCCTCCGCCACAGCAGCCACGCCAAGATCCGCTGCATCGGCGAACAGGCCATGGCCACCTTCAAAGGCTGGCGCCTCCTAGGAAAGCTCCGCTGCAGCACCAACCGGATCACGACATCGTGAAGACCGTTCTCGTCCTTCATCACGCCACAACCTGAGGTTGGAAAAGGACTCAGGATATGGCCCCGTCAGCAAGTTCAGGCCCGGCACTTCCGCTTACCGCGACAGGACGAGGATCACCGCGAGTGGGCCATGGGCAACTGTGAGGGCGCAGAGGAGCCGTCGCCATTCAAAGGACCAGTGCCGACGGACCTGCCCCTTACTGTTACCGCCCTGCGTCCCGGACGCTTTGAGTTGGGCTTCTCGAAGCAGATGAAAGGCCCGTTGATGCGTCCTGTAGCCGGTGAAGGAACCCAGCAGTGAACTGCCAAAGGCGACCGAGCCCATCTCGCGCCCGTCTCTCAAGGTAATGGTCAGGCCATCATGCACATCCACCTCGTCGACATCGGTCCAGGCAACGGTTGCGGTCACGAGAAAGTTGGTGAAGGACACGTGATTGTCAGTACTTCGGATGGCCGAGTCCCATCCAAGCGCCCAGAAGAAGATCGAAGCTCCGGCGACCGCGAACGCCGCCGCCGGCTCCTCGTCCCACGGACCTGCGATCAAAACCGAACAAACGTAGGACGAAATCGCCGCGGCTACAGGAAACCATACGTACACCGGCCGCCGAAGCACTCTGGTCTGCATCCCAACCGCCCTCCGACAGCCGATCCTTTCCGCTGGCGACGGCGGGGCAAGGCCGCCTACGGCGGCCGAGGACCGCCAGCACCGCATTATCACCACCCTCACAAGCACTGCGGCCAACCGCGCCGAATGCCCCGTTGCTGCTGGGGAGGGCCTCCAAGCGTCACAGTCGATGCCGGCACCAGTGCCAAGCGATCAGCTACAACCTGGATCTTCAGACCTGCACCGGCTGCGAAGATCTGAACCCAACATCCGCCCGGCGCAACTCCCCTGCCGCAAAGACGACATATGCGGCTCCAGCAAAGAGCATGCCTGGGATCGCAAGCATGCTGCGCTGATCGCTCTCGAGGACAGCCTCGTACTGGCTGTGCGAGACCTCAATCGTGCCGCGTGCGTGGGGAGTCGTGTCGAAAACGAAGTATCGGCCATCCTTGACCTCTGGCGCCTGCCAGTTCCCCGCGCCAGCCGTGCTGAGAAGCATCAGCACGATGCCCGAGATGGCCAGGGCCCCAAGAAATGCCTGCAACCTGCCAGGCAGACATCGAAAGGCGAGCCACATCGAGTGCCGGTCTGCCCCACTCAGGAACATGCGCACCAAGGCAGCTATAAAGATTGGGAAGAGAAGCACCACGATCGCCACCATCGGCCACTTCGACCCCGCCAGCGGCAAGGTCCCCGGCAGCCACGTGAGCACGGCGAGCAACAGCAGCACGGTACTCAACCCTGCCGCGATCCCCCCGTGCAACTTGAAACTCCACTCCATACCCCAGAGCCTGCCACGCGCGCCTCTCCAACTCATTGCCGGGGCTCGGCAGAGATGACTTGCTCCCCGATGCCGGGTTCCGCTTCGAGCCAATGGGCGTACGGTTTCTTCTTGCGTGCCTCGTGCCTCGTGTCCCCGCGTAGGGCCGGCCGGTTCCCCCGCTGGCAATCACACTCAGTAGCCTTGGGTGTTGGTTCGTGGGCCTGGCGATGAAGGAGTTGAGTTCACGGCACGTACCTGGCTGTACATCCGGGTGGAGTTGGTCTCCGGGCACGGGCAGATCTGTGGCCTCGCCCTGGCCGGGTCTTCGCCGCCGCGCGCTCGCACACCTTCGCCCAGTTCGCCGCGGCCATCGATCTCGCCTTCGGCCGCTGGGACCAGGCCCACCTACAGCTGTTCACGCTGTCCAACGGCAACCGTGTCAGCCCCCTGGACTGGTGGGACGGTGAGGCCCCGGACGGCACCGTTGGCTCTGTCCGCGAGTACGGGGATCTGGCACAAATCTTGGGGAGCCGTCACGGCGGGTCACTGGTCGTTCGAACCGAGAGCCGTCGGACGAAAAAGATCAAACGGCAGCTTTACGGGCGGGCCGGATTCTCCGCGAATTGATCTGATCCTGCTCCAGTGACCAAGCGCCGCAGGCTCTGGGATCAGCCGCGGTCGAGCCGCGGCAGCGACGCACAGAGGTGCTCGGGCAGTTCCGGCAGGACTTTGTGGATCTCGCCGCACCCCGCATCGCCGTTCGTGGCGACCGGCCGCCAGCCCGAGGACTCGGCTTGGTAGAACCAGCGCTGGGAGACACCAGAGGAGGAGCATCCGTCGCCGGCGTCACCGCACACCGGCCCCATCCGGGTCGACAGGTCCAGCACCAGCCACGTGTCGTCGCAGCCGCGTTCTTCCCAGCTCGTGTGCTTGGGGATGTCCGTGTCGTTGACCGCCTGCCGGTACGAGGACGAAGTGCAACGCGGCGGCGTGGGGTCGCAGCCGTTCTCACCGCACTGCCGCAGGGCGGGTGGCGTGGCACCGACGCGGGTGTACACGTCCATGCTGTTCACCATGACCCTGCGGGAGCCCAGGGGCTCGCCCAGCTTCACCGTTGCTTTGACCCGCCGCGTGCCGGTGCAGCCGGAGTCCTGGTCCACGGAACGGGTCTCGTACGTGACCTTCACGTATACCGTGCCGTGCGCGACAGTGTCGAGCTCACCGCGCAGGCTGCGCACGCAGTCGCGTGCCCCGTCGGGCACTTCGGCATCGACCACCAGAGACCGGCCGCCGTCGGCGGCACGGACACCGTCGATGCCAATCGGAGCGGCGAGCGTCCAGGCGGAGGCCGTGGCCACATCTGTCGCCTCCTCATCGGTGTCGGGGTCTTGGAACCGCAGCCGGCGAGGACCACCAGGGCCGCGCCGAACATGACCACCCATATCCCCCGCTGCCACATGCGATGCCCCATCCGCAGAAGAACCGCAGCCTAGCGTGCCCACAGGTGCCCCTCACCGTCTCCTCCCGGACCACCTGCAGGGCAGATCCAGGCCAAGCGCATCGTCCAGGGCGTGGCAGATGCCGCATCGGTGACTCGCCGTGACGGCTCCCCAGGATCTGTGCCAGATCCGAGTACGGGAAGCGGATGTACACCGGGTCGGGAAGCAGCCGCCACCCGAGAGAGAATCGAAATGCTCACGGGTTTCGACAGCAGCACTGGCACGGAGAGGCGCTGCTGGGTGCGATGGCCGGCACAGTACTGCCAACTCACCGCCCATCCGGCGCGTCCGGCGTCACCGCGGACGTGCGCGCCCCCACCGTCCGGATAAACGGATGGTCGGGGCGAGCGTGACGCGGCAGGATGCTCCCCATGACCTTGCCCACCCCCGAGCTGTACACAGCCCGCCTGCGACTGCGGCCGTTCACCGACGCCGACGCGGCGTCGCTATACGCGCTGCACAGCAGCGCCAACGTGCTGCGTTACTGGGACTCCCCGCCGTGGACCGAACCGGCGCGCGCCCAGCGCTTCATCGCGACCTGCCGGAGGATCGAGGAGGAAGGCACGGGTGCGCGGGTGGCCGTCGACCGCGTCTCCGACGGCGCGTTTATCGGCTGGTGCGGCCTGACCAGCTGGAACCCGGACTTCCGCAGCGCGTCCCTGGGCTACGTCTTCGACGCCGCCGCGTGGGGCCACGGCTACGCCACGGAGACCGCGCACGCCGTCCTGCGTTGGGCGTTCGACACCCTGGACCTGAACCGCGTCCAGGCCGAGACCGACACACGCAACGTAGCGTCCGCCCGGGTCTTGGAGAAGCTCGGCTTCGTCCGCGAAGGCACCCTGCGCGAGGACTGCGTCGTCAACGGCGACGTCTCCGACTCGTGGGTCTTCGGCCTCCTCCGCCGCGAGTGGCACCCGACGGCCACGCCGACGGCTGGCCGCTAGGATCGAGACCTGCCCGCCTTTGGGCCCGCAATCCCCACCGGGTCACCGTGGGCGCTCCGGCGAGCTCGACGTCTTCGGCAGAGTACGACCGGGACAACCTCTTCCGGGTCAACCGCAATATCCGGCCGGGCAGATGAGGTGCCGTTCCGGTTCCCGACGCGCCCGCCGGCTGGTGCGTCCATGCGCCCGAGTCGGTGCTCGGCGTGCACGCCCCTCCGGTGCGGCCCTGTGGGGCCACGGCCTTCCAGGAGGCGTTGCGACATCCCGAATGTCGATTTCGCGTGTCAGAGGGACGCGTGTGCCTCGGCGACGCGTGAACCAAAGTCGTTCGCCCGACGCTCGCGGGCGCCAGCATCCGCCAAGCCGTGGGTGCTCCGAGGGCACCGGGCGGCACCGGTCTCGTAAGAGGGCGTGCGAGTGCCTGGTCGACGTGAGATGTCCCCCCGGTGCCCATGTGCCTGCTGTGACCGTGACGTTCAGCCCCGCTGAGAGATGAGTTGGGGCTGAACGTCGAGGTCAGGACTTTGCGAGGCGGATCTGGTAGCAGTGAACCGTTCCGGGTTCGGTAGGGACTCGATCATTTGAGAGGAGCGAGTCATGGCACGTCTCGCGCATGGGCGTCCTGCACGCCATCGCCGACACGGTCGTCGATCAGTACCTCGATGTCGTCACCGCGCTGGGGCCGATGCCGACGAGGTCGCGAACGACGCTTTCTCCTTCGACGCAGGCCATGACGTCGGCCGCACCTACCAGCTCAAACGCGAACTCGTCGAGCTCCGGCGCACCGTCGCGCCGCCGCGCGACCTCGCCGGACGCCGCGTCCCCGGCGTGGACAGGGTGTTGGCCGTCTACTTCCAGGACATTGCCGACCTCCCCAGCTCTCGGCTTCGCCTTCGAGCAGTTGCCGCTGACGGCCTGGTGCTTCGGGGCACCTGGTCACGGACCGGGGCGGGGCCCGCTGGCACACGCCCGTGGAGCTGCGGGTGGAGTACTCCAGCAGGCGCTCCGCACCGGTTATGTGCCGAGCGCCCCAGGCGCCCGTCAGCACGTCGAGGACGTCGGGTGCCAGCAGGCGGCGGTCGTAGGGCCTGATCGTGCGGATGCACCTGGCGCTGGACTGATCGGTGCGCCGTGATGGACGCGCAGTCCCGCCAGACACGGCCGCCCTGGCCATCGAGCGCCCTCACGCCGAATAGGCCCGGCAGGCAGCGGATGCCGGGATAAGGCGGCACCATGACTCGCCATCCCGCGTCTTTCGTCAGCAGCACGTCGACAGATCGCGAGCGATCAGCTCAGGTCGACAGAGGGGTCGTACGCGCTGTCGCAGGCAATGGGCTCCACCCCGGTCGGCTCACCGGTCCCGCCACCTGCGGAAACGCGGATGATCGAGCCGTGCTCGCCGGCACTGGTGGACGGGACGTCGGCCATGGTGGTGACTGCTTCGGCGGTGGTCGCGTGGACCGGCAGGACTGCGTCGACACCGGTGAGGACCAGCATCCGCATCAGGCGGTCGGGGACGTCGGCGAGTCGGAGTGCACCGCCCGCCGCCTGGGCGGCGTGCCAGAGGCCGATGAGCGCGCTCAGACCGGCGGAGTCGCAAAAGCCGACCTGTGACAGGTCCAGAACCAGATTCGGAGAGCCCTGCTCGATGATTCCCGAGGCTTCGTGGCGCAGGGTGTCCGCGGTGCGCGTGTCCACGTCTCCGGCGACGGTGGCGATCGCGAGGCCGGGACGGGGGTGCTGGACGGTCAGCTGCAGCGTGTCGGTCACGTCGGTCATCACTCCTGGCCGAAGTGTTCGGGCGCGGCGGCGGTGCGGGCGGTGGCAGCGACACTGCCGTCGGGTGTGGTGTGAGGGTGGGGGACGGACAGGGCCAGCAGGGCCACGTCGTCGCCGGCTCTGTCGGGCAGCGAGGCCAGCAGGGTGATGCTGTCCTCGACCAGGGAGGTGGCGGTGACGGGTCCGGTGCGCTGGTGGAGGAAGCCGGTCAGTCCGTCGTCACCGAGCATGGCGCCCTCGGTGGTGCGGGCTTCGATCAGCCCGTCGGTGTAGAGGAACAGGCTTTCCCCGGCCGTCAGCGAGAACGTGGTCTGGGCGAAGGGCGCCTGGGGAAAGGCGCCGACGAGCATGCCGCCCTTGAGATGTACGGCCCGCACCCAGACTCCGCCGCTGTCGTCGGGGCGCACGTGGTAGGCCGGCGGGTGGCCGCCGGTTGCGACGGTGACGGTGAAGCCGCCGTCCTCCCGGGGCTCCAGGAGGCCGAGGACGACGGTGCAGAAGCGGCGGCCGGCGGTGACGTCGGTGAGCAGCATGGTGTTGAGCGCGCTCAGCACGGTGACGGGGTCGGCGTTGATCTGGGCCGCGGCGCGCAGGGTGTGGCGGGCCAGGGCGGTGACGGTCGCCGCCTCGGGGCCTTTGCCGCACACGTCACCGAGGAAAAACGCCCACCGGTCGCCCTCAAGGGGGAAGACGTCGTAGAAGTCGCCGCCCACGTCGTGGGCGGAGGCGGTGCGGTAGTGGCAGGCCAGTTCCAGGCCCGGCACCACGGGAAGGGCCGGGGCAGCAGGGTGCGCTGGAGGGTGGAGGCGAACGCGACGATGGCGGCCTTGTCCTGCTCCGCCTTCTCCCGCGCCGCCCGCTCCGCCTCGGCTCGCGCCCGTTCCGCCTCGGCGTGCCGCTTCTCCGCCTCCCGGCGGGCCTGCTCGTCGCGCAGGGCGCGTAGCGCCGACAGCCGCAGCTCCATCTCGTCCAGCACGATCGCGGCGAGATCGGCCAGGGTGGCGGTGTCCTGCTCGGTGATCGAGCGCGGCCGGGTGTCGAGGACGTTGACCGTGCCCAGCTTGTGCCCGTCGGGGGTGGTGATCGGTGCGGCGGCGTAGAAGCGCACGCCCATTTCTCCGGCGACGAGCGGGTTGTCCGCCGCGACGGGGTCCTTGAGGGTGTCGGGATGACCATCGTGTCATCGCGCAGGATCGCCGAGCCGCACAGGCCCGGATCACGACCGATCTCGGCGACACCCTCCAGGCCGTGGGCGGCCTTGAACCAGATGCGGTCGGTGTCCACGATCGTGACGGTGGCCACCGGCACGTCGAAGAGCCGGGCGGCCATTGCCGCCACCCGGTCGAACGCCCCGTCGGGCGGAGTGTCGAGGATGTCGTAGCGGCGCACCGCCGCGATACGGGTCGCCTCCACATCGGGGTCGGGACCAGCTCGGGGCGGCGCCCGGGAGCCGGGTCGGTGGCCGACGCATGCTGCATCATCGGCTTTCCTCTCCGTCGATGGGCTGCCGCCGTGAACGGCACAAACCGACGCAGCCTAGATCGACCACACACCCGAACGCCAATGCCGTCGTCGGCCGGGCCCCGGGCGCGGTCTGCCGTGCGATGTGCCAGGTCGGTGTCTGTGGGTAGTCCCACGGGTGTTTTGGCCTGACTTCTGTGAGTGCTGACCGCTGTGCCCTGATCACACTGTGTCGACCGCTGGCGAGGGGCGGTGCGTCGCTGGTCAGACCTCACCGAGCATGTCTTCATAGGGCCTGTCGAGCATTTCTCGCCCCATGGATCCACGGCCCGGCCGCAGCCCTCCACCGGTTGGCTCGGGCCCTCCGGCGCTGGCCTACCGGCGCACCAGGGTCGGTCGTCCTGGCCGATCACGCCATCGTCCAGTGGTTTCCCATGAGGTGCTGGTGCAGATCAGGCCGTCGGTCCCGCGCGGGGTGGCCGCATCAGTGGCCATCGAACAGCGGCCGAGTCCGGGAAGCGTGAAGGTGCCTCCCCGCACGCGTGCAGGAGAGCACGTCGATCAGGCCGCTCCCCTCGCACCGCCACCGAACCGACGCGGAACGAGCGGGACGGCCTGGATCGAACGCGGTCACCCCATCCATGCGCCTGCGCTGCTCTCCGCCGTAACATCCATGCTTGTCACCGCGGCGTCCAATCGCCCTGCAGGGAACAAGCGCTGAAGGGTCGGACTTCCGAAACTCCGTCAGCTCGGAGCATGCCCCGAGGGGCGGGAAGGGTCGGTCGGGCCTTCTCACGGCGGACCGCGTGGGCGATGGCGCGCGCCTCGATGCCCGCCTGGCGGAGAACCCCGGTGAGGGGATTGGTGTAGCCGGCGAAATACAGGCGCGGGGCAGCGGAATGGGTTTCCGCGCCGACGACGAGGGGGAGTCCGTCCTCGTCGAGTACGCCCAGCGACCCCACCAGGGCGTGGAGGTTGGTGCGGTATCCGGTGGCGGCGATGACCGTGTCGGGCCGCAGTCGGGTGCCGTCGGCCAGTACCACGTCGGGCCCGTCGAATGCCCGGACGGCTGCGACCGGCTCGACCCGCCCCGAGCGCACGGCGTCCACGAAGCCGTGGTCGAGCACCGGGTTGACCCCCTCGCGGGCGTTACGGGTGTACAGGCCCGTGCGGGGCCGGGCAGTCCGCGCGAGGTCAGGTCGGGCACCGCGACCCGTTGCGTGAGCAGGGAGGTGCGGTCGCGCCAGGCCAGCGGAAGGACTTCCGTCAGCCGGCCGACCGCGTGCCATCGGGCGCTGGAGCGGGGCAGGATGTTGGGCGGGGTACGGATGGAGATCTGTACCCGTGCGGCCCCGGCCCCGGCGAGGACGCTCGCGATCTCGGTACCGCTGTTGCCGGCGCCGACCACCAGGACGTGCTGCCCCCGGTAGGGCGCCGGAGAGCGGTAGCGGGCCGAGTGCAGCAGCGTGCCGGTGAAGGCCGTACGCCCGGGCCAGTCGGGGATGTGCGGGGCGTGGCAGCGGCCGGTGGCCACCACGACCGTGTCGCTGGGGACGGGGCCGTCCGGGGTGTGGACCAGCCACCGGGGGCCCGAGCCGGGTTCGGCCCGCTGGACGCTCAGCACCGGGGTGGTCAGCCGGACGTCGAGCCGGTGGTGGGCGGCGTAGGTTTCCAGGTAGCGCACGTAGTCGTCCCGGCTCACCCACGGGCCGGCCTGGCGTGGCACCGGCAGGCCGGGGAGTTTCGAGGTGCCGGGGTGGTGTGCAGGCGCAGATGGTCGTAGCGCTGCGCCCATCTGGCTCCTACGCGGTCCGACCGTTCGAGGATCACGGCCGGCTCTCCGGAGCGGTTCAGCAGCGCGGCGGCCGCCAAGCCGTGGGGCCGGCTCCGATCACGATCGCAGGAGCACTCAAGTCTGGCTGTGGTGTCGGGGGCATCGATTCCTACAACGGCGGACCGCGGCGCACGTCACGCCCGACTTACGGGTGGGGAACAGCAAGCACCGCCGTTACACCGGCCGGTGCCAGTCGTTGGAAGGACGGCAGCGCGCCGCCTCGCACGGCGGGTCCGGCACGCCCAAGGCCGGACCGTCCGGGCCGGAGGTGGCTGAGCCGTCTTGTGCCGGGCAGGCCGGGAAACGTCAGCCCGCGCGGCCCCGGCCACCGTGGCGGGCTTTCCCGCGGTCGGCTCGCTCCACCTGTCCGATCTTCCGAGGGACTCATGTGACGTCAGCAACCACGCGACACCGGCCACGGCTGCGGATCAGCGGAGTCCACAAGGCGTACGGCCGCAGGCAGGTCCTGCGCGACGTGGACCTCGACGTGGCCGCCGGGACGCTGGTCGGAGTCGTCGGCGAGAACGGCGCGGGGAAGAGCACTCTGCTCCAGATCGCCGTAGGACACCTCGCACCCGACCGCGGAACGGTGACACGGACCGGGGCAGTGGGGTACTGCCCGCAACGGGCCGTGCTGAACGACGCATTCACCGTCGGACAGCATCTGCGGCTGTTCCGGACGGCCTACCGGCTGCCGACCCTGGAACGCGCCGACGAGCTGATGGAACTGCTGGCACTGAGCGACTGCCGACGACAGCAGGTCGGCGAACTCAGCGGTGGAACGCGGCAGAAGCTGAACCTGCTGATCGCTCTCATGCACGATCCTCAGCTGCTTGTCCTGGACGAGCCCTACCAGGGCTTCGACTGGGACACCCATCAGCGGTTCTGGACCCTGGCCGCCGACCTGCGTGACCGAGGCCGGTCGATCATCGTGGTGTCTCACCTGCTGCACGACTTGCACCACTTCGACGCGATCGCTCACCTGCGCCAGGGCCGTCTGCACTTCGAGGAGACCGTCCGATGAGGCCCTCCTGGACGGCATTCACCCAACTGCTGCGCTGCACTCTGCTGGGCCACCTGCGCAACCGGCTGGCCCTCGTTCTGGCGGTCGCGTTCATCCCCGTCTGGATCACCGTGGCACGGCTGTGCACCTCCGACCAAGTGGTGCGCATCTCGCTGGACACGATCAGCGCCCCTGTCTCCGCCCCGGCCGGCCAGGTGGGGCAGGTGGCCAGTGCGCTGGGCGCTGTCACCATGGTCGCCGGCTTCATCACCTTCACCGAGACCTTCCTGTCGCGGCAGTTGGACCGCCGTCTGCTGCTCGCCGGGTATCCCCGGCTGCCGATGCTGACGGCGAAGCTCGCCGCCGTCGCCCTCACCGCCGCCGCGCTGGCCTTGTACACCACGATCCTGCTGCGGATCTCCCTGCCCGTACGCCACGCGGCACCCCTGGCGCTGGCCCTTGCAGGCGCCGGCCTCGCCTACGGCGGCATCGGCCTTCTGCTCGGCTCGCTCGTCCGCGGCGAGCTGGAGGGCTTCTTCCTCATCATCATGCTCAGCCTGGTCGACACCGGCCTGCAGAACCCCGTCTTCAACACGCTCATGGACGTGGCGGGCGTGTCCGCGCTTCCCCTGTACGGCGTGAACCAGCTGGCACTGAGCTCAGCCCTCACCCCGCACATCCCCTGGTCCCACGGCCTGCTCACCCTCACCTGGTCCGCGGCAACCGGCGCCCTGGCGCTGCTCGTCCTCCACATCCAGCGCCCTTCCCGCTCCCCGTTGCCGCGCAAGGCGAGGGCCCAGACGGTGTGATCACGGCGAGCGTGTCCGGGTCAGCAGCTATGACCGGTGCGTCTCGGCCCGCCACCGTCTCCTCAACCACGCGAGAGACGACTTGGCTTCAGGCCCGCGGGGTATTGGCGAGGACGGGGCGGAGGGTGCTCCAGACGGCTGAGGCCGACGTGTCGCGCATCGCTTGTTGGTCATAGGCTCGATCAGACGTCCGTCTCAGTCCGCAACCGGAGCAGCGGTTTTCGCGGCCATCCTCCGAGCCGCCGACGTCGCCTGCCCTGACTGCCTGCCGGAGACGAACCGCATGACATGCCCGCCCTCCGACGGGAGGGCGGGCTTGTCATGCATGTCCGCCGAAGATGTCTTCGAAGCGTGCTCGGCGGGTGTCAGTCCTGGTCTTCTGACGAGGGGTAGATCCGCCACAGCTGGGAGAGGTTGGGGCCGCCCCACATACGAGTCAGGCCGACCAGCCGGTCGTTGCCCTGGAGGTGATCGGCGATGGCCAGGGCGTAGCGCGGGTGCACGACCGAGACCAGGTAGAAGTCGTTGCCTCGCTCCGCATGGGCAACCAGCCGCCAGTGCTGGTTGAGGCTGTCGGAGCTTTCCCGCAGGGTCACGACGTCGGACGGGTTGGCCCCGGCGGTGAGGCAGCGGTGGTTGGCGTACGACTCGATGCGCACGGTGCCGCCGGCGTTCTGCCGCAGGAACCACCGATGCGAGGTGTTGTCCTTGGCGAACGGATCCTGTGCCCAGGTCTGGGTGTGGTTGCCGACGCCGTCGTGCCAGTCGTTGCACATGAAGTAGGTGCCGGTGACGTGGTGGGTCATCGTCACCGATCCGCCCGCGAGCAGTACGAGGTCCGTCACGGCAGTGCTCCTCCGCCTCGAGTTCGTCACAGGGGCGGGCGCCCCTTGGGACCCAGCGTAAGGAGCGGCTCGCTGTTCAACAGGATGGTCAACCGGTCGTCTCCCGAGGTCAGACCCTGTCCGAGAGATCCCGAACAGGCGGACGGCCATACTCGAACCACTTGACCGAGCGTCACTCACCTGCGCAACGTCCGGCGCAGCGCTGGGATGGGACAGCGGTGGTTTCGAACAGGCAAGGGGGCCGGCACGCGGCAGGCGAGGGCGGCAAGAACGAGAAAGGGGCAGCTGTCTCTCCAGGTCGGCTGTCTCGTTTCAGGTGTCGCTGATCAGGCAAGCCCGCCCGTCGGCCCGCCTGCTTCCCGCAGCCGGGTCTTCGCCCAGCGGCAGATGGGCAGCACTCGACCTCATGACCCTCGAGCGGGACCACCTACCTTCTCCAACCGCCGAAAGCACAGGCCGGTCAGCCACTCGGCCCCGCCAACTGTTGCGCATGAAGCTCTGCGCGCTCACGCACGGGACAGTGAGTCGGCATAGGGCTTTTGACCTGTCCTTTTCTGCGACTCGCGCAGGCTCACCTCTTCGGAGGGACTGTAAACAGAACGGCACGGCCGCCACCCGCGCCTGGGCCCTGGAACGCCTCGACGAACCGCTGACGCTCGCCGACCTCGCCGCCCACGCCCGGATGAGCCGGCGCACCTTCGCCCGCCGCTTCAGCGGCGAGGTGGGCCTCAGCCCCGGCCGCTGGCTCATCCAGCACCGCGTCACCCGAGCCCGGGACCTGTTGGAGTCCAGCGACCTGTCGGTGGACCGGATCGCCGGCCGGGTCGGCTTCGCCACGGGCACCTCCCTGCGCCAGCACCTGCACGCGGCCATCGGCGTCTCACCCCAGGCTTACCGGCGTACGTTTCAGGCGGCCCGCTAGCGCCCACCAGGATTTACGGGTAGCCACTGCTTCGGTGAACCGACTCCGTGCGGGGCTGCGCGAGAGCGCTCGAAGGGTGCCTCGGCTCTCGTCGGCGGGGGCTCGTCGACGTGCGAGAGCCATGGGCCGGGCCGGACCTGTGGCAGTGGGGCTGTCGCCTCACATCGGTTGCCAGATCTGGGCGAGTGTCGAGGCGGTGAGAAGTTGCTCGGGGTCTCCCTGCCCCGCCAGCTGACCGTCGCGGACTTTCATCTTCTCCAGTCCCAGCTCGTGCTGGGCTGGTCACTCCTCGCGGCGGGCGATCACCCGGAAGGCGTTGGAGAAGCGGCTGCGGCGGATCAGCGGGGCGAGGAGCCGGTCCAGGGCGTACATCGGGAAGCAGAACGGTATGCCCGCCCAGAAGACCGTCTTGGTGACCGCGGTGCCGAGACGGCCCGGGGGCCGGGGCAGCCAGGGCTCGTCGCGGAACGGCAGCAGCCGCAGCACGTACAGCCCTACGAGCGCGGTGAAGTCCACGGGGATATGGGACTCCTCGCGGTCCGTCGCCACCACCGTGAAGCCCAGCTCGGTGAGGGCCCGGCGCAGGTTCCTCATGGTCACGAAGTGCTGGTGCTGAGGCTGGAACCACGGCAGCCAGTACCGGCCGAAGAGGCGGCCGAAGGGCGACTCCGGGTTGGGTACCTCGATGATCAGGTGGCCGCCGGGGCGGAGCACGGTGTGAACCGCGGCCAGTTGGGCCTTCGGGTCCGTGGTGTGCTCCAGGCAGTGGAACATGCTCACCGCGTCGTACTGGCCGGCGAGTTCGTCCGCGAGGTCGGGCAGAAAGCCCTGGTAGGCCCGCTCGATGCGCCCCGACTGCTGCGCCCCGAGCACATGGGCGCCGATGTCGAGCCCGTCGAAGGTGGTGCCGGGCAGTGCTTCCCTGGCCGCCAGGCAGAAGTCACCGCCCGCCGTGCCGACGTCGAGCCAGCGCTTCGGCCGGGCGTGCCGCCGCATGGCCGTGGCCCGGTCGCGGTTGCGTTCCCTCGCGGCGTCGCTGTCCAGGGCGCCGCCGATCTTCTCGGCGTACAGGCCGTCGTAGAAGTCCCGGTAGTAGAAGTCCAGTCCGGCCGCGCTGAGCTGCGGGTTCTGGAAGGTGTGTCCGCAGTCGCGGCACTGGTCCAGGGTGAAAGTGCCGGGCTTTCGCTGCAGGTGGTCCTTGGTGTGCAGGCGGCGACGCAGTTGCCGCGCGCCGCACCAGGGGCAGTCGGTGCGGCGCGGCTCGAAGAACCGGGCGATGCCGTCGGCCAGCTCTGCCTGGTACGCGGGGCGCAGGCGGGCGACGCGTTCGGCATCGGAAGCAGGGGGCGGTGGGACGGGTGTGTCGGGGGTGTCGGGGGGCTGGTTCGTGGTGGCCATGTCCGTGGTCTCCTCTCGTTCCACTCTTCGGCACGGCGGTCGCCCTGCCGGTCGGTCGCTCACCGCTCCCGTGACTCCTGCGGCTCCCGTGGCTTCTGTGCCGCGAACTTCTCCAGGTACGCCGCCGCGGCAGCCGCCCCGCCCGCCGCACGGAAGGAGTCCCCGACGCGCCGGGCCGCCGCGCGGTAGGCGGGCCCGTCGAGTACGGCGTCGAGGGCGGCACCGATCCGTCGGCGGTCGGCGCGCCCGAAGCGCACCCGCACCCCGGCGCCGGCGCCGGTGACCTGGCCGGCGATCAGTGGCTGGTCGTCCCGGATGGGCGCGACCACCAGCGGTACGCCGTGCCACAGGCACTCGGCGACGGTGTTCTGCCCGGCGTGGCTGACCATCGCTGACGCCCGTCGCAGGAGCGGCAGTTGGGGGATCCGGGGCAGCACCAGGAGGTCGGCGTCGGACTCTTGGTCGAGCACCCCTCCGGGGTCGGCGACTACTGCCTGCAGCCGCCGCCCGCGCTCCCGCACGGCGGCCGCGCACTCGGCGAGGAAACGCGCCCCCAGGCCGGTGTTGGCAGTGCCGAGTGAGACCAGGACGGTGGCCCGGTGCTCGTCGAGCCACTCCCAGGGGAAGTCGGCGGCCGGGCGCCCGGTGAACGCCGGACCGACGTACCGCAGCTGCGGCAGCTGAGGGCCCGGGCCCGCGAGTTCGGGGGTGGTGAAGGAGAGCACCAGGTCGGGGGAGAAGCGCGGATCGTGGGTGCGCCCCGGGTCGCCGAGGCGGGCGCGCAGCTCCGCGACGAGCCCGGCGGTCCACCGAGCCACCTTCGGCATGCCGTCCAGGGCGTCGCTGAACTCCGCCGGGGTGGTCGACGCGGTGGCGTACGGCACCCCGAGGCGCTCGGCGACGAGGGCGCCGGCGAGGGTCTGCTGGTCGGCGACGACGACATCGGGCCGGAACCCCTCGACCGCGCGGCGCACACCGGGGGCCATCGCCCCGGCGAGCGGCACGAGGAACTCCTCCCACAGGAAGCGCAAGGCGGCGGCACCGCGCAGGGCAGCCGGACGTTCCGGGAGCGGGGGCACGTCGCACGGGTACACCTCGGCGTCGGGCCCGGCCAGTTCCCCGACGAACCCGGGCAGTCCGGCCCAGGCGGCCCGGTGCCCGCATCTGGTCAGCTCGGCGGCCACGCTGACCGCCGGGTTGACGTGCCCGACCAGGGGTGGCACGACGAACAGAAAGCGGCTCACGGCGCGACCAGCTCCCGGTGGCCGTCCCGTAGCCAGTCGAGCAGCAGCGGGACGACCGTTTCGGGGGTGCCGACGAGCACGGAGTGCCCGTGCCCGGGCACCGTCAGGGTGCGGCAGCGGGGCAGCAGCGATTCCAGCCAGGGCGCCGTGTCGGCCAGGTCGGAGGTGGCGCCGTACACCGCGCAGACCGGCACGTGCAGGCTCTGCCAGGACTCCTCGGCGGGGACGGGGCAGGATGCGATGTCCTCGGCGATGGAGGTGCCGTGCAGCAGCCGGGTGGCCCAGCGCACCAGGCGGGCCTCGTGGCGGCCGTAGGTCTCCTCGATCCACGGCAGGGTGCGCTCGTCGTGGAGCTGGTGGGCGGAGCCGGCCAGGATGCCGCTCATCTTCTTGGCCCAGGCGGCGGTCGGCGGCTCGGACTCGAGCATCAGGATGCCGGCGACCCGCTCCGGGCGGCGCAGCGCGTAGGCGAGGGCGACGGTGCCGCCGAACGAGTTGCCGACCAGGTGGACGGGCCCTTCCAGGGCGAGGGCGTCCAGGAGCGCGTCCAGGTCGCCGCTGAAGTCCTCGACGCCGTAGCCGCGCGGCGGGCGGGAGCTGCGGCCGTGGCCGCGCTGGTCGTACATCACGACGTCGTGTCCGGCTGCCGCGAGCGCGGGCGCGATGGTGAAGTAGTAGCTGGTCAGATTGTCGGTGGCGATGCCGTGCACGAGAACGACCGTCTGGGGCGGGCCCGGTGCCGGGGTGGGTGCGCCGCTCAGCCGCTCCACGTTCAGCCGGATCCCGCCCGCCTCGATCGTGGTCACCGCAGGCACCCCGCGATGTACTGGACGAGTTGTCCGACGGTCAGTCCGATGATGTCGGAGAGTTCGAGCGAGGCGAACCAGGCGGGGAAGTCGACCCGGTCGCCGTAGCGCCCGCCCAGCTCGGCGGTGAGCGTGACCAGGTCGATGGACTCCAGGTCGAGGTCCTCCACGAAGCGGGTGTCGGAGGTGATCGGGGTGTCGTCCAGTTCGAGGTCGTCGAGGACCGTGTGCAGCGCGTCGGTGACCTCGGTGAGGACGGCGGCGTACGCGGGGCCGGTGGTGGCGGGGCTGGTCATGACGGGCTCTCCTCGGTCCAGGCGACGGCGTAGGTACGGGTGGGCAGCCCCGGCGGGTTGGTCACATCGGCGAGCCGGATGCGCCGCAGCCGGCCGGAGGGCGCCCGGACCGTGAGGGCACGGGCGCCCTCTTCGACCTCGACCGCCGTGAAGTCCCGCGGCCGGCCGCCCAGTCCGGTGCCCTCGGCCTTGGCCGCGGCCTCCTTGGCGGCCCAGAACCGGGTCAGCGGGCCGGGGCCGCCGCCGAGCCCGGTGAAGAGCGCCCGCTCGTCCGGGGCGAGGATGGCGTCGTACGTCGTTTCGGGGCGCTCGACGATCTCCTCGATGTCGATACCGATGCCGGTGCCGGTGCTGTCGGCGGCGGGGCGAACGAGTGCGACGGCGGCCTCCCGGCAGTGCGCCAGCGACAGTTCCAGAGGCGGGAGCTCTCTGCCGTGTACGCCCTCGGGGCGCGGTCTGCCGCCAGGGTCGTTGGCGACCCGTATCTCGGCGGGGAAGACGGGGCCCGCGCCGTGCGCCCACAGGTGGCGGCGTACGGCGTCCTTGGCGGCGATCCGGCCGAGCAGCCACGGGCGCCGGCCGCGCGGGGGCGTCCTGCGTACTGCTCGCGCTCAGGGCCCGCGAGCTGGCTGCGCATGTAGATCTCGCGGGATGCGGGGTCGGGCCAGCGTTCGAAGACCAGCTGCCAGCCGCCCTCCTGGGTTTCCGACAGAGTGTTGTGCTCGGGCCAGCGTTTGACCGGATCGACCTCGGGCGGCGAGTCGAAGCGCCGGTCCCGCCAGCCGCGGATCTCGGCCCAGACCTCGCCGTCGCGGGCGAGCTGCGCGTCAGCCACCAGGGCGGTGTCCGTCACGGTGGTGACCCTGATGTGGCAGTCGAGTGCGGTGCCCTGTTGCGGAGGCGGGCCGTGGAAACGGATCTCCTCGACGCCCGTCGGGAAGACGATGGTGCGGTCGGGGTGCGTGGCCATCAGCCAGTAGCCGAGCAGCTGACCGACGTTGTCGAGGAGCGCGCCGGGCGCGGACGGGGTGGTCAGGACACCGCGGACGTGCCGCTCGCCGAGCGCGCCGATCTCGGTGACGCCGCGGAACCGCGGCCCGTGGAACATCCAGCGGTCGTCGTACATCTGCCGCGCGGACACAGCCGGACGGCTCTCCGGGGCGTCCGTCCGCCACGGCCGTGGGCGGGGCGCGGTGTCGTGCCCGTGGGCGGTCTCGACCGTGGCGCGGGCCTGGCGCCCGAACTCCACGGCGTACCGCCCCTGTCCCTCGGGCCGGACCGTGACCGTGGCCTCGGTGGGCGGGGCGGCGACGGTCCACTGCAGGAACCGGGCGTCGTGCACGGCCACGGCCCTCCCTGGGCCGGGCACGGCGTCGATCATGTGCTGCACCAGGGTGGTGGCGGGCACCACGGGCCAGCGGTCGGCGATCTCGGGCCAGTGCGCGGGCTGCCGGAAGAAACAGTGGTCGGCGAGGTACGGCATGGTGTCGAGTGCGATGCGCAGGGTGGTGACGCGGGGGGTGGCGGCAGGCGGCGGCATCGCCCCGGTCGCCGAGGGCTCGGGGGGCGGCGCCGCGGGCGCGGTGCGGCGCGGGGCCGCTGCCGCGGCGAACAGTTTCGCCAGTTCCGCTGCCGTGTCCGCCGTCTCGCCGAGCAGCGAGCGCAGTTCGGCCGCCACGGGGCTCCGCGCGGCCACGGCCGCGAGCCGGTCCAGCCCGGGTGCGGGTGCCGCGCGCAGGGTGCTGCGGAGCCGGTCCCGGGTGGCGGCGTCGAGCGAGACGAGCCCGGAGCCGAGGGCGAGGGGACGGTGACGGAGGCGGGGGCGGGGACGGCTCGCGGGCTCTCCGCGGCCGTACGGACAGTCTCCGCCGTAGGGTCGGTCTCCGCCGTACGGGCAGGCGCCGCCGTCGACCGAGGCGTGGCCCCCGCCCGCAGCGCCGCGAAGTCCGGCTCGGCACCGTGCGACCAGAGTCCGGCCGCCACCCGGTACAGCTGCGAAAGCCCGCTGTGCCGGGGCGTGTTGGCGCTGAGCGTCAGGCACGCGCGGCTGGTGAGGGTGTCGTCCACGAGAGCCGGCAGCTGGCCCTGGCCCAGCTGGACGAAGGCCCGGAACCCGGCGTCGTACAGGGCCGTGGTGAGCTGCCGGAAGCGGACCGGTTCGAGCAGGTGGCGCAGGAAGAGCGCGCGCGCCGCGGCCTCGTCGGCCGGGAAGGGCGCGGCGGTCGTGGCGGACCAGACGGGCACCCGGGGCGGGTGCAGCGTGAAGCCGCGCGCGGCCTTCTCGATGGAGGTGAGGTACGGGGCGAGCATCGGCGTGTGGAAGCCGGACTCGAAGGGCAGCAGCCGACCGAGCACTCCCGCGCCGCGCAGCCGCCCGGTGAGCGCCTCGACCTGGTCGTGAGGCCCGCAGACGACGGTCTGGTGGGGCGCGTTGTCGTGCGAGACGACGACGTCCGGGTACGCCGCGAGCTCGGCGTCCACCTGGTCCGTACCGGTGCCGAACGCGGCGAAGGCGAGCCCTGGGACGCGCAGGGTGGCCGGGTCGAAGTCCCGCAGGAAGGCGTCGACCTCGGCGTCCGCGTACATCCCGCCGACCGCCATCGCCGTCCATTCCCCCACGCTGTGCCCGGCCAGCGCGTCCGGCCGGACGCCGATCCGGGCGAGCGCTCCGGCGAGCAGCCGGCCGAGGCCGACGACGGCCGCACCGTGCCGGGCGACGTCGCCCACGCGGGCGTCCGGCCAGTGCGGCGCCGGCAGGCCGAAGTGGCGGGCGACGTCCTCGGCCCGCGGCTCGAACTCGGCCTCCAGCCCTGGGCAGAGGAAAGCGATCTTCCCGCCGCCCGTGCCGAGCACCGGCCGCGGCGCGCACCAGACGTCGCTCCGGCCGCCCCATGCCGGGGCGCGGGCGACTGCCTTGCGGGCCAGGGCGAGGCGGCGGTCGGTGGGGTCCAGGACGGCGACGCGGGCACCCCCGGCTCCCCTCGCTCCGCCCTCCGCGGCGGCCGCGCGCAGCTCGGTGTCGTCGGCGTCGAGCAGTTCGGCGAGGTCCTGCGGGGTCGCGGCGGCGAGCCGCAACAGCCGGGGCGGCTCGGCCACTTCGGCACGGTCCGCGCAGGCCGCAGGCCCCGCGCCCGGGCCGCCGGGTGCCGGGGCCGCAGGCGCGACGGCCGGGGCCGATGCCGGTGCGGGAGCCGACGCCGGGGCAGGCGCCCATGCGGGGGCGGGTACGGGCTCCGGTACCGACTCCAGGACTACGTGGGCGTTGATCCCGCCGAAGCCGAAGGCGCTGACCGCGGCACGCCGGACGTCCCCGTCCCAGGTCCGGGCCTGCTGGGCCGGAGCGAAGCGGGTGACGCGGAGCGCCGGGTGCGGGTCGTCGCAGTGCAGGGTCGGCAGGAGCATGCCGTGGTGCACCGCCAGGGCCGCCTTGACGAGGCCCGCCACACCCGCCGCCGGCATTGTGTGGCCGATCATCGACTTCACGGAGCCGATCACGGCGTCGGGCCCGGCGTCCGGGTCCGGCGGCCCGAACACCTCGGCCAGCGCGGCCAGTTCGGCCCGGTCGCCGCCGGGGTTCCGGTGCCGTGCGCCTCCAGGAGGCCGAGCGACCCCGGGGCCGCCGGGTCGAGCCCCGCCGCCGCCCAGGCGAGCCGGACGGCGCGGGCCTGGCCGCCGGGGTCCGGGTTGACCAGGGAGCCGGCCCGGCCGTCGCCGGCCACGCCGACGCCGCGGACCACTGCGTAGACCCGGTCGCCGTCGCGCCGCGCGTCCGCGAGCCGTTTGAGTACGACCACGCCGGTGCCCTCGCCCATCAGCACGCCGTCCGCGTCCCGGTGGAACGGGCGGATCCGCTGGGACGGCGACAGCGCCCGCAGCCGGCTGAAGACGGACCAGAGTGTGATGTCGTGGCAGTGGTGTACGCCGCCCGCGAGCATCACGTCGCAGCTGCCCGAGGCGAGCGTGCCGACGGCCTGGTCGAGTGCGACGAGCGAGGAGGCGCAGGCCGCGTCCACGGTGTAGGCGGGGCCACGCAGATCGAGCCGGTTGGCGACCCGGGACGCCGCGAAGTTGGGTACGAGGCCGATCACCGACTCGGGGCTCTGCTCCCCGCCGAGCGCTGCCGTGAACGCCATCCGTACCGCGTCGAGCCGCTCGCCGTCCAGCTCGGGCAGTAACTCGTGCAGGGTGCACACCAGTTGGGCGGACGTGCGCATCCGCTGGTCGAGTCGGGCGAGTCCGTCGCTCAGATAACCGCCGCGGCCGAGCACGACACCGACCCGGGAGCGGTCTTCGGGCAGTGCGGCCTCCCCCGCGTCGGCGAGCGCGGCCGCGGCGGTACGCAGTGCGATCAGCTGGTCGGGTTCGGTGCCGGGCACGGAGTCCGGCATGAGCCCGAAGGCGGTCGGGTCGAAGGCGGCGAGCGCGTCGAGCCCGTCGACGAAGCCGCCGCGGCGGCAGTAGACGCCATCGAGGCCGCGCCGTCCGTCCGGGTCGTAGTAGGTGTCCGCGTCCCAGCGGGCCTTGGGCACGTCGGAGATGGCGTCAGCGCCGGTGACGAGGTTGTGCCAGTACGCGGCCAGGTCACAGGCGCCGGGCAGGGTCACCGCCATGCCGACGATGGCGACGGGCTGCCGGTGCCGCGGGGCGGTCGGTCGCATCGTGGGGTTCACCGGCCCGACGCCGTCAGGATGACCTCGTCGGTCTCCGGCTCGCCCCAGGCCAGCTCCCGCAGCAGCGCGAGCACGCCCTCCTCCGGGTCGATCAGCTTGATGCCGCGGCGCGCGTACTCCCGGCCCAGCTCAGGGCCGACCATGCCGCCGTGCGCCCCGGCCGGCGCCCACGGGCCCCAGTGCACGGTGACGGTACGGCTGCCGGTGTCGGCGCGCCAGAGGCGGCCGAGGCGGGCGAGTGCGTCGTTGGCGGCGGCGTAGTCGGCTTGGCCGCGGTTGCCGTACACCGCCGCGACGGAGCCGAACATGACGGTGAAGGCGGGCAGTTGGGGAAGTCGCCGGAGAGCCGAGAGCAGTGCGCGGGCGCCGTCCACCTTGGTGCCGTAGACCCGTTCGAAGGAGACGGGGTCCTTCTCGGCGAGCAGCCGGTCCTCGATCACTCCGGCGGCGTGTACGACCCCGTCGATCCGGCCGTACGTCGCGTATGTCTCCTTGACCGCCTGCTGCACGGCCTCCGCGTCCCGCAGGTCGAGTGCCCGGTATCTGGCCCGGCCGCCCGCGCCGTGTACCTCGGCCAGGGTCGCGGCGATCTCGCGGCGGGCCAGGACGCGGCCGGCTTCGCGGTCGATCTCGGCGGTGCTCAGACCGCCCCGGGCGGCGAGCGCCGCACGCAGCGCGGGCAGGTCGGTGGCGTGGGCCGGCTCGTGGTGCCCGCCCGTGCCGTCGTCGAGCGGCGTACGCCCGAGCAGTTCGACCCGGCAGCGTGCGGCGGCGGCAAGGGCGAGGGTGAACCGGGCTGTGATGCCGCGTGCGCCGCCCGCGAGGACGACGACCGACTCCGGGCCGAGCCCGAGTGCCGCGGCAGCGGCGGCCCCGGAGGAGGCGGGCCCGGCGCCGGAGGAGACGGGCGGGCCCAGAGGGCTCTCGTACGGTACCGGGGCACGGCGGACGCCGAAGGTGCGCAGCACGACGGGCTCCCGGCCGGGCGCCAGCAGTTCCCCGACGAGCGCCTCGGCCTGCTCGGTGGCGGGCTCGTCGGGGTCGAGCTCCACGGCGCGGACCACGGTGTCGGGGTATTCGCGGGCCGCGGTGCGCACGAAGCCGTCGAGGCCGCTGGTGTCGTCGGGGAGGCGAGGGCAGAGCAGCCGGCGCGGGCCGCGCAGCAGCAGTTCCTGGAGCACGGTGAGCTTGGCGGGCAGCAATTGCTGTTCCGTACCCGCGAGAGCGCCCAGGTGCAGCACTCCGTCGACCGGGCCGGTGTGCCCGGCGAGCTGTGCGGTGTCCGGGCCGCCACGGGCGGCGTGCGCGCCGAGTGCGGTGAGCCGGGTGACAAGTGCCCGTGCGAGTGGCGTGTCGTCCGCGACGATCAGGAACCGCTTCCCGCGCAGCTGTGCCGCGCCTTCGGCGCCGGGCACGGGCGCCGGGTCGAGCGGGGCGGGCCGCAGCAGATAGCGGTGGGGAGCCTGGCCGGTGAGCGGGTCGGGGGACTCCCCGGCTACGGGGGCCGAGGTGGCGAGGGCGGGTGCCGGGTCCGGGTCGACGAGCGCCTTCGCGCGGGCCCGCAGCCAGTCGGCGATCCCGGCGGCGGTGCGCTCCCGGGTCAGTTCCTCCAGGTCCGCGTCCGGCAACGACCGTAGATCCGCACCCGAGCCCAGCAGCCGCCGTCCCAGCTCCCCGGCGATCTCCGTCCGCTTGATCGAATCCACACTCAGATCCGCCTCCAGATCCGACTCCGCCCCCACCATCTCCACCGGATATCCCGTACGTTCCGCGATCACCGCCAGCACCTCGGCCAGCACATCCACCCCCACGGGAGCGGGAGCGGGGGCCGGAGCCGCAGCGAGAGCGGCCGGAGCCGGGGCCGGAAGGGGCTCGGGGGTCGGCGGAGCCGCCTGCGGCGCGGGCGGAGCCCCGAAGTAGCCGAGGAGCACGTCCCGTTGTGCGGCCAGCATCTCCCGGCTGTTGCGCAGGAACTCCCGGAGCAGTTCTTCCCGTTCGCCGATCGTAGTCGCCTCATTGGTCTGCTCTCCGGCCCGCGGGATGCCCGAGATGCGCCGGGCCGGGCGCAGCGCTCCCGGCACCGGCCGGCCGTCCGCCGTGCGTACGAGGTGGCCGTCGACCGTCCAGCCGGGCCGCTCCGGCACGGCGGCCGGGTCGGCGAGTGCCGTGTCGCGTCCGCTGAAGAGCCGTGCGGGCGCCACCGGGACACCGGCCGCGGCGAGCCGGGCCAGGGCCTCGAGGTGGCCGCGCAGGCCCGCGTCGGGGCGGGGTTCGAACGGGACGGCGACGTGCGGCCGGTCGCCGAGGATCTGGCCGACCAGACCGGTGAGCACCGTGCCGGGCCCGCACTCGACGAAGATCCGCGCCCCGGCGTCGTACATCGCCTCGATCTGGTCGGCGAAACGGACGGGGGCGGCGATCTGCTCGGCGAGGCCGGCCCGTACCCGGGCGGGGTCCCCGGCATAGCGGGTGCCGGTGAGATTGGCCCAGACCGGGAACTCGGGGCCGCGCACGGAGTACGCCGTCAGGATCTCGGCGAAGCGGGACACGGCCCCGGCGACCAGCGGGCTGTGGAAGGCGCAGGCGACGGGCAGCGGGCGGACGGAGAACCCGGCGGCGGTGAGCGCGTCGACAGCTTCGGCGACGGCGTCCCTCGGGCCCGACAGCACGCTCTGCGCGGGCGCGTTGTGGTTGGCGACGACGACCCGCTCGGCCAGACCTGCCCCGGCGAGCACCCGGGTCACCTGCTCGGCGGAGGCCACTGCGGCGGCCATGGTGCCGGGATCGGACCCCTGTGCACCGATCGCGGCGAGGATCGCCTCGGCCCGCTCCCGGCTGAGGTCACCGAGCTTGTCGGAGTCGAGGGCGCCCGCGGCGCAGAGCGCGACGAGTTCGCCGTAGGAGTGCCCTGCGGCCATGTCCGGGCGGACACCGACCGCGGTGAGGGTGTCGTACGCGGCGAGGCCGACCGCCCGAGCGCGGGCTGGGCGTGGCGGGTGTCGGTGAGCCGGGCGACCTGTGCGGCGCGTTCGGCGGCGTCGAAGGCTGCGGGCGGGAAGAGGGCGGCGGCCGGGGCGTGGTACAGGTGGCGGCCGAGTTCGGGGAAGGCGGTGAACAGCTCGGCGAACATGCCGGGGCGCTGGCTGCCCTGGCCGGGGAAGAGGAACGCCACCTTGCCACCGTCGCCGTCGGCCGCCGCGGCGGGGGCGCCTGTGGCCGGGAACACTCCGCTTCTCCCGGGCGTGCCGTCGAGTAGGTCCCGTATCAGGTGCGGGAGTTCGGTGACGGACTCGGCGACCACGGCACCGAGGAGCGGGCCCGGGCCGGTCTCCGCGCGCTGTGCGGCGGTATGCGCCAGGTCCCGCAGCCGCCAGTGACCGCTCGCCGCGAGGTCGGCGAGTTCCTCGGCCGCTGCGCGGGTGCGGAAGACGAACAGCTCGGCGGGCCAGACGTCGTGGCTCTGGCGCGGCGGCGCTCCGGCGTCGGCGTGGGCCCGCAGCACCACGTGGAAGTTGGTGCCGCCGAATCCGAAGGCGCTCACCCCGGCGACGCGGCGGGCGGCGGGCTCGGCCCAGGGCCGGGCCTCGCTGTGGAAGACGAATGGACTGTCGGGGCCGGTCCAGACGGGGTTGGGCACGTCGATATGCAGGGTGGGCGGGCGCACCCCGGTATGCAGGGCGAGCGCGGTCTTGATCAGTCCGGCGAGACCGGCGGCGCACTTGGTGTGCCCGATCTGGGACTTGACGGAGCCCACGACGCAGCCGCCGGGCGCGGCCCCGGCCTCCTCGAACAGCCGGGTGAGCGTGCTGAGTTCGGTGCGGTCGCCGACGACGGTCCCGGTGCCGTGGGCCTCGATCAGGCCGACCTCGGCGGGCGAGACGCGAGCTTGCGCGTAGGCGCGTTCCAGGGCGGCGCGCTGGCCCTCGGGGCGGGGCGCGGTCAGGCCGAGGGAGCGGCCGTCGCTGGCGCTGCCGACGCCCCGATGACGGCGTAGATCCGGTCGCCGTCCCGCTCGGCGTCGGCGCGGCGCTTGAGTACGAGACAGGCGACGCCCTCGCCGAGTGCGATGCCGTCGGCGGCCGCGTCGAACGTGCGGCAGCGGCCGGTGGGCGACAGCGCGTGCGCGGAGGAGAAGAGCAGGTAGTCGTTGATGCCGTTGTGCAGGTCGGCGGCGCCGCACAGGGCCACGTCGGCGGCACCGCAGGCCAGTTCCTTGCAGGCGGCGTCGACGGCGGCCAGGGAGGAGGCGCAGGCGGCGTCGACGGTGTAGTTGGCGCCGCCGAGGTCGAGCCGGTTGGCGATCCGGCCGGCGATGACGTTGGCGAGCATGCCGGGGAAGGAGTCCTCGGTGAGCTTCGGGAGCTGCTCCTCCAGGTCCTCGGGAAGACGGCCGACGTACGAGGGCAGGACGCTGCGCAGCGTCGCGGCGCCGGAGATGTCGCTGCCCGCCTCGGCACCGAAGACGACGCAGGTGCGCTCGCGCGGGAAGGCCCGGCGGTCGAGCCCGGCGTCGGCGAGCGCCCGCCTGGCCGCCTCCAGGGCGAGGAGCTGGACGGGTTCGATGGCGGCCAGGGAGGCGGGCGGGATTCCGTAGGCCAGCGGGTCGAAGGGGATCGGAGGCAGGAAACCGCCCCACTTGGACGCGGACACGTCGTCCGCCTCGGCGTCCGCGCCGAAGTGCAGCGCGGGGTCCCAGCGGGTGTCCGGGACCTCGGAGACCGCGTCGGCGCCGGCGAGCACCTGGGCCCAGTAGGCGGGCAGGTCGGCGGCGCCGGGGAACATGCCGGCCATGCCGACGACGGCGATGTCGAGCGGTTCGGGAGCGGGGGCCGGGTTCCGCGCGGGTACCGTGCCGCCCGCGTCGCGGGCGTCAGCGGCGAGTTCGGCGGTGCGGCGCCCGTAGAAGTCGGCTGCCCCGTCGGTGACCGCGTGGTGCAGGGCGGCGACGGTGGTGACGGCGGAGCGGAGCACGGCGACCTCGCCGGCCATGAACATGCCCGCTTCGCGCTGGCGCTCCTCGTCGACGTCGAGCAGCTCGTCGCCGACCCGCTCGACGCCCTTGCTGGCGATGCGCAGGCGGCCGACGTTGAGCCGCTCCAGCTCCTGCCAGACCTGCCGCTCGGGTATCCCCTGAGTCCGCAGCTCGTCCTTGACCTCCTGGTACGTGTCGCTGAACGCGCTGGGCAGGCAGCGGGTGGTGTGTCCGGGCGCGGTGTGCAGGAGCGTGGTCGACGTGGCGTTCAAGGCCGCGCGCTGGAACAGCGGCCGGATGGCGCCGCACTCGACGGCCTCCTCGGTGAAGAGGTAGCCGGTGCCCATCAGAACGCCGACGACGGCACCGCGCGTGGTGAGCGGGGCGGCGAGCGCGGCGACCATGGCGGCGGAGCGCTCGTCGTGGATGCCGCCCGCGAAGAGCACCTGTACGTCCTGTGGGTCGGCAGCGTCACCGCCACCGGTGTGACTGTCGTCGGCCGCCGCGTCGAGGAAGTCCTCCAGGACGGCCAGTTGCGCCTCCCAGAGAGGGAAGCTGTTGCGCGGCCCGATGTGCCCGCCGCACTCGGCGCCCTCGAAGACGAAGCGCCGGACGCCGACCGCCAGGAACTGGCCGAGCAGCCCGGGTGACGGGACGTGCAGAAAGGTACGGATGCCCTCGGCCTCCAGAGCGGCCGCCTGGGAGGGACGGCCGCCCGCGATGACGGCGTGGCTGGGGCGCAGCTCGCGGATGGCCTCCAGTTGGGCGGTGCGTGTCTCTTCCGGAACGAAGCCGAGGATGCCGACGCCCCAGGAGCGGTCGCCGAGCGCGGACTTGGTCTGCTCGAGCAGGGTGCGGGTCTGCTCGGGCCCGGCCAGGGCGAGCGCGACGAACGGCAGTCCGCCGCCGTCCGCGACGGTCGCCGCGAACCGTGCCTGGTCGCTGACCCGGGTCATCGGGCCCTGGACGACCGGCAGCGCGGTGCCGAGCGCCCGGCACATCGGCGAGCCGCCGCGCAGCACGGCGCCGTCGTCGGCCACGGCGGCGTCGATGCCCTCCGTGACGGCGGCGAGGGCGCGGTCCACGGTGCCGTACCGCTCGGCGAACCGGGCGGCGAGAAAGGCATCCTGGCCCAGCGGCAGGGGCCGGTCGCGCAGGGCGGCCGGGAGGCCGGGGCGGCTTCGGTCGAGCACCCGGCAGCCGTCGACGACGACGGTCTCGGTGCCGTCGGCGGCGCGCAGCAGACCGGCGGCCGCGGGGGCCGTACCGGCCTCGTCGAGCAGTGCGAGCTGAATGTCCAGTACGACTCCGTGGGCGCCCGCGAGCACGGCGGCGGCCGCGGTGTGCGGCCCGATGCCGCCGCAGGCCCACACCGGCAGATCGGCCGGTACGGCGCCGAGTACGCGCTGGAGCAGCACGAAGGTGGAGTGTTCGCCGCAGGGGCCGCCGGACTCCTCGCCGCGCAGAACGAGCCCGGTGACACCGTCGGCCACGGCCCGGACGGCCTCGTCGGGACCGCGGACCTCGGCGAGCACGGCGGGGTCCGCGGCGGCGGCGCGGGCGGCGGCCCGGACCTCGGCGACGGTCCAGGGCGCGTCGGGGGCGAGGAGCACGGTGCACGGTCCGGCGGCGGCCGGGTCCGCGGTGCGCTTCGTTCCGGCGGGCGCCGGGACCCACAGCTCTTCGGGGCGCAGTGCACAGTCGGCGGGGACCCGCACGCCGTGGCGGCCGGGCGCCCACTGCCGCAGGAGGGTCAGGGCCTCGCGGGCGGCGCGCGCGCCCGGGCCGAGGTCGAGGACACCGGACCCACCGGCCCGGCAGACGGCGGCGACGAGGCGGGGGTCCGGTGCACCCAACGGGCTGACGCCGATAACGGTGTGCGTCATGGGGGGAGGCTCCTCTGTGCGATCGAGGGGGTGTGCGATCGGGACGAGCGGATTCGGCGCACGCCGCTCGCTCTGGAGCTGATGACCTGTCAGATACTAATGGGTAGTCAGTTATCTGGCTGCACCCCCGACACCGATCGGTGAACAGGAACCGCAAGGAACCGGACCCGGTCGCCGCACCGGGCACCCTCCGGGACGACCAGCAGCGCCGCGAGTTCCGCCACCCGCCGACAGCACCGTTTCGGAGATCACCGCCGGGGCGGGGGCGTTGGGGTCCTTGCGGCGGTCAGTCATATCGGCGGCCGATCTGCGGGCCGTGCACGGCTGTGTCCGCTCCACCCTGCGCAACTACCAGGGCTCGGTACGGCAGTTCTGCGACTTCCTGACCAACCCCGCCTATGGCTGGGGCGACGAGTGCCTGCGGCTCTTCGGGACCCACCCAGTCCAGGTGGTCTACGACTGGAATGCCGCTGCGTACGCCGATGAAGCCGAGGGTGAGCCAGAACGCCGGGCCTTCACCAGGTCCGAGCTGGAAGCGTTCTTCGACCATGCTGACGAGGAAGTCCTTCGCGTTCGCGGCAAGGGCCGCAAGGGCTGGCTGCCAGCATTGCGGGATGCCGCTTTGTTCAAGACCGCGTACGCCTACGGCCTGCGCCGAAACGAAACCCGGATGCTGGACCTCACCGACTTCGGCCGCAATCCGGACGGCCGGGAGCTCGGCGAGTACGGCACCCTGCTGGTCCGCCACGGCAAGGCCACGAAGGGCTCGCCGCCCAAGCGCAGCAGCGTGCTGACCGTCTGGACCTGGACACCCGGCACGATCGAGGAATGGATCACCGAGGTGCGGCCCGGGATGCGGCATTCGACCAGCCGGGCCCTCTGGCCCTCCGAGCGAGGCGCACGGATCGGGGTCCAACGCTTGGACTCCCGTTTCGCCGCCTACCGGGACGCCGTCGGCCTGGACCCCGCGCTGGAGTTCCACTCGCTGCGCAGGTCCTACATCACCCACCTGATCGAGGACGGCCGCGACCCGCTGTTCGTCCAGTAGCAGGTCGGCCACGACCACGCTTCCACCACCGCGATCTACACCTGCGTCTCCGCCGACTTCCGCACCCGCTCCCTGCGACGCGTCCTGGACGCCACCATCGAGGCTGCTCTGCGGCCGGGAAGGACCTCCTCCCACTCCAGCGCGGCAGAGCCTCCGCGATCCGCCAACTCGTCCTCCAAGCGCCGGCCCCAGTCATCGCGAAAGCCCTCGGCTACCACGACAAGACCGCCACGCGCCTCGTCACCGAGGCCGGCGGAACATGGAGCCGGTACGCCTCTGGAGACCACAAACGGTGACTGCCGGAGGCCGGAAACTCAGGCGACCGACGCCCTGAAGGGATCGGTGGGGATGATTTCTGCCTCGTCGAAGAGCTGCTCCAACGCCTCGTGGCCGTGACGCCTGCGGAACTCGATCTCGGCTGTCGTCACGGGCAGCGTCCACACGATGCGGGCGTGACCCCGGGAACGGCACAGTGTTCAAGGTCGGGTCCGTGGAGATAGGGCAGGCTGATCAGTAGGTGATCGCAGGTTGAACCCGGCACCCACGGGTCACCGATCGGCATGCTGTGCTCCAGGTCGAGCTGATGTCCTGCGCAGTGGTAGTAGGCGATCATCGCCATGAGTTCGATGAACCGCTGGTCGCGGACATGGGTAGTCATGACGAACTCGAGTCCATGACCGTCCTTCTCCATCGCGGCCCAGCACCCGGCGGTCACATAGGCCCAGGTGTCGCTGCGGGGGCCGGGCCCCACAACGAGGATGCGCAGATCGGGGGCCACCTGTCGCCGTTCCGGCCCGAGGTCGTAGTCGACGACCTCCACGGAGTGCCCCTCGAAGAACACCCGGACATGTGACTCAACAGCCTCCGCGGCCAGCAGCCTCGCATCACTCACCGCGCGATCATCCCAGACCGCGATCGACCGCTCCTGACAGCCCACTCAGCGTCATGGGGCTGCCGACGTCAGCTCCGCATACGCGACACCTCGATATGCGAGCCCACCAGTCTCGCGACCGATGTCGGCCGCCCACAGGACTGCGAGTTGATGATTCGACCTGATCGAGGCTCCGGAGACGGCCCTGCGGCAGCTCTACGGGCGGGAGATCGGCGTCGTCTTCCAGGACAGCCTGGCCGCCCTGAACCCGCTGCGTACCGTCGGTACATCGCTCGATCAGGCCATCCGGTTGTCCGGCTTCGCGACGGACCGGGCCGCGGTCCGGCTCCGGCGCGCCTGGCTGTTGCAGGCCGTCGGGCTGCCCGACGCCGCGCCGTGCTATCCGCATCAACTCTCCGGAGGTATGCGCCAGCGGGTTCAACTCGCCATCGCGGTGGCCGGCGGACCGCGCCTGCTCATAGCCGACGAACCCACCTCCGCCCTGGACGTCACGGTGCAGGCGGACATCCTGGACCTGCTGCGGCGTCATCGCGACGAGACCGGAGCCGCCATCCTGCTGGTGACCCACGACCTTGGGGTCGTCGCGGAGATCGCCGACACTGTCGCCGTCGCCTACGCCGGTCGGATCATCGAGCACGGGCCGGCCCACCGGGTGCTCACTCGGCCGGACCACCCCTACACCCAGGGCCTGCTCGCAGCCGTGCCCGACCTTGCCGTCGCGCCCGGAACCCCGTTCGTGACCTTGCCCGGCGCGCCCGGCGCCGGACCCGACAGCGTCGCGGGGTGCTCCTTCGGGCCGCGTTGCCACCTCGTGCAACCCCGCTGCGCCGCCGAAGTACCCGGACTGGAACCGGTGGGCGAGACGCATCGGTCGCGCTGTGTGCGCCACCCCTCGGCCCAGTCGGCTGCCCTACCCCGGCCCCACGGAGGTGCCCGTGCTTGAGATCGACGCGCTGACGGTCGGCTACTCCGGCCGGGGCGGACCGGGCGGGCCGGTGCTGACCGACGTGTCGTTGCGGGTCGAGCGGGGCGAGATCCTCGCCCTGGTGGGGGAGTCCGGGTGCGGCAAGTCGACGCTGGCCCGGACCGCGGTCGGCCTGCTGAAACCGGATCGTGGTGTCGTGCGGGTCGCCGGGGCGGACGTGCACCGGACGCGGGGGCGGGCGGCGCGCGACGTGCGGCGCCGGTGCCAGATGGTCTTCCAGGACGCCGGTCTCTCGCTGAGCCCACGTATGAGCGTCCACGAGGCGATCCGCGAACCGCTGCGGATCCACAACGTCGGCAGCCGCGCCGAGCAGAAGGCCCGTGTCGAGTACCTCCTGCACACCGTCGGGCTGGGGCCGGAACTCGCCGACCGACGCCCGGGACAACTGTCCGGTGGGCAACGTCAGCGCGTCGCCATCGCGCGCGCCCTCGCTCTGGAACCAGACGTGCTGATCTGCGACGAGCCGGTCACGGCGCTCGACGTCTCCATCCAGGCCGGGGTGCTCAACCTGTTGTCCGAACTGCGGGACCGGCTCGGGCTGGCGTGCTTGTTCATCGCCCACGACCTGGCCGTCGTTCAGCGGCTGGCCGACCGCATCGCGGTCATGTACGGCGGCCGGGTCGTGGAACAGGCCGCCAGCGCGACGTTCGCTGTGGCACCGCTGCACCCGTACACCAGAACCCTGCTCGCCGCGGCACCGGCGCTGAACTCCCCGCATCGCCGACGACCGGTCGAGGAGTCGGCGGCGATCCGGCCGCTGCCCTCGCCGGCCGCACAGGACGGGTGCAGCTTCCGGGCCCGCTGCCCGGACCGCGTCGCGGCCTGCGAGACGAGACCGCCCCTGATCCCGCTGGCGGCCCCGCAGCCCCGCCCGGCCGCCCACGCCAGTCACTACGTGGCCTGCCACCTGCCCGGCTCAGGCCGCCCATCACCCGATCACCACGGCAACCCGGAGAAAACCATGACCGACACCGCGGAACGCACCGACACCTGGACCGACCTGCTCACCCGCTGGGACCGGCAGCAGGACCTCTACATCGAACAACGCGAGCGCCGCTTCGACGTCATGTTCGACTTCCTCGGCGAACTCGCCCCAGGACCCGCCCCCACCGTGCTCGACCTCGCCTGCGGCCCCGGCGCGATCAGCGACCGGTTGCTGCGCCGGTATCCCGAGGGCCGCGCCGTCGCCGTCGACGTCGATCCGGTGCTCCTGACGATCGGACAGGGCGCGTGCGGGGACCACGGCGGTCGGCTGCGCTGGGTCCGGACCGACCTGCGCACGCCCGACTGGGTCACCGCCCTCGACGAGGACGGCAAGCCGGGCACCTTCGACGCGGTCCTGTCCAGCACCGCGCTGCACTGGCTGGGTCCGCCGCAGCTGGTCGCGGTGTACCGCGCCGCCGCGACTCTGCTCAAGCCCGGTGGCGTGCTGATCAACGCCGACTACCTCCCAGCCGGCCCGCGAAACAAGCGGATCAGGGGGGCCTGCGCCGCCGTCAACGCCCGCCGACAGTCCACCGCGCTCGCCCGCGGGGCCGAGGACTGGGAGACCTGGTGGAAGAACGCGGAATCCGTGTCCGCCCTGCGCGAGGCCGTCGACACCCGACGCCAGATCTGGCCGGAGGGCAGCAAGGACGAGTGGGCCTCCCCAGGCGTCGACTATCACGAGGCCGCGCTCCGCGAGGCGGGCTTCGCCGAGGTCGACGTCGTGTGGCAGGACCTCGAGGAGCGGGTGCTGATCGCGCTGATGCCGTGACGGCCGGGCTGTTCACCCCTGCTTCGGCGGAGGGTGTCAGCCGAGCAGGTCGCCGACAGGCCGCCACGCGCTGACGGATCAGAAGGCCGGTCACGGTCGGCGGATCGAAGAGCTCTTCCTCTCTTGTCGCGCCGGCCACCGCGCGCCGGACGGTCTCGCGCAGCTCCTCCCGCGCGGTCACCATCGCGATGGCCTCCGCACGCGGTGAGGGCGGCGGCGAGGGCGACCGCGGTGGCCTGACGGCGGCAGGGCATGAGGGATCGCGGGCGGGCCGCGTGATGCGGCGTACGGAAAGGGCCGTTGAGGGAGGGGCGCGTCAGAACTCGAAGGCTTGGCAGACCCTAGAGACTCGTCAGTTCCGAGGCGATGGGGCTGGCGCGCCATGCGGTCCGCACCGACTCCGAGCGACCATGGGCAGCACCAGGCTGCCGCCACACTCACGCAGGCATACGAGTGCCGCCGCCTCTCTCGGGGAAATCCGCCCCGTACATCGAAGTGCGACGGCGTGAGTCTGCTGACTCGGGATCACGGCTTCTCCGGCCTTCCCACCCCGGACGGGGCGGTGGCCTCGAGGGGAGTCGCTCCCCCTGCACAGTGGCGGTACCGTGCCGGAATCTCACCGGCTTACTCGTTCCGCCGTCGCTTGTCGGACGGACGCATCGCAGAACAGGCCGTCGCCCCGCCAGACCCACCCCTGTGCGTTCAGCCACAGGACGTGGAGGTGTGCGGCTCCCCGGGGAGGAAGGTCACCTGCGGTGCACCTGTGCGTGGATGGATGGTGACCTCGCTCGTCACGCCGTAGACCTCGGAGAGCAGTTCGGGCGTGAGGATGTCGGCGGGCGGGCCCGATGCGGTGACCGTGCCGTCGCGCAGTACGTAGAGGCGGTCGCAGTGGTACGCGGCGAGGTTGAGGTCGTGCAGGGCCACCAGGACGGTCGCGGGCAGCCGGCGCAGGGTGTCGAGGACGTCCAACTGGTGGCGGATGTCGAGGTGGTTGGTCGGTTCGTCCAGGACGAGGAGGGACGGTTGCTGGGCGAGGGCGCGGGCGATGAGGACGCGTTGGCGTTCGCCGCCGGAGAGCCGGTCGAAGGGACGGTGGGCCAGTTCGGTGGCATCGACCGCGGCGAGCGCCGACTCGATCAGGCCGGCGTCCTCGGGGTGTCGCCGTCGAGCAGCCGTTTGTGCGGGGTGCGGCCCATGGCGACGACCTCACGCACCGTCAGGTCGAAGTCGGCAGCCGACTCCTGGACCACCGCCGCCACCGTCCGGGCGAGCTGCCGCACGGGCAGTGACCAGGCGTCATGGCCGTCGACCCCGACGCGGCCGGTGGCGGGGCGCAGGACGCGGTACACGGCCCGCAGCAGGCTGGACTTGCCGCTGCCGTTCGGTCCGACCAGGCCGATGACCTCGCCGGGGCGTGCGGTCAGGGAGACGTCCTCGACCAGGCGGTGTGCGCCGGCGGTGAGGGTGACCGTGTCGATGACGAGTTCCGTGCCGGTCATGACCCTCCTCGATCGGTGCTCCGGCGGGCGTCGCGGCGCATCAGCCACAGGAAGAACGGGCCGCCGCACAGGGCGGTGAGCACGCCCACGGGTATCTCCATGGGCGCGGCGACGACGCGGGCGGCGATGTCGGCCCAGATAAGGAAGACCGCGCCGCCGAGGGCCGCCGTCGGCAGGACACGTCGGTGGTCGCCGCCGACGGCGAGGCGGACGATGTGCGGCAGCATCAGACCGACGAAGCCGATCGGTCCGCACGCCGCGACGAGGATGCCGGTGACGAGGGAGAGCAGGACGAACATGCGGGCGCGGAAGCGGGCCACGTCCAGCCCCATCGTCGTCGCGGCCTCCTCGCCGGCGAGCAGCAGGTTCAGGTTGCGGGCCTGGATCATGAGGACGGCGATACCCAGGAGCAGGGCGGCGCCGGGCAGCCAGAGCGTGTCCCAGTTGACGCCGCCGAGGCCGCCGAGGGTCCAGGCGAGGACCGCGCGGGCCTCGTTGCCCCGGTCGGTGGTCAGCAGCAGCAGGTCCAGTACGGCGGTGAGCACCGAGGCGATGGCCACCCCGGACAGGACCAGCCGTGCCGAGGTGATGCGCCCGCCGGTGCGGGCGGTGGCGTAGACGAGCAGCAGCGCGCCGAGCGCGCCCGCGAACGCGGCGACCGACAGCGACACCGGGCCGAACAGGGTCACCCCGAACACGATCACTACGACGGCGCCCAGGGATGCCCGGAGGAGACGCCGAGCAGGTAGGGCTCGGCGAGCGGGTTGCGGATCAGGGCCTGCAGGGCGGTTCCCACGACCGCGAGTCCGGCCCCGGCCACCGCGCCGAGGAGCACGCGCGGCGCGCGGACGTCCAGCACGATGGTCTCCCGCGCCCGCGACCAGTCTGGTTCGCCCCAGTCGGCGCCCAGCGCGTGCGTCACGATGCCCCACACCTGGCCGGGCGGCACCCCCACCGAGCCGATGGCCAGGCCGGCGGTGGCGGAGACCACCAGGAGGACCGCCAGGACGACGAGGGTGACGGTGAGACCGGCCCGGCCCGGCCTCCCGTCGCCCCGCGCCGTTCTCGCACGGCCTGTTCGGTGCCGGCCCGGACGACCGGGGTCGTCACGCGAAGCTCTCGGGGTGGATGCCGCGGGCCAGATCCTCGACCGCGTAGGCCGAGCGGATGCCGACCAGCGTCGCGGTCAGCGGCAGGACGACGAACCGCTTGTTCCTGACGGCGGGCACATCCTTGAGGGCGGGCTGGGAGAGCAGGAACTTCTTCTTCTGCGCGACGCTGCCGGCGCCGGCGTAGTCGTAGACGGCGATGACCTCCGGCTTGCGCTCGACGACCTGCTCCCAGGAGACGTCGCCGAAGACGTCGTCGAGGTCGGCGAAGACGTTCCTGCCGCCGGCCAGCCGGATCAGTTCGGTGCCGAGGCTCTTGCCGCCCGCGGTGAAGGCGGTCTTGTCGCCGCTGTCGTAGACGAAGACGGGCGCCTCGGGTTCGTCCTCGACCTTGGCGGAGGCCTTGTCGACGCGGCCGGTGAGGTCGGCGACCAGCTCGTCCGCCCGCTCCGGGACGCCGAAGATCTTGCCGATGGTGCGGATCTCGTCGTAGGTGTCCTTCATCGTGACCCGCTTCTTGCCGCAGTACTCGCGGTTGAGATGCGTGTCGATGCCGGCGTCGGCGAACGCCTTGCGGGAGCGGCCCTCCTTCTCGGCGAAGGCGCTGCCGTAGCCGCCGTAGACGAGGTCGGGCTCGGCCTCCAGGACCGTCTCGAACGACGGCTCCTTCTTCGCCAGTTCCGGGATCGCCTCGTAGTCCTTCTTCAGTTCGGGCAGGACGGCCGAGTCGGGGAAGGCGGTGCCGACCATACGGTCCTTCAGGCCGAGGGCGAGCATGAGTTCCGCCGGGTGCTGGTGGATGGTGACGACGCGGGAGGGCGGCTTGTCGTACGTCGTCTTCACACCGCAGTTGTCGATCGTGACGGGGAAGCCCGCGGCCGGCCCGGCCGTGGCCTTCGCGTCCTCGGTGGTGTCCTGCGATGAGCCGCAGCCGGCGGTCAGCAGGGCCGCGCACGCGGCGACGGCAGCGGCTGTCGCACGCAGGGCGTGCCGCCTGCGGGCAGGGGTGAACAGCGGGGGACGGTCGTACACGTGAAGCCTCCTGCGGAGTCCGCGCTCCTCGGATCGGGCCCGCGACAGGCCAGTGTCCTGACTCCCGGATCGACGCTCCCCCATGCCTTCCCGCGCGGCGCGCAGTGGCGTGTCGAAGGGTGCACTCCCCGGTCACAGTGGCGGGACCGTGCCGGATTCGCACCGGCTTCCTGTCTCCCGTCGCGGCGATGACCCGCTGATCCTACGATCCGCCCGGCTCGGGTCAAAAGGGCGTGCGGACCTCTGCGCACGCCCCCGCGCCCCGATCAGCCCGCGCGGACCGCCCGCAGCACCAACCGCTCGGCGTTCTCGTCGTAGGGGCGGCCGTCGAACCCCCGAAGACCTCCACGCGACCGAACCCCGCCTCCTGGGCCATGCGCCGCAGCTCGACCGCGCTGTACACGAACCACACCAGGCTGGCCCGCGTTACCCGCTCGCCCCGCACCAGCACCCAGTCGCTGCGCAGCCGCGCCCAGTCGTCCTGCACGCTGTCGGTCTGCACCATCAGGTCCTCGCCGCGTTGCACCACCTTCGGCGGGGTGACCTTGCGGGCCAGCAGTTCCTTGCCGGCGAGGTCCAGGACGAGGGTGCCGCCGGGCGCCAGGCAGTCGTGCATCACGCGCAGCACACGGGCGTTGTCGGCGGGGTCCTCGAAGTAGCCGAACGAGGTGAACATGTTGAGGACGACGTCGAAGGCGCCCGGTGCCTCGTATGTCCGTGCGTCGGCCTGTACGTAGGTGACCTGGGCGCCCGCTTCGGCGGTTCGCTTCCGAGCCCGTTCCAGCATGGCCGCGCTCAGGTCGACTCCGGTGACGTCGTGGCCGCGGCGGGCGAGCGGCACGGTGAACACGCCGGGGCCGCAGCACAGGTCCAGCACCCGGGCGCCGGCCGGGAAGGACAGCAGAGGAGAGGTGGCCAGCAGTTCTTCGGCCTGCGTGTGGCGTTGCTCGGAGAAGAGGAAGTCGTGGAACTCCGTCCAGAAGTCATCGTCCTGGAACCCGCCCGTCCGTGTCATGCGGTCTCAGTGCTCCTTCGTCGTCATGGTGTGGTTGGGGGTGTTTCGGCGTGCGGTCACGCAGCGCCAGCAGTACAGGGGGCAGCAGCAGGCACTGTGCGGCGGCCAGCAGCCAGAACCAGCCGGTGCTCCCGGCGTGTTCGGTGAGGCCGTAGAGCTGCCCGCCGAGTACTCCACTGGCGCACGCGCCCAGTCCCGCGGCCAGCCGCTGCTGACCGAAGACCACGGCGTCGGAGCGCGGGCTGCGAGCCAGGGCTTCGAGGTCGTTCTTCAGGAACAGGACGATGTCGCCCAGGGTGATCAGCGCTCCGCCCGCGAGGAGCGCGGGCCGGGTACCGATCGCCAGCACGGCCAGCCCGGCAGCCAGGCCCGCGAAGCCGACCGCCAGGGCCGTCGCGTAGGGCATGCGCCGGATCAAGCCGGAGGCGAGGGGCTGGACGACGATGACCAGTACGAAGCAGAGGAGCAGGACGAGGCTGTAGAACGTGCTGGAGGCGCGTTCGACGGCGTACACCGCCAGGAAGTGCTGGAAGTGGAAGTAGAGGTAGAAGGCGAGCGCGTTGGCGGCGAAGGGCAGGACCGCGATTCCGGTCAGCAGGCCCTGCTCGGACGGCTGTTCCTGTGCGGTCGTCGCGGGAAGCCGTGCGTGGCCCGCCGTGACCAGGACGAACAGCGCCGTGACGGCGACGAACAGCCAGCCGGGCGAGGACAGCACGAACGGCCCGGCGACCAACGGCCCCACCGCCATGCCCGCGTTGAGGGCCGCGTTGCCCGCCGACAGGAACGCCGGGCGGCGCTCCTCGTCCACGCCGTGCACGAGGTACGCCTTGTTGGCGGGCAGGTACAGCGCGGCCCCGCAGCAGGTCAGCACCAGCGCTCCGACGGCCAGGGGCGGCCAGCGCAGGGCGAGGAGCAGGCCCACGAACCCGGCCGTGCGGATGACCAGCGCCCACAGCATCGTGAGGCGCAGCCCGATGCGGTCCGCCAGGGCGCCGCCCACGATCCCTCCGGAGAACTGCACGAGGGACGCCACGGCGAGGACGACTCCGACCGTGCCGAGGCCCATGCCGAGCCGTTCGTGCAGGAACACCGACATGAACGGCAGGACCATGAAGCTGCCGAGCGGGATCAGGAACGAGCTGAGCAGCAGGAACCGCAGGGGCCGTCGAGCGTGGACAGCGCGGCCCGCAGGCCGTTGCCGCCCGGTGCGCGGTCAGCCACCGGTGTTCCCGGCCTCCGGGAACGGCTCCGTGAGCACCGTCAGGGCGTTGGCGGCGGCCACCGCGTGGTGCGTGGCCAGTTCGGCGGTCTCGCCTTCCGCGTAGACGATGCCCGCGTATCCGCGGCTGTCGGTCAGGTGCTCGACGGGGTCGCCGAGGGACCTGACGGGGTACCAGGCCGGTGCTCCCGGCATGTCCGCGAGGCGTTCCAGCCCGGCGACGCCGCTGAACATCCCGGGCGCCGCCGGGTAGCCCAGGACGAAGGCGACCGCCGGGCCGCCGGGCAGGTCCGCGTCCATGAGGCGGGGCCGGAGCCCGAGCGCGGTCTCGATCATCGCCTCGTACACGTTGACGCCGAGCGCCCGGCACATGCCCTCCCCGACCAGGGCGCCCCCGATCCGCGGATTGATCTCGATGACCTCCGGGCCGCCGGTGGTCAGCACGAACTCCACGTGTGCGAAGCGGTCGGTGTAGCCGATCGCCGCGAGCACCTCGTCGAGCCACCGCTCCAGTACGGCCCGTCGCGCCTCCGGGAACGCCACGGGGAACGCCGTGATCTCCTCCCGGAAGTACGGCTCCGGTGACATCAGCCGGCTGGAGACGCCCAGCAGCCGCGTCCGGCCCGCCCAGGTGAGGGTCTCGGCGCTGTACACCGGCCCGCTGAAGTACGGCTCCGCGAACAGCCGCCCCTTCAGCTCCCGCCCGGCCGCCTCGGCGAGGGCCTTCTCCAGCTCGGCCTCGTCGCGGACCAGCCAGACGTTCTGGCTGCCGGTGCCCGCCGTGTCCTTCAGGACGGCGGGCAGACCGACTTCCTTGGGCACCAGTTGCCGCAACTCGGCCCCGGGCGCCTCCGCGGCCCGCCCGCGCGTCAGACCGGCGTCGTACAACCGGTTGCGCACAGTCGCCTTGTCCCGGGTCACTCGCAGTACGGCCGGATCCAGCCCGGGCAGGCCGAGGCGGCCCGAGAGTTCCGCGCCGACCAGCGTCCAGGTGTCCGTGGAGCTGATCAGGCCCCGCAGCCGGGGCGTCCGGCGCAGTACGTCCGCCACCCCGTCCACGTCGAAGGTGTCCGTCTCCACGACGTCGAGGGCGTCCGGCGGAAGCCGCTCCAGTTCGTAGGTGTAGTAGGAGCGGTCGCGGGTGAGCAGGATCAGACGCTCGCCGAGCGCGTCGGCGGCGCGGGCCAGGTGTCCGAGGCCGAAGGTGAGGGATTCCAGGCAGGCGATGGTCACGCCGCTCGCTCCTTCCCGCCGGCCGGGCGGGCGGTGCGCCGCCACGCTGTTCTGGACCAGGGCATGGTCATCTCCTCGGGTGCGGATACCTCGACGGGCTTCAGGGCGGCGGGGTCCAGGGCTTCCGTGTGGCGGGCGAAGACGCGCTCGACATAGCGGTGTCCGGTGTCGGCGCCGATCACCAGGTGCAGTCGGTCCGGGTGGCGGCGTGCCTCGTACGTCGCGGCCAGGTATCCGGCGCCGGTGGACAGCCCGGCGAAGACGGCGTGGTCGCGCAGCAGGGCGATCGTTCCGGACATGGCGTGGCTGAAGTCCAGCCAGTGCAGGGTGTCGTAGAGGTGGTGGCGGACGTTGTCGAAGACGATCGACGACCCGATGCCGGCGATGATCGCCTCCGGGTCGTGGTGGTCCTGGCTGCCGAAGGTGACGCTGCCGAACGGCTGGACGCCGACCAGCCGCACCGAGGGGTCCGTGGCGCGCAGGCGTTCCACGAGGCCGCCCGTGGAGGCTCCGGAGCCCACCCCTCCGACGACGGTGAGCGCGGCGTCGGGGAGGGCGGTGGTGATCCGGTCGGCGACCTCGCGGTAGCCCAGGTAGTGGATGTCGTCGTGGTACTGGCGCATCCAGTGCCAGTCGGGGTGGTCGGCGAGGATCTCCTTGACCCGCCGCACCCGTAACTCCTGGTCCAGCTTGAGGTTCTTGGAGGGTCTGACCTGTTCCACGGTGGCGCCGAGTATCTCCAGCTGGGCGCGGGCGGTGGTGTCGACGGTGGTGGACGCGACGATGTGGCAGCGCATGCCGTAGCGGTGACAGGCCAGGGCCAGCGCGTAGGCGTAGATGCCGCTGGAGCTGTCGATCAACGTCTGGCCCGGGCGGATCGAGCGCCGTTCCAGCAGATGGCGTACGGCGGCGAGGGCCGAGTAGATCTTCATCGACTCGAACCGGATCAGGACGATTCCGTCGCTGAGCCGGACCAGGTCGGGAACTTTGAGGGCGTCGGCGATGTGGGGGTGGATCACCCGTAGCCTCCATGGGCGAAGGAACACTGGTGGCCGAGCGAGTGGAAGAACGCGGACAGCTCCGACTTGAGGTCGGCGTCGGGGCGGTGGGGGAAGAGGTAGCCGATCAGGCAGCCCGTGTGGGCGACGAAGACGCCGTCGGCGCCGAAGCGTTCGCGGTGGGCGAGCACGCTGTCGAAAGACGCTTTGGGCAGCGCCCGCTGCGACAGCGCGGCACTGGTGGTGGCCGCCCGCGCGACGGCGGCCGGGTCGCCCGAGGCGAACCCCTTGAGCAGATCGGTCAGGCACCGCTCGTACTCCTCCCCGTGCCGCTGATAGTGATCCAGCAGCACATCGGTGACGGCGGTGGTGTCCACGGTTCCGGGCTCGGTGATGTACGCGGTGTGGAAGCCGATCTCCGTGCCCAGGTGCCGGACCACTCGGTGCCGGCCGCTGAGGTACAGCGCGAACTCGTCGAGGAAGACACTGTCGGCCCGCTCGATCGCCGCCAGGACGCCGATGACCACGTCCGTGTCGTACGGCAGCGCGAAGAGCCGGAACAGACAGCGCAGGGTCGCCACGACATCGGCGGTCGAACTCGCCATCCCCACGCCCACGTCCAGGTCGGAGTGGGCGTCCCAGCGGCCCGGCGGCAGCGTGAGCCCGAAGTGCCGCAGGAAGAGCCGGGCCGCCGTCGCGGACTTCTTCCCCAGCGGCAGCGGGTTCGGCGGGCCGCCGCCCGGGGTGAAGTGGACCCAGGAGTGGCGGTCCACGGGAAGGACACCACGGCGATGTCCGGATCGGGGTCCGCCCGCAGCGGGCCCTGGTACAGCTCGCCCAGGGTGCCGTGGCAGACGCCGGAGACGGTCGCGGCCATCCTCCTCCTTGTCCCGAGCCCGGATGCGTGGGAAGGAGGCGCGGCGCAGCGCAGGTGCAGCCGTCCGTACCGCCGACCCAGTCCTCGAGGTCACCGTGCACAGCCCGCACGCCATGTGCGGGCGCAGTGGCAGGTCTTCGGACTCGCGGGCTCGCCCACCGGAAAGGCCCGGCGGGCACCTACTGGCCGTCGCTTCCCCGGCCCCTACTCGGTCAGGACCCAGTGCTGTTGACGGCTGTCGTTCCCACTCACCGCTGCGGGACAGTCCCGGATTCCCACCGGGTTCCCTCTTGCGTCGCGCCCCCGGAAAGTCCGGTCGGACAGGAGGCGCGAACCGACTGCACGCATCAGCGTAGGGCGGGCCGAGCGCCCGCGGCAGAGGGCCCCTCGCCGGTTGTCCGAAAGCGATCGGCCGCGGCTGACGTCAGGTCCGAGGCATCAAGTCCCTCCCCACCAGCCACTCTGGCCGGATGTGGCCTCGGTGTGACCGGGCCACCTCGGTCACACTGGTTGCTCCGACCACACGTGCACACCGCCCGTCGGTGTCCCGCGCCCCGGAAGGCCCAGGATGCTGCCAGAGACGACGCCGGAGGACGACGGCACGACCGCGCCGCCCGCCCGCGACAGGCGTCCGTCCGACCGCGTCGCCCTGCGTGCCGACCTGCGCGCCGCGCTGCCCGACGCGACCGCGGCGGTCGTGGTCACGGCGGCTGTCTTCGCGTTCTTCTGGGTGCGCATGGAGTCGGGCGACTCGGCGACCGTCGCGGTCATGCCGTTCATGGACGATGCCGGCACGTACTGGATGTACCTCCTCAGCCAGGCGTTCGGCTGGTCGGGACTGCTGTGGGCCTGGGGGACGGTCGTGCTCGGCCTGCTGCTGTCGGGGCCGCGCCCCGCCCGGCTGCCGGTCTCGCGGCAGGTCCTGGAGCGCTGGCACCGCACCACGAGCCTGACCACCATGGCCCTGATGTTCGCGCACGCGCTGATGTTCGCGGCCGAACTCGTGCGCTATGAGGCTCAGTTGGGTTGGGCCGAACGGCTGTGGGCGGGCTTCGCCGACACGTTCGTGCCCGGCTGGTACGACTCCGGCACCGGCCGCATCGCCATCCCCATCGGCCAGGGCGCCCTCTATCTGGCCGTTCCACTCGGCCTGCTGTTCTACGTCCGGCACCGCATCGGAGCGAACACCTGGCGCCGACTGCACCGTTTCGTGATCGTCGTCTACGTGCTGAGCGTGTGGCACACCCTGCTGTACGGCACCAACGTCTGGTACGGCGAGTGGCCGCGCACCGTGCTGTGGCTGCTGCAACTCCCGGTCGCGGTGCTGCTGTTGCTGCGTCTGCTGCGGCCGGCGCGGCGGGCCGAGCGACTGGGCGCACCCGGGCGGAGCGAGGGCGCGTCGCCGCCGGGCTGGGTGGTGCGGGCCGCCGGCCGGGTGGCTGCCGGGGCCGTCGTGGTGGGGCTGATCGTGGTGGTGGCGTCCGGCCATGACGGTGGCCGGGAACGCCCGGCCGCGCCGCCCGCGACGAGTCCGCACGCGCACGAGCCCGAATGATCGGGGCAGCCGGCCGATGGGATGATGGCCGGCGACAGGGCGACGACGGTCCGAGGAAGCCGGTGCGAATCCGGCGCGGTCCCGCCACTGTGATCGGTGAGCGAACTCCGTACGAGCCACTGCCCCGCAAGGGCGGGAAGGCCGGGGCGAGCTGCGACCCGAGAGCCAGGAGACTCACGTCGTCGCCTCCTCGAACGACCCGGGGCGGATCTCCCCGGAAGAGAGGGGTGTTTCGGCGTGTCCGAGACCATGGGCGATGAGGCGTACGGCACCGAGGTGGCGGCGCGACCGGTCGGCGGTGTGCCCTGCCGGGTCGTCGTGTGCCGGGACTGCTGCTGCGGCACCGCGAAAGTGACCGGCGTCGACCACGCCGCACAGACCGCGCGCCTGCGTGCGGAGGCTCCCGTACGGGTCTCCGCCTGCCTGGACGTGTGCGAGCAGGCCAACGTGATCGTCGTACAGCCCTCCTCCGCCGGGCGGGCGGCCGGAGCCCGCCCGGTGTGGCTGGGGCTGGTCAACGACCCGGACGCGACGGAGGACATCGCCGCCTGGGTACGGGCGGGCGGCCCCGGCATCGCGCCCTGCCCGGAGATCCTCGACCTGTACACCTTCACTCCGCCGCGCCGCCGGACGGCTTCCTGAGTGGCGGCGGTGGCAGGGCGCGCGTACGCGGCGGGGCCGCCAGGGCTTACCGTGGCTGAAGTCGTCCGCACCAGCGGCCGGTGGGCCGGGACGTCCAAGAGGTCCCGGCCCACCGGACCCCTGCGGTCAGGAAGCGGACAGTTCACCTCGGACGGTGCGGGCGGCGGCGACCAGGTTCTCCAGGGAGGCGCGGGTCTCGGGCCAGCCGCGGGTCTTGAGACCGCAGTCGGGGTTGACCCACAGCCGCTCCGCAGGGATGGCCTTCAAGCCGGCGCGCAGCAGCGTGGCGGCTTCCTCGGCGCTCGGCACGCGCGGGGAGTGGATGTCGTAGACACCCGGACCGGCCTCCCGCGGGTAGCCGTGGGCGGCGAGTTCGCGGGCGACCTGCATGTGCGACCGGGCGGCTTCCAGGCTGATGACGTCGGCGTCGAGGTCGTCGATCGCCTGCACGATGTCGCCGAACTCGGCGTAGCACATGTGGGTGTGGATCTGGGTGTCCGGCCGGACACCGGAGGTGCTGAGCCGGAACGCCTCCGTCGCCCAGGCGAGGTAGGCCGGGTGGTCGGTGGAGCGCAGCGGCAGCGTCTCGCGCAGGGCGGGTTCGTCGACCTGGATGACCGACGTCCCGGCCGCCTCCAGGTCGCCCACCTCGTCGCGCAGGGCTAGGGCGACCTGGCGTGCGGTGTCGCCGAGGGGCTGGTCGTCGCGGACGAAGGACCAGGCCAGCATGGTGACCGGGCCGGTGAGCATGCCCTTGACGGGGCGGTCGGTGAGGGACTGGGCGTACCGCGTCCAGCGCACCGTCATCGGCTCGGGGCGGGAGATGTCGCCGGCCAGGACCGGCGGGCGGACGTAGCGGGTGCCGTAGGACTGGACCCAGCCGTGCTGGGTGGCGAGGTAGCCGGTCAGCTGCTCGGCGAAGTACTGGACCATGTCGTTGCGCTCGGGCTCGCCGTGCACCAGGACGTCGAGCCCGGTCTTCTCCTGGAAGGAGACGACCTCCTGGATCTCGGCCTTGATGCGCTCCTCGTACCCCGCGGCGTCGATCCGCCCGGCGCGCAGGTCGGCGCGCGCGACGCGCAGTTCGCCGGTCTGCGGGAACGAGCCGATGGTCGTCGTCGGCAGCAGCGGCAGTCCGAGGTGGGCCCGCTGGGCCGTGGCCCGCTCGGTGTACGGCTGGGAGCGGCGGGCGTCGGCCTCGGTGACGGCGGCGGCACGGGCGCGTACCGCCGGGTCGTTGGTGATGGGCGAACTCGCGCGCGAGGCGAGATCGGCCCGGTTGGCGGCCAGCTCGGCCGTGATGGCAACCGTGCCCTGGGCGAGGCCCTTGGCCAGGGTGACGATCTCGGCGTTCTTCTGCTTCGCGAAGGCCAGCCAGCGCAGGACCTGCGGCTCGATGTCCCGCTCGGCGGACGCGTCGAGGGGGACGTGGAGCAGGGAGCAGGAGGCGGCCACGTCGACCCGGTCGGCGAAGCCCAGGAGGGTGCCCAGGATGGACAGGGACTTCGACAGGTCGTTGATCCAGATGTTGCGGCCGTTGACGACGCCGGCGACCAGGCGCTTGCCGGGCAGTCCGCCGACGGCGGCCAGGGCGTCGAGGTTGGCGGCCGCGGAGTCGGTGAAGTCCAGCGCCAGCCCGTCCACCGGGGCCTTGGCCAGCACCGGCAGGGCCTCGCCGAGCTGGTTGAAGTACGAGGCGACCAGCAGCTTCGGCCGGTCGGTGAGGGCACCGAGATCGCGGTAGGCGCGCTCGGCGGCGTTCAGCTCGGCCGGGGTGCGGTCCTGCACGAGGGCGGGCTCGTCCAGCTGGACCCACTCCGCACCGGCCGCGCGCAGGTCGGCGAGGACCTCGGCGTACACCGGCAGCAGGCGGTCCAGGAGGGTGAGCGGCTCGAAGTCCGCGGACACCCCCGGGGCGGGCTTGGCGAGCAGCAGGTAGGTGACCGGCCCGACCAGGACAGGGCGGGCGGTCAGGCCCAGCGCCAGGGCTTCCTTGAGCTCGGCGACCTGCTTGGCCGAGTCGGCGGTGAAGACCGTGTCCGGGCCCAGCTCGGGCACCAGGTAGTGGTAGTTGGTGTCGAACCACTTGGTCATCTCCAGCGGCGCCACGTCCTGCGTGCCGCGCGCCATGGCGAAGTATCCGCCCAGGGCGTCGGCCTCGACGGCGTCCCGGTGCCGCTCGGGGACGGCGCCGACCATGACGGTGGTGTCGAGGACGTGGTCGTAGTACGAGAAGTCGCCGGTGGGCACCTCATGGATGCCGGCGTCGGCGAGCTGCTGCCAGTTGCTCCGGCGGAGTCCGGCGGCGGTGGCCCGGAGGGCGTCGGCGGTGACGCGGCCCTTCCAGTAGCCCTCGATCGCCTTCTTCAGCTCCCGGTTCGGGCCCTGGCGGGGGTAGCCGTACACGGTGGCGCGTGCTGCCGCGGCTGCGGACTTGGCTGTCACGGAGATCTCCTTCGCGAGATGAATCCCTGAGATCCCGGAGACGGGACGAGAGCGCGAAGGGGTGACGTACCGGACGGTCGCGAGCGTGCGCGGCAAGGCACGGTCGTCCGCCTGGTATGTACGCCGACCCGCCCTCGAGGTCACCGGGATGTCCGCGTACGAGTGGTTCGCACACGGGCAGTTGGCAGGTCTTCGGACTCGCGGGCACGTCCTCACCATGTGAGGACACCTACTGGCCGTCGCTTCCCGGGCCCTGTTCGTGGGCCCAGTGCGTATGACGGCGGTCGTTCCCGCTCACCGCTGCGGGGCAGTCCCGGATTCCCACCGGGTTCCCTCTTACGACATCCCGCCTGGCGGACGGGACGAACCAGCTGCGCCGACCAGCCTACGGCGTGGCGCGTCGAAGGGGAGGAGGGCGTCCGTCATTCGGATGGTGAGGTGGCGCACGCGCAGGACGGGACCCGAGGCGTGCGCGGACGCGACAGGACGGACCTGCGGGGTGCGCGGAGCGACAGGACGGACCTGAGGGGTGCGCGTACGCGACGGGGCAGGAAGCGCCGCACGTGCGCTTCCCGCCCTTCCCCTGTGACGCCGTGCGGGAACCCTCACTCCCGTCGGCGGTCGCGTGCCCCTCAGCCCGCGTCGTACCAGGTCCTCAGCCCTGGTCGTAGGTTGGAACCCGCGGCCCGTCTTCCGGCCGAGGAGTCCCGCCTCCACCATCCGCTGGAGCAGCGGCGGCGGGGCGTAGAGCGGCTCACGGAACTCGTCGTACAGGGACTCCGCGATCGAGGCGACGGTGTCCAGGCCGATGAGGTCGGCGAGCCTCAGCGGCCCCATGGGGTGGGCGCAGCCCAGCTCCATGCCGGTGTCGATGTCGGCGGCGGTGGCGAAGCCGGACTCCGCCATCCGGATCGCCGACAGCAGATACGGGATCAGCAGGGCGTTGACGACGAATCCCGCCCGGTCCCGGGAGTGGATCACCGTCTTGCCGAGCACTCCGGTGGCGAAGTCCTGGACGCGGTCGACCGTCTCCGGGGACGTGTGCAGGGAGGTCACCACCTCCACCAGCGGCAGCACCGGCACCGGGTTGAAGAAGTGGACCCCCACGACCCGGTCCGCCCGGCCGGTGGCCATGCCGAGCCGCATGATCGGGAGGGAGGAGGTGTTGGTCGCCAGGATCGCGTCCTCCGCCTCGACGATCTTGTCGAGGGCGGCGAAGATCTCGGTCTTCGCGTCCGGGTTCTCGATCACGGCCTCGACCACGAGCTGCCGGTCGGCGAGGTCGTCGAGGCTGCCGGTGAAGACCATGCGGGCGAGTGTGTCCCGCGCGGCGGACTCCGCCAGCTTGCCGCGGCGCACCGCGCGCTCCAGCGACGCCGCCACCCGGTCGCGGGCGGCGCGGGCGGCGACCGCGTCCACTTCGCAGACCACGGTGTCGAGCCCGGCCCGTGCGCACACCTCGGCGATCCCGGCGCCCATCTGCCCGCCGCCGACCACCCCGACGCGCGTGATGTTCCGGCTCACGCCCCGGCCTCCGTCCGCTTCACCAGGTGACGGGTGTAGGCGTCCGGGGTGAGGAACAGGGGCAACTCGCCTGCCATGGCGGTGCGTTCGAAGAGCGCGCGAATCTCGTCGATGGGCGCCCACGGGTACTCTGCGCCGAGCGCGGCGACTTCGTCGTCAAGCAGCCCCGACACGGTCTCCCGGTCGATGACCCGGTGCCGCAGCCACTGCCAGATCTGCACGCGGGCGATCTCGGCGGTGGCCGCGTCCTCCATGAGGCCGAACAGGGCCACGGCGCCCTGGCCGCGCAGCCAGGCGGCGAAGTACCGTAGCGTGACGGCGATGTTGGTGCGCACGCCCTCGGCGGTCGGCGGTCCGCTGATCCGGCGCACGGACAGCAGGTCGGCCGCCGTGACCTCGACGTCGTCGCGGGTGCGGTCCAGCTGGTGCGGCCGCTCGCCGAGCACTCCGCCGAACACCTCACGGCAGACGGACACCAGGCCCGGGTGGGCCACCCAGGACCCGTCGAACCCGTCCTCCGCCTCGCGCTCCTTGTCGAGGCGCACCTTGGCGCGCGCGGCCTCGTTCGCGGCCGGGTCCTTGCCGGGCACCTGGGCTGCCATGCCGCCGATGGCGTGGGCGCCGCGCTTGTGGCAGGTGCGGACGAGGAGCTCGGTGTAGGCCCGCATGAAAGGCGCGGTCATCGTGACCTTCGCCCGGTCGGGGAGCAGGAAGTCGGTGCGGTGGCCGAAGGTCTTGATCAGGCTGAAGAGGTAGTCCCAGCGGCCCGCGTTCAACCCCGCGCTGTGTTCCCGCAGTTCGTGGAGGATCTCCTCCATCTCGAAGGCGGCGGTGATCGTCTCGATGAGGACGGTGGCTCGGACGGTGCCCCGGGGGATGCCGAGCAGCTCCTGGGCCATCACGAAGATGTCGTTCCAGAGGCGGGCCTCGTAGCGGTTCTCCAGCTTCGGCAGGTAGAAGTACGGGCCGTGACCCGCGTCGATCTGCCGCTGGGCGCAGTGGAAGAAGTACAGCCCGAAGTCCACGAGGGCGGCGGGCACCGCCCGGCCGTCGAACTCCAGGTGCTCCTCGTCGAGGTGCCAGCCACGGGGGCGGACGACGATGGTGGCGAGCTGTTCGCGGTCCTTGAGGCGGTACTCCTTGCCCTCGGGGTGGTGAAGTCGATCCGGCGCTCGATGGCGTCGAGCAGGTTGAGCTGGCCGCCGACGATGTTCTCCCAGGTGGGGGACGTGGCGTCCTCGAAGTCCGCCAGCCAGACCTTGGCACCGGAGTTCAGGGCGTTGACGGTCATCCGGCGCTCGGGTGGGCCGGTGATCTCCACCCGCCGGTCGGTCAGGCCGGGTGCGGGCGGCGCGACCCGCCAGGACGGGTCCGCGCGAACGGCGGAGGTGACCAGGGGGAACTCGAGCGGAGAGCCGCTCGCCAGGCGCAGGGCCTGCCGGCGACGCTCCTTCAGCAGTGACTGCCGGCGCTCGCCGAAGGCCGCGGCCAGGTGGCCGACGAAGTCGAGGGCGGCGGGCGTGAGGATCTCGTCATGCCGGTCGCCCGGGGCCGCGAGGACGCGGACGTGGTGGGTCAGTGCGCTGGTGGACATGGGTGCTCCTGAGGGAGGGAGGAGAGCGGGGCCGTACCGGGACGGTGGTACGACCCCCACTCGGCCGGGGCGGACCGGACGGGCGTCCTCGGGGACGGCCTAGTGGAACTGCTCCTCCTCCGTGGACCCGGACAGCGCGGTCGTGGAGGAGGCGGGGTTGACGGCGGTGGACACCAGGTCGAAGTAGCCGGTGCCGACCTCACGCTGGTGCTTGACCGCGGTGAAGCCCTGCGCCTGGGCGGCGAACTCCTTCTCCTGCAGGTCGACGTACGCGGTCATGCCGTGCTCGGCGTAACCGCGGGCCAGGTCGAACATGCCGTGGTTGAGGGAGTGAAAGCCGGCCAGGGTGATGAACTGGAACTTGTAACCCATGGCGCCCAGTTCGCGCTGGAACTTGGCGATCTGGTCGTCGTCCAGCGCGGCCTTCCAGTTGAAGGACGGCGAGCAGTTGTAGGCCAGCATCTGGTCCGGGTACCGGGCGTGGATGGCCTCGGCGAACTCGCGGGCCTGGGCGAGGTCCGGGGTGCCCGTCTCCACCCAGATGAGGTCGGCGTAAGGGGCGTACGCCAGGCCGCGGGCGATGACCGGGGCCATGCCGTTGCGGACCCGGTAGAAGCCCTCCGCCGTCCGCTCGCCGGTGACGAACTCCGCGTCGCGCTCGTCGATGTCCGTGGTGAGGAGGTTGGCGGCGAGGGCGTCGGTGCGGGCGATGATCACGGTCGGCGTGTCGGCGATGTCCGCCGCGAGCCGGGCCGCGTTCAGGGTGCGGATGTGCTGCGAGGTCGGGACGAGGACCTTGCCGCCCAGGTGGCCGCACTTCTTCTCGGAGGCCAGCTGGTCCTCGTAGTGGATGCCGGCCGCGCCCGCCGCGATCATGCCCTTGGTCAGCTCGAAGGCGTTCAGCGGACCACCGAAGCCGGCCTCCGCGTCGGCGACGATCGGGGCCAGCCAGTCCGTCGTGTCACCCGCGTTCTCGGCGGTGGCGATCTGGTCGGCGCGCAGGAGGGCGTTGTTGATCCGACGGACCACCTGCGGCACCGAGTTGGCCGGGTACAGGCTCTGGTCGGGGTAGGTGTGCCCGGCCTGGTTGGCGTCGGCGGCGACCTGCCATCCGGACAGGTAGATGGCCTGCAGGCCCGCCTTGACCTGCTGCACCGCCTGGCCGCCGGTCAGCGCGCCGAGGGCGTGGACGTAGTCGAGGTCGTGCAGCTGACGCCACAGCCGCTCGGCGCCGCGCCGGGCCAGGGTGTGCTCCTCGCGGACGCTGCCGGAGAGCCGGACCACGTCCTCGGCGCTGTAGGTGCGCTCGATGCCCTTCCACCGGGGGTCGGCGGCCCAACGCCGAGCCAGCTCCTCGGCCGCCTGAGTCCTCGCGTCTGCCATGACTGTCACCGTCTCCTCGGTCTGTCGCGGATGCCAATGTCCGTCCCGCCCTCGGCAGGGGTGGCACTGCGTGTCGTGTCTGTGGTGCGGCCCGCCGTTACCCCGAGTGGGGAAGGTGAGCAATGCTGCCGGTGGAGGATGCCGCCATTGCCGGGATCTCCGACGTCAGGGCAGTGAATCGTGCCCCGGTTCGAGCGGTTTCCTGCCGGGTCCGGCGGGCCGCACTCACACTCTGGCACTGGCACTGAGTGCCATCAACCATGGATGCTTGCCAAGTCTTGCGAATCTTCGGGCGGCGTTTTGCCAACCTTGCGAAGGGTTGCCGTGGGGTGTTCTCGCGTACGCTGACCGGAACCGGACACAGGGGAGCGGGGAGGGGCGCAGGTGAGCAAGACCTACGCGGGGGCGCGGCTGCGCAGGCTGCGCGAGGAGCGCCGGATGAGCCAGGCGGAGCTGGCCCGCGCCCTCGCGATCTCACCGAGCTATCTGAACCAGATGGAGCACGACTCCCGCCCGCTCACCGTGCCGGTACTGCTCAGGCTCACCGAAACCTTCGGCGTCGACCCGGGCTTCTTCTCCGAGCGCGACACGACCCGGCTGGTGGCGGACCTGCGGGAGGCTCTGGCGGGGGAGATCGCCGAGTCCCGCGTGTCGCCGTCCGACCTCGCCGAACTGGCCTCGCGCATGCCCGCCGTCGCCCAGGTCCTGCTCGACCTGGGCCGCCGCAACCAACTGCTGGCCGAGCGCCTCGCGGCAGCGGACGACGGCCGTGACACCACCGCCGAGACACCTGGACCGCCCGGATCGCCGGGATCTCCCGGGTCCCCCGATCACCCCATGAGGAGATCAGGGACTTCTTCTACCGCCGCCAGAACTACCTGCACGACACCGACCTCGCGGCCGAACGCCTCGCCGACGAGATCGGCATCCGGCCCGGCGAGGTCATCGGCGCCCTCACCAGGCGACTGGCCGACGCCCACGGCGTCCGCCTGTCCGCCGACTCCGGCGACCGCCTCCACCGCTACGACGCCGCGACCCGCACCCTCCACATGTCTCCCCGGCTGCGCCCCGGACAGCGCGCCTTCCGCATGGCGACCCAACTGGCCCTGCTGGAGTACGCCGACGAACTCGGCCGCCAGGCCGCCGAGGACTTCGAGCCCGGCACGCCCGCCCACGGTCTGGCCCGTATCGGCATCGCCAACTACTTCGCTGCCGCGCTGATCCTGCCGTACACCGCCTTCCATGCGGCGGCCGAGGAGTTCCGCTACGACATCGAACGCCTCACCGACCGCTACGGACTCGGCTACGAAACCGTCTGCCACCGCCTCAGCACACTCCAGCGTCCGCGCCTGCGCGGCGTCCCCTTCTCCTTCGTCCGGGTCGACAGGGCCGGCAACATGTCCAAGCGGCAGTCGGCCACCGGGTTCCATTTCTCCCGGGCGGGCGGCACCTGTCCCCTCTGGAACGTCTACGAGGCGTTCGCCGCGCCCGGCCGGATCCACGTCCAGATCGCCGAAATGCCGGACGGGCAGCGCTACTTGTGGACCGCCCGCGCGATCACCCGGCACCGCGGCGGCTGGGGCGAGCCCGGGAAGACATACGCCATCGGCCTCGGCTGCGAGATCCGCCACGCCCACCGCCTCGTCTACTCCGACGGCCTCGACCTCACCAGCCCCTCCGCCGCCACCCCCATCGGCATGGGCTGCCGCGTCTGCGAACGCCTCGACTGCCCGCAACGCGCCACACCCCCACTGGGCGCCACGCTCCGGATCGACCAGGACAGCAGCACGTTCGTGCCGTATCCCGTGGCGGACTGAACGACCGGGGCGGCGGCTGTCACCCGTCCCGTGCGCGCGGCGGCCGTCACGCGTTTCGCACGGGCGGTGGCCGTCACCCGTTTCGCGCGGCCCGCCCGACCAGCGACAGCCAGCCCGGCAGATCGACCTCCGCGCGGACCGTTTTGCCCGGCTCCCGCTCCAGCACCTCCCACCGGTCGGCGAGTGCCCCGACGAGGAACAGCCCGCGCCCGGACTCGTCGAGGGGCGGCGGAGCCGTCACGGCTCCGGGCGCGGGCGGCACGCTCCCGGCGCGGGTGTCGGTGACCTCGACGCGCACGCTTCCCGTGACGAGGGAGAGCCGCAGCTCGAAGTCCCGGCCAGGCACCCGCCCGTGGGTGACGGCGTTCGCCGCGAGCTCGCCGACGATGGCGGCGACCGTCCCCACGGCGTCCGACCCGGAAGCGGAAGCGGATCCGACGCCCCACGCCCTCAGCTGCTCTATGGCGTGGTGCCGCGCGAGGCGGGCGCCCAGCGGGGTGGCGCTGAACCTCCGGACGGAGGTGAACACACGTACGGTAACCGGGCCCTGGTGGGTGGACGGAGCTGTCATGCGCCCAATCTGGCCTCTCCGGCACCCCTTTCACCAGGCCGGAGCCGCGTACTCCGCGCGAGAGTACGCGGTCACGGGCTGGACAGTACCGATGACAGCCCGTAACCATGGGCGGGTTGGGAGCGGGGTGTGAGCGGAAGGTGGGGCGAGGGTGGTCGAGGACACGTTCGTACGGGGTGGCGGGGAACCGGACGGGGCGGACAGCCTGCGGACGTTCGGAGCGGCGCTTCAGGCGCTGCGCGAGCACGTGGGTCTGAGTCGGGAGGAGTTCGCGGAGGTCGTCCGGTTCTCCAAACACACAGTGGCGTCGGTGGAGTTGGGGCGGCGGATGCCGGACGTCGCCTTCGTGGAGCGGGCGGAGGAGGCGACCGGGAACACGGGAGTGTTGAGCAAGACCCTCAAGCGGGTCGCCCGGCAGCCGGGGCTGGCGGCCTGGTTCCGGCGGTGGGCGCGGCTGGAGGCGACCGCGATCACGCTGTACACGTACGAATGCCGGTTGGTGCCGGGGCTGTTGCAGACGGAGGCGTACGCGCGCACGCTGTTCACCAACCAGCTCCCGCCGCTGGACGACGAGCAGATCGAGGCCCAGTGGACGGCACGGGCGGATCGCCAACGGCTGCTGCGGGAGCGGCCCAACACGGCGTTCGGGTTCATCCTGGAGGAGGGCGTGTTCCTGCGGCGCACGGGCGGGACGGAGGTGACGCGTGAACTCCTGGACCACGTACTGGAGATCGCGGAGCTTCGGAACGTCGAGTTGCAGATCATGCCCCAGGTTCAGGAGACGCATGCAGGGCTCGACGGCCCCGTGCAGCTCCTGGAGACCCCGGAGAACCAGTGGTACGCCTACTGCGAGGGGCAGCGGGGCGGCCTGCTCGTATCCGACGCGAAAGAGATCAGCGTGCTCCAGAGGCGGTATGCCAGGATGCGTTCACAAGCTCTCACCATCAGGGACTCCGTGAGTCTGTTGCAGCGCATGCGAGGGGAACTATGAACGCGTCTGACCTGGCCTGGTTCAAGAGCAGCTACAGCAGCGGCGGCGACGGCGACTGCGTCGAAGTCGCCCTCTCCTGGCGGAAGTCCACCTACAGCAGCGGCGGATCCGGCGACTGCGTCGAGGTCGCCCCCTGCCCCACCGCCGTCCACGTCCGTGACTCCAAGGACCGGCGGGGGCCCCAGTTCGCCGTAGCCCCCACCGCCTGGGCCGACTTCGTCACCTTCGCGGCAGCAGCCCCAGCGTCATGACCGGTACGGCGGCCAGGGCCAGCCACGGCACGGCCGCCGGAAGCCCCGCGTCGAGCAGGGAGCCCGTCGCCGAGCTGCCGACGAGGACGATCACGCCGGAGACGGAGGACAGCGCGCCGGTGTAGAGGCCGATGCGGCCCTCCTCGGCGAGGTCGGGCACCCAGGCGCGGGCGGCGGGCACGACCAGCATCTGGCCGAGGGTGAGCAGCACGACGTACCCGGCGGCGGGCAGCAGCCCGGCGAGGCCCGTCCAGCCGGCCGGGCGGGCCGCCGCGACGACGGCGAACCCGGCCGCGATGAGCAGCAGTCCGGCGGCCATGGAGCGGCGCAGGTCGAGCCGGTCGCCCGCCCACCGCGTGACCCGCAGTTGCGCGCACACCACCAGCAGGGACGACAGGGCGAACAGCCAGGACAGCGAGGTCTGCGAGCCGGTGGCCCGTTCCACCTCGTCCGGCAGGGCGAGGTAGAGCTGGTTGTAGGCGAGCAGGTAGCTGCCGTAGGCGACGCACAGGGCGAGGAAGCGGCGGTTGCGCAGCACCAGCCGCAGGCCGCCCTTCTCCGTCACCCGTACCCGGCCGGGTATGTGTTGCGGCATCAGCCGGGCGTGCCCGGCGAGGACGAGCACGAAGACCCCGGCCCCGGCGAGACAGGCGGTACGGAAGTCCACGGCGAGCAGCAGCGCGCCGAGCAGCGGGCCGACGAACGCACCGGCCTGACCGGCCGCCGAGAGCAGGGCGAGGACCCGCGTCCGGGACCCGTGGCCCTCCTCCTCCCACACCACCGCCTGCCGGGCCACCTCCGACTCGACCGCCGGTGAGAACAGCGCGGCGGCGAAGCCGATGAGCAGGACCGAGCCGATCACCGACCAGGTCGCCTCGGCGAAGCCCAGCCAGGCGAACCCGGCGATCCGCAGGACGCAGCCCACCAGGACGACGGGCCGTACGCCGTACCGGTCGACGAGCATGCCCCCGACCACGAACAGCCCCTGTTGGCTGAAGGTCCGCAGCCCGAGCACGAAGCCGACCATCCAGCCCGCCATGCCGATGCCGGTGCCGAGGTGTTCGGCGAGGAAGGGCAGGACGGCGAAGAAGCCGATGTTGAAGGCGAGCTGGGTGAGGATCAGCAGCTTGAGGAGGGGGGAGAGGTGTCTCCAGGTGTGTTCGCGGGGGGATTTGGGGGTGGTGGTACGGCGGCCCAGGAAGCGGGTGAACACGTCAGTCGCAGTCATCGGTCATCAGTCAGGGGTCGGGTTCCGTCAGCGGGGGTCGGTGGGGGAGGAGTCGGAGGCGGCGGAGGCCAGGACGGCGGGCCGGTCCGGCTCCGGTGGCGACTGCGGTGTCCGCTGCGCGGGCGGCGCTGACGCGGGCGGGTTCCCCCGGCGCAGCCGCGGCAACCGCACCCCGCCCGCCGCCGTCACCGCGAGCGCGCCGAGCAGGGCGAGGACGGCCGCGGGGGCGAGGACGGCCCAGGGGGCGCGCTCCACGTACGGCTGGTTCTCGGCCAGCAGTAGCCCCCACTCGGGGGAGGGCGGCTGGGCGCCGAGGCCCAGGAAGCCGAGCGCGGCCAGGGCCAGGGCGATGCCGGGCAGGCGGAGCAGGGCGTGGCGGACGACCGGAGGCAGGACGGCGGGGAGCAGTTCGCGCCGGAGGATGTGGCCGGGTCCGGCGCCGAGCGCGCGGGTCGCCATCAGATGCAGGGTCGCGCGTTCCTGCCGTAGGAGGGAGGACGTGTGGGCGGCCAGTGGCGACCAGGCGACCACGGCGACCGCGACTGCGGGAGTCCACGGGCCGCTGCCCGCGACACCGGTCACGAGCAGGGCGGCCAGTACCGGCGGTACGGCGTTGACGGTGTCGACCAGTGGCCCGGACAGGCGGGGCAGCAGGCCCAGCAGGACACCGAGCACCAGCGCCGCGACGCTCACCGCGAAGGCGATGCCGAGGGTGGTGAGCGCGCCGTGCGAGATCCGGGCCAGGACGTCCCGGCCGAGCGAGTCCGTGCCGAACGGGTGCGCCCAGGAAGGCGCTTGAAGCTTGGCGGCCGTATCCAGGGCGAGCGGGTCGCGTGGCAGGCCGCATGCGATGACGCCGGCCAGCAGAAGGCCGTAGACGAGGGGGGCGACGCGTGCGGCGGGCGGGGTCGGCCGGTGCAGGGAGTGCAGGGCGCCGTCGCGCAGCGCCGGGCCGATCAGCCACCGGACCCCGAGCCGGGCCAGCAGCGCGGCGAGTGCCGCGAGGAGGACGAGGGCGAGTGTGCCGGTCTGCAGGACGGGCAGGTCCTGGGCGAGGGCGGCGCGCAGGGTGAGGCGGCCGAGGCCGGGTATGTCGAAGATCTGCTCGACGGCGACCGAGCCGCCGGTCAGGCCGACCACGAACAGGCCCAGGTTGGGCAGCAGTCCGGGCACGCAGCGGCGCAGCGCCTGCCGGGCCACGGACTTCGGCGGGATGCCGCGGGACACGGCGGCGAGCGCCCACGGTTCGGCGAACGCGGCGGGCAGCAGGTCGTCCAGCATCCGCCCCAGGACGGCACCGGCGGGCAGGCCGAGGGCGAGCGAGGGCAGGACCATCCACTGCGGGCCGTACCAGCCCAGGGCGGGCAGCCAGCCCAGCTGCACACCGACCACCGAGGCCAGTACGGAGGCGACGAGGAACTCGGGCAGTGCGGCCAGCACCGCGGAGCCGGTGCCGCCGGGTCCGCGTCCGACGAGCTTGCGCCGGGAGCCGAGGCGGAGGGTGCGGGCGCACACGGCGGCGACCGTGAGCAGGGTGACGACGATCGAACCGGCCATCAGCATCAGCGACGCGCCGAGGGCCTGTGCGACGGCGGACAGCACCTCGGTGTCCGACACCCAGGACCGGCCCGCGTCCCCGTGCAGCAGTCCGCCGAGCCAGTGTCCGAGCAGCGCGAGCGGGCCGTCCTCGAGGCCGAGTTGCTCGCGGATGGCGCGCAGCGTCTCGGGGGTCGGGGCGCGCTCTGCCGACCGGGCCTTGAGCACCGTCAGCGCGGGGTCGGTGCGCGACAGCCAGGGCAGCAGACCGATCCCGCACACCAGGGCGGCGGTGAGCACGGCCCGCCACAGCAACGTGGGGCCGCCGCTCCGCGCAAAGGAGCGCAGGGCGGCGGCGTACCGGCCACGGGGGGCGGCTATGGACTTCAGGACCGCGTCCCGGTGCCGACGAACTGACGCTCGTACGGGTCGAGGATCGCGCCATGGACGGACGTAGCGATGCCCGTGACGATCTTCTGGTGAACGAGCGGGATCACGGCGTCCGTGCCGAGGATCGCGGCCTCCGTCCTCATCGCGCCGTCCTGCCGCTTGGCGGTGTCGGTCTCCGACTGGGCGCCGGCGACCAGCTTGTCGACGTTCTTGTCGCACAGGAACGACAGGTTGTAGGAGCCGTCGCAGGTGTAGTCGCTGGCCAGGACGGTCACCGGGTCGCCCGTGTCGAGCATCATGTTGCGGGCGGCGACGGCGGCGTCGAACTTCTTGGCCAGCAGGTCGCTCTCCAGCCGGGCGTACGCGCGCACCTCCAGCTTCACCTTGAACCCGGCCTTCTCGAGCTGCTGCTGGAGCACCTGGGCGGCCTCGGGCAGTTCGGGCCGGTCGTTGTAGGTGGCGATGGTGATGTTCTTGCCCTTGGGGTCGGCGGCCTTCGCCCGGCCGGTCGGCTCGGTCCGCTTGCCGGACGCCCAGGTCAGGGCGGGCCCGAAGAGGCCCTTCGCGGGCTCGGCGTAGCCGTCGTAGACGCCCTTGGCGATGACGGACGTGTCGATCGCCTCACGGGCGGCGGCCCGCAGTCCCGCGTCCTTGAAGACGCCGGCCTGGGTGTTGAGGTAAAGGCTCGCGTTGCGGGCGGTGTTGACCTCGTGGACGGTCTTCTCGTCCAGCGAGGCGACCTGCGCGACGGGCAGTGCCTCGGCGATGTCCACGTCACCGGTGCGCAGGGCGTTGGCGCGGGCGGTGCCGTCGGTGACGAACTTCGCGTCGATGCCGGACGCCTGGGCACGACCGCCCCAGTAGTCGTCGAAGCGGTCCAGGGCGACCGCCGTGCTGCCGGTGGTCTTGGTGATCTCGAAGGGGCCGGTGCCGGTGCCGACCACGTTCACCTTGCCGTCCTCGGCGTACGCCTTCGGGGCGAACACCGACAGGGCCGGGTTGGACAGCCGCAACGGCAGCACCGGGTCGGCGTCAGCGGTGGTGACCTTGACCTGGTCGTCGCCGACGGCCTCGGCGGTGAGCTTCACACCGGAGATGGCGGAGGGGGCCGGGTCGGCCTCGGCGGCGTGGGCGAGCGCGGTGGCCACGGCCTTCGCGGTGACGTCCGTGCCGTCCTGGAACTTGGCGTCCCGGAGCTTGAACACCCAGCTCTTGCCGCCCTGTTCGCTGCTCCAGGACTCGGCGAGCGCGGGTGCGGCGGTGCCGTTGGCGTCGAGCCGGGTCAGTCCCTCGGCCACGGCGAGGCGCGACAGAGTGAAGGCGTCCTCCCCGTACGGCGAGTAGTTCTCCACCGGCTGGAAGGCGAGCGCGATGCTGAGCCGTCCGCCCTCGCCGGAGCCGGAGGAGTCCGAGGACGAGTCGCCGCCGGAGGAGGAGAAGCAGCCGGCGAGCAGGGGAGTGAGCAGGCAGCCGGCTATCAGCTGAAGGCGGGGAGATCTCATGGTCCTCGTTCTGTCTTTATGGGCCAAGCGGAGCGGCCGACAACGACCGACATCTTATGAAAATGATTTCCGATTAAACAAGTGGGATCTCGAAGTGCACGGCTGCGCTGTCGTCGCCGGGCACGTCCTCCCGTTCGTCGCAGACGACCTTGCCCAGCGTCTGCCACAGCCCCATCGCGCCGGGCGAGTGCGGATACGTGTGCAGATACACGGCCCGGTAACCGCCGTCCGCCTTCGCGAAGTCCAGCAACCCCTCCACCAGCCGCCGGGCCAGCCCGCGCCGACGATGCTCCGGGCGTACGCACACCCGCCTGAGCTGCGCGGTCTCACCGGACGGGTATCTCTCGGCCAGCCAGCGCGGGTTCGGTGGATGAGCCGGTCCACGCGCGTCGAGGGCGGCCGTGGCGGCCACCGTCCCGTCCTCCTCGTCCACCGCGACCAGCAGGGTGTGCCGGGGTGGGACGACGTAGAACGACGCCGGATCGATGATGTCCGCGTGCCAGCGCGGCACGTAGCCGGTCCCGAAGTCCCGGTACACCGCGTCGAGCATCACGGCCCGCGCCTCGTCGAGGTCGGCGGTCGTGGCTGTTCTGATGCTGTACTCATGCACCTGCGAATGCTAGGCAACAGTCCCGGTGGGGGGCCGAGCCGGGCCGAGACGGTGCGCTCGGCGAGCGGGGGCGAGCGGGGGCGGGCGGGAACTCCGGAGGCCATCCATCCGACTGCTTCAGGACAGCGGCTGAAACGGGTCGGTGGAGTGACTCGCGGGTCATCCACCACCGGGCGTCGGCCGTCGTGCACGGATCTCGGTGGCTTGTGCACCGCCGACACAGCATGAGGTGGAATTTATATCCGTCAACTCCGAAAGACCCGATCTGCCCGAACCAGATGGATCGGTCGGCGAAAGCACCGAGGCAGCGGCGGCGGCGACCGCTGGGACGGCAGCGGCGACCGCCGCGACCACGGCGCCCCCGACGGCCGCGTCGGCTCGGCAACCGCAGGGCTTCGGCGCGCTGTTGACGCGACTCCACTTCTACGCCGGCGTCATGGTCGCGCCGTTCCTGCTCGTCGCGGCGGTGATCGGGCTGCTCTACGCGTTCACGCCCCAGCTGGACTCGCTCGTCTACGGCAAGGAACTCACCGTCGCGCGGACCGGTGGCAGCGCCCTCTCCCTGTCCGATCAGGTGGCCCGTGCCAGTGCGGAGCACCCGGAGGGCACGCTGACCGCAGTGCGTCCGGGCAGCGGTGAGAGCACCACGCAGGTGGACTTCGCCCTGCCCGAACTCGGTGAGACGGCGCACACGGTCTACGTCGACCTGTACACGGGCGAGGTCACGGGCCAGCTGACCACCTGGTGGACGGCGACCCCGCCAGCGCTTCTTGGGCGGCGAGGCGCCCTTCGCCGCGCTGTGCGGGGTCAGCCCTGTCGAGCGTTCCTCGGGCCGTTCGCGCCATGGTCAACAAGGACAACTGGTAAGGCAGGACACAAGGCTGGCGATCAACGCCGGTCACGAGTGGACGAAGAGTCAGCCCATTGTCGGCGCGCCCAGGCCAGGTTGAGCGCCGGTTCGTTCGAAGCCATCCGGCAGTGATCGAGTCACGCCGTTGTGCCCGGATCGATGGGACTGTTGCGCAGTGCCGTCCCGGACGGGGGTCTGACTCATGAGATCTATGACCGAAGTGTCCAGTCACAGACCTGTCGACTGCCGTTGCGGGATGCTGCCTGCCACCGAGCCACGGGGCGTGTCCCAATAGGGCCTTGCCGAGTTCAGGCGCCATCACGGTTCAGACCGCCCGAGCAGGCCGGTGCCATCCACCCAGCACGTCACCACGCGGGAGGCGAACCACCATGACGACCAGACAGCACAGCACCTCCTCAAGCACAGATCCGCCCATGCGGAGAGAGGTCGTACTGGGCGTGGACACGCACGGCGAGGTGCACGTCGCCGCCGTGATCTCCCCGCTGGGGAAGATCTTGGGCACCGAGTCCTTTCCGGCGACGGTGGCCGGCTACCGGCAGCTGCTTGTGTGGGCCCGCAAGCGGGGAGCGGTGCGCCGGGCCGGGGTGGAGGGCACGGGTACCTTCGGCGCGGGCCTGTCCCGCTACCTGCTGGCTCAGCACGTTGAGGTGTACGAGGTGAACAGGCGCGACCGATCGGCCCGCCGTCTGCTCGGCAAGTCGGACCCGCTCGACGCTCAGGCCGCCGCGCGAGCCGTGCTCAGCGGTCGAGCCCGGGCCCGGGCCAAGTCCGGCGACGGTCCGGTGCACAGCGCCCGGATCTTCAAGCTCGCCAAGGACTCCGCGGTCAAGGCCCGTACCCAGGCGATCAACCAGCTCAAGGCCGTCCTGGTCATCGCCGATCCCGCCCTGCGGGAACAGCTGTCCAGCCTGGGCAACCGCGAGCTGTTCCGCACCTGCGCACGCCTCGAGCCAGGCGACGGCGAGGGCGCGGTGGCCCAGGCCACCCACCTGACCTTGCGCATGCTCGCCGAGCGCATTGAGCAGCTCACCGGGCAGATCGACGAGCTGAACCAACGCCTGACCCGGCTCGTCGAACGCCACGCCCCACAGTTGCTCGTGCCGGTGGGCATCGGTCCGGACAGTGCCGTCACTCTCCTGATCACCATGGGGGACAATTCCGAGCGGCTGAACACTGAGGCGTCCTTTGCTGCCCTTTGCGGAGTCAGCCCCATCGAGTACTCCTCCGGCCGGCGGCGCACGCGTCGGCTCAACCACGGCGGCGACCGGCAGGCCAACGCCGCCCTGCACCGCATCGTGTTCACCCGCCTGCGCCACGACCCGCGCACCCAGGCGTACTATGAACGCCGCACCCAGGAGGGCAAGACCCGCCGTGAGATCATCCGATGCCTCAAGCGGTAGGCCACCCGCGAGGTCTTCAACCTGGTCAGACCGGTCTCCCGCACCCCTGCGTTATAGGGGCGTCTGTGATACGTGAGAGGGTCTGAGGCGTGAGTGAGACACCGTCGAACCTGCAATACCGCTTTGACGGGCCAGAAGAGGCTCCCGTCCTGATCCTCGGTCCCTCACTGGGTACGACCTGGCACAGGTTGTAGAGACCGTCCGTGGGCGTCCAGGCCAGTCCAAGATGAGCGCGTAATACCAGGTCAGGGCGTTTTGGTCCGGGGGAGTCGATGCAATTGGTGATAGGCGTGTGACAGCGGAGTGCGACAAGGAGCCCCGCGGATCAGGCCCGGCGGGGCTTCTGAGTAGGTGGGTTTCCGTGTGTGCCGTGAGCATCGTTGGACTCGGGTTCTCCTGTCTTGAGCATCCGAAGCAAGGACAGTGGCGACGACACGACTCCTACGGCCGATGCAGCGCGACCTGCGAACTCTTCGCGGTCAACCAGGACGTACTCTTCGCTGCCGCAAAGTGCACGCGCTGTGGGCGTCCGCGGTACTCCCTGCCCCTTCGAGGCTGTGCAGATCGCGGACCCCGTGCGCGCGACCACCCGGCGCCGTGGACACCCGGCGAGCATGCGGCGGGCTGTGGCCCCCGGCACGGTCTGCGGCGCAGCGCCGGTGCGGTGTGCTGTGTATGAGGAGGGCAGCCCGGTGATCCCGTGTGCGGCCTGTTCATGAGTGGGCGAGCCTGCCAACATCTTTGGGTCAGTGTGGAGTTGGGGGCGCCTGGCACCCGCCTGAGCCACAGGAGCGAACCGCCTTCCGCGGCGCCGGCGGGCGAGGGCTGCGCGACGACGTTGGAGTGCTCGCAGGCGTCGAGGCGGACGGTGGCGGTGCCGTCCAAGTGCCTGGCGAAGGCCGCACAGATGGGCCGCGTGGCCGAAGTCGGGGACACCATGGACGACGCCCGCCTCGGCCTGCGGCGTGTCCAGGGTCTATGGCCTGTTGTCATGCGGCGGAGTACCGCTGGTTCGCTCGGTCCGGTCGGGTGCGGGGGCTGACGGCCGTTCCGTTCCGGCGGCGGTCACGCCGGTGTCCGGTACGGCGGTCTCACCCGGAATGATCCGTGGAGGTTCGTCTGCCGCCGCCTCGTTCTCCTCCTTCTTCATGGCACGGGCCTCGGCCTTGAGGATGCGCGCCGACTTGCCAGCGGAGCGGGCCAGTTCGGGGCCCTTCTTGGCGAGGATCACGGCTATGACGACGATGAGGATGACGGCGAGTTCGCTCAGTCCGAACATGGTGTCCTGCTCTCTCTTCTCCGGGACCGGGGCCTGAACGGCGCGAGCGTAGCGGCGGTGGTGCTCAGAGGTGGGGTGTGATGGCCGGAAGCAGGTCCTGGAAGGTACGGCCGGTTGCGGGTTCGCCGATGGCCTTCATCTGCCAGCCGCCGCCGGAGCGATGAACCTTTGCCATGATCTGGGCGGTGTGGTCGCCGCCGCCGGTGAGTGTGTATCGGGCCAGTTCGGTGCCGGTCGTCTCGTCGACCAAGCGGCAGAAGGCGTTATGCACCTCGGCGAAGCTCTGGCCGGTGAAGGAGTTGACGGTGAAGACGATCTGGTCGATGTGCGCGGGCACGCGGGCACGCGGGCGAGGTCGACCAGGACGGCCTCGTCGTCGCCTCCCGTGCCCGCGCCGCCGGTGAGGTTGTCGCCGGTGTGCCGGACCGAGCCGTCGTCGCTGACCAGATGCTGGAAGAAGACGACGTCCGTGGTCTGCCCGGCGGCGAAGAGGACGGCGGAGGCGTCGAGATCGATCTCCCGCGCCCCGGTGAGTTTGGCGAGGAAGCCCTTACGGGGTGCGGCCTGCCAGCCCAGACCCATACGGACGGACGTCAGGGCGGTGCCGTCGGACTTACTGAGGCTAATCTGCTGGCCCTTGGTCAGGTTGACCGACATGGGAGACATGGTAGGGGTGTGCTCCTTCGGGTTGGCGGTGGTGCCGGAGTCGTGGGAGCCGGGGGTGCGGACGCCCTGGGCGTGGGGTGGGGCGGAGGGGCAGATCCTCGCCGAGGCGCCGCCTCAGGTGGGGGCGGCATGCCCCGGCCCAGCTCGGTTTGCTGCCAGCTCTGCCGTGCCTGCTGCATGCGCCGCACGTGTGGTTCCATCGCCGCCGCGTATCGCCTTTCCCCGCACAGCGGCGAAGGCCAGGAGGGTGCTGGATCCGCGGCCTGTCCTCCGGGCGAAGGCGCGGTGGGTCGGCCACATGGTCTCCTGACGGTGGAAGGCTTCGGTTTCGGTCTCGGATCGGCGCGGAGGCGGCGCCGGAGCTGCCCCGGGGTGAGCCGGTCTGGTGCAGCCTCCGCGGGGTGTCAGACGCTCACGCCGAAGTCGGCGGCGATCCCGGCCAGTCCCGAGGCGTAACCCTGCCCCACGGCACGGAACTTCCACTCGGCGCCGTTGCGGTAGAGCTCGCCGAAGATCATCGCGGTCTCGGTGGAGGCGTCCTCAGACAGGTCGTAACGGGCGATCTCGGCGCCACCCGCCTGGTTGACGATACGAATGAAGGCGTTGCGGACCTGGCCGAAGCTCTGGCCGCGGTTCTCGGCGTCGTGGATGGACACCGGGAACACGATCCTGTCGACCTCGGCGGGTACGGTCGCGAGGTTCACCTTGACGGACTCGTCGTCGCCCTCGCCCTCACCGGTGAGGTTGTCGCCGGTGTGCTCCACCGAACCGTCGGGGCTCTTGAGGTTGTTGTAGAAGACGAAGTGCTGATCCGACAGAACCTTGCCGGACGTGTCGAGGAGCAGCGCGGAGGCGTCGAGGTCGTAGTCGGTGCCGGTGGTCGTACGGACGTCCCAGCCCAGACCGACCAGGACAGCGGTCAGGCCCGGTGCCTCCTTGCTGAGCGAGACGTTGCCGCCCTTGGACAGGGAAACTCCCACTGCGTACTCCTTCTCGGCAGGTGCGGTCGAGGCCCGCGGCGCGGGCCCAGGCTCAAGAATCTACATCACTGTAGAGAAGGTGGAGGGGGTGGTGCGACCGAGCCTGGAATTCAGCGTGGTCGTGCGATGTCCCGCGTCAGTCCCGTGGGCCGACCTTGTACGCGGGGGAGTTGGGGCGTCGGGCCAGGGCGCGCGCAGTACCGGTCAATCCGCAGGGCCGGGTGACACCGGCCGGGAGAAAGGACTGCGCATCGCGTGTCCGGGTCGGCCAGATGCCGAACCGGGGAGAGGTCAGGTGGCGGTCAGGGCGCTGAGCGCGGCGTCGAGTCGGGCGGTGGCTTCGTCGGCGACGGGCTTGAGGGCGTCCAGGCCGGTGAGGGTGACCATGGTGCCCGGGTCGAGGGCCTGGACGAGCGTGTGGTCGCCGTCGCGGCGTACGACGACGTTGCAGGGAAGGAGCAGGCCGATGGAGCGGTCGGTCTCCAGGGCCTGGTGGGCGAGTGGCGGGTTGCAGGCGCCCAGGATCAGGTAGTCCTCCATGTCGTGGTCGAGCTTGGCCTTCAGTGTGGCCTGGACGTCGATCTCGGTGAGGATGCCGAACCCTTGGTCGGCCAGGGCCTGGCGGACTGCGGTGGTGGCGGCGTCGAAGTCGGTGACGGCCAGGCGGATGGTGCGGTCGTAGGGCACGGGCACCCCGAGTAGGTGCGGAACGACTGATTCCTCTATATCCCGCCGGGTACCCGAAGCGCGCCTGGTGACGCCTGACGGGCCGCTTCTGGATCCCTGGAATACCCCCCGGGTATAGATGTTAGTGTGAGAGTCAGATACCCCCGGGGTACATTGTTCGAGAGGAGTCATGAGCCGTGTTGTTCGTCGACACCCTGGAATTCGAGGGCCTGGGCAACCGCAGTTACCTGGTCGGCGGCCCCAGTGCTGCGGTGGCCGTAGACCCGCCGCGGGACATCGACCAGGTCATCGCCGCGGCGGCCCGCCGCGGGGTGCGCATCGCGTTCGTGGCCGAGACCCACGTGCACAATGACTACATCACCGGCGGTCTGGAGCTGGCCCGCGTCACCGGCGCGCAGTACCTGGTGCCGGCTGAGGCGCGCGTGTCGTTCGCCCGCACCCCCGTCGCCGACGGCGACACCGTGACGGTGGACGAGGGGCTGGTGCTGCGCGCGATCGCCACTCCCGGGCACACCCCCCACCACACCTCCTACACCCTCACCGAGAACGGGCGGGGCGCGGCAGTGTTCACCGGCGGATCGCTGCTCATCGGCGCCGTCGGCCGCCCCGATCTGGTCGAGCCGCGGCTGACCGAGCAACTGGCCCGCGCCCAGCACGCCTCCGCCCACCGGCTGGCCGATGAGCTGGACGACGGGGTGCCGGTCCTGCCCACCCACGGGTTCGGCAGCTTCTGCTCCTCCGCCCAGTCCGAGGGGGACGCGACCACCATCGGCAAGGAACGCGAGACCAACGACGCGCTGACCTTGGACGTGGACACCTTCGTCGCCCGGATGCTCGCCGGGCTGGATGACGTGCCCGCTTACTACGCGCACATGGGCCCGGCCAACGCCGCGGGCCCCACGCCGGTCGACCTCACCCCGCCGAGGCGTGCGGACGCCGAGGAGATCGCCTCCCGGCTGGCCGCGGGCGAGTGGGTGGTGGACCTGCGCAGCCGCATGGCCTTCGCCGAGGGGCACGTGGCCGGGTCGTTCAACTTCGAGGGCGAGGGCAAGCTCGCCACCTACCTGGCCTGGCTGATCCCCTGGGGCAAGCCCGTCACCCTGCTCGCCGACACCCCGGAGCAGATCGCCGCCGCGCAGCGTGAGCTGGCGCGGGTGGGCATCGACCGCCCGGCCGCCGCCGCCACCGGCGACTCGGCCGGCTGGATCCGCGAGGGGGAGCAGCTCGCCTCCTTCCCCGCGCCCGTTTCGCCGACCTCGCTGATATCCGCAAGCGCGGCGACGACGTCCTCGTTCTGGACGTGCGCCGGGACTCGGAGCGTGCGGGCGGCTACATCGAGGGCTCGGTCCACATCCCGATCCACGAGCTGCACGGCCGTATCGGCGAGGTGCCGGACGGGACGGTGTGGGTGCACTGCGCGAGCGGGATGCGCGCGGCGATCGCCGCCTCTCTGCTCGACGCCGCCGGCCGCGATGTGGTCGCCGTCGACGACGGCTTCGACGCCGCGACCGATGCCGGGCTGTCGCTTACCTCCGCCTGAATCCCGGCCGTCCCCTCTCGTAAGGAAGGAAGCGTGTGATGTTCCGCTTTCGCCGAAACGGGCCCCGCGTCACGGCCGACGAGGCGCACAGCCGTACCAGCGGTGACCGGCCTGACGCTGTCCTGCTGGACGTGCGAGAGCAGCCCGAATGGACCTCGGGCCATGCCCCGGGCGCCGTGCACGTACCGCTGACGAAACTGGTCGCCGGCGCCACTGTGCCCGCCGGGGCGCAGGGTCGTCCGCTGGTGGTGATCTGCCGCAGTGGACACCGTTCCCGGCAGGCCGCGAAGCTCCTCACAAAACGCGGAGCGCACGCGGTGGACGTCGAGGGCGGCATGAACGCGTGGGCCGCCGCCGGGCACCCGGTCGTCGACGAACGCGGGAACAGCGGCCGGATAGCGTGACCGTACTCGTTCTCGCCCTCATCGCCGGGGCTGTCATCGGACTCGCCCTCGGAGCCCTCGGCGGCGGTGGCAGCGTCCTTGCCGTACCGGCACTGATCTACCTGCTCGGCTTCACTCCGGCCGCCGCCACCACCGCCAGTCTGATCATCGTCACCATCACCTCCGCCACCGCCCTGTACGCCCACACCCGCGACGGGGACGTGGCATGGAAGACGGGAGCGCTGTTCGCCGCGGCGGGCATCGGCCCCGCCTTCCTCGCCGGCGCTGCCGCCGGGGGTCTGCCCGACGCGGTTCTGACGTCGGCGTTCGCGGTCATCGCCGCGCTGGCGGCCCTGCGCATGCTCCGTCCGTCCGCGTCCGAGACGCCGGACCGGATCCGTCCCGGCAAGGCGGCCGGTGCCGGTGCCGGACTCGGCGCCGTGACGGGCTTTCTGGGGGTCGGCGGGGGATTCCTCGCCGTGCCCGCCCTGGTGAGCGTCCTGGGACTGGCCATGCGCCGGGCGGTGGGCACCAGCCTGCTCGTCATCATGGTGAACTCACTCGCCGCGCTCGCCGCTCGCACCGGCACCAGCGGCGGGCTCCACTGGGAGATCATCGGCCCCTTCACCGGAGCCGCGATCCTCGGCGCCTGGGACGGCAAACGTCTCGCGACGAAGATCTCCAGCACCACCCTTCAGAAGATCTTCGCCGGTGTCCTGCTGGCTGTGGCGGCCTTCATGCTCGTCGACGTGATCGTCTGAACACGAGGGCCGCCAACGGCTCGGACCAGGGACCAGAGCTAAGGACCAGGAGAGCTTCTCCAGCCGGCCGCGTATCTCAAGGACCGCCTTCGGTCCGGGCTCCCGTCAGATCAAGCTCAGCACACTCCGACACGCAAGGATGACAACTGCCATGACCACCCCCACGGCCCTGGCCACCGACGAGGCGCGCACCCGCCTGCACGAACTGACCATCATCGACGTGCGCACCCCGGGCGAATACGCCGGCGGTCACCTCCCCGGCGCGCTCAACATCCCCCTCGACCAGATCCAGCGCGCGCTGCCGGACATCCGGTACGCCGCCGACCGCGGTGACGTCCTGGTCGTCTGCGCCTCGGGCGCACGCTCCGAGAACGCCGGCAGGATCCTCGCCGAGAACGGCGTCAGGGCCGCCACCCTGTCGGAGGAACCGGCGCCTGGGCGGCCGACGGCCACGAACTCCACCGCCCCCAGGGCGTCTCCCGTGCCACCTGGGGAATGGAGCGGCAGGTGAGGCTCACCGCAGGAGTGATCGTGCTGCTCGGCCTGCTACTCGGGCTCGTCGTCGACCCCGCCTTCCAGCTCATCTCCGCCGGCATCGCGGGCGGCCTGGTCTTCTCCGCCCTGAGCAACACCTGCGGCATGGCCGCCCTGCTCGCCAAGCTCCCCCACAACCGACCCCGCGCCGCCGACCTCGAGAACACGCTGGCCGCACTGCGCGACCGCTGAATCACACCCCGCCGGGGAGGGGCCCGGCTCTCCGGGTCCCTCCCCTTTTCCTAGCCAGGCCATGTGGCCACCCGCTCCGAACCGGGTGGGTGATCCGGCGTCGCGGCACCACAGCTCAGGCCAGAGAGAGGAACAGCTTCTCCAGCCGGGTGCGCATCTGCTCCCGGTCGCCGGATGCGGCCATGTCCGCATCGGTCAGGCAGTGCTGCAGCCCTGTGGCGATGATCGCGAAACCGGCCTTGTCCAGAGCCCTGGACGCCGCGGCGAGCTGGGTGACGACGTCCTCGCAGTCCCGCCCCTCCTCGATCATCTTGATCACGCCGGCGATCTGCCCCTGGGCCCGGCGCAGCCGGTTGACCACGGTCTTCAGTTCCTCTGTCGCCATCGCCAGTTCCACGACCCACACTCCTTCGAGATACCCCTCGGGTATTCTATCGAAGGGGTAACCCCGACCGGCCCAAGGAAAATCCCCTTCGTCGAGGTCGATCAAGCAGCGGGCACCCCGTGTGGGGGAGTTGCCGCGCCGAGGTCGGCGGATTGCGGCAGTGCCTTGTCGGAGTACTCGCTCGCTTCGCATCTGGCGAGGGGTGATGCCGGCGCGGTCGAACGCGTGGCGAAGGGTGCTGCAGCTGGTGGGCGGGAGGGCGCGGAGGTGCGCTGAGTGCGTCGTCACCAACGGCTGGGAGCGCTGTCCCACTTTCTCCAGGCCGCCGGGGTCGAGCAGGGTGACCGAGGCGAGGCGACCGGGCCTGCGGTGGGCCTGGTTCAGGACGAGCCAGCCTCCGTAGGAGGAGCCGACGAGGTGTACGCGGTCGACGGGTACTGGGGGTTGTCCGGCGCCACGGCTCCGCCCAGCAGCTCGGATTCTGCGGAACCAAGCCTATGGAACGTTGCTCCGGTGAGACGTTCCTGCGTCAGTCACGCGATGACACCCACGTCCCAACGCTCCGTTCGTGGTCCTGCTGTGTACGGGCATGTCCTGGGGCAGCACATCTTCTACGATTCTGTAGAGGGTGGGGTGGGGGATCGTCGAGGCTTGTGAGGCGGCGTGATGCTCCTCGTGGCGGCCATACGATGTCCGCTGGGGAAACGGACGGCGGCGGAAGGGAGACAGGGCGTGACTGAGCAGCGGCAGCGTCCCCGGCGGCGGGGGCAGGGCGAGCTGGAGGCGCTGGTCCTGTCGGCGCTGAGGGAGGCGGACGGACCGGCGTCGGCCGGATGGGTGCAGGAGCGTTTGGGCGGCGACCTCGCCTATACGACGGTCATCACCATCCTGACCCGGTTGCTGGCCAAGGGAGCGGTCACGCGGGAGCGGGCGGGCCGGTCCTTCGCCTGGACGCCCGCTTCGGATCAGGCGGGCTTGGCCGCCCACAAGATGCGCAGGGTCTTGGACTCCGAGGGCGACCGTGAGGCGGTGCTGGCCAGCTTCGTGACCGGCCTCGGTCCGGACGACGAGCGGCTGTTGCGTGAGCTGCTGGGTCACTCGAGGAACGAAGGGGAAGACTGAACCTCATGGGGGTCTTCGTCTTTCTGCCACTGGTGCTGCCTCTGACGGCGTGGCCGATTGCGCGCTTGGCCGAGCAGCATCTGCATCCACGGACCGCGACGCGGCTGCTGACCGGGGTGGCCGCGGTCATGGCGGCTTGCAGCACGCTGTGCCTCGGCCTGGTGATGGTGGTCGGCACCGCCCAGCTACCCGGAAACCCGCTCCCCGACGGTTGGTCGGACCCCGAGGTGCGGGCGGCGGTGCCGTACGACGAGGTCGTCGGCAAGGCGGCGATTCCCGCGCTCGTCGTGGTGCTGGTGGCGTGCGGCCGCACGTTCTGGCGCCACGGGCGGGTGCGCCGTCGGGCCCACCGGGCGCTGGCCGGGTTGCGGGAGACGGAGGTGGCGGTACTCCCGGACGACGTCCCCTACGCCTACGCTTTGCCGGGCGGTCGGCGGGATCGGGTGGTAGTGACCACGGCGATGCTGGACTGCCTCCAACCGGCCGAGCGCCGGGCGGTGTTCGCCCACGAGCGGGCTCATCTGACCGCACGCCACCACCGTTTCCTGCTCGCGGTCCAGCTGGCTGCGAGGGCCAATCCCTTCCTGCGTCCGCTGCGTACGGCGGTGGCGTACACGGCGGAGCGGTGGGCGGACGAGGATGCGGCCCAGGAGGTCGGCAGCCGCCGGGCCGTGGCGTGCGCGATCGGCAAGGCGGCCCTGGTGTCCCGGGGCACGCCGGTGGCGACGCTGGCCGCTCTGGCCGCGGCGGGACCGGTGCCGCGTCGAGTGGCGGCTCTGCTCGGCCCCCTCCGGTGGTGCGCAGCTGGCCGTCGCTGTTCACGTCGGTGGGTGTGGCGGCGTGGGGCGCGGCGGTGGGGCCGCCGTGTCGGCGATGTCGTCGGCGAACTCCGCCGTGACGATGGTCTTCATCCTGCACGCAGCCACGCCCCTTTGACCCTGGCGGGGGAGCGTCAGGCGTGATCGGTGAGCGCGGCGAGTCCGGCGACGAGCCCCACGAAGGCCGGCATCACGGCTCCAGCTCTCACCGGTGGTGTGGCCGGCCGGTCCCGGTGCCGGCCCGCCACATGATCCGGGTCGGTCAGAGGTCGAACTCGTGGGGCGGCAGGTCGAGGGTGTAGCACGCCTCGCGCACCACAGCCTGCTCGTCCTTGTCGAAGTCGCCGTCGGCGCCGCCGATGACGATGCCGATCTGGATGACGGCTCGCGCTTCGGCGGGCTTCTTCTTCGCCTTGGCGATCTCCTGCATGACGCTCACCTTGCCGAAGTCGAAGTCGGTGGTGAGCTTGTTCAGGTTGTCCTCGAAGCGGCGGCGCAGGTCGTCGGCGGGGAAGTTCTGCAACACCTCGTTGGTGGCGATGAGCTGGGCCACACGCTGCCGCTCGGAGGGATCGACCGTGCCGTCGGCGGCCGCGACCAGGGCGCACATCGCCATGCTGGCGTCGCGGAAGGCGCCGCTCTTGAGGTCGTTCTTCTTCGCCATGAGCTGGGTCTGCATCGTCGATGCGGACTCCTTGAGGCGGTCCCACAGGGCCATGAGAACTCCGTACGTGTCGGGAGGATGCCCGGACCGAGGTGCTCCGGACAGCGTTTCTTCTACAATCCTGTAGAAGTTACCAGCAGGGGGCGGAGGCTGTGTCCACCCGCCCCCTGCTGGTGCGTCTTCACCGCCTGCCGGGGCCTGTTGTCAGCCCTCGTCCTCCTCGTCGCCTTCGAAGAAGTCCCCGACCTCGTCGACGACTTCGGCCGCGACCATGCCGCCGACGACTCCGACCGCGAGCCCGGCGGCGCCCGCGGCGACGGCGGTGCCCATGCCGGGGCCGGAACGGCGGTGGTCGTCGTGGTGGTGGTCGCCGTGCCCGTGGTGTCCGCCGTGCCCCTGCCTGGCGTACGGGTCACCGTGGCCGTAGGCGCCGTAGGCGCCGTGGGTGCCGTGCGACGCCCGGTGCTCGACCAACTGGCGGATCCAGCCGTCGACTTCCGTGTTCCAGTCGCGGGAGTCGTGGTGGCCGACCGTGAAGCGGGTCAGCGCGTCGTGGCCGCCGGAGAAGAAGCCGCCGCGTTTGTCGGCCTCCAGGACGACCTCCATGCCGCCCGGGTTGGCCAGGAAGGTCACCTCGATCTCGTTCACCTGGTGCGCGTACTGCGGGGACGGGGTGATCTCGATCTCTTGGTAGAAGGGCAGCTGCTGACCGGTGCCGCCGATGCGCCCGTACTCCAGGTCGGCGGACTTGAAGCCGAAGCCGAGCTGTCCGAACGCTTCCAGGATGGCCTCCTGGGCGGGCAGCGGGGCGATGTTCAGCTGGTCCAGGTCGCCCTTGTCCTTGGCGCCGGCCACCGCCAGCTCGGTGCGCACGCCGAGAACGATGCCCAGGCCCTGCCCGTACAGCTCGGTGATCGGCGTCTCCCAGGGCAGCGTCACCGTGAACGGGACGCTGTGCTGCTGCCCCGCGACCAGCCGGAAACCGCCGCCGACGGTGAACCGCTCGAAGGCGACGACACCCTCGCTCTCGCCCTCGCTGTGCTCGGCCTCGACCCGGGCCACCAGCTCCAGGGTGATGTGCTCGATGTCGAAGTCGGCGTCTCCGCCCTTGAGATGGACCTGGCCGGTCAGCGCGCCGCCGGGGCGGGCGGCTCCCGGGTCGAGGGCCGTGTCGACGGTGGGTCCGCCCACGCCGAGTGATCCGAGCAGTCGTTTGAACACCATGGTGGCGTCCACTCCTTATGCGTGCGTGTGTCTTGTTCAGGTGCGGTGCCGTGCGCCCGGGCAGACGCACGACACCACGGTTGTGCGTGGGGCGGGCTACTTGGCCGCGTCCAGCGCGGCGAGGGCCTGTGCCCAGCGGACGTACTTCAACTCGGCCAGGTCGGCTACGGTCTTGACCCCGAACGCCTGCTGAAGCAGCTCGCCGTCACGGTCGGAGACGCCCTTGAGCGCCCCCACCGGGGCGGCCAGGATCTCGGGCAGACTCTTGTCCGCCCACGCCTTGTCGAGCACCTTGTCCAGGTCGATCGAAGCCATGCGTGTCCTCTTCCGGGTGGGTGGGGCCCGGCCCTGCCGCGGGCCTTCTACAAACGAGTAGAAGCATAGGGCTGTCGCAGGCCGGGCGGGGGTGCGGTCGGCATGGGCTCGCCGGGAAAGGCCGAAAACGGGCTCTTGCGAGGCTGAGGCCGAGCGGGGCGACGAGTTCGCCGCTCCGGGGACCGTGTCCGCAGCGTCCGGCCAGCGGCTCGTTGTGCCTCTACCGCCGTCGGTGGCCGTGCCGTTCGAGAACCGACCGACGGTCCTGTCCGGGAGTTGCGGGGCGCTGGGGGCGGCACCGGTGCTTCGTGGGGATGCCCCTGTGATCGCCCGTCGGCGCACGAGGGGGTGCCCGGATGGCCCCCGCCAGGGGACACCGGGTTCCCTGGCGGGGGAGGCGGGGTCGGCGTGATGCTGAAGATGCAAGCTCTGGTGTGCGGATCTGGGAGACATCGTGGCCGGTCGGGTGGTGGTGGGTGTGGATGGGCCCGCCTCGGGGCCGGCGGTGGCGGTGCGTGAGGCGCGGCTGCGAGGCGCGGCTGCGAGGCGCGGAACTGCGGGTGGTGCACGCCTTCCTGTGGCCTGCGATGCATCCACCGGCGGGCTCGTGACCTCTGGGCCCGCTGTCGCTGTGTGTCAGGTGCCGCCCCGGAGGGGCGGTTCGGGCCGCTGCCCATGGATCTTCGGCACACACCGCCGGCGACTCGAGCCCCAGGGCCTTCGGGTGGTGCTTTGCGACTCCTTTACAGTTGGTGTAGAGGCAGGCAATCCTGTTTCCACTCACTGTCTGTATGTGTGTTTCGAGAAGGAGCGACGTTCCCCCATGGGTGAGCCTCCCAGTACCAGCCGTGCCATTCCCGCCGGACCCATGCGATTGAGGGAGCGGGGGTGGCACGGTGACCGAGGTCCTGCTGCTCCTGCTGGCCCTCCTCCTGACGCTGGCCTGCGCGGTGTTCGTCGCGGCCGAGTTCTCCTTGACCACCGTTGAGCGTGCCGATCTGGAGCGTGCCGCCGAGGCAGGCGAGCGCGGCGCGGACGGTGCGCTGAAGGCCGTACGGCGTCTCACGCTGCAGTTGTCCGGCGCCCAGTTGGGTATCACCGTCACTTCGCTGGTGATCGGCATGCTCGCCGAGCCGTCCATCGCGGCGCTGCTGCGCGGCCCGCTGCGGGCGATCGGCCTGGGAGGTGCTGCCTCATCCGTGGCGACCGTGCTGGGCGTGGTGGTGTCCACCGTCGTGCTGATGGTGGTCGGCGAGCTGGTGCCGAAGAACTGGGCGATCTCGCGTCCGCTGGCGGTCGCGAAGGTGGTCGCGGGCCCGCAGCGCGCGTTCACGGCCGCGTTCGGCCCGTTCATCGGGCATCTGAACAGCACGGCGAATCGTTTCGTACGCCGCTTCGGGCTGGAGCCCGCCGAGGAACTGGCCTCCGCCCGCACCGCCGAGGAGCTGGGCGCGCTGGCCCGGCACTCGGCCGCCGAGGGGGCTCTGGAGGCGGACTCGGCAGAGCTGTTCGTACGGACCCTTCATCTGAGCGAGCTGACCGCCGAGAACGTGATGACGCCGCGGGTCGACGTCAAGGCCCTGGAAGTGCACGCCAGTGCCGCCGACGCGGCCAACCTCTCCCACGCGACCGGGCTGTCCCGCTTTCCCGTCTACCGCGACAGCCTGGACGAGGTGGTGGGCACCGTCCACATCCGGGACGTGCTCGCCCTGGAGCCGGAGAAGCGGCCCGGCACGCCGGTCACGGAGCTGACCACGGAGGCCCTGCTGGTCCCCGACAGCCTCACCGCCGAACGGCTGCTGGGGCGGCTGCGCGAGCAGCGCACCATGGCCGTGGTCATCGACGAGTACGGCGGCACGGCGGGCGTGGCGACCGTGGAGGACATCGTCGAGGAAGTCGTCGGGGAAGTGCGCGACGAGCATGACCCCTTCGAGGCACCCGACCTGATCCCTGCCCCGACGACGCGGGACGGGCGCGCGGTGTGGGAGGCGGACGGCAGCGTCCGCATCGACCAGCTCACGGACATCGGACTCACCGCGCCGGAAGGACCGTACGAGACGGTCGCCGGGCTCGTCGCCACCCGTCTGGCCCGCATCCCCGGCAAGGGGGACGTCGTGCACCTCGACGGCTGGCGGCTCGAAGTGCTGGAGGTCGAGCACCACCGCGCCGACCGGATACGCATCACCGAGTCGGCCGCCACGCTGCCCGCCCAGCTCTTGGAGGAGGTCCGATGACCGCGGTGCAACTGGCCATAGGTGCCCTGACGCTGCTGACCAACGCGTTCTTCGTGGGGGCCGAGTTCGCCCTGGTCTCAGTGCGCCGCAGCCAGATCGAACCGCGCGCCCAGGCGGGCAACAAACGGGCCCGGATGACGCTGTGGGCACTGGAACACCTCTCGGCGATGATGGCCACCGCCCAGCTCGGCATCACCGTCTCCTCGCTGGTGCTGGGAGCGGTCGCCGAGCCCGCCATCGCGCACCTGATGGAGCCCGGCTTCGAGGCGGTGCATCTCCCGCACGGCCTGGTGCACCCGGTCGCGTTCGTCATCGCGCTCACCCTCGCCACGTATCTGCACATGCTGATCGGCGAGATGGTGCCGAAGAACATCGCGCTGGCCGCCCCCGTGCCCACAGCGCTGCTGCTGGGCCCGGCCCTGGTGGCGCTCACCCGGGCGCTGCGGCCGTTCGTGTTCGGCATCAACGCCTTCGCCAACGCCCTGCTCAGGCTGCTGCGCGTCGAGCCGAGGGACGAGGTCGAGTCGGTCTTCACCGACGACCAGCTCGCCCGCATGGTCCTCGACTCCAGCGAGGCCGGCCTGCTCAGCCCGGCCGACGGCGCGCGACTGCGGGACGCACTGGAGCTGGGCACCCGGCCGGTGGGCGAGATCGCGGTCCCGGCGCAGCGGATGCGCACCGTCGACCACACGGTCACCCCGGCCCGGCTGGAACGGCTGGCGGCCGAGGCGGGCTTCTCCCGCTTCCCGGTCACCGGAACCGACGGCACGGTCCTGGGCTACCTGCACATCAAGGACACCCTCGGCCTGACGGACCGCGACCGCCCCTTCCCGGGCGCCGCGCTGCACAAGGTCACCCGGGTCCGCATCGACACCCCGCTCGACGACACCCTCACCGCGTTGCGCGCGGAGGGCAGTCATCTGGCCGCCGTGGTCGGGGAGAGCGGCAAGGTCATCGGCTTTGTGACCATGGAAGACGTGCTCTCCGAACTGGTCGGACCGGCGGCTCCGGCCATTGCGTGACCGCCGGGTCACTCCGTGCGCGCCCCGCACGGGGTGGCCCGGTCGCTGTGACCCCGAAGGTCACCACCGTGATCCCCGCACCGCTCGTCTCGATCGTCATCCTGACCATGACCACGGTCGCGGCCGGGATCGCGGTGCCGACCGTCGGCGACAAGGGCGCCCTGCCGTCCTCCCTGCCGGTACCGGGCCTGCCGGACGTGCCGTTCACCCTGGACACGCTGACGACGATCGCCCCGTACGCGTTCGCCATGATCGGCCAGACGATGATCAACGTGAAGGTCTCCGGCGCCCGCACTCGCGTCTCGACCTTCCTGGCCGGTGTGCTCCTGATGGTGCTGTGCATGGTCTTCGGCCCGGTCGTCTCCGACATCCCCATGGCCGCGCTCGTCGCCGTCATGATCATGGTGTCGTTCGCGACCTTCGACTGGCACTCCATCGCGCCCGAGACGCTGAAGCGGATGCCCGCGGGCGAGATCGCCGTCATGGCCATCACCGTGGTCACCGTGGTGGCCACCCACAACCTCGCCATCGGCGTCGTGCTCGGCTCCGTCACCGCCATGGTCATCTTCGCCAAGCGGGTCGCCCACCTCGCCGAGGTCACCGCTGTCACCGACCCCGACCGCCACACGGTGGTCTACCGGGTCACCGGCGAGCTGTTCTTCGCCTTCTCCAACGACCTCGTCGGACAGTTCGACTACGCCGGCGACCCCCAGAAGGTCGTCATCGACCTGTCGGCCGCCCACGTCTGGGACGCCTCCTCCGTGGCCGCCCTGGACGCAATCGAGACCAAGTACGCCCAGCGCGGCAAGACGGTGGAGATCACCGGCCTGAACGACCCCAGCGCCGACCTCCACGGCAAGCTCACCGGAGAACTCACCGGAAGCCACTGACCCCCAGCGCCGTACGCCCACAGCACAGGACCCCGCCCCATCGGCCGGGGTTCACATCCACAGCGGCACGTCATGCACGGCTCGACCTCTCCAGCGTCATGGACCGGTGGTCTTCTAAACGAGTCTGGGCCATGCGCCGGGGGCTGTCTCCCCGATGCCGGTGCACGGACGCTTCGCGGGACGGCTCTGCGCTCACCGGCGCGGGTCTGCTCAGGAGTCCACCAGGGGCGGTTGCTCCCCGCCGCGTTCACCGAAACCATGCGTGCGTGGAGAGTCCCGGGCGTATACCGCGCTCGGCGCGGGCGAGGACGACGGCACTGGACAGCAGCCCGACGTGGCTGAGTGCCTGCGGGAAGTTGCCGAGGAAGGAGTGGTCTCGGGGGTCGATCTGCTCGGCGAACAAGCCGAGCGGGCTGGCGTAGGAGCACAGCCTCTCGAACAGTTCCGCGGCTTCGTCGATGCGTCCTTGGCCTGCGAGGTTGTCCACGAGCCAGAAGCTGCACAGCAGGAAGGCTCCCTCCGGCTGGTCCAGTCCGTCGGGTGAGTCCTGCGGCAGGTAGCGGTGGAGCAGGCCGTCACCGGCACCGAGGCGTTCGGTGATCGCCTGCGTGGTGGCGATCATGCGGGGATGATCGGCGGGAAGGACGCGTCGGAGCGGGAGGGCGAGGAGTGAGGCGTCGAGTCCTCCTGTCGCACCGAGGTGCTCGGTGAAGGAGTGCGTGTGCTCGTCCCAGGCGTCGTGGATCATCCGTCCGGTGAGATGGCGGGCTTCGGCAGCCCACGTGGCGGCGTTGCCCGGCAACTTCAGGCGGGTGGCGAGGCGGGCGGCCCGGTCCAGGGTGACCTGGCACATCGCAGCGGAATACGTGAAGGGACGGGCCTGGGTACGCACCTCCCAGATGCCGTGATCCGGCGTCCGCCAAGCGGTGCGGGCCTGCTCGGCCAGGCCCGACAGACGGTGCCACAAGCCGGCGCTCAAGGGCCGGCCGGTGGCCGCCCACTGGAAGGCGCAGTCGAGGAGCTCTCCGTAGACGTCGTGCTGGATCTGTTCAGCGGCGGCGTTTCCCCAGCGTACGGGTGTGGAGCGGTCGTAGCCCTCCAGTTCCGGGTCGATCACCTCTGGCGGCGGAGGCCGGCCGTCCACGTCGTACAGCACGCGCAGCCGCCCCTCTCGCCAGGCGGCGGTCAACGCCCAGTGAAGAAATCCCCCCGCTTCGTCGGGAAGACCGATGCGGCGCAAGGCGAACACGGCGTAGGCAGCGTCGCGAATCCACGCGTAGCGGTAGTCCCAGTTCCGGTCGCCTCCGATGCGCTCGGGCAGTGAGGAGGTCGCGGCGGCGACGATGGCGCCGTTCTCGGCGTAGTCCAGGAGCTTGAGGGTGATGGCCGAGCGGCGCACCAGGTCCGCACGGGGAGTGTCGGTCACCACGAAGGCCGACCAACGGCGCCACGCTCGTACGGTGTCGTCGAGGCACTGGGAGACCGATCGTCCGGAGCCGGCAGCCTGTGGTTCGCTCCAGCGCAGGCGGATCCAGAGGTCTTCGCCCTGGCTCAGGCGCAGTGTGCATTCGGGACCGGGCAGGGGCCGGGACATGGCCATGCGGAGCTTCACGGACTGCTGAGTGCAGGTCAGCTCCCAGCCTGCAGCCTGACGCTCGTGTCGGGTTTCGCCGCGTGGCCGCACCGCGACCCTCAGCTCGACAGAGCCCTGCGTGACACGCACGTGCCGGAGCAGTTCCCCTGTGCCGACGGGAGTCTCCACCTCCAGACGTGCGTCGGGTCGGAGAAGGAACGCGTCAGTGATCTCGACGAGGCCGGTGTCCGCCCTCAGTTCTGTCACGAGGACTCCGGTGTCCCCCAGGTAGTGCTGGCGGCTCAGCCGTAGCCCGTCCGGAGCCAGCAGGAAGGATCCGCCGTGGTGCCGGTCGAGCAGCGAGCAGAACAGGGGCGGGGCGTCGAAGCGGGGCACGCACATGAAGCTGACGGTGCCGTCGCGGCCCACCAAGGCGCACGCGCGGCCGTCGCCGATGAGGCCGTGGTCCTCGATCGGCAGGTAGCCCGCCGACGGTGCCGGCGACCACTCGTTCATGCGTGACCAAGTACCCATCGAAAACGAGCCGGATCACTCCGACGGTTGCAGCGGGCGGGAGGGCCAGTCCAGGAGGCGGGCGCCGAGGGCCGCGGTCTGCAGGATGTATCGCTGGTCGGGGTCGGTGGGGTCGTGGCCGGTGAGTTGCCGGATGCGGTCGAGCCGGTAGGCGACGGTACGCACGCTCACACCCAGCCGGCGTGCCGTGGTCGTGTTCAGGCAACCACTGGCGAAGTACGCGTCCAGGGTTTCCAGGAGTGCCCGGGGCCCGCCTCGCGCCTCCTCCAGGCCGCCGAGGACGGTGGCCACCAGGTCGGTGATGGCGGCGCGGTCCCTGCCGAGAACTTGGAAGACCAGCAGGTCAGAGGCGTCCACGCGCGGCGTGGTCAGACCGAGCTGGACAGCGAGGTCGAGGGTGCTGCGCGCCTCCTGGTACGAGCGGACGATGCCACTGGGACCGGGTCGCGGGCGGCTGACGGCGACGCGGCAGGGCTCGTCGACAGCACTGCGTACCGAAGTGGCGAAGAAGTCCGGAACATCCGGCACCGCGCCGGGCGACACGCACACGAGCAGACTGTCTTTGGTGGTGATCAGCACGTCCTGTGTGGTGAACCGGGCGGTCAGCGCCTCTTCGACGTAGCGCGTGGTGTCGTCGCCCGCACCGAACGGCTTGCCCGCCCGGGCGACGGACACGCTGTGTGGTCCGACCAGCCGCAGCCCGAAGCGTTCGGCCCGCTCGGCGAGGCGGCCCAGATCGGTTCGGCCGTCGAGGAGGTCGTCGACGAACTCCCGCCGCATCGCCTCCTCGCCCCGAACGGCCGCCCGATGGGCGGTTTCGTAGCCCTCGGTCAATGCCACGGTCGCCTCGCCGATCGCCCTGATCAGAGCGGAACCGACCTCCCTCAGGTCTTCGGGCTCCAGAGCTCGCCCGGCGCCTGACAGATCCGTCCAGACCCGGTGGACGGAGGTGAGGTACTCGGCAACCAGGATGCGCAGGGCTGTTCCGCGGCCGGACGCCGTGGCCGCGAGCTGCCGTAGGTGCTCAAGGTCCTCGTGGGGCAGTCGCCGCCTGTCCAGGGCGACGTCCACGAGCTGGTTCAGGTGGCGTTCCATCCCCGCTGCCGGGTGTTCCTTGCCCTTGACGGCTGCGGCATGCCGGACGGGAACGGTGGCAGACGGTGCCCCCGGCGCCGAGGCTTGGGGGCGCTTTCCTGTCGGCATGCTCCTATCTTGCCGAAGGAGGGCAAAGAGTGCGGGGCCGAGACGGCCATGTTTGTGCCCGCTCGGCAGGCGTCCGGCCGATCTGCCCGGGTAGTCCGTGAGTGACGCGCCGGTGGAGAACCCTGCGACCAGGGGGTATTGCGCTGTGTATCCAAGCGGCCTTGTCTCGGCGGCCAGGATGATCACCCTTCCTCCTGGTGGCCTCGGGCTGCCTGCTGGCAGCCCCTGCACCGGAGCGTGCCCGGCGGGCCAAGGTCACCTACGCCAAGGGCGAGTTCAAGGCTGTCCAGACCCTGGCGGACGTCGCGGAGCGGATCGAGGGCCGCCCCGCCGCCATGCATGTGCGGATCTGTCGACCAGGGCCGGAAATCTCCCGCGGGCGAAATGCCATCCGGCTCTACGCCCTCCCCATGGAAATCCTGCCCGTGATCGACATGCCGGGGCTCCGAGGCCACGCCATGCCCGTATCTCAGGGGCCAGAACGGCGGTGCGTTCCGCAACCGAGTCCGCGTTCCCCGAGCACAGGTGATCGGTATGAACCCCTCGATGGACGACTGGCGCGTCCTGGCAGAGATGGAGCGCCGGCTCTCCCAGGACGACCCTGATCTGGTCGGGCTGATGGACGCGCTGAACCATCAGTTTCCCGACGCCCTGACCCAGAGCGATGCCCTTGAGGACGCGGACGCCAACGACGAGGCAGACGCCCACGGAGTCGACGACCTCCGCCTCGACTGGCGCTGGAAGGCCATCATCGTGTTTGCCGTCGTGCTGGTGGCGGGGCTGATCCTCACGGCGGTCTTCAACCGGTCAGCCTCGCCCGACGACAGTCAGGGACCACTGAACAGCCGTGCTCCGGCCGTGGCCGTTCACACGCATGGCAGAGGGCTCCCGGGCCCGGGCGAGTATCCGGGCACCGCCGACCGCGGGGTGTCTGGTGGCCGGCTTCGACATCGCCGCCGTGCCCGCTGCTGCCCGGCGGAGACGCCGTCAGGACCTCCGCCGTACAGGCGATGCGGCAACCGGCATCGGCTCACCGTCTTGCAGCCTCTCTGACTCCTGCCGGCGAAAGTGCTCCGCCCATGACCAGGGAAGCGACCTCTACCGTCATCCACCCCCATCGAGCGGCACTCGCGGCAGACGGATGCCGCGCAGGTGCCTGCCCGTTGACATTGCGGCACATCGGTTCCGGCGAAGGGCCGCGTGCCCCGGTCCGCAGGAGAAGGCCATGAACAACTCGGTACGGATGGGTCGCGTTCTCGGGGTGCCACTGCGCATCCACTGGACCGTGCCCCTGCTCGTGATGCTCTTCGGTTACAGCCTGGGCAGTCAGACCCTGCCGGCCATGGTCCCGGACCAGTCGAACGCCACGTACACCATCTCGAGTCTGGTCGGGGCCCTGCTTCTCCTGGTGAGCCTGTTGGCCCATGAGGCCGCCCACGCGGTCACGGCTCGCAGGAAAGGCATCACCGTCCAGAGCATCACGCTGTGGGCCCTGGGCGGCATGACCCGGATGGACAGGCCCCGCACAGCCGGCTCGACCTTCTGGATAGCCGTCAGCGGACCGCTCACCAGCCTGCTCGCGAGTGTGCTGGCCCTTGGGGCGGGCATCGGGCTGGACACCTTGTCCGGGACAGCCGTGCCTGCAGCCGTCCTCCTCTGGCTCGGCTGGGTGAACCTAGTCCTCGCCGTGTTCAACCTGCTCCCGGCCGCCCCGCTCGATGGAGGACGGGTGGTGCAGGCGCTGACGTGGTGGCGTACCGGAGACCAGGACCGGGGTGAGCGAGTGGCCGCACGAGCCGGGCAAGTCCTCGGCGTTGTGCTGATCGGACTGGGCTGGATCGTCGTCCTGCGCGGTGCTGTGAGCGGTCTGTGGCTGACAGTCATCGGCTTCTTCGTCGTCATCGTCGCCGGCGCGGAACACCAGCGTGCGAGGCTCGCTCCTGCCCTGCGCGGCATGCGAGCGGCTGATGCCATGACGAGCCCCGTCGAGACGTGCCAGGACTGGCTGACCGTGCAGCGCTGCATCGATGACGTGGCCGCGCATGCCCGCCACTCCGCACTGGCTCTGATCGACTTCGAAGGGCGCCCCAGCGGTCTGGTTCACCTTCCGCGGCTTGCGAGGATTCCCGCCGCACAACGGGACACGCTTCGTGTCCGCGACGTGGCGACCCCCCGGGCACGCTGTACCACCTGCGCGCCGGACGACCTGCTGCAGGACGTGCTTGAGAAGCTCTCCCCCGGCCGTGCCCTGCCCATTCTCGTCACCGAGGGGCAGAACCTGGAGGGCATTATCACTGCGGACGACATCTCCCGAATCGCCCGGCGCCAGGCATTCCGCGGGGCGGAAAGCCGGTAGCGGTCAGCAGGGGATGGGGTGTGGGCCGATGGGAGCGTCACAGCATGGAAGGGTGCGGTGGTGGCGGTGGCGGCGGAATCCGCTCCGGCGGCGCAGTGACATAGCCGAAGCGTGGGTGTTGCTCGCCTCGTGGATGGCCGCACTGGCCGGGGGCCTGCTCGCGGGCCTGGCAGCGGCGGACACCATAAGGCAGTCCGCCGAGCGGCAGAGGGCAGAGCGGCGTGAGGTCTCGGCCGTACTCGTCGAGGACGCGGAGGACCGGTTGCCCGAACGGGCACCGAGCGGCTATCGCGTCTGGGCCACAGTGCGCTGGACGGCTCCGGAAGGTTCCACACACGCGGACGAGGCAAGAGTGCCCTCCGGGACCCCGGCCGGGCACGCAGTCACCGTGTGGGTGGACCGGAGCAGCAAGATCGCGGCTGAGCCCCTGACCGATGAGGAGACCCGGTGGCGCGCGATCTCTGTAGGCGCGCTGATCGCGTCGGGGGCGAGCGGGGCCGTGCTGGCTGTCGGCTGGGTGGCTCGCCAAGGACTGGAGCGGCACCGCATAGCGCGGTGGGCTGCGGAGTGGGAGCGCATGAACACCCAGAAAGGAGGGAAGACAGGCTCACCTTGAAGGGTGGGACAGGCACTGACCCTTGGAGGGCACTCCGCTCGCACCGCGGATGGACGGCGCCTGGCCGCGTCCCGTCCTGGGCAGGGATGGGAGCCGGGACCGTCTGTCACCATGGATCTGCGCAGGGCGACGGACGGAGCGTCGGGGAGGAACGACACGGTCAGGCTCGGCATCAACCAGTGTCCAGGCCAGTGACCTGATCGACGCGGAACAGTGCTTGGCCCCTCCAGGCCCCGCTTCCGATGCGGCCGGATCGCGGTAGCCGAACGACGGAGCGCTGTTGTGGCGTGGCGAGCGCGTCACCGCAGTCAGGCGCCCCGCGCTCCAGCTCGTATCCTCCGCACGTCGAGATCGTGGGACTCCGGACGCATACCTTGACCCGGGAAGGGGAGACGGTGCGTGTATGCCTCCCTGGATCTTGTATGCCCGCGGTCGGGAATCTGCGGTCTGCGGACCGGGAACGGGTCGTGAGAGAGGTAAACGGCATGCGGCCGAAGAGCTATCGCGCCACCATGCTGTCCTTGCTGCCGTTCGCTGTGATGGCTGTCGTCACCGTGGCTGATCTGGCTGTCGGTCCTGCGGTTGTCTTCCTGCCGTTGGTTTCGCTCGGACCCGCCTTCGCCCCCCTGGTAGGCAGTTGGCGGCGCACCGCGGCCGTCGGCGGGGTCGCGCTGCTGCTGTGCGCTGCCCTGGGCTGGTACAACGGCTTGCTCTACACGCCACGCGGCTGGATGAGCATCGCTTCCGTCCTGGGTGTCACCGGGGCGGGCCTTCTCGCGGTGTCGCTCCGGCAGGAACGTGAGGTGGAACTGGACCATGTGCGTTCCATCGCGGAGACCGCGCAGCGGGCACTGCTGAGACCGGTGCCGCGCACGACCGGGGGCGTGCGCATGGCTGTTTGCTACATGTCCGCCGTCGCCGAGGCCCGCATCGGAGGCGACCTCTACGAAGTCGTGACCTCACCGCACGGAGTGCGGGTGATCGTGGGCGATGTACAGGGCAAAGGGCTGGAAGCCGTGGAGACAGCGGCCGTAGTCCTGGGTACCTTCCGCGAAGCGTGCCTGAACGAAGTCGACCTGGCGGCCGTGGGATCCAGGCTCGAGCGCGCCGTCGAGCGGCAGTTGGACGACGAGAAGTTCGTCACTGCCGTCCTCGCCGAGGTGGCGGATGAAGAGGTCACCTTCCTCAACTACGGCCACCCGGCCCCCCTGCTCATGAGTGGCGACGGCACCCTGACCTGGCCGGAGCCCGACTCCTACGCTCTGCCGCTCGGCCTGGGGGCTCACAATGCGTCCCCGCCGAAGCCGTACCGTGCCGGTTTCCTCTCGGGCGACGACCTTCTGCTCTACACCGACGGGCTAACCGAAGCACGCGACGCCGAGGGGCGTTTCTACCCGCTCGCCGAACGTGCTCACCTGCTCAAGGGCCGAGACCCGGAGGCGGCGCTGAGGGCGCTGCGCCAGGACCTGCTCCAGCACATCAGCGGCCCGCTGCAGGACGACACCGCCTTGCTGATGCTCCGCCACTCCTGACCTGGACAGTCTCTTCTCGCGGGCCTCGTGCGTCGACTCCCCACGTGCGGCCGGCCCGAATCCCTCGCCGGCAGTCACGGTCAGTAGCCTGGTGTTGGTTCGCGGGCCTGGCGTTTGGAGGGGTTGAGTTCATGGCGCGTACCTGGCTGTCCATCCGGGTGGAGTTGGTCTCCGGACACGGAGCAGACCTGTGGCCCCGACCCGGCCGGGTCTTCGCCGCCGCGCGCTCGCACTCCTTCGCCCAGTTCGCCACGGCCATCGATCGCGCATTCGGCCGCTGGGACCTGGCCCACCTACACCTGTTCACTCTGTCCGACGGCACCCGTGTCAGCCCCTGGACTGGTGGGACGGCGAGGCGCCGGACAGCACCGTGGACGGCCATGCCGCCAAGCTGAGCAGGCTGCAGGCCGGAGAGCAGTTCGCATATGTCTTCGACATGGGCGACGACTGGGCCCACCTGTGCACGGTGTCGGAAAAGCGCATCGATCCCGTTGACGAACTCGGCGAGGCCCCCGACCGCCCCATGCCCTACTGGGGCTGGGGCGACCTCCCGGACCAATACGCACGCCGCTGGGACGGGGACGACGGCGAGTCACCGATGCCGAAGCGCCCAGCCCGCGAACTCTGCGACCTGCCTCCGATCCTGCCGCAGTGGGGCGAGCGCCGCCGAGGGTGACCTCGCGTTGCGTTCACGAAGCGGCCGCCAGTGGGGGATTGAAGCGATCCCGGTGAGGAGCTGATGAGGCCGCGAGCGGATCGATCCGACACGGATCTTCCTGCACGTGGCCGGGCACGACTGTCGCGACCACCTGGCACGTGGGCAGGGCCGCGGACGGCTGCCCTTCGGGGCGGTGACCAGGAGGCCGGGCGCGCCGCTCCACGATCAGGCGCACCGCCGCGGGAGCTTCAACGTCCTCGGACAGTGAGACGGTCGGTCTGCTCGGCCGATCACGCGGACGCACGCCTGCTCCCTGCACACGTCGTTGCGCGGGTGGCGGGCCGATGCCGGTGGCTCGGATCCGGGAGGCGTCGGCGCGGCTCGGGGCGCGAGCGATGCTGGGTGTACAGGGACACGGCTGGAGCCAGACCCTGCGGGGTCCCGGTTGCTTGTCGGTCTGGTCCGGATTGCTGTTCAGCAATGCAGCGATGAAGAGGCCCAAGAACGCGAGGACGGAGAACACGGTGATGGCGACGAGCCACCAACGGTGCCGCTTGTCGTCTTCCTGCTGACTGTCGGCTGCCCCTTCGCCGGGCTCGTCGCCGAACTGCTGGTTGAGGGCTTCCATGGTCTCGGCCAGCGCGGGATCGTCCTGGGCGAGGCGCCGTTCGAGCTGAGCGAGGATCCGTCCGTCGTTCATCTCGGGGTCCATGTCCGTCACCTGGGCTCTTGTGTGAGAGGGTCGGCGCCGGCGCTCTCCTGCGGCTGCCGGAGCATGTCGACGAGGCGGAAGATCTCCATCGGCAGCGGGAAGATGAGGGTCGAGTTACGTTCGGCGGAGATCTCGGCCATGGTGGACAGGATCCGCAGGTGAAGGGCGGCGGGGTGGCCTTCGAGGCGGTCGGCCGCGTCGGCCAGGGTCTCGGCGGCCTCGTACTCGCCTTTCGCGTGAATGACTTTGGCGCGCCGGTCGCGTTCGGCCTCGGCCTGGCGGGCCATGGCGCGGCGCATGGCCTCGGGCAGTTCGACGTCCTTGACCTCGACGAGGGTGACCTTGACGCCCCAGGGATTGGTGACGTCGTCGATGATGCGTTGCAGGCGCTGGTTGATCTCGTCCCGGTTGATCAGCAGCTCGTCGAGGTCAACCTGGCCGAGGATGCTGCGGAGCGTGGTTTGCGCGATCTGCGAGGTGCCTTTGACGTGGTCTTCGATGGCCACCACGGAGCGGTTGGGGTCGACCACGTTGAAATAGGTGACGGCGTTGACCCGGACGGTGACGTTGTCTTTGGTGATGATGTCCTGCGGGGGGATGTCCATGGTGATGGTCCGCAGGGAGACGCGGACCATGCGGTCGACGACGGGGATGATGAAGAACAGCCCCGGCCCCTTGGCCCCGATGATCCGGCCGAGGCGGAAGATCACCCCGCGTTCGTATTCGGGCACGATCTTCACTGAGGCGGTCAGCAGCAGGAGCAGGACGACCGCCCCGATGATGATGCCGATCAGTCCGGTGTCCATGGTCAGTCCTCCCTAACGTTGTTGTTCGGGATGAGGTCCGTCGCCGATGTCTGTGTCGACGAGGAGTTCCAGCCCGGCGATCTCCACGACCCGCACGCGCTGGCCTTGGGTGACGGGAGTGGTGCGTCCGCGGACCGCCCACCAGGCGCCGTCGAGGAGCACCTGACCGGTCTCGCCGTCGACGCGACGCACCACTGCCACACGGCCCAGCAGGCCCTCGTGCCCGGTGGGCGCAGGCGCTCTTCGCGCTCGCCAGGCCAGCCGCCCGGCGAGCACCGCGCCACCGCCGACCACCACCGCCGTCGGCCACAGCACGGCGGGATCGACGCCGAGCTCACCTCGGAAGAGCAGGATCCCGGCGAAGACGAGGGCGACAGCTCCACCCGCGGCGAAGACACCGACTCCGGGCGTGAGCACCTCCGCAGCGAACAGGGCCGCGGCCAGGAGCAGCAGCAGGAGTCCGGCGACGTTGAAGGGCAGCACACTCAGCGCCACGAACCCGAGCACGAGCAGGACCACCCCGATGACACCGCCCACCCCCACACCGGGGCTCGCCAGCTCGTAGATCACGGCCAGAGTCCCGATCGACAGGAAGAGGAACGCCAGCTCCGGGCTGGCCAGCAGCTGCCGAAGCTCACCGAAAAACCCCAGATCGTGCGTCTCGACCCGGGCGTCCGCCGTGCGCAGCACGACCTCCCGCTCCCCACCCGGACCGCCCACGACGACCGTCCTGCCGTCCACCTCGTCGAGCAGGGCCCCACGCGACGGTGCCACGAGGTCCACCACGTCGGTGCGCACGGCCTCGCCGTCGGACACCGACGTGCCCTCACGGACCATGTCCCGGGCGAATTCCGTACTGCGGTCGCGTTGCTCGGCGATGGACACGGCGAAAGCGGCCGAGTCGTTGATCACCTTCTCGCTCGCCTTGTCGCCCTGGCCCGTCACCGGGGTGCCGGCTCCGATGTGGGTCCCGGGGGCCATGGCGGCGACATGAGCGGACATGGTGATGTAGGCGCCCGCTGAAGCCGCGCGGGCGCCCGACGGTGTCACGTACACGACGACCGGGACCTCTGCGGCGAGGAACTCCTGCACGATCTCCCGGGTCGACTGCAGGAGACCGCCAGGGGTGTCCATCTCGACCAGGTAGGCCGCGTACTCTTCCCGCTCGGCCACGCGCAGTCCCTCCTCCAGATGGTCTGTGATGACGGGGGTGATCGTGCCGTCGACCCGTGTGACGAGCACAGATGAGGACTGCGCCGCGCTCATGGCCGGTGCGGTCAGCAGGCACGCCAAGGCCGCCAGGAGGACGTGAACGACCCTCCGCAGCACAGGCACTGAGCGGTTCGGGGGCATGACCACGCAACCCCCTTGTCCGTGACGCGCGCCTTACGGGCAGCGTGCACCGAAATGGGTGCTTCGTCCGACGAGTACCCCTGTCCCTCGGCCGTACGCTTGCCGCCCTCGCACAGTGGTGGCCGTCTCGGGGGCCGGTGTCCGTCGCCGAACCGCGGAAGCCCAGGTGAGACCAGTGATCTTGCTGGGATTCTTGCTGGCAGCCGGCGCTGCCGCGTTCGGAGCCGTCGCCGTCGTGGACACCTTCACCGGTGGCCCTGAGTGCGCGGTGGAGATTCTCGGCAATCAGATCGCGACGCTCAGCATGCTGGGGATCTTCCTCTCCGGTGTGGTGCTCGCGCTGATCTTCTGTCTGGGGCCGGTGATGACGGCCTCAGGACGGAAGCAGCGGCAGCGTGTGCGTGAGCTCCTCGCGTCCGCACCGACTGCCTCGAGGGAGGACGGTGCCGCAACCGGCTCGCCAGCGGCGTGGGCGGCACGTTTTCGGCCACTGACGGATCCCCGCCGCGGGGACCTGCCGGGCCTTGGGAATCTGCTGTCGCCGAGTCGACAGCCTTTCGTCGCTGACGTGTCGGGCCCGGCCGGACGGCGTTGCAGTTCGTCGTGTCGTGTCGGTGGAAACGGCGGCGACTGCGGTCACGAAGAGGCGGCCGCCGTGTGAGCGATGCGAACTCACTTCGGCCGTTTGCCGCTCAGCGAGCACTGACGAGTCGTCAGGAACGTTTAGGCGCATGCCGTATGTGCCCCAGGGCCATCGGCGCCCGTGCCTCTGAGTACGAGCACCGCCACGAACCGGGTGCCGCGGCCCCGATTGAGCACCCGGAGATCTCTCGCTCGGCCAACGTGTGGGCGCGCCGCCGGCCCGGGCGCTCACCGACACTTGGCCCTGCTTCACCTCCGGTGCGTCAGGACTACGTACTCCACGTCCGTTGCCCCACCCGCTGGGCGCCCGGACGGTGGACACGTGCCCCGGGGCGCCTTAGGATCGCGCCCGGCAGCGCGGGCGGTGCGTACTCTGGCCGCGTGCAGCTACTCCCGGAGCCTGTTCGCCGGCTCGCCGCCTGGTGCGCGGTGATCCTTTTGGTCGCCGGAGTCGGCTACATCGGCATCCAGCTGTGCGTGGCCCTCCAACTGGCCGTCGTTCCCGTGCTTCTCGCCCTGCTCGGCACCGCGCTGCTCCTCCCTCTCCACGGGTGGCTCGTCAGAGTCAAGGTCAACCGGTCTGTTGCCGCCGGACTCACCTGCGCTGCGGTCCTCGGGGTGGTCGGCGGTGCCGTGTACATCGTCACGGCCGCGCTCGTCGGAACCTGGGACCAGATCCTGGCTTCACTGCGCAGGTCGGTGCGCGTGCTGGCCGATCATTTCGGGGCGACCGATACGTCGCTTGAGGATCTGGCCGACGACGCCCTGAACCTGCTGGGCCGGTTCGGCAGCACGGCCGCCTCCGGTGTCATCAGCGGGGTCGGACTCGTCACTCAGGTCCTCGGCATGGCCGTGCTCGCGCTGCTGCTGGTCTTCTTCTTCCTGCGCGATTCCCATCGGGCGGCCGGCGCCCTGCGCTCGCTCGTCCCGGGCGGTGGCGCCGAGACCGTGGAGGCGATGGCCCGGCGGGCCTTCGAGGGCGTCGAGGGGTTCATGCGGGGCACGACCGTGGTCGCGCTCATCGACGCGGTCTGCATCACCCTGGGCCTGCTGATCCTGGGCGTGCCCGGTGTCGTCGGGCTCGGTGCCCTCGTCTTCATCGGCGCCTATGTCCCCTACCTTGGCGCCCTTGTTTCCGGGGCCGTGGCCGTGCTGGTCGCGCTCGCCGACCGAGGGCTGGCCATCGCCCTGTGGGCACTGGGGGTGGTGCTCTTGGTGCAGGGGCTGGAGGGGAACGTGTTCCAGCCCATGGTCCAGAGCCGAACCGTGCGGATGCACCCTGCGGTGGTCCTGATCGCGCTCACCGCGGGTGCGTCGGTTGCCGGAATCGTGGGAGTGCTCCTGGCGGTACCGGCCACCGCCGCCGCCCTTGGTGTCGCTGACGTGCTGCGCACGCGATATGCGTCGTCCGCGGGGCCACCCTCGGCAGGCCCCTCCGCGGAGCCGTCTGCGGACGGGTAGATTCCCCACGGATGCTGATTTCGGTGCGGTGCACAGTCAGCGTGCAGACGCTGCTGACGAACGCGATGGTCGCGGAGGTCAGTGAGAAGGCCCGGAGGTCCCGAGGTGCTCGGCTGACCGGTCACTCAGCAACCTCGGGTCATGTCACGCGCGATGCCGGCCCCCGAGGTCGCGCGCCTCGGCCACAGGCTGGTTTACCCCCGGTCGCGAGGGCTACTCGGCGAACGGTTCAACGGCGACTGCCCTGGCGGAGGTGCGCAGCCATGAGCGAGAGCCCAGAACGCCATGGAGAACCGGTGGGGCGAGCACGCTCCGGCATGATCGGCCGCCACTTCCCCCGGACCGGCACCGAACCGGTCACCGCACAGAGTTCCCTCGGACTGCGCTTGCTCCTGGCGGGTGTCTTCGTGCCGGTCTTCATCGCTGCGACCGTACTTTTCGGCGTGTGGGCGGGGAACTCGGATCAGGGGGACAGTCCTGGACGAGGGCCGCTCATCGGCCTGGCCGTCACGTGCGGGATTCTCGCTCTGCTGGCGGCGGTTGATCTCGTGGTCGTCCTGCGTCGGCTGAAGCGTGAGCGAGGTTCTCATCCCATCACACGGTGAAACCCGTGGCCACGCTCTGCTCGGCGGTCGCCTACGGCGTAGCGGAAGCCGGAGACCCGGCTCAAGACGCCGGTCGCGACGTGCTCGTGCCGGTGATAGGCACGAAGACACCCACGGTCATTCTCAGGCCGGGGTGGAACAAGGGGAGAGGACCGAACCGTGGGGCCCGAGCCGAACCGGACAGCGAAGCAGGAACATCGAATCGCCCATGTCACGTCGCAGCCACCGAATGAAGTGCCGCGCACCGGAGAGACTGGAGCGCTGCTGAACTCCGCGCGGGCCCGGGAGGAAGGGTGACCAGCGGCGATCGGCGCGACACGGTGCTGGTCGGTATCGACGACACGTCGCACTCCTGGCTCGCCGCGGACTGGGCGGCCATGGAGGCGGAGCTGCGCGACTGTCCGCTGAAGGTCCTCCATGCCGTCGGCCGGGGCGCGGAGCCTGCCGATGGGGAGACTGGGGTGGACCTCACGGGGCAGGTCCCGGTGGCGGCAATGGGTGTTCTGGACGATGCCCGGGGGCGGCCCGGGCCGACCGTCCCGGCCTGTCGGTCGGTACCGATCTGGCGCGGGACGATCCGGCCGAAGCTCTCGTGACCGCCGCTGAGGATGCCGAGGTGGTCGTGGTCGGAAGCCGTGGGCGCGGTGGCTTCGCCGGGCTGCTGCTGGGCTCGGTGAGTCAGAAGGTGGTCGCCCACGCGGACCGACCGGTCGTCGTGGTGCGTGAGAGGACGGGGACGGCCGCGGGCGGAGGCGTCGTGGTCGGTGTGCGCGACGAACGGGACGAGGTGGCCGTTCGTCTCGCCCTCGCCGAGGCCGGTCTGCGGAGGGTCGGCGTGCGTCTGGTCCACGCCTGGAGGCCGTCGGCGCACACGAGCCTGGCGGTGCCTGAGGGCAGCGACGTCGAGGAGGAGGGGCAGGCTCATGCCCGTGTGCTGAACATGGCCGCCCGCCCCATCGCCGAGTTCCCGAAGATTCACGTGGACACGGAGTTGATCATCGGCCCGCCCGCCAAGGTCCTGGTGGAGGCGTCGGCCCGGGCCGACCTGGTGGTCCTTCCGCGCCACCCGGCGGAATGCAGGCTCGGGCTACGCCTGGGGACGGTGGTGCATGCCGTGCTGCACCACGCGAGTTGTCCTGTCGTCGTCGTGCCGGTGCGGTAGTCCGGTACCCGCGGTGAGCGGTGTCGCTCGGCCCTCCTCGGGCATGGTGTCAGCGTGACGCTTGCCGGTGCGGACCTCGTACCGGCCCGGGCGGCGGGTGAGGGGGGAACAGGCTGGGGCGCCGGGCCGCGGCCTGCCCCGGGTGGTGGACTCCGTGATGGACCGCGCCCGCGGTATGGGGAGCGGCGTTCCCAGTGACCACACAGGTGGACACCGGCGTCTGCCCTCTCCATCAGCGGAGGTGCGCTGGGCTGCGGGTGGCGTGTTCCCTGGCTGTGGCGTCCGGGGCGGGCGGGTGACCCACCAGCAGATCGCGGTCCAGGACCCGGCCAGGAGCAGCGAGGCCAGTACGTCGGTCAGGTAGTGGGCGCCGGCGTACAGTCGCTCGGCGGCTACAGCAGCGGTCAGGAGCGCGGACATGCCCACCACGGTCAGTCGCCATGGGGTGCTCCCGGTCGCGCGGAAGACGATGATCGCCGCACAGGCGGTCAGCGTGAGAGTGGCGGTCACGTGCCCGGAGGGGAAGCTCGCTGTGGGCGGCAGCTCAGGACGGAGCTGAGCCACGTCGGGCCGGGTGCGGTTCACCAGGACCGAGGTGACGAGGAACACCGTGACCTGGCCGATCAGCGCCAGCGTGAGCAGGGCCATGGGGCGCCAGCTGCGCGTGACGGCCACGGCGAGCGGTCCTATGACAGCCACGCCGGCGGCGATGCCTGTGCCGCCGCCCAGGAAGCGCAGTCCTTCCGCGACATCGCTCAGCCACGGTGTGCGCGCGTCGGCCAGGTCGTGCGACACCGCCCGGTCCCAGCCCGGTGGGTCGGTCCCGGACCCCATGCCTTCGACCAGCAGCCCCAGGCCGTAGATCGACCCGACGAGCAGGACCCATGCCACGAGAAGCTCGGCTGCGGCAACGGCCGGGCGCCCCAGGGCGGGAGCGTGATGTTCGGGTACAGGGCGCAGCCCGCGGGCGGCGCCCAGGACCGGCAGCGGGTCCGGTACGCGGGAGCGCTCAGCCGTACCGCCGCCGGGCACGGGCGGCAGCGGGCGGCCCAGCAGGTGATCGCTGGGCCAGTGCCGGAATGCCACGGCCGTGACCGTCAGCCAGACGGCGCCCAGCAGCCAGCCTGCGACGACGTCGCTGAGGTAGTGCACCCCTAGGGCGATCCGGGTGAATCCGACTAGGGCGACGATCGTCGCGGCGCCCGCCGTGAAGAGGCGGCGCTGCGTTCGGGTCATCGTGGGCAGGAAGACCAGGAGCAGCACGCCGTAGGAGACCAGCGAGCTGAGGGCGTGGCCGCTGGGGAAGCTCAGCCCGGACGGTGCGGCCAAGGGGTCGTCGACCACCGGACGAAGGCGGCCCACCAGGACCTTGACCACCGAGATAAGGGCCCAGGCGCCAAGCGCGGCCACCGCCGCGTACAAGGCGGCCCGTACCTGGCGGCGCAGCAACAGCCATGCCACTCCCACGCTCATCAGCCAGGCCAACACCGCGCTCCCGCCCAGGTCGGTGACGATGCGCAGAGCTCGGACCAGCACTTCATCGCCCGCCACAGCGTCATTGAGCCCGTCAGCCACCGCCTGATCGATTCGGCGGAGCGGGCTCCACGCGCCGCGCACCAGAAAAAGCAGGAGCACGAACGCCGTCACGGTCAGCAGCAGGAGCGGCGGGCCCACTGCCGCACGGGGCATCGCATCCGCTCACCGCGCATCCGGCGTCCTCCCGCCGAGTCACTCGCCGATCAACCGGGTCCCCGCGGGACGGTCTCTACCCTGAATCGCAGGGTATAGCGGGGCACTCTGGGAATATCGATGCACGTGGTTGCAGGAACGAGGAGGCGCTCATTCGTGGTGACGACCCCCGCTCTCGGGCTCTGCGCGTCACCGCCGACGCCGTGAGGCTCATGGTCCTCGCCAGCGCCGTGGCTGTGGGCGTCACTTCCCTGGAGAGCGCTCTGCTTCTGGCCCTGCTGTTCCTCGCCTTGCTCGTGCCCCGTGCAGCCCGCCTGCCCGCCCTTCTCGATCTGCTGGTGTGCGCCGCCCTGACCTGGGCAACGTGGTCGCAGGTGTGGCACTGGTACCGGGTCGTCGGCTGGTACGACACCGTGGTCCACTTCGTGACGCCGGGACGGTCGCTGCTGCCTTGCACCTGCTGCTCTCCCGTTTCCGGCTGCTGCCCTCACCCGATGACGTGCGCCTGCGTCGTGCCGCCGTCCCCCTGACCACGACTGCCGTGGGCGCCACGGTGGCGTGCCTGTGGGAGATGTGCGAGTGGCTGATCGTGGACGTCTTCGACGAACCGATTCGCGTCGGGTACCAGGACACAGTGGTCGACCTTGCCGCTGGGATGGGCGGTTCCCTTACCGCGGGGCTGATGCTGGCCTGGTGGGCGGCTCGGGATGACCGCGCCGGCGCGGCGGGGCCTGGTCCGTGAGACGCGGCAGGCTGATGTCACCGTCCGTTCGGCGGTGGATGGGTTCGGTGGGTGGGCGCTGGTCAGTGACGGGGAGGGCGGTTCTCGTCGGAGTCCCGCTCAGGAAGCGGGCGGTTGACCAGGCCGACGAGGCTGAACGCCTGGATGGTGTTGCGCAGCAACGAGTCGGCGGGCCTCCGTCGGTGGCTCGCGCTGGACGCTGCGTCGTCGCCGGAAGTGCCGACCCAAGGGCCGCGCAGGCCCCCGTCCGCGGCGGCGAGCGCGACGCGTGCTCGGCAGCGCGGATCATTCGGTCGGTGCCCAGTACCGAAGCCCGTCAGGTCGTGACGCTGACCGCGCCAGGGCTGTGCCCCGCGGGACCGACGTTGTGGACGTGCCTGCGGGCGTGTCAGTCGAAGTACGACTGGAGTGCGCCGCGGCGCCGGACGTCGAGCGTGGCGCAGTGGAACGAGCCGCCGAAAGGCGCGTAGTGCAGCAGGTCGCAGGGGATCGGCTCGAAGCCCCACCGTTCGAGCGCGCGGAGCATGCCGGTGTGGTGGCGCTCGGCGATCACTCGCTTCTCGTCGATCATGAGCACGTTCATGCTGAGCCATTTGCCGCACATTGTGCTGATCCTGAGCAGGCGGCCGTCGATCGGGTCAGGCTCGGGGGCGACCAGGATGTCCCAGGAGCTCAGAATTTCGGGCAGGTGATCGACGTCGATGTACTCGGGGTTGACCAGTACCTTTCCGGGTGCGAGCGGTACGAAGGTCGTGTCGATGTGCATGGGTGTGCGGCAGCGGGTCTCAATCTCGTGGATGCGATAACTGGGCCCGAGATGGCGTCGCAGCCACTCGATGCCCATCCGGTTGGTGACATTGCTGCGCGTGACGAACAGGTCGCGTCCGGCACGGACGAAGTCCGCAGCATCGAACACCGGCTCGAATTCGGTGAGGATGTGGCGCATGGGCTCGCCGGGATCGGGTGGGCGGAAACGCGGTTCAAACAGTTCGTCGGTGAGCTGCGGTTTCGGTGCCGCTGTCCAGCGTGCGCCGCGCCTGAAGTAGTCCTTGAGGAGCGCGCGGTAGGAGTGGGTTTCGAAGTACCGGCACGGCCATGCCATCGGAGTTTCGATGATTTCGTCGCCGACCACGAGGAGGCCGTCCCGCGGGCAGGTGTTGCAGAAACCGCGGGACGACCAGTCCGGAGTGCTGAACCGCTTCCTGTGGTCGACGGGGTCAGGGCGCCGGACGGTGACGCCGAGGGACTGCAGGAGAGCGATGAACCGGTCGAGCTCCTGCTGGGCCCGATCGACCAGGACACGGGGGTATCTGAAGCCGGCGACGGGGCCTTGCAGCCGCGCCGCCCACGGGGGACGTTGCAGGCCACCACCGGATGCCTGGAAGGGATCGTCGCGCCGTCCAGACGCCCGACGATGATCTCCTCCAGCGGGTCCCACTCGTTGTGTGAACCCACTGGCGGAACGAGGGTTTCCGCAACGGTGCCACCGACGGCCGCGGTGGTTCTTCCCGGCTTCTCCACTGCTGTCATGCTCAGCCGCTTCCGATCGCAGAAATCAGCAGTTCCGCTGTAACCGACACACTACTCAGAGTGTGACGACAGGGCAGCCCACGCTAATGCGGAGAGTTCCGCCTTGTCGGCCATATGTCGCAGCGTCACCACCGGAAGAAGGCAGGGACCGTCGTCCGCGCGTGGCGGGCGCACCTGCCCATGCTGTCAACGGCGGTACCGAAGTGGCCGGTTGCTGTGCTGCCGCGCAGGCGCTGCTCTGGATGTCGGTCGCTGGTGAACGGGTCTCCGTCTCGTCGCTCAGTGAGCCATGAGGCGGTGAGCAACACAGGGCGATCCCCACCAGGAGAACCAAGCCGGTGAACGCACTTGCCAGCCGACCCTGGCCCGGGGCGAACGGCGGGGCCCGTTCCTACCGCGAAGCGCGCGAGACCTTCGACCTCGCCGACCGCCTCGGTGCGCAGAATCCCGTGATCCATGCGTCGGATCTGCTGGTGTTCCATGTTCCGGGCCGGGACCGCGCCGGCCATCATCGGCCTCGTGACCGCCGTGCTCGGCGGCCTGGCACACGCTCCCGCCGCAGCCGGCCGACTGAAGATTTTGGGGGCCCGGGGGTGCCCACGGCATTCCGCCGGTCCTGAAGTGCGGCCCGAGGTTTCCCGACGAGGCGACATGGAACGCGATAAATACTATGAATGCCCGATTCGGGAGGCTGTCATGCACTGCTACGACTGTCTCGCCGCGGACCGTACAACCGTGGCCGCAGCGGTATGCGGCTCGTGCGGTGCCGCGCTGTGCGCGGAGCACGTGCACGAAGAGCGCAAGCAGGTCCGCCAGGTGGTGGGCATGGGCAAGGCCACTCATGATCCTCCGGCCCGGAGGCTGCTCTGCGCCGTCTGCTCGTACGCGACACACAAGGTTTCGACAGAGGACGAGCCTTGAGGCCAGTGCTCCGGTGCCGGGCCTGGTGGCCTGGCACCGGCATAGCGCCACGTTGCGCACGGCTCTTGCCGGTACGCCATTCTGTTGAACACCAAGGCGCACATCGTTGCCCGCGTCCGCCCAGAGGCGTCCCGCCGACAGGCTGAGACGGTTGCCCGTGCACCGTACGGACGACGCGTCGGACGCCGGGACGGGCGAGCCCCGTACGCCGGAGTCTGCGGTGCCGCCGGTGTATGCCTCCTGTCATCGCAGGCACACCCAGCGTCGTCGCCGTGACCCCGAGCGAGCCCGCTGCCCACAGTCCCGGGATACTGCCGACCCGTCCGCGCAACACGGTGCTCAGCGGAAATAGGGATAGGGCGGGTACACGTAGCCGGGCGCCCAGAAGGGCGCGTAGTCGTAGTGGGCGTAGAGGCGGTCGTAGTAATCGTCCTGCCGCACGAGCTCCGGGTCGTACTCCGGTGCGTCGGCCACTTGGTCCCGGGTGCGGTCGATACGGACCTGGTCCTCGTTCACGCCTGCCACGGCGTCGACGGGGACGTAGCTCTTCTCCTTGCCGACGCCCAGGAACCCACCGTGCTCCAGGACCAGGAAACGGACCTTGTGTTCCTCCTCGTCGATGATCAGATCGCCGACCTTGCCCAGCTCGTCGCCGGAGCGGTCGGTGACCTTTCGGCCCGGATGTCCTCGTCGGCGGAGGCGATCGCGTGATCGGAGTCGGAGAGCCTGGCCAGGACGGGAATGTCGCCGGATCCCATGGTGCCTCCCTCTGGTCGCGGTTCGCTCGTGACAGCCGGGTGTACGTCCCGGCTTCCCGCTCCGGTTTCCCACGCCTGGCGATCTGATGCGCGGCCCAGCGGGTCGCGGCACTCCGAACCCAGGGGGTGCGCCCATGTGCCCCTCAGGCCATGCGCCCGCTTTCCGGACTCTTCCTCTTCGCCGGGCGGATGGGTCTCTCGGACCGCGATGTCCACCTCAACCTCGCTCATCGTTTCCGCGGGGGAGGGCCTTTTGGTCGGCGAGAGCGATGGCGAGTGCTCCGGCGGCCGTCGGGTGCAGCGGGGCGCGGTCCGTCGGCCCTTGGACGTACGGCTGGGCACTGCACAGTCCGTGGCTTTCGAAGTCCGGTTTCACCGTGGTGAAGCCGGCGGTCTCGGCTCCCTGCCGCAGAACGGCGTTGAGAGCGGCCAGTCGTGAGCGCAGCACCCGTACTTTGCGCGAAGTGAGACCTTCGTCGCGAAGGCAGCTGAGGTCCGGGCCGAAAGGGTCGTAGTACTCGTTGACCAGGACGGCCGGGTGGTGGGGAAGGGCGGTCAGGAGGCGCAGGAGCCTGCGGTAATCGAGGGCGAAGCGGGCGAGGCGGTTCTGGAAGAACGCTGTCGAGGCACGGTCGTCGCACGACGGAGAGATCGCGCACAGCTGGACGAGGTCCGACCAGCGCACGTCGTTGGCGCCGACACTGACCAAGACGGCCGAAGCGTCGGTGGCTCGCTGCGCCTGGGCGAACTGCGGTGGGGCCACCTGTTCGCCGAGGATCTGCACGCCGAGGATGCCGTCGCGGACCGTGGCGCCGGAGCAGGCGAGGTTGAGTACGTTCCAGTCGTTGGCGCGGGCGAGCGCCTGTGGGTAGGAGTCCGCGCTGCGCCCACATGCCCGATCGAGGTCGGTGGGGTCGGGCAGGGGGCGGTTACCCGTACCCGCGGCGGTTGAGTCGCCCAGGGCTACCGCCCGTACGTCGCCCAGGCGTGGGCCTTCGGCCCGGGGGACCGGGGCCAGAGGGCTGTCGCCGACGAGATCCTGTAGCGACCGTACGTCGCGCAGCGCCTGCGGGGTGTCCGAGGCCAGCAGGTAGAAGCCGACGGCATTGACCGCGGTGACGAGGGCGAGTCCGGAGGTCAGGACGAGGATGGTCCTGCCCGGCGGCATGCGGCGCAGGCCCGTCCAGGCGGCCAGGGGAAGCGCGACCAGCCCGGCCGCCACCGCCGTTTCCCAGGCGCCGTAGCGGAGCCAGCCGGACGCCAGTCTCCGGCCCACCTCCAGGGTGAGCCGTTCGTGATCGCCGGACCGCAGGAGGCGGGCCACCTCCGCGTCCTCCTTGATGCGGGTCAGCTCCAGGCGGGGCCTGATCGGTCCGTCGAAGTGCGGTCTTGTCGGGATCGTCTGGCCGAACAGGTCGAGCTGACCGGGGCCGGACAGGCTCCAGTCGAGGGGGGCGGCGCCCACGCGAACGGTCTGGCCGGCCGCGGAAACCGGCTGCAGTGGAGTGATCCGCACGGCCAGCCACACCGCGGCCAGCGCCAGCACCGAGAGTCCCACGACGTACAGAATGATGATCACCAGTGCCCTGCGGGCCCGGCCGGGTTCACGCTGCGCCGCTCGCTGCCTTCTCGGTTTCACCGGTGTCCCCGTGGCTTCGGCCGTAGCACCGGTGCGGCGGTCATTGCGGTGAGGGGGATGTCAGTCCCGGTGCGTCGGTGGCGTCGTCGTCTACGTAGGTCGGGATCTGGGAGTGCACCTGCAGCGCGATCTCGCCGGCGCGTTCGAAGCGGAGGGTGATCCACACGTAGTCTCCGCCCCTGATCTGCCGGCGCAGGTCCCTGAGGAGCAGGTGCGTGCGGCCTTTCTCCAATTCGATGAGCTTGCCGGTGGGGAGTGCGACCGGTCCTTGTGTGGCGCCGTCGGCGTTCACGATGTCGACGGACCGTGCGACCGTCGTCTCCGCGCCGAGCAGCCTGTCGGTGCTGCGTCCCTGGTTGAACAGCCAGACGTAGAAAGGGGCATCGGCTCCTGGTTCCCACGGGCCGTTCGGGGGTTCGGCGATATGGGCATAACGAATCAGGACCGAACCGACGCGGGCGTTGGCGCCAGGGGGGTTGTGGGTCCCGTTATCGCCGCAGCCGGTAATGCCCCCGACGGCGGCGAGGCAGCCCACCACCATGAACGTCACCGCTCTGCGCCACGGCTTCGGTGTCCTCGATCTCATGTTCATGCCACTCCTTGGGTCCCGGATTCTCGCAGTCGACGCATGAGACATGCCACGCTCACCGCTGCCGTGCGTCAGCCTTGGCCCGATCGGATGATGCGAAAGGGGGGGTGGGGTGGCAGGCGCCTGATGGGGCGATCCGGAAGACGTACAACCTTCGAGGGGGCCTGTGCCGAGATGCCGTCAGTTGTCTGCCGTCGGGGGTATGACGGCGACGGGGCAGTGGGCCGTGTGCAGGACTTCGCCGCTCACCGAGCCGAGGAGCAGCCGGCGCAGGCCCGTGCGGCCCCGTGAGCCGACCACCAGGAGATCAGCGTCCTCGGACAGTTCTGTCAGGTGCGTTGCCGGAGGAGCCCACTCGATGTGCAGTCCGACCGGCACCTGCGGGTGCCGTAGGCGTAGCGGGGCGATTCGTTCCTCAAGGAGGTTCCGGGTGGCGTCCTCGGTCTCGTGCAGCTCACGTTCGGCCACGGTGACGCTGCCTGGCCAGGGCAGCAGTGCGGGCCGGTGCAGGGCATGGACGAGGTGCAGGTGGGCCGAGCGGTGCTCGGCCTCCGCGAAGGCGAACTCCACCGCCTCCGGCGCGTACTGGACCACATCGGCGCCGGCGACGACGCGCCCCCGTGGCGGCCCGCTCTGCGTGCCGGGACGTGTCACCAGCACGGGGCTTCGGGAGTGAGTGGCGACCTGAAGGCTCACCGAACCCAGGGCGAGGCGGGGGAAGCCGCCCCGGCCCCGATGGCCCAGCACCAGGAGGGACGCCTCCGCGGAGCGTTCGACGAGGGTTGAGGCGGGGTCGCCGAAGGGCAGTTCGCCCGAGACGGTCAAGCCGGGGAACGCGGACCGGGCCACCGCCTCGAACCGGTCCACCACCGCCGCACCCCGCTGTACGGCCAAGTCGTGACCGGTCTCTTCCTCCTTCGCGCCGCCGAAGGGGCCCGGCAGCGCGACGGAGTGGGCGACGTGCAAGGGGACCCCGCGCATCATGGCTTCGTGCGCTGCGTACCGCACCAGGTCGTTCTGGTCGTCGGCGTCGTCTACACCGACGATGACGGGATCCACGTCAGCCATTACGGCCCCCTTCAGGAACGATCGGCCGCGGGTGCTTGCGCCGAGTCCGAGCGTGGGCCGCCGGGTGGATCATCCGCGAGGTGGCGGCGCCGCCCGATCCGGTCACGCAGGGACCTCGGTGGTGGTCACTGCGGTGCGGTGACCACCACCGCGTAGCTGCCGACTCCCACGAGGTCCTCGCCCGGGATCTGCTCGTCCGCGGTCACCAGGTGGGCGATGCGTCCTGACTGTTCGTCGAACTCGACGTCCATCACGGTGCCCTTCTCGAGCCCTGTTTCCGTCAGAACGGCCTTTCCGATGGGGTTGTGCACGGCGTGGGCCTGATCGCCTGCCTCGAGGTCCTTCTCGTCGCGGACGCGGTCGGGTTCCTCGACGGACACGGCGTCCGGTCCGAAGGACCGGACGTCTTCCCAGTGGAGCATGTGGTGTCCCCGGCCCCGTGTCTTCAGGCGCAGGCCGGCGATGTGCGCCGGTGACGGGGCGACGGTGCACCCGGTGACCGCTCCGATGGTCTCGGCTGTCGTGAGGTCCACGACGGCCTTGCCCCGGGCCTTGCTGAGCAGCATCGGTCAGTCCTCCTGCGGGTCGTGCACGGGCCGGTGGCGCAGACCTTCCACGGCGGAACCGAACCCTCCGAGGTTGCCCGCGCTGTGCTGTGCGGTGGCGTCGGAGACGAGGATGCGCTCTCCGGAGACGGTGATGGGGCCGGCGACCGGCAGGAGAACCCGCTCGCGCTCGGCGGTCTCCACCTCGTAACCGGCCACCGCCGGTTTCCGGCCGGTCGCGACGACGGCGTCGGTGACCCTTCCCAGCTGGGTGCCGCTGCGCGTCGTGACCGCGACGCCGAGAACGTTGACCCCGGCTCGCTCGTCCTCGCCCGGTGTGGCGGCGGAGTCGTCCTCCTCCAGTGCGCTCTCGTCGCGGACCATGACCGCGTGAGGTCCAAGGGCATGGACGTTTCTCCACAGCAGGGCGCGGTGGAGCGGGCCTGAGAGGAGACCGCGGCCGGCCAGGGTGAAGCACCGGATGTCGCCGGTCGAGGAGTCGAAGACGATGTCCTTGACCTGCCCGATGTCGTCCCCGGCCAGGGTCACCACGGGCTTCTTGGCGATCTCGCCGGCTCGCATGTAGACGGTCATGACTCTGGTCCCCCTCCGCCTCGGGGCCGACGACCCTGCGCGATGACACCACCGGAGCGGCGCCGCGCCTGCAGTGCCGCGATGCTGACAGTGACAGCCGCGAAGATCGCGAGAGCGATGATGAGCCAGGTCCACCATTCCATGTCGGTGTTCCTCCTCGCCCGCACGATGACTCACATCCTTCATTCAAGGATCTGTCCACATGTGTCCGGGTGTCGACCGGAAGGGAGAGCGGGGCCGGTCCGGCTCCCGATCCGGTCGGGTTTCACCGCAGCACGGGCTCGGGCAACGTGCTGGTACGCCGGGGCATGTGGCATGGTCACGGCGGGGGGATCCTGAGGACGCCGTCGTCGTAGTCGACGGTGATCGAGCCGAAGTCGCTGAGGACGTCCGAACCGAGCAGGCCCTCGATACCGCCGCCTCCCCTGGGCGGCCCCAGGTCGATGACCGTGACCTCACCCGCGGGGAGTGGCAGCTCACCGACCTCCCAATGGTCCACTCGGGCAACGGGCACCTCCCCTGTGCCGAGGATCCCGCTCACCGTGCGCCGCTCGCCGGTGCGTTCCAGACCGATTCGGTCCGCGACATCCTCGTCGACGACGCTCGTGGAGGCACCGGTGTCCAAGGCGAACATGTAAGGCCCCCGGTCCTCGAAGCTCACCGGGACGAACGCCAGCGTCCGGCCGCCCTGCTCCACGACCCTGAGCGGCACCTCGCGCACCACCCCCGGAGAGGTTCGCGTCTCTCCCGTGTCGTCGCGATCCTCGACCACGACGCAGCCGGCGGACAGGAACAACAGGGGCGTCACCAGCGCGGCAAGGAGCCGTCTGCGCCTGCGCCGACGGCTCCCGCCGGGCGCTCGGCCGTCCCGCGTGCTCATGCGACCGAAGTCCCCATCCGGGGGAGCTGCAAACAAGCCCACGCCGGAGGGACTGTGCGGCGGCGCCGGAAGCCCCGTGTCAGGCGCCCGACTTCGGGTAATCGGTCACAAAAGGCCCGAATGGGGAGGAGATGAGAGCGATGCTCCTGCTGGCGCTCTTGCTTGTGCTGGCCACCGCCGCGTTCACGGTACTCGTCGTCGTGGAGAACTTCTCTGGTGGCCCGGAATACGCGGTGGAGCTCTTCGGTGAGCGCATCGCGACGCTGAGCGCGCCCGGACTCTTCCTCTCCGGCGTGGCACTGGCGCTCATCTTCTGCCTGGGCCTGGCACTCCTCGCATCCGCACTGAAGCGACACCGCCGCATGCGCGAGGTCCTCATGTCCGCTCCCACCGCCCCGGCGACAGGGGAGCACGGGGAGCGACCGCCACGGTCCGAGACGGGGCATCGCCGACGCGGCCGGCACCTCTTCGGACACTGACGTACCCGCTTCGCTCTCGGCCCGCCGTCCTGCCCGCACCGGCCTGCTTCCAAGCGCGGACCGATCACCGGCTCGCACGGACGGGAGGTGTGCGGCCGACGGGAGGACCGGGGGGCGAACAGGGAGGTGGGCGCTGTGCGGGCGACGTTCTCACTGGGCCGTGTGGCCGGTATCCGAGTGGGCGTGCACTGGAGCGTCCTGGTCATCTTCGTCCTGATCCTGGTCGGGCTGGCAGGGGGTAGCTTCCGCGACGCACAGGCCGATCGGCCGGCATGGCAGTACTGGCTCGCCTCAGCGGTGACGGCGGTGCTCTTCCTGCTGTCGCTGCTGGCTCACGAGATCAGCCACGCCCTCGTCGCCCGCCGCAACGGAGTGGCCGTCGAGGACATCACTCTCTGGCTGCTGGGCGGACTCGCGCGGCTCAAGAGCGAGGCGTCCAGCCCTGGGGCCGAGCTGCGCATTGCCGGCGTGGGACCGCTGGTCAGCCTGCTGCTCGGGGGCTGTTCGCCCTGGCGGCAGGGCTGCTGGACGGAGTGTCCGGCGCCGGGCTCGCGGTGGCCGCGCTGGCCTGGCTGGCGGGGATCAACATCCTGCTGGCCGTCTTCAACGCCCTGCCCGCCGCGCCTCTGGACGGCGGGCGGCTGCTGCGGGCGATCGTGTGGTGGAAGACCGGCAGCCCGCTCCGGGCCACCGCGGTGGCCACGGCCGCCGGCCGGGTCCTGGGATGGCTTCTGGTGGGCCTCGGCTTGTACCTCGTCCTGGTCGGGGCAGTGTTCAGCGGTATCTGGCTGGTGGTCATCGGCTGGTTCGTCATCGCGATGGCCTCGGTGGAGGGAGGCCAGGCGAGACTGCGTGAGCTGCTGGCCGGAATCCCGGTCAGCGACGCGATGACGCCCGACCCCATGACCGTCCGGGCCACCACCACCGTCAGCGAGTTCCTCACCGACCCGGACTACCGCTACCGTCATTCGGCCTTCCCCGTCGTCGCCAACGGCAACATCGTGGCCGGCCTGGTCACCCTCAAGCGCGCCGACGCACTCCCGGATACGGAACGCGCGTCCACCACTGTCACGGACGTGATGGTGCCGGTCGACGAACTGCCGACTCCCCACCCCGACGACCCGCTGGCCCGGCTCGTTCCGGAGTTGCAGGCCCGACCCGCGCACCGCGCGCTCGTTCTGGAAGGAGGCCGACTGGTCGGGATCGTCACGTCCTCCGACATCAGCCGGGTCACCGCCTGGCTGAGCTCGTCGTCCGCATGGCGAAAGCGGACCCTGTGAAGGAAGACCGTTCGTGTGCTCTTCCCGAGGGCGACTCCGCGTGACGTTTGCGCCGCTGTCGGCACGGCTACCCGTGCCTTCCCGTCAGAGCAGGTTCGCACCGGCAGAAACGGAACGTCCATGGCCAGCATGAAGGTGTCCGACTACATCCTCCAGCGGCTGCGTGAGTGGGACGTGGACCACGTCTTCGCCTACGCCGGCGACGGCATCAACGGTCTGCTCGCCGCGTGGGGCCGCGCCGACAACAAGCCGAAGTTCGTGCAGTCCCGCCACGAGGAGATGTCCGCCTTCCAGGCGGTGGGCTACGCCAAGTTCTCCGGCAAGGTCGGCGTGTGCGCGGCCACCTCAGGACCGGGCGCGATCCACCTGCTCAACGGCCTCTACGACGCCAAACTCGACCACGTTCCCGTCGTCGCGCTGGTCGGACAGACCAACCGCAGCGCGATGGGCGGCTCCTACCAGCAGGAAGTCGACCTCCAGAACCTGTTCAAGGACGTCGCCTCGGACTTCTGTGAGACCGCGACGGTGCCGGAGCAGCTGCCGAACCTGATCGACCGGGCGTTCCGCACCGCGTACGCCAAGCACACGGTCACCGCGATCATCCTCCCCGCGGACGTTCAGGAGCTGGACTACAGCCCGCCGACCCACGCCTTCAAGATGGTGCCCTCCAGCCTGGGCCTGGGACGCTACGCCCCGGTGCCGGCGGACGAGGACATCCATCGTGCCGCCGACGTGCTCAACGCCGGGGAGAGGGTCGCCGTCCTCATCGGGCAGGGCGCGCGCGGTGCGCGGGCGGAGGTCGAGCGGCTCGCGGACGTGCTCGGTGCCGGGGTGGCCAAGGCCCTGCTGGGCAAGGACGTGCTGCCGGACGACCTGCCGTACGTGACCGGAGCGATCGGGCTGCTCGGTACCCGGCCCTCCTACGAGTTGATGCAGGAGTGCGACACGCTGCTGATGATCGGCTCCAGCTTCCCGTACACCCAGTTCATGCCGGAACTGGACCAGGCCCGTGCCGTCCAGATCGACATCGACCCCCACATGATCGGTCTGCGCTATCCCTTCGAGGTGAACCTTGTCGGCGATGCCCGCGAGACGCTGCAGCGGCTGCTGCCGCGCCTGCACCGCAAGGAGAGCCGGACCTGGCGGGAGAAGGTCGAGAAGAACAACGCCCGCTGGTGGGAGGTGATGCAGCGCCGCGCCGCTGTTAACGCCGATCCGATCAACCCCGAGTATGTGATCCACGCGCTGGACGGCCGGCTCCCCGACGACGCCGTCATCACCGCCGACTCCGGCTCCGCCGCCAACTGGTACGCACGCCACCTGCGCCTGCGTGGCCGGATGCGGGGCTCGCTGTCCGGCACGCTCGCGACGATGGGACCGGGCGTGCCCTACGCCATCGGAGCGAAGTTCGCGCACCCGGATCGGCCGGCGATCGCGCTGGTCGGCGACGGCGCGATGCAGATGAACGGCATGATGGAGATGGTGACCGCCGCCAAGTACTGGCGCGAGTGGTCCGACCCGCGGCTGATCGTGGCGGTGCTGAACAACCACGACCTCAACCAGGTCACCTGGGAGATGCGGGCCATGTCCGGCGCGCCGCAGTTCGAGGAGTCCCAGGCCATCCCGGACCTGCCGTACGCGGAGATCGCCCAGCGCATCGGCCTGGAAGGCATCCGGGTGGAGAAGCCCAAGCAGGTCGAGACGGCGTGGGACAGGGCGCTGGCGGCCGACCGGCCCTTCGTCATCGACTTCCGTACCGACCCGGCCGTCCCCCCGATCCCGCCGCACGCCGAGCTGGACCAGATCGAGGCCGCGGCCGCCGCGATCCTGCGCGGTGACAGTGACCGCGGCTCCATGGTCAAACAGGGTCTCAAGGCCAAGGTTCAGGAGATGCTGCCCGGCACCCGCCACCGGCACGACCGCCCGGGCGCCGGACCCGGCGACAGCGCCGGCGCGAATCCGTGAGCGGAACGGCCGCCCACGTGTTCCCCGACGGACCCGCCGTGGAGCACGTGAGCGCGTCCGCCTACCGGATTCCCACCGACCTGCCGGGCGGGGACGCCACCCTGACCTGGAATGCCACCACGCTCGTACTGGCCGAGGTCACGGCGGGCGGCCACACCGGCATCGGCTGGACCTACGGCTCGCCCGCCACCACTCATGTGATCACGGGAGAGCTCGCCCCGCTGGTCACAGGACACGATGCCCTCGACGTCCCCGGCGCCAACGACGCCATGAGCCGGGCCGTACGCAACACCGGGCGCCCTGGCATCGCGGCGGGAGCCATCTCGGCCGTCGACAACGCGCTGTGGGACCTCAAGGCCCGGCTGCTCGACCTGCCGCTGATGCGGCTGCTCGGCGCGGCCCGGCGGGAGGTCCCGGTGTACGGCAGCGGCGGCCTCACCACCTACGACGACGAGCAGCTCGAACGACAGCTGAGGAGCTGGGCCGGTCAAGGCATCCACCGGGTCAAGATCAAGATCGGTGAGTCCTGGGGTCGCCGCGAGCGCCGCGATCTGGACCGCGTCCGGCTGGCCCGTCGTGTCATGGGCGATGACGGGGAGCTGTATGTCGACGCCAACGGCGGCTACACCCGCAAGCAGGCCGTCCGGATCGCGGCCGCCCTGGCGGATGTCGGTGTCACCTGGTTCGAGGAACCCGTCTCGTCGGACGATCTCGCCGGGCTGCGGGAGGTCCGCGCTTGCGTGCGGGCTGATGTCGCCGCCGGCGAGTACGGCTACGACCTGCCCTACTTCGCCCGGATGATCACAGCCGGAGCTGTGGACTGTCTCCAGGCCGACGCGACCAGGTGCGGCGGCATCACCGTATGGCTTCGCGCGGCGGCCGTCGCCGAGGCGCACGGCCTGCACATTTCCGCGCACTGCGCCCCGCACCTGCACACACACGCCGCAGCGGCCGTGCCCAACGCCCGCCACCTGGAGTGGTTCCACGACCACGTCCGCCTCGAGAACATGCTCTTCCACGGCACGCTCGACCCACAGGGAGGAGCCGTCACACCAGGGGCCTCCGGCGCGCCCGGCCATGGGCTGGAATGGAACCAGCAGGCCGCCGAGCCCTACCGCACGAACTGATCGCGTCCCGTGACCAACGACGACTCGGTCCACGCGCCGCCCGCACCCGCGAGTGAGCAGGCTTCGGCAAACCCCTGGGGACTGCGTGACTACGCGCTGATCGCCGACGGAGAGCGAGGCGCGCTGATCGGTCCGCGCGGCGAGATCGCCTGGATGTGCGCACCCGCCTGGCACGACGCCGCCGTCTTCAGCGGACTTCTCGGCGGCCCTGGCGCCTACCGTGTCAGCCCGTGCGACTCCTGGAACGTCTGGGGCGGGTACTACGAGGACGGCACTCTGATCCGGGTCAGCCGGTGGGTCACGGCCGACGGCATCGTCTCCTGCCGGGAGGCACTAGCCGCCCCTGCCGACACCGGGCAGCTGGTGCTGCTGCGGCAGATCCGCGCGGTGCGCGGTGACGCCAGGGTCCGCGTCGACCTCGACGTGCGTGGTGACTTCGGGCGACACCCCATGGCGCAGGTGCACCACGACGGCCAGGGGTGGCGCGCACGCACCGGCCCGCTGCACATACGGTTCACCGGAGCCGACGACGCCCGCACCGGGCCCGGCGGCGGGCTGGGCACCGAGGTGCACGTGCCGGAGGGCGGAGTGCACGACCTTGTGCTGGAGATCGGGAACCGCGTGAACCATGCTCGCCTGGACGCCTCCGCCCTGTGGGAGGCGACCGAAGGCTGGTGGGACGCGGCCGTGCCCGACTGCGCAGATACCGCGGCACCGCGCGACACCCGTATGGCCTACGCCGTGCTGCACGGGCTGACCAGCACGAGGGGCGGCATGGTCGCCGCGGCCACCACCTCACTGCCCGAACGCGCCGATACCGGACGCGACTACGACTACCGGTACGCCTGGGTTCGCGACCAGTGCTACGCCGGCCTCGCCGTCGCCGCGCACGGACCGCATCCGCTGCTGGAGCGCGCCGTGCGCTTCGTGTCCGAACGCGTACTCGCCGACGGCCCCCACCTGCGTCCCGCATACACCGTGGGCGGCGAGGCCGTGCCCGGCGAGCGTTCCCTGCCGCTGCCCGGCTATCCGGGCGGCAGCGACCGGATCGGCAACCGTGCGGGCCGTCAGCTCCAGCTTGACGTGTTCGGAGAAGCACTCCAGCTGTTCGCCGCGGCAGCACATCACGACTTGTTGGACACACGGGGAGCCGCGGCCGCACGGATCGCCGTCGAAGCCGTCGCCGGCCACTGGGCGCAGCAGGACGCCGGGCTGTGGGAGCTGGAGCGGCGCTGGTGGACACACTCCAAACTGTGCTGTGTCGTGGGTCTGCGGGACGTGGCGCGCGAGTTGGGCACACCGGCCGCACCGACCTGGTCGAGTTTGGCCGAGGGGATCCTCACCGAGACCCGGGCACGCTGCTTGCATCACGGCGGCCACTGGCAACGTGCCGACGACGACCCGGGCCCCGATGCGGCCTTGTTGCTGCCTCTGGCCCGAGGCGCGGTGCATCCGCGCGAACCGAGCCTTGCCCTGACCCGCGCGCACGTGGCGCGCCACCTCACGGACGACGGCTACGTCTACCGCTTCCTCCACGGCCGACAACCCCTGGGCGAGGCAGAGGGCGCGTTCCTGCTGTGCGGGTTCATGATGGCCCTGGCCGCCCGGGCGGAGGGCCAGGAGGCCGAGGCGGTGCGCTGGTTCGAGAGGACGCGCTCGGCAAGCGGCCCGGCCGGGCTGTTCGCCGAGGAGTACGACGTCGCGCAACGTCAGCTGCGCGGCAACCTGCCGCAGGCGTTCGTGCACGCCCAACTGCTCGAGTGCTCGGCCCGCCTCGCCTCCTCAGCCGGAGCCGCGGTCACCCGCTGGTGAACTGGCCGGCGCAGTGCTCGGTGTCATCGCCCGTCAGCAGCAGGACCTCGTCACCGGCTCGCAGACGGGTTGAGCCGCTGACCGGTACGAGTCCTCCCTCGCGCACGACCAGGCTGACCCAGGTGTCCTCGCCGATGTCGAGTTCCCCCACGGTACGGCCGTCAGCAGGTGATCCGTCTTCCACTGTGTGCCGGACGACTCCGTCGGGCTTGTCCCGCAGGCGCACGCCCAGTGCCCAGGGTTCCAGTCGCACCGACCGCATCGGCACCTGGCACATCCGGGCCACGGTGGGAACCAGCGATCCCTGCACGATGACGGAGAAGGCGACGACGACGAACACCACGTCGTACAGGCGATCGGCGTCCGTGACACCGGCGCTGACGATGTAGCTGCCCAGCAGAATGGGCACCGCGCCCTTGAGCCCGGTGAAGGCGAGGAAGACCCGCTCACCCGCGCGCAGCCGCATCCGCCACAGCAGCGCGGCCATGACCACCGGCCGGACGACGAAGGCGACCAGCACGGCCAGCAGCAGACCGTCCGTCCACGCCCCCTCGGCAGTGAAGGTCCACAGGGGAACGGTCAGCCCGAGCATAGCGAACGCGACGATCTCTCCGAGGCTGCCCAGGGCTGTGTGGAAGCGCTCGATCTCCTTCTTGTACGGGGCCCGGACGTCCCGAGGAGCACCCCGCAGACGAAGACGGCGAGGAATCCTGAGCCGTGCAGCACCGTGGTCAGTCCGTAGAGGGCGAAGACCCCGGCGAGAGTGCGCAGCGGATAGAGCCCTTCGGCCGGCAGGGGCACCTTGCGCAGGAACACCTTGAGTACCCAGCCGCCTGCGACTCCCATGGCGGTACCGATGGCCATCTCGCCCGCGAACACGAGCGCCGTATGGCCGGCCCGGTCGAGTGCGGAGCCGGCGGCGGTGCCCAGCAGTCCGGCCATCAGCGCGATACCGACGGGGTCGTTGGCGCCGGACTCGCCGGGCAGCAGGACACCGGTCCGGCCGACGATCTCGCGCCGGCCCAGCACGGAGAACACGACCGCCGGGTCGGTGGGGGACAGGGCCGTCCCGAGCAGCAGCGCCGCAAGCCAGCTCAGCCCCAGCAGCAGGTGCGCGGCGACGGCGATCAGACCCACGGTCAGGAAGGTTCCCACCACTCCGATCCACAGTACGGCCCGGGCCTCTGGCCGGAAGCGTCGCCAGCCGATGTCCATGCCGCCCTGGAACAGCACCACCACCAGAGCGACGGTCACCACCTGCTGCACCACGTCCATCGACAGTTCCCGCACCACGGGCACCGTCTCCACCGCCACGGCGGCAGCGACCAGGAAGAACGCGGGCGCCGGGATGCGGGTGCGTTCGCTCACCCGGTTCGACAGCACGGCCGCCATTCCTGCCAGGGCCACGACCAGCACGGCCAGAGCGAACGACCGTGTGCCCTCCATACCTGTTCCCTTCGGCCACGCGGGTCGGCTCGGGTGACTCGGGTTCCCTATCGGCGGGAGGCAAGTCGCCTGAGTGCCAGCACCGTGAGCCCCGCGGCGGTACCGCTCACTGCCGCCAGCGGCAGCAGCGCCCGGGGCCGGGCGGTGAAGGACGCTCGGCCTCCGGGGCCGATCCCCTGAGAGCGGCGGCCAGAACCTCGGCCAAGTGCAGAGGACTCCGACCGGCCGCGGCTTGCTTGACCTGGGTACGACAGCTGAAGCCGTCCGCCACGACCAGCGTCTCCCCATCGGCGTTCCGTACGGCGGGAAGCAGTCCGGCCTCCGCGCACGCCATCGACACCTCGTAATGGCCCTTCTCGAAACCGAAGTTGCCGGCGAGCCCGCAGCAGCCCTCGTCCAGAACGTCGGCGTCAACACCTGCCCGCTCCAGCAGTTTCCGGTCGGCGTCGAAGCCCATGACGGCGTACTGGTGGCAGTGACGCTGGACCACCGCACGGGCGTCGACGGCAGGCGGGTCCCAGTCCGCGGCGCGTTCGGCGAGCAGTTCGGCCAGGGTCCGGGTCTGCGATCGCAGCCGCTCGATGTCCGGGTCCCTGGGCAGCAGTTCGGGCGCGTCGGAGCGGAACACGGCGGTGCAACTGGGCTCCAGTCCCACCACGGGCGTGCCACGGCGCAGGTCCTCACGCAGGACGTCGATCGTGTGGCCGAGGACGCGCTTGGCGACGCCGAGTTGACCCGTGGAAATCCAGGTCAGTCCGCAGCACACCGTCTGCTGGGGCACCTTGACCCGGAAGCCGGCTGCTTCCAGCACCTCGACGGCGGCCCTGCCGATCGCCGGCTGGAGGTTGTCGGTGAAGGTGTCGGGCCACACCACGACCTCCCCGCGATGCCCGTCACCGCGCGGTCCGCCCGCGCGCGCCACCAGTCGGTGAAGCGCTGGTCGGCGAAGACCGGAAGGTCCCGTTCGGGGCGATGCCACCGAGCGTCTTCGCCACTCGAGCTGCCCAGGGCAGAGCGGCGAGTGCGTTGACGGTGCGCGGGCGAGGGCGACGATGCGGGCTGCGGCGGGCAGCCAGCCCATCGAGTAGTGCGCGAGCGGACGCGGCCGCCCCTTGTAGTGGTGGTGGAGGAACTCCGCCTTGTAGGTGGCCATATCGACGTTGACCGGGCAGTCCGTCTTGCAGCCCTTGCAGGCCAGGCACAGGTCGAGCGCGTCGCGCACCTCGTGTGAGCGCCAGTCGGACGGGACGGGGGAGTCGTTGCGGACCATCTCGAACAGCAGGCGTGCCCGGCCGCGCGTGGAGTGCTCCTCCTCCCGGGTGGCGCGGTAGCTGGGGCACATCATTCCGCCCTCCAGGGACCGGCACTTGCCGACGCCGACGCAGCGGGCGGCGGCACGGCTGAATTTCCCGTCGTCGTGAGGGTAGCTGAAGGCGGTGTCGGGCTCCCAGGGACTGTAGTCCGGTCCCAGCCGCAGGTTCTCGTCGAGAGGGAACGGCCGTACGACCTTGCCCGGATTCATACTGTTGCCCGGATCGAAGAGCCCTTTCAGTCGCTCGAACCCCTCGATCAGCTCGGGCCCGAACATCTTCACCAGCAGCTCTCCCCGGGCCTGCCCGTCGCCGTGCTCACCCGACAGCGATCCGCCGTACTCCACGACGAGGTCAGCGGCCCTGTCCACGAACGCACGCATCCGTGCCACCCCCTCCTCCGACTCCAGGTCGAAGGGGATGCGGGTGTGGACACAGCCGTGACCGAAGTGGCCGTACACCGAGGGGTTGCCGTAGTCGAACTCCGCGTACAGGCGCTTGAGGTCGCGCAGGTAGTCACCGAGGCGGTCCACGGGGACAGCCGAGTCCTCCCAGCCCTCCCAGGTGTCCGGTTGACCCGGGACGTGGGCGGTCGCGCCGAGACCCGACTCGCGCACCAGCCACAGCTCGTGCATGTGCTGTTCGTCCCCGTACCAGGTGTGATCGACATCGTCCGGTTTCGCGTCGATGAGTGCCCGAGCCCGTTCCTCCACCTCCTCCTCGCTGTCCCCGGCGAACCGGACCAACAGGTAGGCCCGGCCGTCCGGCAACATCTTCAGGGCCTCGGGGTTGAGGTGCTTCTCCTGCTGGAAGTGGACCAACTGGTGGTCCACACCCTCCAGCGCGGCCGGCTGGTGCTCCAGCACGGCGGGCACGTGGTCGGCGGCCTCGCAGATGTCCCGGTAGCCGAGCACGACCAGTGAGGTGTGCGCGGGTACCGGAACCAGTTCCAGTTCGGCCCGCAGCACGGTGACGAGCGTGGACTCCGAGCCCGTCAGCAGGCCGGCCACGTCGAAACCAAACTCGGGCAGCAGCGAGTCCAGGTTGTATCCCGAGACCCGGCGGGGAATCTCGGGAAAGCGTTCGCGCACCAGATCGGCGTACTGGTCACGCAGCGCCGCCATCCCCCGGTACAGGTCCGCCGTCCTCCCCTCGCCGGACATCAGCCGTTCGAGCTCGGCGATGTCGGTCCGCCCGACCCACATACGGGTCCCGTCGTAGGTCAGCACCTCCAGGCGGTGAAGATTGTCGACGACCTTGCCGTACGCCTGGGCCGTAGAGCCGCACGAATTGTTGCCGATCATCCCGCCGATCGTGCAGTTCGGGTGGGTGGCGGGCCTGGGACCGTACTGAAGGCCGTGCTCGGCGAGCTGCCGGTTGAGGTCGTCCAGAACGATGCCCGGCTCGACCACGCACCGCCGGTTCTCGGCGTCCACGGACAGCAGCCGGTTGCAGTACTTGCTCCAGTCGAGAACCACCGCGGTGTTGCAGCACTCCCCGGCCAGGCTGGTGCCGCCCCCGCGGGACAGCAGGGGCGCGTTGTGCTCATGGCACACCGCCACGGCCTCCTCGGCAGCCTCCACCGTCCGCGGGATCACCACCCCGATGGGGACCTGCCGGTAGTTCGAACCGTCCGTCGAGTATGCCGCGCGGGTGCCCGCATCGAACCGGATCTCGCCGTCGACCCGGGCCCGCAGATCGCGCTCCAGGGCATCGGTGTCGACCGCGGCCGGGACTCGGCGGGGGACGGGCAGAGGCAGATCGACGGGGTTCATACGAACGAATCCTTCCCTTCACGGATACCGGACGGGCAACCGCGCAGAGCCGGGCGCGCCGCACCCGCCGACAGCCCGATCCGGTTCACCACGGCCGCCCCGGAGCACCGGCGGCCTGCCGTCGGTGCGGGTAGGTGGAGGGGCCGCACCCGGCCGTGCCTGCACCCGGCTCGGACATTAATGACCCCGGCGAAGATGATCTTGGGGCTCGGGCCGGTTCTGTCAGCCCAGGGAGGTGATCAGGTCGTTGCAAGCCTGTTCGCAGCGGCGGCAGGCTTCGGCGCACACGCGGCAGTGGTCGTGCTGGTCGGCGTGGCGCTCGCATTCGTCGCCGCATGCCTTGCAGACGGTGGCGCATGCCTGGAGGATCGCGCGCGTGATGTTGGCGTCGTATCCGGTGTGGCGGGACAGCACCGCGGCGGTGGCGTTGCAGATGTCGGCGCAGTCGGCGTCGGTGCGGATGCACTTGGTCAGTTCGTTGACCATTTCCTCCGACATGCAGGCGTCGGCGCAAGCGGTACACGCCTGCGCACACGCGATGCATTCCTCGATACAGCGGGCGAGTTTCTCTCGGTCCACACCTCCCAGGTCGGCCGGGTAGGTGTCGAGCATGTCCTTGACCGCAGTAGCCATGAATGCCTCCAGGACTCGATCCGTTCGGTTGCGGTGGTTGGCCGCCTTGTACGTGTAACACCGAGGACGAGACGGGAAACCATCTGCGCCCCGTGGCGCGGTGGCTGGCCGGTGGCCCAGTTTCGAGCGGGTAGGGAGGTCTGCGACGATCTGAAGAGTGCGTACATGAACGGGGCCGCGGGGGAACAGGCGGATGTTGGTAGCGGGCCGGGTCCACGTGTTCGGTGGGAGACGGGCCGGGTACCCGGCAGGCCATGAAGTGGCAACGGTTTCAGGATGACCAGGGCGCCACGCACGTCGTGGTACTCGAGCCGGGTGAGGAACCCGTCCACGCGTTGACGGAGTTCGCTCGGGCTCACGACATCCACGCGGCCAGATCACGGCTGTAGGCGCCTTCACCGATGCGGTGGTGGGCCAGCTGGTTCAACCGGGAGAAGCGCGACTACCAGCCCATATCGGTTGAGGAGCAGTGTGAGGTGCTGTCCCTCGTGAGTGACATCGCCGAGGGTGACGAGGGTCCCGCCCCGCAACTGCACGTGGTCCTTGGCATGTCCGACGGCCAGACGCGAGGCGGTCACCTTCTGCGTGGACACGTATGGCCCACTTTGGAAGTGGTCGTGCGCAGGGTCAGGCCATCGCTGAACAAGGTCTACCACCCGGATCTGGGACTCGCCCTCGTAGAACCCGAGCAGCGGCACACTTCGTGAACGCGCTATCCCGAGTCCCCGCCAGTGGCTGTCCGCCGATCCTCACCGCGCTCGGGCCAAGCTCTGGGGGCAGGGCCTTCGGCTCTTTGCCATGGCCGGCCATGCGGAGAGAAGCAGCGCCCGCAGTGCGTTGGTCGTCACGCCTCAGATCGAACAAAGGAGCGGGGACCCGGTATGTCGTTCGTTTCTCACGGGCACGGCAGGCGTACCTCCTTCGGCGGCTGACGCGGTGCGCGTCGACGATATTCTCAGTGCATTTGCCTAATGTCGGTTGCAAACGGAGAGACGGCGGGAGCGGCCTGTGATCTTCTTCCGGCGGACTCGTCTGAAGGCGCGCACGGTGAAACAGAGGATGGCGGGAGCGGCGGGCAGGACCGCGGTTGCGCTGGACGCGCGGTTGCCGGTCGGTGAGGCCGGTGGGCTGCTGCGCAAAGCCTTCCCTGGCCACTGGTCCTTTTACCTGGGGGAACTGGCCCTCTACAGTCTTCTCGTTCTCATCCTGACCGGGATCTACCTCACGCTGTTCTTCAAGCCGTCCATGACGGAAGTCGTCTACAACGGTTCGTACACACCACTGCACGGCGTCCCGATGTCGGAGGCGTTCGCTTCCACCGTCGACATCAGCTTCGACGTGCGCGGCGGGCTGTTGATCCGCCAGATGCACCACTGGGCGGCACTGGTGTTCGTGGCGGCCATCGGGGTGCACATGCTGCGGATCTTCTTCACCGGGGCGTTCCGTAAACCCCGTGAGGGAAACTGGGTGATCGGTGTCACCTTGTTCCTGCTCGCCATCGCGGAGGGTTTCGCCGGTTACTCGCTGCCCGATGACCTGCTGTCCGGGACGGGCCTGAGGATCGCCCAGGGCATCATGCTGTCGATCCCGATCGTCGGGACCTACATCGCGATGTTCGCCTTCGGCGGCGAGTTCCCCGGTGAGGACATCATCGGCCGGCTGTACTCCCTGCACATCCTGCTGCTGCCGGGACTGCTCCTCGCCCTGGTGACGGTTCATCTGTTTCTGGTGTTCTATCTGAAGCACACGCAGTGGGCGGGCCCTGGCAAGACCAACCGCAACGTCGTCGGCAAACCGATGTTCCCTCAGTTCGCCGCCTCCTCCAGCGGACTGTTCTTCATGGTTTTCGGCGTGCTGGCCGTGCTCGGCGGGATCGCCCAGATCAACCCCGTATGGCTGTACGGGCCGTACCGTCCCGACGTGGTGTCGACCGGCTCGCAGCCCGACTGGTACGTCGGGTTCCTGGAGGGCGCGCTGCGACTGATCCCGCCGTGGGAGACGGTGATCGCCGGGCACACCCTGATGTGGAACGTGCTTCTGCCGGCCGTGGTCCTGCCCGCTGCCCTGTTCGCGGTCCTGTACGCGTACCCCTTCATCGAGGCGTGGGTCACCGGCGACCGGCGCGAGCACCACCTGTGCGACCGGCCCCGGGACCGGCCCGTGCGTACCGGTTTCGGTGTCGCGGGGATCGTCTTCTACGGGCTGTTGCTCCTGGCCGGTGGCAACGACATTGTGGCGCTCACCTTCCGTGTCTCCCTGAACGCGCTGACCTGGGTGCTGCGCGTCGCCCTGATCATGCTGCCGGTGCTCGCCTTCCTGGTGACCAAGCGTGTCTGCCTGGCGCTGCGGGAGGCCGAACACGAACGGCTCACCGACGGCGTGGAGACCGGCGACGTGCGGCAGACGGTCGAGGGCGGCTACACGGAGAGCCACCGGCCGGTCGAGGCCGAAGAGCGGTACATCCTGCAGCGGGGCAGCCTGCCCATGGCGCCGCCCCTGGTGCCCGGCGCTTCCGCCGGAAGGATCACCCGGCTGCGGGTGGCGCTCCACACCTGGTACGCGGCCTCCGCGCAGCCCCAGCAGCCACCAGAAGATGAGGGGGAGGAGTTGCCGGTCGAGTCGACCGGCCGGCCATCCGTTCAGCGCGGTCGCTCAGCGGACGGTTCGCCCGAGTCCTGACGGCCCGCGTGTTCGAGGACCATGCCGAGGACACCCAGCGCCAGCACTCCGACGCCGATCAACGCCAGCCACAGCCCGAACACTACGCCCAGCGCCACGATGACAAAGCCGGTCGCCACGATGATGGGCCAGGGGCTGTCCGGCGGAAGAAACTCGATCGGGCCTGCGCTGGGAGCAACTTCGGCGTCTTTGCGGTCTTGCGGCCTGCGCCCGCGCCGCCGGTACTGGACGGTGAGGAAGAAGGACACCAGTGACGCCATGAGAAAGGCCACGATCAGGACGGTGGTTCCGGCCGGGTCGTTCGCGAACCAGCCATAGCTTGCGGCCGTGACCGCGAAGAAGACCGCCACACCGGCGAAGAGGACGGCTTCTGTTTTCATCCGTGGCGCCTTTGCTCTTCCTTTTTGATGTCGGGGTGGTGCAGGTCGAAGGCCGGTGACTCGGAGCGGACGCGCGGTAGTGCGACGAAGTTGTGGCGTGGCGGCGGGCAGGACGTCGCCCACTCCAGTGAACGCCCGAACCCCCACGGATCGTCCGATTCGACCTTCTTCCCATAGCGAGCCGTCTTCCAGACGTTGTAGAGGAACGGCAGCGTCGAAAGGCCGAGAAGGAAGGCGCCGATCGACGAAACGGTGTTGAGCAGGGTGAAACCGTCGGCTGCCAGGTAATCGGCGTAGCGCCGGGGCATCCCCACCTCACCGAGCCAGTGCTGCACCAGGAACGTCGTCTGAAACCCCACGAAGAGCGTCCAGAAGTGGATCTTGCCGAGTCGCTCGTCGAGCATCTTCCCGGTGAACTTGGGCCACCAGAAGTAGAACCCGGCGAACATCGCGAAGACGACGGTGCCGAAGAGGACGTAGTGCAGGTGGGCGACGATGAAGTAGCTGTCGGTGAGGTGGAAGTCCAGTGGCGGTGACGCGATGATCACCCCGCTCAGGCCCCCAGCAGGAAGGACACCAGGAAGCCGACCGCGAACAGCATGGGTGCCTCGAAGGACAGGGAGCCGTGGCGCATGATGCCGATCCAGTTGAAGAATTTCACTCCGGTCGGCACTGCGATCAGGAACGATGCCGCGGCGAAGAACGGCAGCAGCACCGCGCCCGTGGCGAACATGTGATGCGCCCACACGACGGCGGACAGCATGGTGATGGCGATCGTGGCGCCGACCAGGCCGAGATAACCGAACACCGGTTTCCTGGAGAAGACCGGTAGCACCTCGGTGATGATGCCGAAGAACGGCAGGGCGACGATGTAGACCTCGGGATGCCCGAAGAACCAGAAAAGGTGCTGCCACAGGATGGCTCCGCCGTTCGCCGCGTCGTAGATGTGCGAACCGAACTTCCGATCCGACTCCAGGGCCAGCAGCGCCGCCGTCAGCACGGGAAAGGCCGGCAGAACAAGGATCGAAGTGAACAGGATGTTCCACGTGAAGATCGGCATCCGGAACATCGTCATTCCCGGTGCACGCAGGCAGGTGATGGTGGTGATGAAGTTGACGGCCCCAAAGTGGTGCTGACCCCGGTAACCACCAGGCCCATCGTCCACAGGTCGCCGCCCACACCCGGGCTGAACACCGCACTGTTCAACGGAGCGTAGGCGAACCAGCCGAAGGCCGCGGCCCCGCCCGGCACCAAAAAGCCGCTGACCACCATCAGCCCGCCGAACAGGAACAGCCAGTACGACAGAGCGTTCAATCGCGGGAAAGCGACATCCGGCGCGCCGATCTGCAGCGGCATCACGGCATTGGCGAATCCGGCGAACATCGGTGTCGCGAACAGCAGCATCATGACAGTGCCATGAATCGTGAACAGCTGATTGTACTCGTGCGGGTTCATCAACTGGAGCCCAGGACGGGCGAGTTCGGCCCGCATCAACAGCGCCAGCACGCCACCCAGCAGGAAGAAGCCGAATGCGGTGACCATGTAGAGATTTCCGATCACCTTGTGATCGGTGGTGCGTGTCCAGCGGACCAGTGCACGCCCGAGCGGCGGGGCCTGAACCCGATGGTCCTGCACGGGACCCGCGGACAATTCACTCATGACCAGGTCCGCCGTCCAGCTGGGTTCACCGGGCGCTCCTTCGTGTTACTCAGCCTTGTCGCCTGTCCGCCCCAGCACTCCCGCAACTCCCTGCTGGCAGACGTGAGTGGATCAGCCAGAATGTCACAGTCCGCTCCCTGTGGTCGGCAGCCAGGCCGGAAGCGGTCCGGAGAGGCTTGATGTCGCGTCGAAAGCCGTTCCGAAGCGCCCGGACCGCGAAGTGCCCAGCGAGTCACCGGGTAAACGCCGACACGTCCGAGAGGCCGTCACTCCAGTCGTGTCATCTGGGGAGCTGCCCTGGCTCGGTGGGTCTCGCGGTGGCGCTACTGCGTGGGCACAGGCGTGCTCGCCCTTCGCTTCCGGGTTCGTTTCCCGATACCGCGAACGCGCGATACCTGTAACGAACAGGCGTCGAGTGAGGAGGACGAATGGGCCGGACGACACAGCAGACGGTTGTAGTGACCGGGGCGAGCGCCGGAATCGGACGCGCGACAGCCAGACTGTTCGCCGCCCGGGGGACCGGGTGGCTCTGCTCGCCCGCGGGCGAGCGGGCCTCGACGGGGCGGCAGCCGAGGTGCGCGCAGCGGGCGGGCAGGCCCTGCCCGTCGTCACGGACGTGGCGGAACCGGACCAGGTCGAGGAGGCGGCCCGCCGCGTCGAGGAGGAGCTGGGCCCGATCGATGTCTGGGTGAACAACGCCTTCACGGCTGCCTTCGGCAGGTTCACCGACGTGCCGCCGGAGGAGTTCCTTCAGGCGACGAGGGCAACCTATCTGGGCTATGTGCACGGCACCCGTGCCGCCCTGACCCGTATGCTGCCACGGAACCGTGGAACCATCGTGCAGGTCGGATCCGCCCTCGCGTACCGCGGTATCCCATTGCAGAGCGCCTATTGCGGCGCCAAGCACGCGATCCAGGGCTTCACCGAGTCGCTGCGCTGCGAGTTGCTGCACGACAAGTCCGGGGTGCGGGTGACGATGGTCCAGCTGCCGGCCGTCAACACTCCGCAGTTCACCTGGCTGCGCACGCACATGACCCGGCACCCCCAGCCGGTGCCCCCGATCTACCAACCGGAGGTGGCCGCCCGGGCCGTACTGCGCGCCGCAGACCACCCGGAGCGGCGCGAGTACTGGGTCGGGGCCTCCACCGTGGCGACGCTCCTGGCGAACGCCGTTGTACCTGGGCTGCTGGACCGCTATCTCGCGCGTACCGGATTCGGCTCGCAGCAGACTGATGCCTTTCCGCCGCCCAGGGGCGCGGCAACCTCTGGGAACCGGCGGACGACGAGGAGGACTACGGCACCCACGGCGTGTTCGACGACCAGGCGCACGCCGTCAGCCCACAGCAGTGGGCGAGCCGTCATCACGTCGGACGCGCCGTCGCGGTCGCGGGTATCGCAGGCGCAGGATACGCCGTCGTGCGCTACCGCAGGTCCTGAGGTGGAGGGGTCTCTCATCTGGGGCACAGAAGACGAGGACCGTACTGCCATCGGGCGCTGACATCAGGCGACGCACAGCACAGGAGCCCTTCGCCCTGGTCGTGCTCGCGCCCGGTCGGCAGCACCAGCGCCCGCGCCTGGTCGCCGCTGCCCGCGAGGAGCTCCTACGCGAGTGGAGGATTCACCGCACTGCTCAGCTGAATAACCAGAGCGTACCTGTTGTGGGCGGGTGGCCTCGGCAGCCAAGGCATTGGACTAATCGAGGGGTTTTCCGCTGTATGCGTGTGTCGCCGCTCGGGGGCAAGGGACGTATAGAGGGACCGTCGCGACGGTCGACCGGCGGAGCTGTGGGCCTTGGGCACCTCCCAAAAGGATTCCGCATCCGATATGAGGCTCGCGGCTCCGCCGACCGGAACCTCAGTCGACCGCTCCCGGCCCTGCCAGCCCCAGGTGTTCGGGAGGCGGACGGTGGTTGGTGATCCGTATGCGCCGCCGGAGGCGGTTCCTCCCGAGGCTGCTCCCCACATCGGTCTGCCGATCTGCCGGATATGCATGTTTCATTCCCTGAGGGTGGATGGTTGGGATTGGATGGAAGCGATGGGAGTCATCTCTCGGCACGGAGGCGGACGGCTGTGGAGGCGATGCTCCATGGCTCTGGCGGTGCCAATGATCATGCTGTCGTTTCTCGTGGCCTGCGGCCGCGACGATCCGCTCAATGAGCCCGCAGAGCGGTTCGAGATGGTCGAGGTCGACTATGAGCGCGCCATTCGCCTTTCCGTGGCCGAGGTGACCGCCGGTGAGCTGGTTGCCCTGGAGCTCAGGGAGCCAGAGTCGGACTCGCCCGTGTGGGAGAGTCGGATCGCAGATCAGGACGGACGGCTTCGGACGGTCCGCCTCGATGCCACCCGGGGTGAGGTGCTGGAGACGAGCTCCGGCCCGGACCTGAAGGACGCCGAGCGGCGGCAGTTGGTCCAGCTGCTGGAGGAGGCTCAGCTACTGCCGGACGAAGCGGCTCGGGAAGCGGCCGACACCGGCGAGAGGGTCACCGCCATCGAACTGCAACGGCGTGACGGCGACCCGGTCTGGAGGGTCAGTGTCCTCGGTGTGGCCGACGAGTCAGCGACGGTCCATGTAGTGGATGCGAGGACCGGCGAGATTCTTGAACGCCACACGGCCTGACACCCACAGGGATGGAGCCGTGCAGCCGGAGACCGGGTGACGTCAGTGGCGCATGACAAGCCGCGGATGCGAGAGACGGCCGGTGGATCCATAGGTTGCTCGGTCGCTCACCCGCCCGGACCTGCTGACAGCGCGAGGACGGCGGGCGGCCGCCAGGATGAAGGTGCTGGTGCCCGACGATCGCATTGGCGGGCGGTTTGATGTCCGGTGCGTCGCGTGACTGTCCGAGCCGCTGTCCGGCCCATCATCCATGCGAGGGAAGAAGCATGACCGAGACCGACCTCGACGGGTCTTGGCCCCTTGCCGCCGGGGGCAGGCCCCCTCAGGGCCTGGGACATCGGCGATCCGGGTTTGGGCATGAACGATCTTCGGCGTGCCGGGGGAACCCGGCCTTCTGGTACCTGGATGTTCGCGACGTTCTCGCACCAATGCGTCCCTCTGGCCCCCGAGGAGTCCCATGCAGCCCACCTCGGGCGAAGGTCTGGCGTCGGCGTCTGGCTGCCACGCCGCGGAACCGGCCACCACCGCCGGCGAGAAGCTCCCGGTCGAACTGCCGGACGGCTGAATGCAGGGGACGCCGTCGTCCGCTGACACCTATCCATTTACCTCGAGGTGACCATGCGCCTGCTTCTCGTCCACCCCAGCGCCCTGATGTACTCGGAGATCTTCCTGCGTCTGGAGCCGCTCGGCCTGGAACGGGTGGCCGGCGCGGCCCGGGACGCCGGCCACGAGGTGCGGATCGTGGACCTGCAGGTGACCGGCAGGAAGGAACTGGACCGTGAGTTCGCCTCCTTCCGGCCCGACGCTCTCGGCGTGTCCCTGAACTACCTGGCCAACATCCCCGAAGCCATCGGCCTCGCCCACGCCGCCAAGCACGCCCTGCCGGACTGCTTCGTCTTCTTCGGTGGGCACAGTGTGTCCTTCGTGGCTGAAGACGTGCTCGAACAGGCTGAAGGAGCGGTGGACGCGGTCGTCCGCGGTGAAGGGGAACCGGCCGTGGTGCCGCTGCTGGAGGCGGTCCGGGACGGCGGGGTCGACGGCGTACCCGGGATCGTCACCGCGCATGGCCGTGGGCCGGGACCGAGGATGCTGCACGGCATCGACAGCCCCGTACCGGCCCGCGACCTGATGCGCCACCGACGCAAATACTTCATCGGGGAGCTCGATCCGTGCGCGTCGATCGAGTTCACCCGGGGCTGCCCGTGGGACTGCTCCTTCTGTTCCGCCTGGACCTTTTACGGCCGCAGTTACCGCAAAGCCTCCCCTGAGGCGGCCGGCGCGGAGATGGCGGGCATCCGGGAGCCGAACGTGTTCATCGTCGACGACGTCGCCTTCATCCGGCCCGAACACGGAGACGCCATCGCCGCCGAACTGGAGCGCCGCAGGATCCGCAAGAACTACTACCTGGAGACCCGCAGCGATGTCCTGTTGCGCAACACCGAGGTCTTCCAGCGCTGGACCCGCCTCGGCCTGAAATACATGTTCCTCGGCATGGAGGCCATCGATGCCGAAGGGCTTGACCTCTACCGCAAACGCGTCAGCCCTGACGACAACTTCCGAGCCCTGGAAGTGGCACGCCGGCTCGGCATCAACGTGGCGATCAACCTCATCGTGGACCCGGCGTGGGACGAGGAACGCTTCCGCATCGTACGGGAGTTCGCCCTGTCCGTCCCAGAGATCGTCCATCTGACCGTGATGACGCCCTATCCGGGAACGGAGATCTGGCACACCGAATCCCGCAGACTCACCACCCGCGACTACCGGCTGTTCGACATCCAGCACGCCGTCGTGCCCACCACCCTGCCCCTGGACGTCTTCTACCGCGAACTCGTGAAGACCCAGGCGGTCATCAACCGCAAGCACCTGGGCCTGCGCACCGCTGTCGGCGCCCTGCGCGTCCTGGGGGCCAACCTCGCCCGCGGCCAGACCAACTTCGCCCGCATGCTGTGGAAGTTCAACCACGTCTACAACCCCGCACGCCAGATCGCCGACCACCGCCGCCCGGTCCGCTACCACCTACCACTGCCGCAGCACCTGGACGTCGACGACCGCCGCAAGCTGTACGTCCACACCCGCCCGCCGGCCCGACGAGAGGCCGGACAGCCCGGGCAGAGGGAATAATAGGCTCGCTGCCCTACGACAATGTCGCAGCCAGGTCTCTCCCTCGGCACCTGCTACGGGCCACGTCGAAGCCAGTGACCCCCGCGCATCGACCACAGGCCGGTTTCCCCCGGGACGTGCGGGCTACGCGGCGAACGGCGGCACGGGCCTCTGCCTTCGCGAGCCCTCTCGGGCGGCGGGCAGCGGCAGATTTCAGCTGATCCGGTGAGGAAGTGCGCAGCCATGAGCAAGCCCCCGGAACGCCATGGAGAGCCGGTGCGGCGAGCGCGCTCCGGGATGATCGGCCGCCACTTCCCTCGGACCGGCACCGAACCGGTCACCGCAGAGCCCCGTCGGACTGCGCCTGCTCCTGGCTGGCATCTTCGCGCCGGTTTTCACTGCTGCCACCGTACTCTTCGGCGTGTGGGCGGCGAAGACGGACCACGGTGAGAGCCCTGGACGAGGCCCGCTCATCGTCGTCGCTGTCGTGTGCGGGATTCTCACTCTCCTGGCAGCGACCGACCTGGTGGTCATCCTGCGTCGGCTGAGGCGTGAGCGAGGCACCCGCTCCGCCACACGGTGACACGCGTGTTCCCTCGAGCGCCGTAAGACCAGTCCTGCCGTGCTCCACGGCGGCTCTTTGAGATGATCTACGGCGGCGGTCTGCTGATGGAGGTCGTAGGGCATGGCTCCGGACCACCGGCCTGGGACACTTCCGTCGCGTACGCACTGGCCGAAGTGCGTACGCCGTGGCTCGACGGTGCGGCCGGAGGGGGTGCATATCCTCGGCGGGCCCTGGGATCAACCTGCCAAGCCATTGTCATGTCGCTCGCCGTGGCCGTCACCCGCAGGTGGCGGCCCTCGGGGCTGCCGGAGCTCAGGCTGTTCACCGTCGGAGCCGGGCGCAGCCCGCGGGTGCCGCGTACGCTGCCCACAGGGGCTCATCTCGCGGCGGGAGTGCTCATGGCAGCCGTCGATCCGCTTACGCAGGGGCGCGAGTCGTACGGGCGGCTGGCGTGGCGGGACGCGTACGAGCAGATGCGGGCCGCTGACCGTCAGGCCCCGCTGGAGGCCGATGACCTCGATCGGATGGCGCGGGCGGCGTACCTGATCGGAGCCTTCGACGCGGCGGTCGACAGCTGGGAGCGTGCCCATCACGCGTTCCTGGACCGGAGGGACGTGGCGCCGGCTGTACGGTGTGCGTTCTGGATCGGGATCATCCTCGTCCTGCACGGTGAGCAGGCCCGGGGCGGCGGATGGCTCGTACGGGCGGGGCACCTCCTCGATGACGCGGCCCTGGACTGCGCCGAGCAGGGATACCTGCGCATCCCCATGGCGCTGCGGGCTCTGGACGGCGGCGATCCCGAGTCGGCGCGCCGTTCGTTCGTGGAGATCATTGAGATCGCCGACCGGTTCGAGGACGCCGAGCTTCTGGCGTTCGGGAGGCTGGGGCAGGGGAAGGCGCTTCTCGCGCGAGGGCGGGCGGTCCAGGGCGTCCCCCTGCTGGACGAGGCGATGGTGGCGGTGACCACGGGAGAGGTCTCGCCGGTCGCCGCCGGGATCATCTACTGCGCCGTGATCCTCGCCTGCCGCGGAATTTTCGACCTTGGTCGCGTGCAGGAGTGGACGGCGGCGTTGAGCCGCTGGTGCGCCGTGCAGCAGGACCTCAAGCCCTACCGGGGCCAGTGCCTGGTGCACCGCTCGGAGATCATGCAACTGCGCGGCGAGTGGGCCGAGGCGATGGACGAGGCCCGGCTGGCGTGCGAGCATCTGGCCGCCCCGCCCGGTGACCCGGCGATGGGCATGGCGCTGTACCAGCGTGCTGAACTGTTCCGTCTGCGCGGCGAGTTCTCCGAGGCCGAAAGCTGCTACCGCGAGGCCCTCGACAAGGGGCACCCGGCGCAGCCGGGCCTGGCCCTGCTTCGGCTGGCGCAGGGACGCCTCGATGACGCCGCCGCCGCGATCCGCCGGACGCTCGCCGAGACCGAGGGGGCGGCACAGGAGCGGCCCAGGGTGCTGGCCGGCTCCGTGGAGATCGAGCTCGCCGCCGGTGACGTGGAGGCCGCTCAGGCCGCGGTGGACGAGCTCGGCAAGATCGCAACCGGCTTCGACTCGCCGTATCTGCGGGCTGTGGTCGCGTATGCGCACGGGTCCGTCCTCCTGGCCGCGGGTGAGCCCGAGGCCGCCTGCGTCGCCCTGCGCCGCGCGTGGGCGGCCTGGCACGAGATCGACGCTCCGTTCGAAGCGGCACGGGTGCGGCTGCGGGTGGCGCGCGCGTGCCGCCGGATCGGCGACCACGGCACGGCCGAGATGGAGCTGGACGCAGCCCGTCGGGTTTTCGAGCAGCTGGGCGCCGTGCCGGCGATGGAGGAGGCACGGCAGCTCATGGGTTGGACCTCGTATCCGAACCCTGGAGGTCTGACCCCTCGCGAGGTCGAGGTGCTCCGCCTGGTGGCGACCGGCGCGACCAACCGGGAGATCGCGGACAGTCTTGTCATCAGCGAGAAGACGGTCGCCCGGCACGTCAGCAACATGTTCACCAAGCTGGGCGTCTCCTCACGGGCCGCGGCCACCGCGTACGCCTACGAGCACGACCTCGTGTAGGGCCCGGCACCCTCTGCACAGAAATACCCACATGGCGCGCGGCGACTGAGTTGGTCAGTGTGACCGATGCGGCCAATGCTGTCGGACGTGGATTCTTTCCTCGTAGGCCCTACGGCTCTCGTGGCCCTGGCAGGCCACTGGGAAAGGAGGCCGTGATGAGCACCGGGGAGAGCACAACACGCCCGGAGCGGTCCGCCGGTCAGCAGATGCGCGACCAGCTTCTCGCCGCGATGCCGCTGAAGGAGCGACGGCTTCAGCTCGAAACCGTGTCCACTGCCGTTCTCGAGGGCGGTGACGGCCCGCCCGTCGTGCTGCTGCACGGCCAGGGTGAGTTCGCCGCATTGTGGATCAGGGTGATCCCCGACCTGGTCAGAACCCATCGGGTCATCGCGCCCGACCTGCCAGGCCACGGCGCATCGTCCGTACGCGACAACCGAATCGACATCGAAGTGGTCCTGAACTGGCTCGACGAGCTCATCGACCAGACCTGTCAAGGCAGGCCGCCCGTGCTGGTCGGCCATCTGCTCGGCGGCGCGATCGCCGCGCGTTACGCGGTGCACCACGGCGACCGCCTGGCCCACCTGATCCTGGTCAACACGCTGGGGCTAGGGATGTTCCGGCCGGCGCCCAGCTTCGCGGCGCCCATGATGGGCTTCGTCGCCCATCCCACCCCCAAGAGCAGGGACCGCCTGTTCAGCCGGTGCTTCGTCGACATGGGCCGGGTGGGCGAGCAGACAGGCCGGCAGTGGCAGCCGCTGCTGGACTACGCCTTGGACCGCGCGCGCACACCCAGCGTGCAGGCGGCGCTTCGCCGCATCATCCCCAGGATCGCCATGCCTGCGATCCCCTCCGGCGATCTCGAGCGCATCGACGTCCCCACCGACCTGATCCACGGCCGTCACGCGCTCCAGGTGCGGCTGCGCACGGCAGAGGCCGCGAGCGCCCGGTACGGATGGCCGTTGCACGTGATCGAGGACTGCCGGGACGACCCAGCAGTGGAGCAGCCGGGAGACTTCCTCGCCGCGCTGCGCACCGCACTGAGGGCGTCGAAGAAGGCGGAATCGGCATGAACACAAAAATGTTCGAGGTCGCCGGGCTCGGCGGCGGGCATGTCGGCCTGACCTCTGCGCGGATCGAGCAACTCGGCACCCGGCTCGAAGGGCCCCTGCTCACGGCCGGCGACGAGGGCTGGGACGAGGCCGTCCTGGTCTGGAACGCCATGGCGACAGCGAAGCCGTCCCTGGTCATCCAGCCAACGTCGGCGCACGACGTGGTCACGGCGGTCCGGTTCGCCACGGACCACGGCGTGCTGCTGAGCATCAAGGGCGGGGGCCACAACATCGCCGGAACCGCACTCGCCGACGGCGGGCTGACCCTGGACATGTCCCGCATGCGTGATGTGACCGTGGACCCGACCAGGCGCCTTGCGCACGTCGGCCCGGGATGCCTCCTGCGGGACGTCGACCGGGCCACCCAGCAGTACGGCCTCGCGACGGTGCTCGGGTTCGTGTCCGAGACGGGAGTTGCCGGGCTGACCCTCGGCGGCGGATTCGGCTACCTGACGCGCCGGTTCGGCTGGACGGCCGACAACCTGGAGCAAGTGGAGATCGTCACGGCGGATGGAAGGATCCGGACCGCCGACCGGGCGGAGAACCCCGACTTGTTCTGGGCGATCCGCGGAGGTGGCGGCAACTTCGGCGTCGTCACCCGCTTCTCCTTCCGGCTGCACGACGTCGGCTCTGTCATCACCGGCGGCTTGGCCGCCTGGAGCATCGACCGAGTGGACGACGTGCTCGCGACGTACCAGCACCTCACCGCGACCGCACCCCGCGAGCTGACGACCGTAGCGATCATCCGGCTCGCCCCGCCCGCGCCGTTCGTCCCGGCCGAGTGGCGCCTCAAGCCCGTTGCCGCGCTGCTCGTCTGCCACATCGGCGTGAACGCCGAGGCCGACCTCGCTCCGCTGCGCGCCCTTGGAGAACCGGTCTTCGACCTGATCGGTGCACAGCCGTACGTGGCCCAGCAGTCGATGCTCGACGCGATGGAGCCCAAGGGCCTGAACCAGTACTGGAAGGCCGAGTTCCTCCCCGATCTGCCAGGACAGTACCTCCCCACCTTCCGGGACGCCGCGCTCGAGGTCGCCTCCCCCCTGTCCTTCTCCGTCATCTTCCACCTCGCGGGTGCGCTCAACGAGTTCGACGGCGACGGCGGAGCAGTCGGCAACCGGGAAGCCGGGTTCATCAGCGGCTTCTCGGGGTATGGCCACCGCACACCGACGACGACGGGATCGTGGCCGCCGTCCGCAAAGGATGGCAGAGCATTCGTCCGTTCTCGACCGGCGGGAACTACGTCAACTTCCAGCTCGCCCAGGACGACGCCACCAGAACAGCAGACGCGTACCAAGGCACCTACGATCGCCTCCGGCAGATCAAGGCGGAGTACGACCCGGACAATGTCTTCCGGGTCAACCGCAACATACGACCGGGCAGATGAGGTGCCGCTCCGCTTCAAGGTGCATGCACCCACCGGCAGGTGCGTCCGTGCGTCCAAGTCGGTGCTCGAGCGTGTATGCCCCTCCGCGGGGGCCACGGCTTTCCAGGAGGCGTTGCGACATCCCGAATGTCGATTTCGCGTGTCAGAGGGACGCGTGTGCCTCGGCGACGCGTGATCCAAAGTCGTTCGCCCGACGCTCGCGGGCGCCAGCATCCGCCAAGCCGTGGGTGCTCCGAGGGCGCCGGGCGGCACCGGTCTCGTAAGAGGGCGTGCGAGTGCCTGGTCGACGTGAGATGTCCCCCCGGTGCCCATGTGCCTGCTGTGACCGTGACGTTCAGCCCCGCTGAGAGATGAGTTGGGGCTGAACGTCGAGGTCAGGACTTTGCGAGGCGGATCTGGTAGCAGTCACTGCACATGCCCATGTCTGACACGAGGGCGGCGGCCTGGTCGCGGAAGGTTCAGACGCCTTCGTGGGTCGATTCGCAGTCGAAGCGGATCCAGGAGTCCTCTTCTGGTGAGTTGGCCATCGGGGTGCTGATCACGGGGGAGGAGCCGCAGCTGTCGCAGCCGGTGAGCACCACCTCCTTGCGTGACGTCTCCCTGTCAATACCGATCAGGAGTGGACGAGAGTCAACGTCTTGTCAGCCCGCACAGTCAGGTTGAGTATCGGTTCGGCCGAAGTTATCCGGCGGTGATCGAGTCATGCCGCTGTACCGGGATCGGTGGGACGGTTGTGCGGTGCCATCCCGGACGGGGTCTGACTCGTGAGATCTATGACCGAAGTGTCCAGTCACGGACCTGTCGACTGCCGTTGCGGGATCCTGCCCTGCCACCGAGCCACAGGGCGTGTCCCAATAGGGGCCTTGCCGACTTTCAGGCGCCATCACGGTTCAGACCGCCCGAGCAGGCCGGTGCCATTCACCCTAGCCAGCACATCACCACGTAGGGGGCGAACCATCATGACGACCCGACAGTGCAGCACCTCCTCGAGCACGGATCCGCCCGTTCGGCGCGAGGTCGTCCTGGGCGTGGACACGCACGGCGAGGTCCATGTCGCCGCCGTGCTCTCCCCGCTCGGGAAGATCCTGGGAACGGAGTCCTTTCCCGCGACGGCGGCCGGCTACCGACAGTTGCTCGGATGGGCCCGCAAGCGGGGTAAGGTGCGCCGGGCCGGTGTGGAGGGCACCGGCACCTTCGGCGCGGGCCTGTCCCGCTACCTGCTGGCCCAGCAGATTCAGGTCTTCGAAGTGAACCGGCCCGACCGCTCGGCCCGTCGGCTGCTGGGGAAGTCGGACCCGCTCGACGCTCAGGCCGCCGCGCGAGCCGTGCTCAGTGGCCGCGCTCGGGCCCGCGCCAAGTCCGGCGACGGTCCGGTGCACAGCGCCCGGATCTTCAAGCTCGCCAAGGACTCCGCGGTCAAGGCCCGTACCCAGGCGATCAACCAGCTCAAGGCCGTCCTGGTCATCGCCGATCCCGCCCTGCGGGAACAGCTGTCCAGCCTGGGCAACCGCGAGCTGTTCCGCACCTGCGCAGGCCTCGGGCCAGACGACGGCGAGGACGCGGTGGCCCAGGCCACCCACCTGACCTTGCGCATGCTCGCCGAGCGCATTGAGCAGCTCACCGGGTAGATCGACGAGCTGAACCAACGCCTGACCCGGCTCGTCGAACGCCACGCCCCACAGTTGCTCGTGCCGGTGGGCATCGGTCCGGACAGTGCCGTCACTCTCCTGATCACCATGGGGGACAATTCCGAGCGGCTGAACACTGAGGCGTCCTTTGCTGCCCTTTGCGGAGTCAGCCCCATCGAGTACTCCTCCGGCCGGCGGCGCACGCGCCGGCTCAACCACGGCGGCGACCGGCAGGCCAACGCCGCCCTGCACCGCATCGTCTTCACCCGCCTGCGCCACGACCCGCGCACCCAGGAGTACTATGAACGCCGCACACAGGAGGGCAAGACCCGACGCGAGATCATCCGATGCCTCAAGCGATACGCGGCCCGCGAGGTCTTCAACCTGGTCAGACCGGTTTCCCGCACCCCTGCGTTATAGGGGCGTCCGTGATACGTGAGAGGGTCTGAGGCGTGAGTGAGACACCGTCGAACACCCTGCAATACCGCTTTGACGGGCCAGAAGAGGCTCCCGTCCTGATCCTGGGTCCCTCACTGGGTACCACATGGCACATGTGGGACCGCCAGATCCCCGAGCTGACCAAGCAGTGGCGGGTCTTCCGGTTCGATCTGCCGGGCCACGGCGGGGCTCCCGCGTACCCGGCGGGCTCCGTCACCGACCTCGCCACCCGGCTGCTGGCCACCCTCGAAGGGCTCGGCGTGCAGCGCTTCGGCTACGCGGGCTGCGCGCTCGGCGGCGCCGTCGGCATCGAGCTGGCCCTGCGTCACCCCGAGAGGCTCGCCTCCCTCGCGCTGATCGCCGCCTCGCCCCGGTTCGGCACGGCCGACGAGTTCCGGCAGAGAGGCGTGATCGTCCGGACCAACGGCCTCGACCCCATAGCCCGCACCGCTCCCGAGCGCTGGTTCACCAGCGGGTTCGCCGCCGCGCAGCCCGCGATCACCGAGTGGGCCGTGCAGATGGTCCGCACCACCGACCCCGGCTGCTACATCGCCGCCTGCGAGGCGCTCGCCTCGTTCGACGTCCGGGCCGAACTCGGCCGCGTCGGCGTGCCGACCCTGGTTCTGGTCGGTTCGGACGACCAGGTCACCGGCCCCGCCGAGGCCCGCACCCTGGTCGCCGGCATCCCGGACGCCCGCCTCGCCGTCGTTCCCGGCGCCTCCCACCTGGTGCCCGTGGAGCAGCCCGCGGCGGTCACCGACCTCCTGGTACGGCACTTCTCCACCGCCTGGCAGCCCGCCTTCGAAACCTCCACCGGCCAGACGGCCCTGCCCGCCGCCGCCCTCAAGCCGGTCCTGTCGCCCGCTCCGCCGCAGCCCCTGCAGACCGGGCCCGTCGCCGAGATCGCCCCGGTCGCCGCGCCGCCCCAGGCCCAGGGGCGGCCCGACCCCTACGACGCGGGGCTCAAGGTGCGCCGCGAGGTGCTGGGCGACGCGCACGTCGACCGGGTGCTGGCACAGGCCGACGACTTCTCCGGGGACTTCCAGGAGTTCCTCACCCGCTACGCGTGGGGTGAGATCTGGGACCGCCCCGGCCTCGACCGGCGGACCCGCAGCTGTGTCACCCTCACCGCCCTGGTCGCCGGCGGCCACCTGGACGAACTGGCTTCCCACACCAGAGCCGCCCTGCGCAACGGGCTCACCCCGGCCGAGATCAAGGAGGTGCTGCTGCAGGCGGCCGTCTACTGCGGCGTGCCCGCGGCGAACAGCGCGTTCAAGGTCGCGCAGCAGGTCATTCGCGAGGAGACGACCCCCCAGGAGTGAGCCCCGCACGGGAGCGCGGAGGCAGGATGGACCCATGAAGCTCACGAAGATGTCGCACGCCTGCGTCCGCCTCGAGAAGGACGGCCGGACCCTCGTCCTCGACCCCGGCGGGTTCAGCGAGGAGGACGCCGCGCTCGGCGCGGACGCGATCCTCGTCACCCACGAGCATCCCGACCACTTCGACGAGTTCCGGCTGCGCGCCGCCATGGAGAACAACCCGGCCGCGCAGATCTGGACCCTCCGGTCCGTCGCGGAGAAGATCTCCGCGGCGTTCCCCGGCCGTGTGCACACCGTCGGCCACGGCGACACCTTCACCGCCGCCGGTTTCGACGTCCAGGTCCACGGCGAACTCCACGCCGTGATCCACCCGGACATCCCGCGCATCACCAACGTCGGCTACCTCGTCGACGGCGGCAAGGTCTTCCACCCCGGCGACGCCCTCACCGTCCCGGACCACCCGGTGGAGACGCTGATGCTCCCCGTCATGGCCCCCTGGAGCAAGATCTCCGAGGTCATCGACTACGTCCGCGAAGTGAGGCCGCGGCGCGCCTACGACATCCACGACGCCCTGCTCACCGACCTGGCCCGGCCGATCTACGACCGCCAGATCGGGCAGCTCGGCGGCTCGCAGCACCTGCGGCTCACTCCGGGGACGTCGGCGGACCTCTGACGCCGGGACGGCGTTGTCAGACCCGCCGGGTAGGTTGTGGGGCATGCGCATCGCGACCTGGAACGTCAACTCGATCACCGCCCGCCTGCCGAGGCTCCTGGCCTGGCTGGAGAGCAGCGGCACGGACGTGCTGTGCCTCCAGGAGGCCAAGGTCGCCGAGGACCAGTTCCCGTCCGGGCAACTGCGCGAGCTCGGCTACGAGGCGGCGGTCCACGCGACCGGCCGGTGGAACGGCGTGGCCGTGCTGTCCCGCGTCGGCATCGAGGACGTGGTCAAGGGCCTGCCCGGCGACCCCGGGTTCGACGGCTCGGTCGAGCCGCGCGCCATCTCGGCGACCTGCGGCCCGCTCCGCGTCTGGTCGGTCTACGTGCCGAACGGCCGTGAGGTGGACCACCCGCACTACGCCTACAAGCTCCAGTGGTTCGAGGCCCTCAAGGCGGCCGTCGCCGGTGACGCGGCCGGCAGCCGCCCCTTCGCGGTGATGGGCGACTACAACGTGGCGCCGACGGACGACGACGTCTACGACCGGGCCGCCTTCGAGGGCTCCACCCACGTCACCCCGGCCGAGCGCGCCGCCCTGGCCTCCCTGCGCGAGGCGGGCCTGTCGGACGTGGTCCCGCGGCCCCTCAAGTACGAGCACCCGTTCACGTACTGGGACTACCGCCAGCTCTGCTTCCCGAAGAACCGCGGCATGCGCATCGACCTGGTGTACGCCAACGAGCCGTTCGCGAAGGCGGTCGAGGACGCGTACGTAGACCGCGAGGAGCGCAAGGGCAAGGGCGCCTCGGACCACGCGCCCGTGGTCGTCGACCTGGACGTCTAAGAGCCCCGGGAGTCACGGCACGAGCAGCGGCAGATCGACCGACCCGGCCAGGGCGGCGAGCCCCGCGTCCCCCGGATGCAGATGGTCCCCGCTGTCGTACGCGGGGAGCATCCGCGACGGACGGGCGGGGTCTCGCACGGCGGCATCGAAATCGAGTACGCCGTCGAAGACCTCGCTGTCCCGGATCCACTCGTTCACCGCGACCCGCTGGGCGTCCACGGCTGCCGTGCACCGCGCCTCGCCCTCGCACGGCAGGATCGTGGTGGCGAGCATCCTGAGGCCCCGGGCGTGCCCGCGCGCCGCCAGCTCCCGCAGCCCCGCGATCACCTGCTCCGCGGAGGTGCCCCACCGCAGGTCGTTGACGCCCTCGAAGACGACGGCGGTACGCGCCGACGTCTGGGCGAGGACGTCCCGGTCGAACCGGTGCAATGCGCTCACCCCGGCGGTGTCCGTGGACACCCCGTCACCGGGATAGCGGTCGGTGACCACACGGTTGCCCGAGATGCCTTGGTTCAGTACTCCATAGCGCGGGACGGCGCTCTGCGACCGCAGCCGGTCGGCCAGCACGTCCGGCCACCGCCGGTTCGCGTCCACCGTGGACTTGTCACCGTCGGTGATCGAGTCCCCCAGCAGCACCACGGACCCGGGCCCGCCGCTCACGTCCACCCCGGTCAGCAGGGGCCAACTGGTGATCACCGAGGTGTAGGCCGCCGCGGAACCGTCCGCCGCGTGGTCGCCCGGCTCGCTGACGTACGACCGCTGCTGCGCGAGCCGGTGCACGGGAGCCGCCGGAACCGTGCCGGGCAGATGGAAGCTCACCAGCAGATCGGCGTCCGCCGGCACCGGGAAGCCCAGCGGGTCGCTGTACGCCTGGGCCCCGGCCGGGATCTCCACGCTTTCCTCACCGCCGAAGGCCAGCGGTACCGGCAGCCCGCGCGCCGCCGCGCCCGACGCCCGCACGGCGACCGTCGCGCTGCCGATCCGCACCGGCGCCGCCGCGAAGGTGTTGTCGAACCGCACCCGGACCCGGGGCCCGCCGGCCGACGTGTGCACGACCAGCCGCAGCGTCCGGTCCGTCCAGGGCCCCACGGCCGTGTACCCGCCCGTCGACGTGGTCCAGCTGCCCGTCCACCCCTGCGTCGCGGCCCGTACCGACACCGCGAAGACATGCAGGCCGGCCACGCGCGGCAGCCGGACCGAGACGACGGCGCGCGCCGGCACCAGCGGCACCGTCACGACGTACAGGCGGGCCTGCTCCGCGAGGGACCCGCCGGGCGTGTTGATGCGCGGCAGGGCCACCGCCTTCGTGGCGAGCGGCCCGGTGCGCCAGTCGGGCGCGGTCAGCCGGTACCCGGAGCTGGTGCCGTCCGCGTAGGTGACCGTGCCCGCGCCGCCCACCTCCGTGCCGGCGGTGCCCGCCACCAGGAGGGCGAGGGCGTCCCCGCGCCCCGCCACGCGTACGTCCTGCCCGGCCGCGCGGACGTTGTCCGGCTCGCCGGGCTGTCGCCGCGGCCAGGTCAGCCGGGCTCCCTGGACGGTGAGCGTGCGGCCGGGCGTCCAGCCCGCGGCCGTGAGGTCCCGGGCCGGCAGGGAGGCGCCGTTCCCGTCGAAGTCGGCCTCCGCGGGCCGGCTGTCGTCGCTGACGGCCACGTTGTCGAACAGCCGCTCCAGCGGCACCGGCTCGGCCCGCCGCTCCTCGGCGGCCTGCGCGGAGACCGTCGGCACCAAGGACCCGCACAGGGTCAGCACGACCAGGATCCCCCGGACACATCGGCGCACGGCCGACTCCTCCCGCTCATCGACACACGACGCACCGGACGAAACGCAGGACAGAACAGCGGACACGGTGAAAGCCGAGACGCAAGACGCACGGTGAAGTTAGGGAGACAACAGGGACCCGTCAACGAGCCATGCGCGAACTCGGCGTGAACTCGACCGGAATCGGCGGGCCCGCGCGCCTGTGGTGCGTACGGGGGTACGAATGACACGCTGGACGTATGAACATCCCTTTCCTGGGCAACCGGCGCCAGAAGCTCGGAGTCCCCGATCCGGCAGGCATCGAGGAACTCCTCGCCGAGTGCGAACTGCTCCGCTCCCAGGCGTCCCGGGCGGATGTCCGGCTGGACGACTCGGCGGCCTCGCTGGAGGCGCTGGACCAGCTGGTGCCGCGCTGGCGGGACGACGAGGAGACCCTGGCCTGGCTCGGCAACGACGCCGGGCTCTATCTGGGCACCGTCATCGTGCGCTCCGTGCCGGGAGCCGCCTGGGAGCTCCGGTCCGACGGGCAGCCCGTCGTGCGGCTCGCCTCCGGCCGGGTGTTCGACGTGGTGGAGTCCGGCCAGGAGTGGGCTGCGAACGGGGTGCCCGAGCTGTCCCAGCTGTACGCGGAAGTCGCGGAGGCGTGAGCCTGATCCACAGAACCTTTGGCCCAAAGTCCGCCGTAAATACGGCTAATGATCGAAAGGTGCGTGTCGCCCCCACACGTTCGATCATGCCTGGATACGTTGCGGCAACCACCACACAGCTGAGAGTGAGTAGGGCTGAGTATGGCCATGGATCCGCTGATCGAGCTGCGTGAAGTCAACAAGCACTTCGGGGAGCTGCATGTCCTTCAGGACATCGACCTCACCGTGGGCAGGGGAGAGGTGGTCGTCGTCATCGGCCCGTCGGGGTCGGGAAAGTCGACACTGTGCCGGGCGATCAACCGACTGGAGACCATCGAGTCCGGAGAGATCGTCCTCGACGGGCAGCCGCTGCCGGAGGAGGGCAAGCCCCTGGCGCGGCTGCGTGCCGACGTCGGCATGGTCTTCCAGTCGTTCAACCTCTTCGCCCACAAGACCGTCCTGCAGAACGTCTCCCTGGGGCAGGTCAAGGTCCGCGGGCGCAGGAAGGAGGACGCCGACAAGCGCTCCCGTGAGCTCCTCGACCGGGTCGGTGTCGCCGACCAGGCGGACAAGTACCCGGCACAGCTCTCCGGCGGCCAGCAGCAACGCGTGGCCATCGCCCGTGCTCTGGCCATGGAGCCCAAGGCGATGCTCTTCGACGAGCCGACCTCCGCCCTCGACCCGGAGATGATCAACGAGGTGCTGGAGGTCATGAAGCAGCTGGCCCGTGAGGGCATGACCATGATCGTCGTCACGCACGAGATGGGCTTCGCCCGCTCGGCCGCCAACCGGGTCGTCTTCATGTCCGACGGCCGGATCGTCGAGGACCGCACCCCCGACGAGTTCTTCACCAACCCCAGCAGCGACCGCGCCAAGGACTTCCTCTCCAAGATCCTCAAGCACTGAACGGGCAGGCACCGGAAGGCCCATCGCGTCGGACCTCGACTACGATGTGCCCTTCATCCCTGTCGGAGAGGGGGACTTCACCGAATTCCGCCGATCCAGCCCGGGGTGAGCAGACCGCCCGCCCGGTCCGCGGGGCGCTGTGCCGGGTACGGCCCCCACGGCCCTCCCGGGCCACGGGGGCGGCGGTTCATCGGCCAGGCCCGTCCGGCGGCAGCCGCAGATCACTGCTCGCGCAGCGGAACCGACACGTACGACGGGTCGTTCGCCGGCGAGGAGAAGGTCAGCTGCGCGCCGGACGGGTTGTGCTCGATGTAGAGCGGGTCGACCGTGTCGACGACCAGGGCGAGGCGGTGCCCGGCCGGGACGTCGTAGGCCGTGGAGTACAGCTCCAGGTCGACGCCGAACGGCTTTCCGGGGGTCCGCCCGTGGAAGGTGTACGGCGCGTTGGTGACCAGCTTGCCGAGGCCGAGCGGCCCCACGTCGTAGAGGTAGGCGACGAGGGTGCCGCTCTCCTTGGTCGGGGTGACGGTGGTGTGCAACTTGGCTGTCCCGCGCACCTGCTGGGCCGTGGCGTACTTCTCCGACTGCCACACGGCGGCCCAGCGGCGGGGGAGCAGGGGGATGGAGGCCATCGGGGCAGCTGGGCCACCTGGTCGAGGATGCTGGACAGGAAGACGACCCCGCCGTCCGCGCCCGAGTTCACGTTGGCGCGGATCGTGGTGGTGCCCCGAGGGCGATCTTGCGGTCGGTCGCGGCGACCGACTTCCAGTCCGGGTAGCCCTCGTATCCGCCCGAGGAGCGGGACTTGAGCTGGACGGGCTGTTCGCGGTCGATGCCGTTGTCCTCGCCCCTGAGATAGTGGTCGAACCAGCGCTCGGTGTCCTTCCACACGTCGTTGGGCAGCCCGAACAGGCCGGTCAGCTCGGCGGTGGCGTGGTCGCCGGGGCGCATTTCCAGCCGCTTGGGCCCGGTCAGCTTCTCGTAGAAGTCGGCGTACTGGTTGGGCGGGAAGATCGTGTCGCCCCAGGCGTTGGCGAGCATGACGGCCGCGCCGTTCTTGTTGAGCTGGTCGACGTAGGTCACAGCGGAACGTTTCTTCCCCCAGGCGATCAGCTCCGGCTCCTTCGCCAGGTTGGAGGCGTAGAAGTCGTCGAAGACCTGCCGGAGTTCGGCGCTCTGCCGGCCCGTGACCAGACTCGCGCCGTCCAGCAGGGCGGCGGCCTGGACGTGCTGGGTGCGCCCGGCGTAGATCGAGCCGATCAGGTCGGCCCAGCCGCTCAGTGAGGCCACCGCGCGCACCCGCTTGTCCTGCGCGGCGGTGAGCAGGCTGATCCCGGCGCCGTAGGAGACGCCCGCCATGCCGATGTGCCCGGCGTCCGAGGGGGTGTTGGCGAGGGCCCAGTCGATGACTTTCGAGGCGTCGGCCACGTCGGGCGGGCCGGCGACTTCTATCTCGCCGCCCGACTGCCAGAAGCCGCGCACGTTGTACGTGACCACGACGTACCCGGAGTCGGCGAGCTGTTGCGCCTGGGCCAGGTACTCGACCTGGGGCAGTCCCCAGCTCGTGGGCATGACGAGCAGCGGGTAGCGGCGCGTGCCGTCGGCGCCGGCCGGGGTGACGACGTTGGCCTTGAGGACCGTGCCGCCGTCGCCGGCGATGTCGACGAACCGGACCGGGTTCGGCGTGGCCTGGGCGGTGGGGGCGAGTCCGAGGGCGGTGCCGGCGACCAGGGTCGCCGAGACGGCGCCTACGGCGGTGGTGCGCAGGGCCTTGCGGTGGAGTCCCACGGGTCACTCCTCACTCGTGTCAGTGCAAAGTGACCAGACGGTAACCTCGTCCCCTTACCACTGGTAACCCGTCGGTAAGTTACGTGCCAGTAACGATTGTTGAGAAGTGGAGGACTTCAGGAGGCACGGTGGCTGTTGCGTGGAGCCTGCGTCGCGGCCGGAGCGGGCAGCGGTGTCTGCGCCGCGCGCGTCACGTCCTCCACCAGTTCGACGACGTCCGGGCCGTACGCCTGTGAATTGATCACCTTCAGCAGCAGCACGAAGGAACCGTTGCCGTACTTGCGGGCCATCCGTTCGTGGTTGCGGGCGAGGTAGCGGGTGGTGGCCTGGTTGGTGATCGAGGTCTGACCGCAGAAGAGGAAGACGGGGCGGGTGTTCTGGCTCCGCTCCGCGGTGAGCCGGGCGAGCAGCGCGTACTCCTCCTTGCCGTTCTCCACGCGGTAGCGCTCGGAGCCCACCTGGAACGAGCCCCGGTCCGGACCCGGTTCGGCGTCGACGTTCACCCGCACCCCGGGGAGCAGGGACGACAGATGGGCGGCCATACGGCGGTTCGAGGCCGGTCCGCCCACACAGAACTCGGTGCGTTCACCGAAGCCCTGACGTGCCGTGTCGTGCGGGAGGATCTGGGCGTGGGCGTTGCAGTCCTTGATCAGCGCGGCCAGTTCGAGCAGCGCGAACACGTCGTAGCGCATCACGGCGAACTCGGGACCCCCGGCACCCCGGTTCACCACCAGCAGCGATTCCGAGTTGTCGGGCAGTCCGAAGAAGGCCTGTTTCCGGCGGAGCTTGCGCTTCCACAGGTAGGTGCGGGCCCCCAGCCGATCGCGGCGCTGATCCCCGCCGCGACCACGCCCAGGACGATGTTGCGCACGTCGTCATTCATGGGCGCGCATGGTAGCGGGCCCGACGCACCGGTGTTCGACGCGTTCCTGACGCGGACATTGCGATGAATTAAGCTGCGCGAACGGCCTTTGACTGGAGGTACGGATGCGGCGCCCGGTGGCACGGAATCTGACGGTTCTCGCGGTTTCGGCCGCTGTGGTGATGTCGGTGGGGCGGCGGCTCCGCCGACCTCGCAGAGCACGGGCGGCCAGAAGAAGACCCCCTCGCCGTCGGCTACGGCGGCGCCGTCTCCAGCGTCGACCCGGACGCCTCCGCCGCCGGGATCGAGGTCCTGAGGAAGGGCGGCAACGCAGTCGACGCGGCGGTCGCCACCGCCGCCGCGCTCGGCGTCACCGAGCCCTACTCCGCCGGCATCGGCGGGGGCGGCTACTTCGTCTACTACGACGCCAAGTCCCGCACGGTGCGCACCATCGACGGCCGCGAGACCGCACCGCTGAGCGCCGGCAAGGACCTCTTCGTCGAGAACGGCAAGCCGATCCCCTTCGCCGAAGCCGTCAGCAGCGGCCTGAGCGTCGGCACGCCCGGCACGCCCGCCACCTGGCAGACGGCCCTCGACCGGTGGGGCAGCAAGCGGCTGTCCACCCTCCTGAAGCCGGCCGAGCGGCTCGCTCGCGACGGCTTCACGGTCGACGAGACCTTCCGCTCGCAGACGGCGTCCAACGAGACTCGCTTCCGCTACTTCCCGGACACCGCCGAGCTGTTCCTGCCGGGCGGGCGGCTGCCGGCCGTGGGCTCCACCTTCAAGAACCCCGACCTCGCCGGCACGTACGCCGAGCTGGGACGCAAGGGGGTCGGCGCGCTCTACCACGGCCGACTCGGACGGGAGATCGTCGACACGGTCAACAAGCCGCCGGTGGACCCCGGTTCTGGCTGGAACGCCCGGCCGGGGGACCTGACCGCCAAGGACCTCGCGGCGTACCGGACCAAGCTCCAGGCGCCGGCCATGACGTCGTACCGCGGTCTCGGCGTCTACTCCATGGCGCCGTCCTCCTCCGGGGGCACGACGGTCGGCGAGGCGCTCAACATCCTGGAGCGGACCCGCCTTTCGAAGGCGAGCGAGGCCGAGTACCTGCACCGCTACATCGAGGCGAGCCGGATCGCGTTCGCGGACCGGGGGCGCTGGGTGGGAGACCCGGCCTTCGAGGACGTACCGACGAAGGAGCTGCTGTCACAGCGGTTCGCCGACTCGCGCGAGTGCCTCATCAAGGACGACGCGGTGCTCACCAGTCCGGTGGCGCCCGGCGATCCGCGCCACCCGGAGCGGTGCGGCTCCGGCGGCACGGCCGCTCCCACGACGTACGAGGGTGACAGCACGACGCATCTCACCGTGGCCGACAAGTGGGGGAACGTCGTCTCCTACACCCTCACCATCGAGCAGACGGGCGGCAGCGGGATCACCGTGCCCGGGCGGGGTTTCATCCTCAACAACGAGCTGACGGACTTCTCCTTCACCCCGGCGAACCCCGCGGTGCACGACCCGAACCTGCCGGGACCGGGCAAGCGCCCGCGGTCCTCGATGTCGCCGACGATCGTGCTCGACCGGCACGACAGGCCCGTGGTGGCGCTGGGGTCGCCGGGCGGGGCGACGATCATCACCACCGTGCTGCAGACGCTCACCGGCTTCCTCGACCGGGGGTTGCCGCTCGTCGACGCGATCGCCGCGCCGCGGGCCAGTCAGCGGAATGCCGCGCAGACCGAGCTGGAACCGGGGCTCGACAGTGAGGTGCGCAAGCAGCTGGAAGCGATCGGGCACTCCTTCAAGGCCAACCCGGAGATCGGGGCGGCCACCGGGGTGCAGCGCTTGCCGGGTGGGAAGTGGCTCGCCGCGGCTGAGACCGTGCGGCGGGGTGGGGGGTCGGCGATGGTGGTGCGGCCTGTGCGTTGAGTCCCGTCCGCGGACGCGTGGGGGCTGGTCGCGCCCACGCGGCGGAGCCGCACATCGGCACAGCCCCGCGCCCCTATGAGGACGTTGCACTCGCCTGCGTTTGAAATGTCAGGCGGCCGTCCTCCACGTCGACCGTCACCCGGCCTCCTTCAGGCACTCGGCCGTCCAGCAGCAGCCGCGACAGCTCGTTGTCCACCTCGCGCTGGATCGTGCGGCGCAAGGGGCGGGCGCCGTACTCCGGCTGGTAGCCGTGCTCGGCCAGCCAGTCCACCGCCCGGTCGGTGAAGGCCACCGTGATGCCCTTGCTCTGGACGAGGGAGCGGGTGCGGTCCAGCAGGAGGTTGGTGATCCGGCGCAGCTGGTCCGTGGAGAGCTGGCGGAAGACGACGATCTCGTCGATGCGGTTGAGGAACTCGGGCGGAAATGCTCGCGCAGGGGGCGCAGGATCTGCTCGCGCCGGGCCTCCTCGTCCGCGTCGGCGCCGCCCGACGCGAACCCCAGCGTGGCGCCGCGGCGGGTGATCGCCTCGGAGCCGAGGTTGCTGGTCATCACGATGACGGTGTTGCTGAAGTCGACGGTACGGCCCTGGGAGTCGGTGAGGCGTCCGTCGTCGAGGACCTGGAGCAGGATGTTGAAGACGTCGGGGTGGGCCTTCTCGACCTCGTCCAGCAGCAGGAGTGAGTACGGGTGGCGGCGGACCACCTCGGTGAGCTGGCCGGCCTCCTCGTGGCCGACGTAGCCGGGCGGGGCGCCGACCAGCCGGCTGACGGTGTGCCGCTCCTGGTACTCGCTCATGTCGAGGCGGACCATGCGGTCCTCGCTGCCGAACAGGGCCTCGGCGAGCGCCCGGGCCAGCTCGGTCTTGCCGACACCCGTCGGGCCGAGGAAGAGGAAGCTGCCGATCGGCCGGTCGGGGCTCGCGAGCCCGGCGCGGGAGCGCAGTACCGCGTCCGACACGACGCGTACCGCCTCGTCCTGGCCGACGACCCGCTGGTGCAGATGTTCCTCCAGCCTCAGCAGGCGGTCCTTCTCCTCCTGGGTGAGGCTGCTGACCGGGATGCCGGTCTGCCGGGAGACGACCTCGGCGATCGCCTCGGAGCCGACGACCAGGTCCTGCCCCTCGTCGATCTCGTCCTCGCCGCCGGCCTGTGTGATCCGCTGCTTCAGATCCACGATCCGGTCGCGCAACTGGGTGGCCTGCTCGTACTGCTCGTCCGCGACCGCCTGGTCCTTGTCCCGGGTCAGCTGCTCCAGCTCCCGCTCCAGGGCCCGCACGTCCGTGCCCTTGGTCCGGGCCCGCAGCCGCACCCGGGCACCGGCCTGGTCGATCAGGTCGATCGCCTTGTCCGGCAGCCGGCGGTCGGTGAGGTAGCGGTCGGACAGCTCCACGGCCGCGACCAGGGCCTCGTCGGTGTAGCGGACCTGGTGGTGGGCCTCGTAGCGGTCCTGCAGGCCGCGCAGGATCTCGATCGCGTCGGCCGCGGTCGGCTCCGGCACCATGATCGGCTGGAAGCGGCGGGCCAGCGCCGCGTCCTTCTCGATCCGGCGGTACTCCTCCAGCGTGGTGGCGCCCACGATGTGCAGCTCGCCCGGGCGAGGGCCGGCTTGAGGATGTTGCCCGCGTCCATCGAGCTGCCGTCGCCGCCGCCGCCGGCCCCGGCGCCCACCACCGTGTGCAGTTCGTCGATGAAGATGATCAACTGGTCGGAGTGGGTGCGGATCTCACTGACGATGTTGTTCATCCGCTCCTCGAAGTCGCCCCGGTAGCGGGTGCCCGCGACCACGCCCGTCAGGTCCAGCGCGACCACACGGCGCCCGGTCAGCACGTCGGGCACGTCCCCTTCGGAGATGCGGTGCGCCAGCCCCTCCACGATGGCGGTCTTGCCGACGCCCGCGTCACCGATCAGCACGGGGTTGTTCTTGCCGCGCCGGGAGAGGACCTCGACGGTCTGCTCGATCTCCTGGTCCCGGCCTATCACCGGGTCGATACGGCCCTGCCGGGCCAGTTCGGTGAGGTCACGGCCGTACTTGTCGAGGGTCGGCGTGTTCGTCACGCGCGGGCGTTCGGCCTGGGGTGCCTCCTGCGCCTCGGGCGGGCCGGCGGGTGCGAACCGGGCCGCGTTCAGGATGTGCCCGGCGGCCGAGTCGGGGTTCGACGCCAGGGCGCTGAGCACATGCTCCGGGCCGATGTAGCCGTAGCCGCGGGCCCGGGCCATGTCGTGCGCGTCCAGCAGGGCCCGCTTGGCCGCGGGGGTGAGGGAGAGCGCGGTCGGCGGCGGTGTGTCCTCCGGGCTGTGCTGGGCCGGGCCCGACCGCTCGTCGATCTGCGAAGCCAGCGAGTCCGGATTCGCCCCGGCCTTGCTGAGCAGGGTCCGGGTGGGCTCGGTGGCCAGCGCCGCCCGCAGCAGATGCTGGGTGTCGAGGTCCCGGCTGCCGTGCTCGGCGGCGTACTGGGCGGCACCGCGGACGAGCTCCCGGGCCGGCTGGCTGAGCAGCCGGCCGAGGTCGATCTGCCGGGGCCCCGGACGCGGTCCGCCGAAGAAGCGTGCGAGGAATTCTCCGAAGGGGTCCGAGCCGTAGCCCTCCGGGCTGCTGAAGCCGCTGCTCATGGGCCTTCCGTTCCCGGCGTCCCCGGCGCCCGGGCGGGGGACGCCCTCGCTGGTCGACGTGCCGGGGTCGGGTAACCCGGGTGGCAGCCCGTTACACCTGGGGCGCACTCGTAGAACACCTTCGCACGATCGCCGCGGGCAGGCACTTTCGGGGTGTACCGGGACGTACCGGCGTAAAAGGGGGTGAGTGGCCGCGGCTCAGCGTGCGGTCAGGATCCTCGGCCCGGACTCCGTGATCGCCACCGTGTGCTCCGCGTGGGCCGCGCGGGAGCCGTCGTCCGTCTTGAGGGTCCAGCCGTCGCGGGCCGCGTGGAAGCCGTCCGTGCCGCCCGCGATGACCATGGGCTCGATCGCCAGCACCATGCCGTGCCGCAGCCGCATGCCCCGTCCAGGCCGCCCCTCGTTCGGCACCGAGGGGTCCTCGTGCATCCGCCGGCCGATGCCGTGGCCGCCGAAGCCGTCCGGGATGCCGTAGCCGGCGCCGCGGCACACCGTGCCGATCGCGTGGGCGATGTCGCCGATGCGGTTGCCGACGACGGCCGCCTCGATGCCGGCCGCCAGGGCCCGCTCGACGGTCTCGATCAGGCGCAGGTCGGCCTTGCGCGGGGTGCCGACGACGAAGCTGAGCGCCGAGTCGCCGACCCAGCCGCCCAGTTCGGCGCCGAAGTCGATCGATACGAGGTCGCCGTCGCGCAGTCGGTATCGGTCCGGGACGCCGTGCACGATCGCGTCGTTGACCGAGACGCAGAGGGTGGCGGGGAAAGGGGTCGGGGCGAACTGGGGCAGGTATCCGAGGAACGGTGACTTCGCGCCCGCCTCGCGCAGCACGCCGTGTGCCACCTCGTCCAGCTCCCGCAGGGAGACGCCCACGTCCGCGGCCTGCCGTACGGCCGTCAGCGCGCGGGCGACCACCTGGCCCGCCTCGTACATGGCATCGATCGATGTGTCGGTCTTCAGCTCCACCATGCCAATTACTATACCGGTATTAGAATGGGGGCATGGTACGCACCCCTCTCACCCCCGAAGAGCGCGAACGCGGCGAGCGGCTGGGCAAGCTGCTGCGTGAGGCGCGTGGCGACCGGAGCATGACGGAGATCGCGGCGCACGCGGGCATCTCCGCGGAGACCCTCCGGAAGATCGAGACCGGGCGGGCTCCGACCCCGGCCTTCTTCACGGTGGCCGCGCTGGCGGGCGTGCTCGGGCTGTCGATGGACGACCTGGCGGGACAGTGCGTGCTGGTGCCGGTCTGAGGGGCACCGGTCCGATGCCGCGGCGCTGAGGCTCCTGCGTCGCGTGTGAAAACTCCCCGTAGCACGCCTGTAACACGACTGGTGTTGCCTACTGGGCGGAGTGCTCCGGTCCGGACGCGGGAGTTGAGCGATGGCAGCGGATCAACTCCCGTCAGAAGTACGGGGGTTCGCGCACTACTTGGACGGTCTGCTGGCACGCCTTGACCCGTCCGGTGGCTGGTGCGCGGTGTTCTGGCAGCGTGACCCGGAGGGCATGCGGGCCTGTCTCGACGGGCGTGAACTGCCCCCTGGGACGTGGTCGAGGCGCTGCTCCAGGATCTCGCCGGGCAGTACGGCCCCGGAGGCGTCGGCCCGGAGTCGGAACGGGCCCGGTCCCTGCACGCGTCCGCGCTCGCCGCGTACGACGCCCGGCCGGGCGCCCGTGACGCCCTCGGCGACCGGCTCGACGTCATGCTCCGCGAACAGAAGTACGCCGCCGAGCGTCAGGCCGAACTGACCCGCCTCCTCGCCTCGGCAGCCACCCGCGAGGAGGCCGACACCCTCCGTCTCGACCTGGCCTGGGCCCACGACGACCACGAACGCGCGACGGTTCGGTGCGCGGAACTCCGGGCCCGGATGGCCGGCCTGGACCGCCACGAGCGGGAGACCGCCGCCGCCCGACGCGACAGCGGCGTGGCCGGGCCCGCGGTGCGGAGCGACGAGGGCGGAGCCCGTTCCGCGGGGTGGGGTGGCGCAGGCGGTCCGGGTGCCTCGCAGGTGCGGGGAGGTGGGCCGGGTGACGACTCGCGTGTGCAGGGTGGTGGACCGAGTGGTGCCTCGCATGTGCGGGGTGGCGAGCCGGGTAGCGCCTGGCGTGTGCAGGGTGGTGGGCTGAGTGGCGCCTCGCATGTGCGGGGTGACGGGGGCCGGTTGCTGCCCGGGTGTGCATGGCGGCGGCTTCGCGGCGGCGGATGGTGGACGCCGGGCAGAGGGCGGTGCGAACCCGGGCGACGGTCCGGCGGGGAGCGGTGGTGCGGCAACGGCGCCCCGGAGCCCGTCCGGCACGGGGGCGCCTGCGGCGGGGTGGCGTTCTGGGCAGTCGGGGTCGGCTGGGGGTCTGCGGCTGGGTGGCGTGGTGGGGAGTCGGGGTCGGCTGGGGGTCTGCGGCTGGGTGGCGGGATGGGGATTCGGGGTTCGCCGGGGCGCCTGCGGCGGCCTGGCGCGGTGCTGACTCCGGCTCGGCCGGGGCAAGAGCCGGAGTCGGGTCGCGGGAGACGCGGCATACGGCCGCCGGCCGTGAGCCGGAACGGCATGCCCATGAGCACTCCGCCGGCTGGGCCGCCCCCGGGAAGCCGCCGGCCGGGAGCCCGAGCGCCCCGCGCACGAGCGTGCTGTCGACTGGGCGACCTCCAGGGACCCAGCCCCGCCTCCAGCGACCCACGAACCCCCTGCCCCGGAACCCCCTGCCCCCAAGCAACGCAAACGCCGCCGCGGCAGTGCTCGCTTCGCCGGGATGGTCGAGGAGGAGGCCGCGCCCGTAGTCGTACCACCCGCCGCTGCGCCGACGCTCCCCGAGCCCGCACCCGCCACCGGACGCACCCCGCGCGGCGCCCGGTTCGCCGGGGCCGCCGAAGAGGCCGTGACGGAGCGGGCGGATCCGCAGGTCGAGGCCGCCGGCGCGGCGGATCGGGCCGAGGTCGGGCGGACCGTCGAGACGCTGACCCGGCTGCGCCGGGAGGGGCGCAGCGGGGAGGCGCACGCGGTGCTGGTCGAGGCCGCCTCGTGGCCGCCCGCCCGGTTCCCGCTGCTCGCGGACGCCCTGGAACGCACCGGGCTCGGCGCGGACTGGCAGACCCTGCTGTGGGAGGCCGCCTCGTTGCCCGCCGGGCGTCTGGTCGCCGCGGCGGACGCCCTGAGCGCGGCCGGACGCGCGGGCGACGGCCGGCAGATCCTGCGGCAGGGGGTCGCCAGGCCCCGGGCGAGGTCGGGCAGGCCGTGCTCGGCCTCGTCGCCGAAGGACGTCACCGCGAGGTGCGCGCGCTGCTCGACGCGTACGTCAGAGCCCGCACCCCGGAGGAGGCGGCCCGCAGCGCCGCACCCGACCCGCAACGCCTCGTGCCACTCCTGCTGGAGGCCGCCCGGGGCGTGTCGGACGAGCGCCGGTGGGATCTGCTGCACGCCCTGAGGGTCGCCGGGTTCCCCGCCTGACCGGCGCCGCAGCGGTCTGGGCGACTCACCCACAGGAGTGCGAATCGCGCCCGGCCCGCGGGTTGGGGACGATGGTCTTGGCAAGCCCGTGCCGGAGGCTTACGTTCGTGGCTCTACAGCCCGCTTCTACGGGCGTAGAGGCGCTGACGTCGCGTCGAAGGAGCAGCTCATGGCCAACGTCGTACGTGCCGCTCTGGTCCAGGCCACCTGGACCGGCGACACCGAGTCCATGGTGGCGAAACACGAGGAGCACGGCCGCGAGGCGGCCCGCCGGGGCGCGAGGATCATCGGTTTCCAGGAAGTCTTCAACAGCCCCTACTTCTGCCAGGTCGAGGAGCCGGAGCACTACCGCTGGGCCGAGCCGGTGCCCGACGGGCCGACCGTGCGGCGGATGCGCGATCTCGCCCGCGAGACCGGCATGGTGATCGTCGCGCCGGTCTTCGAGGCGGAGCAGCCCGGCTTCTACTACAACACCGCGGCCGTGATCGACGCCGACGGCACCTACCTCGGCAAGTACCGCAAGCACCACATCCCGCAGCTCAAGGGCTTCCGCGAGAAGTTCTACTTCAAGCCCGGCAACCTCGGCTGGCCCGTTTTCGACACGGCCGCCGGCAAGGTCGGCGTCTACATCTGCTACGACCGGCACTTCCCGGAGGGCTGGCGGCAGCTCGGCCTGGCCGGGGCCCAGCTCGTCTACAACCCCTCCGCCACCCACCGGAGTCTGTCCTCCCACCTGTGGCGGCTGGAGCAGCCCGCGGCCGCCGTCGCCAACGGGTACTACATCGCCGCGATCAACCGCGTCGGGCAGGAGGAGTACGGCGACAACGACTTCTACGGGACGAGCTACTTCGTCGACCCACGCGGGCAGTTCGTGGGGGACGTCGCCAGTGACAGCAAGGAGGAGCTGGTGATCCGGGACCTGGACATCGACCTCATCGAAGAAGTGCGGCAGACGTGGGCCTTCTACCGCGACCGCCGCCCCGACGCCTACGAAGGGCTGGTGCAGCCGTGACCAACGACCTGCTGGGCCGCCACCGGGCAGTGCTCCCCGACTGGCTCGCCCTGTACTACGAGGACCCCATCGAGATCACCCACGGCGAGGGCCGCCACGTCTGGGACGCCCACGGCAACCGGTACCTCGACTTCTTCGGCGGCATCCTCACCACCATGACCGCCCACGCGCTGCCCGAGGTGACGAAGGCGGTGAGCGAGCAGGCCGGACGGATCATCCACTCCTCGACCCTCTACCTCAACCGGCCGATGATCGAACTCGCCGAGCGCATCGCCCAGTTGAGCGGGATCCCGGACGCCCGGGTCTTCTTCACCACGTCCGGGACCGAAGCCAACGACACGGCCCTGCTGCTCGCCACGGCCTACCGGCGCAGCAACACGATCCTGGCGATGCGCAACAGCTACCACGGCCGTTCCTTCAGTTCCGTCGGCATCACCGGCAACCGCGGCTGGTCCCCGACCTCTCTGTCGCCGCTGCAGACCCTGTACGTGCACGGCGGCGTGCGCACGCGCGGCCCCTACGCCTCCCTGAGCGACGCCGACTTCATCGCGGCCTGCGTCGACGACCTGGTCGACCTGCTCGGGCACACCCGGGCCCCCGCCGCGCTGATCGCCGAACCCATCCAGGGAGTCGGCGGCTTCACCTCACCGCCGGACGGGCTGTACGCCGCCTTCCGCGAGGTGCTGCACGAGCGCGGCATCCTGTGGATCGCCGACGAGGTGCAGACCGGCTGGGGCCGCACCGGCGAGCACTTCTGGGGCTGGCAGGCCCACGGCCAGAACGGGCCGCCGGACATCATGACCTTCGCCAAGGGCATCGGCAACGGCATGTCCATCGGCGGTGTCGTCGCCCGCTCCGAGATCATGAACTGTCTGGACTCCAACAGCATCTCCACGTTCGGTGGCACCCAGATCACCATGGCGGCGGGCCTCGCCAACCTCAACTACCTCCTGGAACACGACCTGCAGGGCAACTCCCGGCGCGTCGGCGGCATGCTCATCGAGCGGCTGCGGTCCGCCGCCGCGCAGGTCCCGGCCGTACGGGAAGTCCGCGGGCGCGGCCTGATGATCGGCATCGAGATCACCAGGCCGGGGACCGACGAGGCCGACCCGAAGGCCGCCGCGGCCGTCCTGGAAGCGGCCCGTGAGGGCGGCCTGCTGATCGGCAAGGGCGGCGGGCACAACACCAGCTCGCTGCGCGTCGCCCCGCCGCTGTCCCTCAACGTCGCGGAGGCCGAGGAAGGCGCCGCGATCCTCGAGAACGCTCTGAGGAGCATCCTGTAGCAGTGATCCAGCAGTGAACTGAACAAGGGAACCGTCACCATGACCATCACCTTGGATTCCCTGGAACCCGAGCTCTCGGTCCGGCAGGTCCTCACCCTGGAGCGGGTCCTCGCCGGGGAGCCCGAGGTGGTGGCCGGCGCGAGCCACCTCGACCGGCCGGTGCGCTGGGTGCACGTCGCCGAGGCCGCCGACGTCGGGGTGATGCTCAGCGGCGGCGAGATGGTCCTCACCACCGGCGTGCTGCTCGCCGGCGACGAGGAAAAGCAGGCCGAGTACGTCCGCTCACTGCACCGCGCGGAGGCCGCCGCCGTCGTCCTCGGACTCGGCCGCGCCTTCCCGGCCGCGCCGGACGTGATGCGCCGGGCCGCCGAGCGGTGCGGACTGCCCATGGTCGTCCTGCACCGGCCCTTCCCCTTCGCCGAGCTCACCGAGGAGGTCCAGTCACGGCTCGTGCGGCGCAAGTTCGCCGCCGTCAGCCTCTCCGAGGCCGTCCGCACCGAACTCACCGCCCTCATCACCGCGGGCGCACCGCTGCAACGCCTGCTCGACGAGGTCGCCCGGCACAGCGCCTGCCCGGTCGTCGTCACCAACCTCGCCCACCGCGTCCTCGGCACGGCGGGGGAGCGGCCGGCGGTGGACGACGTGCTGCGCGACTGGGAGCGCATCGCCCGGCAGGCCGGAGGCACCGAGGGCGACGGCTGGATCCGCGCCGAACTGGGCGGACGCGGCGAGCGGTGGGGCCGGATCGTGCTGTGCGGCTACCGCGGCGACACCGCCACCGGACGGCTGCTGGCCGACCGCGCCGCCGAGGCCCTCGTCCTGCACCGCATGCTCGGCGGCGGCACCGCGTGCTCCTGGGAGGAGCAGTCCGCGCAGAGCCTGCTGACCGACCTGGTCAGTGGCGTCGTACCGGCAAGGCAACTGCTGCCCAGGGCGCGCGCGGCCGGGCTGCCGGTCAACCGGCGGACGTTCGTGCCGCTGGTCGTTCGCGACCGGGACACCGGGCAACTGGAGCGGCTGCTGCGGCTGCTGGGCCTGCCCGGGCTGGTCGCCGAACTGGCCGACGGCGCCACCGCCGTACTGCTCAGCCTCGCCCGCGACCAGGACGCGGACGCTCTCGCCGCGCACTTCGCGACCCGGCTGCGCACCGAGTCCGGCCCGGCCCGCACGGTCGTCGCCGCGGCCGACCCCAGGGTCGTCTGGGACGACGTACCCGCCGGACTCCGCGAGGCGCAGCACGTCGCGGACGCCGTCTCCGACTCCGCCGCCGCCCTCGACCTGCCGCCGGTCGTCCGCCTCAAGGACGTCCACCTGCGGGGCCTGATCCGTCTGCTGCGGGACGACCCGCACGTGCAGTCCTTCGCGGAGCGGGAATTGGACGGGCTGCTGTGCGAGACCGACGAGGACCTGCTGTCCGTCCTGCGGACGTACCTCGCCACCGGCCGCAACAAGTCCCGTACCGCCCAGCTCCACCACGTCTCCCGGCCCGCCCTCTACCGCCGCCTGGAGTCCATACAGGTCCGCCTCGGCGTGGACCTCGACGACTTCGAACAGGCCGCCTCGGTGCACATCGCACTCCTCGCGCATGACGCGCAACAGCAGTGAAACATCCGGCCACCTGGGAAAACGGCGGTGAAACATGGGCTCTCGGCAGAGTGACACGGTGACACGCCGCACGCCCCCAGACGTGACACGGTGCAACTCAAAGAGGACTCCCGGGCTTCCTAAGCTCACGGCACACCGAGCGACCGGAGGTCCCGATGAGCCGAGTGATCCGTGCCGCCGTCTTCCAGACCGCCTGGACCGGCGACAAGGAGTCGATGATCCAGGTCCACGAGCAGGCGGCCCGCGACGCCGCCGCGCAGGGTGCCCAAGTCCTCTGCTTCCAGGAGCTGTTCTACGGGCCGTACTTCTGCCAGGTCCAGGACCCGGCCTTCTACGAGTACGCCGAGCAGATCCCCGAGGGCCCGATCGTCCGCCGCTTCCAGGCTCTCGCGAAGGAACTGGGCATCGTCCTGGTGCTGCCGATGTACGAGGAGGAACAGCCCGGCGTCCTCTACAACACCGCCGCCGTGATCGACGCGGACGGCTCCTACCTCGGCAAGTACCGCAAGACGCACATCCCGCAGGTCAGGGGCTTCTGGGAGAAGTTCTACTTCCGCCCGGGCAACTCCGGCTGGCCCGTCTTCGACACGGCGGTCGGCAAGGTCGGCGTCTACATCTGCTACGACCGCCACTTCCCCGAGGGCTGGCGGGCCCTGGGCCTCGCGGGCGCCGAACTCGTCTTCAACCCCTCGGCCACCTCCCGCGGCCTCTCCGCCTACCTCTGGCAGCTGGAACAGCCGGCGGCGGCCGTCGCCAACGAGTACTTCGTCGGCGCGATCAACCGGGTGGGCGTCGAGGAGTACGGCGACAACGACTTCTACGGCACCTCGTACTTCGTGGACCCGGAGGCCCAGTTCGTCGGCGAGGTGGCGAGCGACAAGGAGACGGAACTGGTCGTCCGCGACCTGGACATGGCGAAGCTGCGAGAGGTCCGCGACCGCTGGCAGTTCTACAGGGACCGCGCACCGGGTGCGTACGGGCCACTGACAGCTCCGTAGAAGGCGCCGGGGCTGCAGCGCCCTCTTCAGGGGCGCGGGACTGCATCCGATCTGCGGCTATCGCCGCGTGCGCGCGACCAGCCACACACAACCGGCACCTTCAAACGGCGAGGAGCGACAGAGCATGAGCACCCGAACCGTCATCCGCGGCGGCCTCGTCATCACCGCCTCCGACGAGATCCACGCCGACGTCCTGATCGAGGACGGCCGAATCGCCGCCCTCGCAGCCACCGGATCACCCGCCGCCGACACCTTCACAGCAGACCGGGTCATCGACGCCACAGGAAAGTACGTCATCCCCGGCGGCGTGGACGCCCACACCCACATGGAGCTGCCGTTCGGCGGCACCTTCGCCTCCGACACCTTCGAGACCGGCACCCGAGCCGCCGCCTGGGGCGGCACGACCACGATCGTCGACTTCGCCGTGCAGAGCGTGGGCCACTCACTGCGCGAGGGCCTGGACGCCTGGCACGCCAAGGCCGAGGGCAACTGCGCCGTCGACTACGGCTTCCACATGATCGTCTCCGACGTGAACCAGGAGACGCTCAAGGAGATGGACCTGCTGGTCGAGGAGGGTGTGACTTCCTTCAAGCAGTTCATGGCCTACCCGGGGGTGTTCTACTCCGACGACGGCCAGATCCTGCGCGCCATGCAGCGCTCCGCCGACAACGGCGGCCTGATCATGATGCACGCCGAGAACGGCATCGCGATCGACGTCCTGGTCGAACAGGCGCTGGCCCGGGGCGAGACCGACCCGCGCTACCACGGCGAGGTCCGCAAGGCCCTGCTGGAGGCGGAAGCCACCCACCGCGCCATCAAGCTCGCCCAGGTGGCCGGCGCCCCCCTGTACGTCGTGCACGTCTCGGCGACGGAGGCGGTCGCCGAACTGGCCCGGGCCCGCGACGAGGGCCTCAACGTCTTCGGCGAGACGTGCCCGCAGTACCTGTTCCTGTCCACCGACAACCTCGCCGAGCCGGACTTCGAGGGCGCCAAGTACGTGTGCAGCACGCCCCTCAGGCCCCGCGAACACCAGGCCAAACTCTGGCAGGGGCTCCGGACGAACGACCTCCAGGTCGTCTCCACCGACCACTGCCCCTTCTGCTTCGTCGGCCAGAAGGAACTCGGCCGCGGTGACTTCTCCAAGATCCCCAACGGTCTCCCGGGCGTCGAGAACCGTATGGACCTGCTCCACCAGGCGGTCCTGGACGGGCACATCACCCGCCGCCGCTGGATCGAGATCGCCTGCGCCACCCCGGCGCGCATGTTCGGCATGTACCCGAAGAAGGGCACCATCGCGCCGGGCGCCGACGCCGACGTCGTCATCTACGACCCGCATGCCGAGCAGGTCATGTCGGCCGAGACACACCACATGAACGTCGACTACTCGGCGTACGAGGGCAGGCGCGTCACCGGCCGGGTCGAGACGGTCTTCTCGCGCGGCGTGCCCGTCATCAGCGAGCGGGAGTACACCGGGCGCGCGGGTCACGGCGTGTTCACCCCGCGTTCCACCTGTCAGTACCTCACCTAGGAGTGGCGCAGATGGACTTCGGACTCGTCCTGCAGACCGACCCGCCGGCCTCGCGGGTGATCAGCCTGATGAAACGCGCGGAACGGAACGGCTTCTCGTACGGCTGGACCTTCGACTCCGCCGTGCTGTGGCAGGAGCCGTTCGTGATCTACAGCCAGATCCTGGCCAACACCACGAAGCTGAAGGTCGGGCCGATGGTGACCAACCCGGGCACCCGCACCTGGGAGGTCACCGCCTCCACCTTCGCCACCCTCAACGACATGTTCGGCAACCGCACGGTGTGCGGCATCGGCCGCGGCGACTCCGCGATGCGCGTGGCCGGCCGCAAGCCCAACACCCTGGCCCGGATCAGCGAGGCCATGAAGGTCATCCGGGCGCTGGGCAGCGGCCACGAGGCCGACCTCGGCGGCGGTACCGTCGTCCGGTTCCCGTGGATCAAGCCGGACGCCCAACTCCCCGTGTGGATGGCCGCGTACGGCCCCAAGGCCCTGAAGATGACCGGGGAGGAGGCCGACGGGTTCATCCTCCAGCTGTCCGACCTGTATCTGACCGAGTACATGGTCAAGGCGGTGAAGGACGCGGCCGTCGCCGCCGGGCGCGATCCCTCGGAGGTGACCATCTGCGTGGCCGCCCCGGCGTACGTCACCGAGGACGACTCGCCCGAGGCGCTCGCCCACGCGCGCGAGCAGTGCCGGTGGTTCGGCGGGATGGTCGGCAACCATGTCGCCGATCTGGTGTCCAAGTACGGGGAGCACTCCGCCGCCGTACCCGACGAACTCACCGACTACATCAAGGCGCGCGAGGGCTACGACTACTCGCACCACGGCCGTGCGGGCAACCCGGACACTCAGTTCGTGCCCGACGAGATCGTCGACCGGTTCTGCCTGATCGGCCCGGTCGAGAGGCACGTCGAGAAGCTGAACGCGCTGCGTGCGCTCGGCGTCGACCAGTTCGCCGTCTACGACATGCACGACGCGCAGGAGGCCGTGATCGACGCGTACGGATCGCGGGTGATCCCGGCCGTCAACGGCTGAACCACTGGGCCGCCCGCGCGGCAACACCCCTTCACTCCCCCTTCCCGGCGGCCCGGGAAGGGGGCCAGGACGCTCCCGAGCGCACCCCCCATCGGCGTCACCCGCATGGCCTTTCCCGTCCCACCTCCCCTGATTGGCCTGGCCCATGACCGACACCGCTCCCACGGCCACACCGCCGACCTCACAAGTCACCCTTGCCGACGGCCGGGTGGAGATCGCCCCGGGCGCCCCCGCACCGACCGGCCGCTACGCCAACGAGGACCTGCTGCCGGTCCCCGTCGAGGGGCGTACCTGGACCACGTACAACTTCTCCGCGCTGTGGGTCGGCATGGCCCACAACACGGCCTCCTGGACCCTGGCCTCCGGTCTGATCGCCGTCGGCATGGACTGGAAGCAGGCGGTGTTCACCATCGCCCTGGCCAATGTGATCGTGCTGATACCGATGCTGCTCACCGGGCACGCCGGGCCCAAGTACGGCATACCCTTCCCCGTCTTCGCACGGGCCTCCTTCGGCATCCGCGGGGCCAACCTCCCGGCCGTCGTACGGGCGTTGGTGGCGTGCGGCTGGTTCGGCATCCAGACCTGGATCGGCGGCGAGGCCATCTACTTCCTGGCCGGCAAGCTCATCGGCAGCGGCTGGACCGACGCCGCGAAGGTCGGGGGCTACGCCTGGACCATGTGGCTGTCGTTCGCGATCTTCTGGGCGCTCCAGGTCGTCATCATCTACCGGGGCATGGAGACGATCCGCCGCTTCGAGAACTGGGCGGCGCCCTTCGTGCTCGTCGGCGCGTTCGTGATGCTGTGGTGGATGAGCAGCAAGGCGGGCGGCTTCGGCCCGCTGCTCGACCAGCCGTCGAAGCTCGGCTGGGGCCCCGACTTCTGGAAACTGTTCGCCCCCGCCCTCATGGGCATGATCGGCTTCTGGTCCACGCTGTCGCTGAACATCCCGGACTTCACCCGCTACGGCAAGAGCCAGAAGGCGCAGACGTGGGGCCAGGCGCTCGGCCTGCCGACGACGATGACGCTGTTCGCGTTCCTGTCGGTGATGGTCACCTCGGGCTCGCAGGCCGTCTACGGCGAAGCCATCTGGGACCCGGTGCAACTGGCGGCCAAGACCGACAACACGGTGGGCCTGCTCTTCGCCCTCGTCACCGTCCTGGTGGCGACGCTCTCCGTCAACGTCGCGGCCAACCTGGTCTCCCCGGCCTTCGACTTCTCCAACATCGCCCCGCGGAGGATCAGTTTCCGGGCGGGCGCCCTCGCCACCTGCGTCCTGGGCGTGCTGATCTTCCCGTGGAAGCTGTACTCCGACCCGCAGGGTTACATCTTCACCTGGCTCGGCCTGGTCGGCGGCCTGCTCGGCACCGTCGCGGGCATCCTCATCGCCGACTACTGGATCCTGCGCCGCTCCCGGCTCGACCTCGCCGACCTGTACCGCACGGGCGGCCGCTACTGGTACGAGGGCGGCTGGAACTGGCGGGCCGTCGTCGCCTTCGTGGCCGGCGGCGTCCTGGCCGTCGGCGGCGCGAGCTTCAAGCCGCTGATCGACGGCCGTCCCGTCCCGGCACTGGCCGACCTGGCCGACTACGGCTGGGCGGTCGGCCTGGGCACGTCGATGCTGCTGTACCTCGTGCTGATGACGGCGACGGGCCGGAACCGGACCACCGCCTGACGGGGACGCCGGCGCTGGAGGCGAAGAGCCGATCAGCCCTTGCCGCCACCGCCCTCCAGCGCGGCGACCGCTTCCTTGGCGGCCTTGATGGCGCCCTTGTTGATGGTGTCCGTGCTGGGCGCCTTCTTGGACTCGAAGTCACTGCCGTTGTACGTGACGACGACCAGCGCGTTGGACGCGCGGGCGACGACGACGCCCTCGCGGGTCTCCTGCTTGTCCTCGGTGGTGAGGTTGACGACGGAGTACGCGCTGTCACCCAGGCCGGGGACGGCTCCTCCACCGCTCTTCGCCTCGGTGCGTGCGGTGTACGACTTCTGCGCCGCCTCGTCCGACTCCATGACCTCGAACGACACGTCGAGCCAGCGGTAGTCGTACCCCTTGAGCGCGTTCCAGGAGCAGGTCCGGCGCAGCTTCGAGTCCGTGGACGGGATCTCCTTGCCGGCCGTCCTGGCGCCCGGCACCAGCGACTTGACCGTCTTCTCGGCGACGCTCTCGCACGGGGCGGGGGCGGCCGCGTAGGTCTTCGACACGGTCGACGTCGACGGGGTGGACGCGGACTGCGTCCCGGTCTTCTCTTCGGCCGACTTGTGCTCGGCGGCCTGCGGCGCGGCGAGCGGACCGGACGACAGTGCCCAGCCCGCCGCGGCGAGCACGGCCACGGGCGACAGGCGTGCGGTCAGGGCCAAGGGCAGGGATAGGGAACGCACGGCGCCCTTCAGGTGGGGACGGACGGTGCGGAACGGGTCCGCACGGCGGACGGGACGACAGTTTCACACGACTCCCTGTGGGGCGGAAGTGCGAACTCGCTCCGTGCCTGCGCGGTGACGGTGCCTCACTGCCGACGGTCCCGGTTCCGGCTGGTTCGACAGTGAGTGGGTGGTTTGCGCCGGAGAGGCGTCTCCCGGAGGGGTCGCCGCCGAGCAGATGGCCCGCTCACGGAAGCCGGGCGCGAACCGTTCGATCTGCGCCGTGATCGCCTCGGTCGCGTCCCCGTCGAAACCGTGCGGCACATGGGCGTACGTCCACACCGGGTGGACGTCGTCCCGGGAGCGCCGCGGGGCCGCCAGGTACTGCCGGCCGACCAGCGCGAAGGGCCGAGCTGGTGCGGGTACCGCCGCCGATCGTCCCGGTCGTCTCCAGGACGGCCGTCGCTGCGGCGGAGCTTTTTGCCAGGGCCGTGACAAGAGGAGGGGGCAGACGGCGCACGACAACGAGAACCACGGCTGCCGTGTCTGTTCTGCCCGGCGTGTCCGGGCGGTAGTTTGGTGGAGGAGGCCCCTGAAGGAGGGCGATTCGATGCCGTGGTTCGTATGGCTGCTCGCCGCCGCGGCACTGGGTGCCGCGGAGTTCTTCACCCTGACACTGGTCTTCGGGTTGCTGGCGGGCGCCGCGCTGGTCGCCGCCGTGGTCGCCGGTGTGGGCATCGGCCTTCTCGGCCAGCTCCTGGCCCTGGTGGCAGCAGCGGCAGCGGGCCTGGTCATCGTCCGTCCTGTCGCGCTGCGGCACATGGCACAGCAGCCCCTCGTACGCGACGGCACCGACGCGCTGATCGGCAAGCGGGCCGAGGTCATGCAGGAGGTCACCGCCACCCGGGGCCTGATCAAACTCTCCGGTGAGGAATGGTCCGCGCGCGCCCTCGACGAGAGCCTGGTGATCCCGGTGGGGACGCTCGTGGACGTCATGGAGATCGAAGGGGCCACGGCCATCGTCTACCCCCGCGAACTCCTTCCGTGAACGGCTGAACACACAGCAACGGAGGCACCGTGGATCCAGTTGTCATCCCCCTTCTCCTGGCGGCCCTCGTCGTCGTCTTCCTCGTGGCCTCCACGGTGCGGATCGTTCCGCAGGCGCGCCGCTACAACGTCGAGCGGTTCGGCCGGTACCGCCGGACGCTGCAACCCGGCCTGAACCTGGTCGTGCCGGTGGCGGACCGCATCAACACCAAACTCGACGTGCGCGAGCAGGTCTACTCGTCCGACCCCAGGCCGGTGATCACCGAGGACAACCTCGTGGTGAACATCGACACCGTGCTCTACTACCAGATCACCGACCCGCGGGCGGCGGCCTACGAGGTCGCCGACTACCTCCAGGCGATCGATCAGCTCACCGTGACCACCCTCCGGAACGTCATCGGCAGCATGGACCTGGAGGAGACACTCACCTCGCGCGAGGAGATCAACTCCCGGCTGCGCGCCGTCCTCGACGACGCCACCGGAAAGTGGGGCATCCGGGTCAACCGTGTCGAGATCAAGGCCATCGATCCGCCGCACACCATCAAGGAGGCGATGGAGAAGCAGATGCGGGCCGAGCGTGACAAGCGCGCGGCCATCCTGCACGCCGAGGGTGAGCGGCAAGCCAAGATCCTTACCGCGGAAGGCACGAAGCAGAAGGACATCCTGGAGGCGCAGGGAACGCAGCAGGCCATGATCCTCCGGGCGGACGGTGAGGCGAAGGCGGTGGAGCTCGTCTTCCAGGCCGTCCATCGCAACAACGCCGACCCGAAGGTCCTGGCCTACAAGTACCTCGAGACGCTGCCGCACCTGGCGAGCAGCGACAACAACACGTTCTGGGTGATCCCGGGGAGCTGACCGAAGCGGTTCGGACCGTCACCCGTGCGTTCGGTGACCAGTCGGCGGCGCAACCCGAGGAAGCAGCCGGCGCCGACGCTGACCACACGCCGGCCGAGGACCGGACTCCGGAGCTCGACGCGGGCCGGACGGCTGCGCTCGACGCCGCCGCGGCTGCTGACGAGGCCGGGAAACAGGCCGCCGCCGCGGTGAGCGACGCCAAGGCCGAGGCGGAGGCCGCGAAGTCGCCCCAGACGCCGCGCCGGGGGCACACGTCCGGCGGTTGAGCCCACCCTCGGTCCGGTGAGCCGCCTTTCATCGGCGCCACGGATGCCGGAGCCAGGGCAGCCGCGAAGCCCACTGCCGGCACGTCCTGCCGGGTCGCGGCGACCCTGCGCGGCGGCCCTGGTGACCGAAATGCAGAACAAGCCGCCGCGGTGACCAAGTGACGGCGCGGCGGTGGCCGGTTCATGTGCTGCTGGATCCCGTGCGCTGGTAGACGTCGGGGATGCCGTCGGCGTCCTCGTCGAGGTTTTCCTCCTCGTACAGGCGCCGGTACACGGCATTCCGACGTCGGCCCAGGCCAGGTCCGGGTTGAGCCGCGCGCGGGTGAAGCGGGCGGCGAGCAGGGTTCCGGCGAAGATCCCGAGGATCTTGCCCGCGACCAGCCCGACGACCACGCCGAGGGGCTCGGGGTGGTGACCACCTCGCCCAGCGCGTCGCCCGAGACGCTGACCCCGGCGGCGAACAGCGCGAACAGCGGCACGCACACGCCGGCGGAAAGGGGGTGCAGCAGGTGTCCGGTGCGTTCTGCGGGTGATTCCTCCTCGTCCCGGTCGCGTACCGTGCGCAGGATCAGGCCCATGGCCGCCTACCGTCTCGGTGCGCAGGGCCCGAGCCACTGCCTGTCGCTCGGGCCAGGAGAGAAGACCGAGGAACGGCGTACGGGGCGGGGTGGCGGCCAAAGCGGCGAACCTCCGGGGTGTCGGAGAAACGGGCACACGGCCCTGCGGACGCCGACCAGACTTCCCGGCACACCCCGCGCCCTTCTTGACGCGTTCTGCACACCCTAACCGCAGCGGGTCCGACGGCCCACCCCCACCTCGTCCGTCGCGAACGGGCAGGCAGCGAGCTCGGTGACCTGCTCGGGCGAGGCGCCGGTGCGGACGGGGTACACACGTGGCCTGGGAGTGATCGCGTCGGGCAGGAGGTCGCAGTGACGCTTTCGGACGTGGTCTACGTCTGTCTGGGCCTGGGGGCGCTGGGGGCGGCCGTGCTGCCCCGGGTGGTGTCCAAGCGGCCGTTGTCCCTGCCGATGGTCTTCCTTGCCGCGGGGGTTCTAATTGAGTTGCTGCCGGTTGGCGTGCCGGCCGTGGATCCCGTTCGTGATCGCCTGTGGGTCGAGCACACGACCGAGGTGTGTGTGATCGTGTCGCTGATGGGTGCGGGGCTCGCCATCGACCGGCCCTTCGGCTGGCGCCGGTGGTCGAGCACGTGGCGGTTGCTGGGCATCACGATGCCGCTGACCGTGGCGGTCGTCGCCCTGCTGGCCTGGGGGCTGCTCGACTGGCCGCCCGCTGCCGCTCTGCTGCTGGGGGCCGTGCTCGCGCCCACGGATCCCGTGCTGGCCGGTGAGGTGCGCGTGGGCGAGCCGCTCGGTACCGAGCGCGACGAGGACGAGGTGCGGTTCTCCCTGACCAGTGAGGCCGGGCTGAACGACGGACTCGCCTTTCCGTTCGTGTACGCGGCGATCGCCCTCGCCGCGGCGGCCGGGACAGGGTGGTCGGCGGAGTGGATCGGGTCGTGGGCGCTGACCGACCTGCTGGGCAAGTGCGCCGTGGGGCTGGCCGTCGGAGGTGGTGTCGGCTGGTTGCTGGGGTGGATGTTCTTCCGGGTGCGAGCGTCGGTGCTGCGGTTGTCCGAACACATGGAGGGCTTCGTGGCGCTGGGCGCTACCTTCGTGTCGTACGGCATCGCCGAGGTGCTGCACGGCTACGGCTTCGTGTCCGTGTTCGTGACCGCCTGCGTCATCCGGGCCGCTGAGCGCAGCCACGGCTATCACAAGGTGCTGCACGAGTTCACCGAGCAGATCGAGCGGTTGCTCACGGCCGTGCTGCTGTTCCTGCTCGGGGGTTACCTGGTGGTCGGCGCCTTGTCCGCCCTGACGCTGATGGGCGCGGTGGTCGCGATCCTCGTGCTCCTGGTCGTGCGGCCGCTGACCGGGTGGGCGGCACAGGTACGGGCCGCCATGGGGAAGAAGGAGCGTGCCGTGGTCGCCCTGTTCGGGATCCGGGGTATCGGTTCGCTGTTCTACTTGTCCTACGCGCTGGGGCAGGACTCCTTCGGCGGGCTGGAACGGGAGCTGTGGGCGATCGTGGCCCTCACCGTGGTGATCTCGGTGGTGCTGCACGGGGTCATGGCGACCCCGGCCATCGGTTACCTGGACCGGCGCCGTGACGGGGCGGAGACCGGCGGTCGGGGTAGGGGGCAGATGTACGGGCCCGTACCCACCAAGGCGCGAGGTGAGCACGGGCCCGTACCGGAGCCGGGCCGCCGGGGGGCGGTCAGACGGTGGTCTTCACCGACTCCTGGCCTTCGTCGCCGTCGCTGATCTCACCGGCCTTGCGGGCGCGGACGAACTCCAGGAAGGAGCCGAGCTCGCGCTTGACGACCGGGGCGAGCAGGTACAGGCCGATGATGTTGAAGACCGACAGCAGGAAGAGCGCGGAGTCGGCGAGGCTGATCAGCGAGTCGAGGGACATCAGGGCGCCCAGGACCACGAACAGGCTCCAGACGACCTTGAAGACGGTCTCGCTGGCCCTGCTCTTGCCGAACAGGTACGACCAGGCCTTGAGCCCGTAGTAGCCCCAGGTCAGGATCGTGGAGAAGGCGAACAGCAGCACCGCGACGGTGAGGATGTACGGGAACCAGGGCAGGACCGTCTCGAAGGCGTCCGAGGTGATGGTGACACCGCCGATGTCCTTGCCCTCGCGGGCCTCGCCCCAGCTGGCCGGGTTGGCGATGACGATCGTCAGCGCGGTCATGGTGCAGATGACGACCGTGTCGATGAACGGCTCCAGCAGGGCGACCAGGCCCTCGCTCGCGGGGTGCTTGGTCTTGACCGCGGAGTGGGCGATCGGGGCGGAGCCGAGACCGGCCTCGTTGGAGAACGCGGCGCGCTGGAAACCGACGATCAGGGCACCGAGCACACCACCGGCGACGCCGTCGGCCTCGAAGGCGCCCCGCAGGATGGTCTGGAAGGCGTCCGGCACGTGGGTGACGTTGCTCAGGATGACGACCAGGCAGGCCACGATGTAGATGCCGGCCATCGCGGGCACCAGCCGGCTGGTGACCGAGGCGATGGAGCGGATGCCGCCGAGCAGCACGAGACCGACGAGCGCGGAGACGACCAGGCCGAAGAGGACGGCACCGGCGGAGGAGGCCAGGAAGCCGTCCTCGCCGCCGAAGGCCGAGGCGACCTGCGCGTAGCTCTGGTTGGTCTGGAACAGGTTGCCGCCGAACAGGCCGAAGAAGAGGACCATGATCGAGGCGAGGACGGCGAGCACCTTGCCGAGCTTGGCGCCGCCGCTGCCGAAGCGCTCCTTGAGGCCCTTGGGCAGGTAGTGCATCGGGCCGCCGGAGACGGTGCCGTCGGCGTGCACCTCACGGTACTTCACGCCGAGGGTGACCTCGACGAACTTGGTGGCCATGCCGAGCAGGCCGCACAGGATCATCCAGAACGTGGCGCCGGGGCCGCCCCAGGAGACGGCGACGGCCACACCGGCGATGTTGCCTAGGCCGACGGTGCCGGAGACGGCGGCGGTCAGGGCCTGGAAGTGGTTGACCTCGCCCGTCGACCCCTTCTCGTCGTACTTCCCGCGCACCACGTCGACCGCGAGTCTGAACTTGCGGACCTGCACGAATCCGAACCAGCCGGTGAAGACCAGACCGGCGACGACGAGCCAGGCGACGATGAGGGGAAGTTCCGTTCCGCCGACGGGAACCGCGTAGAAGACGACTTTTCCGAGCCACTTGGCTATCGGTTCGAAGAAATCGCTGACGGCTTCGTCGACGTTCTGGGTGACGGAGTCGAGTGACACAGTGGCTACCTCGATGGTGCGAGCCCGGGACACGGGGAAGTGCCGCCGGTCGATGTGCGGTCCTGAACGAACGCCGTTTGTCTGATCGGCGACACTGGGTGGATCATCCGTGGATGCGGATCGTGATCACCCGAGTCATGCTGCCGGTGCATGCCGACCGCTCCGCGCTGTGGCGTTGAGCGGTGCCACCTGCGGAGTTGCGTAGTTCTACCACGGCCTTTGCTGAGTCTTTAGTGACCTGAGTCACATGACATGCAGTAACGATCGAAAGTGCCAGCGAGCGATATCGGACCGTTATGCGGAGCCCGAGATCCGTTCACCGGACACCTATCGAGAAGGCGGCCATGCTCACGGCTGCCGCCGCGACGAGCGAGGCCCTGCCCGGCGCCGTGGCCCCGAAGGTACCTCCGGCCGGAGCGCCCTCCGCGTCGCCTTCCCCGGCTCGCGTCTGGTGCGACCGGTTCGGCGTGTCCTTCGGTGCGGCCGGACTCGTGCGCTCCTGACGTTCTCCGTCGAGGCGCGTCAGAGCTCCTCGGCGGGCCAGTCCAGCAGCCGTGCGCCGATCACCGCGGTCTGCAGCATGTAGCGGTGGGCCGGATCGGCAGGGTTGGCGCCGGTGAGCTTGTGGATGCGTTCCAGCCGGTAGGTCAGGGCCCGCACGCTGAGGGTGAGGCGGCGGGCCGCCTCGGCGGCGACGCAGCCGGAGTCGAAGTAGGCGGTGAGGGTGTCCAGGAGGGGCTGGGCGCCGCCGCGGGCCGTGGTGAGCGGGCCGAGGGTGGCGAGGACGAGTTCGGCCATGGCCTGCCGGTCGCGGGTGAGGACGGGGTAGACGAGCAGGTCGGCGGCGCGCAGGACCGGGTCCTCCAGTTCCAGGCGCTCGGCGAGTTCCAGGGCGTTGAGCGCCTCCTCGTAGGAGTGGACGACCCCGCCGGGGCCGGGCTGGGGGCGGCCGATGGCGACCCGGCCGCCGTCGGTGGCGGCATGGGCCTGCTTCGCGAAGTGGGCGAGGACCTCGTCCTGGGGGCCGGGGGCGATGCACAGCAGCCGGCCGTCCTTGGTGGTGAGCAGGATGCTGCGGTCGCCGAAGCGTGAGATGAGGGCGCGTTCCACCTGGCGGGGGACGGGATCGCCCTCCTCGTAGGCGGTCGGGCCCTCGGCGACGGCGACGGCATGGGCGTGCGAGAGACGCAGTCCGAAGCGTTCGGCCCGTTCGGCGAGGCGCCCGAGGTCGCTGCGGCCGTAGAGGAGGTCGTCGATGAACTCGCGGCGTGCGGCCTCCTCCTGCCGTACGGCCTGGCGCTGCGCGCGCTCGAAGCCCTCGGCGAAGGCGTCCGTCACCTGCTGCACGGCGGCCAGGAGGCTGTCAGCCGACGTGGGGCCGGCCGGCCAGGCGGCGCGTGCTGCGGTCAGATGGGCGCTGACCAGGGCGCGCAATCCGTGGCCGGCGTCAGCCGCCTGTTCCCGAGCGCCCGACGGGAAGTGAGCTCCTCCCGGCTGAGACGCCGGCCGGTGGCCGCGACCTCGGCCAGTATCTGGGCATAGCCCGCCAGATACTCCTCCGGAATCTCCAACTCCGTCATGGTGCCCCCGAGTTCTTGACGCGCCCCTGATGTCTTCTCAGCGGCCGACCGGCATACAGACCCTAGAGAACACTGCCGGGATCCGGCAATGCGCGGGCGTGCGCCGGCGATGCAGGATGGGTCGCGGGGAGCACTACGGGGGATTTCGGTGCCGGACACCGGCAGGCGTCCGGCACCGGGAACCCTGAGTGAGTGGTGCACCGCCGAGCACGGTTGACGGGCAGTGCGGAGGGGACGGGGGGTTGGGCATGCGGACGTTGCTTTCGGCAGCCACCGGCCCGCCCACGATCCTCCTGACCACCGCCCTCGTCGTGGTGCTGTGCTTCTGGCTCCTCGTCGCCGCGGGCTTCGCCTCGGTCGGCAGTTTCGACGCGGACGCGAACCTCCGCGCCTGGGGCATGGGCGGTGTGCCCGTGGCGGTGGCCGTCTCGACGTTGACGGCCGTGGCCTGGCTCCTGAGTGTCGGGGGCGTCCTCCTGCTGGCCGTGTGCGCGCCGCCGTGTCCCGCCACCGGACTGCTGCGCATGGTCCTGCCCGTCGCGGCCCTGCCCGTCGCATGGCGACTGACCTGCCTGTTCGTACGTCCCCTGCACCGGCTCTTCCCCGACGAACCCGGCCCGCCCGAACGTGGCGAGGCACGGGACCACGTGGACCACGCCGCCTGAGCAGTGCCCCGCCGGACTCGCCGCCGGCCCCCTCACGCTTCGATTCCTTCACGCCTCAAGGACGTTTTGCCATGCATGTCATCCTCCTGGGCGTCGGCGTGCTCGTCGCCGTCACCCTGCTCGCCGTACTGGTCCTCTCCCGGCTGTTCCGCAAGGTGGAGCAGGGCAAGGCGCTGATCGTCTCCAAGCTGCGGAAGGTCGACGTGACCTTCACCGGGCAGGTCGTGCTGCCCGTGCTGCACAAGGCCGAGGTGATGGACATCTCGGTGAAGGCCATCGAGATCACACGGACCGGCAAGGACGGTCTGATCTGCCAGGACAACATCCGGGCCGACATCCGGATCACGTTCTTCGTGAAGGTCAACAAGACCGTCGAGGACGTCATCAAGGTCGCGCAGGCCGTCGGCACCGCGAGGGCGAGCGACCGGGACACGCTGCAGGAGCTGTTCCACGCGAAGTTCTCCGAGGCGCTGAAGACCGTAGGCAAGCAACTGGACTTCACCGACCTGTACACCAAGCGCGAGGAGCTGCGGTACCGGATCATCGAGGTCATCGGCGTCGACCTCAACGGCTACCACCTGGAGGACGCGGCGATCGACTACCTGGAGCAGACACCGGTCGCCCAGCTCGACCCCGCCAACGTCCTCGACGCCCAGGGCATCCGCAAGATCACCGAGTTGACGGCCGTGGAGCACGTGCGCACCAACGAGGCGCAGCGCACCGAGGAGAAGGAGATCACCCGGCAGAACGTCGACGCCCGCGAGGCCATCCTGGAGCTGGAGCGCCGGCAGGCCGACGCGGAGATCAAGCAGAAGCGCGAGATCGCGACCGTGCGGGCCCGGGAGGAGGCCGAGACGGCGCGGGTGGTGGAGGAGGAGCGGCTGCGGGCCCAGGGCGCCTTCCTGGCCACCGAGGAGAAGCTGGGCGTGCAGCGCGAGAACCAGGCCCGTGAGGTCGCCGTCGCCGCCAAGAACCGCGAGCGGGTCATCGCCGTCGAGAACGAGCGCATCGAGAAGGACCGGCTCCTCGAAGTCATCGGCCGGGAACGGGAGACGCAGCTGACCCGGATCGCCGCCGAGAAGGAGGTCGAGGCGGAGAAGCGGGACATCGCCGAGGTCATCCGCGAGCGCGTCGCCGTGGACCGTACGGTCGCCGAGCAGGAGGAGTCCATCAAGAAGCTGCGGGCCGTGGAGGAGGCGGAGCGGCAGCGGCAGGCCGTGATCATCGCCGCCGAAGCCGAGGCGCAGGAGAAGCTGGTCAAGGACATCAAGGCCGCCGAGGCCGCCGAACAGGCCGCCACACACCGCGCCTCCGAGGAACTGACCCTGGCCGAGGCCCGGTTGAAGACGGCCGACCTCGAAGCGCGGGCCAAGCTCCGCCTCGCCGAGGGCATCCAGGCCGAGGCGGCCGCCGAGGGGCTCGCGGCCGTCCAGGTCCGGGACAAGGAAGCCGACGTCATCGAGAAGGCCGGCCGCGCGGAGGCCGTCGCCACCGAGGCCCGGCTCCGGGCCGAGGCGGAAGGCGCGCAGGCCCAGGCCCTGGCGGAAGCCGCGGCCATCGGCGAGAAGCTCAAGGCCGAGGCGGAGGGCCTGACCCAGAAGGCCGCCGCGATGGCCGCTCTCGACGACGCCTCACGGGGCCACGAGGAGTACCGGCTGCGCGTGCAGGCGGACAAGGAGGTCCGCCTCGCCGGGCTCGACGTGCAGCGGCAGGTCGCCGAGGCGCAGGCGACGGTGCTCGCCACCGGCCTGGAGGGCGCCGACATCAGCATCGTCGGCGGCGAGTCGGTCTTCTTCGACCGGCTGATGTCCTCGATCGCGCTCGGCAAGGGCGTCGACGGGTTCGTCCAGCACTCCGAGACCGCACAGGCACTCGCCCGGCCCTGGCTGGACGGTACCTCCAGCTTCACCGACGACCTGGGCCGCATCCTCGGCTCGGTCTCCACGGCCGACGTGCAGAACCTGACCGTCTCGGCGCTGCTGCTGAAGCTGATCAAGACCGGCGGGGCCGACTCGGGGCAGCTCCGGCAGCTGCTCGACCGGGCCGGCGAGCTGGGCCTGGCGGACAAGCCGCTCACCGCCCTGAACGGCAGCGCCGTCCACGCCTGACCCGCCCCTTCGGTCCGGAGCCGCCGCACAGGGGACGGCGGCTCCGGACCGGCCTTGACCGACTTCCTGAGAGGCATGCCATGACGATCGGCCCGGACACCGGCACGTACGAGGTGCTGCGTGACCGCCTCAGCGAGCAGGCCGCCGAACTCGCCCGCCGCGCCGAGGCGCTCAACGCCCGCCGGGGCGAGGAATTCGGCTCGACGCGGCTCGAACTCGCCGGCACCGGGCGACTGCGCACCGAGCACGCCGCGGTGCCCCGGGACATCGTGGCCGTGGGCGACGTGCTGCTCTCCGGCTGCAACGCCGTCCCGAGCCGCGCGGCCGGCACGAGCGTCGGCGACGTCCTGGCCCTGTACGACCGCGACCTGGAACGGCTGCCCGACGACGCCGTCCCCGGCCTGCTCGACGACCCCGCCTTCGTCCGCGAGTTCGGCGCCCTGCACCGCTACTACCGCCAGGCCCGCCTCCTCCAGCTCCGGCGCACCGAAGGCAGACTGCTCGCCGTGTTCCAGACCGGCGAGAAGACCGACGACACACGGGTGCTGCGCTGGGCCCTGTCCGACGACGGGCAGGCCACGTTCCTCGACGCGCGGGGCGAGCGCGACCACGTCCTCCCCCCGTCCCACGACGTCGAATGGATGGACAGCGCCCGCGAGGACCACGTCCTCGGCCGTCACCCGCACGTTTCCATCGGCGGCGAGGTGTTCGTCTCCACGGTCGGTGGCGTCCTCACCGTCAAGACCGACGACGACACCGAGACGGCCGAGGGCGTCCACACCGAGCCCGTCGACGAGCCGCTGCAGTCCCTCGCGGACGCGGACATCGCCCACGCGCGCGTGGGCACCCTGATCCTGCTGCGCATCCGCCCCTACAAGGAGGACACCGACCGCCACCTGGTGTTCAACACGCTCACCAGGACCGTCGTCCGCCTCGACGGCATCGGCCGGGCGTGCCGCCGCCTGCCCGATGACCAGGGGATCGTCTTCCCAGGCGGCTACTGCCTGGCCACCGGCACCCACAAGACCTACGAACTGGACACGACCGAGCTGGAGTTCGAGCGGGAGCTCCGCTCCCCGAACGGCGAGGACGTGCTCTACGCCTTCCACGCGCGCGCGGAGGGCCGCAGTCTCCTCCTGCCGTACAACACGATCCGCAAGGAGATGGCGGGCCCCCTGCCCTGCCACGGCTGGGCGCTCTTCGACGACGGCGCGCTCGTGACCCTGCGGGCCGGCACCGACGAACCGCGGCGCGTCCACCCCGTGCAGCTGTGGAACTCCCCCTACGTCTCGGACACCTACGCCGCCGCCCAGCCGGTCGGCACCGGCCCCCTGGCACGCATCGGCAACGCCGACCTCGTGCGCGGCATCTCCGACTGCCTCTCCATCACGGGCGCCGTCGCCGATACGACCCCCACGAGCGAGGTGTACGAGGCGCTGCTGGCCGCCTGCGCCCGGGTGGCGGACACCCACCACTGGCTGGGCGACCCCGAACTGGGCGATCTGCGCACCCCCTTGGCGCAGGTGCACGACACGGCACAACAGGTTCTGGCCGAGTTCGAGACCGTCCAGGCTCTCACCCGGCAGGCCGCGGACGCGCTCGCCGACGCCACCGAACGGGGAGCCCTGGTCGTACGACGGCTGCGGGGTGAGGCCCCGCGCGGCGCGGCCGACTGGGTGACCGGCCTGACCGAACTGCGCCGCGCACAGGGCCATCTGCTCACCCTCAAGGACATGCGGTACGCGGACACGGCCCGCATCGACGAACTCGCCGCCGACACCGAGTCCGACCTCGCCGCCTTCGGCAGGCGTGCCGTGGCTCACCTCGCCCGCGAGGACGCCTTCGCCGACCACCACGCTGACGTCGAGCGGCTCGCCGCCGACGCCGAGGCGATCGCCACCGCGGCCGAGACGGCGCCCGTCGCCGCCCGCATGGACGAACTCGCCGACGGGCTGCGCACGGTGACCGAGGTCGTCGCCGGCCTCGACATCGCAGACGCCACGGTCCGCACCGCGATCCTGGAGCGCGTCGCCGAGGTCATCGGAGGCGTCAACCGCGCCCGCGCCGCCCTCGACGGCCGGCGCCGTGAACTCCTCGACCGTGAGGGACGAGCCGAGTTCGCCGCCGAGTTCGCCCTGCTCGGCCAGTCCGTCACCGGCGCGCTCGCCGCCGCCGACAGTCCGGAGGCATGCGACGAGCAGCTCGCCCGCCTGCTCGTACAGGTGGAGAACCTGGAGTCCCGGTTCGCCGAGTTCGACGACTTCCTCTCCACCCTCGCCGACAAGCGCGACGAGATCCACGAGGCGTTCTCCGCCCGCAAGCAGACCCTGGCCGACGCCCGCGCCCGACGCGCCGAACGCCTGGCCGACTCGGCGACCCGCGTCCTGCGGACCGTCGCCCGCCGGGCCGCAGCGCAGCCGGACGCGGACTCCGTCGCCACGTACTTCACCTCCGACCCGATGCCCGCCAAGGTCCGCCGCATCGCCGAAGAACTGCGCGACCTCGGCGACCGAGTGAGGGCCGAGGAGCTCGACGGCCGCCTCAAGGCCGCTCGCCAGGAAGCGCTCCGCGCCCTGCGCGACCGCACCGACCTCTACACCGACGGCGGCCGCACGATCCGCCTCGGCACCCACCGCTTCGCCGTCAACACCCAGCCCCTCGACCTCACCCTCGTCCCGCACGGAGACACCCTCGCCTTCGCTCTGACCGGCACCGACTACCGCTCCCCGGTCACCGACCCCGACTTCACCACCACCCGCCCGTACTGGGACCGCCCCCTGCCCGCGGAGTCTCCCGAGGTCTACCGCGCCGAGTACCTCGCCGCCCGCCTTCTGGACGAGCACGGCCCCGAGGCGCTGGCGGAGGCCGACCTGCCCGCCCTCGTGCGGCAGGCCGCCGGGTCCGCGTACGACGAGGGCTACGAGCGCGGCGTGCACGACCACGACGCGACAGCGATCCTCACCGCGCTCCTGCGCCTGCACGAGGGCGCCGGTCCGCTGCGTCACGAACCGGCCGCACGAGCGGCCGCCCAGCTGTTCTGGCGCACGGTACGACGGCCGGGGAGCGGCAGAGCTGGACCCGGCGCGCGGTGTCCCTCGCCCGGGCCCGGGCCACCTTCGGCCTGGCACCCGCCATCGCCGACCTGCGGCGGGAACTGGCGGAGGTCGCGGGTGGAGAAGCGGCGGCCGCCTACCTCTTCGAGGAACTGACCACCGGACCGGACGGCTTCGTCATCAGCGCCGGCACCCGCACCCTGCTCGACAAGTTCCGCCGCACCGTGGGCACACCGGCCTACGACGACGACCTCACCGCCGTCACCGATCCGGCCGCCCGCGAGCAACTGGTCGAGGCATGGCTGACGGCGTACACCACCGCCACCGGCACCGACCTCGCCCCCGGCGACCTGGCCGAGGCGGTGGCCGCCGAGCTCTGCCCCGGCCTGACCCGCTACGAGTCCGACGCGCCGCTCACGGAAACCGTCACGGGCCTGCTCGGCACCCACCCCCGCATCACCGGCCGCGCCCTCGTGGTCCGCATCGACGAACTCCTCGCCCGCACACAGTGGTTCCGGACCCACGACGCACCCGGCCACCGCGCCTACCAGCACCGCCGCACCGCCCTGGTGGCCGCCGAACGCACCCGCCTCCACCTGGACGACCATCGCCCCCGCGTCCTGTCGTCCTTCGTACGCAGCAAGCTCATCGACGAGGTGTACCTCCCGCTCATCGGCGACAGCCTCGCCAAGCAGCTCGGCACCACGGGTGAGTCCAAGCGCACCGACACCGGCGGCCTGCTCCTGCTCATCTCCCCGCCGGGCTACGGCAAGACGACCCTCATGGAGTACGTCGCGGACCGGCTCGGAATGATCCTCGTGAGGGTCGACGGCCCGGCACTCGGCCACACCGTCACCTCGCTCGACCCGGCCGAGGCCCCGAACGCCACCGCCCGCCAGGAGGTCGAGAAGATCAACTTCGCGTTGGCGGCGGGCAACAACACCCTCCTCTACCTGGACGACATCCAGCACACCTCGCCCGAACTGCTCCAGAAGTTCATCCCTCTTTGCGACGCCACGCGCAGCATCGAGGGCGTGCGGGACGGCGAACCGCGCACCTACGATCTGCGCGGCAAACGCTTCGCCGTCTGCATGGCCGGCAACCCCTACACCGAGTCCGGCAGCCGCTTCCAGGTGCCCGACATGCTCGCCAACCGCGCCGACGTGTGGAACCTCGGCGATGTCCTGACGGGCAAGGACGACGTCTTCGCCCTGAGCTTCATCGAGAACGCCCTCACCGCCAACCCGGTCCTCGCCCCGCTCGCCGACCGCGACCGGGCCGACCTCGACCTGCTGATCCGCCTCGCGCAGGGCGAGCCGACGGCTCGCGCGGACCGCCTGACGCATCCCTACGCCCCGCGGAGCTGGAGCGGATCCTGGCCGTACTGCGTCACCTGCTCACCGTGCGGGAGACGGTCCTGGCCGTGAACGCGGCGTACATCGCCTCGGCGGCCCAGTCGGACACGACCCGCACGGAACCGCCCTTCCGGCTCCAGGGCTCCTACCGCACCATGAGCAAGATCGCCCAGCGCGTCCAGCCCGTCATGAACGACGGCGAACTGGCCGCGCTGATCGAGGACCACTACCGGGCCGAGGCCCAGACCCTCACCAGCGGAGCCGAGGCCAACCTGCTCAAGCTGGCCGAGCTGCGTGGCACGCTCACAGCCGAGCAGACAGCCCGCTGGACCGAGCTGAAGGCGGCCCACGTCCGAGCCCGGTCACTCGGAGGACCCGAGGACGACCAACTCGCCCGAGCCGTCTCCGCCCTCGGTCTCCTGGCCGACCGGATCGCAGCCGTCGAGTCTGCGATCAACCGGGCGGGCGACCCGCGACATCTGATCGCCGACCCCGCGGCTCGGCACGCCGCACGGCCGCTACCGAGCGGTGGCGGGTACTGACGTCACCGCCCGCCGCCGCGCCGCGATCGCCGAGATCCTGGAGCGGCTCACCCCGACGCAGCGACTGGCCCTCATCGAGGCTCTGGCAGCCTTCAACGAAGCCGGGGGAGAGCCACTCGCTCCGGACCGGGACGACACGGAGTCGCACCCGCTGGGCTGGGCGATGGATGTTCCCGTGGCCGGCGACGCCTGACGCGCCCGGGCCGGTCTTCTCCGCCCGCCGACCGTTTTGCATAATGCAAGCGAATCGCGGAGGGAACCGGCCCCGCTGCCGGACCCCGGCAATGCGGCCCCTGCGGGCGGAGGCGAGGCGGAAAGGGGTGGCACGCATGCGGCGTGGACGGCACTCCGCCCTCGCGGCGGAACCGCATCTGATGGCGCGTCTGCGCGGCATGGTGTGGGGGCCGGCCGAGTTCGTGGGGCCGCCACCGTTCCGGCTGACCGCGAAGGGCTTCCTCGTGGGGTCACTGGCAGCGGGTGCGATCGTCGGCAGCACGGTCGCAGGTGCCTGGTACGGGATCACCGGACTGGCCGCCGGGGAAGGCGGTCTGGTATGTGCCGCCCTGCTCGTTCTGTACCTGTGCCGGGTGCGGGCAGGACGTGCGCTGGTCGGTGTCGTCGCGGTGCTCGCGGTCTGCCTCGCCCTTCGGACGCCCCCGGCCGCGGCGGGTGTCGTGCTGGCGGAGCGAGGGCGTGTGGAGTCCGTGGTGGTGACCTCGGTCGATGGCGGCTCGACAGATGTCCCGGGCGGTGGCCGCTACCTCTGTTCGGTGATCGACCAGTATGGCGTTCCCATGAAGGTCCGTATCTGGCGCGGTTGCGAGCAGACCACCCGGCCTGGTGACGCGATCGCCGTCGTGTACGACGTGAAGGGGCGGGTGCCGCCGCGTGGTGCGGAGGGAGGAGGGACCGCCCTGGACGCCCTGAGCGGACTCGGCGGCTGGCTGGCCGTGCTCGTGTCCGCCTGTGTGGTCGCCGTCGTGCGTTCCTACCGGCTCACTCTCCCAGAACCCACTGATGTACCCCAACACCGAGGTCAGATATGCAGTTCACGACTCGTCCCACCCTGAGTGGCACCTTCGGCATGGTGTCCTCCACCCACTGGCTCGCCGCGCAGTCGGCGATGGCCGTTCTGGAGGACGGCGGCAACGCCTACGACGCGGCGGTGGCGGGCGCGTTCGTGCTGCACGTCGTCGAGCCGCACCTCAACGGCCCCGCAGGCGAGGTGCCGATCCTGCTCGCCCCGGCCGGCGGCGAGGTACGGCTGCTGTGTGGGCAGGGCGTCGCACCGGCCGGGGCGACGGTCGCCCACTACCGGGGACTCGGTCTCGACCTCGTCCCCGGCACCGGGCCGCTCGCCGCCGCCGTGCCGGGCGCGTTCGACGCCTGGATGGTGCTGCTGCGCGACCACGGCACCAAGTCCCTCGCCGACGTCCTGAAGTACGCCATCGGGTACGCCGAGCACGGGCACGCGCCCGTGGAGCGCGTCGGTGAGACCGTCGAGAGCGTACGCCGGCTGTTCGAGACGGAATGGACCTCCTCGGCGGACGTCTACCTGCCCGGCGGCAAGGCGCCCCGCCCCGGCGAGCTCTTCCGCAACCCCGCGCTCGCCGCCACCTGGCAGCGCCTGCTCGCCGAGACCGCCGGGGCGGGCGACAGGGAGGCGCGGATCGAGGCCGCGCGGCAGGTGTGGCGCACCGGGTTCATCGCCGAGGCCCTCGTACGCCAGGCCGGTCGCCCCACCATGGACACCAGCGGCGAACGCCACACCGGCACCCTCACGGCCGCCGACCTCGCAGCCTGGTCCGCGACCTACGAGACGCCGGTGACGTACGACTGGAACGGCTGGACCGTGTGCAAGCCGGGCCCCTGGAGCCAGGGCCCGGTCCTCCTCCAGCAGCTCGCCCTGCTGCCGCCGGAGTTGCCCCGGTACGGCTCGGCCGACTACGTCCACCTCCTGGTCGAGAACTGCAAGCTCGCCATGGCCGACCGCGAGGCCTGGTACGGGGACACCGGCGACGTGCCGCTCGACGACCTGCTGTCCGACGCGTACAACACCGCCCGCCGCGCCCTCGTCGGCGAGCGGGCCTCCCACGACCTGCGGCCCGGCAGCCCCGGCGGACGCACCCCGCGTCTGAGCGCGCACAAGCGCGTGGCGGACGCCGCGCAGGAGCGCTTCGACGTGCTGGGCATCGGCGAACCGACGGTCGCCGGCAGCCCAGCGGACCCCGTGCCGGGGAACCGGAGATCGCCGCCGACGGGACCACCCGGGGGACACCTGCCATCTCGACGTCGTCGACCGCTGGGGAACATGGTCTCGGCCACGCCCAGCGGCGGCTGGCTCCAGTCCAACCCCGTCGTGCCCGAGCTCGGTTTCCCGCTCGGCACACGGCTCCAGATGACCTGGCTGGAAGAGGGCCTGGCCGGCTCGCTCACCCCGGGCCGCCGCCCCCGCAGCACCCTGTCCCCGTCGATCGCCCTGCGCGAGGGCGTGCCCGTCATGGCTTTCGGGACGCCCGGCGGAGACCAGCAGGACCAGTGGCAGCTGCACTTCCTCCTGGCGGTCGCGCTGCGCCCCCGGATCCGCGGCGGCCTCGACCTCCAGGGCGCGATCGACGCACCGAACTGGCACAACGACAGCTTCCCCGGCTCCTTCTACCCGCGCGGCATGCGGCCGGGCAGCGTGACCGTGGAGTCCCGCACGGACCCGGCCGTCGTCGAGGAACTGCGGCGCCGCGGCCACGAGGTGACCGTCGGCGGCCCCTGGTCGGAGGGCCGACTGTGCGTGGTCGCCCGCGACCCGGAGACAGGCGTCCTGTCGGCGGCGGCGAACCCGCGCGGCATGCAGGGGTATGCGGTCGGCAGGTGACCCGGAGCCACCTCGGGATGACTCGGGCCGCCCAGGTGGTGCCCGGGGGCTCGTGGGCGGTGGTTTGGGCCGCTCGCGTGGCGTTCCGGGATCCCCTGGGCGGTGTTCTGGGTCTCTCTTGGCCGGAGCCGCTCGGCAGGTACACCGGAGCACACTGGCCAGCAGGAGGAGCCCATCGGCCGGCAGCCGGGAACCCATCGGCCGGCAGCCGGGAGCCACCAGGGCAGCAACCCGAGGCCCTCGCCCGGGATCCGGGATCCTCGGGCGCCCCGCCCCGGATCGCAGGCCGGGTTCCTGTTCATCGTGATTCCACCCGGAGTGCACCGGGCAGGTGGGGATTGTCAGTGCCGCATGTTGTGATGGAGGCGTGATCGAAAGCACCGAAACCATCGAAGAGTTTCTCGCACAGCACGCCTCCGACGTCGAGGAGGCGATCCGCACGGCGGCCGCCACCGAGATCATGCCGCGCTGGCGCCGGCTCGCCGCACACGAGGTCGACCAGAAGGCCGGCCCGCACGACCTGGTGACGGACGCCGACCGCAAGGCCGAGCTGTACCTGACCGAGAAGCTGCTCGCCCTGCTGCCCGGCTCGGCCGTCGTCGGCGAGGAGGCGGTCCACGCCAACCCGGCGTCGTACGAGGCGATACGCGCCGACGCCCCGGTCTGGATCATCGACCCGGTCGACGGGACACGGCAGTTCGTGCGCGGCGACGAAGGGTTCTGCACCCTCGTCGCGCTGGCCCAGGGCGGCACGCTGCTCGCGTCCTGGACCTACGCCCCCGCCCGCGACCGTCTCGCCACCGCCCAGCGGGGCAAGGGCGCCCACCTCGACGGCGAGCGGCTGTTCGCGGGCGTGCCCGAGCCCGGCCGGGACCTCCGCGTGGCCACCTCCCACCCGGACTACACGACGGACGAGCAGAAGCACGCCCTGCTCGCCCTGCGCACCGACGGCGTGGCACCGCGCGCGTGCGGCTCGGCCGGACTGGAGTATCTCGCCATCGCCCGGGGCGAATCCGACGCGACCGCCTTCTCCTGGGAAGCGGCGTGGGACCACGCGGCCGGTCTGCTCCTGGTCGAGGAGGCGGGCGGCGCCCATCTGACCCTCGCGGGTGAGCCGTTCCGCATCACGGGCGGCAACGCCCTGCCGTTCACCGCCGCCCGCGACGCCGCCACGGCCCGCAGGCTGGCGGCACTGCTGGCGGGTGGAGCATGACGGTCACGGAGCGTGCATGATTCGTCGCTCGAACCGCACTCCAGGCGCCCTGGCGGCGGGATTCCCCCGCGGCCGGTGACTGTCAGTCCCCAGGCATATCCTGATCCTCAGTGGCCGTCGGCTGACGAAGGGGTCCGAAGGTGCCGTCGATGCTCGATGCCGTCGTGGTGGGTGCGGGGCCGAACGGACTGACCGCCGCCGTGGAACTGGCCCGTCGCGGCTTCTCCGTCGCCGTCTTCGAGGCCCGGAGCACCGTGGGCGGCGGAGCCCGCACCGAGGAGCTCACGCTCCCCGGCTTCCGGCACGACCCGTGCTCCGCGGCCCACCCGCTCGCCATCAACTCACCCGCGTTCCGCGCCCTCCCGCTCGAGCGCTACGGCCTGGAATGGCTGCACGCGGAGCTCCCCATGGCCCACCCCTTCCCGGACGGCACGGCGGCCGTGCTGGCCCGGTCGGTGGGCGAGACGGCCGCCTCGTTCGGGCCGCGTGACGCCGGGGCGTACCGCAGGCTCGTCGAGCCCTTCCTGCCCAAATGGGACGTCCTGGCCCGCGACTTCATGTCCCTGCCGCTCACCGCGCTGCCCGCGACCCGGTCACCCTCGCCCGCTTCGGCCTCGTCGGACTGCCCCCGTCGACCCTGCTGATGCGCCGCTTCCGCGACGAACCCGCCAGGACGCTGTTCGCCGGGCTCGTCGCCCATGTCATGGCACCGCTCGGCGGCTTCGCCACCGGCGCCATAGGCCTGGTCTTCGCCCTCGCGGCGCACGCCCGAGGCTGGCCCGTCGCCCGCGGCGGTTCCCAGTCCATCTCCGACGCGCTCGCCGCCCACCTGCTCGACCTCGGTGGCAGCGTCCACACCGACTACGAGGTCAAGCGCCTCGACGACCTGCCGCCGGCCCGCGCGTACGTCTTCGACACCTCGCCCACGGCCCTGGCCCGCATCGCCGGCTTCGGCGACCACTACGCCGGCTACCGCTACGGACCGGGCGTCTTCAAGATCGACTACGCGCTGGACGGCCCCGTGCCGTGGACCGCGAAGGAGGCCCGCGCCGCCGGCACGGTGCAGATCGGCGCGGACCGTGCCGAGATCGGCAGGGCCCTGCGCGCGGCCTCCCGGGAGGGCCGGGCCCCCGACAAACCGTTCCTGATCACAGTCCAGCCGAGCGTCGTCGACCCCACCCGGGCCCCGGCGGGCAAGCATGTCTTCTGGGCCTACGGCCATGTCCCGCACGGCTGGACCGGCGACCTCACCGACGCCGTCGAGCGCCAACTGGAGCGGTTCGCACCGGGGTTCCGCGACCGTGTCCTGGCCCGTGCCACAGCGGGCCCGCCCGAACTCGCCGCCCGCAACGCCAACTACGTCGGCGGCGACATCGCCTCCGGCGCGGTCTCCGGCCTCCAGCTCCTGCTGCGCCCGAAGCCCACCCTGTTCCCGTACACGACCCCCACCCGGCCGTCTTCATCTGCTCCTCGGCGACCCCGCCGGGCCCCGGTGTGCACGGCATGTCGGGGCACAACGCGGCGAAGGCCGTCTGGAAGCGACTGAGGCAGCCATGACCACCATCGAACTCGTCCAGGGCGACATCACCCGGCAGAGCGTCGACGCCATCGTCAACGCGGCCAACTCCTCGCTGCTGGGCGGGGGAGGGGTCGACGGGGCGATCCACCGGCGCGGCGGCCCGGCGATCCTGGAGGAGTGCCGAAAGCTCCGCGCGGGCACTACGGCAAGGGCCTGCCCACCGGCCGGGCCGTCGCCACCACCGCGGGCGACCTGGACGCCCGCTGGGTCATCCACACGGTCGGACCGGTCTTCAGCGCGACCGAGGACCACTCGGGCCTCCTCGCCTCCTGCTACCGCGAGTCCCTGCGGATCGCCGACGAACTCGGCGCCCGTACCGTCGCCTTCCCGGCGATCTCCACGGGCGTCTACCGCTACCCGATGGACGACGCCGCGCGCATCGCCGTGAACACGGTGCGCACTACGGAAACCGCCGTCGAGGAAGTCCGGTTCGTCCTCTTCGACGAGCGGGCGTACCAGGCGTTCGCCGCGCAACTCCGCTGAGGCACGGGGCCGCCGACCGGCTCAGACGGGCTCGGGCTCGAAGTGCCGCAGCAGGCCCCGTCCGGGCTGGACGACGCCGTACGTGCTCTCCGGTACGGCGTTCCAGACGCCGGGGAGATCGCCCAGCGGCTCCGACACGACCAGGCGGGTCTCGTCGGAGATCTGCCTCAGGAACCCGAGGTCGGGGTGGAGGGCGCGCACGTCCTCCACACGGCTGCTGAAGTACAGCGACCGGGAGGCTCCGCCGCTGGAGTACCGGAAGAACCACACCCGCTCGCCGTCGGTCACGGCGACCGTCATCTGGAGCGGCTCCACCACTCCGTGCTCGTGCCCCAGCCGCTCCACGAGCCCCGCCATCCGCGCCACGGCGCCCGGCGGATCACCGTCGAGCCCGAGGGTGAGGGCTACGTGGAACATCACCTCGGAATCGGTCGTGCCCTCGAGCGACGGGAACAGCGCGGGGTCGACGGCCAGCATGAGGTCCCGGCGCAGCTCGTGGAACCCACTGATCGCCCCGTTGTGCATCCACATCCAGCGCCCGTACCGGAAGGGGTGGCAGTTGGTCTGCTGCACCGCGGTCCCGGTCGAGGCGCGCACGTGGGCGAAGAACAACGACGAGCGGACGTGGTCGGCGATCTCCCGGAGGTTGCGGTTGCTCCAGGCCGGGCCGGTGTCGCGGATCACGGCGGGCGTGCGCAGATGCTGCGCGTACCAGCCGACGCCGAACCCGTCGCCGTTGGTGGTCTCGACGCCCATCCGCGCGTGCAGGCTCTGGTCGATCAGCGAGTGCTCCGGGCGGTACAGCACATCGTCGAGCAGCACAGGGGTGCCCGAGTAGGCGAGCCAGCGGCACATGGTGAGTACCCCCGTTCCGGGCGGCGGGCGGGTGCACTCCAGCCAACCTCGGCAGCACGGGCGAGCGCATCGCCCGCCGCGGGTGGTTGCCCGCCCCGGCCGTCGGCTGCTCGCCCCGGCGCGCGAATGCGCGGGGAAGGGAACGCTGAGATGCTGGGCGAACGGAGTGCTGCTCGTGTTCCGAGGGACGGCAGGCGGTGGTGTGCCCCATGGCCCCGACCGACGCGACTGGTACGGAGCCTGCGCTCGCGGGCGTCGATCCTTCCGGTGATCCGCTGTTGCGCACCCGGTTCGTCCTGCCGGAGCGGCCCGCCACGTTCCTGCGCCGGACCCGCCTGATCCGGCACCTCGACGAGGCTCTCGGGACGCCCCTGACCATGGTCAACGGCTCGGCCGGCGCGGGCAAGACCCTCCTGGTCGCCGACTGGGCCGCCGGCCTGCGGGAACCCGTCGCCTGGCTCACCACCGACACCGCCGACCAGGCCCCCGGGGTCTTCTGGGCGTATCTGCTCGAGGCGCTGCGTGCCGCCGGCATCCCGGTCGCGGCCGAGGTCGGCAGTCCGGCGGAGGCCGGCCGTGTGGACCGGCGGACGCTGACCTGCCTGGCCGCCGACCTCGAGAGCCGGGACCACACCACCGTCGTCGTCCTCGACGAGTTCGACCGGGTGACCTCGCCCGAGATCGCGGAACAGCTGCAGTTCGTGCTGTGCCACGCCGGCCTCGGCCTGCGCCTGGTCCTCGTCACCCGCACGGAACCCCTGCTGCCCCTGCACCGCTACCGCGCGGCGGGCGAGCTGACGGAGATCCGGGACGCGGAGCTGGCCTTCACCTCGCGGGAGGCCCAGGAACTGCTGTCCCGGCACGGTCTGCACCTGCCCGAGAGCGCCGTACGGGCCCTGGTCGGCCGGACCCAGGGGTGGGCTGCGGGCCTCAGCCTGTGCGCGCTGGCCGCCCGGCAGGGCCCGGACCCCCAGGCCTACCTGAAGCAGTTCGAAGCCGACCACAGCACGGTCGCCGACTTCCTGCTGGCCGAGGTGCTGGACCGGCAGCCGCCCGACACCCAGGACCTGCTGCTGCGCATCAGCGTCCTGGAACGCTTCTGCCCCGACCTGGTGAACGCGCTGACGCGGCGCGGCGACGCGGAGCCGATCCTGGCCGCGCTGCACCGCGAGAACGCGTTCGTCCACTACCTCGGCCACACGTGGTACAGCCTGCACCCCCTCTTCGCGGAGATCCTCCGCGCCCACCTGCGGGAGCGCTTGCCCGGGCTGGAGCCGGAGCTGCGCGGCCGGGCCGCGCGGTGGCTGCGCCGCTCCGGATCCCTGCGCGACGCGCTCGTCCAGGGCGCCGCGGCGGACGACTGGGAGTTCACCACCCGCGCCGTCGTCGAGGACCTCGCGATCGGGGAGCTCTTCACGGGCCTGCGTTCCGAGGACCTGTCCGCCCTGTTCGCACGGATGAGCCCCGACGCCACCGGCCCGGCACCCGACCTCGTCCGCGCGGCACGCGAACTGGCGCGGCGCGATCTCGACCACGGCCTGACCCATCTGCGCCGGGCCGGGGAACAACTGGCCGGGGACGGAACCGCCCCGGCGCCCGGCCGGCTCAGCTGCGCCCTGCTGGAAGCCCTGGCGGGACGGCTGACCGGCTCTCCGGGCCGAACGGAACGCGCCGCCGAGCAGGCACGGCTCCTCCGGCAGGACATCCCCGCGCAGCTCCTCGACGAGCACCCGGAACTCACCGCCCTGCTGCTCACCCACCTCGGCTCCGCCCGCCTGTGGGCAGGGCGTTTCGACGACGCCCGGGCGGCCCTGTCGGCGGTTGCCGGATACCCGGGCGGAGCGGCGATGGCACTGCCCCGGTGGGAGGCGCTCGGCCACCTGGCCCTGATCGACTACCTCAACGGCTGGCCCGGCCGGGCGGAACACAAGGCCCGGGCGGCGGCCGGCCAGGCGGAGCACTACAGCCTGCCCCAGCGGTCCGGGTCCGGCACCGGCCCTCTGGTGCTGGCCGCCGTGCACATCGACCGCGACGAACTCGACGAGGCCCAGGCGCTCCTCGACGCGGCGACCGGCTCCCCGTCGCTCGCCGAGGACCCGGTCCTGGAGGCCGGCCGGACCCTCGCCCGGGGGCTCCTGCTCCTGGCCAGAGGCGATGCCCGGGCGGCCCTGGCAGCGGCGGGAGCGACCGTCCCGGCAGCCGTGAGTTCGCCGTGGGCGCGGGACCACAGCGCCCTGCTCGCGTCCGCCGCCCACCTGGCCGAAGGGCGCCCGGAGCTGGCCGAGAAGGTCGTCGAGCCGCTGGCACACCGCCGGACGGCCTGTGCGGTCGGGGCGGCGCGGGCGCGGCTCGCGGCAGGGCACCCCGAAGAAGCACTGGACATCATCGACGGCCCGTTCGAGGATGACCGGCCCGGTCCGGCGGTGACCGTCCGCGCCACGCTGGTGCGTGCCCAGGCCGCCCTCGAGACCGGCGACCCCGCCACCGCCCGCCGCCTCGTCGCCCGTGCGCTCCTGGACGGCCGGCGCGAGCGGCTGCGCCGGCCGTTCCTGGAAGCGGGCCCCTGGATCCGGCCGCTGCTGAGCACCGGCCGGCCGTGGGAACTGGCCGAGGGCTGGCTCGTCTCCGGCGGGGGCGGCCGGAACCGCCGCGTCCCCGGGCACCCCCCGCCGCACACCCCGGCGGCCCCTGCGCCGGACCTGGCCGTCGAGCAACTGAGCGCGCGCGAACGGGACGTGCTGAGCAGACTGTCCCAGATGATGTCGACTCAGGAGATCGCCGCCGACCTCCACGTCTCCGCGAACACCGTGAAGACCCACCTCAAGAGCATCTACCGCAAGCTCGCGGTGAGCCGACGCGGCGACGCCGTGCGCCACGCCCGTGAACGAGGGCTGCTGTGAGGGTGCCGTAGGGATCCTGCGGGTGCCGCCGCTGCCGAGGCCCGGCCCGCCCGTCCCGAGGGCGGGCCGGGAGGCGCCGGGTCAGTGTGTGTTCACAGCCTCCGTGTCCGCGGGGCGGCGCTCGGCCAGCGCGAGGTGCGGCCAGCCGGCGATGTCCCGTTGCATCTGGCGGTCGTGCGTGGCCAGTACGACGGCCGCCTCCGTGGCATGCAGCGCCTCGGTGAGCTCGTCGACCAGGGCGATGGACAGGTGGTTGGTGGGTTCGTCGAGCAGCAGCACGTGCGGGCGGGCGGCGATCGCCAGGGCCAGGTCGAGGCGCCGCTGCTGACCCATCGACAGGTCGGCCACCGGCTTGCCCGCGTCGCGCGAGGTGAGCAGACCCAGCGAGCCGAGTCCGACCACCTCGCCCTCCTTCAGCACACCCGCCGTGACCAGCCGCGCGGTGTGCGCCTCGTACAGGTCACGGGCCCGCCGGCGCGTCGCCCGCGGCGACTCCTGCCCGAGCAGGTGCAGCCGCACCTTCCGCGCCCGGTGCACCCGGCCCGTGCCCGGGGCGAGGCGCCCGGCCAGGACGGACAGCAGCGTGGACTTGCCCGCGCCGTTCGGACCGGTGACGGCCAGCCTGTCACCCGACGTCAACGACAGGCTCGTCGAGTGGCGCAGCCGCCCGTCGACGGTCACTTCCTCCGCCCGCAGCAGGACGACGCCCGTCCGGGCCGGCAGGTCCGGCATCGAGAACCGCTGGGGCGGCACCGGTGCGGTGACCTTGTGCCGGTCCAGGTCGTCCTGGCGCCGGTGGACGGAGCGCACCAGGGCACCGGCGCGGGTGGCGCGCTGGTGCTTGCCGGTGCCCTTGTCCGGACGCCATCCGGTGCTCAGCCGGTTCTGTGCCTCCGACAGCGCCTGCTTGAGACGGACGTGCTCGGTCTGCTGCTGCTCGTACTCCTCCTCCCAGCGGACCAGTTCGGCCTCGCGGCCCTCGCGGTAGCCGGCGTAGCCACCGCCGTACACGGCCGGGCGGCCGTCCCGGGTGGGGTCGAGGTCCAGGATCGTGGTGGCCACGTCCGCGAGCAGCGCCCGGTCGTGGCTGACCACCACGACGCCTCCGGAGTGGGCGCGCAGCCGGGCGGTGAGGTACTCCAGCCCCGCCCGGTCCAGGTGGTTGGTGGGCTCGTCCAGGAGCAGGAAGTCGTACTCGGCGCCGAGCAGGCAGGCCAGCCGGATCCGGTAGCGCTGGCCGACGGACAGGGTGGCCAGCGGACGGGCACGGTCGCTGACCGCGCCGAGTCCGTCCAGGGCGACGTCCACCCGGCGGTCGGCGTCCCAGGCGTCCAGCGCCTGCGCCGCCTCCAGGGCGTCGGCGTAGTCCTGTTCGGCGCCGGGGCGTTCCTCGGCGAGGGCTTCCGCGGCGGCGTCCAGATCCCGCAGGGCCGCGCGGGCGTCGGCCAGGTAGGCGTCGATGAAGTCGCCGACCGTGCGCTCGTCCTCGGCCGGCATCTCCTGCTCGGCCAGGGCGAGGGTGCCGACGAGGTGCACGGTCCCCGCGTCCGGGGCCAGGGCGCCGGCCAGGACGTGCAGCAGGGTCGACTTGCCGCGTCCGTTCTCGCCGACGACGCCCCAGCGCGATCCCGGGGAGACCTTGATGTCGACGTCGTGCAGCACGGTGCGCCCGCCGCGGTCGACGCGGACCGATGCGCAGGTCAGCTGGGCCCGGTCGCGGGCAGGCAGGGTAAGGGTGTTCACGTTCTCTTCCTCCGTGAGGAGGCACACTTCACCCCCGGTTCGGGCGGGGATGCGAGCGGGCCTTCGATCCGACGGACGGCCGGCCCGGAACAGGGCGGGCCGTGGGCGACGTCGTGGCTCCTTGGTGCCTCTCACCCCGTGTGCGACAGGGGCGTGCGAGGGCGGAGCCGATGGCCCGGATCAGAGGTAGAGAACGTAACTCATACCGTCATGTTAGCAGTTGCGGCCGCGCGCTCAGGCGCGGGTGCGGACCAGCAGCAGCGCGACGTCGTCGTCGGGCTCCGGGCTCAGCGCGCTGAGCAGGCTGTCACTGGTGCGTTGCAGGCTGGGGCCCGGGTTCTGCAGGAGGCGGGTCAGCGTGCTGAGCCCGGTGTCGATCGGCTCCCCGCGGTTCTCGACCAGCCCGTCGGTGTACAGGGCGAGCAGGGAGCCTGGGGCGAGCTCCACCTCCAGGGTGCCGAACTCCACGCCGCCCACCCCGAGCGGGACGCCGCCGGGCACGTCGAGGAGCTCGGCGCTGCCGTCCGCCCGGGCGAGCACCGGGGGCAGGTGGCCGGCGCTGGACAGCGCGCAGGTGCCGGACCGCAGATCGCACACGGCGTACACGCAGGTGGCGATCGCGTCGCCGAGCGAGCCGGCGATGTCGTCGAGGTGCCGCAGCAGCTCGGCGGGCGGCAGATCCAGCCGGGCCAGCGCCCGCGTCGCCGTGCTCAGCTGCCCCATGATCGCCGCGGCCTGGACGCCCTTGCCCATGACGTCCCCGACGACGAACCCGGTGCGGCCCGGCCCCAGCGGCAGCACGTCGTACCAGTCGCCGCCGACCTCGCTGAGGGCCGGGCGGTAGCGGGCGGCGATGTCGAGCCCCTCCCGCTCGGCGGGGGTGGCCGGCAGCAGACTGCGCTGCAGCGTCAGGGCGGTGCCGCGTTCGCGTCCGTAGAGGCGGGCGTTGTCGATGCAGATCGCGGCGCGCGCGGCGAGTTCCGAGGCGAGCACCCGGTCCCGGTCGTCGAAGGGGCGCTCGTCGACCGTGCGGTACAGCGTGAGCGTGCCCAGCACCTTGCCCCGGGCCATCAGGGGGAGGGCCAGATAGGAGTGGGCGCCGGCCTCGCGGAGCGTCTGTGCGGCCCGCGCGTCCCGGGCGATGCGCCGCATCATCTTGATGTCCACGCGCTCGACCAGGACCGCGCGGGCGCTGCGGACGCACTGCGTGATGATCCGTGACGAGCCGTAGGTGGCCAGCTCTCCCACCGGATCGGCTGCGTGGATCGCGTCGGTGGGGTAGCCGGCCGCGACGGCCAGCGCCCTGAACTCGGCGGGTGCGCTGCCCGACACCGGTGCGATGGTGCCGTGGGCCACGACGGACTCCAGGACATCCACGGCGGCCAGGTCCGCGAGGTGCGACACCACCACGTCGGCCAGTTCCCGGGCGGTCTGCTGGAGGTCCAGCGTGGTGCCGATCCGCACCCCGGCGTCGGCGATCACCGACAGGTGCTGGCGGGCCTGCGCGACCTCGGCCGCGGCCTGCTGGCGCTCGGTGACGTCCAGTACGGCCATCGCGAGGCCGAGCACCCGGCCGTCGGTGTCCTCGATGCGGTGGTAGGACTCCGAGTAGGCGCGGTCGGTCTCGTCCGCCGCCGTACGGCCGATGGTCTGCTGGTCGAGCAGGGGGCTGCCGGTCTTGAGGACGTGCCGCATGCGGCCCTCGATGGCCTCGACGTCCAGGTCCGGCAGCACCTCCCCGAGCCGCCGTCCCAGCACGGCCTCCTCCGGCACGCCGTTCATCCGCTCCAGGGCGGGATTGACCCCGACCCAGCGCAGCTCGTTGTCGAAGATGGCGATGCCCAGCGGGGTCTGGTTGACGAGGCTGTGCGAGAGGGCGAGGTCCCGCTCCACGTTCCGTACGGTCGTCGCGTCGGCGGCGAGCCCCAGCAGGTGGGGCTGTCCCTCGGGGTCGAGCAGCCGCATCGTGCGGAACTCCACGGCGCGTTCCGTGCCGTCCTTGTGCCGCAGCGGGAAGACTCCCGCCCAGCGGTCCCCCGACCTGACCTGTGCGAACAGCTCCCGGCCCGGGGGCGGTTCTCCGGTGCGACCAGGAGTGTGTCGGCGCGCTGCCGCAGGGCCTCGGACGCGCTGTAGCCGAGCAGCTGCTCGATCTCGGGGCTCCAGAGCGCGATGTGGCCGCCCGCGTCCAGGACCACGGCCGCGACCTTCAGCAGGTCCAGCAGCCCGCCGGGCGCGGCCGTGACGCCATCACGATCCGAGGTCGCATACCCGTTCATGCGAGCCGCTCCTTCCGGCGCGGCAAGAGGTACCGCCAAGATCCGTTGCGCGGGTTGTCCGATGAGGTCACATTACGGTCGGATGAGCGGCACTGTCGCGCCGAAATGACAAAAAGTCGAGGGTCCGCACACACAGTGTCTGTACACACAGTGTCCGTACCCACAGTGAAGGAGAGCCCTCTTGGGTGACTGGTCGTTGCGAGAGACTCTGTCCACGGCGTCGGGGACCGTCCGCTGGGACCGGTTCGGGGACCCCGGCGGCGAGCCGGTCGTGCTGCTGCACGGGACGCCCTTCTCGTCGTACGTGTGGCACGAGGTCGCTCCCGCCCTCGCCGCCGCCGGGCACCGCGTCCACGTGTGGGACATGCCGGGCTACGGCTCCTCCGGCATGTACGCGGACCAGGACGTCTCGCTGGGCGTCCAGGGTGAGGTGTTCACCGAACTGCTGGCCCACTGGGGCCTGCGCGAGCCGTCCGTCGTCGCGCACGACTTCGGCGGCTGCGTGGCGCTGCGCGCCCACCTGCTGCACGGGGCCCGCTACCGGCGGCTCGTCCTCGTCGACCCGGTGGCCCTGGAGCCCTGGGGCTCCCCCTTCTTCCGGCTGGTCGGGGAGCACAGCCACGTCTTCGAGCAACTGCCGGCGGCGCTGCACGAGGCCCTGGTGCGCGAGTACGTCACGTCCGCGAGCCATGCCGGCCTGCGTCCCGCCGCGCTCGACGCCCTGGTCCGGCCGTGGACGGGGGAGCGGGGCCAGGCGGCTTTCTACCGCCAGATCGCCCAGGCCGACCAGCGCTTCACCGACGACATCCAGCCGCTGTATCCCACGATCGACCTCCCCGTCACCGTGTGCTGGGGCACCGAGGACACCTGGATCCCCTTCGCGAAGGGCCAGGAGCTCGCCGCCCTGATCCCCGGCGCCCGGCTCCGGCCGGTCCCGGACGCCGGGCACCTGGTGCCGCTGGACGCGCCCGCGCGGCTGGCGAGCGAGGTGCTCACCTTCCTGGCTAGGTGAGAGCCGGGCGAGCTAACCATCAGGACCGCACAAAGTCCGACGCGGTCATTGCTTCGGTTGTGTTCGAGTTCTAGGGTGTGCCTGCTCAGCAGTTGCTCCGTCACCGTCAGTTGCAACGCGTACCAACAGAAACTCCCATTCCGGGAGGGCAGTTGGGGACCGCGACTGACGTGCCCTCAGTCCGTGCAGCACCCTGTCGAACCGAGGAAGGCCACGGTCATGCCGCACCCGTCCCCGCCGACCGGCCCGTCGTCAGCCGTCGCCGTCTGCTGGAGGGAGGAGCCGCCGTGCTCGGCGCGCTCGCCCTGTCGGCGTCGCCCGCCGCGGCACACGCGGCCGGCCGGCGCCCGGCGGCGGCCGGACCTCCGGAGTGGAACGACGGCCTGACCGTGTACCGGCTGGGCACCGAGCCGCCGCACACCACGCTCATGCCGTACCCGGACCTCAAGCAGGCCCTGGCCGCCGACCGTACGCGCTCGCCGTACCGGATGAGCCTCGACGGCACGTGGAAGTTCGCCTACGCGGACCGCCCCGACGACCGTGACCCCGACTTCCACCGCACCGACGTCGACGACTCCGGCTGGGACACCATCCCCGTGCCCTCGGCCTGGCAGCTGCACGGCTACGACTTCCCGATCTACGTCAACATCACCTACCCCTGGTGGGGCCCCAACGGCGGCGGTGAGAACGCCCAGCCGCCGGCCGCCCCGACCCGCTACAACCCCGTCGGCCAGTACCGCCGTACGTTCACCCTCCCCCGCAACTGGTCGGGCCGGCGCACCTTCCTGCACTTCGAGGGCGTCAAGTCCGCCCACTACGTGTGGATCAACGGCGAGCTGGCCGGCTACCACGAGGACTCCTACACCTCCGCCGAGTACGACATCACCCGTCATCTCAAGCCGGGCACCAACCAGATCGCCGTCGAGGTCTACCGCTACTCCGACGCCGAGTGGCTGGAGGACCAGGACATGATCCGGCTGAGCGGCATCTTCCGCTCGGTCCACCTGTACTCCACGCCGTCCGTGCACCTGCGCGACTTCAAGCTGGACACCCCGCTCGGCGACGACCACACCTCCGCCGAGCTCAAGGTCACCGCGCACGTCCGCGACTACGGCGGCAAGGGCGCGGGCCGCTACACCGTCGAGACCCAGCTGTACGACGCGCGCGGCCACGCCGTCTGGTCGCGGCCCCTCAACCAGCCCGTCGACGTCCCCGACGGCGACGAGGCCACCGCCGAGGCGTCCAGAGCCGTCCCCTCGCCGAAACTCTGGTCGGCCGAGCACCCGAACCTCTACACCGCCGTACTGCGACTGCGCGACCCCTCCGGCAAGGTCGTCGAGACCCTCTCGCACCGGGTCGGCTTCCGCGAGTTCGCGCTCAAGGACGGCCTGATGCGCATCAACGGCAAGCCGGTCTCCTTCCGCGGCACGAACCGGCACGAGATGCACCCGGTCACCGGCTCGGCGCTCACCCGGGCACAGATGATCGAGGACATCGAGATCCTCAAGCGGCTCAACATCAACAGCGTCCGCACCTCGCACTACCCCAACAACCCGCTGTGGCTCGAACTCGCCGACGAGTACGGCCTGTACCTCGTGGACGAGACCAACCTCGAGACCCACGGCATCCGCGACGAGTACCCGGGCAGCGGCCGGCCCGAGTGGACCGAGGCGTGCGTGGTGCGCGCCCAGAACATGGTCCACCGCGACAAGAACCACGCCTCGGTGGTCATCTGGTCCCTCGGCAACGAGGCGGGCGGCGGCACCACCTTCAACGCCATGTACGACTGGATCCGCTCCTACGACCCCACGCGCGTCATCCAGTACGAGGGCGACGACCGTCCGGGCATCAGCGACATCCGCTCCGAGATGTACGACAGCCCCAGCGGGTCGAGCAGCGCGCCAAGGACACGAGCGACACCCGCCCGTACGTGATGATCGAGTACTCCCACGGGATGGGGAACTCCAACGGCAACTTCAAGAAGTACTGGGACATCGTCCGCCGCTACGACGTCCTCCAGGGCGGCTGGATCTGGGACTTCGTCGACCAGGCCCTGAGCTGGCCCACCCCGGCCCGCAAACTGCTGACAGAGGCGGGCCCGAGCAGCCTGCGCGGCGAGATCATCGCGCCCGCCGGCACCTTCGACCGCGCCAAGGGCGTCTCCGGCGGCACCGTCTTCCCCGCGACCCCGGTCTCGACCTCACCGGCTCCCTCACGCTGGAGGCCTGGGTCACCCCGCACGTGACCGGCGGACACCAGCCCCTCCTCGCCAAGGGCGACACCCAGTACGCCCTCAAACAGACCGACAAGAACCTGGAGTTCTTCATCCACGGCGGCGGCCAGTGGGTCACCGCGAGCTGGCCGCTGCCGGACGGCTGGACGGGCAAGGAGCACCACATCGCCGGCGTCTTCGACGCGGACGCGGGGACGCTCACCCTCCACGTCGACGGCCAGGCGCGCGGCACCCGGACCACCACCCGGCGCCCCGGCACCAACACCGCCTCCCTGACGCTCGCCACCGACGTCGACAACCCCACCCGGGAGTTCAGCGGCACCATCCGCCGGGCCCGCGTGTACGCCCGCGCGCTGAGCGCCGCGGAGCTGGCCTCGGACCGCCGCGGCCCGGACGACGAGGGCGTACGGTTCTGGTTCGACGCGGCCACCGTCGGCCTCACCGAGAAGCGCCCGCGCGACAAGACGTTCTACGCGTACGGCGGCGACTGGGGCGACAACCCCAACGACGGAGCCTTCGCCGGGGACGGCATCGTCCTGCCCGACCGCACCCTCACCGGCAAGTCCGCCGAGGTCAAGCAGATCTACCAGGCGATCAACGCCGCCCAGGCCGCGGGCGGTCCCGGCGCCGTCAAGCTCACCAACGAGTACCTGTTCACCAACCTCCGTGAATTCGACGGCCGTTGGTCCCTCGTCGCCGACGGCAAGGTCGTCCAGCGCGGCCGGCTCTCCCGCGACCAGCTGGACGTCGCGCCGCTGACCGGCAAGGACATCAAGGTGCCGGTGCGGCTGCCGGCGAAGCCCGAGCCGGGCACCGAGTACTTCCTGGAGCTCTCCTTCACCACCAAGGAGCCCACCAAGTGGGCGAGGGCGGGCTTCGAGGTGGCCAAGCAGCAACTCGCCCTCGACACGGGCAGCCCCGCCGTGAAACCGGTGCCGCTGAGCAGCGTGCCCGCCCTGCGGTACACCGACCGGGACGACGACGTCACGGTCAAGGGCAGGGGATTCTCCGTCACCGTCGACAAGAGCACCGGAACGATCACGGCCTACGAGGCGGCCGGCACGCGTCTGATCACCTCCGGCCCGTCCCGAACTTCTGGCGGGCACCCACCGACAACGACCGGGGCAACGGCCACCACACCCGCAACCAGATCTGGCGGGACGCCGGAGCCAAGCGCGAGGTGGCGGACGTACGGGTGCGTCCCCTGGACGAGCGGGCCGTAGAAATCACCTGCACCGGCACCCTGCCCACCACCCCGGCGTCCACGTACAGCACGACGTACACGGTCTTCGGCAACGGCGAGATCAAGGTCGACAACACCCTGCACCCGGGCGCGTCGAACCTGCCGTACATCCCCGAGGTCGGAAACCTGCTGTTCCTGCCGCGCCGTCTGGACCGGCTGCACTACTACGGCCGGGGCCCCGAGGAGAACATGTGGGACCGCAACAACGCCACCGACGTGGGCCTGTACTCCGGCACCGTCTCCGGGCAGTGGACCTCCTACCTGCGCCCGCAGGAGAACGGCAACAAGACCGACGTCCGCTGGGCCGCGCTGACGGACGGCGGCGGGCGCGGGCTGCTCGTCTCCGGTGAGCCGCTGCTGGAGGTCAACGCCTCGCACTTCACCCCCGAGGACCTGTCGGTCGGCGCCCGGCACGACTACCAGCTCACTCCCCGGGACGCCGTGGTCCTCCGGGTCAACCACCGCCAGATGGGCGTGGGCGGCGACAACAGCTGGGGCGCCCACACCCACGACGAGTTCAAGCTCTTCGCCGACCGGGACTACGCGTACACCTACCGGCTGCGTCCGCTCACCCGGGTGAGCGAGGCGATGGCGGCCTCGCGACGGCCCACGGCGACCGAATAGGACGAACGGTGTGACAGCGGCGCCGCCTCAGTCGGCGGCGTCGCTGATGCCCAGACGCAGGTGCTCCACGTGGTAGACGGCCTGGTCGAGCAGCTCGGCGACATGGTGGTCGTGCAGCGCGTACACGACCGAACGGCCCTGTCGCTCGCCCACCACCAGGCCCAGGTTGCGCAGCAGCCGCAGCTGGTGCGAGCAGGCCGACTGCTCCATGCCCACCTCGGCGGCCAACTCGGTGGCCGGCAGCGGGCCTTCCCTGAGGCGCGCCAGGATCAGCAGCCGGAGGGCGTGGACAGGGCCTGGAGCGTGGTGGCTACCTTCGCGACGTTGTCCGCGTCGAGGCGTACGCGCTCGGTGGCGTCCTGCGCGGGATGACGGCTCCATGACCCATGACGTCATCGTACCGGTCACACACGAACACATGAATGAATCTTCATCTGTCCCCGTGGGACACCTCGGCGCGGGAGGTCGATGTCGGATTCTCGCCAGACCCCGTCCTGCCCGGTGCCCGATGCTGGACGCATGCAGATGGGGATGCACACCGACACCGAGCGCTGCGTGCGCGCCGTCCGGTCCAAGGACGCGCGGTTCGACGGATGGTTCTTCACGGCCGTCCTGACGACCGGCATCTACTGCCGTCCCAGTTGCCCGGTGGTCCCGCCCAAGCCGGAGAACATGGTCTTCCATCCGAGCGCGGCGGCGTGCCAGCAGGCCGGTTTCCGGGCCTGCAAGCGCTGCCGGCCCGACACCAGCCCCGGCTCCCCGGAGTGGAACCAGCGCGCCGACGTCGTGGCCCGCGCCATGCGGCTGATCGCGGACGGCGTCGTGGACCGCGACGGCGTGCCCGGCCTCGCCGCCCGCCTCGGCTACAGCACCCGGCAGGTCGAGCGCCAGCTGTTCGCCGAGCTGGGCGCGGGCCCGCTCGCGCTCGCCCGCGCCCAGCGCGCCCAGACGGCCCGGCTGCTCATCGAGACGACGTCCCTGCCGATGGCCCAGGTCGCCTTCGCCGCCGGCTTCGCCTCGATCCGCACCTTCAACGACACGGTCCGCGAGGTCTTCGCCCTCGCCCCGAGCGAGCTGCGCGCCCGCGCCCCGAAGCGGCAGGGCGCGAGCACACCCGGTGCCCTGTCCCTGCGGCTGCCGTTCCGCGCCCCGCTCAACCCCGACAACCTCTTCGGCCACCTCGCCGCGACGGCCGTGCCCGGGGTGGAGGAGTGGCGGGACGGCTCCTACCGGCGCACGCTGCGGCTGCCGTACGGCCACGGCATCGTGTCGTTGACCCCCCACCCCGACCACATCGCCTGCCGCCTCACCCTCAGCGACCCGCGCGATCTGACCGTCGCCATCAGCCGCTGCCGCCGCCTGCTCGACCTGGACGCCGACCCGGTCGCGATCGACGAGCAGCTGCGCACGGACCCGGTCCTGGCACCGCTCGTCGACAAGGCGCCCGGCCGGCGCGTCCCGCGCACGGTGGACGAGGCGGAGTTCGCCGTCCGGGCCGTACTGGGCCAGCAGGTCTCCACCGCCGCGGCCCGCACCCACGCGGCCCGCCTGGTCACCGCGCACGGCGCACCCGTCGACGACTCCGAGGGTGGCCTCACCCACCTCTTCCCGTCCCCGAGGCCCTGGCAGCCCTCGACCCCGAGACACTGGCGATGCCCGCACCCGCCGTACGACCTTCACCACACTGGTCCGCCGGCTCGCCGACGGAGACCTCCACCTGGGCGTGGAGAGTGACTGGCCGCGGACCCGCGCCCTGCTCCTCGCCCTGCCCGGCTTCGGCCCTGGACGGTGGACGTCATCGCCATGCGCGCCCTCGGCGACCCGGACGCCTTCCTCCCCACCGACCTCGGCATCCGCCGCGCCGCCCAGGAGCTCGGCCTGCCCTCCACCCCGCCGCCCTCACCGCACGCGCGGCGGCCTGGCGCCCCTGGCGGGCCTACGCCGTCCAGTACCTCTGGGCGACCGACAGCCACCCCATCAACTTCCTTCCGGTATAGGGACGTTCGCATGAAGCAGCACACCGTGACCGACAGCCCCTACGGCCCCTCACCCTCGTCGCCGACGACGGTGTCCTGTGCGGCCTCTACATGACCGACCAGCGCCACCGCCCACCGGAGGAGACCTTCGGCCCCGCGACGACACCCTTTTCGCGACGGCGCGGGAACAACTGAAGGCCTACTTCGCGGGCGAGCTCAAGGAGTTCACCCTCGAACTCCGCCTGACCGGCACCCCGTTCCAGCGCACCGTCTGGGAGCGACTGCGCCGCATCCCGTACGGCGAGACCCGCACCTACGGCGAACTCGCCGAAGCCCTCGGCACCCCACCGCCTCCCGCGCGGTCGGCCTGGCCAACGGCCGCAACCCCATCGGCATCATCGTCCCCTGCCACCGTGTCATCGGCGCGAACGGCAGCCTCACCGGCTACGGCGGCGGCCTGGACCGCAAGCAGCGCCTGCTGGACTTCGAACGCGGAGCGGCCCTCTTCTGACACCGCAGCTGGTCAAATTTGACTAGACTGAGGTCATGCCGGAGAAGACGATCCCGATCCTGCCGTGCCGGGCCCTGCAGCCCGTCCTCGACTTCTACACCGCCATCGGCTTCGAGGTGACCTACCAGCAGCGCAGCCCCAACCCGTACGCGGTCGTCGCACGCGGCGGCACAGAGCTGCAGTTCTTCGCGATGAAGCACTACGAGCCCACCGAGTCGATCAGCACCTGCTACGTCATGACCGACGACGTCGACGGCCTGTACGAGGCGTTCCGGGCCGGGCTCAGGACGGCCTACGGCAGGATCCCGACCCGGGGACTGCCCCGGATCGGGCCGCTCAAGGACATGTCGTACGGCGTGCGGCAGTTCCTCATGACCGATCCGGGCGGCAACTGCGTACGCGTCGGACAGCGCACGAGCGAGGACCGGCACCACGGCCCGGCGCCCCGGGAGACGTTCGCGCGGGCCCTGCACCACGCGTCCCTGCTGGCGGACTCCAAGGGGGACCCGGAGGGCGCCGCGAAGGTCATCGACCGTGTGCTGCGCCTGACGGACGAGACGCCGACGGACGTCCAGCTGCTTCAGCTGCTCGTCCTGCGCGGCGACATCGCGGGACGGCTCGGCGACGTGGAGACGGCGGCGACCGCCCTCGACCGGGCCGCCGCGCTCGACCTCACCGACACCGAGCGCGACCTGGCCCGGGACGCCCTCACACGCCTGGGGGATCTGCGGGCTGCTCACCGGACGTGAGGCCGCGCAGCAGCTTCGGCAGGGCCGCGCCGATGGGTTCACGGATGACCTCGTCGGCCCGGTCGTCGTACGGCGTCGGTTCGGCGTTGACGATGATCAGCCGGGCGCCGTGGTCGTCGGCGACACCCGCGAGTCCGGCGGCGGGCTGGACCTGCAGGCTCGTACCGACGGCGACGAACACCTGGCAGGCCTTGCTGATGGCGACCGCCTCGCCGAGGACGACGGGGTCGAGCATCTCGCCGAACATCACCGTCGCCGACTTCAGGATGCCGCCGCACTCCAGGCAGGGCGGATCGTCCTCACCGGCCTCGACCCGGGCGAGCGCGTCCTCCATCGGGCCGCGGGTGTGGCAGCCGGTGCACACGAAGCTCCGCGCGGTGCCGTGCAGTTCCAGGACCTTGCGGTCGGGCATCCCGCCGAGCTGGTGCAGTCCGTCCACGTTCTGCGTGATCACCCGCACCGGCACCCCGACCGCTCCAGGTCGGCGACGGCCCGGTGGGCGGCGTTGGGCTCCGCCTGGAGCGTCCGGTTCGCGCGCCGCATCTGCCAGGAGCGGCGGCGGATGTCCGGGTCGCCCATGTAGTACTCGTACGTCACGAGCTTCTCGGCCTCGGGATCCCGCCGCCAGAGCCCGTTCGGCCCGCGGTAGTCGGGGATCCCGGAGTCGGTGGAGATACCGGCGCCGCTGAGGACGGCGACGAGGGGCTTGGTCATGTCACCGAGGGTAGGAGGGGCCGGGCTTGAGCAGCGAGCGGATATCGCGCGCCCGCAGCCGTCGCCGGTCAGTGCACCCGGTGCCCGTTCTCCAGCTCCGCCGTACCCGAGCCCTCCGCCAGGACGTCCAGGGCGGTCAGGACCCGGCGGCTGTGGGCGCCCGGCAGGTAGTCGGTCAGCTCCTCGCGCGGGACCAGCCGCCAGGAGAGCAGTTCCTCCTCCTGGAGGCGGATCGCCTTGAGGTCCTCCTCGCCGAGCACCCCGCCGTCGTACAGGTACGCCACCAGCGGCGGACGCCCCGGGCCGTGCACCCAGTCCACCGTCAGCAGCCGGCCGAGCTCCCGGTCCAGCCCGATCTCCTCCGCCGTCTCGCGCCGTGCGCCCTGCCGCGGGGTCTCGCCGTCGTCGGACTCGATCGTGCCGCCGGGCAGCGTCCAGCCCTCCCGGTAGTTGGGCTCGACGAGCAGCACCCGGCCCTCGCCGTCCCGGAACAGCGCGGCGGCACCGGCCAGGACGCGGGGCAGGGACGCGATGTAGGCGGCGAAATCAGGTGAGGTGGTCATTGGGGCAGGGTAACCACCCGGTGGCCGGCTCAGCCGCAGGGGAAGACGTAGCTCGACTTGTAGTTGATGTAGAGGCTGCTGGAGGACGAGCCCATCTTGGCCGTCACCGGGGCACAGGCGAAGCTGGAGACGTGGACCGGGCCGGCGTACTCGCTGAAGTTGCCCGAGTCGGGGTCGCAGGACGTGCCGCCCACCTTGCAGACCTGCAGGTACATGTACTGCGCCTTGCCGACGTTGTTGTCGAGGATGGCGCAGCCCTTGCCGCCGTTCTCGTAGGCGAAGAGGGTCGCCAGGCGCTCGCTGGGGTCGGTGCCGACGGGCAGCGGGATCGCCTTCCTCAGGGTGTAGCCGCTTCCGCACACGTTGGCGGCGGCAGCGGTGGCCGTGGGCTGCTCGGCGGCGACGGCCTGCGGCGCGCTGAGGACCGCGCCTGCGAGGACGGCGGCGGAGGCGGCGGCACGCAGCGTGTTTCTGAGGCGGGACATGACAAGCAGGCCCTTTCTGCCGGGCGAGAGGACACGGAAGGGGTGTCTTGAAATGATCGGGTGAGGCAAAAGCCAGATCACCTTACGTTCGTGGTTGATCGACATCGCCGACTGGCGAGCAAGTGGCCGAAATCAGCCGGATGGAAGCGCTTTCAAGCGGAACGGGCACCGGGACGGCCCAGGAGAAGAGAAGAAGTGGCCGATACTGAGCCGTCGCGCGGCGCGTGGCGCCAAGCGGAAGCCAGGGTCAGCCGACTGCCCGGCCGAGGAATGGCCGGTTCGGACCGGTCAGGCCTCCCGCTCCGCCAGCCGCACCGTCCGTTCCGCCAGCTCGCTGATCCGCACCCCGTCGAAGCCGAACACCGCGCTGTGGACGGTGTCCTCCAGCGGAACCTTCCACTGGTCGGGAATGGCCGCGGCCCCACCGAAGACACCCGCCACCGACCCCGCCGTGGCGCCGTTGGAGTCGGTGTCCAGGCCGCCGCGGACGGTCAGGGTGATGGTCCGGGTGAAGTCGCCGTCGCCGTAGAGCAGGCCGGCGGTGAGCACGGCGGCGTTCGGGACGGTGTGGATCCAGCCCATCCCGGCGGTCTCCTCCGCGACCGTGGTCAGCGTGTCCTCCCAGGACATCCGCGTGTCGTGCAGGGACACCACCCGGCGCACCGTACGCGCCAGGCGGCTGCTCGCGGGATCACGGCCAGGGCCTGGTCGACGGCGTGCCGCACCGTCGGCGCCGTGAACGCCGCCGCGATCAGCGCCGCGGCCCACATCGCCCCGTAGACCCCGTTGCCGGTGTGCGACAGCACCGCGTCCCGCCGGGCCAGCGAGGCGGCCCGGCGCGGCACGCCCGGGCAGGTCCAGCCGTAGACGTCGGCGCGGATGAGGGCGCCGATCCACTCCTGGTACGGGTTGTCGTACGTCGCCGTCAGCGGCGGCTTGAGACCGTTGGCGAGGTTGCGGTACGCGGCCCGCTCGGCGGTGAACGTCTGGAGGTACGGCAGCCGCAGCAGCCACAGGTCGCCGACCTGCTCGGTGCTGAAGCCGAAGCCGTGGGTCTCCAGCAGGTCGAGGCCGAGGATCGCGTAGTCGACGTCGTCGTCCCGGCAGCTGCCGTGGATGCGGCCGCGGACGCACTGGCGCCATTCGGGCCGCAGCGCGATTTCGAGGTCGCCGGTGGGCTCGGGCAGGTAGTCGGTCAGGGGGAGGGCGGCGGCCTGTCTGAGGTAGCGGTCGATGCGGTCGCGCGTCCAGAGCTCGCCCTGCTCGACCGGTTTGCCCAGCATGTTGCCCGCGATGCGGCCCGTCCAGCCGCCGAGGATGCGGTTGGCCAGCGCCGTTTCGTTGTCGACGAGGGTCATGCTTTTCGTCTACCCGTTTCGCGCAGCGTGCCCAAGGGGGTGGGGTCGCGGGTCGTTTGCCGGGTGCGGGTGTGCCGTGGTTTCTCGCGCAGTTCCCCGCGCCCCTGAGGGCGAGGACCCTGGGGTCCATGAGATGGGCACGGGCTGACGACGGGGGTGTCCTCCGGTTAAGGTCGCAGCGGCGCGACTGGCCTTGACGTGCGTGAGGGCCCGGAGAGCAAGGGGAGTGCAAGTGGCGGACGGTGTGAGCGGCACCCGGCGGGTGCTCGTCGCCGCGGACAAGTTCAAGGGGTCGCTGACGGCCGTGGAGGTCGCCGAGCGGGTGACGGCCGGGCTGCGCCGGGTCGTACCGGACCTCGAGGTCGAGGCGCTGCCCGTGGCCGACGGCGGCGACGGGACCGTGGCCGCGGCGGTCGCGGCCGGGTTCGAGCGCCGGGAGGTACGGGTCGCCGGTCCCCTCGGCGACGAGACGACGGCGGCGTTCGCACTGCGCGACGGCACCGCGGTCGTGGAGATGGCGGAGGCGAGCGGGTTGCAGCGGCTGCCCGCCGGCGTCTTCGCGCCGCTCACGGCATCGACGTACGGCTCCGGCGAGCTGCTGCGGGCCGCCCTGGACGCGGGCGCCCGCACGATCGTCTTCGGGTCGGCGGCAGCGCCACCACGGACGGCGGCGCCGGCATGCTGTCCGCGCTGGGCGCCCGGTTCCTGAAGGCGGACGGCGAGCCGGTGTCCCCGGGCGGCGCTGGCCTCGCCGAGCTGGCGACGGCCGACCTGTCGGGTCTCGACCCGCGCCTCAGCGAGATCGCACTCGTGCTCGCGAGCGACGTCGACAACCCGCTGACCGGCCCGACGGGCGCGCCCGCGGTGTACGGCCCGCAGAAGGGCGCCTCACCGGACGACGTGGAGGCCCTGGACGCGGCTCTCGCGCACTTCGCGAAGGTCCTGGAGGGGGCCGTGGGCGCGAAGGCCGCGGAGCACGCCGCCTCGCCGGGGGCGGGCGCGGCGGGCGGCATCGGCTACGGCGCCCTGCTGCTGGGCGCCCGGTTCCGCCCCGGGATCGAGGTGATGCTCGACGTCCTGGGTTTCGCACCCGCTCTGGACCGTGCCGACCTGGTGATCACGGGTGAGGGTTCCCTCGACGAACAGACCCTCCACGGCAAGGCACCGGCGGGCGTCGCCGCGGCGGCCCGAGCCGCGGGCAAGGAGGTCGTCGCGGTCTGCGGCCGCCTCGCCCTGCCCCCGGAGGTCCTGGGCCGGGCCGGCTTCCGCCGCACCTACCCCCTGACGGAGGCCGAGCCGGACGTGTCGAAGTGCATCGCGGAGGCCGGACCAATCCTGGAGCGGGTGGCGGAACGCGTAGCGAGGGATTTCCTGACCTGAGCCGGGCGCTCCGGCCGGCCTGAACCGCACCGCCCCCGGCCGCTCGTCCTGTCCGACCGTGTAGGGCGGCGGCCGAGCCCAGGCCGGGGTCCGGGGGCGGGCCCCGGGAACAGCGACCACCGCCACCCACGGACCCGCACAAGCAAGGGCCCCGGACCGAATCCCGGTCCGGGGCCCACGGCATATCCGCGCTACGGCGTCACGGAAGCTGCGCCGCCCGCGCCTCCCGCCGATTGTCGCGGAAGTTGTTCACCCGCCGAGCCGTCGCGAACAGCGGAATCACCGCTCCCATGACCAGCTGCAGCGCACAGCCCGTCTGCAGCAGCAGCTGCCCGCCCGGCGCGTCGAACGCCCAGGCAGCCATCATGCCCATGCCCAGCACGATCCACGACAGCATCGCCACCGCGAGTCGGCCCCGCGGCTTCGGGTACTCCACACGACTCACCATGAGCCACGCGGTCCCCAGAATCGCCAGCAGCGTCGCCACGAAGGGCAGCTCCAGCAACACGATGGACACGACCGTCAGCGCGCCGAACGGCGACGGCATGCCCTGGAACGTGCCGTCCTTGACCGTGACGCACGAGAACCGCGCAAGCCGCAGCACCACCGCCAGCAGCACCACGATCGCCCCGACCGCCGCGACCCGCTGGTACGCGCCCTCCGCCACCATGCCGTAGACGAGGACGAAGTACGCCGGCGCCAGGCCGAAGCTGATCAGGTCGGAGAGGTTGTCCAGCTCGGCGCCCATGGGGGAGGAGCGCAGCTTGCGCGCCACCAGGCCGTCGAACAGGTCGAAGACCGCCGCGCACAGCATCAGGATGACCGCCGTGGCCGCGCTGTTGCGCGCCATGCCGGACTCCTGGCTGCCCATGAGGTCCGGAATCAGGATGCCGGTGGTGGTGAAGTACACCGCCATGAAACCGCACGTGGCGTTGCCGAGCGTCAGCGTGTCCGCTATCGACAGGCGCAGAGAGAGGGGCATCTCCTCCTCTTCGTCGACGTCGTCGGCCTCCGGCACCCAGCCGGCCTTGGTATCCGGATCAATCACGGTCAATGCGAGTCACCCCCGCCACCGTCTTCTGACCGACCTCGACCGCGACCTCCACGCCCTCGGGCAGGTAGAGGTCGACCCGCGAGCCGAAGCGGATCAGGCCGATCCGCTCACCCTGCTCGACCTTGGTGCCCTGCGGCACGTAGGGGACGATGCGGCGGGCGACCGCGCCGGCGATCTGGATCATCTCGATGTCACCGAGCTCGGTGTCGAAGTGCCAGACGACACGCTCGTTGTTCTCGCTCTCCTTGTTGAAGGCGGGAACGAAGCCACCCGGGACGTGCTCGACCGACGTCACCGTGCCGGCCAGCGGCGCGCGGTTGACGTGGACGTTGAGCGGGCTCATGAAGATCGCGACGCGGGTGCGGCCGTCCTTCCACGGCATGATGCTCTGCACCACACCGTCGGCGGGCGAGATGACCCGGCCCTGGGTGATCTCGCGCTCGGGGTCGCGGAAGAACCACAGCATTCCCGCCGCGAGCGCGGTGGCGGGAACGGCGACGGCCTTGGCGGCGCCGGAGCGGCGAGCACGGGCCAGGCTGAGGGCTGCGGTGGCGACGGTCGGAAGGAGCCACGGCGATGCTCCGCGCGCGAGGCGTACGCCGGCCCGGCTGTCGCGAGGTGCAGAGGTTTGGCTGTGGGGCATGGATGACCTTCGTAGCGGATGAGGCCGCACTCTGACGGGGGACGGCGGCTTTCCGGCGATCGTAGCGGCTCGGGGCCCTAACTGGGTAAGCCAGGAAGCCGAGTCGGCGACCGAAGAGTGCTGACGGGGTGTGATCTTCTTCTCCAAGAAAACACCCCGTATCCGGACATCTAGCCCTGGAATCGATACTCTTCGAGCAGCCGCCGACCGATGATCATTTTCTGGATTTCGGCGGTACCTTCACCGATCAGCAGCATCGGCGCCTCGCGGTAGAGGCGTTCGATCTCGTACTCCTTGGAGAAGCCGTAGCCGCCGTGGATCCGGAAGGCGTCCTCGACGACCTCCTTGCAGTACTCGGAGGCGAGGTACTTCGCCATCCCAGCCTCGAGGTCGTTTCGCTCCCCGGAGTCCTTTTTGCGTGCTGCGTTCACCATCATCGCATGCGCCGCCTCGACCTTGGTAGCCATCTCGGCCAGCTTGAACTGGATCGCCTGGTGCTGGGCGATCGGCTTGCCGAAGGTGTGGCGCTGCTGCGCGTACTGGACGCCCAGTTCGAACGCACGCTGAGCGACGCCGCAGCCACGCGCCGCCACGTTGACGCGGCCGACCTCCACGCCGTCCATCATCTGATAGAAACCACGGCCGGTGACCCCGCCCAGCACACGATCCGCAGGAATCCGCAGGCCATCCATGATGAGTTCGGTGGTGTCGACACCCTTGTAGCCCATCTTGTCGATCTTGCCGGGGATGGTGAGGCCGGGGCGAACCTCGCCGAAGCCGGGCTCCTTCTCGACCAGGAAGGTGGTCATCGACTTGTGGGGTGCGGTGCCCTCGGGGTGACCTTCGTCACTTCGGACCAGAACGGCCACCAGAGACGACGTACCGCCATTGGTCAGCCACATCTTCTGGCCGTTCAGGACGTACTCCTCGCCGTCCTTCACCGCCTTCGAGGTGATGGCCGAGACGTCGGAGCCGAGGCCCGGCTCCGACATCGAGAACGCGCCGCGGATGTCGCCGGCCGCCATCCTCGGCAGGAAGTGGTCCTTCTGCTCCTGCGTGCCGTGCTGCTTGAGCATGTACGCCACGATGAAGTGCGTGTTGATGATGCCGGACACCGACATCCACCCGCGGGCGATCTCCTCCACGCACAGCGCGTACGTCAGGAGCGACTCGCCCAGACCCCCGTACTCCTCGGGGATCATCAGGCCGAACAGGCCCAACTCCTTCAGCCCGTCGACGATCGCTTGCGGGTACTCGTCGCGGTGCTCCAGCTCGGTCGCGACCGGGATGATCTCCTTGTCCACGAAGTCGCGGACGGTGGACAGGATCTCCTGCTGGATGTCCGTCAGACCGGCGGTCTGGGCGAGTCGCGCCATGGCTACTTCTCCTGCTCCTTGAGCTCGGGGCGGCCCGGCTGCTCGCCGCCGCGCTCCTTGATGTACGTCTCGGTCGGCACCATCACCTTGCGGCGGAACACGCACACCAGCGTGCCGTCCTGCTTGTAGCCCTTGGTCTCGACATGCACGATGCCGCGGTCGTTCTTCGACTTCGACGGCCACTTGTCGAGCACGGTCGTCTGGCCGTAGACGGTGTCGCCGTGGAAGGTCGGCGCCACGTGCTTGAGCGACTCGATCTCCAGGTTGGCGATGGCCTTGCCGGAGATGTCCGGCACGGACATGCCGAGCAGGAGGGAGTAGATGTAGTTCCCCACGACGACGTTCTTGCCGAAGTCCGTCGTCTTCTCCGCATAGTTCGTGTCCATGTGGAGCGGGTGGTGGTTCATGGTGAGGAGACAGAACAGGTGGTCGTCGTACTCCGTGACCGTCTTGCCCGGCCAGTGCTTGTACGTCGCCCCGACCTCGAACTCCTCGTAGGTGCGTCCGAACTGCATGGCCGTCACGCCTCCGGGATCTCGAACTTGCTGGTGCGCTGCATGCCGGCGGCGCGGCCCTTGCCGGAGATGACCAGGGCCATCTTGCGGCTGGCCTCGTCGATCATCTCGTCGCCGAGCATCGCGGAGCCCTTCTTGCCGCCCGCCTCGGACGTGTAGTAGTCGTACGCGTCCAGGATCAGCTCGGCGTGGTCGTAGTCCTCCTGCGACGGCGAGAAGATCTCGTTGGACGCCTCGACCTGGCCCGGGTGCAGCACCCACTTGCCGTCGAAGCCGAGGGCCGCGGCGCGCTGGGCGACCTCGCGGTAGCCGTCGATGTTGCGGATCTGCAGGTAGGGGCCGTCGATCGCCTGGAGGTTGTTGGCGCGGGCGGCCATCAGGATCTTCATCAGGATGTAGTGGTAGGCGTCCGCCGGGTAGCCGGGCGGCTGCTCGCCCACGACCAGCGACTTCATGTTGATGGACGCCATGAAGTCGGCCGGGCCGAAGATGATGGTCTCGACGCGCGGGGAGGCCTGGGCGATCTGGTTGACGTTGTTCAGGCCCTGCGCGTTCTCGATCTGCGCCTCGATGCCGATCCGGCCGACCTCGAAGCCCATCGTCTTCTCGATCTGCGTCAGCAGCAGGTCCAGCGCGACGATCTGCTGGGCGTCCTGCACCTTCGGCAGCATGATGCAGTCGAGGTTGGGGCCGGCGCCCTCGACGACCGTGACGACGTCCCGGTACGTCCATTCGGTCGTCCAGTCGTTGACGCGCACCACTCGCGTCTTGCCCGTCCAGTCGCCCTCGTTGAGGAACTTGACGATGGTGTGCCGCGCCTCCGGCTTCGCGAGCGGGGCGCAGGCGTCCTCCAGGTCGAGGAAGACCTGGTCCGCCGGGAGGCCCTGCGCCTTCTCCAGGAAGCGGGGGTTGCTGCCCGGTACGGCCAGGCAGGAACGCCGCGGGCGGAGACGGTTGACGGTCATGCGGGGACCTCCAGGGGGTCGAGCTGGTTCGCTTTCCGGATCTCGTCGACGATGCGGCCGATGATTCCGGTGATGTCGAAGTCCTTCGGGGTGAAGACCGCGGCCACTCCGGCTGCCCTGAGCTGCTCGGCATCACCGTTCGGGATGATGCCACCGGCGATCACCGGTATATCTGTGGCACCGGCCACACGCAGCCGTTCGAGCACGTCCGGCACCAGTTGGGCGTGCGAGCCGGACAGGATGGACAGGCCGACCGCGTGCACGTCCTCGGCGAGGGCCGCGTCCACGATCTGCTCCGGCGTCAGCCGGATGCCCTGGTAGACCACCTCGAAGCCGGCGTCACGCGCCCGCACGGCGATCTGCTCGGCGCCGTTGGAGTGCCCGTCCAGGCCCGGCTTGCCGACCAGGAAGCGCAGCTTGCCCACGCCCAGGTCCTTGGCCGTCAGATCCACCTTGCGGCGCACCAGGGCCAGCGTGCTGCCCTCCTCGGCGGGGACGGCCACCGGCGCCGAGGAGACGCCCGTGGGTGCGCGGAACTCGCCGAACACCTCGCGCAGGGCCCCGGCCCACTCGCCGGTCGTCGCCCCGGCGCGGGCGCACTCCAGGGTCGCCTCCATGAGGTTCTCGGTGCCGCGCGCGGCCTCCTTCAGCCGCTCCAGGGCCTTGCAGGGCCGCGGGTGGTTGAAAGGCGGCTGGTAGCGGCTGTCGCGCCACTGCTGGAGCGCGGCGATGACGCGGGCCTCGACCTCCGGGTCCACCGTCTGGATGGCGGTGTCCAGGTCGGCGGTCAGCGGGTTCGGCTCGGTGCCCTCGAAGGCGTTGACACCGATGATCTTCTCCTGGCCGGACTCGATGCGGCCCCGGCGTTCCGCGTGCGAGGCGACCAGCTGCGACTTGAGGTAGCCGGACTCGACGGCCGCCATCGCGCCGCCCATCTCCTGGATGCGGTCGATCTCCGCGAGCGCGGCCTCGACCAGCTCCTCCACCTTCGCCTCGATCACCTTCGAGCCCTCGAAGATGTCCTCGTACTCCAGCAGATCGCTCTCGTACGCCAGCACCTGCTGGATGCGCAGCGACCACTGCTGGTCCCAGGGGCGGGGCAGGCCGAGCGCCTCGTTCCAGGCGGGGAGCTGCACGGCACGCGCGCGTGCGTCCTTGGAGAGGGTCACGGCCAGCATCTCCAGGACGATCCGCTGGACGTTGTTCTCCGGCTGCGCCTCCGTCAGGCCCAGGGAGTTGACCTGGACGCCGTAGCGGAAGCGGCGGTGCTTGGGGTTCTCGATGCCGTACCGCTCGCGCGTGACCTTGTCCCAGATGCGGCCGAAGGCGCGCATCTTGCACATCTCCTCGATGAAGCGGACGCCCGCGTTCACGAAGAAGGAGATGCGGCCGACGACATCACCCATGCGCTCCTGCGGCACCTGGCCGGAGTCACGGACCGCGTCCAGGACGGCGATCGCGGTGGACATCGCGTACGCGATCTCCTGGACCGGCGTGGCGCCCGCCTCCTGCAGGTGGTAGCTGCAGATGTTGATCGGGTTCCACTTCGGGATGTGGGAGACCGTGTACGCGATCATGTCCGTCGTCAGGCGGAGGGAGGGTCCCGGCGGGAAGACGTGCGTCCCCCGGGACAGGTACTCCTTGACGATGTCGTTCTGGGTCGTGCCCTGGAGCTTGGTGATGTCCGCGCCCTGCTCCTCGGCGACGACCTGGTAGAGCGCCAGCAGCCACATGGCCGTGGCGTTGATGGTCATCGAGGTGTTCATCTGCTCCAGGGGGATGTCCTGGAACAGCCGGCGCATGTCACCGACGTGCGCGATCGGCACCCCGACCCGGCCGACCTCGCCGCGGGCGAGGATGTGGTCGGAGTCGTATCCGGTCTGCGTCGGCAGGTCGAACGCCACCGACAGACCCGTCTGGCCCTTGGCGAGGTTGCGCCGGTACAGCTCGTTGGACGCCTCGGCCGTGGAGTGACCGGCGTAGGTCCGCATGAGCCACGGCCGGTCCTTCTGACGCTCAGTCATGTACGCCTCTCAGATGTTCCGGAAGCGGTTGATGGCGTCCTCGTGCTTGGCGCGCTTCTCCTGGTCGCGCACGCCCAGGCCCTCCTCGGGGGCCATGCACAGCACGCCGACCTTGCCCTGGTGCAGGTTGCGGTGGACGTCGTAGGCGGCCTGGCCGGTGTCCTGGAGGGAGTACACCTTCGACAGGGTCGGGTGGATCTTGCCCTTCGCGATGAGCCGGTTGGCCTCCCAGGCCTCGCGGTAGTTGGCGAAGTGCGAGCCGATGATCCGCTTCAGCGACATCCACAGGTAGCGGTTGTCGTACTCGTGCATGTAGCCCGAGGTCGAGGCGCAGGTGGTGATGGTGCCGCCCTTGCGGGTGACGAAGACGCTCGCGCCGAAGGTCTCGCGGCCGGGGTGCTCGAAGACGATGTCGATGTCCTCCCCGCCGGTGAGCTCGCGGATGCGCTTGCCGAAGCGCTTCCACTCCTTCGGGTCCTGGGTGTTCTCGTCCTTCCAGAACTTGTAGCCCTCGGCGTTGCGGTCGATGATCGCCTCGGCGCCCATGGACCGGCAGATGTCCGCCTTCTGCGGGGAGGAGACCACGCAGATCGGGTTGGCGCCGCCGGCCAGCGCGAACTGGGTGGCGTAACTGCCGAGGCCGCCGCTCGCGCCCCAGATGAGCACGTTGTCGCCCTGCTTCATGCCGGCGCCGTTGCGGGAGACCAGCTGGCGGTAGGCGGTGGAGTTGACCAGGCCCGGGGCGGCGGCCTCCTCCCAGCTGAGGTGGTCCGGCTTCGGCATCAGCTGGTTGGACTTGACCAGCGCGATCTCGGCGAGGCCGCCGAAGTTGGTCTCGAAGCCCCAGATGCGCTGCTCGGGGTCGAGCATCGTGTCGTTGTGGCCGTCGCTGGACTCCAGCTCCACGGAGAGGCAGTGCGCGACGACCTCGTCACCGGGCCGCCAGGCGTTGACGCCCGGGCCGGTGCGCAGGACCACGCCGGCGAGGTCCGAGCCGATGATGTGGTACGGCAGGTCGTGGCGCTTGGTCAGCTCGCTGAGCCGGCCGTAGCGCTCCAGGAACCCGAACGTCGACAGCGGCTCGAAGATCGACGTCCACACGGAGTTGTAGTTGACCGACGAGGCCATGACGGCCACCAGGGCCTCACCCGGGCCGAGCTCGGGCAGCGGCACCTCGTCCAGGTGGATCGACTTGCGGGGTCCTTGTCGCGGGTCGCGAGGCCCGCGAACATCTCCGTCTCGTCCTTGTGCACGGTGATCGCGCGGTACGACTCGGGCAGCGGGATGGCGGCGAAGTCCTCCGACGTGGAGTCGGGCGACTGGATCGCGGCCAGGATGTCCTTCACGGTCACGGTGTTGCCTCCGGCGGTGAGCGCCCTGAGGGAGGGGCGCCGATGGTTACGTCGGTGCTGCTGAGGGTTGAGGGTGTGCCGTCGGTTCGGCGGTGGTGCTGTTCGGCAGCGCTTGGTGGCGCGGGAGGTTGCCTGTGACGCAGGCGTCCGGGCGAGCAGGCGGGTGGGCTTGCTGGGACGGTCGCCCGGACCTCTCCAACGTATGACACCGCGTGTCACCTCGCAAGGCACTGAGTGCCAGAACTTGCTCTCAGATGAAATCTTTACGTAACAAATGAGCGATGATCGATCGAATGGCCTCGGCGGGCGCCGTCAAAACGGCCTCTGACATGCCAAAACGGCCACCCCGTGGGGTGGCCGTCATCACAGTGGGAAAGCGTGCTCAGCGCTCCTTGAGCGCCTGCTCGATCGTCCGCATGACCTCGTCCAGCGGGGCGTCGGTGCGGGCGACGGTCACCAGCACCTCGCCCTGCGCCGAGGCCGTCGCCGCGGCCGGCTGCGGGCTCGTGGAGCGCCCGGCTCCGATCCCCGTGCCGAACGTCTTCCGCACGATGGCGAAGGCGTGGTCCAGCTGCGCCTCCACGTCCCCCTGCCCGCCGGCCCGCAGCCAGCGCCGCAGGACGTGGTTGTGCGCGGTGACCACGGCGGACGCGGCGACCTCCGCCAGCAGCGGGTCGTCGTTGGCGTCGTCGGCGTGCGCGCGCTCGTCGAAGTGGCCGAGGAGATAGCGGGTGAAGAGGCGCTCGTAGCGGGCCACCGACGCGATCTCCGCCTCGCGCAGCGTGGGCACCTCACGTGTCAGCTTGTAGCGGGCGACCGAGATCTCCGGCCGCGCCGCGTACATCCTCATGACTTCCTTGATGCCGCGGCACACCGTGTCGAGCGGATGCTCGTGCGCGGGCGCGGCGTTGAGCACCGCCTCGGCGCGGATCAGGGTGTCGTCGTGGTCGGGGAAGATCGCCTCTTCCTTGGAGCGGAAGTGGCGGAAGAAGGTGCGGCGGGCGACCCCGGCCTGGGCCGCGATCTCGTCGACGGTGGTCGCCTCGTACCCCTTGGTCGCGAACAGCTCCATCGCGGCGGCCGCCAGTTCCCGGCGCATCTTGAGCCGCTGGGCGGCGGCGCGGGAGCCTGCGGCACTCTCCGGCGCGTCGGTCGTAGCTGGTGTACGTGAGGACTTGGCGGGCTGGGGCATGCCCTGAACGTACTGCATGTGCGCAGCTCGCCGCGCAGGGCCTGGTTCGTGGCACCGGTCCGGGCCGAGCAGGCCGCCCCACTCCGCGCCGGACCGGAACCAGTCGCCGGGACCCTCAGCGCCTGGCATATTCGCGGAAGCCACGGCCGGTCTTGCGGCCGAGGCAGCCCGCGGCCACCAGGTGCTCCAGGAGCGGCGCCGGAGCGAGTCCGGGGTCACGGAACTCGCGGTGCAGGACCTTCTCGATGGCGAGCGAGACATCGAGCCCGACGACGTCCAGCAGCTCGAACGGGCCCATCGGGTAACCGCCGCCCAGCTTCATCGCCGCGTCGATGTCGTCCAGGGACGCGTAGTGCTCCTGGACCATCTTGACCGCGTTGTTGAGGTACGGGAACAGCAGCGCGTTCACGATGAAGCCCGCACGGTCCCCGCAGTCGACCGCGTGCTTCCTGATCCGGCCGCACACCTCGCGGACCGTCGCGTGGACGTCGTCGGCGGTCAGGACCGTACGCACGACCTCGACCAGCTTCATGGCCGGCGCCGGGTTGAAGAAGTGCATGCCGATCACGTCCTGCGGGCGCGAGGTGGCACGGGCACAGGCGACGACGGGCAGGGACGAGGTGGTGGTGGCCAGGACCGCGCCCGGCTTGCAGACCTTGTCCAGCGCGGCGAACAGCTGCCGCTTGACCTCCAGGTCCTCGGCGACCGCCTCCACGGCCAGGTCGACGCCGGCGAAGTCGTCGTAGGTGCCCGTGGCCGTGATGCGGTCCAGGGTCTCGGCGGCGGCCTCCGCGGTCAGCCGGCCCTTGTCGACCGAGCGGGCCAGGGACTTGCCGATCCGGGCCTTCGCGGCCTGGGCCTTCTCCTCGCTGCGGGCGGCGAGGACCACCTCGTACCCCGCCTTGGCGAAGACCTCGGCGATACCGGAGGCCATGGTGCCCGAGCCCGCGACACCGACCGAGGCGACCTCCCGGCCCGGGGTCAGGCCGCCGCCCTCCAGCGGGGTCAGCGCGTCACGCACGACCGTGCCGCTGCCCGGCGCCTCGTAGGTGTAGAAACCGCGCCCCGCCTTGCGGCCCGTCAGGCCCGCCTCGCTCAGCTGCTTGAGGATCGGCGCGGGGGCGTGCAGCCGGTCGCGGGACGCGGCGTACATCGCCTCCAGGACCGTGCGCGCGGTGTCCACGCCGATCAGGTCGAGCAGCGCCAGCGGGCCCATGGGCAGCCCGCAGCCCAGCCGCATCGCGGCGTCGATGTCCTCACGGGAGGCGTACTTCGCCTCGTACATCGCGGCGGCCTGGTTCAGATAGCCGAACAGCAGTCCGTCGGCGACGAAGCCGGGGCGGTCACCGACCGCGACGGGCTCCTTGCCCAGGTCGAGCGCGAGGTTCGTGACCGCCGTGACGGCCGCCGGCGCGGTCAGCACCGAGGAGACGACCTCGACCAGCCGCATCGCCGGGGCCGGGTTGAAGAAGTGCAGGCCCAGCACCCGCTCGGGACGCGCCGAGTCGGCGGCGAGCCGTGTGACGGACAGGGCGTTGGTGCCCGTCGCCAGGATCGTCTCCGGGCGCACGATCCCGTCCAGCTCCCGGAAGATCTGCTGCTTGACCTCGTACGACTCCGGGGCCACCTCGATGACCAGGTCGGCGTCGGCCGCCGCCCGCAGGTCGGCGGAGGTGCGGACGCGGGCGAGGATCTCCGCCCTGTCCTGCTCGGTGAGCCGCCCGCGCTCGACGCCACGGGCGGTGGAGGACTCCAGGGCGGCGACGCACTTCGCGGCCTGGGCCTCGCTGATGTCGATGCCGACGACCTCGCGGCCGGCCTTGGCGAGGACCTCGGCGATGCCGGTGCCCATCGTGCCGAGGCCGACGACGGCGATGGTCTGGAGCGGGGACGGGGACGGGTCGGAAAGGGGAGTGGCCATCGCGGGACTCCAGGAATGAGGGTGACGACGGGGAACACGCCCATGAGCGCCGAAAGGCGCACCGGGTGCGTGAGAAATGCGGGTGTTGCCGGGCTGCAAGCGCACACGCCCGGTGATGGGAGGACCGGCCCTGTCCCGGGGCCGAGTCGCACCGCGGTACCTGAAGTACCGAACCGACTGCGCTCACGGTGGCCGCGTCACCAGACCGCCGCGAGGAGAATGCGAGTGGGTAACCCGCTCGTCTGAGCTTAACTGGCGGGTAACGAGCACGCCAGCCCTCGTGTTTGTGATGTACGTCCCGCGCGGCTCGCGGCGCCCCTAATCTCTCAGTCATGGACGAAGAGTTGCGATCACTCACGGAGCGCTTACGGCAGGAGTCGGGGGCCTCGCCCGCGTTCGAGCGGCTCGTGGCGACCGGCGACCTCGACGACCTGGCGGGAGTGCTGACCGAACCAGGGCAGCCACTCTGGGCGAGAGAACTCGCCGCGTTCCGGCTGGGGCTCGCCCAGGACCGGCGGGCCTTCGAGGCCCTGGTCCTGCTGCTCAACCACCGCGATCCGCCACGCTGTGTCTCCGCAGCCCACGCCCTCGCCCGCCTCGGCGACCCGCGCACCGCCCGCGCGGCCGCCGCCCTCGCCACCAACGAACTGCGCGTCGCCTACGCCCTGCACCCGGTGCGGCTGCTGGTCGAGCTGCGCGCCCCGGAGGCCGTGCCGGCGCTGATCACCACCCTGCAGCGGCGGCTGCGCCCGCATGATCCGTACCGTCGCGTGGCCCTCGCCTGCGTGGACGGGCTCGGCGCGCTGGGCGACGCGCGGGCCAGACCCGTACTGAACGAGGCCCTCGCGCACCCGGCGCTGGCCGAGGCCGCGGTCAAGGCGCTGGGGCGGATCCCGAAGCAGAGGTGAGGTCAGTGGGGGAGCGGGCGCGCGTACCGCACCTCGGGGACCGTCACGCCCTCCACCTCGAAGGGCTCCTCGGCGCCGTCCGCGTGGAAGCCGGCCCGTTCGTAGAAGCGGCGGGCCCGGCTGTTCTCCTTGAGGACCCACAGGAGGAGACGGTCCCGGCCCGCGGCGGAGCAGCGTGCGACGGACTCCGCGAGCAGCGCCTGCCCGGCGCCCTGGCCGACATGATCAGGGTGGACGTAGATGGCGTACAACTCGGCGTCCGAAGTGCGCACTTCGCCGTCCCGGTACGGGCCGTGGCAGGCCCAGGCCACGACCTCGCCGTGCGCGTCCTCGGCGACCAGGTCCACCTTGCTGCCGTCGCCTCGCGTGAGGTGCGCACGACGTCGCTCGGCGTCCTCCGCGACGCTGAGCCCGTCCAGGTACGACTGCGGGATCAGGCACTGATACGCGCTCTGCCAGCCGCGGACGCGGATCTCGGCGACCCGGTCGCAGTCGGCGAGGGTCATCTCCCGTATCCGAAGCCCCCTCACTCCGCCACCACCGCGAACGCCTCGACCTCCAGGAGGAACTCCGGCCGGACCAGCGCGGCGACCTGCACCGCCGAAGAGGCCGGCAGCCGGTCGTCGGGTATGTACGCGGCGCGGGCCGCCCGGATCGCGGGCAGGTGGGCCACGTCCGTCACGAAGTAGGTGAGCTTGACGACGTCGTCGAAGCCGGCGCCGGCGGCGGCCAGACAGCGCCGGAGGTTCTCGAAGACCTGGCGGGCCTGGGCCGCCGGGTCGTCCTCGCCGGCCAGCCGCCCCAGCTCGTCGAGCGCGACCTGGCCGGCGATCGCCACGAAGCGGCCGGTGCCCAGGACGACATGGCTGTACTGGGCGGCGGGGGCGACCCCGTCGGGGGCGGGAATTCTGGTCAGCTCGCTCATGGCTCCATAGTGGACCACGGCCCTGACAGCGCCCGCCCCGACGGTTCGTCAGACGCTCACGCGCGGAAGCCGAGCAGGCTGTGCAGCGTCGATCCGCTCGCGGAGGCCGGCGCCGCCTTCGTGGCGGCCGGCTTCGGGTCGGGCAGGGCCTGGCACACCGCGTCGGCCACGCCCTGTCCGCGGGGCACGGTGCCGTCGGACAGGTACCGCGCCAGATGCTTGTCCAGACAGGCGTTCCCGCTCAGCGTGATCCCGTGGTTGCCGCCGCCCTCCTCGATCACCAGGCTGGAGCGCGCCAGCAGATGGTGGACCGAGACGCCGCCCACGTAGGGAGTGGCCGCGTCGCCCGTCGCCTGGAACAGCAGGGCGGGCGGCAGCTCGCCGTTGGCGATGCTCACCGGGCGCTGCGCGGCCGTCGGCCAGAACGCGCACGGCGCGTTGTACCAGGCGTTGTTCCACGTCATGAACGGCGCCTTCTCGTACGCCGCCCAGTTGTCCTTCCGCCACTGACGCCAGTCACGCGGCCAGGCGGCGTCCCCGCACTCCACCGAGGTGTAGATGCTGTAGCCGTTGTCGCCGGAGGCGTCGACCGCGCCGAGGTTCCGGTACGCCTTGACGAGAGGGGCGCCGTTCTTGTCGATCACGTACGCCGCGAACGCCTCCGCCAGGCTCGGCCAGTAGCCGTTGTAGTAGCTGCCCGGGAGATAGGTGTCCTCCAGTTCCGCGGCGCCCACCTCACCCCCCGTCGGCTTCTTCGCCAGAGCCGCCCGCATCGCGTACCACTTGACCTCGACCCTCTCCGGATCGGTGCCGAGCCCGTACGTCTCGTCGTGCTCGGCGACCCAGGCCATGAAGGCGCGATGACGGTCGTTGAAGGCGAGGTTCTGGTACTGGTTGACGTCGTACCAGACGTCGGTCGGCGACACGACCGAGTCCAGGACCAGACGTCTGACCCGCTCGGGGAAGAGCCTCGCGTAGACCGCGCCCAGGTAGGTGCCGTACGAGTAGCCGAAGTAGTTGAGCCGGCCCACGCCCAGGGCCTGCCGGATCGCGTCCAGGTCGCGCGCGGCGCTGACCGTGTCGATGTACGGCAGGAGGTCCGCGTGCTTCTTGCCGCAGGCGGCGGCGAAGGACTTGGCGCGGGTGAGGTTGGCTCGCTCGACGGCCGGTGTGGTCGGCACGGAGTCCGGGCGCACCGCGGCGAAGTGGCCGGGCTTGCAGTCCAGCGCCGGCCGGCTCGCGCCCACTCCGCGCGGGTCGAAGCCGATGACGTCGTACTGGGCCGCGACCTCCTCGGGCAGCGAGGACGCGACGAACCCGGCGAGCGTCAGACCGCTGCCGCCGGGACCGCCGGGATTGACCAGCAGCGGGCCCTGGTAGGTGCCGGCGGTGTGGGGCACGCGGGACAGCGCGAGGGTGATCTGCCGGCCCCGCGGCCTGCGGTGGTCGAGCGGCACCTCGAGGGACGCGCACTGGAGCACCGGGTAGTCCTTGGTGGCACAGTTCTTCCAGGTGAGCTTCGTGGCGTGCACGGTGTCCGCGGTGCGCGGTGTGCTCGCCTCGGCGGAGACGGCCGTGCAGGTCCCGGCCAGCACGACGGCGGCGCCGCACAGCGCGACTGCGCGTCTTGTCATGGAGTCCTCCCAGGACGGCGGGATGTCGGACCGCGAGGGACACCGTCCTCGCCGCATCGTCCCGGCAAGCCGTCCTAAAAGAACTTGATCTGCCAATTCATAACCCAATCGGATCTTCGGATGCGCCCGAACGCTCCTAAAGGAGCGAGAGTTGCGTCGGCCCCGGCACCGGCGGCTCCGCCGGGTCCTCCGGGGGCCGGATCCGCCGCGGCGTCTCCGCGCGCCTGGGCCCGATGCCGTACTCCTCGGCCAGTTCGTGCACCTGACGGGTGATCCGGCGCTGGTACCACTTCGGGGCGTAGGAGCCCCCCGCGTACAGGCGCCGGTAGCGGGGGACCAGGTACGGATGGTGCCGCTCCAGCCAGCTCATGAACCACTCGCGGGCGCCCGGCCGCAGATGCAGCACCAGCGGGGTGACGGACGTGGCACCGGAGGCCGCGATCGCCCGTACGGTGGCACGCAGTTGGTCCGGACGGTCGCTCAGGAACGGGATCACCGGCGCCATCAGCACACCGCAGCCGATGCCGTGCTCGCCGAAGGTCCGTACGACCTCCAGACGCCGCTCCGGGGCGGGCGTGCCCGGCTCCACGGTCCGCCACAGCTCGGCGTCGGTGAAGCCGACCGACACGGAGATACCCACGTCGGTCACCTCCGCCGCCTGCCTGATCAGGTCCAGGTCACGCAGGATCAGGGTGCCCTTGGTCAGGATCGAGAAGGGATTGGCGTGGTCGCGGAGGGCCGAGATGATGCCCGGCATCAGCCGGTAGCGGCCCTCGGCGCGCTGGTAGCAGTCGACGTTCGTGCCCATCGCGATGTGCTCGCCCTGCCAGCGGGGCGAGCCGAGCTGCCGGCGCAGCAGCTCGGGCGCGTTGGTCTTCACCACGATCTGGGAGTCGAAGCCGAGGCCCGTGTCGAGGTCGAGATAGCTGTGCGTCTTGCGCGCGAAGCAGTACACGCACGCGTGCGAGCAGCCCCGGTAGGGGTTGACGGTCCACTCGAAGGGCATGCGCGAGGCCCCCGGCACCCGGTTGATGATCGACCGGGCCCGGATCTCGTGGAAGGTGATCCCGCGGAACTCGGGCGTGTCGAACGTACGAGTGGTCACCGCGTCGGCGCCGAACAGCGCGGCGTCGGCCCGGCCGTGTTCGGAGTCCACTGTGAGGTTCTCCCAGCGCATGACGCCTCCTCGGTAGCACTGCCCACAGAATAGAACAGATGTTCCCTTGATCGTGCGGGGGTGTTTTCCGAACGCGTTCGACCGGGTTCGGCCACCCCGATTTGGGGGCCGGGCAGCGGGGTGGTTGGCTTGCCCCGACCCCGAGAAACCATGTCCTGGAGGAAAGCGATGGCGCAGGTCGAGGCCACTACGGAGCGGATCGTCGCGGCGGACGCGGAGACGGTGTTCGACGCCCTCGCCGACTACAGCGGCACGCGCGCGAAACTGCTGCCCGAGCAGTTCAGCGAGTACGAGGTCCGGGAGGGCGGTGACGGAGAGGGCACCCTCGTCCACTGGAAGCTCCAGGCCACCAGCAAGCGCGTCCGCGACTGCCTCCTGGAGGTCAGTGAGCCCACCGACGGCGAGCTGGTCGAGAAGGACCGCAACTCCTCCATGGTCACCACCTGGCGGGTCACCCCGGCCGGTGAGGGCGGGTCCCGGGTCGTCGTGACCACCACCTGGACGGGCGCCGGCGGTATCGGCGGCTTCTTCGAGAAGACCTTCGCCCGAAGGGACTCGGCAGGATCTACGACGCGATGCTCGCCAAGCTCGCCGCCGAGGTCGAGAAGTAGCCCCCTCAAGGAGCTGACTTCCAGGGGCCGTTGTGCCCCTCACCGGTTCGGGTGATCTCCGCTCGGCTCGGCTTTGTGCCGTAACTCGTCGCGCTTGCTCGTAGTTGTCGCTTTTACGCGGGAATTGTGCGGCAGCGCGACGAGGGGAGCGGTACGTGGGCGGGATCACTCTGGCGCAGGACGAACCGGCGGTGGCACCTCCCGACACCCCGGCCCCACCACTGCCCCGACCGCCGAACTGAGCCCCCGCCGCGTGCGGTTGGTCTTCCTCGCGCTCATGCTGGCCCTGCTCCTGGCCGCCCTGGAGCAGATGATCGTCGCCACCGCGCTCCCGAAGATCGTCGGCGAGCTGCACGGCCTGGACCGGATGTCCTGGGCGATCACCGCCTACCTGCTCACCGCCACCGTCGGGCTGCCGATCTACGGCAAGCTCGGAGATCTGCTCGGCCGCAAGGGCGTCTTCCAGTTCGCGATCGTCGTCTTCGTCGCCGGCTCCGCGCTCGCTGGCCGGGCGCAGACCATGGACCAGCTGATCGCCTTCCGCGCCCTGCAGGGCGCCGGCGCGGGCGGCCTCATGATCGGCGTGCAGGCGATCATCGCGGACATCGTGCCGCCCCGGCAGCGCGGCCGGCACATGGGCCTGATCGGAGCCGCCTTCGGTCTCGCCTCCGTGGCCGGGCCCCTGCTCGGCGGCTGGTTCACGGACCACCTCTCCTGGCGCTGGTGCTTCTACGTCAACGTGCCCTTCGGCCTGATCACCCTGGCCGTCGTGGCCGCCGCGCTGAAACTCCCGAAACCGGCCGTCAGGGCCCGGCTGGACATCCTCGGCGCGCTGCTGCTGGCCGCCGCCTCCACCTGCCTGGTCCTGCTGACCAGCTGGGGCGGCACCGAGTACGCCTGGGACTCGCGCGTGATCCTCGGCCTCGGCGCGGGAGCGGCGGTGGCCACCGTCCTCTTCCTCGTCGCCGAGCGCTTCGCCGCCGAACCCCTCATCCCGCTGCGGCTGTTTCGGGACTCCGTCTTCAACGTCACCGGGCTGGTCGGCCTGGTGATCGGCGTCGGCCTGTTCGGCGCCGCCAGCTATCTGCCGACGTACCTGCAGATGGTCGACGGAGCCTCCGCCACCGAGTCGGGCCTGCTGATGCTGCCGATGATGGCCGGCATCGTCGGCGCCTCGATCGTCGTCGGGCAGCTCATCAGCCACACCGGCCGCTACAAGGCCTACCCGGTCCTCGGCGGCGCCCTCGCCGTCGCCGGCATGTGGCTGCTGTCCCGCCTCGACGCGGACACGCCCCGGCCGCACTACAGCATCTGGATGGCCGTCCTCGGCGCCGGTATCGGCATGGTGATGCCGGTCCTGATCCTCGCCGTGCAGAACTCCGTGCGCCCCGCCGACCTCGGCACCGCCACCAGTGCCAACAACTACTTCCGGCAGATCGGCGGCAGCGTCGGAGCCGCCGTCTTCGGCACCCTGCTCGCCGACCGGCTCGCCGACGCCCTGACCCGGCACCTCCCTCCGCGCACGGCCACCAGGATCCCCGACCCGGAGTCCATCACCCGCAGCTCGTGCACGCCCTGCCCCGGCCCTGCGCGACGGCTACATCCGGGCGTACGCCGACGCCATGCCGCGGATCTTCCTCTACCTGGTGCCGGTGCTGGTCCTCGGGCTGGTCATCGCCCTCTTCCTCAAGGAGAAACCACTGGTGTCCCACCACGCCCCGTCACAGAGCCGGACACGGCGCCCGGGAACGCCCCGATCCCGCAGGCCCGCGCTCCGCACACCGCCGGGATCCCCGTCTGCGGCTCGGTGCAGCACCACGACGGGACCGTCGTGCCCCGCGCCGCCCTCACCCTCATCGACGTCACCGGGCAGCAGACCGGGCGCGGCGCCAGCGGCGAGGACGGGCGCTACGCCCTGGCCACACCGGGCCCGGGCTCGTACGTGCTGATCGCCGCCGCCGGCGGCCACCAGCCGCAGGCGGTCTCCGTGACCGTCGGCGAACGCCCCGTCGAACTGGACATCGTCCTGGGCGGCGCCGGAAACCTCGTCGGCAGCGTCGTCACCGCCGACGGCACACCCGTGCGGGACGCCACCGTCACGCTCACCAACGTGCACGGCGAGGTCGTGGCCACCACCCGCAGCGGCCGTGAGGGCGGCTACGTCATCACCGAGCTGGTGGCGGGCGAGTACACCCTCGCCGCCGGCGCGCCCGCCTTCCGCCCGGCCGCGCTCCCCGTCACCGTCCAGGCCGCCCGCGAGACCCGCCAGGACATCGAGCTGGCCGGCGGCGCCGTCCTGCGCGGCACCGTCCGGGCGGGCGGTGGCCGGCCCGTCGAGGACGCGCGCGTGACCCTCCTGGACGTGGCGGGCAACGTCGTCGACACCCTCACCACCGGCCCCGACGGCACCTTCCGGTTCGTCGACGTCGCCTCCGGCGAGTACACCGTCATCGCCGCCGGTTACCCGCCCGTCGCGACCGTCCTCCAGGTGGCCGGAGGCGGACGCACCGAGCGGGACCTCCAGCTGGGACACGAGGACTGAACCACGCCGGCGCGCGGGGTCGCACGCCGGTGCGAACCCCGCGCGAGCAATTCCCGCATTGCCGCACATGGCAACCGGCGGTCGCCGTACGGTGGTGACGCTGGCACAGATCTTGCGGATCCGTGGGGAGAGAGGGCCTGGGCCATGGACCGTGGCACCGAGAGGGACAGATCCCCCAGCCCCGGAGCTGGACACGGCACGACGACGGAACCCGAGCCCGGCCGTGTCCCCCTGGCCGTGGTCGTCGTCGACCGCGAAGGCCTCGTGTCCCACTGGAGCCGGGGCGCCCGGCGCCTGTTCGGCCTCCCCAGGGAAGAGGCGATCGGCCGCACGGCCCTCGACCTGCTCCCCGTCTCCGGCGCGCTCCCCGAGGAACCGGACACCGCCCCGCACGCGGACGGCGACGGCCTCGGTCCCGATCTCGAATCCTCCCTCGACCAGGGGCTGTCCTACCCCGCGGCGGGCCGCGCCCGGCTCACCGCACCCGGACGCGACCGGGTCGACGTCCTGTGGTGGGCCTACCCCCTGGTCGGCCCCGGGCCCGAGCGGCTGCTGGTGCTGGCAGCCGACGCGGACGGGCTGCGCGCCGACGACCCCGATGACGGGGCGTTCGAACGGATCGCCCCCGGCTTCGCCCTGCACACCGACTTCCCCGGGGCGGAGCACCTCGCCCGCCGGCTGCCCGAGATCCTGCCCAGCATGAGCGTCGGCGAGAGCGCCCGCATCGTCGCGCAGGTCCTCGAACTCGGCTATCCGGTGCTGGAGTTCAGCCAGAACGACCGGGTGCCCGTCACCCCCGACTGGGGAGTGGCCCGGCGTGCCGAGCGCAAGGCACGCCGCGAACGGGCCGCGCGGGCCCTCGCCGCCGGCGAACCCGTCCCGGAGGAACTGCGCGACGAGGGTGAGGACCTGGAGTACGCGGCCGTCCGCGAGCGCCTGGAGTTCCTCAACGAGGTCAGCGGCCGCATCGGCACCTCCCTCGACCTGTCGCGGACCATCATCGAGGTCAGCCGGGCCGTCGTGCCCCGCTTCACCGATGTCGCCGGGACGTACCTGCGTGAACAGGTCGTCGCCGGGGAGGGGTTCCCGGAGGGCGTGCCCGACACGACGACCATGTGGCACCGGGTCGCCGTCGAACACACCGACGAACCCGGCCGCTGGGACGACGTCGTGCCCGTCGGGGAGGCCATGCCGTTCCCGGCGCACACGCCGTTCTTCCAGTGCATGACCAGCGGCGAGCCCGTCCTCGTGCCGCGCATCAGCGAGGAGATGGGCCACGCCATCGCCGCGCAGTTCGAGAAGCGCGACATCCGGCCGCTCATCACCGGCCGCTCGATGCTCGTCGTGCCGCTGAAGGCGCGCAACGTCGTCCTCGGGTTCATGATCCTGCTGCGGCACCCGGAGCGGCCCGTCTTCAACGACATGGACCGGGTCACCGGCGCCGAACTCGCCGCCCGCGCGGGCCTCGTGCTCGACAACGCGCGCATGTACACGTACCAGGAGAACGTCGCCGAGACGCTCCAGGACAGCATGCTGCCGCACATCCCACCCCGTATGGCGGGCTGCGACATCGCCACCCGCTATCTGCCGGGCACCCTGCTCGGCCGGGTCGGCGGCGACTGGTTCGACGCGGTGAAGCTGCCGGGCGGCCGCACCGCGTTCGTCGTCGGCGACGTCATGGGCCACGGCCTGAACTCGGCCGCCAAGATGGGGCAGCTGCGGACGGCCGTGCACACCATGGCCGGGCTCGACCTGCCGCCCGCCCAGTTGCTGCGCAACCTCGACGACCTCGCCCAGCGCCTCGGCGACACCTACCTCGCGACCTGCCAGTACGCCGTCTACGACCCCATCGCGAGCGAACTGCACCTCGCCAACGCCGGGCACGTCCCGCCCGTCCTGGTCCGTGCCGAGGACGGCCGCAGCGAACTGCTGGACCTGCCCACGGGCGCGCCCATCGGGGTCGGCGGGGTGCCCTTCGAGGCCGTGCGCGTGCGCGTGGAGCCCGGCGACCGGCTGGTCATGTGCACCGACGGACTGGTCGAGGTGCGCGGCGAGGACATCGGCGTGGGCCTCGCGACCCTCTGCGAGTCGGCGGCTCATCCGGCCGCGTCCATGGACGCGGCCTGCGACACCATCATCCGGGCCCTCAACACACGTGGCGGCCGCAAGGACGACGTCGCCCTGCTGATGGCCCGCCTGGGCGGCATCGAGCCGGACGACGTCGCCGCATGGACGCTCGCCCTCGACCCGGCACAGGCCGGCCGGGCCCGTGCGGTGGTCCGCGAGCAACTGCACGACTGGGGCCTGGCGAAGCTCGCCGCGCCCGCCGAGCTCCTGGTCAGCGAACTCGTCACCAACGCCGTACGGCACTCCCGCACACGCCCCGTCGAACTGCGCCTCGTCCGCGGCGACAGCCTGCTGTGCGAGGTGGACGACGACGACCACGAGCTGCCGACGCTGCTCGACACGGGCCCGCTCGACGACGCCGGACGGGGACTGCGCGTCGTCAGCACGCTGTCCCGCGCGTGGGGCACCAGCCGGACCAAGGCGGGCAAGACCGTGTGGTTCGAACTGACGCTGCCCCGGCGCTGATCCCCCTGAGGCCTTCCTCGAACGAGCCGTGAAAGTACCCGTCGGACGCTTGTAGCGGCCTGCGGTGCGCGGTACACCGTACTCGCCCGTCACACCTGGCGGGATTCGTTCGCACCCTGGGGAGTCGGTCATGAGCGTGACGAGTCGGTACCGGGAGGCATGGGAGGGGTTCTGGCGTGCGGCGCCCGCCGAACCCGGGGCGGTGTTCTGGGACGCGGAACCGGCCCTGACCGTAGGGCCGCATCTTGCCCTGTTCGAACCGCACCTGGCCGATCCCGCACTGCCGCTGCTGGACCTCGGCTGCGGCAACGGCACCCAGACCCGCTTCCTCGCCGACCGCTTCCCGCGGGTCGTGGGCGCCGACCTGTCGGCCGCCGCCCTCGACCACGCCCGGCGCGCGGACCCGGCGGGGCAGGCCACCTACCGGCAGCTGGACGGCGCCGAGAAGACCGAGGCCCAGACCCTGCACGCGGAGCTCGGCGATTCCAACGTCTACATGCGGGGTGTGCTGCACCAGTGCGAGCCGGACGACCGGCAGTCGCTCGTCGACGGGATCGCCACCCTGGTCGGTGGCCGGGGCCGGGCCTTCCTCGTGGAGCTCTCGGGCGCCGCCAAGCCGGTGCTGATGGGCCTGGCGAGCGGCCCGGCCGGACCGCCGCCCAAGCTCGCACCCGTGTTCCGGCACGGCATCGCACCCGGCGAGGTCTCCGACGACGCCGTACCCGAGTACCTGAGCTCGGCCGGCCTCACCGTCCTGGCGAGCGGCGAACTGCCCCTCATGACCACGGAGTACCGCCCCGACGGCACCCGTATCGAGCTGCCCTCCCGGTGGCTGGTGGCGGGGCGCACGGCCTGAGGCGGGCGGTCAGCGGTCCGGGCCGCCCAGCCGGTCGGCCAGACACGCCAGATACAGCGCCATGGCCGTCCGGTGCTCGCGCAGCGGACGGCCGGTGAGCCGCTCGATCTTGTTCATGCGGTAGACGACGGTGTTGCGGTGGATGTGCAGCGCCGCGGACGCCCGGACGAGGTTGAAGCCGCTCTCGCACCAGGCCGTGACGGTGTCGCGCAGCGCCGGCCAGTCCGGCTGGTCCCGCAACCGCGCGGCGGTCAGGTCGAGCAGCCGGGTTCGGGCGGACTGGCCCACCGCCGCCAGGAGCTGGTGCACCCGCAGATCACCGATGGCGTGGACGGTGGATCCGCCGTCCACCCGCGCACCCAGGCGCAGCGCGTCGCACGCGTCCTGGTAGGAGTCGTGCAGACCGCCGACGGAGGCGGCCGGTTCACCGATGCCCGCGCGGGCGGCGAGCCCGTCCTGAGAGGCGATGACGTCCGTGACCCGGCGGCAGTCGTCGGCCAGCGACTCCGCCGGGCCCCGGGCCGGCAGCCGGTGCAGGACGCCGATCCAGCCGGGGGCCGTACCGGCGACGATGTCCTGCGGGTCGGCGAAGACGTCCCGGACCGTACGCAGCAGCTCCGAGCGGACCAGTGCCATGTCCCGGGCAGGGGCGCCGCGGCGGGCGCCCGGGCCGGGCACGGTCACCTCGAACGCCACCGCCACCCGGCGCAGCCTCAGGTCGAAGCCGAGTTCGGCGGCCCGGAACAGCAGGAAGTCGCCCTCCACGACCTGGGGGTCGTAGGAGGCGATGTCGCCGAGCAGCTTCTCGGCCGCCCGCTCGGCGAGCAGCCGGGAGCGCAGCATCACGGACTCCCGGATCAGGATCTCCGTCTGCCGCTTCACCAGCAGTCCGAAGCGGCCCACCTGGGCGGGCGTGCCCGTGATCCCGACGGTTCCGACCGCCTGCCCGTCGGTGACCAGCGGCAGCGTGATGCCGGGCCGTACCCCGCGCAGCGACTGGGCCTGCGAGGCGTTGTGCGTGGCGGGTTCCTTGGTACGGACGACCTCGACGGACGCCTCGTGGAAGGTGCCGACGCGGCTGCTGTCGCCGCTGCCGATGACCGTGCCCTCCGCGTCGGTGATCAGCACGTTGAAGCCGATGACCGCGGAGGTGTCCGTGGCGATCTCCTGCGCGAGTGACGGGCTCAGCACGATCGTTCCTCCCGTCGAGGGCTGGACGCACCGTACAGGGAAGAGGGCGATTCCAGCCATAACTTCGTACGAAGTGAACGGTGACGCGCGGCCGGAGCCTGCCTAGCGTATGGGCCCAATCAGTCCCCCGATCTCGGGCACGGCGCCCGGTGAATCGGCGGGTTCCTTCAGCACCGAGACGGAAGGCCCGGGCCGATGATCCGTGTGCGCTCACTCGCTCTCGCTCTGTCCGCGATGCTCCTGATGTCCACCGTCGCCGCCTGCGGCTCGGGCGGGGACGACGCCCCGGAGAACGTGTCGGCCGAGGCCGCCGCCCTGGGGACCCTCACGCCCGGCGTCATCAAGGTCGCCGTCCAGCCCTACGCGCCGTACACCAGCGTCCAGGGCGGCAGCATCGTCGGACTCGACGGCGACATCCTCGGCCATGTCGCGAAGAAGCTGGGCCTGAAGGTCCAGCCCGAGGTGACGGACTTCGCCGGCATGCTCGCCGGCGTGCAGTCACGCCGGGTCGACATCACCGTCGGCGGTGTCGCCTGGTCCGCGGACCGGCAGAAACAGGGACTGTTCACCGATCCGCCCTACTACTCACCCCCGGCGATGGCCGTCCGCAGCGGCAAGACCTACCGGACGGTCGGCGATCTGGAGGGCCTGGACCTCGGTACCGTCGAGGGCTATGTCTGGGTCAAGTCCATCCAGGCCGTGCCGGGAGCCAAGCTGCACGCCTACCCCGACGCCAACGGTGTCTTCGACGACCTGGGCGCGGGCCGCGTCGACGTCGGCTTCCTCGACCCGCTCATCATCATCGCGGCGCAGAAGCAGCGCCCGGACCTGAAGATCGACACCGAGTACCTGACGCCGCCGACCGCCGCGCAGGTCAAGGCCGAACCCGCCTACGCCTACTTCCAGCCGTACCAGACCGGCTTCTACCTGCCCAAGCAGGCGACGAAGCTGGAGCGGGCGGTCTCCGAGCAGATCGACGCCATGTACGAGAACGGCGAGATGGCGAAGCTCGTCCGGAAGTACGGCGGTGACCCGAAGCAGTTCCTCGTGCCCGCCGCCGACGTCGCCACGGCCCGCCGCGGCGTGGACCGGCCCCAGGACTGGACGCCCCCGTCCATCGCCGAGTGAAAGCAGCCGCCATGTCCGGTCTCTTCGAGGTTCCCTGGTCCGACTACCGGCCCGATCTCATCGACGCGCTCGGGCGCACCGTCTCCTACACGATCGTCAGCTTCGCCGGCGCGGTACTGCTCGGCCTGGCCGTGGCGCTGCTCAGGCTCAGCAGGGCCTGGCCGGCGCGTGCCCTCGCCGCCGTCTACACCGAGGTGTTCAAGAACGTCCCGCTGCTCGCCATCATCTTCCTGACCTACTTCGGTCTCGCCTCCGCCGGGATCCGGCTGGACGTCTTCACGGCCGGCTGCCTCAGCCTGATCGTCTTCTACGCCGCCTACCTGTCCGAGATCTTCCGCTCCGCGATCAGCGGTGTGCACGCCGGGCAGACCGAGGCGGGGAGGCCCTGGGGCTGGGCAGGACGGGCATCTTCGGCCACATCGTGCTGCCGCAGGCCCTCCGGCTGGCACTGCCCGGCACCAACACGATGCTGGTCGACCTGCTCAAGTCCACCTCGCTGCTGGTCACCGTCTCCGCCGCCGAGCTGATGTCGGAGGGGCGGCTCATCACCTCGGCCACCTTCCGCGCCCTGGAGGTGTACCTGGTCATCGCGGGGATCTACTTCGCCCTCTGCTACCCGCTGTCCCAACTGCTGCTGCTCCTGGAGCGGAAGGTCCGGTCGGGAGTCCCCCTGTCGCCGTGGCGCCGGCGGCGTCTGCGGGCGGCCCGTGCCCTGCTGGCCGGTGAAACCGCCGGCGCCGTCCCCGTGAAGGAGGCTTCCGCATGACCGAGTCCGTGGCCGCCGCGACGCCCACCCCCCGGGCCTCCTCCGAGGCCGTCGTACGGGTCGAGGGACTGTGCAAGTCCTTCGACGGCCGGCTGGTGCTCGACCAGGTGGACCTGGAGGTCCGGCGGGGCAGCATCGTCAGCGTCATCGGGCAGAGCGGTGGCGGCAAGACCACTCTGATGCGCTGCGTCAACCTGCTGGAACGCCCGGACCTCGGCACCGTCGAGGTCGCCGGGGAGATCGTCCACCAGGGTGGTCGCACGGTCTGCCGCGACCTGCCCCGGCTGCGTCGCACTGTCGGCATGGTCTTCCAGCGGTTCCATCTGTTTCCGCACCTGACCGCCGTGGAGAACGTCGTGCTCGCACAGCGCAAGGCCGGCGTGCCCGAACCGCGGGCCCTGGAGCGGGCCGTGGCGCTGCTGCGCCGGGTCGGGGTGGCCCACCGCGCCCTCGCACAGCCCGACCAGCTCTCCGGTGGCGAGCAGCAGCGCGTCGCCATCGCCCGTGCCCTCGCCCTGAGGCCCGAGGTGCTGCTCTTCGACGAGCCCACCTCCTCCCTGGACCCCGAGGCGACCCGGGAGGTGCTCAGCGTGATGCGTGAACTCGCCGCCGACGGGATGACGATGCTGCTGGTCACCCATGAACTGCCCTTCGCCCGCGAGGTGTCGGACCATGTCGTGTTCGTCGACGGCGGCCGGATCGTGGAGGAGGGGCGGCCCGAGGACGTCCTGGACACCCCTGCCGAGGCCCGCACGAGGGAGTTCCTCCAGGCGTACGGGAGCCCGTCATGAGCGCCGTGAACCCCACGGCGGACCCGGTCGTCGTCGTGGGCGGCGGTGTCGTGGGGCTGTGCACGGCGTACTACCTGGCCGCCGCGGGGCTGCCGGTGGAGGTGGTCGAGCGGCGCCGGATCGGGTCCGGGGTGTCGCGGGGCAACGCCGGGTGGGTCTGCCTCAGCCATTCGACGCCCGTGCCGGCCCCGGGCGTGGTGCGCTACGCGCTGCGTTCGCTGGGCCGTCCGGACTCCCCGCTGTACCTCCGGCCGCTCCCGGATCCGGCGTTCGTACGGTGGTTGTGGCGGTTCTGGCGCAGCAGCACCCGGGCCGCCTTCCGGCGCGGCTACGCGGCGATCGCCGAGCTGAACCGCGACACCTTCGGGCTGTTCGACGGGCTGCGCGAGGCCGGCGTCGACACGACCCTGACCCGGCCCGGCATGGTGCACGCCTTCCTGTCGCCGGCCGAGGCCCGCCACCACCTGGCGATCCAGCGGGAGATGGCGGACGGGCTCTACCCCGTGCCCGACGACATCACCACCGGCGCCGAGGCCCACCTGCTGGACGAGGCGCTGTCACCGGCCGTACGCGCGGCCTACCTCGTTCAGGGGAGGGCGTCGTGGACCCGGAGGCGTTCGCGCGTGCCCTCGGTGAGGCACTGGCCGCGGCTGGTGTGAAGATCCACGAGAACGCCGAGGTCACCGGGTTCCGGTCGGCGGGCCGCCGGGTCACCGCCCTGCGCACCGCGGAGAGCGAACTCCCCTGCGCGGCGGTCGTCGTCGCCGCCGGGATGCGCTCGCCGGGCCTGCTCGGCCTCCTCGGGCACCGGCTGCCCCTCCAGGCCGGCAAGGGCTACAGCTTCTCGGTGGACCTGGATCCGGCGCCCCGGCACACGCTGTACTTCGGCGAGCGCCGGGCGGTCGCCTCACCGATCGGCGGGACCACGCGGATCGGCGGCACGATGGAGCTCAGCGGCAACAACAACCGTCTCGACTGGCGCCGTATCGTCGCGGTCGCCCTCGCCAGCCGGCACTATCTGGGCCGCTGGTTCGACGACCCTGACGACCTGGTCGGCCTGATCCGTGACCCCTGGGTGGGCGGACGGCCGTTCCTGCCCGACGGGCTTCCGGTGATCGACCGCGTGCCGGGCCAGGACAACGCCTTCGCGGCCACCGGCCACGGCATGCTCGGCGTGACCCTGGGCCCGGTCACGGGGCACAGACTCGCCGAGTACGTCGTCACCGGGCGCCGGCCCGAGGCCCTCGCGCCCTTCGGCTTCGACCGGCCGCGGAGTTGACGCGAGGCGGCCTGGTGGGCGCGGTTTTGTCGGTGTACGGTCACTCTTCCCCGTTCGTGCACCTGCCTCGTCCCGCGGAGGACAGTCATGCGGTTGCCCTGGTCACGGATGCTGGTCGCGTCGGCGTCGGCGTCGGCGGCGGCGATGGCGCTGGCCGGCACGTCGGCCGTCGCCGGCGCCACCACGCCCGCCGAGGACGGGGTGCGGACGACCGTGCACACCGCCGGGCGGGTCGAGGACGGCGGAGACGTGCTCCGGTACAGCTGGCCCGGCGTCTACTTCGAGGGCCGGATCCGCGGCACCGGGGTGGGCATCGTGCTCGACGACCCGGCCGCCGACTACGACGTCCAGGTCGACGGAGCCACCGTCGCGACCCTCGTCACGCCGGGCAGGACCACCCACTGGGTCAAGGGCCTGCGCGACGGCGTGCACACCGTCCGGCTGGTCAAGCGCAACGACACCCCGTGGAGCACCAGCGCGTTCGGCGGCTTCGTCGCCGCGCCGGGCGGCGCCGTGCTGGCCAGGCCGGCCGCCCGCAGCCGTCAGATCGAGTTCGTCGGAGACTCCCTCACCGTCGGCTACGGCAACCTCTCCACCTCTCGTGACTGCGACGGCGAGCAGCTCAAACGCACCACCAATGTCGACGTCGGCTACGGTGCCCTGACGGCCCGGCGGCTGCGGGCCGACCACCAGATCAACGCCTACTCGGGCCTGGGCATGGTGCGCAACTACAACGGCGGTACACCGGAGGTCACCTACCGCACCTTCTACGACCGTGCCCTGCTGAACGTCCCGGGCGACGTCTGGCAGAACCCGGGCACCTGGCGGCCGGGGCTCGTGGTGGTCCACCTCGGCACGAACGACTTCTCGACTCCCCTGAACCCGGGCGAGCCATGGACGGACGAGAGCCTCGCCGCCGCCTACCGCGGCGCCTACGGCGCCTTCGTCCAGAAGCTGCGGACCCGCTACGGGCCCCGGACCACCATCCTCGCCGTCGGCGCCGGCCCGTTCGCCGGACACGTCGAGCAGGTCGTGAAGGAGCGCGCCGACGCCGGCGACCGCCGGGTGCGCTACTGGCGCCTCGACGACACGGGCTTCGACTACTCCGGCTGCCACTGGCACTACTCCGCCCGCGACCACCGCCTGCTGGCCGACCGGCTCACCTCGTTCGTCGCCGACCTGCCGATACGCTGGTGACGTCGTAGCCGGTTCCGCCCGCAGCGCGTAACGTGACGAACCATGAAGATCTGCACCCTGGACGGCTCGTCATGAGGATCCTCGTCAGCGCCGACATGGAGGGCGCCACCGGCGTCACCTGGCCGGACGACGTGGTGCCGGGCGCCTCGCAGTGGGAGCGCTGCCGCTCACTGTTCACCTCGGACGTCAACGCCGCCGTGCTCGGCTTCCACGACGGCGGCGCCGACGAGGTGATCATCAACGAGGCGCACTGGTCGATGCGCAACCTGCTGCTGGAGCAGTTGGACGACCGGGCCCAGCTGCTCACCGGGCGGCACAAGACACTGTCCATGGTGGAGGGCGTGCAGCACGGCGACGTCGACGGCGTCGCGTTCGTCGGCTACCACGCGGGCGCCGGCATGGAGGGCGTCCTCGCCCACACCTACCTCGCCAACTCCATCACGGGCGTCTGGCTCAACGACGTACGGGCGAGCGAGGGACTGCTCAACGCCCACGTCGTCGCCGAGTTCGGGGTGCCGGTGGTGCTGGTCACCGGGGACGACGTCGCCTGCGAGGACGCGCTCGGATACGCGCCCGAGGCGCTGAAGGTCGCGGTGAAGGACCACGTCTCGCGGTACGCGGCCGTCTGCCGCACGCCCGCACGGACCGCTGCCGACATCCGGGCCGCCGCCAAGGAGGCCGCGTCGCTGGCGGTGCGTCACGAGCCCGTGCGGGGCGGCCCGTTCACCGTCGCCGTGGAGTTCGACGCCGAGCACCTGGCCATGGCCGCCAGCGTCGTGCCGGGTGTGGACCGGATCGGGGAGCGGAAGGTGGCTTACACGAGCGGGACCATGTACGAGGGCATCCGCGCGTTCAAGGCGGTCACCACGATCGTCTCGGCCGCGGTGGAGGAGCAGTATGGCTGAGCAGGTGGACGAGCAGGCGCTGGAGGAGGTCGTGACGTTCACGTCCGACCTGATCCGCATCGACACCACCAACCGGGGTGGAGGCGACTGCCAGGAGCGGCCCGCCGCCGAGTACGCCGCCGCGCGACTCGCCGAGGCCGGGATCGAGCCGACGCTCCTGGAGCGCACCAAGGGCCGCACCAACGTCGTCGCCCGTGTCGAGGGCACCGACCCCTCGGCGAAGGCGCTGCTGCTCCACGGCCATCTGGACGTCGTACCCGCCGAGGCCGCCGACTGGAGCGTGCACCCGTTCTCCGGGGAGATCCGCGACGGGGTCGTCTGGGGACGCGGCGCCGTCGACATGAAGAACATGGACGCGATGATCCTCGCCGTGCTGCGGGCCTGGGCGCGCCAGGGGGTCCGGCCCCGGCGGGACGTCGTCATCGCGTTCACCGCGGACGAGGAGGCCAGCGCCGAGGACGGCTCCGGCTTCCTCGCCGATGAGCACGCCGCACTGTTCGAGGGCTGCACCGAGGGCGTCAGCGAGTCGGGCGCCTTCACCTTCCACGACGGCAACGGGAGGCACATCTACCCGATCGCGGCCGGGGAACGGGGCACGGCCTGGCTGAAGCTCACCGCGCGCGGCCGCGCAGGGCACGGCTCCAAGGTGAACCGGGACAACGCGGTGACCCGCCTCGCGGCCGCGATCGCCCGGATCGGCACGCACGACTGGCCGCTGCGGCTGACCCCGACCGTGCGCGCCGCGCTCACCGAACTCGCCGCGCTGTACGGCATCGAGACCGACCTGACCGACGTGGACGCCCTGCTGGACAAACTCGGCCCGGCCGCCGCGCTCGTCGAGCCGACCATCCGCAACAGCGCCAACCCGACCATGCTGGACGCCGGTTACAAGATCAACGTGATTCCCGGGGAGGCCGTGGCGTACGTGGACGGCCGGTATCTGCCCGACGGGGAGGGCGAGTTCCGCGCCACCCTCGACCGGCTCACCGGTCCGGACGTCGACTGGGAGTTCCACCACCGCGAGGTCGCCCTTCAGGCGCCGGTGGGCTCGGCGACGTTCGCGGGGATGCGGGCCGCCGTCGAGGAGTTCGCACCCGAGGGTCATGTCGTGCCGTTCTGCATGTCCGGCGGCACCGACGCCAAGCAGTTCTCGCGCCTCGGCATCACCGGCTACGGCTTCACACCGCTGAAGCTGCCCGAGGGCTACGACTACGCGGCCATGTTCCACGGCGTCGACGAGCGCGTCCCCGTCGAGGCGCTGCACTTCGGCGTCCGGGTGCTCGACCGGTTCCTGCGGACGGCCTAGGCCGTGTTTTGAAAGTCAGCTCTGTTCCTCGCCTCGCATCGTGATGATCTCGGTGTGGGGCGAGGGGATCTTTCTGACGAGCAATGGGCGGTGCTGGAGCCGTTGTTGCCGGTTGCGGCGTTGGGGCGGCCATCGTTGGGCCGGCGGAGGCTGATCGATGGAATCCGGTGGCGGGTGCGGACCGGTGCTCCGTGGAGGGATCTGCCGTCGAAGTACGGGCCGTGGCAGACGGTCTACGGCCTCTTCCGCCGCTGGCAACGCGACGACACCTGGACCCTGCTGCTGACCCGGCTGCAGGTCCGGGCGGACGCGGCAGGGCTGATCACGTGGGAGGTCAATGTCGACTCCACGATCTGCCGGGCCCATCAGCACGCCGCGGGCGCCCGCCGTGCCGGCCAATCCCAAAAGGAACCGCCGGGCGGGTCCCGCACCGAACCCGAGGACCACGGCCTGGGCCGGTCCCGGGGAGGCTTCACCACCAAGATCCACCTGGCCTGCGAACAAGGCCAACGGCCGCTGTCCTTGCGGGTCACCGCAGGTCAGCGTGGTGACAGTCCTCAGTTCACCGCCGTTCTGGAAGCCATCCGAGTGCCCCGCACCGGGCCCGGCCGTCCCCGGGTCCGCCCGCTGCGAGTGCGGGGCGACAAGGCGTACTCCTCCCGCGCCAACCGGGCCTACCTGCGAAAGCGGGGAATCCGATGCACGATCCCGGAGCCTGCCGACCAGGCCGCCAACCGCAAACGGCGAGGGAAGGCCGGCGGGCGGCCTCCGGCCTTCAACCGCGAGGATTACAAGGCCCGGCACGCGGTCGAATGCGGGATCAACCGGCTCAAGCGCAACCGGGCGGTCGCCACTCGTTTCGACAAACTCGCAGTCCGCTTCGAAGCGACCGTTCTGATCGCAGCCATCGGCGAATGGTTATGACCGGCCCGAGGCGTCGTCTCCGCGTGCCATGCTGGCCACGATCAGGGTGAATGGGGCGAGGGGAAGGCAACGATGGGGGCTCAGTACTACGGTGCCGACAGCGAGAACGGCGACCGCATCGACGACCCCTCCGAGGACGCGCTGTTCATGCTGATCAGCGACCTCAACGACTCCGACAACACGTTCGTGGTCGTCCAGCCCGACGAGGACGACCCCGTCTGGTTCACCTCAGTGGCCATCATGGACGAGGGCGGCTACGAGATCGTCCGCCGTGACAGCACTCGCAACGAGCACGAGGTCACCACAGCGACCAGCGTCAACGACATCGCCCGCGACCTCACCATCTGGATGGCCGCCCGCGACGTCCCCGGACGGCCAACCAGGCAGGTCAGCGAGTTCTAAAACACGGCCTAGGCGAGTGGGGGAGACGGAGACGGTGCGGACGCTGGCGTACGGGGCGTGGCCCTCGCCCCTCGACGCGGCCCTGGCCGCCGCGCACGACGGGCACCCGGAGTGGGTTGGCTTCGTCGGCGACGAGGTGTGGTGGACCGAGCCGCGCCCCGAGGAGGGCGGCCGGCGCACCCTGGTGCGGCGGCACGCCGACAACACGGAGGAGTCGCTGCTGCCCGCGCCGTGGAACGTGCGCAGCCGGGTGATCGAGTACGGGGGACATCCCTGGGCCGCCCTCGCCCGCGACGACGGCCCGCTGGTGGTGTTCGTGAACTTCGCCGACCAGCGGCTCTACCGCTACGAGCCCGGCGGGCAGCCGCGCCCGCTCACGCCCGTGTCCCCGGTGGGCGCGGGCCTGCGCTGGGCGGAGCCCCTGCTGCGGCCCGAGCGGGACGAAGTGTGGTGCGTGCTGGAGGAGTTCACCGGCGACGGCCCCACCGACGTTCGCCGCGTCCTGGCCGCCGTGCCGCTGGACGGCTCCGCGGCGCGGGACCGGGACGCCGTGCGCGAACTGACCGACGACCGGCACCGGTTCGTGACCGGTGCCAAGCTCTCGCCCGACGGCCGGCGGGCCGCCTGGCTCGCCTGGGACCATCCGCGCATGCCCTGGGACGGCACCGAACTGGTCCTGGCCGACGTCGGCCCCGACGGCACCCTGCGCGACCCCCGTACCGTGGCCGGCGGGCCCGGCGAGGCCGTGGCCCAGGCCGACTGGACCCATGACGGCCGCCTGCTGCACGCGAGCGACCGCAGCGGCTGGTGGAACCTCTTCCTCGACGGCGTGCCCCTGTGCCCACGCGAGGAGGAGTTCGGCGGGGCCCTGTGGAAGCTCGGCATGCGCTGGTTCACGCCGCTCGACAGCGGTCTGATCGCCGTCGTGCACGGCCGGGGCACCACCGCCCTCGGCATCCTCGACCCCGAGACCGGCGAACTCGTCGACGCGGCCGGTCCCTGGACCGAGTTCGCGTCCACCCTCGCCGCACACGGCGAGCGCAGCGAGATGGGGGTCCCCCGCCCGGAGGGTGGGGGAGGGTCGTCGCCGTCGGGGCCAGTCCGCGCAGCGCCTACGAGGTCGTGGAGCTGGACGTCGGCACCGGCCACGCCCGCGTCATCGGCGCCGAGCACGACGACGCCGTGGACCCCGCCTACTACCCCGAGCCACAGATCCGCACCTTCACCGGCCCGGACGGACGCGACATCCACGCCCACATCTACCCGCCGCACCACCCCGGCTGCGTCGCGCCCGGCGACGAGCTGCCGCCGTACGTCGTCTGGGCGCACGGCGGGCCCACCGCCCGCGCACCGCTCGTGCTCGACCTGGAGATCGCCTACTTCACCTCACGCGGCATCGGCATCGCCGAGGTCGACTACGGCGGTTCCACCGGCTACGGGCGCGCGTACCGCGAGCGGCTGCGCGAGCAGTGGGGCGTGGTGGACGTGGAGGACTGCGCCGCCGTCGCCCTGGCCCTCGCCGACGAGGGGACGGCCGATCGCGACCGGCTCGCCGTCCGGGGCGGCAGCGCCGGCGGCTGGACCGCGGCCGCATCGCTCACCACCACCGACGTCTACGCCTGCGGCACGATCAAGTACCCCATCCTGGACCTCACCGGCTGGGGCACGGGGGAGACCCACGACTTCGAGTCGCAGTACCTTGAGAGCCTGATCGGGCCGCTCGCCGAAGTGCCCGCCCGGTACGCGGAGCGCTCACCCGCCACCCACGCCGACCGCCTCACCGTGCCGTTCCTGCTGCTCCAGGGCCTGGACGACGTCATCTGCCCGCCCGTCCAGTGCGAGCGGTTCCTGGCGCGGCTGGGCGACCGGCCGGTGCCGCACGCCTACCTCGCCTTCGAGGGGGAGGGGCACGGATTCCGGCGGGCGGAGACCATGGTGCGCGCCCTGGAGGCCGAACTCTCCCTGTACGCCCAGGTGTTCGGCCTGAACCCGCCCGATGTCCCGACCCTGGAGCTCGACACGTGAAACAGCTTCTGCGACCGCCCCGACTCACCCCCGGCGCCAGGGTGGCCGTCGTCGCGCCCAGCGGGCCCGTGCCCGAGGAGCGGCTCCAGGCCGGTCTCGACGTCCTGCGCGGCTGGGACCTCGACCCCGTGGCGATGCCTCATGTGCTCGGGAGGCACGCCGAGTTGGCCTACCTGGCCGGCTCGGACGCCCAGCGGGCCGCCGACCTCCAGAGCGCCTGGTGCGACCCGGCGGTCGCCGCGGTGCTGTGCGCCCGGGGCGGGTACGGGGCGCAGCGCATGGTCGACCTGCTCGACTGGGACGCGATGCGGGCGGCGGGCCCGAAGGTGTTCGCCGGGTTCAGCGACATCACCGTCCTGCACCAGGCGTTCGCCACCCGCCTGGGACTGGTCACCCTGTACGGCCCGGCGGCGGCCGGCGTCGACTTCCTCAAGAACGCCCGCGCCCAGGAGCAGCTGCGGGCCACCCTCTTCGAGCCCGAGTCGGTGCGGACCGTGACCGCCGTGCCCCCGGGCGGCGGTGTGCTGGTGCCGGGCCGGGCCCGGGGCGTCACGCTGGGCGGCTGCCTGAGCCTGCTCGTGAGCGACCTCGGCACACCGCACGCACTCGCCGGGGCCCGGGACCGGCTGCTGCTGATCGAGGACGTGGGGGAGAGCCCGTACCGCCTGGACCGGTACCTGACCCAACTCCTGCGGACCGGTTGGCTGGACGGGGTCGCCGGGATCGTGCTCGGGTCGTGGGAGTCGTGCGGTCCCTACGAGCACGTGCGGGCGATGCTCGCCGACCGGCTCGGCGGCCTCGGCGTCCCGGTCCTGGAGGAGTTCGGGTTCGGGCACTGCGACGGCGCGCTGACCATACCCTTCGGTTCCCTGGCCGAACTGGACGCCGGGGCGGGCACGTTGACGTTCGACGAACCGGCCCTGAGCTGAGGGCGGCGCCACTACTGAAACCCTGTCAAGAAACCCTCGTTTCGGTGATTGACGCCTCCTGACACGTGTCACACCATGACTACCGGCCGGTACCTACTGGTCGGTATCCGGCTTGTCCGGGTGTCGTCGTCCCCACCGTGGAGGTCCGAGTGTCCCGACGCGTGCCCAGATCCCGCGCACCGCTCGCTCTCGTGCTGGGCGCCGCCCTGGCCGCCCCCCTCACGCTCACCCCGCCCGCGGCGGCGGGCCCCGCCTACACCGTCACGCCGCTGAAGTTCACCGTCCAGGCCGGCGGCCGCCCGTGCACGGTCGACGCCGACCTGTACCGCCCCGCCGGCGTGGACCGCGACCGTCCGGCGCCCGCCGTGCTCGGCACCAACGGCTTCGGCGGCAGCAAGTCGGACGGTTCCACGGACAGCGTCGGCAAGGCCTTCGCCCAGCGCGGCTACGTCTCCCTCGTCTACTCCGGGCTCGGCTTCGGCCGCAGCGGTTGCCTCATCTCCCTCGACGACCCGGACATCGACGGCGCCGCCGCCTCGCACCTGGTCGACTTCCTGGCAGGCAAACGCGCCGCCGACGACGGCACCAGCGCCGACTTCGTCACCCTCGACGCCCCCGGCGACCCGCGCGTCGGCATGATCGGCGGCTCCTACGGCGGTGCCGTCCAGCTGGCGACGGCCGCCGTCGACCACCGCCTCGACGCGCTCGTCCCCATGATCACCTGGCACGACCTGGCGTACTCGCTGGCCCCCAACAACGCCGTCGGCGCCAGGGACGTCCCGGGCGCCTTCAAGTGGCAGTGGACCAACGGCTTCTACCTCATCGGCGAGGGCCAGCCACTGCTCCAGCCCAGCCTGGACCCGTCCCGCGTCAACTCCCTGAAATGTCTGCACTTCGTCACCGAGGCCTGCCGGACCATCCGCACCCTCAACTCGGGAGGTACCCCGCCGAGCGGACGGCCCAGCTGCTCGCCTTCGCGCGGAGCGTCTCCCCGGTGTCGTACCTCCCCCGCGTCAAGGCGCCCACCCTGCTGGTCCAGGGGCAGGCCGACACCCTCTTCAACCTCAACGAGGCGACGGCGACCTACCGGACGCTCGCGGCCCAGGGCACCCCGTGAAGATGATCTGGCAGTCCTGGGGCCACAGCGCCGGGCCCACCCCGGCCGCCGGAGAGCTCGACCTGTCGAAGGGCAACCTGGAGACCAGCTACGTCGGCCGGCGCGTCCTCGCCTGGTTCGACCGCCATCTGCGGGGGCGGACGCACGTCGACACGGGACCGGCCTTCGCCTATCACCGGGACTGGATCACCGACGCGGACCACACCTACGCCACCGCCGACCGGCTCCCCGCGAAGAGCCGCACGTACTACCTCTCCGGCGACGGCAAACTCGTCGACAACCGGGACAAGGTGGCCCGCGGCAGCCGCACCTACACCAACCGGCTCGTCCCCACGAGCCATTCGGAGAGCTCGCTGTCCGGCCTCCTCGGGCTGCCCCCACCCCACCGCGCGACACCGAGGGCACCTACCTCGACTGGACCAGCGCGCCCCTGGCACGCCCCCTCGACGTCGTGGGCGCGCCCCGGGCCACCCTCAGGGTGCACTCACCGAAGGCCGAGCGCACACAGCACTCCGGCGACGCGGCCGACAAGCTCGTCCTGTTCGCCAAGCTCTACGACGTCGCCCCCGACGGCACCCGCACCCTGGTGCGCCGCCTGGTCGCGCCGGTCCGGGTACCGGACGTGACCAAGAGCTTCACCGTCACGCTGCCCGGCATCGTGCACCGGTACGCGACGGGGCACCGGCTGCGTCTCGTGATCGCGGCGAGCGACGACGCCTACTTCGGCAACCGGGGCGTCAAACCGGTGACCGTGATCAGCGGTCCCGGGAACACCGGGATGCTCCGGCTGCCGGTCGCCGGACCCTGACACAGGCGGCGCGGTTACTGTGGCGGGGTGCCGCACAACGCATCCCGCTACCTCGCCGAAGGCCCCGGGTGGGCATACGCCACTTCACCTACGAGGACGGTGCCGAGTTCACCGCCCGCGCCCGGAGAGCAGGGACCTGCACCGCCCGTGGCTCTTCCCGCCGGAGAGCACACAGGCGTACACCGCGTACGCGGGCCGGCTGATCGAGGATCCCTCCAAGGCGGGCTTCCTGGTCTGCGACAAGGCCGACGGGGCCGTCGCCGGGTTCATCAACATCAACAACATCGTCGAGGGCGGCTTCCAGTCCGGCACGCTGGGTTACGGCGCCTTCGCGCACGCCGCCGGGCGCGGGCTGATGCGCGAAGGGCTGGACCTCGTCGTGCGGTACGCGTTCGGCCCGATGCGGCTGCACCGGCTGGAGATCAACGTCCAGCCCATGAACGCCGCGTCCATCGCCCTGGCCCGGGGCTGCGGGTTCCACCTGGAGGGCTTCTCGCCGAAGATGCTCTTCGTCGACGGGGCCTGGCGCGACCACGAACGCTGGGCGATCACCACCGAGACGGTCGAGGCGCCGGGGTGGTGCTGAACCCGGCCCCGGCGGGGCTCACGGGCGGCGGTCCACGTACTCGTAGACCGACCCGTCCGGATGAAGGGCGATCAGGTTGCGGCCCGCCGGTGACGCGATGGGCCCCGCGATGACGTGGGCGCCCAGCTCGGTGAGCACCTGGTGGGTCTCGTCGACGTCCGTCACGGCGATCGTCGCGGCGACCTTGCGCAGCAGCTCCAGTTCGGCCGGCGGGCCGCTCATCAGCAGGAAGCAGCCGATCGCCGCCACCTGGACACCGCCCCGTTCGAAGCGCTGGGCTCTGCCCCCGCCAGCCGCTCGTAGAAGGGGATCGCGGTCTCGAGGTCGTCGACGCAGACCCGCAGTGTGGCACCCAGAATCTCCATGGCGACGAGCCTAGTTACGCGCCGGGGGGCCAGGGTACCCGGCCGGGTATGAAGCCGCTGGATCACCTGGAGCATCTGGACAAGCATCTGGTCGACGAGCTGGCACAGGTGGCGCGCGAGACGGTACGGGACGAACTGCGCGAGCAGACGCGCAGGCAGCGCCGCAGGGCCGCGCTGTACGCCGCGTCCGGCGCCCTCGCCCTGTACGCGGGCGCGGCCCTCGCGCTCGCCGTGGGGCTGGCCCTCGCCCTCGGCCTGCCCGACTGGGCCGCTGCGCTGATCACCGCCGTGATCCTGGCCGCCGCCGCGTACGTGCTGCGTGGCGCGGCCCGGCCCGCCGCCTCCCGGCCCGCCCCGGGCACGCGGCCGGCCCGACGCCGGGCCGCGACGGCACCGCGCCGGTCAGCGGGGTGCCCGGCGGTGTGCCGCCCGTGCCGCCGGCGCCGCCCGCCGCCGGGCCGGTCGGCGGAGCCGCCGGCGGGCCCGCCCCGGGCAGCGTGCCCCCGCGGCCCTCGGACGACCCTGAAGTACCGCACCGCGGGGCGTGATACGAGGTGGGCACGGCAGGAACACTGCACCGGCACGGCCGCGTGGTAGTGGTGACCGGAGCCAGCGGCGGTGTCGGACGCGCCGCCGCCAGGGCCTTCGCCGCCCGGGGCGACCGGGTCGCCCTGCTGGCCCGGGGGCGTGAAGGACTCGCCGCCGCGGCGGACGAGGTGCAGCGCGCCGGAGGCGAGGCGCTGGTCGTCGGCGTGGACGTCTCCGACGCCAAGGCCGTCGACGACGCCGCCCAGCAGGTCGTCGACGCCTTCGGTCACATCGACGTCTGGGTCAACAACGCCTTCACCGGGGTCTTCGCGCCGTTCACGGAGGTCGGCCCGGACGAGTTCCGCCGGGTCACCGAAGTCACCTACCTGGGCTTCGTGTTCGGCACCCGGGCCGCCCTGCGCCACATGCTGCCGCGCGACCGCGGCACGATCGTGCAGGTCGGCTCCGCGCTGGCCTACCGGGGCATCCCGCTGCAGTCGGCGTACTGCGGGGCCAAGCACGCGATCCAGGGTTTCAACGAGTCGCTGCGCTGCGAGCTGCTGCACGCGCGCAGCGGGGTGCGGACCACGATGGTGCAGCTGCCGGGCCTCAACACCCCGCAGTTCGACTGGGTGCTGAACCGCATGCGGGGGCGGGCCCGGCCGGTCGCGCCCGTGTACCAGCCGGAGGTCGCGGCCCGGGCGATCGTGTACGCGGCGTCGCACGCGCGGCGCCGGGAGCACTGGGTGGGCGGCTCCACGGCCGCCACGCTCATCGCCAACGCCGTCGCACCCGGGCTGCTGGACCGCTATCTGGCCCGCACGAACGTCGAGGCGCAGCAGGAAAACGGCCCGCACGAAGGACCGGCGAACCTCTGGGAGCCCGCGGACGGCCGGCACGGCCACGACTTCGGCGCCCACGGGCGCTTCGACGACGAGGCCGTGCACGACAGCCCGCAGCAGTGGGTGTCACGGAACCGGCGGTGGATGGGCGCGGCCGTCACCGCGGGGGCGGGAGCCCTGGCCGCACGGAAACTGGCCGGACTGGTCCGCCGCCGGCCCCTCACATGAGCACGCATGAGGACACGCATGAGGACGAGCGGAGCAGCACGGCCTAGGCGACCCGGTACTGCTCGACCTCCTGCGTCCGCAGCGTGAGCCCGTGGCCCACGCCCTGGGTCGGGCGGATCGTGCCGCCCGTGGGGTCCAGGGCGCCGTCGAAGAACATGTCCTCGATGCGCACGTGGTCGTGGAACCACTCGATGTGCCGGAGGTTGGGGATCGTGGCGGCCGCCGCCGCGTGGGCGTACGGCGCGCAGTGCGCGGAGATCTCCAGACCGTGGGCATGGGCCAGGGCCGCCGCGCGCAGGAACTCGGTGAGGCCGCCGCAGCGGGTCGCGTCCACCTGGAGGCAGTCGACCGCCCCGGCCGTGATCATCCGGGCCAGGTAAGGCAGGTCGAAGCCGTACTCCCCGGCCGTCACGTCGCACACCACCGCGTCCCGGACCAGCCGGAGACCCGTCAGGTCGTCCGAGGACACCGGCTCCTCGAACCAGCCCACCCCGTGCTCGGCCAGCACCTGGCCGACGCGCACGGCCTGCTTGCGGGTGTAGGCGCCGTTGGCGTCGACGTACAACTCGGCGTCCTCACCGACGACATGGCGGGCGGCCCGGACGCGGTGCAGGTCGCGGGTGACCTCGCGACCCCAGCTCTCACCGATCTTGATCTTCACGCGCGGGATGTGCTGCCCGTGCACCCAGCCGTTCAACTGCGCGGCCAGATGCGTGTCGTGGTACGTCGTGAAACCCCCGCTGCCGTACACCGGGACGTGTTCGCTCCGCACCCCGAGCAGCCGGGCCAGGGGAAGCTCCAGCAGCCGCGCCTTGAGGTCCCACAGGGCGATGTCCAGTGCGGAGATCGCGCAGGACGCGACGCCCGGGCGGCCCACGTTGCGTACCGAGCGGCACATCGAGTCGTGCACGGCGGGGATGTCCAGGGCGCTCATGCCCTCCACCAGCGGGGCGAGGGCGGCGGTGAGGAACTCCCCCACCGCCGCCGGGCCGTACGTCCAGCCGGTACCGGTCGCGTCGCCCGCCGTCACCTCGCAGATCACCACGGTCGTGGTGTCCCAGGCCAGCGTGCCGTCCGCCTCGGGGGCGTCGGTCGGCACCGTGTACACCGAGACGACGGGACGGTGGAGTTCCATCGGGTGACCGGCCTTCCGTCAGACGGCCTGCTGGAGCTGGGGCAGCACCTTCGTGCGGTAGAGGTCGAAGAAGCCGCGCAGGTCGGGGCCGATCTGGTTGACGTAGACCCGGTCGAAGCCCGCGTCGGCGAACTGCTTCAGCTCCGCCACGTGCTCGTCGACGTCGTCGCCGCACACCCGGTTCTCGCGCACCATGTCCTCGGTGACGAGCTGCTGCGCCTGCTCGAAGTGGGCCGGGGAGGGCAGCACCTGGCCCAGCTCGCCGGGCAGCTGCTCGTTGGCCCAGAGCCGGTGGACGGTGCGTACGGCCTCGTCCTTGTCGGTGTCGTAGCAGACCTTGGTGCCGCCGCTGACCAGTTTTCCGCCGCCCCCGCCCTTGCGGTACTGCTCCACCATCGACTCGTCCGGCTGGATGGTGATGTAGCCGTCGCCGACGCGGGACGCGAGCTGGGTCGCCGCCGGGCCGAAGCCGGAGATGTCGATCGGGATCGGCTCGTCCGGGACCGTGTACAGGCGGGCGTTCTCCACCGTGTAGTGCGGCCCGTGGTGGTTGACCTCCTCCCGGTGAACAGCCGGCGCATCACCTGGATGGCCTCCTCCAGCATGTCCAGCCGGACGTGGGCCGGCGGCCAGTGGTCGCCCAGGATGTGCTCGTTGAGCGCCTCGCCCGAGCCGACGCCGAGCCGGAAGCGGTTGTCCGTCATCACCGCGCTGGTCGCCGCGGCCTGCGCCACCACCGCCGGGTGCATGCGTACGGTCGGGCACGTCACCGCCGTCTCGATCGGCAGGGACACCGCCTCGGACAGGGCACCGATCACCGACCACACGAAGGGGCTCTGGCCCTGCTCGTCGTTCCACGGGTGGTAGTGGTCCGAGATCCACAGTGCCTGGAAGCCGGCCTGTTCGGCCATCCGTGCCTGTTCGATCAGCTCGGCGGGTCCGTACTGCTCGCACGAGAGGAAGTAACCGTACTCGGGCATGGGGGAGTGCCTCCGCGACGTCGGCGGTCCGTATCCCGCACCGGGTACCCGGGCACCGGGCCGGAAACCGGCGGCGTTCGGGCGACCGGACCCCGCCGGACGTTTGGGTGCCCTGGCCAGGGGGACGCGGAAGGCTCCCGAGCTACGCGACAGCGCCGGAGGCGAGCCAACCGTGAGTCGACCCCGCATCGTGATCGTCGGTGCCGGTTTCGCCGGGTACCGCACGGCCCGCACCTTGTCCCGGATCACCCGGGGCCGGGCCCACATCACCCTGCTCAACCCGACCGACTACTTCCTGTACCTGCCCCTGCTGCCCCAGGTCGCCGCCGGGATCCTGGAACCGCGCCGGGTCACGGTCTCCCTCTCGGACTCGCTGCCGAACGTGCGGCTGGTGCTGGGCGAGGCCGACCGGATCGACCTCGACGACCGCACCCTGCACTACACCGGCCCGAGGGCGAGGGCGGCACGCTCGCCTACGACCGGCTGGTGCTCGCCGCCGGCAGCGTCAACAAGCTGCTGCCCATTCCCGGCGTCGCCGAGCACGCGCACGGCTTCCGGGGGCTGCCCGAGGCGCTCTACCTCCGCGACCACGTGACCCGGCAGGTCGAGCTGGCAGCCGCCGCAGACGACCCCAAGACGTGCGCCGCGCGGTGCACCTTCGTCGTGGTGGGCGCCGGATACACCGGCACCGAGGTCGCCGCGCACGGGCAGATGTTCACCGACGCGCAGGTCCGCAAGCATCCGCTGCGGCAGGGCATGCGGCCGCGCTGGATGCTGCTGGACGTGGCGCCGCGGGTGCTGCCCGAGATGGACGAGAAGCTGTCCGCCACCGCCGACCGGGTGCTGCGGGAGCGGGGCGTGGACGTGCGGATGGGGACCTCCGTGCAGGAGGCCACGCACGAGGGGGTCGTGCTGACCGACGGCGAGTTCGTCGAGACCCGGACCCTGGTGTGGTGCGTGGGCGTACGGCCCGACCCGCTGGTCGAGTCCCTCGGGCTGCCGATGGAGAAGGGGCGGCTGCTGGTCGACCCGCACCTGCAGGTGCCGGGCCGGCCCGAGCTGTTCGCCTGTGGTGACGTGGCCGCGGTGCCCGATCTGGAGAAGCCGGGGAGCTACACGCCGATGACCGCGCAGCACGCCTGGCGGCACGGCAAGGTGGCGGCGGAGAACGTCGCGGCCTCGCTCGGCCTCGGCGGCGCGCGCAAGCCCTACCGCCATCGCGACCTCGGTTTCGTCGTCGACCTGGGCGGTGCGAAGGCTGCCGCCAACCCGCTCGGTGTGGCGCTGTCCGGGGTACCGGCCGGTGCGGTGACGCGTGGCTATCACCTCGCCGCGATGCCCGGGAACCGGGTCCGGGTCGCCGCGGACTGGCTGCTGGACGCGGTACTGCCGCGGCAGGCCGTGCAGTTGGGGCTCGTCCGGTCCTGGTCGGTGCCGCTGGACACGTCGTCGCCGGAGCTGGCCCGAGTGCCGGGCGGGCCGGAGCAGCGGCAGGAGACCGCTGCCCGGTCGGGGCCGGGGGCGGCGCTCGCTTCCGACACCCATGACGAACCCGACCCGGGCGGGGCAGGAGAAGAGCCCGCGAAGGGGCAGCCCGGATCCGGGCCGACGCAGGTACGACCCGGACCCGGGCCCGCGCAGCCACGCACCGAAGCCGAGACGGCCAAGGGACGCCCGTCCGGGGACGGGCCAGGTTCCCGCTTCACGGAGCAGCGCTCCGAGACCGATCCGGCGAAGGGACGCCCGGGGAAGAGCCGACGGCCGGCAGCCGACCCGGCGGCGATCCGGCACAGGGGCAGCCGGGTGGGGAGCCTGCCATGAACCAGCCAGGTGGGGAGCCTGGGAGGAATCAGCCGGGTGGTGAGCCTGCCAGGAACCAGCCCGGTGGTGAGCCTGCCAAGAATCAGCCCGGTGGTGAGCCCGCCAAGAGTCAGCCGGGTGGTGAGCCTGCCAAGAGTCAGCCGGGTGGGGAGGATGCCATGAACCAGCCGGGTGGTGAGCCTGCCAAGAGTCAGCCGGGTGGTGAGCCCGCCAAGAGTCAGCCGGGTGGGGAGCCTGCCAAGAGTCAGCCGGGTGGGGAGGATGCCATGAACCAGCCGGGTGGGGAGTCCGCCAAGAACCAGCCCGGTGGCGAGGATGCCATGAACCAGCCGGGTGGGGAGTCCGCCAAGAACCAGCCCGGTGGTGAGCCCGCCAAGAACCAGTCCGGCGGGGAGTCCGCCGAGAAGCACCCCCGGCCCACGGCCCTCGAACCCCCGCCCGGTCAGCCGCCCCCGGGTGCCGATACCGCCCCCGGCCCCGTCAAGCGTTCCGACGTCCCGGACGACTCCGCGAAAGGAGACTCATGAACACCGGTGAACTCACCGACCTCGGACAGCAGCTGCGCGTGGACAGTGTCCGCGCCGCCGCCGCCGCGGGCTCCGGGCACCCGACGTCCTCGATGTCCGCGGCCGACCTGATGGCCGTGCTGCTCGCCCACCACTTCCGCTACGACTTCGACCGCCCCGCCCACCCGGGCAACGACCGCTTCGTCCTCTCCAAGGGACACGCCTCGCCGCTGCTGTACTCCGCGTACAAGGCGGCCGGTGCCGTCGACGACGAGGAACTGCTGACCTTCCGCAAGCTCGGCAGCCGCCTCGAAGGGCATCCCACACCGCAGCGCCTGCCCTGGGTCGAGACGGCCACCGGCTCGCTCGGGCAGGGCCTGCCGGTCGGTGTCGGCATCGCGCTCGCCGGCAAGCGGCTGGACCGCACCGGCTACCGCGTGTGGGTGCTGTGCGGCGACAGCGAGCTGGCCGAGGGATCCGTGTGGGAGGCCGCCGAGCACGCCGGGTACGAACACCTGGACAACCTCACCGTGATCGTCGACGTCAACCGGCTCGGCCAGCGCGGCCCGACCCGGCACGGCCACGACCTGGACGCCTACGCCCGCCGCTTCCAGGCCTTCGACTGGCACACCGTCGAGGTCGACGGGCACGACGTGGACGCGATCGACCGCGCCTACGGCGAGGCCGCGTCCACCAAGGGCCAGCCCACCGCGATCCTCGCCCGCACCCTCAAGGGCAAGGGCGTCGAGGCCGTCCAGGACCGCGAGGGCCTGCACGGCAAGCCGCTGCCGGAGGCCGAGGACGCCATCGCCGAGCTCGGCGGCCCGCGCGAGGTCCGCGTCCAGGTGCAGGAGCCGCCGGCCGCCCGCATGCTGCACGCCGTACAGACCGGCGACTACGAACTGCCGAAGTGGGACAAGGGCGAGGAGGTCGCCACCCGCAACGCCTTCGGTGAGGCCCTCGCCGCGCTCGGCACCGGCCGCGGCGACATCGTCGCCCTGGACGGCGAGGTCGGCGACTCCACGCGCGCCGAGTTCTTCGCCAAGGAGCACCCCGACCGCTACTTCGAGTGCTACATCGCCGAACAGCAGATGGTCGCCTCGGCGGTGGGACTCGCGGCACGCGGCTGGGTGCCGTACGCCGCCACCTTCGCCGCCTTCCTGACCCGGGCCCACGACTTCATCAGGATGGCGTCCGTCAGCGGCTCCGGCGTCAACCTCGTCGGCTCGCACGCCGGTGTCGCCATCGGCGAGGACGGACCCAGCCAGATGGGCCTGGAGGACCTGGCGATGATGCGGGCGGTGCACGGCTCGACCGTGCTCTACCCCTGTGACGCCAACCAGACCGCGCGGCTCGTCGGCGCGATGGCAGGCCTGGAGGGCATCCGCTATCTGCGTACCTCGCGCGGCGAGAGCAAGGTGATCTACGACCCGGACGAGACCTTCCCGGTCGGTGGCAGCAAGGTGCTGCGCTCCTCCGACCGCGACCGGCTGACCCTGGTCGCGGCGGGCGTCACCGTGCATGAGGCGCTGTCCGCCGCCGACGCCCTGGAGCGGGAGGGCATCGCCGCGCGGGTGATCGACCTGTACTCTGTGAAGCCCGTCGACCGGGCCACCCTGCGCCGGGCCGCCGAGGAGACCGGCTGCCTGATGACCGTGGAGGACCACCACCCGGAGGGCGGCATCGGCGACGCGGTCCTCGACGCCTTCACCGACGGACGCCCCGTACCGCGCCTGGTGCGGCTCGGCGTACGGAGCATGCCGGGCTCGGCGTCCCCCAAGGAGCAACTGCACGCCGCGGGCATCGACGCGGAGTCGATCGCGGCGGCCGGGCGGCTGCTGGTGGAGGAGGCGGTCGTGCCGTGAGCGGCGGCGACGGCACGCGCAGGGTGCGGGCCGGCCGCCGCACCGTGGAGGTCCACCGGCCGGACAAGGTGCTCTTCCCCGGCGGTGGGGACGCCAAGGAGTACACCAAGGGCGACCTGGTGGACTACCACCGGGCCGTGGCGCCCTTCATGCTGCCGCACCTGCGCGGCCGCCCGCTGATGCTGGAGCGGCACCCCGACGGCGTCGACGGCCCCCGCTTCATGCAGAAGAACACCCCGGACCACTACCCGGAGTGGATCACCCGCGTCGAGCTGTCCAAGGAGGGCGGCACCGTCTGTCACACCGTCTGTGACGACACCGCCACCCTCCTCTACCTGGCCGACCAGGCGAGCATCACCCTGCACCGCTGGCTGTCCCGCGCCGACAGCGCCGACCACCCCGACCGTCTGGTCTTCGACCTCGACCCCTCGGGGGACGACTTCGAGGCCGTCCGGGAGGCCGCCCGGCTGCTGGGGAGCTCCTGGACGAGCTGGAGCTGCCCTCGGCGCTGATGACCACCGGCTCCCGCGGTCTGCACGTCATCGTGCCGCTGAACGGCCGGCACGACTTCGACGAGGTGCGCGCCTTCGCCCGGGACGTCGCCGACGCCCTCGCCGACGACCGTCCCGACCGGCTCACCACCGCCCCCCGCAAGAAGGACCGCGGTGACCGGCTCTACCTCGACATCCAGCGCAACGCCTACGCGCAGACCGCTGTCGCGCCGTTCACCGTCCGTCCCGGCCGGGCGCGCCGGTGGCGACGCCCATCAGCCGGGAGCAACTGGACGACCCCGAGCTGCACGCCCGCCGCTGGACCATCGCCGACGCCGTCGAGCAGGCCCGCACCAACCCCTGGTCGGGTCTGCTGAACCGCGGCCGGGCACTGGGCCCGGCCCGGCGGCGGCTGAACGCGCTGCGCGGCTGAGTCGCCCACCGCGGCGGTCGGTGGGTGGCAGATGCATGCGCCCGTAGAGGTTTGGCGAACACTCTTGCGGCCACACGGAGGGGGAGGTGGCCATGTCGAACACAAAGAACACGCAAGAGTCACAGAGTTCACAAAAATCACAGGACTCGCGGAATTCACGCAAACCGACCGACGACCACACGGCTGACGAGCGGCCGAGCCCCATGGAGGTGCTGCGCCAGGCGCGCGGCCAGCTCGCGGAGCTCACCGGCATGGACGCCGAATCCGTGTCGTCCTTCGAGCAGACGGAGGAGGGCTGGTCGCTGGAGGTCGAGGTGCTCGAACTCGAGCGGGTGCCCGACACGATGAGCCTGATGGCGAGCTACCAGGTGGAGCTCGACCCCCAGGGGCAGCTCACCGGTTACCGGCGCGTCCGCCGCTACGAGCGCGGTCGGGCCGACGCGCGCAGGCCCGGCGGCCACTAGGCCGCCCGGACGGAATCACACCCACACACGAGGAGGAACAGCCGGAATGACTGTCGTACCGGCACAGCAGACCGGCGGCGGAGGCGGCAGCAGCGGTCTCTACGACGTGCTTGAACTGGTTCTGGACAGGGGGCTCGTCATCGACGCCTTCGTGCGCGTTTCCCTGGTCGGAATCGAGATCCTCAAGATCGACGTACGCGTCGTCGTCGCCAGCGTCGACACCTATCTGCGCTTCGCCGAGGCGTGCAACCGGCTCGACCTGGAGGCCGGGCCGCGCAAGGACCCGGGCCTGCCCGACCTGGTCGGTGAGATGACCGAGTCCGGCGCGCGCGGCAAGTCCAAGGGCGCGCTGTCCGGCGCTGCCGAGACCATCTCCGACGCCTTCAAGCAGGCCCGCGACGAGGGCTCCGAGCGGGAGACCGAGTCGCGTCCGCGCGCCCGCAAGAGCACGTCCGCCCGCCGTAAGGAGGAGCAGGAGTGAGCACCTACGTCTACGGCATCGCGGCGAGTTCGCATCCCGCCCTGCCCGAGGGCATGGGCGGCGTGGGCGACCCGCCCCGCCCGGTGCGCATCCTGCGCGAGGGTGACCTCGCCGCCGTCGTCAGCGAGGCGCCGGAGGGCCTGCGGCCCAAGCGCAGGGACCTTCTCGCCCACCAGAACGTGCTCAGCGAGGCGGGCGCGGCGGGCTGTGTGCTGCCCATGCGCTTCGGCAGCGTCGCCCCGGACGACAACTCGATCACGGGCGTGCTCGCCGAGCGTGCCGAGCACTACAAGGAGCGCCTGCGGGCCCTGGACGGCCGGGTCGAGTACAACGTCAAGGCCAACCACGTGGAAGAGGCCGTCCTGCACCAGGTGATGGCCGAGAGCCCGGACATCCGCGGTCTCGCGGAGGCCAACCGGCAGGCGGGCGGCGGAAGTTACGACGACAAGATCCGGCTCGGCGAGCTGGTCGCCGCCGCGGTCAAGGCCAAGGAGGGCGACGACGCCGCCGCACTGCAGCGCCTCCTGGAACCGGCCGCCGACGACGTGAGCGTCGGCCCGGAGTCCACCGGCTGGCTGGCCAACGTGTCGTTCCTGGTGGACCGCGGGTCGGCCGAGACCTTCCTGGCCGCCGTCGAGCAGGCCCGCATGGACATGCCGCACCTGGAGGTGCGGGTCAACGGCCCGCTGCCGCCGTACAGCTTCGTCGAGCCCGGCCCGGCCGAGCCGGCGGGCACCGCGGCCGGGGGCACGGACACCGGAGCGGGGTGACGACGTGGGCCTGATCTCCGAGGTGCTGCTGCTCCCGTTCGCACCGGTACGCGGCAGCGCCTGGGCCATCAGACAGGTGCTCCAGGAGGCCGAGCGGATCTACTACGACCCCGCCACGGTCCGGGCCGAACTGTCCCGTCTCGAGGAGCAGTTGGAGGCCGGAGAGATCACGGAGGAGGAGTTCGACCGCCTCGAGGACGAGCTCCTCGACCGGTTGGAGACGGCTTCGCGCGGGAGCGCGGGAACAGGCGACGGGACGACACGATGAACCGAATGGGACTGGGCCTCGCGATGGGGGCCGGATACCTCCTGGGACGTACCAGGAAACTGAAGATGGCGATGGCCGTCGGCGGCCTGGTCGCCGGGAAGAAGCTGAACCTGAGCCCGCGCATGGTCGCGGAACTGCTCCAGCAGCAGCTGCGGAACAACCCGCAGTTCAAGGAGATCGGCGACCAGCTCCGCGAGGACCTGCGGGGCGTCGGCAAGGCGGCCTCCGGTGCCATGGTCGAGCGGCAGCTGGACGCGTTCGCCGACCGGCTGCACGGCCGGACCACCCAGATGCGCGACCAGCTCTCGGGCGCGGTCCCCGGCGGACGCGGCGCCGAGGCCGACGACGCCGAGGACGAGGAGCCCGAGGACTCGGGTCCAAAGACGACCGAGACGGACGAGGAACAGGACGACCGCGAGCGTGAGCCGGCGGCGAAGAAGGCGCCTGCGAGGAAGGCGGCCAAGAAGGCGCCCGCGAAGAAGGCGGCGAAGAAGGCGCCCGCCAAGAAGGCCCCCGCCAAGAAGACGGCGGGCCGGAAGGGGGCGGCGAAGAAGACCACCACCGCCGCGAAGAAGGCGACCGCCGGGGGCACGGGCGGCAGCGCCCGGTCCCGGCTGCCGAAGGGAGGCGGTGAGGGATGACCGACACCCTTGGATCGGCGACCTCCGCCGCACGCGGGGCGTCGAAGAACCCGCTCACGGACGTGGCCCACAGCGAGGCCGCCGACCGGCTCAAGGCCGAGCTCCAGGAGTACCTCGCCGCGCAGGCCACCCGCCTGCTGACCGGCGTCGGCCGCAAGCTCGGTGAGACCACCGTGAAGCTCAACGACATCGCCGAGGGCAACAGCCCCGGTTTCGCGAAGCTCGCGCTCGACGGCGGGCGCAAGCTCGCCGAGGGAAAGGGGCCGCTGCGTGCCGCCCTGGAGACCGGCGGCTCGCGGGTCAAGGACAAGGTGACCGAAGGCCTGCAGAACCTGGGCGGCGGCAAGAGCAAGCGCAAGCGCTCGGCGGGCAAGAAACCCACCGTCATCATCGAGCACATCGATGTCGGTGTGCCCCTGCGCACGGCGTACGACCAGTGGACCCAGTACCAGGACTTCAGCACGTTCGCGAAAGGCGTCAAGAGCGCCGGCAAGGCGGACGACACGACGTCGGACTGGCAGGTCAAGGTCTTCTGGTCCAACCGCAGCTGGAAGGCGCAGACGACGGAGCAGGTGCCCGACGACCGGATCGCCTGGGCGTCGGAGGGTGCCAAGGGCACGACGAGGGGTGTGGTCTCCTTCCACCGGCTCGCCGACAGCCTCACCCGTGTCCTGCTCGTCATCGAGTACTACCCGACGGGATTCTTCGAGAAGACCGGCAACATCTGGCGCGCCCAGGGCCGCCGCGCCCGGCTCGACCTGAAGAACTTCGCCCGCTTCATCACCATCAAGGGCGAGGTGGAGGACAGCTGGCGCGGTGAGATCCGCGACGGCGAGGTCGTCCGCAGCCACGAGGACGCCGTCGCCGAGGAGGAGTCCGAGGAGGAGCGTCCCGAGGACGAGGAGCGGGAGGGCGAGGAGCCCGAGGACGAGTACGAGGACGAGGAAGCGGAAGAGGAAGGCGAAGAGGAGCCCGAGGGCGAGTACGAGGAAGAGGCCGAGGACGAGCCCGAGGGTGAGTACGACGAAGAGAACGAGGAAGAGGCCGAGGACGAGCCCGCGGCGGAGTACGAGGACGACGAGTACGAGGACGAGTACGCCGAAGGCGGGAGCCGGCGATGACGACGCCCAGCAGGATGCCCGAGCCCTACGGCCAGGGGAGCAGCGCCAACCTCGCCGACATCCTGGAACGGGTTCTCGACAAGGGCATCGTCATCGCGGGCGACATCCGCATCAACCTGCTCGACATCGAACTCCTCACCATCAAGCTGCGTTTGATCGTCGCCTCCGTGGACAAGGCGAAGGAGATGGGAATCGACTGGTGGGAGAGCGACCCGGCGTTGTCCTCACGGGCCCGCCGTGACGAACTGACCCGTGAGAACGCCGAGTTGCGCGAGAGGCTGGCCCGGCTGGAGGAACTCGAGCCCGGCCGCGCGGAGAAGAGGGAGGCACCGTGACCGGACTGCGGTACGTCTACGCCGTCTGCCGCCCCTTCGGCACACCGCTCCAGTCCCAGCTGACAGGAGTGGCGGGGGACCCGCCCAGAGGGCTGACCCACCACGGCCTCGTCGCCGTCGTCAGCCATGTGCCGGAGCGGGACTTCGCGGAGGAGCCGCTCCGCGCCCATCTGGAGGACATGGACTGGCTCACCGAGACCGCCCGCGCCCACCAGGGCGTGATCGACGCGCTGACGACCGTCACGACGCCGCTGCCGCTGCGGCTCGGCACCGTCTTCCGCGACGACAGCGGCGTACGGACGATGCTGGAGGCGCGCGAAGAGGACTTCCAGCGCACCCTCGACCGGCTGGAGGGCCGGGTCGAGTGGGGCGTCAAGGTGTACGCCGAGTCCGAACCGAAGGAGACCGCCCGGCCCGCGCAGAAAGCCGCGTCGGGCCGGGACTACCTGCGTCAGCGGCGCGCCCAGACCAGGTCGCACGAGGAGATGTGGCAGAAGGCCGAGAGTTTCTCGACCGCGCTGCACCAGAAACTCTCCGAATTCGCGGAGGATTCTCGACTGCACCCCCCGCAGAACCCCGCGCTTTCCCAGGCGACCGGGCGGAACGTACTGAATGCCGCCTATCTCGTGCCGCGCGCTCATTCCGAGGAGTTCGTGGAAATGGTGGACCGTACGAAGGGTGAATTCCCTGGAATGCGCGTCGAACTCACCGGCCCCTGGGCCGCCTATTCGTTCGCCGGGGAGGCCGACATGGCCGGCGGGGAGAAGCCGTGACCGTAGTGGAACGCCGGGAGGTCGCCCTCGTGGACCTGCTCGACCGGCTGCTGGCCGGCGGTGTCGTGATCACGGGGGACGTCACGCTGCGCATCGCCGATGTCGACCTCGTCCGTATCGACCTCAACGCGCTCATCAGCTCGGTCAACGCCCAGGTGCCCTCGCCGTTCGAGGAGCTGCTGTGACCTCCTCCGACGACCAGCCGCGGCACAACGCGCGGCGGCACCGCGACCGGCTGGACCTGGAGCCCGACACCGTCGAGCGTGACCTGGTGAAGCTCGTGCTGACGGTGGTCGAGCTGCTGCGCCAGCTCATGGAGCGCCAGGCGCTGCGCCGGTTCGACGTGGGCGACCTGAGCGAGGAGCAGGAGGAGCGGATCGGGCTCACCCTGATGCTGCTCGAGGAGCGGATGACGGAGCTGCGCGAACGCTACGGACTGCGGCCCGAGGACCTGAACCTGGACCTCGGGCCGCTCGGACCGCTGCTCCCCCGGGACGGGGGCTAATTCACCACCTGTACCACCGGCCCCGCCGTCCGGCTGCCGACGTGCCACGGACGAAGAACCCCAGCAGCCACAGAACGAGAACCGCCAACGCAATCCACCAGAGTACCTTTACTGCGAATCCGGCGCCGAACAGAATCAAGGCCAGAAGCAGTACCAGCAGGATGGGAACCATAATTCGAACCTCCTGCTTTTAGGGTGTCCCCGAATCGGTGTTTCAGGCTTCCTTTCGGCAGAGAATTTCTCCGTGCAGCACGCTGAACCAGCCGTCCTCCTGCTGCCCCCACTCCCGCCACGCCCGGGCCACGGCCTGAAGTTCCTCCGGGCCGGCGTGCCCGCCCTGCCGGGCCCGGTCCGCGTACGTCGAGGCCAGCGTCCGGTCGGCCCACAGCCCGCTCCACCAGGCCCGCTCCTCCCGCGTGGCGAAGGTCCAGGTGCCGGAGCCCGCCGTGACGTCGGTGAACCCGGCCCGCAGCGCCCACGCCTTCAGCCGCCGCCCGGCGTCCGGCTCGCCGCCGTTGGCGCGGGCGACCCGGCGGTAGAGGTCCAGCCAGTGGTCGAGCCCCTCCGACGCCGGGAACCAGGCCATGGCCGCGTAGTCCGCGTCCCGCACGGCGACGAGGCCGCCGGGCCGCACGACCCGCTTCATCTCACGCAGCGCCCGTACGGGATCGCCCACGTGCTGAAGCACCTGGTGGGCGTGCACCACGCAGAACGTGTCGTCCGGGTAGTCCAGGGCGTGCACGTCGGCGACCGCGAAGTCGACGTTGGCCAGCCCCCGCCCGGCCGCCGTGGCACGCGCCTGGTCCAGGATCCCGGGCGCCCGGTCCACGCCCGTGACCTGCCCGCCCGACACCAGCTCGGCGAGGTCGGCGGTGATCGTGCCCGGCCCGCACCCGACGTCCAGGATCCTCATGTGGGGCTCGAGCGAAGGCAGCAGGTACGCGGCGGAGTTGGCGGCGGTCCGCCAGGTGTGCGAGCGCAGCACCGACTCGTGGTGCCCGTGCGTGTAGACGGCGGTCTCCCGTGGTTCCGGCATGGCGGATCCCACCCCTTCCGTTCGGGTCGGCATGGTGATCACGGTACGCAGATCCGCCGAATAATGAGACCCGGATTCTGCCATATGGACTGACGGTATGTCAGGGATCGGTCGTGGGGCGGTACACGGTCAGCGCCTCGGGCAGCTTCTCCAAGGTCACGGCGCCCGTCACCTCGATGACCTCGCCGTCGTGGGCGAGGAGTGTGCCGGGCGCCACGTGGTCCAGGCGCAGCCGCCCCACCTGGACGGCAGCGTGGGCGGGGGAGCGGGTCAGAGGGCCCGCGAGGGCGGCGGCGAGCAGCCGGGCGGCGGGCCGGCGCCCGCCGTGCACGACCCGCACGTCGAGTTGCCCGTCCGCCAGGTCCGTCCGGCGCCCGGGGGCCAGCCCCATGCGGTGGTAGGTGCCGTTCCCGGCGAACAGCAGCCACAGGGGACGCGTACGGCCCTGGAACTCGGCCTCCATCGGGTGCCGGCCCGCCCGCAGCACGCGCAGGGCCGCGAGCACTGCGGCGGGCTGGCCTCCGATCCGGTGCGACCAGTGCTCCCGTTCGCGGACGAGCTCCGGATAGACGCCGACACTGCAGGTGTTGAGGAAGACGCCGTGCCGGTCGCCGCAGGCGTAGCGGCCCACGTCGACGCGCACGGCGTCGCCGTCCCGCAGCGCGCGGGCGAGATCACGGGCGCCCTCCACGCCGAGGTCGTAGGCGAAGTGGTTCAGAGTGCCGCCGGGCAGCACGGCGAGGGGCAGGCCGGCGTGGAGGGCGACGCGGGCGGCGGCGTTCACGGTGCCGTCGCCGCCGCACACCCCGAGGACCCGGGCACGGCGGGCCGCCTTCTCCAACTCGGCGGACACATCCGCAGGTTCGCACTCCACGACCTCGGCTCGGGGGAGGGCGTCCCGCAGGGCGCCGGCCCGCTCGGCGGTTCCCGCGGCGGTGTTCACGACGAGGACGAGCCCGTCGCCGTCCGGCAGCGCCGGGACCTCGGCGCGGGGGAGGGGTGCCGGGGCGACCTGGCCGCGGGTGGGCACCAGGCCCCGTACGACGAGCGCGGCGCCCACGCCCAGGGCCGCGCCCGCCAGGACCTCGCTCGGGAAGCGGGCGCCGACGCGGACGCGGGAGACGGCGACCGAGGCGGCCATCGGGACGCAGGCCGCACCCCAAGCCGGCGACTCCAGGGCGACACCGGCCGCGAAGGCGGCGGCCGACGCGGCACGGCCGGACGGCAACGAACCGGCGCCCGGCCGCCGCCGCAGCCTGCGGAGCCGGAGAGTCAGGGGCAGGGGCAGGGGCAAGGGGCGGGGGCGGTGGATCGAGTGCCTGGCCAGGGAGGTGACGGCGAGTGAGGCGAGGCCGAGTGAGGCCAGGCCGCGGGTCGCCGCGCGGCGGGCGCGAGGGGTGCGGCTCGCGGCCAGTGCGGCGGCGGCCGCGAACCACAGCGTGCCGTGGTTCGCGCCGCGGCTCAGACCGAGCAGAAGGGAATCCGCCCCTGGCCAGTGCCGGGTGGCCACGGCCTCGAAGAGGCGGCGGTCCATCGCGACGGCGCGGTCGCGCAGGGGGTGGTGCCCGGGCTTCGAAGTGGTGAGGTCCAGGTCGGGGCTCGTCATGGGGGTGCGGGTACCCGGAGGGGGGTGGGCACACCGACGGGGCGGGCGGCAGCGAGGGCGGCGGGAAATGCGTTTGCCGCGGTGCCCCGACACCCACAGAATCGTGCCCCATGGGTCACCTCGAAGCCGCTCACCTGGAGTACTACCTGCCCGACGGAAGGGCGCTGCTGGGCGATGTGTCGTTCCGGGTGGGGGAAGGGGCCGTCGTCGCCCTGGTGGGACCCAACGGCGCGGGCAAGACCACCCTGCTCCGCCTGCTCGCGGGAGAGCTGAAGCCGCACGGCGGATCCGTCACCGTCGGCGGCGGCCTCGGCGTGATGCGGCAGTTCGTCGGGTCCGTGCGCGACGAGACGACCGTACGGGACCTGCTCGCGTCGGTGGCGCCGCCCCGCATCCGCGAGGCCGCGAAGGCCGTGGACGCCGCCGAGCACGCCATCATGACCGTCGACGACGAGGCCGCCCAGCTGACGTACGCCCAGGCCCTCTCCGACTGGGCCGAGGCCCGCGGCTACGAGGCCGAGACACTGTGGGACATGTGCACCACGGCAGCGCTCGGCGTGCCGTACGAGAAGGCGCAGTGGCGACAGGTGAGCACGCTGTCCGGCGGCGAGCAGAAACGACTGGTGCTGGAGGCGCTGCTGCGCGGCACCGACGAGGTGTTGCTGCTCGACGAACCCGACAACTACCTGGACGTGCCCGGCAAGCGGTGGCTGGAGGAGCGCCTGAAGGAGACGCGCAAGACGGTCCTCTTCGTCTCCCACGACCGCGAACTGCTCGCCCGCGCGGCCCAGCGCATCGTCTCCCTGGAACCCGGGCCCGCCGGCGCCGACGCCTGGATCCACGGCGGCGGCTTCGCCACGTACCACGAGGCCCGCCGCGAACGCTTCTCCCGCTTCGAGGAGTTGCGCAGGCGCTGGGACGAGAAGCACGCCCAGCTGAAGAAACTGGTGCTGACCCTGCGTCAGGCCGCCACGAACAGCGATGGAATGGCGTCCCGCTACCAGGCCGCCCAGACCAGGCTGCGCAAGTTCGAGGAGGCCGGCCCGCCCCCGGAGCCGCCCCGCGAGCAGGACATCAGAATGCGGCTCAAGGGCGGCCGCACCGGAGTACGGGCCGTCACCTGCGAGAACCTCGAGCTCACGGGCCTCATGAAGCCGTTCTCCCTGGAGATCTTCTACGGCGAACGCGTCGCCGTCCTCGGCTCCAACGGCTCCGGCAAGTCCCACTTCCTGCGCCTGCTCGCCGGCGACGAGGTGGCGCACACGGGGAACTGGAAGCTGGGGGCGCGGGTGGTGCCAGGCCACTTCGCGCAGACGCACGCCCACCCGGAGCTCCAGGGCCGCACGCTCCTCGACATCCTGTGGAAGGAGCACGCACAGGACCGCGGCGCCGCCATGTCACGGCTGCGCCGCTACGAGCTGACGCACCAGGCCGAGCAGACGTTCGAACGCCTGTCCGGCGGTCAGCAGGCCCGCTTCCAGATCCTCCTCCTGGAGCTGGAGGGCGTGACGGCCCTGCTGCTGGACGAGCCGACGGACAACCTGGACCTGGAATCCGCCGAGGCCCTCCAGGAAGGTCTGGAGTCCTTCGAGGGCACGGTCCTCGCGGTCACCCACGACCGCTGGTTCGCCCGCTCCTTCGACCGCTACCTGGTCTTCGGCACCGACGGCCGGGTCCGGGAAACCCCGAACCCGGTCTGGGACGAACGCAGGGTGGAACGAGCGCGTTGAGGGGCCGCGCCCCTCAACAGGGGCGCGGGGAACTGCGCGACCAGCCACGACGCACCCGCACTCGTGACAGGGCGACAACCCCTACGGCGAGGAGACGCTCACTTCCAGCGAAGCAGCGCCCCAAGGCCCCCCACCGGCACCTCCTGCTCGGAAACGGCCAGTGCCCCCGCGTCCGTAGCCACCGCGGAGCGGATCAGCGCGTCGTCCGCCCGGGCGGGCCACGAGTGCTGCTCGCCCAGGACCTTCAGATCCGTACGCCGCACCGCGACCTGGTCCGGGTCCTCCCCGATCCACACCTCGCGGTGCGCGTCCGGCCCGTCCAGCCTGATCAGCAGCTCGTCGATACGGTGCTCACGCGCCGCGTCGATCAGCGCCGGCACGCCCTCCACGGCCCCGGCGCGGCCCTCGCCGTCCGGGTTGCGGGCGGCCCGGAACCGCTCCAGCTCCCCCTCGGCGCGCCGGGCCACGTGCTCGGCGCGGGCCCGCTCCACGTCCTCGTCGAGGAGCCGGCTGCCGCTGCCGTGCGGCGCCTCCACGACGAGGTCGTGCAGCCGCTTGGGCAGCCGCTCGTGCACGGACCGCCGCTCACGGTCGTCACCGACGAGAATCAGCAGGTCGGCCCGGGTCTCCTCCTGGCACACGGCGAGCGCGTCGGCGATCTCCGCGGCGTTGTGCTCCCAGGTGTTCTCCACCCGCAGCTGGAAATGCCGCTCGGACCAGTCCACGGAGCTCGTCCGGTGCACCGGCCACTGGCGCCCGGTGACGCTCCCGGCGTCCCCGCTGCCGAGCCCGCTGCGCAGCTCGAAGTCCGCGCCCTTGCGGTCGACGTACGCCACCACGCACACCGGGTCCTCACCGGCCAGCTCCAGCAGCGGCGTGACCCGCGGCAGCGGAGCCCATTCGGCCCAGTCGCCGCCCTGCGGGGAACGGGCCAGCGGCGGGTCGAGGACCACCTCGCCGGCGCGGGCGAACAAGGCCCGGCCGTGCGGTTCGGAGGAGTGCGCCAGATCCTCGATCGCGCTCTGCACGGCCCGGCAGGTCGCCTCGTCCGCGCCCTGTGCGGCCAGCTCCCTGGCCATCGCCTGGGCCGTCAGCTGCCGCTCGTGCGGGGTGTCCTCCGTGTGCCGGGAGGTACCGACGTACACGGAAGCCCAGGGCCCCGGGTGTTCGTAGAGTGGGTGCAGAAAAGCGAGATCCATGGCTCCCTCCCGGATGCCGCTCGGGGGTAGTGCTCAGTTGCTCCCGGGGCGGGTACCCGGACCGCATGAACGAACACGACGAGCGGGGCGACACCATGACCGGAGTGGACCCTGACCGGCTGGACGACCAGCAGCTCATGAAGGAGCTGGAGACCATCCACCGCACGCGCCACGACACGCTGCTCTACGGCTCGAACGACGCGCTGCGGGCCCACAACGAGCGCATGGCGCAGCTCGAGGGCGAGTACCTGCGCCGCAACCCGAGCCGCCCGGTGGCCGCGGGCCGCACACGCGAAGGGGCCCGGGAGCGGGGAAGCGGGGAGTCGACGACTCCCACGACCCCCGGCACCTGAGCCCCTGGAAGGCTGGAAGGACAGAAACCGGAACCTGGCGGACGGGACCGGACCCGAGCGACCAGGCTCGGCCCGGCCCCCGCTCAGTGCCGCACCGGCCCCCGCCCCCAATGCCGGTGTCCAGCGATCGCGTCCACGAACGTGTTCAGGAACTCCTCGCTCGCCGGACCCGGGGACGTGTCCGTGACCACGCCCTGGTCGCTGACCACACGGTGGAACTCGGTCGACAGCCTCAGGCCCTCGGGCTCCAGCGCCGACAGGATGCCCACCCCCGAGCCGAGCGCGCCGACCGGCTTCCCGTGCCGGTAGGCGTCCCGCACGAACCGCACCGCGTCCGGGTCGGCGGCGGTCGGCGGGGTACCTACCGGCCCGCCGGGCAGCAGCACGGCGTCGTACAGCACGGACGCCACGGTCGGCAGCGCACGGTCGACGGCGTACGTCTCACCGTCGGCCCCGGCGATCGTCCCGTCGGTGGCGGCCAGCGCCTCGACGATCGCTCCCTCGGCGGCCAGCCGCTCCCGCACGGAGGTGATCTGCTCGGCGTCCACCCCGTCCGTGACGAGCACCGCGATCTGGCGGGTCCGGATCGAACCGTCCCCGCGCAGCGACTCCAGGCTGAGCGCCGGGGAGGCCTGCTTGTACGGGGCGCCCGCCCCGGACGGCTCCGGCACCCCGATGCCCTGCGCGACCCGCGCGGCCAGCTCCCCGTCGACCTCGGCCAGGTGCTCCACCGTACGGGCCCGCACGGTCCTCGCACCGACCTTGCCGAGTTCGAACCGGAACGCCTCCACGATGTGCTGCTTCTCCCAGTCCGCCATGCTGTTCCAGAACATCGCGGTCTGGCTGTAGTGGTCCTGGAAGCTGGGACTGCGCCGCCGGATCTTGTGACCGTCGACCCGTTCGGCGTGGTGGGTGTAGGCGCTCCCCCCGGCACCCGCGTGGGCCGGGCAGCCCCCGCCGAGCGAGTTCGGGAAGTAGTTCGTGCCGGAGTGGATCGCGCTCTGGTGGTAGCCGTCGCGCTGGTTGTTGCGCACCGGCGCGACCGGCCGGTTCACGGGCAGCTGCGAGAAGTTGGGCCCGCCGAGCCGGATCAGCTGGGTGTCCAGGTAGGAGAAGTTCCGCGCCTGGAGCAACGGGTCGTTGGTGAAGTCGATCCCGGGAACCACGTTGGCGGTGTGGAAGGCGACCTGCTCGGTCTCCGCGAAGAAGTTCTCCGGGTTGCGGTCCAGCACCATCCGGCCGATCGGCCGCACCGGCACCTGCTCCTCCGGGATGATCTTCGTCGGGTCGAGCAGATCGAAGTCGAACGCGAACTCGTCCTCCTCCGGCACGAGTTGCACACCCAGCTCCCACTCCGGGTACTCGCCCGCCGCGATCGCGTCCCACAGGTCACGCCGGTTGAAGTCCGGGTCGCGGCCCTGGCACTCCTGTGCCTCGTCCCACACCAGCGAGTGCACACCGAGCTTCGGCTTCCAGTGGAACTTCACGAACGTGCCGCGCCCCTCGGCGTTCACGAACCGGAAGGTGTGCACGCCGAAGCCCTGCATCATGCGGTAGCTGCGCGGGATCGCCCGGTCGGACATCAGCCACATGATCGCGTGCAGCGTCTCGGGCTGGAGCGACACGAAGTCCCACAGGGTGTCGTGCGCGGACGCGCCGGTGGGAATGTCGTTGTGCGGCTCCGGCTTCACCGCGTGCACGAAGTCAGGGAACTTGATGCCGTCCTGGATGAAGAAGACCGGGAAGTTGTTCCCGACCAGGTCGTAGTTCCCCTCCGACGTGTAGAACTTGGTCGCGAAGCCGCGCACGTCCCGCACGGTGTCCGCGGAGCCCTTCGGACCCTGCACGGTGGAGAACCGCACGAACACGGGCGTGCGCACGGACGGGTCCTGGAGGAACGCCGCGCGGGTGAACTCCGCGCAGGACTCGTACGGTTCGAACCAGCCGTAGGCACCCGCGCCCCGCGCGTGCACCACCCGCTCCGGGATCCGCTCGTGGTCGAAGCGGGTGAGTTTCTCCCGGAAGTGGAAGTCCTCCATCAGCGTCGGACCGCGTTCGCCCACCGCCAGGGAGTCGTCGGTGTGGTCCACCTCGACGCCCTGGTCGGTGGTGAGCGGACCGCCGGCCGGATCGTCCGCCCTGGACGCGGCGCGCTGCTCCTGTTTGCGGTCGGCGGGAGAGGCCATCAGGCGGCCTCCTCGGCGAAGACGTCCAGGAACGTCTCGCAGAACGCCTTCAGATCGTCCGGCTTGCGGCTGGTGACCAGCTTGCCCGCGCCGTGGTCGCAGACCTTCACCTGCTTGTCGACCCAGGTGCCGCCCGCGTTGCGGATGTCGGTCCGCAGGCTCGGCCACGAGGTCAGTTCCCGGCCGCGTACGACGTCGGCCTCGACCAGCGTCCACGGCGCGTGGCAGATCGCGGCCACGGGGCGGCCCTGCTCGAAGAAGTCCCGGACGAACGCCACGGCCTTGTCGTCCATGCGCAGGAAGTCCGGGTTGGCCACACCGCCCGGCAGCACCAGAGCGCCGAACGAGCCGGGCGAGGTGTCGCCCACGACCTCGTCGACGGGGAAGGTGTCCGCCTTGTCGAGATGGTTGAACGCCTGGATGTCGCCCTGCTTCGTCGACACCAGCACGGGTTCGTGGCCGGCGTCCTTCGCCGCCTGCCACGGATCGGTCAGCTCGACCTGCTCGACGCCCTCGGGTGCGACCAGAAACGCGATACGCATGATGTTCGACGTCCTTTCCTGTTGCTCTTGCTGTTCTTGCGGAGGCATCTCAGGGCGGCCAGGGCCCGGTGGTCAGACGCCGCCCCGGGCGTCCGGATCGGCGCGGCTGATGTCGGCGAGCGCCGACGCGGGATCCTCGGCCTCGGCCACGTCGCCCAGGCTCACGATCCCGACCGGCAGCCCGTTCTCCACCACCGGCAGCCGGCGCACCGCGTGCTCACGCATCAGCCTGACCGCGGTCGTCACCCGGTCCTCCGGCGACACCGTGACCGGATCCGGCGTGCACACGGTTCCCGCGCTCACCGTCATCGGATCGGCACCGTCGGCCACGGCACGCACCGCGATGTCACGGTCGGTGAGCACACCGATCACGTCCTGTCCTTCGGCGACCACCACGTCGCCGATGTTCTGCGTGCGCATCAGCTGTGCCGCCTCGACGAGCGAGGCGTCCGGGCGTACGGCGACCACACCCGGCGTCATCACGTCCTTCACCAACTCCGCCTTCATCGGAGCCCTCCCTCCCGTTCCCGGCGGGCGGGGGCACCGCGACCGGGCCGGCTCGACGCCGGCCGCGGTACGCCCCGGCGCCGTCCCTACGCGTACTCCTCCGGTCCGGTCTCCCGGGTCCGGATCAGGGCCTGGGCCAGCTCCTGGACATTGCCGTAGCGCTCCTTGTGCGGCAGCCGCTCCAGGGCCTCGACGAGGGCGTCGGGGCCTGGTGCCCGCGCAGCTCGCGGGCCAGCTCACGCGCGTTCGCGGGGAACGCCCTGCGGCCCAGGTTCCGGGCCAGCTCCAGCCGCACCGACTCCAGGGACGTCGGCGCACGGCTCGGCGTCACCGGCCCGTACGCGACCTCGGGGTCGTCCTCCGCGGCCGGCTCCGGGTCGTGCCACTCCTCACTGCGCGTGGGGTGCCCGGACCTGAGCAGACCCTGCAGTTCGTGCTTCATCTCGTCGTCACGGTGGACGCTCAGCCGGTCGCTGCCTCGCTGCATGTCTCCCTCCAGACGTTCGGGGCCCGCACCGCGTACCCGAACACCGCGAGCCGACACGGGTTCGTCCCGCCGGAACATCGCCGTCCGCACCGGTTTGCGCCACCGCCTGCGGGAGACCCGGATCACACCCCCCACACCATCCCTGGGGAAGGACACGCCATGGCGATGCTCGCTGTGCTGATCCCGCTGCTCATGCTCGGAGTGGTGCTGGTGCTGGGCCGCTACGAGGAACTGCTGCTGCCGCAGGACGACGCCGACCGGCACGAACCGGTCGACGTGGCTCCCGCACCGGCGGCCGCTACTTCCTCTCACGCCCCGGCAGGAACTCCTGCACCTTCGCCTTGAAGCCCTGCTTGACCATCGATCCCCGGTCCGCGTCGCCCTTCAGGACCGACGCGGCGGTCGCCTCCATCTGGTCCCAGGTGGCGTGCGGCGGGATCGGTGGGACGGCCGGATCGGTCAGGAACTCGACCACCGCGGGACCGTCCGCCTCCAGAGCGGCACGCCAGCCCGCCTCGACGTCCTCCGGCTTCTCCACCCGGATGCCGGTCAGGCCCAGGGAACGGGCGAACGCCGCGTACTGCACGTCCGGCAGCTCCTGCGAGGGCAGGAACGACGGAGCGCCCTCCATGGCCCGCATCTCCCACGTGACCTGATTCAGATCGTGGTTGTTCCACACCGCGATCACCAGCCGCGGATCGTCCCAGAGGTGCCGGTACTTCGCCGCCGTGATCAGCTCCGCCATCCCGTTCATCTGCATCGCCCCGTCACCCACCAGTGCGATCGCGGGCCGGTTCGGGTGCGCGAACTTCGCGCCGATCACGTACGGCACCCCGCAGCCCATCGTCGCCAGCGTGCCGGAGAGCGAGCCGCGCATGCCCGGCTTCATGGTCAGGTGCCGCGCGTACCAGTTGGCCGTCGAACCCGAGTCGGACGTGACGATGGCGTTGTCCGGCAGCAGCGAATCCAGGGCGCGGGCCACGTACTCAGGGTTGATCGGATCGGCGTCGAGCCCCGCCCGGCGCTCCATGACGTCACGCCAGCGCGTCACGTTGGCGCACACCGTGTCGTACCACTCGCGCCCGCGGCCCCCCTCGATCAGCGGGATCAGCCGCTCCAGCGTGGCCTTCGCGTCACCGACCAGGTTCACCTCGTACGGGTAGCGCATCCCGACCATGTGCGGGTCGATGTCGATCTGCACGCCCCGCGCCTTGCCGAACTCCGGCAGGAACTGCGAGTACGGGAACGACGACCCGATGGTCAGCAGCGTGTCGCAGTCCCGCATCAGCTCGTACGAGGGACGTGTGCCCAGCAGGCCGATCGAGCCGGTGACGTAGGGCAGTTCGTCGCTGAGGACGTCCTTGCCGAGCAGCGCCTTGGCGACGCCGGCGCCGAGCAGCTCGGCGATCCGCTCCACCTCGGCCCGCGCGCCGGCCGCGCCCTGGCCGACCAGGAGCGCCACCTTGTCACCGGAGTTGAGGATCTCCGCCGCCCGCCGCACCGAGTCGTCGGACGGAACCGCCGTCCACGAACTGCGGTCCAGGCTGGAGGGCACCATCTTGAACTCGTGCGTCGGCGGCGAGTAGTCGAGCTCCTGCACGTCCCCGGGATGATGACCGCGGTCGGGCAGCGGCGGGCGTACGCGGTGCGGATCGCGCGGTCCAGCACGTTCGGCAGCTGCTCGGGCACCGTCACCGTCTCCACGAACTCGGAGGCGACGTCCTTGTACAGCGTGTGCAGATCGACTTCCTGCTGGTAGGAGCCGCCCATCGCGGTGCGGTGCGTCTGGCCGACGATCGCCAGCACCGGCACATGGTCCAGCTTGGCGTCGTACAGGCCGTTGAGCAGGTGGATCGCGCCCGGACCCGACGTCGCGGCGCACACCCCGAGACGGCCGCTGAACTTGGCGTAGCCGACCGCCTGGAACGCCGACATCTCCTCGTGCCGCGACTGCACGAAGCGCGGCTCGTTCTCGGCCCGGCCCCACGCGGCGAGCAGGCCGTTGATGCCGTCGCCCGGATAGCCGAAGACCTGGTCCACCCCCCACTCGCGCAGCCTCTGCAGGACGTGGTCGGAGACCTTGGTGCTCATGTACGACCTCCCGGACGTAACGGGGAAACGGGTCAGCCGTACGAGTCACCCTGCGCGGGGGCGGAAAACCTGGGCCGGGTTTGCGGGCAGGGGCCGAGGGCAGGCGCACTGCAGTGCTTCGGACCGGAGGCACGTCCGTGGGAGCGGCGCGAGCGCCACCACCGGCGCCCCTGTCCCACAGCTGATGCGCTCCCACGGTGACCGTCCAACCCAAGGCACCTGCAAGGGAATTGCGACGCATCATGCCGATCCACACCAGCGCGAAGCAGCACCCCCACGACGACGCCCCCGACACGGCCGACGCCTTCCGCAGGCTCGCCACCCTCCCGCCGGACCCGAGCGCGACGCGCTCCGCGACGAGATCGTCGAGGCCTGGCTGCCCATGGCCGACCGTCTCGCCGGACGCTTCCGCAGCCGCGGCGAGAGCTTCGAGGACCTGCGCCAGGTCGCGGCCCTCGGCCTGGTCAAGGCCGTCGACCGGTACGACCCCGAGCTCGGCAACGCCTTCGAGAGCTACGCCGTGCCGACCATCACCGGTGAGATCAAGCGGCATTTCCGCGACCACATGTGGACCCTGCACGTTCCTCGCCGGGTCCAGGACCTGCGCAATCGTGTGCGCTTCGCCTCCCAGGAACTGTCCCAGACCATCTCCGGCCGTCGGCCCACCGTGGCGGAGATCGCCGAGCACGCGAAAATGAGCGAGGAGGACGTCAAGGCCGGCCTGGAGGCGCTGGAGAGCTTCACCGCGCTGTCCCTGGACGCGGAGCTGCCCGGCAGTGAGGACGGGTACTCCCTCAGCGACGCGCTGGGGTCCCCGGACCCGGCGCTGGACACGGTCGTCGACCGTGAGTCCGTGAGGGCCCGGCTGGCGGCGCTGCCGGAACGGGAGCGGGCGATTCTGTACATGCGGTTCTTCGGGGACATGACGCAGAGCCGGATCGCCGAGGAGCTGGGCATCTCGCAGATGCATGTGTCCCGGTTGATCAGCCGGTGCTGTGGGCGTGTGCGGGAGCAGGTCATGCGGGATGTCGCGTAGTGCGTTCACCCGGTCGGAGGGTGCTGTCCCGCTAATGGGGTCCGGACACGAGCGGCGTCGCCGCTGACGGGCTGTGATGGCAGAGGGGCATGCTGTCGTCGCCCGAAGGAGTCCCCTCCATGCGCCGCACCCTCCACACACTGTCCGTCACCGTCCTGGCCGGCTCGGCCCTGGTGGGCATCGCGCCCGTCGTGGCCGCCGAACCCGCCGCCGAGGTCAGCCCCGCCACGGTGGAGCCCGGAGGCACGCTCACCATCTCGGTCAGCTGTGATCCCGACGGCGGCCCGCCGCCCGACACCATCGAGGCGACCTCGCAGGCCTTCGACGAGGGCACGGTCCCGCTGCGCAAGGTGACCGGCAACGACGACAAGGTGTCCGGGCCCGCCTACCGCGGCACGGCCCGCATCGCTCCCGCGGAGAACTTCGAGGACGACCCGGACGCCCACGGCGAGGACTCGGCGTGGACCGTCGACGGCACCTGTCCGGCGGCTCCCGGTGGGGAGGGCAAGGAGTGGAGCGCGACGTTCACGGTGGCCCACGGCGGCGGTGGCGCCCACAGCCCGTCGCACAAGCCCTCGCACGACCCCACCCACCAGCCCTGCCACACCGACGAACCGGCCGCCGAACCCGACTACGCGGTGGGTGACGTGCCGGACTACGAGTCGGGTGACGAATCAGGCGACGCATCGGGCGACGTATCGGACTACGAGCCGGGCGACGTGCCGGATGACGAGTCGGGCGACGTGCCGGATGACGAGTCGGGCGACGAACCGGCCGCCGAACCCGACCACGAATCGGGCGACGTATCGGACTACGAGTCGGGCGACGTGCCGGATGACGAGTCGGGCGACGAACCGGCCGTCGAACCCGAGCACGAATCGGGCGGCACCTCGTGGCAGGACCGGACCGAGTGCGGCGATGCGGCCGTGCGGCGCGGTGTGCGGGCCGGTGGCGGTGGTGCCTTCACCGACTCCGTGCCCGCCCTGGTCGCCGGCGGCGTGCTGATCGCGGGCGCGTTCGCCGCCGCCGTGCACCGGCTGCGCACCGGGGCGGGCGACCCGTACCGCTGACCCCCGCCCCGTACCGCCGCCCCGGAGGGCCACCGCTTCCCCGGCCCGGCCCGCTCATGCTGTGACCGTCACAACCCGGCCGGGCGGCCATGGGGCCAAGACGCCCTGGGTACTCAGTGGCCGAGGGCACGCGCCGAAGGCGACACAAGGCGGCACCAGGCACTGGCACTGCGGAGGTACGGATGCGGCGGACGGACCTGGAAGGCCACGGCCCCGTCCGGTTCGGGCCACCGCTCCCCGAGGACGGCCTGCCCGTACTCCCGGAGCTGTCCGCGGTGCTCGCCGCCGCGGCCTCCCGCGGCGGCCACGAGCCGGTCGGCGGAGGACCGGCCCTGCGCGAGGCCGCCTGCGGCTACTGGGACCGGCGCGGACTGCACTGCGACCCCGACCGCGCGGCCGCCGGTCCCGGCGCCCCCGCCCTGCTGCTCGCGCTGACGGCCGCCCTCGGCGGCGACGTTCTCGTGCCCAGACCCTGCGCCGCCTGGTGGGCGCCCTACGCCCGCCTGCTGGGACGCCCCGTCTTCCATGTGCCGACCCCACCGGAGAGCGGCGGTGTGCCCGACCCGTACGCGCTGCTGGAGACCGTGCGCCGGGTCCGCGCCGAGGGGGGCGACCCGCGCCTGCTCGTGCTGTCCGTCGCCGACGACCCCACGGCCACCGTCGCCCCTCCCGAGCTGCTGCACGAGACCGTCGAGGCCGCCCAGGGGGAGGGTCTGCACCTGGTCAGCGACGAGACCTGGCGAGACACCCTGCACGACCCGCACGACACTGTGCTGCTCAGCCCCGCCGAGATGCTGCCCGACCGGGTCACCGTCGTCACCGACCTGGCCGGAGCCCTGCTCCCGCCGGGCTGGCCGGCCGCCGTGGCCCGCTTCCCGGCCGGCCAGGACGCCGACGGCCTCCACGCGCGCGTGCTCGACGTCCTCACGGCGCTCGACGCCCGCGTCGCCGCCCCCGTCGCGGCGGCGGCCGCCCACGCCCTGGGGGAACCGGAACCGGTCAGGGAGCGCGTGGCCGCCTCCGTGCGCCTGCACGCGCGCGTGGCCGCCGAGGCGCACGCCACCGTCGTCGCGGCTGGCGCCCTCGCCCGGCCCCGCAGGCCGGACGCCACCTGTATGTCGACCTCACCCCACTGCGCCCCGCGCTGAGCGCGCACGGCGTCGGCGACGCCCAGGAACTGGAGGACTTCCTCTCCGCCCGCCTCGGCATGCCCGCGCCGGGCGGCCATCGGTTCGGGGACGAGCTCGAGGCCCCGCGCGTGCGACTGTCCACCGGCGCACTGCTGCACGGCTCCGACACGGAACGCGCGGAATGCCTCACCTCGCCCACGCCGTTGGAACTGCCGCACGTGCAACGCGCGTTGATCCAGCTGAAGTCGGTCTTCGACGATCTCCGCGACGACGCTCAGCGATGGGAGTCTCCTCGATGACGCAGCAGTCCGAGTCGACCACGAATACGACCACCCAGGAGGCCGACGACCCGGCCCTGCAGTCCCCCTCGGCGCCTCCGTACCCGCCGCTGGCGGAACCGAGACCGCTGGCCGAACACAGGGTGTGGCCGCGCACGTTCCACGACCGGCTGACCGCGCCGCTCCCAGGTCTGAAGGCCATGGCCCGCTTCGCCCGCGAAGGCGCCGTGAGACCGGGCCCGGAAGGCCTCGCCGACATCCCGCTGCTGCCCTACGAGCCGGGCCCGCTGCCCCGCGTCGACACCCGCACGGTCGCCGTCACCTGGGCGGGACACGCCAGTTGGGTGATCCGCATCGGCGGTCTCACCGTCCTCACCGACCCGGTCTGGTCCCGCCGGATCCTCGGCACCCCGGCCCGCATCACACCCGTGGGAGTCCCCTGGGAGGCGCTCCCGCGCGTCGACGCCGTCGTCATCAGCCACAACCACTACGACCACCTGGACGCCCCGACACTGCGCAGGCTGCCGCGCGACACCCCCGTGTTCGTCCCGGCCGGGCTCGCCCGCTGGTTCCACCGCCGCCGCTTCACGCGCGTCACCGAGCTCGACTGGTGGGAGGCGGCCCGACTCGACGGCGTTCGCTTCGACTTCGTCCCGTCCCACCACTGGTCCAAGCGCACCCTCACCGACACCTGCCGCAGCCTCTGGGGCGGCTGGATCCTGACCGACCAAGAGGGCCGGCGCGTCTACTTCGCCGGCGACACGGGCTACGGCCACTGGTTCTCCCGCATCGGCCGCCGCTACCCCGGCATCGACCTGGCGCTCCTCCCCATCGGCGCCTACGACCCGCGCTGGTGGCTCAGGGACGTCCACTGCGACCCGGAGGAGGCGGTCCGCGCGGCCCAGGACCTGGGCGCCCGCCGTATGGCCCCCATGCACTGGGCCACCTTCGTTCTCTCGGCCGAGCCGGTCCTGGAGCCCCTCAAGCGCGTACGAGCAGCCTGGGAAAAGGCGGGCCTGCCCCGGGAAGACCTGTGGGACATGCCGGTGGGCGCTTCAAAAGTGCTGTAGGACGGCCCACTTCAGGGGTCGACTTCAGGGGCGCGGGGAACTGCGCACCCGCCGCACCACACTCGGCACCGCACTGATCAGCAAGGTCAGCCCGATCGCCGCCACCACACCCTCCCACGGCTCATCGAACAACGACCCCCGAGAATCCCGATCAACTGATACGTCACGGCCCAGGCCAGACAGGCCGGCAGGTTCCCCGGGAGAACCGTCGCAGCGGCCACTCGGCCAGCAGACAGGCCAGCATCACGGGTATACGCCCCGCCGGCACCAGCCGGGACAGCACCAGCACGGCGACACCGTGCGCCGCGAGCTTCTCCTGGGCCTGCTCCAGCCGGTCCTCCGGCGCCCGCGCCCGGAGCCTCTCCAGCCAGCGCGACCCGTTCCTGGACCTCAACCCACGCCGCCCCAGCCAGTACAGCGCCGCATCGCCCAGGAACGCCGCCAGTGACGCCGTCAGGAACACCATCGCCAGCGAGAACGGCGCCGTCTGGTGGAAGGCGACCACGGCCGCCGAACTCACCAGCGCCCCCGTCGGGATCACCGGCACCAGCGCCCCGACCAGCACCAGCAGGAAGAGCGTGGGATATCCGACCGCCTGCTGTGCGGACTCCGGCACGATGGGCGCCGGGGTGACGGCCGACGCCACGAGCAGGGGCATAGCGGCCTGCGCCATGGGCGCGGTCCAGGTCACCGCGCGGACTCCAGGCGCACACTCTCCCCGTGCCCGAGCCGGTGCACGGTCACGCCGGGCGCGCGCCGGGCCGCGAACCGGACGAACTCGTCGCCCGGCGCGTGGAACTCGTGGGGGCGCACGGCGTCCATCCCGATCGGCCAGTACGTTCCGTAGTGCACCGGCACCGCACTGTACGGCGCCAGCCGCGCCAGCGCCTCCGCCGCCCGGCCCGCGTCCAGGTGCCCCTCGCCGAGGTACGGCCCCCAGCCGCCCACCGGCAGCAACGCCACCTCGACCGGCCCCACCTCCTCGGCCATCGACTCGAACAGGCCGGTGTCCCCGGCGAAGTACGTCCGGGCCTCACCGGCTATGACGTAGCCGAGCGCGGGGGAGCGGTGCGGTCCGAGCGGCAGCCGCCGCCCGTCGTGCCGCGCGGACACCGCCCGTACGACGATGTCACCGACCGGGGTCTCGTCCCCTGGCGCCACCTCGCTGACCCGCAGGTGCGTGAGCCGGCGCAGGGCCGGTACCGCCCGGCGCGCGCCCCGGGGCACGAGCAGGCGCGTGCCCGGCGCGAGCCGCATCAGCGACGGCACGTGCAGGTGGTCGGCGTGCAGATGCGAGACCAGGGCCACGTCCGCGTGGTGGGCGTCCGGGGGCGGCAGGGCTCCGCGCCGGCGGCGCAGGTGTGCGAGCCGACGTGCGAACAGTGGATCGGTGAGTACGCGTACGTTCGAGTCCTCGACGGTGCACGTCGCGTGACCCCACCAGGTGATCTCCACCGGCACCTCTTTGCCTCCTTCGCGCGACTCCCCGAAGCCTACGTGCAGGAGTAGGGTCGGCGGCGAAACCGGAGGTGAGGGGGGACGCCATGGTGCCGGTCCGGGTCACGGCGATCGCGAGTCTGACGCCGCTGGAGGAGCTGGACGACGATCCGTTCCTGGTCGACTCCCGCAGCCAGCACGCGATGTGCGCCCGCTGGGCCGCCGAGCGGGGCTACGTGGTCAGCCGCGAGTTACTGGTGCGGGGGCTGCGTCCCGACCACTGCGCGCTGTGGGACGGCGTCCGGCCCGGCCTCGACCTGTTCGTGGCTCCCAGCCGGCGGGTCCTGGAGAGCGCGCTCGCGTCCGTCGAGGAGTTCACCGCGGAGTGCGTGCGGCGAGGGGTACGGGTCGAGACGGTGGGGCACGCGGAGCCGGCGTACGACGCGGCGATGAAGGCGTGCGTGCACCGACGGCTGTCGATGCCGACGGCCGGCTACGACGGGCGCTGACAGCCCGGGCTCGCCCGCCGGTGCGGGGGGAAGGAGAAGGCGATCCCGGCTGGAAGGGACATGCGGGGACACAAGACGTCCCGCGGGCGTTGAGACACTGTCGGTGATGAGCCCGCGGCGGCGGGCCTGGGACGTGAGGTGGCTGGGCGTGCGGGGCGTGTGGTGGCGGCGGGTCGCCAGTCAGGTGGGGCGGAGCGTCGCCGTGTGGGCGGTCTCCACCGTCACCATGCTCGTGCTCGCCGGGATCCTGCCCGACTTCCGGCTGAGGTCGGGGAACGGCGACAGCGCGACCGACATCGCCGTCACGGCCGCCTTCGGCGCCGGCGCCTTCGGCCTGCTGTCGGCCCTGGTGTGGCCGCTGCTCGTCCGGCTGCTGCTCCTCGTCCCGGCGCTCGTGCTGGGCCTGCTGGTGTTCTTCCTCAACGGCGCCCTGCTGCTGCTCGCCCTGTACCTCAACCCGGCCGAGCGCGGTGCCGCCGCCCCGGAGACCGCCGTCGTGGTCGCCGCCGTGATGTCGGCCGTGGCGTCCGCGACGGGCGCCGCCCTGGCCGTACGCGACGACGACGCCTACCGTCGCCGGCTGTACCGCCTCTCCGACCGCCGCCGCAGATCCGGCCCGCCCAGCCCGGCCGCCCCCGGCACGGTCTTCCTGCAGCTCGACGGCGTGGGCCACGACGTCCTGCTGGACGCCGTCGGCAAGGGCCTGATGCCCACCGTCGCCCGCTGGCTCGACATAGGCGACGGCGGCCGCCCCACCCACCGGCTCACCCCCTGGCGCACCGACTGGTCCAGCCAGACCGGCGCCAGCCAGCTCGGCATCCTGCACGGCAGCAACCACGACGTCCCCGCGTTCCGCTGGTACGAGAAGGACACCCGCGAGGTCGTGGTCTGCAACCGCCCGACCAGCGCCGCGGAACTCCAGCGCCGCGCCATGGGGTACGCGGGGCACGGCGGCCTGCTCGCCGTCGACGGCGCCAGCCGCGGCAACCTGTTCAGCGGCGGCGCCGAGCAACAGGCCCTCGTGCTGTCCATCGCCACCCGCCGCCGCAGCCGGGAGAACCGCTCCCGCGCGGGGTACTTCGCCTACTTCTCCGACCCGGCCAACGCCGTGCGCACGGCCCTGTCCTTCGTCGCCGAGGTCGGCCGGGAGATCGGCCAGTCCACCCGGGCCCGCCTCCGCAAGCAGCGCCCGAGGGTCTCCCGGGCGGGCCTCTACCCGTTCGTCCGGGCCTTCGCGACCGTCGTCGAGCGGGACGTCGTCGTCGCCTCCGTCATGGGCGACATGCTCGCCGGCCGCACCGCCGTCTACGCCGACCTCGTGGCCTACGACGAGGTCGCCCACCACTCCGGCCCGGCGAGCCGCGACGCGCAGAAGGTCCTGGAACGCCTCGACCGCTCCCTCGCCCTGATCGAGAACGTCGCCGAGCACGCCCCGCGCCCGTACCGGATCGTCGTGCTGTCCGACCACGGCCAGAGCCCCGGCGAGACCTTCCGCTCCCGCTACGGCCTCACCCTCGGCGACCTGGTGCGGGCCGGCTGCGGACTGCACGTGCCGCGCCGGGCGGAGCGCACCCGCAGCGGAGCCGAGGCCCGGGCCGCCGTGCGCGCCGCCCTGCGCATCCCGGTCGAGGAGGCCGGCGAGCAGCACCGCCCCGGGCGCCGCGAGGAGCCGATCGTGCTGGCCTCCGGCAACCTCGGCCTGGTCTCCTTCCCGGACGTCACGCACCGGATGAGCAAGGAGGAGATCGACGCCCGCCACCCCGCGCTGCTGCCGACCCTCGCCAACCACCCGGCATCGGCTTCCTGCTGGTGCGCAGCGACGAGCACGGCGGTGTCGTCCTCGGCGCGTACGGCGCCCAGATCCCGCTGGCCGACCTCGACGACGACCCGGGCCCGCTCGCCCCGTTCGGGCCGGGCGCGGTCGACGCGGTACGCCGTACGCACTCCTTCCCGCACACCGCCGACATCATGGTCAACTCCTTCCACGACCCGGCCGACGGCGAAGTCCTCGCCTTCGAGGAGCAGATCGGCTCCCACGGCGGCCTCGGCGGCGAACAGGGCAGGCCCTTCCTGCTGTCGCCGCTGGTGCTGTCCGCGCCGGTCGGCCAGGGGAGGAACTCGCGGGCGCCGAGCACGTCCACCGCGTGCTGCGCCGCTGGCTGCGCGAGTCGAACGGCCCTCAGGTACCGCTGGAGAGCAGCGGGGAACGCGCCGCCTGAAGCTCCGGCGGGACGTCCTCCCCGGTCCCTTCACCGGCAGAGGGCCGGTCTTGCGCGTGCGTCGAGCCGGAGTGTGATCGGATGGGGGACACCGGACCCGTCAGACGGGCCCGCACGCGAGTCCGCACGCGAAAGGAAGAACCGTGGCTACCACGCGCTCCGCACACACCGTCTGGGAAGGCAACCTCCTCGAGGGCAACGGTGTCGTCACCTTCGACTCCTCCGGCGCCATCGGCGAGCAGCCGGTCACGTGGGCCTCGCGCGCCCAGGAGGCGAACGGGAAGACCAGCCCGAGGAGCTGATCGCCGCCGCCCACTCCAGCTGCTACTCCATGGCCTTCTCCAACATCCTCAACAAGGCAGGCACGCCGCCCACCAAGCTCGTGACCTCGGCCGACGTCACCTTCCAGCCCGGCGAGGGCATCACCGGCATCCACCTCACCGTCGAGGGCACGGTCCCCGGCATCGACGAGGCGGCCTTCCTCGCCGCCGCGGAGGAGGCCAAGGTGGGCTGCCCCGTCAGCCAGGCCCTCAAGGCCACGCCCATCACGCTGACGGCCAAGCTCGCCTGACCCGCCTCACCCCCGTCGCGCGGGCCGCCCACCAGGGGCCGCCCGCGCGACGTCGTCGGTTCGCCACCCGCGCCCGGGGTATGAACCAGACGCTTTCGAACCATGGGCCGGAGGGAACGCGATGCTGCCGGGAACGTCCACCAGCGCGACGGTGCTCGACTCCGCCACCCGCGACCGGACCCGCGTCCTGCTGCTGTTCAGCCTCTCCGGACGGCTGCGCCCCCGCGACTCCGCCCTCGGTGCCCTGGTCGACCGCTACGACTACGGCCGCTTCGCCTCCCACCTGATGACCAGCCAGGACGTCCTGCCCGTCCCGATGCTGGACGAACAGGTGGCGCCCCGTCGGCTGCGGCTGCCGCACGGCGACCACGGGCTGGGCCTCGCTTCCTTGCGGATCCTCGTCGTCACCACCCCGCGCGGCGACGCCACCCTGGTCGCCGACTGCGCATTCGCGGGCGAGACCACGGCCGGTGACCTGGCCGCCTGGCTGGCCACCACCTGCTTCGACCGGGAGCGGATCGAACTCGACGACCGTCCGCTGCTGCAGGCGCTGACCGAGCGGCTCGGCGGCCGGCCGCTCGCCCTCGGCCAGAACGTGCACCAACTCGTCTTCCCCGGCGGCCGGTTACAACGGGACCTGCTCGGCGCCGACGAGGCCCGCAAGGCGGTCCTGCTGAACGAGATCGTCTACCGCGGCAGGATGCCGTGGAACCCCGCCGCGCCCTACGACGCGAGCCTGGCGCCGACCATCAGGAACCACGGCGTCACCCTGTCCGCCCTCGGCCGGGGCGTCTCCGTCCAGGCCGGCTGGGCCCCGCACGTCGAGAACGGCCTGATGCTCGTCGCCGTCGGCATGATCTCCGCCCTGGCCGTCCTCCAGCGCACCCGGCTCACGGCCTTCGCGACGATGAAGGCCAACGAGCAGGCGCTGACCGATTCGCCCACCGAGATCCGCTCCCTGATCACCCGCCTCTCCGCGGGCGTCAACGAACTCCAGCTGGACCTCGCCTTCGGCGTCGAGGCCTATGTCGACAGCCTGCTGATCCCGGAGATGGTCATGGAGGCCTTCCAGTCCTCGCTGGGGAGGCACTGGGCATCCGCGACAGCCTCGAGAACTCGGCCCGCATGGTCGAGCGCCTGACCTCGGTGATCAGCGCCCGTTCCGCCGCCCTGGACGCCGAACTCGCCGAGCGCGACGACCGCCGCGACCGCACCGTCTCCGGCCTCGTCGCCGCCGCCACCCTGATCGCCCTGCCGCCGACGCTGCTGCTGGCCTTCTTCGGCGTGAACGGCACCGACGTCGACGAGCACCGCTCCATCCTCGACCTGCGCGCCTACGGCACGGCCTACGCGCTGGCCTGGCTGCCCTTCGTCGTCCTCGTCATGATCGGATACGTCCTGCTCAGACGCATCAGCACCCGCTCCGGCTCACTGCTGCCGACGCCCGACGACGACGCCGTACCCGTACCGCCGCCACGCTCGCCCTCCGGGAGCCCCCGCCCATGACGCCACGCCCGCCGTCTCCGCCCACCGGGGCGGCTCCGAGCGTGCCCGCGCCGCCACCTGGGAGGCGTACAAGGACGCGCTGGAGTCCGGCGCGGAGTACGTGGAGTTCGACATCCGCCGCACGGCGGACGGCGTCCTCGTCGTCTACCACGACCCCCGGGTCGGGCCCACCGGGCCGCCGCTGTCCGCGCTCACGCACGCCGAGCTGAGCGAGCGGGCCGGATACGACGTGCCCGTGGTGGACGACGTCATGGCGCTGATCGCCGGGAGGCTGGTGGCGCACCTGGACCTGAAGGAGGTGGGCTACGAGCGGGAGGTCGTCGACCGGGCGGTGGCCCTGCTCGGCGTCGACGGGCTGGTCGTGACGACGTTGGAGGACCGTTCCGTCGCCGCCGTCGCACAGGGCTTCCCGGGCGTCCGCACCGCGCTGTCCCTGGGCCGTGACCGCCGGGAACTGGCCCTGGCCCGAGTGGCCGGGACCCGGCTGAGCGAGCTGTTCCCGGCCCGCCGCATCCGGGCCTGCGGGGCCCACGGCGTCGCCGTGCACCAGCGGCTGGCCAGGACCAACGTGCTGCGCGAGGCGACCCGGCACGGCCTGTTCACCATGGTGTGGACGGTCAACGACGACACCCTGATGCGCGCCTTCCTCGCCCACCCCCGCGTGGACGTGCTCGTCACCGACCGGCCCCGGCGCGCGGTGGCGCTGCGCGGGCCGATCACCCCTTCGCGGCATTGACAACGGCGCACTCAAGTTTTGTGCTGGAGTGTGTGGAGAGCCGCCCTGGCGGAAGGGGACAGCGATGGGACGAGCGGTCGGCATCGACCTCGGAACCACGAACTCGGTGGTCGCCGTGCTGGAGGGCGGCGAGCCCACCGTCATCGCCAACGCGGAGGGGGCGAGAACCACACCCTCGGTCGTGGCGTTCGCCAAGAACGGCGAGGTGCTGGTCGGAGAGGTCGCCAAGCGGCAGGCCGTGACGAACGTGGAGCGCACCGCCCGCTCGGTCAAGCGCCACATGGGCGACCCGAGCTGGCGCTACCCGCAGTCCGGTGACATCGACGGCACCCGCTACCGCGCGCAGGAGCTGTCCGCGCGGGTGCTGCAGAAGTTGAAACGGGACGCGGAGTCCTACCTGGGCGAGGACGTCACCGACGCGGTGGTCACCGTCCCGGCGTACTTCGACGACACCCAGCGCCAGGCCACCAAGGAGGCCGGGGAGATCGCGGGCCTGAAGGTGCTGCGGATCATCAACGAGCCCACGGCCGCGGCTCTCGCCTACGGACTGGACAAGGAGAACGACCAGACGGTCCTCGTCTTCGACCTCGGCGGCGGCACCTTCGACGTGTCGCTGCTGGAGATGGGCGAGGGCGTCATCGAGGTGAAGGCCACCAACGGCGACACGCACCTCGGGGGCGACGACTGGGACCAGCGGATCGTCGAGTACCTCGTCAAACGCTTCAAGGGTCAGCACGGCGTCGACCTCGGCAACGACAAGATGGCCGTGCAGCGGCTGCGCGAGGGCGCCGAGAAGGCCAAGATCGAGCTGTCCAGCTCCACCGAGACGACGATCAACCTGCCCTACATCACGGCCTCGTCGGAAGGACCCCTGCACCTCGACGAGAAGCTGACCCGGGCCCAGTTCCAGGAGCTCACGGCCGACCTGCTCGACCGCTGCAAGAACCCCTTCCACCAGGCGGTCGAGGACGCCGGTGTGAAGCTGTCCGCGATCGATCACGTGATCCTGGTCGGCGGCTCGACCCGGATGCCCGCGGTGACCGACCTGGTCAAGGAACTCACCGGCAAGGACCCGCACAAGGGCGTCAACCCCGACGAGGTCGTGGCCGTCGGCGCCGCGCTCCAGGCGGGCGTCCTGCGCGGCGACGTCAAGGACGTGCTGCTGCTGGACGTCACCCCGCTGTCCCTGGGCATCGAGACCAAGGGCGGCATCATGACCAAGCTCATCGAGCGCAACACGACCATCCCGACCCGGCGTTCGGAGATCTTCACGACGGCGGCCGACAACCAGCCCTCGGTCGGCATCCAGGTCTACCAGGGCGAGCGGGAGATCGCCGCCTACAACAAGAAGCTCGGTGTCTTCGACCTGACGGGTCTGCCGCCGGCGCCGCGCGGTGTGCCGCAGATCGAGGTGGCCTTCGACATCGACGCCAACGGCATCATGCACGTCTCCGCCAAGGACATGGCGACCGGCCGCGAACAGAAGATGACCGTCACGGGCGGTTCGGCCCTGCCCAAGGACGACATCGACCGCATGATGCGCGAGGCCGAGCAGTACGCGGAGGAGGACCGCAAACGCCGCGAGGCCGCCGAGACCCGCAACCAGGCCGAGCAACTCGTCTACCAGACCGAGAACTTCCTCCGTGACAACGGCGACCGGATCCCGGCCGACACGAAGTCCGAGGTCGAGTCGGCCGTCGCCGACGTCAAGGGACAGCTGGAACAACAGGCGGACACCGCCGCCCTGCGCGCCGCTGTCGAGAAGCTCGCCTCGGTCAGCCAGAAGATGGGCCAGGCGATGTACGCGCAGGCCCAGCAGAACCCCACCGAGGAGCCTCCGACCGCTCCGCAGGACGAGGAGGGCGTGGTCGACGCGGAGATCGTGGACGAGGAGAAGGACCGGCGGGACGAGAAAGGGGGTGCCGCGTAGCCCCGGAGCGGGGACACCCTCTAGGACGCCGGGTGCGCGGGCGGCAAGGTCGCGCACACCGCGTCCAGGACCGTCGCGTACGGCGTGCCGAAGTCGGTGAGCCCGGACCGCAGCCGGTCCAGGCCGTCGCGGTGTTCGGTCAGCAGCTCTGAGCTGCCGGTGCGGGCCGCGAACTCCAGTACCGCGGGCAGGAAGTCCGGCGGTTCCTCGCCGGTGGTCTCCAGGCCGTGCGCGCGGTAGACCTCCTCGGAGGGCGCCGGTGCCGCCTCACGCCAGGCGCTCAGGTACAGGCTGTGCTCCTGCCCGGCCTCGAAGACCTCGACGTAGTGCGCGGCCAGCTCCCGCGGCGGGGTGACCGCCGCGTGATCGGCGAACTCCCTCAGCTGCGGGGCGGCTTCGCGCAGCAGCGGCAGCCGGGCACGGAAGTCGTCGTCGGGGTACATCAGGCACAGCGCGGCCGCCTGGTACAGCACCTCGAATCCGGGCATCGGACCTCCTTCGCGTGCGCCCCGTGGTCCCGACGCTAAGGGCGGGCGGGGAGACACACCTGCCGACCGGGCCCGTACGGGTCAGAACGGCGCTCTGACCAGGAGGTCCGGTCGTGGGCACGGCCGCTCAGAAGCTGTCGCGGTACTCCCGCAGTATCTCCTCCGTGCGCTGTGTCGACGCGGCGCCCGCCGTCATGTGGTCGAGGACCTCGAGATGCGCGGAGACCTCCTTGCGGGAGTCGAGGTAGAGCGCGCCGGTCAGGTACTCGGTGAAGACCATGTCGGGCAGTTCGGGCTCGGCGAAGCGGAACAGCGAGAACGGCGCGTACGTCCCGGGGTGCGGGCCGTCCTCGAACTCGGCGACCTGGAGGGTGACGCGGTCCCGCGCGGAGTACTCCAGCAGCTTGTCCAGCTGGTCGCGCATCACCTGGCCGTCGGCGCTCACCGGGCGGCGCAGCACCGTCTCGTCCATGATCACCCACAGGTGCGGCGGGTTCGGGCGCTCCAGCAGCCGCTGCCGCTCCATCCGCAGCGACACATGCCGCTCCACGGCCTGTGGCCCGGAGTTCCCGATGGTGCCCGCCTGAAGGACGGCACGCGCGTACTCCTCGGTCTGGAGCAGTCCCGGCACGAAGTGCGGTTCGTACGAGCGGATGATCCGGGCGGCGCCCTCCAGGCTCACGTAGAGGCTGAACCACTCCGGCAGCACGTCGTGGAACCGCTGCCACCAGCCCGGCCGGTTCGCCTCCTCGGCGAGTTCGACGAACGCGGTCACCTCGTCGTCGGCCACGCCGTACTCGGTCAGCAGGACCTGCACGTACGGGATCTTCAGCGCGACATCGGCGGTCTCCATCCGCCGGACGGTCGCGGGGGCGACGCGCAGCACCCGGGCGGCCTCGTCCCGACTGAGGCCCGCCGCCTCGCGCAGCTCCTGGAGCCGCTTGCCCAGCACCACCTGGCCCACGGTGGGTGCGGCCCGCCGTTCGCTCACGCCCCGCCTCCCCAACGCGCCCGAGTCCGCGATCAGTCTGTCACGTACCGCCGACACTCTCCCAGGGCCGAGGGCGAGGAGATCGCGGGAAACGGACGGGTCGCCTGGGCATTACCCCGCGGGTAATCGACCGGGCGCACGCGGGACGGGATCGTGAACGCACCGGGTCCCGGGCCGGCGCACTCCGGCCCGGGACCCGGCACCGGCCGACGCACCACGACCCGACGGAGGGTGATGCACCATGTCCGCGACCCAGCTCGCCACGCTCGCCCGGACCAGTGCGCCGCAGTCGACGCTGCGCCGCTTCCTCGCCCTGGACGCGGCGGTGACCGGCGCCAACGCCCTCGCCTACCTCGCGCTCTCCGGCCCGCTCGGCCGTTTCCTCGGCGTCGACTCCGCTCTGCTGCTCGCGCTGGGCGCGTTCCTCGCCGCCTACGCGGTGGGCGTGGGCCTGCTGGCCGCCCGCCGGGAACCGCCGGCGCTCGGTGTGCGGGCCGTCGTCGAGGCCAACCTCGCCTGGACGGTGGTGAGCCTCGCGGCCCTGGCCCTGTGGCTCGCGCCGAGCACGGCGGGTGCCGTGTGGACGGTGCTCCAGGCCCTCACCGTGGCCGGGTTCGCGGCCCTCCAGTACATGGCCCTGAGGGCACGTCAGGGCATCAGCGCCTGAAGGTACTTGACCGTCGCAGGGTCGGCCGGGAGCAGCGTCTCGATGGCCAGCTCGGCGACGGTCACGTCCATCGGGGTGTTGAACGTGGAGATCGAGGAGATGAACGACAGCGTCCGCCCCTCGTGCTCGATCCGCAGCGGCAGCGCGAAGTACGGCACCGGCTCCGCGGGCTCCTCCGGCCCGGCCCCGGCTCCTCCTCCGGCAGCGGATAAGCCGCCACCTCCTCGTACAGCGCCCGCAGCGGCGCGGAGCGGTGCAGCGCGATCTGCCGCTCCATCTGCTCCAGCAGATGACCGCGCCAGGCGCGCAGGTTGCGGATGCGGGGCGCCAGGCCCTTCGGGTGCAGGGCGAGCCGCATCGCGTTCAGCGGCGGTTCGAGCAGCGACTCGCTGACGCCGTCGACCAGCGTCATGATCCCCCGGTTGGCCGCCACGACGTCGTACACCGTGTCCACCACCAGCGCCGGGTACGGCTCATAGCCGCCGATCAGCCGCTCGATGCCCTCGCGCAGCGCGCCCAGCGCCGGGTCGTCCAGGGGCGTCTCCGGGTAGCGCGGCGCGTAACCGGCCGCCAGCAGCAGCGCGTTGCGCTCCCGCATGGGCACGTCGAGGTGCTCGGCCAGCCGCAGCACCATCTCCTCGCTGGGCCGGGAGCGGCCCGTCTCGACGAAGCTGATGTGGCGGGCCGAGGAGCCGGCGCGCAGGGCCAGCTCCAGCTGGCTGACCCGCCGCTGCTCCCGCCAGGCCCGCAGCAGCGGACCCACGCCCTTCTCGGCGCTGGAGGGTGGAGTGGTCATGTCAGGACCGTAGTCGAGAACCGGTCGAGCCGGACAGCTACGCCCTCTGACCAGGGTCCGGTACGTCCCGCTGTGGCAGGCTGAGAGCAGGAACGAGGACACCGGCGCAAGGGAAGGAGCGCAGCCCATGCCCGTCGAACCGCTGTCGCAGAAGGAGGTCGAGGACCGGCTGGCCGAGCTGCCGGGCTGGTCGCTCGACGGGGACCGCCTCACCCGCTCCTACCGGCTCGGCTCGCACTTCGCCGCGACGGCGATGGTCGTGCACATCGCCCAGGTGCAGGAGGAGCTGAACCACCACTCCGACCTCACGCTCGGCTACAACACCGTGTCCCTGTCCGTCCACACGCACAGCGCGGGCGGCACCGTCACCGAGAAGGACGTCGAGCTCGCCCGCAGGGTGGAGGACCTGGCCCCCGGGCACGGGGCACACTGACCGGGTGCTCGACTACGACAAGGAAGCGGAGCGGTACGACGCCTCACGCGGCGGCGAGCCCCGGGCGGCCGCCGCCGCGGAAGCGGTGCTGGGATTCGTACCGCCGGACACCCGCAGTCTGCTCGACGTCGCCTGCGGCACCGGCATCGTGACCCGCAGGATCGCCGCCGCGCGCGCCGGTATGCGGGTGACCGGCGTGGACCTCGCCCCCGCGATGGCCCGGCAGGCCGCCACCCGGCTGCCCGGTGCCGTGGTCCTCGCGGACAGCCGGCGGCTGCCCTTCCGGGACGAGCAGTTCGACGTCGTCAGCAGCGTGTGGCTGCTGCACCTGGCCGCCGGCCCCGCAGACGCGCGGGCCATCGTCGGCGAGTGCGCCCGGGTACTGCGGCCCGGCGGGGTCTACGTCACCACCGTCGACAAGGCCGCCTCCCACAATGTGGGCAGCGACATCGATGTCGTCCTGGCCTCCCGCCCGCCCAGCCCGATACGGGACCGGGCGGCGGACGTGGAGTCGTACGCCGCCGGGCACGGCCTGGTCCAGGCCGGGCAGGCCTGCTTCACCGGCCACGGGCAGGGCCGCAGCCCCCGCCGCACGGTCGCCGACCTGCGCCGGGGCTGGTTCGTCACCCTGCCGCCCGGCGACCCGCTGGCGGAGGGCTTCGCCACCCGTCTGACGGAACTCCCGGACCAGGACCGGCCCCGCCCCGACCCGGTGTTCAGCCTGCGGGCGTTCCGGAAGGCCGGGTGAAGGTCCATGATCCAGTTGGTCAGCCGGGTGTCTCCGCCGTCGAGCGAGAACGCCTGCTCCCAACGGGCCGACGTGGTGGAGACGCCCGACCACACGAACCGGACCCGCACGTCCTTGCCGTCGTGTGTGTCGTCGCCGTAGAACTCCCCGCGGCCGTCCCGGAACCGGCCGACGACCGGTGGGAACAGCTTTCCGCTGAGCCTGGAGGCCCAGTTCTGCGCCTGGGCACGAGCCTCGAGGTGCTCGAACCCCTCGAACCCCTCGAACTGCGCGAGCTGATGGCCCGGACCGCGATGGAACTGGCGGAGCGGTACGGCAACGCGCGAGCCCCCGGCGGCGACTGAGAGGCGGAACCCGCCCGTCCTCCCAGGAGGTCCGTCACGTGAAGCACCCGCACAGGCACCGCAGACGCCGTGTGCTCCTCCCGGTGGCCGTCGCCACGGCGGCGCTCGTCGGCGCCGGCCTGACCACGTTCGCCACCGGCGACGCCGCCGAGGCCGCCACCGCCCGGCAGGTCGAGAAGCTCGACCGGGGTGTGGTCAGCGTCCACACCGGCAGCGGCAACCTGGTCAGCTGGCGCTGGCTCGGCACCGACCCGAACGACGTGTCGTTCAACGTCTACCGGGCCGGTACGAAGGTCAACCCGACCCCGATCACCGGCGCCACGAACTACTTCCACTCCGGCGCCCCCTCCCACGCCGACTACACCGTCCGCGCGATCGTGAACGGCGTGGAGCAGGGCGACTCGGTGCACGCGATCCAGTTCCGCACCGGCTACAAGGACGTCCCGGTCTCCCCGCCCGCCGGCGGCACCACCCCGACGGCGTGGCGTACACCTACGAGGCCAACGACGCCTCCGTCGGCGACCTGGACGGCGACGGCGCCCCCGACCTCGTCCTGAAGTGGCAGCCCACCAACGCCAAGGACAACTCCCAGTCGGGCTACACCGGCAACACGATCGTCGACGGCGTCAAACTCGACGGCACCCGGCTGTGGCGTATCGACCTGGGCCGCAACATCCGCTCCGGCGCGCACTACACCCAGTTCCAGGTGTACGACTACGACGGCGACGGCAAGGCCGAGGTCGCCATGAAGACCGCGGACGGCACGAAGGACGGCACCGGCGCGGTCATCGGCAGTTCCTCGGCCGACCACCGCAACTCCAGCGGCTACGTGCTCGCCGGTCCCGAGTTCCTGACCATGTTCAACGGACAGACCGGCAAGGCGATGCAGAGCGTCGACTACGTCCCGGCCCGCGGCACCGTCTCCTCCTGGGGCGACTCCTACGGCAACCGCGTCGACCGCTTCCTGGCGGGCACGGCCTACCTCGACGGCTCCCGCCCGTCCCTGATCATGGCGCGCGGCTATTACACCCGTACGGTGATCGCCGCCTGGGACTGGCGGAACGGCTCCTTCACCCGCCGCTGGACCTTCGACACCAACTCCTCCACCAACAGCGGCAAGGGCTACGACGGCCAGGGCAACCACAGCCTGTCCGTCGCGGACGTCGACGCGGACGGCAAGGACGAGATCGTCTACGGCGCGATGACCGTCGACGACAACGGGGGCGGCCTGTGGACCACCAAGCTGGGCCACGGCGACGCCGGCCACGTCGGTGACCTGAACCCGTCCCGAGCGGGCCTGGAGTACTTCAAGGTCTCGGAGAGCACCGGCCAGCCGGGCTCCTGGATGGCCGACGCGCGTACCGGCCAGATCCTGTGGAAGACGGCGTCGGGGTCCGACAACGGCCGTGGCGTCGCCGCCGACGTCTACGCGGGCAGCGCGGGCGCCGAGTCCTGGTCCGCCGCCGACACCACCCTGCGCTCGGCGACCGGGGCCTCCCTCGGCCGGGAGCCGTCCAGCATCAACTTCCTGTCCTGGTGGGACGGCGACCCCGTCCGTGAACTCCTCGACGGCACGCGCATCGACAAGTACGGCACGTCCGGCGACACCCGCCTGCTGACCGGCTCCGGCGTCTCCTCCAACAACGGCACCAAGGCCACACCCGTCCTGTCGGGCGACATCCTGGGCGACTGGCGCGAGGAGGTCATCTGGCGCACCGGCAACAACACGGCCCTGCGCATCTACTCGACCCCGCACGAGACGACCACCAAGATCACCACCCTGCTCCACGACACGCAGTACCGCACGGCCCTGGCCTGGCAGAACACCGCGTACAACCAGCCCCCGCACCCGAGCTTCTTCATCGGCAACGCCATGCCGACGGCTCCGCGCCCGACGGTCTACACGCCATGACCTGAGACGGCCGGCCGCTCGTGCCGGGCGGTCGTCGGGCCCGCTCGACGACCGCCCGGTCAGGACGCGCAGAACACAGATCGACACGGTTTCAGCACAAAGCCTCCACATGTGGATCCATGCCCGCATACGGGCCGCCGCCCGTCCCGCCGCAGCCGCCGAAGAAACCGCGCACGATCCTCATCGCCTCGGCCGCGGCCCTGGTCGCCGCAGCGGTGGCGGCCGCCGTCACGGCCGGAGTCACGGGCGACGGCGAAGCCGAAGCCGCACCCACGGTCACCGTCACCGAGACAGCGCCGGCCGACAGCGCCGCCGACGAGGACACCCTCTCGGACCCCGCCGCCGAGGAATCCGGCAGCGACGACGCCTACGGCCTCGGCGAAACGGTGACCTACGAGAACGACGTCGAAGTCAGCCTCTCCGCCTTCTCCCGCGGTGTCTCGAGCGACTACGCGTCCCCGGAGGACACGCCCTACGCCAAGTTCCGGATAAAGATCGTCAACGGCTCCGACGCGACCGTCGACGCCAACGAGATGACCGTCAACTGTGCCTACGGCGACGAGGGCGAGGAAGGCGAGGCCATCTATGACGACGGCCTCGACGGCCTTCCGGACACGCGCATCCTCGCCGGCCGGTCCCTCACCGTGCCCTGGGCCTGCGAACTCCCCAAGAACGAGAAGTTCCTGCAAGTGGAGGTCTCGCCCGACTGGGAGTCCGAGGAGGCCGTCTTCACCGGTGACGTGAAGTGACGGCGAGGGGCGCGTGCCTCGCCCGGCACGCGCCCCGGCGCTCAACTCACCGTGCAGCTCTGGTCACCCATCCTGAACACGGTCGGTTTCGTGTTCGTGCCCGACCCGTTCGCCGTGAAGCCGAAGCTCACCGACGAGCCCGCCGCCACGCCGGCGTTCCAGCCGACGTTCCTCGCCGTCACCGTCGAACCCGACTGCGCGGCGTCGGCGTTCCACGCCTGAGTCAGTTTCTGGCCGTCGGCGAAGGCCCAGGCCAGCGACCAGCCGTTCCACGGGCCGGAACCGGTGTTGGTGAGCCGGACGTCCGCCTGGAAGCCGCCCGGCCACTGGCTGGTGACCTGGTACGTCACCTTGCAGGCGCCGGCCGGTGACGGGCCCGGACCGGGACCCGGATCCGTGGAGCCGCCGTCGGAGCTGTCGCCGTAGATGACGCCACGGCCGTTCGTCGACACATAGACACGGCCGTACACCCTCGGGTCGCCGGTGATGGCCGCGCCCGTCCAGCCCCACTGGTGGGCGTCGTCGTTGATGCGCGTCCAGCTCGCGCCCTTGTCCGTGGAGCGGAAGACGCCGCGCACGCCGCCGATCTTCGCGCTCGTGTAGAGCGTCTGGTACGAGGCGCCGGGCGCCGCCTTGCCGAAGCCGACGGTGTCGGCCTGCTCGACGTTCGAGAGCTTCGTGAACGTCGCCCCGCCGTCCGTGGAGTGCCACAGGCCGTACGCGCCGTCCGTCGCGCCGCCCGCCACCCAGATGTCTCCCTTGCCGCCGGGCAGCGCCTTGAAGCGGACGCTGTCGCCACTCGGCAGCCCGCCGGCCGGGGACTCCTTGAACGTCGCCCCGCCGTCCGTACTCACGTAGAACTTCCCGGACTTGAAGCCGTAGAAGGTCTTCGGATCGACCCGGTCCGACTCGACGATCGCCCCGGCGGGGATCCCGCCGGACGCCTGCCACGACGTGCCGAAGCCGGTCGCGTGGTGCACGCCGGCGCCCTCGGGGCTCCACACGAACCGGCTGCCGTCCGCCGCCGCCGCGACCGTGCCTCCACCGCTGACGCCCGAAGGGTCCGTCCCGGCGAACCAGTTGGCGCCGTTGTCCGTCGAGAACGCGATGTGCGGGCCCGAGTCGAGGGTGCCGACGCGGACCACCGTGTCCGGGTTCGACTCGGCGAAGTCCAGGCTCGTGGTCGTCGTGAAGTTCGGCTGAGTGAACATCATCGACGGGACCTTCGTCAGGTCCGTGTGCCGGAAGCCGCCGACATCGCCGAGCGCGCTGAGCAGGGGGGCGCCGGACGGGGGAGAGGCAAGGTCGTTGACCGCCGTCTCCTCCAGGCCCCGCACCATCGGCTTGACGGCGAACTTGCCGCCGCTGTCCCAGTTCGTGAGGTTCTCGGTGCCGTAGATCGTGGCGCCCGTCCCGTACATCATGCGGTCGGAGTCGAACGGGTCGATCTCCAGCGCTTCCGTCATCCAGCCCAACTTCGGCGTCTGCTCGGGCGGCTGCGGGTTCGCGCCCCAGGTCAGCCAGGGTGAGGACGAGACGTCCATCGTGTAGCGGTTCTCGCGGTTCGGGTACGACGTGTAGTCCCAGGCCTTGGTCCAGGTCGCGCCGCTGTCCGTGGAGCGGAAGATCTGGGTGTCCGGCCACCATGCGCTGTACGCGGTCGCCATCACGGTGCCCGGCTTCTGCCGGTCCACGGTCAGCCCGCTGAAGCCGTAGAAGGTGTCCGCCTCCGCCACCGGGCTGATGTTCGTCCAGGCACCGGTCCCGGTCGTGTACCGCCACAGCTGTCCCTTGCCGCCGTCGTACGGGCCGCCCTTGTCGCTGTACGCCAGGTACAGGTGGCCGTTCTTCGCGTCCAGGACGCCCTTGTGGGCGAGGTAGCCGGTCGGCTGCCCGGCCAGCCGCTGCCAGCTCGCGCCCGCGTCCGTCGACCGGTACACCGCGTTGTCCTTGTCGGCGACCCCGACGTAGATCGTCTTCGTGGCGTTCCCGGCCGTGCCCGTGGACTCGTCGAAGGTCACCCAGACGATGCCCTGGTTGTCGGACGCGTAGCCGGACGTGTCGCTCGGGTCCTGCACGTAGGTGCCGACGTTCGGGAAGTTCGCCACCTGCGACCAGGTCACGCCCGAGTCCGTCGACCGCCACAGCCCCTTGCCGCTGGGCGCGCCCAGATACAGCACGCTGTTCCGGTTCGGATCGACCGCCAGCCGCTCGCCCATGCCCCGCCCCGGCATGTTGCCGCCCAGCTTGAACGGCAGATTCGCCTTCCGCCAGCTCGCCCCGCGGTCGGAGGAGCGCATGATCGCACCGTTCTTCGGATCCCAGCTGTTGGTGTACGTCCCGACCGCCGCGTACACCCGGTTCGGGTCGACGGAGTCGGAGGCGATGCTGACGACCCCCGTGTGCCCCCAGTCGTCCCAGCCGACGGAGTCCAGCAGCGGCGTCCAGGTCTTCGACGACTCCTGCCAGCGGTAGGCGCCGCCGATGTCGGTACGGGCGTAGGCGAGGTTCTTCTCGGTCCGGTTGAAGACGATCCCGGGGACGAATCCACCGCCGTCGATCCGGGCGTTCTTCCAGGAGTAGGTATCGGCGGCGATCTTCACCGACGGCCGATCGGCGGCCAGGGCGCCGGGAGCGCCCGACAACAACCCGGCCGCCAGCGCGAGCACAGCCGTGAGAACACGGGTTCTTCGCACGGTGGGGTTCCTTCCATGAGGGGGAACGTGCGAGGGCCGGGCGGCCCCAGTGCGGGTGGAGCCGCCCGGCCGAGGTGGCCCCGCGTCAGGTGCAGGGCCACGTACGCAGAGCTTCGGACGCTGTTCAGGGGCGCGGGGAACTGCGCGACCAGCCACAACGGACCGGCAGCCGAAGTACCGCCCACCCCGCGGAGCGCCCGGCGGGGACTATTCGAGAAGCTCCGCGTACGAGCCCATGGCCAGCGCGATGTCCGCCTGAGCCCAGAACCGGTGATACGTGAACGACGGCACTACACCACCCGCGAGATAACTCTCGATCTTCGACCAGGCAGGATCGTCCTCGTAGAAGGACCGGATCGAGTCGAACGTCGACGACGAGTTGATCGCGTCACCGTTCGGCATCGTGCCCGTCCAGCCGCTCGGGATGTACACCGGGTCGTCGAACCGGTTGTAGTCGGCCCGGTTCTCCGGGACGGCGATCCCGAGCGCGTCCTGGTGGTTGTCCCACATCCCGTCCAGCAGCTTCTTCGCCGCGGCGGCAGCAGCACTGTCACCGGAGCGGTCGGCGTAGTACGTCAGCGTCTTGGCGTACGCGCCCGCCACACCGACGTCGTTCGTGTAGTCCACCACGCTGACGTGCAGCCCGCTGTTGGAGCCGGGGCTCGACGCGTTCCAGGTGTCGGGCTGGCCCGACCACTGGAGCGTCGACGGAATCCGGAACGTGCCGTCCGGGTTGAACGTGGTCTCGGACAGCGCCCAGTCGACCCACTTGTCGAGGACCGCCTTGGCCTGCGCGTTCCCCGTCTGCTGGTACAGCTCCGCGACCCGCTCCATGGACCACGCCTGGAAGCCGAACCACTGGTTGGACGGCGGGTCGTGGTACACCGGCTTCTCGTCGTAGTACATGCCGTAGAACGTCGACTTCCCGGCGGGCGGGGTCGCGTACCGGCCCGCCCAGCTGTTGGTCGCGCCACCGGCGATGGCGCCCTCGTCCGACTGCAGCCAGCGGTAGAACTCCAGCTGCCGGTCCATGGACTTGGCCCAGTCGGCCGCGCCCGTCGCCGACTTCGGCTTCAGCGGCGCGTAGTTGGCGAGCGCGTAGGCGGCCAGCGGGTTCTGGTAGCCGCCGTGGGCGTGGCTGGAGCCGATGCGCCAGGCCCAGCCGGCGTTCGTGTCCGTGGCGCCGCCCCAGGCGTAGTACCAGGACATCAAGTAGAACGAGGCGTCCTTGCCGGTGCCCGCGGGGCAGGTCGAGGGACCGACGCAGTTGCCGACCTTCTTGAAGTACTTGTCGTACATCGAGTAGCGCAGGTAGTCGCCCATCTTGGCCGCCTTGGCGACGGTCCCGGAGACCTGCCCGCCCTTGCCCTGCTCCTTCGCCCACAGGTCCGCCCAGTAGGCGGCCTGCACGGCGCGCGCGTCGGCGTCCGGCGCGTTGGTGAACTTCCACTGCTTGGCGTAGGAGGCGTCACCGGTGAACAGGTCCAGGTAGCCGTTCTTGCCGCCGTACTTGAAGGCGTCACAGGTCGGCTGCGGCACCGTCTCCCACACCGACTCCTGCGAACCGCGCTGGAAGGTGTTGATGTACGACGGCCCGGTGTCCGAGGGACCCGCCTCGCACTTGCCGGGCGCGTTGCCGTAGCCGTAGACGTTGTCGACGTCCTGGAGCCAGTGCATGCCGTAGACGTCGTCCGTGCCGTACGCGCTCTTCAGTTCGGCCGCGATCGGGTCCCGGCCGACCGAGACGCCGGTGTCGAGCTTGGCCGGGTACTCGTTCGGGGTGTCCAGCTCGGGCGCGTAGGTCGCCGGCTTGGAGGCGTTGTAGAAGGAGTTGGTCGGCTGGTCGGCCTTGGTGGGGATCATGTACTTCTCCATGAGCTCCCACGCGCCGTTGAACTTGGACCAGTCACCGGTCACCTTGCCGTACATGGCCTGGAGCCACAGGAGGTAGCTGTACGCCTCCGAGGTGGTCTCATGGCCGTGGTCCGGCGCCTCGACGATCAGCGTCTCGACCGAGTGGTACGGGATGCCCTCGGGGAGAAGTAGCCGTTCGCCGGGTTGGTGATCTTCCCGTAGAGCTCCAGGAAGCGGGCGTCGTACGCCTTGGTCGCCGCCAGCTGGGTGACGGTGACCGAGGCCTTGGCGTGGCCCGCGGCCGTCGACTCGAAGACCGCCGAGCCGGTACCGGAGTCGGCCGCGCTGACGGTCACCTTCTGCGCGGTGTTCCAGTTCCGCGGGGTGAAGGTGAGCGAGGCACCGGCCGAGACCGACAGGCCCGAGTTGCCGCTCGCGCGTGCGGACGTCACCGTCACGTCGGAGGCCGGCTGCTTGGACAGCTTCACCTCGTACGTGCCCGACTTGCCCGACTGCACGCCGAGTTGGAGCGGTGAGGCGACGACGGTGGGGCCGGCGGCGACCGTGATGCCCACCGGCGTGGAGTCGGCGGAGGCGCCCATGCTGTCGTACGCCTTCGCCACCAGGGAATGACTGCCCACGGTCAAGTCTGAGACGGAGAGCGCGTAGGGCGCGCTCGTGTCGGTCCCCAGCAGCTTGGTGTCGTCGTAGAACTCCACCTTGCTGATCGTGGCGTTGTCCGCGGCGGCGGCCGTGGCGGCCAGCGGGACCGCCTCGCCCTGGGTGTAGACGGCGCCGGCGGCCGGGCTGGTCAGCACGGCGATCGGCGGCTGGTGCGCGCCGGTGCACGGGGTGCCGTTGACCGCGAAGGAGGTGGGCGCGGTGTTGCTGCCGCTGTAGCTGAACTGGGCGCCGGTCGAGACGGCGGCGCCCGCGGCGACCCGCGCGTTGTGAGGGGCGTTCTTCACGGTGACGGTCTGGCCGGACTGTGACCACGTGCCGTTCCAGCCGTTCCCCAGCTTCTGGTTGCCGGAGTAGGCGTAGGTCAGCGTCCAGCCGTCGATGGCGTCCGTGCCGCGGTTGGTGAGGGTCAGGTCCGCGGTGAAACCGGAGCCCCAGTCGTTGGTCTTGTAATCGACACTGCACTGAAGTGCCGCCGCCTGTGCGGGAGTCGACCCTGAGGAGAGCATCGTCAACGGAAGCGCGAGGGCGGCCAGGGCGGCGGTCCACAGCCGCCGCACCGCTCTCCGTCTCCGGGGTGGGGGATGCATGGTGCTGGTTCCTCCTTGCGGCTCGGAGAAGTCAAGGCTTGAACCAGTGGGAGCGCTCCCATCGTGAGGACGGGTGTGGTATCGGTCAAGGGCCTTGAAGAGTCGAAAAGATTCGACGCCGTGTGTTGAGCGAAAGTCAGCGACCCCCCTGTTCTTTGCCGACACTTGGCGCTACCTTCCTTGACACCAGTGGGAGCGATTCCATCAGTCGACGCGTCCGTCACGGCATGCCCGACCTGCAAGGAGTCGCTCAGCGACACCCCTCGCGTTCAGTACTTTGAGCCGCCGCACACGCGGTCGTCCCCGGCTGCGCGAGTGCCGGTGCCGGGTTCCTCATGCCCTTGTCGGAGCGCGCCCCGAACGGCTGACACCCCCACGACCGAAAGGGATCCCCGCACTCATGAGCCGTACGAGAACAGCGTTACTGGCCGCCATGGCCCTGGTCGCCGGAGCCACCGGCACCGCGTTCGCCGTCGATCCGGGCGGTGCCGGCACCGCCGCCGTCCCCTGCACCGTCGACTACAAGGTGCAGAACCAGTGGAGCACCGGCTTCACCGCCGCCGTGACCATCACCAACAACAGTGCGGCGAAGTCGTCGTGGTCGGTGAAGTGGTCGTACGCCGGTAACCAGCAGATCACCAGCGGCTGGAACGCCAAGATCAGCCAGAGCGGTGCCGCCGTCACCGCGTCGAACGAGAACTACAACGCCCAGCTGGCGACCGGCGCTTCGGTCAGCTTCGGCTTCCAGGGCAGCTACAGCGGCAGCAACGCGATCCCGGCCACCTTCACGCTCGACGGTGTGACCTGCAACGTCGACGGCGGCCCCGGCGGCCCCACGGATCCGCCGGACCCGGGCGGCCCGGCGAACCGGGTGAACAACCCCTACGAGGGCGCCAAGGTGTACGTGAACCCGGAGTGGTCCGCGAAGGCCGCCGCCGAGCCGGGCGGCAGCCGGATCGCCAACCAGCCGACGGGCGTCTGGCTGGACCGGATCGCCGCGATCAACGGCGCCGGCGGCAAGATGGGCCTGCGCGCCCACCTCGACGAGGCGCTGCGCCAGAAGGGCTCAGGCGAACTCGTCGTCCAGCTCGTCATCTACAACCTGCCTGGCCGTGACTGTGCCGCCCTCGCCTCCAACGGCGAGCTCAAGGCAGACGAGATCGGCCGGTACAAGACCGAGTACATCGACCCGATCAAGGCGATCCTCGCCGACTCGAAGTACGCCTCGCTGCGGATCGTCACCACCGTCGAGATCGACTCGCTGCCGAACCTCGTCACCAACACCGGCAGCCGCCCGACGGCCACCCCGCAGTGCGACGTCATGAAGGCCAACGGCAACTACGTCAAGGGCGTCGGCTACGCGCTGAACAAGCTCGGCGACGTGCCGAACGTCTACAACTACGTCGACGCCGGCCACCACGGCTGGATCGGCTGGGACGACAACTTCGGTGCCTCCGCGACCCTGTTCAAGGAGGCGGCGACCGCCGAGGGCGCGACCGTGGGCGACGTCCACGGCTTCATCACCAACACGGCGAACTACAGCGCCCTGAAGGAGAACAACTTCTCCATCAACGACAACGTGGCCGGCAAGTCCGTCCGCGAGTCGAAGTGGGTCGACTGGAACCGCTACGTCGACGAGCTGTCCTTCGCCCAGGCCTTCCGCAATCAGCTGGTCTCGGTCGGCTTCCCCTCGGGCATCGGCATGCTGATCGACACCTCCCGCAACGGCTGGGGCGGCACCGCCCGGCCCGCCGGCCCCGGCGCCCAGACCTCCGTCGACACCTACGTCGACGGCGGACGCTACGACCGGCGCCTCCACGTCGGCAACTGGTGCAACCAGTCCGGAGCCGGCCTCGGTGAGCGGCCGCAGGCCAACCCGGCCGCCGGGATCGACGCGTACGTGTGGATGAAGCCGCCGGGCGAGTCCGACGGGGCGAGCAAGGAGATCCCGAACGACGAGGGCAAGGGCTTCGACCGGATGTGCGACCCGACGTACGAGGGCAACCCCCGCAACAACTACAACATGTCGGGTGCCCTGCCGGACGCCCCGCTGTCCGGGCACTGGTTCTCCGCCCAGTTCCGGCAGCTGATGCAGAACGCGTACCCGCCGCTGTCCTGACCGGCTGACAGCCCGTCCCCACGGGTCCGCCGGGGCTTCGGCCCCGGCGGACCTTTTTTGCGGGAGCGGCAACTGCGGTGGCCCTCTCCCGGTGCGTCGGCGCAGGCTGTCGGCAACCGAGCGAGAGGCTGACCACCATGGCGCACGAGCACGACCACGACCCTGAGCACGGCCACGGCCACCATCACGACCACACGGACCTCGACTGGGCCGAGATGGGGCCGATGCTGGAGTCCTCGGCGGAGCTGTTCGCTTCCCTGTACGAGCGCGCCCTGGGCTGGCTGGCGCGGGAGGTGACCGAGCCGGGGCTGATCGTCGACGCGGGCAGCGGGCCGGGCGTCGTCGCCTGCCTGTTCGCCGAGACGTTCCCGGGCGCCCGGATCGTGGCGGTGGACGGGTCCGAGCCGCTGCTGGAACGGGCCCGGGCCCGGGCCGAGCGGCAGGGGGTCGCCGACCGCTTCAGCACGATCGCCGGTGAACTCCCGGATGTGCTCGGCGAGCTGGACTACCCCGCCGACCTGCTCTGGGCCAGCCGCAGCCTGCACCACCTCGGCGACCAGCGGGCCGCGCTCGCCGCCTTCGCGCAGCGGCTCGCGCCCGGCGGCACGCTGGCTCTCATGGAGGGCGGTCTGCCCCGCGGTTCCTGCCCGCGACCTCGGCATCGGCCGGCCCGGCCTCCAGGCGCGGATCGACGCGGTGCAGGCGGAGTGGTTCACACGGATGCGCAACGAACTGCCGGGCCATGTGGCGGAGACGGAGGACTGGCCCGCCCTGCTGGCCGCCGTGGGCCTGAAGCACACCAGGACGCACACGTTCCTGCTGGACCTGCCCGCCCCGCGTCGGAGCGGGCGCGGGCCTATGTGATCGCGACCCTGTCACACATGCGGGGGATGCTCACGGACGCCCTCGACGCCGACGACCTCGCGACCCTCGACCGCCTCCTCGACCCCGACGACGAGGCGAGCGTGCACCGCCGCCCCGACGTGTTCGTCCTGGAGGCCCACACCGTGCACACGGCGGTTCGGGCGGTCTAGAACCGGGGCCTCGCCCGGAGAGCCCGCGACGGACGACGGCCCGCAGCCGGGTCGCGGCTGCGGGCCGTCACATGGCCGGGGCGGGAAAGCTCACACCCCGTTGAACTCCGCCGGGTCCGGGCCCAGGCGGCGGTCCTCGTTGAGGGCGCTGATGGCCGCGAGGTCCTCCGTGTCCAGGCTGAAGTCGAAGACCTCGATGTTCTCCTTGATCCGGGACGGCGTCACGGACTTCGGGATCACCACGTTGCCCAGCTGGATGTGCCAGCGCAGCACGACCTGGGCCGGGGTGCGGTTGTGCTTCTGGGCGATGGCCACGATCGCCGGGACCTCGAGCAGGCCCTTGCCCTGGCCGAGCGGCGACCAGGCTTCCGTCGCGATGCCCTGCTCCGCGTGGTACTCACGGGCGGCGTGCTGCTGCAGGTGCGGGTGCAGCTCGATCTGGTTCACGGCCGGGACGACAGACGTCTCGCCGATCAGCCGCTCCAGGTGCGCGGGAAGGAAGTTGGAGACACCGATGGCCCGGATCCGGCCGTCGGCGTGCAGCTTCTCGAACGCCTTGTACGTGTCGACGTACAGACCCCGTTCCGGCGTCGGCCAGTGGATCAGGTACAGGTCGACGAAGTCCAGACCGAGCTTCTCCAGCGACGTGTCGAAGGCGCGCAGCGTGGAGTCGTACCCCTGGTCGGCGTTCCAGAGCTTGGTGGTGACGAAGAGCTCCTCGCGGGCAGACCGGAGGCGGCGATGGCCTTGCCGGTGCCCTCCTCGTTGCCGTAGATCGCCGCTGTGTCGATGCTGCGGTACCCGGCCTCCAGCGCCGTCGCGACGGCCGACTCGGCCTCGTCGTCCGGCACCTGCCAGACGCCGAAGCCCAGCTGGGGCATCTCGATGCTGTTGTTCAGCTTGATCGGGGGACCTTGCTCACGAGCTCTCGATCCTTCGGTTTGTGGTCAGGTGGTACTCCCATCGTCAACGATCACGAGCCGTGATGCATTCCTGACGGGAGAATTCAGACGTACAGATCCCCTGTCACCTGGCAGTTCACGCCCGGTACAGTGCCTCGACCTCGTTCTCGTACGCCTTTTCGATCGCCTTCCGCTTCAGCTTCAGGGACGGGGTCAGCAACCCGTGCTCCTCGGTGAACGGCTGGGCCAGGATGCGGAAGGTGCGGATCGACTCGGCCTGCGAGACAAGGGTGTTGGCCGCGACGACCGCGCGTCGCACCTCCGTCTCCAGATCCGCGTCGCGTACCAGCTCCGCCGGTGACATCTGCGGTTTGCCCCGCATCGCCAGCCAGTGCTCCACGGCCTCCTGGTCGAGGGTCACCAGGGCGGCGATGTACGGGCGGTCGTTGCCGACGACGATGCACTGGTTGACCAGCGGATGGTCCCGGACGCGTTCCTCCAGCACACCCGGCGAAACGCTCTTGCCGCCCGATGTGACCAGGATCTCCTTCTTGCGGCCGGTGATGGTGAGGTAGCCGTCCTCGTCGAGCGAGCCGAGGTCGCCGGTGGCCAGCCAGCCGTCGTGCAGGGTCTCGTCGGTGGCCTTGGGGTTGTTGAGGTAGCCCTGGAAGACGTTCTGGCCGTGCAGCCAGATCTCGCCGTCGTCCGCGAGGTGCACGGTCATGCCCGGGATGGGCTGGCCGACCGTTCCGAAACGGGTGCGTCCGGGCGGGTTGGCGGTCGCGGCGGCCGTGGACTCCGTCAGACCGTAGCCCTCGTAGATGTGCACGCCCGCCCCGGCGAAGAACAGGCCGAGCCGTCGGTCCATCGCCGACCCGCCCGACATGGCGTGCTTGATGCGGCCGCCCATCGCGGCGCGGATCTTGGTGTAGACGAGTTTGTCGAACAGCTGGTGCTGCATGCGCAGTCCCGCCGAGGGGCCGGGCCCGACGCCCCAGGCCCTGGCCTCCACCGCGTCGGCGTACTTGATGGCGATGTCCACGGCCTTCTCGAAGGGGCCGGAACGTCCCTCCTTCTCGGCCTTGCGGCGGGCCGCGTTGAACACCTTCTCGAAGATGTACGGCACGGCCAGGAAGAACGTCGGCTTGAAGGCGGCGAGGTCGGGCAGCAGGGCTGCCGCGTTCAGCTGCGGCTGATGGCCGAATTTCACCTTGCCGCGGATCCCGGCGACCTGGACCATCCGTCCGAAGACGTGGGCGAGGGCAGGAACAGCAGGGTGGCGGCCTCGTCGCCCCGCTTGGAGTGGAACACCGGCTCCCAGCGCTCGATGACGGTGTCCGCCTCGAACATGAAGTTGCCGTGCGAGATGACACAGCCCTTGGGGCGGCCGGTGGTGCCCGAGGTGTAGATGATCGTGGCGACCGAGTCGGGGGTGACGGCCTGCCGGTGGCGGTGCACCACCTCGTCGTCGAGGTGCGCACCGGCGTCGTACAGCTCCTGCACGGCCCCGAGTCGAGCTGCCACAGGCGGCGCAGCTGCGGCAGGCGGTCGATGACCGTGGCGATCGTCATCGCGTGGTCCTCGTGCTCCACGATCGCGGCCGTCACCTCGGCGTCGTACAGCATCCAGAAGCACTGCTCGGCGGAGGAGGTCGGGTAGACCGGTACGACCTGGGCGCCGATCGTCCACAGCGCGTAGTCGAACAGCGTCCACTCGTAGCGGGTCCGGGACATGATCGCGACCCGGTCGCCGAACCGGATGCCGCTCGCCAGCAGGCCCTTGGCCAGGGCGAGCACCTCGTCACGGAACTCGGCGGCGGTGACATCGCGCCACTGCCCGGCGTCGTCCTTGCGGCCCAGCGCGATGTGCAGCGGGTCCTCCTGGGCATGCTGGAAGACCACGTCGGCCAGACCGCCCACCGGAGGTGCCAACGCCAACGGAGGGTTGGTGAACTCGCGCAAACCCCGCTCCCCGCTCCTCAGCGCTCTTGTTGAGTGACGCTCCGCACAGCGCCATGGAAGCTACCCCACGGGACCAGGGTGCGGGAGGGGGCCGAAGGTGAGCAGCGCTCTCGTCGGTGCTGGTCAGCGAGGGAAAAAGCGCTCACATGGGGAAGGGTCGGACAGAATCCTGACGGTTGAGTAAGTTTCGGTGCCGTAATCTCCACCGAATCTGTACGACTCCCCTCGGGGTGCGATCGCGACCCGAGGGGTGGTCTCTTCTGTCAGCGCAGCGGCGACGGATTCCGTCACTCCGGTTGTCACAGACCCTTGCGTGAGCTGCGGTGCAGCCGGTCCCCGCCCGACAGGATGGCCGCCGCCAGGGCGTCCGCGGCGCCCTGGGCGGAGGGGCGGCGCCGGCCGTGGACCACGACGAAGTCGACCTGCCCGAGCTCCGGCAGACCCGCCCGGTCCGGGACCCGGACCAGGCCCGGGGAATGAGGCCGCGGGAGTGGGCCATCACGCCGAGCCCGGCCCGGGCCGCCGCGACCAGACCGTTGAGGCTGCCGCTGGTGCACACCACCCGCCACTCGCGGCCCTGCCGCTCCAGCGCCTCCAGGGCGAGCGCCCGGGTGATGCCCGGCGGTGGGTAGACGATGAGCGGCACCGGGCGGTCCGGGTCGAGCCGGAGGCGCTCCGCCCCGATCCACACCAGCCTGTCGTGCCGGACCAGCTCGCCGCGCGGGTCCTCGGGCCGCCGCTTGGCCAGGACGAGGTCGAGCTTCCCGCGGCCAACTGCTCGTGCAGCGTGCCCGACAGCTCGACCGTCAGCTCCAGGTCGACCTCCGGGTGCTCGTGCCGGAAGCCCTCGAGGATCTCCGGCAGCCGGGTCAGTACGAAGTCCTCCGACGCGCCGAAGCGTAGCCGGCCGCACAGCCGGGTGCCCGTGAAGAACGCCGTCGCCTGCTCGTGCACCTCCAGGATGCGGCGGGCGAAGCCGAGCATGGCCTCGCCGTCCTCCGTCAGCTCCACCGAGTGCGTGTCCCGGGTGAACAGCGTCCGCCCGGTGGCGTCCTCCAGCCGCCGCACGTGCTGGCTGACGGTGGACTGCCGCAGTCCGAGCCGTCGCGCGGCCTGCGTGAAGCTCAGCGTCTGCGCCACCGACAGAAAGGTGCGCAGATGGGAGGGGTCGTACATACGGCCAGGCTATCGCGAGATGTGATAGCAGTGAGAGCAGTATGCGGGATTCCCGATCGCCAGGCCGGGGAGCAGGATGGAAGGGGGCCGTCCTGGCCCTCCGTACCACCCCCAGTACCGAGCAAGTGGAGCATTGTGAAACGCCTGCGCCGGCCGCGTCGGATGCCGATCGACCCGTACATCCTTCTCCTCCTCGCGACGGTGGGCGTCGCCGCGCTCTTCCCGGCCCGCGGGACGGCAGCCGATGTCGCGTCCGGTACCTCCACGGCGGCCATCGCCCTGCTGTTCTTCCTCTACGGGGCGCGGCTGTCCACCCGCGAGGCGCTGGACGGACTGCGCCACTGGCGGCTCCACGTCACGGTGCTGGCCGCCACCTTCGTCGTCTTCCCGCTGCTCGGCCTCGCCGCCCGCGGACTGGTGCCGGTGATCCTGACGGACCCGCTCTACCAGGGCCTGCTCTTCCTCACACTCGTCCCGTCGACCGTCCAGTCGTCGATCGCCTTCACCTCGATGGCCCGCGGAAACGTGCCCGCCGCGATCTGCGCGGGCTCCTTCTCCTCCCTCGTCGGCATCATCGCCACCCCGCTGCTCGCGGCCTCGCTGCTCGGCGGCAACGGGGGCGGGTTCTCCGCCGACTCACTGCTGAGGATCGTGCTGCAACTGCTCGTGCCGTTCCTCGCCGGACAGCTGCTGCGCCGCTGGATCGGCGGCTTCGTCACCCGCCACAAAAAGGTCCTCGGGCTGGTGGACCGCGGCTCGATCCTGCTCGTCGTCTACACCGCGTTCAGTCAGGGCATGGTCCAGGGCATCTGGCACCAGGTCAGCCCCCTCCGCCTGGGCGGGCTGCTCGTCGTAGAGGCCGTGATCCTCGCCGTGATGCTGCTGCTGACCTGGTACGGCGGCAAGGCGCTGGGCTTCGGCCGGGAGGACCGGATCGTCCTCCAGTTCGCCGGTTCGAAGAAGTCCCTGGCGGCCGGACTGCCCATGGCGGGCGTCCTGTTCGGCGCGCACGCCTCGCTGGCCGTGCTGCCGCTGATGCTCTTCCACCAGACGCAGCTGATGGTGTGCGCGGTGATCGCCAAGCGCCGCTCGCACGACCCCCGCGCCGAGGAGGTCAGCGCTCCGGAGCCAGCCGCAGCGTCACGAACCGCGGCCGGTACAGGGACACGTTCCGGCTGAGCTGCGCCGCCGCGCCCGTCGTCTCCAGCCAGTTGACGTCGTAGCTGAGGACGAGACGCCCGTCGCCGCTCAGCACCGGGTGGGCCTGCGGGTTGTACGCGGCCACCTGACCCTGCGGCAGTGACGGGCTGAACTCCTTCGCGGGCCCATGCCACGGCCCGGCCGGGGAGCACGCCCAGTACGACGCCACGGTGGTCAGCCCCTTCGTGCCCGTGGCCATCGTGAACAGCACATACGTCCCGCCGTCCCGGACGACCGAGAACGCGCTGCCCACGCCCCTGCGCTGCCCGTCCCGAGCACCGGCCGGGGCGGGCACCGGCCGCCCACGCCGAGCCGTTCCAGTACCGCCAGGCCGCCGGATCCGCGAGCCTGCCGTCCGGCACGCGGGCCACGTAGGCGTGCGAGGTGGGGCGGGAGGCCGCCTGGCCGTCGTCGCCGCCGAAGACGTAGGTCCAGCCGTCCTCCTCGACCAGCGTGGTGCCGAACAGCACACGCCGGGACGGGTCCGGGACCAGCTGCTGGTCCAGCACCCTGACGATCGACTCCAGGCGCAGACCGGGCAGAGACAGGGTGGCGACCTCTGTGGCGGTGGGCACGCCGTAGATCCACGGGGCCTGCCCCGCCGTGCGCACCCACAGAAGGACCCGGACGACCTGCTCCGAGGAGCCGGGGGAGCGGGGTTCGACGCGGGCGGCGACCGGCCAGCGCCACTGGTTGGGGGCCGGGTCGGCGAACAGCGGGGCGGGGAGGGTGGTCTCCAGCCGGCCGTCGCGCATCAGCACGGCCGAGTTGCGCACCAGCGGCGCGGTGGTGTCCCGCCAGGCGTAGGACTCGCCGGCCGGGTTGGGCGGGCCGTACACCCGGCCCAGATAGGTGTCGGAGAACAGCCACAGCACCCGGCCGTCCGGCAGCCGCACCGAGTGGGTGCCGTCGCCGCCGGTCCAGTCGTCGGTGCGGCTCGCGTCGTCGCCGTAGCGGGCGAACTCGGCGGTCAGGCCGTCGTCCGCCTGCCAGGAGCGGACCGTCAGCGCCCGGCAGGCGCTGCCGTCGTCCGGGGGCTCGTCGTCCGGCAGGGCGATGAGCAGCGCGGCTCCGAGAACCAGGACCAGCAGCAGGCCGATCCCGGTTCCCGTGCGCTGTCGTGCTCGTGCTGCTCCTGTGTCGTCGGGCACGTTCCGTGACGTTAGTTGCTGCCGCTCACGTGGTCCATGGGCAGCCACAGCACCGTGCCCCTGGTAGCCGCGCCCGTGGCGCCGGAGGCCAACTCACCGTCGGAGAGCGCCCTGTTCCAGACGCGGACGTCGTCGATCGCCCCCGTCAGGAACGCCCGGCTGTCCATCCGCTGGCCGATGTGCACACCGAACGGGGAGTTGCGGCTGACCGAGCCCGGCACGTCCGTGGTGCTGATCGGCGAACCGTCGAGGAAGAGCGTCAGGTTCCCGCCGCCCCGGCGCAGGACCAGGTGGTGCCAGCGGCCGTCGTTGTGGGCGCCGGCGGTCCACACCGAGGCCGTCCGCACGGTTGTCGCGCCCGACCGGGTGGTGATCAGGGCCCGGACCCGGTCGCTCGCCGGCTCCCCGCGCAGCCAGATCTGCGGCTGGCTGCTGCCGATGCCGCCCATCCACAGGAAGGGCTGCTCGCCGGTCGTGGCCGTGTAGCGGAAGAACAGCGAGGCCGTGAAGTCTCCATCACCGAGCGGTAGCCGGGAGCGGTAGGGCAGGCGTACGGCGTCGTCACGGCCGTCGAAGGACAGCGCGCCCCCGCGCACGCCGGACGTCCGGGCGGCGCCGCCGAGCACGGCCGCCGGCCTGGCGCCCGCCGCGGCGTCGCGGGTGGTGGGGTCGCGGCCGCGGCGCGGTTCCAGCCAGTCCTCGGTGAAGCGGGCGAAGCGGATCTCGTCGCGGGCGTCGACCGCGCCGCCCTCGTACAGCAGGCCCACCGTCGAGGAGTTCACCGCCGCCATGTCGGAGTAGCCGGACCAGTCCGTGGTGACGACCGTGCCCCGGTCCACGCTGTCCCAGGTGTCCCGCCGTCGTAGGAGGAGCGGATCATCATCGTCCGGCGGCGGTCGGGGTCGGCCGGGGCGGACAGCAGCATCCGGTCGCCCAGGCGCAGCGTCGCGCCCTGGACCTGCGGCGTGTAGAGGTCCGGGAGGTCGCGGAAGGGCGTGGCGAAGCTGTCGCCGCCGTCCCGGCTGAGGGTCTGGGTGCGGTGGCCCAGATCGGTGCCGTCCTGTTCCCGGCCGCTGACGAGGATCGCGCCGTCGGTGCGCTCGGTGAGCGTCACCTCCGACGGCTTCTGCCGGAACGTCCCGTCCTGGGCGATCGGCCAGGAGTCGGTGGCGCCGACCCGCCAGTGGTCGCCGCCGTCGTCGCTGACGATGAGCGCGGCGTGGTTCGCGGTGACCCGGCCGCCGTCCCACGTCTCGGTGTTGACGCCGAACACCAGCCGCCCGGCGTGCCTGCCGCGGGTGAGCTGGATGCCGTGCACCGGGCCGGTGGCGTACCAGGAGTTCCAGTGCCCGGGTCGGATCTCGTCGCTGAGGTCGCGCGGCTCGGACCAGGTCCGGCCGTCGTCGTCGCTGTACTGGAGGTGCGGGGTACGGTCACAGGGAACGGAGCAGTTGCCGGCGTCCGTACGGCCCGTGTTGTACGTCTCGGCCAGCAGGATCCGGCCCGTCCTGCGGTCCACGAGGGGCGCCGGGTTGCCGTGCGTGTCGCCGGCGCCCTCGTTGACCACCCGCAGCGGTCCCCAGGTGCGGCCGCCGTCGGTGGAGCGCTTGACGACGATGTCGATGTCGGCAGCGTCACCGCAGTTGAGGACGCGTCCCTCGGCGAAGGCGAGCAGCGTGCCCGCTGTCGTCCGCACGATCGCCGGGATCCGGAAGCAGGCGTAACCGGGGTCCTGGGAGGCCTTGAAGAGGACCTGCTGTTCGAACTCCGGTAAGGCCGTGGCCGGTCGGGCGTCGGCCGGGACGGTGGGCGCGAGCAGCGCCGCGGCGGTGAGAACGGCGGTCAGGGTGGATCTCAGACGTGCGCGAAGACTTGACGGCATGGTGCGACCTGCCCTTCATGCGTCTGTCGGCTGAACCACCGGGGAGCATGGGAACAGACATCCGGTCATTCGGACATCCCACGTCCAATGTGTGGGCCACAGACGGTACTTGGCTTCTCGGACCCCCCACAAGAACCGTGCGTCAGGGGATCAGGACGACCTTCCGAGGTTGGCCCGCGCCTCGATCTCCCCGTGTGCCTTCGCGGCGTCCTCCAGGGCGAACTCCCCGTGCACCACGGGCTTGAGCTCGCCCGCCGCGAACAGCCGCCAGAGCTCCGTGCGCCACTGCTCGTACAACTCCGGCCTCCCGCGGGCGACACGGGCCATCTGGAAGCCGATCACCGACTTGGCCCCCACGAGCAGGTCGAACGCCTGGATCGTGCCGCCGCCCGAGCTGTACGCCACCAGCCGTCCCTCCGGGGCGAGTGCGGACAGGCTCCGTGTGAGCAGCTCGCCGCCGACCGCGTCCAGGGCGTAATCGACCGGGGTGCCCCAGCTGTCGTCGCCGTACGTGATGACGTGGTCGGCGCCGAGGCCGCGTACGAAGTCGGCCTTGCCCGGGGCGGAGACGGCCCCGACGACCCGTCCGGCGCCGCGCGTCCTGGCCAGCTGCACGGCCAGGTGGCCGACACCGCTCGCCGCCGCCGTGACCAGGGCGGCCTCGCCCGGCTCGGGCCGGGCCGCCTCCAGGGCGCCGAGGGCGACCAGTCCGCTGCGGACCAGGGCGACCGCGTCGACGGCACCGGCGTCCGCCGGGATCGGGGAGGCCATGGTCTCGTGCAGCAGCGCGAAGTCGGCGTAGCCGTGGCCGAAGCAGAGCCCCGTCACGCGGTCGCAGGTGCTGAAGCGGGTGACGCCCTCGCCGGCGGCCGTGACCTCCCCGGCGATCTCGCCGCAGAGCGGGACCGGCTCGGCCGCCTCGGTGACCTTGCGTACGACCGGGAGCGTGACGCCGATCGCCGCCGTGCGCACGAGCAGTTCCCCGGGGCCGGGCTCGGGAGCCGGTGCCTCCTCGAGGAACAGGGGGCCGCCTCGGGATTCGTAGCGGACGCGGCGCATCGCACCTCCGGCAAGTCGTTGGGAACCCCATGAATTCATTGGGGTTCCCAACGGTATAGGAGGATCATAGGAAGGACCAACGATTTGTTGGTTAGGCTGCGGTCATGTCGGAAGCCCCCCTGCCCGCGATCCGCTCCCTGCCCAGCTGGCTGCTCGGCCGGGCCGCCGCCCGGGGCCGGGCCCTGGTAGCCGAGGCGCTGGCCGAGCAGAACATGAGGATGTGGCACCACGTGGTGCTGTCCGCCGTTCGCGACCTGGGCCCCGTCGCCCAGGCCGACCTCGGCCGCGGGGTCCGGCTGGACCCCAAGGACCTGGTCGGCATCCTGAACGACCTCCAGTCGGCGGGCCTGGTGGTGCGCGAGCCGGACCCCGAGGACCGCCGCAAGAACGCCGTGTCCCTGACCGGCGAGGGCGCCCGGCTGCTGAAGCGCTGCGAGGCGGCGGCCCGGGCCGCCAACGACGAGCTGCTCGCTCCGCTGTCCGCAGCCGAACGCGAGCAGTTCACGGGCATGCTGCTGCGGATATCCGGCACGGCCGACTGAGGTCACGGGAGGGGCCGAGACGGGGCCCCTGCGGCGCAGGGGGCGCTCCCCGCCGGTCGGGGCCCCGCCGCCGTGTCGCGGGGGAACCTCTGCTCAGCCCTGGGCGGCCGCCGCCCGCAGAGCGATGCGGTCCTCACCCGCGTACACGTTCATGGAGCTGCCCCGCAGGAAACCCACCAGGGTCAGGCCCGTCTCGGCGGCCAGGTCCACCGCCAGCGAGGACGGCGCCGACACCGCCGCCAGGACCGGTATCCCGGCCATCACGGCCTTCTGCGCCAGCTCGAACGAGGCCCGGCCCGAGACCAGCAGGATCGCCCGGGACAGCGGCAGCTCCCCGTTCTGCAGGGCGCGGCCGACCAGCTTGTCCACCGCGTTGTGCCGGCCCACGTCCTCCCGGACGTCCAGCAGCTCGCCGTCCTCCGAGAAGAGGGCCGCCGCGTGCAGGCCCCCGTCCGGTCGAAGACCCGCTGGGCGGCGCGCAGCCGGTCGGGCAGGCTCGCGAGCAGCTCCGGGGCGACCCGGAGCGGGGGAGTGTCGGCGATGGGCCACCTGGCCGTCGTCCGGACCGCGTCCAGCGACGCCTTGCCGCACAGGCCGCAGGAGGAGGTGGTGTACACGTTCCGTTCGAGCGTGATGTCGGGGATCACCACGTCCGGGCCGTCTGGACGTCGACCACGTTGTACGTGTTCGACCCGTCGACCGTGGCGCCCGCGCAGTAGACGATGTTCCGCAGGTCCCGCTGCTCGCCCAGCACCCCTCGCTCACCAGGAAGCCCGCCGCCAGCGCGAAGTCGTCGCCCGGCGTGCGCATGGTGATCGCCAGCGGCTTGCCGTTGAGCCGGATCTCCAGGGGTTCCTCGGCGACGAGCGTGTCCGGGCGGCTGGAGACCGCCCCGTCCCGGATGCGGAGCACCTTGCGTCGTTCCGTGACTCGTCCCATGTCTTGATCAGCCCCGGTTCTGTACGTGCTGGTAGCCGAAGCGGCCCTTGATGCAGAGATTGCCGTGGGTCACCGGGTTGTCGTGCGGCGAGGTGACCTTCACGATCTCATTGTCCTGCACGTGCAGCGTCAGGTTGCAGCCCACTCCGCAGTACGCGCACACCGTGGTCGTCTCGGTCTGCCGCGACTCGTCCCACGTACCCGCCGCACGCATGTCGAACTCGGACTTGAACGACAGCGCGCCGGTGGGGCACACCTCGACGCAGTTCCCGCAGTACACGCATGCCGAGTCGGTCAGCGGCGCGTCGTGCTCGACGGCGATCCGGGCGTCGAAGCCGCGCCCCGCGACCGAGATCGCGAAGGTGTTCTGCCACTGGTCGCCACAGGCGTCGACGCACTTGTAGCAGAGGATGCACTTGCCGTAGTCGCGGACGTACAGGTCGTTGTCGACCTTCGGCTCCTCGTTGAGACGGGCCACGTCCGGGCCGAAGCGGTCCGGCTTCGCCTCGTACTCCTTGAGCCACTCGGCCACCCGTGGTGTCGTCGACAGGTCCACCGAGGAGGCGAGCAGTTCGAGGACGACCTTCCGGCTGTGCCGGGCCCGCTCGGTGTCCGTACGGACCTCCATGCCCGGCTCGGCCTTGCGGGAGCAGGCCGGGACGAGGGTGCGGGCCCCCTCGACCTCGACGACACAGACGCGGCAGGCGTTCTTCGGCCGCAGTGTGTCCCCCTCGCACAGGGTCGGGACGTCCTTCCCGGCGGCCCGGCAGGCGTCGAGGATCGTCGAGCCCTCGGGCGCCCGCACCGGCTCCCCGTCGAGGGTGAACTCCAGCAGACGGCGCGGGATCCCCAGCGGTGTGACGGTCATTCGTACGCCCCCAGACGGTCGATGGCGGACTCCACGGCATTCCACGCGGTCTGCCCGAGACCGCAGATCGAGGCGTCCCGCATGGCGCGGCCGACCTCCCTGAGCAAGGCGATGTCCCCGGCGGCGTCGGCCCCGGTGCGCTCCACGATCCGGTGCAGCGCCTCCTCCTGCCGAACCGTCCCGACCCGGCACGGCACGCACTGCCCGCACGACTCGTCGCGGAAGAACTCCGCCATGCGCAGCAGCAGCCGGGGCAGCGGCACGCTGTCGTCGAAGGCCATGACGACCCCGAGCCGAGCGTCGTGCCCGCCTCCCGGGTCCCTTCGAAGGTGAGGGGAACGTCGAGCTCGTCGGCCCGCACGAAACCGCCCGCCGCCCCGCCGAGCAGCACCGCCCGCAAGCCCTCCCGGACACCGGCGAGGGCGAGCAGCTCGCCCAGCGTCGCGCCGAACGGCACCTCGTAGACACCGGGCCGCGCCACACTCCCCGACACGCAGAACAGCTTCGGCCCGGTGGACTTCCGCGTGCCGATCGCCGCGTAGGCCGGGGCGCCCATGGTCAGGATCGGCAGGACGTTGACCAGCGTCTCCACGTTGTTCTCGACCGTCGGCTTGCCGAACAGGCCCTTCTCCACGGGGAACGGCGGTTTCGAGCGGGGCTCGCCCCGGTAGCCCTCGATGGAGTTGAACAGGGCCGTCTCCTCACCGCAGATGTAGGCGCCCGCGCCGCGCCGGATCTCGATGTCGAAGGCGTAGCCCTGGCCGAGAATGTCGTCGCCGAGCAGACCACGCGTGCGTGCCTGCGCGATCGCGTGCTCCAGCCGGTGCAGGGCGCGCGGGTACTCGCCGCGCAGATAGAGGTAGCCCTGGTGGGCGCCGGTCGCGTACGCGGCGATCGTCATCGCCTCGACCAGCGCGTACGGGTCGCCCTCCATGAGCACGCGGTCCTTGAAGGTGCCCGGCTCGGACTCGTCGGCGTTGCACACGAGGTAGTGCGGACGGTCCGGCTGGGACGCCGTGGCCTGCCACTTGCGTCCGGTCGGGAAGGCGGCGCCCCCGCGCCCGACCAGGCCCGAGTCGGTGACCTCGCGGATGACCCCGGCGGGGCCCAGCTCGAAGGCCCGGCGCAGGGCGGTGCAGCCGCCGTGGGCGCGGTAGTCGTCCAGGGACGCCGGGTCGACGACACCCACGCGGTGCAGCAGCATCAGGCCGCCCTGCCCGGCCTGGGGCACGGCCGACACGGCGGGGGGCTCCTCCGGCGCCGAATCGGGGGCGCTCCCGGCGAGGACGGCCTCCTCGACGGTCGTCGGCGCCGACACCGCCGTACGCACGGGATCCCCGGCCCTGATCGCGAGCGCGGCCGGGGCGCGTTCGCACAGCCCCAGGCAGGGGCTGCGCTCCACCGTGACACCGCTGCCGAGGCCGAGCCGCGACTCGACGCCCGCGCACAGCTCCGGCGCCCCGGCCGCCGCGCACGCCAGGTCCGTGCACACGTGGAGCACGGTCGCCGGACGCGGCTTGACGGAGAACATCGCGTAGAAGGTGGCGACCCCGTACGCCTCCGCCGGCGGCACCGTCAGCCGCCGGCACAGGTAGTCCAGGGCGCCGTCGCTGATCCAGCCGACCCGGTCGTTGATCGCGTGCAGCCCCGGCAGCAACAGGTCGCGGCGGTCCCGGGCCTCGCGCCCGCCACGGGCCCACCTGAGATCGGCGGCCCGCATCTCATCGCGGTCGGCGCCCTCCCAGGAGGACTCCGGAGGCCCGAGCAGGGCGTCGACGGCCGCCCGCTCCTCGTCCGTCGGCTTGCTGTCACCGAAGTGCAGATCCACGGTGTGTCACCCCACGATGGTCGCGATGGGCAGCTTCTCGATCCGGATCGCCGACGCCTTGAACTCCGCCGTCCCCGCGATCGGGCAGTTCGCCTCGATCGTCAGCGCGTTGGTGTCCACCTCGTCCGGGAAGTGCATGGTCATGAAGGCGAGGCCCGGCCGCAGCGCGGTGTCCACCCACACGGGCGCGGTCACCGATCCGCGCCGTGAGGTGACCTGCACGCGCTCGCCGACCACGACGCCGTAGCGCTCGGCGTCCTCCGGGCACAGCTCGATGTACTCGCCGCGCCGCAGCGGCGAGGCGTAACCGCCGCTCTGCACACCGGTGTTGTACGAGTCGAGCCGCCGTCCGGTGGTGAGCCGGATCGGGTACCGCTCGTCGGTGAGGTCCACTGGCGGGTCGTGCTGCACGATCCCGAACGGAGCGAGCCGGCCGCGCTTCGAGGGGTCCGCCTCCCACAACCGGCCGTGCAGATAGGCCGGTTCGATCCGGTCCGTGCTGGGACACGGCCACTGGATGCCCTGGTGCTCCTCCAGGCGCCGGTACGTCATGCCGTAGTGGTCGGGGGAGACCGACCTGAGCTCGTTCCACACCGTCTCGGCGTCGGCGTACTTCCAGTCGTGTCCCAGGCGGGCCGCGAGCTCGCAGATGATGTCGATGTCCTCACGGGCCTCGCCGGGCGGGGTGACGGCCTTGCGGACGCGCTGCACGCGCCGCTCGCTGTTGGTGGTCGTGCCGTCGGTCTCCGCCCAGCCGGCGGTGGCCGGCAGGACGACGTCCGCGAGTTCGGCCGTCTTGGTCAGGAAGATGTCCTGGACGACCAGGAAGTCGAGGGCTTGAAGGCGCCGTACGGCCTGCTCGCTGTCCGCCTCCGACTGGGCCGGGTTCTCGCCGACGCAGTAGACGGCCCTCAGCGTGCCGTCCTCCATCGCCTCGAACATCTCCGTGAGGTTCAGGCCGTAGTGCGGCTGGATGACGGTGTCCCAGGCCGACTCGAACTTCAGCCGGACGCTCGCGTCCAGGATGTCCTGGAAGCCGGGCAGCCGGTTGGGGATCGCGCCCATGTCGCCGCCGCCCTGCACGTTGTTCTGCCCGCGCAGGGGCTGCAGGCCCGAGCCGTAGCGGCCGACGTGCCCGGTGAGCAGGGACAGGTTGATCAGGGCGCGGACGTTGTCGGTGCCGTTGTGGTGCTCGGTGATGCCGAGGGTCCAGCACAACTGGGCGCGCTCGGCACGGGCATAGGCGTGCGCCACCTCGCGGATGGCGGCGGCCGGAACGCCCGTCACCTTCTCGGCGAGCGACAGCGTCCACGGCTCGACCAGCGCCTTGTACTCCTCGAAGCCCGTCGTCGCCCGTTCGATGAACGCCTCGTTGGCGAGGCCCGCGTGGATGATCTCGCGGCCGATCGCGTGCGCCATCGGGATGTCGGTGCCGACGTCGATGCCGAGCCAGCTCTCCGCCCACTGAGCCGTCGACGTCCGGCGCGGATCGACCGCGTACATGCGGGCGCCGTTCCGGATCCCCTTCAGCACGTGCTGGAAGAAGATCGGATGCGCGAAGCGGGCGTTGGAGCCCCACATCACGATGACGTCGGTGTGCTCGATCTCCTCGTAGGAGGAGGTGCCGCCGCCCGAACCGAAGGCCGCCGAGAGACCGGCCACGCTGGGCGCGTGACACGTCCGGTTGCAGGAGTCGACGTTGTTGGTGCCCATCACCACCCGGGCGAACTTCTGGGCCACGTAGTTCATCTCGTTGGTGGCACGGGCGCAGGAGAACATCCCGAAGGCTCCGCGCGCGGCGTCCAGGCCCGGGCGGCGCGGTCCAGGGCCTCCTCCCAGCTCGCCTGCCGGAACGGCTCGTCCCGCGAGTCCCGCACCAGGGGGTGGGTGAGTCGGGTGTAGGTCTGTCGTTCACGCTTCCTCATGCGGCGCTCCTCAGCGCGAGCAGGTCCGAGATGGCGTGCACGGTGCGCAGGGTCGGCACCTCCACGCCGGTGATCTCCGCCAGCTCGACGACGGCCGCGAGCAGCACGTCGAGTTCCAGCGGCTTGCCGCGCTCCAGGTCCTGGAGCGTGGAGGTGCGGTGGTCGCCGACCCGCTCGGCGCCCGCCAGCCGGCGTTCGATGGAGACGCCGACCTCGCAGCCCAGGGCCTCCGCGACCGCGAGCGTCTCGGCCATCATGATCTCGATGACCCTGCGGGTGCCGCCGTGCAGGCACATCTGCCGCATGGTCGCGCGGGCCAGCGCGCTGATCGGGTTGAAGGAGATGTTGCCGAGCAGCTTGACCCAGATGTCGTTGCGGAGGCCGGGCTCGACCGGGCACTTCAGGCCGCCGGCCCGCATCGCCTCGCTGAAGGCGAGACAGCGTGCCGAGCGGCTGCGGTCCGGCTCGCCGATCGAGAACCGGGTCCCTTCCAAGTGCCGGACGACGCCCGGCCCCTCCAGCTCGGTCGCCGCGTAGACGACACACCCGACGGCCCGTTCGGGCGCGAGCACCGCACTGACCGCGCCGTCCGGATCCACGCTCTCGACACGGTGGCCGTCGTACGGGCCGCCGTGCCGGTGGAAGTACCACCAGGGGATGCCGTTCTGGGCCGCCACGACGGCCGTGGAGTCGTGCAGGAGCGGCGCGATCAGCGGCCCGCACGCCGCGTACGCGTTGGCCTTCAGGCCCAGGAAGACGTAGTCGACCGGGCCGACCTCTGACGGGTCGTCGGTCGCGTGGGGGTGCGCGGTGAAATCGCCGCGCGGGCTGCGCACCCGGACTCCGTGCTGCCTCATGGCCGCCAGATGCGGTCCACGGGCGATGAGATGCACCTCGGCACCCGCGCGGTGGAGCGCGGCGCCGACGTAGGCGCCGATGGCACCGGCGCCGAGAACTGCGACTTTCACGGGAACACTCCGTTCGGTTTGAGGGATACCGCGGAGGTGTGACTGCCGTACGGCCGCTGGGGCACCGCCGTCACGACGTGTGTCGACGAAATATTGTCTACAGTATGGAGGTTGGGGCGGCAAGGGTCCGTGCACCGACCGTTCGGCGCATGCTGGATACCGCTCACCGCATACGGTCGACGTGCCGCCTTCTCAACTCCCCGGCGGATCCCTACCGTCCGGGGTTCATGAGTCCCCCGTAGCACCCCCGGGCTGGAGCCGCTGGCTCGTTCCGCCCGCCGCTCTCTCCGTACATCTCTCCATCGGCCAGGCCTACGCCTGGAGCGTGTTCAAACCGCCCCTGGAGTCCGCGCTCGGCCTCAGCGGCACCCAGAGCGCGCTGCCCTTCCAGCTGGCCATCGTCATGCTGGGACTGTCGGCCGCGTTCGGCGGCACGCTCGTGGAGCGCAACGGCCCGCGCTGGGCGATGACCGTCGCCCTGATCTGCTTCTCGTCCGGCTTCCTGCTCTCCGCGCTGGGCGCGGCCACGGAGCAGTACTGGCTGATCGTTCTCGGCTACGGCTTCGTCGGCGGCATCGGCCTCGGCATCGGCTACATCTCGCCCGTCTCCACGCTGATCAAGTGGTTCCCGGACCGGCCCGGCATGGCAACCGGCATCGCCATCATGGGGTTCGGCGGCGGTGCGCTGATCGCCTCGCCGTGGTCGGCGCAGATGCTGGAGTCGTTCGGCGCCGACAACTCCGGGATCGCACTGGCCTTCCTCGTCCACGGGCTGTCGTACGCGGTCTTCATGCTGCTGGGTGTGGTCTTGGTCCGGGTCCCGAACAGCGCGCCGGAGGCGCGGGGAACGGCGCGCCAAGCCCCCGCCGGTCCGCAGGTCTCCGCGAACCAGGCCATCCGCACCCCGCAGTTCTGGTGCCTGTGGATCGTGCTCTGCATGAACGTCACCGCCGGCATCGGCATCCTGGAGAAGGCCGCCCCGATGATCACGGACTTCTTCGCGGACTCCTCCACCCCGGTGTCGGTGACGGCCGCCGCCGGCTTCGTCGCGCTGCTGTCGGCGGCGAACATGGCGGGCCGCATCGGCTGGTCGTCGACGTCCGACCTGATCGGCCGCAAGAACATCTACCGCGTCTACCTGGGCGTCGGTGCGGTGATGTACGCGCTCATCGCCCTGTTCGGCGACTCCTCCAAGCCGCTGTTCGTCCTGTGCGCGCTGGTGATCCTCTCCTTCTACGGCGGCGGTTTCGCGACCATCCCGGCGTATCTGAAGGACCTGTTCGGCACGTACCAGGTCGGCGCCATCCACGGGCGGCTGCTCACCGCCTGGTCGACGGCCGGGGTGCTCGGGCCGCTCATCGTGAACTGGATCGCCGACCGGCAGGAGGAGGCGGGCCGGCACGGCGCGTCCCTGTACGGACTGTCGTTCGTCATCATGATCGGGCTGCTCGTCGTCGGCTTCGTCGCCAACGAACTGGTCCGGCCCGTTGACCCGCGTCACCACATCCCGGCACCGAAGGAGGCCGATCGTGTCCAGCGACAGCAGTCAGAGTCCGCCTAGCCCGGACCGGCGGGGGCTGATCGCCTTCGCCTGGGTATGGGTGGGCGTACCGCTCGCCTACGGGCTGTACGAGCTCGTCCGGAAGGCGACGCAGCTGTTCACCGGCTAGGCGTTCGACAGGTGTCCGGGCGTCCTGGGACCTGACCGAAGCTGACAACCCCGGCGCTCGTTTCCTGTCGCCTTGCCTGCCCGCTTACCCGTGAGTCACTGATCAGACTGGTGGGTCCCGCTACCCAAGGCAACGAGGGGGACCGCCCACATGAACGGCTCGCGCATCGCCGCCGTCGGCCACTACCAGCCCGCCAAGGTGCTCACCAACGAGGACCTGGCGGGCATGGTCGACACCAGTGACGAGTGGATCAGGAGCCGGGTGGGCATCCGCACCCGCCACGTCGCCGAGCCCGACGAGCCGGTCGACGAGCTGGCCGCCCATGCCGCCGCCAAGGCCCTCGCCGCGGCCGGACTGGCTCCCGCCGACATCGACCTGGTCCTGGTGGCCACCTCCACCGCCGTCGACCGCTCGCCCAACACCGCCGCCCGGGTCGCCTCCCGTCTCGGCATCCCGCAGCCCGCCACGATGGACCTCAACGTCGTGTGCGCCGGCTTCACGCACGCCCTGGCCACCGCCGACCACGCCGTACGCGCGGGCGGCGCGAGCCGCGCACTCGTCATCGGGGCCGACAAGATGTCCGATGTGACCGACTGGAGCGACCGCACCACATGCGTGCTCGTCGGCGACGGGGCAGGCGCGGCGGTGGTCGAGGCGTCCCAGGAGGCCTGCATCGGACCGGTGCTGTGGGGTTCGGTGCCCGAGATGGGGCACGCGGTACGGATCGAGGGCACCCCGCCGCGCTTCGCCCAGGAGGGCCAGAGCGTCTACCGCTGGGCGACCACCCAACTGCCGCCCATCGCCCGCCGGGCGTGCGAACGGGCCGGGCTGGAGCCGGCGGATCTCGCCGGCGTGGTGCTCCACCAGGCCAACCTGCGCATCATCGAGCCCCTCGCCGAGAAGATCGGCGCCGTGAACGCGGTCGTCGCACGCGATGTCACCGAGTCCGGCAACACCTCGGCCGCGAGCATCCCGCTGGCCTTCTCCAAGCTGGTCGAACAGGGCGCCGTCGGCACGGGCGACCCGGTTCTGCTGTTCGGCTTCGGCGGGAACCTGTCGTACGCGGGGCAGGTCGTCCGCTGCCCCTGAGGCCCTGGGTGTGACGCGTCCGACTCCCCAAAGCCCTGGCACCTGTGCGCCGTAGACTGTAGACGAAAGACAATCGATACTGACTCTGCGGTGAGCGTCCGCCGCGTTGTGCACGGCCCTGCCGAGGAGGGGGACCGCGATGCTGTCGACAGGCCTGCCCCAGGGGGCGGTACCCAAGCTGGAACGCCCGGGTCCGCTGCGCGACCGCGTGTACGAGGCGCTGCTCGAACTCATCACCACCCGTGCGCTCCAGCCCGGTCAGCACCTCGTCGAGAGCGAACTCGCCGGGCACCTGGGAGTCTCCCGGCAGCCGGTGCGCGAGGCGCTGCAGCGGCTCAACACCGAGGGATGGGTCGATCTGCGGCCCGCCCAGGGCGCGTTCGTGCACGAGCCGACGGAGGAGGAGGCCGACCAGCTCCTCACGGTCCGTACGCTGCTGGAGGCCGAGGCGGCCCGGCTCGCGGCGGCGAACGCGAACAGCGCCGGGATCTCGGCCCTCGAGGCGCTGTGCGCGGAGGGCGAGCAGGCCGTGGAGGCGGACGACGTGGACGGCGCCGTCGCCATGAACGCCCGCTTCCACGCGAAGATCATGGACCTGGCCGGCAACGCGGTCCTCGCGGAGCTCGCCGCCCAGGTCGACCGCCGCGTCCGCTGGTACTACACGCCGGTCGCCCGCCAGCGGGGCCACCAGTCCTGGATCGAGCACCGCGAACTCATCGCCGCGATCGCCGACCGCGACGAACAGCGGGCCACCCGGCTGATGCGGGAGCACACGGAGCACACGCGCCGGTCGTACCACGCACGGGGGCGTTCGTAGGGCTTCAGCCGGCTGTCAGCACCGCCTGGGTCTGTGTCGTCTGACCCACCAGGGTGCCGTCCTCGTCGCGCAGGTCCGTCCGGACCGCGACGAAGGACCGGCCCACGTGGACGGGCTGTGCCTCGGCGCGGACGGTGCCCGAGCGCACGGCGCGGAAGAAGTTCGTCTTCGACTCGACCGTCGAGGTGCTCGCGCCCGCCGGCAGGTTGAGGAACGCGCACACCGCACCGGCCGTGTCGGCGAGCGCCATCAACGCGCCGCCGTGCAGGACACCGCCCACCGTGCACAGCTCCGGAGCCCAGGCGAGCGCGGCCCTGACCCGGGCGGGGGCGGCCTCCTCCAGCGAGATGCCCAGCTCTCCGGAGAAGGGCACCGCCTTCAGCAGGCTTGCGGGGGCAGGGGTGCCGGTCATACGTGACCTCCCGAGGGGTGACAGGGACTGGTGCCAGCCTGGCCCGGGCCGCGCCCACGGTCGATTACCTGTCAGGTAAGGACCACGACCCTCGTCTTTGTCCTGTGAGTGGAAAAAGTAGAGGGCAATTCCTGCGCGACTTCTTCCCACCTTCGGCAGCCGCTGCTACGTTCCCTCCGAAAGCAAGCCACCGATGTGGCGGAAAACCGGCGCGCACAGGCCGATCGAGGCGGGGAGGGGCTCGTGAGACGTATGACCGCACGACCCGGAAACGCCCATCAGGCCCGACTGCTCAAGCTGCTGCGCGACGGCGGCCCCAACTCCCGTGCCCAGCTGGGCGACCAGGTCGACCTCTCGCGGTCCAAGCTCGCCGTGGAGGTGGACCGGCTGCTGGAGACGGGGCTGGTCGTGGCCGACGGACTCGCCGCCTCGCGCGGCGGACGCCGCTCCCACAACATCCGGCTCAACCCCGAGCTCCGCTTCCTCGGCGTCGACATCGGCGCGACCTCGGTCGACGTCGCCGTCACCAACGCCGAGCTGGAGACCCTCGGGCACATCAACCACCCCATGGACGTGCGCGAAGGCCCGGTCGCGGTCTTCGAGCAGGTCCTGGCCATGGCCGCGAAACTCAAGGCCTCCGGGCTCGCGGAGGGGTTCGACGGCGCCGGCATCGGCGTCCCGGGCCCGGTCCGCTTCCCCGAGGGCATCCCGGTGGCACCGCCGATCATGCCCGGCTGGGACGGCTTCCCCGTGCGGGAGGCGCTCAGTCAGGAACTCGGCTGCCCGGTCATGGTCGACAACGACGTGAACCTCATGGCGATGGGGAGCAGCACGCGGGCGTCGCCCGCACCGTCGCCGACTTCCTCTGCGTCAAGATCGGCACCGGCATCGGCTGCGGCATCGTCGTCGGCGGTGAGGTCTACCGCGGTACGACGGGCAGCGCCGGCGACATCGGGCACATCCAGGCCGTCCCCGACGGCCGCCCCTGCGCCTGCGGCAACCGGGGCTGTCTGGAGGCCCACTTCAGCGGGGCGGCCCTCGCCCGTGATGCCACGGAGGCCGCCCAGCAGGGGCTTTCGGCCGAACTGGCGTCGAGGCTGGAGGCGAACGGCGGCCTGACCGCCGTCGACGTCGCGGCCGCGGCCGCCGCCGGGGACGCCACCGCCCTCGAACTGATCCGTGAGGGCGGCAACCGCACCGGCCAGGTCATCGCCGGCCTGGTCAGCTTCTTCAACCCCGGCCTGGTGGTGATCGGCGGCGGGGTGACCGGCCTCGGCCACACCCTGCTCGCCGCGATCCGCACCCAGGTGTACCGCCAGTCGCTGCCGCTGGCGACCGGCAACCTGCCCATCGTCCTGGGCGAGCTGGGACCCGCCGCCGGCGTCATCGGCGCGGCCCGGCTCATCAGCGACCACCTGTTCTCTCCCGCCTAAGCGCACTTCAGTACGTCAGCACCACGCTTTCGGTACCGAGCCCTGCTCTGCCCTGCCCTGAACCGGCCCGCACGCCCGCCAAGGGGACCTCATGGCACCAGAACCACCGCTGCTCAGCATGTCCGGCATCACCAAGTCGTTCCCCGGAGTCCGGGCCCTCGACGGCGTCGACCTCGACGTCCTGGCCGGCGAGGTGCACTGCCTGCTCGGCCAGAACGGCGCCGGCAAGTCCACCCTCATCAAGGTGCTGGCCGGCGCCCACCAGCCCGACACCGGCACCATCCGCTGGCGCGGCGAGGAGGTGACGCTCCGCTCGCCGATCGCTGCCATGCGCCTCGGCATCGCCACCATCTACCAGGAACTCGACCTGGTGGAGCACCTGTCGGTCGCCGAGAACGTCCACCTCGGGCATGAGCCGACCGCCGCCGGCTTCGTCGTCCGGGGCAGAACGGCCAGGGAGTCAACGGCCGCTCTGCTCAAGCGACTCGGTCATGCGGAGATCGACCCGGCCCGGCTCGTCGGGGAGCTGTCGGCGGCGCAACAGCAGATCGTCTCCATGGCGCGGGCGCTCTCCCACGACGTGCGGCTCATCGTGATGGACGAGCCGTCCGCCGCCCTCGACCCGGACGAGGTCGACAACCTCTTCCGTATCGTCGGCGACCTCACCGCCGCCGGTGTCGCCGTCGTCTACATCTCGCACCGCCTGGAGGAGATCCGCCGCATCGGCGACCGGGTGACGGTGCTGAAGGACGGCCGGGCCGTCGCGGGCGGGCTCCCGGCGAAGTCGACCCCGACGCGCGAGGTCGTCGCGCTGATGACGGGCCGCGACGTCGAGTACGTCTTCCCGGACCGGCCCGTCTCCCCACCGCCCAAGGAACCGGTTCTGCTGGTGCGCGGGCTGTCCAGGCAAGGGGAGTTCAAGCCGTTCGACCTCGAGGTCCGCCCGGGTGAGATCGTCGGCCTCGCCGGACTCGTCGGCTCGGGCCGCTCCGAGATCCTGGAGACCGTCTACGGCGCACGCAAACCGACGTCCGGTCAGGTGCTGGTCGAGGGCAGGCCGTTGAAGCCGGGCAGCGTCCGGGCCGCCGTCCGGGCCGGACTCGGGCTCGCCCCCGAGGAACGCAAGGCGCAGGCCCTGCTGATGCTGGAGTCCGTCACCCGCAACGTGTCGGTCTCCTCCATGTCCCGCTTCTCGCGTGGCGGCTGGATCGACCGGGGCGCCGAACTCGGCGCCGCCCGGGCCGCGACCCGCGAGCTGTCGCTCAGGCCCGACAACCCGTCGGTGCCCGTGCGCACCCTGTCCGGCGGCAACCAGCAGAAGGCCGTCCTGGCCCGCTGGCTGCTGCGCGGCTGCAAGGTGCTGCTGCTCGACGAACCCACCCGCGGCGTCGACGTCGGCGCCCGCGCCGAGCTCTACGCGGTCATCCGCCGGCTGGCCGACGAGGGGCTCGCCGTGCTGCTGGTCTCCAGCGAGGTGCCCGAGGTGCTCGGCCTCGCCGACCGCGTGCTGGTGCTGCGCGAGGGCCGGGTCGTCCACACGGCACCCGCCCGCGAACTCGACGAACACCGCGTACTCGACCTGGTCATGGAAGGAAGCCCGGCGTCATGACGCAGCCCGTCTCCCCGCCGCGGGACAGCAGCACCGACAAGGTGCCCACGGCTGAATCCCCGGCCTGGCGCGGCCTGCTGGCCCGCGCCGACGTCCGTACCCTGTCCCTGCTCGGTGTGCTCGCCGCGCTCATCGTCATCGGCGGCATCACCAAGCCCGACGAGTTCCTCGACACCCGCAACCTGCAACTCGTGCTCACCCAGGCCTCGGTGATCGGTGTCGTCACCGTCGGCATGACCTTCGTCATCGTCTCCGGCGGCATCGACCTGTCGGTCGGCGCGATCGTCGCCCTCGCCTCCGTGTGGGCCACCACCGTCGCCACCCAGGAGTTCGGCTTCGCCGGGATCCTCTTCACGGCGGTCGTCGTCGGGGTCGGCTGCGGCCTGGTCAACGGGGTGCTCATCGCCTACGGAGCGATGGTGCCGTTCATCGCCACCCTCGCCATGCTGGCCTCCGCCCGCGGCCTCGCCCTGCAGATCACGGACGGCAAGACGCAGATCGTCACCGTGCCCTCCGTGCTCGACCTGGGCGAACGCGACGCCTACGTCCTCGGCATCCCGCCCCTGGTCCTGGTGTTCGCGGTCGTGACGGTCATCGGCTGGCTGGTGCTCAACCGCACCACCTTCGGCCGCCGTACGGTCGCCGTGGGCGGCAACCCCGAGGCCGCGCGGCTCGCCGGCATCGACGTCCGCCGTCAGCGGCTCTACCTCTATCTGCTGTCCGGGCTGTGCTGCGGCATCGCCGCATTCCTGCTGATCGTCCTGTCCGGCTCCGGCCAGAACACCAACGGCAACCTCTACGAACTCGACGCCATCGCCGCCGCGATCATCGGCGGCACCCTGCTCACCGGCGGCCGGGGCACCATCGTCGGCTCGGTCCTCGGCGTCCTGATCTTCACCACGATCACCAACATCTTCGCCCTGAACAACCTGCAGAGCGACGTCCAGCAGATCGCCAAGGGCGCGATCATCGTCGCCGCCGTGCTGGTCCAGCGCCGTACCGCGAGCACGACCTGAGGAAAGGGTTCCCCGCCATGACAGAGATCACGAGCCGCAGAGGGCTGCTCTTCGGGGCCGCCGCCGTCTCCGCCGGTGCCCTCCTCACGGGGTGCACGAGCAACGAGCCGACCGACTCCAATGACGAGTCGGCCGGCAACGACCAGCCGGTGGCCGACGACAAGCCCGGCAAGCAGGTCACCATCGGCTTCGCCGGCCCGCAGGCCGACCACGGCTGGCTCAACGCCATCAACGACAACGCCAAGAGCCGCGCCGAGAAGTACTCCGACGTCACCCTGGAGATCACCGAGGGCTCCAACGACACCGCCCAGCAGATCGGCCAGATCGAGACCCTCATCAACAAGAAGGTCGACGTCCTGGTCGTGCTGCCCGCCGACGGCAAGGCCCTCACCCAGGTCGGCCTGAAGGCCATGCGCGCCGGCATCCCGGTCGTCAACCTCGACCGGATCTTCAACACCCCGCAGGCCTACCGCTGCTGGATCGGCGGCGACAACTACGGCATGGGCCTCAACGCCGGCCACTACATCGGCGAGAAGCTCAAGGGCAAGTCAGGCGCCCGCGTCATCGAACTGGCCGGCCTGGACAATCTGGAGCTGACCAAGCAGCGCACCCAGGGCTTCGACGACGCCCTGAAGAACTACCCCAACATCAAGAAGGTCGCCCGGCAGGCCGCCGAGTTCACCGTCGAGTCCGGGCAGGCCAAGATGGCCCAGCTGCTGCAGGCCCAGTCGAAGTTCGACGCGCTGTGGAACCACGACGACGACCAGGGCGTGGGCGCGCTGCGCGCCATCGAACAGGCCGGGCGCGACGACTTCCTGATGGTCGGCGGCGCCGGCGCGCTCTCCGCCTTCCAGGCCATCAAGCAGGACGACGGCGTCCTCAAGGCGACGGTGCTGTATCCGCCGACCATGGCCGCCTCCGCGATCGACCTCGCCCGCGCCCTCGGCCAGAGCAAGGGCATCGGCGGTCTGGCCGAGTTCGAGATCCCGTCGTCCCTCACGCTCTACTCGGCCGTCGTCGACAAGACCAACGTCGACCAGTACATGTCCACCGGCTTCAAGTGATCCATCCCGCACCCCCCACGTGCGCCACCCCGACCAGGACGAGGAGGACACCCGTATGGGACAGCCGCAAGCGCAGTCAGATGGGACCGAGGCAGGCAAGCCACCCTTGCGCGTGGGGATGGTGGGCTACGCCTTCATGGGCGCCGCCCACTCCCAGGGCTGGCGCACCGCGGGCCGCGTCTTCGACCTGCCGCTGAACCCCGTGCAGGCCGTGATCTGCGGCCGGGACGCCACCGCCGTGCGGGCGGCGGCCGACCGCCACGGCTGGGCGTCCACCGAGACCGACTGGCGGGCCCTCGTCGAACGGGACGACATCGACCTCGTCGACATCTGCACCCCCGGCGACAGCCACGCCGAGATCGCCCTCGCCGCCCTGGCCGCCGGCAAGCACGTCCTGTGCGAGAAGCCCCTCGCCAACACCGTCGAGGAGGCCACCTCGATGGTCCGGGCGGCCGAGGAGGCGTACTCCCGCGGCCAGGTGGCGATGGTCGGCTTCAACTACCGCCGGGTTCCGGCCACCGCCCTGGCCCGCCGCATGGTCGCCGAGGGCCGGCTCGGCAGGCTGCGGCACGTGCGCGTGACGTACCTCCAGGACTGGCTGGTCGACCCGGGTTTCCCGCTGACCTGGCGGCTGCGCAAGGAGCAGGCCGGCTCGGGCTCGCTCGGCGACCTGGGCGCGCACATCGTCGACCTCGCCCAGTACCTGGTGGGGGAGCCGTTGTCGGGCGTCTCCGCGCTGACGGAGACCTTCGTCCGGGAACGGCCCCTGCCCACCGGCGCTTCCAGTGGGCTGTCCGCCGTCTCGTCCGCCGGCACCGGCGAGGTCACCGTGGACGACGCGGCCCTCTTCACGGCCCGCTTCCCCTCCGGTGCCCTCGCCTCCTTCGAGGCCACCCGCTACGCCACCGGCCGCAAGAACGCCCTGCGCATCGAACTCAACGGGGAGCGCGGCTCGCTCGCCTTCGACCTGGAGCGGCTCAACGAGCTGTCGTTCCACGACGGCACCGCGCCGGGCACGGAGGCGGGCTTCCGCCGGATCCTCGTCACCGAACCCGACCACCCCTACCTGGACGCCTGGTGGCCGCCGGGCCACGGCCTCGGCTACGAGCACACCTTCGTCCACCAGGCCCGCGACCTCGTCCACGCCATCGCCGAGGGCCGCCGCCCGAACCCTCCTTCGCCGACGGGCTGCAGGTGCAGCGCGTGCTCGCGGCGGTGGAGGAGAGCGCCGAGAAGAACTCCGTCTACACGCCGATCGCGGTCTGAGGAGGCCCCGTTTCGATGCCGCGCACCTTCACGCTCTTCACCGGCCAGTGGGCGGACCTGCCCCTGGAGGAGGTCTGCCGCCTGGCCCGCGACTTCGGCTACGACGGCCTCGAACTCGCCTGTTGGGGCGACCACTTCGAAGTCGACAAGGCGCTGAGTGATCCCTCTTATGTGGAGTCGAGGCACCAGCTCCTCGACAAGTACGGCCTGAAATGCTGGGCCATCTCCAACCACCTGGTCGGCCAGGCCGTCTGCGACGCCATCATCGACGAACGCCACCAGGCGATCGTGCCGGGCGAGGTGTGGGGTGACGGAGACCCGGAAGGGGTCCGGCAGCGGGCCGCGGACCGCATGAAGGACACCGCCCGCGCCGCCGCCGCCTTCGGCGTCGACACCGTCATCGGCTTCACCGGATCCGCCATCTGGCACCTGGTCGCCATGTTCCCGCCCGCGCCCGACGCGATGATCGAACGCGGCTACCAGGACTTCGCCGACCGCTGGAACCCGATCCTGGACGTCTTCGACGCCGAGGGCGTGCGGTTCGCGCACGAGGTCCACCCCAGCGAGATCGCGTACGACTACTGGACGACCGTCCGTGCGCTGGAAGCCGTCGACCACCGCCCGGCGTTCGGGCTGAACTTCGACCCCTCCCACTTCGTGTGGCAGGACCTCGACCCGGTCGGCTTCCTCTGGGACTTCCGCGACCGGATCTACCACGTCGACTGCAAGGAGGCCCGCAAGCGCCTCGACGGACGCAACGGCCGGCTCGGCTCCCACCTGCCCTGGGGTGACCCGCGGCGCGGCTGGGACTTCGTCTCCGCCGGGCACGGCGACGTGCCCTGGGAGGACGTCTTCCGGATGCTGCGCTCCATCGACTACCAGGGCCCGGTCTCGGTCGAGTGGGAGGACGCCGGCATGGACCGGCTGCAGGGGCGCCGGAGGCGCTGACCCGCCTCAAGGCCTTCGACTTCGAGCCGCCCAGCGCGTCCTTCGACGCCGCGTTCAACAGCTGAACCACGCACCCGGCGCAGGTCGGGGACGGGGACCGGCAGCACCGCCGGTCCCCCTCCGACCTGCACCGATCCTGCTTTGTCCTGTGATGGGAGAAAGCTCGATCGATCCTGACGCAAGGGGTGTTCGCCCCGGACGGACGCGGTTACCGTCCTTGATGTGTTCAGGACACACGCACCTCCGGGGTGACGGCGCACCCCGGCGCCCGCACCGCACGTCTTCGCACCCATCCCGTACGGCCCACCCCGTTCCCGGAGGGACTTCGTGCACAGAACCAGACCAAGAAGCGCCCGCGCGGCGAGGCATCCCGGACTCCGCACCGCCCTCGCCCTGTTCACCGGCCTGATGCTGGCCGTGGGCGCTCCGGCCACCGTCGCCGGCGCCCACCCCGGCCACCCGGAGCACGACGAACCGGCAGCCGCCGAGGGCCAGTTCCAGCAGGTGCCGCTCGCCAAGGGCGAACCCGAGACGGGCGAGCCGATGTCGCTCGCCGTGCTCCCGGACCGCAGCGTCCTGCACACCTCGCGCGACGGCACGCTGCGCCTCACCGACCAGGGCGGCGTCACCAAGGTCGCCGGCAAGCTCGACGTCTACAGCCACGACGAGGAAGGCCTCCAGGGCGTCGCCGTCGACCCGGACTTCAAGAACAACCGGGCGATCTACCTCTACTACGCCCCGCCGCTCGACACCCCAGCGGGCGACGCCCCGGAGACCGGCACCGCCGAGGACTTCAAGAAGTTCGACGGCGTCAACCGCCTCTCCCGCTTCGTGCTCAACGCCAACGGCACGCTGAACAAGGCCAGCGAGAAGAAGGTCATCGACGTCGCCGCCTCCCGCGGCACCTGCTGCCACGTCGGTGGCGACATCGACTTCGACGCGGACGGCAACCTCTACCTGTCGACCGGCGACGACACCAACCCTTTCGCCTCCGACGGCTTCACCCCGATCGACGACCGGCCGAACCGCAACCCGGCCTTCGACGCCCGCCGCAGCTCCGCCAACACCAACGACCTGCGGGGCAAGATCCTGCGCATCAAGGTCGCCGCGGACGGCTCGTACACGATCCCGGAGGGCAACCTCTTCGCCCCGGGCACCGAGAAGACCCGCCCCGAGATCTACGCGATGGGCTTCCGCAACCCGTTCCGGATGAGCGTCGACGACAAGACCGGCATCGTGTACGTCGGCGACTACGGCCCCGACGCGGGCGCCGCCGACCCAAGCGCGGCCCGGCGGGACAGGTCGAGTTCGCCAAGGTGACCAAGGCCGCCAACTTCGGCTGGCCGTTCTGCACGGGCGACAACGACGCCTACGTCGACTACGACTTCGCCACCAAGGAGTCCGGCGAGAAGTTCGACTGCGCCGCCCCGAAGAACACCTCGCCGCACAACACGGGCCTGGTCGACCTGCCGCCCGCGCAGGCCGCGTGGATCCCGTACGACGACGGCTCCGTGCCCGAGTTCGGCACCGGCTCCGAGTCCCCGATGGCAGGCCCGGTCTACCGCTACGACCCCGAACTCGACTCCAGCGTGAAGTTCCCCGAGGCCTACGACGGCGACTTCTTCGCCGGTGAGTTCGGCCGCCGCTGGATCAAGCGGATCGAGCAGAACGAGGACGGCACGGTCGCGAAGATCAACGACTTCCCGTGGACCGGCACCCAGATCATGGACATGGAGTTCGGTCCCGACGGCGCGCTCTACGTCCTCGACTACGGCGTCTCCTGGTTCCAGGGCGACGAGCACTCCGCGCTGTACCGGATCGAGAACGCCGAGGACGGCTTCTCTCCGATCGCCGAGGTGAGGGCCGACAAGACGTCCGGCGCGGCCGGCCTGAAGGTCAAGTTCACCGCCTCCGCCAAGGACGCCGACTCCACCGACCTCACCTACAGCTGGGACTTCGGCGACGGCACCAAGGGAGAGGGCCTCAACCCCACCCACCGGTACAAGAAGGTCGGCACCTACAACGCGACCTTCACCGCGAAGGACCCCGAGGGCAACACGGGCAACGCCAGCGTCCGGATCGTGGTCGGCAACACCGAGCCCAAGGTGCGGATCGACGTCCCGGGCAACGGCACCCTGGCCGAGTTCGGCAAGCCCGTACCGTTCAAGGTGACCGTCACCGACCCCGAGGAGACGGTCGACTGCTCCAAGGTCAAGGTCGTCTACAGCCTCGGCCACGACTCCCACGCCCACGAGCTGACCAGCGAGATGGGCTGCGAGGGCACCCTGAAGCCGCCCCCGGTGACGGCGGCCACGACCCCAACGCCAACATCTACGGCGTCGTCGGCGCCAGTTACACCGACGGTGGGGCCAACGGCCAGGAGGAGCTCACCGGCACCGCCCGCACCGTGCTCCAGCCGCTGCACCGCCAGGGCGAGCACTTCACCACCCAGTCGGGCGTGTCGGTCATCGAGAAGACCGGCGCCAACGGCGGCAAGACCGTCGGCGACATCAACGACGGCGACTGGATCTCCTTCACCCCCTACCGGTTCGACGGGCAGAAGAAGATGACCGTAAGGGCCTCCTCCGGCGGCGAGGGCGGCTTCGTCGAGCTGCGCACCGGCTCGCCCGACGGACCGCTGCACGGCTCGGCGTACATCCCGCCGACCGGCGGTTGGGAGACCTTCCAGAACGTCGACGTGCCGCTGCGGTCGCTGCCCAAGAAGACGACGGACATCTACCTGGTCTTCAAGGGCGGCGAGGGCGCGCTGTACGACGTGGACGACTTCGAGTTCTCCAAGGAGCCGTTCAAGGGCGGCAAGAAGGTCCTGGTCTTCTCCAAGACCGCCGGCTTCCGCCACGACTCCATCCCGGCCGGCATCGCCGCCCTGAAGGAGCTCGGCGGCCCGGCCGGCATCACGGTCGACGCGACCGAGGAGGCCAAGCAGTTCACCACGGCCAACCTCGCCAAGTACGACGCGGTGGCCTTCCTGTCCACCACAGGTGACGTGCTCAACGCCGAGCAGCAGCAGGCGTTCGAGAACTACGTGAAGAACGGCGGCGGCTACATGGGCATCCACGCCGCCGCCGACACCGAGTACGACTGGGAGTTCTACGGCGGCCTCGTCGGCGCCTACTTCGACTCACACCCGGCCATCCAGAAGGCCACCGTGCGCGTCGAGGACCACGACCATCCGTCGACCGGGCACCTGGACGAGGCCTGGGAGCGCACCGACGAGTGGTACAACTACCGCACCAACCCCCGCGAGCAGGCCAAGGTCCTCGCCACCCTCGACGAGACCACCTACCAGGGCGGCACCATGAAGGGCGACCACCCGATCGCCTGGTGCCAGAGCTACGGCGGCGGCCGCTCCTTCTACACCGGCGGCGGCCACACCAAGGAGTCCTACACCGAAGAGGCCTTCCGGGCCCATCTGCTCGGCGGTCTCCAGTACGCCACCGGCCAGGTCAAGGCGGACTGCAAGCCGAGCAAGGACCACCGGAAGATCTTCAACGGCCAGACCCTGGACGGCTGGAAGCAGGCAGGCCCTGGCAAGTTCGTCGTCAAGGACGGCGTGATGGAGTCCGAGGGCGGCATGGGTCTGCTCTGGTACCAGGCCAAGGAGCTGAAGTCGTACTCCCTCAAGCTCGACTGGAAGATGCGGGGCGACGACAACTCCGGGATCTTCGTGGGCTTCCCGGCCTCCGACGACCCCTGGTCCGCGGTGCACAAGGGCTACGAGATCCAGATCGACGCCACGGACGCCCCCGACCGCACCACGGGCTCCGTCTACTCGTTCAAGTCGGCCAACATCAAGGCTCGTGACCAGGTTCTGCGGCCGCCCGGCCAGTGGAACTCCTACGAGATCAAGGTCCAGGGCGAACGCCTCCAGGTGTTCCTCAACGGAGTGAAGATCAACGACTTCACCAACAAGGACCCCCAGCGGAGTCTGACCGACGGCTACATCGGCCTGCAGAACCACGGCGCCGACGACCAGGTCTCCTTCCGCAACATCCAGTTGAAGGAACTGCCCGTCAAGGGCGACTGAACGGCGGCGGGCGGGGGACGCCGGACCCCCGCCCGCCGTCTCTTCCCCTCCCACCGGGTTCGCGCACGACCAGGAGGCTGCACATGTCCGCGTCCCTCTCCCGACCGCGTGTGGGGGTGTGGCTGATCGGAGCCCGGGGCTCCGTCGCCACCACCGTCGTCACGGGGTGCGCCGCCGTCGCCGCGGGACTGCACCCGCCCACCGGCATGGTGACCGAGACCCCGGCGTTCACCGACAGCGGCCTGCCCGCGCTGTCCGACCTCGTCTTCGGCGGCCACGACACCCTCGACTGCCCCCTCCCCAAACGCGCCGAGTCCCTGACCGCCGGCGGCGTCCTCCCACCCGGCGTCGCCACCGCCGTCGCCGCCGAACTCGCCGCCGCTGACCGGGAGATCAGGCCCGGCGGCCCCACTCCCGGGGACAGCAGGACCGAAGCCGAACTGATCACGGCCTTCGCCGACGACATACGCGACTTCGCGCACCGCCACGAGCTGGAGCGGGCCGTCGTGATGAACGTCGCCTCCACCGAACCCGCCTCCCAGGGGCCCGGCGCCCCCCTGCCCGCCAGCACCCTGTACGCACTGGCGGCCCTCCGCGCGGGCTGCCCCTACGTCAACTTCACCCCCTCCGAGGGCATGCACCACCCCGACGCCGCCCGCGAGGCCGAGTGGAGCGGCCTGCCCCACGCCGGCCGGGACGGCAAGACCGGACAGACACTGCTACGGGCCGTGCTGGGCCCGATGTTCGCGCAGCGGGCGCTCAGCGTCCGGGCCTGGTCCGGCACGAACCTGCTCGGCGGCGGCGACGGCGCGGCCCTCGCCGACCCGGCCGCCGCCGCGGCGAAGAACGCCGGTAAGGAACGCGTCCTCGCCGACACCCTCGGCACCGTCCCCGAGGGCGAGGTCCACATCGACGACGTCCCGGCCCTCGGCGACTGGAAGACCGCCTGGGACCACATCGCCTTCGACGGCTTCCTCGGCACCCGCATGATCCTCCAGACCATCTGGCAGGGCTGCGACTCGGCGCTGGCCGCACCCCTGGTCCTCGACCTGGCCCGGCTGACCGCCCGCGCCCACGAGAGGGAGCTCTCCGGGCCGCTCGGAGCACTCGGCTTCTACTTCAAGGACCCCGTGGGGGAAGGGCCGTCGGGGCTGGCCGAGCAGTACGAGGCGCTGGTCGGTTTCGCGCGGAGCCTGCGGGAGGCGGGCCCGGCGCGGGTCGACGAGTCGGGAGACGTACGGTGACGCGGCGCGGCGAAAGTGCCCTGCCGGAAGCCGGCAGCTCACCCGGGAGGGGCACACGGTCGCCGGGTACGAGCGGGACGACCGGCCCGGCGGGGACAGTAGGGCGGACGCGGCCAAAGGAAGCCCCGAGGGCACCGCCGGCACGTCACCCTGCCGAGGTACCGGCCGCTCACAGCGTGGCCGCGCCTGGGCCGAACTCTTGCGTCTGCCCGCCCTGTTCAGCGTCCCCGGCGACGCCCTGGCCGGCACGGCCGCGGTCGGCGCGGCACCCAACTCCCGCACCCTGCTCGCCATCGGCTCCTCCCTCTGCCTCTACGAGGCCGGCATGGCCCTCAACGACTGGGCGGACCGGGACGTCGACGCCGTCGAACGCCCGCACCGCCCGCTGCCCTCCGGCCGCGTCCGGCCGTCCGCCGCGCTCACGGCGGCCTGTGCCCTCACCGCGGCCGGACTGGCCCTGGCCGCCCGCGCGGGCCGCCCGGCCCTCGCCGTCGCCGCGCCCCTCGCGGCGACCGTCTGGGCGTACGACCTCACCCTGAAACACACGCCCGCCGGACCCGTGGCCATGGCCGCGGCTCGCGGACTCGACCTGCTCCTGGGAGCCGCGGCCACGACCGGCCGCACCCGAGGCGCACTGCCCTCCGCCATGCTCCTGGGCACCCACACCCTGGCCGTCACGACGGTCTCCCGCCAGGAGGCCCGGGGCGGCTCACCCCTGGCCCCGTCGGCGGCCCTCGCGACGACCGCCCTGCTGACCCTACGGGTGACGCCCCGCCCCGCTGGGCTGATGACAGGCGGCCGACAGGCACCTGCCCACGGCCCGACGGGCCCTCGAACTGCCCGACACCCAGGGCCGGAGTCCGGAGCGCTCCTCACCACCGGCCTGGCAGCCGCCTACGCCGCAACCACCGCCCGCCCCTACTTCCACGCCATCCTCAACCCCTCACCTCCTCTCACCCAACGCGCCGTCGGCGCCGGCATCCGCGCCACGATCCCCCTCCAGGCCACCCTGACCGCCCGCTCCAGCCGCACGGCCACGGCCCTCCTCATCGCGGCCCTGGCCCCGCTCGGAGCGAGATTCGCGAGAAAGGTGAGCGTGACGTGAGCACAGAGCCCGGCGTCCCGGACGCCCAACCCCGCCTCCGCTTCGGCTACGGCACCAACGGCCTCGCCGACCTCCGCCTCGACGACGCGCTCGCCCTCCTCGCCGACCTCGGCTACGACGGTGTCGGACTGACGCTCGATCACATGCACCTCGACCCGCTCGCCCCCGACCTCGCCACCCGCACCCGCAAGGTCGCACAGCGGCTGGACGAACTCGGCCTCGGCGTCACCGTCGAGACCGGCGCCCGCTATGTGCTCGACCCGCGCCGCAAACACGGCCCCTCACTGCTGGACCCCGACGCCGGCGGCCGGGCCCGCCGCGCCGACCTGCTCCTGCGGGCTGTGCGGGTCGCGGCCGACCTCGGCGCCCACGCCGTGCACTGCTTCAGCGGAGTCGTCCCCGAAGGCACCGACACGGACACCGCGTGGAAGCGCCTCGCCGAGAGCATCGCACCCGTCCTGGAGGCCGCCGCCTCCGCCGGCGTCCCGCTCGCCGTCGAACCCGAACCGGGACACCTCCTCGCCACCCTGGCCGACTTCCACCACCTCCGCCGCACCCTCGGCGACCCCGAACCTCTCGGCCTCACCCTCGACATCGGCCATTGCCAGTGCCTCGAACCGCGCTCTCCCGCCGACTGCGTGCGAGACGCCGCCCCCTGGCTGCGACACGTCCAGATCGAGGACATGCGGCGCGGCGTCCACGAGCACCTCCCCTTCGGAGACGGGGAGATCGACTTCCCACCGGTCCTGGCGGCCCTCGCCGCCACCGGGTACCAGGGCCTGACCGTCGTCGAACTGCCCCGCCACTCCCACGCCGGCCCGCGACACGCCGAGCACTCCCTCCCGTTCCTCCGCCGAGCCGAGCGGTCCGCGGCCACCGAGCCGCCACGCCCCGCACCGGCCCGCCAGCAGGTCGCGCCACCCCACGGCGCTCCCTCCACCGCCCCTCAAGGGAGCAGCACCCCATGACCCACTCCCGCACCACGCCGGCGGCGAGAACCGACAGCACGCAGGGCACCCACGACGACCAGGACCGCGGGAACGCCCCCGCACAGGACGCCCAGGACCATGCGCACACCGGCTCCCGGGCCGCCGAGGACACCCACAGCACCCACAGCACCCACGGCACCCACACCGGCCAATCCCCCTCCGGCACCGCCCCCACCTCCTCGCTCGACGACGTCCGCCGCCACCTCACCGCTCACCTCGACCCCGCCGCTCTCACCTGGCTCGAGCACGCCCTCGACGAGGCCGCCGCCCACCCCGGCGTCCACGGCCCCATCTCCGTGTGGGAACTGCGTCTGGCCGAGGCGGGTCGCCGCTGCGGTGCCGTGTACGCCGACGCCGCGCGCGTCCTCATCCTCGACGCGGCCCGCGCCGGCACCGACGCCCTGACCCGGGTGTACTTCCAGGGCACCGCCGACGAGCGCCGCGCCGTCCTGCACGCACTGCACCACCTGGTGTCGGGCCCCGGCGCCCTCCCGCTGGTCGAGGACGCCCTGCGCACCAACGACACCCGGCTCCTCACCGCCGCCGTCGGCCCGTACGCCGCCCGGCACCTTGATCCCCACGACTGGCGCCACGCCGTGCTGAAGTGCCTCTTCACCGGCGTGCCCGTCGACCACGTGGCGGATCTGCCGCGGCGTGCCCGCGGCGACGGCGAACTCGCCCGGATGCTGGGCGACTACGCCACCGAGCGCACCGCCGCCGGCCGCACCGTCCCGAGGACCTGTACCGCGTCCTGGACCTGACCGAGTCCGTGACACCGGCCCCCGGCACGGACCACCCCCACGGCAAGGAGTCCTGATGCGCATCTTCGACCCCCACATCCACATGACGTCCCGGACCACCGACGACTACGAGGCCATGTACGCCGCCGGTGTGCGTGCCGTCGTCGAGCCGTCCTTCTGGCTCGGGCAGCCCCGGACCTCGCCCGCCTCCTTCCGTGACTACTTCGACTCGCTCCTCGGCTGGGAGCCCTTCCGCGCCGCCCAGTACGGCATCGCCCACCACTGCACCATCGCCCTCAACCCCAAGGAGGCGAACGACCCGCGCTGCGTGCCCGTCCTCGACGAACTGCCCCGGTATCTCGTCAAGGACAACGTCGTGGCCGTCGGCGAGGTCGGCTACGACTCGATGACGCCCGCCGAGGACACCGCCCTCGCCGCCCAGCTCCAGCTCGCCGCCGACCACGGCCTGCCCGCCCTCGTGCACACCCCGCACCGCGACAAGCTCGCCGGCCTGCGCCGCACCCTCGACGTCGTCCGCGAGTCCGCACTGCCCCCGGAACGCGTCCTGGTCGACCACCTCAACGAGACCACCGTCAAGGAAGCCAAGGACAGCGGCTGCTGGCTGGGCTTCTCCGTCTATCCGGACACCAAGATGGACGAGGAGCGGATGGTCGCGATCCTGCGCGCCTACGGCACCGAGCAGGTCCTGGTGAACTCCGCTGCCGACTGGGGCAAGAGCGACCCCCTCAAGACCCGCAAGGTCGGCGACCTGATGCTGGCCGAGGGCTTCGGCGAGGACGACGTCGACCAGGTGCTGTGGCGCAACCCCGTCGCCTTCTACAGGCTCAGTGGCCGGCTGAGCCTCGATGTCACCGGCACACAGGCCACCCACGAGGGCAACTCGATCCTGCGCGGCGTGCCCAAGGACCCGCGCGAGCCGGAAACCGGCCCCGCCGCGCCGGCCCGCGTCCCCGCCACGGAGGCGTGACCCATGCGCTTTCGCCACCCCGACGGCTCCACCGTCCACCTCGCGTACTGCACCAACGTCCACCCCGCCGAAACCCTCGACGGCGTGCTCGCCCAGCTCCGCGACCACTGCGAGCCGGTGCGCCGCCGCCTGGGCCGGGACCGGCTCGGCATCGGGCTGTGGCTCGCCAAGGACGCCGCCCACACCCTCGACACCGACCCGTCCGCGCTGCGCGCCCTGCGCGGCGAACTCGACCGGCGCGGCCTCGAGGTCGTCACCCTCAACGGCTTCCCCTATGAGGGCTTCGGCGCCGAGGAGGTCAAGTACCGCGTCTACAAGCCCGACTGGGCCGACCCGGAACGTCTCGACCACACCACCGCCCTGGCCCGCGTCCTCGCCGGGCTCCTCCCCGACGACGTCACCGACGGCACCATCTCCACCCTGCCCCTCGCCTGGCGCACCGCGTACGACGACGAGCGCGCGGAGACCGCCCGCACCGCTCTGCGCACTCTCGCCGAACGCCTCGACGCCATCGAGGAGCTGACCGGCCGCTCCGTCCGCGTCGGACTGGAACCGGAACCCGGTTGCGTCGTCGAGACCACCCGCGACGCCATCGCCCCGCTCACCGCGATCGCCCACGACCGCATCGGCATCTGTGTCGACACCTGCCACCTCGCAACCTCCTTCGAAGACCCGCACACCGCCCTGGACGCTCTCAACGAGGCCCGCGTCCCCGTGGTCAAATCCCAGCTCTCCGCCGCCCTGCACGCCGAACACCCCCATCTGCCCGAGGTCCGCGAGGCCCTCGCAGCCTTCGCCGAACCCCGCTTCCTCCACCAGACCCGCACCTCCACCGCCGCAGGCCTGCGCGCCACCGACGACCTCGACGAGGCCCTCGCGGGCCACGCCCTGCCGGACGCCTCGCCCTGGCGCGCCCACTTCCACGTCCCCCTGCACGCGGCGCCCGCCGCACCTCTCACCTCCACACTCCCGGTCCTGAAGACCACACTGGCCCGGCTCGTCGGCGGCCCGGTCCCGCAAACCCGCCACCTGGAGGTCGAGACCTACACCTGGCAGGCCCTCCCACCCGAGCTCCGCCCCCGCGGCCGCGCCCAGCTCGCGGAAGGCATCGCCGCCGAACTCGCTCTCGCCCGCGACCTGTTGACGGACCTCGGCCTGAAGGAGCTGCCATGAGCACCCAGCAGCACCCGCCCCTGGCGACCGACGGCGGCCCCACCCCCCTGCTGGTCCTCGACGTCGTCGGCCTCACCCCCCGTCTCCTCGACCACATGCCCCACCTCAAGGCGCTCGGCCGGTCCGGCTCCCGCGCCCCGCTGGGCACCGTGCTGCCCGCCGTCACCTGCGCCGCCCAGTCCACGTTCCTCACCGGCACCATGCCCTCCGAGCACGGCATCGTCGGCAACGGCTGGTACTTCCGCGAACTCGGCGACGTCCTCCTGTGGCGCCAGCACAACGGGCTCGTGGCCGGCGACAAGCTCTGGGACGCCGCCCGCCGCGCCCACCCCGGCTACACCGTCGCGAACATCTGCTGGTGGTACGCCATGGGCGCCGACACCGACTTCACCGTCACCCCCCGTCCGATCTACTACGCCGACGGCCGGAAAGAACCCGACTGCTACACCAGGCCGGCCGCGCTGCACGACGAACTCACCGAAGAACTCGGCACGTTCCCCCTGTTCCACTTCTGGGGCCCCGGAGCGGACCTCGTCTCCAGCCGGTGGATCATCGACGCGACCCGCCACATCATCCGCACCCGCCACCCCGACCTGACGCTCTGCTACCTCCCTCACCTCGACTACGACCTGCAGCGCTTCGGCCCCGACGACCCGCGCTCCCTGAAGGCGGCGGCCGACCTGGACGCCGCCCTGGCCCCGCTGCTGGACGACGCCCGCGCAGAGGGCCGCACGGTCGTCGCGCTGTCCGAGTACGGCATCACCCGCGTGAACCGGCCCGTCGACATCAACCGCGCACTGCGCCGCGCCGGCCTGCTCGAAGTGCACACCCAGGACGGCATGGAGTACCTCGACCCCATGGCGTCCCGCGCTTTCGCGGTCGCCGACCACCAGATCGCCCATGTCTACGTGCGCCGCCCCGAGGACCTCGACGCCACCCGGGCCGCCCTCGACGGCCTGCCCGGCCTCGGTCAACTCCTCGACGACGAGGGCAAGAAGACCCACCACCTCGACCACCCGCGCGCCGGCGAACTGGTCGCCGTGGCGGAACCCGACGCCTGGTTCACGTACTACTACTGGCTCGACGACGCCCGCGCGCCCGACTTCGCGCAGCTCGTCGAGATCCACCGCAAACCCGGCTACGACCCCGTCGAGCTCTTCATGGACCTCCTCGACCCCTACGTCAAGGTCAAGGCGGCCACCGCGCTGGCACGCAAGAAACTCGGCATGCGCTACCGCATGGCGGTCGTGCCCCTGGACCCCTCACCTATTCGCGGCAGCCACGGCCGCCTCCCGGCGAGCGACGACGACGGTCCGCTCCTCATCTGCTCCACCCCCCGCGCTATCGGCGACCGCGTCGCGGCCACCGATGTGAAGTCACTGCTGCTCCGACTCGCCGGTCTCGCCTGAGGAAACACCCTCGGTCCCGACTGGTCACAAGTGAAGCACTCACCACTGACAACGCCCCGCCATCACGAGGAGTTCCCCGCATGAGCCGCTTCTCCCAGCCCGACCCCGAGCTCAGCCACCGCCTCAGCAGACGAGGCATGCTCGGCGTGGCCGCAGGCGCCACCGCCGCCGCCCTGCTCGGTGCCGCCGCCCCGGCGACCGCAGCCACCGGCAACGCGACAGCCGCCACGGGCACGGCCTCCGGGACCAAGGGCCGCGGCCGACCCGTCCTGCCGCCCGGCCGCCTCGGCATCCAGCTCTACAGCCTGCGCGACAAGGTCTCCACCCTCGGCTTCGGCCCCGTCTTCGCCGAACTGGAGAAGTACGGCTACGACGAGGTCGAGTTCGCCGGCTACACCCAGGGCTCGGCGGGCCCCATCACGCTCGCCCAGCTCAAGCGGCTGGCCCGCAACCACGGCCTGAACCCCATCGGCAGCCACGTCGGCTACTACTCCGACGACCCGAACGCCTACACCTTCGCCCAGAACCTCACCAAGGTCCTCGACGACGCACAGGCCCTCGGCCTCAAGCACATCGGCACGGCCGCCGGCCCGTTCCGCTACGGCTCTACCGTCGACGCCTGGAAGCGCGCCGCCGAGGACTTCAACACATACGGTGCGGCCGCGAAGGCCCGGGGCATGAAGTTCTACCAGCACAACCACTCCGAGGAGTTCTCCTTCGCCACCGACAATCCCAAGGTCCGCCTCTACGACGTCCTACTCAAGGAGACCGACCCCGACCTCGTCTACCTGGAGATGGACATCTACTGGGCGTACGTCGGCCAGTTCCGGTTCTCCAAGCGGCCCGACGGCACACCGGCCCCGTTCGAGCCGCTGAACTACGTCCTCAAGCGGCCCGACCGCTACCCCCTCTTCCATGTGAAGGACGGGGAGAGCGACCCGTCGAACCCGTACGGCTACCGCATGACCGATGTCGGCGACGGCGACATCGACTACCAGCGGTTCATCTCCGCCGTGACCCGGCTGCGCGGACATCGCATGGCCCACCACTGGCAGGCCGAGCACGACAACCCGACCGAGTCCTTCACCTTCGCGCGCCGCTCCAGCGCGCACCTGCACTCGCTGCGCGAGAAGTGCTGACGGCCGTACGAGCGTGAGGAGGCCCCTCCCCGGCCGGGGAGGGGCCTCCTCACGGGTGGGACGGTCAGCCCACGGAGTCGGTCGTACAGGGGTGGGGACGGTGCGCGGCGGCGGACGGTGTGAACGGGCTGCTCGCTCCCGGCGTATCCGCCGTCATGTCAGGTCGTGTCCTCGCCGAGCGGTTGCGGGTTGGGCGCGATGCGGCGCGTCTGCTTGTCGCGTCCCGGCGGGGTGAGGAACAGGGCCACACACCCGGCGAAGAGGGAGATGGAACCGGCCAGGACGAAGGCACCGGAGTGCCCCCAGGCGCCGACGACCACGGCACCCATGCCGGCGCCCAGACCGGAGACGAGCTTGGCGCTGTAGACCATGCCGTAGTTGGACGCGTTGTTGTTCTCACCGAAGTAGTCGGCGGTGAGCGCGGCGAACATCGGGAAGATGGCGCCGCCGCCGAAGCCGGAGATCGAGGAGAAGACCAGGAACATCGGAAGGTTCTCGGCGTTCGCCGACCAGAGGATGCCGTACTGGGACAGGCCCAGGATGACGCACACCACGAGCAGGCACCGCTTGCGGCCGTACAGGTCGGAGAGCCAGCCGATGACACCGCGGCCGGTTCCGTTGACGATCGCCTTCAGGGACATGGCCGTGGCGACGATCCCGCCCGCGAACCCGGCCTCCTCGCCGATCTCCACCTGGAAGGCGATGCCGAAGATGTTCACACCGGACGTACAGGCCAGACAGAACCACATCAGGGCCACCCGTCCGGTCTTCCAGGCCTCCCTGGGGGAGTACTGGCGCACCGCCGGCGGGTTCATGCGCATCGAGCGGGCCGCGCGCGGGTCCTTCGGCGGGTTGAGCGGGTCGATGTCGGCGGGCCACCAGTTCTTCGGCGGGTCCTTGAAGAAGTAGCCGGAGAACGCGACGATCCCGGCCAGGAACACACCCACCGAGACCAGCACCCAGCGGAAGTTGGTGAGGTCCATGTAGCCGTTGAAGAGGAAGACGAAGGGCACCGAGCCATAGGCGAAACCGCCGTTGACGAAGCCGGTCTTGCCGCCCTTCCGCTCCGGGTACCACTTGCCCACCATGTTGACGCAGGTGGCGTACACCATGCCCGCGCCCATGCCGCTGAACATGCTGAAGCCGATGTAGGCGAAGACGACGTGCGGTGCGAAGGCCAGCGACAGGTAGCCCAGCAGGGTGCCGGTCGCGCCGAGCATCATCGCCCAGCGGGCCGGAAGTTTTCCGCTCTCACGCAGCTTGCCCGCGGGGAAGGCCACCGCGGCCTGGAAGAAGACCCACACGGTCATCATCCAGAAGATGTGCATGCTGTTCCAGCTGTGCGCCGTGTGCAGGGTCTCCTCGGCGGACGCGAACGCGTACTCGGCGGAGGAGATGCCCATCATGCCGATCCAGGGCAGGATCACCATCCACTTGCGCTTGCGCCCCATGATGTCGATGTCGGTCTCACCGAGGCGGTAGACGCGTCCGTTCGCGTCGGTGACCTCCCGGTAGGGAACCGTGGTGGGCAGATCGGTCGTTGTCATGTCGTGTCGCACCCCTTGCGTCGAAAGATCTGGCCAGCGCCCCCTGTCCCATGCCTTTCGTGCGCGTGCGGGTCCCGGGGCCGGCCGACGCGCACCGTCGGCCGGCCCCCCGCTGCCTCACCTCATGTACCGCCCCCAGCAGCCCCGCCTCCCGCGCCCAGCGGTACTTCGCGCCGAGCACGGCCACCGGCTTCTCCGTCGTGTACGGGTACGCCACGACTCCTCGCTCGAAGAGGTACTGGCAGGCCTCCTCGACCTCCACGTCCCCGGCGAGCGACGCCACGACGGGCTTCTCGATCCCCGCTCCCGGAACTCGGCCACCACGCGCGCGGTGAGCTCCGCGAAGACCATGGGAGGGGTGACGATGGTGTGCCAGTAGCCGAGGACGAGCGCGTGGATGCGCGGGTCCTCCAGCCCCAGCCGGATCGTCGCCTCGTACGTCGACGGCGGCTCGCCCCCGGTGATGTCCACCGGGTTGCCTGCCGCCCCGAAGGGCGGGATGAACTTCCGGAACGCCGCGTCCAGGTCGGGCGGGATCTCCATCAGGGACAGGCCGTTGTCCGTCACCGCGTCCGACAGCAGCACCCCGCTGCCGCCGGCGCCCGTGATGATCACGACGTTGTCACCCTGGGGAGCGGGCAGCACGGGCAACGCGCGCGCGTACTCCAGCATGTCGTTCAGGCCCGGTGCCCGGATGACCCCGGCCTGCCGGAGGATGTCGTCGTACACGGCGTCGTCGCCCGCCAGGGCACCGGTGTGCGAACCGGCCGCCCGCGCGCCCGCCGCCGTACGGCCCGCCTTCAGCACGACCACCGGCTTCTTCGGCACGGTCGCCCGCGCGGCCTCCACGAAGGCGCGCCCGTCCTTGAGGTCCTCCAGGTGCATCGCGATGCACTGCGTGTTCGGGTCCTCGCCGAACCAGGTCAGCAGGTCGTCCTCGTCGAGGTCCGACTTGTTGCCGAGCCCGACGATCGCCGACACGCCCGTCTTGGTGGTGCGCGCGAAGCCCAGGATGGCCATCCCGATGCCACCCGACTGCGAGGTGAGCGCCACCCCGCCCTTGACGTCGTACGGCGTGCAGAACGTGGCGCACAGGTCCTGCCAGGTCGAGTAGTAGCCGTAGATGTTCGGCCCCAGCAGCCGTACGCCGTACCGCTCGGCGATCGCCACGATCTCCGCCTGGAGTTCGTGCTCGCCGGTCTCCGCGAACCCCGAGGGGATGAGCACGGCGTTCGGGATCTTCTTGCGTCCCACCTCCTCCAGGGCCGAGGCCACGAACTTGGCGGGGATCGCGAAGACCGCCACATCCACCTCACCGGGCACGTCGGTGACACTCTTGTACGCCTTGCGGCCCAGAATGTCATCGGCCCTGGGGTTCACCGGGTGGATGTCGCCCGCGAAGCCCCCGTCGACGAGGTTGCGCATCACGGAATTGCCGATCTTGCCCTGCTCGTTGGAGGCGCCGATGACGGCCACCGAACTCGGCTGCATCAGCCGGCGCATCGACGTGAGGATCTCGTCCCTCGAGTACTTCCGGCGCGGCGCGGGCTGCGACTCAGCGAGGATCACCCGGATGTCGGCCGCGACGGCCCCCTCCGCCGTCGCGATCACCGGGTTGAGGTCCACCTCGGCGATCTCCGGGAAGTCCGCGACGAGTTCCGACACCCGGCGGATCTGCTCGGCGACGGCCCACCGGTCCACGCCCGCCTGGCCGCGCACCCCGCGCAGGATCTCCGCCGACCGGATCGAGTCCAGCATCGACAGTGCCTCGTCCGCGTCCACCGGAGCGAGCCGGAAGGTGACGTCCTTCAGCACCTCGACGAGCACCCCGCCGAGCCCGAACGCGACCACCTTCCCGAACGTCGGGTCCGTGACCGCCCCGACGATGACCTCCTGCCCCTTCGGCAGCAGCTCCTGCACCTGCACACCCGAGATGCGGGCCTTCGCGTCGTACGCCCGCGCGTTGTCGACGATGGTGTGGAACGCGGCCCGGACGTCGGCGGCGCCCTCGACGCCGACGATCACCCCGCCCGCGTCGGTCTTGTGCAGGATGTCCGGCGAGACGATCTTCATGACGACGGGTCCGCCGAAGCGCGCAGCGAACGCCACGGCCTCGTCGACGTCGGTGGCCAGCTCCTCGCCCGGTACGGCGATCCCGTACGCGTCGGCGATCACCTTGCCTTCGGGCGCGGTCAGCGCGGTCCGCCCCTCGGCCCGCACGGAGTCGAGGAGGGACCGCACCCGCAGCACCCGGTCTTCGGCCATCACGTCAGATCACCCCGTTCGACTTGAGCAGGCGCACTTCCTCGTCGCCGAGGCCGAGTTCGCCGACATAGACCTCTTCGTTGTGCTCCCCGAGGAGCGGTGAGCTGGTCACTTCGACCGGGGAGTCGGACAGCTTCAGCGGGCTGCCGACGGTCACGAACTCCCCGCGCTCGGGTGCGGGACGGTGACGACCATCTCGTTGGCGACCAGCGACCGGTCCTCGATGATCTCCCGGGTGGACAGGATCGGCCCGCACGGGATGTTGTGCGCGTTGAGCCTCTCCAGCACCTCCCACTTGGGCAGCGTCGAGGACCACTCCTCGATCAGCTGGAACATCTTGTTCAGCTTGGGCAGCCGCGCCTCGGGCGTCGCCCACTCGGGTCCTCGGCCAGTTCGGGCCGGCCGATGAGCTCGCTGATCGGCCGCCAGCCGACGGGCTGCACGATGACGTACACGTAGTCGTTCGGGCCGCCCGGCGCGCACTTGACGGCCCAGCCGGGCTGGCCGCCGCCGGACGCGTTTCCGGACCGGGGAACCTCGTCGCCGAAGTCCTCGTTGGGATATTCAGCGAGCGGCCCGTGTGCCAGGCGCTGCTGGTCCCGCAGCTTCACCCGGCACAGATTCAGTACAGCGTGCTGCATGGCCACGTTGACCCGCTGCCCGCGACCGGTGCGCTCCCGTTGGTAGAGCGCGGCGAGGATGCCCGCCACGGCGTGCACGCCCGTCCCGAGTCCCCGATCTGGGCCCCCGTCGCCAGCGGCGGCCCGTCCTCGAAACCGGTGGTCGACATCGACCCGCCCATGGCCTGCGCGACGACCTCGTACGCCTTGAAGTTGGTGTACGGGCCTTCGCCGAACCCCTTGATGGAGGCATAGACGATACGCGGATTGATCTCCTGGATGCGGTCCCAGGTGAAGCCCATCCGGTCGACGGCGCCCGGTCCGAAGTTCTCGACCATGACGTCGGAGCGCCGGATCAGCTCGGTGAGGATCTCCTTGCCGCGCTCGGTCTTGGTGTTCAGGGTGATGCTCCGCTTGTTGCAGTTGAGCATCGTGAAGTAGAGGGAGTCGACGTCCGGCAGGTCACGCAGCTGTTTGCGCGTGATGTCGCCGGTCGGCGCCTCCAGCTTGACGACGTCCGCGCCGAGCCAGGCGAGCAGCTGGGTCGCCGACGGCCCGGACTGGACGTGGGTCATGTCCAGGACGCGGATGCCTTCGAGTGCCTTGGTGGACGGTCCGGTCATCGGGGCACCTCACTTGTACATGGTCTGGTTCATGGTTCCGGGGCGTACGCGTCGGGGTCGACCCAGACGTTGATCAGGGACGGCTTGCCGGACTCGCGGGCGCGCCTGAGGGCCGGGCCGATGTCGGCGGGGTCGCGGACCTCCTCGCCGTATCCGCCCAGCATCCGGGCGAACTTGTCGTAGTGGACGTCGCCGAGGGTGTTGCCGACCCGCTCGCGGTCCTTGCCGTACTTGGCGGCCTGGCCGTAGCGGATCTGGTTCATGGAGGAGTTGTTGCCGATGATGCCGACGAAGGGGAGGTCGTAGCGGACGAGAGTCTCGAAGTCCCAGCCGGTGAGGGAGAACGCGCCATCGCCGAAGAGCGCCACGACCTCCTTGTCGGCCGCGCCTGCTTGGCCGCGAGCACGAAGGGGACGCCGACGCCGAGCGTGCCGAGCGGACCGGGGTCCATCCAGTGCCCGGGCGACTTGGGCTGGACGACCTGCCCGGAGAAGGTGACGATGTCGCCGCCGTCGCCGATGTAGATCGAATCCTCGGTGAGGAAGTCGTTGATCTCGCTGACCAGGCGGTACGGATGGATGGGTGAGGCGTCCGACCGCAGGTTCGGCAGCCGCTTCTCCAGCGCGGTCTGCTCGGCGGCCCGCAGCTCGTCCAGCCACTCCTTGCGCTTCGACGCACCGCCGTTGACGCGCCCGGATGCGGCCTCGGTCACGGCCTTCAGCACCAGCCCGGCGTCGCCCACGATGCCGAGGTCGATGTCGCGGTTCTTGCCCACCGTGCGGTAGTCGAGGTCGATCTGCACGACGGTCGCGTCCGGCGACAGCCGCTTGCCGTAGCCCATGCGGAAGTCGAAGGGCGTGCCGACGATGACGATGACGTCGGCGCCCGAGAAGGCGTACCGGCGCGACAGCTGGAAGTGGTGCGGGTCGCCGGGCGGGAGCGTGCCCCGGCCCGCCCCGTTCATGTACGCGGGATGTTCAGGGTGCGTACCAGCTCGATGGCCGATTCGGTGCCCCGGGTCGTCCACACCTGGCTGCCGAGGAGAATGGCCGGCTTCTCGGCGTGCACCAGCAGGTCGGCGAGCCTCTCGATCGACTCGGGGTCGCCGGCCGAGCGGGTCGAGGCGCGGTAGGCGCCCGACCGGGGCACGCGTGCCTTGGCCGCCGGCACCTTGGCGTCCAGCACGTCGCGCGGGATCTCCAGGAAGGAGGGGCCGGGCGCGCCGTGGAAACACTCACGGAAGGCCATGGACACCATGTCGGCCGCGCGCGCCGTGTCGGGCACGGTCGCCGCGAACTTGGTGATGGGGTTCATCATGTCGACGTGCGGCAGGTCCTGGAGGGACCCCATCTTGTGCTGGGTGAGGGCCCCCTGACCGCCGATCAGCAGCATCGGGGACTCCGCGCGGAAGGCGTTGGCGACACCGGTGACGGCGTCGGTCGTCCCCGGGCCGGCGGTGACCACCGCGCAGCCTGGCTTGCCGGTGATGCGCGCGTAACCGTCGGCGGCGTGGGCGGCGACCTGCTCGTGACGGACGTCGACGACCTCGATGCCCTCGTCGACGCAGCCGTCGTAGATGTCGATGATGTGGCCGCCGCACAGCGTGTAGATACGGTCGACCCCCTCGGCCTTCAGCGCCTTGGCTACGAGATGACCACCGGAGATCACGTCCTGGGTGTCGTCGGGCATGGCGAAGTCCTGTCCCTTCGTAGGGGGTTGGAACGACTCGCGGTACATTGCATACAGTCGACGAATACTGTATGAAGCTTGTTATCCCGCATCCGGTGGGTGGTGTCCAGGGGGCGTGCGGCACTTTTAGACAGGAGCCGGAAATGGACCTGTACGAACACCAGGCAAGGGAACTCTTCGAGGAACACGGCATTGTGGTGCCGCGGGCCGAGGTCACCGACTCGCCCAAGGAAGCCCGTGAGATCGCACGCCGGCTCGGCGGGCGGGTCGTGGTGAAGGCCCAGGTGAAGACCGGTGGGCGTGGCAAGGCGGGCGGGGTGAAGCTCGCCGCCGACCCGGCCGCCGCCGAGCTCACCGCCCGTCAGATCCTCGGCATGGACATCAAGGGCCACCGGGTCGGCAAGGTGATGCTGGCCCAACCCGTCGACATCGAGACCGAGTTCTACGTCTCCTACGTACTCGACCGTGCGGCGGGCCGGTTCCTCGCGATCGCCTCGGCCGAAGGCGGCATGGAGATCGAGGAGGTCGCCGCGACCCGGCCCGAGGCCGTGGCCCGTATCCCCGTCGATCCCGCCGAGGGTGTCACCTCCGCGACGGCGGGTGAGATCGCCGAGACCGCCGGGCTTCCGCCGCAGACCGTCGACGTCCTCGTGCGGCTCTGGGAGGTCCTGGTCCGCGAGGACGCCCTCCTCGTCGAGGTGAATCCGCTCGTCCGCACCCGGCAGGGGCAGATCCTTGCCCTCGACGGCAAGGTCACCCTCGACGACAACGCCCGGTTCCGGCAGGCACGGTGGGGCGCCGACGACACGGAACACGACGATGCGCTGGAGGCGGCGGCTGCCGCCAAGGGCCTCAACTACGTCAAGCTCGACGGCGAGGTCGGCATCATCGGCAACGGCGCCGGCCTCGTCATGTCCACCCTGGACGTCGTCGCGGGCTGCGGCGCGCGCCCCGCCAACTTCCTCGACATCGGCGGCGGAGCGAGCGCCCGGATCATGGCGGACGGACTGTCGGTCATCCTCTCCGACCCGGCCGTGAAGTCCGTCTTCGTCAACGTCTTCGGCGGGATCACCGCGTGCGACGCGGTCGCCGACGGCATCGTCCAGGCCCTGGACACCGTCCGCCTCACCAAGCCGCTCGTCGTGCGCCTCGACGGCAACAACGCGGCCCGGGGCCGCGCCATCCTCGACGAACACGCGCATCCGCTGGTCCAGCAGGTCACCACCATGGACGGCGCCGCCCGCCGTGCCGCCGAACTCGCCACCACAGCCTGAGGGGACGTCATGGCCATCTACCTCACCAAGGAGAGCAAGGTCCTCGTCCAGGGCATGACCGGCAGCGAGGGCATGAAGCACACCCGCCGCATGCTGGCCGCCGGCACGAACGTCGTCGGCGGCGTCAACCCGCGCAAGGCGGGCCGCACCGTCGACTTCGACGAGCGGGCCGTCCCCGTCTTCGGCACGGTCGCCGACGGGATGCGCGCGACCGGGGCGGACGTCACCGTCGTCTTCGTGCCGCCCGCCTTCGCCAAGGCGGCCGTGGCCGAAGCCGCCGACGCGGGCATCGGCCTCACGGTCGTCATCACCGAGGGCATCCCCGTCCACGACTCCGTCGCCTTCACCACCCACGCCAGGGAGAAGGGCACCCGGGTCGTCGGCCCCAACTGCCCGGGCCTCATCACCCCCGGCCAGTCCAACGCGGGCATCATCCCGGCCGACATCACGAAACCGGGCCGCATCGGACTGGTCTCCAAGTCGGGCACGCTGACGTACCAGCTCATGTACGAGCTCCGCGACATCGGCTTCTCGACGTGCGTCGGCATCGGCGGCGACCCGGTCGTCGGCACCACGCACATCGACTGCCTCGCCGCCTTCCAGGACGACCCCGACACCGAACTCATCGTCCTCATCGGCGAGATCGGCGGCGACGCGGAGGAACGGGCGGCGGCGTACGTCCGCGAGCACGTCACCAAGCCGGTCGTCGGCTACATCGCCGGGTTCACCGCACCCGAGGGCAAGACCATGGGACACGCGGGCGCCATCGTGTCCGGCTCGACCGGCACGGCACAGGCCAAGAAGGAGGCACTGGAGGCGGCCGGGGTGAGCGTGGGCAGCACACCGACCGAGACCGCGAACCTCGTGCTCGCGCGCCTCGGAGAACAACGGCAGTGAGCCAGGTCCCGCCCCGACCGTGCACCGAGAGCGGAGCAACCCCATGGCAAACCCCATGGCAAACCCCATGGCACCCACCCTCACCCTCAAATCCGGCACGTCTTGGCCTGACGCGTGGCAGCGCTGCCTCACCGTCGCGCCGGAGGCCTTCCGCGACGACCGGGTCCTCAACCTCTGGAACTCCGCCTGGCAGGCTGACGGCCGGGTCCTGCCCGCCGTCAGCCCCGTCGACGGCAGCCCGATCGCCGGCCCGCCGCGTCTGGACGGGGTGACCGCGCACCAGGCCGTGCGCGCCGCCCTCGACCAGCACCGCGCATGGCGTCACATCCCCTGCCGGAGCGCCGGGCACGCGTCGCGGCCACCCTCGACGCCCTCGCCGAACACCGCCGGCTGCTGGCGCTGCTGCTCGTCTGGGAGATCGGCAAGCCCTGGCGGCTCGCCCAGGCGGACGTAGACCGGGCCATCGACGGCGTCCGCTGGTACGTCGACGGCATCGAGCCGATGCTCGCCGGCCGGGCTCCGCTGGACGGCCCGGTGTCCAACATCGCCAGCTGGAACTACCCGATGAGTGTGCTCGTTCACGCAGTGCTGGTGCAGGCACTGGCGGGCAACGCGGTCATCGCCAAGACCCCGACCGACGGCGGTGTCGCCTGCCTCACCCTGGCCTCGGCGCTCGCCGCCCGCGAGGGATTCCCGTGACCCTCGTCAGCGGCAGCGGGGGCGAGCTGTCCCAGGCGCTGGTGCGGGCGCCCGAGATCGGCTGCGTCTCCTTCGTCGGCGGCCGCGACACCGGCGCCTCGGTGGCCACGGCCGTCACCGACCTCGGGAAACGACACGTACTCGAACAGGAGGGACTCAACACCTGGGGCATCTGGAACCACTCGGACTGGGACGCGCTCACCGCGGTGATCCCCAAGCTCTTCGACTACGGCAAGCAGCGCTGCACGGCGTACCCGCGCTTCGTCGTCCAGCGGCAGTTGTTCGACGCGTTCCTGGCGGCGTACCTCCCGGCGGTCCGCATGCTCGCAGTCGGCCACCCGCTCGCCGTGGAGCAGCAGGACGACCCCTACCCGGAGTTGGACTTCGGGCCGGTCATCAACGCGGCCAAGGCGAAGGAGCTCCGGGACCAGGTCGCCGAGGCGATCGAGCGCGGCGCCGTACCGCTGCACCGCGGCAGTCCGTCCGGCGCCCGCTTCCTGCCCGGCCAGGACACCTCCGCCTACGTCCAGCCGGTCACGCTCCTCAATCCGCCCCGGTCCTCCCCGCTGCACCACGCGGAGCCGTTCGGCCCGGTCGACACGATCGTCCTGGTCGACACGGAGGCGGAGCTGCTGGCCGCGATGAACGCCTCGAACGGCGCACTGGTGGCCACGCTGTCCACGGACGACCAGGCGACCTACGAGCGGCTCGCCCCGCAGATCCGCGCGTTCAAGGTCGGCCACGGCCGGCCCCGTTCCCGCGGCGACCGCGACGAGCTGTTCGGCGGGCTCGGGGCGTCCTGGCGCGGCGCGTTCGTCGGCGGCGAGCTGCTGGTGCGCGCGGTGACGAAGGGGCCGGCGGGGGAGCGGCTGCCGGGAAACTTCCCGGAGTACCAGCTCCTGCCCTGAGCCGGAGGCGCTGTGCCCGACGCCGGTTCGCCCTGTGATCCTCTGTGGCGCACCGGCGTCGGACATCGCCGAGGCGTCGCTCAGGCGATGCCCTGACGGTCCGGGCGCAGGGCGAACGCGCGGTCCGACGCAGACGGCGCGGTCTCGGCGACCGACTGCCGGAGCAGTTCGCGGTGGCGGAGCAGCGGCTCCCGTCGTTCCGGCGGCGCGAGCAGAAGCAGGTCGTCCAGTCCGGCCAGCATGCGCCGCGACACCTGCGGACTCCCGGTGGCGCATCCTCGCACCTCGGTGAACCCGAGATCCACCAGCTCGGTCCACCCCGGCACGGGCTGCACCAGCCGCACCGCACCGCCCCGGTCCCGGTGCAGGGCGTTGTCCAGCGGGCGTCGGCTCAGCGAGGCCAGGAACTGGATGATGCGGTCCATCGCCTGGACGGCGGTCGTCGGATCGTTGATCGCCGGTGACAGGGCGCGCAGCGCGATGTCGGACAACTGCCGCAGTCCGAAGCCGAGATCCTGGTGGTAGGTCCGTTCCACTCCCACCGAGATGGTGTGGCGCAGCGCACCGCGGGGCGGGGCAGGGCCGCCGTGGACCGCCAGTACGGGCGTGCCGGGCACCACGAAGTCCCCGATCCGCGGGATCAGCCGCAGCACGACCCCGTGCCTGCGCGCCACCCGCGCCAACCGCGCGATGTGCACGTCCCGCAGCACCCCCGCCCCGCCCTCGTGAGACACCCACGCGGTCGCGGAACCGAGAGGTGGGGCCTCCTGCCCGCTCACCGGTACCGGCATCGAAGCGGCCACCCGGAAGGACTCCGTGGCGATCCGCGCGATCACATGGCTGATCCGCATCAGCCGCAGGGTGGTGTTCACGTACAGCACGAAAAGGAAGAGGCTCAGTGCGACCATGCAGAGGGTGAGAACCGACTGAACCAGAGGCACCGATGTGACCGCGCGGGGGTCGTCGGTGCTGTCGAAGGCGGTCAGGACCAACAGGGTCAGCACGAAGGTCGCCAGGAACACGGCGAAGGTCGCCTTGGTGATCCGGCTCCGCACGAAGAGCCGCACCACCCGCGGCGTGAACTGCCCGCTCGCCATCTGCACGGCCACCAGCGAGATGCTGAAGACCACACCGATGAAGGTCATCATCGCCGAGCCGACCGCGCTCACCACGGCCCGCGCGTCCTCGGCGAACCGCAGCAGTTCGTCGAGCGTGTCGTAGTCGCCGTCCTCCCGGAGCGCGTCGACGATGGCGGTGTCCAGCGCCTGGGCCCCCACCCAGACCACGAAGACGCTCACCATCGCCGCGAACGGGCGAACCAGAACGTGTCCCGCAGATGCTCCCTGAGCGGTGACAGCGCCCGCGGGCGTCGCCCCTGAGCGGGGCTCTGCGTAACCATCCAGTCACTCATGGTGTGACCCTAGGGGGATCGGGCCAAGAGGTCCCGGACCCCCGCCATGTGGAAGGAAACGCAGGTGAAAGGCACTCCGAAACCTTGGTATGGTTGTCCATGTCGCCGCGGGAGCAGCCCCGCCGAAGCGACAGACACCTGGTCCGGGTGGCGGAATGGCAGACGCGCTAGCTTGAGGTGCTAGTGCCCTTTATCGGGCGTGGGGGTTCAAGTCCCCCTCGGACACTCGACATCACGACGCGACCCTCCTCCCTGACGAGGAGGGTCTTCGCGTCTCTGACACGACGGGGCCGGCCGAGACCGGTCCCGGAGCCGCTGCCCACCCAGGGCCCTCAGCCTCGATAACCCCGCAGCTTGCGGTACAGGGTCGCCCGGCCGATGCCCAGCGCCGCCGCCGCGCGTGCCTTGTTGCCGCCGTGGCGGCGCAGTGCCTCCAGGATCGCGGTGCGCTCGGCGTGCTCCATCGGGCTGAGCGGCCGCGCGGCAGGCCCTTCCCGCACGGCGTCCGGCAGCTCCGCCCGGCGGACCGGCCCGTTGCCCGCCGGTGTTCCGCCAGGGCCCGGACGACATGGGCCAGCTCGGCGACATTCCCCGGCCAGGGGTACATCTCCAGCGCGCGCAGGGCGTCCAGGGTCCAGGTCAGGGGCGGCCGGCCGGGCGCCGGTCGTGGTGCCAGGGCCGGCAGCAACTCGCGTATGTCACCGGTGCGTTCCCGCAGTGGGGCAGGGTCACCGAGCGGGCGGACAGTTTGTCCAGCAGGCGCTGGAGACAAGGGCCGGCCGGCGCGCCGGGGGTGTGGGTGAGCAGCAGTCGGGTGTCCGGGTGGGCGTCGAGCAGGGAGTTGAGCGCGGCCACGCCGGGCTGCGCGAGGCGCTCGGCGTGCCGGAGCAGGAGCGGGCGACCGGCCGGCCACGCGGGCAGGGCTCGGTCCAGTCCGGTGTCCTGCGCCGCGTCGACGACCTCGACCGCCTCCGCGCCGAGCAGTTCCCGGGCCAGCGCGGACTTGCCCGTGCCGCGCTCACCGGTCAGCAGCAGCGGCTCCGGCGACCGGGCCAGCTCGACGGCCCGCCCGACGGCGTGTCGCCAGGGGACCGAGGAGCCTGTGAGCCCGACCGGCGGGCGCGGCGCGGCCGGCGCCGGCGGCCCGGGATCCCCGAGTGGTTCGAGGACGGCGACGACTCCGATGACCGTGCCGTCGTCCAGACGTACGGGAGTGACGCGCGCGGTGCACCCGGCTTCCTCGGGCACCGCCGCCTCACCCACACCGTCCCCGCGCCGCGCGTGCACCGCCGTACGCTCCAGTGCCTCGAGCAGCTTGGGCGTCAGCAGTCGCTGGGCCCCGTCGCTGACCAGCCGGTTGCGGCCGTCCACGGCGGCCACCGCCCGGTCCGTACCACGTGCGGCGCCGTCCGCCTCACGCCCCGACCCGTGCGCCCCGGCCGCCCGCAGATACGCGTCCAGCAGGGCCCGCTCGGCCCGCCCCGCCCGCGCCCGCAGCTCCGTCTCCACCGCTGCGGCGGTGGCCTCGGCGAGCGCCGCCTGTGGATGGGGCGGACGCGCGGTGCACAGCCGCGACGCGACGGTCACCGTGCCGAGCGCCTGCCCGCTCTCCGGCCCGAGCAGCGGGACACTCACGGCGGAGACGTCCTGCCAGCGGTCGAGGAAGTGCTCGGGGCCGTGCACCTCGGCCCGGCGCCGGGTGCGCAGGGCGAGGGCCGCGCTGTTGTTGCCGACTTCCTGCTCCGCCAGGACGGTGCACGCCTCGAGCCCGGGCATGCTCCCGGCCGCCCACAGCACCCGCAGCCGCTCGTCGGTGAGGACGAGGAGCGACCGGTCCGCGTCCAGGGCCGTAACGATCCGGTCGAGCACCGGCCGGGCGGCGCCGAGGAGCGCCGACTCCACCGGCGGCACCGGAGCGACGGACGGCTCCTTCAAGTCGTGCGGCACCCCGAAGAACCGCGCTCGCCGCCACGCCGCGACGACCTCCTCCGGAACGCCGCCGGGCAGCGGACAGCCCGACAGGAACCGCTGGCGGGCGAGACGCAGCGCGGGCAAGGCGGCGGCTGCGGGCGAGGGCTCTGTGGTGGTCACGGCATGCACACCGTAACGGGTTCGGTTGAACAGGCAACAACTGGTGTGCCCCGGGTCGCACACAAAGCCGTCCGTGAGGTGTCCCGTATGGCGTACACGAGGTGTCCCGTAAGGCCTGCGCGAGGCGTATGGCGTACACGAGGTGTCCCGTAAGGCCTGCGCGAGGTGTCTCGTAATGAGACACCCGCGGCGCGCCCGACCGCCACATGATCATGACCGCCCGATGTCCGCCCAGACCTCCCCACAGGAGCACCCGTGTCCACCGTCGTCGACACCGACGTCCTGATCGTGGGCAGCGGCCCCGCCGGTGCCTCGGCCGCGCTCGCCCTGAGCACCTACGGCGTGCCCAACATCGTGGTCACCCGCTACGCGAGCCTTGCCGACACACCCCGCGCGCACATCACCAACCAGCGCACCATGGAGGTGCTGCGCGACCTCGGAGTGGAACAGGACGTCGTCGCGCAGGCCACCCCGCAGCACCTGATGGGCAACACCACGTTCTGCACCAGCCTGGCCGGCGAGGAACTGGGCCGGGTGCGCTCCTGGGGCAACGACCCGCTCGTGCAGGCCGCCCACGAACTCGCCAGCCCCACCCGCATGTGCGACATGCCGCAGCACCTCATGGAGCCGGTCCTCGTGAACGCGGCCGTCGCCCGCGGCACCCGGCTGCGCTTCGAGACCGAGTACCTCTCCCACACGCAGGACACCGACGGCGTCACGGCCACCGTCCGCGACCGGCTGCGCGGTGACACCTACGAGATCCGCGCCAAGTACCTGATCGGCGCCGACGGCGGACGGTCCAAGGTCGCCGCGGACGCCGGCCTGCCGATGGGCGGCCAGATGGGCGTGGCCGGCAGCATCAACATCGTCTTCGAGGCGGATCTCACCCGGTACACCGCCCACCGCCCGTCCACCCTGTACTGGGTCCTCGCGCCCGGCGCGACGGTCGGTGGCATCGGAGCGGGCCTGGTGCGCTGTGTCCGCCCCTGGAACGAGTGGCTGATCGTGTGGGGCTACGACGTCACCGCGGGCGCCCCCGACCTGACCACCGAGTACGCCGAGTCGATCGTCCGGCGGCTCGTCGGGGACGACGAGATACCGGTGACCGTGAAGTCCTCTTCGGCGTGGACCGTCAACGAGATGTACGCCGAGACGTACGGCGGCGGCCGTGTCTTCTGCGCCGGCGACGCCGTGCACCGCCATCCGCCGTCCAACGGCCTCGGCTCCAACACCTCCATCCAGGACGCCTACAACCTGGCCTGGAAGCTCAAGATCGTCCTCGACGGCACCGCCCACCCCAGGCTGCTCGACAGCTACACCGCCGAACGGGCACCCATCGGCCGGCAGATCGTCACCCGCGCCAACCAGTCCATCCGCGAGACCGCTCCGGTCTTCGAGGCGCTCGACGGCCTCTCCCCGCAGACCCCCGAGCAGCTGTGGGCCAACATCGCCGCCCGCAAGGACAGCACCGCGGCCGCCGAGAAGCAGCGCGCCGAGCTGCGGGAGGCGATCGCCTTCAAGGTGTACGAGTTCAACGCGCACGGCGTCGACCTCAACCAGCGCTACACCTCCGGCGCGATCGTCCCCGACGGCACGCCCGACCCCGGCTTCGCCCGCGACCCCGAGCTGTACCACCAGCCGACCTCCCGCCCCGGCGCCCGGCTTCCGCACGCCTGGATCACCTCCGGCACCCGCACCCTCTCCACCCTCGACACCGTCGGCCGGGGCCGTTTCACCCTGCTCACCGGCATCGGGGAGAGGTGTGGCTACGGGCGGCCGAGGCCCAGGAGGTGGAGGTCGCCACCGTGGTGATCGGCCCCGGGCAGGAGTACGAGGACCCGTACGGGGACTGGGCGCGCCTGAGCGAGATCTCCGACGCGGGCGCCCTGCTCGTACGGCCGGACGGTTTCATCGCCTTCCGTCACCCGGCCGCCGCACCCGAAACCGCCGGGGAACTGCTCGCGGACGCGCTGCGCAGGATCCTCGGACACGCTTGAGCGCGCAATCATGGAAGCAGCGGACATCGACGACGAGGAGCCGGGATGACCACCGACGCGACCGGGACGGGCGTCACCGAGCAGGCCGTCGCCACTCTCCGGGCGACCGCCGACCCGCGGCTGCGCGAGCTGCTCACCGGTCTCGTCCGGCATCTGCACGACTTCGCGCGCGAGACCCGGCTCACCCAGGAGGAGTGGGAGCGGGCGATCGCCTTCCTCACGGGGACCGGGCAGGCCTGTACCGACACCCGGCAGGAGTTCATCCTGCTGTCGGACGTGCTCGGCCTGTCCATGCTCGTGGAGACCGTCCACGGCCACCACGCGCCCGGCGCCACCGAGTCGACCGTGCTGGGCCCCTTCCACATGACCGAGTCGCCGGTCCGCGCCCTCGGCGACGACATCGACCTGGTCGGCGGCGGCGAGCCGTGCGTCGTCAGCGGCCGGGTGCTGTCCGAGGACGGCACCCCGTTGCCCGGCGCCGCCGTCGACGTCTGGCAGGCCGACGACAAGGGCTACTACGACGTCCAGCAGCCCGGCGTGCAACCCGCCGGCAACGGACGCGGACTCTTCACCGCCGACGCCGAGGGCCGCTTCTGGTTCCGCACCTGCGTCCCGGCGCCGTATCCGATCCCCACCGACGGCCCGGTCGGCGACCTGCTGCGCGCGACCGGGCGGCATCCCTACCGTCCCGCGCACATCCACTTCATCGCCGCCGCCGAGGGACACACGCCCGTCACCACACACATCTTCGTGGCCGGCGGCGACTACCTCGAATCCGACGCGGTGTTCGCCGTGAAGCAGAGCCTCGTCCAGGACTTCGTGACCACCGACGACCCGTCCCTCGCCCGGGAGTTCGGCGTGCACAACCCCTTCCGGCACGCCCGCTTCGACCTCGTCCTGGAGCGGGCGTCATGACGTTCCAGGACGACTTCTCCCACGAGACCCGGCCGGTACGCGTCGTCTTCCGGCCCGGCGCCGCCGTCACGGCGACGCCCGGCGAGGCCGCCCGCCTCGGTCTGCGGCGGTTGCTCGTGGTGTGCGGCGGCCGGGGCGAGCCCGTCGCCCGTGCCGTCGCGGACGCGCTCGGCGACGCCTGCGCGGGCGTACACGCCGAGGCCCGGATGCACGTACCCGTCGAGGACGCCGTCCGGGCCGTCGCCGCGGTACGGGCCGCCGGAGCGGACGGGTGCGTCGCGGTCGGGGGCGGCTCCGCGATCGGACTCGGCAAGGCGATCGCCCTGCGCACCGGGTTGCCGCTGATCGCCGTGCCCTCCACCTACTCGGGTTCCGAGATGACCCCGGTCTGGGGCCTGACCGAGCACGGCTCCAAGCGCACCGGCCGCGACCCGGTCGTGCAGCCCCGCAGCGTCGTCTACGACCCCCGGCTCACCCTCTCCCTGCCCGTACCCCTGACCGTGACCAGCGGCGTCAACGCGCTCGCGCACGCCGTCGAGGCCCTGTACGCCCCGGACGCCTCGCCGTTGATCTCGGTCATGGCCGAGGAGGGCGTGCGGGCGATGGCCGAGGCGCTGCCGCGGCTGGCCGCCGACCCGAAGGACCTGGACGCGCGCGGCCGGGCCCTGTACGCGGCGTGGCTGTGCGGCGCCTGCCTCGGCGCGACCACGATGGGGCTGCACCACAAGGTGTGCCACGTACTGGGCGGCACCTCCGGACTGCCGCACGCCGAGACCCACACCGTGGTGCTGCCGTACGCCCTGGCGTACAACGCGCCCGCCGTCCCGCGGGCGTTGACCGTCCTGCGCAGGGCCCTCGACGCCGAGGACGTGCCCCGCGCCCTGTGGGAGCTGGCCGGCCGCCTCGGCGCGCCACGGTCCCTCGCCGAACTCGGCCTCCGGGAAGGCGACGTGACATCGGCGGCGAACCGGGTCGCGGGCGAGCCGTACGCCAACCCACGCCCGATGACGGTGGACGGCGTCCGGGCTGTGCTGCGAGCCGCGTTCGAGGGAGTGCCGCCGGAGCCCTTCCAGGAAGCTCCATAGCCGCACCCCTTTCAAGAAGCTCCATGGCCGCACCCCCGGATTGCGGACACAAGCTGACCGTAAGGCTTCCTACGGTCGTGGCATGACGAAGACACAGAAGATCCTTGTCACCGGTGCCACCGGAACCGTCGGCCGTCAGGTCGTCGCCGAACTCCTCGCCCGGGGCCACGAGGTCCGCGCCCTCACCCGGGACGCCGCGAAGGCCGCTCTCCCGGCCGGGGTGGAGGTCGTCGAGGGTGATCTGACCCGACCCGAGAGCCTGGCGCCGGCCCTGGAGGGGGTCACCGGCCTCCATCTGATCACCTTCGGCGGTGCCGACTTCACCCCGCTGGAGACCGGCCCGCGGATCCTGGAACTGGCCCGCTCGGCGGGCGTCCGCCGGATCACCGTGCTGCACGGTGGCGGGCCGACCCCGCTGGAGGACGCGGTGCGTGCCGACGACGGGGTGGACTGGACCGTCCTCATGCCGGTCGAGTTCATGGCCAACGCCCTGGAGTGGGCGGAGGGGATCATCGCCTCGGGTGAGGTCCGCGAGCCGTTCGTGGCACGGCTGAGTGCCATGGTCCACGAGGGCGACATCGGCGCCGTCGCCGCGGTCGCGCTCACGGAGGAGGGCCACGGCGGCCAGGAGTACGTGATCACCGGCCCCGAAGTGCTCACCGTCGGCGACAAGGTGAAGACGATCGCCGCGGCCGTCGGCCGGGAGATCGCCCTGGTAGAGCTGACCGAGGAGCAGGCCGTGGCGCAGTGGCGGGCGGCCTACCTCCCCGAGGACGTGATCGGCTTCCTGCTCGAGGCGTACGGGAACACCCCGGAGGTGGGCCGAACGGTCTCCGGCACTGTGGAGAAGGTCACCGGCCGCCCGGCGCGCACCTTCGTCCAGTGGGCCGCCGAACACGCGGACGCCTTCAAGAAGCAGTCCTGACTGTCTCGTATTGAGACACCCGTTCCGAGGGACGACAGATCAAGATCGACAAGGGGGGTGTGACCGCAGCAAGGTGCGGCCGTCGGCGTGCGCTGAACCGCCGCCGTACGGCCGCGCACCTGACGAAAGGTGAACGACATGGCCCTCGCACTGCTCAGGCGACGCCGGCTCAAGGGCGCCTCCGCCGCGGCGGCGGGCCTCGCCCTCCCCCTCCCGTCCGGCGCGGGTGCCGTGGCCCGCGAGGTCGTCGACCCGATGGGCACGCCCCTGGCCGCCGCGGACGTCACCGTCACCGCCCTGGACACCCACCGGGTGGCCGCCCGCGGGACCACCGACCCGTACGGCTACTTCCTCGCGGCCCTGCCGCCCGGCCGGTACAGCCTGCTGATCGCGACCGAGGGCCTCCAGCCGCACCGCGAGACCATCGAGATCGCGGTGGGCGCGTCGACGCCCACCGAGCGGGTCTGGCTGCGGCCGGCCGAGGCCCTCCAGCTTCCGACGCCCGGCAGCTGGCTCTTCGACCCGCCGCACACCGCGATCCGGTTCATCGCCAAGCACGTCGGCATGGCCCACGTCCACGGCCGCTTCGAACGCTTCGACGGCGGGATCCGCATCGCCCAGGACATGACCGACTCCCGGGTGCACGTCCGCATCGACGCCTCCAGCATCAACACCGGCAACACCACCCGCGACAACCATCTGCGCTCCGCCGACTTCCTGGACGTCGACCGCTTCCCGTACATCGACTTCACGAGCACGCGCTTCGCCTACCGGGGCGGCAGCAAGTGGACACTGCTGGGCTCCCTCACGATGCACGGCGTCAGCCGCTCGGTCTCGCTGGACACCACGTACCTCGGCACGGTCAACGGCGGCTACGGCCAGGAACTGCGCTGCGCGGCCCTGGCCACGGCGGAGCTCCACCGGGAGGACTTCACGCTCAACTGGCGCTCCATGCTGGCCCGGGGCATCGCCGTGGTCGGTCCGACGGTGCAACTGGAGCTGGACGTGCAGGCGATGTACCGCACCCACGACACCCCGACCCCGCCGGAATGATCCCTGGCCCGGTTCCCTCCGCTCTCCCTGCACTCACGCACGTACCCGGCGCCGCCCACTGCCTGAGCGCCCGGCACCGACGCGACGAACGAAGGGAGACGGCCATGTGTGACCACACCGCCGCCGTCTCCCTGCCGTGACATCAACCCGCTCGCCGTCGTCCGCAACCTGGGCATCCTCGCCCACGTCAACGCCGGCAAGACCACCGTCACCGAACGGATCCTGTTCGCGACCGGAAGCACGCACAAACGCGGCGAGGTCTATGACGGCACCACCGTCACGGACTTCGACCCGCAGGAGCGGGACCGGGGCATCACCATCTTCGCCGCGGCACCTTCACTGCCCGTCCCACCGGCTACGCGCCGGCGCCGGTGGTGACGCCGGTTCGGTAGCGGTGAGAGGTCCCTTCCCGTCCCTTCCTTTCCGGGGCGGGGAGGGAAGGGACCTCCCTCACAGCACGTCCTGGCTGCCGACGACGCCGTGGCGCGCCCGCTCCCGGCCGATATCCGGTTGCTCCGGGCTCCACCCCCTGCCAACCTCGCGCCCATGCCCACCTTCACCGCCCCCGACGGCACGACCCTCGCCTACCACGTGACGGGAGACGGCCCGCTACTGGTCTGTCTCCCCGGGGGCCCCATGCAGGACTCCGTCTACCTGGGGAGCCTCGGCGGTCTGACGGCCCACCGCACTCTGATCCGGCTGGACCTCAGGGGCACTGGCCGGTCCGCGGTGCCGCGGGACACCGCGTCCTACCGCTGTGACCGGCAGGTCGCCGATGTCGAGGCGTTGCGTGAGGAGTTGGGGCTGGAGCGGCTGGATCTGCTGGCGCACTCGGGCGGTGCCAACCTGGCCGCCCTGTACACGGCCCGCCATCCGTACCGCGTGAACCGGCTCTGCCTCATCATGCCCAGCGTCTTCGCCGTCGGCCTCGGCATCACCGCCGAGGACCGCCTGCAGACGGCCCGCCTGCGCCGGGACGAGCCGTGGTTCGCCCCGGCGTACGCGTCCCTGGAGGCGATCGCGTCCGGCCGGGCGACGTCGGACGACTGGGATGCCGTCGCCCCTTTCTGGTTCGGGCTCTGGGATGACGAGGCGCGGGCGTTCCGCGCGGCGGAAGAGCAACAGCGCAACGACGAGGCCGCGGCCCTGTACGCCTCCGACGGTGCCTTCGACCCCGACGCCACGCGAGCCGCCCTCGCCGCGTTTCCCTCGCCGGTCCTCGTGCTCGCGGGGGAGTACGACGTGGCGGGGCCACCGCGGGTGATGGGGGAGTACGCGGGGCTGTTCCCGAACGCCGAACCGGTCGTGCAGAACGGGGCCGGGCATTTTCCGTGGCGGGACGATCCGGAGCGGTTCGTCACCCGCTTGGCGGCCTTCCTGGACGAGGCCGGGGGTGTCAGCGGATCCCCTCACACGATCGGGTGATGCCGCCGAGAAGCGGGCACGGGCCGGCTTCCCGGGCCGTTCGAGCTGGTGACGGGGACTTCTCGTCGGTGGTCATCACTACAGCGGGAGCACACCATGGGACTGCACTTCCACCGCAACCCCGACGGCACGACGACCGGGCGCAACGAGGCCAACGGCTTCACCGTGACGCACGCCGAAGAAGAAGAGGTGAAGCGGCAGTTGTACGAGGACGCCGGGTGGGAGTACACGCCTCCACCGCCTCCGGTTCCGGCCGGGTTCCATCGATTTGCCTTGGTGCACGACGAGTTCCGGGCCTCCGGGTTCGAGGACGAGAGGTATGCGGGGCTGCGGGCGCGTCCACCGGAGGGGTGCGTGCCGGTCGACTGGGGGTGCTTCGCCCTGGAGTGCGAACGGCCGGGGAAGACACTCATGGGCGCGGTCGCCGGTACCGTCGCGGAGGTTCGCCGAGAGCACGGGCTGGTGATGAACAGCCTGGGTGTCGAGAAGCCCCAGGAATGGTTCGACGCGGACCACAAGAACGGATACGCGGCGAAGATCGTCGCGCACCTGGTGCTGATGGCCGCGGACCGCGCCCGACTCCTCGGGTACGGGCGCAAGGACGTGGTCCGGCTACTCGATGCCACGGGGATCGAGTAGCCGGTGGGGTGGGTCAGTAGTTCCTGAACTCCAGCGTCCGGTTCAGGAGCCGGGCTCGCACCGAGCGCCTCAGGGCAGGGCGGCCGGCCCCGGGACGAAGTCCGGATCCACCTGGGCCGCCAAGTCCTCGCCCGTTCGCGCGTCCGCCCAGGCCCTGGCGTTGCGCAGGTGGAACTCGACCGCGTGGCGGTGGAGGCGGCCCCAGTCGCGGAAGTGGGAGTCGACGGCCTCGCGCAGGACGGTGAGGGCGTGGCTGTTGTGCGGCTCCAGGGACGACAGGGCGTCCGGGCCGCCTTCCACCCGGCCCTGTTCCGCCGCCCGCACCCAGGGCGAGTGCACCAGGTGGGTCAACAGGTCGTCCCCGACCTGTTCCTTGAGGAAGAGCAGGTCGTCCTCACCGGTCACCTTGTTGCCGACGACCGCGACGCGGAGGCCGAACCGTTCCGCGTGGTCGCGGTACTGGCGGTAGACCGAGACGCCCTTGCGGGTGGGCTCCGCCACCAGGAAGGTGATGTCGAAGCGGGTGAACAGGCCGGAGGCGAAGGCGTCCGCGCCCGCCGTCATGTCGACCACGACGTACTCGCCGGGGCCGTCCACCAGGTGGCCCAGGTACAGCTCGACCGCGCCGAGCTTGGAGTGGTAGCAGGCCACGCCCAGGTCGGACTCGTCGAACTCGCCCGTGACCATCAGCGGTACACCGCCCGCGCGGCCGACATGCCGGGCGTGGACCTCGTCGTCGCCGAGCGGGCGCAGGAGGCGGGAGCCGCGTCCCGGCGGGGTCGTCTTGATCATCGCCTGGCGGGAGGTGATGCGCGGGTTCGTGCCGCGCAGGTAGTCCTTGATCGAGTCCAGATGTTCGCCCAGGGGAGGGGCGGAGGCCTCCGTGGGGCCGAGCGCCTCGGCCAAGTGCTGGTTGATGTCGCCGTCGATGGCGAGGACCGGGGCGCCGGAGCGCGCCAGGTGGCGGGAGAAGAGCGCCGACAACGTGGTCTTGCCGCTGCCGCCCTTGCCGACGAACGCGACCCTCACGACCGTCCCACCTTTTTGAAAATGGATGTCATGTGGTTAGGTTTAGGGAGTGGCCGTCGCCACTGTCAAATTTTCTGGGCCGATCGGGGCCTGCCCTGGTGCATATGCTGTGCAAGTGCGTGTTACAAGCATTGAGAGTCCCTTCAGGTTCCTCGCAGCCCTGGCCCTCCTCCCCGGCCTGGCCGGCTGCTTCGCATCCTCCGGCGGGGAGTCGTCGTCGGACGGCGGGCAACCGGGCTCCCGGCTGCGCGTCGCCCTCGCCTTCCCGCCCGCCGAGAACTTCTCGCCGTACGGAGCCGACGCCACGTTGCTCAGCCGGCTCGGCGTCACCGAGGGCTTGACCGCTCTGGACGCCAACGGCGGCGCCACCCCCGCGCTCGCCCAGTCCTGGCGCCGGGAGGACGACCGCACCTGGCAGTTCACCCTGCGCGACGCCGCCTTCCAGGACGGCACGGACGTCACCCCGAAGGCCGTGGCCGATGCCCTCACCCGCGCCACGCAGGCCAAGCCCGCCCCCGCCGCCCTCGCCGGTGTCACCCTCGACGCCGAGGCCGACGGCAGCCGCCGCATACGTATCACCACCGCTACGGCCGATCCCGTCCTGCCCATGCGTCTGTCCAGCCCCGGCCTGGCGATCCTCTCCCCGAAGGCGTACGGCAAGGGCAACCCCGACCCGGTCGGCACCGCCACCGGCCCCTTCGAGATCACCGAGGTCAACGGCGGCGGCTCCGCCACCCTCGACCGTTTCGACGACTACTGGGGAGGCCGCGCCCAGGCCTCCGGCATCGACGCGCGCTTCGTCAAGGACGGCACCGCGCGTGCCAACGCGGTGCGCACCGGCGACGTGGACATCGCCGAGGCGATCCCCGTCGCCCAGGCCGCCACGCTCGACAAGGCCACCCTGAAGGAAGCGGGCACGACCCGTACCACCAGCCTGCAGCTCAACACCGAGTCCGGGCCCTTCAAGGACCCGAAACTGCGTGCCGCCGCCCGTGAGGCGGTCGACTCCTCCGCCATCGTCAAGGGCGTCTTCGAGGGATACGCCGACCCCGGCGCGGGCATCTACGGCCCCGCCGTCACCTGGGCCGAGAGCAAGCGGGTGAAGCCGGCCGGACGCGCGGACGCGGCCCGGCCCGACGGTACCCGGATCACCCTCGCCACCTACGACAACCGGCCCGAACTCCCCGAGGTCGCCCAGGTGGTGCAACAACAGCTCCAGAAGGCCGGCTTCCAGGTGAAGCTGGAGGTGCGCGAGTACTCGCGGCTGGAGAGCGACGCGCTGGCCGGGAAGTTCGACGCGTTCATAGGAGCCCGCAACAGCCTGCTGGACACCGGCGACCCCGTGGGCATCCTCGCCGGCGACTACAGCTGCGACGGCGGCTACAACCTGGCCCTGCTCTGCGACAAGAACGTCGACCGGGCCGTGAAGAAGGCCGACGGGACCGACGGCACCGGTGAGCGGCAGGACGCCGCCATGGCCGCCGAGGCCGAGATCCTCGGCACGGACGCGGTCGTGCCGCTCGCCCACCAGCAGATCATCGCCGGTGTCTCCACCGAGGTCCGGGGCGTGATCCTCGATCCCTACGAGCGGACCCTGGTGGGGGCCGGGACGCGCCGCTGATCAGCGATTCAAGCGGGCAGCGTGGTGTCGATGACACAGCTGATCTCGACCGTCTGGCCGGGGAAGGTCAGTTCGGTGACGCCGAGTGCCGTGCTGACCGGGCGGTGGGCGCCGAAGTACGCCCGGTTGCCCTCCGCCACCACCTCGGCGTTGCGGATCAGGCCCACCACGTACAGCGTCTGGGAGACGATCTGGTTGCGGGTGACGCCGAAGTGGGCCAGGACCTTGTCGAGGTTGACGTAGGTCTGCTCGAGCTGGGCGGCTACGTCGTCCTCGGGGCGGAAGCCGCCCGCCTCGTCGAACGAGAGTTGCCCGGAGACATGGATCAGATCGCCGGACCTGATCGCCTGCGCGTAGCCGAAGTGGCTCTCGGCCGGTATGCCGTGGTCGTAGACGTCGATGGTGGTCATGGTTCCCGTCCTTCCGCCGAGCGCGGAAACCGCGCTCTCTTGTGGTTACTGGGAAACCGTAGGAGAGTGAACGCCGACCTGGAAGAACGCACTTTTCGGTGACGGAGTAACCAGATGGTGACCAAGCAGCAGTTGGCCGGCCTGCCCGAGGACGCGGACCTGCGGCGGGCGGACTCCCTCGCCCGGGAGATCTTCTCGGACGTGGCCAACAAATGGGCGCTGCTCATCATCGAGGCCCTCGGCGAACGCACCCTGCGCTTCAGCGAGTTGCGCGACGAGGTCGAGGGCGTCAGCCACAAGATGCTGACGCAGAACCTGCGGATGCTGGAGCGGAACGGCCTGGTCGACCGGAAGGTGCATCCCACCGTGCCGCCGAAGGTCGAGTACACGCTGACCGGGCCGGGCCGGGCCCTGCGCGCCACGGTCGACCTGCTCTGCGGCTGGACCCACCAGCACCTCGGCCATATCGAGGCAGCGCGCGGCCGGTTCGACAGCTGACCCGGCCGGGCGTCAGCCCGCGACCAGTTCCCGCACCCGCCGCGGGGCCGAGGACTCGTCGGACTCCTCGGTCCGCGAGGTCCGGTACAGCCACAGCACGTCACGTCCGAACGACCACACCAGCAGGCCCAGAGCCAGCGCCGCCACACCGAAGTTGGCCGCGTACGGCAGCAGATCGGCGCCCGCCAGCAGCAACAGCACGCCCTGGAGCGCCGCGACCGTCTTGCGTGCGGTGCTCGGCGGGAGTGCCGCGGTCAGCCAGGGCCACACCTTGGCCGCGGCGACGAAGACGTACCGCATGCCGCCGATCAGCAGCACCCACGGGCCCAACTGCATGGACACGTACACGCTCAGCACCAGGATCAGGAACGCGTCGACCTCCATGTCGAAGCGCGCGCCCAGCGGGGTCGAGGTGCCGGTGCGGCGGGCCACCTTGCCGTCGACGCCGTCGAGGATCAGGGCCACCGCCGTGAGTCCGACGAACAGCGACACCGGCGGCGAGCTCTGGAAGGAGTCCGCGACGAGTGCGGTGACCCCGCCGACGAGGGTGGCCCGGCCGAGGGTGACCCGGTTCGCCGCGCCGAAGGAGCGCAGCCGCGAGCGGTGCAGGGCCCGGGAGAGCACCGCCCACGTGGCGATCGCGAACGCGAGGCCGGTCAGCCAGCCCGCCGGGCCCATCCCGATCGCCGTGCCGATCAGGGCCAGCAGCAGGACCTGCGCTCCCGCCCCCACGGCGGTCTCCTGCTGTACGAGCCTCGCGTCGTAAGTGTTGTTCAGGGCCACCGAACACCCTCCGGCCGTGTGACAGAGTCGATCAACGCCGCTACCTTGTGCGCGGCCTGTGCACCCCTCGGTACGCAAGCAGCTTCCCGATCGTTCAGGAGGACTTCGATGAAGCACACCGCACGTGCGTTCTGGATCGACTCGCCTGGCCGAGGCGCGATCCGGGATGTCGCCCTGCCGGACCCCGGCGCGGGCGAGGTGCTGGTCCGCACGCTGTTCTCCGGCGTGAGCCGCGGCACGGAGACGCTCGTCTTCCGTGGTGGCGTACCCGTCAGCCAGCGTACGGCCATGCGGGCGCCGTTCCAGGAAGGCGACTTCCCCGGGCCGGTGAAGTACGGCTACCTCAACGTCGGTGTGGTGGAGGAGGGGCCGGAAGCGCTCGTCGGCCGTGCGGTGTTCTCCCTCCATCCGCACCAGACCCGGTACGTCGTGCCGGCGAGTGCCGTGACTCCCGTGCCGGACACCGTGCCCGCCGAACGCGCCGTGCTGGCCGGGACGGTGGAGACCGCCGTCAACGCCCTGTGGGACGCCGCGCCCCTGCTCGGCGACCGGATCGCCGTGGTCGGCGGCGGTATGGTCGGCTGCTCGGTGGCCGCGCTGCTCGCCCGGTTCCCGGGTGTACGTGTGCAATTGGTCGACGCCGATCCGTCCCGCGCCAAGGTCGCCGAGGCGCTCGGTGTCGGCTTCGCCTCTCCCGAAGACGCCGACGGCGGCTGCGACCTGGTCGTCCACGCCAGCGCCACCGAGCAGGGCCTCGCCAGGTCCCTGGAACTCCTCACCGCCGAGGGAACCGTCCTCGAACTGAGCTGGTACGGCGACCGGCAGGTGAGCGTGCCGCTCGGCGAGGCCTTCCACTCACGGCGGCTCGTCATCCGCTCCAGCCAGGTCGGCACCGTCTCCCCGGCCCGCCCCCACCGCACCTACGCCGACCGGCTCGCCCTGGCCCTGGACCTGCTCGCCGACCCGGCTCTCGACGCCCTCGTCACCGGCGAGTCCCACTTCGAGGAGCTGCCGGACGTCCTGCCGAAGCTCGCCTCCGGGGAGATCCCGGCGCTCTGCCACCGCGTCCGCTACGACGAGAGCGACTGACGCGTACCAAGAGAGCGATTGACGCATCGGCTGACGATTCGTTCCATCCGGTACGACATCGTCCCGACAAGAGCGCCTGACCTGAGAAAAGACGTACCCGACGCTGAACAGGGGAAGAGAAGGAGCCGTATTACACGGCATCCCCGGCAGCCATCAGCGGGGGAGCAGACGCGCCGCACCTGGAGGGTCGTCCGTTGTTCAGCATCACCGTCCGCGATCACATCATGATCGCCCACAGCTTCCGTGGCGAGGTCTTCGGACCGGCGCAGCGCCTGCACGGGGCCACGTTCCTCGTGGACGCCACGTTCCGGCGCGAACAGCTGGACGAGGACAACATCGTCGTCGACATCGGGCTGGCCACCCAGGAACTCGGGGCGGTCGTCAGCGAGCTGAACTACCGCAACCTCGACAACGAACCCGATTTCGCCGGGGTCAACACCTCCACGGAGTTCCTCGCCAAGGTCATCGCCGACCGGCTCGCCGAGCGCATCCACAAGGGTGCGCTGGGTGAGGGTGCCAAGGGCATCGCCGGCCTGACCGTCACCCTGCACGAGTCGCACATCGCCTGGGCGAGTTACGAGCGTGCGCTGTGACCGACACGACGATCGAACGGCCGGGGCAGACCGGACCGGCGCGCCTGAACTACGTTCCGGTGCAGCACTCCGCTCTGAAGAACGCCGAGATCATCCCCATGTCCCTGCGCACCGTGCACTTCGTGCTGCCGGGCGGCGTCGACGACCCGTCGACGCCCAGCGGCGGGAACGCCTATGACCGGCGCGTCTGCCTGGACCTGCCCGGCTTCGGCTGGCAGGTGACCAAGCACGCCGTGGCCGGTGACTGGCCCCGGCCGTCAGCGGCGGCCCGTACGGAACTCGCCCGTGCCCTGAGCGGCCTGCCGGACGGTTCCGTCGTCCTGCTCGACGGGCTGGTCGCCTGCGGGGTCCCGGAGATCGTCGTGCCGGAGGCGGAACGGTTGCGCATGGCCGTCCTCGTCCATCTCCCGCTCGGCGACGAGACCGGACTCGACCCGGTCGTGGCCGCCGAACTGGACGCCAAGGAACGGGCGGTGCTGCGGGCGGTGCCGGCGGTCGTCGCCACCAGCGACTGGGCGGTCCGCCGACTGGTCTCCCACCACGGCCTTCCCCCGGAGCGGGTCCATGTCGCGGCCCCGGGTGCCGACATCGCGCCCCTGGCTCCCGGCACCGACGGCGTCTCGCGGCTGCTGTGCGTGGCCGCCGTGACCCCGCGCAAGGGACAGCACCGGCTGGTGGAGGCGCTGGCCACGGTGACCGACCTGCCGTGGAGCTGTGTGTGCGTCGGCGCCCTGACACAGGACCCGGAGTACGTCGACCATCTGCGGTCCCTCATCAGGAAGCACGGCCTCGAGGACCGGCTGGAGCTGGCGGGCCCGCAGTCCGGCGCCGCGCTCGACGCCAGCTACGCCACGGCCGACCTGATGGTCCTCACCTCCTACGCCGAGACGTACGGCATGGCCGTGACCGAGGCCCTGGCCCGCGGCATCCCGGTCATGGCCACGGACGTCGGCGGACTCCCCGAGGCCGTCGGCCGCGCCCCCGACGGCGGAGTGCCCGGCATCCTCGTGCCGCCGGAGAACTCCGCCGCCATCGCCGCCGAACTGCGCGGCTGGTTCGGCGAGGCGGACGTGCGCCGTCGTCTGAAGGCCGCCGCCCGCAGCCGACGTGCCGCCCTCGGCGGCTGGGCGACGACCGCACAGAGCCTGGCGGCGGTACTGCGCCGGCTCCCGACCGACCCCCGGAGGGCCGCATGACGAACCCCGCGACGACCCACCAGAACGGGATGATTCCGTCCCAACCCGGGCCGAGGGAGGCTGCCGAGGCGATGGACGGCGTGATTCCGGGCGCGGGACCCAGCGGCAAGCCCGGCTCGCGGCCCACGGTGAAGCTGCGCGAGGCCGGACCCGACGATCCGCCCCGCTACGCGCCCGAGTGGCTGGAGTTGCGGGAGCCGGCCGACGCCGCCGCACGGGCTCACGACCTGCTCGACCCCTTGCGCATCCGGCTCGCCAACCTGCCGGGCAAGTCGGGCGGGGTCGTCATCCACGACCTGGGCTGCGGCACCGGCTCGATGGGCCGCTGGCTCGCGCCCCGCCTGGACGGGGCCCAGCACTGGATCCTGCACGACCGCGACCCCTACCTGCTGCACTTCGCGGCGGTCGCCTCCCCGCGCTCCGGCGCCGACGGCAGCCGGGTGAGTGTGGAGACGCGGCGCGGTGACGTCGCCCGCCTCACTCCGGACGCCCTGCACGGCGCGTCCCTGGTGACGGCGTCCGCGCTGCTGGACGTCCTCACCCGCGAGGAGGTCGACACCCTCGCCGCCGCCTGTGCCGGAGCCGGCTGCCCCGCGCTGCTGACGCTGTCCGTCGCCGGGCGCGTGGAGCTGACCCCCTCCCACCCCCTGGACGAGGAGATCGCCCGGGCGTTCAACGACCACCAGCGCCGTGACGGCCTGCTCGGCCCCGACGCGGTCACGGCGGCGGCCGAGGCGTTCTCCGAGAACGGCGCGACGGTACGGCTGCATCCGAGCCCCTGGCGGCTCGGCCCCGACCAGGCGGCGCTCACGGAACAGTGGCTGCGCGGCTGGGTCGGCGCCGCCGTCGAGCAACGCCCCGAGCTGCGGGCCCAGGCCGACGCGTACCTGGCCGAACGCCTGTCCGCCTGCCGGGCCGGGGAGTTGCGTGTGACGGTCCACCACACCGACCTGCTGGCCCTGTGCCGCCCGGCGGGCGGAGCGTCATGAGCCCCCAGGCGACGGGAACGAAGGCGGTGGAGCGGGGTGCGGCGGCCGGGGTGCGTGACCGGCTGACGCCCGTCGACGCGGAGTGGTTCGCGGAGACCGGCAGCGGCCTCGGGCCCGGCACCCGCGACACGGTCGCAACCGGCTCCGAAGCCTCGTCCGTCACTGCCCCGCAGGCCTCAGACCCCAGCGGCGGTGACGACTCCGAAGCCCTTTCCCTCACCGCCCAGCAGGCCTCAGACCCCAGCGGCGGTGACGCTCCCGCCCCGTCGCCCCGTCGTCGCATCCGCGGCGGCCTCGCCCGGCTCGGCTCCCCCAGGGTCCGCACCCACCTGGGCACCTTCGCCGGAGTCGTCATCCTCGGTGTGCTGATGTGGCGACTCGGTACCGGGGTCTTTCTCGACGGGCTGAGCCGGATCGACGGGCCGACACTGCTGGTGGCACTCGGGATCGGGCTCGTCACCACCGTGTTCAGCGCATGGCGTTGGGCGCTCGTGGCCCGGGGCCTGAGGATCCGGCTGCCGTTCGGGCCGGCCGTCGCCGACTACTACCGGGCGCTGTTCCTCAACGCGGCCCTGCCCGGCGGCATCCTCGGTGACGTGCACCGGGCGGTGCGGCACGGGCAGAGCGAGGGGGACGTGCGGCGGGGCGTGAAGGCCGTCGTACTGGAACGGGCCGCCGGGCAGATCGCGCTGTTCGCCGTCGGGGCCGTGGTCCTGCTGACCATGCCGTCCCCGGTGCTGGCCGAGGCCCGGCACATCGCCCCGCTCGCGGTGCTGGCCGCACTCGGCGCGCTCGCCGTCGTCCTCGCCCTGCGCATGAACCGGGCGGCGCCCTCCCGCCGGGGCCGGGCGCTGCGCGGCACGCTCGCCGAGGCACGGGAAGGGCTGCTGTCGCGCCGCAACGGGCCCGGAGTCATTGTCAGCTCCGTGGTCGTTCTGGCAGGTTACGTCGCCATGTTCGTGCTCGCCGCCCGCGTCGCCGGAGCCGCCGCCTCCGTGGCCGTCCTGGTACCGCTCGCGGTCCTCGCCCTGCTGGCGATGGGCCTGCCGCTGAATGTCGGCGGCTGGGGACCCCGGGAGGGCGTCACCGCCTGGGCGTTCGGCGCCGCGGGCCTCGGGGCCGGGCGTGGCCTCGCGGTCGCGGTCGTCTACGGCGTGCTCAGCCTGGTGGCGAGCCTGCCCGGCCTCGTCGTACTCGTCGCCCGCTGGTACACGGGCCTGCGTGCGGAGTCCCGGGCCGTCGGGGCGGACCCGGGACCCGGCCGCGGGCCGCGGGTGACTACGCGTCGGAGGTCAGCAGCGAGAAATACGCGCCGAATGAATCCGCCAGGCTCGCCAGGAGTTCCTTCCCTTTTTCCGCCGAACCCAGCGAAGGACGGCCGATGACACCGGAATCGGTATAGCCGGACATGCCGAGGGTGAGCAGATGACGCCGGTCGTCAGCGACGAAATCAGCGGTCTCATAACCGGGACGGAGCATTTCGGGATGAGCGTGCAGCAGGATGGAGGTCTCTATTTCCCCCGCGTGCATGTCGGTGAGCAGCGAGGTGACCACACTCGCCCGCTCCCGCGCCGCCTCCCAGTCCTCCGCGGCCGGGAAGAGCGCCATCCGCTCGCCGCGGGCGGAGGATTCCTGAACGACGTTGCCCAGCACGTAGTTTCCGCCGTGCCCGTTGACCACCACCAGGGCGTCGACGCCCGACCGGCGGAGCGAAGCCGCTATGTCCCGTACCACCGCATGAAGGGTCAACGAGGAGATGCTGACGGTCCCCGGCCAGGCCGCGTGCTCGTGCGAGCACGAGATCGTCACCGGAGGAAGGAGGTGCACCGGGTACGCGCCGGCTATCTCCCGCGCGACGGCACAGGCCACGAGCGTGTCGGTCGCCAGCGGAAGGAACGGACCGTGCTGTTCGAAGCTCCCCACGGGAAGCACCGCGACCTGCCGTGAGACACCGGCGCCCCGCGTCCGTACGTCTTCCGTGGTGTCCGCCGGCACCAGATCACTCATATCGTCACGGCCTTTCGTCTCTGCTTAGGAACTCGAGAATCATGACAGAAAAAATTGGTGTACTCGGCAAGAAGGCTCCGCAGCGGACCGGCGTGGAACGCGTCGTGAATGCCCCCTTGCCCACCGTGTACGGGAAATTCCAGGCGATCGGCTACATGGACCACGACCGCGGGGACGAACAGGTCGCTCTGGTCTACGGCGAGATCGGCACGGACGACGTCCTCATCCGGCTGCACTCGGAGTGCCTGACCGGCGACGCCTTCGGCTCCCAGCACTGCGAGTGCGGCGACCAGCTCGACGCCGCCCTGCGTGCGGTCGTCTCCGCCGGCGCCGGTGTCGTCGTCTACCTCAGAGGGCATGAGGGCCGCGGCATCGGCCTGCTCGCCAAGTTGCGCGCGATGGCCCTGCAGGCGGAGGGCCTGGACACCGTCGAGGCCAACCTCGCGCTCGGCCTGCCGGTCGACGCCCGCGACTACGGGGTGGCCGCCCGCATCCTGGACGACCTCGGCGTGCGGTCCGTCCGTCTGATGTCCAACAACCCGCGCAAGCGCGAGGCGTTGGTGAGCCACGGCATCCGTGTCGCCGAGCAGGTGCCGCTGCTGATCCCGCCGTGCGAGAACAACATCACGTATCTGCGGACCAAGCGGGAGCGCCTCGACCACCACCTGCCCCACCTGGACGCGGTCGTCAGCTCCTCCTGAAACAGGCTCCGAATCGCGACGTGACCTGGGCGCATTCGTGCGCGACCCGTAGGCGGTCCGCGTACGCTTCGTGGACGTCCGCCCCTTGAGCGCCGGCCCTCAGCGGCCGGCGCCTCACGTCCGGAGGCCCACCTCGTATGACCGAGCTCCATCTGTGGCTGCGCCACGAGGCCCGAACGACCGAGCGACGCACACCGATCGTGCCCGACGACGCCCGGCGGCTCGTCGACAACGGAGTGGCTCTGACCGTCGAGGAGTCCCCACAGCGCGTCTTCCCGATCGAGGAGTACGAGGCGGCCGGCTGCCGTGTCGCCCCCGCGGGCTCCTGGGGGTCGGCGCCGCGCGACGCCGTCGTGCTCGGCCTGAAGGAACTGCCCGCGGACCCGGCCGAGCTGACCCACCGGCACATCTTCTTCGGCCACGCCTACAAGGGCCAGCCGGGAGCGGGCGACCTGCTGCGCCGCTTCGCCGCCGGAGGCGGGACCCTGTTCGACCTGGAGTACCTGGCGGACGACACCGGACGGCGCCTCGCCGCCTTCGGGTTCTGGGCCGGCTATCTGGGCGCGGCCCTGGCGGTGCTCCAGCACCGGGGCCGGCTGCGGGCGCCCCTCGTGCCCACGACGAAGGGCGAACTGGACGAGACGCTGAAGCCCGCCGCCGACGACCCCGAGTTCACCGGCCTGGTCATCGGCGCCCTGGGCCGCAGCGGCCGAGGCGCCCGCACGGCCTTCGCCACCGCCGGTGCCGACCCGGCCTGCTGGGATCTCGCCGAGACCCGAGACCTGGACCGCGGCGCCCTGCTGCGGCACGACGTGATGGTCAACGCGGTGCTCGCCACCACCCCGGTCCTGCCCTTCCTCCGCGAGCAGGACCTCGACACCCCGGACCGCCGCCTGCGCACCCTCTGCGACGTGACGTGCGACGTCGGCTCCCCCTCAACGTCCTCCCGGTCTACGACACCACCACCACCTGGGACGACCCCGTGCGTCGGCTGCGCGAGGAACCTCCGCTCGACCTGATCGCCATCGACAACCTGCCCTCCCTGCTGCCGCTGGAGTCCAGCGCCGACTTCTCGGCCGCCCTGCTGCCCCTCCTGCTCGACTTCGGTGTCTCCGGGCCCTGGGGAGTGCCCTGGACCGGTTCCGTCGGGCGAACCGTGAACACGGGCTCGACGAAGGGGAGTTCCATGACCACTGACCGGGTGCCCGCGAGCGGCACCGTCCACTGGGTCGGCGCCGGCCTGTCCACGGGAAGCGGCCTGGCCGCACTGTGCGACACCGCCGAGCGGGTACGGCTCTGGCACCGCACCGAGAGCCGCGCGGCCGACGCCCTCGACCGGCTGGGCCTGGCCGGACGGGCCGAGCCCCGCGCGTACACGCTGTCCGCGCTCACCGCCGAACTGGCACCCGGCGACGTCGTCGTGTCCATGCTTCCCGCGCCGGAACACGCGCCGCTGCTCGCCGAGTGCGTACGGCTCGGGGCGCACTTCGCCTGCTCCAGCTATGTGTCCGAGGCGGTGCTGGAGCAGGTGCCCGCCGCAGAGAAGGCCGGGGTAGTCGTCCTCACCGAGGCCGGGCTCGATCCGGGCATCGACCACCTCTTCGCCCACGCCCTGGTGGCCCGGGCCCGGGAGGCGATCGGCGACGAGACGCCCGCCTCGTACACTCTGACCTCCTACTGCGGTGGCGTCCCCGCGGTCCCGAACGACTTCACCTACCGCTTCAGCTGGGCCCCCGCGGGTGTCCTCAACGCCCTTCGCTCCCCGGCCCGTTACCTCGAGGGCGGTGCCGAGACGGTCGCGGAGCGGCCCTGGGAGGCGACCCGGAGGCACGTCGTGGACGGGGAGACGTTCGAGGTCTATCCCAACCGCGACAGCGTCCCGTTCGTGGCCCAGTACGGGCTGCCGGACGCCTGGACACCGCGGACGTTCGTGCGCGGCACCCTCCGTCTGGAGGGCTGGCTGCGGGCCTGGGACGGCGTCTTCGAGGAACTGAGGACCGGCGACGACGCCCGGATCGCCGCCCTGGCGCAGCGACTGGCCGCCACCCATCCCACCACGGAGGACGACCGCGACCGGGTCGTCCTCGCCGTGTCGCTGGACGTGCGGGCCGAAACGGGCCGGACCTGGGCGGGTGGCTACCTCCTGGACCTGGTGGGCGACGCGCGGGAGAGCGCGATGGCCCGCTGCGTCTCGCGCACCCTCGCCCTGGGGGTCCGTCACGTCCTGGACGGCTCCCTGCCGCCGGGCCTGAACCGGGCCGCGGAGACGGCGGCCCGGTCGGAGCGGTGGCTGCGAGAACTCGCCCAGGACGGGATCGAGTTCACACTCCGCGTCGACCAGTAGCGGGATTCAGCCCGTCACGGCCTCGTGGACCAGCCGCTTGAGGTCGCGGAACACCGTGTGCGAGGACCTGGGCCGCACCTGCGTCATGAACTGCACCGTCAGGTCGCGGCCCGGGTCGACCCAGAACGTCGTCGTGGCCACCCCGCTCCAGCCGTAGGCGCCGAGCCCGGACGGCGCCTGCGTGCGGGCCGGGTCGATCACCACGGAGACGTTGAGGCCGAAGCCGACCCCCGCGTTGCCGGGCTCGTCATGGGCGGGACGGCTGCCGAAGGTACGCAGGTCGGCGCCGCCGGGCAGATGGTTGCGGGTCATCAGGTCCACGGTCTGCGGGGCGAGAAGACGGACGCCGTCCAGCTCGCCCCGGCGGCGCAGCATTTCCATGAAGCGGTGGTAGTCGTGGGCCGAGGCGGCCATCCCGCCACTGCCGGACAGGAACCGAGGCCGGCCGCCGCGCAGGGGCAGTCCGGGGATCGGCTCGATGCCGCCGCCCTCCTTCTCCCCGTACATCTCGGACAGCCGGGGCGCCTGCTCGTCCGTGACGTGGAACCCCGCGTCCGTCATGCCGAGCGGCTCGAAGATCCGCTCGGCGCAGAACACGTCGAGGGTCTGCCCGGACACGACCTCGATGATCCGGCCCAGGACATTGCTGGCCACCGAGTAGTTCCACTGCGTCCCCGGCTCGAACTGCAGCGGCAGGCTCGCGTACACCTCGATGGTCTCCGCCAGGTCCGCGCCCGGTGGCACCGACGACTCCAGACCGGCCTCGCGGTACAGGGCGTCGACGGGGTGGGTGTGGTAGAAGCCGAAGGTCAGGCCCGAGGTGTGGGTCATCAGGTGCCGGACGAGTATCGGGCCGGTGGCCGGACGGGTCCTGACGTCGGCGGCGGAGCCGCTCACGTACACGCGCGGGTCGGCGAAGGCCGGCAGGTGGTCGGCGACCGGATCGTCCAGCGACAGCCGACCCTCCTCCACCAGCAGCAGGGCGGCGACCGCGGTGACCGGTTTCGTCATGGAGTAGACCCGCCACAGCGTGTCGGGCTCGACGGGCAGCTCGGCCGCGATGTCGCGCAGGCCGTGCGTCGTGAGGTGGGCGACGCGTCCGTCGCGGGCGACGGAGACGAGGAAGCCCGGCAGCCGCCCCCCGTCCACCAGGCCGGCGAAATGCCGGTCCAGGCGGTCCAGCACCTGCGGATCCAGCCCGGCCTCACCCGGGTCGATCTCTTGTCGCAGCTGTGCCATCGATCGTCCTCCGTCGCGCTCGTCGAGGTGAGAACCGGCATACCCCGCCCGGCCCGCCTCAGACCCCTCACCGGCGCAGGAACTTGATAGGCAAGTCGCTACTTGCCTATCGTGGGGTCATGTCGGAAGATGTCTTCAGGGCGCTGGCCGATCCCACCCGTCGGCGCATCCTTGACGAGCTGGCCGAACGGAACGGCCAGAGCCTGTTCGAGATCTGCACCCGGCTGGTCACCAAGCACGGTCTGGGGCTGTCGCGCCAGGCGGTCAGCCAGCACCTGGCGGTACTGGAATCGGCGGGTCTCGTCGTGTCACGGCGCCAGGGCCGCTACAAGTTCCACGATCTGAACACCGAACCCCTTGAGCGCGTCATGAACCGATGGCTCAAGACCGACTCACCGGAGAACAGCTCATGAGGATCCACATCACCAGCGTCTTCGTCGACGACCAGGAGAAAGCCCGGCGCTTCTACACCGACGTACTGGGATTCGTGAAGAAGCACGACGTCCCCGTGGGAACGGACCGGTGGCTGACCGTGGTCTCGCCGGAGGATCCCGACGGGACGGAGCTCCTCCTCGAGCCCTCGGGCCATCCCGCGGTGCAGCCGTACAAGACGGCGCTGGTCGGGGACGGCATCCCGGCCGCCTCGTTCGCCGTGGACGACGTCCAGGCGGAGTTCGAGCGGCTGCGCGGCCTCGGTGTGCGGTTCACCCAGGAGCCGCTGGAGATGGGCCCGATCACCAGCGCGGTGCTGGACGACACCTGCGGCAACCTGATCCAGATCGTGCACAGCAAGTCCTGAGACCCGACGGCGGGCGACCTAGGCCCCGGGGCGCAGGACGGATGGCCGATGGTTGCGGGGCGTCCGGCTTCCTAGGCTGCGAGGCAGTTCCACCGCAGACAAGGACGTCACGAGAAGAGGTCGCCATGCCCGTGAACGGTCGCAGCCACATCCGTATCGCCCGTCCCTCACGGGACCTCGCGGCGGCCGAGCGGTTCTGGAGCGAAGGCCTCGGGCTCGGGGTGGTGTGGCGGTCCGAGGCGGGGGCTGGGCACGGGGAGCACGACCTGCTCATGCTCGGCTGGTCCGACGCCGGCTGGCACCTGGAGCTGGTGCACGAGCCGGCCCGGCCGGTCGAGCCGCGCCCCACCGAGGAGGACCTGCTGGTGATCTACGTCGACGGTCCCGTCCCGGACGACCTGGTCACCCGGCTGGAGCGGCACGGCGGCAAGCGGGTGGAGTCCCCCAACCCCTACTGGAACGAGTGGGGGGTCACGATCGAGGACCCCGACGGCTACCGGCTCGTGCTGTGCCGCCGGGGCTGGTCCAACAGGTGAACTCAACGGCCCCGGGTTGTCCTGCCCAAGGCGGTCAGACCGGCACCTTGCCGGGCTGAAGGGCTTTCCCGGCAGCGCGTTCACCCAGCGCCTCGGTAGGCACCCGATGGGTCTCCCGCGCCGACACCGCCGCGATCACCGGCGGCACACACAGCGCCGCCGTGAACAGCGCCACCGCCGACCAGTCGTCGCCCGCAGGACCCGCGATCTGCGCCGCGAACGTCACCGCGAACCCGGCCGCCGCGAAACCGATCTGCGTGCCGATCGCCACGCCGGACAGCCGCACCCGGGTCGTGAACATCTCGCCGTAGAAGGCCGGCCACACCCCGTTCGCCGCGCTGTAGACCACGCCGAAGCAGAGGACACCCATCAGGAAGGTCAGCGGGTAGGAGTCCGTGGAGATCGCCCACAGGTACAGGAACATCGTCACCGCACTGCCCGCCGCACCGACCAGGAACACCGGACGCCGGCCGATCCGGTCGGACAGCGTGGCCCACAGCGGGATCGCGGCCAGCGCGACGACGTTCGCCAGGGCACCCACCCACAGCATGGCCGTGCGCGACATGCCGACCGCGTCGCTCGTGGCGTACGCCAGCGCCCACACCGTGAAGATCGTGCTGACCGAGGCGATCAGCGCGCCCGCGATCACCCGCAGCACGTCCGCCCAGTGCTCGCGCATCAGCACCACGAGCGGCAGCTTGACGACACCCTCCTCGGCGGCCTGCTGGGCGAAGGCCGGGGTCTCGTCCAGCTTGCGCCGGATGACCCAGCCGACGACGGCGACGGCGACGCTCAGCCAGAACGGCACCCGCCAGCCCCAGGACAGCAGCTGCTCCTCGGGCAGCGCGGCGACCGGGATGAAGACCAGCGTGGCCAGCAGCTGGCCGCCCTGCGTGCCGCTGAGGGTGAAGCTGGTGAAGAAGCCGCGCCGGCCCGGTGGCGCGTGCTCCAGCGTCATGGAGTTGGCGCTGGCCTGTTCGCCCGCCGCCGAGATGCCCTGGAGCACCCGGCACAGCACCAGCAGGACCGGGGCGAGCGTGCCGACCTGGGCCCGGGTCGGCAGACAGCCGATCAGGAACGTCGACAGGCCCATCAGCATCAGCGTGAAGACCATGATCTTCTTGCGGCCGAGCTTGTCCCGAAGTGGCCGAGGACCAGTGCGCCGACCGGCCGGGCGGCGTAGGCGACCCCGAACGTGGCCAGCGACAGCAGGGTCGCCGTGGCCGGGTCGGACTCGTCGAAGAACACCTCGGGGAAGATCAGCGCGGCGGCGCTGCCGTAGATGAAGAAGTCGTAGTACTTGATGGATCAGGGCCAGATATCGCCCTGACCTGGGCGGACCTTGATCCGTCTACGGCAAGTGGGAAACGAGTGGGAAACGACTCACGCCTCCCCGGCTCCTGACTGCTCCTGCAGTCGCTCCCACCGCTCCTGCAACGTCTTCATGATGGCACGCTCCATGGGAACCGTCACCGACGAGTACGTGCCTTCAACGCCCGGCAGCTCGTGGCCCATGCGGGCCTCTACCGCGTACCGGCTGTGCCCGTCCTCGTCCAGCCAGGCCTTCGCCCCGTGCCGCACCAGATACAGCCGCCGACCGGCGAACGACGGCACCGCCGGGATGGCCGGCCGGTTCCAGCGGGCCTGCTTCGACGTGCGCTTCTCGGCCCCGTCCGCCATCGGACGCCACCACCGGTAGTCGAAGTTCACCGCCCCGAGGCTGCCGCCCTCCAGGGCCGGGAACACCCACTCGCTGTCGTGGGACTTCAGCATCGCTTCCAGCAGGTCCGCCAGGAACGGCGGGATGACGAGCGTCCGGTACGACTCGTACTTCGGTGGGATGAACGCCAGCGCGCCACCCTTGTACTGAACTTGCCTCTCGACGCGGATCGCCGGCAGGAGGCCGTCGCCCTTGCCGTACCGCTCGAGGTCGTCCTCGTACCGGTCGTGCTCGTCGGGGTTCAGCCTCAGGTCCGCGGCTGGCCAGTTGGGGTAGCAGTACTCGCGGGTGAGCCCGTACAGCTCGGCCGGGCGCATGCCGGTCGTCGCCATCGTCCAGATGAACACGTAGCCGGGCTCGCCCAGCAGCGTGCGTGCGTTGCGGGCGAGCTGCTCGACCGCCTCCGGCATCATGTCGCGCTTGCGTTCCTTCGGCTTGCGCGTGTACTTGCCACGGCGACGGGTGCGTTCGACGGGGGAGACCTTGATGAGGCGGGGCACCGCATCGTCAAGGATCATGCCGAGAATCGTCATGACCTTCTTCGCCGTGTTCGCCTTCAAGACGCCGTTGATGTGCTTGCGAAAGGCCCGGTAGGCAATGACGTCGATGTCGGCGACCGCAGCGTTGCGCTTCTTGAAGTACGGGCGGATGTGGGTCTCGACGATGGACCGGTAGTTCTTCTCCGTCAGGTGGGCGTGATCCAGGCCGGCGAGCCAGTCGTCCAGCCAGTCCGACATGGAGGTGGCGCCGTCGCGGTTCCTGACGTGGGTGCCGTGCCGGATCTCGTACAGCTTGTCCTGGCCGTGCTGGAAGGCCTCGTCCTCGTCGGTGAACCCGCCCTTGGACTCGAAGCGTTTGCGGCCGTCGTCGTGGTACTCGCCGCTCCACCACTTCACCCGGCACGTTCCGCCGCGCCACTCGACGTAGATGTCCTGCGCGCGTCTGGCCATGTACGCCCCCTCGTGCTTTCGGTGCGACGCGGTGCCCGGCAGGTACCCCTACCGCCAAGGCTCCGCGTCTGCATGATCTCAGCCCGCGAGCCCCAGGGGGCAGTTCGGGCAGTGACCACATTCACCACCGAGGTCCCGCACCAGCTCCCGCAGTGAGGCCTCAGCCTCTGGTCTTTCACGGACTTGGCGCGGAACTACACAGACGATCCCCTCGTCGGTACGGACCGCGGAACCTTTGAACCTCGGCCCGTAGTCGACTATGAGCGCGTCTTTTTGCATGGCTCCCCCTTGGTGTCGCCTGGCAGGGAAGCCTCCGAGGACGTGGTCACGACTGTGCCACGTCTTGCGTCTCTTGGGACCAGTTGGGACTCAAGTGGTGCGCATAGATGATGTAACAAATAGATAAATGCAAAAGGTTGTGCTCCGAACGAGTGAAGTTCGGTTAGATCAGGCCCCGTTCCCGCAGGTCGTGCACTACGCGCTCGCTCATTTCGCGGAGCTCTTCCGCTGGCGTCCCCTTCGCTGTGGCGATGAGCGCCAGTTGAACCGTGTCGAGGGCCTCCTTGCTGGCAGCTTCGGGCGAGAGTGGAGACTTCTGAACCCCGCTGGCCTCCGGGTCCTTCATCTCCTCGACGGGCACCGGGTGGCCGCCGTCCAGCACGGATAGGCAGCTGCCGGGGGCCCACTGCAGCAGGCCGTCGATTTTCACGTAGTTGGTCTCTCGGATCTCGAGGCCCTTCTCGACGCGCTGCCAGGTCCGGTTGGAGAGTCCGCCGGCTTTGGCGTTCTTGTCGTTGAGGGCGAGGCCGAGCTCGGCTCGGCGGCGGCGGGCGAGTGTCGCCAGCCTCTCGTAGTCGGGTTCGTCGGCGCGTGGCATGGGCTCATCTTGGCAGGACTGGCGGGGACCAGCCAGGACTAGACCGCACTTAGGCCCAATCTCTATCCCATGTTTGCGCAGGTCAATAGGCATCTGTAGGCATTCACTGCATACAGCCGCCAACAGATGCCTAGACAGTGTGGGCATCTATGGGTAAGTTCTCTGCATGGCACAGACCCCAACCACCTTCGAGGTGGACGGGACGGCTATCTGCAACAAGCGCATGAACGCGGGGATGGAAGTCCAGCAGCTCGCCGACCTGGTCGGCATCACCGCCAACTACCTGCGAAAGGTGGAGCGCGGTGTCCGCACCCGCATGAGACCTGGCCCATACCAGGCACTCCGAGCCGCCCTGAATGCGACCGAAGACGAACTCCTCGCCCCCCACCCCGACCCACCAGAAAGGAAGTGAAGTGGCTACGAAGCAGTCCCCGCGGACCCCCACCAAGCCCCGGGACCTCAACGCGCCATTCTTCAACCTGCGCGAAACGGCCTGGCTTCTGCACTGCAGCTACGACACCGTGCGCCGCTACATCAAGGCCGGCCTCCTGCCCTGCAGCCAGCGTGTTCCGGGCGGCGTGATCGTCGTAACCCAGGAAGACCTCGACGCCTACCACAGGGCGACCCGCACCGTGCCCATCCGCCGCTCCAGCCGCAAGCCGGCCCGCGCCGCCGCCTGAGCGGCAAAGAGGCCGACGCGTAACCGCGAAGCCCGCGCCGACCTCGCGATCCACCCACACATCCGCTGAACAGAGAGGTGGACCACGACCATGGTCTCATCCCAGAACCACCGCCCGAAGCGCCGTGTGGCGCCCCTGGGCGCCGCGTGCACTGGGTGCGGGCACTCCCGCAACTGGCACCGGTACGACGACGACACCTGCTCCCAGTGCAACTGCCGTCAGTTCACCAGCGCGCCGGGCGGTAAGGGCGGTGCCGCATGAACGACCTGACCCCGTTCGACGAGATCACCGCGAAGCTCCCGCAGCTGTCGCCGTTCCAGACCCTGTGGAACGAGGCGGAGGAGCTGCTGGCCGCCGAACACCCGGAGGGCTACGAGGTCGAGGAGATCGGCCGGATCGCCTTCGACTGCCTGCCCGAGGACGAGCGCCCGGCCGCGATGGATGCCCTCTTCTACTGCTGGTGGACCGCCCTCCAGTCGGACCGCGAGCGGCGGGCCGCCTACGAGGCGATGGAGGGCCAGCGGTGACCGACTACCTCGAGACGGATCCGTTCTGGGTCGAGAACCGCGCCAAGTTCCTCGCGGAGAAGAGCGCGAGCGCCGACCCGTCCGCGTGCGGCACGTGCCGCAGCAACGCCGAGGCGGGCAACCCAGTAGCGCACGACGAATGCCAGCAGCGCGCCACTCTGCTGCACGCCCCGGACCACCCCCATTACGAGCTGCTCGCCGGCTTCTCGCTGGAGGAGAACGCGAAGCTCCCGGCCCGCTTCCACGTCCCGGTCTTCGACGACTGCGGTGTGCCGAACTCGTGGCTGTGCGCGGTCTGCCAGGAAGAGGGCGTCGTCACCGGCTGGCCGTGCGCCACGGCGACGAAGTACGGCACGCAGGTCTTCACCCCGCTGCACGCGGCGGAGACGGCACGCGAGAAGCAGCAGGCCGAGGTCGCCTACCTGAAGGCGGCGATCGCTGGGGCTGCCGCCCAGCTGCGCAAGTTGCAGGCCGCCGAGCCGGACCACACGAAGGCGGCCTCCCTGTTCGAGATCGAGATGGGGCTGCGGACTGCGGCCGGTACCCAGGATGAGGTGACGGCATGACCGACTACCCCGAGATCGCGGCTCACGTTGCCCGTGACGTGAAGGACGGCAAGCTGGTCGAGTTCCGCGAGGACGGCCTGTACCGGCACGTCGAGTTCAAGGCCCAGCAGGGCTGGTCCCGGATCATCCTCGTCACCTGGCCGTACAACCTCCTGGTGGCCGGCTCGCACGGCTCGTACCACTTCGAGCGCTTCGGACCGGACACCGAGGATATGTTCGACTGGCTGCGCGGCATCCGCGTCGAGCCGGACCGTTGGGCGTCCAAGCTGGTCAACGGCGCCGACTCGGTCCGCGAGTACGACCAGAAGCGTCTCGTCGACCAGGTGAAGGCCGAGGTTGCCGAGGCCGTGAAGGACGGTGCTCCGCGCGGCCTGCGGGCTGCGGTCCGTGAGCAGATCCTGGAGAGCGACCGGCTGCACTCGCGGGACTGGGCCATGCAGATGGTCTACGACTTCGAGCACGGGGTGACCTACCGCTCCGAGTGCTCGTGCGGGGCGTCGAAGGATCACGCCGACCAGAACTCGGCCTACACCTGGGAGTTCTACAAGCACCCCGTCCAGCGCCTGGACGGCGAGCACGAGGTCAAGGTCCGGGAGATCGGCGGCTTCGCCTTCTCCGACGTCGGCGACTGGGCCCTGGACAAGGTGAACTACCACTTCGCCTACCAGTGCCACGCCGCGTCCTGGGCCATCGCCCAGTACGACGCCGCCCGGAAGCAGGTGGCGGCATGAGCGACCGCACCCAGAACGCCGAGCCCCGTAAGCAGCCCCGGCTCCGACGGATCCGCGTGTGGGCCTTAACCCGACGGGGCGTCCGCGCCGGTCGTCGGCGCCCAGCCGCAGGAAGCACGCCCGCCGCCAGGGAGGTGCCGCGTGAAGGTCAACGGAGCTGCACTCACGAAGCTCGCGGAGGATCTGGCCGCCTACGAGGGCCACCCGGATCTCGGGTTCGCGTGCTGCACCGCGCACGCCGTCGCCGACCACGTGCCCGGCCTCCGGGCGGAGATCGAGCGCCTGAGTGAGCGGGTCGCCCGCCTGGAGGACGACAAGGTGCGGCGCCTCGACCAGCAGGCGAAGGACGACGACGAGTACATCCAGGTCCTCGCCGAACGGGACCGCTACCGGCTCGCCTGGCTGTCGGCTCGCGAGCGGGCGCAGGCCTACGACGAGGGCATCCTCCGCGTCGTCAAGGACCGCGAGTCGTACCAGGGCTGGCTCAAGCAGGAGCAGGCCTTCACTCAGCACCTCCAAGCCCGTATCGCCGAGTTGGAGGCGGAGCGGCACACCACGAACGAGGCCCTCACCGACGCGGCGGAGGCGTTGCGCGCGAACCGCGACCGGATCGCCGAGCTGGAGAAGGCGGCCGAGCAGATCCGCCACCTGCACAAGGACTCGCCGATGGGCCCCTGCCCGGTGTGCATCGACGCCGACGCGATGACGCGCGACGAGGACTACACGCTCCCGTACCCGTGCCCGACCGCGCGCCTTGCCGGGGCGAAGGACTGCGACCCGCCCAGCTTCCGCGCCGCCCAGCCCGAGACCACGCCCGAGGAGGCCGTGTCGTGAGCGCTGACATCTACGGCGGGATCACCGTCGCCCTGAACGACGCCCCGATCCGTACCGAGTTCGACCACGGTGTTGACGGCAAGCCCCTCGCCCGGCTCGTCATCGGCGAACCCGGCAAGTCCATCGCGATCACCGTCAGCGACTCCAGCCCGGCAACGGTCGAGCAGCTCGCCGAAGCGGTCGCCCGACTCGCCGCCTGGACGCAGCGGCAGGCGTTGCGGGAGGTGGCGTGATGGCCACCGTCGCCGAACCCCGCCCGCTGGCGGACCTGGAGCAGGACGCCCTCGCCCGCGTCGAGGCCGAGTTCGCCCGCCGCTCCCGAGGCGCGAAGCCGTGGACCGTGGCCGAGTACCTCGACCAGATCGCCGCCGAGCACGCCCGGTTCAAGGCCGCAGCGATCGCCCGGACCCGACTCGGGAGGGCCGCGTGAGCACGCTCGACCTGCCGCCCACGCCCGTGGACGCCGACCCGGTGATCCTGCCCGGCCTCCTGTCCGGCCTCGGCATCACCCGCCGCCAAGTACCCGCCTGGATCACCGACCCGAACCTCATCGCCGACATCCTCGACGGCCACGCCGACATCCCCACCGACTTCATGGGAGACCTCAGGTGACCCACACCCCGCCGCACGCCCCCTACCTCGACGCCGTCGAGGCCGCCCTCACCGAGGCCAAGCTGACGCCCGAGCAGACGGACGCGTTCGTCGAGGACTCCTACGACGTGCCCTACCTGCGCGGCGTCATCACCCTCACCCCGAGACGTCCGACATTCCCGCCGACCGGTACCGGTACGGCCTGATCCTCATCTGGGACTGGCACACCGGCCGCGACAAGCACTACGACCGCGGCCCGGTTTGGCAGTGGGCCCGCCTCAGCGAGGACGGCTCCAACCGGGACCCGGAGCCGCTGCCCGTGGCTGGCTGGGTCGCCCCGGCCATGCTCACCGGCGCCGCCGCCACCCTCGCCTTCGCCGGCACCCCCACGCCGATGAACAGCCTGTGGCACGACCACCTCCGCGCTCCGGTCGAGGCCGCCATCACGGAGTGGGAGGCGTAATGCCCGAGCTGAAGGTAGAGATCGACGGCGGGTTGCACGCGCTGTCGAACTGCACCTGGATCACGTGGGCGCCATGCGGCTGCCCGTGCGGAGCACTCACCGCCGCGTTTGGCGACGAGGCGTTCGCCACCGAGGAGCAGGCGTGGCGTGAGCACTACCCGCTCAAGCGGGAGCGCGACAAGTACCAGCGGCAGGGCTACCGCATGGAGCTCATGAGCTGGGACCGCTACCGCGCCGAAGTCGACCTCGCCGCCAAGTGCCCGCACATCAAGGCCGAGGCGACGCAGCAGACCCTCGACGCCGCGAAGGTCGCGTCGTGACCGTGCTGGCGGCGTTCATCCTCGTCGCCCCGATCTTCCTGATCCTCGCCGGCGAGAAGGTCTCCGCCCGCATACGAGCCCGCAAGGAGCGCCAGTGAGCAGCATCGGCAAGCACAGCCCCGCCTACACGGAACTCCGCACCCGCGCCGAACGGGCCGAGGACGACAACCGGCAGCTGATCGCCGCGAACGAGGACCTCGTGGGCGAGCTCACCCGCAGCATCGTCCGCGAATGCCAGACCAGCATCCGCGCCGCGGCGGCGGAAGCGGAGAACGAGGCGCTCAAGCGGCGGGTGAAGGAACTGTCGGGCAAGGTGTGCCGCTCCGCCGCCGAACAGCAGCGACTGCGGCAGGCCGTCATCAACGCCCGGCCCCGCATCACCCAGGTCGACACGCAACTCGTCCGACCGTACTCGCCGGTCGTCTGCCTGCCCTACGCGTCCCCGGTGCCGTACCTCGACACCAGCAACGACCAGACGCAGGAACTCCCCATCCTCGACCAGCCGCAGCCCTGGCCCATCCACCAGGTTCCGGCCGCCTGACTGCCGCCCAGGCCGGATGACGAACGGCCGGCCGGGGCGGCGCACCAAAGAAGAACCCCGGCCGCCTGTAACGCCCGGGGATCCCACCTCAGCATCCCATGGAAGGAAACCGCCCATGTCAACCAGGGGCTTCCTCGGCTTCGTCGCCAACCAGCACGAGACCATCACCTACATCCACTACGACGCATATCCCAGCGCCCTCGGCGCCGACGCCCTCAAGTGGGCCCGCACCGTCACCGACTGGGACACCGTCCGCGAGCAGGCCTCCAAGCTGATCCACATCGACGGCGAGACCATGCCGACCGAGGAGCAGCGCGCAGCCCTCGCCCAGTACGCCGACTCGCGGCCCGGCGGCCCGAAGGACGAGCCGGGCGAGGAGTGGTACCGGCTCCTGTACCGCACGTTCGGCAACCCCGCCGCCACCCTGGCCGCCGGTCACGCCCCCCACTCGCCGGACTGGCCGGGCGACTCGGTGTGGTGCGAGTGGGGCTACCTCATCGACTGCGACGAGAAGCGGTTCGAGGTCTACCAGGGCTTCCAGACCGCACCGCACAAGGGCCGCTTCTCCGGACGGGAGACGAACCCCCGCAGCGGCTACCAGGCGGTGAAGCTCCTCACCTCCTGGCCGCTCACGTCCCTCCCCGACGACGACGAGTTCCTCCGGCTCGGCGACGGCGACTGACCCACAACCCCGTACCAGCCGCACGGCGCCCCCCCTCGCGCTGCGGCATCCGAAGGGCCCGCCGCTCGCGGCACCCCCACCGCGACGGCGGGCCCTACCCCAGCACACCCCGAAGCAGGAGACATGACCACCGAAACCAGCACAAACCACACCGGTCCGCTCGGCTGCAAGAACTGCGGCGACACCACCGGGCCGCTCGACCTCAAGACCGGCCTCTGCGAGACCTGCACCGACGGAGACCAGCAGTGACCGCCGCCGTCGAGGCCAGGGGCGGCCTGGACGTCACCGAACGCCGCGACAGCCTGCTCGCCCTCATCAAACGCGAGCCACGACAGCCCATCACCACACGCCGAGCCCAAGACCTCTACAGCATCACCCCCTGGTCCGGCATCGGCCGCAACGCCGCACGCCGAGACCTCCGCGACCTCGCCCGCCGAGGCAAGCTCCTCCCCGTCACAGTCAACGGACAGCGCGCCTACCTGCTCCACCCGAAGCCCGCCGACCGGCACCCCGTCCGCTCGCACCAGATGGGGCTCGCGCTCCTCCAAGCGATCACCAACGAGGGCGGGGAGTGGACGCCGGGACGAGCCAAGGCGGTGCTCCGCCGCACCGCCGGCACCCACATCTACCGGTCAGTCGCCCGCCGCCGCCTCCACATCCTGCACCGCGAGGGACTGCTCAAGCTCCACAGCGAGCAGCCCGGCCACTGCTACTACACCTCGCTCATTGAGGGCGGTGCCGCGTGACCACCATCGTCGAGACGCCGGTCGTCACGGAGCCCGGCATCTACCCGGACATGCCGATCGACGTCTACCACGCCGACCCCGTGCCCGGCGGAAGCCTCTCCTCCTCCGGAGCCCGCAAGCTCCTCGACCCCGGCTGCCCCGCCCAGTTCAAGTACGACCGCGACCACCAGCAGCCACACAAGCGGGAGTTCGACCTCGGCCACGCCGCCCACATGCTCGTCCTCGGCGACGGCCCGGAACTGGAAGTCATCGACTTCCCCGACTGGAAGAAGGTCGCCGCCCGAGAACTCCGCGACCTCGCCTACGACGAGGGCAAGACGCCCCTGCTCCGCAAGGAGTACGAGCAAGTGCAGGCGATGGCCGAGGCGATCCGCCAGCACCCAACCGCCGGGAAGCTGTTCGCCCCGGCAACGGGATCGCCGAACAGTCCCTGTTCTGGCAGGACGAACGCCACGGAGTGTGGCGCCGGGCCCGCCCCGACTGGATGCCCCACCGCCAAGACGACGGTCGGCTCGTCGTTGTCGACTACAAGACCGCCAAGGCTGTCGACCCCTCCGCCCTGCAGCGGGCCGTGTACGAACACGGCTACCACGCACAGGCCGCCTGGTACCTCGACGCCGTCAAGGCCCTCGACCTGGCCGGCGGGATCGAGCCCGCGTTCGTCTTCGTGTTCCAGGCGAAGACCGCCCCGTACCTGGTGCACCTGGTCGAGCTCGACTTCCCCGCCCTCGCCCTTGGCGCCGCCCGCAACGACCGGGCCCTGCAGATCTACGCCGAGTGCGAGCGCACCGGCAACTGGCCCGGCTTCAACGACCGCATCACCTACCTGCCTCTGCCCGCCTGGGCCGAGAAGCGCGATCACGAGGAGTACGCATGAACCAGCCCGTTCCCCTTCCGTCCACCACCGCCCCGGCCCGCATCGGGCAGGGCACCGCGGTCGAGCAGTCCCGCGCCGCCGCCGAAGTCCAGGCCGCGGTCGTCGTCGCCCAGCAGTGCCCCCGCAACATCCAGGCCGCCGTCGCCGAGATGCGCGAGTCCTGCAAGCAGCAGGGCCTCGCCGAACGGGCGTTCTTCCGCTACTCCCGCGGCGGCCAGACCATCACCGGCGCCTCCGTCCACCTCGCCCGCGAACTCGCCCGCGTCTGGGGCAACGTCCAGTACGGCCTTGTCGAGATGCGCCGCGACGACGAGTACGGCCAGTCCGAGATGCAGGCCTTCGCCTGGGACGTGCAGACCAACTCCCGTAACTCCTCGACGTTCATCGTGCCGCACCGCCGCGACACGAAGAACGGGCCGAAGCAGCTCACCGACATGCGTGACATCTACGAGACGAACAGCAACAACGGCGCCCGCCGCGTCCGCGAGGCGATCTTCGCGATCCTCCCGCCCTGGTTCGTCGAAGAGGCCAAGGAGCTGTGCAACCAGACGCTGCGGGACGGCGGCGGCAAGCCCCTCGCCCAGCGCATCGCTGACGCCATCAAGACGTTCGAGGGCATCGGCGTCACCGCCGACCGCATCGAGAACCGTCTCGACCGGCCGTCGACGAAGTGGACCGAGCACGACGTCGCCCAGCTGATCGTCATCTACAAGTCGATCCAGCGCGGCGAGGTCACCGCCGAGGACGAGTTCCCCGCCCCGCGCGTGTCCGCCGACGAGCTGACCGGCGGCAAGGCCGACAAGCCGGCCACCGACCCCACCAAGTAGCCCGCACCCGCAGAGAGGCGCCCGCGGGCTATGCGGGCGCCTCCTAACCCCAGGAGGCCACGAACCATGACCACCAGCCAGGCAGAGCCCGAGACCGTGACCGTCCCTGCGAGCACCCTCGCCGACTTGCGGGACGCCAACACCCTCCTGCGCCGCCGTGAGCGCGCGATGCGGGAACTCATCGCCACGCACATCGCGCAGGGCCTCGACAGCCGGGACGGCGACCGCTGGCGGGCCGCCATCACCCTCACCCAAGCCCTCGACAACGCCGACTGCAACGTTGACCAACTCGTCGACCAGTGGCTCGAGGACCACGGCTGGGACCCGCGAGCCGCGTACAAGGCACTGCCCACGGGAGCGCCAGCCGACGACCCGTGGGCCGAGGCGGAGAAGGTCGCCGCCCGCGAACCGTGGGGCCCGGCGTCACCCGCGACCAGGCCATGGCCAACGTCGTCACCCTCCACCTCGCCGAAGCGCTCCTCGACGGCAAGTCCGAAGCCGTCCGCACCTGGGCCCGCGGCCTCGCCCACGAGCTGAAGCGCGAACGCATCGACCTGATCGACGACATCGGCCGCCACATGCAGCGGATGGCCCTCGGCGGCCCCACCAACGAAGTCCCCTTCTAGCCCGCACACGCGAACGGCCGCCCCGCGGGTATCGGGGCGGCCCTCACAGAGGACACCACACATGGCCAAGCTCACCTACACCGACGCGGATCTGCGCGCCGAGGCGGCCCGCCAGTACGCCGAGGTCTTGCGCGACCCGGACCGGCTTGAGGTCGGCGACGAGATGCGCAACACCACCATCCCGTCCGCCGTCGGCGGCGACCCCGAGGACGGCCTCACCTGGGGTCACCTGCCCTACGACGACTTCCACGACGCCGCCAACGACGTGCACCAGCTCCTCGACGACGCGCCCGACATGTCCCGCTGGGCCGTCGACCTCGCCGCCAGCTACCTGCGGCACGTCACCCCACTCGTGTGGGGGCACGACGGCAACTGGTCGCTCGCCGTGCAGATCGCCCACCGGCCCGCCTGAGCCCCGACCTGCACGACGAACTCGTCACCGCCATCCGTAGCGCCGTCCGCGAAGTCCTCGACCAGCGCGGCATCGACTGCCCCGAAATCCAGCAGCAGACCGCGACCAAGGAGACGACCCGATGAAGGCACTCACGATCAGGCAGCCCTGGGCGGGCGCGATCGCCCATCAGACGAAGCGCGTCGAGAACCGCTCATGGAAGCTCCCCGCCAAGCACGAGGGCGCCCGCATCCTCATCCACGCCGGCGCCGAGCCCGACCGGAACGCGCAGGTGTACGGCGAGCACCTCGACGTCAACGCCGCACTCCGGCAGGAGACGGGGGTGGCGTGGTGAGCCCCGCCCGCATCCAGCGCCGCCGCAGCCGCGGGTGGCGTGCCCCCCGGCACTCCACCTACGTCGGCCGACCCACCCGCTTCGGCAACCCCTTCCACGTCGTCCCCGCCGCCTCCCAGCGCGGCGGCCCGCTCGACATGTGGGCCGTCACCTATCAGGGCCACACCCTCGGCCGCTGGGACAACAAGACCGCCGCCCGCGCCGAGGCCACCGACCGGTACGCCCGATGGATCCGCGAGCCGGAGCAGGCCGACGCACTGCGTCTCTTCCGCGCGCTGCTGCACGGCCGCGACCTCACCTGCTGGTGCCCGCTCCCCGCCAACGGCCAGCCCGACCACTGCCACGCCGCCGTGCTGCTGAAACTCGCCAACCAGGAGACCACCCCATGACCCTCACTCCGGAGCAGGCCCGCGAGCAGGCCAACGCCACCCTCGCCTTGCTGTACGCCAACGTCACCGACTGGGACGAAGCGGTCCTCGACCAGGCCGTCCTCGCCATAGCCGGCGGCAACCGGCCGTTCTCCGCGAACGACCTGTGGGCCGTGCTGCCCCGATGAGCCGCGGCGTCATCGGCCTGTACTTCTCCAGCCTCTCCCAACGCCGCAACCCCTCGTCCTGCAGCACATCGACTACGAGCCGTCCGTCAACCCGAAGGCGCACGGCAAGCCCGTCCACACCTACCTGCTGACCGCCGCGGGCCGGAAGTTCCTCGAAGAGCGCCGCACCGCCCGCGCCGAGCAGCGGAGGGCCGCCGCATGATGGCCGCCCTGTTCCTCGCCTGCTTTGGCTTCACGGCCGGTATCGCCGCAGTCGTGTTCGCGCTCATCACGCGGCCCGCGAGGAGGCGGACGTGATCCGCGAAGCCGTGCACACCGCCGAGGTCATCGTCTGGGGAGCCATCGCCTCCGTCGCGCTCCTCACCGTCAGCATCGCCGGACTCGCCATCACCGCCGGAGCCGCCGCAGGTGACGCCATCGCCCACCGCCACCACACCCGGCAAGCCATCCGCCGCCTCGAGCACCACGCCAACCGCACCAGCGCAGACGCCGCCGAACACCACCGGAAGGAGACCGAGTCGTGACCCGCCGCACCGGAGAAGCCCCCCACCACAACACCGTCACGTGCGTGAAGCACTACGGCTGCAAGCGCGTCGAGTGCCGCGACCGAGTCAGGGCCTACCAGGCGGAATGGCGCCGCAACCGAGTAGGCAACCTTGCCCTCGTCGACGCCGAACCCGTCCGCCAGCACCTGCAGCTCCTCGCCGCCGCCGACATTGGCCCGCGACGCATCTCCACCCTCACTGGGCTCGCCGTCGAAACCATCGCCGGCTTCACCCGCCCCTACGGCAGCGGAGACGGCCGACGCTTCGGCCGCAAGCGCAAAGTCCGTCCGGAAGTCGCAGCCAAGATCCTCGCCCTCGACCCCGACAGCATCACCCCCGGCGTCACCCACGCCATCGGATCCCTCCGACGCATCCAGGCCCTGAACGTCGGCGGCTGGCCCAACGCCCACCTCGTCACGCTCCTGCCGCAAGGCAACCGCCCGCTTCACACCCTCCCGCGGCAGACCCACCTGTACGCGCGCACCGCCGACGCCATCGCCGACCTCTACGACGAGATCAAAGACAAGCGGCCCGAGCGATGCGGTGTACGCCCCGCCTCCGCGCACCGCTCACGGCTGCGGGCACAGCGCAACAACTGGCCCACGATCGCCTACTGGGCTGACCGCATGGACGTCATCGACGACCCCCACTTCGAGCCCATGTACGGGGTGACGAAGCGGGAGATCGTCGCCCAGGACGCCAACTGGGTCATGACCACCATCGGCCTCGATCGCGCCTCCGCAGCCGAACGTCTCGGCGTGTCCAAGGCGTACATCGACCACGCCTTCCGCGACCACCCCGAGTACGCCGTCGAGGCCGCCGCGTGAGCGCCGCCCGCTACGCCTGGATGGCGTCCGCGCTGTGCGCCCAGGCCGACCCCGACCTGTGGACCGACGGCCTCCCCGGCACCGCCACCACCACCGCACGCCGCATCTGCGCCGGCTGCCCGGTCATCGCCGAATGCGACCAGCACCGCGCCGCCCTCGAAGCCCACGACGGCCACCGGCTGCGCGGCGTGTGGGGCGGACGGACACAGCGGCAGCGGCGGCAGACCGCGGCCTGAACCGCACGACAAAGGGCCCCGCATCGCGGGGCCCCGGAGGAGAGAGGAGGAGCAGGTCGTGGTCAATAACCTGCTCTGGCACGCCGAGCTCGGTGAGCTCGACATCCGCAAGCCCGACCTTGGCCGGCCCGCACTCCCCGGCTTGTGGGAACTGCTGCTCGCCGATAAGCGCACGCCACTGTCCCGACGGCAGTTGCAGTGCGGCGGCATTTGCAGGCGGCAGGGCTACGTCGAGTGGATGTACGTCTACGAGCGGCAGGGGAAGCGCGTCGCTGCCCACGAAGCAAAGACCGCCGAACGGCGCCACGTTTCCAACGAGAGCCCCGAACACCAGGCGTACAAGGAGCGCACCGTCCGCGTCGCCACCGAGGCTGGCCACCGCGCCGAGGCCGAAGTGCGCACCAAGGACGGCAAGGTTCGCAGTGACGTTGTCATCTACGGCGCCACCGACATGCCGACCGGACTTGAGATCCAGCGTTCCTTCGAACCCGAAGGAGCGATCCGGCGCCGCAACAAGGCCTCGTTCGACCACGGTGTCCTGGCTGCCTGGCACACCGACGACACCCAGATGTTCAACCGCAACGAGGTCGCCTGGACGCGCACCGACAACAACCTCCCCCGCGAGCCATACGGGACGGCGCCCATCTCCAGATCCGAGGCGGCTATCGCTACCTCGAGATGGAGAAGTGCGACGAGCGGCGCGCCCGCCCTTGCCTCACCAAGAGAACTGGCAAGTGCGGCAAGTGGCACCCGGTCTCGTCCGTGCGGCAGATCTCCTACGACGACTTCGTCCGCGGAGTGGCGGCCGGAGAAGTTGTGCAGGCCGGGGTCAAGGAGTTCCGAACCACCTTCCACTTCTGGACCACGGCAGTCGAGCTCGAGCGGTATGAGGACACCATCGGCCGCTCCGCCCGACCCGCTGGCCCCAGGCCCGCAAGCCTGCCGCTGGCACTTCAGGAAGTGACCCCACCTGTCGAGCCCGGCCTCGTATCGAGATCAATCACGGGACCTGCTTTGACTGGAGCGACCGATCTCACTGGTCTCCGCTCGACAACCCGTGTCGCTACTGCGGCGGCCTTACACACCTGCGCGACGAGTCCGGGCGCCCCTCTCACAAAACCTGCGCTGAGCAGCAGACCAACAAGTGACCAGCAGGACATGCAAAGGCCCCGCGCTAGCGCGGGGCCCGAGGAGAGGAGGAGGGGTGTCAGTCGCCGGACGCCAGGCGCTCGTAGAGCTCTGGAGCCACATCGCGCAAGGCGTTCACAATGCGCTCGTTGAAGGCCGCCTCGTCGTGGAATGCGGGCTCAACCACGGCCACGACCCGCTTGCCGAAGTACGTGAGCCAGCGCGGCTCATGGTGGACACGGACGTCATCAACGATGGAGCCGAGCTTCTGCCGAGCGTCACGCAGCGGCGTGTCGTGCGGGCCGGCAGCTGCGTGCATGGCGTTGTACAGCGGGGATTCGGACTTGATCGCTGCGGCCTCATGTCTGCGCGCCGTCGCGCGATCCGGATGCCACTCCACATCCTTCTTCTCCACAAGATGCCACCAGCGCTTCTCCATCTTGTGCCACTTGAAGCGGACAGCCGTGTTGTTGGTCATTCCCACGTACAGGAGCCGGCCGCCCCTGTCGTAGAGGCGATACACGGCGGTCGGCTGCGACTCGATGTCGGTCAAGCGGAGTCTCCTCGGTCAGGCCGGGGAGTCGCCTCCCGGCTGGGCTTTCTTCCTGCTGGTGACGGTTGGTTCGCGCAGGCGGCCGATGTCGTTGGCCCGGGCGATGCGCCGGATCGTCTCGTAGCTGTAGCCGGTCGCATCGGCGACCTTGGCTGGCTTCAGGCCGGAGCGCAGGGCGTCGACGACGGCAGCCTCGAACTGCTTGGCCGCGGCCTCTTCGGCGTCTCGCTTCGCCTTGGCCGCCTCCTTCAGGCGGGTCACGGTCTCCTCCTCGGTCATGGCCGCATCGTCCCACACGGCCTAGGCCACATCCAGTTGCACAACCATAGCCAACATTCATGTGTCCAAGTGTATGTTGGCTATAGCGAGATGCGCCAGACGTATCGATCGCCCCCATGAGGGCTGTCCCGAAACAGCAACAGACCAGCAGAGACACCCCTCCCGAGAGAAGAGACAGATGGGCTACCACCTCCGCCGCCAACTGCGCGAAGCACTCGGGCCGAACATCACCGGCCTGCAGCGCGCCGTTGCCCTGGAGATCGCCGACGACGCCAACGAGGACACCCGACGCAGTTGGGTGACCCTCGAGGACCTCGCGCGATGGACCGGAGCCAAGGACGCTGTGGTGGTCCGCAATGCACTCAAGCGCCTGGCTGCTGTCGGCTGGGAGTTCCGTGTCCCAATCGGGCAGGGCAAGGACGGCCGGATCCTCTACGCCGTCCCCGGCGTTCGGATGACGTTCACCGTTCCCCCCTTCGAAGGAGTAGCCACCGCTACCCCTAAGGGGAGCCACCGCTACCCCAAGGGGTAGCCACGGCTCACTCAGAAGAAGCCCCGGCTCACTCTGAAGGAGCCACGGCTACCCCCTTCTCCTCAGGCTCCTCAGCTCCTCAGGAGGAAGAAGCCTCTACGCAAGGGGGAGCCACCGCTACCCCTTCTCCTGCGGCCCGCACGATCACCGCCGAAGAGAAGAAGGAGTTCGGCAACTTCTGGGCGCTCTACCCCAAGAGCAAGGACTACGACAAAACGCTCGAGGAGTGGACCGCCGCCGTCCTCAGTGGAGCCAACCCGCAGGAGATCACCGCCGCCGCTGTCGCCTACGCCCGCGAGAAGGCAGGCGAGGACTGGCGCTACATCAAGCACTCCGCCAACTGGCTCCGCGAGCGCCGCTACGAGGACAAGTACGCGCCCGAGCCCAACGGCAAGCCCAACCTCCGCCCCGTCGGGAGCAAGGGTCACCAGCCGTTCCAGCCCCCCGTCGACCACTCCGTCTACGAGAACGGATTCCACGCCCATGCCCGACCCCAAGCCGCTGGCGAGTGAAGTCGTCATGCAGCGCATGCAGCAGATGCTCGAGGCCCGCGGCCTCGGCCACATCACCGCCGGCCCCATCGACGACCAGCCCACGCCCGACGAGCCCGGACACCCGGAGTACCACCGCCGTCAGCGGGCCACGATCGCAGTGAACCGCTGGAAGACGGCCACCCCGTACCGCTACCAGGAAGCCGAGGCCACCCACCCGCAGGTGACCGCTTGGGCGGACCGGGCCATCGCTGACCCACGCACGGCTGGAATCCTGTTCCTCACCGGCCCGTTCGGCACCGGCAAAACCCACCAGGCCTACGGCGCGCTCCGCCGCATCGCCGAGGCCGGGCCCGACCGATTCGAGCTCATCGCCCTCACCGCCCCGGACATGTACGCCCTGATGCGGCCAGGCGGCAGCGAGAAGGGCCCCGAGTACGAGGTCAAGCGGCTCATGCGGATACCGCTGCTGCTGATCGACGACCTCGGCACCGAGAAGATCAGCGAGTTTACCGAGGAAGCCACATACCGGATCCTCAACGAGCGGTACAACGAGTGCCGCCCGCTGATCATCACCAGCAACCTGCCCGTCGCCGACCCGAACGGCCAGGACCTTCACGACCAGCTCGGCGCCCGCATCACCTCCCGGCTCGCCCAGACCACCACCGTCGTCGCCCTCGGCGGCAACGACCGCCGGCTCGGTGTCGCATGAACGAGCTGATCGAGATCAAGACCCACGGTGAGCCCACCGACTACCGCGGCCCCTTCGACCCGGTGCGCGCAGCCATCCGCACGGCCGCCCGGGTCGTCGAGTGCCACCGCTGCGAGGACACCACCATCCCCGACCTGGTGCACCTCGCCGACCGCGAGGGTGCGCCGCTGTGCCCTGACTGCACGCGTCTCGTTGGCGTGGCTCTGCGGCGAGGGCTGTTGGCCCTCAATCAGCTGGACCACGCGCTCCGCGACCCCGGCCTGCATCCCGCCGCGTCGCTCGTGTGGGACTGGCAGGCCGCACTGGCGATCGCCAGGCCCGAGGAGGAGTACCTGCTTCGGGCCGGGGCCCAACTGCTCGCCGATCACGTCGGTTACCGGCCGCTCAGCATCGCCGCGAAGGGAGCCGCATCGTGACCGACTTCGACCCGGCCCAGATCAAGGCGGCCCGCCGCGACGGCACTCTCAAGCTCCTGCTCCGCCAGCAGATCGCCGAGGGCAAGGCCCGCCTCGGCGACACCCCCGCCAAGGACTGGCCGACCAGTGGCCGGCGTCGTGACGTCAACGGCACTACTTGCCCGCACTGCCACGCAGGACCGGATCAGCGCTGCCACGTCCTCAGCCGCGACAAGACCCTGCCGAAGCCGCATCAGCAGCGGCTCGCCGTGTGGGCGCAGACCGTCGCCTGCTGCACCACCTGCCAGGCCGCGCCCGGCCAGCGCTGCCACAACGACAACCTGCCGCTGCCGCCCAACACCGTCCACGCCCGCCGCTACCAAGAAGCCGAGGAGACCGCCGCATGAGCCGCACCTGCGCCATCGACGATTGCAGCAACCAGGCCCGCCCCGGCCGACGCATCTGCCACAAGCACCGGCACCGTTTCGCCCGGCATGGCGACCCCGACTTCACCGAGTGGACGGTTGCCGACGAGTACGACGTCGAGATCGTCGTCGAACGGGCCCAGTCGGTTGAGGGCTTGACCCGACTCGAGCGCGTGATGGTCGGGCGCGGTCTCAGCCGGCGCGGAATGCCCGCAGCCGAGGTTGCCCGCATCGTCGGCGTCGACCCGCGCACCGTCTACCGCTGGCGCGCCGAGGACCGGAGCGCCGCATGACCGCCGCCACCGGCCCGACCCCGCCACCCGACGCGTGCACGTGCGCCAAGTGCGGCGGCAACCCCAACAGCCACACCACCCACCGGCCCCAAGAAGGGAACGCTGCCTGATGCTCGTCAACCGACGCACCCTCGCCGCCGACTCCACCGACGGCTTCGCCGGCGCAGGCGGCTCCTCTACCGGCATCCGCCAGGCCGGAGGCATCGTCCGCACCGCCCTCAACCACTGGCGTCTCGCCGTCGACGTCCACCAGGCCAACCACGAGGACACCGACCACGACTGCGCCGACATCTCCCAGGTCGACCCGCGCCGCTACCCGACCACCACGTTCGCCTGGTTCTCCCCGTCGTGCACGAACCACTCCATCGCCAAGGGCGCCCGCCGCCACCGCGACGCCACCCCCGACCTGTTCGGCGAGATCCTCCCCGACGAGGCCGCGGAACGATCGCGGGCCACGATGTGGGACGTCGTCCGGTTCGCCGAGTTCCACCGCTACCGGGCGATCATCGTCGAGAACGTGGTGGACGCCCGCGACTGGATCCTGTGGCCTGCCTGGATCTCCGGGATGCACGCGCTGGGTTACCGGTCTCGGCTGGTCTGCCTGAACTCCATGCACGCCCAGGCGCTCGGGCCGGGTGCCCCTCAGTCCCGCGACCGCATGTACGTAATCTTCTGGCTTGAGGGTGAGCGCGACCCCGACTTCGACAAGTGGCTCCGCCCCGCCGCCTACTGCGAGCAGTGCGACAAGCCGGTCCGCGCGGTGCAGGCGTGGAAGAACCCCGCCCGCCGCTACGGCAAGTACAAGAGCCAGTACGTGTGGCGCTGCCCCACCGCCCGCTGCCACGCCGAGGTGTTCCCCGCGGTCCGGCCGGCCGCCGACGCGATCAACTGGGCGCTGCCCGCGCAGCGCATCGGGGATCGCGCCCGGCCGCTCGCCGAGAAGACGATGAAGCGCGTCCGTGACGGGCTCGCCGCCTACGGTGTGCCGCTCGTCGTGCCCGTCGAAGGCCGGGACGGCAAGCAGGCGCGGCCGGCTGGGCTGCCGATGCGGACGTGCACCGCCCGCAACGAGACCGGTGTGGCGGTTCCGCCGTACATCGTCGAGCTCCGCGGCGGGGGCTCCACGCACCGGCCGGTGTCGGACCCGCTCGCGACGGTGTGCGCGTCCGGCAACCACCACGGCCTGACGGTGCCGGACCTGGTCGTGCCGTACTACGGCAACGGCATGGCCCGCCCGGCCGCGGAGCCGATCCCGACGGTGACCACGGTCGACCGGCACGCGGTCGTTCCGAGCTCGGTCGTCACCGCAGTGGAGGACCTGGGGTTCCGGATGCTCGAGCCGGTTGAGTACGCGGCGGCGATGGAGTTCCCCGAGGAGTACATCTGGCTCGGTAACAAGCGTGAGCGCGTTCGGCTCGCTGGGAATGCCGTCACCCCGCCCGCCGCGCGCGACCTGTTCGCCATGGTCGCCGAGGCCGTCCTCGGCTCTGGCTACTGCGATGACTTGGCGGTGGCGGCATGAGCGTGACCTCCGCTCGCCGCGGCGCCGCGGAATCGCTCCAAGTAGGCGGCAGCAGCACGGAGCCGTTCCGGGCTGTCGCCGAACATGCCCAGACCGGCGTTGCAGCGGCTGCACAGAATGCCACGGATCACGCCGGTTGCATGGCAGTGGTCGACTGTGGGGCGCCGAACGCGCCCGGACCGCGTGACGGTCTCAGTGGCGCCGCATATGGAGCACTCCATGGTTTCGCTGAAGCCCAGCGCCGCGCGCCGCGCCTCTTCGCGCGCGTCATGTCGGCGGCGTCGCCCAAGTGCGTGGCATGCCCGGCAGTGCGCTCGGAAGGTCGGAGTTCCGGAGCGGAGATAGGCATTCTCTGCCGTGAGTTTGATGCCGCATTGGGTGCAGTTCGTGCGCGGAGGTCTCATTGCCCAATTCTACCTGCGTATATGGGCAGTTGGGTGGCTGACGCTTTCACCCCGAACGCCGCCGAGGTTCTGGTGTGCGCACTGGTGGAGGCCGTCACCGGCGAGGAGCTGTCCCGGCACGAGGAGACGGCCGGCTTCGAGGCCGCGGCCTGATGCCGCGCCGGAAGTGCGAGGGCGGCTGCGGGCGGTGGCTCACCTCCCCGGATGCGGTCGCCCTCGGCTACGGCCGGATCTGCGCGGAACGCCTGGGCATCCCGGTCGACCGCCCGCCCCGCCCTCGCCGGCCTCCCCGCCCCGCTACCCGCACTGCGGATGTGCCGCCCGAGGTGCACCCCGACCAGACCGCCCTGCCGCTCGTAGAGCACCAACCGACCCTTTGGAGCCTGTGATGACTGACCAGACCACGCCCGATCCGATCGCTTACGGCCCGATCGGCTACCGCTGCGGCTGCGGCAAGGACGCGCACTCGAACCTCACGCCGTGCCAGCCCGACCTGAAATGGACCGACATCGACCCGAAGGACGCCACCGACATCGACCTGAGCAAGCGGCTGGACATCACGGCCCCGCTCAATGAGAACGGCGAGCGCTGCCCGTGGCCGTGGGAGCCGCAGCAGCTCGTCGGCGCCCCGCTCGGCCAGTACCGGTGCCCGTACTGCATGGCGATGGTCATGGCCGGGATGCCGCACCTGGACTACGCGCCGGAGGAGCGGACCCTCACCGTCGAGAACTTCGACGAGATCGCCGAATGGTGTGGTGGCCGGTCTGCGATCAGCGACCGCCACGTGCTGGTGATCGACCAGTTCGGCGAGACCGGTGAGGCCCGGCCCGGCGACGTGATCCACCGTGACGGCTTCGGCGAGTTCACCATCCGCTCGACCGAGGAGGCTGGCCGTGGCTGACTTCACGTCCGAGACGGTGACCCGCACGATCCGCCGCTGGATCGTCCCCGCCACCGAACCGTGGGGTGCCGCCGCTGCGGAGATCGGCAAGGCGTGGGCGGTCGCTGAACGCGCCTATCGGGAGCACCACGGCTTGGACCGTGAGCAGCCGCTGCATGACGACGCGTTGCGGTTCCACGTCCGCGACGAGGCGGTCGTCATCGAGTTCCAGATCGAGACTCCGGCCCCGTGATGCCCCGCTGGCAGCCCCCACACCCGCCCGCAACGATCCGCCGGCCGCCCTGCCCGACCGGCCTCCCACGCTTCGCCACGGTCGGCCTGGCCCGGGCGGGGCTGCTCGGGTCGGTCGGCCACAGCCAGCTCACCGCCCAGCCGTGCGACCAGTGCGGCGGAGCACACCACCAACCCACCCCACCCGCACACCGGACACCGAACCCGAGGAGACACCGATGAGCAGCAATCCGACCGACGGCCCGATCCACACCTGGTTCGGCCTCAGCTACTGCAACTACCAGGTGCTGCACCGGACGCTGATGCAGTCGATGCCGATCGAGTGGCAGGAGCGCATGGTCGCCTGCCTCGAAGAGCTGGCCGCCGCCTACCGGCACATCGAGCAGCCGGAAGGCTTCAAGGTCGAGGCCGCCGTCACGCACATCGTCAACGAGATGACCGAAGCCGAGCTGGCCGAGGCCGGGATCGAGGCCGACTGGTACGGCGGGGAGACGCCGCCGAAGGAGCTGTCCGGCGTGGAGCTGGACGAGTGGCGCGCCCAGTACGAGCAGGACGCGCCCGACTACTACCGGATCGGCGACGGCGAGGAGATGGACCCGCACTCCCGCGTCCTGCTCCCAGCGGCCGACCCGGTGTCGCACTACAACCGCGGCCGGACCTACATCGAGCCGCGCCCCACCCCGTGACCACGCAGACGGCCCGCCCGCACCGGGCACCGAACCCGAGGAGACACCTGATGAGCACCTCCGTTCGATCACCCGTCCCGTACTTCGGTGGGAAGCAGACGATCGCCCCGTGGATCGCCTCGCTGCTGCCCAGTCACGGCCACTACGTCGAGCCCTACTGCGGCAGCCTCTCCGTTCTCCTCGCCAAACGGCACAGCCCCATGGAGACCGTCAACGACCTCGACGGTGAACTGATGCTGTTCTGGCGGATCCTCCGCGACCGGCCGGACGACTTGATCCGCGCATGCGCTCTCACGCCGCACGGCCGCGCCGAGATGCTCGCCGCCCACGAGCCTGCCGAGGACGAGCTGGAGCAGGCGCGCCGCGTATGGGTGCGGCTCTCCCAGTCCCTTGGCGGGCAGCTCCGTAAGAACGGCTGGCGGCACTATGTGAACCCTGGCGCCAAGGGCAACTTCGGGATGCCGTCGTACCTGGATGGCTACGTCGACCGCATGGCCGCGGTCGCCGAGCGCCTTCATGCGGTGTCGCTGGAGTGCATGCCGGCTCTGGATCTGATCGCCAAGTACGGGCGGCATGCCGAGGTCTTGCTTTACGTCGACCCGCCCTACCTCGGGACCACGCGGGAGGCGACGACTCGCTATCGGCACGAGATGAAGACCGAGACCGAGCACCGGGAACTCGCGGCCGCGCTCGCCGAATGCAAGGCCGCGGTCGTCCTCTCCGGCTACCACAGCCCGCTCTACGACGAGCTGTACGCCGGCTGGCGCCGGTACGAGCACTCGACGATCACCGGCAACGGCAAGGGCGACAAGGGCCGCACCGAAGTCCTGTGGTCCAACGCCCGGCTCGGCGACCAGCTCGACCTCTTCGCCGAGCACACCACCCCGTGACCACGAAGACGGCCCGCCGCGTGGCTACCGCGGCGGGCCTGTCCGCAGCCTCCCACACCACCTGCCGCCCGACCGGGACGGCCCCACACCAGGAGACCCGATGACCACCCGCATCAACCTGTCCGGCGCCAGCCTGCTGGCCGCCTACATCGCCACCATCCCCGCCTCGAACTGGGCGGTGACCGAGTTCGGCGCTCAGCCGGTCGGCTTCGGATACATCGCCCCGCCGGCGTGTATCTGGTCGGCCTCGCTCTGGTGCTGCGTGACCTGGCCCGTGAGGCGGCGGGCCGAGCGCCGGTGGTGGCCGCGATCGCCGTGGGCGCCGCCGTGTCGTGGTGGCTCGCCGACCCAGCGCTCGCGGTCGCCTCTGCCGCAGCGTTCCTCGTCGCCGAGTCGATGGACTTCGCCGTGTACGAGCCGCTCCGTCGCCGGGGCCTGCTGGTGGCGATGCTCGCCTCGAACGCGGTCGGGATCCTCGCCGACAGCCTGATCTTCCTGTGGCTGGCGTTCCGGTCGCTGGAGTACCTGCCGGGCCAGCTGCTCGGCAAGACGTGGATGACGCTCACCGCCGTCGCCGTCATCACGGTCATCGCGCGGCGCCGGGCCGAGGCGGTCGCATAACCATGCGATTCATGCTCGGTACCCACATGGCGAACTGGCTTTGGGACGACGACCCGCGCCTCGACGGCGTCACCCTGTTCATCTCCCGCAATCGGCTCGCCAAGCGCGTCAGCCCTTTCCCGGCTGCACGCCGCGACTGGGCCCTCGACTCGGGCGGGTTCACCGAGCTGAAGGACCACGGCAGCTGGCGTACCTCCCCCGAGGAGTACGCCACCGAGGTCCGCCGATACCGCGACCAGTTGGGCCGCCTGCAGTGGGCGGCCCCACAGGACTGGATGTGTGAGCCCTGGGTGATTTACGGCGGCACGCACAACGGCCTGCAGTTCCGCGGCACAAAGGAAGCCCGCGGCATCAACCCCGGCGAGCCCGACGACCTTGAGGCCGCCGTCCGCTTCCACCAGGAATTCACCGTGCAGAACTACGTCGAGCTCCAACGGGTCGCCCCGGACCTGCCGTGGATACCGGTCCTGCAGGGTTGGACCCTCGCCGACTACGAACGCTGCGCCGAGCTGTACGCCGACGCTGGCGTCGACCTCGCCGCCGCCCCGGTCGTCGGGCTCGGCTCCGTGTGCCGACGCCAGGCCACCGAGGAGATCGCCCGCATCGTCGACCGGTTCGCCACCCGCGGTCTGCGCCTACACGGCTTCGGAGTGAAGACCGAAGGGCTCGCGGACTACGGCGACCAACTCGCGTCCGCTGACTCGATGGCCTGGTCAGTCGGAGGCCGCCGCGACCCGAAGCTGCCCGGCTGCACCCACCGGGCGAAGAACTGCGCGAACTGCGCGACCTACGCCCTGCGCTGGCACCGGCGGATCCTCGCCGCCGCCGACCAAGGCGCCCTCGAACCCAAGCAACTCGCCTTCACCCTCTGACCCCACACCAGGAGACCCGAATGACCGAGACCGACCCGACCGCCGAGGACCCGCGCACGCAGTTGCTGGACGCCCTGGACTTCTCGTACTGCCAGGGCCTCGGCTACAGCACGCCGGAGGAGCTGCTGGCCGCCTACGACACCAGCCGCACGCCTGCCGCCGTGTCGCCTGTGGACCGGGCCGCGCTCCGCCAGCGCATCGCCGAGGCGCTGTACGGCCACAACCATCCCGGCTGGGCCCGCCGCTACGCCGACCTCGACCAGGACGAGCAGGACACGTACCTGGCGCGCGCCTCAGCGGTGCTGGCCGTGCTGCCGCCACCCGTGTCCCGGGCCGACGTCTACCGGGAGCTGGCCCACCAGCAGGAGCAGACCGCGGCCACGGACGTGATCCGCAGGCGCCGCAGCATCGCGACCGCCCGCCGCCTGTTCGCTGTCGAGCTGCGCCGCATGGCCGACGAGGCGCAGCCCGCCGCCACCCCGGCCGCCGTACTGGCCGACGTCGAGCAGGCCGTGTACGAGTACCGCGAACTCACCTGCCAGTGGGACGAAACCGACGGGTCGACGCAGGCCATCGCCGAACGCGCCACCCGGGCCGCACTCCGGGCGCTGGGGCTGACGGGCGAGGCGCCGACCGCGTGCCCCGGGTACGAGACGGTGCCGAACCGGTGCACCTGCGGCTGTGAGGGCTGCAAGCACCACTGCGGCGCGCACCAGGGTGACGAGGCGCAGCCCGGCGGCGGTCCGCAGCAGCCGAGCCGCGGCGATGCTGTCGAGCGGTGGCTGAAGGCGCAGCGTGACGAGCACCGTGACACCGGCCGTGGCGTGTGGACGACGCTGGACAACCTCCTCGACCGTTACCGGCTGCACGCCGACATGGGCGTTCCGCTCGGCGGCCACGTCTGTGAGGCGCGTGTCGTCGGGGACTGCAGGTGCCTGGAGCAGCCCGCCTCCGAGGCGGCGTGCACGTGCGGGACAACCGCCTGTGAGTCGGAACTGTGTGATTGCGACTCGGCGCCCTGCCCGGTGGACCACGCCGCCGCCGCGCAGCAGGACGGGGCCCGGTCGTGATCCTGGTCTTCATCGCCGCTGCTGCGCTCTGCCTCGCCATCTGCACCGCAGAGATCGCCCGCCGTCTCGCCCTGCCGCAGGCGTTCATGCTCACCGCCCTGCCGTGGGGGCTGCTCACCGCCGGGGCCATCGAGAGCGGCGCACCCCTGTGGTCCGTTGGCGCGGCTGTGCTCGTGCTGTCGGCCGTCATCGCGGGCCGACTCAGCCGGGCGGGGGCCGGGTCGTGACGGGTGTCGTCGCCGACCTCGCCATGGTGGTCGCGTCTGCCGCGCTGCTGTGCGGCCACCAAGGCGTCACCCCGCCACTGCCCCGCCGCGGGGCGTGGCGGGGGCTGTACGGCCGTCTCGCGGCCTCACGCGCCATCCGGGCCCCTCGCATCCACCCCACCCACGAACGGGCGCCACACGCGTCCCTGTGGGCCCGGAGCCAGCCACTCACCTACGAGGAGACCGCATGAAGTCGTACCGCGTACTCGTCACCGGCAGCCGCAACTGGCAGACCATCGGCACCGTCCGCGGCGCCCTCGACGAGATCCTCGGATCCCTCCCCGACGATCAGCCCCTCGTCGTCGTGCACGGCGACTGCCCCACCGGCGCCGACATCATGGCGAAGACGTGGGCGCTCACGAGGTTCACTCCCGTCTGCACGGACGACTACGAGCGCGTCACCGAGGAGGCTCACCCCGCCGCCTGGCACGTCCACGGCCGCGCCGCCGGACCGATCCGCAACAAGGCGATGATCGACAAGGGCGCAGACGTCTGCCTCGCCTTCGTCCGCAACGGCAGCCGAGGCGCCAGCCACACCGCCCGGCTCGCCGAGGAGGCCGGGATCCCCGTCCGCCGGTGGACCGCCTGACCGGCCGCACCCTCGGCGTCGCCCTCATCCTCTGGCCGTTCGCCTCCGCGCTCCTGCTCGCCATCCAGCGGGCAGGGCGCGCCCTCCACACCCGATACGCACGCAGGAGCAGTCGATGACCACCGACCAGCTTGCCCTCGACGGTGACCCGTCCTGGGTCGACGACTGGGAGCCCAGCGACCGAACCCCCACCCGCGTCGACCTCCGCCAGGCAGAGATGCGCGACCTGCGCGACCAAGGCCCCGGCCCGGTCGCCTTGTGGACCGCCAGCGACATACCCACCGGGAGCTACCTGTGACCCGCGCGCCGCTGCGCTGGCAGCCCGACGACGGCAGTGCCGCGATCCTCGCCGCCTACGCCCGCCGCGGCGAACGCCCCGGCGCCGTCCTCCGCCGCGCCCTCCTGCTGCTCGCCCGCGCCGACGGCATCCTCGACATCCGCGGACGCGTGCCCAGGCCCCGGAGGCGGTCGTGAGAGGGCTCACCGCCCGGCAGCGGCAGGTACTGCTCCTCGCCGCCGCCGGCCACACCAGCGAGCAGGCCGGCCGCCAACTCGGCATCCACCGCGCCACCGTCGACCGGCACCTCGGCGAGACGTACCGGCTCCTCGACGCCCGCGACCGCACCCACGCCGTCGTCCTCGCGATCTACCACGGCCACATCACCCTCGCCGACATCACCGCCATCGCCGCCAACCAGACCCAGGAGCACGCCGCATGACCGACCAGTCCACCGTCGCAGCGACCGAACCCGTGCCTTGGTCGCAGCTTGAGGCGCGTGCCTTCAACGCCGTCCAGCCTGCACTCAGGCAAGCCGGGGAGTGGCTGCCGCTGTCCGCCCGCCGTGCCGTCGCCAACGCCGTCCTCGCCGAGCTCCTCGGCCCGATCCCCAACGGCACCGACACCGCCACGTGGACCGCCGTTCGCGCCATCCAGCTCATGAACGAGGCCGGGAAGCAACGGGACGAAGCCCAGGCCGCAGCAGCCCGCGTGCGCGCCCTCGCCGCCCGCATCCGGCAGGGCGTGCCGTGGACCGGGAACGACGACGAGATCGCCGACCGCATCGAAGCCGCACTCGACGAGCCCGCGGGAAGCGTCCGGGCAAGCCGTGCTGCGGCAAGGACATCGGCCATCACCTCGCCTGCCCGATCGGCCGCGGCGAGCAGCCCGCCCACGACACCGGCCCCAGCGTCCGGGAGGCGGCTGCCAACGACCGCCGCTGGCCGCTGGAGAAGGCGGGCGAGTGATGGGCGCCGAGCAGCTCGCCCTCGACATGCCCGCCACGGACGGCGGGCCTGCCGCGCGCACCTACTGGGAGCACCGCGGCCCCGGCCGGTGGGAGCCGGTCACCGTCCGCACCCGCTACGCGACCCCCGGCCCGCCGCCGAACGTCCCGTTCCCGCACCTGCACCTCGGCCGGACAACGCCGCGAAACGTCCTCGTCGAACGCGCCGACGGCACATCGGATGTGCGGCCCGTGCGGCTCCTCCGCACCCGGAAGCCACGCACCAAGGAGCAGCCGTGACGTGGCGGCGGCAGGAGTCCACCAGCCGATGCGACTCCTGCCGCGCCTACTGGAACGTCCTGCAAGACCTCGGCGAGGAATGGGATGCTGCCGGACGACCCGAAGACCCCGACGGCTGGGGCGTCATCATCGGGCGCGCCCTCGCCGCATACCTCGAACATCTCGGGCAGCACCTACCCAGCGGGCCCACATGACGAAGCCCCCGCAGCCGGTGGCGGATTCCAGGGGTCGCTGCAACACCGGTGGTGAACTGGCTGGTTCGCCAGCGCATCGAGGCCCTGACCGGGAATCCCGGTCAGGGCCTCGGGCCTTAGATGAAGGCGCCGGTCCTGGGGCAGAGGCCCTTCGTGTTGAGCTGGTATCCCAGCGGGTATGTGAGGACCTCGCCGTCGCGGAAGCGGACCTGGAAGCGGTCGATGCCGCAGGTTGCTTCCTTCAGCCCGAGCGACTTGATTGCCTCGGTGATGACGATCTCGGCGGCAGAGCAGTTCCGAGCTGCGATCCGGAGGGTTCCGCAGGGCTGGACAAAGGCCGTGACCTTGCCGAGCCGGTTCCGCCGCTGAGGGGCGATCCGGGTGTTGATGCGGTGGGCGATGACGTGCACCGGCTCGGTGGTCAGCTCAGCCTCTTCGCGGGCCGGCTCGGCGGCGACCTCGGTCTCGGTGACGGCGAGGTCCACCTGCGACCGGTAAACGCTGACCTTGTCGAAGATGTCGCCGTTGTCGTCGGTGAGGTAGATGCGGAGCATGTCGTAGGCGAAGCCGTAGCCGGTGACGCGACCCTTGTAGCCAGCAAGGGGGCCGCGGGCGATGACGACCTCGCTGCGGTTGATGACTGCGGTCTCGACCTGGGCGATGTCCATCGTGGGCTCCTCTCGGTTGGTGCGGCTTCCCCGCTCCCTCATGTGAACTATGTTGGCCTACTCAGTTCTCATTGTCAACCGTGTTCGCATATTGAGTTGGCCAACAGGGATGGGGCATGATGACGGCATGGATATCGCCAAGCTCGAACTCGCAGCCCAGCGCTATCGGGACGCCGAGGAAGCCCTTGAAGCCGCCCGCAGCAATCTCCAAGCCGAGGCCGTAGCCGCGCTGCGCCAGACCGATGAGCGCGGCTCACAGGCCCAGGTCGCCCGGATCACCGGCTGGACTCGCGAGTACGTCCGCAAGCTGATCAAGAAGGCAGACGCCGAGGGGCAAGAGGTCCCCGCCGAGCAGGGCTAGCGGCCAGCTCCGGGCGGCGCCGCCGAGGTCGAAAGCGCGGCGAGCCGTTGGGCGGGGGTGTCCCAGCCGAGCGTTTTGCGCGGCCTGGCGTTGAGTTCGGCGGCCACGGCATCCAGGTCCTCGCGGGTGTGGACCGACAGGTCGGTGCCCTTCGGGAAGTACTGCCGCAGCAGGCCGTTCGTGTTCTCGTTGGAGCCGCGCTGCCAGGGGCTGCCGGGGTTGCAGAAGTAGACCGGGATGTCGGTGGCGACAGTGAAGGCATGGTGAGCGGCCATCTCGGAGCCCTGATCCCAGGTCAGCGACTTTGCCAGATGCCGAGGCAGAGGCTGGATGGTGGTCTGCAGGGCGGTGCTGACATCCTCGGCGGAACGGCCGAGCGGCAGGTGGACGAGCATGACGTAGCGAGTGGCCCGCTCGACCAGGGTTCCGATGGCGGAGGCGCCGTCCTTGCCGATGATCAGGTCTCCTTCCCAGTGCCCGGGCACCGCCCGGTCCTCGACCTCTGCCGGACGGTCGCTGATCATCACCATGGGATGAGAGAAACGCGGCTGCCGAGACGCGGCCTGGCGGTGCGGCTTGCGCCGAGCCCGACCCGTGCGCAGGGCTCTGGCCAGCTCGCGTCGTAGCTCCCCGCGGCCCTGGACATAGAGAGCCTGGTAGATCGTCTCGTGGACCACGTGCATCTCCGGCCGGTCGGGGAACCGTCTGCGAAGAGCGTGGCAGATCTGTTCCGGACTCCATCGCATCGTCAGGTGGGCCTGGATGAAGTCCCGCAACTCGGCGTTGTGACCGATCGTGCCGGGCATGGGACGAGGCCGACGCGCGTCGGCCCGGCGCTGAGCGGCGTGAGGACGGTAGGCCCAGCGGCTGCGATCACCGCGCAGAGGCATGCCGTTGCGGCGTATCTCCCGGCTGATCGTGGACGGGCTGCGGCCCAACTCGGCCGCGATGGTTCGAACGGACGCTTTCTCCCGCAGCCGATCGGCTATGTGGATGCGTTCGTCCTCACGCAGGTATCTCGTTGCCGAGGGCGCGGGCTCCTGCTCTTGCTGAGCAGGAGCCCGCCGGCGCTTCGGGTCGGTCCGCCCGTTTCGCCATTCACGGCCGGTCCGTTCATGGACACCGACACGTCGGCTTGCCTCTCGGTTGGTTAGCCCCATCTGCACGAGCCGGAAGTATTCCTCCCGCTCGGCCCGGAGCCTCCGAGGCCCCTGACCCTTGCGGACCTTCCGGATCTGGAAGTCCATCGCACCCCTTGAGCTGGGGTGTTGCGACGACCACTAGAACTGAAGGGTTGGCTGCGGGGGCTCGCTCACGTGTGCTTCTTCTTCGACGGCCACACCTCGTGGCCCGGGTCCCACCAGATGATGTGGAACACGTTGCCAACGAGGAACCCCCACAGCCGGCCAGGGCCGCCGATCCGAAGCTTCCAGATCTTCGTCATATCCGGCAGGCCGATCGCAGTCAGCCGCTCCAGCGCCCTCTTGTTCGGCAGCTCCGCAACGTCATGGCATTTACCCGGCCACTCGCCCTGATGGAACAATTCGTTGATGGTCTGATTCTCGAACTTCACCATGTCCGCGATCAGAGCCTGAACCCGTTCATGATCCAGCGGGGCCAGCCCCCACGGACCCTCACGATCGAGATGAGTGAACCGCCAGCAGATGCGCTCCTCCGAGCTCGACGAACTCGGCAGCAGCGAAACCGGATCACCAGTCCGCTTGCCGGACGCGACACTGCCCGGAGGCAGCGCAAGCTTCTTCTTCGGTTTCCCCCGGGCCACCCTCAGTCCTCGCGGCCCACAAGCGCGCCGAAGAAGTCGGCGATCTCCTCGTCCCGCAGTTCCTCGTTCGAGCGCTGCAGATCGGTGACGCCAGCCCGGCTCCGGGCGTCCAGCCACGGGCCGGGCTGGTGCGTCATCGCCGACAGTTCATGGGCGTCGAAGGCGCGGAAGTTCTCGAGGACCACGTTCACCGAGTCACGCTCGTCGTCATCCAGCACTGTCGGGTCGCCGGCGATGTCGCCCCTGTCGAGGTTGAACCGTCCCCGGTGCTGGGCGTACAGCTCCTTCACGACAGGCCCGTTCGCCCACGCCTCGAAGCGCTCAGGGAACAGCTGCCGGTCCTCCCAAGCGAGGTGGTAGCCGTAGGCGAAGTAGCAGAGCTTCTGCAGCTTCATGGCAGACATCGGCGCTTCCTTCGCCAGTATGTACGCTGCCACGTCCCGCACGCTCGCCATGGTCAAAGTCCCCTTTCACGCCTGCTGCCACCGTAGAGCAGCCGCCCCCAGGCGGCCTCCGGCGGGTTCCCGGGCGCGCAGGCGCATCCCCCAGAAAGCCCAGACTAACGGCCTGACACGGGCGCCGAAAGAGCAGGGGTGAAGGTCTGGACAAGCCGTGACTGCTCGAACAAATTTGTGGACGGATGGGGTGTTTCGGCAGGTCACGCGGCCGACCGTCCAAGCTGCGACGAAGCCCCCGCTCAGTCGGGCTGAGGCCTCGACGCAGCAGGCCTACGGCGCGAACACGTGGTACCCGGCCAGGCAGACGACGGACCGGTTGTACGCCGCCAGCGCCATCTCGTAGGCCCGCTGTTGGCCCGCCATCACCGCACCCCACACGAGGCCGCCCACCACGACCAGCAGGCCGATTAGGACCGCGCCCGTCACCGCCAACCAGATACCGGCGCCGATCGCCAGCATGGCGGCCCAGAACTTCAGGCCAGGCTCACCCGGCGGGGCATACCGGCCGCGGTGCGGGGACTCGGCGGGCAGAGATTCCCAGTACCCGCGTAGCTGCTGCACGTTGACCGACTTACACTTCGGACACTCCACCCCAACACCCCGAGGCCGCGCCAAGTTGACGACGGAAGCTTCTGGCGGACGGGGAAGCTCCGGCAAGCGGACGGCAGAGGGTGTGAGGTGGCTCACCAGGGAAAAGAAACGTGGGCCCCACCTGAATCAGGCGAGACCCACGAGTGGCGGAACAGTTACTCAGGCGCGCGAGACGGAAAACGGCTCCGGCAACGGCGGAGCTCAGACGCCAGGCCCTCCTACAGCGAGGAGCTCGATCGCGATCGCGAGTGCGCCGAGCTGCTCCTTCGCCGGCGGGTAGATGGCGCGGATGTTCGCCAGTTGTTGCTCGCGGCTTGAAGTCGGGTTCACGTTCGCCGGCCCCTCACCATCGAGGAGCGCCTCGAAGTCGGGATACGCGGTCACCCGCAGGACCCGAACGTCGCACGTCTCCTCCGTGCCCTTGATGCGGAACCGGATCGTGTCACCCGCGGCCATGTCGGCGAGGTGCGGATACTTCACCCGGACCTCGATCGTCTTACGGCCAGCGGCAACGAGATCGAAGTACCGGCGGTACAGGTTCAGGTCGTGTCTGCGGGCGGTGGTCGTGTCGCTCATGGGGCGGTGACGCTCCTCGTCGGTTCGGACATCATGCGGCCGAGCTCTCCAGCCGAGTACGAGCGGAAGAAGTGCCGCGGGTCGGACAGGAAGACCCCGGCCATGTCGAGCAGCCGGTCGGCGTACTCGCTCAACGATCCTGGCCACTCCCGGGTGTCGAGCATCCACGGGGCAGCACCCTCAGGCAAGGACGCGCGCCCTTCCCGGATGAGCGACTTGGACAGTTTCGCACCCGTGTCGGTGACGACCTGCGGGCAGAACAGCCGCGTCGGCAGCTGCGCACCGGCAAGCCCGATCGCGGTCAGCGCGTTGTCGACGAGGGTGGAGCCGAACACCCAGTCGCCACCCTTGACCATCACCGACAGCCGATCGCGGTCCGCGACGGCTGAGAGCTCCTTGACGAGGTTGCGGTACAGCGTCGCCAGGTCGAGGTAGCCGCCCCCGCTCGGGCGATGACGACCTCATATGGCCCATGCTGGAGGCACACGGCGTGCACCACAGCGTGGTCGTCGGCTAGTAGGACGCTGGTTCGCTCCGCGTACTTCTCCGCCCACCCGCAGCCCGGTGCCGGGCACGGGACACGGACGTGCGGCGTGCCGTGCGCCGGGTCGAGCCACCAGCGGGCAGCATCGATACGGCGATGCGCCCGCAGCCACGTCGTCCGGAAACACTCGGCCTGCTGCTGCCGGGAGTACATTTCGATCGTGAACGGGATCGACAGCCGGTCGGACAACGCGGCGAACAGCGGCCGGTACAGGACGTCGACTTGCTTCGCGAGAACGTCCTCGCCGAGCGCCTGCGCGTAGGCCCGCTGATAGCGGTGACCAGACGCATCGTCGACGACGACCTCGAACGGCGCGTTGTCCAGGGCACCGAACACGACCTCGACGGGAACACGGAAGCGGTCCCTCGCGCGGGCCGCCGCGGCGAACGTCAGACTCTGCACCAGCGACGTGCCGAGGTGCGGAACGCCGTTGATCTGCGTGCCGACCGCGAACACGATCCCCTGAGGGCTGGCGGCCTTCATGCGGGGCGCGAGGACATCCTCGACACTGCTCAGCGCATTGGCCAGCACTGTGTTCGGAGACACGGGATACGAAGTCATCCCCGCCCCCTACATCTCGCTGGTGACGAATGGTGCGGGCAGCTTCGGCAGGTCCACGTCGAAGACCTGGGCGAGGAGGTAGCGGGCGACGGTGTCGTGCTCCAGCTCGCTACGGCCTGTCGGCATGGCGAGGAGACGGGACCCGTCGCGGTGCTCTACCAGCGCGCCGAAGAACCCGGCGTTCGTGATGCTGGAGTCGACCAGTTCGACGTCGAGCTCCGCGAGGAGCTGGGGGAGTGGCGTATCGAACAAGCGATTCGTCGACAAAGCGCTGCGCGCAAGCGTGGCTGTGCCGCTACTCTGCATGGGTAACTCCATCCTTCACAGGGGTTGGGTTGCTGATCAGCGAGGTGATGACTCGCTGGTCGAATCGGCCGGGCGGGTGATGACCGCCCGGCCGTTCGCGTTTCAGTGGGGGAGCGCCTCGTCGAGGTACTCCTGCACCGGCCCGTACAGGCCGTATGGCACGTACTCCTTGATCTCCGAGTGGGCGACCCAGGCGACCGCGTCGAGCTCCTCGTCGTCCGCGACCCGCGCCTCACCCTGCAGCGGCTCGCAGGCGGTGTAGAACATCTCGCGGCCCGACTTCGGGTGCGACGCCAGGTAGCCGATCTGCCGGATCGCAGTGACGACCAGGCCGGTCTCCTCGATCGTCTCCCGCACCGCCGCGTCCTCCGCGGCTTCGCCCTCCTCGATGGCGCCGGCGGGGAACTGCCAGAGCAGGTCGCCCTCGCCGACGCGGCGCCGGACCATCAACACACGGCCCTCGTCGACAATGATTGCCGCGGAGATGCCGGGCTTCTTCGTCTGGGTCGTCATACGGTCGCCTCCAGGGCGTTCAGGATCGGCGGGTAGATGCGGTCGGTGGGGATGAAGCGGGCGAGCTCGTTTATCGGAGCCCACACCACGGCGACGTTTTCGGAGGAATCCCCGTTGACCGCCTCGCCGTGTACGTAGTCGCAGATGAAGTAGTCGCAGATTGCGCGGGTATGAGGGTGTAGTCGTTCACCCAGGTGTTCACGGACGGTGCAATGGACCCCGGTTTCGTCCAGGGTTTCCCGCACGGCGACCTTCGACGCTGAGCCGCCTGGCTTCACGATGCCGGCCGGGAACTGCCAGGCGATGTCGTCGCCGTCCTGCCTGCACACGAGCAGCACGTCACCGGCCTTGCGTACCACGGCGATCGCCACCCGTAGTGCCTGCGCCTCGGGTTGAGGCGTGGCTATCCGCGACAAATGGATGAACCTCCGGCGCACCGCATCACCTGCCATTCCGTAAGTCGTGTCCAGGATTCGCTGCGTCTCCGGCTGGGAACCATGTGCGGATTAGCGCGCCACGCGGCGACACTGCGCACTGACACCCCAAGCTTTCCCGCGAACTCCTCCTGAGTCATTTCGAATGCGTCTTGTAGCCGGGCCGCTTTCTCCCCGGTCCACTGTGCGACGTCCACTATCGGCCTCCGGGCCGCTGTCGTGGGCCTTTCTGTAGCGGGTCTGCATGTGGCTGCATGTCCCGCTGCAGATCACTGCATGGCGCTGCATGGGATCTTCATGGCCGGGGCGCGTCCGCGCGCGAAGACTCAACCCCATGGTTCACCGGTCACTCACCTTTGCCGAACTGAAAGGCGCGCTGGTACGTGACGCGCCCCATGGCCTCGCCGATCTCCTTCCAGGTCTTGCCCTGCTCTCGGAAGCCCAGCGCGATCTCCTGGCGCTGCCGTCGGCGCCACAGCTCCAGCTCGTCCTCCAGGCGCTTGGCGAGGTCGAGGTAAGCCGCCCAGCGCTCGTTGAGGTCGGCGATCGCGCGGAGTTGCTCGGTGTAGGGAGCGTAGGGAGAGTCGGCCATGACGCGAGAGTACGGGCCAACCGACGGTCACTCAAGGTCTGGCTTGACGAAGTCAGTTGGGTGCTTGACGGGGAGACCCACGGGCTCTACGGTCGTACCAGTCGCTCTAAAGCCCACAGCTTGAGAGCGGCAAGCGTCGTCCACTCTCACCGGACCGAGTCCGCGGACGGCACACAAATGAAGACGGGCCGGACAACGCGACTCTCACCTCGCGTGCCGGCCCTGGCCACAAGGTTCTGACTAGGAGACCCGTGGTTACCACGAAGCTTATCCCGGCGCCCGAGCGCGCCGATCACGCGGGCACCGCCCCGCTGCCGCCGGCGGCTGTCGAGCAGCTGGCCCGGCTGGAGCGCGGCTACGACTCGCAGGTCGACCGTTTGTCTTCGCGGCTCGCTCGCCTGTCGGCTGCCGCCAAGTCGTCTGCGGACTTCGACAGCCTGTTGTCCCTGCACGACGTCCTCGCTCACGAGGCCGCGTCCTACGCCCGCGTCACCCCGAGGTGCAGCGCGCTGTGACCGTGTACGAGGTGGCGTCGGAGCGGTACAGGGAGCTGACGAACCTGGGCCGTGAGCTGACGGGCGCCGAGTTCGACTCGCTCGCGCTCGCCCAGAACCGGATGGCCGCCGCCCACCAGACCCTCGCCGACGCCGGCCGCCTGGACTTGATCGAGGACGCGGCGTGAGCGCCCGCGAGGTCCTCGACCGTGTTCCGGCCGGTAATCCGCGCGGTTCGTGGCCGGCGGAGCAGCGAGCCGCTGAACTGACCGCGGCCGGTACCCCGGCGACGGTCGTGATGAGCCTCGACGAGGACGCGTTCCTCGTCGTGCCGGAGGCGGAGTCGTGACCTCCTACGACCCGCTCTACGACCCGAAGACCGAAGCGCACGTCATTGTCCCGCCACTGGAACGGGCCATCGACCAGGCCCGGAAGGTTCTCGACGAGAAGGCTCGGGCGAACATCCACGACAGCGACGAGATGATCCGCGCCGCAGTCAGCCTGCACTACGTCCTGCACGATCTGCTCGCCTCGATCGAGGCCGAGCGGGGCGAGCAGCGGTGAGCGCAGAGCACAGCAGGGCCAAGGAGCCGCTGCCGACCAGGCCGCCGCGTCCCCACCCGCAGGGCTGACCGCCCCCTGATCCACCGCGGCGGCGGTCGAACGCTCCCCCCGCTCCCGCCGCCGCGGTGCCCCACCCCGCACCACCCACCCCATCCCGGCATGACCACCGAGGAGATCAGCCATGTCCCGATACCTGAGCGAAGCCGCTGAGGTGCTGAAGAAGGCGGACGCTGCGAACGACAAGGCGCTTGTCCCGCAGCAGGAGATCCGCCTGAAGATCGCCAACGGTTTCGCCACCCTCGCTGCGATCGACAACGGCCTGCTGCCCGCTGAGGTCACGCAGGACGTGATCGCCGCCGTCGTCGCCCGTCACACCGCCTGACCATCCCTTTCCGCCCTACCTGACCTGTGAGGAACCGCCATGTCTCCGTTCCTGTTCTCCGCCGACCTTGCCGTCACCGACCTGGGCCGCCACGCCCGCGCCACCACCACCGTCGACCAGGCGATGGCCGACCTGTTCGGCGACGACTTCTCCCGCGCCCTGCACCGGGAGACCGCCTACGCGGTGCCGGACTCCGAGCGGCTCACCTGCCCGGTCCACCAGGACTGGCGGTCGCACTGCCTTCCCCTGCACGTCGCCCGCCCGGCCGCCGCCTGACCCCACAGTCCGCCGGGCGGCGGTTCCACCCCCAGCCGCCGCCCGGCACCCAGCCCCGGCAAGGCCGATCCCGGGCCGCCGCCTCGCGAGCAGGCCGGGGCACGCACCGCCAACCCGCCATTCACCGAACGAAAGGCACCCCTGTGAAGAAGTTCCGCGTCACCGCCGTGGCCACCAACCGCTGGACGAAGGAGAAGCAGAACGTCCAGGGCACCATCGAGGCCGCTTCCGAGGACTGGGCGCGTGTCGGCGCGAAGGACGCGCTCGACGTCGATGGCTACAACGTCGACCACATCGAGGTCCGCGAGGACCGCTGATCGGCTGCCCGATCCGCCTGAACCCGTCACCGACTTGAGGAGAAAACGCATGCGCCGCAAGAGCAAGAACCCCGGCCGGACGGACAAGCAGCTCGCCCAGCGGGCGACGGCCATCGGCATCGTCGCCATGGGCACCGGCAAGGTCAACGCCACGGCCGACCGGATGCTGCACGACGAGTTCACCCCCGAGGAGATGCGCCGGGCCCTGGCCTACATCGAGTCGGGCAAGAGCGTCCACGGCCGCTGACCGAGAGGAGCCCGTCATGGGCCGCTACCACGAGAGCAGCTACGACGCCGAGGTCGCCCACGGTGCGGCTCAGGCATACCAGGCCGCCGCCGTCATGGTGAACGCGCAGATCACTGCCGCCACCGCCCACCTCACCGACCAAGCCGAGATCAGCAGCACAGCCAACCAGTTGATCGTCAACCAGCTGCAGAAGGCCCGCGAAACCAGCAGCTGACCGGCTGCCCGCCGGGCCCGTCTCGCACGGGCCCGGTCGAGGCGACCGACTCAGCGTTCCGCCAACCATCCGAGAGGAGCCCGGCATGGGCCTGTTCAAGAAGACCGTCGAGGAGAAGGCCGCGATCGCCGAGATGAAGGCCGCCGACCGCCGACTGAACGAGAACTCCGACCGCGAGCGCCGCGCCGGAATCCGGGACGAGACCCCGAGTACCAGCGGCTCAACGCCGCCGCCAACGAGGCCGCCGCGAAGGTGTCGTTCTGGCACGGCGGCACCAAGCGCAAGACCCGCTGACCATCCCAACCGAGAGGCCGTCATGCGCCCATATCTGATCACCGCGAAGCCTGGCCGGCTCCATCGGGCCGCCCGCTGGGTGGGCCGGTGGGCGCTGAAGTCCCTCGCCCTGACCGTGATGGCCGGGCTCGGCGTGCTCGTGCTCGTCGTGCGCTGCGCCCGGCCCGTCATCAACTACACCGCGACCCGGGCTGCCTGGCTGGAGCTGTGGGCCGCCTCGATCACCGGGATCGGGCCCGTGGGTGCCGCTGTCGGGGCGGGTCTGACCGACGAGTTCGTTCGCGAGTTCCACAAGGCGCGCACTGGTGCCGCTGCTGGAGGTGTCCGATGAATCACCTGCCCCGACCGATCGCCGACTGGCTCGCCCTGTGGCGTGACCTGCCCCGCTTTCCGCGGCAGGTGCTGCTGAACCGGTCGCATTTCCCCGCAAGCACGGTGGCGCTGACCGGTTTCATGCTCGCGGACCTCGTGGTCGACCACCCGTACACGACGATCACCGGCTACGTGGCGTGGGTTCTGCTCGGCCCGAGCAGTGTCGCCGCCTTCACCGGGGCGGTTGCCCACACGTTGTGGGAGCGCGGCTGGATCTGGGCCGACCTGCACTGCGAAGTCTGCGACCACGGCCCGGACGACGGCGACGACGATCCGGAACCGGGCGCCCCCGACGGCGGGGGCGACGACCTGATCGGTGAGATCACCGACTACCTCCGCCACCACACCGCCTCAACCCTCGAAAGGCCCCGCCATGCCGCTCACGTTCCGTAAGAGCTTCCGGATCCTGCCCGGCGTCCGGTTGAACATCAACCGGCGCTCCTGGTCGGTGACGGTCGGCCCGAAGAACGGGCCGAAGCGCACCTGGTCCAGCACCGGCCGCACCACCACCTCCATGGACCTTCCGGGGCCGTTCGGCTACCGGTCCACCCGCACCCGCCGCAACCGAGAGGACTGACCGTCATGCGCGAAAGCACCTGGGAAATCCTCAGCTTCGCGATCCCCGCCCTCGTGGCCCTGGTGATCATCATTCTCGCCGCCTGCCTCTGATCTGCAACACCACTCTCGCCGAGCCCTGAAAGGACGCTGAACCGCCATGACCGCCACATCCGTCGAGAAGGTCAACGGGACGCCCGTTACCTCGCCCGACCTCGGGGAGGGGCGGCCCAAGCCCGACGAGGCGCAGCACACCCCCGCACTCCCGGCCGCGCCGTCCCGGCGGGAGGAGAAGCGCCTCGACAAGCGCGCCGACCGTGCCGAAACCCGCGCGGACCGGGCGCAGGACCGGGAAGACGCACGCCGCGACCGTGCACACAAGCGGGAGCTCAAGGTCGAAGCCCGGCGGGCCAAGCTGGAGCTCAAGCAGCAGCGGCGCGTCGAGAAGGACAAGGCGCGCGCCCGCCGCCGCAAGGAGCGCCGAACCGCCTGGCAGAACATGCAGGTGAAGCTGGCGCACCACATGCCGCTGTGGGGTCTGCCCGTCGTCGCCGTCTCCCTCGTCATGGGCTGGTCCGGTCAGGCGCAGGCCGCCGCCCACCTCGGAATGGGATGGGCCGCCCCCGGCGTCCCCGTCCTCACCGAGGGCATGACGATGACCACCGCCGGACTCACCGGGCAGGCCATCGAGCAGAAGCGTCCCTACAAGTGGCTGCTGCGCATCACATGGGCCAACGCGCTCGTCGCCGCTGCGGTGAACGCCCTCGGTCACCTGATCGAGGACAACTCGGCGGCCGGCGTGTACCGGGCGTCGGCCTACGCGGTCGCCTCGCTGGCGGGACTGGCCCTGTTCGCGGTGGTGCTGCGCACAAGGAGGGCGGCGATCTCAGGAAAGACCGCCGAGGAGATCGCCCGCTGGAAGAGGCTGTCCCGCCGTCACCCGATCCTGGTGCGGCGCGCCCGCCGGGTCGCCGACAACACCGGCAAGTCGATGGCCGATGCCTACGCGACAGTGTGGGAGCGGACGAACGGGGCCAAGCCGGGGGAGCCGTCGATCCGGGAGATCCGTGCTTCCCGCCGGGCCGAGTACCGGCGCCGTCAGGCGCAGTCTTGGAACGGGCAGCGCGGCTTCCGGTGGGGCCGGAACGCTTCCGCTGTGACGGTTCCCGCCGTCGAACCGGACGCGCCGAGCACCCCCGCACGAGACGCGTCCGGTGGTGCACGTACCCCCGTACAGGCCCCAGTCCTTCCGGTTGCCCTGCTGGTTCCCGGAGGGCAAGGAGGGTGGCTTCAGCACCCCGTGCCGGTGCTTCCGATGACCACCCCGAAGCGGGTCCGGACGCACCGTGGCGACACCGCCACAACCCGCTTCCCGCAAGGGAAGGACGCGATTTCGAAGCGCGTCCGTGAAGACGTCACCGACGACCGACTCACCACCGTCCGCAAGCTCGTTACGGAAGCCGCCAACGCGAACCGCGACCTTGGGAAGCACCCCTCCAACCGGGCCGTTGCCCGCGCCCTCGGCTGCCGCCCGGGTACCGCCCGAGACCTCCTCGCCACCGTGCTTGCCGAGCGCGGCATCACCCGCCAGAAGGACGCGTCATGAGTATCGAGACCCCGCGCGAGTTCCCCGCCGATTGGGACCTCGACAAGGTGATCCCCGGCGAGCTGCACGTGCCCGACGACCTGTCCGCGGAGGACGTCGACGACATCGCGCCCGGCATCGTCGTCCCCTACCAGCCGCGGCCGGCAGTCCTGTCGAAGACCGGTTCCGCCACTATGGTCGCCGCCGCAGCGACCGGCCGGGCCTGCGGGCTCACCGCACGCTGGTTCTTCACCGGCGCCCGCGCAGTCGGCGTTCTCGGCTGGCGGTACGTGCGCGCCCACGACCTCCAAGAGGTCATCGGCGGCATGCAGAAGAAGGGCGACTGGAACGCCGTCGAGGTCGTCCGCAAGAAGCGCTGGAGGTTCCTCGGCTGGGCGTCCGGCATCACCGCCGGCCTCAACTTGGCCGGCTGGTGGTCGCTCGTGAAGTTCGGCGGCATGACCGCCCTGGACTGGTCGTGGATGATCCCACCCACTCTCACCGGGGCGGTCGCCGCGACCCTCGTCACCCTGTACGGCCGCTACCGCATCAACCGGCCCGACATCGGTCCTGGCCAGTTCATCGCCGAGCAGGACGACCCGAACAGCGACGAGCCATTCCCGCTCGCCATGGCCACCTCCCCGGGCATGGTCGAGGACTGCGTGTCCCGGGCCCTGGCCTGGGAGGGCATCGGTACCCGGGCGGTCCGGGCGCTCGGCTTCCGCGGCAAGTTCTGGGAGATCGACGTCGTCCTCAAGGGCTCCACGCCCGGCAAGGTCAACGCGGTCTGCGAGCAGCTGGACGCCCACTTCAACATCAAGGCCGGCGGAACGCTCATCGACCCCGACCCGGCCGAGGCCGCGCACATCGTGCTGCGCCTCGTCACCGGCAACCCCTTCGACGACATGCCCAAGCCCACCGTCCACGCACCGAACTCGCTGGACATCCGCGACCCCCACAACTTCGGCCGCTGCATGGACAGCTCGGCGCTCGATCTGGTGCTGGAGGGCCTGCGGATCCTCGTCATCGGTGTCTCCGGCGCCGCCAAGTCCACCGGCGTGCTGCGCGACCTCGCCGAAGTCGTCACCGCCTGCCACAACGCCATCGCCCTCGACCTCGATCCGGTCAAGGACGGCCTGCGCGAGTTCGAAGGCGCCATGGCCGTCCCGCCGATCCGCGGCAACCGAGCGTGCGAGGAGTGGCTCGACCACCTGGTGAAGATGGCCAAGGGCCGCAACATCGTCCGCAACCGGCTCGACATGGGCGACACGTGGATCCCGACCCGCAGCCACCCGGCGATCTTCCCCTTCGTTGACGAGTTCATCTACCTCAGCCCCAAGGCCAAGGAGTCGTTCATCGAGCTGCTGCGCCTGGCCAAGCAGTCGGGCATCTACCCGATCGCCGCCGGCCAGGACGCCACCTCGGACGCCATGGGCGACGCGATCGCCGACTCGTTCACCCTGCGGATCATGCTCGCCTCACGGTGGGACGACATCCGCATCGTCTTCGGCCAGGGCGCCGCCGCCAAGGGCTTCCGCCCCGACCGGCTCGTGCCCGCACAAAACAAGGACATCAAGAACGACGCCGGCCAGTCCTACATCAAGGGCCCGGGTCTCGACCGGCCGCTGCTGTACGGGTGGAACGAGCACAGCCGCGACGGCATTCAGCGCGCGGTCGCCGACCGGATCGCAGCGGGACGGCCCTGGTTCGACCGGGACACACTGCAGGCCGCCGGGCTGCTGCACCTCATGGACGGCGGCACGGGGGAGAAGCTCATCCCCGGCGACCGGCAGATCGTCGTCGACGCGATCGAGGTCATGGCCGCAGCAGGCGTGGACCGGATGAAGACGGAGGCGCTCGCCGAAGCCCTCGCTGAGCTGAACCCGGACACCTACAGCGACCTCACGGCGGCCGAGCTGCGGAAGTTCCTGAAGGAGGCCGGGGCGGGGTCGCCGGTGACGCTCGGCTACCTCAACGGCGAGAGCAACCCCCGCGGCTTCAAGCTCGAAGCTCTGACCGTATTGACCTAGAAAGTCCCCTGCTCAACGGGTGCTCAACGCTGCTCAACCGCAGGTCAGAGCCGCTCAGCCTCCTGCTCACGCAACTGCTCAGCAAGATCGTGAGCAGGCGTTGAGCACCACCTTGAGCAGCTCTGACCTGCAACGGAGCACCCCTGAGCACCCGTTGAGCACTTCACAAACCATCACAAACCGATCGTCCGCCCGAGGAGTCCCGATCATGCCCGCGAAGTCGTCGACGGCCCGCACGAGGGCCACCGCCCGCCGTAAGAAGCCCGTCCACCCCGCCAAGCGCGTCAAGATCCCCAAGGGTGGCCCGGTCCACGCCCGGATCGCCGGAAGACTGATGCTGCACGTCGCCGCCCACCTAGACACCCACGGCGACACCGTCCGCTCCCGCAAGGACGCCGCCATCCTCCGCGCCACCCACCAGGGCTGCCCCAAGTGCGGCGGCAACGGGCAGATCTTCACCAAGGGCAAGGATGGTGCCTTCACCGGCTCCAAGCCGTGCCCCGCCCAGCCCACCAAGCAGAAGGTCTCGCGCTGGGAGATCTACAAGGCTTCCCGATTCGGCACCGACAAGTCGACCGGGCTCGTCGGCTGGGCCTGCCCCTGCGGCAAGAAGGAGAAGCCCCGCTACCGCGACGCCCGCGAAGCAACCAAGGCCCTGCGCACCCACGAACGGAACAAGCACGGCGGGAAGTCCGTCGGCGGCGCCTGGTACGCCCAGACCACCGAGGCCGCCATCCAGCAGGACCAGCAGCAGCGGCAGCCGGCCGTGTCCAAGGTCGTCGCCAACTCCGGCATGACCGACGAGCAGTGGATCAAACAGAACAAGGGCACGCCCGTCGCAAAGGCCATCGCCGCAGGGAAGTGCTGGAAGTGCTCTGGGGGCGGCAAGCTCCACGCCGTCTTCGGCGACGAGCAGCTCCTCGTCGTCTGCCCCGAATGCTCGGGCAGCGGCAAAGCGCAGAAGCAGGCCGCATGAACGCCGCGCCCACCACGACCGAGACCGCCTCCCCGGTCGAACTCGACCTGGATGCGCGGCTCGCCCTGGTGGGCGCACTCATGGACGAACGCCTCGCCAACGCCAACATCGCTTTCGAAGTCGACACCGCGCACATCCCGGCTGCCGCCGCCATCCCCGCGGTCGTCGCCCCGCCCCTCGTCATACCCGGCCCGGGGCCCAGCCCCTACGGCACGCCGCTCGCCAACACCCTGCACCGGGCCCGCATCCGGCTGAAGACCAGCGGCTGGTGCACCGGCCAGCTGCGCGACGAGCAGGGAGCCGCCTGCCTCATCGGCGCCATCCGAGCCGAAGCCGGCAGCCGCGACCAGGCAGACGATGCCTGCGCCGTGCTACTTGAAGCCATCCAGCGGGATTTCGCCGACGCCGACACCATCCCCTCCTGGAACGACCGCCAGTCCAGCCCACGGCCCGCCCTGCTCTACCTCGACCGGGCCGCCGCACTCGCCCATTCCCGCAATCAGTGAAAGGACCCCTGGTGGAGCGCCGGTCGGGGTCTTCGCTGTGGGTGTGGGTACGGCGCGTGCCATCCACCGGCCGTCCGTCAGGAACGTCGGCAGCATGACGGGACGAAGCCAGCGTCGACGAGCTGCGCGAGCCCCTCGGCGCACCCTTCCTCCCTGTTCGCCTGACCACCGATCCGGATCGCCTGGCCGCAGTGTGACCGTAACTGTCAGGGTGCGGCTACCGGTTGGGGTGATTCACGACAGCTCGTCGGTCGTCAGGTTCATCTGCAACGTCGCCGGCGTCACCATCAGAGTGGCCGTGTACCCGGCACACACTGAGTCGCCGAGCGTCAGTTCCGTGCTGCCCTTGCACTCGGCGTCCACGTAGGCCTCCGACGCCTTCTCGACCGTCTCGACGTCCTTCATCGACCGCGGGTAGTCGAGCTCCGCACCCGCCTCCTCGATCGCTGTCCCAACCGCGTACACCACCGACGTCAGCTCGGTGATGAACTTGACGCACTTGGGCGCGCCGACCTCCTTGCAGATGTTGGCCTCGGTCTTGCCGAGCGCGGCCTCCAGCTTCGGCACCCACTCCTCCGACAGCTTCACCTCGGCCGGCGCGGACGACTCGGCTGCGGCCTCGACCGACGCCTCGGCGGTCGGCGTGACCTCGGGCTTGTCGCCGCTGGCGCTGGAGCAACCGGCGGCCAGTAGGGCGACGGCGGTGATGGTGATGATGTGGCGCCTCATGGCGTATCCCCCCTTGCTCAGTGCGGCGAGAGTAGGGCCTGTTCGCCGCCACGGATGAGTGACCGCTTGTCACGGTATGGGCACAACGCCTTCACCTGTCCTGCACTCGTGCGCATCATGCACCCCAGCACACACGCCACTTGGGGGACCCATGCGCCAGCCGACCTACCCGCCGCCCGAACCCGCCCACCCGTCGCGCTGGGGCCGGTTCGCCACCTGGACCGGGGCCGCCGCGGTCGCGGCGTTCGCGATCGGCGGCGGGCTCGGCGTGTGGCTCAACGACGACACCACCACCGCGAACCCGAGCTCCTGCAAGTCCGCGCTGGAGGAGAACTTCCGCGCAGCCACCGGGGCCGTCGCCGCCGACCGCGACAGCTCCCCATGCCCGCGCCGCCGGAGTGCATCGGCGTGGACCGGGTGACGCTGGAACGGATCACCGAGGAGGTGGTCGCCGACTATATGGAGAGCCCGGAGGCAGACAAGGCGGTCGAGGACATGTTGCGCCGGGCGATGGAGAGCGCAGCAGCTTCGCCCTAACCGGAACTGCGTTCGGGCGATACAGAATTCAAGCGACCCGGCGCAACCATCCAGCACCTTCACGTGTCCTTCACGGGTATCTCGCAATTCCCTTGGGGCATCCGTGAACACCCGCATCAGACTCGCCGCCGTCGTCGCTGTCGCCGCGCTCGCCGTGACCGCCTGCGGTAGCGGCGCAACCGTTACCGACCAACCGAAGCCGCCAGCCAGCACCACCAGCGGCGAAGGACAGGAAGCCACCGCCGAGGACGCGCCGGCCGCCCAGAAGGTGGCGAACGTCGGCGACACCATCGAACTCGCCGGCAGCGAAGTAGGCTCCAAACTCGACGTGACCGTCGTCAAGGTCGCCGACAACGCCACCTCCAGCGTCGAAGGGTTCGCGCCGGAGGACGGCAACCGGTGGATCGGTGTGCAGTTCCAGCTCGTCAACACCGGCACCGTGGCCTACGGCGACAGCCCCGCCAACGGCACGCAGGTGTACGACAAGGACGGCCAGCAGTTCGGAACCATGTTCGCCGACATCACCGCCGGACCATCCATGAGCAGCGACGTGAAACTGAAGCCCGGGGCGAAAGCATTGGGCTGGATCGTTTTCGAAGTGCCCAAGGGCGCCAAGCTGGCGACGGTGCAGTTCGCGATGGACTCCGGCCTCGCCGACCAGGTCGGGGAGTGGAAACTCAGCTGACCCCGCCCGCAGTCTGGCCCGGTACGCGCCCGTGCGCGGCCGGGCCATCGTCATGTGCGGCGAGCCACTGTGCCATTGGCCCAGGACTGTCAACCCTCTGGTGCACCATTGGTCTAACGCACCCCCTGCTTCCCGCACCACACGAGGAGCCCGCCGTGCACCACCACCCCGCCGATCTCGAAAACTACGACTGGCCCGTCTGCGTCACCCCCCGCTGCGGGCGGCAGATGTGGGTGTCCGAAGCTGGCCGGTACGCGTGCCGCCCCTGCCAAGAGGCGACCGCCCAACGCATCCGCGAACTACCCGGCCTCTTCCGACAGCTCGACACCACCGCGAACCTCATGCGTGGCTCGCGCCGGCCCGGCAGCGGCACGTCCGGCTCCAAGACCCCGCCGGTCCCGCCGCGACTGGAGGTTCTCGCCCTCGTCGGCCCCGGAGGTGCAGCGGCCAGGCTGTCCGCGATCGAGGACGCGTGGCGGGCCGCGCTCGGCTGGACTATCGCTCCCTGGCGCGGCAACCCCGCCCAAGCGATGCCGCACCTGACCGCGTTCCTTACCAACAACCTGCTGTGGGCGTGCTCCAGCTACGAGGAGGTCGGGCAGGACATCGACGACCTCCGCAGACTGCACGCCGAATGCGCGGCGCTCGTATCCGGCGAGAAGCGGCCTGGACGGGTGCAGATAGGTGTCTGCCCCACGGTCGTCGACGACAGCTGGTGCGGGACGCAGCTCACCGCCTCCACCGGCAGCCACCGCATCCACTGCAGCGGATGCGGCGCCCGGTGGGAGACGCTGGGGAGTGGCGGGAACTCCGGGCCGCACAGGAACGGGTGCTCGCCGAACTCGCCCGACAACAGGAAGCCGAAGGAGTTGCAGCATGAGCAGCACAGTGCGCGCGTCCGAACTCCGGGATTGCCTCGCCGCCGCCATCCGCGAGTTCCCCTTCGACGACTACGGCCTCGACGACGTCTCGTATCTCCTCGAAGACACACCAGACACGCAGGAGTGGGTTCCCGCACTCGCCGACGCGTTGCTGCCAGTAGTTCGGCACTTGGAGGCGGAGGCCGCCGCGGCCCGGAAGTACGCGGAAGAGATGCGGGACTTCTGCTCGCCGCACGGCCTGTCCGTGCATTACGCCGACCAACTGATCGAGGTGATGGATCGGGCGAAGGAGGGTCAGACGTGACCAGCCTCGCCGCCTACCGCGTCACCGCCGACGAGCCGTCCGCTGACGCCCCGATCGTCGCCCTCGTCTGCGAGATCTGTGGGCGGCACGGCAAGCCGTCCGACGTCCGCTGGTACGAACCCGGCTACTCGCCGTCCCTGCCCGAACTCGTCGCTGATGCTGAGCAGCACGAGAAGAAGGGGCACACGCCGTGACGCGCCACGTAGTGCAGTTGACGATGCGCCCGCCGGACTGGGTACAGCGCCTCTGGTACCGCTACCTCCGCATCCCTGCGCCGCTCGCCACGAGCGGCGGCCGAGGCGGCGAAGCGTGGGCCCGGCTCGTCCCTTACCGCTGGCGTGCCTTTCACCGCCGCTACGCCAACCGTCACGGCTATTTCTGGCTGCCGTGCATCCTGTGCGACCGGCCGTTCGGTGGCCACGAGTCCGGCGACAGCATTCCCGACCCCACCGGGCCAACCGGCCGCGCGATCATCATCTGCTCGCAGTGCACACGGGCCGGACGGGGCTGGCGTGTACCCCACCCGCTCGAAACCGTCCTCGACGGCATCTACGAGCGCGGCGAACACGGGCATCCTGAACTCACCCCCGGCTGCCCGGCCTGCGAAATCATCGACGCAGAGATACGGCACGCCTTCACCACCTACAAGAAGCCCGACACGTGAGCGAGGTGCCGAGCATCCGCCTCATCGACGGCCGTCGCATGCGGTGCAAGGACGTGCCCGACGCCGCCTTCCTCGATGCCGTCCGCCGTGCGCCCGGCACGTCGTCGATGAACTGGCGCAACCGGTGGGAGGTTCACGTCCTCCTGGAAGAAGCTGTCGGATGGGTCCCGAGAACCTCCTCCTCGCCAAAGCCCGAAAGCTCATCACCGCTGGGAAATTGGGCGGATGCGACTGTGGATGCCGAGGCGACTGGCATCTCCCCGGCGAATGCAACGGGTACAACTGCTGCCACCCGAGTGACCTGCCTGATCCGCTTGTGTCAAGAGGGATCACCGCTGTAATCTGAAATCGGACCACCACACGTGTCCCCAGAACTACTTCAGACCCCCGCCGCGGGATTCCGGCGGGGGTTTCTGCGTGACCGGGGAGGTGCCGTGACCCTCTCGCTGGACGACCTCCGCTGGAATGCTCTCGAAGCAGTCCAAGAAGGTCGCGCCCATGAAGTCCTCGGCACCCTCCACGAGGCTGCCGAAGCCGCAGGCGTCAAACCCGGCACCCTCCGCGTATGGATGAGCCGAGGGAAGCTCAAACCCCTCTTCGGCGATCCAGGCGGCGAGGTGTTCCACATCCCCACCGTCGTCGAGATCGCGAAAGCCGGACGCGCACGCAACGTCCCCAAGGACCCGGCCGCCAACGCACGCGGTCCCCATCGGCGCCGCACAGAACTCCCCAACGCCGCCTGAGACCCCTGCGCGCGGTGGCTGTAGCGCAGGCAGGCCCTTGTAGCGCCAGACGCTCGGGCCACCGTCCGCCCGGTCCTGTGGGGGCCGGGCGGACAACAACAGCCGGGGCTGGCCGCTCACTCCGAGCCCCGCACGTCCCGCCACCCGCCGAGCCCCCGCCGCGGGTGGCGGGACCCCAACAGCCAGGTCTCCGCCTCGGGACCTGAGGAACCTCAGGCAGCACCTGAGGGAAGCCGCAAGGCGCGAGGCACCCGCCGCCCGGCGATGGGGCGGAGAGCCCTCTCCGGGCCGAGAACCCGGTGAGCTAGCAGCGACCGGGCGGCGGGCCAACAGACAGCGGGAGGTGCCAGATGCCCTTCCCGACCGGAGCCAGCACCATCACGCTGACCGGCACGTTCCCCGTCCCCGTCGCCGGGACTGCCCGAGCTGGCCGTGTCGTGTTCACCCCGTCCGCGACGTTGGTCGACTCGACGCAAAAGGCGATCTACAGCGGCGGCGGCAGCATCTCGCTCGACACGGACGGCAAGTTCAGCGTCGTCCTCCTCTGCACCGACGACACCGACGTACAGCCAGCCGGCTGGCAGTGGCGCGTCGACGAACAGCCTTCCGGCGCACCGCGGCGCACCTACTGGATTGCGCTGCCGTCCACGCTCGGCGCAACCGTCGACCTGTCGACCCTGTCGCCCGTCTCGGAGCCCGACGGCAGCGGCACGTCCACGCCGCCCACCGGGCCTGCGGGCGGGGCACTCACCGGCAGCTACCCCAACCCGCAGTTGTCCGCCGCGACCATCGCCTCCTTCGACCCCGCCGGGGCCGCAGCGACCGCGCAGACAGCGGCAGCCGCCGACGCCACAGCCAAGGTCGCCGCGCACACGGCAGCCGTCGATCCGCACGGTGACCGGACCGCCGCGACTGCAGCGCTCGCAGCGCACGAGGCGGACACGACCAGCGTGCACGGCATCACCGACACCTCAGCCCTCGAAACCCAGGCCGGCGCCACCGGCAAGGTTTCAACACACACAGCTGCAGCGGACCCGCACGGCGACCGGGCCTGGGCGAACGGGCAGTTCGCGACGATCACCGTCGTCAACACGCTCACCGGCACCGTCACCACCCTCCAAGGCGACGTCACCACCCTCGACGGATTCGTCGCCGACTGCCTCACCCGCGTCGCCGCCATCGAGCAGGGCACCGCGTTCCTCTCCGGACTGAACGTCGACGGCGACGCCCAGATCGCCAACGGCAACCTCACCATCACCAACTTCGTGAAGGGCTACCGGTACCGCACCGACGGCGGCGCCCTCGACTGGGAAGGCACCGGCAGCGACCTCGTCATCAGCGTCTGGTCCGGCACCGGATTCAACGGCACCCAGCACAACTACCTCCGGCTGTCTGCGGACGCGCAAAACGTTCAGATCGCAGGCAAGGTCGAATACGTCGACAACCTCTACGGCGCCACCCGGCACGTCCTCGACGGTGCCGCCAACACGGCAGGCTTCTACGGCGCCACCCCCATCACGCGACCCGTAGTCGCCGGATCCCGCGCCGACGGCAGCGCCCTCACCAGCTTCCTCGCCGCGCTCGACACGCTTGGCCTCATCGACGACCAGACCACAGCCTGACGCGCCACGCGGCGCCCAACCAAGGAGGCCGCGTGGCCGACAACCTGAGCAACACGGCGGAGAACCGCTGCCTGGACTTCATCCTGGGCCTCTCGGCGACGGCCCCCACCACGCCGCTGAAGGTCGCCCTCGTCACCGCGAACGGCGACGACGCCACGGCGGGTACTGAGGTGACGGGCGGCTCCTACGCGCGGCAGAACCTCTCCGTCGGCGCCGCGGTCGCCGGAGCCACCAGCAACAGCGCCGACCTCGTGTGGACGGGCATGCCTGCCGCCACCGTCGTCGGCGTCGAAATCTGGGACAACGCGGGCACACCGGTGCGGCTCTGGTACGGGCCGCTGTCCGCCTCTCGCACCGTCGCCGCCGGGGATGAACTCCGGCTCACCGCAGGTTCGCTGACGCTGTCGCTCGCATAGGGAGGCCCGCATGCCGAGCCTCTCCAGCCTGGTGGACAATTTCAACGACGACGTGATCGGCCCCAACTGGGGCGACTCCTACGGGGGCGCCAACGAAACCGGCGGCCAAGCGCGCGTCCCCTGCGCGGCCGGGACCTACGCGGGCTATCAGACCGGTCGGGCGTGGACGTTCGCCGGGCCTCCGTGTATCTGAAGCTCGCCACTGTCCCTGCCGCCAGCACTGGCACGAACGTCACCTGCAACTTCCTCATCATCTGCGCCGCCCCGGGCACGTCCGTCGGCTTCGAGTACAACGCGGTCACCGGCATACTGCGGCTCGCGTCGAACGTCGACTACTGGGACGCTGCGGCCGTCGAACTGACCTACAGCCCAACAGATCATCTGTGGCTGCGGCTGCGTGAGGACGGCACCAACGTCTACTGGGACACCTCGCCCGACGGCAGCACGTGGACCAACCGGCGCACGCTCGCCACACCCGCGTGGATCCCCGCCAGCATCGACGACACGGCCGTCGACCTATGGGCCTACCGGGACGCCGGAGTCACCGACTATGCGGCCTACGACAACGTCAACACCCTCAACGACGGCGCCGTACACACCGCCTCCGCCACCCTGTCCGGGCAGACCACGCTCGGCGCGACCGCCCTGGTCGAAGCGCACGCCACGGCAGCCCTCGCCGCGGACGGCAGCCTCAACGCCGCACTCGCCCTGACAGCCCACGCCACAGCCGCCCTCACCGGGCAGGCGACCCTCACGGCCGACGCCGCATCCACGGAAATCCCGGAGGTGGCCGAGTTGTCCGCCGGAGACTGGGACCTCTACATCGAGCAAGGCTCCACCTTCGTGCAGGAGTACGTCGTCGACGACGACCCCGCCTTCACCTGGGACGGCTGGACAGCCCGATCACAGATCCGGTCCGAAGCCTCCGCGAACGGGGGACTTCTACTCGACCTCACCGACTACCTGACCGTCGTCGGCAACACCATCCGGGCCGCCGTACCCGCGGCCATAACCAGCACCCTCACACGCAACGGCGTGTGGGACCTGGAAGTCGTGCAAGGCTCCACCGTGGTGCGGCTGCTGAACGGGCGGGTGGTCGTCTCACCGGAGGTGACCCGGTGAGGATCCGCGTCGTAGGCGAACGGCCCGTCGACTCGATCAACGTCAACCGCAGCCAGCAGTCCCGCATCGTCACCGTCAACGCCGGACTCGTCTCCAGCGTCAACGGCCAGACCGGTGGCGTCACCCTCACCGCGGAACTAGTCGGCGCCGACCCGGCCGGCTCCGCGGCCACAGCGCAGACAGCGGCCATCACCGCCGCAGCCACCGACGCCACAGCGAAAGTCGACGCACACGTCGCCGCCACCGACCCGCACGGCGACCGCGCATACGCAGACGCCACGTTCCTGCCCCTCGCCGGCGGCACCCTCGCTGGCGGCCTGTTCGCAGACCTCGGCGTGCGGGTCCTGTTCGCGAAGACCACCAGCACGACGCAGCACGCCGGAACCTTCTACCAGGCGGGCACCTCCGGCGCGCACGTGTCCGCGCTCAACGTCGTCAGCGACAACCCGCAAGGCTCAGCGATGCAGCTGTCCGGCATCGAGGCCGCCCTCGGAACGCTGAAGATCAGCCACCTGAACCCCGGGCCCGACCCGAACAGCGACGCCGGCGCCGCGGCCCTGAGCCTCGACCTGAAACGCAACAGCAAGGGCGGCACCGCAGCGCAGGGCATCTTCGTCACCGCCACGGAGGGCGCCACCACCGGCAACCTCATCGTGCTCCGCAACAACGGGCGCGACGACTTCGTGGTGAAGGGCGCCGGCTTGGTCGGTGTCCGCATGGCCATCGGCGAAGTCCCAGAAGCTGCCCTCGAAGTGAAGCAAGGCGACACCACCACCGTCGGCCTGGTCGTCACCGGCGAGGCCGCGACCACGTCCCCGATCGCCCAGTTCAAGACCTCGGCGGGCACCGCCACGCTGGAGGTCGGCAGCAGTGGGGCGATCGTGCACCGGGCCGTCAGCTTCTACACCAACAGCCTCCAGCTCGGATCCACCAGCAGCGACTTCGGCGGCTCCGCCGGCTCCGTCATCTCGATGAAGGACGCCACCACGGCCCCGTCGACCAACCCGACCGGCGGGGTCATCGCCTACAGCCAGGGCGGCGTGTTCAAGGTCCGCAACGCAGCCGGGTCGTCTTCGACACGACGAGGCGCACCGTGACCGGAGCGAAGGGCGGCAACGCCGCACTCACGTCGCTCCTCACGCAGCTCGCCACGATCGGGCTCATCACCGACAGCACCACCTAACCCGCATCCCGAAAGGCCCGCGCCTATGAGCACGACTGCCGACAGCACGCGGCATCTCAGGACGGTCTGGCGAGGTGAGAAGCCGTGGCACTGGAAGGCCCTCAAGGTCGGGCACGTCCAGCCGCGCGGCTATCGCACTTACTGGCGCAGCCGCTGGTTGTGGCAGCTTCACGTGACGCCGATCCACATCTCCCGCGACAACAGCCAGTGGGAGTTGGGCGTCTGCTTCGGTAAGCGCACCCTCTACCTGCTCTCGCATTCGTAGGGGGCGACGTGAGCGACGAACCGCAGACCGATCCGCTCGACGAAGCCCGCCGCCTCCTCGCCGAGCACGAGCAGCAGCAGACCGAAGCGTGCCGCGCCGAGATCGAGCAGGTGCTCGCCAAGTACGGGCGCAAGCTCCAGATCACCCAGCCGCAGATCACCATCGTCCCCATATAGGAGACCGCCATGCCCCGCACGAACATCGCCGCCACGCAGGCGACCCGATCCGGTGCGGTGCTCCCGGCCGCCACCGCAGGCGACACCGTCAACGGCAACTCCACCGCCAACGACGGGCGCGTCGTGCTCATCGTCCGCAACACCAACGGAGCGAGCACCGCCCGCACCATCACCTTCCAGACCACCGTCTCCGTCGACGGACTCACCGCCCCCGTCCGCAGTGAAAGCGTCCCCGCTGGCGAAACCCAGGTGTTCGGGCCGTTCAGCCCCACTGACTACGGCACCACGCTCGCCTACAACGTCGACAACGCCGAACTCACCATCCAGGCGCTCCGCGTCTGATGGACGCCGTACACGTCTATCCCATCGGCGACCAGATCGAGCACGACGTAGAGAACGGCGAAGCCTGCACATGTGGACCACACCGAAACCCGGCAAGCGTGACGACGGACCGATCGGATGGGTGATCACACACCACTCGCTCGACGGACGCGAACCCACCGAGTAGCAAACCTCAACCCGCAGAAGAGGTATCCCGCATGGCCCGCTTGCAGATCCTCGAACTCCCCGAAGGCAGCAGCGACGACCGGCCGCCATTCGTCCTCGTCGTCGACCAAGTCGACGGAGACGCCGCAGAGGCCATCGCCAACGCTGGCCTGACCACAGCCGAACTGATCGGCGCCCGCGCCGTCCTCCTGTTCGAAGACACCATCGACATCCCCGCCAACGACACCACCGCCTACCTCCAGCAGGTCGCCGAAGAAACCGGCGCCACCATCGGCAAGATCACATCAGCCTTCAGCGCGCAGCAACTGGCAGACGAGCGCACCGAGATCGCCCGAGACATGGACCGCCTCGCTAGCCACAAGGCCGCCCTCCTCGACGCCCTCGGCATAGACCGCACCCGCGACTGGGACGACATCCGCAACGCCGCCGCCGGACTCCGCAAGGACCGGGACACCCAGGCCGAGGCCCTCGAACGCGTCCGTCAGGAGTCAGCCCGCATCAGAGCCACCACCCGCACATGGGAGCCCGTGGCCGACCTGATCGATGCCGCCCTCAACGGCAAGCAGACCGAAGCCGATGCCTGACGTGACGGTGAAGCTGTCCGACGGCACGCGAGAAGTCACCGTCGAGATCAACGGCAGCGACGACGAGCCACTCGCACGCGCCGAAGACACCGCCGTCCGGCTATACGGAGTCGTCGCCCACACGCCACCCGACCCGCGGGCCGGCTTCGGAGACTGGTCCCTCAGCAGCGACACCGAACGCAGCCCCGAGGAGTAGTCGTGGCCGACCAGAAGATCGGGCAGATCCTCGACTCACTCGGCGTCACCATCGACCTCGACGAAGGCGACATGCCCGTCGACGCCCACGTCCTCCTGAAGATCGTGAAAGCCGACGGAACCGTCAGCCTCGTCAAAGGCGTCAGCGAATCCCTCGACTGGATCACCACAATCGGCATGCTCACCGCCGCACTCGAGATCGAGAACGGCGGATATGTCGACAGCCGCGACGACGACTGAGGAGACATCGTGAGCGGCGGCAGCTACAACTACCTCTACGAGGCATGCGACCTCGAAGACCTCCAGAACCGACAGCACGACCTACGTGATATGGCCGACCGCCTCGCCGCCCTCGGCTACGCACAGGACGCCGCAACCGAAACCGAGGAACTCCTCGCACTCTTCCGGCAATGGCAGATCCGAGCAGGCGTCCGAATCCGGCGACTGGAGAACGTGTGGAAGGCCATCGAATGGTGGGACTCCGCTGACTGGAGCGAACACCGCGTACACGAGGCCCTCGCCGAATACCGGTCCGACGCCATCTCGCCCAGCGCACGTGAAGCCCTGCCGCACAGCGAGCCGTCCTAGTTCCGGTCACAAGACCGTCACAGCATCTCCAAGCGCCAGAGTTCGCCCCTACGCTCCCCGTGTCGGCACGGCACGAGGGGGACGACATGGCGAAAATCAAGACGAGGCGGAAGATGGGCTGGATCCTCATCGCCTTCCACTGGACAATGATCGTCTGCACCGTAGGACTCTGGATCCCCGTCTACCTCGCAGCACGCCGACGCCGCGTCACCATCACCCACATCCCCGACGGGCACACCAGATACCTGCCGCCCACCCAGTAGCCACAGTGGCACGGAGGTGGACATGCCCAGACGTGCCATGTCCATCTGCCCCACACCAGGCTGTCCCGAGTACACGACCGGCGGTCGCTGTGCCGGCTGCCAGGCCAAGGCAGAGCGCCGCCGTGGCAGTGCCAGCCAGCGCGGCTACGGAGCCAAGCACCGCAACACCTTCCGTGCCGCTGTCCTCACCCGCGACCCGCACTGCGTGTGCACCGAGCGGAGCCACGGCCACGGCGAACCCTGCAGCCAACCCAGCCAGCACGCCGACCACCACCCCATGAGCCGACGTGAGCTGGCCGCCGCCGGCCTCGACCCCAACGACCCGCGGCACGGACGCGGGCTATGCCAGGCCTGTCATGCCAGGGAGACCGCCAGGCACCAACCAGGCGGATGGGCGGCACAGTAGACCGCCGCAGTAGGGGTGACGGCGGCATCCGGGGCAGCAGCGGGTCACCGTAGTCGTGCCTGATGCTCTGCCGAGGCGAGGGCGAGACGACTACGAGCGTTGTTAGCGTCGCCGTGTGATCGAGTTGACGGCGAATCGAAGATCAAAGCAGCCCGTGATCCAAGATCGATCCGGAATTGATCACAGCGAAACGATCACGATCAAGATCCTCGCGCGCGCACGCGCGCGCACCCGGGGGCACGCCCGCGCCCGCGCGCGCCTGCGGGACCGCCGGGGAGGGCCCGAGAAAGTTTCCCAAGATCAGAACTTCCCTGTTGATCTTCAACGGGGTTGCCGGTTGCGCAAGGCGCCGGCCATTCAGACCGCGCAATGCGGCAGTTGGAGTGATCGGTATGACGAAGGGTGGAGCACGCGCACGATCTGGTCCCGCCCCTGACCCGAACGCGCTGAGGCGCGACCGGGATGCCGGCGAGTGGACGATCCTGCCCGCGGATGGCCGCCAGGGCGCAACGCCCGACTGGCCGTTGAGTGAGCAGAGCATCCGTGAGGCCGAGCTGTGGGAAGCACTGTGGTTGAAGCCGCAGGCGATCATGTGGGAGCGGTTCGGGCAGGAGCTTGAGGTGGCGCTGTATGTGCGACGCTTCTCCGAGGCGGAGCTGATGGACTCGCGGGTGAATCTGTCGACTCTCATCCGGCAGATGGCGGACTCGTTGGGGTTGACGACGCCGGGGATGCGGGCGAACCGTTGGCGGATCACGGCTGAGGAGCCGGAGCCGCGGGCGCCTGCAAAGCGGGGACCCGCACGGCGTGCGTCCGCACGCACGCGGCTGAAGGTCGTTCCCGGTGACGGAGACTGAGTTCGTTGTCGACTTTCCCACGCTGTGGGTGGCGGCGGACTGGGTTGAGCATCACTGTGTGGTGCCGGATGGCTTCCGCAAGGGCGAGCCGTTCCAGATGTACGACTGGCAGCTGTGGTGCACGGCGAACTTTTACCGGGTGAAGCCGCAGGCCGCGGTGGGCCAGTTGGCGCCGGCGTTCCACTATCGCCGCGGGCAGTGCGTGGCTCCTCAGAAGATCGGGAAAGGTCCGTGGACTGCCGCGATGTGCGCGCTTGAGGGTGTGGGTCCGGCGGTGTTCGGGGGCTGGGCCCGGGGCGGTGAGGTGTATGACTGCCGGGCGTGGGGTTGTGGCTGCGGTTGGGTGTACGAGTACGAGCCGGGTGAGCCGATGGGCCGGCCGTGGCCGACACCGCTGGTGCAGATCACGGCGTTCTCGGAGGAGCAGACCGACAACGTCTATCGCCCGCTGCAGTCGATGATCCGTTACGGTCCGCTCGGTGAGCTGATGCGGGTGGGGGAGCAGTTCATCCGCCTCCCCAATGATGGCCGCATCGACGTGGTGACGTCGTCCGCGCAGTCCCGCCTGGGGAACCCCGTGACGTTCGTGCTGCAGGACGAAACGCAGCTGTGGACGGTCGGCAACAAGATGGTGCGGGTTGCGGAGACGCAGCGCCGAGGTGCGGCCGGCATGGGCGGCAGGTCGCTGGAGACCACGAACTGCTGGGATCCGTCGGAGGAGTCGGTGGCGCAGCGCACTGCCGAGGCAAAGGTCAAGGACATCTTCCGTTTCCACCGGGTGCCGCCGGCGTCGCTGTCGTACAAGAACAAGACGGAGCGCCGGAAAATCCACCGGTTCGTGTATGGCGGCTCGACGCACGTCGACCTCGATGCGATCGAGGCTGAGGCTGCGGAGTTGCTGGAGCGGGATCCGCAGCAGGCGGAGCGGTTCTTCGGGAACCGGGTCGTGTACGGCGCCGGGTCGTGGATGAACGGCGACGCCTGGGATGCTCTCGCCGACGTCCGTGAGGTGCCGGACGGTACGGATGTGGTGGCTGGCTTCGACGGCTCGGACATCGACGACTGGACGGCGCTTCGCCTCGAGACCCTGGACGGCTACCAGTTCACACCGACTTACGGGCCGGATGATCTGCCGACCGTGTGGAATCCAGCCGACTACGGCGGACAGGTGCCGCGCCTGGAGGTGCAGGCCGCCATCGACGAGGTGTTCACCCGGTACAACGTGCTGCGCCTGTATGCGGATCCGCCGTACTGGGAGTCGGAGATTGATGCCGCTGCGGAGAAGTATGGCGAGAAGCGCGTGGTGCGCTGGTACACGTACAGGGCCGTGCAGATGCATGCGGCGGCCGAGCGTCTGCTGACGGATGTCACGAAGTCGGACTCGCCGTTCCGGCACGACGGCTGTGAGGCGACGGCCGTCCACATGCGGAATGCCCGTAAGGCTGCCCGCTCGGGCGGCAGGTACGTGCTGACGAAGGCATCACCCACACAGAAGATCGACGCGGTGATTCCGAGCATCCTCGCTCACGAGGCTGCTGGCGATGCGATCGCCGCAGGCCAGGCAAAGCCGAAGAAGCGCAGGTCGAAGATGCTGGTTTTGCGGTGAGGGCGAGGTGAGCTGTGGAGCGCACCGAGCTGGAGTGGCTGAAGCATCTGATCGCATGCCATGACCGGGAGAAGCGGGAGTTGGAGCGGCTGAACTCGTATTACGAGGGCAAGCAGCCGCTCTCCTATATGGCGCCGGAGTTGCAGCGGGAACTCGAGGAGTCGGTGCGGCAGGTCGTGGTGAACTGGCCGCGGCTGGTGGTCGACTCGATCGAGGAGCGCCTGGACGTTGAGGGCTTCCGCTTCCCGGGTGAGGCTGAGGCTGATGCGGAGTTGTGGCGGATCTGGCAGGCGAATGATCTGGATGAGCAGTCGCAGCAGGGGCATCTTGACGCCCTGGTGATGCGACGGGCGTATGTCGTGGTCGGCTCCAACGATGCTGATCCGGATACGCCGATCGTGACGGTGGAGTCGGCGCTGGACGTGTACGCGGAGCATGACCCGCGGACGCGTCGGGTGGCGGCTGCGGTGAAGCGGTGGCGTGAGGGCGAGGGCGCGGCGGCCGTGGATCACGCGACGCTGTATCTGCCGGATGTGACGGTCTGGTGGGTGAAGGACAGCGGCGAGTGGGTGGAGGATCCGGAGTTTCCGCGGGATGACCATGGGATGGATGCGGTTCCTGTGGAGGTGCTGGCGAACCGTCCGCGTCTGAAGTGCGCCGACGGTACGAGCGAGTTGGCGGATGTGATCCCTCTGTCGGATGCCGCCTGCAAGATCGCCACGGACATGATGGTGTCCGCCGAGTATCACGCGACGCCGCGGCGTGTGGCGTTCGGGTTCGGCGAGGAGGACTTCGTCGACGAGCAGGGCCGCAGGCTCAGCGCGTTCAGCCGGATCATCGGCCGGATGTGGGCGACGGAGAAGAACAAGAAGGACGACGGCGCCGACGTCATTCAGTTCCCCGAGGCGGACCTGCGGAACTTCCACTCCACCCTCGAGCAGCTCGCCAAGCTCGTTGCTTCCCTCTCCGGGCTGCCGCCGCACTTCCTAGGCCAGTCCACGGCGAACCCCGCTTCTGCGGACGCGATCCGCTCGAGCGAGACGCGTCTGGTCAAGCGGGCCGAGCGGAAACAACGGGCGTGGGGCGGGGCGTGGGAGCGGGTGATGCGGCTCGTGCTGCGCGTCCGTGACGGCGACTGGAATGCGGACGCCCGTGCCCTGGAAACGATCTGGCGGGACGCCTCCACGCCGACGGTCGCGCAGATCGCGGACGCATCGGTGAAGAAGTTCCAGGCGAAGATCGTGCCGCTGCGGCAGACCCGCGAGGATCTCGGCTATAGCCAGGCGCAGATCGCTCGCATGGAAGAGCAGGACGAAGAGGCCGCCCGTGCGGTGATGCAGCGCCTCGCCGACGGTGACGTGGTGCCACTGTTCGGGCCGAAACCGGATGCGCCAGTCGCGGATCCGCCGAAGCCTGAGCTGGTTCCGGAGATGGCTGAGGTTGCTGGTGGCGGAGGCGGCTGAGCTCGGACGGGCCCGCTATGAGCAGGTGTCGCTGACGATCCGGGTGATTGTCGAGCGAATTCAGCAGATCTGGCGCAGTCTGTCCGCCGAGTCGGTCGAGGCGGATCTCCTCGGCCAGGCGGGCGCCGAGATCGTGGATTCCGTCGTGGCCGGGCAGCTGTCCGTTGCGGACGCGGCGCAGGCCTACATTGCCGCGCAGATGGCCGCGCAGGGTGGTTCGGCGCTGGCGGAGGCGACGCTGGTTGCTTCTGCTTTCGCGGGGATTGCCCCGGACGGCGGCCCGTTGGAGACGCTGCTGTTCCTGCCCGCGATCGGTGTGCGGAGGCGGCTGGCTGCCGGAATGCCTCCCGAGGAGGCGATGCTCGGTGGCCTCGCCGACATGGCCCGGTACGCGTCTACGTCGGTGGCGGATGCGGCACGGTCGGCGGACCAGGTGAGCATGGCGGCGAACCGATCCTGTGTCGCCTACGTGCGCATCGTGCAACTGCCAGCCTGTGCACGGTGCATCATCCTGTCCGGCCGCATGTACACGTACTCAGAGGGATTCCTACGGCATCCGCTGTGTGATTGCGAGACCATCCCACTTCGCGAGCGCGAGTGGCCCGGCGTTCCGACGCCGAAGCAGCTGTTCGATCGGATGTCGACGGATCAGCAGCGGAAGGCCTTCACTGTGGATGGTGCGCGCGCCATCAGGGCGGGCGCCGATGTCGGGCAGGTCGTGAATGCTCGCCGCGGCATGTCGACGGCGCACATGTTCGGCCGTGACCTGGTGGTCACGTCGGAAGGGACAACGAAGCGCGGCCTGTTCGGCAGCCGCATGCGCCGGGCCGGCGGCGAGTTCGTTAAGCGACCGGGTGAGCGCTACTCGCGCTTGACTGCGCCACGTTTGACGCCTGAGGAGATTTTTCGCGTCACGGACGGGCGTGATGAACAACTCCGGCTGCTGCGCAGAAATGGCTATCTCTTGTAGGGGAATCCCGCTGAGGGTGTCGAATTCGATGCGATAATAGACCGAAAGACCCCGGCGGGTGCGGGAACACCCCCGGGGCGTGGCCAACCTGAGAGAGCAGGCTGACGTGAAGAATGATACCTCCGACGTCAAGAAATGCAGCAAGTGTGATGCCGAGAAACCTGTACAGGAATACTACCTGTCCAAAGGGCGAGCGCAGCAGCCGTGTAAGCCATGCAGGCGAGCGATCTCGCTTGAGTACTATCGGCGAAACGCATCAGACCCTGACTTCAGGGCTCGCAGGAGCGCCCAAGGTGCTCGTGCTGACAAGAAGTGGCGTCAGAAGAATAGTGAGTACGTCAGCGCCCGCTTGGCAGCCTATCGCGAGGGGAACAAGACAGCAATCGCCGAGCAGTATCGAAAATGGCGACTTGCGAATGCTGGAGCAGTCACAGAAAAGAATCAGCGGCGACGCGCCCGCCTGATTGACGCATTCGTCGCCCCTGTGGACCGAGATGAGATATGGGTCAGGGACGACGGGACTTGCAAGATTTGCGACAAGCAGATCGATCGGTCACTGAAGTGGCCTCACCCTCAGAGCGTGACCATCGACCACGTCATACCACTTGCGCTGGGCGGCACGCACGAACCGGACAACGTTCAGCTTGCGCACGCCGTCTGCAATAGCCGCAAGGGCGATCGCTGAGTCGATTCGCCTGACGCACGCCGCAACTGTGTGACCTAAACCGCACCACATCGAGGGGCGCCGCAATGGCGCCCCTTTCGCATGCCAACGAAGGGGACGCAATGTCCAGCTCGGATCATCCAGAGAGCGACCTTGACGGCATCGATCCGTCGATCCCCGCGGGAACGCTTGAGTACTGGAAGGCCCGCGCTCGCCAGTGGCAGTACCGCTGTCAGCGCGCCGAGCGGGAGAAGACGGAGCTGATCGCCGAGCTGCTGCGCCTTCAGGAGGTGCGGAGCGCAAAGCAAGTTCACGATGCCGAGCGCCGCGCCGCGACTCTGCGAGGCGACGTGATGCCGGGGGTCAGTAGGGCCCCGAAGGCGTTCTGATGCCTCCTTCTGCGCCGCAGTGGTGCGGAGTAATCCCTCAACAGGCACCGCAAGGGTGCCGTTTCACGTACACCAAAGGAGCGGACGCAATGTCCGACATGATCGACCTGGCTCCGGCAACCGGCGCCACTTGGTTCACCCTGACCCGACACGACGACGATCCGATCGAACCGCCGAAGCCGGAGACCCCAGAGGAGCCCGAGCCGGCCACGCCGGACGAGCCTGCGGAACCGGCAGAGTCGGAGACTCCCGAGGAGCCGGAGGAAGAGCCGGACCCGGAGGGGGCGGACAAGCTCGGCGACGCGGGCAAGAAGGCCCTGGAGCGGATGAAGGCTGAGAAGGCTGCCGCCAAGCAGGAGGCCGCCGCCGCCAAGAAGCAGCTCGCCGCCCTGGCCAAGAAGGTCGAAGCTTTCGAGGACCGCGATCGCACCGAGTTGGAGAGGGCGACTGCGAAGGCGGAGCGTCTGGCGGAGAAGGCCGCAAAGGCCACTGCCCGCGCTGTCACCGGCGAGATCAAGGTGCATGCCGTCAGTCAGTTCGCGGACCCGACCGATGCGGTGGACGTGCTGATGCGTGACCCGTCGAAGTACGTCGACGAGTCCGGCGACATCGACACCGACCTCATCCAGTCCGATCTGACGGACCTGCTTGAGCGCAAGCCGCACTGGGCTCGGAAGCCCGACCCGGAGCCGGCGCCCCCCGGACAGCCGGAGCCGGAGCGGCCGCGTCAACCGCGGCCCGACCCGGGCCAAGGATCCCGCCAGACCGTTCCGCCAGCCGACTTCCGCACGGCTCCCAAGGAGGAGTTCAACGCAGAGTTGGCCAAGTACGGGTTCCGTCCCCGCTTCTCGTGATCACCATTCGCGCCCGGCTGGGCGACGGGCGCACCCGCATTGAGGTGGCCGGTCACGAGGAGCACGCCGCTGGGGGTCGCGTCTGCGCCGCCGTGTCGGCCATCACCCAAACCGCGCTGCTGGGCCTGGAGCAGGTCGCTACGCAGCATCCGGACCTTGTGTCCATAGAAATCATCGAGGAGAACACATGACCCCCGTCATGACCGCGGCCCGGCCGTGGTTCAAGCTGAGCCGCCACGCCGGTGTGCGGGCGGCTCTCCCCGCAGCGATCCAGGCGATGCTGCAGAACGGCATGCTCGACCGGGTGTTCCGGGATGCGCTGGTGCCGGAGTTCCTGTTCCCGCAGATCGCGGACGCCGAGCCGTGGCAGGGCGGACTGGGCGACACGAAGACTTTCACCCGTAAGGGCCTGCTCTCCCCGGTGCCGACCCCGGTCACCGGGTCGGACCCGTCCGCGTCGACGTACACGGTCGAGCAGTGGTCCGTCACGATGGACCAGTTCGCCAACAGCATGGACACGAACATGCTGGGTTCGGCGATGGCGCTCGCCTCGAAGTTTCTAGCGGACATCGAGAACCTCGGCATCAACGCCGGCCAGACCATCAACCAGGTCGCCCGCAACAAGCTGTACAAGGCTTACGCGGGCGGCCGCACTTGGGCGACCGCCGCGGGCACCTCCGACACCAGCATCACGGTGGCGTCCACGGACGGCTTCGAAACCGTCCTGGTCAACGGCGTTCCGACCCCGGTGTCCGGCGCGAACCCGCTCAACGTCACCATCGAAGGCGTCGCGAACACCGTGACCGGCGTGAACACGTCCACGAAGGTGCTGACTCTGGGCACCGCGCGAGCCGACGTGGTCGGCGACTCGGTGGTCGCAGCGAATGCACCGGTGTCGGTCCGGGCTACAGGCGACAGCGCCTTCGACCTGTCCACGTCGAACACGGTGACTTTCGCGAACTTCCGGTCCGCCGTGGCGCGCCTGCGGAAGATGGCCGTGCCCACGGTCGGCGGCTACTACGTCGCCCACATCGACCCCGACACCGAGGCGCAGCTGTTCTCCGACGCCGACTTCAAGCAGGCGCTGCAGGGCCGTGTCGACTCGCCGATCTACCAGGATCTGTCGATCGGCCGGTTCGCGGGCATCGACTGGGTCCGCAACCTGGAGACCCAGACCATCTCCAACGGCGGCTCGGCGGGCACGCTGACGGTGCACCGGCCGATCGTGCTGGGCGCGAACGCGCTCATGGCGGCCCCGTTCGACGGCGCCAACAACCTCCTCGCCGGAACCGGAGTGGAGGACGTGCCGGAGGTGCGGACCATCATGGCCGCGCCGTCCGTCAACGTCACGCTGCTGATTCGCCCCCCGCAGGACCGGCTGCAGCAGGTCGTCGGTTCCACCTGGTCGTGGGTGGGCGACTTCGGTGTCCCGTCCGATGCAGGCTCTGGCGACGCGGCGCTGTACAAGCGCGGCGTCGTGATCGAGCACGCCTGATGTCGTCTCCCGCCGGCACGGCCACCGTGCTGTGCCGGCGGCCACTGGGAGGAGATACGGCATGCGCGTGCGCGTGACCAAGGAGACCACCGCGTACTGGAACTACGCGGTGCAGACGTTCAAGGAAGGGCAGGAGCTCACCGGCGATTTGGCCGAACTCCTCGCCGACAATGCTCCGGCCGAGTCGATCGAAGTCCTCGAGGACGACCGACCCGCCCAGCCGGAGCCCGACGCGGACGCTGGCCAGGGCGAGGGCGGCGAGCCGCCCGCCGAGCTCGACATCGAGGGCACTGCCAAGGAGGTGCTGGCCTGGGTCGGAGACGACCCGGACCGTGCCGCGGAGGCGCTGGAGGCGGAGCAGGCGAAGGACAGCCCGCGCTCGACTCTCGTCAAGACACTCCAGAAGATCGCCGACGCCGAGGATGCCGAGTAGCCGGGAGGGGCTATGTCCCTGCCGAACCTGGCTACCGTCGCAGACCTCGAGGTCTACGCCCAGCGGGGCACGCTGGACACTGAGGCCGCCGACCTCTCGCTGAGGCTGGCGTCGGCGGCGATCCGCCGTCACACCCGGCAGACGATCACGTTCGTAGCGAACGAGACGGTCCTGCTGGAGGGCGGCGAGCGGGTGCTGAAGCTTCCGCAGCGCCCGCTCGTCGTGGACGGCAGCCACCCGTTGACGGTGGTGGAGATCCCGGACGGTTCCGGGACCGAGTTCCCCGCGGTCGAGGAGCGCGACTTCATCCGGCAGGGCTCGGAGCTGCACCGCGGCGACCCGTTCTACATGTCGACGCGGCTCATGGGCTGGCCCGGAGCCGGCCGCTGGGGATCTGGGCGGACCGGGTGCGGGTCACGTACTCGCACGGCTACGAGGAGATCCCGGACGACATCGTGGGCGTGTGCCTGGACCTGGCGTCAGCGACGCTCGCGAATCCGAACCGGCTGCGTTCGGAGCAGGTGGGCGGCATTTCCATCACGCACACGGTGGAGACGTTCGGCACTGGCTCGCTCACGTTGGATCATCGCAGGATTCTGCGGGCGTACCGGCGGACGACGGGGTCGGTGTCGTTGCTGTGAGCATCCTCTACCTGCAGTCGGTGACCATCGTCCGCCCTGCCGAGACCGAAGACGACTACCACAACACCAAGTACGACTACGGCCCGGCCGCAACCCGCATCCCTGTGCCGGGTGTCAACGTGCAACCGTTCGGCGGCAGCGCGGAGAACACCGACGACCGGCACATCACCGTGACCGGATGGCGCCTGTACACGCCGCGCGGCCGGGACCTGGATCTGCGTGAGAGCGACCGGGTCGAGTTCGACGGGCTGGTGCTGCAGGTGACCGGCAAGGTGGCCCGCTGGCCCGCCCCGGGCGGGGGCGTCCACCACATTGAGGCAGATCTGCGGGAGGTGAGCTGATGGCCCGCACATCGTTCCGCTTCGTCCCCAACCCGACCATGTACCGGGAGCTGGCCAGGCAGCCTCAGATGCGGGACGCATTGGAGGACGTCGCAGACCGCGGAGCCGACGTGACCCGCGCGATCGCCCCGAAGTACACCGGCCCTACCTACGACCCGTCCGTGCAGCGTCATGGCGAGTACGCGGAGAGCGTGTACTCGGCAGCAGCGATGCACCCCAACGGCTGGAGGGCCGAGTTCGGGGCCACAGCCCCCTGGACTCTGCAGGTCGAATTCGGGTCCGGCCGCCCGGCCACATCCCGTGACCGCCCCCAGGCGGGCTGGTCCCCGAAGGCCCGTCCGCTGGGGCGCGCCCTGGACTCGCTGAGGAGCACCTGATGCCACGGATCAAGCTCGCCAACTGGTACGGGGACAAGGCCCCCGGCGAGGAGCTCGACGTCGACGACACACGGCTGAAGGCAATGCACCGCGACGGCATGGTCGCAGAGGTCATCGGGCAGGAGCAGGGCACCGGTCTGCAGCCTGCTCCGCCTGCGGCCGTGAACGCGGAAAGCGAGCCCGAGCAGGCGGAGCCCGCGCCGCAGGCTGGCAGGAAGCGGCGGTGAGCAGCGCCCTGCAAGCGGTGGTGATGCCGGACGTCGAACAGGTCGCTGTCGCCTACCTCAAGGGCGTCCTGCCGTCCGGCACGAACGTGGGCACCGAGTGGCCGCCCAGCCTGGAGTCGAAGCTGGCGGCCGGGGTGGTGTCGGTGACGCTGGGCGGCGGCGGCTCCCGGCAGAAGCCTGTGACCGCTGACCGCACTCTCGACATCGACGTCCTCGCGGCGACGAAGAAGCAGGCACGCGACCTGGCGGCGCTGGTCTCGGCGCAGATGATCGCCGCGCAGGGCACTACTCATGGCACGGCCCGCATCTACGGCGTGGGCGAGACGAGCATGATCTGGCTCCCCTTCCAAGCCGCGGCCGAGACAGACCCCATTCCGCGGTATGTGCTCGTGATGAGCATCGTGGTCCGCCCCACATAGCAGTCCCCAACCCGCACCCCATACCCATTTCACCCGTCGGCGCTCTGGCCGTGCGGGTCCTCGCTATGCCTGGAGGCAACCCGATGGCGAACGACGCCGACAACGTGAGGGTCGGACTCAACGGCTCTGTGTACATCGCCCCGAAGGGCACCACCGCCCCCGCCGACCTGGAGACCGCGTGGGGGTCGGGCTGGGTGGATCTCGGCTACCTGTCGGACGACGGCGTGGAGATGTCGTACTCGACGGACACCGAGGACATCAACGCCTGGCAGTCCCTCTCCCCGGTCCGCAAGGTCCTGACCGGTGTGGACATGACGCTCGGCTTCACCGCGATCGAGCTGAAGACATCGACGATGACGCTCTACTTCCCCTCCGCGACGATGACGGACGTGTCGGGCACCGTGCACAAGCTCAGCATTCCAGCAGCGCCGGCGCCGGACGAGCGGGCCATCGGCCTGGAGTGGGTCGACGGCGACATCACCAACCGGCTGATCATCGCCCGCGGTGAGGTCACCGACCGCGAGTCCATCACCTTCGCCCGCTCGGGCGCGGTCGGTCTCGGCATGACCGTCTCGGCCTACGCCGACACCGCACCGGAGATCGCCGTGTGGCTGTCCGACGACCCGGCCTGGTCCGCGGCGTAACCCCTACTCCCGGCAGGCGTGCCATGCGGGTCGCGCCTGCCGGGACCCAACCCGCTACACCCGCAAGGAGAACCACGTGACCAGCAAGAACGTCGGCAGCGAAATCGTCGACCTCAACTCTCTCGCCAAGCAGCGGCGCGACGCCCTGCCGAAGCCCACCACCTTCAACCTGTTTGACGTCACCTTCACCCTGCCCCCCATCAAGGCCCTTCCGTTCGAGCTGCAGGAACGCGTCGGGGACCTCGACAACACTGTCGCCGTCCTGAAAGACCTCCTCGGCGAGGACAAGGTCAAGGAGATGTACGCGGCCGGTTACCAGTTCAGCGACATCGAGCTGATCGCCGAGGAGTGGCAGAAGCGCTCCGGTGTCGAGCCGGGGGAATCGCCGGCCTCCGCCGCTTCCTAGAGGAGTACGGGGAGGCCGTCGAGTGGGACATCGCCCGCTACTGGCCGGGCCGTTCGCTGCTGGAGCTGTACCGCGGGGAGATGTCGTGGCGTGAGCTGCGCGTGTTCCTGCGGTTCCTGCCGCACGACTCGGCCACGGCACGGACGCTGCGCGGGGCCACGCCGGAAGAGGACGCCTGGACGTTGGACCGTCAACTGCTGGCGACGATCGCCGACGCGGTGCGGGAGAGCACCTTCACGGCGGTCAAGCTGCACGGCGACCCGAAGAAGACCGGCCGTCTGAAACCGCCGAAGCCGATCCCGCGGCCGGGTGTCGAGGAGCCGCAGAAGACGAACGTGATCCGCTTCGGTGGCCGTCACGGCTCCGGAGCAAAGCAGCTGGCGCAGGTCTTCGGGAGGCCCGCCGCGAACCAGTAACGGGGGTGCGCGGTGGCCGGTGCTGGTGGCGTCCTCGTCGGACGCGGATACGTCTCCATTCGGCCCGAGTTCGAAGGGGACTGGTCCCGTTCCGTCAACGCCCGCGCTTCCAACGCGGGCAAGTCGGGCGCCGGCGCCTTCAGTAAGGCCTTCGGCGCAGGACTCAAGGGCATCGGCGCCCTGGCCGGTGTGGCGATCGGCGCGAACCTGTCGGCCGCCGCTGCGGGCGCCGCCGTCCTGGCCCCCGCCTTGACCACCGCGGGCGCGGCGGCTGGCGCTCTCAAGCTCGGCCTGTCCGGGGTGGGGGAGGCGTTCAAGGCGGCGTTCGCCGACTCCACCGCGGACGCCAAGGCCGCCGCCTCCGCCACGAAGGCCGTCGAGTCGGCTCAGCGCGGGCTGGCGAACGCGCAGCGGGCGCTCGCGCAGGCGCGCGTGGACGCGGCCAAGCGCGTCGCAGACGCGCAACGGCAGGTCAGGGACGCCGAGCGGGACCTGTCCGACGCGCAGCAGGACGCCCGCCAGGTGCAGGGCGAGCTCAACGATGCCCGCCGCGAGGCCGCCCGCGCCCTGGAGGACATGAACCAGCGGCTCGCCGAGTCCCACCTCGACGAGCGTGAGGCCGTGCTGCGCCTGAAGGAGGCACAGCAGGAGCTCACAGCGGCCCGGCAAAAGCCTGGTGTCACTCCGCAGGAACTGGAAGAGCTCCAGATCCGCTACGAGCGGGCCAAGCTCAACCTGACCGAGCAGAGGCGGGAGACCAAGCGCCTCGCCGACGACACGAAGAAGGCCAATAAGGCCGGTGTCGACGGCTCGCAGCAGGTTCTCGCCGTCAAGGAGCGCATCTCTGAGGCGAACGAGAACGTCGCCGACAAGGAACGGGCCCTCGCTGACGCGCAGCGCGGCGTCGATGAGGCGCGCACGGAGGGCGCCCGGCAAATCGAGGACGCCCAGCGCGCCGTCGCCGACGCTGCCGCCGCGGTGGCGGACGCTCAGGCTGCAGCTGCCGCACAGACGTCGAAGCTCGACGAGGCGATGGCCAAGCTCGCCCCGAACGCGAAGTCGTTCGTGCGGGCGGTGCAAGGCCTCGCACCCGCGTGGAGCTCGATGCGCCTGTCGGTGCAGAACGAGCTGTTCCGCGGCCTGGATTCGACCGTCACTTCTCTCGGCCGCACCACCATCCCGATCCTGCAGCGGCAGCTCACCGAGACGGCCGGCGTATGGAACGCCATGGCGAAGAACGCCGCCGGCGCTGTCACCGAGATGGCCCGGACGGGCATGCTCGACCAGATCCTCGCCGGGGCGACGGCCAACCTGAAGGTCTTCGAGAAGGCGCCGGGCCAGCTCATCACCGCGTGGGGCCAGCTCGCCGTGGCAGCCCAGCCCGCCTTCAACTCTCTGCTCACGCAGATGGCCGGCGCCATCACGTCCTTCACCGACGGCATCGCCGCCTCGTTCGAGTCGGGCGGTCTCGAGCAGGGCATCACCACCGCCTTCGAGATCCTCTCCCAGTTCGGCACGCTGCTCGGCAACGTCCTCGGCGTCGTACAGCAGATCTTCAAGGCCGCATCCGATGCGGGCGGCCAGATCGTCGGCGCGCTCGGGCAGGTCTTCGGCGAGCTAGAGAAGATCCTCGCCGCCCCGAGATGCAGGCGCAACTGCGCAGCCTGTTCGCTTCGGTGGCGCAGATCGTCTCCGCGATCGTGCCCGTCATCGGGTCGATCGTGCAGGCTGTGGTGCCTCTGATGGCGGCCATCGCCCAGCCGATCGCCCAGTTGGCGACTGCTCTCGGTCCGGTCCTGCAGCAGCTCGCCGCGACGCTCGGTGCGGCCCTGCTGCCGATCGTTCAGGCCCTGGCCCCGGCGGTCGTCCTCGTTGGCGGCGCCATCATCCAGCTCGTCCAGTCGGTCATGCCGCTGATCCAGCCGATCGCCGACCTGATCGTGGCGGTGATCCAGGGGCTGGCCCCGGCGCTGGGTCCGGTCATCGGGCTGATCACGCAGGTCGTGGACGCCCTCGTCGGGCCGCTGACCGATGTGATTCAGGCGCTGTCCCCGGTGCTCACGGACATCGCGCAGCTCATCGCGCAGGTGTTTCAGCAGCTGGTCGTTGCGATCCAGCCGCTGATTCCCATCGGCGTGCAGCTCATCCAGCAGGTGTTCGGCGCCCTGCAGCCGGTACTTCCCATCTTGGCTGACGCGTTCGGCACGATCGCTGAGGCGGCGGTGCAGCTGCTGCCGCCGATCGTCGGCATCGCGGCCGAGATCGGCCGCGCGCTAGCCCCGGTCATGGCCAGCCTCGCGCCGGTGGTGGCCGACCTGGCCAGGACGTTCGCGGGGCTGCTCGCGCAGGCGCTGCCGCCGCTGACGCAGGCTGTGCTGATCCTGTTCGAGGCGCTGGAGCCGCTGTGGCCGCTGATCGGTCAGCTTGTGGGCCAGGTAGTGTCTCTGGCGACGGGCCTGCTCATTCAGTTGATGCCGTCGTTCGTGCAGCTCACTCTGGCGCTGATCCCGATCATCCCGTCCCTGGCGAAGATCGTGGCGCTGGTGCTGGAGCTCGCGGTGAAGGTGCTGTCGTGGCTTCTGCCGCCGCTGTTGCAGCTCGCCGGGTTCCTCGTCGGGCTCCTGGCGGGAGCCTTGAAGACGGTGATCGGCTGGGTAACCAGCCTCGTCAAGATCGTTGCGTCGCTGATCGGGTGGGTTGCTGACCGGCTCGGCCCGGCAATGATCTGGCTCCGCGACAGGGTGATACTGCCCGTGTGGAGCGGCATCCGGGTCGGCATCTCCACCGCCTGGTCCTTCATCCGAGACAAGATCTTCAACCCGATCAAGACGTTCTTCACGGTGCTCATCCCGAGCTGGGCAAGGATGCTCGGCTTCCGCGTCATCGGCGCGTACCTGACGATGCGCAACGGCATCAGCTCCGTATGGACCTGGATCAAGAAGAACATCCTGTATCCGATCCGCGACTTCTTCACGAAGACCGTGCCCGGCTGGGCAACGACACTGAAGGACAAGCTGATCGGCGCGTTCGAGGCGGCACGGAAGGGCATCTCCACCGCCTGGAACAAAATCAAGAACGCGACGAAGGCGCCCATCAAGTGGGTCATCGACGTCGTCTACAACCAAGGCGTGCGCGGCCTGTGGAACGCCGCAGCCAAGGTCCTGCCCATCGACAAGCTGCCCGCGTTCAAGCCCAAGGGCTGGGCGCGCGGCGGCGTCCTGCCCGGCTACCAGTCCCGCAAGCGGGACGACGTCCTCACCCCGATGCGCTCCGGCGAAGGCGTCCTCGTACCCGAGGTCGTCCGCGGCATCGGACCGGGCACCATCCACGCCCTCAACGACGCGGGCAACCGCGGCGGCACCGGCGCGGTACGCCGCCTCCTCGGCTACGCCGAAGGCGGCATCGTCGGCCACCACGGCGGCATCGACGACTGGTTCGGCGGCACCCTCGACAAGCTCGGCAACCTCGTCAGCAAGGGCAAGGACTGGATCCTCGGCGGCGTCTACAAGGCCGCCCAGCTCGCCGCCAAACCCATCCGGGACCTCATCAGCCGAATCCCTGGCGGCACGAAGGGGTTCGGGGCGCTCGCCAAGGCGCTGCCGACGTCGCTGCTGAACAAGGCCCTCGCCTTCATCAAGGGATCCGAGGACTCCCAGATGGGTGGCGGCCAGTGGGTCAAGCCCGTCGACGCCGCCTACGGGACCCGCTTCGGTGTGCCGGGCCGCATGTGGTCGTCCGGCCGCCACACCGGCCTCGACTTCCCGGCCGCGGTCGGCAAGGCCGTGCACGCCGTCGCCAACGGGCAGATCGCCTCCGCCCGCTCCGGCGGCCCCTACGGCAACCACATCCTGATCAACCACGGGCACGGGCTGCAGTCCCTGTACGCCCACCTGTCCGCGATGGTCAAGCGCGACGGGGCTGTCCAGGCCGGCCAGACGATCGGCCGCGTCGGCGCCACCGGCAACGTCACCGGCCCGCACCTCCACCTGGAGGCGCGGATCAACGGCAAGCCCGTGGACCCGATGCCGTACCTGACAGGAGGCGGCTCCGGGTCTGGCGGCAAGGGTGTTCAGCGGTGGCGGGGCGTCGTCAATCAGGCGCTCGGCCTGGTCGGCCAGCCCACCAGCCTCGCCAACACGACACTCAGGCGGATGAATCAGGAGTCTGGCGGCGACCCGAACATCGTCAACCGCTGGGACTCCAACTGGAAGGCAGGCACTCCCAGCGTCGGCCTCATGCAGGTCATCGGGCCGACGTTCCGCGCGTATGCGGGGCGGTTCCGCAACACAGGCCCGTTCTCCTACGGCGTCAGCACCAACCCGCTGGCCAACGTGTACGCCTCCATGCGGTATGCGTTGTCGAGGTACGGCAGCCTGCCACGCGCCTACAACCGGCCCGGCGGATACGACTCGGGCGGGTGGCTCGGACCCGGGCAGATCGGTGTGAACAACCTGCGACAGCCGGAGGCGGTACTCACGCCCGCTCAGTGGCGGACCATGACCAGCCTCGCCGCAGCCGGCGGCACAGGCCACTTCGAGGGCGACCTGTACCTCGACAGCGGCGAGTTTCTCGGCAAGGTGCGAGGTGAGGCGCAGCAGGTGGTCATGGAGCGGGATCGTCTGGTGATGGCTGCTGGCCGTGGCGGGAGGAGGCCCTGATGCCGATCCCCGGCAATTTCCTCAGCCCGACGACGGAGACCATCGACCCGAACACCAGCGGGTGGACCAGCAAACTCAACTGCACGATCCTCATGGGCACCGGCGGAAGGACCGGCGGGCTGGGCTGCCTGTCGGTCCGGTCAGTGGCGGCGGGGGAGATGCAGGCCCGCACCGTCTCCAGCTATCCCATCGTGGCCGGGACGACGTACTACGCGTTCGCGGACACGGCGGGCGTGAGCACGGAGCGGATCGGTATCCGGTGGATGGCTGGCGCGACGGAACTGTCGGTCACCTGGTCGTTGACGACGATGACTGCGTCGGCGGGATGGCATCGCGTGTCGGTCGCGGGCCCGGCTCCGGCCGGCGCGACGCAGGCGCAGGTGCTGCTGTCGTCGACGGAGGCCGGGGCGTCGGTCTCCCACTTCTGGGAGAACATTTACCTCGGCTTGCCGATCAGGACCGTCGGTAACCTCCTGCCGTTCAACACCGAAAGCTCGGAGGTGGATGCTTCCGGCTGGACGCCCGTCGTCAACGCCGGCATCTCCCGCCAGGTGCCGGTGATGAACTGGGCGGTCACCAACTACGTCGCGGGCGGCCAGACGCTGGCGATGACCGCCGTCGCCGCGGGCAACGCCTCCATCCTGTCCGTGGACCGGCCGACGGTCACGCCGGGCCAGGAGTACCTGGCCTACGCCTACATGCAGCCGCCGACGGTCGCGTCGACGGCGTGGATCGAGTTGCGTTTCTACGACTCCAACGCCAACCAGATCCAGGCCACCCGCAGCACGTTGGCGCCGCCAACGCCGGCGACGGGCATGTACCGGCAGCGGGTCTCCGCCGTCGCCCCGGCCAACGCGGCCACCTGCTCGCTTGCCGCGGGACTCGATGGCGCGTCTGCTGGGCAGGTGCTGCGGCTGGAGACCATCGTCATCGGCATCGCGCCCGCCCTGCAGGCCGGCACGGTCGTGCCCTACGCGGACGGGAGCTTCGAGCAGGGCATCGCCGGGTGGACTGTGGCGTCCGGTGTGGCGACGCTCGCCCGCACCAGCCCGTGGGGCGACTCGTTCTTCGAGGGCGCCTACTCGCTGGCCATCACCAGCAGCACCGCCACCGCCTCCACTGTCCGCTCCGCGAAGTTCCCGGTGACGGAGGGCGTGAACTGGAGGGCGCAGATCCTCGCCCACCCCGACGCGGGCACGTGGGACAACGTGGGCGTCCGCATCCGCTGGTACGACGCAGCGAATGCGGACCTGGGGGCGAGCACCGGCGTCACCTATGACGTGCCGGGCTCCTCCTGGTATGCCATGCCATCCGACGCCGTTGCCCCTGCCGGGGCGACGCAGGCGGCGATCGAGCTGGTGGCCACGGCGTCCGCAACGGCGAGCGTGCTGCACGTGGACCTGGTGACGCTGTGGGAGGTGCTGCCGCAGACCGCCGTCGAGGCGCACTCCGACGACGGCTACATCACACTCACCCTGCGCGAACTGCCTGTCGACTTCTACCTGTCGCTCTACCGCACGGCCGCCGACGGGTCCCGCACGCTGGTGCGCGGAACCAGCGGGCTGATCGATATGCAGCCCATCACGTCGGACCTGCTCATCATCGAGGACCACGAAGCACCGTTCGGTATAGCGGTCGCCTACAGCATCGTGATCCGCAACGCGGACGGCAGCGTGGCATCCACCCGCTCCTCAGCGGCGGTCACTCTCGTCCTGGCCGACATCAACGAGGCCTGGCTGAAAGACCCGGGCAACCCGCAGCGCAACCTGCGGGTGCTGGTCAACAAGCCGCCCGACTGGAGCGAACCGATAGAGCAGGCGACACACCGCGTCCGAAACAGGCGGAACGCCGTCATCCTGAGCGGCATCCGAGGTGGGCCAGAGGGTGACCTCAGTGTATGGACGCGCTCCGACGAGGAAAGGAAGGCCCTGGATCTGCTTCTCAGCCCCGGGAACACGCTGCTGTGGCAAGTGGCCCCCGGCATGGGCGAGAACGACACCTACGTCAGCGTCGGCCAGGTGAGTCGTGCGCGCGTCAGCCCGCTCGCCCAGGAACAGTGGCGGGCGTGGACGTTGCCGCTCACCGAGCAGGACATGCCGGTCACGATCGGCGTGAACGGCTCGGGCGGCAGAACCTGCCAGGACGTCGTCACCGAGTTCGCCACCTGCGCCGACCTGCTGGACGTGTACGCCACATCCGAGGACCTGCTGCTCGACCGCCGGGGGTGATCGATGTACCCCGTCTCGGAACGGTTCCTCGCCCGGCTCGCCGAGTCGCACGGGGTGGCCACGCAGGTGCAGCTGTTCCTGACGACGGGCGAGGTCATCGACCTGCCGCACATCGGCGGGTCGGTGACCGTGGATCGCAGCCAGGCGATCCGCCGCACCTGCACCGTCACCTGCCCCGACCCCGCCCTGATACCGCGCTCACCGTCCGATCAGCTCGCCACCTACGGTGCCCGGCTGCGCGTCTCACGCGGAGTCGAGTACGGCGACGGCAGCCAGGAACTCGTGCCGCTCGGGCTGTTCCGCCTGGACTCCGTCGACGGCGACGTGTCCGAGGGGCCGGTAACGCTCCAGGGAAAAGGCCTTGAGGCGGTCGTCCAGGACGACAAGTTCACCACCCGCTACCGGGCGTCCGGCACGGTCGTCACCGCCATCACGTCCCTGATCCGCCGCAGCATCCTCAACGCCGACGTCATCAGCCTCATCGACGACGTCGCCATCGGCCCTCGCACCTTCGACATTGAGGGCGATCCGTGGGCGGGCTGCCAAGAGATCGCCGCCGCGGCGGGCGCCGAGGTGTACGCCAACGCCGACGGCGTGTTCATCATCCGCGTCCTGCCGGACCTCACAACCGCCGACCCCGTGTGGGCAGTGGAGGCCACCGAGGGCGGCGTGTACATCTCCGGCAGCCGGGCCATGACCAGCGACGGCGTCCACAACGGCGTGCTGGCCCGCGGCGAAAGCACGAGCGACACCGTCGCGCCCGTCTCCTACCTGGCCACCGACAGCGACCCCAACAGCCCCACCTACTGGAACGGGCCCTACGGCCGCCGGCCCCTCTTCTACAGCTCATCCACCCTGACCACGCTCGCGGCCTGCCAGAACGCCGCCCGGCTGAAGCTCGCCGAAGCCAAGGCGCCCAACGCCTCCGGCGACATCTCCTCGCTGCCGAACCCGGCACTCGAACCGGGCGACGTCATCCGGGTGCTGCACGAGGACGACAGCCGCGAACTCCACCAAGCCGCGAGCTTCTCCGTGCCACTCGACATCGGAGGCGACTTCCCCATCTCGACGATCAGCGCGAAGGAGGACGCGTGACCCAGAGCATGCACGCGCACGCCCGCGAGTACGCCCAATACCAGGCCGACGAAGCCGTCCGCGCCGGACAGAACACGCCCAGCGTGCGGCGCGCTGGCCTCATGCTCGCCACCGTCACCGACGTCCTCACAGGCGGCCTCGTCGAAGTCGACGGCGACATGCAGGTCCGCCGCCTCGCCTCCTACACCACACCCGCCGACGGAGACCTCGTCGTCCTCGCCGACTTCGGCAACGGCAACTGGGCCGTCCTCGGCAAACTCGCAACCTGAGAGGGGGGCCCGTGACCGCGCCCGACCAGTACGGCCAGGACGTCCAGATCTGGCAGATGACGGACCCCCCGTCCATCCCCGGCGCCTCCCAGGCGCTCGCCGACGGGATCATCCCCCGCACCGTGATGCGGTTCTCCTCGGCGTCCGAGCGGGGCGCCACACTCAGCGCCCCCGTCGAGGGAATGACGACCTGGCTGGAAGACTCCAACTCCTTCGAGATCTGGAACGGCACCGGCTGGATCACACCCGAACCGGACCTCGTCACGGGCACCACTGGACTGTCCGCCAGCGCCGGCTTCTCCCTGAATGACTTCTTCGGTCACCGGCAGGGTCGTGTCACCAGCATCGACATCTTTCTGACCCGCACCGGGGGCACCATCGACGCCTCTGGCGGGAACATCGCGGACACTGTGTGCTGCGTCGTCCCCACCTCGTGGCGGCCCACGCACAGCACGATCAATGGCTGCTGGGACAACGGCTTTGTTCACGGCGGGTTCGTCGTTGGTGTCGACGGCATCGTCACCCTCCGCACCGCAGGCGGCGACATCGGCAATGGCACCAACCTGCGGCTGCACGTCACGTTCCTCCGCACCGTCTTCTGACCCGCGCCCCGGCATGGGGCCTTTCACGACCGGAGGCCCCATGGCCACACCACTCTCAGCGGACCGCTTCATTGCCGCGCTCCGAGCAGAAGGCGTCAAGGTCACCGAACGTCCTGGCTGGCGCACTTACAACCGCAACCACAAGGGCCCCTGGGGCGGCGTCAACGGTGTCGTCATCCACCACACCGCCGGCTCCAACAGCCTGAACGTGTGCATCAACGGCGTCGCCGGACTTCCCGGACCGCTCTGCCACACCCACCTGGCGAAGAACGGCACCGCCACCCTCGTCGGCTACGGCCGCACCAACCACGCGGGCACGTTCGCCGCGAACGCGCACAACGCCGTGGTCCACGAGTCGGCGACCCACCCACGGCCGGACGCTGCAGAGCCCATCGACGGCAACGCCCACTACTACGGCATCGAGATCGAGAACCTTGGCAACGGCAAGGACCCCTACCCGGACGTCCAGTACGACCAGGCCGTCCGGTGGGCCGCAGCGATCTGCCGCGCGCACGGCTGGTCCGCCAACTCGGTGATCGGCCACAAGGAAGGCACCCGCCGCAAGATCGACCCCAGCTTCAGCATGGTCACCTTCCGGACGGACGTCGACACTCGCCTCAAGCATCCCGCCGGATGGAGCCCCGGCACGACCACGCCCGAGGAGGACGACATGCCCACCGCCGCCGAGATCGCCGACGCGGTCGTCAACAAGCTGATCGCCGGGGGAGGCGTCCTCGAGAACAGCGACCTGCACCGCATCTGGTACGCCGACAAGATCCCCGCCGCCCGGCCCCCGTACAACAACCCCGACTACTACGGCCCGGACGGCAAGACCGTCGTCAACGACACGTGGACCGCGAAGTACGCCGTGCAGACCACGGTGGAAGGCGTCCGCGAGACCCTCGCCCGCGTCCGGAACCTCGAAGGGGCCGTGGGCGCCGTCAACCTGTCCGATGCGGACATCGCCACCCTCGCCTCCGCCGTCGCCTCCAACCCGGCGCTCGCCGAGCAGATCGCGGAGAAGGTCGCCGTCAAGCTCGCCGAGAGGCTCGCCGAGTGACCGCCATCGACTACGACCTGGAGTTCATCGAGTACCGCACCGGCTGGTTCCGGAAGCGGTACACCATCGAGCTGATCTCGATCGCGCTCGTCTCGGACGACGGCCGCACCTACTACGCAGTCAACCGCGACATGCCGGTACGCCGGATCCGCAGGCACAAGTGGCTGATGGACAACGTCGTCCCACACCTCCCAAAGGGGCACGGTGACCAGCGAATCCACATGCCGAAGCGCTGGCTCTTCCACTACGCCGACGAACGCGTGAAACCCCAGACGCAGATCGCCCGCGAAGTCGCAGCCTTCATCCAGACCACCGACGACCCAGCCCTATGGGCCAACTACGGCGCCTACGACCACGTTCGCCTCTGCTGGCTGTGGGGCCTCATGCCCGACCTGCCCCCCGGCGTACCGATGTTCACCAACGACATCCAGCAGGAAGCCCGCCGTCTCGGCCTGCGCTGGGACGAACTCCCACAGCAGGAGTCCGGAGAGCACAACGCCCTCGCGGACGCACGCCACAACCAGACCGTCCGGCGCTGGCTCGCCGAACAGGAAGCGAGAACCTCATGAGGATCTTCGGCCGGGAACCGGCTCTCATCATCGCCACGATCAGCGCCGCCCTCTCGCTGCTGGTCACCTTCAACTTCGGCCTGTCCGCCGAGCAGGCCGGCGCGATTGTCGCCGTCATCTCCGCCGTGTTCGCCGCGGCCACCGCCGCCGTCACCCGGCCCATCGCCCCGTCGGCGTTCACCGGTCTCGTCGCCGCGGTCGCCGCGCTGCTCGCCGCCTACGGCCTGGAGCTCGGGCCGGAGAAGATCGGCGCCGTGAACGCGGTCGTCCTCGCCGTGCTCGGACTGCTCACCCGCGGGCAGGTAACACCGGCCAACCCCAGCGCGCCGGCCGGTCCGACTCGCGTCTGATCGGAGCAACACCGTGCCGGATGAGCCGACTCTCGGCGAGGTCGTCCGCCGCTTCGAGGACCGGTTCACCGACGTCCGCGACGACATCAAACAGCTCGGCGACCGCATCGACACCAAGGTCAGCCAAGAGGTGTACGACCTGCGGCACGAGGCCCTCGCCTCACGGGTCACCACCCTGGAGACCCTGCGGGAGAAGGACGCCGAGCGCATCGTCGCCACACGCCGCTGGCTGATCGGGGCGGTGGTGGTGCCACTGGTGGGGATCCTGCTGCCCGTCATCATCCTGCTGACGCGGGGGGCGGGATCGTGACGCGTGCAGAACTCCGCAAGGAAGAACGGCGCTGGCGCCGCGGCGACGTCCTTGCAGTGACCGCGGCACTCCTCATCGGCGGCGCCTTCGCCTGGATCATGCTCAGCGTGCAGGGCCTGACACACGATCTGCGCACGGCCAACGAGGCCCGCGACGCGCTCGCCACGCAGGTACAGCGCCTCGGTGAAAGCCCAGTCGCCGGGCCACCAGGATCCCGCGGCGAGCCCGGCGAGTCCGTGCGCGGACCGAAGGGCGACAAGGGTGAGCCAGGCGACCGCGGAGAACCGGGCGGGCCGGGAGCTACTGGATCGCCAGGACCGCCTGGCGAAGCAGGAGAGGCCGGCAAGCCGGGGGCGCCCGGCCCGTCGGGCGAGCCCGGATCTGACGGAGCCCCGGGATCAGACGGGGTTGCAGGAGCGGACGGGGCAGACGGCGAACCCGGACCGCCGGGCCCTCAGGGAGAACCGGGGCCTGCCGGACCACAGGGACCGACAGGGGAGCGTGGCGAGCAAGGGCCAGCCGGCCCTGCACCGTCGAGCTGGACGTTCGAGTACCGCGGCGCCACCTACGAGTGCACACCCGACAGCGACGGCTCCAGCCACTACACCTGCCGCCAGACCGGCGGAGACGACGACCCCGACCTGCCCGGGCCGCTCGCCGCCGCACTCGACCCGCAGCGACGCCAGTACCCGTAGGAGGCCGCATGCCCGAACCGATTCCCCTCCGGCCACGCCGCGACGACACCGCCGCCGACGTGCGGTCCCTCGTGCAGCTCGGGCGGGAAGAGCCGCCGCCCATCCCCGCGCCGGCCACGAACCCGTTCCTCGAACCCGACTGGCCGCCGCCCGACGACGAACCCGCGTGAACGACAACGCCCCACTCTTCCGCTACGGCGGGAGAGTGGGGCGCTTCGTCGTGTGCCCGGAGGCGCCCGACAACTCTTTACCAATACGTTACCGGCGCCTCGTCGGCCACTAGATCCCCGCACGCGCACGCGTCCCTAAAGGGGTGTGTCTAAGCGATTTGCGGGGATTGCGCACAATGCGAGGAGCCGGGCAGCATCAGGCCAACCCGCCGCTGATGCCGAGGAGTTCACCCATGGCCCGCACACCCACCCCCCGCACACCACGCGCTCGGACCGACAGCCCTCCGGCCGCCCCCGGCTCACCGATCGAGATCCGTCTCGTCGGCCACAAGACGGACGTGCAGCGCCTGGTCGCCGCCATGCAAGCGTCCGCCGGCCACTCCACCGGGCCTGTCTCCTACCGGCCCAGCCGCTACACCGAGGACGCCATCCGCGCCTACCTCACCCTCGTCATCCCGCCCGCCGAGGAGCAGCCGTGACCTCCACCTACCAGGATCTGCCCGTCTACAGCACCGGCAGCGCACCCGCCGGCCTCATGACCCGCGCCCAACTCCGAGGCGCCGGGCGCCGACTCCGCCCCGGGCAGAAGAACCGGCCGCGAGCGTGGCTGTACTGCATGCCCCGCCACCATCACGCCCCGCTGTACTCGCTCGAGCAGACCAGCCCGCAGCCCACGGATGCCCAGCTGGCTGCGCTCGCCGCCGGCCGCGCAATCTGGTGGAAGCAACGGGCCTGCCCGCACTGCGACGACATCCACAAGGGCTGGTGCGACCAGGAGATGGTCGCAATGTTCCGCGCGGACCACGACGCCGCAGCGAAGTGGGCGCGGCAGGTTCTCGACGACCCTGCCACGGTCGTGCTGGACACGGAGACCACCGGCCTTCACGACGGGGCGCGCATCGTCGAGGTCGCCGTCCTCGGCGTCGACGGCACGGTCCTCCTCGACAGCCTCGTCAACCCGGGTGTGTCCATCCCGGCCGAGGCGGCCCGCATTCACGGCATCACCGACACCGCCGTGTCGACAGCGCCTACCTTCAGTGACCTGCTGGTGCCGCTCACCACGGCGCTCCACGGCCGCAAGGTGGTCATCTACAACCGGGACTTCGACAAACGCCGCCTGGCCGTGGAACTCCACCATCACTACAGCGCCCGCTGGGTGAACTTGGAGAAACCCTGCAACGGCCGCCGGCGTATCCACCCCGCCGCGCGCGCTTGGCTCGCCGCCCAGTCCTGGGAAGACTGCGCGATGGTCGCCTACGCCGAGTGGTGCGGAGACTGGACGTGGGACTACGAGGCGCGCGACGACGAGCCGCTGTACCGGCAAGGCGACTACCGGTGGCAGAAGCTCCCCAGCGCAGGACACCGCGCAGCCGACGACTGCCGGGCCGTCATCGAGGTGCTCAAGGAGATGGCGGGTAGCGCATAACGTTCCCTTGAGTGCTGCGAGTTGACCATGAATGACCCTCGATAACATGCCATATCAGGGCCCCGCTCCCATCGAAGAGCGGGGCCCTTTGTCGTACTCGGAAGCGCTGGCGATCACCCAACTCTATGGTTGATAATGACAGTTATCCAATACAGGGAGGATTGAGATGCTCGCAGTGTCCGAACGAATCCCGAGCCTCCGGCTCGACCGCCCCGACGAAGTGATCTGGCACAAGCCGGTGGGCGCGGACCCGGACGCGACGTTCCAGAGGATCGCGTGCAGCGAAGACGAGGGCATCGCCCTCAGCAGCGGCAAGCGCGAAGTGTCGCTGAGGCTCAGTGAGCCGGGGCAACGCTGGTGCTCCGACTGCCTGACGATCGTTCGCCGGAAGAAGTGACGTCCGTGGTCGACGACTCCGCCGCCCTCGTCCCGCGCCCGTCGGCGGAGCTGTCGACCGACCGGTACGACCCCCGCGACGACTGGCCCAACGAAGCCCGCCAACTCGCCGACCACCTCACCGGCATCTACGGCGACCGTGACCCGCTCCCCACCATCGCGGGCGGCTGGGTCGCCCGGCAGAAGTCCCGCCACACCAGGCGGGCTTACGTCCGCACCTTCAAGGCGTGGGAGGAGTACGCCCGCAGCACCGGCATCCACCCGCTTCAGGCGAAGTTGCCGCTCGCCGACGCCTACGCCAAGCACCTCGCCAAGACCCCCACCCGCAACGGACGACCCCCGGCGGAGACCACCCAGGCGCAGGCCCTCGCCGCAGCCGGGAGCTTCTACACCTACGCCGCCCGCCTCCAAGCCATCGACACCGACCCCTTCGCCGCCGTCAACCGGCCCTACGTCGACCCCGACTACTCGCCCACCGAAGGCATGACCGAAGCCGAGACGATGCGGCTCATCGGAACCGCACGCGACTGGGCACCCCGCTCCTACGCCCTCGTCATGCTCCTCTACCTCACCGGCGCCCGCGTCGACGAACTCCTCTCCCTCAACGCCGACCAACTCGGCTACGACCGAGGACACCGCACCCTGCCCCTCACGCAGAAGGGCGGCAAGAAGCGCCCAGCCCCGGTCCCGCCTCTCGCCCTGGACGCGCTCCTCGCCTACCTCGGCGACCGTAGCGACGGCCCGCTGTTCGTCACCGACGCCGGGCGCCGCTGGACTCAGCCCGAAGTGTGGAAGCACCTCCGCGTCCTCGCCCGCCGCGCCGGAATCCCGCAAGCCGCCACCATCAAGCCCCACACCTTGCGGCACCAGTTCATCACCGACAACCTCGCCAACGGAGTCCCCCTGCAAGACGTCCAAGACGCGGTGTCGCACTCCGACCCTCGCACCACCCAGCGGTACAACCGGCGACGGCGACAGCTCGACAACCACCCGGCCTACGCCCTTGCCGCCCGACTGGGTGAGAGGCTTCAGCAGGAGGAGGCACCCCGGTGACCTTGGAGATCCGCACGACCGACGACCCGAAGCGCCAGACCCTGCACGACGGTGACGAATGGATCGGAGAGATCCTCGAGGAGCTCGACGACGAGGGCATCGCCCTAGGGGAAGATCCCATCTGGAGTGTCACGATGTGGAGCTTGATGGGCACCGGCAAGCAGTGGCACGCCGAGGGCGACTCTCACGAGGAAGCCGAGGAGGGTGCGCGCGAGCTGTACGAGGAGTTCCTCGCCGAGCGTCGCGAGCTAAGCCGGGGTTCGCGGCCGACGACAATCAGTGTGCCGATGGGTGGGCAGAAGCGGCGCCGATAGCCTCGCCCCGTGCCACACTGGCCGCAAGCCCCGCCGGGCCCCCCGTCTCGGCGGGGCTTCGCCGTCTACCCGTCGAGGAAGCCGAGCTCCGAGTCCGGCCGGCACGCCCCGCACGCCTTCACCCCGTCGGCGAGCGCCCGCAGCGCCTCGTCCCGGCTGATGCCCTTGACCCGCTTGCCGCTGTTCCAGCAGTCGCCGCAGTGAACCTGCACCGGTGGCGCGTCCCGGTTGAGCCCGAGCTCGAGCAGCCAGTCGGGCGGGGGCGGCCGGCGCTCCAGCCCCGTCTGCCGCTCGGCGTCCCGCTGCTCGGCCGCCGTGATGGCCCGCCGTACCTCGTCGAGCGTGAGCAGGAGCCATGTCTCCAGGGTGCGGAGTCTGGGCAGGTCGGGGGGCAGGTCGTTCACGTCTCCAGCTTGCACCAAAAATCGAACACGTGCTCCCATCGGGTCATGGCCAGACACCGCGTCGAGCACCTCACCGACAGGCAGGAGCAGATCCTCCGCCACATCCGCACGGCCATCACCGACCGCGGCGACGCTCCCACGGTCGCCGAGCTCGCTGCCGCCACCGGCATGCGGCCCTCGTCGGTGCACTACCAACTGGGCGAGCTGGAAGCGAAGGGCGTGATCGTGCGGGAGCCCGGCCGGCCACGCGGAATCCGCCTCGCATGAACCCCGACCGCTACCACCTGACCCTGGCCATGGCCGGCCGCCCGGCCGCGCATGGCTGGTGGGGGAGCGAGACCGTGGCCCGCGGCAAGTTCACCGAGTGGGTGGGCGACTGGGGCCGCCCGGGTGCCGCCGTCACCCTCGTCGATGAGGAGACCGGTACCGTGTTGACGACGTGGCCCGAGGAGACGTGAGGCTCTGCCATCCTGGCGTTGAGCAGAGGAGACGCTGATGGCCTACCGCCCGTACCCGAACGTCGACCGCGCTTTGAAGCAGCTCGACCGGCACTACCCGTCGGCGCCTGTGATCCCGATGCCGCCTGCACTGCGGGCGATCGGTGACGCCATCGGCCAGTTCCGGGAGAACGCTCAGCGGGCTGCCGGGCAGGGCTTCGGGTCCGGCACCTACGTCCTGTCGACGCGACGCCCCGGCGTTGTCAGTGGCCCGGCGTAGCCTGATAGCTCCGGCATGACACTCCTATCAAGCCGGGTTTGCTGTGTTGCTGGCGCCGAGCCCGAGCGTGGAACCCCGGGCTCGGCCGCAACCCGGGAGGAGCAGCCGTGAGCATCGAGATCAGGTTCGTGGGCGGTCCCGCCGACGGCCGTACTTACGCGATCCCTGACGACTCACCGCCGCCTCGATACCTGATCCCGATCGCCCCTTCGGTCAGTGACCTATTCGCCAACTCGCTGGAGCCGTCTCCGATCCAGACGGCTGAGTACGAGCCGCTGCGGCAGGACGGCTGGCAGCGCCGTGCAGACGACGGCGCCTACCTGTACCAGCACCGGGCGATACCTCCGACGCCAGAAGAGCGGAAGGCTCTGGGGCAGGCCCGGAACGAGGCCAGGGCTGCGGAAGAGCGCCGGGGCGCCGAGACGGATGCGGCGTGGCGGGAGATCCGCAAGGAGCGTCCGGGCCTGCCCGCCGACTGGCGCGACCTCTTCTAACCCTCCGCCGCCTCCGCGTGCCGCACGGCCTTCTTCAGCGCCATCTCCACCGTGTACCGACTGACCCCTGTGGCTTCGGCGTGCGCGGTGATGGCGTCCTGTACGGCGGTCGCGGTGGCGACAGTGAGCCGCCCGGCCTGCAACTCCTCCCAGGCGGCGCGCTCCAGGTCCAACAGGTCGTCGGGGAACTCTATGTCGCTCACGAGCCAGGATCCTACGACAGCGGCAGGCGTATCTTTCCTAGTCCATCTTGATTGCCAATCTAGAACGGCTACCTTGATGGCATGACGAAAACGGAGAGCGCGATCCGCGCCCAGGTTCTCAACGAGGCGATCGAGGCGGCGCGGGGCGAGTACCTGCACGACGACACCCGCACCCCGGAGGATGAGGCATACAACCAGGCCGTGTCCGACGTCGTGGCCGCCATCGGCGCACTGCTGGAGGAGAAGTGAGCGACGAACGCCTCCTCCCCACCGGCACGTGCTGGTGCGGCTGCGGCACCGAGACCGGCATCGGCTCGTTCTTCGCCCGCGGCCACGACAAGATCGCCGAAGCTGCCCTCATGAAGGCCGAGTACGGTGGCACCGTCCCACAGCTCCTCGACGCCCACGGCTATGGCCCCGACCGGTCCGTCACCGAGGCGGCCGTCCGTCATGGCTGGGTGCGCTGCAGTGTCCCCGGCTGCGCCTACGTCGGCGCCGAAGCCAGCGTCCGCAAGCACGAAGCCAAACCCCACAAGGAGAACTGACCATGGGGCGAGAGATCCGCCGCGTTCCGCTCGACTTCGACTGGCCGCTCAACAAGGTCTGGGAGGGCTTCCTGTCGCCCGATCGGTTCGACGAGGAGCCGTGCCCCGACTGCAAGAACGGCTACTCGCCGCGAGCGGAGAACCTGTACGACCTCTGGTACGGCAATCTCCCCTTCGATCCAGCCAGCACCGGCTCGACGCCGTGGCGGCACGACAGCCCGGCGGTCCGTGCGTTCGCCGAGCGCAACCTCAGCAACGCCCCGGGCTACTACGGCAGGTGCGAGGCGGCGCTGGCGCGTGAGGCGCAGAGGCTCGCGAACCTGTTCAACGAGGGATGGTGTCACCATCTCGCCCAGGAGGACGTAGACGCACTCGTCGCCGGGGGTCGGCTGTACGACTTCACCCACACGTGGAGCCGTGAGGGCGGCTGGCAGCCGAAGGAGCCCCCGTCACGCCGACCGCTGAGGAGGTCAACGAGTGGTCGCTGCGCGGCATGGGCCACGACAGCATCAACGCTCACGTCGTCATCAAGGCTCGCTGCGAGCGGGAGGGCGTAAGCGATATCTGCCCCACCTGCAAGGGGCATGCAAGCCTGGAGAAGTACGAAGGGCAGCGCGCCGAGGCTGAAGCGTGGGAGCCGACCGACCCGCCGAAGGGCGAGGGCTGGCAGCTGTGGGAGACCGTATCCGAGGGATCGCCCGTCAGCCCCGTGTTCGCAACAGCGGATGAACTGGCCGGGTGGATGTCCGACCCGGAGCGCGGCGACCGCTGGGTCCCGGGCGACGTGGCCCGCAAGTTCATCGAGGACGGCTGGGCGCCAACCGGCGTGGTCTCGGCGAGCCACGGCTACCAGTCAGGCGTCGAGGCTGCCGGGTGGACTGACGACAAGAAGTGAGTACAGCGAAGCCCCGGCCAGGATCAGTGGCCGGGGCTTCGTCATGCACTCTACGCGGCCTCGACGACGTCCCCCCGCTCGACGCGCCGCAGCTCGGCGCACAGCCGCCCATACTCCTCCCGCTGCTCCGCCGTCAACGGCACCGCAGGATGCGACCACAGCGCGCGGATGAGCTCGTTCAGCTCGGCGGCCGTGCGCAGCGGGGGCCGCGGCGGGGGAGTGGTGGGCATGCTGATCAGGGTAGTGGCCCCATCTGACAGCCGCCTATGGCTTCGGCGGCTGCGGCAGTTCAGTGACGAACGTGCCCACGCCCGGGTGCATGGCGGCCAGGCCGGCCTCCCGCAGCTTCTGCAGCACCTTCCGCGCCGTCATCTGCGAAATCTCGAAGTCGGCGCACACGTCAACCACTGATGGCAGCCGTCCGCCGGGCGGGTAGGTGCCATCGGCGATCCGCTCCTCCATCACCGCGTACACCTGCCGCCACCTCGGAATATCCGGCTGCCAGTCCATGATCCGGACGCTAGGACCGCTCGCCCCGCCAGGCGAGACGAGTGCGCCTATCGGCCCTATCGCACCTATCGGGCCTGTCGGAGCGGTACCGTGAAATTGCACGCAGGACCCCCGCGACCGCGGTCACGGCCCGGGGGCATGGCCGACGGAGTGGAGCGCCGACGTGGACGAGGGTAGAGACACACCCGCCGCAGCCGGAAGCGGGCCGCCCATAGCCGGCGAACTCAGTCCCGTGCAGCGCGCCTACGGCCGGTACGCCACCCACTTCCTGGGCTGCCTGACCTGTCGGGACATCGACCGCTCCTGCGCGGAGGGCGGGCAGTTGTGGCGGGATTACGAGGCGACGAGCGATGCTGTCGGCCGGTTGATGGGCGGATAACCGGGGCAACTGGCCGGTACTGGCGGGTGCAGTTCCGGCCACTCAACGACCTTGGTGAGGCTTACCTCAGCGCGATGACCTGCGGCAACGCAGGAACGTTTGGCCAACACCTGACCAGCGGTTACAGAAACGCACAGGGTGCGAACAGAAAGTCGAAGAATATGCATGAGACACCTTCCGCCAGGGCTGAAACTCAGCTTTACTCCTGAACCCAGGCGCCCCACACGCCCGGATCGAAAGCGCTCACTAGCCCGTGGGCGACAGACGAATAAGCCAACGATCCATCGGCAGGATCAGATCAGCAGTCTCCAGGGGGCGGCCTTCATGGTCGAAACGAGTGCGCACCACACGGAACGCCACAGCGTCCACCAGCAGGCCCAACGCGTGCGCCTGCTCCTCGGTCAGCGATACAGCTCCCACCTCGGCGCTGTACCGCACGTGCGGCCGACGCTGGCCCCGCCACCACGACGACACCAGCATCGCCGACCTGCCGCCCGGATCCAGGCACTCGACCGTCTCGTGCTTGAGGGTCGCGCCCACATGGACGCCAAGCCGCTCCGCAAGCTCCACCGTGGCGGGGCGCGGGCGGGTGTCGGTGGTCTCGGAGGAATACGGCCACTCGGCGTCCGCGTCGGTGAGAGTGCGCATAGCAGGAGGATGCGCCACATATACCGCCCGCCGCTCCTCGCCCTCCAAGACGCCGGCCCGGCGCAGGAGAACGTAGGCGAGCCGAACGGTCTGAGGGTGAACGCCGAGTTCGGCAGCTAGCTCGGCCCGAGAGGGCAGGTCCTGACCTGGCCGCCACTCCCCGGCGGCAATGCGGCGCTCGATGTCAGCAGCGATACGCCGATGGCGCGCTTCTGGCATCGAATCCCCTGCTGTCGATCATGGCGAGGAATCCGAAGCTATGGCCCAGGCGTAGGACTGGATATATCCAGGCGCTGGGTCGCGCTGTTGTCATCTGAAGAGAGTTTTCGGCGCCGCGGGGTTCAGGTCCCTGAGGGGTCGAGGGCTGGCTGCCTGTCGCTGTACCCCCTTTGGCGGCTGGAGGTCAGCCCATGCGGGTACCCGGCAACCGTTGCGCGGTATCCACCCGAACGGGTGAACCGCGTTCCGGCATCGGGGCGAGGGGAACTCGTTGAACATAGAAGCCGGGCCCGGCCCCCATCGCATCGGCCTCCGAGGACGTCGGAGTTCGAGGGGTCGGGCCCGGCGCTTTTGTGCGTCGCCGTGGGGACAGTCTGCCACTGGGAAACGAGTGGGAAATGATCATGCGTACACATGCCTACACATGAGTACAGATGGACACGCCCGCTCACCGAAGTGCCAGCTAGAGAAGACGAGCAACTTCAGGCCGCAAGGTAGGCGGGTCGCCCGAACGAGTTAGATGAAGAAGTCGTAGTACTCCAGCGCGCTGCCGATCCAGGCGGCGGTCGCGGCTTTCCTGGGCTGACCGGGTGGGGCGGCGGCCCCTTCGGGCACGGCGGGGACGGACACGGCGGCTCCTTAGGGGGCTCCACCATAGGCGGAGTGAGCAGAAGGACGGTGCGGAGGGGGACTGCCGGATCGCGGCTAATTAACCCACTGGATAGTTAGTAGGGGTTGGCCAGTGATGCTGCGCCCGGGTGCCGCCGGTGTCAAGGGGTCGCGCGCCGGAGTTTCAGTCCGCGGCGCGCTCCGCCGTCAGATACGCGATCACCATGTCGCCCAGCATGGTGCGGTAGTGCGCGCGCTGCGCCGGGTCGACCAGGTCACGGCCGAACAGCGCGCCGAAGGTGTGCCGGTTGGAGACCCGGAAGAAGCAGAACGAGGAGATCATCGCGTGCAGGTCGACGGCGTCGACATCGGCCGTGAACAGCCCTGACCTGCGGCCTTCCTCGAGGATGCGGCGGATCACGTCCAGTGCGGGGGAGCCGATCCGCCCGAGCTTCTCGGAGGCCGCGATGTGGTGCGCCTCGTGGATGTTCTCGATGCTGACCAGGCGGATGAAGTCCGGGTGCTGCTCATGATGGTCGAAGGTCACCTCGGCCAGGCGCCGGATGGCCGCGACGGGGTCGAGATGCTCGACGTCGAGCTGCTGCTCGGCCTCCCGGATCACGCCGTACGCCCGCTCCAGCACGGCGGTGAACAGCTGTTCCTTGCCACCGAAGTAGTAGTAGATCATCCGCTTCGTGGTGCGGGTGCGGGCGGCGATCTCGTCCACCCGGGCCCCGTCGTAGCCGGCCCGGGCGAACTCCTGCGTGGCGACGTCGAGGATCTCGGCCCGGGTGCGGGCGGCGTCACGGACGCGCTCGCGCTCGCCAGGACGTGCCGGTTCTTCGACGCTGGTCATCAGGTTCCTTCGGGCGGAGGGGCCGGTGCCGGTGATTGTAGAAGCAGGGGCCCGTCCGCCCATGGGGTCTTCCCGAGTCCGTGCGCGGCTGATATAGCTAACGTACTAGTTCGTACATTAGTGAGCCGGCTCGGGAGGCCCGTGTGCCCAAGGACTCGTATCTCGTCGGACTGATCGGTTCCGGCATCGGCCCGTCACTCAGCCCGGCGCTGCACGAGGGGGAGGCCGACCGGCAGGGGCTGCGCCTGTTGTACCGGCTGATCGACATCGAGTCGCTCGGTGTGCCGCCGGAGGCGGTGGGCGATCTGGTGCGTGCCGCCCGCGACCTCGGATTCGACGGGCTCAACATCACACACCCGTGCAAGCAGCTCGTCATCGAGCATCTGGACGCGCTCGCCCCACAGGCCGAGGCACTGGGCGCGGTCAACACCGTCGTCTTCGAGGACGGCCGTGCCGTCGGCCACAACACCGACGTCACCGGCTTCGCCGCGTCCTTCGCCCGGGGGCTGCCCGACGCGCCGCTGGAGCGGGTCGTCCAGCTGGGCGCCGGCGGTGCGGGCGCGGCCGTCGCGCACGCCACGCTCACCCTCGGCGCCGAGCGGGTCACCCTCGTCGACGCCCTGCCCGAACGGGCCGCCGCCCTGGCCGGCTCCCTGAACCGCACCTTCGGTCAGGGCCGTGCGGCCGCCGCCTCCCCGGAGCGGCAGGGCGAGCTGATCGCACACGCCGACGGCGTCGTCCACGCCACGCCCACCGGCATGGCGGCCCACCCCGGCCTGCCCCTGCCCGCCGAGCTGCTCCACCCCGGGCTGTGGGTCGCGGAGGTGGTCTACCGCCCGCTGGAGACCGCACTGCTGCGCACCGCCCGCGCGCTGGGCTGCGCCACCCTCGACGGCGGCGGCATGGCCGCCTTCCAGGCCGCCGACGCGTTCCGCCTGTTCACCGGGCGGGAACCCGACGCCGCGCGGATGCTGGCAGACCTGACCGAACTGGCCGGAGTCGCAGGGGCCCGGAACTAGAGAGAGGTACCGACGTGCGTACGTCCATCGCCACCGTATCCCTCAGCGGATCCCTCACCGAGAAGCTCGACGCCGCCGCCCGGGCCGGCTTCGACGGGGTGGAGATCTTCGAGAACGACCTGCTGGCCAGCCCTCTCACCCCGAGGACATCCGCGTCCGCTGCGCCGACCTCGGCCTCACCGTCGAGCTCTACCAGCCCATGCGGGACATCGAGGCCGTCCCCGAAGCCGAGTTCGCCCGGAACCTGCGGCGGGCCCGGCGCAAGTTCGAGCTGATGCGCAGGCTCGGCGCCGACACGGTCCTCGTCTGCTCCAGCGTCTCCCCGCAGGCGGTGGACGACGACGCCCTCGCCGCCGAGCAGCTGAGCCGGCTCGCCGACCTCGCCCGGGAGTCCGGCGTCCGGGTGGCCTACGAGGCCCTCGCCTGGGGCCGGCACGTCAGTACCTACGACCACGCCTGGCGCATCGTCGAGTCCGCCGGCCATCCGGCACTCGGCACCTGCCTGGACAGCTTCCACATCCTGTCCCGCGGCTCGGATCCCAAGGGCATCGAGGACATCCCCGGCGAGAAGATCTTCTTCCTGCAGCTCGCCGACGCCCCCCTGCTCGCCATGGACGTCCTCCAATGGAGCCGCCACTACCGCTGCTTCCCGGGCCAGGGCGGCTTCGACGTCGCCGGGCTGCTGCGGCACGTGCTGCGCACCGGCTACGACGGCCCGCTCTCGCTGGAGGTCTTCAACGACGTCTTCCGGCAGGCCGAGGCCGGCCCGACCGCCGTCGACGCCCGGCGCTCCCTGCTGGTCCTCCAGGAGGCGGTGGGCCGGGCCCCGCTGCCCGAGCCCGTCGTCCCCACCGGCGTCGCCTTCGCCGAGCTGGTCACGCCCGACGCCGAACCCCTCAGCGCCCTGCTCGGCGCCCTCGGCTTCACCCGCACCGCCCGCCACCGGGGCAAGCCCGTCGACCTGTGGGAGCAGGGGAACGCCCGGATCCTCGTCAACACGGGGCCGGCCGTGCGCCGGGACGGCACCCGGCTCGCCGCGATCGGGCTGGAGTCACCGGACCCGGCCGGAGCGGCCCGGCGCGCCGAGGCGCTGCTGGCGCCCGTCCTGCCGCGGCGCCGGGCAGCGGAGGACGCCCCGCTCGACGCGGTCGCCGCACCCGACGGCACGGAGCTCTTCTTCTGCGCCACCGACCGCCCGGGCCTGCACGGCTGGCGCGCGGACTTCGAGAGCGTAGGCAGGGATTCCCCGCCCGGCGGGCGAGCGGGCTTCGAGGGGGACGGCCGGGAAACCCTGGCGGACCGGCGGGCGGAACGCGATGGTGTCGGCCGGGAAACCCTGGCGGACTGGCGGGCGGAACGCGATGGTGTCGGCCGGGAAACCCTGGCGGACCGGCGGGCGGAACGCGATGGTGTCGGCCGGGGAACCCTGGCGGACCGGCGGGCGGAACGCGATGGTGTCGGCCGGGAAACCCTGGCGGACCGGCGGGCGGAACGCGATGGTGTCGGCCGGGAAACCCTGGCGGACCGGCGGGCGGAACGCGATGGTGTCGGCCGGGGGCCATGCCCGACCGACCGGCGGGCTTCGAGGGGGGCGGCCGGGAATCCCAGCCCGCCCACATCCTCGGCATCGACCACCTCGCCCTCACCCAGCCCTGGCACCACTTCGACGAGGCCGCCCTCTTCCACCGCGGGGTGCTCGGGCTGCACGGCCAGGAGAGCGTGGACGTCGCCGACCCTTACGGGCTGATGCGCAGCCGCGCCGTCACCAACCCCGACGGCACGGTCCGGATCGCGCTCACCGTCGGCGCCGGGCCCCTGGACGACACCGTGCACGCCCAGCACATCGCCCTGGCCACCGACGACGTGGTCGCCTCGGCCCGCCGCTTCCGGGCGGCCGGCGGCGCCCCGCTGCCCGTCCCGGCGAACTACTACGACGACCTCGCCGCCCGCTTCGAGTTCGCCGACGGCGAGCTGGAGACCTACCGCGACCTCGGCATCCTCTACGACCGCGACGCCCACGGCGTCTTCCGGCACTGCTACACCCGCACCGTCGGCCGCGTCTTCTTCGAACTGGTCCAGCGGGACGACGGCTACCGGGGCTACGGCGCCGCGAACGCGCCGGTGCGACTGGCGGCGCAGCACGCGGTGCGGGCGGCGCTCACTGGCGGCTGACGGTCCGGGTGATGCCGGTGACGACCGTGGTGGCGAGGATCCAGCCCGTGAGGACGAGGGCGTAGGAGAGCCACTGGTACCCGTCGGTGGGTGCGAACGCGCCCTCCTGCCCGAAGGAGATCACCGGGAGGAGCAGGTCGAGCGTGTAGAAGACCGGGTTGAACTGCGGGGCCTCGTCCGCCTTCAGGGGCTGGGGGTGGTGCAGCCCGTAGGTGAGGGAGCCGATCACGAGCAGCGACGTCAGCCAGCCCGCCGCCCGCAGGGGGCGGAAGCCGTAGCCGACGGTGGCGTCCTGCACATAGCCCCACAGGCGTCCGTACCAGGGCAGGGTGCCGCGGTGGCGGCGTTGTTTGGCGAGCTGGACGAGACGGGCGGCGTGGTCGTCGCCGATCCTGCGGTAGGCGGCGGTCAACTGCTCATAGGCGTGCGGGACATAGCCCTCGCCGTCCCGCTCCAGCATCGACAGGCGCCGCTCGGCGGGCTCGTGCGGGGTGAGGGAGGTGTAGACGAGGCTGTTGAGCAGGACCTCCTCGGGGACCACGTCCGGTTCCAGGAACAGCACGTCGAGCTGGGCGCGGCGCAGGTTGAGGGTGCCTGCCATGGGAGGGCCCTTGCGCAGCCAGAGCTCCCCGATGGTGCAGCTGCTGGCCCGCAGCGCCGCGTCACCGGGGTTCGCCAGGCGCGCGTGGGAGAGATCGAGGCGGCCCGCTATCCGGGCGCCGCGCAGGCCGATCCAGCCGAGCACGTCCACGTCACGCAGCAGGACGTCGCCCTCCACCGTGAGCGTCTCCGCGTCGAGGGCGACCTCACCTGCACCGGCCTCCAGCCGCGCCTGACCGAGGCTGACCGTCCCGGCGACCGAAGCGCCCGTCAGACGCACCTCGCCGCGCGTCCGCAGGCCCGGCGCCGACAGGCCGTCCCGATGGTCACGTGGTTCAGCTGGAGCGCCGGCTGACCGGCGGGCGGTTCGTCGATGTCGGCGCCGTCCATGAACAGCGCCCCGGAGATCTGCGCGCCGCCGAGCCGCACAGGTCCGTCGAACAGGCAGTCCGACATGCGCAGGACACCGTCCACACGCAAGGTGGCGGCATCCAGGCCGGGCAGGACGGAGCCGCGCAGGTTCAGCTGGCGCAGCCGCGCCGCGTACAGCACGGGCGCGCCCTCGAAGAAGCAGCCACTGAGGCGCACGGCGTGGTCGATGTCGGCGTACTGGAGGTTGAGTACGCCCGTGATCCGCGCGCCCGCCAGTCTGAGGGCGGCCGTCTCCCCGTCCTCCTGCGGCGCGCTCAGCAACAGGGCCCGCACCACGGACGCGCGTACGGTCCGTTCGGGGCCCCAGTCCGCGCCTCGCTCCGGATCCTCGTCCGCCGACTCCCGGAAGTCCACGTCCTGCCCGCGCGGAAAGGCGCGCCACACCCGCTCCTCGGCGGGCGTCATGTTGTCGATCTCCATCAGCGGGGACTCTGACGTTCCGGCCGGGGACTGTCAACCGGCCCCGGCCGAAACGAGTTATGCCCGGGTGTTCCACTCCGCGATGACGGGCCGGCCGTGCTCGGTCGACAGCCTGCAGACCGTGCCGGTCTCCAGGCGGAACAGCCGCCCGTCGGCCGGCGGCAGGCCCAGCCGGCGGGCCGTCAGGACGCGGAGGAAGTGACCGTGCGCCACCAGCATCACATCGCCCTCGGGCAGCGCCGCCGTCACCCGGGACAGCACCCGGTCGGCCCGCTTGCCGACCTCCTCCGGGGACTCGCCCGGGTTGCCGTCGGAGCCCGGTGGTGCGCCGTCGGTCCACAGGTCCCAGTCAGGGCGGTCGCGGTGTATCTCCTCGGTGGTGACGCCCTCGTAGGCGCCGTAGTGCCACTCGTGCAGGTCCGCGTCCCGCGCGGTCCCCGTCAGGCCCGCGAGCTCGGCGGTGCGCACGGCGCGGGCCAGCGGACTGGTGAGGACCAGCGCGAAGGAGCGGCCCGCCAGGAGCGGAGCGAGTGACCTGGCCTGCTCCTCACCCTGCGGGGTGAGGGGCAGGTCGGTGTAGCTGGTGTGCTGTCCGCTCCGGCTCCACTCGGTTTCGCCGTGGCGGACCAGCAGCAGATCGCCCACGTCCTACGCCTTCTTCGCGGACTCGACGGCGTGCCCGCCGAACTGGTTGCGCAGCGCCGCGATCATCTTCATCTGCGGCGAGTCGTCCTGCCGGGAGGCGAACCGGGAGAAGAGGGAGGCGGTGATCGCGGGCAGCGGCACGGAGTTGTCGATCGCCGCTTCCACGGTCCAGCGCCCCTCACCGGAGTCCTGGGCGTAGCCCCGGAGGTTCTCCAGGTGTTCGTCCTCGTCGAGCGCGTTGACCGCGAGGTCCAGCAGCCAGGAGCGGATCACGGTGCCCTCCTGCCAGGAGCGGAACACCTCGCGGACGTTGTCCACCGAGTCCACGGCCTCCAGCAGCTCCCAGCCCTCGGCGTAGGCCTGCATCATGGCGTACTCGATGCCGTTGTGGACCATCTTCGCGAAGTGCCCGGCGCCCACCTTGCCCGCGTGGACGTAGCCGTACGGGCCCTCCGGCTTGAGCGCCTCGAAGATCGGCCGCAGCCGGTCGACGTACTCCTTCTCGCCGCCGACCATCAGGGCGTAGCCGTTCTTCAGACCCCACACGCCGCCCGAGACGCCCGCGTCGACGAATCCGATGCCGCGCTTGCTCAGCTCCTCGGCGTGCTTCTCGTCGTCCGTCCAGCGGGAGTTGCCGCCGTCGACCACCGTGTCGTACGGCTTGAGGAGGTCGGCCAGGCGGTCGATGACGTGCTGGGTGGGGTCGCCGGCCGGGACCATGACCCAGACCGTGCGCGGCGCGTCCAGCGCGTTGACGAGGTCGGCCAGGCTGGCGACGTCGGACTTCTCGGGGTTGGTGTCGTAGCCGACGACGGTGTGGCCGGCGTTGCGCAGGCGTTCGCGCATGTTGCCGCCCATCTTGCCGAGACCCACAAGACCGATCTGCATGTCAGTTCACTTCCCGAAGATTGCGGTAGGCGGCCACCAGCGCGGCCGTGGACGGGTCGAGACCGGGGACGTCGGCGCCCTCGGTCAGGGCGGGCTCGACGCGCTTGGCGAGGACCTTGCCGAGTTCGACGCCCCACTGGTCGAAGGAATCGATGTTCCAGACCGCGCCCTGCACGAACACCTTGTGCTCGTAGAGGGCGACCAGCTGGCCCAGGACGGACGGGGTCAGTTCGGTGGCCAGGATCGTCGTGGTGGGGTGGTTGCCCTGGAAGGTGCGGTGCGGGACCTGCTCCTCGGGCACACCCTCGGCCCGCACCTCCTCGGCGGTCTTGCCGAAGGCGAGCGCCTGGCCCTGCGCGAAGAGGTTGGCCATCAACAGGTCGTGCTGCGCCTTCAGTTCGTCGCTCAGCTCGGCGACCGGCCGGGCGAAGCCGATCAGATCGGCCGGGATGAGCTTGGTGCCCTGGTGGATCAACTGGTAGTAGGCGTGCTGCCCGTTGGTGCCGGGAGTGCCCCACACCACCGGCCCCGTCTGCCACTGGACGGGACGGCCGTCGCGGTCCACCGACTTGCCGTTGGACTCCATGTCGAGCTGCTGGAGGTAGGCGGTGAACTTGGACAGGTAGTGGCTGTACGGCAGCACCGCGTGCGACTGGGCGTCGTGGAAGTTGCCGTACCAGATGCCCAGCAGACCCATGATGAGCGGGGCGTTGGCCCCCGCGGGGGCGTTGCGGAAGTGCTCGTCGACGATGCGGAAGCCGTCGAGCATCTCCCGGAACCGGTCCGGGCCGATGGCGATCATCAGGGACAGGCCGATGGCGGAGTCGTAGGAGTAGCGGCCGCCGACCCAGTCCCAGAACTCGAACATGTTGTCGACGTCGATGCCGAACCCGGCGACCTTCTCCGCGTTGGTCGACAGCGCCACGAAGTGCTTCGCGACCGCCTTCTCGTCGCCCCCGAGCCCCTCCAGCAGCCAGGAGCGCGCCGAGGTCGCGTTCGTGATCGTCTCGATCGTGGTGAAGGTCTTGGACGCGACGATGAACAGCGTCTCCGCGGGGTCCAGGTCGCGCACCGCCTCGTGCAGGTCGGAGCCGTCCACGTTCGACACGAAGCGGAACGTCAGCTCCCGTGCGGTGAACGGCCGCAGCGCCTCGTAGGCCATCGCCGGGCCGAGGTCCGAGCCGCCGATGCCGATGTTGACGACGTTCCGTATGCGCTTGCCGGTATGGCCGGTCCACTCGCCGGAGCGGACGCGATCGGCGAACGCGGCCATCTTGTCGAGCACCGCGTGCACGCCCGGGACGACGTTCTCGCCGTCGACCTCGATCACCGCGTCCCGGGGGGCGCGCAGCGCGGTGTGCAGGACGGCCCGGTTCTCGGTGGTGTTGATCCGCTCGCCGCGGAACATGGCGTCGCGCAGACCGAACACGTCGGTCGCGGTGGCCAGTTCCTGGAGCAGGGCCAGCGTCTCGTCGGTGACCAGGTGCTTGGAGTAATCGATCCGCAGGTCGCCCACGTGGACGACGTAGCGCTCGGCGCGCCCCGGGTCCGCCGCGAACAGCTCGCGCAGGTCCGGTTGCGGCAGGGCGTCCGTGCGGTGGTCCTCCAGGGCGGTCCACTCGGGCCGCCGCGTGAGCTTGGGGAGCCGGAGGGGGAGTCAGACATGAGCGGGGGTCTCCTCGGTTGCCTCGCCGTTCAGGGCGATGGCGTACATCTCGTCCGCGTCGAGGCGCCGCAGCTCCTCGGCGATGAGTTCGGAGGTGGCACGGACCTTCAGCGCGAGGGTGCGGGAGGGCTGGCCCGGCAGGGTCAGCGTCGCCAGCGGCCCCTCGGGGCGGTCGATGACGATCTCGCCCCTCTCCGTGCCCAGGCGCACGGCCGTCACGACCGGCCCGGCGGTGACCACGCGGTCGACACGGACGTGCAGCCGTGCCTCCAGCCAGCGGGCCAGCAGCTCGGCGGCCGGGTTCTCGGCCTCGGCCTCCACGGCCGCCGAGGTCACCTGCGCCCGGGCCTGGTCCAGCGCCGCCGCCAGCATCGAACGCCAGGGCGTCAGCCGGGTCCAGGCGAGGTCGGTGTCACCGGGCGCGTAGGAGCGGACCCGGGCCTGGAGCGTCTCCAGGGGGTTCTCGACGGCGTACAGGTCGGTGATCCGCCGCTGGGCCAGTGCCCGAGCGGGTCCTTGGAGGGCACCTCCGGGGCCTCCACCGGCCACCACACCACCACCGGCGCGTCCGGCAGCAGCAGCGGCAGCACCACCGAGTCGGCGTGGTCGGACACCTCGCCGTAGGTCCGCAGGATCACCGTCTCCCCGGTGCCCGCGTCGGCCCCCACCCGGACCTCGGCGTCCAGGCGGGAGGACTGGCGGTCGCGCGGGGTGCGGGCCTGCCGCTTGATGACGACCAGGGTGCGCGAGGGGTGCTCGTGCGAGGCCTCCTCGGACGCCTTGATCGCGTCGTAGGCGTTCTCCTCGTCCGTGACGATCACCATCGTCAGGACCATGCCCACGGCGGGCGTGCCGATGGCGCGGCGGCCCTGCACCAGCGCCTTGTTGATCTTGCTTGCCGTGGTGTCGGTCAGGTCGATCTTCATGGCCTGCGCCAGCTCCGTCCGTCTCGTGCGAGCATCTCGTCGGCTTCCGCGGGTCCCCAGCTGCCCGACGCGTACTGCGCGGGCCGGCCGTGCGTGGCCCAGTACTGCTCGATCGGGTCGAGGATCTTCCAGGACTCTTCCACTTCCTGGTGACGGGGGAACAGATTGGCGTCGCCCAGGAGGACGTCCAGGATCAGCCGTTCGTACGCCTCGGGGCTCGATTCGGTGAACGACTCGCCGTAGGCGAAGTCCATCGTCACGTCCCGGATCTCCATCGACGTACCCGGCACCTTGGAGCCGAACCGGACCGTCATGCCCTCGTCCGGCTGGACGCGGATGACGATCGCGTTGGAGCCCAGCTCCTCGGTCGCGGTGGAGTCGAAGGGGAGTGCGGGGCCCGCTGGAACACCACCGCGATCTCCGTCACCCGGCGGCCGAGCCGCTTGCCGGTGCGCAGGTAGAACGGGACGCCGGCCCAGCGGCGGTTGTCGACCTGGAGCCGGATGGCGGCGTACGTGTCGGTCGTGGAGGCCTGGTCGATGCCGTCCTCCTCCAGGTAGCCGCGCACCTTCGTGCCGCCCTGCCAGGCCGCCGCGTACTGTCCGCGCACGGTGTTCCGCCCCAGGTCCTGCGGCAGCCGCACGGCCTTGAGGACCTTCAGCTTCTCGGTCAGCAGGGAGGGGGCGTCGAAGGCGGCCGGTTCCTCCATCGCGGTGAGCGCCATCAGCTGGAGGAGGTGGTTCTGGATGACGTCACGGGCGGCGCCGATGCCGTCGTAGTAGCCCGCGCGGCCGCCGATGCCGATGTCCTCGGCCATGGTGATCTGCACGTGGTCGACGTACGACCGGTTCCAGATCGGTTCGAACATCTGGTTGGCGAAGCGCAGCGCCAGGAGGTTCTGGACCGTCTCCTTGCCGAGGTAGTGGTCGATGCGGAAGACCTGCTCGGGATCGAACACCTCGTGCACGATCGCGTTGAGGTCCTCGGCCGACCTCAGGTCGTGCCCGAACGGCTTCTCGATGACCGCACGGCGCCAGGAACCCTCCGGGGCGTCGGCCAGCTTGTGCTTCTTCAGCTGCTGGACGACCTTCGGGAAGAACTTCGGCGGCACCGAGAGGTAGAACGCGTAGTTGCCGCTGGTGCCCCGGGACGCGTCCAGCTCCTCGACGGCGGAGCGCAGCTGCTCGAACGCCGTGTCGTCGTCGAAGTCACCCGGGATGAACCGCATGCCCTCGGCGAGCTGCTGCCAGACCTCCTCGCGGAACGGGGTCCGGGCGTGCTCACGCACCGCGTCGTGCACGACCTGCGCGAAGTCCTGGTCCTCCCAGTCCCGGCGGGCGAAACCCACCAGGGAGAAGCCCGGCGGCAGCAGGCCGCGGTTGGCCAGGTCGTACACCGCCGGCATCAGCTTCTTGCGGGACAGGTCACCGGTCACGCCGAAGATGACCAGCCCGGACGGGCCCGCGATCCTGGGCAGGCGGCGGTCGCGCGCATCGCGCAGGGGATTGGTGAAGTCGGTGTCGGTGTACTCCGCGCGCGGGCCACCCGGCCGCTCACCCCGGTCTGCTCGACCCCGGCGGCCTCCTGGGCCGCCCGGGCCTCCTTGTCCTCCCTGGTGCCGATGGTCTCCTGTTCGGCCGTCTGGGGGATCCCCTCGCTCATTCCGCGTCAACTCCCTTGCTGTTCAAGGACTTGGTGACCGCGTCCAGCAGGTCCTGCCAGGCCACCTCGAACTTGGCCACGCCCTCGTTCTCCAGTTGCCGCACCACCTCGTCGTATGCGATGCCGAGCCGCTCGACGGCCGCCAGGTCGGCGCGCGCCTGGGCGTAACCGCCGGTGACGGTGTCGCCCTGGACGTCGCCGTGGTCGGCGACGGCGTTCAGCGTGGCCTCCGGCATGGTGTTGACCGTGCCGGGAGCGACCAGCTCGTCCACGTACAGGGTGTCCTTGTAGGCGGGGTCCTTCACACCGGTGGAGGCCCAAAGGGGGCGCTGCCGGTTCGCCCGGGCGCCTCCCAGGGCCTGCCAGCGCGGCCCGGCGAAGACCTGTTCGTACGCCTCGTAGGCGAGCCGCGCGTTGGCCAGGGCCGCCCTGCCCCTCAGGGCCAGGGCCTCGTCCGTGCCCAGCAGCGTCAGCCGCTTGTCGATCTCGGAGTCGACACGGGAGACGAAGAAGGACGCGACCGAGTGGATGGCCGACAGGTCGAGACCGGCCGACTGGGCCTTCTCCAGGCCGGCGAGGTAGGCGTCCATCACCTCGCGGTAGCGCTCCAGCGAGAAGATCAGCGTCACGTTCACACTGATGCCCGCGCCGATCACCTCCGTGATCGCCGGCAGGCCGGCCTGCGTCGCCGGAATCTTGATCATCACGTTGGGGCGGTCCACCAGCCAGGCCAGCTGCCGGGCCTCGGCGACGGTCGCCGCGGTGTCGTGGGCCAGCCGCGGGTCCACCTCGATGGAGACCCGGCCGTCCCGGCCGCCGGTCCGGTCGTACACCGGCCGCAGCACGTCGGCGGCGGCCCGGACGTCGGTGGTCGTCATCATCCGGACGGCCTCGTCCACGGTGACGCCCCGCACCGCCAGGTCGGCGAGCTGCTCCTCGTAACCCTCGCCGGAGCCGATGGCGGCCTGGAAGATGGACGGGTTGGTGGTGACGCCGACGACGTTCCTCGTGGCGACCAGCTCGGCCAGGTCGCCGGACTCGATCCGCCGGCGGGACAGGTCGTCGAGCCAGATCGACACGCCCTCGTCGGACAGGCGCTTGAGTGCTCCCGCGCTCGCGGTCGCTTCGGTCACAATGATCATCTTCTTTCGGGCGGTCGGATCAACCACGGGCGGCGGCGAGGGATTCCCTCGCGGCTTCCACGACGTTCTCGGGGGTGAAGCCGTACTCGGCGAACAGGGTCTTCGCGTCGGCGGAGGCGCCGAAGTGCTCCAGGGAGACGATGCGTCCCGCGTCCCCGACGAACCGGTGCCACGTCAGGCCGATCCCGGCCTCGACCGCGACCCGGGCCTTCACGGACGGCGGCAGCACGCGCTCGCGGTACTCGCGCGGCTGCTCCTCGAACCACTCCACGGACGGCATCGACACCACCCGGGTGCCGACCCCCTCGGCCTCCAGCGCCTCGCGCGCGGCGACGGCGAGCTGCACCTCGGAGCCCGTGGCGACGAGGACGACCTCCGGCACCTCCGTCGAGGAGTCCTGGAGGACGTAACCGCCGCGCGCGGCGTCCGGGTTCGGCTCGTACGTGGGCACGCCCTGGCGGGTCAGCGCCAGGCCGTGCGGGGCCGGGTCGGTGGAGTGCCGCCGCAGGATCTCGGCCCAGACGGCAGCGGTCTCGTTGGCGTCGGCCGGACGGACGACGTTCAGACCCGGAACGGCCCGCAGCGCGGCCAGGTGTTCGACCGGCTGATGGGTCGGCCCGTCCTCGCCGAGGCCGATGGAGTCGTGCGTCCACACGTACGTCACCGGCAGCTGCATCAGGGCCGACATACGGACGGCGTTGCGCATGTAGTCGGAGAACACGAGGAACGTGCCGCCGTAGATGCGCGTGTTGCCGTGCAGGGCGATGCCGTTCATCTGCGCGGCCATGGAGAACTCGCGGATGCCGAAGTGCACGGTGCGGCCGTACGGGTTCGCCTCGGGCAGCGGGTTGCCCTTCGGCAGGAACGACGACGTCTTGTCGATGGTGGTGTTGTTGGAGCCGGCCAGGTCGGCCGAGCCGCCCCACAGCTCCGGGACCACCGCGCCGAGCGCCTGGAGCACCTTGCCGGACGCGGCTCGGGTGGCGACCGCCTTGCCGGGCTCGAACACCGGCAGGGCGTCCTCCCAGCCCTCCGGCAGCTCGCCCTTGCTGACCCGGTCGAAGGTGATGGCGCGCTCGGGGTTCTCGACGCGCCAGACGGCGATGCGCTTGTCCCAGGCGGTGTGCGCCTCGGCGCCCCGGTCCAGGGCCGTGCGGGTGTGTGCCAGCACTTCCTCGGAGACCTCGAAGGACTGCTCCGGGTCGAAGCCGAGGACGCGCTTGGTGGCGGCGACCTCGTCCTCGCCGAGCGCCGAGCCGTGGGAGGCCTCGGTGTTCCGCGCGTTCGGGGCGGGCCAGGCGATGATCGTGCGCATCGCGATGATCGAGGGGCGCTCGGTCTCCGCCCGCGCCGCCTTCAGCGCAGCGTACAGCGCGTGCACGTCGACGTCGCCGTCCTCCCGCGGCTCGATCCGCTGCACGTGCCAGCCGTACGCCTCGTAGCGCTTCAGCACGTCCTCGGAGAACGCGGTCGCGGTGTCGCCCTCGATGGAGATGTGGTTGTCGTCGTAGAGGAAGACCAGGTTGCCGAGCTTTTGATGGCCGGCCAGCGAGGAGGCCTCGGCGGAGACGCCCTCCTGCAGGTCGCCGTCGGAGACGATCGCCCAGATCGTGTGGTCGAAGGGGGACTCGCCCTCGGGAGCCTCCGGGTCGAACAGGCCGCGCTCGTAGCGGGCCGCCATCGCCATGCCGACCGCGTTCGCGACGCCCTGGCCGAGCGGGCCCGTGGTGGTCTCCACGCCCGCCGTGTGCCCGTACTCGGGGTGCCCGGGCGTCTTGGAGCCGTGGCGGCGGAACGCCTTCAGGTCGTCCAGCTCCAGCTCGTAACCGGCGAGGTACAGCTGCGTGTAGAGGGTCAGCGAGGTGTGGCCGGGGGAGAGGACGAAGCGGTCACGGCCGGCCCACTCCGGGTCGGCGGGATCATGCCGCATCACCTTCTGAAAGATCGTGTAGGCGGCCGGCGCCAGGCTCATCGCGGTGCCGGGATGGCCGTTTCCGGCCCGCTGCACGGCGTCCGCCGCCAGCAGCCGGGCGGTGTCGACGGCACGCCGGTCGAGTTCGGTCCATTCGAGGCTGTCCGCTGTCTGCGTGCTCATCTTCAAGAGATCCTCGGTAAGAGCGAAGTGGCTGGTCTGACGCGTTCAAAACTAAAAGTCTGACTTATTTGCCGGAAGGTCGCGGTGTGCCAGCCTGTGGTGAAAGTGGGACACCCAGCGGCAGCGCGGCGCGCGAACGGGGCGGTACGAGGCGGACATGGCGGATATGGCGGACAGAGACCTCCAGGGCGGCGACGGGATCAGAACGTTCCCCTTCCCGGTCGAGCTGAGCGTCGGCGGCGTCGGCATGCAGGTCGGCCCGATGGGCGCGGGGCGCACCTGGCACGCCGACGCGCCGCTGGAGCGCGTGCACCGCATCGACTTCCATGTCGTGATGCTCTTCGGCGAGGGCCCGGTCCGGCACATGGTCGACTTCACCGAGTACGAGGCCACGGCCGGGGACCTGCTGTGGATCCGCCCGGGGCAGGTCCACCGGTTCTCACCGACCAGCGAGTACCGCGGAACGGTGCTCACCATGCAGCCGGGCTTCCTGCCCCGCGCGACCGTGGAGGCCACCGGCCTGTACCGCTACGACCTGCCGCCGCTGCTGCGGCCCGACGCGGCACAGCTCACCGGTCTGCGGAACTCGCTCGGCCAACTCCGGCGCGAGTACGAGGACACGGCCACCCTGCCGCTCAGCCTGCACACCGCCGTCCTGCGCCACTCACTCACGGCGTTCCTGCTGCGCCTCGCCCATCTGGCCGCGAGCTCGGCGCAGTCGCCACGACAGCGGTCCGACTCCACCTTCACCCTCTTCCGGGACGCCGTGGAGCAGGACTTCGCCAGCAACCACAGCGTCAGCGCCTATGCCGACGCGCTCGGTTACTCCCGCCGCACCCTGGTCCGGGCGGTCCGCGCCGCGACCGGCGACACCCCCAAGGCCTTCATCGACAAGCGCGTCGTCCTCGAGGCCAAGCGGCTCCTCGCCCACACCGACCTGCCGATCGGCCGGGTCGGCGCGGCGGTCGGCTTTCCCGACGCGGCGAACTTCTCCAAGTTCTTCCACCAGCACACGGACCTGACCCCGGCGCAGTTCCGCGCGGAACTGCGCTGAGGACAGCGCAAAGGGGGCCCCACGCGTGTGGAGCCCCCTCGTCGAGGATCGTCAGCGCCCGAAGGTGAACCAGTTGACGTTGACGAAATCCTGCGGCTGACCGCTCGTGAAGGTCAGATACACGTCGTGCGTACCCGTCACGGAACTGATGTTCGCGGGAACGGTCCGCCACGACTGCCAGCCGCCGGTGTCGCCCACCGCGAAACTCCCGACGGGCGCGTTGCTCCGGCTGTCCAGCCGCACCTCGACCAGCCCGCTGACGCCGCCCGCCGCGCCGCTCGCGACCCGGGCGCTGAACTGCCGGGCGGCCGTGGAGCCGAAGTTGACGCCCTTGAAGTGCAGCCAGTCGCCGTTGGCCAGTGAGCCGACGTTCTGGCCGCCGCCGGAGTCGGACGTCGACTCGGTGCTCACCCCTGACTGGCCGTCGAAGGATTCGGCCTGGATGGTGGAGTAGGCGTCGCGGTTTCCGGTCGGGGGAGGCGTGGTGCCACCGCCGGACGACAGCACCTGGACGTAGTCGACGACCATCGGGTGGCCGGGCTGCGTCCCGGCGTCCGGTCCACCGCCGAACGCGTCCGGGAAACCGCCGCCCATCGCGACGTTCAGGATGATGAAGAAGCCGTGGTCCGTGGCGTTCCGCCAGGTCGTCGCGTCCACCTGGTTGGCGCGCACCGTGTGGAAGTTGACGCCGTCGAGGTAGAAGCGGATCTCCTCGACGCTCGTCGAGCGGTCCCACTCCATCCGGTACGTGTGGAAGCCGGCCTGGCAGGTGGTGCCCTGGCAGGTGGTCGAACTGCCGATGCCGCTGGTCTCGTTGCAGGGGCCGCCCGGCGAGGTGCCGCAGTGCATCGTCGCGAACACCGTGTTCATGCCCTGGGTGTTCTCCATGATGTCCAGCTCGCCGACCGCCGGCCAGTTCCAGTAGTTGCCGCGGTACGGCGCGCCCAGCATCCAGAAGGCGGGCCAGTAGCCCTTGGCGGCGGCCCCGGTGACGTTCGGCACCTGGATGCGCGACTCGACGCGGAGCTTTCCGCCGGCCGGGGGCTGGAAGTCGGTGCGGTTGGTCTCGATGCGGCCGGAGGTCCAGTTGCCCGCACCGTCACGTCGCGGGGTGATGCGCAGGTTGCCGTTGCCGTCGAGGGAGACGTTCTCCGTGCTGCTCGTCATCGTCTCGATCTCGCCGGTGCCCCAGTTGGCGGGGCCGCCGGGGTAGCCCTTGCCGGTCGCGTACTGCCAGTTGGAGGTGTTGACGCCGCTGCCCGCGGGGCCGGTGAAGTCGTCCACGAACACCTGCGTCCAGCCCGACGGGGCGGCGGCGCGGCCGCGCCGGCGGACGGGGTGGCGACCGCGGCGGCGGACACCGCGAGGCCGAGCGTGCTGACGACGGCGACGAACGCCCGCCGGAAGGGGCGCCGAGCTGGGGGTCTGCCGGAGGTGTCACTCATGTGGGGATGCCTCTCGGAGAAGGGAGCGGGTTTGAGAGCGCTCTCAAAGTGACGTCAATGTGCTCCACGCCGTCCGGGCCGTCAAGAGGTAAAGCCGGGAAAAGTGCGGAGCGGCCGGTGAGTGCACAGCTTGAACGGTCCGGGTGGGAAAGGGGCCCTGCTGTTGAACGAGGGATGCGGGGGCACTCGTGCTGGACGACTGACCATCCGGTCCAGGCAGCACAGGGAGGTACCCGTGGCCGTTCGCCATCACCTGATCCGAGTCGGCCCGCGCGACGTGTGGGCCGTCCTCGCCGACGGCAGCCGCTACGCGGAGTGGGTGGTGGGAACCTCGGCGTCCCACCCCGTGCGCGGGCGGTGGCCGCACACCGGCGCGGCGATCCGCTACCAGGTCCGGCTCGGCCCGGTGCACCTGGACAACGAGACGGTCGTCCGCCACCACGAGGAAGGCACCCGGCTGGAGCTGGAGGCCCACGCCGGAGTGCTGGGCACGGCGCGCATCGCGATCGAACTGCGGCCCTGGGGCGAGCACTGCCTGGTGATCGTGGACGAGCACCCCCTGCGAGGAGCCGGCGGCCGGATGCACAACGTCGGCATCGAGGCGCTGATTCAGCTGCGCCACCGCGCCATGCTGGCCCGGCTGGCCAGGCTGTGCGAGCACGACGTGGAGGAGGCGGAGAGCCGGCGCGCCCTGGGCCAGGTGACGGTGGGCTCGGACGCGGACGGGGCCCGCCATGCCTGACGCCGTGGTGATCGGCGCGGGCCCAACGGCCTGGTGGCCGCCAACCTGCTCGTGGACGCCGGGTGGAGCGTCGAGGTGCTGGAGGAACAGCCGGAACCGGGGGGCGCGGTGCGCCACGACCATGGCGTCGACCCCGCCTTCGTCAACGACCTGTTCAGCTCCTTCTACCCCCTCGCCGCCGCCTCGCCCGTCCTGGCCGCGCTGCGCCCGGAGGACCACGGACTGCGGTGGAGCCACGCGCCCAGCGTGCTGGCCCACCCCTCACCGACGGCAGCTGCGCCGTCCTGGACCGCGACATCGGCACCACCGCGGCGTCCCTGGAGGCGTTCGCACCGGGCGACGGAGCCGCCTGGCGGAGGCTGCACGACGTGTGGCAGCGCCTGCGCCCCGACCTCCTGGACGCGTTGTTCACCCCGTTCCCGCCCGTCCGCTCGACGGCCCGGCTCGCACTGCGGCTGCGGGCGGCGGGCGGACTGCGCATGGCACGCTCCCTGCTGCTGCCGGTGCGCCGCCTGGGCGAGGAGGAGTTCCGCGGCCAGGGCGGCCGGCTGCTGCTGGCCGGCAACGCCCTGCACGCCGACCTGCCCCCGAGGCGGCGGGCAGCGGCGGCTTCGGCTGGCTGATGGCGATGCTGGGGCAGACGTACGGCTTCCCGGTCCCGGCCGGTGGTTCCGGCGCACTGGCCGGAGCCCTGGTCCGACGGCTGGAGAGCCGGGGCGGGCGGGTGCGCTGCGGTCGGCGCGTCGAGCGGATCGTCGTACGCGGCGGGCGGGCCGTCGGGGTGCGGACAGCGGACGGTGACGCGGTGCCGGCACGCCGGGCGGTGCTCGCGGACGTGTCCGTGTCCGCCCTGTACGGGAAACTCGTGGAACCCGAGCACCTGCCCGCGCAGCTCCTCGACGACCTGCGGCGCTTCCAGTGGGACTTCGCCACCTTCAAGGTCGACTGGGCGCTCGACGGCCCGGTGCCCTGGCAGGCCGAGCAGGCGTCCCGGGCCGGCACCGTGCACCTCGCCGACGGCCTGGACGAGCTCACCCGCTTCGCCGCCCAGATCGCCATGCGGCAGGTCCCGGACCGCCCCTTCCTGGTGTTCGGCCAGATGACCACCTCCGACGCCTCCCGCTCTCCCCGAGGCACCGAATCGGCCTGGGCCTACACCCACATCCCCCACGAGATCGGCGTGGACGCCGGCGACGAGGGCATCACCGGCCGGTGGGACACCAAGGACCAGGACGTCATGGCGGACCGTGTCGAACGGCAGGTGGAGCGGTTCGCGCCCGGCTTCCGCTCCCTCGTCCGGGCCCGCCGCGTCCTGGCGCCCCCGACCCTCGAGGCGCTCGACGGCAACCTGGTCGGAGGAGCCATCAACGGAGGCACCAGCGCCCTGCACCAGCAGCTCGTCTTCCGCCCCTGCCCGGCACCGGACGCCCGGAGACCCCTGTACCCGGCCTCTTCCTTGCCTCCTCCGGGGCCCACCCGGGCGGCGGGGTGCACGGGGCGCCCGGGGCCAACGCCGCACGGGCCGTACTGCGCCGCCACCTGCCCCCCGGCCTGACCGGCGCGCAACGGCTCCTGGCCCGCCGCGACCGCACCGGAACCAGGCGCTGAGCCCCGCGGCGGTCCCGCCCGGACCCGCCGCACGAGACCGAGACGAGAAGGCGGCGGACGAGACGTCGCTCGGAGCGGGACATCGGAGCCGGGAACGGGCATAGGAGCCGGGAAGGAGAGCAGCCCATGCGCAGCAGCCCGCTCGCCGGGCGTACGGTCGTCATCACCGGAGCGGCCCGCGGACTGGGCGCCGCCATGGCCCACGAGATCGCCCGGCGACGTGCCAGGGTGGCGCTCCTCGGCCACGAGAAGGCCTCCCTGGACGCGGTGGCCGCCTCCCTGCCCGGCCCCGCTCTCGCCGTGGAGGTCGACGTCACGGACGTCGCCGCCCTGGATGCCGCCGCACAGACCGTGCGGGCCGGACTCGGGCGTCCTTCGGCCGTGGTGGCGAACGCCGGCATCGCCGAGGGCGGGCCGTTCCTCACCTCGGACGCGGCCGCCTGGCGCCGCGTGATCGACGTCAACCTCACCGGCAGCGCCCACACGGCCCGGGTGTTCCTGCCCGACCTCATCGACACGGCGGGCTACTTCCTCCAGATCGCCTCGCTGGCATCGATCGGCGCCGCGCCGCTGATGAGCGCCTACTGCGCCTCCAAGGCGGGCGCCGAGGCCTTCGCGCACGCCCTGCGGGCGGAGGTGGCGCACCAGGGGGTGGGGGTGGGCATCGCCTATCCCAGCTGGACGGACACCGACATGATCCGCGACGCCGACCGGTACACCGCCCTGCGCGAACTGCGCGCCCACATGCCCCCACCGGCCCGCAGGGTGTTTCCGGTGGACACGATCGCCGCCCGCCTGGTCCGCGGAGTCGAGCGCCGCCGTACGGCCGTGTACGCGCCGGCGTGGCTGCGCCTGGCCCAGCCGGTGCGCGCCGCCCTGCCGGCCGTCGTGCTGCGGGTGTCACGCCACGAACTGCCCCGCCTGGAGGCCGCGGAGCCCCTCCGGCACTCCGGCCCGCTCGGCGCCGGCGGCCGGGCCGACCGTAGGGCCTCCGAACCGGGACCCTGACGCCTGGGCCGCCCCGGTCCCGGTGCACACCCCGAGCGGTCCACCGCCGCGATGCCGGACACTGGGCAGCAGGAGAGGGGAGGCCGATCGTGCTGACCGTCGTTCGTGAACAGCTGGGGCAAGCGCTGTTCCGCCGGGTCGCCGGCCCCGGGGGCCCGCGACGCGTGCCCGTATCCACGACACTCCAGGCCCGCGCTGGTTCGGACCGGACCGGCCGATCCGCACCGTGCACGGTGACGCCTCGATGTTCATCGGCGGACTGACCGCCCTGCTGCTGCAGTCCCTGCACCCGCTCGCCATGGCGGCCGTGGCCGGTCACTCCGGCTTTCGCGGCGACCCCTGGGGGCGACTGCAGCGCACCAGCACCTTCCTGGCCGTGACGACGTACGGCACCGCCGAGGACGCCCGGCAGGCCGTCGACCACGTACGCGCCATCCACGAACGGATCCGCGGGACGACGGCCGAGGGCGTCCCGTACCACGCGGCCGACCCGCACCTGCTCGGCTGGGTGCACGCCGCCGAGACGGACAGCTTCCTGCGCGCCCACGAACGCTACGGAGCCCGCCCGCTGGACGCCGCCGGCTACGACGCCTACGTCGCGGACGCCGCGCGCGTCGCCGAGGCGCTGGGGGCCGACGGCCCGCCGCGCGACCGCCGCGAGCTGTCCGAGCGCCTGACCGCCTACCGGCCCGAGCTGCGGGCCACACCCGAGGCCAGGGCCGCCGCCCGCTTCCTGCTGTTCCGGCCGCCGCTGCCCCTTCCCGTACGGCCCTTCTACGGCGGGCTGGCCGCGAACGCCGTCAGCCTGCTTCCGCCCTGGGCGCGCGGCATGCTGTGGCTGCCCAGGGTCCCGGTCGTCGAGGACCTCGCGGTACGCCCCACCGGCCAGGCCCTGACGCGGACCATCCGCTGGGCGATGACCCCGCCCCGGGAAGCGTGACCCCCACACGAACGGTTCAAGGCTGCCAGCCGAGCGCCCGTGAGATGCCCCGTGCCGCCACCCGCACCGCCGGGACCAGCACCGGCACCTGGGCGTCCGCGTGCGGCACCACGATGGACACGGCGGCGGTCACCGTACCGTCCGGGCCGCGTACCGGGGCGGCCACCGACAGGGCGTCCGCCGTGACCTGACGGTCGCTCACCGCCACGCCCGACCGCCGCACTTCGGCCAGCACCCGCCGCAGCCGCGCCGGGTCGGTGATCGTGTACGGGGTGAAGGACGCGAGCTCGCCCGCGCAGTACTTCTCCTGGAGCTGCGGATCTCCGTGGGCGAGCAGGGCGAGTCCGACTCCGGTGGCGTGCAGCGGCCAGCGGGCGCCGACGCGGATGTGCACCCCGACCGCCGACCGGCCCGAGAGCCACTCGATGTAGACGACGTCCCGGCCGTCCCGCACGGCCAGTTGCACGTTCTCGTGCGTCGCCTCGTACAGGTCCTCCAGGTACGGCAGCGCGATCTGCCGCAGGGCGAGGCCGCGCGGAGCCAGGGCGGCGATCTCCCACAGCCGCAGCCCGACGTGGTAGACGCCGGACTCGTCGCGTTCCAGGGCGCCCCACTCGGTGAGCGCGCCCACCAGGCGGTGCGTGGTGGTCAGGCTCAGTCCGGCCCGCCGGCTGATGTCCGTCAGGCACAGGGCCGGGTGCTCGTGGTCGAAGGCCGCGAGCACGGACAGCAGCCGGTCGGGCGCGGTGGGGGTCCCCCGCGCGAGCGAAGCCGAGAAGGGGGAGGGTCGTCATGGCCGGGTGTCTCCCGGGTGGGCGAGGTCGTAGGGGCGGGGGTAGGCCGTCGGGATGCGGGGAACGTAGCGGGCGTCGGTCGTCGGATCCTCCTGCCGCGCGCGGGAGTTGAGGCCGCTGGGCGAGGTGTCCCAGCGGCCGGTGTCCAGGCGGTCCTCCAGGGCGTCCAGGGCGGCGAGCGTCTCACCGGTGGTGAAGGTGCAGTGGCCGGGGCCGTCGACGTAGGCCTGGCGGAGCAGCCCCGCGGAGCCCGCTGCCGTGGCCGCCCGCCGGTAGGCGCTCTCGGCCTGCACCGGGATCAGCGCGTCACCCGTCGTGTGGATGTTCAGCTGGGGGTCGCTGAGCCGGCCGGAGAGCACACTGGTGTCCCGCATCCACCGCACGGCCTGCGGGTCGGCGGCGATCCGGGGCGCCTTGCCCAGGGCCGCGAGGTCGGTACGCAAGGACAGCCCCGCCTCCTTGTAGAGCTCCGTCACCTCTTTGTACAGCGGGGACCGGGCGAGCATGGCGGTGTAGTCGACGCCCGTGTTCCAGGACGGGCTGCCGCCCGCCCGGGCCTCGGCCTCCTGCCGCCAGCTGAAGGCAGGCAGTTGCAGGAGGCCCCGGACGGCGGCGTACTGGTTGGACTGCCGGGCCGCCCAGTCCGTGGGTCCGGGCTCGGGCTGCGAGGCGTCGTTGTGGCCGGGGATGTTGTGCAGGGCCGCGGCGAGGGCGATCCGCGCCCGGCCTTCGGGGGTCCGCTGGGCGGCCTCGACCTTCGGCTCAAGCGCCTTCCCGGCGGCGACCGCCTCCGCCTGGTCCCCGAAGCCCGTCAGCCGGATGCCGGAGTCCGGGGCGAGCAGCGTGCGCAGCGCGAACACCGGGTCCAGGGTGCTGTTCCAGTTGGCGACACCGCCCTGCACCAGCCCGCACATCGACAACGAGCCGTCGAACCGGTCGGCGTGCCGCTCGGCGAGCATCGTGGTGACGAAGCCGCCGTACGAGGTGCCCCAGGCGAGGGTCCGCCGGGCCGCCCCGAACTTCTCCGTGAACAGGTCCAGCGTGGCGAGCTGATCGGGTACCGCCTCGGCGATCGCCCAGCCGTTCGTCGCGTACGAGGACCCGATCAGCGCGTACCCCTCGGCCAGCAGCTTGTCCCGGGCGGCCTGACCGGGCGTGTTCTGGGCCGGGTTGGGGGCTCCCGCCGGGGTGTAGCCATGGCTGTACAGCAGCACCGTGCCGTTCCAGGACGCCGGTACGTCCATCACGTACGCGGCGCCGGAGGGGAGCCGGCCCTCCAGGTGGGTGCCGGTGGCGGCGGCCTGCGCCGGCAGGGCGGTCGCAAGGGACAGGCAGGCGGTCACCAGGGCGAGGCGGATCCTCAACGGGGGGTCCCTTCCAGAGCGGGGGCGGCGGTGGGGGAGTCCAGGGCGTCCGTGTGCGTCTCGCGCAGCCGCCACACGGTGAGGGCGGTGATCGCCGCGCCCGCGCAGAGCAGCAGCGACACCGGGGTGCTGCCGCCGCCGGTGGAGGCGACGAGGCTGCCGGCGATCAGCGGTGAGAACCCGGCGCCGACGAGGGTCGCCCCCTGGTAGCCGAGGGAGGCGCCGGTGTAGCGGACGCGGGTGCCGAACATCTCGGTGAGCAGGGCCCGAGCGGGCCGTACATGGTGGACTGGGCGACGCCGTGGCCGAGGGCGAGCGCGAGGATCAGCAGTCCGGGCGAGCCGGAGTCGACCAGCGCCAGCACCGGGAAGGCGAGCGCGGCGGAGGCGACCGCCCCGGCGAGCACGACGGGCCGGCGTCCGACCCGGTCGGACAGCGCCGACGCGGCGGGCAGAACGGCGAGGGCCACACAGGAGGCGACGGTCACCGCGGTCAGCACCTGCGGGCGGCTGTACCCCTGGTCGACGGCGTAGGAGATCATGAAACTGGTCAGCAGCGACTGGGTGGTGAACGCGCCGATGCCGACGCACGCGGCCAGCAGCACGGGCTTGGGGCGGCGCAGCACCTCAAGGATCGGCGGCTTGTCCACGGGCTCCCGCTTGGCCTGCGCGAACAGCGGGCTCTCGGCGACCTTCAGACGCACGAACAGCCCGACGGCCAGCAGCACGATGCTCAGCAGGAACGGCACCCGCCAGCCCCAGGAGCGGAACTCGTCGTCCGGCAGGCCGGCGACGATCGTGACCACGCCGGCCGACAGCACGGAGCCGAGGGGGGCGCCGAGCTGGGTGAAGCTGGACCACAGACCGCGCCGGGACCCCTGCGCGTGCTCGGCGTGCTCGACGACCATCAGCATCGCGCCGCCCCACTCACCGCCGATCGCGATGCCCTGCACCACACGCAGGGCGACCAGCAGGATCGGTGCCCAGACGCCGATCGCGTCGTACGTCGGCAGCAGCCCGATGAGGAAGCTGCCGCAGCCCATCAGGACCATGGTCAGCAGCATCATCGACTTGCGGCCGACCCGGTCGCCGAAGTGGCCGAAGACGATGCCGCCCAGGGGCCGGGCGAGATAGCCCGCGGCGAACGTGCCGAACGCCGCGATGGTGCCGACCGCCGGGTCGGCCTGAGGGAAGAACAGGTCGCCGAAGACGAGCGCGGCGACCGTGCCGTAGACGAGGAAGTCGTAGAACTCGACGGCCGTGCCGAGCAGGCCGGAGACGGCGACGCGGCGCAACTGCCGTGAATCGGGGGCTGATCGGGCGGGGGAGGGGGATGGCTGCACGGGAGCTCCCTGGGGGACGGGTCGCGGTTGGTCCGTGAAGTTATGCAGTAGCCGTGCAGCCGTCAATCATCTGCACAACATCACTTCAGACCGTCCTCCGCGATCCGCAGCAGCAGCGCGTGCAGCGCCTCCCGCTCGGCCGGGTTCAGCGGGTCCAGGAGTTCGTTCGTCACCCGCTGGCCGGCCTCGTCGACGTCGCGGAGGAAGCCACGGCCGCTCTCGGTCAGCACGACGATCCGGCTCCGGCGGTCGTCGGGGCGGGGCGGCGCTCGGCGAACCCCTGCTTCTCCAGGTCGTCGACCAGGCCGACGATCGCGCTCGGGTCATAGCCGAGCCGGGCGCTCAGCTCGCGCTGGAGGGCACCCTCGGAGGTGGCGAGGAAGCGCAGCACGGCGTAGTGGCGCAGGCGCAGGCCGGACTCCTGGAGGCAGGCGTTGAACAGCTGCCCCGAGCGCAGGCCCAGGCGGTACAGCAGATAGCCCGTGTCCGTGTGCAGTCCCCGCATCCATGGCTCGTCCGCGTCGATGGGCTTCGGGGTGACGTTCTGGCGTGTGATGACGGGCTCCCTGTGCTCGGTGCGTCCTGGAGGCTCCAGCATCTCGCACCTGTGGGTCATCAACAACTATTGACGTCAACAACTATTGCTCTTAACTTCGATCTCGACGTCGAACCCCGCGTGAAGGGACCCACCCGTGCCCAGCATCGATCTCTCCGGCAAGGTCGCAGTCGTCACCGGCAGCGGCCGGGGCCTCGGCCTCGCCTACGCGCACGCCCTGGCCGCCCACGGCGCGTCCGTGGTGGTCAACGACGTCGACGAGGCCGTCGCCGAGGCAGCCGTGAAGTCCATCGAGGAGGCGGGCGGCAGGGCCGTCGCCGAGGTCGTCCCGGTCGGCACCTCCGAGGCGGCCGAGCGGCTGGTGAACCGCGCGGTCGAGGAGTTCGGGCGGCTCGACGTCCTGGTCACCAACGCGGGCATCCTGCGCGACAAGGTGCTCTGGAAGATGTCCGACGACGACTTCGACGCGGTGATCACCACCCACCTCAAGGGCACCTTCACCTGCGCCCGCGCCGCCGCCGTCCGGATGCGCGAACAGGGCGAGGGCGGCTCGCTGATCCTGGTCGGCTCCCCGGCCGGCCAGCGCGGCAACTTCGGCCAGACCAACTACGCCGCCGCCAAGGCCGGCATCGCGGCGATGGCCCGCACCTGGTCCATGGAGCTGGGCCGCGCGGGCATCACCGTCAACGCGATCGTGCCGGTCGCCGCCACCGCCATGACCGAGACGATCCCGGCGTTCGCCCCGTACGTCGAGGCCATGCGCGGCGGCGAGCCGCTGCCGGACTTCCTGCGCAAGGGCGAGGGCTTCGGCACCCCCGAGGACTGCGCGGCCCTGGTCCCGTTCCTCGCCTCCGACGCCGCCCGCGGCGTGACCGGCCAGTGCGTCGGCATCGGCGGCGACAAGGTGGCACTCTGGTCGCATCCGCAGGAGATCAGGGCGGCGTACGCCGACGGCGGCTGGACCCCGCAGACCCTGGCCGACGCCTGGCCCACCTCGGTCGGTGCCGAGCTCCAGTCGGTCGGCATCCCGGCGCCGAAGCTTCCGGAGGCGTGATGGACCCCGTGATGGACCTGGAGTCACTGGTCGCGATCGACGTCCACACCCACGCGGAGGTCTCCTCCAAGGGCCACTCCTCGCTGGACGACGACCTGCACGACGCCTCCTCCGCCTACTTCAAGGTCGAGGGCAAGCGGAAGCCCACCCTTGAGGAGACGGCCGCCTACTACCGCGAGCGGAACATGGCCGCCGTGATCTTCACGGTCGACGCCGAGTCCGCGACGGGTACCCCGCCGGTGCCGAACGAGGAGGTCGCCGAGGCCGCCGCCGCCAACGCCGACGTCCTCATCCCCTTCGCCTCCATCGACCCCTTCCGGGGGAAGGCCGGGGTGAAGCAGGCCCGGCGCCTGGTCGAGGAGTACGGGGTGAGGGGCTTCAAGTTCCACCCCAGCATCCAGGGCTTCTTCCCCGACGACCGCTCGGTGGCGTACGACCTGTACGAGGTGATCGAGGAGACCGGCACGATCGCCCTGTTCCACACGGGCCAGACGGGCATCGGCGCCGGCGTGCCCGGCGGGGGCGGCATCAGGCTGAAGTACTCCAATCCGCTCCACGTGGACGACGTCGCGGCCGACTTCCCGCACCTGAAGATCATCCTGGCGCACCCTTCCTTCCCCTGGCAGGACGAGGCCCTGGCCGTCGCCACGCACAAGCCGGGCGTGCACATCGACCTGTCCGGCTGGTCGCCGAAGTACTTCCCGCCGCAGCTCGTGCAGTACGCGAACACCCTGCTCAAGGACAAGGTCCTCTTCGGCTCCGACTTCCCCGTCCTCACCCCCGACCGCTGGCTCGCCGACTTCGACAAGCTGACGATCAAGGAAGAGGTCCGGCCGAAGATCCTCAAGGAGAACGCCGCCCGCCTGCTCGGGCTGACGACACCGTAAGGGGCGTGACATGCGCAACGAGGGACTGGGGTCGTGGCCCGTACGCCGGGCCCGCAAGACCCCGCACCGCACCGCCCTGATCCACGGCGACACCACCCGCACCTACGCCGACCTGTACGGCCGCACCACCCGCCTCGCCCACGCGCTGCGCGACCGCGGAGTCCGGCGGGGCGACCGCATCGCCTACCTCGGTCCCAACCACCCCTCCTACCTGGAGACCCTGTTCGCGGCCGGGACGCTCGGCGCGGTCTTCGTCCCCCTCAACACCCGCCTGGCCGGCCCCGAGATCGCCTACCAGCTCGCCGACTCCGGTGCCAAGGCCCTCGTCTACGGGCCCTCGCACGCCGGTCTGGTCGCGGGACTGCCGGGCAGCACCGACGTCCGTACCTACGTCGAAGTGGGCGCCGAGTACGAGGAAGCGCTGGCCACGGCACCCCAGGACCCCATCGACGCGCCGGTCACCCCGGACGACACCTGCATCATCATGTACACCTCGGGCACGACCGGCCGCCCCAAGGGCGCCATGCTCACCCACGGCAACCTCACCTGGAACGCGGTCAACGTCCTCGTCGACACCGACCTGATCGCCGACGAGCGCGCCCTGGTCTCCGCCCCGCTGTTCCACACCGCCGGGCTGAACATGCTGACCCTCCCGGTCCTGCTGAAGGGCGGCACCTGCGTCCTGGTCGAGGCCTTCGACCCGGACGCCACCTTCGACCTGGTCGAACGGCACCGGATCACCTTCATGTTCGGCGTGCCGACCATGTTCGACCAGGTGGCCCGGCACCCGCGCTGGCCCGAGGCGGACCTGTCGTCGCTGCGCATCCTGACCTGCGGCGGCTCCCCCGTCCCCACCCCGCTGATCGCGGCCTACCAGGAGCGCGGTCTGACCTTCCTCCAGGGCTACGGCATGACCGAGGCCGCCCCCGGCACGCTGTTCCTGGACGCCGAGCACGCCGTCAGCAAGGCGGGCTCGGCGGGCGTGCCGCACTTCTTCAGCGACGTCCGCGTCGTACGGCCGGACCTCACGCCGGCCGACGTCGGCGAGGTGGGCGAGGTCGTCGTCCGCGGGCCGCACGTCATGCCCGGCTACTGGGGCCTGCCCGAGGAGACGGCCGCGTCCTTCGCGGACGGCTGGTTCCGCAGCGGCGACGCCGCCCAGGTGGACGAGGACGGCTACGTCCACATCGTCGACCGCATCAAAGACATGATCATCTCCGGTGGCGAGAACGTCTACCCCGCCGAGATCGAGGACCAGCTCCTCGCCCACCCGGACATCGTGGAGTGCGCGGTGATCGGGGTCCCGGACGACAAGTGGGGCGAGGTGCCGCGCGCGGTCGTCGTGCCCCGCGAGGGCACCGCACTCGACCCCGACGAGGTCCTCGCCTCGCTCGCGGGCGGCTCGCCAAGTACAAGATCCCGAAATCGTTGGTCCTCGCGGACGAACTCCCGCGCACCGCCTCCGGAAAACTCCTCAAGTCCCGTGTCCGCAAGCGCTACGGCAACCAGTAAGGAACCGCATGAGCATCACCGTCAACGGCCTCGACGAACTCAAGAAGCTCGCCGGCAGCGACCTCGGCACCAGCGAGTGGATCGAGGTCACCCAGGAGCGCATCGACACCTTCGCCGACGCGACCGGGGACCACCAGTGGATCCACGTGGACCCCGAGAAGGCCAAGGAGGGCCCCTTCGGCGCCCCCATCGCGCACGGCTATCTCACCCTCTCCCTCTTCATCCCGCTGTTCACCGAGCTCCTGGACGTCCAGGGCGTGACGACGAAGGTCAACTACGGCCTCAACAAGGTGCGTTTCCCGTCCCCCGTGAAGGTCGGCTCCCGCATCCGGCTGACGGCGAGGCTCGCCGAGGTCGAGGACGTGCCGGGCGGTGCGCAGATCACTGTCGAGGGGGCCATCGAGATCGAGGGCGGCACCAAGCCGGCCGCCGTGCTCCAGAGCCTGTCGCGGTTCTACGCCTGAGGCCGCTCGGGCACCAGGTCCAGAAGGCGCTCCGAGGCCTCACGGGCGAGCGGTGACAGCCGGTCGTGCACGGCCCGGAACGTCTTCTCGGCCTGTTCCGCCGGCCAGTCGTCCGGCAGGTGCTTGACGGGCAGGCGCGGATCGCGCCGGACGATCCGCAGCCACTCGGTCTGCAGCCGCAGCCGCAGCACGAGCGCGTCGTCGGCGTCCGGCAGGTCGCCCTCCCACGGCTGCCAGCGCCGTACGAACGCCTCGTAGCGTCCGGCCAGGTCGGACAGCTCCCAGGTCTCCTCGATCATCTGGCCGATGTCCATGCCGGCGTCCGCGTGCGCCCGGAAGACCTTCACATGGGCGGAGAGGCCGAGCTCGGCGACGAGGGCCGACACGTCGACCTCGCCCGGGGCGATCCACAGGCCGTTGAAGAGCGGGCCGAAGCCGCTCCAGGTCAGCTGGGAGCGCAGGTCGTGGCGCTGGCGCTGCCAGGACTCGGGCAGGGAGAAGCCGAGCAGGGTCCAGGTGCCGTCCCAGTGCCTGTTGACGGCGCCGGTCCGCCAGATGCGGTGCTCGCCGTCGCGCAGCACCGCCGCCGAGCGCCCGGTCAGCCCGAAGTACATCCGGCGGCCCTCGCGCTGGCGGCGCAGCAGGCCGCGGTTGACCATGCGGGTCAGCGTCGAGCGGGTCGCCTGCTCACCGATCCCGGCCCGGGCGAACACGTCGATGACGCTGCCCGAGTACACGCACACGTCGCGCCCGAGCACCTGGTCGCCCAGGAACGTCAGCATGAGGGACTGGGGCCGCAGCGACTCTTCACCGGTCACGCGGCCCACCGTACCTCCGCTCGATCAGTCCGTGACCTGCTGGTACGCGTGCACGGCCGTCGCCGCGGCGCAGACGCCCGGCGGGATCATCTGCACGCGCAGGGTGCCGCTGTTCACGTCGTGGTCGATGCCCTCCGTCTCGAAGGTGCCCGTGCACACGCTGCGCTGCGGCAGCGCGAACAGGCTCGTCACCGCGCCGGTGACCGGCTGCCCGTCCACCTTGCGGGGCAGATCGACCTGGAGCAGGGGTCGGATCTCCGGGAAGAGGGTGCCCGTGGCGTCGTTGGAGGCGCACAGCAGTCGGGTGTCGGTGACGAAGTCGCAGCCCTGGATGTCGCGCACCGGCTTGTCCAGGGTGATCTGCCGGGCCTCCTCGAGCTCGCCGCCGGTGGGCGGCGTGGACGGGTTGAGCAGGGGCGCCGGGAAGACCTGGAGCCGGTTCTGCACACCCCACTCGCCGGACACCAGCCACTGGCCGTCCGGCGAGACGGTCGCGAAGGAGTTGTTCAGCTTCTCGCCCGGGTTCAGCGGGTGGACGTACTCGTAGCGCTTCCCGGCCGGGGTGGTGACCGCGAACATCTTGGAGGTTGCGGTGTCCGGGCCCTGGTAGGCGTCGAAGACATGGCCGCGTGCGATGTCCGGGTCACCTATGTGGTTCCAGCCCTTGATCCGCAGGTCCAGCGGGATGGAGGCAAGCCCGCGGTACAGCAGGGAGCCGTCCGCGCGGCTGGCCAGACCCTGTCCGCCGCCGAGGGTGTCGGTGTACGCCGTGCCGGTCTCCGCCCAGCGCGGGGCACCGGCGGCCGAGGCCGTCCCGGTGCCCAGCACGGAGACACCCAATAATGCTGCGGCGGCGAGCAGTTGACGTCTCATCAGGTCAGGCACCTTCCACGTCGACGAATACCGGGTTCGAATAGAACCACGTATCCGCCCACGGGTCACCGTCCCCGGGCGCGTGCGGGACCGGGCCGTGCGGGTCGACCGAGGCGCCGAGGTAGCCGGTGCCGTTCCGGTTGCCGTCGCTGCCGCGCAGCCGGACGTAGAAGGACTCCTCGCCGGCGGTCAGCGGGACGCGCAGGGTGTAGGTGCCCGTGCGGCCGGAGACGTCCTTCGACTCGACGACCCTGGTGTCCGGGGCCTTCCAGGAGTCGCGGTCGGTGACGGGGCCGCGCACCGCCCCGCGAATGACGTCCACGTGCGCCAACTCGGGCAGGACACCCTGGGGGTTGGGCCGCGAGGCGGTCGTCACGGTGACGTTCAGCGTGAGCTTCTCGCCCTTGCGTACGCGCAGCCGGCCGCCGAGCGTCACGCCCCGGCCCCGGTCGCGGTCCCGCTTCAGCCGGACGTCGAGCCCGTCGAGCAGATGCCCGTGGTCGAGCCAGACCCGGCCCGCGCGCAGACCAGCCATGACCGCCCGGTAGCCGTAGCGGGTGACACCCACGTGGGTACGGCTGAACTGGCCGGGCCAGAAGTCGCTGCCCGGCTGCGGGGTGTCCGTGTTCACCGGGTCGGGCAGCTTCCCGGTGCTGTCGAAGGTCTGGCCCGGCTGCCAGTCGCCGTTCTTCCAGGTGTCGAAGACGATCCGGTGGGCGTCGGAGTTGGTGGTGATGGAGAACAGCCGGCCCTCGGCGAGCATGGAGTCCCACAGGCCGCCGACGGTCGCGGTCGCCCAGTCGAAGCCGCCGTACGTCAGATAGGCGTCCGCCGGGTAGCCGGGCCAGGACTGCGCGGACGGCTTGTTCTCGTATTCGCCGCGGATGGAGGCGGCCCCGCGCCAGCCGGGGATGGCGGCACCCTGGGCGCCCGGCGCGCCCTCCATGCCGATCATGATCCCGGGGGCCGCGTCCCGCCAGTTGCGCATCTCGTGCGGGGAGTCGATGCCGAGGCGCATGGGGTGGTTGGCGAGCACCAGCACGTCGTCGACGTAGCCCGAACGGCGCTGCTCCGCCAGCCACTTGAGGGCCTTGACGGCGTGTGCCTCGTTGCGCGCGGTGTCGGCGTCGGCGGGCCCGCCCTTGTCGTAGCCGAGGAGCTTGCCGTCGTAGGCACGCTCGAAGCGGGTGAGCAGGTCGACCTCGTGCCGGCCGGGGGTGGTGAACACCGTGCAGTGCTCGGCGGCCGGGATGTACCACTCCAGGCCCTGGAAGATCAGCTGACGCGGGTTCTCGGCCCGCGCCCGGAGGATCTCCCCGTGCTCCATGGCGGCCCCGAAGTCGGCGTGCCCGAAGTTGGAGTGCTCGGTGAACACCATCCAGTCCAGGCCGTACCTCGCGCCGGCGGCGGCCAGTTGGGAGAACGTGTACTTGGCGTCGTGGCTGTAGACGGAGTGGATGTGGTGGTCGCCGACGAGGTAGGCGAGGCGGGGGTCCTCGCCCCCGGGACGCCGACCGGCCGTCGCGGCCGTCGCGGGTACGGCCGCCGAACCCAGGGCGAACGCGGCGCCGAACAGGCCCGCGCGGCGCAGGAGCCCGCGGCGGGACACCCCCTGTGCGTCGAGGGCGTCGGGGGAGACGGAAGGGTCGGCCCAGTCGGGCAGCTGCTGCTCGGTCATGACGGGTCCTCGGGAGGTCAGTGGTTCATGAAGGAGGTGACGGGCAGTGCCCGGGCGACGATCCGGACGTCACCGAGCCGTCCGTGGAAGATCTGGTCGATCTTGCCGCCGTACTCGTAACCGCCGAGCAGCCACGGCAGGCCGACGGAGGTGATGCCGACGGAGGGCGCCTCGGGGTTGCGGACCACCGGGCAGCCCTCGACGTACATCGTGGTGTGCTCGCCGTCGTTGACGACCGCGAGGTGCCACCAGGTCTCCAGCGGGGTCTCCTGGCCCCAGTTCGTGGCGATGCCCTGCTGGTTGAGCGGGCGCATCGCCCACTGGGGTTCCCGGTCGTTGGACAGCGACAGCGTGGCCAGCGGCTCGTCCGGGTCGTCGGCGGTCTTGCCGGCCGCCCCGCCCGTGCCGGTGCGGGAGACCAGGCCCGACCAGGCGTTGTGGTCCGGGTCCCAGTCGGCGGGCAGGCGGTAGAACGCCTCGATGGTGTAGCCGTCCTCGAAGGTGGCTCGGTTGAGCGGGGCGCTGTCGACCGTGCGCAGGTAGGCGCCCTTCAGCGGCGACTTGAAGCCCTGGAACTCCAGGCTGCCGTGGCCCGGCTGGTCGGGGTGGTGGTCGGCCGACCAGCCCAGCGTCCCTCCGCCGACGGTGACCAGGGACAGGTCGTTGCCCCGCCCGGACAGGTCACGGACGGTTCCGTCCGTGCCGTCGACGGACTTCTCGAAGCGCCAGTACGCCACCGTGCCCGGCACCAGCATCTTCGAGACGGGCCGCGCCGGCCGTGCGGGCACGGGTGCGAACCCGGAGAAGCGCTCCTGGAAGTCGATCTCGACGGAGAACCGGTCGGCGTCGCCGCTCAGCTCCATCTCCTGCCGCTCCAGCTCGTTGAGCCCCTTCGCGGCCCGGCCCAGGATCCACGGCGAGAGCGTCTCCACGTCGACGACGTTCCGGTCCAGGTCGAACCGGTAGAGGCGGATCATCGCAGCGCCGCCGAAGTAGCGGTTCTGGTAGTTGGTCAGATGCAGATGGACGTCGTGCCCCGCCGCGTTCTTCCGTGTCGCCCGGGCGGCGGGCCAGTAGTGCCCGCCCAGGGCGAGGAAGATCTGGTCGTGGTCCTCGATCAGCTGGTCCCACAGTTGCTGCCCGTAGGCCGACAACGTGTCGTCCTCGACGACCAGTTCGTGCGTCGTGAGGATCACCGGCGTCTTCGGGTGCTGCGCCAGGACCTCCTTCGCCCACACGTATCCCTGTGGCGACAGCCGCCAGTCCAACGCGAGCACCAGCCACTCCCGGCCGCCCGCCTCGAACCGGTGGAAGGTGTTGTAGCCGTCCGGGGAGGCACCGCCGAACGTCGGCTTCCCCGCGAAGCGCTTCGGCCCGAAGGCGTCCAGGTACGGTGTCGCGCCGCGCTGGTCGGTGGTCGACGACTTCACGTCGTGGTTGCCGGCCAGGACGCTGTAGCCGACGCCCCGCCGGTCCAGCAGCCGGAACGCCTCGCCGATCGCCGCGACCTCCTCCTTCGCGCCGTTCTGCGTGAGGTCGCCGAGATGGGACAGGAAGACGATGTTCTCCTCCCCGCCGTGCTCCAGCAGATACCGCAGCGACGCCTCGACCGGCGCCTTGTCGATGCTCGGCCCGTCGAAGAGGTACTGCGTGTCCGGCATCACGGCGAGGGTGAAGCGGCGGCTGCGCGGGTCGGGACGCCAACCCGACGGCGCCGCCTCGGCGGTGACGGCCGGCAGGGCGGTCACGGCGGCGGCCGTCGCGCCGAGCAGCGCGGTGGCGCGGAGGAAACTGCGTCTGGCGGCGCCGGCCTGGGGCGCCTCGCCCGCGGCCTGGTCATGCGACATGCACATGTGTGCTCCATGAAGTGACAGAGGGAGATGAAGGTGAAGGGGAAGGGCGGGAGAGGGGGGTGTCAGAGAACGCGCAGCGTCCAGCTCCACCGATGGACGCCGGCCGGGACGAGGTAGGAGGCGAAGGTGTCGGGCCCGCACGACGCCGTGCCCAGCCCGCGGTGCACCGCGTCGATGTGCACCACGCACCCGGCCCGCGGCACCAGTTCGTCGTGGTGGGCGGCGGCGGCGAGATCGGTCGCGCGATGCCGGGTCACGGAGACCTGGCGGGGCCGGTCCAGCCGCACCGCGAGCCCGGTGGCGTCCGGCGCGGACAGCGTGAACCGCCGCACGCCGTGCCGCCCGCCGCTCTCCTGGGGCCGCAGATACGGGGTGAACAGCTCGTCCACCGGCAGCGAGTGGTGGCCCACCGGCGCCCCCGCGGCGCGGTCCGGATAGGACTCCCAGGGGCCCTGCCCGAACCACTCCAGCAGGTTCAGCCCGGCGGCCGTCTCGAACACCGACCCGACCCGGGCCACGTCGGCCAGCGCCTCGGGCAGCTCGGCCATCTCCTCCACCAGCAGCCCGCCCTCGACGGCCGTGAACACCTGCTCGTGGCGGACGGTTCCGCCCTGACAGAGGTAGTCGGCGGCCACGGCCACGCGACCCGGGTCACGCCGTACGGAGACGACCTTCCGGGCAGGAGCTTGGAGGCCCCAGCGCCGCCAGCGGGCCGCCATGCCGCCCAGCTCGTCGTTGTCGGTGGGCGCCCGCCACAGGGACAGCGTGGGCGCGGCCGTCAGCAGCGGATGGACCAGCAGCCCGTCCTCGTCGACGTCGACCGGGCGGTTCGTGACCGGGGTGTGCTCGACGGGGGAGACCGTCCGCAGCCGCACCTGCGGCAGGCACACGACCGTGCCGCGCGGCGCCCAGGGCTCGTCCCCGGCCGTGGTGACCCGCAGCGTCAGCCACGCCTCGCCGCCGCCCTCCGGAAGCTCGAACGGCAGCGGCACCGCGGCCGTCTCGCCCGGGCGCAGATCGGGCAGTTCGGCGGGCCCGGTCAGGGTGCCGCCGTCCGCGAGGGACAGCTCCCACTCGCCGGACAGCCAGTCGAGGCCCCGGAAGTGCTGGTGGTTGCCCAGGACGACGCCCTCGTGCCGGAAGCAGTCGATCCGCACCGGCGCGGCGATCTCCCGGTGCTCGAACATCACGGGCTTGGGCGTGCGGTCGGGGAAGACGACCCCGTCGGCGATGAAGGCGCCGTCGTGGACCGTCTCCGCGAAGTCGCCGCCGTACGCCCAGCGATGACCGGGCGCGGCGACACCGTTGTCGTACAGCCCGGCGCCCCCACGCCCGGCCGGTCTGCCGTCGTTCACACGCTGGAGAATGCCGTGGTCCCAGAACTCCCAGATGAACCCGCCCTGAAGACCGGGGGTGGTCTCGATGGCCGCCCAATGGTCCGCGAGCGTGCCGTTGCTGTTGCCCATGGCGTGCGAGTACTCGCACTGGATGAGGGGCTTGGTCTGGATGCCGGACATGGCGTGCGCCAGGCACTCCTCCAGCGGCGCGTACATCGGGCAGGCGATGTCGGAGGCCATGTCCGGGTCGGCCCAGCCGCGCTTGGCCGCGCCCTCGTACTGCACCGGCCGGGTCGGGTCGTGCCGGCGTACCCAGCCCGCCGCCGCGTCGTGGTTCGCGCCGTAGTCGGACTCGTTGCCCAGCGACCAGATGATGATGGACGGGTGGTTCTTGTCCCGCAGCACCATGCGTGCGACCCGGTCGACGAAGGCGCCCAGGTAGCGCGGGTCGTCGGCGATCTCGTGCGCGTGGTCGTGGGACTCGATGTCGGCCTCGTCGACGACGTAGAAGCCGAGCTCGTCGGCCAGGTCGTACAGGGCCGGGTCGTTCGGGTAGTGCGCGGTACGGATCGCGTTGAAGCCGAACCGCTTCAGCAGGACCAGGTCCGCGCGCATGTCGTCGTACGACACGGTCCGGCCCGTCAGCGGATGGAAGTCGTGCCGGTTGACGCCCCGGATGAACACGCGCTCCCCGTTGACCAGCAGGTCCCGGCCGACGATCTCGACGTCACGGAAACCGATCCGGTGGTGCGAGGTGTCGGCGACCGTGCCGTCGGCGCGGTGCAGCCGGACCGTCAGTCCGTACAGCTCGGGCGTCTCGGCCGTCCAGGTGCGCACGTCGGGGACGGTTGTTCGCAGCCGGGCCTCGCCGAGGAAGTCCGAGACGCGCTCCTCCTGGGCGTTGGCGCGGTCGAACTCCTCGTCCTGGGTGAGGAGATGGCCGTCCAGCTCCGCGCTGACGTACCAGTCGCCGGGGAGGGCCCCGCGGGTGTCCCGCACTCGGCAGTCGACACACAGGCCCCCGTCGTGCCGTGCCCGGACGGTCACGTCGGCCAGGTGCAGCGGATCCGTCGCGTACAGCAGCACCGAGCGCGTCACGCCGCCGTGCCACCACTGGTCCTGGTCCTCGATGTGCGAGGCGTCGGACCACTTCACGACGGTCAGCCGCAGCGTGGCCCGCTCCCCGGGCCGGACGTGCGCCGTCAGGTCGAACTCGGCGGCCAGGTGGGAGTCCTTGGAGATCCCGACGGGCCGCCCGTCCACGTGCACCAGCAGCACGCTCTCGGCGGCCCCCACCTGGAGCACGATCCGGCGGCCGGTCCATTCGGCGGGGACGTCGACCTCGCGCTCGTACACGCCCGTGGGGTTGGCGGCGGGCGACGCGGGCGGGAACTCGGCGAACGGCATCCGGACGTTGGTGTACTGCGGCAGGTCGTCGGTGCCCTGAAGGGTCCAGGCGCCCGGGACGTACGACGAGGACCAGGAACCACCGGCCGGAGCGTCCGGGGCGGGCAACAGCCGGAAGCGCCAGTCGCCGTCCAGGGTGAGTGCTCCGGAGCGCCGGTCGACGGCGTTCATCGGCAGCCGCCCCCAGGAGGTCACCTCGGGTGCCTCCCAGGGGCGCAGGGCGATCAAGGGATCGAGTGCGTCGGTCATGACCATTCCGAAGTTGTGGGCCGGGGCAGGACGCGGCCCTGCAGGCCCCAGGCGGGGTCGACGGGGATGCCGAGACGGTCCAGGACGGTGGGGGCGAGGTCGACGAGGCGGGGCGTGTCGAGCCGGGTGCCCCCGGGCAGGCCGGGCTCGGCGAGGATGACGAAGACCTCCTGTTCGGCACGGGTGTCGCCGCCGTGTCCGCCGGTGTCGAGGTGGCCGTGGTCCGTGGTGACCAGCACGGTCCAGTGCTCCTGGGCGTGCCGCGCGTCGATCGCCGCGAGGAGCCGCCCGAGGTGGGCGTCCTGGGCGAGGAGGGCCCGGTCGTAGGCGGGGGAGAGGGGGCCGGTGGCGTGGCCCGCCTCGTCGGTGGCGCCGAAGTACACGAACAGGACATCCGGGTCGTCCTCGGTGAGCCAGCGTGCGGCGGTCCGGGCGACCTGGCGGTCCGCGGTCGCGTAGCCGTCGGATTCGCCGTCGTAGGACACCCGCCGGCCGATGGCGGCGCCGAGGACGCCCCGGTCGACCAGCTCCGGCCAGGACACCACCGCCGCCGTGCGCAGACCGGGCCGGGCGGTGGCGGCGCGGCTGAGGAAGTCGGGGTGGCGGGCGTAGTCGGCGCCGAGGAAGTCGTTGCCGGTCACCCCGTGCCGGTCGGGCCACACCCCGGTCAGCACGCTCGACCAGCCGGGTCCGGAGTCGGTGTAGGCCGGGCCGGCCGACGGCCCGTCCTCGGCCCGGCCGTAGGGCAGCAGACTGGTGCCGTGGGCTCCGCCGGTCATCAGGCCGTGCAGGACCCGTGCGGTGGCGGAGCAGCGGGTCAGTCGGTCGTAGCGCAGGCCGTCCATGCCGACGACCAGCACCTTGCCGTGTGCGTCTGGCACTGCCTACCCCTCTCGTCCAAGAGCTCGGGACCGACCGTCGGTTCTTGGGTGCGCGCCCGCTGTGGCTGGTCGCGCAGTTCCCCGCGCCCCTTTCGGGGCGCGTCCCTTCCGGGCGTCTGAAAACCTGCTCAGCTGCCCTGCACCGCTCCCTCGGTCGCGCCCGCGATGAAGCCGCGGGCGAAGATGGTGAAGACCACGACCAGCGGGATGGACGCCATGAGTACGCCGGCCATGACCATGCTGTAGTCGGTGGTGTGGCCGACGTGGAGCTGGGCGAGCGTCACCTGGAGGGTGAGGTGGCTGGGGTCGGTGAGTACGACGAGCGGCCAGATGTAGTCGTTCCAGGCGCCGACGAAGGCGTAGATGGCGAGGAAGGACAGCGCCGGCTTGATCATCGGCAGCACGATGTTCCAGTACTGGCGGAAGAACCCGGCGCCGTCGATGCGCGCGGCGTCGAGGAGTTCGTCCGGCACGCCGTTCTCGACGTACTGGCGCAGCCAGAAGATGCCGAAGGCGTTGGCGAGTGCGGGCGGGACCAGCGCCTTGAGCGTGCCGACCCAGCCGATGTCGGACATGAGGATGAACTGCGGCAGGACGGCCAGCTGAAGGGGCAGCATCATGAAGCCCACCAGCGTGGCGAACAGCACCTTGCGTCCGGGAAAGTCGAACTTGGCGAAGGCGAAGGCCGCCAGGGAGTCGACGAACAGGACCAGGACGGTGGTGACGGACGCGACGATGACCGTGTTGAGCATCGACCCGAAGAAGTCGATGGTGTCGAGCACGTGCCGGATGTTCTCCAGCAGATGGGAACCGAAGGTCAGCTTCGGCGGGCTCTTGTAGATGTCCTGGGTCGTGTTCGTCGCCATGACGATCGTCCACACGAACGGGAAGACCGAGATGAGCACGGCCAGACCGAGGACGATGTGCGCGGTCAGACCCTTGGGTCGCCGTGACCGCCTCTTGACCACTGCGGTCATGACTTCCTCCCGCGCTGGACGATGCGCCAGTTGACGACGACCAGCACCATGATCAGTACGAAGAAGGCCCACACGATGGCCGCGCCGTAGCCGTAGTCGTTGTTGACGAAAGCCGACTGGTAGAAGTACAGCAACGTGGTCAGGCCCGCCTGGCCCGGGCCGCCGAGGTTCGGGTTGGCGGCGTTGCTGCCGAACAGGACCTGGGGTTCGCTGAAGCTCTGCAGGCCGTTGATGGTCGAGATGACGACGGTGAACAAGATGATGGGCCGCATGATCGGCATGGTGATCTGGAAGAACGTGCGGACCGGCCCGGCGCCGTCCAGCTTGGCCGCCTCGTAGATCTGTGTGGGGATGGCCTGGAGGCCGGCCAGGTAGATGATCATGTTGTAGCCGGTCCACATCCAGGTCATCAGCAGCGCGATGACCAGTTTGATCAGCCACGGGTTGCTCAGCCACGGCACGGGTGAGATGCCGACCACGCCCAGGACCGCGTTGACCAGGCCGAAGTTGTTGCTGAACACCGCGCCGAAGAAGATCGACACGGCGACGATCGAGGTGACGTTCGGTATGTAGAGGGCGATGCGGTAGAAGCCCTTGAAACGCCGCACCGAGTGCAGCAGCGTCGCCAGCACCAGGGCGCCGAACAGCGTGGGGACGGTGGACAGGACCCAGATCACCAGGGTGTTGCGGATCGACATCCAGAAGACCGGGTCGTCCCACAGGAACCGGAACTGGTCCAGACCCACGAACTGCATGGTGCCCATGCCGTCCCAGCGCTGGAAGGCGAGGTACAGCGAATAGAAGACCGGGAAGAACGAGAAGGCCCCGAAGATCAGGAAGAAGGGCGAGATCGCCAGGTACTGCCGCCAGTAGGACAACACCCTGCGACGTGGGGGCCGCACAGCGCCCGCGGGCGGTGTGCGCCGCGGGCGGAAGCGGGCCGGGCCCGGCCCGCCGTGGCGCCGGGGCGCCGCGGCGGGACCGGCGACCGGAGGTGACGTCACCTCACTTCACCCCCTGTCGCCGGGCGATCTGCTTGGCCTGGCTGACCGCGTCCTGCCAGGCGTCATCGGGCTTCACGCCCTTGGCCTCGATGCTGGTCAGCGCCGTCTTGTAAGGCGCCATGACGGCGGCGTCGGCGGGTGCTTCGTAGCTGGCCGGGATGGCCTTGGCGGCCGGGCCGAACACCTCGATGACCTTCTGCCCGCCGAAGAAGGGGTCGCCGCCCGTCATGGCCGGCATGGAGTACGCCGCCGGCGCGGCGGGGAAGATGGCGGCGTCGGCGAAGCCGCGGGCGTCGTTCTCCGGGCTGAGGATCCAGCTGATGATCTTGAACGCCTCTTCGGGGTTCCGGCACTGCTTGGGCAGGGCCAGGTAGGAGCCGCCCTGGTTGGCCGGTCCGCCGGGCATCGCGCAGACCCGCCACTTGCCCTTGGTGTTCGGGGCCGCCTGCTCGATGTCCAGCGCGTGCCAGGCCGCGCCGAGTTCGGTGGTCAGGTTCTTGCCGATGGCGGCGTTCCAGCTGTTGTCGTTGATCTTGGCGTCGAGACCGAGGGTGTAGGGGCGGACCGCCGTGGTCCACGCCTTGCGGATGTGGTCCTGGTCGCCGATGAAGCGGTTGTCCCTGTCGATGAACCGCTCGGTGCCCTGCCCGACCGCCATGTCGAACACCGAGCTGATGTTGTTGATCAGGTAGGTGCCGGGCAGCTTCTTGCGCAGCTCGACGCCGAGGGCGAAGTAGTCCTCCCAGGTCCCGGCCTCGGCTGCGACCTTGTCGGGGTCGGTGGGCAGCCCGGCCTTGTCGAACTGGTCCGCACGGTAGAAGAGCGCGGTGGGGCCGATGTCGATCGGGAAACCGATCTGCTTGCCGTCCTCGGTCCGGGCGAGCTTGGTCTTCCAGTCCAGGTACTTGGACGAGATCTCCTTGAAGCCCAGGTCGTTCAGGTCGAGGAAGCGGTTCGCGTTGGGCAGGAACGACGCCATGTCCTCGCCCTTGATGCCGGTGATGTCGGGCACCGAGGTGCCCGCCGAGAGGGTCGTGACGAGCTTCGACTTGAAGTCGCCGCCGATCGAGGCGACGGTCAGCTTCACCTCCTTGCCGAAGTGCGTCTTCGCCTCGGCGACCACCTTGTCACTGAGCGCGCCTCCCCAGTACCACAAGGTGAGGTTCTTGCCGTTCTTGCTGCCGGCCGATCCTGAGCCGTTGCCGCATGCGACGGTCAGACCGGAGGCGGCCGCGGTGAGCGCGGCGGCCTGGAGGAAGCCTCTGCGGGACAGGTCCACGGGTCTCTCCTGTTGTTGCTGTGACGTGCTGAAGGGATGGGGAATCAGTGCCGCCGTTCGGAGGCGCGTGGGCCGACGGACATGTGAGGGGCCGGCGGGGTGACGGGGGCGTACTGCACGGGCGGGCCGACATCGGCCGGGATGCGGTCGGCCAGGAAGCCGTAGGACCGCTTCAGTTCGGGGTCGGTCAGGGAGCGCCACCAGCGGTCGACGCCGTACCAGCCGGGGGCGGCCGGCGCCCCGCCGTGGTGCCGGACGGACAGGCCGGCCGCGAGTACCGCGAACCGCAGCCGCTGCTCCAGCGGCCAGTCGCCGAGCGAGGCGGTGACGAACGCGGCGCCGAAGACGTCCCCGGCACCCGTCGCGTCCAGCACGGCCACGTCGAGGGCGGGCACGTCGGCGTACTCGCCGGTGATCTGGTCGACGGCCATCGCGCCGTCCCCGCCCCGGGTGACCACGGCGACCGGCACCAGCTCGGACAGCGTGCCGAGCGCGGCCACCGAGCTGTCGGTGCGGGTGTAGGCCATGGCCTCCGTCTCGTTCGGCAGGAAGGCGTGGCACAGGGCGAGCTGTTCCAGCAGGGCCGTCGGCCACTCCTGGGTGGGGTCCCAGCCGACGTCGGCGTAGATCCGCGTGCCGTTCGCGGCCGCCTTGGCGAGCCAGTCGCGCGGCTGCGCCTCCAGGTGCACCAGGGCGGTACGCGCCTCGGGCGGGTCGCGCACCAGGTCGTCCTGCGAGTACGGCGGTTCCTGGCCGTGGGTGACCAGGGCACGGTCGTGGCCGTAGGCGACGGAGACGGTGACCGGGGTCGGCCAGTCGTCCGCCGTACGGGAGAGCGAGAGGTCGACGCCTTCCTGGTCGCACAGGACGTCCCGGCAGTGCTCGCCGTAGAAGTCGTCGCCGAACACCGTGGCCAGGGAGGTGCTGAGGCCGAAGCGGGAGGCCGCCACCGCGAGGTTCGCGATGCCGCCCGGGCCGCAGCCCATGCCCGTCGTCCAGATCTCCTCGCCCGGGTCGGGGGCTTGCCGAGCCCCGTGAGCACGAGGTCGTAGAAGAGCAGCCCGGTCAGCAGCACATCGGGCCGGTCGTCATCCACGGAGGTGTCCTCTCGCTCGAGTTTCGACCTAGATCGTCAAAACTCTTCATTTCTGTGACCGGAATCGTGCGCTGCTCCGAGAGATTGGTCAATACCCGAGCAGAAGTGAGCATGGAAATGATTGAAGATGACGAGTAGTGTTCCGGCCGTGCTGGCAGAACGACGACACCAACTCATCCTGCGGGCCCTGCGCGCCGGCGGGCCCGCGGCCGTGACCGACCTCTCAGAGCAGCTGGGCGTGAGCCCCGCCACCATCAGGCGTGACCTGGTCAAACTGGAAGAAGACGGACTGCTCACCCGTGTGCACGGCGGCGCCGTGGTCGAGGAGGGCGACCAGCCCTTCGCCGAGGTCGCCGAAATGCGCGTCTCCGAGAAGGACGCCATAGCGGAGCGTGCCGCGGCGATGATCAGCGACGGTCAGTCGGTGCTGCTGGACATCGGGACGACCGCCTACCGCCTGGCCCGGCAGCTGCACGGCCGCCGGCTCACCGTGATCACCAGCAACCTGGTGGTCTACGAGGAACTCGCCGACGACGAGGGCATCGAGCTGGTCCTGCTCGGCGGCATGGTCCGCCGCGAGTACCGCTCCCTGGTCGGTTTCCTCACCGAGGACAACCTGCGCCAGCTGCATGCCGACTGGCTCTTCCTCGGCACCAGCGGCGTGCGGCCCGGCGGGCAGGTCATGGACACGACGGTCGTGGAGGTGCCGGTCAAACGCGCCATGATCAAGGCCGGTGACAAGGTCGTGCTGCTCGCCGACGCGGCGAAGTTCCCGGGGCACGGGATGGCGAAGGTCTGCGGCCCGAGGACCTGGACGTGGTGGTGACGAACGAGCCGGTCGACACGGTGACGCGGGCCTCCTTGCAGGAGGCGGGCGTCGAGGTCGTCGTGGCGGGAAGGGTGCAGACATGAACCCTCCTCCAGCCGGGGCGGGGGATTCCTGGCACAGGTCGTCCCGCCGCGCGGAGAACAGCGAGGTCTTACCCCCTCGACACCAGCCGGGCCGGAACCGGCCCGGGCTCTTGAAGCGAGTTCATGGAGGTGGCGCGTGCCCGGCTCTCACAGCGTGTCGCGCGCGGCCTGCCGAATCGGAGGAACCCGGTGAAACTGACGATTCTGGGCGGCGGAGGATTCCGCGTGCCGCTGGTGTACGGGGCGCTCCTCCAGGACCACGCCGAGGGCCGGGTGACGCACGTCGTCCTGCACGATCTGGACGCCGCCAGGCTGTCGGCGGTGACACGTGTCCTCGCCGAGCAGGCGGCCGGAGTCCCGGACGCACCCGAGGTGAGCGCCACGACCGACCTGGACGAGGCGCTGCGCGGGGCCGACTTCGTGTTCTCCGCGATCCGGGTGGGCGGCCTCGAGGGCCGGGCGAACGACGAACGCGTGGCCCTGGCCGAGGGCGTCCTCGGCCAGGAGACGGTCGGCGCCGGCGGTATCGCCTACGGCCTGCGCACCGTCCCGGTCGCCGTGGACATCGCACGGCGGGTGGCCCGGCTCGCGCCCGACGCGTGGGTCATCAACTTCACCAACCCGGCCGGCCTGGTCACCGAGGCCATGTCCCGCCACCTCGGCGACCGCGTCATCGGCATCTGCGACTCCCCGGTCGGCCTCGGCCGCCGCATCGCCCGGGTGCTCGGCGCGAACCCGAAGGAGGCGTGGATCGACTACGTCGGCCTCAACCACCTCGGCTGGGTGCGCGGCCTGCGCGTCGCCGGCCGGGACGAGCTCCCGCGCCTGCTCGCCGACTCCGACCTGCTCGGCTCCTTCGAGGAGGGCAAGCTCTTCGGCGTGGACTGGCTCCGGTCCCTCGGCGCGATCCCCAACGAGTACCTGCACTACTACTACTTCAACCGGGAAGCCGTCCGCGCCTACCAGCAGGCCGAGAAGACCCGCGGCGCCTTCCTGCACGACCAGCAGGCCCGCTTCTACGCCGAGATGGCCAACCCGGACGCCCCCGCGTGGAAGGTCTGGGACGACACCCGCGCCGAGCGCGAGGCCACCTACATGGCCGAGAACCGCGAGACCGCGGGCGCGGGCGAACGCGACGAGGACGACCTGTCCGGCGGCTACGAGAAGGTCGCCCTCGCGCTGATGCGGGCGATCGCCCGGGACGAGCGCACGACCCTGATCCTCAACGTCCGCAACCAGCGCACTCTGTCGGTCCTGGACACGGACGCCGTCATCGAGGTCCCGTGCCTGGTCGACGCCAACGGCGCGCACCCGGTCACGGTGGACCCGCTGCCCGACCACGCCACCGGCCTGGTCTGCGCGGTCAAGGCGGTCGAGCGCGAGGTGCTGGCCGCGGCCGACTCCGGCTCCCGCGCCACGGCCGTGAAGGCCTTCGCGCTGCACCCGCTCGTCGACTCCGTCAACGTGGCCCGCAGGCTGGTCGAGGGCTACACCGAGGTCCACCCCGGGCTCGCGTACCTTAGGTGAGCACCGTTCGGTAAGCGCTTTCCCCCCGGCTTCCCGCTTCCTGGAGACATCTCATGCACGACGAAAGCCGCCGTATCGAGGAGCGCGTGCAGCGCCTCCACGATCAGCGCATCAAAACCGCGATCTACGCGGCCACCGTCCCCTTCGAGGTCGAGGCCTGGCAGGCCCCGGGGGAGCCGGTCCCGTTCGAGGAGGCCGCCGCTGCCTCGTACGAGCCCTTCGCGATGGGCACCCCGTGGGGCCCGCCCTGGGGCACCACCTGGTTCCGCATGCGGGGACGGGTGCCCGAGGCGTGGGCGGGCCGCCGCGTCGAGGCCGTCATCGACCTCGGCTTCGTGGGCGACTGGCCCGGCAACCAGGCCGAGGCCCTGGTGCACCTCACGGACGGCACCCCGCTGAAGGCCGTCAACCCGCTCAACCAGTACGTGGCGATCGCCAACCCCGCGCAGGGTGGCGAGACGGTCGACTACCTGGTCGAGGCCGCCTCCAACCCGGACATCCTCGCGGACAACTTCTCGAAGATCACACCCCTCGGCGACAAGCTCACCGCCGGCGACAAGCCGCTCTACACCTTCCGCGCCGCCGACATCGCCATCCTCGACGAGGAGGTCTGGCACCTCGACCTCGACGTCCAGGTGCTGCGCGAGCTGATGCTGGAGCTCGGCGAGCACGACCCGCGACGGCACGAGATCGCCCACGCCCTCGACCGGGCGATGGACCTGCTGGACCTGGACGACGTCTCCGGCTCGGCCGCCGCGGTGCGCGAAGCGCTGAAGCCGGTGCTGTCCAGGCCCGCGCACGCCAGCGCGCACACCGTCTCCGGCGTCGGCCACGCCCACATCGACTCCGCCTGGCTCTGGCCGATCCGCGAGACCAAGCGCAAGACGTCCCGCACGTTCTCGAACGTCACGTCCCTGGCCGACGAGTACGACGACTTCATCTTCGCCTGCTCCCAGGCCCAGCAGTACGAGTGGGTGCGCGACAACTACCCGAAGGTCTGGGCCCGCATCCAGGAGTCCGTGAAGAACGGCCAGTGGGCGCCGGTCGGCGGCATGTGGGTCGAGTCCGACGGCAACCTGCCCGGCGGCGAGGCCGTCGCCCGCCAGTTCGTCCACGGCAAGCGGTTCTTCATGGACCACTTCGGCATCGAGACCAAGGGCGTCTGGCTGCCGGACTCCTTCGGCTACAACGCGGCCTACCCGCAGATCGCCAAGCTCGCCGGCAACGAGTGGTTCCTCACCCAGAAGATCTCCTGGAACCAGACCAACAGGTTCCCCCACCACACCTTCTGGTGGGAGGGCATCGACGGCACCCGCATCTTCACCCACTTCCCGCCGGTCGACACCTACAACGCCCGTTTCAGCGGCGAGGAGATGTCCCGCGCGGTCCGCAACTACCAGGAGAAGGGCGGCGCCTCCCGCTCCCTGGCGCCCTTCGGCTGGGGCGACGGCGGTGGCGGTCCCACCCGCGAGATCATGGAACGCGCCCGCCGGCTGGCCGACCTGGAGGGCTCCGCGAAGGTCGTCGTCGAACACCCCGACGAGTTCTTCGCCAAGGCCCGCGAGGAGTACCCGGACGCGCCCGTCTGGGTCGGCGAGCTCTACCTGGAGCTGCACCGCGCCACCTACACCTCCCAGGCCCGCACCAAGCAGGGCAACCGCCGCTCCGAGCACCTCCTGCGCGAGGCCGAGCTGTGGGCGACCACGGCCGCGCTGCACGCGCCGGGCTACTCCTATCCGTACGAGAAGCTGGACCGGCTCTGGAAGACGGTGCTGCTGCACCAGTTCCACGACATCCTGCCCGGCTCCTCCATCGCCTGGGTGCACCGCGAGGCCGAGGCGGAGTACGCGCGCGTCGCCCAGGAACTGCAGGCCCTGACCGCCGAGGCGCTCACCGCCCTCGGCGTCGGCGGGCCCCGCGTCTTCAACACCAGCCCCTTCGACCGCGCCGAGGTGCTCCGCACCGCCGACGGCGCACCGGTCTACGTGGAGGTGCCCGCGAGCGGCTCGGCGCCCCTCACCGGCGCCGAGCCCCCGCAGCCGGTGACGGTGAGCGGCCGGGTCCTCGACAACGGGCTGGTCCGCCTGGAGGTGGCCGAGGACGGCACCCTGTCGTCGGTCCGCGACCTGCGCGCCGACCGCGAGGTCCTGGCCGACCAGGGCAACCTGCTCCGCCTGCACACCGACCTGCCCAACTACTGGGACGCCTGGGACATCGACAAGCACTACAAGAACCGCTACACGGACCTCCTCGACGCCTCCTCCGTCACCGTCGTGGAACAGGACCCGCTGGTCGGTGCCGTCCGCGTCGAGCGGGAGTTCGGCAAGGGCTCGAAGATCACCCAGACGATCACCGTCCGCGCCGGCAGCCCCCGCATCGACATCGAGACCGACATCGACTGGCACGAGACCGAGAAGATCCTCAAGGCGGCCTTCCCGGTCGACATCCGGGCCCCGCACTCCTCCGCCGAGATCCAGTTCGGCCACATCCAGCGGCCCACGCACACCAACACCAGCTGGGAGGCGGCCCGTTTCGAGGTCTCCGGCCACCGCTGGGTGCACATCGGCGAACCCGGGTACGGCGTGGCGGTCATCAACGACTCGACGTACGGACACGACGTCTCCCGCACCGTCCGCGAGGACGGCGGCACCACGACCACCGTCCGTCTCAGTTTGGTCCGCGCCCCGCGCATCCCGGACCCCGAGGCCGACCAGGGCCGCCACCGCTTCACCTACGCGCTGCTGCCCGGCGCGACCATCGAGGACGCCGTCGCCGAGGGCTACGCCCTCAACCTTCCCCTCCGGACGGCCGAAGCGGCCGGCGCCCCCGCCCCCGTCGTCTCCGTCGAGGGCGAAGGCGTGACCGTGGAGGCGGTGAAGCTCGCCGACGACACCTCCGGCGATGTCGTCGTACGGCTCTACGAGTCCCGCGGCGGCCGGGCCCAGGGCGTCCTGCGCACCGGCTTCCCGCTCGCGGGCGCGCAGATCACCGACCTGCTGGAGCGACCGCTGGAGGAGGCGGTCATCGCCGACGGCGGTGTCTCCGTCGCCCTGCGGCCCTTCCAGATCCTGACGCTCCGCCTGCGCAGGGGCTGACCTCCATGACCATGCAACCGTGGTTCACGGACGCCAAGCTCGGCATCTTCATCCACTGGGGCATCTACGCCGTCGACGGCGTCCAGGAGTCCTGGTCGTTCTACGACGACATCGTCCCGTACGACCAGTACATGTCCCAGTTCGACCGCTTCACGGCCTCCCGCTACGACCCGCGCGACTGGGCGAAGCTCTTCGCGCGGGCCGGCGCCCGGTACGCCGTGCTGACCAGCCGCCACCACGACGGCGTCGCCCTGTGGGACACCGCCCACGGCGATCTCAACGTGGGCCGCGACCTGATCGCCGGCTACGCCGACGCCCTGCGCGAGCAGGGCCTCAAGGTCGGCCTCTACTACTCGCACTCGGACTGGAGCCACCCCGACTACGCCTCCACCCGCAAGCCCGGCCGCCCGCCGGACCTGGAGGACAACCGGTACTCGGAGGTCGCGGCCGAGGACGAGGACCTCGACGCCTGGGAACGCTTCCTGGCCTACCGGGACGGCCAGATCCGCGAGCTGACCCAGCGCTACGAACCGGACCTGATGTGGTTCGACGGCGAGTGGGACCGCAGTGAGGAGCAGTGGCGGATCCACGACCTGGCCGCGATGATCCGCTCCGAGGTGCCCGACGTCGTCTTCAACGCCCGCATGCTCAGCGAGGGCGACTACGCGACGCCGGAACAGGGCGCCCCGGTCGTCCCGCCCGAAGGCCCCTGGGAGCTGTGCCTCACCATCAACGACTCCTGGGGCCACCAGCACCACGACCACAACCACAAGTCGGTCGACCAGCTGATCCGCTACTTCACCGAGACCATCGGCGGCGGGGCAACCTGCTCCTCAGCGTCGGCCCGCGGGAGGACGGCACGATCCCGGCCGAACAGGCGGAGCGCCTGGAAGGGCTCGGCGACTGGATCGCCCGGCACGCGGAAGCGGTGTACGGCACTGTGCGGGGACTCCCGCCGGGGCACCACTACGGCCCGAGCACCCTCTCGAAGGACCGCCGCACCCTCTACCTCGTGCTCTTCGACGCCCCACGCGCCGAGATCAACGTCCGCGGCCTGCTCAGCGGGGTCCGCGGGGTCTCGGTCCTGGGCAGCGGCACCGAACTGGCCCACCGCGTCACCGGTGGCCTCCACGAGACGCCGGGCATCCTGTGGATCGAGCCGCCCGCGGCCACGGACCTCGATCCGCACGCCACGGTGCTGGCCGTCGAACTGGAACGGGAACTGGAGCTGTACCGCGGAGCCGGCCGGTTCTGACGAAAGTTTAAGAAAGAGGTAAGCGGCCTGGTCACGGGAGGTATGTGGACGCCTGTGACCAGGCCGGTTCGCCTTCCGGACACCTGAAGTTCGCCCGGTCCCCCTGGGATGCGGAACGCACAATGCGAAAGAAAGGTGTCACTGTGCGAGACCCGCGTATGGCTGCGATCGGCAAGGGACTGAAGCGTCGCGGAAGGCTGGTGATGCAGGCGGTCAGTCCACCGCGCCGGAACCTCGACGCCATCCCCGGCCCCCGTCCCGCCGCCGGCACCTACACCGCCCCGCCCGCCTCCCGGCTGGTGGACTCGCCGGTCTTCGTCCTGTCGTCGGTGCGCTCCGGTTCGACCCTGCTGCGGGTCCTGCTCAACAGCCACAGCCACATCCGCGCCCCGCACGAGATGCACCTGCGGACCGTGCACGTCAACCTGTCCCGCGACTTCACCGCGGACGCCATGCGGGCACTCCACCTCGACAAGGACGAGCTGGAACACGTGCTGTGGGACCGGGTGCTGCACCTCGAACTCACCCGCAGCGGCAAGAAGATCATCGTCGACAAGACCCCGCCCAACACCCTCATCTGGCCCCGCCTGCGCCGATGTTGGCCGAACGCCCGCTACATCCTGCTGCTCCGCCACCCCGGCGCCGTCGTCACGTCGCTCACCGCACGCCGCACCGACCCGGATCACGAGGCCGTGCGCGCCGAGGTCCTCGACTACAGCGAGAAGCTGGAGGAGGCCCGGCTGCACCTCGACCCCCACGTGATCACGTACGAGGAGCTCACCGCCGAGCCGGAGAACGTCACCCGGGGCGTCTGCGAGTACCTCGGCGTCCCCTGGGAGCCCGGGATGCTCGACTACGGCAGCAAGGACCACGGGACGTTCCGCCCCCAGCTCGGCGACTGGTCCAGCACCATCAAGTCCGGCCGCATCCAGTCGGCCCGCAGCGCCGACCCGGGCGTGGAACTTCCCCGCGCCTGCGGGAGCTGGCGCAGGCGTGGGGGTACAGCGCCCAGGGAGGCACGGCGGACGGAGACGGCTAGCGGGGACGGGCCCCGACCGCGGCCTGCGGGGCCGACGCGCCGAGGGGCTCCACCGGCACCGCGGGCAGCGGCTCGGTCTCCTCCGTCCGCTGCTGCGGCAGCGACACCGGCCGCACCGGGCGGGGCCCGGACACCACCGTGTAGTCCTGGCCCAGGAACGGCGGGACCACCTCGCCCGGGTCCTCGCCGAGCGCCAGCCGCACGGCGGCCCAGGGAGCGTTGACGCCGCACAGGGACAGCTGGTGCAGGCCGCCGGCCGGGCGGGTGTTGACGTCCATGAGGACCGGCCGGTCGCCGAACATCCGGAACTGGATGTTGGACAGGTAGTGCAGACCGAAGCCCTCCGCGATCCGCCGCGCCGGGCCCAGCCACTGCTCGTGCAGGGTGAAGCCCCGGCGGCGGCCGTTCTTGGTGCGCCCCACGGCCAGCCGGATCCGGCTGTCCGGACCGGTCAGGCAGTCCACCGACACCTCCGGCTGCTCCAGACGCGGCATCACCAGCCAGTCGACCGGTTCCTCGGCCCGCCGCAGCGCCTCCAGCACGAGGTCCAGCGGCACATACGGGCTGGGGAACCCGCCCAGGTGCGTCAGCGAGAAGGGCGCGCGAGTGATCACGCGGAAGCCCACCCCGCCCGCCCGGACGCCGGCTTGAAGCACGCCCGGTGTCCGTCGGCCTCCAACTCCTCGACCGCGGCGACCAGTTCGTCCTCCGACCGGACCCGCCACCACGGCGGCACCGGCACGCCGATCGCCTGGACCGCCTCGTAGGCGATCACCTTGTCCTGGAACACGGCCACGGCCTCGGGCGGCGGCGCCAGCACCGCCGTACCGACCGCCTCGAACTCGGCACGGTGCGCCACGACCGCCGACTGGTGCAGCCGGGGCACGAACACGTCGATGCCGCGCCGCGCGCACTGGTTCAGCGCGTACTCGACGTACCCGGCCGGGGACAGACCCTCCGGCTCGAGCTCGGCGGTGTCGGCGGCGGCCAGCACGGGGGAGTCGGGATCGCCGTGGGTGGCATGGATCTCGACGGCACGGTCGCTGGGATTTCTCCGCAGCTGATCCATGAAGAACACGTTCTCCGCGTACGTGCGGTTGAGCCAGACGCGTACGCGAGAGACCATGCAGGCCGCCTTTCACGGTTCGCGGGCAGGGCCGAGCGGCCCGTGCCCGGGCAGGACGAATGGAGGGTCACCAAACCGCCCCTGTGGAAGGGACGTTCCTATCGGTGGTGTTGGGGCAGATCATAGGGCTTCGGCGAGCCGTGTCGGCAACACGCGTGTTACGGATCCAGGAGCCACGGCCCGTGGGGCCTCCTTGTTCCCGGCACGCGGATGTGATCTCGTGGGGGCGTTCGCGTACGCGCGCGCGGAGGGGGAGGCGAGAGGTGACGTCGACGGCCGGTGGTGCCGGACAGCTCCTGGCCATCAGCGATCTGCACATCGGCTACCCCGAGAACCGCGCCCTGGTCGAGCGCATGAGCCCCGTGACGGACGACGACTGGCTGCTCGTGGCCGGTGACGTCGCGGAGACCGTGGCCGACATCCGCTGGGCCCTCAAGACCCTCGCGGCCCGCTTCCGCAAGGTCGTCTGGGTGCCCGGGAACCACGAGCTGTGGACCCATCCGAGCGACTCCGTCACCCTGCGCGGCGTCGCCCGATACGACTACCTGGTCGAGCTCTGCCGGGAACTCGGCGTGACGACACCGGAGGACCCCTACCCCGTCTGGGACGGCCCCGGCGGACCCGTGGCCGTCGCCCCGCTGTTCCTGCTGTACGACTACTCGTTCCTGCCGGCCGGGTGCACCACCAAGGAGCAGGGCCTGGAGTACGCCCACGGCACGGGGATCGTCTGCACCGACGAGTACCTGCTGCACCCCGACCCGTACCCGAGCCGGGAGGCCTGGTGCCGGGCCCGGGTCGCCGAGACCGAACGCAGACTCGCCGAACTGCCCGAGGGCCTGCCCGTGATCCCGGTCAACCACTACCCCCTGGACCGGCATCCGACGGACGTCCTGTGGCACCCCGAGTTCGCCATGTGGTGCGGCACGTCCCTCACCGCCGACTGGCACCGCAGATTCCCCGTCCACACGATGGTCTACGGCCATCTGCACATCCCCCGCACCACCTGGCACGAGGGTGTGCGCTTCGAAGAGGTGTCGGTGGGCTATCCCGCGAGTGGCGCAAGCGGTCGGGGACCCGGGGCGGCTGCGGCGCATCCTGCCGGGGGAGGGCGAGGGACGGTGATCGAGGAACTGCTGCCGCAGACCGTGGTCACCGTGGAGGCCTTCGGCCACGACGGCGCGGACACACCGCTGTTCCCCGAGGAGGCGGCGCTGGTGGCGAGGGCGGTCGCCAAGCGCCGCCGCGAGTTCGCCGTCGTGCGCTCCTGTGCCCGCCGCGCCATGGAGAAGCTCGGGGTGCCGCCCCAGCCGATCCTGCCGCAGGAGCGCGGCGCCCCGGGCTGGCCGGCCGGGTTGGCCGGCAGCATGACCCACTGCGACGGCTACTGCGCCGCCGCACTGGTCCGCGCCGCCGATCTGGCCTCCCTCGGCATCGACGCCGAGGTCCACGGGCCGCTGCCCGAGGGGGTCCTGCCCTCCGTGTCCCTGCCGTCCGAGGCGGAGCGCCTGCGCCGGCTGGCGGCACAGCGCCCCGACATCCACTGGGACCGGCTGCTGTTCAGCGCGAAGGAGTCCGTCTACAAGGCGTGGTTCCCCCTCACCGGGAAGTGGCTGGACTTCATGGAAGCCGACATCGAGCTCACGGCGGACGGCGGCTTCCGCGCCGCGCTCCTCGTCCCCGGACCGCTGGTGGGCGGCCGCCGCCTCGACCACTTCAACGGCCACTGGACCACCGGGCGGGGCCTGGTCGCCACGGCCGTCGCCGTGCCGCACGACTGAGCACGCTCCCAGCGCCCCCGAACGGGCGCGGGAACTGGCGACCAACCCCGGACGAGCCGCGGACGGACGACCACCCGCAGACCCGAGCTCTCGGCTCAGGGCCTCGGCTCAAGGCCCCGGCTCCGGGCACCAGCTCTGCAACAGCCGGAAGAACGCCTCCTCGTTGCCGGTCAGGCCCGCCTGTTCGAGGGCCTCTTCTGCCTCGGCGAGGACGGCGGGTGGGACGACCGGGGGCCGGTGGGTGCCGGGCGATCCGGTCTCGAGGTCGAAGGCGGCCCGAACGGTGTGCAGCAGGCGCAGATAGGCCTGGACGGCGATGCGTTCGCGGTCGGTCAGTACGGCGGTGGGCATCGGTCGGCTCTCCCCGTGTCGGTGTCAACGGTCCCGCGCCTCGCGGCGCACACGCCCCCGCACAGAAGGGGCGCACCCCCAGCTTGCCGCCCACCACTGACAATCCCGTCCCGGCGCCCCCGGTTCGCCCGCTCGGCGGAAGCGGAACGGCACGTCAGCCCCCGTGGGCGGGCCGTCAGCCCTGTGGCCCCGGGTACCCCAGCGACGCCTCGATCCGCCCCGCCAGATGGTCCCGCTGCACCGGCCCCCGCGGCGACGAACCCGCCAGCCACGCCCGGCACTTGCTGGCCAGCAGCAGCCCGAAGGTCTCGGCCTCCTTCTCGTCGTCCTGGTCGAAGCGGGTACGGGCGGCGACCTTCAGGACGGTGGCCTGCAGGTCGGCGTCGTTGTCGAGCAGCCGGGCCGCGACCGCGGCGCCCTGGACGTGGTGGGAGCAGTGCCCGGCCTTCATGTGCCACAGCTCGTGCCCCAGGATCACCAACTGGTGGTCGGGAGCCGTGCGTTCCTCGATCACGACGAGGTCCTGCTCGGCCATGTCGAGCCACAGCCCGCTCGCGGTCCCGGGCGGGAAGGCGGCCGTACGGAAACGGACTGGGCGGCCACGGCGTCTGCTCATGGCGTCGCACAGCGCGGCGTACAGCTCGTCGGGCCGCGCCGGCGCGGGGAGGGTCAGCTCCGCGACCAGCTCGCCGCACAGGCGGCGCATTTCCTTACCGATGCCCACAGTTCTCCCCACGGTCACGAATCGGGCCGCTTGACGCTCTCCAGGAGCATGTCCAGCCACTCCGCGACCTTGTCGCGGTGCTGGTCGGTGGGCAGCTGCGCGGCCCGCCAGGCGATGCCGCGCACGCCGTGGTCCTGCAACAGCCGCTCCAGCGGGTCGTCGGCCGCTCCGGCCGCCTCCCGCTCGCGGTCGGCGAGCTTCTGCAGCAGGTCCTGCTCGGTGTGCTGGAGGGCGCCGACGAGCGCCTCGGGGTCCTCGGCCGTGAGGAAACCGGCGTGCACCCTGAAGAAGCGCTGGAGGGCGTCGCAGTGCTCCATGGTCGGCCGCCGGTCGCCGTTGATCAGGGCGCCGGCCTGCTGCCGGGACATGCCCGCGCCGTCGGCGATCTCCTGCTGGGTGTACTTGCGGCCGTTTGGCTTGAGCCGGGTCCGGCGCAGCAGGTCCAGACGCTGCAGGAACCGGGCCTGCACATCGGGCTCGCCCGCAGGCCGACCGCCGAGCAGGGCCTTGACCACGGGTTCCGGGACACCGGAGGCGACGGACAGCCGGCCGGTGTCGAAGACCTCGGCGTGCGGCACGCCGAGCCGGTCGGCGAGCGCGGTGACACGGGCGACGACCGCCGCTAGCACGGCCATCGGCTTGGCGCCAGGACCCTCGACGAAGCCACCCGTCACCGACAGATCTCCTACGTCTCTCACAGGCTTCTCACAAGCGGATGCCGTGACCTACCCCGGCGTGAACTGACCGGAGCGTAGCCGGTGCTTCGAACTCACATCCAGGTCTCGCCACAACTGTGGCCAATTTCAGCCGTCAACAGGCGCGGAATGCCACGATAGTTGACACGCCTCAGCTCCGGGCAGCAGGATCGGGGCGCCGCGTCAAGGCCGCACAGGCAAGAGGGGTGACCTCCCGATGGCATTTCAGGCAGGAGGGCAGCGGCCGGCACCGCGGCCCGTCTCCGAGACTCCCGAAGTCCAGGCCTACCTGGAGGACTACGCCGCGTCTCTGGAGGCCGTCTCCTTCCCCTCGCTCGTCGTCGACCACTGCTGGGACGTCGTGCTGACGAACAGCGCCTTCCGGTCACTTTTCCGCGGTGTCGGTCCGCACCCGACGGCCCTGCCCGGCGACAACTTCCTCAGGTTCGTGCTGTTCCACCCCGACGCCCCGCGGTGCTCGGGACCACGAGTCGAGCTGGTGCCTGCCGCTGCTCGCGCACTTCGCGCGGACCGTTGAGAGCCACGGCCCCGACCACGGGCTCCAGGCCATCCGGCGCGACATCGCCCAGGACCCGATCATGGAGGCCGCCTACCGGCACGGCCTGCCGCACTGGATCCGCTCGGTCGGCGAGGACGCCGTCGAGCAGGACGGTGCCGTACGGCCGCTGCTGCACCCGGACCCGCGCTGGGGCGCCACCGACTGCCGGGTGGTCGTCGAGACGTCCAGGACGCTCGACGAACTGGGCTGCACCCGGCTCACGTTCGTCCTGCGCGAGGCCCGCCGCGCCCTGTCCCGGGACCGCCGGACCAGCCGCGGCGCCTCCCACCTGAGGGTGGTTCCGGCGGTCGGCTGACGGCCCTCGTCGCCGCGTCCGGACCTTGCCCGCCCCATTCCCCCCAAGTGTGGTGTGTGACATAGTACTGATGTGAGCGAGTCGCTGACCTGCGATGTCGTGGTGGTCGGAGCCGGAGTGGTGGGCGCCGCCTGCGCCCTGTACACGGCCCGCGCGGGCCTGGACACCGTCGTGGTGGACCGGGGCCCGGTGGCCGGTGGTACGACCGGCGCGGGCGAGGGCAACCTCCTCGTCTCCGACAAGGAACCGGGACCGGAGCTCGAACTGGCCCTGCTGTCCGCCCGGCTCTGGACCGAACTGGCCCGAGAGGGGCTGGGGAAGGCCGTCGAGTACGAGGCCAAGGGCGGTGTCGTCGTCGCCGGCGGCGACGGGGCGCTGGCCGGTCTGGAGAAACTCGCCGCCGGGCAGCGCGCGGCGGGGGTCGAGGCGGTTCCGGTGCCGCCCGACCGGCTCCCCGATCTCGAGCCCTACCTGGCGCCCGGCCTCGCGGGCGGCATGCACTACCCGCAGGACGCCCAGGTGATGCCCGCCCTCGCGGCGGCGCACCTGCTGCGCGCCTCGACGGCACGGCTGCTCACCGGCCGGGAGGTGACCCGGGTGCTGCGCGGCCCCGGCGGCGCGGTGCGCGGGGTGCGGACCGACCGGGGTGACATCCACGCGCCGGCGGTCGTCAACGCGGCCGGTACGTGGGGCGGCGAGGTGGCGGCCCACGCCGGGGTGGCCCTGCCCGTGCTGCCCCGGCGGGGCTTCGTGCTGGTCACCGAGCCGCTGCCGCCGCGCGTCCGGCACAAGGTCTATGCCGCCGACTACGTGGCCGACGTCGCGAGCGACTCGGCGGACCTGCAGACCTCCCCGGTCGTGGAGGGCACACCCGCCGGGCCGGTCCTCATCGGGGCCAGCCGCGAACGGGTCGGCTTCGACCGGACGTTGTCGCTCCCGGCACTGCGGGCGCTGGCAGCGGGCGCGACCCGGCTCTTCCCCTTCCTGGCCGGAATCCGGGCCATGCGGACGTACGCCGGCTTCCGGCCGTATCTGCCGGACCATCTGCCCGCGATCGGGCCCGACCCCCGGGCGCCCGGACTCCTGCACGCCTGCGGGCACGAGGGCGCGGGCATCGGGCTGGCCACCGGCACCGGGCACCTGATCGCCCAGACGCTGACCGGCCGGGCGCCCGACCTGGACCTGACCCCGTTCCGGCCCGACCGCTTTCCCGAGGAGGCCTCGTGAATCCCCTGGAGCTGGCAGGAGCCCGGCCCGGTCCCGCGTTCACCGTCACGTTCGACGGCCGGCTGGTCGAGGCGCTGCCCGGGCAGACGGTCGCCGCCGTCTTGTGGACCGCGGGCGTCACGTCCTGGCGCACCACCCGACACCAGGGCCGCCCGCGCGGGGTGTTCTGCGGGATCGGCGTCTGCTTCGACTGTCTGGTGACGGTCAACGGCCGCCCGGGCCGACGGGCTTGCCTGGTGCCGGCGCGACCGGGGGACGTGATCGTCACGCAGGAGGGGACGGGTCATGGCGGGCCGGCTGATGACGGGGCGGGCCATGCGGGGGCGGGTGGCGATGCGGGCCGGGCGGCGGTGGGGGCGGTGGTGCGCGGGTGGGCGGCCATGCGGGGCCGGGGGCCGACGGGGCCGACCATGCGCGGAAGGGAGGCGACCGGGCCGGCCATACGCGGACAGGTGACGACCGCGTCGGCCCTGCGGGGCCGGGTGACGGCTTCGGCCGTGCGGAGTCGGGGGCGCATGGCCCGGGCCCTGCGGGGGCGGGCGGCGAAGAGGTCGGTCGTGCGGACTGACCTGGTGGTGATCGGGCCGGACCGGCCGGGCTGGCCGGGGCGCTCGCGGCCGCCGCGCGCGGCGCACGCGTCGCGCTCGTCGACGCGGCGACGGAGGCCGGCGGGCAGTTCTACCGGCAGCCCGCCGCCGGGCTCGGAGCAGGGCGGCCCGAGGTGCCGCACCACCGGTGGCGGACCTGGGAGCGGCTGCGGGACGGTCTCGCCGCCGGCGACGTACAGGTCCTGACGGATCACCACGTGTGGTGTGCCGAGCCGATGTCCGGCGGCTTCACCGTGCACGCGCTGCTCGGACCCGAGCAGGAGGAACCGGCCGAGGTGCACGCCCGGGCCGTGCTCCTTGCCACGGGTGGCTACGAGCAGGTGCTGCCCTTCCCCGGCTGGACCCTCCCGGGCGTCGTCACGGCCGGGGGCGCCCAGGCCATGCTCAAGGGCGGGCTCGTGGTGCCGGGGCGCAGGGCGGTCGTGGCCGGGGCCGGGCCGCTGCTGTTGCCCGTGGCGACCGGGCTCGCCGCGGCCGGCGTCGAGGTCGCCGCGCTCGTCGAGTCCACCGACCCGCGGCGCCTGGCCCGCCACGGCCGGGCCCTGGCCGGCAAGCTCCCCGAGGGCGCCGGCTACGCCGCCCGGCTGCTGCGCCACCGTGTGCCGTTCCTGGCCCGCCACACCGTCGTCCGCGCCCACGGCGACGACCGGCTGACCGGCGTCACGGTCGCCGCACTCGACACCGCCGGACGCGTCCGGCCCGGCACCGAGCGGCATCTGCCCTGCGACACCCTCGCCGTCGGCCACGGCATGCTCCCGCACACCGACCTGGCGGAGGTCCTCGGCTGCCGCCTGGACGGGCTCGCCGTGGCCGTCGACACCGAGCAGCGCACGGACGTGCCCGGCGTGTGGGCGGCCGGCGAGGCCACCGGCATCGGCGGCGCGGCCCTCGCCCTCGCCGAGGGACACATCGCCGGGTGCTCCGCCGCCGCCCGTCTGCGCGGCACCGCCCCGATCCGGTTCCCGCCGCCCTCAAGGCCCGTACGGAGCACAGGAGATCCGCCGCGGCCCTCGAGGCCGCCTGCGCGCCGCCCGCGCACTGGCCCGAGCAGGTCACCGACGACACCGTGGTCTGCCGCTGCGAGGAGGTCAGCGCCGGTGCCGTGCGCGAGGCCCTGGACCTCGGCGCGGGCGACGTACGGACCGTGAAGCTGCTGACCCGCGCCGGGATGGGCTGGTGCCAGGGCCGGATGTGCGGCAGTGCGGTATCGGGTCTCGCCGGGTGTCCACCCACCCCGTCCAGAAGGCCGTTCGCCCGTCCCGTGCCGCTCGGCGTCCTCGCCCGGCAACACCCCCAGGAGGGACTGTCATGACCGATCACCGCCCCTGGCGCGGCGTCCTCGTCGCCACCGCGCTCCCACTGAACGACGACCTCTCCGTGAACCACGACAAGTACGCCGAGCACTGCGCCTGGCTCGTCGAGAACGGCTGCGACGGCGTGGTGCCGAACGGCTCCCTCGGCGAGTACCAGGTGCTCACGCCCGAGGAGCGCGCCCGGGTCGTCGAGACGGCCGTCGCCGCGATCGGCGGGCAGCGCGTCATGCCCGGCGTCGCCGCGTACGGGTCCGCCGAGTCCCGGCGCTGGGCCGAGCAGGCGGGCGAGGCGGGCTGCCGGGCCGTGATGCTGCTGCCGCCGAACGCCTACCGCGCCGACGAGCGGTCCGTCGTCGCCCACTACGCCGAGGTCGCCCGGGTGGGTCTGCCGGTCGTCGCGTACAACAACCCGATCGACACCAAGGTCGACCTCGTACCGGAGCTGCTCGCCCGGCTGCACGGCGAGGGGCACATCCAGGGGGTGAAGGAGTTCTCGGGGACGTCCGCCGGGCCTACCGGATCGCCGAACTCGCCCCGAACTCGATCTGTTGATCGGTGCGGACGACGTCCTGCTGGAGCTGGCCGTCGCGGGCGCGAAGGGCTGGGTGGCGGGCTACCCGAACGCCCTGCCGCAGGCGTCGGTCGAGCTGTACCACGCGGCCGTCGACGGCGACCTCGACACCGCGCGGCCCCTGTACCGGCAGCTGCATCCGCTGCTGCGGTGGGACTCGCGGGTGGAGTTCGTCCAGGCCATCAAGCTGTCGATGGACATCGCAGGCCGCCACGGCGGCCCGTGCCGCCCACCGCGCATGCCGCTGCCGCCCGAGCAGGAGGCGGCGGTGCGCGCGGCCACGGAGAAGGCCGTCGCGGCCGGATTGGCGTAGTCACCATGCGCAGCGAACTCGTCCTGCACGCCGTCGACTCGCACACCGAGGGCATGCCGACCCGCGTGATCACCGGCGGCGTCGGCACCATCCCCGGCGCCACCATGAACGAGCGGCGGCTGCACTTCCGCGAACACCGCGACGACATCAAGCAGCTGCTGATGAACGAGCCGCGCGGCCACTCCGCCATGAGCGGCGCGATCCTCCAGCCCCCGGCCCGGCCCGACTGCGACTGGGGCGTCGTCTACATCGAGGTCTCCGGCTATCTGCCGATGTGCGGGCACGGCACGATCGGCGTGGCGACCGTGCTCGTCGAGACCGGCATGGTGGAGGTCGTCGAACCGGTCACCACCATCCGCCTCGACACCCCGGCGGGCCCGGTCGTCGCCGAGGTGGCGGTCGAGAACGGCGCCGCGAAGGCGGTGACGCTCCAGAACGTGCCCTCCTTCGCGGTCGGCCTCGACCGCAAGGCCACCCTCCCCGACGGACGGACGGTGACGTACGACCTCGCGTTCGGCGGCAACTTCTACGCCATCCTGCCGCTGGAGCAGTTCGGCCTGCCCTTCGACCGGTCCCGCAAGGACGACATCCTCGCCGCGGGCCTGTCCCTGATGGCCGCCGTCAACGCCGAGGAACCGCCCTCCCACCCGGAGGACCCGTCCATCCGCGGCCTGCACCACGTCTACCTGGCCGCACCCGGCTCGACCGCCCGCCACTCCCGGCACGCCATGGCCATCCACCCCGGCTGGTTCGACCGCTCGCCCTGCGGCACCGGCACCAGCGCCCGCATGGCACAGTTGCACGCGCGCGGCGAACTCCCGCTGCACACCGAGTTCGTGAACGAGTCCTTCATCGGCACCCGGTTCACGGGCAGACTGCTCGGCACCACCGAGGTGGCCGGCCGCCCGGCCGTGCTGCCCAGCTTCACCGGACGCGCCTGGATCACCGGCACCGCCCAGTACCTGCTGGACCCCGAGGACCCGTTCCCGGCGGGGTTCGTCCTGTAAGCCGAGCCCCGTGCACAAGAGAGGAAGCCCGACCGTCATGGCCCCGCAGCACACCCCCGCCCTGCCCGTGCTGGGCAGCAGGAAACCCAGCCACCGGGAGCGGGTCGCGGACGCGCTGCGGGCCGCCCTGATCGCCGGCGAACTGCTCCCCGGCGAGGTCCACTCGGCCCCCGCCCTCGCCGCCCGCTTCGGTGTCTCCGCCACCCCCGTGCGCGAGGCCATGCTCGACCTCGCCAAGGAAGGCCTCGTCGACCCCGTGCCGAACAAGGGCTTCCGGGTCACCGCCGTCTCCGAGCGGCAGCTCGACGAGTACACCCACATCCGGTCGCTGATCGAGATCCCCACCACGGCGGGCCTCGCGGTCACGGCCGACCCGGTCGCGCTGGAGGCGCTCCGCCCGGTCGCCCAGGAGATCGTCACCTCCGCCGCGGCCGGCGACCTCATCGCGTACGTGGAGGCCGACCTGCGCTTCCACCTCGGCCTGCTGGCCCTCGCCGGCAACGACCACCTGGTCGACGTCGTACGGGACCTCAGACGCCGCTCCCGGCTGTACGGACTGACCGCGCTCGCCGCGCAGGGGCGGCTGGAGACGTCGGCGAAGGAACACCTGGAGATCCTCGACGCGCTGCTCACCGGGGACGAGGAGGCCGTGCGCGCGGTGATGGCCCGGCACCTGGGGCACGTCCGGGGCTGTGGGCGGCGCCCTGACGGGCGGGCAGGACGGGGCGGGCCCGCTGGACCGTCCCGGCCGGTTTCACAGATCCAGCACGAGCCGCTTCCCCCGGCAGCGGGACACACAGATCAGCATGGTCTCGCCCGCCGCGCGTTCGGCGTCGGTGAGCACCGAGTCACGGTGGTCCGGCTCGCCCTCCAGGACGTCCGTCTCGCAGGTACCGCAGGTGCCCTCGGTGCAGGAGTACAGCACCTCGACCCCGGCGGCGCGCACGGCGTCCAGTACGGACCCGTCCCGCGCGACCGTGACCGTCCTGCCGCTCCGCGCCAGCTCCACCTCGAACTCGGTGTCGCCGCTCGTCTCCTGCTCCTTCGGCCGGAACCGCTCGACGCGCAGGACGCCGGGCGGGCAGCGTTCCTCGACCGCGTCCAGCAGCGGGCCCGGGCCGCAGCAGTAGACGAGCGTGTCCTCGGGTACGTCGTCCAGCACCGAGGGCAGGTCCAGCAGCCCAGTCTCGTCCTCGGGCGCGATCGTCACCCGGTCGCCGTGGCGGTCCAGCTCGTCGCCGAACGCCATGGACCGGCGGGTGCGCCCGCCGTACAGCAGCGTCCACTCGGCGCCCGCGGCGTCGGCCGCCGCCAGCATCGGCAGGATCGGGGTGATGCCGATGCCGCCGGCGACGAAGCGGTAGCGGGGGCGGGCTCCAGACCGAAGTTGTTCCGGGGTCCGCGCACCCGGACCTTGTCGCCCTCGCCCAGCTGCTCGTGCACATGAGCCGAGCCGCCCCGCCCGGCGGGCTCGCGGAGCACCGCGATCCGCCAGGCGGACCGGTCCGCCGGATCGCCGCACAGCGAGTACTGCCGCTCAAGTCCGGGGCCGAGCACGACATCGATGTGCGCGCCCGGCTCCCAGGCCGGCAGCGGCTCGCCCAGCGGGTGGCGCAGGGTGAGGGCGAGCACGCCGTCGGCGGCGAACACGCGCCGAACGACGACGAGTTCGTCTTCGTAGGCGTTCATGAACTGTTCCCTCGCGGCTCGTCGATCGCGTGTCCCTGGGGATGGGCGAGCATCCACTCCCACATCTCGACCGGGTCCTGCGCGGTGTGCTCGCGGCCGCAGTGGCAGGTGCCGTGCAGGACGTCGGTGCCGGGGAGCCAGTCGATGCGGTAGATCTCGCCTGTCGGGCTCGTCACTGGACCTTCTCCACGGGCTTCTCGCCCTCCTCGACCAGCCGGGCCAGGATCCGGCGAGCGGCCAGACCACCGGTGTCGATGTTGATGCTCAGCTCCTGGTAGCCGGTGCGCTCGGTGCCGAGCGTCTTCTGCAGCAGGTTGAGCGCGGTGACGTCCTGCATCACGACCGTGTGGTTGTTGCCGCGCAGGAACTCGGTGACCTCGGCGTCGTCCGTCGCCCAGTCGCGCGAGACGGCCCAGAAGTCGTACACCTTGCCGTCACCGGAGGGCGTGATGGCGTACGTGATCTCGGTGTGGAAGCCGTTCGGGTCGCTGCCGTCCGCCTCGGGCAGCACACCGACCGGGGCGATACGGCTGTGCAGCAGATACAGGCAGGGCGCGTGGTACTCGATGTCCTGCCAGCGGGTGATGCGGCCCTCGATGCCGGTGGACCTGGCGTAGAACGGCGGGCATTCGGCGTCGTCCATGTGCCGGCTGACCCGGACGATCCCGGCGCCCTCGTCGACCTCGGTCGTGATCGGCGTCTCGGCGACCTCGGGGTGCCGATGTACCCGCCGTGCAGGTAGGTCTCGTGCGACAGGTCAAGGAGGTTGTCGACGAGCAGCCCGTAGTCGCAGTCGATCGGCTCCATGCCGCGTACGGTGACCCAGCCGGGGAGTCGAGGTGCCGGGCGCGCGGAATGCTCCGCGGGTCGGCGAGCGCCGGGTCGCCGATCCACACCCAGATCAGCGAGTCCTGCTCGACGACGGGGTAGGAGGCGACCCGGGCCGTACGCGGCACCCGTTTCTGCCCCGGCACGTACACGCACGTACCGGTCGTGTCGTACGTGAACCCGTGGTACCCGCACACGATCCGGTCTCCGTCGAGGCGCGTCGGGGCCTCGGACAGCGGGTACCGGCGGTGCACACACCGGTCGTGCAGCACGACCGGCGTTCCCTCCTCCTCGGTCCGGTAGAGCACGAGCGTCTCACCGAGGATCGTCCGTCCGAGCAACTCCCGCCCGACCTCGTGACTGTAGGCGGCGACGTACCACTGGTTCCTGGCGAAGGCGGTCATGTGAGGCATGGGCTTCCCGTCCCTGTCGGCGGGGCGTCTTCGCCCGCGTGCCGTGGTTGGGAACAGGTTCCTGACGGCTGTGGTTGCCGCGCAAGGCGGCTTCTGTCAGGCGGAAGTGTCTCTGCGAAAGGGCTGGTCAGGGCCTTGTCGTGCGCCTTGCTCATCACTTGCGGCGGTTGTGGGGTGACGCCGCTTGGTGGATCACTCCAGATAGGGGGGCCGCTGATGGGTGGGCGAGCACGATCGATCGTGATGCCGTCGCAATTGTCCGGAAGTGGGATTCCTATAGGTTAACGCGCCAAATTCTTGCCGATCCTTGAGCGGTACACCGGCAGAACTTCCATCCTTCCGGGGTGGTGTCACGCGCGCCGTTCGGCGAACCTGACCCGGCGGACAAGGACCTTGCGTGACTCGGTCCACACACCGACCATGCGCCCGGTGAACCCGCCCGCCACTTCGGTGGAGAGATAGCGTCCGTCGAGGCGGGCGAGGACATCCGTGCCGGTTCCGTCACCGATGCCAAGTCCCAGTTCGATGTCGTCGGGTCCGTTCCACACGCTCGCGGTGCGCCTGCGCCTGCGGGTTTGACGGAGACCTGGCCAGGCCACCGAGGCGCAGACCGTCAACCTCAACGTGGCGGGCGGACTCCCCGGTGGCACCCTGGGGGTGGTCCGTGACGCCACCCAGGGCCGCCAAAACCACGGGTGGTGTCCGGCCTCTCAGCGCCTCAGCGGTGTGTGCGCCGTCTCCGGCAACCGCAGATACACCACCGACGACAGCAGACACAGCACCGCGACGTACCACGGGAACAGTCCCGAGTGCCCCAGTTCCTTGAACAGGGTGCCGACGTACGGGGCCGTGCCGCCGAAGAGCGCGACCGTCAGGGAGTAGGGGAAGCCGATGCCGGCCGCGCGGACCCGGGGCGGGAAGATCTCCGCGTTCACGGCCGCGCTGATCGAGGTGAAGCCGGTCAGCAGCACCATGCCCGCGCACTGCACGAGCAGCAGCACGGCGAACGAGTCGCGCAGGGTGTGCAGCAGCGGCACTGTGAGCAGCGCGAAGCCCAGGCCGAAGAAGAGGAGCAGGGGGCGGCGGCCGAACCGGTCCGAGAGCAGGCCGCCGAGGGGTTGCAGCAGGGCGAAGAAGGCCAGTGAGATCGTGCCCGCGAGCAGCGCGTCCGACTTCTCGATGCCCGCGTTGAGTTCGGCGTAGGTCGGCAGGTACGACGTCCACGTGTAGTAGGCGATGGTGCCGCCCGCCGTGATGCCGCCGATGAGGAGCGACTCGCGCGGATGCCGGCGCAGCGCCTCGAACAGCCCGGGGCGCGGCGCGTTGTGCTGCTCGGCGCTCCGGGTCTCCTGCGCGCCCTGCCGAATCCAGCAGCCGACCAGGCTCAGCACGGCCCCGAGCACGAACGGCACCCGCCAGCCCCAGCCGTTCATCTGCCCGTCGCTCAGCGTGTCCACCAGCAGGGTCGCGATGCCGGAGGCGACGAGCTGCCCCACGGTCGTCGACACGTACTGGAAGCTGGAGAACAGCCCGCGCCGGCCGGGGCCCGCCGACTCGACCAGGAACGTCGTCGAGGCCGCGAACTCGCCGCCCACGGAGAGGCCTTGCAGCAGCCGGGCGAGGACGAGGATCACCGGGGCCAGCACACCCACCGAGGCGTAGGTCGGCGTCAGCCCGACCAGCAGGCTGCTGCCGCCCATCAGCAGGATGGTCACCGTCAGCGCGGCCCGCCGCCCGTGCCGGTCCGCGACCGCGCCCATCAGCAGCCCGCCGACCGGCCGCATGAAGAAACCGACCGCGAACACCGCGAACGTCGACAGCAGCGGCACCAGCGAGTTGTCGGCGCTCTTCGGGAAGACCTGGTCGGCGATGTAGGTGGCCAGAAACGTGTAGGCGTACCAGTCGTACCACTCCACCGCGTTGCCCACGGAGGCGGCGAGGAGCTGGCGAACGGGCCTTTTCGTCGGCGGGGAAACCGTCTGCGTCTCTGTCACGCCCCTCACCCTCCCCTGGCAACGCTCCGGCACACCTGTCGTGCCGGCGACTTTCACACGAGTGTCACGCGCCCCTTCCTTGGCGTTTGGTGTCCCTGAAACACTCCTTCCGCGCAGATTCCGTCATGTTCCGGCCATCCAGCACGTCAGGATGAGAGGTCTGTCCTTCATGTCCGAAGTCAACCGGCGCCGCTTCCTCCAACTCGCGGGCGCCACCACGGCCTTCAGCGCGCTGTCCGCCAGCATCCAGCGCGCGGCCGCGCTTCCGGCGAACCATCGCACCGGGTCGATCGAGGACGTCGAGCACATCGTCGTCCTGATGCAGGAGAACCGTTCCTTCGACCACTACTTCGGCACTCTGAGAGGCGTCCGCGGCTTCGGCGACCCCCGCCCGGTCACCCTCGGCAACGGCAAGCCGATCTGGCACCAGCAGAAGGACGGCAAGGAGATCCTGCCGTTCCACCCGGACGCCGACGACCTCGGCATGCAGTTCCTGGAGGGCCTGCCGCACTCCTGGCCCGACGGCCAGCAGGCCTACAACGGCGGCAAGTACGACCAGTGGGTGCCTGCCAAGGGCACCACGACCATGGCGTACCTGACCCGCGAGGACATCCCGTTCCACTACGCCCTCGCCGACGCCTTCACCGTCTGCGACGCCTACCACTGCTCGTTCATCGGCTCCACCGACCCGAACCGCTACTACATGTGGTCCGGCTACACGGGCAACGACGGCAGCGGCGGCGGCCCGGTCCTGGACAACGCCGAGCTCGGCTACGGCTGGACCACCTACCCCGAGCGCCTGGAGCAGGCCGGCATCTCCTGGAAGGTCTACCAGGACATCGGCGACGGCCTCGACGCGGCCGGCTCCTGGGGCTGGATCGAGGACGCCTACCGCGGCAACTACGGCGACAACTCGCTGCTCTACTTCAACAAGTACCGGGGCGCCAAGCCCGGCGACCCCTGGTACGACAAGGCACGCACCGGCACGAACGCCAAGGCCGGGGAAGGCTACTTCGACCTGCTGCGCGCCGACGTCAAGGCCGGCAAGCTGCCCCAGATCTCCTGGATCGCCGCCCCGAGGCCTTCTCCGAGCACTCCAACTGGCCCTCCAACTACGGCGCCTGGTACATCGCCCAGGTCCTGGACGCCCTCACCTCCAACCCGGAGGTCTGGTCGAAGACCGCCCTGTTCATCACCTACGACGAGAACGACGGCTTCTTCGACCACGTGGTGCCGCCGCTGCCGCCGAAGGACGCCTCCCGCGGCCTGTCCACCGTCGACGTCTCCGCCGACCTCTTCCCGGGCGACGGCAAGAAGACGGCCGGCCCGTACGGCCTCGGCCCCCGGGTGCCGATGCTGGTCGTCTCGCCGTGGAGCAAGGGCGGTTACGTCTGCTCCGAGACCCTCGACCACACCTCGATCCTGCGGTTCATGGAGCGCCGCTTCGGCGTGCGCGAGACGAACGTCTCGCCGTGGCGCCGGGCCGTCTGCGGTGATCTGACGGCCGCGTTCGACTTCTCCCGCAAGGACACGCGCCCGGCCCCGCTGCCCGGCACCGACGACTACGAGCCGCAGGACCGCGAACGCCACCCGACTACAGGCCGACCCCGCCCGCCGACCCGCGCATGCCCCGCCAGGAGCGCGGCCTGCGCCGCTCCCGGCCGCTGAGGTACGCCCCGCACGTGGACGCCTCGGTCGACGCGGCGGCCGGGAAGCTCACCCTCACCTTCGCTTCCGGTGCGAAGGCCGGCGGCGCCTTCCACATCACCTCCGGCAACCGCACCGACGGCCCTTGGATGTACACCACCGAGGCCGGCAAGACGCTCTCCGACACCTGGAACTCGGCGTACTCCGGGGGCTCGTACGACCTGACCGTGCACGGCCCAACGGCTTCGTGCGGGTCTTCAAGGGCTCGAACAAGAGGGCCGACTGCGAGGTCACCGCCCGCCACACCGGCGACGACATCGAGCTGACCTTCACCAACAAGGGCTCCGGCACGGCCCGCCTGAAGCTCTCCGACGGCTACGGCGGCCGGCCCTCGACCGTCACCGTCCGCCCGGGCGCGAAGGTGCGGCGGACCGTGGATCTGGCCGCCGGCCGCCGCTGGTACGACCTGACCGTCACCGTGGAGGCCGACAAGGCGTTCCTGCGACGGCTCGCGGGCCACGTCGAGAACGGCAAGCCGGGTGTGAGCGACCCGGCGATCATCACCGCGTAGCGGTGGTCAGGCGCCCCGGCTCCAGCGGCCGGGGCACCAAGGCCGGTTCGGCCGCCGCCGACCCGGGTTCCAGAGCCAGCACCGCGGCCACCGGATGGTCGTCGTCCGTCGGTTCCTGAGTGGGCGCCGCCCGGCTGAGCAGCACCACGCCCCAGGACGCCAGCCCGGCCCCGGCGAGCGCGAGCAGCACGCCCGCCGGGCCGCCCTGGAGGCGTTCGCCCAGCAGCGACAGGCCGATCAGCGCGGCGGCCAGCGGGTTGGCCAGGGTCACCATCGCCAGCGGGGCGCCCAGACCGCCCCGGTACGCCGTCTGCGCCAGCAGCAGCCCGCCGGCCGCGAAGGCCGCGACGAGCAGCGCCACTCCGACGACCTGGAGGCTCAGCAGTGGACCGGTCCGGTCCGTCGCCGCCACCGTCACCGTCTGGGTGAGGGCCGAGGCGACCCCGGACGCGACACCGGACGCGGTCGCGTGCCGCAGCCCGGGGCGGGCGCCCGGCCGGGACAGCACCCCGATGAGGACCGCGGTGGCCCCCGCCACCGTCAGCGCCTCGGGAACGCTGAGCACGTCATCGGGCGCGGGACCGGACGCCGTGACCAGGATCGCCCCCAGGCCGAGCAGGGTCAGCGCGGTGCCCTTCCACTCGACCGCGCTCACCCGCCGCCCCGCCATCCGCGCCCCCATCGGCACCGCCGCGACCAGGGTGAGCGCGCCGAGCGGCTGGACCACGGTCAGCGGGCCGTACCGGAGTGCCACGACGTGCAGCAGCGCGGCCGACGCGTTCAGCCCGACCGACCACCACCATGCGCCGCTGCCGAGCAGCCGCAGTACGCCCGAGCCGGGGGAGCGGGCGGCGAGCCGCTCCTGGGCGACCGCCGCGGCCGCGTAGGCGACGGCGGAGACGAGGGACAGGGCGACGGCTACGACCACGGCGTTCACCGGCCCGCTCCGACCAGCGTCTGCTCGTCCCGCTGAGCCGGTACGAGGCTGCCCGCCCGCGACCCGCCGTGGTCGCCGTGCGATGGGGCGAGCGCAGCGAGATGGGGGTCCCCCGGACGAAGTCCGGGGCGAATCAGGGCGAGCGCGAGTCCGAGCAGGGCCGTCGCCACGATCGCGTCCATCCAGTAGTGGTTCGCCGTTCCGACGATCACCAGCAGGGTCAGCAGCGGATGCGCCAGCCACAGCCAACGCCACCGCGAACGGGTCGCGACGATCAGGCCGATCGCCACCATGAGCGCCCAGCCGAAGTGCAGCGACGGCATCGCCGCGAACTGGTTGGACAGGGAGTCGGTCGCGGGACTGCCGTACACCGACGGCCCGTACAGCCGCGCCGTGTCGATGAGGCCGGTCGCGGACACCATGCGCGGCGGGGCGAGCGGGAACAGCAGATGCAGCACCAGGGCCGCGGCGGTGACTGCGGCCAGGACCCGGCGGGCCCATACGTAGTGGGTCGGGCGGCGCAGGTAGAGCCAGACGAGGAAGGCGGCGGTGGCCGGGAAGTGGACGGCCGCGTAGTAGGTGTTCGCGAGGTGCACGAGGCCGTCGCCGTGCAGCAGCAGGGACTGCACCGCGCCCTCGCCGGGGAGATGGACCGCTCGTTCGAAGTCCCACACGCGGTGCGCGTTGCGGAACGCCTCGCCGGTGTGGCCCGTGGCCAGCTGCCGGCCCAACTTGTAGACGAGGAAGAGCCCTGCGACGAGCAGGAGCTCCCGGACGAGCGGCGGTCGCGCTATCGCGTCGGACCCCGCCGGCGCAGGCTCGGTGCGGGCATTCATCCCCGGCCCTTTCGATGACGGTGCTGTTGTCGGTACGCGGGTTGTCGGTACACGTGTTATCGGTACGAGTGCGTACCGATACGCCAGTGCACCGATACGGGCCTGTACCGGTACACTGGCGTATCGATAGACGAACGACACACCGCCGGCCGGAATTTTCCGGCTCCCGACGAAAGCGAGGAGCACCGCCCATGACGTCGCAGGCTGCGGACCGACCCGAGCCAGTCGGTACCTCGCGCCGCTCCAAGATCACGCCCGAGCGTGAGCAGGAGTTCTTCGACGCCGTGCTGGAGCAACTGCGCGAGTGCGGGTACGACTCCGTCACCATGGAGGGGGTCGCCGCCAGCACCCGGTGCAGCAAGTCCACGCTCTACCGTCAGTGGAAGACCAAGCCCCAGTTCGTGGCGGCGGCACTGCGCTCGCACCGCCGGGCGCGCCGCGTCGACACCGGCTCGCTCGCCGGCGACCTGCGCGAGGCCGCCCGGGCGGCGGGGGAGCTATCCGGCCGGGACACTCAGCTGCTCCAGGCGCTCGGTCACGCCGCTACCCAGGACCCGGAGCTGCGGTGCGCGTTGCGTGACGCGCTGGTCGAGCCGGAGATCGCCGCGCTGAAGGAGATCATCCGGCGCGGGGTGGAGCGGGGCGAGGTGCCCGCCGATCATCCGGCGCTGGAGTACATCCCTGCGCAGATGTTCGGAGTCCTGCGCGCCCGGCCCATTCTGGAGGGCGAGTACGCGGACCCGGACTATCTGGTCCGGTTCGTGGACGCCGCGGTGCTGCCGGCACTCGGCCTGACCTGAGACCCGGGCCGCCGTCCGCGGGATGACCGGACGGTGACCCGACCGCGCCGACCCGTGGGGACGGGGCCGGCGCGCACCCCCGGCCGGGTGGGGTGCCCCGGTGAGCGGCGGGGGCGCCCCACCCGGCCGACCGCCGTCCGGCGGTTGTTCCTCGTCAGACGTCCTGGCCGTTGCCGCCGCCCGTCGACACCTTGATGCCCTTGGTGATCTCGTCCAGGACGGACTCCTTCTGGTCGGCGTCGACGCCGAAACGGACGACGACCATCTGCTTCCCGTTCGCGGGGGAGGGGAACGCCAGCGACTCCACGATGCCGTCGGCGCCCTTGCTGGTGACGGCCTTCCAGCGGACCAGGTAGCCCTTCTGCCCGGCCACGGTCACGGCCCTGGACGCCAGCACGTCGTGCGAGGTGATCCCGCCGTAGGACTTGCCGCCGTACGACTCCTCGGCGTTCGCCGCGATGTCCGCCTTGGCGATCTCCTCCGCGGTGCTGCCCCTGGTGCCGAGGGCCAGGGCCGGTGCCGAGTACGCGCCGCCCTTCGTGCAGGTCGCGGAGGTGTCGCCGGGGCACTTGTAGGAGTCGTCGGACGTCACCTGCGCGCCGACCCTGGCCTCCTGGCCGTACCAGCCCTCCGGGATCGGCAGGCTGATCCCGCTGACCGCGTCGGTCACCGAGCCGCTCCTGATCTTCGGAGGCTCGGACTGCTCGGGCGCCGGGCTCTGCCCACCGGAGCCTCCGGAGCCCCCGTTGCCGTCCGAGCCTCCGGAGCCCCCGTTGCCGCCCGGCCCTCCGAACGGCCCGCCCGGGCCCCCGGATCCGCCCGGCCCCTGCGAGGTGGCCGAACCCCCGCCCCCGCCGCCGTTGTCCGTCAGCGCGTACACCCCGACACCGATGCTGGCCAACACCACGACCGCAGCCGCCACGGCGGCCCCGACCCGCAGCCGCCGCCCGGGGGCGGCCGGAGGAGCGGCAGGGTAGGCGGGATAGGCGGGGTAGCCATGTGCCGGATGCCCCGGCGCGCCCGGATGCGGCATTGCACCCTGATGCCCGATGACACCCGATTGCCAGGACCCGCCCGGTTGTCCGGCTGCGCTCGTTTGCCCGGGCACTCCTGGTTGTCCGGCGGCGCCTGGTTCCTCGGCGGTGCCCGGTCCGTTGGCGGCGCTGGTATGCCCAGCGGCGCCCGTTTGCCCGGGCCCGCCCGGTTGTCCGGGCCCGCCCGTTTGTCCGGGCCCGCCCGTTTGCCCGGGCTCGCCCGGTTGTCCGGGCTCGCCCGGTTGTCCGGGCCCGCCCGGTTGTCCGGCGGCGCCCGGTTCCCCGGTCGTCCCCGGTCCGTCGGCGGTGCCGGTATGCCCGGCGTCCCTCTGTTCCCCGGCGGTGCTGGTATGCCCGGCGTCCCTCTGTTCCCCGGCGGTGCTGGTATGCCCGGCGTCCCCGGTTCCCCGGCGGTGCCGGTATGCCCGGCGTCGGCGGATTGCCCGGCCGTCTCCGGACGGTCGGCGGCAGTCGGCCGTCCGTCAGACGCCGGGTTCTCCGGTGAGGCCCCGCGGGCGACGGCCGTGCTGGGGGAGCCCAGGTCGTGGCCGGCTCTGCCGGGCGGATGCGGTCCGTCCAGGTCTTGCCGTCCCACCAGCGCTCGGTGGCGGGCCCGTCACTTGTCTGTCCGGGGTCGGGGTACCACCCGGGAGGAGTCGCCTGCGTCATGCCCCCACCGTATGAGGCGTGCGTGAAAGAGGCATGAGAGGAGTCGAATCCGAGGCGTCAGACCACCAACAGGCGCGTCGGCCGCCGGCCGGCCGGCGGCGGCAGCCGCAGCCCCTCCCGGCCCGGGGTCACCGACCCCAGCACGCTCGGATGCCGGGCACCGGTGCTCGCGGGCTCGGTGCCCGGCAGGCCGTGCAGGGTCAGGAACCCCAGCACCGCGAAGGCGTAGGCCTCCTTCGCGCCGGACGGCAGCCCCAGTTCGCCCGAGGAGCGCACCGCCACCCCGGGCAGCAGATCCCCGAGCATCCCCATCAGCACCGGGTTACGGGTCCCGCCGCCCGAGGCGATGACCTCCGTCGCACCGACCCATCGCACGGCCTCCGCCACGGTCCGGGCCGTGAGCATAGTCAGCGTGGCGACGACGTCCTCGGCCGGCAGGGTCCCGAACCCGGCCAGGGCGTCCCGCAGATGGCCGAGGTGGAACAACTCCTTGCCCGTCGTCTTGGGCGCGGGCAGCGCGTAGTACGGCTCCTCCAGCAGCCGGTCCAGCAACGGCCCGTGCACCCGGCCCCGGGCGGCGAGGGCCCCGTCCGTGTCGTAGGCCAGGGCCCCGCCGCTGAACCCCTGGGCGGCCGCGTCCACCAGCGCGCAGCCCGGCCCGGTGTCGAACGCGGTCCCGTCGGGCGCGGTGAGGTTGGCGATGCCGCCGAGGTTGAGCGCGACGGGCCTGCCCGGCCGGCCGCGCAGCCACAGCAGGTCGACGAGGCTGACCAGCGGCGCACCCTGCCCGCCGGCGGCGATGTCGCGCGGCCGGAAGTCGGCGACCACGGGCCGCCCGGTCGCCTCGGCGATCCAGGCCGGCTGCCCGAGCTGGAGCGTGCCGTGGGCCTCTTTCCCGGCGACCCAGTGGTAGACGGTCTGTCCGTGCGAGGCCACCAGCTCCGCCCGTCCCTCGCACAGTTCCCGATCCGCCCGGACCGCGGCCGCCGCGAAGGCCTGCCCGATCCGGGTGTCCAGCCGGCACACCTCGCCCAACGAGGTGGTCCCCGGCGGCAGGGCGGCGGCCAGGGTCTCGCGCAGTTCAGCGTCGTACGGCTCGCTCACCATGCCGAGCGGATTCAGTACCAGGCTGTCGCCGACGAGATCCAGCTCGGCCGCCGCGGCGTCGATGGCGTCGTACGACGTGCCGGACATCAGACCGATCACCCGCATCGTTTCAACCAGTCCTCTCCTGGACCGCTTTCGCCCCGCGCACTCTCCCGGAGGGCAGGGTGAGCAGCGCCGGCACGCTCACCGCGCACGCCGCCGCCGCGTAGTACGCCGGGATGTCCACACTCCCCGTCCGCTCGATCGTCTCCGTGATGATGAGCCCGGCACACCCTGAGAACACCGCGTTGGACAGCGCGTAGGCGAGTCCCAGGCCCGTGTGGCGGACGCGGGTGGGGAACATCTCCGACAGCATCGCCGGGCCCGGTCCCGCCATCAGCCCCACCACCGCGCCCGCGCCGCACACCGCCACACCCTTCACGGTGTTCGAAACGCCGGGCTGCTGAAGAAGGTTGAGCAACGGCACCGCGAGCACCACGACCAGCACGGCCCCCGTCAGCATCACCGCCCGCCGCCCGAGCAGATCACTCAGCAGCCCCGCCGGCACGATCGTGACCGCGAAGCCCAGATTGGCCAGCACGGTGGCGACCAGCGCCTGCTGGAAGGTCGCACCCAGCGAACTCTGCAGATACGACGGCAGCACGACGAGAAACGTGTAGCCGGCCGCGGCCCACCCCATGATCCGCCCCGCGCCCAAGGCGATGACCCGCACGACCTCGCGCGGTGGCGGGGTCTCCTGAGCCCGGTCCGCCTCGAACGCCGGTGTCTCGTCCAGCCGCAACCTCAGCCACAGCGCCCCCAGCCCCAGCGGCAGTGTCAGCAGGAACGGCAGCCGCCAACCCCAAGCGCCCAGCTGCTCCTCCGTCAGCACCGTGGCGAGCAGCGCCGCCGCCCCCGCGCCGGCCAGCAGCCCCAGCGCCACCGTGAACGACTGCCACGACCCGTACAGCCCCCGCCGGCCCGGCGGGGCGAACTCCGTCATCACCGACACGGCCCCGCCGAACTCCCCGCCCGCCGACAGACCTTGCAGCACGCGCAGGAAAGTCAGCAGCCAGGGCGCCGGCGCACCCGCCTGCGCGTACGTCGGCAGCGCGCCGATCAGCGTCGTCGCCACCGTCATCAACGTGATCACCAGGACCAGCACCGGGCGACGGCCCACCCGGTCGCCCAGACGGCCGAAAAGCGCCGCCCCGACGGGCCGGAAGAAGAACGCCAGCCCGAACGACGCGTACGTCTTCACCAGCCCCTCGACCTCGCTGCCGCCCTCCGGCGTGAAGAACCGCGCCGCGATGATCGTCGCGAAGTAGCCGTAGACGCCGAACTCGTACCACTCGATGAGATTGCCCACCGACCCCGCGACCAGCGCCCGCCGGCCGCGCCGTGACTCACGATCCTGGTGAATGGACGTCACCTCCCTTGCTGCCGTGCGCTGTTGACGCCGAGGCCGCTGGTGGCGGGCCGGCCTCGGGGTTCGGCCGCACCCGGTGTCACCCGTCACGGCAACAGGTGCCCGGTCCACCCTCCACTCAGGCAATCGGAGGGCTACGCTCGATGTCTGTACGTCGTTCGGGCGACTTGGGGAGGTAGCGGGATGACGGAGGTACGGCCCACGGCCGCGGCCTCGGCCTCCCTGTGGGAGCGCGACGAGGAAGTCGCAGCCGTGGCGCGGGCGGTCGACCGCCTGTGCGCGGACCGCTCCTCGTCCGGCGGGCTGCTGGTCTTCCGGGGCGAGGCCGGACTCGGCAAGACCGCGCTGCTGGCCGAAACCCGCCGCATCGCCGAGGCCCGCGGCTGCACGGTCTGGTCGGCCCGCGGCGGCGAGACCCTCCGGTCGGTCCCCTTCAACGTGGTACGCCGGTTACTGCAGCCGGCACTGGTCTCCATGCTGCCCGAGGAGGCACGCGAGTACCTCGGCGACTGGTACGACATCGCCGGCCCCGCCCTCGGCATCGCGGACCCGGGCGACCGGCAGGCCGACCCGCAGGGCGTGTGCGACGGCCTGGTCGCCGCGGTGCGCCGGCTCTCCCGCCGGGACTGGCCGCTGGTGCTGCTGATCGACGACGCCCACTGGGCCGACCAGGAGACCCTGCACTGGCTCGCGGGGCTCGCCGAGCGCCTCGACGAGATGTCCGTCCTGGTCGTGGTCACCCGCCGCCCGGACCAGGCCCCCGGCGCGAGCGCCCGCCACCTCGACACCGTCGCCGCCGCGGCGGACGGCCCCGTCGCCACCCTGAGCGCCCTCACCCCGGACGCCACGGCCGGACTCACCCGCGCCACCCTCGGACGGCACGCCGACGCCGCGTTCTGCCGCGAGGTCTGGGCCGTCACCGCCGGCAACCCCTACGAGACCGTCGAACTCCTCGCCAAGGTGCAGGACAGCGAGCTCGAACCGGTCGAGGCCCGGGCCGGTGAGCTGCGCGAGCTGAACCGCTCGGCCCGCGGCGGCGGCCTCGTCTCCCGCCTTGAGGAACTCGGCATCGACGCCACCAGGTTCGCCTGGGCCGCCGCCATTCTCGGCACCGGCATCTCCATCGGCCTGGTCGCCAAGCTCGCCACCCTGAAGCCCGACGACGCCCGCCGCTGCGCCGAACTGCTGCGCACCGCCCGCATCCTCACCGCACCCGACCCCGCGACCGGCCGCAGCGGCGACGGCGACCTGGAGTTCGTCCACCCGCTGATCGCCACCGCCGTCTACAACTCCATCCCCGACGCCCTGCGCACCGCCATGCACGGCATAGCCGCCCGGATCGTCACCGACGAGGGACACGGCGCCGCGGCCGCCGCCCGTCATCTCCTCGAAGTCCACCCGGACGACGACGAGGAACTCGTCGGGCAACTGCGCGAGGCCGCCCGCGAGCACCTGGCCGTCGGCGCCCCCGACGCGGCCCGCCGCTGCCTGGAGCGAGCCCTGAAGGAACCGCCCCTGCCGGAGTCCCACCCGCATGTCCTGTACGAACTGGCCGAGGCGACCTTCCTGACCGCCCCGCCCGCACCATCGCGCATCTGCGGACCGCGCTCGGCATGCCCGGCCTCGACGGCGACCAGCGGGTGGACGCCGTCTTCCGGCTCTCCCAGGCGCTGCTCCACAACGACCAGCTGGAGGAGGCCGTCCGCACGGTCGAGGCGGAGGCCGCCCGGCTCCGGCCCGGGCCCGCGCGGATGCGGCTCCAAGCCGTGCACTTCATGTGGGAGGGCATACACGCCGGCGAGGCCACCTCACCCGACCGCTCCCGGCGGCTCGCCGACCTGGCGAGCACCTGCACCGGCCGGGACAACTCCGAACGCGCGCTGCTCATCCTGCGCGGCTTCGACGCCCTGATGCACGGTGAGAACGCCGAGGAGGTCGCCGAGGTGTGCGACCGCGCCCTCGTCAACGGCCGCCTGGCCCCCGGGCTCGGCTGGACCGACACCGAGTGGGGCATCGAACTGCTGCTGATGCTGGCCAACGCGTACGCCTTCACGGACCGCCTCGACCGGGCCGAGTCCCTCTACAACGAGGCCCTGCGCGCCTACGAGACGGCCGGCTGGAGCGGCGGCCACCTCGCCCTGGCCCACGCCTACGTCGGGCTCGGGCACCGCAGGCGGGGCCGCCTGAGGGAGGCCGAGGCGTCCCTGCGCGAGTCGCTGCGGCTCGCCGAGCGCGTGGGCCGGGGCCTGCCCCTGTACTGGACCGCGACCTGCAACCTCGTCGACACGCTGCTCGCCCGCGGCCGGGTCGAGGAGGCCTGGGAGGTCGCCGAACGGCACGGCTTCGCCCCGCCCTACCCGTCCACCATCGTCCTGCCCGACCCCCGCTCGGTACGCGGCCGGCTGCTCCTGGCCGTCGGCCGCACCAAGGACGGCATCAACGAACTGGAGGCCGCCGAGAAGGCGGCGGCAGCGCGCGGCCACCTCAACCCGGTGCTCGTCCCCTGGGCGGCCGATCTCGCCCGGGCCCTCAGCACCGAGGACCCGGCCCGCGCCGCCCGGCTCGCCGTCGACGTCCGCCGTCAGGCCGAGCGCTTCGGCACGGACACCGCCATCGGCGAGGCCCTGCGCTGCGCCGCCGCCCTGGAGACCGGCCAGCGCGCGGTCCGGCTCGCCGCGCAGGCCGTCGCCTGCCTGGAGGCCTCGCCCTGCCAGTACGAACACGCCGCGGCCCGCATCGAGTACGGCATCGCCGCCCGCTCGGTGCCCGACCTCGACCGCGGCCTGGCCCTGGCCGTCTCCTGCGGCGCGGACGGCCTGGCAGCACGGGCACGGGCCGAACTGAAGACGGACGCCGGGTCGCGCTGAGTACGACCTGGCCGTGTCACGTGCGCGTGGCCACGTCGGTCGCTGTAGCCGGCATCGGGCTGAGCGGAGCCCACCGAGCCGAACCAGACCCGCACCAGCCGGCCGGTCACCGCGGCCAGCGGCACCCGTACCTCCCGGTCAGGCTCGCAGCAGCTGGTCGGTCACCGCGGCCAGTCGTGCCTGTACGCCCGGGTCGTACGCCGCCGTGTGGGCGTGCCCGGGCTGTGTCCCGTCGTAGAAGCGGCCGGTGCCCATGTCCCGCGTGGCGAGGGCCAGTACACCCGTCGCCCCGTCGGCGACCGTGTTCCAGGGCGTGACATCCGCCTCGCGGACCATCGCCGTGTCCATGTAGGTCGCGGGGTGCAGCACGTTCACCGAGACACCCGTGCCGTCGAGCTCCCCGGCGAGGGCGAAGGTGTGCGCGGCGAGTGCGAACTTGCTGCGGCAGTACGCCGAGACACCGCTGTAGCCGCGGGTGAACTCGGGGTCGGCGAAGTCGAGGGGCTCCTGACCGGCCGAGCCGACATTGACGATCCGGGCGGGCGCGTTCGCCCGCAGCACCGGCAGCAGGGCCCGGGTCAGCGCGACCGGCGCCAGGTAGTTCACCGCCAGCCGAAGCTCGTGCCCGTCGACGCTCAGCTCACGTCCCGCACCGGGCTCCCCGAAGCCGACACCGGCGTTGTTGACCAGCACGTCCAGCTCGGGATGCGCGTCGGCGACATGCCCGGCCAGCTCCCGCACCTCGGCCAGCGAGGCCAGGTCGGCGACGAACGCCTCGGCGTCCCCGTCGGCGCGCAACTCCTCGGCCAGCCGCTCGGTACGGCCGGCGTCCCGGCCGTGGACGAGGACGACATGGCCCGAGCGAACGAGTTCGAACGCGACGTACCGGCCCAGACCCGAGGTCGCGCCGGTGACGAGAAGGGTGCTCATGCCCTCACCGTAGGCACGTCCCACGGGCCTGAGCGAGCCACCGCCGAGGCTACGACCAGCAGGATCACCCTGGCGCGCCGTCCTCTTCGGCCAGCACCCGCTGCGCCGCCGCGAACGCCGAGTTCGCCGCCGGCACCCCGCAGTACACCGCCGTCTGGAGCAGCACCGCGCCGATCTCCTCCGGCGTGAGCCCGTTGCGGCGGGCCGCGCGGACGTGCATGGCCAGCTCGTCGTAATGGCCGTGCGCGACCAGCGCGGTGAGGGTGATCATGCTCCGTTCGCGGCGGGACAGCGTCGGATCGGTCCAGATCTCACCCCAGGCGTAGCGCGAGATGAAGTCCTGGAAGCGCGCGGTGAAGGGGGTCTGCCGGGCCTGCGCCCGGTCCACGTGCGCATCGCCGAGCACCTCGCGCCGCACCGCCATGCCACGCCGGGCAGGCTCGCCGAAGTGCGCCCGCAGCGCGGTCAGCACCGCCTCCGGGCACTGGGCGGGCGCCAGGTGCGAGGCACCCGGGATCTCCACGAGCGTCGCGCCCGGCACCGCGTCGGCGATCTCGCGCAGGTGCGCGGGCGGCGTCGCCGGGTCCTCACGGCCGGCGACCAGCAGGGTCGGCACGGTGATCTCGGGGAGCCGGTCCCGCAGATCGAACGCGGCGAGCGCGTCACAGCAGGCGGCGTAGGCGTCCGGGTCGGCGTCCCGGTGGTCCTGGACCAGCTCCGGCACGGTGAAACCGGCGGTGAACCAGCGGGCGTCCGCGTTCTCCGCCAGCCCGGCCAGGCCCTCCCGCCGCACCAGAGCCGCCCGTTCCTCCCAGGGTTTCGCCCCGTTGAAGTGCGCCGACGAGCAGATCACGGCGAGCGACGACAGCCGCTGCGGATGATGGACCGCGAGATGCAGCCCCACCGCCCCGCCAAGCGACACGCCCGCGTACGCGAACCGCTCGACGCCGAGCGAGTCGGCGAGCGCCAGCACCAGCCCGGCGAGGTCACCGACCGTCGCGCCGGTCCCGATGAGATCGGCCGCCGAACCCCCGTGTCCCGGCAGATCCCAGCGGACCACCCGGTGGGCGATCGACAGCTCGGGCGCCACCTCGTCCCACAGGGCGTGCGACGTGCCCAGTGAGGGGCCGAGCAGCAGTGGGGGAGCGGAGGCGGGCCCTTCGGCACGGTGGTCGAGGAGTTTCAACGTCGCTCCAGAGCGCGGTCGGTGAGGGCTCCGGCGGAGCCGGTGTAGTGGGTGGGGTCGAGGTCGACGTCCGCCAGTTCCGGTGCCTCGGCGAGCGGCCGACCCTCGGAGGCCAGCCGGGTGAGGAGTTCCTTGGCGCGGGGCCGGCCCAGCTCCGGGGCCAGCTCGGCGGACAGCCGTTCGGAGACGATCAACCCTTGGGTGAGGTCCAGGTGTTCACGCATGGCATCGGGCCGGACCCGTAGTCCCTCGGCCAGTTCGACGGCGTCCCGGGCGGCCCCGCCGACCAGCCGCAGCAGGTCCCTGAGCGGTTCCCACTCCGTGTGCCAGGCCCCGGCCGGCCGCTCGTCCTCCGCCGCCAGCGACCCGTACAGCGTGGCCGCGAGCTGGGGCGCCCGCCGAGCCGCGGAGGCGATGAGGGTGGACCGTACGGGGTTGGACTTGTGCGGCATGGCGGACGAACCCCCGCCGCCGCCCTCCGCGACCTCGGCGATCTCGGTGCGGGACAGGGTGAGGACGTCCACGGCGACCTTGCCGAGCGCGCCCGCCGTGAAGGCGAGGCACCCGGCGAGATCGGCGACCGGCGTCCGCAGCGTGTGCCAGGGCAGGTCGGGCGCCCGGAGGCCGAGTTCACGGGCGTACGCCGAGGGCAGACCGGTCGGATCGCTCGCGCCGTAGGCTCCGAAAGCCGCCAAGGTCCCTGCCGCGCCGCCGAGTTGGGCGGGCAGCGCGTCCCGCACGGCCGTCGTCCGGTCCCGCGCGTCCAGCACCAGCGACCGCCACCCGGCCGCTTTCAGCCCGAACGTCGTGGGTACGGCGTGCTGGGTCAGGGTCCGCCCGGGCATCGTGGTGTCCCGGTGCTCGGTGGCCAGTCGGGCCAGCGCCCGCTCCGTGCGGCCCAGATCGTCGAGGATCAGGCCGAGGGCGCGCGCGGCGACCAGCATCGTCGCCGTGTCCATGATGTCCTGGCTGGTCGCGCCCCGGTGGACGTAGGGGCCGTACGCCTCCCCGACGGCCTTCGTCAGATCCGCGACCAGGGGGATGACGGGATTGCCGCCCGCGCGGGCACGCTCGGCGACGGACCGTACGTCGAAGGTGCCGGAGCCGGCCGCTTGGGTCACCGCCGTCGCCGCCTCGGCCGGGGCGAGCCCCAAAGCCGCTTGGGCGCGGGTCAGCGCCGCCTCCGCGTCGAGCAGCGCCCGCAGATACGCGTGGTCGCTCGTGGCGGAGGAGGCCGCCGAGTCGGCCCACCCGGGGGCGAGCAGACCGGTGTCACCCTGCGCTTGTGTCACTGGAACTCCAGGAAGACCGTCTCGCCTTCGCCTTGAAGGCGGATGTCGAAACGGTACGTCCCGCTGCCCTCCGCCTCGGCGATCAGCGTGTCGCGGCGCTGGTCCGCCAGCCGGGACAGCAGCGGGTCGGCGGCGAGTGCCTCCGGGTCGCCCGGCAGGTAGATCCGGGTGTACAGGTGGAGGAGGAGCCCCCGCGCGAAGACGCACACGCTGAGGTACGGGGCGTTGCTCCCGCGGGCGCCGGGGCGGAGGGTGCGCGCGTACCAGTGGCCGTTCGCATCGGTCTGGATACGCCCCCAGCCCGTGAACTCCACGCCGTTGCGTCCCAGGAAGCCGCCCGATGCCGGGTCGCGCCGCATGGAACCGTCGGCCGTCGGCACGTTGCCGTCCGGATCCGGGCCCCACAGTTCGATCAGGGCGTCGGGCAGCGGCTCGCCCGCGCCGTCGAGGACGTACCCGTGGACGGTGACCGTGTCCGGATGCCCGAGGGGGGCGATGTCCTCGCCGCCGCGGAACGGCAGCGCGTGGCCGTAGAACGGGCCGACGGTGTGCGAGGGGGTGGGCAGCACGCTCTCCGGCCTGCTGGTGTCGATCTTGGTCATGGCAGGTCAGCGTCCTTCTTCGATCCAGGTGGCGTGCGGGCCGTCCAGCACGATGTCCCAGTGGTAGCCCATCGAGAACTCCGGTACCGACAGGCTGTGGTCGTACGTCGCCACCAGCCGCTGCCGGGCCGCGTCGTCCGTCACCGACTGGATGATCGGGTCGTAGGGGAACAGCGGGTCGCTCGGGAAGTACATCTGTGTCACGAGCCGCTGGGTGAAGGCCGTGCCGAAGAGCGAGAAGTGGATGTGCGCCGGCCGCCAGGCGTTGAGGTGCTGGCGCCAGGGATACGGGCCCGGCTGGACGGTGGTGAAGTGGTAGCGGCCGTCGTCGTCGGTGATCGTGCGGCCCACGCCGGTGAAGTTGGGGTCCAGCGGGGCGTCGTGCTGCTCGCGCTGGTGGGCGTAGCGGCCCGCGGAGTTGGCCTGCCAGATCTCCACGAGCTGGCCGCGCACCGGGCGGCCGTCGCGGTCCAGGAGCCGGCCCGAGACGGTGATGCGCTCGCCGATCGGCTCCCCGTCGTGCTGCCGGGTGAGATCGTTGTCGATCTCGGTGATGTCCCGCTCCCCGAAGGCCGGGGAGAACAGCTCCACCAGCTCCGGGTCCTTGCCGACGTCGATGGTGACCGGCGGCTGCTTGGGGTGGCGGAGCACCGAGGAGCGGTACGGCGCGTAGCCGCGGCGCGGCTGGTGCTCGACGGGCCCGCCGTCGGCGAGGCGCTTCTCGTACGCGGCGCGCTCGGCCGCGATCTCCTGGTCGATGTCGTGTTGCGTGAGAGTCATGGGGTTCCTGAGGTTCGTACGGTTCTCGTCGAGGGGGGCGAGGAGCGCGCCCCCGAGGGGCACGGCGAACTGCGCGATCAGCCACGGACGGCCCGCAGCCGCGCGGAAGGCCTAGCGTTCCAGGACGAGGGCGAGTCCCTGGCCCACTCCGATACACAGCGTGGCCACACCCACACCGCCGCCACGCCGGGCCAGTTGATGAGCGACCGTGCCGGTGAGCCGGGCCCCGGACGCACCGAGCGGATGACCGAGCGCGATCGCCCCACCCTGCGGATTGAGGATCGCCGGATCGAACTCGGGCCACTCGGCCACACACCCCAGCACCTGCGCCGCGAACGCCTCGTTCAGCTCCAGCACGGACAGGTCGTCGAACCCCTTGCCCGCCTTGGCCAGCGCCCGGTTGACGGCCTCGACGGGCGCCAGCCCGAAGTAGTGCGGGTCGGTCGCCGCCACACCCGTCGCACGGATACGGGCGAGCGGCTCGCGGCCGGTGGCCTTCAGGCCCTCCTCGTCGACGAGCAGCAGCGCCGCCGCGCCGTCGTTCAACGGCGACGCGTTGCCCGCCGTCACCGTCCCGCCCTCCTGACGGAAGGACGGCTTCAGCTTGGCCATCGCCGCCAGGGAGGCATCCGGACGGACACACTCGTCGTCGGCGAAGACCACCGGCTCGCCCTTGCGCTGCGGAATCGCCACGGGCGCCAACTCGCCCTGGAACAGGCCCTGTCGCTGTGCCGACGCCGCCTTCTCGTGGCTGCGCAGCGCGAACTCGTCCTGCTGCTCACGGCCGATCTTGTGCTTGTCGGCGATGAGTTCGGCGCTCTCGCCCAGCGGAATGGTCCACTGCGGTTCCATGCGCGGATTGACCATGCGCCAGCCGAGGGTGGTGGAGTACAGCTCGGTGTGACCGGCCGGGAAGGGCTTGTCGCTCTTCGGCAGGACGTACGGCGCCCGGGTCATCGACTCGACTCCGCCGGCCAGCGCGATGGAGGCGTCGCCGAGGGCGATGGCGCGGGCCGCCTGGATCACGGCCTCCAGCCCGGAGGCGCACAGCCGGTTGACGGTCACGCCCGGCACGGAGGTGGGCAGGCCCGCGAGCAGGGCGGCCATCCGGCCGACGTTGCGGTTCTCCTCACCGGCGCCGTTGGCGTTGCCGAAGTACACGTCCTCGATCCGCGACGGGTCCAAGCCGGGCGTCCGGGCGAGGAGTTCACGGATGGCGTGCGCGGCCAGGTCGTCCGGGCGTACCGAGGCCAGCGCGCCGTTGTAGCGGCCGATCGGCGTGCGGACCGCGTCGACGAGGTAGACGTCCTTCACTTCAGGGCCTCCGGCACGGTGAGTTCGGCGTCCGTCTTGGCGACGATCTCGGCAGTGCTCACGCCCGGGGCGGTCTCGACGAGCACGAGCCCGTCCTCGGTGACGTCGAGGACGCCGAGGTCGGTGATGATCCGGTTCACGCATCCCTTGCCGGTCAGCGGCAGGGCGCACTCGGTGAGGATCTTGGGCGAGCCGTCCTTGGCGGTGTGCGTCATGACGACGACGACCGTGCGGGCGCCGTGCACGAGGTCCATCGCGCCGCCGATGCCGGTGATCAGTTTGCCGGGGATCGCCCAGTTGGCCAGATCGCCCCGCTCGGACACCTGCATGGCGCCCAGTACGGCCACGTCGATGTGCCCGCCCCGGATCATCGAGAAGGACAGCGCCGAGTCGAAGAAGGACGCGCCCGGCAGGACCGTGACCGTCTCCTTCCCCGCGTTGATCAGGTCCGGGTCGACGGTGTCCTCGGTGGGGTAGGGGCCGGTCCCGAGGATGCCGTTCTCCGACTCCAGGACGACCTCCACGCCGTGCGGGAGGTAGTTGGGGATCAGCGTCGGCAGGCCGATGCCGAGGTTGACGTACTGGCCGTCCCTCAGCTCCTGGGCCGCCCGCGCGGCCATCTCCTCGCGACTCCAGGCCATCAGGACCTCACCGTCCGCTGCTCGATCCTCTTGTCCGCCGCCTGCTGAGGGGTGAGCGCGAGCACCCGCTGCACGAAGATGCCGGGCAGATGCACCGCGTCCGGGTCGATCTCCCCGGGTTCCACCAGCTCCTCCACCTCGGCGATCGTGACCCGCCCGGCCATCGCGGCCAGTGGGTTGAAGTTGCGGGAGGACTTGTTGAAGACCAGGTTGCCGTGCCGGTCGCCCTTGGCGGCCCGCACCAGCGCGTAGTCGGTACGGATGGCTCGCTCCAGGACGTACTCGGTGCCGTCGAACTCCCGGACCTCCTTCGGCGGTGAGGCGAGCGCGACACCGCCCTGCCAGTCGTAGCGCCACGGCAGCCCGCCCTCGGCGACCTGGGTGCCCACCCCGGCCGGGGTGTAGAAGGCGGGGATCCCGGCGCCCCCGGCCCGCAGCCGCTCGGCCAGCGTGCCCTGCGGGATCAGCTCCACCTCCAGCTCACCGGCCAGATACTGCCGGGCGAACTCCTTGTTGGCGCCGATGTAGGAACCGGTGACCCGGGCGATCCGGCCGGCGGCGAGGAGGACCGCCAGGCCCGACTCCATCGCGCCGCAGTTGTTGGAGACCACCGACACGCCGGTCACCCGGCGCTCGTAGAGCGCCTGGATGAGCACGTTCGGCACCCCGCTCAGCCCGAAACCGCCCACCGCGAGCGACGCGCCGTCCGGCACGTCGGCCACCGCCTCCAGGGCTGTGGCGACCACCTTGTCCATCCGAGAAGCCTCATCTCTTCCGAGCGCTCCGACTTCATTTAGTCAGGGCACTGAGTATTTGTGTGAAGCTTCCCTCACGCTGCCATCGGGACGGCGGTCCGTCAAGACCTCGGCTTTTGCTCCGCTGATCTCTTGCACATACAGCAGAAACCTCTGAACCGGCCAGGTATTGTTCAGTGCACCGACTAAAAACGACCGAGGGGTGCACATGGCGGCGGCGGACCTCACCACCCACCCCGGGCACCTGGCCCGGCGGCTGCAGCAGGCCCACTACCTGCTGTGGAACACGATGGTCTCCGAGGAGATCACCTCGCCCCAGTTCGCGGTCCTCAACACGCTCGTCGCCGAGCCCGGCCTGGACCAGCGCACGGTGGGGGAGCGGGTGGGGCTGGACCGTTCCACGATCGCCGAGGTGATCAGCCGGCTCGGCCGGCGCGGACTGCTCGACAAGGTCCGCGACCCGGAGGACGGCCGCCGCTTCCTGCTGCGTCTCACGGAAGAAGGGGCGCGCACCCATCGCAAGCTGACCGTGCGCACCGCCCGGATGAACCAGGTGTTCCTGGCACCGCTGACCGCCGAGGAGCGGACGGTGTTCTTCGACCTCATCCGGCGCGTGGCGGACGCGGCGGAGGGGCTGCGCAACCCGGGGGAGCCGCTGGCGGCGCCCCACTGACCGGGACGGCCTCTGCCGGCGGGTCAGGGCGCCTCGGCGTACACCACCCACACCTGGCCCTTCGCGAAGTTCACCGGCGTGCCCTCGCCGGTGGTGAACGCCGTGCCGTCCGTGGCCTGCTCGCGCTTCCAGTTCACGTCGTAGGCCCGCCCGTCGCGCAGCACCTTCGCCTTCCCGAGCCGACCGTCTCGGTGTACGGCGAGTTGTTGCCGAGGAAGTCCCGGAAGGCGGACTCGCGCACCTTGACGTACTGCACGACGACCGTCGCCGCCGCCATCCGGTTCCCGTCGGCCGTCGTCGCGGGCGAGCCGTCCATGCCGACCAGCCAGCGGTCGCGCGCCCCGGACCAGGTGAAGGTGAAACGGGCCGCCGGATAGCGCACCGTCTGCTCGGTCGCCGCGGTGCCGCCGGCGGGGCGGAGCCGTACCGGAAGCCGGTGGTCAGGGCGTCCTCGCCGGGGGCGTCGGGCACGATCCGCTCGGGCCTCAGATAGAGGTTGTGCGGGGCCGGCTCGTCGGCGTCGCGGAAGTACGCGTCGGAGGCGCTGCCCGGCGTCTCCGCCCGCAGCGGTGCGTCGTCGATCAGCGGCAGGAGCTTCTTCTGCGCGCCGGAGAAGGCGAGCGTGGGCCGTTCGAACTGGCGCAGCAGCTCCAGATCCGACTCGCGTGCGCTGCGCACCGGGCCGACGGTCTTCGGCAGCTCGGTCGCGTACACCGCCATCAATCGGCTGAGCCCGCCCTCGACCTGCTCCACGTACACCACGTCCGCGGCGTCGACGCCCGTGTGCGGCCGGGCCGTGCGGGCGTTGTCGATCTTGACGGCGAGCACTCCGGGGCCGGTGGGCGGGGCGACTCTCCCTGCTTCGATTCCCTGGGCGACCCCGTCCGTCGTCGCCCGGTCCGCCCCCGCCGGTGCAGCCCGCGGCCAGGGCGGCCGTCATCGTGGCGGCCAGCAGCGCCGCTGTCGTCACGGCGCGCCGTCCGCGCGCCCCTCGTCCCATGACCACCGTCGCCACCGCGCCTCATATCATCGATTTGTCTTGATTGTGCTCTTATATGTCCGGTGATGGCCATAGTCGATCGTTCTTGACGGAGGGTCCCGCCGCGTCCGTCGATCGGCGCAAGGTTCGTCGCGGGGCGCCCGGGTACTCGGACCCCGCCGTACGACCGACGCGCACGCTACGGAGGGAGCGCGAGGCGATGAGGGCAGTGACCTGGCAGGGCAAGCGGGACGTGCGGGTGGAGGAGGTGCCGGATCCGAAGATCCAGGAGCCGACCGACGCGATCATCCGCATCACCTCCACGGGACTGTGCGGATCCGACCTGCACCTGTACGAAGTGCTCACGCCGTTCATGACCCCGGGCGACATCCTCGGCCATGAACCCATGGGCATCGTCGAGGAGGTCGGCGCGGGCGTCCCGGACCTCCAGGTCGGGGACCGGGTCGTGGTGCCGTTCCAGATCGCCTGCGGCAACTGCTGGATGTGCCTCACCGGCCTGCCCACCCAGTGCGAGACCACCCAGGTCCACGGCGAGGGCATGGGCGCCGCCCTGTTCGGCTACACCCGCCTGTACGGCGCCGTACCGGGCGCCCAGGCCGAGTACCTGCGCGTACCCCAGGCGCAGTACGGCCCGATCAAGGTTCCCGAAGGCCCGTCCGACGACCGTTTCGTCTATCTCTCCGACGTGCTGCCCACCGCCTGGCAGGCGGTCGCCTACGCCGATGTCCCGCAGGGCGGCAGCGTCGCCGTGCTCGGGCTCGGGCCCATCGGAGACATGGCCTGCCGGGTCGCCCAAGTGCGCGGCGCCGGACGGGTGTTCGGCGTCGACCTGGTGCCGGAGCGGTTGCGCCGGGCGCGCTCGCGCGGCGTGGAGACCTTCGACCTGCGGTCGTTCGACGACGAGAAGGAACTCGTCGCCGCGATCCGCGACGAGACCGACGGCCGCGGCCCCGACGCCGTGATCGACGCGGTCGGCACCGAGGCCCACGGCAGCGCGGCCGCCAAGCTCGCCCAGACGGCCTCGGCGATGCTGCCCCGCAAGATCGGCGGCCCGTTCGCCGAACGCTTCAGCGTCGACCGGCTCGCCGCCCTCCACACCGCCATCGACCTGGTGCGCCGCGGCGGCACCATCTCGCTGTCCGGTGTCTACGGCGGCATGGCGGACCCGATGCCGATGCTCACCCTGTTCGACAAGCAGATCCAGATGCGGATGGGTCAGGCCAACGTCCGCCGCTGGAGCGACGACATCATCCCGTACCTGACGGACGAGGACCCGCTCGGCGTCGAGGACTTCGCCACCCACCGGGTGCCGCTGTCGCAGGCCCCGCACGCCTACGAGATGTTCCAGCGCAAGCAGGACGGCGCGGTCAAGGTCCTGATGCAGCCCTGAGCCGCCGTCAGGAGCGGCGGTCAGGAGCCGAGGATCTCCGCCAGGTCGTAGCGGACGGGCTCCTCCAGCTGCGCGTAGGTGCAGCTCTCGGGAGTCCGGTCCGGGCGCCAGCGGCGGAAACGGGCGGTGTGCCGGAAGCGCTGCCCGTTCTCCATGTGGTCGTACGCCACCTCGGCCACCCGCTCCGGCCGCAGCGGCACCCACGACAGGTCCTTACGGCCCGACCAGCGGCTCGGCGCCCCGGGCAGCCGGGCCTTCTCGTGCGCGGCCTCGTCCGACCAGGCCGCCCACGGATGGCCCCGGACGTCGTCCATGCGCAGCGGCTCCAGCTCCACCACCAGCTCGGCGCGCCGCTTCATCGGGAACGCGGCGGACACCCCCACGTGCTGCAGAGCGCCCCCCTCGTCGTACAGACCGAGCAACAGCGAGCCGACCACCGGGCCACTCTTGTGCAGGCGGTACCCGGCCACGACGACGTCCGCCGTCCGCTCGTGCTTGATCTTGAACATGGCGCGTTCGTCGGGGCGGTAGCGCACGGTCAGCGGCTTGGCGATGACACCGTCCAGCCCCGCCCCCTCGTACTCCTCGAACCACTGCCGCGCCACCTCGATGTCCGTGGTCGCCGGCGCCAGGTGCACCGGCGCCGTCACCCCGGACAGCTCCCCGGTCAGCAGCTCCCGCCGCTCGGTCAGACCCACGTCCATCAGCGACTCGTCCCGAGCGCCAGCAGATCGAAGACGACCAGCGAGGCGGGCGTCCGCTCGGCCAGCGTCCGCACCCGCGAGTCCGCCGGGTGGATCCGCTCCGTCAGGGCGTCGAAGTCCAGGTGCCCCTCCCGCGCGATCACGATCTCCCCGTCCACCACACAGCGCTCCGGCAACCGCTCCCGCACGGCCGTCACCAGCTCGGGAAAGTACCTGGTCAGAGGCTTCCCGGTACGGCTACCGAGCTCGACCTCGTCCCCGTCGCGGAACACGATCGCCCGGAACCCGTCCCACTTCGCCTCGTACTGCATGCCCGACGGGATCGCCGCCACGGACTTGGCGAGCATCGGCAGCACAGGGGCATCACCGGCAGATCCATGCTCCGACTCTAAGAGCCTCCCGTACGGTCCGCCTGTCGAGCGCGCTCCCGAAGCCGCAGGTCAGGAGGAGATCGCCCGGGGATGCGGAGCCCTGCCACCGACGACACACTGGGACGTGGCGTGCTCTGATCAGGGTGCGATGAGGAGGATCCGCGTGGGCTTCGACCGGCTTCCGCTGAACTGGCTCTTCTCCGGCGCCGACGACGCGCTGCTGTCGATGATGGACGGCGCACCGACGGAGGCGGTCGAGCAGGCCCACGAGTACAAGATCCTCCGCAGGGTCCTCGACGGCACCCCGGCCGCGGTGGCCGTCCTCGACGAACGACTGCGCTACCGGTACGTCAACGACGCCATGGCCCGGATGAGCGGCGTACCACGCGACGCGTTCCACGGCCGGACCATGGCCGAGGTCCTGCCGGACATCCACCGCTCGGAGGACGTCCTGCGCATGATCCTCGGAGACGGCCGGCCCCGGGCGCTGTCCGTCACCGGCAGGACGCGCGTGAGTTCCCCGTTCAGGCACCGGCAGTGGAGCGCCGTGTACCACCGGCTGGAGGACGGCGACCGGGTGCTCGGCCTGTGCGGCGTCGCGGTGGAGGTCAGCCAACTGCGCCAGTACATGGACGACCTGGAGCGGGCCCACCAGCGCCTTGCCCTGCTGGACACCGCCGCGACCCGGGTCGGCACCACGCTCCGCGTCGAGCAGACCTGTGCCGAGCTGACCGAGTTCGTCGTGCCGAGCCTGGCCGACCGGGCGTCCGTGCGGATCGTGGACTCGGAGGAGGCCGACGACCTTCCGCCTCCGGCTCCCGGCGTCCTCCGGCTGCGCGTGATGGCCTCGGCGGGCGGCCCGGACATCATCGCCCGCATCGGACTGACCGCGAAGAACGGGTACTACTTCGACGTCCCGGGCGACTCGCCGGTCCGCAGCTGCCTGAACACAGGCCGCCCGTGGGTCGGGAACCTCGCTTCGGACGACGTGCTGCTGAAGATGCTGCGCACGCCACTCGACGTGGAGGTGGTCCGCGAGGTCGGGATCCACTCCATCGTCGTGGTTCCCCTGCCGACCCGGGAGCACCCGGTCGGCGTCCTGTACCTGTTCCGGGCGGGGGACTCGGCGCCCTTCACCGACGAGGACGTGGTGGTGGCACAGGAACTGGCCGCCCGGGCCGCCGTCGCCATCGACAACGCCCGCCGGTACACCCTGGAACACACGATGGCACTGGAACTGCAACGCGCTCTGATGTCCGAGCCCGGCACCCCGCACCCGGACATCGAGACGGCCTCCCGCTACCTCCCGGCCGGACAGCGCGCCCTCGTCGGCGGTGACTGGTTCGACTCGATGGCCCTGCCCTGCGGCCGTACCCTCCAGGTGATGGGCGACGTCATGGGCCACGGCTTCACCGCGGCCGTCGCCATGAGCCAGTACCGCTCCCTGCTGCGCAGCATGGCCGCCTCCGGCGCCCCCGTCGAACGGATCCTGCAGGAGGCCGACCACCGGCTCGCGAGCATCGGCCTGGACCGCGTCGCCACGTGTCTGCTCGCCCTCGTCGACCCCCGGGAGGGCACCTGCACGTTCGCGGGAGCCGGGCATCCGCCGCCCGTGCTGCTGCACGCCGGGGCCCCGGCCGAACTCGTGCACGTCCCGACGGGACCGCCTCTGGGGACCGACCTCGGCGGATACGAGGCGCTGACCATGCCCCTGCGCCCCGGAACCGTGCTGCTCATGTACACCGACGGTCTGATCGAGGACCGCCGCAGGGACATCGACTCCTCGCTGCGGCGCCTGACCCATCTGTGTCTCGACGTCGACGGCCCCCTGGAGAGCGTCGTCGACGCCCTGGTCGCGCGCCTCGTGCACGGGACCACCGAGGACGACGTCACCTTGCTGGCCACGCGCCTGCGCTGCCCGTGACGCCGCGCCGCTCCGAATGCGAGGCCCGCCCCCTGCGCCTACCGTGGCGAGCATGGGTGACGCGGTGGAACTGGAGGCGGGCGGCCGGACCGTACGGCTGTCCAGCCCGGACAAGGTGTTCTTCCCGGAGCGTGGCTTCACCAAGCTGGACCTCGCCCGCTACTACCTGGCCGTCGGCCCCGGCATCCTGCGCGCCCTGCGCGACCGGCCCACCACCCTGGAGCGCTACCCGAAGGCGTGAACGGCGAGAACTTCTTCCAGAAGCGGGCGCCGAAGAACATGCCCGACTGGATCCCGACCGCGCACATCACCTTCCCCAGCGGGCGCAGCGCCGACGAGATGTGCCCCACCGAGGTCGGCGCGGTGGTGTGGGCCGCCCAGTTCGGCACCCTCACCTTCCACCCCTGGCCGGTCCGCCGCGACGACGTCGACCACCCGGACGAACTACGCATCGACCTCGACCCGCAGCCCGGCACCGACTACGAGGACGCCGTCCGCGCCGCCCACGAACTACGCGCCGTCCTCGACGAGTTCGGCGGACTGCGGGGCTTCCCCAAGACCTCCGGCGGCCGGGGCCTGCACGTCTTCGTGCCCATCGAACCCCGCTGGACCTTCACCCAGGTCCGGCGCGCCGCCATCGCCGTCGGCCGGGAGATGGAGCGACGCATGCCGGAGCAGGTCACCATCAAGTGGTGGAAGGAGGAGCGGGGCAAGCGCATCTTCCTGGACTACAACCAGACGGCACGCGACCGCACGATCGCCTCCGCCTACTCGGTACGCCCCCGCCCGCACGCCCCGGTCTCCGCGCCCCTGCGCTGGGACGAGGTCGGGGTCGCGCACCCCCAGGACTTCGACCTCGCGACCATGCCCGCGCGCTTCGCCGAACTCGGCGACGTGCACGCGGACATGGACGACCACCGCTACTCCCTGGAAGCCCTGCTCGACCTCGCCCGTCGCGACGAACACGACCACGGGCTCGGGGACCTGCCGTACCCGCCCGAGTATCCGAAGATGCCGGGGGAACCCAGGCGGGTACAGCCGAGCAGGGCCCGCAAGGAGAAGCCCCCTACAGCTCCTTGATCCGGATGTCCCGGTACGAGACCACATCCGTCGTGCCGTGCACCTGGAGCCCGATGTAGCCGGAGGCGAACCGCCGCCCGTCCGTGCCCGGGTCGTCCGAGCGGGGCGGGGTGAACTCCTGGCCGCCGGTGTTGTCGAACTCGTTGATCAGCACACCGTTGCGGAACACCGAGTAGTGCTGGCCTTCCACGCGGATCTCGTAGTCGTTCCAGGTGCCCTTCTGGGTGACGCCCGCGCCCGCGAGGCCGACCCGGTCGAAGCCGTAGATCGACCCGGTCTTGTACATGTCGCCGTCGGGCCGGTCGAGCACCTGCACCTCGTGCCCGTACTTGATGGCGACCCACTCCGGCCGGGACTCCTCCGGGTGGTCGTGGACCCAGGGAAGCGCACGAAGACGCCCGAGTTGGCGTTGCCGGTGCCGGGCGCGTCGTCACGCCACTGCAGCTTCAGCGAGAAGTCGCCGTACTTGCGCTGCGGGAACCACAGCATGCCCATGCCGGGCGTCGTGATGCTGGAGGTGATCGTCCCGTCGGGGTTCAGCCCGAACGAACCGCCGCCCACCTGCTGCCACTTGCCGAACGACTCCGCACTGCCGTCGAAGATCGCGCGGTAGCCCTCGGTCTGCCCGGCTTGCCGATGCCGGACTGGCGGGCGGACTTGCGGATGGCGTTGTACTCGCGCTGGTCGATCACGCCCTCCTTCAGCAGCGCGTCGAGGACGGACGTCACGTGCTTGAGGAACAGCGCGTGGGACGTCCACTCCTTCTCGTCCTCGATCAGCTCGCCGATCCGGCACCGGTTGTCCGTCACCCGGTTCCGCACGCCCGAGTCGACCGTGCCGACGATCACCGTCAGCCGCTCGTCGTACTCCGGGCAGTCCGGTGCCGGCACCTGCCCGGAGACGACCGTGAAGGTCACCGTGCGGGCCGCCGCGGTGTTGCCCGCCTTGTCGGTCGCCCGGTAGGCCACGGTGTGCGCGCCCGCCCGGTCGACCACCACCGGCGCCGAGTAGGCGAGATACGGTCCGCCGTCGAGCGAGTACTCGATCTTCTCGACGCCCGAGCCGTGCCCGTCGGTCGCCGTGACGGTCACCCGGGCGCTGTTGACGTACGCCCCGGCGGAGTTCTTCGTGCCCTCCACGGTCACGCCCGTCACCGGCGGGGTGGTGTCCTGCGGCGGCGCCGCGACCACCTCGAACTGCACGCTCTTCTCGGCCGCCACGTTGCCCGCCTTGTCGGTGGCCCGGTAGCGGACGGTGTGCGTCCCCACCTGGTGCACCATCACGGGCGCGGTGTACGGCTGCCAGGCGCCGGAGCCGACCGCGTACTCGACGGTGTTGACCCCGGAACCCGTGTCGGAGGCGGAGACGGTGACCGTCGCCATGCCGATGTACGCCCCGTCGGGGTCGCGCTCACCGCTCACCGTCGCCGAGGTCTGCGGCGCCGTGGTGTCGTCGGACTGCGGCGCCACGACCGTGAACTCGGCGCTCTTCTCGGCGGAGACGTTCCCCGCCTTGTCGAAGGCCCGGTAGCGGACCTTGTGACCGCCGACCTGGTCGATGACGACCGGCGCGGTGTACGGCTGCCAGGCACCCGTGTCGCCGACCGCGTACTCGATCTTCTCGACGCCGGAGCCGCCCTCGTCGGTGGCGTGGATCGCCACGCTCGCCGAACCGACGTACTCACCCTGCGTGTTCTGTGTGCCGCTCACCTGCGCCGACGCCTCCGGCGCCGTGGTGTCCTCGCCGGTGCCCTCGGTCACCACGAGGATGCCCTGCATCTGGCCGTGGCCGGGGATCGTGCAGTGGTAGAAGTACCGGCCGGGCGTGAGCGTGACCTGGGCGGTGTGCTTGCCGCCCTGGGCGTCGTTCGGGTTGGCCAGGATGTTGAGCTGTACGTCGCTGTTGAACTCGGGATCGCTGGTCACGAACGTCAGCGTGTGCGGCATGCCCGTGGTGTTGCCGGTGGCCACGCTGTTCTCGAAGACGATCGTCGCGGTGCCGGCGACCGCCGTACCGGGCGCGGAAAGGTACTTGTCGATGTCGTTGCCGGCCGTCCAGGTGAGCACCTGTTCGGCGGCTTCGGCCTTCGGTTCCCGGACGCGGGCATCACCTGCGCGCCGAGCGTCATGAGCAGGGCGGCCAGCAGGACGGCCAGCGGGGCGGCCCAGATTCTTCGTTTCCGGATCACTCGGTCCCCCTCGCCAGCTGACCGGCGGCCGGGTCGGCCCGCCGCCCTTGTAGGTGACCCGCCACAGGGCCGACTTGGAGTCCGAGGTGAAGAAGCCGCGCCCGTAGTCGAGGACGTACAGCGCGCCGTCCGGACCGAACTTCCAGTCCATGAGGTTCTTGATGCCGTCGTTGCCGACCGGCACGATCTTCTTCAGCGACTCCGAGTGCACCGGCAGACCGCCGTCGCCTTGCGTCTTCGGGTCCATGAGCACCGCGTTGCGCGGCTGGTCGGCGTCGTAGAAGTCACCGACGAACCACTTGCCGTCCCAGTAGGCCGGCCACTTCACGGCACTGTCGGCCGCGACCGCGTCGGACCGGTAGACCGGACCGTTCATCGCGGCCTGTCCGCCGCCCTTCAGCCAGGGCAGCCGGTACGTCGCCTCGTCCGGCTTGTACGACGGGACACCGTTCGCGTCCCGCGGGTAGTCCGGCGCGCCGCCCTGCGGCGAGTACCAGATGTTGTTGCCGGTCACCGGCGGCAGATTGACCAGGCCGTCGTTGTTCGGCGACTCGTTCTTCGGGTGGTCGCAGTCGTACCAGCCCAGCGGCTTGGACGGGTCCGGCAGATTGCGGTCCCGGTAGGGCTGCTCGTTGCCCATGCAGTACGGCCAGCCCCGGTTGCTCGCCTTCGTGATCGCGGCGAACGTGTCGTACTTGGCCGGACCCCAGGTGGTCGAGGGCGCACTCGCGTCCGGGCCGACCCAGCCTGCGTACAGCACGTCGGTCGACTTGTCGACGAAGATGCGCGCCGGGTTCCGCACGCCCATCACGTAGATCTCGCCGCGGGTCTTGCCGCCGCCCTCGTCGGTCTCCTGCCCGGTGAAGAGATTGCCCTCGGGCAGCGTGTACGTGCCGTCCGGCTCCGGATGGACCCGCAGGATCTTGCCGTTGAGGTTGTTGGTGTTGCCGGCCGTGCGGCGCGCGTCCGCGAAGGACACGCCCTTGTAGTTCGGCTGCGGGTTGTTGCCCGAGTAACCGCCGCTGAAGCCACTGGAGTTGTTGTCCCCGGTGGCGATGTACAGGTTGCCCTCGGAGTCCCAGGCCATCCCGCCGCCCGAGTGACAGCAACTGTGGATCTGCACCGGCCACTTCAGCAGGACCTTCTCACTCGACAGGTCCAGCTTGCTGGTTGCCTGGTCGAGCGTGAAGCGGGAGACGCGCCGCTCGGCCATGCGGGTGTCCCGGTCGATCTGGCTGTGCGGCGTGTAGTGCAGGTACACCCAGCCGTTCTGCTCGAACCTCGGGTCCAGCTCGATACCGAGCAGGCCCTCCTCGACCTTGACCAGCTCGTCGCCGCCGCCCTTGTTGCCGAAGACGGTGAGCGCACCGGCGAGCGTGACCTGCTTGGTCTTCGGGTCGTAGACGTGGATCTCGCCCTTGCCCTTGCCGATGTCGGGGTTGTTCCAGTCCGTGATCACGGGCTGCGAGGAGTCGGCACCGCCCCGGCCGATGTAGAACACCCGGCCGTCGGGCGCGGTGACCAGCCCGTGCGGCTCGCCGATCTGGTCGTTCTGCCCCGGCTGGTTGGGCTTGGTCAGCCGCTCCGCCCGGTAGTTGGCGTTGATGGTCGCCTTGCAGTCGGCCTGCTCCAGCCGGGTCGTCCACAGCAGCGCGCCGCGCAGATGGGCACGGAAGTCGGTCTCGTCGTACGACGACACCGTGCCGCCCATGGCGGTGTAGAAGGAGCGGCCGCCGTCGTAGTCACGGCACCAACTGACCGGGTGGTCCCAGCCGTTGGCTCCCGTGCCCGGCTGATACGTCGATTCGCGGACCCGGGCCACCGTGTGGACCTCGCCCGACGGGTTCTTCACCCAGTTCAGCCACTTGTCGGGGCGTTTCCACTGCACCGGCAGGTCCTTGGTGGCCGGATGCCGGCGGTCGCCGACCTCCACGGTCGCCCGCTGGACGGCCGTGGGGCTCGACGCGGCCGGACGGGCACCCACCAGTCCGGTGAACCAGTCCGAGTACGGCTCGGCGCGCGCCGCGTCATGGATGCCGACGAAACCGCCGCCGGCCTCCATGTACGCCTCCAGGCCCGCCTCCTGTTCCGCGTCGAGGACATCGCCGCCACCGGTCAGGAACACGACCGCGTTGAAGCGGCCGAGTTTCCTCTCGTCGGTGAACACCGAGGCGTCGTCGGTGGCCTGGGCCTTGAAGCGGCGGTCGGCCGGACCCGACAGACCGATGTCCTCGACGGCCTCGATCCCGGCGTTCACGACCGGCGACTCCTCCCCGGCCGCCGCGGAACCGTGGAAGATCAGCACCCGTACGTTCGCGCCGCCCGGTGGCGACTTGATCGACATCGTTGTCAGCGGGGGTTCCGGATACGGGCGCGCGCTCGCGGCGGGGCCCGACAGCAGTCCGGCGGTCACGACTCCGGCGGCCACCGAGGCCGCCCAGACACGTCTTCTCTTGCTCAGCCCTCGTAAGTGCATGGGCACCTCCTCGGTCACAGCAACACCGCCAAGGAAGCTAAACCCTTTGCTCGACTCGCCAATACCTATGACCGTGATGGCGTCAACTTTGTCTTGAGTGTGGATAAACGGGAGCACGGCCGGTACCGTTCCACAGGTTCATCACAGGTACGTCTCCGTAAATGCCTTACCAGGGTGGGGAGTTCCGCATGGACAGACGCAGCTTCAACCGGCAGGTGCTGCTGGGCGGCGCGGCCGCCGCGACATCGTTGTCCGTGGCGCCGGAGGCCGTCAGCGCCGCCGGACCGGCCGGTACGGCACCGGCCGGGGGCGAGGTGAAACGCATCAAGCTGTACGCCGAGAAGCTGGCCGACGGCCAGATGGGCTACGGCCTGGAGAAGGGCAAGGCGACGATCCCCGGCCCGCTGATCGAGCTCAACGAGGGCGACACGCTGCACATCGAGTTCGAGAACACCATGGATGTGGACGTGAGCCTGCACGCCCACGGGCTGGACTACGAGATCGGCAGCGACGGCACGAAAATGAACCGCAGCCATGTCGAGCCGGGCGGCACCCGCACCTACACCTGGCGCACCCACGCCCCCGGCCGCCGCAAGGACGGCACCTGGCGGGCGGCAGCGCGGGCTACTGGCACTACCACGACCACGTCGTGGGCACCGAGCACGGCACCCAGGGGCTCCAGAAGGGGCTCTACGGCCCGGTGATCGTCCGCCGCAAGGGCGACGTCCTGCCCGACCGGACACACACCGTCGTCTTCAACGACATGCTCATCAACAACAGGCCGCCGCACTCGGGCCCGAACTTCGAGGCCACGGTGGGTGACCGGGTCGAGTTCATCGTGATCACGCACGGCGAGTTCTACCACACCTTCCACATGCACGGTCATCGCTGGGCGGACAACCGCACCGGCATGCTGACCGGCCCTGAGGATCCCAGCCAGGTCATCGACAACAAGATCACGGGCCCGGCCGACTCGTTCGGCTTCCAGGTGATCGCGGGGAGGGGGTCGGTGCGGGCGCCTGGATGTACCACTGCCATGTGCAGAGCCACTCCGACATGGGATGGTGGGACTGTTCCTGGTGAAGAAGCCGGACGGGACGATTCCCGGATACGACCCGGGCCGTCACGGGGGTGACCCGGGAAGCGCTCGGCGCGAGCCCGGGGGCGATGACCCGGGACAGACTCAGCACGGGCACTGAGGGGCACACGCGGCTGGTGCCAGGGCCGCCTTCCCGCGCGGACGAGAGCGCTCTCACTCCGCCGCGCACCCGGGGCTATCCTGAGGCGCAACCGCAGGTGAGGAGCCCCGAAGTGACCGACACAGCCCCGCGTCCCACCCTGGAGGCCGTGGCCGCCCGGGCCGGAGTCTCGCGGGCCACCGTCTCGCGCGTGGTCAACGGCGGGACGGCGTCAGGGAGATCCTCGTCGAGCGGGTCCGCAAGGCCGTGGAAGAGCTCGGGTACGTCCCCAACCAGGCCGCCCGCTCCCTGGTGACCCGGCGGCACGACGCGGTCGCGGTCGTCGTCGCCGAACCGGAGACCCGGGTGTTCGCCGACCCGTTCTTCGCCCTCCAGCTGCGCGGCATCAGCAAGGAGCTCACCGCCCACGACAACCAGCTCGTCCTGCTGCTCACGGAAGGCCGCGACGACCACGCCCGGGTCGGCCGCTACCTCGCCGGCGGGCACGTCGACGGGGCGCTCGTCTTCTCCCTGCACCTGGACGACCCGCTGCCGGAGCTGATCCAGCGGGCGGGCGTCCCCACGGTCTTCGGCGGGCGTCCGGGCTGGAACGGCGACCGGCGCGACGTGGTGTACGTCGACAGCGACAACCGCGGCGGCGCCCGCGACGCCGTCCGCCACCTCGCCGGCCTCGGACGGACCCGTATCGCGCACATCACCGGCGCTCTCGACCAGACGTCCGCGGTGGACCGGCTCGACGGCTACCGGGACGTCATGGTGGATGCCGACCCGCGGCTGATCGCCGAGGCCGACTTCACACCGGCCGGCGGCGAGCGGGCCATGCGCGAACTCCTCGACCGCTGCCCGGACGTGGACGCCGTGTTCGCCGCGAACGACCTCACGGCCTCGGGGGCCCTGCGCGTCCTGCGGGAGACCGGGCGGCGGGTGCCCGACGACGTGGCCGTGATCGGCTTCGACGACATGCTGCCCATCGCGGAACAGGCCGATCCGCCCCTGACCACGGTCCGTCAGGACATAGAGGAGATGGGCCGCCTGATGGCCCGACTGCTCCTGCGCGGCCTCGACCGCGGCACCCCCCACGAAGGTGCCCAGGGCGTCGGCGGCACTCCCTCCAGCGTGGTCCTGCCGACGACTCTGGTACGGCGGGCGTCCGCCTAGTCCTGGTCGTGGTCCTGGTTCTTGTCCTGGTTCTGGTTCTGGTCCGGGTGGCCGGGTCTCAGGCCGCCGGTGGCTCGCTGCGGATCACCGCGAAGCGGGCCCCGTAGGGGTCGGTGAGCTTGGCGACCCGGCCCACGTCCGGCAGGTCCGTGGCGGGCATACGGACCGTGCCGCCCCGTTCCCGGGCCCGGGCGACGGTGGTGTCCGGGTCGGGGACCTCGAAGTACGGCAGCCAGTACGACTCGTCCTCGGACGGGTCGTCGGAGAGCGGGACGACACCGCCGAACATGGCGTCCTCGCCCGTCCCGGCGGGGTTGAAGGTGGTGTAGCTGCCGCCGGGGAAGTCGACGCCGTAGGTTTCCAGACCGAGCACGGAGTGGTAGAAGGCGGCCGCGGCCGGGACGTCCGCCGTGTACAGCTCCAGCCAGCACAGCGAGCCGGGTTCCCGCACCACGTCCAGGCCCTTGTTCGCGCCCGGCTGCCACAGCCCGAACGACACCCCGGCCCGGTCGGCGAGGATCGCCATACGGCCCAGATCCTGTACGTCCATGGGCTGCATCAGCACCGAGCCGTGCGCCTGCTCGGCCGCCTTCGCCGTGGCGTCCGCGTCCGGGACCTGGAAGTACACGGTCCAGGAGGGCGGGCCCTGCTCCGGCGTGGTCTGCATGCCGCCGGCGACGGTCCTGCCGCCCAGCTGGAAGAGGCCGTAGCCGCCGACCTCGGGCCCGCCCGGCTGGAACCGCCAGTCGAACAGATCGCCGTAGAAGCGGGCGGCGCCGTCGATGTCGGGGGTGCCGAGATCGATCCAGTTCGGAGCGCCGGTGACATAACGGGTGGTGAGCATCGTGGCCCTCCTCGCACAGAGTCCCGTCGTCTCTCTGCCGAGTCTCGCACCGCCCACCGGCGGCCGCCGCCGGAGCGCGGGGTCGCTGGGTTCCCCGTGATCGCTTGGTTCCCCGTGATCCCGCGCGCCGCCGTGCGTCACCGCGTCCGGCAGGCGACCATCGAGACGGCCGGAGGCCCCTGACCGCGTGTTGATCCCGCGTTGATCGAACGTTTTTCGCCGGCCGCGACGCTGTGGGCCATGCACATCGACACGATCACCTCGCCCGAACTCGCCTGGCAGCAGGAGGCGTTGTGCGCGCAGACCGGGGCGGACTTCTTCTTCCCCGAGCCGGGCAGTTCGGTGCGGGAGGCGAAGCGGATCTGCGGGATGTGCCCGATCCGCGCGGCCTGCCTCGAGTACGCGATGGACAACGACGAGCGCTTTGGCGTCTGGGGCGGCTTGTCGGAGAAGGAACGGCTGGAACTGCGGCGTACGTCGCGATGACCGCGCGGGACGCCGCGAGCCCCGGCCACTCGTGGCGGCCGGGGCCTCATCGTCTCAGGGCAGGGCAGGGGCTGTGCCGGGTCGGGTCCCGGGGCGGCGTCAGGCGCCGGCCGGGGTAGTACCGGGCGTTGGCCCGGAGGTAACCCAGGGCGCAGGCCAGGGGTGGCCCCGGGGGCCGACGCCCCGGGCCGACTCCTGGGCTGTGCCGGCCGGCATGGCCCCGGGGAGTGCCGGGCGGCGTGGCCCCGGGGGTGCCGGGCGGCGTGGCCCGGGAGTGCCGGGTCGGGCGTCAGGCGCCGGCGCGGGCCGCCATGCGGGCCTTGCGCGCGGCCAGCTTCTCGTCGAACTTCGCCGCCTCGGAGTCCAGGCCGTCCATGAACAGGCCCAGCTCCTCCTGCGCCTTCAGGCCCTCGGGGCCGAGACCGCCGATCTCCATGATCTTCAGGAAGCGCAGCACGGGCTGCAGCACGTCGTCGTGGTGGATGCGCATGTTGTAGACCTCGCCGATCGCCATCTGCGCGGCGGCCCGCTCGAAGCCGGGGATGCCGTGGCCGGGCATCCGGAAGTTCACGACCACGTCCCGGACGGCCTGCATGGTCAGGTCGGGGGCGAGCTCGAAGGCCGCCCGCAGCAGGTTCCGGTAGAAGACCATGTGCAGGTTCTCGTCGGTCGCGATGCGGGCCAGCATGCGATCACAGACCGGGTCGCCGGACTGGTGGCCGGTGTTGCGGTGCGAGATACGGGTCGCGAGCTCCTGGAAGGCGACGTAGGCGACCGAGTGCAGCATCGAGTGGCGGTTGTCCGACTCGAAGCCCTCGCTCATGTGGGACATGCGGAACTGCTCCAGCTTGTCCGGGTCCACGGCGCGCGAGGTGAGCAGGTAGTCCCGCATCACGATGCCGTGCCGGCCCTCCTCCGCGGTCCAGCGGTGCACCCAGGTGCCCCAGGCTCCGTCACGGCCGAAGAGGGAGGCGATCTCGTGGTGGTAGCTGGGCAGGTTGTCCTCGGTGAGCAGGTTGACGACGAGCGCGATGCGGCCGATCTCCGTGACCTTGGAATGCTCCTTCTCCCAGGCCTCGCCGTCCTCGAAGAGGCCGGGGAAGTTGCGCCCGTCGCTCCACGGCACGTACTCGTGCGGCATCCAGTCCTTGGCGACCTTCAGATGCCGGTTGAGTTCCTTCTCGACCACTTCCTCCAATGCGTACAGCAGCTGAGCGTCGGTCCAGGCGCCGGCGGGGCTGCCGAGGTGGGGAGTGGCGATCGTCATGGACTCTCCAGGGGACGTGCGTTCGAGCGGTAAGCGGTAACCTACGGCATCGTAGGCTACGTTTCCGTAGGTTACGATGCCGTAGGTTAAGGGCGCTGTAAAGGCCGCTGATCAGCGGGGTCGCTCGAGGTGCGGCACGGGTGCCGGACACGCAGGTCGTGGGCCGGTCGAGTGGTCTCCGCACCGGGTCAGGCGTAGAGCTCCCGCAGCCGCACCGAGAGGCACGTCACACATCCCTCCAGCTTCTCGAACTCGCTGATGTCCACGACGACCGGTTCGTACCCGAGGTCCGCGAAGAGCTCCGCGGTCTTCGGCGCGCTCGCCGCCATCAGCAGCTTGTCACCGCCGAGCAGCACCACGTGCGATCCGGCCTCCTCCGGCACCGGAAGGAAACGCGCGAACAGGGACGGCGCGTCCATCTTCGGGATGTGCCCGATGACCGTCCCGTCCGGCAGCGCGGTGACCGCCGACTTCAGGTGCAGCACCTTGCTCACCGGTACGGAGACCACCCGTGCGCCCAGCGGCTCGAACGCGGCCCGCAACTGCTGGACGCCGGCGGCGTTGGTGCGACCGCCGCGGCCCACGTACACCGTGTCGCCGATCTTCAGTACGTCACCGCCCTCCAGTGTGCCCGGCTCCCAGATCCAGTTCACCGAGCAGCCCAGACCGGCCACGGCCTCCTCGACCCCGGCGGTCTCGTCACGCCGGGAGTCGGCGCCCGGGCGTGCGATCAGTGCGACGTTCTTGTACATCACGACCGTGTCCTCGACGAACACCGAGTCCGGGCAGTCGTCGGCCGGGTCCACCTCGATGGTCTCCCAGCCGTGCGTGCGCAGGGCCTCCACATACGCCTCCCACTGCTCGACCGCGAGGTCGGCGTCGACCCTCTCCCGCTCGATGTGTGTCACCAGCCCTTCGGCAAGACGCGGGCTGGGGCGGCGGACGAGGGCCTTCTTGCTGGGCACGAGCGTGACTCCGTATCGGATGGGACGTGTCTGGACCGCACCGAGCGGGCTTCCGGGATCGACCGGAATCCGTCGGGCGTCAGCCGCCCATCATGCAGGGCGAATGCGGGAGACGACACCCCTGGGGGCGGGGCCGGAGGCGGCTGGGACGGTCCGTCGCCTTCGGGGTGGCGGGGTGAGGCGTCGGTACGCGGCCGGGTCGAATCCAGACCCGGTCCGCTCGGCGGCTCGGTGAGGCGTCGGCACCTGGCCCCACTTTTCGGCCCGCCCTTGCCGGACGGCAGGGCGAACATCGGCGCCCGGCCCGGCCTGGGCGGGCGGTAGTGCTCCGTCGGTTCTTCGGCTGTTGACGGTGTCTGGCCTGGATTTGGCGGGGGGTAGGGGTCCGTCGGTCATTCGGCTGTTGGCGGGTGTCCGGCCTGCCTTGGCGGCGGCGAGGGGTCCGCCGGCTCCCCGGCCGTCGGCTCGGTGCCTGGCGTGGCGGGAACCCGGTCCGGCCGACGGCCCTGCCGGCACGCGGCGCCGCGAGGACGGTGGCCACGAACCTGGGAGCTGCCGCCCGGGCCGCCTCCCTCGGCCTGGGCCGACTCCAGAGCGCCCTAGGACGCCGGTCGAACCGGGTGACTGCTTGTCGTCCGCGCGGCCGCCTGCCGGAAGCCGCCGCCTACCGGGGGCTCGCCTGCCGGACCACCCTCGACCGGCCCCGCCGCACGCGGCGCCCCCGCCAACCACGCGGCGCCGCCCTGTCGGCACGCGGTGCCCGGCCGGTACGTGGTGCCCCGCCGGCACGCAGCGCACCACCGCCACACTGACTACGGACCCCCTACGACACACAGATACCCAACCGCCACGGGGCCACCACCGGTCCCCGGACCCCCACAGGCCCCGACCCCCAGCGGCCCTCATACTCAGCCCATCGGCTCGGCGCCCTCCGGGTCCCGTCGCTGGGCCGGGGTCGTCGTAGCAGTGGTGGGGCCGGGCCCCTCCGCGTGCAGGCACTCGATCAGGTAGTCGCCGTTGTCGGGGTCGCGCGTCACGCCGTGGGTCTCGCTGCCGAAGCCGGGGAAGTGGCGGTCGAAGGACTCCAGGGCGGTGAGGTAGCGCAGGAGAGGGCCGTCCGCCTCGCCGATGCTCTCGCCCGGCATGAGGACCGGGATGCCCGGCGGCGTGACGGTGACCATCGCGGCGGCGACCCGGCCCGGCGCGTCGGTCAGGCGGACGCGTTCCGTGCCGCCGCGGATCAGGCGCTGGTAGCACTGCTGGGGCGGGGCGACGGGCTCGGGCAGTTGCTGGAACGCGGTGTCCAGAAGCTCGACCAGGCGGATCTCGCGCAGATGGTCGTGCATCTCCTGGCACAGCTCGCGCAGGGTCCGCCCGGAGTAGCGCCGCGGGTGCTCGGCGACCAGCGCGGGCAGGACCCGGTCGAGCGGGGCGGCACCGTCGTAGAGGTCCTTGAAGTCCATGAGGGCGTCCAGCAGCGTGCCCCACTTGCCTTTGGTGATGCCCATGGAGAAGAGCACCAGCGTGGTGTAGCTGTCGGTCTTCTCCACCACGATCCCGCGCGTGCCCAGGTACGCGGTGAGCACCCGCGCCGGGATGCCCCGGTCGGACACCTCGCCGGTGGCGCTGATCCCCGGGCAGGTCAGGGTGACCTTGATCGGGTCGAGCATGCAGTAGCCGTCGGTCAGCCCGGGGAAGCCGTGCCAGTCCGCGCCGGGCTCCAGGTGCCAGCAGGACGGCTCGGTGCGCAGCAGCTCCGCCGGAGCCTCGTCGAAGGGCAGCCGGGCCCCGCTCGCCGGATCGGTCACCTCACCGGGCTGCCACACCCCGAAGAACCACGGCGGCCGGTCCCCGGCGGCCTCGATCCGCCGCCCGATCCGCACCATCTCCTGGCGGAACCGCACCGCCTCGGTCACCGCCTCGTCGACCAGCCACTGCCCCTGCGGGCCGTCCATCATCGCCGTGGCCACGTCCAGCGAGGCGATCATCGGGTACAGCGGCGACGTGGTGCCGTGCATCATCAGCGCCTCGTTGAACCGGTCGTGCTCCACCGGCGCCCGCGGCCCGGGCCTGACGTGCACCATGGCGCCCTGCGACAACGCCGCCAGCAGCTTGTGGGTGGACTGGGTCGCGAACACCGTCGGGCGGTCGGGGCCGGGGAAGGTCTCCGAGTCGACCGACATGCCGTAGCGCCCGGCGTAGAGCGGATGGAAGCGGGCGTACGCGAACCACGCCTCGTCGAAGTGCAGCCGGGGCGTGCCGGCGGCGAAGGCCCGGGCCGCCGCCAAGGCGTCGTAACACAGGCCGTCGTACGTGGAGTTGGTGAACACCGCGTACTGGGCGCGCGACGACACGGCATCCGCCGTCAGGGGGTTCGCGGCGATCCGCGCCGCCACCGACTCAGCCGCGATCTCGGCCGGCGGCAGCGGTCCGGCGAGGCCGTAGCCGTTGCGTGTGGGGACCAGGTACACCGGCCGGGCACCGGAGACGACCAGGCCGTGCAGGACCGACTTGTGGCAGTTGCGGTCCACGAGGGCGATCTCGTCACGGGTCACGCTGAAGTGGCCGACCAGACGGTTGCAGGTGGAGTCGCCGTGCAGCACGAAGTAGGTGTGGTCGGAGCCGAAGACCCGCGCCGCGTTGCGTTCGGCCTCGCCGATCGGCCCGGTGTGCTCGAACAGCGAGCCGAGCTCCTCCACGGAGATCGACAGGTCGCTGCGCAGCAGCCGCTCTCCGAAGTACTCGTGGAACGCCCGGCCCACCGGCGACTTCAGGAAGGCGACACCGCCCGAGTGGGCGGGGGTGTGCCACGAGTACTCGTGGGCGTCGTCGAAGCGGCGCAGCGCCTTGAAGAACGGCGGGAGCAGGGCGTCCTGGTAGGCACGCGCGGCGGTGGTGATCCGCCCGGCGATGAACGCCGGCGTGTCCTCCAGCGGCCACACGTAACCCACCACCGACTGCGAGACCCACAGCGGCAGCTCCCGCAGCCCCTCGTCCGCCATGACCAGGAACACCGGCAGGTCCTGGAAACGGCGCCCGATCCGGCGCAGCACCGCCGCACCGCCCGGTTCACCGTCGGCTCCCGGCCCGGGCGGAAGATCCCAGGCGACCACCGCGGCGGCTAGGCCGGCCTCGGTCCTGAGCACCGCCTCGGCGTCGGCGGCGCTCACCACCCACCGGACCTGTAAGCCGCGCGCCCGGATCCCCTCGGCGATGCGCGCCAACTGCCCGGCGGCGGCGCCCCCGTCCTCCGGACGCTCCGCCACCGCCACCACAACCGTGCCGTCGGCCATGCCGTTCCCCTCCCCGGTGGCCCGCGCCACCCCCCGCCCAGTGTTCGCGGACTCCGCACGCTTGATCGGCCGACGGAGGACAAACCACCCCATCGGTGCACAGCGCGGACCGCGCCTTGACGCGTCAACGCCCGCGCGCCCGGCCTTCCGTCGGAGTACCTGATCAACCGCCTTGCAGATCATTCACCTCGCCGAGGCCCATGCCGATCCGCCGAGGCGTCGTTGGGCGTAGTGCTCCGGCCGAGACGGCCGGGCCGATCCAGCGGAAGGAAACCAACAGATATGTACGGCGCGCGGCGTATCGCGGTAGTGGCCTCGATGGTGGGGATGCTCATGGCTGTTCCCGCCGGTATGGCGACGGCCCAGGCCGGTGACGGCGACGCCGGGGCGGGCGGTGTGCTGTCCAACCTCTCCGGCAGGAACTCCTCCGGGCACGCCAATCTCTGCGGGACGGGCAAGGTGGCGCTCTTCAAGGAGCGCACATGTGTGGCCGAGGACGACGGCAGGGGCGGCGGCGATCGGACGGGCCCCAGCGGTGGCGTCCTGTCCAACCTGCTCTTCGCCCGGAACGCCTCGGGCCACAGCAACAACTGCGGCAACGAGACGGTGGCCGTCTTCAGCAGGACCACCTGCGTCACCGCGGACCGTTCCGGCCACTGAGCAGCCGTACCGGCGGAGAGAGAGGGGCCACCGATGTCGTCGACTTCCTTGTGTGTGGGCGTGGTCGCGCCGTTGACGGGTCGACTGGCCCCTCTCGGGTCACCGTTGTCGTACGTCCTGCGCAGACTCGCACCCCGGCTCGCGCACGTCCGCAACGGCGGCCGCCGCTACGACGTGAGCGTCGCGGTGCGCGACAGCCGCTCGGATCCGCACGCGGCCCGGCAGGCCGTGCGGGACCTGGCCGACGCCGACGGCGCGCACCTCGTGCTCACGATGGCCGGGACCCGGGTCCTGCCCGCCGTCACCGACGCCTGCGAACAGGCCGGGGTTCCCTGCGTGTCGACCACGTTCCCCTGGCAGGCGTACGTCCACACGCGCGGCGCCGAGCCCGGGCACCGCTTCCGGTGGACCTACCACTTCGCGTGGGGACTGGACGACATCGCCGCCGTCTTCGCCGACCTGTGGGAGCGCGTCGACGGCCGGGGCGCCGTCGGGTGCCTCTGGAACGACGATCTGCAGGGCGGACTGCTGCGTCACGACCGGTACGGCTTCGCCCCCGTGACGTCACCCCGTGGGCACACCCTGGTCGACCTCGGTGCCTACCGGGAACCGTCCGACGGCTTCCAGGCGCAGGTCGGCCGGATGCGGGAGCACGGCGCCGGCCTCGTCACCAGCGCCGCCACCGCCACCGATCTCGCCCTCTTCCACCGCCAGGCCCGCGAGGCGGGGCTGCGTCCGCGGCTGATCACCTGCTCGCGCTGGCTGACCTACCCGCACACCCACACCACCCCCGCCCCCGACGTCCACGGCGAACTCGCCGACGCGCGCGTGGCCACCCTGGTCTACTGGAGCCCCGGCCACCCGTACCGCTCCAGCCTCGACGGCACCACCTGCGCCGAGCTCGCCCACGCCTACGAGCAGGACACCGGCGCCGCCTGGCTCCAGCCCCTCGGCCTGGCCCACGCCCTCCTGGAGACCGCCCACCATGCTCTGGCCGTCGCGGACGACCCCACCGACCGGGCGTCCGTCGCGCAGGCCATCGGCGGTACGAGCCTCGACACCCTCGCCGGCCGCCTCGACTGGACACGGGGGCCGACGCCCAACGTTGCCCTCCTCCCTCTGGTCGGCGGGCAGTGGCACCACGGCCCGCAAGGCCCCCGCCTCGCCATCGTCAGCAACAGCGCTCACCCGGGCGTACGGCTCACCGGGGAGCTGACGCCGGCACGATGACGTCCGCCTGAACCGCCCGCCGCAGATGCTCCGCGGTGAAGGACCCCTCTGCCTCCAGGAGCTGTCCCGGCGTCCCCTCGAAGACGATCTCGCCGCCGTCCCGGCCGCCGTCGGGGCCGAGGTCGATCACCCAGTCGGCCCGGGCGATGACGTCCAGGTTGTGCTCGACCACGATGACCGTGTTGCCCGTGTCGACCAACCGGTCCAGCAGGGACACCAGCCCGTCCACGTCCGCCATGTGCAGGCCGGTCGTCGGTTCGTCGAGCACGTAGACCGCGCCGGTCCGGTGCAGCCGCGTGGCCAGCTTGATGCGCTGGCGCTCGCCGCCGGAGAGCGTGGAGAGGGGCTGGCCGAGCGTCAGATACGTCAGTCCGACGTCCCGCAGGGCGCGCAGCCGGCGCCGTACGCCCGTGTCCTCGAAGAAGCCGAGCGCCTGTTCGGCCGTCATCTGAAGGACGTCGGCGATGGATCGGCCCCGCACGGTCAGCCGCAGCACCTCCTCCTTGAAGCGCCGCCCCTCGCAGTCGTGGCAGGTCGTCGTCACCGGGTCCATGAAGGCGAGGTCGGTGTAGATGATGCCCCGGCCCTCGCAGGTGCCGCAGGCCCCGCTGGAGTTGAAGCTGAAGAAGCCCGCCTCGGCCCCCGTCTCGCGGCGAAGATCTTCCGTACGGTGTCCATGATCCCCAGGTACGTGGCCGGAGTGGACCGGCCCGAGATCCCGATCGACGACTGGTCGACCACCACGGCGTCCGGGTGCGTCGCGGTGAACTCCCCGGCCAGGGTGCTCTTCCCGGACCCCGCCACCCCGGTCACCGCCGTGAGCACACCGGCCGGGAACCGCACGGTCACGTCCCGCAGGTTGTGCCGGTCGGCGCCCTTGACCCACAGCTCGCCGGTGGCCCGCCGCACCTGCTCCTTGACCGCCGTACGGTGACGCAGGAACTTCCCGGTGAGGGTGCCCGAGGCAGCCAGCTCGCCCGGTGTGCCCTCGAACACGACCCTGCCGCCCTCGGTGCCGGCCCCCGGCCCCATGTCGACGACGTGGTCGGCCAGCCCGATGACATCCGGGTCGTGCTCGACGACCAGCACGGTGTTGCCCTTGTCGCGCAGCCGCAGCAGCAGATCGCCGAGGCGGCCCACGTCACGCGGGTGCAGGCCGACGCTCGGCTCGTCGAAGATGTACGTCATCCCGCTCAGGCTGGAGCCGAGGTGCCGGACCGTCTTCAGCCGCTGTCCCTCCCCGCCGCTGAGCGTGGCCGTCTCCCGGTCGAGACTGAGGTAGCCGAGGCCGATCGCCTCGATGCGCTCCAGCGCGGCGACGGCCGCCCCGCGACGGGACCGGCGACCGGGTCGTCGATCTCCTTCAGCACGGCGATGAGGTCGGTGACCTGCATACGGGCGCAGTCGGCGATGTTCCGGCCGCCGATCCGGGTCGCGAGCGCCGCCGCGTTGAGACGGGCCCCGTCGCAGACCGGGCAGGTGCCCTCCACCAGGAACTCCCGGACCAGATCGCGGGTCTTCTGGCTCATGGCCGACAGGTCCCGCTTCAGGTACAGCCGTTCGAAACGGTCGGCCAGTCCCTCGTACTCGGTGGTCCAGGTGCCGCCGCTGCCGTTCACGGTGACCATGCTGCCCGGCCGCCCGCGCATCAGGAACTCCCGCTCGGCGGCGGTGAACCGCCCCACCGGCTTGGCCGGGTCGAGATCGGCGCTGTTGGTGTACGACTGCCCCTGCCAGGTCCCGGCGGCGAACGGTGGGAAGCGGACCGCCCCGTCGGCCAGGGAGCGGTCCGGGTCCAGGATGCGGTCCCAGTCGGGCCGCACCGTCCGGCCGAGTCCGTCGCACTCGGGGCACATGCCCGACGGGTCGTTGAACGAGTACGCGGTCGCCGGCCCGGCGCTCGGGGTGCCGTGCCGGGAGAACAGCACCCGGATCACCGAGTAGACGTCCGTCATGGTGCCGACCGTCGACCGGGAGTGGCCGCCGACCGGCCGCTGGTCGACCACGATCGCGGGGAGAGGTCCTCCAGCCCGTCCGCGTGCGGCCGCTCGTACTTGGGCAGCCGGTTGCGGACGAACCAGGGAAGGTCTCGTTCAGCTGGCGCTGCGACTCCACCGCGATCGTGTCGAAGACGACGGACGACTTCCCCGACCCCGAAACGCCGGTGAACACCGTCAGCCGGCCCTTCGGGATGCGCAGGGTGACGTCCTTGAGGTTGTTCTCACGGGCTCCGGTCAGGGTGATGACATCGTGCGTGAAGTCGGTCATGCCATCGAAGCTAGGCGGGAAACCCGACAGCCTCTGGCGTGATTTCCTTCAGTTCTCCCTCCTCCAGCAGCAGCCAGCGCGTGATGCCGACCGACTCCAGGAACGGCAGGTCGTGACTGGCCACGATCAGCGCCCCCTCGTAGGACTCCAGTGCCGTGGTCAGCTGCCGCACGCTCGCCATGTCGAGGTTGTTGGTCGGCTCGTCCAGCATGAGCAGCTGCGGCGCGGGCTCGGCCAGCATCAGCGCGGCCAGCGCCGCCCGGAAGCGCTCACCACCGGAGAGCGTCGCCGCCTTCTGGTCGGCCCGGGCACCCCGGAACAGGAAGCGGGCCAGCCGCGCCCGGATGCGATTGTTGGTGGCGGCCGGCGCGAACCGGGCCACGTTCTCGGCGACCGTCAGCTCCCCGTCCAGGACGTCGAGCCGCTGCGGCAGGAACCGGAGCGGGACGTGCGCCGTCACCTCACCCGACTCCGCCTCGAGCTCCCCGGTGACGGTGCGCAGCAGTGTCGTCTTGCCCGCCCCGTTGCGCCCGATCAGCGCGACCCGCTCGGGCCCGCGCAGCTCGAACCCGCCCTTCACCCGGGAGCCGTAGCGGAGCCCGAGATCCTGGAGGGTTAGGACCGTACGCCCCGGCGGCACGGCCGTGTACGGCAGGTCGACCCGGATCTCGTCGTCGTCCCGGACCGCCTCCACCGCGTCGTCGAGCCGCTCCCTGGCATCGGCGAGCTTCTCCTCGTGCATGATCCGGTGCTTGCCCGCGGACTCCTGCGCCGCGCGTTTGCGCGCCCCCATGACGATCTTCGGCTCGCGCTTCTGGTCCCACATCTTCTGTCCGTACCGTTTGCGGCGGGCCAGCTTGACCTGGGCGTCGGCCAGTTCGCGTTTCTGCTTGCGGAAGTCGGCCTCGGCGACCCGCACCATGCGCTCGGCAGCCTCCTGTTCGATCTCCAGTGCCTCCTCGTAGTCGGAGAAGTTGCCGCCGTACCAGGTGATCTCGCCGGAGCGCAGATCGGCGATCTGGTCGACCAGGTCCAGCAGTTCACGGTCGTGGCTGACGACGACCATCACGCCCGGCCAGGACTGGACGGCCGCGTACAGCCGCCTGCGCGCGTACAGGTCGAGGTTGTTGGTCGGCTCGTCCAGCAGCAGCACCTCGGGCCGGCGCAGCAGCAGCGCGGCCAGCCGCAGCAGGACCGACTCGCCGCCGGACACCTCGCCGATGGTGCGGTCCAACTCGACGTGCCCGAGGCCGAGTTCGCCGAGCGTGGCCAGGGCGCGCTCCTCCACGTCCCAGTCGTCGCCGAGGGTCTCGAAGTGCGCCTCGGCCACATCGCCCGCCTCGATGGCGTGCAGCGCGGCCCGCCGTTCGGCGATGCCGAGCGCCTGGTCGACGCGCAGGGTGGTGTCGAGCGTGACGTTCTGCGGGAGGTAGCCGACCTCGCCGGCCACGCGGACGGCGCCGTCGGCCGGTGCGAGCTCACCGGCGATCAGCTTCAACAGGGTCGACTTCCCCGACCCGTTGACGCCGACCAGACCGGTCCGGCCCGGGCCGAAGGCGACGTCGAGGCCCTCGAAGACGGGGGTGCCGTCGGGCCAGGTGAAGGAGAGGGACGTGACGGTGATGGAAGCAGGCATGCGGGCCTCTTTCGCGGTTGCGTGATGCGGTCAGGGGCAAACGCGTGTCGAGACACCTGCGACCAGGGGAGAGGGGCTCCACGGGCATGAGAAAAGCCCTGTACCGGAGGACGGCTCGGACGCCGAGGTCGTACGCGGCGCACCCACCTGATGTGGGTGACGCGGTGTCTCAGGACCTCAGACGAGCAACGTCCTTCTCCAATCGACGGCAACAGGACCGCTGTCACGCTACGAGGGGGCCAGGAGCCTGTCAACGCATTAACGTGGGATTCGATCTCCCTGCCCCGAGGAGGCCCCGTGCCCACCGGCCCGCTCTCGCTGCCGGCCCGGCTCTGCCTGCTGGCCCGGGACCCCGCACGGCAGGCGAGCACCGACACGGCCCACCGGCCCGACCTGGTGCGGGCCGGCGCCCTCACCGAGCTGGCCCAGCGCGGCCTGCTCGTCGACCAGGACGGTATCGCCACGCCCGTCGACCTGGACTCCCGCGCCGGTGACGCGGTCCTCGACGGGCTGCTGGAACTCGTCCGCGAGTCGTGCCCGCACTCCTGGCGGACGTGGGTGACGCTGCGGGCCCGGGTGACGTTCGAGGCGGTGCGGGAGCAGCTGGTGGCCGAGGGCTTCCTGCGAGCGGAGAAGAAGCGGGTCCTCGGCGTGTTCCCGTCCGTGGAGTACGCGCCGGCGCGCCTCGCCGCCGTGGACGCGCTGCGGGAGGAGGCACGGCAGGCCCTCCGGGGGCCGCTGCCGGTCGCCGAGGTCTCCGAGCGGGACGCGGCGGTCGTCGTCCTCGCCGCCTCGGCCGGACTGCTGCCCGGCGCGGACGTCCGCGCCCACGGGCAGCGCGTGGAGAAGCTGGCCGAGCGGGCCGGGGCGTCGGCACCCGGGCTCGGGGAGATCGTCCGTGAACTCCGTACGTCGCCGGCCTCGACGGCGACGAAAGCCGCCCTGCCCTGAGCGGACGGCCGAGGCCCTCGTCGCTCAGGGCAGTCGGCTCAGCAGGCGTCCCGCATCAGTTCCGCCAGATCGTGGTCCAGGTCGAGCTGGAGGTGCTCCAGGCCGACCGGCACGAGCTCGCTCGTGGCCTCCAGGAACCGGCGCACCTCGCTGGACCGGACATGCACGACGGCAGTGCCCTCGGGGCGTGGAACTCCAGGACCGTGCGGTCGTAGCCGTACGGCCGCACCCGCACGTCACCGTGTCCCTCGACGCTCTTCAGACCCGCCGCGAGCAGCTCGCGCGAGAAGGTCCAGCAGACCTCGACGCCCTCCAGCGTGGCCGGGGCGGGGAAGGTCATGCGGACGGCGAACGGATCACGTCGGTCGTAATGCAGCGTCGCGGGAATGCTCGGCATACGCGGCGCGGCGGCGACGAGGCGGGCCTCCACGGGCTGCTCGATGACGATGGACAACGCCTTGCTCCCTTGTGACGGCTGGACGGACTTCCGGGCGTATGAGACCGGGGCACTGGAAGAGACGACGGAATCAGCCAATCCGTGCACACGAAATGCGAGTGACCTCTGTCACCGCGTTCATGCACAGGAGTGACATGACTCTCCTCGCGTGCCACACAGGGCACTTGTGGCGTGCGCCGGAACACCGGTGGCACGCGTGAGGCCCTCTGGACGGCACCGGGGCGGTGGGCTAGCTTCGCCGGCCATGAGGCGCTCGGGAACACGCGACGGACGGGTCGAACACGGCGAACGGTCACCACGGTGGTGGCCTGCGCGGCGGCATGCGTCGCACTGGCCGCGCCCGCCGCCGTACCCGCCCCGGCGCACGGACCGCAGCCCCGGATGCCGCACTGGGAGCCCAAGGACACCGGCGCCCCGGAGGTGCGCTTCCGCGGGCTCGCCGCCGTCGGCCGGAGCACCGCCTGGCTCGCGGGCACCGGCGGCACCGTCCTGCGCACCACCGACGGCGGGACCACTTGGCGGAACGTCTCGCCCCCGGGCGCGGCGGAGCTGCAGTTCCGCGACGTCGAGGCGTTCGACGCGCGCCGGGCCGTGGTCCTGGCCATCGGCGAGGGCGAGGCGTCCCGCGTGTACCGCACCGACGACGGCGGGGCGACCTGGACGGAGTCCTTCCGCAACACCGACCCGAAGGCCTTCTACGACTGCCTCGCGTTCTTCGACCACCGCCACGGCCTCGCGATGAGCGACCCGGTGGACGGGAAGTTCCGCATCCTGTCGACCGGCGACGGCGGCCGCACCTGGAAGGTGCTGCCGAACGCGGGCATGCCGGCCGCGCAGGAGGGCGAGGCCGGATTCGCGGCGAGCGGCCAGTGCCTGGTCACCTCCGGGTCGAAGGACGTCTGGCTCGCCACCGGCGGGGCCACGCGCGCGCGTGTGCTGCACTCCGCCGACCGGGGCCTCACCTGGACGGCCACGGACCTGCCCGTCCCGGCGGGCGACCCGGCCCGCGGCGTCTTCGCGCTCGCCTTCCGCGACCGCACCCACGGTCTTGCCGTCGGCGGCGACTTCACCCCCGGCCGGCCCTCACCGCAGGCCGCCGCGCGCACCGGCGACGGCGGACGCACCTGGCGCCCCGCCGCCACACCCCGCCGGCCTACCGCTCCGGCGTGGCCTGGCTGCCCCGCAGCCGCACCGCCGCCCTCGCCGTCGGCCCACCGGCACCGACCTCACCACGGACGCCGGCCGCACCTGGCGCACGGTCGGCACGGGCTCCTACGACACCGTCGACTGCACCCCGCACGGAGCGTGCTGGGCAGCCGGTGAAAAGGGCCGGGTTGCCCGCCTGGAGCACTGAGCATGCGCTATGCCCTGAATGTTGGCAGTGTGGGTACTCGTTCACTGAGCTGAAAGGAAGTGAGCGGTCATGCCACGCGGTTCGAGCTCCAAGCGGGAGCGCCAGTACGAGCACATCAAGAAGAGTGCGCAGGACCGGGGCGAGAGCACCGGCCGTGCCAAGGAGATCGCCTCGCGGACGGTGAACAAGGAACGCGCCCGCGCCGGTGAGTCGAAGACGGCCAGCCGTACCTCCACCAAGGACATGTCGTCCGGGAAGCGTGGCGGCCAGCGGTCGGGGCAGGGCTCGCAGGGCCCCACCTACGACCAGCTGTACCAGGAGGCCAAGCGCCGCGGCGTCGAGGGCCGTTCCAACATGAACAAGAGCCAGCTGCAGCGCGCCCTGGGCAAGTGAGGCGCCACGCTCAGAGGGTCTCCCGGAAGGCCTCCAGCGCGGGTGCCGTCTTCGTCGCCACGAACTCGGTGATGCGGTACGCGCACACGCCCGCGGTGACGAACGGGTCCCCCGCGGCGATCTTCTCGATCCGCGCGCGGTCCCCGCGGCGGCGATGATCACCCCGCCGTCGCGGGGGTTCTTGCGTCCGGACGCGAGGAAGACTCCCCGCTCGTACTGCTCGTCGAGCCACGCCACATGCGCCTCCAGCACGGCGTCGACGGCTGCCGGCGGGGCGGTGTAGGTCAGCTCCAGCACGAACATGATCACGAGCCTACCCCGGGTGCCGTTCCGGCCCCTGGCAGACCATAGGCTCAGCTCACCATGACGACCGTACGCATCCCCGACGGCTGGCCGACGACCGAGGAACAGGCCCGTGCCGTCCAGGACGAACTGCGCGAGCGCGTGATCCTGGACGAACCGGGCCGCCGCCCGGGACGGGGCATGTGACGGGGTCGACGTCGCGTACGACGACGAACGGGACGTGGTCGCCGCCGCGGCGGTCGTCCTGGACGCGTCGAGTCTCGCCGTCGTCGCCGAGGCCACGGCGGTGGGCCGGGTCTCCTTCCCCTACGTGCCCGGACTGCTCGCGTTCCGGGAGATCCCCACGGTCCTCGCCGCGCTCGACGCCCTGCCGTGTCCGCCCGGCCTGGTGGTCTGCGACGGCTACGGTCTCGCCCACCCCGCCGCTTCGGCCTCGCCAGCCACCTCGGCGTCCTCACCGGCCTGCCCACGATCGGCGTCGCCAAGAACCCCTTCACCTTCACGCACGACGACCCGGACACCCGCGCGGCAGCACCTCCGCGCTGCTCGCCGGCGCCGAGGAGGTCGGCCGGGCCCTGCGCACACGCGACGGCGTCAAGCCGGTCTTCGTCTCCGTCGGCCATCGCGTGACCCTGCCCAACGCCTGCGCCCACACCCTCGCGCTCACCCCGAGTACCGCCTCCCTGAGACCACACGCAGGGCGGACGCGCTCTGCCGCGAGGCGCTGCGGCAGACCTACTCCGCCTGATCGGCCACGCGCCAGCGGCCCACCTCCCGGTACTCCGAGTCGTAGATGACCGACCCGTCCCCGGGGCGGAGCGGGTAGTGCCGCAGATTGCCGCCCCAGTACCTCAGGATGCGGCCCAGTTCGCCGGCCGGATCCTTCGCCAACGCCGCTTCGTCCATGGTGACTTCGAGAAGGAACTTCATGCCTTCAATGGTTTCATTGAAGTCCTGGTTGGTACTTCTGACGCTGTCGCCGGAGGCGGAGCACGGAAAGTCTCAAGTCGGGGGGATGGGCTACGTCGGACGGGGCGGCGCGATCTGAGTACCGGCTCTGAGTACCTGTACGGATGCCCGGCCGCCGCCCCCGTCGGCAGGCTGGGGCGCATGACAACGCACCGCGCCCCAAGCCTGTTGCCGGCCCGACCCAGACCGTCGAGCGGGCCGTCACCATCGGGCTGATCCTCGCCGTGCTGGCGGGGCTCGGCTGGATCGCCGGGATGATCTACACCATCGCCGAGTGGCCGCTCTAGGCCCCAGCCACCCGGCGTCCGCTCAGCGCGTCGACGCGACCCGGAAGCGGATGCCCGCCGCGCGCAGCCGGTCGATCAGCACGTTGCCCATCGCGACCGCCGTCGTGACCTGCCCCGCCGTCCTCGGGAGATCGTCGAAGGCGAGGGACAGCGCCGACTCGGCGAACATCTTCGCCGTCTCGTCGTAACCGGGATCGCCGCCCGAGACCTCCGTGTACACCCGTCGGCCACCGCCCTCGCCCACGAAGCGCAGGGAGAACCAGCTCTTCGCCCGCTTCTCGGGGCTCGGCCCGTCCCCGGGCCTGAGGCGGTCGGACAGCCAGCGCCGCGCGGACGGCAGCTGGGCCGCGGCGACCACGGCACCTACGGCCGCGACCCCGCCCACCGCGACGGGCAGGCGCCGGACGGCCGCGTACTGCCGGTAGCGGAAGTCGGGCCCGTACCGGTCGAGGGCCGACGCCGACCGCCGCACGATCTGCGGGTCGATGGTCGGCATCGGCAGCGCCCACGCGCCGACCTCCTTGGCGAACCGCGGCGCGCCCGTCGGCGCCGACGCCCGCCGGCCGACCAGCCGCGGCTCGTGCCGCCGCCGGTCCCGCGCGGCCGCCGCCATCTCCCGCTGCCGGGCGAACTGGTTCAGGGCCGAGCTGAAGGTGCCGCCCGAGAAGGCCGCGTCGGCGGTCACGAAGGCCTCCACGGTCAGCGGCACGCCCTCCGGCAGTTGCTGCACGGTGAAGTACACGCCCAGGTCGTGCGGGATCGAGTCGAACCCGGCGGCGTGCACCAGCCGGGCCCCGGTCTCACGCGCGCGTGCGTCGTGCCGGACATACATCAGGTCCACGAACTCCGGCTCGCCGCACAGGTCGAGGTAGTCGGTCCCGGTGTCCGCGCAGGCGGCGACGAGCTCCTCGCCGTACGTCACATACGGGCCGACCGTCGACGCCACCACGCGCGCGCTCTCGGCGAGCGCCCGCACCGAGGCCGGGTCGGAGACGTCCGCCCGCAGCACCCCGACCTCCGCGCCACCCGGCAGCCGCTCCCGCAGCCGCTCCAGCTTCTGAGCGCTGCGGCCCGCGATCGCCCAGCGCAGCCCGTCGGGCGCGTGGCCGGCCAGGTACTCCGCGGTGAGCGTTCCGGCGAAACTGGTGGCTCCGAAGAGCACGATGTCGTACGGACGGTCCGTCCTGTTTTGCCTGCTCATGACACCCCTCGGTCGTGCAGCCCGTGCCGCTGTCGGTGGCCGAGGCTAGCGTGAGGAGTGCGGAGCCCGACGACGAGCCCGGAGGAGCGACCATGGCCGTGCCCAGGAATGCCCTGAAGAAGCGGGAGAAAGTGCGCGAGTTCGCGCTGGGGCTGCCTGGTGCCGTCGAGGAGTTCCCCTGGGGCGAGTCCGTCGTGAAGGTCAACAAGAAGGTGTTCGTCTTCCTCGGGGTCGAGGACGGCAGTTACCCCCTGGGCGTGACGGTGAAGCTCAGGGACGAGACGGCCCACGCCCACGCCCTGTCCAGCCCCGGCGCCGAACCCGCCGGGTACGGGCTGGGCAAGGCGGGCTGGGTGAGCATCCCCCTGGAACGCACGGGTGCCCCGGCCGCGGAGGTGCTGTGCGACTGGGTGGAGGAGAGCTATCGGGTGATCGCGCCCAAGCGGCTGATAGCGGTACTGGACGGGGCCTGACCCGTCCGGCAGATTGCTAAGCGCTTGCTCGTTCAGGTCTTGTGCCGAGTGGAGCGTGTTCTTAGCATCACTGGTGTTACATCACTTGTGTCACAGCACTGGGGCTGGATGACCACGGCAAGGACGCCGGTGCACGGCCCGCTCGCCGGGGTGCGGGTCGTCGAGCTGGCCGGGATCGGTCCCGGCCCGTTCGCCGCCATGCTGCTCGCCGACCTCGGGGCCGACGTCGTGCGCGTGGACCGGCCGGGCGGGCCCGGGCTCGCGATCGACCCGGCGTACGACGTCACCAACCGCAACAAGCGCTCGGTGGTCGTCGACCTGAAGTCCCCGGACGGCCCCGACCGGGTGCTCGACCTGGCCGCACGCGCCGACATCCTGGTCGAGGGCTACCGCCCCGGCGTCGCCGAGCGCCTCGGCGTCGGCCCCGAGGCCTGCCACGCCCGCAACCCGCGTCTCGTCTACGGCCGGATGACCGGCTGGGGCCAGGACGGACCGCTCGCCCAGCGCGCCGGTCACGACATCGCGTACATCGCCCCACCGGCACCCTCGGCATGATCGGCCGCCCGGGCGAACCGCCGGCGGTCCCGGCGAACCTGCTCGGCGACTACGCGGGCGGTTCCCTGTACCTCGTCGTGGGCGTCCTCGCCGCCCTGCACCACGCGCGGGCGACGGGCACCGGCCAGGTCGTGGACGCCGCGATCGTCGACGGCGCCGCCCACCTCGCCACGATGATCCACGGCATGCTCGCCGCCGGGGCTGGCAGGACCGCCGCGGCGCCAACCTCCTGGACGGCGGCTGCCCCTACTACGGGACGTACGAGACGGCCGACGGCGGACACATGGCCGTCGGCGCCCTGGAGCCGCAGTTCTACGCCGAGTTCCTGGCCCTCCTCGGCATCGAGGACCAGGCCGCGGCCCGGAAGGACGTCACCCGGTGGGGTGAACTGCGCGAACAGGTCGCCGCACGCTTCAAGAGCCGCACGAGGGACGAGTGGACGGCCGTCTTCGAGGACTCCGACGCCTGCGTGGCGCCCGTGCTGTCGCTGCGCGAGGGCCCGCACCACCCGCACCTCGCCGCCCGCGGCACCTTCACCGACCACGGCGGCATCACCCAGCCCGCCCCGGCTCCCCGTTTCTCCGCGACACCGACCTCCGTGCGCACCGGCCCGGCCCGCCCGGGCGCCGACACGGCGGACGTCGCCCGGGACTGGGACGTCCCCGGGCTCCTCCCGTCGTCCCGAAACCCTCAGTGAAAGGCCTCCTCGTGAGCACCGAAGCGTATGTGTACGACGCGATCCGCACCCCGCGCGGACGCGGCAAGGCCAATGGCGCCCTGCACGGCACCAAGCCCATCGACCTGGTCGTCGGCCTCATCCACGAGATCCGCGCCCGGTTCCCCGGCCTCGACCCGGCCGCCGTCGACGACATCGTGCTGGGCGTCGTCGGCCCGGTCGGCGACCAGGGATCCGACATCGCCCGGATCGCCGCCATCGCCGCTGGGCTGCCCGACACCGTCGCCGGTGTACAGGAGAACCGCTTCTGTGCCTCGGGTCTGGAGGCCGTCAACCTGGCCGCCGCCAAGGTGCGTTCCGGCTGGGAGGACCTCGTCCTCGCGGGCGGCGTCGAGTCGATGTCCCGGGTGCCGATGGCCTCCGACGGCGGCGCCTGGTTCAACGACCCGATGACCAACCTCCAGGTCAACTTCGTGCCGCAGGGCATCGGCGCCGACCTCATCGCCACCATCGAGGGCTTCTCGCGGCGCGACGTCGACGAGTACGCGGCCCTCTCCCAGGAGCGGGCCGCCACCGCCTGGAAGGAGGGGCGCTTCGAGAAGTCCGTCGTCCCGGTCAAGGACCGCGGCGGGCTCGTCGTCCTCGACCACGACGAGCACATGCGCCCCGGCACCACCGCCGACTCCCTCGCGAAGCTGAAGCCGTCCTTCGCGGACATCGGCGAACTCGGCGGCTTCGACGCGGTGGCGCTCCAGCAGTACCACTGGGTGGAGAAGATCGACCACGTCCACCACGCGGGCAACTCCTCCGGCATCGTGGACGGCGCCTCGCTCGTCGCGATCGGCTCCAAGGAGGTCGGCGAGCGCTACGGCCTCACGCCCCGCGCGCGGATCGTCTCCGCCGCCGTCTCCGGCTCCGAGCCCACCATCATGCTCACCGGCCCCGCCCCGCCACCCGCAAGGCCCTCGCCAAGGCCGGACTGACCGTCGACGACATCGACCTCGTCGAGATCAACGAGGCGTTCGCGGCGGTCGTGCTGCGGTTTGTCAAGGACATGGGCCTGTCCCTGGACAAGGTCAACGTCAACGGCGGCGCGATCGCCCTCGGCCACCCCCTCGGCGCGACCGGCGCGATGATCCTCGGCACCCTCGTCGACGAACTCGAGCGCCAGGACAAGCGCTACGGCCTCGCCACGCTGTGCGTCGGCGGCGGCATGGGCGTCGCGACCATCGTCGAGCGCATCTGACCCCCTCCCGACGGATCACACGGAGCACCTCCACATGAGCACTGAATCCACCACCATCCGCTGGGAACAGGACCGCACCGGCCTCGTCACCCTCGTCATCGACGACCCGAACCAGTCCGCGAACACCATGAACCAGGCGTTCCGCGACTCCCTCGCCGCCGTCACCGACCGTCTGGAGGCCGAGAAGGACTCCATCCGGGGCGTCATCATCACCTCCGCCAAGAAGACCTTCTTCGCCGGCGGCGACCTGCGCGACCTCATCCGCGTCACCCCCGAGACGGCCCAGGAGCTGTTCGACGGCGGCATGGCCATCAAGCGGAACCTGCGCCGCATGGAGACCCTCGGCAAGCCCGTCGTCGCCGCCCTCAACGGCGCGGCCCTCGGCGGCGGTTACGAGATCGCCCTGGCCTGCCACCACCGTGTCGCCCTGGACGCGCCGGGCTCGAAGATCGGCTGCCCCGAGGTCACCCTCGGCCTGCTCCCCGGAGGTGGCGGCGTCGTCCGCACGGTCCGGCTGCTCGGCATCGCCGACGCCCTGCTGAAGGTCCTCCTCCAGGGCACCCAGTACAGCCCGCGCCGCGCCCTGGAGAACGGCCTCGTCGACGACGTGGCCGACAGCAAGGAGGAGATGCTCGCCAAGGCCCGCGCCTTCATCGACGCCAACCCGGAGGCGCAGCAGCCCTGGGACAAGCCCGGCTACCGCATCCCGGGCGGCACACCCGCCAACCCCAAGTTCGCGGCGAACCTGCCCGCCTTCCCGGCGACCCTGCGCAAGCAGACGAACGGCGCCCCCTACCCGGCCCCGCGCAACATCCTCGCCGCGGCCGTCGAGGGCTCCCAGGTCGACTTCGAGACCGCGCAGGTCATCGAGGCCCGCTACTTCGTGGACCTGGCGGCAGGGCAGATCTCGAAGAACATGATCCAGGCCTTCTTCTTCGACCTCCAGGCCGTCAACTCCGGCGCGAACCGGCCGAAGGGCATCGAGCCCCGCAAGGTCCGCAAGGTCGCCGTCCTCGGCGCCGGGATGATGGGCGCCGGCATCGCCTACTCCTGTGCCCGCGCCGGCATCGACGTCGTCCTGAAGGACGTCTCCCTGGAGGCGGCCGTCAAGGGCAAGGGCTACTCCGAGAAGCTGTGCGCCAAGGCCGTCACCAAGGGCCGTACGACCCAGGAGAAGGCCGACGCGCTGCTCGCCCGCATCACGCCCACCGCCGAGGTGCGGGACCTGGCGGGCTGCGACGCCGTCATCGAGGCCGTCTTCGAGGACACCTCCCTCAAGCACAAGGTGTTCCAGGAGATCCAGAACGTCGTGGCGCCCGACGCGCTGCTGTGCTCCAACACCTCCACCCTCCCCATCACCGCGCTCGCCGAGGGCGTGGAGCGCCAGGCCGACTTCATCGGCCTGCACTTCTTCTCGCCGGTCGACAAGATGCCGCTCGTCGAGATCATCAAGGGCGAGCGGACGGGCGAGGAGACCCTGGCCCGGGCCTTCGACATGGTGCGGCAGATCAACAAGACGCCGATCGTCGTCAACGACTCGCGCGGCTTCTTCACCTCCCGCGTCATCGGGCACTTCATCAACGAGGGCGTCGCCATGGTCGGAGAGGGCATCGAGCCCGCCTCGGTCGAACAGGCCGCCGCCCAGGCCGGCTACCCGGCCAAGGTGCTGTCCCTGATGGACGAGCTGACGCTGACCCTGCCCGCAAGATCCGGGGCGAGACGAAGCGGGCCGTGGAGGAGGCGGGCGGCACCTGGGTCGCCCACCCCGCCGAGGCCGTCATCGACCGCATGGTCGACGAGTTCGGCCGCACCGGCCGCAGCGGGGGCGCCGGCTTCTACGACTACGGGGACGACGGCAAGCGCGCCGGACTCTGGCCGGGGCTGCGCGAGCACTACACCAAGCCGGGGTACCGGATCCCGTTCCGGGACATGCAGGAGCGGATGCTGTTCTCCGAGGCGCTGGACACCGTCCGGTTGCTGGAGGAGGGCGTGCTGACCTCCGTCGCCGACGCCAACATCGGGTCCATCTTCGGCATCGGCTTCCCGGGCTGGACCGGCGGCGTGCTGCAGTACATCAACGGCTACGACGGGGGACTGCCCGGATTCGTGGCCCGCGCGCGGGAACTCGCCGAGCGCTACGGGGACCGGTTCACTCCGCCCGCCCTGCTGGTGGAGAAGGCGGACAAGGGCGAGCGGTTCAGCGACTCAGTCCGGGGCTGACGCGTCCGGGGCTGACCCGTCCGAGGGCTCGGTCAGCCACTCGCCCAGCTCTTCCTTCAGCGACCGCTGAAAGGCGGTGAGGAGCGCCTGCACCACCAGCGGGTGCATGTGCGCCGACAGGGACCGCACGTCCCGCGCGTCACGCTCCGCCACCTCACCGCGGAAGAGCTGGGAGAGTTCACGGGCCGCGGCGCGCGAGTGTTCGAGGAGAACCTTGCGCGCCGCGAAGATCGCCTCCGGCGAGAGCGGCACGTCCAGCAGCCCGACGCCCAGCCGGAGCAGGCCGAGGTCGGCTTCGTACCCGCCGTCCGCGGGCCGCAGCACGCCCATCGCGACGAGCCGCTCGACGTCCCCGTCATCGAGCGGCCGCCCGGCCCGCCGCCGCAGGTCCTCCCGTGTGACCGTCTCCATGGCCTCCGGCGCCCAGGAGGCCACCACGGCCCGGTGGATGGCGAGATCGTGCGCGCTGAGGTCCGGCGGCAGCTGCCGCAGATAGCGTTCTATGCCCGCCAGCGTCATGCCCTGGTGCTGCAACTCCTCGATCAGCGCCAGCCGGGCCAGGTGCTCCCGCCCGTAGTGCCCCACGCGCCGCGGGCCGAGCGCGGGCGGCGGCAGCAGTCCCTTCGTGCCGTAGAAGCGGACCGTGCGCACCGTGACCCCGGCCCGGGCGGCCAGTTCGTCGATCGTGAGGGTCGGCTCCTCGGTGTCGGTCGTCATGCGCAGCAGTATCGCTGTCTCACCAGTGCTGTGACACCTCCGGCGACCAACGTGACGGCGGTGTGAGAGGTCGCGCTCTGTGACGTAGGCCACCGCGTGAGCCGTGTCCGGTGGGGGAAGGTGGCCCCTTGGTCTGTGCCTTTACCGAGGGCGCAGACCTTATGTACGTCCGGACAGCCGAGCGCGACCCGCTCGGACGCACCAGAGAGTGGATCCACCCGTGAGCAAGGACGCCGTGAACACGGCAGCAGCCGCATCCCCCAGCGACGCGGCCCAGGTGCCCGCGGACGCGGGCGACGCCGGCTACAGCAAGGACCTCAAGGCCCGCCACGTCAACATGATCGCCATCGGCGGCGCCATCGGCACCGGACTCTTCCTGGGTGCAGGCGGCCGCCTCCACAACGCGGGTCCCGCTCTCGCACTGGCCTACCTGGTCTGCGGCATCTTCGCCTTCTTCGTCGTCCGGGCCCTCGGCGAACTCGTCCTGTACCGGCCGTCCTCGGGCTCCTTCGTGTCGTACGCGCGCGAGTTCCTCGGCGAGAAGGGCGCCTACGTCGCCGGCTGGATGTACTTCCTGAACTGGTCGACCACGGGCATCGCCGACATCACCGCGATCGCGCTCTACACGCACTACTGGAGCCTGTTCACCGACATCCCGCAGTGGGTGCTCGCGCTGGCCGCCCTCGCGGTCGTGCTGGCGGTGAACCTCATCTCGGTGAAGATCTTCGGCGAGATGGAGTTCTGGTTCGCGATCATCAAGGTCGCGACGCTCGTCGGCTTCATGTTCATCGGCATCTTCCTGCTCGCCACCCAGCACGAGGTGGGCGGCCAGACCCCGGGCCTGAGCGTGATCACCGACAACGGCGGAGTCCTGCCGCACGGCATGATGCCGGTCGTCCTCGTGATGCAGGGCGTGATCTTCGCCTACGCCGCGCTGGAGCTGGTCGGGGTCGCCGCGGGCGAGACCGCCGAGCCGGAGAAGGTCGTCCCGCGCGCGGTGAACTCGATCATGTGGCGGGTCGGTCTCTTCTACGTCGGCTCGGTCGTCCTCCTGGCCCTGCTCCTGCCCGGCTCGGTCTACTCGGCCGACCAGAGCCCCTTCGTCACGGTCCTGTCCAAGATCGGCGTCCCGGCGGCGGGCGACGTCATGAACCTGGTCGTGCTGACCGCCGCGATGTCCTCGCTGAACTCGGGCCTGTACTCCACGGGCCGCATCCTGCGCTCGATGGCGATGGCCGGCTCCGCCCCGAAGTTCACCGCCCGTATGAACCGCAGCCAGGTCCCCTACGGCGGCATCCTGCTGACCTGTGCGGTGTGCGTGCTCGGCGTCGGCCTGAACTTCCTCGTGCCGGCCCAGGCCTTCGAGATCGTGCTGAACGTGGCCTCCCTCGGCATCATCAGCACGTGGGTGATCATCATGATCTGCCACCTGGTCTTCGTCCGCCGCGCCAAGGCGGGCGTGCTCGCCCGGCCCTCCTTCCGCCTCCCCGGCAGCCCGGTCACGGAGATCGCCACGATCGCCTTCCTGCTGGCCTGCCTCGGCATGATGTGGAACGACCCCGAGGTCGGCCGCAAGACGCTCCTGCTCGTCCCGCTGATCGCGGCCATGCTGGTCGCGGGCTGGTTCGGCATCCGCCGCCGGGTCTCGCGGACGGCTGAACAGGAGCTCTCGCGGCTGACGAAGTAGCGGGCCAGGGGCCGTTGTCAGTGGCGACGGCTACGGTGGCGTCATGTCGGGGATCATGTATGTCCGGGGTGACGCCACCGCTCCGTATCGCGCCGCTGGCCCGAGCCGGAGGCGGCGTACCGGGCCTGGCACCGGGACCGCGCGGCGAACGACTTCGCTCTCGGCGCGGTGCGGTTCGCCCAGGTCGAGCGGTACGTATGGGTGGCCGACATGATCGGCCGGCGCGGCACCAGGACCGGCAGCAAGGGTGTCCCCGTCCGCTACGAGGCGATCGACACGGCCCTCGGATCCCTCGCCGGCAAGGCCGCCGAATGGGACGCCTCCGTGCACATGCCGCGCATCGGCTGCGGCCTGGCCGGTGGCAAGTGGTCCCGCGTCGAGCCGCTGATCGAGGAGCGGCTGGTGCGGCGGGGGATACCGGTGACGGTCTACGACCACGGGGACTGACGCGTCGCGCCAGGTCAGGTGCTGCTCAGCCCTGTCCGTCGAAGGCCCGCAGCAGACACTCGGTGAGACGCTCCGCGATCGTCCCGCCGGGATCCAGCCGGGGGTTGAAGATCGCGACGTCGAGGCCGACGGCTCCGCCGCCGGACAAGGCCGTGCGCAGGACCGTCTCCAGCTCCTGCCAGGACAGCCCGTCCGGCTGCCGGTAGTCGACGGCGGGCATGACCGCGTCGTCCAGCACGTCGACATCGAGGTGGACCCAGTACCCGGCGCCTTGCAGCAGCCCGACCGCGCGCCGGGCCGCCTCGTCCGCCCCCAGGGCCCGCACGGTGTCCAGATCCAGCGCGTGCAACGCCGACGGCAGCGGCTGCATGCCGTACCCCGCCGACTCCTCCGCGTCCCGGAACCCCAGGGCGACGACGTCCTCGTCCCGCACCAGGGGCCCCGGCCCTCCAGGTCGGCCAGCACGCGCGGGCCGCGCCCGGTGGCCAGGGCGAGTTCCATGGAGGCCACTTCGCCGGCCGGTTCCGCCGACGGCTGGTAGAAGTCGGTGTGCCCGTCGAGGAACAGCAGGCCGTGCCGGTCCCGGCGGCGCAGCGCGAGCAGAGTGCCGAGCAGCACGCTGCAGTCGCCGCCCAGCACCACCGGGAATCGGCCGTCGTCGAGTACACCGCCGACCGTGTCGGCCAGGGCGACGGAGTACCCGGCGATGCCGTCGGGGTTGAGAACCCCGCTGTCCGGGTCCCGCACCGGGTCGTACGCGGGCGGCTCGACCCGGCCTGCGCGTACCGCACCCAGCCCTTCGGCCAGGCCGGCGCCGAGCAGTGCCTCCGGGAGTTGCTCGACGCCGGTGGGGCGCAGCCCCAGGGCGGACGGTGCCTCGATCATTGATATGTCCCGTATGCCCGTCATGCGCCCACCGTAGAGCGCGGAGGCTGTAAGGCGCTCGGTGTGCGTGCCCCTCCCAGGCCCTCGAGGCACCGGGGGAGGCACGACTGCCCGCAGCTGTGCGGGACTGAGGCGCGTCAGTGCCGGTGCCCCCCGTGGCCCCGCTCCGCGTGCTCGTGTACGTCGTTCGTCGCGGCGATCTTCTTCCATGACTTCGGCTGCGTCGCCGGTCCGCCGGCCTTCGCGACGGACGCGGTCCGGGCCGCCGCTGCCGTCGGCTTGGACGGCTGGAACAGCCACGTGTCGAACAGGGCGGCCAGAGGCTTGCCGGACACCTCCTCGGCGTACCGCTGGAAGTCGGCGACCGATGCGTTGCCGTGGGCGTACTTCTGGGGCCAGCCCTTGAGGATCGCGAAGAACGCCTCGTCCCCGATCTCGTTGCGCAGCGCCTGCACGGCGAGCGCCCCCGGTCGTAGACCGCGATGTCGAACTGGTTGTCGGGGCCCGGATCGCCGGGCTTCACCGTCCAGAACGGGTCGTCCGCCGGATGCGAGGCGTACACGTAGTCGGCGAGTTCCTGTGTCGTGCCCTCGCCCTCGTGCTCGGACCACAGCCACTGCGCGTACCGGGCGAACCCCTCGTTGATCCAGATGTCCTCCCAGCGCTTGAGGGACACCGCGTCCCCGTACCACTGGTGCGCCAGCTCGTGGACGACGACGGACACGTTCGACCCGTTCGCGAACTGCCGCGGGCTGTAGTACGGCCGGGTCTGGGTCTCCAGGGCATACCCGGTGGTCGTGTTCGGCACGTATCCGCCGAGCGCGTTGTAGGGGTACGGCCCGAAGTACCCGGTCAGGAAGTCCGCGACCTCACCGGTCCGTTCGAGACTCGCCCGTGCGGCGCCGGCGTTCCCGCCCAGATCCTTGCTGTAGGCGTTGAGGACCGGGATGCCGCTCTCGGTCGCGCCCGACGTGATGTCGAACTTCCCGACCGCGAGCGTGGCGAGATACGTGGCCTGCGGCTTGTCGGAGCGCCAGTTCCAGCGGGTCCAGCCGAGGCGTGAACCGGTCGACTGGAGCGTGCCGTTGGAGATGGCCTGCGTGCCGTCCGGGACCAGCACGGACACGTCGTAGGTGGCCTTGTCGAGCGGGTGGTCGTTGCTCGGGAACCACCACGCCGCCGCCTCGGGCTCGTTCGCCGCGACACCGCCGTCCGGAGTGCGGTGCCAGCTGGTGAAGCCGTACGCCTGCTTCGACGACGGCACTCCGCGGTAGCGCACGACGACCGTGACGGGCGTGCCCTTGGCGAGCGGGGTCTTCGGCGTGATCTCCAGCTCGTGTTCGCCCGTCGTCCGGAACGAGGCCTTGGCGCCGTTGACGCGTACCTCGCCGACGTCCAGCAGGAAGTCCAGGTTGAAGCGTGACAGGTCCTGCGTGGTCCGGGCGACGAGGGTCGCCGTGCCCTCGAGTTCGTCCGTGGCCGGCTGGTACTTCAGCCTGAGATCGTAGTGGGAGACGTCGTATCCGCCGTTGCCGTAGGCCGGGTAGTAGGGGTCACCAATGCCCGGCGCGCCGGGGGAGTAGGACGCGGCCGATGCCGGGATCGCCAGCAGGAGAACGGCCGCCGTCAGGGCTCCCGGCGCGATGATTCTGCGGTGCACGCAAAACTCCAAGTCGTAGGGTCCCGAAGTCTTTCCGGAGCCTATTGACTCCTGTGCCCCTGGTCATGTCCATGGCCCCTGCTGTCACACGATCGCCATTCGGCCGACATGGGACCCCTGTCCCCGGGGGGCACCCTGGACACGCCGGTCCGTCAGGTGCCCTCTTCTGAACAAGAGTTGACCGATGTAGCGTCCGGCCATGCCGAAACGCACGCGCTTCACGACCTGGAGACCGCTCGCGACGGCGGCCACGGCCGCCCTGTTGGCCACGCTGCTCACCCCGGCCGCGGCAGAAGCCGCCCCGCGGGAGAGCCAACCCGTCCACTCGTACGAGAACGCCATCCGCGAGGCCGTCTGGGTGGACACCGGACTCGACGGCGACCGCGACGGAAGGGCCGACCGGGTCGCCGTCGACATCGTCCGCCCCCGCGAACCCGCCCGGCTGGGCCGCAAGGTCCCCGTCATCATGGACGCCAGCCCGTACTACTCCTGCTGCGGACGCGGCAACGAGAGCCAGAAGAAGACGTACGACGCGAACGGCGACGTCACGCAGATGCCGCTGTACTACGACAACTATTTCGTGCCGCGCGGCTACGCCTTCGTCGGCGTGGACCTGGCCGGAACCAATCGCTCCGACGGCTGCGTCGACGTCGGCGGACGCTCCGACATCCAGTCCGCGAAGGCCGTCGTCGACTGGCTGAACGGCCGCGCCAAGGCCTACACCACCCGCACGGGCACCACCCGCGCCAAGGTCGGCTGGACCAACGGCAGAACCGGCATGATCGGCAAGAGCTGGGACGGCACCATCGCGGGCGGCGTCGCCGCGACGGGCGTCAAGGGCCTGAAGACCATCGTCCCGATCAGCGCCATCTCCTCCTGGTACGACTACTACTTCCAGCAGGGCGCCCCGCTGTACGACTCCGGCCCCGAGTGGCTGTCCGACTACGTCAACAGCCCCGACGCCCGCGCCAAGTGCGGCGCCGTGCAGCAGAAGCTCGTCGACGGCGCCCCGCGCACCGGCGACTGGACGCCGCTGTGGACCGAGCGCGACTACGTCAAGGCCGCGCGCAAGGTCAGGGCCAGTGTCTTCCTGATCCACGGCATGCAGGACCTCAACGTGCGGATGAAGCACGTCGGCCAGTGGTGGGACGCCCTCGCGAAGAACGGCGTGGAGCGCAAGATCTGGCTCTCCCAAACGGGCCACGTCGACCCCTTCGACTTCCGGCGTGCGGAATGGGTCGAGACGCTGCACCGCTGGTTCGACCACGAGCTCATGGGCTACGACAACGGCATCGACCGCGAGCCCATGGCCGACATCGAACGCGAGCCCGACCAGTGGACCACCTCCAAGGTCTGGCCGCCGAACGGCACCCGTGCCGCCACCCTGCGCCCCGACAGCGGCGACCGGGCCGGCGTAGGCACCCTCGGTCTGCACCGCGGCCACGGGACCGAGACGTTCACCGACGACCCGAACCTGAGCGAGACCGACTGGGCCACGCAGATCGACAAGTCGACACCGGAGAAGGCCGGTTTCGTCACCCGGCCGCTCAGCCGCGACCTGCGCCTGTCCGGCTCCTCCGAGGTCACGGTCACCGCCACGCCCTCCACGCCGACCGCTCATCTCTCCGCCGTCCTCGTGGACGTCGGCCCCGCCACCATCCGCGACTACGCCGACGGCGGCGAAGGCATCACCACCCTCACCGACCGCACCTGCTGGGGCGCGAGCTCCGCCGGCGACAGCTCCTGCTTCAAGGAGACGCAGGCGAAGACCGCCGACGTCGACTACACGGTCGTCAGCCGCGGCTGGGCCGACCTCGGCAACCACGCCTCGGACCTGAAGGGTTCCACGCTCACCCCGGGCAAGCGCTACACGATCACCCTCGACCTCGCGGCGACCGACCACGTCGTGCCCCAAGGCCACCGCCTGGCACTGATCGTCGCGGGCACCGACAAGGGCCTCATCGACCCTCCCGCCGACAGGCCGCAGCTCACGCTCGACCTGTCCCGCACCTCGGCGCGCGTGCCGTTCGTCGGCGGAGCCACCGCCTTCGCCCGCGCCACCACAGGTGCCGCGTCGGCCCTGCCCGACGCCGGCCTCCTGGACGGCGTACGGGAGCCGCGCACCACTCACCGCGTCCCGGAGGGAAGCCAGTGACCCGCGTCCGCGCTCTGACCCTGACCGCCGCGGCACTCGCCGCATCCCTGGTCGCCGTGCCGGCCCGGGCCACCACCGACTCACCGCCGCGCACCGGCTTCGAGCAGACCCACGGCGCGCGCTGGACGACCCAGCCCGAGGAACAGGACTTCCTCAGGACCGTGGACCGGTCCAGCAGCCGCGTCTCGCTGACCCGCTTCGGTACGACGAAGCAGGGCCGTCCGCTCCAGCTCGTCCGGATCGGCACCGGCCCGACCCCGAACAAGGTGCTGCTCGTGTGCAGCCAGCACGGCGACGAACCCTCCGGCCGGGAAGCCTGCCTGACCACCGTCCGTGACCTGGCCCACACCCGCGACAGCCGCATCCGGCGCTTCCTGGACCGCACCACGGTCCTCGTCGTGCCCACCGCCAACCCCGACGGCCGGGCCGCCGGCACCCGCGGCAACAGCGACGGCGTCGACATCAACCGCGACCACCTCGCCCTGCGGACCGCCGAAGGCCGGGCACTGGCCGCGCTCATCCGCGACCAGCGCCCCGACCTCGTCTACGACCTGCACGAGTACGGCGCCACGCCCCCCTATTACGACAAGGACCTCTTCGACCTGTGGCCGCGCAACCTCAACACCCACGAGGCGGTCCATGACGAGGCGAACACCCTCTCCGCGGCGTACGTCCGCCCCGCCGCACAGCGGGCCGGCCACTCCACCGGGACCTACGGCATCTGGACCGACCCGAGACCGGCGAGCCGGTCAAGCAGGTCGCCGGAGACGGGCAGGAGCGCATTCTGCGCAATATGTCCGGTGTGAAGCATGCGGTGGGACTGCTCATCGAGAGCCGCGTGGATCCGCTCACCGACGCGGAGAAGGAGGACGAGGCGCTGAACAACCGGCGCCGGGTCACCTCCCAACTGGACGCGCTCAAGGGCCTGTTCACCTACGCCGACCAGCGTCGCGGAGCGGTCGAGGCGGCCACCGGCAGGGCCCGGCTCGAGGGTTGGGCCGACACCGGCCCCGTCTACGTCGGCGGCGCCGACAACGACCCGCCCGAACCGGCGGACGTGATCGAGAACCCGCCCTGCGGCTACCGGCTCACGGCAGCGCAGTTCGCCGAGTTCGGAGACGAACTCGCGCTGCACGGTGTGCGCGTACGAAAGTCCGGCGAGGGCGCGCTCGTACCTCTGCGGCAGTCCCTGCGGGGGCTCGTCCCGCTGCTGCTGGACGAGCGTGCCACGTATCACCTGACGGCAGCCGTTCCCGAAACGCAATGTTGAGGGGGGTGAAATTGCGCCACACGTGGTAGGGGCGTTACGGAGGACTTACGTCCCTCCAATGTCCCAATGAAAGGTGCCGCCAGTGACGCACGACCGACCAAGCGATCAAGAACCGCATGGGGAGCCGCGCTTCCGGGTTCGGAAGCGGGCCTCCCCGGTCAGGAACGGCCCAGAACCGACCGCATCGTCTTCGGGGTCACGGCCGTGCTCACCCTCGCCTTCGTGGTCTGGGGTGCCGCGGCCACCGACTCGCTGGAAAGCGTCTCCACCAGCATGCTCAGCGGGCTGATGCACAACGGCGGCTGGGCGTTCATGCTCGCCGCCTCCGGCTTCGTGGTGTTCGCGCTGTGGCTCGCGGCCAGCCGCTACGGCCGTATCCACCTCGGAGCCGAGGGCGAGGAGCCCGAGTTCCGCACGGTGTCCTGGGTCGCCATGATGTTCAGCGCGGGCATGGGCATCGGCCTGATGTTCTACGGTGTGAGCGAGCCGCTGTCGCACTACTCGGCGCCCCCGCCGGGGACAAACCCGGCCGACTCCGGCGATCGCATGGAGACGGCCATGGCCACCACCCTGTTCCACTGGACGCTCCATCCCTGGGCGATCTACGCGGTGGTGGGTCTCGCCATCGCCTACAGCACCTTCCGCAGGCGGCGGCGCCAGACCATAAGCGCCGTCTTCACCCCGCTCATCGGCAAGAAGCACGCGAACGGCACGGCCGGCCGCGTGATCGACATCCTCGCGATCGTCGCGACCATCTTCGGATCCGCCGCCTCACTGGGGCTGGGCGCGCTGCAGATCGGCTCCGGTGTGCAGGAGCTGAACTGGATGGACAAGGTGAGCACCGGGCTGCTCGTCACGATCATCGCGGTGCTGACCCTGGCCTTCGTCGCGTCCGCGGTCTCCGGCGTGGAGAAGGGCATCCAGTGGCTGTCCAACACCAACATGGTGCTGGCGCTGATCCTCGCCCTGTTCGTGTTCGTGGCGGGCCCGACCATCATCGTCCTCGACCTGCTGCCGACGTCCGTCTTCGCCTACCTCGGCGACCTGCCCCAGCTGGCCGGCCGGACGGAGGCCAGCGGCGGGGAGGGTGTCGCGGACTGGCTGGGCAGCTGGACCGTCTTCTACTGGGCCTGGTGGATCTCCTGGACCCCGTTCGTCGGCATGTTCATCGCCCGTATCAGCCGGGGCCGGACCATCCGGCAGTTCGTCGGCGGCGTCATCCTCGTGCCCAGCACGGTCAGCCTGGTCTGGTTCGCGATCTTCGGCGGCTCGGCGATGAAGATGCAGGAAGAGGGGCAGCTCGGAAAGGAGGCGACCCCTGAGGGCCAGCTCTTCGACGTGCTCCAGCAGTTCCCCATCGCGACCGTCACGAGCCTGCTCGTGATGATCCTGGTCGGCATCTTCTTCGTGTCGGGCGCCGACGCGGCGTCGATCGTCATGGGCACCCTCTCACAGAGGGGCGCGCTGGAACCCGGCCGCTTCGTGGTCGTGTTCTGGGGTGTGGTCACCGGTGCGGTGGCCGCGATCATGCTCCTCGTCGGAAGCGGTCAGGGCGACGCTCTGACCGGCCTGCAGAACCTCACGATCCTCGCGGCGGCCCCGTTCGTCATCGTGATGATCTTCATGTGCGTCGCCCTCATGCGCGACCTGCGCCGCGACCCGGTCATGGTCCGCGAACAGATGGGCTCCGAGGCCGTCGAACAGGCCGTCATCGAAGGCCACAAGAAGTACGACGGCGAGTTCGAGTTCCGCGTCGGCCCGGGCCGCGGCCCGGACGTGGAAGGCGACCCGATCGGCAAGCACTGAGCCGGAGGGCCGGGCGCCCCGGATCTCTCGGTCCGGGACACCCGGCCCTGCCCGCGGGGTGCCTGCGGCGGGTCGCAAATCCCTGGGGCCCGGGCGGGGCCGCCCCCGGCTGGCCGGGGCGCCTGCCCCCGGACCAACCACCCGCCCCTGGCGACCGACCGCTTACCCCTCGGGCATCCCGCCCCAGTGGCCCGGGCGCCTCGGGCCGGGGGGCGTTCGGGCCGGGATTTCGCGTGTTGTCGGCCGGGTGCACGCATACCAGGGCTCATGGGTCGTCAGCCGTAGCCCGTGGCCCGTAGCCCGTAGCCCGTAGCCCGTAGTCCGGGAGCCGGATGCGTGGACCCTGGAGCCGGATGCCGACTGTCGAAGCCGTGACCCGGATGCGTGGGCCCGGGAGCCGGATGCCGGATGTCGAAACCGTAGCCGTAGCCGTAGCCGTAGCCCGTAGCCCGTAGCCCGTAGCCCGTAGCCCGTAGCCCGGAAGCCGGAAGCCGGAAGCCGGAAGCCGGAAGCCGGAAGCCGGAGTCCGGTAGCCGGGGCTGGCCGTCGGTGTGCCGGGCTGTCTGCGGTCGGAGGGGCGTCCGGGTCGGCCGCGGGCCTCAGGTGAGTGCCAGTCGAGCCGCCTCCTCCGCGCACCCCCAGGCCACCGTCACCCCCGCGCCGCCATGGCCGTAATTGTGCACCAGCAGGCGTCCGTCCGGGAGCGGCTCGCGGTCCAGGCGGACCGCCGGCCGGGTGGGGCGCAGCCCGACCCGGTGGGCCAGCACACGCGCCCCCGTGATCTCCGGCCGCAGGGCGGCACAGCGGCGGACGATCGCCTCGGCGGTCGCGGGGTCGGGCTCCAGCGACCAGTCGTCCTCCTCCGCCGTACCGCCGAGGACGAGCCCGCCCGGCTGCGGGAACATGTACGCGTGCTCTCCGGCCGCGTCCGTGGAGACCAGCCAGGTGTCGATACCGGGGTTCTCGACGACGACCAGTTGCCCACGGACGGGCCGCACGGACTCGTCCGGCACCAGCTCCCTCGCGGCCAGGCCCGTGCAGTTGATCACGACCGGTGCCTCGACCTCCGCGAACGACGAAACACTGCGCGCCTCGACCACCCCGCCGGCCGCCACGAACCGCTCCCGCAGCCACGGAAGATGCGCCGGCATGTCGATGAGCGGCAGCCGGGTCCGTAGCCCGGTCCCCGCGTACTCCCCGGCCGAGGCCGCGCGCAGCTCGGGCACCCGCCCCGACAGCCACCCGTCGACCTCGTCGAGACGTGTCTCACCCAGTACCCCTTCGACCACGCGTACGCCGCTCCGCCCGGCCCGCGCCGCCAGCTCCTGGTACACCTCCAGCGACCGCAACGCCCACACCCGCGCAGCCGCGACCGGCTCGACCCGGTACGGCCACCACAGCGCGCCCGCGACCACGGAGGTGGTCGCCTCGACGGAGTCCCGCGTCCACACCCGCACCCGCCGCCCGCGCTCGGCGAGAACCACCGCGGTCGTGAGCCCGACGACCCCGCCGCCGACCACCACGATCTCGTCACTCTGTTCCCCAGCCATGCGCGGACATTAGCGGAATGTGTCATGCCGTGCTCACATCACGGGCGGTGTGGGGATACTCACCGTATGTGTGCCGAGTACGCGACCTTCGGCCTGGCACCCGCCATGCGGGCCGGCGGAGTCCGCACCGACGGTGGTTTCCAGGTCCACCGGGACTTCGTGGACTTCATCGTCGACGGACGCCCGCTGCTGTTCCAGCTCTCCGACCTCGACGCGGTCTCCCCGCTCGCCTCCGACGTACCACCGGCGATCTTCACGGCACAGGTCCGCAGCCTGCTCCTGGAGAGCCCGGCCCCCTCCCGGACGGCCGGTACGTCGTCTACGGCTGCCCGGAGTGCGAGGACCTGGCCTGCGGCGCCGTCACCGCGGTCATCCGCCGGGACGGCGAGGACTTCATCTGGCGGGACTTCGCCTGGCAGACCGACGTACACGCCGACCTGGACCTCAACGGTTACTACGGCATCGGCCCGTTCCGCTTCCGCGGCGACGAGTACCGCGCGGCCCTGAGCGCCCTGCTCGACGACTCCGTCCCGGACGCCCGGCGCCGCGTCCTGCTGATCGGCGCCCGTGTCGCCGTCCTGGCCAGGCTCGCCGCGGCGTTGCGCACGATCGGCGTCGGCGCCGACATCGCCCACGACGCCGACGCGGTGCCCGCCGACGAACTGCGCGGCTACGCCGCCGTCGCCTTCGGCCGCGGCATCGGTGAGCGGGAACGTGCCGCCGTCCGCCGCGCCTTCGAACTCGCCCGGGTCCCGGTCGCCTACGTGGACGGCCTCGCCCCGATCGTCCCCCTCCTCGTCGCCCAGATCGAACACGCCCTCGACCGCAGCCCGGTCGATCAGCGCCGCCTCACCGGGCTGACCGCCGACAGCGGCACGGCGGACGTCGACGTCACCTCCGCCTGCCGGATCACGCTCACCGCGTACCGCCTCGACCGGCTCGCCCGCCCCCACACCCACCAGATCTTCGACGGCGTCCTCGAACCGGGCCGCCACCGCATCGCCCTCGACGCCAAGGCGGTGAAGGGACAGTCCTACTTGGTGGCGCGCACCTCAACGAGCGTGCTGGTGACCGCCGTACCCCACTGAGAACGGACGCGGAGAACCGGCACGCGAACCGCCCGCGGCGGCCATTAGGATCAGCGACCTGATGACTGCCACCCTCGTCGCCAAGAACCTCGCCGCCGGCCACGGCGACCGCTCCTTGTTCACCGGCCTCGACCTCGTCGTCGCGCCCGGCGACGTGATCGGACTGGTCGGAGCCAACGGCGCGGGCAAGTCCACCCTGCTCAGGATGCTCGCCGGACTCACCGCACCCGAGCAGGGCGAGCTGCGCCTGTCCCCGCCGAGCGCCACCGTCGGCCACCTGCCGCAGGAGCCGGACCGCCGCCCCGGAGAGACCGTGAGGGCGTTCCTGGCCCGCCGCACCGGCGTCGCCGAGGCCCAGCGGATCATGGACGAGGCGACGCAGGCCCTGGTGGACGGGGCGCCCGGCGCCGACGACGCCTACGCCACGAGCCTGGAGCGCTGGCTCGGACTCGGCGGCCCCGACCTCGACGAACGCGCCGAGGAGATCGCCGACTCGCTCGGCCTCGCGGTCGACCTGGACCAGCCGATGACGAGCCTGTCCGGCGGCCAGGCGGCCCGCGCCCAACTCGCCTCCCTCCTGCTGTCCCGCTACGACGTCTTCCTCCTCGACGAGCCGACCAACGACCTCGACCTGGACGGCCTGGAGCGCCTCGAACGCTTCGTGAGCGGCCTGCGCGCCGGGACGGTGGTCGTCAGCCACGACCGCGAGTTCCTCACCCGCACCGTCACCAAGGTCCTCGAACTCGACCTCGCCCAGCGGCAGATCAACCTCTACGGCGGCGGCTACGACGCCTACCTCGAGGAACGGGACGTCGCCCGCCGGCACGCCCGCGACGAGTACGAGGAGTACGCCGACAAGAAGGCGGCCCTCCAGGACCGGGCCCAGACGCAGCGCGCCTGGATGGACAAGGGCGTGAAGAACGCGCGCCGCAAGGCGGGCGACGACAACGACAAGATCGGCCGCAAGTTCCGCAGCGAGGCCAGCGAGAAACAGGCCGCGAAGGCCCGGCAGACCCAGCGCATGATCGAGCGGCTGGAGGTCGTCGAGGAGCCCCGCAAGGAGTGGGAACTGCGCATGGAGATCGCCGCCGCACCCCGCTCGGGCGCGATCGTGGCGACCCTGCGCGACGCCGAGGTGCGCCGCGGCGACTTCGTCCTCGGCCCGGTGTCCCTCCAGATCGACTGGGCGGACCGGGTCGCCGTGACCGGCGCCAACGGCGCCGGCAAGTCCACGCTGCTCGCCGCCCTGCTCGGCCGCGTCCCGCTGGACGCCGGACACTCCGCGCTCGGCTCGGGCGTCCTGCTCGGCGAGGTCGACCAGGCCCGCAAGCTGTTCCACGGCCAGGAGCCGCTGGTCGACGCGTTCCGCGCGGCCGTCCCGGACACCGAACCGGTCGAGGTCCGCACCCTCCTGGCCAAGTTCGGCCTCAAGACCGATCACGTCCTGCGCCCCGCGGCGACGCTCTCCCGGGCGAGCGCACCAGAGCCGCCCTGGCGCTCCTCCAGGGCAGAGGCGTCAACCTCCTCGTCCTCGACGAGCCGACCAACCACCTCGACCTGCCCGCCATCGAACAACTGGAGTCGGCCCTCGACTCCTACGAGGGCACGCTCCTCCTCGTCACCCACGACCGCCGCATGCTGGACGCCGTACACGTGACCCGCCGCCTGGAGGTGGCGGACGGCAAGGTGACCGAGCGCTAACGGGCCGTCAGACGGGTGGCCAGGGAGGGGTAGTCCACGACGAACCCGTCCTCGTCGAACTCCAGGTCGCTGGTGAAGTCGCCCGAGGCGAAACGGACTCGCCCGGGCCCGAGATGGGTGTACGTCTGCCGCGACGGCCGCACCGAGAGGTCCGGCACCGACACCCAAGCCATCAGAAACTCCCGCTCGCCGGGCGCCCGGTGGAGGTCGTGCCGCAGCACCGGCATGGTGTTGGTGAGCGGACAGAGGCCCAGGTCGCAGTCGAGGGCGCCCTCCACGTCCGGCAGCGGCTCGCCGTTCGCCGTCCAGCGGCCCTCGCCGTCGTGCAGCAGGTCGAGCGTGCGTGTGCCGTCGGCGGACTCGGTCGTCACCCGCAGCCGACGGGTGACGAAGTCGTCGGCCGTATCGAGTTCGTACGAGATCCAGTACGGCTCCGGAACGGTCCCGACGGCCCGCCCGCGTGCCCGCAACACGCCTTCCCCGAGCTCGGACCAGGCGGTCTCAAACCCCCGGCTCGCGGACACTTCCCAGCTGATGGCACGCGAAGGAGACATGCCGCTCACTCTAGGCCTGAAGGGGAGCGAAGCTCCCCTTCAGGGGCGCGGGGAACTGCGCGACCGGCCACAACGGACCCGCAGCTCCCCACGGCCTCCCCGACAAAAGCCGTCAGCGCTTGCCGCCCTTGGGATCCACCAACCCGGCCCGGCGCAGAGCATCGGCCATCGCACTGTTGGCCGGCGGGGCAGCCTGGCGCGAACCGCCGCCCTGCCCGCCCCGACCGCCGCCCTGCCGCTGCTGCGGCGGACGCCCACCGCGCTGCCGACGTTCACCGGGCCCGCCGCCCTGACCCTGCGCGGCTGCCTCGTCGTCCAGCCGCAGGGTCAGCGAGATCCGCTTGCGCGGAATGTCGACGTCGAGGACCTTCACCTTGACGATGTCCCCGGGCTTCACCACGTCCCGCGGGTCCTTGACGAACGTCCTCGACATCGCGGAGACATGCACCAGGCCGTCCTGGTGGACGCCGACGTCGACGAACGCCCCGAAGGCGGCGACATTCGTCACCACGCCCTCCAGGACCATCCCGGCCGCCAGGTCGGAGATCTTCTCCACGCCCTCCTTGAAGGCGGCCGTCTTGAACGCAGGACGCGGGTCGCGTCCGGGCTTCTCCAGCTCCTTGAGGATGTCGGTGACCGTCGGCAGACCGAACGTCTCGTCCACGAACTCCTGGGGCTTCAGGGAGCGCAGCACAGAGGTGTTGCCGATGAGACCGGCGACCTCCTGCCCCGCGGTCTTCACCATGCGCCGGACCACCGGGTACGCCTCCGGGTGCACACTGGAGGCGTCCAGCGGGTCGTCACCGCCACGGATCCGCAGGAAGCCCGCGCACTGCTCGTACGCCTTCGGGCCCAGCCGCGTCACCTTCTTCAGGTCACCGCGGGACGTGAACGGACCGTTCGCGTCCCGGTGCGCCACGATGTTCTCGGCAAGCCCGGAGGTGATGCCGGAGACCCGGGCGAGCAGCGGTGCCGACGCCGTGTTGACGTCCACGCCCACGCCGTTCACACAGTCCTCCACCACCGCGTCCAGCGAACGCGACAGCTTCACCTCGGACAGGTCGTGCTGGTACTGGCCGACACCGATCGACTTCGGGTCGATCTTCACCAGCTCGGCCAGCGGGTCCTGCAGACGCCGGGCGATCGACACGGCACCGCGCAGTGAGACGTCCATGTCCGGCAGTTCCTGCGAGGCGAAGGCGGACGCCGAGTACACGGACGCGCCGGCCTCCGACACCATCACCTTGGTGAGCTTCAGCTCCGGGTGCTTGGCGATCAGTTCCCCGGCGAGTTTGTCGGTCTCGCGGGACGCCGTGCCGTTGCCGATGGCGATCAGCTCGACCGCGTGCTCCTTCGCCAGCCGGGCCAGCTTGGCGATGGCCTCGTCCCACCGGTTGGCCGGGACGTGCGGGTGGATCACGTCCGTGGCGACGACCTTGCCGGTGGCGTCCACCACGGCGACCTTCACACCCGTACGGAAGCCGGGGTCGAGGCCGAGCGTGGCGCGGGTGCCCGCGGGGGCCGCGAGCAGCAGGTCGCGGAGGTTCGCCGCGAAGACGCGCACCGCCTCGTCCTCGGCGGCCGTGCGCAGCCGCAGCCGCAGGTCGATGCCGAGGTGGACGAGGATGCGGGTGCGCCACGCCCAGCGGACCGTGTCCGTCAGCCACTTGTCGGCGGGGCGGCCCCGGTCGGCGATCTTGAACCGGTTCGCGACGATCCCCTCGTAGGACGACGGGCCGTCGGTCGGCTCCTCGGGCTCCAGGACGAGTTCGAGGATTTCCTCCTTCTCGCCGCGCAGCATGGCGAGGATGCGGTGCGAGGGCAGCTCGGTGAACGGCTCGGCGAAGTCGAAGTAGTCGGCGAACTTCGCGCCCGCCTCCTCCTTGCCGTCCCGCACCTTGGCCGCCAGCCGCCCCCGCACCCACATGCGCTCGCGCAGCTCGCCGATCAGGTCGGCGTCCTCCGAGAACCGCTCGGTGAGGATCGCCCGGGCGCCGTCCAGGGCGGCCTGCGGATCGGCCACGCCCTTGTCGGCGTCGACGAACGCGGCGGCCGCGGCGAGGGGCTCGACGGACGGGTCTGCGAGCAGCCCTCCGCCAGCGGCTCCAGACCGGCCTCGCGCGCGATCTGCGCCTTGGTGCGCCGCTTGGGCTTGTACGGGAGGTAGATGTCCTCCAGGCGCGCCTTGGTCTCGGCGCCCCGGATCCGTGCCTCCAGTTCATCGGTGAGCTTGCCCTGTTCGCGCACCGACTCCAGGATCGCGGTCCGGCGCTCCTCCAGCTCCCGCAGATAGCGCAGCCGCTCCTCGATCGTGCGCAGCTGCGCGTCGTCGAGCATCTCGGTCGCTTCCTTGCGGTAGCGGGCGATGAAGGGCACCGTAGAACCGCCGTCGAGCAGCTCCACGGCAGCCCTGACCTGCCGCTCCCGTACGCCGAGTTCTCCGGCGATCCTGCCTTCGATGGACCCTACTTCGAGGGACCCGGGTGTCGTCACGATCCCGTACCGCCTTCTCCACTGAGGTTGCGCGGCAATTGTGGCAGGTGACACCGACACTCGGGGCCAGGGCGGCGCCCGGCACGTCGGAAGTGGCCCCGATCAGACCCTGCGGCTGCGGGTGGTGGACGAGGCCCCTCCGAAGAGCCGGGCCAGGGCCCGGAAAGGCAGTGTCACGACGGTGGCGATGGCGCCGCCGATCTGGCGCAGCACGTCTGCGATGGCACGGAACACGAAACTCCCTTTCTCCTCTCCCGACCGCACCGGTCGGGAGAGACCGGGTACCTCACCCGCGCCTCACCATGCGTCACGGCCGGACACGGCGTGCCCGGCACGGTTCACAGCCGGGCGGAGCGTCCCTCACGCCTTGCGCACGCCCTCACGCCCTGCCCGCGCCCTCACGCCTTGCCCAGGAGATCCGCCGGATAGGCCCCCGCCGTGACCGCCGCGTGCGCGAACGCCCCACCCAGCGCGGTCAGCCGGGCCACGCCCTCTGCTCCCAGGTGCTCGTACGGGGCCCGGTCGAGGCGGTCGGTCTCCCGCTCGATCTCCTCGCGCAGGGCGACGCCCCGCTCGGTCAGCTCGCCGGCCGCGTCCAGCAGCCCGCGCTCACGCAGCCGGCCCGTGGCCGCGTCCCAGTCCTCCTGGCTCCAGCCGCGGGTGGTGAAGACCCACTTCGGTGTCATGCCCTTGCCCGTCGCCGTATGGGTCACCATCGCTTCGAGACCGTCAAGACCCGCGGCCATCAGCACGGCGAGGTGCCCGTCACCCCGGTGCTCGCGCAGCAGCGTCGCCGCATGCCAGTACGCGAGGTGCGGCTCCTCGGGACGGGCAGGTCGTCATGGGCGGCGTACAGCGGCCTCGCCCCGCGAGCACAGGCCTCGGTGGCGCGCAGCGCGAGCCGGGCGGCCTCGGCCATCTTCGCCGACGCCAGGGCCTCGTCGCCCAGCAGGCGGCGCAGCGTCGCGTCGACCGCACGCGCGCGTGCCGCCAGCACCCGGCCGGGCGTGGCGGTCTCCCACACCGCCGGCACGTGCCGTGCCACGAGCTCGTACTTGTAGTTGTAGAAGGCCGCCGCCACCGCTCCGGCCCCGACCGGTCCGAGGGCGGCGGCCCGCACGGCGAAGTTCACGGCGTGGGGGTGGGTGATCCCGACGGCACTCAGCTCCCGCCCCAGGTCCGGCGAGAAGTAGTGCGTCGCGTGCAGGGAGTTGAGCACGTTCTGGCAGCGGCGGCCGGCGAGCGGCTCCAGGGCGGCAGTCGTCATGCCCGGCAGGTTACCAACCGCTTGGTATGTCCTCCATGGTATGTCCGCCATACCTCGCCCTCCATGGCAGGAAAGGTGGGGAACTCGTCATTGCGGCCGTACTCGGCGCCCGCGAAGAATCGACGGCATGGCCCAGCGCACCGTACTCGCCGTCCTCTTCGACGGCGTGCAGAGTCTCGACGTCACCGGGCCCGTGGAGGTCTTCGCCGGCGCGGAGGTGCTCTCCCCGGGGGAGTACCGGATCAGCACGGCCTCGCTCGACGGCGCTCCCGTGCGGACCACCAGCGGCCTGACCCTCGTACCCGAAGCGTCCCTGGCCACCGCGCCCGTCCCGCACACCCTCCTCGTCCCCGGCGGACCGGGGTCCCTGAGCCCCGACCCGCGCCTGGTCGACTGGGTGCGCGAGCACGGGCCGCGTGCCGCACGTCTGGTCTCCGTGTGCACCGGCGCGGCCGTGCTCGCCGATGCCGGCCTGCTGGACGGCCGCCGGGCCACGACCCACTGGGCGTTCTGCGACGAGCTCGCCCGTGACCACCCGGCCGTCGAGATCGACCCCGACCCGGTCTACGTACGCGACGGACACATCGCCACCTCGGCCGGAGTCACCGCCGGCATCGACCTCGCCCTCGCCCTGGTCGAGGAGGACCTGGGCCGGGACGCCGCCCTCACCGTCGCCCGCCACCTGGTGGTGTTCCTGCGCCGCCCCGGTAACCAGGCCCAGTTCAGCGCCCAGCTCGCGGCCCAGACCGCACAGCGCGAGCCCCTGAAGGAGATCCAGCGGTTCATCGCCGAACGCCCCGACGCCGACCTCTCCGTCGAGTCCCTGGCCGCCCGCGCCCGCCTGTCGCCCCGCCACTTCGCCCGCGCCTTCCGGTCCGAGACCGGCATGACGCCCGGCCGGTACGTGGACCGGGTCCGCCTGGAACACGCCCGCCGTCTGCTGGAGGACACGGCGGACGGCATCGAGGAGGTCTCCCGCACCAGCGGCTACGGCACCCCCGAGGCCATGCGCCGAGCCTTCGTCAAGGCCCTGGGAACACCCCCGGCCGAGTACCGCCGCCGCTTCCGCCCCGCGACCACCCCCTGAGCCCCATCACGACCGACCGACGGAAGGCCCCCATGCAGATCGCCATCGTCCTCTTCGACCGTTTCACCGCCCTCGACGCTGTGGGCCCCTACGAGACCCTGGGCCGCCTCCCGGACGCGGAGACCGTCTTCGTGGCCGAGCGAACCGGCCCGGTGCGGAACGACACGGGCAACCTCGCGCTCACCGCCGACCGCACCTTCGCCGACGTGACCGCCCCCGACATCGTCGTCGTCCCCGGCGGCCCGGGCCAGGAGCCGCTGATGGAGCACGAGCCCTTCCTGGACTGGCTGCGCGAGGCAGACGCCCACACCACCTGGACGACGTCCGTGTGCACCGGCTCCCTGCTGCTCGCCGCCGCGGGACTCCTCAAGGGCCGCCGCGCGACCTCCCACTGGCTGGCCCTGGAGGAGCTGCCACGCTTCGGCGCCGAGCCGACGGGGGAGCGGGTCGTCACCGACGGCAAGTACGTCACCGCGGCCGGCGTCTCCTCCGGCATCGACATGGGTCTGACCCTGCTCGGCCGGCTCGCGGGCCACGACCACGCCCAGCTCGTCCAGCTCCTGACCGAGTACGACCCCAGCCGCCCTACGACGCGGGATCACCGGAGAAGGCGCCCGCGTACCTCGTCGAACGACTCCGGAAGCACGCCGACAGCGTCCTCACGTAGGCACACTCCAGCCGAACCGCGGCTGCCGGCGCTCCAGGAACGCGGCGACCCCCTCCGCGGTGTCGCCGCTCGAACGCGCCTGCCCGGCCCAGTGGGCGTCCCGGTCCGTACGCCCGTCGGCGAACTCCTTGGCCGCCGCCTGCGTCAGCTGTGAACGGGACACCAGGATCCGGGTGAACTCGGCTACGCGCTTGCCGAGTTCACCCTCGGGCAGCACCTCGTCGGCCAGACCGGTGCGCAGCGCCCGCCCAGCGTCGATCAACTCGCCCGAGAACAGCAGGTACTTGGCGGTGGCCGGTCCGACCAGGGACACCAGCCGCCTGGTCGACGACGCCGGGTACACGATGCCGAGCTTCGCGGGCGTCACGCCGAACAGCGCCCCCTCCTCGGCGAACCGCAGGTCACAGGCCGCCGCCAGCTGCGCCCCGCCGCCCACGCAGTGCCCGCGCACCGCCGCCAGCGTCGGCTTCACAAACGCGGCGAGGGCTTCCTCGGCGGCCACGGCCAGCCCCTGCGCCTCCTCCGGTGAGCCCCGCAGCGTCGAGATGTCGGCCCCGGCGCAGAAGGTCCCGCCCTCGCCGGTGAGCACCAGCGCCCGCACGGCCGGATCGCCCGCCAGTGCCTCGAGCATCGGGGGGAGGGAGCGCCACATCGCCGCCGTCATGGCGTTGCGCTTCTGGGGGTGGCGTATGACGACGGTCGCGACCGAGTCGGTCACGCTGTACTCCAGCTGCGGCTCCATGCGCCGGATGCTATCCGGAGGCCAAACCCGTACAACCCGAATAGTTCGCCGAGACGGCACAACAGGGGCAGGACCAGTCCCACAACTGACCGTGTCATACGCCAACGGTCAGAAGTGCTCGATAGTTGCTGACTTCTGTTCAGCCCCAGGGTCCGGAGCGCATCGTTACCAACACTCGAGAGGTGGCGACTATCGAGCGCGAAGGTGGCGACCGGACGATGGACAACGAAGGGCGCGGGTCCGGCCCACGCCCAGAGGGCGACGCGGCGCCCCTCGGCCCCGGGCCCGCGCATCCGCTGCCGTACGAGGGGGTCTGGCGGTTCACCGCTCCGGCGGTCGACGCCTCGGTCCCGCAGGCGAGGCACGCCGTACGGGACCTGCTGCTGCGTCAGGGCGTGCCCGTCTCGGACGACCTCGCCCAGGGGCTGCTGCTGATCGTCTCGGAGCTGGTGACGAACGCAGTGAAGCACGCGGCCGTGCTGTCGCCGACGATCGCCGTCGAGGTGGCCGTCGGGCCGAGTGGCTGCGGGTGTCCGTGGAGGACAACCACCCGTACCGGCCCACGGCACTGGAGACCGACCACGGCCGGACCGGCGGTCGCGGACTGCTGCTGGTGCGCGAGGTCACCCGGGAGGCGGGCGGCACGTGCGAGGTCGAGTACACCGCGAGCGGCGGCAAGGTGATCTGGGCCGCCCTGCCGCTCAAACCCGCGCGCTTCGCCTAGACCTCGGGTCTGTCACCCGGCGAAGCGTCGTCACCAGCCGGCCGACGAGCCCGTCAGTTCCCTGATCGCCGGCCGGGCCGCGTCCAGGACGGTCATGAACCAGGACGAGAAGGTGTCCTTGGCATGCCGTTCCGCCAGCTCGGGCGGGGTCACGAACGCGGTCGACGCCACCTCCTCCGGATCCGGCCGCAGCACCGCCTGCACCATGCCGACGAAGAGGTGGTTGTACTCCTGCTCCACCAGCCCGGACTCCGGGTCCGGGTGGTTGTAACGGACCGTGCCCGCTTCCGCCAGCAGGGACGGGGAAGCGCCGAGCTCCTCGAAGGTCCGCCGCGCCGCCGCCGCGAAGGGCGCCTCGCCCGGGTACGGATGGCCGCAGCAGCTGTTCGACCACACACCGGGGGAGTGGTACTTGCCCAGGGCCCGCTGCTGCAGCAGCAGCCGGCCGTACTCGTCGAAGAGGAACACGGAGAACGCGCGGTGCAGCTGCCCCGGTGGCTGGTGGGCGGCGAGCTTCTCCGCGGTGCCGATCGTCACGCCGTCCTCGTCGACCAGTTCCAGCAAAATCGCGTCTGCGGTGCCGTTCGACGGGTTGTGCGTCGCGGTGGCAGGTGTGATCGGCATACCCATCCTTCACATCGGTCTTCGCGCCCCAAGTCTGCCGTACGAATCCGGCACTCCCGGCACTTCGCGGCGCGCCCGCATGTCCCGCGCGACGGCGCGGAACGCGGACGGCACCGCTCGGACGTCGGACGAGGCACCCAGTAGCTGATCGTGCCCGGCGGGGTGGGCCGAAAATCGTCCCCGCCGGTGCGGTGAGGGTCGGAACGCGGGGCGCGCGCCGTAGGGCTGCGTCCCCCGGCGCACTCCCATCCCAATGCGCCCCACCAGCCTCGGACACCTCATCGGGCACCTCAGAAGCCGGCGGGTCAGTGACAGAGGCGCGCCTCGTGCTCCGCATGCCCGCTCGGTTCCAGCTGGAAGGTGCAGTGCTCCACGTCGAAGTGGCCGCCGAGGCAGTCCTGGAGCTCGTGGAGCATCTTCTCGTGGCCGATCGCGCTCAGCACGTCCGAGCTGACGACCACGTGCGCCGACAGCACCGGCATACCGGACGTGATCGTCCAGGCGTGCAGGTCATGGACGTCCTCCACCCCGTCGGTCGCCAGGATGTGGGCCCGTACCTCCGCCATGTCGACACCCTTGGGCGCCGCCTCCAGCAGGACGTCGAGCGTCTCGCGCAGCAGCTTCCACGTACGAGGCACGATCATCAGCGCGATGACGAGCGAGGCGATCGGGTCGGCGGCCTGCCAGCCGGTGAGCATGATCACCCCGGCCGAGACGATCACCGTGAGCGAGCCCAGGGCGTCCGCCACCACCTCGAGGAACGCGCCCCGCACGTTCAGGCTCTCCTTCTGGCCGCGCATCAGCAGCGCCAGCGACACCATGTTCGCGACCAGGCCGATCACACCGAACACAAGGGCGAGCCGGCCCTCGGTGCCGGCCGGTGTGACGAAGCGCTGGACCGACTCGTACACGACATAGCCGCCGACCCGAGCAGCAGCAGACAGTTGGCCAGGGCGGCGAGGATCTCGGCGCGGGCATAGCCGAAGGTGGCCCGGTCGCTGGGCGGGCGATTCGCGAAGTGGATCGCGAGCAGCGCCATGCCCAGACCCAGCGCGTCCGTCGCCATGTGCGCCGAGTCCGCGACGAGCGCCAGCGAGTCGGCGAGGACGCCACCGACGACCTGGACGACCACGATGCCGAGCGTGATCGCCAGCGCGACCCGCAGCCTGCCGCGGTACGCCGAGGTCGCCGTAGCGCCGGCCGCCGCGCCGTGCGCGTGCCCGTGATCGTGCCCAGCCCCCATGAAAGCCGCCCTCCTGTGCCCGCCTGATCGGTTCCCGGCACCCCAGTGAACTACGGGGAGGGGGTATGTGCAACGCGGCACTGAACACCGTTGTCATCTGCCCTGACCTGCGGAAACGATGCGCAGGTCAGGGCGCCCGCAGCGGCCGGGGAACCCGGACGGAGCACCGGTCCGCGTCCTGGGCGGGGCGGGCGGACGTCGGTCAGGAGCCGTGGTGCAGCAGCCAGCCCCGCCATGCCGACTCGGCCATCTCGCGCACCCCGCGCCGCGCGGTCCAGCCGAGCTCCTCGGCCGCCCGGGCCGCCGAGGCCACCGCCCGCGGCGCGTCCCCGGGGCGGCGCTCCTCGACGACAGGGGGCCGCCGGTCCCCGGCGACCTCGCCGATGACCGTGATGAGCTCGCGGACCGAGACGCCCTCGCCGCGCCCGATGTTGACCGTCAGGTCGCCCGCCCGCGCCCGCCGGCGAGCCGCCGGGCCGCCGCGAGATGCGCCTCCGCCAGGTCGGCGACGTGAATGTAGTCACGGATACACGTGCCGTCCGGGGTCGGGTAGTCGGCACCGAAGATCCTGGGCGCCTCGTCGCGGGTGAGCCGGTCGAAGACCATCGGGACGATGTTGAAGACACCCGTGTCCGCCAGCTCCGGCGCCGCGGCGCCCGCCACGTTGAAATAGCGCAGACATACGGTGGAGATCCCGTGCGCCCGCCCCGCCGCCCGCACCAGCCACTCCCCGGCGAGCTTGGTCTCGCCGTACGGGTTCACCGGCGCGCAGGGCGTGTCCTCCGTGATGAGATCCACCCCGGGTCGCCGTACACGGCCGCCGACGAGGAGAACACGAAGTGCTCGATCCCGGCCTCGGCGACCGCGTCCAGGAGGGTCACCAGACCGCCGACGTTCTCCCGGTAGTAGCGCGTCGGCTGCGCGACGGACTCCGCGACCTGCTTGCGCGCCGCGAGATGCACCACCCCCGTCACGCCGTGCTCGGCGAACACCCGCTTCAGCAGGTCCCCGTCGAGCGACGAGCCCTCCACGAGCGGGACGTGGTCCGGGAGCCGCGCGGGCACGCCGGCCGACAGGTCGTCGAGTGCGACGGCACGCTCCCCGGCCTCGGTCATGGCCCTGGCCACGTGGGCCCCGATGTAGCCGGCCCCGCCGGTGATCAGCCAAGTCATGGTCGACCACCCTAAGCCGCCACGACCGGACCCGGTGCGATGTCCCCGATGTCCGGTCTGGGAGGCGCGGTTTGTGGGCCGGGCCCCGGATCCACGATGATGATCGCGGCGGAGGCTTGTACGAACCACGTTGATCGATCTGCCCAACGGGTGGTGAACGTGGCCTTCCCGGCATCCGATAGCCTCTGCCGACAATGCCGCCCGGGAGCCACCGGCGCGGACGCCCCCACCATGTGACAGCACCGGCGCGGACGCGTCGGTTCCCAGGGAGTGAGTTCGGTTGTCGACCGCCATCCTCACCGGTCAGCCGGTCCCCGGTTCGTCGATCGAGGGCGATCTGCGGTCCCTCGGCTTCGACGTGCGGATCGCGTCCGACGCCGCCGAGACCGAGACCCTGCTCGCCGAGGTGCCGGGCGATGCGCGGGTCGCCCTGGTCGACGCCCGGTTCGTGGGGCATGTGCACGCGCTGCGCCTCGGCCTCACCGACCCCGCTTCCCGCTGGCCGCGATCCCGGGTGCCGTCACCGCCCAGCCCGCCGGCCGGCAGGCCCTGACCCGGGCGATGGCCCGCGAGAACTCCGCCGGCGGCGGCACCACCCTGGTCGACAGCCTCGCCGACCGCATCATCACGGCCCTGGACGCCGACGGCACCGAGGTGCACCGCCCCGAGCTGGGCAGCCTCGTCGCCGCCGTCCCCGCCGACCCGCAGGCCCGCAACGAGGCACGGCAGGCGGTGGCGGACGTCGACGACGAGGCGGTACGCCTGAAGTCGGCCGTGAAGTCCCGCGACGGCTTCTTCACCACCTACTGCGTCAGCCCGTACTCCCGCTACATCGCCCGCTGGTGCGCCCGCCGCGGCCTGACCCCCAACCAGGTCACCACCGCCTCCCTGCTCACCGCCCTCATAGCGGCGGCCTGCGCGGCCACCGGCACCCGCGGCGGCTTCGTCGCGGCCGGCGTCCTGCTGATCGCGTCCTTCGTGCTGGACTGCACCGACGGCCAGCTCGCCCGCTACTCCCTCCAGTACTCCACGCTCGGCGCCTGGCTCGACGCCACGTTCGACCGGGCCAAGGAGTACGCCTACTACGCCGGCCTCGCCCTCGGCGCCGCCCGGGGCGGTGACGACGTCTGGGCCCTGGCCCTGGGCGCCATGGTCCTGCAGACCTGCCGGCACGTCGTGGACTTCTCCTTCAACGAGGCCAACCACGACGCCACCGCGCTCGGTAAATTGTCGCTGGCCAGCCCCACCGCAGCCCTCTCCGACAAACTCGACAGCGTCGGCTGGACGGTGTGGGTGCGGCGGATGATCGTCCTGCCCATCGGCGAGCGCTGGGCGATGATCGCGGTGCTCACGGCGGTCACCACCCCCCGTATCACCTTCTACGCGCTGCTCGTCGGCTGCGCCTTCGCAGCCACGTACACCACGGCCGGGCGCGTGCTGCGCTCCCTGACCCGCAAGGCACAGCGCACCGACCGCGCGGCGCGTGCGCTGACGGACCTGGCGGACAGCGGGCCCGTCGCGGACGCCCTCGCGCGCGTGCTGCGCAAGCTGCCCGCCAAGCCGCCGTTCAGTGCCCGCGTCGTGGTCGCCGTGCCCGGCGCGGCCCTGCTGGTTCTCGCGGCGGCGCTCGAGCCCTACGGCAGCGCGCTGCCCGTCGCCGCCGCGGCCCTGTACGCGCTCACCTCGGCCGCCGCCGTCGCGCTGCCCTCAAGGGCGCCCTCGACTGGCTCGTCCCGCCGCTCTGCCGCGCCGCGGAATACGGCACCGTTCTCGTGCTCGCGGCGAAAGCCGACGTGAACGGAGCCCTTCCTGCGGCTTTCGGGCTGGTGGCCGCGGTCGCCTACCATCACTACGACACGGTGTACCGCATCCGCGGCAACGCCGGAGCGCCCCCCGCCTGGCTGGTGCGTTCCATCGGGGGGCACGAAGGACGGACGCTGCTCGTCACCGTCCTCGCCGCGCTGCTCACCGCCTCGCAGTTCACGGTCGCGCTCACGGCTCTCGCCGTGGCCGTGGCCCTGGTGGTGCTCGTCGAGAGCATCCGCTTCTGGGTGTCCGCAGGGGCGCCCGCCGTACACGATGAAGGAGAACCCGCATGATCGGCCTCGTGCTGGCGGCCGGCGCCGGACGGCGTCTGCGCCCCTACACCGACAGCCTTCCCAAGGCGCTGGTGCCGGTGGGGCCCGCGGGCATAGAGGGCGAACCCACGGTTCTCGACCTCACCCTCGCCAACTTCGCCGAGGTCGGCCTCACCGAGGCCGCGATCATCGTCGGCTACCGCAAGGAGGCCGTGTACGCGCGCAAGGAAGCGCTGGAGCAGAAGTACGGCCTCAAGCTCACCCTCATCGACAACGACAAGGCCGAGGAGTGGAACAACGCCTACTCCCTGTGGTGCGGGCGTGACGCCCTCAAGGACGGGGTGATCCTCGCCAACGGCGACACCGTCCACCCGGTCTCCGTCGAGAAGACGCTGCTCGCCGCCCGCGGCGACGGCAAGAAGATCATCCTCGCCCTGGACACGGTCAAGGACCTGGCCGACGAGGAGATGAAGGTCGTCGTCGACCCCGAGAAGGGCATGACGAAGATCACCAAGCTGATGGAGCCCGCCGAGGCCACCGGCGAGTACATCGGCGTCACCCTCATCGAGGGCGACGCCGCCCCCGAGCTGGCCGACGCGCTGAAGACGGTGTGGGAAACCGACCCGCAGCAGTTCTACGAGCACGGCTACCAGGAACTGGTGAACCGCGGCTTCCGTATCGACGTGGCGCCGATCGGCGACGTCAAGTGGGTGGAGATCGACAACCACGACGATCTCGCCCGCGGACGGGAGATCGCATGCCAGTACTGACCCGGCTCATCCCCTCGCCGCTCGTCGTCGACATCCGCCCGGGTGCCCTCGACGACCTGGCGTGCGTCCTCGCCGACGAGCGCATCTCGCACTCCGGCCGCCTCGCCGTCGCCGTCAGCGGCGGCTCCGGCGCCAGGCTGCGCGAGCGCATCTCGCCGAGCATGCCCGGCGCCACCTGGTACGAGGTCGGCGGCGGCACCCTCGACGACGCGGTCCGGCTGGCGAGCGACATAAAGGCCGGCCACTACGACGCGGTCGTCGGCCTCGGCGGCGGCAAGATCATCGACTGCGCCAAGTTCGCCGCGGCACGGGTCGGCCTGCCCCTGGTCGCCGTGCCCACGAACCTCGCGCACGACGGCCTGTGCTCGCCGGTCGCCACCCTCGACAACGACGCCGGCCGCGGCTCCTACGGCGTGCCCAACCCGATCGCGGTCGTCATCGACCTGGACGTCATCCGCGAGGCCCCGGTCCGCTTCGTCCGCGCCGGCATCGGCGACGCCGTCTCCAACATCTCGGCGATCGCCGACTGGGAGCTTGCGAACCGCGTCAAGGGCGAGCGCATCGACGGACTCGCCGCGGCCATGGCCCGCCAGGCCGGTGAGGCTGTGCTCCGGCACCCGGGCGGCATCGGGGACAACGACTTCCTCCAGGTGCTCGCCGAGGCGCTGGTCCTCAGCGGCATCGCGATGTCGGTGTCGGGTGACTCGCGGCCGTCCTCCGGGGCGTGCCACGAGATCAACCACGCCTTCGACCTGCTCTACCCGAAGCGGGCCGCCGCCCACGGCGAGCAGTGCGGACTGGGCGCGGCCTTCGCGATGTGGCTGCGCGGGGCGCAGGAGGAATCGGCGTACATGGCCGAGGTGCTGCGCCGGCACGGGCTGCCCGTGCTGCCGGACGAGATCGGCTTCACCACGGACGAGTTCGTCAAGGCCGTCGAGTTCGCGCCGGAGACCCGGCCCGGCCGCTACACCATCCTCGAACACCTCGACCTGAACACCGAACAGATCAAGGACACTTACGCCGACTATGTCAAGGCCATCGGTAGCTGAACTCCGCCCCGTCGTTCACCCCGCGGGGGTGAAGGACCGGCGCAGCGGTGAGCACTGGATGGGACGCCTCTACATGCGTGAGGTGTCCCTGCGGGTCGACCGTTACCTGGTGAACACCAGGGTCACGCCCAACCAGCTCACCTACCTGATGACCGTCTTCGGTGTGCTCGCGGCCCCGGCACTGCTCGTGCCGGGGATCCCGGGCGCCGTACTCGGCGTGGTGTGCGTCCAGATGTACCTGCTGCTGGACTGCGTCGACGGCGAGATCGCGCGCTGGAAGAAGCAGTACTCCCTCAACGGCATCTATCTGGACCGTGTCGGCGCCTACCTCACCGACGCCGCCGTGCTCACCGGCTTCGGCATGCGCGCCGCCGACCTGTGGGGCAGCGGCCGGATCGACTGGCTGTGGGCCTTCCTCGGCACCCTCGCCGCGCTCGGCGCCATCCTGATCAAGGCCGAGACCGACCTCGTCGGCGTCGCCCGCCACCAGTCCGGGAAGCCCCCGGTCAAGGAGGCCGCCGCCGAGATGCGCTCCTCCGGCATGGCGCTGGCCCGCAAGGCCGCCGCCGCCCTCAAGTTCCACCGGCTGATCCTCGGCATCGAGGCGTCCCTGCTCATCCTCGTGCTGGCGATCGTCGACCAGGTCCGCGGCGACCTGTTCTTCTCCCGGCTCGGCGTGGCGGTGCTGGCCGGCATCGCGCTGGTCCAGACCCTGCTGCACCTCGTGTCCATCCTGGCGTCGAGCAGGCTGAAGTGAGCGGCATGAAGGTCGGCGCCGTCATCATCACCATGGGCAACCGCCCCGACGAGCTGCGCGCCCTCCTCGACTCCGTCGCCAAGCAGGACGGCGACCCGGTCGAAGTAGTCGTCGTCGGCAACGGCTCGCCCGTCCCTGACGTCCCGAGGGCGTCCGCACGATCGAGCTGCCCGAGAACCTCGGCATCCCCGGCGGCCGCAACGTCGGCATCGAGGCCTTCGGCCCGGCCGGCCGGGACGTCGACATCCTGCTCTTCCTCGACGACGACGGGCTCCTCGCGAGCCACGACACCGCCGAGCTGTGCCGCAAGGCCTTCGAGGCCGACCCGAGACTCGGCATCGTGAGTTTCCGCATAGCCGACCCCGAGACCGGCGTCACCCAGCGCCGCCACGTGCCCCGGCTGCGCGCCTCCGACCCGATGCGCTCCTCCCGGGTCACCACCTTCCTCGGCGGCGCCAACGCCGTCCGCACCCGCGTCTTCGCCGAGGTCGGCGGACTCCCGGACGAGTTCTTCTACGCCCACGAGGAGACCGACCTGGCATGGCGGGCCCTCGACGCGGGCTGGATGATCGACTACCGGTCCGACATGGTGCTCTACCACCCGACGACCGCTCCCTCACGGCACGCGGTCTACCACCGCATGGTCGCCCGCAACCGCGTCTGGCTGGCCCGCCGCAACCTCCCCGCGCTCCTCGTCCCGGTCTACCTCGGGGCCTGGCTGCTGCTCACCCTCGTACGCCGCCCGTCCCGCCGCGCCCTGCGAGCCTGGTTCGGTGGATTCCGCGAGGGCTGGACCACGTCGTGCGGACCCCGGCGGCCCATGAGGTGGCGTACGGTGTGGCGGCTGACCCGACTGGGCCGGCCCCCCGTCATCTGACAAGCTCGTATCCGGGAGTACCTGGGAGGGGCCGTACCCTGGCCCCCGGCTCATGCAGGCCCGCACAGGCCGCGCATCTCGAAGACGAAAGTTTCCACTAGTGAGTGAGACAACGCACGACGCCACGGTCGCGGTGAGCGCGCCCGCGGCGCCCGACGAGGGTCTTGCGGCGAAGGAACTCGCCGCCAAGCACGGGCTGAGCGTCAGCGGCGCCCGGCCGTCCCTCATCGAGTACGTCCGTCAGCTCTGGGACCGGCGGCACTTCATCCTCGCCTTCTCCCGCGCGAAGCTGACCGCCCAGTACAGCCAGGCCAAGCTCGGCCAGCTGTGGCAGGTGGCCACACCGCTGCTGAACGCCGCCGTGTACTTCTTCATCTTCGGCCTGCTCCTGGAGGCCGACCGCGGCATGTCCCGCGAGGTGTACATCCCGTTCCTGGTCACGGGCGTGTTCGTGTTCACCTTCACGCAGAGCTCGGTGATGGCGGGCGTGCGCGCGATCTCCGGCAACCTCGGCCTGGTCCGCGCCCTGCACTTCCCGCGCGCCTCGCTGCCGATCTCCTTCGCGCTCCAGCAGCTGCAGCAGCTGCTGTTCTCGATGATCGTGCTGTTCGCCGTCGCGGTCGGCTTCGGCCACTACCCGGACCTGTCCTGGGTGCTGATCGTGCCGGCGCTCGTCCTGCAGTTCTGCTTCAACACCGGCCTCGCGCTCATCATGGCCCGGGCGGGCGCCAAGACGCCCGACCTCGCGCAGCTCATGCCGTTCGTGATGCGGACCTGGATGTACGCGTCGGGGGTGATGTTCTCCATCCCGATCTTCCTCGCGGACAAGCCGGCCTGGATGGCGAACGTACTGCAGTGGAACCCGGCCGCGATCTACATGGACCTGATGCGCTACGCCCTCATCGACGAGTACGACCAGAAGTTCCTGCCCGACCACGTCTGGGCGGCCGCGGGCGGCTGGGCCGTGCTCTTCGCGCTCGGTGGCTTCGTGTACTTCTGGAAGGCGGAGGAGAGGTACGGCCGTGGCTGAGCAGCAGGACGCACGGATTCCCACCGTCATCGCGGACGACCTGCACATCGTCTACCGCGTCAACGGCGCCAAGTCGGGCAAGGGCAGCGCCACGGCCGCGTTGAGCCGCATCCTCAAGCGCGGTGAGGAGCGCGGGGTCCGCAAGGTGCACGCCGTGCGGGGCGTCTCCTTCGTCGCCTACCGCGGTGAGGCCATCGGCCTGATCGGCTCCAACGGCTCCGGCAAGTCCACCCTGCTGCGCGCCATCGCCGGTCTGCTCCCCGCCGAGCAGGGCAAGGTCTACACCGACGGCCAGCCCTCGCTGCTCGGCGTCAACGCGGCCCTGATGAACGACCTCACCGGCGAACGGAACGTCATATTGGGCGGGCTCGCCATGGGCATGTCCCGTGAGGAGATCAAGGAGCGCTACCAGGACATCGTCGACTTCTCCGGGATCAACGAGAAGGGCGACTTCATCACGCTGCCCATGCGCACCTACTCCTCCGGCATGGCGGCCCGGCTCCGCTTCTCCATCGCCGCGGCCAAGGACCACGACGTCCTGATGATCGACGAGGCCCTGGCCACAGGCGACCGCAAGTTCCAGAAGCGCTCCGAGGACCGCATCCGGGAGCTGCGCAAGGAAGCCGGCACGGTGTTTCTGGTCAGCCACAACAACAAGTCCATCCGCGACACCTGCAACCGCGTCCTGTGGCTGGAACGCGGCGAGCTGCGCATGGACGGCCCGACCGACGAGGTGCTCAAGGAGTACGAGAAGTTCACGGGCAAGTAGCCCGATTCGGCCAGGGCCCCGACGGAACTGTTCCGACGGGGCCCGGCGTCTGCAAAGGAAGCGTCAACTCCGGCCCATCTCAGGAATCTTGGGGCCAATCGGTGTGTTCTCGTGATGTGCGGGACACCCTGGCGAACCCCGACGCGTTGTACAACGTAAGCTGTACCGGTCCCGAAACACGGCAATCAGGGCGATAATGCGCGACACCGCTCGTCGGACCGCCGTGCGGACGGCCGGGCGGCGTGTCCGAAATAGTATGTATTGGGTCGGCAGTGTAGAACGGGAGATGTGACGGCGATGGCTACGGAAACTCCCCAGCTCCACGCAGCACGTGCCGTCCCCGTGCCGGGCAGTCGGCGGTGACGGGAACCGGCACGGCGCGCGCCCTCGACCCGGAGCGCGGCACCCTCGACAAGGCCGCGGGCGAGAACTTCCCGGTGGCCCCGTTCTTCCTGCCGCGGGCCTGGCGCCAGGACCTCATGGCCGTCTACGGTTTCGCCCGCCTCGTCGACGACATCGGCGACGGCGACCTGGCCCCCGGCGGCGCCGACGCCCGGCTGCTCGGCGTGTCCCCCCAGGAGGCCGAGGATCGGCTGGTCCTGCTGGACGCCTTCGAGAGCGACCTGCGCAGAGTCTTCGACTCGACCCCCCGTCACCCCCTGCTGCGCCGCCTCCAGCCGACCGTCCGCCGCTGTTCGCTGACCCCCGAGCCGTTCCTCGGCCTGATCGCCGCCAACCGCCAGGACCAGCTGGTCCGCCGGTACGGGACGTACGACGACCTGCTCGCCTACTGCGAGCTCTCCGCCAACCCCGTCGGCCGTCTCGTCCTCGCCGTCACCGGCACCTCGACACCCGAGCGGATCCGCCGCTCCGACATGATCTGCACGGCCCTCCAGATCGTCGAGCACCTGCAGGACGTGGCCGAGGACCTCGGCCGCGACCGGGTGTACCTGCCCGCCGCCGACATGAAGCGTTTTCACGTCCAGGAGGCGGACCTCGTCACGAAAACCGCCGGAGCGTCGGTACGTGCGTTGATTGCGTACGAAGCGCAAAGGGCCCGGGATCTCCTGAATGAAGGCGCCCCCTGGTGGGTAGCGTCCACGGCAGGCTGAAGCTGCTGCTCGCAGGGTTCGTGGCGGGGGGAAGGGCGGCCGTCCGCGCGATCGCCGCCGCCGACTACGACGTACTTCCCGGCCCGCCCAAGCCCGGCAAGGTCCAGTTGCTGCGTGAGGTGGGCGTGACCCTGCGAGGAGAGGGGTGATCCGGACCGTGGAGTCGGAACCACACGCGTCCCCACCGGTACTCGCCGCCTACAGCTACTGCGAGGCCGTCACCGGGCGGCAGGCCCGTAACTTCGCCTACGGCATCCGGCTGCTGCCGACGCCCCAGCGCCGTGCGATGTCGGCGCTGTACGCGTTCTCGCGGCGGGTCGACGACATCGGCGACGGCGCGCTCGCCGGCGACGTCAAGGTCGCCCGGCTGGAGGAGACCCGGGCGGTGCTCGGCCGGATCCGCGAGGGCGCGGTCGACGAGGACGACATCGACCCGGTCGCCGTCGCCCTCACGCACGCCGCCGGGCACTTCCCGATCCCGCTCGGCGGGCTGGACGAGCTCATCGACGGCGTCCTGATGGACGTCCGCGGCGAGACCTACGAGACCTGGGACGACCTGAAGGTCTACTGCCGCTGTGTGGCGGGGCCATCGGGCGCCTCTCGCTCGGCGTGTTCGGCACGGAACCGGGGGCGCGCGGCGTCGACCGCGCGCCCGAGTATGCCGACACGCTCGGGCTCGCGCTGCAGCTCACCAACATTCTCAGGGACATCCGTGAGGACGCCGTGGGCGGGCGTACCTACCTGCCCGCCGACGACCTCGCCAAGTTCGGCTGCTCGGCCGGGTTCAGCGGGCCACGGCCACCGGAGGGCTCCGACTTCGCGGGCCTCGTGCACTTCGAAGTGCGACGGGCCCGCGCTCTTTTCGCCGAGGGCTACCGCCTGCTCCCCATGCTCGACCGGCGCAGCGGCGCCTGTGTCGCCGCCATGGCCGGCATCTACCGCCGCCTCCTCGACCGCATCGAGCGCGACCCGGAAGCCGTCCTGCGCGGCCGTGTCTCCCTGCCCGGCCGGGAGAAGGCCTACGTCGCCGTACGCGGCCTGTCCGGCCTCGACGCCCGCCATGTGACCCGACGAACCGTCAGGAGGCGTGCGTGACGAACGAACGGATCGACGGTCAGGCCACCGGCGGAACGGCGAGCCTCCGTAACCGGGGCGTCGCCCACGGCGGCCGGGCCCTGCCGTGCGGCGCGTCACCACGCGGCCGGGGACTTGGCCGTGCGGCCGGGCACCCGCCGGCCCGGGGCCGGTGGCGGAAGCACCTCGCGGTCGCCGGCGTCCCCCTCCTCGGCACCGTCGGAGACAAGCGGCAGGCAACCCTCCGGTGCGGGGCGGCGTCCCTGACTGAGATGGTCGGTCGTGCACGGTTCAAGCAGCACGTCCGACGCTCAGGGGAGGGTGCACGATGACCCACGGCACACGGACCCAGGGGCCGGTCGCGGACGGGCGGCACGCCGTCGTGGTGGGCGGCGGGCTCGCCGGCATCACCACCGCGCTCGCGCTCGCCGACGCCGGAGTGCGCGTCACCCTGCTGGAGGGCAGGCCGAGACTCGGCGGCCTGGCCTTCTCGTTCCGGCGCGGAGAGCTCACCGTCGACAACGGACAGCACGTGTACCTGCGCTGCTGCACCGCCTACCGCTGGTTCCTCGACCGTATCGAGGGCGCGGCGCTGGCTCCGCTGCAGGACCGGCTCGACGTACCCGTCCTGGACGTCACGCGACCCGAGGGACGCCGGCTCGGCAGGCTGCGACGCGACGCGCTGCCCGTGCCCCTGCACCTGGGCCGCAGCCTCGCCACCTACCCGCACCTGTCGCTCGCCGACCGCGCCAAAGTGGGCCGGGCCGCACTCGCGCTCAAGGGACTGGACCTCGCCGATCCCGCCCTGGACACGCAGGACTTCGGCAGTTGGCTGGCCGCGCACGGCCAGTCGGCGCGCGCCGTCGAGGCCCTCTGGGACCTGGTCGGGGTCGCCACCCTCAACGCGGTCGCGGGCGACGCCTCCCTGGGGCTCGCCGCGATGGTGTTCAAGACCGGTCTGCTGTCCGACCCGGGCGCGGCCGACATCGGCTGGGCGCGCGTCCCGCTCGGCGACCTGCACGACCGGCTGGCCCGCAAGGCGCTCGACTCCGCGGGCGTCCGTACCGAGGTCCGTACACGCGTCACCTCCGTCTCCCGAAGCGGGAACGGCCGGTGGAGCGTCCAGGTTCCCGGCGAGACGCTGCAGGCCGACGCGGTGGTGCTCGCCGTGCCGCAGCGCGAGGCCCACGACCTGCTGCCCGCCGGTGCCCTCGACGCCCCGAACGGCTCCTGGAGATCGGCACCGCGCCCATCCTCAACGTCCATGTGGTGTACGACCGGAAGGTGCTGACCCGGCCGTTCCTCACCGCCCTCGGCACGCCGGTGCAGTGGGTCTTCGACCGGACCGAGGCGTCCGGGCTGCGCGAAGGGCAGTACCTCGCCCTGTCCCAGTCGGCGGCCCAGGACGAGATCGACGAGCCGGTGGCCGCACTGCGCGAGCGGTACCTGCCCGAACTGGAGCGCCTCCTGCCACTGACTCGCGGCGCCGAAGTGCGGGACTTCTTCGTCACCCGGGAGCGCACCGCGACGTTCGCTCCCACCCCCGGCGTCGGGCGCCTCAGGCCCGGCGCCCGCACCAAGGCATCCGGCCTCTACCTGGCCGGAGCGTGGGTCGCCACGGGGTGGCCCGCGACCATGGAGAGTGCGGTCCGCAGTGGAGTCGGTGCGGCGGACGCCGTGCTGGGCGCCCTGGGCAGGCCCCGCCCTCGCCGCCTCTTCGAGTTCGAGGAGGCGGCGTGACGCTCGATCCGGTCAGCGCGGCAGGCGGCCCCCGCACCCTCGGTACCGCAACAAGAGGAGAGACTGTGCCCACTGTGCCCCCGGCCTCGAAGGCCGCTCGAGAGACCGCGGTGGACGTGACCGCGCTCCTGGAGCGCGGCCGGACCCTGGCCATGCCGGTACTGCGGGCGGCCATCGACCGCCTGGCACCTCCCATGGACACTGTTGCCGCCTACCACTTCGGATGGATCGACGCCCAGGGCAGGCCCGCCGAGGGCGACGGCGGCAAGGCCGTGCGCCCCGCCCTCGCCGTGCTGTCCGCCGAGGTCATGTCCGCCGCTCCCGAGACCGGAATCCCCGGCGCCGTCGCCGTGGAACTCGTCCACAACTTCTCCCTCCTCCACGACGACCTGATGGACGGCGACGAACAGCGCCGCCACCGTGACACCGTGTGGAAGGTGCACGGCCCCGCCCAGGCCATCCTGGTCGGCGACGCCCTGTTCGCCCTCGCCGGTGAGGTGCTCCTCGAGCTCGGCACCGTCGAGGCCGGCCGCGCCACCCGCCGTCTCACCACCGCCACCCGCGCCCTGATCGACGGTCAGGCCCAGGACATCTCCTACGAGCACCGCGACCGCGTCACCGTCGAGGAGTGCCTGGAGATGGAGGGCAACAAGACCGGCGCCCTGCTCGCCTGCGCCAGCTCCATCGGTGCGGTCCTCGGCGGCGCCGACGACCGCACCGCCGACGCCCTGGAGAGGTACGGCTATCACCTGGGCCTCGCCTTCCAGGCCGTCGACGACCTCCTCGGCATCTGGGGCGACCCGGACTCCACCGGCAAGCAGACCTGGAGCGACCTGCGCCAGCGCAAGAAGTCACTGCCGGTCGTGGCCGCGCTCGCGGCGGGCGGCTCCGCCTCCGATCGGCTCGGCGAGATCCTCGCCGCCGACGCCAAGAGCAGCGACTTCGAGAACTTCTCCGAGGAGGAGTTCGCGGCCCGCGCCGCCCTCATCGAGGAGGCGGGAGGCCGCGAGTGGACCGCCGGCGAGGCACGCCGACAGCACACCATCGCCATCGAAGCCCTCGACGACGTGGACATGCCCGACCGGGTGCGGGCGCAGTTCACGGCACTCGCCGACTTCGTCGTCGTACGAAAGAGATGATCACTATCGGTCGAATAGCCCTCGCGTAGTCGCCGGCCGGTGCCGCGAGACACCCCAGAGCACCGGCCGACGGCGGACCCACAGCAGCTGCACACCTTGCACCACTGCACGAAGGGGAAGCCATGACAGCGACGACCGACGGAAGCACCGGGGCCCTGCCACCCCGCGCCGACGCGGCCAGCGAACACGACATCGAGACCCCGAGGCGGCCGGGGTACGACAAGCCGCCGCACGCGCCGCACAGCGAGCCACCGACTTCCTGCTCTCCCGCCAGGACGCCCAGGGCTGGTGGAAGGGCGACCTCGAGACCAACGTCACGATGGATGCCGAGGACCTGCTCCTGCGTCAGTTCCTCGGCATCCGCGACGAGAAGACCACGCAGGCCGCCGCGCTCTTCATCCGCGGCGAGCAGCGCGCGGACGGCACGTGGGCCACCTTCCACGGCGGACCGGGCGAACTCTCCACCACCATCGAGGCGTACGTCGCCCTCCGCCTGGCCGGTGACGCGCCCGACGCGCCCCACATGGCGAAGGCCTCCGCCTGGATCCGCGAGCAGGGCGGCATCGCCGCCGCCCGGGTCTTCACCCGGATCTGGCTGGCCCTGTTCGGCTGGTGGAAGTGGCAGGACCTGCCCGAACTCCCGCCGGAGCTCATCTGGTTCCCGAAGTGGGTGCCGCTCAACATCTACGACTTCGGCTGCTGGGCCCGGCAGACCATCGTCCCGCTGACGATCGTCTCCGCGAAGCGGCCGGTACGCCCCGCGCCCTTCCCGCTCGACGAGCTGCACACCGACCCGGACCGCCCCAACCCGCCCAAGCCGCTCGCCCCGGCGTTCAGCTGGGACGGCGCCTTCCAGCGCCTGGACAAGGGCTGCACGCCTTGCGCGGGGTCGCGCCGCGCAAGCTGCGCAGAGCCGCCATGAGCAGCGCCGCCCGCTGGATCATCGAGCGGCAGGAGAACGACGGCTGCTGGGGCGGCATCCAGCCGCCGGCCGTGTACTCCATCATCGCCCTGCACCTGCTCGGCTACGACCTCCAGCACCCCGTGATGCGTGAGGGGCTGGCATCCCTGGACCGGTTCGCCGTGTGGCGCGAGGACGGGGCCCGGATGATCGAGGCCTGTCAGTCGCCCGTGTGGGACACCTGCCTCGCCGCCATCGCGCTCGTCGACGCCGGACTGCCCGCCGACCACCCGCAGTTGGTGAAGGCGGCGGACTGGATGCTGGGCGAGGAGATCGTCCGGCCCGGCGACTGGTCCGTGAAGCGGCCCGGACTGCCGCCCGGGGGCTGGGCGTTCGAGTTCCACAACGACAACTACCCCGACATCGACGACACCGCCGAGGTGATCCTCGCACTGCGCCGGATCACCCACCACGACCCGGGGCGCGTGGACAAGGCCGTCGGGCGCGGGATGCGCTGGACCCTCGGCATGCAGTCGAAGAACGGCGCGTGGGGCGCCTTCGACGTCGACAACACCAGCCCGTTCCCGAACCGGCTGCCGTTCTGCGACTTCGGCGAGGTCATCGACCCGCCCTCCGCCGACGTCACCGCGCACGTCGTCGAGATGCTGGCGGTGGAGGGCCTCGCCCACGACCCGCGCACCCGGCGCGGCATCGAGTGGCTGCTGGCCGAGCAGGAACCGGACGGCTCCTGGTTCGGGCGCTGGGGCGTCAACTACGTCTACGGCACCGGGTCCGTCGTACCGGCCCTGGTGGCCGCCGGCCTCCCCGCCGCGCACCCGGCGATCCGCCGGGCCGTGACCTGGCTGGAGTCCGTCCAGAACGACGACGGCGGCTGGGGCGAGGACCTGCGCTCCTACAAGTACGTCGAGGAATGGAGCGGCAAGGGCGCCTCGACCGCCTCCCAGACGGCCTGGGCCCTGATGGCCCTGCTCGCGGCGGGCGAGCGCGAGTCCAAGGCCGTCGAACGCGGCATCGAGTGGCTCGCCGCCACCCAGCGGGAGGACGGTTCCTGGGACGAGCCGTACTTCACGGGGACGGGCTTCCCGTGGGACTTCTCGATCAACTACCACCTCTACCGGCAGGTGTTCCCGCTCACCGCGCTCGGCCGGTACGTCCACGGAGAGCCCTTCGCCGACCGGCGCAAGGGGAGCTGATGAGCACCCAGCCCGCCCGCTGCTGATCGCCTGCGCGCTCGGCATCGAGCAGCTCGCCCTGCGCACGGGGAGCGGGGCGGCGCGGGCGGGCCGGTCACCGTGCTGCGCACGGGCATGGGGCCGGCGGCGGCCGAGCGGTCCGTCACCCGGATGCTCGCCGAGGCGGCCCTGCGCGACGCCGCCGTCCTGGCCACCGGCTTCTGCGCGGGGCTCGCCCCGGGTATGCACCCCGGTGACCTGGTCGTCGCCGAGGAGACCCGCGACCCACGCTCCACGATCGCCTGCGTCGGGACCGACCTGCTGGTCAAGGAGCTGGTCAGGACGGTGCCCGGGCGGACCGTGCACACCGGGCCGCTCACCGGCTCCGACCACGTCGTGCGCGGTCACGAACGCTCGGACCTGCTCGCGACCGGCGCGATCGCGGTCGACATGGAGTCGGCTGCCACGCTCCTGAGCGCCGTGCGCGCGGGCGAGCGCCCGGTTGCGGCCGTCCGGGTGGTCGTGGACGCTCCAGAACATGAACTCGTCCGGATCGGCACAGTGCGCGGTGGAATATCGGCTTTCCGCGTCCTTCGTGCCGTCCTTCCCGCTTTCTACGAATGGCACCGTTCCTTGCTGCTCCCAGGAGGTGAGCCAGATGGCCATGCCGCTCCGACAGTCCATCAAGGTCGCTACGTACTTGGCTGAACAGAAGCTCCGCCGGCGGGACAAGTTCCCGCTGATCGTCGAGCTGGAGCCGCTGTTCGCCTGCAACCTCAAGTGCGAGGGGTGCGGCAAGATCCAGCATCCGGCCGGGGTGCTCAAGCAGCGGATGCCGGTCGCCCAGGCCGTGGGGGCGGTGCTGGAGTCCGGTGCACCGATGGTGTCCATCGCCGGTGGCGAGCCCCTGATGCACCCGCAGATCGACGAGATCGTGCGTCAGCTGGTGGCCAGGCGGAAGTACGTCTTCCTGTGCACCAACGCCATGCTGCTGCGCAAGAAGATGGACCAGTTCAGGCCCTCCCCCTATTTCGCCTTCGCGGTGCACATCGACGGGCTGCGCGAGCGGCACGACGAGTCGGTGGCCAAGGAGGGCGTGTTCGACGAGGCGGTGGAGGCCATCAAGGAGGCCAAGCGTCGTGGCTTCCGGGTCACCACCAACTCGACCTTCTTCAACACCGACACCCCGCAGACCGTCATCGAGGTCTTGAACTTCCTCAACGACGACCTCCAGGTCGACGAGATGATGATCTCGCCCGCCTACGCCTACGAGAAGGCCCCCGACCAGGAGCACTTCCTGGGCGTGGAGCAGACCCGCGAACTGTTCAAGAAGGCCTTCGCCGGCGGCAACCGGCGCCGCTGGCGGCTCAACCACTCCCCGCTCTTCCTGGACTTCCTGGAGGGGAAGGTCGACTTCCCGTGCACCGCGTGGGCGATCCCGAACTACTCGCTCTTCGGCTGGCAGCGCCCCTGCTACCTGATGAGCGACGGGTACGTGCCGACGTACCGGGAGCTGGTCGAGGACACCGACTGGGACCAGTACGGCCGTGGCAAGGACCCGCGCTGCGCCAACTGCATGGCGCACTGCGGCTACGAGCCCACGGCCGTCCTCGCCACCATGGGATCGCTGAAGGAGTCCCTGCGCGCCATGCGCGAGACGGTCTCCGGAAACAGGGAGTGATGTCATGACCGCCATCCCGCTGGGTGTCCCCGAGGTGCCGGTCCGGCCGATCGCCGAGCGGCGTGCGTCGCGCCGGATCCAGGTCGGTCCGGTGGCGGTCGGCGGTGGCGCCCCGGTGTCGGTGCAGTCGATGACGACGACCCGTACGTCCGACATCGGCGCCACACTGCAGCAGATCGCCGAACTCACCGCGTCCGGCTGCCAGATTGTCCGCGTCGCCTGCCCCACGCAGGATGACGCGGACGCCCTCGCCACCATCGCCCGCAAGTCGCAGATCCCGGTGATCGCGGACATCCATTTCCAGCCCAAGTACGTCTTCGCGGCCATCGAGGCGGGCTGTGCGGCCGTCCGGGTCAACCCCGGCAACATCAAGCAGTTCGACGACAAGGTCAAGGAGATCGCCAAGGCGGCCCGGGACCACGGCACCCCGATCCGGATCGGCGTCAACGCCGGGTCGCTGGACCGGCGGCTGCTCCAGAAGTACGGCAAGGCCACCCCGAGGCCCTCGTGGAGAGCGCGTTGTGGGAGGCGTCGCTGTTCGAGGAGCACGACTTCCGGGACATCAAGATCTCCGTGAAGCACAACGACCCGGTCGTGATGGTCGAGGCGTACAAGCAGCTCGCCGAGCAGTGCGACTACCCGCTGCACCTCGGCGTGACGGAGGCCGGCCCGGCCTTCCAGGGCACGATCAAGTCGGCGGTGGCGTTCGGGGCGCTGCTGTCGCGGGGCATCGGCGACACGATCCGGGTGTCGCTGTCGGCGCCGCCGGCCGAGGAGGTCAAGGTCGGCATCCAGATCCTCGAGTCCCTGGGACTGCGGCAGCGCAGGCTGGAGATCGTCTCCTGCCCGTCCTGCGGACGTGCCCAGGTCGACGTCTACAAGCTCGCCGACGAGGTCACGGCCGGACTCGAGGGCATGGAGGTGCCGCTGCGCGTCGCCGTCATGGGCTGCGTCGTCAACGGCCCCGGCGAGGCGCGGGAAGCCGATCTGGGGGTGGCCTCCGGCAACGGCAAGGGGCAGATCTTCGTGAAGGGCGAGGTCATCAAGACCGTCCCCGAGTCGAAGATCGTCGAGACGCTGATCGAAGAGGCGATGAAGCTCGCCGAGCAGATGGAGCAGGACGGCAAGGGGCCGGGGGAGCCGGCCGTCACCGTGAGCTGAACAGCACGGATCCGAAGGGGGCCCAGCGTGACGATTCTGGAGAGCATCCGGGGACCACGCGACCTGAGGGCGCTGTCCGAAGCGCAACTCGGTGAACTGTCCGAAGAGATCAGGGAGTTCCTGGTGCACGCGGTCGCCAGGACCGGTGGCCATCTGGGGCCCAACCTGGGTGTGGTGGAGCTCACCGTCGCCCTGCACCGGGTCTTCGAGTCGCCGGTCGACCGCATCCTGTGGGACACCGGCCACCAGTCCTACGTCCACAAGCTGCTGACCGGACGCCAGGACTTCTCCAAGCTGCGCGGCAAGGGCGGCCTGTCCGGCTACCCCTCGCGTGAGGAGTCCGAGCACGACGTCATCGAGAACAGCCACGCCTCCACGGCGCTCGGCTGGGCCGACGGGCTCGCCAAGGCCCGCCAGGTGCAGGGGGAGAAGGGCCACGTCGTCGCGGTCATCGGCGACGGCGCCCTCACCGGCGGCATGGCCTGGGAGGCGCTGAACAACATCGCGGCCGCCAAGAACCGCCCGCTGATCATCGTCGTCAACGACAACGAACGCTCCTACGCCCCGACCATCGGCGGCCTCGCCAACCACCTGGCCACCCTGCGCACCACCGACAGCTACGAACGGGTCCTGGCCTGGGGCAAGGACGTGCTCCAGAGCACGCCCCTGGTCGGCAACACCCTCTACGAGGCCCTGCACGGCGCGAAGAAGGGCTTCAAGGACGCCTTCGCCCCGCAGGGCCTCTTCGAGGACCTGGGTCTGAAGTACCTCGGGCCGATCGACGGGCACGACATCGGGGCCGTGGAGTCCGCGCTGCGGCGCGCGAAACGCTTCCACGGGCCCGTCCTCGTCCACTGCCTCACGGAGAAGGGCCGCGGCTACGAACCGGCTCTCGCCCATGAGGAGGACCACTTCCACACCGTCGGCGTGATGGACCCGCTGACCTGCGAGCCGCTCTCCCCGGCCGGCGGCCCCTCCTGGACCTCCGTGTTCGGCGACGAGATCGTGCGGATCGGCGAGGAACGGGACGACGTGGTCGCGATCACCGCCGCCATGCTGCACCCGGTCGGTCTGGGCAGGTTCGCCGAGCGGTTCCCCGACCGGGTGTGGGACGTCGGCATCGCCGAGCAGCACGCGGCCGTGTCCGCGGCGGGCCTGGCCACGGGCGGCCTGCACCCGGTCGTCGCCGTCTACGCCACCTTCCTCAACCGCGCCTTCGACCAGCTCCTGATGGACGTGGCCCTGCACCGCTGCGGGGTGACCTTCGTCCTGGACCGGGCCGGTGTCACCGGCGTCGACGGGGCCTCCCACAACGGCATGTGGGACATGTCCGTCCTCCAGGTCGTCCCGGGCCTCAGGATCGCCGCGCCGCGCGACGCCGACCAACTGCGCCTGCAGTTGCGCGAGGCGGTCGCCGTGGACGACGCGCCGACCCTGCTGCGCTTCCCGAAGGAGTCTGCCGGCCCGTCGATCCCGGCGGTCGACCGGGTGGGCGGACTGGACGTGCTGCACCGTTCCTCTCAGCCGCGGGTTCTCCTGGTGGCCGTGGGCGTGATGGCGCCGGTCTGCCTCCAGGCCGCCGAACTGCTCGAAGCCCGCGGCATCGGCTGCACCGTCGTCGACCCCCGCTGGGTCAAGCCCGTCGACCCGGCGCTGCCGTGGCTCGCCGCCGAGCACCGGCTGGTCGCCGTCGTCGAGGACAACAGCCGGGCCGCCGGGGTCGGTTCGGCCGTGGCACTGGCGCTGGGCGACGCCGAGGTCGACGTACCGGTACGGCGCTTCGGTATCCCGGAGCAGTTCCTCGCCCACGCCAAGCGCGGCGAAGTGCTCGCCGACATCGGCCTGACACCCGTCGAGGTCGCCGGACGGATCAGCGCGAGCCTGGCCGTCAAGGAAGAGCTGTCCAAGGAGCCACAGGAATGACAACCGCCGAATCCGCGTCGGAGCCGTCGCAGGCCGGGGCGTTCGACCTCGGCAAGCTGCTGGCCGAGCGCGGAGCCGAGCGCTACGAGCTGCACACCCGGCACCTCAACCACCAGCTCCCGCGCATGCTGCACACCATCGGCTTCGACAAGGTCTACGAGCGTGCCGAGGGCGCCTACTTCTACGACGCGGACGGCAACGACTACCTGGACATGCTCGCCGGGTTCGGGGTGATGGGGCTGGGCCGCCACCACCCCGTGGTGCGCAAGGCGCTGCACGACGTCCTGGACGCGCAGCTCGCCGACCTCACCCGGTTCGACTGCCAGCCGCTGCCCGGCCTGCTGGCCGAGAAGCTGCTCGCGCACAGCCCGCACCTGGACCGGGTGTTCTTCGGCAACAGCGGCACCGAGGCGGTGGAGGGCGCGCTGAAGTTCGCCCGGTTCGTCACCGGCCGGCCCAGGATCCTGTACTGCGCGCACGCCTTCCACGGCCTGACCACCGGCTCCCTCTCCGTGAACGGCGAGTCCGGCTTCCGCGACGGCTTCGCCCCGCTGCTGCCCGACACGGCCATCCCGCTCGGCGATCTCGACGCGCTGGCGCGGGAGTTGAAGAAGGGCGACGTCGCCGCCCTGATCGTGGAGCCGATCCAGGGCAAGGGCGTGCTGGCGCCCCCGCCCGGGTATCTGCCGGCCGCCCAGGAACTGCTGCACCGGCACAAGGCGCTGCTCATCGCCGACGAGGTGCAGACGGGCCTCGGCCGGACCGGCGACTTCTACGGCTACCAGCACGAGGAGGGCGTGGAGCCCGACCTGGTGTGCGTGGCCAAGGCGCTCTCCGGCGGCTACGTGCCGGTGGGCGCCACGCTCGGCAAGGACTGGATCTTCAAGAAGGTCTACTCGTCCATGGACCGGGTGCTGGTCCACTCGGCGAGCTTCGGGTCCAACGCGCAGGCCATGGCGGCGGGCCTCGCGGTGCTGTCGGTGATGGAGAACGAGCAGATCGTCGCGGGCGTGCGCGCCACCGGGGAGCTGCTCAGATCCCGGCTGGACGCGCTGACCGACAAGTACGAGATGCTCGCCGACGTCCGGGGCCGGGGGCTGATGATCGGCATCGAGTTCGGCCGCCCGAAGTCGCTGAAGCTGCGCAGCCGCTGGGCCATGCTCCAGGCCGCGCGCAAGGGACTGTTCGCTCAGATGGTCGTGGTGCCGCTGCTCCAGAAGCACCGGATCCTCACCCAGGTCTCCGGCGATCACATGGAGGTGATCAAGCTGATCCCGCCGCTCATCATCGGCGAGCGGGAGGTGGACCGGTTCGTCGACGCCTTCACCGCCGTGATGGACGACGCGCACGACGGCGGGCTGGTCTGGGACTTCGGGAAGACACTGGTCAAGCAGGCGATGGCCAACCGATGACAACCCCTGCCCTTTGCCTCTGAGGCAAGAAATTTGCCGGTGGGGCAAGTGTCCGGCTGAATGGAGGCATGAGCTCCTCCGAGCCCGAGCACTCCGCCGGGCCTCACGCCGAGACCACGGCGCCCACCGGCCAGGCCGGTGCGCTGCCCGCGGTCGCGCCGCAGCTGCGGGCGCTGCGGCGCCAGGCCTCCCTGACGCTGGAGGCCGCCGCCCGCGCCGCCGGGCTGTCGCCCGCCCACCTCTCCCGGCTGGAGACCGGACAGCGCCAGCCCTCACTGCCGATGCTGCTCGCACTCGCGAGGGTCTACGGTACGACCGTCTCCGAACTGCTCGGCGAGACGGTCGCCGACCGGGACGCCGTGGTGCGCGCGGCCGACATGGAGCCGACGACGGCGGGCGGCTGGACGTACTGGCAGGCCGGCGCCTCCGGGCGCGGGATGCAGGCCCTGCGCGTCCATGTCCCGTACGGCTCGCAGGGCGACATCGTGCGCGTCCATCCGGGCGAGGAGTGGCTCCATGTGCTGCGAGGCCGGCTGCGCCTGCGCCTCGGCGACGCCACGCACCGGATGGCGCCCGGCGACAGCGCCCACTTCGACTCGCTCACCCCGCACCGGATCGCCGCCGAGGACCACGACGGCGTCGAACTGCTCTTCGTCCACACCCTGCTGCAGAGCCCCGCGGCCGCCCTGTGCCTGGGCCCCACCCCTGGAGACCTGTCATGAGCGACATGGAGGAGAAGTTTCCCCGCGCACTGTGGGTGCGGTTGTTCATCTACCTCGTGGTGGGGCACATCTTCGCCGCGTTCGTCTACTTCCTGTTCGAGGCGGGGGCCCGCTAGCCGCGGCCCTCAGTCGAGCAGCCGCTCGCGCAGCCGCTCCCGGGCCTGTGGAGTGAGACCGAGCCCCCTCTCCAGATAGGCGTCGACGCCGCCCCAGTTCTCGTCGATGGTGTCGAAAGCCGCCGTCAGATACTCGACGCGCGCGTCGAACAGGGGGCTGAGCAGCTCCATGACCTCGGGGGAGTAGGCCGAGGCGTGGGAGCTGGTGCGGTGCACCTTGTAGCGGCGGTGCTTGGCGTTCGACTTCAGGTAGTCGTCGACGATCGCGTCGCGTTCGACGCCCAGGGCGAGCAGCGTCACCGCGATGGACAGGCCCGCACGGTCCTTGCCGGCCGCGCAGTGCATCAGCGCCGGGACGCTGTCCTCGACGAGCGCGTGCAGCACCTGGGAGTGCTCGGCGGTGCGGTGCTTGATGATCGTGCGGTACGAGGCGATCATCCGGCCCGCGCCCTTGCCGTCCGAGAGGATCGCGCGCAGCTGGTCGAGGTCGCCGTCGCGGACCATCTTCCAGAACTCGGCGCCGTCGGCCGGGTCGCTCAGCGGCAGGTTCACATTGCGTACGCCCGGCAGCTCGACGTCCGGCCCTTCGAGCTTCTGGTCGGCCGCGTTGCGGAAGTCGAAGATCGTGTGCAGGCCCAGGGCGGTCAGGAACGCGGCGTCCTCGCCGGTCGCGTGGGCGAGGTGGCCGCTGCGGAACAGCACTCCCTGCCGCACCCGCCGTCCGTCCACGGTCGGCAGTCCGCCCACATCGCGGAAGTTGCGCGCTCCGGCCAGCTCGGGTTCGGTCGACGGGACCTGCTGTGTCACGAGGGCTCCTCCCATTCGGCGCCCGTCGGCGCGGCTCGTCGGCGGGCACCACTCGACGATACGACATGCCTGCCTGGGGCAATGAGTTGTCCACAGGCGTTGCCCGAAGGCCCCGAAGCACTTGATGATGTTGAGGCCTGGTCGCACCTGGTCGGGCTTGTTCGAATCTGTGAGGGCTTGATGCTGGACATCTCCGAAGACGGTCGTACGTGGGTCCTCTCGGGGCCGGCCAGTAGCTACGCCGTCCACGTCACCGACCGGGACGAACTGCTGCACCTGCACTGGGGCCCGCGGATCGGCCTCGCCGACGCCGAGGCCCTCGCCGTCCGGCCGCTGCCCGACTACTGGCCCTTCGAGTCCCCGCTCGACGGACGCGAGGAGTACCCGGTCGAGGGCGGCCCCCGTTTCGTCCGCCCCGCCCTGTCCGTCCGCACCGGCGAGCGGCGCGGTACGGAATGGGCCTACGAGGGACATGACGCCGGGGACGGCGAACTACGGCTCCGCTTCCGTGACGGTGACCTGGCCGTCACGCTGCACTACCGGATGCGCGCAGACGTGGTCGAGCGCCGGGTGACCCTGGAGAACCACGGACCGGCCGTCGAGGTGCTGCGCGCCGACTCCGCCACCTGGACCCTGCCCGACCGCGACACCTGGCGGCTGTCCCAGCTGCACGGCCGCTGGGGCGCCGAGTCCCGGCTGGAGCGCTCCCCGCTCACCCACGGGGAGAAGGTCATCGGCAGCCGCCGCGGCCACACCGGCCACCAGCACCTGCCGTGGGTCGCCCTCGACACCGACGCGACCGAGGAGCGCGGCGAGGTCTACGGATGCGCCCTGGGGTGGTCCGGGTCCTGGCGGATCGCCGTCGCCCAACTCCCCGACGCGCGCGTGCAGATCACCGGCGGCGCCGGGTACGACGACTCGGGCCTGCTCATGCTGGGCACGGGCGAGTCGTACACGACCCCCGTATTCGCCGGGCTCTGGAGCGACGGCGGCTTCGGCGGCGCCAGCCGCGCCTGGCACGCCTACCAGCGGGCCCACGTGATCCCGGACGCGGACCGGGACCGGCCGGTGCTGTTCAACTCCTGGGAGGCCACCGAGTTCGACATCTCCGAGGAGCAGCAGCGGGCGCTCGCCGAGCGGGCCGCCGCCATGGGCGTCGAGCTGTTCGTGGTCGACGACGGCTGGTTCGGGGCGCGCACGAGTGACCGGGCCGGGCTGGGCGACTGGACGCCCAATCCCGACCGCTTCCCGGGCGGGCTGGCGCCGCTCGCCGAGCACGTGCACGGCCTCGGCATGCAGTTCGGCATCTGGGTCGAGCCGGAGATGGTGAACCCTGACAGCGACCTGTACCGCGCGCACCCCGACTGGGTGCAGTTCCAACCGGGACGAACGCGGACAGAGTTCCGCAATCAGCTCGTACTGAACCTCGCCCGTGAGGACGTGCAGGAGTATCTCTGGGAGCAGTTGGACGGGCTGCTCTCCAGCGCCCCGATCGACTACGTCAAGTGGGACTTCAATCGCTGCTTCTCCGACGCCGGCTGGCCGGGCGACCCCTACCCGCAGCGACTGTGGGTCGATCACGTCCGAGCCCTCTACGCCTTGCTGGACCGGCTGCGGGCCGCCCATCCGGGCGTGGCCTTCGAGTCCTGCTCGGGCGGCGGCGGCCGGATCGACCTCGGTGTGCTGGGCCGTACGGACCAGGTGTGGACCTCGGACAACACCGACCCGCTCGACCGGCTCGCCATCCAGCACGGCTTCAGCCAGATCCATCCGGCCCGGGCCATGGCCGCCTGGGTCACCGACAGTCCGAACGCCATGCTCAATCACCGGGCCAGTTCCCTGCGGTTCCGGTTCGTCAGTGCCATGGCCGGGGTGCTCGGGTCGGCGGCGACCTCACGAAGTGGACCGCGGAGGAGCTCGCCGAGGCGCGGGACTGGGTGGGGCTCTACAAGGAGATCCGGCCCGTGGTCCAGCGCGGCGACCTCTACCGGCTGCGCGCGCCGGAGGGCGGGCTGAGCGCGGTGCAGTACGTCTTGGGCGACGAGACCGTCGTCCTCGCCTGGCTCCAGGCGCAGCGCTACGGCGAGCCCGTTCCGGCGCTCCGACTGCGTGGCCTCGATCCGGCAGTTCAGTACGAATGCCTTGAAACGGGCGAAGTTCACCGTGGGGCCGTCCTGCTGCATCACGGGCTGCGGGTCGGTCTGCGCGGGGACCTGGATGCCGCGGTCGTCCGCCTTAAGCGCAAGTAGTCGTTCTGTCCGAATAGGGAATTTCAGCCGCTTCGCCATAACGTGCCCCGATCGTAAAGAAGATGGGGTCGGGGCGCGTGACCATCGTCATATTCGTGACGATGTGTTGTTGACGTGTTGTTGCCATGTTCACGTAATGGGCTTATTTACTAGGGGCATTACGGAAGGGGGAGATCGGCAATCCACGCTCGGTGACGGTAAATGTGTCGACGCGTCAAGAAAAACGCCGTCACAGGCAACCGCAAGCTTGTCCCATTGCGTCTTGGTCGCTTACGTTCCACACCAATCCGGACGGACGCCTAATCCTGCCGCCGCCCGGAGCCCGCACACACTGACCCGTGTACGGCAGGAGCGGGGGACCCACAGGTACGACGCCTGTTCCGGTTCCCGGAACGGCTTGGGGTTAAGCCGCGCCTCGGCGCGGCCGGGCATCTCCAGCCCGCACCCGACAGCTCACCTCGCAGGCGCCGGAGAGGAATTCGCCATGCCCGCGAAGGGTAAGCATCGCCGTCCCAAGACCCAGCGTTTCACCCGCTCCATCGCCGTCGCCGGAACCGGCGGGGCCGCCCTCGCCCTTCCGCTCATGGGGGCCGCCGGCGCCCATGCCGCCACCCCGCAGTCGGCGCCGGAAAAGGCGGTCCAGTCCGCTCCGGCCGCCGAGAAGAAGGCTGCCGAAAAGGCCGCGGGTGCCCGCTCGTACACCGTGAAGGCCGGCGACTATCTCGCGAAGATCGCCGACGAGCAGAATGTCAGCGGTGGCTGGAAGAAGCTCTACGCGGACAACCGGGACGCCGTCGGCGACGACCCGTCGCTGATCCACCCGGGTCTGAAGCTCTCGATCGGCAAGAAGGCGGCCGGCGCCCCCAAGGCGCAGCCGTCCGCGCCGAAGGCGTCTGCCGAGAAGCAGTCTGCCGAGAAGTCGTCCGCCGCCGAGTCGTCCTCCAAGGCCGACACCGCCGCGAAGCCGGCTGCCGCCGAGCCTGCCGCCGAGGCCGCCGCCGGCGGCTTCAGCGCCCCGGTGGACGGTGCCGGTGTCGGCACTCCGTACCACATGTCCGGCAGCATGTGGTCCAGCGGCTACCACACCGGTGTCGACTTCGTGGTTCCGACCGGCACCTCCCTGAAGGCCGTCGGTGCGGGCACGGTCGTCTCCGCCGGCTGGGGCGGCGCGTACGGCAACCAGGTCGTCATCCAGCTCGAGGACGGCAAGTACGCGCAGTACGCCCACCTGTCCCAGCTCTCCGTCTCGGCCGGCCAGACCGTGACCGCCGGGCAGCAGATCGGCCTCTCCGGCGCGACCGGCAACGTCACCGGTCCGCACCTGCACTTCGAGATCCGCACCACGCCGGACTACGGCTCGGACGTGGACCCGGTCGCCTACCTGCGCTCGCACGGCGTCTCCGTCGGCTGACCGACCGCACGACCACTGCCTGACACGCCACCGAAGGCCGGACCCCATCCCCGGGTCCGGCCTTCGGTGTGTGCGTGCGCTTGCGGTGATCGGCCCAAGGGATCGACAGGCAGTGGCAGTTGGGACACAGTGATCCCGTCATGACCGCAAGCGCTTTCTGAGCGGATCCGAAGGAGCTGTGTCCCGTGCCGACCACCCGCAGGGCGTTCGGAGCCCTGGCCGTTGGAGCCGCCCTGGCGGCCGTCGCCCCCACCGCGCACGCGAACGCCGCGTCGCGTCACCGCCGCCTCATCGCCCACGACGACTTCCGTCACGGCCTCGCCCAGTGGGCCACCGAACTCCAGGACGGTGGCACCGTCACGGCCTCCCGGGGTGTGCTGGAGATCGATGTGCCGAGCGGGGCGACGGTGTGGTTCAAGCGGCGGCTCGAAGGCCCGTACGTCCTGGAGTACACCGCCGTGCCCGTGGCCGAGGGCGGGGTCAACGACCGTGTCTCGGACCTCAACAACTTCTGGAACGCCACCGACGTCCGCTCGCCGGGCGACCTCTTCGCGACGCCGCGCGGCGGTACGCTCGAGGAGTACGACCACCTCACGACCTACTACGCCGGTTTCGGGGCCAACTACAACACCACGACCCGGCTGCGGCGTTATGTGGGTCAGGCCGGCGTCCGTCCCCTGATCTACGACTACACCGAGCCGCTGCTGGTGCCGGGCGAGCCGAACCGGGTCCGGATCGTCTCCGACGGTTCGACGGTCCGGTGGTGGAACAATGGGCGGCTCGTCTTCGACTACCGCGACCCGCAGCCGTACACGAGCGGGCACTTCGCCTTCCGGACCGTGTGGAGTCATTTCCGCATCACGGGCTTCCGGGTCTGGCGGCCGGCCCCGCAACATCCCTGAGAAGCGGCCTATTCCGGAATTGGCGAACCCTTTGGGAGTGGCTTATGTCACCGCCCGTCAACCCCTTCCTACGGTCGCGTAGGTCACATTCGAGGGTGAATCATGAGCTGCTGTGGCAGACGATTCGAAGAGTGACAGCAGAGCAGTGATCGGGTCGTACGTGGCGGTGGGGGACAGCTTCACCGAGGGCGTCGGTGATCCCGGCCCCGACGGGGCGTTCGTCGGCTGGGCCGACCGGTTCGCCGTCCTGCTCGCCGACCGCCGGCCCGAAGGCGACTTCCAGTACACCAACCTCGCCGTGCGCGGAAAGCTTCTCGACCAGATCGTGGCGGACCAGGTTCCGCGGGCCGTCGACATGGCCCCAGACCTCGTCTCGTTCTGCGCCGGCGGCAACGACATCCTCCGGCCCGGCACCGATCCGGACGAGGTGGCCGAGCGCTTCGAGCGGGCGGTCGCACAGCTCACCGCCGTGTCCGGCACGGTGATGGTGACGACCGGGTTCGACACCCGGGGCATGCCCGTGCTCAAGCATCTGCGGGGCAAGATCGCCACCTACAACGGGCATGTCCGGGCCATTGCCGACCGGTACGGCTGCCCGGTGCTCGACCTGTGGTCCCTGCGCAGTGTCCAGGACCGCCGGGCCTGGGACGCCGACCGGCTGCACCTGTCGCCGGAGGGGCACACACGGGTGGCGCTCCGTGCGGGACAGGTACTCGGCCTCGACGTACCGGCCGACCCCGAGCAGGCCTGGCCCCACTGCCGCAGCGCGGCACCCTCGACATCCGGCGGGACGACGTCCACTGGGCGCGGGAGTTTCTCGTGCCGTGGATCGGGCGGCGGCTGCGCGGGGAGTCGTCGGGGGACCATGTGACGGCCAAGGGGGCGCTGTCGCCGGACGACATCAGGATGCGGATCGCCTCGGTGGCGTGACGGTGTGGGCGGGTGCGGGTGCCTGCGGCGGCCTGTGCGGTGTGGGTGGGGGTGCGCGTAGCGCGTGACGCCGGGTGGTGGGTCGGGGCCGCGCCGGGGGGTGTCCGTCCTCGGAACGGCGCGATGGGGTCGGACGCCGACTGACTGTCCGTTGACGCGCCAACCGCTGCGGGCGGACACCCCCCGACACGGCCCCTTCCGTGCGACGGCGGGTGCGGGCGCATCTCGGCTTAGCTGCTGCCGGCCGCCGCTGCGGGCAGTCGTGCCGCTGGGGCGATGGGGGTCCCCCCTGCTCATGGGGGTCCCCCTGTTCGAGCGAAGCCGAGAACTTGGGGAGGAGTCGAGAGCTTGGGGGAGGGTGGGCGCAGCGGCACCCCGCACCGCCGGGCTGCGGACCCACCCGGCCCCGGCAACACCGCCGGGTGGCCTATGCCAACGTGGGAGAGGTCAAGCCCAGTTCGCGAGCCAGAGCCTCCTCCACCCACTCCTGGGCCCGGGCCCGCGTCACCGCACCCTCGTAGGACGTCAGCTGCACGGCCAGACCGTCGAGCAGCGCGGTGAGGCGCAGGGCCGTGCCGTGTGGGTCGGGGCAGTGGAACTCGCCCGCTGCCACGCCCTCCGCGATGACCTCGGCGATGGCCGCCTTCCACTGCCTGTCGAGGTCCTGGGTGACCTCCCGCAGCGCGGGCTCGCGCAGCGCCGCCGCCCAGCCCTCGATCCACAGGCGCCAGCCCTTGGCCTGGCCTGTCGGGGCGTACCACCGTACGGCCGTCTGCAGCCGGCGCAGCGCCGTCGTACGGCGGCCGAGCAGCTTGCGCAGATGCGCGAGGTCGTCCTCGGCCGCGTGCCGGAACGCGGCGGCGACCAGCTGCTCCTTCGTCGAGAAGTGATAGAGGACCAGCGCGTTGCTCACCCCGAGCGCCGAAGCCACGTCGGCGATTCTGACCGCCGCCACACCCCGGGCCTCGATCTGTTCGACGGCCGCCCGCAGTAGCTCCCCACGCCGTTCCGCCACGCTCAACCGGACTCTCGCCACGCGATCACCCTACACACGCGCACGCCGCACCCCGACGGGCCGATCCGGCCGGTCCCGTACCGCCCGCGGCGCTTCAGCGGTACCAGCCGAACCGGTTCGCCATCTCCGGCAGCCGGTCCGCGACCATCGCGTGGGCGGCGGCCCGCGGTGTCGTCCCGTCGGCCTGCGCGCGGGCCAGCATCCGCTCCACCAGAACCCGCATCGAGCGGCGCGTGTGCGCGAACGCTTCCTCCGCGTCGGCGCCGATGTCACCGAACAGCGTCCACCACCACCAGGCGTTGGTCCCGGAGTTGACCACGACGTCCGGGAGCACGGTCACCCCGCGCTCGGCCAGCAGCAGCTCCGCCTCCGGCCGAACGGGCATGTTGGCCGCCTCGACGATCCAGCGGGCGGTGATCCGTTCCTGGTTGCCGGTGTCGATCGCGTACGAGACGGCCGCCGGTATCAGGACGTCCGCGTCAGCCGACAGCCAGGCCTCGCCCGGAAGTTCACGGTCGGCGGGGCTGAGCGCGGAGCGGTCCACGGTGCCGTGGGCGTCCCGCGCGGCGAGCAGCGTCTCGACGTCGAGGCCCGCCGGGTTGGCGATCGTGCCCTTGATGTCGGCGACGGCCACGACCGTGAGCCCCGCGCGGGTGAGGAAGCGTGCGGTGGCTCCACCCATGGTGCCCAGCCCCTGCAGGGCGACCCTGGTGTTCGTGTACGGCACACCCGCCCGGTCCAGGGCCGTGAGGGCCGCCTCGGCCACACCGCAGCCGCCGGCCAGCTCGTCCAGCCCGATGCCGTCCACCTCGACCGCGAACGCGTCCGCGAGCCGCCGCCGCGCCTCGGCCTCGTCGTCCAGCAGCGGATACACGGCCTGGATGGAGGAGACCAGCCCCGCCTCGGTCGCGGCCCGGTCCACCAGATCCTGGGTGAGGCCGAGGTCCTCGCCGGTCGTCCACATGCTCTCGACATAGGGACGCACGGCCCGCAGGTAACGCACCAGCAGCGGGTACGCCTCGGGGTCCCGCGGATCACAGTCGATGCCGCCCTTGGCGCCGCCGAGCGGCACGTAGCGGCTGTCCGGGTCGTAGTGCAGCACCTCCTTCATGGTCATGCCACGAGCCAGGCCGGTGACCTCCTCCAGCGTGCAGCCCGCCCGCATCCGCAGCCCGCCGCTGGCGACGCCGCGCACCAGCCGGTCGACGACGAGAAAGCCCTGGTGACCGGTGATGTGGTCGGTCCAGGTGAGGGACAGCAGGGGTGCGGCCATGCGGGCTCCTTCGCCGGGTTACTGAATCACCGGTCAGTATGACCCTAGGCGGAACACCTGTGCCCCAGTGTTGTCGGAGGGGCCGACCATAATGGAAAGCCTGACCGACTCCACCTGGAGGTACCGTGGCCGGTTTCCGTTCCCTGAGCTCCGGGCTCCGTGCGCTGCGGCCCGGGGCGTTCGGCGCGGACCCGCGCGGTGAGCGCATGGCGCGCATCCGCAGATCGCCCCATTTCAAGGACGGGGTCTTCCAGAACCCCGGCGGCCCCGCGCGCACCCGGCCCTCGGGTTCCACCCTGGACTTCGCGAAGGTCTTCTTCGACAAGGAGACCCGCCCCCGGCGCAGCCCCAAGGGCACGGTGCCGGTGCACGCCACCACGCTCGCCGACATCGCCCGGCCCCCGGCCACGGGGCTGCGGCTGACCTGGATGGGGCACTCCAGCGTGCTCGCCGAGATCGACGGCGCCCGTGTCCTGTTCGACCCGGTGTGGGGCGAGCGCTGCTCCCCGTTCTCCTTCGCGGGCCCCAAGCGGCTGCACCCGGTGCCCCTGCCGCTGGCCGCGCTCGGCCCGGTCGACGTCGTGGTCATCTCGCACGACCACTACGACCACCTGGACATGCCCACCATCAAGGCCCTGGCCGGCACGGACACGCTGTTCGCCGTGCCGCTCGGCGTCGGGGCGCACCTGGAGCACTGGGGCGTGGCCGAGAGCCGGCTGCGCGAACTGGACTGGCACGAGACCACGAAGGTCGGCGGCCTCACCCTGACCGCCACTCCCGCCCGGCACTTCTGCGGCCGGGGGCTGCGCAACACCCAGCACACCCTGTGGGCCTCCTGGGTCGTCGCCGGTGACCGGCACCGGATCTACCACAGCGGCGACACCGGCTACTTCGAGGGTTTCAAGGAGATCGGCGCCGAGCACGGACCGTTCGACGCCACGATGATCCAGATCGGCGCGTACTCCGACTTCTGGCCCGACATCCACATGACTCCCGACGAGGGCATGCGCGCTCACCTCGACCTCCAGGGCGGGCCGGAGCACGGCCCGATGCTGCCGATCCACTGGGCCACCTTCAACCTGGCGACGCACCCTTGGGCGGAACCGGGTGAGGGGACGATCAGCGCCGCGGGTGCGGTGGGCGCCCGGATCGCCTTGCCCCACCCCGGCGAGCCCTTCGAGCCCACGGCCGAGACCGTCCCGTCCGAGCCGTGGTGGCGTGGGGTGGCGCTCGCCCCGGCGGGTGGCTTTCCGGCCGGCGAAGCCCTCGCCGACGCCACGATCAAGACCGTTTCCGACGCGGCAGCCATGGCCCAGGATGACACGGTGAGTGACGAAGGGCGAGAGGCAGAGAAGGGCGTCGAGGACCCGAAGACGCTCCCGGCGGGCTGACCCGGGGTGGACGGCGGAGCGGCGGCGAGGGCCGGGGAGCGAGAGGCTCCCCGGCCCTCGCCGTCTGTGTGTGAACGCTTCTGACCAGGTCGGATCGAACAGTTTTCGTTTGCGACGGAACGCGTGAGGGGGTTATCGGTCTGTCGTGCGAGAGCTCATACCAGAGCAGGATGCTTGCCGTATGAGTTTGTCAACTGCCCACCGCACATGATGCGCTGGCGACTACTGTCAGTGGCCGTCGGGAAACAGGCGGACCAGGGAGTGGGGACCGGCACGTGCAGGCGCAAGGCGGACCAGGGAGTCGACGCGAGGGGGAGCCCCGCTGCCCAGGTACGGCCGACGCCGGGCCGGGCACCGCAGCGGACCGGAAGCGACCACGTGAGCCCGGTCGTGCTCCCGCAAGCCCCCCTGGCACCCAGGCCCGACGGACCAGTACGAGGACACCGATGTCTCACCTCCGCGCCCCGGCCGCACGCGCAGACCGCCGTGAGGGCGGGCGGCACGGGCGCCCGGCCGCCCGCACCGCACCCGCGCTGCCCGAGACCCACATACGGCCCCAACTGCTGCGGATCGCCGTGCTGCCACCCGTCGCCGTCGCCCTCAGCGGCTGTGCGGCCGTCCTCTTCGCCGTCCGGTCCACCGGAGCACGGCCGGGCCTCACGCTGTGGGCCGTGCTCGCCGGGGCGGTCTCGGTGACCCTGGTCGGCATCGTCGTCGCTGCGGTGGCCGCCAACCGTGCCGCCCGGTCCCTGCACGACCGCATCGGCGTCCTGCGCCGCACCACCGCGCGGCGCGAGGCCGATCTGCGCACCCTGGTCGAGACGCTGCGCCGCGGTGACGGACCGCCGCAGCACAGCCCCCACGGCCCGCGCGGCGGCACCGCCGAGGACTCCGACGACTTCGAACTCCTCGCCGCCGACCTGGCCCGTGCGCACGACGGTGCCGTCACCGCTGTCGTCCAGGCCTCGCAGCTCTCCAGCCAGGCGGGCAGCGAGCAGAAGCTCGACGTCTTCGTGAACCTCGCCCGGCGCCTGCAGTCACTGGTGCACCGCGAGATCTCCATCCTCGACGAGCTCGAGAACGAGATGGAGGACCCCGAGCTGCTCAAAGGGCTCTTCCACGTCGACCACCTCGCCACCCGCATCCGCCGCCACGCCGAGAACCTCGCGGTGCTCGGCGGGGCCGCCTCCCGGCGCCAGTGGAGCAACCCGGTCTCCATGACGGAGGTGCTGCGCTCGGCCATCGCCGAGGTCGAGCAGTACTCGAGGGTCAAGCTGGTGCCTCCGATCGACGGCACCCTGCGCGGACACGCCGTGGCCGACGTCATCCACCTGCTGGCCGAACTCGTCGAGAACGCCACGGTGTTCTCCGCCCCGCACACCCAGGTGCTGCTGCGCGCCAACCTCGTCACCTCCGGGCTCGCCGTCGAGGTCGAGGACCGCGGCCTCGGCATGCCCCTGGAGGAGCAGACGCGGATGAACGCCCTGCTCGCCGATCCCGACCAGGTGAACGTCGCGCGGCTCCTCGCGGACGGCCGCATCGGGCTGTTCGTCGTCTCGCAGCTGGCGAGGCGGCACGGCATCACCGTCCGCCTCCAGAGCAACATCTACGGCGGAGTGCAGGCGGTGCTCGTCGTGCCGCAGGCGCTGCTGGGGTCGGAGGCGAAGGGGTCCGGGGGCGGCGCGAGCCAACCGGCCGTGCCGGTGCCGCAGCAGGGGCAGCAGCCTGGGCGTGACGGGCAGGGCGGGCAAGACAGCGGTTACGGGCCGGACGGACAGGTCGGGGTCGCGCCCGAGTTCCGAGCGGCGTCCGTACTCGGAGCCTCGTCGGCGCCGGCGCCGCTGTCCGCGTCCGACTCGCCGTCGGTCCCGCTCGGCGCGCCGGGCACATCGCCGGGCCATCAGCAGACAGCGCAGGCCGCCCCGGGCGGAAGCCCGACGAATGGCCGGCCCGCGCCACTGCCCGTGCGCGGAACCCGCCGGGAGCGTCCCAACCCGGCCGAGGCGAGGCCCGGTATCAAGCCCGACGACCGGCGCGTCCTCGCCGAGAACGCGACGACGCCGCCCACGCCGCGCAACGGCGCCGTGCGCGGCACCATGGGCAAGCCCCAACTGCCCCGCCGCCGCGCCCAGGAGCACATCGCACCCCAGCTGCGCGACGGCCCGACACCGCGCCAGGACTCCGACCACCTCGTCGGCCACGACCCGGGTTTGATGGCGGCCTTCCAGCGCGGCATCAGCCTCGCCGAGGCCCAACAGCACATGGAGGCCGGGGACATGGAGTGGGGCGCCATGGAGTCCCCGACACACGCGGACGACAGGGAGCCCCTGCCCATGGACCCGACGCACACGGGGTCGGCACATGTGATGCCGGCCCACAGGGAGTCCACGCACAGGGAGCCCACCCACAGGGATTCCACATACAGGGATTCCACACACAGGGACCCAATGCCCATGGAGCCGGTCCGTATCGAGCCGTTCTCCACGGAGCCGACCTCGTCCCGACCCGACCACACCCCCACCCGGCACGACGGGAGCGCACCCGCCGGATGACCACCCCCGTCTCCACCCCCACCCCCAGCGCTCCCCCAGACCTTCGTACCCCAAGGAGTCGATCCACCATGGCGAGCGATGCGCCGACCGCCCAGGTATCCGATCTCGACTGGCTGATGAGCGGCCTCGTGCAGCGCGTACCGCACACGACCGCCGCCGTGCTCCTGTCCTGCGACGGGCTCGTGAAATCCATGCACGGCCTCGACCCGGACAGCGCCGACCACATGGCCGCCCTGGCCTCCGGCCTGTACTCCCTCGGCCGCAGCGCCGGCGTCCGCTTCGGCGACGGCGGTGACGTACGGCAGGTCGTGGTCGAACTCGACTCGACGCTGCTGTTCGTCACCACCGCGGGCTCCGGCACCTGCCTGGCCGTGCTCGCCGGCCGCGAGGCCGACGCGGCGGTGCTCGGCTACGAGATGGCGATGCTCGTCAAGAGCGTCCGCCCGTACCTGGTGACCGCCCCGCGCCAGCAGTCCGTCGAATCCCCGGCGATGAGGCCTTGAGCGTGGCGGCGGCCGGCGACGGGCCCTGGCTCGACGACGCGGCCGGGCGGCTGGTGCGCCCGTTCACGGTCAGCAACGGCCGTACCCGTCCGACCGTCGCGCTCGACCTGATGTCGCAGGTGATGGCCACCGGGGCGACCCCCCTCGGCTACCTCGGACCCGAGCACGCGCAGGCACTCGAGCGGTGCAGTGTGCCCGTCGCCGTCGCGGAGGTCGCCGCCCATCTGAAACTGCCGGTGGCCGTCACCAAGGTGCTGCTGGCGGACCTCGTCGACTGCGGGGCGCTGACCACCAAGCCCCCCGCGTTCCACCACAACCCGACGGACCGGGCCCTTCTGGAGGCAGTGCTCGATGGACTACGACGACAGCTCTGACTACGCCGACGGACCCGGCCACGGCTCCGACCCGTTCCCCACCGCCCTGAAGATCCTGGTGGCGGGTGGGTTCGGCGTGGGCAAGACGACCTTCGTCGGCGCGGTCAGCGAGATCGCGCCGCTCAGCACGGAGGAGCTGCTCACCACGGTCAGCGCCGCGACCGACAACCTCGACGGCATCGAGAACAAGGTCGAGACGACGGTGGCCATGGACTTCGGCCGCATCACGCTCGACCCGGAGCATGTGCTGTACCTGTTCGGCACTCCCGGTCAGGAGCGGTTCTGGTTCATGTGGGACGAGTTGTGCGAGGGGGCGCTCGGGGCGGTCATCCTCGCCGACACCCGTCGGCTGCAGGAGTGTTTCGCGGCCGTCGACTTCTTCGAGCAGCGCGGCCTCGGCTTCATCGTCGCCGTCAACGAGTTCGACGGCGCCCACCGCTACGACCCGGAGGAGGTGCGCGCCGCCCTCGATCTGACCGAGGACATCCCGGTGGTGTGCTGCGACGCCCGGATCTCCAGTTCCGGGGTCCAGACCCTGCTGACCCTCGTGCGCCACCTCATCGCCCACACGCCCGCCCCCACGACGGGGTATGGCGCCCACATGTGACACCCGAACACCCTCCCGGAGGCCCGTATATGACACATGCCCACAACCCAGGAGCACGCCCATGAGCTACGACCCGCCCCGCCCGGCCGGTCGTCTGCTGCTCACACCCGAGGACAAGGAGGCCCCCGCCCGCGTTCGCCGACTGCGCGGGCTGGGCCTGGGGGAGCGCCCCGAACCCGCACTCGACGCCTTCGCGCACCGCCTCGCCGAGCTCACCGGGGCACCGTACGCCATGGTCAACTTCCCGCACGAGCAAGGGCAGTTCTACGCGGGCCTGTGTGTTCCTGACATCGCGCCGGTGGTACGGAGCGACGGCACCAGCCCGCGGGTGGGCCGTGCCCTGCCCCGCGACCATGGCTTCTGCCCCCATGTGGTGGCGCGACGCAAGGCCCTGGTGCTGGAGGACGTCAGCGACTACCCGCGGTTCGCGGGCAATCCGGTGGTGGACGAGTTCGGCATCCGCTCCTATCTCGGGGCGCCGCTCATCGACGCCACGGGCCTCGTGCTGGGCACGGTCAGCGTCGCCGACGTCGCACCGCGGCCCTGGGGAAAACCGGGCCTGACGGCCATCAAGGAACACGCCGCGCAGCTCGTCCTGCAGTTGGAGGGCCGGGACGGCTGGCTGCCCTGCTGAACGCCCGGCGCTTGCGCTGTGCCCCCTGAGGCGTGAAGGAAAGCTGAGGCGGCGCTTAAGAAATCCTCGATGGACCGGTGCGGCCGAGGTGCGGCAGATTGCTGTGCGATTCCACTCCTCTCCCGGCCCAGGGGCGTTTTCGGCATGCCCGGAGCCGGGACTCACCCTCAGGAGCCGTAGCGGTGAAGGCGCTGGTCAAACAGAAGGCGGAGCCCGGACTGTGGCTCGCGGACGTCCCGGAGCCCACCGTCGGGCCCGGCGACGTACTGATCAAGGTTCTGCGCACCGGTATCTGCGGCACCGACCTGCACATCAGGGCCTGGGACGGCTGGGCGCAGCAGTCGATCCGCACCCCGCTGGTGGTCGGGCACGAGTTCGTGGGCGAGGTCGTCGAGACCGGGCGGGACGTCACCGACATCGGCGTCGGCGACCGGGTGAGCGGCGAGGGCCATCTGGTGTGCGGGAAGTGCCGCAACTGCCTGGCCGGCCGCCGGCACCTGTGCCGGGCCACCGTAGGGCTGGGCGTGGGCCGGGACGGCGCGTTCGCCGAGTACGTCGCCCTGCCCGCCGGCAACGTCTGGGTGCACCGGGTGCCCGTCGACCTCGACGTGGCCGCCATCTTCGACCCGTTCGGCAACGCCGTGCACACCGCGCTGTCGTTCCCGCTGGTCGGCGAGGACGTACTGATCACCGGGGCGGGTCCCATCGGCCTGATGGCCGCCGCCGTCGCCCAGCACGCCGGCGCCCGCAACGTCGTGATCACCGACGTCAGCGAGGAGCGGCTGGAACTGGCCCGCAAGATCGGCGTCAGTCTCGCGCTGAACGTCTCCGGCGCCGGCATCGCCGACGGACAACGCACGCTCGGCCTGCGCGAGGGCTTCGACATCGGCCTGGAGATGTCCGGCCGCCCCGAGGCCCTGCGCGACATGATCGCCAACATGACGCACGGCGGCCGGATCGCGATGCTCGGTCTCCCCGCCGAGGAGTTCCCCGTCGACTGGGCCCGGATCGTCACCTCGATGATCACCGTCAAGGGCATCTACGGCCGCGAGATGTTCGAGACCTGGTACGCGATGTCCGTCCTGCTGGAAGGCGGCCTCGACCTCGCGCCCGTGATCACCGGCCGGTACGGCCACCGCGACTTCGAGGCGGCGTTCGCCGACGCGGCGAGCGGCCGCGGCGGCAAGGTCATCCTCGACTGGACCGCGTAACCCCCTCCATTCCGCAGCCACATCAGGAGCTCTCCGATGTTCGACTCCGTGCGCGACGACCTGCGCGCCACCCTCGACGAGATCCGCGCCGCCGGCCTCCACAAGCCCGAGCGCGTGATCGGCACCCCGCAGTCCGCCACGGTGGACGTCACCGCGGGCGGCCGGCCCGGCGAGGTCCTCAACTTCTGCGCCAACAACTACCTCGGCCTCGCCGACCACCCCGAGGTGATCGCCGCCGCCCACGAGGCCCTGGACCGCTGGGGCTACGGCATGGCGTCCGTCCGCTTCATCTGCGGCACCCAGGAGGTGCACAAGGAACTGGAGGCCAGGCTCTCGGCGTTCCTCGGCCAGGAGGACACGATCCTCTACTCCTCCTGCTTCGACGCCAACGGCGGCGTCTTCGAGACCCTGCTCGGCCCGGAGGACGCGGTCATCTCCGACGCGCTCAACCACGCGTCGATCATCGACGGCATCCGGCTGTCCAAGGCCCGCCGCCTGCGGTACGCCAACCGTGACCTGGCCGAGCTGGAGGCCCGGCTGAAGGAGGCGTCCGACGCGCGTCGCCGGCTGATCGTCACCGACGGCGTCTTCTCCATGGACGGCTACGTGGCGCCGCTGCGCGAGATCTGCGATCTCGCCGACCGCTACGACGCGATGGTCATGGTCGACGACTCGCACGCCGTCGGCTTCGTCGGCCCCGGCGGCCGCGGCACCCCCGAGCTGCACGGCGTCATGGACCGCGTCGACATCATCACCGGCACCCTCGGCAAGGCGCTCGGCGGTGCCTCCGGCGGCTATGTCGCCGCCCGCGCCGAGATCGTCGCCCTGCTCCGCCAGCGCTCCCGGCCCTATCTCTTCTCCAACACACTGGCCCCGGTGATCGCGGCGGCTTCGCTCAAGGTGCTCGACCTGCTGGAGTCGGCGGACGACCTGCGCGTCCGGCTCGCCGAGAACACGGCCCTGTTCCGGAGCCGGATGACCGAGGAGGGCTTCGACGTCCTCCCCGGCGACCACGCCATCGCCCCGGTGATGATCGGCGACGCGGCGGTCGCCGGGCGCATGGCGGAGCTGCTGCTGGAGCGCGGCCTGTACGTGATCGGCTTCTCCTACCCGGTCGTGCCGCAGGGGCAGGCCCGGATCCGGGTCCAGCTGTCGGCCGCGCACTCCACGCAGGACGTCCACCGCGCGGTGGACGCGTTCGTCGCGGCACGGGCGGAGCTGGCCGGCTGAGCGACGCCGGCGACCTGAGAGAATCGATCGCATGATCGAGGCGCGGCGGCTCCACATCCTCCGTGCGGTGGCCGACCACCGTACGGTGACGGCGGCTGCCGCCGCGCTGTACCTCACCCCGTCGGCCGTCTCCCAGCAGCTCGCCGCGCTGGAGCAGGAGACGGGGCACCGGCTCGTCGAGCGCGGCGCCAAGGGCGTACGGCTCACCGCCGCCGGCGAGATCCTGCTCAGTCACACCAACGCGGTCCTGGCCCAGCTGGAGCGGGCCGAGGCCGAGCTCGCCGCCTACAGCTCGGGAGCGGCCGGCACCGTCACGGTCGCCTCCTTCGCCACCGGTATCGCCCTGGTCGTCGCGCCCGCGGTGGCCCGCCTCGCCGAGTCGGCGCCCGGAATCCGCATCCGCGTCCAGGACGCCGAGGGCGACGCCAGCCTGCCGATGGTGCTGGACCGGCAGGTCGATGTCGCCGTCGCCGTCGAGTACCGGGGCGCCCCGCCGGCCGACGACCCGCGGCTGACCTACGTACCGCTGTACGCCGAGCCCTTCGACGCGGTCGTCCCGGTCACCCACCGGCTGGCCGGCTCGGCTGAGGTTCCGCTGGCCGAACTGGCCAAGGACCCGTGGATCGGCCCGTACCCGGGCAACCCCTGCCATGACGTGGTGGTCCTGGCCTGCGAGAACGCCGGATTCCAGCCCCGTATGGAGCACTCCTCGGACGACTTCCGCGCGGTCGTCGCCCTCGCCTCGGCCGATGCGGGCGTCGCCCTGGTGCCCCGGTCGGCGCTGCGCGGCATGGAGCTCGCCGGGGTGGTCGTCCGCCCCGTCGACGGCACCGCCCCCACCCGGCGGGTCTTCGCCGCCGTACGCCGGGGAGCCGAGGGGCATCCCCTGATCCGCCCGGTGCTGGACGCGCTGGGCGCCGCGGCCCAGGCGCAGCCGCTGCCGGTGTGAGGACTCCGAAACTTGACTGTCTCACATCCGGGATAATCTCCCGGATGTGAGAAGCGATGACACGGACCCCGTCGACACTCGGCTCGGCGTACGCCTGGCCGAGCTGCGAGCCGAACACGGATGGTCCCTGGGCGAGTTGGCCGACCGCAGCGGAGTGAGCCGGTCCACCCTGTCCCGGGCCGAGCGGGCGGAGATCAGCCCCACCGCCTCGCTCCTGAACCGTCTGTGCGCCGTCTACGGGCGGACCATGTCCCAACTGCTCAGCGAGGTCGAGGCCGAACCGGCGCCCGTGGTGCGCGCCGCCGACCAGCCCGTGTGGCAGGACCAGGCCTCCGGCTTCGTCCGGCGATCGGTGTCGCCACCGCACCCCGCGCTGCGCGGCGAACTGGTCGAGGGACGCCTGACCGCCGGCGCCGACATCGCCTATGACCGTCCCCCGGTGGCCGGTCTGGAGCAGCACATCTGGATCCTGGAAGGCGCCCTCGACGTGACCGCGCAGGACACCGAACACCACCTCGTCACCGGCGACTGCCTGCGGATGCGGGTGTGGGGGCCGACCCGGTTCCGGTGTGACGCTCCCGAAGGCGTGCGGTATCTGCTGGCGGTGGTGCGGCCGTGATCCGTCTGGACGAGACCCGACTGCTCGAGCACGCCGGGGAGTTGGCGGGCCTGCTGGTCGAGACCGTGAACGGTGGCGCCTCGGTCGGTTTCCTCGCACCGCTCGACCGTCCGCAGGCGCTCGCCTGGTGGGAGGAGCGGGCCGCCGACGTGGCCGCGGGCCGGCTCGCGGTGTGGGCGGCGTACGACGGGGACCGGGTGCGCGGCACCGTGAGCCTGGCCTTCCCCGGCAAGGCCAACAGCCGTCACCGCGCCGAGCTCGTCAAGCTCATGGTGCACCCCGACGCCCGGGGCCGGGGCCTCGGCCGCCGGCTCCTGGCGACCGCGGAGGACGCTGCCGTGGCCGACGGTGTCACCCTGCTGCACCTGGACACCGAGACCGACAGCCCCGCCGAACACCTGTACCAGTCCACCGGCTGGACCCCGATCGGCGCGATCCCCGACTACGCGGCCGGCCCCGACGGCGTGCTCCGGCCCACGACGATCTACTACAAGCAGCTACCGGCAACCGCTCTCACCAGGTGACTGTCAGTGGGAGCCGCTACCGTGCCTGCCATGCCGGATGCCGAAGACGTACGCCGTATCGCCCTGTCCCTGCCGGACACGACGGAGAAGATCGCCTGGAGCATGCCCACGTTCCGGGTCGCGGGGAAGATGTTCGCCACGCTGCCGGAGGACGAGACGTCCCTCGCCGTGCGCTGCCCCAAGGAGGAGCGGAACGAGCTGGTGCTCGCCGAGCCGGGGAAGTTCTGGATCGCCGACCACGAGGCGCAGTTCGCCTGGGTGCGGGCCCGGCTCGACGCGCTGGAGGACGAGGGCGAGTTGCGGGACATCCTCGCCGACTCCTGGCGCCAGGCGGCCCCGACTCGCCTCCTCGAGGCGCACCCCCGGCTGGGCCTCCCGGCGGACTGAGGCGCCACTGAGGCCTCCTGGGGCTCATACGGAAGTCGCCGCCCCGACGAAGCCCCCGATGCGCTCCCGCAGCGACCGGGCGTCGAGGCCGTGGGCGGCCACATGCTCCTCCACCTGCCCATAGCGCCGCAGTTCACGACGGCCCACGCCCAGTCCCAGCACCCGGTGCGGCACCTCCGACAAGGCGTCGTTCGCGGCCGCCGTCGAGGTGCCCGCCAGGTAGGGCTCGACCAGGACGACGTTCGCCCCGGCCGCCGCGGTGGCCCGGCGCAGAGCCGCCCCGTCGAAGGGGCGGACGGTCGTCGCGTACAGGACGCTGACGTCCAGGCCCTCCGTGGCGGCGAGCACGGCGTCGAGCATCGGCCCGACGGCGACCACGACACCCGAGCGCCCCTCGCGGACCGTGCGGAACCGCTCCCCGTCCACGGGCAGCGCCCGCCCGTTGGACTGGAGCGACAGCCGCACGTACACCTTGTCGTCGCCCGCGGCGACCGCGTGCCGCAGCAGCGTCTCGGCCTCGTCCGGGTGGCCCGGCACATGGACGGTCCAGCCGTCCAGGGTGTCGAGCAGCGCCACGTCTCCCGGCGCCATATGGGTGTAGCCGCCCGCCGGCCAGTCGAAGGAGGCGGCGGCGCTCACCAGCACCGCACCCGCGTCCTGGTGCCCGAGGTCCAGCTTGACCTGCTCGAAGGGCCGCTCGACGAGAAAGCTGGCGAAGGTGTGCACGACGGGCCGCAGCCCGGTCAGGGCCAGCCCCGCCGCGGCCCCGACCAGGAGCTGTTCGCGGATGCCGACGTTGACGACCCGGCCGGGATGACGACGGGCGGCCTCGGCGAAGCCGTCCGCGCCGATCTCGGCGAGGACCACGGCGACCCGGGGATCCTCGTCGAGCAGTCGGGAGACGACAGGGGCGAAACGGTCACGCATGGTGTCCATGGAATTCGGGTTCCTTTCCGGAAGAAGCGGCTCAGGCGGACTTCGGCTCGACACGGGCCACGACCACGTGCGGGCGGCCCGGGTGCGGCGCGGTGAAGGCGGCGAACAGCGCCTCGTGGTCACGGCCGTCGACGGTCACCGCGGACCAGCCGGCCGCCTCGAAGCGGGCGGCGATCCCGCCGGGACGCGCGTAGGTCGCGGAGGAGTTGTCCACCACGACGGTGTGCAGCCGGTCGAGACCGGCGGGCCCGGCGAAGGCGATCGCCTCATGGTTGCTGCCCTCGTCCAGCTCGGCGTCCCCGATCAGCGCCCACACCCGGGGCTCGCCCAGCCCCTGGGCACGCAGCCCCAGCGCCGTACCGACGGCGATCGGCAGCCCGTGTCCCAGCGACCCGCTGCCGATCTCGGCCCCCGGCACGAGCGTGCGGTCGGGGTGGTGGCCGAGCGGGGAGTCGTACGAGCCGAAGCCGGGCAGCCAGTCCACCGGCACGAAGCCCTTGGCGGCCAGCACGGCGTAGTACGCCATGGGGCCGTGCCCCTTCGACAGCAGGAACCGGTCCCGCTCCGGGTCGGCCCTCCGCTCGGGGCTCACCCGGAGCACCCGGTCGTAGAGCACCCACAGCACGTCCAGCGTGGAGGTCGCGGCCGGGCCGTGCTTCTCGTCGCCGGTCATCAGGCCCATCAGCCCCGGCAGGTCGGCATAGCCGTACGTCACGTCCGTCGCGCTCGTCATGTTGGTCATGCCGACGAGCCTGCAACCTCAACCAATCTTGAGGTCAAGCGGGAGCCGCCCGGAAACGGATGCGCGATCACCGGCGCGAGTGCGGTATTGTTTCCCTGCGCGTTCGGCCGGGGAATCCCCAGGTCAGACGGGCAACGGGACGTGGCGCAGCTTGGTAGCGCACTTGACTGGGGGTCAAGGGGTCGCAGGTTCAAATCCTGTCGTCCCGACAGAAACGACAGCGGGTCCGCCGGAAGCGGCGGGCCCGCTGATCTTTTCGGGGCTCGCCGATCTTTCCGGGTCAGCCGCCGCCGTCCAGGTCATCGCGCCGGCGCAGCACCTGCAGCTCGTGACCGTGGAGCGCCATCTCGTACAGCTTCCCGCGCGCGTTCTCGAAGGGCCGGTGCAGGATCATCATCAGGCGTCCGTCGAAGGTGTGGAACAGCATGCCGTGGCCGCTGTCGTCGCGGACCAGGGGGCGGTGCTGCCGCCACGGCCCCGTCAGTTCCCCGATCCCGACACGGCGTACGTCTGTACGTAGCCGCCGCTGACGGTCCCGTCCTGGCCGGCCACGTTCTTCTCGTACGTCGACCAGAGCATGAGCAGGGACCCGTCGGGGGTGCGGTACAGCTGGGGACCGTCGGTGATGTACGGCGGGAGCTGGTGCGGTACGCCGGCGGGGATCTGCTCGGCGGTCCAGGGCGCGTCCGAGGCCTTGAAGAGGAAGACCGGGTCGCCGACCGGGCGGGACAGGTCCGGGGCCAGCCGGATCGCCTCCATGGTTCCGTCGATGGTCTGCAGCCACTCGTGCGCGTACACCATCCAGGGCTGTCCGGACGGGTCGACGTACAGCGTGCCGTCGAGGGTCATGAGGTGTTCCGGCGGGACCGGGCGTGACGGGTCGAGGACGGTGAAGGGGCCGAGCGGCGAGTCGGAGACGGCGGTGATCGTGCCGCGCATGTGGGTCGGGGTGCGGAACGGCACGCCCCACTGGTTGGGTTCCGGGACCGGGAGCGGCCGGTTCTCGTCGTGCAGAGTGGTGAACAGGTAGTACCTGCCGTTCCAGGCGTGCACCTCCGGCGCCCAGGCACCGTCCGTGGCCCAGATGCCCTCCTGCTCGGCGGTCCGGAACACCACGACGGGGCGCGTCCAGTCGCGCAGGTCGCGGCTGCGGTAGACCATCGTGCCGGTGCCGTCCACGCCCGACACGGACGGGACGTTGGACGTGTAGAGGTGGTAGGTGCGGGTCGATCCGTCGGCGACGACGAACGGGTCGTGCAGGGGCATGTCCACAAGCCGCATCGACGAAGGTCCTCCCGTGCCCGCCCGGGCCGGCTAGATCACACAGCCCGCGTGCGCAAGCGCCTGCTTGAGCAGCACCCCGTGGCCACCCGGCATCTCGCTCTGCACCGCCTCCGACAAGGCCTCCTGCGGGCTGAACCACACCAGGTCGAGCGCGTCCTGCCGGGGCCGGCAGTCACCCGTCACCGGCACGATGTAGGCGAGGGACACCGCGTGCTGGCGGGGTCGTGGTAGGGCGTGATGCCCTGCGTCGGGAAGTACTCCGCGACCGTGAACGGCTGCAGCGAGGCCGGGACGCGGGCAGGGCGACCGGGCCGAGGTCCTTCTCCAGATGGCGCAGGAGGGCGTCCCGGACGCGTTCGTGGTGCAGTACGCGGCCGGAGACCAGCGTCCGGCTGACCGTGCCGTCGGGCCCGATGCGCAGCAGCAGGCCGACGCTGGTGACTTCGCCGCTGTCGTCGACGCGGACCGGGACGGCCTCGACGTACAGGATCGGCATGCGGGCGCGCGTCATCTCCAGTTCGTCGGAGGACAGCCAGCCGGGCGTGGTTTCGGTCATGTCAGACATCGCTTGATCATACTTTCAGCCGTTCGGACTTCCTGGGTAGCCGCTCCTGGAGAACTGTGACCGGCCACACGCCGTTCAATCCCCTCCCGGGGAACCGTCCGGCAGCCGGTAGACCCGCAGGGCGTTGTCCCGCCCGGCCCACCGGGCGAACCGCAGCGCGTCCGGCAGGGACAGTTCGTCGGCGTCCACCCGCTCCTGCAGCACCCCCGCCAGGCCCTGCCGGAAGGCGAGTGCCCCGAGGTGGTAGAACTCGGCCACACCGTAGGCGTCGGAGCTGTACAGCAGTTTGCGGAACGGTGTGATCTCCAGGGCCTCCGCGAGGACCGCCCCGGCCCGGGCGGGGCCGACGTGGTGGAGGGTGAGGCCGACGTCGAGGTACACCTGCTCGAAGACCGCCGCGAGGTAGGCGGCCTGCCGCTGGTAGGGCCAGCAGTGCAGCAGCAGCACGGGGATCGTCCCGGCGGTCAGGTGCAGCCAGTCCGTGAGCAGGGCCGGGTCCGCCCGGTGCAGCCGGATGTCGTTGTCGCCGAACCCGGTGTGCAGCTGCAGCGGCAGGCCGAGGTCGACGGCGGTCCACAGCAGGTGCCGCACCAGGACCGGGTCCTCCAGACGGCGGCCCCCGGGAAGCCAGTGCCGGGCGGCCTCCGTGACCTCCGCGTCCGAGGGGCGGGCCGGGTCCAGGCCGAAGCCGGTGCGGTAGGCCGCCACCGACTTCACGGCCACCACGCCGGGACGCCGCACCGCGTCCAGGGCCGCCGCGCGGAAGGCGTCCGCGTACGCGTCCGGCTCCGCCCCGGCGTCCCGTACCGACTCGGCGACGCTCTCCAGCCGTACGACCTCGTACGCCGACCCGCCCGCCGCCTCGGCGACCTCGCGCGGAGCGGTCAGCCGGTCGGGGAGTAGCCGGTGTCGACGCAGAAGACGCCGGTGCCGGCGGCCCGCAGGAAGCGCCGGTGCACCTCGCGCCATCCCAGTTCACGGCGCCGGGCGAGATACTCCTCGGCGGGCGCGTGCCGCGGCAGGTCCAGCAGGGGAGCGCAGTGGCGGCGCACGGCCACGCCCACGGGACTGTCGAAAGGCGAGATGCCCGGCCAGGCGTCGCCCTCCGTGAGGAGCGGCTCGAAACCCGCGCGATCGAGGTCGGCGGTCACCGTGCCGTGGCAGTGGTGGTCGACCATGCTCAGGGCGTCGAGCGCCTCGCGGACCGCGCTCACGTCAGTACTTCCAGCGGTACGCCGCCGCCACCTGGTCGTCGTCCAGCCCGGCGACGGACGCGAGCTCCCCCGCCGTACGGCGATCACCGCGTCGGCGAGAACCGGGCCGAGGGCCGCCCGCAGCGGCTCGTCCCCGCGGAACTCCTCGACGGCCCGCTCCAGCGACACCGGCAGCCGCCGTACACCCCGGGCCGCCGCCTCCGCCTCGGGCAGCCGCGCCGGGTCCCCGGTGACCTCCTCGGGCAGGACGGCGGACGACGTCAGGCCGTCCAGACCGGCGGCGATCAGACAGCCGATCGCGAGGTAGGGATTGGCAGCCAGGTCGACGGGCTTGACCTCCAGGTTCGCCGCCTGGTCGCGCAGGCCCGCGGTGCCGGTCACCACGCGCAGGGCGGTCTCCCGGGTCTCGCGGCCCCAGGCGGTGAACACCCCGGCCCACTGGGAGGGTCTGAGCCGCAGATAGCTGGCGGGGCTGGGTGCGGTCACGGCCGTGAGGCCGGGCAGATGGGCGAGCAGGCCGGCCGTGAAGGACTCCGCCTCGGCCGTCATGCCGTACCGGCGCTCACCCCCGGAGTGCAGATTGACCCCGTCACGCCAGGCGGAGAGGTGGACGTGTCCGCCGTTGCCGACGCCCTGACCCACGACGGCCGGGGCGAAGGAGACACGCAGTCCGTGCCGTTGGGCCACGGCGCGGACCGTCTGCCGAACCAGCACACTGCGGTCGGCCGCCGCCACCGGATCGACGGCGCCCACCGAGATCTCGAACTGGCCGGCCGCGTACTCGGGATGGACCTGCTCGACGTCGAGCCCCTGGGCCGCGCACGCCGCCAGCAGATCGGCGGTGCAGTCGCCGAGCTCGACCTGCCGGGCGGCCCCGTACGCGGGACCGGTCGTGGCGGGCACGAACGTGTCGCCGGTCGCGTCGCCCCGGGCCACGGTCCACTCGACCTCCACGGCCGCCTTGAAGGTCAGGCCGTGCCGTTCGGCGGCCTCGGTGACGATCCGGCGCAGGAACGTGCGCGAGCAGCCGGGATGCCGCTCCCCGTCCTGCGTGACCCGGTCGACCGGCGCCCACGCCCAGCCGGGCTGCCCGGCCAGCACCACGAGCTGGTCGAGGTCCGGGTAGAGACGCAGGTCGCCGTCGGGGAGCCGAGGACGTCCGTGGTGACGATGGAGTCGTTCGCCAGGAACGTGTCGAACACCGGTGACATGCCGACGCCCCACGCCGCGGCGGAGGCGAGCCCGGCCGTCGGGACGGTCTTCACCCGGCCGATGCCGGCGGTGTCGACGTAGGACAGCACGACGCCGTGCACACCCCGCCCGGCGAGCTCGCCGCCGAGCGCGGTGGCCCGCTCGACATCACCGGGACGGCCGCCCGGCACCGGATCGGCCAGCGTGGTCATACGCCCTCCTCGACGAAGCCGAAGACAGAGACGGAGCCGAAGACAGAGACGGAGCCGAAGACAGAGACGGAGCCGGAGGTGAGAGCCGCTTCAGGGCTTGACGGCAACCGCGCCGTACTGCGGCACCAGCACGGCCGAGCCGTCCTCGGCACGCCACTGACCGCACGACACCATGCCCGGCTCCAGCAGTTCGAGTCCCTCGAGGAACGCGGCGATGTCCGCGCCGCCGCGGGCGGTGATCGGGGGAGTGGCGTTCTCGTTCCAGAACTTCATGGCGGGGATCTGGCCCGCGCCGCCGAGCTCGTCGTCGAAGGTCGGATGGGTGAGGACCAGGTAGCTGCCGGAGGGGACCGCGGCCATCACCCGGCGCACGATCTCCCGGGCCTTGTCGGTGTCGAGGACGAAGTTGAGGATGCCCAGCATCATCACGGCGACGGGCCTGGTGAGGTCGAGGGTCCGCCCGGCCCGTTCGAGGATGGCGTCCGGGTCGTGCACGTCGGCGTCGATGTAGGCGGTGACTCCGTCGCGGCTGCCGGTCAGCAGCGTGCGGGCGTGCACCAGCACGATCGGGTCGTTGTCGACGTAGACGATCCGCGAGTCGGGCGCGATCCGCTGGGCGATCTCGTGCGTGTTGTCCGCCGTCGGCAGCCCCGTGCCGATGTCGAGGAACTGCCGCACCCCGCGCTCGCCGGCCAGGAACGACACGGCCCGGCCCAGGAACTCCCGGTCCGCCCGGGCGATGTCCCGGATGATCGGGAACATACCGGCGACGTGCTCGCCGACCCGCTGGTCGACCTCGTAGTTGTCCTTGCCGCCGATCCAGTAGTTCCACACCCGCGCGTTGTGCGCCACACCGGTGTTCAGCCTCGCCGAGCCGCTCGGCGGGGTGTGGCTCTCACTCACGTCTCTTCCTCTCCTCGCACGAGCGGCCGAGGCCGGCCGTCGCCGCCATTGTGCCGCTCCGGTGATCACGCTGTCCCGGGAATCGGCAGGAGGAGAACGACGAGAACGACGAGAACGAGGCGAACGACGAGAACAAGGCGAACCATGAGCCGTGCTACTCGACCTGGCCGGGGGCGGGGGAGGGGGTCTTGCCGGCCAGCACGTCGTTCAGGCGCTGGGTGCCGAGCCGCACCGCCTGCTCGACGGAGTCGTGCTCGTCCCCGTCGAGCCCGCCCGCCGTGACGGTGATCGCGTCGTTGCCGACCCGGACGGCGGCGACGTCCACGGTCAGCGTGGCCTCCGTGCCCCCGATCGTGCCCCGCACCGTCACCCGCAGGCCCTCACGGGCGTCGCCCACCCGGGGCAGCGACGTCTCGACGACCTGGACGGTGCGCTGGTCGCCGTTCTCGGTCATGGTGAACTGGTCGCACTGCTCCGGCAGGGTCGCCATCCAGTTCAACGAGTCCTGCGGGTCGGTCCGGTCGTAGGAGGCGACCTGGTGGAGCAGGCGTGAGTCGCCCTGTGCGAAGCCGCGCAGCGCGGACACGCCCGACGGCCTGCCCAGCAGGTCGTCGTCGAAGAGGGAGTCGAGGAGCCGCTGGCAGTTCGCGGCGTCGGCCTTGGCGGTGAGGAAGTCGGAGACGTCGACCGTGCCGATGAACAGGTTCTCGTGCCAGTTCTCGGCCTCCGTGTTCCTGACCCGGGTCCAGTCGTCCTCGATGTCCGCCTCGGTGATCAGCGCGGTCCGGGCGCCGTTCTCGGTGAGGGTGGCGGTGGGCGAGGGGGAGGGGGTCTGCTGCTTCCCGGCGACCTGGGACGCGGTGACGCCCGAGACGCGCGAGCCGTCGTCACCGCCGTCGTCCGAACAGGCGGCGGTGGCCAGCAGTGTGCCCGCTGCCAGGGCGGAGGAGAGAGCGCGGACAAGCCGGGACGGACGACAGGTCATCGGAAGTGCCTCCTGGGAACGTGACGCGTGCCCTCAGCGCACCACCGGTGTCAGGGGCCCACCACCGGCACCGGACTGTTCGAGTGAGCCCCGCCGGGAGCGAGGACGCCTCAGGTTCCGGCCCGCGCGTGACCGTTCTGCCAGGCCCAGGCCGCGATCTCGACGCGGTTCCGGGCGGCCAGTTTGAGCTGGACGCTGGACAGGTGCGTCTTGACCGTGGAGAGCGAGACGTACAGCTCGGCCGCGATCTCGGCGTTGGTGCGGCCGAGGGCGACCAGGCGGACCACGTCCAGTTCGCGCTCGGTCAGTGGCTCCTTCGGTGGCTCCTTCAGCGGCTCCTTCAGCGGCGCCGAGGAGGGCGGGGACACCCGCTGTGGCGCGCGTTCGGCGGCTGTCGAGGCGGTGAGGTGCTTGAGCAGACGGACCGTGACCGACGGGGAGACCAGTGAGTCGCCCGCGGCGGCGGCCCGGACGGCCTCCGCGAGGAGGGTCGGACCGGAGTCCTTGAGCAGGAAGCCGCACGCGCCGCCGCGCAGCGCTCCGTACACGTACTCGTCGAGGTCGAAGGTGGTGACCACGACCACCCGCATGGGGTCGGCGACGTCCGGTCCGGCCAGCAGCCGGGTCACCTCCAGCCCGTCCAGCTTCGGCATCCGGATGTCCAGCAGGCACACGTCCGGCCGCTCGCGGCGGGCCAGCGCCACCGCCTCCTCGCCGTCCCGGGCCTCGGCGACGACCGTGATGTCCGGCTGGGCGTCGAGGAAGAACCGGAACCCGGTGCGGACCATGTCCTGGTCGTCCGCGATGAGCACCCGGAGGGGAGCGCCGGGGCGACCGGAGGCGCCGGGGACGTCGGCCGGGCCCGGTGGGACGGGGGTCGTCATGGGTCGATCATGCCTCAGGGAGTGGGAGGGAGCCGTACGCGGAGCGGGCGGGCGGTGGCGGCGGCTCCAGCCTCGCCCGTGGACCCGGTCGCGCGCCTCCGCCGAACGGCCAGGTCGCGGGACTGGCCTCGGTCGTTCGGCCGATCCCGCCGTCCAGGGGCCTCGCCTACCGTGACCTGCATGAGATCCCCCACTCCCCGGGGTTGCGCGCGGGGCTTCGTCGTCGGCTTCCTGGTGGCGGCCGCGGTCTACGACGTGCTGATCGCGGAAAACTTCGGCCATCGCCCATGGCTGCCCGCGACGGTGCTGCTCGCCGGGTTCGCCGCCGTGCTGTGGCCGGTCGAGCGCAGGCCGCGGTGGCTCACCCCGCAGCTGCGCACCGCCACACCCGCGGCGGTCTCGCTGCTCTTCACGACGGGGGTGCTGCTGACGGGCCGCGCGGAGGTGCCGTTCGGGCCGGGCGAGGTGGCGATCCTGCTGTGCCTGCTGTTCATCGCCGTACGGCACTGCCCGCGGCCGTGGGCCCTGCTGTGCGGTGTGCTCGACGCGGCCGCCCTGCTGCTGTTGCCGGTGCGGTACTTCCGGTCGGTGCAGGACGAGGTGCTGGCGTCCGCCGTGATCGGTCTGGTCTTGATCGGTCTCGTCGCCGGACTCGCCGGGTACCTGCGCTCCCTGGACTACCGGCGCACCGTCGCGGTCGGCGAGACCCGGCGCGCCGAACGCGTCGCCATCGCCGCCGACCTGCACGACTTCGTCGCGCACCACGTCACCGGGATCCTCGTGCAGACCCAGGTGGCCCGCATGATGGCGGAGCGGCAGCCGCAGGACCTGGACCCGGTGCTGGCCGGCATCGAGCGGGCCGCGACCGAGGCCCTGGCGTCCATGCGGCGCACGGTCGGGGTACTGCGCGACACCGGCCCGGAGGCCGCCGACCGCCGACCCGTCGGTGACCTGGCCGGCCTCACCGACATGGTCGAGGCCTTCTCGAGCCCGGGCCGGACATCCGTCCTGCACCGCGACCCGGGCGTGTCCGACGACCTGCCGCACGAGGTGCAGGCGGCGGCCTTCCGGGTCGTCCAGGAGGCGCTGACCAACGTACGGCGCCACGCGGCCGACGCCACGCGGGTCACCGTCCGCCTGGCCTGCCCCGGCGACCGGCTGGAGGTCACGGTGACGGACGACGGCCGCGGCGGCACCCAGCTCCCGGAGGCCGCCCACGGCGGCGGCTTCGGGCTGGTCGGTCTGACGGAGCGGGTGACCGCACTGGGCGGCGCCCTGCACGCGGGACCGCGGCCGGGGGCGGGATGGGAGGTGACGGCGCGGTTCCCGGTGGGGAAGACGCGGTTCTCGCAGGCGAAGGGGTGAGCCGACGGCGGGGTGAGGGTGTGGCTCAGACGGTGGATCCGGCGCCCGAGCCGGCGGGGCAGGCGCTCCGGGCTCTGGCGTGGCGCGCCGCACGGAGGGTTCAATGGAGCGGAGTGTTCAGTGAAACTGCACAGCCGCCGCTCGGGAGGGGAGCCGACCCGTGTCACCCGCTGTCGTGCCGCCCGTCGGGGAGCGCATCCGGCAGGCGCGTCTGGAGCGCGGGACGAGTCTGCGCGCGCTCGCCCGGGAGGTAGGCGTGTCGGCGAGCCTCGTGTCGCAGATCGAGACCGGGAAGAGCCAGCCGTCCGTCAGCACGCTGTACGCGATCACGACGGCCCTGGGGATCTCCGTCGAGTCCCTCTTCGACGCCCCGGCCTCCTCGCCCGTGGTCGGCGCGGGCACGCCCGGCACCGTGCCGCACGCGCTCGCCGCCTTCTCCGCCGACCCCGGCCGGCGTATCGGACCCCTGGTCGGCGAGCGGCGGCGCGAGGCGCTGGAGCTGGACTCCGGGGTCGTGTGGGAGCGGCTCGGGCGGGTGCCGGGCGTGGACGTCGACTTCCTGCTGGTGACCTACCGGCCCGGCGGCTCCTCCTCCGGCTCCGGCGGCCTGATGCGGCACCCGGGCACCGAGTACGGCTATCTGACCTCCGGCGAGCTCGTCCTCACCCTCGGCTTCGACGAGTACACCGTGCGCCCGGGCGACGCCGTCTGCTTCGAGTCGACGACTCCCCACCGTTACCGCAACGATGGAGAGGTACCGGCTGTGGGTGTCTGGTTCGTCTCCGGCGGTGTTCAGTGACACTTGACACCCGTGGCACCCGGGCGTTCACTCCGAAGTGGGGGTGGTCGCCATGGCGATCCGCACATACGGGCCCAACGCCGTCGACTGGGAAGAACGCATCGACCTGGACCGGCTGCGCGGACAGCGGCTGGCCCGGCTCCGCACATCCCTGAACCGCTCCGCGCTGGGCGCGGTGCTCAGCTTCGACTTCGCCAACATCCGCTACATGACCGCCACTCACATCGGCACCTGGGCGATGGACAAGCTGATCCGCTTCGCCCTGCTCGTGCGCGACGGCGAACCGGTCGTCTGGGACTTCGGCTCCGCCGCCCGCCACCACCAGCTGTACAACCCGTGGCTCGACTACAGCGACGGCAAGGGCGGCCCGCCCACCGGCGCCCGCGCCGGCATCTCCACGCTGCGCGGGGCCTTCCACCCGGACGCCGGCATCGCCGAGGACGTCGCCGCCAAGATCGCCGACGAGCTGCGCGAGCACGGGCTCGCGGGCGAGCCGCTCGGCGTCGACGTCGCCGAGATGCCGATCCTCACCGCCCTGCGTGCCGAGGGCATCGACGTCGTGGACGGACAGCAGGTCTTCCTGGAGGCCCGCCGGATCAAGACCGGCGACGAGATCGCCCTGCTCACCCAGGCCTGCGCCATGGTCGACGCGGCCTACGAGGAGCTGTACGGCCACCTGCGGCCGGGGGTACGAGAGAACGAGTGCGTGGGAGTGGTCAGCAAGGTCCTGTACGACCTCGGCAGCGAGTACGTCGAGGGCGTCAACGCCATCTCGGGCGAACGCTGTTCACCGCACCCGCACGTCTACAGCGACCGTCTGATCCGCCCCGGCGACCCCGCCTTCTTCGACATCCTGCACAGTCACCTCGGCTACCGCACCTGCTACTACCGCACGTTCGCCGTCGGCTCCGCGTCCCCCGCCCAACGGGACGCCTATGTGCGCTGCCGCGAGTACATGGACCGGGCGATCGCGCTCGTCCGGCCGGGCGCGACCACCGCCGACATCGTCCAGGTCTGGCCCCGCGCGGAGGAGTTCGGCTTCGCCGACGAGACCGCCGCCTTCGCCCTCCAGTACGGCCACGGCGTGGGCCTGTCGATCTGGGAGAAGCCGATCTTCAGCCGGCTGGTCTCCCTGGACCACCCGGAAGTCCTCGAAGAGGGCATGGTGTTCGCCCTGGAGACCTACTGGCCGGCCGCCGACGGCTGGTCCGCCGCCCGTATCGAGGAGGAACTGGTCGTCACCGCCGACGGGTGCGAGGTCATCACCAAGTTCCCCGCGGAGGAACTGCTGGTGGCGGGCCGCAAATACTGGACGGTGGGCGGGGAGCTGAACACCCGGCGCGAGTCGCAGTCCCACCTCAACACCTCGCACGCCGACGGGGCGCCCTGATGGACGGGGCCCGGCTCCTCGCCGCCTACGAGCAGATGGCCGTCATCCGCCGTACGGAGAAGGCCGCCCACGACCTGTTCCTGCAGGGCCTGGTGAAAGGCACCACCCATCTCGCCGCCGGACAGGAGGCGATCGCCGTGGGTGCGAGCGCGGCCCTGCGCCCGGACGACTATGTGTTCGCCACCTATAGAGGCCACCACCATGCCCTCGCCCGCGGCGCCACCCCGGAGGAGTGCCTCGCCGAGCTGATGAGCCGGGCGACCGGACTGTGCCGGGCCAAGGGCGGCTCCATGCACCTGACCAAGGCGGCCACCGGCATGCTCGGCTCGTACGCCATCGTCGGCTCCCATCTGCCGATGGCGGTCGGCGCCGCCTGGTCGGCCCGGCTGCGCGGCACCGACCAGCTCGCGGTCGCCTTCTTCGGCGACGGCGCGACCAACATCGGCGCGTTCCACGAGTCGCTCAACCTGGCCGCCGTGTGGCGACTGCCCGTGCTGTTCGTGTGCGAGAACAACCTGTACATGGAGTACACGCCGATCGCCGACGTCACGGCGGTGCCGCGGCCCGCCGCCGACCGGGCGCCCGCGCACGGCATCCCGGGCGAGGTCGTCGACGGCAACGACGTCGTGGCCGTCGCGGAGGCGGTGGAGCGGCTCGCACGGCGGGCCCGCGCGGGGGACGGGCCCGCCGTGCTGGAGGCCGAGACCTACCGGCACTTCGGGCACAGCCGTGCCGACCCGGCCACCTACCGCCCGGCCGAGGAGGTCGAACGGTGGCTGAAGCACGACCCGCTGGACCTCGCGCGGGACGGCTCGCGGAGCTGGGGATCGGGGCGGAGGCGGTCGGGGAGGCCGACGAGCGGGCCCGGGCCGTCGTGGAGCAGGCCGTCGAGGCGGCGAAGGCCGGGCCGCCGCCCGACCCGCGGCAGGCACTCACCGACGTGTGGGCGGACGGAGGTGCCGCATGGCGGACGTGATCACCTACCGGGAGGCGGTCGCCGAGGGCATCGCCCGGGAGATGCGCCGGGACGCGTCGGTCGTGTGCCTCGGGGAGGACATCGGCGCGGCCGGCGGAGTGTTCAAGACGACCATGGGCCTGCACAAGGAGTTCGGGCCCGAAAGAGTGTGGGACACGCCCATATCCGAACAGGCCATCGTGGGCGCCGCGATGGGCGCCGCCATGACCGGGATGCGGCCCGTCGCGGAGATCATGTTCTCCGACTTCCTGGCCTGCTGCTGGGACTACCTCGCCAACGAGATCCCCAAGGTCCGCTACATGACCGGCGGCCAGGTCACCGTGCCCCTCGTCGTGCGCACCGCCAACGGCGGCGGACTCGGTTTCGGCGCCCAGCACTCCCAGGCCACCGAGAACTGGGCGCTGACCGTCCCCGGCCTCAAGATCGCGGCACCGGCCACACCCGCCGACGTCATCGGCATGATGGCGGCGGCGATCCGCAGCGACGACCCCGTGGTCTTCTTCGAGCACAAGGCCCTCCTGGCCGGCAAGGGGGCACCGCCACCGCCCGGTCATGTCGTCGAACTGGGCCGGGCCGCCGTCGTACGCGAGGGCACCGACGTCACGCTCGTCGCGCTCGCCGCCACGGTGCCCCTGGCGCTGAAGGCCGCCGACGTGCTGTCGGGGGAGGGCGTCGAGGCGGAGGTGGTCGACCTGCGCTGTCTGGTCCCGCTGGACGCCGCGACCGTCCTCGACTCACTGCGCAGGACCTCGCGGCTCGTCACCGTCGAGGAGAACCCGTACCAGGGCGGCTGGGGCGCCACCGTCGTCTCGATCGTCGCCGACGAGGGCTTCGGCCTGCTGGACGCGCCGGTGCGGCGGGTGGCGGGGGAGTGCGTCCCGCTGCCCTTCGCCGACGCGCTGGAGGAACACGTCATCCCGACCGTCGACAAGGCCGTCACGGCGGTCCGCCGACTCGCCGCCTACTGAGCTGCCACTGACCCACTCCGGAACACCCATGGGAGGAAGCGCGATGACCACCAGGACCCTGCTGCGCTCCGGTCACGTGATCTCGATGGACCCCGCCGTCGGGGACCTGCCCCAGGGGGACGTCCTCGTCGAGGACGGCAGGATCGCGGCCGTGCGGCCGGAGATCAGCGCCGACGCCGAGATCCTCGACATGACCGGCCGGATCGTGATCCCCGGTTTCGTCGACACCCACCGCCACACCTGGGAGGCCCCGATCCGGGGCGTCGCCCCCGACGCCACCCTCGACGACTACTTCGTCGACGTCCTCGACACCTTCGCCCCCCTGTACACCCCGGAGGACGTCTACGCGGCCAACCTCGCGGGCGCCCTGGAATGCCTCAACGCCGGCATCACCACGCTCGTCGACTGGTCGCACATCAACAACACCCCCGAGCACCCGGACGCCGCGATCCAGGGCCTGGCCGAGTCCGGGATCCGGGCGCAGTACGCGTACGGCAGCGCCAACACCTCCCTCGCCGACTACTGGTTCGAGAGCAAGCTCGCGATCCCGGCGGACGACGTACGGCGGATCCGCGCCCGGTACTTCGCGTCCGACGACGGCCTGCTGACCATGGGCCTCGCCACCCGTGGCCCCGGCTTCTGCGTCAACGACGTCGTCACCTCCGAGTGGGCCCTCGCCCGCGAACTCGGCATCCCGATCACCGTGCACGTGGCCATGGGGCGGCTGGCCGGCCGCTTCGGCATGGTCAGGCAGCTCCACTCCCTCGGGCTGCTAGGCCCGGACACCACCTACGTGCACTGCTGCTACTTCAGCGAGGAGGAGTGGCGGATGGTCGCCGACAGCGGCGGCACGGTGTCCGTGGCGCCGCAGGTGGAACTCCAGATGGGACACGGCTGGCCACCCGTGATGCAGGCGATCGAGCACGGTCTGCGGCCGTCGCTCAGCGTCGACGTCGTCACCACCGTGCCCGGCGACATGTTCACCCAGATCCGCGCGGCCTTCGGCGCGGAACGCGCCCGGGTCAACGCCGACTGCTGGCAGGCCAACATGCCGGTGCCCAGCACCATGCTGACTGCACGTCAGATGCTGGAGATCGCCACCGTCAACGGCGCCCACGTCGCGGGCCTGGAGGACCGCACCGGCACCCTGACCCCCGGCAAGCGCGCGGACATCGTCGCGATCGACGCCACCGCGCCCAACGTCGCCCCCGTGCACGATCCGGTGGCCGCGGTCACCCTGTGCGCGGACGTGTCCAACGTGGACACCGTCCTCGTCGACGGCGTGGTCCACAAGCGCGACGGCAGGCTGCTCGCCGACACCGGACGCGCCCTGCGGCTCGTCTCTCAGGCCCGCGACCGGCTCGTCGCGGCGAAGGAGGCGAAGGCGGCGACAGCGGCGAAGGGCGAGAAGGCCACGGCATGACGAACCACCTGGTGCGCCGCGCCGCCGACGTGCCCGTTCCGCCGTACGACGGCCACGGCTACCGGCGGCGGGCCCTGGTCGGCGAGGACGACGGCAGCGTGCACACCGGCTTCGGCGTGTGCGAACTGCGACCGGACGGCCGCGTGCCCGCCCAGGTGCACTCGTACGAGGAGAGCTTCCACGTCCTGGACGGGGCGGTGGTCCTCGACGTGCCCGAGGGGTCGTACCTGCTGGAGGCGGGCGACTACGGCCTGCTGCCGATCGGCGTCCCGCACGCCTGGCGGGGCGCCGGGGACACCGGCGGCCGCTGGGCGGACATGCTGGCGCCCGTGCCGCGGGCCCGCTACGGGTACGACACGCAGGCGGTGCCGGACCCACCGGCGCGCGACCCGGTCCGGGTCGACGTCCGCGATCCGCGCACCCGCTCCTTCGGCCACTTCGAGCCCGACCAGATGGACCCCGCCAAGCAGTCCCAGGAACTGCTGGCGGCCACCGCGAGCATGCGGACCGCGCTGCTGGTCTACAGCGGCATCACCGTGAAGATGATGGTCGACAGTGACCTGGGCGCGGTCGGCTCGACGATGTTCATGGTGCAGTACGCCTCCGACGGGGTCATCGGCACCCACGACCACCCCTTCGAGGAGACGTACCTGATCCTCGAAGGGGTGGCCGAGGCGACCCTCGACGGCGAGCGGTACCGGCTGGAGCCGGGGGACCTCGCCTGGGCGGGCGCCGGTTGTGTGCATGGGTTCGTCAACGCTGGGCAGGGGCCCTTGCGGTGGCTGGAGACACAGGCGCCGCAGCCGCCGTCACGGCACTCGTACCGGTTCACCAGGGACTGGGACTATCTGAGCCAGGCGCTCCAGGAGGGTTCATGAGCACTGTGCTTGTCGTCGGCGGGACGTCGGGGATCGGGCACGAGTTCGCCCGGGCCCGGGCCGGGCAAGGGGACGACGTCGTCCTGACCGGCCGCGACGGCCACCGAGCCGACACGATCGCCAAGGAGTTCGGCGCCCGGGGTCTCGCCCTCGATCTCGCCCGGCCGCTGGAGATCGCCGCGGCCCTGGCCGATCTGGGGCGGATCGACCATCTGGTGATCGCGGGTGTCTCCAGGGACGACAACAAGGTGACCGAGTACGACATCGGCGCCGCCCTGGACCTGGTGACCCTCAAACTCGTCGGCTACACCGAGGTCGTGCACGCGCTGCGCACCCGGCTGCACGACGACAGCGCCGTCGTGCTGTTCGGCGGGCAGGCCAAGGAACGCCCCTACCCGGGCGCGACGACGGTGGCGACGGTCAACGCGGGGGTGCGGGGCCTGATGAACTCCCTCGCCGTCGAACTCGCTCCCATCCGGGTCAACGCCGTCCATCCCGGTGTCGTCGGCGACAGTCCGTACTGGCAGGCCAAACCGGAGAAGGTGCTCGCCACGCTGCGCACCGAGACGCCCACCGGGCGGCTCGCCACGATGGCGGACGTGGTGGACGCGGTCGACTTCCTGCTGCGCAACCGGTCGGTCAACGCGGTCGAACTGACCGTGGACGGGGGCTGGTTGCTGGGGTGAACCGTTTCTCTCAATGGAACCGTTCCGTTCACCCGGCGCGGCGAAGCGTGTCCTCGGCCACTTCCTTGTCCACCGCCGCCCGCACCAGCGCGGCGGCGAACACGGCCGGGTCGGTGCTCCCGGCCAGCTCGGCCAGGCGCTCCGGATCCTTCGGCAGCTTCAGCCGCTCGGCGCCCTGCAGCGCCTTGGCGTCCAGGTAGGGGGCGGCCTCCGGCCAGACGCCCTGCGCCTCGCGCAGGAAGATGTCGGCGCCGGCCGGCCCGACCCCGGGAAACTCCTGGAGAAGACGGCGCAGTTCGGAGAGCTTGCCATCGGCCTCCCGGCGCAGCCGCCGCAGGTCACCGCCCCACCGCTCGATCAACAGCTCGGCGGCGTCACCGAGCTGCGTGGCCGTGCGCTCGTCGTAGCGCCGGTAGCCGCCCCGGCCGAGCGCGTCGACGCGCTCCTGCCAGTCGGCCTCGGCCATGCGGCGTGGATCGCGCAGCCCCGCCTCGTGCAGGGCACGGGCGGTGGCCAGCGCGATCGAGCCACGGATACGGGCACTGAGCAGATGGGCCAGCACCAGCAGCCGGTACAGCGGTTGCGGTGTGTCCTTCAGCCGGATGCCCGCCTCGTCCGCGTACGTCCGGCCGTGCGCGTCGAGGAGTTCGCGGACGACACGCTCCCGGCTCACGGCTACCCCTTCAGCGGGTCATGGCCGACGGTCATCAGCCGGTGCCGACGGCGCGTGTCCTCGGCCGTCACCTCGGGTATCGGCTCGTTCTCCAGATCCACCTGCGAGGTGACCCGGTCCACTACGTTTCGCATCACCCGCAGGTCGTCCTCGGTCAGGTCGGTGCGCCGCTTCTGGAGGATCGCCAGGACGTGCTTCCCGGTCTCGGTCCCCGCCTCCTCGGGCAGCGGCTCCGCCTCCTCGGCGGCGTCCCGCGTCCGCAGCCAGGCCGCGAGCTCCTGCGAGGTCATGTTCACCACGCGGTGGAAGTCCTCCCACAGCGCGTCGAGTTCGAGGGCGTCGGTCATCGGGTGCCCCTTCCGTACGTTCGTGCGCGCCCGGTCAGCCCTCGCGGGGAAGTTCTCCGCGTCGAACATCCACCGCTGCTTCTCCAGCTCGGCGGTGATGCCGATCAGCAGGTCCTGGGTGACCGGGTCGGCCTTCTCGGTCGCGTCGACGCGCTCGCGCAGCCGGCCGATCGCGTTCTGCAGCGCCTCCACCATCACCTGCACGGCGTCCGCGTCGCGCACCCAGCCTTCCCCGGGGGCCGGCAGGGTGAAGGTCTTGGCGATGGTCTCGGGCCGGCCGTCCGGCGGGACGCCGAGTGCCGCCGACCGCTCCGCCACCGTGTCGGAGAAGGCCCGCGCGGCCGAGACCACCTCGTCGAGCTGGAGGTGGATGGACCGGAACCGCGGTCCGACGATGTTCCAGTGCGCCTGCTTCCCGATCAGCGAGAGTCCGAGTAGATCCACCAGCGTGTCCTGGAGTGCCTCGCAGGCGACCTTCCGGGCGTCGTCGGGCAGTGTGCTCCTCACAGCCGTCATAGGGCGCTTCTCCTTCCCGCGTTGTTCCTCGTGGTCCGGAGCAGTGCGTCGCGCTCCTCCTCACAGGTGCCGCCCCACACGCCCGAGGCCTGGCCGTTGCTCAGCGCGAAGCTCAGGCAGTCGTCGGTGACCGGACAGCGCGCGCAGATCCGTTTCGCGGCGTCCACGTCCCGCAGAGCGGGTCCCGCGGTGCCCACGGGAAAGAACAACTCGGGGTCCTCGTCCACGCAGGCGGCGCTCCGCAACCACTCCATGGACGCGCGGGTGCCCCGGGCACACTGGTGCAAACCCGATGCGGAACAGTGGAAACCGGGCGTCCCGGCCTGCGATAACGCCTTCCGAGAGCCCCGGACCCCGGAAATCTTCCCAGGAGCCCGGTCAAGGGCTATAGTCCGAAACTAGCGGTGCTAATTAACAGGCTGTGTGAGGAGTCCTCTCGTGCGTCCCGTCCACTTCGCGGCCGCCCGCCGCACTCCCATCGGCAAACTGCGCGGATCCCTCTCCTCGGTACGCCCCGACGATCTCGCCGCGACCGTCGTCCGCGCCCTGGTCACCGACGTGCCCGCGCTGGACCCGGCCCGCGTCGACGACGTCTACTGGGGCGCCGCCAACCAGGCCGGTGAGGACAACCGCAACGTCGCCCGCATGGCCGCGCTGCTGGCCGGCCTCCCGAGACCGTGCCCGGCGCCACGGTCAACCGCCTCTGCGCCTCGGGCCTGGAGGCCGTGACGACGGCCGCCCGCACCATCGCCGCCGGCGAGGCCGACATCGTGATCGCGGGCGGCTCCGAGTCGATGAGCCGCGCCCCCTTCGTCCTGCCCCGCCCCGACGAAGCCCTGCCGCACCGCATCGAGACCGCCGACACCCGCCTCGGCTGGCGCCTGGTCAACCCGGCGATGCGGGACCTGCACGGACTGCTCTCCATGGGGGAGACCGCGGAGGAGGTCGCCGCGCGGTACGGCATCCCGCGCGACCGCCAGGACGACTTCGCCCTGCGCAGCCACCAACGGGCGGCCCTGGCCCGCAGATGCGGCCACTTCGACGACGAACTGCTGCCCGTGGAGCGCCCCGACGGCGTGGTCGTCGACACCGACGAGTGCGTCCGCGAGGACACCTCGTACGAGAAGCTGTCCCGGCTGAAGCCGGTGTTCCGGGCGGGCGGCACGGTCACCGCGGGCAACGCCTCCCGATGAACGACGGCGCCGCCGGCCTCCTGCTGGTCAGCGAGGAGGTCCTGAACGACCTGGGCCTGGAGTCGCTCGGCCGCTACGCCGCAGGTGCCTCTGCCGGTGTCCACCCCGACGTCATGGGCATCGGCCCGGTCCCCGCCACACGCAAGGTCCTGGCCCGTGCCGGCTGGAGCATCCGCGACCTGGAGGAGGCCGAGTTCAACGAGGCCTTCGCCGCCCAGGCCCTGGCCTGCGTCGACCAGCTCGGCATCGATCCCGACCTGGTCAACCCGAGCGGCGGCGCGATCGCCCTCGGCCACCCCCTGGGCTGCTCGGGCGCCCGCATCCTGACGACGCTGCTCCACCGGATGCGGCGCACGGGGCCGGACGCGGCCTGGCCACGATGTGTGTCGGGGTGGGGCAGGGGAGCGCGCTGCTGGTCGAGCGGGCGTAGCACGAGCGGGGCAGGTCAACCACCAGGCGAGACGGCACTGCACGCCCCGGTTCGTTGCACATAGCATCAGTGTTCGCATGAACACCATGACGCTCTGGCACATCACCGGCTGGGAGTTCGCCGCCCTCGCCTTCGCGGCCCTGCTCGTCGGCTTCTCCAAGACCGCCGTGAGCGGGGCCAACACGGTCAGCCTCGCCATCTTCGCCGCGGTGCTGCCCGCCCGTGCCTCCACCGGCGTCCTGCTGCCGGTCCTGATCGCCGGGGACCTGCTCGCCGTCGCCACCTACCGGCGGCACGCCCACTGGCCCACGCTGTGGCGGCTGTTCCCGGCGGTCGCCGCGGGCGTCGTCGTCGGCACCGTGTTCCTGATGTGGGCGGACGACGCGATCGTACGGACCTCGATCGGCGCGATCCTGCTGCTGATGGCGGCCGTGACGGTGTGGCGCAGGCGTACGGCGGACAAGGAGGAGGAGCCGGAGTCGGTCACGACCAGGGCCGGCCGCCTCAAGGCCCGCTCGTACGGTGTCCTCGGCGGCTTCACCACCATGGTCGCCAACGCGGGCGGCCCGGTGATGTCGATGTACCTGCTGTCCGCGGGCTTCCGCAAGCTCGGCTTCCTCGGCACGTCGGCCTTCTTCTTCCTGATCGTCAACGTCGCCAAGCTGCCCTTCAGCGCCGGGCTCGGCCTGATCGACGGCCGCTCGCTCCTCCTCGACCTGGCGCTCGTGGCGTTCGTCGTGCCCGGCGCGCTGTTCGGCAAGTGGGCGGTGCACAGGATCAACCAGCGGCTGTTCGAGCAGCTGGTGATCGCGGCGACGGTGGTGGGCGGTCTGCAACTCCTGCTGCGCTGACCCGCGACCACTGCCTGGCTCAGGGCCCTACCCCCGCAGCAACGCCGGCAGGTCCGCGAACGAGTCGATCACGTGGTCGGGTGTGCCGTCGGCGGCCCTGAGCGCCTCCGGCTGGAACTTGCCCGTCCGCACAAGGACCCCGGTGACACCGGCCCGCTGCGCGGCGAGCACATCGGACTCGACGTCGTCCCCGACCATCACGGCCTCGACCGCACCGACGCCCAGCCGCGCGAGCGCCGCCTCGAAGAACGCCCGCGCCGGTTTGCCGGTGACCTCGGCCTCCACCCGGGCGGCCTGCTCCAGACCGGCCAGGAACGCCCCGAGTCCAGCCGCAGCCCCTCGGCCGTACGCCAGTACAGGTTGCGGTGCATCGCCACCAGCCGGGCCCCGCGCTGCAGGAACCCGAACGCCCGGTCCAGGGCCTCGTACCCGAACTCGGGACCGGCCCCGCCGACCAGCACCACATCCGGCACGGCACCGCTGTCCGCCGCGTCCACGACGGTCACACCGTCGAGGTCCTCCTCGATGTCGCCGCTGTTCAGCAGGGCGCAGCGGGCGCCGGGACAGTGCTCGGCGAGGTAGGCGGCGGTGGCGGCGGGCGCGGTCAGGATGTCCTCCGCGGACACCGCGAACCCCGCGTCCGCGAGCGTCCCGGCGATCGATGCCCGCGTACGGGAGGTCGTGTTCGTGACCAGCAGGACGGCCGGCCCGGCTTCCCGCACCTCCCGCAACGCCTCCACGGCCCCCGGCAGGGGCCGCCACGAGACGGTGAGCACCCCGTCGATGTCGATGAGCACGGCACGCACGGACTCCATGCCTGGACGATAGCCACCCGGAGCCGGTCAGTCGCGGGAGTGCAGGCGCAGCAGATACGTGTCCATGATCCAGCCCTTGCGCGCGCGGGCCTCGGCACGCAGTCGCTCGATGCGGGGCGAGGCCTCGGCGATCGGACCGGAGACGAGGATCTCGTCCGGGGTGCCGAGGTAGGCGCCCCAGTAGATGTCGGCGTCCTCCCGCGCGTACTGCCGGAAGGTCTGGTGGGCGTCCAGCATCACCACCACGTCGTCCACGTCCGCCGGGAATCCCTCCGCGAGCCGCCGCCCGGTGGTGATCTGCACCGGCCGGGCCACCCGGGTGAGCCCCGTGCGGTGCCGGGCGGCGAGCGCCGAGACGCTGGAGATGCCCGGGACGACGTCGTACTCGAACGCCACCGCGCCCCGCTCCAGCACCTCCTCCAGGATCCCCAGCGTGCTGTCGTACAGCGAGGGGTCTCCCCACACCAGGAACGCGCCCGTCTCGTCCGCGCCCAGTTCCTCGCCGATCAGCCGCTCGTAGATCTCGGCACGGGCACTGCGCCAGTCCCCGACGGCGGGGAATAGGCCGCGCCGCCGGCGGTACGGTCCCGCTCCGGGTCGCGCGCCCCGACGACCCGGTACGTCCCGTCCGGTATGTGCGTGTCGAGCATGTCCCGGCGCAGGCGGGTGAGGTCGGCCTTGACCTCGCCCTTGTCCAGGACGAAGAACACGTCCGTGCCGCGCAGCGCCCGGACCGCCTGCAACGTCAGCTGGTCGGGGTCGCCCGCGCCGATACCGATGACATGAATCTTTCGCACGCCGAGAGTCTGCCGCACCCCACCTCGGCACCTCGCCGCGGCACCGGGTCAGTGCCCTTGGCCTGCCCGAGCCGCCGGGTCCCTTGGCTGGGCCGCGACCGCCCCGGGTCGTGCTGCCGGACAGGGTCCCCGGCACCACCCGGCGCCCCAGGCACGGCCCGCGCCTGCGCCGTGGCCGGGTGGCCGCGCTCCGGGCCCCGGCACCCGGGGTCCAGGCAGGAGCCGTGCCTGCGCCGTGGCCGGGGTTCCCGCGCTCCGGCCCCGGGGTCGGCCTCCCGCCTGTGCGGCAGCCTGGGGCGTCATGCGCTCACGTGCCCCGGTTCAGGGCCCCGGGTGTGCTCCCCGCAGCCGGGGAGCTCGCGCTCCCGCGTCCACGACCCGGCCGTCCCGTTCCACGTCCTCGGCCAGCTCTCGCGCCCAGGTGGCGAGGCTCGCCACGTCGATGCCGTGCGGGACCGGCTTCCCGGCGCCGGACACCCACGCCTCGGCCGCACCCGCCCCGCGCCGCAGCAGTCGCGCCCCGCCCGTGAGGTTGCCGCGGGCGGCGTGCGTCAGCCCCACGGCGAGCTGGGCGAGCCCGCGCCACAACTCCCGCTCCTCCTCGGGCCCCGACTTCCAGGCGTCCTCGAATACCTCGTGCGCGTGGAACGGTTTCCCCTCGTCCAGCAACCGCTGCGCCTCGGCGACGGTCTCCTCCGGCGTGCGGACGACGCCCTCGGGCTGCCGGGGCACGCCGTCCGCCCCGTACGGCAGGGGCCGTCCGAGACCGTCCCGCGGCCGGGCGTTGCGCGCCCGCCCCTCACTGTCGCGGTCCCGCGCGTCGGCCGGGCTTCCTGTGCTGCCACTGCTTGTGCTGCCCATACGCCGATTGTCCCGCCCGGCCCGCTTTCGGCGCGGGCAGGGGTGTGAGGTAAAGTGCTGTCCGCGCGATCACGCCGGGCACGGCGAGGGCGCGCACCGGGACGTGGCGCAGCTTGGTAGCGCACTTGACTGGGGGTCAAGGGGTCGCAGGTTCAAATCCTGTCGTCCCGACAGAATGCCTGGGTTCTCCCCGGCAGGGCCTTGTTCCACTTCGGTGGGGCGGGGCCCTTCGTCATTTCGGGGCCGTGTCCCGCACCGTGCGCTCACTCTCCTCGACGCGGAACGTCGGCCGGCGGTCACTGGCGGTGATCCTGGTGGCCATCGTGGCGAGCTGTCCGACGGCCAGCGCGATCTCCTCTGCCGTCCGGGCGCGTTCGCCGATCGCCGCCCCGAGCAGGAGGGCGGTCAGTGAGGCGGAGCCGTTGAATGCCTGCAGGGTGATCATGTTGGTGAACAGGTCGTGACCGGCGAACGGCCCCGTCTTCTGGGCGGCCGCGATGATCGCGAAGGTCGACACGGCGAGGGCGCAGGGCGCCGCTCCGGCCAGCTGGAAGCGGAAGGCCGCCCAGATCAGCAGCGGGAAGCCGAGGAACAGCAGCGGCGTGGTGCTGGTCTCGACGAAACCGACGCACACTGTGGCCGCGAGCAGCAGGATCCCCTCCGCCCAACGGGACGGCGGGACGCCCCTGGGCAGACGTGCCGAGCGGAGCAGGAGCAGGACCGGTGTGACGGTCAGGACGCCCATCGCGTCACCGGTCCACCAGACCGACCACGTCGGCCAGAAGTCGCCGGCGTCCAGCACACCGGTGAGGACGAGCGTCCCGGTGCCCGTCGTGGAGCTGATCAGCATGCCGGTGAAGGCACCGAGGAAGATCAGTGTGAGGGCGTCACGCAGGCGGTTCATCTCGTTGCCGAACCCGGCACGGCGCAGCAGGGCGTACGCGCAGACCGGTGCGAGCGTGTTGCCCGCCGCGATCACGAGGACGGCCAAGACCGACGGCCCCAGCGAGATGTTGGTCAGGAACGCGCCGAGTGCGATCCCGGGCCAGACCCGCGGTCCGAGCAGCAGCAGGCCGGCCAGCGCGATACCGCTCGGCGGCCACAGAGGGGTGACCTGGCCGCGCACCAGCTGCTGGAGCAGTCCCAGTTCGGCTGAGCCGTAGTACAGCGCCGTGACGGCGCAGATCTCCCCGGCCACCAGGCCGCCGCGCCGGGGCCAGGCATGCCGCGCGACAGTCATCGGGGACCTCCGCATCGACATCCCCTCTCCATCCTCCAACGGATGCACCGGGACCTCCACGGCGCCGTCGGGCGTCAGGCCGGCGGGGTGCGCAGGGCGAGGACCGCCATGTCGTCATGGCCGTCGCTGGGGTGGTGATCGGCCAGCGCCCGCACGAACTCGGGCAGGGGCAGAGCCGCGTGGGCGGTGGCCAGTTCGGCGAGCTCGTCCAGACTCTCGTCGATGGAGTGGGCGGGGTGCTCGATCAGCCCGTCGGTGAAGAAGACCAGGGTGGCGCCCATGGGGAGGGCACGGGAGTGGTCGGGGCGGGGTTGCTCAGGGTCGACCCCGAGCGGCAGTCCGGGCTCGGCGGACAGATACCCCGCTCGGCCGTCCGGGGTGATGAGCAGGGGTGGTACGTGGCCCGCTGTGCTCCAGTGGAGCCGCCAGCCCGTCCCGTCCGGTTCGATGCGGGCAAGGGCCGTGGTGGTGACCGGGTTGGTCGTGATGGCCTGGAGCGTACGGTCGAGCCGGGCGAGGACCGCGCCGGGAGTACTGCCCCGGTCGAACAGCAGGGCCCGCAGCATGTTGCGTGTGGAGGCCATGGCGGCCGCCGCCTCCAGGTCGTGGCCGACCACGTCACCGATGACGACGGCCACGATGTCACCGGGCAGGGGAATCGCGTCGTACCAGTCCCCGCCGAGCCGGCTGGGCTCGGTGGCCGGGCGGTAGACGGCGGCGGCGGTGAAAGGGCGCAGGTCGGGCAGCGTGGGCAGCAGAAGCCGCTGGAACTGCTCGGCTCCGACCCGCACCTGTTCGAACAGGCGCACGTTCTCGATCGCGATCCCGGCGGCACTGGCCAGTGCCGTGACGACGTTCTCGTCGTGGATGTCGAAGGGCTGTCCGTCGCGCCGCTCGGCGAGGTACAGGTCACCGTAGATCTCGCCGCGGACGCTGATGGCGACACCGAGGAACGTACGCAGGCGGGGATGGCCGGACGGAAAACCGGCGGAGGACGGATGGGCCGGGATGTCGTCGATCCGCAGGGGTTCGGGGTTGCTGATCAGGTGCCCGAGGACACCCCGTCCGCTGGGCAGGTCGGTTCCGGCCAGGTCGGCGCGTTCCTGCTCGGAGAGACCGGCCGTGATGAACTCCTCCAGGTGCTCGCCCGACCCGTCGAGCACGCCCAGCGCCCCGTAGCGGGCGCCGACCAGGTCCATGGCGGTGGTCACGATGCGGTGCAGCACCGCCGTCAGCTCCACCTCCCGGCTGATCGCCACCACCGAGTCCAGCAGGCCCTGCATCCGGTCTATGGCTTCGAGCAGGGCTCGCAACTGCTCGTCTATCCGGCCCAGCTCGGTACGCAGTCGCACGTGCAGGTCCGGCAGCTGCGGCTGCTGCCCCGGCTGCCGACCTCGCCTCTCGCCTGCCATCACGAGCGCCTCGTGGCCTGGTGTCATGCCGCCATGGCATGCCCTCTCACCTGGTACAGCTTAGTGCCGGGCCACGGCTGCCGGCCGTCGAAGCCGGGGGCGAGGGGCCGGCTCGACGCGGCGTACCGCGACCGTGGCACCGTGGAGGAACCGGACATCCGGACCCTTGGGAAGGAGCCCCGGCCATGACCACCCACCCGGTCCACCCTGGCGCACGGTCGATCAGGACCACCCCCGAAGGCCTCATGTGGGAGCCCAGCGAGCGCTGGGTGCGCGGCCGCAAGGGCGATGTCACCGTCGTCGACAGCCGGCACCCGGTCCTCGTGTGGGAACCTCACCTGCCCGTGCCGCAGTACGCCTTCCCGCACGCGGACGTCCGCACCGACCTCCTCCGCCCGGCGAAGAATCCCCCCACCGGCAAGCACACCGGCTCCCAGGTCTTCTACGACCTCGACGCCGACGGCGAGGTGCGCGAGAACGCGGCCTGGAGGTTCCCCGCCGACGACCTGGCCGGCCACATCGCCTTCGAGTGGTTCCTGCGTACCGACACCGGCCTCGACCACTGGTACGAGGAGGACGAGGAGATCTTCATCCACCCCCGTGACCCGCACAAACGCGTGGACGCGCTGCCGAGCAGCCGCCATGTCCGGGTCGAGATCGACGGGCAGGTCGTCGCGGACACCCGCGACCCCGTCCTGCTCTTCGAGACCTCCCTGCCGACCCGCTACTACCTACCCCGCGCGGACGTCCGACTCGACCTCTTCGACGCCACCGACCACAGCACCGGATGCCCCTACAAGGGCACCGCCGAGTACTGGTCCTGGCGCGGCGAGGGTGACGTGCCGCCCAACATCCTCTGGAGCTACCCCGAGCCGCTGCCCGCGGTGGCGGTGGTCCAGGGGCGCCTCGCCTTCTTCAACGAGGTCGTGGACATCACGCTGGACGGCGAGCGTCTGGAGCGCCCGGAGACGCCGTTCAGCCGGATGCTGCGCAAGAGGTGACGGCGCCCCTCAAGGCCTGACCAGCAGCTGGAAGTCGAACGTGTAACGCGACGCCCGGTAGATGTGCGTGCCGTACTCGACCGGGCGCCCGGTGTCGTCGTACGCCGTGCGCTGCATGGTGAGCAGTGCCGCGCCCTCCTCCTCGTCCAGGCGGGCGGCCTCCTCCTCGGTGGCCGAGCGGGCGCCGACGCTCTGCCGGGCACTGTGCAGGGTGATGCCGGCCGATCGCATCATCCGGTACAGGCCCGTCGACTCCAGGCGAGCGTCGTCGAGGTCCAGCAGCGACGCGGGAAGGTAGTTGCAGAGCAGGGCGACCGGCTGGCCGTGTGTGCAGCGCAGCCGTTCCAGGACGGTGACCTCGCCGCCCTCCGTGACGCCGAGGGCGGCCGCCACGTCGCAGGAGGCCGGGACGGTCTCGTTGCGCACGACCCGCGTGGTCGGCCCCTGCCCCGCCGCCTCCAGGTCGTCGTACAGGCTGCTCAGCTCCAGCGGGCGCTTGACCTGGCTGTGCACCACCTGTGTTCCCACCCCGCGCCGCCGGACCAGCAGCCCCTTGTCGACGAGGGACTGGATGGCCTGGCGGACGGTGGGGCGGGACAGGCCCAGGCGCACGGAGAGGTCGACCTCGTTGCCCAGCAGGTTGCCCGGGGCGAGGGCCCCGTGCTCGATCGCCTCCTCCAGTTGCCGCGCGAGCTGGTAGTACAGCGGCACGGGACTGCCCCGGTCCAGGGCGAAGTCCAGCGAGCTGAGTGCGGGTGCGGGCGCGGTGCGTGCCCGGTCACCGGTCTTCGCCATCGACGAACCCCCCTACGGGTGTCAGGAGTTGCTCGGGAAACCGAGGTTGATGCCGCCGTCGGCCGGGTCCGGCCAGCGGGTGGTGATGACCTTGCCCTGGGTGTAGAAGGCGATGCCGTCGTTGCCGTAGATGTGCAGGTCGCCGAAGAGCGAGTCCTTCCAGCCGCCGAAGGAGTGGTAGCCGACGGGCACCGGGATCGGCACGTTGACGCCGACCATGCCCGCCTTGACCTCCAGCTGGAAGCGGCGGGCCGCGCCGCCGTCCCGGGTGAAGATCGCGGTGCCGTTGCCCCAGCGGGAGGAGTTGATCAGCTGGATGGCCTCTTCGTACGTCTCCGCGCGGACCACGCACAGCACCGGGCCGAAGATCTCGTCCCGGTACGCGTCCGCCGTCAGCGGCACCCGGTCCAGCAGGGAGACACCGAGGAAGAAGCCGTTCTCGTGGCCCTCGACCGAGAAGCCCGTGCCGTCGACGACCACCTCGGCGCCCTGCTCGGCGGCCGAGGACACGTACGACGCGACCTTGTCGCGGTGCTCGCGGGTGATCAGCGGGCCCATCTCGGAGGCCGGGTCGTCGCCGGGACCGATCCGCAGGTTCTTCGCCCGCTCGGCGATCTTGCCGACCAGCTCGTCGCCCGTGTCACCGACGGCCACGACCACGGACACCGCCATGCAGCGCTCGCCCGCCGAGCCGTACGCCGCGTTGATCGCCTGGTCGGCGGCGAGGTCCAGGTCGGCGTCGGGCAGCACCAGCATGTGGTTCTTGGCGCCACCCAGCGCCTGTACGCGCTTGCCGTGCTCGACGGCCTTCAGCTGGATGTACTTGGCGATCGGGGTGGAGCCCACGAAGGACACCGCCTCGATGTCCGGATGCTCCAGGATGCGGTCCACGGCCACCTTGTCGCCCTGCACGATGTTCAGGACGCCCTCAGGCAGCCCGGCCTCGGCGGCGAGTTCGGCGAGGCGGAACGATGCCGACGGATCCTTCTCGCTGGGCTTGAGCACGAAGGTGTTGCCGCAGGCGATGGCCAGCGGGAACATCCACATCGGCACCATCGCGGGGAAGTTGAACGGCGTGATGCCCGCGACCACGCCGAGCGGCTGGCGGATAGAGGCGACGTCGACCCGGGTGGAGACCTGGGTGGACAGCTCTCCCTTGAGCTGGACGGAGATCCCGCAGGCGAGTTCCACGATCTCCATGCCGCGCGCGACCTCGCCGAGCGCGTCGGAGTGCACCTTGCCGTGCTCGGCGGTGATCAGTTCGGCGATCTCGTCGCGGTGGGCGTCCAGCAGCTCGCGGTACTTGAACAGGACCGCTGTGCGCTTGGCGAGCGACGAGGCCCCCAGGAGTCGAAGGCGGCCTTGGCGGAGGCGACAGCGGCGTCCACCTCGTCGACGGTCGCGAAGGCGACCTGCTTCTCCTGGGCGCCGGTGGCCGGGTCGTAGACGGGGCCGAAGCGGCCGGAGGTGCCCTCGACGGGCTTGCCGTCGATCCAGTGGGTGATGGTCTTCATCGTGTGCGGGGGCCTTTCGTGGAGCCTGGTGTCTGCGGGGAGTTCAGAGGTGCCGGCGGCGTCCGGCGACCTGTCGGTCGTAGCGCTCGCGGGCCTCGACGGCGGCCTCGCGGGAGGCGGTCTCGGCCACCGGCACGTCCCACCAGGCCTCGGCCGGGGGAGCGGTCGGGACGGGTCGGTCTCGACGTACACGCACGTCGGCCGGTCGGAGACACGCGCCGCGGCCAGTGCCTCGCGCAGCTCGCGCACGGTCTTGGCGCGCAGTACGTCCATGCCGAGGCTCGCCGCGTTGGCGGCCAGGTCGACGGGCAGCGGGGCGCCGGTGAAGGTGCCGTCGGCCGCCCGGAAGCGGTAGGCGGTGCCGAACCGCTCGCCGCCGGTCTCCTCCGACAGACCGCCGATGGACGCGTAGCCGTGGTTCTGGAGGAGGACGATGTTGACGGGCAGGCCCTCCTGGACGGCCGTGACGATCTCCGTCGGCATCATCAGGTAGGTGCCGTCGCCGACCAGCGCCCACACCGGCGTGCCGGGGGCGGCCTGCTGGACGCCGATGCCGGCCGGGATCTCGTAGCCCATGCAGGAGTAGCCGTACTCCAGGTGGTACTGGCGCGGGCTGCGGGAGCGCCACAGCTTGTGCAGGTCGCCGGGGAGCGAACCGGCGGCGTTGATCACCACGTCGTCGTCGCCGACGGCCGCGTCCAGCGCGCCCAGCACCTGCGTCTGGGTCGGGACCGCGTTCTCGTCGCCGGCGCGGTAGGCGGCCGCCACGACCTCGTCCCAGCGTTCCTTGCCGGCCCGGTACTCGGCCTCGTACTCCGCGCTCACACGGTGACCGGAGAGCGCCTCCAGCAGCTGCTCCAGGCCGGACCGGGCATCGCACACCAGCGTGCGCGCCGCCAGCTTGTGCGCGTCGAAGCCGGTGATGTTGAGGTTGAGGAACCGCACGTCCGGGTTCTGGAAGAGCGTGCCGGAGGCCGTGGTGAAGTCCGTGTAGCGGGTGCCCACGCCGATCACGAGGTCGGCGGTGCGGGCGAGGTCGTCGCTGACGGCCGTGCCGGTGTGGCCGATGCCGCCGAGGTCGGCGGGGTGGTCGTACCGCAGGGAGCCCTTGCCGGCCTGGGTGGAGGCGACCGGGATGCCGGTGGCGTCCACGAACGCCTTGAGCGCCGCCTCGGCCTCGCTGTGGTGGACGCCGCCGCCCGCCACGATCAGCGGCCGCTCGGCCGACCGGACGGCCTCGACGGCCGCCGTCAGTTCCACGGGGTCCGGCGCGGGACGCCGTACGTACCAGACGCGCTCGGCGAAGAACTCCTCCGGCCAGTCGTACGCCTCCGCCTGCACGTCCTGGGGAGGGCCAACGTCACCGCGCCGGTCTCGGCCGGGTCGGCCAGCACCCGCATGGCCTGCAGCGCCGACGGGATCAGTGCCTCGGGGCGGGTGACGCGGTCGAAGTACCTCGACACGGGGCGCAGGGTGTCGTTGACCGACACGTCCGCCTCGACCGGGTGCTCCAGCTGCTGGAGCAGCGGGTCGGGGGCGTGCGAGGCGAAGTAGTCACCGGGCAGGAGCAGCACCGGCAGCCGGTTGATCGTCGCGAGGGCGGCACCGGTGACCAGATTGGTGGCGCCCGGGCCGATCGAGGTCGTCACCGCCTGCGCGGACAGGCGGTTCAGCTGCCGGGCGTAGCCGACCGCCGCGTGCACCATGGACTGCTCGTTGCGGCCCTGGTGGAACGGCATGACCTCCTCGCCCGCCTCGAGGAGGGCCTGGCCGACACCGGCGACATTGCCATGGCCGAAGATGCCCCAGGTCCCGGCGATCAGCCGGCGCCGCACGCCGTCCCGCTCGGTGTACTGGGCCGACAGGAACCGCACCAGCGCCTGGGCGGTCGTCAGTCTGCGGGTGGGGGCGCTCATACGGAGGTCTCCGGGGCGGTGTAGAGGGGGAGCCGGGGGTCGACCGGCTGGTCCGGCCAGGTGTCGCGGACCCAGGCGTGGTCGGGGTGGTCGCAGATCAGCCAGGCGCGCTCTTCCTCCGGGCCCGCCATGACGTTGAGGTAGTACATGTGGTGGCCGGGCGTGGCCATCGACGGACCGTGCCAGCCGTCCGGGATGAGCACGACGTCGCCGTCGCGGACCTCGGCCAGCACGTCGGTGTCCCGGCCCGGCCCGGACGGGGAGACGCGCTGGTAGCCGAGGCCGGGGATGCCGTCGTGCCCGGCGAACTCGAAGTAGTAGATCTCCTCCAGCACGGACTCCTCACCGGGCCGGTGCTCGTCGTGCTTGTGCGGCGGGAACGACGACCAGTTGCCGCCCGGGGTGATCACCTCGACCGCGATGAGCTTTTCGCACTCGAACACTCCCGCCGCGCCGAAGTTGTTGACCTGCCGGGAGCAGTTCCCGGTGCCCCGCAGCTCCACGGGCACCTCGGAGGCCGGGCCGTAGCGGGCGGGCAGCCGGCGGGTGCAGCGGGCGCCGGTCAGCGCGAACCGCCCGCCGGCGGCGGACGTCACGGTCGCCCGGGCGTCGCGCGGCACGTACGCGAAGTCGCTGACGCCGCTGAAGACGTCCGGGCGGCCCCGGAGCTCGAAGGTCTCCTGGCCGAAGTCGTCCGCCGCGGCGACCGTGCAGCCGCCGCTCAGCGGGACGACGATCCACTCGCTGTCGCCGGTGTCGAAGGTGTGGCTGCCGCCCGGCGGCAGTTCAAGGATCCGCAGGCTGGAGTGTCCCCAGCCGGCCTTCTCGGGTGTGATGTCGACGGTGTAGGGGCCGCCGAGGGCCTTACCCGCGGGAAGGTGATACGTCATCGTGTGCCTTTCGGATCACAACAGGGCGACTCACAACAGACCGACGGCCGTGTCCACTGCCTGTGCCACGCTGCCCTCGGCCGGGTAGAGCAGCGAGCGCCCGACGACCATGCCCTGCACGGTTGGCAGGCGCAGGGCCTTGCGCCAGCGTTCGTAGGCGCCCTCCTGGTCGTCGCCGACCTCGCCGCCGAGCAGGACGACGGGCAGCGTGGAGGTCTCCAGGACCTCGGCCATGTCGTCTGGGTCGGCGGTGACGGGCAGCTTCAGCCAGGTGTAGGCGGAGGTGCCGCCCAGACCCGAGGCGATCGCGATCGACCGGGTGACGGCCTCGGCGGACAGGTCGTTGCGGACCTTGCCGTCGACCCGCCGGGAGATGAACGGCTCGACGAACAAGGGCAGTCGATGGGCCGCCATGGCGTCGACGGCCCGCGCGGTGGACTCCAGGGTGGTCAGCGAGCCCGGGTCGTCGTAGTCGATGCGGACCAGGAGCTTGCCCGCGTCGAAGCGGAGCCGGGCGATGTCCTCGGCGCGGTGGCCGGTGAAACGGTCGTCCATCTCGAAGCAGGCCCCGGCGAGTCCGCCGCGGTTCATGGAGCCCATGACGACCTTGTTCTCCAGCACCCCGAGCAGGAGCAGGTCCTCCAGGATGTCGGCGGTGGCGAGCACCCCGTCGACGCCCGGGCGGGACAGCGCGACACAGAGCCGTTCCAGCAGGTCCGCGCGGTTGGCCATGGCCAGGCGCCGGTCGCCGACCCCGAGGGCGCCGCGCGCCGGGTGGTCGGCGGCCACGATCATCAACCGGCCGCTGTCGCCGATCAGCGGGCGGCGCGCCCGCCGGGCGGCCGCGTCGGCGACCGCCTCGGGATGCCGGGCTCTGACCGTGGTGAGGTCGGGGATGCCGATGTTCAAGGAAGGCTCCGTTTCAGTGGCTCGTGCTCGGCGACGGCACCTCGGCGAGGAGGCCCTCCACCTCGGACTCGGTGGGCATCGCGGAGGAGCAGGCGAGGCGGGAGGCGACGAGGGCGCCGGCGGCGTTGGCGTGGCGCATGGTCTTCTCCAGGTCCCAGCCGGAGAGCAGACCGTGGCAGAGCGACCCGCCGAAGGCGTCACCCGCCCCCAGGCCGTTGACCACCTCGACCGGCACCGGCGGCACTTCGGCCCGGCTGCCGTCGCGGTGCACGGCGAGCACGCCCTTGGGGCCCTGCTTGACGACGGCCAGTTCCACGCCCGCCTCCAGCAGCGCGTCGGCGCAGGCCTGCGGCTCGCGCACGCCGGTGGCGATCTCGCACTCGTCGAGGTTGCCGACCGCGACGGTGGCGTGGCGCAGGGCCTCGCGGTAGTACGGGCGGGCCTCCTCGGGGTCACGCCAGAACATCGGCCGCCAGTCGAGGTCGAAGACGGTGACCCCGGTCTTGTCGCGGGCCTTGAGGGCGGCGACGGTGGCGGAGCGGCTGGGCTCCTCGCTCAGGCCGGTGCCGGTGATCCAGAAGATGCGGGCCCCGCGGATCGAGAAGAAGTCCAGCTCGTCGGTGTGGATCTCCAGGTCCGGCGCCTTGGGGCGGCGGTAGAAGTACAGCGGGAAGTCGTCCGGCGGGAAGATCTCGCAGAACGTGATCGGCGTGGGGTGCGCGTCGACCGGCGTGACCCAGCGGTCGTCGACGCCGAAGGACGTCAGCTCCTCGTGCAGATACGTGCCGAAGGGGTCGTTGCCGGTCCGGGTGATCACCGCGGTACGGCGTCCGAGGCGGGACGCGGCGACCGCCACGTTCGCCGCCGAACCTCCCAGGAATTTCCCGAACGTCTCCACTTGGGCCAGGGGACGCCGGTCTGGAGGGGATAGAGGTCGACCCCGATGCGGCCCATCGTGATCACATCGAAATACTGGGCTGGCTCGGCCATGCGCGACCTCCTCGGGAAGCTGGGGATGCGGGTCCGGGGCGTCCTGACACGGTGGGGACGTGGATCCACGGACCTGCCGCCTCCCAGATTTAGGTCTCCGAGGGCAGCGCTGTCAAGGGTTTGTACTTACATTCGGACCTGCTTGTGAAATGATGTCTTAACAAAGTATTGACAGCGGGCGCGGCAAGGACTTGGATCCCGTGGCATCGCAACAGTGTGTTTGCGGCATCATGATCCGGACTCCGTAAGGCTCCGGGACCACGGATCCTCGTGATCCCCTCCCCTTTCCCCCGCAGTAGCACAGTGAGGTGCCAGGAAAGATGGACCGCTCTTCTCACCCCCGCTCTCGCAGGATCGCGCCCGTCGTCGCCGTGGCCGCGGCAGCGGCCCTGACCCTCGCCGGCTGCTCCAGCAGTTCCGGGGGCAAGAAGTCCGAGGAAGGCGCCGCCAACGCCTCCGCCGGCAAGGCGACCACGCCGCGTATGACCGTCGCCCTCGTCACCCACCAGGCGCCGGGCGACACCTTCTGGGACACCGTCCGCAAGGGTGCCGAGGCCGCGGCCGCCAAGGACAACATCAAGCTCGTCTACTCCGCCGACCCGAACGCGGGCAACCAGGCCAACCTGGTCCAGACCGCGATCGATCAGAAGGTCGACGGCATCGCGGTCACGCTCGCCAAGCCGGACGCCATGAAGGGCGTCATCGGCAAGGCGGAGCAGGCCGGCATACCCGTCGTCGGTCTCAACTCCGGCCTGAGCGACTGGAAGAAGTTCAACATGCTGGAGTTCTTCGGCCAGGACGAGTCCGTCGCGGGCGAGGCCTTCGGCAAGAAACTCAACGAGGTCGGTGCGAAGCACGCCCTCTGTGTCATCCAGGAGCAGGGCAACGTGGGTCTCACCCAGCGCTGCGACGGTGTGGAGAAGACCTTCGACGGCAAGCTCGACGTCCAGAACGTCAACGGCGCGGACAAGCCGTCGGTGAAGTCGACGCTCACCGCCAAGCTGAAGCAGGACTCCTCCATCGACTACGTCGTCACGCTCGGAGCCCCGTTCGCGCTGACCGCGGTGCAGTCGGTGGGCGATGCCGGCAGCAAGGCGAAGGTCGCGACCTTCGACCTCAACAAGGAACTCATCAAGGCCGTCAAGAGCGGCGACATCCAGTTCGCGGTGGACCAGCAGCCCTACCTGCAGGGTTACCTGGCCGTCGACGGTCTGTGGCTCTACAAGAACAACGGCAACTACAGCGGCGGCGGCGAGCAGCCCGTGCTGACCGGCCCGGCCTTCGTCGACAAGTCCAACGTCGACAAGATCGCCGAGTTCGCCGCGAAGGGCACCCGGTGATGAGCATGACCCAGCAGGCTGAGCCGGCGGTGACCACACCGCCGGTCTCCGGCCCGGGCAAGGAGAAGGACGGGCGGACCCAGCAGCGCTCCCTGGTGCTGAGACTGCTCGCTCGGCCCGAGGTGGGCGTCTTCCTCGGCGCCCTGGCCATCCTGGTCTTCTTCCTGATCATGGCGCCGACATTGCGCCAGGGCAGTTCGATGTCGACGGTCCTCTACCAGTCGTCGACCATCGGGATCATGGTCCTGCCCGTGGCGCTGCTGATGATCGGCGGCGAGTTCGACCTGTCCTCCGGCGTCGCGCCGGTCGCCTCGGCGCTGACGGCGAGCATGACCGCCTTCGAGCTGACCCTGAACGTCTGGGTCGGCGTGATCGCGGCCCTGGTGGTGTCGCTTGCGATCGGCTTCTTCAACGGCTGGCTGCTGGTGAAGACCGGGCTGCCGAGCTTCCTGGTCACCCTGGGCACGTTCATGGGTCTGCAGGGCGTGAACCTGGCGGTGACCAAGCTGGTCACCGGCAACGTCGCCACGGACGACATCAGCGACATGGACGGCTTCGACCAGGCCAAGGCCCTGTTCGCCTCGTCCTTCGACGTCGGCGGAGTCAACGTCAAGATCACTGTCTTGTGGTGGCTGGCTTTCGCGGCGCTGGCCACGTGGGTCCTGCTGCGCACCAAGTACGGCAACTGGATCTTCGCGGTCGGCGGCAACAAGGACAGCGCCCGCGCCGTCGGCGTCCCGGTGAACTTCACCAAGATCTCGCTGTTCGTGCTGGTCGGTTTCGGCGCCTGGTTCGTCGGCATGCACAACCTGTTCCAGTACAACACCGTGCAGTCCGGCGAGGGCGTGGGCAACGAGCTGATCTACATCGCCGCGGCGGTGGTCGGCGGCTGTCTGCTGACCGGCGGTTACGGCACGATCATCGGCCCGGTCTTCGGCGCGTTCATGTTCGGCCTGGTCCAGTTGGGCATCGTCTACGCCACCTGGAACCCCGACTGGTTCAAGACCTTCCTCGGCGTGATGCTCGTAGGCGCCACCCTCGTCAATCTGTGGGTCCGCAAGCAAGCGACCCGGAGGTGATCGGAATGACAAGCAACTCCACCGGCGCCCAGGGGACCGTTCTGAAGGAAACCCGGCCCGCGGACGAGCGTCCCGTGATCGAGCTGAAGGCCGCCGGCAAGTCCTACGGCAACATCCGCGCCCTGCACGGCGTGAGCCTCGAGGTCCACCCCGGCAAGGTGACCTGCGTCCTCGGCGACAACGGCGCCGGCAAGTCCACCCTCATCAAGATCATCTCGGGTCTGCACCAGCACACCGAGGGCGAGTTCCTCGTCGACGGCGAACCGGTGCGGTTCTCCACCCCGCGCGAGGCCCTCGACAAGGGCATCGCCACCGTCTACCAGGACCTCGCTGTTGTCCCGCTGATGCCGGTGTGGCGCAACTTCTTCCTCGGCTCCGAGATGACCAAGGGCCCTTGGCCTCTGCGCCGTCTCGACATCGAGAAGATGAAGAAGACCGCGGACGAAGAGCTGCGCGCCATGGGCATCGTCCTGGACGACATGGAGCAGCCCATCGGCACGCTCTCCGGCGGCCAGCGCCAGTGCGTCGCCATCGCCCGCGCCGTCTACTTCGGCGCCCGCGTCCTCATCCTGGACGAGCCGACCGCCGCCCTCGGCGTCAAGCAGTCCGGCGTGGTCCTGAAGTACATCGCCGCCGCCCGAGAGAAGGGCCTCGGCGTCATCTTCATCACCCACAATCCCCACCATGCCTACATGGTCGGCGACCACTTCAGCGTCCTGCGCCTCGGCACCATGGAACTCTCCGCCGCCCGCAGCGACGTCTCCCTCGAAGAGCTGACCAACCACATGGCCGGCGGCACCGAACTCGCCTCCCTCAAGCACGAGTTGGCGCAGGTCCGCGGCGTCGACGTCGAAGAGCTCCCCGAGGAGGGGGACCTCACCGCACCCGTAGCCACGTCTTCGGAAGGAAAGTCCTGACATGGCCCTCGCGCTCGACCGCATCCGGGTCGGCTCCGCCCCCGACTCCTGGGGCGTCTGGTTCCCCGACGACCCCCAGCAGGTGCCCTGGGAACGCTTCCTCGACGAGGTAGCCGAGGCCGGCTACTCCTGGATAGAACTCGGCCCCTACGGCTACCTGCCCACCGACCCGGCCCGGCTCACCGACGAGGTGACCAAGCGGAACCTCAAGGTCTCCGCCGGCACGATCTTCTGCGGACTGCACCGCGGCCCCTCCGAGTGGGACTCCACCTGGGAGCAGGTCAGCAACGTGGCCGCTCTCACCCAGGCCATGGACGCGAAGCACCTGGTCGTCATCCCGTCGTTCTGGCGGGACGACAAGACCGCCGAGATCCTGGAGCCCCCGGAGCTCACCACCGAGCAGTGGCGCAACCTCACCACCGGCATGGAGCGCCTCGGCCGCGAGGTGAAGGACCGGTACGGCCTGGACATCGTCGTCCACCCGCACGCCGACACCCACATCGACACCGAGGAGCACGTCGAGCGGTTCCTCGACTCGACCGACTCCGACGCGGTCAACCTCTGCCTGGACACCGGGCACTACGCCTACTGCGGCGGTGACAGCGTCAAGCTGATCGAGACCTACGGCGAGCGCATCGGCTATCTGCACCTCAAGCAGGTCGACCCGGAGATCCTCGCCGACGTCGTCAAGAACGAGGTTCCGTTCGGCCCGGCCGTCGCGCGCGGTGTGATGTGCGAACCGCCCGCCGGTGTCCCCGAGTTGGGACCCATCCTGACGGCCGCCCAGAAGCTGGGCGTGGACCTCTTCGCCATCGTCGAGCAGGACATGTACCCCTGCGAGCCGGACAAGCCGCTGCCGATCGCGGTGCGCACCCGCAAGTTCCTGAGGTCCTGCGGCGCCTGACGACCCGAAAGGACGGCCATGACCGAGCGCGCCACTCTGGGAGTCGCAGTCGTCGGTACGGGCAGGATGGGCGCCGACCATGTGCGCCGCCTCCACGAAGTCGTCAGCGGAGCGCGGGTCGTGGCCGTCGCCGATGTCGACGCGGAGCGCGCGAAGGCCGTCGCCGCCCGCGTCGACGGCTGCACCGCCCACACCGACCCGGCCGCCGCGCTGGCGGCGGACGGCGTCGACGCCGTCCTGATCGCCTCCCCGGGCCCGGCCCACGAGGCCACCCTGCTCGCGGCGTTCGAGCGCGATCTGCCCGTCCTGTGCGAGAAGCCGCTCACCCCCGACGCGGCCTCCGCCCTGCGCGTCCTCGAAGCCGAACTGCGCCTCGGCCACCGCCGGGTCCAGGTCGGCTTCATGCGCCGCTACGACCCCGAGTACGCGAAGCTGAAGGCCCTGCTGGCGACCGGCCAGCTGGGTCGTCCGCTGATGCTGCACAACCGGCACCGCAACGTGGCCAGCCCGCCCTTCTTCACCAGCTCCATGCTCATCAGCGACTCCGTCGCCCACGAGGCCGACGCGACCCGCTGGCTGCTGGGCCACGAGATCACGGCCGTCACGGTGCTGCGCCCGACGCCGTCCGCCAACGCCCCCGACGGGCTGCGCGACCCGCAGTTCGTCGTCTTCGAGACGGACGGCGGCGCCCTCTCCGACGTGGAGATCTTCGTCAACTGCGGCTTCGGCTACCAGGTCCAGGCCGAGGTCGTCTGCGAACGCGGCACCGCCCGCATCGGCGACGGCCACGCCCTGGTCACCAACATGGCCGGCCGCTGGGGCGGCACCATCGCCCAGGACTGGACGGAACGCTTCGAGGCGGCCTACGACCGGGAGCTCCAGGCCTGGGTCGACGCCACCCGCCGCGGCGAGGTCACCGGCCCGAGCGTCTGGGACGGCTACGCCGCGGCGGCGGTGTGCGAGGCAGGCGTGCGGGCACTTCAGGACGGGGGCCGCGTAGAGGTGGCGTTGGTGGAGAAGCCCGCCCTGTACCGGTGAGTCCCGCTTGATCAAGCCCTGTCTCACGCCTCTTACGACTTTCCGCCCCGACTCGCAGTCGGGGCGGAAGGTCCGCAATCATCGTGGAGTGCGCCGTGCCGGGCGAGGCTTTACTCCATCACCACTTCTTGCAGGCAGTTCCGAGGTTCTGCTGGTTGTCGACACGCTTGATCGACCCGCAGCTGCTGATTCCGACTCCCTTGGCGTATGTGGCATTGATCGTGAATTTGTGACTGCAGCTGCCCCCCGTGCTGCTGCCACCGCAAATCATTGTGTACGTCTTGGTCGGCGAGGTGGTGGCGAAATAGGTGAACTGATACTGGGCAGGACCTTGGGGTTCCGGGATCCCGTGGATAGTGACAGAGTCGACGCGCGTACCGCTGCCGAAAATCACCATTTCCACGTTGCCGCCGGTGACCGTCTCATCGGCACTTGCCGGTGCGGATGCCATGGCCGTCATCGCCACTGCCGCGACCCCGGCGCCGATCAGTCTCCTGGCCTTCATGTTGCTGCCTCCTTGTTCCCCCTGACACCACTTCTTGTGGCGCGCTGGTCAGTTGGAAGGTACATGAAATGATCTACAGGGCGGCTGGCGCTCGGAGGATTTCGGGTGCCTTTTTGAAGGAGGTCCGACAATCCGGATCATTCACCCCGGAGGGTTTGAGTAAATTCCTGGAGTGTCTTGGATATCCGCCACGCCCAGGATTCGAAGTGCGTTGCCCGACCCAGGGCATCACCGGCAACTGCCGTCCATACACACACGCCCCGATCGTCGCCGCCGACGCTCTCTCAGCGCGTGAGTGCCGTACGCGGACGCGGCTCGAACCCCGCTGCCCGATAGGCCTCGTCGATCAGTTCCATCGTCGTCACCGCGTCGTCCGCGTCCAGCGGCAGCGGCGCGCCGTCCCGCACCCGGGCGGCGAATGACTCCAGCTGGTACGTGTACGACGAGCGCGTGCCGAGCCGCTCCGTCCGCTCACCCTCGGGCGTGCGGACCACGACCCGGTCGTCCATCTGGGGCAGCACGAAGTTCGCGGCCCGCGCCTCGCCCCGGGAGCCGACGATCCGGATGCTCATGTCCAGCCCGTCGTACGCCATGTGGCAGCGGGCCGAGCCGGTCGCGCCGCCGGGGAACTCCAGGTCGGCGTCGAGCCACTCGTCGACCCCGGGGGCACCGGCCCGCTCCCCGCCCGGGCCCCGGCCAGGCGGGGCGCGCCGCCCGCCCAGGGGGCGAGCATCCGCAGCGCGTGCAGGCTGTAGCAGCCCAGGTCCATCAGGGCACCGCCGGCCAGCGGCAGCGACCAGCGCGGGTCGGTGTCCGGGGGCGCGGCGATGGCGACCATCGCCTCGACGTGCCGCAACTCGCCGAGCTCACCGGACTCCAGCAACTCGTGCAGGCGGCGGGTGACCGGGTGGAAGAGGTAGTGGAAGGCCTCCATGAAGACCGTCCCGGCCTTCCCGGCGGCCTCCCGCACCTCCGCCGCCTCCCGCGCGTTGCTCGCCGACGGCTTCTCCGACAGCACGTGCTTGCCCGCCGCCAGGGCGGCCAGGTTCCACGGGCCGTGCAGACCGTTGGCGAGCGGGTTGTAGACGACGTCGACCTCCGGATCGGCCACCAGCTCGGCGTACGACCCCGCGACCCGCTCCACGCCGTGCTCAGCGGCGAACACCTCGGCTCGGGCACGGTCGCGGGCGGCCACCGCCACGAGGCGGTGGCCGGTCGCCCGGGCCGGGGCGATCAGGGAGCGTTCGGTGATCCGCGCGGCTCCCAGCACACCTATGCGCAGGGGTTCCCGGCCTGCTCCGCTCATGCCTGCCGTACCTCCTCGATGGTCACCGGACGGTGCTCGTGCAGCGACAGTGTGCACGCGTCGGCGATCCAGCCCGCCTCCAGGGCGTCCTCGATCGTGCACGGGGAGGGGCGCGTGCTGGCCACGACCTCGGTGAACGCGGTCAGCTCGGCGCGGTAGGCCTCGGTGAAGCGGTCCATGAAGAAGTCGTGCGGGGTGCCCGCCGGGAAGGTCACGCCCGGCTCGACCGAGCGCAGCGGCAGCTTGTCCTCCAGGCCGACGGCGATGGAGTCCGTGAAGCCGTGGATCTCCATGCGGACGTCGTAACCGCGGGCATTGTGCCGGGAGTTGGAGACGACCGCGATCGTGCCGTCGTCGAGGGTGAGGATCGCTCCGGTGGTGTCGGCGTCACCGGCCTCCTTGATGAAGTCGGCGCCGCGGTTGCCGCCCACGGCGTACACCTCGGTCACCTCACGCCCGGTCACCCAGCGGATGATGTCGAAGTCGTGCACCGAACAGTCGCGGAAGATACCGCCGGATGCGGCGATGTAGGCGGCGGGCGGCGGCGCCGGGTCCAGCGTGGTCGACCGGACGGTGTGCAGCTTGCCGAGCTCGCCGCTCAGCACGGCGGCGCGCGCGTTGACGAATCCCGTGTCGAAGCGGCGGTTGTAGCCGATCTGGATCGGCACGCCGCTGCCCTGGACGGATTTGAGGACCTCGACGCCCTCGCTCATGGTCCTGGCGACGGGCTTCTCGCAGAAGACCGGGACCCCGGCCTCGACGCCGGCCAGGATCAGCGCGGGGTGCGCGTCCGTCGCGGCCGCCACGACGATGCCGTCCACGCCGGCGGCCAGCAGGGCCTCGGGCGAGTCCACCACGTCAGCCCGAAGCGCTCGGCGGCGGCCTTGGCGGCATCCGCGAACGGGTCGGTGACGACGAGGGACTCGACGGCGTCGAGCCCGGAAAGGGTCTCGGCGTGAAAAGCGCCGATACGGCCGAGGCCGAGGATTCCGATACGCATGGGGTGTTGCTCCTTGTTGCAGGGTTTGGTGCGCCCCTTAAGGGGCGCGGGGCTGTGTTGATTTGCGGCTCCGCCGCGTGGGCGCGACCAGCCACAACGGCGCCGCACACGACCAACGACAAAGCGCGGCAAATCCTTAGTCGAGTCCCCCAACACGTTCTGATCCCAATCGATAACGGACCCGGTAACCACCCGGACCGATCCGACAGCAGAAACACAACGAAGTCGGCGATCTCATCCGGCTGGCCCAACTTGCCCATCGGCAACTTCGCAGCAGCCTCCTCACGCCAGCCGTCCCCCGCGCCGTGGAACGCCCGCTGCGTCGCGTCCTCCCCTCCGTCGCCGTCCAGCCGATGTTCAGCCCGTTGATCCGCACCCGATCCCACCGATGCGCATGCGCGGCGTTCCTGGTCAGGCCGATGAGCCCGGCCTTCGCGGCGACGTACGGCGCGAGGAACGGCTGCCCCCGTGCGCTGACGACGTGATGATGTTGACGACCGTGCCGGGCGCCCCCCGCCCGACCATGTCCGCGACCGCCGCCTGCATGGCGAAGAACGGCCCCTTGAGGTTGATCGCGATGTGCTGGTCGAACAACTCGGGCGTGGTGTCCAGCAGCGTGCCCCGGGAGGTCAGCCCGGCGGAGTTCACGAGGCAGTCGACGCGGCCGTACTCCTCCACGACCCGGGCCACGACGGCCTTCGCCTGCCCGGCGTCCGACAGGTCGGCCCGGACGTGCAGGGCCTTGCCGCCCGCGTCGGTCAGCTCCTCCACCAGCGCCTCGCCGGGTTCCGGGCGCCGCGAGGTGACGGCCACGACCGCCTCCTCTCGGACCGCGGCCCGCGCGATGGCGGCACCGACCCCCTGACTGCCGCCGTTGACCAGGACGACCTTGTCGTCGAGAAGTCCCACGAGTTCCTCAGCTCTCTCGCCGTTCGGCACCGGCCCGCAGCTCCGCACGGAGCGCCTCCGGCGTCCACTCCTCGTACAGGGCCCGCCGTACGAGACCGGCCTGCGAGGCCGGGGCCAGGCCCTCGACCGGGGGTCGCTGTCGAGGTTGGTCGGGAAGGGGTAGCCCTCGGCGCTCGCCGCGATGACGTTGGCCAGCCACGCGTCGCTCGCGCCCTCGGCCTTCCGCTTCAGCAGCACGGGGTACACGGCGTTCGCCACGGCCTCCCGGTCCACCGTCTCCATCGCGCGCCCGAACGCGGACGACACCTGCAGCAGATTGGCCATGCGCCGCACGCCCGCCGAGCGGTTGGTGCCGGCGGCGTGGAAGAGGGCCGGATTGAAGAAGACCGCGTCGCCCTTGGCGAGCGGCAGCTGTACCTGGTGCCTCTCGAAGTAGGCCCGGAACTCCGGTAGCCGCCAGGCGAGATAGCCGGGCTCGTACTTCTGCGAGTGCGGCAGGTACATCGTCGGCCCGGACTCCACCGGCATGTCGCAGTGCGCGACCGCGCCCTGCAGGGTCAGCACGGGGGAGAGGCGGTGCACGTGCGCCGGGTAGGCGGCGGCGACCTCGTTCGACAGGAAGCCCAGGTGGTAGTCGCGGTGCGCGGTCTGGGCGGCGCCGCCCGGGTTGACCACGTTGAGCTGGGAGGTGACCTGGTAGCCGGGGCCCAGCCAGGCCGTGGCCACGAGGGCGACGATGTCGTTGGCGTAGTAGTCGGCGAACGCCTCCGCGTCGTACAGGGCGGCCTTCTCCAGCGCGTTCCACACCCGGTCGTTGGCCCCGGCTTAGCGAAGTGGTCACCGGCCGTCGCGCCCGAGGCACGCTGCTCGGCGATCAGCGCCTCGAACACGGCGGTGACCCGGTCCACGACCTCCGGGTCGGGGAAGGCACCGCGGAAGACGACGATGCCCGGGCCGCCGGCGAGTGCCCGCACCAGCTCGGACTGGATCACGCGGTCGCCCTCGAGCAGGCCGGCGTCATAGACCGGCACGTTCCGCTCCACGGCGGAGGCGTGCGGGTAGTCGGCGGGGTCCGTCGACTGCTCGGCCAGCGCGCGGAACGCGTCGAGATCGCAGTCCTGCTCGGACAGCCAGGCACGGTGGTGGACGGAAGTGAAGGACATCGTCGTCCCTTCGGGGTCATGGAGCGACGGAGCCCTGTCATTCTTGTCAGTACAAACCCCTCGAACAACCAGCAGCGAGCCATCAAAAACCCTCAAGGAGCCGGCGCATGGGTCACCCCTTCCCGATCCGGGAGATCGCACGTCAGGCCGGTCTGAGCGAGGCGACCGTCGACCGGGTCCTGAACGGCAGGGGAGGTGTGCGCGAGAGCACCGCACGGGAGGTCCACCAGGCCATCGCCGACCTCGACCGGCAGCGCACCCAGGTACGGCTCGTCGGCCGGACGTTCATGGTCGACATAGTGATGCAGGCGCCCGAGCGCTTCACCACGGCCATCCGCTCCGCCCTGGAGGCCGAGCTGCCGTCCCTGCACCCGGCGGTGCTGCGCTCGCGCTTCCACTTCCGTGAGACCGGCCCGGTCGGGGAACTGGTGCGAACCCTGGACCGGATCGCCCGGCGGGCTCCCAGGGCGTGATCCTCAAGGCCCCGGACGTCCCCGAGGTCACCACTGCCGTCGGCCGGCTCGGAGCCGCCGGCATCCCGGTCGTGACCCTCGTGACCGACCTGCCCGCCAGCGCCCGCCTCGCCTACGTCGGCATCGACGACCGGGCGGCGGGCGCGACGGCCGCGTATCTGACGGGCCAGTGGCTGGGGACCGCCCGGGCAACATTCTCACCAGCCTCAGCAGCGGCTTCTTCCGCAACGAGGAGGAGCGCGAGATGGGCTTCCGCAGCGCCATGAGGGCCCGGCACCCCGAGCGCACGCTGGTCGAGATCGCCGGGGGGCAGGGCCTGGACGCCACCCAGTACGACCTCGTCCGGGCCGCGCTGGAACGCGACCCCGACATCCGTGCCGTCTACTCGATCGGCGGCGGCAACATCGCCACGCTCCGGGCCTTCGACGACCTCGGCCGCGAGTGCGCCGTGTTCGTCGCGCACGACCTCGACCACGACAACACCCGGCTGCTGCGCGAGCACCGCCTGTCCGCCGTGCTCCACCACGACCTGCGCCAGGACGTGCGCGAGGCCTGCCACATCGTCATGCGGGCGCACGGCGCCCTGCCGCCGGCGGGGCCGACCCTGCCGTCGGCGATCCAGGTGGTGACGCCGTACAACATGCCGGCGCAGGCGACGGCCGTGTGACCGTCGCCCGCGGCGGCACGTGATCAGCGGGACAGGGCCGGGCGCCGGGCGCTCCGGTACGTCGAGACGCCGAGGGCCAGCAGCCAGTAGCTGAGGAGGGCGCCCATCGAGGCGGTCGAGCCCCAGCCGTTCGCCGCGTAGAAGTCGGCGGGGTCGTTGCCGAAGAACAGCGACGGCACGAAGGCCAGGTTGATCACCGCGAGGACGTACGCCGACGGGCCGGTCCAGCGCGGCAGCAGCTTCGCGCGGGTGAGGACGAAGCCCACCGCGGCCAGGAAGAGCGCCAGCATCAGCCGGGAAATCGACCCGTAGAGGATGTACGTGCCGCTGACCTCGATGGTCGGATCGATCGCGCGGTCGGTGGCGATGACCTCGCCCGCCTCCAGGCCGCTGGAGACCAGGACGATCGTCGCGTAGACCAGCCCGGTGGCGAAGGCCAGGGAGCCGGCCCAGTCGTACGCGGGGCTGACCCGCCTGACCAGCTCGCGGAAGGCCGTCACGAACACCACCAGGGACGCGAGCGCGACGATCTGGATCAGCAGCCTGGCCAGGACGTTGGAGTCCGGCGGCGGGCCCGAGTAGACGAAGTAGAGCGGCACCCCGATGATCAGGGCGGCCGCGGCGGTGATGCCCGCGAGGCCGGTCAGGCGCCGGAAGAAGGCTTCGGACATGGGAGTCCCCGAGAGGTCGGTGAGGCCGGTGCCGGCGGATTCGCCGGTACCGGGAAGCCTGCCGTTTCCGGGGCTCGCCGTCCCTGGGCCTGAGGGGCGGATCCGTGGTGGCCCTGGGGACACCCTCGCGCGGTACCTACACGGTCTCCCAGGCGCCGCTGTGCGCCGACCGGCTCATCGCGTCCAGCGCGGCGGCGCTGTGCACGGCGTCCGCGAGGGTCGCTCCGTGCGGGGTGCCTCGGCGACGGAACGAAGGAAGCGGTACGCCTCGATGACCTTCAGGTCGTCGTAGCCCATGGCGTTCGCCGCACCGGGCTGGAACGCGGCGAACTCGCCGTGTCCCGGGCCGACGTACACCGTGCTGACGGACTGGTCCTGGTACGTCGTGCCGCGGCTGATGCCCAGCTCGTTCATACGGCGGAAGTCCCAGAACACCGCGCCCTGGGTGCCGTGCACCTCGAAGCCGTAGTTGTTCTGCTCGCCGACCGAGACCCGGCAGGCCTCCAGGACACCGCGCGCCCCGGAGGCGAAGCGCAGCAGGCAGCTGACGTAGTCCTCGTTCTCGACCGGGCCGAGGTCACCGCCGGAGGCCCGGCTGTGTCCCGCCGTCGCCCCGGTGGGACGGGCTCGCTCCGGCAGGAAGATCGCCGTGTCCGCGGTGAGGGACGTGATGTCCCGAGCAGGAACCGGGCCAGGTCCGCGCCGTGCGAGGCCAGGTCGCCCAGCACTCCGCTGCCGCCCCGCTCCCGCTCGTACCTCCAGGTCAGCGCGCCCTCGGGATGGGCCGCGTAGTCGCTGAACAGCCGGACGCGGACGTGCGTGACCGTGCCGAGCTCCCCGGAGGCGATCAGCTCGCGGGCCGCCTCGACGGCCGGTGCGTTGCGGTAGTTGAAGCCGACCGTGCCCCGCACACCCGCCTCGGCCACCGCGTCCGCCACCGCTCGGGCGTCCTCGGCGGTCAGACCCACCGGCTTCTCGATCCAGATGTGCTTGCCCGCCTCGGCCATGGCGACGCCGATCTCCCTGTGCAGGAAGTTCGGCGCGGTGATGCTGACCGCCCGCACCCGCGGATCCGCGGCCACCTCGCGCCAGTCCCGCGTCGTCGAGGCGAACCCGAACTGCGCGGCGGCCTCCTCCGCCCGGCCCGGCACCTCCTCGGCGACCGTCACGAGTTCCGGAACGAGGGGCAGCTGCGGAAAGTGGTGCCGCACGCGGGCGTACGCCTGGGTGTGCACCCGCCCCATCCAGCCGAATCCGACGACGGCGACGCCGAGCGTGTCCACCATGAGAGCCCCTCTTTGGACCGTTCCAGAACCTGTCCAGCTCACCCTGGGCGGCGTTTCCGCTCGCTGTCAACCCTTTGACAAGCCGCTGACCCGCATGGAACGGTCCACCCATGAGACCGCCGACAATTCGTGACGTGGCCGAACGGGCCGGCGTCTCCAAGTCACTGGTCTCCCTGGTACTGCGCGGCTCCGACCAGGTACGCCCGAGAAGCGGGAAGCCGTCCTCCGCGCCGCACAGGAGCTCGGCTACCGGCCCAACGCCGCCGCCCGCAGCCTCAGCGAACAGCGCACCCGCACGGTCGGCGTCCTCCTGAGCGATCTGCGCAACCCCTGGTTCGTCGATCTCCTCGACGGCCTGAACTCCCTGCTGCACGCGGGCGGTCTGCACATGCTGCTGGCCGACGCCCGCCTCAACCGCCGCACCGGCCAGGACCCGGCGGACCCGCTCCTGGACCTGAGGGTCGACGGCCTGGTCGTGGTCGGCACCCTGCCCGATCCGGCGGCCCTCGGCGCGGTCGCCGAGCGGATGCCGGTCGTCCTGGCCGGTGCCCGCGAGCCGGTGCCGCGCGGGGTGGACCAGGTCGCGGGCGACGACGAACAGGGCGCCCGGCTGGTCACCGAGCACCTCATCGGCCTCGGCCACCGCCGTATCGCGCACCTCGCGGGCTACGGGGCCGTCGGCGAACTGCGCCGCCGCAGCTTCGAGGCGACCATGCGGGAACACGGTCTGTCCGACCGGGCCGTCGTCGAGACCGGCGACATGACGGAAGAGGGCGGCTACCGCGCGACCGTCCGCCTCCTCAGTCGGCCCGACCGTCCCACCGCCGTCTTCGCCGTCAACGACATCACCTGCGTCGGCGCCCTCTCGGCGGCGGAGGAACTGGGCCTGCGCGTCCCGCACGACGTGTCCGTCGTCGGCTACGACAACACGAGCATCTCCCGGCTGCGGCACCTGTGGCTCACCACCGTCGACAACGCCGGCCACGAGGTCGGCCGCCGTGCCGCCCGCTTCCTCCTCGACCGCTTCGAGAGGCCCGGGGAGAGGGGCGGTTGCACCTGGCGGCGCCGACGTTGAAGGTCCGGGGAACGACGGCTCCGCCGTCCTGACCCCGCGTCCGATGCCGCACCGCCTTCGCGCCGGCCGACGTGGGATCAATGGTGTCCGTGTCCGTCTCAACCTGTATGCCCTGGGAGTTACCGTCGGCCTCGCGTATTGTTTGCGGCATATGCCCAGGAGTTGGGATTTTCCAGGGCGTACGAGCGCGCGGGCGAAGGGGACCAGGACGTGGACGAGACGCGGCACCGGCGGCGTGCCGGACTGACCGGAGGCGCCGTCACGGCACTCCTGGCCGTCGCGGCCTGCGCCGGTCACGCGACCAAGGCGGAGATCCCCTGGTGGGCCGTGCTCGCCGTGGCCGTCTCGGCAGCGGGCCTCGCCGGCTGGACCGGGGCCCAGATCGGTCGCCGTCGAGGACCCCGCGACGAGCACCCGGAGCCCGGCGAGCAGCTGTTCGGCACCCACTCGATCCGCACCCCACACCCCGAACACCTGTCACCCCGAGGGCCGCGAGGCTGAGCACCACTCCCCATATGCGGTAGGGTTGACCTGCGCGATCACGCGGTTCACCCGCGCGAGACGCAACGGGACGTGGCGCAGCTTGGTAGCGCACTTGACTGGGGGTCAAGGGGTCGCAGGTTCAAATCCTGTCGTCCCGACGTGTGAGGCAACAGGTCGGAGGCCGTATCGGAAATGCCGATACGGCCTCCGGCCGTTCGGCTTTCGGCCGTTCGTCTTCCGGTCACGCGGAGGACCGCAGTCCATCGGCCGCGCCCGGCCGCCCGGCCGCCGTGCCGTCCTCACCCCCGAAGGTCCGGGGAGCCGCTCCTGCCCGGCTCCGGGTTGCCGGCCCCTCCGGGACCGGCGGCGGGACCAGTGGTCGAACCCGATCTGAGCCCCGTAGTGCAGCAGGTTGACGGTCACCACGGCCGGGGCGACGATCCCGACCGTCTTCGGGAAGTCGCGTTCGAGCGTGAGGGCGAGCAGCACGGCCGTGAGGCCGTTCTGCTGGCCGATTCCCAGCAGGAAGCGGTCTCTTCGGGACAGTCCGCGCACGAACAGAGGCATCAGCAGCATGGCCACCACCGCCTGCGCCCCGAACGCCGAGACGCCCAGCAGCACACCCTGGGCCGGCTCCACCCCCTGGGCGACGAACAGGCCCAGCAGGGCGGTGGCGAGCAGGAAGGCGCTGGTGACCGCCCGCGCGAGGGGGCGGGCGAACGCCTTCGCGCGCAGGAACAGTCCCGCGACGGCCACGGCGAACATGAGCGTGTTCAGCGCGGCGAGCACGAGCATCGCCACGACCAGGAGGACCGCGAGCGGTGTCGCCGGCCGCCGGAACCTCCACGGCTCCCCGGCCGCCCTCGGCTCTCCCGTCTCTTCGGTCTTCCCGGTCTTCCCGGTCTTGTCGGTCTTCCCGGCTGTGCCGGTCCGCCGCCGAGCCGGCCACAGCCTGCCGCCCGCCCACCACAATAGGAGGGCACCGGCCAGCAGCAGCGCGTTGAGCACCAGCCCGAGGAGGTAGCCGCGGGTACCGCCGCCCACCACCGAGGGCGTGCCCGCGTTCCCGGCTGCCGTGTAGGCGTAGCCGGCGACGTACAGCGTCAGCAGGACCGTCATCGGGTCGTCGAAGGACGCCCACGCCGTGAGCAGGGACCGGGCGCGCTGCGACATGTGCCCGTCCCTGCTGAGGGCGGCCACCGACAGCGGGTCGATCTGCGCGACGACGATGCCGAGGATCAGGTACTCCGGGCGGTCGAAGGCCAGCACCATGACACCCGCGATCAGGCCTGCCTTGAGGAAGACGCCCAGGGTGACGGCCGCCACCACGCCGCGCAGATCGCGGCGCAGGTCCGCGAGGTCGATGCCGTACGTGCTGCCGTACAGGCCCACGGCGAGCAGCAGTCCGGTGGCGAAGACGTATCCGCCGGTGCCGACCAGGCGCGACGGATCCGCCGCCAGGCCGATCACCGTCCCGACGACCAGAGCGCCGAGCGCGCCGAGCAGCACGGCGGGAACCGCGCGCGGCAGCTTCGGCCGCCAGGCACGGTCACGTCGGGACGTCTCCATTGGCTCCCCCCCCCATCCCCCGTGTTCCGCCGCGAGCGTAGCCGGGCCACTGGCACCGCGTGTGCCATTTTTGGTACGGATGTGCGACCGCAAGAGCAGTCAAGCCTAGGCGCCACCACCTGAACGGGTAATGCCATTGCCGGCCGTTCTGCCGCTCTCCACGCCGGCGTCCGGTCCCGGACATGGCGTGGTCGGGGACGTCACCCACCCCCGATGGGTGACGTCCCCGACCGCTCCCCCGGTGCCGGACTGTGGCTCAGGTGCCCGTGTGACGGGTCCGCGCTGTCACCAGCACATCACCGCCGTCTCGCCGGAACTCCAGGCGGAGTACAGACGGACACGGACGACGTAGCGGCGGCCCTTGACGAGCCGGACGCTGATCACGGCGTTGTGCGGCGTTCCTCCGTCGTCCTGGCCGGCGAGGTAGCGGGGCTCCCCGTCCCGCTCCTCGAAGACCACCATGACGGCGTCGCTGTCGCCGAAGGTGCCCAGCGTGTACCTGCGGGTCTCCGGCGGGTCGACGGCGAAGTCGGCCTGCTCGCCCGGGCCGAGACCCAGCGGTGCCGAGCGGAACGGAACCAGCGCGGGCATGCTTGTGGGACGCGCCGGCGGATACCAGCGGAGCGCGAACTCCTTGTCGGCGGCCGACAGGGTGCCGGGCGGGTGCAGCCCCGCACGGTACTGCTCAGGCTCCAGGACCAGCCCCGAGGAGAACGGATACTCCATGATCGACTGTGGGTCCCAGACGGAGCCGTTGACCTCGTCCGGGCCGAGCTTGCGCAGGATGTTGTAGTGGGTCTTCTCCCGGCTCCAGTGGTTGGGCGGGCCCGCCAGTTCGGCGTACACGGCCTCGTCGTCCCAGTGGATCCCGGCCAACGGGCTCTGGTGCTCGTGGAGCATGCCCAGCGCGTGCCCGATCTCGTGCAGGGCCGTCCCGCGCTCCCCGGGCGCGGTCAGGTCCCAGCCGAAGTTCATGGTGCGCTCGTGCCGGCCGGCCGGCAGCGCGTCCCGTCCCACCATCGACCAGGAGCCGTCGCCGTGCTGGAACCCGATGCGCAGTTCGGCCTCCGACCGGTCGTCGACCTCGGCGAAGGCGATCCCGATGCCGAGGTCCTCCCACTCCTGGAAGCACCCGCGCACGACGTCCCGCTGCTCCTCGGTTCCGGCCCACGCCACGCGTCGCGTCATCCCCGTCCCCGGCACGGGGATGACGGACGCGTCGGTGTCGCGGTCGAAGAACCAGTAGTGCAGAACAGTGCCGTTGACCCACATCCGCCGCCCGCTCACGAGCGCGCTCAGCCGCTCGGCCGCCAGCCCAGGTGCGAAGGCCGGCGCCGGCGCCTGGGCCAGCGAGCAGTAGCGTGCGGTCATGGCCACAGCCTGCCCCGCGACCGGCCCCGGGCGCCTGAGTCGGGGGCTACTCAAGTCGCCCTGTATCAGAAGTGAGTAGCCGCGCTCATGTCTGTGTGACGACTTACGAACGGGACGCGACGACGCTGGAGCTGCCCTGGCCGTTCGCCGGGCGGGAGGACGAACTGGAGCTGGTCCGCCGGTCCTTGACCGGAGGCCGCCGCGGCATCGTGGTGACGGGCCCGGCGGGCTGCGGCAAGACCCGCCTCGTCACCGAGGCGATCCGCGGCTCCGGATGTGCCCGGGCGGCCGGAACGCCGGAGAGCCGGGCCATCCCCTTCGCGGCGTTCGCCCATCTGCTGCCCGACAGGGTCACCCTGCACCGCGCCGTCCAGCTCCTGTCCGGTGTCCGCACACTGCTGGTGGACGACGCGCATCACCTCGACGACGCCTCCGCCGCCCTGGTCCACCAACTCGCCGTGCACGGCCGCGTCCGCCTGCTGGTCGTCGCCACGGACGGCGTCCCGGTGCCCGGCGCGATCGCCCGGCTGTGGACCGGTGAACTCCTGCCCCGCCTCGCCCTGGAGCCGCTGCCCGAGGAGGAGATCACACGGCTCCTCACGGCCGGCGCCGGCCCTCTCGATCCGCTCACCGCCGGCCGGCTGCACCGGCTCGGCCAGGGAGACCTGCGGCTGCTGCGCGACCTGCTGGGGCGGTGCGCGGGCTGCTGACTCCCGTCCCGGACACCGAGGAACGGGCCTGGCGGGGCCCGGTGCCGCTGACCACGGCCGTCCGTGAGCGCACCGCCCCTGTCCTCGGCCGCACCTGCCCCCTCGAACGCGAGACTCTCGACCGCCTCGCCTTCGCCGAACCCCTGACGCCGACCCTGGAGGATCTGGACCTGGGAGCCCTCGAAGTCCTGGAGTCCCACGGCCTGATCCAGATCGACGACCAGAGCGGCGTCCGCCTCGCCCACCCCCTGTACGGCCCGGTGCTCAGGGCCGCCGCGGGCCGGCTGCGGGCACGCCGGCTGTCCCGGGCGCCGGACGCGTACGCCCACGCGCTGGACGCCGAGTCGGCCGCACTGGCCCGGCGGATCGACCGGGACGACGTACGGGCGATGCCCACGCCGGTGGGGAGTGGCTGGTCGCCGAGGGCGGCCCGCTGCCCGGCCGGTACGCCGCCGTGCGGGCCCGGTTCGCCCGGCTGCGCGGGGAGTTGCGGGAGGCGGCGGCCTGGGCGAGAGAGGGGCTGCGGGGCGAGCCCGGGGACGCGTCGTGCCGGGAGGAACTCACTCGCGCCACGGCGACCGTGGACAACCGCGGTGACGTCGACACCGCCCTGGCGGCCCTCACCGACCCCTACGACGCCGTCCGCCTCGGCGTTCCCGAGAAGGTCATCGACCGGCTGAGCGGAGTGTTCGCACGCCACGCCGACGCGCTCACCCGCGCCGACGGCCCGGCCCTGGGCCAGGTCGCCGAGGAACTCGAGCAGCGCGGCTTCACCCTGTTCGCCGCCGAGGCGCACGCCCAGGCCGCACGCGCCCACCGCGACCCGGCTGCCGCCCGGCGCTCCCGCACCCGGGCCGTCGCGCTCGCCCGCCGCTGCCAGGGCGCCCGCACACCCGCCCTGTCCGGACTGATCCTCGGTGAACTCACCGCCCGGCAACGGCAGATCGTCACCCTGGCGGCGGCGGGCCTGAGCAACCGGCAGATCGCCGAGCGCCTCACCCTGTCGATCCGCACCGTCGGCAACCACCTGTACAGCGCCTACGCCCGTCTCGGCGCGAGCGACCGCGCAGCCCTGCCGTGTCTGACCGAACTACCGCAAGCCCAGCCGGCCTAGGCCTGTTCGGCAAGCCTGGGCGCTGCTGTTCCCCGGACCGGCGGCCTGACCCGAACAGGGGACGGGTCAGGCCGCCCCGAACGCCGAGAACGCCCACCCCGTGGCCTGGTGCAGCGCGTCGCCCGGGAGGGCGGCCCGGGCGTCGCGCAGGGCCTCCGCCAGGGACAGCCCGGCGCCGAGGCCCTTGTGCAGCGCGAGCATCAGCGGCACCACCGCTTCGTCGTTGACGGGCGCGCTGCACGCCACCACCCCGGCCGTGCCGAGCGGCAGCAGCGCGGTGACCAGGCCGAGCAGCTCGTCGGCACCGACGGAGGCGAGGAGGGCGGTGTCGCAGCAGGACAGGATGATCCGGTAGGGGCTGCGGTCCAGACGCTCGAAGTCGTGCACGACGATCGGGCCGTCGGCCATCCGCAGCGAGGAGAACAGCGGGCTGTCCGCGCGGAACGTGCCGTGCGCGGCGATGTGCGCCAGCGCGGCCCCGTCCAGTTCCTCCAGCACCCTTGGCACCCGCGCCTCGTCGTCCTCCAGCACCGTGGCGCAGGCGTACCGGCCGGCCAGTTCGGGCACTTCGGCGCCGCCGGTCGCCAGACCCGGGCCGCGCACCAGCACATGGCGGCCGTCCGGCGGCGGCGCGGTCTCCCGGGCGCGCAGCCAGCTGCCCGCCGACGGCGACACGCTGAGCACCCGTTCCCGCAGCGACGGCAACAGCGCCCACGGCACCCGGTGCAACCGCCCCGGCGGCACGACCACCACCGGGCCGCCGCCCAACTGCGCCGCGGCCGGCCCGAGCAGCAGCTCCTCCAGCCGCCGCCCCGCGGCCTCGACCACCGGCAGCCGCGCCTCGGCCCCGGGATGGGCCATCCGCCGCAGCCCCGCCTGTACGTGCTCGGCCTCGGTCTCCGCCTCGGCCAGCAGCCCGGCCTCGAACCTGCGCACCCGCCCCTGCCCGCACAACAGCACCTGAACCCGCCCGTCCAGCACGGCGAGCTCCACCAGCCGTACCTCGTCGCCCAGCCGCTCCAGCAGCCGGCCCACGTCGAAACGGTTCCCGTCCCCAGGCGCCTCGCCCCGCATGTGCAGGGTCCGGGAGCGGATCTGCCGCTCCAGACGCCGCTGTTCACGCTCCAGCGCCACAACCGGCCGGCCCTCCATCCGGGCCGCCTCCGCGCGTGCCGCGATCTCGCGGAACGCGGTCATGCCGCTGAGCAGTTCGGGGTCGGCGGGCGGCCGGGTCGGCGGCGTGGACAGCACCGTCGCCCGCCAGCGCTCGCTCCACACCAGCAGCCGCCGGGGCCCGCCGGAGACCAGGCTGGCCCGCTGCGCCAACGCCGCCAGTTCCGCGCCCTGTTCGGTGGCACGCGCCCGCAGCTCCGAAGCGCCCAGCGTCGTCCGGTGGTCGTCGAGCACGTCCAGGCCACGCCGGCAGGCCTCCAGGACGCCCCGGGTGGACCCGGCGGCCCGGGCCCGCAGCGCCTGCGCCGCCCAGCCCGTCATCCGCGCCAGCGGCGGGCCGCCGCGCCGGCTGCGGGCGGCGACCGCGAGATGCCGTTCCGCATCGGCCGTCCAGCCCAGGCCCAGCGCGATCCGGCCCGCGAGCAGCGACGCCTCCGGCGCGGCCGGCGCGCCGAAGGCGGCCAGTTTCCCGGCCACCGCCGCGGCGTCGGCGACCAGCCGCCCCGAGCCGCGCCCGGCCGCGTGCCGCGCCTCGATCAGCACCAGCCGGGCGTGCGTCTCCCACCAGGTGCGCCGCTGCCCGGCGAACAGCCGTACCGCGAGGGCGGCACGGGCGATCGCGGTGGGCGGGTCCCCGGCCAGCCGCGCGGCCCGCGCGGCGGCCAGCAGCAGCTCCGCCTTGCGGGTGGACTGCCCGCCGATCCCGTCGAGTCTGCCGATCGCCGCGTCCGCCTCGGCCAGCGCCTCGGGAGCCAGCCCGGCCGCCATCAGCACCTCACAGCGCCGGATGTCCAGCATGAACGTCGGCGTGCCGAGCCGGGCGTAGCGCTCCTCCGCCTCGTCGAGCAGCCGCAGCGCCGCCGGCACGTCACCGGACCGGAACGCCGCGAGTCCCCGGCTCTCCACCGCGTCGGCCTTGTCGTGCTCCTGGCCCGTGGTGTCCCACAGCGCCTCAGCCGCGGTGAAGTCCGCCTCGGCCCGCTCCACCGCCCCAGCGCCAGATGCACGGTGGCCCGCAGGGTGAGCGCCCGCGCCGTCCAGATCACGTCCTCCGCCTGCCGCAGCACGGGCACCGCCCGGCGTACGTCCTCCAGCGCCTCGCGATGGTGACCCAGCACCCACCACACGTACGCCCGCCGGTACAGCACCCGCGCCCGGGTGTGCCCGCCGCCCCGCGCCACACCCCGCTCGAACGCCGCCAGGCCCTCCCGGGTGCGGCCCGCGTGCACCAGCGCCACCCCCAGCGTGGCCAGTACGTCCGCCTCCCGGTCGGCGGAGTCCGCGCGCGCCGCGAACTCCCGGGCCCGCCGCAGGTGGTTCAGGGCGAGCCGCAGATCGCCGAAGTCCCGCTGCCAGATGCCGATCACCTGGTGCGCGACGGAGGCGTGCAGTGGGGAGGGATCAGTGTCCAGCAGCGCCCGGGCCCTCGCGAGGGCCTCGCCAGGGTCGGCGAACACCATCGGCAGCAGTTCCAGCACCGAGTCGCTTCCCGCCGTCACTCCTCGGATGGTAGTGCCACGGAACGGCACCCCACAGGTTCGGCGCTGTATCAAAAGACCGCCCGGTGACTCTTGTCGAAGAGAATCGACGACCGCTCCGCGGCACCGACCGACGCCGTCGCACCAACGGGAGGACACGCCATGGCACCTCAGCGATTCCAGGAGCAGTTCGAGCAGATCCAGCGCTCGATGCCCGACGTCCCCCTGGCGATGGGGCCCGACGACTCGGCCGAGTTCATGTACGAGAGGGGCGTCGTCCTCGTCCGCGACGGCGAGGAGGCCCAAGTCGTCGAGGACACCGTCCGGGCGCACTTCACGGCGGCACCCGACCTCGACCAGGAGCAGGTCCGCCGGGCGGGCCCGGCGACCAACCGCAGCGGCGTCACCCGGATCCGGGTCGGCGACCCCGGCGAGGGGCACCGGGGAGCGGACCGGGCCGTCGCCCAGGCGCTGCGGTCCGTGCGCGAGCGCGAGGCGAGGGCGGGGCACCGGATGGTCGCCCGCAACCACGTGGTGCACATCGCGGTCAACGCCTGCCCCGGCGACGAACCCGTACCCGTCCCGCTCAGCGAGCCACCCAACCCGGCCGCCGCGGACACCGCCTACGACCCGGGCACGGCCGTCGGCGTCCTCGTCGTCGACACCGGCCTGATGCACGACTACCGCTCCTGCACGCTCCTCGCCCACACCGGCGGCGACCCCAGGTCCAGGAGTGCGACGACCAGGGGATCCTCCAGCAGTACGTCGGCCACGGCACGTTCATCGCCGGGCTCGTGGCCGCCGTCGCGCCCAACACCGACATCACCGTGCGCGGCAGCCTCAACGACGCCGGCGCCATCCTCGAGTCGGAGTTCGGCGAGAGGCTCTTCGAGGCCGTCGACGCCGACGGCTGGCCCGACGTCCTCAGCCTCTCCGCCGGCACCTCCAACGGCCGCACCGACGGCCTGCTCGGCGTGGAGAACTTCATGCGGGAACTGCGCGAGCAGCGCACCCTCCTGGTCGCCGCCGCCGGCAACAACGCCAGCGCCACCCCGTTCTGGCCGGCCGCCTACGCCGACCTGCCCGGCTGGGAGGACTCGGTGCTGTCGGTCGGCGCCCTGCGCAGCGACGGCGAGTTCGGCGCCTGCTTCACCAATCACGGCCCCTGGGTCAGGGTCTACGCCCCGGCGAGCGCCTCACCAGCGCCCTCACCGGCTTCGAGTCGCCCGTCCCGTACGTGTACCAGCACTCCACCTACGACGCCTGCCGCTACGGCTTCACCTACGGCTGTACCTGCCGGCACCCCCGGCACTCGGGCGTGCTGAGCGACGAGAACGCCGCCGCCAAGCCGGACCAGGTGATGTTCGAGGGGTACGCGCAGTGGAGCGGCACCTCCTTCGCCACCCCGGTGACCGCCGGCCTGGTCGCCGCCCACATGACGGCGCACAAGGAGACCGACCCGCGCGCGGCCCGGCGGCAACTGCTCGCCGCGAGCGCCGGGTTCGCCGAAGTGCGTGGGGCGCATGTGCCCGCGCTGCGTCCGCCCACTTGGCGCCCGGTGCCGGTCGTGCGCCTGGCTTCCGGGCTGTGAGGGCCGAAGCCGCCCCCTCCACGGCGTACGATGACGTGCCGTACTCGAGGGGTGGGGCTGTCGTGGACCGTACAGATGCCGGGGCACTCGTCCGGGCCGCCGCCGACGGTGACGCGGCGGCCTGGAAGGCGCTGGTGGAAGGGCTGAGCCCCTGGTGTGGTCCGTGGTGCGGGCCCACCGGCTCTCCGACGCGGACGCCCACGAGGTGTTTCAGACCGCGTGGTTCCGCTTCGCCCAGCACCTCGGGCGGATCCGGGAACCCGGCAAGGCCGGCGCGTGGCTGGCGAGCACCGCGCGCCACGAGTGCCTGAAGGTGATCCGGAGTTCCCAGCGGCTGACGTTGACCGACGATCCGCAGCTGCTGGACCGGGTCAGCGAGGACGGCACGCCGGAGCAGTCGCTGCTCGACTCCGAGGAGGCCGCCGCCCAGGGCGAACGGGTACGGCGGCTGTGGCAGGAGTTCGAGGAACTGGGCGAGCGGTGCCGGCAGTTGCTGCGGGTGCTGATGGCCTCGCCGCCGCCCAGCTACCAGGACGTGTCCGCCGCGCTCGGGATCGCGGTGGGCAGCATCGGGCCGCTGCGCCAGCGCTGTCTGCGGCGGCTAAGGGCCCGGCTCGAGGCGCGGGGGGCGATGTGAGCGACATGAACGACATGAACGACATGAGCGACGACGCGTTCGACTTCGACCAGGACGGCTTGGACGACGAGGAGTTCGACGCCGGACTGCTGGAGGAGGAGCTGCGGCAGGCCGCCGCCGTCCTGGATCCCGTGCCGCCGGAGCTCCAGCAGATCGCCGTCGACGCCTTCGCGCTGCGCGACCTCGACGCCCGCGTCGCCGAACTGACCTTCGACTCGCTGGTCGACTCGCTCCCGGTCCGGGGGCCACCGGCGCGCCCCGGATGCTGACCTTCCGGGCGGGCGAGGTGACCGTCGACATCGAGGTGACCGCGCACGGACTGATGGGGCAGGTGCTGCCACCGCAGCCGGCCCGGATCGAGGTCCTGGGCGGACCGCGTCCCGGCCCCCGGCTCACGGCCGACGACCTGGGGCGCTTCAGCGGCGAGGTACCGCCGTCCGGTCCGTTCGCCTGCGGTTGCGCACGGGCGTGGACGTGGTGGTGACGGAGTGGCTGCGGGCCTGAGGGGCGGACCGAAGGCGCGCTCGAGCGGGTGAGCGCCGGGCGCACCCGAGGTGCCTCGGCAGCGCGGGCACCGGGCGACAGCATCGCTGGGCCGGCCGGCCGGGCATGCATGCCGAGCGGTGGCGTGACGGGGGCGTCCGGTCCCGCTCGCGGACAGGAACCTGGCGTCGGTGGTCAGTGGGACACGGCGTCCACCAGGCCGGCCAGCGCGGCGGCGAGGCGCTCCGACCCGGGACCGGCGGGGCCGCCCGGCTCGGTCATGTAGGTGTCCCGGCGGATCTCCACCATGAGCGCCTCGACCCGCGGGTCGGTCCCATAGAACTCCAGCGGTACGTAGGCCCCGCTGAACGGGCTGTCGAGCTCCGCCTCCCCGAACGCCGTCCGCGCGGCGTCCAGCAGCGCGGTAGTGGTGTGGAAGGAGTCGGTGCCCAGACACACCGGCGGCCGGGGCCCCTCGCCATGCAGCTCGTACGGCAGCCGGGCGCTGGGATACGAGTGCACGTCGATGATCACCGCGCGCCCGGTGGCCGCCAGGCGCTCCTGCACGGTCCGCGTCATCGCCCGGGCGTACGGCAGGAAGTACCGCTCGACGAGCGGCCCGGCCTCGACGTGCTCGGGCCGCAGCACGTCTCCGTGCGTGGTCCGCGTGTACACCGCGCCCATGCCGACGACCCGCATCTCCTCCCGTTCGTCGGGGAACCGCTCGGGGTCGACGACCAGCCGCGACAGCCGGTTGACGAACCGCCACGGCGTGACGCCGGCCAGGCCGGCCGCCACCTCGGCGATCTCCGCCGTGTGCGCGTCGGTGATGTGGTCCAGTTCCCGGGCGAGCTCCTCGTCGTCCAGGACGATGTCCGCCCGTACGGACGGCGGGATCTCCCGCGCCGCGTGCGGAACGTGCAGGATCACGGGGAGCGCCCGTCGCCGGGCAGGACGTCGAAGGGCTGCGGGTCGTCGGTCATGCGGCGGCTCCACGGGACGTTGTCAGGGGGCTCCCTCGGGCCCCGGCCGGTCGGGAGACGACCCCGCCCCGACCGGACACTATGCCGGTCGGGGCGGAGTCGCATGCCCGTCGGGCGGTCAGCCCGGGCCGGTGGCGTCAGCTCAGGGACGCCAGGGCGCCGTTCCAGGTCGCGGACGGGCGCATGGCCTCCGCGGCCTTCGCCGGGTCGGGCTGGTAGTAGCCGCCGATGTCGGTCGGCTTGCCCTGCGCGGCGATCAGCTCGTCGACGATCTTCTGCTCGTTGGCGGCGAGCGTCTCGGCGAGCGGGGCGAAGGCCTTCGCCAGGTCCGAGTCGTCGGTCTGCTGGGCCAGCTCCTGCGCCCAGTACAGGGACAGGTAGAAGTGGCTGCCGCGGTTGTCGATGCCGCCGACGCGCCGGGTCGGGGACTTGTCCTCGTTGAGGAAGGTCGCCGTGGCGCGGTCGAGGGTGTCGGCGAGGACCTGGGCGCGGGCGTTGCCCGTCACCTTGGCGTACTGCTCGAGGGACGGCACCAGGGCGAAGAACTCACCCAGCGAGTCCCAGCGCAGGTAGTTCTCCTTGACCAGCTGCTGCACGTGCTTCGGCGCCGAGCCGCCCGCACCGGTCTCGAACAGGCCGCCGCCCGCCATCAGCGGGACGACCGACAGCATCTTGGCGCTGGTGCCCAGCTCCAGGATCGGGAACAGGTCGGTCAGGTAGTCGCGCAGTACGTTGCCGGTGACCGAGATCGTGTTCTCGCCGCGGCGGATGCGCTCCACCGACAGCTTGGTGGCCTCGACCGGGTTCAGGATCCGGATGTCCAGGCCCTCGGTGTCGTGCTCCGGCAGGTACTCCTTGACCTTGGCGATCAGGTTGGCGTCGTGCGCGCGGGTCTCGTCCAGCCAGAACACCGCCGGGTCGCCGGTGGCACGGGCGCGGGTGACGGCCAGCTTCACCCAGTCCTTGATCGGGCGTCCTTGGTCTGGCAGGCGCGGAAGATGTCACCGGCGGAGACGGTCTGCTCGATGAGCGCGGTGCCGTGTCGGTCGACCAGGCGGACCGTGCCCGTGGTGGCGATCTCGAAGGTCTTGTCGTGGCTGCCGTACTCCTCGGCCTTCTGCGCCATGAGGCCGACGTTCGGCACCGTGCCCATGGTGGAGGGGTCGAAGGCGCCGTTGGCCTTGCAGTCCTCGATCACGGCCTGGTAGACGCCCGCGTAGGAGGAGTCCGGGATGACCGCCAGGGCGTCGTGCTCCTGCCCGTCCGGGCCCCACATGTGGCCGGAGGTGCGGATCATCGCCGGCATGGAGGCGTCGATGATGACGTCCGAGGGCACGTGCAGGTTGGTGATGCCCTTGTCGGAGTCGACCATCGCCAGCTCCGGGCCCTCGGCGAGCTCGGCGTCGAAGGAGGCCTTGATCTCGGCGCCCTCCGGCAGGGCGTCGAGGCCCTTCCAGATGCCGCCCAGACCGTCGTTCGGGGTCAGGCCGGCCGCGGCGAGCTTGTCGCCGTACTGGGCGAACGTCTTCGGGAAGAAGGCGCGCACCACGTGGCCGAAGACGATCGGGTCGGAGACCTTCATCATCGTCGCCTTCAGGTGCACCGAGAACAGCACGCCCTCGGCCTTGGCCCGGGCGACCTGCGCGGTGAGGAACTCGCGCAGCGCGGCGACGCGCATCACGGAGGCGTCGACGACCTCGCCCTTCTGGACGGGTACGGACTCGCGCAGCACCGTGGTCGTGCCGTCGTCGCCGACCAGCTCGATGCGCAGCGCGCCGTCCTCGGCGATCACCACGGACTTCTCGGTGGAGCGGAAGTCGTTCTGGCCCATGGTCGCCACGTCCGTCCTGGACTCGGCGGACCAGGCGCCCATGCGGTGCGGGTGGGACTTGGCGTAGTTCTTCACCGACGCGGGGGCACGGCGGTCCGAGTTGCCCTCACGCAGGACCGGGTTCACGGCGGAACCCTTGACCTTGTCGTAGCGGGCGCGGATCTCGCGCTCCTCGTCGGTCTTCGGGTCGTCCGGGTAGTCCGGCAGCGCGTAGCCCTGGCCCTGGAGCTCGGCGATCGCGGCCTTCAGCTGCGGGATGGACGCCGAGATGTTCGGCAGCTTGATGATGTTGGCGGCGGGCGTCTTGGCCAGCTCGCCGAGCTCCGCGAGGGCGTCCGGGATGCGCTGGTCCTCGGTCAGGTACTCCGGGAACAGGGCGATGATGCGTCCGGCCAGCGAGATGTCGCGGGTCTCGACGGCGACACCCGCCTGCGAGGCGTACGCCTGGACCACCGGCAGGAAGGAATACGTTGCCAGGGCCGGGGCCTCGTCAGTGTGCGTATAGATGATGGTCGAGTCAGTCACCGGGTGCTCCGCTCCACGTCTGCAACATTGCTCGACATCAAGATATCTCGTGATCGACCTCGTCTCGACAGGGGTCCGCGACCGTTTTCGGGCCATGGCCACCCCACCGTGACCGGGGGACTGCGGGGCGTCGCCGACGGCCGTCACCGGGTGGTGCGGATCACGGTCGGCGACGCGCTGTCGCTGCCGGGCCTCAGTCGAGCCGGGCGGAGGTCATCCCGTTCGGCTCCGTCTCGCCGGTCCGCTGCTGCGGGATGACGGCCGCGCCCTGCTGGAGCGCCACCGTCCGGGCCGGGGCGGGGATGCGGATGCCCTCGGCGCGGTAGCGCTTGTGCAGGCGCTTGATGAACTCGTGCTTGATCCGGTACTGGTCGCTGAACTCGCCGACGCCCAGGATGACGGTGAAGCCGATGCGGGAGTCGCCGAAGGTGTGGAACCGGATGATCGGCTCGTGGTCCGGCACGGCGCCCTCGACCTCGGCCATCGTCTCCGCGATGACCTCGTTGGTCACCCGCTCCACGTGCTCCAGGTCGCTGTCGTAGGCGACGCCGACCTGCACCAGGATGGTCAGCTGCTCCTCCGGACGCATGAAGTTGGTCATGTTCGTCTTGGCGAGCTGGCCGTTGGGGATCACGACGAGGTTGTTCGACAGGTTGCGGATCGTCGTCTGCCGCCAGTTGATGTCCTCGACGTAGCCCTCCTCATTGCTGCTGAGCCGGATGTAGTCACCCGGCTGGACGGTCTTGGAGGCGAGGATGTGGATGCCCGCGAACAGGTTGGCCAGCGTGTCCTGAAGCGCCAGCGCGACCGCCAGACCGCCGACACCCAGGGCGGTCAGCAGCGGGGCTATGGAGATCCCCAGCGTCTGGAGCACCACCAGGAAACCGATCGCCAGGACCAGGATCCGGGTGATGTTGACGAAGATCGTGGCCGAGCCGGCGACGCCGGAACGCGACTGGGTGACCGTCCGGACCAGTCCGGCCACCACCCGCGCCGCCGACACCGTCGCGACGAAGATGAGCAGCACCGTCAGCACCTGGTTGGTGTGGTGCTGCACCGTCCGGGTCAGCGGCAGCACCGCCGCCGCGCCCGCCACGCCGCCCACCACCGCGGCCCACGGCACCACGGCCCGCAGCGCGTGCACGATGACGTCGTCCCCCGTCCAGCGGGTGCGGTCGGCGTGCCCGCCGAGCCAGCGCAGCAGCATGCGCAGCGCGAAGGCCGCCAGCAGGCCCGATGCCAGGGCGATCCCGGCGAAGACCAGGTCGTCCACGGTCAGCGCACGGTTCACCGGTCACCTCCCGGGAGGAGTACTGCGGCGAACGCTGTCGCCGGCGGCCGGATATGAAGTGTCGTCACGTCGTCACCTGCTCGGTTTCCGGGATGTCCGAATCGCGCCCGACCACCCTGACCTGCGGTGGGCACGGTCGTTCATCCTGCCGCATCCCGCACGGGGTTTCGTACCGGAGACGGGGGTGAGCGGAGGGTGAGTTACTGCACATGACGCGCCGTCAGTGCGCCGGCTCAGATCACCTTGAGCCGTACCAGTGCCCCCAGGGTCAGTGCCCCCGGCAGCAGCGGCAGCCAGACGGTGATGACCCGGAAGGCCAGGACCACGGCCGTGGCCACCGCGGCCGGGCCGCCCGCCGCCACCAGCGCCACGACCAGCGCCGCCTCCACCGAGCCGAGCCCGCCCGGGGTGGGCACCAGCGCGACGGCGACCGTCGCCGCCAGGTAGGCCACCGCCATGTGCGCGGGCGGCACCGGCAGCCCCAACGCCTGCCCCACCAGGACCAGTACGGAGGCCTGCAGCGCGGGGAAGGCGAGCGACCCGCCCCACAGGGCCAGGGCCCGGGCCGGGCGGGTGTGCACCGAGCGTGCCTCGCCGAGCGCCGTCCGCAGGAAGGACACCAGGGCGGAGCGCACCCGCCGGACGAGGGCCAGCACGGCCACCGCGATGACGAGCACCGCGCCGGCCCCGGCCAGTAGCGGGCCGAACGCCGCCTCGGGCAGCAGCGTGCCGAGCCGCAGCGCGTCGGGGAACGCGACGAGCAGGGCGCCGAGCAGAGCCACCCGGCCCACGCTCTCGGCCAGCAGATACAGCGCGAGGGCGGCCGAGGAGCGGGCGAGCGGCAGCCCGCACACCGTCATGAACCGCAGGTTCACCGCGCTCGCGCCCAGCCCCGTCGGCAGCAGGTGGTTGGCCGCGCCCGCGGCGAACTGCGTCGCCAGCAGCCGTCGCCGGGGCAGCCGTTCGACGACCGCGCCCTGCCGGGTGCAGGCGGCGGCGACCCAGGTCAGACAGGTCGCGCCGACCGCGGCCAGCAGCCACGGCCACTCGGCGGTGGCCAGATGCGCGAAGCCCTCGGCGAGTACGGACCGGTGCTGCACCGCGACCACGGTGACGAGCAGGAGCGGAAGCAGACACAGGACCTGACGCAGGCGGCGGACCGGGACGCGACGGGGGAGTCGTCCCGGGCGGAGTTCGGGGAGTTGTACCGCTGTCACATCCGCAGAGGCTTCCCATGCCCCGCCAACGGCGGGTTGCGGGATCGGGGACGGCGTCTTACGTGCGGGAAGCGGCTGTGAGGAGAGCGTCATCGGGACCTTTGGGTGGGGTACGGGGAAGAGAGGGGGATCGGGCCGATTGTGCGGTATGCCGGGGCGAGGTGCGAACCCCTTGACCTCAAGATTGCTTGAGGTTCTAGCTTCGCTGCCATGAGTATGGAGACCACAGCGTGGCACCAACTGCACAGCGTCATCACCGCCGAGCAGGAGCGCCGCCCCTTCGCCCTCGCCACCCTGCGCCGCATCGGCGCGTTCGCCCGCCCGCACCGCCGCCGCATCACCCTCTTCGTCCTGCTCGGCGTCGGCACCGCCCTGCTCGCCGTGGCGACGCCCGTCCTGGCCGGGCGCGTCGTGAACGTCATCGTCTCGAACGGAGACGAGGGCACCGTCGTACGCCTGGCCCTGCTCATCGCACTGATCGCGATGGCGGAGGCGGCGCTCGGCATCCTCGGCCGAAGACTGTCGGCGACGCTCGGCGAGCACCTCATCCTCGATCTGCGCACCGCCGTCTTCGACCATGTGCAGCGCATGCCGGTCGCGTTCTTCACACGCACTCGTACGGGCGCCCTCGTCTCCCGTCTCAACAACGACGTCATCGGCGCCCAGCGCGCGTTCAGCAACACCCTGTCCGGAGTGGTCAGCAACCTCGTCACGCTGCTGCTCACACTCGCCGTGATGCTCACCCTGTCCTGGCAGATCACCCTGCTCGCGCTGGTGCTGCTGCCGGTCTTCGTGATCCCGGCCCGGCGCATGGGCAGCAGGATGGCCCGGATGCAGCGGGAGGCGGCGACGCTGAACGCGGCGATGGGCACCCGCATGACCGAGCGCTTCTCCGCACCCGGCGCCACACTCGTCAAGCTCTTCGGACGCCCGGAGGAGGAGTCGGCACAGTTCGCGGAGCGGGCCCGCCGGGTCGCGGACATCGGCGTGCGGACGGCGACGGCCCAGGCGGCCTTCATCACCGCCCTCACCCTGGTCTCCGCCCTGGCCCTGGCCCTGGTCTACGGCCTCGGCGGCTACCTCGCCCTGCGCGGCACCCTCGATCCCGGCGCGGTCGTGTCGCTGGCGCTGCTCCTGACCCGGCTGTACGCGCCGCTGACCGCGCTGGCCGGCGCCCGGGTCGAGGTGATGAGCGCCCTGGTCAGCTTCGAGCGGGTCTTCGAGGTGCTCGATCTCCGGCCGCTCATCGAGGGGAAGCCCGACGCGCGCCCGGTGCCCGAGGGGCCCGTGGCGGTCGAGTTCGATAACGTCCGCTTCGGCTACCCCTCCGCCGACAAGGTCTCCCTGGCCTCCCTGGAGGAAGTCGCCTCCCTGGACGGGCGCGGCGGTGACGAGGTCCTGCACGGCATCTCCTTCCGCGCCGAGGCGGGCCGGACCGTGGCGCTCGTCGGCTCCTCCGGCGCCGGCAAGTCGACCGTCGCGCAACTGCTGCCTCGCCTCTACGACGCCGACGAGGGCGCCGTGCGCGTCGGCGGTGTCGACGTCCGCGACCTGAGCGCGCGGTCCCTGCGCGAGACCCTCGGCATGGTCACGCAGGACGGGCACCTCTTCCACGACACCGTCCGTGCCAACCTCCTCCTGGCCCGCCCCGCGGCCACGGAGACCGACCTGTGGGACGCCCTGCGCCGGGCCAGGCTCGACGACCTCGTACGGTCCCTGCCCGACGGCCTCGACACCGTGGTCGGCGAACGCGGCTACCGGCTCTCCGGCGGCGAACGCCAGCGCATGACCATCGCCCGGCTGCTGCTGGCCCGGCAGCGCGTCGTCATCCTCGACGAGGCCACCGCCCACCTCGACAACACCTCCGAGGCCGCCGTCCAGGAAGCACTCACCGAAGCCCTCGAAGGCAGGACCGCGGTCGTGATCGCCCACCGGCTCTCCACCGTCCGGTCAGCCGACCAGATCCTGGTCGTCGAGGCCGGCCGGATCGTGGAACGCGGCACGCACGAGGAACTGCTGGCGGCGGGGGAACGGTACGCGGAGCTGTACCGGACCCAGTTCGGCGGGACGGAGAGCGCGGTCGGGGCAAGCGTGTGAACGGCTCAGGGCGCGCGTCCGTACCTCCCGTCGAGTACTCGTGCCTGCCCGCCAGGCCGGAACAGTTCGCACCCGGAGAGGCGACGTGTCCCAGCAGCGACCGCAACGACCATCCACCCGCCGGACCCTGTCCCGCGCCCACCGGCTGCGCGTCACCGCGGCGGCCGGTGTCCTGGTCGTGCTCCCCCTCGTCACGGCCTGCGGCGGCGGTGGTGACGACGACAAGCAGGCCGGCGGCGGCAAGGCGGCGACGCCGAGCACGTCCGCCGCTCCCGCCGCCGGAGTCGTCGCGCCGGCGAAGGTGGAGGTGATCGCCGGCCTGACCGGCTGCAAGGTGAAGATCCGCACCGAGGCGGACGAACTGCGCGAGGGCGTGTGCCACACCGCCAAGGGCGACTTCCTCATCACCACCTTCCCGAGGAGAGGCTGAAGGAGACCTGGCTGGAGTCGGCCCGGGTGTACGGGGGCAAGTACCTCGTCGGCATGCGCTGGGTGGTCAGCGCCGAGCCGGGGATGCTGGAGCCCCTCCGCGCGAAACTCGGCGGCACCGTCCGGGAGTTGCGCGGCATCGGCCCCACCGCGAACTCCTCCTGACGTCACCGCCGTCCGAGACGGCGGACGAGACCGGCGACCTGCGCGTCCTGTCGGGCGAGGTAGGACTCGAAGGCACGGCCCGTGGCGAACACGTCGGTCCAGCCGTGCCGGCGGAGCTCGGCCCGCCACTGGCGGGAGGCGTGCAGCTCGGTCAGCGCCTCGACCCAGCGCCGCCGGTCGGTGTCGCTGATGCCGGGCGGGGCCACGATGCCCGCCAGTTGTTGAAGACCAGGTCGATCCCGAGGACTTCAGCGTCGGAACACCGGGCAGGACACCGACCGGCCGCTCGCCGGTGACGGCGAGGACCCGCACCCGGCCGCCGCGCCTCTGGTCGAGGAACTCGCCGAACCCACTGGTGGCGACGTCGATCCGGCCGTCGAGCAGCGCGGGCAGCAGGTCACCGCCCCCGCCGTCGTACGGGACGTACTCGACCTCCCCCGGGTCGATGCCGACCGCCCGCGCCAGCTCCATCGGCAGGAGGTGGTCGGGTCCGCCGACGGAGGAGCCGCCGCCGACCCTGAACCCCCGGGATCCTGGCGCCAGGCCTCTACCAGGGCGCCGATCGTCCGGTACGGCGAGTCCGCGCGCACGACGACCGCGCCGGCCTCCTCGATCAGGCGGGCGATGGGGGTGGTCCCGGTGACGCTCACCCGCGACCCGGCCGCGTGCGAGGCGCCCACCACTCCCAGGCCCATCTGCAGCGCGAGATCGCCGTTGCCCCGCTCGCGGGCCAGGCGCTGCAGACCCACCGTGCCGCCGGCGCCCGGCAGATTGAACACCTGCACGTCCGAGGCGATACCGGTCTCCTCCATCACCCGGGCCGCCGTGCGGGCGGTGGTGTCGTAGCCGCCGCCGGGAGTGTTCGGCACCATGAGCCGCAGGTCCGGCGCGGGCCCGTCGTCCGGCCACCCACCGCACGCGCCGGCCACCAGCAGGACCAGGACGACGCAGGCGCCGAGCACAGCGCGTGCGGGACGTCTCATGACACCCACCTTCCGGTTTTCCCTGGCCGGAGTCATGATTGTGCGACTCGGCACACGAGCCGCCCCACTTGTGTCAGCAGTACAGATTGAGTTCGTTGTGGTCGCCACCTTTCGTCGCCATTCGCTCGCGGGCGAGATGCTGGTGCTCCAGCTCGCCATCGTCGTGGTGGTGCTGCTGGCGGTCGCCGCGGTCTCCCTCGCCCAGTCGCAGGCCACCTTCAACCGCGTCGAAGGACGCCGGGTGAGCGCGCTGGCCGAACAGCTGGCCGCCAACCCCTGGTGCGCAGCCAGCTGGTGCGTCCCGCCCCGAGGAGACGCTCGCCCCGCTGGTGCTCGCCACCCAGGCGCAGTCCGGAGTGACCTCGGTGACCGTGGCCGACGCCTCCGGCCGGATCGTCAGCTCCACCAATCCCACGGTGGTCGGCGCGTGGCTGCCCCAGGGTCAGGGCACCGTCCCGGGTCGTGGCTGGTCCGGGCAGCTGACCCTGGACGGCAACCAGGAGCTGGCCGCCCAGGTCCCCGTCCTCGGGCGCGAGAGGAGAACCTCGGCCGGATCCTCGGCACGGTCATGATCTCAGTGGCCGATCCGACGGTGTGGCAGCGGCTCAGCGGCGCCTCCTCCTATCTGCTCGCCTATCTGGGCATCGCCAGCGGGCTCGGCGTGGCGGGCTCCTGGTTGCTCGCGCGGCGGGTGAAGCGGCAGACTCTCGGACTGGAGCCCCGGGAGATCGCCGGGCTCGCCGAGCACCGGGAGGCGATGCTGTACGGGATCGCCGAGGGCGTGATCGCCCTGGACCCGCAGCAACGGCTCACCCTCGTCAACGACATGGGCCGCCGCCTGCTCGACCTGCCCGAGGACTGCGTCGGCCAGAGCCTGGACGGCCTGGGCATCGACGGACGGCTGCGCGACGTCCTGTCCGGAACCGCGGCGGACAAGCGGGACGAGGTCGTCGTCCGCCACGGCCGGGTCCTGGTGATGAACCGGATGACCGTCACCAAGGACGGCCGCCACCTCGGCTCCGTCACCACCCTGCGCGACCGCACCGAACTGGCCCGGCTGGAGCGGGAGATCGGCTCCTTCCGCAGCTCATCGGAGCTGCTGCGCGCGCAGGCGCACGAGTTCGCCAACCAGCTGCACACCATCTCCGGGCTGATCCAGATCGGTGAGCAGGACGAAGTCGTGCGCTACATCCGGGCGTTGAACCAGCGCCGCCAGTCCCTGGACGTCACCCTCAGCCGCCGCGTCCGGGACACCGCGGTGGCCGCGCTGCTGATGGCGAAGGCGTCCCTCGCGGCCGAACGCAAGGTCAGCCTGCGCATCTCCGACGACACCGCGCTGGAACGGCTGGCCCCGAGGACGCCGCCGACGTGGCGACCGTGGTGGGCAACCTGGTGGACAACGCCGTCGACGCCACCGCCGCACAGGACGACTCCTGGGTCGAGGTGGCACTGCGGCAGGACGCCTCCAGCGTGGAGATCTCGGTGCGTGACTCCGGGCCGGGCGTGGCTCCCGAACTGGCCCGCGAGGTGTTCTCCACGGCTTCACGACCAAGGCCGCGCGGGAGGGCGAACGTGGCATCGGACTGGCCCTGACCAAGCTGGTCTGCGAACGGCACGGGGGTGAGATCTCGGTGGCCAACACCCCCGACGGGGCCGTGTTCACCGCACGCATGACCGTCGGCCGGCTCACCGACGCGGTCGTGGAAGGAGCGGCCCCATGACCACCCGACCCCGTGACAGGGCGGGCACCATCGACGTCCTCGTGGTCGACGACGACTTCATGGTCGCCAGGGTCCACCGCACGTTCGCCGAACGCGTCGAGCCGTTCCGCGTCGTCGGCGTGGCCCACACCGGCGGACAGGCCATCGAGGCCGTGGACGCACTGCGCCCCGACCTCGTCCTGCTCGACCTGTATCTCCCCGACCTCTTCGGCCTCGACGTCATCCCCCGGCTGCGCACGGCCGGTCACGACTGTGACGTCATGGTGATCAGCGCGGCGCAGGAGGCCGACACGGTACGCGGTGCCGTCCGCCGCGGCGTCGTCGACTACCTCCTCAAGCCGTTCGACTTCGAGGATCTGCGCCCCCGTCTGGAGCGCTACGCGGCCCAGCGGGGACGGCTGCTGAGCACGGTCGTACGGGGCCAGGCGGACGTGGACCGGGTCCTGGCCGGAGCGGTCGTCCCCGCACCGGCCCCACCCTGCCCAAGGGCATGAGCGTGGAGACCGCCGAGCTGGTCGAGCGGGCCCTGCGGGCGGCGGACGGCACCCTGTCCGCCACCGAGTGCGCCGCTCTGACCGGCGTCTCCCGGGTGAGCGCCCGCCGCTATCTGGAACACTTCCACAGCACCGGCAGCGCGGAGGTGTCCCTGCGCTACGGCGCCGCCGGGCGGCCGGAACGCCGGTATGCCTGGCGGGCGTGAACAGCGAAAGCGGCCTACGGAGGGCCGTGGTCCGTCGGAGGGACCGGGGCCGGCAAGGGGGAGGGCGCGGGAGCCGGGGTGGAGACCCTCGCGGCGGAGCCGTGCCGGCCCGCCGGGCCCGAGGTCTCCGGCTTCTCGGTCGTCTCCTCCGCGACCTTCACGGTGTAGACGCCCGGGCTGTGCTCACGCCACTGCCCGTCGTCCGGTTCGACGGCGGTCGCGACGGTCAGCGGGAGCACCACCGCCCCGGTGAGCGCCAGTACCCACCCGAGGGCGGGGCTCAGGAGTGCGCCGGCTGTCCGGCAGTAGGTGTCGTGGTAGGCCAACTGTCGTCCCGGTGCCTCGACTTGACGTCATGTACTGCCCCCATGGGGCGTACTGTCCCAGCTGTCGAGGCGAAGTGGAACATTGAAACTTAAAGTCTCCTCCTGGTGCACAGTAGTTTCACGGCTTCCGCCGCGCCGCTCACCGAACCTCTGGGCTTGCTCAAGGGGAGATTGAAGTCGCCTGGAGCGGGGGCATGGGTGGGGGACCCGGTGCGCTCGGCCCGGTGGAAGGGGGACGTGATCGTGACTGCTCTGATCATGGTGGGCGCTGCCGCGCTGGGGGTGGCCGTGCTGGGTGCCTGGCTCGTGCGTCGGGCATGGCGGCGTGCCTGGGACGATCTGGGTTGGCAGGCCTCCGGGCACGGGGCGTGGCCGACAAGCGGCGGTACGGGTGCGGTATCGGCGACAGGAGGGGCGGGCACCTCGTCCGGCGATTCGGCCTGGTACGCAGCGGATGACACCTGCGACAGCTCGCCGTCTGGTTCTTCCTGCAGCGGCTCCTCGTCCTGCTCCAGCAGCTCGTCGTCGTGCGGCAGTTCGTCGTCCTGCAGCAGCTCGTCATCGTGCGGCAGTTCCTGTTGACAGCTCAGCCGTCGGACTCGGGGTGGGGGCCGACGGCCCCCACCCCCGTGGCTCAGCGGACCGTGCGGCTCATGCCGTGTGGACCTCCAGGGCGGCACGCACGGCGGACTCCACGGCTCCCTCGATCCACGCCGGCTTGACGGACGTGTGGTCCCCGGCGAAGTGCAACGGCCCTTCACTCACCGGGATCGCGGGCAGCAACTCCGTGTGCTGCCCGGGCAGGAGCACGGACGCCTCCCCGTAGGCGTAGGGATCGCGCAGCCAGCTCTGCGTGCGGCCCGCGCCCGTGTAGAAGACCTCGACGCGCTGGCCGTAGACCTGCTGCAGGCCGCACAGGGCGTGTGGGTACCGGGCCTCGTCGTCCAGGGAGTCCCAGCGCAGCGCGTCGTCCGCCCAGCTGTAGGACGCCAGGACCACACCTCCCGCACTGCCCGGAACCGGATGGGACGGGTGGAACATGAACCGGTTGGCGTTGTCCGACACCGAGCCGCCGCCCACCACGTCGACCGCCTCCGGCTGGTCGCGGGCGATCGCGCGGTTGGCGGCGTAGTGGGTGCGCTGACCCGCCGTGATGTGTCCGCCCGGCACGGAGGGATGGGCGCCGAGCAGACTGCCGTCCGCGGCGGCGCGGCCGGTGCGGTAGGCGTCGTACAGGCCCGGTTCGACGGCGTTCAGCTCGCGCTTCCAGTCCGCCTCGTCGAACTCCCACCACCGGCGGCTGAACTCCAGCAGCACCTTGGTCGCGCTGTCGTAGTGCAATTCGCAGACCGCGCGGCGCTTGCCGTACGACAGGGGCGGGGCGATCTGCACGTGGCGCAGCCCGGAGAAGGGAACCGTGACCACGGCGACGTCCGCGGTGAACTGCTCGCGTACGACGGGCCCGTCGCGGCCCTCGGACACGGTGTCCACCCACACGTGCGGACCCTTGCTCCGGACGTGCGGGGTGTCCGCCGAAGAGCGGTCGGGGTGGTGGTACTGGATGCGCGTGACACGGCGGTCGAACCGTACGTCCCCCCGCACCCGTTCCAGGAGTGCGTCCGGCAGTACGGCCGTGCCGCCCTCCAACTCGTAGAAGGGCGTGTCGGGGCTGATGAGGGAGGAGCCGATGAAGCTGTGGATGAACGACAGCGGGAGGCGTGAGGTGAGGTTCTCCAGGGTGCCGATCAGGTCGACGGTCCGCTCGTCGAGGCCGGCGTGCTCGGTCAGGAAGCGGAACATCGACCAGTCACCGAACCGCTGCACCACCCGGGCCCAGCCCCGCAGCCGCTCCGGGAGCGGCTTGCCGACCCGCTTGCCGTCACCGTTGACGTAGCTGAACTCGTCGCGCACCGGGTCCAGCACGGAGCGCAGGATGGCGGCGGCGGGGGTGTCCCAGTGGGCCTTGGGCACGCCGAAGGACCGGTTCACGCGCCGGGGCGCGCGGGCGTAGTCGGCGCGCCGCACGCGGATGCCGTTGACGTGGATCCAGGTGCGGCCGGCGGGACGTCCCCCCTCGTCGACGTCGACGTAGTGGAAACGCCGTTTCTCCAGTCCGAACTGGTCGATCAGCTCCATCACCAGGGGGTGGCTGCCGGGGATGCGCATCGCGCCCGCCTCGGCGTACTGGCGGGGATCGGCGAAGGGCTGCTCGGCCTGTTCGTGACCGCCGTTGCGGAAGGTCTTGATGCGCCCGCCCGCGCGGTTGCCGTTGGCCTCCAGCACCGTCACCCGGTGCCCCGCCTTCTTCAGGAGCCAGGCAGCCACGAGACCGGCCGGACCGGCGCCGATGACCAGGACGTTCTTGGGGCGTGTCCGCCGGCCGGACGGCAGTCCCTTCTGGAGGACGCGCTGGTAACGCGGTACGAGGGGGCGGTCGTCGGAGTCCAGCACGAGGAGGGCGCGAGCGACGGCGAGGGACCGGTCGAAGCCGGCGCCACGGCCCTCGCCCGGGGCAGCCGGTGCGGGCAGAGCGGCGGCGACACCCCCGGTCAGGGCCGTTGCCACCGTGGCCGTGCCGGCCGCCGCCGCGAAAGTCCTCCGGGTGAGACCGTCGTCCGAGCACACCACCGAGTGATCTTCAGTCATGGCGGTCTTTGTACTGGCGGTCGTGACCAGGCGTCCGTCCTTCGCTCCGGCGTTGACTCGAAGGAGCGACGACGGGGACAAACCCTGACGTCACAGCAGGTCAGCCTATGGGGGCCGCTCGGAGTACCCGAAGGGATGAAGGCTGAGCGAAGTCCGCCGGCCACCGAGATCGATCACCCAAACTGCCCTGTGCATATCCACATCCGTGCTCTCCGGCCTGAGCAAGAGTGCGGGCGACGGAGGGGAAGGATGGCGCAGCGGCGCACTCCGTTCGGTGACAGAGCCCGTTACTGGTTCGACAGCACGCTGACCCGCGGTGCCTCCGCTCTCGTCGGCTGGATGGCGCTGGTGTGTCTGGCCATCGTCGTCCCGGCCAGTGCGGTGCTGGTGTGGACCGACCCCGAGGCGCCGGCGCCCCTGACGGACCGGCTGGCGCAGGTATGGCGCCACACCGGGGAGACACTGCGGCTGGGCGGTGCGACCGGTACGCCGCTGCGCGTGACGATGTCGGTGCTGCTCGCCCTGGTCGCTCTGCTGTACGTCTCGACGCTCGTCGGCCTGATCACGACAGCGCTCACCGAGCGGCTCACCGATTTGCGGCGGGGCCGTTCCACCGTGCTCGAACAAGGGCACGCCGTGGTCCTGGGGTGGTCGGAGCAGGTCTTCACGGTGGTGAGCGAGTTGGTGGCCGCGGGCGCCAACCAGCGGCGGACGGCGGTGGCCGTGCTGGCCGACCGGGACAAGACCGCCATGGAGGAGGCCCTGAGCACGAAGGTGGGCCCCGTCGGCCGCACCCGGCTGATCTGCCGCAGCGGTCCCACCACCGACCCGGCCGTGCTCACCCTCACCAGCCCGGCCACGGCCGGTGTCGTGCTGGTCCTGCCCCACGACGAGCCGGACGCCGACGCCGAGGTGGTCAAGACGCTGCTGGCGCTGAGGGCGGCCCTGGCAGCGGAGACGACGCGGCCGCCCGTCGTCGCCGCCGTCCGGGACGACCGCTACCGCCTGGCCGCCTCTCTCGCCGCCGGACCGGGCGGCGTCATCCTGGAGAGCGACACCGTCACCGCCCGGCTGATCGTCCAGGCCGCGCGCCGCCCCGGCCTCTCTCTCGTCCACCAGGAGCTCCTCGACTTCGCCGGTGACGAGTTCTACCTCGTCACGGAGCCGACCCTGACCGGCCGGCCGTTCGGCGACGCCCTGCTGTCCTACCCGACGTCGAGCGTCGTCGGAATCGTGCGGGGAGACACCTCCCTGCTCAACCCGCCACCACAGACGCCGATCGCCCCGACGACCTGCTCGTCGTCATCTCCCGTGACGACGACACGGCCTGGCCGGCCGACTGCGCGGAGCTGGTCGAGAAGTCGGCGATCGCGTCCGGCCCTTCGGCGCCCGCGCGGCCGGAGCGGGTTCTCCTGCTGGGCTGGAATCGCCGAGCGCCGCTCATGATCGACCAGTTGCGCCGCCGCGCCCGGCCCGGATCAGCGGTCGACGTGGTGGCGGACGGTGATGAAGGGACAGTCCGGCAGGTGAGCGAGGCCGACGAGCGCAGCGGCACCGATCTGACCCTGACCCTGCACCACGGGGACGTCACGCGCCCCGAGACCCTGCGACGCCTGGACGTCCACTCCTACGACAGTGTGATCGTGCTCGGCCAGGACCCCGCTCCGGGGCAGCCGTCGGACGACCCCGACAACCGCACGCTCGTCACCCTCCTGCTGCTGCGTCAGCTGGAGGAGACCAGCGGCCGCGAACTGCCGGTCGTCACCGAACTGATCGACGACCGCAACCGGGCGCTGGCCCCCATCAGCCCCGGAGCCGACGTGATCATCAGTGGCAAGCTCATCGGCCTGCTCATGGCGCAGATCTCCCAGAACGGGAACTTGGCCGCGGTGTTCGAGGAACTGTTCTCCGCCGACGGGACCGGAGTGCGCATGCGGCCGGCCACCGACTATGTCCTGCCGGGGCGCGAGACGTCCTTCGCCACGATCGTGGCCGCGGCACGCGAACGCGGCGAATGCGCCATCGGATACCGAACCCACGACGGCCCGTCGACCACTTCCGGCCACGGCGTGCGCATCAACCCGCCCAAGGGCGAGCGGCGCCGCTGGACGGCCGAGGACGAGGTGATCGTCGTCGGTAAGGACTGAGACCACCGGTTCAGGCGTCCTACGTGTGGAAACCGCGGCCGCTCTTGCGGCCGAGGTGGCCTGCGGCGACCATACGGCGCCGAGGAGTGCGCAGGAGGGCGGGGGCGCGTACAGCGGCTCCTTGAACTCCTCGTACATCGACTCCGCCACGGCCTGGGCGGTATCGAGAAGTGCATGCCGACGATGAAGTAGGCGGCCTGCAGGGCGGCGTTCAGGGTGGCGTTCTTCTCACGGAACGCGCGCTCGCCCCAGACGAGGTCCTTGGTCTGCGGGAAGTGTGGGTGGAGCTGCGGCAGCTCCTCGTGGAACTCGTTGTCCGCGGACAGGATCACCACCAGCGGGGCAGCGGCTGTCTTCTTCTGGTTGCCCTCGAACGCGTGCTGCAGGAGGCGCTCGCGGGCCTCGGCGGAGCGGAGCACGCCATCGGCCAATGACGCCGAACGGTTTCGCCCGCTATGGTGAACGCCCAAGCGGACAACAGTCCGGCAGAGGGAAAGTAGCGGACTGCTGTCCGGTTAGGCAAGGGCTTCGGCGTGAGCCCGAGAGGAGGGCATGTGGAGTCGAGGGCGGGCGGGCCTCAGCGGTCGGACGCGCAGCGCAACCGGGAGCGCATCCTGGAGGTGGCGCTGGTCGAACTGTCGCGTTCCGCGGACGTCCCGCTGAGCACGATCGCCAAGAAGGCGGGCGTCGGGCAGGGCACGCTCTATCGCAACTTCCCCAATCGCGAGGCGCTCGTTCTGGAGGCGTACCACCACGAGGTGCGGCAACTCACCGACAGTGCGGCCGAGTTGCTGAAGGTCATGGAGCCCGACCAGGCCCTTCGTGCATGGATGGACCGCCTCGCCCGCTTCATCATGGCCAAGACCGGACTGGCCGACGCGCTGCGTCAGGCGGCCGGTGCGACGGGAGGGCCGGAGCCGTCCGGGTACGCGCTGGTGTTCGGATCGATCGAGTCCCTACTCAACGCCAACCACGAGGCCGGCACCATCCGCCCGGGGGTGACCGCCGATGACTTCCTCCGCGCCATCGCCGGCATCTGGCAGATCGACATCAGTGGTGACTGGCACACCCAGACCACTCGACTGCTGGACATCGTCATGGACGGCCTGCGCGCGGGGCGCCGGGGCGGCGCTGACGGCGGCCGGGTCGGCGGCACGGCGAAACGCGTTGGGTGCCGGGCGGAATCCGGGCGGCTGTCTCGCGTCCCTGTCGTCTGCCGTTCTGGACCCACTCGGCGAACACATCCGCCTCGGCCCTCTGGGGATCCCGCCTTGCTAACCGGATAGCTGTCCGCTACCTTCCCGGTATCGGACAGCTATCCGGTTCGGCCCTGCCCTTGCCACGCAGAGGAGGCCGCCGGTGCGACAGGCGTACGTCCACCCCTGCCTCCACCCAGACGCTCACGGAAGACTTCCGCGCCATGAAACTGCTCATCCTCGGTGCGACCGGCCCCACCGGCCGCCATGTCATCGACCTGGCCCTGCGATCCGGTGACTCGGTCACCACCTTCGTACGCAACCCGGCGGCTCTCGGTGACCTGACCGACAAGGTCACGGTGGTTACCGGAGACGCCACATCGCACCGTGACATCGCCGCTGCCGCGGTCGAGCACGACGCGATCGTCTCCGCGCTCGGGCGGGGCAATTCGGTACGTGCCGACGGCCTCTTCACGCGCGCCTCGGCGGCTGTGATCGGCGCGGCCAAGGAGGTGGGTGTCTCCCGGCTGGTGTGGCTGTCGTCGTTCGGCGTCGGCTGCACCTTCGACGAGTCGAGCACCACCCAGAAGGCGATCTACCGCACGCTGCTGCGGTCGATCTACGCCGACAAGGAGATCGCCGACGAGCGCATCCGCTCCAGCGGTCTGGACTGGACCGTGGTCTACCCGACCCGGCTGACCCACGGCCCCGCCAAAGGCGCGTACAGCGCGGGGGACCGGCTGCCGATGAAGGGCAACCCGACCATCAGCCGCGCGGACGTGGCCGCCTTCATGCACCAGGCGGTACACGGCAGTGAGTGGATCCACCGCAGCCCCGTGATCACCGACTGACAGTGGGATCGACCACGGCGCCGCCCGGAGGCCTGACGCGATCGTCGGCCTGCCGGGCGATGCCGTTCCGTTCGTGAGGCGCTCGTCACGCTCCACCGGCACGCCTGGTGCCGTCTCATACGCGACACGACGTCGTCCCCCGGCTCCGTCCACCGGCGAATCGCGAGTTCTGTCTTTGTGGCGGGGCCGGTACTCGCGGCCGGTGGCCTGGTGGGCGAGTTCGCGGGAGTACCTTTCACCCTTCAGCGCGTCATGGCCTGGCTCGGGCTTCGTCGGCGCCCCGCCGGGCGGCGTCCTCCTGCCCCTGGTGGACCTCGGTGTGGAGTCCTCGTCCCACGCGAAGCGTTCGCAGGCCGGCACGCTGATGTCGGCATCAGCACCACGCCACTGCGCGAGGCGCTGCGCCGCCTCAAGAGCGAAGGTCTGGTCGAGCCGGACGCCCACCGGGACGCCCGGGTCTCGCCGTTGCGTGCTGAAGAAGCACGCGATCTGCTGGAGATCCGACGGTCCCTGGACCAGAAAGCCAAGGAGCATGACGCCCTCGTGGAATGCGTCGCCCTGGGCGACGGCGCCGGCGCGGCGGCGATCATGCGCAGGCACATCGACACCAGCCTCGGAGCGACCGCGGTGTGGCGGCTCGGCCACTCCGGCTCCGCGAACTGGCCGACGAGTCCGGTCCCGGCGACAACGCCTCGTGGTGTACCGGTGAGACCCTGCATGCCGACGACGAAGTACCCGGCGGTGAGGACCGCCCTTGACCTGCAGAAAGCTGGCAGGGAGCCGTCTTTCAGGAGTCCAAAGTGCTGCGTACTCTGTTCAAGTCCAAGATCTAGCGTTTGGGTGTTTCTGCAGGTCAGAGGTGTGAGCGTCCCAGCTTGCTGACCAGGTGGCTGCCATGACGGGTGACCGGGACACAGGTGCCTGACTCCCGCTTGGGACGTTCGCTGCGTGCCTCGACAGCTCGTTCGCGGCATGGGGCCTGAGTGAGTGGGCTGCGTTCGGGCCGAAGCGGCGGGCCTTATGGATGCCGCCTGCCCCCTCCGGCCGCTGCCGACACCTCGTGCGCCCCGGTGTCCTGTTTGTCCACTGCGCCGACGGCATGGGCCTCGGCTTCGACACCGTCGTCATTCCCGACGCCGAGACCGAAGCCACAGCCCACTCCACCGCGGCGGCCCTCCGGGTGACCTGTTGCATCACGATCACCCGCGCCCGCAAGCGGGCGGGTCCTAGGTCGGCAGGACAGCCGATTGCCGCACCACCCGGGGGCTGCACGGGGAGACCATGACGCGCTAAGCGCCCGCGGTGTGAGATGTCCGAGGGAAGGGCGGGCGGCGCCCGACCCGCGTACGACAGGGGAGCCCCGTATCCGCCATGCCCCCGCATCCCAGCAGCGATACCGGATGCATGGATACGACGATCACCGCCCTCCGTGCCGAGGTGCTGCGGGACCGCTACCGCAGCCGACTGCCCGAGGGCTTGCAGGAGCTGGTCGGCCCTGTCGAGGGGCAACGTGGACCTGCCGCTCCATATCGTCTGGTCCGGGCGGACGAGCTACAGCCTGGACCGTCCGAAGTCCCGCATGACGCTCTGCCGGACCGTCCTCGCCGAAGGACTGAGTGAGGACCTGGTGCCTCTCCTGCACCACCGGTTGCTCACCGAGCAGTGGCCTGTGCTGCAGCGCTTGATCAGTCCCTACATCGGCGAGGTCTGGGAGGACGCCTTCCCCGACCTGCTCCGCACCGCTCTCGCTGACACGACCGCCGCGTGAAGCTCACTCCGCTCCATGAGCGTCCCCTCGCCGACATCCTCGACCTTGGCTCCCCCTACCTTCTGGTCCTCACCGGCGGACACGCCGTGCAGGCCCACGGCCTGGTCGAACGCTTCAGCCGTGACTCGACGTCGCCACCGAGAACCCCGCTCCGATGCAGGAGATCGTCGCCTCACTCACAGCAGGCCTCAGCGCGCGCGGATGGCGGACCACGCACGTCCAGACCGATCCGCTCAGCGGCCGGTTCCTCGTCACCGATCCGGACACCGGCTCTGCTGGTCCACTGCGCCGGCCGGCGGAAAGGCCCTCGATGGGTCGGGCATGACACGCTCTGCTGATTCGAGCAGTCATCCCCAGCTCCCGCGACCGCCCTGGCGGCCACCCGATGGCCACGCTACCGGGCAGAGCAGGTCCTCACGGTCGCCCGGAAGCCCTTGTTCAGGTGTCGTACGTGTGGAAACCTCGGCCGCTCTTGCGGCCGAGGTGGCCTGCGGCGACCATACGGCGCAGGAGGGCGGGGGGCGCGTACAGCGGCTCCTTGAATTCCTCGTACATCGACTCCGCCACGGCCTGGGCGGTGTCGAGGCCGATGAGGTCGAGCAGGCGCAAGGGTCCCATGGGGTGGGCGCAGCCGAGTTCCATGCCCCGGTCGATGTCTTCCGGCTGCGCTGAGCCCGACTCGACCATCCGTACCGCGCTGAGAAGGTAGGGCACCAGAAGGGCGTTGACGACGAAGCCGGATCGGTCGGGGGCCTGGATGGCCCGTTTGCCCAACTGCTCGGCCAGGTCGCGGGTGCGCTGCACGGTGTCCGCGCTGGTGATGAGAGCGGGTATGAGCTCGACCAACTGCTGCACGGGCACAGGGTTGAAGAAGTGCATGCCGATGACCCGCGCGGGCCGCTCGGTGACCACGGCGAGATCGACGACGGGGATCGAGGAGGTGTTGGTGGCCAGGACTGCCGCAGGGTCCTCGACTGCCTTGTCCAGGGTGCGCAGGACATCGGCCTTGATGTCGCGGTTCTCGGCGACGGCCTCGATGAGGAACTGACGGTCGGCCATGTCGCTGAGGTCATGGGTGAAGGAAAGCCTGGCGAGGGCCTGGTCCCGCTGCTCCTCGCCGAGCTTGCCGCGCCGTACGCCTCGGTCAAGGGAGGCGGTGAGTCGGCGGCGTCCTGCTTCGAGCGCGTCCGGCGTGGCCTCGGCCACGCGGACGTCGATGCCGCTGCGAGCGGCGACTTCGGCGATGCCGGAGCCCATGAGGCCGCAGCCGACGACGCCGAGCCGGGTGACGGGATCCATCCGAGGGTCCTCTCTGACGAGGTCGTTGCATGGGTGTGCGGGGCTGGGTCAGACATTGCGGCGGTACTGGCCGCCGACCTCGAAGAAGGCCTCGGTGATCTGCTGAAGTGAGCAGACGCGGGCGGCGTCCATGAGGACGGCGAAGACGTTGTCCCCGCTGACCGCCGCTTCCTTGAGGGCGACCAGGGCGGCGTGGGCGCGCTCCTGGTGACGAGCCTGGAAGTCTCGGACCCGCTCCAGCTGTGACTGCTTCTCGTCCTCCGTGGCGCGGGCGAGTTCGAGGAGGGCGGGCTCGGCGCTGGCGGCGTGCGGGGCGCGGAAGGTGTTGACGCCGATGAGGGGCAGGGTGCCGTCGTGCTTGCGCTGCTCGTAGAGCATCGACTCGTCCTGAATGCGGCCGCGCTGGTAGCCGGTCTCCATGGCGCCGAGCACGCCACCGCGTTCGCTGATCCGCTCGAACTCGGTGAGGACGGCCTCCTCCACCAGGTCGGTGAGCTCGTCGATGACGAACGAGCCCTGGAGGGGGTTCTCGTTCATCGCCAGGCCCCACTCACGGTTGATGATCAACTGGATGGCCAGGGCCCGCCGCACCGACTCCTCGGTGGGGGTGGTCACCGCCTCGTCGTAGGCGTTGGTGTGCAGGCTGTTGCAGTTGTCGTAGATCGCTATGAGCGCCTGGAGCGTGGTGCGGATGTCGTTGAAGTCCATCTCCTGGGCGTGCAGGGACCGGCCCGACGTCTGGACGTGGTACTTCAGTTTCTGGGAGCGGTCGTTCGCGCCGTACTTCTCCTTCATCGCCACCGCCCAGATCCGGCGGGCGACCCGGCCGAGGACGGAGTACTCGGGGTCCATGCCGTTGGAGAGGAAGAACGACAGATTGGGGGCGAAGTCGTCGATGTGCATGCCCCGGGCGAGGTAGGCCTCGACATAGGTGAAGCCGTTGGCCAGGGTGAAGGCGAGCTGGCTGATGGGGTTCGCGCCGGCCTCGGCGATGTGGTAACCGGAGATGGACACCGAGTAGAAGTTGCGGACCTTGTGCGCGATGAACCACTCCTGGATGTCGGCCATCATCCGCAGGGAGAACTCGGTGGAGAACAGGCAGGTGTTCTGGCCCTGGTCTTCCTTGAGGATGTCGGCCTGCACGGTGCCGCGCACATGCGCCAGCGCGTCGGCGCGCAGCCGAGCCGCCTCCTCGGGCGAGGGGTCGCGGCGCTCGGTGGCACGGAACTTCTCGGTCTGCTGGTCGATCGCGGTGTGGAGGAAGAACGCCAGGAGGGTTGGCGCGGGCCCGTTGATGGTCATGGAGACCGAGGTCGTCGGCGCGACGAGGTCGAAGCCGTCGTAGAGCGCCTTCATGTCCTCCAAGGTGGCCACCGAGACGCCGGAGGTACCGACCTTGCCGTAGATGTCGGGGCGTTCGTCGGGGTCGCGGCCGTAGAGGGTGACGGAGTCGAAGGCCGTGGACAGCCGGGTGGACGGCTGGCCCTCAGAGAGCATCTTGAAGCGGAGGTTGGTGCGGAACGGATCACCCTCGCCGGCGAACATCCGCGCCGGGTCCTCGCCGTCGCGCTTGAAGGGGAACACCCCGGCCGTGAAGGGGAAATGGCCAGGCAGGTTCTCGGCGCGCCAGAAGCGCACCAGTTCGCCGTGGTCGGTGAAGCGGGGCAGGGCGACACGGGGATCTTGTTACCGGACAGGGACTCACGGGTCAGCTTGGTGCGGATCTCCTTGTCGCGGATCGTCACGACCTGCTCGTCGCCGGAGTAGGAGGCGATGACAGCGGGCCAGTTGTCGATCTGTTCCCTGACGTCGAGCGGGAGCCGCTTGTGGGCGTCATCGAGCAGCGACTGAACGTTCCCGGCGTCGGAACCCGCCTCGACGAGTTCGCCCTTGACCGCCTCCAGGCGCTGCACCCGCCGGGCCGCCTCGGCCAGCCGACCGGTTTCCGCGTGGTACGTACGGACGGTGTCGGTGATCTCGGCGAGGTAGCGCACCCGGTCCGCGGGAACCACCTGCCGCATGCCTGACGAGTGGCGCACGTCGACCGGTACCAGCGCGCCCTCGGACAGGGGCAGCCCCTTCTCGGCCAAGTCGGTCCGCAGGTGCTGATAGAGCGCGGTGACACCGTCGTCGTCGAAGGTCGCCGCCGAGGTGCCGTACACCGGCATGTCCTCGGGCCGCAGGCCGAACGCCTCGCGGTTGCGGACCAGTTGGCGTCCCACGTCGCGCAGGGCATCCTTGGCGCCGCGCCGCTCGAACTTGTTGATCGCCACGACATCGGCGAAGTCGAGCATGTCGATCTTCTCCAGCTGCGAGGCGGCGCCGAACTCCGGCGTCATCACGTACAGCGAGGTGTCGACGAACGGCACGATCGCCGCGTCGCCCTGGCCGATGCCCGGTGTCTCGACGATCACCAGGTCGAACCCGGCGGCCTTCACGACGTCGGTCACATCGGACAGGTGCTCGGGCACCTCACGGCTGCCACGGGTGGCCAGGCTCCGGAAAAACACCCGGTCCCCGTCCAGGGAGTTCATCCGGATCCGGTCACCGAGCAGCGCGCCGCCGCCACGGCGGCGCGTCGGATCGACCGCGATCACCGCGATCCGCAGCTTGTCGTGCTGGTCGACACGGAATCGGCGCACCAGTTCGTCGGTCAGCGAGGACTTGCCCGAGCCGCCGGTGCCGGTGATGCCGAGCACCGGTACGACCCGGGCCGCGGCGGCGGCGCGCAGCCGCTCCAGGAACTCCGTGGGCAGCTTGCCGAGTTCGGCGCCGGTGATGGCGCGGGCGATCGCGAACCGGTCACCGGCGAGCACTGCGGCCGCATCGGCCGGCCTGTCGTCCCAGAAATCGAAGTCGCAGTCCCGCACCACCGAGTTGACCATCCCGGCGAGGCCCATCCGCTGCCCGTCCTCCGGGGAGAAGATGGTCACCCCGCTCCCGCGCAACCGTGCGATCTCGTCGGGCACGATGACGCCGCCCCCGCCGCCCACCACCCGGATGTGCTCCGCTCCCCGTGAGCGCAGCGACTCGACCAGGTACTCGAAGTACTCGACGTGCCCCCCCTGGTAGGAGGAGACCGCCACGCCGTGTGCGTCCTCCTCCAGCGCCGCGTCCACGACCTCCCGCACCGACCGGTTGTGTCCAAGGTGGATCACCTCGGCGCCCTGGGACTGCAAGATGCGCCGCATGATGTTGATCGAGGCGTCGTGCCCGTCGAACAGAGCCGAAGCGGTGACCAGGCGGACGGGGTGCACGGGTCGATGCAGATCGCTCATGAGGTCCTTTCCCGGGCAGGGCGGGGTGGTGCGGGACGATGAAATACTAGGACGCCCTAGTAAATCCCTGGAGGTGATCGCCGTCACAGGTCGAGGATCAGGCGGGCCCGCACGAGCGGGAGACGCAGATGAGCATGGTGTCACCGGCGGCCCGCTCGTCCTCGGTCAGCAGCGAATCGCGGTGGTCGGGCCTGCCGTCGAGTACGTCGGTCTCGCAGGTACCGCACGTGCCTTCCCGGCAGGAGAAGTCGACCGTGACGCCGGCCGCCTCCACGGTGTCGAGCACCGAACGGTCCGGGGGCACGGTGAGGGTGAGTCCGGAACGGGCGAGCTCCAGCTCGAAGGCCCCTGTCGGGCCGGGTTCGGCCGTCCGCGTCGGGGCGAACCGTTCGACACCCAGCGCGCCGGGCGGCCAGCCAGCGCACTGCTCCTGCACCGCCCGCAGCAGGGGTTCGGGACCGCAGGCGTGCACCAGGGTGTTCTCCTCGGGCTCGTCGAGGTGGGCGGCGAGGTCCAGCAGGCCGTACTCATCCTGCGGGCGGATGAGCACCCGGTCACCGTGCGGGGCGAGGCGGTCCAGGAACGCCATGGAGGCGCGGGTGCGGCCGCCGTACAGCAGGCGCCAGTCGGCTCCCGCGGCCTCGGCGGCCTCGACCATGGGAAGGATGGGCGTGATGCCGACACCGCCGGCGATGAACAGATGGCGGGCGGCCGGCCGCAGCGGGAAGTTGTTCCGCGGTCCGCGGACACACACGGTGGCGCCTTCGCACAGGTGGTCATGGATGTACGCGGAGCCGCCGCGGCCTGCTGGGTCGCGCAGCACGGCGATCTGCCAGGCCCCGCCGTCGGCCGGGTGTCCGCACAGGGAGTACTGACGGATCAGATCGCCGTCGTCGGTGTCCAGGAGTACGTCGATGTGGGCACCCGGTGTCCAGGAGGGGAGCGGACCGCCGTCAGGGCGGCGAAGGGTGAGGCAGACCACGCCGTCGGCGGCGCCGGTGCGGGCGGCCACCGTGAGGGTGATCGGGGCCGGTGGCAGTCGGTCGTTCATGGTGGTTCAGCTCCGCATCTCAGGCCTGCGTCGGTACATGCAGCAACAGCGCGTCGCCCTGGCCGCCGCCCCCGCACAGGGCCGCCGCTCCGTTGCCGCCTCCACGCCGCCGCAGTTCCGCCGCGAGGGTCAGCACCAGCCGGGCTCCGGTCATGCCGACCGGGTGTCCGAGCGCGATCGCTCCGCCGTTGACGTTCAACTTGTCCAGCGGAATGTCCAGGTTTCTCATGGAAGCCAGGGCCACTCCAGCGAACGCCTCGTTGATCTCGAACAGGTCGAGGTCGGCGGCCTTCAGCCGGCCGTCCCGGGACAGGGCGTCGCGAACCGCGCCGACGGGCTGCACGAGGAGCGAGGGATCGGGGCCCGCGACCGTGCCGTAGGCGCCGATCTCGGCGAGCGGCGTCAGGCCCTCCCGCCGGGCGCGCTCCGCGCTCATCACGACGACGGCCGCGGCGCCGTCGGAGAGCTGTGACGAGTTGCCCGCGGTGATGGTGCCCGCGCCGGAGAAGGCCGGCTTCAGGCGCCCAAGTCCCTCGACGGTGCTTCCGGGCCGTACGCCTTCGTCGGCCTCCACCACCGTCCCGCCCTGGCGTCCGCCCACGGTGACAGGGGTGATCTCCTCGGACAACGCGCCCGACTCCTGGGCCCAGGCGGCCCTTTGATGGGACCGCGCGCTGTACTCGTCCTGTTCCTCACGGGTCAGGGCGAACGGCTGCTGGTAGCGCTCAGTGGCCGCCCCCATGGAGACGCCGTCGAAGGCACAGACCAGGGCGTCGCGGTCGAGGGCGTCCTCCACGACTGCCGAACCGTACTTCCAGCCGGTACGCGCCGCACGCAGCAGATGCGGGGCGCCCGACATGGACTCCATGCCACCGGCGACGACCACCTCGTGACGGCCGGAGGTGATCACGAGGTCGGCCAGGGCGATGGCGTGCAGACCGGACAGACAGAGCTTGTTGACGGTGCTCGCGGGGACGGAGAACGGAACGCCGGCGAGGGTCGCGGCCTGCCGGGCCGAGTTGGGGCCGGCCCCGGCCTGCACGACATGCCCCATGACGACGGCCTGCACGGCCGCCGGGTCCAGGTGGACGGCGGACAGGGCCGCGGCGATGGCGTGGGCGCCGAGGTCGACCGCGGACAGGGTGCTCAGGGCGCCCATCAGTTTGCCGATGGGCGTCCTGGCTCCGGCGACGATGACGGATCCGGGCATGACCGGGACCTCCTGAGTGGGCGGGTCAGACGACCGCGTCGACGGCACGTTCGGCGATCATGTGGGCCATCTCGTTCACCGAGTGCGGAACGATCCGGCCGCCGGGCATGCGCCGCACCCGGCTGACGGAGGTGTAGCCGGGGTGGAACCAGAACATCGTGGGCAGTCCGAGCACCGTCGCCAGGTAGGTGTTGGTGATGCCGCCGTGGCACACGGCCGCGACCCGCTCGCCGGGGTGAGCGTCCAGCATGGTGTCCATCGCGCGCACCGCCCGGTCCCGGAAGGTGTCCCAGTCCAGATCGGGCACGAAGTCCTCGTACCGTCCCTCGGCGAGCGCAACCGACCGGGGGTCGTCCGTGTTGATCTGCTCCGGTGGCGTGTAGGGGTGCGAGACGTCGGTGTCCCACTCGCGCAGGTCGTCCAGCACGGTGGCGGTCAGGCCGGTGAGCCGTTGAAGGGGCGCCGCCGTCTCCCGCGCCCGCTGGAACGGGCTGGTGTACAGGGCGTCGATGTCCTCGTGCACGAGCCAGGCGGCGAGGCGTTCGGCCTGCGCGGTGCCCTCCGGCGACAACCCGGGGTCGTACACGCCCGCCTGGGGGAGGCCGTGCCGGATGAGGAGCAGTTCGGTCATGGGTGGTCCTTCGATCCTTCGTGCTAGCCGGCGATGGTGCGCTCGGAGCGCCAGTAGGGGCGGCGCATCGCGCGTTTGTCGAGCTTGCCCATGGCGTTGCGGACGAGCTCCGGGACGAACTCGTAGGACTTGGGGCACTTGTAGGCGGCCAGTCGCTCGCGGCAGAACCGGTCCAGTTCATCGGCCGACGGCTCGTCCGCCGCCGTCACGACCAGCGCCCGCGGGGATTCACCGAAGTCCGGGTCGGGCACCCCGATGACCGCGACCTCGGCAACCGCCGGGTGCTGCCGCAGTACGGCCTCACTCTCGGCCGGGTAGAGGTTGACCCCGCCGGAGACCACGACGTCCGCGGCCCGGTCTGTGATGAAGATGTAGCCGTCCGGGTCGACATAGCCGATGTCGCCGAGTGTGAAGACGCCGGGGAAGAGATAGGCGGCCTGGGTCTTCTCCGGGTCCGCGTGGTAGCGGACGCCCTGGTCGTCGGGCGCGCGGAAGGCCAGCAGCCCACGTTCGCCGGGCGGCAGTCGCCGGCCGTCCTCATCGGTGACCAGCACCTCGAACGGGGGTCGGACGCGCCCGACCGAGCCAGGGTGCGCCAGCCACTCGGCGCTGCTGATACGGGCCACTGTTCCCGCTTCGCTGGCGCCGTACGACTCGGTCAGCACCGGGCCGACCCAGTCGATCATGGCTCGCTTCACGTCCGGTGGACACGCGGAGCCGGTGTGGGACACCTGCCGAAGGCTGGAGACGTCGTACCGGGTGCGGCCCTCTTCCGGAAGGGCGAGCAGCCGTTGGAAGTGGGTGGGCACCATCACCGTCGAGGCGACCTGCCACTTCTGCACCCTGCTGAGGAACGATTCCGCGTCGAATCTCCCGAGGATGACTACCGGCTGACCGGCCGTCAGGTGCCGCAGCGAGGTCAGCGGTGCGTTGTGCTGTAGAGGGCCGCACACCAGGTGCGGGCCCGGAGGGAAGCCGGGCCGGGCGGACATCGCGGCGAGGTAGGCGGAGGCGTCGGCGACCGGGCCGCTCACCCAGCGCACCTCGGTGCCGCGCGCCCGTCCGGTGGTACCCGAGGTGTAGACGAGTGGGGCCGGGCGGGCCGGTCCGTGGGGAGGCTGCGTCCGGCCGGTGCGCCCGCCAGCCACATGTCCCAGTCGAAGGCGTGTCCGATCGCCGCGGTCCCGTGCATCACCAGCGGCAGGCCCAGTTCCCGGGCCGCGTCGAGGGCGGCACCCGCGCCGACGGGTCCGGCGATGATGCCGGTGACGCCCGCGTCGATGATCTGGTCGAGGAGTTCCCGCGACGTGAGGTTCCGGGACGTGGCCACGGTCCCGACCCCGGCCCGCAGGCCGGCCAGATGGGCCACCAGTGTCGGGATCGCGTTGTCGCCGAGGACGGCGACCCGGTCGTCGGGGCCGGGCGCGAACTCCAGCAGCCGTGCCGCCGCCCGTGCGACCTGGTCGACGAGTCCGGACCAGGACAGCACGTCCAGGTCGTCCGCCAGGGCGGGCTCGTCGGGTGTCTCCTGGGCGCGACGGTCGAGTGGCAGCAGCGACATGGCTCCTCCGGCGGCTCCTCGGTCCTCTCCCGATTCGTGGGGAGAGGGGATGCGGAGACTGTAGCGTTTATCAAGAAAGTGCGAAACACTCTGATCCCGGATGGAGCCATTCCCGCATGAATCAGCGGTCATGAAGGCCCGCATCCCAGTTGGCGTTACTGAATCTGTCGTCTGGTAAGTGCCCGAGGAGGAGCCATGTCGCAGCTCGATCCGGACGCCTGGCGCGCACAGGCCCGGCGGTGGTTGGCCACCGTGCTCGAACCGGCGCGGGCGCCGGAGTCCTCCCAGGACGCCGACCTCGCCGTGTTCCACAACCTTCCCGAGGAAGAGGAGCGCCTGCTGTTGGAGCGCTGCCGCGCCTACCAGCGGGCCCGCTTCGACGCCGGCTACCAGGCGCTGACCCTCCCAGCGGACAAGGGCGGCGCGGGCCTGACCGCCGCCCACGCGGTGGCCTTCGCACAGGAGGAGTCCGCCTTCGACGTGCCACCGTCCACCGAGCTGATCAGCGTCACCGTGCGTCTGGTCGGGATGGCCGTCTCCCTGTTCGGGACGGCCGAGCAACTCCGCGACTACGCACGCCCGTTGCTGCGCACCGACCTGCTGGCCTGCCAGCTCTTCAGCGAGCCCGGTGCCGGATCCGACCTCGCGGCCCTGCGCACCCGCGCTCGGAAGGAGGGTGGGGGAGACTGGGCGATCGACGGTCAGAAGGTGTGGACCTCGGGCGCCCAGTTCGCCGACTACGGTCTGCTGCTCGCCCGCACCGACCCGGACGTCGTCAAACAGGCCGGCATCACCGCCTTCCTGGTCCCGATGGACGCCCCTGGCGTGGAGGTGCGGCCGATCCGTCAGATGAGCGGCGGCGCCTCCTTCAACGAGGTCTTCCTGAGCGGCGTACGCATCCCGGACCGGCTCCGGATCGGGCGACCGGGCCACGGCTGGGAGGTCGCCACCACCACCCTCGCCTTCGAGCGGACCGCCTCCGGCAGCGGAAACCGCCGCAAGGGCGGCACCTTCTCGGACGTTCTCGCCCTCGCCCGCTCCCTCGGCCGGACCGGGGACCCGCTGGTCCGTCAGCGCCTCGCCGACCTGTACGTACGTGCCGCCCTGCGAGCGGCCACCGTCGACCGCGTCGCCAGGACGAGCGCCGCCGGCGGCCGGCCGGGCCCGGAGGCGTCGCTGACCAAACTCATGGCCTCCGACCTGCTCAGCCGCACGGGACAGGTCGCCGCCGAGCTGATGGGAGCGCGGATAAGCGCCGACACCGGGGAACCGGGCACCTTCGCCTGGACCCAGCACCTCCTTGGCGCCCCGGCTACCGGCTGGCCGGAGGCACCGATCAGATCCAGCGCAACCTGATCGGCGAACGGGTGCTGAAGCTGCCGCCGGAGCCGCGGACGGACCGGGCTCCGTTCTCGCAGCTGACCGGTAACTGATGGGTCTATCCCGGCAGTTGAGTGACCGGGACCGTTTCGGCCATCACAGGCCATCACAAAGGAGTGACATCGATGGATCTGGGACTGACAGGCGCGAAGGCGCTGGTGACCGGGGCGAGCCGGGGCATCGGCCGGGCGATCGCCGCCACCCTGGCGGCCGAGGGCTGCGCGCTGGCGCTGTGCGCCCGGGGCGAGGAGCAACTCGCCAAGGCCGCAGCCGAACTGCGCGGCGAGGGCGCCACGGTGTTCGCGGAGCCGGTCGACGTCACCGACCCGGCCGCCCTCGCGGGCTTCGTGGAGCGGTCGGCCGGTGAACTCGGCGGCCTGGACCTGCTGGTGTCCAACGTGTCGGCGGGCAACGTCAAGGGCCCGGAGTCGTGGGAGGCCAGCCTGCGCGGCGACCTGATCCCGTTCGCGGGACTCGTCGAGGCGGCCCTGCCGCACCTGGAGGCCTCCGACCGGGCCGCCGTCGTGGCCATCGGCACCACCAACGCCTCCGACACCGCGCGTCCGGCGGGAGCGAACTCCTACTCCGCGCTCAAGGCGGCCGTCGTTCAGCACGCCTCGGCCCTCGCCCATGCCCTCGCGCCGAAGGGTATCCGCGTCAACACCGTCTCGCCCGGCCCGATCGACTTCCCCGGCGGCGCTTGGGAGACCATCCGCACCAGCCGCCCCGAGGTGTACGAGGAGGTACTCGCCAAGCTGCCGATCGGCCGCTACGGCACCGCGGAGGACGTGGCCGCGGCGGTGGCGTTCCTGCTCGGGCGGACAGGCTCCTTCTGCGTCGGGGCCAACCTCGTGGTGGACGGCGGGCTGCTCACCCGCGTCCAGTACTGAGCCGTGGCGGGCCCGGCCGACCGCCTGGACGCCGTACTGGTCTGCGGCGGTCGGTGGCACGACTTCGACCACGCGCGGCTGCGGCTGCTGGAACTGCTCGGTGAGCATCCGCGGGTGCGCACCACGGTCTACCAGGACTACGACTGCCTGGTCGCCCTCGACAAGGCCGACCTGCTGGTCACCTACACCTGCGACGTCCGACCCCGCCCGGCGCAGCGGGCCGCGCTGGCGCGGTTCCTCGAGCGGGGCGGGCGCTGGCTCGCCCTGCACGGCACCAACGCGGTGATCGAGCCGTCGACCAGTGGCGGGTCGCGGGTGTTCACGACGCCACGGCTCCTCGGGGAACTGGCGGAGGTGCTCGGCAGCCAGTTTCTGGCCCACCCGCCGATCGAGCCGTACGAAGTGCGGGTGACCCGGCCCGACCATCCGCTGGTCGCCGGGATCGGGCCGTTCACGGTCACCGACGAGCTCTACGTGTGCGAGCTGCACGGGGAACTGGACGTACTGCTGCACGCCGAGTACACGGGTCCGTGCCGCGGTTTCGCCGAGGGCGACACGGCGGCCCTCGACCACGCGCCCCGACCGGTGCTGTATCTCAAGCGGCACGGCCTCGGCGAGGTCTGCTACTTCACCCTCGGCCACTGCCGGGGCCGCTACGACATGCAGGACCTGGGCGTGGACGACACCGGGCGCGTGGACGTGGGGCCCTGGCGGACACCGCAGTTCCTGACGGTGCTCCAGCGCTGTATGGAGCGGGTGGTGGGTGTGCGAAGCCCGCAAGGGGAGGGGGCCGGCGCCTGAGCGAGGCTCGGGCGCCGGCCCTGCGGCAATCGCGGCTCAGGCGTGCGGCAGCACCACCGCGCGGCCGTTGATCTCCCCCGCGTGCAGACGCTCGTACGCCTCGGGCGCCTGCTCCAGCGTGATGGTCTCGACGTGGGCCGATACAAGACCCCGCCGCGCGAGTTCGAGGACCTCCATGAGCTCCGTGCGGCTGCCCAGTAGGGGAAGGAGGCCGACACCTCGAACGGCAGCCCACCTCCGAAGCCGACGGCCAGCGTCCCTCCGCCGAGGCCGACCACGGTGACGGCGCCCTCCACCGCCACCGACGCGGCGGCGACAGCCAGGGTCGCCTCGGCTCCGACGAAGTCCAGGACGACCTCCGCTCCCGTACCACCGGTGAGTTCCCGCAGCCGCGCGGCCGCCTCGCCGTCGGAGCGGAGCACCTCGTGGGCGCCGACCTCGCGTGCCAGCTCCAGCTTGTCCTTGGCCACGTCGAGGGCGACCACCCGGGCCGGGGTCAGCGCGCGCAGCAACTGCACGGCGAGATGCCCCAGACCGCCGACGCCGATTACCACCGCCGTGCTGCCGGGCAGCAGCTTCGGCAGCGATCTGCGGATCGCGTGATACGGGGTCAGCCCGGCGTCGGTGAGGGGCGCGGCCTGGACGGGGTCGACTCCGCTCAGCGGAACCAGGTGGCGGGGCGAGTCCACCAGCATGTACTCCGCCAGGGCACCGGGTGAGCCGAGTCCCGGCGGCAGGATGCCGAGCCCGGCAGCGTGCGGACAGCAGTTCTCCTTGCCCTCGGCGCACTTGTGGCAGCGCCCGCAGCCCCATGGGCCGTACACCGCCGCCGCCTCGCCCTCCGCCACGGCGGTGACACCGGCGCCCACCGCCGCGACCGTCCCGACACCCTCATGACCGAGTGTCATCGGCAGGGCGTAGGGGAACTGCTCCTCGGGCCAGCCCATCACCGCCAGATCGGAGTGGCAGAGCCCCGCCGCCGTCACCTTCAGCAGCACCTGGCCCGGGCCGGGTTCCGGCACCGGGATCTCCACGACCTCGGGGCGTGCCCGACCCGCTGGTACTGAACGGCCTTCATCATCCTCGGACCTCCTTGCTGGTGGTTGTCTCCGACCGGGTCCCTGTCCGGCGGCGCAGAACGGCGGGCAGGGCGATCCGGCCACCCGTGAGGACCAGCGCCACGATGAGGACCGAGCCGGTGAACAGGCTCGCGGCCCACTGCGCGCTGGTGGCGAGCCCGAGTCCGGTGATGCCCGTGCCGAGCAGGAGTACGGCGAGTACCGTTCCCCAGGCGTTGAAGCGGCCCGCGCGCAACTGGGTCGCCCCGACGAAGGCGGCGGCGTAGGCCGACAGCAGATACGGGGTGCCCGCGGTCGGCGATCCGGATCCCACCGAGGATGCGAAGACGACGCCGGCGAAACCGGAGAGCAGAGCCGAGGCCACCAGGGTCCCAAAGCGCAGCCGGTCGGTGCGCACGCCCTGGAGCCGGGCCGCGTCGGCGTTGAATCCGGTGGCGTACAACCGGCGCCCGGTGGCGGTGTGTTCCAGCACGAACCAGATGGCGAGGGCGGCAAGCAGCAGATACAGCACGGGCAGGGTGATGCCACCCGCGTCCAGCTGGGCGATGTTCGCGAACGGCTCGGCCAGCAACTGCACGCCGGTGATGGAGCTGTCGTCGGTGACCATGGTGATCAGGGACTGGATCAGCGCGCCGGTGGCCAGGGTGGCGATGAACGAGTCGACGCGCAGGGCCACCACCACGATTCCGTTGACGACCCCGATCAGCAGCGCCGCGGTCATCGCCAGGGCGAAGGCCGCGCCGGGTCCGAGTCCGGCGGAGACCATGAAGTGGGCGGTCAGCACGCTGGTGAGCGACATGGTGTAGGCGATCGAGAGGTCGAAGACCCGTGCGGCCAGCGGCGGTACGACGCTCAGGGCCACCAGGCCCGCCACGGCGTTGCCGTTCAACACCTGCTTGACCGTGACGGCGGTCGGGAACGTGTCCGGCGCCCAGACGGAGAAGAGCACGACGATGAGCAGCCACACGTACACGGCGCCGATGTTCCGGAACGACAGGGCCGCCGCCGCCCGTCGGACCGGTGTCCCCCGTAGGGACACCGCGGAACTCTCCGATGGTGCGGGCGGCGGGAATTTTGCCGCCCGGGTCGGGGTGGACGTCATGTCGGTCAGTCCCTTCCAGGGCTCATGTCACTCGGTTCCTTCCATGGCGTGCACGAGCGCGGACTCGGTGACGTCCCGCCCGCTGATCTCCCGTGCGACCCGGCCGTCCCGGACCACCAGGACGCGGGTGCACAGCGCGAGCAGGTCCTGTGTGTCGGAGGAGGACACGACGACGCCCATTCCCGCACCGGCCTGACGCTCTATCAGGTCGTACAGCTGCAGGCGGGTGGCGATGTCCACGCCCGCCGTGGGTTCGCACAGCGCCAGCACCGGCGGGCGCTGGGCCAGACAGCGGGCCATGACGACCTTCTGCTGGTTGCCGCCGCTCAGCGTGGTGATCCGCGCTCCGCGTCCGGCCGTTCGCACGCCGACTCGCCGGATCCAGTCCTCTGCAAGGGCGGACTCGCGGCGTCGGCGCAGCCGCCCGGAACGGGCCCGCAGGCGGTCCAGCAGGGGGAGAGTGAGGTTCTCGCCGACCGAGAAGTCGCCGATCACTCCCTCGCCCGCCCGGTCGGCGGGGACCAGGGGAAGGCCCAGGCCGTGGGCGTCACGCGCCTCGGTCCACCGCCCGGAGTGTTCCGGCAGCCGCAGCCTGCCGCTCACCGGTCCGGCATGGGCCCCGCACACCGCGTACGGCACGATCTCGTGGCCGGAGCCGACCAGCCCGGTGATGCCCAGGCGTTCGCCCCTGGCCAGGTCGAAGCCGACTCCCCGCAGTGGCCCGGCCCACAGGTCGCGGACCTCCAGCACAGGGGCAGCATGACCGGAAGGGGGCGCGGGACGGTGGTCGGTGCCCATCTCCTCGCCCGCCATCAGCTCCGCCAGCGAACGCGGGGTGAGCTCGGCGACCGGGCGTGTGGCGATCCGGCGTCCGCCGCGGATCACGGTGACCCGGTCGGCGAGCGCGAAGATCTCCTCCATCCGGTGCGAGACATACAGGACGGAGGCGCCGGCGTCGCGGACCTCCCGCACGATGTCGAACAGGCGGGCCACCTCGCCGGGCGGCAGTACGGCGGTGGGCTCGTCGAGCACCAGGACGCCGCGGCGGCCCTCCCAGCCCTGCAAGGCGGCGGCGATGGCCACCACCGTGCGCTGGACCGGGGTCGCCGTCGCCAGGGGCCGGCGCACGTCGATACCGAGGCCGAACCGTTCGACGAGCGCGGTCGTCCGCCCTTCCATCTCGCGCCAGCGGATGTTTCCGAAGGCCGTGCGAGCGAAGCCGTGGCTGAGCGCCAGGTTGTCGATGGCGCTCAGCTCACCCACCAGCCCGAGCTCCTGGTGGACGAAGCGGAGCCGGTCGTGCCGGGAGGCGGTGACATGGCCCAGGTCGAAGGGCTCGCCGTCGAGTTCGGCCACCGCACCCGGCTCCGCGTGGTGGTAACCGGCGAGGGTCTTGATGAGCGTGGACTTGCCGGATCCGTTGGGCCCGATCAGGGCGTGGATCTCGCCGGGCGCGACCTCCAGATCGACGTCCTTCAGTGCCTGGGTGCCGCCGAACCTCTTCGACAGGGCGGCCACCCGCAGCACCGGCCCGGTCAACTCAGCCCCCAGAGCGCCTTGAACTGTTTCTGATAGTCCTCGACGATCGGGAAGTCGCCGTCGGCCGAGGGCAGGTTGTCCTTGGTGACGAGCATGTTGGGGAGTGCGGCCTTCTGGTCCACGGCCATGGGCTGGCCGGTGAAGTGCCGGGCGAGCGCGTCGACCTGGAGCCAGGCCGTCTCGTGGGAGTTCAGCGCCATCGCGCCGTCGGTGAGACCGCTCTGGATGTACTGGTAGTTCTGCGCGTCACCGACGTTGACGACGATGCGCTTGCCGGTGATGCCGGCGGTCTTCAGCGCGGGCGGCACGCCCACGTTGAGCAAACCGAGCGAGAAGACGACATGGGTCACCTTCGGGTGTGACCGGAGGTACGACACCACGCGGTCCGGCATGTCCTTGCCCACCGCGGTGATCGGCACGTCCACCTGGTCCAGCGCACAACCGTCGCACCACTCCTCGTACTTGGCCGCGAAGGAGTCTTTGACGGGCTTGAGGATCGTGTATGCGGGCAGGTCGAAGTAGACGGTGTTCGCCTTGGCGCCGCTGTTCGACACCACCCACGAGGCGAGCATCTCGCCTTGGACACCGACGTCCTTGGGCCCGTTCTTCAGCAGGGAGACGCCTTCGCCCACCACGTCGTCGGCGTTCGACTGGATGACGGGGATACCGGCTGCCTTCAGCTGCGCCAGTTGCTTGGCGTAGACGGCGCGCGGGAAACCGGAGGCGACGACGGCGTCCGGCTTGTCGCGCACGGCCTGCTCGTAGGCGGCTTGGACGGATTCCGGGGTGCCCTGGGTGGCGATCTGCTTCACCTGCCAGCCCAGTTCCTCGGCGGCCTCGGTGAAGAAGTCGGCGAGGTCCTTGCACGACTGGACGCCGCAGAGGATGAAGTCGATCTTCTTGCCCTTGGGGATCGCCATGCCGACGGGCTGGGTCACGGAGATCGTGGCCGGGCGCTCGGAGTACTTCGCGAGGGCCGCGCGGGCCGCCGTCAGGCCGGGGGAGCCGGGCGCCGCCGCCCTCGTTGAGTCGGCGGCCGGCGTGGTGCCGGTGCCGCACGCCGCGAGGGCGGCCAGGGAGGTGACGGAGACGATCGCGGTGAGGGCGCGGCGGACCGCGCGACGGGGTCTGGAACTCATCGTTGAGCACTCCCGTGGTGTGCGCCTGCACTGCCGTGACCCGCGTCGCTGCGGCGGCCGCAGCGGTCGGCTCCAGTCAGGCGGATCGGTTCTGTGTCGCCCCGGGGCGACCATGCCGTGGGGCTGGGACCGGGACGGGCAGAGATCGTCCCGGAAACGGGGAAACTTATGAGGGACTACAGCCTCAAGTGGCTCGGAGTGTGACACGCCCTAGAGGGCTTGGGGAGAGGGGAGCCGTAAGAAACTCCTGGATCATTGGGTAATTGCAGGTAACTATGGAGCGGACGGGCTCGTTCGTCGCCGCGAGTGTTGCTACCGGCTGCACATGCTAACTACACTCGCTCTCAAGTTTCTGCCAGAGGAGAGATGATGGACGAAACGTCGGAGCCGACCACTGGGCGGTGCCCCGGGCCCAGCGTCCAGGACTACCTCGACCAGGACAGCCGCCCCGTTCCCCCCGCCCTGAGGTTCGAGCGCAACGACCACCTCGGCAGCGAGGACATCGACACCGCCCGCTTCACCTCCCGCGAGTGGGCCGAGCGGGAGATGCGGCAGGTCTGGCGGCGCGTCTGGCAGTTCGCCTGCCTGGAGAGCGAGATTCCCGAGGTCGGTGACCACGAGGTGTACGAGATCGGCGACGACTCCCTCATCGTCGTCCGCACGGCTCCCGACGAGATCCGCGCCTTCGTCAACGTCTGCCTGCACCGCGGACGCAAACTGCGCACCGGGGGCGGCAACGTCAGCGAGTTCCGCTGCTCGTTCCACGGGTTCACCTGGAACCTCGACGGCACGATGCAGAACCCGCCCTGCGCCTGGGACTTCCCGCACGTCACCCCGGAGAAGTTCGCCCTCCCGAGGCCCGGGTGGCCACCTGGCGCGGCTTCGTCTTCATCAACATGGACCCGTACGCCGAGTCCTTCGACAGCTACCGCGGCACCTTCGACGACTACTACATCTGGCCGCTGGAGAACCGCTACAAGTCGCTGCACATCGGCAAGGTGCTGCCCTGCAATTGGAAGATCGCCCAGGACGCGTTCATCGAGTCCTTCCATGTGATCGCCACCCACCCGCAGATGCTGCCGTGGCTGGCCGACGCCAACTCGCAGTACGACGTCATGGCGGACCAGCCGCACTGGAACCGGATGATCAACATCCAGGGCGCGCCCAGCCCGCACGTGGCGGACTCCGTCACGGAGGAGGACGTCCTGGAGACCTTCTACGACTCGCGAGCGTTCTATTCCGCCGCCCAGGGCCGTGACCTGGTGCGGCAGGAGGGTGACGAACTGCCGGCGATCCCTCCCGGTGGCACCGCCCGCCAGGTCCTCGCCGAGCGGATGCGCGCGCAACTGGCGGCCACCTCGCAGCAGGACTTCTCCCAGACCCCCGACACTGAACTGCTGGACGCCATCAACTACTTGCTGTTCCCCAACTTCAACCCCTGGGGCGGCGCCAAGTCGAACATCATCTACCGGTTCCGCCCCAACGGCCTCGACCCCGACTCCTGCACCGCCGAGATCATCTTCATGTCGTCCCCGAAGCAGCCCGGCGAGATGCCGCCCCCGGCGAAGATCCGCTGGGTGCCCGAGGACATGCTCTTCGCGGACGTCCCCGAACTCGGTGTGCTCGGCCCCGTCTTCGACCAGGACTGCGAGAACCTTCCCTACGTCCAGCAGGGCCTGAAGGCGATGCGTAAGCCGGGCATCACCCTGGCCAACTACCAGGAGAGCCGCATCCGTCACTTCAACCGGACCCTCGACCAGTGGATGGACAAGTGACCCACCGGGTGGCGGTCAGACCGTCCGGCGTCGAGCTCGATGTCCTCGACGGCGAGGACCTGTTCACTGCCGCCCGGCGACTCGGCTACCGCTGGCCCACCGTGTGCGGCGGCAAGGGCACCTGCCGCACCTGCTTCGTCCGGGTAGAGGAGGGCGCCGAGAACTGTTCCCCGTGGGCCCGCTGGAGCGCGAGGGCATCGAGGCCCTGCGCAGACCGGTGGACGGCTCGACCCGGCTCGCCTGCCGGCTCCTTGTCGAGGGCCCGGTGACCGTGACCAAGAGCGGCGTGCGCCGCCGAGTGCAGGAGTGAGGCCCCCATGTCCAAGCAAGTGATCCACCCCCTGACCGGGCATGTGTACCGGCTCACCGAGGACGGACTGGTCGAGGTGACCGATCCCAGGACGGGGGCGCGGGGCGTCTTCGACGCCCAGGCCCGCTGGCAGTCGGGCGAACTGCGCCACGCCGACCTCCAGATGGCCGGCTGGGTCGGCCGCCTCGCCCAGCGGCGCGGCAGCCGGCAGCCGGAGGAGTGACCCCGTGACGCCCCGTTCCACCCGTGTGGTCTGTCTGGTGCGCCGACCCGACGGACAACCGGTCCCCGGTGACTTCGCCGTCGAGGAACGCCCGCTGCCGCCCGTCGGGGAGGGACAACTGCTCGTGCGCAACCTCTACATGAGCGTGGACCCGTCCATGCGCGGGCGTCTGGAGAGCACCGAGAAACACTACACACACAACTTCATCCCGGGCTCGCCGCTCGACGGCCGTGCCCTCGGTGTCGTGGAGGAGAGCCGCTGTGCCCAGGTGCCGCCGGGCACGTACGTACGCCATCAGCTCGGCTGGCGGGAGCGGGCCGTGCTCGACTTGGCGGACACCGACGGCGCCGGTCGCATCGACACCCGACTCGCCCCGCTGCCCACCTGGCTGGGCCTGCTCGGTCAGACCGGGTTCACCGCGTACGTGGGCCTGACCCGGATCGCGCACCTGCGTCCGGGTGACACCGTCCTGGTGTCGGCGGCGGCCGGCGCCGTCGGCACCGCCGCCGGCCAGTTCGCGCGCCTGCTGGGCGCGCAGCGCGTCATAGGGACCGCCGGAGGGCCGGACAAGTGTGCCCTGCTGGTGAAGGAGCTCGGCTATGACGCGGCCGCGGACTACCGCGCCGAGCCGATGCGAGACGCGCTGGCCCGACTGGCCCCCGACGGCGTCGACGTGTACTTCGACAACGTCGGCGGTGAGCAGCTCGCCGCCGCGCTGCACGCGCTGCGCACCGGTGGCCGGGTTGCCCTGTGCGGCATGACGTCGCAGTTCGGCGGCGACCGACGGTCCGCGGACATCAACCAGTTGATCCAGGCGGTCCTCAAGCGGCTGACCCTGCGCGGTTTCATCGTCCGCGACCATGACGACCTGCGGCCGGAGTTCGAGCAGCGGGTCGCGGGCTGGCTCGCCGAGGGCCGGATCACCGCGCGCGAGACGGTCGTGGACGGCCTGGAGAACGCCCCGGGGGCGCTGCTGTCCCTGCTCGGCGGCGGCAACGTCGGCAAGATGCTGGTGCGGTTGGCCGATTGACGCACGGCAGACGGAAACGGCGCCCCCGGCGGGGGCGCCGCTTCAGCGCATGGGGCGTGACGCGGCGACGGTGTGGGCCGTCAGGGAGACCCCGATTCGGGTCAGTCCGGCCACGGCCGCCCGGAAGTCCTTGATGTGCTCGGTGGTGAAGTGCTCGTCGAGGGCCTGCCGGGAGGTCCAGTGCTCGTACACCCGGATACGCCGCTCGTCGGTGGGATCGGCGGTCATGGCGTAGTCCAGGCAGCCGGGTTCCTCCTTGCGGGTGCGCCGGCCCAGCTCGACGAGAGCCTTCAGCATTACGCCGCGGTCGCCGGGTTCGTAGTCCATCCAGCCGGCGACGATGATTTCCTCTGCCACGGTCTTCCTTTCAGGGTCGTGCCTGCGGGGCACGGTCATGCCCGCGAGCCCGTCGCTCCGGTGCAGGGAAGCGACGGGCCCGCGGTGTTCTCAGCCGGCGAGCGGCGCGGGGACACCGTCCACGGTGACCGTGCCCGCGTTGCCGTCGACCGTGATCACCATGCCGTCCCGGAGCCGCCCGGTCCCGTCCTCGACGGAGATCACGGCCGGGATGCCCAGCTCGCGGCAGACCACCACGGCGTGGCTGTTGAGCGCGCCCACGTCCACGACGGCCGCTCCGGCGACCAGGAACAACGGGGTCCAGGCCGCGTCCGTGATCGGCGCGACCAGCACCTCGCCGGGCTCCAGCGCCTCGCACGAGGCCGGGTCGGTGACCACCCGCACCCTTCCGGTGTACGTGCCGTGGCTGCCCCCACACCACGGAGCACATCACCCTCGACGGCCGCCCGGGTCCGCTCCTCGGCGCGTCGCGGCCAGGTGTCGATGTCGGTGTGCGCGTCGTCGGCGACGAAGAACGGCGGTTCCAGCTCGTGCAGTTCCGCGTACTCCTCGAGCCGGCGCGCGATCACGGGGCCGAATGACCCCGGGGCGGCCACATAGTCGTCGAGTTCGGTGTCCAGCAGCATCATCACGTCCTCGGGCCGGGCGAAGAGCCCCGCTTCGACCCCGCGGCGGCCGAGTTGCCGTACGGCCATGCGGATCTCGTTGACGACCGTGACGCAGTTCGCCTTGGTGCGCTCGCGGGCCGGGATCCACACCTGCGCGGCGTGCATGCCGGCATCGAACATGGGCCGCGCGTCCTCGCTCAGCACGGCCCGGATCTCCCCAGCCGTCCGGTCGCGCCTCTCGGCCAGGCGCTTTTGACGGGCGGCCGGGAGTCGTCGTCGGGGCTGTGCCGGATCCGGTCGACCAGGGCCAGCGCCTGGACGGGCGCCGCCTCCCAGGACAGCGCGTGGATGTCCCACTCGTTGGGGCCGCGGTCACCGGATTGAGCCAGGAACTCCTCGAAGGAGTCACGGAACGCCTTCACGTCGCCGGTCGCCCCGTCGAGCGCCTGCTCCACCGCGGCCGGGCCCCGGTCGAACAGCGCGCTCAGCTCGGCCGAGGCCGCCACCTGACGGGAGAGCGTCCACAGCCCGGTCGAGGGGGAGGCGGAGTCGACGTCGCCAAGGCCGGCGATCAGGTCGAGCATGGCGCCGGGACGGTCCACGCTCGCGCACAGCGGGCCGAGGATCGCCGGTCCGACGGACGCGGGCAGCGAGGACTCGACGTGCCGCTGGAAGGTCGTCTCCACTTCGTCCAGCAACGACCGTGCGTGAGCCACCAGTTCGGCGTCGGACAGCTGCGTCAGGTCGGGGCGCGAGCGGCGCAGGGCGCGCAGCCGTTCCCGGTCGGCGTCGGCTTCGAGGAAGCCGGCATGGCCGAGCATCCGCTGGAGCGTCGCGCCCGCCTTGGCGGTGAGCTCCTCGTCGTGGTCGTCCGGGTGCGCGACGTACAGCGGGGTGTCGGAGCGCTGGCCGACGAAGGCCGCGTCGATCTGGTCCGCCGTCTGGCCCATGCGGATGCCGAACAGCCGCATGTGGGACAGGTTGAGGTAGAAGTGGCCGCCGAACATGCCGACGAACGGCGGTCGAGGTCCGGCCACCTCCTCCTCGCGGTAGATGCCGAAGCCGACGAAGCCGCGACGCCAGCCCTTGAGGCCCCGCCCCCAGACCAGGGTCCAGCCCAGCGGGCTGGCCGGCTCCGGCAGGGTCTCGCCCGCGTTGGCCCGGGTGTAGTGCGGCAGCCGCTCACTGCGCTGCCAGTCCGTGATCCAGCTCTTCATGACCGAGGTCTCCCGCTGTCCGTGCCCTCGCCTGCCCCTGCCCCTGCCCGTCCCGCGCCTACCACTGCGCCGTTCCGCCGTCGACGCTGATCAGGGCGCCGGTGATACCCGCCCCGGCCTCGCTCGCGAGCAGTGAGGCGACGGCCGCGATCTGCTCCACCGTGGTGATCTTCTTCGTCGCGGCGTGCTCGGCGAAGCGGCTCAGCCATTCCTCGTAGGTGATGCCCTCGGCCTCGGCGGCGGCCGGTCCCGCGGCACGCATCAGGTCGGTGTCGACGGCGCCGGGACAGATCGCGTTGCAGGTGATGCCCTGCGTGCCGTACTCGAAGGCGGTCGCCTTGGTGAGCCCGTGGATGGCGTGCTTGTTGGTGATGTAGTGGCTGATCCCCGGCTTGTTGGCCTGCTTGCCCTCGACGGAGGAGATGTTGATGATGCGGCCCCAGCCGCCTTCCAGCATCTTCGGCAGCGCCCGGCGGGTGCCGTAGAAGTAGCCGTTGACGTTCAGCTTGAGGGCGTCGTGCCACGCCTCGTCGCTGAGCTGGTGGATCGGGGCGAAGCCGGAGCTGCCGCCGACGTTGTTGACCCAGATGTCGAGCCTGCCGAAGCGCTCGGCGGCGAAGTCGGCGAGGCCCTCGATGTCCTCCTGGCTGTTGGCGTCGCAGGCGTGGAAGACGGCCCGGTCCCCGGCGCCCATCTCCTCCATGGCCTGCTTGCCCTTGACCTCGCTGCGGCCGCTGACGACGACCGCGGCGCCGTCGGCCAGGAAGGCCTCGGCGATGGCGCGGCCGATGCTGCGCGTGCTGCCCGTGATCACCGCGACACGTCCGTCGAGGCTGCCCGTAGCCACCATGGTGTTCTCCCGCGAGTGTTGTTGGTACGTCACCTGGCGGCTCTGGGGGCTGCTGCGGCGCCACGGTCCAGGTGTCGGTGAATGGTGCGGTGGAAGTGCTGGAGCCCGGGCTCGTTGCGTCCGAAGACGAAGTCGGTCCCGGCGAGGGCCTCCAGGCCCTGCTGGACTCCGTAGGTGGTCGCGTAGTCCTCGTCGCGGACCACCTCGTGGAACCACTCGCCGAACCGGTCGGCGGCCTGGCGCTCCTCCTCGGTGACCGCCGGTTCCCGCAGCAGGATGATCTGCTGGGTCACCGACTCCGTCGCCGTCCGGGGAGCACCAGGGAGACGGCGATCTTCTGCCGCCAGCCGCCGGCGATCGCGAGGCCCGGGAAGAGCCAGTAGATCGGCCCGACACAGTCCCCGGGGTCGCGCTGGTCCGCCGCCATCTCGGCCGCCTGCGCGATGGGCCGCAGGGCCGGTGCGATGCGCTGATGGGGGCCCCAGGTGTCGTGCGCCATCATGTTCGAGAGGTTCGTCTCGAACACCGTCTTCGGATGCAGTGAGGCGAAGTGGTACGTCTCCAGATATCCGTCGAGGGTGACCTTCCAGTTGGGACTGGTCAGCTCGCCGGTGGAGTAGTGGTGGCACTCCGCGAGCCGGAGGCCCTCCAGCAGGGGCTGCAGATCGCCCAGCCAGTCGTCCAGGTCGGGTTCGGCCGCCGGGTCCAGCGAGACGAAGACGATCCCGGCGCGCTCCCCGGCCGGGAGCCTGACGAGGCTGCGGCCTTCGCGCGGAACCTTCCGAAGGTCTTCTCGGCGTACACGCCCCGCAGCTCCCCGGCCAGGTCGTACGACCAGGAGTGGTACGGGCAGGTGAGCCGCCTCGACACTCCGCAGCCGGGTTCCAGGAGCTTGGCCCCCGGTGCCGGCAGGCGTTGATCATCGCGTGAACGGCGCCCTGCCGGTCACGGGTGATCAGCACGGGGATGCCGAGCACGTCGATCGCCTTGTAGGTGTTCGGCCCGGGAAGCTCGCAGGACATGGCGAGCGGCAAGGGGACGCTGCGGTGGATGGCGTCCATCTCACGCCGCCAGCGGTCGGCGTCGAGGTAGTTGGCCACGGGTTCCGTCCACTGGCCGTCCGCCTCGTGCGTCGTGTTGTCGCGGTAGTGCGCCATCACGCGCTCGACGAGTTCGGCGGCCTCCCGACGCATCGTCACGGACGCGGTGTCGGTGGACCGGTCCTGGCTGATCCACGACGAGTATTCGGGGCCGAGGGGGCCGAGGGGGCCGAGGGAGGCAAAGAGGCTGAGGGGGGCGAGGCCGGCGCCCTGCGCTCGGCGTCTGTTTCCCGAATCTCCGGCGAACTGGTCTGGACCACGATGTCCTCACAATCCTCCCAGCCGCGAGCCGGTGACCGGCTTCGGAACGCGACAGCTGGGCTGTGTCCGAAACGACAACAGGACTTAGTGTGGTCTGTCAATAGAAAGTACCGAAGTCGCCGCTGGGTGTCCCGTGGGGGTGGCAGTGATGGTCATGACGCGGCCGTTCGAGGTGGGTCTGGTGGTCCGGGACCTGGAGCTGATGGAGCGCTTCTACTGCGACGTGATCGGCTGCCGCGCCGAGCACCGGTCGCGCGTGCCGGAGTCCGTCGGGCGTCCGGCCGGGCTCGGCGGCGAGCTGGTGGTCGTCTGGCTGCGGGTGCCCGCCGGGGGGTGCGTCAAGTTGATCCTTCCCCGGTCGGCGCCGGTGCCGGCAGGTGCGGCGCCCCTGCCGGCCGGGCGTGTGGGGCTGTCGTATCTCACCTTCCATCTCGACGACATGGGCCCGGTGGTGGTGGCGCTGGAGGCCGCGGGCGCCCGGCCTTTGTCGGACCCGGTCGTCGTCCGGGCGCGCGGTCGGCGGATCAGCTTCTGGGCGGATCCCGAGGGCAATGTCGTGGAGTTGGTGGACGCGCTGGGCCGTGACTCGGGTACGGGGCATAGTAATTAGAGACGCTGTTCAGTAAGGTGCACCGTGCTGGTTACTGTAGACCGGCACAAGTAAGTCCGATTGCTTGGCAACCTCCCTCGGGCGAAGGGGCGGACGATGGCTCAACGAGCGTCAACGGCGTCGAAGAAATCCGCGCAGGTCAGCACGCAGGTCATCAGGGACCTGCACGAGCGCATGGTGCGCATCCGGCTCTTCGAGACCGAGGCGGGCAAGCTCATGGAGGCGGGCAAACTGCCCGGCTTCCTGCACCTCTATGTCGGCCAGGAAGCCGTGGCCGCCGGCGTGATGGCGGCCCTGCGCGACGAGGACCAGATCACCTCCACCCACCGAGGCCACGGGCATGCCGTGGCCAAGGGCGTCGGATTCCGCGAGATGTACGCCGAGTTGTACGGCCGGGTCACCGGCGCCTGCCTCGGCCGCGGCGGAAGCATGCACATCAACGACCTCACCCGCGGCATGCTCGGCGCCAACGGCATCGTCGGCGCGGGCGTCCCGATCGCTGTGGGCGCCGCCTTCGCCGCCCGGTACAGGGGCGAGGACAGCGTCGCCGTGACCTTCTTCGGCGACGGCGCCACAAACATCGGCGCCTTCCACGAGGGCGCCAACATGGCCGCGATCCTCGGCCTGCCCGTGGTCTTCGTCTGCGAGAACAACGGCTACGCGGAGTTCACGCCGCAGTCCGGGCACATGCTCCTCACCGACGTGGCGGACCGGGCCGCCGCCTACGGCATGCCCAGCGTGATCGTCGACGGCATGGACGCGGTCGCCGTTCACCGCGCCGCCACCGACGCCGTCGCACGCGCCCGGTCCGGCGCCGGCCCGATGATGATCGAGGCCAAGACCTACCGCTACTTCGACCACCAGGGCGTCAAGGGCCTGCGTCACCCCTACCGCTCGGACGAGGAGGTCGCCGAGTGGAAGGCCCGCGACCCCATCGACCTGATCGAGGCCCGGGCGGTCGCCGACGGCACCGCGACGCGCGCGGACCTGGACGACGTATGGCGGCGCACGCGCGACGAGATAGCCGAGGCCATCGCGTACGCCGAGGCGAGCCCGCTGCCCGACCCCGCCGACCTGCTGCTCAACGTCTACTCGGGATGACCGCCATGACCACCACCACCGAAGCACCGGCCGTCGGCACGCGGAAACTCACCTACGTCAAAGCCTTCAACGAGGGTCTCGCGCAGGCCATGCGCGAGGACGAGAACGTCTTCGTCGCCGGCGAGGACGTGGCCGGATACGGCGGCGTGTTCCGCATGTTCGACAACCTGCTGGACGAGTTCGGCCCTCGCCGCATGATCGACACCCCGATCTCCGAAGCCGCCCTGGTCGGCCTCGGTGTGGGAGCCGCAGCCCGGGGGCTGCGGCCCGTCGTCGACCTGATGTTCATGGACTTCATCGGCGTCTGCCTCGACCAGATCGTCAACCAGGCGGCGAAGATGAAGTACATGTTCGGCGGCGCGCTGTCCGTGCCGCTCACCATCACCACCGCCTCCGGGGCGGGTCTCGGCGCAGCGGCCCAGCACAGCCAGAGCCTGGAGGCCTGGCTGGCCCACGTGCCCGGCCTGAAGGTGGTGATGCCGTGCGACGCGTACACCGCCAAGGGCCTGACCGTCTCGGCCATCCGGGACGACAACCCGGTCGTCGTCATGCTGAACAAGGTCCTGCTCGGCAGCACGAGCGAGGTACCCGAGGAGATCTACGGCATCCCGCTGGGCCAGGCACACACCGCCCGGCAGGGCTCCGACGTCACGGTGATCGCTCTCGGCCGCATGGTGGGGGAGGCCCTGGCGGCGGCCGACGAACTCGCGGCCGAGGGCGTGGAGATCGAAGTGATCGACCCACGCACCGTGCAGCCGCTGGACACCGAGACGATGTTCGCGTCCGTCCGCCGCACCAACCGGGTGCTCGTGGTGCACGAGGCCGTCACCTTCTGCGGGCTCGGCGCGGAGATCGCCGCCCAGATCCAGGACACGGTCTTCGACTACCTGGACGCGCCGGTCCTGCGTATCGGCGCCCCGTTCTCCCCGGTGCCCTTCTCGCCGGTCCTGGAGAAGGCGTACGTGCCCGACCGCGCCCGCATCGCCCAGGGCTGCCGGCGCCTGCTCGAAAGGTCGTGACCGACGTGGCGGTCGAGGTTCTGCTGCCGAAGATCGGCCTGACCATGCAGGAAGGCACGATCGACGAATGGCTGGTACCCGCCGGCGCGGCCGTCGCCGAGGGCGACGCACTGCTGCGGCTGGCTACGGACAAGGTAGACGTCGACGTCGAGGCGGAGGCCGGGGGCTGCTCCACCCCGTGGTCCCGGCGGGCGCCACCGTCCCTGCCGGGGCCCTCATCGGCTGGCTGCTGGCCGAGGGCGAGCAGCCACCACAGGCTGCGGGGGCACCGACGCCTGGCGCCGATGCGGCTGCCGTGGCTTCCTTCAACGGCGGCGGTGCGGCCGCCGACACCGGCGGTGCTGCCGTGACGACCGCCCTCAACGGCACCGGTGACCGGCTGCTGTCCTCGCCGAACGCCCGGCGGGTCGCCGCGGCCGCCGACGTCGACCTCACCGCCGTACGCGGCACGGGGCCGACCGGCCGAATCGTGTCCGAGGACGTGGAGGAATTCCTCGCGGCCCTCCCCGAAGACCCCGTCTCACCGGTCCCGGCGGGCGGCACCCCCTCCTCGCCGCTGGTCCGCAAGCTGGCGAAGGAACGGGGCATCGACCTCTCCGATGTGAACGGCACCGGGCCGGGCGGCCGCATCCGCAGGTCCGACCTCGACGCCGCCGCCCCGCCGCCTCTTCGCCGGAATGGGGCCCCTCGGCCCGGTGACGTCCTCCCGCTCACCGGAATGCGCGGCACCATCGCCCGCAGGATGCACGCCAGCCTCCAGGAGATGGCACAGCTGACGCACGGCTACGAGGTGCGCATGGACGCCGTGGTGTCCCTGCGGGACCGGCTCAAGGAGGAGTGGGCCGACAGCGAACTGCCGGTGCCCAGCCTCAACGACTTCCTGCTGAAGGCCGCCGCCCTGGCCCTGCGCGAGCACCCGCTGCTCAACGCGGCGGTGCGGGCGGACGGCATCCATCTGCTCGACGGCATCCACCTGGGCTTCGCGGTGGCCGTCCCCGGCGGCCTCATGGTCCCCGTGATCGAGGACGCGGTGGCGCTGCCGCTGCCCGAGATCGCCCGCCGGTCGAGGTCCCTGGCCCAGGCCGCGCGCGAGGGGCGGATCTCCCCCGCACAGCTGGAAGGGGCCACCTTCACCGTCACCTCGCTCGGTGGGTACGGCGTCGACTTCTTCACCCCCGTGATCAACCCCGGCAATGTCGCGATCCTCGGGTGGGCAGGCTCAGGGACGGAGTCGAGTGGGTGGACGACCGGCCCCTGCGGACGCGCGTGCTCACCCTGAGCCTCACCTTCGACCACCGTGCCGTCGACGGGGCACCCGCCGCCGAGTATCTGCGCACGGTCGGTGAGTTGCTGCGCAAGCCCCTGCGCCTGCTGGTGTGAGCAGAGGCCCGAGGCCTGAGGTCCGTGGCCTGAGGCCCGAGGCCTGAGGCCCGAGGCCTATCGGGCCGGGTCGGCGATCCGCTCCGCGAGATCGCCGACCTCGCGAACGAAGGAGCGGTGTCCCAGCGACCGGTAGACGTCGTCGCCCCGGACCTGCGAGATCGCCGCGGTCTCCAGCAGCGCCAGCAGTCCCAGGCCGATCACCGCCGCCTCCGCGTCGGAGACGGACTCCCGGGCCTTGCGGATCAGGCGCACCAGCTCGCTCAGCAACTCCGTACGGCTCTCCTGGCGCAGCGCCTCCGCCTCCTGGCTCATGCCGGCCGACGACACGAAGAACACGGTCGCGGCGGAGCGGTGTTCGCCCAGCCAGGCCAGCAGTGCGGTGACCGCCGCCCCCATGTCCGAACCGGGCTCATGGGCCTGAGTCAGTGCCTCCAACTGCTCGCGCAGCGCGGCGGCGAACGCCCGCATCGCTGCCGCCAGGACCTGGTCCTTGGACGAGAAGTGGTAGTACACCGCCGCCGAGGTCATCTCCGCACGAGCGGCGATGTCGGCCACCGTCACCTCGTCCGGTGGCTGGGTGGCGAACAACTCCGTGGCCGCCTCGATCACCCACTGCTTGCGCGAGGGACGGTGAGCGGCGCGGGTTCCGGATGTCGTCATGGTGTCAAGTATGCCGTGACCTCGGTGTTCCAGAGGTACGCAAGGAGCAGGAATTATGCGGTCGGGCGGTCGGAGTTACTGGATAGAATCGTCAGTACCCACGGCCCGAGGGCGCGGGGTTCACGGCAGCCGGCAGGGAGCATCATGGCCACCACCAAGAACGGCAAGCAGCCCGCCCACCGACCGTCGCGGCGGCAGCACATCATCACCGCCGCCGTGCGGGTGTTCGGCCGCAGCGGATTCGCGGAGACCAGCATTCAGGACATCGCGGACGAGGCCCAGGTGGTCCCCACGGCCGTCTACTACCACTTCGACGGCAAGGAGGAGATGCTCGAACTCGCCATGCGTCGAGTCTTCGACCAGCTGAGCGCGGTCGTGGAGGCGGCCCGGCCGACGTCCGAGCCAGGTGATGCGGAGGGCCTGGTCCGGGTGATCGACGCGGTGTGGGACTGGGTGGAGCAGAACCCTGACGAGGCCCGCCTGTACCAGGTCCAGGTCGCCTCCGCCAACGGCAAGGTCAAGGTGCTGCGGGACGAGTTCGAGCAGCGCCACATCCAGCGCGGCTACGACTATCTGCCCGAGGGCACCACACGCAGCCCAAGGGCGGCGAAGGCCCGGCACGCGGCGCAGGCTCTCGCGGTCCGTACGCTGATCGGTACGACCATGCTCGTCACCGCACTGCGAGCGGAGGGGGACCGCTGTCCCAGCTGCCCTCCCGGTCCGTACTGGAGGCGGTTCGGGCGCTGGCTCTGCGCATCGTCGCCGCCGAACAGGAGCCGGCGAAGCCGGCCAGGTCACGGACCTGAGGCGGTTCACCAGGGCAGTGGTTCACGAGAGCAGTGCGGACGGTTCACCAGAGCAGTGGTTCACCAGGGGTGTGATTCACCAGGGCAGGGGCCTGCGGTCGGCGAACAGCCCGCCCGTCGTCCCGTCGCCCTCGGGAAGGGTCGCCAGCCAGACCGGGGTGTCCGCGCCTTCCTCCGGGGCGCGCGGGGCGGACGGGCCGCCCATACCGCTGCGCGTCCAGCCGGGGTCGGCGGCGTTGATCAGGACTCCCGTGCCGGCCAACTCGGCCGCGAGCATACGGGTCAGGGCGTTGAGCGCCGTCTTGGAGATCCGGTACGCGGGGTGCCGGCCGGAGTCCATCAGCGCCAGTGAGCCGTATGAGCTGGTGACGTTGACGATCCGGCCGTAGCCGGCTTCCACCATGCCCGGGACGACGGCTTCCGTCACGCGCCAGGCGCCGGTGAGGTTGGTGTCCAATGTGGCGCGCAGGATGTCCTCGTCGAGGCACGGCGGCCGCAGCTCCCCGTCCAAGGACACTCCCGCGTTGTTCACCAGGACGTCGATCCCGCCGGTCAGCTCTTCTGCCTCCCGGACCGCTGCGGTGACGCTCCGCCGGGAGGTCACATCCAGGGCGAGCGGCAAGGCCGCCGGGCCGATGGCGCGGCACGCCTCCTCGGCCGCCTCCGCTTTTCGCGCCCCGATGAGAACCCGCAGCCCGCGGTCCGCGAGCTGCCGGCCGATCTCCAGACCGATCCCGCGTGCCCCACCGGTCACCAGCGCGGTTCTGCCACCGTGGCGCATGGGGTGCTCGCCGCCTCTCACACCGTCAGAACCGAGCACGCGCTGATCCCGGGCGCCCCGTACACATGGGTGAAGCCCACCCGGGGAGCGCCCGGCACCTGCGCACCGGGCGCCCGGCGCTGCAACTGCCGTACGACCTCGTGGAACTGACGCAGCCCCGAGGCGCCGACGGGCTCCCCGCCGGCCAGACAGCCGCCGTCGGTGTTGACCGGTATCCGGCCCGTGGGATCGGTGGCCCCGGCCGTCAGCAGTTCCTCCTGCTCGCCGTGGCCGCACAACCCGGTCTCCGCCAGGTGGATCAGCTCCGAGCCGCTGTCGGTGTCCTGCAACTGGGCGACCTGTACGTCCGCGGGCCGTATCCCCGCCGTACGGAAGGCAGCGTCGGCGGCGTCGACGCTCGGGCTGTGGTGCGGTCCTGGCGGCAGCCACGGCGAGAACACCTCGAACGAACCGAACCGCCGGGTCCGGAAGGCCAGCGACGCCAACTTGACCGGCCGTTCGCACAGATCGAAGGCACGGTCGCCGAGTGCGAGCACCAGCGCCGCCGCGCCCTGCCCGGGCGAACAGAACATGTACTGGGTGAGCGGGGGACTGACCTCGTCGGAGTCCAGGATCTCCCGCTCCGTCAGCGGCTTGCGCCGCCAGGCCAGGGGGTGCTGCGAGCCGTTGCGGAAGGCCCGCGCGGCGACCATCGCCAGTGCCCGCTCCGAGATCCCGTGCTCGTACAGGTACCGCTGGGTCTTGAGCGCGAAGAACTGGGTCGTGAGCATCATGCCGGTCTCGGCGTACCAGTCGCCCAGGCCGTAGCGGGCCGCGGAGACGTGGAACGCGCCCCGCTCGTGCTTGTCGAACCCCACCGCCAGTCCCAGCCAGGCCTCGCCCGCGCGCAGTGCGCTGGCCACCGCGAGCACGGTGGACGTACCGGTCGCGCAGCCGTTCTGCACGTTGACGAACGGCACTCCGGTCAGGCCCAGACGGCCCACCAGGGTGTCGGGCTTGCCGGACACGTCGGAGCCGCCGGCCGCGTAGCCGATGTCCTCCCAGGCGACCCCGGCGTCGGCCAGCGCCTCGCGTACCGCACGCTCGGCCATGTCCATTCCGGTGAGGCTCTCGTCGCGGCCGAAGGGATGCATCCCGCATCCGACCACGTACACGTCTTCGGGCCCACTCATCGCTCCCCGTCCCGCTCCGGGCGGAACCCGAAGGTCACCACCTCGGTTCCGTCCTCGTCCCGGTACGCGGGCACCGTGGTGAGCCGGACCGGCAGACCGATCCGGATCTGTGCGCGGGGCACCGCCAGCCGCGCTTCCACCAGCACCTCACCGAGGTCCACATAGCCGACGTGGTAGGGCTGGTGGCCGCCGGACGGCGCCCGGTACGGCGGCTTCGGCTGGAACGCCTGGAGCGTCCATGACCACACGCGCCCGCTCACCGGCAGTATCCGCGCCGACATCACCCCGTGCGGACACCTCGGGCACGAGTCCTGCCGGGGAAGACGACGGTGCCGCAGGCGGAGCAGCGTGCGCCCACAAGACGCGGTGGATCCTCGCTGTCGGACTCCCGGTTCTCCCGGTTCCCCCAATTCTCCCCGTTCTCGAACAACGACTCGTCGATGAGCCTGGTGGTCACGTTCCAACCCTCCTTTCCACGTCACCAGCCCAGCAGCCCGGCCAGCCGTTCCCGATGGTGTGCGGCGCCGCCCAGCAGCACCGCGTCGGACTGGGCGCGCCGGAAGTACAGGTGCGCGTCGTGCTCCCAGGTGAAGCCCATCCCGCCGTGGAACTGCACGCACTCGGCGGCGACGGAGACGAACGCCTCGCCGCACCAGGCCTGCGCCACCGCCGCCGCCTCGGTCAGCGTCTGAGGCGCGCCGTCCGCCCGGACCGCGCGTACCACGGCCGACCGTGCGGCCTCGACCTGAAGCAGCATGTCGGCGCAGGCGTGCTTGACCGCCTGGAAACCGCCGATCGCCCTGCCGAACTGGGTACGGTCGCGCACGTGAGCCACCGTCATGTCCAAGGCGGCCTGGGCTCCGCCCAGTTGCTCGGCGGCCAGCGCCGCCAAGGCCACGTCCAGGGCGCGGGAGACGACGTCCGCCCCTTCGCCGCCGATGGTCAGCGGCCGGGCCCGGGCACCGGAGAAGGTGACCACCGCCTGGCCCCGGCTGAGGTCCAGGGTGGGCACCCGGCGGACCGTGACTCCCGGCTCACGCGGGTCGGCCAGGAAGAGGTCGACGCCATCGGTGCCGGCCGCGGCCACCACCAGCGCCTCGGCGTCGGCGCCGTCGAGGACGAACGGCGCCGTGCCGTTCAGCAAGGGGACGCTGCCCTGCCAGGAGACGGCCACCGGCACGGCGTCGGCCCGCCACGCCCCGTCGGGCGCGGCCACCGCCAGGCCATGCACGGTGCCCCGGCCAGGCCGGCCAGCGCCTCGCCGGCGTGACCGCAGCCGGCCAGCACCTGCCCGGCCAGCACGGTGGAGGACAGCAGTGGTACCGGTGCCAGTGTCCTGCCCAGTTCCTCGCAGACGGCGGCGATCTCGGCGAGGCCGCCGATGCCTCCCGCCGATGCGGGCAGGCCGAGGGCCGCCAGGCCGACCTGCCGGCCGAGGGTGTCCCACAAGCCGGCGTCGATGCCGGGGGCCTCCTCGGACAGCCGGCGCACCGCGGCGGTGCCGCCCGCGTCCGCGCATACCGAACGAACGGTCTCGCGCAGATCCTCCAACTCGGTTTCCGACAGAGCCGTGCCGTCGGCGACGGTGCTCGTCATCGTGACCTCCCGCTCTCGTCACGCCGCTCGACGTTGTCGACGTACCGCCGCCGGCGCAGGGCACTGTGCGCGGCCGCCATCCGGGCCACCGGCACGCGGTGCGCGGAACAGGAGACGTAGTCGAGGCCGAGGTCGTCGCAGAACGCGATCGACTCCGGATCCCCACCGTGCTCACCGCACACGCCCAGCTTGATGCCGGGCCGTACGCCCCGTGCCCGCTCGGCCGCCATGCCGACGAGGGCGCCCACCCCGTGCGGGTCGAGCCGGGCGAACGGGCTGGCGGTCAGGAACCCGCGTTCCTGGTACGACGCCAGCACCTGCCGTTCGACGTCGTCCCGGGAGAAACCATAGGTGAGCTGGGTGAGGTCGTTGGTGCCGAAGGAGAAGAACTCGGCGTGCTCGGCGAGTTCGCCGGCCAGCAGCGCGGCCCGCGGGGTCTCGATCATCGTGCCGAGCCGGTAAGGGACCGCCACCCCGGTGCGGGCGGCGACGGCGTCGGCGGCACCGCGTACGTACGCGGCCGAGGCTGCCAGTTCCTCCGGCAGGCTGACGAGCGGGATCATCACCTCCAGCTCCGGCCGGACTCCGGTAGCGGCGACATCGGCCCAGGCGGTGAAGAGCGCCTCGGCCTGCGCCGGGTAGAGCCTCTCGTGCAGCAGCGCCAGCCGCACACCGCGCAGCCCGAGCATCGGGTTCGCCTCGCGCAGCTCGGCGGCCCGCTGCTCCTCGGCCGCGTCCATGGCATGCCCGGGCGCGGGCAGGAACTCGTGCAGCGGGGCATCCAGCAGGCGCACGGTCACCGGGCGGTTCCCGACCGCGGCCAGCAGCGCGAGGAAGTCCTCGTGCTGGGCGTGCTCCAGCGCCGACAGCGCCTCGTCGCGGGCGGTCGGGTCGGCGGCCAGGAGGACCCTGCGGATCAGCGGCAGCCGCTCGCCGAGGAACTGGTGTTCCGTACGGCACAGCCCGACACCCTCCGCGCCCAGGGCCAGGGCCGTTTCCACCTCGGCGGCGGTGTCGGCGTTGACCCGCAGGCCCAACCGGCGCATGCCGTCCGCCCACTCCAGCAAGGCGGACAGCTCCGGTGGCGGTCCGGCCACACTGACGCTCAGCGTCCCCGCGTACACGGCGCCGGTACGGCCGTCCAGCGAGATCTGCTCGCCCTCACGGACCACCCGCTCCCCGAAGCGCACGGTCCGGGCGGCCAGGTCCACGCGCAGTCCTTCGGCGCCGCACACCGCGGGCTTGCCGGCCCTCGCGCCACCACGGCGGCATGCGAGGCGATACCGCCACTGCCGGTCAGCACGGCGGCGGAGGCCAGCATCCCCGGAACGTCAGCCGGGGTCGTCTCGGCCGCCACGAGCACGACCCGGGTGCCGTCTGCGGCCAGTTCCAGGGCATGTTCACTGGACAGCACGACCGCTCCCGTCGCCGCCCCCGGGGATGCGGGCAGTCCCATCGCCAGGAGCTCCTCCCCGCCGGTCAGTCGTAGCCGGGGGTGCAGCAGTTCCTGCACCTGTGCGGGCGTCACCCGCTGTACGGCCTCCTCGTGGCCGAGCGCGCCGTCCCGGGCCAGATCCGCGGCCAGACACACCGACGCCCGGAGCGGTGGGCGAGCCTGTGCCGAGGCGGCGAGCAGGGAGATCTCGTCGTCGCGGACCTCGAAGTCGACCGACACCGGCGCCCGCAGGTGCCGCTCCAGGGTGAGCAGGGAGTGCTCCAGCAGCGCGGTACCGCCCGCGAGCCGGTGCAGCGGCTCACCGGTGTGCGGCGGCGGGGCGCTGCGGCGCACACCCCGGAAGAAGGAGCCCTGGGGTGACAGGCGCCCGGTCTCGGGGTCGCGGCTGACCGCCGTGCCGTAGCCCGAGTGGTCCGCCGGGCCGATCCGCAGGGCCTGCACATGCAGGGCAACGGCCAGGTCGGCGGGGAGCCGCTGGGCTTTGCGGGACCTTCTCGCACGCGGCGACTCCCACCGGGCGAGGAGGGCACGGGCGGCCAGCGCGAGCTGCTGCGCCGGGTCCTCGGGGAAGGGCTGGGAGCCGTGTTCCGCCGCCAGGGACAGCAGCACCTCCACCCGTGCCCGCGGCTCGGGCGTGTCCAGGAGCGCGTCGTCGAGCAGCGCGCCGGGCACGTCGAGGGCGTACTCGGCGATCACGCGTGCGGTGGCGGCCCACACCTCGTACAGCGCGTCCGCACGCCCGATCAGGGCACAAAGGTCGTCGGCATGGGCGGGAGCGACGCCCAGACAGGCCAGGTCGGGCGGCAGTCCGGCGATCTCGGTCGGTGCGCTCGCCGACAGACGCAGCAGCAATGGCCGGGCCGCGTCCCCGATGCGCCGCCCCGAGAGCTGCTCGACCAGGTCCACGGCGGCTTCGGCGGTGGCGGTGTCGCACAGCGACGCGGCCGCGCCGGCAGGCACGGTGAGCCCCGGCACGACCGGCAGGCCGAGGGCCACCAGCTGGTCCACCGCCGCGCCGTGCGCGCCCAGCTCATGGGCACCGAGCCCTCGGGTGCGTCCCTGTCCGTAGGGCACCAGGAACCGACCGGGGGCCCCGGACGGCGCGGGGGCCGCTACAGACGGCGCGGGGTCGCCTCGAACGGCGCGAGGGGCGCCCCGGACTGTGCGAGCGGGCCCGCCCCGCGGTCGGTGACGCTCAACCCCGGCTCCCGGTGACCAGTTCCTCTTCGCGGGCCTCGTCCTCGGCCCTGCTGATTCCCAGCACGAGCAGCAGTTCTTGGTGCAGCCGCATCCACACGGTGTGGTACGAGTCGCACAGCGGCGAGGCCAGCCACTCCGGCGCGCCGTCGTCGAAGCGGTCGAGGGCCCCCTCAAGGGCCGTCAGGTACCGTCCGCTACCCGGAAGCACCCGGTCCAGCCTGCGCAGGACGGGCTGGATGGCCTCGTGCACGTCTTCGAGCGACTCGCGCACCTCGGCGTCGTACGCGTCGTCGGAGTGGTCGTTGGCGGTGCCGTCGGGGCGGCACTGCCATGCCGTGCAGACGTCGCGGATCTTGCGGTTGACGGGCAGGAACGCCTCGTACACCGCGGTGATCCGCTGCTCCTGCTCGGAGCCGGCGGGAACCCGCAGAATCTGTGCGGCGGTGGCCTTGGCGCGCTCGGTCGGCAGCACGACCGGCCCCTTCACCAGCGCCAGTCCGGCGTCGACCAACGGACGGTGCTCGGACTCCGGCCGGCCGCGCCACATACCACGCAGAACCAGGTCGACGACGGCTTCGGTGAGGGGTTCGTCGGACGCGTCCGGCAGGTCCACGGCAGCAGATTGCATCGCCACACCTTTTCCCCGGTCCTGTGGTGACCGGTTCCTCGGTTCTGTGTTGCCCGGAGGTTACGCCTCGGCGAGCCTGTTAGTGAAGAGGAACTCAAGAAACACTTCTCGATTCCCTGGCTCGGGCCTGGCTGTCGCCCGCCTTGGGACGGCCGCCCGCGGCGAGGAACGACACCATGCGGTCCCGTGCCTCCCGGCCGTCCGCCAGGGCGGCGATCAACCGCGCCTCTTCGACGAGGTGGCTGCGCAGTTCCTCGCCGGCGCCGGCGCGCAGCAGGCCCTTCGCGGCGTGCAGCGCCTCACCGGCGCCGGCGGCCAGATCGGCCGCGGTCCGATGCGCCGCGTCGTCCAGTTCCTCGTCGTCCACCGACCGCGAGACCAGGCCCCATCGTTCGGCGTCCTCGCCGGTCAGGACCCGATTGGTCAGAATCAGGTCCGCCGCCCTCCGGGGGCCCGCCAGGCGGGGCAGGAGCCACGAGGCCCCGCAGTCCGGCGTGAGTCCGATCGCCGTGTACGCCAGCCGGAACCGGGCGGACCGGGCGGCCAGGACGATGTCCCCGATGAGGGCGAGTCCGATCCCGCCGCCCGCGGCCGCGCCGCGCACGGCGGTCACCAACGGCACCGGCAGTTCGTGCAGGGCGTGTATCGCGGCGTGCGCGGCGCTCGCCACGGCGTGCACGTAGGTGCCGGTCTCGGCTCCGCGGCCGGCGAATGCGCGAAGGTCACCACCCACGCAGAAAGTGCCGCCCGTCGCCCGCAGCAGGACCGCGCCGCCCGGGTCCGCGGCCACCTCGACGGCCCTGTCCCGCAGTGCCTCGGCCATCCTCAGATCCAGGGCATTGCCCCGACCGGGATCGTCCAGCCTCAGCTCCACGACTTTGTCGGCATGGCGGACGATCCGGACCGGCTCGGTGCTCACGGGGAGGCTCATGACGTTTCTCCTGTCGTCTTCCCGTCGCCGGGTACTTCCCGGCAAGATACTGAAGACGCTATACAGTTTCTAGGATGCGACGGGCGCCGAAGCCCGTACGCCCGTCGGCGGGAGGTCCCGTGCCCATCCAGTTCGATGTCGATCCGACGGTCGCTCAACTCGCCACGACCACCGCCGAGTTCGTGCGCGAGGTGGTCATTCCGGCCGAGCGTGAGTGCGGCGGGTCGGTGCACGACGCCCCCGAGGCGCTGCGGGAAACGCTGCAGAAGGCCGCCCGTGACGCGGGGGTGTTCGCTCCGCACGTACCGACTCGGTGGGGCGGACGCGGGCTCGACCTGCGAGGGCAGGCGGTGGTGTTCGAAGCGGTGGGCTACTCGCTGCTCGGACCGCTGGCGCTGAACTGCGCGGCCCCGGACGAAGGAAACATGCACCTGCTGGAGAAGGTGGCCACCCAAGAGCAGAAGCAGAGGTATCTGCGTCCGCTCGCCGCGGGCGAGACGCGGTCCTGCTTCGCCATGACCGAACCGGCTCCGGGCGCGGGTGCCGATCCCCGCTCCCTGCGGACCACCGCCACCCGGGTGCCCGGCGGCTGGCGCATCGACGGGCGCAAGTGGTTCATCACCGGTGCCCAGGGAGCCGGCTTCGCCATCGTCATGGCCCGGACCACGGGTGACCCAGGCGACCCGGGCGGCGCCACCATGTTCCTGGTCGACGCCGGCACCCCCGGCATGAGCATCGTCCGGACCATCGAGACCCTGGACGAGTCGCTCTTCGCCGGGCACAGCGAGATCGTCTTCGAAGGGTGCGTGGTAGGGGAGGAGCAGGTCCTCGGTGCGGTGGACCGCGGCTTCGAAGGCGCTCAGGTCCGGCTCGGTCCCGCCCGGCTGACCCACTGCATGCGCTGGCTGGGAGCCGCCCGCCGCGCTCAGGACGTCGCGCTCGAGCGGGCGGGCAGCCGGATGGCGTTCGGCTCGGCGCTGGGGGACCTCGGCATGGTCCAGCAGATGCTGGCCGACTCCGAGATCGACATCGAGGCGAGCCGCGCCCTCATCCTGCGTACCGCCTGGGAACTGGACACCGGCTCCGCAGCCGCTATTCAGCTCACCTCGGTGTCCAAGACCTTCGTGGCGGAAGCGGTGAACCGGGTGGTCGACCGGGCGGTGCAGATCTGCGGGGCGCTCGGCATCTCGGCCGCCGACGCCCCACTGGCCCGTCTCTTCAGGGAGGTGCGGCCGTTCCGGATCTACGACGGCCCGTCGGAGACACACCGGTTCGCCATAGCGCGCCGCGCGGTGCGGCCCTATCGACAACCGCGCCCGCAGCCGGCGGATGTCACGGCCCGTCGCCCGGTCCAGATGGGCGAGGCGGGCCAGTCCGTAACGGGTCAGGACGCGGTGCGCGGTGGAGGGCGCCAGCCGTAGCAGGTGGGCGATGCGGGCCGGGCCCCACCGGCGCAGGAACCGGACCTTGATGATGCGGTGCTCGGTGTGGGCCGGGGTGCGGCGCGAGCTGTGGTGGGGGCGGCTGGAGCGGTCGGTCATGCCGATACGAGTCCGGACGCGGCGGCCCCGGCGGTGCGTGCCCGCCACCTTCCAGGACGTCCGGAACGGGACCTTCCAGGACTACCGGAACGGAGGACGTACGGTGACCCGGCGATTCACGCTTCTCGCGGCCCTGGCCGTCATGGGCGCCGGTGTGGAACTGGTGGCCGGGCGCGGCATGTCCCCGGGCACGGCTTGGGAGGTCCTCAACGGCGGCGGTGACGCGACGGAACGCCACATCCTCTTCGGATTTCGCCTGCCCAGGCTTCCGGTCTCTCCCGGTGCGGGCGCGTGCCTGGCCGTGGCGGGGCTGGTCCTGCAGTCCGCGCTGCGCGATCCCTGGCCGGGCCGGAGGTGACGGGCGTGACCCCGGGTGCGGTGCTCGGCGCCGTCACCGCGACCGCGCTGGGACTCGCCGGGTGGGACTCGCCCCTGGCCGTGGTCCTCGCCGCGTGCGCGGGCGGGTGTGCCGGAGCGGCGCTGCTGTGGCTGCTCGCCGGACGCGGGCGCGGTGACCCCGCCCAGACCGCCGTGCACGGGGTGCTGGTGTCGGCGGTGCTCGGCGGACTCACCGCCATGGCGCTTCTCGGGTGTAGTGCTCCACCTGAGGGCTGCACGGGTAGGCCGTGATGCGCTGAACGGTCACTGAGTGAGATGTCCGAGGGAGGGGCGGGCGGCGCCCGCCCCGTACGTATAAACAGGACCGCCCTCCGTGCCGAGGTGCTGCGGGACCGCTACCGCAGCCGACTGCCCGAGGGCTTGCAAGAGCTGGTCGGCCCCGTCGAGGGCAACGTGGACCTGCCGCTCCGCATCGTCTGGTCCGGGCGGACGAGCTACAGCCTGGACCGTCCGAAGTCCCGCATGACGCTGTACCGGACCGTCCTCGCCGAAGGACTGAGTGAAGACCGCTTCCGGCCGGCGCGCCGAGAGCACGCACCGGACGCCGCTCCTTGACGGGCAAACGTTGCCTGCCGCGGCACTAGGTCGGCTTATCCGCGAGTACCACTGCTCGACCGCCTATTGTTCCGGGACCGGATGAAACCCCGCGCTGCCGGGCGCGTCAAACGACTTCCAGGTTGATGCGAAGAGTGGCTCCGTGCCCGGCGAAGCGCGTACCTGGCACATCGTCAGGTAAGTCAGCATCTGGTCAGCAGGAGCTTCCGAGCATCCTGAAAGGCTGCCAGAACAGGTGCCTGGTCGGTGGCGCCAGAACGGCCTGCTTGGCGCGGAAGCCCAGGCAGGCAGACCTATCCCCAATGAGAAGCGATGTTCCTCACAATCATCGACTTCGACGCGTGCCCGTGTAGAGTGAAGACCGCCCTTGACCTGCAGAAAGCTGGCAGGGAGCCGTCTTCCAGGAGTCCCAAATGCTGCGTACTCTCTTCAAGTCCAAGATCCATCGCGCCACCGTCACCCAGGCCGACCTGCACTACGTGGGATCGGTGACCATCGACGCCGAGTTGCTCGACGCCGCCGACCTGCTGCCCGGCGAGCTCGTGCACATCGTGGACATCACCAACGGGGCCCGGCTGGAGACATACGTCATCGAGGGCGAGCGCGGCTCCGGTGTGGTCGGGATCAACGGGGCCGCGGCCCATCTGGTCCACCCCGGCGATCTGGTGATCATCATCAGCTACGCCCAGGTGACGGACGCCGAGGCGCGGGCACTCACTCCCCGGGTCGTGCACGTGGACCACGACAACCGGATCGTGGACCTGGGTACCGACCCGTCCGAGCCTGTGCCGGGCTCGGACCAGCAGCGCAGCCCGCAGGCCGTCAGGGCCTGACCGCGACCGACGCAGAGGAGCAGGAGCGTGTCCATGAGCGACCCGGAGATCCGCGACGACCGGGCGGCGGGCCGTCTCGAGGCGGTGGCCGACGGTGAAGTCGTCGGCCGCATCGAGTACTTCGTCCTCGACAGCCCCGAGCGCGCGCTCGTGCCCGTCCACACGATCGTCGAGCCGGCCCACGAGGGCAAGGGCATCGCGGGTGCGCTCGCACGCGAGCTCTACGGCATCGCCGGTCGCGAGGACAGCGCGGTGGTTCCGCTGTGCCCGTACGTCGCCAAGTGGGCCGAGCGCCACGCCGAGAAGGCACCGCCGGCCGGCCAGGACCTGCTGACCGCCGCGAAGGAGTGGCTGGCGGCGCACCCGGGCCGCTTCTGACCGTCGTCCGGCACCCCCGCCCTGCGCCGGGGCGCGCGCTGTCCACGGCCGGTGGGCCGGGGCAGTCGGACCGCATCCGGCACGGGCCCGGTGGGTGAGGGCCGGCGTGTTGTGTGTTTCCCGGTGGGCGTGGGTTCGCGTGCGATGGACGCATCCCTGACTACGCGCTGGCGTGCGGTGCGGGCATCCCGGTGGACGCGGGTTGGCGTGTGGTGTGGTGGTGTGGGTGTCCCGGTGGACGCGGGTCGGCGTGCGCTGTGGCCTCCCGGACTACGCGGGCTGGCCTGCGCTGCGGGCCGCCCGACCGGCGCGGGCCAGCATGCGGTGTGGGCATCCCGACCGGCGCGGGTCGGCGTTCCGTGCGGGTCGGGCCCGCCTCCCCGTGTCTCGGAACACGCGCCCTGAGCACTGCCCGGACGCGCCCCCGCCCCTCCCGGGGCTCGCGCCCCCGCCCCTCCCGGGGCTCGCGCCCCCGCCCCTCCCGGGGCTCGCGCCCCCGCCCTCCCGGGGCTCGCGCCCCCGCCCCTCCCGGGGCTCGCGCCCCGCCCCTCCCGGGGCTCGCGCCCCCGCCCCTCCCGGGGCTCGCGCCCCCGCCCTCCCGGGGCTCGCGCCCCCGCCCTCCCGGGGCTCGCGCCCCCGCCCTCCCGGGGCACACATCGCCGCCCCTCCCAGGGCACACATCCCCGCCCCTCCCAGGGCACACATCCCCGCCTCTCCCGCGGCACACATCCTGCCCCTCCACGGCACACATCCCCCGGGGGCACGCGCCCCCGCCCCTCCCGCGGCACACATCCCGCCCCGCCGCGGCACGCACCCCCGCCACCTCCGCGGCACGCACCGCGCCCGCTACCCCACCTGGTCCCTCCCCGTCCCGCGCCGGAGTGACTGGGGACGCGGGTGTCGGGTAGGCGGGGGAGTAGTCCAGAGCCGGAGTCGACCGACTGGCTGGAGGACCTCATGACCGACCCGTATCCCGACCCCGTGCCGCCGGCACCGACACCGGGCCCGGATCCCCAGCGTCCGGAGCCGCGCCCGGATCCGGTGCCGAACCCGCAGCCCCCGCCGGGCCCCGAGCCGACCCCACCGCCTCCGTCCCCGACCCCTCCGCCGGGCCCCGACCCGGTGCCCGGTCCGGACCCGTCGCCGATCCCCCGGGACCGGAACCCGTACCGAACCCCGAGCCGGGCCCGCCGCTTTCCTGAAGCGAGGGCACGAGAACGGGGCCGGTGGACAGCCGCAGCGGCTGTCCACCGGCCCCGTACCGGTCCGTCGGCGCGGAGCGCCTACGCGGAGACCTCCGACCGGTCGCCACCCCACAGCGTGTGGAACGAACCGTCCTGGTCCACCCTCCGGTAGGTGTGCGCACCGAAGTAGTCCCGCTGCCCCTGCGTCAGCGCCGCCGGCAGCCGCTCGGCGCGCAGCGCGTCGTAGTAGGCGAGCGCCGCGGCGAAACCGGGCGTCGGCACACCCTGCCGCGTCGCGGCGACCAGCACCTCGCGCCAGTCGTCCTGGGCGTCCGCGATCTCCTGGGCGAACGTGGCGTCCGACAGCAGGCTCGGCAGGTCCGGCCGGGTGTCGTACGCGGACCGGATACGGTCCAGGAACGCGGCGCGGATGATGCAGCCGCCCCGCCACAGCGCGGACACGGCACCCAGGTCGATGTCCCAGCCGTACTCGCCGCGGGCCGCGTCGATCTCGTGGAAGCCCTGCGTATACGACACGATCTTCGACGCGTACAGCGCCTGCTCCACCCGGTCGGCGAAGGCCCCGGCCTCCGCCTCGCTCAGCGGCTTCGCCTGCGGCCCGGCCAGCCCGCGCGAGGCCTCCCGCAGCGCGGCGTGGCCGGAGAGGGAGCGGGCGAAGACGGCCTCCGCGATGCCGGACACCGGAACGCCCAGGTCGAGCGCGATCTGGACCGTCCAGCGGCCGGTGCCCTTCTGCTCGGCCTGGTCCACCACCACGTCCACGAACGGCTTGCCCGTCGCCGCGTCCACGTGCGACAGCACCTCGGCCGTGATCTCGATCAGGTAGGAGTCGAGACGGCCCTGGTTCCAGGTGCGGAAGATCTCCGCGATCTGGGCGGGGAGTAGCCGGCGACGTCCCGCAGCAGCTGGTACGCCTCGCCGATGAGCTGCATGTCCGCGTACTCGATGCCGTTGTGCACCATCTTCACGAAGTGCCCGGCGCCGTCCGGACCGACGTGAGAGACGCACGGCGAACCGTCGGCCGCCTTCGCCGAGATCTTCTCCAGCATCGGACCCAGCGAGTCGTAGGACTCCTTCGGGCCGCCCGGCATGATGCTCGGCCCGTTGAGCGCACCCTCCTCACCGCCCGAAACACCCATGCCGACGAAGTGGATGCCCTGCTCGCGCAGGTCACGCTCGCGGCGCCGGGTGTCAGCGAAGTGCGCGTTGCCACCGTCGATGATCATGTCGCCGGGCTCCAGCAGCGGGGCGAACTCCTGGATCACCGCGTCCGTCGGCTCACCGGCCTTCACCATCACGACCAGACGCCGCGGCCGCTCCAGCGCGGCCACGAACTCCTTGGCGGTCTCGCACGCGACGAACTCCCCCTCACCGCCGAACTCCTCGACCAGCGCGTGCGTGCGCGCGGGCGTCCGGTTGTGCACCGCCACCGTGTAACCGTTGCGGGCGAAGTTGCGGGCGAGGTTGCGGCCCATGACCGCGAGACCCGTGACGCCGATCTGCGCTGTACTGCTCATTCGGTTGGCTCCTAAATACCTTGGTATCGGTGCTGCCGGTGGGGCCCCACAAGCATGCCCCGCCGACCATCCTGACGTGCCGCTACCTCGTCCGCACGCGCGGGTCGCACGACGTCGCGCAGGCACATACGCACGAGAGCCCCCGTCGCACTCAGCCGAGGTACGCGTCCCCGCGCACGCCGCACCCGCGCACCGCGTGGCGTACACGATGCAGAGCCGTGGCGCACGTCGCGCAACAGGGGCCTCATACCGGCCATTTGGGCAACCGGGCGGCCGATAGCCGCCTTGTCGTGGCCGGTTCGCAGCGCTTACTTTTGCCCCTCCTGACGCATGTCTAGGGGGGCTCTCGATGGCCGTACGCGGCCGGCACCGCCGGTATCAGCCGAACAGGATCAACCGCGCATCACTCACCGTCACGGCGGGAGGCGCGGGTATGGCGCTCCCGTTCATGGGCGCCGGCACCGCTCAGGCGGCGGACGTGGACACCTGGAACAAGGTCGCCGCCTGCGAGTCGAGCAACAACTGGGACATCAACTCCGGCAACGGCTTCTACGGCGGGCTGCAGTTCACCCAGTCCACCTGGGAGGCCTACGGCGGCCGGGCCTACGCGGCGCGTGCGGACCTGGCCGGCAAGGACGAGCAGATCGCGGTGGCCGAGAAGGTGCTCGACGGGCAGGGCCCGGGCGCCTGGCCGGTGTGCTCGGTACGGGCGGGACTGACCCGGGCGGAGCCGAGCCCGACATCCGGCCGGCCGCCGAGAGGACGAAGAAGGACGGGAAGAAGGACGGGAAGAAGGACGGGAAGAAAAGGGCCCAGACGTCCATCGAGGACGTGCGGCCGCAGAGCACACCGCAGTCCCGGGCGGGAAGCGCCGAGATGTACACCGTGGTCCGCGGCGACACCTTGTCCGGCATCGCGGAGGAACGCGACGTACGGGGCGGCTGGCGGGGCCTGTACGCCGCCAACCGCGCGGCCATAGGAGCCGATCCCGACATGATCGTGCCCGGCCAGCGGCTCGCGCTGCGCGGCGAGGGCGCCACGAAGACGCGTCCGGCGCCGAAGCCGGCCCCGACGGCCGAGCCGTCGGCGAAGCCGAAGAAGCCGGCCGCGGACCGTGCCGGGGAACGGTCCAAGGAACGGTCCAGGGAGCGGTCCAAGGACGAGAGCAAGGAACGCGCCGCACGGTCGACCACCGCCCGCCAGGGCGTCGTCGCTCCGGTCAGCGCGTCCCTGGGGACGCCCTACCGCAAGGCGGGCTCCGCCTGGTCGAAGGGCTACCACACGGGCGTCGACTTCCCGGTGCCGACGGGCACGTCCGTCAGGTCGGTCGCGGCGGGCAGTGTCGTCAGCGCCGGGTGGGGCGGCTCGTTCGGCTACCAGGTCGTGGTCCGGCACGGCGACGGCCGCTACAGCCAGTACGCCCACCTGTCGGCGATCTCCGTGCGGGACGGGCAGACGGTGAGCGCCGGTCAGCGCATCGGCCGCTCCGGCTCGACCGGCAACAGCTCGGGCCCGCATCTGCACTTCGAGGTGCGGACGGGGCCCGGCTTCGGCACGGACGTCGACCCGATCGCGTACCTGAGGGCCGGCGGGGTCAGGATCTGACGCGCGCGCGGTGCCGGTCGACGGTGGGCATCGGGACGTACGGAATGCCGTAGAAGGGCACGTAGGAGAGCGGGCGTTGATCGAAGTCCGCCGGCGGTTCCCCGCTCTCGTACGTGATGTCCGGGTCGGCCTCCGGCGCATCGGCGGCCAGGGGCCGGGGCACTGACACCGCTCCGTCCCCGGCGCGCCCCGGCCCGGCGGCCCCGCCGCGGTCGCCGGCCTCCACGCCCGCCGCTGTGCCGCCCAGCGCCTTGGGCAGCGCGCCGACGGCGACGGGCGGCGCACCCACGACCTCAAGAGCACCCACGACTTCGGGCGCACCCACGACCTCGGGAGCACCCACGACCTCGGGAGCACCCACGGTCCCGGGCAGACCGGCCGACAACAGGTCCGCCGTCTCGCGCGGTTCGCCTCCGGCCCCACTGCCCGCGACCCCTGGGGCTGCCGCGCTTCCCACCGTCTCCGGCAGGCCCTTCCCACGCCCGGCCCGTTCCTCCATAGGCCCGGCCAGGATGCCGAGCGCCGCGAGGTCCGTGTCCGAGAGCCCCGTGCCGGCCGGAACCAGCCCGGTCCCGGCAACCTCCAGCCCCGTTCCCGCCCGCTCCGGCTCGGCGTGCGCCAGGCGCTCCGTCGTCAGCAGGATCAGGCCGCCCGCCGCCACCACACCGCAGCCCAGGGCGAGCACGGTGCCCGTCGTGCCGTAGCGGAAGGTTTCGCCGAACATCGTGATGCCGACCGCGGCCGCCACCACCGGGTTCACGACCGTCAGCGTGGCCAGCGGGGCCGCGAGGCCGGCGCCCCGGTAGGCGGCCTGCGACAGCAGCATGCCGGCCGTGGCGAGGACGCCGATCACGGCGAGGGACGGCACGTCCGCCGCCGACACACCGCCGGTCCAGTCGACCGCGACGGTCTTGGTGAACACCGAGGACATGCCGAACGCGATACCGGAGGCGGTCGCCAGCAGCATGCTGCGGACCGCAGGGTGCCGGTGCGCGGCCCGGGCGGCGATCATCAGCGCCACGACCGCACCGGCGGTGACGAGCGCGACGGCCACCCGCTGCGCCGTGTCCAGCGACCGCGCGTCGGACGCGGCGACCAGGGACAGCAGACCGGCGAGCCCCACCGTCGCCATGATCGCGCCCCGCCACGCCGTGGCACCTGCCTTGCGGCCGACGAACAGTGCCGCCATGGGCAGGGCCACCACGATGGTCAGCGCGCCGAGCGGCTGCACCAGGCTGAGCGGGCCGTAGGCCAGCGCCACCACGTGCAGCAGCCCACCGAGACCGTTCAGCGCGACCGCCGCCCACCAGCCCGGCCGGCGCAGCGGCGCGTACTGCTCGCCCGGCGAGGACTCCGCCACCCGCTCCTGCACGATCGCCCCGCCCGCGTAGGCGACCGCGGAGACGAGGGACAGCAGGACGGACAACGCGAGGGCGCTCATCGGCTGCTCCTCTGCGGCAGGCGGGGCGCTCGGCCCGGCGCGGCGAAAGGTCGGCTTTCATGACCAACACCCTGCCGTGTCCAGGTCTTCCCGTCGTCGTCCCTGAGCACTCATTGGGTCCTACTGCCGATGGAGTACGAGGGGAACCCCGTCATCCCCAGGGTGGGCGACGCCGGTCGGGGGCCACCGGGTCGTGTCCCCTAGGGGCCTTGGTACTACTGCTCTTCGTGGACCTCGACCCCGACCTCGCCGCGCTCCGCCCGCTCGGCGGCTTCTTCGAACTCCGTACGGGAGGCGCTGCGGCCGGGCCTCTTCCCACTCTCGCACAGGCCTACGCCGACGCGTCACCCGATGTGTGCGGAAATCCCCTGGTTTCGCGCGTCCGTAAGGTCGTGGACGCCCTGCACGCCCCGGAGTCGCGCGTCGCCGCGTCGGTGGCCCACCAGGGTCTCGCGGCCCGCCTGTGGTCCGTGGCCCTGGGCTGCGCCGTGCTGTACGGCCGTCTCCCCGACCTCGACGCCCGGCTGCTGCACTGGGACGCCGACGGCAGTGCCCCGGACGACCTGTGGCTGTCGGACGTACGGCCGCTCCCCGGGGACGCGTCGACCGTCGCGGACGTCGTCCTGCACGGCCATCTCGAACCGCTGTCGGCGGCCCTGCGCGTGCACCACCGTCTCGCGCCCGGCCTGCTGCGGGGCAACGCCGCCTCCGCGCTGGCGGGCGCCGCGCGGGAGCTCGACCGCTGGGCCCGGCGGCACGGCCGTACGGACCTCGCGGCCCGGGCCCGCTACCTGGCGGCGGAACTCCTCGGACACCCCCTGCTCGCCGGCTCCGGAACCCTCACCGGCACCGCCTTCCGGCGCCGCAGCTGCTGTCTCTACTACCGCGTGCCAGGAGGTGGCGTCTGCGGCGACTGTTGCTTCCCACGGCCGCCTCGCTCTTCCCCGCGCGCCTCATCTGGGTGACCATGAAAGGGAACGGCCGCTGAGAGCAGGGAGTTGCGGGTGCGAGTGGGACTGCTGACCCGGGAGTACCCGCCGGACGTGTACGGCGGTGCCGGCGTCCACGTGGAGTTCCTCGCCCGGGAGCTCAGAGCGCTGGTCGACCTCGACGTGCACTGCTGGGGCGAGGGCCGCACCGACGGCGTGCGGCGCCACCGGCCCTGGTCCACGCTCGACGGCGCCAACGACGCGCTGCGCACCTTCTCCGTGGACCTCGCCATGGCCGCCGCCCTCGAGGGCCGCGAGCTGGTCCACTCCCACACCTGGTACGCCAACCTCGGCGGCCACCTCGCCAAGCTCCTGTACGGCATACCGCACGTGATGACCGCCCACTCCCTGGAGCCGCTGCGCCCCTGGAAGGCCGAGCAGCTCGGCGGGGCTACGAGCTGTCCAGCTGGGCCGAGCGCACCGCGATCGAGGCCGCCGACGCGGTGATCGCCGTGTCCGCGGCCATGCGCGAGGACATCCTCGGCTGTTACCCGGTGCTGGATCCGGAGCGCGTCCACGTCGTGCACAACGGCATCGACACGAGCCTGTACCGGCCCGACCACGGCACGGACGCCCTGGACCGGATCGGCCTCGACCGCTCCCGCCCTTACGTGCTGTTCGTGGGCCGCATCACCCGCCAGAAGGGTGTGCCCCATCTACTGCGCGCGGTGCGGGACATCGACCCGGCCGCGCAGGTCGTGCTGTGCGCGGGCGCGCCGGACACACCGGAGATCGACCAGGAGTTCCGGGAGTTGTTCGGGGAGCTGAGCCGGGTCCGCGACGGCGTTCACTGGATCCCGAGGATGCTGCCGCGCCCGGAGGTGATCCAGCTCCTCACCCACGCCGCCCTGTTCGTCTGCCCCTCGGTCTACGAGCCTTTGGGCATCGTGAACCTGGAGGCGATGGCCTGCGGCACGCCGGTCGTGGCCTCGGCGGTCGGCGGCATCCCGGAGGTGGTGGACGACGGCAGGACGGGCCTGCTGGTCCCGGTCGGCGACGACTTCGAGGCGGGTCTCGCCCGGGCCATGGACACCGTCCTGGGCGACCAGGAGGCCGCCCGGCGGATGGGTGAGGCCGGGCGGGAACGCGCGGTCGGCGAGTTCGGCTGGGACGCGGTGGCCCGCCGTACGGTCCGGCTCTACGAGGAGATCCACAAACAGGCTTAGCCCGCGCAGCTCAGGGGCAGGCATCGGGAAATCGGCGTGAGGGGAGCGGCCATGCGTCGTGGTGGTCCTTCGGTCCTGGGAATCGTGCTGGCCGGCGGTGAGGGCAAACGTCTGATGCCCCTGACCGCGGACCGGGCCAAACCCGCGGTCACCTTCGGCGGTACGTACCGCCTGGTCGACTTCGTCCTGTCCAACCTGGTGAACGCCGACGTCCTGCGCATCTGCGTCCTGACGCAGTACAAGTCGCACTCGCTGGACCGGCACATCACCACCACCTGGCGGATGTCCAACCTGCTGGGCAACTACGTCACGCCCGTCCCCGCCCAGCAGCGCCTCGGCCCCCGCTGGTACCTGGGCAGCGCCGACGCGATCCTGCAGTCGCTGAACCTCGTCTACGACGAGCGGCCCGAGTACGTCGCCGTGTTCGGCGCCGACCACGTCTACCGCATGGACCCCCGCCAGATGCTCGCCCAGCACATCGACAGCGGCGCGGGTGTGACGGTGGCCGGGATCCGGGTGCCGCGCACCGAGTCGTCGGCGTTCGGGGTGATCACGCCGGGCTCGGACGGGCAGACCGTGGAGCGCTTCCTGGAGAAGCCGACCGCCCCGCCCGGACTGCCGGACGACCCCGAGATGGTCTTCGCCTCGATGGGCAACTACATCTTCACCACCAAGGCCCTCATCGAGGCGCTCCGGCGGGACGCCGAGGACGAGAGCTCCGTGCACGACATGGGCGGCTCGATCCTGCCCCAGCTCACCGACCGGGGCGAGGCCGCGCTGTACGACTTCAGCGCCAACCACGTGCCGGGCGAGACCACCCGCGACCAGGGCTACTGGCGGGACGTCGGCACGCTGGACGCCTACTACGAGGCCCATATGGACCTGATCGCCGAGCGGCCCGCCTTCAACCTGTACAACCGCAGCTGGCCGATCTACACGCACTCGTACCAGCTCTCGCCGGCCCGCTTCAACGCCGGCGGCATCGCCAGCGAGTCCATCATCAGCGCGGGCTGCCTCGTCCGCGGGCAGGTCACCCGGTCCGTGCTGTCGCCGGGAGTCGTGGTCGACCCGGGGGCCGTGGTGCAGGGCTCGGTGCTGCACGACAACGTGCACATCGGCCGGGGCGCGGTGGTGCGCGGTGCCGTCCTCGACAAGAACGTCGAGGTGCCGCCGGGCGCCACGATCGGCGTCAACCCGGAGCGGGACGCCGAGCTGTACACGGTCTCCAAGGGCGGGGTCATCGCCCTGGGGAAGGGGCAGCTGGTCACCTGACGGGGCGCGGCCGGAGGACTTTGTCCTGCCTCTGGACGAAGAGCGGAATCCATGTTGTCATGCCAACTCCTGTCCATGACAACGTTGTTATGGAGGTTCCGTGCGTACCGGACGCCTCAGAACCCGCATCGCGTTACCACTCGCCGCGCTCCTCGCCCTCACCGGCCTGACCGCGGCACCGGCCCTCGCGGACGACCCGGCCGAGATCCACGGCCTGAAGGGCGAGTACTTCACGCACTCCGCTCCCGGCGCCTTCGACTTCCACACCCTGAAGGCGACCACCTTCGACCAGGACCTCGACTTCGACAACCTGGAGCCGCGCCTGAACTTCACCACCGGCCGGTCGGACGACGTCAGCGTCCGCTGGACCGGGAAGATCGTCCCGGAGGAGACCGGCCCCCACACCTTCTCGATCATCGGCGACAACGGCTTCCGCCTCTGGATCGACGGCAAGCTCGCCATCGACCACTGGGTGGACGACTGGACCGCGAGCAGTCGTCCCAGCCCGTCGACCTGACCGGCGGCCAGGCCCACGACATCAAGGTCGAGTACTTCGAGCACTACGGCGGCTCCAACCTGCACCTGCGCTGGACCCCGCCGGGCGGCGGCAAGGAGCCCGTGCCGCAGTCGGCGTTCCGCCTCCCGGACGGCTTCGACTACGACGGAGCCCTCGCGGCCACCGTCCAGGCCACCGGCCGCACCCTGAAGCTCGACTTCGCCCAGCCCCTCGCCGCACCCCCGGCGGGGTTCACCGACCACCTCACGGCGGTGATCGGCGGCGCCGAGTGGCCCCTGGGCGAGGCCCGCCCGGACCCGTCCGACCCCACGTCCCTCCTGGTCGCCCTCGACGAACCGGTCGTCGGCAACAAGACGGGCACGGCCCGCGGCACCGCCGACGTCCGCTACGACGGCCGGGGCGGCCTCTCCGACCTTGACGGCAACGTTGTCAGGGAGTTCTGGAGCAGCGGCCCGAACCGCTCGACGTACCAGCTGCGCACCCGCTGGGCCGACGAGGTCGGGCCCGGCAACGCCCACCCCGAGTACCCGCGCCCGCAGCTGACCCGGGACGCCTGGCGCAACCTCAACGGCCGCTGGCAGTTCGCCGCCGCCGAAGCGGGCGAGCAGCCGCCCGTCGGCAGGACGCTGAAGGAGCGCATCCTCGTCCCGTACCCGGTGGAGTCCCAGCTCTCCGGCATCGAACGGCACGAGGACCGCATGTGGTACCGCCGCACCTTCACGGTGCCGGCCGACTGGCACATCGGCTCGGGCAAGCGGCTGAAGCTCAACTTCGGCGCCGTCGACTGGCGGTCCGAGGTGTACGTCAACGGCACCAAGGTCGCCACGCACGAGAGCGGCTACGACAAGTTCAGCGCCGACATCACCGACGCGCTGAAGCCCGGCCGCACCCAGGAGCTGATCGTCGGCGTCCACGACCCCACCGACGCGGCATCCGGCGAGAACCCGCCGCTCGGCAAGCAGCGCCTCGACCCGAGCGGCATCTGGTACACCCCGTCGTCCGGCATCTGGCAGACGGTCTGGATGGAGCCGGTCTCCCGCGACCACGTGGACTCCCTCAAACTCACTCCGGACGTGGCCGGCGGGAAGCTCACCGTGGAGGCCAGGGGCGTCCGGGACGGCGTACCCGTCACGGCGACGGCGTACGAGGGGCGGCGCAAGGTGGCCACGGCGAGCGGCCGCACCGGACGTCCGCTGACCCTGACCCTCCACGACCCGCGCCTCTGGTCGCCCGACGACCCGTTCCTCCACGGCCTGAAGGTACGGGTCGGTTCGGACCGGGTCGGCGCCTACTTCGGGATGCGGTCCATAGCGGTCGAGAAGATCAACGGCGTCGCGCGCACCGTCCTCAACGGCGAACCGGTGTTCATGATGGCCACCCTCGACCAGGGCTTCTGGCCGGACGGCCTGCACACCGCGCCCACCGACGAGGCCCTCGCCCACGACCTGAAGGTGCACAAGCGGCTCGGCTTCAACTCCGTGCGCAAGCACATCAAGGTCGAGCCGGACCGCTGGTTCTACTGGGCCGACCGGCTGGGCCTGCTGGTGTGGCAGGACATGCCGGCGATGACGGCCGGGGTCAACCCGAGCGCCACCTCCCGCGCCCGTTACGAGCGCGAGCTGAAGGAGATGCTCGACGAGCACATCAGCAGCCCGTCGGTCGTCATGTGGGTGACCTTCAACGAGGGCTGGGGCCAGTACGACGTGGGCCGTGTGGCCGAGCAGGCCAAGGCCTGGGACCCCACCCGGCTGGTCAACGGCCAGTCCGGGCTGAACCTCGGCGTGGACGGCGGCACCGGCGACATCATGGACGAGCACGGCTATCCGAGCCCGGCCCTGCCGCCCGCCCCGACGGGGAGCGCGCCCTGGTCAGCGGCGAGTACGGCGGCCTGGGCCTGGCGGTGCCCGGCCACGCCTGGTCGGTCCAGCAGTCGTACGTCGACGTCGACCCGGCCACCTACACCGACGACTACCTGGCGAAACTCGACGAGGTCCGGGCGCTGGTCTGCCGGGGGAGCAACGGCGCCGTCTACACCCAGATCGCGGATGTCGAGGGCGAGCTGAACGGCTTCCTCACGTACGACCGGGCCGTGCTGAAACCGGACACCGCCCGGCTGAAGCCGGCGCACGAGGCGTTGATCCGTGACGCCTCCCGGGTGACTCCCACGGGGTGCCCGGCGCCGCAACCTGTGTTGAACTGACGGCAGATGCACCATAAGTCCCGCCCCTGTCGCCGGGGCGGGACTTAATCTGTTGTTAACTGTAAGTAGCGTGATCGTACTTGACCGTAATCGGCTGGGGCGCTTGACTGCTGGCCCACCCGTCGTCGACGCGAGGCAAGCCCTTGACTGCTGACCTGCTCGCTCCACTCGACCTGGCGTTCTGGAACATGGAGTCCGCGGAGCACCCGATGCACCTCGGCGCGCTCGGGCTGTTCTCCGCCCACTCGCCCGCCGCCGGCGCCCACGCGGCGGACCTGCTCGCGGCCCGCGCCGCCGCCGTGCCCGGACTGCGCATGCGTATCCGCGACGTCTGGCAGCCGCTCGCCTCCGCCCTGCGCCGGCCCCTCGCCTTCGGTGGCGCGGCCCGCGAAGCCGACCCGGACTTCGATCCCCTGAACCATGTGCGGCTGCACGCCCCGATCGCCGACTTCCACACGGTGGCCGGCCGGCTCATGGAGCGTCCGCTGGAGCGCGGACGGCCCCCGTGGGAGGCCCATGTGCTGCCCGGCGAGGACGGCGTCTCCTTCGCGGTGCTGTTCAAGTTCCACCACGCCCTGGCCGACGGACTGCGGGCGCTGACCCTCGCCGCAGGCGTCATGGACCCCATGGACGTGCCCGCACCCCGTCCCCGTCCCGCCGAACCCCCACGCCCCCTGCTGCCGGACGTGCGCGACCTGCCCGGTCTGGTGCGCGGCGCCCTGTCCGACGTGGGCCGGGCCCTGGACATCGGCGCCTCCGTCGCCCGCTCCACCCTCGACGTCCGCTCCACCCCGCGCTCACCTGCGAGCCGAGCGGTACCCGCCGCACCGCCGGAGTGCTCCTCGACCTCGACGACGTGCACCGGGTCCGCAAGACCGTCGGCGGCACCGTCAACGACGTCCTGATCGCGGTCGTGGCGGGCGCCCTGCGCCGCTGGCTCGACGAGCGCGGCGACGGCAGCGAGGGCGTCGCGCCGCGCGCCCTGATCCCCGTCTCCAAGCGCCGCCCGCGCACCGCGTACCCACAGGGCAACCGGCTCTCCGGCTACCTGATACGGCTTCCGGTGGGCGACCCGGACCCGCTGGCCCGCCTCGCCGCGGTCCGCACCGCCATGGACCGCAACAAGGACGCCGGCCCCAACCGGGGCGCGGGCGCCGTCGCGTTGCTCGCCGACCACGTCCCGGCGCTCGGCCACCGGCTCGGCGGGCCCCTGGTCGGTCAGGCGGCCCGGCTCTGGTTCGACATCCTGGTCACCAGCGTGCCCCTGCCCAGCCTCGGACTGAAGCTCGGCGGCAACCCCCTCACCGCGGTCTTCCCCTTCGCCCCGCTGGCCCCCGGCCACTCCCTGGCCGTGGCGGTCTCGACGTACCGGGGAGCGTCCACTACGGACTCGTGGCCGACGGCAGGGCCGTACCGGACCTCGACCGGCTCGCCGCGGCCTTCTCGGAGGAGGTGCGGACTCTGAGCCTGGCCTGCCGGTCCTGAATCGGCGTTTGGCGGTGCGGCCCGGCGCTCAAGTAAAATTCGCCGTTCGAAAGCGAGCGCGACCGGCGCGCCGCCACGGCAGAGCAGGGAACGACAGCGGCGATGACGGTGACAGAGGACGGCCCGCAGACCATGGACGAGGCGAGCGGGCTCTCGTACGGACCCGGCATCGACCCGGAACGGCTGGCCGTCTGCCTCAGCGTGCTGGAGGAGCTCGACAAGCTGGAGGTCGACCACCCGGACGCCATCGCCGTGCGCCGGGCCACCGCGGGCATCTACCGCACGGTCAAGCAGCGCCGCCGCCAGGAGCGCCGGGCCGCCAAGACCGCCCACGACAAGGCGGTCACGGAGGCCACGGCGACCGGCTCCGCGCAGCGCATCGACGACGAGACCGAGGGCCTGCTGCCGTCGTCGAACACCGAGGAGGGCAGGATCGCGGGGATACTCCAGCGCCCGCGCTCCTGCTACACCTGCAAGACCCGGTTCGTCGAGGTCGACTACTTCTACCACCAGCTCTGTCCGGACTGTGCGCGCACGAACCGCGCCAAGCGCGACGCCCGCGCCGACCTCACCGGCAAGCGCGCCCTGCTCACCGGCGGCCGGGCCAAGATCGGCATGTACATCGCGCTCCGGCTGCTGCGCGACGGCGCGCACACCACGATCACCACGCGCTTCCCCAAGGACGCCATCCGCCGCTTCAAGGCGATGGACGACTCGGCGGACTGGATGCACCGGCTGGAGGTCGTCGGCATCGACCTGCGCGACCCGGCGCAGGCCGTGGCGCTCGCGGAGCAGGTCGCCGAGGCGGGCCCGCTCGACATCCTCGTCAACAACGCGACCCAGACCGTGCGCCGGCTGCCGTCCGCCTACGCCGCCCTGGTCGAGGGGAGAGCGCCCCGCTGCCCGCGGGTGAGCTGCCCGCTCACCACGTCATCGGCGCGTTCAACTCCGGTGCCGTCGACGGCCTCGCCGCACTGCCCTCGGCACCAGCGGGCTCGACGCCCAGAAGGTGGCCGACCTCGCCCTGGTCGCGGGAACGCGAGTGTCGAACGGCACCTCGACGGCACCGCGATCGACGCGGGCGGGCTGGTTCCCGACGTCGTCGAGTCCAACACCTGGGTGCAGACGATCGACCAGATCTCCCCGGTCGAGCTGCTGGAGACGCAGCTCTGCAACTACACGTCGCCGTTCATCCTGATCAGCGCGTTGCGTCCGGCCATGGCCACAGCCGCGAAGAAGGCGGCGAGCGGACGGGCGTACGTCGTGAACGTCTCCGCGATGGAGGGTGTCTTCGGGCGCGGCTACAAGGGTGCGGGGCATCCCAACACGAACGCCGCGAAGGCCGCGATGAACATGGTGACGCGGACCAGCGCCCAGGAGATGTTCCAGACCGACGGAATCCTGATGACCTCGGTCGACACGGGCTGGATCACGGACGAGCGGCCGCATTACGACAAGCTGCGGCTTGCCGAGGCGGGTTTTCACGCGCCGCTCGATCTCGTCGACGGGGCGGCGCGGGTGTACGACCCGATCGTGCGCGGCGAGGCGGGGGAGGACCTGTACGGGGTGTTCCTGAAGGACTACGCCCCGGGAAGTGGTAGGGGCTTCAACTGCGGGGTGCGTGGGGCTGGTCGCGCGGTTCCTCGCGCCCCGGGCGTCATGGTCACTGCGCGTGATGCGCCGTCAGTCGACAGCCCCGAGGCGGCGGGAATGGCGTGCCGCCACCAGTTCCAGCACCGTCCGCCAGTCCTCCAGGACCCCCGCGTCGAACCCGGCTGTGCGGCCCTCCTCGGTCGCCTGGCGCAGGGCGAGGAGGTCGTCGTCGGCCGGAGTGTCCCGGCACGGGCAGCGACGCACGAGGTGGGAGACCCGCTCGCCCAGCAGGGCACGCACCGCGTCGGCGGACTGCCCGGCGCGCCCTGCCGGGTCGCCGGGCCACAGCAGCCTGCCGACCGGCAGCACCAGCCCCGCCACCTGGAGCTCCTTGTCGGCCGGGCGGCCCCGGCGCAGCAGCGCGGCGGTCCGCAGCGCGTGATCATGTGGGTCGACCGGCGGGCGGTCGCTGTCCGGGACGTCCCTGGTGCCCCGGCAGGCGTACAGCAGATCCATCAGCTCCTCGACGCTGCGCAGCTCCATGCGTCAGTCCTCCAGCGAGACAGCCGTTGCCGTACGGCACCAGATCATGGCGAGCTTTCGACTCAGCCAACGGCACTTGAACTGCGCAACCGACTCGAAAGCGCCGTCGCGGGCCTCCTCCGTTCGAGTGATCCACAAAACGGCTTTCACCAGACAAATCGGGGTGGAAACCCGAGTTGAACACCAGATGACGCGCGATTGTTACCGCTAGTTTTCAGCCCCATCGAGCGGGGGCCCGCTCATTTGGTTAATCTGGGCCGACGGACAGCAGCACGGGACCCACACCCACGGTCCGTCATGGGACGAGCCGGTTCACCACTGTCTGCGCTCCGCGAGTTACCGGCGCCACCGCGTCCGAACTGCATGAGGTACCAGACCCGAGCGGGCGTCAGGCGCAGCAGGCCGGCGCACACGTCCCGAGGGTGACCGACACATAAGGAGTGCGCGGTGACACCGGAGAAGACGAAGAGCGACCAACGCCCCAAGGAACGTTCCGAGCGCAAGGGCCGGCGGTCCGACGAACTCGGCAGCCTCGACGTGTGGGCCCGGTCGGCCCCGATCCGCCTCGCGGGCTACGAGGAGGACCTCGCCGAGCCCCACATCCTGCCGAGCGTCGACTGAGGCGGACTGGACATTTCCGCGATCGCCGAGCGCATGAGCGTGCCGGACTCGCAGTCATGCTGATCAGGGAAGCCACGCCGGGCGACTGGCCGCGCATCTGGCCGTTCTGGCGCCGCATCGTCGCCGCGGGTGAGACCTACGCATGGGACCCGGGCACCTCCGAGGAGGAGGCCCGGGTCCTGTGGATGAATCCGGCGAAACGCGTCTACGTCGTCGAGGACGACAGCGGTACCGTCGTCGCCTCCGCCTACCTCACCCCCAACTACGGCGGCCCCGCCGCCCGCATCGCCAACGCCGGCTTCATGGTCGACCCCGACCAGGGCGGCCGGGGCCACGGCCGCGCCCTCGCCGAACACCTGCTGACCGAGGCCAGGGCCGCCGGTTACCGGGGCATGGTGTTCAACGCCGTCGTCGAGACCAACCCGGCCGTGAAACTGTGGACCTCCCTGGGTTTCACGATCCTCGGCACGGTGCCCGACGCGTTCGAGCATCCCCGGCACGGCCTGGTGGGGCTGCACATCATGTACCGGGCGCTCTAGAGCGGTCGTTCGTCAGGGGCGGACGTACGGCCGGGTCATGATCTCCATATTGTGCCCGTCCGGGTCGTCGAAGTAGGCGCCGCGTCCGCCGAAGAGGTCGTTGACCCGGCCCGGCTCGGTATGGCTCGGGTCGGCGTAGTAGGTGACGCCCAGCGCCTCCAGGCGGGCGATCATGGTGTCGAACTGCTCCTCGGGCACCAGGAACGCGTAGTGCTGCGGCTGGACCGGCTCGTCGCTCTTCTCGTAGTAGTCGAGGGTCACGCCGTTGCCGAGGTCGACCGGCAGGAACGGGCCGAAGGGGGCACCGACCTCCAGCCCGAGGACGGCCGCCAGGAACTCCGCCGACAGTTGGCGATGGGAGGCGAAGACGACGGTGTGGTTGAGGTGGGCGACGGTGGTGGGCAGTTCCGGGGCGTGCTGTGCGTGGGACATGGGTGTGAGTTGTCTCCGGTGTCGGGATCCGTGGTGAAGCGCCGAAGGGGCGCATGGGATGAGAACAGGGAGACGGGAGGCGGGGCGCGTGCCCTCTCCGGCTCTCGACGAGGCCCTGGCGGGGTCGCCCCGCCGCGCTCACGCCGAGGCCGGGCGCCTCACTCGTGCATGGCCTACGGCCGACCCGGCAGTCACCCGGCCGACTCTAGTTCATCGGCGCCGTACGCGGCCAGGGAAGTCGTTCCTGCAACTGCTCGGCCAGCGCAAGGAGTTGCTGCTCCGAGCCGGGGCGCCCCACCAGCTGCACGGCACAGGGCGCGCCGGAGGGGAGAGTTCCGCAGGGGACCGACATGGCGGGCCAGCCGGTGAGGTTCCACGGGGGCGTCAGCGGCGAGTGGTTCGTGTTCGCCAGCAGATTGCTCAGCCAGCCCCGCTCGTGCCAAGGCCCCGCCTTCGGGAGCGGCGGGCGAGCGCGGGCGTGAGCAGTACGTCGTACTCGGTGAAGAACGGCTCCAGCCGTCGGCGCAGTTGCGCCCGGCTCGTCCCGGAGCGCACCGTGCCCAGGAAGGGCCGGCCGATCCCGGCGTGCACCCGGGTGCGTCTGGTGAGGAGACGGCGGTCGAGCCGCTGGGCGTCCGCGGCGGTGCCCGCCGTCCAGTGGGCGAGCGAGGTCAGGGCGAACGACATCGGGTAGGGCGGGTCGGCGCGCCGGACCTGGTGGCCCGCCTTCAGCAGCGCCCCGGCCGCCTCCCGGGCGGCCGCGGCGTACGGCCTGCTGATGGTGACCCCGGCCAGCGGGCTGCGCAGCGACACGGCCACGCTGAGAAGCCCGGGTTCGGCGCGCGGGGCGGGCTCGTCGCCCGCGAGGACGGAGAGCATCAGCCGGGCGTCCTCGACGGTGGTGGCGAGCGGCCCGTTCTCCGACATGCCGAACCAGTTGCTGTCACCGACGCCCGTCGGGACGACCCCCTGACCCGGCTTGATGGTGACGAGGCCGCAGTTGGCGGCCGGTATGCGCAGAGAGCCCATGCCGTCGTTGCCCAGGGCGATCGGCACCATCCCGGCGGCGACGGCCGCCGCACTGCCGCCCGACGAACCGCCCGCCGTACGGGTCGGGTCCCAGGGGTTGCGGGCCGTGCCGAACACCCCGTCCGTGGTGGCGAAGACGCACAGCTCCGGCACGTTCGTCAGCCCCACGACCACCGCGCCCGCCGCCCGCAGCCGGGCCACCGTCACATGGTCCGCCGCGGCCGGTGTGTCCGGGGTCGCGGCCGAGCCGACGCGGGTGGACTCACCGCACACGGCGAGGTTGTCCTTGACCGCCACGGGCACCCCGGCCAGGGGCAGCTCGGCCAGGTCGCCGCGCCCGGCCACCTCGTCGGCCTCCGCCAGGGCCGCATCGGCGCGCACCGTACGGAACGCCCCGACACGGCCGTCGAGCCGCTCGATCCGGTCGAGGTGCTCGGCGACCACCTCGCGAGGGGTGACCCGCTTCTCGCGGACGGCGGCGGAGATCTCGGCGGCGGTGCGGCCGGCCCAGGTGGTCACAGGGGCTCCTCGGGTGGCGGAGGGACGGGCTTACTGGCGAGTACGTAGGGAGAACTGTGCACCGGTCCAAGGCGCACGTCGAGGTCGCTGACCGCTTCAGTGCGTCTCGATACCGGCAGTGCGCCCTTGGACCTCCGATCAATGGCTCAACTTTCGTGCGTGCAGCCCCCATTGACAGCTGCCGATGCCAGCTCAATCATCAGACGTCCGATGAATGGGGAGCCGTATGACTGAGCGCAGTAGACGGCGGGTGCGGTGGGCCGGAGTCCTGGCGGCGCTGACGCTGCTCGTCACCCCGGCACCGGCGGTTGCCCGAGAGGTACCGCCGCCCACACCGGTCACCGTGCCCGCACTCACCGACTGGTCCCCGGAACCGGGCAGTTACTCCTACGGCCGGGACACCCGGCTCGTGGCCGGCACCGGAGCCGAACGCCGGGTCGCCGGCACCCTCGCCGCCGACCTCCGGGCGGCCGGCCACGGCACGGTCCCCGTCGTCGGGCGCGGAGCCCGGGCCGGTGACATCGTCATCGACATCAGGCCGGACAGCACCTCGCTCGGCCCGGAGGGCTACGAACTCCACGTGGGCCGGCGGCTGTCGGTGACCGGCGCGACCGAGGCCGGCGCCTTCTACGGCACCCGCACCCTCCTCCAGCTCCTGGCACAGGGCGACCGCGTCCCCGCCGGACGCACCGTCGACGTCCCGCGCTACGAGGAACGGGGCGTCGGCGTCTGCGCCTGCTACATCCACGTCTCGCTGCCCTGGCTGGAGAACCTGGTGCGCGAGATGGCCTACCACAAGCTCAACCAGCTGCTCCTCGAACTGAAGGTGAAGAGCGACACCCATCCCGAGGCCAACACCTGGGGCTACTACACCAAGGACGAGATCCGCCGTCTCGTCGCCCTCGGCGAGAAGTACCACGTCGAGATCATCCCCGAGATCAACTCCCCGGGCCACATGGACCCGTGGATCGAGAACCGCCCCGACCTCCAGCTCACCGACGTGGACGGCGACAAGCAGCCCTCGCGGCTGGACATCACACGACCCGAGGCCTTCGCCTACTACACGAGCCTGATGGACGAGTACGCCCAGGTCTTCCCGGCACGGGAGTGGCACATGGGCGCCGACGAGTACATGCTCGGCTCCGACTTCGCCAAGTACCCGCAGGTGCTGGAGTACGCGCGGGAGAGGTACGGCCCCGACGCCACGCCCCAGGACGCGTTCGTCGACTTCGTCAACCGCGTCCACGCCCACGCGGCGGGCAAGGGCAAGCGGCTGCGCATCTGGAACGACGGGCTCACCGGGGCCAACACCGTGCCGGTCGCGGCCGGAACGACCGTCGAGCACTGGCTGAACGTGGCGGTCAAGCCCAGCCGGCTCATCGCCCAGGGCCACACGCTGATGAACGCGGCGTACGCGCTCTACCTCGTCCGGGGCGGCTTCCACAGCGACACCAAGGGGCTCTACGACCAGAGCTGGGACCCCCGGAGCTTCGAGGGCGAGAAGCTCACCTCCGCCGACGGCATCACCGGCGCGAAGATCAGCCTCTGGCCCGACAACGGACGCGGGGAGACGGAGAACGAGGTGGCCGTCGCCCTGTGGCCCGCCCTGCGGCACATCGCGCAGGCCACCTGGGGCGACCCGCACCCCGACGCCACGTACGCCGGGTTCACCGCGCGTGGGTCGGTGGTGGGGCACGCACCCGGATGGCGGGACCTGACCCGAGCGCCGGTGGCGGACGGAACGTACACCTTCAAGACGTCCGGCCGGTCCTTCACCGCCACCGTCCAGCGCACGGCCGACGGCTACGCGACCCTGCGGACCGCCGACGGCTGCCTGGAGGTGCGCGGCGGAAAGCTCACACTCAACGTGCCGCTCCAACCGGGCGTGGAACCGGGCCCGCAGGCCTGCGATCCCGCCAACACCCTGCAGCGCTGGGAACTGGACCCGGTGGGGCCGGCGGCTACCACCTCGTCAACGCCATCACCCGCATGACGGTGAGCGTGACGGACGACGGCCGGCTCGCGCAGTACCCGCCCGACCAGCGCACCCCCGCCGTCTGGCATCTGACCTGAGGAGTCATCGCCATGGCCGTATCCCGACGCCTGTTCCTCGCCTCGGCCACCGCACTCGCCGCGACGGCCGGCCTGACGGCACCCGCACCGGCCGCGCCCCAGGGCTCCCGCTCGCGCATCCCCGTGAGCCCCGACGACACCCCGGAGGACCTCGTCCGCAAGGCCTCCCAGGTCCGCCCCACCGCACAGCAGATCGCCTGGCAGCGCCTGGAGCGCACCGCGTTCCTGCACTTCGGCGTGAACACCTTCACCGGCCTCGAATGGGGCACCGGCGACGAGGACCCGGACGTCTTCCAGCCCACCGGCCTCGACACCGACCAGTGGGCCCGCGCCCTGCGCGACGGCGGCTTCAAGCTCGCCATCCTCACCGTCAAGCACCACGACGGCTTCGTCCTCTACCCCTCCCGCTACACCGGCCACACGGTGGCGTCGAGCAGCTGGCGCGACGGCCGGGGTGACGTCCTGAGGGATTTCGCCGACTCCATGCGGCGCCACGGCATCAAGGTCGGCGTCTACATCTCGCCCGCCGACGAGAACCAGTATCTGCACGGCGTGTACGCCAACGGCAGCGCCCGCTCCCCGCGTACCGTCCCCACGCCCGTCGACGGCGACGACCGCACACCGTCCCGCTCGTACACCCTCCCCGCCACCGACTACGGCGCCCACATGCTCAACCAGCTCTACGAGGTGCTCACCGAGTACGGGCCGGTCGACGAGGTGTGGTTCGACGGGGCGCAGGGGCACATTCCACCGGACAAGGTCGAGAAGTACGACTGGGACAGCTGGTACGCCCTCGTCCGGTCGCTCGCCCCGGACGCCGTCGTCGCCGTGACCGGGCCGGACGTGCGCTGGGTCGGCAACGAGGGCGGGCTGGCCCGTGAGGACGAGTGGAGCGTCGTACCCGTACAGGAGAAGGCCTACGGGCGGACCGACTACGCGCTCTCCTACGACGCCCCCGACATGGGCAGCCGGGACGCGCTGGTCGCGGCCCGGCCGGTGGCGGACCACCTCCAGTGGTGGCCCGCCGAGTGCGACGTGTCGATCCGGGACGGCTGGTTCTACCACGCCGACCAGCAGCCGAAGGGCGTCGAGCAGTTGACCGACATCTACTTCCGGTCCGTCGGCCGCAACTCGGTGCTGCTCCTCAACGTCCCGCCGGACACGGACGGGTCGCTGCCCGCCGCCGACGTGAGGCGACTGCGGGAGTTCCGCGAGCGGATCGACCGGGAACTGCCCGAGGACCTGACGCGCGGCGCCCGGACCGTGACCTCGCCCGGCCGGGTCACCGTCGACCTCGGCCGGGACCGGGAGGTGGACCGAGTACGGCTGGGGGAGGACATCCGGCACGGCCAGCAGGTGGAGAGCTTCGTGGTGGAGGCGTACGTCGACGGCGGCTGGACGGAGGTGAGCCGGGCCGGGGTGATCGGCGCGAGCCGGATCCTGCTGCTGCCCGCCGCCGTGCGGGCCCGGCGGTGGCGGGCCCGGGTGACCGGGGCGCGAGGTGCCGTGCGCATCGCGGAGTTCGGGCTGTACCGGTCCCGGGTCTGACGGCGGCCTTCTCGAACGCGGCAGCGGCCTCGCGTGACCATGCGAGGGGCAGGCGTCGTCCGCGGTGCCGTGCTGGATCTCGGTCACCGCCCTCGAATCGTGCGGCGGTCGAGGGATCCGGCCCCGGCGGACGAGGTCCGGCCGTCCGTCACAGCCCGGCCTTCACACCGCCCGGGCCACCCCGGTGCTGTCCCGCTCGATCAGCCCCGGCACCGGCACCCGCACCGTCCGCGCCGGGCCACCGTCCAGCAGGGCGGTCAGTTCCCGGGCCGCCGTGCGGCCGAACTCGACGCTGTCGCGGGACAGCGCGGACAGCCACGGCTTGACCAGGCGGCAGAGGGCGGAGTCCTCCCAGGCCACCACCGACACGTCCGCCGGTACCGTGAAGCCGAGCTCGGTCGCGGCGGCGACCCCGGCGACGGCCATCACGTCGTTGTCGTAGATCAGGGCCGTCGGGGCGGCCGGGCCGTGCAGGACACGACGGGTGACGGCCGCGCCGGCCTCGTCCGAGTAGTCGGTCGGCACCGACTGCACCTCGGACAGGCCCCGCCGCTCGGCCTCCGCACGCAGCGTGCGGATCCGGCGCTCCGTGTGCGCCAGCCCGGGCAGCCCGGCGATGTGTGCGATCCGGCGATGGCCGAGCGCGTACAGCCCGTCCACCACCGCCGCCATCGCGCCCGCGTCGTCCGCCCACACCGTCGAAAGACCCGGATGCCGCTCGTCCGGCGCTCCGCCGATCACCACGGCGGGCAGCCCGAGTTCGTCGAGCAGCCCGGGCCGGGGGTCGTCGGTGCGCGGGTCGACCACCAGCACCCCGTCCACCCGGTGCTCGGCCCACCACCGCCGGTAGACCGCGCACTCGTCGTCGATGTCCTCGGCGATCTGGAACAGCAGGCCGAGATGACGCTCGGCCAGTACCTCCTGGATGCCCGAGACCAGCTGCAGGAAGAACGAGTCCACACCCAGCGTGCCCGCCGGACGCGCCAGCACGAAACCGACCGTCGCCGCTCCCTCCCCGGACAGGGCACGCGCCGCCGTGCTGGGCCGCCAGCCCAGCTGCTCGGCGACCCGCCGCACCCGGTCCCGGGTCACCTCGGAGACCCCCGGCCTGCCGTTGAGCGCGAAGGACACCGCGCTCTCGGATACCCCGGCCCGCCGGGCGATGTCCTTCATGGTCGGCCGGCGGGCCGGCGACCGCTTTCCCGTCACCCTTGCTCTCCATTCGACCGCCACTGTGCACTAATGCGCTTGAGTTCAGCCAGACTAAAGCGCATTAGCGATCTCGCGCAAGAAGTCTGACAGTAGCCGTATGACCTGCGGGTATGTGTAACTAAAGACTTTAGTTGAGTGGAATCCATTGACTTCTCCGAAGAAGGCGATGCAAGGTCTGGCCCGGCGCCATTTCCGCCGCCCTCCCGTCCTGTCCCTGTCCCGAAGGAGCCGGTCACCGTGCGCATCTCCCGCAGAGCCTTCGCCGCCGCTGCCGTCGCTGTCCTGCTGCCCCTGAGCGCCTGCGGGTCCGGGGGTGACGGAGGCGGTTCGAGCGACGCCTCGGGCAAGGTCGAGGGCGACATCACGTTCCAGACCTGGAATCTGCGCGCCAACTTCAAGCCGTACTTCGAGGGCCTGATCGCCGAGTTCGAGAAGAAGTACCCGGGTACCGAGGTGAAGTGGGTCGACCAGCCCGCCGAGGGCTACGCCGACAAGATCAGCGCCGACGCGGCCGGCGGCACCCTGCCCGACGTCGTCAACGTCTCCCCGGACCTCGTCGCCCCGCTCGCCAAGGCCGGTCTCGCCCTCGACCTGGACAAGGCCGCCCCGCAGTACAAGAAGGAATACCTGCCCGGCGCCTGGGCCGGCCACCGGATACCGGGCATGACCGGCACCTACGCCTTCCCCTGGTACCTCAACACCGGCCCGCTCTTCTACAACAAGACCCTCTTCAAGGAGGCCGGGCTCGACCCGGAGAAGCCGCCGAAGACGTACGACGACCTCTTCGCGGACGCCCTGACGATGGCCGGGAAGAGCGGGGGCAAAGTCGCCACCCTCGCCAATGTGCCCACCATCGAGGACTTCGGCCGCTACGGTGTGCCGCTGATGAACGAGGAAGGCACCGCCTTCACCTTCAACGACGCGAAGGGCGTCGAACTCCTCACCAAGTACAAGGAACTGTACGACGCGAAGGCCCTGGATCCGCAGGCGCTGACCGCCACCCCGGAGTCGTCCGGCAAGAAGTTCCTCACCGGCGCCGTCGCCATGAACCCCGGCAGCGCCCTCGACCTCGGCAACTTCAAGAAGCAGGCACCGAGCCTGTACAAGAACATCGGCATCACCGACCAGATCACCAGCACCGGGCACGTCAACATGTACGTGATGGGCGTGATGGTCAACTCGCAGTCGAAGCGCAAGCCCGCCGCGGTCGCCTTCGCGCACTTCGTCACCGACGCGGCGCACCAGATGTCGTTCGCCAAGAAGGTCGCCATCTTCCCCAGCACCGCCGGCTCGCTCGACGACCCGTACTTCACCAAGGAGGACGGCACCGACGAGACCCGCGTGCGGGTGGCCGCCGCCAAGTCCCTCAAGACGGCGGTCAACTACACGCCCGTGCTGTTCAGCGAGCAGATGAAGATCGCGCTGCGCAACGAGGTCGCCAAGGCGCTCCAGGGAAAGCAGAGCCCCGAGGAGGCTCTCGACAACGCTGTCAAGGAGTGCGACCGGCTCCTGCAGCAGCAGGGCTGACGCCCGATGGCTGTCTCCGGCATCTCCCGGGTGCGGCGCCAACTGCCCACCAGTCCGTGGCTGTTCGCCGCTCCCGGCCTGCTCGTCACCGGCGCCTTCGTGCTGTACCCGTTCGTCTCCACGCTGGTCAACGCCTTCACCGACCGCCGCACCCTGATCCCCGGGCAGTTCGTGGGGCTCGCCAACTTCCGTGAGCTGCTCCAGGACGACATGTTCTGGACCGGCCTGCGCAACAGCACGCTCTACGTCCTCGGGGTGGTGCCCCCGCTCGTCGTCCTGCCGCTGCTGCTCGCCCTGCTCGTGCAGAAGAACATCCCCGGCATCACCTTCTTCCGGTCCGCCTTCTACACCCCGGTCGTCGCCTCGATCGTGGTGGTCGGGCTGATCTGGGTGTGGCTGCTCGACGACCGCGGACTGGTCAACTCACTGCTGGAGACGGTCGGTGCGGGCCGGGTCGGCTTCCTCAGCGACCAGTGGCTGCTCCTGCTGAGCGCCATGGCCGTCACGGTGTGGAAGGGCCTCGGCTACTACATGATCATTTATCTGGCGGCGCTCGGGAACGTGCCGCGCGAGCTGCACGAGGCCGCCGCCGTGGACGGCGCGGGTGCGGTGCGCCGCTTCCTCACCGTCACCGTGCCCGCCGTCCGCTCCACGATGGTCCTCGTCGGTGCGCTGTCCTCGGTCGCCGCCTTCAAGGTCTTCTCCGAGGTGTACCTGCTGGCGGGCCCGAGCGGCGGACCGGCGGGCGAGGACACGACCCTCGTCATGCTCGTGCAACGCACCGGCACCGGACTGACCGGCCGGGTCGGCTACGCCTCCGCGATCTCCGTCGTCGTCTTCGTCGTCACCGTCGCCCTGATGCTGCTGGTGCTGCGCGCCGACCGGAAGGAGGAGTCGTGAGCGTCCTGGAGAAGACGCGGGCTCCCGAGAAGCCGGCGGTGGCCCGTGAGCCCCGGGTCACCGACGAGCACGGCCGCCGCGTCCGCGTGGGGGAACTCGTCCTGCGCTACGTCCTGCTGCTCGCTGTCCTGGCCCTGACCATCGGCCCGTTCCTGTGGCAGCTGTCGACCTCCCTCAAGGGACCGACCGAGGACATCTACAGCTCCCCGCCGACGTTCCTGCCGGGCGATCCGACCCTGCACAACTACGCGCGGGTAGCCGACACCATCCCGGTCTGGGACTACGCCCTCAACTCCCTGAAGGTCGCCACCGCCAACGTCGTCACCAACTGCGTCGGCTCGGCCCTCGCCGGCTACGCCCTGGCCCGGCTGCGCTACCGGGGCCGCCGCGTCGCCACCCTGGCCTTCATCCTGGCCATGCTCGTGCCCGTCGAGGGCATCATCATCGCCCAGTTCACGACCATGCGGGAGCTCGGCCTCAACAACACCCTGATCGGCGTGGTCCTGCCGGGCTGCATCGGCGCGATGAACGTCCTGCTGATGCGCAACGCCTTCCTCAACCTGCCCTACGAGATCGAGGAAGCGGCCTTCGTCGACGGCGCCAACGCCTGGCAGCGGTTCCTGCGCATCGCGCTGCCGTCGGTGAAGGGCACCCTCGCGGTCGTCGCCATCTTCGCCTTCATGGGCGCCTGGGACGACTTCCTTTGGCCGCTCATCGTGCTGAGCGACCCGTCCAAGTTCACGCTCACCATCGGCCTCAACTACCTGCACGGCACCTTCGCCAACGACGAGCGCCTCGTCGCCGCGGGCACGATCATCGCCGTCGCGCCGCTGATCGCCCTCTTCGCCTGTCTCCAGCGGTACTTCTTCCGCGGCGTCGGCGAGGGCGCGGTGAAGGGCTGAACCCCCCACTGACACGCAAGGACCCCGCATGCCTCCTGCCGTGCGCTTCGGCGTCAACTACACCCCCAGCGAAGGGTGGTTCCACCACTGGCTCGACTTCGACCTCGACTCCGTCCGCGCCGACCTCGACTCGATCGCCGCGCTGGGCCTCGACCACATCCGGGTCTTCCCGCTGTGGCCCTACTTCCAGCCCAACCGCACGCTCATCCGGCCGCGGGCCGTCGAACAGCTCGTCGCGCTGGCCGACGCCGCCGCCGAACGGGGCCTCGACGTCAATGTGGACGGCCTCCAGGGCCACCTGAGCAGCTTCGACTTCCTGCCCGCCTGGACCCGGACCTGGCACCGGCGCAACCTCTTCACCGACCCGGACGTCCTCGACGGCCAGGCGAACCTGCTGCGCACCCTCGCCGCCGCCCTCGCCGACCGGCCCAACTTCATCGGCATGACCCTCGGCAACGAGGTCAACCAGTTCTCGTCCGGCCCGCATCCGGACCCGGACCCGGCGACTCCCGACGAGATCGACTCCTGGCTCACACGCATGCTCGCCGCCTGCGAGGAGGGCGCCCCGGGCCGCCTGCACCTGCACGCCGAGTACGACGCGACCTGGTACCAGGACGACCAGCCCTTCACGCCGGGCCAGGCCGCCCGGCACGGTGCCGTGACGGCCGTGCACTCCTGGGTCTTCAACGGCACCGCCCAGCGCTACGGCCGTACCTCGGCCCGAGCGAGCACCACGCCTCCTACCTCGTCGAGCTGAGCAAGGCCTGGGCCGACGACCCGCAACGGCCGGTCTGGCTCCAGGAGGTCGGCGCACCGGCGCCGCTGATCCCGGCCGAACACGCCGCCGCCTTCACCGAGGCCACCGTGGCGAACGCCCTGGACTGCCCCGGCCTGTGGGGCGTCACCTGGTGGTGCTCCCACGACGTCTCGCGCGGCCTCGCCGACTTCCCGGAGCTGGAGTACGGACTCGGCCTGCTGACCAACGACCGCAAGCCGAAGGACTCGGCCCTGGTGCTGGAACGGGCCGCACGCGGGACGTCGTACACGCCGGCGCCCCGTACCACCGCGCTCGTCGTGCCCGCCGACCCTTCCGTCCGCTCCCGCTGCGCCCCCGGCGGTCCCGTCTTCGACGCCTTCTTCCGGCTGGTCGCCGACGGGGCCCGCCCCACCACCGTCCTCGACGTGCGAGCCGCCGACCGGCCCCATCTGTCGGCGCGCGGCATCACCGAGATCGTCACGCCCGACCAGGTACTTCCCACCCACCGAGGAGGCACCCGCTCGTGAAACCCACCAGACGCACCGTCCTGCTCGCCGGCGCCGCGGCCGCCCTGGTCCCCTCCCCGCCGGCGACGGCCGCCCCGAGAGCCGCCGCGACCCAGCCGTACGCGTCCTACTGGTACCCGGACTCCCTGCCTTCGGGCACCCCGGGCCCCGGCATCACCTGGCGCAGCCTGAAGTCCTGGCGTGCGGCCGACGACCCCGACCTCGCCTTCAACGCCGCGTCCGTGCCCCTGGCCCCCCGCTTCACCCCGGCACCGGCCAACCCGACCGCTCGCGCCGGGCAGGCTCGCATCCAGTCCCTGGTCTCCTTCGGACCCACCTCCGGCAACCCCTCCCAGGGCTCGGCCACCGCCGACTACTACGCCCTCACCCACTGGGCCTACATCGACGAGCTGGTGTTCTGGGGCGGCTCCTCGGGCGAGGGGCTGATCCTCGCCCCGAACGCGCCGATCGTGGACGCCGCCCACCGGCACGGCGTGCCCGTCCTCGGCAACGTCTTCCTGCCGCCGGCCGCCTACGGCGGACAGCTGCGATGGACACGCGACCTGGTGCGGAAGGACGCCGCCGGACGCCACCCGCTCGCCGCCCGGCTGGTCGCGGTGGCGGAGGCGTACGGCTTCGACGGGTGGTTCGTCAACGCCGAGACCGGGGGCGGGGACGCCACGCTCGGGGCGGACATGCTGAGCTTCGTGCGGGAGCTGAAGTCGCTCGCGGCGGCCAAGGGGCAGCGGGTGACCTGGTACGACGCGATGACCGTGAACGGCACGGTGAGCTGGCAGGGCGCGCTCAACGGACAGAACGAGCCGTTCTTCCGGACCTCGGACGACATGTTCGTCGACTTCCGCTGGTCGGCGAACAGCCTCGTCACGTCAGGCAGCCGGGCCGAGCAACTCGGCCGCAGCCGGTACGAGTTGTGGGCGGGCGTCGACGTCGAGGCGAACGGCTGGAACTCCTCGGTGCGGTGGGACGCGATCGTGCCGAAGGACAAGCCGCACATCGCGTCTGTGGGCCTCTACCGGCCCGAGTGGACCCGCAACCACCTGCCGGCGAACGGCAGAACCCCCGGTGACTTCCACGCCGCCGACGACCGGTTCTGGACCGGCCGCTCCCTCGACCCGTCACGGCCCGACGGCACGGACAGCTGGCGTGCACCCGCCGTGTCCGTCGCCGACCGGTCCACCGTCACCTCGGTGCCGTTCGCCAGCGTGTTCAACACCGGCCACGGGCTGCGCTGGTACGAGGACGGCGAGGTGACGTCGGACGCGCCCTGGAACCACCTGGGGTTGCAGGACCGGCTGCCGTCCCGACGCTGGGTCGTGCACACCGACGGGCAGCCTCCCGCCGTGAACTTCGACTTCGAGGACGCGTGGCGGGGCGGGAGCAGTGTGCTCGTCGACGGTGAGCTGTCCCGGCCCGCCGTCCTGGACCTCTACGCGACCCGGCTGCCGCTCACCGCCGGCACCGTCGTGGAGCTGACCCACCGGACAGACACCGGCTCGGTGAAGGTCGAGCTGGCCGTCGCCACCGCCGAGGCGGGCACGCCCGGGGCGGCACCGCCGTACACCTACTTCCCCGTGGAGTCCTCCGGCACCTGGCAGACCTCGACCGTGCGGCTCAGCGGACTGACCGGCACCGCCCACGCGATCGGCGTCCGGCTCACCCCGGTCGGCGGCGGCCAGGTGCGGTGGCGGACCGGCGGACTCGCCGTCCGGACCGTGTCCAGGGCTCCGGCCGCTCCCTCGGGGCTGCGCGTGAGCGCCGCGTCCGGCGGCGATCTGCGCCTCGTCTGGAACCGGGCCCCCGGCGCCGTCCGGCACTACGCCCTGCACCGCCTCCTCCCCGACGGCACCCGCCGCTTCCTCGGCGGCACCTGCCAGCGCGCGTTCTTCGTCGCCGGTCTGAAGCCCGAACAGGGCGAGCGGGCGGCACGGTTCGAACTGCGTGCCGTGGGGGAGCTCTACACCTCGTCGGCACCCGTGACCCTGACCCACCCCTGGTAACCACCCCCCTCTAGGGAGCACCCCGCATGCATGACGACCGCAGCCTGGTCGAAGCCCGTCTCAAGCGCGTCCTCGACGAGCGTGTCCGCCCCGCCGTGTACCCCGAGTCCGTGCCGCTGGAGGTCGCGGTGTGGCACGCGCCCGGCGAGCCGGTGCCGGTCGCCGAGGGACTCGCGGCCGAGCCCGAGCCGATCGAGGTGGGCGCCCGGTGGGGTGCTCCCTGGGGCACCAGCTGGTTCCGCGTCACCGGCACCGTCCCGGAGGCCTGGGCAGGCAGGACCGTCGAGGCGATCCTGGACCTCGGCTTCGACGAGAACATGCCGGGCTTCCAGTGCGAGGGCCTGGTCCACCGGCCCGACGGCACCCCGGTGAAGGGCCTCAACCCGCGCAACCAGTGGGTGCGCATCGGCGCCCCGGTGGAGGGCGGCGAGCAGGTACGGCTGCACATCGAGGCCGCCTCCAACCCCGTCATCCTCGACTACCACCCCTTCCTGCCCACACGGCTGGGCGACAAGGAGACCGCGGGCAGCGAACCGCAGTACACCCTCACCCGCATGGACCTCGCCGTCTTCGACGAGACCGTGTGGCAGCTCGTGATCGACCTGGAGGTGCTCGGCGAGCTCATGGCCGAGCTGCCGGTGGAGTCGGCCCGCCGCTGGGAGATCCTCCGGGCGGTCGACACAGCGCTGGACGCCCTGGACCTCCAGGACGTCAACGGCACGGCGGCCGCGGCCCGTTCCCGTCTGGCAGACGTCCTCGCCACACCCGCCGCGCCCTCCGCCCACCGCATCAGCGCCGTCGGCCACGCGCACATCGACTCGGCGTGGCTGTGGCCGCTGCGCGAGACCGTCCGCAAGGTGGCCCGGACGACCTCCAACATGACCGCGCTGCTCGACGACGAGCCGGAGTTCGTCTTCGCCATGTCGCAGGCGCAGCAGTGGGCCTGGGTGCGCGACCACCGGCCCGAGGTGTGGGCCCGGGCGAAGAAGGCGGTCGCGGACGGGCGGTTCGTGCCGGCCGGCGGCATGTGGGTCGAGTCGGACACCAACATGCCGGGCTCGGAGGCGATGGCCCGGCAGTTCGTGCACGGCAAGCGGTTCTTCCTCGACGAGTTCGGCGTCGAGAACGACGAGGCATGGCTGCCCGACACCTTCGGCTTCGCCGCGGGCCTGCCGCAGATCATCAAGGCGGCGGGCTCGAAGTACCTGCTGACGCAGAAGATCTCCTGGTCGCAGACGAACAAGTTCCCGCACCACACCTTCCGGTGGGAGGGCATCGACGGCACACGGATCTTCACCCACTTCCCGCCCGTCGACACCTACAACTGCTCCATGAAGGGCAGCGAGATCGCCCACGCCGCCCGCAACTTCAAGGACAAGGGCGTCGCCCGCCACTCCCTCGCACCCACCGGCTGGGGCGACGGAGGCGGGGCACGACCCGCGAGATGGTCGCCAAGGCGGCGCGCCTGCGGGACCTGGAGGGCTCGGCGACCGTCGTCTGGGAGACGCCACAGGCGTTCTTCGAGAAGGCCGAGGCCGAGTACCCCGACCCGCCCGTCTGGGTCGGTGAGCTCTACCTCGAACTCCACCGCGCCACCCTCACCAGCCAGGCCAGGACCAAGCAGGGCAACCGCCGCAGCGAGCACCTGCTCCGGGAGGCCGAACTGTGGGCTGCCACGGCGGCCGTACGCACCGGGTTCCGCTACCCGTACGAGGACCTGGACCGCGTCTGGAAGACGGTGCTGCTGCACCAGTTCCACGACATCCTGCCCGGCTCGTCCATCGCCTGGGTGCACCGGGAGGCGCGGGAGACCTATGCCCGCGTGGCGCGGGAGCTGAACGGCGTCATCGACGCGGCTCAGCGGGCACTCGCGGGGGAGGGGACGCGCGACCTCGTGTTCAACTCGGCGCCCCACAGCCGGGCCGGGATCCCCGCGGGCGGAGCCGGTGCCGCGCACCCGCCGGTGCCGGCGGAGCTGTCCCGACGGGCCGAGGGCGGGTTCGTGCTGGAGAACGGTCTTCTCCGGGTCGAGATCGACGCCCGAGGGCTCGTCGTGTCCGTGTACGACATCGACGCCGACCGCGAGACCGTCGCCCCGGGCCGGGCCGCGAACCTCCTCCAGCTGCACCCCGACTTCCCCAACATGTGGGACGCCTGGGACGTCGACGAGTTCTACCGAAACACGGTCACCGACCTGACCGAAGCGGACGAGGTCGTCCCGGACGGGGACGGCGTGCGGATCGTCCGCACCTTCGGCGCCTCCCGCATCACCCAGGTGCTGTCCCTCGCGCCGGGGGAGCGGCGGCTGGTCGTGGACACGGAGGTCGACTGGCACGAGACGGAGAAATTCCTCAAGCTCGCCTTCCCCCTCGACGTGCACGCCGAACGGTACGCGTCCGAGACCCAGTTCGGGCACTTCCACCGGCCCACCCACACCAACACCTCCTGGGAGGCCGCCAAGTTCGAGGCCTGCAACCACCGCTTCGTCCACCTGGAGGAACCCGGCTGGGGCGTCGCGATCGTCAACGACTCGACGTACGGCCACGACGTGACCCGCACGGTCCGCACCGATGGCGACGGGGGCACGACCACCATCGTCCGGGTCTCGCTGCTGCGCGCCCCGCGTTTCCCGGACCCCGAGACCGACCAGGGGGTCCACCACTTCCGGCACGCGCTGGTGCCGGGCGCGGGCATCGCCGACGCGGTGCGCGAGGGCTGGCGGATCAATCTGCCGGAACGTCGCCTCACCGGGGCCGCCGAGGTGGCGCCGCTGGTGACGACCGACCAGGAAGCGGTCGTGATCACGGCGGTCAAGCTGGCCGACGACGGCAGCGGGGACGTGGTCGTCCGGTGCCACGAGGCCTTCGGCGGCCGGGCGCGCGCCACGCTCACGGCCGGGTTCGAGGTCGCCGGGGTCAGCGTGACCGACCTGCTGGAACGCCCGGTCGCCGACGCGGTGGCACCGGACGTCCAGGAGGGGCGGATCGCCCTGCGGCTGCGCCCGTTCGAGCTGGTGACGCTGCGGTTGCGGCGCGGATAGCGGGTGGCGGGGAGAGACGGTGACGCGCCTCACATTCCTCGATGTCACATCGAGCCGAGCCCCTGACTCATAGGGGTGTAAGCATCGACAACGACAGAGGAGCTCACCATGAGCGCGCGTCTGGACGTCTTCGCCCTCCGAGTGCGGCCAAGCTCATCAAGCGGTTCACCTCCGTGGGGCAGCTGGTGGTGGAATCACCGCTGCCGGCCGCCACGCGGGAACTGGTCTCGCTCCGCGTGAGCCAGATCAACGGGTGCGCGGTCTGCATCGACATGCACACCAAGGACGCCACAGCCGCGGGGGAGTCCGCCGTACGTCTTCACCTGGTCGCGGGGTGGCGGGAGGCCACGGTCTTCACCGAGGCCGAGCGCGCCGCGCTGGAGCTGGCCGAGCAGGGCACCCGTATCGCGGACGGGGCGGGCGGGGTCCCGGACGAGGTGTGGGAGCGGGCCGCCAAGCACTACGACGAGGACCAGCTCGTCGCGTTGGTGACCCTGATCGCCTTCATGAACACCGCGAACCGGCTGAACGTCATCCTCCAGCAGCCCGCGGGCGACTACCAGCCCGGCCAGTTCAAGTAGCCCGTTCCAGGAGCCGCATGAGGTCGTAGGGGACGCCTCGCCACAGCGCGCGTACGTCGGAGGTGGCGTCGTCGGCCAGGTGGTCGTCCGGAACGTCCCACACCCGCACGGGCGTGGCGTCGGCGGTGACCGGGGGCCAGCCCGGGTCACCGCCGGCGGCGAAGCCGGCCCAGGCGCCGAGCATGCGCCGGGACAGCGCCCGGTCCTGTTCCTCGGGAACGCCTCCGATGAGGAACGCGGCGCCGTCCGCGTCCAGGTTGCCGAAGGCGAACGGGATGTCGGCGGTGTGCCAGGGCCTGGCCTCACCGCCCGGAGTGACCCGCCTGCGGGCGAAACGGGACAGATACGCCCGGCCGCCCGCCCTCGCGTGGTGTTCGGCGAGACGGCTGCCGCACTCGCCGAACCGCGCGTCGCCGAAGAGCGCGAGGTAGCGGTCGAGCACCGGAGCGCCCGGCATCAGCGCACGGTATCCGGCGAGCAGCCGGGCGGGGACCCCGAGGGACTCGGCGAACTCCGCGAGTTCCCGCTCCGAGGCGACCTCCCGCACGCCTCCGACCTCGTGCAGGAACCAGTACTCCTCCAGGGTGTGGCACACCAGCAGGTCGACGTCCCGGGAGGTGCCGGCGGCCGGCTCGGACAGCGGATCCACGGGCAGCACGTCGCCGTCGACGACGGGCTGGAACACGACCGGGTCGTAGGCCTGGAGCGCGGTCACCGGGTCGTCGACGCACTGCCCGGCGACCTTGTCGGAGGCGGCCACCAGGTCCTGCGGCGCGGCGGAGAGCAGGCCGTCCCCGCTCGGGGCGACCCCCGCCTCGGCCGCGATCCGGGCCGTGATCGCCGCGGCGACCTCGAGGGTGAAGAAGGCGTGCGGAACGCTGTGGGCGATGGCCCTGCGGAACAGTCCTCGCGCCTGCTCCATGGCCATCAGACAGGCCACCGATCCCGCGCCGGCGGAGTGGCCGGCGACCGTGACGTTGCCGGGATCGCCGCCGAACGAGGCGATGTTCTCCCGGACCCAGCGCAGTGCGGCCGCCTGGTCGAGCAGCCCCCGGTTGTCGGGAATCCCGGCACATGGCCGAAGCCCTCGAAGCCGAGCCGGTAGTTGCAGCCGACCACGACCACCCCGGCACGGGCGAGTGCCGTGCCGTCGAAGTCGGGCTGGGCGGAGGAGCCGAAGGTGTACGCGCCGCCGTGGATCCAGAACAGCACGGGCAGCGGCCCGGCGGTGCGCCGCGGTACCCACACGTTGAGGGTGAGAACGTCCTCGTCCCCAGGGCGCCACACCGGTGAACCGGGCAGTTCCGCCGACTGCGGCGCGATGGGCCCGAACCTCGTGCAGTCGCGCGACGCGCTCCAGCCGGGCGCGGACCGCGGCGCGCGGAAGCGGTCGGGGCCGAAGGGCGGGGCGGCGTACGGGACGCCGAGGACGGCCACGACACCGTCGGACCGCGGCCGACCGCGTACCGGGCCGCTGGTCGTCCGGAACTGCGGCCCTGCCCACGACTCGTCCCCCATGCCCCGGAAGCCTTCCACAGCATCCCACCGCCGCGCGAACGACTTCTCAGGGCCGAGCTGGGACCGCAGCCACTCCTCCACCTCGCCCACGTGCGCGGCCGCCGCCGCACGGGCCGCCTCCGGGTCGTGTGCGGCCAGGGCGCGGTGGATCGCGGCGTGTTCGCGGCGGGTGCGTGCGAAGGCGCCCTCCTCCTGGAAGCCGCGCCAGACCCGGGCCCGGAACGTCCTCGACGACAGGCCCTCCAGGATCGCGGCCATGGTCTCGTTGCCCGCGGCCGCCGCGATCTCGCGGTGGAAGGCCAGGTCGTGGGCGAGGATCTCCTCCGGATCATCCGTGGCGTTCATCGCCGCGAGGTGCTTCTCGACCTCGGCCAGCTGGTCCCCGGTGATGCGGGCGGCGGCCAGTGCCGTCGCCGTCGACTCCAGGATCCGCCGTACCTCCAGCAACTCCACCAGGCGCGGACCGCGCGACAGGTCCGCCACCACGCCGAACGTCTCCAGCAGGTCGCCGGCCTCCAGCAGCGTCACGTAGATGCCCGAGCCGTGCCGGGCCTCGAGCACGCCCAGCACGGTGAGCGCGCGGATCGCCTCCCGCATCGAGCTGCGGGAGATGCCGAGCTGGGCGGCCAGGTCCCGTTCGGTCGGCAGCCGCTGGCCCGGCTCCAGGCTGCCTTCGGCGATCATCGCCTTGATCCGCTCGATGGCGCGCTGCGTCACGGTGCCCTTCTGCGGGGCTGTCTCCTCGTCCACGCCATTCCTCCGATCACAGCGCTCCGGCGCAGTCTAACCAGCAGAGTGGTCGGACCACTACGAGCCCGGGACGCGAAAATGTGGCGTCACGGGGTGTTCTGGCGAGGGAGTGGTCTGATAAGTATGCGGGCATCTGCTGGAACACCGGTCGATGGGAGCCCCTGAGATGCCCGGAAGCACAGTGCGGAAGCGGAACACATCACGGATCCTCGGCGCGGTGGCCCTGACCGCCGGTGCCTGTCTCGTGCTCGCCGCGTGCGGCAGTACCAAGGACACCGGCGCCTCCGGCGCGGGCGGTGGCGGCGGCAGCGGCAAGGTCGGGGTCGTCCTGCCCCTGCTGACCTCGCCGTTCTGGCAGTCGTACAACGACTACGTGCCCAAGATGGCGAAGTCCGAGGGCGTGGACGCGATGAAGACCGTCAACTCCAACAGCGACCCTCGCAGCAGATCACCGACATCAACAACCAGCTCAACCAGGGCGTCAAGGGCCTGGTCGTCGCCCCGCTGGACAGCGCCGCCATCGAGGCGGGCCTCGACCAGGCCGAGCGCAAGGGCGTGCCGGTCGTCGCCGTGGACGTGGCGCCCGACAAGGGCAAGGTCGCGATGGTGGTCCGGGCGAACAACGTGGCGTACGGCGAGAAGGCCTGCCAGTACCTCGGCGAGCACATCAGCTCCGGCAAGGTCGTCCAGATCATGGGCGACCTGGCCTCGGTCAACGGCCGGGACCGCTCCGAGGCGTTCCGCGCCTGCGTGAAGAAGAACTTCCCGAAGCTGAAGGTCCTGGAGATCCCCGCCAAGTGGGAGTCCGACACGGCGGCCTCCAAGCTCGACACGCTCCTCAACGCCAACCCCGACATCAAGGGCATCTACATGCAGGCGGGCGGCGTCTACCTCGCGCCCACCCTCCAGACCCTCAAGTCCAAGGGGATGCTGAAGAAGGCCGGACAGAAGGGCCACATCACGATCGTCTCCAACGACGGCATCCCGCAGGAGTTCGACGCGATCCGCAAGGGCGAGATCGACGCGACCGTCTCCCAGCCCGCCGACGCCTACGCCAAGTACGGCATGTACTACATCAAGGCGGCGATGCAGGGGAAGACGTTCAAGCCGGGCCCCACGGACCACGACTCGACGATCGTGAAGCTGCCCAGCGGCATCCTGGAGGACCAGCTGCCCGCGCCGCTGGTGACCAAGGACAACGTCGACGACCCCGAGCTCTGGGGCAACACGGTCAAATGAGCACCCCACTGGCTGAAGCGCGGGGCGTCGTCAAGCGGTACGGCCCACCACCGCCCTCGCCGACGGGCGACTGACCGTCCTGCCGGGTGAGTCCCACGCCCTCGTCGGCCGCAACGGCGCCGGCAAGTCGACGCTCGTCAGGATCCTCACCGGCCTGGAAGCACCCGAGGAGGGCACCGTCCGCTTCGACGGCGACCCCGCGCCCCCGCTCACCGACCGCGACGCCTGGCGCCGCAAGGTCGCCTGCGTCTACCAGCACCCGACGGTCGTCCCCGATCTGACCGTCGCCGAGAACTTGTTCATCAACAGGCAGCCGCTTCAGCGGGGCTTCATCAGCTGGCGCCGCCTGAAGGCCGAGGCGGCCCGGCTCCTCGACACCTGGGACGTGCGTGTCGACCCCGACGCCCGCACCGCGGACCTCAAGGTCGAGGACCGGCAGATGGTGGAGATCGCCCGGGCGCTGAGCTTCGGGGCCCGCTTCATCATCCTGGACGAGCCCACCGCGCAGCTCGACAACCGGGAGATCGAGCGGCTGTTCAGCCGCATGCGGGCCCTTCAGGACTCCGGCGTCACCTTCCTGTTCATCTCGCACCACCTCCAGGAGGTGTACGAGGTCTGCCAGACCGTCACGGTCCTGCGGGACGCCCGCTGGATCACCACCGCGCCGGTCGCCGACCTGCCCCGCCGGGCGCTGGTGGAGGCCATGGCGGGGGAGTCCGTCGAGGTTCTCGCCGAGCAGGCCGTGGACCCCGGGGACGTCGACCACGGCGCCCCCGTCCTCCTCGAAGCCCGGGGCCTCACCTCACCGGCGTATGAGGCCATCGACCTCACCGTCCGCCGCGGCGAGGTCGTCGGACTCGCCGGATCCAGCGCCAGTGGCAAGATCGAACTGGCCGAGACGTTCACCGGACTGCACTCACCGACCGGTGGGACGGCCCGGCTGGACGGACGGCGTCTCCCGTTCGGCGACGTCCGCAAGGCACTCGAGGCCGGCGTGGGCTTCGTCCCTCGCGACCGGCACGAGCAGGGCCTGGTCTTCGGCATGTCCATCGGTGACAACGCCACCCTCAGCGTCCTGGACCGGCTCGGCCGTCTCGGCTTCGTCGGCACCGACCGCAAGCGCGGTGTCGCGACCGCGCTGATCGAACGCCTCGACATCCACGCCGCGGGACCCGACCAGCCCGTCTCGGACCTGTCCGGCGGCAACGCCCAGAAGGTCGTCATGGCCCGGGCCCTCGCCTCCGACCCTCAGCTCCTCGTCCTCGTCAACCCCACCGCGGGCGTCGACGTGAAGTCCAAGGAGTCCCTGCTCGCCCGCGTGGACAGCGCCCGCGAGGACGGCACCGCCGTACTCGTCGTCTCCGACGAACTCGACGACCTCAGGCGCTGCGACCGGGTCCTCGTCCTCTTCCACGGCCGTGTCGTCGCCGAGCACCCGGCGGGCTGGCGCGACCACGAGCTCATCGCCTCCATCGAAGGAGTGGACCATGGCTGAGACCAAGACGGCCCCGCCGCTCGCGCCCGCGCGCGCCGCCGACCCGCGCGCCGCCAAGGCCGTCCTGCTCCGCCGCGCCCGCGAACTCGCCCTCGTCCCCGCCCTGTTGCTGCTGCTGGTGCTCGGCGCGGTGGTCAACGACTCGTTCCTCACCGAGCGCAACATCGTCTCCATCCTCGGCGCCTCCGCCGCCCTCGCCATGGTCGTGCTCGCCGAGTCGCTCGTGCTGATCACCGGCAAGTTCGACCTGTCCCTGGAATCGGTCGTCGGTATCGCGCCCGCCGTGGGCGCGCTGCTCGTGCTGCCCGCCGCCCAGTCCGGCTGGGGCACCGAACTCCCCGCCGTGCTCGCGTTGTCGGCCGTCCTCGTCGCGGGCGCGGCCGTCGGTGCCTTCAACGGCATCCTGGTGGTGAAGTTCAAGCTCAACGCGTTCATCGTGACGCTCGCGATGCTGATCGTGCTGCGCGGCCTGCTGGTCGGCGCGACCAAGGGCAAGACGCTGTTCGGGATGCCCGACAGCTTCTACTCGCTGGCGACCACCACCTTCATCGGCGTCCCGCTGTCGGTGTGGCTCGCCGCCCTCGCCTTCGCGGTCGCCGGGCTGGTCCTGAAGTACCACCGGGTCGGCCGCGCCCTGTACGCCATCGGCGGCAACGCGGACGCGGCCCGGGCGGCGGGCATCCGGGTGGAGCGCGTCATGCTCGGCGTGTTCGTCGTGGCGGGCGTCCTCGCCGCGGTCGGCGGCATCATGCAGACCGGGTACGTCGGCGCGATCAGCGCCAACCAGGGCCAGAACATGATCTTCACGGTGTTCGCGGCCGCGGTGATCGGCGGCATCGCCCTCGACGGCGGCAAGGGCACCATGTTCGGCGCCCTGACCGGCGTACTCCTTCTGGGGTGGTGCAGAACCTGCTCACCCTCGCGCAGGTGCCGTCGTTCTGGATCCAGGCCATCTACGGCGGGATCATCCTGGTCGCGCTCATGATCGCCCGGGTCACCACGGGCCGCGCCCAGGACTGACCCGCCGCCTCCGCAACCGACTCGAAAGGCCCCCTGTGTCCCCGACGCCCGCCCGCATCACCGCGGTCGACACCCACGACATCCGCTTCCCCACCTCGCGCGAGCTCGACGGCTCCGACGCGATGAACCCGGACCCCGACTACTCGGCGGCCTACGTCGTCCTGCGCACGGACGCGGCCGACGGCCACGAAGGACACGGGTTCGCCTTCACCATCGGGCGGGGCAACGAGGTGCAGGTCGCCGCGATCGAGGCGCTGCGCGGGCACTTGCTCGGCCGCTCCGTGGACGACCTGTGCGCCGACCCGTCCACCCTGAACCGCGACCTGATCGGCGACAGCCAACTGCGCTGGCTCGGGCCCGAGAAGGGCGTGATGCACATGGCGATCGGCGCGGTCGTCAACGCCGTCTGGGACCTGGCCGCCAAGCGCGCCGGGCTGCCCCTGTGGCGGCTGCTCGCCGAGGCCGAGCCCGAGTGGCTGGTGCGCCAGATCGACTTCCGCTACCTCACCGACGCCCTCACCCCGAGGAGGCCCTGACCCTCCTGCGGCGCGCCAGGCAGGGCGCCGAGGAACGCACGGCCCGGCTCCTGGAGCGCGGCTACCCCGCGTACACCACCTCACCCGGCTGGCTCGGCTACGACGACGACAAGCTCACCCGGCTCGCGGCCGGGCGGTCGCCGACGGCTTCCGGCAGATCAAGCTCAAGGTCGGCGCCGACCTCGACGACGACATCCGCCGCTGCCGTGTGGCCCGGTCCGTCATCGGCCCGGACATCCGCATGGCCGTCGACGCCAACCAGCGCTGGGACGTCGACGAGGCGATCCGCTGGACCAAGGCCCTCGCCGCGTTCGACCCGTACTGGATCGAGGAACCGACCAGCCCCGACGACATCCTCGGGCACGCGGCGATCCGCCGGGCCGTCGCCCCGTGAAGGTGGCCACCGGTGAGCACGTGCACAACCGCATCGTCTTCAAACAGCTCCTCCAGGCCGGCGCGCTCGACGTCGTCCAGATCGACGCGGCCCGCGTCGGCGGCGTCCCGAGAACCTCGCGATCCTGCTGCTCGCGGCCAAGTTCGGCGTGCCGGTCTGCCCGCACGCGGGCGGTGTCGGCCTGTGCGAACTCGTCCAGCACCTGTCGATGTTCGACTACGTGGCGCTGTCCGGAACCACCGAGGACCGGGTCATCGAATACGTCGATCATCTGCACGACCACTTCCTCGACCCGGTGGTGATCCGCGAAGGTCATTACACGGCACCCACCGCGCCGGGCTTCTCGGCCGCCATGCGGCCCGAGTCGCTGGCGCGCTACACCTACCCGGGCGGCGAGTTCTGGGCCGCCGACCTCGACGAGCGGAAGAAGGGTCAGGCTGCATGAGCGACTTCGAGGGCATCAAAGCCCTGGTGACGGGCGGCGCCTCCGGTATCGGCCGGGCCACCGCCGACCTCCTGGCCGAGCGCGGCGCCCAGGTCGCCGTCCTCGACCTGGACCCGTCGTCGGTCGACAAGCCACTGCTCGCCTACCGCGCGGACGTCACCGACGACGCGTCCGTGCGCCAGGCCGTGACGGCCGCGGTCACCGACCTCGGCGGGCTCGACGTCCTGGTCAACAACGCGGGCATCGGCGCCCAGGGCACCGTCGAGGACAACCCCGACGACGAATGGCACCGCGTCTACGACGTCAACGTCGTCGGCATGGTCCGCACCGCCCGCGCCTGCCTGCCCCACCTGCGCGCCTCCGCGCACGCCGCGATCGTCAACACCTGCTCCATCGCCGCCACCGCCGGCCTCCCGCAGCGCGCCCTGTACAGCGCAACCAAGGGCGCCGTGTACTCCCTCACCCTCGCCATGGCCGCCGACCACGTCCGCGAGGGCATCCGCGTCACCTGCGTCAACCCGGGCACCGTCGACACCCCCTGGGTCGGCCGCCTCCTCGACGCGGCACCCGACCCGGCCGCCGAACGCGCCGCCCTTCAGGCCCGCCAGCCCACCGGCCGCCTGGTCGGCGCCGCCGAGGTCGCGGGGGCCATCGCCTACCTGGCGAGCCCGCTGTCCGGCGCCACCACGGGCACCTCGCTCGCCGTCGACGGCGGCATGCAGGGCCTGCGGCTGCGCCCGGCGGCCCGGTGAACCGCCTCGGCCGCAGCGGCGTCCAGGTCAGCGCCCTGTCCTTCGGCGCCGCCGCCATCGGCAATCTGTACACCGAGGTCGGTGAGGCCCAGGCCCACGAGGCCGTCGAGGCCGCCTGGCAGCGGGGCATCCGCTACTTCGACACCGCCCCGCACTACGGACTCGGCCTGTCCGAACGCCGCCTCGGCGCCGCCCTGCGCGAGCACCCCCGCGACCGGTACACCGTCTCCACCAAGGTGGGCCGGCGGCTGGAGCCCTCCGAGGGCACCGGCGACGACCTCGCGGGCGGCTTCGCCGTGCCCGCCACCCACCGGCGCGTGTGGGACTTCAGCGCCGACGGCGTACGCCGCACCCTGGAGGCCAGCCTCGAACGGCTCGGCCTCGACCGCGTCGACGTCGTCTACCTCCACGACCCGGACGAGCACGCCGAGTGGGCCTTCCGCGAGGGCTACCCGGCGCTGGAGAAACTCCGCTCCGAGGGCGTGGTCGGGGCGATCGGCGCCGGCATGAACCAGGCGGAGATGCTCACCCGTTTCGTCCGCGACACCGACGTCGACGTGGTGCTGTGCGCCGGCCGCTACACCCTGCTCGACCAGAGCGCCCTCACCGACCTGCTGCCCACCGCCCACGAGCGCGGCACCTCCGTCGTCATCGGCGGCGCCTTCAACTCCGGTCTGCTGGCCGACCCGAAACCCGGCGCCAGGTACAACTACACCGCCGCACCCTCCGAACTGGTCGAGCGGGCCCTGCGGCTGAAGTCCGTCGCCCACCGCCACGGCACCACACTGCGCGCCGCCGCCCTGGCCTTCTGCGCCGCCCACCCGGCCGTCGCGAGCGTCCTCGTCGGCGCCCGCTCGGCGCACGAAGTCAGGGACTGCGCCCACCAGTTCGCCGCCCACGTGCCCGACGCGTTCTGGCAGGAGCTGCGCGCGAGAAACCTGCTGTCCGCCGACGCCCCCGTCCCGGCCGAGGCGACGTCCGAGGAGCCGTCATGAGAGTCGCCCTGCACACCAAGGTCCGCGCGGACCGCGTAGCCGACTACGAGGCCGCCCACCGCGAGGTCCCCGCGGAACTCACCGACGCCATCCGCGCCGCCGGCGCCACCTCCTGGACCATCTGGCGCAGCGGCACCGACCTGTTCCACCTCCTGGAGTGCGAGGACTACGCCCGCCTCCTCGCCGAACTGGAGAAACTGCCGGTCAACGTCGCCTGGCAGGCCCGTATGGCCGAACTGCTGGACGTCGTGCACGACTACTCGGGCGAGGGCGCGGACGCAGGCCTGCCCGTCGTGTGGGAGCTGCCGTCATGACCGTGGTCGACGCCCACCACCACGTGTGGGACCTGTCCGTACGGGACCAGGACTGGATCACCGGGCCCGAACTCCAGCCGCTGCGCTGCGACTTCACACTCAAGGACCTCGAACCCGAGGCGACAGCCGCCGGAGTGACCCGCACGGTCCTCGTCCAGACGGTCACCGTGCCCGAGGAGACACCGGAGTTCCTGTCCCTGGCCGACACGTACGACCTGGTCGCGGGCGTCGTCGGCTGGACCGACCTCACCCGCCCCGACGTCGCCGACGAACTGGCCCGGCTGCGGGAACTCCCCGGCGGGCAGTACCTCAAGGGCATCCGCCACCAGGTCCAGGGAGAACCCGACCCCGAGTGGCTGCTCCGCCCGGACGTGCGCCGGGGACTGGCCGCCGTCGCCGACGCCGGGCTGGTCTACGACCTCGTCGTCCTGCCCCACCAGCTCCCGGCCTGCGTCCGGGCCGCCGCGGACCTGCCCGGCCTCACCTTCGTCCTTGACCACCTGGGCAAACCGCCCATCGCCTCCGGGCAGCTCGACCCCTGGGCGTCCGGCCTGCGCGCCCTCGCCGCCCTGCCCAACACGGTCGGCAAACTGTCCGGCCTGGTCACCGAGGCCGACCTCGCCTCCTGGACGGTGGCGGACCTGCGCCCGTACGCCGACGTGGCGCTGGCGGCCTTCGGCCCGGGCCGTCTGATGTACGGCTCGGACTGGCCCGTGTGCACGCTCGCGGCCTCGTACGGCGACATCCTGGACATCGCCCGCGACCTGACCTCCCCGCACGAACAGGAGCAGATCCTCGCGGGCACCGCGACCCGCGTCTACGACCTCTGAACGCTCCCCGCCAGCCGCGTCGGCGGCAGGTACTCCCGCACGAACGTCCGCTCCCAGCACGCGCCCGTCTCCCGCAGCTCACGCCACGACGTGTACCGGTAGCGGAACAGGCGGGCGCGCACATACCGCGGGGGCTCGTCCGGCGGGAACGGCGAGCGGCGCAGCAGTCTCAGCGTGTCCCGGTCGTTCTCCAGCAGCCGCTCCACCAGCGTGCCGAACCAGGAGCCGGCGTACGTGGGGGAGAGGGCCGCGAACCACATCAGCCAGTCGAGCCGCAGGTGGTACGGCGCGAACTGACGCGGCCAGCGCCGCGGATCGCCCGGCTTGCCCCGGAACTCGTACTCCCGCCAGTCCGAGTCCGCACGCGGCACGTCGTCCGCGGTGCCCTCGACCACCACCTCGTACCGGACCCGGCTCACGCTGCCGAACGCCCCGTAGGTGTTGACCAGGTGGAGCGGGTCGAACGAGCGGTTCATCACCTGGCTGCGGGAGACCATGTTGCGGACCGGCTGGTAGCTGAGTCCCACCAGCAGCACGGCCACCGCGAGCACCACGATCACGTACCACAGCGGAGCGTCGGGCACCTCCGGCGGATCGGCCGGGAACCGCACCGCCGACAGGGCCAGCACGATCGTGATCCAGTTCAGCCAGGAGAAGTTGCCCGAGAGCACCAGCCACAGCTGGGTGACGATCATCAGCGCGGCGGCGGACGTCGCGACCGGCTGCGGAGCGAACAGCGCGAACGGCACCACGAGTTGGGTGAAGTGGTTCGCCGCCACCTCGACGCGGTGCAGGGGCCTGGGCAGATGGTGGAAGAACCAGCTCAGCGGACCGGGCATCGGCTGGGTCTCGTGATGATGGTCCAGGCACGTCAGCTTCCGCCAGCACTCGTCGCCGCGCATCTTGATCAGTCCCGCGCCGAACTCCACGCGGAACAGGATCCACCGCAGCAGGAACAGCACGACGAGGGGCGGCGCCACCTCGTCGTTGCCGAGGAACACGGCGAGGAAGCCGACCTCCAGCAGCAGCGACTCCCAGCCGAACGAGTACCAGGTCTGCCCGACGTTGACGATCGACAGGTACAGCGCCCACGGCACCAGCCACAGCAGCATGCCGCCCCACAGGGGCAGCAGCGAGTCCAGCCCGGCCAGCAGCGCCGCCGACACCGCGCAGCCCGCCCAGGCGCAGACCGCGAAGAAGCGGTCCGAGTAGTGCAGTTGGAACAGGCTCGGCGCCCGCTTGAACGACACCCGTTCGACGAACCGCGGCACCGGCAGCATGCCGCGCTGCCCGATCAGCGCCCGGAACTGCAGCGCCGCCGTCAGGAACGCCACCAGGTACACGGCGGCCAGCGCCCGCTGGAAGACCAGCCGGCTCAGCCAGTAGTCGGATGCGGTGAACCAGTCCACGGCCGTGCGCTCCTCCCGATACGGCGTTGGACCCAGTGTCACGCTCCGTGTACCACCGCTCCGGGTGTGTAAGCCGAGTGGGTGAAGCAAGCCGACGGCAACGTCGGGTGCCCCATGGGCGTCTTCCGTAACTGAGGGCCGGACCAGCACAGGAGCCCGTAGACTCAGCACATCCGGTCGAAGAAACGGACGAATCCTGGCAAGGTGGGCCCATGGCTGATCGGGGAGCGAGCGCCCTGTCACTCCCGGACGACTGGCCCGCCCACCCGGACCCGATCCTCGCGCTCAACCGGATGGGCAGCTTCGACTGGGATCTGGACACCGGCCTGATGCAGATGGACGCCCAGGCCCACGAGATCTTCGACGTGCGCTCCGACGAGTACGACGACCACCCCGAGACCCTCTCCAAACGCGTCCCGCCCGACGAGGCCCGGCGCCTGGACACCGCGGTCTCCCAGGCCCTGAAGGACGGCAGCGAGAACTACGGCGCCTACTTCCGCCTCCGCCGCCGCGACGGCACCCTGCGCTGGACCCACACCCAGGGCTACATCAGGCGCGACGACACCGGACGGCCCCGCCGCATCATCGGCATCGTCCGGGACGCCACCCAGGAACTCGTCGAGAGCGACGCCCGCCTCGACCAGGCCGCCCAGGACGAGGCCCGCCGGCAGCAGACCAGCGTCGTCGAACTCACCACGGCCGCCCTCGCCCACGCCCGCACCGTCCAGGACGTCATCGACGTCCTCAAGGACACCCACGGCGTGACCCACCTGGGCGCCACCAGCCTCGTCATGGGCCTGGTCGAGGCGGGCCGCATCCGCCTGGTCGCCGAAGGGCCCGTCGGCAGCTTCGTGCCCGGCACCCGTGTCACCCGGATCGACGAGCCCTACCCGATGAGCGAGGCCGTACGGACCCTCGGCCCCTGCTTCATCGAGTCGCCGGAGGAGTTCGCCGAGCGCTACCCGATCCTCTGGCCGCACATCACCGACCTGAACATCACGTCGGCCGCCTATCTGCCGCTCATCGTCCAGGCCCGGCCCATCGGCGCGATGGGCCTGCTCTACAGCGACCGGCGCGGCTTCACCTCCGAGGAGCGCAACATCCTCGTCGCCCTCGGCAGCAGCATCGCGCAGAGCCTGCAGCGCGCCATGTTCTACGAGCAGGAGATGGACCTCGCGCAGGGCCTCCAGCAGGCCATGCTGCCCCGCACCATCCCCAGTGTGCCCGGCGCCGACGTCGCCGTCCGCTACCGGGCCGCCACCATCGGCGGCTCCGTCGGCCGGGACATCGGCGGCGACTGGTACGACCTGATCCCGCTGCCCGGCGGCCGGGTCGGCGCCGTCATCGGCGACGTCCAGGGCCACGACACGCACGCGGCCGCCGTCATGGGCCAGCTGCGCATCGTGCTGCGCGCCTACGCCGCCGAGGGACACCCCCGGCCACCGTCATGGCCCGCGCCTCCGTCTTCCTGCACGAACTCGACACCGACCGCTCCGCCACCTGCCTCTACGCGCAGGCCGACCTGACCACCGGCGTGCTCCAGATGGTCCGCGCCGGCCACATCGATCCGCTGGTGCGCCGCAGCGACGGCTCCTGCCGCCGCGTCACCGTCCCGGGCGGGCTGCCGCTCGGCCTGTCCGCCGAGTTCGCCCGCCTCGACTATCCGGTGGGCACCATCGAGCTCGACCCCGGCGACACCCTGCTGCTGTGCACCGACGGTCTGGTGGAGCAGCCCGGCGCCGACCTCGACGACGGCATGCGCACCCTCACCGCGCTCGTCGCCACCGGCCCCGACGACGTACGGGACCTCGCCGACCGGCTCATCGACGTGGCCGCCGAGCGTGGCGGTGACGACGACGTGGCGCTGCTCCTGCTGCGCCGGCGCGCAATCGACGGCCCGCACCCCGGTGGCCGGCTCCAGTGGCTCGTGGCCCCGGCGACCCGGCCGCCCTGGTCGACGCCCGGCACATGATCCGCACGGCGGTCGGGGCCTGGGGAGCACGGGACCGCGCCGACGAGGTCGAACTGGTCGCCGACGAGCTGATCACCAACGCCCTGATGCACACCGAGGGCTCCGCGATCGTCACCCTGCGGGCCCTCACCGGCCCCGAACGCCGGCTGCGCATCGAGGTCGAGGACTCCTCCAGCGCGCTGCCGCGCCGCCGCGAGGCGGGCGAGTCGGGCGTGTCCGGGCGGGGACTGCTGCTGGTCGAGCTGCTCACCGACGTGTGGGGCGTGGAGGCCCGGGGCGGCGGCAAGGCCGTGTGGTGCGAGTTCGTGGTGCCCGACCGCGCGTGACACCGCGTGGCACTCTGGACCCATGCCGGAACTTCCCGAGGTCGAGGCGCTCAAGGACTTTCTGACCGAGCACCTCGTCGGCCACGAGATCGTACGGGTGCTGCCCGTCGCGATCAGTGTCCTGAAGACGTTCGACCCGCCCCTGTCCGCCGTCGAGGGCCACGAGGTCGCCGCCGTGCGCCGGTACGGCAAGTTCCTGGACATCGCCACCGCGGACGGCCCGCACCTGGTGACCCACCTGGCCCGAGCGGGCTGGCTCCACTGGAAGGACCGCCTCCCGGACGGCCCACCCCGCCCCGGTAAGGGCCCCCTCGCGCTGCGCGTGGCCCTGGAGACCGGCGCCGGCTTCGACCTGACCGAGGCCGGCACCCAGAAGCGGCTCGCGGTGTACGTCGTGGGGGACCCGCAGGACGTCCCGGGCGTCGCCCGGCTCGGCCCGGACCCGCTGGCCGGCGACTTCGACGAGCGGCGTCTCGCGGAGCTCCTGGCCGGTGAACGGCGTCAGCTCAAGGGCGCCTTGCGTGACCAGGGCCTGATCGCGGGCGTGGGCAACGCCTACAGCGACGAGATCCTGCACGCGGCGAGGATGTCGCCCTTCAAACTGGCCGCCTCCCTGAGCGAGGAGGAGACCGGGCGGCTCTACGCGGCCCTGCGCGACACCCTCACCGAGGCGGTCGAACGCTCCCGGGGCGTGGCGGCCGGCCGGCTGAAAGCCGAGAAGAAGAGCGGCCTGCGCGTGCACGGACGAACCGGTGAGCCCTGCCCGGTGTGCGGGGACACCATCCGCGACGTGTCCTTCAGCGACTCCTCGCTCCAGTACTGCCCGACCTGCCAGACGGGCGGCAAGCCGCTGGCCGACCGCCGGATGTCCCGGCTCCTCAAGTAGTCACCACTGTTCCCTGCCCACCAGGTACGTGATGCCGATGAGGACGGCCAGGATCAGCACCGGTATGGCCACCCCCTTCGCGACCGAGGTCAGGGTCCGCGTGCCGCTCGCCGCCTGCTGGGAGTAGCGTGCCCGCCGCGTTCCCAGGTCGTGCCGGGCGAGCGCGCCGGCGACCAGGGCGAGCGCGGCGGTGATCAGGCACACGGTGAGCGGCGTGAGCGCTCCGTGTGCGCGGATGTTGTCCTCGATGTTGCCGCCCACCCCTGCTTCGCTCCGTTCCGCGACGGCCTCCGCCGCCGACTGGACGGCCATGATGAACGTGATGACCGCGGCGACGGCGAGGCCGAGCGCGGCGCCGGCGAAGGCGGGGGCACGGCCGGGACGGCTGTCCTCCCGGGCCGGCGGGGTGCCGGTCGCCGGGGTGACGAAGCCGGGGGTTCGGGCACACGCCTCGGTGGTGTGGGGGTCGCGGGCCTGCGGGCAGGAGGCCGGGAAGGCGGGGGTTTGCGTGCGGGGGCCGGGAGGGCGGGGACTCGATGATCGCCGTCTCCTGGTCGTGCACACCCGGCCCGGGCTCACGCTGCCGCGGCATGGGGCCGGACGGGGACTCGGAGCCGGGAACCGCGGGGGAGCGGGCTCGTGCGCCGGACCCACCACCGCCTCGACGTGGACCACCACCTCGTCGGCCACGCCCTTCAGCGCGATGTCTCCGGACAGGTGCCCCTCGGCGGCCGTGTCGACGCCGACCCGGAGACCGTCCGCGGTCGGCTCGACACGCAGCCACGCCTGAGTGGGCTGGGCCACGCAGTGCCGGGCCAGCGGCGGGCCGTTCATGGTCACGGACTGCTCCTGGCACGGCGAACCCCTCGGCACCAGGCCGAAGTCCAGGCGGTCCGGGGACGGCGCCAGGTGGATCTCGCGCAGGGCCCGGTTCGCCAGGGCGGCGATCTGACGGATGTCGTTGCCCGCGACCTCCACCAGGTTCTGACGCGCCCCCTCCGCCACCGGCAGGCTCTCGTCCCGCAACCGGTTCTCCAGCTCCAGCACGGCACCCTGCCGGGTGAGGACGTTGTCGCTGTCGAGGGCGGCCCGCAACGACGCCGGCGTGGGCACGGCGGCGATCTTGATGCGGCCACGCCGGCTGTGTGCCAGATGGAACTCGCCCCGCATCTCCACCGTCTTCTTCGGCGTCTGGTTGGGGTTCTGCTCCCGTACGTGCTCGTAGACGTAGTCGTACAGGTCGTCGAGGGAGACCTCGCCGTCCGCGTCTAGGTCGGCCTCGCCGGTGCCCAGGCCCTGAACCACCGCGTGCGTGAACACCGAGGGCCGCGGAGCGGAGTCCTCGGCGAGCTGGTCGCCCTCGAAGGCGTACTCCATGGAGTCGGACGCCGTGATCACGGCCCAGCCCCGCCCGCCGACCGGCCTATCTCTCGGGAAGGACTCGAGGACGTTGACATCCCCCGAGGCGCGTACGGAGGACGAGCCGCGGGAGAAGGCGCCGCCGTAGCAGCAGTCCAGGAACAGGACGGTCCGGCCGGCCTTCGTGCGGGACATGCACCCGTGGACGAACTGGGCCGGGATCGCCGTGGCGTCCAGCAGACGGGGCTCGGTGTCGCTGGCCGCGAAGTAGAGCTCGCCGGACTCGCTCTTGAGGCCGTGGCAGGAGAAGTGCAGCAGGAGGGTGTCGTCGCGACGCCGGTCGTTGAAGAAGCGCTGGATCTGCCTGCGCATGGCGTCGGCGGACGCGTTGCTCACCACCTCCACCTCGAAGTCGCCGATCCGCACGTCGTGCAGCACACCGGCGAGGGCTCTGGCGTCCTGGGCCGGCGCCCGGAGCTTCCTGAGCCCCTGATCGGCATAGCGGTCGTTGGCGATGATCAGCGCGTGCCTGGAGTCGGTCATGGCGGCGCTCCGGCCGTGGAATGGCGTCGGACGAAGGTCTTGAACGCCTCCTCGACCTGCTCGTCGGTCGCCTGGGACACCTCCAGGACGTCGCCCTCCATCTCCAGATGCAACGAGGGGCGTGTGTCACGGCACCGGCCCAGCCACGACCGGACCACGGTCACCACCTGGTTCAGGGCGGTCGCCGAGCTGCCCAGGGCCACCAGCAGCGCACCGACCTGAGCGACGTCCACGGCTCGCGCACCGGGCGGTGCCTCCTCGGCGGGCAGCGCGGTGACGTCGTCCACCTCGATGTCGAGAAGTTCCTCGCGCAAATAGCCGGTCAGTTCCGCCACGCGTTCGGCGTCCGCTTCCTCCTCGGAGAGGAGGATCATCAATTCCCTCTCCACCGGCTCAGCCCCTTCGTTCGTACTCGCAGGGGCGGCGTGAAGCGGCCTTCAGCGGGCCAACAGATGCTCCACGTCGGTGTTTTCAGTCTCCGCCCAGGACTGTGCGCTGGCAAATCAGCACCGGACTAGCTCGGCGGCTCCAACATCACCAGACGCTCGCCGGTCGCCGTGCGGATCTCGTAGCGGGCGATCTCGTCGGGGTGCATGGAGGAACTGGCCATCATCGTGTGGGGCTGGGCGTCGTGACCCGGCCCGTGCCAGCTCGTCGCGGTCTCCTCGCTGCCGTCGCGACCGACGATGACCAGATGGCAGGGGCGGGAGCCCGCCGAGTCCTTCACCTTCAGCTCGACCTGGCTGCCCGAGGCCTCGTCCTCCGTCGTGACCTGCGCCCACACCCCGGTCCGCGCGTCGGTCGCCGCGACCCGCACGGGCGGATCCTCGCTGCCGCCCTGGGCCATCATCGCGATCCCGGGCACCGACACCGCGAACGCCACCGACGCGGCCATGGCGAACAGCAGCCGTCTGCGACCGGCCCGGCGCCGGGTCGCCACCTCGGCCAGCAGCCGGTCCAGCATGCGCGGACCGGGCTGCGCCATCGGGTGCACGAATCGCGGCGTCGCCCGCCGGTACAGCATCAACTGCCTTGTCGTGGCGCCGAACTCCGTCACCTCTGCAGCGCACCGAGGGCACTCCATGAGGTGGTCCTCGAAGCGGAAGGCCTCCGCCTCGTCCAGCACGCCGAGCGCGTAGGCGCCGACGTCGCGATGCCTTTCCAGGGACCTCATGCCGAATCCTCGTGCCGTTGGGTGCGGGTGGGGTTACTCCTTGCTCCCACCGGTACGGACCAGGCAGCGGAATCACTCAAGCCGGCGACACAATCGCAACCTAAGGATTCGGAGCGCTCCGGGCCGCGGATTGGTCCCGGTTCGCAGAAATCTAAAAAAGATGGATCGCGAGGTGTCCCAGCGGCAGTCCGAGCTGCCAGGCGGGCGTCCAGACCTTCGGCCCCTCGTCCTCGGCGACCACCGGAGCACCGCCCGGGACCGCGTTCAGGTCGGGCGCCAGCAGCTCCGTCTCCTGGAGCCAGCGCCACGCCTCCTCCGCCAGTTCCAGGTCCGGCGCCGGCCGACCGGACCCGGCGGCCTCGGCGGTGAGCTCGGCCAGCCGATCGCGCACCCACTCCTGCCACGGCTGGTCGTACGCGGTCAGCGACAGCCAGGTCTCCAACTGCGTGACCACCCGGATGCCGGACAGCTCCCCTCGGTGTCGGAGAGGAAGATGGTCAGCGCCAGGGCATCCCGCCCGGCGCGGAACTCGAAGGACGTCGGCGGCATCAGATCGCCGGTCCGCAGCAGCTCGTCGGCGATGTACTCGGCGTACAACCACGCCATGGGGACGGTGAGTTCGCCGCCGCCGTCCGTGCTCTCCTGCTCTCTGTGCTGCATCCCTTCCTGCCTTCCTCCGGTACGTGCGCGTCGCCCGACACCGGGCTCCGGGGGCGCTGACGGCCCCCTCCGGAACACGGATGAGAACAGCCGATTACTCAACCGGGGTCCTCAGCAAGGCGCTTTACGGAGGCTTGACCCTTCCATTGGTTTCAGCGCAGGTCGGCGGCGTATCCCGGAAGCACCCGGCGCAGGGCGCGCAGCGCGTAGTACGCGCGGGACTTCACGGTACCGGGCGGAATCCCGAGGGTCGCCGCGGCTTCCGCCACACTCGCCCCCTGGAAGTACACGAGCACCAGGACTTCACGGTGCTCCGGAGTGAGTGTCTTCACAGCCTGGCGGACGTCGAGCATCGCGGCGGCCCGCTCGGCGTGGTCGGAGATGACCCGCGCGTTCTCCAGCACGGCGTCGCCGACCTCGGCGGGACGGGCCTGCCGGGCGCGCCGCGCGTCGATCGCGAGCCGCCGCCCGACGGTCATCAGCCAGGGCCGTACGGACTCGAAGTCGTCGGCGCGCAGGGCCTCGGGGTGCTGCCAGGCGCGTACGAGCGTCTCCTGGACCAGGTCCTCCGCGCGCTGCCGGTCGCCGTCGCAGAGCCGGAGCAGGAGCGCGAAGAGGGGCCGGCCGTGCTCCCGCTGCAGTGCGGCGAGCTCGTGCTCGGCGGTCGTCCCGTTGGTGAGAGTGGATCCGGCCGTCATGGCCGTATGCCACCTCAGGGCGCAGTGCGGGGACAGGGCACACACACGGCTGTGCGACGGACGGTCGATCGCGTCGACGAACGGTTCGACGAACGGTCACGGCGCCCGGCCATGTGGGTGCGCGACGGGCTGATGAGCGTGTCGGAGCCGCGTGAGGCAGGGTGAGCCCTCTTTCCTGTTTGTGCGTAAATACGACCACAACGCCCACAACGGGGTGAATGGATGATCGCACGCAGTCGACAGGTGGCCCTGGCCCTGACCGTCCTCCTCGCCGCGGGTGCCGCCTGCCAGGCCCGCAGCCATGAGCCGCACGCCCCGCGCGCCCGGCACCGGCCGCCGTCAAACCCCGCGGCTTCACCCTGGTCGCCTCCGGCGACGTCCTCCCGCACGACTCGATCATCGACCGGGCCCGCTTCGACGCGGGCGGCACCGGCTACGACTTCCGGCCGATGCTGGCCGGGATCCGCTCCGTCGTCTCCCGGGCCGACGTGGCCCTGTGCCACATGGAGACCGTCTACGGCACGGGCGGCGTCTACACCGGCTACCCCACCTTCAAGTCCCCGCCCGAGGTGGCGCGCGCCCTCGCCGCCACCGGTTACGACGGCTGCTCCACCGCCTCCAACCACACCCTCGACGCCGGCGCCGACGGCATCCGCCGCACCCTCGACGCCCTCGACCGCGCGGGCGTACGGCACGCCGGCTCCGCCCGCGCCGAGGAGGAGGCGCACTCGGTCACGATGCTCCAGGCGGGCCCGGCCGACATCGCGCACCTCGCCTACACCTACGACACCAACGGCTTCGCACTCCCGGACGGCCGGCCGTGGGCCGTCAACTTCATCGACGAGGCGAAGATCCTCGCGGACGCCCGGGCCGCGCGCCGGGCGGGCGCCGACGTGGTCGTCGTCTCCCTGCACTGGGGCACCGAATGGCAGGACGCCCCCGACGAGCGGCAGCTGACCCTGGCCCGGAGCCTGACCGCCGCGCGCACCGGGGGCCGCCCCGACATCGACCTGATCCTCGGCACCCACGCCCACGTCCCCCAGGCCTACGAGAAGGTCAACGGCACCTGGGTGATCTACGGCATGGGCGATCAGATCGCCGGCGAGATGACCAACCACCAGGGCGCCAAGGACCCGCGCGGCAACCAGTCCACCCTCGGCCGCTTCACGTTCGCCCCGCCCGCACGGCCGGGCGGCCGCTGGGAGGTCACCAAGGCCGAGTTCGTCCCACAGCTGTTCGACGTCGACGCCGGCCGGGTCGTGAACCTCAACCGGGCGATCGCCCAGGGCGCCGAGGCCCAGGCCGTCCGCGACCGCATCCGCGACATCGTGCTCAGCCGGGGCGCGGCCGGGACGGCCTGGTGATGGGGAGTAGGCCGTCCGACCGCCCGGCGGGTGGGGACGGCCGGTGGGGGACGGCCGCCCGCTCAGCGCCTCGCCAGCTCCGAGCGCCGGTAGGAGTACCCGAAGTAGATCACCAGCCCCAGCGCGAACCAGACGGCGAACCGCGCCCAGGTCTGCCACTGCAGGAACGTGATCAGCCAGATCGAGAAGACGATGCCCACCGCCGGCACGACCGGCATCCACGGCGTGCGGAACGTGCGGGGCAGGTCCGGCTGCCGGTAGCGCAGCACGATCACCGCCGCGCACACCACCACGAACGCCAGCAGGATCCCGATGTTGGTCAGCTCGGCCGCCTCGCCGATCGGCAGGAACCCGGCGATGGCGGCCGACGCCACTCCCACGATCCAGGTGACACGCGTGGGCACGTGCCGCGTCGGGTGCGTCTTCGCGAACCACTTGGGCAGCAGCCCGTCACGGGACATGGAGAACCAGACCCGGGTCACGCCCAGCATGAACGTGAACATCACCGTGAGGATGCCGATGATCGCGCCCACCGCGATGACGTCCGCCAGCCCGCTCAGACCCACCGACTTGAACGCCGTCGAGAAGCCGCTCTCCTTGTCGATGTCCTTGTAGTCCTGCATGCCCGTCAGGACCAGGCAGGCCGCCACGTACAGCACCATCGAGATGACGAGCGAGTAGATGATCGCCTTCGGCATGTGCCGCTGCGCGTCCTTGGACTCCTCGGCCGCCGTCGACATGGCGTCGTAGCCGAACACCGCGAAGAACACGGTCGCCGCGCCGGTGAACGCTCCGCCGACCCCGTACGGGAAGAACGGGTTGTAGTGCGCCGTGTCGATGTGGAACACGCCGACCCCGATCACCAGCAGCACGACCAGGACCTTCAGGACCACCACGACCGTCTCGAACCGGGCGGCGTTCTTGATGCCGAGGTTCAGCAGGTAGGCGATGAGCAGGCACAGCAGCGCCGCGAACAGGTCGACTCTGTGCCCGTCACCGGTGCCGGGCGCGCCGAGCATCCAGTTCGGCAGGTCGGCGCCCATCTCGCCGACCAGGAAGCTGAAGTAACCGGAGATGCCGATCGCGACCACCGCCACGATCGCCGTGTACTCCAGCAGCAGGTCCCAGCCGATGAACCAGCCCGCGAGCTCGCCCAGCACCGCGTAGCCGTACGTGTACGCCGAACCGGCCTTCGGGATGAGCCCGGCGAACTCGGCGTAGGACAGCGCCGCCGCGGCACTCGCGACGCCCGCGATGAGGAACGAGACGAGCACGGCCGGACCCGCCGTACCGTTGGCCACGGTCCCCGCGAGCGTGAAGATGCCCGCGCCGATGATGCCGCCGACGCCGATGGCGGTCAGCTGCCACAGCCCCAGGGAACGCTCCAACTGCGCGCCCTTGCCGACTTCCGTCTCCTCGATCCGTTCGATGGGTTTGCGGCGGAGAATCCCTTCACCCATACGGAGCCCGGCCATGTGCCTCACCTTTTCGCGATCGGCAATCGGTGACGCCGGATCATGATGCTCCAGGTGCTCCCGTGGCGGAAGACTCCGCACACGGACTCGGCCGCCTCAGGAGGCCACGGCGTAACTGAGATCGTTCACGACGAGGGACGCCGGCTCCAGCCGCAGCCACACCGTCCCGCGTTCCGCCGGATCGTCGTACAGATAGTGCACGAACCGCTCGTCCCACCGCCCCTCGTCCGCCCCCAGATACCGCACGAGCTTCCGCCGCCCCCGTGCGACGTCGAACGGCACGAGCTCGGCCCGGCCCCGGGCGATCACCTGCCGGACCAGCCCCGTCGCCACATCGCACTCGTCGACCACCAGCGCGACCTCGGGATCGGCCCGCACCCGGTCGAAGAGGCGGCCCAGGGCCCGGTCAGGACCCGGAAGGAGTCCTCCTCCCACAGGAACCAGACGGGCCGTACGGTCGGGCCGTTCGTGGCGAGACGGGCGGTGAGGGGCCGGCGCAGGAAGGCGTCCACGTCGAAGGGTCGAGAAGTCACCTCGGCATCCTCGTGCCACCTCGAACCCCGTGTACACCGACCATGGACCTAGGACCCGTCAGGGCACCACCGTCACCGGCCACCGCCCGGCCTTCACCAGCCGTACCGCCACCGACCCGACGAACCGGTGGCCCGCCTGCTCCGAGGCGCCCACCACCACCGCGTCCGCCTTGAGTTCGTCGGCCGCCTTCACCAGGCCGTTGTACGGGTCGCCGCGGAAGGTGTGGAACTCCCAGCGGACCTCGAATATCCCCTTGAGCCGCTCCGCCGAGTCCCGGATCTGCGCCACCAGGTCCTCGGCGATCTCGTCGGTCGTCTCGGCCACTGGCGCCCCGAGCGCCGCGCCCGCCGCCAGGACCGGCTGGACGTACACCACCGCGAGCAGGGCGTGCTGCCGCCGGGCCAGGCCGGCGGCATAGGCAGCGGCCCGCAGGGAGGGGCCGGAGCCGTCCAACCCGACCACGATCACCTTCGGGCCGTCCGTGCCCCGCTCGAACTGATGGGCGTGCTGTTCCGTCACGCCGTGAGGCTATCGGAACCCCCAGGTCCGGCCGCTGGGCGGGAGGCCCGAGGAGCACCGAAAACGTGCCTGCGCAGGGCGGTGCGTCCGCGTCGGCGCCCAGATGCGCAAGTCGTGGCGAAAAGGGCACCCGAAGGGCGGACGGCGGCCCGCCACCACGGAGGGCTGCTGTCACTGGCGGCGCTCGGCCTCGCCGGAGGGGACGGGACCGAGCCCGCCGACCCCCACTCCAAGGCGCCCCGCGCCTCACCGGACTGACGGTCCGGCAGACCTCACCGTTCACCCTGGTGCGCCGTCGCTGACCCGTCCGCGTGGGCCGTCCGGGTGAAACCGTGCCGCCGCACCGGTGTTGCTCAGGTGCGTCGGCCTTCCGCCGGGCGACTGATGAGTCATGAAGAAGGATCAGTTGCTCACCCGCCGCCGGGTTCTGATCGCCGGCACCGGCGTCGTGGGAGCGGCCGCCACGGCCGGTGTGCTCTCGGTGGCCACCGGGGACGGCCCCGCCGGGTCCCTCCCGGCCGCGGGCCCCCAGGCCCGCCGACCGCCCAACTCCTCCGCGTACCGGCTCCAGCCCCTGACCGGATACGGTCCGCCGCGCGCCGCGCCCCGCCGGACCCTGGTCCGCCGCGAACCGCTGCTGCGCGTCTCCGGACGCGGCCGCACCATGGTGCTGACCTTCGACGACGGTCCCGACCCCGCTACACCCCGGCCGTCCTGGACACCCTGGCCAGGTACGACGTACGCGCGATGTTCTTCGTGTGCGGCGAGATGGCCGCGGACAGCAAGGACCTGCTGACCCGGATGGCCGACGAGGGCCATGTGGTCGGCAACCACACCTGGTCCCACCCGCTGCTCACCCGTCTCACACGTCGGCAGATCCGCTCCGAGATGGAACGCACCTGCGACGTCATCGAGGACGCCTACGGCGAGCGCCCCGAGTGGTTCCGCGCCCCCTACGGCGCCTGGAACCGCGCCACGTTCCAGCTCGGCGCCGAGCTCGGCATGGAACCGCTCGCCTGGACGCTCGACACCCTCGACTGGACCAGCCCCGGAACCCGGTCCATCGTGCGCCGGGTGGAGAACGGCGCCGCCCCCGGCGTCGTGGTGCTCTCGCACGACGCCGGGGGCGACCGCTCGCAGAGCGTGCGCGCCCTGCGGCGCTATCTGCCCGAACTGCTGGACTCCGGCTACCACGTCACGGTGCCCCGGCGGCACCCGGCGTAGGGATGCCGGGTCCTCGCCCGCCCGGCCGGGGAGCTCAGCGCACCTCGACCAGGCGGGCGAAGGTCACGACGTTGCCCGCGTAGCCGTTCTGCTCGGAGAAACCGCCCCCGCAGGTGATGACCCGCAGTTCCGCGGCCCCCTTGGAACCGTAGACACGGTCGCCGGGGAAGTTGTCCTTCTCGAACACCTCGATGCCGTAGATCTCGAACACGACGGTCTTTCCGTCCTGTCGGGCGATCTCCACGCGGCTGCCCTTCTTCAGGGCGCCGAGTGCGTAGAACACGGCGGGTCCCAACTGGTTGTCGACATGGCCGACGACGACCGCGGTGCCCTTCTCGCCCGGCGTCACCGCACCGGTGAACCAGCCGGCCAGATTCGGATCGTCCGGCGGCGGCGCGTCGACCCAGCCGTCCGCGTCCAGGCCCACGGGGATGATCGGAGCGTCGACCTGGATCGCCGGGATCCTGATCCGGGCCGGGGGCGCGAAGGGCACGGGCCGGACGGTCCCGGCGAAGCTGCCGCCCGGTACGCGGCTGTCCGCCGCGGCCGCCGTCGCCGGCTGCGGCGGGCCCTCGTCGAACTCCCCCGAACCATTCCGGATGAGGGCGAGGCCGGTCAGCAGAACAAGCGCTATCACGCCCCACGGGACACGCTTCTTCCGCCGCGCCTCCTCCTCCGCCTCGGCCAGCTCGGACGCAGACATTCGCCATCCCCTCTCGACGCGGCCGTCGCCGTGTCATTCGCGCATATCAGAACGCTAAGTCCCGCGCGCGAAAGCGGCGACGGGGCAGGGGCGAATGGGTGGTCGCCTCGATGTCCGGTGCGCCGTCCGAGATGTGGTGCGCCATCCGAGTTGCCACCGCGAGGAAATTTCTGACGGTCGGTGACCTGCGGCGATATCCGATTGTGCGGTTTTCGCGCGGTGTGCTTGATCACCAGGACGGACCATTCCCGAAATGCGGCTGAGGGAAAGGCAACTGACTGTCTTTCTGGGAGGCGCTTTCTCGCCGATCGACCGGGGACGGGTCCCGGGGCGTCTTCCGCGGAGGTTCACATGCCTGACACTCGTGCCCTGGCGGTCGCCGGCGCCGCGGTCGCCGCCCTCGGCCTCTCCGCCCCCGCGGCCGTCGCGTGGGACTCACCCAGCAACATCGTCGCCCTGCCCAGCGTGATCGCCCGCGGCGGCCAGCTGACCATCACGGTCGACGGCTGCCGCAACGGCGGCACGGCGACCTCCAACGCCTTCTCGCCGACGAAGCTGTCGCCGGTCCGCGGAACCAATCACACGGCGAAGGGCACCGCCACCATCAACAACAACGCCCGCCCGGGACCGTACGACATCACGGTCACCTGTGACGGCAGGAGGCTGACCAAGCCGCACGCCTTCTCCGTCATCGGTGGTGTCCGCGGCGGTATCGGCGGCAGCAGCACCACCGGCGCGACCCCCACCGACATCGCCATCGGGGGCGGCCTGGTGGCCGCCGCGGTCGTCGGCGGCGGCGTGTTCTGGATGCGCCGCCGCGCCGAGCGGCGCATCTGACGCCGCGCTCCGCACCCCCAGGATCGGTCGCCTCGCACGGCAACGGCCTTCGGCCCCGGATCCCTCGACGGATCCGGGGCCGAAGGCCGTTGAGCGGTGCGGGGCACCGGTCAGGGAGCGTCCTCATCGGTGCGGCGGCGCGCCACGTGGTAGGCCGCCCCGAGCGAACCGGCGATGAGCGCGGCGCCGAGGCCGATCTCCTTGAGGTCGAAGCCGGCGAGGGTGCCGCCCGCACCGGCGTGCACGCCCTTCGACGGGTGGCCGCCGTGGTGCGTCGGGTGATCCGGGTGGCCCGGGTGGCCCGTCGGACGGCCGCCGGCGATGGTCAGGCGTACGGTGCCCCTCGACTCCTCACAGGCGAACTCCACGTCGTACACGGCGCCGGGCTCGGCGTCCCAGTCGACCTCGGCCGTCGCCCACGACTGCCAGGAGGCGATGGTGACCACGTCGAAGACCCGTGAGGAGACCGCCGCCTCCCCTCGGCACGCGTTGCGGTTCACCCGCAGCGTGACCTGACCGCCCGGCGCGACGGTGGAGGGCACGACGCTGAAGCCGAAATCGGTCCGGTCCGTCGCGCCGGCGGCCGGCACGCAGGCGGTCAGGGCGCCGGCACCCAGCAGTACGGCCGAAGCGACCCCTATCGCGCGCATGGTGACCTCCGGTCCCCGAGGAGCAGCCGCGGACCTGTTCCGCTCACGTCACACGCACCTCGATGCCCAAAACGCTAAGAACATGTGATCGGCGGCGCGATCGCTGTCGCGCGAACGGGGCACGCGTGTGGGCCACCCGGGGGAACCACCGTTACCGTGGCCGGGGGACGGCGACGGGGTGTCGCTCGCCCCCGGCCCGGGTCCGTGGCGCGGTTGCCGTCAGTCCCCGGCGCCCGGGAAGAGGTTGAGGAACGGGTCCGCCGAGGCGGTCACGCCCCTGCTGTACGGCGAGTCGAAGTCCCAGATCAGGAACAGCAGGAAGGCGATGAGCGCCGAGAACAGACCGGCGAGGACCAGTTCACGCGTCGTTCTGCGGATCTGGAGGGCGAAGATCATCCCGATGGTGACGACGGCTCCGGCGATCAGCCCGAACCACACCACGCCCGGCATCGTCTCCCCGGTCGACTCCGCCCGGGCGATCCGGGCCTGGCTCGCCATGGTCACCTGGTCGAGGAGCGGCTGGTAGGCCTGGGCCTCGAAGTCCGACGCCGGACGGTAGTCGGTGACGTCCTGGCGGACACGCTCGAAGAGCTCGCCGCCGCGCTCGGTGACCTGGCTCTGGTCGGCCATGGTGTCCCACTCGGTGGTGACGACGTGGCTCACATACGTCTGGATGTCGTCCCGGATGCGGTCGCGTACGTCGGCCGGGTAGACCCGTACCCGCTCCGAGATCTCGTGCAGTGCGGTGGCTTCCGCCTGGACGTGGTCCTGGGCGGCGCTGCGTCCCTCCCAGACTCCGGCGATCGCCAGGCCCAGGACGATGGCGTACACCACACCGATCCACATCGTCATGTACTCGATGACGTCCGGGGTCTCGCTGGGGTCCTCGTCGTCGGCCGCTGTGCGGTGCCGCACGAGGGTGATGAGGACCACCACGACGCAGGCGGCCAGCATCGCGAGGGTGAGAACAAGCCATTCCGGCAAGAGGTGCCTCCAGAGCTTCAGGGATCAGCGCGCGCGCAGCGCGGCGACGGCGACCACCGCGGGCACCGTGACGAGCAGGACGAAGGTGAGCGGCGACAGGGTGTTGCTCGCTCGCCGTGGACGCGGCGCGGCGCGGTACGCCGGATAGTGCACCGGCGTCGCGGTCGGACGCGGCCTGGGCTCGGCCGGCGGTGCCGGTGCTGGAGCCGGTGCCGGGGGAGCGGGAGGGGATGGCGGAGGTACGGGCCTGGGGACCGGGCGCGGCGGGGGCGCCGCGGGCCGTGGATCGGGTGGTGGTGGCGGTTTCGGCCGGGCCGTGGGTGTCGGCTCCGGCGGCGGCGAGGGCTTCGGCGGTGTCGGTGTCGGTGTCGGGTCCGGGGAAGGTGTCGGGGTGGGCGTCGGTTTCGGTGGTGGGGGTTCCGGCGTGGGCGTGGGGGTCGGTGTGGGTGTCGGGCACGGCGGTTTGGTCGGCCAGGTCTTGCTTCCGGCGAAGGCCACCGCCTCCGTGCCGTCCGGCCCCGTCGAGGCGTACGCGCAGGCGTCGGCCGCCGCCGGCCGGTGCGCCGACGAGCGCCCAGGTCAGGGTCACCACCGCCAAGGCCCTTGCGGCGAGGGCGCATTGGGTCGATAGGGGTCCATGCACGACGAAGATCATGAGCCTTGTTCCGCCGGGACGCGCCGGAGTGCAAGGGGATTGCCCCGAAAGGGGGATGTTCGGTGTCGGAGGTTTGATCAGCGGTTGCCCGCACGGCTTTCGACGGGCACAGGTGTGCGCGGTGCTCGTCACAGGTTCCGGAAAGAAATTTGGCCGGTGGTTGAACACGAGCGCCACCCCCGTCCGTACTCATGGCCGTGCGGCGGCGCAGCAGGGCGCTGCAACACCCTTGGGATTATGGGGAGTTGTTGACGATGAAGACCTCCTGGCGGAGCGCTTCGCTCGTGGCGAGCGCCGCGGCGGTGATGGCGCTGACGACGGCGTGCGGCCAGGACAGCCCTCCGGCGGCCAGTCAGAACGTGGGCGCCACGGCCGCGCCCGGCGGGGACTACGGCAGCATCGGCACCGGGAACGCGGTGGGCGGCACCGGCGCCGGCGCCCAGGCCTCACCGAGCCCGTCGAGCCCGTCGACGTCCAACCCCGCGGGCAAGCTGTCCGTCTCCACCAGCGAGAGCGTCGGCAAGGTCGTGACCGACAGTCTGGGTCTCACCCTGTACCGGTTCGACCAGGACACCGAGCAGCCGCCCAAGTCGAACTGTGACGGCGACTGCGCCAAGACCTGGCCGCCGGTGCCCGCGGACGACGCCGAGGCCGGCGAGGGCATCGACAAGGCGCTGCTCGGCTCGGTCACCCGCGCCGACGGCACCAAGCAGCTCACGGTGGGCGGCTGGCCCGCCTACCGTTACGCCAAGGACGTCAACGCCGGTGACGTCAAGGGCCAGGGCGTGGGCGGCAAGTGGTACGCGCTCGCCCCCGACGGCAAGAAGGCGCAGGGGGGCGGGGCCGGTGGCGAGGGAGTCGAGGCCGGGGACCTGCCCGGGCTGTCCACCCGCAACGACCCCGAGCTCGGCGAGATCGTCATCGACAAGAACGGCATGACCGTCTACCGGTTCATGAAGGACTCGCAGTGGCCGATGAAGACCGAGTGCACCGGAGCCTGCCTGGACAAGTGGCCCGTCGTCGCTCCGGTCGACGAGAAGGACACCAAGGGCATCGATCTTCAGGGGTCCACCCCCAACCAGGGGTACGTCGTCTTCGACCGCCCCGACGGCATCAAGCAGCAGTCGATCGACTGCATCCCGATCTACACCTTCGCCGGTGACAAGAAGGCCGGTGACACCAACGGTCAGGGTGTCGGCGGCACCTGGTTCGCCATTCGGCCCGACGGGAAGCCGGTCGGCGCGCCGGAGAAGTAGTGAAACCTCCCCAGGGTTGATCAACTCGTCATACTCCGACGCCGACCCGGTCCGCCCCTCCGTGCCCCACGGAGGGGCGGACCGTTTTGCCGTGCTTCACCTGAACTCAACGAATTCCTGACGCTCTTCCCCTTCCACTCCGGAACTCTCCGGAATGCCTCGAACACTGTTCGTCATGTGTTCGAAGGGCATGCGGGCGGGTATCAATTCGGCACGTGCCGCAGGCAGTGACCGGGAACGGATGGTCAATTTCCGTTTCGGGTCGCTCCATTGGCGGGCGATCAGTAGCCTCTGCTCGAACACCGGATCGCCTACGCCTTGGAGAGATAGATGGAGCGTCCCGCCTGGGCTCCACGGAGCATCGACATCTCGGTGCCCAGCGTTTCCCGGATGTACGACTACTACCTGGGTGGATCGCACAACTTCGAGGTCGACCGGGAAGCGGCCCGCAGGGCCATGGAGTTCATGCCGGGACTCCCCAAGATCAGTCAGGCGAACCGGGCGTTCATGCGCCGTGCCGTGCGCTACGCGGCCGGCCAGGGCATCACCCAGTTCCTGGACATCGGCTCCGGCATCCCCACCTTCGGCAACGTGCACGAGGTGGCCCAGGCCGCCCGCCCCGGCGCGCGCGTGGTGTACGTCGACCACGACCCGGTGGCCGTGGCCCACAGTCAGGCGGTCCTGGAGGGCAACGACGACGCGGACATCGTCGCGGCGGACGTCCGCAAGCCCCAGGACATCCTGGGCAGCCTCCAGGTGGAGCGGCTGATCGACCTGAATCGGCCAGTGGCGCTGCTCCTCGTTGCCATACTGCACTTCGTGGAAGACGAGGACGACCCGTACGGGGCGGTGGCCGAGCTGGGCCAGGCGCTCGCGCCCGGCAGCCTGCTCGTGCTCACCCATGCCTCGTACGAGGGCATCCCGCTGCCGCCCGAGCGGGCCGGGGGCGCGGTGAACGTGTACCAGGACATCCGCAACCCGCTGATCATGCGCTCGCGCGAGGAGATCGCGCGGTTCTTCGAGGGGTACGACATGGTGGAACCCGGACTGGTGGCGATGCCGCGCTGGCGGCCCGACACCACACCGGAGGACGAGGATCCGTACGCGTTCTCCGGTTTCGCGGGCGTGGGGCGTACGGCGTGATCGCGGAACCGGACGGGCCGGAGGACAGACTGCGCCGGTTCGCGACGATCTGGAGCCGGGCGGTCTTCCCGGTGACCTCGACGTCGTCGACCCGGTCCGAGTTCGAGGACCAACTGCGGCCCCTGGCCCGGAGGTTGAGCGAGGCGCTGCTGGCCCGGGCTTTCGACTCCGACGCGGGCCGGGCGGTCGGCGCCGCCCTCGTGGACGCGCACTGCACCGACCCGGAGGCGCTCAGCCGCACGCTGGACTGCGTGGACGCCTACCTGGTCCTGTACTGCGGCGGCGACGGCGACCAGGAGGACCTGCGGGCCCGCTGCGCGCGACTGCAGCACGCGATGGCCGCCGGCTTCGCGCGGGCGCTGCGCGAGCGGACGCTGGCCGAGCAGGAGGCCATCGCCCAGGCCGCCCTGAAGGCACAGGGCGTGGTCGCGCAGGCCCTGCACGCCAGCGAGGCCCGCTTCCGCGCCGTCTTCGAAGGCGCGGCCATAGGCATCGGCATGGCCGACCTCGAAGGCAACATCCTCCAGGTCAACGGCGCGCTGCTGCGCATGTTCGGCGTCTCCGAGCAGGTGCTGCGCAGCCGCAACGTCAGGGAGTGGACCCACCCCGACGACGCCCCGCAGACCTGGCGGCTCTATGAGGAACTCGTGCGCGGCGACCGGGAGCACTACCACCTGGAGAAGGCGTTCTACCGCCCTGACGGAACGGTCCTGTGGACCAATCTGACGGTCTCCCTGCTGCGCGACGCCGACGGCAATCCGCAGTTCCAGCTGGCCCTGATGGAGGACACCACCGAGCGGCGGCTGCTCAATCTGCGGCTGCGCTACGAGGCCACGCACGACGCCCTCACCGGCCTGCCCAACCGCACCTTCTTCTTCGAGCGCCTGGAGAAGGCGCTGGGCGCCGGGGAAGGCCAGCGGTTCGGGCTGTGCTACCTCGACCTGGACGGCTTCAAGACCGTCAACGACAGCCTCGGCCACGCCGCCGGCGACCGGCTGCTGGTGGAGGTCGCCGACCGGCTCCAGTCCTGCGCCACCGCGCCCGGCGAGATGGTCGCCCGGCTCGGCGGTGACGAGTTCGTGGCCCTGACCACGGGCCCCGACACCCAGCGCGAGGTCGACGAACTCGCCGCCCGCATCATGAACGCGCTGCTCGCCCCGATCAGCGTCGACGGCCGGGAGCTGACCGTGCGCGGCAGCATCGGCATCGTCGAGGGCCCGGCCGGGGAACGCAGCCCGGCGGAGGTGCTGCGCAGCGCCGACATCACCATGTACCGGGCCAAATCGGCCGGCGGCAACCGCTTCGAACTCGCCGACCCGGAGGCCGATGCCCGCGCCATCACCCGGCACGGGCTCACCACGGCGCTGCCGACGGCCCTGGAACGGGGCGAGTTCTTCATCGAGTACCAGCCGCTCGTCCACCTCGGCGACGGCAGCGTCCGCGGCGCCGAAGCCCTGGTGCGCTGGCTGCACCCGCAGCACGGCGTCCTCGGTCCGGACCGGTTCATCCCGCTCGCCGAACACACGGGCCTGATCGTGCCCCTGGGCCGCTGGGTCCTGGAGCAGTCGGTACGCCAGGCCCGCGAGTGGCGCGAACTGCACGGCGGCGCCGAGGCCATGGGCCCGCTGCGGATCAACGTGAACCTCTCGCCCTGCCAGCTGACCCACCCCGGCCTGGTCCAGGACACCGTCGACATCCTGGAGCGCACGGGCATCGAACCGGACGCCCTCTGCCTGGAGGTCACGGAGTCGGCCCTGATCGGCGCGGACGACGACCTGCTCAAGCCGCTGCGCCGGCTCGCGGAGATGGGCGTCGACATCGCCCTCGACGACTTCGGCACGGGCTACTCCAACCTCGCCAACCTTCGCCGGCTCCCGGTCAGCATCCTCAAGCTGGACCGCTCCTTCACCCAGAGCATGCAACAGTTCCCGGCCGACCCCGTCGACCTCAAGATCGTTGAGGGAATCGTGTCACTGGCCCACAGCCTGGACCTGGCGGTGACGGTGGAGGGGGTGGAGACGGGGGCCCAGGCCGAACAACTCCGCATACTGGGCTGCGACACGGCCCAGGGCTGGTACTACGCGCGACCGGGCCCCCGGACCGCCTGCACGAACTGGCCCTGGTGGACGCCACGGGCTGAGCCGGCCTCCTTCGGGGGCGCGGGGAACCGCGCGACCAGCCACAGACGACCCGCACCCCCGAACGGCCCGCACCCCCGAACGGCCCGCACCCCCGAACGGCGCGCACACGCTACGGCGCTCCGGGCACGTCAGCGCTCCAGCAGCATCCGCTGAAGCTCCCTGGCCGCCCTGGGCGGTGCCACATCGCTGCGGTGAGCCAGCGCGATCGTACGGTGGAGGCCGGGTCTGGCCAGCGGCGTCACCCGCAGACCACGACCCGACCTCGCCGCCACCATCCGAGGCACCACAGCCACCCCCAGCCCGGCCCGGACAAAACCCAGCACCGCGTCCATCTCCCCGCCCTCCACAGCGAAGTCGGGTTCGAACCCCTCGGCCCGGCACGCCGCCACGGTCAGCTCCCGCAGGTCGTACCCGTGCCGGAACATCACCAGCCGCTCGCCCTCCAGATCGGCGACACGCACGGTGCGGCGACCCTGGCCGGGCCGTGGGGCATCCGGCGAGGAGACCACGACAAGATCCTCCCGCAGCAGTTCCACCGTGGTCAGCGCCGGCGACGGCGTCGGCAGGGGCAACACCACCAGCGCCAGGTCCAGCGCGCCACGGGCCAGCTCACGCACCAGGTCGTGCGAGCCCCCCTCCTCGATCAGCAGCCGGATCCCCGGGTAGCGATCATGGAACGCCCGCAGCACATCCGGCAGCAAGCCCGTGCACAGACTCGGCGTCGCCCCCAGCCGTACCCGCCCGCTCCGCAGCTGCGCCAGCTCCTGCACCTCGTGCCGTGCCGTGTCCGCGTCGGCGAGGATGCGCCGGGCCAGCGGCAGCAGCGCCTCGCCCGCGTCGGTGAGCGTGATGTTGCCGCGTGCCCGCAGGAACAGGTCCGCGCCCAGCTCCCGCTCCAGCGCCTTGATCTGCTGCGACAGCGACGGCTGCGCGACATGGACCAGATCGGCGGCCCGGGTGAAGTGCCGGGTCTCGGCGACGGCCACGAAGTACTGAAGCTGCTGGAACTGCATACTCCTACGATAGCCCTGGCCTATGGAATCAAGCTGGACCATGTCTTGGACCGATCGGCTGGGTGTCCGTAGCGTCAGGTGCCATGGCACTGGCAACGCGGACGGACCGACGGCCGTCCATGGCACGCACCGTGTGGGACTCCACCGTCGGCAAGAAGACCGTGATGGCGGTCAGCGGTCTGATCATGCTGCTGTACCTGGTCGTCCACATGATCGGGAACCTGAAGATCTTCTTCGGGGCGGGCGAGTTCAACCACTACGCGCACTGGCTGCGCACCGTCGGCGAGCCGTTCATGCACTACGAGTGGACGCTGTGGCTGGTCCGCGTCGTGCTCGTGGTCGCCGTGGTCGCGCACGCGGTCTCCGCGTACCAGCTCAGTCGCCGCGACATCAGGGCGCGGCCCCGCAAGTACGTGCACAAGAGGCCGCGGGCCTCCTACGCCACCCGCACCATGCGCTGGGGCGGCATCATCCTCGGCCTGTTCATCGTCTGGCACATCCTCGACCTGACGACCGGCACAGTGCACCCCGGTTTCCAGCCGGGCCACCCGTACCAGAACGTCGTGGACACCTTCTCCACCTGGTACGGCAACGTCATCTACATCGTCGCGATGCTCGCGCTCGGCCTGCACATCCGGCACGGCTTCTGGAGCGCCGCCCAGACCCTCGGCGTCGGCAGCCGCACCCGCGACCGCGCCCTGAAGACCGTCGCCGACATCCTCGCGTTGCTGCTCACGGCCGGTTTCATCGCCGTCCCCGTGGGCGTCATGACCGGAGTGGTGAGCTGACATGAACTCTTACGCCGACTACATGACCGGCGAAGCGGTCGCCGACGCCAAGGCCCCCTCAGGCCCCGTCCACGAGCGCTGGGACAAGCGCCGTTTCGAGGCCAAGCTGGTCAACCCCGCCAACCGGCGCAAGCACACCGTGATCGTGGTGGGCACCGGCCTCGCCGGCGGCTCCGCCGGGGCCACCCTCGCCGAGCAGGGCTACCACGTGGTCCAGTTCTGCTACCAGGACTCCCCGCGCCGGGCCCACTCCATCGCCGCGCAGGGCGGCATCAACGCCGCGAAGAACTACCGCAACGACGGCGACTCCGTCCACCGGCTGTTCTACGACACCGTCAAGGGCGGCGACTTCCGGGCCCGCGAGTCCAACGTCCACCGGCTGGCGCAGATCTCCGTCGAGATCATCGACCAGTGCGTCGCACAGGGCGTGCCGTTCGCCCGTGAGTACGGCGGGCTGCTCGACACCCGGTCGTTCGGCGGGGTGCAGGTGTCGCGCACCTTCTACGCCCGGGGCCAGACGGGACAGCAGCTGCTGCTCGGCGCGTACCAGGCGCTCAGCAGGCAGATCGCCGCGGGCAACGTCGAGTTGCACCCGCGCACCGAGATGCTCGACCTGATCGTCGTCGACGGGCGGGCCCGCGGGATCGTGGCCCGGGACCTCGTCACCGGCAAGATCGACACGTACTTCGCGGACGCCGTGGTCCTCGCGTCCGGCGGCTACGGCAACGTCTTCTACCTGTCGACGAACGCCATGAACTCCAACGCCACCGCCGTCTGGCGGGCCCACCGGCGCGGCGCGTACTTCGCCAACCCCTGCTTCACCCAGATCCACCCCACCTGCATCCCGCGCACCGGCGACCACCAGTCCAAGCTGACGCTGATGAGCGAGTCGCTGCGCAACGACGGGCGGATCTGGGTGCCGAAGGCCAAGGGCGACCAGCGGCCCCCGAACGAGATCCCCGAGGACGAGCGCGACTACTACCTGGAGCGCATCTACCCGTCCTTCGGCAACCTGGTGCCCCGCGACATCGCCTCCCGCGCCGCGAAGAACGTCTGCGACGAGGGCAGGGGGGTGGGCCCCGGCGGCCAGGGGGTGTACCTGGACTTCGCGGACGCCATCCGGCGGATGGGCCGCAAGGCCGTCGAGGCCAAGTACGGCAACCTCTTCGACATGTACCAGCGGATCACCGACGAGGATCCGTACGAGGTGCCCATGCGGATCTACCCCGCCGTGCACTACACGATGGGCGGCCTGTGGGTCGACTACGACCTCCAGACCACCGTCCCCGGGCTGTTCGCGATCGGCGAGGCCAACTTCTCCGACCACGGAGCCAACCGGCTCGGCGCCTCCGCGCTGATGCAGGGGCTCGCCGACGGCTACTTCGTGCTCCCGGCGACCATCAACGACTACCTCGCCCGCAACCCGCACAAGGACGAGGTCGACGCCGGCCACCCGGTCGCCCAGGAGGTGCTGGCCGAAACCGAGGACCGGCTGAACCTGCTGCTGTCCGTCGACGGCGACCGCACCCCCGACTCCTTCCACCGCGAGGTCGGCGAACTCATGTGGGAGTTCTGCGGCATGGCCCGCACCGACTCGGGGCTGCGCAAGGCGCTGGAGCGGATCCCGCAGATCCGTGAGGAGTTCTGGCGGCGCATCAAGGTGCCCGGCACCGGCGAAGAGTTCAACCAGTCGCTGGAGAAGGCCAACCGCGTCGTCGACTACCTCGAACTCGCCGAGCTGATGTGCCTCGACGCGCTGCACCGCGCCGAGTCCTGCGGCGGTCACTTCCGTGAGGAGTCCCAGACGCCGGACGGCGAGGCCGCCCGCAAGGACGAGGAGTTCGGCTACGCGGCCGCCTGGGAGTTCACCGGCACCGGCGAGGCTCCCGTCCTGCACAAGGAAGACCTGGTCTTCGAGTACGTCCACCCCACCCAGCGGAGCTACGCATGAAGCTCACCCTGCGCGTCTGGCGGCAGCACAACGCCGACGCCGACGGCACGATGTCCACGTACGAGGTGGACGGGATCTCGCCCGACATGTCCTTCCTGGAGATGCTCGACACGCTCAACGAGGAGCTCATCCTCAAGGGCGAGGACCCCGTCGCCTTCGATCACGACTGCCGGGAGGGCATCTGCGGCGCGTGCAGCCTCGTGATCAACGGTGACGCGCACGGACCGGAGCGCACCACCACCTGTCAGCTGCACATGCGGTCCTTCAAGGACGGCGACACGATCGATGTGGAGCCGTGGCGGGCGTCCGCGTTCCCGGTGATCAAGGACCTGGTCGTCGATCGTTCGGCGTTCGACCGGATCATCCAGGCCGGTGGTTACATCACCGCGCCGACGGGGGCGGCTCCCGAGGCGCACGCCACCCCGGTGCCGAAGCCGGATGCCGACTTCGCCTTCGAGCACGCCGAGTGCATCGGGTGCGGGGCGTGTGTGGCGGCCTGTCCCAACGGGGCGGCGATGCTGTTCACGTCCGCCAAGATCAACCATCTGAACGTGCTGCCGCAGGGGGCGCCGGAGCGGGAGACGCGGGTGCTGGACATGGTGGAGCAGATGGATGAGGAGGGGTTCGGGGGGTGCACGCTGACGGGTGAGTGTGCCACGGCTTGTCCCAAGGGGATTCCGCTCATGTCCATCACCGGTATGAACAAGGAGTGGCTGCGGGCTACTCGGCGGGTGGGTAAGCGGTAGTCGACCGGGTGCGGGTGCGTGGGGGCTGGTCGCGCCCACGCGGCGGAGCCGCATATCGATACAGCCCCGCGCCCCTGGAAGCAGGGCGTTCAGCATTCTGGCATCCGCTCTCCTGGCACTCGTCACGCGGTGGTCAGGCGGCATGGGCACAACAGGGGGCGGCGGCACCGCTCGCCGCCCCCGGCCCGTGACCAGGAGAGAGCCATGACCGGCGTACTGACCGTCGACCGCCCCGTACCGCCCACGGCCCCCACCCGCTACACCGTCGCCCTCGCCCGGGACGAGGAGGACGTGCGTGCCGCGCAGCGGCTGCGGCACGACGTCTTCGCCGGCGAGATGGGCGCCCTGCTGACCGGCCCGCAGCCGGGCCTGGACGTCGACCCGTTCGACGCGTACTGCGACCACCTGCTCGTGCGGGAGGAGACCACCGGCCAGGTCGTCGGCACGTACCGGCTGCTGCCGCCGGAGCGCGCGGCGGTGGCCGGGCGGATGTACTCCGAGGGGGAGTTCGACCTGTCGTCCCTCGACGGGATCCGGCCCGAACTCGTCGAGGTCGGCCGCTCGTGCGTGCACCCCGACCACCGCGACGGGGCGGTCATCAGCCTCATCTGGGCCGGTATCGCCCGCTACATGGTCGACGGCGGCCACGAGTGGCTCGCCGGCTGCTGCTCCATCCCGCTGGCCGACGGCGGCACCCTCGCCTCCGCCACCTGGGACCGGGTGAGCGCCAAGCACCAATCGCCGGAGGAGTTCCGGGTGCGGCCGCTGCTCCCGTGGATCCCCGGCCCCGCACCCGCCGCCCGCGTCGAACTGCCCGCCCTGCTGCGCGGCTACCTGCGGCTCGGCGCCTGGGTGTGCGGCGAACCGGCCCACGACCCGGACTTCGGCGTCGCCGACCTGTACGTGCTGCTGCCGATGAGCCGGGTCAACCCGCGCTACCTGCGGCACTTCCTCTCTCTCGTGCCGGCCTGATGAGCGCCTGGCTGCCCACCGCGCCCTGTACGCCCCAGGCCTGTGTCGAGACGTCGCCGGCGCTGACCGCGCGGGCCGTGCCGCGTGCCGTACTGCGGCTCACGGGGGTCGTCCTGCTGCTCCTCGCGGGGATCGTGCTGTCGCCCATCGGCGCCCGGATACCGGCGTCCCTGATCCGGCGGTGGTGCCGGTGGATCGTGCGGGCCGCAGGGGTCCAGGTCCGTATCACCGGCGCCGCCGCCCCCACCGGGGGACTGCTGCTGGTCGCCAACCACATCTCCTGGCTGGACATACCGTTGCTCGCCGCCGTGCGCCCCGCCCGGATGCTGGCCAAGACCGAGGTACGGCGGTGGCCGGTCGCCGGGCCGCTGGCCGCGCGCGGCGGGGCGCTGTTCATCGACCGGGACCGGCTGCGCGCCCTTCCGGACACCGTCGCCCGGATCGCCGGGGCCCTGCGCGAGGGCGCCGCGGTCGCCGCCTTCCCCGAGGGCAGCACCTGGTGCGGCCGGGCCCAGGGCACCTTCCGCCGGGCCGTGTTCCAGGCCGCCCTGGACGCCGGGGTGCCGGTCCAGCCGGTGCGGATCGGCTACCGGCTCACCGGCGGGGCCGCCACCACGGCCCCCGCGTTCGTCGGCGACGACACGCTGCTCGCGTCCCTGTGGCGGGTGGCGACGGCCCGCGGCCTGGTCGCCGAGGTCGAGGTCCGCGACGCCATCCCACCCGGCAGCCGCCCCGACCGCCGCGCCCTCGCCCGCTCCGCACAGCCGCAGGAGACGGCAGCGCCCGCGTGGACGCATACGGTGTTGGTGGCGTAGGGGGGCGGCCCGGCCGGTGCCGGGTCCGGTGCCGGGCGCGCCTTGGCGGAGGCCACCGAGCGGTCACGGCCGACAGGCGGCCGCCACCGGTGGCCGACCGCCCCGGGTCGGCATGGCGGCGGTGCGGCGCGGTGCGCCGCCACGGCGGCGGTGAGGGCACGGCCGTCGCCGAGGCCCTGCTTCGCGCGGGGTCCGCTCCGCTGCCGGAGCTCAGCCGCCCCCGGCCCGCGTGCGGGCCAGATACGGCGCCGTCCTGCTGTGCTCCGATCGCGCCACCTCCGTCGGAGGGCCCGCGGCCACGATCCGGCCGCCCGCGTCGCCGCCGCCCGGGCCCAGGTCGATCACCCAGTCCGCCCCCGCGACGACGGACATGTCGTGCTCGACGACGATCACGGTGTGCCCCGCGTCGACGAGGCCGTGCAACTGCCGCATCAGGACGTCGACGTCGGCCGGGTGCAGGCCGGTCGTGGGCTCGTCGAGGAGGTAGAGCGTGTGCCCGCGTCGGCCGCGCTGCAACTCGCCGGCCAGCTTGATGCGCTGCGCCTCACCGCCGGACAGTTCGGTCGCGGGCTGACCGAGGCGCAGATAGCCCAGGCCCACGTCGAGCAGAGTGCCGAGGCTGCGGACCACGCCCGGGGTGTCGGCGAAGAACTCCGCCGCGCTCTCCACCGTCAGGTCCAGCACCTGCGCGATGTTCCGCCCCCGGTACGTCACGTCCAGCGTCTGCGGGTTGTAGCGGGCCCCGCCGCAGTCCGGGCAGGGCGCGTACGTGCTCGGCAGGAAGAGCAGCTCCACGCTGACGAACCCCTCGCCCTGGCAGGTCTCGCAGCGTCCCCCGGCCACGTTGAAGGAGAACCGGCCCACGCCGAAGCCCCGCGCGCGTGCTCCGTCGGTGGCCGCGAACACCCTGCGTACGACGTCGAACAGGCCCGTGTAGGTGGCCAGGTTGGAGCGAGGGGTGCGCCCGATCGGCCTCTGGTCGACCGACACCAGCCGGCCCACCCCCGCGGTCTCCTCGGTGATCTCGCCGATGAGCGTGGACTTGCCGGATCCGGACACCCCGGTGACGGCGGTGAGGACGCCGAGCGGGAAGTCGGCGGTGACGCCCCGGAGGTTGTGCCGGGTGACCGGGCCGGTCTTCAGCCACCCGCGCGGTTCGCGCACCTTTCGTGCCGGGGCGGGGGAGCGGTCGAAGAGGTAGCGGGCCGTCGCCGACTCCTCGACGGCGGCCAGCTCGGCCACCGGGCCGCTGTGCAGCACCCGCCCGCCGTGCTCGCCCGCGTGCGGGCCCACGTCCACCAGCCAGTCGGCGCCGCGGACGACATCGAGGTGGTGCTCCACCACGAACACCGAGTTCCCGGCCGCCTTCAGCCGCTCCAGCACGGTGAGCAGCGCCTCGGTGTCCGCCGGGTGCAGCCCGGCGGACGGCTCGTCGAGGACGTAGACGACACCGAACAGGCCCGAGCGCAGCTGGGTGGCGAGGCGCAGGCGCTGCAGCTCGCCCGCCGAGAGGGTGGGCGTGGGCCGGTCGAGGCTGAGGTAGCCGAGGCCCAGTTCGACGACCGGGGCGATACGGGAGGTGAGGTCGTCGGTGAGAACCCGGGCGGTCTCCGACGTCGCGTCGAGACCGGCGGCCAGCTCCACCAGCGGCAGCGCCGCCAACTCGGCGATGGTCCGGCCGCCGAACGTCACCGCCATCGCCTCGGGACGCAGCCGGCTGCCGTCGCAGGCCGGGCAGGGCGTGCTGGTGAGGAACCGCTCGGCCTTCTTCCGCAGGGTCGGGCTCTTGGAGTCCGAGAACGTCTTCAGCACGTACCGCCGGGCGCTCATGTACGTGCCCTGGTACGGCCGCTGGATGCGGCCGGCGTCCCGCACCGGGTGCACCGTGACCACCGGCTGCTCGTCCGTGAACAGGATCCACTCCCGCTCTTCGGCGGGCAGCTCCCGCCACGGGCGGTCCACGTCGTACCCGAGGGCGCCGAGGACGTCCCGCAGGTTCTTGCCCTGCCAGGCGCCGGGCCAGGCGGCGATCGCGCCGTGGCGGATCGACAGCGACGGGTCGGGAACCAGCAGCTCCTCGCTCGTACGGTGGACCCGGCCGAGCCCATGGCACTCCGGGCAGGCCCCGGCCGGCGTGTTGGGCGAGAACGCGTCGGAGTCGAGGCGCTCGGCGCCGGGCGGGTAGGTGCCGGCCCGGGAGAACAGCATCCGCAGGGAGTTGGACAGGTTGGTGACCGTGCCGACGGAGGAGCGCGAGGTGGGCGCCGCGCGGCGCTGCTGGAGCGAGACGGCCGGCGGCAGACCGGTGATCTCCCCGACCTTCGGCGCGCCGACCTGGTGGATCAGCCGGCGCGCGTACGGCGCGACCGACTCGAAGTAGCGCCGCTGCGCCTCCGCGTAGATCGTGCCGAACGCCAGCGACGACTTCCCCGAGCCGGACACGCCGGTGAACACGGTCAGCACGTCCCGGGGAATGTCGACGTCGATGCCCTTGAGATTGTGCTCGCGGGCGCCGCGGACGCGGACGTACGGGTCGTGGGGCTGGTGGGGGCCGTGCATGGGCAACGACTCTAACCGGAGGTGATCGCGGCCAGCCGCCGGTAGGAGTCCAGCAGGGCCTCGCGGTCGTACGTGCTGGTGGTGACCAGGACCTCCTGCGCCCCGGTCTCCTTCAGCACCGTCTCCAGCTCGTGCGCCACCTGCTCCTCGGTGCCCGCGACATGACCGGCGAGACCCGCCTCGTGGAAGCCGCGCTCCTTGTCGGTCATCGTCAGCGCCTCGACCCGCTCGGCGGGCCTCAGGGGCGGGAAGGTGCCGTGGGTGCGGGAGTACGCCATCGACCAGGCCTCGGGGACCAGCAGCCGCCGGGCCTCCTCGGGCGTCGCGGCCACCGCGACCGTGCCGGAGACGACGACGTACGGTTCGGGTGCCCAGGCCGAGGGACGGAACCGGTCGCGGTACTGGTCGACGCCGCGCCGCATCCTGTCCCGGTTCCTGAGGTCGCCGATGACCATGGGCAGGCCCAGGCGGGCCGCGATGCCGGCGCCCTCGCCCATGGCCAGGACGAACGGCGGCACGGTCAGACCCTCCGTGGGACGGGCGTGCACGCCGGTGGGGAGGTGCCCCGGAACCAGCCGAGCAGCTCCTGGATCTGCGCCTCGAAGTCCTCGGCGTCGCCCTTGTCGCGGCCCAGGGCCCTGCGCACCCCGTCCGTGAATCCGACGGACCGGCCCAGGCCCATGTCGATCCGCCCGGGAAACAGCGACTCCAGCACCCCGAACTGCTCGGCGACGACCAACGGCCGGTGGTTGGGCAGCATCACGCCCCGGTGCCCACCCGGATCGTCCGGGTCGCGGCGGCGACGGCGGCGGCCAGCACGGTCGGCGCGGACCCGGCGACCCCTGGGACGCCGTGGTGCTCCGAGACCCACAACCGGTGGTAGCCGAGCCGCTCCAGCTCCTTCGCCAGCCGCACGGTGTCGCGCAGCGCCTCGGCGTGCGTGTGCCCCTCGCGGGTGCGGGAGCGGTCGAGGACGGAGAAGCGGGTGGACGCGATCACTGAACTCACATGAGGTTCAACACCCGTGGGGCGCAGGGATTCCCGGTGGCCTCTTTGCGCGAATGCGGCGCCGGGTGACGGGTTGTTCACATACTGTTGTGGCCACTGCGACGGGGCGGAACGAGAACGGCCGGGGGAAGCATGACCATGGACGATTCCCTGGACGAGGGCGCCCCGACGGACTCGCCGACCCTGGTCGTCTCCATGTCCACCTTCCGGCTCCCCGCCGCCCCGGCCGGGGCAGCCGACGCCGAGGACGACGACGAAGATCCCCCGAGCGCAGCGCCTGGGACGACCTGCCGTTCTCCCGGGAGCTGGGCGAGCGGGTCTCCCGGCACCTGGCCCCGCTCGTCCCGCCGGCCCCGCGCCACCTGCCCGACCTCGACCACACCACGCTCGGGAACGGATGGAGGAGATACGCGCGGCCGTCAAGGCCGGGGGCTGCGCCGTGGTCCACATCGTCAGCCACGGATTCCTGCGGCGCGGAAGCCCGGACGATCTCATGGTCGTGGCCAGCAACACGCGCGACCAGCAGGCGAGAACGGCGTTCGACGTGCGGCGGTTCCTCCAGGACGTCGACGACGACGGCACCGGACGCGTCCTGCTCCTGCTCGACGTGTGCCACGCGGGCGCCGGCATCGACTGGACGCGGAACCTCCCGCGCCCCGAGCGTCGGCTGTTCGTCATCGCCGCCTGCCCGCCGGACGCACAGGCCTGGGGCGGCCGCTTCTCCCGGGCCGTGTGCGACGTGCTGGAGGACCTGGCCAAGGGCACGCCGGGGTCGATCCGAGCGAACCGTACGTGCGGCTGTCGTGGCTGAAGGACGAGGTCTACCGGCGGCTGCTGCGCCTGTGCGAGGACGACGCCTGTCCGGAACAGGAGGTCGTCGCCAGCGAACTGGACGGACCGGACACCCGGTTCCTCGCCAACCCCTGGTACCGCGAGGACCCGGTGGAGCGGCTGGAACTGCGCGACCGGTGGGCGCTGCAGGAGTTCATCGACACCGTCCACCCCTCCCTCGACCTCCACCACTACCTCTCCCGGGCCTCGGGCCGCGAGACGGCGACCGGCCTGGACGTCCCCTGCCACTTCTCCGGACGCGACCGGGAACTGCGCGACCTCGCCGACTGGCTCGCCCGGCCGGAGGGCGACGGTGCCGCGGTCGCGGTCGTCACCGGTGGCCCCGGCACCGGCAAGTCCGCTCTGCTCGGTGTGGTGGTCTGCTGCACCCACCCCAAGCTGTCGAAGGCGCTGGACACGGTGGTGAACCACATCCCCGCCCGCAACCGGCCGGACCCGTGGGAGGCCGTCGCCGCCGTCCACGCCCGCGGCATGACCCTGTCCCGGGTCATCGACACCATCGCCGCACAACTGGAGATGGCCGCGCCCGACGACGGATGGACCACACAGGGTTTCGTGGACGCGATCGCCGCGCTTCCCGTGGAACCGCTGATCGTCCTCGACGCGCTCGACGAGGCCCGGGAGAGCGTGCGAATCACCGTGGAGCTGCTCGGACCGCTGGCTCGCCGGGAGTACGCCGACGGCCCGCGCAGCCGCCCCTGCCGGCTCCTGGTCGGCGTACGGCCGTACGGGGAATGGCTCCAGCCGCTGCTGCGGGCCGCCTCCCAGCCCGGACAACTGCTGGTGGACCTGGACGACACCGACCGGGAGGACCTCACGGACGCGTTGGCCGAATACGTCGAAGGACTGCTGCAGGACGCCGGCACCTACTCCCGGCGCAGCCCCGTCCGCCGTGCCCTCGCACGAGCCGTGGCACGGCGGATCGAGAGCGCCGGGCGGTCGGCCCCGGCAGGCGGCGGCGCGGAGTTCCTCACGGCACAGCTGGCGGCGCGTTCGATCGGCACCCTGCCGCCACTGGCCGCCGGGGACGTCCAGGAGGCCGTGGACCGCCTTCCGCTGACCCTCGCCGCGCTGCTCGACGGCCAGCTCTTCGCCGAGGACGGTCTGGCCTGGGCGCGGCCCGTGCTGACCGCGATCGCCTTCGGCAAGGGTGAGGGGATGCCGGCAGAGCTCATCCGGAGTACCGCGGCGGCCTTCCACCCGAGCGGGGACCGGCCGAGTCGGGAGAACGTTCTGGAGGTGCTGGCCTCCATGTCGTTCTTCCTGCGCCGGGACATCGACCCCGAGTACGGCACGACGCTGTACCGGCTGTTCCACCAGGAGCTCGTGGACCACCTGACGGCGACCGCCCCGATGAGCGGAGGGCCGCGATGACCACTCCGGACCAGCCCGTGTCCCACCCGTCCGGAGAGGACGACCCGCGGGAACGGCTCGTCCTGCGGGAGCTGTTGTCGACCGTCCACCGCACCGGGGACACACTGCGCTGGGACTTGGCGGACCCCTACCTGCGGCGGCACGTGGTCGAGCACGCCGCACGCGCCGGCCTCCGGCAACTCGTGCGGCTCTTCGACGACGGTGAGTTCCTGGTCAACGCCGACCCCACGGCCGTCGCGGCCGTGCTGCCGCCGTTCCGCGACGCCTACCCGCCGCCGGTGCGGCACACGCTCGACGTCTACTGCGCCTCGATCGGCTGGCATCAGCACGTGGAGGCGAGAGCCCGGCGCCAGATCCTGGCCCTCGACGCGCTGCGGCTGGGCCACCACGAACTGGCCGAGCGCATGCGGCGGGCCCCGGGCGGGCACGTCCTGCCCTGGCGCTGCCTGTGGTCCACCGCCACCAACATCTCGGCGTCGTCGGGCGCGACCATGACCGGTCACGCCGGACGCATCAACGCCCTGGTGGCGACGCGGAGTCCGCACGGCACCCTGGCGGTGACCGGCAGCGAGGACCGTACGGCCCGGGTATGGGATCTCGGCACCGGAGCCACACGGCACGTCCTGCTGCACGCGCAGGCCGTCAAGGACGTGGCCGTCGCCACGCTCGACGACCGGGCGGTCCTGCTCACGGCCGCCGAACGGCTCACCCTGTGGGACCTGGGCACCGGACGCGCCCTGCGTTCGGTGCCGGTCCCGTCCGCGATCAGGGCGGTCGCCGTCGGCGACGAGAGCGGCTGGGCCGTCGTCACGACCGACGGACCCACGTTCGTCGCCGACCTGGACGGCGGCCCGGTCGACGCGCTGCGGCCGGTGCCCGCGGCCGGTGGCCGCGCCAAGCACGTGGCGGTCGGCCGCGAGGGCGGATCCGTCTTCGCCCTGACGGTCACCGCGCAACACGGCGTCACCGCGTTCGAGCTCCCCGGGCGGCGGCTCCTGCACCGCGGGAACCCGCTTCCCGGGGATCCGATCACGGCCTTCACCGTCGCCGACATCGGCGGGCAGACGCTCGCGGTGACCGGACACCGCAGCGGAACCGTCGTGGTGGCGCACGCCCACTCGGGAGCCTTGCTGTACACCCTGCGCCTTTCCGGACTGGCGGAGCAGTGGCTCGTCCGCGCGGAGGTGCGGGCCCTGGCCGTCTGCCCCGGCGAGTCGTCCTGGCTGGCCTTCTCAGGACACAAGGACGGGATCCTGCGCGCCTGGGACCTGGCCACCGGCGCACTGCTGTGGGCCACCAGGCAGCACGCGAGCACGGTCAACGCCCTCGTCGGGGTGAGGTGCTGGACACGCCGGTGGTGATGAGCGCCTCCGACGACGACACCGTGTGTTGCTGGGACACGCGCACCGGATCGCTGCGGGACGTACTGGCCGGCCACACCAGCGGCGTGACCGGCGCCGCGCTGACCCGGGTCGGGACGCGCCCGGTGGCGGTCACGGTGTCGAAGGACCGGACCGTACGGACCTGGGACACGACCCGGGAGGAACCCCCGCACGTGCCCGACGGACATCCCGGTGGGTCCGGTCCCTGGCCCTGCACCGCGTCGCGGGACGCCTGTGCGCGGTCACCACCTGCCGTGACGACCGGGTACGCGTCATCGACGCGGGCAACGGTGAGCTCGTCGCGGCCTTCGAAACGGCACGCAACCTCCCGCTGAACACCGCCGTGCCGGTCACCGCCGGGGACACCACCCTCATCGCCGCCGGGGGCATACAGGGACACCTCGTCCTGTGGGACGTGCGGCCTCCCGCGGGGACACCGGTGGACACCACGAGCCTCGGCACCGCCGACGTCGTGGCACTCGGCGTGCTGCCCCGCGACGCGGGAGGCGTCCAGGTCATCGCCGGGGCCAGCGACGGGAGCGTGACGATCTGGTACCCCGGTGGCCGGCATCCGCTGCGCGCGTTCGTCACCCCGCGGCGCAGGGGCGGGGACATCGCCTGCCTGGCCGTGGCCGAGACCGGCGGCGAACACCTGGTGGTCACCGGGGACTTCGACGGATACGTGCGGGTCAGATCGCTGCGCACCGCCGACCTGGTCCACACCCGCCGCTACGGCGCTCCGGTCCGGGCTCTGGCCACCGGCACGCGGGCACGGACCCCTGCCTCGCGGTGGGGACGGCCGACGGGGAGATCCGGGTGCTCCGGCTCACCGACGCCGCCGTGCTGCTCGCGCTTCGGGGCCATACCGCCGCTGTACGTTCGCTCGCCTTCGCCCGGCTCGGCGGCGAGGACGTCCTGTTCTCCGCCAGCGCGGACGGCACGGTCCGCGGCTGGGACCTGCGCGACGGGACCCAGGCACACCGGATCGACCTGCCCGACATCGTGCAGACCGTCGCCCATCAGGAGACGTCCCTCGCCATCGGATACGGACGCGAGGTCTCGGTCTTCACCCCCGTCACCGCACAGCCCACGGAAAGCAGGAGCCAGTGAGCCGGATCGTCGCCGTGCACGGCGTGAACCAGTACGACCCCACCCGCGATGCGGACGCCGCAGCCGCCCGTCTCGGCACGGGGTGGGCGCGTGCCCTCAGCCGGAATCTGCCGCGCCCCCTGGGCGACGGCGAGCTGTCCATGACGTACTACGCCGATCTGCTGCAGACGGCCCGTCCGGCACCGGAGGGCCAGGGCCCCCGGGACGACATGGACCGACTCGCGCCCGAGGCGGTCGACGCGGTGCTGCGCTGGGGCGAGCTGCTGGGGGTGAGCGCACGCGAGGTACAGGGGCGGGCACTGACCCCTGCCCGTTGGGTGGCCGACGGTGTGGCCAAGCGCTACGGGTTCGGCCAGGAACCGGTCCGGCGATTCGTGGCCCGTTTCTTCCCGGACCTGCTGGCGTACCTGCACACCCCGGCGGGCAAGCGGGTGCGGCAGCGCCTGGCCGACGCCATCGCCCGGCAGGAGCCACGCGTCCTGATCGCGCACTCGCTCGGCACGGTCGTGGCCTACGACACGCTGTGGGAGTACACCGACCTGAAGGTCGACGTCCTGGTCACGATGGGCTCGCCGCTCGCGATGCCGGACGTCGTCCTGCCGTACCTCCGGCACCCGGACGACTCCCGCGCGTTCAGCCGTCCGCCGGGCGCCGCGGCCTGGGTCAACCTCGCCGACCCGGGGACCTCGTCGCCGTACCGCAGCCCCTCACCGACACCTTCCGTGGCGTGACGGCGTGTGTCTCCACCGGGATCGGCGCCTTCCGCATGCACAAGGCGGGTGGCTACCTCGGCAGCGCCGCGACCGCGAAGGCCGTGCTGCCGTATCTCGAACCGCAGGGCTGAAGGTCCTCGGCACCACCGGCCCCGCCGTTCGACAGTCGCTGCGGCAGGGAGAGTTCCGTGCCCGATGGGGGTATGCAGCAAGGCATGGTGGGGATCGGGGGGCGACGGGAACGAGAGCGGCGCCGGGCAGGGGTCGTGGTCGGTGGGGTGCTGCTGCTGGCCAGTGCCGGCTACGCGGTGTCCCAGCTGGTGCGCGGCGGGCTGGAGCCGGCCGACACCGCCGGGCTGCTGGGGCTGCCGATCGGCGTCGCGGGACTGGTGGCCGCGGTGGCGGCGCTGCGGCGGCCGGCGCAGGGGACGGACGCCGAGCTGGTGCGGCAGTGGGCGGCGACGCTGGCCGTTCAGGTGCAGCAGACCGAGGGCAAGGTGCGCCACCAGCTGCTCGGCCGCGACACCCGGCGCATCGACCTGCGCTACACGCTGCGGGCGTTACCGGGCCGGGCGGCCGAAGCCCCGGGAGCGGGGCGCACCTTCCGCGACCCCGGCGGCACCGGCGCCGACCCGGACATAGCGGGGTTCTTCCGGGCCACCCGGCCCCGTCGCCTCGTGATCGCGGGCGCGCCCGGCTCGGGCAAGACGGTCCTGGCCCTGGAGCTGGTCCTGGCCCTGGCCGCCGACCGCACCGACACCGACCCGGTGCCCGTGCGCATCCCGATGGCCCAGTGGGACACCGCCCACACCCTGCCCGAACTGCTGGAGGAACACCTCACGCAGGCGCTGGACTGGCCCGCGGAGATGGCGCGGCGGCTGGTGTCCCACGGCATGGTGCTGCCCGTCCTGGACGGTCTGGACGAGATGGACCCTCCTCTGGCCGACGGCTCGCCCGACCCGGACGCACCCCGGGCGCAGGCCGCGGTACAGCACCTGAACGCCTACCAGCAGGGCCTGGAGGCGGGCTCCCTCGTGCTCACCAGCCGGGTGGCGAACTACGACGCGCTGCTGGCGCACGAACCCCTCGTCGACGCCGCGCTGGTGGTCATCTCCCCGGTGGCGTCCGAGCCCGCACTGACCTACCTCCGGGACCGTTGCCGCGACCCGGCGCGGTGGCAGCCCCTGCTGGACCACCTCGAGGCCCATCCGTCCTGCGTGCACGCCCGGACCCTGTCGACTCCCTGGCGGCTCGGTCTGACCGCCACGGTCTACCGCTACCACGGTGATCCGGCGGATCTGCTCACGCTGTACGACACGGACGCACTCGACCGGCATCTGCTGGCTCGTTACATCCCCGCCGCTGTCGAACCCACGGCCGGCGACCCGGTCCCGCCCCCTACGGGCCGGCGCAGGTCCACCGCTGGCTGCATCACCTGACCGGGCATCTGACCGGAACCGGCGCGACGGCCCATCAGACCACCGACATCACCGTGCACGGCCTGTGGCCTTCGGCCGGGCCCGGCAGGGTGCGGACGGCGGACGCGCTGCTGACGTTCGGCACGATCAGCGCGGTCCTGCCCGCTGCCTGGCTGACCCCTGAGCCGGGGGAGGTCGCCGCGAGCGTGCTGGCCCTCGCGGTGGCCTGCGGACTGGCCGCGGCACTCGCCCTCAGCCCCAGCAGGCTGGACTGGCAGAAGCGGCGCGTGCCCGGCCTGCGGGGGCCGTTCCTGCTGGGACTCGTCGTCAATCCCGTCCTCGCCACCTTCGTCGGCGTCGCCGCCGGGCTCGCGGTGGGTGCGGCGATCGCGGCGGCCGGGCACCCCTCGGCCGCGCTCGTCGTCGGGACGGTCGTCAGCTGGGTCGCCGGGCTCGGCGCCGGATTCCGGTTCAGCGTGGCGGCCGGGCTGCGCGGGGCCGCGCCGACGACGGCCGTCGTCCCTCCGGTCGCGCTGCGCGACGACACCGTGTACGGACTCGTCTACGCCGTCTCCACTGGGCTGTTCGGTGGCCTGGCCGTCGGCGGCACGGTGGCCTTGGTCCTGGAGCCGAGTACCGGCCTCGTCGTCGGAACGGCCACCGCGGTCGCCTCGGGCCAGGCGTCGGGTCTCAGCGCCGCGCGGCGCTACCTGGTCTTCTTGTTGTGCGCCCGTCGGCGGCTGCCTTTCCGGCTGGGCCGCTTCCTGGACTGGGCCTGCTCGGCGGGCCTCATGCGCTATTCCGGTCCGGCGTACCAGTTCCGCCACGCCGAACTGCAGCACTGGCTCGCAGCGCACCCGGATCCCGTGGTCACCCCGTAGCCGGCCGCTTCAGTCCTCGGGCCGCAGCAGCCCGCGCTCGTAGGCCTTGACCAAGTGCTGCGGCACGAGGTGACGGACCCCGTCGACGGTGACGGGGACCAGTGCCGGCGTGGCCGCCTTCCACTGGGCGCGGCGGTGGCGGGTGTTGCTGCGGGACATCTTCCGCTTCGGGACAGCCATGGGACTCCTCCTCGGAACTCGCCTCGACGGGCAGGCACCGAGGACGCTACATGAAAATGGATCCCATTAACAATGCGCGTTCTCGGTGCCACGCCCGCTGTGCCGCGGCGTCCGTCAGTCGTCCGCACCCACGAGCATCCGCACCTCGAACTCCTCGTGGGCGCTGCTGTCCTCGGGGCGGCCCTTGTCCAGCACCGTGCCGAGCCAGCCGAGGAAGAAGCCCGCCGGGATGGAGACGATCCCGGGGTTCTGCAGCGGGAACCAGGCGAAGTCCGCGTCCGGGTACATCGACCCCGCGGTGGAGGAGACCACGGGCGAGAACAGGACGAGGAGGACGGAGCAGGCCAGCCCGCCGTAGAGGCTGAGCAGGGCCCCCTTCGCCGAGAAGCGCCGCCAGAAGAGGGTGTAGATGATCGTCGGCAGGATCGACGACGCCGCCATGGCGAAGGCGAGGAAGGCCAGCGTCGCGGTGTTCGCGCCCCAGGCGACGAGGGCGAGCAGGATGCCGAGGACGCCGATGACCGCACCGGACAGCCGGGCGACGGTCAGCTCTTCCGTCTCGCTCGCGCGGCCCTTGCGGATCACCTCGCTGTACAGGTCGTGGGCGATCGACGAGGCGGCGGCCAGTGTGAGGCCGACCGCCACGGCGAGCAGCGTCAGGTACGCCAGGCAGGTCAGCAGCGCCGTGAGGAGGCTGCCGCCCAGTTCATGGGCGAGGAGCAGGACCGAGGCGTTGCCGGTGCGGTCCGTGCCGACGATCGTGTCCTTGCCGACCAGGGCGGTGGCGCCGAGGCCGAGGATGCCGGCCCCGAAGCAGACCGCGCCGACCAGGCCGATGGCCCACAGGACGGAGGAGCGCAGTACGCCGCTGCGGCGCGGGGCGAGCAGCCGCATCAGCACGTGGGGGAGGGCGGCGAGACCGAGGACGATGGCCAGTTCCAGGCTGAGGAAGTCCAGCTTGTTGCTGACGGTGCCGCCGTAGCGCAGCCCGGGTTCGAGGAACTGCGGTCCGTTCCCGCTGCGGTCGGCCGCCGCCGTCAGCAGCGCGTTGGGGTTCCAGTCGTAGTGGTGCAGCACCCAGCCCGCGGTGAACAGCACGCCCACCACCAGCATCACGGCCTTGATGATCTGGATGACCGTGGCTCCGGGCATGCCGCCCAGGGAGGCGTACAGGATCACGAAGGTACCGATCACAGCCACGCACAGGGTGCGTGTGGTGGCGCTCGGCACTCCGGTGAACTGCGTCAGCAGGGCCACACCGCCGACGAGCTGGGCCACCAGGTACAGCGTCGCGATGGCCAGGATGCACACCGACAGCGCCAGCCGCACCGGTCGCTGCCCCCGGGGCAGGCGCAGTGCGATGGTGTCGCCCAGCGTGAACTTGCCCGTGCGGTGCAGAGGTTCGGCGATCAGCAGCAGCACCATCATCCAGGCGACGGTGGTGCCACCCAGGTACATCAGCCCGTCGTACCCGGTCAGGGCGACCAGTCCCGTACTGCCCAGCAGGGTTGCGGCGGACAGGTAGTCGCCGCACATGGCCAGGCCGTTGCGCAGGGGCGACATCGCACGGTTGCCGAGGTAGAACTCGCTGATCTCGTCACGCTGAGGGGCCGTCAGCAGTGCCGTGAACAGGGTGATCACGACGACGGTCAGGAACAGGACGAACGTCAGCTGGAGACTGCTGTCGTCGATGGCGGCGACGGTCACCACGCGCGGAACCCCCTTGCGCCCTGCTGGAAGAGCTGACCGGCATCGGACTGCGGTGCGGCCGGACGCGAGCGACGGCTCTCGTCCTCGTGCAACCGGACGCGGAGACCGTGGGCGAGCGGATCGACCCGGGTGCGCATGTGCCGGACATAGCACCACGCGGTCACGCCCATGATGGCGAACTGCCCGAGACCGAGCGCGAGTCCGATCGTGAGGCGTCCGAACAACGGCTGGTTCATCACCACGGGCGCGAAAAACGACAGCAGCACATACAGCAGGAATCCGCCCACCGACAGGATCGTCGCCCGGATGCCGAACCGGCGCTGCGCACGACGCAGCGAGTGGAATTCGGGATGGTCGGATATCCGCGACGGCGGAGTGTGTTCGATGTGCGGAAGCGGGAATGTGGGAGTGTCCTCCCGCCGTGGTGGAAATTCGGGCACAGGCGCACCTTCTTCGCTGCTTCGTGCCCCGCACTCGACCCCGTTGCGGCAAGGGGCGCGTCCGGCGATCGGGCAGGGTGGAGGGACGCCGAACGCGCAGTGGGGGTGCGGGCTCTGTGGGGGGCGCGTGAAACCGAAAAAGTCGCTGTTCGGAATCACGCGGACGGCCTCGGGGCTCTGTGCGGAGATCCCGACCAGCCCCGGCCACGGGTGGTGGCGAGGCTGAATGCGGAGTATGTCAGTGCTGTGCTTGAGCCATCAACTGTGGTGGTGAATTGACGGTTGTGCATGGCGTGTTCACGCCCCCGGTGAAGGGATGACGGTACTGCGACGGCCTGCGCGGAAGGGTCTTTCGGTGAAAAGTCCGGACCATTTCTTCGGCCAGGCTGTCTCAAAACCGGGCACCGACGGCGGCGCCGGACCGCGGGACGAGGAACGCCGGTGCCTTCGGCAGCGCGCCGTCCGCCGCCCGGGGCCCGTGAGCGGGCCCGGGTCGGTGCTCAGCACGGAGGAGGCGTCCCAGGTGCCACCGAGGTTCCAGGAGTTGCCGCTGGCGACGGTCCTGGACCCCACGGCCGCCGGGCGCTGGTCCGCGACGGACAGGTTGCCGGTGAGCCTGGCCGTTCCGCCGGAGACGTCGGCGTCGAACCCCGTACCGCCGTTGCCGTACGAGGAGTCGCGGTTCAGCGCGAGGGAACCCGGGTTGCCGTTGTCGGTGAAGCCGTGCTTGGCGTTCCCGAACGAGACGCTGTCGCGGACGGCGTGCGGCACGGCCGGGGCCGGACTGCCGCCGCCGAGCTTGAAGCCGTTGCCGTCGCCCGCGAAGTCGGGGAAGCTCCAGCGGTTGAACCCGTTGCCGTACGCCACCGTGTTCTCGATCGTGACCGGGGAGGCGAACTCCCAGGCGTCGAAGCCGTCGTCGACGTTGTTCCACAGCCGGGCGCCACGCACCACGTTGCCCGTGCCGCTGCCCTCCTTGACGGCCAGGCCGTCGGCGCTCTCGCCGTTCTTGCGGGGGTCGCGGTTGCCGTGACTGTCCAGGTCGAGGATCTGGTTGTCGCTGGAGGCGCCCTGGAGCTGGAAGCCCGACTCGTAGTTGTCGTGTGTGCTCAGGCGCGAGAAGACGTTGCCGTCGCAGCCGTCGCAGTACACGCCGTACGGGCCGTTCACTATCTCCAGGTCCGAGATCCGCCAGTGCGACGCCTCCATGTGGATCGCCCCGCGCTCGGCACGCGGGACGCTGCCGCCGACCGGGGTGTGACTCGCGGGCAGCTGCTCACCGTCGACGACGACACGCTCCCGCTGGTAGGCGGTGAGGGTGATGGGCTGCGAGGCCGTCCCCGAGGAGACGATGGTGATGTTGTCGGTGAGGGCGTACCTCCCGCCGCGCACGACGACGGTGTCGCCCGGCCTCGCGAGGTCCACCGCCCGCTGGATGGTCTTCAGCGGCCGGGCGAGCGTGCCGGGGGCGGAGTCGTCCCCGTCGGACGCCACGACCAGGGTGGTGCCCGCGGCGGACGCCGGCCCGGCCAGTGCCATGGCCACCGCGGCTCCCGCCAACGCCGCCGACCAGATCCTCGCGTTGCGCATACGGCCTCCCTCCTCTGCCTGTGTGGGTGTCCCAGAGGAGTGGCCGCCAGGGAGGTGAAGGTTGCCGGGGGCGCCGGAGATGTCCGGGGCCCGGTCCTCGGGCGGACGGCGCGGCCCCGTGGACACCCCCTAGGGTGGGCAGTGTGAGCGACGACCGCAGCAAGGCACCCCTCGCCGTGTTCGACCTGGACAACACCCTCGCCGACACCGCGCACCGGCAGCGGTTCCTGGAGCGCAGGCCGCGGGACTGGGACGGGTTCTTCGCGGCGGCGCCGCAGGACCCGCCGGTCCCGGAGGGCATCGCGCTGGTCCGGGAGCAGGCGCGGGAGTGCGAGATCGTCTACCTCACCGGGAGGCCCGAGCGGTGCCGGCGCGACACGCTCGACTGGCTCGCCGCGCAGGAGCTGCCCGCGGGACGGGTGTACATGCGCCGGGACGCCGACCGGAGGCCCGCCCGGTTCACCAAGCTGGAGATCCTGCGGCGGCTCGCCCGCACGCGCGAGATCCGCGTCCTCGTCGACGACGACGAACTGGTCTGCGAGGACGCCCGGCGCGCGGGCTTCACCGTGGTCCGGGCGGACTGGGTCACCCGGTCCGCCGAGATGAAGGTCGCGCAGGAGCGTGAAGGGCGGACCTGAGACCGCGGGTTGACGGAGTGTTCACCTCCGCCGGGTACCCACGTACCAGGACGTACCGGCGCACACACGCGCGTACACACGGGGGATGCCATGAAGGGACGTCGCGAGGGCGTGCTCGCGGGAGGGGCGCTGCTCGGCGCCGCGCTGCTGCTCACGGGCTGTGCCAAGCCCGACCGCAGCGAGATCGTCACCTGGACGGACCAGCACGGCCGCGCCTGCACCGGCGTGGCGGTGGTCGACTCCGAGGACGGCGACCGGGAGGTGACCGGCATCGACTGCGACTACCCGCCGGAGGGCAGGCAGCCGGGCCGGTCGACCTCGGCGCCGCTGCCGGACTGACAGCGCCTACTCGGCCGTCTCCTCCAGCCGGAAGCCGACCTTGAGCCCCACCTGCCAGTGCGCGATCACTCCGTTCTCCAGCTGGCCACGCACCTGGGTCACCTCGAACCAGTCCAGATTGCGCAGGGTCTGCGAGGCCCGGTCGATGCCGTTGCGGATGGCCTGGTCCACGCCGTCGGGCGAGGTGCCGACGATCTCCGTGACCCGGTAGGTGTGGTTCGACATGCCGCTGCTCCTCTTCAGTGACGGGTGTGTCACGCGTCACTCCACCGTGCCCCAAGCGGCGGCGAAGCGCGAGACGTCACCTCGCACCTCGCCGCCGTCGAGGCATGCGCCGGTGTCAGCGCACCACGCTCAGCGACAGAGCGAACCGGCCCGCACCGTCCGTCCACCAGTGGGCCAGGTCCAGCCCCGCCGCGAACAGTTCGGCGCGCACGCCCTCCTGCCGGAACTTCGCCGACACCTCGGTGCGCAGCTCCTCTCCCGCCGCGAAGTCGACGGCGAGGTCGAGCGCGGGCACCTTCACCGTCTGCGCCGTACGGGAGCGCAGCCGCATCTCGATCCACTCGTGCTCGGCGTCCCACAGAGCCACGTGGTCGAACGCCGCGGGCTCGAAGTCGGCACCGAGCTCCCGGTTGATCACGGTCAGGACGTTCTTGTTGAACGCGGCCGTCACCCCTGCGGCGTCGTCGTACGCCCGGACCAGCACCTCCTCGTCCTTGACCAGGTCGGTGCCCAGCAGCAGGGCGTCGCCCGGGGCGAGCAGGGCGCGCACCGACGCCAGGAACGCGGCCCGTTCGGCGGGCAGCAGGTTGCCGATCGTGCCGCCGAGGAACGCCACCAGCCGGGGCCCGGGTGTGTCCGGCAACGTCAGTTCCGCGGTGAAGTCGGCGATCAGCGCGTGCACGTCGAGCCCCGGCCGCTCGGCGGCCAGCGCCTGCCCGGCCTGGGTGAGGGCGCTCTCGCTGACGTCGACGGGGACATAGGTGTGCAGGTCCGCGAGGGCGTCGAGCAGGTGCCGCGTCTTCTCGGAGGACCCGGAGCCGAGCTCGGCCAGGGTGCGCGCCCGGGTCGCCGCGGCGATGTCGCCGGACCGCGCGAGAAGGATCTCCCGCTCGGCGCGCGTGGGGTAGTACTCGGGCAGTTCGGTGATCTTCTCGAACAGGTCGCTGCCGTGCGCGTCGTAGAACCACTTCGGCGGCAGCGTCTTGGGGCGGCCGGTCAGACCCCGGTGGACGTCGGCGCGCAGCGCGGCGTCCGTGGCGTCCTCGGGCAGGGTGCGGGTGAGGTGGAACGGGCTCACGTACGGGGCTCCTTCTGTCGTGCGGGATCGACCGCGTCGGCCGGCTCCTTCAGCGGCGTGAGCAGCACGTCCGTGCGGCTCGCCGCGAGCAGCGTCCGGTCGGGGACCTCCTGCCAGTGCGGATCGTCGTCGTAGGGCTCGGAGGCCACGACGGTGCCGCCGCCGGGCCGGGTGAGGTACCAGAGGGTGTCGCCCCAGGCCGTCGCGGTGATGGTGTCGCCGTCGGTGAGCAGGAGGTTGAGCCGGGACGCGGGGGCCGCGGCGGCGACCTCGAGGACCGTGTCGGCCAGCGCCTGGCCCTGCTCGTCGCCGCTCCGCAGCCGGGCCAGGACCAGCGCCCACACGAGCGCCGAGTCGTTGCGCGCCTCCAGCGACAGCAGGTCCTCCGCCGGCAGCGTGCGGGCCACCGGAGCGAGCGAGCCGGGCCAGCCCTTGACCGCGCCGTTGTGGCTGAACAGCCAGGTTCCCGCGGCGAACGGCGCCGCCGCGGCCTCGGCGTCCGCGCCCGAGAGGGTCGCGTCCCGCACCGCGGCGAGCAGCGCGGTGGTCCGTACGACGCGGGCGAGGTCGGCGAACGACAGGTCAGCCCAGATCGGCCCGGCCCGGCGGTAGCGGGCCGGCACCGGGTCGCCCTCGGCGTACCAGCCGACGCCGAAGCCGTCGGCGTTGACCGTGCCGTACCGCTGCCGCCGGGGTGCCCACGACTGCCGGTACAGGCCGTGCGGGGGCTCCACCAGGAGCCGCCCCAGCGGCTCCTCGGGTCCCACGTACGCCACATGACGGCACATCAGACGTCCTCCGAGCGGGTCGTGCGGAACCCGGAGAAGATCTGCCGCCGGATCGGGTAGTCCCAGTTGCGGAAGGTGCCCCGGCAGGCCACCGCGTCCACGGCGAACGAACCGCCGCGCAGCACCTTGTGGTCGGACCCGAAGAAGACCTCCGAGTACTCCTTGTACGGGAACGCCCTGAACCCCGGGTAGGGCAGGAAGTCGCTCGCCGTCCACTCCCACACGTCGCCGATCAGCTGCCGTACGCCGAGCGGCGACTCGCCGGCCGGGTAGCTCCCGGCCGGGGCCGGGCGCAGGTGCCGCTGACCGAGATTGGCGTGCTCGGGGCCCGGGTCGCTGTCGCCCCACGGGTAGCGCATCGAGCGGTCACCGGCCGGGTCGTACCGGGCCGCCTTCTCCCACTCGGCCTCCGTGGGCAGCCGGCGTCCCGCCCAGCGGGCGTACGCGTCGGCCTCGTACCAGCACACGTGCAGTACCGGCTCGTCCGGCGGTACGACCTCGGTGACGCCGAAACGGCGCCTGAGCCACTGCTTTCCGTCGCGTCGCCAGAACAGCGGGGCGCTGATCTCGTAGTTGCGGATGTGCGCCCAGCCCTCGGGTGTCCACCAGCGGGGTTCCGTGTAACCGCCGTCCTCGATGAACGCCTGGTACGCGCCGTTCGTCACCGGGGTGGTGTCGATCCAGAACGCCGGCACCTCGCGCCGGTGAGCGGGGCGTTCGTTGTCCAGAGCCCACGGCTCGCCGGACGTGCCCATGGTGAACGGGCCCGAGGGGACGAGGACTTCGGCGGGGCCGGTGAACAGCGGCGCCGGCTCCGGGTCGGGCGCGGTGAGCGCCTGTGGTCCCCGGCGCAGCTGATGGGTGATCAGCATGGTCTCGTCGTGCTGCTGTTCGTGCTGCGCGATCATCCCGAAGGCGAACCCGGCCTCCGTCAGCCGCGTCCCGTGGAACGCGGCCTTCTCCAGCACGTCCAGCGCCCGTCCGCGCACGTCGGCCGCGTAGGCGCGTGCCTCGGCGGGCGACAGCAGGGGCAGCTTCGGCCGGTCGGCCCGCGGGTGCTCGAAGGCGTCGTAGAGGCTGTCGATCTCGGGCCGTATCGCCTCGTGCCCGGCGACGGCCCGCAGCAGCCACTGCTCCTCCTGGTTGCCGATGTGCGCGAGGTCCCACACCAGGGGTGACATCAGGGGTGAGTGCTGCGCGGTCAGGTCGGGGTCCTCGACGCAGTTCGTCAGCAGGGTGGTGCGGTCGCGGGCGACGACCAGCGAGGCGACCGCGCGCTCGCGCAGCTCTTCGGGGTCGGTGGTCTCGGTGCCGGCAGCGGGGCTGGTCTCGGTCATGGGCGGATGTCCTTCCCGTGGGCGCGACCGTCCGTGGCGCGCTGTCGGTCGAGCAGGTTGTCGGCGGGGCAGCGGCCCGGGACGACGTAGTGGTCCAGATGGGCCGCGACGGCGTCGGTCACCTCGGGCCCGGCGCCGAGCCGCGGCAGGGCGTCCAGTGCGGCCGTGAAGCACGAGACGGCCACCTCGCGCAGTTCGGCGTCGGCCAGGCCGCCTCGCGCCGCGTCGATCCACAGCGGGTTGTGCGGCGCGGGCAGCCCCAGCGTGCGCTCGTGCAGCGGCTTCACGGCCCGGTAGGCGGTCTCGGCGGCCTCCGGGTCGTCGAACAGTGCCGTCGTCACCGCCAGCGGCACGATCCAGCCGTCGTCGCCGGGTTGCGCGTCGATCATGCGCAGTTCCAGGTGACCGCGCGGCCTGACCGGCGGGAACAGCGTCGTGACGTGGTAGTCGAGATCCTCGCGCGTCGGCGGTCTGGGGAGTCCCGTCCGGGTCCACTCCCGGAACGTGAGTCCCTCCGGGACCTCCCAGGACCCGCCGTCGTGCCGTACGCACATCACGGGGGAGTCGAGCACGTGCCGGGCCCAGGCGCCCCGCGGGTCGCTGTCCAGGACCGGCCCGCCCGCCCGGCCGGCGCCGATCCGCGTCCACATCAGCTGCCGGGTGGACACCCAGCCGGTCGGCCGGGAGCCGGCGAGCGGGGAGTTGGCGAACGCGGCCAGCAGGACCGGGCCCAGGTGATGGGCCAGCCACCAGCGCCGCACGAAGCCCAGGGAGCCGGGCTCCTCGTGGCCGGCGTCCAGGCACACCTGGACGGAGGCGGACGCGCACATCATGGCGCGACCGGCAGGGCCGGTGCGGTCGAGGCAGGTCTCCATGGCGTCGTAGCGCGGTTCGCGCAGGAACCGGCGGGGTTGGTGCCAGGGATCGTGGCCGAGGCCGACGAGCGTGAGGCCGTCGTCGCGCAGGACCGAGCGGACGGCGCCGAGGTCGGCGGAGACGGTGGCGATGCATTCCGTCAGCGAGGCGGCGGGGGGCGAGCTCAGCTCCAGCTGGCCGCCGGGCTCCACGGTGAGCGCCGACCTCAGGGGCAGGGTCCGCAGCGCGGCGTAGGCCGCTTCGAGTCGTTCCGGTGTGACGGGGAGCTGCGGTGCGCGCAGCTCCTGGACGAGCCATTCCACCTCGACCCCGAGGCGGCGCGGCGGGCCGGTCTTGAAGCAGATGCCGCGGACCAGGGCCTCGACCTCGGCTTCGTTCAGGGCGGTGAGGGGCCTGGTACAGCCACCCGCCGGGGCAGTGGACGAATCGGACATGTCTAGATCCTCCCGAGATTCCACCATGCCACCGGTCCGGGCTTCATGACGGCCCGGGCCGGGAACACTCGTTCCACCCAAGACCTTCATCTGGCTCGGCACAAGGGGGCGAACCGGGGCGTTCCGGGGCGGCCATCCCGGGCGACCGGGCGTTTCCCGGCGTTTTCCCCGGCGTTCTCCGCCGGCGAAAACTCCGTTGCGCCGTGCGGCCGCCGTCACTCACGATGCCTGCGTGAACACGCCAAACAGGACCGCGGAGCACGTGCTCACGGCGCACACGGGGGTGGCGCCGTGAGCGCGCGCCTGCGCGGTGTCGCGCGGCAGACCGAGCAGATCGTCGCGGCGGGGACCTACCGGGCGCCGGACGGGCGCGAGGTCCCGATCGCGGCGGAGCTGCGGGCGGCGCGCGAGGGCACGCGCGTGTACGGGCCGGATCCGGTGCCGGTGTCCGCCGTACGGGTGACCGAGACGCGGATCGAGGTCACGGGCGAGAGCAGCCTGGAGGCCGCCCGCCGCCTCGGCGGGAACGTGGCCGTGCTGAACTTCGCCTCCGCCCGCAATCCCGGCGGCGGCTACCTCGACGGCGCCCGGGCCCAGGAGGAGGCCCTGTGCCGGGCCTCGGCCCTGTACGTCTGTCTCCGGGAGGCCCGAGTTCTACGCCCGCCACCGTGCCCACCGCGACCCGTTCTACACGGACCGTGTCATCCACTCACCCGCCGTGCCCGTCTTCCGGGACGACCGGGGCCGCCTGCTGGACGAGCCCCGCCGGGTTGGCCGTACGCGTCGAGCGTGTCCTGGAGACCGCCACGGCCCACGGCTACCCGCGGCTGGTGCTGGGCGCCTGAGGTTGCGGCGTCTTCCGCAACGACCCGACCCAGGTCGCAGCGGCGTTCCGGACACTCCTGGGACCCCGAGCAGGTCCTCAGCTCCAGCCGTACCGCTCCCGCAGCCGGTGCCTGACCGAGTTGAAGCGCATGCGGTCCAGCGCGCAGGCCTCCCGGCGCATGCCCTGCTCGTGCAGGCGCAGGACGCGGGCCACGTCGACCCACGAGTCGCGGTCCGACCGGTCCCACGGTCCGCTGCCGATCGGCACCCACTCCCGGTCGCCGGCGTGGCGCTTGCTGGACAGCTGTACCGCGAGGAACGTACCGCCCGCCTCGCGGGCGACGACGAGCACCGGGCGGTCCTTGCCCCGGCCGTCGTTCTCCTCGAACGGCACCCACGTCCAGACGATCTCCCCCGGGTCGGGGTCGCCGTCGTGCGCGGGCGAGTACTCGGTGCGGACCCGGCCCACCTCGCGCGGGTCGGCCTGGGTGGTGGCGGTGGGGCCGTAGCGGCCCGGGACGTGTCCGTCGGCGATCGTGCTCACGGGGGCACCCTAGAGGCTGCCCCCGTGAGCTCCGCGTGAAGGGTCACTTGTCGTCCATCGGCACCTTCTGGGCCAGCCCGTTGAGCGGTGCGGTCTCCTGCTGTGCCTGCCCGTTCCCCTCCGTCGACGCGAGCAGCCGACGGGCGAGGCCCAGCCCCGTGCCGCCCATGGTGAGGGCCTTGGCGAACATCTCCGCCATGCCGTCGGCGCCGTTGAGCAGCACCATGTTGTCGACGTTGCCGAAGGCGGAAGCGCCCGCCTTGACGATCTCCGGCCAGTTCTCGGCGAGTTGCTGGGCGACGACGGCCTCCTGGTTCTCGGCGAGGGCTGCGGCGCGTGCCTTGATGGCCTCGGCCTCCGCGAGCCCCTTGGCCCTGGCCGCCTCTGCCTCGGCCAGCCCCCTGGCCTGCGCGGCCGCCGCCTCCGCCTCACCGGTGGCCCGGGTCGCCTGCGCGGCCGCGGCGCCCCGCGTCTTCGTCGCCTCCGCTTCGGCCCCGGCGGCCGCCTTGACCCGGGTCGCCTCGGCGGCCGCCGCCAGTTCCGTCTCCTGCGCCTGGGCCTGGGCCGCCGAGATCCGAGCGTCGCGCTCCGCCTCGGCCAGCGTGCGCTTCTCGTAGGCCGCCGCGTCGGCGGGTTTGCGGACGTCCGCCTGCAACTGCTGCTCGCGGCGGTGCGCCTCCAGCTCCGCGACCCGCGTCTCCTGGACGACGACCTCCTGCCGCGCCGCGGCCTGGGCCAGCGGTCCGGCCTGCCGGGCCTTGGCGGCGGCCTTGTCCCGCTCGGCCTGGTAGCCGGCCTGCAGGATCTCGCTGTCCCGGGTGGCCTCCGCCATCCGCGCGAACGACTGCTGCTCCGCCTCGGTGGCCAGCCGGTTCGCCTCCGCCTGCGCGATCCGCGCGTCCCGCTGCACCGCCGCCGCGTGCGGCATCGCCAGGTTCTGGATGTACCCGGTCGGGTCCTCGATCTCGTGGATCTGCAGCGAGTCGACGATCAGACCCAGCTTCTCCATCTCCGTGCCGCACGCGGCCCGCGTCTGCCCGGTGAGCTTCTCCCGGTCCCGGATCATGTCCTCCACCGTCAACCCGCCCACGATGGACCGCAGATGACCGGCGAAGACGTTGTGCACCCGCTCCGACATCAGCTTCTGCTGGTCGAGGAACCGCCGGGCCGCGTTCGCGATCGACACGAAGTCGTCGCCCACCTTGAAGATGACCACGCCCCGCACCTTGAGCGGGATGCCCTGGTGGGTCACGCAGTCCACCTGGAGTTCGGTCTCGTTCAGGTCGAGTGACAGCTTGCGCACCGCCTGCACACCGGGCAGCACCAGCGTGCCGCGCCCGGTGACGATACGGAATCCCATGCCCTCTTCGAGGCCCTCCGTGCGGTGCTTGGAACCGGAGATGATCAGTGCCTCGTTGGGTTCGGCGACCCGCCACATGAGCTTGAACAGACCGATCAGCACGAGGACGGCGGCAACGGCCGCCCCCGCAACGACGCCGACGACCATCGGCATTCGCCCCCTCTGCATGGTGCCCTCTCGGCACCGAACGAAGGGGAGTGTGCTCCTGCTCGGGGCCCGGGTACAGCCACCTGCGCATCCTTGCCCAAACCTTGACGCGTACGGCTCTCACCTGCGTCGCGGCGGGCTCAACTGTCGTACGCCGCCGTGACGTAGACGGTCCGCGGGGGCAGGTACTCGACCACCATCACGACCGTGCCGGGCTCGATCCGGTCCGTCGCGGACGCCGGGTGGGCGAGGAAGTGCTCCGCGCCGCCGCGCACCCGGACGATCACCTCGCCGACCAGCCCGGGCCCGACCGTTCCGGTGACCCGCCCCATGAGCCCGACCATCGACGCGTCCGCCATGGGGACAGCGTACGGTCGCTCAGGCGGCGGCGGAACGGGCCGTGACCGGCGGCTCGGGCCACTTCTCGGACCAGCGAAGCTCCGCCTCCAACTGCGCGGCCACCTGCACCAGCAGCGGCTCGCTGTTCGCCGGGCCGAGCAACTGCGCCCCGACCGGCAGACCGTCCGCGGTGAAACCCGCGGGCACGTTGACGCCCGGCCAGCCCAGCACGTTCCACGGCCAGGCGTACGGGCAGGCGGCGATCATCGCCCGGTCGGTGGCGAAGCCGCTGAGTTCGAGCAGGGCGCCGATCCGGGGCGGGGGAGCGGCGGTCGTGGGCGCGAGGACGACGTCGTACGAGGTGAAGAAGGCGCCGATACGACGGTGCAGCACGGTCTCCGCCCTTCGGGCCGCGCGCAGCGGGGCCCCGCCGAGCAGCCGGCCCAGCCGGGCCGCGTCCCGGGTGCGCCGGTCCAGCAGCGCCGGGAAGGGCGCCTCGTCGACCCGCTCGGCGATCCCGGCCGTGGCGCGCGGCACGAAGGTCAGCCCGATCTGCCCGTACGGCGGGTCGGCCTCCTCGACGGTGTGCCCCGACGCGGCCAGCTTCTCGGCGAGTTCGACGACGCGGGTCCGCACCTCCGGCAGGAGCCGGGCCGGTACGGCCGTGAACGGCGGCTTGAGGGACAGCGCGACGCGCAGTCGCCCGGGGTCGCGGCCGACGGCCCGGGACACGTCGACGGCCGGGGGCTGGTGCGGGTCCTGGGCGTGGTTGCCGCTCGCGGCGTCCAGCAGCAGGGCCGCGTCGGCGACCGTGCGGGCGAGGGTGCCGTTGACGGTGATGCCCTGGAAGGACTCACCGCGCGGCCAGGTCGAGACGCGGCCGCGCTGCGGTTTGATGCCGACCAGATGGGTCCACGCGGCCGGGATCCGCACCGAGCCGGCCCCGTCCGAGCCGAGCGCGGCGGGCACCAGACCGGCGGCGACCGCGGCGGCCGAGCCGCCGGAGGATCCGCCGGGCGTGTGGTCCGTGCTCCACGGATTGCGGGTCGCGCCGAACGCGGGCCCCTCGGTGAAGGGCCACTGCCCGAACTCGCAGGTGTTGGTCTTGCCGACGATCACGGCGCCGGCCGCGCGCAGCCGCCGTACCGCCTCGCCGTCCTCGGCGACCGGCGGGAACTCCCCGCAGCAGCCGAAAGCGGTCGGCTCGCCGGCCACGTCCATGTCGTCCTTCACCGCCACGGGCACCCCGAGCAGCGGCTTGCGGGCACCCGCGGCCAGTTCCCGGTCGGCCGCCTCGGCCTCGGCGAGCGCCGCGTCGGCCCGGACGATCCGGAAGGCGTTGATGCTGCTCTGCGTGGCCTCGATCCGCGCCAGGGTCCGCTCGACCAGCACCCGGGACGTCACCTCCCCGGCGGCCAGCGCACGGGCGGTCTCCGCCAGGCCTGCGGCACGGTCGAGCGTCATGCGGACACCTCCGGATGCGACTTGTCTACCGAACGGTAACGTCCGGTGGCCGGTGACGGAACGCCGTCGGCGCAAGTGGAAATTCACCCACAGGTCACCTTCTACCCCACTGGGCTCATCCGCTCCTGTTGAAACCATGGACGGCCCCGGGTCCCGCCCTTACTTTCTGTGCCCCCACCTCGATCGAGTTTCCGAACCTTGTTCGGTATTTCGATCCCTGTGTCTCAGGGAGAGCCGCCCGTGACCCCACGCCCCGTCGCGTCCCGCCGTACCCTGCTGCGCACCCTGGCCGCCCTGCCCGCCTCGGCGGTGCTGCTGGGCGAAGCGCCCGGGCTGCTCGGCGGCGCCCTGGCCGCCGCACCCCCGAACGGCTCGGCCACCCGCTACACGATCGTGCCGTTCCTCAACAGCAACGACGGCACGGTCAACGTGTACCAGTCCGACGACGCCACCGACTTCCGGCTGCTGCGCGCCTCCGCGTACACGCCACCCGCGGGCCGGATCCGCGACGCGAGCATCTTCAGACACACCGACGGCTACTACTACGTCACCTACACCACGCACACCTGGCAGGACCCCAGCACGACCATCGGCTTCGCCCGCAGCTCCGACCGCGTCAGCTGGACGTTCCTCTACGACTACACCGTCCCCATCGCGAACCTCTCCCGCGCCTGGGCGCCCGAGTGGTTCGTCGACAGCGACGGCAGCGTCAACGTCATCGTGTCCTGCTCCACCACGAACGACGAGTGGATCTTCACGCCCTATCGGCTGAGGGCCACCAACTCCGCCCTCACCGCGTGGAGTTCGCCGGTGGCGCTCGCGGGTATCGGCGCCAACCACATCGACACGTTCATCGTGAAGGTCGGCTCGACATACCACGCCTCCCCCAAGAACGAGACCACGAAGTACATCGAGTACGCCACCGCCTCGAACCTCGACGGCCCGTACACGATCCGCAGAACAGGGGACTGGGCGGGCTGGGGCAGCTACCGCGAGGGCCCCGCGCTGGTGCGGCTCGACAACGGCGGCTGGCGGATCTTCTTCGACGGCTACGGCGACGGGAACTACTACTACAGCGACAGCCACGACACCTTCGCCACCTGGACGGCCCCGGCCGCACTCCCCGCGATCTCCGGCACGGCACGGCACTTCACGGTGGTCAAGGAGACGGTGTCGGGCGGCCCCAGCCTGGCGAGGAACGTCACCCGCTCGTTCCGCTCGGCCAACTACCCGACCCGCTACTGGCAGCAGCAGTCCGCGCTCCTCAACCTGCCCGTGGTCAGCGGCTCCAGCACCACCGCCGAGAAGCAGGCCGCAACCTTCACGGTCGTCGCCGGCCTGGCCGACGCGAGCGGCTGCTCATTCCGTGACGCGGCCGGCAACTACCTGCGCCACTGGGACTTCCGGGCCCGCTTCGACCCGAACGACGGTACGAGCACGTTCGCCGGGGACGCCACGTTCTTCCTCCGGACCGGCACGGCCTCGGGCTCCGTCCGCTTCGAGTCGTGCAACTACCCCGGGTACTACCTGCGCCACTACGCCTACCAGCTCCGCGTGGAGCGCTCGAACGGAACGGACCTGTTCCGGCAGGACAGTTCGTTCGTACCGGCGACGGCCTGGGCCTGACCTGTCCGTTCGCGGTGGCTGGAACGCTGTCGGCGATCGACCGTCCACCGAGACGCTCATCGAGTAGATCAGCATGACTTCGAGCTCGCCTTCCTTCCGCAGGCCGCTCTGCCACGTCGTGGGCGGTCCGATCGCCCGCTGCTACGGCGTGGTCCCGCACCGCCCGGCGCGGCATGCGGCGCGTCACAGGGCGCGGGTCGCGCGTACGGCCCGCGGTCCTGCCCCCAGCTCGCGGCGGCAGGCCTTGTTGAACGCCTGCAGATCGGCGATGCCCACCGCCGCGGCGACGGCGGGGATGGGGAGCGTGGAGGCCTGGAGCAGGTGACGAGCGCGTGCCAGGCGTCGACGGCGGACATAGGCGACGACCGTCAGGCCGGTCTCGGCGCGGAACAGACGGGTCAGATGGGTGTGCGAGACGCCCGCCGAGCGGGCGATGTCGGGTACGGGCAGGGGCTCGGCGAGATGCTCCTCGACGTACGCCTGCGCGGCGGCCACGACGGGGTGCTGCCGCCCGGGTTCCTCGGAGCCGGCCCGGGGCAGTTGGGCGATGTGCCAGAGCACCGCCCAGACCTCGGCGGAGGCGCGCGCCGCGGACACGGGCATGGCGGTGACGGCGTGCCGCAACAGACGGGCCAGCAGCGGCCCTTCGGCCTGGGCGTCCTGCATCAGCGGCACGCGGTGCCCGGCACCGGTGCCCGGGAGCCGCAGATGGGCGTACAGGTGCTCGGATCTGCCGCGGTAGTGGAAGTGCGCCTCGGTGTCCGGCGGGATCAGGCTGACGTGTCCGGGCCGGATGGGGTGGACGGTGCCCGCGACGGACAACCGGCCCGCATAGCTGTACAGGTGCAGTTGCCACAGGTCGGGCAGCCGGAAGACGTCGTGGGCGGTGGAGACACCGTGCACGCCGACGCCCGCGTTCACCACCTCCGGAGGATGGTCCAGACACAGGGGCACGGTTTCCATGATGGTGAAAACATACCAGTGAGCGGCAATTGCATCCCACGACCACCATGCCATCACGCTCTACGTTCGTCGTATGCAAACCACCAAACAGCTGCTCACCTCCGTCCAGGTGGCACGCTTCGTCGCGCAGGGGTTCCTGCGTCTGGACGGAGTCGTGCCCCGGGAACTGAACGAGGAGGCCATCGCGACCCTGTCCACCGGGATACCCGAGGTCCCCTACGGCACTCCGGCCGCCCACGCCTTCCCGCAGGACACCTTCATCCCCCGCCTGCTCGCCCTGCCCGCCGTGGCGGGTGCCCTGGAAAGCCTGGTGGGACCGGCCCCGACCGTCGACCACCACGCCGTGCACGTACGGGAGCCGCACGAGGGCACCGCGCAGGACCTCCACGCGGACGCGATCATCGACGTACGGCCGGACGCCTTCGACGTCCAGCTCATGTACTACCCGCACGAGGTGACGCCCGCGATGGGCGGGACCCTCAGCGTGCCCGGCAGCCATCTGCGCCGCGTCAACGAGACCGACATCGGGCGGGTGCAGAACCTGCGCGGGCAGACCCGGCTGACCTGCCCGGCCGGCACCGTCGTCCTGGTGCATCACGGGATCTGGCACGGCGGCCGCCGCAACGACACCGCACGGCGGCGCTTCATGTACAAGATCCGCTTCAACCCGACCGTGCCCCAGGTCCGGCTCTGGGACACCTCCGACCTGCACGACCCCGCCGTCGCGGCGGAACTCGGCACCACCTTCCCGTGGTACGAGCAGGCCACCGCCCGACTGGAGATCCACAACCGGGTACTGCTGTGGCGCGCGCTGACCGGAGACGACACCTTCGACATCGACCACTGGGTCACCCGCGTCAGCAACCGGCCCGCCCTGAGGAGCCACACATGAAGCAGCAGGTCCTCGTGCTCTACCTCGCCTCCTCGGCCCTCGACTCGGACGTGGTGGGCTGGTCCCGTTACGACGGCACGGGCGGGACCCGGCCCACGACCGGGGACAGCGACGAGCCGCCTTACACGACCGGTCTGGCCGCACTGGAAGACGGCTGGCGCCTCTTCCAGGCCTCCCAGCTCCTCCCGCCCCACCCCGGCCACGAGTACGACACGTCGTTCCTCAAGCACGAGTTCTTCTTCGAGAAGCTGCCCTGAGGCGAACCGGGCCACCACGGTTCCCACCGACGGCGGCGGGGGCGTGGTGGCCCGGCAGAGGGGTGCTTCAGGGTGGTTCGGTACAGGTCGGCCGCCTCAGCGGGTGAACGTGACCCGGTGTTCCTTCAGGGCGCCGCAGTTGGAGCCGTACACCTGCACGTAGGTGTTGGCGATGCTGCCGCCCCAGTCGACGCAGTGGCCCTTGCCGTAGACGTACGTCGGTCCGGCGAACGACGAGAACTGCCCGGCGTCCTCATGGCTCTCGCCCGTGTCCGGGACGTAGATCCACGCGGACATGTCCACGGCCTTGCCCGGGTTGTTGCGGATGGTCGCCACGCAGTTCTGCCCGTTGGAGGCGTTGTAGGTCAGGTAGACGGTGCCCAGCGAGCCGACGGCGGCCGAGTTCACGGTCTTGTAGCCGCTTCCACAGACCTTCTGCGGGGTGGTGTTCGGCGCGGCGGAGGCGGGCGACGCCAGAGCGGTCGTGGCTCCCACCGACAGTGCCGCTAACGCGGAGGCGGCCAGGACGGAACGGGTGAATCTCATATTTCCCCTTGCAACTCTTCGAGGTGGTTGCTCCTGCATGGTGTGACCCGCGGGACATCCAAAGGGTTGTGCGTCAGTTCGCGGGAAAATCCCGTGAGTTGGCGGTGGGAATGAGCGAGAATCCGGTGCGTGATCCCGGTCCTGTGGTTGTGCGGTCCGCCCGGAGTGGGCAAGACGACCGTCGCCTGGCAGCTGTACCAGGACCTCGGCAGGGCCGGGGTCCCGGCCGGATTCGCCGACATCGACCAGCTCGGCATCTGCTACCCGGAGCCGGCGGCGGATCCGGGCCGGCACCGGATGAAGGCGCGCAACCTCGCCGCCGTGGCGGACGGCTTCCGGCGGGCCGGGGCCCGGTGCCTCGTCGTCTCGGGTGTGGTCGACCCCCAGCGGGGCGTCGAGCTCCCCGGCTTCCCGGATTCCCTGGTGACCGTCTGCCGGCTGCGCGCCGACCGGGACGAGTTGCTGCGGCGTTTCCTCGGGCGCGGCGGTGCTCCCGACCTGCTCGACGCCGTGGCGCGGGAGGCCGACGCCCTCGACGCGAGTGACATCGCCGGCGTCTGCGTCGAGACCGGCGGGGCGACGGCGCGCGAGGTGGTGCGGCTCGTGCGGGAACGGATCAGGGGCTGGCCCGGGCCCGCGGGAGGACCTGCGCCCGAGGCGGCCGAGTCACCCGTGTCCGCGGACGGCCCGGTGCTGTGGCTGTGCGGTGCGACGGGCGTCGGCAAGTCGACCGTGGGCTTCGCGGCCTACCAGCGGGTGCTGCGCGCGGGAACGCCCGCCGCGTACGTCGATGTCGACCAGGTCGGCTTCTGCCACCCCCTCCCCGGCGACCCCGGTGCGCGTCGCCTCAAGGCGCGGAACCTGGCGGCCCTGTGGCGGACCTACCGGTCGGCCGGAGCGCAGGCGCTGGTCGTGACCGGGTGGGCACCGGACCGGGCCGCGGCCGGGATCCTTGCCGCGGCACTGCCGGCCGCCGAGTTCACGCTGTGCCGGCTGCACGCCGGGCAGGAGGAGCTGACGCGGCGGATCCTGCGGCGGGGGAGCGGGGGCAGCTGGCCCCAGCCGGGCGATCCCCTGCGCGGTCAGCCCGTCGAACACCTGCTGGGGATCGCCGACGAAGCGGTGGCAACGGCCGTCGCCCTGGAGGACGCGGGCGTCGGCGACCTGTGGATCGACACCGACGGACTCACCGCGGACCAAGTGGCGGACGCCCTTCTGGAGCGCACCGGGTGGCCGTCCCCGGCGGGCGCCTGAGCATGCCCACGCCCCATCACCTTTACTCACGAGTCACTTACAGCACACGTGAGATCCAGAGGATCTGCTCAGGGGTGTCACACGGGCTGCACATCCCCCTTCCAAAGTCTCGTTAGCGTTACGGCTCGATCCCACGTGCGGACGTGAACCAGGCCGCGGCCGGCGAGCCGCCGGCACAGCCAGATCGGGAAGACCACACACATGGACTACTGCTCCTCGTGCCGTCGGCACCTCAACGGCGCCTTGGTCTGCCCGGGGTGCGGCGCCTACGCCCCGGACATAGACCCCTCCGCCGCCGACGGCCGTGTCGGCCCGGCCGCATGGGGGGCTCCGGCCGCCCCGGTGCGTGGCGTGACGGGAACGTGTGGGACGAACGCAGCGTGTGGGACGAGCCCCGCGCCGGCACCCGGGAGCTCCCTCTCGCGTACGCCGGGACGGCCGCCGGCGGGGGGAACCCGGGCACGGGCCCGTCCGACGGCTACGAGTCGCCGGACGGGGACCCGTCCGATGAGCACGCGACTGCGGGCACCTCCGCGTCCGACGGCTATGAGCCACCGCAGCAGGGCCGGGCGGCGCGGCGGCGTCAGATGGCCCGCTGGAAGAAGAACCAGCGGCGGGCCGTGGTGGCGACCGCCTTCGCCCTCGTCGGGGGCGGCCTGACCGTCGCCGCCTTCAGCGGGAACTCCGCGAACGGAAAGCAGGCGGCCGCGGCACCGGGCGACACCGCCATGGGCGGCACCGAGGGCCAGGCGCCGACGTACTCCGAACCGACGTCGCGCCGGCAGGACACACCGCGTGCCTCGCCCACGCCCACCACGCAGCCCCGCACCGGCCGTGCCTCGCACCGCGAGCAGCCCGAGGACGCCGCTCCCCGCACTCCGGCGGACCCGCGCACCGATGCGGCCCGCACTCCCCGCAAGCTGCCGAAGACGACGACACCCGATGTCCGAGCACCGTCGACACGGTCACCGGTCAGGCCGGCAGTTCAACGTCACAGGTCACCGAGCAGACGACACCGCCCGCCGCCGACAGCGGCGCGGACACGCGGCAGCCCGCGGACCCCGCACCCTCCCCTCCCGCGGCGGACCCCACTCCTGCCGAAACGCCTCCGTCCAACTCGGACTCGACCTCGACCTCGAACTCGAAGGAACTCTGCCTGCTCGTCATCTGCCTCGGCTGAGACACGTGAGGGCGGTCGCCGAAAACCGGTGGCCGCCCGCAGCCGCCCCTCCGTACCGTCGGTCGCATGGCTGACGAGTGCTTCCGGCAGCCGCGGCTCGCCGCGGTCTACGACCCGCTCGACCCCGACCGCGTCGACCTCGACCCGTACCTGCGCATGGCGCAGGAGTTCAGAGCACGCCGGGTGCTCGACCTCGGCTGCGGGACAGGGGTGTTCGCGCTGCGGCTGGCCGAACGCGGCTTCCAGGTCGTCGGTGCCGACCCTGCCCGGGCCTCCCTGGAGGTGGCCCGCGGCAAGCCGGGCAGCGAGCGGGTGCGGTGGATCCACGGCGATGCGACGACCCTGCCGTCACTCGAGGGCGTCGACCTTGTGACCATGACGGGCAACGCCGCTCAGGAGATCGTCGATCCCGACGAGTGGCGAAGGACCCTGCGAGGGGCCCGTGAGGCGCTGCGCCCCGGCGGTCGCCTGGTGTTCGAGACCCGCGTTCCGGCCCGCCGCGCCTGGGAGGAGTGGAACCGCGAGGCCACGTACGCCGAGACGGACGTCCCCGGCGTCGGCGCGGTCGAGTACTGGGTCGAGCTGCTCGACGTGAGCGGACCGCTGGTGACGTTCCGTCAGGTGTACGTGTTCGTCGCGGACGGAGAGGTGCTGACGTCGGAGTCGACACTGCGGTTCCGCGAGCGGCGGGAAGTCGAGGCGGAACTGCTCGCGCAGGGTTGTGTGGTGGAGGAGGTGCGCGAGGCACCCGACCGGCCGGGCCGCGAGTTCGTGTTCGTCGCGCGGCGTGCCGAAGCAACGGCCTGACACGCGCCCCGCCGCCTCCGTGGCAAGCGGAATCCGCCCGTACAATCCTCGCGACCAAATCGAGGGGCGTCGGCAGTGGGGGAGTTCCGCGTGGAAACGATCACCGTGCAGTTGCCGGGACCCGCACAGTGGGGCGAGGGCGAGACGGGAAGTCCGGAACTGATCCATCTCGGGCCGGGGGACATCGCCGACTTCGGCCGGGGCGGGACAGGAGTGCGCATCGTCCAGGGGAGGCCCCGGCGGTCTCGGGGAGGTGAGCGGCCCGAGCCGCCTTCCCCGCCCGGGGTACCGCCGCCGCACCGCCCGGAAACGACGCGACCGTGACGACGGCCGCGAGCGCGGCGGCGCCGCGCGGGAGTGTGCGCATGGGTTGCGTTGCCCTTCCTGGTCGCCCGCTGGTCCGTGCCGCCACATCAGGAGTCCGGGCGCGCAGGCGCTCCTGACGAATGTCAGGGCTCCCCCGAAGCGAGGCGGCCCGGGGCGTCGACCCTGATAAGTGTCAGGTGCCGCCGACGCGGTGACGGCTCGTACGGTCGGCACAGCACGACCAGATCACTCGCCGACCACACGAAAGAGGGCTCATGAGCCGCCGATCGCTCAGGACACTGCTGGCCGCCGGGGGCGCCGCCGCGGTGATGGCGCTCCTCCCGACCTCCGCCCAGGCCGCGCCGTTCTCGGGCGGCAACTACGGGGCCTACGGGATGGAAGGGCAGTACCCCACCACCTCCTTCTGCTCGGGCTCGTTCCGGCAGATCGGGCCCACCAAGTACGCCGAGGGCATGGCCCTGAAGTACTTCTACTCCGACAAGTGCGGCTCCTTCGCCCGGATCGAGAACTCCCGGGCCAACTGCGCCGCCGTGCTCCAGCGCTCCGACAACGGGGTGGGGCGCGTCGACGGCTGGGTCTCCGAGACCGTCGACGCCGGCATCAACTACGCCTACACGCAGATGGGCAACAACCTCAACGGCCGTGTCTCGCGCGCCGTGCTCTCGTGCGACGGCCACGACCTGGTCGCGACCGGCTGGTACTGAGCCGCACACACGCCACAGGGGCGGCCGGTGCTCCGGTCCGCCCCCTTCCGATGGGCCCGTGACGGTCAGGGGGCGTCAGCAGTCCGGGACGCCGGCGATCTTCTCGCCGCCGCGGATGTACAGGTTGTTCACCCAGGCGATGTCACTGCCCGCGAACTCCTGGACCGCCGTCCACCAGTTGTTGGTGCCGACGGCCGGGTCGTGCACGGTCTGGCCCTGCGTCTGGCACACGGCGTCCGCCCACCACTTCGAACGGACCGCGAGGCGGGGCGAGTCGGTGGTCGGCTGCTGGCGCAGGTTGACGTCGGTGGCCCAGACGTAGACGTCGGTCAGGGTCGGGTCGCCGCTGTTGGCGGCGGCCGGAGCGGCCTGGACGGTGGTGGCGAGGCCGCCGACGGCGAGCGCGGCCACGGCCAGGCCCATGGCGGTACGGCTGATCAGTCGCTTCATGTCTGTCCCCGTAGGACGATGGTGTGGATGGTGGTGTCGTTGCCATGGGTCAGCAGGACGCCGAGGCGGGCAGGTCGCCGTACTCGTTGCCCTTGAGGTAGACGGCGCTGACATAGCCCTCGGTGAGCTTCACCCAGACGTTGTTGGTGAAGCCGTAGTCGCTGACGGTCTCGCCGCGCTCCCAGCAGTAGGCGCCGCGCGGCTGACCCGCCGCCACGGAACCGACAACGGGGAACGCACGGGACGGTCCCGAGCGGACGTTGACGGTCTCGTACGGCACGACCGCGTACGGCGCGGCCATGACGCGGGCGGTGCCCTGTTCGCCCGCGGAGGACGCGGCGGCGGTCCCCGCGGTGAGCGGGCCGAGCAGAGCGAGCGCCCCGGCGCCGACGAGCGCGGCCCTGGCGGCGATGCGAGTGGTCATGTCGAGTTCCCCCTGAACGGTGTGGCGACGTTCAGAACAGTAGGGAGACCCGGGACGACGCGGTCCCTGACAATTGTCAGGGTCGTGCGGGGCGGCAGGGGCGCGGGCGTGCGGCCGGCGCGTCACGATACGGCCGAAAACCGCTCGACGGTCACGGCCGCGCGTGTCTACGATCCACGGCGCGGCATCGCGTGTCGGTCACCGGCCGGGTGAGGCATGGAGGCGCCGCGGAGATGCCCGTGGAGGCATTCAACCGTGTCAGTCGAGTTCAATCACACCATCGTCCTGTCCCGTGACCGGGAGAAGTCCGCTCACTTCCTCGCAGACATCCTGGGGCTGGAGGTGGGAGCTCCGGCCGGGGTGTTCCTGCCCGTGACGACCGCCAACGGCGTCACACTGGACTTCCTCACCATCGACGCCGACATCCCCATGCAGCACTACGCGTTCCTCGTCTCCGAGGACGAGTTCGACCAGGCCCTCGACCGCCTCGTCGCGGCCCGCATCCCGATCCAGGCCGACCCGCACGGCAATCACCCGCGCCGGATCAACCGCCACGACGGCGGCCGGGGAGTGTACTTCCTCGACCCTGCGGGCCACGGCCTGGAGATCATCACCCGCCCGTACGGCTCCGACCCGTCCTCCCCGCTGAACGGCGTCACGGAGGACGTGCCCGGAGCGGTCTGAGCCGACCCTGGGCCGGGGACGGGAGCAAGGCCGTCCCCGGACCTGACGGCCGCCCGACGGACGGCTGTCCTGCGTCGGGCGGCCGGTTCAGCCACCGTCCCTCTCGAGCCGCACGGGAGTCGGCTCGGGGCCGGTGGCCGGCGTGTCGTCCCGGCGGGGGAGCAGGAGCGGGGTGGCGAGGAGGAGGGCACCGGCGAGCGCGATCGCCGTACGGGGGCCGGTCATACCGGCCAGCAGACCCCACAGGGCGGTCACGGCCGCGGTGGTGGCCTTGCCGGTGGCGGACCAGGCCGCCAGCGTGCGGGTGACCCGGTCCGCGGGCGTCCGCTCCAGCCGGTACGTGGCGAACACCGGATTGAACACGCCGCAGCAGGCGATCAGCCCGAACTCGACCACCATGACCAGCACCAGCCCGGCCGTGCCGGGGCCGACGAAGGCGAGCCCGAGGGACCAGCACGCCCGCAGCACCCCCGAGGTGAGCAGGACCCGGTGCCGGCCGAACCGCGTGACGAGCCGTGGGGCCAGTCGTGAGCCGAGCAGGCCGCCGGTGCAGGGCACCGCGAAGGCGAGGGCGTACTGCCACGGCTCGAACCGCAGATGATCGACCATCAGGACGAGGAGCGGCGGTGAGGCCGCCATGATCAGGGCGTTGTTCAGGACCGTGTTGAAGAACAGCGGCCGCAGCCCCGGATCGGCCAGGATGTGCCGCCATCCGTCGAGCAGGTCGCCCGCACGGGGCCGGGCCGCCACGGGAACGGGCCGCACAGGGCGCTTGTCGTGGCCCCCGATCGCCCGGATCCCGAGCGCCGAGAGCAGATAGCTCACCGCGTCGGCCACCACGGTCGTCACCGGACCGAACACCCCGATCGCCGCCCCGCCCAGCGGCGGCCCGACCATGCTGGCCGTCCAGTTCGTCGCCTCGAACCGCCCGTTCGCGACGAGCAGGTCCCGCCGTGGCACCAGTTCCTTGAGGAACGCCCCGGCCGCGGCGTTGAAGGTGATGTCGGACGCCGCGACCGCCACCGACACCAGCAACAACTGACCGAAACTCAGCCGGCCCAGGGCGAACGCCACGGGGACGCTCAGCAGCACCACGCACCGGACCAGGTCCGTCGCGACCATCACCGGCCGTTTGCGGCGGACCTCCACCCACGGTCCGAGCGGCACCGACACCACCGCGCCGACCGCCGGGCCGGCCGCCGCCAGCAGCGACACCTGCGCCGGTCCGGCGTCCAGCACCAGCACCGCGATCAGCGCGAACGCGTCGAACGCGAGCCAGGTACCGGCCGTGCTGACCGCGTACGCACCCCACAGCCACCCGAACCGCCGCCCCAGCGACCGTCTGTCCGCCATCCCCGGCGCACACTCCCAGCTCTCGCGGACAACCCGGTGTTGACCGGGAGCCATCCAAGCGACGACCGGACCGCACGGGCAAACAACCGTCCGTCACCAGAGCCACAACCAACCGTTGTGTCACAGCGACACGGGCCGGTCCCACCGCGGCGGTGTCCAGTCCGCGTGCCGCACCATCGCGCGGACCATGGCGCCCGACGGAGCGAGCCGCAGGGCCGTGTCGCGCACGGCGACGGCCAGCGGGTGCGACAGCTGCTGGCCCATCCGGCCGGCCCGGCGGGCGGCACGCGCCACGGACTGGCTGCGCGGGCGGCGTTCGGCGTCGTAGCGGGCGAGCGCCGAGGCGAGGCCGGTTTCGCCGGCGAGCGCGGCGGCCAGGGTCGTCGCGTCCTCGAGCGCCTGGCAGGCGCCCTGCCCCAGGTTCGGGGTCATGGCGTGGGCCGCGTCGCCGAGCAGGACGACACGGCCCGCCGTGAAGGAGGGCAGGGGAGTCACCAGCTCGCGGATGTCGTGGTGCAGTACGTCCCCCGGCCGGGTCGCGTCCAGCAGAGCCGGGATCGGGTCGTGCCAGTCCGCGAACCTGCGGCGCAGGACGCCGAGCGGATCCGCGTGCCGGACTCCGGGCGGCGCGTTGAGCACGGCATGCCACTCCGCCCGCCCGTCCGCGAACACGATGTGCCCGAACTCGGCGCCCCTGCCCCAGGTCAGTGCGAAGTCGGTGCTCAGCTCCACCGGCCGCTCGGTGATGGCGCGCAGCACGGTCGATCCGCTGTGGACGGGTCCGGGGTGGCCCGGGAAGAGCTGGGCGCGCAGCCGGCTGTCGATCCCGTCGGCGGCCACGACCAGGTCGGCCTCCAGCACCCGGTCACCGAGCACGGTCCGCGGACGGTCCGGGTCGGTGCGGTCGACGGACGTCACCGCCGCGCCGACCACCAGACACCCGGGCGGCAGTGCCGTACGCAGGGCACGGTGCAGCACGGCCCTGGGGATGCCGACGATGGGCGTACCCAGGGCGCGTTCTAGCACCGCCCCGTCCATCCGCGCCAGCCACGCGCCCCGGGGATCACGTGTGCCGCCGGTGTACTGGGGCCGGGCGGCCGCCCGCACCGCCGCGCCGACGCCGAGGGCGTCCAGGGCGCGGATGCCGTTGGCGTGCAGGGAGATTCCCGCGCCCACGTCGGCCAGGACGGGTGCGCGTTCGACGACCGTCACCTCCCAGCCGGCCCGCCGCAGTCCGATGGCCGCCGCCAGTCCGCCGATTCCCCGCCGACCACCACCGCGTCGCCGCCCATGAGCCGTCCCTTCCCCGCCGGGCCGCCCGGAGCGGCCGGTTTCTACAGATGTAGAAGCCTACGCCGTGTTTCTACAGATGTAGAAACGGGGGTGTAGAAATGGGGGGTGCCCACCGATCGACGTACCGTCCTCGCCGACGCCGCCATCGACGTCCTCGCCGAGAGCGGGATACGAGGACTGACCCACCGGGCGGTGGATCGCGCGGCGAACCTGCCGCCGGGCACCACCTCGGCGTACTTCCGGACCCGGCAGGCGCTGCTCACGGCGCTGGTCCGGCGCCTGGTCGCACTCGACCAGGCGGAGTTGCAGGCGGTCGGGAGGCGACACCCGTGCCGCGCGACGCGGGGGACCTGGTGGCCGGCATCGCCGCGTTCACCGAGCGGCGGCTCACCGGGGAAGGACGCCGGCGCTCCCTCGCGCGGTACGCCTGCGCCGTGGAGAGCGTCCACCACCCCGAGCTGCGGGAGATCCTCCTGCCGCGTCAGAACGCGGGGCGCCGCGTCGTGCACGCCTTTCTGGCCGCTCGGGGGCTGGCGGACGCCGAGGAGCGCACCCTCACCCTGCTCGCCTGTGTGGACGGCCTCGTCTTCGACCGCCTCGTGGGCGGCGGCACGGTGTCCGAGGCGGAGATCCGCGGGCTCGTCGCAGCGGCCCTGCGGTGACGAGGCGCCGTGGGCCGCCTCAGCGCTGGTACAGCCCCACCAGCGTCCCGTCCGCCAGGCGGCGCTTTTCGACCTCCGCGTGCACCTGGTTCGCGTCGGGCGCGTCGGGCAGGACGCACGGTTCCGACAGGGCGTACAGCCGGAAGAAGTAGTGGTGCGCGTCGTCCCCGGGCGGGGGATGCGGACCGCCCCAGCCGTGCTGCCCGTAGCCGTTGACGAGTTCCGTGCCGCCCGGTGGGCAGTGCCCGGCCTCGACGCCGTCGCTGTGCGGGTCGATGCCGACCACCACCCAGTGCGCGAAGGTGCCCGACGGGGCGTCGGGGTCCTCGCAGAGCAGCACCAGTTCGGTCGCGTCGTCCGGTACGCCGCTCCAGGTCAGCGGCGGAGAGACGTTCGGTCCCTCGTAGGAGTACCGGCGCGCGATGAACGAGTGGTCGTTGAACGCGTTGCTGCGCAGTTCGATGCCGGTCATGTGCCCCGGGGTACCCCCGCGGGCCCCGGACATGCGGTTCGGGCCCGATCGCCTCGGGTACCCGTGAGGCCTCCGGAGCGAGCCGGAACGAGGTAGGGGACGGAGGGACCCGACGATGTCTCCGCTGGCAGAAGACTCCGCGGCAGGTGCCCGGGAGGACCGCCGCGCCCCCGCTCGCACCGCACGGCTGCGCAGCCGCATCCCCGAGCCCGACGAGGAACCCGACCTGCTCGGGCAGTACCTCACACAGATCGGGGCGACGCCGCTGCTCACCGCGGAGGACGAGGTGCGGCTCGGCCGGCGGATGCGGGCCGGTGTGCGGGCACTGGAGGAACTGGAGCGGGCCGACGCCGGCGAACACGACCTCGCTCCTGAGCGGCGCGGTGAACTGGAGGAGGACGTCCGGGACGGCCAGGCGGCCAAGGACCACATGGTCCGGGCCAATCTCCGGCTCGTGGTCGCGATGGCCAAACGGCACGCCCACCGCGGGCTGCCCCTGCTGGACGTCATCCAGGAGGGCAACCTGGGGCTGATCCGGGCCGTGGAGAAGTTCGACCACACCAAGGGCTTCAAGTTCTCCACGTACGCGACCTGGTGGATCCGTCAGTCGATCGAGCGGGGACTGGCCGCGCACGCCCGCACCGTACGACTGCCGATGCAGGTGGTGGAACAGTTGCAGAAGCTCGCCAAGGTCGAACGGCGTCTGCAACTCGACCTGGGACGCGAACCGAGCGTCGAGGAGGTGGCCCGGGAGAGCGGTTTCGCCGAGGACCGGATCGGCTGGCTGCGCCGTGTGGGCCGGCAGGCCGTCAGCCTGGACACGCCCGTCGACGAGACCGGCGAGACCGTCGTGGGCGACCTCATCCCCGACACCGAGGTGCTCCAGGCCCCGGACGTCGCCGAGTACACGGCGCTCGCCGAGGAACTGCGCGAGGCCGTCGGCACACTGGCGCCCCGGGAGGCCATGATCCTCAGCCTGCGCTACGGCCTCCACGACGGCCACACCCGCACCCGTGACGAGGTCGCCCGCCGCGTCGGTCTGACCCGCGAACGAGTACGCCAACTCGAGAAGGCCTCACTCGCCCGCCTGCGCGAGCCCGATCACCGCGAGCGACTGCTGTCCTGGGCGGTCTGACCTCCCCGCGGTTCAGCCGTCCCGCAACACCAGTGTGCCGTCGGGCTCCACCGTGCCCGCAGCGGCACCATGCGCAGCCCCGCCAGTCGGCCGCTGTCGGCATCCAGCGAGACGAGGAACGCGAGCCGCAGGTCGTCGCGGTAGTCCTCGTAGCCGGGGATGCCCTCGTAGTCGTCGACGAAGTCGCCGCAGCCGTACAGAATCAGCCGGTCCCGGTACACCTCCAGCGGGCGGGGATGGTGCGAGGAGTGCCCGTGGACGACATCGACACCGCCGTCCACCAGCGCGTGCGCGAAGCGGACCTGCTCCCGGGGCACGTGAAACCCCCAGTTCGAGCCCCAGTGCACGGACACCACGGCGAGGTCACCGGCCCGCCCGGCCCGCTGGACGTGCCGCACCACCGCACCGGCCGCGGCACGCGAGAGTTCCGGCACGTACGCCACACCGGGCAGCTCCGCCGTCGCCGCCCAGCCGGACGGGATACCGCTGGAGCGCGCACCGAGGGCGAACACCAGCAGCCGGCGGCCACCGGGCAGCGGGACCGTGGCGGGCGCGAACGCCTGGTCGGCGTTCCGTCCCGCGCCCGCGGTCCGCAGGCCCGCCCGGCCCAGCACGTCCAGCGTCTCCAGCAGGCCCGCCCGGCCGAAGTCCAGGACGTGGTTGTTGGCGACGACGGTCACGTCCGGCCGCGCCACCGCCAGGGCCGGCAGGTTGGCCGGGTGCATCCGGTAGTGGATCTCCTTGTCCGGGGCGAACGTGTCACCGCGCGTCACCGACGTCTCCAGGTTCACGATCCGTGCGTCCGGGGCGGCCTCCGCCAGCACCCGCAGCGCCGTGCCCCACGGCCAGGACGGATCGACGGGCGCGGGCACCGCACCGTGTACCGACTCCGCCAGCCGGACGTAGGACCGCGCGTCCCTGACGTACGCCTCCCGCAGTGCCGGATCACCGGGGTGCGCCAGGATCTGGTCGACACCGCGCCCGAGCATCACGTCACCGCACAGGAACAGCGTCACGACACCGCCGCCCACACCTCCACGGTAGGCCCAGGGCCGCAACACCCGTCGAGGGCTTCACGCGTCGACCGTCACCACGCACGACCACCCGTACGGATCCGGCCCGATCCGCAGCTCGTCCCACGCCACCGCGGTCGGGACCGCCCCGGTGATCTCCACGTCCGCCAGCCCGGTCACCGCCAGCCTGACGTCCAGGCCGCCGTCGGCCTCGTCCGCCTCCACGTCCACGGGCACCTGGCCGTACGCCTCCAGCCGGAAGATGACCTCGTCCAGCAGCGTGGCGAGCAGGTTGTAGTCGCTGGCCTCGCCCAGCCGGACCCGGTCCACGGCCGTCGGCCGGACCCCGGAGAGATCCGCGAAGCACTCCACCATTCCCAGGACGGCCTCCGCCAGACAGTGTTCCCGGCACGCCGCCCACGCCTCGATCCGGATGTCGCCCGGATGCGGCACCGCCCGGTGCCCGCAATCACCCGGCTGCCGTACCTGCCCGCCGTAGCCCGTGTCACCGCCCATGACACATCGCCTGCCCGGCGCACGCGCACCCATGCGGCGCCGATCCCCGTCATCCGGGCAGGACGGGCTCGTCCGCGAGGTAGGGCGGCGCCGGGTCGTACTGGATCCGGCGCCGCACGGCCCGCGCGTGGTCGCGGCCGTGCAGCCGCCCGACGAGCCACAGCGCGCTGTCGATGCCGGCCGAGACGCCCTGGCTGGTGACCAGGTTGCCGTCCACGACGTAGCGGACGTCCCGGACGACCGTCACGTCGCCACGCGCCTGAAGGGCGTCCTCCTGGCTCCGGTGCGTGGCCACCCGGCGCCCGCGCGCGGGACCCGCGGCATGCAGCAGAAACGCTCCGGTGCACACGCCGTGCAGCCACGCGGCCTGCTGCGCCGTCCGGGCGATCCAGTCGGTGACCACGGGGTTGTGCAGCTGGACCTCGCGTGCGCCCCGTCCGCCCGGCACGTGCAGCACGTCGAGGGGCGGATGGTCGTCCAGGGTGTGGTCGGGCAGGACGCGCAGGCCCTTGTTGCAGCGCACCGGGCCGGGGTGTTCCGCGACGAGCACGGCCGTGTCGGCACCGTCGCGGAGCCGGGCGGACACGTTGAAGACCTCCCAGGGCCCCACGAAGTCCAGCTCCTCGGCTTCCTCGAAGACCAGCAGTCCGTACGTCGTCATGCGGGTTCACCTTCCTCTGGGACGGGGTGGGCGGATGCTTCCGCGGTGGAGCGGAACCTGGCGCGGTAGTCCGACGGCGCGACACCGAGCCGGCGGTGGAACGTGCGGCGCAGGGTCTCGGCGGTGGCGAAGCCGCAGTGCCGGGCGATGGCCTCGACCGGTTCGTCGCCCTCGGTGAGGGCACGCTGGGCCGCCTCGACCCGCACCCGCTCGACGTAAGCCGCCGGCGGCACGCCCAGTTCGGCGGTGAAGCGGCGCTGGAGGTGGCGCGGGCTCAGCCCGGCGTGCGCGGCGAGACCGGCGATGTCGTGCCGGGCGCCCGGATCGGCGTGGATCGCGGTCACGGCGGCCCGCACCGGGTCCGTGGCCGGCTGCCGCGACCAGAGCGCCACGCTGAACTGCGACTGGCCCCCGGGACGGCGCAGGAACAGCACCAGCCGACGGGCCACCGCGTGCGCGACGTCACGGCCCAGGTCGTCCTCCACCAGGGCGAGCGCCAGATCCATACCGGCCGTCACCCCGGCCGACGTCCACACCCGACCGTCCCGCACGAAGATCGGATCGCAGTCCACCCGCACCCCGGGATGCTCACGCGCCAACTGCTCCCCGCGCGCCCAGTGCGTGGTGACCCGCCGCCCGTCCAGCAGCCCCGCGGCCGCCAGCAGGAGAGCCCCGCTGCACACCGAGGCGACCCGCCTCGCACCGGCCGCCGCGGCGCAGACCCAGGACACCAGAGCCGCGTCCTCGCGGGCCCGGTCGACGCCCCGGCCGCCGACCACCACGAGGGTGTCGATGCCGGCCGGGTCGAGGTCCGCCACGCCGTGCCCGGCGTGCACGAGCAGCCCGCTGACCGATGCCACCGGTCCCGCCCGCGGCGCCACGGTCTCACAGGCGTACTCCTCGCCCGCGCCGTGGAACACCTCGTGCGGGCCGGTGAGGTCGAGCGGCTGGAAGCCGTCGAAGACGACGAAGACGATACGGCGCGATGTCACCCCCTCACGCTCCTCCGGCCGGGACCATGGCGTCAACGACACGCATCCCACGGATCGCGCCATGCCGGAGGCGGGACGCCTGCCGCGCCGTGGGTAGGCGGACGGCAGTACGAGGAGACCGGGGAGAGGAGGCCTCCGATGAACTCCCAGACGGTCACCGTGCCCGCCGGCGGACCCGCGCTCACCGGCGATCTGACCGTGCCGTCGGCCGCCCGCGCGGTCGTGCTGTTCGCGCACGGCAGCGGCAGCTCCCGGCACAGCCCCCGCAACCGCGAGGTCGCCGCCGGACTGCGCACCGCCGGACTCGGCACCCTGCTGATCGACCTGCTCACCGAGGAGGAGGAACGGCTGGACGTGATCACCGCCGAACTCCGCTTCGACATCCCCCTTCTGGGCCGCCGGCTGGTCGCCGCCGTCGACTGGCTGGCACAGTCGCCCGGCACCCGAGGTCTGCCCGTCGTCCTGTTCGGCGCCAGCACCGGCGCGGGCGCCGCCCTGGTCGCCGCCGCCGAGCGGCCCGACCGGGTGTCGGCGGTCGTCTCGCGCGGCGGCCGGCCCGACCTGGCGGGCGACGCCCTGGAAGCGGTCCGGGCCCCGGTGCTGCTGATCGTGGGCGGCCGGGACGAGCAGGTGCTGCGGCTCAACGAGGACGCGGCCCGGCGGCTGCACGTCCCGCACACCCTCCATGTGGTGCCCGGCGCCACCCACCTGTTCGAGGAGCCGGGCACGCTCGGCCAGGTCACCGAGGTGGCCCGGCGGTGGTGCCACGAGCAGTTGAGGACCGCGGCGGGCTGACGGCGGCCGGTGTCAGCCGCCCACCGGCAGGCCGGTGCGCAGCCGGGCGCCCTGGCGCAGCAGTTCCCGCTGCACGAGCCGGTACGGCACCCCCGCGGTCCGTGGCCGTGGCGGACGGTCAGCGCGGCGCACACCCCCGCCGCCTGACCGGTCGCCATCGCGATCGGCATCACCCGGTACGACGAGTGCGCCACGTGCGTCCCCGAGATGCAGCGGCCCGCCACCAGCAGCCGGTCCGTCCCCTTCGGCACGAGACAGCGCAGCGGAATGTCGTAGAAGCTGCCCGTCGGCACCCGCTTCAGGACCGTTCCGGAGCCGCGCGGGTTGTGGATGTCGACGGGGTAGGCGCCGTGCGCGACCACGTCCGGGAAGGGCCGGGCGGCCAGGATGTCGTGGCCGGTGAGCTGGTAGTCGCCGACGACCCGCCGGGTCTCCCGGACGCCGATGTGCGTGCCGCTCTGCACCACGTACGACTCCTCGAACCCGGGCACGCGGGTGCGCAGGAAGCGGTCGATCTCCGCGAGCTGGCGGCGGGCCGTGTACTCGGCCCGGGTCAGGTCCCACACGCTCGTGCCGAGCACCCTGGTCACACGGGTGCTGTTGACGCTGACCTCGCGCGGATGCGGCGTCGCGAAGAACAGGATGTCCTCGCGCGGCAACCGCAGGTCGCCGTCCGCCCGGGCCTCTTCCACCAGGTCCCACAGCCCGTGCACCCCGCGCCACTGGTCGGGGTGCTCCCGCACGTACGCGGCGAAGTCCGGCCGCGCGAAGTCCGCGACGCGGAACATCAGCGTCATCGGCTGCACCAGCCCGTCCTCCGGCCGGCCGATCTCGTACGGCGCCCCGCAGGCCGCCGCGACGTCCCCGTCGCCCGTGCCGTCCACGACCACGTCGGCGTCGATCACCACCGGCCCCGACTTGGTCTCGAACACCACGCGCCAGCCGTCCTCCAGGCGCAGCGCGGTGGAGGCGAAGGCGTGGAACAGCATCCGCACACCCGCCTCGTCCGTCATCTCGAGCAGGACCAGCTTGAAGAGCTCCGGGTCGAAGGGCACCGTGTACCCGGTCTTCGGCGACGGCTTCAGACACCCGCCCCGGCCCATGAGCCGGTCCAGCAACCGCCACAGCACGCCCTGGACGACCGGTTCGCCCTCGCCGTGGTCGGTCGGCAGCAGCCGGGACTCGTCGCCGGACTCGGTGAACGCGGCCTGCTTGTGCTCGTTGTGGAACGACATCAGCGGCATGACCAGCGCGGCGGTCGCGTTGCCGCCGAGGAAGCCGTAGCGCTCCGCCAGGACGACCTCGGCTCCGGCGTCGGCCGCCGCGACCGCCGCGGCGAACCCGGCCGGGCCGCCGCCGACCACCAGGACCTCCGTCCGGCCGCCGTGCCGCGCGGGCCGTGCGGGCAGCGTGACCGTGCGGGGCTCGCGCGGTTCTCCCAGGATCGGCATCGGTGTCCTTCCGCGGACGGGGCCTCGACGTCGGCGGCCGGCGTCACACGCCCAGCGGGCGGGGATCGGCGGCGGGCGGGTGTGATCGCTCCGCCTGCGCCGGGTCCGCCCCTACGGCCGCCTCTGTGGGCACGTCGGTCTCTGCCGGCACATCGCTCTCCACACCTGAACCGCCGTGGATCTCGTCGAGCAGCGCTCCGGCACGGGCGCAGGTCTCCCGTGCCTGCGCGGACAGGTCCGTGATGCGGCCGAGCAGGTCCTCCCGGCGCTCCGGGAACTCGTCCCACAGCCGGTCCACCTCCGCCAGCAGCAGCCCGGCCTGCTCCCGCGCCACGCCCACCAGCGCCGGAGCACCCATCCGGCCCGCGAAGTCGAAGACCTTGCCGGAGTAGGGCAGCGGCAGCACCGGCAGCCCGGAGAGCGCCGCGAAGATCACGAAGTGCAGGCGCATGCCGACCGCCAGATCCAGGTGGCGCATGAAGCCGAGGATCTGCCCCGGGCTGTACGAGCCGTGCAGGATCCGCCCCACGTCCGGAGCGGTCATGTGCGACAGCACGGCGTGCGCGTGCCGCACGTCGTGCCGCTCCATCGGCAGGAACACCACATGCGCGTCCAGCCGGCGAACGAGGAAGTCGGCCACGTCGGCGAGCAGCGCGTGGTAGTCGCCCTCGTCCAGTTTCTCGGCCGCCCGGCCCGGCTCCCGCACCGACATCCCCACCAGACGGGAGTCGGTCGGCACGCCCTCCTGGCGCATCATCTCGGCCGTGAACGGCTCCGGCTCCAGCAGCAGCGCCGGATCGGCGGTGACGACGACGTCGCGTTCCACACCGACGTCCTCCAGCACGAGCTTGGACTCCTCGTCCCGCACCACGACGTCGTCCATGTCCGCCAGGACCGTGCGCACGGCCTCCCGGTCCTCGGGCTCGCGCAGCGGGCCGGCGCCGACGGCGTAGGCGAACGTGCGGATGCCGCGCTCCTGCGCGGCCCTCACCAGGCGCAGATACCGGCGCGCCTCGCCGTCGAAGAGCAGGCCACCGCCGCCCAGGACCAGCAGATCCAGCGAGGCCAGCGCCTCCAGGACGTGGTCGCGGCTGACGCCCTCCCAGTCCACCACTTCGTCGGCGGCCGGATGGTGGGCGCGGGTGTGCTCGGCGTTCCGGCTGAAGACCACCAGCCGGGCCTCGGGTCGCTGGGCGCGCAGACAGCGCAGGACACAGGTCAGGATCGACTCGTCGCCGATGTTGCAGCCGCCGTACGAACCCAGCACGCCGATGCGCGGGCCCGACCGGGCGAGCCGCGGACGAGAAGGGGCGGTGGTCATCCGGAGCTCCCGTTGCGTCGGAGTCTGTTCAGTGGGCCGGTGCGCCGGCGGCGCGCGAGAGGAACGGTGCCCTGCGTACGGTCCGAGCCGTGCGCACGGTCCCGGGTTGCCTGTGCCGCACGGTCGGAAACACCCCGCCATCCGAGTGTGACGGAGGTCCGGAAGGCGCGCATTGTCCGGTGGGCAGCGGGTACGCGGGACCCGGACCGGTCGAGGGCCCTCACCGTGCGGAAGCAGAGGTGACCGTCATGCGGTTCCGTGATCGCCGCCAGGCCGGCGGGGAACTGGCCGAGATTCTGCGCACCCGGCAGGGCGAGGGAGCCCTGCCCGACCCCCTCGTCCTCGCCCTGCCGCGCGGCGGGTCGCGGTGGCGCGTGAGGTCGCCCGGGCCCTGGACGCCCCGCTCGACGTGGTCGTCGTACGGAAGATCGGGGCGCCGTTCCAGGAGGAGCTCGGCGTGGGCGCGATGGCCGGGGACGAGGTGCCGCTCCTCGACGAGGACGCCCTGCGGCACCTGGGCATCGGCGAGGCCGCCCTGGCCCCCGTCATCGAACGCGAGCGCGCGGAACTGCGCCGCCGCGAGCGGCTCTACCGGCAGGGCCGCCCCGCCCCGACCTGCGAGGACACACCGTGATCGTGGTCGACGACGGCCTGGCGACCGGCTCCACGGCACGGGCCGCGCTGCGATTCGTACGCCGTCAGGAGCCCGCACGGGTGGTGCTGGCCGCGCCGGTGGGCTCCCCGGAGGCCGCGGAGCTGCTGCGGACCGAGGCCGACGAGGTGATCTGCCCGCACCGGCCGGCCGCGTTCATGGCCGTGGGCCTGTGGTACGACAACTTCGACCAGTTGACGGACCAGGACGTCCTGGAAGCGCTCCACGTGCAGCTTTGACTCAATGTTCACCTGGCAGGAGTGGCGGAAACCAGCCAACGCGGAGGACGATGTCCCATTCCCCACGCCTGCATCAGGAGTAACAAGTGAACGTCTCACTGTCCGTGTGGCTGCTGACGGTGGCAGCTCTGTGCGTGCTCGTCGCCGTCGACTTCTTCGTCGGCCGCAAGCCCCACGACGTCTCCATCAAGGAGGCCGGGACCTGGACGGTGGTGTGGATCGTCCTCGCCGTGCTGTTCGGACTGGGGCTGTGGTACGCCGGTGGGAGCGGGCCCACGGGCGAGTTCTTCGCCGGCTACATCACCGAGAAATCGCTCAGCGTCGACAACCTCTTCGTGTTCGTCCTGATCATGGGGAAGTTCGCGGTGCCGTCGCAGTACCAGCAGCGGGTGCTGATGGTCGGCGTCCTGATGGCCCTGGTGCTGCGGGCCGTCTTCATCGCGGCCGGCGCGGCGATCATCTCCGCGTTCTCCTGGGTGTTCTACATCTTCGGCGCCTTCCTCATCTGGACCGCCTGGAAGCTGATCCAGGACGCCCGCAAGCAGGACCACGAGGAGGAGTACCAGGAGAACAAGCTGCTGAAGATGGCGGAGGACCGCTTCGGAGTGGCCGACCGCTACCACGGCACGAAGCTGTTCATCACCGAGAACGGCAAGCGGATCATGACGCCGATGCTGGTCGTGATGCTCGCCATCGGCTCCACGGACGTCCTCTTCGCCCTCGACTCCATCCCCGCGATCTACGGGCTGACCCAGGACCCGTACATCGTGTTCACCGCGAACGCCTTCGCCCTGATGGGCCTGCGCCAGCTCTACTTCCTGATCGGCGGCCTGCTGAAGAAGCTGGTCCACCTCTCCTACGGCCTGTCGATCATCCTGGGGTTCATCGGCGTGAAGCTGGTGCTGCACGCCCTGCACGAGTCGGGCGTCCACGTCCCCGAGATCAGCATCCCGTTCTCGCTGAGCTTCATCGTGCTGGTGCTGGCCGTCACCACGATCACCAGCCTGCGGGCGTCGAAGAGCCAGGAGGCCGAGGAGGAGGCACGGCGGACGGCCGAATCCCCCTGAGGTCCGCAAGGCGCCGGAGCGCCTTCGCCGGGTGCGGTCGGGGATTCGTCAGACAGATCCTGGGGCGCTCAGACGACGCCGTCCGCGCGGAGCGCCGCCACCTCGTCCTCGGTGCGACCCAGTTCGGTGAGGATCGCCGCGGTGTGCTCGCCCACCGCCGGTACCGGGTCCATGCGCGCGGGCAGCCCCGCGAGGTCGGCCGGCGGGAGCAGGGCCTCCACCGTGGCGCCGGGCACCGCGACCTCGGTCCAGCGGCCGCGGGCGGCCAGCACCGGGTGGTCCAGGAACGCGGCGACGTCGTTGACCCCGGCGCAGGCGATGCCGATGGCCTCCAGGTCCTTGAGGATCTCGTCGGACCCGGAGCGGGCGAAGCGGCCCGCGACGATGGTGTTGAGCTCCTCGCGGTGGGCGACGCGGTCGGAGGCGGTGGCGAAACGCGGATCGTCGACGAGCTCCGGCCGGCCGAGGAACTCGGAGCACAGGGCCGCCCACTCGCGCTCGTTCTGGATCGAGAACAGCACCTCCTTGCCGTCGGCGGCCGGGTACGTCCCGTACGGCGCGATGGTGGCGTGCTGGGTGCCGATGCGCGGGGGCTGGGTGCCGCCGTGCCGGGTGTAGTAGGCGGGCTGGCCCATCCACTCCGCGAGCGCCTCGAACAGGGACACCTCCACCGGGTGGGCCTCGCCGGTGACGGCACGGGTGTACAGGGCGGTGAGGACGCCGCTGTAGGCGTACATCCCGGCGGCGATGTCGGCCACGGAGATCCCGGTCCGGGCGGTCCCCTCCGGGGTCCCCGTCAGTGACACCAGCCCGGTCTGGCACTGCACGAGCAGGTCGTACGCCTTGCGGTCGGCCCAGGGGCCGGTCGTGCCGTACCCGGATATCGTGCACGGGATCAGGCCGGGGCGGCGGCCGGTGAGGGTGGCGGCGTCCAGACCGAGCCGGTCGGCCGCGCCCGGGGCGAGGTTCTGCACGAACACGTCGGCGCCGTCGAGGAGCTCGTGCAGGATCTCGCGGCCCCGCGGGTCCTTCAGGTCCAGCGTGAGGGACTCCTTGGACCGGTTGAGCCACACGAAATAGCTGGAGTGGCCGTGCACGGTCGTGTCGTAGCGCCGGGCGAAGTCGCCGCCGCCCGGCCGCTCCACCTTGATGACCCGGGCGCCGAGGTCGGCGAGCTGCCGGGTGGCATAGGGCGCGGCCACGGCCTGCTCCAGGCTGACCACCGTGATCCCGGCCAGGGGATACCGCTGCACGCTCATGCCTCAAGCTCCTGAACCTCGTACCGGACGACGCCCGGACAGTGTCTCCCAGGGGGACGGCGGCGGCACGGCCCTCCGCACGCGATCCGGATCACGCCGGCCAGGTGCGGGTGCTCCGCGCAGGTGCACGCTGGTGGGCTGGTCGGGGTGGGGCCGGCGGGTCGGTGGGGTGTGACGGGGCCGGGCCGGCGCGGGGACGCTACGGGCGGGCGAGGTGGCGCATGGTCAGTGCCAGTTGCAGTCGCAGTCGGCCCTGCGGGGTCCGCACCGGCCAGCCGAGCAGGTGCTCGGCGTGGGCCAGGCGGTCCTGGAGCGTGGAGTGGTGAACGTTGATCTCGGCGGCGGCAGCCCGCAGGCTCGCCGTGGACGCCACCGCGTGCAGGGTCGCCCGCAGCCAGGGCGCGGACGCCGCGGCGGCCTCCAGGGCCCGGACGTCCGGTGGCGGTTCGGCGCCCGGTGCGACGAGGTCGGCGAGCAGGGCGATGCCGCCGAGCTCGTCGGCGTACACGACCCGCGGGCCGGGGTCCTGCGGGGTGCCCTCGGCGGTGAACCGCAGCGCGGTACGGGCGGCGGCCCACGACCCGGGCAGTTCGAGCACGGGCACGGCCGGCCCGACCCGAGCCGTCCGGCCGGGTCGGCGTCCGCACCGTCCGGTACGACCCGCGGCCGGTCGTTCAGCGGCGCGAGGACCCGGGCCGGGGCCGTCGGGTCCAGTCCGAGGCGCCGGGCGGCGTGCAGCCGGGCCGCTTCCGGGGCCGTGCCGTCGAGGAGGGTCTCCACCAGCGCCGGATCGTCGGCCGGGGCCCGTCCCGAGTGCGGTCGAGCACGACCCGTAGCGCACCGGCGGCCCGTTCGAGAATCACGGCATCGACCACGCTGGGCACCGCCCCGGCCCGCCCGGCGGGATCCACACCAGGCACTGTCCGAGCAGGATCCACGCCGGATGCCGTCCCGGTACGACCCACGCGCCCCACCCGTGACCCGGTCCGGCCGAAGCCAACACCGGACGCGGTCCGGCCGAGGCCCGCACCGACCCCGGTCCGGGCACCGCCAGCGTCGACCACGCCCGCTTCCCCCTCGGCCCCGTCCGTCGCGGCTGCCCCGGGTTTGGTACTGGCCTGGTCCGTCGCGGCTGCCCCGGGTCTGGTGCCGGCCTGGTCCGTCGCGGTCACCTCGAGCCTGGTGCCGGCCTGGTCCGTCGCGGTCACCTCGAGCCTGGTGCCGGCCTGGTCCGTCGCGGTCACCTCGAGCCTGGTGCCGGCCTGGTCCGTCGCGGTCGCCCCGGGCCTGGTGCCGGCCTGGTCCGTCGCGGCCGTCCCGGGCCCGGTACCGGCCCGGTCAGTCTCCGACTCGCCGGGCGCCGCCCCCGCCCGCTCCAGCCAGAGAACCGCGGAACCCCCCGGAGCAAGCGGTGCGGACGGCCACGCGGGGTCCGGCGGGGTCTGGGTGTCACGCCGCGTGCCGTCGGGCTCCACCCGGACGTGGACGCGTCGCTCGGGATCCACCAGCCGGGCGGGGCAGCCGGCCAGTACGGCGGCACCGCGTACGAGTGCCTCCACACCGGCCCTGGACTCGGCCAGACGGTCGAAGTAGGCGATGACCCGGACCGCCGCACCGGCATCCGGATCGAGCGCGGAAAGGCGCCCGGCCAGCTCTTTCATAGGCCCATGGTGCGGCATACGGCTGCGCTGCGGCAGCCTGCCGCAGGGCTCGTCAGCAGCGGACGCGCCCCTGCCGTCACCCGCCCAGCAGCCTCCGCAGCCAGTCCAGATGCGCCGCCCGCGCCGACTGGGAGAGCGCCGCCTGGGGCGCGAAGCCGTCGAAGCCGTGGAAACCGCCGGGCCAGACGTGCAGTTCGGCCACCCCGCCCGCCTGCCAGATACGCGAGGCGAACGCGACGACCTCGTCGCGGAAGGTCTCCGCGGAGCCGACGTCGAGGAAGGCCGGCGGCAGGCCGGAGAGGTCCTCGGCGCGGGCCGGCGCCGCGTACGCGGGTACGTCGGGCCCGCCGCGCCGCGCGCCCAGCAGCGCGGTCCAGCCGGTCTCGTTGGCGGTGCGGTCCCACACCCCGAGCCCGGCCATCTGGTACGCCGACGGCGTGTCGTTGCGGTCGTCGAGCATCGGGCACAACAGGACCTGCCCGATCGGCTGCGGCCCCTTGCGGTCCCGGGTGAGCAGCGCCAGGGCCGCGCACAGCCCACCGCCCGCGCTGCCGCCCGCGATGACGATCCGTTCCGGGTCGGCCCGAGCTCGGCGGCGTGGTCGGCCGTCCACAGCAGCCCGGCGTACACGTCCTCGACCGGCGCGGGATGCGGATGCTCCGGAGCCAGCCGGTACTCCACCGACACCACGACCGCGTCGAGTTCCTTCGCCCACGCCAGGGGGCCGTCGACGCCGACCCGGTTGTTCCCGATGACCATGCCGCCGCCGTGCACGTGGTAGATGACGGGACGCGCCCCGGCGGTCGCCGGAGCGGTGGGCCGGCAGATCAGCAGCGAGATGTCGGGCTCACCCTGCGGGCCGGGCACCCGCCGGTCCTCCACCTCGAACGTCCCGCCCATCGTCAGGTCCAGCTCGGCCAGCGACTGGATGCCCGGGCCCTGGCGCGCCTCGGCGATCTCGTCCAGGGTGAGCCCGGGACTGATCATGTCCTTGATCAGCTCGAGGGCTCCGGCGAGTTCCGGGTCGAACGGGGGCGGAACATGGGTCATGGCGTCTCCTCACGCGAGGTCGCGGCGGCTCGTGCAGCGATGATCCATCCCGCCGCGCCGGACCCGGACGCCGCCGCCCGGCGGAACCTCCCCGCCGTCCGGCGGGTGGCGCTCCGGTGGCGGGCGAGGGCCACCGCGGTGAGCGCGGCGACCAGCGCGCACACCCCGAGCCGGCCGAAGCCGCCGTACGCCCGTGCCCAGCCACGAGCCGACGGCGCCACCAAGATACGCGCAGGCCATGTACGCGGTGCTGAGCCGGCCGCGCACCGCGGCCCGCAGCGCCTGGATCCGTACCGTGCCGGCGACCATCCCGGCCTGTACGCCGACGTCGAGCAGCACACTTGTTGACCATGTCCGGCCCGTGCCGGTCGACCTGCCGGCCCGCGACCGGCGTACACAGCCTGGTCACCGCGTTGACCAGGGCCGGCAGCCCCCGGCCCCCGCGCCCGACCCGCATGCCGGCGCAGCCCGCTGGGGGGAACGACTCGCGCGGAACGGCGGTGTGTGAGCGCTCAGTGGCTCGCGGTGCCCGACCGGGCCGGAGCGGAACCGGAGGCCGGCCCGCTGCGGGAGACGACGCGCGTCCCGCAGTCGTCGACGACGCGGACCTGGAGCGAGCCGCAGCCGCAGCGCGTCCACTCCGTGCGGCCCGTCGCGGTGGCGTGCCGTGACAGCACCTGGAACGGCTCGCCTCCGTCCGGCCAGCCGCAGTGCGGGCAGACGGTGCAGGTGGTGCTGGTCATGTCTCTGACTCCTCGTACGTCGTGGCTGGTTGATCGTCGCGACACAGCCAGGGTGCGTCGAAGCCTCAGTACACGTCCAGGTTGACTTTGTGGACGTCATTGTGAAGCCTGACCTTCATGATTGACCTGCGTCGGCTGCACGTCCTCAGGGCGGTCTCCCACTACGGCACGGTCACGGCGGCAGCCCGGGCCCTGCACTTCACCCCGTCCGCCGCCTCCCAGCAGATCCGGCAGCTCGCCCGTGACCTGGGCGTCGACCTGCTGGAGCCGCAGGGGCGCGGGGTTCGGCTCACGCCCGCCGCCGAGAGCCTGCTCGCGCACGCCGACGCCATCCAGGCCCGCTGGGACCAGGCGGAACTCGACCTACGGGCCGACCGGGGGCGCCCTCCGGGGTGCTGCGGGTGACGGGGTTCCCCGTGGCCATCTCGGTACTGCTGGCGCCGATGGCGGCCCGGCTCGGGGAGCGGCACCCGCGGCTGTCCGTACGGATCACCGAGGCGGGGGTGCCGGAGAGCTTCGACCTCCTCTTCGAGGGTGACACCGACCTGGCGATCGTCGAGTCGACCCCGCTCAACCCGCCGCTGAGCGACGCTCGGTTCGACCAGCAGCCGCTGCTCGACGACCCGTTCGACCTGGTCGTCCCCGATGGGCACCCGCTGGCCGGCCGGGTCCGGGTCGACCTCGCCGAGGCGGCGCACGAGTCGTGGATCGCGCCGGTGGAGGAGAGCCCCTGCCGCCCGCACGTCCTGTCCGCCTGCGGCGCGGCCGGGTTCACGCCCGACGTCGTCCACCACGCCCTCGACTGGAACGTCGCCGCCCACCTGGTCGCCCACCGGCTCGGCGTCGCCCTCATCCCCCGCCTGGCCCATCTGACCCCCCACCTCCCGATCACCCGGATCCGCTGCACGGGCAACCCCCACCGCAAACTCCTCACCTGCACCCGAGGCGCCGGCCACGCCCGCCCAGCGGTGACAGCGGCCCTGAACGACCTACGAGAACTGGCCCCCACGGCGGTCGCCTGACCCCCGGAGCCCCCACCAGAGCCACTTCCAGAATCCGCTCGCGGTCGGCGTTGCGCGCCCGACCCGGAGGAGCGTCCTTGCTCTGCCGCACTCGCCCCCTCGCGGTCCCTGGCCGAAACCCGGGGCTTGTTAAGCGGACGGTTGGCCGTTACGTTTCCGGGTAACGGACAACTGTCCGCTTGTCCCGTCGTATCGGCGGGCCGTCCGCGAGGACAGCCCGTGACGGCCGTACCGCGGCCGACTGGACCCGCATCCCGGACCCTTGCGAACCGGCACCGCCACCACGGGCCCTGCCACCTGATCTTGTGACGTGAGAAAGAAGGCTTCCATGCCACCATCGACGTCCAGCGACCTCACCCTGTCCGTCAACGGCGAGAAGTACACGCTGACCGTCGACCACCGCACCACCCTCCTCGACGCCCTGCGCGAGCGTCTCGATCTGACCGGCACGAAGAAGGGCTGCGACCAGGGCCAGTGCGGCGCCTGCACGGTCCTGGTCGACGGCCGCCGCGTCGTGTCCTGCCTCCAACTGGCCGTGGCGGCCGAGGGGCGTGAGGTCACCACCATCGAGGGCGTGGCCGTGGGGGAGCGGCTGCACCCGGTGCAGCAGGCCTTCCTCGACCTGGACGGTTTCCAGTGCGGTTACTGCACGCCGGGACAGATCTGCTCGGCCATCGCGGTGATCGAGGAGCACGCGGCGGGCTGGCCCAGCGCCGCCACCGGTGACGTACGGCCCGAGGCGGGATCGCCACCGCTCAGCCCGGAGGAGATACGGGAGCGCATGAGCGGCAACCTGTGCCGCTGCGGCGCGTATGTGTCGATCGTCCAGGCCGTGGCCCGGGCCGCCGAGGAGAAGGGCGCGGTGGCATGAGGGAGTTCGGATACCAGCGCGCGCTCGACGTGTCCGGCGCGGTCGCCCTGCTCGACGCCGACCCGGAGGCCCGTTTCCTGGGCGGCGGCACGAACCTGGTCGATCTGATGAAGACCGGCGTCGAGCGGCCCGCCCGGCTGGTCGACGTCCGCGAACTGCCCCTGAACCGTATCGAGGCGACGGAGGACGGCGGACTGCGCATCGGGGCGACCGTCACCAACAGCGACCTCGCCGCGCACCCCGAAGTCCGGCGCCGCTACCCGGCGTTGGCGCAGGCGGTCCTGGCCGGAGCATCCGGGCAGCTGCGCAACATGGCCACCGTCGGCGGCAACCTGCTCCAGCGCACCCGCTGCGGCTACTTCGCCGACATCACGTCCGCCTGCAACAAGCGCAGCCCCGGCACCGGTTGCCCCGCGATCGAGGGCCAGCACCACAACCACGCCATCCTGGGCGCCTCCGACCACTGCGTGGCCACCCACCCCTCCGACATGGGCGTGGCGCTGACCGCCCTCGACGCGCGCGTGTCGTACGAAACGGCGGACGGGCCGGGCGAGATCCCGCTCGCCGACTTCTACCTGCCGGTGGGCCAGACCCCGCACCTGGAGACGGCCCTGCCGCCCGGAGCCCTGATCACCGGCGTCACCCTGCCGCCCGTCCCGGTCGCGGCCGACTCCCGCTACCGCAAGGTACGCGAACGCGCCTCGTACGCCTTCGCCATCGGCTCGATCGCCGCCGCGCTCGACGTCCGGGACGGTGTCGTGCACGACGTGCGCCTGGCCTTCGGAGCGGTCGCCTCCCGCCCCTGGCGGGCCGGTACGGCCGAGAGCGTCCTGACCGGCGCACCGGCCGACGCCGAGACCTTCGCGGCCGCCGCGGAGGTCGAACTGGCGGCTGCCAGGCCCCTGCCCCACAACGGATACAAGGTGACCCTGATGCGCAACCTCGCCGTGGCCGTGCTGAGCGAACTCGCCGAGGAGGCCACCCGATGACCACCGCCACCCGAGGCTCCGTCGGCACCGGGCACACCCGCATCGAGGGCCGCGACAAGGTCACCGGCGCGGCCCGCTACGCCGCCGAGGTCCCCTTCGCCGACCTCGCCCACGGCTGGCTGGTGCTGTCCACCGTCGCCCGCGGGCGTGTCCGGTCCGTCGACACCGAGGCCGTGCTCGCGATGCCCGGCGTCCTCGCCGTGCTCCACCACCACAACGCCCCGCGCGTCGACACCGACTACATCGGCCTGCTGGGCGTCCCACCGGACCCGAGCGTCGCCCTCTTCCAGAGCGACCGGGTGGCCCACATGGGCTGGCCGGTGGCGCTGGTCGTCGCCGAGACCTCCGAACAGGCCCGGGAGGCCGCCGAGTCCCTCGTGGTGCACTACGACCAGGAGCCGCACGACGTCGCGTTCTCCGCCGAACGGCAGACGGAGGCGTACGCGGTCGACGGCCATATGCCGGGCGTGGTCGAGAAGGGCGACCTGGAGGACCGGCTCGCGGCGTCCGCCGTCGTGCTGGACGCGGAGTACACCACGCCGGAGGAGTACCACAACCCGATGGAGCCGCACGCGGCGACGGCCCTGTGGGAGGGCGGCCGGCTGGAGGTCGTCGACTCCAACCAGGGCACCACCTGGGTCGCCGGCGAGCTCGCGAACCTGTTCTCCCTCGACCCGGGCGCCGTGCGGGTGCGGTCCGAGCACGTCGGCGGCGGCTTCGGCAGCAAGGGCGCCCGTGCGCACCAGGTGGCCGCCGTGATGGCCGCGACCGTGCTGCAACGGCCGGTCAGGGTCGTCATGACCCGACGGCAGATGTTCTCGCTCGCCGGCTACCGCAGTCCCACGGCCCAGCGGGTCCGGCTCGGCGCCGACACGGACGGGCGGCTGCGCGCCCTGGAGCACCAGTCCCTGAGCATGACCTCGTCCGTGCACGAGTTCGTCGAGCCGAGCGCGGCGGCGGGACGGTCGATGTACGCCGCCGAAGCCCACCACACGGCCAGCCGGATCGTGCGGCTCGACGTACCGACCCCGACGTGGATGCGCGCGCCGGGGGAGGCGCCCGGGTCGTTCGCGCTGGAGTCGGCGCTCGACGAGCTCGCCGAGCGGTGCGGCATCGACCCGATCGAGCTGCGTCTGCGCAACGAGCCCGCCGTGGGTCCGGTGTCCGGGCTGCCGTTCAGCAGCCGCAACCTGGCCGCCTGTTTCAGCGAGGGCGCCCGCAGGTTCGGCTGGGCGGACCGGGACCCGCGTCCGGGAGTGCGCCGGGAGGGGCGCTGGCTGCTCGGCACGGGCACCGCCGCCGCCTCCTTTCCCGCGGGAGCCATGCCCTCCACGGCGGCCGTCACCGCGGAGGCGGACGGCACCTTCACGGTGCGGGTCAACGCCGCGGACATCGGCACCGGAGCCAGGACCGCACTCACGGTGGTCGCGGCCGACGCGCTGGAGGTGCCGTCGGACCGGGTGCGGGTGCGGATCGGCGACAGCGATCTCGGCCCCGCGATGATCGCCGGTGGTTCGATGGGCACCCGCTCCTGGGGGTGGGCCGTCACGGCCGCCGCCGAGGAACTGCGCCAGAGCCTCGCGCCGGGCGCCGACATCCCGCCGGAGGGGATCACCGTACGGTCGGACACGGCCGAGGCCATCGGCGCTCTCGCCCGGAAGGAGCGGCACTCCTTCGGGGCGCAGTTCGCCGAAGTGGCCGTGGACCCGGCCACCGGCGAGGTCCGCGTGCGCCGCATGCTGGGCATCTTCGCGGCCGGCCGGATCGTCAACCCGCTCACCGCCCGCAACCAGCTCGTCGGCGGCATGATCTGGGGCATCTCCATGGCCCTGCACGAGGAAGCCGTCCGCGACCGGTCCACCGGCGGCCTCTACGGCGCCGACCTCGCGGGCTACCACGTCGCCGCCCACGCCGACATACCCCACGTCGAGGCCGACTGGGTCGACGACCACGACCCGGACGACCCGGTCGGCATCAAGGGCATCGGTGAGGTCGGCATCGTGGGAGCCGCGGCGGCGGTCGCCAACGCGGTGTGGCACGCGACCGGCGTACGCCACCGGAACCTGCCGATCCGGCCCGACCGTGTGCTGATGGCGGGCGGCGATGCTTGACCTGGCCCGGCAGCTGCACGAGTGGGCCCAGGAGGGCCGGGAGTTCGCCGTCGCCACGGTCGTCGCCGTCGGCGGCAGCGCCCCGCGCCCTCCCGGCGCCGCCCTGGCCGTCTCCGCGGACGGCACGGCCATCGGCTCGGTCTCCGGCGGCTGTGTGGAAGGAGCCGTCTACGACCTGTGTCTCCAGGCCCTCCAGGACGGCGAGACGCTCGTCGAGCGGTTCGGCTACAGCGACGAGGACGCCTTCGCGGTCGGACTGACCTGCGGCGGGACCATCGACGTCATGGTCAGCCCGTTCGACGCCGACGGGGCGGTCGAACCGGCCGCGCTGTCGGCCGCCGCCCACGGCGAGCCGGTGGCGCTCGCCCGGGTGGTCCGGGGCCCGGCCGACCTCCTCGGCCGGTCGGTCCTCGTACGTCCCGACGGCACGCACGAGGGCGGCCTCGGCGGTCACCGGGACCTGGACCGCACGGCGATCGCCCAGGCCCACGCCCTGCTCGACGCCGGCCGCACCGGCACGGTCGACCTCTCCGCGAGCGAAGCGAGACGGGGGTCCCCCGGACGGAGTCCGGGGGAGGCTCGCACTGCCCGGGCGGTCTCACCCTGCTCGTCGAGTCGGCCGCCCCCGCGCCCCGCATGATCGTCTTCGGCGCGATCGACTTCGCCGCCGCCCTCGTCCGGGCCGGCAAGTTCCTCGGCCACCACGTCACCGTCTGCGACGCCCGCCCCGTCTTCGCCACCCGGGCCCGCTTCCCCGAAGCCGACGACATCGTCGTCGACTGGCCCCACCGCTATCTGCGGGAGACGGAGACCGACGGGCGCACGGTGCTGTGCGTGCTCACCCACGACGCCAAGTTCGACGTGCCCCTGCTGGCCGAGGCCCTGCGGCTTCCTGTCGCCTACGTCGGTGCCATGGGCTCGCGCCGCACCCACGAGGACCGCAACCGGCGGTTGCGGGAAGCGGGTGTCAGCGAGCACGAGCTGGCCCGGCTGCGGTCACCGATCGGCCTCGATCTGGGGGCCCGTACGCCCGAGGAGACCGCCGTGTCCATCGCGGCGGAGATCATCGCGGCGCGGCACGGCGGGACGGGGCGTCCGCTCACCGGCTCGGGCACCCCGATCCACCGTGCCGGGCGTGAGACCGAGCGGCTGTCCCGAGCGGTCTGAGCAGCGACGCCGCCGATGACACGCCGGAGGGGCCGAACCCGGTATCGGGCTGCGGCCCCTCCGTGGCACGGGGCGCGAGCCGTTTCCGGCCGCGGCCCCTCCTTGGCACGGGCGCCAGCGGGTCAGGCCGCGGCCGGCTCCGTGGCGAAGCTGTGCAGCCGGGCGATGACCTCGGTGAGCTGCTCGGCGACCTCGGCGTCGTCGGCCGGGTGCGTCTCTGCGAAGCGCGTCACCGAGCCGGGGATGGACAGCTTGACGTCCTCCAGCACCTTGCCGCCGGCCACGCCCACGGACTTGCGGGTCTCGTCGTGCGCCCAGACACCGCCGTACTGGCCGAACGCGGTGCCGACCACGGCGACCGGCTTGTCGCTCAGGGCACCGGCGCCGTACGGGCGGGACAGCCAGTCGATGGCGTTCTTCAGGACGGCCGGAATGGTGCCGTTGTACTCGGGCGTGAAGAGGATCAGGCCGTCGGCGGCGGAGGCGGCCTCGCGCAGGCGGGCGGCGGCGGCCGGAAGGGTGCCGTCGGTGTCGATGTCCTCGTTGTAGAAGGGAATCTCGGCGAGCCCCTCGAACAGCTCCACCTCGGCACCCTCGGGGGCGAGCTTGACGGCCGCCTCGGCGAGCTGGCGGTTGTGCGAGCCGGCGCGGAGGCTGCCGACGAGGGCGAGGATGCGAACAGACATGGTGACTCCCACATAGTGAAGACGGCTCTGGAACAGCGCCGCGAGTATCCGGACCGAGGTCCGCTTAACTTTCTAGCACTCTAACCGGACCGCGGTCCAGTTTTCTTCCCGATGCTTTACGCTGGCTTCATGGCCGCCGTCCCGCCCCCCTTCCCGACGCCCCAGGAGCCCGTCGACCACCCTGAGCTGATCCAGCTCGGCAGTGTCCTGGAGGCCGACGAACCGTGCCTGCGGGCCGACGCCGCGCGCAACCGGGCCCGGCTGCTGGAGGCCGCCGCCCGGCTGGTGGCGGAGCGCGGCGCGGACGCCGTCACGATGGAGGCGGTGGCCGCCGCCGCCTCGGTCGGCAAGGGCACGGTCTTCCGCCGGTTCGGCGACCGTACCGGCCTGCTGACGGCGCTGCTCGACCACTCCGAGAAGAAGTTTCAGGCAGCGTTCCTGACGGGCCCGCCGCCGCTCGGCCCCGGAGCCCCGCCCGTGGAGCGACTGCGGGCGTTCGGCCGCGCGATGCTGGCCAGGTCGAACGACGAACTGGACCTGCAACTGGCGGCCGAGCCGGGCGCGCCACGTCGCTTCACCAACCCCGCCCGCAGTGTGCTGCGCCACCATGTGGCCATGCTGCTGCGGCAGGTCGTCCCGGACGCGGACTGCGAACTCCTCTCCCACACCCTGATGGGCCAGCTCGACCCGGCCCTGATCCACCACCTGACCAAGCAGTGCGGGCTGCCCCTGAGCCGCCTGGAGGGCGCGTGGACCGACGTCGTCGACCGGGTGACGGGCGCGTCCCCGGCCGGCTGAGGCGCCCCCGCGGATCTCCGTGACCGCTCACGGCATCCTCACAACTCCCCCGCCCGAAGCGCGCATTGAGGCTTCTGCCAAGATGCCGTACGTCATGGTGCAGATACCGAAAACGCCCGCGCCCCCGTCCCCCGCACCGACGCGCTCCGTGCCCACGAGCGCCGATGTGGCCCGCCTGGCCGGCGTCTCGCGCGCGACCGTCTCCTACGTCCTCAACAACACCAGTGCCGTACGGATCAGCGAGCCCACCCGCCGCCGGGTCCACGACGCCGCGAAGGAACTCGGGTATGTCCCGCACGCGGCGGCCCGCAGCCTGCGCGCCGGACACAGCCGCATGGTGCTGATCCCCGCGCCGACCTTCCCCGTCGGCCCGCTCTACAGCCGGTTCCTCACCGACCTCCAGGGCGCGCTCGGCGGCATGGACTACACCGTCGTGCAGTACGGTACCGGCGGCCCGCACGGCGACGAAGCCGCTCGCGCCTGGGCCGAGTTGCGGCCCGTGGCCGTACTCGTGCCCGGTTCCGGGCTCGGCCCGCGCGGAGTCGCGGTGCTCAAACGCTCGGGGCGCGGGCCGTGGTCACCCTCGGCCCGGAGACCATCGAGGGCGCGCACGCCCTGCTCATGGACCACGACGTCGTCGGCCACAGCGCGGGCACCCACCTCTACGACCGCGGCAGGCGCCGGATCGGCGTCGTCGTCCCGCGGGAACCGGGCCTGGAGGCGTTCTCCGCGCCCCGGCTCGACGGTGTCCGCCAGTCCCTGCGGGGCACCGACGCCACGGTGACCGAACTGCCCCTCGCCTACGACGAGGAGGCCGCCGCCCGCCTCGCCGCGCGCTGGCGGAGCCTCGGTCTGGACGCCGTGTTCACCTACAACGACGAGTACGCGATGCTGCTGATGCGGGCGCTGCAGGACGAGGGCATCCGCATCCCCGAGGAGACGGCAGTGATCGGCGCCGACGACCTGATGCTCGGCCGGCTGCTGCGACCACGGCTCACGACGGTCCGCCTGGAGCTGCCCTCCGGCCGGGAACTCGCCGAACTGGTCGACCGCGCCGTACGCAAGCCCGGGACCGAGCCCGAGGCGCACAAGGTGCTGGGCGCCACGGTGCTGTACCGCGAGTCGAGTTGACCCGGCACGGCACAACTCCTCAGCAGACGGCCGGGTTTGTACGGGCCGGTGCAGCGGGCGGGCGGCCCGGTCGCCGTCCTGCGGCAAGGCTAGGATGTTGCATGCTCAACAAAATGGGGGCGCGTCAGCACACGGACCGCAGCACGCACCGCTGCGCCCGGCCGGCGCGTCCCGCCATGTGACCGCCGAACCGGCCGCGCACGCACGGGACTTCCCCCGTCAGCCGGTGACCGATCGATCGGAGAGCCGTCATGCCGTTGCTCGACACCAGGACCTGGCAGCCCCGCCGCCTGGCGGGACCCGAGTACAGCGTCACCGAGCCCGCCACCGGCCAAGCCCTCGCCGCTCTGGCCCTCGCCACCCCGAGGACGTCGCGGCCGCCGCCGACAGGGCCGCCGCAGCCCAGCACGAGTGGGCGCGCGCCCCGCACTTCGCCCGTGCCGCGGTGCTCCGCAAGGCGGGCGACCTGTTCACGGCGCACGCCGCCGAACTGCGCGAGTGGCTCGTCCGCGAGTCGGGATCCGTCCCCGGCAAGGCCGACTTCGAACTGCACGTCGCCGCCCAGGAGTGCTACGAGGCCGCCGCGCTGGCCTCCCGGCCGGCCGGTCAGGTCCTGCCCAGCGAGGCGCCGCGCCTGTCGTACACGCGCCGCGTACCGGCCGGTGTGGTGGGTGTGATCTCCCCGTTCAACGCCCCGCTGATCCTGTCCATACGGTCCGTCGCCCCGGCCCTGGCCCTGGGCAACGCGGTCCTCCTGAAGCCCGACCCGCGCACCGCCGTCTGCGGCGGACTGTCCCTCGCCGCGGTCTTCGCCGCCGCCGGACTGCCGCAGGACCTGCTGCATGTGCTCCCCGGCGGCCCGGACGCCGGACAGGCCCTGGTCGCCGACCCGCGCGTGCCCGTCATCTCCTTCACCGGCTCCACCGCCGCGGGGCGGGCCGTGGGCGAGGCGGCCGGCCGTCACCTCAAGCGGGCCCACCTGGAACTGGGCGGCAACTCGGCCATGATCGTGCTGGAGGACGCCGACCTCGACGCGGTGATCTCCACCGCAGCCTGGGGTTCGTTCTTCCACCAGGGCCAGATCTGCATGACGACCGGACGCCACCTGGTGCACGCGTCCCTGTACGACGAGTACGTCGAGCGGCTGGCCGCCAAGGCCGACTCCCTCGCCGTCGGCGACCCGTACCGCGACCAGGTCCACCTGGGCCCCATCATCGACTCCGGGCAGCTCGCCAAGATCAACGGCCTGGTCGAGTCCAGCACGGCCGGGGGCGCCAAGCTCGCCGCGGGCGGCAGGTACGACCGGCTCTTCTACCGCCCGACGGTCCTCGCCCACGTCGGCGACCACACCCCGGCGTACGCGGAGGAGGTCTTCGGCCCCGTGGCACCCGTACGCTCCTTCACCACCGCCGACGAGGCGGCGGCCCTGGCCGCGCGGAGCCCCTACGGTCTCTCCCTGGGCATCGTCACCCGCGACCCGGCCCGCGGCCTGGACCTCGCCGAGCGCATACCCACCGGCATCGTGCACATCAACGACCAGACCGTGAACGACGAGGCCGTCGCACCCTTCGGCGGAGTGGCCGCCTCCGGCACCGGCGCCCGCTTCGGCGGCGAGGCCAACCTCGAGGCCTTCACCGAACTGCGCTGGACGACGGTACGCGGAGACGTGGCCCCGTACCCCTTCTAGAGGCCTGGCCTGCCTGCCGGCCGGGTCCGTTACTCCGCCGGCTGCTGGGCCTGCTGCTCGGCGATCGCCTTGCGGACCTCGTCCATGTCGAGGTTCCGGGCCTGCCCGATGACGTCCGTCAGGGCGGCCTCGGGCAGGGCACCCGGCTGGGCGAACACGGCGACCTGGTCACGGACGATCATCAGCGTCGGGATCGACTGGATACCGAAGGCCGCGGCCAGCTCCGGCTGCGCCTCGGTGTCCACCTTGCCGAACACCAGGTCCGGGTTCTCCCCGGCCGCCTTCTCGTACACCGGGGCGAACTGCTTGCACGGCCCGCACCAGTCGGCCCAGAAGTCGATCAGGACGAACTCGTTGTCCGTGACCGTCTGGTCGAAGTTCTCCTTGGTGAGCTCCACGGTGCTGCTCATGGCGTAAATCCCTCTTCCTGGTGTGGGTCAAGCCGTCGGCACAACACGGCCGACCTGGCACGTATTCCGCGCCCCTACCCGTGTGGCCAGGGCGCACACCACCCACCAGACTGACCTCATGACGGAAACGGAAACCAACACGTACGACGTCGTGGTGCTCGGGCCGGGCCCGTGGGGGAGAACGTCGCCGACCGGACCCGCGCGGCCGGTCTGACCACCGCGATCGTGGAGAGCGAGCTGGTCGGCGGCGAGTGCTCGTACTGGGCGTGCATGCCCAGCAAGGCCCTGCTGCGGCCGGTCATCGCCCGGGCGGACGCCCGCCGCGTGCCGGGCCTGAGCCAGTCGGTGCAGGGGTCCCTCGACGCGTCCGCGGTCCTCGCCCACCGCGACTACTACACCAACCACTGGAAGGACGACGGCCAGATCGGCTGGCTCGACTCCATCGGCGCCGACCTGTACCGCGGCCACGGGCGGCTCACCGGTGCCCGCACGGTGACGGTCACCGGCCCGGACGGCGGTGAGCGTGTCCTGACCGCCCGGCACGCCGTCGCGGTCTGCGCCGGCAGCCGCGCCTTGCTGCCCCGGCTGCCCGGACTCGACGAGGTCAAGCCGTGGACCAGCCGGGAGGCCACCAGCTCGGCGAGCGTGCCGGGCCGCCTCATCGTGGTCGGCGGCGGCGTGGTCGCCACCGAGATGGCCACCGCCTGGCAGGCCCTCGGCTCGCAGGTCACGATGCTGGTCCGAGGCAAGGGCCTGCTCGCCCGGATGGAGCCCTTCGCCGGAGAACTGGTCGCCGAGGCGCTCACGGAGGCGGGCACGGACGTCCGCACCGGCACCTCCGTGGAGTCGGTGACCCGCGAGAACGGCACGGTCGTGGCCGTCACCGACAAGGGCGACCGCATCGAGGCCGACGAGATCCTCTTCGCCACCGGCCGCGCCCCGCGCACCGACGACATCGGCCTGGACACGATCGGTCTCGACCCCGGCTCCTGGCTGCCGGTCGACGACAGCCTCCGCGTCACCGGCCACGACTGGCTGTACGCGGTCGGCGACGTCAACCACCGCGCCCTGCTCACCCACCAGGGCAAGTACCAGGCCCGTATCGCGGGCGCCGCCATCGCCGCGCGCGCCACCGGCGAGACCCTCCTGGCCGAGCCCTGGGGCGCCCACGCCGCGACCGCCGACCAGGCGGCCGTCGCCCAGGTCGTCTTCACCGACCCCGAGGCGGCCGCCGTGGGTCTGTCCCTGGCCGAGGCGGAACAGGCGGGGCACCGGGTACGGGCCGTCGACGTCGACCTGTCCACCGTCTCCGGCGCCGGCCTGTACGCCGACGGCTACAAGGGCCGCGCCCGTATGGTCGTCGACCTCGAGGACGAGATCCTGCGCGGCGTGACCCTCGTCGGCCCCGGCGTCGGCGAACTCATCCACTCCGCCACGATCGCCGTCGCCGGCCAGGTCCCCGTCAGCCGCCTGTGGCACGCCGTCCCCTCCTACCCGACGATCAGCGAGGTGTGGCTGCGGCTGCTGGAGGCGTACCGGGACAGCTGAGCCCCGTCAGGGTCACGCGTGCGCGGGCACCACCAACTCCCGGTAGTCGTCGCTCCACAGGTCCTCCTCCGCCTCCGGCAGCAGCAGGACCCGGTCCGGGCGCAGTGCGTCGACGGCGCCCTCGTCGTGCGTGACCATGACGATCGCGCCCGGGTACGTGCCCACCGCGGCCAGGACCTCGGCCCGGGAGGCCGGGTCGAGGTTGTTGGTGGGCTCGTCGAGGAGCAGGACGTTGGCGCCCGAGTGGACCAGGCCCGCCAGGGCGAGGCGGGTCTTCTCGCCGCCCGAGAGGACGCCGACGCACTTGGCGGTGTCGTCGCCGGAGAACAGGAAGGAGCCGAGGACCTGGCGGACTTCACCGTCGGTGAGGTGCGGGGCCGCACCTGACAGGTGCTCACGGACCGTCGACTCCGGGGCCAGCGTGTCGTGTTCCTGGGCGAAGTAGCCCAGGCGCAGTCCGTGGCCGTGCACCACCCGGCCGCTGTCCGGAGTGTCCTGCCCGGCGAGGATGCGCAACAGGGTCGTCTTCCCGGCGCCGTTGGGACCGAGCACCACCAGGCGGCTGCCCCGGTCGACGGCCAGATCGACGCCGCGCAGGACGTGCCGCCCGTCGTACGACCGCGTCAGGCTGACGGCGCCGAGCGGGATCCGGCCGCAGGGCGCCGGCTCGGGCAGCCGGATCCGGGCCGTCTTCTCGCTGCGCCGGGCCGGTTCGAGGTCCGCGAGCATCCGGTCGGCGCGCCGGGCCATGTTCCGCGCGGCCACCGCGGTCGCCACCCGGGACCGCATCCTGTCGGCCTGGGCGTGCAACGCCGCCGCCTTGCGCTCGGCGTTCGCCCGCTCACGCGTCCGTCGCCGCTCGTCGGCGTCCCGCTGGTCCAGGTAGGCGTCCCAGCCGGTGTTGTGGACGTCGAGCACCGCCCGCACCGGGTCCAGGTGGAAGACCCGGTTCACGGTGCCGGCCAGCAGGGACGTGTCGTGGCTGATCATCATCAGCCCGCCCTGATGGCTCGTCAGGAAGGTGCGCAGCCACGCGATCGAGTCCGCGTCCAGATGGTTCGTCGGCTCGTCCAGCAGCAGCGTGCTGTGCCCGGCGAACAGGATCCGGGCCAGCTCCACGCGCCGGCGCTGACCACCCGACAGCGCGCTGAGCCGCCGTTCCATCAGGTCCGTCGGCAGACCGAGACCGGCGGCGACCCGGGCGGCCTCCGCCTCGGCCGCGTAGCCGCCGCGCGTCTGGAACTCGGCCTCGGCCCGCACATAGGCGTTCATCGACCGCTCCGCGCCGTCGGCCATCGCGGCCTCGGCGCGGCGCAGTGCCCGTACGGCCTGGTCCAGGCCGCGAGCGGACAGGATCCGGTCGGTGACGGTGACCGACTGGTCGGCGGCGCGGGAGTCCTGCGGGAGATGGCCGACGCCACCGGTGCGGGCGACGGTGCCGGCGGCGGGCCGCAAGGCGCCCGCCAGGGTGTGCAACAGGGTCGTCTTTCCCGCGCCGTTGGGGCCGACGAGGCCGATGCGGTCGCCGGGGAGACGTGGAAGGAGACGCCGGACAGCAGCAGACGCGCGCCCACACGCACGTCGACGTCACGAACGGTGATCATGAGAAAACGCTCCGAACAAGCAAGAGGACACACGGGTGGCGTGGAAGCGGGTCCTTGGCTAGGAGATTCGGGGCGTAGACATAGGAAGCACCGTAGCGGAGGTGCCGTGCGGGGCGCCTCCGATTTCCGGTGCCTCAGGGCAGATCGAAGCCCAGCGCCCGCGCGGCCTCCTCCGGCGTCGGCTGCGCCCAGCGCTCCGTCACCGCCCGGTTGGACGACAGCGAACGCGACTCGGCCCGGTCGAGATAGAGAACGCCGTCGAGATGGTCGGTCTCGTGCTGCACGATCCGTGCCGGCCAGCCGCTGAACACCTCGTCCACCGTGTGCCCGTGCTCGTCCTGCCCGGTCAGCCGCACCTCGGCGGGCCGTGCCACCACCGCCTGCCAGCCCGGCACGCTCAGACAGCCCTCGAAGAACGCGGCACGCGTGCCGCCGACGGGCTCATAGGCCGGATTGACCAGCACCCGGAACGGCTGCGGCACCCGCCCGCGTGCGAGACGCACTTCCTCCGGTACGGGCGCCGGGTCCTCGATCACCGCGATCCTGAGCGGCACACCGACCTGGGGCGCCGCCAGACCCACCCCGGGCGCCGCGCGCATGGTGATCCGCAGGGCCTCGACGAACCGGGCCAGCAGCGCGGGCCCCAGCTGACCGTCGTAGGGCTCGGTGCCGCGCCGCAGCACCGGATCGCCGGCCGCGACGATGGGCAACGGGCCACCGCCGGCGAGGAGTTCCTCGACTCGCTCGGCCAGAGGTGCGCGATCGCTCGGAGTTCCCATCGCGTCAGGATGACACGGCACCACCACCCCCAGTGTGACGCACATCACAGGTACTTGCCGGGAACTGGATGCCCCGCCGCCCCGACTACTGCACCGCAACGGCCGCCACCGCAGTGCGGTGGCTCAGAAGACGTCCCCCGGAGAAGCCCGCCGATGACCACCGCTCCCTCGACCACGACGGACGAAGCCCCGCAAGAGACCGCCCCGGCAGCGTCGAAGAACAGCTGGGCCCCGCTGCGTCCGCTGATCCTCCGCCTGCACTTCTACGCCGGGGTGCTGGTGGCGCCGTTCCTCCTCGTCGCCGCCGTCACCGGCCTGCTGTACGCCGCCTCCTTCCAGGCCGAGAAGGTCGTGTACGACCACGAACTGACCGTCCCCGCCGGCGAGCGGAAGATGCCGATCAGTGAGCAGGTGGCCGCCGCCCGCAAGGCCCACCCGAGGGCACGGTCTCGGCCGTACGCCCCTCACCCGAGGCCGACGCGACGACGCGGGTGATGCTGTCCGGTGTCCCGGGCGTCGGCGAGGGCCACACACTCGCCGTCTTCGTCGACCCGTACACCGCGAAGGTGCGCGGCTCCCTCGAACAGTACGGCTCGACCGGCGCGCTGCCGCTGCGCACCTGGATCGACGAGTTCCACCGGGACCTGCACCTGGGGGAGTCGGGGCGGCTGTACAGCGAGCTGGCGGCCAGCTGGCTGTGGGTGATCTCGGCCGGCGGGCTGGTGCTGTGGTTCTCCCGCCGCCGTGCGCTGCGCACGGTGCGGGGGACCAGCGGGCGGCGCCGCACGCTCGGACTGCACGGCAGCGTCGGCGTGTGGGCCGCGGCAGGCTTCCTCTTCCTCTCGGCGACCGGTCTGACCTGGTCGGCCTACGCCGGGGCCAACATCGACGAGCTGCGGACCTCGCTGGGCCAGGCCACCCCGTCGGTGGCGGCGTCGACGGGCGGTGAACACGCCGGCCACGGCTCCGCCGCCGGGCAGGCGGGAGACGCCGCGCACGGCGTGGGACTCGACAAGGTCCTCGCGGCGGCGCGGGCCGAGGGCCTCGGTGATCCGGTGGAGATCGTGCCGCCGGCCGACGCGCAGTCGGCGTACGTCGTGAAGCAGGTGCAGCGCAGCTGGCCCGAGAAGCAGGACTCCGTCGCGATCGACCCGGCGAGCGGCGAGGTCACCGACGTCCTGCGGTTCGCCGACTACCCGGTCCTCGCGAAGCTCACCCGCTGGGGCATCGACCTGCACACCGGCATCCTGTTCGGCCTGGCCAACCAGATCGCCCTGATGCTGCTCGCGCTCGGCCTCGTCCTGCTGATCGTGTGGGGCTACCGGATGTGGTGGCAGCGCGGCCGCGGCTCCGCCTTCGGCCGGCCGATCCCGCGCGGCGCCTGGCAGCAGGTGCCACCGCGGATCCTGGTACCGCTGCTGGCGGGTGTCGCCGTACTCGGCTACTTCCTGCCCCTGTTCGGAATCCCGCTGGCGGCCTTCCTCGCGGTGGACGTCCTGCTGGGCGAGATCGCCTACCGACGGGGGCGGCGGTCGTACGGGGCCGGAACCTCCGCGCAGTAGCGGACCCGCGGCACGCGCCGGTGCCCGGCTCCGCGAGGAGCCGGGCACCGGCGCGTGAGGGCGGCGGTCAGTGTTGCTCGAAGTCACCCGCCAGCGCCGAGGCGATCCGCAGATGCGACGCGGCCTCCTCGTGCCGCCCCTGCCGCTGGAGCGTGCGGCCCAGCATCAGCCGGGCGTAGTGCTCGACGGGGTCCCGCTCGACGATCGTTCGCAACTCGGCCTCGGCGCGCCACAGTTGGGCCGAGTGGTAGTAGGAGCGCGCCAGCAGCAGCCGCGGTCCGGTCTGCTCGGGCACCTCCTCGACCAGCCCGCCCAGGACGCGCGCGGCGGCGGCGTAGTCCTTGGCGTCGAAGAACATCTGCGCCCGCTCCCAGCGCTCCGCCGGTGTGCCGTGGGCGTAGTACGCCGCGTCTCGGGTCGTGTGGATCGTGTTCACTGGTTGCCTCCTTCGAGGCCCACAACCGAACCTGTTGGTTCAATATTCCACTACTTGGGGAGGGTGGCCGACTCGGCGTTCGCCCGCTCGGCGATCAGGCCCAGCACCCGTCCGGCGACGGCCAGGTCCTCCTCCGGGATGCCGGCGTAGATCCGGGCGGTGACGGGCGCCGTCTCGCCGGCCGTCCTGGTGTACAGCTCCCGCCCGGCGTCCGTGATCCGCACGCCCGCCGCCTCGACCGGTGCCAGCAGTTCCGCGGCGACCAGCTGCTCGATCACGCCGTGCACCTGGGCCGGGTCGATCTTCAACGCTCCGACGACACCGTCGACGAGCTGCTCGCGTTCGACCGGGCCGCCGGCCGTGGCGGCGAGCCGGAGGGTGACGGACTGCTGGAAGGTGACACCGTGCCGGGCCGGCGCGTTCTCCAGGACCGCCCGTCCGGCGTAGTGGGCCAGGGCGATCACGCGGGGGTCGACCAGAGGGGTGGTGGTCATGGCTGCTCCGTCTCGTTCTCGCTGAAGGGATCAAGAGGTGCGTCGAGCAGGGCCGTCAGGTCGCGTTCCAGCTCCCGTGCCCGCGCGCTGTCGAGGCCGCCGAGCGGCTCCATGAGCTGCTGCAGGAGCCCGTGGACGACCTTGATCGCCCGCCCGGTGACCTCGCGGCCCTGCTCGGTCAGCGAGAGCTGCACGGCGCGTGGATCGCGAGGGTCCCGGGTGCGCTCCAGGAGGCCGGCGGTCTCCAGCGCGCGGGCGAGTTTCGACACGTAGAGCGGCTCGAGTGACTCGTGAAGGTGAGGACGCGCCCGGGCGGCCCGAATGACGCGCTGACGGGAGGCCGCCCGCCGGACTAGGTTGTGCGCCATGAGCAATCTTGAGCGCGAGGCGGCTCCCGCCCTGTGCGGCGGCCGCGGCTTCGTCGTGGCGGAGCCGGTGCGTGAACTCCTCAGTCCTCGCCAGGTCAGGCTGGGCGAGTCCAGCGAGGTCCGCAGGCTGCTGCCCAACCTGGGCCGCCGTATGGTCGGGGCCTGGTGCTTCGTCGACCACTACGGGCCGGACGACATCGCCGACGAGCCCGGCATGCAGGTGCCGCCGCACCCTCACATGGGTCTGCAGACGGTGAGCTGGCTGCACGAGGGGAGGTCCTGCACCGCGACTCCACCGGCAGCCTGCAGATGATCCGCCCGCGCGAGCTCGGCCTGATGACCTCCGGCCGGGCGATCAGCCACTCGGAGGAGAGCCCGCGCTCGCACGCCCGTTTCCTGCACGGTGCGCAACTGTGGGTCGCCCTCCCGGACGGCCACCGCCACACCGAGCCGCGCTTCGAACACCACGCCGACCTGCCGGTCGTCACGGCACCCGGCCTCGCGGCCACCCTGATCCTCGGCGACCTCGACGGCGCGACCTCGCCGGGCACGGCGTACACCCCGATCGTCGGCGCCGACCTCGCCCTCACCCGAGGCGCGGACGTACGCCTCCCCCTGGAACCGGACTTCGAGTACGCGGTCCTGTCCATGTCCGGCGAGGCCCACGTCGACGGCGTCCCGGTCCTGCCCGGCTCGATGCTCTACCTCGGCTGCGGCCGCAGCGAACTCCCGCTCCGCGCGGAGTCGGACGCGGGCCTGATGCTCCTGGGCGGCGAACCGTTCGAAGAGGAACTGATCATGTTCTGGAACTGGATCGGACGGTCGCAGGAGGAGATCGAGCAGGCGCGGCGGGACTGGACGGAGGGGACGCGGTTCGGGGAAGTGAAGGGGTACGACGGGGCTCCACTGCCTGCACCGGAACTGCCGCCGCTGCCGTTGAAACCGCGGGGAAGGGTGCGCTGACCTGCGGGAACGCTTCGGCGTTGGTGGCCGCCGGACGGAAGGCGGTTGGGTAGTTCCTACCGCCTCCCAGCTGCCTGCCGGAAGACGTACGAAGGCCGGCTGGCTTAGCCGGTGCTGCCCACGTCCAGAGGCGGACGCTCAGCCCGAAATCCGGTGGCAGAGGGACCCGCCCCCGTGCCAGGCTCCACCTACCGAAGGGGCGTAGCTCAGCCGGCCAGAGCAGCGGATTCCAAACCCGCACGCCGCAGGTTCAAATCCTGCCGCCCCTGCACAGCAGAGCGGCCAGATCCTGAGGACCTGGCCGCTCACTCATGGGCCGACGCCCTGCGGAATTGCTGAGCACCGCGCAGCTTGTGCGGCACGGGGTGACTCCGTGTCCGGCGGAACCTGCGGGGCGGGAGGTCCGGGCCGTGCCCCGGGTTGAGTCCCGCAATTACCCCCAGCCGGATGGCGATACCGAGGCCACTGCGCCGAGGCGGCCGGAGTGGGCGGCTACCTGGTCTTGAACCGGTCCGGACGCACGAAGTCCAGGCCTTCGATGGTCTGCTTGCCGAGCGCCTCGTGTGCGGCGATGTGGCCGTAGCCGGTGGCCATTTTGAAGCCCTTTCCGGAGAATCCGGTGGCGCAGTAGATCCTGCTGTTCTCGTTCAGCCAGCCCACGAGGGGATGCCTGTCCTCGGTGAAAAGGTCGGGGAAGGCGTCGGAGCGCGCGATGGTGGGGATCAGGCCGGGGAAGAATTCGGTGACGATCTCGGTGACCTTTTCGGTTTCTTCCCGGGTGAGTTCTCTGGGCACGGCGTCCGGGTCGGGGTCGCCCTTGCGCGCCCGGCCAGCGGTCCGTCCACCGATGCCTTGACCGTCACGCCGTCGACGGCGGGTGCGCCGTACATGGAGCGATCCTCGTACCACCGGCTGAAGGCGGGGAAGTTCTCCGGCGAGAACTGGGTGCCGTCTTCGGCGATGAACCAGGTCAGGACGATCCGGTGGGTTTCGGTGACGGCCTTGAGGTGGTCGGGCATGAGCCTGCGGGACCAGCCGCCCGAGGCGACGATGACCTTCTCGAATGTCCAGGTTCTGTCGCCCGAGGTGACGACGACGCCGTGGTCGGTTTCGGTGATGCTGTCCACGGGTGTGTTCTGAAGGACGGTGGCACCGTTCGCCTGGGCCGCCGCGACGGCGGCGCTGACGGCGCGGTCGGTGCGCAGAACGCCGGCGCGGGGGTCGTAGACGGCGCAGTCGTCGGGGCGGAGGTTGTGCTGGGGATAGCGTTCCGCCATCTCCTCCCGGCTGAGGACGCTGTGCTCGGCTCCGTTGACGCGCGTGGCCTCGAGGAGGCTGTTGATGAAGCTGCCGTTCGCCGTCCCGATGGACAGCCCCCCGGTAGTGGTGAGGATGTCCTGCCCGGTTTCCGCTTCGAGCTCGGCCCACAGGCCGCGGGAGCGTTCGATGATGGGGTAGTAATCGGGCCTGCCGAGGTAGATCATGCGGAACAGGCGGGTGTCTCCGCCGACGGCACTGCGGCCGTGAGCGGGGGTGGCGGCCTCGAAACCGACTACCGAGTCGGACAGTCGGGAGGCCTGCCACAGGGCCATGCTTCCGATGCTGCCCAAGCCGATGACTGCGAGTTGTGCGTCCATGACAGCAGTTCCCTTTTCGTTTACTCGTGAAGTCCGGCGAGGCGGCTGCCGAATCTGGCCAGGAGTGAGGTCTTGCTGGAGCCCCTGCGCTCTTCCCAGTGGTCGGCGACACCGAAGAGCCGGTACATGGCGTGAACACCCAGCCAGCGAAAGGGTTCCGGCTCCCACTTCCGTGCCCGGTAGCCGACCCAGGGGAGAGTGGTCCGTTCGGTTTCCCTCTCGAAGGCGAGCTCAGCGAGGGTCCTGCCGCCGACATAGGCTGCCGTGACGCCGTGCCCCGCGTAGCCGGTGGACGATCCGATACAGGATGCCGGGTCCCAGTGCACGCCGCCGTTCCAGTCCCGTGTGACGCCCAGGACTCCCGACCAGGCGTGGTCCACCTCGAAGGGGATGCCCGGGAAGAAGGATCCGAGCTTGTGCGAGATCAGGTCGATGGTGGACTGGGCGGTCGCACCGGCTCCTCCCGTACCGGACCTGAAGCGGTAGGGGACACCACGGCCACCCATGGCGATACGGCCGTCCGACGTCCGCTGGGCGTAGATGAACGTGTGCGCGGAGTCGTTGAGGCACTGGGGCCCCTCCCAGCCGATCTGCTGCCACGCCTCCTGCGGCAGGGGCTTGGTCACGATCATCGAGGAGTTGACAGGGATCAGGGTCCGGCTGCCGAGCAGCGGTCCCGAATAGCCTTCGGTGCAGATGAACGTCTTCGCCGCGGTGACGCGTCCGTCGGCCAGGGTGAGGGTCTTGCCCTCGACACTGTCCACGCGGCTGCCCGCGTAGATCGTCACCCCCATGGAGGTCAGGGTGTCGGCGAGGCCGTAGACGAGCTTCGCGGGTGGATCCTCGCGCAGTGCTTGTAGAAGAGCCCGCCGTGGACGGTGGAGATGTTGATCGTGGACTGGAACTCGTCCCGGTCGAGCAGGTGGACTTCGTCGTCGGTCAGCCCGTACTTCAGGTCGGCATCACGTCTGGCCACCAGTCGGCCCAGTCCCGCCCGAGTGTGGGCGGCGACGAGTGCGCCGCCCTTGTGCTGATCCGCATCGATGCCCTCGGCCCGGAGGATGTCCAGGACCGCGTCGACGCCTGCGACGAACTCCTGCTGCAGTGCCCGGCTCGCCTCCAGCCCTCCTCCGGCGCGGGCGAAGGTGGCACGGTTTCCCGGAGGCATCGCCGAGAGCCAGCCACCGTTGCGCCCTGACGCGCCGTAGCCCACCTGCTCGGCCTCGAAGACGGCCACCGTGAGCGACGGTTCGAGCTTCTTGGCGAAGTACGCCGCCCACAGGCCGGTGTAGCCGCCGCCGACAATGGCCACGTCGACGGAGTCCTGGCCGGTGAAGCGGGGAACGACGGCCTCTTGTCGGCCAGTTGGGCCACCCAGAAGCCGAGCTCTCCGTTTCGGGGTGGTGCCGCGGGGGCTTTCATGGTGTGTCCTTCATCTGTTCTATGGGAACCGCGGGGGCCGGTACGGGGAGGTGTGTAGCCGCCGTTGACGGGGAGAGGCGCCCCGGTGATGTACGAGGACTCCGGCGACGCGAGGAAGAGGACGGCGTCGGCGATCTCCTCGGGAGGGGCGAGGCGCCGGAGCGGGATCTGCCCTCGCGTCGGCCAGCAGGATCTGCACCGGGGTGTCGATCGTGCCGGCCGGGGGTGTCGAGTGCCCGTCGAAGCCGGGCCACCGCCGCACTGCTCATGAGTGGCTCGCCGCTACACAGCGGTGCAGACGACCTGGATCTCGACGGGGGTGTTGAGCGGCAGCCCGGCGACACCGATCGCGGTGCGGGCGTGGCGTCCGTTCTCCCCCAGTACCTCGATGAGCAGTTCGCTGGCCGCGTTGGCGACCTGCGACTGCTGACCGAAGTCCGGCGTGCTGGCCACGAAGACCAGCATCTGCACGATCCGGACCCGGTCCAGATCTCCCACCGCCTGCACAGCGGCGGCGAGCGCGTTGAGCGCGGCATGGCGTGCGAGCTCCTGCGCGGTCTCCAGCTCCACGTCCCGGCCGACAACCCCTGACCCAGCAGCTCGCCGTCCTTGAAGGGGAGTTGGCCGGAGAGGTGGATGGTGGAGCCCACCGTCCGGTGGGGCACGAGGTACGTGGTGCCGGCGAGGACGGGTAGCTTCAGTCCGAGGTCTTGGAGCCTTTCCGAAGCCGAGTCACCCTTGACGGTCTGGGGAGTGGCAGACTCATGCCGCCACCGTCTTGCTGTGGATCATTTCCTCAGTTCTCCGCTCAGGCTCAGGCGTCAGGGGCGCGGCAGGCCGCAGAGGACGGGGAGGTCGGCGATGTCGGTGATCCGCTCGTAGCCGAGCCAGTGCTCGTCGTGCTCCCAGCCGCGGTCCATGTACACCTTGTTCTCGATGCCCATGATCGCCGCGGAGCGGTGGTCGTACATCGGGCTCGCGGAGACGTGCACGAGCTCGTCGGGTGTCACGCCGAGCTTGTCAAACATGTACTCGAAGGCGCGGAGTCGCGGCTTGTAGACGCCCATCTCCTCGGCGCTGATGACGACCTCGAAGGGGGCCTTGAGGTTCTCCGCGAGGCGCACGGCGTGCGCGGTGTCGCTGTTGGTGATGATGACCAGCGGGACCGCCTCGGCCAGGCGGTTCAGCGCCTCGGTGACGCCGGGGTACGGGCCCCAGGTGGGGATGCGCTCGTACACCGCCCGCGCCTCGTCGTCGCGGTACTCGAGACCGACACTGCGCGAGGCGCGCTCCATGGAACGAGCCACGACCTGGTGGAACGGCTGGTACGCGCCCGTGCACTCGTCGATCCGGTACGCCTTGCAGATCCGCAGGTACTCATCCGCGACCTCGGCCGGCAGCCGGTCGCCCAGGACCTCACGCATCGTGTCGTTGATGCTGAACTTGATCAGCGTTCCGTTCATGTCGAACGTCACGAACTTGGGCTTGACGTCGAATGCCACTGTTCCTCCTAGTGCGTTAGTGGAGCAGTTCCTCGCTCTGGTCGATTGTCGACCATTCACTTAGTCGATTGTCGACCAAATGGGTCTCGGGTGTCAAGCACGTCGGAGGAGTGCCTCGGGCAGACCCGGCGCTGATCCACTTCCAGAATGGATGAGGTGATCCGCCGGGTCGGGCGCAATCGGCTCTCGGTCGGGGTCACCTCCGGAGTTCCTGCAGACCAGCTGAGCGCCGGGCTCATCGAGCAGGCCGCGAGCAACGGCAATGCCACCGGTCAGCCAGGCGCTCAACTTGCCGGCATCGGCCTGAGAGTCAAACGGCCCCGCCCGAGGCACCGCCTGTCACCGCGACCCGCGAACCTGATGGGGCACCGCTGTGAATATCAGTGAGCTCCGTGCCTGGCAGTCGACTTGAGGTGTGGATGCGGAGAAGCGAGCAGAGGTTATAGTCGACAAACGACCAAGTGGTCGGGTGTGAGCAGGGGAGGGTGATGGGGTGGACCACAAGTTCGAGTGGCAGGAGCAGCGGATGACGACGCCGGACGGTGTCTACCGCACGCTGCGTGCCGCCATCCTCGATGGGACCGTCCCTCCTGGCGGCCAGTTGCGCGAGGCGCACATCGCCACAGATCTCGGGATCAGCCGGTCCCCGCTGCGCGAGGCGCTGACCAAGCTGGAGGAGGAGGGGCTCGTCGTAAAGATCCCCTACCGTGGGGCGTTCGTCGTAGAGGTGAGCGCTCGCGAGGTCGCCGAGATCGACTCGGTCCGGCTACGTGTCGAACCGTACGCCGCCGAGCTCTCGGCCGAAGCACTGCGCGGCCCTGAGCGGCCCCAGTTGCTGCAAACCGTCGAGGATCTGCGCCGGGCCATGGAGAAGGACGACATCCCGGCCAGCATCGACGCGCACCTCCGCTTCCACAGGCTCTTCTACGACCTCTCGGGCCACGGCGTCCTGCAGAGTCTGTGGAACGGCTGGGAGACCAAGCTGCGCCTCCACCTCAGCGTCGATCACCGCACCTACAGCGACGACCCGCATCAACTGGTCGTCGAGCACGAGAGGTTGGCCGCCGTCGCCCTGGAAGGCGACACGGACGCGTTTTGCCAGGAACTGGCTGCCCATTTCCCTATGGGGCTGGGGGCACAGACGGCAGATCCAGGGGAACGCACGAACCGGCATGCATGAGGCCATGCCCCCTGCGTGAAGTGTCCCAGCCCGCTCACCACAGTGACGTCGCACACCCCATGCTGAAACGTTGAGGGTCAAGCTCGCACTGTCAACGCGATCTTGTGGCGGACTTTGAGTGAGGGGGGCCAGTTCAGGCCGCCGGTCATTCGACACCGCCGAACCGTACGGGCTGGGCGGCGACACCAGCGAGCAACTGCTCGGGCGGGCGGTCAAGGACTTCCGCGACGAGGTTGTCCTGGACGCCAAGTTCGGCTACGACCTGACCGACATGAGCCGCCTCGGCCGTGCCTTCAACCAGGGGCCGGGACATGGTCCCCGGGGCAGGATTGCGGGTAGCACCCAACACTTTCTCATGGAGTTTCCTCCCTTTCGCGAGTGATTGCTGAATCAGCGGGGCTGCGACGACGCCCCTCTCGGCTTCCAGCTCTCCGCACACGAGGGCGCCGTGAGGCCGTTGCCCCAGACGCCGTACCGGCCGAAGGACACCCCGTCGGTGTCGATGTCCGTTGTGGTGGGTGCCGGGCACCTCGACGGTCACTGGCTCACGCTCGTGAGCCACTGCAAGTAGCAGACGGCGTCGCCGCCCCGGGTCAGCCACGGCCTGGGTGACCAAAGCCGCTTGAGGCTACGGGGCTTGGGGTGGTTCACGCCCAACCGGTTGACCGGCCCGACCGCCTGCTCCAGGGACATCCAGGGACTCCCAAGGTCATTGCCGCCGACCCGCACCAGAGAGAACAGGAGCCCCTGAAGACAGGGCGCCGAAGCGCGTCGCCCCTCAAAGTGCCTTGAGGGCCGCCGAAGGACCACAGACTGTTCGTGAGGCCCGCAGCGCGACCGCCCCACCCGGGCGAGGGGCTCCGGGCACGCTTCTCCGGCTGCGTTTTATCGAATGCGTCGGGCGATCCCGGTCGCCTTGCCCATCAGCCATTCGAGTGGCCCGCGCTGGAAGAAGCGGGACCAGAGGGTGGCGAGGAGGGTGATGGACAGGATGAAGCCGAGCAGGACATACAGCGGCGGGACGGCTAGATCCTCGGTGTCCAGGAGCCAGATGGCCACGATGTGGTAGACGTACGCGGTCAGTGACATCGAGCCGACCGCGATGACGGGCTTGGCCAGGCGGCGCAGCCGGGGGAAGGCGTCCATGACGGCCAGGCACGCGGTGATCACCAGGATCGCCACACCCGTGGCGGCCACGATGGACAGGGTCGCCTCGCTGTGCGGGGCTGAGGCCAGCATCCCGGCGGGGGTGTCGCCGAAGATACCGATGCTGTCGGGCGATACGGACGACACGGACGACATGCCCGCCCCCTCTTCGGCTTCCCGGACGGCTTCGGCGGCACCGGGTACGAGACGCACCGCCAGCCAGGAGCCGCCGTAGCCGGTGATGGCGAGGGCGACGCCGGTGAGGGCGAGGCGTATCCGGACGGCCGTGGCAGTCAGGTCGCAGCGGGCGACAGCCATACCGGCGATCACGAACGGGACCCAGGTCAGGGCCGGATAACCGCCGGTGAAGAACAACGAGACGGGGCCGTCGGCCTGCCCGTAGGAGAGGAACACGCGGCCGCCGACCACCGGCTTCAGCGCGTACAGCAGTTGCGGGCCCACCAGGGCCCACCCCGCGGCGATGAGCGCCAGTGGCTTGGCGCCCAGCCGGTACAGCGGCAGCACGAGCAGGAAGAACAGTCCGTAGAAGGCGAGGATCGGCACGACCGGGGTGCCGGTCATGGTCAGGGCGGTGCCGAGGGCCAGCAGGATCACGGCTCTGATGATCATCTTGGCGACGGCCTGACGGCCGGCCAGGCCGGTCTTCGGCGTGCGGCGCCCGGTGATGAGCGCGACCGCGAAACCGGCCAGGACGGCGAACAGGGCGGAGGAGCGGCCTTGCGCCGGCTCCATCAGGAAGCCGATGACACCGCCCTGAGCCGGGGCGGGGCCCACGTGGACCGCGTACATGCCGAACACGGCCAGACCGCGGGCCAGGTCCAGCCCGATCAGCCGGCCCACTCCTGGCGCACCGGTCGAGGGCTCACCACGCTCACGTCGAGGAGACGGGGTATCGGCCGGGAGCAGCGCGGAGTCCGGGTGATGGGTCATGGCCCTCAGACTGGAGGCCGGGCCGATCACGGCCCATCCGGCAGAAGGCTGCCGTGGCCCTGCCGACTGGTGGGTGCTACCCCGCCGTGTGGCTGGAGCTGCAGCTCAGCGGGCCGCCGGGACCGATCGGGGCTTTAGGGTCGAGTCGGCATGGGCCGGACGGTATGAACGAAGGGCAGGGGGAGCGCGTGATCCGGGTAGTGGTGGTCGACGACGAGGCTCTGGTCCGCTCGGGCTTCCAGCTGATTCTGGGCGCGTCCGAGGACCTCGAGGTCGTCGCGACCGCGAGCGGCGGCGAGGCCCTGGAGACGGTCCGCCGGGCGCGGCCGGACGTGGTGCTGCTCGACATCCGGATGCCGGACGTCGACGGGCTCACCGTGCTCCGGGAGCTGCGCACGATGCCGGACCCGCCGGTGGTGGCGATGCTGACGACGTTCGACGCCGACGAGTACATCCTGACCGCGCTGCACTGCGGCGCGGCCGGTTTCCTGCTGAAGGACACCGAGCCGGAGCAGCTCGCCCACCTGGTGCGCACCCTGGCCGCGGGCGGTGTGGTGCTGTCCCCGAAGGCGTCGCGGACGCTGCTGCACAGCCATCCCGGAGCCGGGACGGCCGTCGACGAGGAGGCGGCCCGGGTCCGGCTGCTCACCGCGCGGGAGCGCGACGTCCTCGTCCTGGTGGCGGAGGGGCTGTCGAACGCCGACATCGGGGCCGCATCCATCTGGGGGCAGGCACGGTGAAGGACCACGTCAGCGCGATCCTGACGAAGCTTCGCGTGGCGAGCCGCGTGCAGGCCGCCCTGCTGGCGCAGCGGGCCGGGCTCCTCGACGAGCGCCTGCGGTCGGAGGTCGGCGGATGAGCCGTGCACGCGCCCTGTGGCAGCGGGCTCCCGCGCCGGTCATCGACCTCGCCCTGGTGGCCGCGGCGGCCGTGGACGTGCGGCTGAACAACTGGGAGCCCACGCGCCTCGAACTCGCGCTGGCGGCTGTCGGGTGCACCGCGCTGGCCTTCCGGCGCCGGTTCCCGCTCGTCGTGTTCCTGCTCACCCTGCCCGTCGCGCTGATGCAGGATGTCGCCGTCGCTGTGCTCGTGGCGCTGTTCACCCTGGCCGAACGCTCCCGCAACCGCCGTCTCCTCGCCGGGTGCGTCGCCCTGGCCGCCGTCGCTAGCAGCACTCCATGGCCCCTGGCCGAGGTCGACCGGACCATGACATTGGTTTTCCTCGTGTACGGCCTGGCTACGGCCGCGGCACCTGTCCTCTTCGGCCAGCTTCTCCAGGCACAGCGGGACCTGGCGCGGCGGTTGGCTGAGATCGAGGAGGCCAGGGAACACGAGCGGACCCTGCACGCCCAGGCCGTCCTCGCTCGCGAACGCGCTCAGCTGGCCCGGGAGATGCACGACGTGGTCTCCCATCAGGTCAGCCTGATCGCCGTACGGGCCGGGGCGTTGCAGGTTGCCGCCCGGGACATGGACGCCAAGGAGGCCGCCCGCACGATCCGTTCGCTGAGCGTCACCACGCTCGACGAACTGCGCACCATGGTCACCCTGCTGCGGGCCTCCGGCGGCGACGCGGCCGAGCTGACGCCTCAGCCCACCTTGGCCGACCTGCGTAAACTCGTGGAATCGAGCGGCACTCACGTACAGCTGACGGGGGAACTGCCGCCCACTGTGAGCACACCCACCCAACGCGCCCTCTACCGTACGGTTCAGGAGGCGCTGACCAACGTCCGCAAACACGCACCTGGCGCCACGGCCAGCGTCGCATTGTGGCAGGACGGCGACGGCATCGGAGTGACCGTCACGAACACCCCACCCACGCGTTCTTCCCTGCCTCTCCCCGGTTCCCAGCAAGGCCTTGTCGGACTACGGGAACGCGCCGACATCCTGCACGGCACCCTGGATGCGGGCCCGACCACGGAAGGCGGCTACCGGGTGCGGCTGCGGATCCCGCTCAGCGCGGACTGAGCTGTTACTCAGGGCCTGTCCGGCGGATCATTGCCTACGGCAGGTGAACCCTGGGCAGGGTGCGCCGGAAGCGGACGGGGCGGAGGCGTCAGGCACTTCTGCACGGAGTTCGTCCATGCGCTCGGGCTCTTCGCAGGGCCAGGGAACCGGTGCCCTGTTGAATTTCGAGCTGCCGGTCAGCGTGCTGTGCGGTAAGCCACCGCCAGGCCAGCTGCTGGGGGAAGGTGTCGTCGCTGTTCGCGCGGACGGCGGACCGGTGATCCGCCGCGGCCATGTCCGTTAGCTCCACGGCCAGCGCGGCAACGTCGTGCGCCACTCTCAACTCCCAGGTCAGGTCAGTGCGTTGTGTCCGTCGCCAGAGGCGGATCGCTGTGACGGTCATGGTGCTCTGGAAGACGTAGGCGCGCTTGAGCCCAGGAAACTCTGGTGCTGCGGCCGGACAGTCAACGTCCCGGCACCAGGCTGACAGCTCTGGTTTCCGCCTCGCCCACGGCGGACGACGAGAGCTACACGTGACAAGTCGCCGCGTCACTTCAGCAGCGTGCTGACAAGGGCGACGGCCACTCCCAGGATCGCGTCGGCACAGCCGATCCTGAGAGCTCGTCCCCATCTGCTGCCCGCGGCCCGGGAAGCCAGCACGCCCCAGCCCAGCAGCAGGACGGTGTTGATGCCGAAGGCGACGTACTCGATACCTGCGGAGCGCCACCAGCCAAGGCCCGCCCCCCACAGCAGCAGTGCGGTGGGCAGTGCCGCCACCACCAGCGGCCATTCGGCGAGCACGGCACGCACCACACCCCGTACGCCGGGACGGCCGTGCGCGTCGCGGTGGGCAATCTGGTGGGCGTAACCATGTGCCAGGGCCGAGGAGAGGGCGGTGAACAGGACCCACAGGGCGTCGTCCATGCGCGCCGCTCGAGTCGTCTCGCCGAACTGGGTGAGCGCGGCGACGGCCGAACTCGACACCAGCAGTCCGTACACCCCGCCGAACAGCGCGGTCGGCTGCGCCAGCCAGCTCCACACCGCTCGTCTGTGACGGATGGCGGACTCGGTGTACATGGGGGCCTTTCGGGGTCTTGGGTCTGTGTGGGTGGTTGTCCGGTCGGGCGTGGGGCAGTGGCCGACCGGACGACCTGGCGTGTGGCGGGTCATCGGGCGGGGGTCAGGAGCTGGGTCGCCGCCAGTTGTGCGTACAGCGGGTCCTCGGTCACCAGTTCCTCGTGGGTGCCGACGGCGCGGACCCGGCCGGCGTCCATGACGACGATGCGGTCGGCGCCGGTCACCGTGGACAGTCGGTGGGCCACCACCAGCACGGTGGTTTCCCGTGCCACCTCCGTGATGACGTCCCGCAGCGCCAACTCGTTGACGGCGTCGAGCTGCGAGGTCGCCTCGTCCAGGAGCAGCAGCCGGGGCCTGCGCAGCAGGGCGCGAGCGATGGCGACGCGCTGCCGCTCGCCGCCCGACAGTTTCGAACCGCGGTGTCCCACCGGGGTGTCCAGGCCGTGGGGCAGTCGCTCGACGAGGGTGTCGAGCTTCGTGCGGGCCAGGACGTCGCGGATGTCGTCGTCGCTCGCGCCGGGCGCCGCGAAGACGAGGCTCTCCCGCAGAGTGCCGGCCAAGACGGGCGCGTCCTGTTCCACGTACCCGATGGCAGACCGCAGCTCGGACAAGGACCAGTCCTGGACGTCCTTGCCGTCGACCAGGACCCGGCCGCCGGTGACCTCGTGGAACCGCTCGATGAGCGCGAAGACCGTCGACTTGCCCGCGCCCGAAGGACCGACGAAGGCCGTCATACCGGTTCCCCGAACCTCGAAACTCACCTGCCGATGGACGTACGGCAGGCCCGGGCGGTAGCGGAAGGACACGTCCTCGAAGCGGACCGATGCCGGATCCGGCACCGCTGCCCCCTGCTTGGGCAGGGAGACCCTCCGCCGGTCGGCCGGTTCTGTGGAGAGGCGTTCGACCTGCGCGATCCGGGAGATCGCGGCCGCCCCCTCCTGAAAGGAGGTCACGGCTTCGATCAGCGTGGACACCGGCTCGATCAGGTAGAAGAGGTACAGCAGGAAGGCGATGAGGGTGGAGACGGGGATCTCCCCGGACGCCACGCGCGCCCCGCCGACCGCGAGTACCGCGAGGAAGGCCAGCTGGACGGCGAGTTCGTCGGCCGAGCCCGCTGCGGCCTCCCACTTCGCGCTCTTCACGCCGTGCCGCCACGCCCGCCGCGCCGCCGACTCCACCCGGGCGGTCTCCCGGCCCTCGGCACCGGACGCCTTCACCGTGCGGAACGCCCCGAAGGCCCGCTCCAGCGCGACGGAGATCTCCCCGACCGCCTGCTGCGGACCACCGACTCCGCCGTCCGCTCCAGCACGTACGCGCCGAACGCCTCGACCGCTGTGCCCACCACCACCAGCACGGTGAGCCCGATCAGGATCCCGGCGATGGTCCCACCGGAGGCCATGCGGTCCACCAGCGCCTTCGTGGCCAACGGCTGCAGCAGCGCCCCGGCGGCCCCCACCAGGGCACACAACAGACCAAGGGCAACGGCCCAACGGTGCGGCCGGACATACCCGTACAGCGCCCTGACCGTCTCCCGGGCAGACAGGGACGTCTCATCCTTCGCCGGGGCGGATGCGGTGCTCACAACTTTCCTTCCTTCTGCGGTCCGCCCGGCACCGCATGGACGGTGCCGGACGGATCGGGCGTGATGGTGTGCGGGCTCAGCGGACGAGTCTGGCTGCGCTCGAGGAAAGGGCACGCATCAGCGCTTCGGGTACCTCAGGGCGTACGACGACCAGGACGAGGGCGCCCGCAGCCAGCACCAGGCCGAGGAACTCCAGGAAATCGCCCCTGCGAGGGACCACGTCATGCCCCGGTTCGTCGGCTGGTGAGGCGAGGGAGGTGTCGGGCTCCTTGTGCCGCGCACGGTGTGTCATGCCTCCACCCTGGAAGCCCGGCCGCCCCGCACCCATCCGGCAACCGTCGGGTCCACCCCCGCCGAGTGGCTGGACAAGACCACCGTCCGCTGGCACCGGACCGGGTCGGGCACGAGGTTCCGCCGGTCGGCAGGGCGGTACCCGCCGGTCGGCGGGGGCGTTACCGAAGCCTGCCGGATGGCCCGCCCTCTGAGCTCCGCGCGAGGTTTGCCGTATGACACAGACGCAGCCGCCGCAGGAGACGTCAGCTCTCCCGGAGAAGTCACCTCCGCCGCCCCGAACCTCCCCCGAGTCCGCCGTGCCGGCCCCGGCCGGTCCCTCGATGGGACGCCTCGTCGGGGTGGACCTGGCCCGCGCGCTGGCGGTGTTCGGCATGTACGTCGTGCACATCGGCCCCCCGCTGTCCGCCACGACCGGCGTGGCGAGCTGGATCCGCTACATGGCGGATGGCCACTCGTCGGTCCTGTTCGCCACTCTTGCCGGGTTCTCACTGATGCTGATCGCCGGCCGCCGCGAGCCGAAGACGGGCCTGGCGGGCCGGCAGGCGAGGGCCCGGATCGCTATCCGGGCCGTGGTCCTGCTGGTGCTGGGCACGGTGCTGGCGATGGAGTACGGGGGAGTGATCATCCTCGGCTTCTACGGGGTCTACTTCCTCCTCGCCCTGCCCCTGGTGGGACTGCGTGCCAGGACACTCGCGATCATCGCGGCCGCGTTCGCCCTCGTCACACCGCAGTTGGTGTACGTCCTGACCTCGCTGCTGACGTCGTCGGTCCAGGAGAGCATCAACGCCTACGACCCGCTCCGCCGCCTCAGCGAGGTGGGAGTGCTCGATCTGCTGCTCACCGGCTTCTACCCTGCGCTCACGTGGATGTCGTTCGTGATCGCGGGCATGGCGCTGGGCCGCCTCGACCTGTCCTCCGGCACCGTTCAAAAGCGCCTGGCCGCGTTCGGTGCCGCCCTCACCGCGGCCGCCTACGGCATGTCCCTGCTGCTCGCCGGATCGGGCGCGTTGCGGAGCCTCGCGGAAGACGGGTCGTCGTCCGGCAGCTCTGGTTCGACGCCCCCCGCCAGCGGGTCGATGCCCCCGGACGGGGGGTCGTTCCCCGAGATGTCCGCGTCGTTCCTGCTGAAGGCCGGGCCGCACAGCGGGACCACGTTCGACATCATCGGCAGCGTGGGCGTCGCGATCCTCGTGATCGTGGGCGCGACGGTGGCGATGGACCGCCTGCCGCGACTGCGCCGCCTGGCGAAGCCGGTCATCGCCGTGGGCACCATGTCCCTGACCGCCTACGTCGGCCACTTCCTCGCCCAGTCCGCGCTGTCCGTGCCCGCCGGGACCGGCACCCAGCAATCATGGGTGCCGCTGATCATGTTCGTCCTCGGGGCGATCGTGTTCGCCGCGATCTGGTCCCGCTTCTTCCGCCGAGGCCCTCTGGAATACCTCCTCAACGCCGCCACCAAGCCGGCGAAGCACATCCGATGAGACCCGGCCGGGGTGGGACGCCCCCTCGCTCCACCCCGGCACCGAGATGCCCGAGCAGCTCCTCATCCCCTTCCCAGACTCCGACTCCGAGCCCCTGTCGGCCCTCGACAGGACGACACTGCGGGCCGTGAAAAAGCGCCACATCCAAGACGCCCGGGGGGGATCAACGCTCACTGACGCCCCGGACGCGGCGACCAGGACAGATCCGCCTCATGGTGTGAGCCGTTGTCAGTGCTGTCCAAAAGCGTCGACAAACGTTGCTCGCTCTCACTTACCGAACCACGATCGGCCCCGCCGCCTGCGAACACCTCTGCTGGCATCGCCTCCGGTGCCGAGCACCATGGCACGGCTGGCTACTCCGTCCGCGAGGGTCGCCAGCTGCTCGGCGAGTGCGGCCGGGTTCACGACCCAAGCACCGGGCCTGAGCCGCCGCGAGCCGGCGTGGGCCCGCTGAAGCGCAGCGCGCATGAACGCGGTACGCCGACGCCGCCCGGGCGAGTGGAGTTCGCGCCTCCGCCCGCCGTGGCGGCGACGCGGGGGAGCTCCACCGGTGGTTGGCTTGCCGGGCCGGTCGCACTCCGCGATCGTGCGCGACGGTCAGGAGGGACTTCATGGCGGAGCCGCGCGAGCTGGACGAGGCGAAGGTCGAAGCCTTCATGGAGAAGGCGCTCGGCGACCTCAGCGGGACGATGACCATCGGGCTCTGCCACCTGGGCGACCGGCTGGGACTGTTCAAGGACCTCGCGGCCCATGGTCCCGCCGACAGCCAGGAACTCGCGGACCGTCTGGAGCTGAACGAGCGTTACGTACGCGAGTGGCTGCGGGGTATGACCGCTACCGGCTACTTGGAGGAACCGGAGCCCGGGCGCTTCGCGCTGCCCGCCGAGCACGCCCCCGCCCTGGCCGAGGAATCAGGGCCCATGTTCCTCGGCGGCGTGTACCAGATGATGCCCGCCGCTCTGGCGCCGTACGAACGACTGGCCGAGGCGTTCCGGAGCGGCGGAGGCGTGCGGCAGAGCGACTACCCGGACATCTTGTGGGACGGCATGAGCCGTTTCACCGGCAGCTGGTTCGAGAGCGTGATGGTCGACGACTGGCTGGGCACCTTCCCTCATGTCATCGAGAGGCTGGAGCGGGGCATCGACGTCGCGGACGTGGGATGCGGTGCCGGCCGCGCACTGATCGTGCTCGCCGAGAGGTTTCCCCACTCGCGTTTCACGGGGTTCGACAACTTTCCGGGACAGGTGGAACGCGCCCGGGCAAAAGCGGGGGAGGCCGGTGTCACCGACCGCGTGACCTTCGAGACGGTCGATGCCGCCCAGGGCCTCCCCGGACGCTACGACCTCGTCACCACCTTCGACGTCATTCACGACGCTGCGGAACCGAAGCGGCTGCTTGCCGCCATCAGAGCCGCCGTCAAGGACGACGGCGACTACCTGATGCTCGAGACCAACTGCCAGGACCGCCCCAGGACAATGTGGGCCCCGTGGCATCGATGCTCTACGGGTTCAGCATGTTCTACTGCATGACCACCTCCCTCGCGAACGGCGGAGCCGCCCTCGGCACCTGCGGTATGCCCGAGACAGCCGTACGCGGTCTGTGCGCCGAGGCGGGCTTCAGCGATGTGGCCCGGTCCACGGCGGACGACCCCTTCAACGTCCTCTACGACATCAAGCCATAGGCCGACCCGGTGCCCGACATACAGGCGGTCTGCCCCGCTCGTGTAGGTGGTGTCACCGTCCAAGCCGACCGAGCGCGGCCGCGTGTGTCGCCCCCCAGACGAAGAAGTACCACGTCGGCAGGACGGAGGAGCAGGCGACGACGGACACCACGAAGGACACGAGGATCGTCATCGAGTGGCAGACCTGCTTCGCCTCGCAATGGGCCCGTTCTCTTGCTCCACTGAGGCTCGGTTCCACAGAAACCTGCACATGGAGAACGCAGGCGGTGCGGTAACGGTGCGGGCAATGACGAACCCCCCTCCCCTTCCGGCACCCATCGAGTGGTCACCGATCGCTCTTCACCTCCGCGGTACTTTCGCTCCGATGGTCGGCAGCCGGGCTCCCGGGGGCGCCCCATGCTGGACTCCATGAGCACCGAGGTTGTGCACCACGCCCAGCCTCTTGGTCGTCATACCTCGGACAGCCGCGCCCGGGGCAGCCACGAGACTTCTCCAGGCACGGCACGACTCCCGTGACCATGGCCGTGAGGAGAGGGGACGGGACGGCTCCCTCTGCGTTTGCCGAAGGGGCACAACTCCATCGGGCTGAAATTACCTTGTGAGTCTTTCCGAGCCGTACTGCCGCCGCCCGCTGCGCCACCTCACCGGCTGCACTCCCGCTGGCGCTCCCGCCCGGGCGGGTGAGCCTGGGGCAGGTAGCTCACCCGTTCCGCAAGGCTTCCACGCCCGTCCGGAAACATGCCGAAAATGGAGCCTTCAGAGTATGGCCTTTTACGTTGCGACTACGTCTTGGGAGACGTAGTCGCAAGCGACCTGGCGCGCTCGGTGTACATGCTGCTGGGGGGAGTCATTACAAATTTCAGCATCGTCGGGCACGAGCTTCTCAGATTGACGCAGGGCGGACTGTACGGAATGGCCGGGCTGAGGGCGTTCACCGGCTGGTTGGTCGGCACAGGAACAGCCGCCGTCGGGGGTGATCGTGGGGATGCAGGGAGTTTAGAACTGACCACCTGATCAGCTTGTAGAGGCGCGCGTCGACTCGCGACAACCACATCTCGTGTTTACCGTGGCAACACGAGACACGAAGGCGGCGAGGAAGCGGAGAACTATGCATCCCGCCGTTTCCGCGCCGCATCGCGCATCACAGCGCGGGCAGCCGCTCGAGGCGGCCGGACGAATCTGAGAGGATCACATGGCCGTTGAGATCCAGCCCCTTTTGAAGCCCTCACGGCTCAGGCGCCGCGGAGGCTTGTGGGGTGAATGCCTTTCGGAGTTCCTGGGGACATTCGTTCTCATCTCATTCGGTTGCGGCGTGGTGGCGATGGCGGTCGCGGCGCTGCCCGGATCGGGTCGTACAGAGGGGCCCACCACATTCTTCCTCGGTGCCGGAGACTGGCTGCTGATCACCTGGGGCTGGTGTTTCGGCGTGGTCCTGGGTATCTACGTGGCCGGCGGGGTCAGCGGGGCACACATCAACCCGGCGGTGACTCTGGCCTTCGCCGTTCGCCGCAAATTCCCCTGGGCGAAGGTCGTTCCCTACTGGGTGTCGCAGGTGGCCGGCGCCCTGGCCGGGGCGGCACTGGTCTACGCCGTGTACCACGACGCCATCAACACCTTCGACGACGCCATGGAAGGGCCCAAGACCAACGGCCACACCCTCGCCTCGTTCTCGATCTTCGCCACGTTCCCGGCACCGTACTTCCACGGCGGCATCTGGGGGCCTCTGATCGACCAGATCGTCGGCACCGCCTTCCTGGCCATGCTGGTCGTGGCGATCATCGACCTACGCAACACGGCCGTGAAGGCAAACCTTGGGCCGCTGGTGATCGGGTTCGTGGTGGCTGCCATCGGCATGTCCTTCGGGGCGAACGCGGATATGCCATCAACCCGGCCCGCGACTTCGGCCCACGCCTGTTCACATGGATGGCGGGCTGGGAGGATCTGGCCTTCCCAGGCAGCTTGGCAGGGGCGTTCAGCGGCTACTGGTGGATTCCGATCGTCGGGCCGCTCGTCGGCGGTGTGATCGGTGTGCTGGTGTACGACCTGTTCATCGGCGACGTGCTCCACATCCGTGCGCAGCAGGGCGAGGCCCCGGAACCCGGCCGGACGCGCCCCACCACCTCCGACGAGGAATGACCATGGCTGCAAGAGGAGTGCTCGACCGTCACCCGTCGTCGCCATGGCGGAACGCCCAGGACGCAGGGCCATCGCTCGCGCGAAGCTCCTCTTGTGATCCGCAGGCCGAAGCCACGCGCGGCACCGCCTCATTGGGCGTGACGTGCGCACGTGGCCGATGGTCGGTGCGGCTGGTGCGATGCCGCTACCGGATCGGGCCGACGGGCGCCGAGCGGGCGGTTGGCGGGCGGCATGCCGCCGTCTGATCGAGGTGCCGTGCCCCGGCGTTTCACGGTGAAGAGTTTGGTTCACCCGCCCAGCTCGCCCGATCGCGTACGTGGCCCGTACAAATACAGCTTCCAGGAACGGGGCCAGTTCGCCTCGCCCGGGCGGGGCGGCGCACGCCCACCTGCTGCGGGCTCTTGGGTACCTGATGCTCCGCCATATCTCCCGGGGCCGAGGCGCGCACACAGTCATCTTCATCGATGACGCCGTCGGTGTAGAGCAGCAGCTGCTCGCCCGGCGCGAAGGCGACCCTGTACGGCTGCGGCCCTCACCGCCGGGGCCCGGATGCCCGTAGTTCAGGAACGACACCTCGTGCCTCGCCTGGATCTCGGCCAGGATCGCGGTCACTGCCGCCGTCTGATCGTCCCGCACCGCAGACGAGCCGGACGTCCCCTCCTGCGCGGCCAGGAGGAAGACAACGCCGAACACCGGCGCGTGCGGGCCCGCGTCGAGCACACCTTCGCCCGGATGAAGAGCTACGAGATCCTCCGCGACCGCCGCCAAAGGGGCGACGGCCTCCACCACGCCGACATGCCGCCACGAAGCCTTCTGCAGCACCCTTTGGCCCGAGTACGTCGTCCACGCCCTCAGCAACCCGCTGCCCTGTACTCAAGATTGCGAGGCAGTCGTGGTGCGAGCGGTGACCAGTGCGCCGAAGATCACAGGGGCGTCGCGCCTACGGGTGACGATGAAGACTGCCTGGTCACCGTCCCGGCATTCGAGGACCACGCCGTCGTACTTGTAGAGCGTCGTCCAGGCAGGGGGGTCGGTCGGCCGGAAAGCTCGAACGCGTTCCACCGTCATCGTCGTCGGCAGTGGCCTGCGAGCGAAGCCGCCGGTGGGGTCGGGCGTGGAAGCGGGAGGTCCGTCCCCACCACCAAGTGGTCGAAGCCGTCCACGCTGTAGGGCACACTGCCACTCACGCTCGCGCCCACGCACCGCTTGCCCTCGGTGGGCACCGGGACGATGTCACTTGTGTCCTCGGCCTTCTTCATGCGCCGTCGCAGCCACCACACGCACAGGCCGCCCGCGCCCCCGGCCGGCAGGACGGCGCCCGCCGTGATCAGCAGGGCTTCCGGCACGCCGCTGCCGAGATCGCTCGCCACCAATCCGAAAATGCCCAGCGTGACACCTCCCACCCACACCGCGACGAGCCGCCAGGGATGGGCGTCCTTGACAAGGGGGTGGCGGTAGCGGACCCACCAGCCGGTCCACAGCAGACTGAGCCCCCAGGGCAGCAGCGCCAGACCGATGCCCAGCGACCGCCGCCAGTCATTGGCCGGTGACGCCTGGGTGTCCTCGGCGACCCCGCCGAACCCGACGGTGCGGACCTCCCCGCGCCAGTACGTCAGCCGTACCGCGTCTCCGGCGCGCACAGTGTCGAAGACCGGGCCCGACCGGACCATACGCAAGCGACGCACGGTATCCGAGCCCCGCTCGGTGACGAGCAGCCAGTGCCGGACCCCCTTGCCATGAGCCTCGTTCTCCGTGCCGCGCACGATCCCCGGGACGACCATCCGGCAGCTGTCCGATGGTGTGCCGGCCGGGCAGACGGGCGCTTCGGCGTACGCGCGTTTGTCGGCCAGTTCAGCCGGCACGGCCGCGAAGAGCAAGGCGGAGATGAGAACGATGAGCACGCCGAAGCCGGCCGGCAGTAGCGACTTCCACGCGCGGGGCGTTCCTGGTGCCCGGTCTGTCATTCCCATGGTCCTCTCGTCGCTGCCCGAAGGCCCCGCGGCATCGGTGTGCCCCTCTCTGCGCGCGCTCAAGGCCCGGGCGCCTCCTTTCGAGAAGAGGCTCGCACGGCGGACGTCGGACAGACATTGCCGTGTTCCGGCAGTCTTCACATGTCCTCTCTGTCCGTAACCCGACCGCCTGGCCGCGGCGAGGGGGGACCGGGCGTTCCTCCTCAAGGATTTCGACGCACACGCCGCCCTGGCGGCATTGCGCGAGGAGCTTGCCGACTGCTGCGGTTGACGGCTCGCTCACCCGTCCGGACCCGCTGGGCAGGGTTGGGGAGGCAGGCAGCCGTCAAGATGGGCAGGGTGCTGCCCTCCTGCGAGGGAGAGGTATGACCGGGACCGACTCCGGCTGGGCCGGGAACGCCATACAAGTGCTGGCACGGCAGACCCTCGTCGGCTCAGGGCGAACCGGGATTTCTGGTTTCCGGTCGCGCTGTGTCCGTCGTCCCTGCCGCCGTCCACCGAGGTGACCATGCGTCTGCTCCTCGTCCATCCCAGTGCTCTGATGTACTCGGAGATCTTCCTGCGGTTGGAGCCCCTCGGCCTGGAGCGGGTGGCCGGTGCGGCCCGCGACGCCGGCCACGAGGTGAGAATCGTCGATCTGCAAGTGACCGGCACGAAGGAACTGGCCCGTGAGTTCGCCTCCTTCCGCCCGGATGCGCTTGGCGTGTCCCTGAACTACCTGGCCAACATCCCCGAGGCGATCGGCCTCGCCCACGCGGCCAAGAGCGTCGACCCGGACTGCTTCGTCTTCTTCGGCGGGCACAGTGTGTCCTTCGTGGCGGAAGACGTACTCGCACAGGCGGAAGGGACCGTGGACGCGGTGGTGCGAGGGGAAGGCGAGCCGGCCGTGGTTCCGCTACTGGCGGCGGTGCGGGACGGCGGGGTCGACGGCGTGCCGGGGATCGTCACGCCGGCGGGCCGTGGTCCCGAACCTAGAATGCTGCACGGCATCGACAGCCCTCTGCCGGCGCGCGACCTGATGCGGCACCGGCGCAAGTACTTCATCGGGGAACTCGATCCCTGCGCGTCGATCGAGTTCACCCGGGGTTGTCCCTGGGACTGCTCCTTCTGCTCCGCCTGGACCTTCTACGGCCGCAGCTACCGCAAGGCTTCCCCCGAGGCGGCCGGTGCGGAGATGGCGGCCATCCGGGAGCCGAACGTGTTCATCGTCGACGACGTCGCGTTCATCCGGCCCGAGCACGGCAATGCCATCGCTGCCGAGCTGGAACGCCGCAGGATCCGCAAGCGCTACTACCTGGAAACCCGCAGCGACGTCCTGTTGCGTAACGAGGAGGTCTTCCAGCGCTGGGCCCGGCTTGGTCTGAGCTACATGTTCCTCGGCATGGAAGCCATCGACGCCGAGGGGCTGGACCTGTACCGCAAGCGCGTCAGCCCCGACGAGAACTTCCGCGCCCTGGAGATCGCGCGCCGACTGGGCATCAACGTGGCGATCAACCTCATCGTGGATCCGGCGTGGGACGAAGAGCGCTTCCGCGTCGTCCGGGAGTTCGCCATGGCCGTCCCCGAAATCGTGCACCTGACGGTGATGACGCCCTACCCAGGAACGGAGATCTGGCACACCGAGTCCCGCAGGCTGACCACCCGCGACTACCGACTGTTCGACATCCAGCACGCCGTCGTCCCCACGACCTTGCCGCTGGACGTCTTCTACCGCGAACTGGTGAAGACCCAGGCGGTCATCAACCGCAAGCACCTGGGCCTGCGGACCGCGATGGGCGCCCTGCGGGTACTGGGTGGCAACCTTGCCCGCGGTCAGACCAACTTCGCCCGCATGCTGTGGAAGTTCAACCGCGTCTACAACCCCGCACGGCAGTTCGCCGACCATCGCCGCCCGGTGCGCTATGAGCTCCCATTGCCGCAGCACCTGGACCTCCGCGACCGCCGACAGCTGTACGTCCACACCCGTCCGGCAGCCCGTCGCGCCAGCGGACAACCTGAATAGGCCACCGTCCCAGGCGGCATCCGCCACCACTGAATTGTGCTCGCCGCGGGCCAAGTCGGGGGCGTGGCCGCCCCTCGAAAATGCCCCTGTGGTCGCCGAGTACAAGCGCGGCACTGACGCGGGCGTGATCCATCAGGGCCTCTGCTACATGGCGTGGCTGATGGACCACAAGGACGCCTTCCGGCACCTGGTCCGCGACCGGCTCGGGGCCACGGTCGCGTCCCAGGTGCTGTGGAGCGCGCCCAGGCTCATCTGCGTCGCCGGCGACTTCACCCGCTACGACCCGGAAATGGTGATAGCAGGGAGATGTGATCCAACGGGTTGCCCATAGGGCGGCCGCCACATCCGGTCGGATGCTTCCCGGCCACGAGGGACGACTGGGCCTGCACGGCAAGTACCTCGTCGAGTTGACCACCCGGCGCCGAATCTATGGGCTGTCATCGCCTTTCACCGCGCGGCGTTCCCGGCGATTGGGATGCCGGATGACCACACCCGCGGGCCTGCCGTACCGGTGAAGCGGATCAGAGGCCTGCCCGGGAGCCGTTCGTGGGTCGTCCGGACGCTGAGGCCGCACGGCCCCGGATCCACCTCGTCCGTCTCCACGCCCCACCCCTCGGGGACGACGACCGTGACCCCGGCCGCCTCCCCGTGCACTTCCACGACGACCTCGGGCAACCGGCAGGCGGTGTGGGTGAAGTCGAGCGTGAGGCCGGCCGCGCCGCCATGCGCCCGTACGTAGGGGGGTACCTGCCAGCGGCCTGCCCGCTTCACGTGGCGGAACCCTCCTTTGACGACCAGTAGGTGCCCCGGATCCGGCAGATCGGCGGTGAGGCGGGCCAGTTCGGTGCGGGTCCTGGCACTCAGGGCCTGCCCCAGCCGCAAGTCCAACTCGGCGAAGTCGATGCGGCCCTCCGCAGCCGCCTCCTGCAAGCGCTCCACCACAGCCTCGCGCTCCGCGTCGGAGGCGAGGGGGCCGATCCAGGGGGCGGGTTCCGGAAAGTCAGCGGTCATGGACGCCATGTTACGAACCCGCGCGGCACACCGCCTGGCGTCGGCGGGGGATCACTCAAGCTTGGCCAACAACTGGGCGTTGTAGAAGTCCTTCACGTCGATGGCACCCGACAGTGTGGCGAAGTAGCGGTCCACCAGTTCCTGGTCGCCGGAGATTGCCCGGAACATCCTCAACTTGCTCTCGGGAACGCGAAGGTCGGCAACAGAGAGGGTGCTCTGGTAGAAGTCCATGAACCGCTTGTCGAGATCCCGGGCGTATCGACGCAGCGCCTTGTTCAGCCGCGACTCGTCGTGCAGGTCTTCACCGATGCGGTCGGTGAGCAAGTGTGCCTGGATGAAGGCATCCATGATGCCCCGTGCGGCGATGGAGTCCTTGTGGTGCGCGGCGTCCCCGACGAGTGCCCAACCCCGCCCTGACGCCTGGCGCAGGAAGTTGAGCTGCTCGCCCGTACCGTAGAGCCGCTCCGCCTGCTCTGCCTCGGACATCCGCTCGTAGAGCTCCGGTGCCGTCGTCCGCACGTTCTGGTGGAAGGCGGGTGCGGCGGCTCTGCGCACGGCATCGAACTCCGACTGAGGGAAATACGCCATCACCAGAGTGCGACCGCCGTTCGTAGGGATGACGCCGACCCAGCGACTGGGCTTGTCGTACAGCTCGAAACCGGCGTCGAGCCCGTCCCAGTAGCTGTAGTAGGTGCACGTCCGCGGGGCATCCTCAACCAGTACTTTCGCGTTGACGAGCCGCGCGACCGAAGAACGCATGCCGTCGGCGCCGACCACCAGCCGGGCGCGCTCGACGGATTCGCCGCCATTGGACGTACGAAACCTTACGCCGACCACTCGGTCGTCCTCGAAGAGTAGGTCGGTGACCTGGCAACCCTCCCGTAACTCCACGCCCGCGGCCACCGCGCCCTCGACGAGGATGGGGTCCAGCACGAAGCGCCGGGGCGCGTACGCCGAGCTGTGACCGTCGACGGGCAGCGAGCAGCCTTCGAGCTTGATGTCGTCGCCGACGTGGTAGACGACGCGGTCGATCGGCGGCGCGTCGGTGGCCCTCAGCCTGTTGAGGAGCCCCCACCGGTCGAGGAGGGCGATCCCCGGTTGGTGGATGTAGTGCGACGACATGATGTCCCGTGGGAAGCGGGCCTTTTCCAGCAGAAGAACGTCATAGCCAGCCCGGGCCAGGAGCATGGCGGCTGGAGCCCCGGCGCAGCGTGCGCCCACCACGATCACGTCGTACATGCGAAAGCCCATCCCCTTTCGATCGATACGTGTTCGAAAAGTGCGTCACACTCATGGCGCGCTCATTCCAAGGCCCTGCCCTCCTCCGTGACCCTGCGCAGCCGGGGCCGAGCGACAGCGGCGGGAGCGTCGGCGCGGGCCGCCAACTGGGCGATGGTCTGCGCCTCGAAGAGAGTCCGGATCGAGATGTCGATCCCCAGTTCGCCCCGTATACGAGCGACCAGCTTGATGGCGAGTAATGAGTTGCCGCCGAGTTCGAAGAACGTGTCGTCGACACCGACCCGATCCGCTCCGAAGACCTCGGCGAACAGGTCCGCGAGCGCCTGCTCCTTCGTTGACTGGGGCGCGCGGTAGGCCGTCCTGGCGTGGGCCGGCGCCGCGGCGTCGTTCGTCGCCGTCATCTGCCGGGGCCGCAGCCCATCGACCGGCGGGACATCGAACTCCTCGAGAGTGAGTTCCGGGTTGCTGGTGAGTTGGTCGAGGATGTGGGTGAGGCGGTGGGCGATCTGGTGTGCGAGGTGGTGGTCGATGACGCCTTGTTGGTATTGGAGGGTGAGGCGGAGGTGGGGTTCGGCGGTTGCGGTGAGGGTGAGGGGGTAGTGGGAGCCGGCGTAGGGGCGGATGCCGGTGATGTGGATTCCGGCTGTGGTGGTGGCGTGGGTGAGGGCTGCCCGGTCGATGGGATAGGACTCGAAGACGACGAGGGTGTCGAAGAGTGTGTTGACGCCGAGGTGTTGCTGGATGTCGGCGAGGGCGTGGTGGTGGTGGTCGAGGAGGGTGCTTTGGTGGTGTTGGAGGGTGGTCAGGAGTTGGGTGGTGGTGTGGTGGGGGGTGTGCTGGACGCGGACGGGGAGGGTGTTGATGAACATGCCGACCATGTCGTCGATGCCGGGGAGGTCGGCGGGGCGTCCGGAGACGGTGGCGCCGAAGAGGATGTCGTTGTGGCCGGTGAGGTGGGTCAGGAGGATGGACCAGGCGCCTTGGACGAGGGTGTTGAGGGTGATGCCGTGGTGGGCGGCGTGGCGGGAGAGGGTGGGGCGTCGGGGACGGTGACGTCGATGTTGCCGATGCCGGTGCCGGTGGCAGTGGTGTGTGGGGTGGCACCGGTTTGTGTGGTGGTGGGGAGGAGGAGGGTGGGTTGGGCGCCGGTGAGGGCGTTGGTCCAGGCGGTTTGGGTGGTGTGGGGGTCTTGCTGGGTGAGCCAGGTGAGGTAGTCGCGGTAGGGGCGGCGGTGGGGCAGGGGGGTGTGGGGGTTGGTGTAGAGGGTGAGCAGGTCGCGCATGAGCAGGGGCAGGGACCAGCCGTCGAAGAGGGCGTGGTGTGCGGTCAGGACGAGTTCGCTGCGGTCGTGGCCGGTCAGTAGCAGGGTGAGGCGGAGCAGGGGTGCGGTGGCGGGGGTGAAGTGGGTGGCCCGGTCACGGGCCAGGAAGTCCTCCAGCGCGGTGTTGCGTTGCGCCTGGTCCATGTCGCGCAGGTCGATGACCTGCCAGGGCAGGGTGACCGCTTGGGGGATGACCTGGACGGGATCGCCCTGCGCGGTCGTGACGAACGCGGCACGCAGATTCGAGTGCCGGTGGAGGAGTGTTTGGGCTGCGGTGTGCAGGCGTGCGGGGTCGACGGGTCCGTTCAGGTGGAAGGCCATCTGCATGTGGTAGGCGTCGAAGCCGGTGCCGGCGAGCAGGGTGTGGAAGAGCAGCCCGGACTGCACCGTGGTCACCGGCCACACATCGTCCAGGGGCCCGTAGGTGTCTTCCCAGGAGTCGATGTCGCTCTGGGCCACGCTGACCAGGGACAGATCGGAAGGAGTCAGACCGCCCGCGCCCTGGGTGCGGGTATGGCCGGTGATACCCCTCAGGGCCTGGCACCAGTCCTGGGCCAGGGCGTGCACCTCACCACGGTCGAGCAGGCCGGTGGGGAAGGAGAACATCGCGGTCAGGGCCGGGCCCTGGCCGGTGTCGGTGACCAGCGCGTTGATCTCCACAGCGGACAGGGCGGGCATGTCCGCATCCGGTGCCGCGACCAGCTCACCGACCCCCGTGATGGGGGTGAAGCCGTGCCCGCGCAGGTCGGCGGGCATGTCCGCGGCCGAGACCCGCCCCAGATAGTTGAACCCGATCTGCGGGGCGGGCAGGGCGGCCAGAACCGGCCCGGTGCCGGCGTTGAGGTGGCGCAGCAGCCCATAGCCCATGCCCTTGTCCGGCACCGCCCGCAACTGCTCCTTGACCCGCTTCACCGCCAGCCCCGCAGCCGGCCCCCGGCCAGGGCCTGATCCACATCACAGCCACTGACGTCCAGACGGACCGGATACATGCTGGTGAACCAGCCCACCGTGCGCGACACATCCGCACCCGGCACCACTACCTCTTCACGCCCATGACCCTCCAACCGCACCAACACCCCACCACCACCGGCATCAGTGCCGGCATCAGTGCTGGCATCAGTGCTGGCATCAGTGCTCCGGTGTCGGGTGTGGTGCCGGCTGACGGCCAGGGCCAGCGCGGTGAGCAGGACATCATCGACGCCACCGTGGAAGGCGGCCGGGACGGTGGTCAGCAGGGCGCCGGTGACGGTGGGATCGACCTCAACACGGACGGTGTCCACCGTCGCCATCACATCCACCACCGGATCCGGCCGCCGCGAACCCAGCACCGGATCCGGCCCACCCAGCATCTCCTGCCACACCGACAACTCCGCCGCCCGCTCAGCGGTGTTCGCCTCATCGGCCAGCGCATGACTCCAGCGGCGCAGTGACGTGCCCACCCCGTCCAGCACGGCGGGCCGGCCCGCCCGCACCTGACTCCAGGCCGCCGCCAGATCCGGCACCAGGATCCGCCACGACACCCCGTCGACAGCCAGATGATGCAACACCATCAGCAAACGCCCGGCCCGCTCACGGCCCGCGTCGAACCACACGAACCGGGCCATCACCCCACCAGCCGGGTCCAGCAGCCCCGCCGCACCATCCAGCTCCGCCTCAGCCACGGCCCGCCAGCGCTCGTCCCAGACACCGTCACACACCACCCGCCGCACCAGCGAAGCCACCGCAACCGTCCCCGGCTCCGCCACGACCAGACCGGCCCCCTCACCCCCCACAACCAGACGCGCCCGCAGCACATCATGCCGATCCACCACCGCAGCCAACGTCCCCACCAGCCCGGCCTCGTCAATCCCCACAGGCAGCTCAACTTCCATGGACATGGAAAACCGCCGGTACCCGCCGCCGAGCTCAAGGAGAAACTGGCCCGCCGGAGGCAGCGGCAGCCACCCGTTGCCGCCGCCCTCCAGCTCCTCCAGCACACGCACAGCCGTCCCGGTGCTCTCCTGGGCGAGACGAGCCAGCTCAGCCACCGTCCGGGACTCGAAGATCTGCCGCGGCGTGACCTCCACACCCCGCGCCCGCGCCCGCGCCACCACCTGAATCGACCGGATACTGTCACCACCCACCACGAAGAAGTCGTCATCGACGCCCACCCGCTCCACACCCAGCACCTCGGCGAACACCGCCGCCAACGCCTCCTCCACCACCGACGAAGGCGCCCGGTACTCCTTGGTGGTGACGTCGGGTTCGGGCAGGGCGGCCCGGTCCAGTTTCCCGTTGGCTGTGAGCGGCAGGCGTTCGAGCATCACGAACGCGGACGGGACCATGAACTCCGGCAGCCGGTCCGCGACGAACCGCCGCAACTCCGCCACCGACACACCCGCATGCACATCGACGTCCTCGTCGCCGGTGCCGGCCGGTACGGGCACGACGTAGGCGACCAGTCGGGTGCCACCCCGCGGGTGGAACGCGCCAGCACGAGAGTGCGGGTGACGGCGGGGTGGGAGGTGAGGACCGACTCGACTTCCGCCGGCTCGATGCGGAAGCCGCGTACCTTCACCTGAAAGTCGATGCGGCCGAGGAACTCGAGGATGCCGTTGTCGGTCCAGCGGACCAGGTCGCCGGTGCGGTACATGCGTTCGCCGACCGGGCCGAACGGGTCGGGCACGAAGCGCGTCGCCGTCAGGCCCTTCGGCCCGAGGTAGCCGCGGGCGAGGCCGGTGCCCGCCAGGTACAGTTCGCCCGCGACTCCGGGGGGCACCGGGCGCAGCGCCCCGTCCAGGACGTAGGCGCGCATATTGTCCATGGGCGCACCGATCGGCACGACCTCGCCGATCTGGCTGGGTGAGGTGATCCGGTGGCAGGTGCCGAACACGGTCGCCTCGGTGGGGCCGTAGCCGTTGACGACGGAGGTGCCGGGACAGGCCCGCAGGACGTTCGCCACTCCGGTCGGTGGGACGACATCACCGCCGGCCCATACCTCGCGTACCCCGGTGAAGGAGTCGGGGCGTTCTTCGGCGATCGCTCCGAAGAGGCCGGCGGTCAGCCAGACGGACGTGACCGCGTTCTCGGCCAGCAGCTTCGCCAGGGTGTCGGCGTCCAGTTCGCGGGGTGGGGCGAGTACGACCAGTCCGCCGCGCAGCAGCGGCACCCACATCTCGAAGGTCCACAGGTCGAAGGTCTGCGGGGAATGCAGCAGCATCCGGTCGTGGGTACCCTCCTGCCAGCGGCGGTCGAGGCCCAGGCCCGTGATGCCGCGGTGGGTCACAGCGATGCCCTTGGGCAGGCCTGACGACCCCGACGTATACATGATGTACGCCGCCTGGTCAGGGTGGTCGAGGGACCGGGGCACGGTCGTGGCGGGCTGCTCGGACATGGCCGTCGCCGTGGCGGGGTCGTCGAGGACGAGGTGCGGGGGGCCGTCAGCGGGCAGGCCGTCGACGAGCCGCGCGATCGTCACGAGCAGCTTCGCGTCGGCTTCCCGGAGGATGAACCCGACGCGGTCGGCCGGATGCGTGGGGTCGATGGGGAGGTAGGTGCCGCCCGTCTTGAGCACGGCCAGGATGCTGACGACCAGATCGGGCGAGCGCGGGAGACCGATGCCCACCACGGTTTCCGGCCCCGCGCCGCGGTGCAGGAGTTCATGGGCCAGTCGGTTCGCCCGCGCGTCGAGTTCGCGGTAGGTCCAGGGGACGTTGTCGGTGATCATCGCCACGGCGTCGGGGGTGGCGGCCACCTGCCGTTCGAACAGCGTCGTGACCGTCAGATCGGGGACGGCCACCTCCGTGTCGTTCCATTCCAGCATCCGTCGCTGGTGACCCTCGATGTCGGGAACCGTCAGCGCGCCGACGCGGGCACCAGGGTCGGCCACCAAGGTGCGTATCAGCGCGAGCAGTTGCCGCGACAGTGCCTCGACGTCGGAGGGGGCGTACTGCGTGGCGGGCGCGTCGAAGCGGAGTTGCAATCCGCTGTCCTCGCCTCCGCCGTCGATGAGGGAGATCATCAGTTCGTCGAGGCTGGGGAAGGACCCACCGAGGAAGGAGGCCGGGCTGCCGGCGAAGTCGAGACCTTCGCGCGGCAGGTTGATGATGTTGAGGATGACGCCGAGCGGGCTGCGCGTAGAGCCCGAACCGCCCGTCTCCCGCTTGATGTCCGCGATCAGATATGAGGAGTGCCGCAGCACTCGGACTTCGCGACGGCCACCGTGTCGGCGAGGTCGGCGAAGCGTGCGGAGAGCGGCACCTTCACCCGCATGGGCACGAAGTTGGCCATGAGACCAGGGACTTCCCTGGTCCTGCCCGGCGGTTGTTGACGACCAGTGAGAAGACTGGTTCGGGGATGTCGCAGACGCGGCGGAAGAACGCCGCCGCAGCGGTCGTCAGCAGGGTCGGCATCGACATGCCGTGCTCGGCGGCGACCCGGGCCCAGGTGTCCGCCTCTTCCCGAGGCACGGTCACCGTGTGGTTGAGGGTGCCGACCGATGCCGCCACCCGCTGCCAGTGGCCGGCCGGCTCGCCGGACTGCACCGTGGGAACGGGCGACGGGGTGTTTTCGTCACCGCCTCGGCCCACGGGGAGGCCGCCCGGCAGGCGGGCCACGTCCGGGGCGTCCAGGAGGTACTCCCGCCAGAACCGTGCGTCCTTCGCGTAGCGGGGGAGTCGCGGTAGTCCTGCTCCTCCGCGTACATCGACTCCGGGTCGCCACCGGACCATGCGGGTATCGTCTTGCCGAGCCTGAGCGCCGAGTAGACGTCGCTGACGCGACGCGCGACCGAGAAGACTCCGAAGCCGTCGGTCACGATGTGGTGGGCGATGACATAGAGGAAATGACGGGTGGCGCCGAGCTTCATCACGCCGAGCCGGAACAGCAGGTCGCGCTCCAGGTCGAAGGGCGCGCCGACGCGTTCGACGAGAAGCGCGTACGCCGCCTCCTCGGGGTCGTCGGCGCCGCTCACGTCATCGAAGGTGGGATGCCAAGTGCCGAGACCGCGCGTCCTTACCCCGAGGCCCTCCGCTGATTCCCTGAAGTTCACAAGGGCACTTCCGGTCTCGCCGAGCACCTTGCGGTATGTCTCGTCGAGAACCGAGGTGTGGATCTCGCCGTTGATTTCCCAGACCCCTGCGATGTTGTTCGACACGCCGGGTGACAGTTTCTGGGCCAGCCACATGCTTATCTGTGCGGACGACGCGGTCATGGCAGACAAGAACGACTCACCTTTTCCGACGAGGGTGGGGTGGGCCCGGATTGACTGAGTCGCGCGGAAGTATGACTCATCGACGGGCTGAATCAGAAGTGCTGGCTGGTCAGGTCGACCGGCCCCGACCGGGACCTCGAAGTCGGACCGGCACCATGGGCGGAATGCTAAGCGCCCTCGGGAAATCCGGGCAACGTTCCGGGGGCTGTCCGGCCGTTGGCGTCCCGCCAGCGGGACGCCAACCGTCACCTACGGCAACCGTTCCATGAGTTCGGCCACCTCGTGGTGTCGTCTGGAGTTGCTCTGCTCGAATGAATGCTGCACGCGCTTGCGGGTTTCCTGGTCCTTTTCCTGACTGAGCTTGAACATGCTCTCCGCTCGCGTCACGTCGATACGGAACGCGCCCACGGCAGGCTGGATCCGGCGAAAGTACTCGATGGAGTCGGACATGTCCCAGTTGCGTCCGAAGCGGCTCTCGTAGGCTCGGACCGTCGCTGTGATGACGTCCAGCGTGTCGTCTGCCGATCGGTCCGGCTCGATCCTGCGCAGGGTGCCGTGCACGTGGACGGAAGTGAAGTTCCACGTGGGAGCAGCCGGCGACTCCTCATAGACGGAGGGCGACACATAGGCGTGCGGGCCGGTGAACACGACCAGCACGGGCATCCCGTCTCGCAGCGACCGCCAATGAGGATTCGCCCGGTTCATGTGGCCGAGCAGTGTCGTCCCCGGCAGCTGCTCGGGATCGCCTTCGGTGGACGGTTGGAAAATGACGGGCAGGTGCGTCGCGTACGGCCCGTCGTCCGCGCTGCCGTTGGTGACCAGCACGGCCAGTGGATTTTCGCGTGCCAGGTCGACGGCCCAAGTGCCATCGGGTTCGCGGTAGTCGTGGGGTACGAACAACGCCTTCACGCCCTTTCGGTGGATTGCGAGGTGTCGAGCGAATGGCCGATGCCATCTTTTTCTGACGTCTTGCATGCGACGGCGCCTCGGGAAGTCGCGGACTGCCGGCCCGAGGTCGAGCGGGACGGTCACTAGGCCGACCGGCAGGGGCATACGGAAGTGTGAGGGAAGGCCGCGCGATGGCCTGAAATGCGTTCTAGCCTTTCGGCCGGGCTGTCGTCGCAAGCGGCGAGTGCCAGCATGCCGCAGGCGGAGACGGCCCGTCGAGTGTCAGCCACTACGGACTGCACGGTCACTGGTACTGGCTCAGAATCAATCAAATCCAGTGCGCCGACCGAGGCCAGCGGACGATCGAGCTGCTCTGCGGCCCTTCCTCACGCGGCCGTGCCGTGGCGAGGCGCGCGCTCTACCGCATTGAGAAGCGATCAGAAAGGGGCGTAGACCTGATCAACAACATCTCGACGGCGTGCGCCGCATAGTCCCGGATCGGCGCTCGGCCGCGTTGGAGGGGTCGAAATTGAGCCGTTCTCGGCGACGGGGTGGGGCTCGTGAAGTGACCGATCAGAAGTGGCCAGGCGTCGCATGCGTGTGCCAGGCTAATCGCCACCTCACCTTGGACAAGTGGCACAACTATCACAGGGAGTGAATAAATTCTCTACGGGGGTGGAGAAATGGACGAAAGAGGCAGTGCAGTAAAAGACCGGGGATTCCTGTATCCATGGAACGAACTTCCGATTCCCGTGCCCGCTACGCCATGCTGACCGGTGCGACAGGTCCGGTGACGTTACGGAAGACGGGGCTGATCATCCCAGCGAGACTCTCACTGGTCTTGTGGCAACGTGTCGGACGCGAACTCGCGGCCTTATCCGAGTCCACCACCTGGTGGCTCGCCGACTGGGTTCTCTACGGCGAAACCGCCTACACCGGCCGGTACCGAGAAGTCATCGAAGACACCGGACTCGGCTACCAGACCCTCCGCAACTACGCCTGGGTCGCCCGACGGTTCGAGTACTCCCGGCGCCGGGAAAACCTCAGCTTCGCTCACCACGCGGAAGTGGCCTCCCTGGAACAGCCGGAACAAGACTACTGGCTCCGTCGGGCCGAGCAGCACGAGTGGTCGCGCAACCGGCTGCGCAAGGAGGTGCGGTCCAGCCTCGCGGAACGCGAAGGCCAGGCCGCGGCCCGTGACACGAGGCGGACGAGCGAGGAGCGACGAGCCGCCGGCAAGGAGGAATGGGCCAAGGGGGAGAACAGCATGGCCCGGATGCGTCCATCCACATCCGCGTCACTCCGGAGCAGTTGATCCGCTTCGAGCGGCTGGCGAACGCCAGCGGACTGAGTCTCAACGACTGGATCACCGAGGTGCTCCAGGTGGCGCTGAACAACTTCGAAATCGCTGAGGGGAGGAGGTCCTGCACACTCGTCGCCTCCTGACGAACCGCCTCCCGGACCGGCCACACCGACTATGCACCGCGTGATCCGATCCGGACACACCCAGGCAGGCGCGCCGCCTGAGACGGCGGGAGCCGTCTCAGGCGGTACGGAAGGCCAGCACGACGTTCCTTCCGCCCAGCCCGAACGAATTGCTCAACGCGGCGAGTTCGCCCTCCTCCGGAAGGTGACGGGGCTTCTGCGCGACATCGAGCGCGATCTCCTCGTCGTAGTCGTCCTGGTTGAGCGTCGGCGGTACGACACGGTGGTACAAGGCCAGGACAGCGGCCATCGACTCGGCCGCTCCCGCTCCGGCCATCAAGTGGCCCATGCTGGACTTCGGAGCGGTGACGACCACGTCGTCCGTGTGCGCCCCCAGCACCGACCGAATCGCGATCGACTCGGTGAGATCCCCCTGAGGCGTCGACGCGGCATGCGCGTTGACGTGCGCGATCTGCCCCGGCTCGAGACCCGCGTCGGCCATCGCCTCACGGATGGCCGCCGCCTGGCCGGCGCCCGTCGGATCGGGCTGCGCGAAGTCGTGGGAGTCCGAGCTGTAGCCCACCCCCGCCAGCCGCGCGTACATCCGGGCACCGCGCGCGGCGGCGTGCTCGGCCGATTCGAGCACCATGACAGCGGCGCCCTCACCGATCACGAAACCCTCCCGGGTCCTGGTGAACGGCCGTGCGGCCAGCTCCGGTTCGTCGTTCCGCCGCGACAGCGCCCGCATCGAGATGAACGCGGAGATGACGAACGGATGCACCATCGCGTCGGTGCCGCCCGCCACGACGACATCCGCCTTGCCGGAGCGGACCAGTTCGGCACCGCGCCGCAGCGCGTCATTGCCCGTCGCGCACGCGGCTTCCGGGGTTTCCACCACCGCCTTCGCGCCGATGTCGAGGCCGATCCAGGATGCCGAGGCATCAGGCAGAATCCGCCCGGCCGTGAACGGCGAGACGTAGCGGGGGCCCTTCTCCCGCAGCATGTCCCACGTCTCGAAAAGACTCGACGCACCGCTGAGACACGACCCGACCGACACGCCCAAACGCTCGCCCGGCACGGCCCGTTCAGTACCAGCCAGCTGCGCCAGCCCGGAGTCGCGCCACGCCTCACGGGCCGCCACCAGCGCGAACTGCTGGGTACGGTCCACCCTGCGGGCCTCGGCCCGTGGCATCAGCTCGGCCGGATCGACGGCCGCCGGCGCGGCGAGCCGCACGGGGAAGTCCTCGAACCGCGGATCGTCGAGAACGGTGATGCCGGAACGCCCGTTGAGCAGACCCTCCCACGTCGACGCGACGTCCCCGCCGAGTGGGGTGACCGCGCCGAGCCCGGTGACGACAACCTCTCTACGCACCTGCACTCCTCGTTCTCAGGGGGACCGGGACCGTGCGGCCCCGGGTCACGCCTGCTCGCGCTCGATGTAGCCGGCGACCTCGCTGATCGTGACGAGGTCCTTCAGATCCTCGTCGGGGATCTTCACGTTGAAGGTGTCCTCGGCGACCAGCACGATCTCCACCATCGAGAGGGAGTCGATCTGGAGGTCGTTCACCAGCGCTTTGTCCGGCGTGATCTCCCCGATCGGCGTACCTGCGACCTTGTTGATGATCTGGGGCAGTTCGCGGAGGATTTCGTCATAGGTGGCCACGGTGCAGCTCCCTCTCGGTGTCACTGGTCCGACTGTGTGGGTTCAGGAAGGGGACGAGGCCCCGCCGCCCGCGCCCCGCCGGCCGCTGTGCTTGTCGACGAAGGCGCGGGCATCGTCGAGCTGGTCCGGCGTGTTCAACATGAAGGTCTCCACACCCGGCAGCTGGCGCCAGGCGATACGGGTCAGGGTGGTGGCCGGCGCCAGCTCCAGGAAACCGGTCACGCCCAGCTCGACCATGGTTTCCATACACCGGTTCCAGTGCACGGGAAGACTGACCTGCCGCACGGTGAGGTCCAGCATCTCCCTGCCGTCGCGGACGACTCGGCCGTCGCGGTTCGACAGCATCCCCGTTGCGGGATCGAGCGGTGAGATCGCCCGCGCACAGCGGCTCAGCAGGTCGGCGACATGGTCGACCTCCTTGGTGTGGAAGGCTCCCGCGATCTCCAGCGGGCGCAGCCGGGTCCGGGACGGCGGGTCCTCGATCAGCCGGTTGATGTCCTCCCTCGCCCCGGCGGCCACCACCTGCCCCGGCCCGTTGTCGTTGACGATGGCCAGGTTGTGGCGCAAGAGGGTCTCACTCACCTCCTCCGCCTCGCCGCCGAGGATCGCGATCATGCCGGACTCGGTCTTGGCGGCCGTCTCGGCCATGGCCTTGCCACGCTCCCGGACCAGGACCATGGCCTGCTCGGCGGAGATCATGCCGACGCCGGCGGCAATGGTGATCTCGCCGAGACTGTGTCCTGCCGCGATGTCCACGGCCTGTGCGTCCCGAATCGGGTCGGGGAAAAGGGCGTGCGCGGCGACGAGCCCGGTGGCGACGATCAACGGCTGGGCGATCGCGGTGTCCCGGATGGCATCGGCTTCCGCCTCGGTACCGAAATACGCGAGATCAATGCCGCTCACCATGGAAAGCCAGTGGAGATGATCCGCGAATTCCGGCTCTTCGAGCCAAGGAGTCAGGAACCCAGGAATTTGGGCGCCCTGTCCGGGCGCGACCATCACAAGCATGCTGCGAAGCATCGCAAGGCCCATGTGAGATCAGCAATCTTCTGGACTGCGGGACGGTCGGCTCGGCGTGGGGTGTGTCCCGCCAGCGGGACACACCCCACGCCGAGCCGACCGTCGGCCAACTCCGGCGGAGCCTGTGCTTCGGCTTCCCCTCTTGTCTAAGGTTGCTCCCCGTGTGATCACTTCGGTCGGTCACGCGCCTCGCGCGTTGAGTCTTCCGTCACCCACCGGATTCATCCGTCGTCGATTTCGTCGATCGATCTCGAACCTTCTGACGTCGTGGAATTACCGAGTGCACCGAAGTGCCGAACTTGCGCAGTGTCACCGAGGAATAGAGGCGAAATGATCCCGTTGTCGTTCGCGCAGCGCCGGCTGTGGTTCATCCACCGGTTCGAGGGACTCTCCGCGACGTACAACGTTCCCTTTGTGCTGCGGCTTTCCGGTGTGCTGGACACGGATGCGATGGCGGCCGCGGTGCGGGACGTGGTGGTCCGGCACGAGAGCCTGCGGACTCTGTTCTTCGAGGACGAGCACGGTGTGCCCTTCCAGCGGGTCATGCCGGCGGGTGAGGTGTCCCTGCACACTCCCGTGACGCCTGTCTCGACGGAAGGGCTGCCCACTGCCCTCGCCGACGAGATCAACATCGGGTTCGACCTCGCGACGGAGGTTCCTGTACGGGCCCGGATCCTGCGGCTCGCGGCCGACGAACACGTCCTCGTCCTCGTCGCTCATCACATCGTCTGCGACGGCGAGTCCGCGGCGCCGTTCGCACGGGACCTGATCGACGCGTACACCGCGCGCCGCGAGGGGCGGGAGCCCGGCTGGGAGGCGCTCCCGGTGCAGTACGGCGACTACACGCTGTGGCAGCAGGAGCTGCTGGGCGACGAGTCCGACCCGCAGAGCGTCGCCGCCTCCCAGTCGACGTACTGGCGCGAGGAACTCGCCGGCGTGCCGGCTCCGCTGGAACTGCCGACCGACCGGCCACGCCCGCCCGTAGCGAGCCGCCGCGGTGCCCTCGTCGAACTTCCCATCAGTGCCGAACTCATCTCGCAGGTAGAGAAGTTGGCTCACGCCCGGGGCGCCACGGTGTCGATGGTGTTCCAGTCGGCGCTCGCGGTGCTGCTGCACCAGTTGGGCAGTGGGGATGACGTGCCGATGGGTGCGCCCATCGCCGGCCGCACCGACGAGGCGCTTGCCGACCTGGTCGGCTTCTTCGCCAACACGTGGGTGTTGCGGGTGGATCTGTCGGGCAATCCGACGTTCGACGAACTGCTGGAGCGGGTGCGTGCGAAGGCGCTGACCGCTTACGACAACCAGGATCTGCCGTTCGAGCGGCTGGTGGAGCTGCTCAACCCCGAGCGGTCCACGGCCTATCAGCCGCTGTTCCAGGTGATGTGCGCCTGGCAGGTCCCTTGGCCCGACCTCGATCTGCCGGGCCTGCGCGTGACCTTCGAGCCGCTGTCGACGGACACCGCCAAGTTCGACCTCTTCTTCAACCTCATTCCGGACGCGGTCGGCGGCGCCCAGGTCCGGCTGGAGTTCGCGACGGATTTGTTCGACCGTGGGTCGGCGGTGGAGATCGCGGCGCGGTTCGTGCGGGTGGTGCGGCAGGTGGTTGCCGAGCCCGGTGTGCGCGTCGGTGCGGTGGACGTGCTGGCTGCCGACGAGCGTGAGCGGTTGGTGGCCGGGGTGAATGACACGGTGGCCGATGTGCCGGTGGTGTCGGTGGCGGGTCTGGTGGAGCGGCAGGTGGCTGCTTCACCGGATGCGGTGGCTGTGATTGATGGTGAGCGTTCGCTGACGTATGGGGAGTTGGATGGCCGGGCGAACCGGCTGGCGCGTTGTCTGCTGCGGCTGGGTGTGGGGGTGGAGTCGCGGGTTGCGGTGGCGTTGCCGCGGTCGGTGGATCTGCCCGTGGTGCTGTTGGCGGTGCTGAAGTCGGGTGCTGCGTATGTGCCGGTCGATCCGCGCTATCCCAGTGACCGTTTGAGTTTCGTGCTTGGGGATGCTGCTCCGGATGTGGTGATCACTCACGGTGATGTGGTGGGTGGTCTGCCGTTGGGTGGGCTGCCGCGGGTGCTGGTGGATGAGTTTGACTGGGAGGCTGGTGGCGCTTCTGGTTGTGGTGTGTCGGTGGGTTGGGACCACGCGGCGTATGTGATGTATACGTCGGGTTCGTCTGGCACGCCGAAGGGTGTTGTGGTCACCCATGGTGGTGTGGTGAATGGTGTCGGTGCGTTGGCCGATGCGTTCGGCATCGGGGCGGGGTCGTCGCTGTGGTCGACGAGCTCGGTCAATTTCGATGTGTCTGTGTTCGAGGTGTTCGCGGGCCTGAGCCGGGGTGCGACGGTTGAGGTCGTCCGTGATGTTCTGGTTCTGGGTGAGCGCGTCCACACGGACGGGAGTGTGCGAGCGGGGCTCATCCATACGGTTCCGTCGGTGTTCGGTGAGCTGTTGGACACCGTGTCGGGTCGGGTGGAGATCGGCACGCTGGTGTTCGCGGGTGAGGGTCTGTCCGGTGCGCTGGTGGAACGGGTCCGTGAGGCTCTGCCCGGCACGCGGGTGGTGAATGCCTACGGGCAGACCGAAAGCTTCTATGCAACCACCCACGTCCTGCCCCGCAACTGGACAGGCACTGGTAGTGCGCCGATCGGTGTGCCGCTGGTCAACATGCGTACCTACGTTCTGGGGCCGGGTCTGGTTCCGGTGCCTGCGGGTGTGGTGGGGGAGTTGTATGTCGCGGGTGCTATCAGCCGGGGCTATCTGGGCCGTGCGGGTCTGACTGCGGAGCGCTACGTCGCCGACCCGTTCGGTCCGGCCGGTGCTCGTATGTATCGCACTGGCGACCTCGCCCGGTGGACGGCTGATGGGGTACTGGAGTACGTGGGCCGCGCGGACGCGCAGGTGAAGGTCCACGGCGTTCGCATCGAGCCGGCGGAAGTCGAGTCGGTCCTCACCTCCCACCCCGCTATCACCCAAGCCGCCGTCATCGCCCGCGAGGGCCGTGGTGGCGAGACGAGGCTCGTGGGATACGTCGTCCCCGTCGACACCGGAACGGGGGTGACCGACTCCGGTGAGCTGGACGTCGATGTGCATGCGGGTGTGTCGGTGGCGGAGTTGCGGCGGTTCGTCGCGGACCGGCTGCCGGAGTTCATGGTCCCGTCCGCGTTCGTGATGCTCGAACGCCTTCCCCTGATGGCCAACGGGAAGTTGGACCGGGCCGCCCTGCCCGAGCCGGATTTCGCGGAGGGGGTGTACCGGGCGCCTTCGTCGGTGGTGGAGGAGGCGTTGGCGGCGGTGTTCGCCGAGGTGCTGGGTGTGGAGCGGGTGGGCGTCGATGACGACTTCTTTGCGGTGGGTGGTGACAGTATCCGGTCGATTCAGGTGGTGGCGCGGGCGCGGGCGCGGGGTGTGGAGGTCACGCCGCGGCAGATCTTCGAGTCCCGGACGGTGGCTGAGCTGGCTCGTCTCGCCCAGGAGAGCACCGGGACGGCTGTGCGTGTGCTGGAGGAGCTGGAGGGCGGCGGCAATGGCTGGCTGCCGCTGCCTCCGGCGGGCCACTACCTCCTGGGACTCGGTGGTGGATACGACCGTTACAACATGTCTGCCTGTCTTGAGCTGCCGCTCGGTGTGGATGAGGCCGGGCTGGTGGGGACGTTGGCTGCGGTGGTGGATCGGCATGATGTGCTGCGGGCGCGTCTGGTTGTGGGGGGTGAGGGGGCCGGTCTGGTCGTGGCGGAGCCGGGGACGGTTGCGGTGGCTTCGCTGGTGCGGCGGGTGGTGTGTGACGGTGTCTGGGACGAGCGCTGGCGGGCCGTGGCTGAGGCGGAGCTGGATGGTGCGGCGGGGCTGCTGGACCCGGCTGGTGGGGTGATGGCCCGGTTCGTGTGGTTCGACGCGGGCCGTGAGCGGGCCGGGCGTTTGCTGATGGTGTTGCATCATCTGGCTGTCGACGGGGTGTCGTGGCGGATCCTGGTGCCGGATCTGGCGGCGGCCTGGAGTCAGGTGCGGGCGGGCCGGCCCGCCGTGCTGGACGGGGTGGGCACGTCACTGCGCCGCTGGAGTCATGCGCTGGCCGATGAGGCGAACACCGCTGAGCGGGCGGCGGAGTTGTCGGTGTGGCAGGAGATGCTGGGTGGGCCGGATCCGGTGCTGGGTTCGCGGCGGCCGGATCCGGTGGTGGATGTGATGGCGACGGTGGACACCGTCCGTGTTGAGGTCGATCCCACCGTCACCGGCGCCCTGCTGACCACCGTCCCGGCCGCCTTCCACGGTGGCGTCGATGATGTCCTGCTCACCGCGCTGGCCCTGGCCGTCAGCCGGCACCACACCCGACACCGGAGCACTGATGCCAGCACTGATGCCAGCACTGATGCCGGCACTGATGCCGGTGGTGGTGGGGTGTTGGTGCGGTTGGAGGGTCATGGGCGTGAAGAGGTAGTGGTGCCGGGTGCGGATGTGTCGCGCACGGTGGGCTGGTTCACCAGCATGTATCCGGTCCGTCTGGACGTCAGTGGCTGTGATGTGGATCAGGCCCTGGCCGGGGGCCGGCTGCGGGGCTGGCGGTGAAGCGGGTCAAGGAGCAGTTGCGGGCGGTGCCGGACAAGGGCATGGGCTATGGGCTGCTGCGCCACCTCAACGCCGGCACCGGCCGGTTCTGGCCGCCCTGCCCGCCCCGCAGATCGGGTTCAACTATCTGGGGCGGGTCTCGGCCGCGGACATGCCCGCCGACCTGCGCGGGCACGGCTTCACCCCCATCACGGGGGTCGGTGAGCTGGTCGCGGCACCGGATGCGGACATGCCCGCCCTGTCCGCTGTGGAGATCAACGCGCTGGTCACCGACACCGGCCAGGGCCCGGCCCTGACCGCGATGTTCTCCTTCCCCACCGGCCTGCTCGACCGTGGTGAGGTGCACGCCCTGGCCCAGGACTGGTGCCAGGCCCTGAGGGGTATCACCGGCCATACCCGCACCCAGGGCGCGGGCGGTCTGACTCCTTCCGATCTGTCCCTGGTCAGCGTGGCCCAGAGCGACATCGACTCCTGGGAAGACACCTACGGGCCCCTGGACGATGTGTGGCCGGTGACCACGGTGCAGTCCGGGCTGCTCTTCCACACCCTGCTCGCCGGCACCGGCTTCGACGCCTACCACATGCAGATGGCCTTCCACCTGAACGGACCCGTCGACCCCGCACGCCTGCACACCGCAGCCCAAACACTCCTCCACCGGCACTCGAATCTGCGTGCCGCGTTCGTCACGACCGCGCAGGGCGATCCCGTCCAGGTCATCCCCCAAGCGGTCACCCTGCCCTGGCAGGTCATCGACCTGCGCGACATGGACCCCGCCACATCCAGCGCCGCCTTCGAGGACTTCCTGGCCCGTGACCGGGCCACCCACTTCACCCCCGCCACCGCACCCCTGCTCCGCCTCACCTGCTACTGACCGGCCACGACCGCAGCGAACTCGTCCTGACCGCACACCACGCCCTCTTCGACGGCTGGTCCCTGCCCTGCTCATGCGCGACCTGCTCACCCTCTACACCAACCCCCACCCCCCTGCCCCACCGCCGCCCCTACCGCGACTACCTCACCTGGCTCACCAGCAAGACCCCCACACCACCCAAACCGCCTGACCAACGCCCTCACCGGCGCCCAACCCACCCTCCTCCTCCCACCACCACACAAACCGGTGCCACCCCACACACCACTGCCACCGGCACCGGCATCGGCAACATCGACGTCACCGTCCCCGACGCCCCCACCCTCTCCCGCCACGCCGCCCACCACGGCATCACCCTCAACACCCTCGTCCAAGGCGCCTGGTCCATCCTCCTGACCCACCTCACCGGCCACAACGACATCCTCTTCGGCGCCACCGTCTCCGACGCCCGCCGACCTCCCGGCATCGACGACATGGTCGGCATGTTCATCAACACCCTCCCGTCCGCGTCCAGCACACCCCCACCACACCACCACCAACTCCTGACCACCCTCCAACACCACCAAAGCACCCTCCTCGACCACCACCACCACCACGCCCTCGCCGACATCCAGCAACACCTCGGCGTCAACACACTCTTCGACACCCTCGTCGTCTTCGAGTCCTATCCATCGACCGGGCAGCCCTCACCCACGCCACCACCACAGCCGGAATCCACATCACCGGCATCCGCCCCTACGCCGGCTCCACTACCCCTCACCCTCACCGCAACCGCGAACCCCACCTCCGCCTCACCCTCCAATACCAACAAGGCGTCATCGACCACACCTCGCACACCAGATCGCCCACCGCCTCACCCACATCCTCGACCAACTCACCAGCAACCCGAACCGGCTCCTCAGCAGCATTGACGTCCTGCTGCCCGACGAGCGTGAGCGGTTGTGGCGGGGTGAATGACACGGTGCCGATGTGCCGGTGTGTCGGTGGCGGGTCTGGTGGAGCGGCAGGTGGCTGCTTCACCGATGCGGTGGCTGTGATTGATGGTGAGCGTTCGCTGACGTATGGGGAGTTGGATGGCCGGCGAACCGGCTGGCGCGTTGTCTGCTGCGGCTGGGTGTGGGGTGGAGTCGCGGGTTGCGGTGGCGTTGCCGCGTCGGTGATCTGCCCGTGGTGCTGTGCGGTGCTGAAGTCGGGTGCTGCGTATGTGCCGGTCGATCCGCGCTATCCAGTGACCGTTTGAGTTTCGTGCTTGGGATGCTGCTCCGGATGTGGTGATCACTCACGGTGATGTGGTGGGTGGTCTGCCGTTGGGTGGCTGCCGCGGGTGCTGGTGGATGAGTTTGACTGGGAGGCTGGTGGCGCTTCTGGTTGTGGTGTGTCGGTGGGTTGGACCACGCGGCGTATGTGAGTATACGTCGGGTTCGTCTGGCACGCCGAAGGGTGTTGTGGTCACCCATGGTGGTGTGTGAATGGTGTCGGTGCGTTGGCCGATGCGTTCGGCATCGGGCGGGGTCGTCGCTGTGGTCGACGAGCTCGGTCAATTTCGATGTGTCTGTGTCGAGGTGTTCGCGGGCCTGAGCCGGGTGCGACGGTTGAGGTCGTCCGTATGTTCTGGTTCTGGGTGAGCGCGTCCACACGGACGGGAGTGTGCGAGCGCGGCTCATCCATACGGTTCGTCGGTGTTCGGTGAGCTGTTGACACCGTGTCGGGTCGGGTGGAGATCGGCACGCTGGTGTTCGCGGGTGAGGGTCTGTCCGGTGCGCTGGTGGAACGGGTCCGTGAGGCTCTGCCCGGCACGCGGGTGGTGAATGCCTACGGGCAGACCGAAAGCTTCTATGCCTCGACTTCGTCTTCTGAGGGCTGGAGGGGTGGAGGTGGTGTGCCGATCGTGTGCCGCTGGCGAACATGCGTACTACGTTCTGGGGCCCGGGTCTGGTTCCGGTGCCTGCGGGTGTGGTGGGAGTTGTATGTCGCGGGTGCTATCAGCCGGGGCTATCTGGGCCGTGCGGGTCTGACTGCGGAGCGCTACGTCGCTGACCCGTTCGGTCCGGCCGGTGCTCGTATGTATCGCACTGGCGACCTCGCCGGTGGACGGCTGATGGGGTACTGGAGTACGTGGGCCGCGCGACGCGCAGGTGAAGGTCCACGCGTTCGCATCGAGCCGGCGGAAGTCGAGTCGGTCCTCACCTCCACCCCGCTATCACCCAAGCCGCCGTCATCGCCCGCGAGGGCCGTGGTGGCGAGACGAGGCTCGTGGGATACGTCGTCCCCGTCGACATCGAACGGGTGTCACGATCGCTGAGTGCGGCGGTTCGTCGCGGACCGGCTGCCGGAGTTCATGGTCCCGTCGCGTTCGCCATGCTCGAACGCTCCCCTGATGGCGAACGGCAAGTTGGACCGGGCCGCCCTGCCAGAACCCGACGTCACCACCAAGGAGTACCGGGCCCCACGACCCAGACCGAGGAAACGCTCGCAACCGTCTTCGCCGAAGTCCTCGGCCTGGAACGGGTCGGAATGGACGACAGCTTCTTCGAGCTGGCGGCGACTCCCTGCTCGCGGCACGCCTCGTCAGCCGCATTCGCACCACTCTGGGTGTCGAGGTGCCGATCCGGACCGTGTTCGAGTCGTCCAGCCCGGCAGAGCTGATCGCGCGCCTGCCGAGGGACCGCGGGTTCGCCCCACTGCGGCGCGTCGAGCCGCGCCCGACCAGTTGCCGTTGTCGTTCGCGCAGCGCCGGTTGTGGTTCATCCACCGGTTCGAGGGACCCTCCGCGACGTACAACATCCCTGCCGTCTTTCGCTTTCCGGTGATCTGGACACGGATGCGATGGCGGCCGCGGTGCGGGACGTGGTGGTCCGGCACAAGAGCTGCGGACGCTGTTTCTTCGAGGACGAGAACGGCGTGCCGTTCCAGCGGGTTCTGCGGTGGACAAGGTGTCCGTGAACGTGCCTGTCGTGGACGTCGTGGCACACACACGTGTCCGACGCGATCGAGGAGGTCGTGTCCGCGGATTCGACCTCGCCGCGGAATTCCCGCTGCGAGCCCTGCTGTTGCGGATCTCCGACGACGAGCACGTGCTCGTCCTGGTCGTCCATCACATCGCCGGCGACGGTGCCTCGGCGGTCCCCTGGCCGGCGACCTGATCGGCGCGTACACAGCGCGCCGTGAGGGGAGGGAGCCCGGCTGGGAGGCGCTCCCGGTGCAGTACGGCGACTACACGCTGTGGCACAGGAGCTGTTGGGCGACGAGTCCGACCCGAACAGCCTGGCGGCCCTACAGCGCGACTACTGGACTTCGGAACTGGCCGACGTACCGGCGCCGTTACCGTTGCCGACGACGACCCCGTCCGGCCAGGGCCAGTCACCGTGGCGACACGGTCGACTTCACTCTCGACCCTCCCTTCTCCTCGCGGTGGAGAATCTTGCCGCAGAGTGCGACGTCACGGTGTCGATGGTGTTCCAGTCGGCGCTCGCGGTGCTGCTGCATCAGTGGCAGTGGGGATGACGTGCCGATCGGCTCGCCGATCGCGGGCCGGACGGACGAGGCGCTGGCCGACCTGGTCGGCTTCTTCGCCAACACGTGGGTGTTGCGGGTGGATCTGTCGGGCAATCCGACGTTCGACGAACTGCTGGAGCGGGTGCGTGCGAAGGCGCTGACCGCTTACGACAACCAGGATCTGCCGTTCGAGCGGCTGGTGGAGCTGCTCAACCCCGAGCGGTCCACGGCCTATCAGCCGCTGTTCCAGGTGATGTGCGCCTGGCAGAACGACATCCGGCCCGACCTCGACATGCCCGGACTTCAGGTCTCTGTCGAACCGGCCGCGACGGCACGGCCAAGTTCGACCTGTCCCTCAACCTGGCCGTACTGCACGGCCCGGTCGGGCGCATCGTGCAGGGTGACCTGGAGTTCGCGACGGATTTGTTCGACCGTGGGTCGGCGGTGGAGATCGCGGCGCGGTTCGTGCGGGTGGTGCGGCAGGTGGTTGCCGAGCCCGGTGTGCGGGTCGGTGCGGTGGACGTGCTGGCTGCCGACGAGCGTGAGCGGTTGGTGGCCGGGGTGAATGACACGGTGGCCGATGTGCCGGTGGTGTCGGTGGCGGTCTGGTGGAGCGGCAGGTGGCTGCTTCACCGGATGCGGTGGCTGTGATTGATGGTGAGCGTTCGCTGACGTATGGGGAGTTGGATGGCCGGGCGAACCGGCTGGCGCGTTGTCTGCTGCGGCTGGGTGTGGGGGTGGAGTCGCGGGTTGCGGTGGCGTTGCGCGGTCGGTGGATCTGCCCGTGGTGCTGTTGGCGGTGCTGAAGTCGGGTGCTGCGTATGTGCCGGTCGATCCGCGCTATCCAGTGACCGTTTGAGTTTCGTGCTTGGGGATGCTGCTCCGGATGTGGTGATCACTCACGGTGATGTGGTGGGTGGTCTGCCGTTGGGTGGGCTGCCGCGGGTGCTGGTGGATGAGTTTGACTGGGAGGCTGGTGGCGCTTCTGGTTGTGGTGTGTCGGTGGGTTGGGACCACGCGGCGTATGTGATGTATACGTCGGGTTCGTCTGGCACGCCGAAGGGTGTTGTGGTCACCCATGGTGGTGTGGTGAATGGTGTCGGTGCGTTGGCCGATGCGTTCGGCATCGGGGCGGGGTCGTCGCTGTGGTCGACGAGCTCGGTCAATTTCGATGTGTCTGTGTTCGAGTGTTCGCGGGCCTGAGCCGGGGTGCGACGGTTGAGGTCGTCCGTGATGTTCTGGTTCTGGTGAGCGCGTCCACACGGACGGGAGTGTGCGAGCGGGGCTCATCCATACGGTTCCGTCGGTGTTCGGTGAGCTGTTGGACACCGTGTCGGGTCGGGTGGAGATCGGCACGCTGGTGTTCGCGGGTGAGGGTCTGTCCGGTGCGCTGGTGGAACGGGTCCGTGAGGCTCTGCCCGGCACGCGGGTGGTGAATGCCTACGGGCAGACCGAAAGCTTCTATGCCTCGACCTTCGTCCTTCCTGAGGGCTGGAGGGTGGAGGTGGTGTGCCGATCGGTGTGCCGCTGGCGAACATGCGTACCTACGTTCTGGGGCCGGGTCTGGTTCCGGTGCCTGCGGGTGTGGTGGGGGAGTTGTATGTCGCGGGTGCTATCAGCCGGGGCTATCTGGGCCGTGCGGGTCTGACTGCGGAGCGCTACGTCGCTGACCCGTTCGGTCCGGCCGGTGCTCGTATGTATCGCACTGGCGACCTCGCCCGGTGGACGGCTGATGGGGTACTGGAGTACGTGGGCCGCGCGGACGCGCAGGTGAAGGTCCACGGCGTTCGCATCGAGCCGGCGGAAGTCGAGTCGGTCCTCACCTCCCACCCCGCTATCACCCAAGCCGCCGTCATCACCCATGAAAGCGGCGGGACCACCCGCCTAATCGGATATGTCGTCCCGTCGGACGGCGCGGTCGACATCAGTGCCAGCGGTGAGCTGGACATCGACGTGCACGCGGGTGTCACGGTCGCTGAACTGCGGCGGTTCGTCGCGGACCGGCTGCCGGAGTTCATGGTCCCGTCCGCGTTCGTGATGCTCGAACGCCTTCCCCTGATGGCCAACGGGAAGCTGGACCGGGCCGCCCTGCCCGAACCGACGTCACCACCAAGGAGTACCGGGCCCCCACGACCAGACGAGGAAACGCTCGCAACCGTCTTCGCCGAAGTCCTCGGCCTGGAACGGGTCGGAATGGACGACGACTTCTTTGCGGTGGGTGGTGACAGTATCCGGTCGATTCAGGTGGTGGCGCGGGCGCGGGCGCGGGGTGTGGAGGTCACGCCGCGGCAGATCTTCGAGTCCCGGACGGTGGCTGAGCTGGCTCGTCTCGCCCAGGAGAGCACCGGGACGGCTGTGCGTGTGCTGGAGGAGCTGGAGGGCGGCGGCAATGGCTGGCTGCCGCTGCCTCCGGCGGGCCACTACCTCCTGGGACTCGGTGGTGGATACGACCGTTACAACATGTCTGCCTGTCTTGAGCTGCCGCTCGGTGTGGATGAGGCCGGGCTGGTGGGGACGTTGGCTGCGGTGGTGGATCGGCATGATGTGCTGCGGGCGCGTCTGGTTGTGGGGGGTGAGGGGGCCGGTCTGGTCGTGGCGGAGCCGGGACGGTTGCGGTGGCTTCGCTGGTGCGGCGGGTGGTGTGTGACGGTGTCTGGGACGAGCGCTGGCGGGCCGTGGCTGAGGCGGAGCTGGATGGTGCGGCGGGGCTGCTGGACCCGGCTGGTGGGGTGATGGCCCGGTTCGTGTGGTTCGACGCGGGCCGTGAGCGGGCCGGGCGTTTGCTGATGGTGTTGCATCATCTGGCTGTCGACGGGGTGTCGTGGCGGATCCTGGTGCCGGATCTGGCGGCGGCCTGGAGTCAGGTGCGGGCGGGCCGGCCCGCCGTGCTGGACGGGGTGGGCACGTCACTGCGCCGCTGGAGTCATGCGCTGGCCGATGAGGCGAACACCGCTGAGCGGGCGGCGGAGTTGTCGGTGTGGCAGGAGATGCTGGGTGGGCCGGATCCGGTGCTGGGTTCGCGGCGGCCGGATCCGGTGGTGGATGTGATGGCGACGGTGGACACCGTCCGTGTTGAGGTCGATCCCACCGTCACCGGCGCCCTGCTGACCACCGTCCCGGCCGCCTTCCACGGTGGCGTCGATGATGTCCTGCTCACCGCGCTGGCCCTGGCCGTCAGCCGGCACCACACCCGACACCGGAGCACTGATGCCAGCACTGATGCCAGCACTGATGCCGGCACTGATGCCGGTGGTGGTGGGGTGTTGGTGCGGTTGGAGGGTCATGGGCGTGAAGAGGTAGTGGTGCCGGGTGCGGATGTGTCGCGCACGGTGGGCTGGTTCACCAGCATGTATCCGGTCCGTCTGGACGTCAGTGGCTGTGATGTGGATCAGGCCCTGGCCGGGGGCCGGCTGCGGGGCTGGCGGTGAAGCGGGTCAAGGAGCAGTTGCGGGCGGTGCCGGACAAGGCATGGGCTATGGGCTGCTGCGCCACCTCAACGCCGGCACCGGGCCGGTTCTGGCCGCCCTGCCCGCCCCGCAGATCGGGTTCAACTATCTGGGGCGGGTCTCGGCCGCGGACATGCCCGCCGACCTGCGCGGGCACGGCTTCACCCCCATCACGGGGGTCGGTGAGCTGGTCGCGGCACCGGATGCGGACATGCCCGCCCTGTCCGCTGTGGAGATCAACGCGCTGGTCACCGACACCGGCCAGGGCCCGGCCCTGACCGCGATGTTCTCCTTCCCCACCGGCCTGCTCGACCGTGGTGAGGTGCACGCCCTGGCCCAGGACTGGTGCCAGGCCCTGAGGGGTATCACCGGCCATACCCGCACCCAGGGCGCGGGCGGTCTGACTCCTTCCGATCTGTCCCTGGTCAGCGTGGCCCAGAGCGACATCGACTCCTGGGAAGACACCTACGGGCCCCTGGACGATGTGTGGCCGGTGACCACGGTGCAGTCCGGGCTGCTCTTCCACACCCTGCTCGCCGGCACCGGCTTCGACGCCTACCACATGCAGATGGCCTTCCACCTGAACGGACCCGTCGACCCCGCACGCCTGCACACCGCAGCCCAAACACTCCTCCACCGGCACTCGAATCTGCGTGCCGCGTTCGTCACGACCGCGCAGGGCGATCCCGTCCAGGTCATCCCCCAAGCGGTCACCCTGCCCTGGCAGGTCATCGACCTGCGCGACATGGACCCCGCCACATCCAGCGCCGCCTTCGAGGACTTCCTGGCCCGTGACCGGGCCACCCACTTCACCCCCGCCACCGCACCCCTGCTCCGCCTCACCCTGCTACTGACCGGCCACGACCGCAGCGAACTCGTCCTGACCGCACACCACGCCCTCTTCGACGGCTGGTCCCTGCCCCTGCTCATGCGCGACCTGCTCACCCTCTACACCAACCCCCACACCCCCCTGCCCCACCGCCGCCCCTACCGCGACTACCTCACCTGGCTCACCCAGCAAGACCCCCACACCACCCAAACCGCCTGGACCAACGCCCTCACCGGCGCCCAACCCACCCTCCTCCTCCCCACCACCACACAAACCGGTGCCACCCCACACACCACTGCCACCGGCACCGGCATCGGCAACATCGACGTCACCGTCCCCGACGCCCCCACCCTCTCCCGCCACGCCGCCCACCACGGCATCACCCTCAACACCCTCGTCCAAGGCGCCTGGTCCATCCTCCTGACCCACCTCACCGGCCACAACGACATCCTCTTCGGCGCCACCGTCTCCGGACGCCCCGCCGACCTCCCCGGCATCGACGACATGGTCGGCATGTTCATCAACACCCTCCCCGTCCGCGTCCAGCACACCCCCCACCACACCACCACCCAACTCCTGACCACCCTCCAACACCACCAAAGCACCCTCCTCGACCACCACCACCACCACGCCCTCGCCGACATCCAGCAACACCTCGGCGTCAACACACTCTTCGACACCCTCGTCGTCTTCGAGTCCTATCCCATCGACCGGGCAGCCCTCACCCACGCCACCACCACAGCCGGAATCCACATCACCGGCATCCGCCCCTACGCCGGCTCCCACTACCCCCTCACCCTCACCGCAACCGCCGAACCCCACCTCCGCCTCACCCTCCAATACCAACAAGGCGTCATCGACCACCACCTCGCACACCAGATCGCCCACCGCCTCACCCACATCCTCGACCAACTCACCAGCAACCCGAACCGGCTCCTCAGCAGCATTGACGTCCTGCTGCCCGACGAGCGTGAGCGGTTGGTGGCCGGGGTGAATGACACGGTGGCCGATGTGCCGGTGGTGTCGGTGGCGGGTCTGGTGGAGCGGCAGGTGGCTGCTTCACCGGATGCGGTGGCTGTGATTGATGGTGAGCGTTCGCTGACGTATGGGGAGTTGGATGGCCGGGCGAACCGGCTGGCGCGTTGTCTGCTGCGGCTGGGTGTGGGGGTGGAGTCGCGGGTTGCGGTGGCGTTGCCGCGGTCGGTGGATCTGCCCGTGGTGCTGTTGGCGGTGCTGAAGTCGGGTGCTGCGTATGTGCCGGTCGATCCGCGCTATCCCAGTGACCGTTTGAGTTTCGTGCTTGGGGATGCTGCTCCGGATGTGGTGATCACTCACGGTGATGTGGTGGGTGGTCTGCCGTTGGGTGGGCTGCCGCGGGTGCTGGTGGATGAGTTTGACTGGGAGGCTGGTGGCGCTTCTGGTTGTGGTGTGTCGGTGGGTTGGGACCACGCGGCGTATGTGATGTATACGTCGGGTTCGTCTGGCACGCCGAAGGGTGTTGTGGTCACCCATGGTGGTGTGGTGAATGGTGTCGGTGCGTTGGCCGATGCGTTCGGCATCGGGGCGGGGTCGTCGCTGTGGTCGACGAGCTCGGTCAATTTCGATGTGTCTGTGTTCGAGGTGTTCGCGGGCCTGAGCCGGGGTGCGACGGTTGAGGTCGTCCGTGATGTTCTGGTTCTGGGTGAGCGCGTCCACACGGACGGGAGTGTGCGAGCGGGGCTCATCCATACGGTTCCGTCGGTGTTCGGTGAGCTGTTGGACACCGTGTCGGGTCGGGTGGAGATCGGCACGCTGGTGTTCGCGGGTGAGGGTCTGTCCGGTGCGCTGGTGGAACGGGTCCGTGAGGCTCTGCCCGGCACGCGGGTGGTGAATGCCTACGGGCAGACCGAAAGCTTCTATGCCTCGACCTTCGTCCTTCCTGAGGGCTGGAGGGGTGGAGGTGGTGTGCCGATCGGTGTGCCGCTGGCGAACATGCGTACCTACGTTCTGGGGCCGGGTCTGGTTCCGGTGCCTGCGGGTGTGGTGGGGGAGTTGTATGTCGCGGGTGCTATCAGCCGGGGCTATCTGGGCCGTGCGGGTCTGACTGCGGAGCGCTACGTCGCTGACCCGTTCGGTCCGGCCGGTGCTCGTATGTATCGCACTGGCGACCTCGCCCGGTGGACGGCTGATGGGGTACTGGAGTACGTGGGCCGCGCGGACGCGCAGGTGAAGGTCCACGGCGTTCGCATCGAGCCGGCGGAAGTCGAGTCGGTCCTCACCTCCCACCCCGCTATCACCCAAGCCGCCGTCATCGCCCGCGAGGGCCGTGGTGGCGAGACGAGGCTCGTGGGATACGTCGTCCCCGTCGACATCGGAACGGGTGTCACGATCGCTGAGTTGCGGCGGTTCGTCGCGGACCGGCTGCCGGAGTTCATGGTCCCGTCCGCGTTCGCCATGCTCGAACGCCTCCCCCTGATGGCGAACGGCAAGTTGGACCGGGCCGCCCTGCCAGAACCCGACGTCACCACCAAGGAGTACCGGGCCCCACGACCCAGACCGAGGAAACGCTCGCAACCGTCTTCGCCGAAGTCCTCGGCCTGGAACGGGTCGGAATGGACGACAGCTTCTTCGAGCTGGGCGGCGACTCCCTGCTCGCGGCACGCCTCGTCAGCCGCATTCGCACCACTCTGGGTGTCGAGGTGCCGATCCGGACCGTGTTCGAGTCGTCCAGCCCGGCAGAGCTGATCGCGCGCCTGCCCGAGGGACCGCGGGTTCGGCCCCAACTGCGGCGCGTCGAGCCGCGCCCGGACCAGTTGCCGTTGTCGTTCGCGCAGCGCCGGTTGTGGTTCATCCACCGGTTCGAGGGACCCTCCGCGACGTACAACATCCCTGCCGTCCTTCGGCTTTCCGGTGATCTGGACACGGATGCGATGGCGGCCGCGGTGCGGGACGTGGTGGTCCGGCACAAGAGCCTGCGGACGCTGTTCTTCGAGGACGAGAACGGCGTGCCGTTCCAGCGGGTTCTGCCGGTGGACAAGGTGTCCGTGAACGTGCCTGTCGTGGACGTCGTGGCACACCACGTGTCCGACGCGATCGAGGAGGTCGTGTCCCGCGGATTCGACCTCGCCGCGGAATTCCCGCTGCGAGCCCTGCTGTTGCGGATCTCCGACGACGAGCACGTGCTCGTCCTGGTCGTCCATCACATCGCCGGCGACGGTGCCTCGGCGGGTCCCCTGGCCGGCGACCTGATCGGCGCGTACACAGCGCGCCGTGAGGGGAGGGAGCCCGGCTGGGAGGCGCTCCCGGTGCAGTACGGCGACTACACGCTGTGGCAGCAGGAGCTGTTGGGCGACGAGTCCGACCCGAACAGCCTGGCGGCCCTACAGCGCGACTACTGGACTTCGGAACTGGCCGACGTACCGGCGCCGTTACCGTTGCCGACGGACCGACCCCGTCCGGCCAGGGCCAGTCACCGTGGCGACACGGTCGACTTCACTCTCGACCCCTCCCTTCTCCTCGCGGTGGAGAATCTTGCCGCAGAGTGCGACGTCACGGTGTCGATGGTGTTCCAGTCGGCGCTCGCGGTGCTGCTGCATCAGTTGGGCAGTGGGGATGACGTGCCGATCGGCTCGCCGATCGCGGGCCGGACGGACGAGGCGCTGGCCGACCTGGTCGGCTTCTTCGCCAACACGTGGGTGTTGCGGGTGGATCTGTCGGGCAATCCGACGTTCGACGAACTGCTGGAGCGGGTGCGTGCGAAGGCGCTGACCGCTTACGACAACCAGGATCTGCCGTTCGAGCGGCTGGTGGAGCTGCTCAACCCCGAGCGGTCCACGGCCTATCAGCCGCTGTTCCAGGTGATGTGCGCCTGGCAGAACGACATCCGGCCCGACCTCGACATGCCCGGACTTCAGGTCTCTGTCGAACCGGCCGCGACCGGCACGGCCAAGTTCGACCTGTCCCTCAACCTGGCCGTACTGCACGGCCCGGTCGGGCGCATCGTGCAGGGTGACCTGGAGTTCGCGACGGATTTGTTCGACCGTGGGTCGGCGGTGGAGATCGCGGCGCGGTTCGTGCGGGTGGTGCGGCAGGTGGTTGCCGAGCCCGGTGTGCGGGTCGGTGCGGTGGACGTGCTGGCTGCCGACGAGCGTGAGCGGTTGGTGGCCGGGGTGAATGACACGGTGGCCGATGTGCCGGTGGTGTCGGTGGCGGGTCTGGTGGAGCGGCAGGTGGCTGCTTCACCGGATGCGGTGGCTGTGATTGATGGTGAGCGTTCGCTGACGTATGGGGAGTTGGATGGCCGGGCGAACCGGCTGGCGCGTTGTCTGCTGCGGCTGGGTGTGGGGGTGGAGTCGCGGGTTGCGGTGGCGTTGCCGCGGTCGGTGGATCTGCCCGTGGTGCTGTTGGCGGTGCTGAAGTCGGGTGCTGCGTATGTGCCGGTCGATCCGCGCTATCCCAGTGACCGTTTGAGTTTCGTGCTTGGGGATGCTGCTCCGGATGTGGTGATCACTCACGGTGATGTGGTGGGTGGTCTGCCGTTGGGTGGGCTGCCGCGGGTGCTGGTGGATGAGTTTGACTGGGAGGCTGGTGGCGCTTCTGGTTGTGGTGTGTCGGTGGGTTGGGACCACGCGGCGTATGTGATGTATACGTCGGGTTCGTCTGGCACGCCGAAGGGTGTTGTGGTCACCCATGGTGGTGTGGTGAATGGTGTCGGTGCGTTGGCCGATGCGTTCGGCATCGGGGCGGGGTCGTCGCTGTGGTCGACGAGCTCGGTCAATTTCGATGTGTCTGTGTTCGAGGTGTTCGCGGGCCTGAGCCGGGGTGCGACGGTTGAGGTCGTCCGTGATGTTCTGGTTCTGGGTGAGCGCGTCCACACGGACGGGAGTGTGCGAGCGGGGCTCATCCATACGGTTCCGTCGGTGTTCGGTGAGCTGTTGGACACCGTGTCGGGTCGGGTGGAGATCGGCACGCTGGTGTTCGCGGGTGAGGGTCTGTCCGGTGCGCTGGTGGAACGGGTCCGTGAGGCTCTGCCCGGCACGCGGGTGGTGAATGCCTACGGGCAGACCGAAAGCTTCTATGCCTCGACCTTCGTCCTTCCTGAGGGCTGGAGGGGTGGAGGTGGTGTGCCGATCGGTGTGCCGCTGGCGAACATGCGTACCTACGTTCTGGGGCCGGGTCTGGTTCCGGTGCCTGCGGGTGTGGTGGGGGAGTTGTATGTCGCGGGTGCTATCAGCCGGGGCTATCTGGGCCGTGCGGGTCTGACTGCGGAGCGCTACGTCGCTGACCCGTTCGGTCCGGCCGGTGCTCGTATGTATCGCACTGGCGACCTCGCCCGGTGGACGGCTGATGGGGTACTGGAGTACGTGGGCCGCGCGGACGCGCAGGTGAAGGTCCACGGCGTTCGCATCGAGCCGGCGGAAGTCGAGTCGGTCCTCACCTCCCACCCCGCTATCACCCAAGCCGCCGTCATCACCCATGAAAGCGGCGGGACCACCCGCCTAATCGGATATGTCGTCCCGTCGGACGGCGCGGTCGACATCAGTGCCAGCGGTGAGCTGGACATCGACGTGCACGCGGGTGTCACGGTCGCTGAACTGCGGCGGTTCGTCGCGGACCGGCTGCCGGAGTTCATGGTCCCGTCCGCGTTCGTGATGCTCGAACGCCTTCCCCTGATGGCCAACGGGAAGCTGGACCGGGCCGCCCTGCCCGAACCCGACGTCACCACCAAGGAGTACCGGGCCCCCACGACCCAGACCGAGGAAACGCTCGCAACCGTCTTCGCCGAAGTCCTCGGCCTGGAACGGGTCGGAATGGACGACGACTTCTTTGCGGTGGGTGGTGACAGTATCCGGTCGATTCAGGTGGTGGCGCGGGCGCGGGCGCGGGGTGTGGAGGTCACGCCGCGGCAGATCTTCGAGTCCCGGACGGTGGCTGAGCTGGCTCGTCTCGCCCAGGAGAGCACCGGGACGGCTGTGCGTGTGCTGGAGGAGCTGGAGGGCGGCGGCAATGGCTGGCTGCCGCTGCCTCCGGCGGGCCACTACCTCCTGGGACTCGGTGGTGGATACGACCGTTACAACATGTCTGCCTGTCTTGAGCTGCCGCTCGGTGTGGATGAGGCCGGGCTGGTGGGGACGTTGGCTGCGGTGGTGGATCGGCATGATGTGCTGCGGGCGCGTCTGGTTGTGGGGGGTGAGGGGCCGGTCTGGTCGTGGCGGAGCCGGGGACGGTTGCGGTGGCTTCGCTGGTGCGGCGGGTGGTGTGTGACGGTGTCTGGGACGAGCGCTGGCGGGCCGTGGCTGAGGCGGAGCTGGATGGTGCGGCGGGGCTGCTGGACCCGGCTGGTGGGGTGATGGCCCGGTTCGTGTGGTTCGACGCGGGCCGTGAGCGGGCCGGGCGTTTGCTGATGGTGTTGCATCATCTGGCTGTCGACGGGGTGTCGTGGCGGATCCTGGTGCCGGATCTGGCGGCGGCCTGGAGTCAGGTGCGGGCGGGCCGGCCCGCCGTGCTGGACGGGGTGGGCACGTCACTGCGCCGCTGGAGTCATGCGCTGGCCGATGAGGCGAACACCGCTGAGCGGGCGGCGGAGTTGTCGGTGTGGCAGGAGATGCTGGGTGGGCCGGATCCGGTGCTGGGTTCGCGGCGGCCGGATCCGGTGGTGGATGTGATGGCGACGGTGGACACCGTCCGTGTTGAGGTCGATCCCACCGTCACCGGCGCCCTGCTGACCACCGTCCCGGCCGCCTTCCACGGTGGCGTCGATGATGTCCTGCTCACCGCGCTGGCCCTGGCCGTCAGCCGGCACCACACCCGACACCGGAGCACTGATGCCAGCACTGATGCCAGCACTGATGCCGGCACTGATGCCGGTGGTGGTGGGGTGTTGGTGCGGTTGGAGGGTCATGGGCGTGAAGAGGTAGTGGTGCCGGGTGCGGATGTGTCGCGCACGGTGGGCTGGTTCACCAGCATGTATCCGGTCCGTCTGGACGTCAGTGGCTGTGATGTGGATCAGGCCCTGGCCGGGGGGCCGGCTGCGGGGCTGGCGGTGAAGCGGGTCAAGGAGCAGTTGCGGGCGGTGCCGGACAAGGGCATGGGCTATGGGCTGCTGCGCCACCTCAACGCCGGCACCGGGCCGGTTCTGGCCGCCCTGCCCGCCCCGCAGATCGGGTTCAACTATCTGGGGCGGGTCTCGGCCGCGGACATGCCCGCCGACCTGCGCGGGCACGGCTTCACCCCCATCACGGGGGTCGGTGAGCTGGTCGCGGCACCGGATGCGGACATGCCCGCCCTGTCCGCTGTGGAGATCAACGCGCTGGTCACCGACACCGGCCAGGGCCCGGCCCTGACCGCGATGTTCTCCTTCCCCACCGGCCTGCTCGACCGTGGTGAGGTGCACGCCCTGGCCCAGGACTGGTGCCAGGCCCTGAGGGGTATCACCGGCCATACCCGCACCCAGGGCGCGGGCGGTCTGACTCCTTCCGATCTGTCCCTGGTCAGCGTGGCCCAGAGCGACATCGACTCCTGGGAAGACACCTACGGGCCCCTGGACGATGTGTGGCCGGTGACCACGGTGCAGTCCGGGCTGCTCTTCCACACCCTGCTCGCCGGCACCGGCTTCGACGCCTACCACATGCAGATGGCCTTCCACCTGAACGGACCCGTCGACCCCGCACGCCTGCACACCGCAGCCCAAACACTCCTCCACCGCTATCCCAACCTCAAAGTCGCCTTCGCCCCCGACAGCACAAGCGAACTCGTCCAAATCGTTCCCACCCACGTCACGCTGCCCTGGCAGGTCATCGACCTGCGCGACATGGACCAGGCGCAACGCAACACCGCGCTGGAGGACTTCCTGGCCCGTGACCGGGCCACCCACTTCACCCCCGCCACCGCACCCCTGCTCCGCCTCACCCTGCTACTGACCGGCCACGACCGCAGCGAACTCGTCCTGACCGCACACCACGCCCTCTTCGACGGCTGGTCCCTGCCCCTGCTCATGCGCGACCTGCTCACCCTCTACACCAACCCCCACACCCCCTGCCCCACCGCCGCCCCTACCGCGACTACCTCACCTGGCTCACCCAGCAAGACCCCCACACCACCCAAACCGCCTGGACCAACGCCCTCACCGGCGCCCAACCCACCCTCCTCCTCCCCACCACCACACAAACCGGTGCCACCCCACACACCACTGCCACCGGCACCGGCATCGGCAACATCGACGTCACCGTCCCCGACGCCCCCACCCTCTCCCGCCACGCCGCCCACCACGGCATCACCCTCAACACCCTCGTCCAAGGCGCCTGGTCCATCCTCCTGACCCACCTCACCGGCCACAACGACATCCTCTTCGGCGCCACCGTCTCCGGACGCCCCGCCGACCTCCCCGGCATCGACGACATGGTCGGCATGTTCATCAACACCCTCCCCGTCCGCGTCCAGCACACCCCCCACCACACCACCACCCAACTCCTGACCACCCTCCAACACCACCAAAGCACCCTTCTCGACCACCACCACCACGCCCTCGCCGACATCCAGCAACACCTCGGCGTCAACACACTCTTCGACACCCTGGTGCTGTTCGAGTCGTATCCGGTGGACCGGGCGGGCATCTCGGAAGCGACCACCACGGCCGGTATCCAGATCACCGGCATCCGCCCCTACGCCGGCTCCCACTACCCCCTCACCCTCACCGCATCCGCCGAACCCCACCTCCGCCTCTCCCTCCAGTACCAACAAGGCGTCGTCGACCAGGAGCTGGCACGCGAGATCGCCGACCGCCTCACCCACATCCTCGACCAGCTCACCAGCGACCCGAACCGGCTCCTCAGCAGCATTGACGTCCTGCTGCCCGACGAGCGTGAGCGGTTGCTCGTCGCCGCGAACGACACGGAACGGGCCGTCCCGGACCTGACGGTCGTGGAGCTGTTCGAACGGCAGGTGGCGGCGACACCGACAGCGGTGGCCGTGGCCGACGGTGAACACTCGCTGACCTATGCGGAGTTGGACGCACGGGCGAACCGGCTCGCCCACCACCTGATACGCCAGGGTGTGGGAGTGGAGTCGCGGGTCGGGGTGGCGTTGCCGCGGTCGGCGGGTCTGCTCGTGGCGCTGTTGGCGGTGCTGAAGTCCGGGGCCGCTTATGTGCCGGTCGATCCGGATCACCCGGCGACCCGCATCGACCATGTGCTGGGCAGCGCCCGGCCGGTGCTCGTCCTCGACGCAGAGGTGCCGGCCGAGGAACTGGCGGAGTACCCGGACTCACGGCCGTCGACGGCGGCCGTGACCGCGGCGAACGCGGCCTACGCGATCTACACCTCCGGATCCACTGGGCAGCCGAAGGGCGTGGTCGTCCCGCATGGGGCCCTGGCGAATCTGCTGGCCGCGATGGGGGAGAAGTTGCCCCTGGGCCCGCGGGACCGGCTGCTCGCGGTGACCACGATCGCCTTCGACATCGCGGCCTTGGAGATGTTCCTGCCGCTGGTGTCCGGGGCGCGCGTGGTGATCGCGCCCAAGGAAATCGGGGCCGATCCGGCCGCTGTGCTGGACCTGATGGAACGGCATGCGATCACGGCCGTGCAGGCCACCCCGACGCTCTGGCAGATCCTCGTGGCGCACAAGGCCGAGGCGCTGCGCGGCCTGCGTGTCCTGGTCGGTGGTGAGGCACTGCCCGCGTCGCTGGCCACGACGCTGTGTGAGTACGCACTCGAGGTCACCAATGTGTACGGGCCCACAGAGACGACGATCTGGTCCACCACCGCACCGGTGACGGACGACGCAGACGGGCCGTCGATCGGTCGGCCGGTGTGGAACACGCAGGTGTATGTGCTGGACGCGTCGCTGCGTCCGGTGGCGCCGGGTGTGGTGGGGGAGCTGTATCTGGCGGGCACCGGACTGGCCCGTGGTTATCTGGAGCAGTCGGCGCTCACCGCCGAGCGGTTCGTGGCCAGTCCGTTCGTCGCCGGGCAGCGTATGTACCGTACCGGTGACCTGGTGAAATGGCGTGCTGACGGGGTGCTGGAGTATGTCGGCCGGGTCGACTTCCAGGTGAAGGTCCGCGGCTTTCGCATCGAACTCGGCGAGATCGAGTCGGTCCTCACCGCCTGTCCGGGTGTCGCCCAGGCGGTCGTGGTGGCACGCGAGGACCGGCCGGGAGACCGCCGGCTGGTCGCCTACGTCGTCCCCGACGGCGCAGATGCCGAGGGCGGCGCCTCAGGGGCGCAGGTCGAGGAGTGGCGGCAGGTCTACGAGCAGGCGTACGAGGAGTCGCGGGACGCCGAGTGGGGCGAGGACTTCGCGCTGTGGAAGTCGTCGTACACCGGAGAGCCGATTGCGCCGGCCGAGATGCGGGAGTGGCGGGACGCCGCCGTCGCGCAGGTCCTGCGGGACGAACCCCGCAGGGTCCTCGAGATCGGCGTGGGTTCGGGTCTGTTGCTGTCGCGGATCGCTTCGGAGGTTGACGAGTACTGGGGCACGGATCTGTCGGAGTCCGTGATCGAGCGGCTGCGTGGGCAGGTCGAGCGTGCGGGCCTCGCCGAGCGGGTGACGCTGCGGTGCGCTCCCGCCGACGACGTGTCGGAGCTGCCGCGGGGCCACTTCGACACGGTGGTCCTCAACTCGGTGGTGCAGTACTTCCCGGACGCCGGCTACCTGGACCGGGTGCTGATGCGCGCTGTCGAACTGCTCGCACCGGGCGGCCGTCTCGTCATCGGCGACGTACGGCACCTGGGTTCGCTGCGGGCCCTGCAGGCAGGGGTGCAGCGGACGGCGCGACCCGAGGCGGCGGCCGGTCGGTTGCGCTCGGCCGTCGAGCAGGCGGAGCGCAGGGAGCGGGAACTGCTGCTCGCGCCGGAGTGGTTCACGGAGTGGGCCGCCGAGCATGGTGTCGGCGGCGTCGACATCCGGCTGAAGAGCGGTGGCGCGCACAACGAGATGACGCGGCACCGGTACGAGGTGGTGCTGCACACGACGCCCGTCGACGTGCTCGATCTTGCCGATGCCGAGACGATCGAGTGGGGTCTGGACGTCGACGAGTTGGCGGAGCTGGCCGACTTGTGCCGAGAGGCCGGCGGGCCACTGCGGGTGGCGGGCATCCCCAACGCTCGTCTCGAAGGAGACGTCGCGGCCGCGGTCGCGCTGTCCCTGCTCACGCCGTCCGGCGGGGCAGGTGGCGCAGTGGACCCGCACGACCTCGCCGCATGGGCGGAGCGGCACGGCTTCGGTCTGGTCACGACGCTGTCGACCGGGGCGGTGGAGTGCTTTGACGCAATCCTGCTGCCCGACGGGCCACCGGCCGGGCGGCCGCTGTCCGGAGCGTTCGTCCCGTCGAGCCGTTCGGGGCGGCCCCTCGCCAACGACCCGGTCGGCGCGCGGGACACCGGGGCACTGGCGGCGACGCTGCGGGGCCACGTACAGGAGCGGCTGCCCGACTACATGGTGCCGAGCTCGGTGCTGATCATGGACGCGCTGCCGCTCACGCCGAACGGCAAGCTCGATCGGCGGGCCCTGCCGGCGCCCGATCCGGTCCCGGTATCCACCGGCCGCAAGCCGCGTGACCGGCGTGAGGAGGCGCTGTGCGGGCTGTTCGCGGAAGTGCTGGGGCTGCCCGAGGTGGGCATCGATGACGACTTCTTCGTCCTGGGCGGCCATTCCCTGCTGGCCACGCGGCTGATCGGGCGCATCCGGGCCGAACTGGGCATCGACGTGCCGGTGCGGCTGGTGTTCGAGTCCCCCACCGTGGCGGACCTGGCCGCACTGACGGAAAAGATGACCGCGTCCAGCCGGCCCCGTCTGCGCAAGATGACCGAGGAGTAGAGGCGAAATGATCCCGTTGTCCTTCTCACAGCGCCGGATGTGGTTCATCCACCGGCTGGAGGGCCCGTCGGCGACGTACAACATGCTCACGGTCCTGCGTCTGAACGGCGAGCTGGACACCCACGCGCTCACCGACGCCGTCCGTGACGTCGTCGTACGGCACCGGACCCTGCGCACGATCATGGCGGAGACCGATGAGGGGGTGCCCTACCAGCGGATCGTGCCGCCGGAGGAGCTCTCCCTCGAGATACCCGTCGTCGACGTGGCGCCCGAGGACGCCCGGGGCACGATCAACGAGGCGATCACGTACCGGTTCGACCTGGGCGCGGAGATACCGGTTCGCGGGCAACTGCTGCGGATCGCCGACGACGAACACGTCCTGGTACTCGTCGCCCACCACATAGCCTGCGACGGCGAGTCCACGGCGCCCCTCTCCCGGGACCTGGTCGCGGCCTACACCGCCCGCCGGGAGGGCCGCGCTCCGCAGTGGGAGCCGCTGCCGGTCGAGTACAGCGACTACACGTTGTGGCAGCGCGAACTGCTCGGGGACGAGTCCGATCCCGACAGCCTGCTGTCCCGGCAGGTGCGCTACTGGGAGAAGGAACTGGCGGACGTTCCGCAGCCGTTGCGGCTGCCGCTCGACCGGCCCCGGCCGCCCGTCGCCGCACACCGAGGCGACGTCGTGGAGTTCACGCTGCCCCCGGACCTCCTCACCGGGCTTGAGGAGCTGGCGGGCCGGCACGGCGCGACGGTGTCCATGGTGCTCCAGGCGGGACTCGCGGTACTCCTGCACCGGCTCGGCGGCGGCGACGACGTCACGATCGGCTCCCCGATCGCCGGCCGCACGGACGAGGCGCTGGCCGACCTGGTCGGCTTCTTCGTCAACACGTGGGTGCTGCGGGTCGATCTCTCCGGCAACCCGACGTTCGAAGCGCTGCTGGAGCGGGTGCGGGCGAAGGCGCTCAGCGCCTACGACAACCAGGACGTGCCGTTCGAGCGGCTGGTGGAGTTGCTCAACCCCCAGCGGTCCACCGCCTACCAGCCGCTGTTCCAGGTGATGTTCGCCTGGCAGAACACCTCACAGCCCGACTTCCGGCTGCCCGGCCTCCAGGTGCGGCTGGAGTCCGCCTTCACCGGGGCGGCGAAGTTCGACCTGTTCGTCAACATGGCAGGCTTCCCCGATCCGTCCGACGGTGTGTGGGGCAGCATCGAGTACGCCACCGACCTGTTCGACCGGGAGACCGTGGAGCTGTTCGCGGCCCGCTTCACGCAGGTGCTGGAGCAGCTGGTCGCCGACCCCGCGGGCCGGGTGGACTCCGTGGGCGTGCTGCGGCCGGGCGAGTGGGACCGCGCGGTGAACGAGTGGAACGACACCGCGCATCCCGTGCCGGAGACGACCCTCGGCACGGCGTTCGAGGCTCAGGTGGAGCGCTCGCCGGAGCAGACCGCGCTGGTCTTCGACGGGGAGGAGCTGAGCTACACGGAGTTCAACGAACGGGCGAACCGGCTCGCCCACTGGCTCATCGAACGCGGTGCGGGCCCCGAGCGGACCGTCGCCATCCGGCTGCCGCGCTCCTTCGACCTGCTCACGGCCGTCTACGCGGTGGTGAAGTCGGGCGCCGCCTACCTGCCGCTGGAGACCGATGTGCCCGAGGAGCGGGTCGCGCAGATCCGGGAGGACGCCGCCCCGGTGCTGCTCCTCGACGAGCTGCCCGACGTGTCCGGGTTACCGGCGCACAACCCGGGCGTGCGGGTGTTGCCGGACCATGCCGCTTACGTCATCTACACGTCGGGTTCGACCGGCGGGCCCAAGGGCGTCGTCGTCTCCCACCGCTCGATCATGAACCGCATCGCTTGGGGGCACGGCGAGTGGGGCCTCGACGCCGGTCACCGCATGCTCCTGAACACGTCCGTCAGTTTCGACGTCTCCGTGCCGGAACTGTTCTGGCCGCTGCAGGTCGGCTCGTGCCTGGTGATCCCGCCGCCGGGGGTGCAGCGCGACCCCAAGCGCCTGGCGCGGATCCTGCGGGATCAGCAGATCACCGACGTCAACATGGTGCCATCGCTGCTGAGCGCGTTCCTCACCGAGCCGGCCGCCCAGGACTGCACCTGCCTGCGCCGGGTGGAGGCCGCCGGTGAGGCGCTGACCGCGGAACTGGCCAACCGGTTTGCCAAAGTGCTCCCCGGCACCGAGCTGCTCAACCTGTACGGACCCACGGAGGCCGCGGTCGAGGTCACCGCGTGGCGTCACCGCTCCGAACGCGGTGCCACGGCCGTGCCGATCGGTCGGCCCGTGTGGAACACGCAGGTGTATGTGCTGGACGCGTCGCTGCGTCCGGTGGCGCCGGGTGTGGTGGGGGAGCTGTATCTGGCGGGCACCGGACTGGCCCGTGGTTATCTGGAGCAGTCGGCGCTCACCGCCGAGCGGTTCGTGGCCAGTCCGTTTGTCGCCGGGCAGCGTATGTACCGTACCGGTGACCTGGTGAAATGGCGTGCTGACGGGGTGCTGGAGTATGTCGGCCGGGCCGACTTCCAGGTGAAGGTCCGCGGCTTTCGCATCGAACTCGGCGAGATCGAGTCGGTCCTCGCCGCCTGTCCGGGTGTCGCCCAGGCGGTCGTGGTGGCACGCGAGGACCGGCCGGGAGACCGCCGGCTGGTCGCCTACGTCGTCCCCGACGCCGCCGACGCACGAACCGGCCCCGCCGCCGATGCGCTGGTGTCGGAGCTGAAACGGCACGCGGGCGAGCGGTTGCCGGAGTACATGGTGCCCGGCGCCGTGGTGGTCCTGGACCTGATTCCCACCGGCGCCAGCGGCAAGCTGGACCGGCGGGCCCTGCCCGCGCCCGACCAGGGTGACGCGGCAGCCTCCCGCGGCCCCCGCACCCAGCGCGAAGAGGTGCTCTGCGCCTTGTTCGCGGAGGTGCTGGGTGTTCCCGAGGTGGGGATCGACGACGACTTCTTCAGCCTGGGCGGGCATTCGCTGCTCGTCGCCGGCCTCATCGGCCGCATCCGCGCCGTCATCGGCGTCGAGCTGCCGATGCGGACCGTGTTCCGCGCCCGGACCGTCGCCCAACTGGCCACCCGGCTGGACCCCAACGGCATCCCGGAGGACGCCGAGGACCCGTTCGCAGTGGTCCTGCGGCTGCGGACCGAGGGCGACCGCACACCCCTGTGGTTCATCCACCCGGGGGGCGGTCTGTCCTGGGCCTACCTCGGCTTCGTCCCGCATTTCGAGGACCGGCCGGTCACCGCGATCCAGGCGCGCGGCTACGACGGCACGGGCGAACGCCCCGCGTCGATCGAGGAGATGGTCGGCGACTACGTCGAGCAGATGCTGACCGACCAGCCCGAAGGCCCCTACTGCCTGCTCGGCTGGTCGTACGGCGGCACGATCGCGCACGCGATGGCCGCCGAGCTCCAACGGCGCGGCCATGAGGTCGAGTTGCTCGCGCTCATCGACTGCGCCCCAGCAGTCACTTCGCCGGCCTCGAGGACGTGGTCGAGGCCGATGCGCGGGCCGCGCTGGAGGACTACATCGGCCGCTTCGCCGACCCGGGCGAGCACAGCCACCTCCTGGACGCCGCGACTGCGACCGTCGCGAACAACATGGCGATCCTCAAGAGGTTCACGTCGCCGGTGTTCGACGGCGACGTCCTGTTCTTCCATGCGGCCCTGGAAGACCGGGAGTCCTTCGCGTCCTTGTGGAAGCCGCACGTCCTGGGCGCCGTGGACGAGTACGAGGTGCAGAGCGCGCACCTCGACATGGCCCTGCCCGACCCGGTGGCCGAGATCTGCGACGTGCTCGTCGACGAGCTCGACTGATCGTGCCAGCCGGGCACACAACCTCACGGGAGAAAACCATGGAAGCCAGCACAACTCAGGTGTACGACCTCGTGGGCATCGGATTCGGGCCGGCCAACCTGTCGCTCGCCATCGCCCTCGAGGAGTTCGAGGAACGTCGACAGGCAGACACGCGCTCCGCGCAGCAGCCGCTGACCGCGGCGTTCTTCGAAAGGAAACCGTCCTTCGGCTGGCACCGGGGGATGCTGCTGCCCGACGCGAAGATGCAGATCTCGTTCCTCAAGGACCTGGTGTCGTTCCGCAACCCGCGGTCACGCTTCGCCTTCGTGGCGTACCTGCACGAGACGGGCCGGCTCGCACAGTTCGTGAACAACCAGGACTTCTTCCCACGCGCCTGGAATTCCACGGCTACCTCCAATGGGCTCAGGAGCAGCTGTCCCGGCGGCCCTTCTACGACAGTGAGATAACGGCGGTGCGTGTCCCGCGTGACGTCGACCGCCGCGGCCCCATCGAGCAGGTGCAGGTCGAGGTGCGGGCCGCGGACGGCGGCACCCGCCTGGTCAACGCCCGCAACATCGCGATCTCCACAGGACTGGTGCCCCGCATGCCCGAGGGCGTGCGACGCGACGAACACGTGTGGCACAGCTCGGAGTTCCTCGATCGGTGGGAGCGGTGCGACACCCGTCAGGTGAAGCGCGTCGCGGTCGTCGGCGCCGGTCAGAGCGCAGCGGAGATCGTCCGGTTCCTCCACGACGCGCTGCCCGAGGCCCGGATCACGGCCGTCCTGCCGCCCTACGGGTACGCCATCGCCGACAACACCCCCTTCGCGAACCAGATCTTCGACCCGGGCGCGGTCGACGACCACTACTTCGCCTCACCGAAGGCCAAGGACGCGATCTGGCAGCATCACGGCAACACCAACTACTCGGTCGTCGACTCGGACGTCATCAAGGACCTCTACCGCCGTGTCTACGACGACGACGTGCGAGGCCGGAAGCGCATCGACTTCCTCAACCTCTCCCGGGTCGACGAGGTCAAGCGGGTCGCGGACGAAACCCGGGTCACGGTGCGCTCCCTCGCGACCGAGGAGACCCGGGACCTCGACGTCGACCTGCTGGTCTGCGCCACCGGGTACGCACCGATGGACCCGTCCCGCGTCCTCGGTGAGCTGGACGCCTACTGCCTCAAGGACGAGCAGGGACGCCACCGCGTCGAGCGCGACTTTCGGCTGACGACCACCTCGGACGTCGGTCTCGGCATCTACGTCCAGGGCGGTACCGAGCACACCCACGGACTGACGTCCTCGCTCCTTTCCAACATGGCCGTGCGCAGTGGCGAGATCGTAGACTCGCTGGTGAGGACGAGGCGGTAGGCCCGACACGGCCACGGCGCGCGGGACGCCCGACATGCTCCCGCCCGGCCCTCGCACAGCCCTCGCCACGACCTTCACTCCGAGCACCACATTCATTCGGAACACCCGCTGGGCCTCCGGTGCCCAAGTCCGGTGTGCTCTCGACGAAATGGGGACCCCACCATGAGCAACAACCCGTTCGACGACGCGGACGGCCGCTTCTACGTGCTGGTGAACGACGAGGAGCAGCATTCGCTGTGGCCCGCGTTCGCCGAGGTGCCCGCCGGCTGGCGGATCGTGTTCGGCGAGTCCGACCGCGAATCGGCCCTCGAGTACGTCGAGAAGACCTGGACCGACATCCGTCCCAAGAGTCTGCGCGACGCGATGGCCGCCGACGCCGCGAGCGCCGGGCAGGGGGCCTGAGCACACGATGCCTCCCCTGCCCCTGGTGTGCATACCGTTCGCCGGTGCCGGCGCGTCGTTCTTCCACCCATGGAACTCCCTCGCCGGTGACGGCCTGAGGGTCGTCGCCCCGCAGCCGACCGGCCGGGAGTGGAAACTGCTCGAGGAGCCCTACCGCGACGCGACCGAGGCTGCCGCCGGCCTGCTGCCGGAAGTCCTCGACGCGATCGGGCAGATCGGCGACGGGGACCGGGTGGCCCTCTTCGGGCACAGCCTCGGAGCGGTGCTCGCCTACGAGACCGCGCATCTCCTCGCCGCCCGGCGGGACATCGAGGTGGTCCGGCTCTTCGTCAGCGGCTCACCCGGACCATGGACCGGGCGCAGCGACCGGGCGACCGGCCTGGACGACGATGAATTCCTCGAGCGGGTAAGGGAGTTCGCCGGATACACCCACGAGGCCCTCGCCAACGAGGAGATGCGCGAGCTGATCCTCCCGGTCCTGCGCGCCGACGTCGAGATGCACGAGGCGTACGTTCCGAGCACCGAGGAGCCGCTGCGCGCCCCGATCACCGCGATCCGGGGGCGCGGCGACGAACTCGTCACCGCCGAACAGGCCGACGAGTGGCGCAAGGCCACCGACCGGGAATTCACCCGGATCGAGGTGGACGGCGGCCACATGTACCTCGCCGAGGGCGCGGCCCCGCTGCTGCGGCTCATCGAGGAACATCTGGGCCTCGGCTGACCCGTGCCGCCCACCACCGCCACCCGAACAGTGACCGTCCCGCCGAGGAGGGGGAACGATGCGCCTTGCCGGAAAGACGGCCATCATCACAGGTGCCGCACGCGGCATCGGACGGTCCTGCGCCGTCGCTTTCGCCGAGCAGGGAGCTGATCTGGCTCTCCTGGACATCGCGGACGACGTGCCCGGGGTGCCGTATCCGCTGGGGACGGCCGGTCAGCTCGCGCACACGGCCGAGCTGTGCCGCGCCCGAGGTGCCGCCGTGCTCGCCGGGCAGGTCGACGTGCGTGAACTGGGCGCACTCCAGCACGCGGTCGGTGCGGCGCGCGCCCGGTTCGGCCGGGTCGACGTCCTCGTCAACAACGCGGGCATCGCCGCGCCGTCCGGGAAGACCGCCCACGACATCACCGAGGACGAGTGGCAGTTGATGATCGACGTCGACCTGTCCGGTGCCTGGCGGGCCACCAAGGCGGTCGGGGGATCATGACCGGCCAGCGCGCCGGAAGCATCATCAACGTCGCCTCGACGGCCGGGCAGGTCGGGTACCGGCACTTCGCCGGATACGTCGCGGCCAAGCACGGGGTCGTCGGTCTCACCAAGGCCGTTGCACTCGACTACGCGCCGATGAAGGTGCGGGTCAACGCGATCTGCCCGGGGTCGGTCCGTGACGACTCCGCCGTCGAAGGACGCATGCTGTCCGAGATCGCCCGGTCCCTCGACGTACCGGTCACGGAACACGAGGAGACCTTCCTCCAGGCCCAGCCGATGAACGCGCTGGTCGAACCGGAGGACATCGCCGAGGCAGCGCTCTGGCTGGCCTCCGACGAGTCTCGGCAGGTCACGGGTTCCGTCGTCACCGTCGATGGTGGGTTCACCGCGCGCTGAGCGTGCCCCGCCGACCACAGGGAGAGAGCGTTGCCCACAACCGGCAGTCAACAGCATCAGGAACAGGCTCGCTCGGGCGGCGGCCCGCACTGCCACGCGCTGCGCGTGCGCCTCGGTCCCAAGGCACACCACGCGCTGCGCGCGCGGCTCGGTCCGGCCGGCCGGCCCTTCGACATCGGTCCGCCCTCCCCGGGGACGGCATCGGCCACCGAAGATCTCCGTCTGTGGGTCGAGGAGGTCGAGGACACGTCGGACGGGCCGCGGGCGCGCCGCCGCCTGGACAGGGAGCTGGCCCGGCCGGTGCCGGCCGATCTCGCCGTGCGTGCCGTACTCGTCGCCTACACGGACGGCGACGCCGATCTCGTGCTGGTCGCCCACCGCACGGCGTACGGTCGCGGGGCGCTGCGCGCGCTCGCCTCCGCCCTGCTCGACGGCGCGGCCACCGGTCGGCTGGCCCGCGGGACGACCGTGCCGACCGCGGCCCGCACATCGTGTGCGCCGACCCGCCCGCCTGGGGGCTCGCCGCCCCGCCCGGCACCCTCCGTGGCCCCGGTGCCCCGGACCCGGGCACCTGGGCCGAGCAGCGCATCTCGTTGCCGGCGCCGCAGAGCGGCGCGCCGGAGGGCTGGCTCACCGCGTTGGCCGTGCTGCTGTCGCGGTACGCGCCGGGGGAACGGCCCGTGGTGGGGGCGATCGGCGCACCGGACGACGCGAACACTGTGGTGCTCGCCGTGGACGTCGAAGCCGACACTCTGGGAGAGATCACCTCTGCGCTACGGGACCGCCTCGCGGAGGCCGCCGCCGAGCCGGCGCCGCCCGTCACCGCAGGAATCGTCTTCGCCCTCGACGAGGAGCATTCCGAAGCGCCCTTCGAGGGCTGGGGGGACAACACGGCGGGCCGGGAGGTGCGGGCGGAGTACGTCGCGTCGCTCGCCCCGCCGTTCCCGCTGACGCTGATCCTGACGCGGGAGGCCGACGGCGGGCTCGGCCTGCGCTGTCAGCACTTGCCGGACCACGTCGACGCGGCCGTCGCCACCCGGTTCCTGCGGTACCTCGCCCATGTGCACCACCAGGTCGTCACCACGCCCGGGCTGCCCGTCGCGGACGGGGAACTGTTCGACGCGGATGAACGCGACCGCCTCCTCGCCCTCGGCCGGACACCGGGACCGCCGGAGCACGGCGCACCGACAGGTGACACCGCACTCGCGGGCGCTGTCGAATCGACACGGAATTCGCCTCACGCGCCGCCGAACGGCCCGACGCCGTCGCGCTGTCGGACGACATCGACCGGTACACGTACCGCGACCTCGACGAGTGGTCCAACCGGCTCGCACACGGACTGCGTGCGGCCGGAGTGCGCGACGGCGACCTGGTCGGCGTGTGCCTGGACCGCTCGGCGGAGCTGGTCGCGCTGCTCCTCGCGGTCCTCAAGGCGGGTGCGGTGTACGTTCCCATCGACCCGGCGTACCCGGTCGAGCGGATCGCGTACACGGTCGAGAACTCACGGCTCGGCGTGCTCGTCACCTCGCTCACCGACCTGCCGCGCCCGGACGGCCTGACCACGGTCACGCCCAAGGAGACCGAGGCATTGGGGGCACACGGCGCGCAACGGCCTCCGGCGAGCGCCGGCACCGGTGCCGATCCCGCGTACGTCATCTACACATCCGGCTCCACTGGCCGGCCCAAGGGTGTGCTGGTGCCGCACGCCAACGTCCTGAGCCTGCTGGAAGCCACCCGCGCGGACTTCGCGTTCGGCCCGAGGACGTGTGGACGTTCTTCCACTCCGCGGCCTTCGACTTCTCCGTCTGGGAGATGTGGGGCTGTCTGCTGACCGGCGGGCATCTCGTGGTCGTGCCGTACTGGTCGTCCCGCTCCCCGGAGCAGTTCCGCGACCTGCTGCTCACCGAGCGTGTCACGGTGCTCAACCAGACGCCGTCGGCCTTCGCGCAGTTGGTGGAGGCGGACCGGGCGCACGCTCCGGAGCTGTCCGTGCGTCTCGTCGTCTTCGGCGGCGAGCCGCTCGACGCCCGGAGCCTGTTGCCCTGGCTCGACCGGTATCCGGAGTTCCGCTGCCGGCCGGTCAACATGTTCGGCATCACCGAGACCACGGTGCACGTCACCGCCGAGACCGTCGGACGGGAGCAGGCCCTGGCTGGTTCGAGGTCGGTGGGCAGGGCGCTGCCGGGTTGGTGGCTGTACGTTCTCGACGAGGCCGGACGTCCCGTCCCGGAGGGCGTGGCCGGTGAGATACACGTCGGCGGCGCCGGCGTGGCGCTGGGCTACCTGAACCGCCCCGAGCTGACCGCCGAGAGGTTCGTCGCCGACCCGTTCACCGGCGGGCGCATGTACCGCACCGGCGACCGGGGGCGGCTGCGGACCGACGGCCGGCTGGAGCATCTCGGCCGGCTCGACAACCAGGTCAAGCTGCGCGGCTTCCGCATCGAACTGGGCGAGATCCGCTCCGTGTTGCTGGAGAGCCCCGGTGTGGACGCGGCAGCCGTCGTGCTGCGCCAGGACGATCCCGCCGATCCGGCGACCGGCCGGCTCGATGCCTACGTCGTGCTGTCCGACGGCTCGACCGCCGGTCTGCGCGAGCACCTGGGCCGCAAACTCCCGGCGTACATGGTGCCGTCGACCGTCACGGTGCTGCCGGTGCTGCCGATGACGCAGAACGGCAAAGTCGACCTCGCGGGTCTGCCGCTGCCCGACCGAGTGTCGGCCCAGGACGGGCCCGAGAGCGCAGCGGCGTCCCGGGACGGCGACGTCGCCGGCTGGGCAGAGGGCCTTTCGGAGCAGCTCCTCGACGTGTGGCGGCACGTCTTCGGTTTCGCGGTGGACCCGGGCGACGACTTCTTCGCGCTGGGCGGCAATTCCCTGCTCGCGGTGCGCATGGGCGCGGTGATGCGTGAACGCGGGTTGCCGGCGCTGCACCCGCGCACGCTGTACCTGCACCCGACGGTGCGGGCTCTGGCCGACGCGCTGTCGGCGTGACGTCCCGAACGTGTCAGGGGCCCCGTGGACGATGTCCACGGGGCCCCTCGTCTCCGCTCGGCACGCAGGTCCGTTACAGCCGCACCGGTAGTTCGGAGAGCAGTTGCAGTCCGAGACTGACGTCGGAGTAGCGCAGCGCGTCGCGGTCGACGGCCAGCTCCAGTCCGGTACGGCGCAGCAGCAGGTGGTCGAGCGCGACCTCGCCCTCCAGCTTCGCGAGGGCCGCACCGATGCAGTAGTGCGGTCCAGCGCCGAAGCTGAGGTGGCCCTCCCGCGCTTCATCACCCGCTGCACGTCGCAGCGCTCTGGTTCCGCGAAGACCCGGGGGTCGTAGTTCGCGGACTGGAAGGAGCCCGTCAGCGCCTCGCCCGTGCGGATCGGTACACCGGCGAACTCCATGTCCTCGGTCGCGTAGCGGGGGGTGGCCGTAGGCACCGGGTTGGCGACCCGCATCAGCTCGTCCATGGCGTGCGGCAGAGCCTCGGGCCGGGCCCGCAGCAGCGCCAGCTGCTGCGGGTCGCCGAGGAGCGAGAGCACCGCGTTCGGGATGAAGTGGGCCGTGGAGTGATGCCCCGCGTTCACCAGCAGCAGGACGAGCGCGATCATCTCGGCTTCGCTGAGGCGGTCACCGTCCTCGTCGCTCGCCTGGACGAGTGTGGAGATCATGTCCTCGGCGGGCTCGGCGCGACGCCGCTCGATGAGCTTCTTGGTGTAGTCGACCATGCCGCGGGCGCTCGTCGCGTGGTCGCCGCCCGCATAGGCGTTCATCCAGGTCCGCATCTGGTCCTGATCGGCCTCGTCGATGCCGATGAGTTCGCATATGACGGTGCCGGTCAGAGGAGACGAGTACTCCTCGATCAGATCGCCCCGCCCTTGGCGGCGAGCGCGTCGAGCAGCTCCGCGGAGATCTGTTCCATTCGAGGGCGCAGCGCCTTGATGCGGCGGACGCTGAAGGCGGGCGTCACCAGCCGGCGCAGCCGGGCGTGGTCCGCTCCGTCCTGGAACATCATGTTGGCCGCACCGTAGTCCCGGAACTCCTCCGGCAGGCCGTAGGCCTCGATCATCCGGTCCACGACACCGGGCCCGTGGTGCCCGGGCACGTTGTCGTGGTTCACCACCAGACGCGGGTCGCTGAGGGCCGCCTTCACGTCCTCGTTGCGCGTGATCAGCCAGACCGGCGGTCCGCCGGGGTGACCGATGCGGACGAGTGGGGCCCGCTCCCGCAGGCGCGCGTAGGCGCCCACCGGGTCTTCCGAGAACTCCGAGTTCATCAGGCTGACGATCGGCTCAGCCATGGACTGTCGCCTCCTTCACGGGTGGACGGGACGCTCAGACGGTCCCTGCGGTTTCTGCCATCGCCGCGTCCGCTGCGCGCTGTGCGGGGCGCAGTTCCAGTACGCAGCACTTCGAGGCGCCGCCCGCCTTGAGCAGCTCCGACATGTCGACGCCGATGGGTTCGTAGCCGCGCTCGCGCAGACGGGCCGTCAGGCCCACGGCCTCCTGCGGCAGGACGACGTGCAGCCCGTCGGAGACCGCGTTCAAGCCGAACACAGCCGCGTCGTCGTCCTCGGCGAGGATCGCGTCGGGATAGCGCTCCCGGAGCACCTCGAGGCTCGCGGGGTGAACGCTCGTGGGTTGTACATGATCTCGTCGTCGCTGAGGACGGCGAGCGCCGTGTCGAGGTGGTAGAAGCGGGGGTCGACCAGAGTGAGCCCCACCACCGGACGGCCGAGGAACTCGGCGGCCTCGGCGTGTGCCTCGATGTCGGTGCGGAAGCCGGTCCCCGCGAGGACGACGTCCCCCGCGAGCAGCAAGTCGCCTTCGCCCTCGCCCGTGTGGTCAGCCTGGCGCACCTCGCCGTAGCCGCGCGAGCGGAACCACTCCAGATAGTGCTCGGCCTCGCCCGCGCGCTGGCCGTGGCGGAAACGCGCCACCAGCACCCTGCCGTCAACGACAGTCGCCCCGTTGGCGGCGAACACCATGTCGGGCAGGCCCGGCACCGGATCGATCAGCTCGACCTCGTGGCCGAGACCGACCAGCACGTCGTGCAGTGCGGTCCACTGGGAGACCGCGAGATCCGCCGAGGTGGGCTTGTCCGGATTCATCCACGGGTTGATTCGATAATTGACGTCGTAATACGTGGGTCGACACATGAGGAAATGCCGCCGCCGCATTCTGCGGGAACGGTCGGTGGGACGGTTTCCTGCATGTTCGGGCATGGGGTAACTCCTTCGGGAGCCGGCGACCTCTGAAGTGAATACGTGGGGGTGCCCGGCAGGCAAGATCCCTTCCGACCGTCCCGCCGGCGGGACGGGAGCGGACGCCGGACGCCCCGCCCCGTTCCGTCCCTTGCTCTGCGTGTACGTATGCGTATACTGATACTCATACGTCGAGCGAACAGGAGGTGAGGCGCCGTGCCGAGCAAGACGATCTACGTGTCCGACGGTGACGCAGCCCTCTTCCGGAGGGCGCAGGAGCTGGCCGGAGGCAATCTGTCCGGAGCGATCGCGACCGCCCTGGCCAGGTACGTCGAGGTCGAGGAGGCGCGCCTGGACGGGTACGAGGAGATCACCGTCACCATCGGCACGGGCGCCCGCCGCAAGGCCCGCTTCGTCGGCGTACTCCTCGGTGAGTGGGGCAGGCAGTCGGCCGCGGGCCGGGTCGAGGTGTTCCGTGTGTACCGGACCCGCGCGGGGCGCTACGCGGTGCACGCTGACCGGTCTCCCGACGTGTCCTGGAAGTCGGGCGCGTCAGCGACCTCCGGAGGGAGCGGCTCCGGCGGCGGCTGGCGGGACTACCTGGGCTATCTGGGCCTGGGTGAACAGACCTGGAGTTTCGTCCAGGGCGAGGCGACATTCGACGTCGCCGATTCCCTCGAGGAACTGCGGGACAAACTTCCCGAGGAATTCTATAAAAGCATTGCCGGAGCCGACGGCGAGCCCGCGGTGGAATACCTGGACATCTAGTCACGAGACGAGGAGCAATGAATACCAGGCAAGTAAATCAGGCGATCTCCGCGGTGGGGCTGCGCAAGTCCTACGGAGAGAAGCTGGTGCTCGACGGGATAGACCTGAGCGTCCCGGAGGGGACCATCTTCTCGTTACTCGGGCCGAACGGCTCCGGCAAGACCACCACCGTGCAGATCCTGTCGACCCTGATCCCGGCCGACGCGGGCGAGATCCGGGTCGCGGGTCACGACCTCGCCTCGGGCTCGGAGGACGTGCGCCGTTCGATCGGCGTCACCGGCCAGTTCTCCGCCGTGGACAATCTCCTCACCGCCGAGGAGAACCTGCTGCTGATGGCGGACTTACAACACCTCGGCCGGACCGAAGGGCGCCGCCGCGCCGCCGAACTCCTGGACCGCTTCGACCTGACCGCCTCGGCCAAGGCACCCGTCTCCACCTTCTCCGGCGGCATGCGGCGCAAGCTCGACCTCGCCATGACCCTGGTCGGCACCCCCCGGATCATTTTCCTCGACGAGCCGACCACCGGCCTGGACCCGCGCAGCCGCCGCACCATGTGGGAACTGATCCGCGCCCTCGTCGCGGACGGCGTCACCATCTTCCTGACGACGCAGTACCTGGAGGAGGCGGACCAGCTCGCCGACCGGATCGCCGTCCTCGACCAGGGCAAGCTGGTCGCCGAAGGCACCGCTGAGGAACTCAAGCGCCGTGTCCCCGGCGGCCACATCCGCCTGCGCTTCGGCACCGCCCACGCCATGGAAGCGGTCGCAGGTTTGTTCCACTCCGCGACACGTGACGCCGAGGAGCTCACGCTCCAGGTACCGAGCGACGGCAGCATCGCAACGCTGCGCGCCGTGCTCGACACGATGGAGTCCGCCGGTATCGAGGCCGACGCCCTCACCGTGCACACGCCCGACCTCGACGACGTCTTCTTCGCCCTCACCGGCCGCCACAAGGCAGAGATGGAGAACGTGTCATGAGCAGCGTGTCCCACGCCGTGACCGACTCGATGACGATGCTGCGGCGCAACCTGCGGCACTTGATGCGCTACCCCATCATGATCATCGCCTATGTGGGTCAGCCCGTCTTCATCCTCCTCGTGATGGTCGGCGTCTTCGGCAACACACTGGGCGACGGACTCGCTGCCTCCACCGGCTCCGACCGCTACATCGACTTCGTCGCCCCGGCGATGATCCTGATCACCGTCAACTACGGCTGCACCACGACGGCGATGAACGTCAGCAACGACATGACCGCCGGCATCATGGACCGCTTCCGCACCATGGCAATCGCGAGGTCGTCGATCCTCGTGGGCCACGTCCTCGAAGCCGTTCTGCGCACAGTGCTCAGCATCGCCCTCGTCCTGGCCCTCGCCGTCGCCCTGAAGTTCCGGCCCAACGCGAGCCTGGTCGAGTGGATCGCGACCGCCGGCATGATCACGCTGCTCACCCTCGCGCTCACCTGGCTCGTGATCGCTTTCGCCCTCGCCACGAAGAGCCTGGAAGGGGCCAACAGCCTCACCCTTCCCCTGCAGTTCCTGCCCTTCCTCAGCAGCGCGTTCGTCCCGGCCGACACCATGCCGACCGGCCTGGACTGGTTCGCCGACAACCAGCCCCTCACCCCATCGTCAACACCCTGCGCGGCCTGCTGATGGGCACCGAGATCGGCAACGACGGCATCATCGCGATCGCCTGGTGCGTGGGCATCGCCCTCATCGGCTACGTCTGGTCGAAGCGCTCCTTCAACCGCGACTCCACCACCCCGGTCGCGGCCACAGCGACCAAGTAACGCTCTTCGCGCGGACGCACACCCGCATCGCGCCCACCGGGTGCCGCGCCCCCGGGCGCGCACCCGGCCCGGGCGACACCCGCGCCCCGCGCCGCTCGTCTCTGATGATCAGCCCCCTGCCGGCTCGACGGGAGTCCCTTCGCCGTGGCTACGTTCCTGTACAAACTCGGCCGCTTCGCCTTCAGGCGACGAGGCCTGATGACACTCCTGTGGGTACTGATTCTGGGCGGAGTCGGGTTCGCCGCCTCCGCCGCCCCCACACCCCCGCCGACACGTTCTCGATGCCGGGTACGGAATCGCAGAAGGCCTACGACCTGCTCGCCGAGAAGTTCCCCGACGCGAGCGCCGACGGAGCCAGCGCCCGCGTTGTGCTGCGCGCACCCGACGGGCAGAAGATCACCGACCCGGAACCGCGGAAGAAGGCCGAAGCGCTCCTGGCGCGGCTGACCGACGTCCCCCAGGTCGCCTCCGTCACCGACCCGTTCAAGGCCGCCGCCGTCAGCGACGACGGCACCACCGCCTACGCCATGGCGACCTACGAGGTCGCCGCCACCAAGGTCACCGACGAGGCGCACGACGCCCTCGACACATCCTTGGCCACGGCCCGTAAGGCCGGACTGACCGTCGAGGCCGGCGGCGACGCCGTCAAGGTCGAGGCCACCGCGAGCGGCTCCGGCGAGGCCATCGGCATCGCCATCTCCGCCCTCGTCCTCCTCCTCACCTTCGGCTCGCTCGTCGCCGCCGGGATGCCGCTGCTCACCGCGATCGTCGGCGTCGGAATCGGACTCTCCGCGATCATCGCGCTCGGCAGCACCCTCGGCCTGTCCACGACGACGTCGACCCTCGCCATGATGATCGGTGTGGCCGTCGGCATCGACTACGCCCTGTTCATCGTCTCCCGCTATCGCAGCGAGATGGCCGAGGGCCACGAACCGCGCGAAGCGGCGGGCCGCGCTGTCGGCACGGCCGGCTCCGCGGTGGTCTTCGCCGGCCTCACCGTCGTCGTCGCACTCGCCGGCCTCGCCGTCGTCAACATTCCCGTCCTGACCAAGATGGGCCTCGCCGCCGCCGGGACGGTGATCATCGCCTTCCTCATCGCCATCAGCCTCATCCCCGCCCTTCTCGGCTTCGCGCCCGTCAAGGTGCTGCGCCGCCGCGACCGCAGGCCGTACTACGGCAAGCCCCTCACCGAGCGCCAACAGCGCCGGCACGAAAAGCGGACGGCCCGACCGCGCACGGACCTCGGCAGCCGCTGGGCCGGCCTCGTGCTGCGGCACCCGGTGGTGGTCCTCCTCGTCGGCGTGATCAGCCTCGGCGCGGTCGCCCTGCCCGCCACCCGGCTGGAACTGGGTCTGCCGGGCGAGGGCACGATGGCCGAGGAGACCACCCAGCGCAAGGCGTACGACATGCTGTCGGAGTCCTTCGGCCCCGGCTTCAACGGCCCCCTGACCGTGGTGGTCGAGTCGCCCCGCGCCAAGGCAGCCGCCGAAACCGCGGGCAAGGCACTGTCCGAACTTCCGGGAGTGGCCTCCGTGGGCCCGGCCGCCCTCAACCGGGCGGGCGACACCGCGATCCTCAGCGTGGTGCCGACCACCGGCCCCACCGCGGAGGCGACCAAGGACCTCGTCAGGAACATCCGCGGCGGCATCGCGCAGGACAACCGCGCGAACGCCGGCGCAGAGCTCCTGGTGACCGGCCAGACGGCGCTGTTCATCGACTTCTCCAAGACCCTCGACGACGCGCTGCTGCCGTACCTCGCACTGGTCGTCGGACTGGCGTTCCTGCTCCTCGTGCTGGTCTTCCGCTCGATCCTCGTCCCTCTCAAGGCGGCCCTCGGCTTCCTCCTGTCCGTGACCGCGGCGCTCGGCGCCGTCGTGGCAGTGTTCCAGTGGGGGTGGCTGGCCGATGTCCTCGGCGTCGACCAGCCCGGTCCGGTGATGAGCACGATGCCGATCTTCATGATCGGTGTGGTGTTCGGCCTCGCCATGGACTACGAGGTCTTCCTGGTGACCCGGATGCGCGAGGCGTACGTCCACGGCGCGGACGCCCGCGAGGCCATCGTCACCGGCTTCCGCTTCGGGGGCGCGTGGTGACCGCCGCCGCGCTGATCATGATCAGCGTGTTCGCCGGCTTCATCATGGACGACAACGACTTCGTGAAGATGATCGGCTTCGGCCTCGCGGCCGCCGTCCTCTTCGACGCCTTCCTGGTGCGGATGATGATCGTGCCGGCCGTCCTCGCCCTGCTGGGCCGCTCGGCCTGGTGGCTGCCGAAGTGGCTGGACCGCATCCTGCCCAACATGGACGTCGAGGGCGAGAAGCTGTCCCGGCTGCACCCCGCGGAACCCGCGACTGACCCCTCGCGCCGCCACGGGGCGTACGCCACCGACTGACAAGCGCCAGGCCGCGATTCCGAGACCGACCGACCCGGTAAACCCCGGCCGGGTCGGTCTCCCACCGGGCCGGTCCAGCAGACCCCGCTGCTGGACCGGCCCTTCTCCTCATCCGACCTGGCTGTCCTCCAGCGCGCGGGCCCCACCCAGGGGGGCTCGCCGGGTGTACGGAATCGCCTGCCCACAGGCAGGGAGCAGAGAAATCGGGAGTTGCTTCATGTTTCCTTGATTCCCCATTCCGTCGCCATAGGTTGACAGAACGGGGAGCGTCAACCCCAGTTGACATGAGGTGGGCTCCCTTGTTGGCTAAGGCCAGCGCGTGCGGCTGTGCCCGCTCCCTCAAGGCAGCCAAGGCAAGCAGGTGGCTGGGTCGGGTAGCTCCGACGAAGATGAGCTGTGCTGCGCGACGGACCGTTGCGGAGGCGCCCTGTGCCTTCGATGCGCTGCGGGCGGTGGACGGTGAGGTCGCTGGCCAGCGCGGCGATCTTGCTGACGAATCCACGGCTGACCGAGCAGCCGCTGCTGTAGGGCGCTGGTGTCCTGCATCTCATTCAGCAGCACGAAGGGGAAGCGTGTGGCGGTGGCTTCCGCCGGAGTCGGATTCCGTGTCAGAGGGGTCGGCAGGAGCGTCGGTCGCCGAGCGCACGAGGCTCGCCGCGAGCCGGGCCGGATCAACGGGGCGGCCGTATGCCACTCGTCGGCGACGCGACCGTGAGCGCGGCCGACTCGACTGCGCCGGGCAACCGCATCGCCTTTGCAGCCGTCCGCGCCGTCCGGGATGAGCCGCTCCCTTCGCTGACAGCGCTGCTGAACAGGGCCCTGGAGGGCCCCGTCCCGCTGGAGAGCCTTCTCGAGAGAGTGTGTCTGCGGTCCATCGCCCACAGTCGGGAGGGGTCGGCGCCGACTTCGCTGGCCGCTCGGTCACCTTCCGGCAGGGCTCGGCGTTCACAGGATAGGGGTGTGGTCCTCTCAGGCAGGGCCGGGGAGGGCCGCAGGGCGACCTCGTGGGCTTCGTCCGGCGGCACGCCCAGCATGCGGAGAACCATCTCGGCCAGGTTCGCCGCGGCCTCGTCGCCGTCGAGCTCGGGGCGGGCGAACCTCAGTTCCACCATGGACAGCAGGGCTCCGCCCAATGCGGCCAGGGCGACCGCCGGGTCGACGGCGGTGAAGCGGCCTGAGGTCATGCCGACCTCGACGTCACGCAGTGCTCGCCGGGACAGGCCGTTGTCCGAATGGATGTGGCCGAGACCTCGACGGCGCAGGATTTGCATCAGTTCCGGGTGGGAGTCGGCCATGCGGGCGCTGAGCCGGAAGCCCGCCGCAACGAGTTCCGCCGGGTCGTCGATCCCCGCCAGGCGCTCGTCGAAGCTCTGGCCGAACTCCTCCAGAGCATCCACCACCGCCGCCTCGAACAGCTCGGTCTTCGTTTCGAAGTGGTTGTAGAAGGAGCCGAAGCCGACGTCGGCGCGCTCGGCGATCGCCTGGATGCTGGCGCTGGTGTCCCCGGTCTCGGCGAGGATCTGCCGGGCGGCGCGGATGAGCGCGCGACGGGTCTCGGCACGGCGCCTCTCGAACCGGTTGCTGGGTGGTGCTGACGTAGGCATGCACAGAGTGTAACCACAGGGGCGATGACGGCAGCAGCTCTGATGATTTCATCATTTCCTTCAGCGATCGTCTTGACGATGAAGATGTCAAAGTTGATGATTTCCTCATTGTGCGATGTTGCTCGGAGGGCACCATGTCTGAAACCCACCCCATGGGACCGATGTCAAGACGGCCCACCAGGATCTGCACAGCGAGCAGGGCGCCCTGCGCGGCGAGCACCCCGGACGGTCTCGGAATCCCGTGATCAAGGTGGCGGACCTGGCCTGGCTGGAGTTCGAGAAACCGGACCTGGAGCGGGCCGAGGTCTTCGCCGGGACTTCGGCTTCCACACCGCCGCACGCACCGAGAGCGCGCTGTGGCTGCGGGGCACCTTCGCCGGCACGCCGTGCATGGTGATCCGTCGAGGGCGTACGTCCCGTTTCATCGGCCCGGCGTTCCGTGCGGCGGAGCGAGCGGATCTGGACCGGCTGGCGCGGGCCACCGGGTCCGACGTGCGAGACGCGGACGCGCCCGGCGGCGGCAAGGCGGTCGGTCTGCTCGACCCCTCGGGCTTCCCGGTACGGGTGGTGCACTGCGGCGAGCAGCTGCCGGAGCTGCCGGGCAGCGCCCGCTGCTGCTCAACTTCGGCACTGATCACCGTCGTACGAACGCCACGCAGCGCCCGCCGCGCGAGCCGTCCCGCATCCAGCGGCTGGGGCATGTGGTGCTGGAGACCCGCGTGTTCGGCCGGGCCCTGGACTGGTACCTGGACACGCTGGGGATGATCGTGTCCGACTTCCTGTTCCTGGACGGTCAGCGCGAGCGCGGTCCGACGATGGCGTTCATCCGCTGCGATCTCGGCAGCGTGCCGGCCGATCACCACACGCTGGCGATGCACCTGGGGCCCGGGACGGGGTATGTCCACTCCGCCTACCAGGTCACCGACCTGGACTCGATCGCGGCCGGCGGCGAGTACCTCAAGGAGCGCGGCTACCAGCGCAGCTGGGGCATCGGCCGGCACATCCAGGGCAGTCAGCTCTTCGACTACTGGCGTGACCCCGACCGCTTCATGCTGGAGCACTTCGCCGACGGCGACCTGTTCTCCTGCGACGTCGAGCCCGGGTGGGCCCCCCTGTCCACGAGCGGCCTGGCCCAATGGGGTCCGCCCGCCACCCGCGACTTCCTCGGCGCGAGCCCCTCCCCGCAGCGGATCCGCGACGTCGTCGAGGCCCTGCGCGGTGACAACGAGATGAACCCGGCCCGCCTGCTGGGCCTGCTCAAGGCCGCCAAGTCCTGAACCCTCAACTCCCTCACGAAGGTGGAGACATGAGCACCAACGTCCTGCGCACCGCCGACGGGTGGTGGGTCGTCCTCGGCGACCGGGCCGTCCCCGTCGGCACCAAGGCCGCCACCACCGCCGAGCTGATCGCCGACAGTGACGCCGTACGAGAGGCGGCCCTCTCGGCCGACGCGGGCACGCTCGTCGCCGACCTGGTCGTCCTCTCGCCGGTCACCGCACCCTGCCGGGTGGTCGCCCAGATGGTCAACTATCACAGCCACGCCCGCGATTCGGGCTTCACCGGCGCCATCCCACCCGCCTTCTTCCGCAAAGCGTCCGGCTCGGTCAGCGGCCCGGCGACGCCGTCGTTCGGCCCTCCCACGTGGAGTTCCTCGACTACGAGATCGAACTCGGGCTCGTCATGGGTGCCTCCCTGCCCATCGGCACCGTCGTCGAGGAGCGGGACCTGCCCTCGTACGTCGCAGGGCTGGTGGTCACCAACGACGTCAGCGCCCGCGATGTCCAGCTGACCAAGACGCAGTTCTACGAGAGCAAGTCGTACCCGACCTTCACCCCGACCGGGCCGTACCTGGCGCTGCTGGAGCCGGAGGACTTCACCCATCTCCTCGACCTGCGGCTGAAGTTGTCGGTCAACGGAGAGCTGCGCCAGGACCGCACTCTTGCCGACATGATCGTCCGCCCGGCGCAGGCGCTGACCCTGCTGGCCCGCTTCCAGGCCCTGGACGCCGGCGACCTGCTGCTCACCGGGACACCCGGCGGCACGGCGCTGAAGGCTCCGCCGAAGCCGGTCGAGAAGATAGGCGCTCTGCTGCCGCCCGCCTTGAAGTGGAAGGCGTTCTTCAAGGCCCAGGCGAAGAACCCGCACTACCTGCACTCGGGTGACGTGATCACAGCGACGATCGCGACCCCGGACGCCCGGATCGACCTCGGCGAGCAGCGAACCCCCGTCACGGACGCGCATTGAGACCCGAAGTGAGCCGCACATGACCGTCGAACACAGCGGGGCAGACGTACCCGTGGTGATCATCGGCGCCGGACCGGTGGGCGTGACCGCAGCCCTCCTGCTCGCCCGGCGCGGAGTCCGCACCGTCGTCCTGGAACGCCACCGGGACGTCTACCCCCTCCCGCGCGCCGTCGCCACCGACGACGAGGTGCGCAGGATCCTCCAGGCCGCTGGTGTGGGGGAGGAGTTCGCCGCGATCGCCCGCCCGGCGCACGGGCTGCGGCTGCTGGACGCCCGGCACCGGGTGATGGCCGAGTTCCGCCGCACCGAGCACGGCCACCACGGCTACCCGCAGACCAGCATGTTCGACCAGCCCGAGCTGGAACGACTGCTGCGCGAGGCCCTGGCCCGGCACCCGGGGTGCGAGCTGCGGGGCGGCGTGGAGGTCACCGCCGTCGGCCCGGACGCTGAAGGCCCCGTGCGCGTGACCTACCGCGACGACGACGGCGAGCACCACCTGTGGGCCGAGGCGGTCCTCGGCTGCGACGGGGCCAACAGCCTCACCCGCGACGCCATCAGCGGCGTCTGGGAAGATCTGCGCTTCGAGGAACGCTGGACCGTCATCGACGTCCGCACCAAAGCCGACGTCCGCTGCTGGGAGGGCGTCGACCAGATCTGCGACCCGCGCCGCCCGGCGACGTTCATGCGCGTCGGCGAGGACCGCTACCGCTGGGAGTTCCGGCTGCGGGACGGCCACGAACCGGTCCGCGAGCTGGTCCGACCCTGGCTGCCGCCCTCGTGTGACGGGGACTTCGAGGTCGTCCGCGAGACGCAATACACCTTCAAGGCGCGCGTCGCCGACCGGTGGCGCAGCGGACGCGTCTTCCTCCTCGGCGACGCGGCCCACCTCACCCCGCCGTTCATCGGCCAAGGGCTCTGCTCGGGCCTGCGCGACGCCTACAACCTCACCTGGAAGCTCGCCCGCGTCCTCCGGCAGGGCGGCGACGAGCGACTGCTCGACACCTACGAGAGCGAACGCAGGCCCCACGCCCGGCATGTGATCCGGCTCGCGGTCGCCATGGGCTGGGCCATGACCGGAGGCCAGGACGGCGCCGCCGCACTGCGCCGCAGGGCCCTGGCCGCAGCCTGCCGCATACCCGGCCTGACCGCTGCGGCCGGCCGCGACCTCAGCCCGCCTCTGACCGCCGGACCCCTCGTTCGACGCCGCATCCGCAAGGGTCTTGTGGGCACCCACAGTCCGCAACCGTGGGTCACCGCCGACGGGCGGCGTGCCCGCCTCGACGAGGTGCTCGGCGACTCCTTCGCCGTGCTGACCGCCAGCGAACCCTGGCCCTCCTTGAACGCCCTGGCCCAGGGACTCGGCGTGCGGGCGGTCTCCGTGACCGAACTCGGCGACGACGGCACGATCGCCGCCTGGCTGCGCGCGGGCCGGGCGGACGCTGTCCTGCTGCGCCCCGACCGCGTCGTCACGGACATCGTCCCGGCAGGGGCCCGCGACTTCACCGACACCGCCACCTGGGCGTCCCTGCTGCACACCACGCGCAGGCCCCTCCCCTCCAACGAACCCACGCGAACAGCATGCTGAGGAGCGCCACACGATGACCGTGCCCGACCCTTTCACGACGCCCGACCAACAGACCGTCGCGGACAGCCACATCATGGACTTCGCCCGCCACGTCGGAATGGAGGGCTGTGACTATGCCTCCCTGCACCGCTGGTCGGTCACCGACCTGGAGAGCTTCTGGGGCGCGGTGTGGGAGTACTTCGGCATCAACGCGGACACGGCGTACGAGCGGGTGCTGGCCAAGGAGAAGATGCCCGGCGCCCGCTGGTTCCCCGGCGCCACCCTCAACTACGCCCACCACGCCCTGCGCAACCTCGCCGACGACGCCGTGGCGATCATCGCCCTCGACGAGACCGGGTCCTGTTACGAGGTGACCGCGAGACGCCTGCGCGCCCAGGTCGCCTCCGTCGCCGCGACCCTGTGCGACCTGGGCGTCGGCAAGGGGGACCGAGTGGTGGGCTACCTGCCCAACACCCCGCACGCGATCGTCGCGTTCCTGGCCGCCGCGAGCCTGGGCGCGGTGTGGTCGGTGTGCGGACAGGACTACGCGCCCAAGGCCGCCGCCGACCGCTTCGCCCAGCTCGAACCCACCGTCCTGATCGGAGCCGACGGCTACCTCTTCAACGGCACCGCCCACGACCGTCGCGAGGCCACCCTCGAACTCGCCGACGCTCTGCCCACGTTGAAGGCCACCCTGCTGGTCGACCACGTGGGCCTGCCCTGGCCGTCGCGGGCGTACCCGTCCCCGATGGTGCCGTGGGAGGACGTCGTCACCCGCACCGAGGAACTCTCCTGCACCCCCGTGCCGTTCGACCACCCCCTGTGGGTCGTGTTCTCCTCCGGCACCAGCGGCCTGCCCAAGGGCATCGTCCACGGCCACGGCGGCGTCCTGCTGGAGCACCTCAAGACCCTCGGCCTGCACTCCGACCTCGGCCCCGGCGATCGCCTCCTGTGGTACACCACCACCCACTGGATGATGTGGAACCTGGTCGCCTCGGCCCTGCTGACCGGCGCCACCACGTGCACGTACGACGGCAGCCCGGCGCCCCTCACCGCCCCGACACTCTGTGGAAGCTGGCCGCACGCCACCGGGTGACCGTCTTCGGCACCAGCCCCCAGTACCTGATGGCCATGGCCAAGTTCGGCATCGATCCCTCGGTGCACGACCTCTCGTCGATCCGGGTGGTCGGCTGCACCGGCTCCGCCCTGCCGGCCTCCGCCTATCCCTGGGTTCGCGACCACGTCGGTGACCGCGTGCTGCTGGCGTCGATCAGCGGCGGCACGGACGTGGTGTCCGGCTTCGCGGGCTGCGCGCCCAACACACCGGTCTGGGCGGGGAGTTGTCCGCACCCCACCTCGGCGTGGCGCTGGCCGCGTACGACGCCGAGGGCTTTCCGGTGGTGGACCAGGTCGGCGAGCTGGTCGTCACCCGCCCGATGCCGTCCATGCCGCTGTATTTCTGGAACGACCCCGATGGCATGCGCTATCGCGACGCCTACTTCTCCTCCTATCCCGGCGTGTGGCGGCACGGCGACTGGATCACGGTGACGGGTCACGGCTCGGTGATCGTGCACGGCCGTTCCGACAGCACGCTCAACCGCAACGGCGTACGCCTTGGCAGTGCCGACATCCACGACGTCGTGGAGCGGCTTCCGGAGATCGCGGAGGCGTTGGTCATCGGGCGGAGGAACCCGACGGCGGTTACTGGATGCCCCTGTTCGTGGTCCCCGCCGCCGGGATGACCCTGAACGACGCCCTCCGCGAAAAGATCACGGAAGCGATCCGCGCCGGCGCCTCACCCCGCCACATCCCCGACGACATCCTCGAAGTTCCCGGCATCCCGCACACCCGTACCGGCAAGAAACTCGAAGTCCCGGTCAAGCGCCTGCTCCAGGGTGCCCCTGTCGAGCAGGTCGTCAACCCCGCCGCCGTGGACGCCCCCGACCTGATCGGCCACTACGCCCACCTGGGTGCCGAACGCCGCAGCCGGAGAGCCGGCGAGGCATGAGAACAGCCAGATCAGCCCGCGTCGTCGGCGCCCCGGGTGTGGCCGGAGCCGTCGGACTGCTGCTCCGACTGGCTTCAGTCGGCGAGGTCGAGCTTGAGGATCTCGGCGGCTTTGCTGAGGGAGCCGGGCATGAGGTGGCGGTAGATCTGGAGCTGCCTTGAGCTGGCCCCCACGCAGGCCTGCCCAGGGTCGGCGCTTCCAGGCGTACGCTTCGGGACCTTCTCCTGGTCCCGGCGGCGCGCCGACGCCGGACAGCAGTTACTCGCCTGCCACCGCTCCAGGGTCGGTGGCAGAGACGGCGGGGGTTGCCCAGCGGTCAGGTCAGTGCGACGCGCGCCGGATTCTCGCCCGACTCCCGGTCAACCGTCGGTGCGGTCGTTCAGGACGATGTCGAGCAGGCCGGGGAAGCGGGCGTCGAGGTCGTCACGCCGGAGGCTGACGAAGACGTTGCGGCCTTCCGGACGCTGGCGGATGACGCCCGCCTCGCGCAGGACGCGCCAGTGGTGAGTCATGGTCGACTTCGGGACACCCTGGACGACCTCGCTGCAGAACTTCTCCGCACCCGAGGCGAGTCGACGGACGACGTCGAGGCGCACGGGCTGGCCGAGAGCCGCCAGGACGTCCTCAAGGGCGATCTGCTCGCGTTCGGGATGAAGCATGCGGCAATTGTACGGCCATCCCGAACATACGAACCTGCGCTTGACGGCGACAGGCGGATGGTACGAGAATCTCGAACTGTTCGCAGAAACCGTACTTACGTACCCGGAGGCCTCTCGTGCGGCAGCAGGTCGTGATCGTCGGCGGCGGGCCCGTAGGGTCCTTGCTCGCCCATGAGCTGGCCCTTCAAGGCGCCCGGGCCGTGGTCCTGGAGCGGGCCGCGACCCCGAGCCGGGAGATCAAGGCCGGGACGCTGCACGCCCGCACGGCGCAGCTCCTGGATCGACGCGGGCTGTTGGAGGAGGTCGCGCTGAGCGCCACCTGGGCCCCCGCCCGGTTCCACTTCTCGGGATCATGGGGTTGGACCTCGGAGCGGTCGTGGACGAGGGCCCGGTGCTCATCGGCAGCCCGCAGGCGCACGCCGAACAGGTCTTCACCGAGCGGGCGGTGAGCCTGGGCGCGGAAGTCCGGCGCGGCCACGAGCTGACCGGCCTGGTCCAGCACGACGACGGGGTGACCCTGACGGTCGAGGGCCCTGCGGGCTCCTACGAGCTGACGGCCGAGTACGTGGTCGGCGCGGACGGGGCGCGCAGCGCCGTGCGGCGGCTGGCAGGCATCCCTTTCACCGGCACGCCGGCCGGGGTTTCCGCGCTGATGGGCGAGGTCCGGCTGCGTACCCCGCTGACCGGCGGCTACCACCGCACGCCGCGCGGCTGGCTGGTGGTGTGGGGCAACGGTTATGGGCCCGCCAGGATCACCACCCACGACTTCCGCGGCCCGCGGGCCGACCGCGCCGCGCCGGTCACCCTGGACGAACTGCGTGAGGCCGCCTCGTACATCGCGGGCTTCGACGTCGAGATGGACGAGGGCCGCAACCTCAGCCACTACAGCGATGCCGCGCTCCAGGCGGAGAGCTACCGGCAGGGCCGGGTCCTGCTCGCGGGCGACGCCGCCCACGTCCACTTCCCGTGGGGAGGCCAGGGCCTCAACACAGGCCTGGAGGACGCGATGAACCTGGGCTGGAAGCTCGCCGCCGAGGTGCTCGGGCACGCCCCGGACAGCCTGCTCGACACCTACCACTCCGAGCGGCATCCCGTCGCGGCCCGGGTGCTGTGGAACGTCCGAGCGCAGAACGCGCTGGCCCGTCCGTCCACGGACGTCGACGCGCTCCGTGAACTCTTCACCGACCTCCTGCACATCCCCGAGGTCAACGCCCGGCTCAGCGGCATGATCAGCGGCGTCGACATCCGCTACGACGTCGGTTCACCCGGCGCGGGGGCCCTGGTCCCGGACATCCCGCTGAAAGACGCCGGACGCCTGGTCGAGGCCCTGCGGGCAGGACGCCCGCTGCTTGTGCTGACAGACGGCCGGGACGACCTGGGCAAGCTCGTGCCCCGGGCGTGGACGTCCACCTCACGACCGGCGCCGATGCCGACGCCGTCCTCGGCCCGGTACTGGTACGCCCCGACGGATACGCCGCGTGGACCGGCCACGACGGGCCCGACGGACTACGACGGGCGCTCGCCCGGTGGTTCGGAGAGTGACCCGGGCTTCTCGTTCTGTTCCATCCACCCCCACCCAGCCAACCGAGCAAGAAAGACCCGATACATGTCTAAGCTCCAGGGCAAGGTCGCTGTGATCACCGGAGGCACCTCCGGAATGGCGTTGGCGACCGCGAAACTGTTCGTCGACGAAGGTGCGCACGTCTTCGTGACGGGACGGCACAAGGGCAAGCTCGACGACGCCGTGGCCGAGATCGGCCGCAACGTGACCGGCGTGCAGGGCGACGCCGGAAACCTCGACGACCTCGACCGCCTGGCCGAGACCGTGCGCGAGGAGAAGGGCCGGGTCGACGTCCTCTTCGCCAGCGCCGGCTACACCGGCGCCCTCGGCCAACCGCTGGACGCCGTCACGGAGCAGAGCTTCGACGAGTCGTTCGGCGTCAACGTACGCGGCACGCTGTTCACCGCGCAGAAGCTGCTGCCGCTGATGAGAGAGGGATCCTCGATCATCCTCAACGGCAGCGCGAGTGTGGTGAAGGGCTCTCCCGGCACGTCGGTCTACTCGGCGGGCAAGGCGGCGTTGCGCTCGTTCGCCCGGATCTGGGCCGCCGAGCTCGCGGGGCGTGGCATCCGGGTCAACGTCCTGCAGCCCGGCGCGATCGACACCCCCACCCTGCGGGCCGACCTCCCCGCCGACATGCAGGAGCGCATCGCGGCATCGACACCGGCAGGCCGGCTCGGCAGGCCCACCGACATCGCGACCGCCGCACTGTTCCTCGCCTCCTCGGACGCCGGCTTCGTCACCGGCGGCGAGCTGTTCGTCGACGGTGGCCTCGCGCAGGTCTGACCGCCCATACGTCACGAGCCCGTCAGCCGAAGCCGTGAGCAGGACTCGTCAGGTCCGATTCCCATGGCACCTCTGCCTGTAGACAGCAAGGGCGGGTAACCGGTCTGGAACACCCCCTCCGTCTGGGGAGGCCTCGGCCGCTCCATGGGCACGAGAGGACCTAAATAGATCCTATGTATGCATGGACAGGGTGGGTGGTATCGAGGGTCGATCCGCCTCCATGTTTCCTCAACTGCGGGCGGTCACAGGCGATTCTCGTCTCACCCCTAGACGCGACCGCAGTCGTGCTTCTATAAATCCATCCGATGTCTCCTTTCGGGGAGACGCGGTGTGCGGCAGCCGACCCGCCACTCCGCTACTCAACGCCCTGCCCTGCCTTCCCTGACACATGGAGCCGCACCATGTCCTCAGCCAGTCTCAGCAGACGCTCTTTGATGAAGGCCGCCACCCTCGCCGGAGGCATGGCGGCCTTCGGGCTGCCTCAGGCCCTGTGGCCCGCCACCGCCGAGGCGTACACGGTCCCCTCGAAGATGGACTGGTGGTACCAGGCCCGGTTCGGGATGTTCATCCACTTCGGGTCCTACTCCTACCTGGGCCACGGTGAGTGGGCGTTCCACAGCGAGAACTGGTCCAAGGCCGACTACCAGACCCAGGTCAGCGCGCCCTTCAACCCGACCTCCTTCAACGCCGCGACCATCGCCGAGATGGCCAAGAACGCCGGCATGAAGTACCTCGTGATCACCGCCAAGCACCACGAGGGCTACGCGATGTGGAACTCCGACGTGGCGAGCTTCACCGACACCACGGGCACCAAGGAGTACAACCTGCGCGACTACAGCGGCCACCAGGCCGACCTGCTCGCGCAGCTCAAGACGGAGTGCGAGAGCAGAGGCGTCAAGTTCGGGCTGTACTACTCGATCCTGGACTGGAACCACCCCTCGCAGACCATCAACCGCAGCGCCACCTTCTCGACCATGTCCTCGCAGTCCGCCCGCACCGCCTACATCGCCGACATGAAGGCACAGCTGCGGGAACTGCTGGACCGCTACGACCCGGCCGTGCTGTGGTTCGACGGCGACTGGTGCGGCAACCCGTCCACCCCACGCTCGACGACTGGTGGATCAAGTCGGACGGCCAGGACCTGTACAACTGGCTGATCAGCCACAAGCCCGGGCTCATCGTGAACGAGCGTGTCAAGCGCGACCTCGGTCTCGGCGACTTCATGTGCCCGGAGGAGAAGGTCCCCCGGCGCCGCTGGAGCGGCCCTGGGAGACCTGCGTCACGATGAACGGCGCCTGGGGCTACAACCAGTCGAGGGAGAGCTCCTACCGCTCCGTCCGGGATCTCCTCCGGGAGTTCGTGACGGTCGTCTCCCGGGACGGCAACTACCTGCTCAACGTCGGACCCAAGGGCGACGGCACGCTCACCCCGGGCACCGTGAACGTCCTCAACGGGTTCGCCTCCTGGATGGCCACGTACAGCGACAGCATCTACGGCACCAGCGGCAGCCCCTTCGCCGCCGAGCCGTCCTGGGGCAAGGTCACCAAGAAGGACGGCAAGCTGTTCGCCCACGTCTTCAACTGGCCCACGGACGGTGTGCTCCGGATCCCGGAGGTGCACAACACCATCAGCCGCGTCTACCTCCTGAACGCCCCCTCCACCTCGCTCTCCTACACCGTCAGCGGCGGCACCATCAACGTCACGGTGCCGGCCACCGCGCCCGACGCCGACGTCTCGGTGGTCTGCGTGGAGGTCAGCGGCATGCCTGCGGTCCTGCCCGAAGGGGTCTACCGACTGGTGTCCGTCCGCAGTGGCAAGGCCCTGGACAACGGCAACGTCACCACCCAGGGCAGCTCGGTCATCCAGTGGACGCAGAACGGTGGCACGCCCCAGCAGTGGGCGGTCACGCACTCGGGCCACGGCTACTACAAGCTGGTGTGCGCCCGCAGTGGCAAGGCCCTGGACAACGGCAACGTCACCACCGAGGGCAGCTCGGTGATCCAGTACACCTCCAACACGGGGACCCCGCAGCAGTGGGCCATCTCCTCGCTGGGCGGCGGGAGGTACAGGCTCATCAACCGCCGCAGCGGCAAGGCCCTGGACAACGGCAACGTCACCACCCAGGGCAGCTCGGTCATCCAGTACACGCCCAACGGCGGCAGTCCCCAGCAATGGACCATGACCAGGATCGGCTGAACGGCGCCGCCGGTCGCCGGGCGCGACGTCAGAAGAGGTCAGCTGCCCTCATCGGAGTAGTCGTGGAAGCCGCGCCCGGACTTCCGGCCGAGCAGCCCGGCCTCCACCATGCGCAGAAGCAGGGGCGGCGGGGCGTGCTGCGGCTCCTTGAAGTCCGCGTACATCGCCTCGGCGATGGCGGTGAGGGTGTCAAGGCCGATCAGGTCGGCCAGGCTGAGCGGGCCCATGGGGTGGGCGCAGCCGAGGACCATGCCGGTGTCGATGTCCTGCGCGGAGGCGTGGCCGGACTCCAGCATCCGGATCGCCGAGAGGAGGTACGGCACGAGCAGGGCATTGACCACGAAACCTGCCCGGTCCTGGGCACGGATCACCTTCTTGCCCAGCGTGCCCGTGACGAAGGCCTCCGCGCGAGACCGAGTTTGAGGGGACGTCAGAAGCGACGGCACGATCTCGACCAGGTCCAGCACCGGCACGGGATTGAAGAAGTGGACCCCGACCACCTGGTGCGGGCGGGCCGTGGCCGTGCCCAGTTTCATGATGGGCAGGGAGGAGGTGTTCGACGCCAGGAGGGCGTCGTCCCGGGTGACGACGCGGTCGAGCTCGGCGAACAGCTCGACCTTGACCTTCTCGTCCTCCGTCGCCGCCTCCACCACCAGGTCCCGGTCGGCCAGGGCGGTGAGGTCGTGGGTGACCCGCAGCCGGTCGAGTGCGGTGTGCCGTTCCGCGCCGGTGAGCTTTCCGCGCCGTACGCCGCGGTCGAGCGAGGCGGTGATACGGGCGCGGCCTGACTCGGCCGCCCCCGGGCTCACCTCGTGGACCACCACGTCCAGCCCGGCCAGGGCGCAGACCTCGGCGATGCCCGCGCCCATCAGACCGCAGCCGACGACTCCCACCCTGCGGATGTCCGAACTCACCGGAACGCCGCCTGGCCGGTCAGCGCCTGGCCGATGACGAGGGTGTGCATCTCCACCGTGCCCTCGTAGGTGAGGATCGACTCCAGGTTGTTGGCGTGCCGGATGACCGGGTACTCCAGCGAGATGCCGTTCGCGCCCAGCACGGTCCGCGCGGTACGGCAGATCTCCAGCGCCGCCCGGGTGTTGTTGAGCTTGCCGTAGCTGACCTGCTCGGGCGCAGGCCCCGGTCGTCCTTGGTGCGGCCGAGGTGCAGGGCCAGCAGGACGCCCTTGTTCAGCTCCAGGGACATGTCGGTCAGCTTGGCCTGGGTCAGCTGGAAGCCGCTGATCGGACGGCCGAACTGGACCCGCTCCCCGGCGTAGGCCAGCGCCGCCCGGAACGCGGAGCGGGCGGCGCCCATCGCGCCCCAGGCGATGCCGTACCGCGCCTCGCTCAGGCAGGACAACGGCCCGCGCAGCCCCCGCACGCCCGGCAGGACGGCGCTGCCGGGCAGCCGTACGGAGTCCAGGACCAGCTCGCTGGTCACCGACGCCCGCAGGGACATCTTGTGCTTGATGGCGGGGGCCGAGAAGCCGGGGGTGTCGGTGGGGACGACGAAGCCGCGGATGCCGTCCTCGGTGCGGGCCCAGACCACGGCCACGTCGGCGACCGAACCGTTGGTGATCCACATCTTTCGCCCGTCGAGGACCCAGTCGTCCCCGTCGCGGCGGGCGGCGGTGCGCATGCTGCCCGGGTCGGAGCCCGAGTCGGGCTCGGTGAGCCCGAAGCAGCCGATCGCCGTACCCGCCGCCATACGTGGCAGCCACTCCTCCTTCTGCTCCTCGGAGCCGAAGGCATGGATCGCGTACATGGCCAGGGAGCCCTGAACCGAGACCAGGGAGCGCAGCCCGAGTCCGTGGCCTCCAGCTCCAGACAGGCCAGGCCGTAGTCGACCGCGCTCATGCCGGCACAGCCGTAACCCCCAGGTGCATGCCGAGCATGCCGAGTTCGCCGAGTTCCTTGGTGAGGCCGCGGATGTCCTCGATCTCCCCCTGCTCGAACCATTCGGCGATGTGCGGGTCGACGCGCCGGTCGCAGAAGGTGCGCACCGCGTCGCGCACGGCGCGTTCGTCCGGTGTGAGCAGGCTGTCGAGTTCCAGGAGGTCGAGGGGGTCGGCCTGGCGCCCGGCGCGCGATGCGTGCATCGTCAGTCTCCAGAGATGTCGTGGATCAGGCCCGCGGGCTGATGATGAAGTTGCTGAAGCCGCCGTTGCGCACGGCGATACCGCTGACGGCCTCGTTGACCTGCTCCAGGGGGTACACGTGGTGCTGCAGCGGGCTCAGGTCCAGCAGGCCGGCGCCCGCCATGTCGGCCATGGTCTGGCCCTCGGCTGAGGTGAACCACGCCGAGCCGATCAGCCGCAGCTGCTGGTCCATCATCCGGTGGATGTCGATCGGCAGATCACCGGCGACGGCACCGATGTTGACGGCGATGCCGCCGCGTGCCATCGCCCGCATGCCGGCCCGGAACGTCTCGTGCGGGGCTCCGGGGCCGAGGGCGTCGATGTAGATGTCGGCGCCGTGTCCGTCGGTCTCCTCGCGGACCCAGTCGTCGAGCGGACCGTCGTCCAGGGAGTGCAGGTGCAGCCGGCCGCCCGCCGGCTTGCTCACCTGGTCGAGCAGGAGCGGCTTCGATGCCCTCGGCGCCGGGGTGCAGAGCCGACTTCGACGGGGCACCTACCTGTACCGGGCACACAACCATGCGGCGACCCTCTACCGGGCCATGGGCATACCACGCTCGGACCGGACGGCCGGGCAGGCAGCGGCCCGGAAGAACCTGCACTTCTACGGCGCACCCCATGTCGCCTTCCTCTTCATGCCGGCCTTCGGTGACAGGGTGCGGGCGGCCGGGGACATCGGCACTCGGCGAGCGATGACCGCTCTCTGCCGACGGTACGTTCGTCGCTGCAGAGGAGATCGACGCGGCCGTAGCGGGCGATCGTCTTGGACAGCTGTTGTCATCGGCGGCCTCGACCAACGTTGGCGGTGGCGCGACCGAGGCCGCTGGCGCCGCTGGTGACCAGGGCGGCGGATCTGGTGAGTTCATGCCTGGGGCTCTTTGGGCGCGGTGCGCAGCACGTGGTGGGAGGGTTCGGGGCGGCCGCGGACCAGGTGGCGGCTGATGACGAGGCGCTGGATCTGGTTGGTGCCCTCGAAGATCTGCATGACCTTGGCCTCGCGCATGTAGCGCTCGACGGGGAAGTCCCGGGTGTAGCCCGCGCCGCCGAAGACCTGGACGGCGTCGGTGGTGACCCGCATCGCCGCCTCGGTGGCGACGAGTTTGGCGATGCTGGACTGGCGGCCGTACGGCAGTCCGGCGTCCTTGCGCCGGGCCGCCGCCAGGACGGTGGCTCGTGCGGAATCCACGGCGGCTTCCATGTCGGCCAGCAGAAACGCGACTCCCTGGTGACCGGCGATCGGCTGTCCGAAGGTCTCGCGCTGTTTCGCGTACGCGAGAGCGTCGTTGAGGGCGCCCTGCGCCAGGCCGACGGCGACGGCCGCGATGCCGAGCCGGCCCGCGTCCAGCCCGGCGAGGGCGATCGGCAGGCCCTGCCCCTCCTCGCCGAGACGCCGGCCCGCACCGGCGCGGTTTCCCGCGTGTTCCTGCCGACGCAGTGATAGTGCATATGCTGCACCGGCTACATCCAATGCACTAATGGCATACACTCGAACAATGACTGCTGACCCCTGTCTCCCGGAGTGCGGCGTCGCCCGGTTCCTCAGCCTGCTCGAAGGCCCGTGGGCCACTCTGATCGTGCGCGAACTCCTCCGCGGACCCCACCGCTTCACGGAGCTGCGCGACGGCCTGCCCGGCATCAGCCCGCACACCCTGACCAGCCGGCTGCGCCAGTTCGAGAGGCACGGCATCGTCATTCGCACCGCCTACCCGGAGATCCCCCCACGTGTCGAGTACCGGCTCACTCCTCTCGGCGAGGGGCTGCGCGATGTCCTCGATGCCATGGCCGCCTGGGCCGTGACAGTTCCCGACGGCGAGTCCACGGTCACCGCGTGAGGGCCGGGCTCGCGGTTACCGGATGGAGGATCCGATGGAGATGCCGCCGTCCACGTCGAGGACGACTCCGGTGATGTAGCCGGCGGCTTCGCCGGCGAGGAAGGCCGCGGCTTCGGCGATGTCCTCGGGCCTGCCGGTGTGGCGCATCGGGATCTTGTTCGTGAGTTTGTCGCGTGCGGGGCCGTTCATGGAGGCGAGCATGGGCGTGTCGATGAGGCCGGGGGGCGTTGTGGGGCCGAACGCGGCGCGGGCGCAGTTGACGTCGCCGATCACGTGCTGCTGGTTCGCGTGGCTCCACGGCCCCATGATCAGCGTGGCGGACCGGCCGGCGCTGCGCATGGCCGTGAAGTTGTCGAGCGTGCCCTGGCAGAAGATGTCGTACCAGCCACCGACCTGGAAGGTGGGCAGGTCAACCTCCTCGTGGCGGCCCGCCACCCGGCAGGACGTCGCCCAGTCGGGTTCCCGCCGGGACCGCTCGTAGCCCAGTTCGGGCAGGTCGTGCCGGGCGAACGCGGGAAAGCGTCCAGTCGGCAGCTCCCCGTAACCGCCCCCCGCCAGACCGTCCAGGTCCTTCACGAGTCCGGTGATGCCGCCCACGAGCGCGGCGGGGTCGGTGCCGTGTCGGCGCATCAGCGCGTCGGCGCCCATCATGAGGGTCCAGGGCGCGGTGATGCCGAGCTCGATCGCACCGCCGCGCGTCCACAGTCCGTCGTCCGGATCGGACCACGTGACCATCGGTGCGATCGCCTTCAGCTCCGGCGGCTTGGACAGCGCCGCCATCCACTGCGTGTTGCCGAAATAGCTGACGCCGATCATGCCGACGGAACCGCTCGCGCCGGGAAGAGCGGCAGCCCACCGCACGGTGTCGTACCCGTCGCTCTCCTCGTACGTCCACGGCTCCCACTGCCCTTCGGAGGCGAACCGGCCACGGGTGTCCTGGATGACCACCATGAAGCCACGCCTGGCCGCCGCCAGGGGGTCGAGGATGGCAAGCGCCATGGGCATCTGCTTCCCGTACGGCAACCGGCTCAGCAGCACCGGCCACGGCCCCGTGCCCCTGGGCCGATAGACATCGGCGCGCAGCACGGTACCGTCACGCATCTCCGCCGGAACGTCGAACTCGACCTGCATCTCCGCCATGTACTGCTCCTCTGCCTGCCACGACGCTGTCACGCGACATGGTCGAACCTGGTCCCCGTCACGCGCTACACCCGAACGGGGGTGGCCACGGCGCTCTCGGAGCGGTCAGGCCACCGCGATCAGCAGGTCGCCCAGCACGGTGGTGTGAGCCGCACGATGGTCGACATGCTGCTTGAACAAGGGCATCCAGTACGCGCGTTCGTACGGCAGGACGACGAACGCGCGCAGTCGCTCCGCCGAGCCGGCGCCGAGGTCTTCGTCGGTGACCTGCTCACCATCGCCGACGTGACCGCCGCACTGAAGGGCGTCCGGCGCATCTACTTCAGCATGAGCCTGTCGCCGTACTACACCGACGCCGTGAGCCTGATGGCCGCTGCGGCACGGGCCCAGGGCGACATCGAGGTGTTCGTCAACATCTCCGAGTACGAGCAGTCGTTCATGACGTTCGAGAAGATGACCGCGCCGGAGGAAGAACGGCGTGCGTGGCTCGGCGGACTCATCGCCGACTGGTCGCCGCAGCAGCGGGCCCACTGGGTCGCCGAGCAGGTGCTGGACTGGTCCGGCCTCCCGACCGTCAACATCCGCGGGGCCATGTTCGTCGAGAACCCCCTGATGACCTGGCTGGCACTGGAGCCGCTGAGCAGGGGCGAACTGCGCCTGCCCTTCGGCGACCACCGGCTCGCACCCATCGCGGGTTACGACGTCGCGGAACTGTGCGTGAAGATCCTGACCGACCCGGAGCCGCACCTCTCGAAGTCCTACGACCTCAACGGTCCGGAGCTGAAGGACATGCACGGGTACGCGGAGGACTACGCGGCCGTGCTGGGACGCCCGGTCACCTACGTTCCCGAAGACGTGGAAGCCTGGAACGAGACCTACGTCGACACCGCTCTGGCCGCGTTCCCGCACACCGCGGAGCACCTGAAGACGCTGACCCGGCTGATGGGCGGTGGCGGCTACCGCGGCGCCACCCACCAGCTGGAAACCCTGCTCGGACGCCCCCGAAAACCGTGCGGTGGGCGCTGGAGAACCATCCGCGCATTCGGGAGCTGGCGGCTGCCTGAGCCGCTGAGCGGTCCGTTCGGTCAGTGTGGTTCGCGGACGACGGCGACCCCTCCGGGCGGGATGGTGACAGTGCCGGTGACGGGTGTGCCGGTGAGGAGTTCGACGCCTTCGGCGGATGCCACGGCTCCCTTGCCGGCGTGGTCGATGAGGAACAGGTAGTCGGCTTCGGTGCCGCAGCGCCGTACGGCTTCGACCCGGTGGGCACCTGGTGCTCCGGTGCCACGTCTGCTTCCCGGCGAATACGGTGGAGCAGGTCGGCGAGCGTGTCCTGGTCGGGGTGCGTGGCCAGATACCAGGCGGTGCCGTCGCCGTGCTGGTGGCGGGTCACGGCGGGGTGGCCGGCCAGGGTGCCGTCGGCGTAGGAGGCGACGGCCCGCGCGCCGGTGAGCCGGACCCGCTCCGACCACATGTCGGCCGTGGCGGCCGCAGGCACGTCGCCGATCAGGCCGGTCGTCTCTCCCGGCAGCAGGGGGAAGAGCTCGTCGGTGACCACGCCGAGGACATCGCGGAACGCACCGGGGTAGCCACCCAGGTACACGTGGGCGTTCTCGTCGACCATGCCGCTGTGGAAGCCGACGGCCAGCGTGCCCCCACGTTCGGTGAACCGGGCGAGGTTCGCCGCGGCTGCCTCCGTCACCAGGTACAGCGACGGCACGAGGACCAGTTTGTAGCGGTCGAGCCGGGGGTCGTCGGGGCGTACGAAGTCGACGGCCACTCCCGCTCGCCACAGGGGTGTGTACCAGTCCCGCACCAGGTCCTGGTAGCGCAGTTCGCCGTTGGGCTGGGAGGGCAGTTCCAGGGCCCACCGGGCGTCCCAGTCCCAGACGATGGCCACGTGCGCCGCGCTCATGGTGCCCCGCACCTCGGCCAGCGACTTCAAGTCCATCCCCAGTTGGACGACATCCGCCAGATCTGACTGTCGGTGCCGGCGTGGGGCAGCATCGCCGAGTGCCACTGTTCGGCGCCGGCCTTCGCCGCACGCCACTGGAAGAACGCGATGCCGTCGGCGCCGTGCGCCACATGGGCCAGGGCGTTGCGCCGCATTTCTCCGGGACGCTTGGCGCGGTTGACCGGCTGCCAGTTGACGGCACCGGTCGAGTGCTCCATGAGGAACCACGGGCCACCCGCGAGCGACCGCATCAGGTCGCCGTTGAGGGCGATGTCGATCTCGGCTTCCGGGTCGTCGGACATCAGGTAGTGGTCGTTGGAGAGGATGTCCAACCGCGGTGCCCAGCGCCAGTAGTCCAGGGCGTCTATGGTGCGCAGGACCAGGAAGTTGGTGGTCGCGGGGATGTCCGGAGCGGCCCGGCGCAGCACCTCGCGTTCGGCCGTGCACAGCGAGAGCAGCTCGTCGGAGCAGAAGCGGCGCCAGTCGAGTTGCTGGGTGGGGTTCGCAGGGGCCGCGGTGGCGCGGGGCGGCAGGATCTGGTCCCAGTCGTAGTACCACTGGCTCCAGAAGGTGGTGCCCCAGGCGTGGTTGAGGGCGTCCAGGTCGTCGCCGTAGCGGGCGCGGAGCCAGGTGCGGAAGGCGGCGGCGCTGGTGTCGCAGTAGCAGGCGTCGTTGTGGCAGCCGTACTCGTTGTGGATGTGCCACATCGCGACGGCCGGGTGGGCGGCGTAGCGCTCGGCGACGGCACGCGCGATACGCAACGCCGCTCCGCGGTAGGCGGGGCTGGACGGGCAGAAGGTCTGGCGGCTGCCGTACGACAGGGTCCGGCCGTCCTTGTCGACCGGCAGCGCCTCCGGGTACGCCTTGAAGAACCAGGCGGGCGGGGCCGCGGTGGGGTGGCCAGGTCGGCGGCGATGCCGTTCTCGTGGAGCAGGTCGAGGAGCCGGTCCATACGGGCGAAGTCGTAGACGCCCTCGGACGGTTCGAGCAGCGCCCACGAGAAGATGCCGACGCTGACCATGGTCACCCCGGCCTCGGCCATGAGGCGCATGTCCTCGGCCCAGACCTCCTCGGGCCACTGCTCCGGGTTGTAGTCACCGCCGTAGGCGATGCCGGGCAGGCGAAGGCGGCGTGCGGTACTCACTGGTGGTGCTCCGGGAGGTAGCAGGAACATGTGACTTGAGGGGGCGTCAGCCCTTGTTGGCGCCGAGAGTGAGGCCGCTGACGAACTGGCGCTGGAGCAGGAAGTAGACGATCAGGGTGGGGATCGCGGTCAACAACGCGCCGGCGGCGATCAGGTTGGGGTCGGTGAAGTACTGCCCGGAGAGGTTGTTCAGCGCCGAGGTGATCGGCATGTTCTCTCCGGTGGAGATCAGCACGATGGCCCAGAAGAAGTCGTTGTAGATCCAGATGGACAGCAGCGTCGCCAGAGCGGCCATCGCCGGCCTGCACAGCGGCAGCACGATCTGCCAGTACATCCGCCACACCGACGCCCCGTCCACGAGGGCCGCCTCGGTCAGCTCGTGCGGCAGCATCCGCATGTAGTTGGCCAGCACGAAGGCGCAGAACCCGGACTGGAAGGCGACGTGGATGAGGACCAGGCCGAGCGCGGAGTCGTAGAGCTTGCCGCTCATCGTGATCCCCGGCAGGTCCACCAGCAGGTACAGCCGGTACAGCGGGGTGATGATGACCTGCTGTGGCAGCAGGTTGCCGGCGGTGAACACCAGCAGCAGGGCCAGGTTGAGGCGGAAGTCGAAGCGGCTGACGTAGAAGGCGACCATCGACGACAGCAGCAGCGTCAGCAGCACGGCCGGCACGGCGATGATCAGCGTGTTGCCGAAGTAGTGTGCCATGTTCGACTGGGTGAAGGCGCCTGTGAAGTTGTCGAAGTTCAGCTTGTCCGGCCAGGAGACGTAGCCCTTGGCGCTGGTTTCGCCGTAGGGGCGCAGCGCCGCGTAGATCGCCCACAGCAGCGGGGCCAGCCAGGCCAGCGCGGTGCCGGCGAGGAAGACGTGCAGCAGGATCCGGGCCGGGCGGATCGGGGTGCGCTGCTTGACCGGCGCGCTCACGGAGCTCACGCTTGCCGCTCCTTCCGGAAGGTGGCGATCAAATACGGGATGATCACGATCAGGGAGATCGCCAGCAGGACCACCGCGATCGCCGACCCGTACCCGATCCTGCTGGACTCGCCGATGATGTTGTTGGTGACCAGGATCGACAGCAACTCCGTGCCCTGGGCGCCCTTGTTGAAGACGAAGACCAGGTCGAAGGCGCGCAGGGCCTCGATGATCGTGACGACGAGGACGATGGTGTTGGTGGGGCGCAGGGTGGGGAAGATGACGTTCTTGAACGTCTGCCACTCGTTCGCCCCGTCCAGGGACGAGGCCTCCCGCAGGGACGGGTCGACGCCCTTCAGGCCGGCCAGGTACAGGATCATCATGTAGCCGGTGTGCCGCCAGGACGCGGCGACCAGCACCGCCCACAGGTTCAGGTCCGGGTCGCCGATCCAGTCGATGTAGTGGCCGGGCTCGTTGGCGCCGATCAGGCTGTTGATCAGGCCGGTGTCGGGGTTGTAGACGAGCTGCCAGACGAATCCGATGACGGCCATGGACAGCACGACCGGCAGGAAGAACGCGGTCTGGTAGACCCGGCTGAAGCGGATCTTCTTGTCCAGCTGCACGGCCAGGAACAGCCCCAGCGGCGTCGGGATCAGGATCAGCACGACGAACCAGATCGCGTTGTGCTCGACGGCCGGCCAGAACTGCGGGTTGTCGGTGAGCAACTGCGTGAAGTTGTCCAGCCCGACCCACTTGATCGAGTCGAAGCCGATGCCGTCCCAGGTGGTGAAGGCCAGCGCGATCGACGCCAGGGCCGTCACCCACACCAGGGCCACGTGCAGGATCGTCGGCACGCCGGCCATGAAGCCGAGCGTGAGCCGGTCACGGCGGGTCAGCAGGCGCTTGTGCCCCTGCGAGACCCGCTTCTTCCGATGGGCGGGGCCGGCGACGGCGCGGCGGCCGCCTCCGGGCTCTTCGTGTTGGTTTCGATGGTCATTGCGCTGCTCACGCCGATGCGAAGATCGTCTTCTTCTGGCGCTCGATCGACGACAGGATGCTGTCGACGTTCTTGGGGTTGCGCAGGAAGTTCTGCAGCGCTGGCTGCATCACCGTGGAAGTGAAGTCCGGACGGGAGTCACGGTCCATGAACTGCGTCAGGTTCCTTGCGCCGGAGATCATCTCGAACGCCTTCTTCTGCAGCGCCGTGTACGACGAGGTGTCGGCCTTGCTGGAGGCGGCCACCAGGCTGGAGTCGGACTTGACGTAGATCCCCTCGGCGGCCGGGGTGCCCAGGTACTCCAGGAGCTGGACGGCGCCCGCCTTGTTCTTCGGGCCTTGGAGAGCATGAAGCCGTCGGTCGGCGCCTCGACGGTGTCCTGGCCGTGCTCGGGTTGATCTCCGGGAAGGCGAAGAAGTCCAGGTCGTCCAGGTCGGCCTTGTCGGTGAACTGCTGCGCCACGAAGGAGCCGAACACGTACATGCCGGCCTTCTTCGATACCAGCGTCTGCGCGGCGTCCTGCCAGGTGCGGCCCATGAACCCCTCCTGGTGGTAGGGCAGGATCTCCGACCAGTGGTCGAAGACCGCCTTGACCTTGGAATCGGTCCAGGAGGCCTTGCCCGCCATCAGCTCGACGTGGAAGTCGTAGCCGTTGAGACGGAAGTTGATCTGGTCGAAGGTGCCCATCGCGGGCCAGGCGTCCTTGTCGCCGAAGGCGATGGGGACCAGCTTGTCCTTCTGCATCTGCTTGCACAGCCCGACGAACTGGTCCCAGGTGGTGGGCACTTCGTAGCCGTACTGCCGGAAGACGCTCTTCCGGTAGAAGATCGCCCACAGGGACGTGGTCAGCGGCACGAAGTAGTACTTGCCGTCCTCGCCCTTGCTCAGCTTCTTCATCGCCTCGGGGAAGTTCCCGCCGATCTTCTCCACACGTCGTCGATCGGGAGGCCAGACCCTTCTCGGCGAAGAACTGCATCCGGTACCCGGCGAACCAGTTGAACACGTCGTCCGGCGTGCCCTGCAGATACGAGTTGATCTGCTCCTGGAAGGTGTTGTGGTCCTTCGTGTTGACATCGACCTTGATCCCCGACTGCTTGGTGAAGGCCGCGTAGATCTCCCCGTAGGCCTTCTTCGGCACCGCGTCGGACTGGTTGGAACCGAGCGTGACCGTCTTCGGGTCCGAGGAAGGACCACTGCCGCCACAGGCGCTCAGCAGCGGGATGCCGGCGCCGAGAACGGCGGCGCCGCCTATGCCGCGGAGCAACGTGCGACGGCTGGTGCCAGGCATGGGATGAGAGAGGGGTGAAGGGTGCATTTCGGCTCCTGAGGGGCGGCGGCGCTCAGACTTGGCCCCGCACGATATGGCGAGGGTTGGCCGACGAAGCGACCAGAATCAAACGCGACCGAACAAAGTCGCTCGGTGGGATGCCAGGAAGAGTGAACGTTGTGCGGGGTCAGTGTCAAGGCGCTGAGTCTGACGGCTTGGACCGGGCGGGCCCTGTGACGGGATCGGTTCCCCTCGCCGCCGAGTCGGGCCCGCTGCCCCTCTTGTCGTCCCTGACCTGCATGAACGCGCCCCGATTTCGCCTCTCGGTACAGCCATGGCAGCCCTCGTCGCACGCTTGCCGAGCGGAATGGGGCTGTGAGAACGCTTGACGTGGGACCCCGCCCGCTGCGTATATATGACCGCGCGATCAGACCGCGCGGTCATATTGTGACGTCGTTCGATGCGGTACGTGGCCGTTGGGAGACTTCATGGCACCAGAAGTGGAGCGCGTCGCGCCTTCCACCGCGCCGCGCAGCGCGGACGTCGCTCGGGTGGCGGGGGTGTCGCGCAAGACGGTCTCTCGCGTCCTCAACGGTGAGCCGTACGTCTCCGACGAGGCCCGTCGACGTGTCCTGGCGGCCGCCGAGGAACTCGGCTACCGGCTGAACCATGCCGCCAGGGCGCTGGCCTCCGGACGCACGCGCTCCATCGGTGTCGTCGCCCTGGGTACCGCCGGCTACGGAACCGCCTCCCTGCTCGTGCGCATCGAGCACGCCGTACGGGACGCCGGATACACGCTCCGCGTCGTCAACACGCCGGACGGCGCGCCGGAGGACATCGCCGGTGCCGTCGCGTCACTCCTCGAACAGGGGGTGGACGGCGTCGTCGTCTCCGAGCCGATCGTGAAAGGAGACGTCCCGCTCCGCCTCGACGTGCCTGCCCTGTTCATCGGAGCACCACCCGCGCCTTCCTTCACCGCCAACCGGACCCTGACCGTGGGCGTGGCCGCCCATGAACTGGCTCGCGCCGCCACCGAACACCTGCTGGACCTCGGGCACCAGACCGTCCATCACCTCGCCGGCCCGCGGCAGTGGTACGCCACCAAGGACCGCATCGAGGGATGGCAGGCGGCACTGGCGGCACGGGGCGCGCACGAACCGCCGCTGCTGAACGGCGACTGGTCGGCCGCCTCCGGGTACGCCGCGGGCCGCGCGCTTGCCTCGGACGGGTCCGTGACCGCGGTGTTCGCCGCCGGCGACGAGATGGCCATCGGCCTGATCCACGCCCTGCGGGAAGCGGGGCGCCGGGTACCGGAGGACATCAGTGTCGTCGGGTTCGACGGCAACCCCGTCTTCGCCTACGTCTCCCCGCCCCTGACCACCGTGCGCCAGCCCTTCGAGGCCGCGGCACGGGAGGGAATCCGGCTGCTCGTGCACGCCATCGAGAAGCCCGGCGCCGAGCTGCCGCCTGCGGACGAGCCACCCGTCGAACTCGTCGTCCGAGGCTCGACCGCACCGCCACCCTCCCGCCCGGGCGGCTCGGTGCTTCGCACCACGTGAGCAATCAGCCCAACCCGCGCCCGCGGCACCGCGTCGGGCGCCTACCGGCCGCCCTCTGAGGATTCCGTCCGGCCGGGCAGCCCGGCCGGTCCCAGAACCGTCGTGCCTGGCGCACGTCCATTGGACTCCGCCGCCCCCGACCTCATCGGATTCGGCGAGCGGCGGGCATCGAAACACACCCCCATCCCTTCCCCTGGGAGCCGCACATGTCCCCTGCACGGTTGGGCGCCAGACCCGGCGCCGCTCCGCGTTCCCGCCCTCTCTCCCTGCTGACGTTGATGGCGTCCCTGCTCGTCGCGGTGGCGACGCTGACCCTGCCCGCCGCGGGCCCGGCGGCCGCGGAAGCCCGTCCGTCGCAGACGCTGTACACACCGCCGTCCAACGCGCCCTCGCCCGGCACGTTCTACCCGCGCGCGATACGTCTGCAGTACAACGGCTCGGCCAACGGCACGATGCTCGCCACGTTCGAGCAGTACACCTCCGGCACACCGGTCTTCCCGATCTACCGCAGCACCGACAACGGCGAGTCCTGGACGAAGATCTCCGAGGTCGCCGACACCCAGAACGGTTGGGGCATGCGCTGGCAGCCCGAGCTGTTCGAACTGCCCAGGGCCATGGGCGGCTTCCCCGCCGGAACCATCCTCGCCGCCGGTGACTCCGTGCCCGCCGACCGGGGAGGAAGCAAGACCGACCTGTACGCCAGCACCGACCGCGGGCAGTCCTGGGACTTCGTCACCAACATCGCCACCGGCGGCCCGGCGTTCTCCACCAACGGCTACACGCCGGTGTGGGAGCCGTACTTCGTGCTCTCGGGCAACAAGCTCATCGTCTACTACTCCGACCAGCGCGACACCGACCACGGGCAGAAGATCGTCCATCAGGTCTCCACGGACCTCCGCGACTGGGGCCCGGTCGTGGACGACGTGGCGATGCCCACCTACGCCGACCGCCCGGGCATGCCCGTCGTCACCCGGCTGCCCAACGGCAACTACGTGATGAGCTACGAGTATTGCAACGCCCCGAGGGCGGGTGCTCCGTCTACTACAAGATCTCCTCCGACCCGGAAGGGTTCGGCTCCGTCACCGGCCGGGTGCTGCGCTCGACCGACGGCGTCATCCCCAGCGGGGCACCCTTCATCACCTGGCTGCCCGCCGGCGGCCCGAACGGCACCCTCGTCCTCAGCGGTGAGAGCCAGGACGACCTGTTCGTCAACACGGAGAACGGCGCCGCGAACGCCTGGACCCGCATGCGTTCCAACGTCGCCGGCGGATACAGCCGGGGCATGCTCCCGCTGGCCGACGGCCACAGCCTGATGGTGCTCAGCGGCGGACGCGCGCGCAGCACCGGCGTCAACCCGGTCACGTACAGCGTCGTCGACCTGGGCGGCGGCATCTCCGACGGCGCCACCTACACCCTGTCCAACGCGAACAGCGACCTGAACCTCACCATCGCGGGCGGTTCCACCACCAACGGCACCTACGCCACGCAGCAGAACGCCACCCCCGCGACCAGCCAGCGGTGGCGCTTCGAGCAGCAGCCGTCCGGCTACTTCAAGATCTTCAACGTCGCCACGGGCAAGGTCCTCGGCGTGGAGGGCCAGTCGACCGCCGACGGGGCCAGGATCCTGCAGTGGGACGACAACGGCACCCTCGACCACGAATGGGCGGTCTCCCCGCACCAGGCCGGCGGCTACACCATCACCAACCGTGTGACCGGCAAGTACCTGGAGATCCCGAACGCGTCCACCGCCGTCGGCACGACCGCCGCGCAGTGGAGCGGCACCGGATGCGCCTGCCAGCGCTGGGACTTCACCCAGACCGCCCTGCCGCCGCTGGGCACGGGGCAGTACGTCCTGGTCAACAAGAACAGCGGCAAGTACCTCGACATCCCCCAGGCCTCCACTGCCACCAACACGGCCGCCAACCAGTGGCAGAACTCCGCCTGCTTCTGCCAGCTGTTCACCTTCCAGTCGGCGGGCGGCGGAGCCTGGACCGTCAAGAACGTCAACAGCAACCTCAACCTGGACGTCCGCGCCAGCTCCACCACCGCGGGAGCCGCCGTCGTCCAGAACACCCCCTCCGCCGCCGACTCACAGAAATGGACACTCGTCGACGCGGGCGACGGCTACTACGAACTCAGGAACGTCAACAGCGGCCTCCACGCGGGTGTCGCCCAGTCCTCCACCAGCAACGGCGCCGCCGTCGTCCAGTGGAACGACGTGAACAACGACGACCAGCTCTGGAAGATCGTCCGCATCAACTGATCGTCGGCTTCACCAAGGGCCTCCTGGCGGCTCGGTATCGCGATGCGAACCGAGCGTCAGGGGGCCCAGTCATGGTCGCGCCGCTCTCAGCGACTCTCATGGGGTGGGCTCTGTGGCCGGGGCCGGCTTGCCGCCCCAGCTGGCGAGGAGCCTGAGCCGGTCCTCGGAGGGCGTGCCGGGTTCGGCGGTGTAAATGGTCAGGTCGTGCACCGCGCGGTGGGACAGCGGTAGGTCCATGGACCGGTACGTCAGATCCAGTCGGCCGACTTCGGGGTGCCGCAGCCGCTTGGTGCCGCTGTGGTGGATACGGACGTCGTGCGCCGCCCACTGGGTGCGGAACTCGGGGCTGAGCGTGGACAGATCGCCCACGAGCTCGCGCAGGGCCCTGTCGTGGGGCTCGCGCCCGGCTTCGGCGCGCAGCAGCGCGACGGTGACCACGGCGGCGGCCTCCCAGTCGACGAAGAAATCCTTCGAGCTCGAATCGAGGAAGAGGTAGCGGGCGATGTTGGGCCGGCCGTGCCGGTCGGTGGTGCCACTGTCGAACATCGGCGCGTGCAGGGCCCGGAACAGTGCATTGCCGGCGATGACGTCCATGCGGCCGTTGCGTACGAGGGCCGATGACATCGTCATGGAGTCGAGCATCCACTGCACGTCGGGCGGCACCTCCACATCCTTGCGGCGGCGCGGTGCGCGGGTGGCGGGCCGGGTGGCTCGGGCGAGGTCGAACAGGTAGGTGCGCTCGTCCTCGTCCAGGCGCAGTGCCTGCGCGACCGCGTGGAGAACGTCCTCGGAGACGCCGCTGATGTGCCCCTTCTCCAGCCGCGTGTACCACTCGGTGCTCACACCGGCGAGAACGGCGACCTCCTCGCGCCGCAGCCCCGGAACCCGGCGCCGGCCGCTGCTGGGCAGCCCGACCTGCTCCGGGGTGAGCTTGGCTCGACGAGTGGCGAGGAAGTCCCGGATGTCGGCGCGGCTGCCGGCACGGTCGGGGTGGTCCATGCGATCCACGGTAGCCGTTCATCGCCGTGGAGGGAGGTTGCGCTTATACCCCCATAAACCCGACCTTCCTCGTACGAGGTCAGGACGGTTTCGTGGGGTCGGCAGCTCGGCCACACCCTTCTGGAGATAAGCACATGGCACCGCGAGGAGGAGTCCTCCACGCTTCCGACGGCACAGGCAGAACAGCGCGAGCCTACGGCCGCCCGGCTTCCGTTCGTCATCCACGTGCTGGCGATCGGCACGTTCCTGATGGGCACGACCGGGTTCGTCGTCGCGGGCCCGCTGCCGGAGATGGCGGGCGATCGGCCACCGGTCCCGTCGTCGTCGGCGCCGTCATCGCGGCACTGACCCTGATCCCCACGATCATCATCGCCGTCACCCGGAACCGGCGTCGCTCAGCGCCTCCCTCTCGCCTCGGTGACGACGAACTCGTCACCTGTCCCGCTGTTGTGTACGACCCAACCCGTCCGTGATGCGAAGGCGTACTCATGACGACTGAACTTCCTGACTCCGCTGTCCCACCCCCCACCGGACCCGGTGAGTCCTCACCACCTCCCACTCGGCGTACCTTCATCGCCACCAGTACCGCGGTCGGCGGTGTCGTTGTCGCGGGGGGCGTGATCGGTGGCACGTCCCTCGTCGGCTCGGAGGAGGCGACTGCCGCGGCGGCGTCGCCCGCCGGCCGTGTGACCCTGACGGTCAACGGCACCCGGCGGACCGTGACGGTGGACAACCGCACCTCGCTGCTGGACCTGCTGCGCGAGCACTTCGGCCTCACCGGCTCGAAGAAGGGCTGCAACGCCGGGGCCTGCGGTGCGTGCACGGTGCTGGTCGACGGTCAGCGGGTCAACTCCTGTCTGACGCTCGCCGTCCGGCTGGAGGGCGCGGAGGTCACCACGATCGAGGGCCTGGCCGACGGTGACCGACTCCACCCGTTGCAGCAGGCGTTCATCGACCAGGACGCGTTCCAGTGCGGCTACTGCACCCCCGGCCAGATCATGTCAGGCGTCGGCTGCATCGAGGAGGGGCACACCGGTTCGCCCGAGGAGATACGGGAGTGGATGAGCGGCAACATCTGCCGCTGCGGCTGCTACGTCAAGATCGTGCGCGCGGTCGAGCAGACCGCGGGCCGGAAGTAAGGAGCCGCCCCACATGCATCCCTTCACCTATACCCGCGTCTCCGACACCCGCGCGGCGCTCGACGCCGGTCGTCGCGGCGGGCGTTACATCGCCGGGGGCACCACCCTCGTCGACCTGATGCGCGAGACGGTCGAGCGCCCCGAGAGCCTGATCGACATCAGTGGTCTGCCGCTGCGCGAGGTCGGCGTGACCGAGCGCGGGGGCTTGCGCATCGGTGCGCTGGTGACCATGGCCGAGGCCGCCGCGCATCCCAAGGTGCGCACGCTGCATCCCGTCATTTCCGAGGCTCTGGAGCTGAGCGCTTCGGCCCAGCTGCGGAACATGGCGACCATCGGCGGCAACATCATGCAGCGGACCAGGTGTACGTACTTCCGTGACGTGACCGCCGACTGCAACAAGCGGGTGCCCGGCTCCGGCTGCGCAGCACGGCAGGGCTACAACCGGACGCACGCGATCCTCGGCACCTCCGACGCTTGCGTAGCGACCCATCCCTCCGACGTCGCCGTGGCGTTCGCGGCGCTGGAGGCAAGGGTCCATCTGCTGGGTCCGGACGGGGCGCGCCAGGTCCCCTTCGCCGACTTCCTGCTGCGGCCGGGCAGGACCCCTGATCGTGAACAGGCCCTCGGGCAGGGCGAGTTGATCACGACTGTGGAGATCCCCGCGCTTCCACGTCCGCTCAGGTCCGGCTATCTGAAGGTGCGCGACCGGCAGTCGTACGAGTTCGCCCTCACCTCCGCGGCCGTCGCACTGCACGTGCGCGGGGGCCTGATCCGCGAGGCGAAGGTCGCCGCCGGTGGAGTGGGCACCGTGCCGTGGAAGCTGCCCGCCGTGGAGCGGCATCTCATCGGTGAACGCCCGTCCGAGGCCCTGTGGGCAGCTGCCGCCGCGCGGGCCGCGGACGGGGCCCGCCCGCTGCAGCACAACCGGTTCAAGGCCGAGTTGCTGAAGCGGACCGTCGAACGCCAGCTGCGCACCGTAGGAGGTACCAAGTGAGCCCCCAGCCGCAGGCAGCCGTGGGTGCGCCGCTGTCCCGGGTGGACGGTCGGCTGAAGGTCACCGGCCAGGCGGTGTACGCCGCCGAGCACGACGTCGACGGTGTCGTGCACGCCGTCATCGTCGACGCGAGCATCGGACGCGGCCGGATCACGTCCATCGACACCGGCGCTGCCGAAAAGCACCCGGGCGTGCTGCGGGTGATCAGCCATCGCAACGCGCCGAAGCTGCCGTACCGCGACAACTCCGGCTCGAACAACCCGCCCGGGCGCCGGCTGCGGGTGTTCCAGGACGACCGGGTGCTCTTCCACGGACAGCCGGTCGCCGTCGTGGTGGCCACGACGCTGGAGGCCGCGCAGCACGGGGCGAGCCTGGTGAAGGTCGGCTACGACGCCGAGCAGCCGTCGACCGACCTGCACGAGGCCGAGCCGGACAAGCCGACCAACTACGCGCGCGGCGACGCCGAAGCCGGCCTGCGGGACGCTGCCGTGCGGCTGGACCTGACGTATCAGCTGGCGCGCAACCACCACAATCCGATGGAGCCGCACGCCACCATCGCCCGCTGGGACGGCAAGCGGCTGACCGTGTGGGACAAGACGCAGTGGGTGGTGGGCACCCATGACGAGCTCGCGGCCGTCTTCGACCTGCCCAAGGATTCGGTGCGTGTCATCAACCCGTTCGTCGGCGGCGGCTTCGGCAGCGGACTGCGGTGCTGGCCGCACACGGTCGTCGCCGCGGTGGCGGCGCGGGAGACGGGCCGTCCGGTCAAGCTGGTGCTCAGCCGCAGGCAGATGTACTTCGGTACCGGCTTCCGGCCCTCCTACGAGTACCGTCTGCGCCTCGGCAGCGACCGGCGCGGGCGGCTGACCGCCGCGGTCCATGAGATGGACGCCGAGACCTCGTCGTACGAGACCTTCACCGAGGACGTCATGCCCGCGGGCCAGATGCTCTACAGCATGGCCAACGTGAGGCAGGCGTACCGGACGGTGCCGCTGGACGTGAACACCCCGGTCTGGAAGCGCGGCCCCGGCTTCGCCACGGCGTCGTTCGTGATCGAGTCGGCCATGGACGAGCTCGCGCACGAACTCGGCATCGACCCGATCGAGTTGCGCCGGCGCAACGAACCGAACGAGGACGAGGGAAAGAACCTGCCGTTCTCCACCCGTCGGCTCCGCGAGTGCTACACGGTCGGTGCCCGCGAGTTCGGCTGGCACCGTCGCTCCCCCGGCCGCGTGCCCGGCGCGAGGGTGACTGGCTGATCGGTATGGGTATGGCCGCCGGTGTCTACGGTCCCGGGCGCTTCGCGGCCAAGGCCCGGGTCCGCCTGGACGCCGACGGCACCGCCGTGGTCGAGGCCGCGGCCAGCGACATGGGACCGGGCACCTACACCTCCCAGACACAGGTCGCCGCGGACGCCCTCGGACTGACCATGCGCACGGTCACCTTCCGGCTGGGGGACTCGCTCTACCCGCCGACGCCGCCGCACGGCGGCTCGATGACCTTGGCCTCCGTCGGGAGCGCCGTCCTCGACGGCTGCAACCAGGTGCGGCGACAGGCGATCAAGCTGGCCGTCGAGGACCGCGAGTCGCCGCTGTACGGAGTGAACGCGGGCGACGTGGTCGTCCGCAACGGCCGGCTGCACGTCAAGGGCACCCCGTCCCGAGGCGAAACCTACCGGAGCCTGCTGGCCCGCCACGACCGCTCCCACCTCGAAGCCCTCGGCTCCTACAACGGGCCGCCGAGCCCCGAGCGGCACGCCTACAACGCCACCTTCGCCGAGGTCGCCGTCGACGCCCGGCTCGGGCTGGTCCGAGTGCGGCGGATGCTCGGCGTGTACGACGCGGGCCGCATCGTCAGCCCCAAGCTCGCCGACAGTCAGGCGATCGGCGGCATCGTGGGCGGCATCGGCACGGCTCTGCTTGAGCACACGGTCACCGACCACCGCGACGGGCGGATCGTGAACGCCAACCTGGCCGACTACCTCGTACCGGTCAACGCCGACGTCCCGGACGTCAGGGCGATCTATCTGGACGGCGAGGACCGCGAGGCCAACGCGCTCGGCGTCAAGGGGCTCGGAGAGGTCGTGATGGTCGGGGTGGCACCCGCGATCGCGAACGCGGTGTTCAACGCCACCGGCCGCCGCATCCGGGAACTGCCCATCACCGCCGAGGCGTTCCTCTGACCAGGGCAGCCCCCTCAGGGACTGCCCCGTCGACCGGTCCGGCAGCCCCCCGTTGCTGCGGGCCTCCCGCACCCCCCTCGGCGAACCACGGAGAAAGGCCATGCTGAACATCGCGGACACACTGCACCATTGGTGCCGCGAGGAACGCCCCTTCGCTCTGGCGACCGTCGTCGACATCCGCGGCAGCGCACCTTTGCCGGCCGGTACGTCGGTCGCGGTGGACGAGGACGGCAACGCGGTGGGCAGCATCTCCGGCGGCTGCGTCGAGGGCGCGGTCTACGAACTGTGCCGACAGGTGCTCGCCGATCGGGGCGCCCCCCAACGGGCCTGGTTCGGGTACTCCGACGACGACGCCTTCGCCGTGGGACTGACCTGCGGTGGCGAACTCGGCGTCCTCGTCCGGCGGATCGACCCTGCGGCCCAACCGCACCTCGCCACAGCCCTCGCCGACGTGGTGCGAGGCCGGCCAACGGCGGTGGCACACGTCGTCGACGGCCCTGACCGGCTTCTCGGCGCCACCCTGAGCGTACTCGGGGACAGCTGGGCCGCCGACGGTGTGCTGGACGGACAGCCGACGGGCCAGGCGGTGGCGGACCGGGCCAGAGCCCAGCTTCGGGCCGGACGCACCGCCCTCGCCTCCCTCGGCGGGGATGCGGACACCTGCCCCGAGCGGCTGTCCGTCCTCGTCCACGTGGCCGCCACCCGCCCTCGCATGCTGATCTTCGGCGCCGTCGACTTCGCCGCCGCGCTGAGCGAGGCGGGCCGCTTCCTGGGCTACCGGGTCACCGTGTGCGACGCCCGTCCCGTCTTCGCGACAGCGGCACGCTTCCCGCACGCGGACGAGGTGGTGGCCGACTGGCCCCACCGCTACTTGGAACGAACGACCGTGGACGCCCGAACGGTCGTGTGCGTCCTCACGCACGACGCCAAGTTCGACATCCCCCTGCTGCGGCTCGCCCTCGACCTGCCAGTCGCCTACGTAGGGGCGATGGGATCCCGGCGCACTCACGACGAGCGCCTGCGTCTCCTCCGCGAAGCCGACGTCACCGAGGCGCGGTTGGCGCGCCTGCACTCCCCGATCGGCCTCGACCTCGGCGCGCGCACGCCCGAGGAGACGGCGATCTCGATCACCGCCGAGGTCATCGCCCACACCAACGGGGCAAGTGGCCTGCCACTCGCTCAGCGCACCGGCCCGATTCACGAGCCGACTGCTCACGGGACGCTACCTGCCGGGCATGGTGCTGCAGCAGCGCGGTGACTGCCCTGCGGGCGAGCCCGCGGAAACGAAAGCCGTCAGCGGCCAGGCTCGTAAGCGAGCTGCTTGACCTCGCGCAGAGTGAGGGCGGTCTCGACGGAGCGGACACCGTCCAGGGCTCCGATCTTGTCGCTGAGGTAGGTGTAGAGGTCGTCGGTGCCGGGATGCAGGGTGGCGGCGACGATGTTGGCCCGGCCGGTGGTGGCCGCCGCGAAACGCACCTCGGGGTGTGAGGCCAGGGCATGGCCGACGTCGGCGAGCGCGGCCGGGGCGACGGTGAGCCAGAGCATGGCGACGACGTCATTGCCGAAGTGTTCGTTGTCGAACTGCACGTCCAGGTAGAGGACCCCGGTGGAGCGCAGTCGATCCAGACGCCGCCTCGCCGCGGATTCGGACAAACCGGTGCTCGCTTGAAGTTCGGTGAGCGAGGCCCGTCCGTCGCGGGCGAGGACGGCGAGCAGTGCCTCGTCGGCTTCCTCGAGCACGACGCGGCCACTGCCCGGATCGACGGGTGGCGGGCTCAGGGCGGCCCGTTCCTCGGGCCGAGGGCGTTGATCTTGCTGAGCCAGCCCAGCGGCCCTCCGTAGAACCGGTGCAGCAGGCAGTGGGCGCTGACCGAGGTGACGCGAGGGGTGCGCTGAAGGCGGTCGAGGAGGAGTTCGTCCCTCGCCTGCCGCGTACGTGGTTTCATCGCGCACATCACTTCGGTGCCGCCTGAGATCACTCTGACGTGGGCGGTGTCCGGGCGCAGGGCCAGTGCGCTCGCCAGTTGTTCGGCATGGTCGGGGGTGCAGCTCAGGCGCAGGAGCCAGCTGCTGCGGCCGAGTCGGCTTTCATCGGTGATGCCGAGCACACGCAGGTGGAGGATGCCGCGCAGCCGCCGGAAGCGGCGGGCGACGGTCTGGTCGGACACTCCCAGAACCTCCGCGATCCGGTTGAACGGCGCCCGACCGTCGAGCTGCAGCGCCTGCAGCAGCTTCAGATCGAGCGGATCGAGTGCCTGGGACTGCACCGGTTCCTCCTGCTCCTGTGCCGCGTGCCAATGATGGTCCGACCGCGGAATCCTCAGTTGTCCGGGTGGCCCAGTTCCAGAGGAACCTCCTCCAGACCCCGGCCGTCCACGGTGACCTTCTTGGCCACGGGCGGATACCCGGCAGCGATCACGGAGTAGCTGCCGGCGTCCAGGTCGGCGAAAGCGTAGTCGCCGTCGGGGCCGGTGGTCGTGATGCCCACTACGTTTCCGGCCGCGTCCACCAGGGTGACCCGTGCGTCCGTCAGGCTCTCACGGTGGGCACCCGCCCGTACGACGCCCCGCAGCTGCGCACCCGACCGCAGCGGCACCTGCAGCGCGGTGGCTTCGGAGCCGGACGCCTGGACGGGGAGTGCCTCAGGCCGGAACCCAGGGGCGTTCACCGTGAGCGTGACGTCGCTCGCCGGCAGCTCACCGAAGTCGAAACGCCCGGCGGTGTCGGTCAAGCCGCTGGCCAGTACGTCGCCGCGCACGTCGGTGACCGTGACCGAGGCGCCCTCCACCGCCCCTTCGTCAACGGCCGACACCACGGTGCCGCTGATCCTGCTGCCCCCGGCCAGAACCAGGTCGTGGATCAACGGCTGCTCGCCCAGCACCACCGTGCTGGCCTGGGGCTGGTGGCCGTCCGCAGCGGCGATCAGTACGTACGACCCTGCCGCCGGGGCGGTCAGCTCGTACCGGCCGGCGCTGTGGGCCACGACCCGGCCGATCTGACTCCCGGTCGGTGAGATGAGGGTGAGCGTGGCGCCCGCCATACCGTGGCCGACGGCGTCACAGACCCGGCCGGAGAGGACGGCCCCGTGAGTGGCCCGGGCCGGGACGTCGGCGTCGCTGACCGGGAAGCTCGGCCCGCCCGACGGCGGGAGCGGGGCCGGCACCGGACCGTGCCCGGCGCCCGCACCGACGAGAACCGGCTCCTGCTCCGGCTCCGGTGCCGGCTTCGGCTCGCTTTCGCGGAGCGGGTTCGCCTCCTCCAGGGCTGCCTGGACCGAGGTCCGCGGGGCGCGCAACAGCACCATCCCGACGACCGCGGCGAGCAGCGCGAGAGCAGCGGCCACGATGAGACACAGTTCAAGGCCGTCGAGGAAGGCCGCCGAAAGGGCGCCCAGAGCCCGGCCGGTCTCGGCTCCCAGGTCCATCCGGGCCACCACCCCCAGCCCGCCGGCGTCCACAGCCGCGGTGATCCGCTGCGCCGTCGCGCCGTTCACGCCGGCGTCGGCGAGATGACCGGGCAGGGTGTCGGTGGTCCTGGTGGTCAGCAGGACGCCCAGAACGGCCGGGCCGAGTGCGCCGCCGACCTGCCGGAAGGCGTTGTTGCCCGCTGCCGCCATGCCGGCCAGATGATGAGGCACGGAGGCGACGGCGGTGGCGGTCATGGGTGTGACGACCAGGCCCAGACCGAGGCCGAGCAGCGCCAGCCGCCAGGCCAGCGCACCGAACGGCGTGTACGCGTCGAGCGCGGTCAGGGACACCAGGGCCCCCGTGGTGATCAGCAGACCGGTGGTGATCAGGAGGCGCGCCGAGATCCGGCGCATCAACGGCCCCGCCACGACCCCGACGAGCAGGCACACCGCCGTCACCGCCAGAAGCCGGTACCCCGCTTCGAGGGTGTCGAGCCGCTGCACCATGCCGAAGTAGAGGCTGAGGACGAAGAAGAAACCGATCAGCCCGAGGAAGCTGATCATCGCGATCAATGTGGTGGCGGTGAACGCCGGGCTGCGGAAGAGCGTCAGGTCCAGCATCGGGCTGGCGCTGCGCCGCTCGGCCACGATGAACACGAGGGCACTGACGGCGGCCAGCACGAGGGCGCCGACAACCCTCGGCTGGGAGAAGGAGTCGGCGCCGCCTTCGATCACGCCGTAGACGAGTGAGGTGATCGCCAGTGCGGCGGTGATCTGGCCGGGCCAGTCCAGCCGACGGGAGCCGGGGCCCGGGAGTCGTCCACCAGCGGCACGGCGACCGCCATGGTGAGAACGGCCACCGGTATGGCCGGCAGGTAGATCCATCGCCAGGCGGCGTGGTCGAGGATCACGCCCGCCAGCAGGGGGCCTGCGGCCAGTGCCGACATCAGGGCAGCGGCCCACAGGCCGACGAACTTGGCACGCTCGTGCGGGTCCGGCACCGCGTGACTGATCAGCGCCAGCGTCGTGGGCAGCAGCGCGGCCGCGCCCAGACCGGCCAGTGCCTGCCCGGCCCACAGCACCTGGACCGACTGCGCGCTCAGGGCGACGGCCGCTCCGATGGTGGCGAACAACAGGCCCGCCTGGAAGACCTTCTTGCGGCCGTGCACGTCTCCGAAGACGCCGGCGGTCAGGATGAGGGCCGCCATCGGCAGGACGAACGCGTCCGAGATCCACGACAGTTGTGAGGTCGACGCGTGCAGGGCCCGCTGGATGGCGGGAAGGCTCACCGAGACGCTGGTGACCGGCAGATACGCGACGAACACCCCGACGCAGGCCATGACAAGCGTGGCTTTCGGACTCTGCCGTGGTCCGGCCGCCGTTGTTCCGACGTTCACACATACTCCGTTCCGCTGCGGCGGGTCGCCGACACGACGGTCACTTTCCAGCCACTTCGAGCCAGGGGCCAGCCACAGCGCGCGGAGCCCGGGAAATCGACGTCCGGGAGGAGAATCCAAAGAATTTCCGACATCGACGTCTACGTCGAGTCCCTACGCGACCCACTGCTCGCTCCCGATGGTCACAGCCACGGCGTCAGTGGTTCGGCGGGGGAGCCGTCCGCGGAGGTCACGCCGGTGTAGGGGCGGCCGGCCAGGTAGGCGGTGACATCGGCGTCGCTGCCCTGGACGGCGGGCCCGGCAGTGCAGGGGCTGTGAACGCGCCTCGGCTCAGTCGGCGCCCGCGGCCTGTGCGGCGACCAGTACCTCGACCCGGCTGCGATAGGCCTCGGCCAGGTCGCCGCCGTCCGAACCGGGAAGCGACTCCGCGCCGGCCTCGATCGACCGAAGGACCGCGTCGGCCCGGGTCTGAAGGTCAGCCAACTCATCAGCGGTGTGGGGATACAGCAGGCTGAGCCCGCGCTTGTCGCCGGCCGACAGGCTCTGCCCATTACCGGTCGGCGCGCAACTGCTCGGCGCGGACTTGTAGAAGAACTGCGGGAACCGGTACAGCATCACGGACTGTGGGTCGAAAGGCCCGGCGACGACATCCGGGTCGTCCTCGGTGCGAAGGTTGTGATCCAGTAAATGCCGGGGCGCCGGCCCTGAGCGTCCGCCACGAAGACGCCGTTCGCATCCCGCGTGGGAACATACCCCGCTTCGTCATCCCAACGGAACTCGTCCTCGCAGGTGCCGCGCATGTTCTGGTGGGAGTGGTGGAATCCGAGCGCGTGGAGGAACTCGTGACGCACGGTGCCCTCCCACTGGGCGGGCCTGTTCACCGCGTAGCGCCCGAGGTTCAGGCTGCGCTGTCCGGGATTGCCCCCGACCGGGCCGCCTCCCGCGCCGATGGTGCGATCCGTGCTGTCGGTGCCGACGAGGGAGAAGTAGCCTTGCATGTCGAAGCTGACCCGGATTTCGGCGGCGAAGGCGGTATCCGCCGTGGTCCATCGCCGGAACGTTCCGGTCGCCGCGTCGTGGCCGAAGTCGAGTTTCAGGTTGCAGGCGTCGGTGATCTGCGCCGTCGCTCCTGCGATGTCCGCGTGCAGTTGGTCGTCCCCGTCGAGGAACGCGACCCGCACGGTCGAGCCGGGGGTCCACCGCGCGATGTCGGTGACGAGGAACTCCAGGCCACCGCCGGCCGATGCGCGCCTCCAGCGATCCCGCACTTCGATCTCCGCGACGACGTCATCCGGGAGAGATTCGAGTTCCATGGCGCATCCTTTCGCATCACATTCGAAACAGTCCCCCGGGCCTCTCCGGCATAAAAGGCTCACGGTCCAGTATCGTCCGAATGAAGGAATAGCGCGAATTTATCGTCGAAAAGCGCCCTGTTCGTGGTGCTCAATACCCAACATCGAGTGAGTTTTTATTGAACGCCATAATATTCAGGATCGCAGCTTGGCAGGGTGGCGAGCCTGGCGTGCCGGACGCGCTTCTGACCTGGGCAGATGGGACGTGTTCCGCGCACAAAGATGCGTCAGCTCGTCGTTGACCGTCGCTCCGCGGCGGGGCCAAGGTGAGGGGGACATCGGATTCCGATCACCTGTTTCCGGTCACCGAACTGCGTGCGGGAGGCCGCGATGCTCCAGACAGAGAGCCGCGAACACAACGAGCTCAGGGCAGATGCTGAGGCGGCTGCCGTCGGCACGACACCGGCGGTCGCGCCGCCCCGGAGGCGGCCTGCCGCGACCTCTTCTTCCAGCGGTGCCTCTGGTGCGGCACCCCGGCCTACCGTCGCTCGTTCTGCCGCGCCTGCGGAGCAACTGGCTTCGAACGGGAGCTCAGCACCGGCGCCGGGGTCCTCCTTCGCCGTATCGGTCAGGTTCCGCTCAACACGTGGTTCGTCGCGATGGACGAGGGCTTCACCCTGCTCTGCCAGGTCACCGGGACGGAGCCGGTCGTGGTCGCGGTCGGGGCGCGGGTGCGAGTCGTGCGGGCCGTGGCTCCCCTCGACCAAGGGCTGCCCCTCGTCGAACTCACCTACCGGGCGACGTCGTCGGAGCGCTGGTGGTGAACGCACCCGGTTCGGCGGAAGACACCGTCGGCCGGGACGATCAGAGAGGAGGGTGCGTGAGCACCCACTGCACCGATGCATCGGGGCGGGGCGCGCTGGACGGCCTGCGCATCGCCGACTTCTCCCGGGTTCTCGCCGGGCCCTACGCCACCATGCTCCTCGCCGACCTCGGCGCCGACGTGGTGAAGATCGAGCGGCCGGGCATCGGGGACGACACCCGGGCCTGGCACCCGCCGGCGGACCATGACGGCACGTCGACCTACTTCCTGAGCGTCAACCGCAACAAGCGGTCGATCGTGCTCGACCTGAACACGGAGGCGGGCCGCGCACAGGCACGCGCCCTGGTCGCCGAGTCCGACGTACTGGTGGAGAACTTCCGGCCCGGCACGATGGAGCGGCTGGGCCTCGGGCACAAGGAACTCCGGGCGCGGCAACCGGAGTTGATCTACTGCTCGATCAGTGGATTCGGCAGCGGTGCGGGCGCGGCGATCCCCGGGTACGACCTGCTCGTGCAGGCCGTGGGCGGCCTGATGAGCGTGACCGGGGAGGCGCGGGGGGAGCCGGTGAAGGCGGGCGTGGCCCTCGTCGATGTGATCACCGGACTGCACGCCTCGACCGGCATCCTGGCGGCCCTGCGGCACCGGGACGCCACCGGCGAGGGGCAACTGGTCGAGGTGAATCTGCTCGGCTCACTGCTGTCGGCCATGGTCAACCAGGCGTCGGCGTACGCCGTCGCCGGTGTGGTTCCGGGGCGCATGGGCAACGCGCACCCGAGCATCGCCCCGTACGAGACGCTTCCCACCGCCGACCGTCCGCTCGCCGTCGCGGTCGGCAACGACCGGCAGTTCGCGGCGCTCGCCGAGGTCGTCGGGGAGCCCGGTCTCGCTCTCGACGACCGCTTCCGCACCAACGCCGACCGAGTCGCCCACCGCGGCGAACTGCGGGACATCCTGACCGAACGGCTCGGTTCCGCGGGCGCCGACCACTGGTCGACCGTCCTGCTGGCCGCCGGCGTGCCCGCCGGGCCGGTCAACACCCTCGACGAGGCGTTCGCCTTCGCCCACAGGCTCGGCCTGCCCGGCATCGTCGACATCCCCGCCGCACCCGCCGACGGGGAAGCAGGCAGGCCCTCCCGCCAGGTCGCGCACCCCATCGCGCTGAGCAGGACGCCCGCGCAGTACCGCCTGCCCCCGCCCGGCCTCGGCCGGCACACCGCGGAGATCCTCCGCACCGACCACCCGATGTCCCACCCGAATGACAAGGAGCTCACCATGAGCGGCAAGCCCCTGAAGGACCCCCTCGACCTGCTCGACATCGACTCCGTCCTCACCGACGAGGAGCGCGAGATCCGGGCCACCGTCGCCAAGTTCCTCGCCGACCGGGTACGTCCGCACATCGGCGACTGGTTCGAGAACGCGCACTTCGCCCGTGAACTCGCCCCAGAACTCGGCAAGTTGGGCGTGCTGGGCATGCACCTCGAAGGGTACGGCTGCGCCGGGACGAACGCGGTCAGCTACGGCCTGGCCTGTCTGGAGCTGGAGGCGGCGGACTCCGGTTTCCGCAGCTTCGTCTCCGTGCAGGGCTCGCTGTCGATGTTCTCCATCTGGAAGTGGGGCTCGGAAGAGCAGAAGGAGGAGTGGCTGCCCCGGCTGGCCGCCGGTGAGGCGATCGGCTGCTTCGGCCTGACCGAGCCCGACTTCGGCAGCAACCCCGCCGGAATGCGCACCAGGGCCGTCCGCGACGGTGACGACTGGATCCTCAACGGCTCCAAGATGTGGATCACCAACGGCGGCATCGCCGACGTGGCCACCGTCTGGGCGCAGACCGAGGACGGCATCCGCGGATTCCTCGTACCGCGCGGCACACCCGGCTTCACCACGCAGGACATCAAGCAGAAGATGTCGCTGCGCGCGTCCATCACCTCGGAGCTGTACTTCGACGACGTCCGGCTGCCGGACTCCGCGCGGCTGCCGCACGCACAGGGCCTGCGCGGCCCGCTGTCCTGCCTCAACGAGGCCCGCTTCGGCATCCTGTTCGGCGCGGTCGGCGCCGCCCGCGACTCGATCCAGGCGGCCGTCGACTACGCCGACTCCCGCGTCCAGTTCGACAAGCCGATCAGCGCCTTCCAGCTCACCCAGAAGAAGCTCGCCGACATGACCGTGTCCCTGGGCTGCTCCGCACTCCTCGCCGTGCACCTGGGCCGTCTGAAGGACCAGCACCGCATCCGGCCCGAGCAGATCAGCGTCGGCAAGCTCAACAACGTCCGGGAAGCGATCGCCATCGCGCGGGAGTGCCGCACCGTCCTCGGAGCCAACGGCGTGTCCCTGGAGTACTCGCCACTGCGTCACGCCAACAACCTGGAGTCCGTCCTCACCTACGAAGGCACGGGCGAGATGCACACCCTGGTCGTCGGTCAGGCGATCACCGGCTACCCGGCGTTCCGCTGACCAACCACCGAAGACCGAAGGAAGACGACCGTGCACATCGTCGTACTCGTCAAGCAGGTTCCGGACACCGCTGCCGAGCGCACCCTGTCCGAGGCCGACCACACCCTCGACCGTGAGACGGCCGATCTCGTCCTGGACGAGATCAACGAGCGGGCCACGGAGGAGGCCCTGACGCTGAAGGAGGCGGTGGGCGCCGAGGTCACCGTCGTGTCCATGGGACCCGGCACCGCGATCGACGCCATCCGCAAGGTCCTGGCGATGGGCGCCGATCGAGGCCTCCACATCTGCGACGACAGGCTCCACGGCGCCGACGCCGTGACCACCGCGAAGACCCTGGCAGCCGCCGTGCGGAGGCTGGAGGACGTCGACCTGGTACTCGCGGGCAACACGACGACCGACGGACAGGCCGGCGCGGTCCCCGCCATGGTCGCGGACCTGCTCGGCCTGCCGCAGCTGACGCACGCGCGGGAGCTGACCGTGGACGCGGGACGGGTGCGCGCGGAGCGCGAGACCGAGAACGGCGAGGCCACGCTCGACGCACCGCTGCCCGCGCTGGTCAGCGTCACCGAGAAGATCAACGAACCCCGCTACCCCTCCTTCAAGGGGATCATGGCCGCCAAGAAGAAGCCGGTGGAGACGGTCGACCTCGACGACCTGTTCCCCGGCGTGGACGACACCGGGTTCCTCGCGACCCGCACCCACGTCGTCGACGCCGTCCCGCGTCCGGCGCGGGCCGCCGGAATCCGCATCACGGACGACGGCTCGGCCGGCCGGCAGCTCGTCGGGTACCTGATCGCCCAGAAGCTCGTCTGAACCGCCCCTCCCCAGAAGCACGACCAGAAGCAGGCACCCATGCCCGATGTCCTCGTCCTCGTCGACCACGACGGGGAACGCGTCCACAAGTCCACCTACGAACTCCTCACCGTCGCACGGCGGTTGGGTGACCCGGCCGCCGTCGTCGTGGGAACGCCCGGAACCGCGGCACGCCTCCGGGAGCCCCTCGCCCGTCATGGCGCCACGACGGTCCACGCGGCTGAATCCACCGAAGCGGACGAGTTTCTCGCCACGCCGGCCGTCGAAGCCCTGGAACTCGCGGTCCGGGAGGTCTCCCCGGCCGCCGTGCTGGTCTCCGCGACGACGGACGGCAACGAGGTGGCCGGGCGTCTCGCCGCGCGGCTGGACGGCGGGCTGCTGACCGACGCGGTCGACGTGGACTCGTCCGGCGTGGCCACCCAGGTCGTCTTCGGCGGGTCGTACACCGTGCGCGCACAGGTCACCCACGGCCTGCCGGTGATCGCCCTGCGGCCCGGCTCCTGCGAGCCGGAGGAACGTCCTGTGGAGGCGGGCGAGCGGGAACTCGCCCTGCCGCCGGTCGACCGCGCGGCATCCGCCCGCATCACCGCCCGCCGCGCCGCGCTCGCCGGGGACCGTCCCGAGCTCACCGAGGCGACCGTCGTCGTGTCCGGCGGACGAGGTGTCGCAGGAGCGGACGGCTTCAAAGTGGTGGAGCAACTGGCCGACGCCCTGGGCGGAGCGGTGGGTGCCTCACGCGCCGCGGTCGACGCCGGCTACTACCCACACCAGTACCAGGTGGGGCAGACCGGCAAGTCCGTCTCCCCCCAGCTGTACATCGCCCTGGGCATCTCCGGGGCCATCCAGCACCTCGCCGGGATGCAGACCTCCAAGACGATCGTCGCGGTCAACAAAGACCCCGAGGCGCCGATCCTCGACGTCGCCGACTACGCCGTGGTGGGCGACCTGTTCGCCGTGGCCCCCCGGCTGATCCAGGAAGTGGCCGTCCGTCGGGAAGCCGGCTGAGCCCTCCGCCGGAAGACCGGCGCATGAGCCCGAGGAGCTCCCGGCCCCCTGTCACATGTGCGGAGGGGCCGGGAGCTCCCGCGTCCGCTATCGGCCCATCAGGCGGCCAGGCGCCGGAACCGGCTGCCGTGGAACACCAGTGGCTCCCGGTCGGGTTAGGCCCGCAAGCCGTGGATCTCCAGCAGGACGATGGTGTGGTCGCCTCCGGCCACTTCGGCGTGGACCGAGCAGCCCAGCCAGAGGCCGGCACCGTGGACGTACACGCTGCCGTGGAGTGCGCACAGGGCTGTCACACCCGACGGGAAGCAGCCGAACGCCTGGCGCAGCACGGTGCGATCCGTCGGTGTCGACGCGAGCGGGCTCATCGGACGTCCTCCCGACCCGAGAGAACCGCACCCAGAGGACGCAGCGAGCCGTTGTTGCCCGCCACGTGCTGGGAGACGCAGCGAACGTCGCGCCAGCGGCGCTGCATCAGTGAGGACCCGGATGCCCTCGTCGTGGACGTACTCGACGCCGCCGGTGAGGGGCTTCGCGGACCCGGCCCATTCAGCCACGCCTGGTGAGGTCAGCGGACCTCAGCTGTCAACGTAATCGAAGAACCCCTGCCCCGACTTACGGCCCAGCAGGCCCGATTCGACCATGCGGCGCAGCAGTGGGGGAGGGGCGTACAGCGGTTCCCGGTACTCCTCGTACAGTGCCTCGCCTATCGCCGCCACGGTGTCCAGTCCGATGAGGTCGGCGAGGCGCAACGGGCCCATGGGATGAGCGCAGCCCGCGGTCATCCCGGTGTCGATGTCCTCCGCCGTCGCCGTGCCGGAACCGACCATGCGCACGGCCGCCAACAGGTACGGAATCAGCAGCGAGTTCACCACGAAGCCGGCGCGGTCCTGCGCGACGATCGTCCTCTTGCCCAGGACCTCGCCGGCGAAGGCACGCACGCGCAGTTCCGTGGCCTTCGAGGTGTGCAGGGAGGGGACGACCTCGACCAGGGGCATGACGGGGACCGGGTTGAAGAAGTGCAGGCCGACCACCGACTCCGGGCGCCCGGCCGCGGCGGCGAGCCGGGCGATGGGGATCGATGAGGTGTTGCTCGCCAGCACGGCGGCCGGATCCGCGACCACCTCACCCAGGTGCCGGAACAGCGCCGTCTTGGCCCGCTCGTCCTCGACGGCCGCCTCGATGACCAGGTCCGCCCCGCCCAGCCGGGAGAGGTCGTCGGTGACCGACACCCCGGCCAGGGCGTGTGCGCGCTCCTCGGGCGCGAGGGTGCCGCGCTGTTCCGCCTTCAGCAGGGAATCCGCCACGCCCGCCAGGCCGGCCCGGGCCCGGTCCTCGGTCACGTCGCACAAGGTGACGTGCAGCCCCGCCCGGACACACACCTCGGTGATGCCCCGGCCCATCTGACCCGCGCCCACGACGCCCACGTGTTTGATCGCTCTCATGTGCCTCTCCGCCTGTCCCTCCGTCGGGCGGCGGTCGACCGACGCCGCCACAGTGTGTGTCGCCGTGTTGAGCGTAGGCCGGGAGAACACCCTCTGACCTGCTTGAACAGTGCGTCGTTCACGTACAAACCTGCGTCGCTCCGAGGCCGACCCGGGCACGGGAGCGACTGCATGCCGACGAGGCGTCGGTCTCCTGCCCGACGCCTGCTGTGCAACGGTGCTTCAGGTGGTGGCCGTCGCGGCGGCGGCCTCCCGCAGCCGGCGGATCACGCCGCGCACCGCGGGCGAGGTCTCCCCCTTGCGATAGGCGCCGACCAGCCGGGTCGTCAGCGCCACGTCCGCCAGTGGACGGTACGCCACTCCCGGGATCCGCACGCGGCGCAGCGAATCGGGGACCAGGGCCACCGTGAGACCGCCGCCCACCAGCGTCAGCGCCGCGATGTAGTCCCGCACCGGGGGAGCGCACCGCGGGGTGAACCCCCCTTGCTCCGCCACTTCGAGAATCTGGTCACGGCAGCCGTACTCCTCGTCGAAGTGCGGGGCCACGAAGCTCTCGTCGCACAGTTTCGCCGCCGGTACCGCCTCGTACGCCGCCAGTGGCGCGGCGGCCGGCAGCGCCAGGACGACCTGCTCGGTGAGCAGGCAGGTGGCCGTGACCTCGGGTGGGTACTCGGGCCGCCAGCGCAGGAAACCGACGTCGATGTCCCCGCAGGCCAGCGCTTCCAGCTGGGCCGGTGTCTCCAACTCGCGGACTTGCACGGTGAGGTCGGTGCCGGGAGCCGCGCAGCGGGTGAGGACGTCGGTCAGCACCCCGGAGAACGCGGCCGAGGCGACGTACGCGATCTGGGCATGTCCGAGCTCCCCGCGCCCGGCCCGCCGGCCCACCGCCTCGGCCCGTGCGGCCTGTGCGAGGGTCAGCCGCGCCTCCTCGAGGAAGAGCCGCCCGGCACTGGTCAGTGCCGGGCGGGTGCGGCGTCCGCGGTCGATGAGCCGTACGCCCAGGTGTGACTCCAGCGCTCTGATCTGGGCGCTGAGCGCCGACGGGGCGAGATGCAGACGGTCCGAGGCCCGCGCGAAGTGCAGTTCCTCCGCGACGACGACGAACGACTCCAGCCAGCGCAGTTCCATCGGCTCCTCCAGAATGCCGGGACACCCCGCGGCGGCGTCAGGGCAGAACAGGGCCACCGCGGGGTGGGTAGGGGGAATCCCCGGTTCAGGGGATCACGACGTAGTTGCTGAATCCGCCGTCGAGGTCGGTGGCGCGTCCCGAGATCGCCTCGTTGACCTCGGACAGCGGGAAGGGCTTGGTGATCAGGTACGACAGGTCCAGTGCCCCGGTCGCCACCATGTCGGCCACTTCCTGGCCCTGCGCGGTGCTGAACCAGTTGGAGCCGATCAGCTGGACCTGCTCGTCCATGAGCCACTTCACGTCCACGGGCAGCCGGTCGGCCACGCCACCGACATTGACCACCCTGCCGCCGCGGCGGACGCCCTGCATGGAGTCGAGCATCGTCTCCACCGGGGCCTTGGCACCGAGTGCGCTGATGACGAAGTCCGCCCCCTCGCCCCCTGTCCGCGACTTGGCCCACTCGCCGGTGGACCCCTCGCCGAGCCGCATGACCTCGATCCGGTCCGGGGCCAACTCCTGGACGCGCTTGAGGAGTTCCTCGTTGCGGCCGGTCCCGAGCACCTTGGAGACGCCCGAGGCCAGCGCGAGAAGGGTGGAGGCGACGCCGAGCGTGCCCGTGATGCCGTCGATCAACGCTACCTGGCCCGGGCCGGCCGCCGCGTGCCTGAGGGCACCGTAGGAGGTGCCGATGTAACCGAGCTTGCCGGCCTGTTCGAACGTCATGGTGTCGGGGATGTTGACGATCGAGTACTGCGGCGCCGTCATGTACTCCGCGAAGCCGCCGTAGGGGTACAGGTCGAAGATCCGCCGGCCGTCGCGGGACGTGCTGAAGTAGCCGTTCAGGGTGAAGTAGCGGCACCGGCTGAGCTCGCCGCCGCGGCACACCTGGCAGCTGCCGCAGGACCGCAGCGGGCTCACATAGACCCGGTCGCCGGGCTTGGTGTTGAGTACCGCCTCGCCGACCGCCTCGACCACGCCCGCCGGGTCCAGACCGAAGATCGCGGGGAGCTTGGGCAGGGGCTGGTGCGGGTACCAGGTGGGCCAGTTGTTGATCACATTCGCCATGTTCGGGACGATTCCGCATGCCTTCACCCGCACCAGCACATCGGTCGGCCGCGGAACGGGCACATCGATCGTGTCCACCGACATCGGCTCACCGAGCGTGTGCAGTCGGGCAGCGAGCATTTTCGCCATTGAAATACTCCAGAGAATATGGGCCGTACGGTGCCGCGAACTACGAAGAGGGGAACGGATTCGGGTAATTGTCCTCGAGGTCGATGTCCAGCAGGCCCATGATGCGGACGCCGGAGTTGTACCAGGCGATGGACAACGACAGTTCGACCATCTGCCGGTCCGTCAGATGCGCGGCGGCGGCTCGCCACGTCTCCTCCGAGACATCGACCCGCAGCGTGGACTCCCTGGCGAGGCGCATGACCGCCTTCTCGGGCTCGTCGAACAGGTCGGACGACTCGAAGTCGGCCACCGCCGAGAGCTGCTGCTTGGTGAGCCCGGCCTTGAGTCCGTGCGACTGGTGGTGCGCGACCTCGTACGCGGACCGGGTCGCGTGACCCACCGTCAGGATCGCCAGTTCGCGCAAGCGGGGGCTGAGGTCGGCGGCCCGCAGCGAGTTGGCGTACGTCAGGAAGGCGTCCAGCTGGGTGGGCGCGTTGGTGAGGGCGAGGAAGATGTTCGCCGTCGGTACTTTGCGTTCGGTCTCCAGCCGGTCGTACAGCGGCTTCAGCGACTCGTCCGCGTCCTCGCGGCGCAGGTAGGGAACTCGTGCCATGACGTCTCCTTGGGGACGGGGTGAACGGAAGGTCAGGGGAGGGGCTGCTCGAGCAGGAACCGCTCAAGCGACATCGGCTTCGGCGGCTCGGCCGGCGGGATCTGCGGTGCGCCGACGAACGGTGACGCCTCGAAGTACCACTTCTCCAGGGCCGGGAGGCCCCAGCGCGCGTTGGTGCTCAGCGATGCCGCGTCCCAGCGCACCGGCTCGATCTCGGTGTCGATCGTCTGGTAGTGGCTGTTGAAGACCTCCACCCGGTGCCCGTCGGGGTCCCGGAGGTAGGCGAACAGCATCCCGCCCGGACCGTGCCGTCCCGGGCCCCGCTCCACTCCGTCGCCGTAGCCGAGGATGCCCGCCCAGTCGCAGGCGCTGAAGATGTCACGGCTCTCGGAGACGGTGTAGGCGAAGTGGTGCAGTGCGGGCCCGGCGTTCTCGACGATCGCGAGGTCCAGACAGGTGCCCTTGCGGTACATGAACGCACCCAGCAGCTTGTCGCCGTGCTCCAGGTACTCCGAGTTGCGGAAGCCCAGCTCGCTGTAGAAGGCGCACAGCTCGTAGGTGTCGGGCGCGAAGATCTGGTAGTGGTCCAGCCGCTGCGCGTGTGCGCCCTTGTACCGTTCGAAGTCGATGTGCAGCCGCGGCCGCGTCTCCATGTGCGCGCACAGTTCGAGCGGCGTCCCGATGGGGTCGCTGACGTGCAGGGTGCGGCCCTGGTACGGGACGTCGACCCACTCGGCGGGCAGCCCCCGCTCCCGGAACCAGGCGTACGCGAGATCGAGGTCCTCGTCGAAGAACACCCGGAAGCCGATCCTCCGGCACGCGCCCGCGCCCCCCTCGTCGAGCTCCAGCACGAGGCTGTGGTGGCAGGCCTCGGCCAGGCCGCGCAGATGGCAGGTGCGCTCGTCCTCGTCGCTCACGACGAGCCCCAGGGCTTTCACATAGAAGTTCCGGCTCTCGGCCAGGTCGGCGACGGTGAGCCGGACATGGCTGGAGCGGGTGATGTTGAAACTCGGGCGCAGATTGACGGGTGGCAGCATGCTGGTCTCCGGGCTCCGATCGGCTCTGTATTTCGGTGACTGTAATACTTCGACATGCTTTTACGGCTTGGTCGCGGAGGGACCGGAATCGGGGAATGCGAAGGCGGACCATCCACTGAATTCCGCGGATTCACCGAGGGACTCCTCGATACGCAGGACCTCGTTCCACTTGGCCATCCGCTCGGAGCGCGTGAACGAGCCCACCTTCAGCTGACCGGCGTTCCAGCCGACGCTGAGATGGGCGATGGTGATGTCCTCGGTCTCACCGGACCGGGCCGAGACGATGGTGCCGAAGCCGGCGTCCTTCCCGGCGCACAGGGCCTGGAAGGCCTCCGTGACCGTGCCGGCCTGGTTCGGCTTGACGAGGACGGCGTTCGCCGCGCCGCTGGTGGCCGCCGCCTCCACCCGCTTGGCGTCCGTGACGAGGTAGTCGTCGCCGATCACCTGGCAGCGGTGGCCGTAGCGCCGGGTGAACTCCACCATGCCGTCGGTGTCGTCCTCGCCCACCGGGTCCTCGACGGACAGGATCGGATACTGCTCGATCCAGTCGCCCAGCATGTCGATCAGTGCCGCGGTGTCCAGGGTGCGGTCGTCCAGGGCCAGCGTGTACCGACCGCCGCTGCCGAACTGCGACGCCGCGACGTCCAGCGAGATGCCGACCTGGGCCGAGGGGGTGAAGCCCGCCGCCTCGATCGCCCGGGTCAGCGTCTCCAGCGCCTCCTCGTTGGAGTCGAACGCGGGCCAGAAGCCGCCCTCGTCGGCCACGCCCTGGGCCTTCCCGGCCTCGCGCATCAGGCTTCCGGCCGCCCGGTAGATCTCCGCGGTCCAGTCCAGCGCCTCCGAGAAGCTGCCGGCCGCAGGACACATCACCATGAAGTCCTGGACGTCGACGCGGCGGTCCGCGTGGGCGCCGCCGCCGAAGATCTGGATCTCCGGCAGGGGGATGCGGACCGGGCGTCCGCCTGCGAGGTGCTGCCACAGCGGAACGCCCGCCGACGCGGCGGAGGCGTGCAGGACCGCCATGGACGTGGCCACGATCGCGTTTCCGCCGAGACGGCCGCGGTCGGGGTTCCGTCGAGGTGCACCAGGAGCCGGTCGACGGCCTCCTGGTCGGTCGCGTCGCGGTTCAGCAGGGCGGGCGCGATCTCGTGGTTCACGGAGCCGACCGCGCGGTGCACGTCGAGGCCGCCGAAGCGGCTGCCGCCGTCGCGCAGGTCGAGCGCCTCACCCTGGCCCGTCGACGCGCCCGCCGGTGCGATGGCCCGGCCGATCGCGCCGTCCGCGAGATGGATCTCGACCTCCACGGTCGGTCGCCCGCGTGAGTCCCACACCCTGCGGCCGTGGAGCTTGGCGATCCGCGCGTCTGTCATGGCGGTGCAACCTTTCGGAGTTCGGACGATCGGGGCGCCGAGCTGTGCCTGTGCCTGCCGCCGGGGGAGGAGTGTCCGCGCGGAGCTGGGCTCGAGTGATCAGGGACGGGACGAGGGCTCATCCGCTGCGACCGTCGCGATGCTAACGATAGCGCAATCGTGCGAAGCGGCGGCAGCTCTGTCAAGGGGTGGCTGCTGCCCTGTTTTCAGCGCTGAGTTGCTCGTTTCCGGCGCTCTTGGCTCAGCTGAACGCGGGTGCTATCGTTCGCACAATCCGTTCGCGTGACGTGTGGCGCTGCGGCAGGAACTCCGGCGAGCCCGCGCTGTCCTGGACGGACGGACAGCACAGGCAGCGCGGGTTCGCCGGGCCCGATCGCGGCCGACAGGAAAGCGAGCCCGACATGACTTCCGAGCCCTCTGTGGCACCCATGACCCTCACCACGGTGGTGGCCAGCACACGTCCTGGCCGCGTGGGCAGGTCCGTCGCGGACTGGTTCACCGCCCGAGTCGCGGAGTGCGAGCAGTTCGAGTCGCACCTGGTGGACCTGCACGAACTCGCTCTTCCGTTCTTCGACGAGCCGCATCCGCCCGCTCTGCGGAAGTACACGAAGACCCACACCCGCGCATGGAGCCGGATCGTCGACGCGTCGGACGCGTTCGTGTTCGTCACCCCGGAGTACAACGGAGGCTTCCCGGCTCCCCTGAAGAACGCGTGGGACTTTCTCGTCGTGGAGTGGCAGCACAAGCCGGCCGCGTTCGTCAGCTACGGAGGCGTGTCGGCGGGCACCCGGGCGGTGCAGATGGCGAAGCAGGTCGTGGCGAACCTGCGGATGCTGCCGATCGGCCCGACCGTGAGCATTCCGTTCGTCAACGAACGCGTCGAGGACGGTGCGTTCCGGCCCGGCAAGATCCACGAGGCCGCCGCCGAGCAGATGCTCGAGGAACTCGTGCGCACCGCTGCCGTCATGCGCCGGCTGCGCAGCGGAGCGTATTGACCCGGCGGGGAAAAGGTAAGGCGCCCGGAGCGCATCGATTCGGGCGCCTTACGGTGTTGGGGGCGAGGCCCCCCATGGCGCAGGCGGGCACGGCTGGGAGCGCACGCGGGACCGTCTGCGGCTCGGGCGGACGGCTCGCGGGTCAGGCGGACCCGCCCGTGGCTCAGCCGGACGGCTCGTGGCTCAGGCGGACGGCTCGTGGTTCAGCCGGACGGCTCGTGGCTCAGGCGGACGGGTCGTGGGTCAGGCGGTCCCGTCCGTGGCTCAGGCGGACGGGTCGTGGGTCAGGCGGTCCCGTCCGTGGCTCAGGCGGACGGGTCGTGGGTCAGGCGGTCCCGTCCGTGGCTCAGGCGGACGGCTCGTGGTTCAGCCGGACGGCTCGTGGCTCAGGCGGACGGCTCGTGGTTCAGCCGGTCCCGTCCGTGGCTCAGGCGGACGGCTCGTGGTTCAGCCGGTCCCGTCCGTGGCTCGGGCGGACGGCTCGTGGTTCAGGCGGTCCCGCCGTGATTCAACCGGACCCCGTCCGTGGCTCAGGCGGACAGCCCGAGGCTCAGCCGGACCGCCCGTGCTTTCATACGGACTCGGGCGGGGTCTTCCCGTCAGGGGCCGCCGTGCTGCCGCGCAGGACGAGTGACCCGGGGGAGACCGAGGTGTACGGGCCGTCGTTGCTCGGCTTGGTCTTGAGGCGACGCATCATCCACAGCGCACAGCCGGTGGCCATCTCCTGGATGGGCAGGCCGATCGTGGTGAGTCCCGGGCCCCACCAGGAGAAGCCGGGCTCGTCGCCGAACCCGACCACGGACAGTTCCTCGGGCACCTTGACGCTCTGCCGGGACAACTCCTCCAGCACGCCGAGGGTGAGCTGGATCGATCCCAGCACGATCGCGGTGGGCGCATCCGGCGTCTCGAGCAGCCGGCGCACCGTCTCGCGGCCGTGGTCGACCGACGACGGTGGTCCCAGCTCTGCTCGCCCCGCGTCGTCCGGCAGTCCGCCTTCACGAAGGGCGGTGCGGAAGCCGCGCAGACGCTCCGCGCCGGTGGGCAGTTCCTCGGGGCCGCCCAGGTAGGCGATGCGAGTGTGGCCCTGCGCCACCAGGTGGGCGGTGGCCTGGCGCAGCGCCTCGTGGTCGTCCACGCCGAACCACTGGGAACCGAGCGACGCGTGGCGGCGCAGCAGCTGCAAGTGCGGCAGGGCGCGCAGGAGTTTGACGGACTCGCCGTGCGGGCGGGCGGTGGGCACGATGATGACGCCGCCACCCGGTTCGCGGACAGCTCCCGCAGGTGGCGCAGTTCCGCCGTCCGGTCGTCGTCGGTCTCCGAGAGCATCAGCTGGAAGCCCTCGGCCTCCATGTTCTTGGACAGCTCGTGCGCGATCGTCGAGTAGAAGCTGTTGCGGATGTCCGGGATCACCAGCGCGACCACATTGCTGGACGCTCCGCGCATCATCCGGGCCGCGCGGTTGCCGACGTAGCCCATCTCGGAAGCGGCCTGTCTGACTCGGAACTTGGTCTCCTCGCTGATGCGTGGATCGTCGGCGAGCGCCCGGCCCACCGTCGACACGGAGACTCCGAGGCGCTCGGCGATGTCCCTGGTCGTGATCACGTAGGAGTCCCCTCGGCTGGCTGGTCCGTGCCGTCACTTTCCGTGTGCCAACGATAGCACCGTCGTTGCGCTCCGTGGCCGGCGGGATGGAAGTGCGTCCGGGCTGATCGCTACTGCTGTGCTAACGTTAGCATTGCTGAATGGGCCGTGCAGCCGCCCGCGGCTGCCTAGTTGCGGAGGTTTTCCGTGCGGATCGTCAGGTATGCCGTCGGCGGAGTGCGTCACTACGGAGAACTCGAATCCGGCGACGCGAGGATCGCGAGATTCGAGGGTGATCCCTTCACGGGATTGTCCCCTACGGGGCACATCGACCAGGTCGACGACGTCGTCATTCTCCCGCCGGTCGATCAGCCCCGGGTTTTCGGGTTCGCCTACAACTACGCCTCACATGTCGACGAGACCGACCGTGAGGTTCCTGAAGTCCCGGTGTGTTTCATGAAGCCGAGTACGGCTGTTGTGGGGCCAGGGGATGCGATCGTGTATCCGGCGGACGGTGAACTGATTCATTTCGAAGGCGAGTTGGTCGTCGTCATCGGAAAGAAGGCCCGTCATGTGAAGCCCTCGGAAGCCCATGAGTTCATCCTCGGCTATACGTGCGGGAATGACGTCAGCGACCGCATCGTCCAGCGCAAGGAAAGCAGATACGGAACACTGCTGATCGGGAAGGGTCAGGACACCTTCGCGCCCCTCGGGCCGGTCATCGCCACCGGACTCGACCCGTCGGGACTGTCCCTGGCGACCCGTGTGAACGGCACTGTCATGCAGTCGGCGAGCACGGCGGACCTGCTGCTCCCGGTTCCGGACCTCGTCAGCTACCTCAGTCGCTCTCTGACGCTGCTGCCCGGAGACATGATCATGACGGGCACGCCTTCCGGCGTCGGGCCGATCCGCCCGGGGACGAGGTGGAGGTCGAGATCGAGGGCATCGGCGTCCTGCGCAATCCGGTCGTGGCCGAGAGTCGTTGACCGGCCGATCCCCTTCGGCTTCCTCTCCAACGGGGCCTGCCCACCGCCGAGCGGTGGGCAGGCCCCTATGCGTCAGCGCTGATCCCGTCAGCGGATCGCGTTGTTGAACCCGGCGGGGCGGACGAAGGCCAGGGCGGCGACGCCCACGAGGGGGAGGAACGTGACCTGGAGCAGACCCGCCCGGGTCCAGCCGAAGGAGTCCACGAGGGCGGCGAAGAGCAGCCCCGAGAATGCCGCCGGCCCGTAGTAGCTGGTGACGAAGAGGCCGGAGGCGCGTCCGATCTGCGCGGGGCGGACGGCCCGCTGCATCGCGCTGTTGGTGTTGGGGTAGATGAAGCCCAGCCCGAACGCGCCCATGAGGAAGGCGAACACGCACTGCAGGCCCACTCCCGCCTGTGTCTCGTAGATGCACACGCTGATGGCGGAGACGGCCAGCAGGCTGAGGATCAGCAGGTTGCGCTGGTTGACGCGGTCGCCGAGCCAGCCGCCGACAACAGCCGTCATGCCACCGAAGCCGAGGAAGCTCATGGCCAGTGCGGCCTGCTCGGCGGAGTAGTGCAGCGACGTGATGAGGTACGTCGGGTAGAGCCCGAGGAACCCGTAGATGGCCACACCGCTGACGACGGAGTGGACGGTCAGGGCGATGGAGTTGCGGTTGTAGGCGGACGCCGGCATGTGGTCGTAGGTCTTGGTGGAGACGACCTGCTCGGTGGAGTGCTCGGTCAGCCCCGACCTCACGAGGAACAGCGAGGCCGCGGCGATCAGCAGGCCTGCCGTGCCGAACAGGTAGAAGGGCGAGTGCCAGGTGCCGTGCAGGCTCATGAGGTGGACGCCGATCAGCGGGGCGATGAACACGCCGACGGAGTAGCCCACGCCGATGACGCCGAAGGCGAGGCCGCGCCGGTGGGCGAAGAAGGCCCCCATCGCGGCGAAGATGGCGGCGGACTGCATGCCCTCGCCGAAGCCCGAGACGACCCGGTACAAGGTCATGTCGGCGAAACCGGTGGCCAGCGGCGTGGCCATCGTGCCCAGGGAGTAGATGACGATGCTGAACAGCAACACCGTCTTACGACGGAAACGGTCCAGGAGATAGCCCGCGGGCAGGCCGGCCAGGGCCATGCCGAGGGTGAAGTTGGTCGCCAGCAGCCCGCCCTGCTCCAGGGAGAACCCGTACTCCTCACGGATATTGGGCAGCAGGGGAGGGAAGACCTGGCGGTCCATCGCGTTGACCATGTAGGAGAGGACGATCAGCAGGAAGCCCACGCCGATCATGGCCCGGGAAATGGGCGGACGGGTGCTTTCCTGATGAGTTCCGTCGGCGGGCACTTCGCTGGTGTCGACTTGCGCTGCGTGAGTCATAGCGGCTCCTGAGGAGGAATGGGCCACGGCAGGCCGTAGGGGACGCATCGCCGGTACGGGCCGTACCGGCGGCGACGAGAAGCGGTGCGGTGAGAAGCGGTGAGGCGAGAAGTGGTGACGCGAGAGACGGCGAGCTGAACACGGACTCGGTCGAGTCGGCGACGGCGATACGGCCGCCGACTGGCGGAAAGGGGCGATGGGCTGCCGCGCGGTCGCACACCGCATGCGGAACTCAGCCGTATGTCGCCCGTCGGGGACGTCCGTGACTGTGGCGTCTTCGACAGCCGGATCTCGTGCGGCCATTCAGCGGGTCGCACCGTCGGCGTTGCGAGAACCATGAAGGGAAGTCCGTGGCGCGTCAAGATGTGAACAACGGATTTCTTCGACCGTTTTTGTTTCCCGTGAGAGTCGGCGACCGGCCGTACGCCGCGCTCTTGACGCGTCGAAGTCCGCTAGTGCTATCGTTAGCATCACGTGGCTGTGACAGAGTGCTTCGACGTGCCCCGACCTCTCGTGACCCGTTCCAGGGGCTTGGCGCGGCGTCCGAACCGACCACAAGTCGGCGAGCGCCGGCAAACCACCCCACCCCATGACGATCAAACCTGCTGACCGGATGCGACCGGGCGGGACGCCCGGCCGTCCGCTGCGGCCGCACGATTCTGCGAGGACGACCTGCCATGAAACCACCGAGCCGCCCAGGCACCGTGCTGCTCACCGACTACGCATGGCCCGACGACTCCGTCGAGCGATCGGTCATCGAGCAGGCGGGCCACACCCTGGTGACCGGCCCCGCCGAGCCCGCCTCCGCCGAGGTGATCGAGGAACTGGTCGCCGAGCACCGGCCCGCCGGGATCCTGACCTGCTGGGCGCCGGTCTCCGCCACCGCGATCGGCACCTCGCCGGATCTTCGCATCGTGGCCAGGCTCGGGGTCGGCCTGGACAACATCGCCGTGGACGCCGCCACCGAGCGAGGTGTGTGGGTCACCAACGTGCCGGACTACTGCGTCGAGGAGGTCTCCGACCATGCCGTCGGCATGGTGCTGGCCTGGACGCGGGGCCTGGCCGTGTTCGACCGGGAGGTCCGCGCGGGCCGCTGGGACCCCGCGAGCGCCCGGCTGCGCCGGTTGTCGACGCTGACCTGCGGCGTCGTCGGTTTCGGCCGGATCGGACGCGCCACCGCGCGCAAGCTCGGCGCGTTCGGCTGCCGCGTCCTGGCCCACGACCCGCATCCACCGCGGGACGTCCCCGGGGTGGAGATGGTGGACCTGGAGGAACTGCTGCGCCGCAGTGACGTCGTGATCCTCCACGTGCCCCTCACGCCCGCCACCCACCACATCATCGGAAGCGAGCGGCTGGCGCTGATGCGGCCGGGCGGCCTGCTGGTCAACGTCAGCCGGGGCGGCCTGGTCGACACCGACGCGGTGATCAAGGCGCTCGACAGCGGGCAGCTGGACGGCGCCGCCTTCGACGTCCTGGAGACCGAGCCGCACGTCCCTGCCGCACTGCTGGACCAGCCGGGTGCGCTGCTCACCCCGCACGTCGCCTTCTCCTCCGACGCGTCGGTCACGGAGCTGCGCCGCCGGGCCGCCGAGGAAGTCGTGCGGATCCTGGCCGGCGAGACCCCGGCCCACGCCTGCAACAGCCCCCTCGGACTGCCCGCCGGGTCGGGTGACCGGCGGTGAGCCCGACCTCCGCGCAGAGGGGGCCGGGCTCCGGGCCCGACACCGCGCTGACGGACTTCCTGATCACGCGAGGCCTCGCCGAGCCCGCCGAAGCCGCTCGCTGGACTCCGCTGACCGGAGGCGTCTCGTCGGACCTGTGGCGGGTGGACCTGCCGGGACGCTCCCTCTGCGTCAAGCGGGCCCTGGCCAGGCTGAAGGTCGCGGCCGACTGGCAGGCACCGGTGTCGCGCAACGCCTACGAATGGGCGTGGATGCGGTTCGCGTCCCGGCACCGCCCGGACAGCGTGCCCGACCTGCTGGCCCACGACCCCGACGCGGGCCTCTTCGCGATGGCGTACCTGCCCCCGAGCAGTACCCGATGTGGAAGGGGCGGCTACTGGACGGTGAGGTACGGGTGGCGACCGCGGCGGCCGTCGGGGAACTCCTGGGCACCCTGCACGCGGCGAGCGCGGGCGACGCGGCCCTCGCCGAGGAGTTCGCCACCGACGACAACTTCCACGCGCTGCGCATCGAGCCGTACCTGTCGGCGACCGCCGCAGCACACCCCGGCCTGAGCGACATCCTCCAGGGCCTCGCCGACCGCACGGCCTCCACGCACCTGGCCCTGGTGCACGGCGACGTCAGCCCCAAGAACATCCTCGCCGGCCCGTCGGGGCCCGTGCTCCTGGACGCCGAGTGCGCCTGGTACGGGGACCCGGCCTTCGACCTGGCCTTCTGCGTCAATCATCTGCTGCTCAAGAGCCTGGTGGTGTCCGGATGCCGGGCCGGACTCCTGCGGTCCGCCCGGGCGCTGGCCGAGGAGTACGCCCGGTGCGTCGACTGGGAGCCGCGACCCGCACTCGAAGAGCGGGCCGCGACACTGCTGCCGGCGCTGCTGCTGGCCCGCGTGGACGGCAAGTCCCCGGTGGAGTACCTCACGGACGACCGGCACCGGCTGTTCGTACGCACGGCGGCGACAGCCCTGCTGCGGGCGCCCGCAGCCACGGTCCCGGACGTCGTGGACGCCTGGGAAACCGCCCTCACCGCCGCCACCGAACCCGGCAGTGCCCGGCCCCACTGATCCCACCGATGCGACGGTCCGTCGGACCGATCGAGGAGAGCCCATGCGCAGAGTCGTCACCGGACACGACGAGAACGGCAAGTCGACGGTCGTCAGCGACGGCCCGATCCCGCGCAGCCGGGAGTTCACCAGCCTGCCCGGCTGGGTGTCCCGCCTGCCCTGGGCCACCGAACCCGGCGAACGGGCCGACAGGACAGGGGAGGACCCCACGCCGAAGGTCACCAGCCTGCTGCCGGCGCCCGGCGGCACGCGGTTCATCGTGCTGACCTTCCCGCCGGAATCGGCGATGGCCGACCCGGCGTTCGACCCGTCGCCTTCGACCGGGAGCAGCGGGCCGACTCGCCGGGCATCGCCGAACTCATCGAACCCGACGGCATGCACGCCACCCCCACCGTGGACTACGGCATCGTGCTGCACGGCGAGATCATCCTCGAACTCGACGACGGCCATCGCACTCCGCTCTCGGCAGGGGACATCGTGATCCAGAACGGCACCCGGCACGCCTGGCGCAACCGCAGCGGCCAACCGGTCACGATGGCCTTCGTCCTCATCGGCGCGGAGCACGACGCCTGACGGGCGAGAGCCGTGAAGGGCGCCGGGGGAACGGCCGCAGCAGACGTCCAGTGGCGGGATCGGTGCACGTCTGTCGCGCAGCGTCCCGCCGCGCGTGACCGGGGTTCGGCTACCGCCCGGGCTCGACCCAGGCCAGCCCGTCGTCCGACGCCACCAGGCCGCCGGGCCGCAGGGGCGTCTCCGGCTCCAACGGGCCGCCGAACAACCCGCGTTCCTGCATGACGGTGCCCTCCTGGAACACCCGCCGGAAGCTCTCGGACTCGTAGAGAGGATTGCGCAGGTCGCCGACGTCGGGCAGACGGCGCACGGCTCGTTCGAAGTCGTCGGCGACGGCCGACAACCGGGCGCCCGCCGGCCCGGCCCCGCCGAGTGACGTGTCGCCGGACGCCAGGCCGCCCACCAGCTCGACGAACGCCTCGAGCTCCGTCGTACCGACATCGGTGACCTTGCGCGCCTGCCAGAAGTACGACCGCTCGTCCTGGTGCAGGTCGTAGAAGGAGACCAGGAACTCGTGGAAGAGGCCGTACTCGCGCCGGTAGCGGGTCTCGAACTCGGCGAACAGACGGTCCTCGGGCAGGAGTCCGGTGAGGCCGCCGTTGATGGACCGGGCGGCGAGCAGCCCGCCGTAGGTCGCGAGATGGACCCCGCTGGACAGCACCGGGTCGACGAAGCACGCCGCGTCCCCGACGAGCACCATGCCCGGCCGCCACAGCCGTGACTTCCAGTACGACCAGTCCTTGCGGACCCGGACCCGGTCGTAGGGCGGCTCGGTGGCCTGCGGGACACCGTCGAGGAGGCCGCGCACCTCCGGGCAGGCGTCGATCAGGCCACGCCAGGCGGTCACCGGGTCCCGCTGGATCGCCTCGGCGTTCTCGCGGGCGACCACGGCTCCCACGCTGGTCAGGTCGTCCCGGAGCGGGATGTACCAGATCCAGCCCTCCTCGAAGGCGGCACAGAAGATGTTGCCGGCGTTCGGTGCCGGAAGCCGCGCGCCGCCGGCGAAGTAGCCGAACACCGCGATGTTGCGGAAGAAGTCGGAGTAGGTCCGCTTCCCGCCGACGTGCGGGTGGATCCTGCTGCCGTTGCCGGAGGCGTCCACGACGTATCGGGCACCGGCCTCGCGGATCTCGCCGCCGGGCCCCACCCAGCGCACCCCGCGGACCCGCTGCTCGTCGGCGATCACATCGGTCACCCGGCAGCCCTCCCGTACCTCGACGCCGACCCGGCGGGCGTGGTCCAGGAGGATCGCGTCGAACCGGGACCGCTCGACCTGGTAGGCGAACGAGGTCGGGTCGGCCAGCCGGGGCGACAGGGCGAAGGAGAACTGCCAGGGGTCCCGGTTCCGGCCCCAGCGGAACGTGCCGCCGCGCTTCGGCGTGAAGCCCGCCTTCGCCACCTCGTCCTCGACCCCGAGGATCCGGCACACGCCGTGCACGGTGGAAGGGAGCAGGGACTCGCCGATCTGGTACCGGGGGAAGGTCTCCTTCTCGACGAGCAGGACACGGTGGCCGTGCAGGGCGACGGCCGCCGAGACGGTGGCCCCGGCCGGGCCGCCGCCGACCACGATGACGTCGAAGTCCTGCCGTGGCTTGTCGGAACTCACCGGTCTCCCCTCGCTGTTCGTGCGTCGACGCTCATCGGCCCGCCTGCGCCGTGCGCGCTTCCATCCAGGCGCGGATCGCTGACGCGGTGGTCTCCGCGTGTTCCCGCATCATCGTCAGGTGATCGCCGGGGACGTCCACGACGTCATGCGCCACCGGCCAGGACGTCCGCCAGTCGTCCGCGTCCGCGGAGGCGGCCATGGCGGGCGTGGGCCGCAGCGCGCGCACGAGGAGCGTGGGCGTGACGACCGGCTCCGGAACCCAGTCGAGGAAGATCCGGTTGTAGGCCCCCGTCGCGGCCAGGGCGCTGTCGTCGTCCCGGTCGAAGAGGGGCTGCCCGGTGTCCCGCGGCGGGGGAGCGGCCAAGGACAGCAGCCAGTCCTTGCCGCTGTTGTCCGGCGTGATGTGGTACGTGTCCAGCAGAATCAGGCCGGCCGGCGCCCGGCCCGCGCATTCCAGCCGGTGGGCCACGAGATGCGCCACATTGCCGCCCGCGGACCGGCCCACGAGCACGAAGGGCCCGTCACCGACGTGCCGTAGCACGTTCTCGGCCTGCGTACGCGCCAGCGCGTCCCGGTCCTGCGGCACGGCGGCACCGGCGCCGACCCCGGGATGCGGGAACTCCAGGATGTCCAGGTCGTCGTGGAAAGCGCGGTGGAAGCGCGGGAAGTCCCCGCCGCCGGAGGCGAAGGAGGGGTGGTAGGCTGGGAAGTAGACGACGGTCGGCTTCCCGGAGCCGGGGCGGCCGTGGGAGCGGCGGACCGGGGGCAGCGCGTGCTCGCGACCCTGCCCGGCGGTGAAGGTGGGCAGCGCCAGGACGCGGTGACCAGCAGGTGCATCGCCGCCACCGCTTGCCCGGCGGCACTGACACTGCGGAAGAGCGAGGACAAGGTGTACGCGGGCCGCTCGGCGTCTGTCGCCTCGGGGGCGGCCACGGCGGTCCGGTCGTCGCCGGGCAGCAGGCCGAGCAGATGGTCTGCCAGTTCCTCCGCCGTGCGGTGCTCGAACACCACCGCCACCGACAGCCGGAGCCCCAGCGCCATGCTCAGCCGGTTACGGATCTGCACGGCGGTCAGCGAGTCGAAGCCCAGCTCGGCGAGGGACCTGCCGGCCGGCAACGCGTCCGCGTGCGGGTAGCCCAGCACCACCGCGACGTCGGCACGCAGCAGTTCCACGAGTGCCGCCTGCCGTTCGCCCGCGGGCAGCCGGTCCAGCCGCGCCCGCCAGGCCCCTGGCTCCAGCATCTGCCCCGTACCGCCGGCGGGTCCCGACGCCGTCGATTCGGCTGTTCGCCGGTTCGGACGGACGAGTCCGCGCAGCGGCGGGGGCAGTTGCTCCCCACTCGACCGCAGCGCGGCCCGGTCCGGCAGGATCGGCGCCAGGACCGGCTCGGCCGTGCGCACGGCGGCGTCGAACAGGGCCAGGCCCTGTCGTGTGGACAGCGGCGTGAGCACGTCACGAGGCCCGGGGTGCTGCCGGGGCTGTCCGGCCGCCATGCCCCGGTGTGCTCCCACGGGCCCCACGCCAGCGAGACCACCCGCAGTCCTTCGGCGGCGCGCCGGTGGGCGAGGGCGTCGAGGAACGCGTTCGCGGCCGCGTAGTTGCCCTGGCCTGCCCGGCCCAGCAGACCGGAGACGGAGGAGAACACGACGAACGCCGAAAGATCCAGACCGCGGGTCAGCTCGTGCAGATGCAGGGCCCCCTCGGCCTTCGGCCGTAGCACGGCGGCCATCCGCCCGGGGGTCAGCGAGTCCAGCACACCGTCGTCGAGGACCCCGGCGGCGTGCACCACGGCTGTCAGCGGCGGCTCGCAGCGCTCCACCACCTCGGCCAGCGCGGCACGGTCGGCCACATCACAGGCGACGATGCCGACCCGCGCCCCGGACCTTTCCAGTTCACCGCGCAGTTCCTCGGCCCCGGGTGCCTGCGCCCCACGGCGTCCGGTCAGCAGCAGATGCCGTACGCCGTGTTCGGAGACCAGATGACGGGCCAGTTCGGAGCCGAGCGCGCCGGTGCCTCCGGTGATGAGCACTGTGCCGTCCGCGCCGAACGCGGCCCCCGCGTCCGCCACCCCACCGACGGCGGTCAGCCTGGGAACGGTCACCTGACCGTCCCGCACCCGCAGTTGTGGCTCACCGGTGGCGACGGCCGCGGGCAGCACCCGCAGCGATGCGGGACGCCCGTCCACATCCACCAGCACGACACGGCCGGGCAGCTCCGCCTGGGCCGCACGCACGAGGCCCCAGACCGCCGCGCCCGCCAGGTCGGGCACCGGCGCGGTGGCGTTCCGCGTCACCACCACCAGGCGCGAGCCCGCGGCGCCCGGGTCGTCCTGCAGGTCCTGAAGCGTCGCGAGCACCCTGCCGGTCAGCTCGTGCACGGCGCCCAGCGGATCGGTGTCCGTCGCACGGGCGACGGCTGTGACGGCGAGGAACCCCGGCTTCCCGGCGTCGGACAGGAACGCGGCGAGGCCGAGCTCGTCCGGTCCGCGCACCGCCCAGGCCTGCTCGCCACCGTCGTCCGAGAGGCCGAGGGCGGTCCACTCGGGGCGCAGCAGAGCCCTGCGTACGAGGTCGCCCGTCCGGTCCTTCGTCAGGCCGGTCCGGTCGGCCGGGAGTGCCCTGGTGGACAGGGAGTCCACGCGTGCCACAAGCCGGCCGGCCGGGTCGGTGAGGGTGAGCGAGACCGTGTCCGCGCCGGTCCGGGCCACCCGGACCCGCAGATCCGTGGCTCCGGAGGCGTGCAGGCTCACTCCGCTCCATGCGAACGGCACCCGGATCTCGCTCGCGTGGCCGGGCGCGGCAAGCAGCGGCGCGTGCAGCGCGGCGTCGAACAACGCCGGGTGCAGCCCGAAGCGGTCGGCTTCCGAGGCCTGCGACGCGGGCAGCCGGACCTCCGCGAGCACGTCGTCGCCGTGCCGCCACACAGCGCCCACGCCCTGGAAGGCGGGCCCGTACGCCAGCCCCGCGTCGGCGAGGGCGGCGTACGCGCCGGTGAGATCCACCGGCTCGGCGCCCTGGGGCGGCCACGGGGCCGGCTCGTCCTCGGCGACAGGACCTCGACCCAAAAGGCCGGAGACGTTCCGGGTCCACGGGACGTCCTCGCCCGACTCCTCCGGCCGGAGTAGATGTCGACCGGCCGCCGGCCCGAGTCGTCCCGCTCACCCACGACGACCTGGACGCGCACCCCCGCGGCACCGGGCAGGGCCAGCGGCGACAGCATCACCAGGTCGTCGACCACACCGCAGCCCACCTCGTCACCCGCCCGCACGGCCATCTCCACGAACACCGTCGCCGGCACGATCACGCTCCCGGCGACGACATGGTCCGCGAGCCACGGGTGGGCCGCGAGGGACAACAACCCGTTCAGCACGGTCCGTTCGGTGCCCGGCACCGGAAAGGCCGGGCCCAGCAGCGCCTGGGCTCCGGTCGTGGGGCCCGGTGCGTCCAGCCAGTACCGCTGCCGCTGGAAGGCGTACGTCGGCAGGTCCACCCGCCGTGCGCCGGAACGCGCGTACACCGCCGCCCAGTCGACGGCGGCCCCGGCCACGTGCAGCCGGGACACAGCCGACAGGAGCGTCTCCGGCTCGGGCTCACCGCCCCGGGTGGCCGCGGCGAGCACGGTGCCGCTCGTGTCCGCGTCGGTCAGACAGTCGGTGGCCGCCGCGGTGAGCACGGGGCCGGGGCCGAGTTCCAGGTAGGCCGAGATTCCGTCCTCCGCGAGCCGGTGCACGGCCTCGGCGAAGCGCACGGGCAGCCGGGCGTGCCGCGTCCAGTACTCCGGGGAGCAGAATTCCGCGGGCTCGGCGGGCCGGCCGGTCACCGTGGAGACGATCGGGATGCTCGGCGGCCGGAAGGTCAACTCCCTGGCCACGCCCAGAAACTCGTCGAGCATCGGCTCCACCAGGGGCGAGTGGAAGGCGTGACTCACCCGCAGCCGAGCGGCCCTGCGGCCGTCCGCCTCGAAGCGGGCCGCGAGCGAGAGCACCGCGTTCTCCCTCCCCGAGATCACCACCGAGCAGGGCCCGTTGACGGACGCGATCGACACCTGTGCGCCGAACTCGGCCAGTGCCGACAGGACTTCCTCCTCGGTCGCCTCCAGCGCCACCATCGCGCCGCCGCCGGGCAGCGCCTGCATCAGCCGGCCCCGCGCGGTGACGAGGGCCGCCGCGTCGGGCAGATCGAGCACGCCGGCGACATGCGCCGCCGCCAGCTCGCCGACGGAGTGGCCCACGAGGCGGTCGGCTCGAACGCCCCACGACTCGAGCAGCCGGAACAGGGCCACCTCGAAGGCGAACAGTCCGGCCTGAGCGAAGTCCGTACGGTCCGCGAGAGCCGCCTGCGGCGAACCGGGCCCGGCGGACAGCACCGCGCTCAGAGGGTGCGGGAGACCATCGTCCAGGTACGGGCAGACCTCGTCGAAGGCTTCGGCGAAGACGGGGAAGACGGCGCGCAGTCCGGCGCCCATCCGGGGGCGCTGGGCGCCTTGTCCGGTGAACAGGAAGGCCGTACGGATCCCCGGGTCCGCCACACCTCGTACCACTCCCGGTGCGGTGCGACCCGCTGCGAGGGCGCGTACCGCCTCCAGTGCGCGGCCGCGGTCACCGCTCGGCACGAGCGCCCGATGGGCGAGGGCGCCGCGTGACACCGCCAGCGAGTAGCCGATGTCGGTGGGCGTCAGATCCGGCCGCTTCGCCGTCTCGGCCGCGAGCCGTCGGGCCTGGGCGCGCAGGCCGCTCTCGTCGGCGGCGGAGAGCAGCCACGGCACGGGCAGGGGCGCGACCGGCTCCGGGGCGACCACCGCGGGCGTTCGGGCGCCTCTTCCAGGATCACATGCGCGTTGGTCCCGCCGATCCCGAAGGCCGAGATGCCCGCCCGTCGCGGCCGGTCCGAGGCCGGCCACGGCTGGGAGGCGGTCAGCAGCTCCACCCGGCCCGAGGACCAGTCGGCGTGCGGTGTGGGCGACTCGGCGTGCAGGGTCCGGGGCAGTTCGCCGTGCCGCATGGCCTGCACCATCTTGATCACGCCGGCCACTCCGGCCGCCGCCTGCGTGTGCCCGAGGTTGGACTTGACCGACCCGAGCCACAGCGGCTGCTCGCGGCCCTGCCCGTACGTGGCCAGCAGGGCCTGCGCCTCGATGGGATCGCCCAGCCTGGTGCCCGTGCCGTGGGCCTCCACCGCGTCCACGTCACCGGCGCGCAGCCCCGCGTCCGCCAGCGCCCGCGCGATCAGCCGCTGCTGCGCGGGCCCGTGGGGCGCGGTCAGCCCGTTGGACGCGCCGTCGGAGTTGACGGCGGAGCCACGCAGCACGGCCAGGACCGGATGGCCGTTGCGGCGCGCGTCGGACAACCGCTCCAGCAGGACGAGCCCCACGCCCTCCCCCACGCCGTACCGTCGGCCGCCGCCGAGAAGGACTTGCAGCGCCCGTCGGGCGACAGCCCGCGCTGTCGGCTGAAGGCGAGGAACGGCTTCGGCGTCGCCATCACCGTCACCCCGCCGGCCAGCGCCAGCGAGCACTCGCCCGTGCGCAGGGCACGCGCCGCCCAGTGCAGAGCCACCAGCGAGGACGAGCACGCGGTGTCCACCGTGACGGCGGGACCCTGCAGACCGTACACGTACGAGATCCGACCGGAGGCCACACTGCCCGTCGAGCCCAGGCCCAGGTGCGCCTCCAGCTCGTGGGGGCGGGTGAGACGCGTGGAGTAGTCGCCGTACATCACGCCGACGAACACCCCGGTGTCGCTCTCGCGCACCGACGCCGGGGCGATCCCTGCCCGCTCCCACACCTCCCAGGACGTCTCGAGGAGCAGCCGCTGCTGCGGATCCATCGCGAGCGCCTCGCGCGGCGAGATCTGGAACAACGTGGCGTCGAAGTCCGCGGCCCGGTGCAGGAATCCGCCGTGCCGTGTGTACGAGGTGCCGGCCTTGTCGGGATCGGGGTCGTACAGAGCGTCCAGGTCCCAGCCGCGGTCCTCCGGGAACTCCGAGATGGCGTCCCGCCCGTGCGACACCAACTCCCAGAGGTCCTCAGGGGAGTTGACGTCACCGGGATACCGGCAGGCCATGGCGACGATCACGACGGGGTCGTCGTCGAGGGGCCGGTCCCGTCCGCCGTGCGGCCGCGGTCGGCCCTCGGGCCCGACTTCGAGGAGCGCGCGGCGCAGGTACCGAGCCACATCGGCCGGTGCCGGGTGGTCGAAGACCAGCGTCGAAGGCAGGCTCAGGCCGGTCAGCGCGCCGAGTCGGTCCACCAGCTCGACCGCGCCGACGGACGTCATGCCGAGATCGGCGAAGGGGCTGTCCACGCCGGGCGCAGTGCCTGGAGCGAGCCGGCACACCTCGGCCGTCTCGGTGAGCACCAGCTCGCGCAACGCCCGCTCCTGGTCGTCCCGCGAGAGGGGCAGGAGCCGGGCACGCAGCGGGGCAGGGGTGCTGTCGGCCCCGATCGAGGCGGCCGGTGCCGGGACGACCAGCTCGTGCCGGGCGATCTTGCCGGACGCGGTGCGCGGGACGGTGGCGATCTCGCGGATCTCGGCCGGCACCTTGTAGTCGGCCAGTCGGGCCCGGCACTCGGCGAGCACCCGCCGGACGTCGACCCCGTCCGGACCGGGTACGACGAAGGCCACCGGCACCTCGCCGAGCACGTCGTGCGGCACCCCCACGGCGACGGCGTCGGACACGCCGGAACACCGCAGCAGGGCCTGCTCGATCTCCGCCGGGTGGATGTTCTCCCCGCCTCGGATGATCAGCTCGCTGACCCGGCCGGTGAGCTTCAGATGGCCGTGCTCGACGCGCCGGCCGAGGTCGCCGGTGCGGTACCAGCCGTCCCGCAGCGCGGCGGCCGTCGCCTCGGGCTGCCCGTGGTACCCGGTCATCAGGCCGGGTGAACGCACCCAGACCTCGCCCTCGGCGCCGTCCCGGACCTCCTCGCCGCTCCCGGGTCGACGAGGCGTACGGACACGCCCGGCACGGGCGGCCCACAGGAACCGTCGACCCGGGGTCCCTCGGGACGATTGGCCGCGATCATGCCGCAGGTCTCGGTGCTGCCGTACGCGTCGAGCAGCGGCGCCCCCAGGGTCTCCGCCACCGCCGCGTGCAGCGCGGGACCGCTCGGCGCACCGGCCACGACGCACAACCGCAGCGCCCGCGGGACTTCACCGGGCGAGTCGAGCAACTGGTGATACGTCGCGGGCACACCGGCCAGCAGGGTGAACGGCCCGCCGAGCCCCTCCCACGCGCTGACCAGCTCCTGCCGCAGACCGCCCGGCGCCGGCACCTCACCGGCGATCCGGGCGCTCGCGCCCACGGCCGTCACACCCAGGATCGCCAGCGAGTGGCTGAAGCTGTGGAACAGGGGTAACGGCCAGAGCAGCCGGTCATCGGGCGAGAGACCGAAGACCGGGGCGTAGCAGGCGGCCACGGACCACAGCGCGGCCCGCTGCGTGGACAGCACGCCTTTGGGCCGGTGGGTGGTGCCGGACGTGTAGAGCATCCACGCCGGATCGTCGAGGCCGAGCGTGTCGATCTCGGCGGCCCCGTCGCTCTGGACCGCTCGCTGGAACAACCCGGCGCCGTCCGGTACCGGCCCGGCCCCGGTGACCAGCACGCCCAAGGCGTCGTACGGCGGTCCCAGACGCCGCAGGCGTACGAGGTGCGCGGCGTCCGTGATGACGAACGCGGAGCCGCTGTCCTGCAGGAAGTGGGCCAGGTCGGAGTCGGAGGACCTCGGATCGAGCGGGACGCCGACCATGCCGGCCCGCAGGACGGCGAGGCAACTCTCGACCGATTCCACGCAGTTGCCGAGGCAGATGGCGACGCGGTCGCCGCGGCGGAGTCCCGTCCGGGTCAGATACGTTGCCAGCGCGCGGGTGCGGCGCTCCAACTCCGCGTAGGTGACGGTGCGCGAGGCGTCGGAGTAGGCGACCCGTTCCGCCGCCGACTCGGCGTGCTCCCTCAACAGCTCCGGCACCGGCCGGACCAGCTCGTCACGCCCCACGTCCCCACGCCCTCCAACACCCTCGCGATGCGACGGTGTTGAGCCTACGGGGGTTCGCTGGACTCCGTGGGGCACCCTGCTCAGGGAGCGGCGTCGAGATCCACCTCGAGGTCCTCGGCCTCGGTCCAGAATCCGTCGTCCGCGTCCTGGAGCCGGGCGGCTGCGTGGTTCATGTGGAGGCGTGCGGCCCGCGTGCCGCCTCGGCGTCGCGCGCCTCGATGGCGGCGAGGATGGCGTGGTGCTCTTCCCGGACCGCTTCGATGAAGTCGTTCCGGCGTGCCTCGTTGGCGCGCGTGACACGGATGCCGCCGCGCAGTACCTCGCCCAGGTACCGCAGTGTGGAGACCATCACGGTGTTCCCGGTGGACTCGGCGATGGACCGGTGGAAGGCGAGGTCTTCGTCCACGCCGTCGCCGCCGGCCGCGACCGCCGAGTCGATCGCGTCCAGGGCCTGACGCATCCGTTCGAGGTCGCGGGCGGTGGCCCGGGTGGCCGCGAGATGGGCTGCCTCGCCTTCCATGGCGCGGCGCACCTCCACGATCTGCAGCACCTTCGCCTTGGTGTCGGCGGCCTCGAGGTCGAGCGGGCGGGTGCGCCGCGGCAGGACGAACACGCCGATGCCCTGGCGCGGCTCGATCAAGCCCGCGTTGCGAAGCCGCGACAGGGCCTCGCGCACGACCGTGCGGCTGACGCCCAGCTGCCTGACCAGCTCCACCTCGGTCGGCAGCCGGTCGCCCTCGGCCAGTCGCCCCGACTCGATCTCCTCCGAGAGGGTCGCGGCGACCTGATCTGCGAGCCGCACGGGACCGCTCACCTTAGAAAACATGGTTTTCAGTCTATAGGTCCGGGTCTCGTCGTTCCGCTGCTCGCGCCGCGTCGACCCGGACCGCTTCGGGGTGGTCGGCGAGGTAGTCGCGCACCACCGATGCGAAGCTCGGATCGGGCTCCAGCCCGAGCGCGGCCGCGCGCGTGTTGTCGAAGACGGAGGGCCACGATCCCACGACGGCCTCGACATCACGGTCGGCGCGACGGTCACCAGATCGGCCGCTGCGTCGCCCGCCACGCGTCGCAGTGTGGAGAGCATCTCGGCGACCGAGACCGTGAGCGCCGGGAGGTTGACCGGCAGGCCGCCGTCGAGCCTGCCCTTCCCGGCGCCGCGCTCCGCCTCCGCGACGCGGAGGATCCCCGCGACCGTGCGCCGTGGCGACGCCAGGGCCACTCGCAGGTCGGGGTGTACGGGGCAGATCGCGGGGAGGCCCGCGAGCGGCTCGCGGATGATGCCCGACAGGAAGCCGGAGGCGGCCGCGTTCGGCTTGCCGGGACGTACGGACACGGTCATCAGCCGGGCGACGCGTCCGTCGACGAAGCCCCGGCGCGTGTAGTCCGCGACCAGTTGCTCGCAGACGAGCTTCTGGATCCCGTAGCTCGACCGGGGAGTGGGCAGGGTCGACTCGCTGACCACCGAGGCGAGGGGCAGCGCCGGGTCGGACCCGTAGACCGCCACGCTGCTGGAGAACACCAGGCGCGGCGTCGGCCCGCCGGCGGCCGACTGTGCCCGGGCGGCTTCGAGGAGGGCGCGGGTGGTGTCCAGGTTGGCGCTCATACCGAGGTCGAAGTCGGCCTCGCACTCGGCCGAGACGGCGGCGGCGAGGTGGATCAGCACGTCCACCGGCTCCGCGAACAGCTCGTCGAGACACTCGACCAGGTCACCCCGCACGGTATCCACGAGGGGATCGGCCGCCTCCGGCGCCCCGGGAGGAAAGAACCGGTCGGTGAGCACCAGGCGGTCGATCGGTGCACCGCGGTGCGTCCGCGTCCTGAGCAGGGTGCCGGCGATCTCGCGTCCCAGGAATCCGAAGCCGCCCGTGATGACGATCCTCATGCGCTGTCTCCTCGGTAGTCGTTCAGCCAGCCGAGGCCCTCGCTCGTGCCGGCGCGGGGGATGTACTCGCAGCCGATCCACCCGTCGAAGCCCAGGTCGTCGACGACGCCGAACAAGTGGCTCACGTCGAGCTCGCCGCGGTCGGGCTCGTGGCGGTCCGGCACGCCGGCGATCTGCAGATGACCGACCCGGCCGGTCGGCAGGTCGCGGCGCAGCGTCGTCGTGAGGTCGCCTTCGACGATCTGGCAGTGGTAGAGGTCGAGTTGCACCTTGAGGTTCGGGGCGCCGACCTCCCGTACCACCGCGTGGGCCTCCACCTGCCGGGACAGGAAGTAGCCGGGCATGTCGCGGCCGTTGATCGGCTCGACCAGGATGTCGACCTCCACCGCGGCGGCTCGCTCCGCGGCCCACTCGAGGTTGGCCAGGTAGGTGTCGCGATACTCGGCCCGTTCCTTCGGGGTCAGGGCCGGCGGCACGAGACCGGCCATCATGTGCACCCGCGGGCAGCCCAGTGCCGCGGCGTGATCGAGCGCCCGGGCGACCCCGGAGCGGACCTCCGCCTCGCGGCCGGGCAGCGCCGCGATGCCGCGTTCTCCGGATTCCCACGCCCCGGGAGGCGCGTTGAAGAGCACCTGCCTGAGCCCGTGGTCGTCGAGCCGGTGGCGCAACTCAGTGCTGTCGTAGGCGTAGGGGAAGAGGTATTCGACGGCGGTGAAGCCGTCCGCCGAGGCCGCGGCGAAGCGGTCGAGGAAGTCGTGCTCGGTGTACATCATGGACAGGTTCGCTGCGAACCTCGGCATGCTGGCTCCTGTGGTGGGACCGGGAGGTACTGGTCAGCGGTTGACGGTCTGCTTGTCGGTGGTCAGCACCGCGGCGGCGCCGATGACGAGGCTGAGCGCCAGGACGTACATCGGGAGTGATGCCGAGCCGGTGGCGTCCTTCAGCGCGCCGATCATGTAAGGGCTGACGAAACCGGCGAGATTGCCCACCGAGTTGATCGCGGCGAGGCCGACCGCGGCGGCCGTGCCCCGAGAAACGAGGTGGGGAGCGACCAGAACAGCGGCGCGCAGCTCAGCACACCGGCCGCGGCGACGGACAGCGCGATCAGGGACAGCGCGGTGGACCCGGCCCAGCCGGCCGCCAGCGAGAAGCCGACGGCACCCAACAGACTCGGGACGACCAGGTGCCAGCGGCGCTCGCGGCGCTTGTCCGCCGAACGCCCGAGCACGTTCATGGTGACGAGTGCGGCCAGGAACGGTACGGCGCTGAGCACCCCGATCGCGAGGTTGCCCTCGATACCGGTGGACTCGATGAACGTGGGCATCCAGAAGGTCAGGGCGTACTGACCCATCACGAAGCAGAAGTAGATGAGGCACATCAGCCATACCTTCGGCTCGCGGAAGGCGTCCCAGACACGGCCGTGCACGGTCTGGTGCGTGGCGTCCTCGGCGATCGCCCGTTCGACGACGGCCTTCTCCTCGTCGGTGAGCCACTTCGCGGCGCGCACGCTGTTGTCGAGGTAGAACAGGGTGGCCACGCCGATGAGGACGGCGGGAATCGCTTCCAGCAGGAACATCCACTGCCAGCCCTGCCAGCCGTTCACCCCCTGGAACCGGTCCATGATCCAGCCGGAGAGCGGGTTGCCGAAGATGCCGGCCACCGGGATGGCGGACATGAACAGGGCGATCACCCGGGCGCGACGGTGCGAGGGGAACCAGTAGGTGCAGTACAGGATCACCCCCGGGTAGAACCCCGCCTCCGCGGCACCGAGGAGGAACCTCAGGACATAGAACATCGCCTCGTTGTGGACGAACATGAACGCCGCCGAGACGATGCCCCAGCTGATCATGATCCGGGCGATCCAGGTGCGGGCGCCGACGCGCTGGAGCATGAGGTTGGAAGGGACCTCGAAGAGAAAGTAGCCGATGAAGAACAGGCCGGCGCCGAGGCCGTACGCCGCCTCGCTGAATCCGAGGTCGTCGGACATCTGGAGCTTCGCGAAACCGACATTGACCCGGTCCAGGTAGGAGACGACGTAGCAGAGGACGAGGAAGGGGACGATACGTCGTACGACCTTGCGGAAGACGGCGTTCTCAAGGGCGACGTCGGACGCGTGGGACGTCGATACGGGCATGGACATGATGATCCTTTGGGCGGCTCTGGGGACATGCTCCGGCAGGGGAGAAGCGGGTCACCACGCGGCGTTGAACGTGGACCTCAGTTCCTCGAGCGCGTGATCGGGGAGCGGCTCGGGGCGACGGTCGGTCAGGAGCCAGAGACGTGCCGTCTCCTCGAGTTCTTCGAGGACGGCGAGGGCGGTGGCCGCGTCGGGGCCCCAGACCACGGGGCCCAGCCGGTCCAGCAGCACCGCCCTGATGGGCGTACGGCTCGCTGCGCGGTCGGCGATGAGAGCGGTCACCAGGTCGGCCACGCGCGGATCGCCGGGCCGGTGGTAGGGGATGAGCGGGACGTGCCCGACCTTCATCACGTAGTACGGCGTGAGGGGCGGAAGCACGTCGTCGTCGCTCCACACGCCGGCCAGCGTGAGCGCGACCAGGTGTGTCGAGTGGGTGTGGACGACGAACCGGGCCGCGGGGTCGGCGGAACAGATGCGTCGATGGAGGGTCAGGGTCTTGCTGGCACGGTCGCCCGCGATCTGCTCACCACGGGCGTCGACCAGCGCGAGGCGGCCGGGGTCGAGGAATCCCAGGGCGGCGTCGGTCGGAGTGATCAGATGGCGGTCGCCGACCCGGGCGCTGATGTTGCCGGCGCTGGCGTGGACGTAGCCCCGGGCGAACAGGGTGGTGCCCACGCGGACGATCTCGCCCCGGGCCTCGTCGACGGCCTCGTCGTGTGCTGTCCCGGCCGCGGTGCTCTGCTGCGGGTTCATGCCGCCTCCTGGTCCAGGAGCGCGAACGAGGAGGTGAAGAAGTCGGGGCCGCCGAAGTTGCCGGACTTCAGCGTGATGTGCAGCGTGTCTCCGCCGGGAAGGGGCGCCGCGCACCACGGCACACCGGGGTCGATCTGCGGCCCGATCCGCAGCCCGGTGATGCCGAGCGACTGGACGACCGCCCCCGAGGTCTCACCGCCCGCGACGACGAGCCGGCGGACGCCACGTTCCACGAGCCCTTGTGCCACGCGGGCCAGCGTCCGCTCCACGAGCTCACCGGCCTCGGCGGCACCGAGCCGCCCCTGGACGGTCCGCACCGTGTCGGCCGACTCGGTGGAGTAGACGAGGACGGGCCCGTCGTCCAGGTGCGACTCGGCGAAGGCCAGGGCCTGCCCGACCACGTCCTCGCCGGCCGCCACGCGCAGCGGATCCACGCTGAACGCTGGGCCGCCACCGCGCAAGTACTGAAGGACCTGACGGTTGGTGGTCACGGAGACCGATCCCGAGACGATGGCCCGGTGGCCGGCGGATGGCGGCAGCTGTGCGGCGGCGCGGGACGGCCTGAAGCCCCAGTTCGACGGCAGGCCGATCGCCAGCCCCGAGCCGGCGGTCACCAGCGGGAACCCCTGGACCGCCGCGCCCAGGCGTACGAGGTCGTCGTTGGAGACGGCGTCGACGACGGCGATCCCGAAGCCGTCCGCACGCAGCGCGTCGACGCGGGACCGGATCGCCGCGGGGCCGTCGGCGACGACGGTGTGGTCCACGAGGCCGACCGCTCGCGTGGTCTGGGCGCCGAGGACGGAGACCAGGTTGGAGTCGGTCATCGGAGTGAGCGGATGGTGGCGCATGCCGCTGTCGCCGAGCAGCACGTCGCCGACGAAGAGATGCCCCTTGAAGACCGTGCGCCCGTTGTCGGGAAACGCCGGCGTCGCCACCGTGAAGTCGGTGCCCAGGGCGTCCATCAGGGCCTCGGTCACCGGCCCGATGTTGCCGGCCGGTGTCGAGTCGAAGGTGGAGCAGTACTTGAAGTAGATCTGCTCGGCGCCCATGGACCGCAACCGGGCGAGTGCCCGGAGTGCCGCCGCGACGGCGTCGGCCGCCGGGACGGTCCGCGACTTGAGGGCGATGACCACGGCGTCCGCGTCCGCCGCCTGGGCGTCGTGATCCGGTGGTGTGTCGATCAGCTGGACCACGCGCATGCCCGCGCGCACCAGGTTGTTGGCGAGGTCCGTCGCGCCGGTGAAGTCGTCGGCGATGCATCCGAGGCGGATTCCCATGTCAGGCCTCCACCGGCTTGGGCAGGTCGATCCCCGGGAAGATCTTGATGACCGCGCTGTCGTCCTCGGCCCCCAGCCCGGACGCCGATGCCTGGAGGAACATCTGGTGGGCCGTGGCGGCGAGGGGGAGAGGGAACCGTTCCGGCCTCGCGGAGTCCAGTACCAGCCCCAGGTCCTTGACGAAGATGTCGACGGCGGAAAGGGGCGTGTAGTCGCCGGCGAGGACATGCGCCATGCGGTTCTCGAACATCCAGGAGTTGCCGGCGCTGTGCGTGATGACCTCGTAGAGCGCCTCGGCGGGAACACCGGCCCTGATGCCGAGGGCCATCGCCTCGGCCGCGGCGGCGATGTGCACGCCGGCGAGCAGCTGGTTCACGATCTTGACCTTCGAGCCGAGCCCGGCGTGCTCTCCCAGGCGGTAGACGGTGCTGCTCATGGCCTCGAGCACCGGGTCGGCGACGGAGTACGCCTCGGCGGAGCCCGACGTCATCATCGTGAGTTCACCGGCCGCCGCACGCGCGGCGCCCCCGGATATGGGAGCGTCCAAGTAGAGCACGCCCTTCTCGGCCAGCCGGCCCTCGAGTGCGGCGGACCAGGCCGGGTCGACCGTGGAGCACATCACGAAGACGGAGCCGGGGCGGAGCCGGTCGGCCGCGCCGTCGGAGCCGAACAGCACGGTCTCGACCTGAGCCGCGTTCACCACGACGCTCACCAGGACGTCCACCGCGGCTGCGAGCTCGCCACAGGTACCGAACGCCGTCCCGCCGCCGCGGGCGAAGGCAGCGGCCGTGTCCGGCCGCAGATCGTGAACCCCCACGTCGTAGCCCGCCGTCCGCAGGCTTCGGGCCATCCCGAGGCCCATGGCCCCCAGGCCCACCACGCCCACCCGCGGTCGACCGGGCCTGTTCTGGTCGCTCATACCCATCCTCGCCTTTGCTGTGCCGTCCGGAGCGAACGCCTCCGAGAGATCAGGTCATATGATGACCTGAGGATGGCGAAATGTGTGGAGTGATGTGCGTCACATACGGATGGAGTCTCCTCGGTGCCGGGTGCAGTCGTTCGGCGTAGCGGCCTTCGCCCCCGGATCGCCACTTGTGTGACGCGGTGCCACGGTCTGCATATGAACCCGTCACAGAACACTGAAACGATCACTGCTCGCAACTGCCGCCGCCGCGGGGTGAGTCCGGCGCTCGTGCTCGTCGCGACCGTCGCGATATGCGCCGTCACCACCACGGCGGAGGCCCTGCCGTCTCTTCGGCTCGGGCCGGACTGGGACGCCATCGCCGCCTGCGAGTCGGGTGGCAACTGGAAGGCGAACACCGGCAACGGCCACTACGGCGGTCTGCAGTTCTCCCAGTCGAGCTGGATCGCCGCCGGTGGGCTGAAGTTCGCTCCGCGTGCCGACCTGGCCACCCGCAAGGAACAGATCGCCGTGGCCAAGCGGCTGGCCGCCCTGCAGGGAATGTCCGCGTGGTCCTGCAAGGGGGCGAGGAGAGCGGTCGTCTGAAGGGCCCGGAGAGCCCGGTGTCCTGACGTGACGCCCGGCGGGAACGGCCGGTGTACGGGGGGTTGACGCACCGGTGCGTGGCAGGAACTGTGTTGCACATCGAGCGCTCAGTTGCGTGTTGTGCACCGCAGAGCGTGGTGCTCGCGCAGGGATGCAGACGCAGACCCGCCACCCCCGTCCCGGTCGGAAGGCTTCGCATGAGTACCGCTGCGACGAAGAAATCGACATCGGCCCTCGCACGGGTGGATCCCGCCGTCCTCTACATATCCGTCACGCTGACCGCCCTCTTCGTGGCCTGGGGGGTGTTCTTCACCGACAGTCTCGCCGCCGTCGCCGAGACGACCCTGAACCGGATCATCGACAACTTCGGCTGGCTCTTCGTCCTGACGAGTTCAGGGTTCGTGCTGCTGGCGGCGGTCCTCGCGTTCAGCCGGTTCGGCTCCATCCGGCTCGGCAGGGACGGTGAGCGCCCGGAGTTCAGCACCGCCTCCTGGGTGGCGATGATGTTCAGCGCCGGTATGGGCATCGGCCTGATGTTCTACGGGGCGAGCGAACCGATCATGCATATGTCCAGTCCGCCGCCGGGCTCCGCGAAGGCCGGCAGCGAGGACGCGGCCCGGCTGGCGCTGGAGTACTCGTACTTCCACTGGGCGGTCCATCCCTGGGCGATGTACGCCGTGGCCGGCCTGGCGCTCGCCTACTTCGGATTCCGCAAGAGCGGCAACAGCCTGATCAGCTCCGCCTTCCGGCCGCTGCTCGGTGACCTGGTGGACGGTCCCCTGGGCAAGTCCATCGACATTCTGGCGATCTTCGCCACCCTTTTCGGTTCCGCCGTCTCCCTCGGGCTCGGCGCCCTGCAGGTCAACAGGGGGCTGAAGGAACTCTGGGGCGTCCCGGACTCCACCGCGCTGGCCGTCTCGATCATCGCGGTCCTCACGGTGTTGTTCGTGCTCTCCGCACTCTCCGGAGTGCACCGCGGCATCCAGTGGCTGAGCAACGGCAACATGATCCTGGCCGCCGTGCTGCTGCTGTTCGTCTTCGTCGTGGGCCCCACCGTGTTCATCCTGGAGAGCCAGACCGAGGCGCTGGGCGGCTATCTGGCCTCGCTTCCGAAGATGAGCTTCACGACGGGCGCCTTCGGCGGCGGCGAGTGGCTCTCCGGCTGGACCGTCTTCTACTGGGCGTGGTGGATCTCCTGGACGCCGTTCGTCGGGACGTTCATCGCGCGGATCTCCCGCGGCCGGACCATCCGGGAGTTCATCGTCGGCGTGATCATCGCGCCGAGCCTGGTGAGCGTCGTGTGGTTCGCGATCCTCGGCGGTACCGCGCTGAACCAGGAGATGCACGGTGCCGATCTGGCCTCGGCGGTCGCCAAGGGCGAGGAAGCGGGCCTGTTCGCCACCCTGCAGCACCTTCCCTGGTTCTCCGTCACCTCGGTCCTGGTGATCGTTCTGGTGGGTCTGTTCTTCGTCAGCGGCGCCGACGCGGCCTCCGTGGTGCTGGGCATGCTGTCCTGTCGCGGCAGCACGACGCCCGGGCGCCTCGTCGTGATCCTCTGGGGGACGCTGACCGGTCTGGTCGCGGCCGTGCTGCTGATGGCGGGCGGCCTGGAGGCGGTCAAACAGGTGGCCATCATCGCCGCGTTCCCGTTCCTCTTCGTGATGATCGGCTTGTGCGTCTCCCTGGTGAAGGCGCTGCGCGCCGAGCCGACGGACGCGCCGGAGCCGGTGCGTGAGCGGGAGAGCGCTGTCGTTGCCAATGCCGAAGCCGAAGCCGAAGCCGAAGCCGTCGTCGAGGCGGAGCCGCGCCCCGGTGTGCGGCCGGCCGAGGCCATGGCGGACTCGCGGCCGGCGGGCTGAGCTGCCCGGACCGAGCCGGCCGGAGTAGGGCGACTCGGCCGCGTCAGACGATATGAGGGGCCGCATCCCGGGAGTGCCCGAGGGGTGCGGCCCCTCATGTGCGCGCGGGCCGGGCAACCTCAGCCCGACGGATCCGGCCGGCTGCGTCCGGTTCCGGCCGACCTCTTGACCCTCGGTGTCCTCCTCCCCGATGCTCAGTTGCGTATAGCGGTGCGTGTATCTGATGAGGCAACTCATGAACCGGCGCACTCGCGTGTGTTTCCCGTCTGAGGAGCAGCTCATGGCCCACGAGGTTCGTGCCGTCGTCGCCCGGAAGAAGGGCGCGCCGGTTTCCGTCGAGACGATCGTCGTCCCCGATCCCGGTCCGGGTGAGGCGCTGGTCAAGGTCGAGGCGTGCGGCGTCTGTCATACCGACCTCCACTACCGCGAGGGCGGGATCAACGACGAATTCCCCTTCCTCCTGGGGCACGAGGCGGCCGGCCGCGTCGAGGCGGTGGGAGAGGGAGTCTCCGGCGTCGAGCCCGGTGACTTCGTCATCCTCAACTGGCGTGCCGTGTGCGGCCAGTGCCGGGCGTGCAGCAAGGGCAAGCCCTGGTACTGCTTCGCCACCCACAACGCGACACAGCCGATGACGCTGCTCGACGGCACTCCGCTCTCACCGGCCCTCGGCATCGGCGCCTTCGCGGAGAAGACACTGGTCGCGGCCGGGCAGTGCACCAAGGTGGACCCGGCGGCCCGGCGGCGGCAGCCGGGCTGCTCGGATGCGGAGTCATGGCGGGCTTCGGCGCCGCCGTGAACACCGGGGCCGTGGGCCGCGGCGACTCCGTCGCCGTCATCGGCTGCGGCGGAGTCGGCATGGCCGCCGTCGCGGGGGCCCGGCTCGCCGGCGCGTCCAAGGTCATCGCTGTCGACATCGACCGGCGCAAGCTGGACCGCGCGATGGCCATGGGGGCCACCCACACGGTCGACGGCGCCGAGGGCGATGTCGTGGAGGCGGTGCGCGAACTGACCGGAGGCTTCGGCGCGGACGTCGTCGTCGAGGCGGTCGGCCGCCCCGAGACGTACCAGCAGGCCTTCTACGCCCGGGACCTGGCCGGCACAGTCGTGCTGGTCGGCGTGCCCACCCCGGAGATGAAGGTGGAGCTGCCGCTGCTCGACGTCTTCGGGCGCGGCGGCTCGCTGAAGTCCAGCTGGTACGGCGACTGCCTGCCCTCCCGCGACTTCCCGGCCCTCATCGACCTGTACCTGGGCGGCCGGTTCGACCTGGACGCGTTCGTCAGCGAGACCATCGGCCTCGGTGACGTCGAGGAGGCCTTCGAGAAGATGCACGGCGGCGACGTGCTGCGCTCCGTGGTGGTGCTGTGATGGCCGGCGAACCGCGCATCGAACATCTCGTCACGAGCGGCACCTTCAGCCTCGACGGCGGCACCTGGGACGTCGACAACAACGTCTGGATCATCGGTGACGACGACGAGGTGGTCGTCATCGACGCGGCACACGACTCCGACGCCGTCCTGGAGGCCGTCGGCGACCGCCGCCTGTCGGCCGTCGTGTGCACCCACGCCCACGACGACCATGTGCGCGCCGCGCCGGACGTCGCTCTCGCCACGGGGGCGGCCATCCTCCTGCACCCCGACGACCAGGTGCTGTGGAAGATGGTGCATCCGAACCGACGGCCCGACGGCCCGCTCGCCGACGGCGACGAACTCGCCGTGGCGGGCATCGGACTGCGCGTCCTCCACACGCCCGGACACGCGCCCGGGGCCGTGTGCCTGTACGCCCCCGAACTGGGGGCGCTGTTCAGCGGCGACACGCTGTTCGCGGGAGGGCCCGGCGCGACCGGGCGCTCGTACAGCGACTTCGGCACGATCATCACCTCGATCGGCGACCGGCTGCTGACACTCCCGGGTGAGACGGTCGTCCACACCGGACACGGCGACACCACGACCATCGAGGCGGAAGCCCCGCACCTGGAGGAGTGGGCCGCCCGCGGCTGGTGACCAGGCCAGGCCCTGTCCGGCCGGGGTGGCCGAACGGCCTCGGTCCTCCTGCCGAGCAGTATCGACGAGTAGGCGCCCGGCTGTTCGCTCCGGCGTCGGAACCACATCAGAAGGCCGAGGCCTCCGGAACCACATCCGGGGGCCTCGGTCTTGCGCCTGCCTTGACAGTGCCGCGCGGCCGTCCTCAGACTCGTTGCCCATATCGCACGTTGTTCCTCCATATGCAACGAGGTCGACAGGTTCCATGATGATTCCCGCGCGCCCCTTCGCCGACCCGCCCCGCGCCGCATGAGCACCGCAGCCCGGCCCGGCCAGGCCGCTTCCGCACCGCCCCCGCGAGGTCTGCCCCGCCCCGACCGCACCCTGGTGATGGGCATCGTGAACGTCACGCCCGACTCGTTCTCCGACGGCGGTCGGTGGTTCGACGCGGAACGGGCCGTCGCGCACGGCCTCGCCCTGCTCGACGAGGGCGCGGACATCCTGGACGTGGGCGGCGAGTCGACCCGCCCCGGCGCCGCACGCCCGGCCGTCGAGGAGGAGCTGCGGCGAGTGCTGCCGGTCGTCCACGAACTCGCCGCCGCCGGTGCGACGGTCAGTGTCGACACCATGCGCGCCGAGGTCGCCGCCCGCGCCATGGAGGCCGGCGCCGCCCTGGTCAACGACGTCTCCGGCGGACTCGCCGATCCGGCGATGCTGCCGCTGATGGCACGGGCCGGTACGCCCTACGTGGTCATGCACTGGCGCGGGCACTCCGCCGGCATGCAGGCGAACGCCGTGTACGACGACGTCGTCACGGACGTGGTCGGGGAGTTGCGGGCGAGAGTCGACGCGGCCCTGCGCGCCGGGATCCCCCGGACTGTCTCATCGTCGACCCGGGGCTGGGGTTCGCCAAGCACGCCGAGCACAACTGGCGGCTGCTCGGCCGTCTGAGGGAGGTGGCCGCCCTCGGCCGGCCGGTTCTGGTGGGCGCGGCCCGGAAGTCGTTTCTGGGCCAGCTGCTGAGGGACCCGGAGACGGGCCGACCGCGCCCGGCACACCTGCGGGACGCGGCCACCTCCGCGGTGTCGGTGCTGGCCGCCGCCCAGGGTGCCTGGTGCGTCCGTGTCCACGACGTCGCCTCGACGGCCGACGCGGTGCGCGTGACCGCGCGCTGGGGCCTCGAATCCGCGGCGGCACCCCTGCCGATGTCCCGGTTCTGAGGGGTGCTCCGCCCTGACCTGCGTTTCTTATGACGCAGGGCGTTTCGTATTGCGCAACGAAAAATAGGTGCTTCGGCCGTCCCGTGAACTCCTTGACAAGGGTTTGTGGGCGCCCTCAAACTGGCGTTGCGTTGACCGCAATCCGTTTCGCTATACGCACCGAGGTGTCATGATGATTCCCGCGTGCCGTCTCGTGGATCTGCCCCGAGGCGAGGCCCACAGGCTCGACATCGACCCGCCCGTCTCGGTGTTCCACACCGACGACGGCGAACTCTTCGCCATCGACGACACATGCACCCACCAGGACGCCTCGCTCGCCGACGGCTGGCTGGAGGGATGCGAGGTCGAATGCCCGCTGCACGCCTCGAAGTTCAACCTCAAGACCGGAGCCGTCGACGCCCCGCCGGCCAAGCTCCCGGTGCGCACGCACGAGGTCTTCATCGAGGACGGCATGATCTACGTCCGGCTGTCCACGGCAGCCCCGAACCTGCCTCCCTGCATCGCCGCCCGGCTCGCCGGGGGCGTCGCGTGAGGACAGTGGCCGTGGTGGGCGCGTCGCTGGCCGGTCTGTCAGCGGCGCGCTCGTTGCGCAAACAGGGATACGACGGACGGCTGGTCGTCATCGGCGACGAACACCACCGCCCGTACGACCGGCCGCCACTGTCCAAGGAGTTCCTGGCCGGCGGCATCGGCGAAGCCGATCTCGCGCTGGAGCCGGACGACGAGGACCTGCAAGCGGAGTGGCTGCTCGGCGCCCGCGCCGCCGGACTCGACACCACTCCCCGCGCGGTGCGGCTCACCGACGGCCGGGAGGTGAGAGCCGACGGCATCGTCATCGCCACCGGCGCCGCCGCCCGGACCCTGCCCGGCATGGACGGACTGGCCGGTGTGCACACCCTGCGCACCCTGGACGACGCCCGCGCCCTGCGGGACGAACTGGCCCGGGGCGGACGCCTGGTCGTGATCGGCGGCGGCTTCATCGGCGCCGAGGTCGCCTCCACGGCCTGCGCCCTCGGTCTCGACGTGACCATCGTCGAGGCGGCGTCCACCCCACTGGCCGGACCGCTCGGCGCGACCATGGGGAGCATCGTCTCCGCCCTCCACGCGGACCACGGCGTACGCCTGTTGTGCGGCGTGGGCGTCAAGGGGCTGAGCGGCGAGACCCGCGTCGAGGCCGTCCTGATGGAGGACGGACGCAGCATCCCCGCCGACATCGTCGTCGTGGGTGTCGGGGCCCGTCCCTGCGTCGACTGGCTGGCAGGATCCGGCGTCGAACTCGACGACGGCGTCAAGTGCGGTGCGGACGGCCGTACCAGCCTGGCCGGGGTGGTCGCGGTCGGCGACTGCGCCTCCTGGTACGACCCGCGCGCGGGCACCCACCGCCGCGTCGAGCACTGGACCGGAGCCCGGGAACGCCCCGACGCGGCCGTGGCCGCCCTGCTGTCCTGGGGCGAGTCGGAGCCGGGCATCCCCCGGCCGCCGTACTTCTGGTCCGACCAGTACGGCGTGAAGATCCAGTTCGCCGGCAACGCGACCCGCGCCGACAGCGTCACGATCGAGGAAGGCACCGCGGACGACCGCAACGTCCTGGCCGTCTACCGACGCGCCGGACACCCGGTCGCCGTACTCGGGATGAACCAGCCCCGGCTGTTCATGCGCTGGCGCAAGCAGCTCGCGGCCAAGGCGCCCTGAGAAAGGGCCGTCGGCGTCCCTACAGGGTCGTAGACCTCGCGCACACACCCGCGCCGCTCACAGCAGCGGCGCTGCTCCTTACCCGACGACGTCCGGTGTAGCTCGTCCCGGCGCGTGCATGCCCGAACCACGACGTTTCCCCGAGGAGTGCACTGTGACCTCGACCGGCCTGCCGGAAAGCCTGATCGCCACCCTCCCCGGCTCCTCTTACACGGATCCCGGGATCTTCGCCCAGGAGCAGGAACACATCTTCGAGGCGATGTGGTTCTGCGCCGTGCGCTCCGCCGACCTCGCCGGGCCCGGTGCCTTCCGTACCGTCGAGGTGGGTCGCGAGAGCATCCTCATCACCCGTGCACGGGACAACTCCATACGTGCCTTCTTCAACGTCTGCCGCCACCGCGGAGCCAAGCTCTGCACGGCGGAGGCCGGCGAGGTCAAACGCGCCTTCCAGTGCCCCTACCACGCCTGGACGTACGACCTGACGGGCAAGCTCGTCGCGGCACCCAACCTCACCAAGATGCCCGACATCAGCCGCACCGAGTACGGCCTGGCGGCGGTGGCCACGCACGAGTGGCTCGGCTATGTCTGGGTGTGCCTCGCCGAGCACCCGCCCCCCTTCGACGAGGTCGTACGGGACGTGGTCGCGCGTCTCGGCGACACGGATTCCATCGAGCACTACGGCATCGAGGATCTCGAGGTCGGCAGACGGATCGTCTACGACGTCAAGGCGAACTGGAAACTCATCGTCGAGAACTTCATGGAGTGCTATCACTGCGCGACGATCCACCCCGAGCTCACCGAGGTGCTCCCCGAGTTCGCCGACGGCTACGCCGCCCAGTACTACGTGGGACACGGCGCGGAGTTCGGCTCCGAGGTCAAGGGTTTCACCGTGGACGGGTCGGAGGGCCTCGACCGCATCCCGGGCGTCACCGAGGAACAGGACCGCCGGTACTACGCGATCACGGTCCGCCCGCAGGTGTTCATCAACTTGGTGCCCGACCATGTGATCTTCCACCGGATGTACCCGGTCGCCGCGGATCGCACCGTCGTCGAGTGTGACTGGCTCTACCTCAAGCACGTCGTCGAGAGCGGCAAGGACGTCAGCCGGTCGGTGGAGCTCTTCGACCGAGTCAACCGGCAGGACTTCGACGCGTGCGAGCGCTGTCAGCCCGCGATGAACTCCCGGCTGTACGCCAAGGGCGGGGTCCTCGTGCCCAGCGAGCATCACATCGGCGAGTTCCACGCCTTCGTCCAGGAGCGTCTGACCGCGGGGCGACCCCAGTAGGCTCAGCCCAGGTAGCCCATCCGATGGCTGATCTCGTCCGCGCCCTTGACCAGCACCGGGGCGAGGTCGTGCATACGGTCCTCGGTGAGCCGGTACGCGGGCCCGGAGGCGCTGACCGCCGCGATGACCTCTCCGTCCCGGTTGCGGACCGGCGCGGCCATGGCGTGCAGCCCCACCTCGAACTCCTCCAGGGTCCAGGAGTAGCCACGCTCCAGCGCCTCGGCGAGGTTCTTCTCGAGCTTCGTCTTCGCGGTCAGCGTGCGGGGAGTCATCTTCTTCAGGCCGGCGTCCGACAGCAGCGCGGCACGTTCCTTCGGCGGCATGTGGGCCAGCAGGATCTTGCCGCTGGAGGTGGCGTGCAACGGCGTCAGCTGGCCCACCCAGTTGTACGCCGAGACGGCCCCCGGTCCGCGCACCTGGTACAGGTTGATGGCGTACTGCTCCTGCATCACGGCGAGGTTCACGGTCTCGCCGATCTCCTCGGCGAGACGCTCGCAGACCGGACGGCTCTGCTGGGTGATGTCGATGCGTCCGGTGACCGCGCCGGCGAGACGGACGATGCCGAAACCGAGGCGGTACTTGCCGCGTTCACCCGCCTGTTCCACCAGGCCACGCACCTCCAGCGCACCGAGCAGCCGGAACGCGGTGGACTTGTGGACATCGATCTCGGCGGCCACCTCGCTGACGCCGGCCTCGCCGCGCCGGGCCAGGATCTCCAGCACGGTGATGGCCCGGTCGACGGACTGCACCCCACCGGTCGGCGCACTTGTCGTTTCGGTATCTGGATGGTAGTTGCTCACAACGCAACTATACGGGCGATAAACATAGCCGACAGCTGTGCAGGTCACGGGCTTGGCCTAGGGCCTGTCTGACAAATTCCCGCCTGCTCCGCGACGTCTGGCACGCACTCCCCAAGTTCCCGGCTCCGCTCGAACAGGGGGGACCCCCATGCCGCGTTGCCGAACCGCCCACGTGGCTCCCCCATCGAGGGCGCTCCGGCGCCTTGCGATCGCACGCACCAGACGCCGCGGAGCCCGCCCTTCGGGCGGACGGCGGGATTCGTCAGACAGGCCCTAGACGATTCAGAAGTTGCGCGCTCCGCAACCTGGTGCGCATAGAGATACCGGTACTAGCATGCCGGGCATTCTCTACGGCGCGAGCGAGACGAGGCCTCATGGCTGACTTGCAGTACGACTTCGTCATCGTCGGTGGTGGATCGGCCGGCAGTGCACTGGCCAACCGGCTCTCCGCGGACCCCGGCAACCGGGTGCTGGTCCTGGAGGCGGGCAGGTCCGACTACCCCTGGGACGTCTTCATCCACATGCCCGCGGCACTGACCTACCCGATCGGCAGCCGCTTCTACGACTGGAAGTACGAGTCCGAACCCGAGCCCCACATGGGCGGTCGGCGCGTCTACCACGCGCGAGGCAAGGTGCTGGGCGGTTCCAGCAGTATCAACGGCATGATCTTCCAGCGCGGCAACCCCATGGACTACGAGCGCTGGGCGGCCGACCCCGGCATGGAGACCTGGGACTACGCGCACTGCCTGCCGTACTTCCGGCGGATGGAGGACTGTCTCGCCGCCGACCCGGACGACGAGTTCCGCGGCCACGACGGCCCTCTCGTCCTCGAACGCGGCCCGGGGGCCAACCCGCTCTTCGAGGCCTTCCTCAAGGCCACCGAGGAGGCCGGCCATGCTCCCACCAGCGATGTGAACGGCTACCGGCAGGAAGGTTTCGCCAGGTTCGACCGCAATGTTCACCGCGGACGCCGTCTGTCGGCCGCGAAGGCGTACCTCAAGCCCGTACGGAAACGGCCCAACCTCACCGTAACCACACGCGCCCTGGTCACCCGCGTCCTCTTCGAGGGCAAGCGGGCCGTCGGCGTCGAGTACCGGCGCGGCCGCGGCAGACCCCAGCGGGTCCGTGCCCGCGAAATCATCCTCTGCGGGGGAGCGATCAACTCCCCCCAACTGCTCCAGCTCTCCGGGGTCGGCAACGCCGAGGAGCTGAGCGCGCTCGGCATCGACGTCGTACACGATCTGCCGGGCGTCGGCGAGAACCTCCAGGACCACCTGGAGGTGTACATCCAGTACGCCTGCAAGCAGCCCGTCTCCATGCAGCCGTACCTCGCGAAGTGGCGCGCCCCCTTCATCGGCCTGCAATGGCTCTTCCGCACGGGCCCCGCCGCGACCAACCACTTCGAGGCGGGCGGTTTCGTCCGCGGCAACGAGGACGTGGACTACCCCAACCTGATGTTCCACTTCCTGCCCGTCGCGGTCCGCTACGACGGCTCCGTGCCCGCCGGGGGACACGGCTACCAGGTGCACGTCGGGCCCATGTACTCCGACGCCATCGGCTCGGTGAAGATCAAGAGCAAGGACCCGGCCGAGCACCCCGCGCTGCGCTTCAACTACCTGTCCACCGAGCAGGACCGGCGCGAGTGGGTCGAAGCCGTCCGGGTCGCCAGGAAGCTGCTCAACCAGCCCGCCATGGCCCCCTACAACGGCGGGGAGATCTCGCCCGGCCCGTCCGTCGAGACCGACGAGGAGATCCTCGCCTGGGTCGCCAAGGACGGCGAGACCGCGCTGCATCCGTCCTGCACCTGCAAGATGGGCACCGACGAGATGTCCGTCGTGGACCCGGCCGACCTCCGCGTGCACGGGGTGGAGGGGCTGCGGGTCGTCGACGCGTCCGTGATGCCCTACATCACCAACGGCAACATCTACGCGCCGGTGATGATGATCGCGGAGAAGGCGGCCGACCTGATCCTCGGCAAGGAGCCGCTGCCGCCCTCCAAGGCCGCGTACTATCGCTACCGCGACGCACCCGCGTAACCCACAGTTTTCAGACAGCCGATTGGCCCGGAAACCAGGCGTTCCGGGCCTCCGGGTGTCGTTCTCTCATCGCTGCCGTCTTGGCGAAACCGTCATCGGTCAACCCCTTGACGTGGGTTCCCGCCTTCTTCAGAGTGTTCCACCACAAGCAATACGGTGCGCGATGCGCAACGCGATTCGCTCGAAGGGTCCCGACGTGGCAGACCTGTACGTGGATGGAAAATGGCGGGATCCCGTGGCCGGAGGCCACCGGGACATCCGCTGTCCCGCCGACGGCACACTCTCCGTGACCGTGTCCGAAGGCACCCGCCCCGACGCCGAGGCGGCCATCGCCGCGGCCCGCCGGGCCTTCGACGAAGGGCCCTGGCCGCGCACCCCCGAGCGCGAGCGCGGCGCGCTCCTGCTGCGCACCGCCGACATCCTCGAACGCGACGCCGACATCTTCGCCCGCGCCGAATCGCTGGACACCGGCAAGCGCCTGGTGGAGAGCGAGTACGACATCGCCGACGTCGTCTCCTGCTTCCGCTACTACGGAGGGCTCGGCGGCACCGACGCCGGCCGGGTGATCGACACCGGCCGCGAGGACGCCGTCAGCCGCGTGGTGTACGAGCCGATCGGCGTGTGCGGACTGATCACCCCCTGGAACTACCCTCTGCTCCAGGCGAGTTGGAAGGTCGCGCCGGCCCTCCTCGCGGGCAACACGATCATCCTCAAGCCCAGCGAGCTCACCCCCTCCACCTCGATCCTGCTGATGAAGGCCCTGGCGGAGGCCGGACTCCCGGACGGCGCCGCCAACCTCGTCCTGGGGACCGGGCCCGAGGTGGGGCGCCGCTCGCCGAAGACCCCGCCGTCGACATGGTCTCCTTCACCGGCGGACTGGACACCGGCAGACGTATCATGGCCACCGCCGCCGCGACCGTGAAGAAGGTCGCACTGGAACTCGGCGGCAAGAACCCCAACGTCGTCTTCTCCGACGCCGACCTCGAGACGGCCGTGGACTTCGCGCTCACGGCCGTCTTTCTGCATTCCGGGCAGGTCTGCTCGGCCGGCGCCCGGCTGATCGTCGAGGACGCGCTGCACGACCGGTTCGTCGACGAGGTCGTCCGCCGCGCCCGGCGGATCCGCCTCGGCGGCCCCTTCGACGCGCAGGCCGACACCGGCCCGCTGATCTCCGCACAGCACCTGGAGAAGGTCGAGGCGTACGTCGCGGCCGGTCTCGCCGAGGGTGCCGTCCTGCGCTGCGGTGGCGAACGCCCCGCCGACCCGGCCCTGGACGGCGGCCACTACTACCCGCCCACCGTGCTCGACGAGTGCGGCCAGGACATGCGCGTGGTGCACGAGGAGTCCTTCGGGCCCGTGCTCACCGTGGAGCGCTTCACCGACGAGGACGACGCCGTGCGCATCGCCAACGACACCGAGTACGGACTCGCCGGCGCCGTCTGGACGCAGGACGCCGGCAAGGCCCAGCGGGTCGCCCGCCGGCTGCGCCACGGCACGGTGTGGATCAACGACTACCACCCCTACGTACCGCAGGCGGAATGGGGTGGGTTCGGGCACTCCGGCGTGGGGCGGGAACTGGGACCGGCCGGCCTGGACGAGTACCGGGAGCCCAAACACATCTGGCAGAACATCCAACCCCGGCCGCAGCACTGGTTCCGCGGCTGAACGCCGAAAAGAGGTCGAACATGACCCCAGCAACGACCGAGGCGCCGCGGCGGCGCGACACTCCCCAGGACCCGGCACCCACGCCGGTCATCTCCGTGCGCGAGCTGTGGAAGGTGTTCGGGCCGAAGGCGGACCAGGTACCCGGCTCCGAGGAACTGCGCGGGCTCACCCGCCGCGAACTGATGGACCGCACCGGCTGCACCGCCGCCGTGCGCGACGTGAACTTCGAGGTCGCGCCCGGCGAGGTGTTCGTCGTCATGGGCCTGTCCGGCTCGGGCAAGTCCACCCTGGTGCGCTGTCTGACCCGGCTCATCGAACCGACCGCCGGCGAGATCCTCTTCGAGGGCGAGGACATCCGTGACGCGGACGCGAGCCGCCTGCGGGAACTGCGCCGCAGCAAGTTCTCCATGGTCTTCCAGCACTTCGGGCTGCTGCCGCACCGCCGGGTCGTCGACAACGTGGCGTTCGGCCTCGAGATCCGCGGCATGAGCAGAGCCGAGCGCACCAAGCGCGCGCTGGAGGTCGTCGAACTCGTCGGCCTCTCCGGGTACGAGAGCTCCTACCCCGACCAGCTCTCCGGCGGTATGCAACAGCGCGTGGGTCTCGCCCGCGCCCTGGCCGGCGACCCGGACGTCCTCCTCTTCGACGAGCCGTTCTCGGCGCTCGACCCGCTGATCCGCCGTGACATGCAGAACGAGGTCGTCCGTCTGCACCACGAAGTCGGCAAGACGATGGTGTTCATCACGCACGACCTGTCCGAGGCGCTGCGGCTGGGCGACCGCATCCTCATCATGCGCGACGGCCGGATGGTCCAGTGCGGCACCGGCGACGAACTGGTGGGCGCCCCCGCCGACGACTACGTACGGGACTTCGTCAGGGACGTGCCGCGCGGCGATGTGCTCACCCTGCGGTGGATCATGCGCCCGCTTCAGGACGGCGACGCCCTGGACGGGCCCGAGCTGGGCCCGGACGTCGTGGTGAAGGAGGCCACCCGGGCGGTGCTCGCGGCGGAGAAGCCGGTCAAGGTCGTCGAGAACGGCGAGCTGCTCGGCATCGTCGGCGACGAGGAGATCCTCGCGGTGGTCGCCGGGCAGGAAGGCGACGCGTGATGACCGTCGCCGTGCCGAAAACAGAGAAACCGGAGAGAACCGGAACCGCCGCGGAGCCACCCGCTCCCGCCCGGCGTGTGCGCAGGGTCGGCAGGCCCGTGGCCGTGGCCGCGATCCTGCTCGTCTGGTTGCTGCTCTTCGCGGTGCTGCGCGGCAAGCAGACCCTGTCCCTGGCGGCGGCCGACCTGACCGATCTGCACCGGTGGTTCAACGACGTCAACGACTCGATCGGCGCGAACCGCAACTCCAACCCGCTCTTCCTCTACTTCTTCAACGAGATCCGCCTCGTCATCGACTCCCTGGTGACGTTCGTCCAGGAGCTGATCTCGCAGCCGACCACGGCCGCCCGGTTCCGCAGGTCGGCTGGCTCGGTGTCGTCGGCATCGCCGGCTATGTCTCCTGGGCCGTGGGCAACTGGCGGGTCGCGCTGCTGACCGTGGCCGGCTTCACCTTCCTGGGTCTTCAGGGCCTGTGGCAGGAGAGCATGGACACCCTGGCGCTCACCGTCTCCGCCGTCTTCGTGGCGCTGCTGTTCGCCCTCCCGCTGGGGGTGTGGGCCGGGCTGTCCGACCGGTTCAACCGGATCGTGACGCCGTTCCTGGACTTCATGCAGACGATGCCCACCTTCGTCTATCTGGCGCCGCTGACCCTGTTCTTCCTGATCGGTCCGGCCTCCGCCACGATCGCCACCGCGATCTACGCGGCGCCACCGGCGATCCGTATCACCGCGCACGCCATCCGCTCCGTGCCTCGGACCACCGTCGAGGCGGCGGACTCACTGGGCGCGACACGGCGGCAGGCGCTGCTGAAGGTCTTGCTGCCGATGTCCAAGCGGACCGTGGTGATGGGCGTCAACCAGACCATCATGGCCGCCCTGGCGATGGTGACCATCGCGGCCCTGATCGACGCGCCCGGCCTCGGCAAGACCGTCGTCCAGGCCCTGCAGTCGCTGGATGTCGGCACGGCCTTCAACGCCGGCCTGGCCATCGTCGTCATGGCCATCGTGCTGGACCGGGTCACCACCGCGGCGAGCGGACGGGCGGACACGGCCCGGGGCTCGGACAGTCCCTTCCTCAGGTGGCGGCGGCAGCTGCTGGCCGCCGGGGAGTGGCCGCGCTGGTGCTGGTGTATCTGTCGCACACCTACGTGTGGGCGGCCGAGTTCCCCGGCGAGGGCGGTGTCGGCAGCAGCATCTCCAAGGCGGCGGCCGATGTGACCACCTGGGCCCAGGACAATCTGTCGGGCCTGACCAACGCCTTCCGTGACGCCCTCACCAACGGGCTGCTCAATCCGTTCCAGACCGTGCTGACCGACTCCCCGTGGTGGCTCGTCGGTGCCGCCCTCGTCGCCCTGGGCGCGGTGCTCGGCGGATGGCGCGCCGGCGTCACCACCGCTGTCTGCGTGGCCCTGCTGGTCGCGACCGGCGTGTGGTCGGACGCCATGACGACGCTGGCCTCCACCGCGGTGGCGACCGTGCTGGTGATGCTGCTCGGTGTCGTCCTCGGGGTGTGGATGGGACGCAGCGCGCTCGTCGACCGGCTGCTCAGACCATCCCTGGACGCGGCGCAGGTCATGCCGCCGTTCGTCTACCTCGTGCCGTTCCTCGCGCTGTTCGGCGCGACACGGTTCACGGCCATCGTCGCGGCCGTCGTCTACGCGGCGCCCGTCGCCATCAAGATCATCGCCGACGGGGTGCGGGCCGTGCCCGCGACCACCGTCGAAGCGGCGATGTCCACCGGGTGCAACACCTGGCAGCTCATCACCAAGGTCCAGTTGCCGATGGCGCGCGGCGCCCTGACCCTCGCGACCAACCAGGGCCTGATCTACGTGCTGTCGATGGTCGTCGTCGGTGGCCTGGTCGGCGCCGGCGCCCTCGGCTACGACGTCGTGGCCGGCTTCTCGCAGGGCCAGCTGTACGGCAAGGGACTCGCGGCCGGGCTCGCCATCGTGCTGCTCGGAGTCATGTTCGACCGGATCACTCAGGCAGCGGCTCGCCGCACCAGCGCATAAGGAGCACCACACATGGCACGACACTGGAGAGCCGGCGCGGCCGGCCTGGCCGTCCTCGGCCTCACCCTCACGGCCTGCGGGGGCGCGAAGGTCGGCGACGACAGCGCGGGCGGCTCGGACAGCTCGGGCAAGTGCGGCACCTTCAACCTCGCGATCAACCCGTGGGTGGGCTACGAGGCGAACGCGGCGGTCCTCGCGTACGTCGCCGAGCACGACCTCGGCTGCAAGGTCGAGCAGAAGAACCTCAAGGAGGAGATCGCCTGGCAGGGCTTCGGGACGGGCGAGGTCGACGCCGTCGTCGAGAACTGGGCCACGACGACCTGAAGAAGAAGTACATCACCGATCAGAAGACCGCCGTCGAGGCCGGTCCGACCGGCAACAAGGGCCTCATCGGCTGGTACGTACCGCCGTGGCTGGCGAAGGCACACCCGGACATCACCGACTGGAAGAACCTCGACAAGTACGCGTCGAAGTTCAAGACCTCGGAGTCGGGCGGCAAGGGGCAGCTCCTCGACGGCGACCCGTCGTTCGTCACCAACGACGAGGCGCTGGTGAAGAACCTCAAGCTGGACTTCAAGGTGGTGTACGCGGGCAGCGAGACCGCGCTCATCCAGGCCTACCGCAACGCCGAGAAGAACAAGGAATGGGTGATCGGCTACTTCTACGAGCCGCAGTGGTTCATGTCCGAGGTGCCGCTGAAGAAGGTCAGCCTGCCCGAGTACAAGGACGGTTGCGACGCCGACCCCGAGAAGGTCGCCTGCGACTACCCGGTGTACGAACTCGACAAGATCGTCAGCGCGAAGTTCGCCAAGTCGGGAAGCCCGGCCTATGACCTGGTGAAGAACTTCACCTGGACCAACGACGACCAGAACACCGTGGCCAAGTACATCGCGGTGGACAAGATGGCGCCCGAGGCCGCGGCGAAGAAGTGGGTCGAGGCCAACCGCGACAAGGTCGACGCCTGGATCAAGTAGGGCGCCCGGCCGCCTGTGTGAATCCCCGCCGGAAAGGCCCGGCAGGCTGTGTCGTCAGCCTGTCGGGCCTTGTCGTTTTCTGATGATTCCTCCCCCTTGCCTCCAGGCGGTTTTCCCGCGTCGCGGACCCCTTGACACGCCGATTCGCGGCGGGCACATTGAGTTGCGCAACCTGAACCCTGTTGCGCAGACAGCAACTGGATCGCTTTCAACGTCGGAGGTGCGGCGATGGCGGGACCCCGGGTGGTCATCATCGGAGCGGGCGTCGTGGGAGCGGCGCTCGCCGATGAGATCTCCGCGCGAGGCTGGACCGAAGTGACCGTGGTCGACCAGGGCCCGCTGCCCGCCACCGGGGGATCGTCGTCCCACGCCCCGGGCCTGGTCTTCCAGACCAACCCCTCCAAGACCATGACCGAGATGGCCCGTTACACCGTCGAGAAGTTCTGCTCGCTCGACGTCGACGGGCAGCCCTGCTTCCTCCAGGTCGGCGGCCTGGAGGTGGCGACCAGCCCGGAGCGCGTCGCCGAACTGCAGCGGCGCCACGGCTGGCTCACCTCCTGGGGCATCGAGTCCCGGCTGCTGAACACCGAGGAGTGCGTCGCACAGCACCCGCTGGTCAACCGGGACAAGGTCCTCGCCGGCCTCCACGTGCCGACGGACGGCCTCGCGAAGGCCGTCCTCGCCGTCGAGGCACAGATCCGCCGGGCCACCGAGCGCGGCGTGCGCTTCCTCGCCCGCCACGAAGTCCTGGACATCCAGCGGGCCGAGGGCGAGGTGACCGGCGTCCTCACCGACCAGGGCGAGATCCCCGCCGACATCGTCGTGTGCTGCGCCGGCATCTGGGGCCCGAGGATCGCCCGCATGGCCGGCATGAACCTCCCGCTCACGCCGCTCGCCCACCAGCTCGCCTGGACCGGCCCGGTACCGGCGCTGGCGGGCCAGACGCAGGAGGCGGTCCGCCCGATCCTGCGCCACCAGGACGCCGACCTCTACTACCGCGACCGCTTCGACGGACTGGGCATCGGCTACTACGGCCACCGCCCGATGCCGGTCTCCGCCGACGACATCCTCTCCGTGGACGAGGCCGAGGAGATGCCGTCCGTCCTGAAGTTCACGGAAGAGGACTTCGAGGAAGCCTGGAGCGAGACCCAGTCGCTGCTTCCCGCGACGAAGGACGCCAAGGTCGAGGAGGGCATCAACGGCCTGTTCTCCTTCACCACCGACGGCCTCCCGCTGCTCGGCGAATCCCCGGACGTCAAGGGCTTCTGGGTCGCCGAGGCCGTCTGGGTCACGCACTCCGCGGGCGTCGGGCGGGCCATGGCCGAATGGCTGGTCGACGGCTACTGCTCCTCGTTCGACCTGCACGAGTGCGACGTCAACCGCTTCGAACCGCACCAGCTCTCGCCGGAGTACGTGCTGGCCCGCGACTGCCAGAACTTCGTCGAGGTCTACGACATCCTGCACCCCCTCCAGCCGTCCGGGGACCCGCGCCCGATCCGCACCAGCCCGTTCCACACCCGCCAGCAGGAGCAGGGCGCCTTCTTCCTGGAGGCGAACGGCTGGGAGCGGCCCCAGTGGTACGAGGCCAACGCGGGCCTGGTCGAAGGCCGTTCCATCGTCACCCCGAACGACTGGGCCGCGCGGTACTGGTCGCCCATCGTCGCCGCCGAGGCCCAGACCACCCGTGAGACCGTCGCGATGTACGACATGACGGCCCTCAAACGGCTCGAGGTCAGCGGACGCGGTGCCGGCGAGTTCCTGGAGCGGCTGTGCACCGGCAAGGTCGCCAAGTCCGTCGGCTCGGTGACCTACACGCTGCTCCTCGACCACGACGGCGGCATCCGCAGCGATATCACCGTCGCCCGGCTGGCCCTCGACCTCTTCCAGGTCGGCGCCAACGGCAACCTGGACCTCGACTGGTTCACCCGGCACCTCCCCGCCGACGGCACGGTCCAGGTCCGCGACATCACCCCCGGCACGTGCTGCATCGGTCTGTGGGGGCCGCGTGCGCGTGATGTCCTGCAGCCGCTCACCGACGCCGACTTCTCCGCGACCGGACTGAAGTACTTCCGTGCCAAGCGGGCCCACATCGGCTCCGTGCCCGTCACCGCGATGCGTCTGTCCTACGTCGGTGAGCTCGGCTGGGAGCTGTACACCACCGCGGACCTGGGACTGAAGCTGTGGGACACGCTGTGGCGGGCGGCGGAGCCGCTGGGTGGCATCGTGGCCGGGCGGGGTGCGTTCAACAGCCTCCGTCTGGAGAAGGGGTACCGCTCCTTCGGGACGGACATGACGTACGAACACGATCCGTACGAGGCCGGGGTCGGGTTCGCCGTGAAGCTCGACAAGGACGACTTCGTCGGGAAGGCGGCGTTGGAGCGGCGCAAGGCCGATGTCCGGCGGAAGCTGGTGTGTTTGACGATCGACGACCCGAGGCCGTCGTCATGGGCAAGGAGCCGGTGTACGACGGGGACTGTGCGGTGGGGTACGTCACCAGTGCGGCTTACGGCTACACGATCGGCAAGGGCATTGCCTATGCGTGGTTGCCGACGGAGCTGGCCGCTCCGGGGACCGTTCTGCACATCGGGTACTTCGACCAGTCCGTCGAGGCCGTGGTCGCCGAGGAGCCTCTGTTCGATCCGGCCATGTCCCGGCTTCGCGGCTGAGTTTTCGTCTGCGGCTGCGTTGTGGCTGGTCGCGCAGTTCCCGCGCCCCTCAAGTCTGTTCCACTACAGCCTCCTTGGAAGGAACTCTCCAGGTGACCGCACAACTGCTCGACGGTAAGGCCACCGCCGCTGTCATTCGTCGTGAACTCGCCGAACGCGTCGCAAAGCTGAGCGCGATCACCGGCCGGGTGCCCGGCCTCCTCACCGTCCTGGTCGGCGACGACCCGGGCAGTCACGCCTACGTCGGCGGCAAGCACCGGGACTGTGCCCAGGTGGGGATCGCCTCGATCCGGCGGGAGCTGCCCGCCGACGCCTCGCAGCAGCAGGTCGAGGAGACGATCGACGAGCTCAACGCCGACCCCGCCTGCACCGGGTACATCGTCCAGCTCCCGTTGCCGCGCCACCTGGACGCCAACGCCGTGCTGGAGCGCATGGACCCGGCCAAGGACGCCGACGGACTGCACCCCGTCAACCTCGGCCGACTCGTCCTCGGTGTAGATGCCCCGCTGCCGTGCACCCCACGGGGCATCGTCGAACTGCTCCGGCGGCACGACGTGCCGCTCGCCGGAGCGCGGGTGTGTGTGATCGGGCGGGGCATCACCGTCGGACGGCCCATCGGGCTTCTGCTGACCCGCCGCTCCGAGAACGCCACCGTCACCCTCTGCCACACCGGCACCAAGGGCCTGGCCTGGCACGTGCGCGAGGCGGACATCGTCGTCGCGGCCGCCGGCTCGCCCGGACTGATCACCAAGGACATGCTGCGCCCCGGCGCGGCCGTCCTGGACGTCGGCATCACCCGCACCGACCAGGGGCTGGTCGGAGACATCCACCCGGACGCCGCCCAGGTCGCCGGATGGCTCGCGCCGATGCCCGGGGCGTGGGCCCCATGACCCGGGCCATGCTGCTCGCCAATGTCGTCGAGGCCGCCGAGAGGAACGCGAACGCCGTATGAACGCGCTGAACACCCCCCTGGCGGAGCTGGACCCGAGGTCCATGCCGCGCTCCGCGCCGAGTTGCACCGCCAGCAGTCCACCCTGGAGATGATCGCCTCCGAGAACTTCGCGCCCTCCGCCGTGATGGAGGCCCAGGGCTCGGTCGCGACCAACAAGTACGCCGAGGGCTACCCGGGCCGCCGCTACTACGGCGGCTGCGAACACGTCGACGTCACCGAGCGGCTGGCCATCGAGCGGATCAAGTCCCTCTTCGGCGCGGGCTACGCCAACGTCCAGCCGCACTCGGGCGCGCAGGCGAACACCGCCGTCTTCTTCGCCCTGCTCCAGCCCGGCGACACCGTCCTCGGCCTCGACCTCGCGCACGGCGGGCACCTCACCCACGGCATGCGCATCAACTACAGCGGCAAGATGCTCAACGTCGTGCCGTACCATGTCTCCGAGGCGGACAACCTCGTCGACATGGACGAGGTCGAGCGGCTCGCCAAGGAACACCGCCCCAAGATGATCATCGCGGGCTGGTCGGCGTACCCGAGGCAGCTGGACTTCGCGGCCTTCCGCAGGATCGCCGACGAGGTGGGCGCCCTGCTGATGGTCGACATGGCGCACTTCGCCGGTCTGGTGGCGGCGGGCCTGCACCCGAGCCCCGTACCGCACGCCCATGTCACGACCACCACGACCCACAAGACACTCGGCGGTCCGCGCGGCGGTGTCATCCTCACCAACGAGGCCGACCTCGCCAAGAAGATCAACTCCGCGGTGTTCCCCGGGATGCAGGGCGGCCCCCTGGAGCATGTCATCGCCGCGAAGGCGGTGTCGTTCAAGGTCGCCGCGTCTGTGGAGTTCGCCGAACGCCAGGCCCGCACGCTCGCGGGATCCCGTATCCTCGCCGAGCGTCTCACCCGGGCGGACGCCGCGGCGGCCGGCGTGAAGGTGCTGACCGGCGGCACGGACGTCCACCTCGTCCTCGTCGACCTGCGCGACTCCGAGCTGGACGGCCGCCAGGCCGAGGACCTGCTCCACGAGATCGGCATCACCGTCAACCGCAACGCCGTGCCCTTCGACCCGCGCCCGCCCATGGTCACCTCGGGTCTGCGCATCGGCACCCCGGCGCTGGCGACCCGCGGCTTCACCGAGGAGGACTTCGCCGAGGTCGCGGACGTGATCGCCCTCGCACTCCAGCCGGAGCCGGACGTGGCGGCCCTGCGTGCCCGCACGGAGGCCCTGGCCGCCGAGCACCCGCTCTACCCCCACCTGTCCGACAACGGAGACGCCCGATGAGCCCCCGCACCCCCGGCGCCGAGCTCCCCGAACACCCCGACTGGCTGTGGCGCAACCCCGAGCCGAAGCGCTCCTACGACGTCGTCATCGTGGGCGGCGGCGGGCACGGCCTGGCCACCGCCCACTACCTGGCGAAGAACCACGGCATCACCAACGTCGCCGTACTGGAGAAGGGCTGGCTTGCGGGCGGCAACATGGCCCGCAACACCACGATCATCCGCTCCAACTACCTCTGGGACGAGAGCGCCGGCATCTACGAACACGCCCTCAAGCTGTGGGAGGGCCTGGCGGACGAGCTCGACTACCCGATCCTCTTCTCCCAGCGCGGCGTACTGAACCTCGCCCACAGCCTCCAGGACGTCCGCGACAGCGTGCGCCGCGTCGAGGCCAACCGCCTCAACGGCGTGGACGCCGAGTGGCTGGACGCGGACGGGGTCAAGGACGTCTGCCCGATCGTCAACATCTCCCCGGACGTGCGCTATCCGGTCCTCGGCGCCACCTACCAACCGCGCGCCGGCATCGCCAAACACGACCACGTGGCGTGGGGCCTGGCCCGCTCCGCCGACGCGGCCGGCATCGACATCATCCAGAACTGCGAGGTCACCGGCCTCGACGTGGTCGGCAACCGGGTGGTCGGCGTCCGGACCACCCGGGGCCCGATCGCGGCGGGCAAGGTCGCGCTCTGCTCGGCGGGCCACACCTCGGTCCTCGCCGCCATGGCGGGCATCGACCTCCCCGTCCAGAGCCACCCGCTGCAGGCGCTCGTGTCGGAGCTGCTGGAACCGGTGCACCCGACGGTCGTCATGTCCAACGCCGTCCACGTCTACGTCAGCCAGGCCCACAAGGGCGAGCTGGTGATGGGCGCGGGCATCGACGCGTACAACTCCTACACCCAGCGCGGCGCCTTCCACATCATCGAGGAGCAGATGGCCGCGGCCCTGGAGCTCTTCCCGGTCTTCGCCCGCGCCCATGTCCTGCGCACCTGGGGCGGCATCGTCGACGTCAGCCCCGACGCCTCACCGATCATCGGCCTCAGCCCCGTCGACAACCTCTACCTCAACTGCGGCTGGGGAACCGGCGGTTTCAAGGCCACCCCGGGCGTCGGCTGGGTCTACGCCCACACCATCGCCCACGACACACCGCATCCGCTGAACGCCCCCTTCTCGCTCGACCGTTTCACCACCGGCGCGCTCGTCGACGAGCACGGCGCGGCCGCGGTGGCCCACTAGGACCATCAGGGAGCCGACCCATGCTGCTGATCCCCTGCCCGTGGTGCGGGCCCCGCGACGAGGCCGAGTTCCACTACGGCGGCCAGGCCCATGTGCCGTACCCGGAGGACCCGTCCTCCCTCTCCGACGAGGAGTGGGCCCGCTACCTCTTCTTCCGCGACAACCCGAGAGGCCCCTTCGCCGAGCGCTGGAGCCACGCGGCGGGCTGCCGCCGCTGGTTCAACGCGGTCCGGGACACGTCGACGAACGAGATCCTGACGGTGTACCGGACGGGGGAGGAGCGCCCGGGCACTTTCGAGGCACGTTCATCGCAAGCAGCCCGTCCGGCGCTTGAGGACGCGGCCGTCCAGGCCGAAGGGGGCGTCCTGGGGGCGCGGCCCCCAGCGGGGTCGAAGGGGCGGAGCCCCTTCAAGGCGGGAAGGGTAGGGGCGGCGGGGGCGCAACAACCCAGCCGTTCCGCCACCCCACCCGCGGCCGAATCCACCGCGACACCCCGCTCACCTTCACCTTCGACGGCACCGCATACCAGGGCTACAAGGGCGACACCCTCGCATCCGCCCTCCTCGCCAACGGCGTCATCCAGACCGGCACCAGCATCAAACTGGGCCGCCCCGAGGCATCTTCTCCGCCGGCGCCGAAGAACCCAACGCGGTCGTCCAGATCGAAGAGCCGTTCCCCGAGCCCATGCTCCCCGCCACCACCGTCGAGCTCTACGACGGCCTCGTCGCGACCAGCCTCCCCGGCCAGGGCCGCCTCGCCACCGAACCGGACCCGGCCCGCTACGACGCCGTACACGCCCACTGCGACCTCCTGGTCGTGGGCGCGGGCCCGGCCGGCCTCGCGGCGGCAGCCGCGGCAGCGCGGAGCGGCGCCCGGGTCATCCTCGCCGACGACCAGCCGGAACCCGGCGGCAGCCTCCTCGGCACCGGCGAGCACCTCGACTGGGTGCAGGAGACGACGGCCCACCTCGATGCCGCCCCCGATGTACGGGTCCTGCGCCGCACCACCGTCTTCGGCTACTACGACGACAACCACCTCCTCGCCGTCGAGCGCCGCACCAACCACCTCGGCGCCGAGGCCCCGGAGCACGTCTCCCGCGAACGCGTCTGGCGTATCCGCGCCCGCCGCGTCGTGCTCGCCACAGGCGCCCACGAACGCTCGCTGGCCTTCGCGGACAACGACCGCCCGGGTGTGATGCTGGCCGCCTCGGCCCGCGCCCACGTCAACCGCCACGGCGTCCTGCCCGGCCGCCACGCGGTCGTCTTCACCACCAACGACAGCGCCTACGCGGCGGCACTGGACCTCGCCGCGGCGGGCGTGGCCGTCGAGGCCGTGGTCGACACCCGTCCCGATCCCGGGGAGTGGGCCGAGCGTGCCCGGCAGGCCGGCATCGAAGTGCTTGCGGGCCACGCCGTCACCGCCACGGAAGGCGCCCCCCGTCTCACCGCCGTGACCGTCTCCCCGTACGGGGAGACAACAGGCCGGCGGGAGTTCGCCGCCGACCTGCTCCTGGTCTCCGGCGGCTGGAACCCGGTCGCGCACCTGTTCAGCCAGGCCGGCGGCAAGCTGCGCTACGACGAGACGCTCGGCAGCTTCGTCCCCGACTCCTCCCGCCAGGCGGTCGAAGTCGCGGGCGGCGCGAGCGGCGTCTTCGACCCGGCTCGCGTCCTCGCGCAGGGGGCGGCCGCCGGCGCCCGCGCGATCGAGGCCGAGGGCTACACCTCCGAGGCGCCCCGCCTGCCACAGGTGTCCGCACAGCCACAGACGCCGCCCATGCGGGTCTTCACCGTCCCGGGCCGCGAAGGCGCCCCGCGCTTCGTCGACCTCCAACGCGACGTCACCGTCGACGACCTCGCCCGGGCCACCGGCGCCGGAATGCGCTCGGTCGAGCACACCAAGCGCTACACCACGGCCGGCACCGCCAACGACCAGGGCAAGACCTCCGGCGTCCTGGCCAGTGGCGTCGTCGCGGAACTGCTCGGCGTGGACATCTCGGCGCTCGGCACGACCACGTTCCGGCCCCCGTACACCCCCGTCTCCTTCGCCGCCCTCGCCGGTCGCGACCGCGGCGCGCTGAGCGACCCGGTCCGCACGACCGCGCTGCACGACTGGCACATCGCGCACGGCGCCCTGTTCGAGAACGTCGGCCAGTGGAAGCGCCCCTGGTACTACCCGCGCGACGGCGAGGACATGGAGACGGCGGTGCTGCGCGAGTGCGCCGCCGCCCGTGAGGGAGTCGCCTTCATGGACGCCTCCACCCTCGGCAAGATCGACGTGCAGGGCCCGGACGCCGGCGTCTTCCTCGACCTGCTCTACACCAACATGATGAGCACCCTGAAGGTCGGCATGATCCGCTACGGCGTGATGTGCCGCCCGGACGGGATGGTCTTCGACGACGGCACCGTCATCCGCCTCGACCGGGACCGCTACCTGGTCACCACCACGACGGGCAACGCCGCCGCCGTGCTGGACTGGATGGAGGAGTGGCTCCAGACGGAGTGGCCCGAGCTGAAGGTCCACTGCACCTCCGTGACCGAGCAGTGGGCCACCGTCGCGCTGGTCGGCCCGAAGTCCCGCGCGGTCCTCGGCTCGCTCGCGCCGCAACTGGCTGTCGCCAACGAGGACTTCCCGTTCATGGCGTGGCGCGACACGACCGTCGCGGGCATCGAGGCGCGGGTCTGCCGGATCAGCTTCTCCGGCGAACTCGCCTACGAGATCAATGTGTCACCGTGGCAGGCCCTCGCCCTGTGGGAGGCGCTGTACGAGGCCGGCGCCCCGTACGGCATCACCCCGTACGGCACGGAGACCATGCACGTCCTGCGGGCGGAGAAGGGCTACCCGATCGTCGGCCAGGACACCGACGGCACCGTGACGCCCCAGGACCTCGGCATGAACTGGGTGGTGTCGAAGAAGAAGCGGGACTTCATCGGCAAGCGGTCCCACGCCCGCGCCGACACCGCCCGCCCGACCGCAAGCACCTGGTCGGGCTGCTCCCGGAGGACCCGGGCGCGTTCCTCCCCGAGGGCACGCACCTGGTCGCCGGCGGTGTGCTGCCCGCGCCGCCCGTGCCGATGCTCGGCCACGTCACGTCCAGCTACCGCAGCGCCGCCCTCGGCCGGACCTTCGCGCTCGCGCTGGTCAAGGGAGGCCGGGAGCGCATCGGTGAGCGACTCTACGCCCCCGTGGGCGACCGGCTGGTCCCGGTGACCGTCGCGAGCCCCGTCCTCTACGACCCCGAGGGAGCCCGCCGCGATGGCTGACACCGCCCTTACCGTCCCGCTCCGCAGCCCCCTGTCGCACGCCGCCGACCGGCTGGCCGCCGCGACCCGCACATCCGGGGCGCGATCCGGCTGGCGGAGCTCCCCTTCCTGACCCAGATCAATGTGCGCCTCGATCCCAAGGGAGCGGCGGCGGACGCGGTGGGGCTGGCGCTGGGTCTCCAACTGCCCGTCGAACCCGGCACCGTCGTCCGCGCCGGGGAGCTGACCGCGCTGTGGCTCGGCCCCGACGAGTGGCTCGTCGTGGGTCCGCCGGGCGGGCAGCGGGACCTGGAGAGCCGGATCCGGGAGGCCGCGGGCGACGAGCCCGTGTCCGTCATCGATGTCTCGGCCCAGCGCACCACGCTCCTCGTCGCGGGCCCCCGGGCCCGTGACCTGCTGGCTCACGGCTGCTCGCTGGATCTGCACCCGCGCGCCTTCGGCCCCGGCCGCTGCGCCCAGACGACCCTGGGCCGCACCCAGGTCGTCCTGGTGGCCCGGGACGACCACAGGGCCGGGTTCTGGGTGCTGGTCCGTTCGTCCTTCGCCGGCTACCTCACGGACTGGCTGCTGGACGCGGCCGTGGAGTGGACGGGCTGACCCGGGCACCACGAAAGCGGCGGTCGGTGATCCCGGTGTCCGGATCGCCGACCGCCGCTCGGGTGTGAGAGTCCTGTCCTGGTCAGCGACCGAGCCGGGCCTCAGCCCGCGTAGCCGAGGCGGCGGCTGAGCTCGTCCGCTCCCGCGACGAGCACCTGTGCCAGATCGTGCATCCGCTCCTCGGTGAGCCGGAAGGCCGGCCCCGACGCGCTGAGGGCGGCGACGACCTCGCCCTCGTCCGAACGCACGGGAGCGGACAGGGCGTTGAGACCCTCCTCGTACTCCTCCATCGTGATGGCATAACCCTGCTCACGGGCTTCGGCGAGGTCCGCCTCCAGTTTCCTCCTGGAGGTCACCGTGCGCGGTGTCATACGGGGGAGGCCGGCCTCGGCGAGGAGCTCGTCACGGTCGTCGCGGTCGAGGTGGGCCAGGAGGATCTTGCCGCTCGACGTGCAGTGCAGCGGCGTCTGGCGCCCCACCCAGTTCTGCGCGGCGATGGCCGAGGTACTGCGCACCTGGTAGAGGTTGATCGCGTGGCAGGACTCGAGCACGGCGATGTTCATCGTCTCGCCCACGTCGTCGACGAGACGCTCGCAGATGCCCCGTCCGTGTCTGGTGACGTCGATGCGGCCCGTCACGGCGCCGGCCAGGCGCACGACCCCGAAGCCGAGACGGTACTTTCCGCGCTCGCTCTCCTGCTCGACCATCCCGTGCGCTTCCAGCGCGCCGAGCAGCCGGAAAGCGGTGGACTTGTGGACGTCGATCGCCGCGGCCACTTCACTCACGCCCGCCTCGCCGTGCTGGGCGAGGATCTCCAGCACGGCGACAGCACGGTCGACGGACTGCACTCCGCCACTGGGAGCGCCTGCGGACTCGGCACCGTGGTTGCTCATGGCGAAACCCTAGGCGAAATGGTCAACAGGTGTGAGGGGCCGGAGGTCATTTTTCGTCAGCGGAAGACGACTGTCCGGTTGCCGTTGACCATGATGCGGCTCTGGCTGTGCCATTCCACCGCCCGCGCCAGGACCTGCGCCTCCACATCGCGGCCCAGGGCGACCATGCTGTCGGGGCCCTGTGAGTGGTTCACACGGATGACGTCCTGCTCGATGATGGGCCCCTCGTCGAGGTCCGGGGTGACGTAGTGGGCCGTCGCTCCGACGAGCTTGACGCCGCGCTCGTGCGCCTGGACGTAGGGGCGGGCGCCCTTGAAGCTCGGCAGGAACGAGTGGTGGATGTTGATCGCCCGGCCTTCGAGCTGCTTGCACAGATCGTTGGACAGGATCTGCATGTAGCGGGCGAGGACCACGAGGTCGATGTCCAGCTCGTCGACGAGCTGCAGTAGACGGGCCTCCGCCTCGGGCTTCGTCTCCCGGGTCACCGGCACGTGGTGGAACGGGATTCCGTAGCTCTCGGCGAGCGGCTCGAAGTCCCGGTGGTTGGAGACGATCGCCGGCACCTCGATGTTCAGCGCGCCGGTGCGGCAGCGGAAGAGCAGGTCGTTCAGGCAGTGCCCGAACTTCGACACCATGATCAGCGTGCGCGTCGGCGTCGAGGCCTCGTACAGCTGCCAGGAGATCCGGTACGCCTCAGCCACCTGGGCGAAGCCGGACTTGAGGTCCTCCAGCGACATGCCCGGGTCCGAGACGTCGAAGTGCACCCGCATGAAGAAGCGGTCCTCGAGCCGGTCGTCGAACTGCTGGCTCTCCTGGATGTTCCCGGAGTGCCGGACCAGGAAGCCGGTGACGGCGTGGACGAGGCCCGAGCGGTCGGGGCACGACAGGGTGAGGACGAACTCGCGGCCGGTTGTGGGTCCAAGAGACACTGAGCCCTCCCTGAGGGGGTGCGTATTACGCAACAGTGGGACTGATACGCAACATGGTCCTGCGCGTGACCGCCTGTGGTCAAGGTCTTGACAGTGCTTCGGGTGGACTGCACTGTGAGTTGCGCAGCAAGAAGCTCGTTGCGTATGAGGCAACCACCCCGCCTGCCCGAGGCGCTTCACTTCGAGGGGAACCATGACTACGACCGGCCTGCCGGAGAGCCTGATCGCGACCCTTCCCGGTGACCACTACACCGACCCGGAGATCTTCCGCCTCGAGCAGGAGCACATCTTCGAGTCCATGTGGTTCTGCGCGGCACGCTCGTCGGAACTGGCGAAGCCGGGTGCGTTCCGGACCGTGGACGTCGGGCGGGAGAGCGTCCTGCTGACCCGGTCGCGGGACGGCTCCGTCCGCGCCTTCTTCAACGTGTGCCGGCACCGCGGCGCGAAGCTGTGCACGCAGGAGTCCGGCGAGGTCAAGCGAGCCTTCCAATGCCCGTACCACGCGTGGACGTACGACCTCAACGGCAAACTCGTCGCGGCCCCGAACCTGACCAAGATGCCGGACATCGGCCGCACCGAGTACGGCCTGGCGAGCGTGGCGGTACGGGAGTGGCTGGGCTATGTGTGGGTGTGCCTGGCCGAGAACCCGCCGTCGTTCGAGGAGTCGGTGATCGCCGACGTGGTCGCGCGCCTGGGCGACGTGGAGTCCGTCGAGCGGTACGACGTCGAGAGCCTGGAGGTCGGCCGGCGGATCGTCTACGACGTCCGGGCCAACTGGAAGCTCATCATCGAGAACTTCATGGAGTGCTACCACTGCGCGACCATCCACCCCGAGCTGACCGAGGTGCTGCCGGAGTTCGCCGACGGGTACGCCGCGCAGTACTACGTCGGGCACGGCGCCGAGTTCGGCTCGGACGTCCAGGGCTTCACCGTGGACGGCTCGGAGGGCCTGGACCGCATCCCGGGCGTCTCCGAGGAGCAGGACCGCCGGTACTACGCGATCACAGTGCGCCCGCAGGTGTTCATCAACCTCGTCCCCGACCATGTGATCTTCCACCGGATGTTCCCGGTGGCGGTCGACCGCACGATCGTGGAGTGCGACTGGCTGTACCTGAAGGGCGTGGTGGAGAGCGGCCGGGACGTCAGCCGGTCGGTGGAGCTGTTCGACCGCGTCAACCGGCAGGACTTCGACGCCTGCGAGCGCTGCCAGCCGGCGATGAGCTCCCGGCTGTACGCCAAGGGCGGCGTCCTGGTGCCCAGTGAGCACCACATCGGCGAGTTCCACGACTGGGTCCAGGACCGTCTCGGCACCCGCTCCGGCCTCGCGGAGCGCTAGGCGATGACCCGCGAGGCACCTGCCGAGGACCCCGGCGACTCCCGTCTGCGGGTGGGCCCGCCGAAGGACCACGCCGCGGGCGTTCCCGCGGTCACCTCCTCGCTGCGCCACGCCCACGCGCAGATGGGCGTCCGCCGCAGTCTGCTGACCCTGCTGAGCGTCAATCAGAAGTCGGGCTTCGACTGCCCGGGGTGCGCCTGGCCCGAGCCCGAGCACCGGCACCGCGCCGAGTTCTGCGAGAACGGCGCCAAGGCGGTGGCCGAGGAGGCGACCCTGCGCCGGGTCGGCCCCGACTTCTTCGCCGAGCACACCCTGGCGGAGCTGGCCGGACGCAGCGACTACTGGCTCGGCCAGCAGGGCCGCCTCACCCACCCCATGTACCGCCCCGCAGGCAGCGACCGCTACCGGCAGATCCCCTGGGACGAGGCGTTCGCCGTCATCGCCCGGGAGCTGCGCGCACTCGACTCGCCGGACCGGGCCGCCTTCTACACCTCCGGCCGGGCGAGCAACGAGGCCGCCTTCGTCTACCAGCTGTTCGTCCGGCTCCTCGGCACCAACAACCTGCCCGACTGCTCCAACATGTGCCACGAGTCGAGCGGCTCCGCCCTGACCGAGACCATCGGCATCGGCAAGGGCAGCGTCCGGCTGGAGGACCTGTACGAGGCCGACCTGATCCTCGTCGTGGGCCAGAACCCGGGCACCAACCACCCCCGGATGCTCTCGGCGCTCGAGACCGCCAAGGGCAAGGGGCCAGGATCATCTCGGTGAACCCCCTTCCCGAGGCGGGCCTGCTGCGCTTCAAGAACCCCCAGCGGCCCTCTGGCCTGCTGGGGGCGGCACCCAACTCACCGATCTGTTCCTGCAGATCAGGCTAGGCGGCGACCAGGCCCTCTTCCAGGCGTTCAACCGCATGCTCCTGGAGGCGGAGGACGACGCTCCCGGCTCGGCCCTCGACCGTGACTTCATCACCGCGCACACCCACGGCTTCGAGGACTTCGCCGACCAGGCCCGCAAGACGTCCTGGGACGACATCCTGGAGGCCACCGGCCTGTCCGCGCAGGAGATCCGTCACGCGTTCCAGGAGGTCATGGCCGCGAGGAAAACAGTCGTCTGCTGGGCCATGGGCCTCACCCAGCACCGCCACTCGGTGCCGACCATCCGCGAGGTCGTCAACTTCCTGCTGCTGCGCGGCAACATCGGCCGCCCCGGCGCCGGCCTCTGCCCGGTGCGCGGCCACTCCAACGTCCAGGGCGACCGGACCATGGGCATCCACGAGAAGCCGGACGCCGCCTTCCTCGACGCGCTCGGCGCGGAGTTCGGCTTCGATCCACCGCGCCACCACGGCCATGACGCGGTGGAGACCATCCGGGCCATGCGGGACGGACAGGTGCGGGTCTTCGTCGCGCTCGGCGGCAACTTCGTCTCCGCCGCCCCGGACACCGACCTCACCGAGCGGGCCCTGCGCAACTGCGAGCTCACGGTGCAGATCTCCACCAAGCTCAACCGGTCCCACGCGGTGGCCGGCCGGCAGGCGCTCATCCTGCCCTGCCTGGGCCGCACCGAAGCCGACCTCGGGCCCACCGGGGAGCAACGGGTGACGGTCGAGGACTCCATGGGCATGGTGCACCTCTCCCGGGGCCGGCTGGCACCCGCGTCCGACACCCTGCTGAGCGAGGTCGCGATCATCTGCCGCATGGCGGCCGCGGTCCTCGGCAGCGACGGTCCGCAGGTGCCCTGGGAGGACTTCGCAGCGGACCACGACCGGATCCGGGACAGGATCGCCCGGGTGATCCCGGCTTCGAGGACTTCAACGCCCGCGTGCGCCGGCCGGGCGGCTTCGCCCTGCCCCACCCGCCACGCGACGAGCGACGCTTCCCCACCAGCACCGGGCTGGCCAACTTCACCGTCAACCCCTTGGAGCTGCTGCGCGTCCCGTCGGGGCGGCTGCTCCTCCAGACCATCCGCTCGCACGACCAGTACAACACCACCATCTACGGCCTGGACGACCGCTACCGCGGCATCCACCAAGGCCGCAGGGTGCTCTTCGTCCACCCGGACGACCTCGCCGCACAAGGCCTGACCGAAGGCGAACTCGTCGACATCGTCAGCGAGTTCTCCGACGGGCTGGAGCGCCGGGCACCGGCCTTCCGCACGGTCGCCTACTCCACCCCGCGTGGCTGCTGCGCCGCCTACTTCCCGAGACCAACGTCCTCGTGCCGCTGGACTCCACCGCGGAGGTCAGCAACACGCCGACGTCCAAGTCCATCGTGGTCCGGCTGGAACCGGCGCACTGACCGCCCTGCGGGACCGAGCGCGAAGTCGCACAGCCGCGCGGCGGCTGCTCCTCGGCCAGGCCACCGCAGGGCCGGCGGCCACGTGCCGTGCCGGCACGCCGGGCGTCAGCACTCGATGACGTTGACCGCGAGCCCGCCGCGGGCCGTCTCCTTGTACTTGACCTTCATGTCGGCCCCCGTGTCCTTCATGGTCTTGATGACCTTGTCCAGGGAGACGTGGTGGCGGCCGTCGCCGCGCAGGGCCATCCGGGCCGCGGTGACGGCCTTGACCGCCGCCATGCCGTTGCGTTCGATGCACGGGATCTGGACCAGGCCGCCGACCGGGTCGCAGGTCAGGCCCAGGTTGTGTTCCATGCCGATCTCGGCGGCGTTCTCCACCTGTTCCGGAGAACCACCGAGTACCTCCGCCAGACCCCCGCGGCCATGGAGCAGGCGGCGCCGACCTCGCCCTGGCAGCCGACCTCGGCGCCGGAGATGGAGGCGTTCTCCTTGAACAGCAGGCCGATGGCGCCGGCCGCCAGCAGGAACCGCACGACGGCGTCGTCGTCGGCACCGTGGACGAAGTTGACGTAGTAGTGCAGGACGGCCGGGATGATGCCCGCGGCCCCGTTGGTCGGGGCGGTGACCACGCGGCCGCCGGCCGCGTTCTCCTCGTTGACCGCCATGGCGTAGAGGGTCACCCACTCCAGCGCCCGCCCCGCCGGATCGCCGTCGGCCCGCAGCGCCTTGGCGACGGCGGTGGCGCGGCGGCGGACCTTGAGCCCGCCGGGCAGGATCCCCTCACAGGTCAGTCCGCGTGCCACGCACTCGCGCATCACCCGCCAGATCTCCAGCAGCCCGGCCCGGATCTCCTCCTCGGTGCGCCAGGCCAGCTCGTTCTCCAGCATCAGCGCCGAGATCGACAGGCCGGTCTCCCGGGTCAGCCGCAGCAGTTCGTCACCGCTGGTGAACGGGTACTTCAGCACGGTGTCGTCCGGCTTGACCCGGTCCGCGCCGGCCGCGTCCTCGTCGACCACGAACCCGCCGCCCACCGAGTAGTACGTCTTCTCCAGCAGCGGTGTCCCCTCGTCGTCGTACGCGAACAGCGTCATGCCGTTGGCGTGGTACGGCAGGGAACGGCGGCGGTGCAGGATCAACTGGCTGTCCGTGTCGAAACCGATCTCGTGGGCGTCGCCGAGGTCGCGGCCCAGCAGCCGCAGCCGGCCCGTCGACCTGATCCGCTCGACGTCCCGTTCGGCCTCGGCGACGTCCACCGTGTGCGGCTCGTTGCCCTCCAGGCCGAGCAGGACCGCCTTGGGGCTGCCGTGGCCGTGGCCGGTGGCGCCGAGGGAGCCGAAGAGCTCGGCCCGCACCGCTGCGGTCCGGGTGAGGAGGCCTTCCCGCTCCAGGTGTCCGGCGAACAGGCCGGCGGCCCGCATGGGGCCGACGGTGTGCGAACTGGACGGACCTATGCCGATGGAGAAGAGGTCGAAGACGGAGATGGCCACGAGCGGGCTCCCGTTTCTGATGAAGCAACTGAACTCTCTATGTGCAACAGCCTTTCTTGTGGGTTCCGGGGTTGTCAAGACGTCGACCGCGCGACCTCGAAGGCGCTTCTCCGGGTCCTCTATTCGTCGGAGAGCGTGAGGTCGGGGACCCGCCAGGCCGCGATCGCGAAGGCGGTCAGGGTCACCGCGGCGCCGGTGAGGAAGACGACGCGCATCGAGCTGACGTAGCCCTCCAGGAACGGCAGTGCCGCACCCGGGTCGAGGGCGTGCAGGAAAGCGGAGTCCTCCAGGTCGACACCGCCGCCGGGGCGCAGGACCCCCGTCAGGGCCTGGGCGTTGTCGGGCTGGGCCAGAAGCCGGCGGTAGGCCGGGTCGTGGCGGGCCTCCGCCAGCCGGTCGGCGATGCTGCCGGCCGCCGTGGTGAACAGGATCGACAGGAATGCCGCGGTGCCGACCGTACCGCCGTTGGAGCGGAAGAAGTTGACCGACGCCGTCGCCGCGCCCATGTCGGTACGGGGCACCTCGCACTGCGCGAGCGTGGTGAGCGTCTGCATCGACGCGCCGAGGCCCGCGCCCATCAGGGCCATGCCGAGCGTCGGGTGCCACAGCGGGCTGTCCACACGCAGCGTGGCGAAGACGAGCATCGCCGCGGTGAACGAGCCGATCCCGGCGACGAGATGGACCTTGAACCGGCCGGTCCGGGCGATCATCCGGCCCGTCAGCAGAGTCACCGCGAGGTTCGCGACGACCGTGGGCAGCGTGGCCAGGCCCGCCTCCATGGGGCTCATGCGCGCACGAGCTGCAGATAGAGCGGCAGCGTCGTCATCGCGCCGAACATGCCGATGCCGACGACGAAGTGCAGCCCGACGCCCAGCCGGAAGGCCCGGATGCGGAACAGCCGCGGCGGCAGCAGCGCGGCGTCACCCGACCGCCGCTCGACGGCGATGAACACGGCCAGCCCTGCCACGCCGATCGCGTACATCAACAGGGCCCGGGGCGAGCCCCACCCCCACGTGCGGCCCTGCTCGGCGACGGTCAGCAGCGGCACCAGTCCCACGGCCAGGGACAGTGCGCCGGCATGGTCGAGCCGGTGGCGCACCCGCCGGTGCGGGAAGCGCAGCACACGCACGATCGTCACCGCGGCCGCGGCGGCGAGCGGCACGTTGATCAGGAAGATCCAGCGCCAGCCGGCGATGCCGAGCAGGGTGGCCCGGTCCGCGAACGCGCCGCCCACCAGGGGGCCCACGATGCTGGCGCCGCCGAACACGGCCATGAAGTAGCCCTGGTAACGGCCCCGTTCGCGTGGGGTGGTGATGTCGGCGATGATCGTCATCGCCAGCGACATCAGCCCGCCGCCACCGAGACCCTGAACGGCGCGGAACACCGCGAGTTCATGGATCGACGTGGCGATTCCGCACAGCAGTGAGCCGGCCGTGAACAGGGCGATCGCGGCGAGGTAGACCGGCCTGCGGCCGTGGATGTCGGAGAGCTTGCCGTACAGCGGCGTCGCGATGGTGGCGGTGATGAGATACGCGGTCGTCACCCACGCCTGGGCCGTCAGCCCGTGCAGATCGTCGGCGATGGTCCGCAGCGCTGACGAGACCACCGTCTGGTCCAGGGCTCCCAGGAACATGCCGAGCACCAGCCCGGACATGACGGTGGTGATCTGCCGGTGACTGAGCCGCGGGGGCAGGTCCCCGGCCGCGCCCTGTTCTCGGGTGTCGGAGAAGGTCACGTGTCGTCCTCGGGATGGGGGCGTCTGCGGGCCGCCCCGGAACTCCGGAGCGACCCGCACCGGGAGGCCGGGGCGCTAGCCGGTGATTTTCGCCAGGTCACCGACCGCGTGCTCGACACCCGGCAATGTCAGCATCGCCAGCTGGGCCGCCCGGGCCCGCGCCCGGGCCCGGGATCGGCGAGGAGCTTGCGGCACACCTCGGCGATGCCGGCCGCGCCGCGGTCCGTGATGTGACGGCCCAGGCCCAGCTCCGCCACGCGCTCCGCGTTGGCGGGCTGGTCCCCGAAATGCGGCAGAACCGCCAGCGGCGTGCCGGTGCGCATGGCCTCCCGGATGCTGTTGAAGCCGCCGTGAGTGACGAACAGGTCGACCGACTCCAGCAGCAGCGGCTGCGGCAGCCGCTCGGTGACGTGCACGTGCCCGGGCAGCCCCTCGGTGTCCACCGGTATCCCGGACGTCGACACGACCACCGTGCAGTCGTCCAGCTCGGCCGCCGCCCCCAGGATCGCCCGCAGGCTCTCGGTGGTGTCCGGCATCTTCACGGGCAGGGGTGCGGTCCGTTCCGCCATGCGTGCCCGGACCTGGGGCAGCGCCGTGCCTATCCCGGCGTACACCAGCGGCCGGTCGGTGGGCAGGGCGGTGACCCACTCCGGCAGCACTCCACCGCGCTCGACGTCCACCGTCTGCCGGTAGGACCACGTCCGGGGCAGGTGCCGGGCGAAGGAGAAGGCGGACGGCACATAGTCGAAGCGGCCGTGCGGAACGACGGACAGCGGGTCGTCCCGTACGGGCAGCCCGAGTTCCTCACGCCGCTCGTTCAGCTGCGGCAGCACCTCCGCGGGGTCGAGGATGTTGCTGAACCCGGAAGGCGTCGGCAGCTGCGGTACGCCCAGCAACTCGGCGGTGAGCACCGCGCCCATGTCCATACCGTCCCGCAGGATCAGATCGGGCCGGAACTCCCGGGCGATGGAGAGCAGCACGTCCAGGTGCGGTTTGACGTGCGGCCCGGCCACGTTCCGCATCAGCAACCGGGTCAGAACATCCGACGGCTCCGTCGAGTCGGGAACCTCCTGGAGCTCGGCGAGGTAGGGAATCACCGCGGCCATCGGGTCGAACTCCGGCAGCGCGGCGTTCATCCGTACGTCGTCGTCACGGAACACGGGGACGAGGGCGTCGGTGGTGACCACGAGCACCTGGTGCCCGGCCTCGGCCAGGGCGCGCAGCAGCGGCAGCTGAGCACGCCCGTGGGACGGACTGCCGAGCGTGGTGCACAGAACCCGCATGGGTGAACCTTTCTCTGGGAGGCGCTTCGAGGGGAAGGCGGGCGGGGGAGGACGGGTGTCAGGGTGACCGGAACAGATCGCGAACCGGCCTCTCACGCCACCCGCGTCGGCGCCTGCGTCCGTCCGATGCCGTGCCAGCTCAGCCCGGCGCGCGCGAGGCGGTCCGCGTCCAGCAGGTTGCGGAAGTCGTGGACCTCGCGGCCGGTCATGCGCGCGGCGATCGCCGCCCAATCGAGGTCCCGCAGCTCGGGCCACTCGGTGAGCACGAGACAGGCCGCTGCCCCCTCCGCCGCCCGCACCGGGTCGTCCAAGAGGTCGACCAGATCGCTCAGGTCGGGCCGCTCCTCGCACAACGCCGGGTCGTACGCGCTGAGTTCGGCACCGCGCTCGCGCAGCAGCCGGGCGACGGAGAGCGCGGGGGAGTCGCGCAGATCGGACGTGCCGGACTTGAAGGTCAGGCCGTACAGGGCGAGCCGTACGCCCTGCAGCGAGCCGTCCTCGCCGCGCCCGCACGCGGCGGCGACACGGTCGACGAGCTGCCGCTGGTGCGAGACGTTGGTCTCCAGGGTGGCGCGCAGCAGGGGAAGTCGACGCCGGCCAGGTCGCACACGGTCAGCAGGGCGTGGGTGTCCTTGGGCAGACAGGAGCCGCCCCAGCCGGGGCCGGGCCGCAGGAACGCGGAGCCGATGCGCGGTCCCGGCCGATGCCCTCGGTCACGTCGTTGATGTCGGCGCCGAAGCGTTCGCAGACGGTGGCGAGGTTGTTGGCGAAGGACAGCTTCATCGCGAGGAAGAAGTTCGCCGCGTACTTGGCCAGTTCGGCGCTCGCGGGATCGGTGAGCACCAGAGGCGCGTCCAGTTCGGCGTACAGGTCGGCCACGCGCCGGGCGGTGTCCCGGTCGGCGGCGCCGATCACGATCCGGTCTGGGTGCAGGAAGTCGTGGACGGCGCGGCCCTCACGCAGGAACTCCGGGTTGCTCACCACGGCCACGTCGTCCCGGCCGAGCAGCGCGGCGACGCGTTCGCACGTCCCGACGGGCACGGTCGACTTGTTGACGACGACACAGCCGGGCGGCAGTGCGTCGCGGATCTGCGCGGCGACGGCCTCCACGGCGGCGAGGTCGGCCGCGCCGCCCGCCCCCATGGGCGTGGGCAGACACAGGAACACCACGTCGGACTCGGCCACGGCGGACGCGGTGTCACCAGTGAAGTCGAGCCGGCCGGCGTCCAGGGCGTCCCGGACGGTCTCGGGCAGACCGGGTTCCAGGATGTCCACCCGGGCCTCGCGCAGCCGCTCGACCTTGCGCGGGTCGGCGTCGGCGCACACCACGTGGTGGCCGAGAGCGGCCAGACAGGCGCCGGTGGTCAGTCCGACGTAGCCGGTTCCGATCACGGCGACGCGACGAGCAGGCACAGAAGATCACCACTTCCGGTCGGTGGGGGCCCGCGTGCGACGGCTTCGAGGGGCGCGAGGCCGCGCGGCGTCGCGTGCCGCGGGCGGACCTGGGAGGGCCGACTCCGTCGTACGGCCCTGGCGGAGCGAGGACTCAAGTCATCGATCGTTGACCTGACCCAGATATGGCATGGGGTGAGAACGTAAGTCAACGATTGATGACATCGGTCGGTGACTTTGAGACAGTCGCCGCAGCCTGGAACATGGGCGGATGGCGGAAGGGCCGTGGACCACGGAGGTGCGGTACGTGTCGGGAGTACAGAACGGCGAGGCGTCGAAGGCGGTGGCCCGCCGGCCCGCCCACAAACGCTCGGCCACGGCCACGCGCACCGCGCTCAGGGCCGCCGCGGCCTTCCGCTTCGGCAAGTACGGCTACGAGGGCACCAGTGTGCGCGACATAGCGGGCGACGTCGGTGTGGACGCCGCCCTCGTCTACCGCTACTTCGGCTCGAAAGAAGCGCTGTTCAACGACGTTTCCGATACCGGCAAGATCTTCGAGCCGCTGCTGGACGAACCGGTCGAGGCGATCCCCGACTGGTTTTGCGCGCTGCTCACGGGGCAGCCGAAGGAGGGCGAATTCCCGCATCCGGTGCTGTCGGTGTTGCGGTCCTCCGGCCGGGACGAGGCCGTGGCGCGGCTGCGGGCGGATCTCACGGAGGTGTTCTCCCGGCGCCTGGCCGCTCGGCTCGGCGGCCCCGACGCCGATGTGCGGGCGGAACTCCTGGCGGCGTGGATGCTCGGCACCAGTCTGATGCGGACGGAGATCCGGCCCCCCGCCCTGGTCTCGGCGCCGGACGCCACGCTGGAGCGGTACCTGCGGGCGGGCATCGAGGTCCTGTTGGGGCCGATGCCGGAGGACGACGACGGGACGGCCGGGGGCGAGGGGCGCGGCATCTGCGACAGCTGATCGGGAACGGCGGGCATGCCGCGCCGGTCTCGGACGGTGACCCGGAGTTGGCCGGGCCGAGGGTACCGGGGCTCCGGCACCGAGACCAGCCACCTGATCATGACGGTCCACCTGCCGCCGGGCCCCGTCCGGGGACGCGGGCCGGCCAGGCAGTCCTGAGTACGCGTACTCATCAGCACCCGCGCACGTACCGATTCGGGCCGCCCGGCCGCGATGAAAGGGTCGATCCATGTCCACCTCGACGTCCGCACGCCGAGCCCCGCTTGCCGCTGCCGCCCTGGTTCTGGTCGCCACTCTCACCGCCTGCGGTGACCTGCACGCCTCGGACGTGACGGCCGGGCCCCCTCCCAGCACGTCCGCCGCGTCCTCGACCGGTGCCGCGGGACCTTCGCCGTACGTGGAGCCGGGGGCGGGCGACGGGGCCCCGCACTACAACGAGAACAACGCCTACCGCCGTGCGGGCGAGATGTCTCCCGCCCACGCGAAGGACGCCGAGTGGGAGGCCGACCGCATCAGGCCGGTGATCGAGCGGCTGTGGGAGCAACGGAAGTGGGACCCCGCGACGGTGCGGACGGCCATGCTCCGGCTCGGCTACGAGGAGGAGCGCGTCGCGCCCGACGGCAAGCTGCTCGGCGGGACGCTCACCGTCCGGGAGATGTCCTCGCGCTACGAGAACGGCCGTTACGTGACGCCCGAAGGGGCGAGGGTCGCCCTGCGCGTTCATGCCGACGCCTGCGTCACGGCGTTCGTGCAGAAGTCGAACTTCGAGGTGCGGGCCAACGGCCCGTACCCGGAGACCGGCTGCTTCGAGCCGCCGTACGGCCACTGATCACGACGTCGTGGCCGACAGCGCGGTGATGCCCGCGTCGAAGCTGATCGGCGGGTCGAACTCCAGGTCGCGGCGGGCGGCTTCCACGTTGAACCAGTGCGGATGCACGAGCTCGGCGACGAGAAACCGGCTGAGGGCGTGGGTGCGGGTGAGGCCGGTCAGCCGCAGGACGCTCTCGGAGGCGGTCGCGGCGGCGTGCGCCAGCGCCCGGGGGACGGTGCACCAGGTGGCCGGCAGGCCGGCCGCGCGCAGGAAGTGGGCGGTGATGTCGCGCAGGGGCCGGGGCTCGCCCTGGGTGATGAAGTAGGCACGGCCTCCGATGGGCCGGCCCTCCCGCAGCCGGTCCAGAGCGTGCAGGTGGGCTTGGCGGCGGTGTGCAGATGGGTCGTGTCGACGAGGTTGGTGCCGTCCCCGGGCATCACCAGCCGGCCCGCGCGCACCGCCCGCGCCAGGGCCGGGGCGAAGTGCGGGTCGCCCGGGCCCCAGATGATGTGGGGGCGCAGGGAGACGGTCGCCAGGCCGGGGCCGTCGGCGGCCAGGACGAGCGCTTCCGCGCGTGCCTTGCTGTGCGGGTAGGCCGCCAGGTGCCGCTGGGGTACGGACGGCTTTCGTCGGCGTTCTCCAGGCCGCCGGGCCGGAAGACGACGCTGGCGGTCGAGGTGTGGACGAGTGTGTCCACCCCGTGGGCCCGGCACTGGCCGATGACGTTGCGGGTGCCGATGACGTTGGTTCGCCAGTACGGGGCGAGCGGGCCGCTGACACCGGCCAGTGCCGCGTTGTGGATGACGGCGTCGCAGCCGGCGACCGCGCGGGAGACGGCGGCCGGATCGGCCAGGTCCCCTGGTGCTGCCGGACGCCGAGCGCCTCCAGGACGGGGCTCGGACGGCGGCTGAGCGAGGAGGCCGTGATGCCGCGGGCGACGAGCCGACGGCAGATCTCCAGCCCGAGGAAGCCGCTCCCGCCCGTGACCAGGACCCTCATCGGGTCCTCCCCGTCACGTACTTGGCGGCGTGGGCGGCCAGCCGGTTCCGGTCGATCTTGGAGTTGTGCCGGATGTCGGTCGGGAAGCGGGGTGGAACAGCACCGTGCCGATGCGGCGGCCGTGCCGGTGGTCGCCGAGGGCGGCTCGCAACCCGTCCAGGACCGTGTCCCCCGCGCGCCGGCTTCGGGTTCGACGCAGAGCACCGCCCGCTGCCGTCCGGCGGGGCCGAGACCGACCAGTGCGGTGCGGCGGACCCCCGGGGCGGTGTCGGCGGCGGCCTCGATGTCCTCGGTGGTGAGGGCGAAGTCCTCGCCGATGACGAGGTGGGCCTTGCGGCCGAGGTACCAGAGGCGGCCGTCGTCGTCGAGGCGTCCGAGATCGCCGGTGCGGTGCCACAGTGTGCCGTGCGCAAGGGACTTGGCCGCGTCGGTGGCGTCGGGGCGGGCATGGTAGGCGGGGCTGACGACCGGTCCGGCGACGGCGATCTCCCCGAGGCCGGTGGCGTCCGCGTCCAGGATGTGCGCCCCGACGCCGGGCAGGGGCCGGCCCAGGCAGGTTCCGGCGTGGCCCGGCGGCGGCTCGACGCGCAGCGCCCGCAGCTCGTCGGAGCCGATGGCGGCGACGGGCAGGCACTCGGTGGCACCGTAGACGCTGAGGATCTCCGCCTCGGCCGGCAGGACCCTCGCAAGGGCCTCGGCCAACCGCGGGCGCAGCGGGGCGCCGAAGGACAGCACGCGACGGACCGAGGGCAGCGTCAGATCGTGGCGGACGCAGTGGCCGGCGATCAGGCCGAGGACGGCCGGCGAGCCGAGGACGATGGTCGCCCGGTGACGCAGCAGGGGGCCGACGAGGCGTTCCGGCGAGGTGCGGGCCGGCGCCAGGTGGTCGACCCGGGGGCGACGGTCGTCAGGCCGAGCAGCGGGCCGAGCGTGGCGAACGGCAGGAAGCAGGAGAGCAGGACGTCGTCGGCCCTCGGACGCAACACGGCGTCCAGTGCGGCGACTTGCCCGGCGATCGTGGAGTGGCGGTACTCCACGCCTTTGGGCTGCCGGTGGAGCCGGAGGTGAAGGCGATCATCGCCAGGTCCTCGGGCTCTGGTGCGGAGAGGCGTGGCGCCCGACCGCCGCCGTCCGGCACTCCCGAAGGCAGGTGCTGCCCGAGGAACCGGACCTGGCGGGAAAGGCCCGGCCGATGACCAAGGCCGTACGGACATGACCGCGTCCCCAGCCCAGCGCCCGGCGCGCCACCTGGGCCAGGGGCTCCCCGACGAAGACCCCGGGGGCGATCTCGTCCAGGCAGCGCCGCACCTCGGCGCGCGGCTCGATCAGCACGGGGACGGCACCCAGCCAGACCAAGGCGTAGACGGACGCCACGAGTCGGTGGGCGTCCCGCGTCATCACCACCGCCTTGTCGCCGCGCCGCACCCCGGCCGTCCGGAGGGCGTCGGCGGTGTGACGGCAGCCGTCGAGCAGCTGTGCCGCCGTCACCTCCTGTGCGGAGCCGGCGCCGGTGCAGCGGACGAGCACGGTGGCGTCCGGGCGCTCGGAGAGCCGGGCGAGGCGCGCGAACATCCCGTCGGGTGCGGTGGTCATCGTGATCCTCGCAGGAAGTCGCGGATGTGCCCGGCGAGTTCGGGGCCCGCGTCGTCCATCACCAGGTGGCCGGCGCGCGGGAAGCGGTGGACGACGGCATGCGGGTGCCGGCGCGTCCACTCGGCCAGGACCCGCGGTGTGAAGACCGGATCACGCATGCCCCAGCCGATGAGCATCGGCAGCCCTCCGAAGTCGTCGGCCCGTCGGAAGGCGTGAGCAACCGCCAGGCCGCGTCCGCGGGGCCCCGCGGGATGGCGCGGACGAACTCCACGATGGCCCGGCGGTTGCCCCGTCGGGCATGGGGCAGCAGGTAGGCGCGCCGCTCGGCGGGGCTGAGGCGGTGTGCCACACCGAAGCGGACCGTGGCCCGGGCGAAGGCGTTGGTGGCGTGGACCGTGGCGGCCACCGGCCGGTGGTCTCTGATCCAGCGGAGGTAGAACGGCAGGCGGTAGCCGTCGGGCCAAGGGAAGGCGATGGTGTTGAGGACCACCAGACGGGAGACGACGCCCGGGTTGCGCAGGTGCCAGGCGAGGCCGAGCGGGCCGCCCCAGTCGTGCACGACGAATGTCCAGCCCTGCCGCGGGACTCCTCGTGGCGGACCAGATGGTCGTAGAGGGCGTCCAGGTGGTCCAGGTGCCAGAGGTAGCCCGCCGCCGGGTCGGACGGCGGCTTCAGATGCTGGGACAGACCCAGTCCGGGCAGGTCGGGGGCCAGGCAGCGGGCGTGCGGGACCAGCGTGGGCAGCAGCTTGCGCCAGGCATAGCTCCACGTCGGGTTGCCGTGCAGGAACAGCAGCGGTTCGCCCGTGCCGACGTCGAGGCAGTGCTGGCCCGTCGACGGTACGACCCGCCAGTGCTCGCGTGCCGGGTATCCGGGCAGCAGCAGCTGAAGCAGGGAGGAGCGCGTGGCGGCGGTCGGGCGCCGGTTCTCGGCGGTCACCAGCGCACCAGCGCCAGACCGAAGCTCATGCCACTGGCCAGCCCGATCATCGCCACGGTGTCGCCGGGCTCGATGCGGTCGGTCTCCCGGGCCTTGACCAGTTGCAGGGGCAGGGACGCCGCGGCGCAGTTGCCGTGCTCGGCCACGGCGGGCATGCACCGGTCGGCGGCAGCGGGAGTCTGTCGACCGTCTCCTGGTACTGCGCCATGCCGATCTGGTGGAAGGCGATGAAGGCGCTGGAGCGGACCGCGTCCAACTCCCGTTCCGCCGCCTGCCGCAGGAACGGCAGACCCTCGACCGCGGTCGTGCGCAGCACGTCGCCGTTGAGCCGGATGGTCAGGTGCTCGTCGTCGAACGCACGGGGGTGCATGGCACCGCCACCACTCACGGTGCAGGCGTTCCAGGCGGTGGAGTCCGCGGCGAACCGGAGGGTGAGCACGCCGGGGTCGTCGTCCCGGCGGGTCCGGCGGTGAGCAGCATGGCGGCGCCGGCGTCGGAGACGGTGTAGCCGGGCATGGCCGCAACAGCGCCTCGTGGTCGGGGACATGCCAGCGCGTGACCATGGAGCCCACCTCACCGCAGGCGATGAGCACCGTCCGGTAGCGGCGGGTGGCGATGAACGCGGAGGCCACCTCCATCGCGTTGAGGACGCTGTTGCAGGCGTTCGTCACGTCGAACACCGGGCAGGTGGCGTCGAGTTTGGCCGCCACCAGATGTGAGGTCGACGGTTCGATCAGGTCCTGGCTGGTGGCGGCGAACAGCAGCAGATCCACCTCGCCGACGGTCACGCCGGCGTCCGCGAGCGCCTTGCGGGCGGCCGTGGCGGCGAGGTCCGAGGCGCACACGCCCTCCTCGCGCACATGGACACCGCGCACACCGGTGACGTCCTCGAGCAGGCCGGGCGGCGGTACGTAGGGACTTCCCGAGGCGGCGATCCCGGCCCGGGTCTCCTCCATGGTCCGGTAGCGGGACGGCAAGTGGACGGCGGTCGCTGTCAAGCGGGCACGCGGGGCTTCGAGCACCGCGCCACCGTAGCGGCCGGTCACGCACTGTGATCCGCAGTTCACTCGTTTGCGGGGGAGACCACGCCAACGGGTGAATCGGGCCTTGCCCGGCAGGCCGCACGGGCAGTGTCCTTCCGACGCTCGGGGACCGGACAAGCAGGGCAACAGGGGGCGGCGCATGGCTGTTGGGCGGAACGACCGGTCGGTGGCGGTGGTGGGCCTCGGCTGCCGGCTGCCGGGCGGAATCATCGACCTGGACGGGCTGTGGGCAGCTCTGCGGGACGGGCGTGACCTCGTCGGGGAGATGCCGCCGGACCGGTTTCCCAAGGACCGGTTCGTCGATCCGGCGGCCGTGCGCCCGGGCCGCAGCTACACCGCCGCAGGGGGTTCCTCGACGACATCGCCTCGTTCGACGCCGCGTACTTCGGCATTTCGCCCAAGGAAGCCGCACACCTCGATCCACAGCAGCGGCTGCTGCTGGAGATGGCCGCCGTGGCGCTGGACGACGCCGCCATCCCCGCTGAGGCGCTCGCCGGCACCGACACCTGCGTGTACGTGGGAGTCTCCGACCCGGCCTACGGCACCGTCCTGATGCTCAAGGACGACCACACCAGTCCCACACCATGCCGGCGCCACCCTGTCCATCACGGCCAACCGACTGTCGTACGCCTTCGACCTGCGCGGCCCCAGCATGGCCGTCGACACCGCCTGCTCCTCGTCTCTGGTCGCCCTGGACCGTGCCTGCCGCACCCTGCGGGAGGGCACCAGCCGGGTGGCCCTGGTCGGCGGTGTCAACGTGCTCGGCCATCCCTTCTCGTTCGCCGGTTTCTCGTACGCGGGAATGCTGTCGCGGCGCGGGCGGTGCGCGGCGTTCTCCGCCGGCGCGGACGGCTTCGTGCGGGCCGAGGGCGGTGCCGTGCTGGTGCTGAAGCGCCTGGCGGACGCGGTGGCCGACGGCGACCGGATCCACGCCGTCCTCGCCGGTACCGGCAGCAACTCCGACGGCCGCACGACCGGCATGACACTGCCCAGTTCGCAGGCCAGGAGGCGCTGATGCGCGCGGTGTGCCGGGAGGCCGGGGTGGGCCCGGACGACCTGGTCTACTTCGAGGCGCACGGCACCGGCACACCCGTCGGCGACCCGGCGGAGGCCCTGGCCATCGGCCGGGCCATCGGAGCGGAGCGCGCCAACGGCCCGCTGCCGTCGGGTCGGTGAAATCCAACCTGGGCCACCTGGAGCCCGCCGCGGGCATGGCGGGTCTCCTCAAGGCGATCCTGGTCCTCCGTCACCGGACCGCGCCCGCGTCCCTGCACGCCCTGCCGCTCAACCCGGCCATCGACTTCGAGACGCTCGGCCTCGCACCCACCGTGACCAGCGTGGCGTTGCCCCGCTCGGCACGGGCCGCGGTCGGCGTGAACTCCTTCGGCTTCGGCGGCGCCAACGCTCACGCCTCGTGGTACCCCGCCTCCGGCCCCGCCCGGGCCGAAGCCCGCGGACCGGCCCGTGCCGGTGGTGATCTCCGCCCGAACCCCAAGGCGCTCCGGCAGCTGAGCGCGCGATGGCCGAGCGGCTGCGTGCGGCGGCACCGGAGGAGTTCTACGACCTGGCCCACACCAGCACACGGCGGCGCAGCGCCCATCCGCACCGTGCCGCCGTCCTGGCCACCGACCCGCGACAGGCAGCCGACGAGCTGACGGGCCTGTTCACGGACGCGCCGTCTCGCGGGGCCGTGGTTCGCAGGGCCGAGCGGGCGCCGTCGCGTTCGTCTACTCCGGCAACGCCTCGCAGTGGCCCGGGATGGCCGCCGGCCTGATGGCGAGCGACGCCGTCTTCCGCGCCGCCGTCGAGGAGGCCGACGCCGCGCTGGCCCCGCATCTGGGCTGGTCCGTCGCCAAGGAACTGGAGCGCCCCGCCGCGGCACGCTGGGCCCGTACGGAGATCGCCCAACCGGTGCTGTTCGCCGTACAGGTGGGCCTCACCGCGCTGCTGGCGGCGCAGGGCCTGCGCCCCGTGCGGTGGCCGGGCACAGCGTGGGGGAGGTGGCCGCCGCGTACACGGCCGGGGCGCTGACCCTGGAACAGGCGGCACTGGTGCTCGCCCAGCGGAGCCGTACCCAGGCCGTCACGGCGGGCCGTGGCCGGATGGCCGCCGTCGGCCTGGCCGAGGAGGCCGCCCGCGAGGAACTGGCGCGCTTCGGCGGGCGACTCGAGATCGCCGGAGTCAACAGCGACCGCGACGTGACGGTGGCCGGCGACCCCGACGCGCTGACCGCCCTCGTGCCGAACTGGCCGCTCGCGACGTGTTCTTCCGCGAGCTGGATCTCGACTACGCCTTCCACAGCCGCGCCATGGACCCCGTCGAGAAGCCGCTGTGCGCCGCCCTCGCCGGACTGACCCCCGCCGAGGCACGCGTGCCGTTCGTCTCCACCGTCACGGGCACCCCGTTGAGCGGCCGGGAGCTCGACGCGGCGTACTGGTGGCGCAATGTGCGTGAGCCGGTCCGTTTCGCCGACGCCATGGGCCGGCTCGCCGACGACGGTATCGGCAGCGGTATCGGCATCGTCGTGGAGATCGGCCCGCACCCGGTGCTGCGGCCCTATCTGCGCCGCACGGGACTGACGTACGTGCCGACGCTGCACCGGGACGGGGACGGGCCGCGCGAGGCCACGGCTGCGGTCGCCGCCCTGCTCGCGGCAGGTGCCGAGGCCGACTGGCGGGCACACTTCCCGCACCCCGGCCGGGTCGCTGACCTGCCCGCATACCCCTGGCAGCGCGACCGGCACTGGCACGGCACCCCGCAGGACCTCGTCCTGCGCACCAGCGGCACCGGAGTACTCGACCACCCCTGCTCGGTGAGCGCATGCCCGCACCGCACCCCCTGTGGCACGGCACCGTCGAGCCGCAGCTCGTGCCCTGGCTGGGCGACCACCGGATCAGCGGAAGCGTGCTGATGCCGGCCGCCGCGTACGTGGAGCTGGCCGTCGAGGCCGGGCTGCGGGCGCTGGGCCGTCCGGTGGAGGTGCGGCATCTGGAGATCTCCCGCCCGTTCCCGATCGAGTGGCCGGACCCGGCGGGAGCCGCCCTGCAGACCGCCGTCACCCCGTACGACGGCATCCTGACCGTCAGCACCCGGGAGACCCGCGGCGCCGAGGCCCAGCCGGTCGTCCGCGCCCAGCTGCGCACCCGGCTGGGCACCGCCCGGCCCGCTGGACATCGCCGCGGTCAAGGCACGCTGCCCCGCACGGTCACCGGCCCGGAATACTACGAGCACTGCCACCGCGTAGGTCTGGAGTGCGGTCCGGCGTTCCAGCTCCTGCGGAGCCTCGACGTCGGGAGGGCGAACTGCTGGCCCGGTACCGGCTCGACCACCCGCCGACGCCTACACCGTCCACCCCGTGCTGCTCGACGGGCCCTTGCAGGCCACCGTCGCCCTGGCCGGGCAGGCGACCCGGGAAGCCGCCGGTTACCTGCCCTCGGCCTTCGGAGCGGTGCGTGTGTGGCGCACCCCGGCGCAGGAGGGCGTCGTCCACCTGCGGCGCCGCCATCGCAGCGCGAGCGAGGTCTGCTGGGACATCACGTACGCGGACCTCGATGGCACCGTCACCGCCGAGATCGACAAGTGCCGCACCCGCCGCGTCCGCCTCGGCGACCACGCCCCGCTGACGGTCCAGCGCACCATCCTGCGCGCGGCCCCGCGCCCCTCGGAGCCCGCCCCGCCGTCCCCGCTGCCCGCTCCGCCCGAGGTGGCCGACGCCGCCGGGCGCGCATCACCGCCGCCCGCGCGGAACTGGACGGCAGCGGCCACGAGCAGTTCACCGCTGCCGCCGAACAGGCCGGCGCGCAACTCTGGGCGGCGGCCCTGCGCGGCCTGCTGACCCACCCGGACGAGCCCTTCACCGTCCCCGATCTGGTCGGTCAGGGCCTCGCGCCCCGGCACCGCAGGCTGGTGCGCCTGATGATGCCCTGCTGGTGGAGCGGGGACTGGCCGAGGCCGAGGGGGAGACCTGGCGGCTGACCGACGACATCGCCGCCCGGCCCGAGGAGTCACTGCGGCGCCTGATGGAGGACCACCCCCGTTTCGGGCCCGCCGCGCTGCTGATCAACAGTCAGCTGAGGCAGCTGCCCGAAGTGCTGCGCGGCACCACCGAGCCCGGCGATCCGGCGCCCGCCGGCGAGAGCTTCCTCGAACAGCACCATGAGACCGCGCCCGTCCACCGCTTCACCCACCGGGTGGTGCAGGCGCTGCTCGACCGGATCGTCCGTGACTGGCCCGCCGACCGTCCGCTGCGGGTCCTGGAGGTGGGCGCCACCACGACCGCCCTGACCGCCGCCGCGCTGCCGCTGCTGCCGGCCGACCGCACCCACTACACCTGCACGGCACCGTCCAACGCCCCTTCGCCGCGCCCGGCACCGCTTCTCCGCCTGCCACTTCATCGACTTCCGCACCCTCGACCCGGACGCCGACCCGGCCGTCCAGGGCTTCCCGCCCGGCGGCTTCGACCTGGTGCTGGCGGGCGACGCCCTGCACGCCACCGCCGACCTGACCGCGGCCCTGGGACGCGTGCGGTCGCTTCTCGCCCGGGCGGTCATCTGCTGGCCACCGAGCGGCACCACGACCGGTTCGACGCGCTGCTGCTGGGCGGACAGGAGTCGCTGTGGAAGCGCGGTGACCGGGCCCTGCGCCCGAGGACCCGGCTGCTGCCCAGGGGCGAGTGGATCCCGCTGCTGGAACGGTGCGGTTTCACCAGCCCCTGGCAGACAGGGCCACAAGACCACTCGGTCGTGGTGGCCGCCGCACCTCGGGGCACGGCGCACCCACCGGCCCTCCCCGAGCCACTGCCGGGCACGGCCTGGCTCGTCGCCACGGAGACCGACGCCGAGACCCCGACCGCTCGGGAACTGGCCGCGCTGCTGGGCCCGGCCACCACCCTGACCGCCCCGATCGACACCGACGACTGGACAGCGGCGCTGCCCACCGGGCCGCGCCCCGCATCGTCCTGCTCCTGGCCGAACCCGACCCGCGTCGGCTCACCGCCCGGACCACCCACCGCGCCGCCGTCCTGCGCGCTCTGGCCGCCGCGTGCCGAAACCTGTCCGACGAGCGAGCCCGCGGGTGTGGCTGGTGACGCGGCCCACCGGCCTGTTCCCCGCCCGGAACGCCCCGCACACCCGAGGACGCGGCCGTCTGGGGCGTCGCCCGCACCCTGGCCAACGAACAGCCCGCACTGGGACTGCGGCGTGTCTCCCTCGACCGCACCACGGACCCGGCCGCCGACGCCCGGCGGCTGGCCGCTGAGCTGCTCACCTCGGGCCGCTCCCCGGACGGGAACGGTGCCGCGGACGAGGACGAGGTCGTCCTCACCCAGGCCGGCCGCTTCACCCCTCTGCATGTCGAGCACCCGGCCGACGATCCTCCGCCGCCCCCTCGGTGTGCCGTTCCTCCTGGAGGCCCGCGACCCGGGCCCGGCCCGGCGCCTGGTCTGGCGGGAGACTGCCGTACCGCGGCCCGGGCCCGGTGAAGTCGCCGTCGCGCTGCGGGCGGTGGCGCTGAACTACCGCGACCCCATGCGTGCCAACGGACTGCTGCCTCCCGAGGCGGTGGAGGACAGCCCGCTCAGCCGCGGACTGGGCACCGACGGGGCCGGCGTCGTCTGCGCCGTCGGACCGGAGTACGTGACTTCACCGTCGGCGACCGGGTCTGCGGCGCCCTTCCCGCAGCCCTCGCCTCCCACGGCATCACGCACGACTACAGCCTGATCAAGATCCCGACGGGTGAGCTACACCGAGGCGGCGACCTTCCCGTCGCCTTCCTGACGGTTCACCAAGCCCTGGCCGACCAGGCGCGCCTCGCTGAGGGGGAGACGGTCCTCGTGCACGGGGGCGCCGGAGCCGTGGGCCTGGCCGCACTGCAGTGCGCGAGGTCCCGGGGCGCCCGCGTGATCGCCACCGCCGGAACCGAGACGAAACGGGCCATGCTGCGCGGCCTGGGGGCCTGGCACGTGCTCGACTCACGCAGTCTGGACTTCGTCCCGCGTGTCCGCGAACTCACGGAGGGCCGGGGGTCGACGTCGTCGTCAACTCCCTCAGCGGAGAGGCGATCGCGCACGGACTGGACCTGCTGCGGCCGGGCGGCCGCTTCGTCGAACTGGGGAAGCGGGACATCTTCCTCAGCAACACCCTGCCGATGCGCCCCTTCGACCGCAGCCTGACGTTCATCGGCTTCAACCTCGACCCCGTCCTGCTGGACCGCGAGCGCGGCTCCCGCCTCATCGCCGACGTCGTCACCCACATCGAGCGCGGCGACTACCGGCCGCTGCCGCACACGGTCTATCCCGCCGCACGGGTGGAGGAAGCGTTCCAGGTCCTCCAGCACTCACGGCACATCGGCAAGGTCGTCATCTCCTTCGATCGCATGGACGAAGGCCCACTGAGCGAGGACGCGTTGGACGAAGCCGTCCCGTCCAGCCTGCGCTCCGCACGCCGGCCCTGGACGCCGACGGCACCTACCTGGTGACCGGAGGGCTCAGCGGCTTCGGTGCCGCACCGCACGATGGCTGGCCGACAACGGCGCGCGGCACCTGGCCCTGGTCTCCCGCCGCGGCCGGGCCGCCCCGAGGCACCGGCCCTCCTGGAGGACCTGGACCGGCGCGGCGTACGCGCCACCGCCTACGCCGCCGACGTCACCGACGAGGCGGCCCTGCGCCGGGTCGTCGAAGCGGTCGACGCCACCGGCCACCGGCTGCGCGGCGTCGTCCACGCCGCGATGCACCTCGACGACGCGCCCCTTTCGGAACTCGACGACGACCGGTTCACCGCCGTCCTCACCCCCAAGACAGCCGGAGCGGCCCTGTTGGACCGACTCACCGCGGACCACGACCTGGACCTGTTCGTCACCTACTCCTCGATCGCCGCCGCCGTCGGCAACATCGGCCAGGCCCCTACGCGGGCGGCAACGCCTACCTGGAGGCCCGGGCCCGGGCCCGCCGCGCCCAGGGGCGGCCCGCCACCGCTCTGGCATGGGCCCGATCGGCGAGACCGGATACGTCGCCCGGCACGCCATCGGTGACGCCATGGCCGAGCGGGGCTTCCAGCCCCTCACCGTCGCCGAAGCCCTCACCACCGCCGGTGGCCTGCTGCGGCCGGGCACCGATGTGGCCGGCATCGGCCGCTACCGCTGGAGCCGCGCCCGCCGCCTGCTGCCCGCCCTGGCCGCCGCCCGCTTCACCGGTCTCGTACCGGCCGACGCGATCGCCGGCCCGTCCGGCCGCGCGGACCTGCTGCGCGAACTGGCCGCCCTGCCACCCGACGACGCCCGGGCCGCGATCACCCGGACCCTGGCCCGGCTGCTCGCCGCCGTGCTGCACAGCGACCCGAGGACCTGGATCCCACGCGGCCCGTGACGGACTTCGGCCTGGACTCACTGCTGAGCACCGAGTTCCTGGTGCGCGCCGGCGAGCACTTCGACGTCCGTCTCGCGGCCACCGAACTGCTGGGCAGCGACCGCACCCTGGCCCACTTCGCACACCTGGTGCACAGCAGACTGGACCTGGCCTAGCCCGCGCTACACCTCGGCCCGCCCGGACGTGTCGTCCAGGAAGCCGCCCGACTGGTGCTGCCACAGCTTCGCGTAGGCGCCGTCGATCGCGAGCAGCTCCTGGTGCGTGCCCTGCTCGACGATCCGCCCGCGGTCGAGGACGACGAGCTGGTCCATGGTGGCGACCGTGCTCAGCCGGTGCGCCACCACGAGCGCGGTCCGCCCCTCCATCAGCCGCCACAGCGCCTCTTGGACGAGGAGTTCACTCTCGGAGTCCAGGGCGCTGGTCGCCTCGTCGAGCAGCAGGATCGGCGCGTCGCGCAGGATCGCCCGGGCGAGCGCGACCCGCTGGCGCTGACCGCCTGACAGCTTCACTCCGCGCTCGCCCACCATGGTGTCGAAGCCGTCGGGCAGCGCGTCGGCGAACTCCGTGACATGGGCGGCCTCGGCCGCCCGGCGGACCTCGGCGTCGGTGGCGTCCGGCCGGGCGAACGCGATGTTGTCCCGCAGGGTGCGGTGGAACATCGCCGGGTCCTGCGGCACGTAGGCGATCTGGTTGCGCAGGTCGGCCTGGCGCAGTCGGCTGATGTCCTGGCCGCCGACCAGGATGCGGCCGCCGTCGATGTCCGTCATCCGCAACAGCAGCCGGGTGAGGGACGTCTTGCCGCCGCCGGACCGGCCGACCAGGCCGAGCTTCGCCCCGCTCGGCACGTCCAGATCGAGTCCCTCGAACAGCGGCCGCCCGCCGCCGTGGCGAAGGTCACCTTCTCGAAGCGGACGTCCGCCGCCCGGGCCGCAACGGCTCCGGCTCCGGCGGGTCGAGCACGGCCGGCGGCGTCAGGAGCAGCTCGGTGAACTGCGCGGCCTCCGTCATCGAGCTCTCCAGCCGACGGTAGATCTGGTTGAAGTCGAACATGATCCGAGTGGCGTTGCTGTAGTAGGTGAAGGCCACCACGATCGCCTCCACACCGTGCGCGCCCCCGGCGAGCGTGACCGCGAGCAGCAGGCCCACCGCGTTGGTCAGCACCGACATCGGCGCCACCAGCGTGTCGATGCGCAGGTTGCCGTAGTCCCACGACCGCAGGGTGAGCCGGCGTGACATGGCGACGCGGGAGCGGTGCTCGGCGGCCTCGCGCTCCTCGGCGGCGAACGCCCGCACCGTGTCCATGTTCATCAGGCTGTCGGCGACATGGCCCGACACCCGGGCGATCGCCTCCTCACGCTGGTGGACCAGCCGCTGGCGGCGCCGGATGAGGGGCACGACCAGCACCGCCGTCAGCGCGATCATCGCCAGCAGTCCGATGACGAGCAGCGGTTCGTAGCGCCAGAGCACCACGGCCCCGAACGTCAGGGCACGAAGTTGCCCACGATCTGGAACGTCAGCGTGTCCACGCACGGCTCGAACCGGGAGGCGAAGCTCAGCACGCGCTTGGTCAGCGACCCCGCGAAGTT
>JAGTPG010000002.1:3837500-6576500 GCA_018195615.1 Streptomyces tuirus | reverse complement strand
CGCCCGGCTACGTACTTCCGGCAGAACTCGAACCACCGCAACGGCGGCTCGGCGTCCACTGCTTCGGCCGCTTCGCCGCCGCGCGCACCTCGACTCAGGCAGTCCGGATTCGATCTCGAACGCCTCACCGCGCCGGTTCATGGCGTGCCACAACTCGTTCCGTCGGCTCTCCGCGAGAGCGGACGTGGTGAAGGTGTCGCCGTGAACCTGCCCTGCGACACCCACCGGATGCGCCACGGGCGGGACTTGCGGCCGGTCTTGGATACCTTCCACAGCTTGACGTCGAAGGAGTAGCCCGGCCGGGCGGACCCGCGAGGGCGCCCGGTCGGGTGTCGTTCTCGGTGCTCACGCAGCGTCCTCCCGCTCCGCAAGCCAACGCTCGTACTCAGACCGCCGGATCCGCACGTCGCCGTTCGGGAGTTTGATCGAGCGGGGCGCCTTCCCGAGTTGGCGCCACCGGTAGAAGGTGGACGGGGCGACCTTGAGATCAGTGATGACCTCTTCGATGGTCATCTTCTCGTCCGCGTACGGGCGCTCATTCCGCCATCCCTTCGGCTTCGTCAGCACCGGACAGGCCGGACAGCTCCAATTCCGGCTGTCCGGGGTGTTCGTGCTGGTCAGAGGGGGTAACCGGACAGCCGGACAGTGCGGACACCTCTTGCGTGCCATCTGTCCGGGTGTCGGTGTCCGGGTAGTACCGGCCGCCGGGGTCCTTGGTGAGCTGTCCCGGCGTCGGCCATGCGGTTGCAGGTGCGCCGGATCGTGTCCATGTCGACGTGCGGCAGCTCGCCGCCATGTCCTTCGGCTTGGCGCCGGGTGGGCGCGGACGTAGCGCAGGATCGTGGCGCGGGTGTCGCTGACGGTGTGGTCGGTGACCGGGCCGTCCAACAGGTGCCAGGCGCCGGAGGCGGGTTGGAAGCTGAGGGCGTACTCGGCTTCGTCCACGTCGCGGCCGGTGACGTGCAGGATGCCGTCCGCCTGCCCACGGGCCCGCTTCAGCACGAGCGTGGCATCAGCGGCTCCGGCGATGCCGTTGGTGCCGGAGACTTCGGTCAGGAAGTCCTCGGATCCTGCTTGCGGACGTGGTGGACCAGGACGACGGCCACGCCGTAGTGGTCCGCGAGTCGCTTGGCGTAGCCGACGGCGACATAGTCCGCGTCGTAGGCCGACACCCCGGCCGGGCCTGTCCGCGCATCTTGGCGAACACGTCGATGACGACCATGCGCGCATCCGGGTTGCGCTCCAACCACTGGGCAATGGCCTCGGTGCCGCCCTGGGGAAAGGCGGGCATTCGGTGACCAGGGTCAGCCCGGCGGGGGCTGGCTGGCCCCGAGGATCTTGCCCATGCGGGTCTGGAGACGACGCGGGGTGTCTTCCAAGGCGAGGTAGAGCACTGGACCGCCATCGACGGGCACGGAGTCGAACGCCTTGCCTCCGGCCGCGACGGACAGGCCCAGTCCGAGAGAGAGCCAGGACTTGCCGACCTTGGGCGGTCCGGCGAGCACGCTGACGCCCTCGGCGAGGATGCCGGGCACGGCCCATTTCGGCTCGGGAAGTGCGCGGCCATGAGCTGATCGGCCGTCCATGCGGTCCGCGGGCGCTCCCGCTTCGGCGGCGCCGCAGGGCCACCGCCTCGGGGTCGCTGGGCACCGAGTACAGGTGCAGCGGCGGGATGGGGTTGGCGCTCATGCCGCGACCGTCCGGGGGCGACGTGCTCCGGCCCGCAGGCCGGAGGCGATGGTGCGCCGTGCCTCGCGCTCGCCCTGGCCGACCTGAAGCGCGGCCGTGAGCAGCCAGCCAGTCACGTCGGCTTCGCCCAGCTCGCCTCCGGCAACGAGCTGTCCGAGGGCGACCGCGGAGACGTAGAGCGCGTTGTTGTGCTCGTGCGGGCCGGAGCCGGTGACCCGCTGCACTTCCCCGTTGATCGCGGAGCGGAGGAAGGCGGTGCGCCGTCCCTGGCCGGTGAGGGCGACCGTGATAGGTGTCTGCGGAGGCAGCGGGGCGGGGCGCAGGAGTTCGGCGAGCCAGCCGGCAGAGGCGCCACGGGGGCGTTGCGAGTGACCTCGTACGGGCGTCCGGCGAAGGCACTGCCCGCGCCGACCACGAGTCCGCCCCAAGCGCGGGTGTCGACCTTCCAGCCCAGCCCGCGGGCGCTGTCCCCGGCGGTGTTGCGCAGAGGCTCGCCCTCGGGCGCGGCGAAGTAAAGATGGGTGCCGCCGCTCCAAGTGCGCACCGTGTAGGTGTCGGCGGGGAAGGGCTGGCCGTGGCGCTCGCAGAGCACGGCGAGCACGTCGGCGCCGTCGGTGACACTGTGCTCGGCCCAAGCGGCCGGCGGGGTGTCCTCCGGGTGCTTGGGCTTGTCCAGGTCGATGACGACCAAGCCGGAAGGGCCGGTGGCGATGCCGACGTTGAAGGCGGCGACGGACCACGCGCGGGTGATGCGGTCCGGGTCTGTGGTGGCGCGGGTCTCCCAGTCGGAGACGGCCGGGCGCTTGTCGCCGGGGATGAGGGGGAAGACGCGCCAGTCACGCGACGCTGCGTCAAGCGCGGCGGTGAGCTGGGCAGAGCCGTCCGTGTGCGGCATGCTGGGGGTTCTCCTGTTCTGTCTACGGATGGGCAGGGAGAACCGCGGCGGCGGGCGACCTTGCTGGGGAGTCCCGCCGCCGCGGCGTTGCTACTGGTTGGTGATCCAGTGGGCGTACTGCTGCCGGACGTAATGGCGCGGGTCGCAGATGACGCCCGCGTCGTCCAGGCTCATCAGCCGCTCGGCCGCCTCGTTCGCCACCTCGGCCGCGTCGTCGCCCACGTCCTGGAGGGCGATGCGGTCCAGCAACGCCGCTTTGCGGAGCCAGAAGTCACGCGGCAGCCGAGTGCCGAACGGCTTGTCGGCCGCCGTCCGGGCGGTCCATCCGATCTCGCTGACGACGCTCGGGGCGAGCGCGTACGCCTCTTCTGCGGTGGGCCAGGGGCCGGTGTTGCTGTGGTGGTCGGCCGTGACGTACAGCCGCAGCCGCTCGCTGCCGGGGGTGGGGTACTGGCGTACGGGGCCGACGGTGAAAGCCTGGGACAGGGCGTCGGTGACGCGGTCGGTGTCGGCCGGGTCGCAGATGATGCGGATCTCGAACATGGTCAGATCTCCTTGTTGGTGGAGGGGAGTTCGGGCAGTCCGGCGGCTTCCACGGCCTTGAAGTCGAAGCCGGGCAGGGCGGCGCGAGTGACGAGCGCCTGAGCCAGCTGTTCGGCGTAGGCGGCGCCGGTACGGGCCACCTCGATCTGTGCTCCGGCACGCAGGGCCTCGACACGCTCGATGTGGGCGTGTTCCTCGCGGCGCGCGCTGGTCTGCCGCTCGTACGCGACGCTCTCGCGGCGGTCGGTGCGCCAGTAGCGGGCGGCGAGCCCGTAAGCGATGGCGGTGGCGAGCACCCACAGCAGCAGCGGCAGGGACAGCCCGTCGGCGTATCCGGCGACGCCCGCGAGGGCGAGCCCTCCGGAGGCGGCGAACGCGGTTCCGGCGATGACGCTGTCTCCGGCCCGCCCGATGCTCGCGCACACCCCGGCCGCGGCGGCTCCGAGGGACAGCGCGGTCATGAGCACGGCGTTGCCGATGGAGTGTTCGGCGCCGTTGGCGTTCCAGATGCGGGCCAGGATGAGCACGGTGGACGTGGCGAGGGCGGGGGCGGCCTTGGGCGCGATGATGGCGAGCCAGTGCCGGGCGATGATCTGATCGTTCACGACGGGGCTCCTCACAGTTGCTTGACGGCGTCGATGACGGCGGCGGCGAGCTGGTTAATGGGTCCGGCGGCGCCCGTGGAGGCGAGGAAGAAGCCGAACCCGGCGGCGATGAAGGCGGCGCCGTAGCCGAGGGACTTGGAGCGCAGCAGGAAGAACAGGACGAGTCCGAACAGGGCCACGAGCGAGACGGTGACGGCCACGGGCGGAACTCCCTTCGGGTGGTGTGGGCGGGTGGTCAGTGGGTGCCGTCGCGGTAGATCCGCTGGGCGCGGTTGAAGAGCCAGCGGCCGACGCGTATGCGCTTGCCGGTGGCCTTGCAGCGGCGGCAGCTCTTGCCGCGCTTGGGCCGTCCCTTGCGGTCGGTTTCCATGGCGAAGCCGAAGCCGTTGCACTTGCGGCAGGTGCCGAACGGGCTGGCCGCACACAGAGTGCCGTAACTGAGCGTGACGAGCATCAGGCAGGCGATAGCAAGGGCGATGAGGGTCATCGGGGGCCCTTTCTCGGGGTTTCCGGGGTTTGCGCAGGTGGGGTGCTATGCGCTAGATCGCAGATCAGGTGCTATGTACGGTGCTAGCGGGGGTGCTACCGGTAGCAGGGCGACGTGCTACCGGTAGCAGCCCCTCGGGGCTAGGCGGCGCCCCGCTTTTCGTCACGCTCCGCAATCGCCTTCGTGAGGTCGGCGCGGGTGATGCCGCGGCGGGTGGTGCGGGTGCCGTCGTCGGTGGTCCCGGCCACGTCGCGGGTCTTGATGCCGTGCGGCTTGAGCGCGCTGGTGACGTTCTCGCCCTTCCAGCCGCCGTAGACCTCCGGCCGCAGCTCCGCGAGCCGGGCGGCGATCCGCTCGTTCCACACCCGCTCTTCCGACGGCGGCACGATGGCGGCGACGTCGGCGAGCAGGTCGTAGGACGGGCCCGACGTGCTCTCGGCTTCCTCCCGAGCGCGTGCCCGGACAGGGTTCCTGCCGCCTTGCGCAGGGCGTGCGCGCGCTGGGCGATGGCGTGGGTGGCGTTGTCGTCCAGGTAGGCGGTGCGCACCACGACCGGCAGCGCGGTGGCTCCGGCGAGGTAGCCGTTTCCGGCGTCGATCTCCGGTCGGAACGACGTGGCGCGCACGCCGTTCTTGTACGCCGATGTGCCCAGGATCATGTCGTTTTCGACCTGTCCGGCAACCTTGAGGGCGAAGCGGATGGACACGTTGCCGCTGATGCCCGTGGGGAGCGAGTCCTTGTCCGGGCGCTGCGTGGCCAGGATCAGGATCACACCCAGGGCGCGACCGAGCTTGATGATGAACTCAGCGTCGTCACCTGCCTGTTTGCCGTACTTGGGGTGGGCGAACAGGTTCTGGCACTCATCGAACACGCCGACCAGCGGCCAGAGCTTGAGCGAGCGCTTGTCGGCGATGGTGCGGGTGACGCGCTTGTCCGGGCACAGGTCCCTCGGCAGCTTCTTGATCGCAGCCGCGCGGCGCATGACCTCCTCGCGCAGCAGCTTCAGCGAGTCGGCCGCGTACTTGATCGAGTCGTCGTCGATGCCGGAGACGAACCGGTGGCTGACGCATTCCAGGGAGTCCAGGTCACCGGTGCCCTTGTTCTCGTGCAGCCACAGTTCCACGGATGGGTCCATGGCCGCGCCGCAGCTCAGCACGCGCACGGAGGCGGTCTTGCCCTGGCCGGGCAGCGAGCCGATCAGGATGTTGTGCTGGATCATCGGCACGGACTGAGCCCGGCCGCGCGGGTCGATGCCGAACGGGATGCGCTTGAAGACGTCGTGCTTGGACGCGTTGGCGAGCGGCCACTTGACGATGCCGGTCTTGGACAGGTCCCGGTCGCCCACCCAGAGGATGAGGCGTCCCTCGTGTTCGCTGGGGTCGGCGTCGGGCCACACGCACCCGAGGGGGCGGCGCAGGCCGGAGGCGAGCCGGGCGCGCCGGTCGGCCACGTCGGCGACCGTGACGCCCAAGGGCAGGTCGATGTCCGCGCGCCAGCCGGGCCCTTCGCGGGTGATCGGGGCGACGAACTTGATGCCGTCCTGGCCCTTGGCCACGGCGGAGGCGATCTGGCCGATGCCGATGGACGCCATGGCCTTGACCACGATGTCGCTGGTCAGCTTCTGCACCTCGGTCTTGATGACCGCACGCGTGGCCAGCGGAGCATCCGCCGGCGCACCGAGCCAGCCCAGCGTCAGCACGGCGACCACGGCCGCGATGACCTGCGTCATCGGTTCGGCGCCGAACACCAGGAACAGACCCATGACCAAGGCAGCTACAGCCCGAGGATGGTCACGAGCATCCGCAGCCGCACCCGCCGGTCACGCTGCCGCGACAGCTTCAGGTACAGCTCGGAGTTCTCCCGACGCGCCTCCGCCTGCCGCAGCGGCTCGCCCTCCGCGTCGACCGCCCAACGGCCGATCCTGCCCAGGGTGTTGACCAGGCCGCGCGGCGAGCGCCAGACCAGCTTGGGCACGTACAGGAACGGCACGCGGACCGCGTGGAAGGCAATGGTGTGCCAGACGTGCCCGGCCAGCCACCGCATCGCGTCGGCGAACTCCGGGCCCGACTTCACCCACGCCGGGAGGACGTCCAGCCGCTTGGAGTCGCGGATGCGGTCGATCAGACCGGGGCCCGACTGAGTCGGCGCCGCACGGTCGACCAAAGCCGGGCCGGAGTCGTCCGACTCCCCCTCGCTCGGGTCGGCCGACTCGGTCGGCTTCGCGTCGGCCGACCGGTCGGGCCCGGAGTCGGGCGACGCGTCGGACGCGCGGTCGGCCGACTCGGTACGGGCCGAACGGGCCTTGTCCAGGTCGACCACGTCACCCGCCGGGTCGGCGGCCATCTCGGCTTCCAGCCGGTTGAAGAGTTCGTTGTCGTCGTCGGGGTGTTTCACTGAGGGTTCCTTCTCTCTGGGAGGGATGCGGGGCCCGGCCGCTGCTTTGGTCGGTTGAGACCGGGCCCCGTGCTGAGCGGGTCAGGCGGCGCGCTGTTCCTCGGGGTAGGCGCAGAGGATGCACATCCCGAGCGAGGTCGGGAGGCAGTAGCTGTAGATCACGCGGCACTGCGGGCAGGTACGGCGGGCGAGCATCGCCAGGGCGAGCGCGCCGCACCTGCGGGAGGTCATCGGCCGGACCGGCTTCGCGAGGTCGATGCGGTAGAGGTAGGCGACCTGCACCCCGGCCTTGCGTCCGCGGTGGCGGCGCATCACCTGCGCGGCGACCGGCTGTCCGCCCGGCCGCAGCCCGCGGGCGCGGAGCTGTCGGCGGGTGGCGTAGCCGTCCGGGGCGAACCGCCACGGGAACGTGGGGACACCGAACCGGGCGCCGGACGGGTCGTAGCACTTGGTGAACGCGCCGGACATCAGGCCACCGCCTCGGGGTCTTCGCTGCGGCAGGACCACGGGGAGCAACCGAGTGCGGCGCCGTCCTCGGCTTCCGCGTCCGCTGCCGCGTCGAACAAGTCGCCCTGCCGGTCGGCCCACTCAGAGCGCGTCACGCGGTCGATGGGGGCCTGATCGAGCGGGAGCAAGCTGCGGTGCAGGTACGGCGCCGCCTTGATGCCCCGAAGCCGCGTCTGGCGTAGGCGGTGGTCGAAGTCGACGGCATCCGCCCATTCCTCGGGGTGGTGATCGCGCAGCTCTCGCCACTGCCGGTTGCCGTGGAACGGGCACCCGATGCAGGCCGACTTGGGGGTCTCGCCCCAGCCGCGCGAACGCAGGTAGCGCAGGCAGTCATTGCGCGTCCAGCCGTCGCGGCCGTCCGCGGCGCCGTCCAGGTGCAGCAGCGGGAAGACGTTGCGCAGGTAGCGGACGGATGCGTCCTTGGCCCGCTCGAACTCATCCCGGCTGATGCCGATGGCCTGCTCTACGAACACGTCGGCCGGTACGGGCCGCGGGTGCGGGTAGCCGAGCATCGCGCGGACCGCGGCCTTGATGGGCTTGACCTTGTATTCCTCGGTGCACTGGCGCCGCACCATCGCGGCGCGCGTGCCCTCGCGGTCGATGACGAAGACCGGGATGCGGACGAACGAGCCGGGGTTGAGCGAGTCGGCCCGCAGGTTGCCGCTGACCCGCTGGGCGTTGCCGCCCTCGACACGGACGCGGTGAACGGGGATGCCGGCGGGCTGGGCAATCTCGCGTTCCAGCCGGTCAAGGTGCGCGTACACCCGCGCCGGTTCCCATCCGGTGTCCGCGAAGATCGCGGCATCCCACTTCGGCAACCGGCCCTCGGCAGCCAGCATCAACAGCGTGGTCGACTGCACCCCCGCTCCCAGCGAGAGCACCCGCAGACGTGGCGCCGTCATGCCGCCACCCCCACCACGGGCACATCACCACGGGCACCGGTGCGACCGGCACGCCGTCCGGTGACGGTGGCGAACAGCCGCCCCAGCCCCGCCCGACGGGTCCCGGCGCGCGCCTGCTTGGCCGCATACATCGCCTCATCCGCCCGCCGCAGCAGCCCGGACAAGTCATCCGCGGGGAAGTCCGCGGCGCGCACCCAGCCGAGAGAGACCGTGGTGTGGACGGCCGGGTCCTGGCCGTCGACCGGGCGGGCGAGCACGCCGTGCAGCACGGCGAGCAGGTCAGCGGCGGTGCCGTGGTCATCGATCAGGACAGCGGCGAACTCGTCGCCCCCGAGCCGCCCGGCCACCCCGGACCGGCCGACGTGGCGGGCCAGCCGGGCCGCGGTCGCCTTCAACAGCGCGTCCCCGGCCGCGTGGCCGAAGGTGTCGTTGATCTGCTTGAAGCGGTCCACGTCGGCCAGCACCACGACCGCCCGCGGGTCCCGCAGCAGTACGGTGGCGCGGCGGGTGAATGCCTCGCGCGTCCGCAGTCCGGTCAGCGGGTCACGGCGGGCGACGTTCAGGCGGCGCCGCAGCCACAGTGTGTGGGCCGTCCAGCCGGAGGCGACCGGAGCCGCCGCGGCCAGCATGCTCAACCAGGTGTTCATGCCGCGGCCCCCTCGGTCCCCTCGTCGCCGTCGACGGAGTGCAGGCGGCGCCCCTCGGCCCGCTCGCTGAGCAACAGGTCACGCAGAACACGGGAGTTGGCAGCCGAGCAGTGCAGCGTGGTTCGGATGGCTTCCGCGTTGATCGCGTCATCGGCCCACTCGGCCGTGGCCTCACGCGCCTCGGTCAGCAGTTCCGCCGGAGTCCGCGTCGCCTTGCCAGGCTTGGCCTTGCCCTTGGTGCTGGCCGGGCGCTTGCGCGGCGCCTTGGGCGCCTCCGGCTTCGGCTCCTCAGTCTCCTGCGGCGGCACGTCCTCGCTCGCCGGGGCCAGCTCGCCCAGCTTCAGCAGCACGCGTTCCGGGCGCGGGGTCTTCGACCGCCACCGTCGACCGTGCCGCTCCCGCAGCCGGGCGCGGGCCAACTGCCGCTCACGCTCCCGCTTCAGCGCCTCCGAGTAAGAGGTGATCTCCCACAGCGTCATCCGCCGCCACAAGGCGAACGTCGACAGCGGGGCGAGCATCCAGCGGGAGAACCGCACCTTCTCCATCCGCCGACCGGTCGCGGCGCCGATCCGCACGGCGTAGACGTGGGCGCCGATCTCGGAGAACACCACCCACAGCAGCGGCATCGTGCCGTGCGCGACCTTGGCCCACAGCGAGTGCCCGGCGGCGACGTTCAGCCCGCACGTGACCAGCGTCAGCGCCCAGGGCACGAACCGCACCCACGCCAACGCCATGTCCATCCGGATCAACAGCAGGTTGGCCACGGTGAACACCGGAATAGCCACATCGATCCCGACCGGCAGCATCCACGGCGCACCGAACCCCCAACGGGCAGCGGCAGAGGAGACCGCGTCGAACGAGGCGATGAGCCCAAGAGCGCCCACACCGGCCGCAGCCAGCGCACCCAGCCCGGCAAGGCCCATCTCCGGCTTCGTAAGCGGCGGAACCGCCGGCCGCGCCGTCTCGGTTGCAGTCGTCATGCCGCCGCTCCCTTCCGGGAGCTCCGGCGGCGCCGGGCCGGGCGCGCCAGCGGGACGACGTTGAACAGCTCCGGGGCGTGGGCCTCGATCACCTCGGCAGCGATACGAGCCACGTCGTCCGGCAGGCTGCGGTACTCGGGTCGGCGAGGATGTCGCGCGCCGCGTCCAGGCGGGCCGCGCGCTCCATCTCGCTCTCGCCCTCAGCCCCGAGCCACAGCTCAACCGGGGTGCCAAGGGCCAGTTCCACGAAGTCTTCAGCGGAGACGGCCTGTTGATGGCCGACGTATGTGCGCATGGTGCTCTCCTGAATCGAAGGGGCAGGGAGAACCGCGGCGGCGGGCGACCTTGCTGGGGAGTCCCGATGCCACGGCAACGCCACACCCGCAAAGCGTGGTGTGTATTACCTACCACTCACGTTGGCAGATCGATTCCGGGCCGTCAAGCACTCTGTCTTGGAACTCGGAACCGCTGGCCTGCCTCGCGGCGATGACTCAACCTTCGCCAACAGGACGGGTCTTCGGGAGCGTGCAGTTGGGGGTGCACTCGTGCACTCCGGTGTGCGAACCCCCTGCACACTGGGCCTGACCTGCGTAGAGTGACGGTGAGTCAAGCTGAGACTTCGGCCGCTCCTGGGGGATCCATGGCAGACCCGAACGCCAGACTGGCCGCTCTCATGGATGAGGGCGGCTTCTCGCACAAGTCGCTCGCCCGCGCGGTAGTCGGCGCCGCAGCCCGCTCCGGTGTGGACATCACTTGTGATCACACGTACGTCAGCCGGTGGCTCAAGGGGGCCATCCCGCGCGGTGACATGCCGCGCTTCATCGCTGATGCCATCGGCAGCAAATTGGGGCGCCGACTCACGATCGATGACATCGGTATGGGCGACGCTGCGGTCTCCGCCGTACAGCCTGACCTCGGCCTTGACTTCGCGGACCGTCCCGAAGCTGTCACCACGACCGTGGCCGACCTCTGGCGCGCCGATCTCGCCGAAGCCGAACCGCTGGTTCGAGCCTTGCCAGACTCCGCCGCATGGAACGAAGCGTCCGTGCGCTGGCTCGTGTCCCCGCCAGACGGCGAACTCACACGCTCGGGCAACCGGGCCGTCGGAGCCGTAGATGTCGAGATGGTGCGGTCTACTGCCGATGCATTCAGCATGCTTGACGGCAAGTTTGGTGGTGGCCATGCGCGGCGCGCGCTGATTCAGTATTTGCAGACGGACGTGCGCCCTATGCTCGACGGAACGTACTCCGATGGCGTCGGCAAGCAACTCCATTCGGCGGTAGCCGAAGCCCTGATGCTCGCGGATGGATGTCGTATGACAGCGGCCTGCATGGCATTGCCCAGCGCTATTTCATCCAGGCGTTGCGCATGACCCAAGCTGCCGGGGACCGGCTATTGGGCGGCAGTGTCCTCTCCGCCATGAGTCATCAGGCCACGTTTGTCGGGCGCTACCGTGAGGCCGCGACTCTGGCACGTGCCGCGCTCACGGGTCCGGCCGGAAGTCTCACCCCGACAATGACCGCGCAATTCCGGGCAATGGAGGCGCGCGCGCTGGCCCGATTGGGCGATGCGCGAGGATGCGACCTCGCCTTGTCCGAAGCGGAACGCCAACTCAGTCTGCGCACCCCGGACAGCGATCCGGCATACATCGCGTATTTCGACGAGGTTGAATTGGCGGCGGAATTCGGGCACTGCTTCCGCGACCTTGGGCGCTCCGTTCAGGCTACGGAGCGGGGCGCAGGATCCATCTTCGGCGACGGCCTGAACAACCGTAGTGACTTCTTCGCGACCATGGTGCAAGCGGAGGCGTATATCAGTCAGGGTGAGGCCGGTAAGGGATTCGAGATTGCGCTGAGCGCGTTGCGTCTCGGCGAGGGGCTGAAGTCGGCACGATGTGTGCAGTACGTGCGGGAGTTCCAGGGGCGCATCACGGACGGGATGAAGCGGGCCGCGGAGTTCCGCAACTTCACGGAAGAGGCCCGCGGTCTCCGCCTCTGGCAACAGGTTGGGGCGCAGCCCTAGAAGGGTGCCCAGTCGCGACGCGAACCGCCTGAGCGCAGAGTTTCTACGCGCTTCTCGACTTCCTCGGCCGCTCGCGGATTCGTGCCGGCGTTCTGCGAGAGCCACGTGACCATGAGCAGTTCGCGGACGCTGCGGAGCACGGCGTATCCCGACCACTGTCGGATATCGAAGCCGTATCCCTCGACGAAGTCGGCGTATTCAGCCTCTGTGTGCCAACCGAAGCTGTCGTAATACATCGCCGTCTGCATGAGGTCCCACTCTCGCGGGCCCGTGACGAAGCCGTCTAGGTCTATGACCTTCGGGCGTCCAGCCGCGTCACGGAGGACGTTGCCGACATTGAAGTCACCGTGTACGGGTCCCTCCGGGAGAGCGAACTGTAGACGGTCGTACTCAGCCGCCAACTCCTCAGCCAGAGACCGAAGATAGGCACGCGTTCCGGCAGGGATAACGGCGCGCCTCAAGCGATCTCCAACCCTGTCAAAGGGGCGAAGGGGAGGTAGAGAAAAAAGCGGCGGTTCCAGTTGGTGAAGCCGCCGCAGGAGTTCGCCCATCTCGCGCGTACTGGCGTACGTGTCACCGTCGGCCAGTCCCTCCCAGAAAGTCACGGGGTGCCCCTCGATGACGACGGGCTGTTCCGCCTTCGTGACGAGTCGCGCCGCCGGATATCCCTCGGTAGCAAGCCATCCGGCTACGGCCACCTCTCTACGCACGGACGGCAACCGGTCGGGACTCCGGCCTACGCGGGAAATGATCCGGCCGCCATCGATGCGGAAGACTGCATGGTCCCCGAACCTCAGCATCTCGATTCCGTCCGGGTCCACGTCAGCGAGAGCGCATGCCCGCCGGAGAATGCCCTCAGCCGCAGCCGCGTCGAACGCGGTACGTTCGCTCGTCGTCATGCCGTCCGCTCCCCCGCCCGACAGGAAGAGCACGGACTTCCCGGCCCCGCGTCGAACCCTTGCCGATGAGCCCTTGGCCTTCCATCTGTGCGATGGCGGAGCGGACGGCGGTCCGCGACGCTGCGAACTTCTCGCACAGCTCCTTCTCGGTGGGGAACGGGTCTCCGACCTTGACCCCCTCGGCCCGCAAGAGGTCGGTCACCTTCTCGACCAACGGGCGCCGGTCCCCGGTCCCCGCCACGTACCAACCGGCCCCTGCACCGATTCGATCAGACCCTCACTCTTGAGCACGGCTAGGGCCCGTTCGATGGTGCTGCGGCTGACGTCATGAGCGCTCATGAGCTTCGCCTGAGACGGCAGAGCCTCCGTGATCTTGCCCTCCTTGATCTTCTGGCGCAGAGAATCAGAGACCTCCAAGTACGTACCTCGCGGACTGGCCTGCGGCACGTGGCCTCCCCTTCCAGTTACGTGGCGGCTTCCCTACCAGCGTCCCACTCGCCCGGATGACCGACACCTAGTGTCCCACCTGTCCGGCTGTCCGGTTACGCCCCTCACCTGCATAAACAGTCCGGACAGCTCAAAGTGCCGCTGTCCGGGGTGTCCGGTCACAGACGGCTGTAACACCCGGGGTGTTACAGCCCGTCGGCGAAGCCGACCTCTCAATGGGCGTAGGAGCCGGAGGCGACTTCCGATCTGCTCTGCCTCTCCCACTGTCCTCGCGACACACCTCCGACACACTCTGTGTCGCCGTACACCCCCTCTCGACCTCCGCCGCAGGTCAGAGCGGGTACAGGGATGCAATCAGACAATCACTCCGGAGCCGTGTGCGCAGGTTCGAATCCTGCCGGGGCACTCCGGATCAAGCTCCTGACCAGCTGGAATGCAGGTCAGGAGCCTTTTTTGTAGGGCGACGGTGCACGCCTTTTCCCGATTGATGACCGCTGGCGTCACGCTGGGTGTCGAAGTCGCCGACTGTCGCGGCGAGCGAGCTCTCACCGCCGATGCGCAACGCCGACCCTGGGACGAGTCGGCCGGGGGCTGCTCGTCGTCCAGTCGCTCGCGGCGCTCTGGGTACCGTGCCGCGTCCCCGTCCGGCAGGACGGTATGGGCCGAGATCGAGCTCAGCTGCGACGCCCAGACCGCGAAGCGCACCGGTGCTTCCCACGCCCGGGAGTCCTGCCGTGCCGGGCACGCCCGGTTGAAACACCTCCAGTACCGGGAGCCGTCGCCTCGACGCCGCAGGTCCATGTCGTCCCCCTTGCACGCACCGCACCGCGGTGGCTTCGCGAAGTTCTCAGCGTGTTCGTGGGTGAGGATCTTGCGGGCGAAGTGGCCGCCGTCGACAGTCAGCATCACCTCGCGGGAGCGGCTCTGCGAGAGGGTCTGGTCCGTCCCGATGTCGGAGCCACGCATGTCGACGACGTACTCATCGGGCTTTCGGCCCCGTACCGCCCGCCCCAGGGGGCGCCACCGTGGCTCCCGCGCCGGTACGCCATCGTGGGCCACTCAGGCATCCAGCGCCGAGACGGCTTCTACCAGCCCACGTATTACCAGGGCAGCCCAGCGCTGACCGTCATCAATCCGGCCAAGGTGAAGGGCGGTCGCCTCCAGCACGGCGGTAGTATCTGGAGTAGCATAAAGAGCATGAGCGAGCCTACCCAGAAGTACTCGATCACGATGCCCCGGGACATCGCCGAAGCCGCCCGCGCTCGCAGCGGCCCGTCCGGTCTGTCCGCCTACGTCGCCGCCGCCGTCGCCCGCCAGATCGAGCGTGACAATCTCAACGACCTCATCCAGGTCGCCGAGGCAGAACACGGCCCCATCACCGAGGACGAGGTGCAGGCCCTGCGCGACCAGCTCCACGAGGCACGCGCACAGCAGACCGGCGATGAGGCGAGCGCGGCGTGACACGCTCCCCGGCCACCCCGGGCGGCACGCTGGTACTCGACAGTGAGGGGCTGGCCAAGGCCGTGCTGCGCGACCGCGCAGTCACCGCTTGGCTCGCCCTGGCACGCGCCGATGACCTGCGCGTGATCACCTCGGCGGCCACTCTGGTGGAAGTCGTCCACCCGCGCATCAACCGCCCGGCCCTGGAGTGGACACTCTCCCGCCTCGTCGTGGAGCCGGTCACTGACGCAGTCGCGCGCCATGCCGCCGCCCTGCTCACCGATGCCGGCCTGCACGGGCACAAGTACGCCATCGACGCCATGCTCAGCGCGACCGCCCTCACCGCCCCGGGGCCCGTCACCGTGCTCACCTCCGACCCGGAAGATGTCACGGCCCTATGCGGAACACGCGCCACTGTCATCAAGGTCTGACGCCCAAAATGGTTCGGCCTCCCGAGCCGTGTGGGCAGGTTCGAATACTGCCGGGGCACTCCGGATCAAGACCCTGACCTGCTTTATGCAGATCAGGGTTTCTTTCGTTCATGGCAAAACACGTGGTCTTCTGACCGGTTGTTTGCCGAGCGTCCCGCCTCGCGGGGGCCTGGCGCTGCTACCCGCAAAGGACGCCATCTCACAGGACGCAACACCTGTCTGGTGCCGACGCACCAGCAGCTCCGGACGGTCAGGCCCGGCGTCCCGACGCGGGATGCCGGGCCTGACCGAGGCGGGGCGTCAGGCAGGGCGTCAGGCGGGGCGGATGTTCTCCGCCTGCGGGCCCTTCTGGCCCTGCGTGACGTCGAACTCGACCTTCTGGCCCTCCTGCAGCTCGCGGTACCCCTGGCCGGCGATGTTGGAGTAGTGGGCGAAGACGTCGGGGCCGCCACCCTCCTGCTCGATGAAGCCGAAGCCCTTCTCGCTGTTGAACCACTTCACAGTGCCCTTGGACATGACTGTCTCCTTCGAGGGAAACCGGACACGCACCCTGCACGCCCGGGAGGTGATCGCCCTGGTCCGGAGAGGCGCTGAACAGCAAGAACGCCCGTGATGGCGATCACGGGCGAACGGAACTTCGGAACCACGACTGCTGATCACAACGCTATAACGGCGCGGCGGAAGCCGCTAGCGATAACGCGCCAGCATTCGGCCTGGACGAGGAGCTGGATCACCCGTGAGGCGCGGCCTGCCGTCGGCGACCGCGGGAGAGGCCGAGCGCTTCCGGGCCGTGCTACTCCATGGACACCCCGGCGGCTCGGTACTGGTGATGGAGCCGCTGGGCATGCATCAGCTCCGGCGCTCCGAGCCAAGGCGGGTCACGTCACCTGGATGACGTGTTTGCCCCGGACGCCGCCCGCTTCCAGGGCGCGGTGGGCCTCGGCGATCTCGGTGAGGGGGCGGACGGTGTCGACGACCGGGCGGAGGGTACCGGCTTCGGCGTGCCGCGTGAGGTCGGCCAGCATCGAGGTCGTCGGGTTGCCGCTGAAGAGGCGGACGCGCCGCGGTCCGTGCACGGCCGAAGCGGCGACGTAGCCGAGGCTCGCGGTGATGCGGTCGTAGTCGAACGCGATGGCGATCATGCGTCCGCCCGGCGCGAGCAGCCGCCGGTAGGCAGGGTGCTCGGTGCCGACGGTGTCCAGGATGACGTCGTACGGGCCGAGGTCGGACGGGCCGGTCGTGCGGTAGTCGAGGGCTTCGTCGGCGCCCAGGTCACGTACGAAGTCGAGGTTCTGCGCGCCCGCGAGCGCGGTGACACGGGCTCCGAGGAGCTTGCCGATCTGTACGGCGACACTGCCGACGCCGCCGCTCGCGCCGCGTACGAGGAGTCGTTCGCCGGTCTTGACGTGCGCCTTGTCGCGCAGGCCGGTGAGCCCGGTGGCACCGCCCGCGAGGAGGGAGACTGCCTGGTCGGGGGTGAGGTTGGCCGGGGCCGGGGCGATCTGCCGGGGCTTGACCGCGACGTACTCCGCCGCGCTGCCGAACTTCCGGCCGAGCAGGCCCCAGACCTGGCGGCCCTCGTGGATTCCGGTGACCGAGGAGCCGACCTCGGCGACCTCGCCCGCGAAATCGATGCCGCTGCGCTTCGGGAAGCGGCGCCCCGTGACCAGGCGCAGCTTCCCGGCGCGGGCCGCGACATCGGCGCCGTTGACGCTCGCGGCGCGGACGCGGACGAGGACTTCACCGGGCTCGATCACCGGGACCGGGACCTTCCCCTCGTACAGCACGTCCGGGAGCCCGTAACGGTCGAAGAGGGCTGCGCGCATGTCGCTCACGGGATCGTCCTGTCTCTGGAGTGCCGGATGGGGTGTCCGCCTCTCCTCGACGCTAACGCGGTAAACGGACGACCCCGTCCACTTACCGTAAAGTGAGAGACATGCCTGCTCAGAGCCCTCGGAAACCCGCCGCCAGGACGCTGCGCTCCGACGCCCGGCACAACCGCGAGAAGATCCTCGAGGCCGCCCGCGCGGCATTCACGATGCAGGGGATCGACGTGCCGCTGACGGCGATCGCGCGGCGCGCCGGAGTGGGCCCCGCCACGCTGTACCGGCACTTCCCGACCCGGGCCGCGCTGGTCACGGAGGCGTTCGCGGAACAGATCGCGGCGTGTGTCGCGGTGCTCGACGAGGCGCTTGCGGACCCCGACCCATGGCGCGGGTTCTGTTCGGTCGTCGAGAGCGTGTACGCGATGCAGGCGGCCGACCGGGGCTTCACGGCCGCCTTCCTGTCGCAGTTCCCCGATGCCGTCGACTACGAGCGCGAGCGCGGCCGGGCGGAGCAGGGACTCGCCGAGCTCGTACGGCGTGCCCAGGAGGCCGGGAAGCTGCGGGCGGATTTCGATCCCGCCGACATCCCGCTCCTGATGCTCGCCAACAGCGGAGTCATCGACGGCGTCACCAAGGGCGTGCCGGCCGGGAAGCCGCAGCTCGCGGCTGCCGCGTCCCGGCGGCTCGTCGGCTACCTGCTCCAGTCGTTCCGGGCCGGCGACAGCACCCCGCTGCCGCCGGCCGTGCCCCTGGGACTTGAGCAGATCCACCAGGTCTGATCAGCCGGGGCAGGACGACGGATCGATCGTCGGCCGCCGCGCCTGACAGGGACCTCGGCGGTGTCTCCGACAGCGTCCTGGACGCCCTCGCCCCGACGCCCTGAAGCTGCTTGCCGGCGTTTCCGGCTGTCAGTCGAAGATGTCCAGGAGGTCCGGCCAGGAGCCTTGGTCGTCGGCGGGGCGGGGACGCATCGGGCGGGGCTCCGGGTAGGTCTCCGCTGCGGCCCTCGCACGGACGATGTCGGGCCCGCCGCACGCCTCGACCGCGAAGGCGCCGAAAACCTTGGCGAAGGCGGCCGGGTCGCGGAACTCCACGCCGAACGCCCGGCCGTCCCGCAGCGGCACCCACACGACCCGGTCGAACCGTGTCCATTCCAGCACCGGCTGGTCGTCCGCGGTCGACCGCCCCTCCAGCCACAGCAGCGCCACGTGCAGCAGGTTCACCTTCTCCATCGGCAGTCGTTTGCGCCGCACCCGCAGTTCACGCGCCGTCAGCTCGACGCGCTGGTCCTTCCTCGGGTACCAGACGACGCCGATCCCGCACGGCACCCACAGCAGGATCCCGATCATCGGCCAGACCAGAGCGTCGCCCCACGACCGGACCAGCCCGCCGTCCAGCAGGTACACGGCTCCGAAGACCACAGCCCACTTCGCCGTCATCCGCCAGAATCCGCTGCTCTGCCGGTACAGGACCCGTCGCTTCCCCGTCATCGCCATGCCCGCACGCTATCCACCGGCGCGCAGCACGCCGTAGGGCCCTTCGCCACCAGGGAGCCCACCGCCAGGCTCACCCACCAACGGAGCTGCCGAACCGAGCAGCGCGGCGGCCCTGGCCGAGCGGCGCGGCAGGCGCAGGGTCGCCATGTCCGTGTCGGCCTGATCAGGCTGACCGAGGCCGACTCGACCTCGTGCGCGACGGTACGCAACCCCGGCAGCGGCGACCCCCGGGGCACCGCCGCCGTCCTCAGCCGGACGACCCCCGCGAAGCGTGTGACGTACAACACGTCTGCTTGACGTCAGGGAAGTGACCGGAAGGTGTCAGCCCGCTCCGCTTCCATACCGGTGGCCAGCTCTTCGACCGCCCCCCCACCACGTCACTGAGGAGATGCCATGCCCGAGGCCCAGTCCTGCCCCGTCACTGGCGCCGCCGAGCCGTTGCCCGAGTATCCGCTGCCACGGGCGGCGGAATGCCCGCTGGCTCCGGCACCGGCCGCGCAGCAGCTGCGGGCGGAGAAACCGATCACGAAGGTCCGGATCTGGAACGGCGGCACGCCCTGGCTGGTCACCCGGCACGCCGACCAGCGGGCCCTGCTGCCCGACCCCCGCGTCAGCGACGACGACCTCGACCCCGGTTTCCCGTACGTCAACGCACACCGCGCGGAGATCGCGCCGATGACACCGCGGCTGATCACGAACACGGACGCTCCGGAGCACACGCGGCTGCGGCGCACCGTCAACGGGCCGTTCGTGGTCAAGCGGATCGCGAAGATGCGGGCGCCGATCCAGAAGATCGTCGACGACCTGATCGACCAGATGCTGGCGGGCCCCAAGCCCGCTGACCTGCTCAAGGCGTTCGCACTGCCGGTGCCCTCGCTGGTGATCGCCCAACTGCTCGGAGTGCCGTACGAGGACCACGACTTCTTCCAGCGCAGCAGCAGCCTGGTCCTGGACGGCTCGGCGGCGCCGGAGGAGGCCAGGCGGGTCAGCGGTGAGCTGGCCGCCTACCTGGACAACCTGCTACGGCGGAAGACGGCCGACCCGGACGAGGACGTGCTGTCGGAGATGGCCGGCCGGGTCCAGGCCGGCGAGATGGCGCACGCCGAGGCCGTCTCCATGGGCGTGGCGATGCTGATCGCCGGTCACGAGACCACCGCGACGATGATCAGCCTCGGCACCCTCGCCCTGTTCCAGCACCCCGACCAGCTCGCCCTGCTGCGCGAGACCGACGACCCGAAGCTGATCGCCAACGCCGTGGACGAGGTGCTGCGCTACCTGAGCATCGTCCAGACCGGTGTGCGCAGGGTCGCCAAGGACGACATCGAGATCGGCGACGTCGTCATCCGCAAGGGCGACGGCATCATCTTCGACCTGCACGCGGCCAATTGGGACCCCGAGGTCTTTCCCGAGGCCGAACGGCTGGACCTCACCCGCCCGGCCCGTACCCACCAGGCGTTCGGGTACGGCCCCCACCAGTGCCTGGGCCAGAACCTGGCCCGCCTGGAACTCCAGGTCGTCTACGGCACCCTCTACCGCCGCGTCCCCACCCTGCGGCCGGCCGCGGCGATCGAGGACCTGGAGTTCGACCACACCGGGACCACCTACGGCGTGCACAGCCTGCCCGTGACCTGGTGACCCCACCCCCCACATCGAAAGACCGAGGTGACGAGCATGCGTGTGGAACTGGACGTGCCGAAGTGCGTGGCATCGGGGCAGTGCGTGATGGCCGCCCCCGACGTCTTCGACCAGCGGGACGACGACGGCGTCGCGATCCTGCTTCAGGAGCACCCCGGTGAGGAGCTCCTCGACGACGTGCGCGAGGCTGTGGCCGTCTGCCCGGCCGCGGCGATCCGCCTGGTGGAGCGGTGAGGCGCGTCGTGGTCGTCGGCGCCTCGGCCGCCGGACTCGCGGCAGCCGAGACCCTGCGCAGGGAGGGCTTCGACGGCACGCTCACCCTCGTCGGTGACGAACCGCACGCCCCGTACGACCGCCCCCCGCTGTCCAAGCAGGTCCTCTCCGGCGAGTGGACCACCCGGCAGCTGCCGCTCCGCCCCTGCGCCGACCTCGACGCCCTCGGCCTCGACCTGCGGTTGGGCATCGCGGCGACCGGGCTGGACCTGGCGGACCGTACGGTGCGTCTGGCCGACGGGTCGCGCCTGCCGTACGACGGGCTGATCGTCACCACCGGGGTACGTCCGCGCCGACTGCCCGGCGACGGCGGCGCGCACGTCCTGCGCACCCTGGACGACGCCCTCGCCCTGCGCGAGAAGCTGACGCCGGGCTGCCGTCTGGTCGTGGTGGGCGCCGGGTTCCTCGGTGCCGAGGCCGCCGCCGTGGCCTGGCGGCTCGGCGTCCATGTGACCCTGCTCGAACCCGCTCCCGTCCCGCTGGCGCACGCCGTCGGCACCGAGGTCGGCCGGGTGCTCTGCCAGGTCCACCTCGACCGCGGCGTCGAGCTGCGCACCGGTGTCACCGTGGCCGAGGTGACCGAGGAGGGCGTGCGCCTCGCGGACGGCGAGGTGGTCGAGGCCGACGAGGTCCTGGTCGCCGTCGGCTCGCTGCCCGGCACCGAGTGGCTGGCGGACAGCGGGCTCACGGTCGGCGACGGACTGGTCTGCGACGAGTACTGCGAGGCCGCGCCGGGCGTATACGCGGCCGGCGACGTCGCCCGCTGGCACAATCCGCTGTTCGGAACCTCGATGCGGATCGAGCACCGCACCAACGCCGCCGAACAGGGCATGGCCGCCGCCCGCAACCTGCTCGCCGCGCCGGACGCGCGCAAGCCGTTCGCTCCGGTTCCGTACTTCTGGTCCGACCAGTACGACCTGAGGATCCAAGCGTACGGCTGTCTGCGCGGCCACGACGAAGTCACAGTAGTGGAGGGCGATTTGGGCGAGCGACGGTTCGTAGCCGCCTACCGCACCGGCGAGCGGCTGACCGGTGTCCTCGCCGTCGGCATGCCGCCCAAGGCCGTCCGCGCCTGGCGGCGTGCCATCGCGGGCGGCGCGGCCTGGCGCGAAGCCGTACCGGCCGGCGGCACCGAGGCGGCCTGACCCGATCACCCCACCCGGGCGGGAGCGCACGAGACAGCTCACAAGCCTGTCGACGCCGGGGCGCCACCCGCCGAGGACGTTGTCGACCTGCGGGATCCGCGGTAGTCGCTCGGCTCCACCGCACGCCGGGAAGATTTTTTCCGCCGTGATGTCGAGAAGCCGTGGTCGGCTCCGTCCCAGGGGTGAAGGCGGCCAGAATGGGTCGCACCGGCATCGAGGAGAGGCATCATGGCCAAGTACCTGCTGCTGAAGCACTACCGGGGCGCGCCGGCCGCGGTGAACGACGTGCCGATGGACCAGTGGACACCGGAGGAGATCTCGGCGCACATGCAGTACATGCAGGACTTCGCGGACCGGCTCGAGAAGACCGGTGAGTTCGTCGACGGACAGGCGCTCGCAGCCGAGGGGACGTGGGTCCGGTACGACGGTGAGGGACGGCCGCCGGTCACCGACGGTCCGTTCGCCGAGACCAAGGACCTGATCGCGGGCTGGATGGTGATCGACGTCGACGGCTACGAGCGCGCCGTCGAGCTGGCCGGGGAACTGTCGGCCGCTCCCGGGGCGGGCGGGAAGCCGATCCACGAGTGGCTCGAGGTGCGTCCGTTCCTGACGGCCCCGCCCACCGTCACGGAGTGACCTCGACGATGGACGAGGCGCTGATCCGCGGCCTCACGCCGAGCGTGCTCACCGTCCTCGTCCGCCGCGGAGCGGACTTCGCGGCGGCCGAGGACGCCGTGCAGGACGCGCTGGTCGAGGCGGTCCGCCTCTGGCCGTCCGACCCGCCCCGGGACCCCAAGGGCTGGCTGGTCACCGTGGCCTGGCGCAAGTTCCTCGACGCGACCCGGGCGGACGCCGCTCGTCGTCGGCGTGAGGACCGGGTCGAGGAGGAGCCGGCGCCCGGGGCGGCGACCGCGGTGGACGACACGCTCCAGCTCTACTTCCTGTGCGCCCACCCGTCGCTGACGCCCTCGTCCGCGGTGGCGCTCACGCTGCGCGCCGTCGGCGGGCTGACCACCCGCCAGATCGCGCAGGCCTGTCTCGTGCCCGAGGCGACCATGGCGCAGCGCATCAGCCGGGCCAAGCGCACGGTCTCCGGCGTGCGGTTCGAGCAGCCCGGCGATGTCGCCACCGTGCTGCGCGTCCTCTACCTCGTCTTCAATGAGGGCTATTCCGGCGATGTCGATCTGGCTGCCGAGGCCATCCGGCTCACCCGGCAGCTCGCGGACGCGATCGACCATCCCGAGGTGTCCGGGCTGCTCGCCCTCATGCTGCTGCACCATGCCCGGCGCGCCGCCCGGACCGCGCCCGACGGCAGTCTGGTGCCGCTCGCCGAGCAGGACCGCGGCCGGTGGGACACCGAGTCGATCGCCGAGGGCGTGGAGATCCTCCAGGCGGCCCTCGCCCGCGACCGGCTGGGCGAGTTCCAGGCCCAGGCCGCGATCGCCGCCCTGCACGCGGACGCGCCCACCGCCGCGGAGACCGACTGGGTGCAGATCGTCGAGTGGTACGACGAACTCGCGCGGCTGACCGACAGCCCGGTCGTCCGGCTCAATCGGGCGGTCGCCGTCGGTGAGGCCGACGGGCCGCGCGCCGGGTTGGCGGCGCTCGGGGAGGTCGACGCCGGGCTTCCGCGGCACACCGCGGTGGCGGCGTACCTCCACGAGCGCGACGGTGACCTGGACACGGCGGCTCGGCTCTACGCCGAGGCCGCACAGAAGGCTTCCAACCTCGCCGAGCGCGACCACCTCACGCGCCAGGCCGCCCGCCTCAACTCCGGCCGGTGCCGGTGACGGGCCCGCGCTCGGCCTTGGCATCGGCCCACAGGCATACGGGACTTCACCGGCAGGCCGCTCACGGGCCCCGGGGAGTTTCTCGATGCCGAGGGCGCGGGTGCGAGCCGAACGCGATCCCGGCGTGGGCGAGGTGGAGTGGGGAAGGCGTCGACGGCGGTGAGGCAGCCGGCCAGGGGCGTGATCGCCACGCCGGTGTCGGCCACGATCGACAGGGTCGTCTCGCTGTGCGGGGAGGCGAGCAGGAGGGCGGCCGGAGTGCCGCCGTCGGGATGACCCCAGGTGTCGGATCACCACGCGGACGCGGCCGATGCGGCGTCATCGCCCGGGTGGCGGTGCCGAATGCGTGACCGCCGACGGTCGCTACGAAGTGCGGCTCCGTGTCCCGGGGCACGGGATGAGCGGCCTCACCGGCGGCTCTTCGTGAAGTGACGGCGTGCCGCCACCGCCAGCAGGGCGGCGCCCGCACAGCCGACCAGGAGGGTTCCCCATTGTGGTACGTGGGCCGCCCGCAGGAGTCCCGCGACGCCGAAACTGGTGTTCCAGCCGGCCTCCGTGATGGCCGAGCCGAAGCCCTGGACGGCCAGGATGGCGCCGAACAACCAGAGCAGGCCCTGGCCTGAGGCGGTGTCCGACTTCCTGAGGTGCTGCTTGGGCATGACGGGTCCCTCCGAGCGGGCGTGGCTTTTTCCGATGCGGTCGCATCACATCGTGCAGCGCCCAGGGATACGATGCAAGTGCATCGGGACAGCGGGAGGAGCGGAGCGTGCCCAAGCAGGTCGACTACGAGGAGCGGCGGTTGCGGATCGCCGAGGCGGTCTGCGCCCTGATCGCACGCTCCGGGATGGAGGCCGTCAGCCTCCGTGACGTCGCGGCCGAGGCGGACGTGTCCATGGGTGCCGTGCAGCGGTGTTTCCGCACCAAGGAGGAGATGCTGCTGTTCGCCCTGGAGCACATCTCACAGCGGGTCGACGAACGCGCCCGCGAGCGCATCGCCGCGGCCTCCGCCCCCAGGCCGCGTCCACCCTGCTGTCCCACACCCTGGCCGAACTCGCCCTGCTGGACGAGGAGTCGAGGGCCCAGGCCCATGTCTGGCTGGCCTTCGTCGGCCATGCCCGGACCAGCGGGAAACTGGCCGCCGTCCTGCACGAGACGTACGGCAAGCTCCATGACCTCGTCGTATGGCTCATCCGCTATGGCCAGGACACCGGGGAGATCGCCGAGGACTTCGACGCCACGCGCGAGGCCCAGGCGATTCTCGCCGTGGCCGACGGGCTCACGGTTCACGTCCTCGCGGGCCACCACTCCCCGGGACGGCCCTGGCCGTCCTCCAGCGGCAGGTCGACCGCCTGTTCCGCTGACTCAACGATTCGATTCGGGATGTTTCATCACTTTCGCCCCTTACATACCATTGTTCTACGGTGGAAAGGAGCGACGCTGCTCACACCCCGCACCGATCATCGAGGTGACGGTCATGACGGAGACCACACAGCGCAGGAACACCGCAACCGCCACCAGGGCGGGAAAGCAGGACACGTCCACGCAGGGCCGCCAGGGAGACGCCAGTGCTCCCCCGGAGGCCCGCGGCAGCACCGCGATCGCGGACGCCGTAGTGGCGAAGATCGCGGGCATGGCGGCCCGGGAGATCCCGGAGGTGCACAACCTCGGCGGCGGGATGACCAGGGCCTTCGGCGCCGTGCGCCAGCGCGTGCCCGGCGGTGGCAGCGGCGTCACGCAAGGGGTGAAGGTGGAGGTCGGTGAGCGCCAGGCCGCGGTCGACCTGGACCTGGTCGTCGAGTACGGCGCCGCCATCACCGACACCGCCGCGGATGTCCGGACCAACGTCGTCAACGCGGTGGAGCGGATGACCGGCCTGGAGGTCGTGGAGGTCAACATCGCCGTCGACGACGTCCACCTGCCGGACGAGGAGGACGAGTCCGAGCCCGAGGAGCGGCGAGTGGCCTGAGGCGTTCCGAAAGGTCTGGACCGCGGCTCTCTCGGACCAGCCAGGTATCACGGGGCACCCGCCGGCCGCGGCTGCGCCGTCGCGCCCGCCGCCGTCGGCACGACGACGGGGAACGGTGCCCCGCGCCAGGCCGGCACGTGGTTCACTGGACCGCCGGTGGACGTGGCAGCGCGGCGGCCAGGACGCGCCCGACGGGCACAACACCCGTGCCGTGGACGTCGACGGCGACGGGAGGGACGAGGTCGCCGAGATCGGGTTCGTGCTGGGCGGCGACGGCTCGCCGCGCTACTCGATGGGCCCGAAGGGCATCGTCCACGGCGACCGCTTCCACATCGCCGACCTGGACCCGAGCCGCCCGGGCCTGGAGGGCTACGGCGTGCAGCGCTGCGCCCCTGGCCGCAACTGGGCCTGTGGTGGGACGGGGACCTCACCATGGAACTGCTCAACGACGGCAAGATCGAGAAGTGGGACCCGGCCCGTCCGACGCCGAGCGGCAGCCTGCCCCGGCTGGTCAGCACCTGGAACCACGGCGCGGTCAAGGCCGCCCAGGGCGGTCCCACCCTGGTCGGCGACATCTTCGGCGACTGGCGCGAGGAGGCCGTGTACACCAACGCCTCCTACGACGAGCTGATCGTCTTCACGACGAACCAGCCGACGACCCACCGCCTCTACACCCTGGCCCACAACCCCGCCTACCGGAACGCCATGACGTTCAAGGGCTACCTGCAGTCCCACCACGTCGACTACTTCCTCGGCGCGGGCATGGCGAGGCCGCCGCGGCCGGACATCACCTACGCGCCCTGAAAGGGCTCATGCCGAGCGCTTGCGGGACGTCGACTTCTTCGCGGGCGCCTTCTTCTCCGTCGTCTTCTTCGCCGCGGTCTTCTTCGCGCCCTGCCCGGACTTGGCGGTCGACTTCTTCGCCGACGCCGTGGTCTTCTTGGCCGCCGTCTTCTTCGCGGTGGACGTCGACTTCTTGCCGCCGGTCTGCTTGGGGGCCGCACGGGCCGTCTTGCGCGGCGGTAGCGACTTGACCTCGGCGTGCTCGTCGGCCTCCTCGCCCCGGGACTCGCGTGCCGCGCGGACACTGCTCTCCAAGGCCGCCATCAGGTCCAGGACCTTGCCGCCCGCCGCGGGTTCCGGCGCCTGGGGCAGTGCCTCGCCGGCGGCCTTCGCGGCGATGACCTCCTCCACGGCCTCGCGGTACTCGTCGTGCAGGTCCTCCAGGTCGACCTCGCCCAGGGTGTCCATCAAGGCGTCCGCCAGGTCCAGCTCCTTGTCGCGGACGGTGACACTCGTGTCGGGGGCCACGCCCTCGGGGCGCGGACCTCGTCCGGCCACAGGAGGCCGTGCATCGCGATGGCGTCGCCGACCACCCGGAGCATGCCCAGCCGTTCCCGGCCGCGCAGCGCGAACTTGGCGATGGCCACCTTGTTGCTGCGCTTCAGCGCCTCCCTCAGCAGGGTGTACGGCTTCGCCGCCGGGGCGCCGCTCGCCTGCAGGTAGTAAGCGGCGTCCATCTGGAGCGGATCGATCCGGTCCCCCGGGACGAAGGCGACGATCTCGATCGTTTTGGCCGTCGGGATCGGCAGGCTGGACAGGTCCTCCTCGGTGATCGGGATGATCGTGCCGTCGGCATCCTCGTAGCCCTTGCCGATCTCCCCCTGAGTGACCTCGCGGTCCTCCAGCTCGCAGAACTTGCGGTAGCGGATGCGGCCGCCGTCCTCGGTGTGGATCTGGCGGAAGGAGATCGAGTGGCTCTCGGTGGCGTTCACCAGCTTGATCGGAATGCTGACCAGGCCGAAGGAAATGGCGCCGTTCCAAATGGATCTCACGTGCAGCACCCTTCCGGTCACTGTCGGGAGTGTTCGTCATGGTTTGCGTGGGATTCTTATCGTATGGCGCCTATCACAGAGGTGGAGGGGCGACGGCTCGCGCTGAGCAATCTGGAGAAGGTGCTGTATCCCGCCACCGGCTTCACCAAGGGCGAGGTCCTGCACTACTACGCGACCGTCGCCGAGGTCCTGCTGCCCCATCTGCGCGACCGGGCGGTGTCCTTCCTGCGGTACCCGGACGGGCCGGACGGCCAGGTGTTCTTCACGAAGAACGTGCCGCCGGGTACACCCGAGTGGGTCACCACGGCCGAGGTACCGCGGGTCGAGGGACCCTCGCGGATGGTGCTGGTGCAGGACCTGCCGAGCCTGATGTGGTCGGCGAACCTGGTGACCGAGTTCCACACCCACCAGTGGCTCGTCGGCACTCCGGACGAGGCCGACCGGATCGTCTTCGACCTCGATCCGGGGGCACCCGCGAGCATCGTGCAGTGCTGCGAGGTCGCGCTGTGGCTGCGGGAGCGGCTCGGTCGGGACGGCATCGAGGCGTACGCCAAGACCTCCGGCTCGAAGGGGCTGCATCTGCTCGCCGCCGTGCGCGGGCTTCCTCCGAGCGGGTGTCCGAGTACGCCAAGGATCTGGCCGTCGAGGCGGAGAAGGCCATGCCGCGGCTCGCGCTGCACCGGATGACCAGGAGCCTGCGGCCGGGGAAGGTCTTCGTCGACTGGAGCCAGAACGCCGCGCGCAAGACCACGGCGACCCCCTACACCCTCCGGGCCCGCCCCGAACCGACCGTCTCGGCCCCGTGACCTGGGAGGAGGTCGAGGAGTGCGGCTCACCCGGCCGCCTGGACTTCCGGGCGACGGACATCGCGCCCCGGGTGCAGGACTACGGTGATCTGCTCGCCCCGCTGCTCGATCCGGGACGGGCGGGACGGCTGCCGTAGGTCCTGTCGTTCGGATCATCCCGGCGTCGCGGGGCCTGGCCCGCACATCTGCCACGTTGTCGTCGGTCGCCGACTCCCCGAGCCCTCGACTCCGCTCGAGCGGGGCTCCATCGCGTCGGCACTCACGGCCGGGCCGATCCGAACGACAGGGCATGGTCCCGATCCGTCAGCGCGTGCCCGCCCTCACACCCGCGTCCACGTGTTCCGGTCCCGTGCCATCGCGTGCAGTGCCTCCACGTCCGCCGGTTTCAGGACACCCCCCGGTCTGGCCAGGGCCGGCACGTCCGTGTCGGTCAGGACGCGGACCTCGCGTGGGTGGGTGGGGACCGACAGGGCCGCGGGTTCCACCAGGACGAGTACGGGGCGGACCTCCGCCGTCAGGGCGTGCGAGGCGCGGTCGGCGTGGGTGCGGAGGCGGCGCAGCAGGGGGTTCGTCTCGCGGCGGCCCAGGGTGACCACGGGGTCGGTGACCGTCACCCGCTGCTTGCGCGCGTACAGGGTGTGCAGGGCGAACAGTCCGCCGGGGCCGATCAGCAGGTGGTGGATGCGGCTGCCGCCGGGGAGCGGGACGGAGTGCAGGGTGTGCCAGCCGGCGCTGTCCAGGGCGTCCAGGGCGTCCCCGACGCTCTGCTCGGCCGCCAGGGCCCGCCGGCGCGGGTCGGGGCGCAGCCGGCGGGCCGGTCCGGGATCGCGGTCGAGGGCGACGAGGAGGGCCTCGCCTGGGCGGTTGGGGGCCAGGTCGTCGTCGGGGTGCAGGGCGAGCCGGGCGAGCTCGGCGGGGTCGGTACGGGGGCGGCCCCACCGCCACCGGGCCGGTGATGAAGGGCCCGAGGGCCCGGAGCACATCGTCCTCGCGGTCCTCGCCGAGCAGGTTGACCCGGGCCGCCTCACGGTCGTACCAGGCGATGTTCCTGCCGTCCGGGAGGCAGACGTACAGCCGCTCCTGGCCGTGCCGCCAGGTCGGTATGACGCGCAGTCCGTCCATGCACCATCACCCCAGACCATGGGAACAGGCGGGGTGCTGCGGGGGCAAGAACCCGGTTACCTTTGGAAGGAGTTGGGCGGTGATGGTGGGGAGGCGCCGTTGCGTACCCGCAGGAAACCCGATGTGCCGGCTCCGGAGAGCCCGTGGAACGAGGTCGTCCCCGGGTTGTGGATGGGCGGCCACGAATACGCGGCCACCTTGGGCAACCTGGCGTTCGCCGTCGTACGGGACGAGTTCGATCTCGTGCAGACGCTGCTGCGGCTGCCGGGACACGGGCCCGATCCGGGCGTCGCCCACCACGTGTGGCCCATCCCGACGGACCGCTCGACGGGACGCAGCTCGCCGGGGTGATCCGGCTGGCCGAGGCCGCGTGCGAGGCGCTGGACGAGGGCCGCAAGGTCCTCGTCCGCTGTTACCACGGGTACAACCGCTCCGGCCTCGTCGTCGCGCACGCGCTGATACGCCGGGGCAGCTCCGCCGACGAGGCGATCAGGCTGATCCGGTCCCGCCGCTCGCCCTGGGCGCTGCACAATGAGCTGTTCGTCGAGTACCTGCGGCCGGGCTGGCCACGGCCAGGCTGCTGGAGGAGCTCACCGAGTAGTGCGGCGAACGGCCTCCCGCGCGCGCAAATCGGACGTGCCCGCGAATAAGGTGTACGGGGCCGACGGTCGGTCCGCGTCGCGTGATCACCCTCGAACCGCAGGAGTCCAGTGCCCGCCCGCCGCCCCGGAAGAGCCGCCCGCCGCGCCGCCGCCCGCCGCGCCGCCGCCCTCGCCCTCCTGCTGGCCACCGCCGCCGGCTGCGGGGACGCCGGCGGGCTCGAGGGCGCCGGCGCGACCCCGACGGCGGCCGGTCCGGCCCGGCTCTGGCCGGAGCTCACACCGGCGTCCAGTCCCGCTTTCGAGATCGGCGAGGTGAACACCGAGGTGGTCAAGGGCGTCACCGTCCCCCGCGACGACGACATCCGCGGTGTGGACCCGGTCGGGATCGTCCGGGCCGAGATCGCCGCGCACCGGGGCGACTACGACGGCGCCAAGGCGCCCTACCGCGACACGGCCCGCCGGATGGCCGACTGCGGCAAGGGCCCCGGGCACGGACGGTGCCCGGTCCTCAGGCCGTACTACCGGGACCTCACCGGCGACGGGCGCGACGATCTGACGCTGGGCTTCCCGCTGCTGCCCGGCAAGACCACCGCGGTGCGCGTCTACACCGTCGACCGGCACCGGCTCATGCAGGTCATGGCGTGGGAGGACGCGCTGAGCGGCGTCGAGCTGGCCGGGCGCTCCCTCGTCATCCGCTCGCCGTCCGAGGTCGCGGGCTACGAGTACCGCCTCCAGTGGACCTGGGACCGGGACCAGCGGGCCATGCTCCTCACCCACGACGAGATGCTGCGCACCGGCCCGCGGAAGCACTCCCACCACCCCTCCGACCCGCCCTCCGCCTCCCGCTCGGCCTCCCCCGCGGCGAGCACCGGATGAGACCCGCCCTCCCTCAGTGGTCCGGGACGCTCGCCGCGAAGGCCGCCGCCTTCATCACGGTGATGTGCTGCGCCCTGGCCGCCCTCCTCGGCGTCCTGGTGCATGTGCAGGTGACCAACCAGACCGTCGGCCAGGCCCGCGACCAGGCGCTGCAGCGGCTGGCGATGACGACGGAGCGGTACGAGGCCGGGGACCCGCTCAGGTGGGGCGCCGGGCTGGATCCCCCGGGTCTGCCCCGGCAGCTGCGGGAACTGGCCGTCGCCGGGGACCGCGGGACGATGGTCGCCGACCTCGCGGGACGCCCCACGATGTGGGCGGCGGGTCCGGCAGACGGCGACCGGGCCCTGGCGGTGGCGGTCGACTACTCCCAGCAGGCGCGCACCATCGAGGGCCTGGACCGGGCGATCCTCTGGTCGTCGGGGCTGGCGATCGGGGCGACACTGCTGGTCGGCGCGTTCGCGGTGACACGGGTGACACGGCGGCTGCACACCACGGCGCTGGTGGCCCGGCGGATCAGCGCGGGCGACCTGGACGCACGCGTGAACGACAACCGCACGGGCCCGGGCACGAAGGACCCGGCGCGCCCGCAGGACGAGGTGGCCGCTGTCGCCGCGGCGCTGGACTCCATGGCGTCGTCGTTGCAGAGCAAGCTGCTCGCCGAGCAGCGGTTCACCGCGGACGTGGCGCACGAGCTGCGCACCCCACTGACCGGGCTGCACGCGGCGGCCGAACTGCTGCCGCCGGGCCGCCCGACGGAGCTGGTGCGGGACCGGGTCGCGGCGCTGCGCACCCTCACGGAGGACCTGCTGGAGATCTCCCGGCTGGACACCGGAGGGGAGCGGCTGGAGCTGGACACCGAGCAGTTGGGGCTGCTGGCCGAGCGGGTGGCGCGCGGCGCGGGGAACGGCACGGAGGTCAGGGTCGTACGGGACGTGCGCGTGGAGACGGATCGGCGGCGGTTGGAGCGGGTGCTGGGGAACCTCGTGGCGAACGCGCACAAACACGGGCGGGGGCCGGTCGTGGTGACCGTGGACGGGCCGGTGGTCACCGTTCGCGATCACGGGGACGGTTTTCCGGAGTACCTGGTGGCACACGGGCCGCAGCGGTTCCGTACGGAGGGGGGCACGAAGGGGCATGGTCTGGGGCTGACCATCGCGTTGGGACAGGCCGAGGTGCTGGGGGCGCGGCTGGAGTTCTCGAACGCGGTGGACGGCGGGGCGGTGGCGACGTTGAGAGTGGCCGCGGAGTGAGGAGCCGGGGCGCTCCCCCTATGGCCCAGTGTGGCGGGCGGGGGGCATCGGGCGCTCCTAATGTGGCGGTTAGTCAGCTTTGACACCCTCTGCTCCACATGGAGGTACCCCATGTCCCTGCGCTCCTCACTCACCAGCCGCCTCTCCATAGCTGCCGCCGCCAGCGTCCTCGCGGTCGCGGCAGCCGTCACCCCCGCCGTCGCGGACGACGACTGGGGCGCAGGGGGCGACCAGTCCGCCGGAAACGACTGGAACTCGGGCGGAGACGGGAACAACGACTGGAACTCGGGCGGCAACGGCAATACGGGCGGCAACGGCGATCACCACCACGACCCGCGCACCACCAGGGGCGTCGTCACGGCGAACACCCTGGCACTGCGCAGCGCGCCCAACCGCGGCTCGCAGATCATCCGTTTCGCGCACCGGGGCGACGTCGTCCACATCTTCTGCAAGTGGGAAGGCGAGCGCGTACAGGGCGATCCCACCTGGTACCTCCTCACGGACGGCACCTGGGCCTGGGGCTCGGGCCGCTTCATCGACCCCATCGACCGCAAGCCACGCCGGTGCTGACACTCGGCCAGGCCGAGGCACACCACACGCCGCATTTAGGTAGATTCCGGACATGAGCAAGGCCGGAATCACCGTGGCGACGGCGGACCCACCCGCGCCCGCCGTCCGCCACCTCCCCCGGCGCCGTGGCGTCGAACTCGCCCTCATCGTCCTGGCCGTACTGCTGTCCGTGTACGGCTACTGCGCCGTCGGCCTCGCCCAGCACGGCACCCTCCCGCCCGGTGCCGTCGGTTACGGCGCCGGGCTCTGTGTGCTCGCCCTGCTGGCACATGTGGCCGTGCGCCTGCGAGCCCCGTACGCCGATCCCTTGCTCCTCCCGATCGGCGTGCTGCTCAACGGGCTCGGCCTGGTGCTCATCTACCGGCTCGACCTCGAGACCCCGGGCGACCGGGCGGCACCGGCCCAACTGGTCTGGTCGACGCTGGGCGTGGCGCTGTTCATCCTGGTCGTCCTGCTGCTGCGCGACCACCGGGTGCTCCAGCGCTACACGTACGTCTGCGTCGTCACCGCGCTCGTGCTGCTCACCCTGCCGATCCTGTTCCCGGCGGTGAACGGCGCCCGCATCTGGATCCGGGTCGCCGGGTTCTCCATCCAGCCGGGCGAGTTCGCGAAAGTGCTGCTGGCGGTGTTCTTCGCCGCGTACCTGGCCGCGAACCGCAACGCCCTCGCCTACACAGGCCGCCGTGTCTGGAAGCTCCAGCTGCCCACCGGGCGGGTCCTCGGCCCGATCGTCGCCGTCTGGCTGGTGAGCGTCGGCGTCCTGATCCTGGAACGCGACCTCGGCACGTCGCTCCTCTTCTTCGGCCTGTTCGTCGTCCTCCTCTACGTCGCGACCGGCCGCACCGGATGGATCGCCGTCGGTCTGTCGCTGGCCGCGCTGGGCGCGGCCGCCGTGGGCCGGCTGGAGCCGCATGTGCACAGCAGGATCGAGACCTGGCTGCACCCGTTCGCGTCCATCGAGGCGGGCGAGGGCGCGAACCAGCTCGCGCAGTCGCTGTTCGCCTTCGCGGAGGGGGGCGTCCTCGGTACGGGCCTGGGCCTCGGCCACTCGGTTCTCATCGGCTTCGCCGTGAAGTCGGACTTCATCCTGGCCACGGCGGGCGAGGAACTCGGCTTCGCGGGCCTGTCCGCGATCTTCCTCCTCTACGGTCTGCTGGTGGAGCGCGGCTACCGGGCCGGCCTCGCCCTGCGCGAGCCGTTCGGCCGGCTGCTCGCGATCGGCCTCGCCTCGCTCGTGGCGCTGCAGGTGTTCGTGATCGCGGGCGGGGTGACCGGCCTGATCCCACTGACCGGCATGGCGATGCCGTTCCTGGCACAGGGCGGCTCGTCGGTGGTGACCAACTGGGCGATCGTGGCGCTGCTGGTCCGGGTGAGCGACTCGGCCCGCCGTCAGTACGACGGGCAGGCCACCCGGTGACGCGGCACATCCGGCACGCCGGGTTCTTCTGCGCCCTGCTGCTGGTGGCCCTGCTGCTGAACGCCGCCCGCGTCCAGGTCGTGCAGGCCCCGGCGTACGACCGCAACCCCGCCAACCGGCGTGCGGACATCGGCCGCTACCAGCAGCCGCGCGGCGACATCCTGGTCGGCGGCCTGCCCGTCACCGGCTCGAAGGACACCGGCGAGCACCTCCGCTACGAACGGACCTACACGAACGGCCCGTTGTACGCGCCGGTCACCGGCTTCGCCTCCCAGCTGTACGGGACGACGCTCCTGGAGAACGCCGAGGACGACGTGCTGTCCGGCACCCACCCGATGCTGGCTCCGTTCCCGCTGTGGAACGACTTCACGCGGGCCCGGCACCGGGGCGGCGACGTCGTGACGACCCTCCACCCGGCCGCGCAACGGGCGGCGTACCGGGGGCTCTCCGGCCGCAAGGGCGCGGTGGCGGCGATGGACCCGTCGACCGGCCGGATCCTGGCCCTCGTTTCCGCTCCGTCCTACGACCCCCAGCCGCTGTCCGGCAACGGAGCCGCGGCGTCCAGGGCCTGGGCGCGGCTGAACGCCGACCGGGACCGTCCGATGCTCAACCGGGCGGTACGGCAGACGTATCCGCCGGGCTCCACCTTCAAGATCGTCACTGCCGCCGCCGCGCTGGACGCCGGCCTGGTCAGGAACCTGGGCCGGCCGACCGACTCCCCGGACCCCTACACCCTGCCCGGGACGAGGACGCGCCTGGTGAACGAGTCGAAGGGCTGCGCGGACGCCTCCGTACGGGAGGCCTTCACGTTCTCCTGCAACACGGTGTTCGCGAAGCTCGGCGTGGAGGTGGGCGCGGCGAACATGAGGAAGACGGCCCATGCCTTCGGCTTCGGCGACGGCGAACTGAGGATCCCCTTCTCGGTGGCCCGGTCCACCTTCGACGCCTCGCTCGACCCGGCCCAGCTCGCGCTGTCGTCGATCGGCCAGTACAACACGCGCGCCACACCGCTGCAGATGGCGATGGTCGCGGCGGCCGTCGCGAACGGCGGTCAGCTGCGGGAGCCGTACCTGGTGGAGCGGACGACCCGGCCGGGCGGCAGCGCCCTCGCGACGGCCGGCCCCCGCCCGGCCCGCCAGACCATGTCCCCCTCGACCGCGGTACGGCTGCGCGCGCTGATGCGGGACGCGGTCAGGAACGGCACGGGGCGCAGAGCGGCGATCCCGGGCGCCGAGGTCGGCGGCAAGACCGGCACGGCCCAGCACGGCCTCGGCAACTCCGGTACGCCGTACGCCTGGTTCGTCTCCTGGGCGCGGGGTGACCATGACCTGGCACCGCGGGTGGCGGTCGCGGTGGTCCTGGAGGACGCGAGGGCGGACCGCGGGGGCATCAGCGGCCGTGCCGCGGCGCCGATCGCGCGGGAGGTGATGAGGGCGGTACTCAACTCCCGGGAACAGCAGCCCGGTTCCTGAGACGGGGCTACCGCCCCGGGGAACTCCCGACCTACCGTTCGGTCATGACTCAGCCTGCCAACGCGTACGAGCTCGCCCAGGTCAACATCGCCCGCCTCAAGGCCCCCTTGGACACCCCGCGGTTGAAGGACTTCGTCGACAACCTGGAACCGGTGAACGCGGACGCCGACGCGGCCGACGGCTTCGTCTGGCGCCTGCAGGACGACAACGGCGACGCGACGGACATCCCGGTCTTCGGTGACTCCTGGCTCATCATCAACATGTCGGTGTGGCGCGACACCGACGCCCTGACCGCGTTCATGTACCAGGGCAGGCACCGGGAGATGCTCGCCCGGCGCCGTGAGTGGTTCGAGCGCGTCCAGGAGGCCATGGTCGCGCTCTGGTGGGTCCCGGCGGGCCACCGCCCCACGGTCGCCGAGGCGGAGTCCCGCCTCCTCCACCTCCGCACCCACGGCCCGACCCCGTACGCCTTCACCCTGCGCACATCGTTCCCGCCCCAGGGGGCGACGCCGCTGCTCGGCGAGGTACCGGACGGGTTGGGCTGTTCCGTCTAGGAGCGGCGGTTGGTGGCGGTGGGGTCCCACCCTTGACAGACGCCGGGTCAGCAAGTCACGCACAGGGGATTGACGAGCTTACTGACAGGCAGTCTCATAAGGGGGGACGATGACGTGTGCACAACGAGGTGGGCAGCCATGACGACCCTGACGGAAGCCGACGCGCTCGACGGCCTGCGCGATGCCCTGGGCCTGCTCAAGGACCGGGAGCAGGTGGCCCAGCGGCTGCTCGACTCCTCCGCCAAGCACTCCTTCGACCCGGACAAGGAACTGGACTGGGACGCGCCCTTCGAGGAGGGCAAGTGGTTCTGGCCGCCCGAGCTGGTGTCGCTCTACGACACCCCGCTCTGGAAGCGGATGAGCGAGGAACAGCGGATCCTGCTCTCCCAGCACGAGGCGGCGGCCCTGGCCTCCCTCGGCATCTGGTTCGAGATCATCCTCATGCAGCTGCTGGTCCGCCACATCTACGACAAGGCGGCGACCAGCGCGCACGTGCGCTACGCGCTCACCGAGATCGAGGACGAGTGCCGCCACTCCAAGATGTTCGCCCGGCTGATATCCCACGGCGGCACGCCCTGGTACCCGGTCAGCCGCGTCCACCAGCACCTGGGCCGCCTCTTCAAGACGATCTCCACCACGCCCGGTTCCTTCACGGCCACCCTGCTCGGCGAGGAGGTCCTCGACTGGATGCAGCGCCTGACCTTCCCCGACGAGCGGGTCCAGCCCCTCATCCGTGGCGTCACCCGCATCCACGTCGTGGAGGAGGCCCGCCATGTGCGCTACGCCCGCGAGGAACTGCGCCGCCAGATGGTGACGGCCCCCAAGTGGTCCCAGGAGTTCACCCGGATCACCTCCGGGGAGTTCGCCCGGGTCTTCTCGGTGGCGTTCGTGAATCCCGAGGTCTACACGAACGTCGGCCTGGACAAGCGTGAGGCTCTCGCCCAGGTACGGGCCAGCGGCCACCGCCGCGAGGTCATGCAGAGCGGCTCCAGGCGACTGACGGACTTCCTCGACGACATAGGGGTGTTGCGCGGGGTCGGGCGGCGGCTCTGGAAGTCGTCGGGGTTGCTGGCCTAGCGGTCACCCGCGTCGCGAAAGCGAACCCGGGTCAGTCATGTCCATGCGCAGTGGCTACGGGGCGTGGTCACCGAGGCGACCGCCAAGAAGATCGCCGACCACTACCAGGAGATCAACAACAAGGCCAACGCGGCGCAGGACGAGAAGCTGCTGGCGACGGTCGAGGCGGGTCCAGCGAGGACAGCAGAACAGCGTGGTCCTGGTCTTCGACAAGGTCGGCGGCACCTACAAGATGGTGCTGCCCCTGTGGGCCGGCGGCGAGCCCCTGCCGAAGCCGGCCGTCGACCCCGCCACGAAGCCGGTCGAGAACGCCAGGAAGACGTATCAGCGGAGCAGCACCGAGGGCGCGGCCAACGGCAGAGCGTCTACGCACTCCGGACCTCCGACGGCGGCGTGCTCGCCCTGTTCCCGGCCGCCCACGAGCAGGAATCGCTGCTGAAGGAGGCCGACGTGTTCGAGGGCCAGGGCCTGGCCGAACTGACACCGAAGGCCGCCCGCATCACCGCCGTCGACTGAGCCCGCACCCGCGTACGGCGAGAAGGGGCCGTGTCGGGGGGTGTCCGCCCGCAGCGGTTGGCGCGTCAACGAACAGTCAGTCGGCACGCAACCCCATCGCGCCGTTCCGAGGACGGACACCCCCCGGCGCGGCCCCGACCCACCACCCACGGGTAGGCGCTACGCGCACCCCACGCAACCCGCGCAGGCCGCCGCAGGCAATCCCGCACCCGGCCGACCGCACGAGCCACCGGTTACGCTGCGGGTCATGACACCCTCCGCCCCCACCCCCGCCTACCGGCGACTCAGCGTCGAGGAACGCCGCAGCCAGCTCCTCACCTCCGCGCTGAACCTCTTCGCGCACCGCGCGCCGGAGGAGGTGTCCCTGGACGACGTGGCGGAGGCGGCCGGAGTGTCGCGGCCGTTGGTGTACCGGTACTTCCCCGGCGGCAAGCAGCAGCTGTACGAGGCCGCCCTCAGGTCCGCCGCCGACGAGCTGCGGCACTGCTTCGACGAACCCCGCGAGGGCCCCCTGCTCCCCCGCCTGTCCCGGGCCCTCGACCGCTACCTCACCTTCGTCGACGAGCACGACGCCGGCTTCAGCGCCCTCCTCCAGGGCGGCAGCGTCGTCGAAACGTCGCGCACCACCGCCATCGTCGACGGCGTGCGCCGCGCCGCCGCCGAGCACATCTACCGGCACCTGGAGGTCACCGAGCCCGGCCCGCGCCTGCGCATGACCGTGCGGATGTGGATCACCGCCGTCGAGGCCTCGTCGCTCATCTGGCTGGACGAGGACAAGCAACCACCCGCCGAGGAACTGCGCGACTGGCTCGTCGAGCAGTTCGTCGCCATGCTGAGCGTGACCGCCCGCCGCGATCCGCAGACCGACGCCCTGGTCCAGGCCCTCGCCGAGGATGTCTGACACTGTTCCCGTGAAGAGCGAAGACACCCCCTTCGAGGGCGGCCCCATGGACGGCAGGGTCGTTCCCGTCCTGCTCGGCATCACCGGCCACCCGCCCAAGACGTACCGCATCCCCGTCCCGGACCCCGAGGGCGGCCCGCCCACCGTGCTGGTCTACCGCCGCGTACCCCGGGAACAGGGCAGAGTCGGACTCACCCAGCGCTGGAAGTACGAGTACGCCCCCGAGGGCGCCCCGACCCGGCGGCTCAACTGGCCTTGGTCGAAGCCACACGCCACGCCGCCCGGCAACCCGGACGACGCCGACGGGTGACCTCGTTGCGCCGAACCGCGCACACTGGACGCGCACACCACGCGGATACCGCCGATCCTCACGATGTCCGGTGGCAAAGGGCCACCCCCACATCGGAGGTGACGGCATGTCAGGAAGGCTCGCACGTCTGGTTCTGGTCTGCATCACGGCGACGGCAACCGGAGCAGCCCTCGCACCCCTGCCCGCCCGGGCCGCTCCCGAACCCGGCCCCGGACAGGACACCGCCTCCGTCGCCCACCTGCTGACGGACCTTCAGCAGCTCTACCGGGACGCCGAAAAGGCCACCGAGGCCTACAACGCCACCGAGGAGAAGCTGAAGAAGCAGCGGGCCGAGACCGACCGCCTCCATCGCGCCCTCGCCCGCGCCCGGCTCTCGCTGCACGACAGCCGGGGCGCGGCCGGCCGGCTGGCCCGTCAGCAGTACCAGAACAGCACCGGCCTCTCCCCGTACGTACGCCTGCTCCTGGCCCGCGACCCGCAGCACGCCATCGACCAGGGCCATGTGATCGGCCGGCTGGCGCGGGAACGGGCCGAGGCCATCGGCCGGCTGACCGGCAGCGAACGCAAGACCCGCGACCTGGCCCGCAAGGCCCGCAAGGCCCTCGACGAGCAGCTCGCCCTCACCGAGCGGCGGAAGAAAGAACGGGACCGGGTCCACGAGCGGCTGCACGACGTCGAGGAACTGCTCGCCTCCCTCAACCGCGACCAGCTCGCCGCCCTCGCCGAGTTCGAGAAGAACGGGATCAAGGACGCGCAGGAGGAGCTCATGGCGTCCGGCGCGCTCAGCGGCGCGCGCCGGCCGTCGGCCGAGGGCGACCGGGCCGTGCGCTACGCCGTGCGGCAGCTCGGCAAGCCGTACCAGTGGGGCGCGGAGGGCCCCACGTCGTACGACTGCTCGGGGCTGACCTCACAGGCGTGGGCGGCGGCCGGGACGCCCATCCCCCGGACCAGCCAGGAGCAGTGGAAGAGGCTGAAGCCCGTCCCGCTCTCCGAGCTGCGCCCGGGGGACCTGGTCGTGTACTTCCGGGAAGCCACGCACGTGGCGCTGTACCTCGGCGGCGGCATGGTGGTGCAGGCACCCCGCCCCGGCGCGAAGGTGAAGGTGTCACCCATCGCGGCCAACCCGCTCCTGGGCGCCGTACGCCCCGACCCGGACGGGAAGCCCCTGCGGCGGTACGAGCCGCCGGAGCTCCCCGAGGGCGCCACGGACGGGTCGGACGAGGGATACGAGGGAGAAGAAGGGGACTACGCGGCGCCGGCGCCGGAGACCTCGACCAGGTAGGCCTGCGCCTTCTCCGGCTCGTAGAAGAAGTTCTCGAAGTCGGCCGGGTCGTTGAAGCCGTTGGCGAACCGGTCGGCGACCGGCTGGAGCTCACCGGCGGCGCCGATCAGGTTCAGGATGTGCTCCGGCGGCGGCGCGAGCATCGCGTTGGTCCACTTGGTGACGTGCTGCGCGGTGTCCCAGTAGCGGTCGAAGGTGGCCCGCATCCACTCCTCGTCGAACGGCTTGTCGCCGCGCTCGACGATCGAGGAGAGGTAGGCGGCCGCGCACTTCGACGCGGAGTTGGAGCCCTGGCCGGTGATCGGGTCGTTCGCAACGACGACGTCCGCCACGCCCAGCACGAGCCCGCCGCCGGGGAGGCGGCCGACGGGGTTGCGGACGGTGGGGGCGTAGCGGCCGGCCAGTGTGCCGCCCGCGTCGGTCAGCTCGACCTTGGTGGCCCGCGCGTACTCCCAGGGGACGTACCGCTCCATGAGTTCCAGGGTCAGGGAGAGGTGCTCCGCCGGGTCCTTGACGCCGTTGAAGACATCGAGCGGGCCGCCGGGTATGCCCTCCCAGAACAGGATGTCGGCACGTCCGGAGGTGGTCAGGGTGGGCATGACGAACAGCTCGCCGACGCCCGGCACGAGGTTGCAGCGGACCCCTTCGGTGTCCGGGTGCTCAGGGCGCGGGCCGAGGCCGTGGACGTAGGACACGGCCAGCGCGCGCTGCGGCTCGCTGTAGGGGGACCGCTCGGGGTCCCGGGCGAACATCTGGACCAGCTCGCCCTTGCCGGCCGCGACGAGCACCAGGTCGTACGTACGGGAGAAGTAGTCGAGGTCGCCGACGGCCGCGCCGTGGATGACGAGCTGTCCGCCGCGCTGCGCGAACGTCTCCATCCAGCCGGCCATCTTCACCCGCTGGTCGACCGACTGCGCGTACCCGTCGAGTCGGCCCAGCCAGTCGATCGCACGGGCCGCGGGGCCCTCGGCCCAGGAGCCGGGTGCGGCGACCGAGACGCCGAGTCCTTCGATCTTCGGGGCCTGGGACTCCCAGAAGTTCAGCTGGAGGTCGCGCTCGTGCTGCAGGGCCGTGTGGAACATGCACTGCGTCGACATGACCCGGCCGGTGCGGATCTCGTCCGCCGTCCGGTTGGACATCAGGGTGACCTCGTACCCCTGGGACTGGAGGCCGAGAGCTATCTGGAGTCCGGACTGACCGGCTCCGACGACGAGTATCTTCCGCATGCGGGGCTGTCCTCTACTCGGGGTTTCGTCGAGCGCGTGGCCCACCAGGGCCAGGAGGGTCTCGATCACGGAGATCCGGCGACGCGCGTCCATGATCATGACAGGTATGTGTTGCGGGATGGTCAAGGCCTCCCGCACGTCCTCCGGCTCGAACCGCTCACTGCCGTCGAAGTGGTTGACCGCGACCACGTACGGCAGTCCGGAGCTCTCGAAGTAGTCCAGGACCGGGAAGCAGTCCTTCAGACGGCGCGTGTCGGCCATCACGACGGCGCCGATCGCGCCGCGGACGATGTCGTCCCACATGAACCAGAACCGCTGCTGGCCCGGCGTGCCGAACAGGTAGAGCACCAGGTCGTCGTCGAGCGTGATGCGCCCGAAGTCCATGGCCACGGTGGTGGTGGACTTGCCCGGCGTGGCGGTGAGGTCGTCGGTGGCCTCGCTCGCCTCGGTCATCAGCGCCTCGGTCTGCAGGGGCGTGATCTCCGAGACGGCGGTGACCAGCGTGGTCTTGCCCACGCCGAAGCCGCCCGCCACCACGATCTTCGTGGCGATGGGGGCCCGGGTGCGGTCCGTCTGCCAGGCGTGCATGCTCTCGTCGGGCTGGACGAACGGGGATGAAGCAGAGACGCCGTGAGCGGCGTCAGAGACGACGGAGTCCACTCAGCACCCTTTCCAGCAGAGCTCGGTCCGGGCGGCCCGTGCCATGGCCGGTGCCCGTTCCGTACACACGGATCTTTCCCTGGTCCGCGAGGTCGCTGAGGAGCACGCGGACCACGCCGAGCGGCATCTTCAGCAGCGCGGCGATCTCGGCCACCGTACGCATCCGGCGGCACAGTTCGACGATGGCCTGGAGCTCCGGCATCACACGGGTGGAGAGGCAACCGTTCGTCAGTTCCCGGCGCTCCTCCGGGGCCTCCAGTGCGGCCGTGCTCGCCACGAAGGTCTCCACCAGCAGGACGTGGCCGAAGCGGGTGCGGCCGCCGGTGAGGGAGTAGGGGCGGACCCGGGCGGGTTTGCGGTCACCGCCGCGGACCGGGAGATGATGCTTGGGCGTACTGCTCATCGGGCCCTCCCCGTCGTCTGGGAATCCTCCAGGGATTTGCGGAGTTCGCTGCGGAGCTCCGGCGTCAGGACGTGTCCGGCGCGGCCGACGAACAGGGCCATGTGGTACGCCACCACGCTCATGTCGCAGTCCGCGGAGCCGTGGACGCCGAGCAGCGAGCCGTCGCTGATGGACATCACGAACAGGCTGCCCTCGTCCATCGCGACCATGGTGTGCCGGACCCCGCCGAAGTCCATCAGCTTGGCGGCGCCGACGGTGAGGCTGCCGATGCCGGAGACGATGGTGGCCAGGTCGGCGGCGGAGCCGCGCGGGCCGGTCTTCTTGGTGCCGCGGGCCTGGAGGGCCTCCCGGGCCTGCTGGTTGCGGTGGTCGTCGGAGGACAGCAGGAGCAGTCCGTCGGACGAGACGACCGCGACCGAGAGGATGCCGGGTACCTCTTCGACGAGGTTCGTCAGCAGCCAGTGGAGGTTGCGGGCCTCACTACTCAGTCCGATCAGTCCGAAGGTACTGGGAGCGGTCAACTGCTTGCCTCCTCGACTGTGCCCCCGTGGCTTCTTCGGATTCAGCTGGTCCAGATGTGCCGGTGGCCGGCCGCTTGTGCGAGGCCGTCTTCTCGGCGATCTCCGCCTCTACCTCGCGGTAGCCGGCCTGGGCGCCCTGCCGGAATCCGCCGAGGCGGCGGCGGAGGGCTTCGGCGTCGACGGATCCGCTGCGCTGGCGGGGCGCGGTGGTCGGGGCGGTGATCTTCGGGGTGCGCTTGGGGAGGCCCTTGTCGGTGACGCGTTCGTGTTCGGCGTCGGCCTCCGCCTCGGCTTCGCCTGCGGCGGTGTTGTTCCCACCCGCACCCCCCGTGCGGGTTTCGTGGTCGTGTGCGGGTGGCCCTGTGGGGCGATCTCGCCGTCGGCGGCTGCGGGAGCGTGGTGGGCCGGGTGCGGCCGTCCCTGCCACACCGACTCCGACTCGCCTTGCTGCGCCGCGGAGTCCACCGCTCCCTGCGACACGGCGGGCGTTTCCCCCTGCTGCGCCGGGAGCAACAGCTCCATCGTGGTCTCGGCGGGAGTCTCCAGCGGGGCAACGGCCGGGACGCCGGCTTCCGCGGGGGTTGCCGGTGCCGCGTCCGCAGAGGTCGCGGGCGCCCCATCCGCCGGTACCGCGGGTGCCCCATCCGCCGGTACCGCGGGTGCCCCATCCGCCGGTGCAACCGGTGCCGCGTCCGCAGGGGTTGCCGGTGTCCAGTCCGTCTGGGCCACCGGTGCCTCTTCCGCAGGGGTTGCCGGTGTCCAGTCCGCAGGGGTTGTCGGCGCCGCGTCCGCAGAGGCCGCGGGCACCCAGTCGTCCGTCTGGGCCACCGGTGCCCCCTCCGCAGGGGTTGTCGGCGCCGCGTCCGCAGAGGCCGCGGGCACCCAGTCGTCCGTCTGGGCCACCGGTGCCCCGTCCGCAGGGGTGCCGCCGGTCCGGACTCCGGGGGTGCGGTCGACCCGGTGGCCGCCCAGGCGGTCGGCGTTCCCGGTTCAGCCGCGGCTGCCGGGGCCGCCAGCCCTGTCTCTTCCACCGGTTCCGGATGCTCGACGGTCTCCGTGCCCTCGGCGGCGTCCGCGACCTGGCTGGGCTCCGCGTAGTCCCTGGGCTCCGCGTACTCCCTGGGCTCCGCGTACTCCCCGCGCTCCCTGGGCGCCCTCACTTCCCCGGGGGCCCCGGGTTCCGAGAGGCCCGCAGATCCGGTGAGCTGCGCGGGGTCGGTTGTCCCGGCAGACTCCACAAGCTCCGCAGACCCGGCGTTCCCTGTGGACTCCACAAGCTCAGCAGGCCCGGTGCCTTCCGTGGACTCGGCAGGCCCCGAGGGCCCAGCAGTTCCCGCAGCCCCGGTGAGCCCCGCAGACCCGGCAGACTCCCCAGGCCCCGCAGACTCGGTGAGCCCCGTCTGCGGCTCGGTGAGGCCCTCCGTGCCCGTCGTCTCTTCCCTCCGTACCGCCTTCTCCGCCAGTGCCACCAGTGGGTCGCCGCTGCCGGCGCGGCCGTGCAGGACGTTGGAGTTGGCCTCGGCGTCGGCGCCGGGGAGGGAGAAGCTGTGCGCCGTGTTCGAGAGGGGGCCGGACGCCGGGACCGCTGCGGTCGGGGCCGCCGCGAGCAGGGCGCGGGGCAGGACGACGACCGCCGCGACACCGCCCTGCTTCTGTTCACGCAGCTGCACGCGCACACCGTGGCGGTGGGCGAGGCGGGCCACGACGTAGAGGCCGAGGCCTAGACCGTCCTCGCCCTCCTGGTCGTAGGGCGCCTCCGGGTCGAAGTCGGAGAGGCGGGCGTTCAGCCGCTCCAGCCGGCCCTCGGTCATGCCGATGCCCTCGTCCTGGACCGAGAGCATGACCTCGCCGTTCTCCAGCAGCCAGCCGGAGATCTCGACGGGCAGGTCGGGCGGGGAGAACGAGGTGGCGTTCTCCATGAGTTCGGCCAGCAGGTGGGAGAGGTCGTCCGCGGCGAACCCGGCGATGTGCGCATGCGGCGGCAGCGCGGCGATCCGGACCCGCTCGTACCGCTCGATCTCACTGACCGCGGCGCGGACGACGTCCACCAGCGGCACGGGCCCGGCGGCGTGCTGGACGTGCTCGGTGCCGGCGAGGACGAGGAGGTTCTCGCTGTGCCGGCGCATGACCGTCGCGAAGTGGTCGAGCTTGAAAAGCGTGGCGAGGCGGTCCGGGTCCTGCTCGCGCTCCTCCAGGTTCTCGATGACGGCCAGTTGCCGCTCGACCAGTCCGAGGGTGCGCAGCGCGAGGTTGACGAACGTCCCGCCGATGGCCGTGCGCAGACGCTCCAACTGGGCGGCGGACTCGGCGAGTTCGCCGCGCAGTTCCTCGCGCGCGTCGGCCATCTTCTGGCGCTGGCCGACGAGGTGCTTGCGGTCGGACTCCAGCGTGGTGATGCGCTCGGTGAGGGCGACAGCGTGCGTGTGCAGGGCGTTGACGGAGCGGACGACCTGGGCGAACTCGTCGTCGCGGCCGGTGAACTTGACGGGTTCCTCGGCCGCCGGGTCGTCCGCGTCGGCCAGGCGCTTCGAGCCCAGGCGCAGCACCGCGAGGGGGCGTGTGAGGCTGCGTGCCATGCCCGTGGCCACGCCGACGGCGAGGAGCATGAGGGCGCCGAGGACGGCGATGCGGATCTCCAGCGCGGTGACATCGTCGTCGCGCAGGGCCTCGAGGTCCTTGGTGCGGCGGTCGTAGAGGGCGGACTCCACACCGCGCATCAGGTCGACCCGTGCGGAGAGGGCCGTGTCCAGCTTCTTGCTGTTGGTGGAGAGTTCGCTGTCGGTGAGCGTGGGCTGGTCGGTCAGGGTCGCGAGGTACTTCTCGGCGGAGTTGACCTCGGTGCCGGTGACCGTGTTGTCGAACGAGGTGCGGGCCGCTTCGGGGGCGGTGGCGCGGAAGTCGGCCAGGGCCGCGTCGGAGCGCAGCCGGGCCTGCTGGGCGGCGGCGCTCAGGGCGCCGCGCTGCCGGGCGTCGGCGTCCGAGGAGGTGGAGGTCTCGGTCGGCAGGCCCGTGACGGGGTCGATGACCGTGTCGGTGCTGCGCGGCACGCTGAGGGCGGCGAGCAGCAGGCCCCGGGCCGCGGCGGCCTGCTGGACGGCGGAGTCCAGCTCGGCCAGGGCGTGTCCGCCGGCACCCGCGCGGGGCGGCGTCTGCTGCGCCAGCTGCTCGGCGAGCCGGTGGAGTTCGGTGATGGCGGTGGAATACGCCTGATGCGCTTCGAGAGCGCTGCTCTTGCCGGTGAGCGCCGCTCGGCGTACGGCGGCTATCGCGTCGAGGTCCGAGCGGAGCGGGGCGGGCGTGTCGGTGTCCGAGCGCAGTTCCTCCACCTGCCGGTCCACGCGGGCGCTGCGCTGCTCGGAGGGCGCCTTGGACTTGGGGCGGCCGGCCGCGATGTATGAGGTGACGTCGTCCCGCTCGTCGGCGAGGGAGTGCGCGAGGGCGAGGGCGTCCTGCGTCTGCCCGGCGAGCGTCACGAGCTCCTGCGCGTCGTGGAGTTCCCCGGACGCGGCGAGGACCGACGGGGTGCCGGCGCCGGCGATGGCTGCGGCGACCACGGCCACGGCGACGATGAGCCGGTTGCGTACGTGGGTGGGGCGGCCCTTGCCGGTGGTGGGCGTCGGCTCAGCGCCCTGAACGGGGCCGTCTGCTTGCCTGTGCGACGAGGCCGCGTCTTCTGCACCGGTGCTCGCATTCCTGACTCGTGAACTCTTGGGCCCGGATGACGCTCCGTCAACTGACGCGTACTCCCGGTACACTTCCCGACCCTCCCAGCGCCGGTGGGCAGCGCACCCGCATCACCTGACCCGCCACCCGAAGGAGTGAACCTCGGAGGGGAGTTGAGGGGCAAGTTCCGCTGGCCCTTGCAGCGGCCTTGGGCGGCACGCCGGTTGGACGCCGGGGGCGGGCGGTGGCAGTATTCGCCACCACGCCTTCCCGGAACAAAGCATTCCACCCCAAACGGGGCGCCTGACCTGCATGGCTGCACCGGTTCGGCAACCATTGCCAGCCTTTTGCGGACCTTGTGAAGGGCTCGTGCAGACTGGCTGGATGCGTACTGAACTCGCCTCGGAGCCCGGAGACGCGGACCGCCCCAACGAGGACTTCGCCGGTGTCGGACTACCGGCCTCCGGTCAGGGCGGTTCGGTCGTCGTCCTGGACGGGGTCACGCCGCCGAAGGGCGGGACGGGCTGTCTGCATTCCGTCCCCTGGTTCACGGCACGCCTGGGGGGAGCCCTGACCGAACTGACCGTTTCACTCCCGGATGTTCCCCTGGTGGACGCCTTGTCCCGCGCCATCGCGCGTACGTCGGAGGCGCACGCCCCAATCTGTGACCTTTCTCACCCCCGCACTCCTCAGGCCACGGTGGTCGTGGCCCGTTGGTCTCCCGAGACGGTGGAGTACCTGGTTCTGTCCGACTCTGCCCTCCTCGTGGAGTCCCCGGACGGCATGGTGACGCCCTTCCTCGACGACCGTCTGTCCCTGCTCCCTCGCTCGGCCCTGGCCACGGACGCGCTGGTGGACGCCACGGTCCGCAACAAGGAGGGCGGTTTCTTCACGGCGGCGGCCGACCCCTCGGTGGCCGCTCGGGCGGTGACCGGGACTCTGCCCCGCCGTGAGGTACGCGCCCTGGCCGCCCTGACGGACGGGGCGACTCGCTGGGTGGAGCGCTTCCGGGAGGGCGACTGGACGGACTGCTTCCATCTCGTCCGCAAGGAGGGACCGCAGGCCCTGGTGGATCGCGTCCGGGAGCTGGAACGGGCGGATACGGCCAGGACGTTCCTGGGCCGCGGCAAGACGCACGACGACGCGACAGCGGTGTTCGTCGAGTTCTGACGCTCGGAGCCGAGCACCGTTTCCGGCCACTCGGAGCCGAGCGCCCAGCGCTACTTCTCCATGCCGCGGTTGAGCTGGTGCAGCAGTCGGGCCAGTTCCGTGACCTCACGGGTGTCCCAGTGGGCCAGGCGGCCGGCGTAGCGGGCGCGGCGGGCGTCGCGTACCCGGCGGACCCGGTCGTGGCCCTCCTGGGTGAGGGCGACGAGCCAGGCCCGTCCGTCGGCGGGGTCGGGCTCACGGGCGATCAGCCCGAGTTCCTCCAGGGCGCGCAGCTGGCGGGACATCGTGGCCTTGCCGACGCCGATGTAGGCGGCGAGCTCGGTGGCCCGCTGCTTGCCGCACTCGTCCAGCCGGACGAGGAGACCGTACGCGGACGACTCCAGGTCGGGATGGACCTCCCGCGCCATCTCGCCCTGGTTGGCCCGGGCGCGCCGCAACAGCACGGTCAGCTCCCGCTCCAGCGCGAGGAACGCGGGCTGGTCCACTCCGCTCGCGGCCAGACCGGCGTCCCGGTGTCCGTCGTTGCCTTCCTCGTGCACGTCAGCCCCTGCCTCGGTTCTCGCCCGGTACCTGAAATTCTCCGCCACCTGCCGCCATCGCCGCAGCTCGGCAAGTATTCCGCAGGGCGCGACGCCCCCGTACACAGGGCGGCCACACGGTGAAGGCCCGGGCCTCCCTCACGGGGCCCGGGCCTTCCTCATCCGATGACCTCCGTCACGCGGCCACCGGAACCTCCGGCGTCGCATCCGCAGTGGCGGGCGCGAGCGCCAGCTCCAGGACCTGGCGGACGTCGGTGACGGCGTGGACGTCGAGCTTGTCCAGCACCTCCGCCGGGACGTCGTCCAGGTCGGGTTCGTTGCGCTTGGGGATGATCACGGTGGTGACCCCGGCGCGGTGCGCGGCGAGCAGCTTCTGCTTCACGCCGCCGATCGGCAGGACCCGGCCGGTCAGCGAGACCTCGCCGGTCATCGCCACGTCCGTGCGCACCAGGCGGCCGGAGAGCAGCGAGGCCAGGGCCGTGGTCATCGTGATGCCGGCGCTGGGGCCGTCCTTGGGGACCGCGCCCGCCGGGAAGTGGATGTGCACGCCCCGGTCCTTCAGATCAGCGACCGGCAGTTCGAGCTCGGCACCGTGGGAGCGCAGGAAGCTCAGCGCGATCTGCGCGGACTCCTTCATCACGTCGCCCAGCTGACCGGTCAGGGTCAGCCCCGCCGCGCCCGTCTCCGGATCGGCCAGCGACGCCTCGACGTACAGCACGTCACCACCGGCTCCCGTCACCGCGAGGCCCGTCGCCACGCCCGGCACGGACGTCCGGCGCTCGGCCGGGTCCTGGGCGGACTCGGGGACGTGGTGCGGCCGTCCGATCAGGCTGCGCAGGTCGTCCGCGGCGACGGTGAACGGCAGCTCCCGCTCACCCAGTTCGTGCTGGGCGGCGACCTTGCGCAGCAGCCTGGCGACGGACCGCTCCAGGTTGCGGACGCCCGCCTCGCGCGTGTACTCGCCGGCGAGCTTGCGCAGGGCGCCCTCGTCGATGGCGACCTCGTCCTTGTCGAGCCCGGCCCGCTCCAGCTGGCGGGGCAGCAGGTGGTCGCGGGCGATGACGACCTTCTCGTCCTCGGTGTAGCCGTCCAGGCGGACGATCTCCATGCGGTCGGCCAGGGCCTCCGGGATGGCCTCCAGGACGTTGGCGGTGGCGAGGAAGACCACGTCCGACAGGTCCAGCTCGACCTCCAGGTAGTGGTCCCGGAAGGTGTGGTTCTGCGCCGGGTCGAGCACCTCGAGCAGCGCCGCGGCCGGGTCGCCCCGGAAGTCCGAGCCGACCTTGTCGATCTCGTCGAGCAGCACGACCGGGTTCATCGACCCGGCTTCCTTGATGGCGCGGACGACCCGGCCGGGCAGGGCACCGACGTAGGTCCGCCGGTGGCCGCGGATCTCGGCCTCGTCACGGACGCCGCCGAGGGCGACGCGGACGAACTTCCGTCCCATCGCGTGGGCGACGGACTCGCCCAGGCTGGTCTTGCCGACGCCGGGCGGTCCGACGAGGGCCAGCACGGCACCGCCGCGCCGTCCGCCGACCACACCCAGACCCCGCTCGCCGCGCCGCTTGCGCACAGCCAGGTACTCGGTGATCCGCTCCTTCACGTCCTCCAGGCCGGAGTGCTCGGCGTCGAGGACGGACTGGGCGCCCTGGATGTCGTAGGCGTCCTCGGTGCGCTCGTTCCACGGCATCTCGAGGACCGTGTCGAGCCAGGTGCGGATCCACGAGCCCTCGGGCGACTGGTCGGAGGACCGCTCCAGCTTGTCGACCTCCTTGAGGGCGGCCTCGCGGACCTTCTCGGGCAGGTCGGCAGCCTCCACGCGGGCGCGGTAGTCGTCGGACTCCTCGCCGTCCTGCTCGCCGTTCAGCTCGCGCAACTCCTTGCGGACCGCTTCCAGCTGACGCCGCAGCAGGAACTCGCGCTGCTGCTTGTCGACGCCCTCCTGGACGTCCTTGGCGATGGACTCGGCCACGTCCTGCTCGGCGAGGTGGTCGCGCAGTTGCTGGGTGGCGAGCTTCAGCCGGGCCACCGGGTCGGCGGTCTCCAGCAGTTCCACCTTCTGCTCGGTGGTGAGGAACGGCGAGTAGCCGGAGTTGTCGGCGAGCGCCGAGACGTCGTCGATGGCCTGGACCCGGTCGACGACCTGCCAGGCACCGCGCTTGCGCAGCCAGGCGGTGGCGAGGGCCTTGTATTCCTTGACCAGTTCGGCGACCTGGCCGGGCAGCGGATCGGGCACGGTCTCGTCGAGGCGGGTGCCCTCGACCCAGAGGGCGGCGCCGGGGCCGGTCGTCCCCGCCCCGATGCGCACGCGCCCCCGGCCGCGGATCAGCGCGCCCGGGTCGCCGTCGGCGAGGCGGCCGACCTGTTCGACGGTGCCGAGGACACCGGTGTTCGCGTAGGTCCCGTCGATCCGCGGGACCAGGAGTACCCGGGGCTTCCCGGGTGTTGACCGGGCAGCGGCCTGAGCGGCCTCCACCGCGGCACGGACCTCGTTGTCGCTCAGGTCCAGCGGGACCACCATCCCGGGCAGCACGACCTCGTCGTCGAGCGGCAGCACGGGCAGGGTGAGCGGTGAGGACGTCGAAGCCATGATCTCCCCTTCGGCAGTCAAGTTGAGCTATGCCGACTCAATGCTTGAGGGGGGCCGGATGTTCCCCGACGTGTGTTCGCTGTGAGCGATCTAGGACGGCGGCCGGTGTTCTGCCAGGTGAGGGGCGTGCAGGAGGCGTCGGTGCCATCGCCGCACCACCGGCCAGGCCGCGACACCGATCGCCAGCGCGATCAGATGCCCCCAGTTCGTCATCGGGTCGGTGAAGGCGAGCAGGTCCTGGAGCAGCATCCCGCCGAAGCCGGCCAGCAGCGGCACGCGCAGCCAGGGCGGCAGCAGACCGGCCAGCGCGCCGGTGCCGGCGGCGACACCGAAGCTGACGCCGTAGTCGAGGCGGTGCAGCGAACTGTCGGGCAGGTGCCCGGCCAGCACCGCGAGTCCCACCGGGACCTCGGTCGCCAGGGTGGCCAGGCCATGTCCGAGCAGGAAGACACCGGCTGTCCGCAGACCCCCGATCCGCCGTTCCAGCGCGGTCAGCACGAGCACGAACCCGATCGCGAACGGCGAGGCCACCCCACCCGCGACCCACAGCGCACTGCCGACCAGCACGAACCCGGGCGCCCGCACCAGGTGCGCCACATCCGTACTGGAGCCTTGGAGCAGGGCATGCACCAGGGCGGGGTCCGCGTACGCGGAGATCAGGGAGGTGACGCAGAGCAGGACCGCGTAGCCGAAGGTGAACGGCGTGCCCGTGGGGGTGGGCAGCAGGCGCCAGGGCCCTAGCGTGAAGAGCCGGTGCCGGAGCCGCGACGCCGGCACCGGCACCGGCACCGGCACCGGCACCGAGGGCCCGGGGTCCACATCCACCGGCCCCGGCACACCACCGCCCAGCACCTCGGCGCGCGGAGGCACCTCGACGCCCGACGGCACCTCGGCACCCCTGGCGCCGAACCGCCGTCCGTCGGCGCGAGGGAGTCCGCCGTCCCGGCGGCCCGCTGTCGCGGCACCCCGTCCAACAGCCCGTACACATCGGTAACGGGCGCGCCGGGCACGTCGTGAACGGGCGAGCCCGGCGGTGTCGGCGTGGCCGTCTCGTCGGCCGGTGCGGTGCGGTCCACGGCGGGTCGCTCCTTCCGTCACGTCACAGCGTTCGCCGCCTCCGCACCGCTGTCTGTGACGGGCGCCACGCGAGCGCGGATTCACAGGAAGCTCCCGGCCGCGCGGAATCCCTTCGCGCCGCACACGCCACACCTGCCAGGATGCCCCCATGCCCACCTCGAACGACATCCCCCACGTACTGGACCGTCGCGAGGGCCCGCACGGCGAGGTCGTGCTGCGGAGGCACGGTGGCCGACTGGAGATCATCGCGAACGGCTGCTTCCTGATGGACACCTCCGACGGCCGCTCCGAGCGGCGGCTGGTCGACGCCTCGCTGGACGCCCTGGACGGCCGGGCACACCCCGACGTGCTGATCGGCGGACTCGGCGTCGGCTTCTCCCTGGCGCACGCGGCGGCGAACCCGCGCTGGGGACGGATCACGGTCGTGGAACGCGAGCAGGCGATTGTCGAATGGCATCTGGACGGCCCGCTGTCCGCGATCTCCGCCCAGGCACTCGCCGACCCCCGCGCGAATATCGTCGAAGCCGATCTCGTGGCCTACGTCAATGAGACATCCGCCACGTACGACGCCCTGTGCCTCGACATCGACAACGGCCCCGACTGGACCGTCACGGAGGGCAACTCGAATCTCTACGGGAAGGCCGGACTGGCCAGCTGCGCAAGGGTGTTGAGACCCGGCGGGGTTCTGGCCGTCTGGTCCGCCCAGCCGTCTCCGGAATTCGAAGAAACCTTGCGGAATGCCGGGTTCCAGCAGGTGCGTACCGAAGAGATCCCGGTTGCCCGGGGCGTTCCGGACGTCGTGCACCTCGCCATCAGCCCTGGATAGCAAAGGTGTGCTGACTCCCCGTACGCTGCTCCTCTGACGCCGATCATTCAAGCGTCAATCGCAACCATGCGCAGACCGAGGAATCACCCCACTGATTCCGGAAAGCACACCCCAGGGGCGGGCGATGGAGCAGACACAGACCTCCCACAACGGTTCGGCGACGGCTACCCCGGGCGCGCAGCGCCGGGTTCTCGTCGTCGAGGACGACGCCACGATCGTGGACGCCATCGCGACCCGCCTGCGAGCCGAGGGATTCCTCGTGCAAACGGCGAGTGACGGTCCGGCCGCGGTCGACACCGCCGAGGCCTGGCAGCCCGACCTGCTGATCCTCGACATCATGCTGCCCGGCTTCGACGGTCTGGAGGTCTGCCGCCGTGTGCAGGCCGCCCGGCCGGTGCCGGTGCTGATGCTCACCGCGCGCGACGACGAGACCGACATGCTGGTCGGACTCGGCGTCGGCGCCGACGACTACATGACGAAGCCGTTCTCGATGCGGGAACTGGCGGCGCGCGTGCATGTGCTGCTGCGCCGTGTGGAGCGGGCCGCGCTGGCCGCCGCGACGCCGCGCAGCGGCATCCTGCGCCTCGGCGAGCTGGAGATCGACCACGCGCAGCGGCGCGTGCGGGTGCGCAGTGAGGACGTCCACCTCACGCCGACCGAGTTCGATCTGCTAGTGTGCCTGGCGAACACCCCGCGCGCGGTGCTCTCCCGTGAGCAGCTGCTCGCCGAGGTCTGGGACTGGGCGGACGCCTCCGGCACCCGCACGGTCGACAGCCACATCAAGGCGCTGCGCCGGAAGATCGGCGCCGAGCGGATCCGCACGGTGCACGGCGTGGGCTACGCCCTGGAGACCCCGACGCCATGAGCGGCGGGCCGGCCGCACGGAGAGGCCCCGGGGAGCCGGAACCCTGGGGCGGGGTGAGCCCGTTCTCGATCAAGACCAAGCTGGGCGCGCTGGTCGTCATCTCGGTGCTGATCACCACCGGCCTGTCGGTGATCGCGGTGCACACGAAGACGGAGCTGCGCTTCATCACGGTCTTCTCGATGATCGCCACACTGCTCATTACGCAGTTCGTGGCCCATTCGCTCACCGCGCCGCTCGACGAGATGACCGCCGTGGCCCGTTCCATCTCGCAGGGCGACTACACCCGCCGGGTGCGGGAGAACCGCCGTGACGAGCTGGGCGACCTGGCCGTGACGATCAACGCCATGGCCGACGAGCTGGAGGCGCAGGACCGCCAGCGCAAGGAGCTGGTGGCGAACGTCTCGCACGAGCTGCGCACGCCCATCGCGGGGCTGCGGGCGGTGCTGGAGAACATCGTCGACGGTGTCACGCAGGCCGACCCGGAGACGATGCGCACGGCGCTGAAGCAGACCGAGCGGCTCGGCCGTCTGGTGGAGACGCTGCTGGACCTGTCGCGGCTGGACAACGGCGTCGTACCGCTGAAACAGCGGCGGTTCGAGGTGTGGCCCTACCTGTCGGGCGTACTGAAGGAGGCCAACATGGTCGCCTCGGTGCGCGCGGGCATCGCCACCGGCTCGGGCAGTCACACCCGTACGGACGTCCATCTGCACCTCGACGTCCACCCACCGGAGTTGACCGCGCACGCCGACCCGGAGCGCATCCACCAGGTCGTGGCCAATCTCATCGACAACGCGGTCAAGCACAGCCCGCCGCACGGCCGGGTGACCGTCAAGGCGCGGCGAGGGGCGCTCCCGGAGTCGCTCCGCCTGGAGGTCCTGGACGAGGGCCCCGGCATCCCGAAGTCGGAGTGGCACCGCGTCTTCGAGCGGTTCAACCGCGGCAGCGCCAAGCGGCCGCAGGGGCCGGGCAGCGACGGCGGCACGGGACTGGGCCTGGCCATCGCCCGATGGGCGGTGGATCTGCACGGCGGTCGGATCGGAGTGGCCGAATCCGAGCGGGGTTGCCGGATTCTTGTCACACTTCCGGGACTGCCATCTGTGCCAAGTTGACGTAAAGTTCGAAGCGGAGCCACAAGATCCACGGGCATCCGCGCTGACGGACACGTGTGATCAGGCAGAGGCCCGCGCCGTCGGCGTGTGAGGCCCTGCCCCGCCCTTCCCTTCTTAAGCGGAACCACGCTTGTTTCCCGCCATTTCAAGCCCTGAAACACACTTTCAGATGTGACTTGCACGACGTTGCACGGGCCCGACCTGACCTTCCCGGTCCGGGAGGCGTAGCCTTGATTCCCGCTGTCCATCATCTTGTGAAGCGGAAGAGGGCGGTTGCCGCCGTGTCGCCACAGTCCCCCAGTAACTCGAGCATCTCGACCGACACCGACCAAGCGGGGAAGAACCCCGCCGCGTCGTTCGGTGCCAACGAGTGGCTCGTCGACGAGATCTATCAGCAGTACCTCCAGGACCCGAATTCGGTAGACCGAGCCTGGTGGGACTTCTTCGCCGACTACAAGCCCGGGGCGGCCGCCGCCTCGGCTCCGGCGGGTACCGCGGCCACGGGGGCCGCGACCACCACCGCTCAGCCGGCCGCCCAGGCCGCTCCGGCCCAGGCGGCGGCCCCCGCCCCGGCGGCTCCGAAGCCCGCGGCCGCCGCGCCGGCTCCCGCTCAGGCGAAGCCCGCCGCGCAGGCCCCGGCGCAGGCCGCCGCTCCGGCGAAGGCCGCCCCGGCCGCCAAGCCGGCTCCCGCGAAGCCGGCCACCGCCGCGAAGAAGGCCGAGTCCGACGGCGCGGCCCCGGCCGGCCCCGAGCAGGTCGTGCTGCGTGGCCCCGCCGCCGCGGTCGCGAAGAACATGGACGCCTCCCTGGAACTGCCCACGGCCACGTCCGTGCGCGCGGTCCCGGTGAAGCTGCTGTTCGACAACCGCATCGTCATCAACAACCACCTCAAGCGGGCGCGCGGCGGAAAGATCTCCTTCACGCACCTCATCGGCTACGCGATGGTCCAGGCCATCAAGGCGATGCCGGCGATGAACCACTCGTTCGCGAAGGTGGACGGCAAGCCGACCCTGGTCAAGCCGGACCACGTCAACCTCGGTCTCGCCATCGACCTGGTCAAGCCGAACGGCGACCGCCAGCTGGTCGTCGCGGCCATCAAGAAGGCCGAGACGCTGAACTTCTTCGAGTTCTGGCAGGCCTACGAGGACATCGTCCGCCGCGCCCGCGACGGCAAGCTGACGATGGACGACTTCTCGGGCGTCACGGTCTCGCTGACCAACCCGGGCGGCCTCGGCACGGTCCACTCGGTGCCCCGCCTGATGCCCGGCCAGTCCGTGATCATGGGCGTCGGCTCCATGGACTACCCGGCGGAGTTCCAGGGCACCTCCCAGGACACCCTGAACAAGCTCGGCGTCTCCAAGGTCATGACGCTCACGTCGACCTACGACCACCGGGTCATCCAGGGCGCCGCCTCCGGCGAGTTCCTCCGCCAGGTCGCGAACCTCCTGCTCGGCGAGAACGACTTCTACGACGAGATCTTCGAGGCGCTGCGCATCCCCTACGAGCCGGTCCGCTGGCTCAAGGACATCGACGCCAGCCACGACGACGACGTCACCAAGGCCGCCCGCGTCTTCGAGCTGATCCACTCCTACCGGGTCCGCGGCCACGTCATGGCCGACACCGACCCGCTGGAGTACCAGCAGCGCAAGCACCCCGACCTGGACATCACCGAGCACGGCCTCACCCTGTGGGACCTGGAGCGCGAGTTCGCCGTCGGCGGCTTCGCCGGCAAGTCGATGATGAAGCTGCGCGACATCCTCGGCGTGCTGCGCGACTCGTACTGCCGCACCACCGGCATCGAGTTCATGCACATCCAGGACCCCAAGCAGCGCAAGTGGATCCAGGACCGCGTGGAGCGCCCGCACTCCAAGCCGGAGCGCGAGGAGCAGCTGCGCATCCTGCGCCGCCTGAACGCGGCCGAGGCCTTCGAGACCTTCCTGCAGACGAAGTACGTCGGCCAGAAGCGCTTCTCCCTGGAGGGCGGCGAGACCGTCATCCCGCTGCTCGACGCCGTCCTCGACTCGGCCGCCGAGTCCCGCCTGGACGAGGTCGTCATCGGCATGGCCCACCGCGGCCGCCTGAACGTCCTCGCGAACATCGTCGGCAAGTCGTACGCGCAGATCTTCCGCGAGTTCGAGGGCAACCTCGACCCGAAGTCGATGCACGGCTCCGGCGACGTGAAGTACCACCTGGGCGCCGAGGGCACCTTCACCGGCCTCGACGGCGAGCAGATCAAGGTCAGCCTGGTCGCGAACCCGTCCCACCTGGAGGCGGTGGACCCGGTCCTGGAGGGCGTCGCGCGCGCCAAGCAGGACATCATCGGCAAGGGCGGTACGGACTTCACGGTCCTGCCGGTCGCGATCCACGGCGACGCGGCCTTCGCGGGCCAGGGCGTCGTGGCCGAGACCCTGAACATGTCGCAGCTGCGCGGCTACCGCACCGGCGGCACGGTCCACGTCGTGATCAACAACCAGGTCGGCTTCACGGCCGCCCCGGAGTCCTCGCGCTCCTCGATGTACGCCACGGACGTGGCCCGCATGATCGAGGCCCCGATCTTCCACGTGAACGGCGACGACCCGGAGGCCTGCGTCCGCGTGGCGCGGCTCGCCTTCGAGTTCCGCCAGGCCTTCAACAAGGACGTGGTGATCGACCTCATCTGCTACCGCCGCCGCGGCCACAACGAGACCGACAACCCGGCCTTCACCCAGCCGCTGATGTACGACCTGATCGACAAGAAGCGCTCGGTGCGCAAGCTGTACACCGAGTCCCTCATCGGTCGCGGCGACATCACCCTGGAAGAGGCCGAGCAGGCGCTGCAGGACTACCAGGGTCAGCTGGAGAAGGTCTTCACGGAGGTCCGTGAGGCCACCTCCCAGCCGGCCACGGCCGAGCCCTCGGACCCGCAGGCCGAGTTCCCGGTCGCCGTGAACACCGCGGTGACCACGGAGGTCGTCAAGCGGATCGCCGAGTCCCAGGTCAACATCCCCGACCACATCACCGTCCACCCGCGTCTGCTGCCGCAGCTGCAGCGCCGGGCGTCGATGGTCGAGGACGGCACGATCGACTGGGGCATGGGCGAGACCCTCGCGGTCGGCTCCCTCCTCCTCGAGGGCGTCCCGGTCCGTCTGGCCGGCCAGGACTCGCAGCGCGGTACGTTCGGCCAGCGCCACGCGGTCATCATCGACCGCACCACGGGCGACGAGTACACGCCGCTGCAGTACCTCTCCGAGGACCAGTCGCGGCTCAACGTCTACAACTCCCTCCTCTCCGAGTACGCGGCGATGGGCTTCGAGTACGGCTACTCGCTGGCCCGCCCCGAGGCGCTCGTGATGTGGGAGGCGCAGTTCGGCGACTTCGTCAACGGCGCACAGACGGTCGTGGACGAGTTCATCTCCTCGGCCGAGCAGAAGTGGGCCCAGACCTCCGGTGTCGTCCTGCTCCTGCCGCACGGCTACGAGGGCCAGGGCCCGGACCACTCCTCGGCCCGCCCGGAGCGCTTCCTCCAGATGTGCGCGCAGAACAACATGACGGTCGCCATGCCGACGTCGCCGTCGAACTACTTCCACCTCCTGCGGTGGCAGGTGCACAACCCGCACCACAAGCCGCTGGTGGTCTTCACGCCGAAGTCGATGCTGCGCCTGAAGGCGGCGGCGGCGAAGGCGGAGGAGTTCACGACCGGGCAGTTCCAGCCGGTCATCGGCGACCCCTCGGTCGACCCGGCCGCGGTCAAGAAGGTCGTCTTCTGCGCCGGCAAGGTCTACTACGACATCGAGGCCGAGCGTCGCAAGCGCGGCATCACGGACACGGCGATCATCCGCATCGAGCGTCTGTACCCGCTGCCGGGTGCCGAGCTCCAGGCGGAGATCAAGAAGTACCCGAACGCCGAGAAGTACCTGTGGGCCCAGGAGGAGCCGGCGAACCAGGGTGCCTGGCCGTTCATCGCGCTCAACCTGATCGACCACCTGGACCTGGCGGTCGGCGCGGACGTCCCGCACGGCGAGCGCCTGCGCCGCATCTCGCGCCCGCACAGCTCGTCGCCGGCGGTGGGTTCCGCGAAGCGGCACCAGGCCGAGCAGGAGCAGTTGGTGCGTGAGGTGTTCGAGGCGTGATCTGACGCCTGCCGAGCCCTCGGTCGACCCCGCTGCCCGTCTGGGTGGCGGGGTCGACTCGTCGTAGTCGCACTCAGTCAGGACGTCAGGTGGGGCCGGGGCGGGGAGCGGGGCCGCATAACCTGGAGAGGTACGACCCGCGGCCCCAGGCCCAGCCCCAGGAGAGCATCCGTGTACTTCACCGACCGAGGCATCGAGGAACTCGAGAAGCGACGCGGCGAGGAGGAGGTCACCTTCGAGTGGCTCGCCGAGCAGCTGCGGACGTTCGTCGATCTCAACCCGGACTTCGAGGTGCCGGTGGAGCGCCTGGCCACGTGGCTGGCTCGGCTCGACGACGAGGACGACGAGTGACAGAACGCCGGGACCGGCGCGGTCAGCGGCACCTGCCGGCCTTCCCGTGCGTCAGTCGCGCGGATGTGTGAGGCCGTACCCAAGGGCCAGAGCCCCATGGGCCACGAGCAGCGCTCCGGCCGCGGCCCAGCCCCAGCCGCCACTGCCTCGCCGTAGCCCCCAGACCGTGAGCGGTACGCCCGCCGCCACCTGGGCGAGGGCCAGGGCGCGGGCCCTCGGGTCGCCGGTCCAGGGCATCCAGGGGCCGAGGCGGCTGTGACCGGCGGTGTCGCGTTCCGCGAAGGCTTCGCGCCGGCCCGGCCGGTCGACCGGGAGGCTGTCCGGCTGGAGAGCGGCGGCCTCCGGCTGGAGAGCGGCGGCTTCCGGCTGGAGAGCGACCGCTTCCCGGAGGCGGTCGGCGGGTTCGCCAGGAGCGAGCCCGGGAGGCAAGGCGACGCCCACGCGCGTGAGGACCGCCAGCAGGCCGCGCAGACGGGTTCGCGCGTCGGCCGCGGGGTCGGGTTTCGTCAGCCGGTCGAGGGCCTCGACGTCCAGGACGGGGTCGAGGCTCAGGCGCCCGGCGAACGTGCGCATCGCCTCCTCCTCCCCGACCGGGACGCCGCTCGTGAGCCAGACGAAGCCGACCGGGCGGCGGAATCCGGACGCGAGCGCGAAACCCGCGTGGTCGGCGTCCCACCACAGGGCCAGGACGGGCCAGGGCGCGCCGACGGCCAGGGCCGCGGCCCAGCCGGTGACCACACGGTCGACGGGTTCGGCGGCGTCCCGCCAGGGCACGCCCTCGGGGACCAGCACGCTCCATCCGCCGCCGGCGCGAGTGAGCCGCATGGGTTCGCGCAGCAGTTGGGCGACGGGGGCGACGACCCGGGCTCCGCCCGGCACAACAGCAGCGCCCCAGGGGCAGGACCGGTGCGGGCGGCTTCCGTCGGCATGGTCACACGCTAGGGCGATTTGCCCATCTTTGAGCACTTCGCGGACCCGTTCATCCCCGAAACGGGTGTCTTGACTTTCCCCGACCACGATATATCGTGAATAGGAGAAGACGCGATATGGCGCGTCGGATCGGGGAGGTTCATCATGTCCGAGTGGTCCGTCACGGAGCCGACGAAACTCACCTTCGACGAGCCGGTGAGCGACCTCCACGTCCGCCTCGTCAACGGAGGGGTGAACGTGGTGGGCACGGACGAAGGCCCCGCCCGCCTGGAGGTCTCCGAGATCGAGGGCCACCCCTGGTGGTCACCCAGCAGGACGGCACACTCACGGTGGCGTACGAGGACCTGCCCTGGAAGGGCTTCCTGAAGTGGCTGGACCGCAAGGGCCGGCGCCGCAGCGCGGTGGTATCCCTGGCCGTCCCGGCCGGTACGCGGGTCGAGGTGGGGGTGGTCGGCGCGGCTGCCGTGATCTCCGGGATGGAGGGCCCGTCCGTGGTGAAGGGGGTCACGGGCGACACGACCCTCGTCGGACTCGCCGGCCCGGTCCGCGCCGACACGGTCTCCGGGAGCGTGGAGGCCCAGGACGTGACCGGCGACCTGCGGTTCAACTCCGTCTCCGGTGACCTCACGGTGGTCGAGGGCTCCGGCTCCTCCGTGCGGGCCGAGTCGGTCAGCGGCTCCATGATCGTCGACCTCGACCCGGAGGGTCCCACGGACGTGCGGCTCACCAGCGTCTCGGGTGAGATCGCCATCAGGCTGCCGTACCCGGCGGACGCGGAGGTCGAGGCCAACACGGCGAGCGGCGCCATTTCCAACGCCTTCGACGGTCTGCGGGTGCACGGCCAGTGGGGCGCCCACAAGATCACTGGCCGCCTCGGCGCGGGCAACGGCACACTGCGGGCCACCACCGTCTCCGGCTCGATCGCCCTCCTGCGCCGCCCCACCAGGGAGGACGAAGCGCCATGGGAGGACACGCGGCCCGGCACCGGCGGCTCACCGGCCGACCCGAAGGACGACCCGCAGAGCGGCTCGGGAGACAATTCCGTCTCCGACCGGGGCGCCGACGACGCCGCCGTCCCGGCCGACGGCACGACCGACAAGAAGGTGCTCTGACATGCCCCCCGTCTTCGCCCACGGCCGCCTCCGCCTCTACCTGCTGAAGCTGCTGGACGAGGCCCCCCGTCACGGCTACGAGGTGATCCGCCTCCTCGAGGAGCGCTTCCAGGGGCTGTACGCACCGTCGGCGGGCACGGTCTACCCGCGCCTGGCCAAGCTGGAGGCCGAGGGTCTGGTCACGCACACCACCGAGGGCGGCCGGAAGGTCTACTCGATCACAGACGCGGGCCGCGCCGAACTGGCCGACCGCAGCGGCGAGCTGGCCGACCTGGAACTGGAGATCCGGGAGTCGGTCGCGGAACTGGCTGCGGAGATCCGCGCCGACGTCCGCGGGGCCGCGGGCGACCTGCGCCGCGAGATGCGCGCGGCGGCCACCGAGGCCCGCCGGGACCCCGGCACCGGGCCCCGTGGCGCGGAGGACGCTCCCCTCGGGGATTTCGCGAACCACGGCGACAAGGAGGCCTGGCGCATCGCGAAGGAGGAGATGCGGCGCGCCAGGCAGGAGTGGAAGGAACAGGCCAGGCGCGCCAAGGACGAGAGCCGCCGCGCCCGCGAGGACGCCCAGCGCGCCCGCCGCCAGGCGAAGGAGGCCCAGGAGCAGGCCCGCGCCCAGGCACAGGAGCAGGTACAGCGCATCGCCCGCCGGGTCCAGGAGCAGGTCCAGGACCACTTCGCACGCGGCGACTGGCCGACGGGACTGCGCGAGGGCCTGAGCGAACTGGCCAAGGAGGTCGGCGACTTCGGAAAGGACTACGGCAAAGACTTCGGCTTCGACTGGACGGGCAAGCCGGCCTCCCGGTCACCCCACTCCCAGCCGGCGGACGAGGACTTCCCGGCCGCCTACGAGCCCGCCTGGGCCCATGAGGACGCCGCGGACTCCACCGGCGACCCCGCCCGCGACCTGGACCGCCTGCTCGACCGCTTCCGGGACGACATCCGCGACGCGGCCCGCGACCACGGCGTCACCGCCGACCAGTTGCGCGACGCCCGCCGTCACCTGTCGACGGCGGCAGCCCACATAGGAGCACTCCTGCGCACCCCGAGGAAGTAGTCGCCCCTCGCCCCTTCACCCGGCCTTGGCCTCGCCACCACCCCCGTACAGCACCCGCACCACGGACTCGTACGTCACCCCGTGGTCGGCGAGGACCTCGGCCGGCACACCGGGGCGCACGGTCAGGGCCAGCAGAATGTGCTCATCACCGACGCGCCGGTCCCGCTGGGCCAGAGCGACCCGCAACGAACGCTCCAGCACGTCCTTGGCGCCCCGGCCGAAGGAGGGACGCCCCGACCACCACCGCTTGTCCTGCCGGTCACCCGACATGGCGCCGACCCCGTGCACCTCCTCCACCCGGGCCACGATCTCCGTCACATCGATCCCGAGCCCGGCGAGCGCGTCGGCTTCGGCCTGCGACAGCCCGGCCCGACGCCGCGCCTCCCGCAGCGCCTGCCGCACGGACTCCCTCCGCTCACCCAGCCCGAGAGCGCTGAGCGCGAAGGACCCACGACTGCCCTCACGGTCGAGCAGGGCGAGCAACAGGTGCTCCGGCTCCACACACTGTCCTTCTCCGCCCCCCTCCACCTGCTCGAACGCGCCCTTCACCACATCCCGGGCATCCTTCGTGAACCGCTCGAACATCAATGCCTCCCGTACTTCTTGTGCGCGGCCTGCCTGCTCACACCGAGTTCGGTGGCGATCTCCTGCCACGACCAGCCCTGGTTGCGCGCATTGCGCACCTGCACGGCCTCCAGCTGCTCCAGCAGCCTGCGCAGCGCGGCGACGGCCCGCAGGCCGACCCGTGGATCACGGTCACCGGCGCGCTCGGCCAGATCGGTTGCTTCGGTCATATCGTCAACTTAAGTTGACACGCCACCCATGTCAATCCCAGTTGACAAACAAAACGGCCGGCCCGAACCGGACCGGCCGCCGCACACCACCAGACACGCTAAGGATTGGCGAGCACGATCTTCCCGAACTGCTCACCCGACGCCAGCCGCTCGAAGCCCTCACGCGCACGGTCCATCGGCAACACCTCGTCGATGACCGGCCGCACACCGGTCGCGGCACAGAACGAGAGCAGGTCCTCCAGCTCGTCCTTGGTGCCCATCGTGGAACCGACGACCTTGAGCTCGAGGAAGAAGATCCGGGTCAGCTCGGCGTGCGAGGGCCGGTCACCGCTGGTGGCACCGGAGATCACCAGCGTGCCGCCGGGCTTCAGCGACTTCACCGAATGCGACCAGGTGGCAGCCCCGACGGTCTCGATCACGGCGTCGACCCGCTGCGGCAGCCGCGCCCCGGCCTCCAGCGCCTCCACGGCCCCAGCTCCAGGGCCCGCTTCCGCTTCGCCTCGTCCCGGCTGGTGGCGAAGACCCGCAGCCCGGCCGCCTTCCCCAGCACGATGGCGGCCGTGGCGACACCACCGCCGGCACCCTGCACCAGCACGGAGTCACCGGGCCGGACACCCGCGTTGGTGAACAGCATCCGGTACGCCGTCAGCCAGGCCGTGGGCAGACAGGCGGCCTCCTCGAAGGAGAGCTCCTTCGGCTTGGGCAGGATGTTCCACGTCGGTACGGCGACCTGCTCCGCGAACGTGCCCTGATACCGCTCGGTGAGGATGGAACGGGGCTCCTTGGGGCCCACCCCGTGCCCGCTCTGTCCGATCACGGAGTGCAGAACGACCTCGTTGCCGTCCTCGTCGACGCCGGCGGCATCACAGCCGAGGATCATCGGCAGCTTGTCCTCTGCGAGGCCTACGCCGCGCAGGGACCAGAGGTCGTGGTGGTTGAGAGAGGCGGCCTTGACCGTGACGGCGCTCCAGCCAGAGCGGGCCTCGGGAGCCGGGCGCTCTCCCAACTCCAGGCCGGCGAGGGGCTGGTCGCGGTCGATTCGGGCGGCGTAGACAGCGAACATGACCTTGACGATAGGTTCCGAGACCGACTGGTGGAACCACCGGTCGGTGTGAGACACACCCTCTTGCCAGGCACTCGGCGTTGGTGCCGGTGCCGAGTAGACCCGCAGCCCGGCGGAACGGGGTACCGCTGCGCCCACCCTCCCCCAAGCTCTCGGCTCCTCCCCCAAGTTCTCGGCTTCGCTCGAACAGGGGGGACCCCCATGAGCAGGGGGACCCCCATCGCCCCAGCGGCACGACTGCCCGCAGCTAGGGCAGGTGGCGCCAGCCACGGCGCGCCCGCACCCGCCGACGCACGGAAGGGGACGTGTCGGGGGGTGTCCGCCCGCAGCGGTTGGCGCGTCAACGGACAGCGAGTCGGTATCCGACCCCATCGCGCCGTTCCGAGGACGGACACCCCCCGGCGCGGCCCCCCGACCCACCACCCACGGCGTAGGCGCAAGCGGCGCACCCCCACCCACGCCGCACAGGCCGCCGCAGGCAGACCACCCGAACAGCCGCACCCAAACACAAAGAAGTGGCCCCACCACCACGGCAGGGCCACCTCCGCACACACCTACGGCATCAGCGCCGAGCCACACCCTCGGCCCGGGCCGCCGCCGCCACCGCCGCCGTGACCGCCGGCGCAACCCGCTCGTCGAACGGCGACGGGATGACGTAGTCGGCCGCGAGGTCGTCCCCGACCACGGACGCCAGCGCCTCCGCGGCGGCCAGCTTCATACCCTCCGTGATCCGCGACGCCCGCACCTGCAGGGCCCCCGCGAAGATCCCCGGAAACGCCAGCACGTTGTTGATCTGGTTGGGGAAGTCCGACCGCCCGGTAGCGACCACCGCCGCGTACTTGTGCGCGACCTCAGGGTGCACCTCAGGATTCGGGTTCGCCATGGCGAACACGAACGCACCCTTCGCCATGGAGGCGACCGCCTCCTCCGGCACCGTCCCACCGGACACCCCGATGAACACATCGGCCCCGGCCAGAGCAGCCTCCAGCGACCCGGTGATCCCGGCCTTGTTCGTGAACCCGGCCAGCTCCTGCTTCACCGGCGTGAGGTCGTCCCGCTGAGCCGACACGACACCCTTGCGGTCGGCCACCGCGACATCCCCGATCCCGGCCTCGACCAGCATCTTCGCGATGGCGACACCGGCCGCCCCGGCGCCGGAGATGACGGCCCGCAGCTCCCCCAGCGCCCGCCCGCTCAGCCGCGCGGCGTTCCGCAGGGCGGCGAGCGTCACCACCGCCGTACCGTGCTGGTCGTCGTGGAAGACCGGGATGTCCAGCCGCTCCTGCAGCTTCCGCTCGATCTCGAAGCACCGCGGCGCCGAGATGTCCTCCAGATTGACCCCGCCGAACGACGGCGCGAGCCGCACCACCGTCTCGACGATCTCGTCGACGTCCGTGCAGTTCAGCGCGATCGGAACCGCGTCCACCCCACCGAACTGCTTGAACAGGATCGCCTTGCCCTCCATCACCGGGAGGGAGGCCTCGGGCCCGATGTCACCGAGCCCCAGAACGGCCGTACCGTCCGTCACGACGGCCACGACCGACGACTTCCACGTGTAGTCGTGCACGAGCTCCGGCTGCTCCGCGATCGCGCTGCACACCTTCGCGACGCCGGGCGTGTACGCCAGGGACAGGTCGTCCTTGTCACGGACCGGCACCGTGGCCTGCACGGCCATCTTGCCGCCGCGGTGCAGCGCGAACGCCGGGTCGAAGGAGTCGAGGGGCTCCGCACCGCCCTCGTTGCCCGTATCACCGGTCTTGCTCTCGCTGCGAGGATTGACGATCTCCGCTGCCACTTCGTTCTACCCCTTAGATCTTCATTGGTTCGAGGGTTGCCACTCCTGGTGAGGGGTGGGCGGGACCGCGCAAGGCCCTGATGGTGCTGTGTACGGGACACGTACGGGCACGTGCGCGACGGGCGCGCCGCACACGCGCCCTGAGCCCCGGATGAGGGGTGTAAAGACCCTTCTTACCGGACGGACACCGCCGACGACGAGTCCATAACGCGAAGGTCACATGCCAGTGCCTTGACTCTTCATCCAAAATCAGGACAAGACCTGGACAAACACTCGGCAACCGCTCAAGTGCCCATGAAGCCGACGACCCCCGTATCGAAATCCCCGGTTTCACCGAAGATCTTCCGGCCGGAAGGAATCATTCCCATAGAAGGTCCGGCCGTGATGTACCGGAGTGGTGCGGTTCGGGGATCGCCCGTTATCCGATTTTGACATGGCTGGCGCCCAGAATGGCGCAGTCCGAATGGCAAGATGCCGTAATCACACGAGGTCGCGACACTCGAAGACGTGTGCTCTCGTCGACCCACGGATCTGCCGAACCCATCGGCAGTCAACGGCGCTGCCGAACCCATCGGCAGCGCACCGCCCCATCGGCAACTCCACCCATCCGCCGGAGGAACCCACCATGACCGCAAGCTCCACCCGTCGTACGACCGCCGCGCACTCCCGGCTAGCAGCGGTCGGTGCGATCGCGGTCGCAGGCGCACTGATGCTCACCGGATGCGGTGACCAGACCCAGGACAACGGCTCGGACAGCGACACCGCGGCCTCGGCCCCGCTCGCCGACAAGTTGCCCCAGGCCATCCGCGACAAGGGCGTCATCAAGGTCGGTTCCGACATCGCGTACGCCCCTGTCGAGTTCAAGGACAACGCGGGCAAGACCGTCGGTATCGACCCGGACCTCGCCGCCGCCATGGGCAAGCAGCTCGGGGTCGACTTCCAGTTCGAGAACGGCACCTTCGACACGCTGATCACGGGTCTGCGCTCCAAGCGGTACGACATCGCCATGTCCGCGATGACCGACACCAAGGACCGCCAGGAGGGCATCGACTCCGACACCGGCAAGAAGGTCGGTGAGGGCGTCGACTTCGTGGACTACTTCACCGCCGGTGTCTCGATCTACACCAAGAAGGGTGACGACCAGGGCATCAAGACCTGGTCCGACCTGTGCGGCAAGAAGATCGTGCTGCAGCGCGGCACCGTCTCCGAGGACCTCGCCAAGGCGGAGTCGAAGAAGTGCCCGGCCGGCAAGAAGATCGCCATCGAGCCCTTCGACAACGACCAGCAGGCCCAGACCCGCCTGCGCGCGGGCGGCGCGGCCGCCGGCTCGTCCGACTTCCCGGTCGCCGCGTACGCCGTGAAGACCTCCGGCGGCGGCAAGGACTTCCAGCTGGTCGGCGAGCAGGTGGAGGCCGCTCCGTACGGCATCGCGGTCGCCAAGAACCAGACGCAGCTGCGGGACGCCCTCAAGGCCGCTCTCGACGCCATCATCGAGAACGGCGACTACGAGAAGATCATGAAGAAGTGGGGCGTCACGGACGGCGCCATCGACGAAGCCACGATCAACGGCGGCAAGTGACCGCGACGCAGCGGCACTGAAAGGCAACACCCGTGACTGTTGACATCGACAAGACGGCGGGCGACACGCCCCGGCCGGGCCGGAGGCCATCAAGGCCATCCCGGTCCGGCACTACGGACGGTACGTCTCCGCCGTCGTCGCCCTCGCCCTGCTGGGCGGCATCGTCTACGCGTTCTCCCAGGGCAAGATCAACTGGGGCGCGATCCCGGACTACTTCTTCGACGACCGCATCCTGGACGGCGTAGGCAAAACGCTCCTGCTGACCGTCCTGTCCATGGCGATCGGCATCGTCGGCGGCGTGCTGCTCGCCGTGATGCGCCTGTCGAAGAACCCGGTGACCTCGTCGATCGCGTGGTTCTACATCTGGTTCTTCCGCGGCACCCCGGTCCTGGTCCAGCTGATCGTCTGGTTCAACCTGGGCCTGGTCTTCGAGTACATCAACCTCGGGCCGTTCTACAAGGACGAGTGGTCGGACTTCATGACCCCGTTCCTGACGGCACTGCTGGGTCTCGGCCTGAACGAGGCCGCGTACATGGCGGAGATCTGCCGCGCCGGTCTGCTCTCGGTCGACGAGGGCCAGACGGAGGCGTCGCACGCGCTGGGCATGAGCCACGCCAAGACGCTGCGCCGGATCGTCATCCCGCAGGCGATGCGCGTGATCGTGCCGCCGACGGGCAACGAGGTCATCAACATGCTGAAGACGACCTCGCTGGTCTCGGTCGTCCAGTATCCCGAGCTGCTCCGCGCCGCCCAGGACATCGGCCAGACCTCCGGCGCCCCCGCCGAGATGCTGTTCCTGGCGGCTGCCTGGTACCTGCTGCTGACCTCGGTCTTCAGCGTCGGCCAGTACTACCTGGAGCGGTACTACGCGCGTGGCTCGAGCCGGTCGCTCCCGGCCACGCCGTTCCAGAAGATCAAGGCCAACGTGCTGTCCCTGTCCAACCGCTCGTCGACGACGGGAGGCACCGCATGACCGCCATGGTCAAGGCCGAGGGCGTTCACAAGTCCTTCGGTCCGGTAGAGGTCCTCAAGGGCATCGACCTGGAGGTGAAGTCCGGCGAGGTGTTCTGCCTCATCGGCCCCTCCGGCTCCGGCAAGTCGACCTTCCTCAGGTGCATCAACCACCTGGAGAAGATCAACGCCGGCCGCCTGTACGTCGACGGCGAGCTGGTGGGCTACCGGCAGAAGGGCGACAAGCTCTACGAGCTGAAGGACAGCGAGGTCGCCGTCAAGCGCCGGGACATCGGCATGGTCTTCCAGCGCTTCAACCTGTTCCCGCACATGACGGCCGTCGAGAACGTCATGGAGGCACCGGTCCAGGTCAAGGGCGTGAGCAAGAGCCAGGCCCGTACACGCGCCCAGGAGCTCCTGGACCGGGTGGGGCTGGCCGACAAGGCGGGCAACTACCCCTCGCAGCTCTCCGGCGGCCAGCAGCAGCGCGTCGCCATCGCCCGGGCCCTGGCCATGGACCCGAAGCTGATGCTCTTCGACGAGCCGACCTCGGCGCTCGACCCGGAGCTGGTCGGTGACGTCCTGGACGTCATGCGCGACCTCGCCGAGTCCGGAATGACGATGATCGTCGTCACCCACGAGATGGGCTTCGCCCGCGAGGTGGGCGACAGCCTGGTCTTCATGGACGGCGGCGTGGTGGTCGAATCCGGTCACCCGCGCGAGGTGCTGACGAACCCGCAGCACGAGCGGACGAAGTCGTTCCTGTCCAAGGTGCTCTGACAGCGCACACGGCGAAGGGGCGGTACGGGCACTCCGTACCGCCCCTTCTGCGCGTCTTACCTCAGAGCCAGCAGCAGAGTGTCCGAGGGCGAGCACCACACCGGCCTGGCCTCGCCGAATCCCTTCTCGCGCAGCACCTCGGCGTGCCACTGCACCGACGGCATGTCACCGTCCGCGTGTTCGCCGTAGATCTCGTAGCGCCGGGCCGTGGGCTCCGCGAGGACGGGGTCGTTCGCGGCGAGCTGCCACCACTCGGACCAGTCGAGGACGCCGTCGCGCTTGGCCTGATCCATACGGGCGTGCCGCAGCGCGCGCTCGGCGGCGTTGATCCGGGGCGTCGTCTCGTCGATCATGTGGTCCGCGTTCATGAAGACACCGCCGTCGCGGACGAGTCCCGCGATCCGTCCGTAGAGGTCCGCGAGGGGTTCCCGGTGCAGCCAGTGCAGGGCCGTCGCGGTCAGGACGGCGTCGTACGAGTCGTACGGCAGCTTCGCCGGCCAGTCGGAGTCCTTGAGGTCGGCCGTGACGAAGCCGACCCGCTCGTCGCCCGCGAAGGTGCCCCGGGCGATGGCGAGGAGCGCCGGGTCGAGGTCGACGCCGGTGCTGGTGGCCTTCGGGAACCGGGCGAGCAGCCGGGCCGTGATGCTGCCCGTGCCGCAGGCGAGGTCGAGGACGCGCGGGGCGGTGCCCACCAGGGCCTCGATCATGTCGAGCATGATCCGGAACCGCTCCTCGCGGTCGGGCAGGTACCACTCCTGCTGCCGGTCCCAGCTCTTCTGCCAGGCCTGCCAGTCGGTGGTGGCCGTGGTGGTGTCCGCGTCCGTCATCGAGCCCCTCCCTCGTAATACCCTGGAAGCACAATCAGCTGTTACAACTGCGCGCTCACGACAATAAAGCCCCTCCGTAAGGACTACAAGTGGAACTGGCCTATTACTCGGACTACGCCGTGCGCCTCGTGAACACCGAGGAACCCGTCCGGGGCAAGGACACGCTGACGTCGGTCGAGGCCGTCCGCGAGCTGTTCGGCGCCAATCAGTCGGCGGCCCGCCGCGCCACCGACGCGGACGTCACCCGCTTCCGCTCGGTCCGCACCCGGCTGCGTTCGGTCTTCGAGGCGGCCGACACGGGCGACGAGACGCTCGCCGTGGACCTGCTGAACTCACTGCTGCTGGAGTTCCCGGTGAGCCCGCAGATCTCCGGGCACGACTTCCGCGACGACGACGGCCGCCCCCTGTGGCACATGCACCTGGCGGACCACCCGTCCAACGCGACGGCGGGCTACGCGGCGATCGCGGCGATGGGCCTGGCGTTCCACCTGACCGAGTACGGCGTGGACCGCCTCGGCCTGTGCGAGGCCGCGCCCTGCCGCAACGCCTACCTGGACACCTCCACCAACCGCTCCCGGCGCTACTGCTCCGACCGCTGCGCGACCCGCGCCAACGTGGCGGCCTACCGCGCCCGCAAACGCCTGGAGGCCGCCAGGCCCGGCCTGCCCGAGAGGACGGGCCTGGCGGCCGACAGCACCCAGCCCAGCAGCGCCCAGGGCGAACGCCGGCCGGGCTTGAGCGGCCGGTAGCGGAACCGGACCCGCCCCAGCACCAGCTCGTCGGGCACCACGCCGTAGTCGGTGCTGTCACCGCCGGCGTACGCGTTGTCCCCGAGCACCCACCAGCCGCTCTCGCGGCGCTCGGCGATCCGCTTGACGACCAGGAGATCCTGCTGGAAGGGATGCCGCAGCACGATGACGTCACCGGGCCTGACCCGGGCTCCGTAGTGCACCAGGAGCCGGTCCCCGTGGTACAGCGTCGGCACCATGGACGGCCCGGTCACCTCGGCCACCCCGAACGGCGCGGCCGACCTCCCCCGCTCGGACTCCTGCGACAGCTCCGGCATCACCCGGCACCTCCCCGGTTCTTCCTCCACCAGTCTCAGTCTCACCCCGGACTTTTGTCCTAAGCCCAAGGGGGCACTCGCGAAAACCCCTCCGTCACGGAGTAATGTCCCCTGTGAGAAGACGATCACGAGGAAGGAAATGCTCCATGCTTTCCCGCCTGTTTGCCCCCAAGGTCAACGTCAGCGCCCACTGCGACCTGCCCTGCGGTGTGTACGACCCCGCCCAGGCCCGCATCGAGGCGGAGTCGGTCAAGGCTGTCCAGGAGAAGATGGCCGGCAACGACGACCCGCACTTCCAGGCACGCGCCACCGTCATCAAGGAGCAGCGCGCCGAGCTCGCCAAGCACCACGTCTCGGTGCTCTGGAGCGACTACTTCAAGCCCCCGCACTTCGAGAAGTACCCGGAGCTGCACCAGCTGGTCAACGACACCCTGAAGGCCCTCTCGGCCGCCAAGGGTTCGACCGACCCGGCGACCGGCCAGAAGGCGCTGGACTACATCGCCCAGATCGACAAGATCTTCTGGGAGACGAAGAAGGCCTGAAGTCCCTGGGCACCCGGAGGGGCCCGGCCGGGCAGTCCCGGTCGGGCCCCTCCGTCGTGCGTAACGGTCAGTGGAACTGAGGCACGATCAGATAGATCCCGTACGCCACGACGGCCGCGCAGGCGAGGAAGCACAGGGCGGCCTGGGTGAGGGCGAGGGCGGGGGCGCCGCCCCGGGGTTCGCGGGCGGAGGTGCCGTCCCCGTGTTCGCGGGCGGCCTCCAGTCGGGCGAGGCCGAGGACGCCGAGCGCGAAGACGACGACCACGGCGACGGTGACGCCGATGCTCACCGCGGTGACCTGGCCGAGTGCGGTCCAGTCCAGATGCATGTCGACTCCCCGTCGTTCAGGCGGCCGCGCCGACCTTGGCCGGCGGCTCGGTGCGTACGGTGACCTTGTGTGCGTCGTTGACGTTGTGCGCGTGCACCGGGTTGCGGCGGGAGACGGCCACGATGCCTGCGGCGAGGGCCGCGCCGACCAGGGCGACGACCGCCGTACCGAGGTCGCCGCCGCTCTGCACGACGCTCGCGGCCAGGCCGCCGACCAGCGCGGCGGCGGGCAGCGTCACCAGCCAGGCGACCGCCATCCGGCCCGCGACGCCCCAGCGGACCTCCGCGAGCCTGCGGCCGAGGCCCGCGCCGAGGATGCTGCCCGAGGCGACCTGGGTGGTGGACAGGGCGAAGCCGAGGTGCGCGGAGGTCAGGATGACGGTGGTGGAGGCGGTCTCGGCGGCGAAGCCCTGCGGGGACTGGATCTCCGTGAGGCCCTTGCCCATGGTGCGGATGATCCGCCAGCCGCCGAGGTACGTACCGAGGCCGATGGCCAGTCCCGCGGACGCGATGACCCACAGGGGCGGTCCGGCGTCGTGGCCGAGGGCGCCGGCCGAGATGAGGGTGAGGGTGATGACGCCCATGGTCTTCTGGGCGTCGTTGGTGCCGTGGGCGAGGGAGACGAGTGAGGCGGAGGCGATCTGGCCGATGCGGAAGCCCTTGGTGACGGAGTCCTTGCGGGCGCGGTCGGTGAGCCGGTAGGCGAGGTAGGTGGCGAGCAGCGCGGCGACACCGGCCACGACCGGCGAGACCACCGCCGGCACCAGCACCTTCTCGACGACCTTGTCGAAGTTGACGCCGCCGCTGCCCGCGCCGACCCACACCGCCCCGATCAGCCCGCCGAACAGGGCGTGCGAGGAACTCGACGGCAGTCCGACGAGCCAGGTCAGCAAATTCCACAGGATCGCCCCCACCAGGCCCGCGAAGATCATCCCCGGGCTGACGAGGGTGTCGTCCACGATGCCGCCCGAGATGGTCTTGGCGACCTCGGTGGACAGAAAGGCACCGGCGACGTTGAGAACACCGCTGATCAGGACCGCCGTACGGGGTGCGAGCGCGCCGGTGGCGATGGACGTGGCCATCGCGTTCGCCGTGTCGTGGAACCCGTTGGTGAAGTCGAAGGCGAGTGCCGTGACGATGACGACCGCCACGAGGAACGTGATGTGGTCCATTCCTGAATGCAAACAAGCGCAGGCCAATAGGCGGGGAACGGAGAGGCAAAGGCTGGTCAAGGTTCACGCAGGTGGCCGTGACGGGTCCCTCTACGATCGCGTGCATGAGAATCCGCTGGTCCTACGCCTTCGTCGACCGGCCCCGCGAGGGCTTCGGTGCCGCCTGTGACTTCTGGACGGCGGTCACGGGCACCCGCCTCTCCGAACTCCGCGGGGAATTCTCCGAGTTCGTCACCCTGCTCCCCGAGGGCGCCGACCCCTGCGTGAAGGCCCAGGCGGTGCGGTCCGGGACCGGCGGCGCGCACCTGGACTTCTGCGTGGACGACGTGGCGGAGTTCGCCGGCTCGGCGGTGCGGCTCGGCGCGAGCGTCGTGCTGGACCTCGGATCGCTCGTCGTGCTGCGGTCGCCCGGCGGTCAGCAGTTCTGCGCGGATCCCTGGCGGGGGCAGTCGTCGCGTCCGGATGTGGTGCGGGGCAGCCGGCTGGACCAGGTGTGCGTGGACGTCCCGCCGTCGGCGTACGACGCCGAAGTCGCCTTCTGGAGCGGGCTGCTGGACGGCTGGCACTCGCGGCCCGGTGCGCTGCCGGAGTTCCACGTGGTCGAGCCGGCGCCCGGGCTGCCGGTCCGCCTGCTTCTGCAACGCCTCGGTGAGGAACGCCCGGCCTCCGCCCACCTCGACCTCGCCTGCGCGGACGTCGCGGCGACCCGGGCGTGGCACGAGGAGCTCGGAGCCTCGTTCGTGGCCGGCTTCTCGGGCTGGACGGTGATGCGGGATCCGGCGGGCGGCACGTATTGCCTGACGACCCGGGATCCGGAGACGGGCGGGCTGCGCGGCTAGTCCGCTTCGGCGTACGCGCACAGAACGGCTCCGCCGTGCTCTGGCGTCGGGCAGGGCGGCAGGTCAGGTGTCTCGTCGGGTTCTGTCTGCTCCCAGACGTACGGTCCCTGAGGCTCCATCGAGTCCTGCGCCCAGAGGGTCAGGCCGCCGGCGACGGCCACGACCAGCGCCCACGCGATCACCGCCCAGCGCCACACCCTGCGCCGCTGCTCCCCCGTCATGCCCATGCCTTACACGCTAGTCCCTCAACCGCGCTGCCCGCGCCTGGAGATAGCGCTGTTCGGGCAGGCTGAGGGTTCGCGCGGCCGCCGACTCGTAGGCGGCACGGGCGGCTTCGGGCTCGCCCGCGCGCTCCAGGAGGTGACCGCGTACGGCGTCCAGGCGGTGACCCTGCAACTGGTCCGCCAGGGCGTCCAGTTCGGTCAGGCCCGCGCGTGGGCCGTGCACCATGGCGACGGCGACCGCGCGGTTGAGGCGTTCCACCGGGCCGGGGACCAGGCCGACGAGGACGTCGTACAGGCCCAGGATCTCGGCCCAGTCCGTCGCCGAGGGCGCGGGTGCCTCGTCGTGTACGGCGGCGATCGCGGCCCGCAGTTGGTACGGCCCGGCCCGTCCTCGGGACAGGGCCCGGGTGACCAGCGTGACGCCCTCGTCGATCGCGGCCTTGTCCCAGCGGGCGCGGTCCTGCTCGTCGAGGGGGATCAGCTCGCCGTGCGGTCCGCTGCGCGCGTCGCGGCGGGCGTCGGTGAGCAGCATCAGCGCGAGCAGGCCGGCCACCTCGCAGTCGTCGGGAAGGAGCCGGTGGACGGTGCGGGTCAGGCGGACGGCCTCGCCCGCCAGGTCGCGGCGCTGGAGGGCGGTGCCGGAGGTGGCCGTATAGCCCTCGTTGAAGATCAGGTAGAGCGTCTGCAGGACGGACGGCAGCCGCTGTTCCCAGCGCTCGGGGCGGCCGAAGCTCACACCCCGCACCTTCTGCTTCGCCCGGCTGATCCGCTGCGCCATCGTCGCCTCCGGCACCAGATACGCCCGGGCGATCTCCGCCGTGGTCAGACCACCCACGGCCCGCAGCGTGAGCGCGATCTGCGCGGGAGGCGTCAGGTCCGGATGGCAGCACAGGAAGAGCAGCGCGAGGGTGTCGTCCTCACGGGGCGCCCGCTCCGCGGGCGGCGGGGCCGTGAACGCGTCGCGTGGCGTGAGAGCCGCCGCCCGTTCCTCACGCTGCCGCCGGGCCTCCTCGCTGCGCAGGGCGTCGGTCAGCCGCCGCGAGGCGATCTTGATCAGCCAGCCGCGCGGATTGCCCGGCACGCCCGTCCGGGGCCACTGGTCGGCCGCCGCGAGCAGCGCCTCCTGTACGGCGTCCTCGGCGGCGTCGAAGTGGCCGTACCGTCTCACCAGCGCACCGAGGACCTGCGGCGCGTTCCGGCGCAGCAGGTCCTCGATCTCAGGTGTGTTCCTCACCGGCGCGTCCGTCGGCGTCGGCCGGCTCTCAGATGTCCCCGGAGCCGTCCATGATCGGACGGATCACGACCGGGTAGTCAGGGGCGCCGGCCGGCTGGGGGCAGCGGGCGACCCGGTCGGCGATCTCCGTCACCCGTTCCAGGCTCTCGCACTCCAGGACCCAGTAGCCGGCCAGCAGCTCCTTGGTCTCGCCGTACGGTCCGTCGGTGATCACGGCCTTGCCGTCGTCACCGAGGGTGACGTGCCGGGTCTGCGCCGGCTCGGCCAGGCCCTGCCCGTCGACGAGCTCGCCGGTCTCGGAGAGATCGTCGTTGATGGCGCCCATGTAGGCGAACATGGCCTGCAGCTCCTCCTCGCTCCAGGCGGGGGAGGTCGCCGACGCCTTGCCGCGCATCGCTTCGTAGTCCGCCTGCGTGCCCTGCACCATGACCAGGTACTTCATCAGTCCGCTCCTTCGGCTCGCACCGCCCTGGTGGGCGGCTCTTCACAAGGGACGTCGGAGCCGGGCCGGGATTCTCGACACGTGGCTCAGGGTTCTTTCGCGACGGTTTCCGCGGGGCCTCTTCGGACGGGGTCGTCGCACGTGGGGCGGTGGTCTCGGCGGGCCGGGTGTGCTCCGCGGGCCGCCTTTCCTCACCGGCGTGGCCGCTCTCCGCGCCCTCGGCCTCGCAGGCCGTGCACTCGGGGTTGCGGCAGGGGCCCGCCACCCACAGCGGGACCCATGCGCCCAGCGTCTTGTGGCGCCGGACGACTGTTTCCACTGGCTGTCCGCACGTCGGACAGACGTGTTCTTCGCTGCCCATGTCCTCAGAGTAGAACGGCCGGGGGCTCAGCGCTCCCTGCTGTACGTACGCACCAGCGCCCCGTTGCCGAACGTCCGCACCGACTCCAGGGAGAACTCCGAGATCGCGAATCCGGAGCCGAACATCGGCATGCCCGTGCCGTACACGAGCGGGTAGGTCTTGATGACGAGCTCGTCGATCTCGTCGAGCAGTTCGCCCGCGATCTGCGAGCCGCCGCAGAGGTAGATGCCGAACTCGCCTTCTTCGGCCTTCAGTTCGCGGACCTTGCCGACCAGGTCGTCCGCGATGATCTCGACGTTCGGGTCGGGCGACTCCTTGAGCGTTCGGGAGGCGACGTACTCGCGCAGATGGGCGTAGGGGCTGGTGTTGCCCTCCTTCAGGGCGAGGTCGTAGCTGCCGCGGCCCTGGATGACCGTGTCGAACCGCTTGTTCGGCAGGTCGTCGAGGCCGAGGGCGCGGCGGCCCTGGGTCGGCAGGGTCTCCGGGTACTCGGTCTTCAGGAAGGCGAAGAACTCCTCGTCGACGAGGGGGAGCATCGACGACGCGTCGCCGCCCGGGTCCCCGATGAAGCCGTCGATGGAACAGGCGATGAAGTACGTGAGCTTTCGCAAGCCGGTCTCTTTTCGTAGGCTGCCCTGTAACAACTTCAGTTGTAGTACTCTTGCTGTAGTGGTTGCAAGGGATAACCATGAGCCGTCGAAAGTGAGAGAAGGGACTCCGCATGGTCAGCAACCCCGGGCGCCGGGCCGCGCTCGTCGACGCCGCCGTCGAGGTGCTCGCGCGCGAGGGGGCGCGTGGGCTGACATTCCGAGCGGTGGACGCGGAGGCCGGCGTGCCCGTGGGCACCGCCTCCAACTACTTCACCGGGCGAGCCGACCTGCTGGGCCAGATCGACACCCGCCTGCACGTACGGCTCGCGCCGGATCCCGACGTCGTCGCCGAGCTGATGACCCGGCCCAAGGACCGCTCACTGGTGACGGCCTTCATGGACGACCTCATGGCCCGCGCGACCCGCGACCGCACGGGCTATCTGGCCCTCATGGAGCTGCGCCTGGAGGCCACCCGGCGCCCCGAGTTGCTCGCCTCCTACACCAAGTCGGTGCGCGGCGACCTGGAGGAGGCCATGGAGTTCCACCGGACCGCCGGGCTGCCCGGCGGCGACGAGTCCGTCGCCGTGCTGTATCTCGCCATGCTCGGGCTGCTCCTGGAACACCTGACGCTGCCGGGCGTCCTGGAGGGCGTGCTCCCCGGGGTGGGCGTGCCGGACGGACTGGTGGAGCGGATCGTGGCGACGGTACTGCCGGAGAACGGGGAAGCAGCGGCCGGGGCGGATTAGGTGGCTTCTGATGGATCTCCGCGGAGGAAGGAGCGGCGTTCGGTGCGTGCTCTCGCCGTGCCGGGCGTCGCGTCGCTCCGGGTCAATGCACCTAGGCCTTGTGGGCGCGGGGCTCGCGCCACATCGGCCACATGGCCGGGCCGCCCTCCGGGAGGTCGAGGACGGGGCCGCTCGGCTCGAAGCCCAGGCGCTCGTACAGCTTGCGGCTGCGGGCGTTGCTCGCCTCCAGGTAGGCGGGCAGCCCTTCGCGGTCGCAGCGGTGGAGGACCGACTCGATGAGCGCGGTACCGAGGCCCTCCCCCTGGCGGCCCGGGGCCACGCCGATCATCCACAGGTACTCGTGGGCCCGCCCGGAGGGGTGGATGGCCGCTGTCAGCCGGCCGATCTGCTCGATGCGCTCGTTGTCCGGGTCGACGGCCTGCCGCACCTGCGCCGGACCGTCGTCCTCGGCGTCGCCGTCGTGGTCGTCGGCCGGCACGGACATCCACAGCGCACAGGCCGAGCCGTCCTCGGTGACGTCGATACGCCCGGCCTCGAGCACGATGTCGGTGAAGGCGGCCATGAGTCCGGGGTGGTGGGAACGGCGGTCCTCGGCACCGGGGAAGACCCAGCCGCTGACAGGGTCGTCCTGGAACGCCTCGTCCAGAAGCCGGACGATCAGCTCCCGGTCCCCCTCACCCGCCGTCCGGATCGACACACCCATGTCCCGCCCCTTCGCTCGTCCCGACGGGCGTTGATCGTAGGGCTGTCGGGAGCTGTGCCGGAGAGCGGGTCGGCAGCTTGGCGGGATTTCATCGAACAGTTGCCCAAAGTGTGGGTCCTGGGACGACCGTACGGACGGATTCGCGCAGTTGGTACGACCGTGGGGCGGGCCCCGCACACCGTGGGGCAGTGCGGGACCCGCCTGGCCGGAGGCCCGGGCCGTGCGGGGTCAGGAGCCGCACCGCCCGGACTCTCCGGGGCCTGTCCTTCGGTCGCCCGAAGGGTTGTCGGCGTCAACTGCTGCGCCGCGTCACGAACTCGGCGAGTGCCAGCAGACCGCCCGCCGCCTCCGGGTCCGGCACCGCGCGCGCCAGTTGCTGCATCGCCCCGGCCATCCGGTCGGCCGCCTGGCTCTGGGCCCAGTCACGGCCTCCCGCGCGCTCCACGGTCAGGGCGAGGTGCTCCAGGTCCTCCTTCTCGCTGGGTCGCGCGTACAGTTCGGCGAGTTCGGCCGCCGCCGGCGTGCCGGACGCGAAGGCCGCCACGACCGGGAGGGACTTCTTGCGGGCGGCCAGGTCCGCACCGACGGGCTTGCCGGTGCGGCGCGGGTCGCCCCATATGCCGATGACGTCGTCGATGAGCTGGAAGGCGAGCCCGGCCTCCCGGCCGAACGCGTCGAGCGCCGCCACCTCCGCGTCCCCGGCGCCCGCGTAGAGCCCGCCGATCGCGCAGGCGCTGCCGAGCAGTGCCCCCGTCTTGGCCTCCGCCATGGCGAGCACCTCGTCGAGCGTGACCTCGGTGGGACCGCGCCGCTCCAGGGCCGTGTCCGCGTGCTGCCCCGCGCACAGTTCGACCACACAGTCCGCGAGCCGAGCGGCAGCCGCGGTGGCCGCCGGATGCGGGTCCTGCGCGAGCAACCGCAGGGCCAGCGCCTGGAGGGTGTCCCCGGCGAGGATCGCGTCGGCGTCGCCGAACACCGTCCATGCGGTGGGCCGGTGCCGGCGGGTGGTGTCCCGGTCCATCACGTCGTCGTGCAGCAGCGTGAAGTTGTGCACCAGCTCCACCGCGGCGGCCGCCCGGACCGCCCCCGCCCGTGCCTCGGGTCCGCCGCGGGCGGCTGCCGCGGCGAGGACGAGCGCGGGCCGAATCGCCTTGCCCGAGCCGCCCTCGGCCGGGGTGCCGTCCGCCTGCTCCCAGCCGAAGTGGTAGAGCGCGATCCGGCGCAGCGGCCCCGGCAGAGAGTCCAGCGCGGCCCGCAGCACCGGGTCGACCTCCGCCCGGGCCCGGTTCAGGAGCATGACCGCCTCGTGCCCCTCGGCCGGTCCCGGCCGGCCGTCCCTCTGTGTTCCGATGGGCCCCTGCCTTTCCGGCGCCCCGGCCGCACGCCGGGGCTCGACACCGGGCTGCCCACCGGGTGCGGGCAGCGTCGGCTCCGTCCTGGACTCCGTGAGGGACTCACCCATGGGACCGCCTCGGAGGATGAGCGGACGGTGGCGCTTCCGCTGCCGCTGGGCGTGTACCCGAGGGTGTACCCGCCCCTGCGGGCGGGGACACGGCCGACGTACCGGAAGCGTCACCGCCAGCGGCCGATCTCGACGTTCTCCAGGACGCCGAGCGCGTCCGGTACCAGGACCGCGGCCGAGTAGTAGGCCGTGACCAGGTACTTGATGATGGCCTGTTCGTTGATGCCCATGAAGCGCACCGACAGGCTCGGCTCGATCTCGTCCGGGATGCCGGAGGCCCGCAGACCGATGACGCCCTGGTCGCTCTCGCCGGTACGCATGGCGATGATCGACGTCGTACGGGCTTCCGTCACCGGGATCTTGTTGCACGGGTAGATCGGCACACCGCGCCAGGTGGGGATGCGGTTGCCGGCCATGTCGATGGTCTCGGGGACGAGCCCTCGCTTGTTGAGCTCACGGCCGAACGCGGCGATCGCACGCGGGTGCGCGAGGAGCAGTTTGGTCCCGCGGCGCCTGCTGAGGAGCTCGTCCATGTCGTCCGGGCTGGGCACACCGTCGTGCGGCTGGATCCGCTGGTCGTACTCGCAGTTGTGCAGGAGGCCGAAGTCGCGGTTGTTGATGAGCTCGTGCTCCTGGCGCTCCTTCAGCGCCTCGACCGTCAGCCGGATCTGCTGCTCGGTCTGGTTCATGGGCTGGTTGTAGAGGTCGGCCACGCGCGTGTGGATGCGCAGCACGGTCTGGGCGACGCTCAGTTCGTACTCACGGGGCCTGGCCTCGTAGTCGACGAACGTGTGCGGGATGTCCGGCTCTCCGGAGTGGCCGGAGGAGAGGTCGATCTCCTTCTCGCCGTACTTGTTGGAGCGCTGCTCGGGGATCGAGCGGCGCTGCTGGAGGTGCTCGCGCAGCGTCTCCGAGCGCTCGGCGATCTGCGCGAACTCCTGGCGGGACAGCACCAGCACGGTGCACGCGGTGAGCGCACGCGCCGTGTACTCCCAGATCGCGTCCTCGTTCAGCAGGGCGTCGTCGCCGAAGTAGGAGCCGTCGGCGAGGATGCCGAGCGACTCGTCGTCCCCGTACGGGCCGGTGCCGACCTTCTCCACCCTGCCGTGGGCCAGCAGGTACACCTCGTCGGAGGGGCTGCCGAACGAGGCGATCACCTCGCCCGCCGGGATCTCCCGCTGCTCGCAGCGGCGGGCGATCTCGAAGAGCACCTCCTCGTCCTCGTACGACCGCAGCGCCGGCAGTTCGCCGAGCTCCGCGGGGATGACCTCGACGCGGTCGCCGGTCTTCACGAACGTCACCCGGCCGTCGCCCAGCGCGAACGTCAGGCGCCGGTTCACCCGGTACGTACCACCCTGGATGTCGACCCAGGGCAGCATGCGCAGCAGCCAGCGGGAGCTGATCTCCTGCATCTGTGGCACGGACTTGGTCGTGGTGGCCAGGTTCCGCGCGGCCGCCGTGCCGAGACTCTGCTGCGGCTTGGTCTGCTCCGTGCGGACCTCTTCGCCTACCGACATAGAGAACTGCCCTCCCGGTTGTGACCGACGCCCAATCCCTCGGGCATCGCTGTGCACGCCCAAGCCTTCCTCACCCGGCGTCGCGGTGCTATTACACGAAAGAGCGGGAATGGATCTTCGTAGTACTGGGCAGAGGGAGGCGCGTTCCGGCGTTCGCGGACGTCGTGGGCGGGTTGCGGACGCGTTCCGGACGGGTGGCGACAACTCGTGGGAACGTGTCGGTAATGGCTCTGGGGGCCCGGCCGGGCCGGACCTAGCGTGGTGATCCGTCCCGTCACCGACCCCTTGAGAAGGCTCGCCCATGCAGTACGTCGCGCCGATCGGCATCGGCATCCTCTACGCCCTGTTGATGTCCCTCGTCCGCGAACCGCACCGGCGGCGCCTCAACGCGCTCATGGTGGCCGGCGCGGGAGCCGCGTACCTCAGCGGCGGGGGCCTGGGCGGCTGGGAGTTCCCCTTCACCGCCCTGCTCACGTACGTCGCCTTCCGCGGCCTGGAGTCGTGGACGTGGATCGGCGTCGGCTGGCTCCTGCACACGGTCTGGGACATCGTCCACCACATCAAGGGCAACCCGATCATCCCGTTCTTCCACACCTCGTCCCTGGGCTGCGCGATCTGCGACCCGGTGATCGCGATCTGGTGCTTGCGGGGAGGGCCGTCACTCATCGAGTTCGTGCGCGACCGCCGGCGGACCGGGCGCCCCGAGCCGACACCGACGGGTGCCGCAGCGCCCTGAAGGGGCGATCCCTTCACTGACCGTCGCGAAGCCGAAGCCGAAGCCGAAGCTGAAGCTGAAGCTGTAGCCGGATCGGGCCGGACGCCGGCCCGCCTCCACGCCGGGCGACAATGACGTGGTGACCGGCTCCGACACCCCGCCGCCTCCCGCCTCGCGGCCCTGAACCCCCGGTTGCCCTCGCCGGTGCGGGAGGTCGTGGACGGGCGGTTCGAGCGCCGCGGCGTCCGGCTCCTGCTGAAGCGGGACGACCTGATCCACCCGGAGCTGATCGGGAACAAGTGGCGCAAGCTGGCGCCGAATCTCTCGGCGGCGGGCGGCCGTGCCGTCGTCACCTTCGGCGGGGCCTACTCCAACCACCTGCGCGCCACGGCCGCGGCCGGCCGGCTGCTCGGCATCCCACGGTCGGTGTCGTACGCGGCGAGGAGCTGGCCGACCGGCCCCTCAACCCCTCGCTGGCCCGCTGCTCGGCCGACGGCATGCGGCTGCACTTCGTGGACAGGGCGACCTACCGCCGCAAGTCCGAGCCGCGGTCCCTGGCGGCGATCCTGCGCGCGGCGGACGCCGAGGACGCGTACGTCGTTCCCGAGGGCGGCAGCAACGCCGAGGCCGTACGCGGCTGCCAGGCCCTCGGCACCGAGTTGCGCGACCGGGCCGACATCGTCGCCGTGGCCTGCGGCACCGGCGGCACGCTGGCGGGGCTCGCCGCCGGTCTCGCTCCCGGGCAGCGCGCCCTGGGCGTACCGGTGCTCAAGGGCGGCTTCCTGAGCACCGAGGTCAGGACCTTGCAGCACCAGGCCTTCGGTGGCCCCCGCGGCGTCTGGAACGTGGACGACCGCTTCCACTTCGGCGGCTACGCACGCGTGCCCGACGAGCTCGACGCCTTCGCCGCGGACTTCGAACACCGGCACGGTCTGCCCGTCGAACGCCTGTATGTCGCGAAACTGCTGTACGGACTATCCGCCCTGGCCGACGAAGGCGCCTTCCCGCCAGGGACGACGCTGGCGGCCGTGATCACCGGCCGCCCCTTCCCATGACGCCCGACAGCCTGCCGTCCACTCCGCCGGGCCACTTCCCTCCGCTCGGCACGGCAGCAAGCCCCCCTCCCGACACCGGCCAAAGCCCTCCGTCACACCAGGCCGTACCGCCCCCGCCCCGGCCACTACCGCCCATTCCGCACCACCGGGAAGCCTGCCCCTCCCGACGCCCGGTCGCTGCCCTCCGTCACACCTGGCAGCCTGCCTCCCACGTCGCCCGGAGGCCCCTGCCAAGACCCGCCCGCCAGAGCCCCTACATCGTCTCCCGGAACGCCGCCGCCTCCTCCAGGTCCAGCTTGCGCAGCAGCGTCCGCAGCATCTCGTCGTCGATGTAGCGCGCATCCCGGAGCTTGACGAACACCTCGCGCTCGGCGCTGATCATCTCCCGCGACAGCCGCCGGTACGTGTCGTCGACGGACTCCCCCGTGACCGGGTTGGACTGCCCGAGCCGTTCCCAGACGGCGTTGCGGCGGCGCTCCAGGACGATGCGCAGCCGGTCCGCGAGCGGAGCGGGCAGGGCGTTGCGCTCGTCGGCGAGGAGTTCGTCCAGGCGCCGCTCGGCGGCCCGGGAGGCCTGTGCCTGGGCGTTGGCCTCGGCGAGGGTCTCGGCCTGCGCATCCCGCCCGGGGAACTTCAGCAGCCTGATCAGCGGGGAAGCGTCAGCCCCTGGACGACCAGCGTCCCGATGACGGTCGTGAAGGTCAGGAAGAGGATGAGGTTGCGGTGCGGGAAGGGCTCCTCGCTGTCGTGCAGGGTGAGCGGGATGGAGAAGGCGATGGCCAGCGAGACCACGCCCCGCATGCCCGCCCACGCGACGACGAACGGCCCCCTCCAGGTCGGGCTCTGCTCCCGTTCCCGGACGCGGGCCGACAGCAGCCGCGGCAGGAAGGTCGCCGGGTACACCCACACGAACCGGGCCGCGACGACCACCAGGAAGACGGCGACCGCGTACCAGGAGGCCAAGACGCCCTCGTACTCCCCGAGCCCTCTCAGCACCACCGGCAGCTGCAGTCCGATCAGCGCGAACACCGACGACTCCAGGACGAAGGCGACCATCTTCCACACCGCGTCCTCCTGCAGGCGCGTGGCGAAGTCCACCTCCCACGCGCGGTGTCCCAGGTAGAGCGCGACGACCACGACCGCGAGGACCCCGGAGGCGTGCACCTGTTCGGCGACGGCGTACGCGACGAACGGAATCAGCAGGGAGAGCGTGTTCTTCAGCAGCGCCTCCTTCACGTGCGTGCGCAGCCAGTGGATCGGCGCCATCAGCACCAGCCCCACCGCGACGCCGCCGACCGCCGCCACCAGGAACTCGCCGATGCCCTCGGCCCAGGTCGCGCCCTCTCCGACGGCGGCCGCGAGGGCGACCCGGTAGGCGGTGATCGCGGTGGCGTCGTTCAGCAACGACTCGCCCTGAAGGATCGTGGTGATCCGTGAGGGCAGCCCGACCCGGCGTGCCACCGCCGTCGCGGCGACCGCGTCCGGCGGCGCCACCACCGCGCCGAAGACCAGGGCCGCGGTCAGCGGCAGGTCCGGCACGATCAGATACAGGGCCCAGCCGACGACGAAGGTCGCGAACAGCACGTACCCGACGGACAGCAGCGCGACCGGCCGCAGCTGCGCCCGCAGGTCGAGGTAGGAGCTGTCGGTCGCGGCCGTGTGCAGCAGCGGGGCAGGATGAGCGGCAGGACGACGTGCGGGTCGAGGGTGTAGTCCGGCACGCCGGGGACATAGCTGACCGCCAGCCCGACCGCCACCAGCAGCAGCGGGGCCGGCACCGGGGTGCGCCGCGCCGCCGCGGCGATCGCGGCGCTGCCCGCCACGAGCAGCAGCAGTGGCATCACGTCCATCGTTCTCGCCCGCCCTCTTTTTCCCCGCGGTCTTCCGTGCGACCGTCGTAACCTGGCAATCATGAAACAGTGCACGCACGCCGACGCGCTGCCGCATCCCGAACCCGTCCCGCTCAGCGAGACGTGTCCGGAGTGCTTGGCGGAGGGCATGGACCCGGTACAACTACGGCTGTGCCTGAGCTGCGGTCACGTCGGCTGCTGCGACTCCTCGCCGGGGCGGCACGCGGCGGAGCACCACAAGGAGTCGGGTCATCCCGTGATGCGGACTCACGAGCCCGGGGAGACCTGGCGCTGGTGTTTCGTCGACCATGTCCTGGTGTGACCCGACGGGACCTCGACTCAGGACGGTTCGACCAGGACGGTTCGACCGTCTGACGTCTGGGTACGTCAACCCGGCGCGCGCTCTTCCCATTTGGGCCCGCCCAACCCCTAGACACGGAGCGTGTCCACAGGTTTACTGTGAGTGACGGCACGGGTTGGGGTCCCGGGGACAGGACCGTCAAGAGCGCGATAGCGTCACCGCTGAACCACGTATCGCGTTACCCCCGAGGGGCGACCCTCGGCCCTGAAACGCTTGTACCACCATGGAGGTGAGGGTGTCCCAGATCGCAGGCGAGCCCGCGACCCAGGACTTCGTGGAAGTCCGGCTGCCGGCCGCGGGTGCCTACCTGTCGGTGCTGCGTACGGCCACGGCCGGTCTCGCGGCCCGTTTGGACTTCACCCTCGACGAGATCGAGGACCTGCGCATCGCGGTGGACGAGGCCTGCGCGATCCTGCTTCAGCAGGCCGTGCCCGGCTCGGTGCTCAGCTGTGTCTTTCGCCTCGTCGACGACTCACTCGAGGTCACCGTCTCGGCACCGACCACGGACGGTCATGCCCCCTCGCGGGACACCTTCGCCTGGACCGTCCTGTCCGCTCTCGCGGGCAAGGTCTCCTCTGCCGTGGACAAGGACAAAACCGTTTCGATCAGCCTCTACAAACAGCGCGGCGCGGGACCCGGGCCGGCGTGAGGAACGAGGACGGGCCGGTGCGGGACGAAGAACGCAGCACACGAGAGCTGCCGGCCGAGGGCACAGGCACGGGCACAGGCCCGAGCGAAGCCCGGCGCATGGCGGCCGGCATCGACGGCATTCCCGAGCAGGCCCGCCCGCACCCGGAGGACGACTCCGCGGGGTCGTCCTCCCGGGCGACGGGCGGCAGAACGGGGAGGGTGCCGTGCGGAGCGCGCCTCCGGGCGGGGGATCACCGCATCCCCGCCCAGGGGGGTCCGCCCACTCCCGCGAAGTCGAGAGTGGCGGAGGAGGCGAGGGCTCGGGGAAGGGCGACGGGCGGGACGATGAGCGAGCACGAGCGGCACTCCGAGGACGAGACGCCGAGCGCACACCACACCCAGGGCGCGCAGCACGGCGCCCCGGACCGCAGCGGGGCGCGCGAGATGTTCCTCAAGCTGCGCACCCTCAGCAGCGGCAGCCCGAGTACGCGGAGCTGCGCAACCAGCTGGTCCGCATGCACCTGCCGCTCGTGGAGCATCTCGCACGCCGCTTCCGCAACCGCGGCGAGCCGCTGGACGACCTCACCCAGGTCGCCACGATCGGGCTGATCAAGTCGGTCGACCGTTTCGACCCGGACCGCGGCGTGGAGTTCTCGACGTACGCGACCCCGACGGTCGTCGGCGAGATCAAGCGGCACTTCCGCGACAAGGGCTGGGCGGTGCGCGTCCCCGCCGGCTGCAGGAGCTGCGCCTGGCGCTGACCACGGCCACGGCCGAGCTCTCCCAGCTGCACGGCCGCTCGCCCACGGTCCACGAACTCGCCGAGAAGCTGGCGATCTCGGAGGAGGAGGTCCTGGAGGGCCTGGAGTCCGCCAACGCGTACTCCACGCTGTCCCTGGACGTCCCCGACACGGACGACGAGTCCCCGGCGGTCGCGGACACCCTCGGCGCGGAGGACGAGGCGCTGGAGGGCGTGGAGTACCGGGAGTCCCTCAAGCCGCTGCTGGAGGATCTTCCGCCGCGCGAGAAGCGGATCCTGCTGCTGCGGTTCTTCGGCAACATGACCCAGTCGCAGATCGCGCAGGAGGTCGGCATCTCGCAGATGCACGTCTCCCGGCTGCTGGCGCGCACACTGGCGCAGCTGCGGGAGAAGCTCCTCGTGGAGGAGTGACGGCTACTTCTCCGTAGCGCCGGGGTTGCCGGGCCCGCGGATCCCGAGGGCCCGGGTCGTCTCGGGGTTCACGAGCAGCACCAGCGCCGCGACGGCCACGACCGCGAGCGCGATCCCGGCCGGAATGGCCATGCTGTCGGCCTGGAGCAGGTTGTAGGCCACCGGAAGCGCCATGAGCTGGGTGATGACGGCCGGGCCGCGGCTCCAGCTGCGGCGGCCGAGCAGCCCGCGGGCGGCGAGCAGCGGCAGCAGCGCGAGCACGACCAGCGTGATGCCTCCGGTGACGGCCTGCTGCCGGTCGTCCGGATGACCCGTGAGGCCGAGGACGAGGATCCAGACGCCGCCGACGACCAGCGCGAGCCCCTCCAGTGCGGCCAGCAGCGCGGCGTACGTCAGACGCCGGGGGCGGGGGCCGGTGGTTTCCGGGGCGGCGGGGGTCTGCTCACTGCTCACATCTGAAGAGTAGCCCTCGCCGTACGCGCCCCTGGTGGCGAGGTTCACCCCCGCTCTCTTACCCGATCCCTACCTCGGTCTGGGCCCGGTACCACCCAGTAGGTACGCTGCCAGTCATGCGTGCACTCCTCGTGGTCAATCCGGCGGCAACCACCACAAGTGCGCGCACGCGCGACGTACTGATCCACGCGCTCGCCAGCGAGATGAAGCTCGAGGCGGTCACCACCGAGTACCGCGGCCACGCGCGCGACCTGGGCCGGCACGCGGCGGAGAGCGACGACATAGACCTGGTGGTGGCCCTCGGCGGCGACGGCACGGTCAACGAGGTGGTCAACGGCCTCCTGCACGCCGGGCCCGCCCCGGGGCACCTGCCCGGTCTCGCCGTGGTCCCGGGCGGCTCCACCAATGTCTTCGCCCGCGCCCTGGGCCTGCCGAACGACGCCGTGGAGGCGACCGGCGCCCTGCTGGACGCCCTGCGCGACGGCAGCGAGCGGACCGTCGGCCTGGGCCTGACCTCGGGCACGCCGGGCTCGGAGGACGAGGCGGTGCCGGCCCGCTGGTTCACCTTCAACGCGGGGCTCGGCTTCGACGCCGGGGTGGTGGGCCGGGTGGAGCAGCACCGCGAGCAGGGCCGGAAATCCACACACGCTCTTTACGTACGCCAGGCCATGCGTCAACTCCTGGGCGAACCGAACCGGCGGCACGGGACGATCACTCTGGAGCGGGCCGGCGAGGAACCGGTCACGGATCTGGTGCTGTCCATAGTCGCGAACACCTCCCCGTGGACGTTTCTGGGCAATCGCCCGATCTACGCGGCACCTAAGGCCTCGTTCGATACCGGTCTCGATCTCTTCGGTCTCAGCCGCCTGTCCACCGCGGCGGTTGCCCGGTATGGCACCCAGTTGCTCACTTCGTCCCCCGAGCGCGGACCTCGCGGCAAGCACGCCACCTCTCTGCACGACTTGACAGAGTTCACCTTGCATTCGAAGGTGCCACTCCCCTCCAGATGGACGGTGACCACCTGGGCCTGCGAACCAGCGTGACGTTCACAGGCGTACGTCGTGCACTGCGTGTGATTGTGTGAGCAGAAGGGGCTAAAGTCCTTTCACTCGAACGTTTAGGCCAGGATCCACCCCATGGAAGTACGGCTGTGACCTAGTCGACACCGAAGAATCAAAAAAAACTTTCCAGAAGGGGTTGTATCCGCCGCTGAGGTTTGCGAGTCTCTACGTGGCGATCGGGACGGCCCGCAACACCAGCCTCCACTGATCACCAGAACCCCTCTTCAACTCACAGGACCTCGCCAGGGAACCTGGCGGTCGGCCCTTCACTTGTTGAGGGATTCGTGAAAGCGTTCACATTCACAAGCACTTGCACGTAATACCAAGGAGAGGTAGCAGCCATGGACTGGCGTCACAACGCCGTTTGCCGCGAGGAAGACCCCGAGCTCTTCTTCCCATCGGCAACACTGGTCCTGCGCTGCTGCAGATCGAGGAAGCCAAGGCCGTCTGCCGTCGCTGCCCGGTTATCGAGCAGTGTCTGCAGTGGGCGCTCGAGTCCGGCCAGGACTCCGGCGTCTGGGGTGGTCTCAGCGAGGACGAGCGCCGCGCCATGAAGCGCCGCGCCGCCCGCAACCGGGCTCGTCAGGCCTCCGCCTGACAACCCACCCCTGCTGACAGCCTGAGCTTGGCGGCGCGCACAGCGAGTGCGCATCTCCCGCCCCGAGCCGCAGCGCGCAGTTCCCCCGATGCGCTTAGTTAAGCAGCAACGAGCTTAAGCCCCGGGCCACTTGGTGGCCCGGGGCTCAATGCTTTTCCGAGGTCGTCAGCGCAAGACCGGCGGCTGTTCCCTACTTGTCCGCCCGCACTGGAATGTCCAGGATCACGCGGGTGCCGCGCTCCGGCGCCGGAATCATGTCGAAGGTGCCGCCCAACTCACCTTCCACCAAGGTCCGTACGATCTGCAGGCCGAGGTTGCCCGCGGTGTGCGGATCGAAGCCTTCCGGCAGGCCGATGCCGTCGTCCTGGACGGTGACCAGGAGACGGGCCTCCTTCGTGGTGCCGCCGCGGATCGCCGACACCTCGACCGTGCCGGTGTCGCCCTCGCGGAAGCCGTGCTCCAGCGCGTTCTGCAGAACCTCGGTCAGCACCATCGACAGCGGGGTGGCGACCTCGGCGTCGAGAATGCCGAAGCGGCCGGTGCGCCGGCCCGTGACCTTGCCCGGGGAGATCTCCGCGACCATCGCCAGGACCCGGTCGGCGATGTCGTCGAACTCCACGCGCTCGTCCAGGTTCTGAGAGAGCGTCTCGTGCACGATCGCAATCGATCCGACGCGCCGCACCGCTTCCTCGAGGGCCTCCCGGCCGCGGTCGGACTCGATGCGCCGGGCCTGGAGCCGGAGCAGGGCCGCCACCGTCTGGAGGTTGTTCTTGACGCGGTGGTGGATCTCGCGGATCGTCGCGTCCTTGGTGATCAACTCGCGCTCTCGGCGGCGCAGCTCGGTGACATCCCGCAGCAGGACCAGCGAGCCGATACGGGTGCCCTTGGGCTTGAGGGGATCGCTCGGAACTGGATGACCCCGTCGTTGGACTCGATCTCGAACTCACGTGGCGCCCAGCCGCTGGCGACCTTGGCGAGCGCCTCGTCCACCGGGCCCCGGGTCGGGGCGAGTTCGGCCGTGGTCTTGCCCAGATGCTGGCCGACCAGATCGGAGGCGAGGCCGAGCCGGTGGTAGGCGGACAGGGCGTTCGGGGAGGCGTACTGGACGATGCCGTCGGCGTCGACCCGGATCAGGCCGTCGCCCACCCGGGGCGAGGCGTCCATGTCGAGCTGCTGGTTCGCGAACGGGAAGGATCCCGCCGCGATCATCTGTGCGAGGTCGGAGGCGCTCTGCAGGTAGGTGAGCTCCAGGCGGCTCGGAGTGCGCACGGTGAGGAGGTTGGTGTTGCGCGCGATGACACCGAGGACGCGCCCCTCCCGCCGCACGGGGATCGACTCGACCCGGACCGGGACCTCTTCGCGCCACTCGGGGTCGCCCTCGCGCACGATGCGGCCCTCGTCGAGGGCGGCGTCCAGCATGGGGCGGCGGCCGCGCGGGACGAGGTGGCCGACCATGTCGTCCTGGTAGGACGTCGGGCCGGTGTTGGGCCGCATCTGGGCGACGGACACGTAGCGGGTTCCGTCGCGGGTGGGGACCCACAGCACCAGGTCGGCGAAGGAGAGGTCGGAGAGCAGCTGCCACTCCGAGACCAGCAGGTGAAGCCACTCGAGATCGGTGTCGTCGAGGGCGGTGTGCTGGCGTACGAGTTCGTTCATGGAGGGCACGAGTGCGAGCGTACCCGGGGGTTTGTACGGCTCTGAAACGTACGGCCGGGACAGAGGCGCCGGAAACACCCGCGGGCCGCGGCGCCTGAGAGGGACCCTCAACCCTCCCGGCACCGCAGCCCGGAGCAGCAACGGCCGTGGGGTGTGCGGTCCCGGTCGGCCGAAGGACGAGGATCCGGGGCAGTCAGGGCAGAGAGCCTCGGTTCCTCTGTCCGCCTTCCTGTGCGGGGAAGACGGAGACTGGTGCGCGCTTCACACGCGCTCTCATCACGCATTGTGGACTAGACCACTCGGGGGTGTCCATGCGTTGGAGGCTGTTCGTTGTTGTTATTTCCGCGACTCGTCGGACGCGTCGGCGTCCACCGAGCAGCCTAACCCGTGTGGGTTCCTGTGCGGGGCCAGATGGACATGGCAATTTCCGCGACCGCCTCCAGTTCCTCCCGGCTCGCCCCGTCCCGCGCCTGTTGTGACATGCCCTGGATCATCGCTCCGGTGTGCCGGGCCAGGGCGGCGGCGTCGGTGCCCGGAGGCAGCGCGCCGGCGGCGACGTCGGCTCTGATGCGGCTCTCGAACGCGGCGATGTTGGCGTTGCGGCGGTCCCGCAGCGACTGTTCGACCTCGGGGGTCGAGCAGTTCACGGCGGCGTGGATGACGAGACAGCCGTGCGGATGGCCGGGCTCCGTGTACGCGCCGGCGGCCTCGCGCAGCGTGCGCTCGACGGCGTCCCGTGCGGTGGGCTCCTCGGCGAGGGCGCGGTCGGGGAACGAGCCGTAGCGCGTGCCGTAGACGCTTACCACCTCCTCGAAGAGGGAGCGCTTGTCGCCGAAGGCCGCGTAGAGGCTGGGGGCGCCGATGTCCATGACGCGGGTGAGGTCGGCGACGGACGTGGCCTCGTAGCCGTGCTCCCAGAAGGCCAGGAGCGCCTTCTCCAGCGCGGTCTCGCGGTCGAAGGAGCGGGGGCGGCCACGGGGTCTGGTCTTGGCCCGGGCCTTCGCGGCGGCGTCGTCGTTCACCATGGGGTGCATTTTATAGCGGACGCTAGAGAAATGTCGGCGCGGTGTTGTACGGTCTTTCTGTAGCGACCGTTAGGAAAATGAGAAGGGGGCGCCGCCATGGGCGTGCTCACGGGCAGGACGGCTCTCGTCACGGGGGCGAGCAGGGGCATCGGACGAGGGATCGCCGAGCGGCTGGGGCGGGACGGCGCGCGGGTCGCGGTCCACTACGGCAGGAACGAGACTGCGGCGAAGGAGACGGTCGCGGCGATCGAGGCGGCGGGCGGCTCGGCGTTCGAGCTGGGCGTGGAGCTGGGCGTGCCGGGGGACGCCGAGGCGCTGTGGGCGGAGTTCGACCGGCACGCGGACGGGCTGGACATCCTGGTGAACAACGCGGGGATCGGCAACACCCGGCCCATCCAGGAGCTGGAGGAGCAGGAGTACGACAAGGTCTTCGCGGTGAACGTGAAGGCGCCCCTCTTCATCCTCAAGCACGGCATGACGCGGCTGCGGGACGGCGGACGGGTCGTCAACGTCTCCTCGGGGCTGGCCCGGACCGCGGCGATGCCGGACAACATGGCCTACGCGATGACGAAGGGCGCGCTGGACGTCCTCTCCCGGGACCTGTCCAAGGTGCTGGGACCCCGGGGCATCACGGTCAACTCGGTGGCACCGGGGATCATCGACACGGACAACACGGCCCGATTGCTGCGCGGGACCGCCGACGGCTGGGCGCAGGCCGCGGCGATATCGGCGCTGGGCGGAGTGGGTGCGCCGGCGGAGGTCGCCGACGTGGTGGCGTTCCTCGTGTCGGACGGGGGCGGTGGATCACGGGCAGCTGGGTTGATGTGACAGGGGGTTCGCTCACGTAGACGGGTGTTCGCTCAGGTAGACGGCGTGTTCGCTCACGGAGGGGACAGCGACTCGGACACCGGGGTCCGCAGCTGAGACATCCCGGCTCCTCAGCGAGTCTCCGTCACCTTCGCCAACGCCCGAGGCGCGTCCGGGTCCTGGCCGCGGGCGATGGTGACCTCGTAGGCCAGGAGCTGGAGGGGGATGATCTCGAGGACGGGCTGGAGCTCTTCGGCCACGTCGTCCGTCGGCAGGACGAAGCCGGCCGAGGCCTGCTCGACCTGGCTCCTCGGTCCGATGACGACCAGGTCGGCGCCGCGGCCGCGCAGCCGGTCGAGGACGGGCTGGAGCGCTTCGCCGCCCTTGCCGTCGGTGACCACGGCGATGACCGGGGAGACGTTGTCGACCATGGCGAGCGGTCCGTGCAGCAGATCGGCGCCCGAGTAGGAAAGAGCGGGGATGTAGCTGGTCTCCATCAGCTTCAGGGCGGCCTCCTTGGCCGTGGGGTAGCCGTAGCCGCGTGACGTGATCACCATGCGCTCGGCGAAGCGGTAGCGCGCGGCGAGGGCGCGCACCTCGTCCTGCCGGGCGAGCAGTTGCTCGGCGAGGTCCGGCAGCGCGTGCGCGGGCGCTCCGTCGCCACCGCGCAGGCCTTCGACGAACAGGTAGAGCGCGAGGAGGGAGGCGGTGTAGGTCTTGGTGGCGGGGAGGGCCTTCTCCGGTCCGGCCATGATGTCGATGTGGTACTCGGAGACGCCGGCGAGCGGGGAGTCCGGGTTGTTGGTGACGGCGAGCGTGATCGCGCCGGCCTCGCGGGCGGCCCGGGTCGAGGCGACCAGGTCCGGGGAGCCGCCGGACTGGCTGACAGTGACGACGAGCACGTCGGTCAGGTCGGGCCGGGCGCCGTAGGCCGTGGTGGTGGACATCGAGGTGAGCCCGCAGGGCAGGCCGAGCCGGATCTCAAGGAGGTACTTGGCGTAGAGGGCGGCGTTGTCGGAGGTGCCGCGGGCGGTCAGCAGGACGAAGCGGGGAGTCCGGGCGGCGATCTTCCGTGCCACGTCCTGGATGGCGTGGGCGCCGTCGGCCAGGATCCGGCGCAGGACGGCGGGCTGTTCGGCCATCTCACGGGCCATGATCCGACCCGGAAGCTCGTTGCGGAGATCCGGTGCGGCGGCGGTCATGACGGGCTCCTTGCGGGCGCGGGCAGATGTGCGGGTCCCATTCCACTCCCCCGGGCCGCGGAACGCCCAGGCGGGACCGGTGCTGTTCACCTGTGGGAGACCTGGTCGGCACACCGCTGCCACCTGTCCGGGAGCGGCTGCGTTCACCCTGGGAGTGACGCCCCCGCTCTGTTAGATTGGTCTAAACCACACGATCCGCTCCCGGGTCCGGTCCCAGGTGAGCACTCCTCTCAGATCGGCAGGCCCAGCGTGGAAGTTGTCATCGTCCCGGACGCCAAGGCGGGCGGCGAGCTCGTTGCCGAGGCCATGGCTCAGCTGCTCCGGCGCAAGCCCGACGCCCTGCTCGGCGTGGCCACCGGCTCGACGCCGCTGCCCGTGTACGAGGCGCTGGCGGCCAAGGTGCGATCCGGTGCCGTGGACGTCGCGAGGGCGCGGATCGCCCAGCTCGACGAGTACGTGGGGCTGCCCGCCGACCATCCGGAGTCGTACCGCTCCGTGCTGCGGCGTGAGGTGCTGGAGCCGCTCGGGATCGGGATGGACCAGTTCACCGGGCCGGACGGCACGGCGCAGGACGTGCAGGGGGCGTGCGAGGCGTACGACAAGGCTCTCGTGGACGCCGGGGGTGTGGACCTCCAGCTGCTCGGGATCGGGACCGACGGGCACATAGGGTTCAACGAGCCGTGCTCGTCGCTCGCGTCACGGACCCGGATCAAGACGCTCACCGAGCAGACCCGGATCGACAACGCGCGCTTCTTCGACGGCGACATCGACCAGGTGCCGCACCACGTGATCACGCAGGGCATCGGCACCATCCTGGAGGCCCGGCACCTGGTGCTGCTCGCCACCGGCGAGGGCAAGGCGGACGCGGTCGCGGCGACGGTGGAAGGGCCGGTCGCCGCGGTGTGCCCCGCCTCCGCGCTCCAGCTCCACCCGCATGCCACCGTCGTCGTGGACGAGGCCGCCGCGTCGAAGCTGAAGCTGGCGGACTACTTCCGGCACACCTACGCCAACAAGCCGGAGTGGCAGGGGATCTAGCGGCCCAGGGCCGCTGCCTCCAGGACGTCGTCCTCGGCCGGCTCGTCCTGGGCCCGCAGGCCGGCCACCCACAGCGGCATCACCCAGTGGACGACGAGAACGGCGATCAGCAGGGGCGCGGCGTAGGCCTTGGGGGCGTCACCCGCGAGGCCGCCCGTGATCAGCAGCGCGGCCGCCGCCGCGAGCAGGAGCAGGGTCGTCACGCGGTGGGCGCGTGCCAGGACGTGGCTGCGCTCGGCGGACTGCCGCTCGTCCAGGACGTGTGCGCGCAGTTCCAGCAGGCCCCTGGTCGCGCCGTTGATCACCCCGGTCGCGACCATCCAGGGAAGCAGCAGCACCGCCATCACGGGGATGGTCCACAGCGGCTCGCTCTCGGCGAGGAAGAGGTGGGTCATCAGTCCGCCGAGGGCCACGGTGAGGGTGATGTGCAGGGCTACCGCCAGGCGCCGGCGCGCCGCCGTGGCGTGCCAGGCCTGGCCCCGGCGGTCGTTCATGAGTCGCAGCATGGCCCGGTCGTAGCGGGTCAGGCGTGTCGTCGTCATGGCTGGTTCCTCCCGTAGACCTCGTCCGTGAGCGGCCGGAACGGCTCGAGGGAGAACAGGGCCTCGACCGGCAGACCGAAGAACTTCGAGATCTTCAGCGCCAGGTCGAGGCTCGGGTTGTACTGCCCCCGCTCGATGTAGCCGATGGTCTGGTAGTGGGCTCCCACCGCCTCGGCCAGGCTCTGGCGCGACACCTTCCGTTCGGCGCGCACCATGGCCAACCTGTTGTGCACCTGCTCGCTCATGTATAAGAAGTACTACATTCGAATGCAGCCTTACAACCCGCCGGTGATCACCTCGGCCGCCGCCCGGCCGCAGACGCGGGCCGCGCCGTGGGTGGCGATGTGCAGGGCGCCGCGCGGGGCGGCCTGGGGGACGCCCATCTCGACGACGATCGTGTCGGGGCGGGCGGCCAGCAGGATGTCGAGGGCCGAGGCCATCCAGGGGTGGCGGTGTTCGTCGCGGACGACGGCGACGATGGGGCGTGGGCCGGCCGCCTGGAGGGCTGCCCGTCCGGCGCTCTCCCCCGCCGTGCCGTCCTCGGAGAAGCTGCCCGTCACCGTGCCCGGCAGGAGGTGGACGAGCTCGGCGGCGACACCCCAGGGGGTCTCGTCGCCGACCGCGATGTTGGCGACGGGGGTGAGGGCGGCGACGAAGGGCGGTTCGGTGAGGGGCTTGAAGCTCTCCGGGGTTCCCCGCCCTGGGCGACGGTGACCGTCAGGGCGCGGCGGGCGGCGTGCAGGCCGATCTCGCTGCCCCGGGTCTTAGCCGGTGTGCCGGCCGCCGTGCTCGCCCAGCGGGCCAGTGCGCGTACCCGGTCCGCGGCGTCGGCCAGGCGTTCCTCCGGCAGATCGCCCGCGCGTACGGCCGCGACCAGGGCGTCCCGCAGCCGGAGCACGGTCGCGTCGTCGGCCAGGCCACCACCCACGCAGATCGCGTCGGCACCGGCGGCGACGGCGAGGACGCTGCCGCGCTCGATGCCGTAGGCGCCGGCGATGGCCCGCATCTCCATGCCGTCGGTGACGATGAGGCCGTCGTAGCCGAGTTCGCCGCGCAGCAGACCGGTCAGGATGCGGCGGGAGAGCGTGGCGGGGCGGTCCGGGTCCAGGGCGGGGACCAGGATGTGGGCGCTCATCACGGCCCGGGTGCCGGCGGCGACGGCCGCGCGGAACGGGACCAGTTCGCGCTCGGTCAGCACCTCGGCGGAGACGTCGATGCGTGGGAGGGCGTGGTGGGAGTCGACGGCCGTGTCGCCGTGGCCGGGGAAGTGCTTGGTGCAGGCGGCGACTCCGGCCGACTGCAGGCCCGTCACATAGGCCGCGGTGTGCCGGGCGGCCAGCTCGGTGTCGGCGCCGAAGGAGCGGACGCCGATCACCGGGTTGCGCGGGTCGGAGTTCACATCGGCGGAGGGGGCCCAGTTGAGGTTCACGCCGCAGGCCGCGAGGCGGCGGCCCAGTTCGTGGGCGACCTGGCGGGTCAGTTCGACGTCGTCGACCGCGCCGAGGGCGTGGTTGCCCGGGAAGGAGGAGCCGGTCCGCACCTCCAGGCGCGTCACGTCACCGCCCTCCTCGTCGATCGCGACGAGGACGTCGTCGCGCTCGGCCCTCAGCTGTGCGGTCAGGGCGGCCAGTTGGTCCGGCGAGGCGATGTTGCGGCCGAACAGGCCGACGGAGGCGAGGCCCTCGCCGAGCCGGCGCAGCAGCCAGTCGGGGGCGGTGGTGCCGGTGAAGCCGGGCTGGAGGACCGTCAGGGCGTCACGGGTGAGCGTGTCGGTGCCGCTGGCGAGTGTCGTCATGGGGGGGGTTCATCCCTTCACGGCGCCCGCGGTCAGGCCCGCGGCCATCTTGCGCTGGACGAGGAGGAAGAGGGCGACGATCGGCACGGCCATCATCGTGGCGCCGGCCATCATCGGGGCGTATTCGGTGCCGTGCTTGGTGGTGAAGTTGCTGAGCCAGATGGTCGCCGTCTGGTTCTTCTGGCTGAGCAGCATCAGGGCGTAGAGGTACTCGTTCCAGGCCTGGATGAAGCCGTAGACCGAGGTGGCGACCATGCCGGGAGCCAGGAGCGGGAAGACGACCCGGAGGAAGGCGCCGGTGCGGGAGCAGCCGTCGACCATGGCAGCCTCCTCGAGTTCCTTCGGGATGTTGACGATGAAGCCCCGCAGCGTCCAGACCGTGAACGGCAGGATGAAGGTCAGGTACGTGATGATGAGGCCGGTGAGCCGGTCGTACTGGCCCAGGTCGTTGAGGAGCAGGAACACCGGGATGATCATGGCGACCAGCGGGACCATCTGGACCGCGAGGATGCCCACGATCACGATCTTGCGGCCGCGGAAGGCGAACCGGGAGATGGCGAGCGCGGCCAGCAGCCCGACGACCATGCCGATGACGACGACCGCCAGCGACACCACCAGGCTGCGGCCCACTGGGCCCCAGAAGTCGGCGATGTCCAGCGCCCGGCCGAAGTTGGCGAAGGTGATGCCGGTCGGCAGCAGGCTCGGGTCGGGGTCGATGGCGTCCTTGGCGGGCTTGAACGCGGTGTTGAGCATCCAGTAGAGCGGGAAGCCCGCGGTGACGAAGACCAGGAGGCCGAGGAGGTTCCACCAGAGCTTGGGAGCCCGGCGACCCGTCAGAGTACTGCTCATTCGACCTCTCCGATCTTCAGCATCTGCCGCATGTAGACGGCGACCACGCCGAGCAGCAGCAGGACGGTGATCAGCGCGATGGCCGAGCCCTGGGCGTAGTCGTTGACCACGAACGCCCGGTCGTAGGAGTAGGTGTTGAGGACCTGGAACTCCGGCTCGGGATGGCCGTTGCGCATGACGAACACCTGGGGGAAGACGCCCATGTCCCAGATGACCGACAGCGTCGTGAGCATCACGATGATCGGCTTGAGGACGGGCAGGGTGACGTAGCGGAAGACTCCCCAGGAGCCTGCCCCGTCCAGACGGGCCGCCTCCTCCAGCTCCTTCGGCACCTGGGTGAGGCCCGCGCTGAGGGTGATGACCACGAACGGCACGGCCCCCACACCACCAGCAGCATGATCACGGCCAGCCCCTCGGGCCCGCTGGCGAACCAGTTGTGGCCGATCATCTCCACGCCGGGCAGCTTGCTGAGCAGCGCGTTGAAGACGCCGTAGTCCGAGTCGAAGAGCCACTTGAAGACCGTGGTCGCCACGATCACGGGCATGCCCCAGCTCGCGACCAGCACGATGTTGATGAGCACCTTCAGCCAGCCCGAGACCCGCTGGAGCAGCAGGGCGATCGCCATGCCGATCACCATGGTGAAGACGACGGCGCCGACCGTGAAGACGATGGTGCGCAGGACGACGGTCCAGAACTCGCCGTCGCCCAGCACCTTGGCGAAGTTGTCGAACCCGACCGATTCGGCCGGCTGGAAGCCCCAGAGCTGGGACTGCCCGAACTTCTGGAAGGACAGGGTGACCAGGCGGGCCAGCGGGTAGCCCATGACCGCCGCGAGGACCAGCAGGCAGGGCGCGAGCAGCAGCCAGGGGATCGCGGCCCCGCCCGACGGTCGCCGCACGCGTGGCAGCTCATCGGCAGGGGGTGGCGGTGCCTGCCGCGGTGGCGGCACCTTGGCGGGGGTGGTGGTGTCTGCGGCACTCATCGCGCGCTCCTCGGCGGTCCCTCAGGTCTTGACGACGGCGGGGCTCCGCCCGGTGAGGGAGCCCCGCCCGAAGGTCACTTCGTGTTGATGACCTTGTCGATCGCGGCGTCCGCCTCGTTGGCGGCGGCCTCGACCGACTTCTTGCCGGTGCCGATGCTCTGCAGCATGGTCTGGAGGATCTGCGCCTTCTCGACCTGGCCCCAGCCCGGCGCCATCGGGACGAACCAGTTGGACTCGGCCGCGGTGGCGGGGACCGCCGTCGCCGGGTCGTTCTTCAGCGTCGCGAGGTCGGTCTTGTTGTTGGGCAGGTTGCCCTTGGCCATCAGGCCCTTCTGGCCGGAGGAGCCGGTGAACGCGTTGATCCACTCGGCGGCCAGGGCCTGCGCGTCGGACTTCACGGGCACGGCGAGATCGGAACCGCCCAGGAAGACGGGCATGTTCTTGCCGGACGGGCCGGGCATCACGAAGTTCTCGAGATTGCCCTTGAGCTTGCCGGTCTTGTCGTTCTTCGGGTCCTCGGAGGTCGCGCCCTCCCAGGCCGCGGCGAAGATCATGGCGGACTTGCCCTGGCCGTAGACGATGTAGCGGTCGGACTCGTCCTTGGTCTTGTCGCCGTGCATGTAGGAGTCGACGACGTTCTTGAACTCTTTCAGGCCCTTGAGCGACTCGGGCGAGGAGAGACTGGCCTTCCACTGGCCGCCCGACTCGGTGGCGATGGCGCCGCCGGCGTCGTAGACGAAGGACATCGCCGCGTACCAGTCGCGGGTCGGCTGGTACCAGGCGCTGAACTTGTCACCCTGCTTCTTCTGGATCTTGTCCAGGGTGGCGGTCAGTTCCTGGTACGTCTTCGGGGGAGTCTTCGCACCGACCGAAGCCGCGACGTCCTTGCGCCAGTTGGCGACCCGGCCGCCGGCGTAGTACGGGACGCCGTAGGTCTTGTCCTCGTAGGTCACGGAGGCCTTGAGGCCGTCCAGCCAGGCGTCCGAGTTGTCGAACTCGGCCGGGTCCAGGGGGCGAAGGCGCCCTTGACCATGTAGCCGAGCATCTCGGTGTTGCCCATCTCGACCACGTCGGGGCCTTGTCGGTGGCGAGGACGGCGTCGAGCTTGGCGTTCTTGTCGGGCCAGCCGTAGTACTCGTGGTTGATCTTGAGGCCGGGGTGCTTCTTCTGCACCGCGGCGTCGGCGGCCTTCACCAGCTCCGGCCAGTTGTTCTGCGCGTCGACCGTGAGCCAGACGGTCAGCTCCTTGGCGTCCGCGCCGCCCTTGTCCGAACCGCCGCCTTCGCCCCCGCACGCCGCGATGGAGACCACCATGCCCGCGATACCGATCGCGGATATCAGCTTGCGCTTCACGCCACCCTCCTCAGGGATGCCACAACCCCCCTGCTCCCGCGGTGAACGTGGGGCCAGGACCTGGACCAATGGTGTAGACCAGTAGGGGGAGCTTGGACCAGACCAGCAGGCCTGTCAAGGGTCCGGTATGGGCTCTGACCAGCCGTTATGCGAGCTACATATGCAAGAACCTTTAAGTAAGAAGGCAGCGAAAACCCGGGCAGGCGCGGCATACTCCAGGTAGACCACGTGGAGTTGTGGACTAGACCAAAAGCGGCGCCGACGGTATACAAGTGGGATCGTGTCGGCAGAGCGGCCGGGAAGGCGGAGCATGAGCACCGACGTCAGCAGTGCGGAGAACGAGAACGGGACGACCGTCCGTACCGCACGCGTGCCCAAGTACTACCGCCTGAAGAAGCACCTGCTCGACATGACGGAAACCCAGGCGCCCGGCACGCCGGTCCCGCCCGAGCGCACGCTGGCGACCGAGTTCGACACCTCGCGCACCACCGTGCGCCAGGCGCTCCAGGAGCTGGTCGTCGAGGGCCGGCTGGAGCGCATCCAGGGCAAGGGCACCTTCGTCGCCAAGCCGAAGGTCTCGCAGGCCCTGCAACTGACCTCGTACACCGAGGACATGCGCGCCCAGGGTCTCGAACCCACCTCGCAGCTGCTGGACATCGGCTACATCACCGCCGACGACCGCCTGGCCGGCCTGCTCGACATCACCACCGGCGGACGCGTGCTGCGCATCGAGCGCCTGCGCATGGCCAACGGCGAGCCGATGGCCATCGAGACCACCCACCTGAGCGCGAAGCGCTTCCCGGCCCTGCGCCGCTCCCTGGTGAAGTACACGTCCCTCTACACCGCGCTCGCCGAGGTCTACGACGTGCATCTCGCGGAGGCCGAGGAGACCATCGAGACCTCGCTGGCCACCCCGCGCGAGGCCGGCCTGCTCGGCACGGACGTCGGCCTGCCGATGCTGATGCTCTCCCGGCACTCGCTGGACCGCGAGGGCCAGCCTGTGGAGTGGGTGCGGTCGGTGTACCGCGGGGACCGGTACAAGTTCGTGGCACGGCTCAAGAGGCCTGCCGAGTAAGCAGGCCGAGAGGTTCCGCTGCTGTTGAGGCCGGGTTTCTTTTGGGTACCGCATTACGGACGAGGGGTTCCGTTCCCGCCGCACCCTGACCTAGATTGCCTGCGCATTACACAGGTGATCACTGAGGGGACGGAGCCGCCTGATGTCGCAAGCCCCGGAAGTCAGCAGAGCCGTGGTGACGCCGATGCGCGTCGTCATCGGGCTCTGCCTCGTAGCGCCCTTCGTGGCCATGCTGTGGGTCGGCTCGTACGCCAAGACCGACCCGGCCTTCATCGGGATCCCGTTCTTCTACTGGTACCAGATGGCCTGGGTGCTGATCTCCACCGCTCTGACGATGATCGCCTACAAGCTGTGGCAGCGTGACCAGCGCGCCCGCTCGGCCGCGAAGGGCGGTGCGTCGGAGTGAAGGACGGCGTGAACGGCGTCGCACTCGCCGTCTTCATCTTCTTCTTCCTGGCCGTGACGGTCATGGGCTTCCTGGCCGCACGCTGGCGCAAGGCCGAGAACGAGCACAGCCTGGACGAGTGGGGCCTGGGTGGCCGCTCGTTCGGTACCTGGATCACCTGGTTCCTGCTCGGCGGCGACCTGTACACGGCGTACACCTTCGTCGCCGTACCGGCGGCGATCTACGCGGCGGGCGCGGCCGGGTTCTTCGCTGTGCCGTACACGATCCTGGTCTACCCCCTGATCTTCACGTTCCTCCCCCGCCTGTGGTCGGTGTCCCACAAGCACGGCTATGTGACGACGTCCGACTTCGTCCGTGGCCGCTTCGGCTCCAAGGGCCTGTCGCTGGCCGTGGCCCTCACCGGCATCCTCGCGACCATGCCGTACATCGCGCTCCAGCTGGTCGGCATCCAGGCCGTGCTGGACGTGATGGGCATCGGCGGCGGCGAGAACACCAACTGGTTCATCAAGGACCTGCCGCTGCTGATCGCGTTCGGTGTGCTGGCGGCATACACCTACTCCTCGGGTCTGCGCGCCCCCGCGCTGATCGCGTTCGTGAAGGACACGCTGATCTACATCGTCATCGCGGTGGCGATCATCTACATCCCCATCAAGCTCGGCGGCTTCGACGACATCTTCGCCAAGGCGGGCGACGCCTTCAGCCAGACGAACCCGGCTACGGGCGCGCCGCGCGGTGCGCTGACGCCGCCGGAGACCGGGCAGTGGACGTACGCCACGCTGGCGCTCGGCTCCGCGCTCGCGCTCTTCATGTACCCGCACTCGATCACGGCGACGCTGTCCTCGAAGAGCCGTGAGGTGATCCGCCGCAACACCACGATCCTGCCGCTGTACTCGCTGATGCTGGGCCTGCTGGCGCTGCTCGGGTTCATGGCGATCGCGGCCGGGATCAAGGTGCAGAACGGTCAGCTGGCGATTCCGCAGCTGTTCGAGACGATGTTCCCGGACTGGTTCGCGGGCGTGGCCTTCGCGGCGATCGGCATCGGCGCGCTGGTCCCGGCCGCCATCATGTCCATCGCGGCCGCGAACCTCTTCACCCGCAACATCTACAAGGACTTCATCAAGCCCGACGCCACTCCCGAGCAGGAGACCAAGGTCTCCAAGCTGGTCTCCCTGCTGGTGAAGGTGGGCGCGCTGGCCTTCGTCCTCACCATGGACAAGACGGTCGCCATCAACTTCCAGCTCCTCGGCGGAATCTGGATCCTGCAGACCTTCCCGGCCCTGGTCGGCGGTCTGTTCACCCGCTGGTTCCACCGCTGGGCGCTGCTCGCGGGCTGGGCGGTCGGCATGATCTACGGCACGGTCGCGGCGTACGGCGTCGCCTCCCCGACCCAGAAGCACTTCGGCGGCTCGTCGAAGGAGATCCCGGGCATCGGCGAGATCGGCTACATCGGCCTCACGGCGTTCGTCATGAACATCGTGGTGACGGTGGTCCTCACCTTCGTCCTGAAGGCCGTCAAGGCCCCGGAGGGCATCGACGAGACCAAGCCGGAGGACTACACGGCGGACGCGGGCGACCCCGGCGTCCAGGTGGAGCTTCCGCCGGCGACGGCGGGCACCTCGCACTGAGTCGCAGGTGACAACGGGCCGTCGGTGAAAACCGGCGGCCCGTTGTCACACCCGTCCCGCACACTCGGACCATGGACATCCTCATCCGGCGGGTGAAGCCCGCCGAGTACACCACCCTCGGCGAGATCACCGCCCAGGCCTACCTCCAGGACGGCCTCCTCGCCTTCGGCGAGAGCGACTGGTACCTGGCCGAACTGAAGGACGTGGCCAAGCGGGCGGCAGCCGCCGAGGTCCTGGTGGCCACGGAGAACGACACCGTCCTCGGCGGCGTCACGTTCGTACCGTCGGGCGGTCCCATGGCCGACCTCGCGCGACCCGGTGAGGCCGAGATCCGCATGCTCGCCGTGGCCCGGCCGGCCCGAGGCCGTGGCGTCGGCGAAGCCCTCGTCCGTGCCTGCGTCGAGCGGGCGAAGGCCACGGACGCCTGCACCGCCCTCGTCCTGTGCACACAGCCCGCCATGCACACCGCCCACCGCGTCTACGAACGCCTCGGCTTCACCCGCGCCCCCGGGCGTGACTGGAACCCGATACCGAGCGACGAGGGGTTCACGCTCCTCACCTATCAGTTGACGCTCTGAAACCAGCGCGACACAACATCTGGGGGTGCCGCCGGAAGGCGGCACAAGATGTATGCTCATGCTCGCTGTCGCCGCAGGGGAATCCGGTGCGAATCCGGAACTGTCCCGCAACGGTGTACCCATGCCTTTTCATGCGTGTATGGGAGTCAGTCCGAGGACCTGCCGACAGTGCACCCGGCCGTCCGGCCGGTGTGCCTGACGTCCGGGCCTCGTGGAGTGGGCCGGTGGACGCGACGCCGCGTGCGCTCGTGTGCCGCCCCCTGCCCTGCGCGAGGCCCCCGTGCCGAGCGAGGGAGAGCCCCACGTGACCATCGCGCCAGCCGATCCGGTCTCAGCCGCCGAACCAGAGCACGACGGTCCGGGTGCCGCGCTGCTGCGGACCCTGACCGAGCTGACCGCCGACCTCCCCGACGCCGACCCCGGCAGGGTCGCCGCCGCCGCGCTGCGCGGCCGTTCCGCCCGGGCGGACGAGACGGAGTTGCGCGAGCTGGCGACGGACGCGGCCGCCGGCCTCATCTCCGAGGACCCCGCCTACTCCCGGCTGGCCGCCCGTCTGCTGACGATCGGCATCCGCGCCGAGGCCGCCTCCCAGGGCGTCACGTCCTTCACCGAGTCGGTCGCGGTGGGGCACCGGGAGGGGCTCATCGCCGACCGGACCGCCGAGTTCGTGCGCCGCCACGCCGCCCGGCTCGACGCCCTGATCGACACGGCCGCCGACGACCGCTTCGGCTACTTCGGCCTGCGCACGCTGCACAGCCGCTACCTCCTGCGGCACCCCCTCACCCGCAAGGTCGTCGAGACGCCCCAGCACTTCATGCTGCGCGTGGCGAGCGGCCTCGCCGAGGACGACACCACGCACGCGGTGGACGAAGTCGCGGCTCTCTACGGACTCATGAGCCGCCTCGACTACCTCCCCTCCTCCCCCACCCTCTTCAACTCCGGCACGCGGCACCCCCAGATGTCGTCCTGCTACCTCCTCGACTCCCCCAAGGACGAGCTGGACTCCCTCTATGACCGCTACCACCAGGTGGCCCGGCTCTCGAAGCACGCCGGCGGCATCGGCCTCGCCTACTCCCGGATCCGCGCCCGCGGTTCGCTCATCCGCGGCACCAACGGCCACTCCAACGGCATCGTCCCGTTCCTGAAGACCCTCGACGCCTCGGTCGCCGCGGTGAACCAGGGCGGCCGCCGCAAGGGCGCCGCCGCGGTCTACCTGGAGACCTGGCACTCCGACATCGAGGAGTTCCTGGAGCTGCGCGACAACACCGGCGAGGACGCCCGCCGTACGCACAACCTGAACCTCGCGCACTGGGTACCGGACGAGTTCATGCGGCGTGTGAACGCCGACGCCCCGTGGTCGCTGTTCTCCCCCTCGGACGTGCCCGAGCTGGTCGACCTCTGGGGCGAGGAGTTCGACGCCGCGTACCGGGCGGCCGAGGCGAAGGGCCTCGCGAAGAAGACGCTGCCCGCCCGTGAGCTGTACGGCCGCATGATGCGCACCCTCGCGCAGACCGGCAACGGCTGGATGACCTTCAAGGACGCCGCCAACCGCACCGCCAACCAGACGGCCGAGCCGGGCCACGTCGTCCACTCCTCCAACCTCTGCACGGAGATCCTGGAGGTCACCAGCGACGGGGAGACGGCGGTCTGCAACCTGGGGTCCGTGAACCTCGGCGCGTTCGTCGACACGGCGACCGGCGGCCTCGACTGGGAGCGCCTGGACGAGACCGTCCGTACGGCCGTCACGTTCCTCGACCGCGTCGTCGACATCAACTTCTACCCGACCGAGCAGGCGGGCCGCTCCAACGCCCGGTGGCGTCCCGTGGGCCTCGGAGCCATGGGCCTGCAGGACGTTTTCTTCAAGCTGCGGCTGCCCTTCGACTCGCCAGAGGCCAAGGCGCTCTCCACTCGTATCGCCGAGCGCGTCATGCTCGCCGCGTACGAGGCCTCCGCCGACCTCGCCGAGCGCAACGGCCCGCTGCCCGCCTGGGAGAAGACCCGTTCGGCCCGCGGTGTCCTGCACCCGGACCACTACGACGTGGAGCTGACCTGGCCGGAGCGCTGGACGGCCCTGCGGGAGCGCATCGCCACGACCGGTATGCGCAACTCCCTGCTCCTCGCCATCGCGCCCACGGCCACCATCGCCTCCATCGCGGGCGTGTACGAGTGCATCGAGCCGCAGGTGTCCAACCTGTTCAAGCGCGAGACGCTGTCGGGTGAGTTCCTCCAGGTCAACTCCTACCTGGTGGACGAGCTGAAGCGGCTCGGCGTGTGGGACGCCCGCACCCGTGAGGCCCTGCGCGAGGCGAACGGCTCGGTGCAGGACTTCGCCTGGATCCCCGAGGACGTCCGTGCCCTCTACCGCACGGCGTGGGAGATCCCGCAGCGCGGCCTGATCGACATGGCGGCGGCCAGGACCCCGTTCCTGGACCAGTCGCAGTCGCTGAACCTCTTCATGGAGACGCCGACCATCGGCAAGCTCTCCTCGATGTACGCGTACGCCTGGAAGTCCGGGCTGAAGACGACGTACTACCTGCGCTCGCGCCCGGCGACGAGGATCGCCCGCGCGGCCCAGGCTTCTGTCCCCGTGCAGCAGGTGCCCTCTGAAGAGGCGGTCGCCTGCTCCCTGGAAAACCCCGAGTCCTGCGAGGCCTGCCAGTAATGTCCGACCGTTCCCAGAACCTTCTCGACCCCGGCTTCGAGCTCACCCTGCGCCCCATGCGCTACCCCGACTTCTACGAGCGCTACCGGGACGCCATCAAGAACACCTGGACCGTGGAGGAGGTCGACCTCCACTCGGACGTCGCCGACCTGGCCAAGCTGTCACCGGCGGAGCAGCACCTGATCGGCCGCCTGGTCGCCTTCTTCGCGACGGGTGACTCGATCGTCGCGAACAACCTGGTGCTGACGCTGTACAAGCACATCAACTCCCCGGAGGCGCGCCTGTACCTGTCGCGTCAGCTCTTCGAGGAGGCCGTGCACGTCCAGTTCTACCTGACGCTGCTCGACACCTACCTGCCCGATCCGGAGGACCGCGCCGCCGCCTTCGCGGCCGTGGAGAACATCCCCTCCATCCGGGAGAAGGCCGAGTTCTGCTTCAAGTGGATGGACTCGGTGGAGTCGATGGACCGGCTTCAGACCCAGGCCGACCGCCGCCGCTTCCTGCTGAACCTCGTCTGCTTCGCCGCGTGCATCGAGGGCCTGTTCTTCTACGGTGCCTTCGCCTACGTCTACTGGTTCCGCAGCCGGGGCCTGCTGCACGGCCTCGCGACCGGCACCAACTGGGTGTTCCGGGACGAGACCATGCACATGTCCTTCGCCTTCGACGTGGTCGACACCGTCCGCAAGGAGGAGCCGGAGCTGTTCGACGACCAGCTCCAGCAGCAGGTGACGGACATGCTGCGGGAGGCCGTCGAGGCCGAGCTGCAGTTCGCGCGCGACCTGTGCGGTGACGGCCTCCCGGGCATGAACACCGAGTCGATGCGGCAGTACCTGGAGTGCGTCGCAGACCAGCGGCTGACCCGGCTCGGCTTCGCTCCGGTGTACGGCTCCGAGAACCCCTTCTCCTTCATGGAGCTCCAGGGGGTTCAGGAGCTGACCAACTTCTTCGAGCGGCGGCCCTCCGCGTACCAGGTGGCGGTGGAGGGCACCGTCGACCTGGACGAGGACTTCTGAGCCGGCTCGCCTTCGCGGGCCTCCTGGGCCTCCCGTATCTGACGGTCGACGCGCCTGTCGTGCGCGATGCCGATCACTGACGGGAGGACCAGGAGGACCAGCGTCCCGAGTACGAAGAGCATGGCGATGAGTGTCTGTGCCTGGTTCGTGTCCATGGACACCACTGTCGCGCCGATGACTCCTTACCGTCAGTGGCAGTACTGCCGTAGACCCTCGAATTACTGCCATCGGCGAGGCACACTGGAAACATGCTGCAGAACGTGGCCGTCGCCCTTCTCGACGGCGTGAACCCCTTCGAACTCGGTGTCGTGTGCGAGGTCTTCGGCACCGACCGCAGCGACGACGGCCTGCCGGTGTACGACTTCGCCGTCGCCTCGGCCGAGGGCCCGGCCCTGCGTATGAACTCGGGCTTCTCGCTCCAGGTCGAGCACGGCCTGGAGCGGCTGGAGACGGCCGATCTGATCGCGGTGCCGGCCGGGCACGGCTACGCGTCCCGTGAGTTCCCGCCGGAGCTGCTGGACGCCCTGCGGCGCGCGGTCGACCGCGGCGCCCGGGTGCTCAGCGTCTGCTCCGGCGTCTTCGTGCTGGCCGCGGCCGGGCTGCTGGACGACCGGCGCTGTGCGGTGCACTGGAAGCACGCGCGGGACCTCGCCCGGCAGTACCCGCGGGTGGCGGTGGAGCCGGACGTGCTCTACGTCGACGAGGACCCGGTGATCACCTCCGCCGGCACGGCCGCCGGGATCGACGCCTGCCTCCACCTGGTCCGCAAGGAGCAGGGCACCGAGGTCGCCAACAAGATCGCCCGGCGGATGGTGGTGCCGCCGCACCGCGACGGCGGCCAGGCCCAGTACATCGAGCGCCCGCTGCCGCACTCCGAGGCCGACACGATCGGCGAGGTGCTGGGCTGGATGGAGCGGCATCTCGACGAGGAGGTCACCGTCGAGCAGCTCGCCCTCCGCGCCCATATGTCGCCGCGCACCTTCGCCCGCCGCTTCCAGCAGGAGACGGGGACGACTCCCTACCGCTGGATCCTGCGGCAGCGCGTGCTGCTGGCCCAGCGGTTGCTGGAGGCGACGGACGAGACGATGGACGCGATCGCCGGCCGGACGGGGTTCGGCAACGCGGCCACGCTGCGCCACCACTTCGTCCGGGCGGTGGGGACGACACCGAACGCCTACCGGCGGACGTTCAAGGGCCCCGAAGCGGCCTGATCCACCGGACGGTCACCTGGGCACCGGCCGCAGCAGCAGGTCCTGCGGCCGGAGCGTGATGCCGACGCGCGTGCCGTCGTCCGAACCGGCCACCTGCTCGAAGCGGTACCTGGTGGCCAGCGCCGCCGTGATCAGCGTCAGCTGCGCCATCGAGAAGTGGTCGCTCGGGCACTTGCGGTTGCCCGTGCTGAACGGGCTCATGGCGTGCTTCGGGATGTCCTTGACCCGGTCCGGAAGCCAGCGGTCGGGGTCGAACTCCAGGTTCCGCTCGTACGACTTCGCATCGCGCTGGATCGCGTACGGGCTGTAGACGATGTCCGCACCGGCCGGAATCCGGTATCCGCCGAGTTCCGTGTCCCGTACCGCCCGCCGGGTCAGAATCCAGACCGCGGGACGCAAACGCATGGCCTCGACGACGACATTGTTGGTGTGCCTGAGGTTCCGGACGTCCTGGAATGCCACCGGCCTCCCCCCGGTGACGGCGTCCACTTCGTCGCGCACCTTGTCGGCGTGTTCCGGATGTTCCGCGAGCATGTGCAAGAGCCACATGATCGTGGAGGCGACGGTTTCGCTGCCGGGGGTGAGGATCGCGACGACCTGGTCGTGGATCTCCTGTTCCCCGATGGGGTCGCCATTCTCGTCCTTCGCCTCCAGCAATGCCGTCAGCAAATCGTCCGGCTTTTGACCGGATGCGCGGCGCTCGGCGACGATCTCGTCGACCAGGAGATGCAAATCGGCCAATGCCCGGTTGAATTCCCGGTTGGCCGGCAACGGCAGCTTGTAGAGCGGTCCGAGCGGCACCACCATCCGCCGGTACATCCCGCGGAACACGGTGGCGAGCGCGACGCACAGCCGCTCCGCCCGCTCGTCCATGTAGTCGCCGCGCAGCAGGCAGCGGGCCGCGATGCGCACGGCCACCCGGAAGGACTCGGAGGTGCAGTCGATGGTCTCCCCCGGCTTCCAGCGCTCGGTCAGCGCGTGCGCCTCCTCCTCCATGATCGGCCCGTAGGCGGGGATGGCGTCGAGCCGGAAGGCGGGCTGGATGGTGCGCCGCTGGCGCCGGTGGAGCGGCCCGTTCGCGGTGGCCACGCCCTCCTTGCCGAGCAGGCCTTCCAGGGACTCCCACAGCGGCCCGGCGATGATGAAGTCGTTGCTCAGCGCGAGCGCGCCGGTGAGCTCCGGGGTGGTGACCGCGTACACGGTCTTCGGGCCGAGCTTCAGGCGGACGACGTCACCGTGGTCACGCAGCCGGGACATGAACGCCAGCGGGTCGCGCACCAGCTTCCAGCCGTGCCCGAGGACGGGGACACCGCCGCCCGCCCGGGGCGGCTCACGCAGCTCCGGCGCCGGGGCTTCGGGCTTCACAGACTCGACGGTCATTTCTCACCTGCCGCTTCGTTGTCGACGTACGGGGGCGTGGAGCGGTCGTCCCAGCTCTCGACCATGTACCGGCCGGACTCGTGATGGAACCAGTAAACGGAACTGAACCAGTTCCGCATATTGCTCAGGCAGGACCGCACGGCGGCGCTCAGTTCCTTTCCCCGCACGGTGCCGTCGGCGAGGTCGTCGGCGAACCGTAATGCTTCCTGTTCGGCGTCGAGAAATTCCGAGATGCATTTCTCGACACGGCTCCTGACGTCCACGACCGCCTGTTCCAGGGTCAGCCCCTCATGGGTGATGAGACTGATCCCGAGATTGTGCACCTCGTCGCCTGCTATTTCCTTGGGCAGCGAGCAGAGGTCGTTGTACCAGGCGGCGAACTCCTGGCTCAGCAGCGCCGCCCGCCGATATGCCGGGTGTTTCCGCACGGCGTCCGGGAGTTCGCAGCCCGCGGCCGGCTCCAGCAGGTCCGTCCAGATCCAGTGGGCGAACGTGAGCCGGCGCAACCGGAGATACTCCTCGACCGTGGGCACGATTCCGTGGGTGCGGTTGTGGAACTCCCGGTCGTACGCGTCGATCACCGCGTGGAAGTGCCGGGCGAACCGGAGGTTCCACGTCTGGGGCAGGAACGCGTACAGCCGGAGCACGCTGTCCGCGAACCCGGCGACCAGTGGGTCCTCGTGGTGCAGGTGCTCGCCGGGAGAGTCGAGCGCCGAGTGCAGCCGGTCCCGCAGCCGCCGCCACGCGACCGGACGCCCGTGCACGATGTCTCGGTCGTGGCGGTCGTCCCAGACGAAGAACCAGGCGCTGTAGTCCGCGATCGCCTGGAGGACCTCGTCGGAGGCGCCTGTGTAGTACCCGGCCATGAGGTCGGTGTAGCAAAGACCGTCGGCATATTCCTCCACCTTGTCCGCGGCATGAGCCGCTTTTCGAGCAGCCAGGCCCGGGTCTTCTCCTGGCACTTCGGCCAATACGCGTGGAGTTGCCGCGGAAACCCCGCCTCGATCACGGGGAGAGAGAGCGATGGTGGAACCGCGATCGTGGTCGGTGTCGATGTGGTGCCGTGTGACAAAGCATGCACGAACTAACCCCTCTCAGCCGCCAGTTGGCGCGGGCGCCCCTCCCTTCGTGCCGGGCGTGCGCCGTTGCATACCCCGCTCATCCCATTCAGCACTACAACTGACCGCTCTGGGAACGTATTTGCTTCATTCACTACCCCACAGCACCGGGATCCTCCCGGTGTGTGACTGGTACCGGATCGCCAGGAGAGCAGAAGCGATCGAACGTGCGACGGACAGCCGAACGGCGCCTGTTCAGGGCGGGCAGCCCGAACAGACGCCGTGCGCCTGGTGCGTGTGGGGTGTCAGTCGTTCGTGACCACGGGGTAGCGGGGCTCGTTCTCGGCCATCTGCCGCAGCGCGTCCTTGCGTTCCCGCTTGGAGAGCCGGTCGATGTACAGGTAGCCGTACAGGTGGTCGGTCTCGTGCTGCAAACACCGAGCGAAGTATCCGGTGCCGCGCACCTTGATCGGGTTGCCCTTCTCGTCCTGCCCGGTCACCTCGGCGTAGTCGGGCCGGGCGAGCGGCGCGTACGCGGTGGGCACCGACAGACAGCCCTCGTTGCTGTCGTCCAGCCGGCGCTTCTCGGCGGGCAGTTCCACGAGCTTGGGGTTGCAGACCACGCCGGTGTGCCTGACGCCCTCGTCGTCCGGGCAGTCGTAGACGAAGACCTTCGCGTCGACGCCGATCTGGTTGGCGGCGAGCCCCACGCCCTCGGCGGTGCGCTGGCTGGCGAACATGTCCGCGACGAGCTGCTGGAACTCGTCACCGAAGTCGGTGACGTCCTTGCACTCCTTGTGCAGCACCGGGTTCCCGACCACCGTGATCGGCCGCGAGGTCCCCCGCTCCCGCCAGGCCGCCTCGCGCTCCTCGCAGTCCTCCGTGTCGATCACGTACCCCTCGTCATCGACGGGAAGCACGCCCGCGCGCTGCTGATCGGTGTCCTGCTGAGCCATGACGTTACGTACGCCTTCCTGAAACTGACCGGGCTGAGATGCTGATACAGATTACGCCGGTGTCGGACGCCCCTTTTTTCTTGGGCGCGGGGAACGGCGCGATCAGCCCCCACGGCGCCGCACCCGTCAGGCGACCTAGCACACCTCTTCCAGATCCCGCCAATCCCGAGAATCCGGACTGTCGGCCACCCACCCGTCCAGCAACCCCCGAACCAGCGAAGCCGGCGCAGCCAACCCGCACTCCCGCTCCGGCACCCACAGCTGCCCGTCCGTCCGATGCCCCAGCGGCCCGGGGTGCCCCGGCTCACTGTGATCATGCGGATCGAGGTGCTCCCCGTCCCCCTCATCGGACGGCATCCGTGACTCCGAGCACATCCGGCACAGCAACCGCACCGACGAAGACCAGTCCTCCGCGGCGAACCCGGCGTCCGCCGCGAGCTGTTCCAGCGCGTCCCGGTCCGACTCGGTCGCCGCCTCCAGCAGGACGACCCAGGTCGGCACGGGTGACGGCGCCCACAGCTCGATCTCGTCGAACACCGGGTACGTGTGCCCGGCGGCCGTGGTGCGCTCCCCGTGCGGCACGCCGTCGTGCAGGACGACCTCGCCCCAGCGCCGCCCGAGGACGGCAGCGGGATGGACAGCACCTCGATCCGCGCGGGATCGAGCCGTCGTCCCCACACGACCTCCGCCTCCCCCTCCGGGGACAGCCGTACGGCGGCGCTGCCGAGGTCCATGCCGAGCGGCTCACCGGAGTCGTTGGCCGCCCCCGGCACCCGCAGCCCGTAGGCCTGCCAGGCGCGCCGGGCCAGCGGCCAGTCCTGGAGGGCGGTCGCGGCGATGCCGACGTTCCACCAGTCGGGCGCTCCGGTGTCCCGGTCGAGCAGCGCCACGGCCCTGAGGCCCGCCGCCCGCGCCTGCTCCCAGTCGTGCCGGAACTTGTGCAGCAGGGCGAGGTTGAACCAGGACTCGGACAACCAGGGCTCCAGGTCGGCGGCACGTGTCAACAGTGCGCCCGCGTCCTCGTACCGGCCGTCGCCGATGAGTGTGAACGCCCGGTCTGTGGCCTGCCGCCAGGAGGCGGAGGGCCGGTGCCGTCCCTTGCCGAAGATCCTCACGATTCCCGCCTGCCAGTTCCGTGCGGTGGGCTGGCCGTAGCTGTGTTTCGAGCCCCCGGACACCTTCTCCTTCGCATCCAACCACGTACGGCCTCGAGGGCGCTCATTACCCATGGGTTACCCATACATGGGCAGGGTCAGACTGCTCCTTGCCAGTACCCGGGCCAGTGATTCCACCACCTCCGGGGCGTACTCCCCGGCGGTGGCGAGCCGGAGTTCCTCCAGCGCCGTCAGCGGCCCGCCGGGACCTCCTTCCCGGGACTTCTCCTCGTACGCGTTCACCGCCCGGACGATACGGGCGGCGAGCGGCTGCTCCGCGTAGGGGTCGGCCTGCCGCTCCACGACCACGGCGACCGCCTCGTCGACGCCCGTCTGCCGTACCACGGCGCCGCCGAGCAGTGCGATCCGCCGCTGTTCCGCGGCGGGCAGACCGGCCGTGGCACCGGCCGGGACCGGGTCGACGAGGCTCAGCTGGCCGATGTCGTGCATGAGCGCGGCGTACTCCAGCACGGTCAGCTCGGGCTCGGTGAGGCCCAGGTCCCGCCCCACGGCCTGGCTGAGCGCGGCCACCCGCCGGGCGTGTCCGCAGGGGTGTACCCGGCGACCTCGGTGGCCCTCGCGAGCGAGGCGATGGTCTGCCGGTAGGTCGCCCGGACGGCGGCGAACCGCCGGAACGACATCTGGGCGAGCAGCAGGGGCACGGAGAAGACGGGCAGCGCCCACAGGCCCACGACGGCGACCGCCAGCGCCATCACCGCACCCGTGGCGATGACGGCGGACCCGATGCCGACCACGGCGCGCAGTTCGTCCCGCAGCAGGGGTCCGAAGGGCCACCCGGTACGGGAGTGGGCCAGGGCGGCGGCGAGCACCGCGTCGCACAGCGCGGTCAGGGACAGCAGCGCGAGCAGCAGCAGCGCGTAGGCGTGGCCGCCCCAGTGGTCGAACATGCCCCGGTTGTACGGGGGCTGGAAGCACACCGCGACGAACCCGACGGTCAGCACCCGGCGCGCCAGATGGTCGAGCGTGGGCCCTTGCCCGCGCGCGACGTGCGGCACGCTGCCGAGCAGCGAGGCGGCCAGGACGACGGCGACGACCTGGGCGGGACCGTGGTGCGTGGCCCGGCCGCCGGCCTCCCCGAGGAGCGCGTACGACAGGGCCGCGGCGGCCCCGAGCGGCGCCGGTTCCCTGACCTGACCCGCGTTGCGCCGGGTGAGTTCCCCGACGGCCACGAGAACGCCGAAGGCGAGGGCGACCCGGCGTTCCTCGAGCCCGTGGTGGAGGGTGACGGCGAGGGAGCCGGCGGCGAGGAGGGCGGCACAGGCGTGGGCGAGGGTGAACAGCGGGGGCGGCCGGTACCCGCTCATCGGTGTGCTCCCGGCCGGCTGGAGACGGGTGCGCCGGGCGGGGGACACGGGTCGTGCGGGCGTCGTCGGCGGTGACGGCGGGGCACCAGCCCGCCCGGCCGACGGCCTCCACGAGAGCCGCGACCATCACCGGGTCGAACTGGCTGCCGGCGCACCGCTCCAGCTCCGCCAGGGCCACCGCGACGGGCCGGGCCCTGCTGTAGCTCCGGGTGGAGGTCATCGCGTCGAACGCGTCCGCGACGGCTACCACCCGGGCGGATTCCGGGATCTGACGGCCCACCAACCCGTACGGGTAGCCGCTGCCGTCCAACCGCTCGTGGTGGTGCAGCACGGCCGCGCGGGCCTCGCCGAGGAAGCCGATGCCGCGCACCATCTCGTGCCCGTACTCGGGGTGCAGCTCGATCACCCGCCGCTCCTCGGGCGTCAGTGGCCCGTCCTTCCTGAGCAGCCGGGTGGGCACGCCCAGCTTGCCCACGTCGTGCAGGATCCCGGCGAACCGGAGCACCTCGACGCGCTCGTCGTCCATGCCCAGCTCGCGCGCGATCATCATGGACGCCTGCCCGACGCGCTCGCTGTGCCCGCGCGTGTAGCCGTCCTTGATGTCGACGGCCTGGACCAGCGCCCGGATGGTCGCCTGGTGTGCGGCCCGCTCCCGGTGGTACTGCGCGAAAGCCCACCAGGAGACGCACATCGGCAGCAGCACGAGCAGCGCCGCCACGGGCCCGTACGGGCTGCGCCACAGGACGGCCATCATCAGCCCGGCGAGCCCGTGGACGGCGATCGGCGCGAGGGAGCGCGCCACCAGTCCCCGCCACGCCCGCCGCGCCGGCACGCCGCCCGTCACGGCCAGGATCCCGCCGTCCAGCGTCGCGAGCACCAGGCAGAACGCCAGCACGGCCGCCCCGGCGGGTCCGAGCGCGTAGGGGACGTCACCCGCGAGGACGGCGTCCCGTCCGCCGAGCGCCCGGTGCACCCGGGCCGCGGCCCACACGCCGAGGACGAGCTGGGCCGCCCGCCAGATCCGCCGCAGCGCCACGGGCCGCTGCGCGACGTGCGAGAGCAGCGCGCCCGGTACCGCCACCAGGGCGGCGGCGGGCGCGGGCAGCAGGAAGGCGCCGGCGAGCAGCACGGGGTAGAAGGTCCCGGCCGGATGGGAGATCCCGACGAACCGGGACCGGGCGACGCGCTCACAGCCGGCGTACAGCGCGGCGAGCAGCGCCACCGCCCACCAGGGCGTGCGGACGCCCTGCAGCGGCAGCAGGCAGAGCAGGGCGGCTGCGGCGACACAGGCGATGTACACACGTGCCCGCGCCGGTACCGCTTCCATGAGCCCCTCCCCGGCCATGTCCGTCAGGCCCGGAGCCTAGGACGGCGGTGGGGGCTCCGCGGGTCGATGACCCGCGGATTAGCACGTTCGAGTGACGCGTTCGAGGATGACTACCCCTTGAGGAGCGGGGTAGTTGAAAGACGCAGGAGTGTCAGGACTCCTGCTGCGTGGCAGGCGAGGCCGTGACGTCCTTCTCGGGGACCGCCTGGCCGGAGCGGATCAGCTCGATCCGCCCATGACCTTGTCCCGCAGGTCACCGGGCACGTCGTCATGCCCGCAGCAGCGCTTGACCAGCTTCTTCACGGCCTGTTCGAGCCCGTACTTCTCGAGACAGGGCGAGCACTCCTCGAAGTGGTGCTCGAACTTCACGCAGTCCGAGTCCGGCATCTCACGGTCGAGGAACTCGTAGAGATGATCGAGGATTTCGCTGCAATCCGTCTCGTGCGGCTCTCCGCAGCTCATGACCCGAGCCTTTCGCTTCGTTCGACTCTCCGGCGCCGGCCGGGACCATCCCCGCTCACGGGCGTAGTCCTCCAGCATGCCGCGCAGCTGACGGCGACCCCGGTGCAGCCGGGACATCACCGTACCGATGGGTGTCCCCATGATGTCGGCGATCTCCTTGTAGGCAAAGCCCTCCACGTCCGCCAGATAGACGGCGATGCGGAACTCCTCGGGGATCGCCTGGAGCGCTTCCTTCACGTCCGAGTCGGGCAGGTGGTCGAGCGCCTGCGACTCCGCGGAGCGCAGACCCGTCGACATGTGCGACTCGGCACGGGCGAGCTGCCAGTCCTCGATCTCCTCGGCCGCGGAGCGCTGAGGTTCGCGCTGCTTCTTGCGGTACGAGTTGATGAAGGTGTTGGTGAGGATCCGGTACAGCCACGCCTTGAGGTTGGTGCCCTCACGGAACTGGTGGAAGGACGCGTACGCCTTGGCGTACGTCTCCTGCACCAGGTCCTCCGCGTCGGCCGGGTTGCGCGTCATGCGCAGCGCGGCCGAGTACATCTGGTCGAGGAACTCGAGCGCGTCCCGCTCGAAGCGCGCACTGCGCTCCGCGGCCGTCTCCGCGCCCGTGCCGCCCTGGCCCTCGGGCTGCTCCGCCTGGCCGTGTTCGGTCCCTGCGTCGGTCCCAGTGACCGGACCCACCTCCTCCAGTGTTCTCGTGAGACCGAGAGCGGTCTCACCAGAATCGGAGGATAGACGACGATCCGGTCCGCCCGCCGCCCGAACAGGGGCGGTCTTGGCCGCGTGCAGCACCGTCCAGTCCAGGTCGGCACGGCTGCTGCGGCTCGGGCAGTAGATCGAACCCATGCGGCGGACTCCCTCTCCTACGGCGTCGGTGCTGGTCTCCAGCACGTACGTCCCGCACAACAGCGCTCGCCGTCCCGGCATTCCCGAAGCTTTACCCGAGTGACCCGGCCCACTTCACGACCGCGTCCGTGATGACCGCCACTGCCTCCTCCTGCGAGATGGCCGCCCGTTTGGGCACGGCGAAACCGTGGTCCCCGTACGGCACCTCCACAAGCTCGTACGCCCCTTCCGGGAACTCCTCCGGCTTCCCGAACGGGTCGTTCCCGCCCTGGACGACCAGGGTGGGCACCCCGGAGCCCAGGAGTTCCCCGGCGCGGGACTTCTCCGGCTTGCCGGGCGGGTGGAGGGGGAAGCTGAGGGCGAGGACGGCGTGCGCGCCCAGCTCGGTGGCGGTCCGGCAGGCGACCCGGGCCCCGGCGCTGCGCCCGCCGGAGACCACCGGCAGCCCCTGCGCGGCCAGCGACGGCCAGATGCCCCGCCAGCCGGTGTCCAGTGTCCTGGGCGCGGGGCCAGCTTCTTCCCGGCCACCCGCCAGGGCTGCTCCACACGGGCCACGGTCACGCCGTGGTCGGGGAGCACGGCGGCGAGGGCCCGCAGGTCGCGGGCCTCGATGCCGCCGCCGGCGCCGTGGCCGACGGCGAGCACCAGCCGTGCCTTCCTCGCCTTGTGCCAGGTGATACGGGCGGTTCCGGCGTCGGTCTCGACGGTCTCGGTGGCTGCGCTGGTCACGTTCGTCACGTCAGAAGAGTGTGCCCTCTTCGGGCCCTTCCAGCTCCTTCAGCAGCTCCGGCCCGTTGTTGCGGACACTGCTGACGGCCGTGGTGACGGGGTAGGCGCGCATCAGTCCGGCGGGCGGCGGGGCGAGCAGCTCGAGCAGGTCGTCGGCGGCCGTGCGGGACGGGTCCAGCCAGGCGTCCCAGCGGTCGGACGTCAGCATCAGCGGCATGCGGGGTGAATGTCGGCCAGGGCCCGGGGCCCTCGGCCGGGGCCACCGCGAGGGGGCTCTTCTCCGCCTCCGTCGTGATGACCGAGCACGTCACCCACCAGGCCTGCGGGTGGTCGTCCGGCAGCGTCCTGTCCCGCCAGAACTCGTACAGCCCGGCCATCGCGAACACCGACCCGTCCGCGGGCGTCACGAAGTAGGGCTGCTTGCGCGGCCGCTTCTTCTTGCCCTCGACCTCCAGCTCGCGCTCCTGGGTGCCGGTGACCCACTCGTAGTAGCCGTCGGCGGGCAGGATGCAGCGCCGGGAGGTGAAGGCGCGGCGGTAGGACGGCTTCTCGTGGACGGTCTCCGCCCGTGCGTTGATCATCCGGGCGCCGCCCTCGGGGTCTTCGACCAGGACGGGACCAGCCCCCACTTCAGCTTGCGCAGCTGGCGAACCGGTCGCGGGTCGTCCACGTCTTTCAGAGGACGGTCCAAGACGGCGTAGACCTCTTTGGTGGGCGCCACGTTGTAGTCGGGCTCCAGGGTCTCCTCGGGCTCCCACTTCTCGATCTCGAAGATTCCCGCGAGATCCTCTGGCCTACGACTCGCTGCATACCGTCCGCACATACGTGCCACACTGCCAGGCCCACCCGTCGCCCGACCACCACCCCTCAACGACGGCGCTGCGCGCCGCACCTTCTGGATCGACCACAGGGAGCCATCTCCGCACATGGACAGCACCGCAACCGCCTCGCTCGCCTCACTCTGGGACGAGGTCTCCGGCACCCAGCCCGACCCCGACCTCTGGGTGGTGCTCGTGACCCTGGTCGCCGCGCTCGCCGTGGTGGTCCCGCACGGCCTGTGGCGCGTCTCCCGCAACGCCATCACCATCGCCCACGAGGGCGGCCACGGGCTCGTGGCGCTGCTCACCGGCCGGACGCTCACCGGCATACGGCTGCATTCGGACACCAGCGGCCTGACCGTCAGCCGCGGCAAGCCGCACGGCATCGGCATGATCCTCACCGCCGCCTCCGGCTACACCGCCCCGCCCCTGCTGGGCCTGGGTGGCGCGGCCCTGCTGGGCGGCGGCCGCATCACGCTCCTGCTGTGGGTGGCCACGGCCCTGCTCCTGGCCATGCTGGTGATGATCCGCAACGCCTACGGCGCCCTCACCATGATCGTCACCGGTGGCCTGTTCGTCCTGGTCTCCTGGCTGGCCGGCCCGCAGGTCCAGGCGGCGTTCGCGTACGTGGTGGTGTGGTTCCTGCTGATCGGGGCGTACGTCCGGCCTTCGAGCTACAGGCCAAGCGGGCGCGGGGCGGGGCCGGGGACTCCGACGCGGACCAGTTGTCGCGGTTGACGCATGTACCGGCGGGACTTTGGCTGTTCCTGTTCCACGCGGTGTCACTGTGCTCGTTGATAGGCGGCGGGCGCTGGTTGCTGGAGTTGTGACCAGCCCGTCCGAAGGGGTCCAGGGCCGTGTCGACAGCGGCTTCGCCACGTGGGCGCGGACAACCCCGACGGTGCCGCACCCGAAGAACCACCTGCCCTCCTGCCTCCTTATAAAGTGAAGGCATGGCCCGAACACCGCAGACACCGCCCTCTGGCCCGCCCCGCACGCGAGCGGAGCCGTCGACGCGACGGTCCACGTGCCCGGGTCCAAGTCCGTCACCAACCGCGCCCTGGTCCTCGCCTCCCTCGCCTCCGAGCCCGGCTGGCTGCGCCGCCCCTGCGCTCCCGCGACACCCTGCTGATGGCCGGCGCGCTGCGCGCGATGGGCGTCGAGATCGAGGAAGGCGTCGGCCCCGACGGCACCGGCGAGGCCTGGCGCGTGCTCCCCACGGGCCTGCGCGGCCCGGCCACGGTCGACGTCGGCAACGCCGGCACGGTGATGCGGTTCCTGCCGCCGGTCGCCGCGCTCGCCGACGGTCCCATCAGGTTCGACGGCGACCCCCGCTCCTACGAGCGTCCCCTGACCGGCGTCATCGACGCACTGCGTCAGCTCGGCGCCCGGATCGACGACGACGGCCGTGGCGCGCTGCCACTGACCGTGCACGGCAGCGGTGCCCTGGACGGCGGCCCGGTCGCGATCGACGCGTCCTCCTCGTCGCAGTTCGTGAGCGCCCTGCTGCTGTCCGGCCCGCGCTTCAACCAGGGCGTCGAGGTCCGCCACACCGGCGCCACGCTGCCCTCCATGCCGCACATCCGCATGACCGTCGACATGCTGCGCGCGGTCGGCGCCCAGGTGGACACGCCCGAGTCGGGCGGCGAGCCGAACGTCTGGCGGGTCACGCCCGGCGCCCTGCTCGGCCGGGACCTGGTCATCGAGCCGGACCTGTCCAACGCCCAGCCGTTCCTCGCGGCGGCGCTGGTGACCGGCGGCAAGGTCGTCGTCCCGGACTGGCCGGCCCGCACCACCCAGCCCGGTGACCGGCTGCGCGAGATCTTCACCGAGATGGGCGGCACCTGCGAACTGACCGAGTACGGTCTCGTCTTCACCGGCTCGGGATCGGTCCACGGCATCGATGTCGACCTGAGCGAGGTCGGCGAGCTGACGCCGGGCATCGCGGCGGTCGCGGCCCTCGCGGACTCCCCGTCGACCCTGCGCGGCGTGGCCCACCTGCGCCTGCACGAGACGGACCGGCTGGCCGCGCTGACGAAGGAGATCAACGAGTTCGGCGGTGACGTCACCGAGACCGCCGACGGTCTGCACATCCGCCCGCGCCGCCTGCACGGCGGGGTCTTCCACACCTACGACGACCACCGCATGGCCACGGCCGGCGCGATCATCGGGCTCGCGGTGGAGGGAGTGCAGATCGAGAACGTGGCGACGACGGCCAAGACCCTGCCCGACTTCCCCGACCTGTGGACCGGGATGCTCGGGGCGTAGGACGCGGGGATCACGTCATGCGCCGCTACGGCAAGCACACCGACGAGGACGACATCCGCACCCGCCCGGGCCGCCGGAACACCCGGCCCCGGACGAACATCCGCCCCAAGCACGAGGACGCCGCCGAGGGCCTCGTCCTCACCGTCGACCGGGGCCGCCTGACCTGCCTCGTCGAGGACCGTGTGGTGATGGCGATGAAAGCCCGCGAGCTGGGCCGCAAGGCGGCTGTGGTCGGCGACCGGGTGGCGCTCGTCGGCGACCTGACGGGCAGGAAGGACACGCTCGCGAGGATCGTGCGCATCGAGGAGCGGTCTTCGGTGCTCCGCCGCACGGCGGACGACGACGATCCGTACGAGCGTGTCGTCGTCGCCAACGCCGACCAGCTCGCCGTGGTGACCGCCCTGGCCGATCCGGAGCCCCGCCCGCGCCTGATCGACCGCTGTCTGGTCGCGGCCTACGACGGTGGCCTGGAACCGCTGCTGGTGCTGACCAAGTCGGACCTCGCCCCGCCCGAGAAGCTGCTGGAGCTCTACGGCGACCTCGACATCCCCTACGTCGTCACCAGCCGCGCGGAACTGGACAGCGGCGCCGCCGTCGACCGGGTGCGCGAGCACCTCGACGGCAAGATCACCGCGTTCGTGGGCCACTCCGGAGTCGGCAAGACGACCCTGGTCAACGCGCTGGTCCCGGAGGAGCGGCGGCGTACGACGGGGCATGTCAACGCGGTGACGGGCCGTGGCCGGCACACCACCACCTCGGCGCTGGCGCTGCCGCTGTCGGACAGCGACGGCTGGGTGGTCGACACACCGGGCGTGCGGTCCTTCGGGCTGAACCACGTGGATCCGTCCCGGGTCATCCACGCCTTCCCCGATCTGGCGCCGGGCACCGAGGGCTGCCCGCGCGCGTGCAGTCACGACGAGCCGGATTGCGCGCTGGACGCGTGGGTGGCCGAGGGGCACGCGGATCCGGCGCGGCTGTTCTCGCTGCGGCGGCTGCTGGCCACGCGGGAGCGGAAGGAAGGCGATTGACCTCCGCGTTGTTTGTCATGGGGTGCGGACGGTAAGTGCATAATCGCACCGAGCCGGATGCAAGGACGACCAGATACTGAAGAGTCTGGCGAACCAGCTCAAACCGACTGAGCGGTCACTGAACGTGGGACACGGGAGGAACGACTCATGGCGTGGCTGCTGGTCATCGTGGCCGGGTTGCTGGAGACCGGCTTCGCCGTGTGTCTGAAGCTGTCGCACGGCTTCACCCGGCTCTGGCCGACCGTCGCGTTCTGCATCTTCGCCCTCGGCAGCTTCGGGCTGCTGACCCTGTCGCTGAAGAAACTCGACGTGGGGCCTGCCTACGCCGTGTGGACGGGCATCGGCGCCGCGGGCACGGCGATCTACGGCATGGTGTTCCTGGGCGACCTGGTGTCGACCCTGAAGCTCGTGTCGATCAGCCTCGTCATCATCGGTGTGATCGGCCTGCAGTTGTCGGGGTCGGCGCACTGACGTCCTGTCAGCCCGGCTGTCGTCGAAGCGCGCTGCGGACCAGGTCGGCCACGCCGCCCTCGCCGGGTGGCGCGGCCACGCAGGACAGGGCCAGCCGGACGGCGAGCTCGCAGGAGCGGGCCAGGTCGACGGTGTCGGACTTGGGAGTGCCCGGTCCGGCCAGGACGGTCACGGCGCGGTCGCGGACCAGGGTGACGAAGTCGCCGGGTGAGGGCAGTGGGCCGTCGGCGCGGCGCTGGGCCGGAACGGCGGAGGTGGAGGGGACGGCCGTCAGGGCCGGGGAGGGCAGCCGTTCGCTCCAGCAGCCGGTGAGCATGGCCCGGACGAGGGAGTTCTCGCGGGCCGCGGACGTGGTCCACTCGGCGGTGGCGGTGAGCCGGTCGCGGGGGTCGCTGTGTCCGGCGAGCGCGCGGTCGACTCCGGCGAGATACCCGTCGGCCTCTCTCCTCACGAGTGCCCGGGCGAGCCCGTCCTTGCTGCCGAACTCGTTGTACAGCGTCTGCCGGGACACTCCTGCCGCCGCGGCCACGTCCACCATCCGCACAGCGGACCAGGGCCGGCGCGCCAGCGCCGTGTAAGCGGCGTCCAGTAGAGATTCCCGCGCTGCAGGCATCATCGCCTCCCCTTGGGGCGAGCGGCTGTGCGCCCAGATTTGACGCGCACGAAACCACTGTCAAGGGTTCGCGAGCGCATGCGGGGGCGCGTTTCAGCCTTGCCGCGCGGGAGTTCGCCTCTTCACGTGGGTGGGTCGGCGACTGCGGGTCCGCCCGGCACCCCGTGAACGCCGAGCCCCCACAACGCCCCCACACCCGCCCACAAACCCCCTGTAGCCCCACCCCCACCTCGGCGGATACCGTTCGTTACATGCCCGACTACCTCGACGACCTGCGTCTCGCCCACGTCCTCGCCGACGCCGCCGATGCCGCGACGACGGACCGGTTCAAGGCCCTCGACCTCAAGGTCGAGACCAAACCGGACATGACGCCGGTGACCGAAGCGGACAAGGCCGCGGAAGAACTCATCCGCGGCCAGCTCCAGCGCGCCCGCCCCCGGGACGCGATCCTCGGCGAGGAGTACGGCGTCGAGGGCACCGGCCCCCGCCGCTGGGTGATCGACCCCATCGACGGCACCAAGAACTACGTACGCGGGGTCCCCGTCTGGGCCACCCTCATCGCACTGATGGAAGCCGGCGAGGGCGGCTTCCAGCCCGTCGTCGGTGTCGTCTCCGCCCCCGCCCTCGGCCGCCGCTGGTGGGCGGCGAAGGGCCATGGCGCCTTCACCGGCCGCAGCCTCACGAAGGCGTCCCGCCTTCAGGTGTCCCGCGTCGGAAAGCTCGCCGACGCCTCCTTCGCCTACTCGTCCCTCAGCGGCTGGGAGGAGCAGGGCCGCCTGGACGGCTTCCTGGACCTCACCCGCGAGGTCTGGCGCACCCGCGCGTACGGCGACTTCTGGCCCTACATGATGGTCGCGGAAGGCTCCGTCGACATGTGCGCCGAGCCGGAGCTGTCCCTGTGGGACATGGCCGCGACGGCGATCATCGTCACGGAGGCCGGCGGCAGCTTCACCGGACTCGACGCCCGCCCGGGCCCGCACAGCGGCAACGCGGCCGCGTCCAACGGCCTGCTGCACGACGAACTGCTGGGGTACCTCAACCAGCGCTACTGAGCCCCCGGCTGTTACCGAGCGCCCCCTTGTTGACCCTCCCTTTGCCTGCCACTCTGGGAGTCCGCCCGCTTGTGAACTTGTGAAAACATGAACAAACGGCGGGGACACTCCCAGGAGGTGGCTCCATCCATGCTCGTCCGTGACGCCATGAGCACCGTCGTCCTGACCATCGGCCCGACCCACACCCTTCGCCAGGCAGCCGCGCTGATGTCCGCCCGCAAGGTCGGCGCGGCCATCGTCCACGACCCCGACGCCGGCGGCATCGGCATCCTCACCGAACGCGACATCCTCAACTCCGTCGGCCTGGGCCAGGACCCGGACACGGAACGCGCCCACGCCCACACCACCACCGACGTCGTGTTCGCCGCACCGGCCTGGACCCTGGAGGAGGCGGCCCGCGCCATGGCGCACGGCGGCTTCCGTCACCTCATCGTGCTGGACCGCGGCGAGCCCGCCGGCGTCGTCTCGGTCCGCGACATCATCCGCTGCTGGGCACCGGTTCGCCCGCAGGTGCCCGCCTGACAGCACGAACGGGCCGGATCCCACCCGGGGATCCGGCCCGCCCCTACCGCAAGCGGTCCAGCGCTGGAGTTCAGCCGCGCAGGGCCTGGACCGCGGCCTCCAGCCGCTTGCCGTAGCCCTCGTCGGCCCGACGGAAGTTGTCGATCGCCCGCTCGACGATGTCGTCCCGCGAGACCTTGGCGATGAAGCCCGCCAGGTTGGCGATCAGCCGCTCCTTCTCGTCCTCCGACATGAGCCGGTAGAGGTTGCCCGCCTGCACGAAGTCGTCGTCCTCGGCATGGACGGGCGCCGGGTGGTTGCCCGTGACGCCGTGCACGGCCGTGGCGGACCACAGCGGACGGTCCGTCTGGAACGGGCCGCCGAAGCTGTTCGGCTCGTAGTTCTTCGCGCCCTTGTGGCGGCCGTCGTAGAGGTAGCCGTCGCGGGAGTTGGTGCGCGCCACGGTGGCGTGCGGGCGGTTCACCGGCAGGTGGTCGGCGTTGATGCCGACGCGGTAGCGGTGGGCGTCGCCGTACGCGAAGAGGCGGCCCTGGAGCATCTTGTCCGGGGACGGGCCGATGCCCGGCACGAAGTGGGCGGGGCTGAAGATCGACTGCTCGACCTCGGCGAAGATGTTCTCCGGATTGCGGTTGAGCTCCAGCTTGCCGATCTCGATCGGCGGGTAGTCGGCGTGCGGCCAGACCTTGGTCAGGTCGAACGGGTTGAAGCGGTACGTCGCCGCGTCCGCCGCCGGCATGATCTGCACCTGCACGGTCCAGGACGGGAACTCACCGCGCTCGATGGCCTGGCGCAGGTCCCGCTGGTGGCTGTCCGGGTCCGCACCGGCGAGCCGGTCCGCCTCGGCCTGGGTGAGGTTCCTGATGCCCTGGTCGGTCTTGAAGTGGTACTTGACCCAGAAGACCTCGCCGGCCTCGTTCTGCCACTGGAAGGTGTGCGAGCCGAAGCCGTCCATGTGGCGGTACGAGGCGGGGATGCCGCGGTCGCCGAACAGCCAGGTCACCTGGTGCGTGGACTCGGGGCTCAGGCTCCAGAAGTCCCAGACGTTGTCCGCCTCCGTCGAGCCGGTGTACGGGTCGCGCTTCTGGGTGTGGATGAAGTCCGGGAACTTGATGGCGTCCTTGATGAAGAACACCGGGGTGTTGTTGCCGACGAGGTCGTAGTTGCCCTCCTCGGTGTAGAACTTCAGCGCGAAGCCGCGCGGGTCACGGACGGCGTCCGCCGCGCCCAGGTTGCCTGCCACGGTCGAGAAGCGCAGGAAGACCTCGGTCTCCTTGCCGACCTCGCAGAGGAACGCGGCGCGCGTGTACGGGGTGACGTCGGCGGTCACCGTGAAGGTGCCGTAGGCGCCGGCACCGCGGGCGTGCACGACACGCTCCGGAATGCGCTCGCGGTTGAAGTGGGCCAGCTTCTCCAGCAGCAGCTGGTCCTGGACGAGCACCGGGCCGCCCACGCCCGCGGTCTCGCTGTTCTGGTTGTCCGCGACCGGAGCACCGGTCTCCGTGGTGAGCGGTCCCTGCGTCACGTACGCCTCCTGCGCCATTCCCGACCGATCCTGTCCATCGACCAAAGTCGTTCTCGATCCTACAATAGACAATGTCTAAAGCAAGCAAGACTCTAACTTCACACCTGTTCGGGACCTGGTCCCTTTTGCTGTTAGGCTGGTGCTCATGAGTGACCTTCTGGAACGGCTGCGCGGACGCGGTTGGCGGATGACCGCGCAGCGACGCGTCGTGGCCGAGGTCCTCGACGGCGAACACGTCCATCTGACGGCCGACGAGGTCCACGCCCGGGCCGTCTCCAAGCTGCCCGAGATCTCCCGGGCGACCGTCTACAACACGCTCGGCGAGCTGGTCTCGCTCGGCGAGGTGCTGGAGGTCTCCACCGACCAGCGCGCCAAGCGGTACGACCCCAACGCCCACCGGCCGCACCACCACCTGGTCTGCGCCCAGTGCGGCGCGATCCGGGACGTGCACCCGATCGGCAACCCGCTGGCGGACCTCCCCGACTCGGAGCGCTTCGGCTTCACGGTCTCGGACGTCGAGGTGACGTACCGCGGCGTCTGCCCGAACTGCGCGGCCGCCTAGCCTTCCAGCGCGACAGCCCCGGCACCCATCGGCGCCGGGGCTTGTTCATGCCTGCGCACTTCCCGTATCTGACGGGTCGTCATATGGTCAACGGCACCCACCAGTCCGTTCCGCACTCCGCGAGGAGACCGAAGTGGGAGAGCCGTATCCGAAAGTCACCGCCCATGACCTGACGCGCGCCTTCGGCCGGGGCACCCGCGCGGTCGACGCCCTCGGCCCCCTCGACCTGACCGTCGCGCCCGGCGAGTTCGTCTGCCTGGTCGGCCCCTCGGGCTGCGGCAAGTCGACCCTGCTGCGCATCGCCGCCGGACTGCTCCGGCCCAGCACGGGCACGCTGGAGATCCGCACCTTGAGTGCACGCCCGGCAGCCATGATCTTCCAGGACTACGGCATCTACGACTGGAAGACCGTCCAGGCCAACGTCCGCTTCGGCCTCGACGTGCAGCGCGTCCCGCGCCGGGAGGCCGACGCCCGGGCCGCCGACTGGCTGGCCCGGACGGGCCTCGCCGACTTCGCGCACGCCTACCCGGCAACCCTCTCGGGCGGCATGCGGCAGCGGGTCGCCATCGCCCGCGCCCTGGCGGTCGAGCCCGAACTGCTCCTGATGGACGAGCCCTTCGCGGCCCTGGACGCCCAGCTCCGCACGATCCTCCAGGACGAGCTGCTGGAGATCACCCAGGCGCTGCGCACGACGCCCCTGTTCATCACCCACAGCCTGGAGGAGGCGATCGTCCTCGGCGACCGCGTCCTGGTGATGTCCGCCCGCCCGGGCCGGATCATCGCCGAGCACCGCCCGCCCTTCCCGCGCCCGCGCACCGGTGACGTCCGCGCCGCCCCCGAGTTCACCGCGTTGAAGAGCGAGCTGTGGGACCTGCTGCGGAAGGAGGCGGTGCCCGCATGACCACGGTCGCTCCCGAGACGACAGGATCGGTCCTGGTCCGACGCCCTGGCCCGCGCGAACTGCACCCGGCACGCACCCATCGCCGCCGCCGCGCCCTGGAACTGTCCCTCGCCGCGGCCGTCCCGCTCCTCCTGGTGCTGCTCTGGCAGCTGGCCGCCGTCCAGGGCTGGATCGACGACCGCGTCTACCCGGCGCCCTCCACGATCCTCGCGGACGGCTGGGACCGGGCCACGGCCGGTGAGCTGTGGCCGGACGTGTGGGCGACCACCCAGCGCGTCCTGGCCGGCTACGCCGTCGGCACGGCGGCGGGCTATCTGCTGGGCCTGCTGATGGGGTCGCTGTCCCTGGTACGGGCGGCCCTGGAACCGCTGCTCGACGCGCTGTACGTCGTACCGAAGCTGGCCCTTCTCCCCGTCTTCCTGAACATGTTCGGCCTGGGCGAGGGCCCGCAGGTGGCGCTGGTGGCGGCCACGGTCTTCTTCTTCGTCTGGATCTCCACGATGTCGGCGGTCATGGCGGTCCCCGACGGCCACCGCGACGCCGGCCGGGTCTTCGGGGCCTCCCCGTGGCAGATGTTCCGGCACGTCCTGCTCCCGGCGTCCCTGCCCGCCGTCCTGGTGGGCGCGCGGATCGCGGCGGGCGTGGCGGTCCTGGTGATCGTCGCCTCGGAGCAGATCGCCGCGACCGACGGCCTGGGCCACCTGATCTTCGACTCCCGCGCCCTCTTCCAGAACGACGTGATGTTCGTCGGCATCGTCTGCGTCGCCGTCCTGGGAGTGCTCTTCTCGGAGCTGGTCCGGTTCGTGGGCCGCCTGCTCACCCCGTGGGCGCCGCGCGACCGGGGACGGGGGCAGTCATGAGAGGACGCGCTCTCCTGCTCCTTGGCGCCCTGCTGGCATCCGCGGCCTGCTCCTCGTCGCCCTCCGGCGGCTCGGCGCCGAGGGCGGACGAGGGAACCCGCACGATCCGCCCGGTCGACGGCTGCGGCGCCGGCTCCTGGACGGACCCCGCCGACCTCGCCCCGACCGTGGCCCGGCCCGCTGCAGCCCCGGCTCCCCTCCCCCGCGGCGACTCCCCGAGCCCCGCGAGCTGACGATCGCGACCGGCACGCTGAGCGCGGAGTACGTCGCTCCGCTGCGGGTGGCCGTCGACAAGGGCGAGTTCGAGAAGGAAGGCCTGGACGTCACGCTGAAGGTCCTGCCGACGCCCGAGGCCCTCCCCCTGCTGGCCAAGGGCGAGGTCGACGCACTCTGGGCGGCCCCGGAGGCAGCGGTCATGAACGGCATCCGCGGGGGCTTCACGATCCGCTGGGTCGCGGGCAACTTCTCGCCGGACCCGCGCTCGAAGAGCGGCCTGTGGGTGCGGCTGAAGGACGGCGAGACGGCGGCCTCCGTCCGGATGGCCGACCGCAGGCTCGGCACGATGATCGGGAAGGGCTCGGTGATCGCCTACCCCATGGAGCGGGCCTTGGAGCGGCACGGCGGCGGCCTGGACCGGATCCGCTACCAGCAGCTCGGCTCGGCCGACGTCCTCACGGCCCTCCAGAACGGCGGCGTCGACTCCGCGTGGCTGCTGGATCCGGTGTGGCGCCGGGTCGACGGCGAACCCGGCTACGCCTTCCTGGGCGGCCAGCCGCCCGGCGAGCCCCTGGGTGGCATGCTCTACGGCCCGAGCCTGCTCAACGACGACGTGGACGCGGGGGTGGCCCTGCTGCGGGCGTACATCCGCACGGTGAACACGTACTTCGCCGCCGACTACAAGCAGGACGAGAGGTACGTCACATACTTGGCGAAGCTCCTGAAGACCGACGAGGCGATCCTCCGGTCCACCCCGTCCCTGCGCATGGACTGGGAGATCCGCACGGGCACGACGGACCGCCTGCAGGCGGCATACCTGGCCCAGGGAGCGGCGGAAGGCGACTCCCTTCTGGAATCCAGGACGGTGACCCGCTCCCTCTACGAGGAGGCGGTGGGCCACCGCCGCTGAACACACCGAGGGCCGGAACCCTTCTGGATTCCGGCCCTCGGCCTTCAGTAGCGGGGACAGGATTTGAACCTGCGACCTCTGGGTTATGAGCCCAGCGAGCTACCGAGCTGCTCCACCCCGCGTCGGTGAATGCAACGTTACGTGAGCGCAGAGGCCAGATGCAAATCGGTTAGGCGAGCAACGCGCTCGCGCCCCGCTCAGCCGCAGGCTCGCGCCCCGCTGAGCTGCGGGCAATCGTGCCGCCGAGGGCGGCACGGGTGGGCGATGGGGGTCCCCCTGCTCATGGGGGTCCCCCCTGTTCGAGCGAAGCCGAGAACTTGGGGAGAAGCCGAGAGCTCGGGGAGGCACCCCGCTCCGCCGGGCTGCCGCACCCACCCGGCCTCAGCACCGACGCCGAGCACCCGGTCAGCAACCCGGCGTCACGCGGACAGCTCCTGCCGAAGCGCATCCCGCAACCGCTCCGCCCGCTCCGCGACAGACGCCGGCCCGAGCGACACGGCCCGGTCGGCCCACCGCTGCCCCTCCGCCAGCTCTCCCCGACGCGCGTAGACGAGGGCCAGCCGCAACGCCGCCCGACCGTGCCCCGCGTCAGCCGCCCGCGTCCACCACACCGCCGCCTCGGGCTCACTCCCCTCCCGGGCCAGCAGCAGCCCCAGATTGAACGCCCCGTTCCGGGACCCGGCCTCGGCAGCCTCCCGGTACCACCGGGCCGCCTCGACGACATCTCCCCGGGCCGCGGCCAGCATGCCGACCCGCACCTGGGCCCGCCGATGCCCCTGCGAGGCAGCCCGCTCGTACCACTCCTCGCACTCGCTCCGCCGGTGCACCGGCTCCCCGAGCTCGTGTGCCGGCTCCGGCGGCCGCCGCGCGTCCAGCACGGTCGCCAGCCGGTACGCGGCCTCGGCGCTCCCGCCCCCGGCCGCGCACCGCAGGTGCCGCTCGGCCTCCTGCTCGTCGCCCTCGCGCAGACGCGCCATGCCGACCTGGAGCGCCGCCTCGGTGTGCCCGGCGGCAGCGGCCCGCTCGTACCAGCCGAGCGCGGCCTTCTCCTCGCCCCGCCCGGCGTGCAGGATGCCCAGATTGAACGCGGCGTCCACGCTCCCGGCCTCCGCGGCCTTGGAGAACCACGGCTCCGCGCCCGCCTCGTCCCCGCCCCGCAGCAGCAGGATCGCCAGCGCGTTCGCGGCCTCCCGGTGCCCGGCGTAGGCCGCCTGCCGGTACCACTGCTCGGCCTGCGGCGTACGCCCCTGCTCGGCGCAGAGCAGCCCCAGGTTGTACGCGCCGTTCACGTCGCCCGCGTCCATCGCGGCCCGGTACCACCGCTCGGCGGTCTGGGTCTCGCCCCGCTCGGCGTGCAGCGCGCCCAGCGCGTTCGCCGCGTTGCCGTCGCCGTCCTGGGCGGCCCGCAGCCACCACACGGCGGCGTTCTCGGTGTCGCCCGCGTCACGCAGCAGGAACCCGAGGGCGCAGGCCGCCCGCGCCTCGCCGTCCTTGGCGGACGTCAGGTACCAGCGTCCGGCCTCCTTGAGCTCGCCGCGCTTCTCCAGGATCGTCCCGAGGTGCAGCGCGGCCCGGCGGTGGCCGCGCGCGGCGGCCTGCCGGTACCACTGCTCGGCCTCTGCCGGCGCCGGGACACCGTCGTCACCGTCGCTCTCCCGCGCCGGCTTCCGGTCCAGCGCCCGCGCCAGCCGGTACGCCGCCTCCCGGTGCCCGCGCTCGGCCGCGACCCGCAGCCACTGCTCGGCCGCGGCGTCACCGCGGTGCTCCAGCAGGTCGGCGAGGGCGTACGCGCCCAGGGTGTGACCCTGTTCCGCGGACTGGCGCAGCCAGTACTCGGCGGCGGGTTCGTCGCCGCGCTCGCGGTGGTGCCGTCCGAGGGCGTGCGCGGCTGCCGCGGATCCGGCGACGGCGGCGATCCGCCACCAGCCGGCGGCCTCGTCGGCGTATCCGCGCTGGTGGAGAAGGACTCCGAGGTTGTTGGCGGCGGCCCGGTCGCCCGCGGCGGTGGCGGCACGCAGATGGGGTTCGGCACCGTCGAGGTCACCACGGCGCAGCAGCATGGCCCCGAGGACACTCATCGCCTCGACGTCGCCGGCCTCCGCGGCGAGCCGCTGACGCAGCTCCTCGGCCGCCTCGTCGGCGATCTCCCCGGTCTCGTCCGGGGTGTCGGTGTCCTCCCGGCTGGAAGGCTGCACAAAACGCCCTGTCTCGAACAGAGTTGCCTTGTCCCCCATAACGTCCATCGTCGCACCACCTGCAACCTGGGTACACCTGGTATACCGCAGCCATTGAGGTCACTACAGCGTTTTGTCGACATGCCCACAGAGAGACAAGTCAAACACAGATCTCCCAACTCCCCCGACGGCACGGCCACAGCTCCCATCAGCACATGCGTTCACACATCACGAAGGCCCGGATTCCTGTGTGGAATCCGGGCCTTCGGTGTCGCTCTGCCGCTTGGACATCGCGACTTCAGTAGCGGGGACAGGATTTGAACCTGCGACCTCTGGGTTATGAGCCCAGCGAGCTACCGAGCTGCTCCACCCCGCGCCGTTGTGTGCACAACCGTATCACGGCGCGGGATGGGCATTTGACCAGGCCAGGGCCCTAACTGCTCGGCTTCGGGCTCGGACTGCCGCTCGGACTGCCGCTGGGCTTGCTCTCCCCGCCGCCGGCACCGCCGGTCCGGCTCGCGGCCTGTGCGTCCTCGGCTCGCTGCAGGGCGTCCTCCAGGTCCTTCTGCGCCCGGCCGTACGCCTCCCAGTCGTTGTCCTTCAGGGCCTCCTGACCCGCGTCGAACGCCTTCTGGGCGTCCTCCAGGGCCTGCTGGACCGTCGGGTTGTCGGACGTCGGCGGTGGTGTGGTCGAATCGCCCTCGTCCGGTGGCTCGGGAGTCGCGCCCTCGGCTCCGAAGACCTTGTTGAGGGCCTCGTCGAGCGTGTTCTCGAAGGCGGTCTGGCCTCCGTAGGTCACCAGGACCTTGCGCAGCAGCGGGTACTTCAGTCCACCACCGCGTACGTAGACCGGCTCCACGTAGAGCAGTCCTCCGTCGAGCGGCACCGTCAGCAGGTTGCCGTACTCCACCTCGGAGTCGCCGCCTCTCAGGAGCCTGATGGACTCGGCGATGTCCTCTTGGGAGTTGAACTGGCTCTGGACCTGCTTGGGTCCGTTCACCGTGGTGTTCGTCGGCAGTTTCAGGATTCTGATCTTGCCGTAGTCACTGGTGCCCGCCTCGGCGTCGACCGCCATGAACGCACTGAGGTTGTCACGGCCGTTGGGCGTGAAGGTCGTCGTCAGCGAGAACGCCTGCGCCTGCTGGTCGGGCATCTTCATGCTCAGGTAGTACGGCGGCACCGCGCTGCCCGACCGGTTCGTCGGGTCGTCCGGCACCTGCCACACCTCGCTGCCGCTGAGGAACGTCGTCGCGTCCTTCACGTGGTAGCGCGTGAGCAGCTCCCGCTGGACCTTGAACAGGTCCTGCGGGTAGCGCAGATGGTCCATCAGGTCCTTGGAGATGTCGCTCTTGGGCTCGACCGTGTCCGGGAAGGCCTTCATCCAGGTCTTCAGGACCGGGTCCTTGGTGTCCCACTGGTAGAGCTTGACCTCGCCGGTGTACGCGTCGACGGTCGCCTTCACCGAGTTGCGGATGTAGTTGACCTGGTTCTGCTGGGCCACCACGGCGCGGCTGTCGTTGGTGGCGGTCAGCGAGTCGGCCGTGGTGTCGCCGAGGGTCGTACGCGAGGAGTACGGGTATCCGTTCGTCGTCGTGTACGCGTCGACGATCCACTGGATCTTGCCGTTCACCACCGCCGGGTAGGCGTCGCCGTCGATGGTCAGCCACGGGGCGACCGCCTCGACGCGCTCCTTGGGCGTGCGGTTGTACAGGACCCTCGAACCGTCGCCGATGGCGCCGGAGTACAGGATCTGCGGCTCGCCGAACGCCACCGCGTACGCGGCCCGGTTGACCGGGTTGGAGAGGTCGACCCCGCTCTTCCCCTTGTAGCTGGTGGTCTTCTCGCCGTTGTCGTCGGAGTAGTCGATCTCCTTCTGGGGGCCGCCGACGATCGAGTACGTGGTGGTCTTCTCGCCGTAGTAGACCCGCTGCTCGTACGTGCCGAGGTCACCCTCGGAGGGCAGGTCGGACTCCGTGAAGTTCGGCCGGCCCTGGGCGTCGGCGCTGGTGCCCTCGGCGGCGACCACTCCGTAACCATGGGTGTAACGGAAGTGGTTGTTGATCCAGTTCTTCTTCGGGATGCCCGCGAGGTTGATCTCACGCAGGCCGATCACCGTGTCCTGGTCCTTGCCGTCCTTGGCGTAGCGGTCGACGTCCAGGTTGTTCGGGAACGCGTAGTAGTTCCTGATCTGCTGGAGCTGCTGGAACGTCGGCGAGACGATGTTCGGGTCCATGATCCGGATGCTCGCCGTGGAGTCGACGTCGTCGCGCAGCTTGGTCTTGTCCTCGGTCTTGCTGGTGCCCGTGTAGTCGGTGACCTTGGTGCCGTCGATGCCGTAGGCCTTGCGCGTCGCCTCGAGGTTCTTCGCGACGTACGGCGCTTCCTTGGCCTGCTCGTTCGGCTGGACCTGGAACTTCTGCACGATGGCCGGGTACAGGCCGCCGATGAGGATCGCGGAGAGCACCATCAGGCCGAAGCCGATCACGGGCAGCTGCCAGGTGCGCCGCCAGATGGTGGCGAAGAACAGCAGCGCGCAGATGACGGCGATGCAGAACAGGATCGTCTTGGCCGGCAGGTAGGCGTTGGCGTCGACGTACCGCAGGCCGGTCCAGTTGTCGGTCGCCCGGAAGTCACTGGACTTGACCGCGAGCCCGTACCTGTCGAGCCAGTACGCGACCGCCTTCAGTGCCACGAAGACGCCGATGAGCACGGACAGGTGTCCGGTCGCCGCGGCCGTGGCGCGGGCGCCCGGGCTGGTGACGCGCAGCCCGCCGTACAGGTAGTGCGTGAGCGCTGCGGCGATCACGGACAGGATCGCGGCGGCGAAGCCGAAGCCGAGCAGGAACCGGTACCAGGGCAGGTCGAAGGCGTAGAAGGAGACGTCCAGCTTGAACTGGGGGTCCTTCTGGCCGAAGGGCACGCCGTTGACCCACATCAGCCAGGTACGCCACTGGCTGGACGCGGAGGCACCGGAGATCAGGCCCACCAGGGCGGTGATCCCGAGCAGCAGCCACTTCTTGTAGGGCGCGATGCCCATCCGGTAGCGGTCGAGGTTCTGCTGCTCCATCGACATGGCGCTCAGCGGAGGCCGGAGCCGATGCGCCAGCCAGATGTTGAAGCCGACCGCGACGGCCATGAGCAGGCCGAAGACGAAGAAGAGCCCGATCTTGGTCCACAGGGTGGTGGTGAAGACCGACGAGTAGTTCACCGACCGGTACCAGAGCCAGTCCGTCCAGAAGCCCGCGAACATGGTGAACACCATGCCGAGGACGGCCAGGACGCCCAGTGTCATGAGCAGGGTCCGGACTCGCCGGGACGGGCGGCCCACTCTGATCCGCGGCCCCGTCGGGCCTCCGCCGCGGTCCGGCATCTGGAAAGCCAAGGTGCGCCCCTCGAAGTTCGCTGTTGATTCGTCAAGCCCGCGTCTTCACGGACCGTCCGTGGCCCCCGGTGATCGTGGGCCCCCACCTATGCAACTTACTCACCGTTTACTCGGTTCCCGATTCCGGCCAGGAACGAGGCAGGATTGTGACCATGTCCAACACTCCCATGGCTGCGAACCCGCTCACCCGGGCCGTCCTCGAGATCGACGAGTACGTCTCCGGCCTCGGCTGGGACCAGCCCGCACGCCTCTTCGCCCTCGTCGACACCGCACGGCTGCGGGCCGAACAGCCCTCGCTGGCTGACCGGCTCGGTCTGGACGACGCGTCGGAGAACTCCGGCCTCACCCCGATCGAGCAGGACGAGATTCCAACGGGCAAGCCGCTCGACGAGTTCCTGGCCACCATCGCCTGGCCCGACGCGGTGGCCGGCTGCGCTCTGGCCGTGGAGCGCCTGATGCTGCCGCCGTCCGCGGAGGCTCAGGTTCCGAAGAACCTGGACGAGGCCGCGCTGTCGACGTGGGTGGCGGAGCACCCGGAGCGCCAGGAGGTCCGCATGACGGTCGCGGTCCTGCGCGACGGCTCCCGCGAGTCGGCCCTCCGGCTGCGCGAGAAGGACTCCCCCACGGAGGTCCTCACCGGCTCCGACCTGGTGCCGGGGCTGGCGGAGGCGCTGGCGGCGACGTTCGAGGAGTAGTCCGGCCTACTCGCCGCACTTCGGCAGACCGGCGGTGTCGCCGCTGCGGAGGTCCTTGAGGGCGCCCAGGGCGTCGTCGATGGTGTCCACCTTGATCAGGGTGAGGCCCTCGGGGGTGTCCTTGGCGGCGGCCGCGCAGTTGTCGGCGGGCGTCAGGAAGTACTGCGCGCCCTTCGCCCGCGCGCCCACGGTCTTCATCTCGATGCCGCCGATCGGTCCGACCTTGCCCTCGTCGTCGATCGTCCCGGTGCCGGCCACGAACTTGCCCCCGGTCAGGCTGCCCGGCGTGAGCTTGTCGTAGATGCCGAGCGCGAACATCAGACCGGCGCTCGGCCCGCCGACGTCGGCCAGCTTGATGTCGATGGTGAACGGGAACGTGTGGTCGGTCCCGGCGGAGATCCCCACGATCGCGCGCTTCTCGCCGGTGTCGTCGGACGTCGTGGTGGTGATGGTGACGTCCTGCGTCTTCGTCGGCGTCCGCTTCTCCTTCTCCGCGGCGGTCTGCTCCTTGGCGGGCACGATCGTGAAGCGGACGTTCTGGCCGGGCTTGTGCTTCGTGACGAGCTTCGCGACGTCGGCCGGCTCCTTCACCGCCGTACCGTCGACGGCCTTGATCACATCCCCGGCGTGCAGCCTGCCCTCGGCCGGGGAGTCCTTCACGACCGTCGAGACGATCACCCAGGACTTGACCGGAACGTCGAGTTCCTTGAGTGCGGCGACCTTGGCGCTCTCCTGGGACTGGCTGAACTCCTCGGCGTTCTCCTGCGTGGACTGCTCCTCGGTCTTGCCGTCCGGGTAGAGCGTCTCGTGCGGCACGACCTTGTTGTCATGGGCGAGCCAGCCATAGACGGCCTCGACCAGGTTCATCCGGTAGTCGGCGCTGGTCACCCGCACCGTGGTCATGTTCAGATGGCCACTGGTGGCATACGTCTTGCGCCCCGCGATCTGCAGCACCGGCTCGCCGTCGTGATCGCCCAGCGTGTTCACCGTCGGCCCCGGGGACATCTCCGAGTACGGCACGGGGATGAACACACCCGCGCACAGGAGCGCGATCAGCATCAGGGTGGAGGCGAGCATCGTCGCGGTGCGGCGTGGCATGACTCGACAGTACGGGACGGGCCTGTCAGCGCACCGTCAGGGCCGCCCGTCCGGGGCGGCCCTGTGCTCTCAAACGCTTGTGACCTGCTGTTTTCCCGGCCGTCAGCTACCCTGCCGGGGCTTTTCCATGGCCTCGCGGAAGCGGGCGTAACCGATGAGCTCCGGGCCGTCGCTCCGCGCCTTGCGGGTCCGGTTGGCCCAACTGCCCCAGATTCCCCCGCCGATCGCGGCCACCAGCGGAATCAGCAACCAGGCGAGCACCGCCATGCCGACCTCCAACCCCATCGAGCGTCCGCAACTGACTGATCAGCAGATTAACCATCTGCAGTGACAACGCTCACGCCAGGGGTGCGGTTACGCAACCGGAGGCGGACTTGAAGAAATCACCAAGCGCCGACCCGCCCGCCCGTCGCCCGACCACCACCCCCAACGACGCCGCTACGCGCCGACCCATTCCTCGGTGCCGTCGGAGAACTTCTGGTGCTTCCAGATGGGCACTTCGTGCTTGAGGTCGTCGATCAGCTTCCGGCAGGCCTCGAAGGCCTCGCCACGATGCGGACACGAGACGGCGACGACCACGGCGAGGTCGCCGACCCGGAGGTCGCCCACCCGGTGCACGGCCGCCAGCGCCCGCACGGGGAACTCGGCGACGACCTTCTCGGCGATCCGCCGCATCTCGGCCTCGGCACTGGGGTGGCAGGAATACCCCAGCTCGTCCACATCGGCACCCTCGTCGTGGTTCCGCACCGTCCCGACGAAGAGCGCGGTGCCGCCGGCCGCGTCGTCCCCGGCGGCCCGGAACACCTCGTCCACCGAGAGAGCCGTGTCCCGAATCCCGATCAGCCTGATCGGGTCCTGCGCGGCCTGCTCACCGGGGTGATCGCTCGTGGATGCCATGGTTCCATCGTGCCGCACGGCACCGACAGCGCGAAATGGAGCTAACGTCCGGCACGCGCGTGTGCGCCTTGGAGTCTCCTACAGGGACCGTTGCTCAGATCCGCCGCCGGGCCTTGCGTGCCCGCCGCACCACCGCCGCCGCGCCCAGCAGCGCCACCGTCGCGCCCGCGGCACCCGCGGCCGTCGCGTCCTTGCGGCCCAGCCGCCGCCCGGCGACCGTGTGCCGGCCGGACACCTCCTCCAGAAGCTCCGCCAGCACCTCCTCGTTGGTGTACCGCGGACGCCACCCGGCGTCGTGCAGCCGGCTGCCGCTCACCACCCAGGGGTACATCGTGTACGCCAGGTCCCCCGCCGGGACGGCGTGAGCCCGATCCGGTGCAGCCGCGCCGCCGCACCCAGCGCGACCGCCGACGGCAGCTCCATCCGGCGGATCCCGCTGAGCTCCTCGACCTCCTCCTGCTCCAGCCACCCGTCGCAGCCGACGGCCAGCTCCCCGTCGACCTTCTCCAGGACGGCGTACTCCAGCGCGCTGCACAGGTCCTCGACGTGGCAGAACTGCCAGGCGGGCCGCGAACCGGCGACGACGAGCAGTCGGGGGACTCGAAGTACCTGGTCAGCGCGGTGTCAGTGCCTCCGACCAGGACGGCGGGCCGCACCACGGTGACGTTGAGCCCCGGGTGGGCCCGCGGCGCCCGTCGCGCCAGCCGCTCGATCTCCAGCAGGTCGCCGACGCCCGTCGCCTCCGCCGTGGCCTGCAGTTCGGCGTCCTCGGACAGCGGCAGCTCGTTCTCCGGCAGGGCCCCGTAGACCATCGTCGAGGTGCACAGCACGACCCGGTGCACTCCGGCCGCCGCGGCCGCCGTCAGGACGGTCTGCGTCCCCCGTACGTTGTAGGCCGTTCGGGCGGCCGCGTCGGTCTCCAGGTCGAGATCCAGCGCCAGGTGCACCACCACGTCGGCGCCGCGCAGCTTGTCCGCGATGGCCGGATCCCGTACGTCCAGGATGTGCCACTGCGCCGCCGCGCACTCGCCGCGCCGTTCGTCGATGGCCACGACCTGCTTGACCTCGTCGGACGCGGCGAGCTGCTCGGTGAGCAGCGCTCCGACGCCGTACGCGGCGCCGGTGACCGCGACGACGGGTCCGCGTGCCGCGGGGCTCGCGGAACTGGTTGACTGGTTTCGCGCTGCGCGAACCTGCGGATCTGGGGAACTCACCGGGCGTCTCCAGCGGTTGTCTTCAGTACGAGCGCGTCCGACGCGTGCGTACCAGGTGGCATCCATCCTGCCGCAGGCCGTCAGTCGGCGAAGCACCGAGGCCCGATCCGCCCCAGGTGTCTACGCTGGGTGGTGTTGTCGGGCAGCCGTGCCGCCGGAAAGAACCGGCGGCCCTACCAGCCGAGGAATCCCGTGAGTGACACCCCATTCGGATTCGGCCTTCCGCCGGAGGAGCCGGACGACGGCGACGAGGGCAAGAAGAAGGACCAGCAGAGCGGTGGTGGTCAGGGACCGGCCAACCCGTTCGGTTTCGGCGGCCTGCCCGGAGCCGGAGGATTTGGCGGCGGCCCCGGCGGCCCCGGTGCGGACAATCCGTTCGCAGCCATGTTCGGCTCGCTGAACCCCAACGACCTGGGCGCCGCGTTCCAGCAGCTAGGCCAGATGCTCTCCTACGAGGGCGGCCCGGTGAACTGGGACATGGCCAAGCAGATCGCCCGCCAGACGGTCTCCCAGGGCTCCCCTGACGGAACCAAGGACGCGAGCGTCGGCCCCGGCGAGCGCAAGGCCGTCGAGGAGGCCGTCCGCCTGGCCGACCTCTGGCTCGACGACGCCACGTCGCTGCCGTCCGGCGCCGGCTCCGCGGTGGCCTGGAGCCGCGCGGAGTGGGTCGAGGCGACCCTGCCCGCCTGGAAGGAGCTCGTCGACCCGGTCGCCGAGCGCGTCGGCACCGCCATGGGCGACGTCCTGCCGGAGGAGATGCAGGCCATGGCCGGCCCGCTGATCGGCATGATGCGCTCGATGGGCGGCGCGATGTTCGGTACGCAGATCGGGCAGGCCGTCGGCGTGCTCGCCGGCGAGGTCGTCGGCTCGTCCGACATCGGCCTGCCGCTCGGCCCGGCCGGCAAGGCCGCGCTGCTGCCGGTGAACATCGAGACGTTCGGCAAGGACCTGAGCGTCCCCCAGGAGGAGGTGCGGCTGTATCTCGCCCTGCGCGAGGCCGCCCACCAGCGCCTCTTCGCGCACGTGCCGTGGCTGCGCTCGCATCTGTTCGGCGCGGTCGACGGTTACGCCCGCGGCATCAAGGTCGACACGGCCAAGCTGGAGGACGTGGTCGGCCAGTTCGACCCGCAGAACCCCGAGCAGCTCCAGGAGGCCCTTCAGCAGGGCATGTTCCAGCCGGAGGACACGCCCGAGCAGAAGGCCGCCCTGGCGCGTCTGGAGACGGCTCTGGCGCTCGTGGAGGGCTGGGTGGACGCGGTGGTCCACGCCGCCGCGAAGCCCCGTCTGTCGTCCGCCGACGCCCTCCGCGAGACGTTGCGCCGCCGCCGCGCCTCGGGCGGGCCGGCCGAGCAGACGTTCGCCACGCTGATCGGCCTGGAGCTGCGCCCGCGCCGTCTGCGGGACGCCTCCCGGCTGTGGGCCTCGCTCACGGACGCGCGTGGCGTCGACGGCCGGGACGCCCTGTGGGCCCACCCGGACATGCTGCCGACGGCGACCGACCTGGACGACCCGGACGGCTTCGTGCACCGCGAGCAGATCGACTTCTCCGAGCTCGACAAGATGCTCGGCGAGGCGGCGGACAAGCCCGACCTCAGGAAGAAGGACGAGGGCGAGGACAAGAACAAGGGCGACGACGCCGAGTGAGCCTGTACGACGACGCGGTCCTCGTGCTGAAGGGGTACGAGGGCCAGACCGATCTGCGCCAGGCCTACCTGGACCACCTGGCGGCCCACCCGGACGGCCTGTGGAAGGCCTGCCACGCGGGCCACATCACGGCGAGCGCCCTGGTGATCGAGCCCGAGCGCGGCCGGGTGCTGCTGACCCTGCACAGGAAGCTGCGCATGTGGCTGCAGATGGGCGGCCACTGCGAGCCGGGCGACCCGTCGCTGGCGGCCACGGCCCTGCGTGAGGCCTCGGAGGAATCCGGCGTCTCGGGCTCTCCCTGCTGCCCGGCGGACCGGTGCGCCTGGACCGGCATCCGATCCCTGCCCCGTGCCACTGGCACTTCGACGTCCAGTACGCGGTCGTGGCGCCGCCCGGCGCCGCGCACGCGGTCAGTGACGAGTCTCTGGACGTGCGCTGGTTCGAGTACGGCGAGGTGGCGGACGTGGCGGACGAGTCGGTGGTGCGGCTGCTGGAGGCGACGCGCGCCATGCTCGCGGCCTGAAGGAGTGTGTAAGGGGCGACCTTCCTGACAGACGCCCCTTACATCCCGCCCTGACGGCGGACCGCGCCCCCTCAGGGGCGCGGGGAACTGCGCGACCAGCCACGTACGACCCGCAGCCAGAGCCAGCCCGCCGCCCCGAAGTCCTCCGGCCGAACCCGCGGAGCGCTCAGCTCCAGACGTTGCCCTGGTTCTGCCCGCGTGCCCCCTGCTGGCCCATGCCGTACTGGGCGGAGAGGCCCGAGCCGATCTGGGCGTTCTGCGGCGGCAGCAGCTCGCTGGGCTGGACCAGCGCGAAGCCGGTGCCCATGAAGCTCAGCTCCCAGCCCTCGCCGGTGTTGCCGCGCCGCCGCCACACCCCGGACGAGTGCGTCTGGGACTGCATCTGCACCCGCAGGCTCGTCGACCAGGCGACGATCGCGTCGGCGTCGCAGTTGACGTACTTGTCGGGTGTCACCTGCAGCAGCAGCGGCATGCCCGAGGTCATCAGGGCGACCTTGCCCCGGCCGGTGATGTTGAGCTGGTACTTCCCGGAGCCGGAGATGCCGTACAGGCTGTCGACGGCGATGACCTCGTGGTGCAGGGAGGAGTCCATCGCCAGCACGTAGCTGCTGTCGACGGTGAGACCGTCCTGCTCCACTTCCATCACGTGGATGTGCTGCTTGAGGTTGGCGAGGTAGACCGTGCCCTGCCCGTGGCAGCGCATCAGGTCCAGTCCCTCGCCGGTGTGCGCACGCGCGCGTGCCTGGTCGTTGCTCTGGTACTCGGCGTCGAACTCGACGAGGCCCTGGTAGGCGACCATGGTGCCCTTGCGGGCCAGGATGTCGTCGTGGCCTTCCAGGGCGACGCGCAGCATCTGCTTGTTCTGCAGGCTCCAGCGGTCCTGGGTCTGCTGCTCGTTGTAGGCGAAAATCGGGCTCTGCATGACTTTTTGGCTCCCCTCAGCCCCGGGCCCGGAGGCGGTCGGTGCTGTCCTCGCTGGGCTGGACGACGACGATGCCCTGACCGGAGAAGGCCATCTGGTAGGCCTCGCCGCTGCCGCGGCCGATCAGCGACTGCGCCCGGAAGCTGCGCTTGCCCTTCACCTTGAGGTTCGGGGACCAGGCGACCAGGGCGTCGGGATCGACGTACGTCTCGTCCTCGCCGCCGCCGCAGTCGACGACGATGGGCTTGCCCCGGGAGGTGAGCGCCACCCAGCCCTGCCCGGAGATCTTGGTGTTCCACAGGCCCTGTCCGGCGAACTTCGCCAGGCCCTTGACCCGCTCGACGCCCCAGGTGAGATGGGCGTCGAAGGCGAGCAGGTTGGTGGCGTTGACGGAGATGCCGTCGCCGTTGAGGTTGATGACGACGACGTTCGCGCCGTAGTCGGCGAGGTAGAGCAGGCCGTCGCCGGAGCACTTCATCAGGGGCGCGCCCTCACCGGTCATCCAGTCCTTGGCGATCTGGCGCACGGCCGGGGGGTTGGGCTCGTACTGGACGAACCCCTCGTAGGCGACCATCGACCCCACGCGTGCGAGGAGGTCGTTCCCGGTCTGCATGGCGACCTTCAGCATGTGGTTGCCGTGGTTCTCCATGCGGGCGGTGACGGGTGCGGGGGCGTGGCCCGCGAGCTGCTGTGTCATGACGGGCTCCCTCAGACCTCGTACGGCTGGACGACGATGAAGTTGCCGGGCGCTCCCGGAACTGGAGGTTGACGCTCTCCCCGGTGTCACCGGGGTAGGCGTTGCGGCGCATCCGCACCTGGCTGGAGACGACGACCTGGGCGGCGGCGGACCAGGCGACCACGGCGTTGCAGTCGGCGAACGTGGTGGGCGTGACCGGGAGGACGACAGGCGTGCCGTGCGTCTTCACGACGATGGTGCCGGTGCCCTGGAACTGCATGGTGAACAGGGCGCCGCCGGGGATGCCGTGTCCCTCGATGCGGCGGACCTCGTAGGTGAGGCTCTCGTCGAAGGCGAGGACGTTCTCGGCGGAGACGCAGACGGCGTCACCCTGCAGCTCGATGGGGTGCAGCATGGTCGAGTTCTCGGCGAGGAACACCTGCCCCTGGCCGGTACAGCGCATCAGCTGCATCTCCTGGCCGGTCGCGTTGCCCACGATCCGGCCGGCGAAGCCGGCGCCCTTGTAGCTGAAGTCGACCTTGCCCTGGTACAGCACCATGCTGCCCTGCCGGGCCAGCACGGGCTGACCTCCGATGCCGAGGTCCACGCGGACGAGCTTCTTGTTCTGCTGCGTCCAGCGCTGACCGGTCGGGGTCTCCTTGAACTTCTGGAGGGCGGCGGTCACACCGGGGCCCTGCGGTGCGCCCTGAGGAGCCCCTTGAGGCGCTCCGTAGGGGGCCTGTCCGGCCTGCCCGAACGGGGGCTGCGGGGGCTGCTGGCCGTAGCCCGGGGGTGGGGTGGGCTGGCCGTAACCGGGCGGCGGGCCGGGGCTTGGGGCGCCTGGGGCTGACCGTAGCCGGGGGGCGGCGGGGCCGTCTGGCCGGGGGCCTGGCCGTACGGCGGCTGCTGCTGGCCGGGGTGGCCGTACGGCGCGGGCGCCGGGGCCGGGGGTGGCACCGGGGAGCCGCCGGGCGGGGCGTTCATGGGCGCGACGATGGTCGGGGCGGCGTGCACCTCGGGCGCGGGCGCCGGGGCCGGGGGCGCGAAGCCCTGCGCGGCGGGCTGGGGAGCGGGCGCGGGTTCCGGGGCGGGAGCCGGGGCCGGGGGCGCTGCCGGGGCGGGTGCAGGAGCCGGGGTGGGTTCCGCGGTTCCGGGACGCCGAACGCGGGCGGCGCGAAGCCCGGGGCGGCGCCGGACTGCGGCTGCTGCGCGGCGGGCGCGGGCGTCTCCTCCTCGGCGACCTCGCCGCCGAAGTTCCTCAGCAGTGCGTCGAGACCGCCGTCGAAGCCCTGCCCGACGGCGGCGAAGCGCCAGACGTCCTTCAGGTAGAAGTCGCCCAGCATCACGGCCCGCTCGGTGGAGAACTCCGAGCCGCTGAAGGGGTAGCGGGCCACCTCCTCGCCGCCCGCGACGATACGGATGTAGCCCGGGGCGACCTGCGACATCTGCCCGGCGCCGTCGATCGTCGCCGTGAAGGACAGCTTCTGGATCTGCGGCGGGATCCGGTCGAGCGTCACCCGGAAGGACTCCGTGTCGCCCGCCTGGGCACCCAGCAGCTGAAGGGACTCCTCGGGGACTTCGGCTGGTTGTAGAAGATGAAGTACCGGTCGTCCGAGAGCCGTTCGTCGGCGTCGAGGCCGAAACAGCTGATGTCGAAGCTCAGTCCGGGGCCGGAGATCTGCACGCCTACGTACAGATCCGTGCCCGCGGTGAGATCACTGATCCTGGCCTTGTGGCCGCGTTGGAATTCCCTGGCCATGCGTAACGACCGTCCCCCATCCAGAACGTGAGTGCGTCGCGCCAGGCTAACGGCAAACTCGGACACCGGACGAAGTCGGTACAGACCCGGTACAGAACCCGCGCCGGGCCGTATCGGCTGCTCGCCCGGGGAAAGCGGTCACCCACCCCGGGCCCTCATCCCGCCGGGCTCTCACCCGCGCACCGGGCACATGCGGCAACCGCTCGGCGGCGACCACGCCTTCGAGGTAGCCCCGGGCCCGCTCCGTGCGCGGGTAGGACTCCAGCAGCTCCCAGAAGCGGGGGCCGTGTCCGGGACGAGCAGATGGGCGAGTTCGTGGACGAGGACGTAGTCGACGACGTACTCCGGCATGCCCTGGAGGCGGTGCGACAGCCGGATGCTGCCCTCGGCCGGGGTGCAGGATCCCCAGCGCGTGTTCTGGTTGGTCACCCAGCGCACCGAGGTGGGCCGGGCCCGCCCGCCGAAGTACTGGTCCGAGAGGCGCCGCGCCCGCTCGGCCAGCTCGGCGTCGCCGAGGGACCGCTTGCTCTCCTGGGCGGCCAGTTTGTCGAGCATGACGTTCACCCAGCGCTGCTCCTCCGCCTCGGACATCCGGGCGGGGATGAGCACCACGGTGCGGTCGCCCTCGCGGTACGCGGAGACCGTTCTGCGTCGGCGGCTGCTCCGGCGGACCTCGATCGCGCTCGCCCCGAGCCGCTCGGCGGCTGGCTCGTCGTGCTGCGAAGTGGCTTTCCGGCGCGGTGCAGTGGGTCGGCGGGCACGCCCCGACGTTACCCGCTGCACACGGGGAAGTCCCGACTCCGGGAGGGTTCGCTGCCGATGCCCACCACCGGCCGCCGGATTTGTACGACGAATGCCCGTGCCTGTGGACAACTTTCGGCAGGCGACGACGTGTTTGGGCATGCTGGCTGTTGTCGGTGAAGCGATGGGCGGTTCGGTCCGTGACCAGGGGCCGGTCCGCGGCAGGTCCGGTGGCGCTTCCACGCTCGACCGGTGTACGGGGACGATCAATGACAAACGGGGGTCCTGTCATGCATCCGATGGTGAAACCCGCGCTGAGGCGCGGCTGGCGCGATCTCAACACCGTGCAGTTCGGGATGACACCCGCGCATGCGCTGACACTCGGCCCGATGGACCTGGCGACGGGCAGTTTCCTCGACCTGCTGAACGGCACGCGGGGATGGAGCTGCTGCGCGAGGAGGGGCGCCGGATGGATCTGCCGGACGGCCATGTCGACGGGCTGGTACGGCGGCTCGCGACGGCCGGCCTCCTCGACGACGCGCGGGGCGGCGGACCGGCCGCCGACGCCCTGCGGAAGAAGAAGGAGGTCCTCGACCGGCTCCGCCCCGACCTGGCCACGCTGTCCCTGACCACCTCGGCGCCCGGTGACGCGATCGGGCAGCTGGCCGCGCGGCGCTCGCAGCGCGTGCGGGTGCGGGGTGCGGGCCGGGTGGGTGCCGTCCTGGCCTCGCTGCTGGCGGGGCCGGCGTGGGCGAGGCGGAGGTGATGGACGGCGGCCGAGTGGAACCGTGGGACGTCGCCCCGGGCGGGTTGCCTCCGGAGGCCGTCGGCGACCGCAGGGACGAGTCGGCCCGCCGTGCCGTCCGCCGGGCGGCCCCGGACCGGCCGCCCCGCCGCTCGGCGGCCCACCCGCCCCCGGAGGAAGGCGACCCGGGCTTCTCCCTGGTGATCGTCGCCCCGCGGGACGACATCGCGGTGCACGCGCCCGACCCGGCCGCCGCCGAGCCCCTGATGTCCTCCGGGACGCCCCATCTGTACGCCGGTGTCGTGGAGGGGACCGGCGTGGTCGGCCCGCTCGTCCTGCCCGGGGAGACAGGCTGCGCCGGGTGTCTGCACGAGAGCCGCACCGACCGGGACCCGACCTGGCCGCGGCTGGTCGCCCAGTGGCGCTCCGGCAAGCAGCGGCAGGTGCGGCCCTGCGACCTGGCACTGGCCACGACCGTGGCCGGACTGGCGGCCGCCCACGCGCTCGCCTTCCTGGACGGCCGGGTTCCGTCGACCGCGGGGGCACGCTGGGAGGTCTCGCTGCCCGCTCTGCACTGGCATGCCCGGCCGGTGTGGGCGCATCCGGCATGCCCGTGCGCGGCGGCGGAGAGAGGAAAAGGGGAGCACCTCTCGGAGGACGGGGAGTCGCACGAGACAATGGCGGTGCAACGGCCGTCGGAGCAGTGCCGTGAGGCAGCGGCAAAGCGGCCGGCTGGGACTTGGAGGGCGCATGTCTGATCTTCCCCGGAAGGCGGTCACCCGGACCGCCAAGCTCGCCGCGCTCCCGCTCGGCATCGCCGGGCGGGCGACCTGGGGATTCGGCAAGCGAATCGTCGGCGAGTCCGCGGAGCTCGTCGGCCGCGAGCTCCAACAGCGCACGGCGGAGCAGCTGTTCAAGGTGCTCGGCGAGCTCAAGGGCGGCGCGATGAAGTTCGGGCAGGCCCTGTCCGTCTTCGAGTCGGCGCTGCCGGAGGAGGTGGCCGGCCCCTATCGGGCCGCGCTGACCAAGCTCCAGGAGGCGGCGCCGCCGATGCCGACGCGCACTGTGCACGCGGTGCTGGAGGAACGGCTCGGCGAGGGCTGGCAGGAGCTGTTCCTGGAGTTCGAGGACAAGCCCGCCGCTGCGGCCTCGATCGGCCAGGTGCACCGCGGGGTGTGGCATGACGGCCGCGAGGTGGCGGTCAAGGTGCAGTACCCGGGCGCGGGCGAGGCCCTGCTGTCCGATCTGAACCAGCTGAGCCGCTTCTCCCGCCTGCTCGGTCCACTGGTCCCCGGCATGGACATCAAGCCGCTGATCGCGGAGCTGAAGGACCGGGTCTCGGAGGAGCTGGACTACGTCCTGGAGGCCCAGGCCCAGCAGGCCCACGCGGAAGAGTTCACGGACGACCCGGACGTGGTCGTGCCGCACGTGGTGCACCAGTCCGACCAGGTCCTGGTCACCGAGTGGATCGACGGCGTCCCGCTCTCGGAGATCATCGCGGACGGCACCCAGGAGCAGCGCGACCGGGCCGGGCAGCTCCTGGCCCGCTTCCTGTTCTCCGGCCCCGCCCGTACCGGTCTGCTGCACGCCGATCCGCACCCGGGCAACTTCCGCCTGCTGCCCGGCGGCCCGGACAGTGAGGACGACTGGCGCCTGGGCGTCCTGGACTTCGGCACGGTCGACCGGCTCCCGGGTGGCCTGCCGGCGACCATCGGCGAGTCCCTGCGGATGACCCTCGACGGGGAGGCCGAGGCGGTCTACGAGCTCCTGTGCTCGGAGGGGTTCGTGAAGGAGACCATAGAACTGGATCCGGACGCGGTGCTGGACTACCTGCTGCCGATCATCGAACCGGCCCAGGTCGAGGAGTTCACCTTCACCCGCGGCTGGATGCGCAGCCAGGCGGCCCGGATCGCCGATCCCCGCTCCCCCGCCTACCAGCTCGGCAAGCAGCTCAACCTGCCGCCGTCGTACCTGCTGATCCACCGGGTGACCCTGAGCACGATCGGCGTGCTGTGCCAGTTGGGGGCGACGGTGCGGCTGCGTGAGGAGTTGGAGGAATGGCTGCCGGGGTTCGTCCCGGAGGGCCCTGCGGACGGCGAGCAGCCGGCGCAGGAGGCCTGAGCTCCCTGGCCGCGCGCTTCACCACCAGTCCGAGTCGAGCCCGTCCCTCGTCGACTTGATGTTCTCCGGATCACAACGCACCGCGGGGGCCGGTCCGTTCGGCACGGACCGGCCCCCGCGGGGAGCGCTCGGCCTCCCGGGCTCGGGAGGCCACCGCTTCGGAGGAGATCGGTTACTGCATGACCGCCATGGCGAGCGCCCGGCGGGCACGCCGGGAGGCGCGCTCCGCCCTGCGCTGCATCCGGCGAGCGGTCGCCAGGCGCACGGCCGGGCGTTCCCGCTCCGCCTCTCGCAGTCGCTCGCGCATATGCGCACGAGCCATGGCTTCTGGGATGAGTTGCATCTCTCGGGTCCTGTTCTGACGCGAGTCCTTCGCGCCGCTGGTGGTGAAGTCTTGGTTCGCGGAGCCTGAGGGCTCGTAAGTGGACGGCTTCATCGGGGCCTGCTTCTGGGGGTCGTGCGTGAGGGGACGGTCGATCGTTCCTGCGGTGTTCATGCCGCGACCGGGTTCTTGCGCGGGCGGCCACGCGGCCGCTTCCGGGCGACGACGACACCCTGCACGAACAGCTCGCCACCCCAGACGCCCCAGGGCTCACGCCGCTCCTTGGCGCCGGCGAGGCAGGCCTCCATCAGCGGGCAGGTGCGGCAGAGGGACTTGGCGTACTCGACGTCCGCGGGCGACTCGGCGAAGAAGACCTCCGGGTCGTAGGACCGGCAGGGGACGGGTACGCCGAGGTTCTCGATGGCGTCGTCGAGCGCGGTGAGCGCGGTGAGCGGGGTCAAGGCGGAGTCCTCCGTGGAGCAGGGCTTGGGGATCGTTTGCGAAGGCGGTACGGACGGGGCGTGCGCTTCGAGTTGCACGGTTCGTCTTCCTCGTCTGGTCGTTCCGGCCTGTTGGCCGGGGGGCGGCTGGTACCGGGTTCTTTTCTTGTCCCGAGGCTCCTTCGGTCCGTCGTCCCGGGTCGGGGACAAACAGAAGGGCCGCGGATCCCGGATGGGGTTCCGCGGCCCTGAAGGCGCCGGCCTGATCGGCGTCAGGCTGGATCACTCCAGGGTTCTGGCCCACGGAAGGCCCACATCAGGTGGTGCTGCGTCGTCTGCTTCCGGAATCCGGCACCGGTCGCCGTAAAGGCATAGGCCTGCGCCTGTGCCACTACTGCCGCTTCCAGTGCCTTGGTCGGTCGCTCATTGCGCTCACGGACGGGAAGGCCCGCGGGAGCAACGGAGGAGGACGCCGGGCGCGCGGCACGAATGCCGGACAGACCGGTGCCCAGGTTCGAAACGCCGAGCATGCACGCGGAGACGGCCGAGCGATCGGTCATTTTCACGGTGCTGATGGAGCTGGTGTTGATGCTGATCACTGGACTCGCCTCCTCTCGGCGTCTCGGGGGACTGGGTGAACCAGTCCGACGGATATGCAAGTACAACACGGAATCAGGGCCTCCGAGAAGGCCGCTGCTCTCGTGCCTAAGAACCTATGGGGATTGCTGGGGCATGCGCAAACTATTTTTTCGACGAGTTGGGGTCAGTCCTGATCTGTGTCTCCCCCGGCGTACTGGCCTGCGCAGATGGCCAGTACATCGGCTCCGTAGCGGGTGAGCTTGCGCATGCCGACGCCCGGGATGCGCGCCAGCTCGTGCTCGTCGTCGGGCGCGGTCTCGGCGATCGCCATCAGCGTCCTGTCGGTGAAGACGCAGAAGGCGGGCTGACCACTGCTGCGCGCCTGGTCGGCGCGCCACTCGCGCAGGCGCTCGTAGAGACCCTCGTTCATGTCGGAGGGGCAGTCGTCGCAGCGCATCAGTTTCGTCTCGCCCGGGTCCGTGAGGGTGCGGCCGCAGACCCGGCAGCGGGCAGGGGTTCGCTGGGTTCGTCTCGGGGCGGACACCCCGGTTCCGCCGATACCGCGCTCGATTCCGCCCGTTCCGCCGGCGGTGGAGCGGCCGGTGGTGGCCGTCGAACCGGGGCGCAGCCCGTCGAGGAAACGGCTGGGGCGTCGGTTGGGCCGGCCGCCGGGGAACGCGACAGGGCCCAGGAGACATGGAGGCGTTCGCGCGCGCGGGTGACGCCGACGTAGAGGAGGCGGCGCTCCTCCTCGATCTGTTCGTCGGTCTTGGCGTAGGTGATCGGCATCATGCCCTCGGCGACACCGACCAGGAAGACGACGTCCCACTCCAGGCCCTTGGCCGAGTGCAGGGAGGCGAGGGTGACGCCCTGCACGGTGGGGGCGTGCTGGGCGTTCGCCCGTTCGTCCAGTTCGGCGACGAGGTCGGCCAGGGTGGCGCCGGGTCGCGCGGCGGCGAAGTCCTGGGCGAGGTTCACCAGGGCGGCCAGGGACTCCCAGCGTTCTCGCACGGCGCCGGAGCCGGCCGGTGGCTGGGGCGTCCAGCCCTCCCCGAGAGCACGGCGCGCACCTGGGAGGGCAGGTCGACAGCGTCGTCCAGGAGGGAGTCGTTGCCGCCGAAGCGGGCCGCGCCGCGCAGGGCGACGCCCGCCTTGCGCACCTCCGGGCGGTCGAAGAACCGCTCGGCGCCGCGCAGCTGGTAGGGCACTCCGGCGTCGGCGAGGGCTTGTTCGTAGGTCTCGGACTGCGCGTTCGTACGGAACAGGACGGCGATCTCGGCGGCCGGTACGCCCGAGTCGATGAGCTCACGGATGCGGCGGGCCGCGCCCTCCGCCTCGGCGGGCTCGTCGGTGTACTCGGTGTAGAGCGGCTCGGGCCCGGGCGCGCGCTGGGAGACGAGTTCCAGGCGGTGGTCGGCGGCGCGGCCCCTGGCCTGGGCGAGCAGGCCGTTGGCGAGGTGCACGACCTGAGGGGTGGAGCGGTAGTCGCGGACCAGCTTGACGACCGTCGCACCGGGGTGTCGGGTGCGGAAGTCGAGCAGATGGTCCGGGGTGGCTCCGGTGAACGAGTAGATCGTCTGACTGGCGTCGCCGACCACGCAGAGGCTGTCCCGCTCGCCCAGCCACAGCTCCAGCAGGCGCTGCTGGAGGGGGCTGACGTCCTGGTATTCGTCCACCACGAAGTGCTGGTACTGCGCGCGGACCTGCTCCGCGATGTCGTGCCGGTCCTGGAGGACGGCCACCGTCAGCAGCAGCACGTCCTCGAAGTCGATGACGGAGCGCGCACGCTTGATGTCCTCGTAGGCGGCGTAGAGCTGGGCGATCTCGGCGGGGTCGCGGGGGGCCTCGCGGCCGGCCTTGGCGGCGGCGGGCGCGTAGTCGGCGGGGACGGTCTGGGTGACCTTGGACCACTCGATCTCGGCGGTGACGTCCCGCAGCTCGCCCCGGTCGAGCCTGATGCGGCAGGCGGCCGCCGCGTCGGCGACGAGCTGGATCTTGCGGTCGACGAGCCGGGGCATGGAGCCGCCGATCGCTTTCGGCCAGAAGTACTGGAGCTGGCGCAGGGCCGCGGAGTGGAACGTCCGCGCCTGGACTCCGGCCGCGCCGAGCTGGCGCAGCCGGCCCCGCATCTCGCCGGCGGCGCGGTTGGTGAAGGTGACGGCGAGCACGCTGGAGGGCTGGAGGATGCCGGCGCGTACCCCGTAGGCGATGCGATGGGTGATCGCCCGGGTCTTGCCCGTGCCCGCGCCCGCCAGGACGCACACCGGGCCGTTCAGGGCGGTCGCCACCTCGCGCTGCTCGGGGTCGAGCCCCTCGAGCACCGCGTCGGCGGAGTCCGGTACCTGCGGGAACAGGGTGGAGTGCGTTGCTGCTGTCACACGGCCATGCTGCCAGGTCGCGCGAGACGGCTGTGCCGGTTGTCCACAGGCAGGCACTGATAGTCGTACTAATGCGGCAGGCGTCACGTACGGCGGGGCTCGGGCCGGGGAATGGTGGACCTTTCACATACGTTCCACCTGAGCGACCACCCGCCCCGAGCCACCGAAGGAGCACGAGAGACATGCTGGGCACTGTCACGATGTACAGCACCACGTGGTGCGGCTACTGCCGCCGTCTGAAGAGCCAGATGGACCGCGAGGGCATCGCGTACACCGAGATCAACATCGAGCAGGACCCGGAGTCCGCCGCGTTCGTGGAGAAGGCGAATGGCGGAAACCAGACGGTGCCCACCGTTCTGTTCCCGGACGGCTCCACCCTCACCAACCCGTCGCTGGCTCAGGTGAAGCAGAAGATCGGCGCCTAGGCCGTGTTTTAGAACTCGCTGACCTGCCTGGTTGGCCGTCCGGGGACGTCGCGGGCGGCCATCCAGATGGTGAGGTCGCGGGCGATGTCGTTGACGCTGGTCGCTGTGGTGACCTCGTGCTCGTTGCGAGTGCTGTCACGGCGGACGATCTCGTAGCCGCCCTCGTCCATGATGGCCACTGAGGTGAACCAGACGGGGTCGTCCTCGTCGGGCTGGACGACCACGAACGTGTTGTCGGAGTCGTTGAGGTCGCTGATCAGCATGAACAGCGCGTCCTCGGAGGGGTCGTCGATGCGGTCGCCGTTCTCGCTGTCGGCACCGTAGTACTGAGCCCCCATCGTTGCCTTCCCCTCGCCCCATTCACCCTGATCGTGGCCAGCATGGCACGCGGAGACGACGCCTCGGGCCGGTCATAACCATTCGCCGATGGCTGCGATCAGAACGGTCGCTTCGAAGCGGACTGCGAGTTTGTCGAAACGAGTGGCGACCGCCCGGTTGCGCTTGAGCCGGTTGATCCCGCATTCGACCGCGTGCCGGGCCTTGTAATCCTCGCGGTTGAAGGCCGGAGGCCGCCCGCCGGCCTTCCCTCGCCGTTTGCGGTTGGCGGCCTGGTCGGCAGGCTCCGGGATCGTGCATCGGATTCCCCGCTTTCGCAGGTAGGCCCGGTTGGCGCGGGAGGAGTACGCCTTGTCGCCCCGCACTCGCAGCGGGCGGACCCGGGGACGGCCGGGCCCGGTGCGGGGCACTCGGATGGCTTCCAGAACGGCGGTGAACTGAGGACTGTCACCACGCTGACCTGCGGTGACCCGCAAGGACAGCGGCCGTTGGCCTTGTTCGCAGGCCAGGTGGATCTTGGTGGTGAAGCCTCCCCGGGACCGGCCCAGGCCGTGGTCCTCGGGTTCGGTGCGGGACCCGCCCGGCGGTTCCTTTTGGGATTGGCCGGCACGGCGGGCGCCCGCGGCGTGCTGATGGGCCCGGCAGATCGTGGAGTCGACATTGACCTCCCACGTGATCAGCCCTGCCGCGTCCGCCCGGACCTGCAGCCGGGTCAGCAGCAGGGTCCAGGTGTCGTCGCGTTGCCAGCGGCGGAAGAGGCCGTAGACCGTCTGCCACGGCCCGTACTTCGACGGCAGATCCCTCCACGGAGCACCGGTCCGCACCCGCCACCGGATTCCATCGATCAGCCTCCGCCGGCCCAACGATGGCCGCCCCAACGCCGCAACCGGCAACAACGGCTCCAGCACCGCCCATTGCTCGTCAGAAAGATCCCCTCGCCCCACACCGAGATCATCACGATGCGAGGCGAGGAACAGAGCTGACTTTCAAAACACGGCCTAGTCGCCGCGCGGCGGTGCGGGAAGGCGACTTCCGAGGCGGCTCCTGAGACAGCTCAGGGGCCGCCTTCTCGTGGTCTGTCCCACACCACGACGTAGCGCCACAGCAGCGTGCGGCCCCAGTCGCAGCCGGGCAGCAGCCGGTGGGCGGCCTGCCGGGCTTGAGCCCGTGCTCGCGGGCGAGCTCGATCATCTCCGGCGAGCGGTCCACGCCCGTGACGGACGCCGCCCCTGGCCGCGAGCTCGCGGTGAGCAGGCCGTCGCCGCAGCCCGCCTCCAAAGCCGTGCCGCAGTCGTCAGGCGACGCTTCTCGTCGGGAGCGGCTTGCCGTACCAGAGCTCGATCAGGCGTGCCGCGATCGAGATGCCGTACGGCGGGAGCACCTCGCCGGACTCGAAGGCGGCGCGCAGTTCGTCGCGGGAGAACCAGCGGGCCTCGTGGATCTCGTCGCCGTCGACCTCGATCTCGGTCGAGGTGGCGCGGGCCATGAAGCCCAGCATGAGGCTGGACGGGAACGGCCAGGGCTGGCTGGCGACGTACTCGACCTGGCCGATCGTGATGCCGACCTCCTCGTGGACCTCGCGGCGCACCGACTGCTCGATGGACTCGCCGGGCTCGACGAAGCCCGCGAGCGTCGAGAAGCGGCCCTCGGGCCAGTGCACCTGGCGGCCGAGCAGGATGCGGTCGTCCTCGTCGGTCACGGCCATGATCACGGCGGGGTCCGTGCGCGGGTAGTGTTCCGCGCCGCAGGCCGGGCAGCGGCGGATGTGACCGGCCGCGGCGATGACGGTGCGCTCGCCGCAGCGGGAGCAGAAACGGTGCGTGCGCTGCCAGTTCTCCAGGCCGACCGCGTGCACCATCAGGCCCACGTCACGGGCCGACAGCAGCAGGCCCGCCTCACGCAGGCCCGCCGGGCGCGCGGACTGGTCGATACGCCCGGGCAGGGAGTCCTTCTGGAGGGCGAAGTAGCTGACGCCGTCCTCGTCGATGCCGAGGAAGTAGCGGTGCGCCTCGGTGAGGGGGCCTCGAAGGAGGGCGTCATGACGAGCTCGGTGCGCCCGTCCGCCGTCTCGTCGATGAGGACCTGTCCGCCGGAGACCACGAAGCAGCGCGTGGTGGGGTGGCTCCACGCCGCCGCGAGCCAGGCCTCGTCGAGCCGGTGGTGGGCGGCGCGGTCGATGCCGCTCGGGTCGGTGAGCGAGATGGGGCGGTCGGCGTTGTGGTCGGTCCAGGTGGTCACGGGTGCTTCCAACTCCCCGGTGGAACGGTCGGGTTCGGCGGGCTGATCAGCGGGACGTACGGCGGGAGGTGACCGGGTCCGGTGGTCTTCGGCGGTGCGGGGCGGTCCCTTCAGTGTGCCCCGTGCGCGCCGCCGGTCCGGACGGCTGGGGATGCTCAGGGCCCATGACGCCAGTGTTCGGCGAGGTCGCCCCACAGGTACGCGGTGGTTTCGACGCCCTTCAGGAGCAGGTCGAGTTCCACTTTCTCGTTCGGGGCGTGCCACCCGTCGGACGGGACGGAGATGCCGAGGAAGAGCACGGGGGCGCCGAGGACGTCCTGGAGGTCGGCCGCCGGTCCGGAGCCGCCCTCGCGGGTGAAGCGGACCGGTTTCTCGAAGGCCCGGCCCATCGCGCGGACCACCGACTGGAGGGCCGGGTGGTCCAGCGGCGTCAGACACGGGCGCGTGGCCCCGCTGAAGGTGATCTCACAGCGGATCCCGGCGGGCACCTGCTGCTCGGTCCAGGCGCGGACGGCCTTCTCGACGTGGCCGGGGTCCTGGCCGGCCACCAGCCGGAAGGACAGCTTCACCATCGCGGAGGACGGCACGATCGTCTTGCTGCCGGGGCCCTGGTAGCCGCCGCCGATGCCGTTGACCTCCGCGGTGGGGCGGGCCCAGACACGCTCCAGGGTGGTGTAGCCGGCCTCGCCCCGGGTGGCGTGGGACCTGGCCGCGCGCAGCCACTGCCGCTCGTCGAAGGGCAGGTCGGCGAAGAGGGCGCGCTCGCGGTCGGTGAATTCGATGACGCCGTCGTAGAAGCCGGGGATGGCCACGCGCGCGTGCTCGTCGTGCAGGGCGGCGACCAGGCGGGCGGCGGCCGTCGCCGGGTTGGGCACCGCGCCGCCGAAGGAGCCGGAGTGGATGTCCTGGTCGGGGCCGTAGAGCCGTATCTCGCACTCGGCGAGGCCGCGCATGCCCGTGCACACCGTGGGGGTGTCCTCGGACCACATGCCGGTGTCGGAGACGATCACGGCGTCGGCGGCGAGCCGCTCGGCGTGCTGCTCGACGAGGGCCCGGAAGTGCGGTGAGCCGGATTCCTCCTCGCCTTCGATCAGCAGCTTCAGGTGCACGGCCGGGGTGGTGCGGCCGGTGGCGGCGAGGTGGGCGCGGACGCCGAGGGTGTGGAAGAACACCTGGCCCTTGTCGTCGGCCGCCCCGCGCGCGTAGAGACGGTTCTCACGGACGACCGGTTCGAAGGGATCGCTGTCCCAGCCGTCCTCGCGGGCGGCGGGCTGCACGTCGTGGTGACCGTAGACCAGCACGGTGGGGGCCTGTGCGTCGTCGGAGGGCCACTCGGCGTAGACGGCCGGCGCGCCCGGGGTCCGCCAGACCTCGGCCGTCGGGAACCCGGTCTCCTTGAGCTTGGCGGCGAGCCAGTCGGCGCTGCGTCGTACGTCGGGAGCGTGGTCCGGCTGGGCCGACACCGACGGGATGCGCAGCCACTCGGCGAGGTCGTCGAGGAAGGCGGCGCGATGCTGCTGGATGTACGGACGGACGACGCTGTCCGGGGTCTGGCTCATGGTCACGAGCCTATCGGCCCGCACTGACGTCCTCGGAGTGCGGTTCCTCACCGGCCTCCGCACCGGCCGGCTCCTCCAGGAGCAGCCGCTCCAGGGCGGCTCGGTCGGGCAGGTCCGCCGGGCGTACCACCTCCCCGCTGCGCACGTAGAGGAAAGCGGCCGTGACCGACTCGGGGGGCACACCCTGCTGCTCGGCCCACGCCAGGCGGTAGACGGCGAGCTGGAGCGGGTCGGCGGTGCGGGAGCGGTTGGTCTTCCAGTCGACGATCTCGTACGTCGTCTCCGCCCCGTCGCCCTCCTTGTATACGGCGTCGATGCGGCCCCGGACGACGCGGCCGGCGATCGCGAGCTGGAAGGGGGCCTCCACCCGGTGGGGCGTGCGGTGCGCGTACTCGGTGCGCTCGAAGGCGTCCTTGAGGGCCTGAAGGTCTCGTTCGTCGGCGATCTCGGCCTCGCTGCCGGGGAGTTCGTCCGGCTCCAGCATGGGCAGTGTGAGCTCTTCGAAGCGGGCCTCGACCCAGGCGTGGAAGCGGGTGCCGCGGCGGGCGGCGGGCTGGGGCGGGCGGGGCATGGGGCGGGCCAGCTCCTGCGCGAAAGCGTCCGGGTCGGCGGCCAGACGCAGCAGCTGGGAGGCCGTGAGCGACGCCGGGAGGCGGACTTCCGTGACGCTGTCGCGGGCGCGCAGGAGCTCACCGGTGAGGGCGTCGAGGTCGCGGTCCCAGGAGGCGACGGTGCGGGCCTCCTCCGGGTGAGGTGGGGGTGTTGCGCGGCCCTGGGACGCGGGGGCTCCGGTGGTGCCGCCTGGTGGGGGACGGTGGGGCGGTCGGCGGACCGTTTCGCGTTCCGGGCGTCCCTGCCCGCCGGGGCTTCCTCGAAGGGGCCGTTGAAGGCGGCTTCGAAGGGGGCCTCGCCGAACGGGTCCTCGCCGAAGGGAGCCTCGTCGAGCGGGGCGTCGTCGAACGGGTCCGGTCCCTCGTACGGAGGCTCGTCGTCCTCGGGCGGCGGGGGCCACTCCGGGTCCTCGATCGCGTCGGGGTCGTGCACGGCCGCGGGGTGCCCGTCCTCGTGGGAGGCGAGGTCCGCCAGGTGGGCCAGGACGGTCTCGGCGGCCGCGCGGCGCCGGGCCAGGGCCGCCTCGTCCAGGGGCAGGGGCCACACCTGGTCGGCGGTGGCCTGGTGCAGGGCCGGGTTCTCCTCGTCCTCGGCGGGTTCGTCGGCCCAGGCCTCGATCTCGCCGTAGCCGGCCTCGCAGTGCTCGTAGAGGGCCTGGAGGAACGCGGAGGGGCCGCGGCGCTTCTTCTGGGTGGGTCCCCACCAGTGGCCGGAGCCCAGGAGCAGGGAGCGGGGCGGGTGAAGGTGACGTAGCCGAGGCGGAGTTCCTCGGTGTGCTGGTGGTCCTTCATGGCCTCGTGGAAGGCCTTCAGGCCCCTGGCGTCCCAGGAGGGGACGTCGGGCAGGGTGTCGGCGTCGCCGCGCAGCTCATGCGGCAGGACCTTGCCCTGGGAGGTCCACTTCTCGCGGCCCTGGCTGCTCGGGAAGGTGCCGGTGACCAGGCCGGGGACGACCACGACGTCCCACTCCAGGCCCTTTGACTTGTGGGCGGTGAGCACCTTGACGGTGTTCTCGCCGCCGGGCAGGGCGTTGTCCAGGCCCTTCTCGTACTGGGCCGCGGTGCGCAGGAAGCCGAGGAAGGCGAGCAGGGTCGCCTCGTTGTCGCCGGCGGCGAAGGAGGCGGCGATGTCCAGGAAGTTGGACAGGGTCTCGCGGCGGCGGGCGGCCAGGGCGTGCGGGGAGGCCGACAGCTCGACCTCCAGGCCGGTGACGGCGAGGACGCGGTGCAGGACGTCCATCAGTGGATCGGCCAGGGAGCGGCGCAGTTCGCGCAGTTCGGTGGCGAGGCGGGCGAAGCGCACGCGCGCGTCCGGCGAGAAGGGCAGCCCGTCGTCGTCCCCGTGGCCGTCCAGCGGCGTCTCCAGGAACGTGTCGAGGGCGTCCGCGAGCGAGATCACCTCGGCCGGGTCGGTGCCCTCGACGGCCTCGGCGAGGCGGCGGTCGGGATCGTCGTCACCCTCCACGCGCGCGTGGGACACCAGGAGCCGGGCCCGCCGGCCCAGCAGGGCGAGGTCGCGCGGGCCGATGCGCCAGCGCGGGCCGGTCAGCAGGCGGACCAGGCAGGCGTTGGCGCCGGGGTCCTGGAGGACCTCGCAGACGGCGACGAGGTCGGCGATCTCGGGCAGATGCAGCAGGCCCGACAGGCCGACGACCTCGACCGGGATGTCCCGGGCCACCAGGGCGCCCTGGATCTCCGCGAAGTCGGTCGCCGTGCGGCACAGGACGGCGATCTCGCCGGGTGCCGTGCCGGTGCGGACGAGGTGGGCGACGGACTCGGCGGCCCAGTCGATCTCCTCGGCGTGGGTGCGCAGCAGGGCGCAGCGGACGATGCCGTCGCGTTCGGCGCCCGGGCCGGGCGGAGGGCCTCCACGCCCGCGTGCAGGGTGCGCAGAGGCTCCGCGAGGCCGTTGGCCAGGTCGAGGAGGCGGCCACCGCTGCGGCGGTTCTCGCTGAGCGCCTGGCGGGTCGCGGGGCGGCCGTCGGCGTGGGCGAAGTGCTCGGGGAAGTCATCGAGGTTGGCGACGGAGGCGCCGCGCCAGCCGTAGATGGCCTGGCAGGGGTCGCCGACTGCGGTGACCGGGTGGCCGGTGCCTTCGCCGAACAGGCCCGCGAGGAGCACGCGTTGGGCGACCGAGGTGTCCTGGTACTCGTCGAGCAGGACCACCCGGAACTCGTCGCGCAGCACACGGCCCACTTCAGGAATCCGGGCGAGCTGGGCCGACAGGGCGATCTGGTCGCCGAAGTCGAGCAGGTCCCGCTCGCGCTTGGCGGCCCGGTAGCGGGTCACCAGCTCGGCCAGTTCACGGCGGGCCGCGGCCGCCTCGGGGACCTTGCGCAGGTCGGCGTTGGTGAGCTTGGCGCCGCGCAGGGACAGCAGCAGCTCGGCGTCGTACGCGCGCAGCGCCTCCGGGCGTACGAGGTGCTCGGCGAGTTCGGCGTCGAGGGCGAGGAGGTCACCGACCAGGTCCGGGAAGGAACGCGTCAGGGCCGGGTAAGGCCCGGGCGACTCGCGCAGCACCCGCGCGGCGAGCTGGAAGCGGGTGGCGTCGGCGAGCAGCCGGGAGGTGGGCTCCAGCCCGATGCGCAAGCCGTGGTCGGTCAGCAGACGGCCCGCGAAGGCGTGGTACGTGGAGATCACCGGCTCACCCGGCGGGTTGTCCGGGTCGATGACGTCCGGGTCGGTGACGCCGGCCTTGACGAGCGCCTTGCGGACGCGCTCGGCGAGTTCGGCGGCGGCCTTGTTGGTGAAGGTGAGGCCGAGCACCTGCTCGGGGGCGACCTGGCCGGTGCCGACCAGCCACACCACGCGTGCCGCCATCACCGTCGTCTTGCCGGAACCGGCTCCGGCCACGATCACCTGCGGGGCGGGCGGCGCGGTGATGCAGGCCGTCTGCTCCGGGGTGAACGGGATGCCGAGGAGTTCCTTGAGCTGTTCGGGATCGGTGATACGGGCGGGCACGTCGAAGAGGCTAGCGGCGGCCACTGACAACGGTGGCCGGATCGGACCTTCGGGGCGAAAGAAGCGCAGGTCAGGCCGCGTGGTGCGTTAGATCACTCCACCACGTGACGTCCCTCCTGGCGCGCGCTGCAGGACGCCCGGAACGCGCAGTGCGTGCAGTGCTGCCCGGCGGTCGGGTGAAGCGTTCGTCGAGGACCTTGCCGGCTGCCGTGGCCAGCAGATCGCCGACCCACTCCCCCTCCAGCGGCTCCTGGGCCTGCACCTTGGGCAGGGTCTCGCCGCCGTCGCGCCGGGCGGCGCCCTGGCGCAGGTGGACAAGTTCGGCGCCTCCCGGCTCGGGGCGCACTCCGTCGAACACCTCGTCGACGGCGCCCTCGCGGACGGCCAGCTGGTAGACGGCGAGCTGCGGGTGGCGCTCCACCTCCTTGCCGGTGGGCGCCTGCTTGCCGGTCTTGAAGTCGACCACGTAGGCGCGGCCGTCGCCGTCCGCCTCGACGCGGTCCATCTGGCCGCGGATGCGCACCTGGTAGTCGCCCGCCTCGAGGGTGACGTCGAAGTCGTGCTCGCTGGCCACCGGTGTGCGTCCGGTGCGGTCCATGACGTGCCACTGGAGGAAGCGTTCGAGCGCCACGCGCGCGTTGTCCTTCTCCTGCTGCGACTTCCAGGGCGCGTCGAAGGCGAGGGCGTTCCACACGGAGTCGAGGCGTTCCATGAGGACGGAGAGGTCGGCCGGGGTGTGCCCGGAGGCGACCTCGTCGGCGAGGACGTGCACCACGTTGCCGAAGCCCTGCGCGGCGGTCGCGGGTGCGTCGGCCTTGACCTCACGCCCCAGGAACCACTGGAGGGCGCAGGTGTTGGCGAGTTGGTCGAGGGCGCTGCCGGAGAGCACGACGGGCTGGTCGCGGTTGCGCAGCGGCACCTTGGACTCGGTGGGCTCGAGCATGCCCCACCAGCGGTAGGGGTGCGCGGACGGCACCAGGGGGCGGCCGTCCTCGTCGGCGAGGGCGGCGAGCCGGGCGAGGCGACGGGCGGCGGCCTCCCTCAGGGCGTCGGAGACGCGCGGGTCGACCGTGGTGGCGCGCAGTTCGGCGACGAGGGCCGCGACGGACAGCGGGCGGCGCGGGCGTCCTGTGACGTCCTTGGGTTCGACGCCGAGTTCGGCCAGGAAGCGGGACGGCTGGTCGCCGTCGTCCGCGGGGCCTTGACCGCCGTCACGACGAGACGTTCACGCGCGCGTGTGGCGGCGACGTAGAACAGACGGCGCTCCTCGGCGAGCAGCGCGCCGGGTGTGAGGGGTTCGGCGAGTCCGTCGCGGCCGATGCGGTCGGCCTCCAGCAGGGAGCCGCGGCGGCGCAGGTCCGGCCACAGTCCCTCCTGGACGCCCGCGACGACCACGAGGCGCCACTCCAGGCCCTTGGCGCGGTGCGCGGTCATCAGGCGGACGGCGTCGGGGCGTACGGCACGCCGGTTGAGAGTGTCGGCCGCGATGTCCTCGGCGTCGATCTCCTCCAGGAAGTTCAGGGCGCCCCGGCCGCCGGTGCGCTCCTCGGCGCGGGCCGCGGTCGCGAACAGCGCGCAGACGGCGTCCAGGTCGCGGTCCGCGTTGCGCCCGGCCGCGCCGCCCCTGCGGGCGGCCCGCTCCAGCCGCGCGGGCCACGGTGTGCCCTCCCACAGGTCCCACAGGGCCTCCTCGGTCGTACCGCCGCCCGCCAGGCGCTCACGGGCCTTGCGCAGCAGCGCGCCGAGGCGCTGGGCGCCACGCGCGTACGTGGGGTCGTGCACGGCGAGGCGCTCCGGCTCGGCGAGCGCCCGCGCGAGCAGGACGTCGGAGGGCGGCGGCAGCGGGTTGCCCGCGGCCCGCTCCTCGTCCCGCAGGGCCCGGCCGAGACGGCGCAGATCGGCGGCGTCCATGCCGGCGAGCGGGGAGGTGAGGAGGGTGAGGGCGGTCTCGGTGTCGAGCCAGGAGATCGCTTCGGGCTGCCCGGAAGCCACCTCCCCGCCGGCAGCCTCGGAAGCCACCTCCCCGTCGGCCGCCTCGGAAGCCACCTCCCCGTCGGCCGCCTCGGAAGCCACCTCCCCACCGGCGGCGTCGGAAGCCGCCGTTACCTCGGCCGCCTCGGATTGCCCGGAAGTCACGCCTCCGCCGGCGGCCCGGGAAGCCGCCTCCCCTTCAGCCGCCTCGGACCCGGAAGTCACGCCTCCGCCGGCCACCCCGGAAGCCGCCTCCCCCTCGACCCCGACGCCTCCGCCGTGGCCACCGCCCGCAGCGCCGTCAGCAGCGGTGCCACCGCCGGTTCATGGCGTAGAGGTACGTCGTCGCCGTCCACCTCCACGGGTACGCCGGCCGCCGTGAGGGCGCGGCGGATCGTGGGGACCGTGCGGGAGCCGGCGCGTACCAGGACGGCCATCTCGCTCCACGGAACACCGTCTTCCAGGTGGGCCCTGCGGAGGATGTCGGCGATGTTGTCCAGCTCCGTGCCGGGCGTCGGGTACGTGTACGCCTCGACCCGGCCGCCCTCCCTCACGGGCGTGAGTTCGCGATGGGCGCGTACCTTCTCGGCCGGGAGGCGGGTCAGCGGCATGCGCTGGGTCAGCAGCCGGGTGGCGGTCAGCAGGGCGGCCCCGGAGCGGCGGGACGTGCGCAGTACCGCGACGGGGGCCGGACGGCCGTCCGCGCGCGGGAAGGCGTGTGGGAAGTCGAGGATGCCGTTCACGTCCGCCCCGCGGAACGCGTAGATCGACTGGTCGGGGTCACCGAAGGCGACGAGGGTGCGGCCGCCGCCGGCCAGCGCGTGCAGCAGTCGTACCTGGGCGGGATCGGTGTCCTGGTACTCGTCGACGTAGACGGCGTCGTACCGGGCGGCGAGCCAGCCGGCGACCTCGGGCCGACGGGCGAGGAGCACCGCGCGGTGGACGAGTTCCGCGTAGTCGATCACGCCCTGGAGGTCGAGCACGTCGAGGTACTCGGCGAGGAAGGCCGCCGCGGCGCGCCAGTCGGGGCGTCCCGTGCGGCGGGCGAAGGCGTCCAGGGCGTCGGGGCCGAGGCCGAGTTCACGGGTGCGGGCGAGGACGGCGCGGACCTCGTCGGCGAAACCGCGTGTGGTCAGGCAGGCGCGCAGTTCGTCCGGCCAGCGCACGTGCGCGAGCCCGAGCCGCTCCAGGTCGGCCTGGCCCGCGAGCAGCCCGCGCACCGAGACGTCCTGCTCGGGCCCGGACAGCAGGCGCAGCGGCTCGACGAACAGGTCGCTGTCCTGGTGCGCGCGGACCAGGGCGTAGCAGAACGAGTGGAACGTGGTCGCCTGGGGAGCGCGGGCCGCCCCGGTCCGCAGGGCCATACGGTCGCGCAGCTCGACGGCCGCCTTGCGGCTGAAGGTGAGCACCAGGACGCGCTCGGGGTCCCCGCCACGGGCGATGCGCTCGGCGACGGACTCGACGAGCGTGGTGGTCTTGCCGGTGCCCGGACCTGCGAGGACGAGCAGCGGACCGGCCGGGTGGTCAACCACGGAGCGCTGCGAGGCGTCCAAAAGAGGGGGGTCCACTCGGGCAGGAGGGGTACGAACCAGTCGGTAAGCGCCACGGCTCCCCGCCGCACCCGGGGGTACGACAGGCCGCTGGTGGAGGAAGAGGAGCTCACGTGGTTCGCCGGTCCTGGTGGAAGTGCTGGTGGGCGGGCCACCGCGCGTTTGCGGGCGGTGACCGCGGGGTGACGGGGACGCGTGCGGCCGACGCTACGCCGACGAGCGAGGCGGAAGCAGGGCTTCCTCTTCTTCCCCCGAGTCACTCATGGCACGCATGGCCCTCACGCCCCTCCTCACACGAACGTACGTCATGCCGCCGGTACGCCCCGATTCCCCCGTCCGGATCACGGGTCACACGAGAGGGCGTCCGATGGCGGAAGCTGTCAGGTGTGACCCTCCGCGCGTTCGCCGCCGTCCCAGCGCGCCCGTCTCATGTCGAGGCGGGGCAGATGGCCCTCGGCGGCCCGGCTCGCCGCCTTCAGGGGCGTGCCCTCCTCGCGGTAGTGGCCGAGCGCCCGTTGTTCGTGCCCGGGGAGCAGGACGCCGTCCGCGCGGACGACGCGCCACCACGGAACGGCTCCTCCGTAGAGAGCCATCACACGGCCGACCTGCCGCGGACCACCCTCCTCGAGCCACTCGGCGACGTCGCCGTAGGTCATGACGCGACCCGGCGGAATCAGTTCGGCGACGTCGAGGACCCGCTCGGCGTACTCGGGCAGCGCGTCCCCGCGCTGGTCCCCGCGCCCGCCCCCGTCAAGGCTCTGCTCGCTCATCCGTCCCATCCTGCCGCACCCCACCGACAACGGGACGCGCGTACTCCGGAGCGTTTTCCTCGCCCGGCGGGAGCGCGTCGGGCAGACTGTCCGCCCCGCATGTGCACCCTGATGCCCCCGTGTGTCGGTGTGGCATGCCACCATCGTGCGGGCGGTGACCGGTGATACGAGACCAAGAAGAGACGATGAAGCAGCAGGGTGCGCAATCCGACGACACGGAGGGCACCCCTGACGCTTCGTCGCGCCCGGACACTCCGGACGACAACCCGAAGCCGGACGGGAAGGAAGCCCGGGCGGCCGCCGAGTCCCCCGACACCGCGCACATCGACGAGGTGGAGGGCGACGAACCACTGCTCCCCGCGCGCGTGCACCGCCCGTCCGATCTGATGCGACTCCTGGTGGGCGTGCTCGCCGTCGCGGTGCTCATCGGGATCGCCGCGTTCGCGCACGGCACCACCTCGGGCCTGGAACAGGACATCAACAAGGGCACCGGGCAGGCACCCGACCTGCTGATCAAGATCGCCGGGCTGGCCTCCAGCATCGCGATCCTGCTGGTGCCGGTCGCCTTCGCCATCGAGCGGCTGATCAAACGGGACGGACTGCGGATCGCCGACGGCGTACTCGCGGCGGTCCTCGCGCACGGTGTGACACTCGCCACCGACCTGTGGGTGGCGCGGGCCGCTCCCGACTCGATCCAGGAGGCGCTCACTCAGCCCTCCCCCGGCGACATCCATGCGCTGACCGACCCGGTGCACGGCTATCTGGCGCCGGTCATCGCGTACATGACGGCCGTCGGCATGTCGCGCAGACCCAGGTGGCGGACGGTGCTGTGGGTCGTGCTGCTGCTCGACGCCTTCTCGATGCTCGTCACCGGGTACACGACCCCCTTCTCGATCATCCTGACCGTGCTCATCGGCTGGACCGTGGCCTACGGCACGTTGTACGCGGTCGGCTCGCCCAACGTCCGGCCCACCGGGCAGACGCTCATGGCTGGCCTGCGGACGGTCGGCTTCCGCCCGGTCAGTGCGTCCCGCGAGGACACCCCGGACCACAATCCGGACACCGGGGACCGCGGCCGGCGCTACTTCGTCACGCTGGAGGACGGCCCGCCGCTGGACGTCACGGTGGTCGACCGGGAGCAGCAGGCCCAGGGCTTCTTCTACCGCGCCTGGCGCAACCTGACGCTGCGCGGCTTCGCCACCCGCAGCAGCCTCCAGTCGCTGCGGCAGGCCCTGGAGCAGGAGGCGCTGCTGGCGTACGCGGCCATCGCGGCCGGCGCCAACGCACCCAAGCTGATCGCCACCTCCGAGCTGGGTCCGGACGCGGTGATGCTCGTCTACGAGCACAGCGGCGGGCGCACTCTCGACTCGCTGCCGGACGAGGAGATCACCGACGACCTGCTGCGCGACACCTGGGACCAGGTGAAGGCCCTGCAGTCCCGGCGTATCGCGCACCGCAGGCTGGTGGGCGACGCGATTCTGGTGGATCGTTCCGGCACGGTGATCCTCACCGATCTGCGCGTCGGCGAGATCGCGGCCGGTGATCTGCTGCTGCGGATGGACACCTCGCAGTTGCTGGTGACCCTCGGCCTCCGGGTGGGCGCCGAGCGGGCGGTGGCCTCGGCGGTGGGCGTGCTCGGTCCCGACGCGGTGGCGGACTGTCTGCCGATGCTCCAGCCCATCGCGCTCAGCCGCTCCACGCGCGCGACGCTGCGCAAACTGGCCCGGGAGCGGGCACAGCGCGAGCGCGAGGCGGTCCTGGAGGCGTCCCGGCATGCCAAGCAGGCCCGTCTGGAGGAGGCCTCGGACGAGGCCGTGCCCGCGCCCGTGCCGGAGAAGCCCGACAAGAAGGCCGTACGGGCGGAGCAGCGGGCTGAGAAGCGGGCCATCGACGAGGCCCTGGAGGAGGCACGCGAGGAGGATCTGCTCACGCAGATCCGGCACGAGGTGCTGCGGATCAGGCCGCAGGCACCCGTCGAGCCGGCCAGGCTGGAACGGGTACGGCCGCGCACTCTGATCAGTTTCATCGCGGGCGCGATCGGCGCGTACTTCCTGCTGACGCAGCTCACTCACATCGAGTTCGGGCCGCTCATCGCGAACGCCGAGTGGGGCTGGGTGGCCGCGGCGGTGCTGTTCTCGATGGGCAGCTACGTCGCGGCGGCGATGGCGCTGCTGGGGTTCGTGCCGGAGCGGGTGCCGTTCCTGCGGACCGTGGCGGCGCAGGTCGCCGGGTCGTTCGTGAAGATCGTCGCGCCGGCGGCGGTCGGGGGTGTCGCGCTCAACACGCGCTTCCTGCAGCGCGCGGGCGTGCGGCCGGGGCTGGCGGTGGCGAGCGTCGGCGCGTCACAGCTGTTCGGGCTCGGCTGCCACATCCTGATGCTGCTGGCCTTCGGCTATCTGACCGGCACCGAGAAGACGCCGTCGCTGTCGCCGTCCCGGACGGTCATCGCCGGCCTGCTGACGGTGGCGGTGCTCGTGCTCGTGGTGACCTCGGTGCCGTTCCTGCGGAAGTTCGTCGTCACGCGCGTGAGGTCGCTGTTCGCGGGTGTCGTGCCGCGCATGTTGGACGTGTTGCAGCGGCCGCAGAAGCTGGTCACCGGCATCGGCGGCATGCTGCTGCTGACCGCCTGCTTCGTGATGTGCCTGGACGCGTCGATCCGCGCGTTCGGCGACGAGTCCACCTCGATCAGCCTCGCCAGCGTCGCCGTCGTCTTCCTCGCGGGCAACGCGCTGGGGTCCGCGGCTCCGACGCCGGGTGGTGTGGGCGCGGTCGAGGCGACTCTGACGGTCGGCCTGATCGCCGTCGGGCTGCCGAAGGAGGTGGCGGCACCGGCGGTTCTGCTGTTCCGCCTGCTGACCCTGTGGCTGCCGGTGCTGCCGGGCTGGCTGGCGTTCAACCACCTGACACGCAAACAGGCCCTCTGACACCTACGACCCGGCACGCAAGGCCTGCGGCACCAGTGGCCCGTGCCCGGCCCGCAGACCCCACGGCACGAGTGGCCTGTGCCCGGCAACCAGACCCCACAGCACGAGTGGCCCTGTGCCCGGCAAGCAGACCCCGCGACACCCGCAGCGGCCCGGCAACAGGCCTTTTGGCAACACCGGCCCCTCTTACCTCGTACGGCACGCGTCCCGCGCGGCCGGCCCCGTGCCGCCGCAGGATGGAACCATGCCAAGGCTCCCCCGGCTGCGCGCCGCCGCCCTGACCGCCACCGCCGTGCTGCTGTCCAGCGTGCTGGCGGGCTGCGGTGACGACGGCGCCGAGGACGAGGACCTGACGCGGCAGGAGCTGAGCTGGAAGGCCTGCCCGACCCCCGACGACGCCCAGGGCGGAGGCACCGCGCCCTCACCGCTGCCGGGCGGCGGCGAGTGGCAATGCGCCACCATGAAGGCCCCCTCGACTGGAACGACCCCAAGGGCGACACGATCGACGTCGAACTCATCCGGGCCGGGGCCAGCGGCGACAAGAGCGAACGCATCGGCTCGCTCATCTTCAACTTCGGCGGCCCCGGCGCCTCCGGCGTCAAGGCCCTGCCCGGCTTCGGCGACGGCTTCGAGGCCCTGCGCACCCGCTACGACCTGGTCAGCTTCGACCCGCGCGGAGTCGGCCGCAGCAACCCCGTGCTCTGCGAGAACGACCAGCGGCTCGACGCGTTCTTCCAACAGGACGCCACCCCCGACGACGCCGCCGAACGCACCGATCTCCTGGACAGCACCAAGGAGTTCAACGACGCCTGCGAGCAGAACTCCGAGAAGATCCTTCCGCATGTGCGCACCACCGACGCGGCCCGCGACCTGGACCTGATGCGCCAGGTCCTCGGCGACGGCAAACTGCACTACTTCGGCTTCTCCTACGGCACCGAACTCGGCGGCGTCTACGCCCACCTGTTCCCCAGCGGGTCGGCCGCGTCGTGTTCGACGCCGTCGTCGACCCCACCCGCAACCCCGAACAGGGCTCGCTGGGGCAGGCCTCGGGCTTCCAGCTCGCACTCGACAACTACGCCGAGGACTGCGTGTCGAAGACCGAGGGGTGCCCCGTCGGCGACAGCGCGCAGGACGTGAAGGACCGTATCGCCACACTGCTGAAGAACCTCGACCGCAAGCCGATCCCGGGCGTCTTCCCCGCGAACTGACCCAGTCCGCGGCGACCAACGGCATCGTGCAAGCTCTGTACTCCCAGGACCTCTGGCAGTACCTCACCGAGGGCCTCCAGCAGGCGTACGACGGCGACGGCAGCATCCTGATGCTGCTCTCCGACACCATGAACGGGCGCAGTGAGAACGGCGAGTACGACAACTCGACCGCCGCCCACACCGCCATCAGCTGCGCCGACGCCAGGCCGCGCTACGACGCCGCCTACGTCGAGCGGAAGCTGCCGGAGTTCCGGGCCGCGTCACCCCTGTTCGGCGACTCCATGGCGTGGGGCATGATCGGCTGCACCGACTGGGCCGTGGCGGGGGCCGCCGACCATCCGGACGTGAGCGCGCCGGGCGCGGCACCGATCCTGGTCGTCGGCAACACCGGCGACCCGGCCACCCCGTACGAGGGCGCGCGGAAGATGGTGGAAGCACTGGGCAAGGGCGTCGGTGTCGAGCTGACGTACCGAGGGCAGGGGCACGGCGCCTACGACAGCAAGAACAAGTGCGTGCAGAGCGCGGTGAACGGCTATCTGCTGGACGGGAAGGTGCCGCCCAGTGGGACCGTCTGCACCTGAGACCAGCGACAGTCTCGATAAAGGCGCAGGTCAGAAGGTTATCCACAGGCTGGAACGGCCGACGCGGGATCTGCCTACCATGGCCTGACCGCCATCCGCGGCACGGTGCGGACGGCCTGCGAGGGGGGATGGACCCATGTCGCGTTTTCTACGGTGGACCGCTCCTGCGGTCGCCTCGGCCCTGCTGGCCGCGGGGTGCAGCAGCGGTTCGTCCGACGACGACAGGAGCGATGGGCTCTCCTGGGGCCGCTGCGAGGCCACCGCCGACGGCCCCGCGCCGAGCAGCGACTGGCAGTGCGCGACGCTGAAGGTGCCGCTGGACTGGTCCGAGCCGGACGGCGAGACGATCGGGCTGGCGCTGATCCGCGCCAAGGCCCGCGGCGACGACCGCGCCGGCTCGCTCCTGTTCAACTTCGGCGGCCCCGGCGCCTCGGGCGTGTCCATGATGCCGTCGTATGCCCCGACCGTCTCCAAGCTCCGTGAGCGGTACGACCTGGTGAGCTGGGACCCGCGCGGGGTGGGGGCCAGCGAGGGGGTGCGCTGCCGCGGCGACAAGGAGATCCAGAAGGCCGAGTCGGTGGACGTCACCCCCGACACACCCGCCGAGGAGAAGGCGTACTTCGAGGACGCCGCCGACTTCGGCAAGGGCTGCCAGAAGGACGCCGGAAAGCTGATGGGGCACGTCTCGACCGTGGACTCGGCCCGCGACATGGACCGCATCCGGCAGGTCCTCGGCGACGAGAGGATGCACTACTTCGGCATCTCCTACGGCACGGAACTGGGCGGCACCTATGCCCACCTGTTCCCGAAGAAGGTGGGGCGGATGACGCTGGACGCGGTCGTCGACCCCGACGCCGACGCCGTGGGCCATGCCCAGAACCAGGCCAGGGGCTTCCAGCGCGCGCTCAACGGCTACCTCGAGTCCACGGGCCAGGACCCGCAGGAGGGCACGCGGAAGATCGCGGCCCTGCTGCGGCGGATCGACGCCCGGCCCCTGCCGACGGGCGCGCCCGGGCGGAAGCTGACCCAGACGCTCGCGGTCACCGGCATCATCCTGCCGCTGTACAGCAAGGACAGCTGGCCGACCCTGACCAGCGCCCTCGACGCGGCCGAGCGAGGAGACGGCTCCGAGCTGCTGGCCCTCGCCGACGGCTACAACGAACGCGGCCCTTCGGGGCAATACGGCACGACGACCCACGCCCAACGGGTCATATCGTGCCTGGACGACAGGCAGCGGCCGACCGCGGCCGAGACGAAGAAGCTGCTGCCGGAGTTCGAGAAGATCTCCCCGGTCTTCGGGACGTTCCTCGGCTGGGACACGGCCGGCTGGTGCCACGACTGGCCGGTGCCCGGGCAGCGCGAGAATCCGGAGGTGAGCGCCCCCGGCGCGGCACCGGTCCTGGTGGTCGGCAACACCGGCGACCCTGCGACCCCGTACGAGGGTGCGCGGAGGATGGCCGACGAGCTGGGCAAGGGCGTCGGTGTGATGCTCACCTGGCGGGGCGAGGGGCATGGCGCGTACGGCAGTGGGAGCGACTGTGTCGACTCCACGGTGGACGCGTACCTGTTGGACGGTTCGGTGCCCAAGGACGGCAAGGTCTGCTCATGACGACGGCGGGGGCTCCGGACACCCGTGGTGCCCTAAGCCCCCGCCGCTGGGGAGGAGAAGCCGGATACGGCTCAGTACACCGGCTTGTCCGGTTCGATCTGGTTGACCCAGCCGATCACGCCGCCGCCGACGTGGACCGCGTCCGAGAAGCCCGCGGACTTCAGGACCGCGAGGACTTCCGCACTGCGGACACCCGTCTTGCAATGCAAGACGATCTTCCTGTCCTGCGGGAGGCTCTCCAGGGCGGTGCCCATGAGGAACTCGTTCTTCGGGATCAGGCGGGCGCCCGGGATGGAGACGATCTCGTACTCGTTCGGCTCGCGGACGTCGATGATGTCGATGCTCTCGCCGTCGTCGATCCACTCCTTGAGCTGCTTGGGAGTGATCGTGGAGTCGGCGGCCGCAGCCTGGGCCTCCTCGGAGACGACGCCGCAGAAGGCCTCGTAGTCGATGAGCTCGGTGACGGTCGGGTTCTCGCCGCAGACCGCGCAGTCGGGGTCCTTGCGGACCTTGACCTGGCGGTACTGCATCTCCAGGGCGTCGTAGATCATCAGTCGGCCGACCAGCGGCTCACCGATGCCGGCGAGCAGCTTGATGGCCTCGTTGACCTGGATGGAGCCGATGGACGCGCACAGCACGCCGAGCACACCGCCCTCGGCGCAGGAGGGGACCATGCCGGGGGGCGGAGGCTCCGGGTACAGGCAGCGGTAGCAGGGGCCGTGCTCCGACCAGAAGACGGAGGCCTGGCCGTCGAAGCGGTAGATCGAGCCCCACACGTACGGCTTGTTCAGCAGCACGCAGGCGTCGTTGACCAGGTACCGGGTCGCGAAGTTGTCGGTGCCGTCGACGATCAGGTCGTACTGGCTGAAGATCTCCATCACGTTGTCGGCCTCGAGCCGCTCCTCGTGAAGGATCACGTTCACGTACGGGTTGATGCCCTTGACGCTGTCGCGGGCGGACTCGGCCTTGGGACGGCCGATGTCGGCCTGGCTGTGGATGATCTGGCGCTGCAGGTTCGACTCGTCGACCTCGTCGAACTCCACGATGCCGAGGGTGCCGACGCCCGCGGCGGCCAGGTACATCAGCGCCGGCGAGCCCAGGCCGCCGGCGCCCACACACAGCACCTTGGCGTTCTTCAGCCGCTTCTGCCCGTCCATCCCGACATCGGGAATGATCAGGTGGCGGGAGTACCTGCGGACCTCGTCTACGGTGAGCTCGGAAGCCGGCTCGACCAGGGGTGGCAGCGACACGGGGACTCCGTTGGTCGGTCAATCACTACGGTTGTTCTCCCCGTAACACTGCCATGCGCTTTTTCATTCCGAGACACCTGTTCCGATACGCGAGACGATTTCGTCCCAGTAGCCGGGCATGGCCTGCCAGGGGTCGATACGGCCACCGCGGTCCGTGCGGTCGGTGAAGTAGATCGTCGCCGCGCCCTGCCCGCGGGCGATGCCCAGCGCCTCACCCAGGTGCGCACGGGGCACGCTGTGGACGAAGTGGCAGAAGCGCTCGGGCGGATGGTCGGCGGTCCACTCGGCCACCTGCGACCAGCGGTAGTCGTTCCACGGGCCGGAGAAGGTGACCAGCTGGTCGGCGAGCCCGACGTACCCCGGGTGCGGATGGATGCCGTGGCCGAGGACGATGTGGGCATCGTCACGGATCACGCGGAGCGTGCCGACCGTGCGGCGCACCTCGGGCAGCGCGACGTGGTCCGCCGGGCAGCGGTCCAGGAGGAATCCGTCGACCTGGTACCAGTCGACGAACCGGTGGGCGTCCGCGATCAGCTCCCCGAAGTTCCGGGTGCCGTACCGGGTGTCGAGGTGGCCGAGGACGCGGACGCCCGCGTTGCGCAGCCGGCCGGCGGCCTCCAGGCAGTGCGGGTCGGGGCGGGAGCCGGGGCCGTCGGCCACGTTGAGGACGACCCAGTGCAGCGGGGTGCCGGGCCGGGTGAGCTCGCCCCACTCGGTGCGGGCGAGGAGGGGATGCGCGTAGCCGGGGACGCCGACGCCGGGCTGGAGTTCCGTACCCGAGGTGTGTGGTCGTCTCCTGGTCAGATGCGGCATGCCGCCTCCATCCAGATGTCGGCGAGGGACTCCTCGAGGCCGATCCGGGGGCGCCAGCCGAGCCGGTCGCGAGCGGTGCGCACATCGGCCTGCTGCCAGCTGCCGCACCCGTCCGGGTACGGATACGCGACCGGGACCGCGTGGTCCGAGTCGGGGCGGGGGTGGCCGATGGCCGGGCGCAGGGCACCGGGAGGCCCGTCGAGTTCGTGGAGGGCGCCGCCGTATCCGGCGACGCGGGCGAGGACCGCGGCGGCGTCGCGCAGGCGCACGGCGCGGCCGGAGCCGATGTTGATGACGCCCTGCGCGGCGGAGAGCGAGGCGGCGTGGACGGCGCGGGCCACGTCCCGGACGTCGACGAAGTCGCGCTGTGCGCCGAGACCGCCGAGTTTCAGTTCGCCGTCGCCGGACTGCATGGCGCGGCGCATGGCCTCGGCGAGCCGGCCCAGCGGGGAGCCCGCGGGGGTACCGGGTCCGGCCGGTGAGAAGACGCGCAGAACGACGGCGTCCAGGCCGGAGCCGAGGACCAGCTCGGTGGCGGCGAGTTTGCTGACGCCGTACGGGCCACCGGGCCGGGGCACGGCGTCCTCCGCCGTGGAGGAGCCTGGCTGGCTGGGGCCGTACTCCGCGCTGCACCCGATCTGCACCAGACGGGCGCCGCAGCCGCTGCGGCGCAGGGCCTCGCAGACGGTGGCCACGGCGACGGTGTTGTGGCGGGTGAGCTCGCGGGCACCGCCCCGGGTCGCGCCGGCGCAGTTGACGACGACACCCGGGTGGACGGCGTCGAGGAAGCGGGTGAGGGCGCCTGGGCTGCCGGACGCGAGGTCGAAGCGGACGTCGGCGTCGTCACCGCGGCCGAGGGCGGTGAGCTGCACGGCAGGGTCGGCGAGCAGGCGGTCGGCGACGTAGCGCCCGATGTAGCCGTTGGCTCCGATCAGCAGGACTCTCATCGCGCGGCTCCAGCGGTCGCCTCGGTTCCTGGGTGGGTGGTCATGTCGGTTCTCCTCGGGGCGGGGTGGACGGGGTGGTGCGGGTGGCTCCGGCGGTGGGGCCGGGCTGCCGACGGCTCGGGCGAGTGCGGGCGGTCCCGGCTTCCGGTGGCGGTCACCGCGGGTGCTCCTGGGGTGCGTGGGCCGAGGCCCTGGTCAGCTTGCGGGTCGCGTGGATCAGGAGGGCCAGGGCCGCGGTTCCACAGGCCAGAGTGGGGACGCTGCCGTCGCCCCAGGTGCTGACGAGGGTTTCGACGGGGGTGGCCAGGAAGCCGCAGCCGGGAAGGCGGGAGGCGAAGACCGTGGCGAGGGCGGCGGCCTGGACGGTGGCCGTCGCGGTGAGGACCACGGCCGGTGCGTAGGTGAAGCCGTGGACGGTGAGGAGGCGGGCCAGGAAGAGGAGGGCACCGAGGGTGAGGACCTCGGCGTAGGCCGCGGGTTCGCCCAGGGCTTCGGCACAGAGGGTGAGCAGAGCCGCCAGGGCGCCCAGGAACAGCGCGAAGGCGCCGAGCAGCAGCGGTCGTACGGCGACGGCGAAGTCCTCCAGGCCACGGCTCGTCCCCAGCTTGCGGCGGGCGCGCACGGTGATGAGGTGGGCGGTCCAGGCCGCGGGCGCGCAGGCCAGGGTGAGGGCCAGGACGGGGGCGGCGGTGAGCGGCCAGGGGCCGTCGGCCGTGCCGGTGGGCAGGCCGTCGGGACCTCCGGCGACGGCGGTGCGGAGCAGGCCGTCGCCCAGGAGGGAGTAGGCGACGAGCCAGCAGATCCAGGTGGTGGTCCGGTGAGGGGTGGTGGTCCGGTGAGGGGTGGTGCGGTCGGTCGGGCTCAGGGGGCCTCGGCGCAGGGCGACGCGGAGGGCCAGGGCCACGGCGAGCGCGCCGGCCGCCGCGGCGAACAGGCGTGACCGCCCTTGGGTGAGGTGCAGGGCGCTCACGGCGGCGGCGCACAGTGTGCCGGGCAGGAGCGTCAGGAGGGCCCAGTCGGCGCGGGCGCGTGGAGCGGTGGGTGTGACGGGCGGGGGCGCGTCCCCGTCCCGGGAGGCCCGGGCGTACATCTCCTCCGCCAGGGAGAAGACGTCCCGGTGACGGAAGCGGGCGGCGGTGCGGTCGGTGATGCCGTGCGCCTCCAGGCCCGCCGCGATCTCCAGGGGGTCCACCGCGCGTTCGCAGAGCTCACGGTGACGGTGCATCAGCGCCTTCACCGGGTCGGCGGCACCTCGCCGCACGGCGGACGGCGTGCGGTCGGCAGCCGTCTCCGGGGCAGGGGTGGCCGTGGTCGCGGGGCTGAGCACCCGTTCCGAGCGGGCGTCCGACGCCCCCGGGCTGCTCGGGGTTCCGGGACGGCCCAGTTCGCCCAAGTCGCTCATCGTGCTCCCTCCGGGGCGGGGACGTGACCGGTGGTGCGTGCGAGCCGGGGGGTCGGTGCGGCCCAGCGGACCGGGACATGGGCCTCGGCGGGAACCGCGAAGGGCAGCGGCTTCCCCGCCTCGTCGAGGACGACCCGGCGGACGGGCGTGCGCGAGACGATCTCCAGGTAAATGCCGTGAAACGCCTCGATGTTCTGCTCGACCGTGAACAGTTCGAGGGCACGGGCGCGGGCGGCGGCGCCCAGGCGCGCCCGGCGCTCGGGATCGCGCAGCAACGCCACGCACGCCTCGGCGAGCGCCCGCGGATTGCGCGGCGGTACGACGAGACCCGTACCGCCGACGACCTCCACGACCGCGCCGACGTCGGTCGACACCGTCGCGCGCCCGCAGAGCATGGCCTCGGCGAGGCCGATCGGGAAGCCTTCGACGACGCTGGAGAGGACGGTCAGGGCGCCTGATGCGTAGGCGTCGGCGCGGCCCGGGAGTTCCGGCCCGCCGATCTCCTCGAACGACACCGGATTGTCGCCCGCGGCGTACGGGCCGTCGGCCTCGTCGGGGAAAAGCTGCGCGGCCAGCGTCCGGCAGTGACCGAGATAGGCCGCGCCCTCCGGACCGGCGGGGCTCCGACGATGCGCAGGCGCGTCCTCGGCTCCCGTCTGCGGATCTCCGCGAAGGCGTGCAGCAGCGAGACCAGGTCCTTGGCGGGCTCGACGCGCCCGACCCAGACGAGCGTGTCCGGGTCGGCGCACTCCGGGGACTCGCCCACCTCCGCGAAGGGGCGGGCGTCCATGCCGGGGTACACCGTGCGGAGCTTCTCGCGGCCTGCGCCGCAGCGCTCCTGCCAGCGACGGGCGTGCCTGTTGCCGGCCGTGACGACGACGGCCCGTTCATAGGCCTCGGCCGCGAGCCTGTTGTGGAAGGCCGCCAGCAGGGACCGTACGGCGGGCGGGGCGTCGGGGGCGGTGAGGTAGTGCGTCCGCAGGCGCACGCCGTACTCGGTCACCAGCAGGGGCACGCCGGTGAAGTGGCGGGCCAGCAGCCCTGGCAGGGCGGCCGTGCCGCCGGACGCGGCGTGGCAGAGGTCGACCGCGCCGAGTCCGGCGTCGTCGTACCAGTCGAGGGAGAGGGGGCGCAGGGTGCGATCCAGGTGAGCGGCCACGGCGAGCAGATCCGGTACGCGTGCCTCGCGCGCCGCGCGGTGGGCGCCGGGCGCACGACAGGCGCGTTCCAGCGTGCGTACGGCGGTCTCGGAGCGGAGAGCCGCGGCCAGTCCGCCCTCCTCGCGGGCGAGTTCGGCGAGCCCGTAGAGAGCGTTGGCGAAACGGTCCGCCTCAGGGGTCGACTCGTCCCCGGAAACCCCGCACAGTACGGCCGCCAGTTCGCCGAAGCACTCGGTGAACCGCCGGCGGGCGCGGCGGCCCAGGACCGGTCCGTCGTCCTCGGACATCCACAGCGGTGCGGTGCGCACCCTGCGGACATGCGAGGGCAACGGGATCCAGCCCTCGTCCTCCTGGTGTTCGCTGCGGCTGAGCGCGTAGACGTCGAACTCGTGCTGGGCGAGCCCGCGCACCAGCCGGTCGCACCAGAGCCTGGCGTCACCGCTCACGTACGGATAGCCACCCTCCGTAAGCAGTCCGATGCGCACGAGTGCACCCCCGATCTCCCGTATGGGGAGCCGCCGTGCCCCGGCGGCTCGCAGCGGGACGAACGTATGCGGACAAGGCGGTGGTGCGGCGGACGGTTGTCCGTCGCACCACCAAAAGGGGTGAACGGTCGTAACTTTCCCGTGCGGGTCGCGTTCTGTCGCGCTAGGAGATCAACCGGACACGGATCGTCATGCCGCGGCCAACGTCTTTAACTGTTGGGGTACGGCCAGGGGTTGGGCAGGCAGTGGATGCCGTCGTGGTCGATGAACTTGGTCTGCTGCTGCATGACCGGTGCGAGGCCGCCGTCCTTGTCACAGGTGACGTGGCCGTAGCCGAGGCGGTGGCCGATCTCGTGGTTGATCAGCATCTGCCGGTACGCGTGGATCTCGTCGCCGTACGTCTCCGAGCCCTGCGCCCACCGGTAGGCGTTGATCATCACGCGCTCGGTGGCGGCCGAGTCGCAGGAGACGTTGTCCACGGTGGTGTCCAGGCCGGACTTGGCACACCAGTCGGCGGTCGTGCCGGGGCTGGCGAGAGTGATCACGAAGTCGGGTTTGCCGGAGTAGATCCGCTCGAAGGTACGCGCGCCGTCGTGGGCCCAGCTGCGCGGGTCGTTGAGCGTCTTCTGCACGGCCTCGGCGAAGAGCTCGGCGTCGAGCCCGAGCCCCTGCTCCACGTCCACGCGGTAGGTGAACTTCTGCCCCGAACCCGGCGCCTCGGCGATGCCCGGGACGGCGTCGAACTTCCCCGAGCCCTTGAGCGTGGCGCCGAGCGGGTACGTCCTGCCCATCGCCTCGCCGTACGTCAGCGCCGTCGTGCCGGAGTCCGTCCCGGGCGCGCGTCCGTCCGCCCGGGACGCGGAGTCCCGGACGTCGCGGGCCTGGTCGGTGGCGGACTGCGACTGCACGTCCGGGCCGCCCCGGTCGTCGGCGACCTGACCGGCGACGACCACGGCGAGCACGGTGGTGACGGCGGCGGCCGCGATGCCGGTGAAGGCACGCCCCTTGGCGCCCTTGCCCGGAGCGGGCGGACCGGTGGGCTCGGCGTCGTCCTCGTCCAGACCGTCGGAGCGGACGCCGACCGGGGTGCCGGCGCTCCAGTCCGTGACGGAGGCGTAGGCGTCCGCCGCGTGTGCGGAGGCGGGCGTACCGCGCGCGAAGACGTCGTCGTCCTCGTCGAAGGCGTCGAGGTACTCCTGCCGGGGCCCGGGCACGGGTGCCCGCCGCTGGCGAGGTATCGGCGCACCACTCGCCCTCAACTCACCCCAGCCGCCCCCGGCTTCCCGCTGCTCGGGTGCCCCCACGGACAGGAGGGAAGCCGTACGGCGGGGTCCCGTCCGGCAACCGCGCCGGTGTGCCGTCCGGGAGCCGGCCCTCCGGCAGGCGCGGCATCCCCTGCGAAGGCGTCCCGTTACCCGGTGCGGGGCGTGGCCCGGCGTGCGTCGAGGGGCCGGCCCCTGCGGCGGCCAGCCGGTCTGCCCGGCGCGGGGTGGTGCCGTGCGGCCTCCCCGGCCGGTGTCCGGCGCCTGGCTCGGTCCCGGCCGCTGCGGAGGCCCGGCCCGGCCGTCCCGTACTGCGGTTGTGTCCGCGACGTCGCCCTTGGCGACGGACCCGCGGCGGCTGTGGCGTCCCACGTCGCGCCTCAGCCCCCCATGCTCTCGTCGGTGCGTTCCTCTTCGACGGCCCGATCCGCGCGGGCTTCCGCCCGCCGTGCCCGCCGCGTGCCCAACTCTCCCGCATCATCGAGGAGTTCACGAAACGCCAGGGCCACCGTCTCCGGGTACTCCATCATGGCCACGTGGCCCGCGTCCGGCAACGTCACCAGACGCGAGTCGCGGAAGGCCCGCGCCGCCTTCTGCGCCATGCGGAAGCCGACGAGCTGGTCACGGCCGCCGTAGACGAGCAGCGTCGGCGCGAGGACCCGCTCGGCCTGGCGCCACAGGCCCTGCTGGCCGCCCAGCGTGTACGCGTTGACGATCCCGCGCGCGGAGCGCGCCATCGCGTCCCAGAAGTACGGCAGCCGCAGCCGCCGCTCCATCTCCTGCACGGCGTTGCGGAAACCTTCCGGCGTCACGCGCCCAGGATCCCCGTAACACAGTGCCATCACACCGCGGACCCGCTGCTCCGCCGTCCACGTCCGGGTGAGCCGGGTGAAGAGCAGGGCGACACCGGGAACCGCCAGCAGCCCCGTCGGCACGGCGGAGCGCTGCACTCGGATCTCGGGCAGAGCAGGCGACACGAGCGTGAGCGTACGGACGAGGTCGGGCCGTACCGCCGCGACACGAGTGGTGATGGCGCCACCGAGCGAGTTGCCGAACAGGTGCACGGGGCCGCGCCCGGTGGCGTCCAGGTAACGGATGACCGCGCGCGCGTGCCCCGTGACGGAGTAGTTGCCGTCGTCCGGTGGCGGGGAGTCGCCGAAGCCCGGCAGGTCCAGGGCCTCGCTCTCGACGATGTCGTCCAGCAGCGGCATCAGCGCCGACCAGTTCTGCGAGGAACCCCCGAGCCCGTGCACGTACAGCGCGGGAGGCAGCCCCTCGCGCGCGGGAGGTCTCGACCGCACCGTCAGCGTGACACCGGGAAGCTCGACCGACCTGAGTCGCTCGCCCTCCGCGACCCTGACGCCCCCCACCTTCGGCAGCACATTGGCAGGCGGCACGAACGGCAGCTCGGTCGAAGACATGCGCCAATGTTACGAGACGATCACGCAGTGGCTCATGTGTTCGCCGTCACAGGCATCGGCCACATGAGGAGCAGAAGGAGGGCATACGAGAAGCAGTCAACGGGATGCGCACTGCGTCACATCCCGGACGCGGATCGCATAGCGTCCGGATCGGGTGTCTCCTAGGCTCGTACAGAGGGCACCCGCGTGTGGCCCCTGCATCCCCAGGGACGTTCGTAGGAAGGGAGCCCAGCATGGCCGTAGACCCCACCGACCCTGAGACGTTCGAGGCCGAGAACGCGCCGGAGACGACGGAGTACGACGTCGAGGCCCCGAGGTCGACGCGGCCGAGCAGCACACGGACCTCGCGCCGGACCGCGACGACCCGCTGACCGGCGTCGATCCGGACCGCGCCAACGAGGCCGACCTGGTCGAGCAGGCCCGGGTCGTCTCGATCGACGAGGACGACTACCGGTGACGTGCGCCGCTCAGGGCGACACGGAGCATCACTGAGCAGGAAAGGAGCCGCATTTTGCCCGCTCTGCCCCTGTTTGAAACCTTCTCAGCCACTTTCGTAACCGTCCGGTCCGTGAAATTCTGCGCTCTCACCGCGCACACCACGGTTACCGAAAAGTACGATGGCGACGCGGCCAGATCCGCACGTGGACGACTATGGGAGGCGGCGTGACAGCCATCGAGCAGACAGAGGCGGTTCGCCCACGGGGCACACGCCTGCCACGCCGTGCCCGACGGAACCAGCTCCTGGGCGCCGCCCAGGAGGTCTTCGTGGCCCAGGGCTACCACGCGGCCGCGATGGACGACATCGCCGAGCGCGCCGGCGTCAGCAAGCCGGTGCTCTACCAGCACTTCCCGGGCAAGCTCGACCTCTATCTCGCACTGCTGGACCAGCACTGCGAGTCGCTCATCCAGGCCGTACGGAACGCGCTGGCGTCGACGACCGACAACAAGCAGCGCGTGCGGGCCACGATGGACGCCTACTTCGCGTACGTCGAGGACGACGGCGGTGCCTTCCGCCTGGTCTTCGAGTCGGACCTGACGAACGAGCCCGCCGTGCGCGAGCGCGTCGACAAGGTCACCAACGAGTGCGCGGAGGCGATCTGCGACGTCATCGCCGAGGACACCGGCCTCTCGCGCCCCGAGTCGATGCTGCTCGCCTCGGGCCTGGGCGGCCTGGCTCAGGTGGTGGCGCGCTCCTGGCTGCACAGCGACCGCAGCGTGCCGCGCGACCAGGCCGTGCAGCTGCTCACCTCGCTGGCATGGCGCGGCATCGCGGGATTCCCGCTGCACGGGACCGACCAGCACCACTGACGGCTGCTTTGTTCCCGCCCGGTGTTCGCTCGTGGCGTTCTCGGGCGGAGCGTGCGGATCCCCTCACCGGGCTAATGTGTGCTGCGTACGGCGCGGAAGGTCGCGCACATCACTGACCGTCGGAGGGACATAGCCGTGGAGGTCAAGATCGGCGTGCAGCACGCGCCCGCGAGATCGTTCTGGAGAGCGGTCAGAGCCCCGAGGAGGTCGAGCGCGTGGTGGCCGAGGCGCTGGCCGGGAAGTCGCAGCTGCTCAGCCTCGTGGACGAGCACGGCCGCAAGATCCTGGTCCCGGCCGACCGTCTCGCCTACGTCGAGATCGGCGAGCCGGCCCCGCGCAAGGTGGGCTTCGGCGCGCTGTAGGCGTCTGCGTGAACGGGGCGGGACGGCTGTCGGCCGACCCGCCCCGTTCGCGTTCCCTCCGCCCGTGCGGCACCCGGGTTTCTCCACGGGTGGAGCACAAGTGGCTCACAGGGGTGGATTGGATTCCGCAGGTCAGGGGTAAGACGGGCTACGACCGATTTGGGCAGGCCGGCCATGTGGGAGGGACCCCGACATGCTCCTGGAAGCGCTGAGCTCCGCGATCCTCGGCCTGGCTCTGGCATGGGCGGCCACGCACCGCCTGGCGCACCGTCTCCCGGCCCGCCCCTGGTCCTGTCGACCGGCGTCGCCGGCGCCCTCTTCGGCGCGTTCGTGATGCACAGCGCCCTGGAGGCCGGGCATCTGCTGGTGGTCCTGCTCGGCGCGATGATCGTCTCGGTGGCCTCGCTGTCGCTGCTGCTGCGCCCGGCGGGCCGGCTGCGCCGACGATCGGCGACGGCGTAGCCGGAGCCGCCAGGGCCGCGGCGCTGCCTCTGTCGTACGGCTGCGCCGCGCGGGCGGGCCCGGCGGACGACGACCCGCAGCCGCGGCGCGACCGAGACCGCCGTCCCCTGAGCGCTAGGCAGCCAGCCCCAGCGCGGCCATCCGCTTGGTGTGGGCCTCGGTGATCCGGGAGAACATCTTGCCGACCTCGGCGAGGTCGAAGCCGTCCGCGACACCGCCCACCAGCATGGTCGACAGCGCGTCCCGGTCGGCGACCACCCGCTGGGACTGCGACAGGGCCTCGCCCATCAGCCGCCGCGCCCACAGCGCGAGCCGCCCGCCCACCCGCGGGTCGGCGTCGATCGCGGCACGCACCTTCTCCACGGCGAAGCCGCCGTGCCCGGTGTCGTCCAGCACGGCCAGCACGAGGGAGCGGGTGTCGGAGTCCAGCCGGGCCGCGACCTCCCGGTAGAAGTCGCTGGCGATCGAGTCGCCGACGTACGCCTTGACGAGCCCCTCGAGCCAGTCCGAGGGGGCCGTCTGCTTGTGGAAGCCGTCGTACGCGGCGACGAACGGCTCCATCGCGCTCGTCGGCTCCTCACCGATCTCCGCGAGCCGGTCGCGCAGCCTCTCGAAGTGGTGGAACTCGGCCGACGCCATCTTCGCCAGCTCCGCCTTGTCCGCCAGCGTCGGCGCCAGCTTGGCGTCCTCCGCGAGTCGCTCGAAGGCCGCGAGCTCCCCGTACGCGAGCGCACCGAGCAGGTCCACGACCGCGGCGCGGTACTGCGGGTCGGCGGAGGCCGACGCCCAGTCCCGGGCGGCGACTCCGGTGTGTCCTGCCGGGGTGGCGGCGGTGTCCGAGGCGTTCTCAGGCTTGTCAGAGCTCGTCATGAAGCGCACAATAGCCCGCCCGCCGGGAGGCGTAAGGCCCTGGTCAATCACTGTGACGACGACTACGTGACCAAATCGGCCATCGCATGTGCGGGATTCCGGGGTATGGTGGTAATGCGCCTGCTGGTACGTCGACGTACCTCGACAGGCCGCACGTATGAGGATGCCCGGTCGGTGGCCCGATCGGCTCCGACCCGACAGACCTCCCGTCCGTACGGCACAGTGCGTACGGATGCCGGAGGGACACCCTCAGCGGCATGAGCGCTAGAGCGTCGGCGCGGTCCCGTGCTCTACGGCCCGCCCGTAGGCAGCCGACGTCCCCGGCACGGTCCGACAAGACCCCCGCGCTCGCCTCGCGCCGCCCACACAGAAGAGGCAGCACCCTGACTACGACGTTCCGAGAGCTCGGAATCCTCCCCGAGACCGCCGAGGCCCTGGAGGCCGTCGGCATCATCACCCCCTTCCCCATCCAGGAGATGACGCTCCCCGTGGCCCTGTCGGGCACGGACGTCATCGGCCAGGCCAAGACCGGCACCGGCAAGACGCTGGGCTTCGGCCTCCCGCTCCTCGAGCGCGTCACCGTCCCCGCCGACGTCGAGGCCGGTCGCGCCGAGCCCGAGGGCCTCACCGACGCCCCGCAGGCACTCGTCGTCGTCCCCACGCGCGAGCTGTGCACGCAGGTCACCAACGACCTCCTGACGGCCGGCAAGGTCCGCAACGTCCGCGTGACGGCGATCTACGGCGGCCGGGCCTACGAGCCCCAGGTCGAGGCCCTCAAGAAGGGCGTCGACGTGGTCGTCGGCACCCCGGGCCGGCTGCTCGACCTCGCCGGCAGAAGAAGCTGAACCTGAAGCACGTCAAGTGCCTGGTCCTCGACGAGGCCGACGAGATGCTCGACCTGGGCTTCCTGCCCGACGTCGAGAAGATCATCAACATGCTGCCGGTGCGGCGCCAGACCATGCTGTTCTCGGCCACCATGCCGGGCGCGGTCATCGGCCTCGCCCGCCGCTACATGTCGCAGCCCACGCACATCCGCGCCACGGCTCCGGACGACGCGGGCGCGACGGTCGCGAACACCAAGCAGTTCATCTACCGCGCGCACAACATGGACAAGCCCGAGATGGTCGCGCGCATCCTGCAGGCCGAGGGCCGGGGCCTGGCCATGGTCTTCTGCCGCACCAAGCGCACCGCGGCCGACCTCGCCGATCAGCTGAAGCAGCGCGGCTTCGCCTCCGGCGCCGTCCACGGCGACCTCGGCCAGGGCGCCCGCGAGCAGGCCCTGCGCGCCTTCCGCAACGGCAAGGTGGACGTGCTCGTCTGCACCGACGTCGCCGCCCGCGGCATCGACGTCGAGGGCGTGACCCACGTCATCAACTACCAGTCGCCGGAAGAGGAGAAGACGTACCTGCACCGCATCGGCCGTACGGGCCGCGCGGGCGCGAAGGGTACGGCGATCACTCTGGTCGACTGGGACGACATCCCGCGCTGGCAGCTGATCAACAAGGCGCTGGAACTGGAGTTCAACGACCCGCCGGAGACGTACTCCACGTCCCCGCACCTGTACTCCGACCTCGGCATCCCCGAGGGCACGAAGGGCGTCCTGCCGCGTTCGGAGCGCACGCGCGCCGGACTGGACGCCGAGGAGCTGGAGGACCTGGGCGAGCCGGGCGGCCGGGGGCCGCGCGGGCGCGGAGACCGGGGTCGTGGTGGCCGGGACGAGTCCCGGTCGGCCGACCGCGAGCGTCCGTCGCGTACACCGCGACGCCGCCGCCGTACGCGGGGCGGGGCGCTGGTGGACGAGGCGGCGGGATCCGCCGGCACGACCACGCCGGAGCCCACGGTCACGGGCGGCGGCGCCGAGGCGGAGGCCGTCACGGCGCCTCGCACCCCGCGTCGCCGTCGCCGCACCCGAGGCGGCGCCCCGGCCGAGTCGGCGCCGGTCGCGGCGGTCGAGACGCCCGCCTCCGAGCAGGCGGAGAACGCCGTGGCGACGGCGGAGGGCACGAGCACGGAGGCACCTGAGGCGGCGGCCAAGCCGCGCCGGCGCCGTACGCGCAAGTCGGAGACGCCGGTGGAGACGCCGGCGGTGGAGACCGGGGCCGCGGTGACGCCGTCGGCCACGGAGCCGGCGGTTTCGACGCCGGCCCCGGCAGAGACGGATGCCGCGTCGGTCGCGACCGCCCCGGCGGCCGCTCAGCCCGAGGCGTCCGCCACCAAGCCGCGCCGCCGCACCCGCAAGACCGCGGCGACAGCCGCGGCCGAGTCGGCGGTCGACACGGCCGAGGGAGCCATAGAGCCCGCGCCGGAGCCGACGGAGACCAAGCCGCGGCGCACCCGCAAGACGGCGGCGAAGTCCGAGACCCCTGCCGACCCGGCGGAGGCCACGGAGACCAAGCCGCGTCGTACGCGCAAGACGACCGCCGCGGCTCAGGAGGCCGTCGACACGGCCGAGGCCGCGGAGGCCAAGCCGCGCCGCCGCACCCGCAAGGCGGCAGCCGCAGCAGAGGACGCCGTCGACACGGCCCAGAGCGCCGAGGCCAAGCCCAGGCGGACGCGCAAGACCGCCGCAGCGGCCGAGGCCTCCGAGGCCAAGCCCCGCCGCCGCACCCGCAAGGCCACTGAAGCCGCCGAGGGTGCCGTGACCGCCGAGATTCCGGCTCAGGCGGTTCCGGAGCCGGAGGCCGCCGAGGCCAAGCCACGGCGTGCCCGCAAGGCGACGGCCAAGGCCGAGGCGAGCGTCGACACGGCCGAGGCGACCGACGCGAAGCCGCGCCGTACGCGGAAGACCACTGCCGCAGCCGCGGACGCGGAGGCCAAGCCCAGGCGGACGCGCAAGACCGCCGCAGCCGCCGAGGCCGCCGTCGACACGGCCGAGGCCGCCGAGGCCAAGCCCCGCCGCCGCACCCGCAAGGCCACCGAGCCCGCCGAGATCCCGGCCCAGGCCGGGCCGGAGCCGGAGGCGGCCGAGGCCACGAAGCCGCGCCGTACGCGGAAGTCCACGGCAGCCGCCGCGGGTTCCGCCGGTTCCGCCGAGGTCGCGGAGGAGACGGCCGAGGCGAAGCCGAAGACCCGCCGCACCCGCAAGGCCACGGCCGGCGCGGAGCCCACGGAGGGCTGACACTCCCTCGACGGCCCGGTCCCACCCAGCGTGGGCCGGGCCGTCGGCATTCCCCGCCCGGTGCAGGCCGCCACTTCCCATGCCCGCGCGGTACAGGCTGCCACTTCCCATGCACCGCGTGGTGCAGGCCGCCACGTCCCATCCCCGCCGGGTACAGGCCGCCACGTCCCATCCCCCGCCGGGTACAGGCCGTCGCCTCACATCCCCCGCCCGGTCCAGGCCGTCGCCTCCCACCCCCGCCGCGCGGACCGTCGCGCGGGCCGCCCGTCGGCGCGTCCCCGTGCCACACCCCCACCCGCTACCCTCACCCCGTGACCAGGCAACCCACCTTCACCCCACCCCCGGCGCCCGCGCATATCCCCTGCGCACGGCCCGCGGTGTGTTCGCCGTCGTCGACTCGTCGCCCGGCGCGGGGTCGGAGGTCAAGGGCGTCGCCCTGCTGCTGCCCGGGTTCACCGGGAGCAAGGAGGACTTCGGGTTGCTCCACGAGCCGCTCGGAGCGCGTGGGTACCGGGTCGTCGCCGTGGACGGGCGGGGGCAGCACGAGTCCGACGGGCCGGTGGACGATGAAACCGCCTACGCCCAGCGGGAGCTGGCGCGGGACGTGCTCGCGCAGGCCGAGGCGCTCGGCGTGCCCGTGCACCTCGTCGGGCACTCGCTCGGCGGGCAGATCGCCCGTGCGGCCGTGCTGCTCGACCACTCCCCCTTCCTCTCCCTCACCCTCGTCTCGTCGGGCCCGGCGGAGATCTCCGTCTCGCAGCAGCAGCGTGTGAAACTGCTGCGGGACGCGCTCGCGGTGATGTCGATGGAGAGGGTGTGGGAGGCCATCCAGGCCATGGGGCCTCCGGAGGAGGTCGGCGGGCCGGCCCGCGGCCTCGGTGACCAGGAGCAGTTGCGCCGCCGCTGGCTGGGCAACAAGCCCGCCCAACTCCTCGCGACCGGACGCCAGTTGTGCACCGAGCCGGACCGCGTCGCCGAACTCGCCGCCGTACCGCTGCCGTTCCATGTCCTGTCGGGGGCGCACGACGACACCTGGCCGGTGGCGATTCTCGACGACATGGCGGTACGGCTGAACGCGCACCGCACGGTCGTCACGGGGGCCGAGCACTCCCCAACGCCGACCAGCCCCTGCCGACCGCCCACGCCCTGGCCGACTTCTGGGACAGCACCCGAGCGGACCGGCGCCCGGCCCAGTAGAGCCCGGCACCCGGCACAGTAGGGCCCCGCATCGGGCTTAGTACTGCGTCTGCAGGTGCTCCCAGAAGCCGTCCCGCAGCGCACGCCGCAGGTCCGCCTGCCCGCGCAACGAGTACTGGAGCAGCCCCTCCGCCTCCACGAGCAGGTCCTGGTCCACCGAGCCGGGCAGGTAGGGGTGTCCGGGCAGCAGTTCGACCAGCGTGTCCCGGCCGCGCGCCGCGAGCCACTTCGCCGCGATCTGCGCGCCCACGAACCGCACGTCCTCGCGGGTGGGCCGGCCCGTGGTCGCCTCGTAGGCGGGGGTCGTGCGGCGCGAGACGTACGGTTTGAAGAAGTCGAGGTCGAAGGTGCGCTGGCTGTCGACCTCCCAGAGCAGCGGCTCCGCCTGGTTGCGGCCTTCCGGCGCCTCGATGCCCCAGAGGTGGACCCGGGCGCCGTACCCTTGGGCCGCCTCCACCGCCGACACCAGGTCCTCGTCGCCGCCGATCAGGGCCGCGTCGCTGATCGCGCGGTGCCGGGCGAGGGACTCCAGATCGGTGCGGATGAGCGAGTCGACGCCCTTCTGCTGGTTGTTGGCGTTCAGGTTGCCCAGCCGTACCTTGACGTCGGGCAGCTCCGCGATGGTCTGCTGCTCCGCCGTGTGGATGCGGCGGCGGGCGCCGTCGTACCAGTAGACCCGCAGCAGCCTGCTGTCCGCGAAGATCGTGCGAGCCCTGTCGATGAGCGCGTCGATCAGCCCTTCGGCGTCCAGGTCGAAGGCGCGGCGGTCCTCCGTACCGGCGACGAGCCGTCCCGCGGCCGCGTAGAGGTACCCGGCATCGACGAAGATCGCATGGGTCGAGGGCGTCTTCGCCACCTCGGCGAGCATGCGCTGGAGCAGCTCGTTGGTGCGGTCGATGCGGGCGCTGAGGGCCGCGAGGTCGTCGTTCATCGTCTCCATTGTCCGTGCGGTCACGCTGCGAACACAACTGATCTCGATCGGTCCCGTAACCACACTCTTACGGCTTAGTAATTAGCCGCTCGAAAAATTTCCTTAGCGTAGGGAATGTTTGAAGCATGCAGTCCTGTTGACTCATACGGAACACCGGGGCACCCGAGCCCGTGGGCCTTCCGCCAAGCAGTTCTCCTTCAGGAGGATCACCAGACGAAGGGAGAAGCCCTTGCGCTTCGAAATCATGCACCTCGACGACGTCGACGGTACGCCCGTGGACACCACCGTCGTGGACGCCGCCTCCGTCAACCGCATCGTTCAGCAGGCCGCCGCGACGGGGCAGCGCCTGTGGATCCGCCCGGCCGAGACCACGGCCTCATAACGCGCGCAGCTCTCCCCCACGCATCTCAGCCCCCGCCCGGCATCGGCCGTGCGGGGGCTGATCTGTTGCGGACCGCCGTGACCAGGGGCGTACTGGCTGAGGGGCCCTGCGAGAGCGAGAACGGGACGGTGGACCGCATGACCGTGACGGACCGGTCGAACGAGACGCTGCACAAGCAGGCCGCCGCCGAGGCGGCGCGGCGGTACGAGGACTCCACGGCGGAGCGCGAGCGGATCGAGGGCCGGCTGGCGGCCGGTGAGCGGTTCCCGGACGCTCCGGACGCGCTCGCCGTCCGCGCCGACCGGATCCTCGACCGGGGCGGTCTGTCGCCCTCGGCGGTGGTGGCGGACATCCACCGCGAGGCCATGGACCTGCCCGACGCCAACGAGCGCATCATCGACCTGTCCAACGAACTCCAGGCCTGGAGCTTCCTGCCGCGCGGGGTGCGGGCCGGGGCCACGGTCGCCAGGATCACGCTGCGCCGCGACGGCCGGGAGCTTCCGCACGGCACCGGTTTCATGGTGTCGCCGCGGCTGATGATGACCAACCACCACGTCCTGCCCGACGCGGCCTTCGCCCACCGGTGCTTCGCGGAGTTCAACGCCCAGGTCACGGTCGACAACGTCCCCGACACCGCCGTCCGCATGGAGTTCGACCCGGGTACCTTCTTCGCCGCTGACCGGCGGCTGGACTTCGCCCTGGTGGCCGTCGCGCCCGCCCAGGACGGCCGTCCGCCCGGCGAGATCTTCGGCTGGAACCGGCTCAGCGTGCAGCTCGGCAAGCTGGTGCTCGGCGAGAAGGTGAACATCATCGGCCACCCGGACGGGCGCCTCAAGGAGATCGTGCTGCGCGACAACGCGGTGCTGGTGCGGCTCGACGACTTCGTCCACTACAGAACGGACACGCGCCCCGGCAACTCGGGCTCCCCGGTCTTCAACGACCAGTGGGAGGTCGTGGCCCTGCACCACAGCGGCGTGCCGAAGAAGGACGATCAGGGGCGCGTCCTGCGTCAGGACGGCCGGCCCTGGCAACAGGGCGACGGCGACGACGCGATCGACTGGGTGGCCAACGAGGGTGTCCGCATCAGCTCCGTCCTGAAGCACCTGGCCGGGCTGGACCTCGACCCGGGGCGGCGGGCGCTGCTGGCCGAGATGGGGCCGGACTCCGGCCTGGACCAGAACATGACCGCCCCCGCACCTCGGCCGGAGGCAACCACGCCGGCCGTACCCGGCGTCACGAGCCCGTCGGTCCCCGCCGTCCCGGTGACGGTGACCATGACGGAGAGCGACACACGGTCGCGACCTCCGAAGAAGGGACGTCCGGCCCGGAACACCGCCTTCGGCGGCCGCCGGCACCTGGTCTTCCTGCACGGCAGGGACCAGCAGAGCAAGGAGCCCGAAGACCTCCGCAGGAACTGGACGGCCGGCCTCAACCGCGGACTGACCCTCGCGGCGCTGCCTCCGCTCGACCCGGAGGACGTGTGGTTCCCGTTCTACGGCACGAGACTCGCCGACCTCGTGGGCGGGCGGGAGAGCACGGCCGAGGCGGTGGGCCTCGACCAGGTGAGCGCCGCCGCTGCCGCCGAGGTCTTCGCCGCCGAATCACCCAACGGGTCCTACGAGCAGCTGCTCTACGAGGCCGCGGCCCGGGCCGGCATGCCCCAGAACGGACCGGCGACCACGGAGGGGTTCGGGGCCGGTCTGGTCGGCGCCCTGCACCGGCCGCTGAGCTGGCTCGCCGCCCGGTCCGACCTGGACGAGTGGACCATCGCCACGTTCCTGCGGGACGTCGACCTGTACCTCGGCGACCGTGCCGTACGGCAGGCCGTGCTGGACAGCGTCATGGAGACCATGCCCACCACCGGCGAACTGGTGCTGGTCACGCACAGTCTCGGCACCGTCGTGGGCATGGACCTGCTCACCCGGCTCCCCGAGGGCCTCGACCCCGTACTGCTGGTCACCGCGGGCAGCCCGCTGGGGATGGACGGCGTCAACGAGCGACTCCTCGCCCGCGGCCCGCACCGGCCTCCCAAGGTGCGCGACTGGGTCAACGTCTGGTGCCCCACCGACGCGGTGGCCATCGGCTGTCCCCTGGAGGACGAGCGGTGGGGCAAGCTCACCCAGCTGGCCGTCTCCAACGGCCGCGACCGCGCGCACAAGATCGAGGAGTACCTCTCGCACCCGGGAGCGGCCGGCGCGATCGGCTCGGTGCTGACCGGCCGGACCTGAGGCGCCCCGTCAGCTCCCCTGGATCACCTGGGTGACGCCGTTGATGATCTGCTGCACGGCGATCGCGGAGAGCATCATGCCCGCGAGCCGCGTCACCAGCACCACGCCGCCGTCCTTGATGATCCGGATGATCACCAGCGAGTAGCGCATCACCAGCCACAGCACGATGTGGATGGCGAGGATCGCCGCCCACACCGACACCTGCGTGGCCACCGTGTGCGCCTTCTGCACGGCGAGGATGACCGACACGATCGCCCCCGGCCCGGCCAGCAGCGGCATGCCCAGCGGCACGAGGGCGACGTTGACGTCCTTGGTCTGCTTCGGCTCGTCGGTCTTCCCGGTCAACAGATCGAGAGCGATCAACAGGAGCAACAGCCCACCCGCGATCATCAACGCGGGCACGGAGACATGCAGGTAGTTCAGGATCTGGTGCCCGAGCAGCCCGAACACGGTGATCACCCCACCGGCGACACAGACGGCCTGAAAGGCCATCCGCTTCTGCACCTTGCCGGGCCGCCCGGCGGTGAGCGCGAGGAAGATCGGGGTGATCCCGGGGGATCCATGATGACGAAGAGGGTGAGGAAGAGGGAGCCGAAGACGGCGAGGTCGAACATGAGTGATGGCCTTGCGGGGTTGATGAAGCGCGCGACAGTGGGAGAGAAACCTCAGACCCCGCCGGCCCCGGGCACCGGAAACGCCCCGAACGCCCGCCGCGTGATCTCCCCGTACACCTCGGGATCCGTCGTGTACTCCCCGAGCACACACGTCTTCCGACTGCCGTGGTAGTCCGAGGACCCGGTCACCAGCAGCCCCAGTTCCTCGGCCAGCCCCCGCAGCCGCGCACGCGTCTCCGCGTCGTGGTCCATGTGGTCGACCTCGACGCCGTCCAGTCCGGCCGCGGCCATCTCGGCGATCGCGGCCTCCGGCACCGTACGCCCCCGCTTGCTCGCCCCGGGGTGCGCGAACACGGCGACCCCGCCCGCGCCCTTGATCAGCCGGATCGCCTCGAAGGGGTCGGTCTCGTGCTTCTCCATGAAGGCCCGGCCGCCGTCGGCCAGCCAGTCCTGGGTGAAGGCGTCGTTCACGGTCGGCACGACACCCAGCTCCACGAGCGCGCTCGCGACATGCGGCCGCCCGACGGATCCGTCACCGGCGATCCGCGCCACCTGCTCCCAGGTCACCGGAACGCCCAGCTCCTGAAGCTTGGCGATCATGCCCTGGGCCCGGGGCACCCGGTCGTCCCGGACGAGCTCACGCTCGGCGAGCAGCGCCGGTTCCTCGGCGTCGAAGAGATAGGCGAGCACGTGCATGCTGATCCCGTCGAGCCGGCAGGAGAGCTCGGCCCCGGTGACCAGCGTGAGCCCCTCGGGCAGCGCGGCGATCGCCTCGGCGTGTCCACGGGTGGTGTCGTGATCGGTCAGCGCGACGACATCCAGTCCGACCGCCGCGGCCTTCCGCACCAGCTCGCCCGGGGCGTCCGTACCGTCGCTGGCAGTGGAGTGGGTGTGCAGATCGATACGCACGACACGAACTCCAACCAGGGACCGACGAACAGGGACGCTCAAGGATAACCATCTTTTCAGGCCGCCCTGTCACACCCGAACCGAGGAAGCACCCCCTACACCAACACACATCGGGGGCGCGTGGCCCCACCCCCACCCCAGAGGCACTACGGCTGAAGCAAGCGCGGCGACAACGCACCACACGGCACCAGCTCGACCTCCGCCCCAGCCTCCCGAAGATCCGCCAGCACCAACTCGTCGTACATCAGCAACCCCGACTGCTCCGGCCACACCACCGCCCACAACCACATCCCAAGCGCCTCACCGGCGAAGACAGCCCGGTCGTCCGGAGCCCCGGAGACATGCCACAACGGCGTCGGCCGCCCCGCGGCGAGCACCTTCGCCTGGGCCGGCTTCTCGACGTTCATGTACGGCCCGGGATCCGGCCCGTCCATCCCCGCGTACCTCGCACCGAGCCCGACACCCAGCTCCTCGGCCACCAGGATCAGCTCACCCATGCCGCCGAGCGGCCCGGGCCCGGTGCAGGCCACCGCCGTCGCGCGGCCACCCGTGCGGTCGTCCCCCGCGCAGGCCACGCCCGTGAACAGCCAGCCGACCGGCAGCGGCCAGGGCATCCACACCGGCACCTGGGTGCGGCGCACCACGACATTGAGGGCGTCGACGCTGGGCGGTATCACGGGCTGCACCGGATGGACGGTGCCGTGCACATCGCACTGCCACGAGTCGGAGAAGAGGCCGGGAGCCCTGACCCGGCCACCGCACTTCGGGCAACTGGGTTCGCCCCTCATAGGGCCCCACGGTCCTACCCCCGCACCGCCGCGTCAAGGACGATCACCCAACCGGACGGAACCCTTCACCCACACATTAGATGCAGCTTGCATTAATTAGCCCGCCTAACCTAGTATGTGTATATACCAACTACATCCGTCTCGGAAAGGGAGCAAGCATGGACCCCTTCGACGCCGGCGCGGGCGGCCTCCTGAAGCAGCCCAAGTCCGTGTGGGCGACCGCCGGGGCGTCGGTCGTCGCCTTCATGGGCATCGGACTCGTCGACCCGATCCTGCCGTCCATCGCCCAGGGCCTGCACGCCACGGCGAGCCAGGTCTCCCTGCTCTTCACCTCGTACTTCCTCATCACCGCCGTGGCGATGCTGGTGACCGGATTCGTCTCCAGCCGGATCGGCGGCCGCAGGACACTGCTGCTCGGCCTCGCCTTCGTGGTCGTCTTCGCCGGACTCGCCGGCACCTCCGGATCGGTCGGCGAACTGGTCGGCTTCCGGGCGGGCTGGGGTCTCGGCAACGCACTGTTCGTCTCCACCGCCCTCGCCGTCATCGTCGGCGCGGCGGCCGGCGGAAGCGCGGCGGCGATCCTGCTGTACGAGTCGGCCCTCGGCCTCGGCATGGCGTGCGGCCCGCTGCTGGGCGCCCTGCTCGGTGACGCCAGCTGGCGCTACCCGTTCTTCGGTACGGCCTTCCTGATGGCCGTCGGATTCCTGTGCATCGCGGCGTTCCTGAAGGAGCAGCCGAAGCCGGCCCGCAAGACCTCGCTGCTGGACCCCGTCAAGGCCCTCGGCCACGGCGGCCTGGCCTCAGCGGCGATCTCGGCGTTCTTCTACAACTACACGTTCTTCACCGTGCTGGCCTTCACCCCGTTCGTGCTCAACATGAGCCCGTACCGGTCGGGTGCGGTGTTCTTCGCCTGGGGCGTGCTGCTCGCCGTCTTCTCGGTGATCGTGGCGCCGCGGCTGCAGAAGCGGTTCGGCTCGCTGAAGGTACTGGGCGGCTCGCTCGTACTGCTCGCGGCCGACGTGCTCGTGCTCGGCTACGGCTCCCACACACCACGGCCGTCGTCTGCACGATCCTCTCCGGTGCCTTCATCGGCGTGAACAACACCGTCTACACCGAGCTGGCCCTCGGTGTCTCGGACGCGCCCCGGCCGGTGGCGAGCGCGGGCTACAACTTCGTGCGCTGGTTCGCGGCGGCGGCCGCCCCGTACTTCGCACCGAAGATCGAGGAGTGGACCGACCTCCACATCCCGTTCGTGGTCGCGGCGGTCACCGCGGTCGTGGGCGCGGGAGTGGTCGTCGTACGGCGCAAGGCCCTCACGCACGAAGCCGAGGAGCTGGAGCCGCGGCACGCGACCGAGGACAGCGTCACCGTCTTCGCCAACTGACGCTTTCCGGCCAGAGGTTGGTGAGCTTCCTCACTCCAGCGGGACGGACTTCCGGGAGGGATCCCGGAGGTCCGTCCCCTGGTTCAGCCACCGCTCCTGGAGCGCCTGGGCGCCGTGCACGCGCTTCCAGGCGGCCTCGTTCGGGTCATGGGGAGCAGCGGCAGGAACCGTACGGGGTCGAGGGGTTCGTCGAGCTCCAGGTCATCGACCAGACCGCCCGGCTCGGCGACCAGGACCGAGGTGAAAGGTGCGCCGGGCCACAGCGGCTCACCGACGTCGAGGGACGCGCCCGGTGCCACGACCAGGCCCTCTACCTGCGGAGACGCGGCCAGTACGGCGAGCGGGCGGAGCACCTTGTCGGTGTCGGCGATCCCGGAGCGGACGGAGAGGACCAGCTCCCCGCGCGGGCCCTTGACCGGGTCGGCGACCACCGCCGTCGGGTCCGTCATGGGGTGCGCGGACATGCCGAGCGTGGCGTAGCGAACGATGTCGCCCTCCTGGAAGCGGAGCACCTCGATGCGGTCCGTGCCCAGGAAGGTGACCGCCGCGCGGGCGTCCGGTTCGCCCAGCGCCGTACGCAACCGGGCCTCGACCAGAGGAAGAACATCTGCCATGCGGCGAGCATAGAACTCGTCAGTAGCGGGCAAACAAGCGCCTTGACACGTCGGGCGACTGATACTCTTGCCCGGTGGTTCGGGGTAGCACGCAGAAGCGTCGCGATCAAGCCCCGACGCCGATGGAACTCCCTTACGAGGGACCGGCCGGAGGAGGTGGGACTGCCATGGATCGAAGTCGACCGTGCAGTAGTACCCGCTCTTCCCGCCGCTGACGTAGCTGTTCTGGCTCTGGCTGGCTGCCACCTCTCGCACTCGCTTCACCGCGGAAGAGCGCTTCGTTTCGCTTTGCCTGATCCGCCTCAGTAGCTGAATCAGTAACGAATCTCGCCACCGCGACGGTGCGGTGCTCCCCGCTTTGTGGACGTGCCAAACATCCTCGGTCCCAACGTCCTCATTCCGGGTAGTTCCACCCGTCGCCGGCGCCTTTCGTTGCCCGCCCGCGAAGGAGCCTGCCATGTCGATGATCCGCGACCTGCGCGCCGTCGTCCGTCCGTCCCGTGTCTCGCTGCGCAAGGACAGCGGGACGTACGACGCCACCCGCAGCCCCGCCACGCCGTCCGCCGTCGTCGACTGCGCCGTCTACCGGGACGGCCGCCGCGTCGAGACGGAGACCCCGCTGACCCCGCACGAGGCGGTGCGCCTGGTGCGCCGCGACGGGGGCTTCGTGTGGATCGGCCTGCACGAGCCCACCGAGGCCGAATTCTCCGGCATCGCCAGTGAGTTCGGGCTGCACCCGCTGGCCGTGGAGGACGCCGTCCAGGCCCACCAGCGGCCCAAGCTGGAGCGCTACGACGACTCCCTGTTCACGGTCTTCAAGACCATCCACTACGTCGAGCACGGCCAGCTCGACGCCAACAGCGAGGTCGTGGAGTCCGGCGAGGTCATGTGCTTCACCGGACGGGACTTCTTCATCACCGTCCGGCACGGCGGACAGGGCTCCCTGCGGGCCCTCAGGCACCGCCTCCAGGACGACCCCGAACTGCTGGCCAAGGGCCCCTCGGCGGTGCTGCACGCCATCGCCGACCACGTCGTCGACGGGTACATCGCCGTCGCCGACGCGGTGCAGGACGACATCGACGAGGTCGAGATCGAGGTGTTCTCCCCGGGCCGCCGCAAGGGCACACCGCGCGGCACGGACGCCGGCCGGATCTACCAACTCAAGCGCGAGGTGCTGGAGTTCAAGCGGGCCGTGTCGCCGCTGCTGCGGCCCATGCAGCTGCTGAGCGAGCGGCCGATGCGACTGGTCGACCCGGACATCCAGAAGTACTTCCGGGACGTCGCCGACCACCTGGCCCGCGTCCAGGAGCAGGTCATCGGCTTCGACGAACTGCTCAACTCCATCCTCCAGGCCAACCTCGCGCAGGCCTCCGTGGCGCAGAACGAGGACATGCGGAAGATCACCTCCTGGGCGGCGATCATCGCCGTGCCGACGATGGTGTGCGGCGTGTACGGCATGAACTTCGACCACATGCCGGAGTTGCACTGGCGGTACGGCTACCCGGTGATCATGGGCATCACGGTGACCATCTGTCTGGGCATCCACCGCACCCTGAAGCGGAACGGGTGGCTGTGAGCAGCGCGGATAGGCTGGGCCCCATGACGGATGAGCTGCTCGGCCACGCCCTCGTCGAGGAGGCCACGAAGAAGTCCGGCCTCGTCTGGGTCCAGGGCCCGGACGGCCCGGCGCGAGCGCTGTGGCACGTGTGGCACGAGGGCGCCGCGTGCCTGGTCGGCGACGGGCCCGGCGAGCAGCCGCTGCCGGGGCTGGCCGACGGGGCCGAGGCCCAGGTGACGGTCCGCAGCAAGGACAAGGGGGGCCGGCTGGTCTCCTGGACCGCGCGGGTCACGCAGCTCGAACCGGGCTCCGAAGCGTGGGACGCGGCAGTCGCCGAGCTCAAGGGCAAGCGGCTGAACGCGCCCGACGGCGAGGCCATGACCGACCGCTGGTCCCGCGAGTGCCGGGTGCTGCGCCTGGAGCCGACCGGCGCCCGGGCGCCGATGCCCGACGCCTCCCTGGCCCGGGCACCGCTGCAGTCTCCGGCGATCACCCGTCGGCCGGTCCCGGCGGGGCTGCCCCGGCTGCTGCTGAAGAAGCGCAAACGCACGTAGCGCGCGACGGCACCTCGGCAGCTGAACGCGCGTAGCGGTCGCTACGACGTCGGCAGCTGCTTGCCGTAGTCCACCGTCTCGTTCCGCTCCGGCTCCCGCAGGGCGAAGTCCTGCCCCCAGGCGGAGAACGTGAGGGTGCCCGCGCCGCCGGCCCGCTCCAGGCGCAACGGATACGGCTTGCCCTCGAGGGAGACCTCCAGGGTGCCGCCGGAGCCCTTGTCGCCGGTGATGCGGATGGTGCGGATGCCCGCCTGCTCGTCATGGCCCTCCGCGGCGAGCGTGCCGTGCAGGGTCAGCAGACCGTCGAGGAGGACACCCTTGTCCGTGAACCCGCTGAACTGCTTGTACGAAGGGTCGCCCTGGGGCACCTTCACGAACTTGCCGCCGAGCTTGGAGGCCGCCGCCGCGTCCCCCTCGCCCTCCCCGTCCTGGCCGTCGCCGTGACTCCAGAACTCCGCGTCCGCCTTGACGAAGAGCTGCTCGCCGACGCGCAGCAGCTGGAAGGTCGTGCCCTTCGTGGTGACCGACCCCTCGCCGCCGTCGTCCTTCAGACGCATGTCGAGCGCGTACGTGCGCCCGCCGCTGACGACGTTTCCGTGCACCCGGACCGCCCCGGCGGACTCGGCGGCCGTACGGGTCTTGGCCTGGATCTTCCCGGCGGGAAGTCTGCCGACCCCGTTGGTGCCCTCGTTGGGATCCTCCGCGCAGCCCGTGAGCACCGTTCCCGTCACCGCCAGTGCGCATATCGCGCTCGCGAGTGCGGCACTGCGGTTGCGGCCCTGGCGAATCGGAGTCACAGGTGGGGCTGCCTCTCTGACGTGAGACCTGAACGGCGTACCGCAGGGTACCGGGGTCATGCGGGCCGGTCGGAGCCAGTCCGTCCGGACCGCCCGCTGACGCACCCCCGATCGGGACGGGCTAGCCTGAAGCCCACCCGAGCGGGCAATTCGGAAGGCACAGCCACAAAGACAGGCACACAGACCGGCAGCACGGAACACCCCGCACGAAAAGGAGCCGCGGCCATGGCAGCGGGCGCCCCCCGGATCTTCGTCTCGCACCTCTCCGGTGTCGCCGTCTTCGACCCCGCCGGCGACCAGGTGGGGCGGGTGCGCGATCTGGTCGTCATGCTGAGGGTGGCCCAGCGACCACCGAGGCTGCTCGGCCTCGTCGTCGAACTCGCCACCCGCCGCCGCATCTTCCTGCCCATGACCCGGGTCACGGCCATCCAGTCCGGCCAGCTCATCACCACCGGCGTGCTCAACGTCCGGCGCTTCGAGCAGCGGCCCACCGAGCGGCTGGTCTTCGGGGAGCTGCTGGACCGGCGGGTCACGCTCACCGAGACCGGTGAGGAGGTCACCGTCCTCGACCTGTCGGTGCATCAGCTGCCGGCCCGCCGGGACTGGGAGATCGACCGGGTCTTCGTCCGCAAGGGCCGCAGGGGCGGTGCCTTCCGGCGCGCCAAGGGCGAGGCGCTGACCGTCGAGTGGTCGGCCGTGACCGGCTTCTCCCTGGAGGAGCAGGGGCAGGGCGCCGAGAACCTGCTCGCCACGTTCGAGCGGCTGCGCCCCGCCGACCTGGCCAACGTCCTGCACCACCTCTCCTCCAAGCGCCGGGCCGAGGTCGCCGCCGCCTTGGACGACGACCGGCTGGCGGACGTGCTGGAGGAGCTCCCGGAGGACGACCAGATCGAGATCCTCGGAAAGCTGAAGGAGGAGCGCGCCGCCGACGTCCTGGAGGCCATGGACCCGGACGACGCGGCCGACCTGCTGGGCGAGCTGCCGACCGAGGAGCAGGAGCGGCTGCTGAGCCTGATGCAGCCCGGCGACGCGGCGGACATGCGGCGCCTGATGTCGTACGAGGAGCGCACGGCGGGCGGTCTGATGACCACCGAGCCGATCGTGCTGCGCCCGGACGCCACGGTTGCCGACGCCCTGGCCCGCGTCCGCAACCCCGACCTCTCCCCCGCCCTCGCCGCCCAGGTCTACGTCTGCCGCCCACCGGACGAGACCCCGACCGGCAAGTACCTCGGCACGGTCCACTTCCAGCGCCTGCTGCGGGAGCCGCCGCCTTCCCTGGTCAGCTCGATCCTGGACAGTGATCTGCGACCGCTGGACCCCGAGGCGGACCTGCCCGCCATCGCCGGGTTCTTCGCCACGTACGACATGGTCGCGGCGCCTGTGGTCGACGAGGCCGGGGCGCTGCTCGGCGCGGTGACCGTGGACGACGTACTGGACCACATGCTCCCCGAGGACTGGCGGGAGTCCGAGTTCCACCTGGACGAGGAGGTGGCGACCGATGGTTCCTGAGCGCGAGAGCCTGCGCGAGCGCACACCGTCCGGTGCCACGGCCGCCTCCCGGCCGCGCACCCCCCGCCTCGACCAGCCCGGCGTGCCCAGGCGCCGGTTCCTGCCCGAATACGACCCGGAAGCCTTCGGGCGGCTGTCGGAACGCATCGCGCGCTTCCTCGGCACCGGGCGGTTCCTCGTCTGGATGACGGCCGTCATCATCCTGTGGGTGGCCTGGAACAGCCTCGCCCCCCGCGACCTGCGCTTCGACGAGTACCCGTTCATCTTCCTGACCCTGATGCTGTCCCTCCAGGCCTCCTACGCCGCTCCGCTGATCCTGCTCGCGCAGAACCGGCAGGACGACCGCGACCGGGTCAACCTGGAGCAGGACCGCAAGCAGAACGAGCGGTCGATCGCGGACACCGAGTACCTGACCCGGGAGATCGCCGCCCTGCGCATCGGCCTGGGTGAGGTCGCCACCCGCGACTGGATCCGCTCCGAGCTCCAGGACACGATCAAGGAGCTGGAGGAACGGCAGAACGGCCACCGTCACGACCCCGTCGTATTCCCGGCGGAACGGTCACGGGGACGTGACGCAGACGACCGCTGACAGACTTTCCTACGCCCCGGTACGGCGCCGTACCATCGTCACTATGGCTATGGAAGACGCGGTGCGCGAGGCACTGGCGACGGTGAACGACCCCGAGATCCACAAGCCCATCACCGAACTCGGGATGGTCAAGTCCGTGGAGATCGGCGAGGACGGGGCGGTCGCGGTCACCGTGTACCTCACGGTCTCGGGCTGCCCGATGCGGGACACCATCACGCAGCGCGTGACCGAGGCGGTCTCCCGCGTCGAGGGCGTCACCCGCGTCGACGTCACGCTCGACGTGATGAGCGACGAGCAGCGCCGCGAGCTGGCGTCCGCCCTGCGCGGCGGCCAGGCCGAGCGCGAGGTCCCCTTCGCCAAGCCGGGCAGTCTGACCCGCGTCTACGCGGTCGCCTCCGGCAAGGGCGGCGTGGGCAAGTCCTCGGTGACGGTGAACCTGGCGGCGGCGATGGCGGCCGACGGCCTGAAGGTCGGTGTCGTGGACGCCGACATCTACGGCCACTCCGTGCCGCGCATGCTGGGCGCCGACGGCAGTCCGACCCAGGTCGAGAACATGATCATGCCTCCGACGGCGAACGGCGTGAAGGTCATCTCCATCGGCATGTTCACGCCGGGGAACGCCCCGGTCGTCTGGCGCGGCCCGATGCTGCACCGCGCGCTGCAGCAGTTCCTGGCGGACGTGTACTGGGGCGACCTGGACGTCCTCCTGCTGGACCTCCCGCCCGGCACGGGCGACATCGCGATCTCCGTGGCCCAGCTGGTCCCGAACGCCGAGATCCTGGTCGTGACGACCCCTCAGCAGGCGGCGGCCGAGGTCGCCGAGCGCGCGGGTTCCATCGCCGTCCAGACCCACCAGAAGATCGTCGGCGTGGTCGAGAACATGTCCGGCCTGCCGTGCCCCCACTGCGACGAGATGGTCGACGTCTTCGGCACGGGCGGCGGCCAGCTGGTCGCCGACGGCCTGACCCGCACGACCGGCGCGAACGTCCCGGTCCTCGGCAACATCCCCATCGACGTCCGCCTCCGCGAGGGCGGCGACGACGGCAAGCCCGTCGTCCTGACGGACCCGGACTCCCCGGCGGGCTCGGCGCTCCGAGCCATCGCCGGAAAGCTGGGAGGACGGCAGCGGGGCCTGTCGGGCCTGTCGCTGGGGATCACTCCGAAGAACAAGTTCTGAACTGACCCTGGGGCGCCGAAAACCCGGCGCCCCAGGGAACTCACGCGTACGCGGCGATGTCCTTCACCGCGGCGAAGCCGAGCCCGTACGCACTCATGCCCCTGCCGTACGCCCCGAGATGAACCCCGGCCGAGGTCGACCCGGCCAGCACCCACCCGAACTCCGACTCCCGGTAGTGGAACGCCGTCGGCACCCCGTCCACCGGCAGCGACAGCGTCGACCAGTCGGCCCCGTCGAGGTCGTCAGCCAGCACCCACGCCGTCTCGGTCTGCTGCTCCAGCCAGTCGTCCCGCAGCGAGTGGTCCATCTGCCCGGGCCAGGTGAAGGACAGCAGCCCCACACCCGCGAGCCACGCCGCGGAGGACACCGACGTGGCCTCCAGCAACCCCGTCCCGTCGGCGGTGCGCCGTGAGGGGTTCGCCGCCACGGTCACCACGACCGCGAACTTCTCCTTGGCCTCCTGGCCGCCCCCGGCGACGTGCTCGTTGCGCACCGTGGGCTCGTCGCCGTGCCCGATCGACCCGTGTTCCACGGCACCGTCGGCCGTCATGCCGACCTGCATCAGCCAGCGCGGCCCCGCGAAGGCCTCGTCGAGGCCGTACCACGGGAAGGGCGCACGCAGGTAGCCGTCGACCGTGTGCCGGGCGGAGGGGGCGTGTTGTCCGCCCTCCGTGGCCGGCGCCTGCGCGACTCCCCGACTCGTCGTCTCCATGTGCCCGGACGCCTCCTTGCTCTAGTCGGACCGGAACGGCCCGCCCCCTTCGGGCGGCGTTGCTGGTTCAGGTACGGCCCGCCCACCAACTCGGCAGCATAGCCACACCGCTGCGAGCAGCAGGGAAACCGCCCGGCGCGTGGGTCGCACGGGCGCCTGGATCAGGCCGTACACAGCCCGACCGGAGTATGAGACGCGTCACGCCCGCCCGGGGCGTACGCCCCGTCGGGTGTCGCTCAGGTGGCGTCCGCGTCGAAGGGCGGACGGTCGTCCCGGTCCGGGGTCTCGGGCTTCTTCGTCATGTCGACGCGGCCTGCGGAGGAGCCGGAGGACGACGCGGAGGACGTGTCGGAGTCACGGCTGTGGACGGCGTCGGTGACCTCGGCCATCTCCTTCTTCAGGTCGAAGCCGTTGCGGATCTCCTTGAGCCCCAGGTCGTCGTTGTCCAGCTGCTTGCGGATGAACGTCTTGGGGTTGAGGTCCTCGAACTCGAAGTCCTTGAACTCCGGGCCGAGTTCCTCCCGGATGTCGTTCTTGGCGCTCTCCGAGAACTCACGGATCTTCCGGATCGTGCGCGTCACGTCCTGGATGACTTTGGGGAGCTTGTCCGGACCGAAGACGAGCACGGCAAGGACGATGAGCGTCACCAGCTCGAGTGGTCCTATGTCATTGAACACCTGAAGCTCCTTGCGATGTCCTCGGTCCTCGGCCCTCGGTGGTCATGCGGGTCTTGCCGTGGTCCGGGCCGGCTCCACGGTACCCGGCCATCCTGTCCGACCGGTACCGTCCCGAGACCTCCGAGCGCGGGGAGTGGGAGCGCTTTCCCGAATGTTTGCCTTGTTCGTCCCTGTACGTCGCGGACATCACGTCTCATCCGCCGGAGGAGCCGAGGACGAGGGAGACCGTCCGCTCCTTGCCAGCGCGCTCCAGGACCAGCTCCAGCCGGTCGCCGGGGCGGTGGGCGCGGGTCTTGACGATCAGTTCCTCGCCGGAGTGGACGCGCTGTCCGTCGACCCGGGTGATGACGTCGCCCGCCTTGATCCCGGCCTTGGCGCCCGGACCGCCCACGGTGACCGGCGGTCCGCCCTCGCTGCCCTCGGCGGCGACGCGGGCGCCGTCGCCCGTGTAGTCCATGTCCAGGGTGATGCCGATCACCGGGTGGGTGGCTTTCCCGGTGTTGATCAGCTCCTCGGCGACCCGTTTGCCCTGGTTGATGGGTATGGCGAAGCCGAGGCCTATCGAGCCGGCCTGGCCGCTGTCCAGGTCGGAGCCGCTGTCCGCCGAGCGGATGGCCGAATTGATGCCGATGACCCGGGCCTGGGAGTCGAGCAGGGGCCCGCCGGAGTTGCCCGGGTTGATGGGCGCGTCGGTCTGGAGCGCGTCGACGTACGACACGTCGCTGCCGTCGCCCTTCTCGCCGCCCGCCGTGATGGGCCGCTGCTTGGCGCTGATGATGCCGGAGGTGACGGTGCCGGCCAGGTCGAAGGGCGCGCCGATGGCCACGACCGGGTCGCCGACCTGCACGTTTTCCGAGTTGCCGAGGGGCAGGGGGAGAGTCCGCGCACGCCCTTCACCTTCACGACCGCGAGGTCGTAGCCGCTGTCCCGGCCCACGAGCTCGGCCTGGGCGGTCTCCCGCTGTTGAAGGTCACGGTGATCTCGCCGGAGGATCCGGCCGGTCGCACGACGTGGTTGTTGGTGAGGATGTGCCCGCGGGTGTCGAGCACGAAGCCGGTGCCGGTGCCCTGTTCGCCGGAGCCGCTCACGTGCAGGGTGACCACGCCGGGCAGGGCCCGTCCGGCGATCCCGGCCACACTGTCCGCCTCCCGCCCGGCGGACTCCTTCCCGGCCTGCGGCAACTCGACGGTGTCGATGCCCCCGTTCCGCTCCAGATACGTCCCCGCGACCCCGCCGACGCCGCCGGACACGAGCGCGATCAGCACGGCAGCACCGACCAGCGCCTTCCTGCCCCGCCTGCGCCGCTGCTCGGTGCTGAGCACACCGGCCCCGTTCTGCTGGAGAGGCCCGACGCCTCCGGGGGCCGTCGGAGCGGCCCAGGGGTCGTAGCGCTGCCAGGGGTCGAGGCCGGGGGCGGACGCCGCCGGCGGTGTGGGGGCGCTGGAGGCCGCTGCCTGGGCCGGGACCGGTGCGGGGTGCTGGGGCCGGGACCTGGGCCTGGGCCTGGGCGGTAGGTGTGGGAGCGCCGGGAGGCGGCACCGTCGGTGCGCCGTGTGCTGCCGGGACGGGTGCGTCCGGCAGGGTCGGCTGCGCCGGTGTCGCCACGCCCTGCGCCGGTGTCGCCGCCGGATGCTGGACGGGCGGCGCCGGCGCCCAGGGGCCTGGTTCACCGTAGGGCGGGGTGCTGTAGGGATCGGGGTCGTGCAGGGGCTTGGGGCGCCCCCGGACGACAGGGCGGGAGCGGCCGGGACGCTGTCCCTCACCTCCGCGGCGGCGTGAACCGCCTCGGCAGCGTCCACCCCACCCTCGGCAGACGCCCCACCGGTGCCGTCCCCGGCCGCGACCGCCTCCGGCCGCCTCAACTCGTAGTCGCCCTCGTCGTCCTGCCGAACCGCAGGCCGCGCCAGTTCGAAGTCCCCGTCGGTGTCGGCGGACCCCGCCGGGCTCACCTCCGGCCCCTGCGCCCGTGGCCGGCTCCACCACTTGGCTTTCGTGGGCTTCCCCTCGTTCATGCTCTCCCCACCAGCCGCGGCACGGCTCGACGGCGTGGCCGCGGTTCGTCGAATCGGCGCCCGGCCACACCTCGGCCGCGGGCGCCACCCCCGGATTCAATCAGGTTCGCGCGCCGCTGCGCAGGGGCGTTCAGCGGGCCGTACCCGAGGAGGCGGAAGGAGAGGCGGGCGTGGTCGGGTCCTGGAGCGGCACGGCGAGCAGGGGTGCCGTGATCTCGGGGATCGCGGACCACGAGGTCAGGGCAGCCGACGGCGCCGCCTCGAGGGGTGTATCAGCGGGGACACCGCAGCGGCACCGGCCACCACCGGGGCGGTCAGCGCGTGCACGGCGTTGTGCTGTGCGGCAGGGTGCGGCACCCCCGGCAGCAGCGGTGCCGACACCTCGGTCGGGGCGACCGGGGTGTGGCCGAGCACGCTCTGCCCGTGCAGCTGTCCGAGCAGCGGCCCCGCGCCGCGGCGCCGCTGGGATTCGGGCTGCGCCGCGGCGCCCGTGCCCTGCGTGCGCATCGGCGTCACGTTGCTGCCCGTGCCGGAGCCGCCGCGGGCCTCCGTGTCGGCCGGTGCGCCGGTGGTGACGCCGCCGAGCGCGATCGCGGCCAGGGACACGGCCCCGGCGGCGGCGAAAGCGAACCGCAGCCGCGAGGAGGACCGGTCGGTGTCCTGCCGGCCGACGTCGTGGATACGGAACCCCCGGCTCCCGGCGGGCAGGCCGCGGTCGTCGGAGGGCAGGACCCGTTTGTCCAGGATCCGGTCGTCCGAGGGCGGCAGCACGGGAAGTGCGGCCGGGACGGGGCGTACCCGAACTCGAACCGCTCGCCGCGCTTCATCCCGAAGGCCCCGGACGATCCGAACCGTCCGGACAGTCCGCCGCCGCCCGGGGCATGCCGTCGCCGTCCGGGTCACCGCCCGCGGGTAGTCCCTGCAGGCGCGCCAGGAAACTCTCGGACGGGGGCGGCGGGGCCGCCTCCGCGAAGACGCTCTTCAGCCGGCGCTGGGCGTCCACCTCCGCCTTGCACTTCGGGCAGGTGGCCACATGCGCCAGTACGCGCTCACGCGCGTCATGACCGAGCTCTCCGTCCACCAGGGCGGAGAGTCGGTCTCCCAGGTGCTGCTCTGCGAGGTGTCCCTCGGAAGACTTCGGCCGTGATCCGCTCACGCGCTCGCGCCCCCTCCTCCCAAGGCGGGAACACGGGGCACGAAGGAGCGGCGCTCGGCGCGCGCCTCCGGGGAGCGGTGCGCGAGGGCCTTGCGCAACTGGGAGCGACCGCGGTGGATCCGCGACCGGACCGTGCCGAGCTTGACTCCGAGGGTCGCGGCGATCTCCTCGTACGACAGTCCTTCGATGTCGCACAGCACGACCGCGGCACGGAACTCGGGGCGAGGGTGTCGAGGGCCTGCTGGACGTCCGCGTCGAAGTGCGCGTCGTTGAAGACCTGCTGCGGCGTGGGCTCCTTGCTGGGCAGCCGCTCGGCCGCGTCCTCGCCGAGCGCGTCGAAGCGGATGCGCTGCTTGCGGCGGACCATGTCCAGGAACAGGTTCGTGGTGATGCGGTGCAGCCAGCCCTCGAAGGTGCCCGGCGTGTAGGTGGAGAGGGAGCGGAAGACACGGACGAAGACCTCCTGCGTGAGGTCCTCCGCGTCGTGCTGGTTGCCGGTGAGGCGGTAGGCGAGACGGTAGACCCGGCCGCTGTGCGTGCTGACGATCTCCTCCCAGGTGGGCGGAGTCCACGCCTGCCCGTCCGCGTCGGTGGTGAAGGTCGCGGTCTGGGCGAAGCCAGCGGCGTGGCTGTGGTCAGCAGCGGTGTCGTTCACGGATGTCGGCCTACCCGCCGATCCGAAGAAGCGCCGGAGCACTCCTCCTCGATCCACAGGCGCAGCCGCACCTCCCCTGTCAGCTCTGGTGGTGTCCAGTGGAGCCCCTACCATAGCCACCTCGCCCGTTAGGACCGGATAAGCGGTTTTACGAGAATTTGATCTGTGCTGATACGCCTCGTACTGCTGCGTCGGCACTTGCTCGGTGTCCTGGTCCACTGCCTGCCCCCCGTCACGACCGGCACCACTTGCTCATCCCTTTAAACGACCGGTCCCATCTGCGGGTTCCCGTGCCCAACGGATACAGTCACGCCCAGGCATTCACGGGGACAGGAGAGGGTCATTACCGGCAACCGGCAGACGAGCTGGGCGTTCGCCGACGCCTATGTCGCCGAGGACGACGCGCTGCGCTGGGCTCGCGACCGGGCCCGTGAGGCAGGGCTGCGCTCGGTGTCGCCCGGCACGGGCGCCGCGCTGCGGTTGCTGGCCGCCTCCGTCGACGCGAAGGCCGTCGCCGAGATCGGGACCGGCTGCGGTGTCTCCGGAATCCACCTCCTGCACGGTATGCGGCCCGACGGTGTCCTCACCACTGTCGACTCCGAGCCGGAGCACCAGCAGTTCGCCCGCCAGGCCTTCCGCGCCTCCGACTTCGCCAGCAACCGGGCCCGCTTCATCCCGGGCCGCGCCCTGGACGTGCTGCCCCGCCTCGCGGACTCGGGCTACGACCTCGTGTTCTGCGACGGCGATCGCCTGGAGGTCATGGAATACCTCGCTGAATCGTTGCGTCTGCTGCGCCCCGGCGGGCTCGTCGTCTTCGAGGGCGCCTTCGCGAACGGCCGGACGGTGGACTCCGGTCCCCAGCCCACGGAGGTGCTGCGGCTGCGGGAGCTGCTACGCGCGGTGCGTGAGAGCCAGGAGCTGGTGCCGTCACTGCTGCCGGTGGGCGACGGACTGCTGTGCGCGGTGAAACGGTAGCCGGTGACAGGTCTGCACGGCGGAAACCGGGGCAGACGAGGGTCAGCGGTGAGAAAACAGCCGCCCCGGCACCTCAGGTGATGCCGGGGCAGCTGAAGGGGTATGGTCGCTTGCGCGTCAGCCGACGACCTTCTTGAGGGCGTCGCCCAGCGCGTCGGCCTCGTCCGGGGTCAGCTCGACGACGAGCCGACCGCCGCCTTCGAGCGGAACGCGCATGACGATGCCCCGCCCCTCCTTGGTCACCTCGAGCGGGCCATCACCCGTCCGCGGCTTCATGGCCGCCATGCTCGTTCCCCTTCCTGAAACCCAGCTCATCGTCAAAGCCGACGGCCCTGAGAAGGGCACACGTCCGGCCCTTGAGGCAGGACACGCGACACCGGCATCGAACACATTGCTTCCCAGCCATTATCCCGCATCGCAGGACCCGATGACCAACATCAGTCGGCATCGCTTGGGCAACGCACGCGAGCAAAACCACTCAATTCGGCGATGAGACTGCGATACTCCGCCGCCGCGCACACATCCGCCGAACGGATCCGGACGGAAATTGTTTGACGCAGGTCACACGTCCGGTCCGGTCCCTCGTCGGCGATCTCCGTCATGCTGTCCTGCAGAGCAGGACGTACCAGCCGGTACGTCCTCGAGCCGCGACGCGGAGGGGATACGCCATGGCCGACACCGTGCTCTACGAGGTGAGCGACGGGCTCGCGACGATCACGCTGAACCGCCCGGAGGCGATGAACGCGCTGAACGTGGCGACCAAGGTCGCCCTGCGGGAGGCGGTCGAGTCCGCGGCGGGCGACGCCGCCGTGCGGGCGGTGCTGCTGACCGCGGCCGGTGACCGGGCGTTCTGCGTCGGGCAGGACCTCAAGGAGCACATCGGGCTGCTGGTCCAGGACCGGGAGACCGGCTCGGGGCAGACCATGAACACGGTCCGGGAGCACTACAACCCGATCGTGCGGGCGCTGGCCGGGGCGGCGAAGCCGGTCGTCGCCGCGGTGAACGGGGTGGCGGCCGGGGCCGGCTTCGGCTTCGCGCTGGCGGCGGACTACCGGATCGTGGCGGACACGGCCGCCTTCAACACCTCGTTCGCCGGGGTCGCCCTGACCGCCGACTCGGGGATCTCCTGGACGCTGCCGCGGGTGATCGGGCCCGGGCGCGCTGCTGACCTGCTGCTTTTCCCGCGGAGCATCAGTGCGCAGGAGGCGTACGAGCTGGGTATCGCGAATCGGCTGGTGCCGGCGGGTGAGCTGCGCGCTGAGGCCGAGAAGGTGGCTCGCGCGCTGGCCGAGGGTCCGACGGTGGCGTACGCGGCGCTGAAGGAGTCGGTGGCGTACGGGCTGACGCACTCCTTGGAGGAGGCGCTGGAGAAGGAGGACGAGCTGCAGACCAGGGCCGGGTCTTCCGAGGATCACGCCATCGCGGTGCAGGCCTTCGTCAACAAGGAGAAGCCGAAGTATCTGGGCCGGTGAGCTCGGGGCGGTCGCGCCGTGGGGGGGCCGCGGGTCCTATGTGGTTGATCGCGTCCACGCGGCGGAGCCGCGAATCGACTCAGCCCCGCGCCCCTCAGGGAGCGCTTCTGGCCACGCACGACTCCAGGTGATCGTCGACCAAGCCGCACGCCTGCATCAGGGCATACGCCGTCGTCGGGCCGACGAACCGCAGGCCCCGCTTCTTCAGCGCTTTGGACAGGGCCGTCGACTCGGGGGTGACGGGCGGGACGTCGGCCAGGGTCTTCGGGACCGGGCGGGTGGCCGGGTCGGGGGCGTGGGACCAGATGAGGGCGTCCAGGTCGCCCGGGGACCAGTCGGCCAGCACGCGGGCGTTGGCGAGGGTCGCGTCGATCTTGGCGCGGTTGCGGATGATGCCGGCGTCGGCGAGGAGTCGCTCGCGGTCCGCGTCGGTGAATGCGGCCACGGACGCGATCTTGAAGTCGGCGAAGGCGGAGCGGAAGCCGGGGCGGCGGCGCAGGATCGTGATCCAGGACAGGCCGGACTGGAAGGCCTCCAGGCTGAGACGCTCGTAGAGCGCGTCGTCGCCGTGGACCGGGCGGCCCCACTCCTCGTCGTGGTACGTCACGTACTCCGGGGCGGACAGGGCCCAGGGGCAGCGCAGCGCGCCGTCCGGGCCCGCCAGGGCGGTGCCGTCACTCACGGTCGGTCCTCCGGGCCCGGCGCGGGCTTGTCCATGGACACGTGCTGTTCACCGGAGGGTGTGGCTGCCGCGCGGGCACCCGCCAGGGCCGACTCCAGGTCGGCGATGCGGGCGTCGCGCTCGGCGAGCTCGGCGCCCAGGCGGCTGAGGGCGTCGTCCACGTCCGCCATGCGGTAGCCGCGTGCCGCGAGCGGGAAGCGGAGGGCCTCCACGTCGGCGCGGTCGACCGGCCGGTCCGGGGGAGCGGGTCCCGCAGCCGTTCGGGTGCGGCCTCGGGCAGCGGCCCGTTCTCGCCGCCGCCCACCACGGCGAGGGTCACCGCGGTGACCACGACGGCCAGCGCGACGACCAGGAACAGGAACATAACCATCGCGGTGCCCCCACGGTCGGACGGATCTGAGTCCTCGGACGTCTTCCGGGGACGATGCTGTCAGGCTCCGATCGTGCCATGCGAGTCCGACCGTTAGGGTCGCAGGCGGCGGAAGACGGGGACGTACGCAGGAAAGGTCACAGGGGATGCTCAGGCTGGGCAGGCGGGAATTCGAGCCGCACGAGCCGGTGATCATGGCGATCGTGAACCGGACGCCGGACTCCTTCTACGACCAGGGGGCGACCTTCCGCGACGAGCCGGCCCTCGCGCGCGTGGAGCAGGCGGTGGCCGAGGGGGCCGCGATCATCGACATCGGCGGGGTGAAGGCGGGGCCGGGCGAGGAGGTCACGGCCGAGGAGGAGGTCCGGCGAACGGCCGGCTTCGTGGCCGAGGTGCGGCGGCGGTTCCCTGACGTGATCATCAGTGTGGACACCTGGCGGGCGGAGGTCGGGGAGGCCGTGTGCGAGGCCGGGGCCGATCTGCTGAACGACGCGTGGGGTGGGGTCGACCCGGGCCTGGCGGAGGTCGCCGCGCGCCATGGGGCGGGGCTCGTGTGCACGCACGCGGGGGTGCGGAGCCGCGGACCCGGCCGCATCGGATCGAGTACGACGATGTCATGGCCGACATCCTGGACGTCACGGTCGGGCTGGCCGAGCGGGCGGCGGCCCTGGGCGTGCCGCGGGAGTCGATCATGATCGACCCTGGGCACGACTTCGGGAAGAACACGCGGCACAGTCTGGAGGCGACTCGGCGGCTGGACGAGATGGTCGCCACGGGGTGGCCGGTGCTGGTGTCGTTGTCCAACAAGGACTTCGTGGGAGAGACGTTGGACCGGCCCGTGAAGGAGCGGGTGGTGGGGACGTTGGCGACGACTGCCGTGTCCGCGTGGCTGGGGGCGCAGGTGTACCGGGTGCATGAGGTCGCCGAGACACGGCAGGTGCTGGAGATGGTGGCGGCGATCGCCGGGTGGCGGGTGCCTGCCGTTGCCCGGCGGGGGTTGGCTTAGCCGAGGTACCAGGGGGTGCCGCCCCCTGGGCCCCCGGACAGCCTGCTACCGGCCCGCCTCCTTCGACACCAGTGCCACGGCCTCGTCCACGTCGTCCGTGACGTGGAACAGGAGGAGGTCCTGCTCCGCGGCCTTGCGCTGGGCGATGACCGTGTCCCGGAGCCAGTTCACCAGGCCGCCCCAGTACTCGGTGCCGAAGAGGACGATGGGGAAGCGGGTGACCTTCTGGGTCTGGACGAGGGTGAGTGCCTCGAAGAGTTCGTCGAGGGTGCCGAGGCCGCCGGGCAGAACCACGAAGCCCTGGGCATATTTGACGAACATCATTTTTCGCACGAAGAAGTAGCGGAAGTTCAGGCCGATGTCGACGTACGGGTTCAGACCCTGCTCGAAGGGCAGCTCGATACCGAGGCCGACCGAGATGCCCTTCGCCTCCACGGCACCCTTGTTGGCCGCCTCCATCGCCCCCGGGCCGCCACCCGTGATGACCGCGAAGCCCGCGTCGACCAGGCCCCGGCCCAGCCGGACGCCGGCCTCGTACTCGGGTGAGTCGGCAGGTGTCCGGGCCGAGCCGAACACGCTGATCGCCGGAGGGAGTTCGGCGAGCGTGCCGAAGCCCTCGATGAACTCCGACTGGATGCGCAGCACGCGCCAGGGGTCGGTGTGGACCCAATCCGAGGGGGCCCGCTCGTCCAGCAGCCGCTGGTCGGTGGTGCTGGCCTGTACCTGGTCCCGCCGCTGGAGGACCGGGCCCAGGCGCTTCTCCTCCGGCGGCTGCTTCTTCCCTCGGGGTTGCCGGTCGCCATGTGCGCTCCCTCCGTCGTGCCGGTCGTTCCACCTCAGCGTAGATCTACGCGGGTTACGAACGAGGGACGTGAGCATGTCCGCGATGGAGCGCCGTAAACACGATGGCGCCCCGGCAGGGTCAGGCGGTCAGCCAGTTCCGCAGCCGTTCCTCGCCCGCGAGGATCTTCGCGATCTCCACGCGCTCGTCCCGCTTGTGCGCCAAGTGGGGGTTGCCGGGGCCGTAGTTGACCGCGGGGACGCCCAGGGCGGAGAAGCGGGAGACGTCGGTCCAGCCGTACTTCGGCATCGGGGTGCCGCCGACCGCCTCGATGAACGCCTTGGCCGCCGGGTGGGACAGACCGGGCATCGCCGCGGAGCTGTGGTCGACGACCTCGAACTCCTCCACCCCGCAGTCCGCGAAGACCTCCCGGACGTGGGCGACGGCCTCCTCGGGCGTGCGGTCGGGGCGTAGCGGAAGTTGACGGTGACGACGCACTCGTCGGGGATGACGTTGCCGGCCACTCCCCCGGCGATGCCCACCGCGTTCAGGCCCTCGCGGTACTCCAGGCCGTCGATGACCGGCCAGCGGGGCTCGTAGGAGGCCAGGCGGGCGAGGATCGGGGCGGCGGCGTGGATCGCGTTGGAGCCCATCCAGCCGCGTGCCGAGTGGGCCCGCTCGCCCGTGGTCTTCAGCAGGATCCGCAGCGTGCCCTGGCAGCCGCCCTCGACCTGGCCGTCCGACGGTTCCAGGAGGACCGCGAAGTCGCCCGCCAGCCAGTCGGGGTGGGTCTCGGCGACGTGCTTGAGGCCGTTCAGCTCCGCGGCGACCTCCTCGTTGTCGTAGAAGACGAAGGTCAGGTCGCGGTTGGGGGACGGGACCGTGGCCGCGATGCGCAGCTGCACGGCGACACCGGACTTCATGTCGCAGGTGCCGCAGCCCCACAGGACGCCGTCCTCGTCGAGGCGGGAGGGGACGTTGTCCGCGATCGGGACGGTGTCGATGTGCCCGGCCAGGATCACCCGCTCCGCGCGGCCCAGGTTCGTACGGGCCACGACGTTGTTGCCGTACCGGTCGACCGTCAGGTGGGGCAGCGCGCGCAGCGCCGTCTCGATGGCGTCAGCGAGCGGCTTCTCGGTGCCGCTCTCGGAGCGGAAGTCGACGAGCCGGGCGGTGAGCCGCGCGGCGTCCAGCGTGAGGTCAAGCGAGGTGTCGGCCATGGCGTCGACCCTAACGCGCCAGGTCCGGCGCCCACTGTGCACATCCGGCCCAGGGCACTCAGTACTCTCCAGTATTTTGTACGGCGTGCCAGAGCCGTCCCCCACTCCCAAGCGCCGTGGCCGCCTCTTTCGATGCGGGTCCGCGTTCGTGATTCTGCTCGCCCTCGCCGGTTACCTCGTCGTGCAGTACGTCACGGGAGGCACAGGCGGTCCGGGCTGCAAGGTCGTCTCCGGAAACGGAGACGGAGCGTCGTACGAGTTCACGCCCGAGCAGGCGGTGAACGCGGCGACGATCACCGCCGTGGGCACCGGGCGCGGTCTGCCGGAGCGGGCGGTGACCATCGCGCTGGCGACCGCGCTCCAGGAGTCGGCCCTGCGCAACATCAGGCACGGCGACCGGGACTCGCTCGGCCTGTTCCAGCAGCGGCCCTCGCAGGGCTGGGGAACGCCGAAGGAGATCATGGACCCGTCGTACTCGGCCGGCGAGTTCTACGACCACCTGGTCAAGGTGCCCGGGTACACGCGGCTGCCCCTCACCGTCGCCGCGCAGCGCGTGCAGCGCAGCGGCTTCCCGCAGGCCTACGCCAAGCACGAGCCGGACGCGGCGCTGCTCGCGGCGGCTCTCACCGGGCAGTCCGCGGCCACGCTGACCTGCGAGGGGCGGCCAGCCGCGACCCGGGCGTCCGGGCCGGACGGGGTGCGTGCCGCGCTGGTGCGGGACTTCGGACGCGATGTGCTGGAGCCGGCCGGCGCCGAGGTGGGCCGCTCGCCGGCGGCCACACCGACGCCGTCCGCGAGCGGTACCGGCGGGGCCGGCGGGCGGACCGTGACGTTGCCGGTGAGCGAGAACGGCGGCTCCGGCACGGGGCGCACCACCGAGCAGCGCGGCTGGCAGCTGGCGCACTGGGCCGTGGCCAACGCCTCCGAGCTGCATATCGCGCGCGTCACCTACGCGGGGCGGGAGTGGGTCGCCGGGAACACCGCCAGTGAGTGGCGGGCCGCCCCGGCGAAGGGCACCGCGGGTGCGCAGAGGACCACGGACGCCGTCCGTATCGTCACGATGCGCTAGATCGCGCAGGGGTGCGGGGGCTCACCCTTGGGGGTTGCCCGTGCATCGTGGCAGTGACGGTGTGCGCAGGTTTTCGTGTGCTCACCCGGGAAGCCGTGAGAACCCTTGGGGGCAAAGGGCTGGAAGGATTCGGCAAGCTTTCCGGCACGGGGCTTTTTGCCCGTTTGTTCCCAGCCGATAATGCGACGCATTACCAACTCTTTACGTTGCGGCGCCGCAACCTTCGCGGGCTTCGAGCGGTAGTCACTGCGTCCGAGCCGGGGCGATCGACATCCGGTCGATCAACTCCCGGACCCGGTCGGACACTTCACGAACCTCAATGTTCTCTCCCGTCGAAGGAGCACCATGTCCCTCCCCCTGACCCGCCGGATCGCCCGTGCCGCGCTCATCGTCGCTGCGGGAGCGGCTGCCGGGGTCGGTGCGGCCGGCTCCGCCAGCGCGGCCCCCGAGCTGCCGGCCAACCCGAACCTCGGCGGTCTGACCGCCCTGGACGGGGCGAGCGTCGGCAACACCGTCGACGGTGCGGCACAGGACGTCACCAAGTCCGCGGGCGACACCGGCGGCAAGACGGTCAAGAAGGCGGTGCCGTCCGCGGGCAAGATCGGCGGTGGCGTGGTCAAGAAGGCCACGCCCGTCGCCCAGAAGGCGGCCGGTGACGCGGCGGGCTCCGCCGGGCAGCTCGTCGGCGAGACGGCCGGTTCCGCGAAGGGCGGTCTGCCGACGGGTGCTCTGACCAAGGGTGGCGTGCCGTCCACCTCGCTGCCGACGAAGGGTCTGCCGGTCGGCTGACGCCCGGCTCTGACCGCCGACGGGGTCCAGGGAGTTTTCCCTGGACCCCGTCTTCGTGTCTCCGTGCCGGTACGGGCGGCTACAGGCGTCGTACCGCCGCGGCGATCCTCTCGTCCGTCGCCGTCAGAGCCACTCGGACGAACTCCGCGCCCGCCGGGCCGTAGAAATCGCCCGGTGCCACCAGGATGCCCCGTTCCGCGAGGTGGGCGACCGTGTCCCAGCAGGACTCGCCCCTGGTGGCCCACAGGTAGAGGCTGGCCTCGCTGTGGTCGATCCGGAAGCCGTGGGCCAGGAGGGCCTCGCGGAGCAGCTCACGGCGGGAGGCGTAGCGCTCGCGTTGCACGCGGACGTGCTCGTCGTCGCCCAGGGCCGCCACCACCGCCGCCTGCGTGGGTGCGGTCGTCATCATGCCGCCGTGCTTGCGGATCTCCAGGAGCGGGCCGAGGACGGCCGGGTCACCGGCCAGGAAGGCCGCGCGGTAGCCGGCGAGGTTCGAGCGCTTGGAGAGGGAGTGGACGGACACGATGCCGTCGTACGAGCCGCCGTTGACGTCGGGGTGGAGCACCGAGACCGGGTCGGCCTCCCAGCCCAGCTCCAGGTAGCACTCGTCGGAGAAGAGAAGAACGCCGTGCGCGCGGGCCCACGCGACGATCCGGGTCAGCTCCTCCTTCGACAGCACCTTCCCCGTGGGGTTCGACGGGGAGTTCAGCCAGAGGAGCTTCAGGCCCTCGGGGTTCAGCCCCGTCGGGTCGTCGTAGGCCTCGTACCCGGCGCGGGCCAGGCGGGCGCCGACCTCGTACGTCGGGTAGGCCAGGCGCGGGTAGGCCACCCGGTCGCCGGGGCCGAGGCCCAGCTGGGTCGGGAGCCAGGCGACGAGCTCCTTGGAGCCGACGATCGGCAGGACGTGGCGGTGGGTGACGTCCCGGGCGCCGAGGCGGCGCTCCACCCAGCCGGTGATCGCGTCGCGCAGCTCGGGCGTGCCCCAGACGGTCGGGTAGCCCGGGGAGTCGGCCGCGGCGACCAGCGCCTTCTGGATCAGCTCGGGGACCGGGTCGACCGGGGTACCGACGGACAGGTCCACGATGCCGTCCGGGTGGGCGGCGGCCGTGGCCTTGTACGGCGTCAGCTTGTCCCAGGGGAAGGTGGGAAGGCGGTCGGAGACTGCGGACACGGTGTCTGGCTCACTTTCTGGTACGCACGAGCCGGGTGACGGCAAACGCCTCGGCCCCGTACGGCGATCAGGGCGTGATCAGGCCGTACGGGACCGAGGCGGCACGGTGTGCGGGCCGCTTGCGGTGACTAGGCCTGCGGCGGCAGCGCGGCGATGAAGGGGTGGTCGCGCTCGATCAGCCCCAGCTTGCTGGCGCCGCCGGGCGAGCCGAGCTCGTCGAAGAACTCGACGTTCGCCTTGTAGTAGTCCTTCCACTCCTCCGGGGTGTCGTCCTCGTAGAAGATCGCCTCGACCGGGCAGACCGGCTCGCAGGCACCACAGTCGACGCATTCGTCCGGGTGGATGTACAAGGACCGGGAGCCCTCGTAGATGCAGTCGACCGGGCACTCCTCGATGCACGCCTTGTCCTTGACGTCGACACAAGGCTGCGCGATGACGTAGGTCACGCTGTCGTTCCTCCTCGATAGGGCGCTGGCGGGCCTCCTCAGGCTCCGCCGCCTGGCGCGCGGGAGCGCGGCGTCGTCGATGCCCGCCCTAGTATCTCCGTTCCTGGGCATGATCCGAACAGGAGGGGTGAACTGACCTGTGGAAATCTCTGCCGCCGGGCGACTCGAGGTCCGTATCACCGCTGCTGACGTGGGCAAACGGGTCTCCGTACGGAGCTTGATCGAACATGCGGATCCGGGTGAGAAGTTCACCGACACGGTCGGCGTTCTCACATCATGGGACAAGGGTGTGCTGCTCATCACACGGAAGGGTGGCGAAAGCGTCCGCATCGCGGAATCCGCACTGGTCGCAGGCAAGGTGGTGCCGTCCGCACCGGCGCGTCGCCGCGGTCCGGCCGCCTCCTACGAGGAGCTGGCCCGGGTCGCCGCGCGGGCCTGGCGGCCCGTGGAGAGCGAGCGGCTCGGGGACTGGGAGCTGAGGGCCGCGTCCGGGTTCACGCGGCGGGCGAATTCCGTGCTGCCGCTCGGTGACCCGGGCGTGCCCCTGGACGAGGCGCTCGACGCCGTGCGGCGGTGGTACGCCGACCGCGGCCTGCCCGCCTACGTCCAGACCGCGACCGGTGCCGAGGGCACGCAGGAGCTGCTGTGCGCGGAGCTGGAGGCGCGGGGCTGGGTGCAGGAGGTGACCGCCGAGATGTGGATCGGACCGCTCGCGCCGGTGGCCGACCGTGCCGATTCGTCGGGGTGCTGCTGTCCCGGGAGGCCGACGAGGCGTGGCTGTCCCGCTACCAGCGCAAGGGCGTGAGCGAGGTGGCGCTGGGGTACTCGCGGGCGGGCCGTCGGTGTGGTTCGCGACCGTGCCCGGTGCGGCGGCGGGGGCTGCTCCGGCCGCCATAGGGCGGTGTGTCGTCGACGGGCGGTGGGCCGGGTTCGCCGCCGTCGAGGTCGATCCGGCGCTGCGGCGGCAGGGGCTGGGCACGGCCGTGATGGCGGCGCTGGCCCGGCAGGCCCTGGACGAGGGTGCGTCGGCCGCGTGGCTCCAGGTCGAGGCCGAGAATGAGGGGGCGCGGGCGTTGTACGCCGGGATGGGTTTCGCCGCGCATCATGCGTATCACCACTATCGGGCGCCGGATGCCGGCGGCACCGGAAACGGCCGGTAACCGATCGCCGTGAGAGGGCACGAGCCAGTTATGCGTCCCCCGTACCCCCCGTCCCCGGAGCGTTCCGCCGAGCTGCGGCGGCGGTTCGCCGAAGAGGCCCGGTCCGAGCGGCCCGATCTGTCGATGCTGTGTCTGCTGGTGGGCGCGGAGGCGGACGGGGGTCTGGACGAGGCGGGCCTGGACGCGGCGCAGGTGGAGCTGGACCGGCTGGCCGGGCTGCTGCCGTATCGGCCCGGGGGGCCGCGTGCGTGGGCGGTGGCGTTGCGGGAGCTGCTCGGTGACCGGCTGGGGTTCCACGGCACTCCGGCCGACTACCGGCGGCTGGAGTCCTCACTGCTGCATGAGGTGCTGCGGCGGCGTCGTGGGCTGCCGATTCTGCTGTCCGTGGTGTGGATGGAGGTGGCGCGGCGGGCCGGGGCGCCGGTGTACGGGGTGGCCTTGCCGGGGCATTTCGTGGTCGGGTTCGGGCCGATGAGGGGCAGGTGCTCGTGGATCCGTTCGACGGAGGGCGGGTGCTGACGGGGGCGGATGCGGAGTTGCTCGTCGTGGGCGCGACGGGGGCGCAGCTGGATCCGGCGATGTTGCGGCCGGCCGATCCACTGGATGTGGTGCGGCGGATCCTGAACAACGTACGGGCGTGGGCGGCGGCTCGGCCCGAGCGGTCGGATGTCGCGCTGTGGGCGGTCGAGTTGTCCTTGTTGTTGCCGTCGCATCCGGCTCGCTTGCGCTACGAGCGGGCGCAGTTGCTGGTGCGCCGGGGTGATTTCTCGGGTGGGGCCTCGGAGCTGGAGGCGTACGCGGAGGTTGTGGAGGCGGTGGACGAGGAGGCCGCGGAACGGGTGCGGGGGAGGCTCTGGCGGCCCGGGCGATGCTGAACTGACGCGTCCCCAGGAGCGTCGGACTGACTACAACCAGCCTTTTTCTCGTGCTACTCGGACCGCCTCCGCTCGGTTTCTCACCGCGAGCTTCTGGATCGCCGTGGAGAGGTAGTTGCGGACCGTGCCCTGGGAGAGGTGGAGGGTGGTGGCCAGTTCCGCGTTGGTGGAGCCGTCGGCCGCTGCGCGGAGGACCTCGCGCTCGCGGTCGGTCAGGGGGTTGGCGCCCTCGGCGAGGGCCGCTGCCGCCAGCGTGGGGTCGATGACCCGTTCGCCGGTCAGGACCTTGCGGATCGCCTCGGCGAGTTGGGCCGCGGGGGCGTCCTTGACCAGGAAGGCGTCCGCGCCGGACTCCATGGCGCTGCGCAGGTGGCCCGGGCGGCCGAACGTGGTGAGGATGACCAGCTTGACGGCCGGGAGCTCGGCGTGGAGGCGGGCCGCGGCCTCGATGCCGGTCGCGCCGGGCATCTCGATGTCCAGGAGGGCAACGTCGACGGGGTGGGCACGGGCCGCTCGCAGGACCTCGTCGCCGCGGGCCACCTGGGCGACGACCTCGATGTCCTCCTCCAGGCCGAGCAGGGCGGCCAGGGCCTCGCGGACCATCGACTGGTCCTCGGCGAGCAGGACCTTGATCGTGCGGCTCATGCCGGGGATCCTATGCCCGCCGGACCGGCCGTGGGCACGCGGGCGACCAGGCGGAAGCCGTGCTTGAGCGGGCCCGCCTCCAGGGTCCCGCCCGTCTTGGCCAAGCGTTCGGTGAGGCCCGTGAGGCCGTTGCCGTAGCCGCCGCCCGGGCCGCCGGAGCCGTTGTCCTCGACGGTGAGTTCGAGGACGGGGCCGTCGAGGGTCTGGCGGCGCAGCAGCTCGACCGTGCAGCGGCCGGCGCCACTGTGCCGTACGACGTTGGTGACGGCCTCCCGCAGTGCCCAGGCCAGGGCGGACTCGCTCTCCTCGGGGACGCCGCTGAGGTCGGGCCCGGTGGGCAGGGCGGCGGTGACGCCGGCGGCGGCCAGGGCGACCCGGGCACCGGCGAGTTCGGCGCTCAGTCGGGGCGGCGGTAGCCGGTGACGGCCTCGCGTACGTCGACGAGGGCCTGGCGGCTGACCTGCTCGATGTCGGCGACCTGCTGGGCCGCCTTGTCGGGCTGGGCGGGGAGCATCCGGCCGGCCAGCTCGCTCTTGAGGGTGATCAGGGAGAGCGAGTGGCCGAGCAGGTCGTGCAGGTCCCGGGCCAGGCGCAGGCGTTCCTCGTTGGCGGCGAGCTGGGCGACGGTGGCGCGGGCCTCGCGCAGCGCGATGGTGGTGCGGACGAGTTCGCGTACGCCGGTCATGGCGAAGCCGCCGAGCAGAGCCGGGATGAGCAGGCCGGCCAGGTAGGAGAGCCCGTCCTGCGCCGCGAGCGCGATGGCGGTCAGCAGCGCGCACGCGGCCGGGATGGTCCAGCGGGCCATGCGCAGGGGCAGGGCCGCGCCGGACGCGATCGAGACGTACACGAACAGCACGAGCCACTCGCGGCCCAGGGTGAGTGCGAGGAGCGTGGACTGGGCCGCGAGGACCCCGAGCGAGCCGAGCACCAGGGGGTTGCGCTCGCCGCGGCCGGTGCGGAAGAGCAGCACCATGTACCAGGTGACGAACGCGGCCAGCCCGATCCAGCCGAGGACGCGGACGCCCGTGCTGTGGCCGCCGTGCAGCAGGTCGCTGACGGGTGCGCTCAGGTAGACCAGCCAGATGCCGGTCCACAGCGCCTTCACCGCCCGCTGCTTGCGGTTGACCGGGCGCTGCCCGATACCGATGCCGACGCCGCTCACGCCTTCAAGGTGTCCTTCCGGTACAGCCAGGCCGCGCCGCCCGCGAACAGGGCGAACGACACGACGAGGACGGCGAGGTCCTGGACGTGCGGGGCGCGGCTCTGCTCGATGGCCTGCCCCAGCGCAGCGTACGCGTGCGTCGGCAGCCACTGGACGATGTCCTGGAGCCAGCCCGGGAACGTCGTCGTCGGCATCCACAGGCCGCCGAGCATCGACAGGCCGAAGTAGATGATCATCGTGATCGGGCGAACCGCGTCCCCGGTGGCCAGGTAGCCGATGGCGACGCCGAGCGCGGCGAAGACGAGGCTGCCCGCCCAGACCGCGCCGGTGAGGGCGAGCCACTGCCAGGCGTCCAGGCGTACGTCCTTCACGGTCGCCGCGACGACGAAGACGATGACGATGGACGGCAGGCTGACCACGGCGGCGCTCGCGGTCTTGGCGAGGACGTAGCCGCGGCCCGGCAGCGTGGTCAGGCGCAGTTGCCGTACCCAGCCGCCCTCGCGTTCCTTGGCGATGCGCTCGCTGTTGCCCAGCAGCACGGCGGTGAGGGCGCCGAAGGACGCCATGGAGACCATCATGTAGGTCGGCAGGGTCAGGCCGGTGCCGGGGACCTTCGTGGTGCTGTGGGCGTTGCCCGCGATGATCAGGAACAGCACCGACGGGTAGATCACGGAGAAGAACAGGAACTTGCGGTTGCGCAGGGCGCGGGTGAGTTCCAGCTTGATCAGGCTGTTCACTTGGACTTCGCCTCCTCGGCGGTGGTGATGGCGACGAAGGCCTGTTCCAGGCCGAGACCGGCGACTTCGAGGTTGCGGGGGTAGAGGCCGAGGCCGTAGAGGGCGTGGACGGTGGCGTCGGCGTCGGAGGACTGGATGCGGACGGTCTGGCCGGAGACGGCCAGTGAGGTCAGGAAGGGCAGGGCGCGCAGGGCGGGCTCGTCGACGGTGCCCTCCAGGTCGAAGGAGACCCGGCGGGCGCCCGCCTTGGCCTTGATCTCGGCGGCCGTGCCGTCGGCGAGGAGCCGGCCGCGGTGCAGCACGAGGACCCGGTCGGCGATGGCGTCGGCCTCTTCGAGGTAGTGGGTGGCGAAGAGGACGGTCCGGCCCTGGTCGGCCTGCTCACGCATGGTGGCCCAGAAGGCCTGGCGGGTGGTGACGTCCATGCCGGTGGTCGGCTCGTCCAGGACGATGAGGTCGCTGTCGCCGGCGGTGGCGAGGGCGAAGCGGACGCGCTGGGCCTGGCCTCCGGAGAGCTTGTGGACCTTGCGGTCGGCGAGCTGCGCGATGCCCGCGCGGGACAGCACCTCGGAGGGCCGGTACGGCTTCGGATGCAGGTCGCAGGCGAGCCGTACGAGCTCGGCGACCGTGACCTCGTCCATCAGCCCGCCGCTCTGCAGCATGGCGCCCACGCGCCCGGCGACGATGGCGTCCCGGGGGCTGGTGCCGAAGAGGCGGACCGTGCCGCTGTCCGGGTTCTTGAGGCCGAGGAGCAGGTCGAGGGTGGTGGACTTGCCGGCACCGTTGGGGCCGAGCAGCGCCACGGTCTCCCGGGGTTGAGGTCCAGGGTCAGTCCGTCCACGGCCCGGACGTCACCGTATGCCTTGCTCACTTGGTCGAACGCGACCACCGAGGCTGTCGTTGTCATGCAGTCATGGTGGCTTCGCGGGTGTGGGCGGGGCAGTGTCGGGCGTCCGGAGTGCCGGATGACAGATGTCATGCCGTTCGGGTGACGACGGCGAACAGCCCCTGTCCGGCGGGGCAGGGGCTGTTCTTCCGATCGGACCGTCGCGGTCAGTTCGGCTTGGTCTCGATGACTCCGACCCGCTCCGCGGGCGTCTTGCCGCGCAGCGCCTTGCGCAGCGCCGTGACGACGTCCTGCGGCGTGACATCGCGCTTGCCGCTCGCGCCCTCGATCTGCACGCCCTCGAAGGTCGTGCCGTACGCCTCCTGAAGCGCCTTGAGGTTGTACGTGTCCACCAGCTTGCCGTCGATGGCCTTGAAGCTCAGGATCTTCGGCAGGGACACCTTGCCGAAGTCGATGCTGTGCGCCGCGTCGGTGCGGATGGTGACGAGGTCGGACATCGCGGGCTGCGCGAAGTCCTTCAGCACCCGGTCGACCTCGGCGTTCGAGACGGTCGGCTGCCGGGTGGTGGTCGGGAGGCTCACCGTGCCGGCCGCGCCGGTCTCCACCTGGGAGCGGTACGCCTCCTCGACCGCGGCGGTCGACCGGGCGACGTCGATGCCCTTGCCCGCCTTGCCGTACACGGGGACGGCCTTGCCGCCCTCGAACTTGATGGTGCCGTCGCTCGCCGATCCGGAGCCGCCCGCCGCGTCTTCCAGGGACGCGTGCAGCTTCTCCTCGTCGATGGGCATGACGGGCGTGACGACCCTGTGGTTGCCGAAGAGGGAGCCGATCACGGAGACCGGGTTGTAGTCGCTCTTCGCCGCCGCGTCGGCCGTGGCGTCCATGTCGAACTGGAGACCGGCCTTGTCCGGGTCGAGGGACACGGTCCTGCCGTCCACCGACAGCTTCAGCGGCTTGCCCACCCGGTCGTCGAAGGCCTCGTCGAGCTTCTTGACCGCGCCGTCGCGGGTGGTGCCGCCGATGTCGACGCCCAGCACACTGGTGCCCTTGGGCACGTCGGTGCGGTTCATCAGCAGCCCGGCGCCGTAGGCGCCGCCGGCGAGCACGACCACGCCCACCGCGAGCAGCACGAGCTTGTTGCGGCCCTTCTTCTTCGGCGCCTTCGAGGAGCTCGCCGGGGGCGGCGAGACCGGCTCGGGCAGCTTCGGGGCCGTATGGGGCACCGGGCCGTCAGCGGGGGCGCCCGGACCGAACTGCGAGGCGGCGCCGGGCGGTACGACGGGGATGCCGCTGGTGACGGTGTGTCCGGAGACGTTGTCGTGGCGGGGGCCGCCGTAGCCCTGGCCCTCCGGGGGTTCGGGGCCGGCTTCTGCGGGGTGAGGATGGCGGTGTCGTCGCTCATACCGCCGCCGGGGCGAGTGCCTGCGGCGCCCGGGCCGGTGGGGGCGGTGCCGCCGGGGCCAGGGGGCCGCCAGGGCCGCCCGTGCCGCCGGGGCCGCCGGGAGCGCCCGGGGCACCCGGACCGCCTATGGCACCGGGACCGGCGGGTGCGCCGGGGCCGCCCGGTCGGGCGGGGTCGTTGAAGGCGCCGGGGGCACCAGGGGTGCCCGGGCCGCCGGGCTCGTCGAAAGCGCCAGGGCCGTCGGGCCTGCCCGGAACGTCGAAGGCGCCAGGGCCGCCCGGCGCGTTGGAGTCTCCGCGGCCCTTGGGACCGCCGGGCTGGTCGAAAGCGCCGGGGCCTCCAGGGGCACCGGGCCCGCCAGGCCCGTCGAAGGCACCGGCTCCACCCGGACCACCGGGTGCGTCGAAGGCTCCGGGCCCGCTGGGGCACCAGGTCCGCCCGGCTCGGCGAAGCCGCCGGGGCCGCCCGCTGCGGGCCCACCGGCCGGCGGCACCATCGGGCCGTCCCCGGTGACCGGACCGCCGGTCGGGCCGGCAGGACCCCGGTTTCCGGGGCGATCGGCGCGACCGGGGCCGCCGGCCTCGCCGAAGCCGGTGGGAGCGCTCTGGCCACCGTAGCCACCCTGGTCGCTTTGCGCGTTCTGCCCGTTCTGGGCAAGGCGGTCGTTCTCCGAGAAGTACGGCAGGTCGTCGCGGCGCGGTTCGCCGCCGCCACTGCCCGGGGCGGGACGCGAGCCGTTGCCCAGCGGGCCCGCCGCCAGTGCCTCGGTGACGTCGAAGGAGCCGGTGCCGCCGCCGTGTCCGGGCGCGACGGGGCCACCGGTCGCGCCACCCGGCAGCCCGGAACCGTTCGTGCCGCCGGAACGGGAACCGCCCGGCGCGCTCATGGAGCCGACCACACCGCCAGGCCGCCCGGCACCCGGTCGCGCCCCACCGGACGCACCCGCACCGGCACCCGGCGCACCGGCACCAGGACCGGCCGAACCGGCCCCACCCGGACCGTAACCACCCGCCGCCGGACCCGAACCGCCCTGCGAACCGGCCCCGTTCGTGGAGCCGCTACTCTGACCGCCCTTGGCCGGGCCGGACTTGCGGGGCGCGAACCAGTCGCTGGCCGGCTTGTCATCGGCCGGCTGGGCGGGCTCGGCGGGAGGCTCGGCCGTGCCCGTACCCCGGGACGTGGCGGCACCCGGCGGCGTCGGCGCCTCAGCGCGCGTGCCGGTGTCGTTCGTGCCCTCCGCCTCCGCGACGGGCTTGCGCACCACCACCGGCGGAATGGGCCGCGAACCGGGGATGTTGATCCGGATCCGGGTCGTCAGCGTGGTCTCGGTCTTGCGTTCCTCCGGCCGCGTGGCCGAACCGCCCGCGTCCGGAACGTCGCCGGAGACCGCCGGGGTCCCGTACGGCGGCGTACCCGACGGGTAGGCGGCTCCGCCGCGCCCGTTGGGCCCGGAGGACGGAGTGTCAGTTTCACGACTCAAGGCAGGTTCTCCCGGTTGGCTCCGCCGCCCGTCACAACCTCACGGTGGGGGTCCCCCTGCACGAGCGAAGTCGAGCGCTTGGGGGAAGCTCGGCGGCGCGCACCACCATACTGGCCACTTCTCGCCCGTATCCCATGACCGCTGGGGAAACCCACACCGGACCCCCACGCGCACGTTCTGGCGAAGTGGTACGTCACTTGCCAAGTCGGACGGGACCGCCGTCCGGTTGCCGCCCGGACCGAGGGTGGCGCAGATCACAGCCAGAGCGATGCCGCCGAGCAGGAAGAGATAGGAACCGCTTCCCGCGGCGAAGAGGAAGTCTCCCTCGGGGCGGCTGGCGGTGAGCAGGATGACGGCGAGCAGCCATCCGGCGGCCGCCGCGACGCCCCCGGACCGGCTGCGGGTGAGGCGCGCGGCACCGAGGACGAGACCGGCCTCACCGGCGAGCGCGAGCAGCAGTCCGCCCGGGAACCACCCGGGCTGCACCAGCGCCCCGGCCGCGCCGACCACGGCCCCGAGCAGGAAGAGCCCCAGATGGACGGCGGCCCGTCCGGCGGACGGCGGCCGCAACGGCTGGGCGAGCATCGGACTCCGGTCGCTCACGAGGCCTCCTCGACACCGGCGAACAGGTCGGTCTCCCGCTCGCCGGGGCCCCGCTCGCCGCGCACCAGCTCGTAGTACTCGGTCGTCAGGATCGGCTGGGCGAGTTCGTTGGACAGCACGAAGTACGGCTCGGCCACGGTGATCTGGGTGGCGTGGGCGCGCATCGCGGCGGCCTTGGCGGCGGCGTGGGCGGTGCCGTCGATCGCGGCGGTGATCCGCTCCCCGGCCACCACGCCCGGTACGTCGTCGACCGAGGCCGCTTTGGTGAAGGGGGTGCCGGGCAGGTCGTCCCGGAGCCGGGCGAAGGCGTCCTCCACAACAGGCCGGGGGACCCGGTTCCAGTAGACCTTGGGGATCGTCCAGCCCGACTCGGCGGCCAGCTCGGCGGCGCGCATGGCGACGCGGTGGGCCTGGATGTGGTCGGGGTGGCCGTAGCCGCCGTTGTCGTCGTAGGTGACGAGGACCTGGGGACGGACCTCGAGGATCACCTCGACGAGGTGTGCGGCGGCCTCGTCGACGTCGGCCTGCCAGAAGCAGGCGGGGTCGTCGTTGTCGGGCAGGCCCATCATGCCGGAGTCGCTGTAGCGTCCGGCGCCGCCGAGCAGGCGGAAGTCCTGGACGCCGAGCCCGGCCATGGCGGCGCTGAGCTCGCTCCGCCGGTGCTGGCCCAGGGCGGCACCGGTCAGGTGGGCGAGCTCGGGCGGGATGACCTCGCCGCGCTCACCGAGAGTGCAGGTGACCAGGGTGATGTGGGCACCCTCGGCCGCGTACCTGGCCATGGTCGCGCCGTTGTTGATCGACTCGTCGTCCGGGTGCGCGTGCACCAGCAGCAGACGCCGGGAGGGCAGTTCCGTCATGGGGCCAGCCTATGAGGCACCGGGACGCAGGTCGTCACACGACCCTGGGCCGTCGTAGCGAGGCAGGCCGCTCGTGGAGATGGTCCAGTCACCGATAGTGACGTCCTCGCCGTAGACGAAGTTCTTGCGCACGGCGTAGCGGGGGCCCTCCTGGGTGGAGTGGATGTCGGTGAAGACGGCCCCACTGCCAGTACGGGGATCAAAGATCGCATAGATCGGAATGCCCAGCAGCGGGTAGTCGCGCATCTTGCCCACCCAGTCGTTCTCCGGGTTGGACCGGGAGACGATCTCGATGGCGGCGACGACCGTACGGGGGTCGACGGAGCCTTCGACGTCGAGGTCGGCCCAGGCGATCACCATCACGTCCGGGTGCCGCATGATGCCCTCGGGCTCGTCTTCCACGTCGGGCGTGCCGTTGTGGGCCAGCAGCTCGTCCGGCATGACCCTCTCCAGACGGCGGCTGACGTGCGCGGCCGTGACCTCGTGCGGGCCTCCGGGCGACATCATGTCGTGCACGATCCCTTCCTTGGTGACTTCGAACTTCCCGGGGAGGGTGTCGTCCATCGACTGCACGACATCCCTCATGGCCCGGTACAGATGGGAGCCGTCCCGCCGCGCGTTGCCGGGTGCGATGGTCATGGCGCTCGCTCCTCGTCGTCTGTGCCCAGGGGCAAGGATCGTCACGTTCATGCTAGGCGGCCTCCGGGAGGTCGGTTTCGACAGTCACTGCAGCGGGCTTCGGGGTCGGGTGAGCGGAAGCCGCGGTCGCAGCCGTCACAGTTCTGCATCGGGTACTGGGGCGGCTGCGGGGCGGCCTGCGGCCGGAACGGGGGCGGAGGCGGGAGCTGGGCAGCGAGGCGGTGGGCCAGGAAGGCGGCCGGGCGGCGTAGGCCCTCAGGCGGCAGATCGGAGCTCAGGGCACGGCTTACGGCCGCGGGGGCGACGTCCCGCTCCAGCCAGGCGGCGACGCCGGGGCCAGGTGAGCCGTGTCGCAGGCGGAGAGGAGCAGCCCCGGGTCGTGTCGGTGCAGGGCTGCCAGGAGGTCGGTCGCGGCTTGGAGGAGGGCGGGGGCCGGGTACGAGGGGCACGGCACGTCCGGGAGTGGCTTGCGGGGTGCCCGTTCCGCGCGCACCCGCGTGGCGTGCGTCTTGCCTTCCTCGCAGGCCTCCCGCTGCTGCGGTACCCCCACGGCTCGGGCCTCGGACTGCTCCTGGGTCTCGGGTGGTGGCGGACCGCCGCCGGCTGGTTGCAGGAGACCGTGCGCGTGACAATGCGGCCGCTGGGCGTACGGTGACGCTCGCGGCGCAGGTAGCCGTGGGTCTCCAGCTCACGCAGGCCGGCGGCGATCCGAGTGGCACCTTCGGAAAACCTGGCCGTGAGGGTCTTGATGTCGACTTGGGCGCCCTTCGGCAGCGACTGGAGGTGCGTGCCGAGCCCGATGGCGAGCAGCGAGAGCTCCCTGTGCTGGGCCAGGTGGTTGCCGATCACCGTGAAGCGGGTGGTGTGGCGGGTGTTGTCGTGCTGGAGCCCGCCGGTGCGGTGGGCCGCGCCGGGGCGCCGGTTCGGGTGCTTGTTGCCCGCAACGCGGGCCTGGGCGCGCGAGGGCGCGCTAGGGTTCTGGGTACCCATCGGGAAGCCTCTATCTTCCTCGGTGGTCAGGCCCTCGCATTGGGATTGCCGTCCCGGCGGGGGCCGTCGCATGTCTGCGGTTGTGATGGTGGGGCGTTGCGCTGAGCGTCGGGCTTCGGCGGACGTGAAATCCAGTCGATTCGAAGATGTTCACCCGCCCGAGTGATCGCGGACCGCGGGCGGGAGGGGTGGGGTTTGGTGGGGGTCATTTCGCCGCCGTGGTCCTTGGAAAAGAGAGCGTCCCCTTCGCCGAAGCACGAGTTGTCGAGTTCCGGCCGCACACCGGCATCGCCGCTCGGAGAGGATGTCTGGCATGCCGAAGACCACACAACTGCGTACGTACACGGTCCGGGACGGCCTGCTCGACGAGTGGGTGCAGCGGTGGCGGGCGGAAATCGTCCCGCTGCGGTTGAAGCTCGGGTTCACGATCGGAGGAGCCTGGGTGGACCGTGAGTCGAACCAGTTCCTCTGGCTCATCTCCTACGAGGGCCCGGAGACCTTCGCCGAGCGCAACGCGCTGTACTGGTCGTCGCCCGAGCGTGAAACGATGGGTCTGAACCCGGATGACTACCTTGTCCGCACCGAAGAGCGCACGGTCGATCAGGCCTACTGAAGAACTGCGTCACACGGGATCGAGCGGCAGCAGATGCTGCCGCCGTTCCTCGTGGGTGAGGGTACGGAAGACCCTCCCCCGGGCAGTGGCCTCAAGCCGGTCGTAGTCGGGTTCCGCTTTCCACACCCGCGCCGTGCCGTCCGCCGATCCCGTGAGCAGCCGCGTGCCGTCTGGGGACCAGGCCACGGAGAGCACCTTGTCCTGGTGCACGCCGACGACAGCGACCTCTTCAAGGGTCGTGGCGGACCAGACCCGTACGGTTCGGTCGTCGGCGCCCGTGGCGATGTGCAGGCCGTCGGGTGACCAGGCGACGGCGCGAAGCCGCCCTTCGTGCCCCTTGAGCACCTCGATGCGTCGCCCAGTGACGACGTCCCACACAGCGGCCGTCCAGTCGCCGGAAGCCGTGGCGATCCTCGTCTCGTCCGGAGACCAGGCCGCGTCCTCCACGTAGTTCTCGTGGCCGCGCAGCACTGTGAACTGCCGTCCCTCCCCGATGTCCCACAGTCGACACGTACGGTCGTCGGAGCAACTGGCGAGCAGTCGGCCGCTCGGCGACCAGGCCACGCGCCCCACCCAGTCCTGATGTTCCGTAAGTTTCAGCAGCTCGGTCCCGTCCGGCGCGGACAGGACGCGCACGGCACCGTCGTGACCACCGGTGGCGATCCGGCCGCCGTTCGGAGCCCATGCGCACCCCTCGATGACCTCGCCGTTTCGCTCGAACAGCGTGCTGCCGCGCCCGTCGACGACCCGAAACAGTCCGTCGTTCGTACTGAACGCGAACCGTTCCCCCTGGGGAGTCCAGGCGACAGACCAGACCCGGTCCGCGCACTCGATCACCGGTCCGGCCGGAGCGCCGGTGACCGCGTCCCACACCCGTACGGTGCCGTCGTCCGAGGCCGTGGCGAAACGATCGCCATCGCTCGACCACGCGGCCTGGTTCACCGGGCCTCGGTGTCCGTCGGCCAGTACGACCTCGGCGCCACGCGGGCGCAGGTCCCACACCATGCCAGTGCCGTCGGTGGAGCTGGTGGCGAGCATGGTCCCGCAGGGCGACCACGTCACGCCCCACACGGTGTCCGAGTGGCCACGCAGCACGGCCAGGACCTTGGCGTCCTCGGTATCGACGATGCGTACGGTGCGGTCAGAGGAGGCGCTGGCCAGCATCTGCCCGTCCGGCGACCAGGCCAGGTTCCACACGTAGTCGGTGTGTCCCCGCAGCAGCAGGCGCAGGTCGCCGGTCCTGGCATTCCAGACACGGATGGTGTGGTCCCCGGAACCGGTGGCGATGAGCCGTCCATCGGGTGACCAGGTGATGCCTTCGACGAAGTCCGAGTGCCCGGTGGCTGTGGTGGCTGCCGTCCCGGTCTCCAGGTCCCACACGACTGCTGTCTGGTCATGGGAGACGGAGGCGAGGCGATCGCCATCCGGTGCCCAGGCCACACCCCACACGTCCTCGCTGTGCCCGCGCAGTTCGTGCACGACCCAACCGCTGTCAGCCTCCCAGACTCGGACGATGCGGTCCTTGGAGCTCGCCGCGATGTGCCGACCGTCCGGCGACCATGCCACCTGTCTGTTGAGGTCCCCAGCTCCGGTGAGCAGCCGGACCTGCTCCCCGAGGAAACATTCCAGATCCGTACGACACGGTCACGTCCGGCGGTTGCCACCCTCGTCGAGTCCGGTGACCAGGTAACGGACTCGACCATGGCGCCTTCGCACGGCAGCACCAGCCGGGTGCGTCCGGACGGTGCGTCGTGAACGCGAGCCGTGCCGTCCCTGGACGCTGTGGCGAGCATGCGCCCGTCGGGAGACCAGGCGATGTGCCGGACCGTGTCAGTGTGTCCGTCGAGCCGGGCACGGAGGTGACTTGCCGCCAGCGCCGCCATCAGCCCGCGTCTGGCCGAGGGCGTTGGTGCGCACTCGCCGAGAGCGGCGAGCGACAGCAGCAGGGATCGTTCCGGTTCGGCCTCCGCACTCAGGAGGACCTGTCGGCCGATGCTGTCGGAGACCCGGCTGAGGAAGGTCAGGTCGCGGCGCTGTGAGGACTCGACGAGTGCACGGGCGGGCGGCGACGCCTGCCCGTCTTCCTCCAACGCTTCCAGCCAGCGCCGGGCCGCGCTGAGGCGCTCCCCGGTGAGCAGGTAGTCGTCGCTGCGTCCGGCCCGCTCCCAGTCGGCCGCCCACCGTTCCAATTCGGCGCGCTCGCGAAGTCGTTCGGCGCGCGCCTCGACCTCCTGCCGCAACGGGGCCCACTGGCGGAAAAGGGCCTCGTGCGTCACTTGTGCGCAGGGCTCACTCACAGTTGTTGAGCCGCCACCCGTGACGTCGGTGCGCAGCAGCCGTGCCTCGACGAAGGCATCGACGATGTGGCGGTCCTGTCCGTCGAGTTCCGACAGCGGTACATGGCGGCGTGCCACGTCCTGCCCCTCAACGGTGACGAACCGGAGCAGAACACGGAGGACGGCGTCGATGCCCACGCCTGCACCAAGCCCGGTCACGGTGTTGTCCGCCTGGCGCGCCAGCGCACCAGGCACTCCGCCCAGCCGCCGGTACAGCTCCTCGGTCACCGTTCCGCCAGGGCCGGAGGCGAGGTACAGCTCTTGGAGGAGATAGGCAAGCAGCGGTAGTGCGTCGTCTGTCCCGGTTTCGCTCACAATGGAGTCGACGACTCCAGTCTCGAAGCCGAGCCCCACGAGTGCGCCCGGCCGTGCCACGACTTCGACCAGCTGTGCTCTACCCAAGGTGCCGATGACGATGGGGTGCTGAAGGAGATCCGCGTGTCCGGTGCCGAGGAGCCTGCCGAGCAGGTCCACCCGGAGGGTGGCGAGCACACGGACCGCCGGGTCCTGTTCCACGCAGGTCCGCAGTGCTTCCAGGAACTGAGCGCGTTCACGCTCCCCCGCAAGGGTGACGACCTCTTCGAACTGGTCGACCACGAGAAGTATTCGTCGGAACCGGCCGCCGCGCAGACGCGACAGCTCGGCTCGCAGTGCGCCCGGCCCCTGGCGCAGCCTGCGCAGTACGGCACTCGCCGGTTCCTGCCCATCGGCGACCGCCGCCAAGGCGCCGGCGAGGGCGCCCAGCGGACTGGGTCCCGGAGCGAAAGCCGGTACGACGGTCCAGCGGCGTTCCCGAAGCCGAGGCATCACCCCCGCCCTGACCAGCGAGGACTTTCCACTTCCGGACGCCCCCACCAGCAACAGGAACCGATCAGCGGGGTGGGTGGCGGTGGCGTGCAGTCTGCGCGTCAGTTCGGCAGCCTGCGCCTCCCTGCCGAAATAGACGGGCGCCTCGTCCTCGTCGAAGGCATCGAGGCCCGGGTACGGAACCCGGTCCCGCGGCCACTCGACCCGGGGCGGTGCGGGGTTCTCCAGCCGGTAGACAACGACCTGCCCGATCACGAGTGCCACGATCAGCACGCCGATCGCCGGAACAGAGAACCGCTGAATCGCCTCCATCGCCCAAGGAACGTCGTTGGTACTGGTCGCGTAGTTGGTAGCGATCCCCAGCAAGCAGGCGACCAGCGCAAGCATGATCTGAAGCGCGACCTGCATACGGTTCCTCATCGGCCACCGCTCATGACCACGCCGCCACCCGCCCGCACCGATCAGCCTCCGCTCCCACCGACCTCGAAGCCGGCACTGTGCCATTCGTCCCGGACTCCCGTGGATCGGTGAGCAGGGCGCTCATGACGCTCATGACCATCTTCTGGGGCTATTCAGGCGCGTTCAACGGTGCGTGTGCGTTTCGGCCATGCAGGGTTACGGCTTTTCTCTCCGGGCGGGAACTGGTGAGGGTGCGCTGCGGGCGACGTCGCATTCCGCCCATACCGTCTTACGCGGGTACGGTCCGAGGACCGTGCCCCAGCGGTCTGCGAGCGCGTCGACGAGGATGAGACCTCGGCCGGCCTCGGCTTGGGGGTCGGGTGTTGCTGCCGCGGGAGGCGGTCACCCGAGTGTCGGTGACTTCGATGCGCAGGGTGTCGCCGACGACGTAGAGGGTGAGGCGGATGTCCCGCCCGCGGATGCGGCTGTGCATGGCGGCGTTGGTGGCGAGTTCGGCCACGATGTGTGCCGCCGGGTCCAGGGGGAGGCCCCAGGAGCGGAGCTGCTCGGTCGCGAATAGTCGGGCGAGGCGGGCCCCGCGGGCGTGGGTGACAGCTGAACGCTGAAGTTGCGGATGGAGGTGCTGAGTTGCACCTCAGGAGTGGCGGTTTCTTGGTTCACGTCACTCAGCGTGTCCGACTGCGCTTACCGTGAACAGTGACGATGCAGTTGCGTACGGTGACTGTCCGAGGCTTGTCCGATGGTGTACAGGCCTGTCGGGACGGGCCGTATGGGTACGCAGGCGGGTCGGTAAGGCCGTACGGACGGAGGGGCTCGGAATGTCGGTGGACGGCGAGGTAAGGCAGCTCAAGACAGAGGCGGACGAACCGGGTTGGGAGGTGGACCCGGACGACGACTGGGGACTCGCGGTCATCGCGACCGTCGGGCGGCAACTGAAGCTGCGGCGGGAGGCGGTGGGGATGCGGGCTGCCGCGTTCGGGGAGGCCGTGGGGTACGGCGAGGACATGGTCTACAAGATCGAGGCCGGGAAGCGGATCCCTCGGCCCGAGTATCTGGACATGGCAGACGAGGTGCTGGGGGCGGACGGGTTGCTCTCGGCTATGAAGGAGGACGTGGAGAAGGTTCGGTACCCGAAGAAGGTGCGGGACTTGGCCGCCTTGGAGGCGAAGGCAGTCGAGCTGCTCTCGTACGGCAGCCACGCCCTGCACGGCCTTCTTCAGACAGCGGAGTTCGCGCGGGCCTTGCTGATGACGCGGCGGCCCACGCCCCCGGAGGAGCAGTTGGAGAAGGCGTTGACCGCGCGCATGGCCAGGAAGGCGATCTTCGAGCGCTCACCGGGCCCCGAGCTCAGCTTCGTCCTGGAAGAGACGACGCTGCGGCGCCCGATCGGGGCAAGATGGTGCAGCGCAAGCAGCTTGAGCACCTCCTGGACGTCGCGCAGTTGCGGAACGTCGAAATTCAGGTGATGCCGATGGACCGTTGGGACCACCCTGGTACAGGAGGACGGATCCAGGTGTTGAAGTTCGGTGACGGGTCGGCGTTCGGGCGTATGGACGACGAGTTCAACGGCCGTCCCGTCCACGACCCGAGGCAACTGCGAATCCTCGAACTGCGCTATGGCATCATCCGGGCCGAGGCTCTGACCGCACGGGAGTCGAAGGCTTTCATCGAGCAACTACTGGGAGAGACATGATCCGCCAGGACTCCTCCGAAGACGCTTCCGAACTCGTGTGGTTCAAGAGCAGCTACAGCGACACCAGCAACCCGAACGACTGTGTCGAGGTCGCCAACACCCCCAGCACCATCCACGTCCGCGACTCCAAGCGCACCATCGGACCCCGCCTCCAGCTCTCCCCGGTGGCCTGGGCCGAGTTCGTGGCGTGCGCGTCCAAAGGCTGAACGGCCAGTCAACCTCGGCTTTTGGGGACTCGCCACGAGGGAGCGCGCGATGGCCGTGAACTCGTTCAGGGCGCTCTGGAGGTCGCGGACTCCTCGGCGATCGCCTCTTGCGGGAGGCCACTGTCCGATCACCGAGGGCACGGTCCAGAACGGCCCGTTCTCGTCCTCGGGCTCGACGCGGGGCGCGCGGGCTCTCCCGGTCGGTGGGTGATGGCGAGGTCGTCTCGTGCCGCGTCAGACAACGTTCGCCCGTAGCCCGCTGGAAAACTCGTCGGAATAGGCTCCCCGCAGTAGCCGAGGAGAACTCCATTCTGGCCTCCGACGCCAGGCTGGGCGGACTTGGAGTCGGGGTCTGGAGTGGGTGTTCGCCGACGGTTTTCCGGGGCTCACAGCAGCCCGTCCAGCCCTCGCCATACATTGTCTGACCTGGTCGTTTGTCATCCTCGCCCCTATGATCGACATCGGTCGAAGGGGTGCCGGATGGACCGGACCGTACGCACCGTCGAGGACGTTCTCGCGCTCTTGGACGGGCTCTTCTCGTCTGAATCCGAGGCCAACCGGTTGGCAACGGGCGACTGTCGGGACTTTTGGGACCGCTTCTATGCCGACCGGTCAAGGCCGGTCCCGTTCTTCGTGTCGAAGCCGGACGAGAACCTGGCCGCCTACCTTGACCAGGGCCTGATCGCTCCCGGCCGGGCCTTGGACCTGGGATGCGGCCCCGGCCGCAATGCGCTCTACCTCGCTACGCGCGGCTTCCAGGTGGACGCCGTCGATCTCTCCCCGGTGGCCGTCGCCTGGGGCGAGGACCGGGCTCAGGAGGCTGGAGTCGACGTCCGTCTTCTGTGCGGCGATGCTTTCGTGCTTCCCCTGCCGAGTTGAGCGGCCCGTACGATCTGGTCGTCGACTCAGGGTGCTTCCACCACCTGCCGCCGCACCGCCGGGTAAGTTACCTGGCCTTCGTCGACCGGGTCCTCGCTCCCAGCGGCCACCTCGCACTCACCAGCTTCGCCGCCGGCGAGGGGGGAATGGGGTCGGAACTCACGGATGCGGACCTTTACCGGGAACGCGACTTGCAGGGCGGCCTCGCCTACACCCCGAATCGCTGCGCTGGATCTTCTCCGACCTGGTGGAGGTGGAACTACGCCGGATGCGGGAGGAGCCCCCTGAGTCAGCACTGTTCGGCGTGAGGTTTCTATGGACCGCCTTGTTCCGCCGAGGTGCGGCCGCCTCGGGCGGCGTTTGTCCTGTTCACGACCGCGCGTAGGCGCTCGTCCTGGGCGTGCATCGGAACCCGACTCGTCGAGGAAGCCGGGCAGCGGGACGCGACACGGCGAGCGCTCCGGCCGGGCCCGGGTCTCCCCTCGATCCCCGGCCGGAAGACACGCCGCTCAGAACTTGATGCTGCCGATCATGCCCGCGATGTTCGTCGTCAGCTCGTTGATCGTGGGAGCGACGGTCGATGAGGCGAGGTAGAAGCCGAGCAGCATGCAGACGATCGCATGCCCCGCCTTCAGCCCTGACTTCTTGATCAGCAGGAAGACGATGATCGCCAGCAGCACCACCGCCGAAATCGAGAGTGCCACGGCGGCTCACCTCCAAAGATCCACAGGGGCGCGGGGGTCGGACTATGGGGGCATTAAATCCGTACAGCAGCCAGCAGGTTCATACCCACTATGCGACATTGATCATAACTATCCGTCCGTGCGCATCGATCGGCGCACGGCCGCACAAGGGGGCGCATGGCCAATATGGTCAGGGCATGACGACCGAGCCTGACTCCTTCCCCCGACGGCACGCCCGTACCCAGCGCTTCACGCTCGGCGCGCCGCGTTCGTTCACCGTGGCGCCCGACGGTTCGCGTGTCGTGTTCCTGCGCTCGAGTTCCGGTACCGACCGGGCGAGTGCGCTGTGGGTCCTCGACACCGAGGAGGGCGGAGAGCGCGTGGCCGCCGACCCGCGCGCCCTGCTGGGCGGCGCCTCGGAGGACCTCTCGCCCGAGGAACGCGCCCGGCGCGAACGCAGTCGCGAGGGCGGGGCCGGCATCGTCGGGTACGCCACCGACGGGGCCGTCGAGTTGGCCTCTTTCGCCTTGTCAGGGCGGCTTTTCGCAGCCGAGCTGCGGGCCGGGACGGCGCGTGAACTGCCCGCTTCCGGGCCGGTGATCGATCCGCGTCCGTCGCCCGACGGGCGGCACATCGCCTACGTCGCCCGGGGTGCGCTGCGCGTGGTGGGCGCCGAGGGGGACGGTGACCGGTCGCTCGCCGAGCCGGATTCCGAGAATGTCTCATATGGACTGGCCGAGTTCATCGCGGCCGAGGAGATGGCCCGTACGCGCGGTTTCTGGTGGGCTCCGGAGTCGGACCGGCTGCTGGTGGCGCGTGTGGACGACACGCCGGTGAGGCGGTGGTGGATCTCGGATCCGGCGCATCCGGAACGCGAGCCGCAGCGGGTGCCGTACCCGGCGGCGGGCACCGGCAACGCGGACGTACGGCTGTTCGTCATGGGGCTGGACGGGACGCGCGCGGAGGTCGCCTGGGACCGGGCGCGGTACCCGTATCTGGCGCGTGTGCACTGGTCAGGGGCGGGTGCGCCGCTGCTGCTCGTCCAGGCGCGTGACCAGCGCAGCCAGTTGATCCTGGCCGTGGACCCGGAGTCGGGAACGACGCGGATGGTGCACGCCGACGAAGATCGAACATGGCTTGATCTTTTCCCCGGGGTGCCGTGCTGGAGTCCGGCCGGGCAGCTGGTCCGGATCGCGGACGAGGGCGGTGCGCGGGTGCTGGCGGTCGGGGAACGGCCGCTGACCGGCGCGCAGTTGCATGTCCGGGCCGTGCTGGACGTCTCCGAGCACGACGTGCTGGTCTCGGCGTCGGCGGGCGAGGAGGCCGTCGACGCGGAGACGGGCCAGGTGCATGTGTACCGGGTGAACGAGCTGGGCGTGGAGCGGGTGTCGCAGGAGCCGGGCGTGCACGCGGCGGTGCGGGCCGGGGACGTGACCGTGCTGGTCTCGGCGACGCTGGACCGGCCTGGTTCGCGGGTGCGGGTCCTGCGTGACGGAAAGCTGACCGCGACTGTCCCCTCGTACGCCGAAGACCCCGGTATGTCCCCCGCGTGACACTCACCGAGGGGGCGCACGCCGCATCCCGTGCGCCGTGCTTATGCCTCGGGACTACGCCGGTGACACCCCCCTGCCGGTACTCATGGACCCGTACGGCGGGCCGCACGGGCAGCGGGTGCTCGCGGCCCACAATCCGCACCTCACCTCGCAGTGGTTCGCGGACCAGGGGTTCGCGGTGGTCGTCGCGGACGGGCGGGGCACGCCGGGCCGCTCCCCCGCCTGGGAGAAGGACATCCACCACGACTTCACGCTGTCGCTGGACGACCAGGTGGAGGCCCTGCAGGACCTCGCGAAGAGGTATCCGCTGGATCTGACCCGGGTGGCGATCCGCGGCTGGTCCTTCGGCGGGTGGCTGGCGGGCCTCGCGGTGCTGCGCCGTCCGGACGTCTTCCACGCGGGGATCGCGGGGGCGCCGGTGACGGACTGGCGCCTCTACGACACGCACTACACCGAGCGCTACCTCGGCGACCCGGAGAAGCACCCCGAGTCGTACGCGGGGAGCTCTCTCGTGACGGCCGACGGCCTGTCCTCCCCCGCCGAACCGCACCGCCCGCTGATGGTCGTGCACGGCCTCGCCGACGACAACGTGGTCGTCGCGCACGCCCTGCGCCTCTCCTCGGCGCTCCTGGCGGCCGGCCGGCCGCACGAGGTGCTGCCGCTGTCCGGGGTCACGCACATCACGCCTCAGGAACAGGTCGCGGAGAACCTCCTCCTGCTCCAGGTCGACTTCCTGAAGCGCGCCCTGGGCATCACGGGTTCTTGAACACGGCGACAGGCCGGGGCGACATGGCGCGCCCCGGCCCGTCTACGGCACCCGCACGGCCGTACGCTGACCAGCCTGACGCGTCCGTATATCGGGACCGGGTCGGCGAAGTTGCCTGCTTGTTAACCCAGTTCACGGGGGTGCGAGCGCCTGGAACGCGCCCAGCGCGACCTCGCGTCCGACTGTTCCCACGAGACCGGCAGCGTCAGGGTGGCGCAAAATCATCTTTGCTTCTGCACTGACACCTCAAAAGCCCCTCAAGTCAAATGCGCAGCTGGGCGCGTTCAGACATATTGATCACGTCACATTCGTGACGCTCTCCCATGACCAGGGAATCTGGAGTTCGGTATGTCGTTCAAGGCCCGGCGAGGGCTCACGCTCGCCACCCTCCTCACCGCCACGGGCGTGGCCGCCACGCTCGGCACCGCCCCCGCTCAAGCGGGTGGGATGAAGCCCGGCACCGATACGTACGTCAAGGTCACGTCAAAGGCGCAGACGATAACCTCCGGGGTCGCCGGCGTCGACCGATCGGAAGACAAGGGCTGCTTCAGCGACAACACGTACAACGCGATCGTCACCTGGAAGCTCGGAAAGGTGACCAAGAGCAGCATTCACGTCAAGAGCATCGATATCCGACACTCCAACGGGCGCAAGATCTACGTGGGCAACTACGCCCTCGTCGATGACAAGAAGCGCATCTGGAACAAGCCGATGCCAGGCGACGTGGGCAAGGGAGCACACCACCGGAAGTACACCATCAACAAGACCATGCAGGTCAAGAAGCACAAGGCGTACTTGGTCATGAAGACGACCATCTCGTCCCGGAAGAACGAAGATGCCCTCTTCTGCGGACAGTCGGCTTACATCTACTTCTATTTGAAGCAGAAGGGATGACCTTCGCTGCCCTCAGGCAGCCGGACACGCCGGTCGGGGTGTAGGGGGAAGCGCTGGTTCCCGGCACGAAGGACCGTGCCGGGAACCAGTGGGCAGGTACAGCTGAGCCCGAAGCACAAACTCAGGCTGCGTGGACGACGTCCTTCTCCTCGGCGAAGTGGCAGGCCGACTCGTGCGCCACGGGTGTGTCCTCTCCCTTGAAGCGCTCCGGTACTGCCAACAGCGGGATCTCCTCGGCGCACTTGTCCTGCGCCTTCCAGCACCGGGTGCGGAAGCGGCAGCCCGAGGGCGGGTTGGCCGGGGACGGGACGTCGCCGGTGAGGATGATCCGCTCGCGGCCTTCACGGGACTCCGGGTCGGGGACCGGGACGGCCGACAGCAGCGCCTGGGTGTAGGGGTGCGTCGGGTGGTCGTAGATCTCCGTGTCCGTACCGATCTCGGCCATCTTGCCCAGGTACATCACACCCACCCGGTCCGAGATGTGCCGGACGATCGACAGGTCGTGCGCGATGAAGAGGTAGGAGAGGTTGAACTCGTCCTGGAGCTTCTCCATCAGGTTGATGACCTGCGCCTGGACGGACACGTCCAGCGCGGAGACCGGCTCGTCGCAGATGATGATCTCGGGGTTGAGCGCCAGGCCTCGGGCGATGCCGATGCGCTGGCGCTGACCGCCCGAGAACTGGTGCGGGTAGCGGTTGATGTACTCGGGGTTGAGGCCGACGACGTCCAGGAGTTCCTGGACCTTGCGGCGGCGGTCGCCTTTCGGCGCCACCTCGGGGTGGATCTCGAAGGTCTCCCCGATGATGTCGCCCACCGTCATACGGGGGTTGAGCGAGGTGTACGGGTCCTGGAACACCATCTGGATGTTCCGCCGGACCGCCTTCAGGGCACGCCCGGACAGCTTGGTGATGTCCTGGCCCTTGTAGAAGATCTCGCCCGCGGTCGCCTTCTCCAGCATCATCAGCAGCTTGGCGACGGTGGACTTGCCACAGCCGGACTCGCCCACGATGCCGAGCGTCTCGCCCTGGTAGAGGTCGAAGGAGATGCCGTCGACCGCCTTGACCGCCCCGACCTGCTTCTTGAAGAGGATGCCCTGGGTGAGCGGGAAGTGCTTGACCAGGTTGCGTACCTGAAGGATCGGCTCGCCGCGCTCGACCGGCGCTTCGATCGCGGCGACCGCCTCCGACTCGGAGTGGGCGTCCACGACGTCGACTTCGGAGACGTTCGGCGTGACGTCCTGCGGCTCGTCGCTCTTGCTGATCTCAGCCATGGATCGTCTCCTTCCAGAAGTGGCACGCGCTGCCCCGGCCGGCCAGCTCGCCGCCGTCCCGCTCGGTGACGGGGTGCAGCGGCGGGATCTCCGTACGGCAGATGTCCTGCGCCTGCGGGCACCGCGGGTTGAAGGCGCAGCCGGACGGGATACGCGTCAGGTTGGGCGGCAGGCCCTTGATCGCGTACAGGTCCTGGCCCTTCTGGTCCAGGCGCGGGATCGAGTCCAGCAGACCCTTGGTGTACGGGTGCGCGGGGCGCTTGTACAACTCGTGGACCGGGGCGCGCTCGATGATGCGCCCGGCGTACATCACGGCGATCTTGTCCGCGACGTCGGCGACCACGCCGAGGTCGTGCGTGATCAGGATGAGACCCATGTTGTACTCGCGCTGCAACTCCGCAAGCAGGTCCATGACCTGGGCCTGGACCGTCACGTCGAGGGCCGTGGTCGGCTCGTCGGCGATGATCAGGTCCGGCTCCAGGGCGAGCGCCATCGCGATCATGATGCGCTGGCGCATACCGCCGGAGAACTGGTGCGGGTAGTCGCCGACGCGATCCTTGGCGGCCGGGATCTTCACCCGCTCCATCAGCTCGATCGCCTTGGCCTTGGCGTCCTTCTTGGACATGCCCTGGTGCACGCGGAACATCTCGCCGAGCTGGTAGCCCACGGAGAGTACCGGGTTCAGCGAGGACAGCGCGTCCTGGAAGATCATCGCGATCTTGCTGCCGCGGATCTTCCGGCGCTCTTCGTTGGACATCCTCAGCATGTCCTGGCCGCGGAAGAGGATCTCCCCCTTGGGAATGCGGCCGGGCGGCATGTCGAGGATGCCCATGATCGCCTGCGCGGTCACGGACTTGCCGGAGCCGGACTCGCCGAGCACGGCGAGCGTCTCGCCCGCCTCGACGGAGTAGTTGACGCCGTTGACGGCCTTGGCGACCCCGTCGCGCGTGTGGAATTCCACGTGCAGGTCGCGGACTTCGAGCAGCGGGCGGCCCGTGCCCTCCGAGCCGTCCGGCGCCGGACTCTCGGCCGTTTCATCGATGATGGTCACGTACGCCTCCCTCAGCGCAGCTTGGGGTCGAGGGCGTTGCGCACCGCATCGCCGAACATCAGGAACGAGAGCACCGTAATCGAGACCATCACCGACGGGATGATCAGGGTGTGCGGGGCGATACGGAGCTGCTCACGTCCTCGCGCCACGTCGCCGCCCCAGGACACGGCCGAGTCGCCGAGACCCACGCCCAGGAAGGACAGGGTGGCCTCGGCCGCGATGTAGCCGCCGAGCGCGATGGTCGCCACGACGATGATGGGCGCGAGGGCGTTGGGCAGGATGTGCCGGAACAGGATCCGGGACGTCGACGCGCCAAGCGCCTTGGCGGCCACCACGTAGTCCGACTGCTTGATGGTGATCACAGCACCGCGGGCGACACGGGCGATCTGGGTCCAGCCGAGGAAGGCGAGGGCCATGATGACGACCCAGACGGTGCGGTCGTCGAAGGAGTTGAGCACTACCAGGGCACCGAGCAGGAACGGAATGCCGAGGAAGATGTCGGTCAGCCGCGAGAGCAGGGTGTCGGTCCAGCCGCCGAAGTAGCCGGCGATCATGCCGATGACCGTGCCGATGATGGTGACGGCGATGGTGACACCCACACCGACGGTGATCGAGGCGCGGGCACCGTAGACGACACGCGCGTAGATCGAGCGGCCCTGGACGTCGTAGCCGAGCCAGTCCGCAGCGAAGACGTGACCCCAGTTCGGCTTCCCGAGATAGTGCTTGGCCAGATCGGCGTCGCGCGGCGAGGCGTTGGTGAACAGTCCAGGCCAGATCGCCATCACCAGCAGGAACACGATCAGCACGGCCGAGATCAGGAACAGCGGGTTGCGCCGCAGGTCGTGCCAGGCGTCGGACCACAGGCTGCGCGCCTTGTCGGGAGCGGGGCCCGCGTCGGTCACGACGACAGCCGCGGTGCTCGCGGTGTCTCCGGGAAGGACTTCGACCTTCTTCTCGACGGTTTTGTCAGGCATACCGGATCCTCGGGTCCAGGACCGCGTAGAGCAGGTCGACGATCAAGCTGGCGGCGAGGTAGATGAGCACCATCAGCGAGGCGATACCCACGACCGTGGCGCCCTCGCGCCGGATGAGCGCCTCGTAGATCTCGAGGCCGACACCCCGCACATTGAAGATGCCCTCGGTCACGATGGCACCGGTCATCAGGTTGCCGATCTCGATACCGAGGAAGGTGACCACGGGGATCAGCGAGTTGCGCATCAGGTGGACACCGATGACACGGCGGCGCGGCAGCCCTTTGGCCACGGCGGTGCGCATGTAGTCGGAACGCAGGTTCTCCGCGATCGACGTACGGGTCAGCCGGGCGACGTAGGCGAGTGAGAGCGACGCCAGCACGATGGCCGGGAGCATGAGCTGTGAGAAGTTCGTCGAGTCGGTCACGGTCGGAGTGGTGACCTGCCACTTGAACGCGAACAAGTACTGCAGCAGGAAGCCCAGCACGAAGGACGGCATCGAGACGAGGAACAGCGTCAGCGTCAGCAGTCCGCGGTCCCGCACCGTGTCGGGGCGCAGGCCGGCGACGACACCGAGGCCGATGCCCACGAGCGCGACGAAGGTGAAGGCGAAGAGCGTCAGTCTGAGCGTCACGGGAAACGCATCGAGGATGATGTCCGCGATGGGCCGCTGACTGGCGATCTGCGTACCGAAGTCGCCCTGGAACAGCCCCATCATGTAGTTCGCGTACTGCTGCAGGAGCGGCTGATCAAGGCCGAGTTCCTTCTTGATGCCCGCGACCACCGTCGGGTCGTACGCCTGATCCCCCATCATCGCCCGGACGGGATCTCCGGGCAGGGCGTACATCATGCAGAAGATGATCAGGGTTGACCCGATGAACACCGGGATCATCTGGAGCAGTCGCCGTGCGACATAGCGCCCCATAGGTGCCTCCGTGAGGGGTTAACGCAGGTGCGGGGCCGCCTCCTGGTGAGGAGACGGCCCCCATGCACCTCCCACCGCCACCTGAGCGGCGGCGGGTTTACGGCCGAGGGGGAAGAGGTCCTGGAGGTCCTCTTACTTGGTGGTGACGCCCCACACTTCGAGGTCACCGTGGAAGTCGACGTTGACGTTGTCGACGTTCTTACCGTGGCCGCCGTTGATGCGGTAGTACCAGAGGGGGATGGCCGGCATGTAGTCGACCAGCTTCTTCTCGACCTCCTGGAAGGCCTTCACCGACTCGTCGAGGGACTTGGCGTTGTCGGCCTTGTTCATCAGCGAGTCGATCTCCTTGTTGGAGAAGCGACCGTTGTTGGCCTCGGCGGTGGTGTGGTACAGCTCCTTCATGAAGTTGGCGTTGACCGGGTAGTCGGCGACCCAGCCACCGCGGTACATGCCCTTCACCTGGTCGTTGTCACGGGCCTCGAGGTCCGTGGCGAAGTCCGGCTTCGGGTCGCCGACGCAGTCGACGCCGGTGGCCTTGCGGATGGACTCGCAGACCGCGGTCACCCACTCCTTGTGTCCACCGTCGGCGTTGTACTGGACGGTGAACTTGTTGCCCGGAACGCCACCGCCCTCCTTGATGAGCTGCTTGGCCTTCGCCGGGTTGTAGGTGAACACGTCCGTGTCCAGGTTCTGGTAACCCTTGACGCCGGGCGGGGTGAAGCCCTTGGCCGGCACACGGGTGTTGTTCAGAACCGTCTTGGTGATCGTGTCACGGTCGATCGCCATCGACAGACCCTGCAGGACCTTCGGGTCGATGTCCTTGAAGGTCTTGGAGTAGAACGCCGGGGTCAGCGTCTGGATGGCCGCGTACGGCTGGTCGATGGCGCCGTCGCCGAGGTCCTGCTTGTACTTCGGCAGGTCCGTCGGGCCGACCTGGCGGATCATGTCCAGGTTGCCGGAGACGAGGTCCTTGTAGGCGGCTTCGACCGTCGTGTAGTTCTTGAACAGGACGCCCTTGTTCTTCGCCTTGTTCGGGCCCTGGTACTCGTCCCAGGCCTTGACCTGGATGAGCTTCTTGTGATCCCACTTCTCGAACTTGTAGGGACCGTTGCCGACCGGCTTCTGGCCGAAGGCCTTCGGGTCGTCGTAGAAGGCCTTGGGCAGCGGGGCCCACGTGGTGTAGCCGAGCTTGTAGTTGAAGTACGGCATCGTGTACTTCAGCTCGATGGTGAAGGTGTGGTCGTCCACGGCCTTCAGGCCGGACATCGTGTCGGCCTTCGGTTCACCCTTCTCCGGGTGGACGTCGTCGTAGCCCTTGATGTCCTGGAACCAGAAGGAGTTCTGCTGCTTGTTCTTGATGTTGGCGTACCAGTTCCAAGCGTCGATGTACGACTTGGAGGTGACTTCTTCGCCGTTGTGGAACTTCCAGCCCTTCTTGAGCTTGACCGTCCACGTCTTGGAGTCCTTGGTGGTGACCGACTCGGCGTTCGTGTAGACGATCTCACCCTTGGAGTCGAAGTCCAGCAGCTGAGTGAAGAGGGCCTGGATGACGTACGAGCCGAGGGTCTCGTTGGTGTCAGCCGGGATCAGCGGCTTCTGCGGCTCGCCGACGTCGATCGAGACGTACCCCGCAGGGCCGGAACCCTTGCTCTTCCCCTCACCGTCACCGTCGCCGCCGCAGGCGGTGGCGGCCAGGGCGACGACTATCGCCCCCGCGACCCACTTGGCGCTCTTGGCACCGCGCATGGGTTCCTCCTAAAGAAGTCATTGGTTCACCGCGAAGGGAGCACAGACAGACCACCGCCACCGCCCGTCGCCGGTGTCGGAAATCGTCAGGTGCCCCGCGCTCGTGAGTCTGCGCCGCTGCCAGCGGGTGACCCGTACATCCGAGCTCTACGCGCCTAACTATCTGCCAAACGCCAGGGCCGAACCACACCCACGAGGTCTCGGTTCGATCACAGCTCGCGTATACATCTTCCAAAATCCGGACAAAGGGTTTGGTGAGAGATCCCTGCGAAACGGACTTGTTACACATCTATCGGTGGTGAGTGTCCGCATTCCGGACGCGAGAGTGAGATAAACCGCTTGCGACGGCCGCGGCTCCCATGCAGGGTGCCACCCGTACCTGTCGCGCGCTCAAGAGGCCACCGCCGCAGGGCTGTTGCACGGCGCCCGGGCAGGGCAGAGCAAGACGTTCCGCAGCAGGGTAGTGGGAGCGAGGCGTCCCGGACGGCCGTCCCCCGCAAATCGAGGGTTTTCCCTACCCGTTGCCTGTGCGTTGCCTCCCTTTTCCGGTCGACACCCGTTCCGAGCTGCGGCAAACTTCCCGGGATGCATCAACGAACCGACACGCCTCCCGCCTGGGACGAGCGCACGCAGCTGGCCACGTTCCTGGACTACGCCCGTGACACCGCGCGAGCCAAGTGTGTGGGCGTGTCGGCCGAAGACGCCCGCAAGGCCCCTCTCCCGAGTTCACCGCTGATGACGTTGTGCGGGCTGATCAGCCATCTGCGGTGGGTCGAGTACTACTGGTTCCAAGTGATGTTTCTCGGCGAGGAGCCCGCGGGGCCGCTCACCGAGGCGACGGACGATGATCCCGATCCTGAGATGCGGACAGCAGTCGACATCCCGCTGCCCCAGCTGCTCGCCGAGTACGAGGAGCAGAGTGCCCGCTACCGTCGCCTGGTGTCCGACCACGAGCTGGACACAACGGCCAAGCGTTCCATCAGCGACGGCCGCCGCGTCGACCTCCGCTGGGTGATCCTCCACCTCATCGAGGAGACGTCCCGCCACAACGGCCACCTCGACGTCGTGCGTGAACTCGTCGACGGGCGGACCGGCACCTGAGGGTCCGTGCACGGTGCCCGTCCGGGAGGCGCGGCCTGCGCCGCACCTCGCCGCGTGGAGAGCCCCGGTAGCTCCGCTAACGGGGCTCTCCGGTTCCGGGACCGGACCGTCAGCCGTGCTTGGCGCGGCTCGCGGCGCGGGCGCGCTCGCGGGCGTCCAGGTTCACCTTGCGGATGCGCACGGCCTCCGGGGTGACCTCGACGCACTCGTCGTCGCGGCAGAACTCCAGGGACTGCTCCAGCGACAGCTTGCGCGGCGGGACGATCGACTCGGTCACGTCGGCCGTCGACGACCGCATGTTGGTGAGCTTCTTCTCCTTGGTGATGTTGACGTCCATGTCGTCGGCGCGCGAGTTCTCGCCGACGATCATGCCCTCGTACACCTCGGTGCCCGGCTCGACGAAGAGCACGCCGCGCTCCTGGAGGTTGGTCATCGCGAAGGCGGTGACGGCACCGGAGCGGTCGGCGACCAGGGAGCCGTTGTTACGGGTCTGGAGGGCGCCGAACCAGGGCTCGAAGCCCTCGTGGATGGAGTGCCCGATGCCCGTGCCGCGGGTCTGGGTCAGGAACTCGGTCCGGAAACCGATGAGACCGCGCGACGGCACGACGAACTCCATGCGGACCCAGCCGGAGCCGTGGTTGGACATGTTGTCCATCCGGCCCTTGCGGACGCCCATGAGCTGCGTGACCGCGCCCATGTGCTCCTCGGGCACGTCGACCGTCATGCGCTCGACCGGCTCGTAGACCTTGCCGTCGACGTCCTTGGTGACGACCTGGGGCTTGCCGACGGTCAGCTCGTAGCCCTCGCGGCGCATGGTCTCGACGAGGATGGCCAGCGCCAGCTCGCCGCGGCCCTGCACCTCCCAGGCGTCCGGGCGCTCGGTGTCGAGGACGCGGAGGGAGACGTTACCGATCAGCTCGCGGTCGAGGCGGTCCTTCACCTGGCGCGCGGTGACCTTGCGGTCCTTGACGGCCGCCTTGGCGTCGGCGCCCTTGCCGGTGCCGCCGCGGCCGACCAGCGGGGAGGTGTTGGTGCCGATGACCATGGAGATCGCCGGCTCGTCGACGGTGATCAGCGGCAGCGCGACCGGGTTCTCCGGGTCGGCCAGCGTCTCGCCGATCATGATGTCCGGGATACCCGCGACCGCGCAGATGTCACCGGGGCCGGCCTTCTCGGCCGGCTTGCGGGTGAGCGCCTCGGTCATCATCAGCTCGGAGATCCGCACGCTGTGGACGGAGCCGTCGCGCTTCATCCACGCGACCGTCTGGCCCTTCTTCAGCTCGCCCTGCTGGACACGGAGCAGGGCGATACGGCCGAGGAAGTTGTCGGCGTCCAGGTTGGTGACGTGCGCCTGGAGCGGGGCCTCCTCGTCGTAGGTCGGGGCCGGGATGTGCTCCAGGATCGTGGAGAAGAACGGCTCCAGGCTGGTGGAGTCGGACGGGACCGTGCCGTCCTCGGGCTTGGTGAGGGACGCGATGCCGTCACGGCCGCAGGCGTAGACGATCGGGAACTCGATCTGGTCCTCGTCGGCGTCCAGGTCCAGGAAGAGGTCGTACGCCTCGTTCACGACCTCGTCGATACGGGCGTCCGGCCGGTCCGTCTTGTTGATGCAGAGGATGACGGGCAGCCGGGCCTGGAGCGCCTTGCGCAGCACGAACCGGGTCTGGGGCAGCGGGCCCTCGGAGGCGTCCACGAGCAGCACCACACCGTCGACCATCGACAGACCGCGCTCGACCTCGCCGCCGAAGTCTGCGTGGCCGGGGGTGTCGATGATGTTGATGGTGATCGGGTCCCCGCCGTCCTTCGGGTGGTACTTCACCGCGGTGTTCTTGGCGAGGATCGTGATGCCCTTCTCACGCTCCAGGTCGTTCGAGTCCATCATGCGGTCGTCGACCGAGTCGAGCTGGTGCGCGGCGAAGGCGCCGGCCTGCTTCAGCATGCCGTCGACGATGGTGGTCTTGCCGTGGTCGACGTGGGCGACGATGGCGACGTTGCGGATGTCGTGGCGCGTGGCCATAAGAAGGCGTACTCCCGGAGTGGTGAGGAATGCCCTGCGCGTACGTCGGTGGTGCGCGGGCCCTGCCGGGCTCAACATGCCACGGCCTCACCCCATGGTACGGGTACGCTCCCGCTGGGGTGAGCCGGGATACATCGGTGCAGGTCAGACCCTGCTTGTGAGGTGTTCGGAGCTACTCTCCGGGCTACTGGGGGCTGCCGCCCCCGGACCCCGCTCCGCCGCTGAGCGGGCCTCGTCATCGATCGCCGGAAGGGCTGGACACCGCCGAGCCCGACGGGCCTCCGCCCGGCTTCATGCCCTTCTTCAGGAAGCCCATGTCCTCGAAGACCGGTGTGCCGAGGCCGAAGGCGCCGGTGTTCACCAGGTTCTTGCGGGCCGCCATGAGCTGGGGGCGCTGGTAGAGGGGGATCGATCCGGCGGCGGCCCAGATGCGGGAGTCGGCCTTGCGGATCAGGGAGCGGGACTCACCCTCGTCGAGGGTGGCGACGGCCTGGTCGAAGAGCTGGTCGACCTGGTCGGTGCCGACGCGGGTGTAGTTCTGCTCGATGTTCAGGGAGCCGTCGGCGGCCGGGACCGGCTTGGCGTAGACGGGGCGGGCGTCGGTGGCGGGGAAGGCGGTGGTGGGCCAGGAGTACAGGGCGAGGTCGTACTGGCCGGACGCGATGTGGTCCTTGAAGTAGGACTCGTCGGAGACCTTGGAGATCTCCGTGCCGATGCCGACGCGCTCCAGCATGCGGGAGATGCGGTCGGCGACCGTGCGCAGCGTCTGCGAGCCGGGCCCGGAGGGGAGGACGAAGCGGAGTGTGAGGGGCTTGCCGTTCTTGGCGAGCGGGGCGGCCTCCTGGCCCGCCGGGGCGGCGGTGCCCTGGGGGCGTACGCGCCGGGGGCGTCGCCCTGGTTCGACTGCTTGTACTGCTTGCCGTCCTGGGCGAGGTGGCCGGCCAGGCCCTTCTCGTGCTGGGCCTTGCCGTCCTGCCGGTCCTGGTCGTCCTGCCGGTCCTGGTCGTCCTGGCCGACGATGTACGTGCCGTCGTCGCCCTCCGGCTCCTCGGAGGACTTGCCGGCCTTCTCGCCCTCGGCGCCGGCCGCATTCTCTTCCTTCTTCTTCTCCTGCTCCTTGACGGGGCCGCCCCGCACCCATCCGGCGTCCGCGAGCAGGGCCTGCGCCTCCTTGGTGTCCTGGTCGCCCAGGGCGCCGCTGTTGTCCGCGTACGCGGCCTGGCCGGACAGGGCGAGGTGGCTGCCGACCGGTACGGCGGGCAGGCCGAGCGGCTTGAGGACGGAGGCGACCAGTTCCTCGCGGTCCAGGGCGCGGGCGACGGCCCTGCGGACCCGCTCGTCGGCGAGCGGGCCCTCGGCGCCGTTCAGGGCGAGCTGGGTGTAGGCGGGCTCCAGGGACTTGCGCACCTCGAAGCCGCGCAGGGCCTGCTGTCCACGGGCTTTTTCGGCCGCCGCCCTGCCCGGCTTCTCGCGGGCGTCGGTCTCCTCGTCAGCCGCCTTGTCATCGTCCACGGCGGACCGGGCGGCGCTCGGGCCCATCACCGGGCTGCCCGAGCTGCGGGGCTGGGCGGAGAGGGTGATGCGGCGGGCCGCGGAGGGGTCGATCTCGGCCAGGTCGAGGGTGCCGGCGGCGAGCTCGCCCGTGCGCTTGTCGCGCGGAACCGTGCGCAGCACGATCTCGGAGAGCTTGGCCGGCCGGCCCCACCAGCGGGGTTGCGCGTGAGGGTGATCTCGTCGTCCTTGCGGTCGACCTTCTTCACTTTGAAGGGACCGGCGGTGACCTTGAGCTTCTTGCGTGCCCCGTCGTTGAAGGAGTCCGGGGTGCCCATGACGTCCTTCGGGTACAGCGGCGAGAACAGCGATCGCCAGTCGGCGTAGGGGCGGCTGAAGGTGACCCTGACCTCCAGGGCGTTGTCGCCGCGCTCGATCTTCCGGATGCGGTCGTAGCCGGCGTTGCGGGCGGTCCAGTAGGCGGTGTCCTTGCCGGACAGGGCGCGCCACTGGGCGGCGAAGTCGGCGGCGCCGATCTCCCGGCCGTCGCTCCAGACGGCCTGCTGGTTGAGCTTGTACAGGACGACCTGCTGGGGCTCGGTCTCGACGACCTCGGCGGACTCCAGGTATTCGGGGTTGCGCTCGGGCGGCCGTCGGCGTTCATCCGGAACATCGACGGCAGGACGGCCTGGGCGACCCGGGTGGTGGTGGCGTCGGCGTCCGACTGGAAGGTGTTCAAGGTGTCGGGCACGGAGTCCACGGCCCAGCGCAGGGTGCCGCCGTCGGCGATCCGGTCGCGGGCGGCGGGCTGGAGGTCGGGGGCGGCGAGCGGCTTGCCTGCCGGGTCCTCGGAGCCGCATCCGGCGAGCGCGGGCACCGCGAGCACGCCCGCGGTGAGGAAGGCGACCGAGCGCGAGACCGCACGCGGGCCGACGCCGTGCTGGGACATCTGTGCTACCTCCGGGAGGCCGAGGGCGTTATGATCACTTTTGGCGGTATTTGGATTTCATCTGATGTATGCGGCCACTGAAGAGGAAAGGGTTCGGCAACACAGGGCGACACGGCGGTCACAGGCGGGAAGTCACCCGTCCGGCGCAACGCACCGCACGGTGCACCCACACGCCTCGGCCAATCGATGCACATCCCTTCACAGCACAAGGTGTGACGCGCAACACTCGCAGGCGCATGAACGTTGCCGCCTTGGGCCTCAAGGACCCGCGGAAGTGAGGGCAAGTCATGTCCGTTCACGACGAACTGACGTCAGTCCAGCGCTCGCTCGACGACCTGTTCCGGTCGCTGGGGCGTCTGGAGAAGCAGCTCGGCACCGGCGGCCTGGAGATGCGCCGCGTCCGTGCCGACGCCAACCACCTGCGCGAGAGCGTCGCCCTGCTGCGCGACGCCGCCGTCACGTCGGCCCCCAGAAGCGCCCCGAGCTCGTCACGATCTCGGACACGCCGTACGACTCCGCCCTGTGGCGCGACTCGGACGACGAGGGCCTCGGCGCCCGGGACCGGCGCGCACCCTAGCCGGGAAGGAGTCGAGCGACCGGCACCTCCCCCGAACCCGACCGGAGTCGTCAAGTGGCCACTGGTACGGAACCTCCCGCCACAGAACCCAGACAGCCGAGCGGCGGCGTACGGGCGGGTACGCGCGCCGCGATCACGGCCACCCACCTGCGCACCGACCGCTGGTGGCTGGCCCCGGCCGGCACGGCCGCCGGCCTGCTGGCCTTCATCGTCTACTCGACCTGGCGGGCCTTCGCGAACGCCGACTACTACGCGGCGCCGTACGTCTCGCCCTTCTACTCCCGTGCCTGGCGGAGAACTGCGAGCCGATGCGGGCCGGGCCGAACTGGGAGATCTTCGGCGGCTGGTGGGGCATCTCGCCCGCGATCATCATCCTGATCTTCCCGCTCGGCTTCCGCCTGACCTGCTACTACTACCGCAAGGCGTACTACCGGGGCTTCTGGGCGTCCCCGCCGGCCTGCGCGGTGGCCGAGCCGCACAAGAAGTACACCGGCGAGACCCGCTTCCCGCTGATCCTGCAGAACATCCACCGGTACTTCTTCTACGCCGCGCTCCTCGTCGCCGGGATCCTCACCTACGACACCGTGCTCGCCTTCCGCGACGAGCACTACGCGTGGGGCCACATGGGCCTCGGCACCCTCGTGTTCCTCGTCAACATCGTGCTGATCTGGGCGTACACGATCTCCTGCCACTCCTGCCGGCACATCGTCGGCGGCAAGCTGAAGCACTTCTCCAAGCATCCCGTGCGCTACCGGATGTGGCAGTGGGCGGGGAAGCTCAACGCCCGGCACGCGCAGCTCGCCTGGGCGTCGCTGGTGAGCGTGGCGCTCGCCGACTTCTACGTCTACCTGGTCGCGTCCGGTGCCTTCGACGATCCGCGATTCTTCTAATGAGTGGGGCGTTCTGATGTCCGTGGTCGATCGTCAGGAGTGGGACGTCGTCGTGGTGGGTGCGGGCGGCGCGGGCCTGCGCGCCGCCATCGAGGCCCGGGAGCGGGGCGCCCGTACGGCCGTGATCTGCAAGTCGCTGTTCGGCAAGGCGCACACGGTGATGGCCGAGGGCGGTATCGCCGCGGCGATGGCCAACGCCAACGAGAACGACAACTGGCAGGTCCACTTCCGCGACACCATGCGCGGCGGCAAGTTCCTCAACCAGTGGCGGATGGCCGAGCTGCACGCGCAGGAGGCGCCGCAGCGGGTGTGGGAGCTGGAGACCTGGGGCGCGCTGTTCGACCGCACCAAGGACGGCCGGATCTCCCAGCGCAACTTCGGCGGCCACGAGTACCCGCGTCTCGCCCACGTCGGCGACCGCACGGGCCTGGAGCTGATCCGCACGCTCCAGCAGAAGATCGTCGCGCTCCAGCAGGAGGACCACAAGGAGACCGGCGACTACGAGTCCCGGCTGAAGGTCTTCCAGGAGTGCACGGTCACGCGCGTGCTCAAGGAGGACGGACGCGTCAGTGGCGTCTTCGGCTACGAGCGCGAGTCGGGCCGTTTCTTCATCCTGGAGGCACCCGCCGTGGTGATCGCCACGGGCGGCATCGGAAAGTCCTTCAAGGTCACGTCGAACTCCTGGGAGTACACCGGCGACGGCCACGCGCTGGCCCTCCTCGCGGGCGCTCCCCTGCTGAACATGGAGTTCGTGCAGTTCCACCCGACCGGCATGGTCTGGCCGCCGTCGGTGAAGGGCATCCTCGTCACCGAGTCGGTGCGCGGCGACGGCGGGGTGCTGCGCAACTCCGACGGCAAGCGGTTCATGTTCGACTACGTCCCCGACGTCTTCAAGGACAAGTACGCCGAGACCGAGGACGAGGCCGACCGCTGGTACGACGACCCGGACCACAACCGGCGTCCCCCGAGCTGCTCCCCCGCGACGAGGTGGCGCGGGCGATCAACGCCGAGGTGAAGGAGGGGCGCGGCTCCCCGCACGGGGGCGTGTTCCTCGACGTGTCGACCCGGATGCCCGCCGAGGTCATCAAGCGCCGGCTGCCGTCGATGTACCACCAGTTCAAGGAGCTGGCCGACGTCGACATCACGGCCGAGGCGATGGAGGTCGGGCCCACCTGTCACTACGTGATGGGCGGGATCGCGGTCGAGTCCGACACGGCGGCGGCGCGCGGGGTGCCCGGGCTGTACGCGGCCGGTGAGGTGGCCGGCGGTATGCACGGCTCGAACCGGCTCGGCGGCAACTCGCTGTCCGACCTGCTGGTGTTCGGGCGCCGGGCGGGCTGGCACGCGGCCGAGTACGCGGCGGGGCTCGCCGGGGCGCGGCCCGTGGTGGACGACTCACTGATCGACTCCGCCGCCGCCGAGGCCCTGCGGCCCTTCTCGGCCGAGGCGGAGATCGAGGAGCCGGCCGGGGGCCCGCCGGAGAACCCGTACACCCTGCACCAGGAACTCCAGCAGACGATGAACGACCTGGTCGGCATCATCCGCCGCGAGACGGAGATGAAGCAGGCCCTGGAGAAGCTGGCCGAGCTGCGGGTCAGGGCACGCCGGGCCGGGGTCGAGGGGCACCGGCAGTTCAACCCCGGCTGGCACCTCGCCCTGGACCTCAGGAACATGCTGCTGGTCAGCGAGTGCGTGGCGCGGGCCGCGCTGGAGCGCACCGAGTCGCGCGGCGGGCACACCCGCGAGGACCATCCGTCGATGGACCGCAAGTGGCGCCCGGTCAACCTGCTGTGCGCGCTCACCGACCCGACGGGCGGACTGGCGGCGACGGACCCGGTCCGCGGCCAGATCACCCTCACCCGTGAGACCACCGAACCCGTCCGTGCCGACCTGCTCGCCCTGTTTGACAAGGAGGAGCTGGTCAAGTACCTGGCCGAAGAGGAGCTGTACGAATGAGCGGCTACACGGCTCACTTCAAGGTGTGGCGCGGCGACGTGGGCGGCGGCGGCCTGGAGGACTTCAAGGTCGAGGTCAACGAGGGTGAGGTGGTGCTCGACATCATCCACCGGCTCCAGGCCACCCAGGCGCCCGATCTCGCCGTGCGCTGGAACTGCAAGGCGGGCAAGTGCGGTTCCTGCTCGGCGGAGATCAACGGCCGGCCGCGGCTGATGTGCATGACGCGCATGTCGGTCTTCGACCGGGAGGAGACGATCACGGTGACGCCGCTGCGGGCGTTCCCGGTCATCCGTGACCTGGTCACCGACGTCGGCTTCAACTACACCAAGGCCAGGGAGGTCCCGGCCTTCGTGCCGCCGGCCGGGGTCGCGCCGGGCGAGTACCGGATGATGCAGGAGGACGTGGACCGCTCGCAGGAGTTCCGCAAGTGCATCGAGTGCTTCCTGTGCCAGGACACCTGCCATGTGGTCCGTGACCACGAGGAGAACAAGCAGGCGTTCGCCGGGCCCCGTTTCCTGATGCGGGTGGCGGAGCTGGACATGCACCCGCTGGACGCGGCGGCGGAGGCGGGCCTGGACCGCAAGACCACCGCCCAGGACGAACACGGCCTGGGGTACTGCAACATCACCAAGTGCTGTACGGAGGTCTGCCCGGAGGGCATCAAGATCACGGACAACGCGCTGATCCCCCTCAAGGAGCGTGCGGTCGACCGCAAGTACGACCCGCTGGTGTGGCTGGGCTCGAAGATCAGGAGGCGGTCCTCAGCAGGCTGAGTGCCTGGTGGAGGTTGTGTTCGGGTGCGGGGGGGCGAGGTCGGTGCCGTGAGGGCGCGTCGGGTCCGGGTCACCGGACCCAGTCCTCCTTGTATGCCCGCCAGTCGGCCTCCGTCGCGGCGAAGTCGATGTACAGCGCGACGCCGAAGTTGGCCCGGTCGGCGTCGGTGCGGGACAGGCCGAGCCGGACGCCCCGGACGGCTGCGGGCACGGTTTCGGCGTGGCCCCAGTGGTCGAAGTTGCTCTCCCAGTAGAGGGGAGGCCCATCAGCAGGTCGGTGGCGGGCGGGGTGACTTCCAGGGCGAGGGAGGTCTGCTGGGCGACGTAGCCGCCGTAGGTGCCCTCCAGCGGCTGCGCGGTGTCGTACGACATCACGGCGATCTGGTCGACGCGGCGGGCGACCTGGCCGAAGAACTCCTGTGACCACCACTTGGGCTGGTCGGTGAAGACGCCGAACACGGTGTGGAGGGCCGGGAGCGGGTCGATCTGGTGGGCGGCGACGGAGAGTTGCGCGTCCCGGGAGCGGGTCTCGCGGCGCAGGGAGTCGAGGAGGGTGAGGTAGTCGCGGTTGCCGGACGGCATGGGCTCCAGGTCGAGGTGGATGCCCTCGTAGCCGGTGTCCAGGACCTGGCGGGCGGAGCGGAGGACGGCGGCGCGGGTCCTGGAGTTCTCCAGGCGCATGCCGTCGGCGCTCTCGGTGGCCAGGACGTCCCCCAGGAAGGCCTGGACACGGACGCCGGGGAGCTTCTCGTGTACGGCGTCGATGAACCAGCGGGCCCTCGGATAGACCGACTTCGGGAGGGTGCCGTCGTGTTCCAGCGGGCCCGAGTGGACGTACAGGTCCCGGATGCCGGTGCCTTGCAGACGGCGTGCCAGGGCGGTGACGTCGGCGTCCTTCTTGCGGCCGTCGACCCAGGCGTGGCCGAGCCAGAGGGCGTCGCGGTTGCGGGTGTGGGTGTGGGTGCCCTTCGCGGGGTCGCCGGTGAAGTTGATGTACAGGGCTGTCTCGGCTACGAGCAGGGGGCCGAGGAGGACGAGGACCAGGCCGAGCACGATACGGCGCGCCCGACGGAAACGCCGGGATCGCCGGGAACCCGGGGCCGCCGCGTCAGCGCCGTCAGCGACCGCGGCCTCGCTCACCTCCGACGCCCCGTCAGGCTGCGGCTCCGTGTGTGCCGTCGTCTCCATACCCGTCTCCCCTCAGGTGTGGCACCGTCCTGGGCCACGGGTGCACCCGGCCGAGGAGCGGTGCGGGTCGGGCCTCGGTGGCGAGTGTTGCCAGGGATGACGGCGAGAACCGTCGCTCCGGTTGCGATCAACCGCAACGGGGCCGCCTGGGGCGGCCCCTGACCGATCACCACCCCACCCCATTTGTATGATGAACCAACTTGCCAGAGCTCGAGGCGGGTTGGCCCGAGCGGGAGGTAGCGGGCCTACGGGGGTGGCGAAAGCGTGATTCAGCCGGAGAAGATTCCGCAGTTCACGGGGAATCTGGAGCAGCTGGAGACGGATTACGCGGACCTGAAGAAGGACGCGGGTCATATCCGGGACACCGGTGCCGATGTCCATTCCCGGTTCCAGGGGCTGTCGGCGTTCTACACGGCTCCGGAGGCGGAGCGGTTGTTCGCCACGACCAAGCCGGTGAAGGAGAAGGCGGACGCGTTCGCCGATGACCTGGAGACTGTGTCGGGGGCGTTGTCGTCGTACGCGACGGAGGTCCGCCCGCTGGTGGCGAAGCTGAAGCGGCTGAAGGCGGACGCGGCTGCTTTCGTCTCCTCGGTCAAGGACGACGACGAGTGGGAGTACGACGAGGACAAGGTCGACGAGCACAATCAGCTGCGGGACGACATCACCGCGACGGTGGCGGCGTTCTGGGCGGCGGAGCGGACCTGCCACAACAAGATCACCGCGTTGTGGGGCGGGACGCAGATGGTGGCCGGGGACGGTTCGAAGAAGAAGAACCAGTACGGCTTCAATGCCGGGGACATGAAGAACGCCAAGCTTCCCTGGGGTGACCCGGTGGAGGAGAAGCACAAGTGGTACGAGGTCGGCCACTGGGTGAAGTCGTTCGTGTGGGACGGCCTGATCGTGGACGGGGTCTGGGGCACGATCAAGGGCCTGGGCACGCTGGTGGGGTTCGGTGGCTGGGATGCGATGAAGCAGGCCTGGAAGGGTCTGGCGCAGTTGGCGACCGGTCTGGTGATCACGGCGATTCCCGGGGCGAACGCGGCGTTCTGGACGGCGTCGGACAAGGACATGCCGTCCTGGCTGCGTGACTCGCGTACCGCGATGAAGGAGACCGGCAAGGCGCTGGTGGCCTGGGACCAGTGGGGCAAGAACCCCGCCCGGGCGGCGGGTGCGGTCACCTTCAACGTGCTGACCACGGTCTTCACCGGCGGCGCCGGGGCTGCGGCCTCGGGTGCGGGCAAGGCGGGCGCGGTCGCCAAGGCGTTGTCGGTGGCGGGCAAGGCGGGCCGGATCATCGACCCGATGACCTACATCGCCAAGGGCGCCGGCGCCGGCCTGTCGAAGATCGGCGACATGACGGCGGCGCTGAAGAGTGCCGGGAACATCGACATCCCCGCCCTCCCCGAAAACGCGATCACCCTGCCCGAAGGCGCGGTCAAGCTCCCCGACGGCACGGTGCACCTGCCCGAGGGCGCGTCCCTCCCCTCGGGCGCGACCCAGCTGCCCGACGGCAACGTCCGACTGCCCGACGACGCCCCGGTCCTGCCCGAGGGCACGACGAAGCTGCCCACCCCCGAGGGCGCCCCGGCGCGCTACTACGACCCGGACTGCAACATCCTCGACGAGCACGGCAACGTCCTGCAGAAGGCGGCCGACGGGCCCGGCGACGTGGTCGACCAGCCGCGTATGCCCGACGCGGACTCGCCGGCCTCCGGTGCGGACACCCCACGCGTTGACTCCCCGGCCCAGCAACCGGCCCTGGTCGGCGCCGCCGCCCATACCGGGCAAGGGCCGGGCAGCATGTCCGCCTGGGCGACAGTGTCGACGATGGGCTGGGGATGTCGGCCGGGTGCCGGACAACGGGGTTGATGGAGCCCATGACCTCCCGGACGGCCGCACTGACGGTGTCTCGCAGAGCCCTTCTGCCAGCCACGAACCGCCGTCGGGAGCCAGTAGCAGTCACAGGGGCGGGCCAAGCGGACCCGGCTTCGACGACAACTCCCCTGGCTACCGAGAGGAACCAAGTCCGGTCGGCCACGAAAGTGGCACGCTGGGCAGTCGCGAGTACACCGGGGGCAGTCACAGCACGAGTTCCCACGACCATGGCACGGACGGGCCGACCGGATCCGATGGAGTGGACGCACCGCGAGGCAATGAGCCCCTGCCGGAACTGACGCCGGAGGAGAGGACAGCCCATTGGGGGCACCTGGACGAGGTGGCACACCGGAGTCCTGAAGATTTCGACCAGTTGCAACGCGATCCCGACAAGAACGGCGGAATATCTGAGCCTTCAAAGGACGAGGCTCGGGTGGGCCTGGATCTACGGGAGCAAGGGCGTCTCCCAGACGACATTCAACGTCCTTCAGTCGCCGATCGTGGGGAATTCTACTCACCAAGCACCGGGCGGTATTATGACATCAAGGGTGTTCATTCAGACTGGCCCCCCTTCAATAATGTGCGCGACAAGTCTCAACCTTTCCGCGGTGCCTACGATCCAGCCAATAACACTCGATGGGTGAGTAAACTTTCCGAGCAGATCGTCGGGAAGAACCGCACAGTTATCCTGGATGTCAGGAACGCGAACCAAGCAGCGATTGACGACATCAAATCCATCGTCGAAAAGAACGGCTGGGAAGACAATGTCATCTGGTACCCGTAAGGGATGGGCTCCGGCTCGGTTTCCCGCAGACGACGTCGCAGTCCAGCGCCTGCGCGAGTGGCTCCAAACAAGTGAGGGCGGACTGGATGCCGTAGGCCTTGATCTCAGCGGGGCAGACCTCTCGCACGGCGATTTCTCGGAATCGTGGTTCACGGACTCCAATCTGAGGAACGCCAGTTTGGCACATGCGGAGTTGTACCGCTCGGATGCTCAAGGGGCCGACCTCAGCGGGGCCGATCTGACAGCCGCCTCCCTCGTACGCGTGAACCTTGATGATGCGAAATTGCGGCACGCGACGCTTGACCGCGCCAATCTGGTAAAGGCATCACTTTACGGCGTCGATGCTTTTGGTGTCAGCTGTCGAGGCACCCAATTCATGGGATCCTCTCTACTGCAGGTCGATTTTCGATCCGCAGATCTGCGAGATTCCGTGTTCGACCAGAATTCATTTCAAGTGATTGTCGATCAGAATACCCAACTGGCAGGCGCATCGGGTTCCGTTCTGGGGCCTGTGGTACTTGTAGACGAGGGAACCTCTCGAGAACTATCTGGCCCAAAACTTCAGGAGTGGATCCGAACGCGCGGCGGGAGCATTCAAGTGACGACCGGAGGGCGTTGAGAGCGCGCGGGGCCAAGTCGCAGTTCGTCATCCGCGTCGAGGACGGAGTCACGACCACATGCCCGGTGGTAGGTGCATGCCGGATGGAGTCCTGTGAAAGCCACAACGGCCGTCGCCTGCTGGACGTGGGGACGTGAACATGAGGCCGGCAGTGGCATCAGCGCTCCCGACCTGCTGACGAGAAGTTCGGGGATATCTTCCTCGTAGAACCGCACTTGGCCGATGACTCCCTCGGTCCTCGCGTTGAAGGCGAGCATCTCCGCCAGTGCGACCAGTTCGGGCAGGAGCTCCGCGCGGATTTCCTGCCGGGCCGTCAGGGACCAGTGGTCGGCAGTCCGGGAGAGTCGGCCGGTCAGCAGGCCCGATGTGCGCCGCCGGGCCCCGGTCCGTGAGCAGGGGGACGAAGTCCGTCCCGTCCGCCTCGCCGTTGCCGTCGTCCGCGCTGTCGCCCTCCACGTGCCGGCGGAGGTGCGCGAGTACGGCTTCCGGCACGGTCGGCGACAGGTCGAGGGCCAGGTCCACGGCGAAGACGTCACTCATGCGCTGAGTCTAGGAAGCTTGGGTCAGGACGGGGGACGGCGCCCGCCGTACGTGCAGGTGGCCGTGTCGGGGCCAGGCGGGCGGTGCCGCGGGGAGCAGGCCGGACAGCGTGTAGCGGCTCTTGTCCGCGACCCGGCACGACGCCGTGTTGTCCACCTGGTGCCGCAGTTCCAGCCGGGTCAGCCCGTCAGGGGCGAAGGTGCGGAAGGCCCAGTCGGTCAGGGCGCGCAGGGAGCGTGGTGCCACCCCCAGGCCTCGGGCATGCGCTGCGGTCCAGTAGCCGACCTCGGCGGCAGGGGCGTCCGGGGTGCTCCTGCTGAAGACCACGTGACCCACCAACGGGCCCTCCGGTCCGGGCGTCCCGGGCTGTTCGACGGCGAACGCGAAGCGGGTCCCCGCCTCCCATGCCTGCCGCTGCTCGTCCAGCCATCGCACGGCGCCCGCCTCGTCGTCCAGGGGTGTCCGGAGCCAGCGGCGCAGCGCCGGGTCCCGGTGCAGTTCGACCAGTCGGACGGCGTCCCGAGGGCCCAGGAGCGCAGGACGAGCGCGGGGGCCGACGCGGTGGCATCCGTGGCCAGGCGGGTCGCCGTGATGTCGGGCATGGAGGTGAGCCTATGTGCGGGCGGATCCGTTGACGACCGCGGCTCACAGACCCGGCTAGAACAGGCTCAGCAGCGCCTCCGCCGGGTCCGTCAGGGTCGTTTCGCCGCCGGGCAGGGGCAGTTCGAACCAGACCGTCTTGCCCCGGGGCGTGCGGCGGGAGCCCCACGCGGCGCTGAGGAGGCCGACCAGCTGGAGGCCGCGGCCGCCCTCGTCCGTGTCGCGGGCGCGGCGGCGGCGGGGCTGGACCAGGCCGGAGTCCCAGACCTCGCAGACCAGGGTCCGGTCCAGCAGCAGTCGGAGGCGGATCTCGCCCTCGCCGTAGCGCAGGGCGTTGGTGACCAGTTCGCTGACCAGGAGCTCCGTGGTGTCGACCAGGGGTTCCATGTCCCAGCTGAGGAGCTGGGCGCGCGCGTACTCGCGGGCCCGGCCGACGCTGCGCGGCTCACGTGGCAGGGTCCAGTCGCCGACGGACTCGGTGGGCAGGCCCTGTACACGTGCCATCAGCAACGCGATGTCGTCCTCGCCGTGATGGGTGTCGAGGGTGTTGAGGACGTGGTCGCAGACGTCCTCCAACGGCTGGGTGGGGTCGGACAGGGCGCTGACGAAGGCCTGCAGGCCCTCGTCGAGCGGATGGTCGCGGCTTTCGACCAGTCCATCCGTGTAGAGCGCGAGCAGGGCGCCCTCGGGCAGTTCGACCTCGACCTCCTCGAAGGGCTCGCCGCCGACGCCGAGCGGCATGCCCGGCGGCACGTCCAGCATCAGCGCCGACTCGCCCGGTTCGACCAGGACGGGCGGCAGATGGCCCGCGTTGGCGAAGGTGCAGCGCCGGGTGACCGAGTCGTACACCGCGTAGACGCAGGTGGCCAGGTAGACCTCCGAGAGGTCCGCCTCCCGGGGGCGGCGGGCAGCCCTGGTCGCCTGCTGGACACCGCCGGGGCTCCGAGGCCGCGGGCGATCTCGTCCAACTGGGAGAGCACCTCGGCCGGTTCCAGGTCGAGCTGTGCCAGCGTGCGGACCGCCGTGCGGAGTTCGCCCATGGCGACCGCGGCGCGCAGGCCACGGCCCATCACGTCGCCCACGACCAGCGCGGTGCGGTGCCCGGGGAGTTCTATGACGTCGAACCAGTCGCCGCCGACCTCGCTGGGCCGGCCGGTGTTGGCGTTGCCGGGCAGGTAGCGGCAGGCGATGTCGAGGCCGGAGGCCTCCGGGTCGCCGGGCGGGAGCAGGGACCGTTGCAGTATCAACGCGCGTTCGTGCTCGCGCCGGTAGAGGCGGGCGTTGTCGATGCAGACCGCGGCACGGGCGGCGAGTTCGACGGCCAGGTCCCGGTCGCGGTCGCCGAACGGCTCGCTGCCCTTGGTACGGGCGAACTGCACGAGTCCGACGACGGTGTCGTGGGCGACCATCGGCACGGCGAGCGTGGACTGCACCAGCCCGCCGTCCTCGGGGGTACGGACTGCGGGCGGGCCGTGCGCAGGGCGTCCGCGCAGGGCGAGTTGAACGGGTAGTGGTGGACGGCCCCGACCGAGACGGGCACACCGGCACCGGCGAAGGGCGCGTCGGAGACGGCGCTGGCGAAGGCCACCCGGCGCAGCTCCGCGCTGCCGTCGGCGAGCCCGGGCGGGGTCTCGTCGCCGACCAGCAGGCCCTGGTAGAGGTCGACGGTGGCCAGGTCGCAGAAGCCGGGCACGACGACGTCGAGGAGTTGGCGGGCCGTGGTCTCCAGGTCGAGGGAGTTGCCGATACGGGCACCGGCCTCGTTCAGCAGAGCCAGGTTGCGGCGGGCGGCGGCGGCCTCGCGGGCGGCGGCGCGGCGGGCGGTGATGTCGATCCCGAGCCAGGCGACCCCGATGGGGCGGCCCGAACCGCTGTGCACGCGGTAGAGGTTGACGGACCAGTGGCGGCGCTCGTCGGAGCCCGGCACGAAACCCGTGACGTGCATGTCGGTGATGGAACTGCCGCTCTCCAGCACCCGGCGCAGCGTGGCGGCGACCCGCTCGGCCTCCCCGCGCTGGAGGTAGTCGTGGACGCCCTTGCCGCGGTGGTCGTCGGACGTACCGCCGAAGACGGAGGCGAACCGCTCGTTGACGCGGCGGACCCGGAGGTCGGGGTCGATCAGCAGGAAGCCGAACGGGGATTGACTGAAAATAGCCTGCGAGGCGGCGAGGTCGGTCTCGATGCTGCGCAGCGTGCGGACGTCGACGACGATGCAGACGGCGGCCTTCTCCCCCTCCTCGGTGCGCGTCGGCATGACGTACACCTCGGCCAGTCCCTCGTGGCCGCACTCGCCCTCGGCGTCCTTCGGCATCCGGAAGGGCACCACACCGGTCCACTCACGGCCGTCCAGGATCTCGGCCATCTTGCGCATGCCCCGCTCGCGCAGGCGCGGGTCGATGAAGGTCTCGATGGGGTCCATGCCGACGGCGCGTTCGGCGGGGATGCCGAAGAGGTGCTCGGCGCGCAGGCTCCACTGGTCGACGAGCCCGTCCGGGCCGATGGAGAAGGACGCGACCTTGATGTAGTCGTAGATGGATCCCGGGGACTGCTCTGCCACATGGCGTCCCCGGTCTGCACCCCGTCAGCGGCGAGCGCACCCCCCACGGCGGAGGCCAGGCCGTCCACAGCCCTCGTCCTCGCTCCCTCCGACGGGTCCTCGGACTCCGTGGCCTTCGCTGGTATCTCGCTCACGCGAACCGTCCCCTCCAGCTCACCGCGTCCGGCACCGGTCACCGGGGCGGCTGCCCGCAGTATCCAGCACTACGGTGCCGCACAACACGGTGTTCACGATCACAGCACGGTCCCGATGGTTTTCGGTCCGGACCGTGAGAACACTTCCAGTCTTCTAACCAGGGGACACGTCGTCGAATCCCGTCCGCCGACAACCGCCACTGGCCTGAACCAGTCGCTTAACAGGGGCGGATCGTACGTACACCGTTTTTTCACTTCGGTACCGCGAGTTCGAACCACACGGTCTTGCCCGCGGCGCCGGGGCGGGTGCCCCAGCGGCGGGAGGAGGAGGCCACCAGTTGCAGTCCGCGGCCGCCCTCGTCCTCGGGCCGGGGGGCGCGCTCGCGGGGCGGGTCCGGGAGCGGGTCGGAGACCTCCACCAGGAGGACGCCGTCTAGCTCCGAGGGGCGGACCAGGCGGACGCCGATGGGGCCCGTGGCATGCCGCAGGGCGTTGGTGACCAACTCGCTGACCAGCAATGCCGTGAGGTCGGCCAGGCTGTCGAGGTCCCAGTGGCGGAGTTGGCCGCGGACGACCTGACGGGCCGTACGTACGGCACCCGGCTCGGCGGGAAAGGACCACTCGGCGCAGTCACCTTCGGTGTCGATCACGCCGATCACTTCCCAGGCAGCGATCCCGCCCATGTCCGGTTTCATGGGGTTATTGGGCACATACCCGATATCCGGGGCGGAGTATCGCGCGGGGCGGCGCACTGTGGCACGAAAGGCGTACGACGCGGCCGTACGGCAGTTGTCCGACACCGCACGCCCCCTGCCTGCCTCAGCCGCCGGGCACTTCTCCCGCGCGGGGGCCGAGGCGTCCGAGGTGTGCGAGGGTCTGCCGCACGGCGGGCACGTCCTGGTCGAGCCAGTCCACGTCCCAGATCTCGTCGGGGCCGAGCCAGCGCAGTTCGTCGTGGTCTTCCAGGGGCTCGGGGCCGGCGGAGCCGGGCCGCAGCCGCGCGGTCCACACGTGCAGGACGTACGGCGGCCTCAGGGGCCACTCCCCCGGAACGCGCTCGCCGGCCTCGGCGTCGACACCGAGTTCCTCGCGCAGTTCCCGCACGAGCGCCGCGTCGGTCCTCTCCCCGGGCTCGACCTTGCCACCGGGCAACTCCCAGCGCCCGGCCAGCTCGACGGGCGCACTGCGCCGGGCGGCCAGCAGCCGCCCGTCGTCGAGCAGCGCGGCACCCACCACGACGATCCGCTCACTCATGCCGGGGAGCCTACGGGACCGCCCCGCGGGCACCTGGGCCGGTCGCGGTCGATCGCCCCCGGCCGACGCCCCGGTCGTCAGTCGTGTGCCACGGTCGATCCGTTCTGGCCCAGCCGCTCGACCCAGTACAGCTGCTTGTGGCCGCGGCCGTCGAGGCTGTCCGCGATCTTCTGGGCCTCGGCCCGGGTCGCATACCGGCCGACCCGGTAGCGGTTGCCGTTGTCGTCCTCTCGTATCACGAGCCAGGGAAGAGTGATCGTGCTGTCGTTCATCGCGCCCCTCCACTTCCCACCCGCGGCCTGTGCCGTGCCCCACCCGATAAGGAAACCGCAATGCGCATATGCCCGAGCGTACGCCTAACCTTCACGCAGCGAATACGACTTTTCACCAAGAGGTACGCAACCAGCCAGAACACAGGGGGCGCACGCCAAGGAACGCGCCGTCCGCGTACCCCGGCGCATCCGGCCGGAGGCATACCGCGGACGCCTCTGCCGACCTGGGAAAACAACACCCTGCCGCGGTCCGCGGACCGCCCCGCCGCGTGACGGCCGTCACGACGACGGCGTGAGCGGGGCGCACGGGGAGCGCACTGCGAGACTGATGAGAGTGTTCGCTACTTGACCGGAAGGCGGTAGGCGACCCGGTACCGATCGGCCGGGATGACCACATCGGCCGTCTCGACCGGGCGGTCGGAGGCGTAGAACGTGCGGGAGACGACCAGGACCACATGGCCGGGGACGCCGCCCAGGACGAGCAACTCCTCGGCGAGACCGGGCCGGGCACCGACCTCCTCGGTGACGTTGTCCACGATCACGTCGATCGCCCGCATGCGCTCGACGACACCCATGCCACCGAGCGGCCCTTCCTCCGGCAGCATCACCGGCGTACGGCCCGTCACAGCGAGCGGCTCCCAGGACGTGGAGATCATCATCACCTCGCCGCCCTCACGGAAGAGGTACTTCGTGCACATCACGCGGTCCCCCGGCTCGATGCCCAGCCGCTCGGCGACCGCGACGCTCGCCTCGGCCTGCTCGCTGCTGGACTCCCAGGTGCCGCGCCCCTCGCCCTCGGCCTGCTCCTGGCGGAACGGCGTGGCCCCGCCCGTCGGGCGGTATCCGGAGCGGGAGATGCGCCGGGGCACGGGCCGCTCGCGCACATAGGTCCCGGAGCCGGAGCGGCCCTCGACCAGCCCCTCCGCCATGAGCACCTTGCGGGCCTCCAGGGCGACGGTGTCCGAGACGCCGTACTCCTGACGGATTCTCGCCTGGGACGGGAGGCGGGTGTGGGGTGGCAGCTGACCGTCGACGATCTTCTTGCGGAGATCACCCGCGACACGCAAGTACGCCGGCTGCTCACCGAATGTCACTGGCCGCTCCCATCAGGTTGTACAGACAGCAACAGCGTGGCAACCGTAGGTTGTGCCATGCAAGCAAAGGCCAGAGAATCACTCGATGTGATGACATGGTGGCCCCGGGGGCTTTACGCAGGCACTTTCTCCCCGCTATAGCCGCCGTCACACCTCGGCTTCGGAGTCCCCGCCCTCGCGCTCCCCGTACGACGGCGGGGCGGCGGCCAGACCGAGGGCCTTGCGCGCGGTGACGGTCGCCGGGCCGTCGACGTGGGCGTACGCCTTGTCGTAGTGCGTGTAGTACGTGTCCGCGTCGGTGGCGTCGGCGGCCTTCGCCCACTCCTCCCGGGCGTCCTCCATGTCCGCGGCCAGGTCGGCGAGGGGCTTCCTGGCGTCCGACGGCCAGGAGTGCGCGCGCAGCGCCCCGGCCTGCCCGCCGAGCACGGCGCGCATCCGCGTGGCCCAGGCCCGGTGGCCGGCGAGGTCGTCCTCGGGGGTGTCCTCGGGCTCCTCGTACAGCGCGGCGTCGACGGCGTTGGCCGCCGAGAGGAAGACGACCTGGTCGGTGTCGAGCGTCGTGGGGTCGCCGCGCAGTGAGCCGGTCAGCCCGGCCTTCTCGTCGGTGTTGCCGAAGATGCAGGTGATCGCGCGGTCGCCGTAGCGCCAGCTCTCCCGGGACGGCATGAGGTAGTACACGTCCACGTCGCCCGGCATCGCCCAGGAGTCCATGGCGTACCGGTCCTGGAGCGCGTAGCACCTCTCGTCGGCGATGTCGGTGACCTTCGCGTCCCCGGGAAGGCACCGCCCGGCAGCGTGACGACCGCGAACACCTCCCCGTCATGCCGGCCCGCGCAGGACACCCGGTCGACGTCGTAGGTGTCGCCCTCCAGACCACCGGGCGCGTCGAAACAGTCGCCCTTCTTCAGCGACAGGCTCTCGTTGCCCTGCGCGCCGTCCTTGAACCCCTCCCAGGCCTCGGACGCGACGCCCGTGGACAGCGTCACCGCCCACAGCACGAGCCCGACGGACGACAGTACGGACCCGGCGATGGCCATCCCCCGGCCGCTCTGCCCGTTCCGTCTGATCTGCCGCAGCGCGATGAGTCCCAGCACCAGCCCGGCGGCGGGCAGGAAGCAGAGCACCCCCAGCGCGAGCGCGGCGACGGCGAGCGCGTTGACGGAGACCGGGGTGCCGTACGGGCGCCCGTACGGGCCGTACTGCTGGGGCCAGTTGGCAGGGGGCGGGCCGTACGGGTCCTGGGGCTGCGGGTTCCCAGGGGGCGGGGGTATCGACACGGGTACGGTGCTCCTGGCTGGGCGGCGGGCGGGATCGTCGTACGGCTGGGCGCATCGTAAGCGGCGGAGTCACGGGGGCGGAATGCGGGCGACAAACACGGCGATACGGGCGGCGAACGCCCTGACGGCCCGGTGGGCGTCGGGGGTTCGGGAGGGCACGGTGTTCTCGGCGGCGGGCGTGTGGCCGCTGCTCGCCCTCCTCGCCGACGGGGCGGCGGGCCGGGCACGCGAGGAACTGGCGGCGGCACTCGGCCTGCCTGCGGACCGGGCGGGCGCGGCGGGGCGGGAGTTGCTGGCGCTGCTGGCGGAGGTCGACGGCCTGGAGTCCGCGCTGGGGTTGTGGACCGCACGGACCGTGGAACTGCGCGAGAGGTGGGCCGCGGGGCTGCCCGTGGAGGCGCTCGGGTACTCACGGGGGAACCGGTGGCCGACGGGCGGGCCCTGGACGCCTGGGCCTCGCGGCGGACGGGCGGAGTCATCGAACGGATGCCGGCGGCGCTCCTGCCGGACACGCCCCTGGCGCTGGCGACGGCGCTGGCCCTGCGGACGGACTGGGAGGTGCCGTTCAAGGGCGACCTCATGCCGTGGCACGGCCACGACCGGGCCGGGCTCACCCGTACCCACGACGGTCTGGACGCCGTGGCGGTGGCGCGGGTGCCGGGCGGGGCGGTGACCGTGGCCACGGTGCGCGGCACGAACGGGCTCGATGTCCTTTTGCTGCTGGGCCACGCGGAGTTGACGCCCGGGGAGGTGCTCGTCGCGGGCGTCGACGTGGTCTCGGGTGTGCTGCCGGCCGTCCCCGGGAGCCGGCTGCCGTACGGCCTGGCGGGGCCCGGGCTGCGGCTGGAGAGGCTGCGCACCCTGCGTCCCGAGCCGCCGGCCCTGACGCTGAGCACCGTCGAGTTCACCCTGACCGCCGGTCACGATCTGCTGGCGGACGCGGAGTCGTTCGGCCTGGCCACGGCCGCAGACGGCACCCCGGGCCACTTCCCGGGCATCAGCGCCGCGCCGCTCGGACTGGCGTCCGGCCGGCAGTCGGCGACGGCGACGTTCAGTGCCGAGGGGTTCCGGGCGGCGGCCGTGACCCTGATGGAGGCGGTGTGGCTGGGCTGGGAGGACCGGCCCGAGCCGCAGCACGAGACGACCCGCGCCTACGCCGTCTTCGACCGCCCCTTCGGCTTCCTGGCGGTCCACCGTGAGACGGCCCTCCTCCTGGCGACGGGTTGGATCACCGACCCCGAGCCCTTTCCGGAGGACGCCGACGCGTACGCACTGGACGTGTCGGGAGACTGCCGGCCGGCGCCTGGCAGTACGCCACCGGCAACCGGACCCCGCAGGTCCGTGCAGGAACCCTTGTGCAATTCCTGTGGAGGCCTCAATCTTTCGGCTGACGCACAGGAGTCACCCAGCGGCTGCGGTTGACATGACCATGACTCCGGGTGCTCCACCGGGCGTGCACCACACCCCACAGCGCACCACCGATTGAGGAGGACCCCTCAGATGGCAGTGATGCGTACTCCCCACAGATCCTCCCGGCGAAGACTGGCCGCGCTCGGCGCGACGGCCACCGCGGCGCTCGTCGCGAGCCTGGTCTCCGCCCTCCCCGCCGGCGCGGCGCCGACCGCCGCCGAAGGGCGCATCCAGTACGAGGGCGCCGCGAACGCCGTCGCCGACAGCTACATCGTGACCCTGAAGACCGAGAAGGCCGGTTCCGCCGAGGGCCGCGCGCTCGCGCGCAAGTACGGCGCCGACATCGAGCGGACCTACACCAAGGCCCTGAACGGCTACGAGGTCGAGGCCTCCGAGTCCGAGGCGAAACGTCTCGCCGCCGACCCGGCCATCGCCTCCGTCGTCCAGAACCGGACGTTCTCCATCACCGGGACGCAGCCCAGCCCGCCCTCCTGGGGCCTGGACCGCATCGACCAGAAGAACCTGCCGCTGAACAGCTCGTACACCTACCCGGACTCGGCGGGTGAGGGCGTCACCGCGTACGTCATCGACACCGGTGTCCGCATCACGCACGGCGACTTCGGCGGGCGCGCGTCCTACGGCTACGACGCCGTCGACAACGACAACACCGCGCAGGACGGCCACGGCCATGGCACGCACGTCGCCGGCACGGTCGCCGGCAGCGCGTACGGCGTCGCCAAGAAGGCCAAGGTCGTCGGCGTCCGCGTGCTGAACAACTCCGGCCAGGGCACCACCGCCCAGGTCGTCGCCGGCATCGACTGGGTCGCGCGGAACGCGGTCAAGCCGGCCGTCGCCAACATGTCCCTCGGCGGTCCCGCGGACACGGCCATCGACACCGCCGTGCGCAACGCCATCACCTCCGGCGTCACTTTCGTGGTCGCGGCCGGCAACGAGTCCACCAACGCCTCCACGCGGTCCCCGGCCCGGGTCACCGAGGCCGTCACGGTCGGTGCGACGACATCGAGCGACGCGAAGGCAAGCTACTCCAACTACGGTTCGGTCCTGGACCTGTTCGCCCCGGGCTCGTCCATCACCTCGGCGTGGAGCTCGAGCGACTCGGCGACCAACACCATCTCCGGTACGTCGATGGCGAGCCCGCACGTCGCCGGAGCCGCCGCCCTGCACCTGGCCGCCAACCCCGCGGCCACGCCCGCGCAGGTCTCCGCCGCGCTGACGGCCGCCGCCACCACCGGCGTCGTCACCAGCCCCGGCAGCGGCTCACCCAACCGGCTCCTCAACGTCGGCGGCGGTACGACCACCCCGCCCGGCCCGCGCTTCGAGAACACCGCCGACCAGGCCATCGCCGACAACGCCACCGCCGAGTCCCCGGTGACGGTCTCCGGCGTCTCGGGCAACGCTCCCTCGGCCCTGGCCGTCGAGGTGCACATCGTCCACACCTACATCGGTGACCTCCAGGTCCAGCTGATCGCCCCCGACGGCACGGCGTACACGCTGAAGTCGTACGGCACCGGCGGCAGCGCCGACAACATCGACACCACGTACAGCGTGAACGCCTCCTCCGAGGCGGCGAACGGCACGTGGAAACTCCGGGTGAGCGACAACGCCCGGTTCGACACCGGGCGCATCGACGCCTGGGCGCTCCAGTTCTGACGGGGACGAGGGGGCCGGGCCGCCGCCGGTCCGGCCCCCGGCCCCGGAGGGCGCCCGTGTGAGGACGTGACTCGGCGTTCAGCCTTCCTGCTGGTCGGAGGGGGCGGGATCACCGGTCCGCCGGGCCTGCGCGGTGGCGGTCCAGGTGGCGAGGAGCCGGAGGGCGTCGTGGTCGGGCGTGCCGGGTGCGGCGCTGTAGGCGGTGAGGGTGAGGCCGGGCCGGGCGGGCAGTTCCATGGCGTCGAAGTCGAGGGTGAGGACGCCGACGGCGGGGTGGCGGAAGGACTTGCGACCGGTGTGGTGCAGGCGCACATTGTGCTTGGCCCAGGCGGTGCGGAACTCCTCGCTGCGGGTGACGAGTTCGCCGATCAGTCCGGTCAGCTCGGAGTCGTGGGGGGCGCGTCCGGCCTCGGTGCGCAGCAGGGACACGGTGGTGTTCAGGGACACGTCCCAGTCGGGGAAGAAGTCGCGTCCGCGGGGTCGAGGAACTGGAACCGGGCGATGTTGACCGTCTCGGTGGTGCGGTCGGGGAACAGCGGGGAGTACAGGGCCCGGCCGAGATGGTTGGTGGCGAGGATGTCCAGGCGGCCGTTGCGGATGAAGGCCGGGGAGTCGGTCATCGACCGCAGGACGCGCAGGACGCTGTCCGGCAGCGGACCGCGGGCCCGGCGGGTGCGGCGGACGGGGCGCTTGGCGGCGGCACGGGCCAGGTCGAACAGGTGGGCGCGTTCGGCGTCGTCGAGCTGAAGGGCGTTCGCGACGGCGTCGAGGACCTCCTCCGAGGCGCCGGCGAGGTGGCCGCGTTCGAGGCGGACGTAGTAGTCGATGCTGACACCGGCGAGCAGGGCGACCTCTTCACGACGCAGTCCCGGCACGCGCCGGTTGCCGCCGTAGGCGGGCAGTCCGGCCTGCTGCGGGGTGAGCCTGGCCCGTCGGGAGGCCAGGAAGGCGCGGGCGTCGCTCTCGGTACTCACACGTTCCAGGCTAGGCCGGACGGTCCACGAGTGGGGGGTCCTGTCAGTACCTGTGACGACAGTCCCTTCTCCGCCCCGTCGAGGTGAGGTTTCCTCGGTACCGGCGGGCGGATGGAGCCCGCACCGGCGTCACGGCACGCCGCGACTCGCGCTCCCCCGCCGCTCCGCCTCGTCCCATCCCACGTACGACAAGGAACGCCCCTCGTGGAACACGTCACCAGCACCCCCACCCTCAAGGCCCCGGCCGAGCGTTTCACCGGCGACGTCTACCTCAACATGATCGAGACCCCCGCCGAGCCGCTCCGCCTGGCCGCCGCCCTGGTGCGCTTCACCCCCGGCGCCCGCACCAACTGGCACTCCCACGCCCTGGGCCAGGTCCTGCACATCACCGACGGCGTCGGCCTGGTCGGCACCCGCGACGGCAACGTCGTCCGCGTCAGCGCCGGGGAGACCGTCAAGTGCCCGGCGGGCGAGGAGCACTGGCACGGCGCCCTCGACACCAACCTCATGGCTCACATGGCCCTGGTCGTCGGTGACGGCACCGGCGACGGCACGACCTGGCTCGAGCCGGTCACCGACGAGCAGTACGCCACCGCCCTCGCCACCGCCGACGGCGGCCGCACCGACCGCGCATGATGTCCGCCAGGAGCGGAGCGGAGGCCTCATGAGTTGCCGGGCTGAGTGCACGTCAGTACAGCCTGGCGCGGCCACGTGTGGGCCGGATCGTTCATCCGCCGGATGTGCCACGCCTGCTGATAGGCGAATCGGGGAAGCTCCGAGAGCGGTGTGAACCTCCTCAGTGTCCTGTGCCGCCGCGGCGGGCCCACCGCTCGGCCGGCGACGGTCAGGATGAGATCGCTGCCCGGGAGCAGATCCACCGCGGCACTCCAGTGGGGCAGTGTCACGGCCAGGTGCCGGCGCAGTCCACGAGCCGACAACGCTCTCTCGATCTCGTCCTGCAAGCCGTTCAGGCGGCACGCTCGACGTCGTCGAGGGCCCGTCCCGCGCTGGGGCGCGCGGCTCGGCGCAGTCGGTCTACGTCAAGGATCCCGACGGCAACACGATCGAACTGCGCTGGTACCCGCAGGCGGCCGGCTGACAGCCGAAGACCGACGCGCGCCAGGCGGAGACGGCGTACGGCGCGGACCACATCGCTCGGTCGGGGCGGAAGCCGGTGCCTCGCACCGACCGAGCACGGGTGCGTCAGCCGTTGCGCTTGCCGCCCTCAACCATGCTCTCGACGACGCCGAGCTCACAGCGGCCATGCGCTCAGCAGATCGTCAGGGCCATAGGCGGCATCGAGTCCCGGACAGTCGACTCCACTGCGCGAGACCGCCACGACCGGGACGGGTTCGGCGGTGAGTGCGGCGCGGTGGCGGTGCAGAGCTGCCAGGTCGTGCCGGTCGAAGGGCGATCGCTCCAGCCACTTCACGGAACCGACGAACAGCAGCTCCTTGGCGATGGGGGCACGGTCCGCGCCGACGATGTCGATCTCGACGTCGTTGGTGCGCGTCCAGTAACCGCCCACCGCGGGAGCCGCGGGCAGCCGGTCGTCGGGAAGCATCCGGGCGAGTGCCTCGCGGACGATCGGCTCGACGGCCCGGCCGCGCCAGCTGGTCCAGTTCTCCCGGATGCGTGCCAGGGTCAGATCGCCCCGTCCCCGCTCGACCTCCTCCATGGAGGGGCCCAGAAGGTGCAGCCAGAACCGCAGGTAGGGGTCCGCCACCCGGTAGCGTCGGTCCTTCGACGGCCGCGGGGACACGGGCAGCTCCGCGGCGACGATCCGCTTCTCCGTGAGCAGCTCCAGCGCGCGCTGCAGTGGTGTGGCCCCGATCCCCCGGCCGCGCGGGCGATGTTGGTGAAGGTCCGCTCGCCACTGCCGATCGCCGCCAGCACCGTACGGGCCTGGGCCTGCGGCGGGAACTCCGCGGCCAGCGAGCGCTCGGCCGACACCAGCAGTGCCGAGACCGGATCGTTCAGTGCCTCGTCGAGAAAGTCCCACAGCCCCGCGCCATGCGGCCATTCCGCGCAGATCAGCGGCAGGCCGCCGGTGACCAGCGCGGCGTCGAAGGCTTCGGCCGGTTCCAGCCCCAGCATCCGCCCGACCTCGGCGGGGTTCAGCGGTCCGAGCACCATCTCGCGGCCGCGCTGGTGGAAGGGGCGTCCGTAGGTGTTCAGCGCCTCCATCATCGACAGGTCCGAGCCGATGAGGACCAGCAGTACGGGCTTGGTCTCCAGTACCCGGTCCCAGGCCCGCTGCAGCATCCCCTCGAAGGCGCCGTCGGCATCCACCAGGTACGGCACCTCGTCGATGACCAGCACACTCGCCCGGTCGGCGGGCAGCGCCGCGGCCAGCACATCGAATGCCGCGTCCCAGCTCTCCGGCCGCGCGGCGGCCACCAGCCGCGCCAGCGGCAGCGTCGACGCCTGGGCGTCCCGGGCCAGCCGCGCCAGATCATTCCCGGGGGACGCGCCGGTGGCGGCAAAGAACAAGAACGGCACCCCCGAGCGCTCGACGAACCGCTCGACCAGCCGCGACTTGCCCACCCGGCGCCGCCCACGCAGCATCACGCACCGGCCCGGCCGCTCTCCCCCGGCCCCCGCAGCGACCTTCTGCAGCTCGCGCTCCAACGCCGCCAGCTCTTGTCGGCGACCGACGAAATTCACCATGACCCGACCTTCCGAGCAGGGCACTAACAGCAGCGTTAGTAACGCCAATGTTAGCAACATGGCCGCCGCAGGACACGACCTCCTTGGTCAAGGCGGTGCACGAGCTGCGCCGTCGTCCGGTCGGTGTCCTCCGGCCCGACGATCTGGCCCGGCTGATCACCCAGGACGTCGGGCCCTGGCTGCTCCCGCTCGCGGTCCGGATCCTGGGGGACACCGCGCCCGCGCAGGCCGCCGGCGGCTCGTACGACGACCTGCTCAGTTCCCGGACCTGGCCCGCGAGCTGAAGACGGCCTTCAGGACGCCGGTCGATCTCCCACGCCACGTACGGGACGAGGCGGACGCCTTCCTCTCGTCGCCGCCCGGGGGTGCTGACGACCGCTACCCGCGCGACACTCCGCGGCCAGCCACCCGGTCCAGCAGCTCCGGAGGCCCACGTCGGTGCGACGAGGGGGAGTTCACACGTTGAAGCGGAATGTCTGGGGGCTGACCCTGACCTGCGCCGGAGCCCCATCCAGGGCTCTGACCTGGGATTTCTCGGTTGGCACGCGTTGGCTCCCGACGGCCGTTTACGGGTGTCCTGCGGACTGGCTGCGGACCGGAGGACACCCTCACTCGGCCGACATGAGCCTCTCGTCCGTCATACCCAGACGTGCCTGTTCCTCCTCGACGATCCGACGTGCCAGCTCGGTGTCCGACACGTCGACCGCGTCCGGGGTGGCTTCTGCCACGGCGCTGCGGCGGGCATAGGTATCGAACAGGCGCGTCTTGGCTTCCAGCATCTTCACCATGCGTTCGTCCACGCCTCCGGTGGCGAGGAGACGGTGCACGCGAACCGGCCTGACCTGGCCCATACGGTGGGCCCGGGCCACCGCCTGATGTTCGATGGTCGGCTTGATCTGGGGTTCGCAGATGACGACTACGGAGGCAGCCTGCATATTGAGGCCGACGCCCGCTGCCTGGATCTGCCCCAGGAGCACCGCCGGGCCCTGGACACCGGCGAAGTCGTCGACGATCTCTTGGCGACGCTGGGCCGGGACGCCGCCGGTCAGCGGACCGAACACCACAGTGGCCCTGGCGGTTCTGGCCGCGAGGGCATCTTTCACCACGCCCAGTACGTCCTTGAAGTTGGAGAAGACCACCGTCTTCTGCCCGTTCTCGCCGGCCTCCTGAACGATCTCCCGGAGCCGGTCCAACTTGGCCGACTTCTCGGGGCGCATGTACGCGGCCCTGCGCATGGCCATGAAGTTGCCCGCGCGCACGGCTTCGCGGTACGCCTCCTCGTCCGAAGCGCTCAGCTCCTCCCACTCGTCGGTCTGCTGAAGGCTCGGGAGTTCCGTCAGCACGTCCTCCTGGTTGCGCCGCAGGTAGACCGGGGCCACCGCCTTGCGGAAGGCGACCGATCCGGCCAACGCGTCCCGTTCACCGAGGGAGTCCGCGACGTTGCCGTCGAGCATCTGGACCAAGTTGCGGAACTCCACGACCCGGTTCTCCATCGGGGTTCCAGTCATGAAGAGGCTGCGCTCACAACGCTCCGTCCACAGGGCGACCGACTGAGACCGCTTGGTCTTCGGGTTCTTCACGGAGTGCGCTTCGTCGACTACCAGCAGCCCGACCTCCCCGCCGCCCGGTGCCGGAAAGCCGCGCAGCGAGTCGAACGTGGTCACCCCAACGCCGCCCCGTCCTTTCCAGTCGGCAAACGCGTAGTGCCGGTCGGAACCATGGAGCACCGTGACGCGCAGGGCGCTGCGGGCCTCGATCTCCCGTGTCCAGTTCACGAGGACGCTCGCCGGGCAGACGACCATGAAGTGACTCTGCCCCTCGGCGGCCAGGTGCGCGAGGACGGCGATCGCCTGGATGGTCTTCCCGAGGCCCATCTCGTCGCCGAGTATCACCTTGCGCTGCGCAAGCGCGAACCGTGCGCCGAACGACTGGTAACCGCGCAGGGAAACCCGCCGGTGCGTGTCGTCGAGGTGCTGGGTCCGTACCCGCTCCGCAATCTCATCCGGCAGAAAGCCCTCTGCGGCAGCCGCGTCCGGCAGCCGCCCGGAAATCTCGGCGAGCAGGCTGTAGTACTCGGCGGAGCGGAGTTCGAAGTCCACCCAGGCCGCGACGTCGGACGAGAGCCCCCGGAGCAGGTCCACCGACGCCTGGGCGAGCAGCTCTGGCAGGCCGGCCTGCTCCGCCTCGTCCACCAGCGACCGGGTCTCGGCGACCGCCGCCCACGCGCGAGCCTTCTTCTCCCGGCCGGCCAGCAGCATCCGGACCCTTCCGGCGGCGGGCCTAGCGTCGGCCAGCAGCGGACCGAGCTGTTCCGCCAGGACGGTGGCCTTGTCGACCGCACGCTGGGCGTCCGGGCCGGCCTCCACCAGGACATGCAGGGCCATGACGAGCGCAGTGGTGCTCGGTTCCGGCCGGTCCACGTCGATGTGGACGGCCACGGTCTCGTGCACGGCCTCGGAGAGCCGGCGGGCGGCGGCGAGCATCTGGTCGACGGTGCGCTGCCCTACACCGGGAATCTGCCGCAGCCGGTAGGGGCCCGCGTCGAGAACACTGCCCACGGTGCGCAGTCCGCTCTTCTCGACGCTCCCCAGCCGCAGCCGCCCTTCGGTGACGTCCTGCAGCCGGGCGACGGGAATGGCGTCGAGCTCCCGCTTCGCCGCCGCATCATGGATCGGCTTCAGTGCCGACCGTACCGCCTCCACTGCCCTTCCATAGTCACCGACCACTGCCTGCGCCGCCTCGTACAGTCGCGTTCCCCTCGCGACCGTGTCCCGCTCGCCACGCCCCACGCTTCCCGCCCCTCTCTGGCCCTCCCCGCATCTTTCCACCGCCCAGACGGGGCCTCGACGGGCATTCGCAGCTCCCTGCTGATCAACCGAACCTCGGGGCCGTCATTCACACCCCCAGACTTACGACCACCGGTAGGATCGACACCATGAGTGGTAGTAAGAAGTATTCGATCAGCCTGCCCGAGGATCTCGCCGAGGCCGTACGCGCCCATGTCGGGCCCGGCGGTTTCTCCGCCTACGTCGCCGAGGCTCTCGAGCAGAGGGTCGCCATGGACAAGCTGCGGGAGATCGTCGCCGACTTCGAGACCGACAACGAAGCTCTCACCCGCGAGGAGGTCGAGGCCGCCCGGGCGCTGCTGCGCCACGACCACCAGCAGGCCGGCGGGGCCGCCGCCTGATGCCCGGCACCCTCCTGCTCGACAGCGAAGGACTGTCGAAGCTCTACCGCAAGGACCGCACCGTGGTGACCCTGGTCCAGGCGGCGTCGGAGGAGGGCGTCCGAGTCGCCACCAGCGCCATGACCACGCTTGAGGCCGACTACGAGCGCATTCACCCAGCCCGCATCGCGTGGGTCCTCTCCCGCGTCGACGTCCACGACGTCACCAAGGAGATCACCGACCGGGCCGCAGTCCTCCTTCGCACCCATCACCTTCACGGCCACAAGTACGCCATCGATGCCGCTCTCGCCGCCATCGCCCGCAACGCGCCCCAACCGGTCACCGTCCTCACCTCCGACCCGAGGATCTGACACTCCTGTGCGGCCCTTCCGTGGAGGTCGTCAAGGCCTGAGACCGCGTCGCTGCCACGCCGCCCGGCCAAACGCTCTCACCACATCGCGGGATCGGGGGCTCACTGCGGACACAAAGCTGTGCCCGACCCACCAACAGGAGGGGTCGGGCACAGGTATTGACATAGCGTCAGACGTTGAAGCGGAACTCCACCACGTCCCCGTCCCGCATCACATACTCCTTGCCCTCCATGCGCGCCTTCCCCTTGGCGCGGGCCTCCGCCACCGACCCCGTCTCCACCAGGTCGTCGAAGGAGATGACCTCCGCCTTGATGAAGCCCTTCTGGAAATCGGTGTGGATGACTCCGGCGGCCTCGGGGCCGTGGCGCCCTTCTTGATGGTCCAGGCGCGGGATTCCTTGGGGCCGGCCGTGAGGTAGGTCTGCAGGCCGAGGGTGCGGAAGCCGACGTGGGCGAGGGTGGCGAGGCCGGGCTCGTCCTGGCCGACGGACTGGAGGAGTTCGAGGGCCTCCTCCTCGTCGAGCTCGGCGAGGTCCGCCTCCAGCTTGGCGTTGAGGAAGATCGCCTCGGCCGGGGCGACCAGGGCACGCTGCTCGTTCTTGAAGTCCTCGTCGATCAGCTCGTCCTCGTCGACGTTGAAGACGTAGAGGAACGGCTTGGTCGTGAGCAGGTGCAGGTCGTGCAGGAGCTCGTTGCGCTCGGTGCCCTGGACGATGCCGTGCGCGAAGAGCGTGTCGCCCTTCTCCAGGATCTCCTTGGCCTCCTCGACCGCCTTGACCTTCGGCGCGAGGTCCTTCTTGATGCGCGACTCCTTCTGGAGCCGGGGCAGGACCTTCTCGATCGTCTGGAGGTCCGCGAGGATCAGCTCCGTGTTGATCGTCTCGATGTCGTCCTTGGGCGAGACCTTGCCGTCGACGTGCACGACGTTCTCGTCCTTGAAGGCCCGGATGACCTGGCAGATCGCGTCGGACTCGCGGATGTTCGCGAGGAACTTGTTGCCCAGGCCCTCGCCCTCGGACGCGCCGCGCACGATGCCCGCGATGTCGACGAAGTCGACCGTCGCCGGGAGGACACGCTGGGAGGAGAAGATCTCGGCCAGCTTGGTCAGGCGGGGGTCGGGGACGCCGACCACGCCCACGTTCGGCTCGATGGTGGCGAACGGGTAGTTGGCCGCCAGCACGTCGTTCTTGGTCAGGGCGTTGAACAGGGTCGACTTGCCGACATTCGGCAGACCGACGATTCCGATCGTGAGCGACACGTTGCGACTTCCCGTGAGTGGAGAGGGCCAGGGGGCCAGGGGACCGGCCGATCCACCAGTCTACGGCGTCCCGGAACCGTCCCGGGCGGCGTATCGAACGCTTGGCCAAGCCTCCGTCCACGGCGTGTCTGAGGGGCCATTCGGCATATTGAACGACCTAAGTTGGTGCAGTGGAGCGATACAGGACGCGACCTGCCCAGTACGGACCGCGACGTGACCGGCCGGGATCGTCCCTGCCGCCCCAAGGGAAACGGGGAGCGGGCGGCGGGGCGGTCCGTCAGCCGGGGCCGCAGCGCCGTCCGGGGCTGTGCGGCGGCCCGTCCCCGCTCCGGCGCCCGCCGCGGGGAGGATGCCCAATCCCCGGCTGACCGGGCTGGGCAGCGGGTTGTTCTGCGCGGTGGTGATGTTCCTGCTCGGCGGGCTCTGCGGTGTGCTGTTCGGGACGTCGTTGACGGCGTACGGCGTGCTGTTCCTGCCGGTGTGTGTGCTGACCGCCGTCTGGGTGCGCCGGGGGGACCTGATGACCGCGCCTGTCGTCGTGCCGATCGCGTTCGCCGTGGGGCTGCTGCCGGTGGCGGACGGCGACGGCGGTGTCGCCGGCAAGCTGATGGGGCTGGTGACGGCCCTCGCCACGCAGGCCGGGTGGTTGTACGGGGGGACCCTGATCGCCGGCCTGATCGTGATCGTCCGGCGGATCCGGCTGGTGCGGCTGCGGCGGGCGGCCGGGGCCCGTCCGCCGGTGTGACACCCGCCGGGGTCGCTGGAGGGGCCCCGGGTTCTGTGATCCGCCGGACAGAACCTCTAGCGGCCCGCCGCCCGCATCGCCGCCCCCACGATCCCCGCGTTGTTCTGCAGCTGCGCCGGGACGATCTCCGCCTTGATGCCCTCGATGTGGGGCAGGAACTTGTGGGACTTGCGGCTGACGCCGCCGCCGATGATGAACAGCTCGGGCGAGAACAGCATCTCGACGTGCGCGAGGTAGGTGCGCACCCGGTGCGCCGCCCAGTGCTCCCACGACATGTCATGGTCCTCGCGGGCCTTGCTGGAGGCGCGCTTCTCCGCGTCGTGCCCGTCCAGCTCCAGATGGCCGAGCTCGGTGTTGGGGAGCAGGACGCCGTCGACGAAGACGGCGCTGCCGATGCCCGTGCCGAAGGTCAGCAGGATCACCGTGCCCCGGCGGCCGCGGCCGGCGCCGAAGTGCATCTCGGCGACGCCCGCCGCGTCCGCGTCGTTCACCACCGTCACCGGCAGTCCGCCCAGCCGCTCGCCGAGCAGCAGGCGCGCGTCGGTGTCGATCCAGCTGTCGTCGACGTTCGCCGCCGTACGGATCGTGGCCCCGTCGGTGACCACGCCCGGGAACGTGACCCCGACCGGCCCTGTCCAGCCGAAGTGGTCGACGACCTGCTTGACGCCGTCGGCCACCCCGTCGGGCGTGGCCGGGTGCGGGGTGAGGACCTTGTGGCGCTCCTGCGCCAGGTCGCCCTTGTCCAGGTCCACCGGGGCACCCTTGATCCCGGAACCGCCGATGTCCACGCCGAAGATCTGCATGGCCCTACGTTACGACGTACGACTGACAGTCACAGGCCGGACAGCGGTCGCTGCCCGGCCCGTCCCCGATCACTCCCCGGAATTTTCACCGGTCCCGGCCCCACCGCGCTCGGCGACCAGCGCCGCCGCCTCCTCGCGCAGGTCGCGGCGCAGCTCCTTGGGCAGCGAGAAGGTGATGGACTCCTCGGCCGCCTTGACGAGCTCGACGTCCTCGAAGCCGCGCTGCGAGAGCCACTCCAGCACCTGCTCGACCAGCACCTCCGGCACGGAGGCGCCCGAGGTGACGCCGACCGTGGAGACGCCTTCCAGCCAGGCCTCGTCGATCTCGTCGGCGAAGTCCACGAGGTACGCCTCGCGGGCGCCCGCGATCTTGGCGACCTCGACGAGGCGCTTGGAGTTGGAGGAGTTGCGGGAGCCGACCACGATGACCAGGTCCGACTCGGCGCCCATCTGCTTCACGGCCAGCTGGCGGTTCTGCGTGGCGTAGCAGATGTCGTCGCTGGGCGGGGAGATGAGCTGCGGGAACTTGTCCTTCAGGGCGTCGACGGTCTCCATGGTCTCGTCGACGGACAGCGTGGTCTGGGAGAGCCAGACGACCTTGGACGGGTCGCGGACCTCGACCTTCGCCACGTCGCTGGGCCCGTCGACGAGCTGGATGTGGTCGGGGCCTCGCCGGAGGTGCCGATGACCTCCTCGTGGCCCTCGTGGCCGATCAGGAGGATGTCGTAGTCCTCGCTCGCGAAGCGGACGGCTTCCTTGTGGACCTTGGTGACCAGGGGGCAGGTGGCGTCGATGGTGGCGAGCTTGCCGCGCTCGGCCTCCTCGTGGACGACCGGGGCGACACCGTGTGCCGAGAACATCACGATGTTGCCCGGGGGGACCTCCTCCGTCTGCTCGACGAAGATCGCGCCCTTCTTCTCCAGGGTCTGCACGACGTACTTATTGTGGACGATCTCGTGACGGACGTAGACCGGAGCCCCGTACTGCTCCAGCGCTTTCTCGACGGCGATCACGGCGCGGTCCACGCCCGCGCAGTAGCCACGGGGGCGGCGAGCAGGACACGGCGGCCAGGCGAAGCAGACATGCGTCCCATCGTAAGGCCGGGTCCGGCAGGCCGAAGATCCCGTCCGTGTGACCATCCCGGGAAGACTGACGCGGCCCGACGCGGGTGACGGACGCGGCGGCGGAGCCCGAGCGGGTGAGCGGCGTTGTCGGCGGCGGCCACTACTCTCGCGGACATGGCAGTGAACACGTCTCCGGAATCCCCGCTCCCCGTGGGTGAGGTGTCGCGGCTCATCGGGGGTGGATCGACCGGCTCGGGGCGGTGTGGGTCGAAGGGCAGATCACGCAGTTGTCGCGGCGGCCCGGCGCGGGCGTGGTCTTCCTGACGCTGCGGGACCCGTCGTACGACATCTCCGTCAGCGTCACCTGCTACCGGCAGGTGTTCGACGCCGTGGCGGACGTGGTGACGGAGGGCGCCCGGGTCGTCGTCCTCGCGAAGCCCGAGTGGTACGCGCCGCGGGGCCAGCTGTCGCTGCGGGCCGCCGAGATACGGCCGGTCGGGGTCGGTGAACTGCTCGCGCGGCTGGAGCAGCTGAAGAAGGCCCTGGCTCGGGAGGGCCTGTTCGCGCCGGAGCGGAAGAAGCCGCTGCCCTTCCTGCCGCAGCTCGTCGGGCTGGTCTGCGGGCGGGCCTCGGCCGCCGAGCGGGACGTCCTGGAGAACGCCCGGCACCGCTGGCCCGCCGTGCGCTTCGAGGTGCGCAACGTCGCCGTGCAGGGCGTGCACGCCGTGCCGCAGGTCGTGCAGGCCGTGAAGGAGCTCGACGCGCTCGAGGACGTGGACGTGATCATCGTCGCGCGGGCGGCGGCAGTGTGGAGGACCTGCTGCCGTTCTCCGACGAGCAGCTGATCCGGACGGTGGCGCAGTGCCGCACGCCCGTGGTGTCCGCGATCGGGCACGAACCCGACAACCCGCTCCTCGACCACGTCGCCGACCTGCGCGCCTCCACCCCGACCGACGCGGCCAAGAAGGTCGTACCGGATGTCGGCGAGGAGTACGAGCGGGTGCGGCTGCTGCGGGACCGGGCGCGGCGGTGCGTGGCGGCGCTGGTGGAGCGGGAGGAGCGCGGGCTGGCCCACGCGCTCGCGCGGCCGTCGATAGAGGACCCGCACCGGATGATCGACGAGCGCGCCGACCACGTGGCGGACCTGCTGGACCGGGGCCGGCGCTGTCTGCGGCACCAGCTGGACCGGGCGGACTCGGAGCTGTCGCACACGCACGCGCGCGTGGTGGCCCTGTCCCCCGCCGCGACCCTGAAGCGCGGGTACGCCGTGCTGCAGAAGGCCGACGGGCACGCCGTCCGCGATCCGGGCGAGGTGGAGGCCGGCGAGGCCCTGCGCGCACGGGTCTCCGAGGGTGAGTTCTCCGTACGAGTGGACACATAGGGTGGGTGGATGACCAGCGAGGTTGATGAGACGCCGGGCATGACCGAGGCGCTCGGGTACGAGCAGGCGCGGGACGAGCTGATCGAGGTCGTCCGGCGCCTGGAGGCGGGCGGTACGACGCTGGAGGAGTCCCTGGCGCTCTGGGAGCGGGGCGAGGAGCTGGCGAAGGTGTGCCGGCGCTGGCTGGACGGGGCGCGGGCGCGGCTGGACGCGGCGCTGGCGGAGGAGGCCGCGGAAGAAGAGGACGCCGAGTGACCACGGGCCGTCCATGGCGGGGTGACACATGACACCCCCGCGTTAGTTGAACGTTGAACTTTACTCGCGTACGGTCGAGGACGTCAGCCGATCTCCCGGACCCGACAGACGCGAGAAAGTGCATCCATGTCCCTCGTTCTTGACCGAGCCGCCCAGGACCTGCTGTTCCGCGAGGCCCGCACCGCCAACGCCTTCACCGACGAGCCGGTGACCGACGAGCAGGTGCAGGCGATCTACGACCTGGTCAAGTACGGCCCGACGGCCTTCAACCAGACCCCGCTGCGCATCACCCTGGTCCGCTCCCCCGAGGCGCGCGAGCGCCTGGTGGGTCACCTGGCCGAGGGCAACCGGGCCAAGACGGCGAGCGCCCCGCTGGTGGCGATCCTCTCCGCGGACAACGAGTTCCACGAGGAGCTGCCGCACCTGTTCCCGGCCGCGCCGCAGGTCAAGGACCTCTTCTTCGCCGAGCGCCCGGTCCGCGAGAACGCCGCCGCCCTGAACGCCGCCCTCCAGGCCGCGTACTTCATCGTCGGCGTCCGCGCCGCCGGTCTCGCCGCCGGACCGATGACCGGCTTCGACGCCGAGGGCGTCCGCAAGGAGTTCCTGGACGACGACCACACCCCGCTGATGGTCGTGAACATCGGCCGCCCGGGCCCGGACGCGTGGTACCCGCGCTCCCCGCGGCTGGAGTTCGAGCAGGTCGTGACGACCGTCTGAGTCGCCTCACCCGCGCATGAGGAAGGCCCTCGGCAACCGCGCCGGGGGCCTTCCTCATGCCCGTTCACTTCGTCCGCAGCGCATCCGCCATCTTCGCCAGCTGCGCGAACGACGCGGTGCCCGTCACGACCGTCGTCGAGCCCTTGGTGCCCTCGAGGACCAGCGCGTCGTACCGGCCGCCCTCGTAGCGGGTCCAGGTACGACCGTCGATCTTCTCGGTCTTCCCGGTCTCCCGCGAGCCCTTCGTCCGCTCGTCGACGAAGACGGGGCGCCGCTGAGTGGACTGCTCGACCGCCACGTACTCCCCTTCGGGATCGTGGAAACCGAGGTGCCAGGCGTCGAACTCGTCACCCTCGTAGCGGACGGAGGTAGCCTTCCACGCGGCGGGCAGACCCTCGGGCGCGGCCACGGGGTAGGAGGCGGCGCGGCGCGCGGTGAGCAGCTCGACCCGGTAGTCGACGGGCTTGAGGTCGGGCGGGCTGTCGTCGTGCGGGATGAAGAGGTATATGACGCCCGCGACGAGGACGATGACACCCATGGAGAGGATCATGTCCCGCGCCGTCTTCTGCTTGCCGTTCGTGCCTGCCACGCCCCCTATCGTCGCAGGTCTTGAGCGCGCTCATCCGTGGGGGCCCCTGCTCATTTTGTGTACTCGGCGATAGAGTCGGGCGACAAGACCCTCATCCGGCCGTCGTCGTACAGAAAGGTGCGCTCCGATGACCGAGCATCATCACTTGCCGTCCGAGCTCGATGTGCCCTCCGAAGCTCCCGACCGCAACCTCGCCCTGGAACTGGTCCGGGTGACCGAGGCGGCGGCGATGGCCGCGGGCCGCTGGGTCGGACGCGGTGACAAGAACGGCGCCGACGGTGCCGCGGTGCGCGCCATGCGCACCCTCGTCTCCACCGTCTCGATGAACGGCGTCGTCGTCATCGGCGAGGGTGAGAAGGACGAGGCCCCGATGCTGTTCAACGGGGAGCAGGTGGGCGACGGGACGGGGCCCGAGTGCGACATCGCCGTCGACCCGATCGACGGCACCACGCTGACCGCGAAGGGCATGACGAACGCGATCGCGGTGCTGGCCGCGGCCGAGCGTGGGTCGATGTTCGACCCGTCCGCCGTCTTCTACATGGACAAGCTCGTCACCGGGCCCGAGGCGGCCGACTTCGTCGACATCAACGCGCCGGTGTCGGTGAACATCCGCCGGGTCGCCAAGGCGAAGCGGTCCGCGCCGGAGGACGTCACGGTCGTGATCCTGGACCGGCCGCGGCACGAGGGGATCATCAAGGAGATCCGGGACACCGGTGCGCGGATCAAGCTGATCTCCGACGGCGATGTGGCCGGCTCGATCCTGGCGCTGCGCGAGGGTACGGGTGTGGATCTGCTGCTCGGCATCGGTGGAACGCCGGAGGGCATCATCTCGGCCTGCGCGGTGAAGTGTCTGGGCGGAACGATTCAGGGCAAGCTGTGGCCCAAGGACGACGAGGAGCGGCAGCGGGCGATCGACGCCGGGCATGATCTCGACCGGGTGCTGACCACGGAGGACCTGGTCACCGGCGAGAACGTGTTCTTCGTGGCCACCGGGATCACCGACGGGGAGTTGCTGCGCGGGGTCCGGTATCGGGCCGAGACGGCCACGACCGACTCGATCGTGATGCGGTCGCGGTCGGGGACGGTTCGCCGGATCGATTCCGAGCATCGACTGAGCAAGCTGCGGGCCTACAGCGCGATCGACTTCGACAAGGGCAAGTAGTAGCGCCCAGGGAGCGCGCAGTTCCCCGCGCCCCGAGAAGGCCGGCTGAAAGAAAGGGCGTCCCCGGTGCGGTGGGGACGCCCTTTCGACGTGCTGCGTGTGGTGTCAGCCCGCCGCCGCTATCCGGTTCGCCGAGCGGGCCGCCTTCTTCAGTTCCAGGTCGCGGCGGCGGCGTCGGGCCAGGACCACGCGGCGTTCGGCGGCGGTGAGGCCGCCCCATACGCCGTAGGGTTCGGGCTGGAGCAGCGCGTGCTCGCGGCATTCGACCATGACCGGACAGCGGGCGCAGACCCGCTTCGCCGCCTCCTCCCGGGAGAGCCGGGCGGCCGTCGGTTCCTTGGAGGGGCGAAGAAGAGACCGGCCTCGTCGCGCCGGCACACCGCCTCGGTGTGCCACGGGGCGTCTTGGTCCCTGTCTCGCGCTGGCACCCGCGGGGCCGGAACGGCAGCTACCTGCAGAGACGAATGCGGCGGTTGCAGCACGGTCTACTCCTGACGACGGCTTCGCGAGCGAGAGACGATGCAGCAAGGCCTACCCGCTGTGCGCGCGCCTATGCACTGAGTTCCGAACCGCCGGTTTCGGTGGATTCGCGACTGTCAATGACCCAGGTGTTTGCGCAAACCCTTGTCGACCTTGCGCTGCACCCGGTCGAGGATGTCCGCGACGACCTTGCCGCGCCGGGGTCGCGCCTCGACGCTGCCCAGAACGGCCCAGCCGTCGACGTAGACGACCGGGGCCTCCGGTTCACCCGAGTCGAGTGTGTCCACCTCGAAGCTGCCGAGCACGCCGCCGCCCATGCCGCGCAGCGACACGTTCTCGGGGACGCGGATATCGACACTGCCGAAGATCGCGAAGGACTTGATCACGACCTGCTGGTGGTCGTAGAGCGCCTCGCTGAGGTCGATCTCGACACTGCCGAAGATCGCGTACGCGTGGATACGGCGGCCCGCGCGCCAGCGGCCCTTGCGGACGGCGCTGCTGAAGATCGCGACCACGTTGTCGTCCGGCTCCATCGGGATGGCGCCGGCGGTGGGGCGGTGCGGGGCCGGAGCCGGCGAGGAGCCGGGGCCCTGGCGGTGGGCGGCGGGCAGGTCCCGTATGAAGACCTCCAGTTCGCCGACCGTCTTGGCGCGCAGCACCCCCTCGACGCGCTCGGCGTGCTCGTCCGGGGCGAGACGGCCCTCGGCGAGGGCGTCGCGCAGGATGTCGGCGATCCGGTCGCGCTCGGCGTCGGAGGCGCGGAACTCGGAGGCGGCGGGCGCGCCCTGCTTCTGGGGGTCCTGCTTCTGAAGGTCCACGACAGCAGCGTACCGAAACACGATAGATCGCGACACCCCCCGTATCGCGGCCGGCCGCGCCGAACTGAGCCTTACCTCACAAGCTCACCTGTCAGTGGCAGGTTCTAGTCTGGTTGGCGCTCGCCGAAGGAGGCGGGCCGCCGTCTGTCGAGTGAGGAATGGGCGAGATGCCTGAGTTCGCGTACACCGATCTGCTCCCCCAGGGAGAGGACACCACCCCCTACCGGCTGGTGACCTCCGAGGGTGTCTCCACGGTCGAGGGGCCGGACGGGCGGACCTTCCTCAAGGTGGAGCCGGAGGCGCTGCGCAAGCTCGCCGAGGAGGCCATCCACGACATCCAGCACTACCTGCGCCCGGCCCACCTCGCGCAGCTGCGCCGCATCATCGACGACCCCGAGGCGTCGGGCAACGACAAGTTCGTGGCGCTGGACCTGCTGAAGAACGCGAACATCGCCGCGGCGGGCGTGCTGCCCATGTGCCAGGACACGGGCACGGCGATCGTGATGGGCAAGCGCGGTCAGAACGTGCTGACGGCGGGCCGCGACGAGGAGGCGCTCAGCCGCGGCATCTACGACGCCTATCAGAACCTCAACCTGCGCTACTCGCAGATGGCTCCGCTCACCATGTGGGAGGAGAGGAACACCGGCTCCAACCTCCCGCGCAGGTCGAGCTGTACGCGACCGACGGCGGCGCCTACAAGTTCCTGTTCATGGCGAAGGGCGGCGGCTCGGCCAACAAGTCGTTCCTGTACCAGGAGACGAAGGCCGTTCTGAACGAGGCCTCCATGATGAAGTTCCTGGAGGAGAAGATCCGCTCGCTGGGCACGGCGGCCTGCCCGCCGTACCACCTGGCGATCGTGGTCGGCGGCACGAGCGCCGAGTACGCGCTGAAGACGGCGAAGTACGCCTCCGCGCACTACCTGGACGAGATCCCGGCCGAGGGCTCCGAGCTGGGCCACGGCTTCCGGGACCAGGAGCTGGAGCAGAAGGTCTTCGAGCTGACGCAGAAGATCGGGATCGGGGCGCAGTTCGGCGGCAAGTACTTCTGCCACGACGTGCGTGTGGTGCGCCTCCCGCGGCACGGGGCGTCCTGCCCGGTCGCCATCGCGGTGTCCTGCTCCGCCGACCGCCAGGCCGTCGCGAAGATCACCGCCGAGGGTGTCTTCCTGGAGCAGCTGGAGACGGACCCGGCGCGGTTCCTGCCGGAGACGACGGACGAGCAGCTCGAGGAGAGCGGCGACGTCGTCAAGATCGACCTGAACCAGCCGATGGAGACGATCCTCTCCGAACTCACCAAGTACCCGGTGAAGACCCGGCTGTCCCTCACCGGCCCGCTGGTCGTGGCCCGGGACATCGCGCACGCCAAGATCAAGGAGCGGCTGGACGCGGGCGAGGAGATGCCGCAGTACCTCAAGGACCACCCGGTGTACTACGCGGGTCCGGCCAAGACGCCCGAGGGGTACGCGTCGGGCTCCTTCGGCCCGACCACGGCCGGCCGGATGGACTCCTACGTGGAGCAGTTCCAGGCGGCGGGCGGCTCCAAGGTGATGCTGGCGAAGGGCAACCGCAGCAAGCAGGTCACCGACGCCTGCGGCACCCACGGCGGCTTCTACCTCGGCTCCATCGGCGGCCCGGCCGCCCGGCTCGCCCAGGACTGCATCAAGAAGGTCGAGGTCGTCGAGTACGAGGAGCTCGGCATGGAGGCCGTCTGGAAGATCGAGGTCGAGGACTTCCCTGCGTTCATCGTCGTCGACGACAAGGGCAACGACTTCTTCCAGGACCCGGCGCCGCAGCCGACGTTCACGTCGATCCCGGTCCGGGGACCCGGGCTGACCTAGCCCTTCGGGTGCGGCGCGGCGGATTTCCTCGCCCCCGCCGCCCCTACCCGTCCCACCCCAGGGGCTCCGCCGCTTCGACCCCGTACCCGGCGCGCAGGGGCTCAGCCCCGTCGCCCCTGGGCGCCTGCCGGGGCTCTGCCCGAAGCCCGTTCGGCCCGATGGGCCTCGTCTCAAACGCAGGACCGGCTGTTCGCTGCCCTCGGCCGAACAAGTCGAACGACTTCATCCAGGACCCGGCGCCGGCGCCCACCTTCACGTCCATTCCGGTGCGGGGGCCGGGGCTGGCGTGACGCCCGCTTCCGTACGGACCGCCCTCCCCCGTGGCGCCGGGTGAGGGCGGAGCCGTTCCGGGCGGGGGGCCAGGGACGGGGCCACCGCTCCGCCATGCGCTCCAAGCTCAACTTCTGCTCTGGAAGCACGCGTTCGCCGGCTGGGCCACATCCGGGCGGGCATGCTGCCCGTCATGCAGTCGAAGGTGAAGCGCATCGCGGTCGTCATGGCCCTGGCGGTCGTGGTCATCGGGTATGCCCTGCTCCTGTGGCGTGGTCCTTGGTGGTTGGACGGCGCCCATCTCCGGACCGGTGACCTCCAGCCCGCCGATGGCGTCGTCATCACCGGCTTCCGCACGATGGCCGTCGCCCTGGGCGCTGCCGCCGTCGCCGGCGCGGGGCTGTACTACACGCACCGCAACCACGAGCTCGCGCAACGACAGTACGAGCAGACGCAGAAACAGTTCTCACTGGCTCAGGAGCAGTTCGCTCACGCCCAGGAGCAGTTCGCGCACACGCGGACCCGCGACCGGGAGCAGGCCGAGCTGACGCGCGAGGGCCAGGTCACCGAGCGATACGTCGAGGCGATCAAGCTCCTGGGATCCGCTCAGCTCACCGAGAGGCTGGGCGGAATCTACGCGCTCGAACGCGTCATGCGCGACTCCGAGCGCGATCGGTCGACGGTCATCGAGGTTCTCTCCGCCTTCGTTCGGAATTCCAGCCGGAATCCCCCTCACACGCCGGACGGGGAGGAAAGGACGCTCAGGGGCGCCCCCGCGCAGGTCGGTCCTGACGCACAAGCCGCGTGCACGGTACTGGCCCGGCGCCCCAGCCCCTCCGACGGGCCCTATCCCGACCTGCGTGGCGCGTCATTGCCCGGCGTCCAGCTGGAGAACGCCCTGCTGGCTCACGCGAACCTGACCGACGCACAGCTGGAAGGCGCGAACCTGCACGGGGCGGACCTCAGGGACGCCATCTTGAAACGGGCCGTTCTGAAAGACGCTCTGTGCGGCGAAGCATGCCTGGACGGCGCGATTCTCGTCGAGGCCGACATGAGCGGCGCCTCCTTCTACGAGTCCTCCGCTCGGGGAGCGAATTTCAAGGACGCCAGGACGGAAGGGGTCGTCATCCTCCAGACCGATCTGGACTCCGCGTCCGGACTCAAGGCCGGGCACGTCGCCACCTGGTTCCTGGACGGCTCCGTGAACCTGCCGTCACACATCCGCCAGGACGCACGCGTCATGTCCCGCATGGCAGAAACCGTTGAACTCCTGACCACGGCACTTCGGCAATCGGAGGCGTCGGACGAGGAGTGACGGGGCCGCGCCTCCCATCCTGGACGGGGAATACACCCCCAGGCCCGTGCGCTCTCACTCCCGGAGGTACGACAACGATGACGACCAAGTCCGACGACGGCGACCAGCAGTACCGCACCGAGCACGACTCCATGGGCGAGGTGCGGGTGCCCGCCCACGCCAAGTGGCGGGCCCAGACCCAGCGGGCCGTGGAGAACTTCCCGATCTCCGGGCAGCGCATCGAGCGCGCGCACATCGAGGCGCTGGCCCGGATCAAGGGGGCGGCGGCCAAGGTCAACGCCGAGCTGGGGGTCCTGGACCAGGACATCGCCGGGGCGATCCGGGAGGCGGCCGGGGAGGTCGCCGAGGGGAAGTGGGACGAGCACTTCCCCGTCGACGTGTTCCAGACCGGGTCGGGCACCTCGTCCAACATGAACACCAACGAGGTCATCGCCACGCTCGCCGGCGAGCGGCTGGGGAAGGACGTGCACCCCAACGACCATGTGAACGCGTCCCAGTCCTCCAACGACGTGTTCCCCTCGTCCATCCACATCGCCGCCACCGCCGCCGTCACCCGCGACCTGATCCCCGCCCTGGACCACCTCGCCGCCTCCCTGGAGCGCAAGGCCGGGGAGTTCTCCGACGTGGTGAAATCGGGGCGGACCCACCTCATGGACGCCACGCCCGTGACCCTGGGTCAGGAGTTCGGCGGGTACGCCGCCCAGGTGCGGTACGGGATCGAGCGGCTGGAGGCCTCCCTCCCCCGGCTCGCCGAACTGCCCCTCGGCGGTACGGCCGTCGGCACCGGCATCAACACCCCGCCCGGTTTCTCCGCCGCCGTGATCGAGGAGGTCGCCCGTACCACCGGCCTCCCCCTCACCGAGGCCCGTGACCACTTCGAGGCGCAGGGCGCCCGGGACGGCATCGTCGAGACCAGCGGGCAGCTGCGCACCATCGCGGTCGGGCTGACGAAGATCGCCAACGACCTGCGGTGGATGTCCTCCGGGCCGCGCACAGGCCTGGCCGAGATCGCCCTGCCCGACCTCCAGCCCGGTTCCTCGATCATGCCGGGCAAGGTGAATCCGGTCATCCCGGAGGCCGTGCTGATGGTCGCCGCCCAGGTCGTGGGCAACGACGCGACGGTCGCCACCGCCGGCGCCGCGGGCAACTTCGAGCTCAACGTCATGCTGCCGGTCATCGCGAAGAACGTGCTGGAGTCGATCCGGCTGCTCGCCCATGCCTCACGGCTGCTCGCCGACCGGACCGTCGACGGCATCACCGCGAACCGCGAACGGGCCCGGGAGTACGCCGAGTCCTCCCCCTCCGTCGTCACCCCGCTCAACAAGTACATCGGGTACGAGGAGGCCGCGAAGGTCGCCAAGAAGGCGCTGGCCGAGCGGAAGACCATCCGTCAGGTCGTCCTGGACAGCGGGTACGTGGAGCGCGGTGACCTGACCACCGAGCAGCTCGACGCGGCGCTGGATGTCCTGCGGATGACGCGTCCGTGACGGTTCGCCGAGCGAGTGCGCCCGGCGCGTGAACCGTGACACGCGCCGCAGCGTCGTATGCCTATGGCACCTAATATCTGTGCATGGCAGACGGCGGAGCGGTGAGACGCGTGGAAACGGGTGGTGCGGCGGGCTTCTGGGCACCCGGGAGCCGGATCCTGTGGCGGTACCGGGAGAACGGCGGCACGGGATTCCACATCGCGCGTCCCGTCACCGTCGTCCGGGACGACGCGGAGCTGCTCGCCGTGTGGCTGGCGCCCGGCACCGAGTGTGTGAAGCCCGTGCTCGCCGACGGCACCCCCGTGCACCTGGAGCCGCTGGAGTCGCGCTACACCAAGCCGCGGACCGTGCAGCGCGACCGGTGGTTCGGCACCGGCGTCCTGAAGCTCGCCCGGCCCGGCGAACCCTGGTCGGTGTGGCTGTTCTGGGAGCCGGGCTGGCTGTTCAAGAACTGGTACGTGAACCTGGAGGAGCCGCTGGCCCGTTGGGAGGGCGGTGTCGACTCCGTCGACCACTTCCTGGACATCTCGGTCCACCCGGACCGCAGTTGGCACTGGCGCGACGAGGACGAGTTCGCCCAGGCCCTGCGGGACGGACTGATGGACGACCGGCAGGCCGGGAAGGTGCGGGCGGCGGGGCGGGCCGCGGTGGAGGTGATCCGCGCCTGGGGGCCGCCGTTCTCGGAAGGCTGGCAGCAGTGGCGCCCGGATCCGTCCTGGACGGTACCGTCACTGCCGGAGGACTGGGACCGTACGCCCGCGCATGTGTCCTCATGAGACCCTTGATGCGCCCCCGGGCAAGAAACGTAGGATCGTCCTCCGCAAGGGCGCGCGTCGGCAACTACAGGATCACGCGCTGGGCTTGACCGATCGTCACCGAGGGGCGGCAGGACGTGAGCGAGGGTACGAGGGCAACACCGGAAGGACCTGCGCCACAGGTCCGCAGGGCCGCAGACGGTCCGCCGGTGGCACAGGAACAACCTCTGACCACGCGGGAATTCCGTTCCTGGGGCACGTATTCCGGGTATCGGAGTTTCGGCGGGACCACCTGCACCTGTGGCGTGCAGCCCCGGACGGACGGATTCGACACGCGTGACGGAGCAGCCGACCTCCTTCGAACGCCCCCAGCCGGGCGTCGACCCCGCGGACCCCCGCGGGGCGCTCGTGCACACCTCGACACCCGCTCGCGCGCCCGGCGCGGGCGCCTTACCCGTACAGGGCCGCCCAGGCGGCGACATCACCGTTCCGGTCACGACGGCACACACTTCACCGGGCACGTCGGAGCCGGGCACCTCCACGCCGTTCGGCAAGGGCAAGGACACCGTGAGCGACCCCGCATCCGAGCACTCCCAGCCGGGTGCCGAGCAGACCGCCGAGCGCGACGCCCCCCGGCCGCGCCCCGCCTCCGAAGGCATTCCGGTCCAGCCGGCCGACGAGCAGGAGCGGCAGGCCGCGAGCGCCGACGGGCAGGAGCGGCGCAGCGGCCAGAGCCTGCCGCCCGGTCGGCCCACGCCGATGCGGCGGGACGGCGACCGGCTCCGGTTCGTCGGCGCCGCCACCCGGCGGATCGCCCGTGGCATCGATCTCGACGAGATCGTGATGGGGCTGTGCCGGGCCACCGTGCCCACGTTCTCCGACGCGATCCTGGTCTATCTGCGCGACCCGCTGCCGGTCGGCGACGAGCGGCCCACCGGCCCGCTGGTGCTGCGGCTGCGTCGCACCGACCGGATACCGGCGGAACGCGACACGGAGAACGGCTTCCTGCCGGCCGCGCAGCCCGAGCCGAACGAGCTGGACACGGTCGGCGCCGAGCTGTGCGAGGTGCGGCCCGGCAGCGCGCTCGCCGAGGTGCTGCGCGGTGTGCGCCCGGTGTTCACCGACGCCCCCGCGGCACGTGCCGCGCTGCCCGAGCTGCTGGGCGAGGGCGGCGAGTTCGGCGTACCGGACGGGCAGCGGGCGATCCTCGCGCCGCTGCGCGGCCGGCGCCGCGTCATCGGTGCCGCCCTGTTCCTGCGCCGCCCCGAACGCCTCGCCTTCGAGGCGGACGACCTGCTGGTGGCCGCGCAGCTCGCCACGCACAGCGCACTCGGCATCGACAAGGCCGTGCTGTACGGCCGTGAGGCCTACATCGCGGACGAGCTGCAGCGCACCATGCTCCCCGAGACGCTGCCCCGCCCCACCGGCGTACGGCTCGCCTCCCGCTACCTGCCGGCCGCGGAGACGGCCCGGGTCGGCGGGGACTGGTACGACGCCATCCCGCTGCCGGGCAGCCGGGTCGCCCTGGTCGTCGGCGACGTCATGGGCCACTCCATGACCTCGGCCGCCATCATGGGCCAGCTGCGCACCACCGCCCAGACCCTCGCCGGCCTCGATCTGCCGCCGCAGGAGGTGCTGCACCACCTCGACGAACAGGCCCAGCGCCTGGGCGTGGACCGCATGGCGACCTGCCTGTACGCGGTCTACGACCCGGTCTCGCACCGCATCACCATCGCCAACGCCGGTCACCCGCCGCCCGTCCTGCTCCACCTGGGCGGCCGCGCCGAGGTGCTGCGCGTGCCGGCAGGGGCCCCCATCGGGGTCGGCGGCGTCGACTTCGAGGCGGTGGAGCTGGACGCGCCCGCCGGTGCGACGCTGCTGCTGTACACCGACGGTCTGGTCGAGTCCCGGCTGCGGGACGTGTGGACCGGCATCGAGCAGCTGCGGGAGAAGCTCGCCGCGGTCGCGCAGCTCACCGGGCCGGACCATCCGCCGCCCCTGGAAGCGCTGTGCGACGAGGTGCTCGACATGCTCGGCCCGGGCGACCGGGGCGACGACATCGCGCTGCTCGCCGCCCGTTTCGACGGGATCGCGCCCAGCGACGTGGCGTACTGGTTCCTGGAGCCGGAGGACGCGGCCCCCGGCCGGGCCCGCCGGCTGGCCCGGCGCGCGCTGCAGCGCTGGGGCCTGGAGGAGCTCAGCGACTCCGTCGAACTGCTGGTGAGCGAGGTCGTGACGAACGCCGTGCGGTATGCGTCCCGGCCCGTCACGCTGCGGCTGCTGCGCACGGACGTGCTGCGCTGCGAGGTCGGCGACGACGTCCCGCAGTTGCCGCGGCTGCGGCAGGCCCGGGCGACCGACGAGGGCGGGCGGGGCCTGTACCTGGTGAACCGGCTGGCCCGGCGGTGGGGTGCGACGCGGCTGAGCACCGGCAAGGTGGTCTGGTTCGAGCTGAACCGGGGCTGAGCGCGCACACGGCACGGGCCGGTCCCCGCACCGCGGGGACCGGCCCGTCGTCGAAGCCCGTCACACCGTGCGGGCCACCGTCCGGTTCAGGACTGCTGTCGGGCGAGGCGTTCGGCGGAACGCTTCCGCGACGGCTGGAGCGGGTCGGCGCCGGAACCGGCACCCTTGCCCGGCGCCCATTCCCAACCCTGGATCTTCGCCGCGGTCGCCGCCAGCCGGCTGTCACCGGGTTCGACGTCGAGGTAGAACAGCGCCTCGTCCGGGTGCTTGTCGTCCCCGCCCCACCGGACCACGCCGTCGCACTCGGCGAGGATGTCCCGGATCACCACCGTCTGCTGCGGGAAGAAACCACCCTGCACCCCTGAGGGGTAGTAACCCGGCCGGATCCGCACCGCCGTGCCGGAGGCCTGGTTCGACTCGGCCAGGCCCTTGCGTACCGTCGAGGGGTGGCGCCAGCCGGTGACGTCGCCCCGGCGCAGTTCGTCGACCTCGTAGTGGAAGCGGCGGATCACATGGACGAGGACGGTCTCGACGTCGCCCATGCGGATCTGGACGCCGTCGACGGGAGTGCCGGGGACGGGTCTGGTGTAGACGTGCCCGTGGTCGTCCGCGGTCTTCTCCATCTCCCATCCGTTCGTCGACGGGGTGCCGCTGAGGACTCGCTTGTTGCGTTCCTGTGCCTTCCGTATCGCTTCACGGATCTTGTCCGGCTCGGGTTGCGTGGTCGCCGCGTGGGCGGGAGACGTCAACGCCCCCGCGGCGACAGCGGTGCCGGCGGCCAGGAAGACGGCACGGCGCAGGGCCGTACGACGCGAGATGTTCACAGTCACGCAGTTCTCTCCTTGTGGTGGGTGTGGGAACGCGCAGCGCATGCGGTGAGAGCAACAGCGGTCACTGCCGACAGCCCCGCCACGGGGTTCAGGTAGCCCGGAATGGCGGCTTCGTAGGTCTTCCCGCCTTCGACGTGGCACCCGAAGCGCAGGGGGATGAAGGAGGTCTCATATCGGTCGACGACGACCTCGGACCTCTTGTCAGGGCCTCCCAGCACCTTGGTGCAGGCCGCGGCCTGAGCGCTTTCGTCCAGCAACAGCAGGTGCAGGACGCCCCAGGTGTACATGCCGACCGTCGCCACCCAGGCAAGGATCGCCGCTGCCTTGAACAGGCCTGCCCGAGTCCGTTTCCTGCCGACCCGGACCAGCGTCACGATCGCGTAGATCGCGAGCCCCGGCGTGGCGAGCAGTCCGGCCAGCGACAGCAGGAGCACAAGGACGGGGTTGTGGCCTGCGTATGGTTCGTCTCCCGACATGCGCGCAGCCTGTCACGGGTTACGGGAGATGGCGTTGTACTTCTCCATGACCTGATAGAGCGCCAGACGCTTCTTCGCGTGCGCCTTCGCCTCGTCGTTCGTGCCCTGGTACCGCCGCAGAACCTCGTAGATCTCGTTCTCCGTGTAATCCAGGCGCATGGGACGCAGCTCGGTCTCGTCTTCCGGAGCGCCCGGCGCTCCGTCGGCGTTCCAGAGGTGGATCAGGGGCACGATCGACAGGGCGAACTGGTCGTCGTCCCGGCACTTGCGCCACATGCTGTAGAGGGTGTCGTCGTTGATGTCCTTGACGCTGCCGGTGATGTAGCCCTTGCTGACGGCGTGGTTCCATGCCCGTGTCGCCGTGATGCCGAAGATCTGGCAGATGCCGGTGGAGGTGTCCTTGAACGTTCCGGTCGTCTCGTAGGCCGTGATGACGGCCAGGTCCGCGCCCTCGTCGACGGCGTCGACATGCCTCATCTCCCAGTAGGCGGAGGTCTGGATGAGGGCCTTTCGCATCTTGTAGCGGTAGGCGTACAGGGTGATGTCGGAGTCGTAGTCGACCACGGTCGTCGTGAAGCACTTCCAGTGCTGCCACTTCCGCACGCCGCCGTCGTTGGGGAACCCGATCGACTCCATGTACTTGCCGACGTCCGTCATCATGGCCTGCACGAGACCCGGGTCCAGGCTGGTGTCGGCGAGGACGCCCCTGGGCTTGTTGAAGGATCCCTGACCGGTGTCACGGCCGGACGCGATGTTCACGTCGATGTTGATCGCTCCGCTGCCGGAGCCGACGGTCTTGGTGACGATCTGGTCGTAGGCCCAGTTCTCGGGGAGCGGGTAGCCGAAGTTCCCCGAGAAGCCGGAGGACATGTCCGAGACGAACGAGGCCGAGGCGTGGCCCGCGTTCGATACGCGCGTGCACACGTTGCGAGGACCGTAGACGCCGACGCTGTAGCGGTTGCCGTCATCGCGCATGGCGTCCTCGATGCCCTTGAAGTGGGGCAGGACGTTGTCGGTGATCTCGTAGTCGTAGGCGTCGAAGTCGACAGCGAAGAAGATCCTCGTGCCCGACTTGAAACCGTGGTCGAGTGCCGCGTTGATCGCGGCCTGTCCCGCGGCACGCCCCAGGGGGTAGCTGAAGTCGTCCGCACCTCGCCCGAAGGTCTGGTAGATCGGGAAACAGCGCAGTCCTTGCTCGGCGATGGTCTGGAGCTCGCCGGGCTGGATCTCCTTCTCGGGACCTTGCCGCCGCCGGGGATCGGGTTGGTCAGGTAACGCCCGACGTAGGTGATGCCTTCGGCCTTGAGCGCCTTGGCGCGATCCGGGGTGATCTTGGTGACGCCGTCGCAGGCCGCGCCCTTGCGGCTCTGGTCACCGTAGGAGACGAGGAGGGAGGCCCAGGTGGAGAAGTCGCCCTTCCCCGTCACGGGGAGCTTGACGAACGACTGGAACGAGCGGACCGCTTCCGCGTGGGCGGCGGTGAAGGTGCCGCCGAAGGAGACGGAGCGCTGGTTGAGCAGCATGCCGGCCGTGAACAACTGCACCCAGGTACCGGACGACCCCACCGACAGGGTGTGCTCCTTCAAGCCCGCCTGGGTGCCCGGGCCGAACACGCCGTTGGCGACTCCGTCGGCCATGCCGATGGTGTACTGGACCGCGTAGAGCATCGCCTGGGCGACGGTACGGGAGTGATGACCGTCGCACGGGATGACGAAGAAGTCCCGGCGGTTGACGAATGCGCCGTTCATCCACTGCTGCACGGCGCGGATCTGGGCGGAGCCGTTGTTGACGATGACGTACGGGTCCATGTTCAGAAGGCCCTTGAACACCTTCGGCACCACGTCACCGCCGGGGTAGGCGAAGTCGACGCCCATGTCCTTCTTGAGCTGGATCACCGAGGCGCGGACACGGTCGTTGTATTTGCCGTCGATCTCGCCGCCGTCGTACCCCTTGCAGTACAGGCCGGCCTGGACGATCCGGATGATGTTCGCCGGGACGCCCGACGGGCCGATGCGCGGGTACTTCGACTGGAGCGTGGAGAGCGTGCCGGGGCCGAAGTTGTCCGACAGGCTGGAGATGCCCAGCTCGTACTGGAGCGCCCGGGTGAGGGCGAACATGACGGTCCAGCCGGTCTCGCCGTTTTCGGCGAGCCGCGATATGCCCAGCTTCGCACCGTCGTCATAGGTGGCGTTGATGAACGTCTGGGCTCTGCGCACCATCTCATCGGCCATGGGCGTGGCTCTCCTTCACAAAGGTCGTGTCCGAGTACCGGAGCGTGACGGCACCCCCATCCGGCGTGGATCCGGGAGGAGTTGACGAGGGACGGCCTCACCAGGAGGCGAGACGGCTCAGAGGCGCGGCACGGCGGCACGACCGCGAAGAAGATGCGCGCATGGCAGACGGCACGGCGACATCAGGAACCTCCCCCGTTCCGGCGGCGTGGTCAGTGCACCGGATTTGGTGATCACCATAGGCACAGCGTGAGCAGGGGGAGCAAGGGCTTGACTCCTGAGCCAGTTGGTGCCGTGGCGTGATTACGACCTGCCTCCGTACACGCTTCCGGAAGGGGTCCTTGAGCCCACTCGCCCGCTCCACATTGGTGAAGGAGCTGTGAAGCGGAATGGCGAGGAGAGGGGTGTTTCAGGCCGGAAAACTGTCCGAAACTGGAGGCCTGGGCAGCCCGGCCCACGCTTTTGAGCCAGCTCTTCGGCTGTCGCACCCCTGCCCTTCACGCCGTACGCACAGATCGTCCCTGCTGCGGACAGACAAGTCGCCCTGCCGGCGGGGGATCTCGCGGGAGCGCTTTCCAGCCAGATCGCGCGTCACCGCTGTTCCGTTCCGCTGCTCCGTGCCTATGGTGATCGCCGCGCTCGACAGGTATGGACCGCTTTGTGTGCTGGACCGCCTTTTCACAGCAGCGCGTCACCACTGTCCGCGGCTCGCTCGCCCGGATGCCGCGCGACCCGCCGACCGCACCATCCGTAGGACCTGACACTCGACGCCGACCAGGACCTGTCCCGAAAGGAAGCGCTTACTGTGCGTAACCTCATGCGCGCTCTCGCCCTCGGCACCACGCTCGTCGCCTCCGCACTGGTCGCCCCGCAGGCGATCGCCCAGGACGCTCCCGTCACGGGGCAGAGAGTCGCCGGCACCAGCGTCCAGCTGTCCGCCGCCGGCGCCCAGGACGCGCAGACGCGCGCCGTCGCCGCGGCGGCCCCCGCCGCCGTCAGCGCGTCGGCGACCCTCTGCGGCAGCGGCTACGAGCTGGAGTTCGCGGAGCGGCTTCCCGACTCCCGGCGCTACGGCACCCTCTTCTCCTACGTCAAGTCCACTGTGGGCAAGCACGGAGTCTGTGTCGTGTTCGACAACAACACGAGCAGCGCGAAGAAGATGAAGCTGAAGCTCTGCCCCAACCTGTCCAGCGCGGCCTGCAAGGTCGACGAGGGCACCTTCAGTCAGTACGCGGGTCCCTTGAAGTACGAGAGCAGCAACGGCCTGCACGTCATGTGTTCCGAGGTCACGGCGCTCATGTGGGACTCCAACGGCAGGGCGATCATCGACCGGGTCCGGTCGGCCACGCTCTGCGACTGACAGCGGACCACGACAACCGCCTCCCCGACGCCAGGTCGTGCTCCGGGAGGCGGTTTTCAAGGAGAGGCCCCGAACGGGACACGGCGCCGCCGGACTTCGAGGCGGACGGTGACGCCGGCCACGAGCGGACCGCACAGGCCAGGGCGAGCAGCAGCGGGACGGCGGTGGACGGGTACAGCGCGAGCGAGGCGTCAGCCGTGAGCGCGGGGGGAGGACGAGTCCCAGCAGGGCCTCCGGGCGACGATCAGCGCCGAGCAGAGCGCCGCGCCGTCGGGCGGCCGGTGTGCGTCGCGCGGCATGCCGGAGACGAGCCGAAAGCCCTCCCCCGCACGGTCACGGACATTTCTTCGCCGCCTGCAAGCGCAGCTCGTCAGACGCGTCGAAAACCGTTCCCGCCCGCGGTTTCTGCGCACACACTCGCCACTTCGCGGCCGGCTTCGGCTCGATCACCCGGCCGGGATCGGCGACCTCGACCACCTTGACGCGTTTCGGGTTGTAGCCGGTCACCAACACCTCGACAAGGGATTCCTCCACCTGCTTCCCACTCAGATCAGGAACGCGGGAGCGGGGGCTTTGCCACCCGGTCGAGCAGGACATTTCTCCTTGTCCGGGACGGCATAGAGGTCCACTGCCTGCAGATCGGGAACCTCTTTCTCGAAACACACGACATACCCCTCGGCCGCACCCGGGTAAATGTAACGACCGAGGGTCGTGGCGTCCTTGAGGGAGAAGCCCTTTCCGGCATCGGCCGTCTCTTTCATGAAGGCCATCAGATCCGCCCTCCCCGACACCGGCTTCGCTTTCCCGGTCACCGGCGCCGCTTTCCCGGTGCTGTCGGCCTTCTCGGGAACACCGCTGCCTCCACAGGCGGTGACCAGCACCGTAGACGCTGCGACCAAGGCAGCCCAGATCGCACCCCGCACTCTCATCATACCTTTCACCTAAACATTGGAGAGACGGAAAAAACAACCCGCGATCCGCCGGTGAGAAATGGAATGTTCTGTTCCATGATCACCTCTGTTACAGTCTCAACACCCAACATAAACAAGGGGGATCATCACGTGAGGTCACTCGCTCGTATAGCCGTTATCGGCGCCGCCGCCGCGGTCGTCGCCACCGCCACGTCCACGTCTGCCTTCGCCGAGGACGCGACCGTCAGCAGCGTCGGTCTCGACGCCAGGGCAGAGTTCGTGGCGAACGGAGACCACCTTTACGTCAAGGACCTGCGAAAGGACGGGCATTCGGCGATCGGCATCATCGAGAGAGGCACCCAGTACTACTACTGGAACCGAAATGGAGTGGGCACCACCCGGCACGTGAACCTCGACCTCGAGGAAAACCGCGCCATTGCGCTCGGCGCCGTCATCGGCGACTGGTCGGGGACGCCCACGGGCGGCATCATCTGGTCCACTCTCAGCACGAGGACCATCTCGACCTCGTAATCAGCGGACCGTTCCGCTCGCGGACCAGAAGGGGCGCCCGGTGCTCTACCGGGCGCCCCTCCTCGTTGCCTACGGGTTGTCGCCCGGCTCGAAGGGGTTCCGCGGGGGGCTCGCGACCGGTGGTGTCGTCGGAGCCGTCGGCTCCGGTGTCGTCGGCGGGGCCGTCGTCGGCGTCGGCGGCGGCGTGGTGGTCGGCTCCTCGGTGGTGGGCGGCGGGGACGTCGGCGCCTCGGTGGTCGGCTCATCGGTCGGGGGCGCGGTCGTCGGCTGCCGGGTGGGCGTCGGCTTGGGGGTCGGTTTGATCGCCGCGCCCTGCGTGGTGTCCAGGTCGAACTTGCTGGTGTCGCCCATCACGCCGAAGGTGTACGCCGCCCAGATCTCCGCCGGGAAGCCACCACCGTTGACGCGGGGCTCGCCGCCCGCCTCGTACATCGGGACCTGCGCGTGCGGCGGCTTGTCGTCCTCGCCGAACAGGCCGACCGAGGTGACCAGATCGGGCGTGTAGCCGGTGAACCAGGCCGACTTGTTGTCGTCGGAGGTACCCGTCTTGCCGGCGACCTGCTGACCGTCGCGCCGGGGATTGTCCCGCACCGACTTCTGGGCCGTACCGTCGTCGACCACGCCGGTCAGCACCGAGGTCACCGTGTCGGCGGCCTCCCGGCTGATGACCTGGTCGCCGACCGGCTTGGGCAAGGTGACCGTGCGGGTGTTGTTCTCGACCGACTTGACGATGGCCGGAGTGACCTTCCTGCCGTGGTTGTCGAGGGTCGCGTAGACGCCGGCCATCTCCAGCGGGCTCGCCCCCATGGTGCCCAGGGTCTGCGCGGGCACCGCCTGCAGGCCCTTGGTGTCCATGCCGAGCCTGCCCGCGACCTTCACCACCTCGGGCATGCCGACGTCGACACCCATCTGCGCGAAGACGGAGTTGACGGACTTGTTCATCGCGGTCTGGACCGTGATGTCCCCGTAGTCCCGGTCGTCCTCGTTCTCGGGGCGAAGCCGACCTTGGTGCCGTTGTTCACGACCGGGCGCTTGCTGGTGCCGTCGTAGATCGTGTTGGCCGTGATCGGCGTGCCGTCCTGGGTCTCGGCGTTCTCTTCAAGGGCGGCGGCCAGGATCACGGGCTTGAAGGTGGAGGCGGGCTGGTAGTCCGTTCGGGTCGCGTTGTTCCTGAAGTGCTCGAAGTAGTCGACGCCGCCGTACATCGCGACGACCGCCCCGTTCTTCGGGTTCACGGACACGGCACCGGCCTGGACGTCCGCGTCGACCTTGCGCTTCTTCGGGCTCAGCTTGCTGGTCAGCTGCGCCTTGACCGCCTTCTCCAGCGCCGCCTGCCGCTTCTTGTCGATGTTGAGCGTGATGGTCCAGCCGCCCTGGTCGACCATCGCCTGGGCCTGCTGTGGATCCTGGGCGGTGCCCTGGTCGACCAGTTGCTTCTCCAGCGTGGCGTCGGCCGCCTTCACCAGGTAGCCCGTCTGGCCCGACAGGCTGGGGTCGGGCATGGGCGGCTTGGGCACCGGGAACTTCATGGCGTCGCGCTCGGACTTCTTCAGCCAGCCCTCCTCGACCATGTTGTTCAGGACGTAGTTCCAGCGGGCCTGCACCAGCCTCTTGCCCTCGTCGGAGGCAACGGCCCAGTCGTACTGGCTCGGCGCCTGGAGCAACGCCGCGAGGTAGGCGCCCTGTTCGACGGTGAGGTCCTCGGCGTCGACCCGGTAGTAGGCCTGAGCGGCGGCCTGGATGCCGTAGGCGCCCCGGCCGTAGTAGCTGGTGTTGATGTAGCCGGCCAGGATGTAGTCCTTGGACTTCTCCCGGTCCAGCTTCAGCGAGATGACCAGCTCCTTGAGCTTGCGGGTGACCGTCTGTTCCTGGCTGAGGTAGTAGTTCTTGACGTACTGCTGGGTGATGGTCGAACCGCCCTGGGCGCCCCGGCCGCTGAGCGTGTTGAACAGACCGCGTGCGGTGCCCTTGAAGTCGACCCCGGCGTCCTTGTAGAAGGTCTTGTTCTCGGCGGCGACGAACGTGCGCTGAACTTCCTTCGGCACCCTGCCCAGTTCGACGATCTCGCGGTTCTTGTCACCGGTGCGGGCCAGGAACGAGCCGTCGCTGTACCGGTAGACGTTGCTCTGCAGCTTGGCGTCAGCGTTCCCCTGGGGAATGCCGATCATCATGTACAGCACGACGAAGGCGCCCATGCCCAGCAGGCACAGCCCGAGGCACGTGCCGAGGATCTTCTTCCAGGTGAACAGCCGGCGTATCCGGCCCTTGCCGCCGCTTCTGGCCGCTCTTCGGGCGTCGGCCCGGCCGCCGACACCGGCCGCCGGCGTCCCGGACGAGCGCCTGGGCGCCGCGCGGTGACCGCCGCGCTGCCGCGCTCGTCTCTCTTCCGCTCGTCCCATCGGTCCGATCCGCTCCGCTTCGCTCACGTGTGCTCAGGTGTCACACCAGTTCGCCGCTCAAGTCAGCTCAGAAAGCTAACACCGGAAGATGTGACAAAGACCTGCCGATCCGGTCTTTTACGGACGTGAGAATCAGCACCTGTCCCAACGGAACCGACGTCCGACAGGGGCCCAGGGTTGCCATGACGCGATAAAGTGATATCACTTAGTTAGACAGAAGCTATGCAGGACGCATGGCCACAGGAGAACGGGGATCGCTCATGTCCACACACGACACGCAGGTCACGGCAGACGTGCCCGAGATGCCCGCGCCGCGCGTGCGGGAGTTCACCGCGCACAGCATCGGCGGCGGGCTCGCCCTGCTGCTCGGCCTGCTGGCCGGCGCCGGGCTGATCGCCGTCGCCACCTCGGTGGACGGAGCCGGAGCGAAGGCCGCGCTGATCATCGGCGGCATCCTGGTCGCGCTCGCGGCGTTCCTCGCCATGTGCGGGCTGAACATGGTGGCGCCGGGCGAGGCCCGGGTCGTCCAGCTCTTCGGCCGCTACCGGGGCACGATCCGGCAGGACGGCCTGCGCTGGGTGAACCCCTTCACCTCGCGCACGAAGATCTCGACGCGCGTCCGCAACCACGAGACCGCCGTCCTCAAGGTCAACGACGCCTACGGCAACCCGATCGAGCTTGCCGCGGTCGTGGTGTGGCGCGTCGAGGACACCGCGCAGGCCGTCTTCGAGGTGGACGACTACGTCGAGTTCGTCTCCACCCAGACCGAGGCGGCCGTGCGGCACATCGCCATCGAGTACCCCTACGACGCCCACGAGGAGGACGGCCTCTCGCTGCGCGGCAACGCCGAGGAGATCACCGAGAAGCTCGCCGTCGAACTGCACGCGCGCGTGGAGGCGGCCGGGGTGCAGATCATCGAGTCACGCTTCACGCACCTCGCGTACGCCCCCGAGATCGCCTCGGCGATGCTCCAGCGGCAGCAGGCCGGAGCGGTGGTCGCGGCGCGGCGGCAGATCGTGGACGGGGCGGTGGGCATGGTGGAGGCCGCGATCGCCCGCATCACGGAGCGGGACATCGTGGAGCTGGACTCCGAACGGAAGGCGGCGATGGTCTCCAACCTCATGGTCGTGCTGTGCGGCGACCGGGCCGCGCAGCCGGTCCTCAACACCGGGTCCCTCTACCAGTGACGGGCCCTCCCGAAGGTCCGGAGCCTCAGCGCCGGCCGCAGCAGCAGCGCAAACAGGTGCTGCTGCGGCTGGACCCGGCGGTGTACGAGGCGCTCGCGCGGTGGGCCGGGGACGAGTTGCGGTCCGCGAACGCGCAGATCGAGTTCCTGTTGCGGAGGGCGTTGGCCGAGGCGGGGCGGTTGCCCCGGGAGACCGGGCCGCTGCCGCGTCGTGGGCGGCCGCCCGGGTCTCCCGGGGGCTCCGCCCCCGGGCCCCCGTCGGCCTGAGCGGCCTCGTCCTCGAACGCCGGAGGGGCTGGGCGTTGCCGCCCGGCCCCACAGCGGCGAGCGGCTGTTGCGGAACCGTGACAACACCCCCCGACCTGCGCTGTCGGACATCCCGCCGTGATCTGCGAACCCGGCGTATACATCCTGCGTATACACCCCGTGTACAGTCCCGGTCATGTCCATCGGTCACACTCTCCTGGGGCTCCTGGAGTCCGGCCCACGCCATGGTTACGACCTGAAGCGGGCCTTCGACGAGAAGTTCGGTCACGACCGGCCGCTGCACTACGGCCAGGTCTACTCGACGATGTCCCGGCTGCTGAAGAACGGGCTCGTCGAGGTCGACGGCATCGAGGCGGGCGGCGGGCCCGAGCGCAAGCGGTACGCGATCACCGAGGCCGGCATCACCGACGTCGAACGCTGGCTGGCGACGCCCGAGAAGCCGGAGCCGTACCTCCAGTCGACCCTCTACACGAAGGTCGTCCTCGCGCTGCTCACCCACCGCGACGCCGGCGACATCCTCGACACCCAGCGCTCGGAGCACCTGCGCAGCATGCGGATCCTCACCGACCGCAAGCGCAAGGGCGACCTGGCCGACCAGCTCATCTGCGACCACGCGCTGTTCCACCTGGAGGCGGACCTGCGCTGGCTGGAGCTGACCGCGGCCCGTCTGGACAAGCTCCGTGCGGCGGTGACCCGGTGACGATTCCCGCTGGTTCGCTGCTCACCGCCCAGGACCTGCGCAAGACGTACGGGCCGACCACCGCGCTCGACGGCGCCGAGTTCTCCATCCACCCGGGCGAGGTCGTCGCCGTGATGGGTCCGTCCGGCTCGGGCAAGTCCACGCTGCTGCACTGCATCGCCGGGATCGTGATGCCCGACTCGGGCTCGATCACGTACAACGGGCGTGAGGTGACGGCGATGAGCGACGCCGAGCGCAGTGCGCTCCGGCGCTCCGAGTTCGGGTTCGTGTTCCAGTTCGGCCAGCTCGTGCCCGAACTCACCTGCGTGGAGAACGTGGCGCTCCCGCTGCGGCTGAGCGGGTCGTCCCGCAAGGAGGCCGAGCGGACCGCGCTGGCCTGGATGGAGCGGCTGGAGGTCGACGACCTGCGCAAGAAGCGGCCCGGGGAGGTCTCCGGTGGTCAGGGGCAGCGGGTCGCGGTCGCCCGCTCGCTGGTGACGAACCCGCGTGTGGTGTTCGCCGACGAGCCGACCGGCGCGCTCGACTCCTTCAACGGCGAGCGCGTGATGGAGCTGCTCACGGACGCCGCCCGGTCCGCCAACGCCGCCGTGGTGCTCGTCACCCATGAGGCGCGGGTGGCCGCCTACTCCGACCGCGAGATCGTCGTACGGGACGGCAGGTCGCGGGACATGGAGCGCGTCGTATGAGCGTCGGGCAGTGGAGCCGGGACCTGTCCATGGGAGTCCGGTTCGCCTTCGCCGGTGGGCGCGAGGGGTGGATACGGGCGCTGCTGACAGCCGTCGGCGTCGGGCTCGGCGTGGCGCTGCTGCTGCTCACCACCGCCATCCCGAGCGCGCTGGCGGAACGTGACCGGCGTGAGGAGGCGCGCAGCGACCACACGTTCGGCCAGCAGGAGCTGCCCAAGGCCGACAACACCCTGATCGTCGTGGACGCGGACACCACGTACCGGGACCAGGACGTCCGCGGGCGCCTGCTGGAGCCGGAGGGCCCCAAGGCTCCGCGTCCGCCGGGGGTCGCGGCGTTCCCCGCGGACGGCGAGATGGTCGTCTCCCCGCGCTCAAGGAACTCCTCGCCTCCGACGACGGGAAGCTGCTGCGGGAGCGGCTGCCCTACCGGATCTCGGGCACCATCGGCGAACAGGGCCTCGTCGGCTCGCAGGAACTCGCGTACTACGCGGGCGGCAAGGGGCTCATGGAGCGGCTGGAGGGCCCCGCCAGCGGGGCCCGTATCGACAGCTTCGGCAACCCGGACCTGGCGTCGTCGGACCCCTGGGATCCGGTGCTGCTCCTGCTGGTCCTCGTCGTCTTCGTGGTGCTGCTGATGCCGGTCGCCGTGTTTGTCGCCACGGCCGTGCGCTTCGGCGGCGAGCGGCGTGACCGCCGGCTCGCGGCGCTGCGGCTGGTCGGCTCCGACAGCCGGATGACCCGGCGGATCGCCGCCGGTGAAGCGCTTGCCGGTTCCGTGCTGGGGCTCGTCTTCGGCACGGGGTTCTTCCTGCTCGGACGGCAACTGGCGGCGTCCGTCGAGGTGTTCCGGGTCAGCGTGTTCCCGAGCTACCTGAACCCCTCTCCCCTGCTGGCCGTACTGGTCGCGCTGGTGGTGCCGGCGGCCGCGGTCCTGGTGACGATCCTCGCCCTGCGCGGGGTGGTCATCGAGCCGCTCGGCGTGGTGCGCACGGCCAAGCCCGCGCGGCGCCGGCTGTGGTGGCGGCTGCTGCTGCCGCTGGGCGGGCTGGCGCTGCTGTTCCCGATGGTCGGGCAGGGCAACGACGACGGGACCTTCAACCAGTACCTCGTCGTCGGCGGTGTCATGCTCCTGCTCGTCGGCGTCACGGCCCTGCTGCCGTGGGTCGTCGAGACGGTCGTCGCCCGGCTCGGCTCGGGCGGGATCGCCTGGCAACTGGCCGTGCGCAGGCTCCAGCTGAGCAGCGGTGCGGCGGCTCGCATGGTCAACGGCATCGCGGTGGCGGTGGCCGGGGCGATCGCGCTGCAGATGTTGTTCGCCGGGGTGGAGGGCAACTACACCAGCGCGTCGCAGTACGACGTCTCCCGGGCCCAGATGAGCGTGGAGGTACCGGACGGCACCGATACCGCGGCCACCATCGCGGAATACCGCGACACCGAGGGCATGCGCAAGGTCACCGCCCTGTCCGACGTCTATCTCGGCGACCGGCGCGGCGAGGCGGGGTCCATCATCCAGATCACCGTGGCCGACTGCGTTTCGCTGCGCGAAGTGGCCACGCTCCCCGACTGCCGCGACGGTGACGTCTTCGCGGTCAAGGGCTCGGAGTACGACGGCGACAGCGAGCACCTGGCCAAACCCGGCACGCCCCTGTGGGCCGAATCGGACGACTCCGGCCGCCCCGGCGACCGCGCGGTCTCCTGGACCGTGCCGCAGGACATCCGGCAGGCCGAGTCCCGCGAGGACCCCACCGGATACAAGCGCGGCGGCATCCTGATCACCCCCGGCGCACTGCCCGAGAAGCTCGGCGCGTTCATTTCCACACGGCTCTTCCTGAGCGTGGACCCCTCGGTGCCGGACGCCTACGACCACGTGCGCAACACGGCCGCGCGGCTCGACCCGACGGTCCCGCCGATGACCTGGCGCAGCATCGAGAGCAACGACCGCTATGCCGCCATCCGCACGGGCCTGTCCGTCGGAGCGGCGTGTGTGCTGGCGCTGATCGGAGCGAGCCTGCTGGTCTCGCAGCTGGAGCAGTTGCGGGAACGCCGCCAGCTGCTGTCGGCCCTGGTCGCCTTCGGCACCCGGCGCCGCACCCTCAGCCTGTCCGTGCTGTGGCAGACGGCGATCCCGATCGGACTGGGCCTGCTGCTCGCCGCGACCGTGGGCATCGCCCTGGGCGCGGTACTGCTGCGCATGACCAGCACGTCTGTACGAGTGGACTGGCCGAGTGTGCTGTCGATGACCGGCATCGGCGCGGGCGTCGTCCTCGTGGTGACGCTGCTGAGCCTGCCGCCGCTGCTGAAGCTGATGCGGCCGGACGGGCTGCGGACGGAGTAGCCTCCGCACCGTCCGTCAGGCGTCCCGGTCGAGGACCCGTACGGGCAGCGGCCGGAGCGCCTGGCGCAGCGCCGCCGCCAGTTCCTCGTACTCCGCGCCGCGCGCAGCCCCCACCCGCATCGCCAGGGCGACCCGGCGGGTGGGGGCCGGGTCGGCGAAGTAGCCGGTGAGGAGCTGGTTGCTGCGGGAGGTCTCCACCTTGAGGGCGGTGCGCGGCAGCAGCGTGACGCCGAGCCCGCCCGCGACGAGCTGCACCAGTGTGGACAGTCCGGCGGCGGTCGTGGTGACCGGCGCGTCCTCACGGCCGGCCTCCCGGCAGATGTCGAGAGCCTGGTCCCGCAGGCAGTGCCCCTCGTCGAGGAGCAGCAGGTTCAGCTCGCGCAGCGCCTCACGGGGAATGCCCTCACGCCCGCCGAGCCGGTGGCCGAGCGGCGTGACGAGCACGAAGTCCTCGTCGAACAGCGGCAGTTCGGCGACGCCCGGCACGCCGAGAGGCACGGCGAGCAGCAGCAGGTCGAGCCGGCCGTTGGTGAGGCCGTCGAGCAGGTTGGCGGTCTGCTCCTCGTGCACTTGGAGGTCGAGGTGCGGATACCGTTCGTGGACGAGCCGCAGAACCGTGGGCAGGAGATAGGGCGCCACGGTCGGGATGACTCCCAGCCGCAGCACGCCGGTGAACGGGGCGCGCACCGCCTCGGCCTCCTCCAGGAGCGCACCCACCTCCGCCAGCACCGCCTTGGCCCGAACGGCGATCCGCTCGCCCTCGGGCGAGAGCAGCACCTTGCGCGTCGTACGCTCGAGGAGCGTCACTCCGAGTGACTCCTCCAGCGCCGAGACGGCGCCCGAGAGGGCGGGCTGGCTCATGCCGATGGCCCCTGCCGCGTCCCGGAAGTGAAGGTGCTCCGCCACGGCCGCGAAGGCCCGCAGCTGGGCGAGGCTGGGTTGCCTGCGCTTATTACCCACAGTCACTTATAACTACCTCCGATCAACCCGACCGAGTGTAGCTATTTCCGTAATCAATCGGCCCTGTGCCAACATCAATAACGTCCAACCCATGGGAAATGCCCGCAATCCGGGTGTTTCTTCGCTGCAAGGAGAGCGTGTGCTCACTGTCGGTGACAAGTTCCCCGAGTTCGATCTGACCGCTTGCGTCTCGCTGGAGAAGGGCAAGGAGTTCCAGCAGATCAACCACAAGACCTACGAGGGTCAGTGGAAGGTCATCTTCGCGTGGCCCAAGGACTTCACCTTCGTGTGCCCGACCGAGATCGCCGCCTTCGGCAAGCTGAACGACGAGTTCGCCGACCGCGACGCCCAGGTCCTCGGCTTCTCCGGCGACTCCGAGTTCGTCCACCACGCCTGGCGCAAGGACCACGACGACCTGCGTGACCTGCCCTTCCCGATGATGGCCGACTCCAAGCACGAGCTGATGCGCGACCTCGGCATCGAGGGCGAGGACGGCTTCGCCAAGCGCGCGGTGTTCATCGTGGACCAGAACAACGAGATCCAGTTCTCGATGGTGACCGCGGGTTCGGTCGGCCGTAACCCGAAGGAGGTCCTGCGGGTCCTGGACGCGCTCCAGACGGACGAGCTGTGCCCCTGCAACTGGTCCAAGGGCGACGAGACCCTGGACCCGGTCGCGCTGCTCGCGGGAGAGTGATCTGACATGTCCCTCGACGCACTCAAGTCCTCGATACCGGACTACGCCAAGGACCTGAAGCTCAACCTGGGCTCGGTCATCGGCAACTCGGACCTGCCGGCCCAGCAGCTGTGGGGCACGGTCCTGGCGACGGCGATCGCCTCGCGCTCCCCGATCGTGCTGCGCGAGCTGGAGCCGGAGGCGAAGGCCAACCTGTCGCCGGAGGCCTACACGGCGGCGAAGTCCGCGGCCGCGGTGATGGCGATGAACAACGTCTTCTACCGCACCCGCCACCTCCTGTCGGACCACGAGTACGGCAACCTGCGCGCGGGCCTGCGGATGAACGTCATCGGCAACCCGGGCGTCGACAAGGTCGACTTCGAGCTGTGGTCCTTCGCGGTCTCCGCGATCAACGGCTGCGGCATGTGCCTCGACTCCCACGAGCAGGTCCTCCGCAAGGCCGGCCTCGAGCGCGAGGTCATCCAGGAGGCCTTCAAGATCGCCTCCGTGATCCAGGCGGTCGGCGTCACGCTGGACGCCGAGGCGACTCTGGCCGAGTAACTCCCGGCTGCCCGCCTTGACTTGCAGGGCCCCGTCCACTGGGCATGGTGGACGGGGCCCTGTTCGTGTACTTCACGTCCACCGCGTCGGGCGGGGGTGGGCACCGGCCCGGGGGTCCAGGGGCGGAGCCCCCTGGCAAGCAGGACTACTCCGACGGCGCGTCCGAAACGGCCTCCGCACTCACCGCCGTGGCACCCCGCTGCCGCATGGCGTTCCGCACCGCCGACTCCCGCGAATACGCCCGCAGATACCCCGCGACCGAGTTCGCCACAGCCACCAACGGCACAGCGACCACCGCACCCCCGATCCCGGCCACCATCCCCCCGCACGCGACGGACAGCACCACCGCCAGCGGATGCACCCGCACCGCCCGCCCCAGGATGAACGGCTGCAGAATGTGCCCTCGATCTGCTGCACCGCCAGCACCACCACGAGCGTCATGACAGCCGTGAACACGCCCTGGGTGACCAACGCGACCACCACCGCCAGCGCCCCGGACACCACCGCACCCACCAGCGGGATGAACGCGAACAGGAAGATGAACACGGCCAGCGGCACGGCCATCGGCACATCGAGGAAGTAGATCCCCAGCCCGATGAAGATCGCGTCGATCAGAGCCACGATCACCGTGCCCCGCACATACGCCGTCAGCGTCCGCCACGCAGCCGGCCCGGCCCCGGCCACTCCCGGCCGCGCCGCCGCCGGCACCAGCTTCAGCGTCCACTCCCAGATGCGCTTGCCGTCGTAGAGCAGGAACAGCGTCGAGAAGACCGCGAGCAGAATCCCCGTCAGCGCCTCGACGACGACCGTCACGCCCTCCAGCCCGGCGGAGGTGATCTGGTCGGTGTTCGCCCCGACCGCCTCCCGCAGGTTCGCGGCGATCTCGTTGATCTGCTTGTCCGTGACGTGGAACGGGCTGTTCAGCAGCCAGTTCCGCAACTCGTCGATACCGTCCTGGATCTGGCCCGAGAGGTCGTCGATGTTCTCCATGACCTGCCAGGTCACGAACCAGCCGATCAGCCCCATGACGACGAACCCGAGGATCGCCGTCAGCGCCGTGGCCGGCCCGCGCGGCACTCCGAGCCGCCGCAACCGCGCCACGGTCGGCTGCAGCAGCGCGGTGATGAGCAGGGCGCTCACGAACGCCAGCACCACCAGCTGGACGGCGCTGATGACCCGCATCAGCACCCACAGCGTGCCCGCGAGGACGAGCAGCCGCCATCCCGCCTCCGCCGCGACCCGCACCCCCACGGCACGGCCATCGCGGGGTCGGGCCGGGCGGGGACGTCGGGCGCGTAGTCCGGGGGCGGCGGCACCTGGTCGTCGGACGGGGCCGGGGACTCGGAGTCGTCCCGCTCGCGTTCGGCCTCGGCGCGGCGCTGGTTCCACTGCTCGCTCATCTCGGTCAGTCCGGCACCGAGCCGGCCGAGCCACCCTGGCACTCGCGACATGATCCGCCTTTTCCCCCGTCTCTCCGCGCCACTCCCCGGGAATCGTCCGTCCCGACCGTACATGGCGCGAGCCCCGCACCGTACGACGGTGCGGGGCTCGCGCGAAGAGTGGGCTGCGGCTCAGGGCCGCGGGCTCAGTACCAGTTGTTGGCCTGCCAGAACGACCAGGCCTCACACGGGCTGCCGTAGCGGTCGTTCATGTAGTTCAGGCCCCACTTGATCTGGGTGGCCGGGTTGGTCCGCCAGTCGGCGCCGACGGACGACATCTTGGAACCGGGCAGCGCCTGGAACATGCCGTAGGCCCCGGAGGAGGGGTTGACCGCCTTGTAGTTCCAGTCGGACTCGTGGTCCACGATGTTGCTGAAGCACTGGAACTGACCCGCCGGCACCACTTGCCGCGCCATCGCCTGGATCTGCGCGATGGAGTAGGAGCTGGCGACGGGGAAGTCGGAGATGTCCTTGGAACGGCTGGCGGCTTCCTTGGCCTCCGCGCGCTCCTTGGCCTCCTTGGCCGCCTTCTCGGCAGCCTCCTTCTTGGCGATGGCCGTCTGGGCGGCGGCCTTGCGGGCTGCCTCCTCGGCGTCCTTCTTCGCGGTCGCGTCCGCCGCCATGGCCTGTACGTCGGCCTGCTGCGTCAGCGACGCGGTCTGCACCTGGGCCTGCTGGCCCGCAGGGATGTCCGCGAGCAGCGTGGTGCCGCTTGCCGTCGCTTCGGCGTCGTTGTTCTGCGCGGTGCTGCCCGAGGCAACGCCGACGACGCTTCCGACAGCGGTGACCGCCGTGGCCGAGGCCACTGCGAATCCCCGGACCGAGATCCGGCTCACACGGTTTCCTTCCAGCATCGCCCGCTTCGGTGACCCTCGCGGACGCAATCGTGCCCCTGGCACTGGCCTCCCAACTGCGGGGTCACGGGAGGCGCGGGCCCGGTGGGCAACTCCCCGAGGGGAGTGCCGCGTGGTGCTCGGGCGGCATACGACATCGCTATGCAGTTGACGCTGTGCTTCTAGTGGTGCCGTACCGCTGGGGTACAGGTGTGTCGTATGCGGGGCCTGACAGGAGTGAGACTCTGCCGTAACCCGACGGGGCAAGGCAATTCCGAGTTGCGTGTGAAAGCTCACATCTCGTTTGACGCGGGAAATTCCACGGAACGGCCACACGCGAAGGCGCCGCCCGGCTAGGCTCTTCGCCTTTCCGGACGGCGCCAACTACTGCGTAACCACCCCTGCTTAGGGCGGGCCGGTCAGATCTGCCCGTCTTCGAGCATTTCGGTCACAAGGGCAGCGATCTGGGACCTCTCGGACCGGTTCAGGGTCACGTGCGCGAAGAGCGGATGCCCCTTCAGCTTCTCCACGACGGCGACGACACCGTCGTAGCGACCGACCCTGAGGTTGTCCCGTTGGGCCACGTCATGGGTGAGAACCACCCGTGAATTGGCCCCGATCCGGGACAGAACGGTAAGAAGTACGTTCCTCTCCAGCGACTGCGCTTCGTCCACGATGACGAACGCGTCGTGCAGCGAGCGCCCGCGGATGTGCGTGAGGGGAAGCACTTCCAGCATCCCGCGCGCGGTGACCTCCTCGATGACCTCACGGCTGGTGACCGCGGACAGCGTGTCGAACACCGCCTGCGCCCAGGGGCTCATCTTCTCCGCCTCGGAGCCGGGCAGGTAGCCGAGCTCCTGCCCGCCCACCGCGTACAGCGGACGGAAGACCATCACCTTCTGGTGCTGCCGGCGCTCCAGCACCGCCTCCAGGCCCGCGCACAGCGCCAGCGCCGACTTTCCGGTGCCGGCCCGGCCGCCCATCGACACGATCCCGACGTCCGGGTCGAGCAGCAGGTCGAGCGCGATCCGCTGCTCGGCGCTGCGGCCCTTGATGCCGAACGCCTCACGATCCCCGCGTACGACACGGATGTTGCCCTCGGGTGTGACCCGCCCCAGCGCCTTGCCGCGCTCCGACTGGATCGTCAGGCCCGTGTGCACCGGCAGGTCGGCGGCCTCGGGGACGTAGACGTGCCCCTCCTCGAAGAGGATGTCCACCTGCTCGCCGGGCAGGGTCAGTTCGGACATTCCGGTCCAGCCGGAGGAGTCCGTGATGGCGAGTTCCGCGCGGTACTCCTCGGCGAGGAGCCCGACGGACGAGGCCTTGATCCTGAGCGGGAGGTCCTTCGACACGACGGTGACGTCGAACCCCTCGGCCTGCAGGTTGCGGGCGACCGCGAGGATGCGGGAGTCGTTGTCCCCCAGGCGGTAGCCGCTGGGCAGCACGCTGGGGTCCGAGTGATTGAGCTCGACACGGACGGTTCCGCCGAGGTCCCCGGTCGGGATGGGGGCGTCGAGGCGGCCGTACCGCACCCGGTAGTCGTCGAGCAGGCGCAGTGCCTGCCGGGCGAAGTAGCCGAGTTCGGGATGGTTCCGCTTGGCCTCCAGTTCCGTCACCACGACGATGGGGAGCACGACCTCGTGCTCGTCGAAGCGGTTCAGGGCGTTCGGGTCGGCCAGCAGGACGCTGGTGTCGAGAACATAGGTGCGCCGGTCGGGCTTGTGGCGCTTTGTGCTGGTCACCACGGAAGGACGTACCCCCTCGGATGAGGTCGGGGAGCGACGGAGTGGAACTGGACCGGTTCCTGGCCGCTCTGCACGGGCCGAGAACCGGCCCTCCGCCTCTTCGTCCGTGCTGTGACCGCACGATCGGGCTGGTGCAAAGGGCCTCCCGGGCGGACGGCCCCGTGCCGTCCGCTGAGATCCGACACCCGTGGTTCGGGCGTCGACCTGTCTGACTTATGCCCTCGAACGAGCGTCGCCATGCCACGGCATATGACGGCGGGCCGGTGAACTCCGTGTGACATCCGTCTTCGGAGGGGTACCGGGAAGGGTTGCGACGTGCGGTGACGGTGGTGCCGGAAGGCGCCCCAGGTCTTGTTGAACGGGGTACGTAATGGGGCGCTTCGCGTGCGCGGTCACTTCGTGTGCACGGTTACGTGGCGTGCGCTCAGCCGCCGAAGCGCCGGTGCCGGGCAGCGTAGTCGCGCATGGCGCGCAGGAAGTCGACCTTGCGGAAGGCCGGCCAGAACACGTCACAGAAGTAGTACTCGGAGTGCGCGGTCTGCCAGAGCATGAATCCGGACAGCCGCTGCTCGCCACTGGTGCGGATCACCAGGTCGGGGTCGGGCTGGTCACTCGTGTAGAGGTGACGCCCGATCATCTCGATGTCGACGGCCTCGGCGAGCTCCTCCATCGAGGTGCCCTTGTCCTGCGCGTCGAGCAGCATGGAGCGCACGGCGTCCGCGATCTCCTGGCGGCCCCCGTAGCCGATGGCGACGTTGACCACTATCCCGTCGACGTGGGCGGTGGTCTCCTCGGCCTCCTTCAGGACCGTCTGCATCCCGGAGGGCAGCAGATCGAGCGTCCCCACGTGGTGCACACGCCATCGGCCGTCGCCGGCCAGGGTGCGGACGACGTCCTCGATGATGCCGAGCAGGGGGACGAGCTCCTCCTGCGGACGGTCGAAGTTGTCCGTGGACAGCAGCCAGAGGGTGACGACCTCGACGTCGGTCTCGGCGCACCAGCCGAGGAACTCCTCGATCTTCCCGGCACCGGCCCGGTGACCGTCGACGGTGCTGGAACCGGCGGCCTTCGCCCAGCGCCGGTTGCCGTCCATGATGACGCCGATGTGCTTGGGCACCTGAGCGTGGTCCAGGTGGCCTTCCACCCGGCGTGCGTACAGCCTGACCAGCAGGCCACGCAGCTTGTCGCGCAGGTTCACGTGATTGTCAGCCCCTCCGTACGGATCGGACAGGCCGCGGCGTGCGGCCCGGTCGTGGCCCGCGGGCGGTCCCTGCCCGTATGGCGGTCCCCGGGGCGAAGCCTACCCCGCTGCCGGCGCGGGCCGCCCACGGGTGCGGAACGAATGGTTCCGGCCGGTGCCACGGCGCATCCCTGCGCACAAGGAAAAACGGGCCGGTCCGTGGGGGGAGACGGACCGGCCCGAGGGGGGTTTCCACCATAACCCTTCGTAAGTGATGCTGCGTGCATCGGCGTGCCACAACTACTCTCCGGAGCCGCCCGGCAACGCGGCGGTGGTCACGGAATTGACCCTTCAGGTCCTGCCGCGTGGCCGAAACAGGGCCCCATACGCAGGGACATCGTGGAAATTGGGGGTGGATTCAGGGACATTCACCGCCCCCCGGGACCTCACTCCACTGCACGCCCCCGCACCCCCCGACGGGTGACCCGCCCGGGAACGCCCGCTTGACTCCGCCGCGGCGCGCCCCGGAGGCCTGGCACCGCGCGGCGGCGACAGCTCCATGGGACGGCGTCACACGCCTGATCAGGAGTGCGATCCGGGCCGGCCCGGCTTGCGTGCCTCGAAGAGGTGGCGGGTGCTGTGGGCGACGAAGGGCCCCTCGGCCCGGATCCGCTCGTGCAGCGCGCGGAGCTGCGGCTCGTACGCCTCGACGGTGAAACCGGGCACCATCCACACCACCTTCCGCAGGAAGTGCACGACCGCGCCGATGTCGTGGAACTCCATGCGCAGCCGCTCGGCCCGCAGCTCGACGACGTCCAGTCCGGCGGCCTCGGCATCGGCCCGCTCGCGGTCGGGATGCCGCCCGCCGCGTACGTCCTCCGGCTGCGACCCGAGGAAGTGCTCGACGAGCTCGAAGACGCTGCCCGGCCCCACGTGCTGGGCGAAATACGTCCCTCCGGGCTGGAGGACGCGGGCGATCTGCTCCCACTGCGGACGGACGGGGTGCCGGCTCACCACCAGGTCGAAGGCGCCGTCGGCGAAGGGCAGCGGGTCGTCCTCGAGCGCGGCGACGACCGCGACTCCGCGCGGCCGGAGCAACGCGGTCGCCTTGGCGACGTTCGGCGGCCACCCCTCGGTCGCGACGGCGAGCAGGGGCCGCTTCGGGGCCTTGCCGAGCGCGAAGTCCAGCACCTCACCGCCGCCGGTCTGCACATCGAGCACGGCATCGGACCGGCCCAGCCGCTCGGCCATCGACACGGCGTACCCCCAGGAGGGCCGCGCCTCGGTGGCCCGCCCTTCGAACCAGGAGAAGTCCCAGCCTTCGGTGGGGGCGGAGGCGGCTTCGGTGACGAGGGTTTCGAAGGTGGGTGGCTGCTTCTGCCGGTCTGTCATAGGGGGATGGTGGCATCGGCGTGGGTGGCGACGCGCGGTATTTCTTCGTCAGAGGGACGTGACGAACCGCTGCCGGTCAGGAGAGGACCAGCAGGACGTGTTCGTCCTCTCCGTGCCGAACGGTGCCGGTCTGCCGGAAGCCGAGCTTCTCGAGGAGACGGACGGATCCGGTGTTACCTCTGAAGGGGTCGGCATACAGCGGCCGGTTCTTCTCGCGCTCCAGGAAGAGCGCCAGGGCCCTGCTTCCGATGCCGCGTCCCCAGTACGCGCGTCCGAGCCAGTACCCGATGAAGCGGCGGTTCCCGTCCCACCAGGCGACGACGTTGCCGGCGACGTCGCCGTCCACGGTGACCGTCTGCACGAACACGGTGCCGTCCCCGAGGACCCGCTCCCTCCAATGCGCCATGAAGGCATCCCGCGGCCGGGGCGCGAACCTCGACCGCCGGGCGGCCTCCTCGTCGTGCTCGTAGGCGAGGAACGCCTCGAGATCGTCTTCCGCCACGTCACGCAGCCGTACGTCATCGTCGTCGATGCTCATGCCGGTGAGTCTGGCACCGGCCACTGACAACGGCGTGCTGCTCGCCGTTCACGGAACGAGCGGCCGTACCTCCTCGGCGGCGAAGCGTACGAACCCCTCGGGGTCCGGTTCGTCACCGGTGGGCTGGAGGACGACCGTGTCGGCACCGGCCTCGGCCAGCCGCTCGACGGCCTTGGCGACGGCACCGGCGTCCCCGGCGACCCCGAGATCCGGAACGGCGTCGAGCCCCTCGGCGACGAGCTCGGCACGCAGCCGGTCGGCGGCGCCCGCCCCCGTGGCGGTGAGCAGATAGACGACCACGCGGTGCGCCCCGGCCCCGCGGCCGGCCGCCTCCCGTCCTTCGGCGATGAGCCGCCGTGCCTCCCGCACCCCTTCGGCATTGGTACCGGCGGTGAGAACGGTCCCGTCGGCCGCCTCCCCGGTGAGCCGCAGCGAACGGGGGCCGGTGGCCCCGGCCAGCACCCCGGCCCCGCCACCCTCCGGAGGCCAGTCGAGCGCGACGTCGTCAAGCCTGACGTACCGCCCGTCGGTGGTCACCCGCTCCCCGCCCAACAGAGCGCGCAGCGCGACGAGATGCTCCCGCAACAAGGTCACCGGCGACTCCACGCGGGCTCCCACCTGTCCCATCCAGTCCTGCACACCGTGCCCCACGCCGACGATCGCCCGCCCTGGGAACATCCGGTGCAGCGAGGCGACCTCCATTGCGGTGACGGCGACGTTCCGCAACGGCACGGGCAAGAGCCCGACCCCGACCCGCACGCGTTCGGTCCAGGCGAGGGCAGCGGCGGCGGTGGAGATACCCCCCTCCCTGAAACAGTCCTCCCAGAGCCAGAGCTCTTCGAGCCCTGCCTGGTCGGCGATCTGAGCTACCGAGCGGAGTCGTTCGGGGGCGAGTTGGGGGCGAAAGACAGCGCCGAGTCGGGTCATGCTGCCCTTCCTATCCGGGCCGGGCGGAGACGGACAAGGCGTTTTGCGTCTCCCGCACATCGGCCGACGGCGGCTCTCTCGAAAGCAGCCCCGGCCCGTACGCTCAGCGGCCCGGCTCAGCGGTTGACGGCCTGGATCTCCTGTACGACGACGTCCTGGGTCGCGCCGAAGGTGCCGTCGGGGAGGTCCCCGCCTGCGCCGCCGGTGCCGGTCCACTCGATCTCCCAGGTGACGGTGGCCTGGAGGGGGTACGTACCGTCGCCCGAGGAGCGCAGGTACTTCACTCCGCAGGGCGGGGTCCGGTCCGCCTTCCCCTTGGCATAGGGCTCACCGATGCGGCCGTTGTTGATCTCGCAGACGCCGGATGCCGGGTAGGTCACGGCGTCCTTGGTGCCGGGTTCGATCCTGAGGGCGACCGGTTCCGCGGTCGCGGTCGCCTCGATGCCGATCACCGGTACGGACGCCGTGACCGACACCGGCTTGAAGTCCGCGGCGTTCAACCAGGCCCAGGTCGGGAGGTTGACCTTGGTCTGTGCGGCGGGTGCCAGGGTGACCTTGGTGCTGGGGACGCGGACCTCCGCGTAGGCGAGTTCGGCGAGGATCTCGGGCGTGACGGCGTTCGGAATGTCTGCGGGCGGCGGGTCGCCTTGGTCCACCCAGAAGGGCGGCTCGTCGCAGGAGTCCCAGCCCGGCGGGAAGTCCTCGTTGACGAACGAGTCCCAGAAGTAGCCTTCGCCGGTCTTGTCCTTGTTGAAGTCCTTGTACGGGTGCCCGTTGACGTACCGGTCGCGCTGTTTGGCGTCCCACTCATAGCCCGTCGAACCGGCTTCCCAGGTCGGTTCCAAGGACTTCTGCAGCTGCTCAGGGGTGTACTTGGGGGCGTACCAGCAGGGCGGCGGGGTCCAGGACGTGGTCGACGTGAGAGCGCCGGCGGAGTTACCGCTGCCGTTCTTCGAGCGGTCGAAGACGACGCCGCCCACGGTTACGGAGACAGTGCCGTCTTTACCTGTGTCGGCTTCCTGCGTTTCACCGTCCGTGTCACCGAAGCCCTTTTTCGCGTGGGCCGGGCCGGCAGCTGCCAGGACTACGGCTACGAGTCCCGAAGTGAAGAGCAGGGACCTTCTGGTACGGATCAAGGCTGACACTTGGCACTCCCCCGCTGCGAGATCAGGCGCTCGGTGACCCAGACGCCGCTGTCGTTCTTGCGCAGGGTGCCGGCGTAGACGACGTAACTGTCCTTCGTCACCGGCGTGACATCGGTCTTGCCGGTCTTCAGGAACTTGTTGAACGCTTTGCTCTGGTCCTCGCAGTACACGAGTGAGGCCGTTCCGTCATCCTTGATGGTCACGGTCTCGTTGTAATAGCGGGTCAGACCAGTGGTGCGCGCTTTGTGGTCGACGAACTCCTGGATGTACTTCTCGCTTCCCGCGGCTGCCGCGCCTTCCGAGTAGAAGCGGTAAGCCTTGTCGAGCGGATCCTGTTTGGCGATCGCCATGTCGACGGCCTTGATGCGCTGCTCGGCATCGCTGAGCACAGCGTCCTTCTGCGCGTCGCCGGTCTTCTTCCACTCGAACTCGTAGGTCACGTCCGACGGCAGTGAGATCTTCGGGCGGCTGCCCGACTCCGGTTCGCTCGGGCTGGGTGAGGCCGATGCCTTGTCACCGGTGTCGGCTCCCGCGATCTTGTCGTTGTCCTTGCTCTTGGAGCTGTCATCGCTCCCGCACGCGGACAGCGTCAGGGCCGCAGCGGCGGTCAGCGTGAGCGCTGCGAGGAGGGTGGGGCGGCGGTTCACGGTCGGCTCCCGGTCAGAGGCGAGGCTTCTCTTGAGCGAAGCAAAGCTATCCAGCGGTGTGGAGCCGCACCAGGGTGAAGCTTGTGACCTCGCGGGGTGTATGGGGAGGAATCGGGGATTCATGGGCCTTCTTGAGCCTAACGGTTGCGTAACACGCCGGTCCGTTCGGCAAGTGCCGTGTCCTGCGGGGCGTTTCAGTCAGGAAGCAGCAAAGAGAGGGAGGGGCCCGGATGGGGCGGCGGTGGCGGGACGGGCGTGGGGAACTGGTCGTGCACGGGGGTGGGCAGGCCTCTGTCCGTGTGCCGTTGGAGATCGCCACTTCCTACCGGGCCCGGACGAGAGGGCTGTTGGGGCGGGACTCCATCGAGGGCGCGATCCTGCTCTCCCCCGCCAACAGCGTGCACACCTTCCGTATGCGTATGCCGATCGACGTCGCCTATCTCGACCGTGACCTTCGGGTCGTCGCCGTGCACACCATGCGGCCCGGGCGGCTGGGGATGCCTCGGCTGCGGGCCCGGCATGTGGTCGAGGCGGAGGCCGGGGCGCTGGCCGGGTGGGGGGTGTGGGAAGGGGTGCGGGTGGAAGTTGTCGCCGCAGGTTAGGCACCCCGGGCTCCCGGGCAGTCAGTGGCTCGTCCGATTGCGGGAGTCGGTGGCCGGCGCGGGCTCCCGGTCACCGATTCTCCTTCGCTGGCTCTGGTGCCTTACCGGGCCAGATGGTGGTCACTATGGGCCAGATCATGCTGTAAATAAGGACCTTCGTAAGGGGGTTGAGCCACACGAGTAGCGGAGCGCCCTTGTCGAGGGTGCCGACCAGCACCACCAAGGCGAAGATCAGGCCGACACTGATCGCATAGGCCAGCAGGAACCTGAACCAGGACTGCCAGGCATCCGCGACAGCCGCGCGGCCGTAGAGCCCCGGGCGCGGTGGGACGGCGGCTCCGCCGAAGCGGCGGGCGAACTTCGCGTCGGCCCAGCGGACGGTGCGGCGGCCGTAGATCACGGTGATTCCGAGGTAGGCCGCCGACAGGCCGTGCCAGACCGTCGGCTGAGCACCGTCCCGGATACTGAGCACGGTGGTTCCCAGCAGCACGACGTCGATCAGCGGGACGCACAGCAGCAGCGCGCCGCCGAGGGCCCGCCAGCCGGCGGCATAGCGCGCGGTCAAGCCGCCTATGAGGAAAACCCAGAAGAGCACATCGCAAGCGAGAATCAAGTAAAGGATGACGCGGCCCTCCAGCGCACAGCGTGATCACTATTGTCCCGGGCGGCCTTGGACCGGCACCCGGATTCAGTCAGTGCTACGGAGGTCGGTGGCCGCGGCGGCGGTAGTGGCTGAGCGGGGCCGGTGCTGGTGACGGCGGCGCCAGCATGACCAGTGCAGGATGTGGTCGGTCCCACGCCGGACGGTGTGGGCGAGCTTGACCAACAACCGGCGGATCTCGTTCACGCTCAGTCTGATCAGGTCACGGGGCCTCCCCCTACCGGGGCACTCTGCCCGCCGGGCTGCTGGACATCGCCGAGTTGGAGTGGCATGCGGCACGCGTACGGACCGCGCAGTTCGTGCACGTACCGGGACTGCTCCAGATCGAGGAGTACGCCCGTGCCGTCTTCGCCGCCGTGCTCCCCGCGCTGAGCCGGCTGGAGGTGGAGCTGCGCGTGGCGCACCGCATCGCGCGGCAGCAGGTCTTCGATCGGCCCGAGTCGTTGCCGTACGTCGCGTACGTCCATGAAGCCGCGCTCCGTATGCCGTACGGTGGCGGCGAGGTGACTCGGCGGCAGCTGGAGCACCTGGCTGAACGGTCCGAACACGACACCATCGACGTGCGGGTGATCCCGACGAGCGTGGGTGGCTTCCCCGGGGCAGGGCATGCGCTCCTGTACGCGAACGGGGCCGTGCCCCAACTCGACACCGTGCAGCTGGACTCCGCACACGGGCCGGAATTCACCGGCGCGGAGGCGCAGCTCACCAAGTACCGTGCTCACCTGGACTGGATGGACGACGCGGCACTGCCGACGGCGGCCTCGCGTGACCTCATTCGCAGCGTCGTCCGCGAATTCTGACCGTAAGGAAGCCACCGTGACAGGCATCAACTGGGAAGACCCGTACTGCGGCGAAGGCAACAACTGCTTCCGCATAGGCACCGACCCCGAAGGCAACGCCTACATCGCCGTCGCCGGGCAGGAGGAGCACCACGTCACCGACAGCCGGGACGCCCTCCGTGCCCTCATCCTCGAGATCAAGGCGGGGAAGGCCGACCACCTTCTGTAGGCCCACTGGTCAGCGGGAAGGGGCGAGGGAGGTCAGCCAGGTGTCGGGGCCTCGTCCACTGCGACGCTCACCTCCGCCTCCTCAGCTGACCGGATGTTCAGCCAGGTGCGCCCGTGTTCGTCCTGCCGGGGCGGGCTGACTGCGAGGACGGAGCGGCGGTCGATCGCCAGTGCCGGGCAGTCGGGAGGGTCTGCCTCGGCGTCGATGAAGAGCAGGCGTTCGTTGGTCAGGGCCAGGCACCCGCCCCGGAGCCGGCTCTCCGGGTCCTGTGGCCGGCGCAGGGTGGAGCGTCGTACGTGGTGCACCACTTCGGTGGGGCGCAGGCTCGCGACCAGGCGGTGTGCGAAGACCTGGGCGAAGGTGGGCCTGGAATGGTCGGAGTCGGGCTCGGGGCGGCCCCCGCCGAAGGCGCGCGACGCGTTGGCCGCCGCCTCGTTCAGCAGTTCCGGGAGGTCCAGGTGCGCGCGGGCGACCGCAGCCCCGGCCGTGTCGCCCTGGTCCTCCAGGAGTTGCACGAGGAGCGCGGACGCTCCTCTGCGGCTGATGTCCGTGCCGAGCCGGAGCGCGGAGCGGCACAGGGCGATCGCGTCCGAGAGGGCGTCGGACTCGGTCGCGTAGCCGAGGCCGGGGAGGGCGTGGCTCGGGTTCCGGGCGAGGCCGGGGGTTTCGTCGGACGGACTGCGCACCACTCGGGGGTCCTGGCCGAGCAGAGGCGGAGCCGGTCGGTACGGCTCGGGCGGGAAGCGGGTCTCGCGTGGGTTTCCGCGGGCGTCGTCGATCATCTCGGCGAGTTCGTGGGCGGCGTTGCCGGCGATCATGGCGACTCGCTCGTCGATCAACGCCTGGAAATCGCGCCGTGCCTCGGCGAGGTCGCCGCGGGCGCGCAAGCAGCGGGCCTGTTCCAGGCGGGCCTCCGCCAGGTCGAGGCGGGCGCGGGACAGGTCTGTGTCGATCGTGGCGGGCATGCGGGGGGTCGTGCCGTGGGCGGCCATGTCACGTAGAAGGCGGTAGGTCGCCTCGGTCGCCGTCAGCCGGATGTCGACGTGGGTGCGGCCGTGGGCGGCGGCGATGCGGTAACCGATGAGTGCCCGGTCGGGGTGTTGCCTGTTCTCCTGTCCGGCCGCCCAGTCGAGGATGGTCCGGGCTTGGTGGCGGGTGCCGTGCTCCGCGGCAGCTCTGGCCAGGATGGAGTGCAGGCGGTGGATGCTCATGCGGTCGCGGGCGGCTCGGGCCAGCATCGCGTGCAACAGGAAACGGGGAAGCCGCACGGTTGTCCTCCAGCGGTGAGGCAGGTGGGGGCTGCTACGAGGGCCGGCCGGCGGCGACGTCCTCGATGATGCGCTGGTATTCCTCCTTGGCCGGCACGGCGAGATCCTCCTCGTGACCGCGTTTCCCGTTGAGCACCACCCAGTGCGGACAGGAGTCGGTGTCGTCGGCGTCCACGGTCTGGCCGCCGACCCTGAGACCGGTGCGCGCTTCGTACACGTCGATGCGGTAGCGGGCCCGGTGGAAAGTCAGACTCGACTCGCCACCGTCGTAGGTGCAGACCATGTCGAGCTGCCGTCGGACCAGGCGGCTGCACGCCACCAGTTGGACGTCGTCGGGGTCCGGCGCGGCCGTGGCCTTGGCGTCGCCCGTGGACGTGGCCACCGGGTCGGTGCCGTGTTCCTCGTCGAAGAGGGCCGCGGGGTGGGGGCCGGTCGAGGTGTGCGGTGCCGACTCGGAGTACGAAGTGCCGGTGGTCGTGCAGAGGCTCGCGAAGTCCTTGAGGTAGTAGGCGCGGTCGGCCATGACGATGTCGGCGAACGGTGACAGGGTGAGCACCCACAACACCACGATGGCCGCGACGGCTGTGAGCCCCGGGCCGGCGAGGCGGCGAGGGGCGGGCGGTGCCGGTACCGGCTGCCGGGACTCGACGGACTCGATCAGGGCGTCGCGGGCGGTGACGGTACGGAAGGTCAGGTACCGCTGTTTGCCGCCGTCGAGCCAGTGGAGGCGGCGTGTCTGCGGGCTGATGCTCTCCACCGCGTCCCAGGGGATGGCGATCGTCTCGGTGGTGCCCGTTCCGTCCCTGCGGATCAGCAGGCCGCCGTCGCACACCGCGTAGCTGCGTCTGCCGCTCCGGCCCAGGACCCAGTAGGCCAGGGCGGCCCAGGAGGCCAGCAGCCAGCCGGACACCGCGAAGGGTCTGGCGCTCGGGTCGGCGTCCAGTTCGGACAGGCCCGGGATGAGGAGCGGGACCATCGCGGCGTCGAGTACGAGCTTGGCGATCAGGAGGGCGGGCCAGGACCAGCGCTCGTGGTGCACGCGCCGTACCGCGCCGAGTCCGGCCTCGGCGGCCCGACCCGGCAGTGAGCGTGCCATCCGCCACTCACCCACTGGTTCCTCCCGGTCCTCGTCGGCTCGATCTTGCCTCAGCTCTCCGAGCGGGGGAAGGAGACCTCGACGCGGCGGTTGTTCTTGCGGCCGGATTCCTTGGAGTTGTCGGCGATCGGGTACTGCTCGCCGTAGCCGCGGACCTCGTACGTGACGTTCGCGTCGTTCAGTTCCTGGTCCAGGACGTTCTGTACGGCGTCGGCTCGTTGCCTGGACAGGACGTCGCCGTGGGCGGAGGTGCCCAGGTTGTCGGTGAAACCGATGGCGCGGATCTTCGTCAACGGGTGTAGGGGCGTCATGGCGCCCACTCCTGCGCGGGGATGTCCGAGCGGGAGAACATCGACGTAAGGGGGCTCCCCGTGCGGCGTCGTACCCCAACTCGACACCGTGAGCTGGACTCGGCGTTCCGCCGCCACTCGTTCCTCCGGCCTGGCCGGGAACAGACCGTCAGGCTCTTCGAAGTCGAGCGGTGGATGCGCCACGAGATCGGCAGGCCCGTTCCATTGGCGGCACGGAAAAGACCTGGTCACATACTCCGGCCCCGGAACGAATCTGCCTATGTCCCGGGCCTGCCCCTGCGATCAGTGCGCGTGCACCGCTCCATTTCGAAGACCCACGGTTTTCGCCGGTCTGTGGACCGGGCCACTCGGGCAACTCCTGCGGCCACCGGAAGCCGGAGCTCCACGTGCAGGGAAGCTCTTGTGCAGGTGGGAGCAGGAGAGGCTACTCGACCCTTCCTTCAGCTTCCGCGCCTACTACCACTCCGAGGCTCCGTTCCCCAGATCGAAGAGCCTCCCCTGTGCCGCCTCCGCGTTGTCCCAACTCGCCGGACCGCCCGGCTTCACGGACAGGCGTTCCAGAGCCGCCCTGGCCTCAGGACTCCCCATCGCGCCCAGCAGCTCGATGGCAGAGTCCGCGCCGATGTCCTCGATCACGCAGCGCTCGGCCGTATCCACCGCCCAGTCGGCGAAACGGCCGGGGTCGGAGTCCAGGGCCAGCCAGCGGAACACCGAGTCGGCGATGTCGTCCCGCAGCCGCGGGATCATGGCGAGTATCGCCGCTTCGACGTGATCAACGACATGCCGCTGAAGCGGGTACAGCCTCTCCCGTCCCCGCCACTCGCGCACCAGCTCGTCCACACCGGCCCACGTCACCTGGCTCGTGCGGGGCATCCTCTCCCCCACCGCCTGGTGGAACTCCTCCCACACGTGCCACAACAGGCCCGGAGACGGCGGCTGAGGCACATCCGGCGCCAACTCCGGGCCCTCCAGCAGCTCGGTCACCACCTGCCGAGCCTCCGCCACCCGCTCATCGGTGCGCGGCAGGTCCCCGATCCGATCCCAGTCGCCCTCGTCCCAAGGCTGTGGCAAGGACCGAAGGGCGCGGGCAGAACGTAGTCACCCTCCGGATCACGCCATCGCGCGATCTGCGGATCCCACATCTCCTCGGCACTCAGCTCCGTGTCCGACTCGCTCATCTCCGCCGTCCTGCCACGTCTCGTGGCTGTCGTCCACTCGTTCGTCTCATTCGATGCCCAGGTACGCCTTTGCGCTGTCCGGGTCCTTCATCTTCGACCAGTCCATCGTGCCGTTCGCCGTCCGCTCGTCGATGGCACGCTGCATCCTGCCGAGCTGGTCGGCGGACAGACCCTGGCCCGCCACCTTCACGTCCACACCGTTCTTGGCCATCTCACCGGCCGCCGTTCTGGTGTCCTTCGCCGGCTTGCCGTTCCGGGCGGGCTTGAACTCGCTGAAGACCGACGTCCAGCGGTCCGCCGTCTCGATCTCCACGGTGGCCTTGCGGCCCGGCTCCTTGCCCGCCCACTTCTTGAGCCTCTCGACCTGATTGGCGAAGTCCGCCTTGCGTGTGGCCGAGCCGGCGTTCTTGACCTCCTTGACGTGCACGGTGCCGTTCTTGTCCTTGTAGACCACGTCTGCGTCCGGGATCTCGTCGAGATTCACCTTCTCCCCGTTGCCCAAGTCAGCCTCCTTGCGGTTCATCTTGCCGCCGACTCCGGCGTCCACGTGGGTTCCGGGGGCCGCGTCGTCGGCAGCGCGGCGTACGGCGTTCACCTCCGCGCGTGCCTCGGCGAGCTTGTTGGCGTCGGAGGCATTGGCGACCTTGCCTTCCAGCGCCGCGGCGGCATCGCCGTTGACGTTTCCGCGGCGGGCGAGGTCGGTGATCTCGTCGAGCGAGTCGGCCGCGTCCTTCGTGCTGATCTCACCGGGTTCCGGCGGGTCCTTGGCGCGGTTGACGAGCCCGTCGATCTGGTCGCCAGGCACCGAAGAGCCCCGCTCCCGCAGCGCGGCCTTCGCTGCTTCGGCCCTGGCGTCGAGCGCCTCCTGCTGGGCCTGGCGTGCGTCGCCGGCGTCGTCGCCCGTGCATTCCTTGCCGCCCCCTGCGGCGACGACGATCCGGCCGGCCTGCGGGGCTGCCAGGACGCCCGTGCCGGTGCCCGGGACTCCACGCAGACCGCCGCCACCGCCGTAGGGGTAGGGGACGCGCCCGATCGCGATGGTGCAGCTGCCGTTCCTCTCGGCCTTCTTCTTGGCCTCGTCGGCGTGCTTCTGGGCCTCGTCCGCAGCCTTCTTCGTACCGTCGAAGTCACGCGCCTTGGCCGCCTTGCGGGCCTTCTCGGCCGCGTCCGCCGCCTTGTCGAGGGATTCACCGACCTCGCCCAGGTTCTTGAACTTGGTGAACTTCGTGATCGTCTTCGGACTGAAGATGCCGACGACGCCGACAACGGTGTTGCCGATGGAAGCGCCGTAGTTGCCCTTCTCCCAGTTCTCCTTGTCGACGAACGTGTCGGTCGCGAGGTCGGACACGAAATCCTCGGGCGAGTTGACCCAGCCCCATACGGAGGAGACGTAGTTCCCCTTGTCCCACTCCTCGCCCAGTTCGTCGGCCTTGTCGCCCCACCAGTTCGTGGTGTAGCCCTTCAGGCCGTTCCAGCTGTCCTTGACCGAGCCGACCGGGTCGCTGACCAAGTCCATGGTGCTGGCCAGGAAGCTCTTGGTCGGGGCCACGAAGAAGCCCCGGACATGGTCCATGAACGTCCTGTCGTGGCGTTCCTGGTCATGTACGTCGTCCCAGAGGGACTTGTCGTCGAAGGGACCCGGAGCGAGCGGAACCGTGTCGCCGGGCTCTGCGCCCTCATAGGTGATGATCTGGGCTGAGGAGGGGCTACCGGCGCCGCTGTTATTGCCGCCCGTGCCACCGCCTGTGCCCGTGCCACCGCCTGTGCCCGTGCCACCGCCTGTGCCCGTGCCATCGCCCGCGCCCGTGCCTCCCTGGCTGCCAGTACCTCCCGGTGTGCCCGACCTGCCTTGGGTACCTGAGTCGCCTTGGGTGTCCGCGTCGCCGCCCGTGCCCGTACCACCGTCTGCCTCCGCACCACCGTTCGCGTTCGCGCCGCCGTCCGGGCCTGCGCCGTCGCCACCGTTGGTTCCAGCGTCCGAACCACCCTGCCGCGCAGCGTCGTCGTCCCCGGCCGCACCCGTCTCCGTACCATCGCCCTGCGGAGCGGAGCAGTCCGTGCCTGTCACCGAGCAGACCGCCGACCGGATGCCGTCGGCGATGCGCCCGCCGAAGCCGCCCAACGACAGCGCGACGATGATCGCGGCGACGACCGTTATGAGCCCCGCGTACTCCACCGCGGTCTGGCCCTCGTCCCGCCGCCAGCGGATCATCCTCGTCAGGCTGAATGCCCGGCGCTCCTCCCTTTCCTGGGGAGAAATCTCGAACCACTCACGGGACCGGGCCCGGCGCAACAGCACGATGACCGCCACCGGCATCGCCGCCTGCGTGAAGCCCCGCAGGTCACCGTGCAACAGCGTGCCGAGCGACAGCCACACGATCCATGCCTGTACGGCGATCAGTGCGCGGCTCGTCCACACCCCACCCCGCCACAGGCGCCGGGCCAGGTAGGCCCCGGCCACGCTGGGCAGCGAGTCGTACAGCAGGATCCCGAAGATCTCACCGGAGTAGTACGACACCACCGACAGCACGGTGACCACGTACAGCGCCGTCAGCGCGAACTGCACCCACAGCAGTACCTGCGCCCAGCCCAGCTCCCTTGGCAACGGCGAACGTCGGTCCCAGGACGGGATGTTCTGTGCGCCCCACATCCCGCTCGGGGTATCGGGCTACCGGCACCGGACATATATGACCTCAGTTCGCGGGCGCCAATTCAAGGTGGACACCCGGCCGAGGCTAATGAGAATCGATTACCGACACATGGGCCCCTGGACCCAACCTGGGCCCGGCTGAACCGCAGTTGCCCCGAGTTCACTCACGGCGAGGCACAGCTCTGCCCGGAGTCGGGCTGGTCAGCGGTTCAGGTCCATGATCCCGACTCCGAGCCCGGCATAGAGTTCCGGCGCGACGGTGGTCACGAGCCCTCCGTCAGGGAGCATCGGATTCGGCCGCGCAGTATGTACGGCTGCCGCCACGCCGAAGCCGAGGCCGTCGCGGCACAGCTCGGCAACGGTCACAGCCATTGCGTAGTCGTCATCGACGATGCGGAGAACGTCCAGCAGCACACCGGCGTGAGCGACGATCCCCCACGCTCGCGCTCAGCCTCAAGGAGGCACAGAACTGGCACCCACAGGCGCACGTCATCGCTGGCCGCCGCCGCATGGATGAGACCGGAGACCTGCTTGTTGCCTCCCATCGCCAGGAGCGTGGCAGTGTCGAGGACATAGTGTTCGGTGAGGTTCAACGCGACGACTCCGCCTCGGCGAGCGCGGCCCGGTGAGCGGCCGTGGCTTCACGCATCTTCCGCCGCATCTCGGCAGACTCCTCGTCCGTCACATGATGCCCGAACCGCTCCGCAAGCAGGGCGCGGGTGTGCTCGGCCCGTTCCTTGATCTGCTCGGGAGTCAGCGTCTGAGCAGCTATCTCCTGCATGAGGGCGCGCAGGCTGGTCCCTCGCGCCTCCGCCACGGCGGCGAGCTGGTCACGGACTTCGGCGGGCACACGAATCATGACGTCGGACATGCGGAGAGTATACGTGACGTATACGCCGAGCGTCTCCTGTCGGCGCCATACACGCGAGAGCCCCCTCCCAGTGCACGGTTGCACGGGACGGGGCCTCCGGCGTCCGAACGGCGCTCAGCTCTCCGAGCGGGGGAAGGAGACCTCGACCCGGCGGTTCTTCTTGCGGCCGGCCTCCGTGGAGTTGTCGGCGATCGGATACTGCTCGCCGTAGCCGCGGACCTCGTACGTGACGTTGGAGTCGTTCAGTTCCTGGTCCAGGACGTTCTGTACGGCGTTAGCGCGTTGCCTGGACAGGACGTCGCCGTGGGCGGAGGAGCCGAGGTTGTCGGTGAAGCCGAAGACGCGGATCTTCGTCGCGTTCTGCGTCTTGATCTCTTCGGCGATCGCGGAGATGCGCGCCTTCGCCTGGGCACTGAGTTTCGCGCTGTCCTTGCCGAAGAGGACTTCGGCCTGGAGGGCGAACTTGACGTCGGCGTTGGTGTCTTCGCGGCGTTCGTCGCCGCTCTGGTCTTCGACTACCTGTTTGATGTCGAGGACTTTGGGGGTGGCGAGGGTGGCGCCGTCCGGGATCTTCAGGTCAGGGTCGTTCGGGTCGATCTCGACGGGGGCGGTGGCCGTCGCCTCAGTGCCCGGGGCACGCTGGGCCCGTCGTCGGCGTGGGCCGACACTGCGCCGAAGAGGTTTGCGGCAGCCATGACAGTGACTGCCGTGAAGGTCAGGGCGAGGCGAGGCGCTCCCGCCCGGGACGGAGTGCGGATGACGGTCATGGCCGGCCTCACCCGGAGATCGTGAACGTGGCGGCGGGGAAGCCCGGAAGCTGCAGGCCGACCTCGGTCGTACTGGTCGGCGGGGCGGGGAACTGCATGAATACCGGGACGGATTCACCGGCCTTGAGCGTGGGCAAGCCGGTTGTTGTGAGGGGACGACCGTCCGTGTCACGAAGCACGTAGTAGCGCTTCTTCCCCTTGGAGTCCACCAGCGTGGCGCCACCCAACGAGCTGCCGTTCTTGATGATCTCGGTTTCGTTGCCGCTCAGATTGGAAGGGACGACCACCGTCTCCGAGCCGTCGTTCTTCAGGTTGCCGTTCACCGTGATGAATCCACCGGAGTCCCGAGTGGCAGAGGTGACCTGGAGAAAGAGTCCTTGCGGCCCCTTCATCTCGGCCAACGGCTCCTCCGACGTACCTTCCTGAGCACTCGGCTTGGTTCCACCGCCCTTGGAAGCCGACGCCGACCTTTCGGGCTTCTTGTCGTCATCTCCACCGCCGCCGCAGCCGGCCACACCGAGGACCAAGCCAGTCGCAACGGCCAGCGCGACCATCCCCCTGCGGGCCTTCGCAGTGAACCGAACGCTCATCAGTCTGCTTCCTTCATCACTCGTCGTTCGCTTGTCGGTCGGCCAGGTGGACATCGAAGAGATCCTCGGGTTTCGGAACGACCTGGGGATCGTCCGCGTCCAGGTCCCATTCCCTGCCCCCGCAGGTGAGCGCGGGCAGCTCCTTGGGATCGCCGGTCTCCTCCGGGAGGTCGAACGTGCACCGAGACTCGATCACGGCGGTGGCGGTCGCGTTTGCTCGGTGTTCCGCCGTGCCGGGAACGATGGAGTCTCCTACGGACTTGTTCGTTTCGACCTCGACCGTGAAACCCAGGAGGCCTTCCGGCCCACAGCCGACCACCTGGGCATCGTTCTGTGCGGCCAGCTGATGTGCGCGCCAGCACGAGGGAACGAGTCCTTCCGTGCTGCCCTCGAAGATCGCCTGCCACTTGGTCGGATCGAGCAGGTCCTTCACCCATGCGTCCGCGAGTTGGTCCCGCCTGTCCTGGGCTGCCGCAAGAGCCGCTGCATCGGCAGCTGTCTGGGCACCATTCCGATTTGCCGCCGCCTGGCCAACCGCGAAGTAGGCCAACGCGAGAAAGAGCAGGCCCCCCACCACTGTGATGTAGATGGGGAAAGCCTGCCCTGCATCGCCGTACTTGCGAAGTCGCATCAAGGAGCGACCTTGGCAACTTGTGCCTTGATCTTGTCCAGGATCGTCTGCCCGATGTCCGTGCCCGTGATCGCCAGCACGATCGCCACCACCACCGCGATGATGCCCAGGTACTCGACCGCCGTCTGCCCCTTGTCGCCGGCGCGGCGCTGCATCGCCTGCACCGTGGTGTTCTTCCAGCCGTTGACGCGGACCTTGGTCGCGACGGCGGTCTTCAGCATCAGGTCGCTCATGGTGTTCCCCTCCGGGTTCGGCGGTGCCGCTTTCGGCATGGGGAACGTACGGCTGAACGACCTGTCCGCCAGAGGGCCCCTGGGCCCAATTCCGGGCCCAATCGCGCGGGCCCAACCGGTTCTCCCCCACCCAGTCACCGGACGTCACCCCAGTCCTCGGTGTGAGTCCGGGGCCGTGCCGATCCATTTCGCGGCGGCCTCGGAGCGGCTGGTGCTGTGCAGCTTGGCGAAGATGCGGTTGATGTGGTTCTTGACGGTCTTCTCGCTGATGAAGCAGGTGGCGGCGATCTGCTGGTTGGTCATGCCGGACGCGATGTGGTCCATGATCTCCGCCTCCCTCGCGCTCAGTTGGAACCGCGACCTGTCGGGAGCGGCCGGACGGCCACTCGCCCACCCAGACGAAGACTGTCCCACATGCGGTTGCACTTGCGAAAGGTTTTCTGGAGAAACAGATGGGGGCGGGATGTGAGGTAGAGGCAAATTCGCTGGCGGAGCGGGCGGTTGGGGCTGAGTATGCGGTTTTGCGGACTTGGAAATTCCGTATGCAGTCGCACTCGTCGACCGGCCCAGCCCCTCGGGCAGAGGCGGGGTCGCCGTCTGGTCCCGGCGGAGTTGGGCCAAGAGGGCGCCCGCCGCCGTGGCGGTGAAGTGGGGCCGGCCCTCCTTGATGTCCCGTACGGCGTCGACCAGCTGGTCGGCCGTGAACTCGCCGTGCACCAGGTAGCCGCCGGCTCCTCGGCGGAGGGCCTCCTGGACAATCTCCGACTCCCTGCTGTACGTCAGCATCACCACGGGGGCGATCCGCACCAGGTACGGGAGTGCCGAGATGCCGTCCACGCCGGGCATGCGGACGTCGAGGAGGACGACGTCCGGGCGGTGCTGGTGGGCGGCGTCGTAGGCCTGTCGGCCGTCGGCTGCCTCCGCTACGACCGTGATGTCCGCGCGGCCGGAGAGGAGCGCGGTGAGGCCGGCGCGGACCACGGGGTTGTCGTCCGCCACGACGACCCGGAGGCTGCTGGGTGGTGCGGGCTGTGGGAGGTCAGTGAACGGGTTTTGTGGTGGTGGCGGGGGCGGGTGCGGTGGCGGGGTGTGGTCCGGCATCCGGGGGCCTCCTCTCGTTTCGTGGGGTCAGGCGTGGGGGGTGGTCAGGGCTGCCAGGGGGAGTTCCAGGCGGACCTCCGTGCCTCTGGGGTGGCTGCCGCGGCCTATGCGGATCCGGGCGCCCACCGAGGCGGCCCGCTCGACCATGCCGACCAGTCCGAAGTGCCCGGCCCGGCGGAGTTGTTCGAGGGTCGTCCCTGGGGGGAGACCTCGGCCGTCGTCGTACACGCTGATGCGGAGCAGATCGCCGTGGACGCCCGCGCGGACGTCGACGCGGGTGGGGCGTGCGTGGCGGTGGGCGTTCTCCATGGCCTCCGAGGCGATGGTGAGGAGTTGGCGGGCCACGGCGGGCGGGACCGGAGGGACGGCCTCCTCGCCGGTGGGGCGGTAGACGGCGGGGAGGCCGGTGCGGCTGCTGAAGTCCCGGGTTCGGGCCGCGAGTTCTACGAGGACGTCCGTGGTGTGGTCCGGGTCGGAGTCATGGCGGAGGTCGGCGAGGAGTTCCCGGGACTCGGCGGCAGCGCGGCGGGCGGAGCGGGCGACGAATTCGGCCTGTTGTTTCACCAGGGCCGCGTCCATACGGTCGGCACCGGCTGAGGTCGCCAGGCCGTCGGCGGCGAGGGCCACGCCGTGCAAGGTCTTGGCGACCGAGTCGTGCATCTCGCGGGCCAGGCGCGCGCGTTCGGCGCTCACCGCTTCGGTGACGGCCAGTCGGGCCTGCACCGTCGTCAGGGCGTGTGTGGCCGCGCCGAAACGGAACATGAGGTTGCGCAGGCTGGAGCCGACGGCTCCGGCGATGACGCAGAGGCCGGGCAGGAGGGTCGACTCGGCGAGGCCCGGGGCCGGGTTCTCCTGTGCCGCGTGTATCAGGAGGAGGAGCAGGGCCTGGAGGCTGGCGAAGACGGCGGCTCCTCGCCAGCCGTAGACCAGGCCGGCGAGGAGGGGGGTGCAGACACTGACGTAGGCGAGGGTGCTGTCCGGGCCTGCGGAGATGAGCAGGAGGGCACCGAAGAGGGTGTCTGCGCCGAGGAGGGTGGGGTGGCGGAGGAGGAGGGGGCCGAAGCGTTCCCAGTCCCGGAAGAGGACGTAGGAGGTCATGAACGTGACTACTACGGCCGCGCCTACGAGGCGCGTGGGGAGGCCGTCGTTGGCGTTGAGGAGGGCGGTGGGGGTGGCCAGGGCGATCATGGCCAGGCGGAAGCCGAAGACCTGGCGGCACATGGCCTGGAGGGCGTTGACCTGGATGGGGATCGCCGGGTTTGCCGGCGCGTCGTCGCCCCGGCCCTCGGCCTGGGTGGGGTTCCCGCCCGGACCACTCGCGCGGCTTTCGTGGTCGAGTGCGGGTGGCCCCTGTGAGGGCTGAGCACCGTCGGCAGCCGACCGGCCGTTCGCGCGCGGCTCCGGCCCGCCGTCTGCACCGGGCCCGCCGTTCGCATACCCCGCCTGCCCGCTCCCCGCGGCTCCCGGCGTCGGCACGGGCCCCGGTACCGGCACGCCCGCTTGACCTCCACCCGCCGCCTCCCACCCCGGCGGCAACGCAGGCGTGACCGACGTAACCGGTACATCAGGCGCCCCCGTGCGCGCATGGGCCGGCAGGACCGTCCCCGCAGGGGGTGTCGTGATCTCCGGCGGGTTCGCGGCGCGACGGCGACGGCGCAGCAGTCCGTTCCGTTCCTCTGTCAGCGACATGCTGGCCCCCTCCCTGCCTGCCTACTCGCCCGTTACCGAGCCGAAGTCCGTCCCCGAGCCGAGGATCAGGCCGGCGCCGAGGAGGAGCATCGTGGCCGGGACCATGAAGGTCGTGATCATCATCGTGGCCTTGGGAACGGCACGCGCGGCCTTGCGGCGGGCGTTCTGCGCGTCCGTACGCCGCATGTCCTTGGCGAGAGCCACCAGCGTGTCGACGATCGGCGCGCCCAGTTCCTCGCCCTGCTGCAACGCCGTCACGAACATCGCCACCTGCTCGGAGTCGTTCCGGCGGCGCAGTTCCGCGAAGGCCTGGCGGCGGCTCATGCCCAGGTCCATCTGGCGGAGGGTGATGCGCAGCTCGTCCGCCCAGGGGCCCTCGTACTTGGACGCGACCCGGTCCAGGGCCTGGCGGAAGCCGAGGCCCGCGCTGACCACGACCGCCAGGACGTCCAGGAAGTCCGGCAGGGTCCGTTCGATGACGTCCCTGCGGATGCGGATCGCCGACCAGATGCCCACCTCCGTCCAGAACGCGCCGAAAGCGAGCAGGAGGAGGGCGACCAGGAGCTGGCCGCGCATCAGGAACACCAGGAAGCCCACCCCGCCCAGCGCCCCGTACACCGCGCGCCTCGCCGCGTAGCGGTCGATCGTCAGGCCGCCCGGGTTGCCCGCCAGGTCGATCTTGCGGCGGTACTTGGCCACCTGCTTGGGGCCCATCAGACGCAGCACCGCGGGGGCGTAGCGCATGCCCATGCGGTCGATGAGGGAGTCGACGGCGCCGGTGCGGGTGGAGCCGACCTCCAGGGCCAGGGCGAGGTCACCGGGCAGTTTGGCCTCGGCGCGGTACATGCGGATGCCGGCGAAGATGCCCCAGACGCCGAGGCCCGTCAGCAGGGCGAGAAGCAGTCCCATGGTTGCCTCCTGGCTCTCAGACGTCGATGCGGGACAGGCGGCGGATGAGGACGAAGCCGACGGCGTAGAGGCTGAAGGCGATGATGACCGCCGCCTGGCCGAAGGGGGAGCCGGTCATGCGGTCCAGGGCTCCGTCTTTCACGCCGTTCATGAGGAAGAGGGAGCCGACGCCCAGGACCGGGACCGCGTACGACGTCATGTTGACCTGGGAGAGCTGGGTGCGGACCTCTCGTCGGGTCTCCTTGCGTTCCTCCAGCGTCTCGGTCAGGTTCCGCAGCGCGCTCACCACCTGGCCGCCCGCCCGGTTCGACAGCACCAGGGTGGTGACGAGGACGACCAGCTCGCGGGAGGGGAGGCGGTCGGCCATCTCGCTCAGTGCCTCGTCCATCGACGCGCCCACGGCCAGCTGCGCGGAGACCTTGCCGAGTTCCTCTCCGGCCGGGGCCTCCATCTCCTCCGCGGCCATGCCGATCGCGGTGCGCAGGGCGAGACCCGCCTGGGTCGCGTTGGCGAGGATCCGGGCCATTTCGGGGAGCTGGTTGATGAACTTCTCGATGCGTTTCTGGCGTTGCCAGTTGAGGAACTGGATCGCCACCCCGATGCCCAGCAGGCCGGCCAGCGGGCCGAAGAACGGGGCCAGAGCCGCCTGGCCGGTCAGCCACAGGCCGGCCACCGTGGCGAGCATGTAGACGAAGAACTCGCCCGGGGTGATGTCCAGACCGGTGGCCGCCAGGCGAAGTTCCAGTTTCCTGCCGAGCTTGGTGCGCCGCAGTCGGCGGTCGATCCCCCGGAAGTGCCGGCGACGGCCGCCGACCGGTATCTGGCCGGTGGCGGACAGGCGGTCGACGAGCGCCTGGCGCTGTGCCTTGCCGGTGGCGTAGGAGTGCAGGCCGACCACCGCGAGGACGCAGGTCAGCAGGGTGATGCCGGTGGTGAGCGTGATGAGCTGGTGCAGTTCCATCGGTCGGTCCTACCTGGCTTCTCGGGTGGCTAGCTGGTCCGCGGACCGGGCGATGCCGAAGGCCTGGGGAATGGGCTGGCTCGCCATGTAGAGGCGGTCGGCGGTGCGGCGTGGGAGGGGGAAGTACTCGAAGGCCCCGTGGATACGGCCGTCGGCCGTCATGGGCTGTGCGGTGAAGCGGGCGACCGTGACCAGCCGGTACGGATCGCTGCCGTGGCTGTCCATCAGCGCGATCTCGGTGATGCGGCGGGCGCCGTCCGCGAACCGGGTGAGCTGGACGATGACGTCCACCGCGCTGTTGATCTGGTCGTGCAGCGCCACGAAGGGGATTTCCACGTCCGACATGGAGGCGAGGGTCTGCAGGCGCATCAGCGCGTCCTCGGCGCTGTTGGCGTGGACCGTGGCCAGCGAGCCGTCGTGGCCCGTCGACATGGCCTGGAGCATGTCCAGGGACTCGCCGCCGCGGACCTCACCGACCACGATCCGGTCGGGGCGCATACGGAGGGAGTTGCGGACCAGGTCGCGGATGGAGACCTGGCCCTTGCCCTCCACGTTGGGGGGCCTGGACTCCAGGCGGATCACGTGCGCCTGCTGGAGCTGGAGCTCCGCCGAGTCCTCGATGGTGATAATGCGTTCGCCCTCGGGGATGAGGCCGGACAGGGCGTTCAGCAGGGTCGTCTTTCCCGTGCCCGTCGCGCCCGAGACGATGATGTTGAACTTGGCCTGCACCAGGCCCGCCAGCAGGTACAGCATGTGCTCGTCGAGCGAGCCGAGGCCGATCAGCTCCTGGAGCGTGAAGGAGCGCGGGAAGCGGCGGATGGTGAGGGTCGCGCCCGTGAGGGACAGGGGCGGGATGATGACGTTGACGCGCTCGCCGGAGGGGAGGCGGGCGTCGACCATCGGGTTGGACTCGTCGACGCGGCGGTTGACCGTCGAGACGATCCGCTCGATCGTCTGCATGAGCTGGTCGTTCGAGGCGAAGCGCAGGGGCAGTTGCTCGACCCGGCCGCCGCGCTCCACGAAGATCGCGTCCGGGCCGTTCACCATGATCTCGGTGATGGAGGCGTCCTCCAGGAGCGGCTCCAGGATGCCCAGGCCGAGTGCCTCGTCGACCACCCTGCGGATCAGTTGCGAGCGCTCCACCGTCGACAGGACCGGGCCCTCGCGGCTGATGATGTGCCCGAGCACCCGCTCCAGCCGGGCCCGGCGCTCGGCGGCGGACAGCGAACTCATCTCCGCGAGGTCGATCTCCTCCAGGAGCTTGGCGCGGTAGGAGGCGACCAGGTGGCCGTCCTCGCCCCGGTTGCCGTTCTCCTCGGGGAGTTGATGCGTGCCCGCAGGCTCATGGGTCCGGTGCTCCTCGTTCGCCGATGGTCAGTGGTCGAGCGGCATCGTGGCGGTCTTGCGCGCCGGATCGAAGTCCCAGCCGGGGACGACGGAGGGGATGTCGACGGTCGCCGTGACCGTGACCTCCTCGCCCGACTCCGCGCCCGAGCAGGAGGTCCCGTCGGCCAGCCAGCCGCTGACCGCGTTCCCGCAGGCCTGCTGCTCGGTTCCGGGGTCCAGCGAGGCACTGCGCGCTCCCGCCCGCGCCGCCGTCCCCGCCTGCTGCGCCGTGTACGCGACGATGCCGAGTTGTACGGCCGCCATGGCGACGAGCAGCAGGATCGGCAGGAATCCGAGGTACTCGAGGGCGACTTGGCCGCGGTCGCGCGCTCTACGGTCGTACGCCATGTCACTTCGCCTCCTCGACCGCACCCGCGTGGCCCTTGACCGTGAACGGGAAGGCGATCGTGCCCGGGAAGAGGACGGGGACCTGGAGCCTGACGTCGGAGGTGAGGTAACCGGAGCCGTAGCCCCCGCAGCTCACGTCGGCGCCGGCCCGCCACGCGTCCGACAGCTTGTCCAGTCCCGCCTGCCGGCACTTGCCGTCACGGTCGTACTCCGCCGCCGTCGCCGCCCGCACCGCCTCGTCCGCGGCGTTCCCGCGAGCGTGAACGTGTATCCCACCAGCACGAGCTGCCACAGCACCACCAGCGTCACGATGATCGTCGGTGTCATGCCGAGGAACTCGATGGTCACCTGGCCCCGGTCCCGCTCCCTTAATGGCACGCTCACCCCTCCCTCCTCCGCCGAAAGCTCACCGACCCCCGGTCTCCGCCCCGGAACCTCCCCGCCTTCTGAGCCCCCTCGGGAACCTTGACCAGCCCCAGTTCGCCCGCCAGACCCCACAGCGCCTGCTTCACCGCGCTCTTGCTCTCCAGCTCGTGGACGCGGCCCGCGTTCACCACGCTCTGCAGTTCCTTGAAGTTCGCGGGGATCGCGGTCGCCGCGACCGCCGTGCCGGTAATCTTCTGGACGAGCGGGGGCTGGATCTCCGTGGCCCGGGTGTGGCGGTTGACGACCACCGTGGTCTCCTCCGCCTTGCGGATCTGCAGCCGGTCCCACATCCGCACCGCCCGTTTGGCGCCGCGTACCGCGATGACGTCCGGGGTGGTGAGGAGCAGGGCCCGGTCCGCCATCTCCACGGCCGCCGCTCCCGCGCCGCCGAGCTGGGCGCCGCAGTCGATGACGACGACCTCGTAGCGGGAGCGCAGGGCGCTGACGATCTGCCGGGCGGCGCGGTCGGTGACGTCCTCGCCGCGTTCCCCTTCGGCCGGGCGAGGAGCAGGGCGAGTCCGGTGTCGTGGCGGAAGACCGCGTCGGCCAGGACGCGCGGGGAGATGTCGGTGATGGCGGCCAGGTCGACGACGGAGCGGCGGAACTGGACGTCCAGGTAGGAGGCGATGTCGCCGGTCTGGAGGTCCATGTCGACCAGGGCGGTGCTGCGGCCGGAGGCCTGGGCGGCCAGGGCCAGCTGGATCGCCGTGAGGGTGGTGCCGACACCGCCCTTGGCGCCGCTGACCGTGACGACGGTGCCGCCGACGCCGGTGAAGACGTCGCCGCCGGCGCCGAGGTGCCGGCGTACGCCGACGGACCACTGGGCTACGGCCTGGACGCGGCTGGCGAGTTCCTCGTAGCTGAGGGGCAGGGCGACCAGGCCGCGGGCGCCGTAGTCCATGGCGGCCTGGAAGAGGCCGGGGCTCGCGTCGGAGGTGATGAGGATGACGCCGACGGCCGGGAAGCGCAGGGCCACTTCGCGGATCAGTTCCAGGGCGGGGACCGGGCCGATCCGCTCGTGCACCACCACGACCTCGGGCAGTTCGTCGACGGATTCGGCGGCGAGGCGCGCGAGGGTGTCGATGAGCTGCGTGGAGTCGACCACCGGGGCGACCGGTTCGGCGTCCGGGAGCTGGCTGAGGAGGGTCGTGACGGACCGGACGGCGTCCGCGTCACCGACTGCCGGGAGGATCCTCGTGGGCATGCGAGCCTCTCACTTGTCCTTCGCGAGTTCGTACGTCCGGTCCTGCTCCGGGACGGTGGTGTCGCCGCCGGGCGCGACGAGGGCGAGCCGGACCCGCTGGGCGAACGACTCGGCGTAGGTGATGCGCTGGGCGTCGAGGGCGGACAGCGCGAAGGTGATGGGGACGGCGTCGGTGGGCTGCCGGTTGCGGTTGCTCTCGTCGGGCCTCAGGGCGGTCAGGTCGCCGACGTCGATGACCTTGGCGTTGGTCACGATGATCTTCGACTGGTCGGGGTCGCTCTCGCGCCTGCCCTCGAAGGTGGCGTACACGTTGACGGAGGAGCCGGGTGTGATCTTGCCGGCCACTCCGGTGGCCGCGTCGATCATGATGGCGACCTCCTGCTGGCCGGGCTGGAGGGCCGGCCGGCGGACGATCATGTCGGACTGGAGCAGGGAGCCCGCGCGCAGGGTGGTGACGGCGATCTTGCCCTGGATCTCCCGGAGGTCGGTGACCGCGTTGGCCGACAGCCACCGCTCGGGCATCTTGATCTTCTCGAACTGGCCCGTGGTGAGGGTGGTGTAGGGCGGTACCTCGGACTTCAGCCGGTAGGCGGTGACCTCGGGGCCGACCTTGGACTTCACGTCGCTGATGACGGAGAGCACGCCGGTGAAGGCGCCGAGGGCGCAGAGGACCGACAGGAGCAGGAGAATCACGCCGCGGCGCTGACGGGAGTTCATGAACCGTGGAACCTCGTTGGGGTATCGGTCGAGCGGGATCGGAGCGGTGCTGACGAGCGGCGCCAGGGCTCACCCGACGGCCGTTCGGTTCTCGAGCTGTGCGCGGGGCGGGCTGTCGTGGTCGGGTGGCATGGCCGAGCAGAAGACACAGCGGTCGCCGATGACGTCGATGCCGCACCAGTGGCAGCTGCCGCGCCGTACGGAGGCGACCAGTTGGTAGAGGACCGAGAGGTCGGGCAGGTAGCTGCAGAACTCGATCAGCTTGCCGGTGCCCCACCAGCCGGGTGACTCGGCGGGCAGCGGGGTCTCACGCAGTCCCTGCACCTTCCAGGACGGGGCGAGGGTGCCGGTGACCCAGTCGGACTGGAGCTGTCCTTGGGCGACCAGCATCCAGGTGCCGAACTCGGGGCCGGGGAGGGTCGCTTCGGGGTGATTTTGACGAGCTGCGGCTCGGGGTGGGCGAGGACGCCGAACTGGCTGCCGGGGACCCAGGACTTGGCGTGCGAGGTCAGGCCGACGGGGACGCGGTCGAGCCGGGCGACGGAGTTGAGGAGCGCCCCGGCGTGGATGTAGTGGACGAGCAGCCGGCCGGCCGAGGCGAGCACGCCGGGGCTGATGTCGCAGGACGCGAGCTGTCTCAACTGCCTCACTAACACCGCGATCCCCAGAGGCGGCAGGTCGGGGCGGAAGAGGGCGATGCGGTCGCTCTCCAGGAGGGAGCGCAGGGTGTGGAGGCGTCGCTGCACGGCGGTGGGAGCGGCCGACGAGCAGACCACGATCACATGCCCGTGGTGCTCGACCAGGGTCTGCATCTCGGCCAGCGCATGCTCCAGGGGGCGCCGGTCGACGTCCCGCAGCACGACGGCGGGCAGGGTGCGTTCGTCATGTGGCGGCAGCGCCATGTCGGCGCTGGTCACGGCAATGGCAGTTGGCACGCGCAGCTCCCCGTTTCCCCATGCCCGTCGGCGCGCCGGGGGTTACTCCGGCACGCCTTGATGACTTCACTGCGTGACTACCTCAGCACTGTATCCACGGCTCTGTGAGCGGAGAACAGCGTTTGTGTAGCTCGTGAGGAACTGGCGTTGCACAAGTTGCGCCAAAACGGGGCAGGTTGAGCATCTCACCGTTCCGTAAATTGGTCTGAACCTATTGACAGCACCGTTGGTCTGGACCACTTTCTTGTCATGTTCAGATACAGGCGGTACTCACGGCTGTGGCCGGGCGCCCTCATGGCGGCCCTGGCCCTCACTCTCACGACCGTCGGCCAGGCGTCCGCCGCCGACGTCAACAACGCCAGGAACCCCGGCTTCGAGTCGGGCCTGAGCGAATGGACCTGTTCGGCGGGCAGCGGTACGGCCGTCTCCTCCCCGGTGCACTCCGGCACGGCCGCGCTGCGGGCGACCCCGTCGGGGCAGGACAACGCCCGGTGCAGCCAGACCGTGAAGGTGAAGCCCGGCTCGACGTACACGCTGGGCGCCTGGGTGCGCGGCGGGTACGCCTACCTGGGCGTGACGGGCACGGGCACGACCGACGTGTCCACCTGGACGCCGGACTCCACCTCCTGGAAGCAGCTGTCGACGACGTTCACCACCGGCTCGTCGACCACGTCGGTGACGGTGTACACGCACGGCTGGTACGGGCAGGCCGCGTACCACGCCGACGACGTGTCGGTGTACGGCCCCGACGGAGGCGGCGGCAGCGGCCCCGGGCCGGCGGTTCCGGGAGCACCGAGCGGTCTGAACGTCTCCGGTACGACGTCCTCGTCGGTGTCGCTGGCGTGGAACGCGGTCTCCGGAGCGACCGGTTACACCGTCTACCGCGACGACACGAAGGTGACGGCGGTCTCCGGCACGTCGGCGACGGTGACCGGGCTCGCGGCCTCGACGTCGTACTCCTTCCAGGTCACGGCGACGAACGCGGCGGGCGAGTCGCCGCAGTCGGCGGCGGTGACGGGCCGCACGAGCGCGCCGAACGGCCCGGGTCCCGCCCTGCCCGAGCACGCGGTGACCGGCTACTGGCAGAACTTCGACAACGGTGCCGCGGTCCAGAGGCTCGCCGACGTGCAGTCCCAGTACGACATCATCGCCGTCGCCTTCGCGGACGCGACCTCCACGCCGGGCGCGGTGACCTTCAACCTGGACTCGGCCGGGCTCGGCGGCTACACCGTCGACCAGTTCAAGGCCGACATCAGGGCCAAACAGGCCGCCGGGAAGAAGGTCATCGTCTCGGTCGGCGGTGAGCGCGGCACGGTGACCGTGAACGACGCCGCGTCGGCGGACAACTTCGCGAACTCCGTCCACTCCCTGATGCAGACCTACGGCTTCGACGGCGTCGACATCGACCTGGAGAACGGTCTCAACGCCACCTACATGACGCAGGCCCTGCGGTCGCTCTCGGCGAAGGCGGGCTCGTCGCTGATCATCACGATGGCACCGCAGACCATCGACATGCAGTCGACGTCGAACTCCTACTTCCAGACCGCGCTGAACATCAAGGACATCCTCACGGTCGTCAACATGCAGTACTACAACAGCGGATCCATGCTGGGCTGCGACGGCAAGGTGTACAGCCAGGGCTCGGTGGACTTCCTGACCGCCCTGGCCTGCATCCAGCTGGAGGGCGGCCTGGCCCCGTCCCAGGTCGGGCTGGGCCTGCCGGCCTCGACGCGGGGCGCGGGGAGCGGGTACGTGGCGCCCTCCGTCGTGAACAACGCCCTGGACTGCCTGACCAAGGGCACGAACTGCGGCTCCTTCAAGCCGTCCAGGACCTATCCCGACCTGCGGGGCGCGATGACCTGGTCGACCAACTGGGACGCGACGGCGGGCAACGCGTGGTCGAACGCGGTGGGGCCGCACGTGCACGCGCTGCCGTAGGCGCCGCCGGCCTCACCCCATCGGACGGTAGTGGCCGAGCACCCAGGCCAGCTGCGGGAACCACTCCTGGAGCCGCGACCTGGGCTTGGCCTCCACCACGCACTCGAAGAACCTGCCGTCCACGTGGACCACGGCGACCATCAGCGCCTTGCCGTTGGGACTCGCCTGGTAGTGCACGCTGCGGATCTCGGGCCAGCGGAACTCGATCGAGAGACCGGACGACTCGAAGGCGACGCCCGACGCGTCGACGACGACCGCGTTGCGTTTGTCGACGGCCAGGAAATCCGGGCCGGCCGGAACCGGTCGGGGCGGAGCCTGACCATAGGGAGGTGGCACGGAGGCATGGGGAGGTGGCGGCGCGGGCGCATGGGGAGGTGGCGCGGGCGCGTACTGCGGCGGGGGCGGGCCGAAGCCGGGTCCGGGTGGTGGGTGCTGCTGGGTCATCCGTCGGGTCCTCGGTCCTCGTGCTCGCTGGGAAGGTCTCGGTGCTGTGGCATTCTCCCCGCGCGCCGCGTCGCTAGAAGAACTCCCCCCACGGCTGGTCCCAGATCTGCTTCACGCACAGCACCAGGAACAGCAGCCCCGCGATGGCCAGCATGGCGTTGCTGACCGGCCCGTTGCGCCACTCGCGGGGCGTGCGGGCGGAGTTCAGCAGCCAGATCAGCGTGCCGGCGAGGAACGGCATGAAGGCCGCGCCGAGGACGCCGTAGATGATGATCAGGCGGAAGGGCTGGCCCTCGAAGAGGAGGATCATGGGCGGGAAGGTCAGCCAGAGCAGGTAGGCGCGGAACGGCCAGGAGCGTTCACGCGTCCCCGCGGCGACCTCCTCGCCCTTGGCCTGCCCCGTGCCGGACAGCCGGGCCACGAAGTCGGCGAACATCAGGCTCACGCCGTGCCAGACGCCGATGAGCGAGGTGAAGGACGTGGCGAAGAAACCGATCAGGAAGAACTTCGCCGTGGCCGCGCCGTACTCCTTCTCCAGGATGTCGCCCAGCTGGACCAGACCCTTGTCGCCGCTGGCGATCGCCACGTTCGCCGAGTGCAGGAGCTCCGCGCCGACGAAGAGCATGGCGATCACGAAGATGCCCGTCGTGGCGTAGGCGACGCGGTTGTCCAGGCGCATGACCTTCATCCAGCCGGTGTCGGTCCAGCCCTTGGCGTTGACCCAGTAGCCGTAGGCGGCGAGCGTGATCGTGCCGCCGACACCGCCGATCAGGCCCAGCGTGTTGAGGATCGAGTCCTTCTCGTCCGGCAGCACCGGCAGCAGGCCGGCGAAGGCGTCGGGGAGGTTCGGGGTGACCCGGATCGCCAGGTACACCGTCACCACGAACATGACGCCCACCAGGACCGTCATGACCTTCTCGAACACCGAGTACTTGTTGAACCAGACGAAGACCAGGCCGACCAGTCCGCAGGCGATGCCCCACCACTTCAGGTCCATCACGTCCGGGAACAGCGCCTGGAGCGGCAGCGCGCTCGACGACATCGCCGCCGCGCCGTAGACGAAGCCCCAGACCACGACGTAGACCGCGAAGAACCAGGTCGTCCAGCGGCCGAGGCTCGCCCAGCCGTCGAAGAGTGTGCGGCCCGTGGACAGATGCCAGCGGCCCGCCGCCTCGGCGAGTGAGATCTTCACCAAGCAGCCGATGACGGCCGCCCACAGGAGGGTGTAGCCGAAGTTGCTGCCCGCGATGAGCGTGGCGACCAGATCGCCGGCCCCGACGCCGGTCGCCGCGACGACGATGCCCGGGCCGATGTACTTCCAGCTCGCCTTGCGGGGCTGGGGTGAGTGCGCGCCCTCGTGGTCCGTGGTGTTTCCTGTGGTGTCCGCCATGCAGGTCAAGAAACATCAAAGGGCCCGGCCCGACAAGAGGGCGTGAGCACACCGCCCTGAGGGGCGCGGGGAACTTCGCGACAAGCCACAACGAACCCGCGGCCCGGGAGCAGGCCAAGGCGGCAGAACAAACCGCCGAGGCCCACCCAGCGGAGCGTCACGGCTGTCGCCGACCGCAGCCGTCCGACCCGCACGTGCCGAGCTCGAACCACACGGTCTTGCCCGGCCCCTCCCGGTGGCAGCCCCAGCGCTGGGCGAGCGCGTCCACCAGGAACATCCCACGGCCGTTCTCCCCGTGCCCGCGTCCAGCACCCGGGGCACCCGGCGCTCCGCGTCGGCGACCTCGCAGCGCAGTACGCCGTGCGCGGCGAAGAGGGTGAGACGGAAGCGGCTCTCGGCGTGCACCAGTGCGTTGGTGGCCAGCTCGCCGACGAGGAGTTCGGCCACGTCCGCCACCTCACCGCGCTCCGCGATCCCCCAGTCCTCCAACTGCCTGCGCACCTCGGCGCGTGCCTCGCGGACGGCGGAGGGCCTGGGGGCGTACTCGACGCTCAGGTGGCCCGCTCCCAAGGGTGGTTGCGGGAACGGGCCGTAGCGGGCGTCGGGGCCCGGGATGTGGCGGCCGGAGAGTCGCAGCATGGGTCCAGGGTGGTCCCGAGGGGTGGCCCGGCGCAGGGGAGGACTACCTGATCCCCTACCTGCTCGCGCAGGTGGGGGCCGCGCGTACGGGAGGCGTTACGCGTACCGGAGGCGTTACGCGTACTGGAGGCGGACCGTGGCTCCCTCGGCGTCGTCGCGGATGTCGACGTACGCGCAGACCTGACGCGCGTACCACAGGCCCGGTCCGGGTTCCCGGCCGGTGGCCGGGGCGGGACGAAACCGGCGAGCGGGTCGCCGACGGGTCGGGCCGAGCGCAGTTCGCAGACGCAGGCGGGTGCCTCGCCCCACAGCAGGGCGGTGCCGCCGAGGGGCGCCAGGGCCGCCGCCGTCTCCGCGACGGCCGCGGCGAACAACTCGGCGTCGGCGGCGGGAAGTCCCCGGGCTTCCGCCCAGGTCCGCACGGCAGCGGCGTCCGGCGCGGCGAGGGGCTCCGCGCCGGCCGGGGCAGCGGCAGCGGGACGGCGTCGAGTTCGGCGGTGAGCCGCACCGGGTCCTCGTACACGTCCGTGTCGGGGTGGGCGCGGCGGGCCGCTGCCACGACGGCGGGCCCCGCGGTGCGGGTGTCGTACGCGCACAGGGCGGTCGTGGCCATGGGGGCGAAGAGGAGGTTGGCGAGCGCCTCGTAGCGGATCCACTCGGTGGTCTCGCGGGCGGAGCGGCCGGCGCGGCCGCTCCAGACGGGCTCCATGAGGAGGTGGATCCCGCCGCCGGGGCCCGCGTGAGAGGTGAGGTACGTGGCGGCCCGGGCGACGGCGTTGGCGGCGGAGCCGGTGTACCAGTCGGTGTGCGGGACGCAGACGACGTCCTTCGCGTCACGGCCGAGGGCGTCCCGCAGGAGGTCCAGGTTGCGGGGTCGGCGATGGCGACGGGCGGTGGCTCACCGGGTGCGGCGAGGCCTTCGCCGAGGAAGGGCAGGGCGGCGGCCACGAAGTCCTCGTCGGAGTCGAAGACGGCCATGCGGTGGTCGAACGCGGTGGGTGCGGTGGGCTGTCGGGTGGTCATGTGTTCCCCTCGGGGTGTGGGCGGGTTCGCCTGGTCTCGGTGCGGGCGGTCAGCGCTGTGCCGTCACCCAGGCGGCGATCTGGCTGCGGTTGCTGAAGCCGAGCTTGCTGAGGATGCGTTCGACGTGGCCTTCGGCGGTGCGGCGGGCGATCACCAGTCGGTCGGCGATCTGCTGGTTGGCGAGCCCTTCGGCGACGAGCCGGGCGACCTCGGTCTCACGGCGGGTGAGGCGGACCGTGCCGTCCTCGTACGGGGCCTGCGCCTCTCCGGGGTGTGGTCGGGCCGGTTCCTGGAGGGCGTGGCCGACGAGCTCCGCGAGGCCGAGGCAGCCGCCGCGCCGGTGGGCCCGTTCGAACTCGTCCTGTCCCAGGGCCCGGCAGGCTCTTCTCTCGCTGTCCCGGCGTACGGAGTTGAGGGTGCGGGCGCCCCAGCGGGCGGCGTCGATGTCGGCCCAGACGCGGTCGGCGCCGCCGAGCAGCACGGCCGCGTCCCGGTGGGCGCCGCGTTCGACGGCGATGGACGCGAGCAGGTCGAGGGTGAGGGCGATGCCGATGACGTCGTGGACGGCGAGTTTCAGGCGCAGGGCCTCTCGGGCGTGCCGTTCGGCCCGGGGCCAGTCGTGGCGCACGCTGTGCGCGAGGGCGAGCATGCGCAGCACGTACGACCGTACCCACTGCTCGTCGTGCCTCTCACACAGCCGCAGGGCCTCCTCGCACACTTCGACGGCCCGGTCGGCCTCGCCGAGGAAGCCCAGCGCACAGGCGAGTTCGACCTGGTCGAGGCCTACGAGGCTCAGGTGCTGGCCGGGCACGGGGCCGCGGGCGACGGTGGTCTCGAAGTGCCGCAGCGCGCCCGGCAGGTCGTCGCCGAACAGCTTCAGGACGCCGATGACGTACTCGGCGTGGGCGGCCTCGGCGGCGTCGCCCAGCAGCCGGGCGAGGGCGAGGGCGTCCCCGGCGTTGCGGCGGCCGCGCGGGAAGTCCTGGGTGGCGGCGGCCAGCAGCCCGGCGACCCAGAGGCCGCGGGCCCGTTCCCGGGTCGGCCCGGGGCACGCGGCCAGGGCCCGGTCGAGCCAGTACAGGCCCTCGCGCGGTGCGCCGCAGGCGTGCCAGTAGAACCAGAGCGTGCCGGCGAGCCGCAGTCCGGCGAGCTCCTCGCCGGGGGTGGAGAGGCTGTGGTCGAGGGCGGCGCGCAGGTTGTCGCGGTCGGCCCGCAGCCGGGCGACGGTCTCCGGCTGTCCGGGCCCGAACCAGCGGCGCTCGCAGTCCTCGACGCGCCGCAGCATCCAGTCCCGCTGCCGCCGCAGGGCGGCGTCCTCCTCCCCCACCGTCCGCCGCAACTGCTCCAGCCCGTACTGCCGCAGCGTGTCGAGCAGCCGGTACCGCACGCCGCCGGGCCCGGGCTCCCGGCACAGCACGGACTTGTCCACCAGCCCGGCGACGGCGTCGAGGACGTCATCGGCGCGGAGGGCTGGAACGGGCCGGGCGTACAAAGCATGCGCGGCGCCGACCGCTGGGCGCAGCGGGGGGCCGCCGGGGCGGGGCACGGGCAGGGAGGCGAGTTCACCGCTCGACCCGGCCTCCCTCGTACCGCTCTCGGGCGGAGGGAGTGTCCGGGTTCCCGCGAGTGCCCGCACAGGCCGGACACCTGCGCTGGACGCCACTCCCCGCGCCGCGCCGCCGACGAACCCGGCGACGTCCTCCGGCAGAGTTCCCCGCACGGCGTCCCCCGCCCCGCCGTCGTCCGCGCACACCGCCTCCGCCGTCTCCAGGTCGAAACTGCCCGCGAGGACCGACAACCGGGCCCACACCAGCTGCTCGGGACCGGTGCACAGGTCGTGGCTCCAGGCGACCGCCGCCCGCAGGGTCTGGTGGCGGGGCTGGGCCGCGGGCTGCCGGTGGTGAGGAAGCGGTAGCGGTCGTCGAGGCGGTCCAGGAGCTGGTCGACGTCGAGGACGCGCATGCGGACCGCGGCGAGTTCGATGGCGAGGGGCAGGCCGTCCAGGCGGCGGCACAGGCGGGCCACGGACGCGAGGTTGCCGGGCGTGAGACGGAAGCCGGGGACGACCGCGGCGGCCCGGTCGGCGAAGAGCGTGAGGGCCGGGTACCCCTCGGCGGCGGACAGGTCGCCGTCCGGGTCGGGCACGGACAGCGGCCGTACCTCCAGCAGGTGCTCCTCGGTGAGGCCGAGCCGGTGCCGGCTGGTGGCCAGGACGCGGACCCCCTCGGTGCCGTGCAGCAGGGCCGCGGCCAGCTGCGCGCAGGCACCCGCCAGATGCTCGCAGTTGTCGACGACGAGGAGCAGCCGCCGGTCCCGTACCTGCTCCACGAGGTCGTCCAGGGGCGGCTGGGCGGAGTGGCCGTGCAGCCCCAGTGCCTCGGCGGCGGCGAGCGGGACGAGCGCCGGGTCGTGCAGCCCGGAGAGATGCACGAAACGCACCCCGTCCGGGAACGCCCGCTGCACGCGGGCCGCGATGCGCGCGGCGAGCCGGGTCTTGCCGACGCCGCCCGGCCCGGTCAGTGTCACCAGCCGTGCCCGGGCCAGCAGCTCTCGGCCCTCGGTCAGTTCGCCACGCCGGTCGACGAAGCTGGTCGTCTCGACCGGCAGCTGGTGATCCCGTCGTGGCGCTGATCCGCCCATGATCAGCCAGTCCTCTGAGGGTGTGGTCCGAGGATCCGGACATTCCGGCTCCCCTTGCGCGGACCCTCACTGTCTCCCGGCTACGTACATATATGCACGCTCGGGTCACACCCCAGGGTGTACTTCGGCCGCTCCTCCTCGACCGTCACGCCGCACGCGTACACTGCGCGGCCACTTTCGGTCTTGACCTGCTCATGCCATCGGCAGAACGATATGCGCCACCCGCACCACGTACGTCGCACGGAACAACCCCACCTCCCACAAGGAGATTTCATGCGACTTCGCATACGAGGCTCCGGTGCCCGCACCGGCAGACGCACCGCCGCCCTCGCCTCGCTTCTCGCACTCGCCCTCGCGGCGCCCCTCTCCGCGACGGCGCCGGACGCCACCGCCGACAGCGCGGCGCAGGCCGCCCCGGCGGTGGACGACGTCCGGCAGTACGAAATCCATCTGCACTCGACGGCCAAGGACCGCACGGCACTTCAGCGCGCGGGCGTGACCGTGGACGAGGTGCACGGTCACGGGGTCGTCGTCTCCGGCCGCGCGGACCAGATCAAGAAGCTGCGCGCACAGGGCTACGAGGTCACGGCGCTCGGCGCGGTGCCCGACCGGTCCGCCGGCGAGGACGACGTCCGGCTCTTCGACTTCCCGTCCGGCGACTCGAAGTACCACAACTACGCGGAGATGACGAGCGAGATCAACTCGATCGTCTCGGCCAACCCGTCCATCGCGAGCCAGCGCGTGATCGGCAAGTCGTACCAGGGCCGCAACATCGTGGCCATCAAGATCAGCGACAACGTCGGTGCGGACGAGTCCGAGCCGGAGGTGCTGTTCACGCACCACCAGCACGCCCGTGAGCACCTCACCGTCGAGATGGCGCTCTACCTGCTGCGCGAGCTGACCTCCGACTACGGCTCGGACTCGCGCGTCACCAGCATGGTGAACAACCGTGAGATCTGGATCGTCCCGGACATCAACCCGGACGGCGGCGAGTACGACATCGCCACCGGGTCGTACCGCTCCTGGCGCAAGAACCGGCAGCCCAACTCGGGTTCGTCGTACGTCGGTACGGACCTGAACCGCAACTGGAACTACCGCTGGGGCTGCTGCGGCGGCTCCTCGGGCTCGACGTCCTCGGAGACCTACCGGGGACGGCGGCGGAGTCGGCGCCCGAGGTGAAGGTCGTCGCGGACTTCGTGCGCAGCCGGGTCGTCGGCGGCAAGCAGCAGATCAAGGCCGGTGTCGACTTCCACACGTACAGCGAGCTGGTGCTGTGGCCGTTCGGCTACACGTACTCGGACACGACGACCGGGATGACCGCGGACGACAACGCGGCGTTCAAGGCGGTCGGGCAGAAGATGGCCGCGAGCAACGGGTACACGGCGGAGCAGTCCAGCGACCTGTACATCACGGACGGGTCGATCGACGACTATCTCTGGGGACGCACAAGATCTTCGGCTACACGTTCGAGATGTATCCGAGGTCCGGGGGTGGGGGTTCTACCCGCCCGACGAGGTGATCGAGCGGGAGACCTCTCGTAACCGGGACGCGGTGTTGCAGTTGCTGGAGAACGCGGACTGCATGTACCGGTCGATCGGCAAGGAAGCGCAGTACTGCGGCTAGTCGGCGTCTTCCTCTTCCTCGAAGTAGGCGTCCAGCACGGCGTCCAGCTGGGCGTCCCACTCGGCGAACCGGCTCCTGGCCGGTGCCTCGATCTCGATCGGGTACCAGCGCCGGTCAGGGGTGTGGACGGTGACGGTGTAACGCTTGCCGAAGCGTGCCGTCTCCGTCTCCACCGCGCCGATCTCGTCCCAGCGGAACTCGCACTCCTGGTCGTCCAGGGAGAGTCGGACACCTCTGTGGTCGGCGACCATCTTGGCGCGGCGGTCGGACGCCTCGAAGACGGGACCGTCGGCCGGGGCGTCCTCCTCCGGCTCGGGGAGGACGCCGCGTCCTTCTCCTCCGCCTCGGGTGCGGCCTCCTCCGCCTCAGGTGCGTCCTCCTCCGCCTCGGCGACCTCAGGCTCCTTCTCCGGCCCGTCGTCCTCCGTCCGTCCGGACGCGGGTGACGTGAGCCCGGGGATGAAAGCCGGGTCGAATCCGGCGCCTTCCAGGGGCTGGCTGCTCGAACCTATGCGCTGCTCCACAGCGCAGCAGTATGGTCGACAAACCTGTGCCGCACACAGCCAGCTCCTGCATCGTTATCAGACGCCTACACGAACGGGCCGGTCAGCCGAGGACGGCCAGGGCGTCGATCTCGACGAGGAGGCCCGCGGGGAGGCCGACGTAGACGGTGGTGCGCGCGGCGGGCGGCTGGGTCAGGCCCTGCTCCTCGAAGTACGCGTTGTAGATCGCGTTCATCTCGGCGAAGTGGTCGACGTCGGTGAGGTAGACGCGGATCATCATCACGTCGTCCCAGCCGGCGCCGCCCTCCTCGAGGATCGCCTTGACGTTGGCGAGGGTCTGGAGGGTCTGCTCGCGCAGGGTCGGCCCGGCGGGTGTGGGCGGCTTGCCCTCCTCGGCGGGGAGGAAGCCGACCTGTCCGGCGACCTGGAGGATGTTGCCCTTCTTCACACCGTGCGAGAACTTCGCCGGCGGGGCGGTGTGGGTCTTCGGGGTGAGTGCGATCTTGTCCGTCATGGGGTGGCGATGCCCTTCACCTGTCTCCTTCGAGGAAGCCCCGTCCTTTGGGGCGGGGAGGAATCGAAGCTGCTGCGGAGCAGGGCAGGGAAAGACGATCCGCCGCCAGGGCGGTTCGTCGTCTACCCCGGACTTCCCGCAGAAGACCCCGAGTTGACTTGCCGATCAAGACCTTACTAGCGTCACTTGCGTCAAGATAACCGCGCAGGTGAAGTTGTTGCCGACGTCCGCTCATGATGCGGACGCGCTGGCGGCCACTCTGCGTGCCTGTAACCGGGCCGCGAACGCGGCCTCCGAGGTGGCGTTCGCGAAGGATCTGAAGCGCCGGAACGTGTTGCAAGATGCCGTGTACCACCGGATCAAGGCTGATTTCGATCTCGGGGCGCAGGCGGCTGTGCGCACGGTGAAGAAGGTGTGCGACGCCTACGCCACACTCAAGGCGAACCTGAAGGCCGGGAACTACGGCCCGGAAGGATCCAGGCGCCGGGTCAAGGCGGAGTCGAGGCCCATCCGTTTCCGTGAGGAATCGGCTCAGCCGTACGACGACCGGATTCTGACCTGGAACCTCGACCGGCGGACGGTGTCGATCTGGACCGTGGCCGGACGTCTGAAGGGCATCCCGTTCGTCGGCTCGCCCGAGGCGTTGAAGCTGCTCGGGCGGCGCAAGGGCGAATCTGATCTGGTGATGCGGGACGGCATGTTCTTCCTGGTCGCCACCATCGATGTCCCCGAGCCTGAGGTGTACGAGCCCAGAGGGTTCCTGGGTGTGGATCTCGGTATCGTGAACATCGCCACCACCTCGGACGGCCGGATCATGTCCGGCCGTCAGGTGAACCGCTACCGTCGGCGCAAGCGTGACCTGCGCTCGAAGTTGCAGAAGAAGCGGACCAAGTCCGCGGCGCGGGTGATGAAGCGCAACCGGCGCCGTGAGGCCCGGTACGCCACCCAGCGCAACCACATCATCGCCAAAAAGCTCGTTGCTACCGCTGAACGCACCTCACGGGGTATCGGTCTGGAAGACCTGACCGGTATCCGGCAGAGGGTTACGGCCAGGAAAGACCAGCGGGCACGACTGCACTCCTGGGCCTTCGCCCAGCTCGGCGCATTCGTCGAGTACAAAGCGAAACGGGCGGGTGTGCCCGTGGTCCATGTGGACCCGCGCAACACCTCCCGCCAGTGCTCCCAGTGCTGGCACACCCACCGATCGAACCGGGTGACCCAGGCACGGTTCGTGTGCAAGTCCTGTGGGACGATCCTGCACGCGGACCACAATGGCTCCCGCAACATCGCCCACCGGGCCGATGCCGCGTGGCAGCGGGGCGCAGTCAACCGCCCCAGAACGCCATAGGCGTACCGGACGCAGGAACCCACAGTGGGGCACCAGTAACACGTCTCACTCTGCCTGCAAGCCCAGCCCTTCAGGCCGGGTAGTTGACTGGTGTTCTGCCGGAGTACTCCCCGCTGATGGCGTCCGCCGTGCGGCGCACCAGCGGCAGGAGGGTGAGGAGTTCGTCGGCGGTGACGACGACGTTCGGCGCGGAGACCGACATCGCGGCGACGACCCGGCCGTCGGCGCCGCGGATGGGCGCCGCGACGCAGTTGATGGACTCCTCGTGGCCGCCGAGGTCGGTGGCCCAGCCCTGTTCGCGCACCTTCTCCAGCTCGCGCAGGAACGCGCCGGCGTTGGGTGTCGAACGGGCCGTGTAGGTGGGGTAGTCGAGCTTCTCGGCGACCGCCCGCCGCTCGTGCTCGGGCAGGTCGGCCAGCAGCAGCTTGGCGACCGCGGCGACGGTGATGGCGACGGGCTTGCCGATCCGGGAGTACATCCGGACGGGGTAGCGGCTCTCGACCTTGTCGATGTAGAGGACCTCGTTCTCCTCGTACACGGCGAGGTGCACGGTGTGTCCGCAGCTCTCGTTGAGGCGGACCAGGTGGGGGTGGGCGATCTCGCGCACGTCGAGGTTCTCCATCGCCTCCTGGGCGAGCGCGAAGAGCCGGGCGCCGAGGCGGTAGCGCTGGTCGGACTGGCGGTAGACCAGGCCGTGCTCGTGGAGGGTGCGCAGCAGGCGCAGGGCCGTGGACTTGTGCACGCCGAGGCGGTCGGCGACCTGCCCCAGGTCGGCGGGGCCCTCGGCGAGCAGCGGCAGGATGCTGAGCGCGCGGTCGACGGTCTGGCTCATGGCGTACGTACCTCCTCGTCGGCCCGCTGGGTGTCCTCGGTCCAGCCGGGGCCGAGTCGCAGTCTCCCCCATGCCGCGTCGTCCAGGGCGACGAGCCGGTCGGCGTGCTGCCGGGCGGGCGGCGTGGCGAGGTCGCCGGGGACGGTGAGCGCGGCGGCGGCCATGAGGTGCCCGTGCCGCAGGCGGTCCCGTACGGGCAGTCCGCGCAGGGTGGCGGAGAGGAACCCGGCGGCGAAGGCGTCGCCCGCGCCGACGGCGGCGACGACGTCGACGCGCGGGGCGGGGACGAAGGTGACGTCCCGCTTCTCGAAGACGGTGGCTCCTGCGGCGCCCTGCTTGACGACCAGCACCTCGGGTTCGGGGAGGGCGGCGCGGACGGCCTCGGCGCTGTGCAGGCCCCAGGCCTCGTCCTGCCCGACGAACACGAGGTCCGCGCCCCGGGCGAGGTCCCGGAGCACCTTCGGGGCGTCGGCGTCGCGCCACAGGCCGGGCCGGTGGTTGACGTCGAAGGAGACCAGGGGGCGGCCGGGCCGGCGTGCGGTCAGTTCGCGCATCAGGTCCAGGCAGGTCCCGGACAGTGCGGCCGTGATCCCGGAGAGGTGCAGCACGCGCCCGGCGCGCACCGCCGCCGGGTCGGGGTCCGTCGCGCTCATCGCGGACGCCGCGGAACCGGCCCGGTAGTACGCCACCTCGTGCGCGTCGGTGGCCCGGTCCCCGGCGGTGCGGAAGTAGATGCCCGTCGGGCGGTCGGGGTCGCGACGCACGTGCGCCACGTCGACCCCGTACCCGCCGATCGCCTCCACCAGATGGTCGCCGAAGGGGTCGTCCCCGACCCTGCTGAGCCACCGGACGGAGTGCCCCGCCGCCGCCAGCACGCACGCCACGTTGGACTCCGCCCCGCCGATCCCCCGCTCGAACGACGGCACGTCGGCGAGCCGGCCCGGCCGGGAGGGCAGGAACGTGACCATGGACTCGCCGAGCGCGACGACGTCCACGACGTCGGGGGCGTTGCAGGGTCCGGTGGGGGTCACGATGCTCGTAGCTCCTTGTCGGGGCCTCGGGGCGGTCGGTGGCGGTTTCATTGACCGGGGGTGGCCGAGATGTTAGACAGCGTTGAGCGATATACGCAATGAATGTTGCAGACAGTGCAACACCGCTGATCAGGGAGGCTCCATGACAGTCGACACCGCCGCCGAGTCCCTCGCCCGGCTCGTCGCAGAGCGCGTCGACCACCGCTTCAAGGGCCTCCCGCCGGACGCCGACGGACTGACGGTCGGCGAGCTGGCCGCGCAGCGCCGCAATCTCTTCACCGGTGGCTTCGCCACGCCCGTGCTCGCGCTGTCCGCCGAGCGCCTGGAGCACAACCTGAAGCTGATGGAGACGTACGCGGACCGGCACGGCCTGGCCTTCGCGCCGCACGGCAAGACCTCCATGGCGCCGCAGCTGTTCCACCGGCAGATCGAGCACGGGGCGTGGGGCATCACGCTGGCGGTGCCGCACCAGGTGCGGGTGGCGCGGGCGTTCGGGATCCGGCGCGTGTTCCTCGCGAACGAGCTGGTCGACCCGGCGGCCCTGCGCTGGGTCTCCGCTCAGCTGGACGCCGACCCGGACTTCCGCTTCGTCTGCTACGTCGACTCCCTGCGCGGGTGGAGCTGATGGACGCGGCGCTGCGCGGCGCCTCGCGGCCCGTGGACGTCGTCGTCGAACTCGCCGCCGGTGAGGACGCCCGCACCGGTGTCCGTACGGAGGCGGAGTGCGCGGCGGTCGCGGACGCGGTGGCGGGCACGGGGACCCTGCGGCTGGTCGGCGTCGCGGGCTACGAGGGCGAGGTGCCGCGGGCGGACCCGGAGCGGGTGACGGCGTGGCTGGGGCGGCTGGTCGCACTCGCCGCCGACTTCGACAAGGCCGGGCGCTTCACCGGGCTGGACGAGATCGTGGTCAGCGCGGGCGGCAGCGCCTGGTTCGACGCGGTCGCGGACGTCTTCGCCGGGATCCCCGAACTCTCCCTGCCGGTGCTGAAGTTGCTGCGCTCGGGTGCGTACGTGTCACACGACGACGGCCACTACCGCAAGCTGACCCCGTTCAACCGGGTGCCCGAGGAGGGCGCTCTGGAGCCGGCGTTCCGGCTGTGGACGCAGGTGGTGTCCCGGCCGACGGCCGAGCAGGCGTTCGTCAACGCGGGCAAGCGGGACGCGGCCTACGACCTCGACCTGCCGTTCGCCCAGGTGGTCCGCCGGGACGGCGCCGAGCGCCCGGCCACCGGGGTGTCGGTGACGGCCCTGTCCGACCAGCACGCCTGGCTGCGCACCACGGCCGAGGCGGACCTGGAGGTGGGTGACTGGGTCGGTCTCGGTCTGTCCCATCCGTGCACGTCGTTCGACAAGTGGCCGCTGATCCCGGTCGCGGAGGCGGACGGCACGGTCGTCGACTACGTCCGTACCTACTTCTAGGAGGCCGCCGCATGGAAGAGCTCGTCATCCGGGACGCCGATGTCGTGGACGGTTCCGGCTCGGACTCCTACCGGGCCGATGTCGTGGTCGACGGCGGCCGGATCGTGGGAATCGTCAAGGAGGCCGCCGCGGCCGGCTGCCAGCGCCCGAAGGCGCGCCGGGAGCTGGACGCCGAGGGGCTGGTCCTCTCCCCCGGCTTCGTCGACATGCACGCCCACAGCGACCTGGCCCTGCTGCGCGACCCCGACCACAGCGCCAAGGCCGCGCAGGGCGTCACGCTGGAGGTCATCGGCCAGGACGGGCTGTCGTACGCGCCCGTCGACGACCGCACGCTCGACGAGGTGCGCCGCGCGATCGCCGGGTGGAACGGCTCCGGCGACGACATCGACTTCGACTGGCGGACGGTGGGCGAGTACCTGGACCGGCTGGACCGGGGGATCGCCGTCAACGCGGCCTACCTGATCCCCCAGGGCACGGTCCGGGCGCTCGCCGTCGGCTGGGAGGACCGGGAGGCCACGCCCGAAGAGCTGGACCGGATGCGGCAGCTGGTCGCCGAGGGCATGGAGCAGGGCGCCGTCGGCATGTCGTCCGGGCTGACGTACACGCCCGGCATGTACGCCAAGGACGCCGAACTGACCGAGCTGTGCCGGGTGGTGGCGTCGTACGGCGGCTACTACTGCCCGCACCACCGCTCCTACGGCGCGGGCGCCCTGGAGGCGTACGAGGAGATGGTCGCCCTGACCCGGGAGGCGGGCTGCCCCCTGCACCTCGCCCACGCCACGATGAACTTCGGCGTGAACGAGGGCCGGGCGCCGGAGCTGCTGTCCCTGCTGGACGAGGCGCTGGCCGCCGGGGCCGACATCAGCCTCGACACCTACCCCTACACACCCGGCTGCACGACGCTCGCGGCGATGCTGCCGAGCTGGTCGAACGAGGGCGGCCCGGAGCAGACCCTCAAGCGGCTGGCGGACGACGAGACGGCGGCACGCGTCCGGCACGACCTGGAGGTCACCGGCTCGGACGGCTGCCACGGCGTGCCCATCGAGTGGGACACGATCGAGATCTCGGGCGTGGGCGACCCGGCCCTGGCGGAGTACGTCGGCCGGACGGTCCAGGAGTCGGCAGACGTGCGGGGCGAGGCTCCCTGGGTGACGGCACGGGGGCTGCTGCTGGCCGACCGGCTGGCCACGGCGATCCTCCAGCACGTCGGCCACGAGGAGAACGTCCGGGCGATCATGCGCCACCGCGTGCACACCGGTGGCTCGGACGGCATCCTCCAGGGCGCGAAGCCGCACCCGCGCGCGTACGGCACGTTCCCGCACTACCTCGGGCACTACGTGCGGGAGTTGGGGGTGCTGTCGCTTCAGGAGTGCGTCGCGCACCTCACCTCGCGCCCGGCGGCCCGGCTCCGGCTGCCGGACCGGGGACTGGTGCGCGAGGGATACGTGGCCGACCTGGTCCTCTTCGACCCGGCGACGGTCGCGGCGGGGTCGAGTTTCGCCGAGCCGCGCGTGCTCCCGACGGGCATCCCGTACGTGCTGGTCGGCGGGCGGTTCGTGATCGAGGACGGCCGGCGCACGGACGCCCTGGCGGGCCGGGCGGTCCGCGGGATCCCTCCCGCGTGACCGCCCGCCCCGGGGTCTGCCCTACGGCTTGGGCAGGGTGCAGCCGCTCGCGCTCAGGTCGAGCTTGTTGTCGATGCCGAAGCAGGCCGGGATCTGGTAGGTCTGCTGGGCGTAGTTGATGCCCTTGCGGACGGTCACGTTGCCGTTCGCGTCGACCTCACAGGGGTTGTTCACCGTGCAGCGCTCGCCGTCCTCGTTGCCGGTGTTGTTGATGGCGACGACCTTGCCGGTGGCCTCGTCGACGACGGGCGAGCCGGACGTGCCGCCGATGGTGTTGCAGGCGGAGGTGTAACGGACCGAGTCCTTCCAGGTCCAGCCGCCCTCCTTCAGGGTGGGCACGAACCCGTCGATGTCGCAGCTGTAGATCCGCTTCCAGTAACCGGAGGGGATGCTGATGGCGGTGCCGGCGACCGGGTGGGAGTCGTTCAGCGTCAGCGCGTTGATGCCGTACGAGCTCTTGATCTGCGCGTAGCTGGTGGTGAGCTGGTAGAACGCGACGTCCGTGTCGGTCATCGTGCCGTACGCGAGCTTGGCGGCGCGCAGGGTCGCCACGCGCGAGCCGGAGGCGCCCAGCAGGCCGAAGGTGCGGCTGGAGGCCTGGTCGACGCGGACCTCGCCGGGGGCGGGGAAGCCGCCGTCCAGACAGTGGCCGTTGGTCATCACGAGTGCCGGGTCGTTGTCCTCGGAGTCCGGCATGCGGACGACGGAGCCGGAGCAGTTGCTGAGTGCCACGGTGCCGGCGAAGTTGACGCCCTTGGGCGCCGGGTTGGTGAGCCCGGACAGGGTCTCCGTTGCGGACGTGACCACGTCCGAGACGGTGGACGTGACCTTGCCCGTGTCCGCGGCCTTGCCGACGCCCGTGGGGGCGGCCTCGGCGGCGGTCGCGGGCGCCGCGCCGGCCCCGGCCATCGCCAGGGCCAAGAACGCGGCGGCGAGAGGTTTTCTCATGGGGGGTCCCCTCTTGCGACGGAGGCGGCCGGAAATCTTCCGGCCGCCCGCAGTGTTGTCATGCGCATTGTGATCGCCGCAAGGCCGGCGGGGCAAGGAGTTGTTTCCCGCCCGGGACCTGTCAGTTCCGCCCGACCCTAGTCAATCCCCCTGGGACCTCGGTCACTTGGGCCCCTTGGTGCCGCCCGGGCCGTGTCCGGGCTTTCCGTCGGATCTGCCCGGCGGCGTCGTGGAGGCGGAGGGGGCGGAGGTCGTCGGGTGGCGGGGGCGGACTCGCCGGCCGAGGGCTCCCCGGACCCGGAGGGGGTCCGGCTCGACGCGTCCGACGGGCTCGCGGACGCGGCACCGTCCGACGGGCTTGCGGAGGCGCCGCCGGAGGGCTCGTCCGGATCCGCCGACGGGTCGACGAGCGGGGCGTTCGGGGGCGACGTGCGGTCGGGGCCCGTGGGCGTCACCGCCGGCGACCCCACCGCGCTCGGCCCCGCCCGGCCCCCTCGCCGTCGCGCGAACCGCTGGAGGGCGAGCCGCTCGAGGGCGAACCGGAGAAGGAGAGCCCGCGATCAGTGCGGCCGCCGACACGGCACCGGTGGCCCCGACGGCGACGACCACGCGCCGGGCACGCCAGGCACCCGACCGCCGCCGGGCACGCCGCCCCGGGGAGGACCGGCCGTGCCCCGGCACGGCCGCGAGCGCCCGGGTGTCGGCAGGGGCGGGCGTGGGGGGCGGGCCGGGTACCGGGGACGTGCCGGGCATCGAGGCCACACCGGGCGGGGGAGCCGCGCCGCGTGCATCGCCCACGGGACGCGTGACGTCCGCGCCGGGCTCGGGGTGCGTGCCGTACTCGGGCTCACGCCGTACTCGGGATGCGTGCCAGGCTCGGGGTGCGTGCCGTACTCGGGGCTCACGCCGTACTCGGGATGCGTGCCAGGCTCGGGGTGCGTGCCGTACTCAGGGCTCACGCCGTACTCGGGATGCGTGCCAGGCTCGGGGTGCGTGCCGTACTCAGGGCTCACGCCGTACTCGGGATGCGTGCCGGGCTCGGGGTGCGTGCCGCCCTCGGCACCAGTGCCGTACTGCGGGTGCGTGCCGTGCTCGGCGCCCTGGGAGTCCTCGGTATGCGGCGTGCACTCGGCGCCCGGCGTGTGCTCGGCGTCCCGGGTGCCCCCGGTGTCGTAGGCCTCCTGCCACCCGTGCGCCGCCGCCGGGTCGGCGTACGCGTCGTACGCCGGGGCGGGGCGGCCTGCGGCAGGTACACGTTCGGCGGGCCCTGCGGCTCGCCGTTCGTCGCCCCGTCGGCGTACTCGGGTGGCTTGGACATGGCGGCGCATTCTAGGTACGGAAGGGGCTGGTGGGACAGCTCGCGGCGATATCCACACAAACCGACGCGTCTCACGTGGCGGAAAACACGACCCGCGAGGCGTTACCGGGCCGTAAGCTCCCAGACATGCAGGTGATCCAGTCGACCAAGCTCGCCAACGTCTGTTACGAGATCCGGGGCCCGGTGCTCGAGGAGGCGATGCGGCTGGAGGCGGCCGGGCATCGGATCCTCAAGCTGAACACCGGCAACCCGGCCGCGTTCGGCTTCGAGTGTCCGCCCGAGATCCTGGAGGACGTCCTCCGGAACGTGTCCTCGGCGCACGGCTACGGGGACGCGAAGGGCCTGCTGGCCGCACGCCGCGCGGTCGTCATGCACAACCAGACCCTCGGCATCGAGACGGACGTCGAGCACGTCTTCATCGGCAACGGCGTCTCCGAGCTGATCGTGATGGCGATGCAGGGCCTGCTGGACGACGGCGACGAGGTGCTCGTCCCCGCGCCCGACTACCCGCTGTGGACCGCCGCCGTCTCCCTGTCCGGCGGCACCGCCGTGCACTACCGCTGCGACGAGCAGTCCGACTGGATGCCGGACCTCGCCGACGTCGAGCGCAAGGTCACCGACCGCACCAAGGCGATCGTGATCATCAACCCGAACAACCCGACGGGTGCCGTCTACGACGAGGCGATGATCAAGGGCCTGACCGATATCGCCCGCCGGCACAACCTGCTCGTCTGCTCGGACGAGATCTACGACAAGATCCTCTACGACGACGCGACGCACACCCCGACCGCCGCCGTCGCCCCCGACCTGCTGACCCTCACCTTCAACGGCATGTCGAAGGCGTACCGCGTGGCCGGCTACCGGGTCGGCTGGATGTCGATCTCCGGGCCGCGCGCGCACGCCGACTCCTACATCGAGGGCCTGACGATCCTGGCGAACATGCGGTTGTGCGCGAACATGCCCGGACAGCACGGCGTCGTCGCCGCGCTCAGCGGACGCCAGACGATCAACGACCTGGTCCTGCCGGGCGGGCGGCTGCGCGAGCAGCGGGACGTGGCGTATGAGCTGCTGACCCAGATCCCGGGCGTGACCTGCGTGAAGCCGAAGGGGGCGCTGTACCTCTTCCCGCGTCTCGACCCGAAGGTCTTCAAGATCAAGGACGACCGGCGGATGGTCCTGGACCTGCTCAGGCGCGAGAAGATCATGGTCGTCCAGGGCACCGGCTTCAACTGGCCGGAGCCGGACCACTTCCGGGTGGTGACCCTGCCGACGGTCGGGGACCTGCGGGACGCGGTGGGCCGGATCGGGCACTTCCTCGACGGCTACAGCCAGACCTGACGGGACAGCTCGCTCACCGTACGTGTGCAACCGGTCCGGGTTTGTGAACAACTCAACTTTAGACGAAATCTAAGCTAGGATGGCTTCCTGTAAGCACTCAGGAGGCCCTCCCATGTACGAACCGATCCGCTCCAAGTCGGTCCACAGCACGGTGGACGGCCCCGACCCGGACTTCCCCCACCGTTCCCGCGAGGAAGAGCTGGACATCCAGCTCGCGGGCCATCTCGCCGCACTGCTCGCCGTCACGGACGAGCTGCGTGCGGCGGAGACCTCGGCCGACCTGGACACCGCGGCGGAGCGGCTCGCGGAGCAGGTGGGCAGGCTGCGTGGGGGACGTACTCCGGTACGCGCCCCGATGAGCGGCGCCCGGCGCGAGAAGAGCTCGACGGCCCTGCACCGGCGGGCGCACGCCCTGGCTGGCCGCGCGCTGGTCGTCGCCGCCTCCCGTGCCGACACGGCGGCCGCGATCCTGGCCGCCGAGCGGATGGACGCCCACACGGCGGCTCTGGAGCCGCGCGAACTCGCGTCCCGCTGAGCCCCCACAGGGCTCCCCGACGGCCCCGGTCCGCGCGCACCCGCAGCGACGCGCGGACCGGGTGCCACAGCACTGCGTTGGCTTGAGCCGTGTGTCGCCGTGGGGGTTGTGCCCGTGGGCGGGTGCGGGTGCGTTGTGGCTTGTCGCGCAGTTCCCCGCGCCCCTCAGGGACGTAACCCCGACGGTGAGCCCTCGTGGAGGTCGTCGCCCGGCCAGCTGACCGTGTAGGTCACCTCGCGGCGGGTGCGCGGCACGTCGTTGATGGTGAACGTGCCGTCGGCGGCGACGGTCACCGACGACAGGGTGCCGGTGCCGAGCCGGTCCTCGCGCACGACCTTGAGCACGGCCCGTTCCGCGAGAGCCCTGCCCTGTGCCGCGAACGTGCCGGTGATCTCGATGCCGCCGGACATGCTCGCCTCCTCGGGGGCGGTGAGCGCGATCGAGGTGGGCGCCTTGCCGACCGTCACGGTGTGGGTGACGTCCGTGGCCGGGCGGTGGGTCAGGTCACCGAGGTACGACACGGTGTACGTGGCCTCGCCGACCAGCCCGGGTTCGTCGAGGACGGTGAAGGTGCCGTCCTGCTTCACGGTGGCGGTGCCCAGTTCATGGGTGCCGCTCGCGTCGGTGCGGGTCGCCGTGACCTTGACGGGCTCGGCGGGCGCGGGGCCGTCGAGCTCCAGCTTGCCGCGCACCGCCAGCGGCTCCCCGGCGACGGCCGTGCCGGGGCTGTGGGTCAGTCCGCCGGTGAAGCGGGTGTCGTACTGGACGGCCGGCGGCTGGATGATGTGCAGCCAGAACTGGTTGCCGGCCGCGTTGGTGGTGACCGCGAACAGCCTGGAGCCGTCCGCCGACCACTCCATGCCGCGCGGGGCGACCCGGTCGCCGTCGAGGCTGCCCTCGAAGGCGAACTCCAGCGGGGCGGACGTGTCGGCCGGGTCGGCGGGCTGGAGCAGCAGGTCGGGTGTGGAGCCGGTGGCGGACGCGCCGCGCGCCAGGTACCTGCCGTCGCCGCTGAACGCCACGCTTGAAGATCCTGTGAGCAAGGGGGCGCGACGGGAACGGCGAAGGCAGGGGCCCGCACGCCGTTGTGCGGACCCCTGCCTCAAGGTGGTGCTGTCACCGCGGCCGGCCGTGACGATGTTGCTGGTCAGGGCACTGTCGGTTCCAGCCGGCCGCGGAGTTCACGGGTGGGGCTCAGCCCAGGCGCTCCACCAGGGCGCGGTACTGGTCCCACAGCTCCTTCGGCGTGTGGTCGCCGAAGGTGTTGAGGTGCTCGGGGACCAGGGCTGCCTCCTCGCGCCAGACCTCCTTGTCGACCGTGAGCAGGAACTCCAGGTCGGAGTCGGCCAGTTCCAGACCGTCGGTGTCGAGGGCCTCCTTGGTCGGCAGGACGCCGATCGGGGTCTCGACGCCCTCGGCCTTGCCCTCCAGGCGCTCCACGATCCACTTCAGGACGCGCGAGTTCTCGCCGAAGCCGGGCCAGACGAACTTGCCCTCGTCGTCCTTGCGGAACCAGTTGACGTAGTAGATCTTCGGCAGCTTGGACTGGTCCTTGTCCTTGGCCACGTCGACCCAGTGGGCCATGTAGTCGCCCATGTTGTAGCCGCAGAACGGCAGCATCGCGAAGGGGTCGCGGCGCAGCTCGCCGACCTTGCCCTCGGCGGCGGCGGTCTTCTCGGAGGCCACGTTGGCGCCGAGGAACACGCCGTGGTTCCAGTCGAACGACTCCGTCACCAGCGGTACGGCGGTGGCGCGGCGGCCGCCGAAGAGGATCGCCGAGATCGGCACGCCCTTGGGGTCCTCCCACTCCGGCGCGATGATCGGGCACTGCGAGGCCGGGACGGTGAAGCGGGCGTTGGGGTGGGCCGCCGGGGTCCCCGACTCCGGGGTCCAGTCGTTGCCCTTCCAGTCCGTCAGATGGGCCGGGGTCTTCTCCGTCATGCCCTCCCACCACACGTCGTTGTCGTCGGTGAGGGCGACGTTGGTGAAGACGGAGTTGCCCCACAGCGTCTTCATCGCGTTGGCGTTGGTGTGCTCGCCGGTGCCGGGCGCGACACCGAAGAAGCCCGCCTCGGGGTTGATGGCGTAGAGCCGGCCGTCCTCGCCGAAGCGCATCCAGGCGATGTCGTCGCCGATGGTCTCGACCGTCCAGCCCGGGATGGTCGGCTCCAGCATGGCGAGGTTGGTCTTGCCGCAGGCGCTCGGGAAGGCCGCCGCGACGTACTTGGCCTCTCCGCGCGGCGGGGTCAGCTTCAGGACGAGCATGTGCTCGGCCAGCCAGCCCTCGTCACGCGCCATCACGGAGGCGATGCGCAGGGCGTAGCACTTCTTGCCGAGCAGGGCGTTGCCGCCGTAGCCGGAGCCGTAGGACCAGATCTCGCGGTCCTCGGGGAAGTGGGAGATGTACTTGGTCTGGTTGCAGGGCCAGGGGACGTCCTCCTGGCCGGGCTCCAGCGGGGCGCCCAGGGTGTGCACGGCCTTGACGAAGAAGCCGTCGGAGCCGAGCTCGTCCAGCACGGGCTGCCCCATGCGCGTCATGGTGCGCATGGAGACGGCGACGTACGCGGAGTCGGTGATCTCCACGCCGAGCGCGGACAGCGGCGAGCCGAGCGGGCCCATGCAGAAGGGCACGACGTACATGGTCCGGCCCCGCATCGAGCCGCGGAACAGGCCGCCCTGTCCCCCGGCGCCCTGGAAGATCTCCCGCATCTCGGCGGGGGCCTTCCAGTGGTTGGTCGGGCCCGCGTCCTGCTCCTTCTCGGAGCAGATGAACGTCCGGTCCTCCACGCGGGCGACGTCGGTGGGGTCGGAGGCCGCGTAGTAGGAGTGGGGGCGCTTGATCGGGTCGAGTTTCCGGAAGGTGCCCTTCTGGACGAGCTCCTCGCACAGTCGCTCGTACTCGGCCTCGGATCCGTCACACCAGACCACGTTGTCCGGCTGGGTCAGCTCGGCGATCTCGTTCACCCACGAGATCAGGCCGTGATGGGTGGTGGGGACGGTGGGAGCCGCGATGTCGCGCGCCACGATTGCTCCTAAATGAGGGTTTTGTTGATTTTGGAGGCCCCGTGGGGGCTGCGACCCGGATGCTTCATGGTGAAACTTGGCGCTCATCCGGTGCCGACCGCACTCATTTGATCATCCGATGCTCGCGCCCATCTGTCCAGAGGAGCGCACAGGTGAGCAACGTGAGGATCGCCACGGTTTCTCGCGCCCCTTTACGTGCACGTTGGGTTCACCTGACCGTCCGTTTGCGTAACCATCGTTCGGCCACGGTGAGAGGATGGCCACTCTTCATCGGCCAATCGACCGGACTGATAGGTCACTTACGGTTCCGTAGCTACCATTCGGCCATGACTGCGTTCGCCCCCGACGCGCCCACGGACACGCCGGCCGACGGCCGCGGTCCGCAGGCGCTTCCCTTGCCGCACCCGGTGAAGCCCAAGCTGCGCGGCTGGCTGCACCTCGGCATGTTTCCGGCCGTTCTCGTCGCGGGCCTGGTGCTGACCGCCCTCGCCGACTCGACCAGAGGGCGCATCGCCTGCGGGATCTTCGCACTGACCGCGTGCCTGCTGTTCGGCGTGAGCGCGCTGTACCACCGGGGCAACTGGAGCCCGCGCATGGACGGCGTCCTGCGCCGCCTGGATCACGCCAACATCTTCCTGATCATCGCCGGCACCTACACGCCGCTGACCATACTGCTCCTGCCGGGCGCCAAGGGTCAGTGGCTGCTGTGGGGCATCTGGGCCGCGGCGGTGGCGGGCATAGCCTTCCGCGTCTTCTGGGTCGGCGCCCCACGCTGGCTCTACACGCCCTGCTACCTCGCGATGGGCTGGGCGGCCGTCTTCTACCTGCCGGACTTCATGCGGACCGGCGGCATCGCCGTCCTCGTCCTGGTCATCGTCGGCGGCGTGCTCTACAGCGCGGGCGGCGTGATCTACGGCATCAAGCGGCCCAACCCGTCACCGCGCTGGTTCGGCTTCCACGAGGTGTTCCACTCCTTCACCCTGGCGGCCTTCATCGCGCACTACGTGGGGATCTCGCTGGTGGCGTACCAGCACGGGTAGACCCCTCTCACCCCTCTTGGCCACGGCTTGCGAGCCGTGGCCTTTTTGCGTGCCCGGAGAGCCCAAGCGATTGACAGTCACTATATTTTGAGAGCTACTCTCATTTCATGGCTGCTGTCACCACACCCGATCCGCGTCGCTGGTGGGCCCTCGGGGCCCTGGTCGCGAGCATGCTCACGCTCGGTTTCGACATGACGATCCTCAACGTCGCGCTGCCGACCATGGCCGAGGAACTCGGCGCGACGACCGGCGAGCAGCTGGGGGTCCCCCCAGGCGTTTAGCACTGGGGGAGGATGGCGGACGCCTACGTCGTCGTCTTCGCCGCGCTGATGCTCCCCGCCGGGCTGCTCGGCGACCGGTTCGGACGGCGGCTGATGCTGGTCACCGGCCTCGGGATCTTCCTCGTCGGCTCGGTCGCGGGCGCCCTGGCCCCGGACGTGACCTGGGTCGTCGCCGCCCGTGCCGTGATGGGCGTCGGCGGCGCGCTGGTCATGCCGCTCGCCCTGTCCGTGCTGCCCTCGCTGTTCGGGCCGGACGAGCGCGGCAAGGCCATCGGCGTCATGTCGGCCGCCTCCGCGCTCGGCATGCCCCTCGGCCCGATCCTCGGCGGCTGGCTGCTCGACCACTTCTGGTGGGGCTCGGTCTTCCTGATCAACGTCCCGATGGTCGCCATCGGCATCACGGCCTGCCTCTTCCTACTTCCGGAGACGCGGGACCCGGCCTCCCCCGAGGTCGACACCGTCGCCACGGCGCTCATCGCGACCGGCCTCGGCGCCCTCGTCTACGCCATCATCGAGGCGCCCACCCGGGGCTGGGGCGACCCGGTGGTGGCCGGGTTCCTCGTCGGTGCGGTGGTTCTGCTGACCGGGCTCGTGCTGCGCGAGCGCCGGGCGGCGCGGCCCATGCTCGACATGGAGCTGCTCGGCCACCGCGGCTTCCTCGTCAACGCGATCACCGCGACCCTGGTCACCTTCGTCCTGGCGGGCCTGCTGTTCCTGCTGCCGCCCTACCTCCAGGCCGTCCTCGGCCACGACGCCCTCGGCACCGGGCTGCGGCTGCTGCCGATGATGGCCGGACTGATGGTCGCCGCACGCGGTGCGCAGCCGGTCGTCGCCCGGTTCGGTCCCCGCGCGGTGGTCACCTGCGGCCTGGTGGTGCTGGCCTTCGCCGCGTTCCTCGGCAGCCGTACGACGGTCGACTCCGGCTACGGCTTCACCGCACTGTGGCTGACCATCACCGGCATCGGCTTCGGTTTCGCCGTGGTCCCGGCCTTGGACGGGGCGCTTGCCGCACTGCCCGCGGACCGGGCAGGGAGCGGCTCCGGGCTCCTGATGACCCTGCGCCAGGTGGGCAGCGCGATCGGCATCGCCCTGCTCGGCAGCCTGCTCGCCGGCGCCTACCGGGACCGGCTCGACGTCACCGGACTGCCCGCCCGGGCCGCCGGCACCGCCGGGGAGTCCCTGGTCGCCGCGCACCTCGTCGCCGAGCGCACCGGCGTGCCCGGCCTGGCCGCCTCCGCCGACAGCGCGTACGTCCACGGCATGGGCGTCGTCCTGCTGGTGTGCGGCGTCGCGGCCCTGGTCGCCGCGCTGCTCGCCGGGGCGTTCCTGCCCGGCACCCGGACCGCCCCGGACGGCGAGGACGGCGCCCCGGCCATGGCCGGGCCCGAGGCCGATGCCCGACAATGACCTCCATGACGGCCGCACGCACCACTTCCGCCGACCGCCCCCAGCCGGGACTCCGGGAGCGGAAGAAGATCAAGACCCGCCAGGCGATCCGCACCGCGACCTACGCGCTGATCGAGGAGCAGGGCTACGACGCCACGACGGTCGAGCAGATCGCCGAGCGGGCCGAGGTGTCGCCGTCGACCGTCTTCCGGTACTTCCCGACCAAGGAGGACATCGTCATCACCGACGAGTGGGACCCGGTGATGATGGCGGAGCTGCGGGCCCGGCCGGAGGACGAGTCCTGGGCCGACGTCCTCAAGCACGTGATGCGCACGGCCCTCGACCTGAGTCTGGCCGAGGAACCGGAGGTCACCCGGCTGCGGACGAGGCTCGGGGTCGAGGTGCCCGCCGTGCGTGCCCGCATGATGGAGAGCATGGCGGCGACCGGCCGGCTGCTCCGCGAGGCCCTCGCCGAGCGCTCCGGGCTCGACCCCGACAGCCTGGAGCTCCGGGTCTTCGCCATGTCCGTGATGGGCGGGCTGATGGAGGTCTCCCAGTACTGGGCCGAGACCGGACACCGGGACGACATCCGGGAACTCGTCGACCGTGCCCTGGACGTTCTGGAGCACGGTCTGCCGACCGGAAAACCCTGAGGCCGGCGCCCGCCGCCGTGTCATCCTGGCCGGGTGAACGGTCCCGAGATCCACGTCGACTTCGCCACCGAGCTGCACGTCTTCGTCCCCAGGCCCGGAGGAACGGCACCGTGCGGGCCGCCACGGACGGCGTCTCCAGCCTCGGCCATGTCGTCGAGTCGCTGGGCGTACCGCTGACCGAGGTGGGCGCGCTGGTCGTGGACGGCCGCGAGGTGCCCGTCTCGCACGTCCCGGCGGCCGGCGAGTCGGTGACCGTCCGGACCGTCGCGCGCCCCCAGCAGGTCCCGGGCGCGCCCCTCCGCTTCCTCCTCGACGTCCACCTCGGCACGCTGGCCCGCCGGCTGCGCCTCCTCGGCGTGGACACGGCGTACGAGTCGACCGACATCGGCGACCCGGCCCTCGCGGCGCGTTCGGCGGCCGAGCAGCGGGTTATGCTGAGCCGCGACCGGGGGTTGCTGCGGCGCCGGGAGCTGTGGGCGGGGGCGTTCGTGTACAGCACGCGCCCCGAGGAGCAGCTCCGGGACGTCCTGGACCGGTTCCGGCCCGAGTTGCTGCCGTGGACGCGGTGCACTGCCTGCAACGGGGTGCTGCGCGAGGCGACCAAGGACGAGGTCGCCGACCAGCTGAAACACGGCACGCATGCCACGTATGACGTGTTCGCGCAGTGCACGGAGTGCGGTCGGGCGTACTGGAAGGGTGCGCACCACGAGCAGTTGGAGGCGATCGTGGAGCGGGCGATGGAGCTTCGGTCCGAGCGCCGTTGACGGTTGAGCGTTGTGGGGGACTGCGCGGCCGTTGTGGCTGGTCGCGCAGTTCCCCACGCCCCTGACGGCGCGCTCCTAGCGCCTCGTCAGGTCCTGCTTGCCGCAGGCGATGCCGTCCCTGTTGCGGTCCAGGCCCAGCGGGTCGTCCTTGCCGTTGACCTTCAGGCGGCCGTAGTCGTTCGCCTTCAGCCACTCACAACGCGCGGCCGTCGTCTTCTTCACCTCCGCCGGGAAGTCGGTCGGCACGCAGACGTTGATCGAGCCGTAGTGGCGGTCGCAGCCGGAGATCGTAGGGCTGACCTTCTGCGCGGCGCGCTTCTTGCCGGGCTTCACGACCTTGCCCTCGGGCGCGTCCGCGAAGTCGTGGACGTGGGCCGAGGCGTCCGTCGCCTTGAGGGCCTGCGGGCCCTGGAGGTGCACCCACTTGGCCACCGACGGCACCCCGTTCGCGTCCACCGCGAAGAGCATGTACCAGCCGGGCGGGGCCAGGTTGGGGTTGCTCGTCACGTTCAGGTCGACGTTGTTGCCGTCGACCGACAGCGGCAGGTCGACGAACCGCTGGTTCGGGTCGGAGGAGTGCGTGACGGCGGCCGGGCGGATCAGCTCGGCCTTGGCGATGGGGCGGTCGACCGTGATCCGCTGGGTGTCGCCGTAGTTCCACTCGGTGTCGATGACGGAAGTGATCTGCGGACGCGGTCCCTTGAACAGGTAGGGCGGGCTGTAGACCGACACGTCGTGGTTCCAGGAGCCGTTGCCCGGGTTGTCGCCGGTGGTCATCACACGGCCGTCGGGCAGCAGGAACGCCGAGGAGTGGTAGCCGCGCGCCTCGGGGTCGACGGCCACCGGGTCGAAGGTCTCCGACTCGGGGTCGAAGATCGACGTCTCGTAGACCGGGTTGGCGCGGTTGTGAAGCGCGCCGCCCGTCTCCAGCACCTTGCCGTCGGGCAGGAGTACGGCGGACACGTACATCTTGCCCTGGTTGCCGGTCTGCGGGACGGGCCCGTTGCCCAGGTCGACCGTGCCCTGCGGGATCGGCGGCCCGGCCATGTAGGAGGGGTTGGGCTGCTTGAGGTCGATGATGTCGGTGAGGCGGTTGGCCTCCGGGTTGGAGTCGATGTTGCCGCCGCCGAGGGTGAGGACCTTCTGGTCCTGCGCCGGGGGCAGCAGCACGCTGGCCGACTGGTCGCGCTCGTCCTTGTTCTGCAGGCCGGGCACCTGGGTGATGGTGTTGGCGCCGTAGTCGTAGATCGCCGAGCCGGTGCCGGGGATGTTGTTGCCGAAGACGTGGCTGCCCGAGTAGAAGAGGCGGCCGTCCTGCATCAGGATCATCGACGGGTACAGGCCCCAGTACGACCAGGTCTGGTTGACCTTCCAGGTCGGCTGCCACTGCTGCTCGGCCTGGGAGAACAGCTCGGCGGTGACGGAGCCGGTGGAGTCCTCGCGCAGGCCGCCGAAGGAGATGACGTCACCGTTGCCGAGGATCGTCGCCGACGGGTACCAGTGGCCGTCGTTCATGTCGTTGGTCTTGCTGTAGGTCTCGGTCTCCGGGTCGAAGATGTACGAGTCCTTGTAGCCCTGGTAGCCGATGCGGCCGTCGGCGGTCGGGTAGCCCTTGTTGCCGCTCATCACCAGCACCCGGCCGTCCTGGAGCTGGACGTGCCCGGCGCAGAACATGTCCTTGGGCGTGGGGATGACCTCGTAGGAGCCGTCCGCCGGGTCGTAGACCGCCGAGGTGAAGGTGCCCGCCTCGAACATCGACTCGTCGTTGCCGGAGCCCGCGATCAGCAGGACCTTGCCGTTGTGCAGGACGACGGAGTGCATGGAGCGGACCGGGTTCTGGGTGGGCAGCACGTCCCACTTGCCGTTGGCGCACTGCTCGGCGGTGCCCGTGCACTCCGGCGGCAGGACCGGGTCGGGGACCTGGTCCATCGTGTAGTCGTCGGTGGTGGCCGAGCCGGTGCCGTAGACGGAGACGCCCCAGGAGATGCGGTCGGTGCCGGCCGGGACCTCGGGCGTGCGGACCGTGGCCTCGGTCCAGTCGCCGGCCATGTCCAGCGTCTTGAGGTCGGTCCAGTACTGCCAGCCGGCCGTCGCGTCGTGCCGGAACAGCGTGATCGCCGCGTCCGGTGTCGTCGTCTTGTACCAGAGGCCGAGGTCGTACTGCTTGCCCGGCGTCACCACCGGCGCGCACGCGGCGGACTCGGTGATCAGGGCCTTGCGGTCACCCTCGACGCGGCGGGTCAGCTCCACCTTCATGGCCTTGGAGCCGGTGTGCGCGTCGGACGTGGCGGTGAAGGTGAAGTCGTTGTCGCCCCAGCCGGACTTCTCCCAGCAGTACGGCATGTCGCCGGTGCCGGCGGTCTCGAAGCCCGGGTTCTTGATGAGGTTGGCGGCGGAAGCGGACTGGGGTGCGGTCAGGAGCAGGCCCGAGGTGAGGCCCGCCACGGACAGGAGTGCGGTCGTTCTGCGACGAAGGTTCACGCGGCTCTCCTTGCGGTGCGGCTGTCGCGCGAGGGCGTCTCACGGCCCCGGCGCGGCAGGTAGACCAGCGCTTCGGTCGCCACGAAGCGCAGGACGAACGTCGTCACCAGCGCGAGCGCGGTGGCGGACAGCACGCCCAGGTGCAACTGGTGCACGAACAGGGCGATCAGCGGGATGCGCAGCACGAGATCGGCGTTGGCGAGCAGCGCGAACCGCCCTGCCCGGTCCCACCAGCGCCGGTGCCGGCGCCGCTCGCGGAACAGCAGATGCTCGATGAGCACGAAGTTCCAGGCGACGCCGAGCTGGTTGGCGAGGATCTCCGCCGGTACGTAGTGCATGCCGACGGCGGTCAGCGCCCACAGGCCGAGCAGGTTCGGCAGGAAGCCGGTCAGCCCGATCAGGCCGAAGCCGATCATCCGCGCGGCCGGGGAGGCGGTGCGCAGCCCGGCCAGGTGGCGCAGGAAGCGCAGGCCCTCCTGCGCGGTCGACTTGGACTCCCCCGCGAACCGGTCCTGGAAGACGAACGGCACCTCGGTGACCGTGCGGGGGCGGCTGCGGACGGCGAGTTCGAGGAGGATCTTGTAGCCGAGCGGCTGGAGCACCTCGGCGGTGACCGCGCTGCGGCGGATCGCGAAGAAGCCGCTCATGGGGTCGCTGATGCCGTGCAGCCGGCGCGGGAAGAGCGCCTTGGTCAGCCAGGTCGCCCCGCGCGAGACGGCCACGCGGTAGCTGCCCGCGAGCCCGGCGCGGCTGCCGCCCTTGATGTAGCGGGAGGCGACGACCAGCCCGGCGTTCGCCCGTTCGCCGGTGGCGACCAGGTCGGGCACCAGGGACGGCGGGTGCTGGCAGTCGCCGTCCATGACGACGATCCAGTCGGACGTGGCCGCCTTCAGCCCCTCGACGACCGCGCCGCCGAGCCCGCCCACCGGCTCCTCGCGGTGCAGCACGGTCACCGGGAACGGGCAGTCCTGCGCCGCCTTCTCGATGACCTCGGGCGTGTCGTCGGTGGAGTCGTCCACGAAGACGACCTCGCAGGGCAGCCGGGCCGGGACGGCCTCGGTGATCTGGCGCAGCAACTGCCGTACGTTCGCCGACTCGTTGAACGTCGGTACGACGATGGTGACGGCGCCCGGTTCGGGGATCTCGGCGGTCTCGACGACCTCATCGGGGACGGTGGACTCCTGGCTCATCGCGCGCCTCCGGCGGACGTCTGGATCTGGCGGATCTCGATGCGGTCCTCGCCGGTGCCGAAGGTGGCGACCGGGTCCGAGTGCTCCATGGCGGCCTTGACGTTGGGCAGGTCGGCCGCGTCCCGCCGCACGGTCGGCGAGGCGACGACGTAGTCGAGGTCCTTCCAGCCGCGCGGCATGGTCTTCGTCACGGCCGGGTCGAGGTCGGCCTTGTAGAACCAGATGACGCCGAGGCCGGGCTCGTAGCCCTGGTGCACCAGGTCCAGCCAGAGGGCGTCGTCGACCAGCACGCGGGTGCGCTCCGGGTTCTCGACCTCGGTGGCCAGCCACTTGGACGCGGCCTTGTAGGGGGCGTTGGCGTCGGTGGTGACGGCGGTGCGGGCGCCGTCATACCAGTGCGGGAGGACGTAGGCGCCGGCGGCCAGGGCGAGGACCGCGGCGAGCCCGTACCGGCCCACACTGACGTACCGTTTCTCCGCCTCGGAGCGCCAGCGGCTCAGCACGGCGTGGGCGATGGAGGCGGTTCCTCCGGCGAGGACGAGGGCGAGGAACGGCAGGGCCTGGATGACGTACATCGCGGGCAGGTAGCCGTTGGGGCGCAGGGCCAGCGCGGCGAAGATCGCGACGGCCAGGGCCGGTCCGGCCAGGGCGCGGGCGGTGACCGACCAGCGCCAGGTCAGGAGCAGGAGCAGGGCGCCCGCGAGGCCGCCGAGGGGCAGGATCTTGTCGTAGTAGAGCCACGACTGGAGCACGCCCCAGGAGCCGGAGCCCTGGTCCAGGATGAAGCCCGAACCGGGTCTGGTCATCTGGTACTTGACGCCGTCCCAGAGGGAGACGTGCCCGGCGCCCGGCAGCAGCTCGCCCTTGAGCAGGGCGAACAGCGGGTACGAGAAGCCGATCAGGGCGCAGGCCGTGACGGCTCCGGTGAGGGCGAACTTGCGGGTGTCCTGGTGGCTGTGGCGCCACATGGTGAGGAACAGGGCGGGCAGGACGACGAGCATCGTCTCCTTGGTGAGGACGGCCGTCGCCGCCGCGATGCCCGCGCCGAAGTGGTGCCAGAGGTGGCGGCTCGGAGAGGCGGCCAGGGTGAAGGCCAGCAGCGTCCACATCACCGCGAGGTTGTCGAGGAAGATCTCCCGCTGGAGGACCACCGACAGCGGCGAGAGCCCGAAGAACACCATGCCGAGCCCGGCCGCCCAGCGGGGCAGGGCGAGACGCCGTCCCAGCACGTAGACCAGGACCGCGCTGATGCCGCTGATCACCAGCATCGCGGCGCGCATGGTGCCGACCGTCATCGACTCGGGGCTGATCAGCGCGGGGATCCAGGTCAGCAGGGCGATCTGGATCCAGCCGAGGGGCGGGTGGTCGTACCAGTAGGTGTAGTGGGCGAGTCCGTTGCCCTGCTGGACCGACCAGGCCTGGGCGAGGTAGGTGCCCTCGTCGTCGCTGAGGGCCGGGTAGTCGGCGATGTTCCAGCCCTGCACGACGAGGATCGCCACGAGCAGCACACCGCACAGGAGCAGGTCGGGGCGGGAGGAGCGCAGCCGGCTCGGCGGCTCCACGCGGCGGTGAGCACCGGTACCAAACGCGGGTCTGCGCTGCGCGGGGACCTTCGGGGTGGTCACCGCGGGAAGGGTGGAGGTCACGCGGGGACGTCCTCTCGGGTCTCTCGGCTCGCTGCGGTCTGCGTGAGGTGCGCGCCGACGTGGGTCGTCAGCTCCCAGTCGTTGCGGCCGCGCTGCTCACGCCAGACGGCACGGACGGCCGCCCCGGCGAGCAGGACCTGGTAGAAGGGGCCGCCCAGGACCAGCTTCAGGTAGTGCGCGAAGCGGACGCGCAGTCCGTACTGCCTGCCGAAGTCGTGCAGTCCGACGATCTCGAAGACGAAGGTGACCAGGGCGGTGACGGCCGGCAGGAAGGTGATGAAGGCGATGCCGACGGGCACGTCGAGGAAGAGCGCGATCGCCACGTTCAGCGGGATGATCAGGCCGGTGAAGGCCTGCATGAACGGCGTCATCAGGGTGTAGCGGGCGAGCAGCCGCTGCCCGAGGGTGGGCAGTTGCTTCCAGTCCTTCTTCCGGTACACCTGCAGGAACCCCTGGTTCCAGCGGGTGCGCTGCTTCAGCAGGGACACCAGCGAGCCCGGGGTCTCCTCCCGGGTCACCATGTCGGAGTCGTAGGCGACGACGACCTTCTTGCCGACGCTGGAGAGGCGCACGCCCAGGTCACAGTCCTCGGCGAGGCAGTCGGGGTCCCAGCCCTCGGCTTCCCTGAGGACGTCGGTGCGGACGAAGACGGTGTTGCCGCCGAGTGGAATGAAACCTTTCTGCGCGTGCAGGTGGAGCCGCGAGCGGAACCAGAAGAAGTACTCCAGGCAGTTGCGCAGGCTGTACCAGCTGGAGTGGAAGTTGATCAGCTGCACGCCGCCCTGCACGACGTCCGCGCCGGTGGTGCGGAAGGCGTGGTCGACGTGCGCGAGGAGCTCGGGGTGGACCTGGTCCTCCGCGTCGAAGACGCCGACGACGTCGCCGCGGCAGTGCGGCAGCGCCGTGTTCATGGCCTTCGGCTTGTTCTTCTTCTCGTGTGTGTCGACGACGACACGGACCCGTGGATCACGCGCCGCGGCCTGCTCGGCCACGGCGGTGGTCTCCGGGTCGTCGTGTCCGACGATCACGATGATCTCGAAGTCGGTGTGGCTCGACTCCAGCAGCCGCTGGATCGTGTGGTCCAGCACCGCCTGTTCGTGCCGCGCGGGCAGCAGCAGCGAGAAGGAGACGTGCTCGTCCCCGTCCGGACTGCTGAACCGGGTGGAGGCGAGCACTTCCGGCGTACGCCAGGCGTGCATCTGCCACCACAGGGTGAACGCCGCCATCCAGAACAGGGTCAGTGAAACGGCAGCGATGAAGACAGACGTCAGCAAACAGATCCCCCAGATCCCAGAACCCCCGCCGTGGCGGTTTACCTCATCCGTCACGGCACTGTGCAGAGATTAAGGGGGAACTGTGAAGCCTGGGGCTGTTCAGATAAAGAGTGTGTTTCCGTTGATTCCCGACTTCAGTCGCTCAACACCGCTCGCAAACTTTCAGCCACGGTCGTCGGGGCGTCACAGGTGAAGTTACGGCAGACGTACGCGGCCGGTTCACCGCCGACCAGCGGACGGTCCGCGAGCAGCGGAAACTCGTCGCTCCCGGGGGCGCCGACGGCGACGACGGCGCCGGGCGCGGTGCCCAGGAGCGCCGTGCGGTGCAGGGTCCTCGTCCCCTCGTGATCGAGGGACGGTCCCACGATCGCGACCTCGCGCGGCCCGTCCAGCACGGCCTCCGCGGCGGCGAGCCCCCAGCCGATGAAGCGGGGCACGCGCGGCCCGAGCGCCTTCACGACGCCGAGGGCCCTCTCCGCGGCGGTGCGGTGGGGCTCGGATCCGGTGTGCGCGGCGTAGCCGAGCAGGGCGTTCGCGGCCGCGGTCCAGCCGGACGGGGCGGCGTTGTCGGTCGGGTCCTGCGGGCGGCGGATCAGCTGCTCGGCGTCGGCGGCGGTGTCGTACAACGAGCCCGACTCGGGTCGGTGAAGCGGGCCAGGACGTGGTCGAGGAGGAACCCGGCGAACTCCAGCCAGACGCCCTCCCCGGTGACGGACGCGAGCGCGAGGAAGCCCTCCGCCACGTCGGCGTAGTCCTCCAGCACGCCCGTGTTGGCGCCGGCGTGGCCGTCCTTGCTGGTGCGGGTGAGGCGGGCCTGCTCGTCGAGGTGCAGCCGGACCAGGAGGTCGGCGGCGGCGAGGGCGGCCTCGACGAGGTCGGGCCGGTCGAAGTAGGCACCGGTCTCGGCGAGGGCGGCGATCGCGAGGCCGTTCCAGGCGGCGACGACCTTGTCGTCCCGGCCGGGCGCGGGGCGCTCGGACCGCGCGGCCAGCAGGCGTTCCCGGATCGAGGCGATCTTGTCGGCATCGAACAGGCCGTCCTGCTGCGGCAGTTGGAGGACGGACTGGCCGTGCTCGAAGGTGCCCTCCTCGGTCACGCCGAAGTGCTGGACCGCGAGCTCGGCGTCCTGCTCGCCGAGCACCTCGCGCAACTGCCCGGGCGTCCACACGTAGTACGCGCCCTCGACGTGCTTGCCGGTGCCGTCGTCGCTGTCGGCGTCCAGTGCGGAGGCGAACCCGCCCTCGGCGGTACGCAGCTCGCGCACCATGAAGTCGGCCGTCTCCAGGGCGACGCGGCGGGCCTGCTCGGAGCCGGTGGCGCGCCAGAGGTGGGCGTAGACCCGGCACAGCAGGGCGTTGTCGTAGAGCATCTTCTCGAAGTGCGGCACGATCCAGTCGCGGTCGACGGAGTAGCGGGCGAAGCCGCCGCCCAGCTGGTCGTAGATACCGCCGCGGGCCATGCGCTCACAGGTGTCCCGCGCCATCTGCAGGGCGCCCTCGGCGCCGGTGCGGGCGTGGTGGCGCAGCAGGAACTCCAGCACCATCGACGGCGGGAACTTCGGCGCCCCGCCGAATCCGCCGCGCTGCGGGTCGTACTCGCGGGTGAGCGCGAGCAGCGCCTGCGCGAGCTCCTGCTCGCCGGGGGTCCGGTCGTCCCCGTAGGAGATCTCCCGCCCGGCCAGGTCCCGGACGATCTTCCCGGCGACGTCGGTCACCTCGTCGCGCCGCTCCTCCCACGCCTGGTGCACGCCCTGGAGCACCTGACGGAAGGACGGCATGCCCTGGCGCGGGGCGGGCGGGAAGTACGTGCCGAAGTAGAAGGGCTCGGCGTCCGGGGTGAGGAACACGGTCATGGGCCACCCGCCGTGCCCGGTCGCGGCCTGCACGGCCTCCATGTAGACGGCGTCGACGTCGGGGCGTTCCTCGCGGTCGACCTTCACGCTCACGTAGTGCGCGTTGAGGTAGTCGGCGGTCTGCTGGTCCTCGAAGGACTCGTGGGCCATCACGTGACACCAGTGGCAGGCGCTGTAGCCAACGCTCAGCAGGACGGGGACATCGCGTCGGCGGGCTTCTTCGAACGCGTCCGTCTCCCATGGCCACCAGTCGACGGGGTTGTCCGCGTGCTGGAGGAGGTACGGGGACGTGGCTCGAGCGAGTCGATTGGGCATGCCTCCATCCTTACGCACCCGCCCGCAGCCCGCCCACGCGCCACGGGACGGCCCACGGGCTGGTTTGCCGTCCGCCGTCGGGCCGCCGTAGGTTGCTCGGTGGTCGGCATGGCTCGATGGCGCGTCGTGATGTAGGCCTCGGAATGGGTTCTGCAAACAGGGGGACGCGTGTACGGATCAGTGAGGCGCTTCGACGTCGTTACATACAGTGACGTTCCGGTCGCCGTGCCGTGACCGTACGTTGGTGGCTGGCTGATGTGAAGTATGTGAACGTGCTGGCGGTCGTCACGCTGCTCGGCGGCACGGCGTGGACGCTTCCGCTGCTGATCCGGCAGCGCTTCCGGGCTCCCCTGCGGCTGCATCTGTGTCTGTCGCTCCTCCTGCTGGGCACCGGGAACGTGCTGAGCCAGCTGTGGGACGCGCCGCTTCTGGACGGCCTCCTCTTCACCGGGGCCACGAAACTCGCGTACAACATGGCGTTCTTCACCGGGCTGTGCCTCATGGTCGGCTTCCTGCGCGAGCGTCCGCTGCGGCGCCGGACGCTGTGGACCAGGCCGGAGGTGGTGTGGTGCCTGTTCTGCTTCACGGCGATGGTCGTCGTGACCGCGCTGATGCCGCCGCGTCTGCGCGACCACACCTTCGCGCTGCCGTACCTGGACGACTGGCGGGTGCGCGCGTTCTACGACATCGGCGGCGTCTACCTGGTCTTCGGGTACGCCACGTGCGGGGTACTCGCCGCGTGGCACGCCCGGCACGGCCGGCCGATGCGGCAGGTGTCCCTGAGCATCGTCTCCGTCGGCCTCCTCGCGCTCTCCCTCAGCTGCGTCTTGCGGATCCTGTGGGTCAACTGCGAGGCGTGCCGCGGGTACGGACACCATTTCACCTACGCGAACGTCTTCCTCTTCGGCCAGGTGGCCACCATCGCGGTGTGCGCCGGGCTGAGCATCCCGTGCTTCGCGAGCGCCGCTCAGTTCCTGCGGGAGCGCGCCGTCCACCGGAGCCGGTTCCGCGAACTGGCGGAACTGTGGCAGCGGCTCGTGGACTTCTACCCGGAGCTGGTCCTGGACCAGCCCCGGGGCCGCCGGTGGCTGCCGCCGCTGGACTACACCTCGGCCGTGTACCGCAGATACGTGGAGTGCCGGGACGGACTCACCCGGCTCAGCCCCTATCTGCACCGCGCCTCCGAGGAGGCGGCGCCGCACGAGGCGGCCGGGGAGAGCGCCGGGCCGACGGCCGGGCCGGACCTCGTGCATCTGGTGGACCGGGCCCTGTACCTGCGCGGTGAGGCGGACCGTGCCGGTACCGCGACGCCGGCGACGCCGGCCTTCCTGGCCCCGGGGACCGGCCACGACGCCGACTACGAGAGCGACCTGGCCGGCCTCATGGCGCTCTCCCGCGGTCTGCGGGACCTGCGTTCCACCCCGGAGGGGAGCACCTCCCACGGCGTCCCCTCCTGAGCTCCGCCCCGTCAGGCCGTGGGCACCGGCTCCGTCCCACCGTCCTCGGCCGGCGTACGGGCGGCTCCGGCACCTGCCCGCGCGGGTGCGACGACCACCGCTTCGGCCGGCCTCCGGGGCGTGCGCTTGCGGGGCCGGGCCCAGCGGCGCATGACGGGGCGTTCGACGCACACCATCAGCAGCCAGCCCAGCGCCAGCGTGACGAGCAGCAGGGCGAGCAGTTCGAGCACGCCGCCGATCAGCCCGTAGGTCCTGTCGTGCAGCACATGGGTCCGCCCGTAGTAGAGGACCACGTACTGGGCGAGGTAGAAGCCGAAGGACACCTCCCCCAGCCACCGCATCACGCGACCGCTCAGCAGGGTGCGCTCGCCACGGATGTCGGCCGCGGCCACCGCGCACACCAGCACACCGACCGGGACGATGGTGGCCACCGTGAACCCGTACAGGAACGGCACGTTCAGCGCCAGCGCGTAGCCGCCCACAGCCAGCGCGAGCGCAGCGGCGAGGGAACGCGGGGGCCCGGCCCGCCAGGACCAGCCTGGCCAGCAGCATTCCGAGGACGAACTCGAACAGGCGGCCCGGGGGAAGTTGTAGCCGAGCCAGAACTGGAGCGAGGAGATGGGGAATCCCTCGGGGGTGCGCGGCTCCGCCGGCACCAGCAGGTCGACGGCGACTTCGAGGGCCACCATGCCGGCCACCATGGCGCCGGCCCACGCCCACAGCCGCTCCGTCCGGATGCGCCGCACCGGCCCGATGAGGAAGGGGAAGAGCAGGTAGAACAGCAGCTCGCTGCAGAGCGACCAACTCGGTGCGTTGACGCTGATGTAGATGTCGTGCTGCGGGAACCAGGAGTGGACCAGGAACAGGTTCGGCAGCCACGCGGTGAGCGGGGTCGCCGCCCCGGCGAAGAGCAGCATCGCCAGGGCCCACATGGCGACGTGGTTGGGGAAGATCTTGAGGAGCCGGCGGCGCCAGAACCCGAGGACCGTGTCGTCCCGTCTGCTCGACCAGGTCAGGACGAAGCCGCTCAGCACGAAGAAGAAGGAGACCCCCATCCACCCCGCCTTGCTGAACAGCCACTGGAATCCCTCGGCCAGGCCACGGTCCGCGAAGGGGTTCGTCAGCGGCTCGAAGAAGGAGGAGTGGAAGAAGAAGACCAGGACCGCCGCGATGAAGCGCAGGCCCGTCAGGGAAGGCAGGGGCGCCGGACGTCTGACCGGGTCCTCGAGGGAGGCCCGGCCGGGGCGGGGGCCGGACGGGGCGTCAAGTGGTGCGGTCACGGCAACTCATTTCTCGGCGGTGCGGACGGCGAGCGGGCGGTCGTTCGAAGGAAGGGCGGCCGGGACACGGCGGGCCGCGCGGCGAAGGGCGAACACGAGCAGTGCGCCTGAGGCGGTGAGCGCGGCGGCCCCGAGGGGCACGGCACGGGTACCGAGGCCGGAGTCGGTGAAGAGGCCGCCGATCCACGACCCGAGTGCGGCGCCCAGTCCGAAGGCGGACATGTTGGCGGTCAGCGACAGCGTGGGCGCGTCGGCCGCCTCGGCGAGCACCCTGGCCTGGAGGCCGGGGATGAGGGCGAAGGTGGCGAGCGAGAACAGCACGAGGGCGAGGGCACTGCCCGCCGCATAGGGCGCGAGGAGCCAGCAGAGCAGGCAGACGGCCACCAGGATCCAGGAGAGCCGACCCACCGCCCGGTCGACTCCGCGGTCCGCGTACCGCCCGCCGAGCACATTGCCCACGATGGAGCCCACACCGTAGGCGAGGAGCACGCCCGGCACCCACTGCCGCGGCAGGTGGCCGACGCCGGTCAGCAGCGGCACCATGTAGGTGATCAGTGTGAACATGCCGCCGGAACACAGGACCGTGGCGCCCACGGTGCCCCACACGTTCGGGCGGCGGAACACCCGCGCCTCATGGGCCGCCGTCACCGTCGGAGCGGGAGTGCCGGGCACCCAGGCGAGGACCAGGACGATGGCCACCGCGGCCAGCGCCGCGACGATGGCGAACGGGGCCCGCCAGTCGTAGTGCTGGGCGAGGAAGGAGCCCATGGGGACACCGAGAACGGTGGCGAGGTTGATCCCGAGCTGAGTGGCCGCGACGGCGGCGCCGCCCTTGCCCTCGCCGGCCATGTCCCCGGCGGTCACTACGCACACCGCCATGAAGGTGCCGTGCACGACCGCGGTCAGCACCCGGCCGGCCATCAGCATGCCGAAGCCCGACGCCAGGGCGCACACGACGTTGCCCAGGACGAAGGCGGCCAGCAGGCCCACGAGCAGCAGCTTGCGGGGGACGCGTGTGGTGAGCGCGGTGACCAGCGGGCCACCGACCACCATGGTCAACGCGTACGCGGTCACCAGCAGGCCGGCCGTGGCCAGGCTGACGCTGAGGTCGGCGGAGAGGTCGTCCAGCATTCCGCTGGGCGAGAGCTCCGCGGTGCCGACACAGAAGATCGCGAGGATCAGGGCGGCAAGTCGGAACGGCATGGGGCACCTTCGGTCGTGCGGGGTGGTCGGTCACCACGCGCGGGCGGCGGTCGCGGGGTGAGGGGTCACGGCAGTCACGCAGTCACGGCAGTCACGGCAGTCACGGCAGTCACGGCAGTCACGGCAGTCACGGCAGTCACGGCATCGGACGGTCGCCGGATCAGGCAGCCGTGGTGGCGCCGGGGGCCTTGGTGGTGACGGAGGCCTTCGCCTTCGAGCGGGACCAGCGGCGTACCAGCGGCTTTTCCACCCAGGCGTACATCGCCCAGGACAGCAGGACCGAGACGGCGCATTCGGCGACGACGAAGGCGGCCACGGCCCAGCCGGACTCCAGTCGGGCGCCGAGCAGGTCCCGCGCCTCGGAGAGCACGATGAAGTGCAGTAGGTAGAAGGCGAAGGAGACTTCGCCGAGCCAGACCATCGCGCGGTTCCCGAAGGGCGTCGGGCGGCCCGACGCGTCCGCCAGCGCTCCGGCCGCGATCAGCAGCACGCACGGCACGAGGCAGACGGCACGCTGGGCGAGGAGGTAGGGCACGCCGGGGAGTTCGGCGACCACGTAGCCGGCCACCAGCAGCAGGCCGGACCAGACGAGGCCGATGTTGCGCCAGCGGCCCAGCATGACGGCCCGGGCGACCAGGATGCCGAGCAGGAAGTCGAGCAACCGGGACGGCGGGAAGACGTAGGCGAACCAGAGGTGCAGTCCGGAGACGCCGGGCTCGTTCGACATGTAGACGTCGCCCGCCGGAATGAAGGTGGTGGCCAGCCAGGGAGTGGCACACACCCCGGCGATGACGCCCGCGATCCAGAACTTCAGCCGCTGCGGGGCGATCCGCCGGACCCCGGCGTGCAGCAGCGGGAAGCACAGGTAGAAGAAGACCTCGGTGGACAGCGACCAGCCCGGGGAGTTCACGCTGAAGTTGGTGGTGTAGTCCGGGACCCAGGACTGGAGCATGAAGAAGGTGGCCGCCGACCGCCACCAGGCGGTGCCGGACGCGATCAGCAGCATCGCGAGCGCCCAGGCGACGACGTAGTTCGGCACGATCTTGACGTACCGCCGGCGCCAGAACGACGTCCGCGGGTCCCCGTCGCGGGCGGACCAGGCGAGGACGAAGCCGCTGAGGACGAAGAAGAAGGTGACACCCAGGCCACCGGCCTGCTCGGTGAGGCGGGCGAAGAGGGTGGTGTTGGCGTCGCCGGCCATGAGCCAGTGGGCGGGCAGGGAGACGTGGAACAGGAAGACGAGCAGCGCCGCCGGGAACCGCATCCCCGTCAGGGAGGGCAGCCGGACGGCCGGCCCGCCGGTTCTCGGCGCGTCGCCGCCGGCCGGGGCTGTGCCGGCCGGGACTGTGCCGGTTGGTTCTGCGGGGCCGGAGGCCGTAGGTGCCGGCGGTATGAGTTCGGTCGGGGTGATCTGGGGCGTGGCCATGGGCGGGCTGTGTTCTTTCGGCTCGGATGGACGCGACGGGCGGAGCTCGGCGGCGGGGCCCGGCCGGACCGGGGCGGTCGCGGCCCGAGTGGGTCCGCTGGGGTGGGGCTGGGTGGGTCCGCTGGGGGCGGGGCAGGCCGGGATAGGTCCGCCTGACCCGGGCGGTGGCGGCCCGAGTGGGTCCGCCGGGGGCGGGGCGGGGCAGGCCCGGGTAGGGCGCCAGAGGTGACGGGCGTCGGGCGGAGGGCGCCCGGCTGCCGGGCCGCGCGCCCCGGGGCCCGGGCCGACGGAGTCAGGCCAGGAACTTCCGGATGCTGTCCACGAGTTCGTCCGGTGCCTCGGCCGGCACCAAGTGGCCGCTCTCGATCTCCAGGTAGGTGCTGCGGGGGATCGCCTCGTGCAGTTCCCGGGAATGGTCGACGGGGACGAGCTGGTCGTGGCGGCAGCCGACGACCAGGGTGGGGACGCCGATCCCCGGCAGCAGGTCCCGGATGTCGGCCTCCAGGCCGAGCTCGATCTGCCGCAGTGTTCCCTCGTTGACCTCGGCACCGCCCACGGCCGCGTCGAACGTCTCCGCGTCGAGGTCCGCCAGGAAGCCCGGGGTGAAGAGCAGCAGGCTGATGTAGTGCGAGTACAGCTCCGGGTCGAGGTCGGCCAGCCGGCGCCAGAGGGTGAACCCGAGACGCTTGCGCAGGTCGTCGTTGCGGGCCCAGCCGGCCACCAGCACGAGCCGGCGGACCCGCTCGGGGCGCCGGGCCGCGGCCATGACGGCGACGAGCGCGCCGAGCGAGAACCCCACGACGTCGACGGGCTCGTCGCTCGCCTCGCCGGCGGCCCCGAGTACCTGGTCCGCGAGCTGCTCCAGCGTCAGCGGGCGGCCGTCGTCGACGGTGTCGCCGCTGCCCGCGTAGTCGGGGAGGATCACGGTGTGCCGGTCGGCGAACTCCTTGACCAGATGACCGTAGTTGGTCTCGCCGGTGGCACCGGTGCCGTGCACCAGGAGCAGACCGGGGCCCTGTCCCTCGGTGCGGTAGTGGACGGTCGTGCCGTCGACGGTCGTGCGGGGCATCTCATTGCCTTTCTCGGGGGAGTGGCCGGGCCCGGGGACGCGGTTGACGAGCCAAGGGAAATGGGCCGGCGTACCGGGGTGACTCGACCCGGCCGGATGTGCGGCAGGGGCGGCGCCGCGGCACCGCGCCATATTCACCAACGCTGCGTGCCTATAAAAGCATAGCTGCCACTATATGAGCAAGATGACTTCCAGGGCGCTTCAGTGCTCCTGCGCTGCCGCGGGCACAGGACGCCGCGCCAGGACCACCGCCAGCACCAGCGCCACGAGCACGGTGGAGGTGACCGGCAGCCACAGCGACGAGTGGCCCAGCAGGGCGGCGCCCAGGGCCGAGCCGCCGGCGATTCCGATCTGGAAGCCGGTGACGTAGACCGAGGAGGCACGGTCGGCGTCCTCTCCGGCCAGACGCATCACGCCCGTCTGGAAGACGGGCCCGGCCGCGGCGAACGCGCCGCCCCACAGGGCGACGGCGACCGCGGCCACCGCGCTGCGCGTCATGGTGCCGTCCAGGGCCGACGCGAGCGCCAGCAGTCCGATGCCCACCGCGAACACCGCGATGGTCACGGCCGCCGTCCGCTGCGGTGCCGTGTCGTTGTGCCGGCCCACCATGAAGGTGCCCACGGCCCCCGCGCCCCCGAAGACCGCGAGCAGCACCACCACCGCGGCGGAGGTGCCGGTGAGGTCGGCGACGAGGACGGCGAAGTAGGTGTAGCTCAGGAAGTGCGCGGTGATGAGCACGACCGCCACGGCGCACAGGGTCAGCACCGGCGGCCAGTGCACCGCCGGCCGCACGGGCTCCGGGGCGGCCGGTCCCCGCGGCTCCCCGGCCGTCGGCGGCCGGGGGTCGTGGCGCAGTCCGAGAGCCCAGACCAGTCCGACGGTCACGGCGACGGTGGCCGCCGCGAGGACCAGGGCCGTGGCGCGCCAGCCGATCAGCTCGCCGATGAACGTGGTCCCCGGGCTGCCGAGGATCGCGGCGAGTGTGGAGCCGCCGAACACCGCCGCGGTGGCGGTGCCCACGCGTTCCCGCGGCACCAGCGTGGCCGCGGCCGGGGCGATGAGCGACCACAGCACGCCGTGTGTCAGGGCCGCGGCGACCCGGCTGACCACCATCATCGGAAAGCTGGTCGCGGCCGCCGCGAGCAGTTCGGCGGCGATGAGGACGAGGAGGGAGACCACCAGGGCGGTGCCCCGGGAGACGCGGGAGGCCAGCGCGACCGTCGGCACCGTCACGACTGCGGCGACCAAGGCGTATCCGCTGATCAGCAGTCCCACCCGGCCGGTTGAGACATCGAGGCTGTGGGCGATGTCCTGGATGAGCCCGACCGGGAAGACCTCGAAGGTGACATAGACGAAGGTGGCGCTCGCCAGGACGGCCAGCCGCGCGGCGGTCGGCGCGTCGATCCGTTCCCCGGCCACTGCGGTGCCGCTCATGCCGGGCCGGGTTCCGCGAGCGCCGGGTCGAGCCGGACGAGGACCTTGGGACGGTTCCGGCTCCCGTCGGCGAGGCGGGCGAAGGCGGCGTCCAGTTCGTCCAGCGGGAAGACCCGGTCGACGAGGGCGTCCAGGTTCACCGCGCCCGACTCCACGAGGCCGACGAGCCGGTCCCAGTAGCCGATGCCGGACAGCACGCCGTGCAGCGTCACGTCCCGGATCACCAGACCCGCCGCGTCGAAACCGTCCACGGCGTGGTGCGGGGTGCCCAGTTGGGCGACGCGCCCGCCCGCGGCGACCAGGCGGACGGCGGAGCGGACCGCCGCCTCGTTGCCCGACGCCTCGATCACGGCGTCGTAGGCTTCCTCGTCCACCACGGCCGGACCGGCCTGGGCGTGCAGGCCCAACTCGGTGGCCAGCGCACGGGCGGCGGGGTTCGGATCGAGGACGACGGTGTCCGCGCCGATCGCCCGGGCCGTCTGGGCCGCCGCGAGACCGAGCGTGCCCGCGCCGAGCACCGCGACGCGGTCGGACGCCGTCACGGCGAGCCGGTCCACGGCGTGCACCGCGGCGGCGGTCGGCTCCAGCAGGGCGCCGGCCGCGTCGGACAGGGCGTCGGGGATCCGGGTGAGGGTGTCCTGCGGCGCGGTGATCAACTGCGCGCCGGCCCCTGGTCGGGGGCCGAGCACCCCGATCTCGCTGCGGTCCGGACAGGAGCGGATGCGCCCGGCGTGGCAGTGCGCGCACCGGCCGCAGACGCGGAAGTTGTGGCCGGACACGCGCCGGCCGATCAGTTCCGGATCGGTGCCGGAACCGGCCCCGACGACGGTGCCGATCCACTCGTGGCCCGGGACGAAGGGGTAGCTCTTCAGGCCGTCGCGCAGGTAGTTGCTGCTGCCGTCGAAGAAGCCGAGGTCGGTGCCGCACAGGCCGAGCAGGCTCACCCGGACGAGAACCTCGCCGGGGCCGGGTTCGGGCGGTGCGGTCTCGGTGACGGTCAGCGTACGGGGGGCGGTGAGCTGGATGGCTCTCATGGTGCGTCCTCGGGTGGCGGGGGTCTTCGGCCGCGCGGCGGCAGAGCACGATGTCCTCGCGCAGGCGGGCCGGGGTCTTCCGGTAGTCGTTCTCCACGAGCACCGAGCGGGCGCGGGAGCGCCGCAGCAGGGCCGGGAGTTCAGCGGCGGAGGGGGCCTTCGTACGGGCACCGTCCTTGACGTGCAGGTCCGGCAGGAGGAGCCCGGCTCCGCCGACCAGTTCGGCGAAGGCGAGCGGCCGCAGGCCCGCGTCGGTCAGGTTGCCGGTGTCCAGGACCAGCCGCAGGGCCGGGTGATCCACCGCCCGGGCCAGTGCGAGGGAGTCGTGCGGGCCGAGCGGCGACTCGTAGGCGACCAGCAGGTCCGTCCCGGCGAGTCGCGCGCACAGGCCGCGCAGCGCCTCGGCCGTTCCGGCGCGCAGTCCGGCGGTGTCCGGCAGGCTCCGCCGGAACCCGGGCACGTGGAGCACGGCGGCACCCAGGTGCAGGGCGCAGTCCAGGGCCCGCAGCAGGAGCTCCACGGCCGCCGGGTTCGCGGTGCCCTGCTCGTGCGCCAGGCCGATGTCGTTGAGGTGGTTGACGGCGAGCACGGGCACCGGGAGCTCCCCGGTGACCGCCTCGGCCGCTCGCAGTTCGACCAGGTCGCTCAGCGGCGGACCGCGGTGGGCACCGCCGTAGTCGAGGTGCAGCTGATCGGCCCCCGCCGCGACGGCGGCGCGGGCGGCCGCCCGGCGGTCGGTGTCGATCCGCCACTGCGGCGCTGCGACGGCGAGTGCGGTCGGGGCCGGGCCGGTCGAGGGCAGGGCCGTGGTGGCCGGCGCAGTCATGGCCGGCTCCCGATTCGGATCGCGGTCTTGAGCACCCGGCGGCCGTCGGCGCGGCGCCTGGACGTGCTCAGCACGGTGTTGACGAGATCGGCCGCCTCCTCCAGTCCGACCTCGTGGGTGAGCACCTGCTCCCCGAGCCGCGGGGTGGTCCGCAGCAGGTCGACCGCGTACCGCAGATGGTCACCGGAGACGCCGCGATGGCCGCAGAGCAGGAGCCTGCCGTGCGGACGGGTGAACTCCTCGACCCGCGGAGGCCAGGGGGCGCCGCCGCAGTTCGCCGCACGGAGCGCGGCGACGTCGATGTCGCCCGCGGTCAGCGGGATCGGCCCCGAGGGCACCCCGGCGTGCACGTCGACCATGAGCGTGCCCGGCACGTACCGGTCCAGGGTCGTCAGCGCCTCGCGCGTACCGGTGCGTGGTGTGGAGATGACGGCGGCGACCGGCGAGGGCAGAGCGGACAACAGCCGGGGCAGGTCCGCGTCGTGCGGGTCGACGGCGTCGTCGCCGTGTCCCACGAGAAGGGTGCGCGGTCCGGGCTCCGCCGTGCGCCACAACTCGCGCGAGAGGCGCCCCACGATGCCGTCGCCCCACACGACCAGCGCCGCCGGGCGCAGCGTGTGGCGCACGATCCGCGCGCCGTACCGGGCGGCGGCGAGCGGTTCCGCGAGCGCGGCCACCCGTGGCTGCGCGGCGTCGGCGGGCACCGGGACGACCAGTCCCGCGCGTACGGCCGTGGCGGGGATGCGGGTGCGCTCCGCCCACAGTCCGGGGAGGTTGTGGCCGAGCAGGAAGGACGGGTCCGTGGGATGCGTGGGGTTCACGGTGACCGGCGTGCCCACCGGCAGCCCGGAATCCCCGGGTTCGACCACGTGGGCGACGCCCTCGTGTCCGAGGACGGGGCTGGGGTCGTCGCGCAGGCCGCGCAGGATCTGCCAGTCGGTGCCGCAGATGCCCGCGACCGCCGGCGCGAGCAGGACGTCACCGGGGTCGAGCCGCGGCGTGGGCACCTCGGCCACCTCGACGAGAGTGCGGCCGGAACCGTCGGCGGGCCGGCGGACCAGGGCTCGGTGGGTCGCGGCGCTCACTGGGTGACCCCGGGGAGCCAGTCTCCGATGCGCAGGACCCCGCGCAGCGCGTCCACCTGCCCCGGGCCGCAGAACACGAGCCGGTCGCCGAGCCAGGTGTCGTCGCGCCCTCGGTCGGCGTAGGAGGTGGCGGTGGCGAGCCGGCGGCGGATCTCGGCCGCGTAGTGGCCGGCCAGCCCCTCGGCCACTCCCCCGCCGATCCCGATCAGGTCGAGGTGCGGGTCGAGGCACCACAGGGTGCGCAGCAGGTGGGCGACCGGGGCGGCACACAGCTCCAGCAGCCGCCTCGCGCCGGGGTCGTTCGCTGCGAGGGCACCCGGGAGCCAGTCGGCGACCTGCGGGGCCCGGGGAATCCCGAGCCGCTGGGCCACGCGGACGAAGCCCGGCCCGGAGGCGAGCGAGGCCAGGTGGTCCGTCGCGCCGCACTCGCAGGGCAGTCCTGCCAGCACGTCCGCGCCGGGGTCGGTGAGCGGGACCGGCAGGTGGCCGACCTCGCCCTGCAGACCCCAGGTGTCGACCGGGATCCTGGTCCGCTCCAGATCCGCGATACGCAGGGCGATGCCGCTGCTGACGGTCAGATAGGCGACCCGGCGGGTGCCGGGCCGGGCGTGCACGGCGGCGAAGTCCAGCAGGGCCGCGGTGACGTCGTTGACGAGGTGCCAGGTGACGTCGGGCCGGCTCCGCCGCAGGTCGGCGGCGAGGTCGTACGGGGTGTCCGCGGCCCCCCACAGCGGAGCCGATCCGTAGACGGTGCCGGTGAGGTGGTCGATCGCCGCGCCGAAGGAGAGGGCGGCGCGGGCGCCCACCGGGGCCCGGTCGCTCAGCAGCTCGACCATGTCCGCCCGCAGCCGGGCGGTGGAGCGGTCCGGGTGGCGCAGGCGGCTGGGCGAGGGCACCCGTTCCACCGGCGCGTCCTGCCCGCCGACACTCATCCGCACCCAGGTGCCGCCGATGTCCGCCGCGAAGGCCGCCGCCGGCGCCCCGGCGGCGGTCCGACGGTCCTCGAGCGGGTCCTGGAACGCGGAGACGGTTCCCTTCATCGCCGGACCACCGGTCCTGCGGCGACCGGCTCGGGCACGTCGAGGGTCACCCCGGCTCGCCCCGGCTGCCGGCCGGCGACCCGGAACCCGCGGAAGTCGGTCCAGCGCGCAGCCACGTCGTCGTAGGCGTCGAGGCTTCCGATGACCACGGTGCGTCCGCACCCGGCGAGTCCGGCCCGCACTCCGGCGCCGGAGTCCTCGACGACGACGGTGTCCTCCGGCGGGCAGCCGAGCGCGGCGGCGGCCCGCAGATAGCCCTCGGGGTCCGGCTTGCCGCGCGTCACGTCGTCCGCGCTCACCAGGATCCCGGGCAACGGGAGCCCCGCCGCCGCCATCCGCACCTCCGCCAGCCGGCGCCCCGCGGAGGTGACCACGGCCCAGGCGTCCGGCGGCAGTTCGGCGAGCAGGGCCCGGGCGCCGGGGACCTCCGTGATGCCGGTGGTCTCCGACTCCTCGTGCGCGACGAGGCGCCGGGTCTCCGCCGCCGCCTGGTGGGGGTCGGGGAGGAAGCGGCGCACGGTCTCCCGGGTGGGGCGCCCGTGGGCGAAGGCCAGCACCTCGGCGAGGTCGAGCCGGTGGCGCTCGCAGAAGCCGGCCCAGGTGGACTCGACCAGCGCGGTGGAGTCCACGAGGGTGCCGTCCATGTCGAACAGCAGTGCTGCCGCGTGCAGTTGAGGCAAGGGATGCTCCTGGGGAAGGGTCCGCGGACGGACCGGTGACGTACCGAGGGCCGACTACGGTCGGGCGCCGGTGAGCGGAACGGATGGCCGGCTACGGCCGGGCGCCGGCGAGCGGACGCGACTGGGACACGGGAAGGTCGTCCGCGACGGACGTCCAGGTGGTGTCCTGGTGCACGACGAGCGCTTCGCCGGCGTGCGGCACCCCCCGGGTGCGGGCGAGCTCGACGGCCAGCGGCGCGAAGGCGGCCGGGGACATGTAGCCGCTGTAGTCGAAGTCCGCGGACCGGCGGGCCCGGATGCCGGGGCTGTCGACCATGCCGGCGGGCAGGGCCTGCACGAAGGTCGTCTCGGCCGGGTCGATCTCCTGCGACACCGAGCGGATCAGGGAGTCGGCGGCGGCCTTGGTGGCGGCGTAACCCGAGCGGTTCGGCCCGGCGTTGTAGACGACCTCGGACGAGATGTGCAGGAACATGCCGGGGGCGGCGGCGCGCAGCCTCGGCAGCGCCACACGCAGCGTCCACGACAGACCGTGCACGTTGACCGCGAACTGGTCCAGCCAGTCGGCCTCGCTCACCTGCGTGAACGGCTCGCGCCTGGAGGTGAAGTAGACGACTGAGTAGCAGGCCAGATCCGTCCGTTCCGGGATGCCGGCCAGCAGGGCCTCCTTGGCCTGCTCCGGGTCGCGGAAGTCGAGCCGGTGCCAGATCAGCCGGTCACCGCCCTCACCGCCGGGCCGGCTGCGGCTGAAGACGTGGGTCTCGATGCCGGCGGCGGCCCAGGCGTCGGCGACGCCCCGCCCGATCCCGGTCGATCCGCCGATCACCACCGCACGCTCGGGCATGCGCTCCGTGCTCATGCGCCCACCAGGGCCTCGGCCGGGGCGTCCTGCGTCGCGCCCTGGGCACGGCCGCGCAGCAGCTGTGCCGCCGCGCGCAGTTCGGCGGGGTCGACGTCGTTGACGAAGCGGTGGCGCCCGATGCCGACCGGCAACGGCAGTCGCTGCCGGCCGTCGCGGTGGCGCACGGTGTCGCGCAGCGCCGCCTCCAGCAGGCTCGGGTCCTCCAGCACCTCGTTCCACAGCGGCAACCCGAGCGCGCGGATGACGGAGAAGATCCGGTCGGCCTGTCCCTGGCTGACATCGCCGCGCAGGGCGCCCAGCGCCGTGGTGAGCGCCATGTCGATCACGACGGCCTCGCCGTGCAGCAACTCCGGAAGGGCGTGCATCTCGATGGTGGGACTGAAGGTGTGCCCGTAGTCCACGCAACGCTCCAGCGCGGATTCCCACAGGTTGGGCTGCAGCTCTTCGAGCATGAGGTGGATGGACTCGGCGACGATCGCGTCGGCGGCCCGGGCGAGTTCGCCCGTGGAGCCCTGGAAGCGGTCCGCGCGTACCGCGGGGCCGGACCTCTCCAGCAGTTCGAACAGCTCCTCGGAGCGGATCAGCGCCATCTTCAGGATCTCGGCGAGGCCGTTGCTGATGTGCCGCAGATCCAGGCTGCGCAGGAACGAGCGGTCGAGGAAGGTGGCCGTGGCCGCCGCGTAGGTACCCAGCCGGTTCTTCCCGGTGTCGTAGTTGACGCCGGTCTTGACGCCGACTCCCGCGTCGACGAGGCCGATCAGCGTCGTGGGAATGCGGATGTACGGGGTCCCGCGCCGGTAGAGGCTCGCCGCGAAACCGACGATGTCGGTGAGCACCCCGCCACCGATGGCGATGACCGGCTCGCGGCGGCGGTCGATACCGAAGTCGTTCATGGCGTCGACGACCCGGGAGACGGCGTCGAACTGCTTCACGGTCTCGTCGGCGCGCAGGGCGAGCACCGTGACCGCGATGTCGTGGTGGGCGAAGAACGCGCGGATCCGCGCGCCGTAGAGCGCGTCCACGTTCTCGTCGATGACGACGAGCCGCCGCTCCCCGGCCCGCAGCGGGGCGTCCGGGCAGCCCGTCAGCAGCGTGGTGTTGTCCGGCGAGAAGAGGTGGTCGGAGCTGACGACGTGGTACCGCACCTGGCGCACGGCCTCGACCGTCCAGGCCGGGCCGTTGTCCATGGCCAGGCGGAGCCCCTGAGTGAACTGAGTACCGCTATGCATGTCCCCTCCAAAATTGATGCCACATCACTGAACAGAAGACCTCTTCAGCAGCGCTGTGTCGAATATACTAGCACCACGACCTCCTATATGACATTCGTGCTACGCTTGTAAGCACGGAGACGACGCTGTCGATGCACGGGGGACCACGCAGCGCGCATCCGCAGGGCTGAGCCGCACCGCGCCTCACCGCCGCCAACCCTGAGTCGCCGCAACCCCCCTGGAAGGTCGACCGCATGGCCACGCTGGCAGAACGCCTGAATGCCTGGTTCGCGGATGCCGCCACGGCTGATGCCGTGGGCCGCCTGCGTGAACCGACAACCTCCGAAGTCGCCCAGGCGATCTCGCAGGACCCGAGCCACGACGTCACGATCTCCCGGAGTTACCTGACGGCGTTGCGCAACGGTTCGCAGACCAACCCGACGGTCAGCGTGCTCTCGGCGATCGTGCGTTACTTCCAGTCCCGGGAGATGACGCTGCCGGTGTCGGTGAGCGCACTCATCTCCGAGGCGGAACCGCCCACCGCCGTCCAGGAGGAGAAGGACGAGTGGGCCGAAGCACTCTCCGACCGGCAGGTGCGCTCGATCGCCATGCGCGCCGGCCAGCTCACTCCGGAAATGCGCGAGCAACTCCTGTCCATCATGGACGTGCTGGACGACCCGAAGAAGTCCGCGAAGTCCTCCCCGAGGAGGGAGACGCGTGAAGGCCGTCCGCCTCACACGGACCGGCGGACCGGAGGTTCTGGAAGTCCAGGAGGTGCCCGAGCCGGAGACCGCGGAGAAACTGGTGATCAAGACAGCCGCCGCCGCCGTCAACCCGGTGGACCTGGCGACTCGTTCGGGTCAGATCCCCACCTCCCTGCCCGCCGTGCTCGGCTGGGACCTGGCGGGCACCGTCGCGCACGCCCCGGCGGGCTCCGGCTTCCGCACCGGTGACCGCGTCCTGGCGATGACCGCCCAACTGGGCACCGGCGTGGGCAGCATGGCCGAGTACGTGGCCTTCGACCCGGAGTACGTGGCGCACGTGCCGCAGGGAATGACACTCACGGACGCCGCGGCACTGCCGCTCGCGGGCGTGACCGCGGTGCAGTTGCTGCGTCGGACCCCGGACCGCCGAGGCAAGCGGATCCTGCTGATCGGCGCCCAGGGGGGCGTCGGCGCACACCTCGCGGCCCGCCTGCTCGACGAGGCGTCGGCCCGAACCGACCTGCTCGTCCGCCCCGCCGACCACTCCGCATGGCAGGAGCGGCGGGCCGGGCGCCCGGCCGACGGCGCGGTGCTCACCGATCCCTCACAGGTGGAGGCCGGGGCCTACGACATGGTGATCGACGCCGGCGGCGCGCCCGGCCTGTTCGAGGCCGTGCGCCCGCAGGGCGCCTTCCTCACCATCACCCCGTTCAGCGCTCCGGACCCCGCCACGCGGCCCGACGTGGCGTACACCCTCATCGGCGTGGAACTGGACCGGGACGACCTGGTCGGCGTGGCCGAGACCGCGGCCCGAGGGGACGGCCCGAGCCAGGAGACCACGGTGCTCCCGTTCGAGGAAGCAGCCGAGGCCCACCGGCGCCTGGAAAGCGGCGGTTTCCGCGGCAAGCTGGTGCTGGTCCCCTGAGCAGCCCCACACAACTGCGGGCGGGACGGGGCCGCCGCCCGGCCCAAGGGCCGGACGGCGGCCCGGAGTTCAGGTGAGCCCGTCCTCGAAGACGAGACTGCCGTAGACGGAGGGCCGCCACGGCTCGTCGAGCCCGTGGCGCCGCGCCTGCCGCTGCGCCGTCATCGCCTGGTGCATGAGCGTGGACGCGACGATCTCCGCGTCCCTCTCGTCCCGGTCGGAGTAGCAGTTGCGCAACTGCGGCTGCTCGGGCCGCTCCCCGGCCAGGTCGTAGGCGACGATGTGCCCGACCTCATGCAGGATGATGTGCTCCTGATGGGCCTTGGTGGTCTTCGCCTGGTAGACGATGACGTCCTCGTCCTGGCGGGAGAGCAGGACCCCGAACGGGCCGTCGGCCGGCAGATCCCACTCCAGCAGCCTGATCGGCGTGCCGCGCTGCTCGGCCAGCAACTCGCAGAGCCGGGTGACGCCGAGCGGCAGCGGAGGAGCGAGTTCCCGCATCAGCCGGCGGCTGTGCGATCTCAGCTCCGCGTCCCGTCGCCGATCGTCGCCCAGGGCCGGGAAACGCCCCCTACCGCGCCGGAATAATCTGGTGAACACCTGTACCCCTGTGTGTCATGACATCAACTCACGGACCGCACACGACACACCGTTGAGCCAGAGCCGGCCGGTGCCCAATCTACCGTGCTCCCTCTCAATGACCCGGGTTGTGCGGACAAGGCCCCCTTGCCCGACGCACGTCCGCCGCGCGTGCCGCATACCGGCCCGCGCTCCTCTTCACACAATCGGTCCGGGCACGCCCCCTCGCCCCGATGCGCCGTCCGCAGCACACTTGACCAAGGAAACGACCGAGGGAACGACCGAGGTGACCGCCGAGAACGCCGTTGCCGCCGGAGGGGGACGTGACATGCGGGACAGTCATCGGGCGGAGGCCGAGCGGCTGTTGGTGCGGGCCGTGGAGGAGGAGGTGCGCCGGACGGGCGGGCGCACCGACGGGAAGGTGCTGCTCACGCGGGCGCGCGGGGCTCTCGACGCGATGGCGCAGAGCGCGGCCGAGGAGTACGAGGCCTACACGCGCGCCCTGGACGAGGCGGCGGCCGGACAGCTCACCTTCGGGCAGCGGTACGCCCGCGAGGGCGCCGGGACGCCGCTGCTGGTGGCCGGGGTCGCGGCACTCACCGCTGTCGTCGCCGACATGGCGCTCGGCACGGGTGCCGGGACGGCGGTCGGCGCGGGCGTGACCGTCGGGGTCGTGGGCGCCGCGGCGACGGTCGTGAAGGTGGTCGGCTCGCATCTGCCGGCCGCGCACCGCCGCGCCGGGGCCGTGAGCCAGCCGGGCGGGCCCGAACAGCTGCGGCTGCAGTGGCTGACGGCGCTGGAGGTGCGGGGTATCCGGCCGTTCCTGGACCAGCAGCGGGTGCTCGCCGCCTCGACCGGGCCGAAGCAGACGGGGCCGCGGCTGCGGGGCGCGGACAAGAGCGCGGCGGCGCGCGGGCGAAACGTGCTGTCGCAGTCCTTCGGGCAGCTGCCGGAACCGGCTGAGCCGTTCGCGGGGCGGCGGCAGGAGCTGGCGCAGATCCGGCAGTGGGTGCAGGCGGCCCGGGCGAGCACAGCGACCCAGCCGACGGTGGTCGTGCTGCACGGCACGCCCGGCAGCGGCCGTACGACGCTCGCGGTGCACGCCACGCACGATCTGAAGGACTACTTCCGCGGTGCCTGTGTGGTCGACCTGCGCGCCGAGGGCCCGGGCGAGTCGCCGCTCTCCACCCGCAACGCCCTGCTGCACCTGCTCAACCGGCTCGGCGCGCCCCGCGAGCAGCTGCTGTTCCGCGAGCGTTCCTCCCCCGATCAGCAGGTCAAACGGCTCAGCGAGCTGTACCACCAGCATCTGACCGGCCTGCCGGTCACGATCGTCCTCGACGACGCCTCGGACGCCGGGCAGGTCCGCGCCCTGGTCCCGGAGCGGTCCGACAGCCTGGTACTGGTGACCGCGCGGGGCCCGCTGGAGCTCGGAGATCTGCCCGCGCGGGTGCATCAGCTGGCGGTGGAGCCGCTGGACGCGGCCGGTGCGGAGGAGCTGCTGGGCGCGGCGGCGCAGGACCGTTCCGGGCCGTACGACGCCGAGTCCGCCGACCGGGTGCGGGAGCTGTGCGGCGGCCTGCCGCTGGCGCTGCGCGTCGTGGGGTCGTGCCTCGGCCCGCGCTCCCCGCGCGCGCTGGCCACGGACCTCGGCGCGTACGGCCCGGTCGAGCCGGTCGAGCGAGCCCTGTGGCTGCGGTACACCGACCAGCCGGAGACCGCACGGCGGCTGCTGCGCCGTCTGGCCCTGGCCGGCCGGGCCTCGCTCGGCGCGGCGGCGGCCGCCGCGCTGCTGGCCACCGACGAGGCGGAGGCCAAACGCCATCTCAAGGCCCTGACTCGCGCGGGCCTGATCGACCACGTCCGGGGCGACCGCTACCGGCTGCACGACCTGGTCCGCGCCTTCGCCCAGGCCCGGCTCCTCGACGAGGAGGAACCGGCCGAGCGCACGGCGGCGCAGGAGCGGCTGATCGTGAACTACGCCGAGCTGGCCGACTCGGTGCTGCGCATGGTCGACGGCAACATGTCGACCCGCACCAACCGTTTCAGCCCGTACGGCTTCACCTCCCTCGACGAGGCGCTGCGCTGGCTGGACGACGAGTCGAGCTTCATCACGGCGGCGCTGCGGCACGCCGAGGGCGTGAACCAGGCGGCGGTCCTGAACCTCCTGGGCGCCCTGTGCGACTACTGCCTGCTGCGCGGTGACCTGTACCGCCTGGGCGAGATCAGTGAGCTGGCGCAGGCGGTGGACGAGGGACTGCTGGTCCGGTCGGTGCAGTGGCGCACCGGCATCGCCGCGAGGCAGCTCGGCGAGCTGGACAAGGCGCGTACGACCCTGGCCTCCGTCGTCGACCTGTACCGGGAGGCCCACCACGACGCGGGTGCCGCCCGGGCCCTGTGCTCCCTCGGCATCACCCTGCACCACCAGGGCAACCTGACGGAGGCGTCGGCGAAGCTCCGCGAGGCCCTGGCGCTGCAGGCCTCCCCGAGCTGGCGACCGACCGGGCCTGGACGATGCACGCCCTGGCGGCCGTGGAACGCGACCGCGCCCAGGTGGCGGAGGCCCTGGACCTGCTGGAGGAGTCCCTGGTCCTGCACCGCCGGGGCGAGTCCGTGCACGGCCAGGCCTGGGCCCACTTCCAGCTGGGCCAGCTGGGCCTGCGCATGGGGGACGTCCCGCGCGCCGAGTCCGAGCTGCGCGCGGCTCTCGATCTGTACGGCCGTACCCGGGACGCCCGGGGCGAGGCCTGGGCCCTGACCCAGCTGGCCCGGGCCCGGCTGGTCGACGGGGACGCCTCCCCGGCCGTGGAGGAACTGCGCGGGGCCGCCGCCCGGCACCGCGACAACGAGGACGCGCGGGGCGAAGCCTGGACGCTGTACTACCTGGGCCAGGCGCTGGAGGAGACGGGCAACCTGGACCAGGCGGTCCGTGAGCTGGAACGCTCCCGCACGATGTTCTCCCGGATGCGGGACGTGTACGGCCTGGCCTGCGCCCGCCACCACTCGGCCCGGGCGACCCGCGACCAGCGCGCGGCCCAGACGGGTTCGCTGCGCAACTCGGGCTTCGCGCGGCAACTGCTCGTCGACGCCCGCGCCGACTTCCAGCGCATCGGCGTCGCCCACGGCGAGGCGTGGACCTGCCTGGAGCTGGCGGTGGTGGACGCGGGCAACGCCCGCACACAGCAGGCGCTGAGCCTGTGCGACGAGGCGGTGGACCTCTTCACGTCGTACGGCGACCGGCGGGGCGAGGACTGGGCCCGTTTCCTGCGCTGCACGCTGTTGCCGTACGCGGCCCCCGGCGGCATGGAGGTCGGTACGGCCGTGGCCCAGGAGGAGCTGGCCCAGCTGTCCCGGGCCGGTCATCCCCTGCGGGACGACAAGCTCGACGAGTACGCCGACGCCTGGGCGCTGCTGCTGGAACGGGGAGTGAGCCTGGAGGCCGGGTGGCAGGCCTGGGAGCTCGGGATGACACCGCGCCGGCACGCGCGGGAGGTCATGGGCGTGGCCGTGGAGTCGAAGGCGTAGCGCACGCGGGCACCCGTCGGCGGCGACGGCCACCGACGGGTGTCGCCCCGGTGAGGGGCGTCAGCCTTGCTTCTTGCCCTGCCCGGAGGCCTCCGCCGTCTCCGCCTCCGCGGTCGGCGTCTCCGCGGTCGGCGTCTCCGCGGTCTGCGTCTCCGCGGTCTCCGCATCCGCCGGCTCGGCCTTGGGGTCCGGGACCTGGGTGAAGTCGACCCGGCTCATGTGCCGGTTCATGGACTTCATCAGGCCCCACACCGCCAGGGCCATCACCGCGAAGACGATGAAGCCGAGGACGCCGGGGGTGACCTTGTCCTCGTCGACCTCCTTGGCGAAGGAGACGAGGTGCGTCATTGCCAGGCTTGCGCTTGCGCTCATGTCAGGCATTGTCGCGGACGCCCGCGAAGAGGTCGTCCTCGGGGAGGGAGGTATCGACGAGGGACTTCGCCAGCTCGTACTCCTCCGTCGGCCAGACCTCCCGCTGGATCTCCATCGGCACCCGGAACCAGCCCCCGTCCGGGTCGATCTGCGTGGCGTGCGCGATCAGCGCCTTGTCGCGGATCTCGTAGAAGTCGGCGCAGGGGATGTGCGTGGTGAGCGTGCGCTCGTTGCGGCCGAACTCGTCCCAGCGCTTGAGCCACTCCCCGTAGGGCGACTCCAGACCGCGGTCCAGCATCGCCTGGTGCAGGGCCTCGGTGCGCGGGCGGTTGAAGCCCTGGTTGTAGTACAGCTTCTGCGGCTGGTAGGCGGGGCCGTACTCCGCCTCCGGGTACTTCTCGGTGTCCGCCGCCCCTCGAACGCCACCATGGAGATCTTGTGGGTCATGATGTGGTCGGGGTGCGGGTAGCCGCCGTTCTCGTCGTAGGTGGTGATCACCTGCGGGCGGAAGGCGCGGATCCTCCGCACCAGCTCACCGGCCGCGTGGTCGACGTCCTCCAGGGCGAAGCAGCCCTCCGGCAGCGGCGGCAGCGGGTCCCCTCGGGCAGGCCCGAGTCGACGAAGCCGAGCCACTCCTGCTTGACGCCGAGGATCTCGCGGGCCTCGTCCATCTCCTTCTTGCGTACCTCGTGGATGTGCTCCTCGATGTACTTGTCACCCTGGAGCTTCGGGTTGAGGATGGAGCCGCGTTCCCCTCCCGTGCAGGTCACCACCAGCACGTCCACCCCCTCGGACACGTACTTCGCCATGGTCGCCGCGCCCTTGCTCGACTCGTCGTCGGGGTGTGCGTGAACGGCCATCAGTCGCAACTGGTCAGTCAAGACTCAATCCTCAGTAAGTCGGCGCCCTGTGTGCGTCGGCGCAATCAGCGGCTTCTATAGTGACCGAATCGGGGGGCGAATAATTCCGGGACCCGGTCCCGGGGCCCCTTTCGGGACACTCGTCCCGGCCCTGTCTGGAGGACGATCATGACGACGGCGAGCACGAGACCGCCCGAGGGCCGGTACGGCCGCACCTCGGACGAGCGCGCCGACCGCACGCTCAAGGTCGTCGGTGCCGTCCTCGCGGCGGCGCTGCTGGGGCTCGTCGGCTGGTTCGGCTACCACTACGTCGCCAAGAACGAGATCAGCGCCGAGGTGATCAGCTTCGAGCCCGGCGAGAAGTCCGTGCAGGTGCACCTGGAGGTCCGCAAGGACGCCGACGCCGACGGCTACTGCACCGTACGCTCCCAGGCCGAGGACGGCGCCGAGGTGGGCCGTGCCGACTTCCGCTTCGACGGGGACGCCACCCGCATCGACAAGGTCGTCACACTGCGTACGACCGCTCCGGGAACGACGGCCGAGCTGCTGGGCTGCCACGCCGGTTGACGGCCACCGGTCACCGGGAATAGGTAGGGCCTGACCTGCGTTGACGCGAATCTGGTGGCTTATGTCCTCCCCTCGCGCCCCTGAATTGTTAGGCTCGTGGTTTCGCCCATCCGTGAAGGAACATTCTTCTGGGTAGGGCGATGCTTTGTATTCCCAGTACCTACGAGGAGCACCTGTGACCCAGACCAGCGAGAACGTCACCTGGCTGACCCAGGAGGCGTACAACAAGCTCAAGGCTGAGCTTGAGTACCTTACTGGTCCCGCGCGGGCGGAGATCTCCGCGAAGATCGCCGCCGCGCGCGAGGAGGGCGACCTGCGTGAGAACGGCGGGTACCACGCGGCCAAGGAGGAGCAGGGCAAGCAGGAACTCCGAGTGCGCCAGCTCACCCAGCTCCTCGAGAGCGCCAAGGTCGGCGAAGCGCCCGCGGCGGACGGTGCGGTGGCGCCGGGCATGGTCGTCACGATCGCGTTCGACGGCGACGAGGACGACACGCTGACGTTCCTGCTCGCCTCGCGCGAGTACGCGAGCGGCGACATCGAGACGTACTCCCCGCAGTCGCCGCTGGGCGCCGGCGTGATCGGCCACAAGGTCGGCGAGGACGCGGAGTACGAGCTGCCGAACGGCAAGAAGGCCTCGGTGAGGATCCTCAAGGCCGAGCCGTACGAGGGCTGACCGGCCGCCGAGAAGCTTCGACGTGCCCCCGGCGTCCTTCGGGCGCCGGGGGCTTTTGTCATGCCGTCGCGGACCGGTACTTGCGCACCGCCAGCGTCCGGAAGACGACCAGGATCAGCACCGAGTAGATCAGCGAGGCCCAGACCGGATGCTGCATGGGCCAGGCGTCCGACGTCGACTGGCCCGGGTTGGCGAACAGCACCCTGCAGGCCTGGACCGTGGCACTGAACGGGTTCCACTCGGCGATGTGGCGCAGCCACGGGGTCATGTGGCTGGTGTCCACGAACGCGTTCGAGATGAACGTGACCGGGAAGAGCCAGATCAGCCCGCTGGACGTGGCCGCCTCGGGGTCCGGACGGACATGCCGATCAGGGCGCCGATCCAGGTGAACGCGTAGCCGAGCAGGAGCAGCAGGCCGAAGGCCGCGAGGACCCTGGCGGCGTTGGTGTCGCCGTCCGATCCGACACGCCAGCCGACCAGGAGGGCGACCACCGCGAGGACGACCAGGGTGAGCGCCGTCTGCACGGAGTCGGCGAGGGTGCGCCCGGTGAGCACCGCGCCGCGCGCCATGGGCAGGGAGCGGAAGCGGTCGATGAGGCCCTTGTGCATGTCGTCGGCGATACCGGCGCCGGAACTGGCGGTGGCGAACGTGACGGTCTGCGCGAAGATGCCCGCCATCAGGAAGTTCTTGTAGTCGGCGGCGCTGGTGCTGCTGCCGATCTGCATGGATCCGCCGAAGACGTAGGTGAACAGCACCACGAACATGATCGGCTGGATCAGTCCGTAGATGATCATCTCCGGGATCCGGGACATGCGGATCAGATTGCGTTTCGCGACGACCATCGAGTCCCGGATCGACTGGCTGACCGGGTTCGCGGCCGGCGCGACCCGCACGGTGTCGGTGACGGCGCTCACTTCGCGGCCTCCTTGTCGTTGTCCTCGTCCTTGGCCTCGGCCACGTGTCCCGTCAGGGACAGGAAGACGTCGTCGAGGGTCGGCCGGCGCAGGCCGATGTCGTCGATCTCGATGCCCGGGTGTCGAGCTCCCGGATGACCTCGGCGAGGAGCTTGGCACCGCCGGTCACGGGCACGGTGAGCTTGCGCATGTGCTCCTCGACCGTGGTGTCGCCCTTGCCGAAGCCGGTGAGGACCTCGGCGGCGGCCCGGAGGTGCTCGCGCTCGTGCACCACGACCTCGACGCGCTCGCCGCCGGTGCGGGCCTTGAGCTGGTCGGAGGTGCCCTTGGCGATGACCCGGCCGTGGTCGACCACCGCGATGTCGTGCGCGAGGTGGTCGGCCTCTTCCAGGTACTGCGTGGTCAGCAGCAGCGTCGTACCGCCGGAGACCAGCTGTTTGATGACCTCCCACAGCTGCTGGCGGTTGCGCGGGTCGAGGCCGGTCGTCGGCTCGTCCATGAACATCACGGGCGGCGAGACGACGAGGGCCGCGGCGAGGTCGAGCCGGCGGCGCATGCCTCCGGAGTAGGTCTTGGTGGGACGGTCGGCGGCGTCCGCGAGGTGGAACTGCTCCAGCAGCTCGCCCGCGCGCTCCTTCGCCGCCTTGGCCCTCATCTGGTAGAGCTGGCCGACCATCTGCAGGTTCTCGCGGCCGGTCAGGTATTCGTCGACGGCCGCGAACTGGCCGGACAGGCCGATGGAGCGGCGGACGGCGTCGGGCTGCTTCAGCACGTCGATGCCCGCGACGACCGCCCGGCCGCTGTCGGGCCGCAGCAGGGTGGTCAGGCAGCGGACGGTGGTCGTCTTGCCCGCGCCGTTCGGCCCGAGCAGGCCGAGGACCGTGCCTTCGGGCACGTCGAGGTCGACGCCGTCCAAGGCCCTTACGTCACCGAAGGTCTTGACCAGACCTTCGGCATAGATGGCGCCTGGCATATGAGTCTCCACGTCTTCGGGGATCGCCGGACAGAGGGGTGATGCATCGCACGGACACACCATAACGCGATGTATCGCGTCTCTCAATCCGTTTTTCCGTGTCGCCTTCCGGGGAGAAGAAGGGATCTTGACCGGCCGGCGCGCCGGCTCAGCCCATGACCGTGTAGCCCGCCTCGCGCAGCGCCTGACCCACCTCGGCGCAGTGCGCCGGGCCCTTCGTCTCCAGGTGCAGCTCGACCTCCGCCTCCGTGAGCCCGAGCCGTGGGTCGGTCCGTACATGGCTCACATCGAGGACGTTAGCGTCGACCACTGACAACACACCCAGAAGTGTGGCGAGAGCTCCCGGACGGTCCGTCAGCCGCAGCCGGACGGCCAGGTAGCGGCCCTGCGCGGCCATGCCGTGCCGCAGCACCCGCTGCATCAGCACGGGGTCGACGTTGCCGCCGGACAGCACCGCGACGACCGGCCCTCGAAGGAGCCTGGCCGGCTCAGCAGTGCCGCGACCGGGCTCGCCCCGGCCGGCTCCACGACCAGCTTGGCCCGCTCCAGGCACAGCAGCAGCGCGGTGGACAGCTCGTCCTCGCTGACCGTGCGCACCTCGTCGACCAGGTCGCCGACGATCCCGAACGGCACGTCGCCCGGCCGGCCGACCTTGATGCCGTCGGCCATCGTCGCCGGGTTCTCGACCGTGACGGGCCGGCCCGCCGCCAGCGAGGGCGGATAGGCCGCGGCGCCCTCGGCCTGGACACCCACGATCCTCAGGTCCGGCCGCAGGGCCTTCACCGCCACCGCGATCCCGGCCGCCAGCCCGCCCCCGCCGATACCGACGACGACCGTGCGCACCTCGGGGCACTGCTCCAGGATCTCCAGGCCCACCGTGCCCTGGCCCGCGATGATGTCGGGGTGGTCGAAGGGGTGGATGAACACCGCGCCCGTCTCGGCGGCGTACTCCTGCGCGGCGGCCAGTGTCTCGTCGACCACCTGGCCGTGCAGCCGTACCTCGGCCCCGTAGTCGCGGGTGGCGCTGACCTTGGGCAGCGGGGCGCCCTTCGGCATGAACACCGTCGACCGCACGCCGAGCAGCGCGGACGCCAGGGCGACACCCTGCGCGTGGTTGCCGGCACTGGCGGCGACGACACCGGCGGCGCGTTCCTCGGGCAGCAGCCCGGCGATCCGGACGTAGGCGCCGCGCAGCTTGAACGAACCGGTCCGCTGCAGGTTCTCGCACTTGAGGTGCACCGGCGCGCCGACCATCTGGGACAGGTGCCTGCTGCCTTCCATCGCGGTCACCCGCGCCACACCCGAGAGCATCTTCTGGGCGCCGCGCACGTCGTCGAGGGTGACGGGTCGCAAGGAGTCAGCCGTGCTGTAGCTCATGACACCAGCATCGCAGTTCACGGGCGGGAACGGCCGTTGTGACCAACGTCCGAGACCCGCTTTGCGCAGGGCCGGTACGGCCCGCCTCCGGTCCGCGTACCCTGTCCCCCAATCAGCCAGCCCTCCACGAAGTGAGCCCCCGGCCATGCCCACAACACCTGAAATGTCGATGGACATGTCGACCGTCGGTGACACCGGTCTTCTCGACACGCTGCAGCACGAGGTGGCACTGTTCGCCCGCCGTGCCGAACAGACCCGGCTCGGCGGGGTCGGGCAGGTGCGCAACTCCATGGACCGCGCCGCGTACCTGCTGCTCAACCGGCTCGACAAGGAAGGCCCGATGGGCGTCAAGGCGCTCGCCGCGAGCATGGGCATCGACTCGTCGACGGTCACCCGGCAGGTGGCTCCGCTCGTCGACACCGGCCTGGTCAAGCGCACCTCGCACCCCGAGGACGGGCGGGCGGTGGTGCTCCAGCTGTCCCGCGCGGGCAGTCCCGGCTGGAGGAAGTGCGCTCCTCCCGACGGCAGTTGATGGCGGAACTCACCCACGACTGGGACCCGGAGGAACGCGAGGCGTTCTGCTCGCTCCTCACACGCTTCAACAGCGCGCTGTCCGCCCGGATGGCGGTGCCGGGGGTGCCGGGGCCGGAGACACAGCCCGAGTCCTGATCCCGGCACGCCCCGGACTTCCCAGCACGACTCCCACCCGCGGGCCGACCTACGCGCCCCGCGACTTCCGCCGCGCACCGGGTGCCCGACTCTCGACCGGAGGACCGCCCACACCGACCGCGTCTTCCGCTGTCCGACCCGGTGCGCGGCTCTTGACCGCGGGGCCGACCCTGGCCTGATATGAGACCACAGGGTCGCCGGGAGGCGGGAGGCGCGGTGCGGCAGCGGCATGCGTCCCAGGCAACCCGTCGGGACCGGGAGTTCGAGGCGTTCGTCGCCGGCGCGGCCGGGCGGCTGCTGCACGCCGCCACGCTGCTCACCGCGGAGCCCCCGGACGACAACCCGCGTGCTCGGCGCCTGCTGACCCTGTCGCTGGCCCATACGTACGCGTGCTGGGACCGGCTGCGCGGCGAGGATCCGTACGACCGCGCCCGCCAGTACGTGGCGACCCGCTTCGCCCGCGGCGCGTGGCACCAGTACGGCGGCTTCGGCCGCGCCCGCCCGCACCCCGCGAGCCCCCTGGCCCCGCTCACCCCGCAGGAGCGGCTGATCCTGGTGCTCAGGCTCTACGAAGGCGTCGGCGAGGAGCAGACGGCGGCCCTGCTGGGCCTGTCCACGGAGCGCGTCCGGGCCATCTGCCACCGGGCGACGACGACCCTGCTGCACCGCACACGTGACCCGGCTCCGGCGGTACCGGCCGCGAAGGCGGTGCCGTCATGAGTCCTGTCCGTGGGAACGACCGTGAGGCCGCCGTCCGCCGGCTCATGGAGCAGGCGCCGCGGCCCGTGCCGGCCGAGATCCACACGGAGGCCGTCCGCCGGGGCGGCCGCATGCTGCGGCGCAGGACACTCGCCCGCCGTGTGCTGTGGCTGCTGGCGTTCGCGGCGGTCGTGGCGTTCACGGTGTGGGCGCTGACGGCCCGCCCGTGGGTGGAGCCGCCGTCCGACACGACTCCACCCCTCACCGGCTGGTGACCCCGGTCAGACCTGACCGAGCGCCTGCTGCAGGTCCTCCAGCAGGTCGTCGGCGTTCTCGATGCCGACGGACAGCCGCACCAGGTCGGCCGGGACCTCCAGGGCCGAGCCGGCCGCGGAGGCGTGCGTCATGCGGCCGGGGTGCTCGATCAGCGACTCGACGCCGCCCAGGGACTCGCCCAGCGTGAACACCTTGGCGCGGTTGCAGACCTCGACGGCCGCCTCCTCGCCACCCCGGACACGGAACGAGACCATGCCGCCGAACGCCTTCATCTGCTTCGCGGCGACCTCGTGCCCCGGGTGCTCGGGCAGGCCCGGGTACAGGACGCTCGTCACGCGCGCGTGCCGCGTGAGCATGTCGGCGACCTTGGCGGCGTTCTCGCTGTGCCGGTCCATCCGTACCGACAGCGTCTTCGTGCCGCGCAGCACCAGCCAGGAGTCGAAGGGCCCGGCGACGGCGCCCATCGCGTTCTGGTGGAAGGCCAGTTCCTCGCCCAGGTCGGCGTCGTCGGTGATCAGCGCGCCGCCGACGACGTCGGAGTGGCCGCCCATGTACTTGGTGAGCGAGTGCACGACGACGTCCGCGCCGAGCGAGAGCGGCTGCTGGAGGTAGGGCGTCGCGAAGGTGTTGTCGACGACGAGGCGGGCGCCGGCGTCCCGGGCGACCTGGGCCACGGCGGCGATGTCGGTGATGCCGAGGAGCGGGTTGGAGGGGGTCTCCACCCACACGGCCTTGGTCTTCGGGGTGATGGCGGCCCGTACGGCGGTCGGATCGCTGGTGTCGGCGACCGACCACTCCACGCCCCAGCGGGCGACGACCTTGGCGAAGAGGCGGAACGTGCCGCCGTAGGCGTCGTTGGGGATGACCACGTGGTCGCCGGGGCTGAGCAGCGTACGCAGCAGGCAGTCCTCGGCCGCCAGTCCGGACGCGAACGCGAGGCCGCGGCGGCCGCCCTCCAGGGCGGCGAGGTTCTCCTCCAGCGCGGTCCTGGTCGGGTTGGCGCTGCGGCTGTACTCGTAGCCGCCGCGCAGGCCGCCGACGCCGTCCTGCTTGTAGGTCGACACCTGGTAGATCGGCGGGACGACCGCGCCCGTCAAGGGGTCGGCGGTGTTGCCCGCGTGGATCGCGAGCGTCTCGAAGTGCTGACTGATGTGCCTGTCGCTCATGGGCACCGAGGGTAATGCGCCGACGCGGGGAGTGCCGGGGAAGCGGCGACGCGGGCCCGGCTCCGGTGGGTCCGCGGGGCGGCGGGCCCGCACGACCGGGCTCGTCACTGGGCGACGGGGCCCACGCAGCAGGGGTCCTCGCACGGCGACGCGTCTTTTCACGGCGACGCGCCCCCACACGGCGACGCGCCCTCGCTCACCCCGGTTTTCCACAGGGCAGCCGGGGCCGCCCGGTCGCGTTTTCCACAGGTTCGCGGACCACGTTGGCCAATTGTCGGCGTGGTCTGGTTCGCTTGGTGCATGGAGATTCTCTGGGTCCTGATCGCACTGGTCATGCTGGGCTTCGTGCTGCTTCCCTTCCTGCGGCGCAGGCGCGGCGCGGTCGGGCTGGTCTCGCCCGACCACCCGGACGCCGCGGACCCGGCGAACTACGGCTTCGTCCGCGAGGAGGAGCTCGACATCCGCATGCCCGGCCCCGACCAGGACCTGCTGGACGTCCTGGACGTGGTGCAGCGCACCCAGGACTACCGCGCGGCCCAGCAGCTCCTCGCGGGCACGGAGACCGACGGCGAGCAGCGCTGGCAGCGCGTGCAGGCCTTCGCGGGCGCGGCCTCCCTGGAGCTCCAGCAGCGGCCCGGCGGGGTGGGCGAGTCGCCGGGCGGGCAGTGGCTGCGGGTGTGGCGGGCCGAGGCGCCCAAGGACGCGGGCGGCGCGGCGGTGCACGCCGAGTTCCTGGTGCAGCAGGCCTGGCGGACGGCGTCGCCCGGGACGGACGAGTTCCGGATCATCATGGAGGAGGCGAGAGCGGCGTGCGGCGAGGCGGCGCTGCTGGCCCCGGCGACCCCATCCCGTACATCGTCGAGCTGTCGGTGGCCCGGGGGCTGGACTACTCGCAGAAGGACTTCGAGCAGCTCTGGCTGAAGATCCTGGACCGCGCCCCGGCCCACATGGGAGCGCATCTGGCCGCGCTGCACTACTGGTGCGAGAAGTGGCACGGCTCGCGTGAGCTGGCGTACTCGTTCGCGGAGGCCGCGGCGGCCCGGGCGCCCAAGGGCTCCCTGCTGGCGGCGATGCCGCTCTTCGCGGTGTTCGAGCACCTGCCCGAGGTGACCCTGGTCAGCAGCTTCTGGCAGTCCGAGGTCGTCACGAAAGCGGTCCACGGCGCGCTGCACGCGGTGCACTCGGCCCGCCCCGACGACCCGATGCTGGCGCACGTTCGGCACATGCTGGTCTTCTTCCTGGTCCGCGGCGAGCGCTGGTCGGAGGCCATGAACCAGCTGGTCCACATAGACGGCCACGTCGGCGCCCTGCCCTGGACGCTGTCCGCCGACCCGGCGGCGGAGTTCGCGGTGTACCGGGCCCTGGCGGTGGCGGGCTACGAGGCGAACGGCGGCAGCCCGGCGAGCCTGCCGCACTGAGGCAACAACGCGACCGCTTCCGGTTGACCTTGACACAGTGACAAGGCCTTCACTGCTTGCCAAGGAGGTGGTCTCGATGACCATGACGAGTCAGGACGCGGATGCGGTACGAGCGCTCCATGGCCTTGAGGACAGCCGTTCGTCCGTACGACTGCGGGCGGCTCTGGCGGTCGGCACGGCTCCGGATCCGCGCTTCGTCGACAAGCTCATCGACCGTTGCGCGATCGAGCCCGAGTTCTTCGTCCGCGACATGCTGACCTGGGCGCTCACCCGCCACCCGGTGTCCCTGACGCTCCCCGCGCTGCTCCGCGAGCTCCGCTCGGAGCGTGCGCGGGCACGGAGCCAGGCGCTGCACACGCTGTCCAAGATCGGGGACCGGCGGGCCTGGCCGGCGCTCACCCGGGCGCTCCTGTCCGACGCCGACGACGAGGTGGCGCGGAGCGCCTGGCGGGCCGGGGTCGTGCTCGTGCCGGAAGGCGAGGAGTCCTGGCTGGCGGAGGTGCTGGCGACGCAGCTCGGGCGGGGTGGGCGGGAGACGCAGCTGAGTCTCAGCCGGGCGCTGGTCGCGCTGGGTGAGGCCGTGCGGCCGGCTCTGCGTGCCGCGACGACGGCCCCTGACCCGCGCGTGCGCGCTCACGCGCTCGCCACGGAACGGCTGCTGCGCGACCCGGACACCGGGTTCGAGTTCGCGATCGAGGAGGCAAAGCGTGTCGTGGCCCTCGGGGGGCCCGGCCAGGAGGGGCGATAGGACGTGCTGATCGGTGAGGTGGCGCGACGGTCCGGGGTCAGTGCCCGGATGCTCCGGCACTACGAGTCGCTCGGCCTGATGCGGCCCTCGGGTCGTACGGGCTCCGGCTACCGGGAGTACTCCGGTGAGGACATCCGGCGGATCTTCCACATCGAGAGCCTGCGGTCGCTGGGGCTGTCGCTGCGTGAGATCGGGCGCGCGCTCGACGATCCGGGCTTCACGCCCTCGGCGCTCGTCGACGACCTCATCCGTCAGACGCGCGAACGCATCGCGGCCGAGACCGAGTTGCTCACGCGGCTCCGCCGCATCGATGCCGCGGAGCCGGCCGGCTGGGAGGACGTCCTCCAGGTCCTCGCCTTCCTCCGGGCCCTGGGGTCGAAGAGCGCCGCCGCGCGCCAGCGGGCTGCCCTTTCCCCGGCCGCCGGAGTTCCGATGGTGGTGGAGGCCCTGGTCGAGGCGGTGCTGAGGGAGACGGATCCGAACGTCGCCGGAGCCCTTCGATGGGCCCTGGCGCGATCGGGCGACGGTGGCACGGCACTGGCACGGCTGGCGGAGGGCCTGGGCTCACCGGTGGCCGCGGTGCGGGAACGCGCCGTTCAGTCCCTGGCCGAGCTGCCCGGTGGTGAGGCCACCGCCCGGCTCCGGGACGCCCTCGACAACCCCGATGTCGTGGTCCGCGGCCATGCGGCTCTGGCGCTCGGGACACGCGGAGTGGCCGAAGTGCTTCCGACGCTCATCGACATGATCGTGGAGGGAAGGAACGACACCGACGCGGCGGATGCCCTGAGCATGCTGGCGAGCGACACGGCGACGGCGGATCGGATCGCCACCGGACTCGTCGACCGCCTCACCCACGACACCGCCGAAGGGCCCGCACGCGTACGGCTGGCCCAGGCGCTGGCGGACATCCCGGGGACGACGGCGTCCCGTGCCCTGGTGGAGCTGCGGCATGACGGGGACCGTGCCGTCGCGCTGACCGCGGAGTACCTTCTTCAGCTACGCGACACGCGGTGACGCCGCTCAGTCACCGACGGTGCCCCGCTCAGGCGGGCGCTCAGCCCTCGGCGCGGGCGGGCAGCCGCCATCCCGGGCGCGGGAAGTGGCAGGTGTAGCCGTCCGGGTAGCGCTGCAGGTAGTCCTGGTGCTCGGGCTCGGCCTCCCAGAAGGGACCGACCGGCTCCACCTCGGTGACGACCTTGCCGGGCCACAGGCCGGAGGCGTCCACATCCGCGATCGTCTCCTCGGCGATCCGCTTCTGCTCGTCGTCCACGTAGTAGATCGCCGAGCGGTAGCTGAGGCCGATGTCGTTGCCCTGGCGGTTCTTCGTGCTCGGGTCGTGGATCTGGAAGAAGAACTCCAGGATCGTGCGGAAGTCGGTCTTCGCGGGGTCGAAAAGGATCTCGATGGCCTCCGCGTGCGTGCCGTGGTTACGGTACGTCGCGTTCGGTACGTCACCTCCGGTGTATCCCACCCGGGTCGCCGTCACGCCCGGGAGTCGGCGGATGAGCTCCTCCATCCCCCAGAAGCATCCGCCCGCCAGCACGGCCCTCTGCGTCAGCGCAGCCATTTCGACCCTCCGATATCTGTCAGCTCGCACCCTCCTCAACGCGCGAGGGCTCCGGGCGATTCCGGGACTCCCCCAGGACGGTTCCCCGCGCCCCGTGCCGGGGTCGTCCGCGTCATGGCAATAAGGTGCTCGACGTGACTGCCCCTTGAGTTCCGTGAAAGCCCGCGCCGCGCTCCGGATATCGGCACGCGTCTCAGCGGAGTTGTTGCTGGTGTTGGTGATGCTCTCGGTGGCTCTGTGGCTGCTGGGGCGGATGTGGTCGATCGTGTGGCCGCTCGTCGTCGGGTTGTTGCTGACCACGTTGACCTGGCCCGTGGCGCGGTTCCTGCGTCGGCGGGGATGGCCGCCGGCGCTCGCGGCGTCGGTCGTGACCGTGCTGTTCCTGCTGGTGGCCGTGGGGATCGTGGCGTTGATCGCCGTGCCGGTGGCGTCGCAGTCCGGTGAGCTGACGGACGGCGTCGTCGAGGGGATCCAGCGGCTGCGCGAGTGGGCCGCGGGGCCGCCGTTGAACATCGGGGACGCGCAGATCAACCAGGCTTTCGACTCCGCGGTCGCCCGCGCTCAGGAGGGCCTCGGCAGTATGGTCGGCGCGGTCGTCACGGGGGTGAGCACCGTGGTGAACGGTGTGGTCACCGCCGTGCTGGCGCTGTTCCTGATGTTCTTCTTCCTGAAGGACGGTCCGCGCTTCCTGCCGTGGCTGTCCCGGCAGCTGCCCGGGCGGCTGGCCACCGACGTCCCGACGGTGTTCGACCGCGGGTGGGCGACCCTGGGGTCGTTCGTACGTTCCCAGGCGGCCGTCGGGCTGCTCGACGCCGTCCTGATCGGCCTGGGCCTGTGGGTCCTCGGGGTGCCGCTGGTGCTGCCGCTGGCGGTGCTGACCTTCGTCTCCGCGTTCGTGCCGATCATCGGCGCGCTGTTCGCCGGGTTCGTCGCGGTCCTCATCGCCCTCGTCTCCAACGGGCTGACGGACGCGCTGATCGTGCTGGCCATCATCGTCGTGGTGCAGCAGCTCGAGGGGAACGTCTTCCAGCCGATGATCCAGAGTCGTGGGCTCGGCCTGCACGCGGCCGTCGTGCTGCTGGCGGTGACGCTGGGCGGAAGTCTGGCCGGCATCGTCGGCAGTCTGCTCGCCGTTCCCGTCGCCGCGCTGATCGCTGTTGTCTGGAACTACGTGCGCGAGCAGCTCAGTGACGAACCGGCCGGGGAACCGGGGAGCGACGACTCGTCCGAGACCGGCGCTCCTGTTCCCTCGTAGCGGCTCGACGCGTCCCTGTTCACGGTTGCGGACGCGCGAACGGCCGCGTCCGAGTCGCGGTGCCCCTCCTCCCTTGCGAGCCTGCAGGCGGAAGGAGGGCCGCCCATGATTCCTGTCACCGCGTCGCCCGTGCGTCTCGAGGCGTCTGTCGACACCCGGCTGTCCCGGTGGCTGTGGCTGGTGAAGTGGCTGCTCGCCATCCCGCACTACATCGTGCTGTTCTTCCTGTGGATCGCGTTCGTCGTCGCGAGCGTCGTCGCGTTCTTCGCCATCCTGTTCACCGCCCGCTACCCCCGGTCCCTCTTCGACTTCAACGTCGGCGTGCTGCGGTGGAACTGGCGGGTCAGCTACTACGCCCACACCGCGCTCGGCACCGACCGGTACCCGCCGTTCACCCTGGCCGACGTGCCCGACTATCCGGCCCACTTCGACGTCGCCTACCCGAGCGGCTGTCGCGCGGGCTGGTGCTGGTGAAGTGGTGGCTGCTGGCGATTCCGCAGTACATCGTCGTCTCGATCGTCGCGGGCGGCGGCTGGGGCTGGGGCTGGGACGACGAGGGCGGCTGGCGGGGCGGTGGGCTGATGCCGTTCCTGTCGCTGGTCGCGGTGGTCGTCCTGCTGTTCACGGCCCGCTACCCGCGGCACCTCTTCGACTTCCTGATCGGCCTCGCCCGCTGGTGTGCGCGGGTGGCCGCCTACGCCGCCCTGATGACCGACCAGTACCCGCCGTTCCGCCTCGACATGGGCGGGCGGGAACCGCGCGGCCCAGAGCCTCTGTCAAAGACCTGAATCCCCAGCGGAAGCGTTTCCTCCCGCTCTACGCTCCTGCCCATGACGGTCAGACGAGCATTACAGGTGATCGTGGTCGTCGCCCTGGCCCTCGCGGGGGCGGTCCAGGGCGGAGTGAGCTCCGCACAGGCCGGGAACGGCGGGCGGCAGTTGCTGTTCTACAACCATGCCTACGGCGTGCTCGAGCGGGAGACCGCGGACGCCATCGAGCACTCGGCCTATCTGCGTGACTTCGCCAACTTCCAGGTCCGCACCACGACCGGTTCGGGCGGGCAGACGTGGACCGGCCGCTATCTGATGGGCCGTGAGACCTACCTCGAACTGTTCGGGGTCGGCGATCTGCCCGGCAAGGACGGCACCCTCGGCGCCGCCGGCATGGGCGTCTCGACCGAGCAGGCGGGCGACCTGGCGACCGTGATCGCGCGGTTGCCCGAGCAGGGGGTCGGCGACCCCGTCGAGTTCCAGCAGACCCGTGACTTCGGCGACGGCGTGCCCGTGCCGTGGTTCGACGCCGTCTTCACCACCGAGGAGTACGACCTCTTCGGCGCCTGGGGCATGGAGTACCGGCCGGAGTACTTCGCCGACCCGCGCGGCAACACCGAGCCCGCCGCGCACCCCGGGGACGTGGGCCGGGAGCGCTACCTGTCCGACGGCTACCGCGACCACCTGATGCGGGACGTGACCGGCATCCGGCTGGCGGTGACCGCACGCGACCTCGCGGGCACCGTGCCACTGCTGAAGGCCGGCGGGTTCGCCGTACGGTCCCTGCCGGGTGGAGGCGTCGTCGCGACGGGCGGCGGCACCACCCTCCGCTTCGACACCGTGCCCCTCGACCAGGTGGGACTCCGGCAGGTCGAGATGTCGCTGAACAGGCCGGTGACGTACCGGCACGTGGAGCGGATCGGGCACTCGGCCCTCGTCGTCGGCCCGGGAACCCGTGCCGTGTGGACCTTCGACGACCAGGACCGGCCGGCCGCCCCGTAGCAACCGGCAAGGATCAGCCCAGTCGCTCCGCGAGGAACTCCTCCCAGGTCCGCTTCCCCACCTCCGCCCCCTCCAGCGTCAGATTCGCCCCGGCCCGGTACGCCCGCCCCGCCTTCCCGGGGATGCGCACCGGCAGCATCGGGCGGCGCCGGCCGCTGCGGCGGAGGTAGGGACGGGCCAGGGCGGCGAGGTCGTAGAGGTGCGGGCCGGTCATGTCCGGGACGAGTCCGGACGGGGCGCCGAGGGTCAGCTCGGTGAGGCGGGCGGCGACTTCACGGGAGTCGACCGGCTGGAGCCTGAGACCGCCGGGGACCGGGAACACCGGCATTCTCGCCATCTTCTCGACCATGGTCAGCGCGAGGTCGTGGAACTGGGCCGCGCGCAGGGTCGTCCACGGGATGCCCGAGTCGGCGACGGACCGCTCCGACTCCAGCTTCGTCCGCATCCAGGCCAGCGGGACCCGGTCCGCGCCGATGACGGAGATGTAGACCAGGTGCCGTACGCCGGCCCGGGACGCGGCGCGTGTCAGGGTGCGGGTCGCCTCGTCGTCGCCCTTGGGGCCGCCCGCCAGGTGCAGCACGGTCGCCGCGCCGTCGACGGCGGCCTCCACGCCCTGGTTCCTCAGCAGGTCTCCGGTGACGTACTCGACGCCGTCCGTGTCGGGGCGCGGGTGCCGGGTGAGGATCCGCACGTCGTGGCCGGAGGCGCGCAGCAGTGGGACGACGTGTCCGCCCAGGGTGCCCGTGCCGCCGGTGATCAGGATGGTGGGTGACGTCATGACTGCTCCCAGCTCTTCGGTCTCGCCGTCGCTTTCGCTTTCGCCTTCGCCGGTATGACGGAGGGCGGCGCGACGATGTGACGGGCGGACGCGCGAGCCGGGTGGGTGAGAGATCAGCCGCCGCTGCCGTACGGCCGGGTGATGATCTCCAGGCGGTGGCCGTCGGGGTCGTCGAAGTAGGTGCCACGGCCGCCGTCGTTGTGGTTGATCTCGCCGGGACGGCTGTGGAACGGGTCCGCCCAGTACGTCAGACCGGCTTCCTGGATCCGGGCGAAGATCTGGTCGAACTCGTCCTCCGAGACGAGGAAGGCGTAGTGCTGCGGCGTGATGGCGCCGGGGCTGTCCATGTAGTCGAGCGTCACACCGTTGGGGATCTCGACCGGAAGGAAGGGGCCGTAGGGCGGACTCACCTCCAGTCCCAGGATGTCGGCGAGGAACCGGGCCGAGGCGCGCTTGTCGTGGGCGACGACGATGGTGTGGTTCAGCTGCACGGTCATGGCGGGCCTCCCCTCCCGAACCACGATACTCCGGCATGAACTAAGGCAAACCTCACCTGAGTCCATGCCGGAGCGGTCGGAGCGGAGGGGTCAGATCGTCGCCGTGTCGATCACGAAGCGGTAGCGCACGTCGCTCGCGACCACGCGCTCGTACGCCTCGTTGATCTGGTCACCGCGGATCAGCTCGATCTCGGCGCCCAGGCCGTGCTCGGCGCAGAAGTCCAGCATCTCCTGGGTCTCCGCGATGCCGCCGATCATGGAACCGGCGAGGGACTTGCCGCCGCCGATCACCGAGAAGAGGTTCAGGGAGATGGGCTCCTCGGGGGCGCCGACGTTGGCCAGGGTGCCCTCGGTCTTCAGCAGCGAGAGGTAGGCGCCGAAGTCCAGCGGCGCCGAGACCGTGGAGACGATCAGGTCGAAGGTGCCGGCCAGCTCCTCGAAGGTCTTCGGGTCGCTGGTGGCGTAGTAGTGGTCGGCACCCAGCTTGAGGCCGTCCTCCTGCTTGCGCAGGGACTGCGACAGCACGGTCACCTCGGCGCCGAGGGCGTGCGCGATCTTGACGCCCATGTGGCCGAGGCCGCCCAGGCCGACGATCGCGACCTTCTTGCCGGGGCCGGCGCCGAAGCGCCTGAGCGGGGAGTACAGGGTGATGCCGGCGCACAGCAGCGGCGCGGCGACGTCGAGGGACAGGCCGTCGGGGATCCGGACGACGAAGTTCTCGTCGACGACGACCTTCTGCGAGTAACCGCCGTAGGTGGGCTCGCCGTCCTTGCCGATGCCGTTGTACGTCGGGACGTTGCCGTTCACGCAGTACTGCTCGCGTCCGGCCTTGCAGTTCTCGCACTCGCGGCAGGAGTCGACCATGCAGCCGACGCCCACGCGGTCGCCGACGGCGAACTTGGTGACGCCCGGACCGACCTCGGAGACGACACCGGCGATCTCGTGGCCGGGGACCATCGGGAAGATCGCCTCGCCCCAGCCCTCCTGGGCCTGGTGGATGTCGGAGTGGCAGATACCGGCGAACTTGATGTCGATCAGGACATCGAACTCGCCGACCTCGCGGCGCTCGATGGTGGTGCGCTCCAGCGGAGCCTTGGGTGCGGGTGCGGCGTACGCGGCGACAGTGGTCATGCCGGGGTTCTCTCCTAGCAGGTTCCGTGCCCGGTTGCCTTCGGGATGTCTCTGACCGGGCACGATCACCAGCGTGCCGGAGACGTCGGCGGCTACCCAGACCACGGTTTTGCGTACGCACAGCGTGCGTACCACTGGCGGGGTCAGGCTCGTGTGCGTACGACCGTGAATACTGGAGGGTATGGACGAACAGCCCGAACCCACCCGGACAGCCGGTGGCGCCCTGGACCGGCGTGCCGAGCTCAGTGAGTTCCTGCGCACCCGGCGAGCCCGGCTGAAGCCGGAGGACGTGGGGCTGCCCGACTTCGGGCGGCGGCGGGTGCCGGGCCTGCGCCGCGAGGAGCTGGCGCAGCTGGCCGGGGTGTCCGTGGCGTACTACACCCGGCTGGAACAGGGCAACGGCCGCAACGTCTCGGCGGAGGTGCTGGACGCGATCGCCCGCGCCCTGCGGCTGAGCGACGCCGAGCACGCCCACCTGATGCACCTGGCGAAGCCGAAGCAGCACAAGAAGAAGCCGGCGGCGCGGACCCAGCAGGTGCGGCCGACGCTTCGGCATCTGCTGGACTCGATCGACAGCGTCCCCGCCTACATCGTCGGGCGCCGTTCGGACGTCCTGGCCTGGAACCGGATGGCCGCGGCCCTCTTCGGCGACTGGGCGGAGCTGCCGCCGGCCGAGCGCAACTGGGCACGGCTGGTGTTCCTGCGGCCCGACTACCGCGACCTGTTCGTCGAGTGGGACCAGAAGGCCAAGGACATGGTCGGCTACCTGCGCATGGACGCGGGCTGCCACCCGGACGACCCGCAGCTGTCGGCCCTGATCGGCGAACTGTCGGTGAAGAGCGAGGAGTTCCGCCGCCTCTGGGCCGCGCACGACGTCAAGGAGAAGAGCTACGGCGTCAAGCGCATGCGGCACCCGCTGGTCGGCGACCTGACCCTGGCCTTCGAGTCGTTCCGCCTGGCCGAGGACGCCGAGCAGTCCCTGATCACGTACCACGCGGAACCGGGCACCCCGTCCGCGGAGGCGCTGCGCCTGCTGGCGAGCTGGGGGGCGGACGCGACCCGGGCGGGTGCCGAGAGTTCCGCCCCGTAGACAGAGGCGGCCTGCCGGAAGCCTGGGCTCCCGGCAGACCGCCCCACTGGCGTGCCCTACGGCTTACTTGCCGTAGTACGCGTTGTAGATCGAGATCGTCGACTTGTTGCCCTTCTTGTCGGCGATCTTGGCGTGGAAGGAGATGGCCTTCCCCTTCGCCGGGTTCTTGACGGTGACCTTGCCCTTCTTGACGGTGAGCTTCTTCCAGGTCTTGCCGTAGTCGTACGACACGTACACCGACAGCGACTTCAGATTGCCGCCCTTGGCCGCGCCCTCGACGGTGACCGGGATGCTGACCGTCTTGCCCGCCGGGACCTTGCTGTCCAGGCCGGTGGCCGCCTTGAAGCGGGCCGTGGAGGCGGGCAGCTGCTTGAGGTCGGCGGTCTTCTTCGAGCGGAACGTCCAGCTGGCGTCGATGCGGGTGGAGGCCGCCGCGACCTTGACGCTGCGCTTGACCGACGTCGTCAGCTTGTACTCGGCGTCGGCGGACGGGACCTTGAACTCCTCGCCGAACACCGGGTCGGTGTTGGAGCCGACCTTCTTGCCGTTGCGGTAGAGGGTCGTCGCCACCGACGTGTAGTCGGACGAGCCGGCGTGGCCGGCGCCGTCCGCGAACAGCGGCAGCGAGCCGTAGAGGGCGTTGCCGCGGCGGAAGATCCCGAAGTCGCCGTTCAGGCGCGGGCCGAAGACCGCCGTGTTGTAGGTCTTCGTGTACTTCTGGCCCGCCTTGAACGTCTGCGGGTCACCGAGCGTGTAGCCGGCCTCCGGGATCGGGTTGCCGTCCGCGTCCTTGCCCTTGTACTGCGTGAAGTCGAACCCCCACTGGATCTTGTCCGACGTCGAGAGGTACATCGTGCGGGTGCTCGGCAGCTTCTGCTGCACGGGGACGCCGAATGTGACGCTCTGGGGGAGCATGCCGGCGGTGAACATGTCGCCGGTCTTACCGGACGCCGCCGCACCCATGTTGTGCTTCACGGTGGCGAGTTCGCCCGCCTTGAAGTGCCGGACCTTGTTGCCCTGGATCTTCTTGACCTTGGCGGTGGTGGCCACGTCGTACTCGGCGTTGCCGCCCTTGGTCCACTGGCCGCTCCAGGTCTGGCTCAGTCCGGAGACCTCCGGGCCCAGGTGGGCCATGCGCAGATCCGCGAACGAGTCGACGCCGAGACCGAAGCCGCCCGCCGGCGCGTAGCCGTACTCGATCGTCGCGGACAGCGGCTTGGCCTGCGCGTCCGGCACCCTGATGTCGGCCGCCTTCGTCTTACGGGCGTCGATCGTCACGGTGGTGTTCTTGGTGACGGCCAGCTTCGGCTGGACCAACCAGTCGATGCCGCCCTCGGCGGTGTCCGTGTCCTCGACGACCAGGCTGTTCAGCAGATAGGTGCCCTTGGGCAGGCGCAGGGTCGTCGTGCCGGAAGCGGCGACCGGCATCTGGTAGAAGCGGTCCTTGGCCAGGCCCTCGTAGCCCGCGAGCTGGGTGTCGTAGCCGTCTGTCGGCTGCCCGCCCCTGCCGAGGTGCTTGACGGTGACGTCGTACGACTCGGCCTCACGCTGCACCGCGGCCGCCGTGCGGACCGTCTGGCCGCCCCCCGTCGCCGTCACGTACGAGGAGTACGCGCCGTCGACCGTGCCGCCCAGCTTGGTGTTGACGGTGAAGGGGACGGACGCCTTGCCGCCCGCCGGGACCGTCACCGAGGTCGCGCCGAGCTTGAAGAAGCCGGCCGGGGCGGCCTGGCCCTTCGGGTTGGTGGCGGTCGACGTCAGCTTCAGCGTGACGTCCTTCGTACCGAGGTTGCGGTACGTCAGCTCCTTGGTGACCGGCTTGTCGTCGGTGTGCGGCCACTGCTGGACGCCGAAGCTCACCGAGACCGGCTCGGCGATCACGGACTGCTTGATGGCCTGGTCGACCTGGATCCGGCCCGAACCCTGCTGGAACGGCGTGTACTTGCCGCCCTTGGTGGAGCCGGTGAGGGCTCCCTTCAGCTCGGGGTACTTCCACTGAGGGTGCTGCTGCTTGAGGATCGCCGCCGCGCCCGCCACGTGCGGGGTCGCCATCGACGTACCGGAGATCGACATGTAGCCGGCCGGGTTCTCGCCGACCTCGGCGGCTATCTGGTTGCCCGGGGCTGAGGCCGCGGTGATGTCCACGCCGGGCGCGGTCACGTCCGGCTTGAGAGCACCGTCCATGCCGGGGCCGCGGCTGGAGAAGTCGGCGAGCTTGTCCTTGTCGTCGACCGCGCCGACGGTCAGGGCCGCGGCGGCGCTGCCCGGGGAGCCGATGGTCTGCTCGCCGAAGTCGCCCTCGTTGCCGGCCGCGATGGCGAACAGGATGCCCTTCTCCTCGGACAGCTTGTTCACCGCCGCTTCCACCGGGTCGATCTCGGGCGTGTCACCGCCGCCCAGGCTCATGTTGACGACGTCGGCGCCCTCCGCGGCGGCCCACTCGATGCCGGCGAGTACCTCGGAGTCGCTGCCGAATCCGCTGTCGTCGAGCACCTTGCCGTTGAGGATCTTCGCGCCGGGCGCGACGCCCTTGTACTTGCCGCCGGACTTCGCGCCGGTGCCGGCCGCGATGGAGGCGACGTGCGTGCCGTGGCCGACCTTGTCGGTGGCGTCGGGCGAGGTCGTGAAGTTCTTGGCGTCGGTCACCTGGCCCTTGAGGTCCGGGTGGGTGGCGTCGACGCCGGTGTCCAGGACGGCGATCTTCACGCCCTTGCCGTCATAGCCCGCCGACCACGCCTTGGGGACGCCGATCTGCGGGACGGACTTGTCGAGGCTGGCCTTGCGGACGCCGTCGAGCCAGACGTGGGCGATGCCGGAGGCGGTCTTGTCGCCGTTGGTGACCGCGTCCCACAGCTCGGGCGTGTCCTCCCTCGGCGTCTGCACCGCGTCCGCGTTCAGGGACTTCAGGGAGTGGCGCAGGGTGCCCGCGTCGCGGACGTCGGCCTTGGTGGCCGCGGCGCTGCCCTTGTATCCGACGATGACCTTCAGGCCCTTCCTCTGGGCCTTGCGGGTCGTGGACTTGTTGAGCTCGGTGACGTCGAAGAGCCGCTGGTCGAGCTTGCCGGTGGCGACCAGGCGGGCCGCGTCGGCCGGGATCACGAGAGTGTGGCCGTGAAGTTTGCGGACCTGGACGGGTATGTCCTCACGGCCCTCGGCCCGCTCCAGGCCGACGACCCGGCCCTTGGCGTCCAGCACGACCCGGTCACCGGTGATCAGCGTGATGCGCTGCTTGGCGGTGACCGGGGCCTGCTTGGCCGTGGCGGTCGACTGTTCACCGTTCGCCGACGCCGGGCTGGTCATTCCCGCCGCCAGGGCTACGGCTGCCGCTGTGGCGACCGTGGCCGCGCACGCCCTTTTCACTTGTCTGCGCAAGTTTCCCCCTTGCAGAAGAACCGGATGAATTCCCCGTTCACCCGGCCGGGGTGGTCTCGTACGCATACGCGGTACGCCCCCCGGAATACGCAGTATGCCGAGGGATGATCAGGTGCTCAATAGATGAGAAGAAGGTAAGAAATCCGTCGGCTGACTGTTACACAGCTGCACGAACTCCGTTACAGCCCCGCCGGATTGAGAACCGAAAACCGCCGCCCTGCCCCTCACCGGGGCGGGCGGCGGTTCGTCCGCGTGCTGCTGCGGAAGCGTCAGGTCAGACTGCCGAACCGGCCTTCCACTGGGCCCAGTCCATGTTCCAGCCGTTGAGTCCGTTGTCCGGCGCGATGGTCTTGTCGCCAGTGTTCTCGACGACCACCACGTCACCGATCATCGTGTTGTTGTAGAACCAGGCGCCCGGGGTGTTCGGGTCGTCGGCACCCTTCGCGTCCTGGAGGCCGACGCAGCCGTGGCTCGTGTTCACGTTGCCGAAGATGGACTTCGCGCCCCAGTAGTTGCCGTGGATGAAGGTGCCGGACGTGGACAGGCGCATGGCGTGCGGTACGTCCTTGATGTCGTACTCGCCCTTGCCGTCGTCGTCGGTGAAGCCGACCGTCGCGCCGTTCATCCGGGTCTCCTTGAACTTCTCGGAGATCACCATCTGGCCCTCGTACGTCTTGTTGTCGGGCGCGCCGGCGGAGATCGGGATGGTGCGGACGGTCTTGCCGTCCTGCGTGATCTTCATCTGCTTGGTCTTCGCGTCGACGTAGGAGACCTGGTTCCGGCCGATCTTGAAGGTGACCGTCTTCTGCTGGACGCCGTAGACGCCCTTGGCGCCCTCGACACCGTCGAGCGCGAGCTTCAGCGTGACGGTGGAGCCTTCCTGCCAGTAGTCCTCGGCGCGGCAGTCCATGCGGTTGGCGTTGAACCAGTGGCAGGCGACCTCCTGGCCGCTGGTCGTGCTGACCTTGATGCCCTTCTGGACGGCGGCCTTGTTGGTGATCGCCTTGTCGAAGTTGATCGAGACCGGCATACCGACGCCGACGGTGGTGCCGTCGTCCGGAGTGAAGTTGCCGATGAAGCTGTTGGCCGGGGAGACCGTGGTGAACGAGGCGTTCTCGTGGGCGACGCGGCCGTCGGAGTCCTTCGCCTCCGCCGCCAGCTTGTAGGTGGTGGACCGCTCCAGCTGCGCGCTGGGCTTCCAGCTCTTCTTGTCGGCGGATATCTGGCCGCTGACCTCACTGCCGTCGGTCGTCGTCATCTTCACGTTCGTGAGCGTTCCCTTGCTCACGGTGACGGCGGCGGAGTTGTTGATGGAGGCGTTGTCGGAGCCGTCCTCGGGCGTGATCTTGATCTGGGCCTCGGAGGTCTTCTCGGCCGCGGCCTCGTCGACCTTCGACTGGGAGCTGTCACCGCCGTCGGAGGCGTTGTCGTCGCCACCGGAACACGCCGAGAGCACCAGCACTCCACCGAGCAGTGCGGACGCGACCGCGAGGCCCTTGCGCCGCTTACTGACCGTCATCACACGCTTCTCCATCGTTGCCGATTTCCCCAAAACCCGAGTGTCCCCGTCAAAAGTCCAAGTGCCCCCGTCGGGACTCATGAGTCCCCGTCGGGAACTTTCAACGCTACGACCGGTTCGTCCGGTTCCCCATGTCACACAGGTGTGGGGATCAACACGTCCGCGTATCAGGGTGCGGACGGTGCGGGTGCGGTCGGTGCGTCGCTTGAGACGCCGAGACCCCGGACGACGGTTGCCGTCCGGGGTCACTATTTTCCCGGACGGCCTCAGCCGCCGTTGTCGTCCTCGTCCTCGACATCATCCTCGTCGAGGTCCCAGTCGGGCGAGTCGGGGTCGTACTCGATCCGCTCGCTGCTCCAGGAGGCCTGCTGGAGCTCCACCCCGGGCACCTGGCTGACCAGGTCGAACGGGTCCACGAGGTACGCGAGGGCCTCCGCGGTGTCTTCCGTCACAGTGCTCTCGACGTGGGCCCGTTCCGCCGGCGGCAGCCCTCCGTCGCCGGCGAGCCGGTCCAGCGCGGACTTGGTGACCGCGTCCGCGTCCTCGACCTCGAGGACCAGCTCCACCCGAACCCGTACAAAACGTGATGTCTCTGGAGTGCTCATCTCCGGAGAGTAAGGCCAGGGCCTCCCGTGACTTTCCCGTGACCCGCGACTTTCACTAACATCGCCCCACACGGCCAATTCGCCAGCGCCACAAGGGGATCGATATTCCGTGTCATCCGCTCGCCGTCCGTTGCTGACCGCCACCGCCGCGGCGACCCTGCTCGGCGCCCTGTGGTTCGTCCCGTCCGCCAACGCGACGTCGGACTCCCCGGTGCGAGACACGGTCTCGGTGAACCCGTCGCCGCAGGTCACGGAGCAGGCCCGGATCGCGGCCACGACCGCGGGCGACTCGGTCACCGGCACCCGCCTCGCCGACACGGGCAGCTTCGACAGCACGCCGTACGTCATCGGCGGCACGTTCTGCCTGACGCTGGGCGCGGGTTTCGTCGTGTACTCGGTCCGCAGGGAGAGGCTCGGCATCTGAGGCCGTGAGCCGGGGCCCGCCGACGGGCGAGACCCCGGCCGCTGTCCTCTCCCTCCGGAGTCCTACCTGAGCGGCCCGGTGACCGTCTCCACGGCCGTGAGCAGCCGCCCGTCGCGCACGAACGCGTCGGCGGCGGCCAGGTCGGGCGCCAGGAACCGGTCCGGGCCGGGGCCCTGAACTCCCGCCTCCCGTAGGGCGTCGATGACCGCCTGTGTGGCCGGCGCCGGGGTCAGTCCCTCGCGCAGCTCGATCGCGCGCGTGGCCGCGTACAGCTCGACGGCGAGGACGCGGGTGAGGTTGTCGACGGCGGTGCGCAGCTTGCGCGCCGCCGACCAGCCCATCGAGACGTGGTCCTCCTGCATGGCGGAGGACGGGATCGAGTCGGCGGAGGCCGGCACGGCGAGCCGCTTCAGCTCGCTCACCAGCGCGGCCTGTGTGTACTGAGCGATCATCAGGCCCGAGTCCACACCGGCGTCGTCGGCCAGGAACGGCGGCAGGCCGTGACTGCGGTTCTTGTCGAGCAGCCGGTCGGTGCGGCGCTCCGCGATGGAGCCGAGGTCGGCGGCGGCGATCGCGAGGAAGTCGAGGACGTAGGCGACCGGCGCCCCGTGGAAGTTGCCGTTGGACTCAACTCGCCCGTCCGGCAATACGACCGGATTGTCCACCGCTGACGCCAGCTCACGCTCGGCCACCAGCCGCGCGTGCGCCATGGTGTCCCGCCCGGCCCCGGCGACCTGCGGGGCGCAGCGCACCGAGTAGGCGTCCTGGACGCGCGGGGCGTCGTCCTGGTGATGCCCCGTCAGGCCGGATCCCTTCAGCACGGCCAGCATGTTGGCGGCACTGGCGGCCTGCCCCGGGTGCGGCCGGATGGCGTGCAGTTCGGGGGCCAGGACCTTGTCGGTGCCGAGCAGGGCCTCCAGCGACAGGGCGGCCGTGACGTCGGCGGACCGGTAGAGCGTGTCCAGGTCGGCCAGGGCCATGACCAGCATGCCCAGCATGCCGTCGGTGCCGTTGAGGAGGGCGAGGCCCTCCTTCTCGCGCAGTTCGACCGGCTGGATGCCGTGCTCGGCGAGGAGATCGGCGGCCGGGCGCACGGCCCCGTCGGGGCCCTCGGCGTCCCCCTCCCCCATGAGCGCGAGGGCGCAGTGGGACAGCGGCGCGAGGTCGCCGGAGCAGCCGAGGGATCCGTACTCGTGCACGACCGGGGTGATCCCGGCGTTGAGCAGGTCGGCCATGGTCCGCGCCACCTCGGGCCGGACGCCGGTGTGCCCGGAGCAGACGGTCTTCAACCGCAGGAACATCAGGGCGCGGACGACCTCCCGCTCCACCCGCGGCCCCATGCCGGCGGCGTGCGAGCGGACGATGTTGCGCTGCAGCTGTGCGCGCAGTTCCGGGCTGATGTGCCGGGTCGCCAGGGCGCCGAAGCCGGTGCTCACGCCGTACACGGGCTCCGGCTTGGCCGCCAGCGCGTCCACGATCTCGCGGGCCGCGGCGAGGGCGGCCACCGCCTCCTCGGAGAGCTGGACGCGGGCGCCGCCGCGTGCCACGGCGAGCACGTCGGACGCGGTCACGCCGGACGTCCCCACCACCACAGTGTGCATATCCATATTCAGGAGCGTACGCAGTGAATTCGATGATGTCACCACTGGGGACGGCCTGCGCCCCTTACCGATACGTCACACACTCCGGTCCCCTCCCTACGGCGCATGCCGCCCGCGGAACCGCCGGCGCTCGCCGTCGGCCTCCTGGGACGGCTCGTCCGCGAGCCGCACGACCGGATCGTCGGGCCCGGCCCGGCCGGCGACGACAGGCCGGGCGGCCCGCTCGGCCTTGGCCCGGTACTGGGCCGCGTCGGCGAGCCGGAACAGCCGGCGGGCGGAGCGTACGGGCCCGATCGGATCCTCGGTGGAGGCGACGCCGCACGCCACGCCGTCCCCGAGCTCCAACTCGGCGGCCCGGCGGCACAGTTCCTCCGCCGCCTTCACCACCTGGTCGGCGGGCGGCCCGACCGCGAGCAGACAGAACTCGTCCCCGCCGAGCCGCGCCGCCAGGGCCCCCGGCAGCATGGCCCCGCACAGTGACAGCACCGAGCCGAAACGCTCCAGGAGCCGGTCGCCGACGGCGTGCCCGTGCGTGTCGTTGACCCGCTTGAGCCCGTTCAGATCACACACCACGAGGCTGACGACGGCCCCGTCCCGGCGGTGCCGCTCGATCGCCCGCTCCAGGCGTACGTCCACGGCGCGGCGGTTGGCGAGCCCGGTGAGCGCGTCGGTGTACGCCAGGCGCCGGGCCTCCTCCAGCCGCTCGGTCTGGGCGAGGCCGGCGGCCACGACGGCGGCCAGGACGGTGGCGAAGTCGGCGTCGGCCCGCTCGAAGACGGGCTCGCCGACCGGCCGGGCGACGTACAGCTCGCCCCAGGCCCGGCCGTGCAGCACGATGGGCGCGACCACGCAGCAGCCGCGGCCGCGACGGCGCAGGGCGGCGACGCGCTGGTGGCAGTACCCGGGACGCCGCCCGGCGGCCGGGCCCTCAGCGGTCTCCACCCACGCGTCGGGCTCCCCGCCGCCGGCCCACTGCTCGTGCAGGAACTCGGTGATCTCCGCGAACTGGTGCACCGGGTAGGCCTCGTCCTCCGGGAACTCCTCCTCCCCCTCGGTCAGCTCACCCACGTTCACGAGAACCCTCAGCCGTCCGAGCTCCCGCTCCCACACCGACAGCGCGGCGAAACTCCCGCCCAGCGCCCGGCACGCCCCGGCGGCAGCGGCACGCCACGCCTCCCGCGACCCGTGCGCGGCCGCCATCCCCTGAGCCAACGCGACGACGGCCACCAGCCGTCTGTCCTCACCCATCACTCCAGGCTAGGGAGTTTCCAGCCAGACTGACCTGTTTACGACGCGAACGGGGATGCCAGGATCCGCCCAGCCGCGGGCCGCAGTCCCGCCCAGCCGCGGGCAGTCGTGCCGCTGGGGCGATGGGGGTCCCCCTGCTCGAGCGAGGTCGAGAGCTTGGGGGAGGCACCCCGTTCCGCCGGGTTGCGCAACGCCCCGCCCCCCGGCCCCAACGCCGAGCACCCGACAACCAACCCTCAGCTCACTCCCCCGGCCACTCCGGCTTGCGCTTCTCGTTGAACGCCGCCACCCCCTCCGCCCGATCCCCGGAGAACGCCACCGCCCGCCAAGCCGCATCCTCCACTTCCAGCCCGGCCCGCAGATCCAGCCCCTGCCCGAGCCGCAACGCCCGCTTCGCCGCCCGCAACCCCACCGGCGAGTTCCCCGCGATCCGAGCGGCCAGCTCCAACGCCACCTCCCGGTCCCGCCCCTCCTCCACCACCTGGTCGACCAGCCCCATCTCCCCGCCTCGACGGCCTCCACCCGCCGCGCGGAAAAGATCAGCTCCGCCGCCCGAGCCGCCCCCACCCGCCGCGGCAGCAACTGCGTCCCCCACCCCCGGGAATCACCCCCACCGAAACCTCCGGCAACCCCACCACCGCCGTACGGTCCGCCACGATCACGTCACAGGCCAGCGCCAGCTCGAACCCACCCCCGAGCGCGAACCCGTGCACCGCCGCCACCGTCGGCACGGGCAGCTCCAGCACCCCGGTGTACGCCCCCCGCGTCACCGGCCGCTGCCGCACCAGCTCCGCGTCGCTGAACGAGTTCCGCTCCTTCAGATCGGCCCCCACACAGAACGCCCGCTCATGCGTGGAGGTCAGCACGACCACCCGCACCCCCCGGTCATCCCCCAGCGCCGCACACGCCCCGGCGACGGACCGCGCCATCTCCGTCGACACCGCGTTCATCGCCTTGGGCCGGTCGAGGACGAGCTCCGCGACACGCCCCTGCTCATGCCGCCGCACCAGCACGAACTCCCCGAACCGTTCCTCACTCATGACACCCTCCGGTTAACGCGGGTTAACAACATCGCCGCACCGATCATCGCAGTCGCACCCCGCCCAGGAAAGGGCGGACGCGACCGGTTCCCCCACCACCACCCGCCCACCCGTTCGAGTGACATCACCCCAACTCGGGCCCGATCGCCCATGGCAGCGCATAGCGTGCGTTCGCGACGGCGCACAGGGGGCGCGCGCATCGGGGAGGGACCGTGATGACGACGAACACGCCGGCGAAGCCACCACCGGACACCGGCTTCACCCCTCGCGTCAAAGGCCGGCACCGCAAACCCCGCCCCCGCAAGGCCCTGCTCGCCGCCGGCGGCCTCGCCCTGGCCGCGGGCGCCCTGAGCCTCGTACGCCTGAGCTCCGGCCCCGGCTCCGGCTCCGACGGCGTCGGCACCGTCGAGGCGGAACCCCGCCCGGACCCGGTCACCACCGCCACGGACCAGGCCACCAACACCGCCGCCACGGCCCCCGCCGCTCCCGACGCGGGCCCCTCGTCGCCGACCGCACTGGGCCGCCCGACCCCGTCACCGGGCGCCCGCGGCCCGGCCGCGGCCTCATCCACCCGGCCTTCGACGACCGGCACCCGGGAGACACGTACGGCCGAGCCCCCGCGCCCACGACCATCCCCGACACGCCGAACGCCCCCGCACCGACGGCCCCGGGCCAGGACAAGTCCTCGGCGCCATCCCCACCACCGAGCAGGGCCACCCCCGCCCCGGCACCCGAGCCCGACGAGCCGAAGAAGCCGCATGATCCCGGCCTGTGCGTCCCGGTCATCGGCCTGTGCGTGGACCCGCCCGGCCGCGGCGACTGACGGCCCCGGTCAGCCCCGGTCAGCCTCGGTCAGCGCCCGTGAGCCACCGTCAGCCGCGCCGTCAGCCGACATCCCGCCGGGTGAGCAGCCACGGCTCCACGACGCCCAGACCACGCACCGGCCGCTGCCACATCGGCTGCAACCCGAACCGGTACACCGGCGGCTCCTCGCCCTCCTTCTCCGCCGCGGCGGCCTCCTCGGCCGCCTCCGCCTCGGAGGCCGGGGCGTCCTGCGTGCGGATCAGCTCCTCGGCGAAGGCGGTGTCGACCAGGACGGCGTCCTTCGGAGCTATCGAGGTGAGCCGCGAGGCCAGGTTCACGGTCGTACCGAAGACATCACCCATACGGGTGGTCACCGTGCCGAACGCCATGCCGACGCGCAGCTCCGGCATCGTCTCGTCGTGCGCCATGGTCTCGATCAGGCGCAGGGCGATCTCGGCGGCCGTGCCCGCGTCGTCCGCGGCGTACAGCACCTCGTCGCCGAGGGTCTTGATCAACCGTCCGCCGTTCGCGGCCACCAGGTCGGCGGCCGTGGTCTCGAAGGCCTCGACCAGCTCGCCGAGCTCCTCTTCCTCCATCCGGCGGGTCAGCCGCGTGAACCCGACCAGGTCAGCGAATCCGACCGCGAGCCGCCGGTCCACCATCTCCTCGTCGTCCGCGGCCTGCACGACCCGTCCGGCCGAGGCGGCCAGCTGGCGCCGCCAGACGTAGACCAGGAACTCCTCCAGCTCGGGCAGGAGCAGTTCGACGATCGGGTAGGTCACCTCGGTGCGCGTCATGCCCGGCTCGGGCGGCTCGGTCAGCCCTTCCAGGAAGGAGTCGATCTGCCACTCCGCGAGGCGTGCGGTGGTCTGTCCGGTGGACCGGGCCACCTGTACGGCCATGGCCTCGCTCAGCAGTCCCGCCTCGACGAGACCGGCGAGCCGCCGCAGGGCCAGGACGTCCGCCTCGGTGAGTGCCTTGGCCTGCCCGATGTCGGCGAAGCCCATCGCCCGCCAGAAACGGGAGGCCAGTTCCATGGAGACGCCGGCGCTGCGGGCCGCCTGAAACGGTGTGTAGCGGCGCTCGGCGCCCAGGATGAGCCCTTCGAGGCGCAGGGCGAGCGGATCCTCGCCGGAGTCGGCGCCCTGCGCGTCCGTGCCGGAACCCGAGTCGTCGACGGTCACGCGTGTTGCCCTTCCGATCTGTCACGGTCATGTATCGACCGGCCTCAACTCTACGGCAGGTGTGCGCCAGCTCACTCCGTCAGGTTCAGCCGACGGGTGAGGTGCCTGGCGTTTCATGGGCACTCGGCGCTGCCCCACCGCCCCCAGGGGTCCCGCCCCCTGGAGCCCCGATCGGCCTGAACGGCCTCGTCCTCGATCGCCGGACGGGCTGGATGATGCTGATCGACGCACCCCGGCCCCACCCCACCTCAGCTCATGCCGGCCTCAGATGCACGATGTCCCCGGCCCCGACAGGCTCCTGCACCCCTTCCTCCGTCGCCAGCACCAACCGCCCGTCCCCATCCACAGCCACCGCTTCCCCCACCACGGCCCGATCCCCCGGCAACTCGGCCCGCACCTCCCTGCCGAGCGTCGCGCAGCCCGCCACATACGCCTCCTGCAACCCGCAAGCCCCCGCGTCACCCCCCGCATCACGCCACTTCCCGTACCACTCCTCCAGCGAACGAAGCACTCCCCGAAGCAACGGATCCCGGTCCGTACTCACCGCCCCCGCCAGCCCCAGCGACCCCGCCGTCGGCACCGGCAGCTCGTCCGCCTTCAGTGACACATTGACGCCGACCCCGATGACCACCCCGCCGTCCCCGGCACGCTCCGCCAGGATGCCCCCGGCCTTGCGTTCCTCTCCCCCCACCGTGACCAGCAGGTCGTTCGGCCACTTCAGAGCCGTGTCCACACCCGCCGCCCGGGACAGCCCCGTCGCCACGGCAACCCCCGTGAGCAACGGCAACCAGCCCCACCGCCCCACCGGCACCTCGCCCGGCGTGAGCAGCACGGAGAAGAAGAGGCCCGAGCGCGGCGGCGCTGTCCACTGCCGGTCGAGGCGCCCCCGCCCGGCGGTCTGCTCCTCGGCGACCAGCACGGCACCCTCGACCGCCCTGCCCTCGGCCGCCCGGGCCACCAGGTCGGAGTTCGTGGAGCCGGTGCGCTGCACCACGTCCACCTCGGACCACAGCCCTCCCTCCCGCACCAGACCGCGGCGCAGGGCGGCAGCGTTGAGGGGCGGGCGGCCGAGGTCGGACCATCGACTCGACCTCGGCTCACGGGGCCCGTCGGGCGTGTTTCCATCTGCACCTGGTGGCGTCTTCATGCAAGCCACCCTAGGTTTGACATCCTCCATCCCGCACGGGGAGTGGATTCCAGCCCGGAAGGGCTGAGGTTCACGGGCGCTCGGCCACTCCGTGGCGCCACCCCTCCGGCGTGTCCCGCCGCGACACTTTGACCGTATGCGCTACGTCGGCCGCCGCGTCGCCGATTCCGTAGATCTCGTCGGCGTTCCTGGGAAGACAGGGACGGTGTGGTAAACGCCGCACTGCCGATGTGGAGGCACCCCACTAGTCTACGGATGAGTAACCGTCCCCCCTTTTGAGCAGGCAGGGAGCCGCATCCCGATGTCCGAGCCGGAAGAGCAGCAGCAGCCTGACATTCACACGACCGCGGGCAAGCTCGCGGATCTGCAGCGCCGCATCGAGGAAGCGACGCACGCCGGCTCCGCGCGCGCCGTCGAGAAGCAGCACGCCAAGGGCAAGCTGACGGCCCGTGAGCGGATCGAGCTCCTGCTCGACGAGGATTCCTTCGTCGAACTCGACGAGTTCGCCCGGCACCGCTCCACCAACTTCGGCCTCGACAAGAACCGGCCGTACGGAGACGGGGTCGTCACCGGGTACGGCACCGTCGACGGCCGCCCGGTCGCGGTGTTCTCACAGGACTTCACCGTCTTCGGCGGGGCCCTCGGCGAGGTCTACGGGCAGAAGATCGTCAAGGTCATGGACTTCGCGCTGAAGACCGGCTGCCCGGTCATCGGCATCAACGACTCCGGCGGCGCCCGCATCCAGGAGGGCGTGGCCTCCCTCGGCGCCTACGGCGAGATCTTCCGCCGCAACACCCACGCCTCCGGCGTGATCCCGCAGATCAGCCTGGTCGTCGGTCCGTGTGCGGGCGGGGCCGTCTACTCCCCGGCCATCACCGACTTCACGGTCATGGTCGACCAGACCTCGCACATGTTCATCACCGGGCCCGACGTCATCAAGACCGTCACCGGCGAGGACGTCGGCTTCGAGGAGCTGGGCGGCGCCCGTACGCACAACTCGACCTCCGGCGTGGCCCACCACATGGCCGGGACGAGAAGGACGCCATCGAGTACATCAAGCAGCTGCTGTCGTACCTGCCGTCCAACAACCTCTCCGAGCCGCCGGCCTTCCCGAGGAGGCCGACCTGGAGGTCACCGACGAGGACCGCGAGCTGGACGTGATCGTCCCGGACAGCGCGAACCAGCCGTACGACATGCACGCGGTGATCGAGCACGTCCTGGACGACGCCGAGTTCTTCGAGACGCAGCCGATGTACGCGCCGAACATCGTCACCGGCTTCGGCCGGGTCGAGGGCCGTCCGGTCGGTATCGTCGCCAACCAGCCGACGCAGCTCGCCGGATGCCTGGACATCAAGGCCAGCGAGAAGGCGGCCCGCTTCGTGCGCACCTGCGACGCCTTCAACGTCCCGGTCATCACCTTCGTGGACGTCCCCGGCTTCCTGCCCGGCGTCGGCCAGGAACACGACGGCATCATCCGCCGCGGCGCCAAGCTGATCTACGCCTACGCCGAGGCGACCGTCCCGCTCATCACCATCATCACGCGCAAGGCGTTCGGCGGGGCGTACGACGTCATGGGCTCCAAGCACCTGGGCGCCGACCTCAACCTCGCCTGGCCCACCGCCCAGATCGCCGTCATGGGCGCCCAGGGCGCGGTCAACATCCTGCACCGCCGCACCCTGGCCGAGGCGGAGGCGAACGGCGAGGACCTGGAGGCGGTCCGGGCCCGGCTGATCCAGGAGTACGAGGACGCGCTCCTCAACCCCTACGTCGCGGCCGAGCGCGGCTACATCGACGCGGTGGTGATGCCGTCCGAGACCCGCCGGCACGTCGTGCGGGGCCTGCGTCAACTGCGGACGAAGCGGGAATCCCTGCCTCCGAAGAAGCACGGCAACATCCCCCTCTAGTACCGGCGAGCCCAGGAGGCCCACATGACGATCAAGGTCGTACGGGGCAACCCGACCCCGGAGGAGCTGGCCGCCGCCCTGGCGGTGGTCAGGGCCCGCGCCGCGGCGGCAGCCGCAACGCCGTCCGGCGCGCCCACCCCCGCGACTCCTGGTCCGACCCGTCCCGCATCGCGGCCCACCGCCTGCCCCAGCCGGGCCGACGGCGTGGGGCCGCACCTACTGGCCGGGCTGACCCGCAGGGGTGGGCCCGGCGCAAGTTGAGTACTCGTACTCAGGCGCCGGGCCCACCCCCCGTCCGACCATGGAAGGCATGCTCTGGTCGGACCCCGAGAACGAACCGCCGAAAGAACTGCGCGACACGCAGGACATGCTTCGGCGACTGGGCGTTCTCATGGCACTGGCCATGGTGCTGGCCATGCTCGTGATCGGCGTGAGGTGAGGCAGGCGGGGGACGCCGATACGCTGAACGCATGACAGATCAGCCGCGCCGCCGACTCGTCCTCGCCTCCCAGTCCCCCGCCCGGCTGGGACTGCTGCGTCAGGCCGGACTCGCCCCCGAGGTCATCGTGAGCGGCGTCGACGAGGACGCCGTCACCGCCCCCACCCCCGCCGAGCTGGCGCTCGCCCTCGCCGAGGCGAAGGCCTCCGTCGTGGCCGCCCGGCCCGACATCGGGGGCGCGATCGTGATCGGCTGCGACTCGGTACTGGACCTGGACGGCCAGGCCCTCGGCAAGCCCGCGGACGCCGAGGAGGCCACCGCCCGCTGGAAGGCCATGCGCGGCCGGGCCGGGACCCTCCAGACCGGCCACTGCGTCTACGACACGGTTCAAGGCCGGTACGTCTCCGCCACCGCGTCCACCGTCGTCCACTTCGGCGACCCCACCGACGAGGAGATCGCCGCCTACGTCGCCTCCGGCGAACCCCTCTACGTCGCCGGCGCGTTCACGCTCGACGGCCGCTCGGCGCCGTTCATCGACGGCATCGACGGCGACCACGGCAACGTCATCGGCATCAGCCTGCCCCTCGTACGGCGGCTCCTGGCCGAACTGGGCGTCGGGATCACGGAGTTGTGGGCACCGGCGGAGAAGTGACCGGGGATCCGTCACCGCCCGCCCCGTTCCCGGGTGCGGCGTCGGCGGGCTCGGCCGGACGGTCGTACGTCATCAGCAGCAGCACGATCAGGCCCAGCACCAGCACCATGAACAGGAACGCGGACCAGCCCACGAGCCCCCAGGTGAACGCGCCCAGCAGCCCGTGCACGACCGCCGCGCTGATCAGCAGCACGCGTCCGAAGCCCGCCGGGGGCCGGTCCCGAAGCGCCACCAGCAGGGCGACCAGGCCGCACAGCGCGAAGTAGAGGCCGAAGGCGATCCCGCCGATCTTCGACGACACAGACATCATGTGCGGGTCGAGGCCGGCCAGGGACATGTCCTGCCGGTCGACGACGACACCGAGGAACCAGTTCAGCGCGGCGACTCCGAACGCCTCGCCGAAGAGCACCACCGCCACGACCCACGCCACCGGCCTGCGCACCACCGGGCCCACCCACTTACCCCTAGTACGTTCGAAGACATCGCGAACGCTACATGGGGGTCCCCCTGCTCGTTAGAGCTACCCAGGGACAAGGGTTCTGCGGCGGGCAAAGAATCATTGGGCCATTCGTAGGGACTCCACAAAGAAACAGAGTGGCCCGCAGCACGTGATGACAGAGACCTTGGCCACAGGGGCGGGCTAGGGTTTGCCGGAGGAGTACTGCGTACCGCGGTGCGACAAGGGATTTCGCGGGTCGAGCGAGCCTCGCATCACGCTCCGTGTGGGCAAGCTCACCACTGGGGACGGGTCGAAGTGCCGTGTCGGCAGTCCCTAAACTCGGCTTGTTTCAAGGAGGGAGCCTCAATCGTGCGCAAGGTGCTCATCGCCAACCGTGGCGAAATCGCTGTCCGCGTGGCCCGGGCCTGCCGGGACGCCGGGATCGCGAGTGTTGCCGTCTACGCGGACCCGGACCGGGACGCCCTGCATGTCCGCGCCGCGGATGAGGCGTTCGCCCTGGGCGGTGACACCCCGGGCACCAGTTACCTCGATATCGAAAAGGTGCTCAACGCCGCCCGCGAGTCCGGCGCGGACGCCATCCACCCCGGATACGGCTTTCTCTCCGAGAACGCGGAGTTCGCGCAGGCGGTGCTGGACGCGGGTCTGATCTGGATCGGCCCGCCGCCGCAGGCCATCCGCGACCTGGGCGACAAGGTCGCCGCCCGGCACATCGCCCAGCGCGCGGGCGCCCCGCTGGTGGCGGGCACGCCCGACCCGGTGTCCGGTGCCGAGGAGGTCGTCGCCTTTGCCGAGCAGCACGGCCTGCCGATCGCCATCAAGGCGGCCTTCGGTGGTGGCGGTCGCGGCCTGAAGGTGGCGCGCACGCTGGAAGAGGTCCCGGAGCTGTACGACTCCGCGGTGCGCGAGGCGGTCGCCGCGTTCGGCCGTGGCGAGTGCTTCGTCGAGCGCTACCTCGACAAGCCGCGGCACGTGGAGACCCAGTGCCTCGCCGACCAGCACGGCAACGTCGTGGTGGTCTCCACCCGTGACTGCTCCCTGCAGCGCCGGCACCAGAAGCTGGTCGAGGAGGCGCCCGCGCCCTTCCTCTCCGACGAGCAGGTCGCCGAGCTGTACAGCGCCTCGAAGGCCATCCTGAAGGAGGCCGGCTACGTCGGCGCCGGCACGGTCGAGTTCCTGGTCGGCAACGACGGCACGATCTCCTTCCTGGAGGTCAACACCCGCCTCCAGGTCGAGCACCCGGTCACCGAGGAGGTCGCCGGTATCGACCTCGTCCGGGAGATGTTCCGTATCGCCGACGGCGAGGAGCTGGGGTACGACGACCCGGCGCTGCGCGGCCACTCGTTCGAGTTCCGCATCAACGGTGAGGACCCGGGCCGCAACTTCCTCCCGGCCCCCGGCACGGTCACGAAGTTCGACGCGCCGTCCGGCCCGGGTGTCCGCCTGGACGCGGGCGTCGAGTCCGGCTCGGTCATCGGCCCGGCCTGGGACTCCCTGCTGGCCAAGCTGATCGTCACCGGCCGCACGCGCAAGGAGGCCCTGGAGCGGGCCGCGCGAGCGCTGGAGGAGTTCCAGGTCGAGGGCATGGCCACGGCGATCCCGTTCCACCGGACGGTGGTGAAGGACCCGGCGTTCGCCCCCGAACTCACCGGGTCGGACGCGCCCTTCACGGTTCACACCCGCTGGATCGAGACGGAGTTCGTCAACGAGATCAAGCCGTTCGCGGCGCCGGCCGACGCGGAGACGGACGAGGAGCCGGGTCGCGAGACGGTCGTCGTCGAGGTCGGCGGCAAGCGCCTGGAGGTCTCCCTCCCGGCCTCGCTGGGGATGTCCCTGGCCCGCACGGGCCTGGCGGCCGGGGCCAAGCCCAAGCGCCGCGCGGCGAAGAAGTCGGGTCCCGTCGCCTCCGGCGACACCCTCGCCTCTCCGATGCAGGGCACGATCGTCAAGGTCGCGGTCGAGGAGGGCCAGGAGGTCAAGGAAGGCGACCTGGTCGTCGTCCTCGAGGCGATGAAAATGGAGCAGCCCCTCAACGCGCACAAGTCCGGCACGATCAAGGGCCTGTCGGCCGAGATCGGCGCGTCGGTCACGTCGGGCGGCGCGATCTGCGAGATCAAGGACTGACGCTGCGGGTTCCCTGCCCGGCGCGGGCGCCTACCCACCGGTGGTGGGTCGGGGCCGCGCCGGGGGGTGTCCGTCCTCGGGACGGCGCGATGGGGTCTCATACCGACTGACTGGCGTTGACGCGCCAACCGCTGCGGGCGGACACCCCCCGACACGGCCCCTTCCGTGCATGCGCGGGTGCGGATCCGCTTAGCTGCGGGCAGTCGTGCCGCTGGGGCGATGGGGGTCCCCCTGCTCATGGGGGTCCCCCTGTTCGAGCGAAGCCGAGAACTTGGGGGAGGAGCCGAGAGCTTGGGGGAGGGTGGGCGCAGCGGCACCCCGCTCCGCCGGGCTGCGGACCCACCCGGCCCCAGCACCGACGCCGGGTACCTGACAGTCGACAGCGACAAACCCGCCGGCAATCAACGCCGCCGCAGATCCGCCACCCTGGCCCTCTCCGCCCCAGACCCCTGCTCCCCCAGCATCGTGGCCGACCGCAACCCACCCCCGCCCCCCGCCCCGGGCACCTGACGCCGAGGTCCGGGCAACGGCACATCCCGGCGCTGCTGACGCGCCTGGACGGCATCACCCCCCGAGCCCCCGCACCCGAACCCGAGCCCGCCGAACCCCCCTGCCCCCGGCCACAGCGATCTGCACGCCCTGGTCGGCAAGCGCCTGGAGCTCGGTAGCCGCGCGGTCGTCATGCGCAGGCGGCTCGTCCGTCACGAGGCGGGTGATGAGATCCGTCGGCACGGTCTGGAACATCGTGTCGGTGCCCAGCTTGGTGTGATCGGCGAGGACCACGACCTCCGCGGCCGCCTGCACCAGCGCCCGGTCCACGGACGCCGACAGCATGTTGGACGTGGACAGCCCGCGCTCCGCGGTCAGACCGCTCCCGGACAGGAACGCCCGCGACACCCGCAGCCCGTGCAGGGACTGCTCGGCACCGCTGCCGACCAGGGCGTAGTTCGAACCGCGGAGCGTCCCGCCGGTCATCACGACCTCGACCCGGTTGGCATGGGCCAACGCCTGGGCCACCAGCAGTGAGTTGGTGACGACGGTCAGCCCGGGCACCCGGGCGAGCCGGCGGGCCAGCTCCTGGGTCGTCGTACCCGCCCCGACCACGATCGCCTCGCCCTCCTCCACGAAGTTCGCGGCGAGGTCGGCGATGGCGGTCTTCTCGGCGGTCGCGAGATGAGACTTCTGCGGAAAGCCGGACTCCCGCGTGAAACCGCCCGGCAGTACCGCACCGCCGTGCCGGCGGTCGAGGAGTCCTTCTGCCTCCAGCGCGCGCACGTCCCGCCGTACGGTCACTTCGGAGGTCTGGACGACGCGGGCGAGCTCACGGAGCGACACGGCTCCGTTCGCTCGCACCATTTCGAGGATCAATTGGCGACGTTCTGCAGCGAACACGAAACTGACAGTAACGCCAGCGACCGTCTGCTTTCAGCAGTTTGCGCTGAATAGCAGAAGATGTTCGCACGGAGCAGCGGGAAGTGGTATAGGGCCTAGTCCCGCCGACTATGCCGTACGAATGGTCGAACACTCCCCGTGACCAGCGAGGAGTCGGTTTCGGCCTCAGCCCTCGCCGGTCTCCTTGCGGGTGTGCAACTGCCGTGCCACCTCGGCGATCGAGCCCGACAGCGAGGGATAGACGGTGAATGCGTTCGCGATCTGTTCGACCGTCAGGTTGTTGTCGACCGCGATCGAGATGGGGTGGATCAGTTCCGAGGCGCGCGGCGCCACGACCACACCACCGACCACGATCCCGGTCCCCGGCCGGCAGAAGATCTTGACGAAGCCGTCGCGGATGCCCTGCATCTTGGCGCGGGGGTTGCGCAGCAACGGCAGCTTCACGACCCGGGCGTCGATCTTCCCGCCGTCGACGTCGGCCTGGGTGTAGCCGACGGTGGCGATCTCCGGGTCGGTGAAGACGTTCGACGAGACGGTCTTCAGGTTCAGCGGGGCCACGGCGTCGCCCAGGAAGTGGTACATGGCGATACGTCCCTGCATGGCGGCCACGGACGCGAGCGCGAACACGCCCGTCACGTCACCGGCCGCGTACACGCCCGGAGCGGTCGTACGCGACACCTTGTCGGTCCAGATGTGACCGGACTCGCGCAGCCTGACCCCGGCTTCCTCCAGGCCCATGCCCGCGCTGTTGGGCACGGCACCGACGGCCATGAGGCAGTGCGACCCGGTGATGACCCGCCCGTCGGAGAGGGTCACCTCGACCCGGTCCCCGACCCGCTTGGCGGACTGCGCCCGGGTACGCCCCATGACGTTCATCCCGCGCCGCCGGAAGACCTCCTCCAGCACGGCGGCCGCGTCCGGGTCCTCACCCGGCAGCACCCGGTCCCGCGACGACACGAGCGTCACCCTCGACCCCAGCGCCTGGTAGGCGCCGGCGAACTCGGCACCGGTCACACCCGACCCGACCACGATCAGTTCCTCGGGAGCTCGTCGAGGTCGTACACCTGGGTCCAGTTCAGGATCCGCTCGCCGTCGGGCCGCGCGTCGGGCAGCTCGCGAGGATGCCCACCGGTGGCGATGAGCACCGCGTCCGCCGTGAGCGTCTCCTCACTCCCGTCGGCGGCACGCACCACGACCTTCCGTGACCCGTCGAGCGCCTGCATGCCCTCCAGCCGCCCGCGCCCGCGCATGACACGCGCCCCGGCCCGCGTCACGGAGGCGGTGATGTCATGCGACTGGGCGAGCGCGAGCCGCTTCACACGCCGGTTGACCTTCCCCAGGTCCACACCCACCACCCGGGCGGCCTGCTCCATGGGCGGGGTGTCGTCGGCGACGATGATCCCCAGCTCCTCGTACGACGAGTCGAAGGTGGTCATCACCTCGGCCGTGGCGATCAGAGTCTTCGACGGCACGCAGTCGGTCAGCACCGACGCCCCGCCCAGACCGTCGCAGTCGACGACGGTCACCTCCGCGCCGAGTTGAGCGGCCACCAGCGCCGCTTCGTATCCGCCGGGTCCGCCACCGATGATCACGATCCGAGTCACGTACCCCATTGTCCCGCACCCATCAATGGGACACCGCCCCGGGGCCCGCCGGACGCGGCTCTGTCACGCGAGTGACGCCGGTCCACCTGCCGTACCCTCTCCCCATGTCGCTCTACGCCGCGTACGCCGGCAACCTCGACGCGCGGCTGATGTCCCGCCGCGCCCCGCATTCGCCGCTGCGCGCCACCGGCTGGCTGAACGGGTGGCGACTGACCTTCGGCGGCGAGCACATGGGCTGGGAGGGCGCCCTGCCGACGATCGTCGAAGACCCTTTCTCCCAGGTCTTCGTCGCGCTGTACGACATCGCCCCCATGGACGAGGAGTCACTCGACCGCTGGGAAGGCGTGGGCCTCGACATCTACCGCCGCACACGGGTACGGGTGCACACCCTGGACGGCGAGGAGCCGGCCTGGGCCTTCGCCCTGAACGCGTACGAGGGCGGCCTGCCGTCCGCGCGCTACCTGGGGGAGATCGCCGACGCGGCGGAATCGGCCGGTGCCCCGCACGACTACGTCATGGAACTCCGCAAGCGCCCCTGCTGACAGCCGCCGCTTCCCGCCTCTTCGTTTGAAACGACAAGACAACGATCGCCACCCCGTGAGCTCCGCCATCTACGCGCGTAGGCAATCACCGGCTACCCTCGTCGGCGTGAACGCATCTCTTCTTCCGGACGACATCCAGGGCGACCCCCACGCGGCCGCCGACGCCGCCGCGGCCCGCCTGCGCGAACTCACGGGCGCCGAGACCCACGACGTCGCCCTCGTGATGGGCTCCGGCTGGGCTCCGGCCGTGGACGCCCTCGGCGCGCCCGAGGCCGAGCTCCAGGTCACCGAGCTGCCCGGTTTCCCGCCGCCGGCGGTCGAAGGGCACGGCGGCAAGATCCGCTCCTACCGGATCGGCGACAAGCGCGCCCTGGTCTTCCTCGGCCGCACGCACTACTACGAGGGCCGCGGCGTGGCAGCCGTCGCCCACGGTGTCCGCACCGCGGTGGCGGCCGGCTGCAAGACGATCGTCCTCACCAACGGCTGCGGCGGCCTGCGCGAGGGCATGCGCCCCGGTCAGCCGGTCCTGATCAGCGACCACATCAACCTCACGGCCACGTCCCCCATCGTCGGCGCGAACTTCGTCGACCTCACCGACCTCTACTCCCCGCGTCTGCGCGCCCTGTGCAAGGAGGTCGACCCCACGCTGGAGGAGGGCGTCTACGCCCAGTTCCCCGGCCCGCACTACGAGACGCCGGCGGAGATCCGTATGGCCCGGGTCATCGGTGCGGATCTGGTGGGCATGTCGACGGTCCTGGAGGCGATCGCCGCGCGTGAGGCGGGGGCCGAGGTTCTCGGCATCTCCCTTGTGACCAACCTGGCGGCGGGCATGACGGGCGAGCCCCTGAACCACGAAGAGGTCCTCCAGGCGGGCCGTGACTCGGCGACGCGGATGGGTTCACTGCTCGCCCAGGTCCTGGGACGCCTGTAAGCAACCCGACGTCGGTGGTGGGGATGCCCGCAGCCAGGTGAGCCACCACGCGCCCGCAGCCGCCGGACGACGCAAGGGGACGTGTCGGGGGGTGTCCGCCCGCAGCGGTTGGCGCGTCAACGGACGGTCAGTCGGTACCCGACCCCATCGCGCCGTTCCGAGGACGGACCCCCCGGCGCGGCCCCGACCCACCACCCGGCGTCACGCGCTACGCGCACCCCCACCCACACCGCACAGGCCGCCGCAGGCACACGCACACCACACCGGAGAGGCTGACACCAAACCGTGCACGACGAACTCATCGCACAGGCCCAGGCGTGGCTCACCGAGGACCCCGACCCGGAGACCCGCACCGAGCTCGCCCGCCTCATCGACGCCCAGGACCACACCGAACTCGCCGCCCGCTTCTCCGGCACCCTCCAGTTCGGCACCGCCGGCCTCCGCGGCGAACTCGGCGCCGGCCCCATGCGCATGAACCGCTCGGTCGTCATCCGCGCCGCAGCCGGCCTCGCCGCGTACCTCAAGAAGCAGGGCCACGGGAACGGCCTCGTCGTCATCGGCTACGACGCCCGCCACAAGTCACACGACTTCGCCCTCGACACCGCCGCCGTCATGATCGGCGCCGGCCTCCGCGCGGCCGTCCTCCCCGCCCCCTCCCCACCCCCGTCCTCGCCTTCGCGATACGGCACCTCGGCGCGGTCGCCGGCGTGGAGGTCACCGCCAGCCACAACCCACCCCGCGACAACGGCTACAAGGTGTACCTGGGCGACGGCTCCCAGATCGTCCCGCCGGCGGACGCCGACATCGCCACAGAGATCGCCGCGGTCCCGTCCCTCACCACCGTCCGACGCCCCACCGAAGGCTGGGACACCCTCGACGACAGCGTCCTCGACGCCTACCTGGCCCGCACCGACGCCGTCCTGTCCAAGGGTTCCCCCGCACGGCCCGCACGGTGTACACCGCGATGCACGGCGTCGGCAAGGACGTCCTCCTCGCCGCCTTCGCCCGCGCCGGCTTCCCGGAACCGGCCCTCGTCACGGAGCAGGCGGACCCCGACCCGGACTTCCCGACCGTCGCGTTCCCCAACCCGGAGGAACCCGGCGCGATGGACCTGGCGTTCAGCACCGCCCGCGAAACAGCCCCCGACCTGATCATCGCCAACGACCCGGACGCCGACCGCTGCGCCGTCGCGGTGCGGGACGGCGACGACTGGCGCATGCTCCGCGGCGACGAGGTCGGCGCGCTCCTCGCCGCCCATCTGGTCCGCCGCGGAGCGACCGGCACCTTCGCCGAGTCGATCGTCTCGTCCTCCCTCCTCGGCCGTATCGCCGAGAAGGCGGGCCTCCGCCACGTCGAGACCCTCACCGGCTTCAAGTGGATCGCCCGCGCGGAGGACCTGCGCTACGGCTACGAGGAGGCGCTGGGCTACTGCGTCGACCCGGACGGCGTACGCGACAAGGACGGCATCACGGCCGCGCTCCTGATCACGGAACTGGCCTCCGTCCTGAAGGAGGAGGGCCGTACGCTCCTCGACCTCCTCGACGACCTGGCGGTGGAACACGGCCTGCACGCGACGGACCAGCTCTCGGTCCGCGTCCAGGACCTCTCGCTCATCGCCGCCGCGATGCGCCGCCTGCGCGAACAGCCCCCGACCGGGCTCGCCGGCCTGCCGATCACCCGCACGGAGGACCTCACCCAGGGCACGGACAGCCTCCCGCCCACCGACGGACTGCGCTACACGCTCGACGGTGCCCGGGTGATCGTCCGCCCGAGCGGCACGGAACCGAAGCTGAAGTGCTACCTGGAGGTCGTGGTCCCGGTCGCGACACACACCGACCTCCCCGAGGCCCGCGCGAAGGCGACGGCGCTCCTGGAGTCGATCAAGCGCGACCTGTCGACGGCGGCGGGCATCTGACCCGGCACGATCGACGGCTCAGGACCTCTCCCGGACGGCCTCCCGCCGCTGCCGCCTGCCGAGAGACGCCCGGGAGAGGCCCTCGACCGAGGACTATTGAGGACCTGAGGTCCTTGAGGACCCGAGATCCAGGTCCCTGAGGACCCAAGGTTCCTACAGCCGCACCCACGCCGGCCCAGTCACGCCCGCCGCCCGCCGCCTCGTCAGCCCACCGCCAGCAGGATCAACACCAGCACCGCCCCGGCCACGGCCGGGCCCAGCACCTCGTAGGCCCACCGCACGGTGACCTCGCCCCGCGCCGACTCCGCCTGGTGCCGCGCCTCGTGCAGCCCGCGCAGCTCATCCATGATCCGGTCGGTCTCCGCCCGCACGGGGCCCTCGGACGCGGCGTCCCCGCCGGGGCCGGCGCCCAGCCCCGCACGCATCCCGAGCGCACTGCCACGCCCTTCGTCCCGCCCCATGGCCCGCCGCGCCTGCGCCGTCGCGCGCATCTCGCGCCGCGCCGCCTTCTTGCGGGCGCGCAGCGAGACGGGGACGGCCCACAGCTGGTACTTGGCGCCGGACTCGGTGAGGACCTCGTTCGAGTAGGCGGACTTCAGCGAGGCGACCTGCCCCCAGGGCACCACGACGACACGGAAGGGGTTGCGAATGCGCAGCCGGTCGTCGCCCGCGTACACGGCCGGCCGCAGGGTGAAGGCGACGACCAGCGGCACGACGAGGAGCAGCACGGCGAGCGCCAGCCACGGCGTGCGCCCCTCCCCTGAGACCACCGCGTCGATCCCGAGCCACCCCACGACGGCGAGCAGCAGCACACCACCGGCGATCGCCGGAACCGACCGGTACACCCGGTCCTCGGACTCGGGCTCCGAAGGCTGCGGCGCTGGCGACTGGGGCTCGGGGCTCGTCATGCCTCGATTCTGCCGGACCCGTCCGTACGTCTGTCAGCCGGCCAGGAGACAACCGGAGGGCTGTACAGCCGCTACGCGCGTAGATATGCTCGTCTGGTGACCATGCCCAGTACTGCACTCACCGCAGCTCACCCCCTCAAGGACGTCACCGCGTCCGACAGCGCGCTGCGCCGCTTCCTTCACGGGCTCCCCGGCGTCGACGCGGTCGGACTGGAGGGGCGTGCGGCCTCCCTCGGTACCCGTTCGATCAAGACGACCGCGAAGGCGTACGCCATCGACCTCGCCATCTCGATGGTCGACCTGACGACGCTGGAAGGCGCGGACACCCCGGGCAAGGTCCGGGCGCTCGGCGCGAAGGCGGTCAACCCCGACCCCACCGACCGTACGACGCCCACCACGGCCGCGGTCTGCGTCTACCCCGACATGGTGGCCGTGGCCAAGGAAGCCGTCGCCGGCTCCGGCGTGAAGGTCGCCTCCGTCGCCACGGCGTTCCCGGCCGGCCGCGCCCCGATCGGCGTCAAGCTGGCCGACGTCCGCGAGGCCGTCGCCGCGGGCGCGGACGAGATCGACATGGTCATCGACCGCGGGGCGTTCCTCGCGGGCCGGTACCTGAAGGTGTACGACGAGATCACCGCCGTGAAGGAGGCCTGCGGGACGTCCGCGCGCCTGAAGGTGATCTTCGAGACGGGCGAGCTGTCGACCTACGACAACATCCGCCGGGCGAGCTGGCTCGGCATGCTGGCGGGCGCGGACTTCATCAAGACGTCCACCGGAAAGGTCGCCGTCAACGCGACCCCGGCGAACACGCTCCTCATGCTGGAGGCGGTGCGTGACTTCCGGGCACAGACCGGCATCCAGGTCGGCGTGAAGCCGGCCGGCGGCATCCGCACGTCGAAAGACGCCATCAAGTTCCTCGTGCTGGTCAACGAGACGGCGGGCGAGGACTGGCTGGACAACCACTGGTTCCGCTTCGGCGCCTCCTCCTTGTTGAACGACCTGCTGATGCAGCGCCAGAAGCTGGCCACCGGCCGCTACTCCGGCCCCGACTACGTGACGGTGGACTGATCACCATGGCATCGGTATTCGAATACGCCCCGGCCCCGAGTCGCGTGCGATCGTCGACATCGCCCCCTCGTACGGCCTGTTCATCGACGGCGAGTTCGTCGATGCGGCGGCCGGCAAGGTCTTCAAGACCGTCTCTCCGTCCACCGAGGAGGTCCTCTCCGAGGTGGCCCAGGCCGGTTCCGAGGACGTCGACCGCGCGGTGAAGGCCGCCCGCAGGGCCTTCGAGAAGTGGTCGGCGCTGCCCGGCTCGGAGCGCGCGAAGTACCTGTTCCGCATCGCGCGGATCATCCAGGAGCGCAGCCGGGAACTGGCCGTCCTGGAGACGCTGGACAACGGCAAGCCCATCAAGGAGACGAGGGACGCCGACCTCCCCTGGTGGCGGCCCACTTCTTCTACTACGCGGGCTGGGCCGACAAACTGGACCACGCCGGGTTCGGACCGTCACCGAAGCCGCTCGGCGTCGCCGGCCAGGTCATCCCCTGGAACTTCCCGCTGCTGATGCTGGCGTGGAAGATCGCCCCGCCCTCGCCACCGGCAACACGGTCGTCCTCAAGCCTGCCGAGACCACCCCACTCTCGGCGCTGTTCTTCGCGGACATCTGCCGCCAGGCGGGCCTGCCGAAGGGCGTCGTCAACATCCTCCCCGGCTACGGCGACACCGGCGCCGCGCTGGTCGCCCACCCGGACGTGAACAAGGTCGCCTTCACCGGCTCCACGGCCGTCGGCAAGGAGATCGCCCGCACGGTCGCCGGCACCCGCAAGAAGCTCACGCTCGAACTGGGCGGCAAGGGCGCCAACATCGTCTTCGACGACGCCCCGATCGACCAGGCCGTCGAGGGCATCGTGAACGGCATCTTCTTCAACCAGGGCCAGGTCTGCTGCGCCGGCAGCCGTCTGCTGGTCCAGGAGTCGATCCAGGAGGAGCTCCTCGACTCCCTCAAGCGCCGCCTGTCCACGCTCCGCCTCGGCGACCCGCTGGACAAGAACACCGACATCGGCGCGATCAACTCCGAGGAGCAGCTCACGCGCATCACCTCCCTCGTCGAACAGGGCGAGGCGGAGGGCGCCGAGCGCTGGTCGCCGGCCTGTGAACTGCCGGAGAGCGGCTACTGGTTCGCCCCGACGCTGTTCACGAACGTCACCCAGGCGCACCGGATCGCCCGCGACGAGATCTTCGGCCCGGTGCTGTCGGTCCTGACCTTCCGCACCCCGGACGAGGCGGTCGCCAAGGCCAACAACACGCAGTACGGCCTGTCCGCCGGTATCTGGACGGAGAAGGGCTCCCGCATCCTGGCGGTCGCGAACAAGCTGCGCGCGGGCGTCGTCTGGTCCAACACGTTCAACAAGTTCGACCCGACCTCGCCGTTCGGCGGCTACAAGGAGTCGGGCTTCGGCCGCGAGGGCGGCCGCCACGGCCTGGAGGCGTACCTCAATGTCTGATCGGCTCAACGTGCTGAAGACCTACAAGCTGTACGTCGGCGGGAAGTTCCCGCGTTCCGAGAGCGGCCGGGTGTACGAGGTGACCGACTCGAAGGGCAAGTGGCTGGCGAACGCGCCCCTCTCCTCCCGCAAGGACGCCCGGGACGCCGTCGTCGCGGCCCGCAAGGCATTCGGCGGCTGGTCCGGGGCGACGGCGTACAACCGCGGCCAGGTCCTTTACCGCGTCGCCGAGATGCTGGAGGGCCGCCGCGACCAGTTCGTCCGCGAGGTGGCCGACGCGGAGGGTCTGTCGAAGTCCAAGGCGGCCGTGGTCGTGGACGCCACGATCGACCGCTGGGTCTGGTACGCGGGCTGGACCGACAAGATCGCCCAGGTGGTCGGCGGCGGCAACCCGGTCGCGGGCCCGTTCTTCAACCTGTCCTCCCCGAGCCGACCGGCGTGGTCGCCGTCCTGGCACCGCAGGAGTCGTCCTTCCTGGGCCTGGTGTCGGTACTCGCCCCGGTGATCGCCACGGGCAACACGGCGGTCGTGGTGGCCAGCGAGAAGGCCCCGCTGCCCGCGCTGTCCCTGGCCGAGGTACTGGCCACGTCGGACGTCCCGGGCGGCGTGGTCAACGTCCTCTCGGGCCGTACGGCGGAGATCGCGACCCCGCTCGCCGCCCACCAGGACGTCAACGCGATCGACCTCGCGGGCGCGGACGACGACCTGGCCAAGGAACTGGAGATCGCGGCGGCCGACAACCTCAAGCGCGTTCTCCGTCCACAGCCTGTGGATTACACGGAGACTCCCGGCATCGACCGCATGACGGCGTTCCTGGAGACGAAAACGGTCTGGCACCCGACCGGGTCACTGGGCGCGTCCGGTTCCTCGTACTAGCGCCGCCCGCCCCCCTCGATACGGAAGCCCCGGCCCTCCTCCGTCCAGGAGGGCCGGGGCTTCTCCCGTGGTGAACGGCCTCCACGGTGTCGCGTGCACTACCGCGACAGCAGCCCGGTGACCTGCCCCACCCCCGGGATGCTGTCGACCGACCGCGCCTGGGCCACCGGGCCCGTCAGCTCCTTGGAGTCCATCGGCTTGAAGTCGGCGACTTCGGTGCCGACGCCGTTGTCGAGCGGGTCGACTCCCGTACCGGCGAGGGGGTTGGGCTTCAGGTCCGTGGCCGGGTCGGTGACGTGGCCGAGGGTGGCGGTGGTGGCCTGCAGGCCGGACTGGGGGTCGAACTCGCCGGCGGAGGTGGTGACCGGGTCCAGCACCGAGCCGGTGCCCGCCGCGGCCGTCGCCGTACCCGCTCCCAGCGCCGCGCCCGCGAGCGCGAGGACGGCCAGGACGCGCTGTGCGGTCGGCTTCTTGGGAGAGTCGTGTCGGGCCATCACTGCCACCTTCTGACGCACTGGGTAATCGAGTCGACACAAAGGGTAGTTGACGTGTGACGCGCGCATCAAAGGCGACCCGCGGGGTCGTACACGCCCCGATGGATGCCTCACACTGGTGTCCCGTGAGTTCCCCACTGCCCATACCGACGCGAGTCGTGCTGCTCTGCGGCCCTTCCGGCTCCGGCAAGTCCCTCCTCGCGGCCCGCTCCGGTCTCCCGGTGCTGCGGCTCGACGACTTCTACAAGGAGGGCGACGACCCGACGCTGCCCCTGGTGGCGGGGAGTTCCGACATCGACTGGGACCATCCGGACTCGTGGGACGCGGACACCGCCGTCGCCGCGATCACCCGGCTGTGCCGCACAGGCCGTACGGACGTCCCCGTCTACGACATCGCGCTCAGCGCCCGTACCGGCGAGGGGGCGGTCGACATCGGGCGGACCCCGCTGTTCATCGCGGAGGGCGTCTTCGCCGCGGAGATCGTCACGCGCTGCCGGGAGCTCGGGGTCCTCGCCGACGCGCTGTGCCTGAGCCGCGGCCCGGTGAAGACCTTCCGCCGCCGCTTCCTGCGGGACCTCAGGGAGGGCCGCAAGTCGGTGCCGTTCCTGCTGCGCCGCGGCTGGCGCCTGATGCGCGAGGAGCGCTCGATCATCGCCCGGCAGACCGCACTCGGCGCGTACGCCTGTGACCGGGACGAGGCGATGGGCCGGCTGGCGGCGGCAGCGGCCGGCCGGTGCGCGAGCCTGCGCACGGCGGCCTGAACGACCGGGAGAGACGCCCGGGAGGCAGGCACGAGAAAAGCGGGACTGGACGGACCCCCCGGCCCTCCAGTCCCGCTCCCCCGTGTCCCCCCACTCTCCTGAGGAGACGCCCCCCAGCGTCTCCACAGTTCCCCCGTGGGCCCTCGTTCCCCCGTGGGCCCCTTTGGTGCTCCCCCCAGCCTTCAGGCGACGAGCTCGCCGAAGGCGTCCTCCTCGTCACGGCCGAAGCTGAGGACCTCGTCCTCGCGCAGCCGGCGGAGCGACCGCCAGATGCTGGACTTCACCGTGCCGACACTGATGTCGAGGATGTCCGCGATCTCCGGGTCCGTGCGGCCCTCGTAGTAGCGCAGGACCAGCATGGTGCGCTGGAGCTCGGGCAGCCGGGCCAGCGCCTGCCACAGGACCGCGCGCAGCTCGGTGCCGCGCATCGCGTCCGTGTCGCCGGGCGTCTCCGGCAGTTCCTCGGTCGGGTACTCGTTGAGCTTGCGGCGCCGCCAGGCGCTGATGTGCAGGTTCGTCATGGTGCGGCGGAGATATCCGCCGACCGCCGCCTTGTCGCTGATCCGGTCCCACGCCCGGTAGGTCGAGAACAGCGCGCTCTGCAGCAGGTCCTCGGCCTCGAAGCGGTCGCCGGTGAGGTGGTAGGCGGTGGCGTACAGGGAGGCGCGGCGCTCCTGGACGTAGGCGGTGAACGCCGCTTCGGCGTCCACGGTCTCCGACTGCGAGCGGCGCTCCCCGAGGCCTCCCTGTACGCGGCTCCCCGTGAGCCGCCCCTGTCCCCTTGCTGTCCCCCGTGCGAGCGTCAACCACCGTCATGTAGGCGGTGTGCTGACGCCCGGTGCCGCGAGCGCACCCCCGCCCGCTCACGGCACCGGACTTCTCGGCACCCCGGCCCCCGTTCACGTCGTGCAGACGCGTGATCACTGCGCTGGTGGTGGTGCCGTGCAGCGTGTTCATCTCGCGCCCCCGTCGTGGACTTCCGGTGTGCGGCCCGCCGGTCGGGCGGGCTTTCCTGCCTGTGCCGAATAGATTGCCTCCGCACTTTCATCGCCGTGTCCGGCGACTGTCACAGACCTGTCACAGGGGTCGGCCACAGGAGGGCCACGGCCTGTTCACAGGCGTCGGCGGCAGGCGCGGTCCTCATCTCGGCCCACAGGTCGAACCCCGCGCCCTCCATGGGCCAGAATGAGCGCGTGCCTTCCCTGTTGCTGATCGAGGACGACGACGCCATCCGGACGGCCCTGGAGCTCTCTCTGACGCGCCAGGGTCACCGCGTGGCGACCGCTGCCAGTGGTGAGGACGGTCTGAAGCTGCTGCGCGAGCAGCGGCCGGATCTGATCGTGCTGGATGTGATGCTGCCCGGCATCGACGGGTTCGAGGTGTGCCGGCGCATCCGGCGCACGGACCAGTTGCCGATCATCCTGCTGACCGCGCGCAACGACGACATCGACGTGGTCGTCGGGCTGGAGTCCGGCGCCGACGACTACGTCGTCAAACCGGTGCAGGGGCGGGTGCTGGACGCCCGGATCCGGGCCGTGCTGCGGCGCGGTGAACGGGAGTCCAACGACGCGGCGACGTTCGGCAGCCTGGTCATCGACCGCTCGGCGATGACCGTGACGAAGAACGGCGAGGACCTCCAGCTCACGCCGACCGAGCTGCGGCTGCTGCTGGAGCTGAGCCGGCGGCCGGGCCAGGCGCTGTCCCGGCAGCAGCTGCTGCGACTGGTGTGGGAGCACGACTACCTGGGTGACTCGCGGCTCGTGGACGCCTGCGTCCAGCGGTTGCGCGCCAAGGTCGAGGACGTGCCGTCCTCCCCGACGCTGATCCGTACCGTGCGTGGTGTCGGCTACCGGCTGGATCCGCCTCAGTGACACAGGAGCACCAAGGGGGACCCGCGGCTGGGCCGCGGCGCGCAAGGGAGTCTGGTCGCGGCTGCGTTTCACGAGCCTGCGGCTGCGGCTGGTCGTCGTGTTCGGCCTGGTGGCGCTGACGGCCGCCGTGTCCGCGTCCGGCATCGCGTACTGGCTCAACCGCGAGGCCGTGCTGACGCGCGCCCAGGACGCGGTGCTGCGCGACTTCGAGCAGGAGATGCAAAACCGGGCGGGCGCGCTGCCCGAGCATCCGACGCAGGACGAGCTGCAGCACACCGCGGGCCAGATGGCGGGCAGCGACCAGCGTTTCAGCGTGCTGCTGGTCGCCACCGACGCCGAGGGCAGGACCGTCTACGGCAGCTCCGGCGGGCTGAGCGGCTTCTCGCTGCGGGACGTTCCGGCCTCGCTGCGTACCGCGGTGAACAAGACGCAGAAGATCGACGGGGCCAACAAGCACCCGTACCACCTGTACTGGCAGCGGGTCGTCGACCACGACACCCCGTATCTGGTGGCCGGGACGCGGGTGATCGGCGGCGGTCCGACCGGGTACATGCTCAAGTCGCTGGAGCCGGAGGCCAAGGACCTGAACTCGCTGGCCTGGTCGCTGGGGATCGCCACGGGGCTGGCGCTGATCGGCTCGGCGCTGCTCGCGCAGGCCGCGGCGACGACCGTGCTGAAGCCGGTGCAGCGGCTCGGGGCGGCCGCGCGGCGGCTCGGCGAGGGCAAGCTGGACACCCGGCTGAGGGTGTCGGGGACGGACGAACTGGCCGACCTCTCCCGGACGTTCAACAACGCGGCCGAGGCGCTGGAGAAACGGGTCGCCGACATGGCCGCGCGGGACGAGGCGTCCCGGCGGTTCGTGGCGGACATGAGCCATGAGCTGCGGACGCCGCTCACCGCGATCACCGCCGTGACGGAGGTGCTGGAGGAGGAGCTGGAGGCGGAGACCGGGAGCATGGACCCGATGATCGAGCCGGCCGTACGGCTGGTGGTCAGCGAGACCCGGCGCCTGAACGACCTGGTCGAGAACCTGATGGAGGTCACCCGCTTCGACGCGGGCACCGCCCGGCTGGTCCTGGACGACGTCGACATCGCCGACCAGATCACCGCGTGCATCGACGCCCGCGCCTGGCTGGACGCGGTCGAGCTGGACGCCGAGCGCGGTATCCACGCCCGGCTGGACCCGCGCCGGCTGGACGTCATCCTGGCCAACCTCATCGGCAACGCGCTCAAGCACGGCGGCTCCCCGGTGCGGGTGTCCGTCCGCGAGGCGGACGACTCGATCGTCATCGAGGTGCAGGACCACGGACCCGGCATCCCCGAGGACGTCCTGCCGCACGTCTTCGACCGTTTCTACAAGGCCAGCGCCTCCCGGCCGCGCTCCGAGGGCAGTGGCCTCGGTCTGTCCATCGCCCTGGAGAACGCCCACATCCACGGCGGCGAGATCACCGCGGCCAACTCGTCCGACTCGGGCGCGGTGTTCACCCTGCGGCTCCCGCGCGACACGGCACCGGAGGAACAGGCCGCCGAAGACCGGCGGAAGCCCGGGCCCGACGCCGACCGGAACCAGGCCGAGGACTCGAAGGGGGACGCCTGATGACCACACGCCGTCCACCGACCGCGCCTCACGAGGGCGCCGGCGCCCGGCGGGCACGCTCCCTGCCCGCCCCCGGAGGCAGCGGCGCGGGCGCACGCCGCCGGAGCCCCGCGACGGCACTCGGCGGCGGCGCCGCGAGCGCCCGCCGGCGGCGCCTCGTGGCGGCGGGCCGGCTGGTCGCCGTTCCCGCGCTTGCCGTGTTGCTCGCCGGGTGCGGGATACGGGCCACGGAGGTGCCGACGAACTACGGGCCCGCGCCCTCGCGGGTGCGGTGCTCGCTCGCCGAGCCGGACGTGACGGCGCAGGCCGCCCGGGGGCTGCCGGTGCAGGTGTTCCTGCTGTGCGGGTCCTCGCTGGTGACCGTGGACCGGACGGTACGGGTCCCGGACGGAGCGGCCGACTCCGAGCGGCGCCGGCTGGTGGCGCAGGGCCTGCTGGACGAGCTCGCGGCGCCGCCGTCGCCCGCCGAGAAGGAGGCCGGCTACAGCACGGACGTACGCGGCGGCATCACCGTCGGCGCGCCCCGGGCCGGCGACCCGGAGGACACCCTGCGGCTCAGCACCGCCCCGGACAGCCTCACCTCGTACGCCCTCGCCCAGATCGTCTGCACCTTCTCCGACTCCGCGGCCGCCCAGGGCGACGGCTCCGTGGTGCTGGGCGGCCCCGGCGCCGGTCCCCCGCGGCGCTACGAGTGCACCGACGAGGTACGGGCCCGCCCGGGCAGCGAGGAACCGCCGTCCAAGGACGTGGCCGGCGAGTGAAGCGGCCGGCCCCGCCGGGCCCTGTGGCGCATGCCTCACAGGGGTACCGGGGGCATCCCGGAACCGATCCTGCCGGAGGTCGCGTCTAGGGGGGCGTGCAGCGTCAAGGCTCCATCGGCGGCAGCGCCGCGTTCCGCATCCGTGTGACAGGAGGTGTCCTCCTCGTCGCACACCTCGCGTTCGTCGCCTGGTTCACGCTGCGACCGCTGGACGTGCCCTGGGTCATGCCCGCCAATCTGCGGCCGTTCGACGGCCTGCGGGCCGATCTCGCCCTGGGCTGGCCCGAGGCGGCCCGCCGGATCGGTGAGGGGCTGGCCCTGCTCGCCCCACTGGGCGTGCTGCTGCCCATGGCGAGCGGCAGGCTGCTCGTCTCGCGGTGGGCGTCCCTGTTGAACACCGTCACCGCCGGCGCCCTGCTGTCGCTGGGCATCGAACTGCTCCAGACCGGCGTTCCCGGCCAGGTCGTCGACATCGACTCGCTGTTCCTGAACACCGCGGGCGTGGCCCTCGCGCACCTCGCGCTCGTCCCGGCCGGCCGCTCCTGGCTGCGCCGCCGTACGCTCGCGCGCCTGCCCCGCACGCCCCTTTCCCCGGAGGAGCCGGCTCAGGGTCGGACCCCGACGATTCCCAGGGTCGGGATCGCCCCGTGGAGCGACGCTTTGCCCCCTTCGTCTCCGTAGCGTGGAGTGCAGATGGGGTACTCGGACGAGAGGCCTCACACCGACGCTCACGAAGGAGTCGCACATGTCCCGCCTCGCCCGCCCCACCCACGGCCGCATGATCGGCGGAGTGTGCGCCGCACTGGCACGGCGCTTCGGCACCTCCGCGACGACGATGCGGGTGATCTTCCTGGTCTCGTGTCTGCTGCCGGGCCCGCAGTTCCTGCTGTACATCGCGCTGTGGATCCTGCTGCCCTCCGAGAGCAAGGTGCACAGCAAGGCACAGACGGCCTGGTGACCACCCGTTGCACAACGCCGATGGGGCGCACCCCTGGAACCAGGGGGGCGCCCCATCGGCGTGTGTCCGCGCGGGCGGGAGGCTCAGACGGCCGGAAGGCCCTTCGTGGGCAGACCCTTGGTCGGCAGACCCTTCGTGGGCAGTCCGCCGAGCAGCTGGCCGGCCGGGCCGGCCGGGCCCTGGGCGAGCACCTGCTCGCCGGCCGGCTGGGCGGCGGCGAGACCGGTACCGGCCAAGGTCTGCCCCTGCCCCAGCGCCTCACCCGAACCGGGCACCACCTGGGAGAGCTGCTCCGCCGGGAGCGCCTGGGTGACTGTCTCCAGCGTCCGGGCGGTGTCGGGGACGGCCGGAGCGGCGTTGGCGGCGCCCGCACCGGCGGCGGCGAAGGCAGCACCGAGAGCGGCGACACCGAGGGACTTGGCAGCAGACTGCTTCATGAAAACGCGTCCTCGCAATGGGATGACGGGGTGGGTGAGCGGTCCAGCGACCGTAGACACGCGGCGCCACCCGCCGCAAACATCGAAATGCGGACGGCTTGTGAACACCGCCCGCATTCCTTGTGCGCCCGTCTCCCCGGGGTCAGCTCTCCGAAACGACAGAACCGCTGGTAGATGCGGTCTGCCGGAACAGCCATTCGGATTTCAGCTCCGCATACCCCGGCTTGATCACGTCATTGATCATGGCCAGTCGTTCATCGAAAGGAATGAATGCTGATTTCATCGCATTGACCGAGAACCACTGCATGTCGTCGAGCGTGTAACCGAACACCTCGACAAGGTGCTCGAATTCACGGCTCATGCTGGTGTGGGACATCAGGCGGTTGTCCGTATTGACGGTGGCGCGGAAATGCAGCCGGCGCAGCAGCCCGATGGGGTGCTCGGCGTACGAGGAGGCCGCCCCGGTCTGGAGGTTGGAGCTGGGGCACAGCTCCAGCGGGATGCGCTTGTCCCGGACGTACGAGGCGAGCCGCCCGAGTTCGACCCTGCCGTCCTCGTGGACCTGGATGTCGTCGATGATCCGCACCCCGTGCCCGAGCCGGTCGGCACCGCACCACTGCAGGGCCTGCCAGATGGACGGCAGCCCGAAGGCCTCGCCGGCGTGGATGGTGAAATGATTGTTCTCGCGCTTGAGGTACTCGAAGGCGTCCAGATGCCGGGTGGGCGGGTAGCCGGCCTCGGCGCCCGCGATGTCGAAGCCGACGACTCCGAGGTCCCGGTAGCGGTTGGCGAGTTCGGCGATCTCCAGGGCGCGGGCCGCGTGCCGCATGGCGGTGAGCAGGGCGCCGACGCGGATGCGGTGCCCGCTCCCCAGCGCGCGCCGCTCTCCTTCCCGGAAGCCCTCGTTGACGGCCTCGACGACCTCTTCGAGGCTCAGGCCGCCCTCCAGGTGCTGCTCGGGGGCGTAGCGCACCTCGGCGTAGACGACGCCGTCCTCGGCGAGGTCCTCGGCGCACTCGGCGGCGACCCGCACCAGGGCCTCGCGGGTCTGCATGACGCCGACGGTGTGGGAGAAGGTCTCCAGGTACCGTTCCAGGGAGCCGGAGTCGGCGGCCTCCCGGAACCAGACGCCGAGCTTCTCCGGATCGGCCTCGGGGAGCTGGGAGTAGCCGGCTTCGCGGGCGAGGTCGACGATCGTCGCGGGGCGCAGTCCGCCGTCGAGGTGGTCGTGCAGCAGAACCTTGGGCGCCCGGTGGATCTGGTCCGGTGTCGGGGTGTTCGCGATGGTCTGGCTCGTCATTTCCGCACTCTAACTCCTACGCGCGTAGATGGCGCGTTCCCGGTCGCTTTACGTTTCCGTCGATACGTAACGGTGACCCCCAGGACGGGTTGAGTACACCCGCCCTTCTGACACTGTTCTGTCATGGCACACCAAGCGACGCCGGTTCGCAGGGCCCGGCTGGGCAGGACGTTCGGTCCGGAACCGACGGCGGTGAGCGGCGTGGTGCTGCTGCTCCCCGGCGGTGACGAGGTCTCCGGCCGCAGACCGTCCCCCCTGCTGGCGACCGCCTCCGTACGCGCCCTGGGGCGCCGCCTGGCCCGCGCGGGCCGCGGCGAGGGCCTCGTCACGCACGTGGTCCACTACCGCTGCCGCGGCTGGAACGGCAGCGAGGCCAACCTCGCGCGCGACGCGGCCTGGGCGGCCGACGAGGTCGTACGGCGCTACGGAGACGTGCCCGTCTGCCTCGCCGGTATCGGCATGGGCGGCCGGGCCGGGTTGTGCGCGGGTGGGCACGAGGCCGTCAACTCCGTGCTGGCGCTCGCCCCTTGGCTGCCGGAGGAGGATGTGGCGGCGCCACCCGAACCGGTGAAGCAGTTGGTGGGGCGGCAGGTGCTGATCGTGCACGGCACGAATGACGGGCGGACGGATCCCGAGTTGTCGTTCCGGCTGGCGGCGCGGGCGAAGAAGGCGAATCGGGATGTGTGCCGGTTCGAAGTGCACGCGGACGGGCACGGGTTGAGTCAGTACCGGGATGAAGTGCTGGCGCTGGCCGAGGACTTCGTGATGGGGGCGTTGTTCGGGCGGGCCGTGTCGCGGCCCGTGCGGGATGCGTTTGCCGCGCCGCCGCCGTTGGGGTTGCGGATGCCGTTGGCCGCGGGGTTCAGTCCGTCGAGGCGGTAGCGCCGTTTGAGGTGCCTGTGGGTTTCGGGGTGCGGGTTGTCTGTGGCTGGTCGCGCAGTTCCCCGCGCCCCTTCAGGTTGGCAACAAGCTGCCTCTTCTTGAGAGCAGGAACCTCTTGAAGGCTGCCACCGGGGGTGTGTCCGGTCTGCCCTCCAGCCAGGCCACGCCGATCTCGCGGGCCGCTCGGGGGCCGTGACCGTCAGTTCGACCACCCCGGGGCGCGGGACTGCCGGTGGGGGCAGGAGGGCGACTCCCAGGCCCGCCGCCACCAGGCCCCTCAAGGTCTCCGCCTCCTCCCCCTCGAAGGCGATGCGCGGCTTGAAGCCGGCCTCCTTGCAGAGGTCGTCGGTGATGCGGCGGAGGCCGTAGCCGGGTTCCAGGGTGACGAACATTTCGTCCGCTGCCTCGGCGAGGCGGATGCGGCGGCGGCCCGCGAGGGAGTGGTCCGCCGGGACGACCAGGCGGAGTTTCTGTTCGTCGAGGCGGCGGGCGACCAGGTCGGGCGCGTCGGGGACCGGGGACGTCAGGCACAGGTCGAGTTCGCCGGCGCGGAGGCGTTCGAGCATGGCCTCGCCGTAGTTCTGGACCAGGCTGAAGCGGACCCGGGGATGGTCGGCGCGGAACGCGTGGAGCAGGCCCGGGACGGTCTCGGCGCCCATGGTGTGCAGGAAGCCGAAGGCGACCTTGCCGGTGGCGGGGTCGGCGTCGGCCCGCACGTCCTCGGCGGCGCGCTCGACCTCGGCCAGGGCCCGTTCGACGGACGTGAGGAAGGTGCGCCCGGCCGGGGTGAGGGACACGGTGCGGCCGTGGCGGGCGAACAGGTCGACGCCCAGGTCCTGCTCCAGGCGGGCCATGGCCCGGGAGAGCGTCGACTGGGGGACGTTCATCTCCTGGGCGGCGCGGGTGACGTGCTCGGTGCGGGCCACGCCGGCGAAGTACGCGAGGCGGGGCGCCAGCAACATCACCATGTCTTCTGTGTCACTGGACGGTGACAGCCGATCCGCTGAACTGTGTTGATGCACCATGGGAACGATTATCTCGGTTCCATGCATTGGACGGATCAGTGGGGTCGTGCGTAATTTCGAAGCATGTCTCCCGCCAGTACCGGGGCGTCCACCACCGTGGGCGCCGCTGCCTCCGTCCCTGCCGTCGACTCACGTATGTCCCCGGGCGGGCCCGGCTACCGCCGGATGAGCCTCGCCCTCTTCCTCGCGGGTGTCGCGACCTTCGCGCTGCTGTACTCCACGCAGGCACTGCTCCCGCTGATCTCCGGCGAGTTCGGGGTGGCGGCGAGCGACGCGAGCTGGACCGTGGCCGCCGCGACGGGCGGGCTGGCGCTGTTCGTGCTGCCGATGAGCGCCCTGTCGGAGCGCTTCGGACGGCGTACGGTCATGACGGCCTCGCTGGCCGTGGCGGTGACGGTCGGACTGCTGGTGCCCTTCGCCCCCTCACTGGGTGTCCTGGTCGTGCTCCGGGCGCTGCAGGGCGCGGCCCTGGCCGGGCTGCCGGCGTCGGCGACCGCGTACCTCGCGGAGGAGGTCAGCCCCAGGGCGCTGGTCACCGCGATCGGGCTGTTCGTCGCGGGCAACAGTGTCGGCGGGATGAGCGGCCGGGTCATCACGGGCTGGGTCGCCCAGGAGTGGGGCTGGCGGGTCGCCGTCGGTGTGATCGGCGCGATCGCGGTGGCGTGTGCGGTGGCCTTCCGGCTGCTGCTGCCAGCCCCGAGGAACTTCAAGGCCGGTTCGCTGCGCCCGCGCGTGCTGGCCCGCACGGTCCGCGACCACCTGTCCAACCCGCTGCTGTGCCGGCTGTACGCGATCGGCGCGCTGTTCATGACGGTGTTCGGCGGTGTGTACACGGTCATCGGGTACCGGCTGACCGAGGCGCCGTTCTCGCTGCCACAGGGCATCATCGGCTCGATCTTCCTGGTGTACCTCGTCGGTACGGTGTCGGCGTCGACGGCCGGGCGCCTGGTGGGCCGGCTGGGCCGCCGGGGCGCGCTGTACGCGGCGGGCGGTACGACCGCCACGGGCCTGCTGCTGTCCCTGGCCGGGTCCCTCCCGCTGGTCCTGCTGGGCCTGGTCCTCATCACGGGAGGCTTCTTCGCGGGCCACGCGGTGGCCTCCTCGGCGGTCAGCAAGACGGCCACGACCGGCCGCGCGCAGGCCTCGGCGCTGTACCAGTCGGCGTACTACATCGGCTCCAGCGCGGGCAGCACGGTCGGCGCGATCGCCTTCCACGCGGGCGGCTGGGCCGGGACGGTCGGGGTCGGGCTGCTGGCGGTCCTGGGCGTCGTGACGATCACGGTCTTCGGAACCCGGGCGGCACGGATGCGGCAGCGACTGGCCACGGCCGCCTGAGCCTCGAAGCCGGACTGTTCCCCCTGGTCGGGGCCGGTTGTCAGTGGGCGCGGATAACGTCCGCGTCGGCTGACCACCGGATTCGCGCAGGGGGATTTTCCATGGAGTTCCGCATCGACCGTACGGCGTTCGCCGAGGCCGTGGGCCGGGCGGCACGGGCGCTGCCCGCGCGGACGCCGGTGCCGGTCCTGGGCGGTCTGCTGCTGGAGGCGGACGCGGGCCGGCTGGCCGTGACGGGGTTCGACTTCGAGGCGGCGGTACGGGTGGAGGCCGACGCGGAGGTCATGGTGCCCGGCCGGGTGCTCGTGCTCGGGCGGCGGCTGCTGGACGTCTGCAAGGTGCTGCCGGACGGGCCGGTCAGCTGCGCGCTGGAGGCGTCGCGGTTCACGGTGGAGGCGGACGGTACGCGGTTCGGGCTGTCGACGCTGCCGCTCACGGAGTACCCGGCCCTGCCGGCACCGCCCGCGCCGTACGGCACGGTGGACGCCGCCGCGTTCGCGACCGCCGTCGCCCAGGTCACGGTCGCGGCCGGGCGCGACGAGACGCTGCCGCTGCTGACGGGCGTCCAACTACGTCTGGACAGCGGGGAGATGACGCTTGCCGCCTCGGACCGCTACCGGTATGCCGTGCGGCGGCTGGAGTGGCAGCCGCAGGCGGCGGCCTCCGGCACCGCCCTGGAGGCGCTGCTGCCCGCGCGGCGCCTGCTGGACCTCGCGCGCTCGCTCGGGCGCTGCGGGGACGTGGTGATCGGCTGGGAGCCGGGCGGTGGACTCCTCGGGTTCGAGGGAGGGCGGACGCGGACGGCGCTGCGGCTGCTGGACGGGCGGCTGCCGGCGTACACATCGCTGTTCGACATGGCCGGGGCGACGGTCGCCGAAGTGGAGCGCGAGCAGCTCACGGAGGCGGTGCGGCGGGTCGCGGTGGTGGCCGAGGTGAACAGTCCGGTACGGCTGGACTTCTCGGCCGACGGGTCCGTGCTGCTGCGTGCCGGCTACGGGGACGACGTGGCGGCCCAGCGGCTCCCGGCCACGCTGACCGGCGCCGAGGAGGTGCAGGTGGCGTTCAATCCGGGCTACCTGCTGGACGCGCTGACCTCCTTCGAGAGCCCGCGCGTACGGCTGGAGCTGCTGGGGGCGGGGCAGCGGGCGCTGCTGCACGCGGTGCCCGACTCCGGGGCGGGCGCGGGAGAGGCCGGGGCGCACCGGCATCTGCTGATGTCGGTGAAGCAGCTCGTCTGAAGCGGCTGCTTCGACCTGCGCGTTTGTGCGCTCGGGGGGCCGTTGTCAGTGGGCTGCGGTAGCTTCCGAAGTGCTGGGCGCAAAGGCGCGCGACAGAGATTCCACAGGGGTGGGTGGGCGATGACGAACGGCACGGCGACACCGACAGATCTGGACATCAGGCTGGAGGCATACCGGACCGAGCTGACGGGGTACTGCTACCGGATGCTCGGCTCCTCCTTCGAGGCCGAGGACGCGGTGCAGGACACGATGGTCCGCGCCTGGCGCAGCTACGACAAGTTCGAGGGACGCTCCAGCCTGCGCTCCTGGCTGTACCGCATCGCGACCAACGTGTGCCTGGACATGCTGACCGCGGGCAACAAGCGCGCCAGGCCCATGGACCTGACCGAGTCCACCCCGCTCGCCCAGGCGGCCCTCTCCCCCCGCCCGGACAACACCTGGCTGGAGCCCGTGCCGGACGCCCGAGTGCTGCCCACGACCGACGACCCGGCGGAGGCGGCGATCGCCAAGGAGTCCGTGCGGCTCGCCTTCATGGCCGCGCTGCAGCAGCTGCCGGCCAAGCAGCGGGCCGTGCTGATCCTGCGCGAGGTGCTGGCCTGGAAGGCCAGCGAGGTCGCCGAACTGCTGGACACCTCGGTGGCCTCGGTCAACAGTGCCCTCCAGCGGGCCCGCGCCACCCTGGCCGAGCGGCAGCAGCCGGGCGCCGACGCGGCCGTCTCCGACCCGCTGGACGAGGACCAGCAGAAGCTGCTGGACCGCTATGTGGCGGCCTTCGAGGGTTACGACATGACGGCGCTGACGGCCCTGCTGCATGAGGACGCGGTGATGACGATGCCGCCGTTCGACCTGTGGCTGACGGGCGTCGGCGACATCACCGGCTTCATGACCACGCTCGGCGCGCCCTGCGCGGGATCCCGTCTGGTGCCGGTCCAGGTCAACGGCCTGCCCGGGTTCGCCCAGTACAAGCCGGACCCGGAAGGCGGCGGCGGGTTCACGCCGTGGGCGGTCCAGGTGCTGGAGATCTCAGACGGCCGGATCACCGGGTTCCACTGCTTCCTCGACACCAAGCGCTGGTTCCCGCTCTTCGGCCTGCCCCTCCACCTCGAAGCGGAGACCGACCAGGTCGAGGAGGGCGCATAGGGCCGGGTCGGGGTCGCGCAGCCGTATCCGGCCTCCGGCCCGGCGAGCGGCCAGCTGAAGTCGCGCGAGCAGGTCGACGGTGGCGAGCCCCGGCGGCCCCAGGCCCCCGACATCGCACACCACAACTCGGGCGGGGCCGGCTCGCAGCAGTGCTCGCACGTCGTCGCTGAGGGCGCTCACCTCGTCCCGCGTGACGGGGCCGGGGAGCACGAGCACGGGGGGTGTCATGGCGTCCACGATCGGTAGACCGCGCGGGCGGCTGTAACTCATCGCGACTGTCCGTCCTGCCGGCGCCGTAAGGATCACATTGACCTGGCCACGGCCTTCCCCGGAGGGTTGGCTGCATGCCCCATGCATCTGCCCCTCCCTCCCTGCCCTATGCCCGCATCGCCCGTGAGGGGGCCTCGTGCAGGGGGTGCTGAGCGGGTTCGCGGTCATCGCGGTCGTCATCGGGGTGGGGTATCTGATCGGTCGCCGGGGTTATCTGGGCGACGGCGGACGTGAGGTCCTGACCAAGCTCGCGTTCCACGTGGCGTCCCCGGCGCTGCTGTTCACCACCCTCGCCCAGGCCGACCTGTCGGTGATCTTCTCGAACCGCCTGCTCGTGACGGCGATGAGCACGGCAGCGGCGGCGGGTGTGTTCGTGGCGGTGGGCGCCGTACGGGGCTGGGGCGTGGGCCGGACGACGATCGGCGCGCTGTGCTCCAGTTACGTCAACTCGGGGAACCTGGGCATCCCGATCGCCGTGTACGTGCTGGGCGACGCGTCGCTGGTGGCGCCGGTGCTGCTGTTCCAGCTGATCGGGGTGACGCCGGTGGCGCTGACGATCCTGGACCTGGCGTCCGGTGGGGAGAAGCGCCCGCTGTGGCAGCGCCTGCTCACTCCGCTGCGTAATCCGATCGCGCTGGGCTCCCTGGCCGGGGTGGCGGCGTCGGGGACCGGCCTCCATGTGCCGGGCCCCCTGATGGACCCCTGACCCTGATCGGCAACATGTCGGTCCCCGCCGTCCTGCTCGCCTTCGGCATCTCCCTGCGCGGCAGCACGCTGCCGCTGCGCGGTGCGGAACGGGCCCCGGTGCTCCTCGCGGTCGGTCTGAAGTCCGTCGTCCAGCCGCTGGTCGCCTGGGCCCTCGCGGCGGGTGTCTTCGGCCTCCGAGGCGCCCTGCTGCTCGACGTGGTGGTGACGTCCGCGTTGCCGGCCGCGCAGAACCTGTTCACGTACGCGAGCAGTTACCGGGTGGGTGAGGTGCTGGCGAGGGAGGCGATTGTGTTGTCGACGGTGTTGGCGGTGCCGGTGTTGGTGGTGGTGGCTGCGTTGTTGGGGTGACTCAGCTCTCCGGGAAGTCGCCGGTGTCGATGACAAGGTCGAAGGGAGCGGGCAGCTTGATCGACTCGCCGAACTCGGCGGTGCTCAGGGGGCGGTAGACATCGCCCTTGGGCTCGCCGTAGAGCGTAACGGTGGGGCCGTCGGCGGCCCAGCGATCCACGAGGAGGTAGAGCGGGATACCGGCAGTGGCACAGGCAGCAGGCTTGCTGACTCGGTCCTGACGAGCGTTGGACTTGGACGTGACCTCGACGACGAGTTCGGCGCGGGCGGCCGGGATGTGAGTGTCCGTGTCAGCGTCCTCCCGCACGGGGGCCACCACGAGATCCGGGATGAGCATGCCGAGACGTGATGGCACGGCGATCGCCAGTGTCTGGAAGATTTCCCAGTCGTCGATGATCTCCACCTTGCTGCCCTCAGGCCATTCCATCTCCTCCCAGAACCGGACAAGATCGTCCCAGCTCTGCTCGGGGTCCTGGCTCACGGTGAGTGCGCTCATGGCGGTCTCCTACCGGTGCGTCACCGGTCCCAGCATGCCGAACGGGACCGGCAGGGGGCCACCGATCCCGTTCACTCGAATGAGAAACCGCCTGGTCAGGCGATGCGCTCCAGCACCACCGGCGCCGCCGCGAAGTCCGTCCCCGGTGCCGCGATGTCGTACGAGCCCTCCACCGACTGGAGCGCGTACTCGAAGCGATCGGGGGTGTCCGTGTGGAGGGTCAGCAGGGGCTCGCCCTCCCGCACCGTGTCGCCCGGCTTGGCGTGCAGTTCCACGCCCGCGCCCGCCTGGACCGGGTCCTCCTTGCGGGCGCGGCCAGCGCCCAGGCGCCAAGCGGCGACGCCGATGTCGTAGGCGTCGAGGCGGGTGAGGACACCTGAGGCCGGGGCCTTGATCACGTGCTGCTCGCGGGCCACCGGCAGGGCCGCGTCCGGGTCGCCGCCCTGGGCTGTGATCATGCGGCGCCAGACGTCCATCGCCGAGCCGTCGGCCAGGGCCTTCGCCGGGTCGGCGTCCTTGATGCCCGCCGCGTCGAGCATCTCGCGGGCCAGGGCGATCGTCAGCTCGACCACGTCCGCCGGGCCGCCGCCCGCCAGGACCTCCACCGACTCGCGGACCTCCAGGGCGTTGCCGGCGGTCAGGCCGAGCGGGGTCGACATGTCGGTGAGGAGCGCGACCGTCTTCACGCCGTGGTCGGTGCCCAGGCCGACCATCGTGGAGGCCAGTTCGCGGGCGTCCTCGATGGTCTTCATGAAGGCGCCCGTGCCGACCTTCACGTCCAGGACCAGCGAGCCCGTGCCCTCCGCGATCTTCTTCGACATGATCGAGGAGGCGATCAGGGGGATCGCCTCGACCGTGCCCGTGACGTCCCGGAGTGCGTAGAGCTTCTTGTCGGCCGGGGCCAGGCCGTCGCCCGCCGCGCAGATCACCGCGCCGGTGCCGTCCAGGACCGACAGCATCTCCTCGTTCGAGAGCAGGGCGCGCCAGCCGGGGATGGACTCCAGCTTGTCCAGGGTGCCGCCGGTGTGGCCGAGGCCGCGGCCCGACAGTTGGGGACGGCCGCGCCGCAGGCGGCGACCAGGGGGGCCAGCGGGAGCGTGATCTTGTCGCCGACGCCGCCCGTGGAGTGCTTGTCGGCCGTCGGGCGGGACAGGGACGAGAAGTCCATCCGCTCGCCGGAGGTGATCATGGCGGCCGTCCAGCGGGCGATCTCGCGGCGGTTCATGCCGTTGAGCAGGATGGCCATCGCGAGGGCCGACATCTGCTCGTCGGCCACCTCCCCGCGGGTGTACGCGTCGATGACCCAGTCGATCTGCTCGTCGCTGAGTTCGCCGCGGTCCCGCTTGGTGCGGATGACGGAGATGGCGTCCATGGCCATGGCTTGGGGGTTCCCTTCCGAGGGGTCCAGAAGCCGTACGGCCCCTCCCGCACAAGATCGGAGGGGCCGTACGGGAATGACTACTTGCTGAGGTGGCCGGGGCCGAAGGCCTGGGGCAGCATCTCCGACAGCGGCACGATGCCCGCCGGGGTCTGAAGCAGGAGGTCCGGGCCGCCGAACTCGTGCAGCAGCTGGCGGCAGCGCCCGCACGGGACGAGCGACTCGCCGTCCCGGTCGACGCAGGTGAAGTGCGTCAGACGACCGCCGCCGGTGTTGTGCAGCTCCGACACCAGGCCGCACTCGGCGCACAGGGAGAGCCCGTACGAGGCGTTCTCGACGTTGCAGCCGGAGATGATCCGCCCGTCGTCGACCAGGGCCGCCACGCCGACCGGGTAGCCGGAGTACGGGGCGTACGCCCGGGACATGGCGTCCCGGGCCACCGCGCGCAGCTTCTCCCAGTCGACGGCCGGGCCGGTGTCGGTCACTTGCCCTGTCCCTTCCGGTACGGCATGCCGTTCGCCCTCGGCATCCGCAGGCGCTGGGCGGACAGCGCGAGGACCACCAGGGTGATGACGTACGGCGTGGCGGAGACGACCTGGTTGGGGACCTCGTCGGTGGTCGCGTACCAGGTGAGCACCAGGGCACCGGCGATCAGCGTGCACACGGCCGGGACGTACTTCTTGCGGACCACCAGCCAGATCGCGCCGATGATCAGCAGCAGCGCGCCGAGCAGCAGCAGGGCGTGGACGTTGGCGGAGCCGCCGCGCAGGTTGAGGCTGTCGGTGTAGCCGAACAGGCCCGCGCCGAGGGCGAGGCCGCCCGGCATCCAGTTGCCGAAGATCATCGCCGCGAGGCCGATGAAGCCGCGGCCGCTGACCTGGCCCTCCAGGTAGAAGGGGTTGGCCACGATGGAGAGGAAGACGCCACCGAGGCCGGCCAGGCCGCCGGAGATGACGACGGCGATGTACTTGTACTTGTAGACGTTGACGCCGAGGGACTCGGCGGCGACCGGGTTCTCACCGCAGGAACGCAGCCGCAGGCCGAAGGCGGTGCGCCACAGGATCCACCAGGTCGCGGGGATCAGCGCCACGGCGATCAGGGTCAGCCAGGAGACGTTGGTGACGAGGCCGCCGAGCAGGCCGGCGATGTCGGAGATGAGGAACCAGCCCTGGTTGTTGAGGTCCCGCAGGGCGTCGGACAGGCCCGGCACGGTGAAGTGGCCGAGGGAGTCCACCGCCGGGGACTGCTTGGCGGAGCCGCCGGTGTGGCCCTCGAAGGCGAGGGGCGCGAGGTAGCGGGTGGCGCCGAGGGCGAGGATGTTGATGGCCACACCGGAGACGATGTGGTTGACGTTGAAGGTGACGGTGACGAAGGCGTGCAGCAGGCCGCCGAGGCAGCCGCCGATGATACCCACCAGGACACCGGTCCACGGGCCCCACTGGAATCCGGCCCAGGCGCCGAACCAGGTGCCGAGGATCATCATGCCCTCGAGGCCGATGTTGACCACGCCCGCGCGCTCGGCCCACAGACCGCCGAGACCGGCGAGGCCGATCGGCACGGCGAGCTGGAGCGCGGTGGACATCTGGCTGACGTTGGTGATGCCGTCGGCGCCGGTGATGAGGCGGACCATCGAGGTGAGCGCGAGGCCCGCGGCGATGATCAGTAGCAGGACGGGCCACGACAGTCGGCGGCCGGTGGGCGCCGCGGGCTGCAGCGTGGGCTGGTTGAGGTCGGTCGCGGTGGTCATCGGCCAGCCACCTCCTTCGTGGTGTTGGTGTGGGCGCCGAGGACGTGACCGGCGGCCAGTTCGGCGCCGACCCGGCGCTGCTGGCGGCGCAGGCCCCACTCGCGGACGGCCTCGTAGGAGACGACGACCGAGAGCACGATCAGGCCCTGCATGATGACCGCGATCTCCTTGTCGTAGCCGTGGAAGTCCAGCTCGGGCGAGGCCTTGTCGAGCCAGGCCCACAGCAGGGCGGCGAACGCGATGCCGACCGGGCTGTTGCGGCCCAGCAGGGCGATGCCGATGCCGAGGAAGCCGATGCCGGTGGGGAAGTTCAGGCTGTAGGTGTGGGTGTCGCCGAGCAGGATCGGCAGACCGGCCAGGCCCGCGATGCCGCCGGAGAGCAGCATGGCGGTCAGCACCATGCGCTTGGGGTCGACGCCGCTGGCCGCCGCCGCGGTGGTCGAGGCGCCGGAGGCGCGCAGGTCGAAGCCGAAGCGGGTGCGGTTGAGGACGACCCAGTAGCCGATGCCGAGGAGGACGGCGAGCAGCACCAGGCCGTAGATCTCACCGGCCGCGCCCATGTCGATGCCGGGGATCCAGCCGGACTCGTGCATCTCGCCGGTGGTGTTGTTGTTGCCGACCTTCACACCGAAGACGTCGGGCAGCCACAGGTAGGCGATCACGGAGGTGGCGATCGCGTTGAGCATGATCGTGGCGACGACCTCGCTGACGCCGCGGGTGACCTTGAGGACACCGGCGATACCGGACCAGAAGGCGCCGGTGAGGACGGCGGTCAGGAGCAGCAGCGGGACCTGGAGGGCGGCCGGCAGGTTGGCGTGGGCGCCGACGACGGCGGCCATCATGGCGGCGAGCTGGTACTGGCCGTCGACACCGATGTTGAACAGGTTCATCCGGAAGCCGATGGCCACCGCGAGCGCCGCGATGTAGTACATCGAGGCCTGGTTGATGATCAGCACCTGGATGTCCGAGAAGCCGGCCTGCTCGAACATCACGGCGAACGGCTCGACGGGGTTCTTGCCCGACGCGACCAGCACGATCGCGCTCAGCACGAAGGCCACGGCGAGCGCGATGACCGGTCCGGCCACCGCGAGGAGCACGCGCTCCTTGTCGAACTTCTTCATCAGCGGGCCTCGTCTTCCGGAGACTCGGGGCGTCGGCCTTCGAGGTCTCGGGGTCTGTTCGTGCTCGAGGTGTCCGGTCGCGGCGCCGGTCATGGCGGAGCCGAGCTCCTCGGGGTGATGGTGGCGGGGTCGGCGTCCGCGACCAGCTTGCCGTTGTAGATCACGCGCAGCGTGTCGGACAGGCCGATGAGCTCGTCCAGGTCGGCGGAGATCAGCAGCACGGCCAGGCCCTCGTGGCGGGCCTCGCGGATGTGGTCCCAGATGGCGGCCTGGGCGCCGACGTCGACGCCGCGGGTGGGGTGCGCGGCGATGAGGAAGCGCGGCTTGTGGCTCATCTCGCGGCCGACGATCAGCTTCTGCTGGTTGCCGCCGGAGAGGGAGGCGGCGGTGACGTCGATGCCGGGGGTGCGGACGTCGTAGGTCTCGACGATGCGGCGGGTGTCCTCCTGGGCCGCCTTCGGGTCCAGCCAGACGCCCTTGGCGAGGGGCTTCTCGGTGACGTGGCCGAGGATGCGGTTCTCCCAGAGGGGTGCCTCCAGGAGGAGGCCGTGGCGGTGCCGGTCCTCGGGATGTAGCCGATGCCCTGCTCGCGGCGCCTGCGGGTGGGCCAGGCGGTGATCTCCTCCTCGGCGAGGGTGATCGTGCCGGAGTCGGCGTGCTTGAGGCCGATGAGGGCGTCGACCAGCTCGGTCTGGCCGTTGCCCTCGACGCCGGCGATGCCCAGGACCTCGCCCGCGTGGATGGTGAAGGAGATGTCGTCCAGCAGGGCCTTGCCGCCCACCGCCTCCAGGCGCAGCTTGTCGACGGTGATGACCGGGCGGTCGGTGACCGTGGACTCGGCCGTCTCGGGGGTGGGCAGTTCGCTGCCGACCATCATCTCGGCGAGCTGGCGCGGGGTGGTCTCGGCGGGGACGGCCGTACCGACGGTGGTGCCGCGGCGGATGACGGTGATCTCGTCGGCGACGGACAGCACCTCGCCGAGCTTGTGCGAGATGAAGATGACCGACAGGCCCTCGGCCTTCAGTTCGCGCAGGTTGTCGAAGAGGGCGTCGACCTCCTGCGGCACGAGTACGGCCGTGGGCTCGTCGAGGATCAGCGTGGTGGCGCCGCGGTAGAGGACCTTGAGGATCTCCACGCGCTGGCGGGCGGCGACGCCGAGCTCCTCGACCAGGAGGTCGGGCTTGACGCCGAGGCCGTAGCGCTCGGAGAGCTCCTTGATCTTGCGGCGGGCCTTGGCGCCGATGCCGTACAGCTTCTCGCTGCCGAGCACCACGTTCTCGAGGACCGTGAGGTTGTCGGCGAGCATGAAGTGCTGGTGGACCATGCCGATGCCGCGGGCGATGGCGTCGGCCGGCGAGGAGAAGCCGACCTGCTCGCCGTCGACGGCGATGGTGCCCTCGTCCGGCTTCTGCATGCCGTAGAGGATCTTCATCAGCGTCGACTTGCCGGCGCCGTTCTCGCCGACGAGGGCGTGGACGGTGCCCTTGCGGACGCTGAGGTGAATGTCGTGGTTGGCCACGACTCCGGGGAAACGCTTGGTGATCCCGGCGAGTTCGACGGCGGTCACCGATTCGCTGACCGCCGCTCCGGCCGGAGGGCTGCTGGACGCGTTGATGGCGCACTCTCCTGGGGACGGGGGTCGTCTACGCGCGTAGCGCCCCTACGGCATACAAAGGGGCCGACACCCCGCGACAACGGGGCACGAGGAGCAGCCTCCCCGTACCCCATTGAGCGGGCGTAACCCCGGGGTTACTACCTACTCGCTCGAGGGCCAGGGGGCGTCGCATGGATCCTGCCGGGCCGGCGGGCTCCGGCAGCCCGGCCGCACGGTACCGCCGGTCAGCGCCGGCCTGATCCATCCAACGACCCCTCAGTCGCTCGTCAGCTGCTCTTGACCTTGATCTCGCCGCTGATGATCTTCTCCTTGGCCGTCTTGATGGCTTCCTGGAGCTCGGCGTCGTCCGCGAACTTCGGGTTGGAGTCCGACAGGCTCACCTCGCCGGTCTTCAGATCGCCACGAACGATACCGGTCTCCGGCTTGCCGTCCTCGACCGACTTCGCCAGGCTGTACACGGCCTTGGCGACGTCCTTCATCGCCGAGGTCAGGATGGAGTCCTTGTACTTGGCGAGGGCTTCCTGCTTGTACTGGTCGGAGTCGACGCCGATCGCCCACACCTTCTTGGCGGCGGCGGCCTCGATCACGCCCTGACCGGACAGACCGGCGGCCGCGTAGACCACGTCGGCCTTCTTCTCGATCTGGCCCTCGGCGGCCGTCTTGCCCTTGTCGGGGCTGGCGAAGCCGCCCTCCTCGGCCGTCTGGGTGAGGTACTGCGAGAGGACCTTGACCTTCGGGTCGGTGTCCTTGACGCCCTGCGCGAAGCCCGCCTGGAACTTGTGGATCAGCGGGATGTCCACACCGCCGACGAAGCCGACGACCTTCGACTTGGTGCTCTTGGCGGCGGCGACACCGGCCAGGTAGGAGGCCTGCTCCTCGTTGAAGACCAGGTCGGCGACGTTCTTGGTGTTGATCGTGGCGTCGTCGACGATGCCGAAGGTGGTGTCCGGGAACTTCTCCGCGGCACCCTTGACGGCCGAGGCGTACGCGTAGCCGACGCCGATGACCGGGTTGTAGCCCTGCTTCGCCAGCGAGACCAGGCGCTGCTCCTTGTCGGCGTCCGTCTCGCCCTCGGTGGGCTCCAGGTCGGCCGTCTCGTAGCCGAACTCCTTCTGCGCCTTCTCCAGGCCCGCGTACGCGGCGTCGTTGAAGGACTGGTCGCCCTTGCCGCCCACGTCGTACGCGATGGCGAGGCCCTTGTTCCCCTTCGACTCGGACGACCCGGAGGTCGAGGTGCTGCCGCAGGCGGAGAGGGCGAGGGCCAGGGAGGCGGTCGCTGCGCCTGCGACCGTGATCCGGGAAATCCGGCGCATGTGTGAGTGCTCCTGTCGTACTGGCGGGTCCGGGGTGGTGCTCCCGGGGTCGCTCAGCGCCGGGACGGTTCAGCTTCGGCGCTGGTTTCGCCGCAGATTAACGCGCGTAGACCTGCCTGAAAACCCCTTCTGTCCACCTTGTTATGCGCCCGTGAGCAAGCCCTCACCGCACCTTGCCCGGGGCGTCGCCGACCGCGAACGCGGGGTGGCGCAGGGTGATATGGGGCCCGGAAACGTGAAGCGGGCGGCCACCCGTGGTGTCCGCCCGCTCCGGCTGTTCTCCGACCTGCGCTCCTACTCGGTCTTGACCTTGATGGAGCCGCTGGTGATGCCTTCCTTGGCCTTGTTCACCGCGTCCGCGAGGCCCGGGACCTTGGCGTACTCCGGGTTCGACTCGGAGAGGCCGACGCCGTTGACCTTCAGGTCGAAGGCGTGGGTGCCGGTCAGCGGCTTCTTGTCGTGCACGGACTTGGACAGCGCGTAGACCGCGCCGCCGACGTCCTTGAGAGCGGAGGTGAGGATGTAGTTCTTGTACTTGGCGAGGGCTGCCTGCTTGTACTGGTCGGAGTCGACGCCGATCGCCCAGACCTTCGCCTTGGCGGCGGCCTCGATGACGCCCTGACCGGACAGACCGGCGGCCGCGTAGACCACGTCGGCCTTCTTCTCGATCTGCCCCTCGGCGGCGGCCTTGCCCTTGTCGGGGCTGGCGAAGCCGCCCTCCTCGGCCGTCTGCGTCAGGTACTGCGACAGAACCTTCACCTTGGGGTTGGTGTCCTGCACGCCCTGCTTGTAGCCGGCCTCGAACTTGTGGATCAGCGGGATGTCCACACCGCCGACGAAGCCGACGACGTTCGACTTGGTGGCCTTGGCGGCGGCGACACCGGCCAGGTAGGAGGCCTGCTCCTCGGCGAAGACGAGGGAGGCGACGTTCTTGCCCTCGACCACGAAGTCGACGATGCCGAAGGTCGTGTCCGGGTACTTGGCGGCCACGGCCTTCATCGCCGGGCCGTAGGCGTAGCCGACGCCGATGACCGGGTTGTAGCCCTGCTTCGCCAGCGAGGACAGGCGCTGTTCCTTGTCGGCGTCGGTCTCACCCTCGGTGGGCTCGATGTCGGCGGTCTTGTAGCCGTACTCGTCCTTGGCCTTGGTCAGGCCGGAGTAGGCGGCGTCGTTGAACGACTGGTCGCCCTTGCCGCCGACGTCGTACGCGATGGCGACGCCGCGGTCGCTGTTGTCGCCGTCACTGCTCTCACTGCTGGTTCCGCCACAGGCCGTGGCGACGAGCCCGAGCGACGCGACCCCCACCGCGACGCGGGTCAGTTTGGATATCCGACGCATCTGAAGTTCCCCATTCTCCAAAGCCCCGCGATGGGTGCTCGGTTCGGCGCACATTAACGCGCGTAGAACCTCCTGGGAACGGGTCGCCGCAGGGCCGTTATCCATTCGTGCCGATGGCCGTTACGCCCGCGTGAACCACGGGGTCGAACTGGGTCGAAAAGTACGCCGGGGAACCCGGCGCCGCGCCTGCTCGTCACGTGGTCAAGGCTCCCCCGGGCCGCTCCGGCCGCAACCGGAGCGGGCAGGGGGGTGTCACAGGGCCGGGCCCTGCCCTACCGGAGGCCGTTGACCAGGGCCGCGGCGGTGAAGAGTTCCACGCCCACCGTGATCGCGGACTCGTCGACGTCGAAGTCGCCCTGGTGGAGGTCGCGCACATGACGCTCACCCGGGGTGCGGACGCCCAGGCGGGCCATGGCGCCGGGGACGTGTTCCAGGTACCAGGAGAAGTCCTCGCCGCCGAGGCTCTGCTCGGTGCCCACGACGGACTCGACGCCGCGCCTGGCGATCATGGCGTCCCGCAGGAGCTCGGTCACGCCGGGCTCGTTGACGACGGGCGGGACGCCGCGTACGTAGTTGATCTCCGACTTGGCGCGGTACAGGTTGGCGATCTCGTCGATCGCCGCGACGACGACGTCGGGCGCCTGCCGCCAGGCATCGATGTCCAGGCAGCGCACGGTGCCGGAGAGTTCGGCGTGCTGCGGGATGACGTTGGGCGCGTGCCCCGACTCGACGCGGCCCCAGGTGATGGCGAGCCCGCTGCGGCTGTCGAAGCGACGGCCGACCAGGGCCGGTACGTCGGTGACGACGCGGGCGGCGGCGGTGACCAGGTCGGTCGTGAGGTGGGGGCGTGCGGTGTGGCCGCCCGGGCCGTTCAGGGCGATCTCCAGCCGGTCGCAGGCGGAGGTGATGGGACCCTCACGGAGTCCGATCCGCCCCGCGTCCACCCGGGGGTCGCAGTGCACGGCGATGATCGCGCCGACCCCTTCCAGCGCGCCGCACTTGATGGCGTCGGCGGCACCGCCGGGCAGCACCTCCTCGGCGGGCTGGAAGATCAGCCGGACCGGGCGGGGCAGCTGGCCCGCTTGTGCAGCTCGGCGAGGACGAGACCGGCACCGAGCACGACGGTGGTGTGCACGTCGTGGCCGCAGGCGTGCGCGCGGTCGGGCACGGTCGAGCGGTACGGGCAGTCGTCCTTGGTGTCGGGGATGGGCAGGCCGTCGATGTCGGCCCGCAGGGCGAGCATGCTGGGGCCCCGTCCCACTGCTCGCCCTCTACTCCGATGTCACAGACGAGTCCGGTTCCGACGGCGAGGACGCGCGGCTTGAGACCGGCCCTCTCCAGCCGCTCCTTGATCGCGGCTGTCGTGCGGAACTCCTGGTTGCCCAGCTCCGGGTGCATGTGCATGTCGCGTCGGAACGCGATGAGCTCGGCGCGCAGAGCGTCGGGCAGCGCACCGGGAAGTACGGCTCCCCCGGGAAGATCGACCTCGGACTCCAGTGACATCAATTGCTTCACCCTCTGAAGGGTAGGGCGCCAGGGCGGTCGATTGACCCTCGATCAACAAAACTTCAACCCGTTAGGGAAGAAAATATGACCGCCGGACGCATAGCTATCAACTGAGATGGGTAAACTCGCCCGCCTTTTGGGCGGAGTCGGTCATCACATCCCACGGAGTGTGACATCGACCACACGCGAGTCACGGCTCCGGTATCCATCCATACTCCTCCACGGATACCACGCCCTGCGCGGGGAACGCGGTCTCGTTCGTCTGCCGGACGCCCGCCCCGATAGTGTGCGCCCCGTGCGCGCCGACTCCGCCGAGTTCCTTCACGCAACCCAGACCTCGTACGACGCCATCGCCGAGGCCTATGCCGCCGAGTTCCCGGACAGTCTGTCGGGCAGACCTCTGGAGCGGGCCCTTCTCACGGCCTTCGTGGATCTGGTGCGGACCGCCGGGGCGCCGAAGCAGGCCCCCGTCGCCGACATCGGCAGCGGTCCCGGACACGTGGCGGCGCGGCTGCACGAGCTCGGGCTGCCGGTGTTCGGGGTCGACGTCTCGCCCCGCATGGTGGCGCTGGCCCGCCGGGAGCACCCGGGCTGCGGTTCCACGTGGGTTCCATGACGGCCCTGGACCTGCCGGACGAGACGCTCGGCGGCATCGTCGCGCTCTACTCGATCATCCATGTGCCGGACGACCAGCTGCCCTCGGTCTTCGCCGAGTTCCACCGCGTGCTGGTGCCGGGCGCGCCCGTGCTGCTCGGTTTCCAGTCCGGCGACGAGGACGGCCATGAGCGGCTCACCGAGCGCTTCGGGCAGGAGATCTCGCTCGACTACTACTGGCGCACCCCGGACACCGTCGCGTCCCACTTCACACAGGCCGGCCTGGAGCTCCACGCCTGTGTGCTGCGCGAGGCCGTGGACACGGAGCGGCGTCCTCGGACGTTCCTGCTGGCACGCAGGCCGGCTGCGTCCGCCGGGGGTGCGTGACAGCGGGCCGGCGACCACCGCGCCGGCGTTGCGGGGGTTTCTCGCGACGCGGGCCGCAGGGGCCGCCTCCGAGAATGTGCCCGGGGCCACCGCCCCTCGGCACCGATGCCTGGCCCGGGGCCACCGCCCCGCGGCACCGACGCCTGGCCTGTGGCCAGCGCCCCGCGTTACCCGCGACACCGAGCCCGCGACCACCACGCCGGCGTTGCGGGGGCTTCTCGCGACGCGGGCCGCAGGGGCCGCCTCCGAGAATGTGCCCGGGCCACCGCCCCTCGGCACCGATGCCTGGCCCGGGGCCACCGCCCCGCGGCACCGACGCCTGGCCTGTGGCCAGCGCCCCCGCGTTACCCGCGACACCGAGCCCGCGACCACCACGCCGGCGTTGCGGGGGCTTCTCGCGACGCGGGCCGCAGGGGCCGCCTCCGAGAATGTGCCCGGGGCCACCGCCCCTCGGCACCGATGCCTGGCCCGGGGCCACCGCCCCGCGGCACCGACGCCTGGCCTGTGGCCACCGCCCCCGCGTTACCCGCGACACCGGCCCGGCAGCATCGACAACCCGCCCCGCCGCAGCCGACACGCAGCACACGACCACGCGCACCCAATGCCTAGCCGGCGACCACCACCCCCACGGCATCCGGCACCGAGCCCGCCACCACCACGCCGACAGCACCGACAACCCGCCCCCGCCGCAGCCGGCACCCAGCACACGACCACGCGCACCCAATGCCTAGCCGGTGGCCACCGCCCCCGCGGTACCGGTCGGGCCGGCCATGGTCGCTGAACCGGCCGTGCCTGGTGAGCCTGCTGTTCCGGCCGCGCCCGTCGGGCCCGTGCTCTTGTCCCGGCCCGTGGGATCCGCCGGACCCGTTGGAGGCGACGGAGCTGCCGAGCTCGCCGTGGACAGGCGATGGACGTCCCGCGCCGCCCCCGTGACACCCGCCAGGAAGCCCTGGGCCCGGGGGAGGCGTGTTCGGTCAGCCATGCCGGGTCGATGTCGCACACCGCGACGCGTACCTCCGTGCCGGACAGGGCGAGCGGCAGGGTGTGGACGACGGTGGACGGGAAGCTGAGGATCGTCCGGCCGACGGGACCCCGGCGGGCGATCAGTTCGAGGGGAGTTCGGGGCGGACGATCTCCAGGCCCGTCTCGACCGCGAGGCGGCGCAGCTTGTCCGTGCTCTCGCGGCGGTGGGCGAAGTAGCGGGTGGCACCGTGCGCCTTGGCCAGGGCGCGGACCGCTTCCAGGTAACGGTCGTCGTCCACGACACCCGTCTCCACCAGGGACGTGCCGACCATGTCGGCGCCCTTGGTGATGCGGGGCGGGCCGAAGCGGGCGCGGGTCCAAGCGAAGTCGTTGGCGCTGACCGTCACGCCCGCCGGGGTCTCCTCCATCGGCATGGAGGAGAAGATCTCGACCCGGCGCTTGCCCCCGGGGGTGAGCCGGCGGCGGGCCGAGGAGGACACCGGCGCGAAGATCAGGTCCCGCGGGCCGGGGCGGCCGCCCTTGCGGTGCCAGCGCACCAGCCGTTCGCCCCGGGCCAGCTGGCCGACGAACTCCATCGTCGCCGTGCCGTCGTCGACGACGACCAGGTCACGGGCGCGGGTGATCGTCAGCAACAGCTGGACGTAGCGGGAGAAGGGGTCCCCCAGCACCACCCGGCGCGCCCTGCGGAGCAGGCCCGACAGACCGCCGATGGTCTGGAAGGGGGCCATGGGGCCGCCGCGCGCCTCCTCCCAGCGGACCTCGTGCCCTTCGTCGCGGGCCAGGTCGGACATCCGCCGCAGCTGGCCGCGCGTCATCGGGTCGACGGGCGACAGCACCACGAGGGTGAGCCCCACGCCGGGCGCATGCGCGTGCGCCCACTCCAGCACGTTCAGCAGCTGTACCGGACTCTCGACGAAGGCGAGAGTGTGGGGGCCGGTGTTCCCGGCGCGGGGGCTCATCGACGTACGACCGTCCCGTCGTAAGGGGGGTGTGGGGGGTGGTGCTCTCAGACGCCGACCGGCTCGCCCGCCGCGTCGGCGATCTCCGCCTCGGCGACCACACCGGCGACGCGGCGCAGCTTCTTCATCGGGGCCAGCTCCGAGTCGTAGACCTTCTTCACGCCGTCGCCGAGGGAGGCCTCGATGGTGCGGATGTCGCGGACGAGGCGGGTCAGGCCCTGCGGCTCGACGGAGGCGGCCTGGTCCGAGCCCCACATGGCACGGTCGAGGGTGATGTGACGCTCGACGAAGGTGGCGCCCAGGGCGACCGCGGCGAGGGTGGTCTGCAGGCCGGTCTCGTGGCCGGAGTAGCCGATCGGGACGTTCGGGTACTCCTGCTGCAGCGTGTTGATGACGCGCAGGTTGAGCTCCTCGGCCTTGGCCGGGTAGGTCGACGTGGCGTGGCACATCAGGATGTTGTCCGAGCCGAGGACCTCCACCGCGTGGCGGATCTGCTTCGGCGTCGACATGCCGGTGGAGAGGATCACCGCGCGGCCCGTGGCGCGCAGGGCGCGCAGCAGCTCGTCGTCGGTGAGGGAGGCGGAGGCGACCTTGTGGGCGGGGACGTCGAACTTCTCCAGGAAGGCGACGGCCTCGGTGTCCCACGGGGAGGCGAACCAGTCGATGTTCTTCGACTTGCAGTAGTCGTCGATGGCGCGGTACTCGTCCTCACCGAACTCCACGCGGTGGCGGTAGTCGATGTAGGTCATCCGGCCCCAGGGGGTGTCGCGCTCGATGTCCCACTGGTCGCGCGGGGTGCAGATCTCCGGGGTGCGCTTCTGGAACTTGACGGCGTCGCAGCCGGCCTCGGCGGCGGCGTCGATCAGCTTGAAGGCGTTCTCGAGCTCGCCGTTGTGGTTGATGCCGATCTCACCGCAGACGTAGACCGGACGGCCCGGGCCGACCTCGCGCGAACCGAACTGACGGATACGGGAGTTGGTGCTCATGGCAGAGATGTCCTTACTTGGTGAGGGAATCGAGAGAGGGGCCGAGGATCCAGCTGGCGATCTCTCGGATCGCGCCGTCGCCACCGGGGACGGTGGTGACCGCGCGTGCGGCGCCGCGCACGACGTCGTGGGCGCTCGCGACCGCCACGGGCCAGCCGACGAGGGCGAAGCACGGGAGGTCATTGACGTCGTTGCCGACGTAGAGCACGCGCTCCGGCGCGATGCCCTGCTCCTCGCACCACTGCTTCAGCGCGAGGTCCTTGCGGTCGATGCCGTGCAGCACCGGGAGCTTGAGCTTCCGTGCCCGGGCGGCGACCACAGGGTTCTGTTCCGTGGACAGGATCAGCATCTTCAGGCCGCTCCTGCGGAGAGCCGCGATGCCGAGTCCGTCCCCGCGGTGCACGGAGACGAACTCCCGTCCGTCGGAGTCGACGAGCACCCGGTCGTCGGTCTGGGTGCCGTCGAAGTCGAGGACGACCGCGTCGATGTCGTCGGCGGTCGGGAGGGCGCCGGGCCGGTCCGCGTCGAAGAGCGGGGCGAGGGCCCGGGCGCGGGCCAGGTCGTGCGGATCGTCGATCTCCAGGACCCGGGCGGGGTCGGTGCGCACGAGTTCCGTGCGGCCGAAGAAGCGGTGCTGGTGCTTGCGGAAGCCGATCGCGTCCATGCCGTAGACGGCGCCGGTCTCCAGGAAGTCCTGGGGGCGGTCCTGGCGGCGCGGGCGGAAGGACTTGTCATGGTTGATGCCGTAGCCGCCGCCGACGGCCGCGTCGGCCTCCGCGACGGTCCCGGCCGCGACCTCGTCGTCCGCGTCGCGCCACACGAAGCCGTGGAAGGGGGCCACGGTCAGCGCGGTGTCGGCGCCGTTCTCCGCGATGGACTCGACGACCCCGTCCACGTCCTCGCGGATGATGAACGGGCTGGTGCACTGCACCAGCAGCACCACGTCCACCTGCGCCCCGTGCAGGGCCTCGTGGGCGTCCATGGCGTGCAGCACCGCGGCCTCGGACGTCGCCGTGTCCCCGGCGATGGCGGCGGGGCGCAGCACGATCTCCGCGCCGGCCTCGCGGGCGGCGGCGGCGATGGCCTGGTCGTCGGTGGAGACGACGACGTCCGTCACCAGCCGGGAGGCGAGGCACTCGCGCACCGCGCGGGCCACCAGCGGCACGCCGCCGACGGGGAGGAGGTTCTTCGCGGGCACGCCCTTGGAGCCGCCGCGCGCGGGGATCACCGCGAGCACGCGGCGCACCGAGGCGCTGTGGCCCGCTTCCGGGTTGGACATGGTCTCTGCTCCTTGACGTGGGATCGGGCGGCTCACAGCTCCCCCATCCGCCGGATGACGGGCGCCACACGCTGCACGCCGTGCCGGTAGGCGCCGCGCGCCGCCCGGCGCACGATCTGCCGGACCGGTCCGGGCTCCTTGTCGGCGGCGGGCGCGCCGGGCAGCGGGCTGCCGTCCGGGCCGAGGTGGTGGCGGGCGAGGATCCCGGGCAGATAGCCGGGGGCGGTGACGGGTGTGTAGTACGGGGCCAGCGGCGGCAGGCCGCCGGGCCGGTCGAGCAGCTTGGCGATGCGCTCGCGCGCCGCGTCGAAGGCCGACTCGTAGGATCCTCCCCCAGACTCCGTCCGGGAGGTGCCCCCAGCGACGACGCCCTGCCGGGCCACCCACTCCTCGTCGGGCGCCGGCCGGTGTCCGGCGTCGAGCTGGTCCCAGGAGGCGAGGCAGCCGGAGCCCACGAAGTGGTGGTTGCCGAGGGCCTCTCGGACGCCGAGGTCGGTCAGGACGACGGTGGGGATGCGGCGGTGCAGCGACTCCAGGGCGGCCGTGGAGCTGACCGTGACGAGCAGGTCGGTGCGGTCGAGGACCTCGCCCATGTTCCCGTAGACCAGGCGGAAGTTGGCCGGCGGATCGAGGGGCTGCACCAGCTTCTGGTACGGCAGCTCCTCGATGTGGGTGGTGTGCTCGCCCGGCTTGGAGCGCAGCTTCAGCAGCACCTCGCGCTCGGGGTGCTTGCGGGCGTGCTGCACCAGCCGGTTCAGCAGGTACGTACGGTCCTTGCGGTTCTCCGGCACGGAGGGCTGGGCGGCGAAGACGACCGTGTAAGGGTCGTGTTCACCTTCGTAGGCCGCGCCGCCGAGGAACGGCAGGGCCACCTCCGTCACCGACGAGGCATCGGCGCCCACGCCCTCGTACACGGCCCGGAAACGGTCCGCGTCCTGGCGGGAGTTGGCGAGGACCAGGTCCGCGCCGTGCCGCAGCAGCAGGCCGTCGGCGAGCTTCTCGTAGACGACACCGACGTAGCCGGTGACGACGACGGGCCGGGATGTCCGGTTCTCCCAGACGCGCCCCAGGCCGTGCAGCATCGCCTGCACACCGCCGCCCACGAGGGCGAGGACCAGGATGTCGTACGACTCCTCGGCCATGGTGCGCAGGAACTCGACGGCGGTGACCTCCCGCAGCGAGTCGGCGCGCACGCCCACCTCTTCCAGCTGGCGCGGAGTGGGCGTGGCCCGGCCGCGCAGCAGGAATCCGTCGAGGACGGGGCCGACTTGCGCGCCCTCGCGCGGTCCGGTTTCCATGGACGGTCCCGGGGCGATGCGGTGCGCGGTCAGCGCACCCCATTTCCATCGGGTGTCGGAGTCGGCGAGGACCGCGATGCGCGGACGCTTCGGTGTACTTGCTGGCACGTCGAAGACGCTAGGAAGCAATTCCTAGGTATGGCGGAACCGCGACTCAACGAAAAGTTAACAACACCCCACCGAGAGCCGAACTGGCCTGCTGGAAGGCGGGAAGTACACGGGGTGCACCGTTCTGACACATTGAGTTCACCCAGTGTACGTTCACCGGAAAGTTCCGCTGCCGGACTGCCTCCTAACGTTTTGCGGGTGCCTAAGCTTTCCGTGATCGTGCCGTTCTACAACGTGCAGCAATACGCCCCGGACACACTCAGAAGCCTTCGGTTGAACGCCGACCGCGATTTCGAGTTCATCCTGGTCGACGACCATTCGAAGGACGAAACACCGGCCATTCTCGAACGTGCGGCCGAGGACCTTTCGGACGTCGCGCGCGTGCGATACATCCGACACGAGCAGAACGGCGGGCTGGCCACGGCCCGCAACACCGGTCTGGACGCGGCGCAGGGCGAGTACCTGACGTTCCTGGACGGTGACGACTGGCTGGCCCCCGGCTATCTCGCCGAACTGGTGTCCGCCATGGACGAGTTGGGTTGTGACTTCGTCCGCACCGACCATGTGCAGGCGACCGCCCGGGCCCGTTCCGTGAGCCGGGTCCCGGTGGGCCGGCGCTGGGAGGCGTTCAGCCCGCGGGAGGCGATCCTGCCCGCCCACCGCTCGACCTCCGTGGACTACGCCTACGCCTGGGCCGGTGCCTACCACCGCCGCCTGCTCGACCAGGGCGTGCTGCACTTCACCGACGGGCTGCGCACGGCCGAGGACCGGCCGTGGATCTGGAAGCTGCACCGTGAGGCGGAGTCGTTCGCCGTGGTGAGCCTGCTGGGCGTGTTCTACCGGCGCGGGGTGGCCTCGTCCCTGACCCAGATCGGCGATGTCCGCCAGCTCGACTTCATCCGCGCCTTCGACCAGGTGATCGAGGAGACGGCCGCCGACCGTGAGGCCGACCGGCTGCTGCCCAAGGCGGTACGGACGTACTGCGCGATCATCGCCCACCACCTTTCCAACGAAGACAGGTTCGAACCGGCCGTGGCCAGGCAGCTGCGGTCGATGAGCGCGGCGGCCATCAAGCGCATGCCGCAGGACGCGCTCGGTGACGCACTGGAGGCCATGGACATGGACCGCTCGGCCAAGCTGCGGCGGCTGCGACGCAGGGTCACCACGGCGGGGGCGGCGGCCTGATGCCCGGGACCACTCAGATCTTCTGCGCCTCGACGCTGTACGGCGTCGCCACCCTGGCCGCCGCGATCGACTCCGACCTCTTCGAGGAGCCGGACCGCCGGGTGCTGCTGGTGTTCAACAACTCGGCGAACCCGGAGACCACCCCGGCCCTCGACGGGATGCCGGGCTTCGCGCCGCTGCGCGAGCACTTCGACGAGGTGCTGTCCTGGAACGACGCCATCCGGCCCTTCCACCCCGGGGCCTGGACGCCGCGCTCCGACGACATCCCGCTCTTCGAGCGCTATCTGCGGATGCTGTGGGGCCTCGGCGACGATCGGGTGAGCCTGGTCCTGGAGTCCATCCAGGTCGCGCCGGCGCTCACGGTGGCGCAGTTGTTCACCGACGCGCCCATCGACGTCTACGCCGACGGGCTGATGAGCTACGGCCCCACGCGCAACAAACTCGACCCGCTGGTCGGCACGCGCGTGCGGCGGCTGCTGCACCTGGACCTGGTGCCGGGGCTCACGCCGATGCTGCTCACCGAGTTCGAGGTGCCGCCGCACCTGGTGCCGACGCCGGCGTTCCTGAAGGTGCTGGGCGAGGTCACCGAGACCGTGCCCGAGCTGCCCACGCTGCCCGGCGATTCGGCGCTGCTGCTCGGCCAGTACCTGTCGGCGCTGAACATCCTCTCCCCGGAGGAGGAAGAGGACCTGCACGTGCGGATGATGCGGGGCGCCGTCGCCCGCGGCCACCGCACGGTCGTCTTCAAGCCGCACCCGACCGCACCGGCCCGCTACAGCCGCGCCCTGGAGTCCGAGGCCGAGAAGCTCGGCGTGGACCTCACCGTGCTGGACACGCCCGTCCTCGCGGAGGTGCTGTTCGACCGGGCCCGGCCCGCACTGGTCGTCGGCTGCTTCTCGACCGCGCTGTTCACCGCCTCGGCGTTCTACGACCTGCCGGTCGCGCGCATCGGCACCGAGCTGCTCCTGGAGCGGCTGACGCCCTACCAGAACAGCAACCGGATCCCCACCACCCTGGCGGACGCGCTGCTGCCCGACCTGGAGAGCGGCAAGGACGGTGACGTCCTGCCGGCGGAACAGCTGTCCGACCTGGTCACCGCCGTCGGGTTCACCATGCAGCCGCAGATCTATCCGGACCTGCGGCCGTGGGCGGAGCAGTTCCTTTCCCGGCATCTCGGTCCGCGCACCCGGCGCTATTTCAAGAAGCGCCGGCTCACCTCGCTCGGACTGCCCGGCGGTATTCCGCAGCGGCTGGCGTTCCTGCCCCGCAATTCCACGGCACGCCGGGTGGTGCGCCGCGCGCGGGCGCTGCGCAAGGCCGTACGGCGCTGAATCGGCGACATCCAGATGAACCCATGGAAACCGGAAGGCGAAGCCTGCCCCCGTCGAACGTTTTAGCGTCAATCTCCGTCCTAGGGTGACAGCCGACGCCCTGCCGCCCACAGGCGGCTCAGGTAGAGGACATACGAGCTACAGAGGTTTTCAGCGTGACCGAGACGGTCGTCAGCACCCGCAAGCCCCGGCCCGGCGTCGCCGTGCTGGTCGAACCACCGGGCGCCACGACCGTCCCACGCCGCCGGAGCAGCTCCGGCGGCCGGCTGCGCGCCCTGGACGGACTGCGGCTGGTCGCCGCGCTGATGGTGGCGGCCTACCACTACGGCGGGCGCGACGGCGAGGTCGCCGACGCCTGGGGCACCTCGCCCAAGGAGCAGTTCCCCACCCTGCACGAGTACTTCGCCTACGGCTGCCTCGGCGTCCAGGTCTTCTTCGTGATCAGCGGGTTCGTGATCTGCATGAGCGGCTGGGGCAGGCCGCTGAAGTCCTTCTTCGCCTCCCGCGCCTCCCGGCTGCTGCCCGCCTACTGGGTGGCGGTCCTGATCGTCACGGCGGTGTTCGCACTGCCGGTGGTGACCTACCAGGCGGTCTCACCGAGCGACGCTCTGGTGAACCTGACCATGCTTCAGATGCCGCTGGGCGTGGACCGGGTGCTCGGCGTGTGCTGGACGCTGTGGGCGGAGATCCGCTTCTACGCCCTGTTCGCGCTGTTCGTGGTGCTCCCCGGGGCGAACCGCCGCCGGGTGATCATGTTCTGCGCGGTCTGGATGCTGGCGACGGTGATCACCGACAACGCGAACATGCCGCTGCTCGACATCGTCGTGATGCCCGAGTACGCGCCGTTCTTCATCGGCGGCGTCGGCCTCTACCTCGTCCACCAGGACCGGCGGGACGCCTACGCCTGGGGCATCGTCGCCGTGAGCTGGCTGATCGGGCAGCACTACGCGGTACAGAGCCTGTGGCACGCGCCCGCCGCTGACGGCTTCTCCTACCGCTCCTCACTCGGCATCGTCGCCGTCGTGACCTTCGGTTTCGTGGCGGTCGCGGCGATCGCGCTGGGCTGGCTGCACTGGGCGAACTGGCGCTGGCTGACGGTCGCCGGGGCGCTGACCTATCCGTTCTACCTCGTCCACGAACACCTCGGCTGGGTGGTGATCCACGCCCTGCACCGCGGCCTGGACCTGCCATCCGGGGCGACATTCGGCCTGACCACGGCCTCAATGCTGCTGCTGGCGTGGCTGCTGAACCAGTATGTGGAGAAGCCGCTGACGCCACGGCTGCGGGCGATGCTGGCCAATGCCCGCTGAGCTGTTCACGGGACGTTCAACCCACTGTCGGTTTGGGCAACGCTCACAGAGAAGGCTCGTCTCATGACCAACGCACAAGCGACCGACAAGCACCCCGGCGAACTCGCGGACGTCCCGGGCTGGTTCCCGCCGCTGGACCAGATACTGTTCACCTGGTTCCTGGAGCGGCAGCAGAAGCAGGGGATGAGCGGCGATCTGCTGGAGCTCGGCGCCTACATGGGCAAGAGCGCGATCCTCCTCGGCCACCATCTGCAGGACGGCGAGCAGTTCACGGTCTGCGACCTGTTCGAGGGCGACGCCCCGGACGAGGCCAACCAGGCGGAGTCCACCAAGTCGTACGCCACCCTCACCCAGCAGGCCTTCGAGCGGAACTACCTCTCCTTCCACGACGCCCTGCCGACGGTGATCGCGGCCCCGAGCTCCGTGGTGTCCCAGAAGGTGGCCCCGAACAGCTGCCGCTTCGTCCACATCGACGCCTCGCACCTGTACGAGCACGTGTACGGCGACATCGGGGCCGCCCACGACATCCTGCTGCCCGAGGGCGTCGTGGTCCTCGACGACTTCCGCTCCGAGCACACGCCGGGCGTCTCGGTCGCCGCCTGGGAGGCCGTCCTCAACCGGGGCCTGCGCCCGATCTGCCTCAGCACGCAGAAGCTGTACGGCACCTGGGGCGACCCCGAGCCGCTCCAGGAGGAACTGCTCGACATGCTCAGGCAGCGCTCGGACTGCGGGCTGAGCGTGCAGCAGGCGGCCGGGCACCGGCTGGTCCGCGCCCGGTCCAGGGGCATGAAGCCGCCGCCCTTCCCGACCTCCCGGCACTACGTGGCGCCCGCGCCGGCGAGCGTCCCGGCCGCCCGCGTCACCGAGTCCCGCGCGGCGCGCCCGGCCCGGCCCGCCCCGTCCCGGGCCCGCCGGCTCGCCAAGGACCTGCTGCCGCCCGTGGTCACCCGGGCCGTACGGAGGGCCCGTGCGAAGCGCTCCTGACGGCGGGGTGTCATGAGACCCCGTAGCGCGTCCCGATCCCCTCGACGACGAGGGCCAGCCCCTCCTCGTAGTGCAGTTCGAAGTCCTCGAAGATCTCCGCGCCCGCCTGGGCCGACAGCGGATAGTCGGCCATCAGGCGGGCGCGTTCGTGTACGTCGTAGCCCTCACGGCGCTCGTCGGGCAGCGGCCGCACGCCCTGCTCCTCGGTGACGAAGCCCAGCGTGTACATATAGGCCGTGGTGAGCGCACGGACCGCCTGGGCCAGGGTGAAGCCGGCGGCCGTGAGCAGGCGCAGGTTGTCCTCCATCTGCCCGGCGTGCTCGATGCCGGTGAAGCGTGAGCCGCTGAACACCTTCGCGCCGTCCCGGTAGCCCAGCAGTGCGGCACGCAGCCCCCGGTTGGTCTTCAGCAGCCGTTCCCGCCAGGTGTCGGCGGGGTCGAGGGGCGTCCCGGCGACCATCCGGCGGTACATCTCCGTCGCCATCTCGTCGAGCAGGGCCTGCTTGTCCTTGAAGTGCCAGTAGAGGGCGGGCGCCTTCACGTCCAGTTCCCGGGCGATGGCGCGCAGGGTCAGTCCGTCCAGACCCACCTCGTTCAGCAGCCGCAGCGCGGTGTCCGCGACCCGTCGGCGGTCCAGGGGCTCGCGTCGTTCCGTACTCACGCTTGACAACTTAACACCGTTAAGGCGAACCTCGGGAGCGAGGGTGCTTAACGGCGTTAAGGAGTGGGGTGGCGCATGGATACGGACGTGCTGGTGGTGGGCGCGGGCCCGACCGGCCTGGCGCTCGGCATCGATCTCGCCCGGCGCGGGGTGGCCGCGCTGGTGGCCGAGCGGGCGGGGACGCTGTTCCCCGGCTCACGCGGCAAGGGCATCCAGCCGCGCACCATGGAGGTCTTCGACGACCTGGGCGTGCTCGACGCGATCCGCGGGGCGGGCGGCCCCTACCCCGTGGGGATGATCTGGCAGGACGGCAGGCGCGCCGGCGAGCACCGGATGTTCGACCCGGCCGAGGCGAGCGAGGACGCGCCGTACGCCGAGCCGTGGATGGTGCCGCAGTGGCGCACTCAGGAGATCTTGCGGGAGCGGCTGGAGGAGCTGGGCGGGGCGGTGGCCTTCGGCCGGGAGGTCGTCGCCCTGACGCAGGACGCGGACGGGGTCCGCGCCGGCTTCGCCTCGGGCGAGACGGTCACCGCCCGGTACGCCGTGGCGGCGGACGGCGGACGCTCGACGGTACGCCGGCTGCTCGGCATCGGCATGAGGGGCGAGACCGTCGACCCCAACCCCACTCTTGTGGCGGACGTCCGGATCAGCGGCCTGGACCGGGACAACTGGCACATCTTCCCACCGGGCGGGGACGGCGACGGTTTCCTCGCGATCTGCCCGCTGACCGGCACGGAGGACTTCCAGCTTGTGGCGCGGTTCCCGGACGGGACCGCCCCGGACCTGTCCCTGGAAGGCGTACGGAAGGTCGTCGCCGCCCGCTCGCACCTGGCGCCGGAGGTTGTGACCGAGCTGTGCTGGGCCTCGGACTTCCGCCCCCGGGCGGCCCTGGCGGACCGCTTCCGCTCGGGGCGCGTCCTCCTCGCCGGCGACGCGGCGCACGTGCACTCCCCGGCCGGCGGCCAGGGCCTCAACACCAGCGTCCAGGACGCCTACAACCTCGGCTGGAAGCTGGGCGCGGTGCTGCGCGACGGCGCGGACCCGGGTCTCCTCGACTCCTACGAGGAGGAGCGGCGGCCCGTCGCCGCGGACGTGCTCGGACTGTCGACCAGCGTGCACCGCGGCGAGACCCGGCGCGGCGAGGCGACCCGCCAACTCGGCGTCGGCTACCGGGAGTCGTCGCTCACCCACGAGACGCGGACCGCCCCGGGCCCGCTACGGGCCGGCGACCGCGCGCCCGACGGGACCGTGGAGGCGGTCCGGCTCTTCGACGCGTTCCGGGGACCGCACTGGACGCTGCTGGCACTGGGGGACGCGGATGCGAAGGACCTGGACCTCGGCGCGCGGATCCCGGTCGTACGAGGCCCCGCGCCGGGCGCGTACCGGCCGGGCCTGTACCTCGTCCGGCCGGACGGCTACGTCGGCTGGGCGGGCGACACGCCGACCGGGATCCCGGCCTACCTCGCTCGCTTCGGCCACTGAGGGCCGGCGCGCCCTACGAACTCGCCAGCGACAGCTTCACCGCGAAGCCCAGGAACAGCGCACCCGCCGCCGAGGTGGCCCCCGCCGACAGCCGCCTGCGGCTGCGGAACGCGGCGGCCAGCCTGGTGCCGCCGAATATCAGCGCGCTGAGGTACAGCACGCTGGCGAGCTGGGCGAGGGCACCCAGGACGACGAAGGACAGCGCGGGGTAGGCGTACCCCGGGTCGACGAACTGCACGAAGAAGGCGACGAAGAACAGGATCGCCTTCGGGTTGAAAAGGCTGACGACGAAGGCACGGCGGAAGGGCCGCTCCTCGGCGGGCGCGGAAACCTCCGCCCCGGCGGTCCGCTCACCGCGAGTGCGCCACATGCCCCACGCGGCCCGCAGCATGCCTATGGCCAGCCAGGTCAGATATCCGGCCCCCGCGTACTTCACGATCCCGAACAGCACGGCGTTCGCCTGCAACAGCGAGGCGACACCGGCGGCGGACAGTGTCATCAGCACCGTGTCCCCGCACCAGACTCCCGCAGCCGCGGTGTACCCGGCGCGCACGCCTCGGCGGGCGGCCACGGACAGCACGTACAGCGAGTTGGGACCCGGCAGCAGGATGATCAGGACGAGGCCCGCCAGGTAGGTGGGCAGATCGATGACACCGAACATGGCAAGGAGTGTCGCACGGGGGTCTGACACTCCCCCACCTGCGGCCTGGTCAGAAGACGTCCGAGGGGACGTACGCCCCCCAGACGTCGCGCAGTGCGTTGCAGACCTCGCCCACCGTCGCCCGTGCCTTCAGCGCCTCCTTCATCGGGTAGAGGACGTTGTCGTCGCCTTCGGCGGCCTTCTTCAGAGCCGTCAGGGCCGCGTCGACGGCCGGCTGGTCGCGGTGGGCGCGGAGCTTGGCCAGGCGCTCGGCCTGCCGGGCCTCGATGGCCGGGTCGACCCGCAGCGGCTCGTAGGGCTCCTCCTCATCGAGCTGGAAGCGGTTGACGCCGACCACGACCCGCTCACCGGAGTCGGTCTCCTGGGCGATCCGGTAGGCGTTGCGCTCGATCTCGCCCTTCTGAAAGCCCCGCTCGATCGCGGCCACCGCACCGCCCAGCTCCTCGACCCTGTCCATCAGCCCCACGACGGCGGCCTCGACATCGTCGGTCAGCTTCTCGACCGCGTAGGAGCCGGCGAAGGGGTCGACGGTGGCGGTGACGTCCGTCTCATGGGCCAGGACCTGCTGGGTGCGCAGCGCCAGACGCGCGGACTTGTCGGTGGGCAGGGCGATGGCCTCGTCGAAGGAGTTGGTGTGCAGCGACTGCGTGCCGCCCAGCACCGCCGCCAGGCCCTGCACCGCCACCCGGACCAGGTTCACCTCCGGCTGCTGCGCGGTCAGCTGCACCCCGGCCGTCTGGGTGTGGAAGCGCAGCATCAACGACTTGGGGTTCTCGGCGCCGAACTCCTCACGCATCACCCGCGCCCAGATCCGCCGTGCCGCACGGAACTTGGCGACCTCCTCCAGGATCGTCGTCCGCGCCACGAAGAAGAACGACAGGCGCGGGGCGAAGTCGTCGACGTCCATCCCGGCCGCCACCGCCGTGCGCACGTACTCGATACCGTCGGCCAGGGTGAAGGCGATCTCCTGAGCGGGCGAGGCACCCGCCTCGGCCATGTGGTAGCCGGAGATCGAGATCGTGTTCCAGCGCGGGATCTCCGCCCGGCAGTAGCGGAAGATGTCCGCGGTCAGACGCAGCGACGGCTTCGGCGGGAAGATGTAGGTGCCCCGGGCGATGTACTCCTTCAGCACATCGTTCTGGATCGTGCCCGTCAACCGGTCGGCGCTGACCCCCTGCTCCTCGGCCACCAGCTGGTACAGCAGCAGCAACAACGCGGCCGGGGCGTTGATCGTCATCGACGTCGACACCTGATCCAGCGGGATCCCGCCGAACAGCACCCGCATGTCCTCGACCGAGTCGATCGCCACCCCCACCTTGCCGACCTCGCCGTGCGCGATCGGCGCGTCCGAGTCATGCCCCATCTGGGTGGGCAGGTCGAACGCCACCGACAGGCCCGTCGTGCCGTGGGCGATCAGCTGCCGGTAACGGGCGTTGGACTCCGCCGCCGTACCGAAACCCGCGTACTGGCGCATCGTCCACGGCCGGCCCGTGTACATCGACGGATACACGCCACGAGTGAAGGGATACGCCCCCGGCGCGCCCAGCTTCTCCCCGGCGTCCCAGTCCTGAAGGTCGTCCGGCCCGTAGACCGGCTCGATGGGCAGCCCGGACTCCGACTCACGCGTCATCGTGTGATGCCTCCCACAGAGCAGTGACTCGCTCACCACCATGCCCCCTGGTTCGCGACGGGTCATCCCCGGGGAACATCTCAGGTGGCATCCGGGTACACCGGTGAGACGACGGGGGGCCGTGTGCGTACCACGGGCATGGGGAGATCGATCGCAGCGTCACTGGCCGTGCTGGCCGCGCTGACCGGCTGTACCGTGCAGACCCCCGACGGGGACGGGAAGCGCCGCTCGCCCGTGCACATCGAGATACCGAGCAGCACCCCGTCGCCGTTGCGCAGCCCCACGGGTGACGACAAGCCGAGCACCGCCCCCGCGCCCGCCCGCGTGCTGTGGTCCCCCGGCGACACCGGCCGGGACGTCCGCGAGCTCCAGGCCCGGCTGCGGCAGGTCGCCTGGCTCTTCGAGGGGCCGACCGGGACGTACGGCGAGGCGACGGAGCGGGCGGTCAGCGGCTTCCAGGGCAAGCGCGGGCTGCCGCGCACCGGGCGGACCGACACCCTCACCTGGCAGCGGCTGCTGGGGATGACGCGCGAGCCGGGGCGGTGGGACCTGTACCTGATGGGCGGCCAGCCGGCCGACCCGCCGGACGCGCGCTGCACCAGCGGCCGGGTGCTGTGCATCGACAAGACCAGCCGGACCCTGCGCTGGATGATCGACGGACGGACCGTGTCGACGATGTCGGTGCGCTTCGGTTCCCAGTACACGCCGACCCGGGAGGGTGTGTTCTCCGTCTACTGGAAGTCACGCGACCACGTGTCGACGCTCTACGACTCGCCCATGCCGTACGCGATGTTCTTCAGCGGCGGCCAGGCGGTCCACTACTCCGCCGACTTCGCGGCCCGGGGCTACGGCGGCGCCTCGCACGGCTGCGTCAACGTGCGGGACGAGCAGGCGATCGCGGAGCTGTACGCGCAGGTCCGCAACGGCGACAAGGTCGTCGTGTCCTGGTGAGGGAAGCGGGAGAGAGATGGGGCGCGGGCGGGACCGGGGGAACGTGTCCCGCCCGCGCTCAGGTGCACGAGCCGTAGGTACGGGGGGAACCCCGGCTCCGTGCGACGGCCGATGACCAGTCGGCTCACTCATTACTGCGCCAGGGCGGCCGAAAACGTCACACCCTCGGCCCAGATATTTCCACGGCTTGCGAAACCGCAGGTCGGAGGGGTTTCAGCGACCGCGTGGACCGGCTGCGGTCCGCGTCGTCATCGTCGTCGCCCCGCCGCTCGGCCCGCTTCTCGGCCTTCCGCTCGGCCCGCTCCTGCTTGCTGTCGTGCTTCCGGGCCCTGCCCTCGCGCTCGCCCTGGTCCGCGTCCTCGTCGTTCCGCTCCGTGGAGCGGCCCGCGACACCGGTCAGGACGTCCTTGCAGTACGTCCACACCTGGGAGCCGCCCGCCGCGTCCCGCAGGGCGCGCCTGCGGTCGGCGTCCAGCCGCTTGCCCTCGCGCAGGTCACGGCAGGCGGACGCGATCTTCTTGCGGCTGTCGCCGGACCCGTCTCCCTTGTCGCGGGGGCCGGGTTTCGGGGCCGTGTCGTCGCCTGCCCCGGTCCGTCCGGAGTCACCGGCGCCGCCCGTCGAGGTGCCGCTCGGCGCGCCGTCCGGCGTGGAGCCGCCCTGCACGGCGTCGCTCGGCGAGGGCGACATCAGCGGGCGATCGGGCGGAGTGACGGCGGCCGAGACGGAGGCGCCGGGGTTGGGTTCGTCGCTCCCGAACGGTGCTTTCAGGACTCCGGTTCCGGCCGCGACGGTGACGCCGCCGGCCATGCCGACGGCCAGCACGGCGGCCAGCGCGAGGCGTGCGGGACGGGCCCAGCGAGGCCGCCGGGCGTCGCCGGAGCCGCTGGGCGCGGGGCGCCGATCCGGACCAGCCCCGCGTCGACGACCTCACCGCCGGCCTGCCCGACGGTGCCCCCACGGGCCACCTCGGCGTCGGCGCGCTCGGCGCGAGCCTTGCGGAAGGCGGCCATCGCAGCGGCCTCACCGGGGAGTTCCTCGCTGGTCAGCGGGGGTGTGGTGGACAGCGCGCCGAGTGCGCCGGCGAGCCGTGCGGCCTGGTCGCGGGCGGGGCCTTCGACAGCTTCCAGTGGCTCTCCGCTCAGCAAACGCTCCGCCGTTTCGCGGTCCAGCCACCCGTACTGCTCGTCGGCCATCACACATCCTTCTGCGTCCGCGCGACGCTTTGCGTCACACGTGCGGACGTCATGGCCCTGCCGCGCGGTTCTCTCTGGGGCGGCAGGGCGTCGAGCACCCCGGCGGATTCCGGATCGGCCTCCGGGTCGTCGCCGAGCAGTTCCGCGAGGCGCTTCAGGCCGCGGTGGGCCGCCGTCCGGACGGCGCCCGGACGCTTGCCGAGGGTCTCGGCCGCGGTCTTCGCGTCGAGCCCCACGACCACGCGCAGCACGACCGCCTCGGCCTGGTCCTGCGGCAGCCGGGAGATGAGGGAGAAGGCGCCGTCGGTGGCGAGTGCCTCGATGGCCTCGCCCGCCGTGTCGGACTCGGCGGGCCGGCCGGTCAGTTCCGTCTCGTCGCCGCCGATGGCGGGCCGGCGCCCCCGCATCCGTATGTGGTCCAGCGCGCGGTTGCGGGCGATCCGGGCGGCCCAGCCGCGGAACCGGTCCGCGTCGCCGGTGAACCGCTCCAGGTCACGGGCTATCTGAAGCCACGCCTCGGACGTCACGTCCTCGGCGTCCGGGTCGCCGACCAGTGTCCGTACGTATCCGAGCAGCCGCGGATGCACGGCGCGGTACACAGTACGGAACGCGGTTTCGTCTCCGTCCTGTGCCGCACGCACCGCGGCGGTCAGCTCCGCGTCGTCCCCCAGCACCGCGCCCCTCTTGCGCCTAAGCCGGCGCCGCTCTCGCGGACCGGGTTCTCGCCGTTGTGGTTGCTCCATTGGTGGTTGCGGTTTGCAAGGCCGCAGGTGGTTGCGGTGGTCTTGCCGCCTCCGCTGTTGGCGCGAAAGGCACGTTACGACCTGAAACCACTCCCCGTCCATGTCCGCCCGAGATGCAACTAAGCCGTGACACGGTGGGGTGTGACAGAAAACGCACCCTGCGCGCTGTAGGAAGTACGGGCCGCCGCGCGGCCCGTGCCGCGCGACGGCCGGGGCCTCTCCTGTGGGGGGTGGCGGCCCCGGTCGTCTCCGGCTCTACGCCCGATGAGTGCTGTGTCACATCGGCCCGAGAAGCGTTGTGTGAGGTGCCGGTTCCCGAACCCGGTGCCGGCAAGGTTCGGGGTCGCGCTCAACGCGGCGTCAGGCCGCTTTCCGCTGGCGGCGGGCGAGGGCGTCGGCGGCTGAGCGACGGTCCTTGTCCTGGACGTCCACGAGGGTGCCGGCGCCCTCACCGGCGGTCGCCTCGCCGACGCGGAGGCGTTCGGCGAGGGCTGCCAGGCGCGTGTCGTCGGGGCCGACGGTGAGATAGAAGAGGGCCTCGTCCACGGCGCGGTCGTCACCGCCCCAGCGGACCACACCCTCGAGTTCGGCGAGGATGTCGCGGAGAACCGCCAGTTCCAGGGGGAAGTAGCCACCCTTGGCGCCGGGCGGGTAGTGGCCGGGACGGATGCGGACGGCGGTGCCGGAGGCCAGGTTGCGGGCGGACCCCCGGAGCCCCTTCGGAGCGGTCCAGCCGACGGCCTCGCCGGGCTGGAGCTCGGCGATCTCGTAGTGGAAGCGGCGGACGAGGTGGACCAGGACGGTCTCGGGAGCGCCGAGCCGGACCTGGAGGTCCGTCACCGGAGTGCCCGGCACGGGCCGGGTGGCGATGGATCCGCCCTGGTCGGCGGCGGTCTCCATCTCCCACCCGTTGGCCGAGCGGTTCCCGGCGAGGAGTCGCTCGTTACGGGCCTCGGCCCGTGCGACGCCCTCGCGGACGGCCTTGGGGAAGGTGTAGTCCTGTGGCTCGGCGGCGTACGCCGGGGAGGCCAGCGCCTGCGAGTGCGGGAGCACCGCGGCGGCGGCGGTGACGGCGGCGGCACGCAGCAGGAAGCCTCTGCGGGACAGCGGGGAGGCGGGAGTGGCGCTCACGTGGTCCTCTTCTCGGGATGCTCGGGTGTGGTGGTCCGGCGGTGTTCGGCGACGGCGATCAGGGCGAGCGTCACCGCGATCACCGCACAGCCCGTCATCACGGGCGTGAGGAAGCCGGGGACGGCTGCCGCATAGGAACCACCTGACGACATGCGGCAGTTGAGGGCAGGCGGCAGGTAGGACACGCTGTAGCCGCTCACCTGCCCGTACAGCGAGGGGTTCGCGTCCTGGCAGGCCTGGGCGGTGCCGCTCTCGTCGCGGAAGAGGGACACCAGGCCCCAGGCGTAGGCGACTGCGGCGACGGCTCCGGCGAGCGCGGCGCCGCCACGGGCCACGGCCCCCGGGCCGCCCCTGCCGATCGCCGGAAAGCCGTATCCGACGAGCCCGAAGGCGGTCACAGCGGCGACGACGATGCCGATCAGCAGGGGCAGGGCGGCGGGATACGAGGAGGTCATGGCGACCACCTCACCCGGCGGCGAGCTGCCGGACAAGGTTGTTGTACTTCTCGAAGATGTGGTAAAGCCCCATCCGCTTGGCGGCGTCGGCCTCGGCCTGGTCGCCCCAGCCCTGGTAGCGGCGGATGATCTCGAAGATCTCGCCCTCGGTGTAGTTCAGGCTCATGTCGCGCAGTTTCGTCTCACCGGCCGGCGGGTTCTTGCCGCCGGGCTTGCCCGCGACGCCCCACAGGTGGATCAGCGGCACGGTCCGCATGGCGAAGGCGTTGTCCTTGTTGACCTTCTGCCACATCGCCCAGATGTCGGCGTCCTTGGTCGGGTCGGTGCGGGTGCCCGTGACGAAGCCCTTGTCGATGCAGTGGTTCCAGGCGCGGATGCCGACCTCGCCGCTGATCTGCGCGATACCGGTCGAGGAGTCCTTGACGATGCCGACGCCGTTGAGGTGGTACGAGGCGACCTGGTGGTCCACGCCCTGGTCGATCAGGTCGTAGTGCCGCATCTCCCAGTAGGCGGAGGTCTGGATCATCGCCTTGCGCATCTTGTACGCATGGGACAGCTGGGTGGTCTGTGCGTCGTACGACATGATCGTCTCGAAGCACTGGGTGTGCGTGAACAGGCGGGCGTCGGTGCCGGTGCCGCCGTCGTCCTCGAAGCCGATGCTGCGCATGTAGCGGCTGAGGTCCTCGTGCAGCGCGTTGAGGAACCTGCCGTCGAAGCCGACGTCCGGGAGCGGTGGCCGGGGCGCGTTGAAGGAACTCTGGCCGGTGTCGCGGCCGGACGCGATGTTGACGTCGATCTCGATGGCGCCGGCGCCGGAGCCGACGGTCCGGGTGACGATCTGGTCGTACGCCCAGTCGGCGGGGAGCGGGTAGCCGAAGTTCCCGGAGAAGCCGGAGGACATGTCGGAGACGAACGAGGCGGTGGAGTGCCCGGCCTCGCCGACCCGGGTGCAGACGTTGCGCGGCCCGTACACGCCGACCTTGAACTCCGCGCCGTCGGCGGCCAGCGCGTCCACGATGCCCTTGAAGTGCGGCAGGACGTTCGACGTCACCTCGTGGTCGAGCGCGTCGAAGTCGACGGCGAAGAAGATCCGCGTACCGGGCTTGAAACCGTGGTCGAGGGCGGCGTTGGCGGCGGCCTGGCCGGCGGCCCGTCCGGCGGCGTAGTTGAAGCCGTCGGCGTCCCGGCCGTACGTCTGGTAGATCGGGAAGCAGCGCAGGCCGTTCGCGGCGATGGTGGCCAGTTCGCCGGGCTGGATGGCCTTCTCGGGGAGAGAGGTGGCGCTGGGGTTGGTGAGGTACCGGCCTATGTACTTCACGCCGGCCGCCTTGAGGGTGGCCGCGCGCGCGTCGGTGATCTTGGTGACGCCGTCGCAGGCCTCGCCGTTGCGGCTCTGGTCGCCGTAGGAGACGAGGAGGGAGGCCCAGGTCGGGAAATCGCCCTTGCCCGTGACCGGGAGCTTCACGAAGGACTGGAAGCTCTGGACGGCGGTGGAGACCGCGCTGGTGAAGTTGCCGAAGGCGACCGGCCGTTGGTTGAGGATCATCGCGCCGGTGAAGAGCCGTGCCCAGTTGCCGGAGCTGCCGACCGACAGCGTGTGCGACTTGAGGCCGGACTGGGTGCCGGGGCCGAAGACACCGTTGGCGACCCCGTCCGCCATCCCGATCTCGTACTGGACGGCGAAGAGCATGGACTTGGCGACGTCGCGCGAGTGGTGGCCGTCGCAGGGGATGATGTAGTAGTCCTTGCGCAGGACGTACTGACCGTTGAGCCACTGCTGCACCGCGCGGACCGCGCTGGAGCCGCCGCTGACGGTGACGTACGCGTCCATGTTGAACAGGCCCTTGATGACCTTCGGCCACAGCGCGCTGCCCGGGTAGACGGCACCCAGCCCCATGTCGGCGTTGAGCTGGGTGACGGACTGCTGCATGCGGGCGCTGTAGGTGCCGTCGATGGCGCTGCCGTCGTAGCCCTTGCAGTACAGGGCGGACTGCAGGATCCGGCAGAAGTCCGCGTGGGGCACGTTGTTGGCGTCGATCTTGCCGTACTTCTCCGCGATGGCCGCCAGGGTGGCCGGGCCGAAGCTGTTCGACAGATTGGTGATGCCCAGCTCGTACTGGAGCGCGCGGGTCAGGGCGTACATGGTGGGCCAGCCGGTCTGCCCGTTCTCCTCGACGGTCATGCCGATGCGGTCGCCGTACACGCGGTTGATGAAGACCTGGGCTTGACGCACCATCTCGTCGGCCATGAAGTGCCCTCTCAGCAGGGGGATGCGGGGGCCGCGCCTGGAATCGGGCGGGCACGAGCCTTTCCCTTGACCATGTCATGACCCGAGCGTGAGACGATCTTGGATCGATCCCAGCAATAGCACGCAGATCGGACCGGGCGAGCGGCCCTTCGTGATGAACCCGTGCCTCAGGTGAGGCCAAAAGTGCGCACAACCTTTTGCCCGTTGATACGTCTCAACACCATTGCCAGGCAACGAACGTGTCAGGCCGTCAGTTCAAGCCGTCAGAGGGAGTGTTCGCGAAGCGATTCGTTCGTCGCTTACCGCTGACGCTGGTCGGGCTGCTGCTGCGCGGGTTCGTTCTTGCCCGAGCTCTTGTTCTGGCCCATGTCCGCGCCCTCGTTCGCGCTCCCGCTCACGCCCTCGTTCGCGCCCTCGTTCGCGCCCTCGTTCGCGTCGGGGCCTCCCGCCGCGGCGCCGCCGTTCCTGGCCGGCCCGGGCTCGGGCTTCGCCTCGGCCAGTTGTCCGGCGCAGTACGACGTGACGCTGCTCTCACCGCCCGCCACCTCGACGAGACGCTGCCAGGCGGTGGAGTCCATGGCCCTGCCCCGTCCCTCGACCTGACGGTAGGCGCGGCACTGCGCCTCGGTGTCCTGGGCGGGCGCCGGGCGGTCCGGACGCGCCGACGGCGATCCGGTGCCGGGGCCGGGAGTGCGGCGGCCCTCGGAGGGCATCCCCGACGGATCGCGTGGAGCACTGCTCGGCGCGGGCGGGTGCTCGCGGCCGCCGCCGGGGCCGTCCGTCGAGGAATCCACAGCGCCGATCGCCGCGACGGCGACACCGCCCAGCGTGAGGCTGGCCAGCAGCACGGAGAGCGTCGTCCTCAGCGACCGACCCAGGTACCGGCGCTCCCGGGCGCTCCAGTCGTCCCGGCGTCGGGTGCGGGTCCGGTGGGCCCCGGCCGACCGGGCGGCCCGGAACGCGGCCACCGCCCGCTGCTCCGCCTCGGCGTCGACACCGTCCCGCATGAGGGAGGCGACGATCAGCGCCTCGACCTCGGCGTCGAGGAGGGCGTGACGGGAACCACGGCCGGACAGCCCGCCGTCGCTCTGCCGTTCACCCATGTCAGTTTTCCGTCCCTGCTCGATCCGCTCGATCCACACGCCCCGCAGGGCCACCAGTACGTCCCGCTCGTCCGCCCTGTTCAGGGCGCCGGGTCCGCCCGCCCCGCCGGTCCGGCCGGCGAAGCTGAACAACCCTCACGTCGACTCACCCAGCGTCCGGGGAGCCTCATCCGTCACACTCGCCGCTCCGAGCTGCCCGGCGAGACGTTTCAGCCCCCGGTAGGCGGCCGTGCGGACCGCGCCCGGCCGCTTGCCCAGGACGCGCGCGGCGGCCGGTCCGTCGAGACCGACCACGACACGCAGCAGCACGGCCTCGGCCTGGTCGCGGGGCAGTCCCTGGACCAGTTCCAGCGCCCGCTCGGTGGACATGGCCTCCAGCGCCTGGTCGTGCGTGCTCTGCGGCCCGGGCAGCTCCAGGACGTCCTGCTCCAGCGCGGACGACCGGGGCCTCACCCGCTGCCGGCGCAGATGGTCCAGCGCCCGGTGCCGGGCGATGGTCGCCGTCCAGCCGCGGAAACCGGCCCCGTCGCCCTTGAACCGTCCGAGGTCCCGGGCGATATCCAGCCAGGCGTCGGACGCCACGTCCTCCGCGTCGTTCCCGACGAGCCCGCGCAGGTAGCCGAGCAGGCCGGGCTGCACGAGTCGGTAGGCGACCGCGAAGGCCGCCTCGTCACCCTGCTGGGCCCGTGCGACCGCCGCGCCCAGTTCCTCGTCGTGCGCCCGCACGCGCCGGGGTTCAGCTCCCTGACCCAAGTACCGTCCTCGTCCGTGCCGAGTGCGCGCCCTCCTTTGCGACGCCCCCCCACGCGCATCAGCGCCGATCCGCGCGGAAGTGTCACATCGCGTCAGCCGCCCGGTGCCCGCCACCGTTCGGGTCATCCCGAACCGCCGTCCTCGGGAGCGCGAGCCCGGACAGGTTTGTGCCGAGTGACGCACCGGGGAGCTCTGCACGCGACACCACCGCCCGACGAAAGGCGAGCGCCGTATGCCGTCCCTCCTCCTGCGCACCGCCGTCGCCACCGCCCTGGCCTTCGGCGCCCTCGGCCTGACCCAGCCCGCCCGGGCCACCGCCTCGGACGATGTGCACACCCTCCGGGTGCCGGACGGCGATCCGCACGAGCGGTCCCTCGCCCCGCGCACCACCGAGCCGTTCAGCATGATCGGTGTCACCTGGGACGATCCGGACGCCACCCTGGACGGCACCGCGCATGTGCGCACCCGCTCCCGGGAGAGCGGCGAGTGGAGCGCGTGGCGCGCGCTGGAGACCGACGTGCGTACGCCCGAGACCGGCCCCGAACACGACCGGGCCGGGGTGCGCGGCAGCACCCAGCCGCTGTGGACCGGGCCGTCGGACGGCATCCAGGTCCGCGTCTCGGGCTCGGAGCTGCCCGAGGGGCTGCGCGTCGAGCTGGTCGATCCCGACGGCGGGTCGGACGCCGTGCACACCGCGGTCGTCGATCCGGACGTGGTCGGGCCGGCCGCCGGGGCGCCCCTGGCCGCCCGCCCCAAGGTGACGTCACGCTCCGCCTGGGGCGCCGACGAGTCCCTGGTGAAGGACCCGCCCACCTACACCGGCGCCACCAAGGCGATGTTCGTCCACCACACGGCGGGCACCAACGACTACACCTGCTCCGAGTCGGCGTCGATCGTGCGCGGCGTGTTCCTCTACCACGTGCGCAGCAACGGCTGGAACGACATCGGCTACCACTTCCTCGTCGACAAGTGCGGCACCGTCTTCGAGGGGCGTGCGGGCGGCATCGACAGGCCCGTCCTCGGTGCGCACACCTACGGCTTCAACACCGCGACCAGCAGCGTCTCGGTGCTCGGTGACTACGGCAGGACGACCGTGAACTCCGCCGTGCGCGCGTCGATCGCCAAGGTCGCGGCCTGGAAGCTCGGTCTGTACGGCATCGACCCGACCGGGACGGTGGTGCTGACGGCCGGCGCCGACAACGGCAAGTACAAGTCGGGCCAGAAGGTCACGCTGCACCGCGTCTCGGGGCACCGCGACGGCTCCCCGACCGAGTGCCCCGGGAAGAACCTCTACGACGACCTTCCCGAGATCCGCACTCTGGCGGCGAACGCCGGCACGCTCGGCGCCCCTGTCCCGGAATCGGCCGGGCCCGGGGTCGAGGGCCTGCCGGAATCGGCCGGGCCCGGGGTCGAGGGCCTGCCGGAGTCGGCCGGGCCCGGGTTCGAGGGCCTGCTCGATCGCTGACGCTACCGCCGGGGCGTGCTGCTCGTCGCGTCCCGGCACAGCAGCCGCAGCGATCCGTGCCCGGCGTAGCAGCGGCGGGCCTCGTCGATCGGGTCCCAGAGGCGGCCGTCGGGGGTGCGGATCCAGTGGTCGCCGCCGGTCGCCCACCACTCGGCACCCGTCTGACGTGCCATCACCTCACCGGCATAGGCCCCGAACCCGCGCAGCACCTGCTGCACGGCGGCGTCGGGCGCTCCCTCCCGGCGTATCCCCTCGATCATTCGGTCGATGCTCCACAGACTCTGGGCCGAGTAGTCGAGGCGCAGCCGTGCTCCCTCGCGCATCGTCGCCACCGTGTCCGCCGCCCACCGCAGCGGCTTCGCCGCGGCCGAGGGCCTGGTTTCCGCTTGAGTCGTCACATCGGGGAAAGCGCTGCGCAGAGGCGTTTCGTCACCCGGAATCGGCGGCTTTCCCGAAGCGGCGCAGGACCACCCCAACGCAGCCTCACGACGGTCACAGGACTCTCCAGGAACGGGGTTTAGGCCGGTCGGACGCCCTGGCGGGGGGCTCGGCGCGACTCCCGGGGTCCGATGGCTTCAGCCCTGCTGCCGGGTCCGGCGGGAGACGACCGCGCGGAGGACCCGGCGGCCCTCGATGGACACCTCCAGTGCTCGCCGCAGCCCGGCCGGGCCGTGTCCGGCCAGGACCTCCAGGACGGTGATCTGGCGGCGCAGTTCGGCGGCGACGAGCGGCGACATGCCGTCCGTACGGCCCTCGCGGCGGGCGTCGACGGATGAGGCGTCGTCCTCGAGGGTGTCGAGGAGGCGGTGGATCTGGAGGGAGGCGACGGAGCAGGCGTCGGCCCACACCCGCACTCCGGCCGCGGACCGCTCGGCGGGAGCGGCCTCGAGCATCCGGTGGGCGAGCACGGCCGCCTCGTCCTCGCCGGCGGCGTCCAGCTTCCCGCGCGCCTGCTCCAGCCCGTCACCCCAGTCACCGGCTCCGGCGCCGTCGGTGAGGCTCGCCCACAGCGGCCGCAGCATCTCGTCGTCGCCGCCCAGCAGGGGCACACACCGATCCAAACAAGCCAGCCCGCTCGCGGCCAGCCCGCGTTCGTCGGCCTGTGCGATCAACTCCACCAGGCTCATCCACGCCTCCCTCCGCGGGCCTTCTCCGGGGCCCTGCCAGGCCGCTACCAGCCCTCACCCCTCACGGAACCCGCACTTCCCCTTACTGCGCGCAATGGCCCCGGAGTGTCACAGGGGCACCACGCCCAGTCTGTCGAGAAAGCGGAAGAAGAGGTTTTCAGCCAGAGGATCAGGGTCTGAAGTGAGTACGTCGAGCAGACCCTCGGCGTTCACCTCGTGGCCGGCTTCGGCCGCCCAGCGGACGGCACGCTCGGCGGCGTCACGGGGTTCCAGGAAGTAGTCCTCCAGCGTCAGGCCCTCCCGGCCGGGCCCTAAGTACCCGGCCATCGCGGCCCGCCCGAGGCAGGTCGTCCACGCCCCGCTCTCCGGCGCCGCGGCCTCCAGCGCCACGCACGCGCTGTTCATGACGTACCCGAAGAGCGCGGGCGCCCCGGTCTCCCGGGCGAGGGCGTTCATGGTCCCGACGTCCCCGTCGCTGCTCGGGTACTCCCAGACCTGCCACCCGCCCGGCGCCGAGGCACGCCGCGTCATCCCGTCCGTGGCCCCGCCAGCGCGTCCAGCTCCGCCAGCGGCCGTTCCCCCCGGCCCACGACGAAGTATCCCCAGTAGCCCATGTCCCGGTTCCCCCGGCATATTCGATTCGGCTCGCGTCAGAAGACCACCACAGCCGTACGGGAGTTCGCAGCCGTATGGGCCAATTCGGGCGGAGTCAGCCGAGCCTGTTCGCCAGGGCCCGGAACTCCGCCCAGGACAGCTCGGGCCGGTCCGGGTCCCACAGCTTCTGGACGGTCGCCCGCAGCGGCATCCGGATCCCGGCCGCCACCTGGTCCTCGGTCTGGGAGTTCGCGAGGTCGCACCAGACGGCGAAGGACCCGCCGAGGATCTGGCCGTCGTAGCGCTCCGGCACGGCCGCGGTGCCGCGCAGCACCCGCGGCGTCCACTGCTCGTAGATCCGCTGGCCGGTCGGATAGACGAAGGTCTGCGGCTCGCCGAGCACGTAGTACAGGAACTCGTCGTTGTAATTGATCACCTCACGGCCCGCGCTCAGATACTCGGCCGGCTCCCGGGCGCCGATCTCCTTGCCGGTCCAGTAGGCGACCTGGATGTCCTTGTCGGCCTCGACGGAGGTGTCGCGGAAGAAACCGTCGTTCCACGCGCGCGGGGTGCGCTGGTTCTCACGCACGGTGGCGGCCCGGTCGTTCAGCCAGCCGGTGGTGAGGTCGGCGACCGTCGCGCCGGAGCCGTACTTCTCCCGCGCGGCGGCGGCCAGCTGCGGGAAGGACGCCTCCGGGTCGGAGCGGACCAGCGCCTGGTACTCGTCGCCGCCGAGGTGCCAGGGCCTGCCGGGGAAGAGGTCCGCGTACTCGTTCAGCAGGTCGTCGACGATGTCGGCGCTCTCGGGCTTGGAGATGTCGATGGCGCCCTGCACCGCCGATCCCTGCACGGTGCGCAGCTGCAGGTCGGGGTGGGCGTCGATGACCGCGCCGAGGTGCCCCGGCGAGTCGATCTCGGGCACGACGGTGATGTGCCGGCTCTCCGCGAGATCGACGATCTTCCGCACCTGCGCCTTGGTCAGGTGCTGCTGGGACACGATCTCCGGATGCGAGTCGGACTCGATCCGGAACCCCTGGTCGTCGGAGAAGTGCAGGCCGAGCTGGTTGAACTTCAGATCGCCCAGTTCCCGGACCCGGTCCTCGATCCAGCCGGCCGTGAAGTTCTTGCGCGCGATGTCCAGCATGAACCCGCGCTGCGCCTTGGCCGGCTCGTCCCGCACCACGCCCTCGGGCGCGGTGCCGCCGTCGTGCACTTCCTGCTTGAGCGTGCGGGTGCCGTAGAAGACACCCGCGTCGGCGGGCCCGCTGATCTCCACCCGGCCGTCGCGCACGGTCATGACGTACGACTCCGGGTTCGCGCCCTTCTTCTCGTCCAGCGTCAGCCGCAGGTCCCCGGCGCGCCGGTCGCCCTTCTCACCCTGGTACGACATCCCGAGCTCACCGGCGACGAGCCGGCCCTCGTCGGCCAGCGCCGGGTCGTCCACGACCACGCGGTTCCCGCTCTCGGGCTGCCAGCCCGGGCCGCGGGCCGCGGTGTGGTCCCGCACGGCGGGGATCGTCTGCGGCGCCTCGGACAGGGCGTAGGAGCGGCTCGGGCTCGGACTCGGGCCGTCCTCCGGCGAGGTGCCCCGCGGGGCGGCGGCGGTCCGGCCCTGGGAGGGTCTGGCCTCCGTTTCCGTGGACCCGCCGTCGCCGTCCGAGGCCGCCCAGAGCCCGAGACTCACCCCGGCCGCGACCACGACCAGGGCGACGGCCATGGCCACGACCAGCACCTGCCGCTGTTTCACCTGCTTCGCCGAAGCCCGGCGCCTGTGCTGACTCACACAGCCAACCTAAGACCCCCGCCACCCGGCGCGCGTCCACCATGCGTTCCGAATCTCTCCCGGCCGGGTGAAATTCGGGCATCCGTCGGACACGTCATGGTCGTACTCGATAGCGTGACGTCACAACTCTCACAACACGTCCTGCCGACACACGTGACGCCCACGAGGACCCACGCTGCCCGCGCACCGTCTCCCAGACCTCCCCGGCCGACTCGCCATACCGGTGGAGCACGTCAACGCAGCCTCCGACGAGGACCTGCACCAGATCCTCCTCAGCTGCCTCCACAGCCCCCGCTGGTCCCGCCGCGTCGCGGAACACCGCCCCTACCCGGACCTGGACTCCCTGCTGGCCGCGGCGGACGAGGCGGCCTACGACCTGACCTGGGCCGACCTGACGGAAGCACTGGCGGCCGAGTCGCTGCCCGCCCTCCCGCCCGACACCTACTCGGCGGCCCACACGGCCCTCAGCGCGGCCCACGCCGCCTACGAGGCCCGTTTCGGACACGTGTTCGTCATCTGCCTGGACGGTGTGGCGCCGGCGGAGGTTCTGGACCGCCTTCTCGAAGCCGTCCGGTCACGACTGACCAACGATCCGGAGGAGGAGCGGGCAGTGACGGCGGACGAACTCCGGCGCCTCGCGAGGGGGCGTCTGCTCACTGCCCTCAGGGGCGCGGGGAACTGCGCGATCAACCACTGACGGCCCGCACCCGGCAGTCCTGGAGGCATCCCACACCCCTTGGCCGCGCTAGCCCACCTGTACCTCTTTGCATGCCAGTTTGATCACACCCCGGGACCCCCGGCTCAGCCCGGCGGCAGCGCATCGCTACGATGCTGGGGGCCGGTGGACCGTACCCGGCCGGGCCCGACCGACACACCAAGCCGGCGCGGCCCCAATCCCCGCTCCCGGAGGAAACTTCCGTGCCGGCTGGAACGCTGTACCGCGGCCGGGAAGGAATGTGGTCCTGGGTGGCTCACCGAGTCACCGGCGTCCTCATTTTCTTCTTCCTGTTCGTTCACGTGCTGGACACCGCACTCGTCCGTGTGTCCCCGGAGGCCTACGACAACGTCGTGGCCACGTACAAGACGCCGATCGTCGCGCTGCTGGAGTACGGCCTCGTCGCCGCCATCCTCTTCCACGCGCTCAACGGCCTGCGTGTCATCGCCGTCGACTTCTGGATCAAGGGCGCCCGCTACCAGAAGCAGATGCTCTGGACCGTCGTCGCCCTGTGGGTCGTGCTGATGCTCGGGGCGATCTACCCCGTCCTCGGCCACGCCGCTCGTGAACTGTTCGGGAGCTGACGCCAATGTCCACGTCCGAGAAGACCGCCGCCGGTGTCGGCCCCGTCGAGGGCGGCGCCGTCTACACCGTCGACAACCCGGCCCCCTTCATCGAGGCCCCGCGCAAGCGCACCAAGAAGACCCCGAAGACCACCCGGGGCAACTTCGAGCTGGCCGCCTGGCTGTTCATGCGCCTGTCCGGCGTCGTGCTGGTCGTCCTCGTCCTCGGCCACCTGCTGATCCAGCTCGTGCTGGACGGCGGTGTCTCCAAGATCGGTTTCGCCTTCGTGGCGGGCCGCTGGGCGAGCCCCTTCTGGCAGGTCTGGGACCTGCTGATGCTGTGGCTGGCGATGCTGCACGGCGCCAACGGCCTGCGCACGGTCATCAACGACTACGCGGAGCGCGCGAACACCCGGCTGTGGCTCAAGGGCCTGCTCTACACCGCCACGGTGTTCACCATCCTGCTGGGCACGCTGGTGATCTTCACCTTCGACCCGAACATCCGCTAGGCACGGGGCTGCGAGAATCATGAAGATCCACAAGTACGACACCGTCATCGTCGGCGCCGGTGGCGCGGGCATGCGCGCGGCCATCGAGTCCACGAAGCGCAGCCGCACGGCCGTCCTGACGAAGCTCTACCCCACCCGCTCCCACACGGGCGCCGCGCAGGGCGGCATGGCCGCCGCGCTGGCCAACGTGGAGGAGGACAACTGGGAGTGGCACACCTTCGACACGGTCAAGGGTGGTGACTACCTGGTCGACCAGGACGCCGCCGAGATCCTGGCGAAGGAGGCCATCGACTCCGTCCTCGACCTGGAGAAGATGGGCCTGCCGTTCAACCGCACCCCGAACGGCACCATCGACCAGCGCCGCTTCGGCGGCCACAGCCGGAACCACGGCGAGGCCCCGGTCCGCCGCTCCTGCTACGCGGCCGACCGCACCGGCCACATGATCCTCCAGACGCTGTACCAGAACTGCGTCAAGGAGGGCGTGGAGTTCTACAACGAGTTCTACGTCCTGGACCAGCTGATCACCGAGGTCGACGGCGTCAAGAAGTCGGCCGGTGTGGTGGCGTACGAGCTGGCGACCGGTGAGATCCACGTCTTCCAGGCGAAGTCCGTGGTCTACGCGTCCGGCGGCTGCGGCAAGTTCTTCAAGGTGACGTCCAACGCGCACACGCTGACGGGTGACGGCCAGGCGGCGGTCTACCGCCGTGGTCTGCCGCTGGAGGACATGGAGTTCTTCCAGTTCCACCCGACCGGCATCTGGCGCATGGGCATCCTGCTGACGGAGGGCGCCCGCGGTGAGGGCGGCATCCTCCGCAACAAGGACGGCGAGCGCTTCATGGAGAAGTACGCGCCGGTCATGAAGGACCTCGCGTCCCGTGACGTGGTGTCCCGCTCGATCTACACGGAGATCCGGGAAGGCCGCGGCTGCGGTCCCGAGGGCGACCACGTCTACCTCGACCTGACGCACCTCCCGCCGGAGCAGCTGGACGCCAAGCTGCCCGACATCACCGAGTTCGCGCGCACCTACCTCGGCATCGAGCCGTACACGGACCCGATCCCGATCCAGCCGACCGCGCACTACGCGATGGGCGGCATCCCGACGAACGTCGAGGGTGAGGTCCTGGCGGACAACACCACGGTCGTCCCGGGCCTGTACGCGGCCGGCGAGGTCGCCTGCGTGTCGGTGCACGGCGCCAACCGTCTCGGCACGAACTCGCTGCTGGACATCAACGTGTTCGGCAAGCGCGCGGGTATCGCGGCCGCGGAGTACGCGCAGAAGGCGGAGTTCGTGGAGCTCCCGGAGAACCCGGCGGAGCTCGTGATCGAGCAGGTGGAGCGGCTGCGTGACTCCACCGGCACCGAGCGGGTGACGGTGCTGCGGCGCGAGCTGCAGGAGACCATGGACGCCAACGTCATGGTGTTCCGCACCGAGCAGACGATCAAGACGGCGGTCGAGAAGATCGCGGAGCTGCGCGAGCGCTACAAGAACGTCTCGATCCAGGACAAGGGCAAGCGGTTCAACACGGACCTGCTGGAGGCCATCGAGCTGGGCAACCTGCTCGACCTCGCCGAGGTCATGGCGGTCTCCGCGCTCGCCCGCAAGGAGTCCCGCGGCGGTCACTACCGCGAGGACTACCCGAACCGCGACGACGTCAACTTCATGCGCCACACCATGGCGTACCGCGAGGTCGGCGCCGACGGCTCCGAAACCGTCCGTCTCGACTACAAGCCGGTCGTCCAGACCCGCTACCAGCCGATGGAGCGTAAGTACTGATGGCTACCCCCGTTCTGGACAAGGAAGACGCGGCCGGCAAGCCCGAGCCCGGTTTCGCCGACTCCCCCTACATCACGGTCACGTTCCGCATCCGCCGCTTCAACCCCGAGGTGGCGGCGGAAGCGGTGTGGGAAGACTTCCAGGTGGAGATCGACCCCAAGGAGCGTGTCCTCGACGCCCTGCACAAGATCAAGTGGGAGCTCGACGGCACGCTGACGTTCCGCCGCTCCTGCGCGCACGGCATCTGCGGCTCGGACGCGATGCGGATCAACGGCAAGAACCGTCTCGCCTGCAAGACCCTGATCAAGGACATCAACCCCGAGAAGCCGATCACGGTCGAGGCCATCAAGGGCCTCACGGTCCTGAAGGACCTGGTCGTGGACATGGAGCCGTTCTTCCAGGCGTACCGGGACGTCATGCCCTTCCTCATCACGAAGGACACGAACGAGCCCACCCGCGAGCGTCTCCAGACCGCCGAGGACCGCGAGCGCTTCGACGACACGACCAAGTGCATCCTCTGCGCGGCCTGCACCACGTCGTGCCCGGTCTTCTGGAACGATGGCCAGTACTTCGGCCCGGCCGCCATCGTCAACGCGCACCGCTTCATCTTCGACTCGCGTGACGAGGCCGGCGAACAGCGCCTGGAGATCCTCAACGACCGCGACGGCGTGTGGCGCTGCCGCACGACCTTCAACTGCACGGACGCCTGCCCGCGCGGCATCGAGGTCACGAAGGCGATCGCCGAGGTGAAGAGGGCGCTGATCACGCGCCGGTACTGAGGTCGACGACCGCTTGCGCTTGAGGGCCCTGTTTCCACTGGAAACGGGGCCCTCTGGCATATGCCACACCATGGACTGAACGTGGCCGCGACCGACTCACGGAGGCCGTGCGTCCTACGATGAGGGTCTCGACACCAGCCACGGGAGGCACCTGATATCCGCTGCAGCCGTCGAGCGGCCTTACGGAGACCGTCCGCTGACCGCGGAGGCCAACCGTCTCAAGGAGCGCAATCCTGGCTACCGCGTCGAGATCATCGGAGGCCAGATGGGGCGGAGTCCCGGTTGATCCAGGGCATAGGCCTCTGGCTGCCCACGGGTACCGAGGACTACGCGATCCCCGACTTCTCAGTGGTGGACGCCGACTACAGGGACCACTACGTCGAGAACAACTCCTACGACCCGGTCTGCTTCCGCCTGGTCGTGGAGGTCACCTCCAGCAACTACCGGACCGACCTGCGCACCAAGGTCACTGCGTACGCGGAGGCGAAGGTGCCTGTGTATGTCATCGTCGACCGCACACACCAGCGCCTCCACGTCCTCACCGACCCCGCCGGAGACAAGTACGAGAAGCACCGTCCCCACGCTCCCGGCGAGATCGTCGCCCTCCCCGACTCCATCGGGGCCGAGGTCACCCTGGACGTCGCCGAAATCCTGCACGCCGGCCGGCCGAAGCAGAGCGACTGATCCAGGCCGCCACCCCGGTGTTGAACACGTTCAAAAGTAGGTCTAGAGTCAGCCCTGTCAGCGTTTTGAACGTGTTCAAGAAGGGTGGGGGCAATGGACCGTACGGTCGTCGCCTATGTCATCTACCTGCTGGTCAGCATCGGGCTGACCGTCTGGGTGGCCCGCACGCTGAGCCGTAACGGCAAGATCTTCCTCGCCGACGTGCTGCACGGCAACGAGAAGCTCGCCGACGCCGTCAACCACCTCCTCGTGGTCGGCTTCTACCTCGTCAACCTCGGGTTCGTCGCGCTGTACCTGAGCGGCGACGAGACGATCACCGACACGCGCGGCGTCTTCGAGGCCCTGTCGACCAAGCTGGGTGTGGTGCTGCTGGTCCTCGGCGTGATGCACCTGGCCAACGTCTTCGTGCTGAACAAGATCCGGCGGCGCGGTGTCATGGAGCGGGAGCAGGTTCCGCCGGTGCCGCCGCAGGGGTGGGTCGCCCGCAGGCCCAGGCCTGAGCGGAGGCCGGTATGAACGCGACCGCACCGGTCCGCCGGCTCACCGTCCTCTACGACGCCGAGTGCTCCCTGTGCGCGTTCCTGCGCGACTGGCTCCTGCGGCAGCCCCAGTTGGTGCCGCTGGAGCCGGTCCCGGCCGGCTCGGAGGAGGCCCGGCGGCGGTTTCCCGGCCTCGACCACGGTGCGACCCTCGAGGAGATCACCGTCGTCGGCGATGCCGGGCAGGTCTACCAAGGGCCCGCCGCCTGGGTCGTCACCCTGTGGGCGCTGCGCGAGCACCGGCCGCTCGCCCACCGGCTCAGCACCCCGTCCGGCGCCTGGCTGGCGAGGGGCGCGGTGCTCGCCGCCGCCAAGTGGCGCGGGTCGCAGCGGACTCGGGCGCAGGGGGGCGGGGCACAGTGGGGCGGCCGGGTGTACCGGCGCGCGGACGGGTGGTCGTACGGCCCGGACGGCGGCTGGACCTACACCGCTCCGGGCTGCGCCGACGGCGCCTGCGCCCTCGCCAGGCGCACGGGCAGCGGCGATAGGCTCTCTTCCCGTGTCCGCGAAGAACGACGGCCCCGACGAAGGGGCCTACCCCAGCAAGTCCGAGCAGACCCGCGCCCTGATCCTGGAGACGGCCATGCGGCTGTTCCAGGAGCGCGGCTACGACAAGACGACGATGCGGGCCATCGCCAAGGAGGCCGGGGTCTCCGTCGGCAACGCGTACTACTACTTCGAGGGCAAGGAGCACCTGATCCAGGGCTTCTACGACCGGATCGCCGCCGAGCACCAGGTGGCGGTCCGGGACGTCCTGGCGCGGGAGACCGACCTGGAGGCGCGCCTCGCGGGTGTGCTGCGGGCCTGGCTGGACATCGCCAAGCCGTACCACGAGTTCGCCGTGCAGTTCTTCAAGAACGCCGCCGACCCGGACAGCCCGCTCAGCCCCTTCTCCCCGGAGTCGGAGCACGCGCGCGTGGAGGCCATCAGCGTCCACCGGCAGGTGCTGGCCGGGACGAAGACCAAGGTGCCGGAGGAACTGCGGGACATCCTGCCCGAGTTGATGTGGCTGTCACAGATGGGGCTCGTCCTGTACTGGGTCTTCGACCGGACCGAGGGGCGGGAGCGCAGTTACCGGCTGGCCGAGCGCGGGGCCCGGCTCACCGCGCGGGGTGTCGCCCTGGCCCGCTTCCGGGTGCTGCGGCCGCTCGTGCGGGAGGTGCACGAGTTGTTCACGGACTTCCTGCCCGGGATGACGAAGGCGATCCCGGACCCGGCCGCGCGCGGCACGGCCCCCTAGGGCCTGTCTGACGTCAGATCCCCTTGAGGCTCCACAGGCGGAACACGCCCGTGCCGTCCGACAGGTACTGGCCGCCGCCGATGTCCTCGGTGGTGACGACGTACTCCTTCGCCTGCCACAGCGGCAGCACCGGCACGTCCCGGGCGACGGTCTGCTGCACTGAGCGGAAGTCCCGGTCGGCCTGGGTGCGGTCGGCGTAGCGCTGGCTGTCCTTGATGAGCCGGTCGACGTCCTTGTTGCTGTAGCCGGTGTTCATCGCGCTGCCGGTGCCGACGAGCGCGGCGCCGAAGGTGTCCGGGTCGGGGAAGTCGGCGACCCAGCCGACGGCGTACGCGTCGAGCTCGCCGCTCGCCCACCGCTTCTGGAAGTCGGTCCACTCGTAGCCCTTGACGGTGACCTCGAACAGGCCGCTCGCCTCCAGCTCCCGCTTGATCTCGGCGGCCTCCTGCTCACCGGCGCCACGGCCCTTGGCATAGCCGTAGGTGAAGCGGACCGGCAGCTTCACCCCGCCTCGGTGAGCAACCGCCGGGCTTTCTTGGGGTCTTGGTCGGGATAGTCGTCGAAGAACGAGGCGGTGTGGCCGGTGATCCCCGCCGGGATCAGGGAGTACAGCGGGTCGACGGTGCCGTCGTAGACGGTGGCGGCCAGCCGCTCTCGGTCGATGAGCCAGGCCATGGCCTGGCGGACCTTCGCATCGTGCAGCGGTTGGCCCGCGCGGGTGTCGAAGTAGAGGTTCCGGGTCTCGGAGCCGTCCGCCTCGAAGACGCGCTGTGCCGGGTCGCTCGGGTTGAGGCCGGCGAGGACCTGGGGCGGCAGCTGGCGGGTCGCGACCTCGACCCGCTTGTCCTTCCAGGCGGTGTCCAGGGCGCCGGGGGTGGCGTAGTAGCGCAGTTCGACGGGCCGGTCGGCGCCGCCGTTCACGGCGCCCCGGTAGCGGCTGTTGGGTGCGAGGACCGCCTTGTCGTCCTTCGTGTACGAGGTGAGGGTGTACGGGCCGGTGCCGTCGACACCGTTGTCGGTACGCAGCTTGCCGGCCGGGTAGGCGGTGTGGTCGACGATCGAGCCCGCGCCGGTGGCCACCTTGAACGGGAACGTGGCGTCGGGTGAGGACAGGTGGAAGGTGACGGTCGGCCCGTCGGCGTCCACGGAACGGAGGGTGTCGAGCAGCGGCGCCGGGCCGACCGGGGACTTGATCCTGAGGATCCGGTCGAAGGAGTACTTCACGTCCTCGCCGGTCATCGTGCGGCCGCTCGGGAAGGTGAGGCCGGAGCGCAGTTCGCAGCGGTAGGTGGTCAGGTCGCCGCCCACGAACGCGCAGCTCTTCGCCGCGTCCGGCACGGGTGCGGTGCCGCCCGGGGCGAAGGTGAGCAGCGACTGGAAGACGTTGCTGAACAGCGCCCAGGAGCCCGCGTCGTAGGCGCCGGCCGGGTCGAGTGACGTGACGGCGTCCGTCGTGCCGACCGTGATGGTGCTGCCGTCCTTCTTCGACGGCACGAGCTGCCAGGCGCCCACCCCCACGGCCGCCAGGACGAGCAGCCCCGCGAGTATCCGCATGCGAACCGACCGCATCGGCCCTGTCCTTCCCCGGGCCCTCGGGCCCCTGTGCGTACGCCACACCCCTTCGTGGCGGCCTCACCCAATCACAGGTGTTTGACCCGGGGGAAGAGAGATGTGCCGAGTTGGGAAAGACCTTACCGATGGGCGGTTCGGTCCGGTTTCACAGCGTTCTCACAGGGTCAGGCCTGCTTCGACGCCAGCTCGATCAGCGTGATGTCCGAGGGTGCGCCCACCCGGGTGGGCGGGCCCCAGGCGCCGGCGCCGCGGGAGACGTAGAGCTGGGTGTCGCCGTAGCGCTCCAGGCCCGCGACGGTGGGGTTGGCGGAGGCGGCGATGAGGTTGCCGGGCCAGAGCTGGCCGCCGTGGGTGTGGCCGGAGAGCTGGAGGTCGACGTGGTGCTCGACGGCCTCGTGGATCTGGACGGGCTGGTGGGCGAGCAGGACGCAGGCGCGTGCGGTGTCCCGGTCGCCGAGCGCCCGGGCGAAGTCGGGGCCCTGGCCCTCCGCCTCGCCCGCCACGTCGTTGACTCCGGCCAGATCGAAGTGCGGCATCTCTCTGCGGGCGTTCTCCAGGGGGGCGAGACCCAGGCGCCGGACTTCCTCGACCCACTGTTCGGCGCCGGAGAAGTACTCGTGGTTCCCGGTGACGAAGTAGGAGCCGTGACGGGCTTTCAGCTGGGCCAGGGGGGCCGCGGCGGGGCCCAGGTCCTTCACACTGCCGTCGACCAGGTCGCCGACGACCGCGATCAGGTCGGGCTGGGTCGCGTTGATCGTGTCGACGACCTTCTGGGCGAAGCCGCGGCCCAGGACGGGGCCGAGGTGGACGTCGCTGACCACGGCGATGCGGTACCCGTGCGCGGCGCGCGGCAGCTTGGCCAGCGGCACGGTGACCCGCTTCACCTGGGGCCCGCGCAGGACCCCGTAGGTGCCGTACCCCACGGTTCCGACGGCGGCGGCCGCGGCGGCTCCGGCGACGACCCGGGAGACGAAGAGGCGGCGGGAGGGGCCGGTGGGGTGGTGATGCCGGTGATGTCGGAGGTGGCGGGTGGCTGGTTCGAGCCGTCGAGGGTGTCGGGGGTGGCGTCCGCCTCCGGGTGGGGCGCGGTGGCGGAGGCGATCGCCGCACCGGACGCGGCGGCGCCGATGTCCGTCTTCGGGTCAGCCGTCGCGGCGACGGCTGCTCCGCCGGGCACACCGGCCCGGCCCGACTGAGGACCGGCCGCCGCCGGGGTAGCCCCAGGTGCGTCGACCACTGCCACCGGTGCGGGCTCCGGGCCCTGATCAGCCGTCGCCCTCGCCCGCCGTTCCAGGAACCACCGCAGCAGCGGCCGCACGACCTCTCCCGCCACCACCGCCAGCAGCAGGTATATCGACAGGGCCAGCCACAGGAAGCCCGGCCAGGCGAGGGTCTGCTGGAGCCAGAAGGGGGCGCCGGCGCGCTCGGCGACCAGGGCCGTGATCGCGAGGGCCCAGCCGCCGGCGATGAGGACGGCGCCCGCACGGCGGGTGAGGCCCGGGCCGCGGGTCGTGTCGCGGAACAGGCGGCGCCACACGTACCAGTTGGCCGTCACGATGACGGCCAGGACCAGCAGCGCGACGAGGACGAAGACGATGGCCACGGTGTCGTGTCTCCCGATTGCCGTTATGACGTCCGGCGCAGTGCGCGCAGACCACGCAACCCGATGGCCCCGATGGCCGTCCCCAATACGAAGGAGACGACCGCGAGCAGCAGGTGCACCCAGAAGTAAGCCGTGGGATGACCGTCGTCGAAGGCGAGCCCGCTGCTGTCCTTGACGAGGTTCTTGACGAAAGTGATCCAGATGACCCAGCTCCACACCCCGAAGGCGAGCAGGAACCAGGAGACGGGGCGGCTGAGCTTCATGAGTCCAGTATCGCCAGAGCGTGTCCGGTTCCGTTCCCGGGGTGGGGGCGGAGGCGGGACTTCCCCCGGACGGCATGTACGTTTCCGACCGTGCCCGCTCCCAAGAAGACCGCCAGGCGATCCCTGCTGGTCACCTCCGCCGTCCTGTCGTCCCTCGCCCTGGCCGCACCCGCCGCCGTCGCGGCCCCGAAGCCCTCCGGCAGTCCGTCGGCGAGCCCGTCGGCCACTCCCCCGGCGTCGATGTCGACCGTGGGCGGCGCCCGGCTCGGGAAGCCGGGGACGCAGGTGAACCTGGCGAGCGGCGTGCCCGTGCTGCCGAAGGACGTCAGCGCCCGCTCCTGGATCATCGCGGACGCCGAGACCGGTGACGTGCTGGCCGCGCACAACGCGCACTGGCGCCTCGCCCCGGCGAGCACGCTGAAGATGCTGTTCGCGGACACGCTGCTGCCGAAGTTCCCGAGGACGGCCCAGCACAAGGTCGTCCCCTCCGACCTGGCCGGTATCGGCCCGGGCTCCAGCATGGTCGGGATAAAGGAGGACGAGACGTACACGGTCCACGACCTGTGGCTCGGTGTCTTCCTGCGCTCCGGCAACGACGCTGTGCACGTGCTGTCCGCGATGAACAAGGGCATCGAGAACACCGTCAAGGAGATGAACGAGCATGCCGAGGAGCTCCAGGCCCTCGACACGCACGTGGTCAGCCCGGACGGTTACGACGCGGAGGGGCAGGTGTCGTCGGCCTACGACCTGACGCTGATCGCCCGCTCCGGGATGCAGAAGAAGGACTTCCGCGAGTACGCCTCGACGGTCAGCGCGAAGTTCCCCGGCGAGACGAAGAAGGACAAGAAGGGCAAGACGGTCCGTAAGCCCTTCGAGATCCAGAACACCAACCGACTGCTCAGCGGCGACGTGAACCTGCCCGTCTACCAGGGCATCGCCGGCGTCAAGAACGGCAACACCACCAACGCGGGCGCCACCTTCACCGGCGTCGCCGAGCGGAACGGCAAGGTGCTGCTGGTCACGGTGATGAACCCGGAGAAGAACGAGCACAACGAGGTCTACAAGGAGACGGCCCGGCTGTTCGACTGGGGCTTCAAGGCGGCCGGGAAGGTGCAGCCGGTGGGCGAGCTGGTGCCGCCGAAGAGCGCCGCGCAGGGCAGTGCCCAGTCCGGCTCGAACCCCTCCGGCGAGGCGGGAGGCTCCGGGGACGGCCGGAACAGCACGGCGGGGGTCGGTTCGAAGCCGGTGGCCGGCGCCCCGGGCGCGGACGGCTCCAGCGGCATCGGGACGGCGCTCGGCATCACCGGTGGTGTGCTGGTGCTGCTCGCGGGCGGGGCGTTCCTGGTCAACCGCCGCTGGCCGCTGCCGGATCTGGTGCGTCGCCGGACTCGTCCGTGATCTCCGGGACTTCGTCCTGCTTGCTCTGCGTCGCCGTCCAGGCGGCGCAGAACAGCACCAGCTTCGAGGTGAAGTTGATCCACAGCAGCAGCGCGACGGGCACACCGAAGGCGCCGTACATGCTCTTCGCGGCCACGCCCTGCAGGTAGCCGCTGATCAGCAGCTTCAGCAGTTCGAAGCCGATCGCGCCGGTCAGCGCCGCCACCAGCAGGCGGTGGCGGGTCGGCTCCACGCCGGGCAGCAGCGTCAGGACGTAGAGCAGGAGCAGGAAGTTCGCGAGGACGGCGATCAGGAACGCGGCGATGTGCAGCAGGACGCCGCCCCAGCCGCCCTCGTCGATGCCCAGCTGCCGGGTGATCCAGCCGATCATCGCGGAGGCGACGGCGGAGGCGGCGATGGTGACGAGGAGCGCGCCGCCGAGGCCGATCAGGACGCCGGCGTCCTTGCCGTAGCGCAGGGCAGGGTTCTCCTCCTCGTCGGACAGCTCCCACACCGCCCGCAGGCACTCGCGCATCGAGCCGGCCCAGCTGACGCCGGTGAAGAACAGCAGCGCGCCGGCGATGAGGCCGATCGTCCCGGCGTTGTCCACCAGGCCGGCGATGTCCAGCTGGTCGGAGATGCCGGGCACCTGCTCGGCGAGCTTGTCCTGCAGTTTGTCCTGTTGCTCCGTGCTGAGCGTGGCGGCGGCGATGGTGGCGGACACCGTCAGCAGCGGGAACAGCGCGACGAAGCTCCTGAAGGTCATCGCGGCGGCCAGCCGCGTCCAGTTCACACGGTCCAGCCGCTCGTACGACCGCCACGCGTGCGTGATCATCAGCCGCTCGACCCACGGCCCCACGACCGGGAGCTTTTTCAGCCAGTCCATGATCCGACTCTGCCCTCCGCCCGGAACACCCATGTACGGGTACCCCAGAACCGCAGGACCGTGGCCAGCCCCATGCCGATGACCGCGCCGGAGACGGTGTCGGCGCGCTGGGAGGTGAGGCCGAGGCCGTAGTGGCTGACGGCCAGGCACAGCAGCTGGACGGCGGCACCGGCGAGGTTCACCGCGAAGAACACGGCGTACGGGCGCAGGCCCCGGGCCCGCGCGCTCCGGTAGGTGCCGAGGGCGTTGCCCGCGTAGGCGACCGAGCAGGCGGCCAGGAAGGACAGGGCCTTGGCGGTGAGCGGGCCGAGTCCGGCGGGGCCGCGCAGGCAGGTGAACAGGGCCAGGTCGACGGCGTAGGCGAGGAGACCGACGACGGCGAAGCCGGCCAGTTCCCGGCGCCAGGGGGGAGCCGGTCGGTTCTCCCCGCGCGCGGGGTCACCAATTGGCCACCGCCAGGCCGTACATCGCCACCCACGCCAGGCCGATGAGGGCGAGCGCGCGGTCGCGCAGCACGACGTCCTCGGGTTCGCCGGCCGTGCCGCGGTCGGCGAAGACGGCGTACCTCAGGACGGCGAGGATGAAGGCGACCATGGACAGCTGCCGCCAGGGCAGCACGCTGGTGTGCGGGACGCCGCCCTCCTCCAGGGCCCACAGGCAGTAGCCGAGGACGGCGACGCCGGCCGCGAGCTGCCAGACGAAGCGGAGGTAGCCGGTGGTGTACTCGGTGAGCAAGGCGCGTGTGGCGCCCGCCTCTCCGGCCATCTGCACGGCCTCGGAGTAGCGCTTGGCCGCGACCATGAACAGCGCGCCGAAGCCGGTCGTGATCAGGAACCAGCGCGACAGCGGGATACCGAGGGCGAGCCCGCCGACCATCGCCCGCATCAGGAATCCGGTCGTGACGACGGCGAGGTCGACGACGAGGACGTGCTTGAGGCTGACGCAGTAGGCCAGTTGCATCGCGACGTACGCCGTCAGCAGCGCGGCGACGACCGGGGAGCACAGCCAGGCCGCGGTGGCGGGCGCGAGGACGGCGAGGCCGCCGCCGACGGCGTAGGCGAGGGGTACGGGGACCTCTCCGGCGGCGACCGGGCGGTGCCGCTTGGTGGGGTGGGCGCGGTCGGCTTCGGCGTCGCGGGCGTCGTTGACGAGGTAGACGGCGGCGGCGCAGGCGGTGAAGAGGACGAAGACGAGGGCGAGTCGGAGGAGGGCGTGCCGCGAGAACAGCTCGCCGGCGGCGGCCGGGGCGGCGACCACGAGGACGTTCTTGATCCACTGTCTGGGGCGGGCGGTCCTGAGGAGACCGGCCAGGAGACTGCCCTTGCGGGGTGGCGCGGGCCGCTCCTCGGGGGTGCGCTGCCGAAGGACGGCCGTCTCAGTCATCGTGGGGGCCTCCCCTCATCCAGCGGGCGCCGAGGCGGGCCGTGAGCGCGCCGAGGGCCGCACCGGCCGCGACGTCGCTGGGGTAGTGGACACCCGCCACCAGCCGTGAGACGCACACCAGGGCGGCGAGCGGCGGGACGGCGTGCGCGCCCAGGGCTCCGAAGGCGACGGCTGCGGCTGCGGCGGAGGTGGCGTGCGAGCTGGGGAAAGAGTGCCGGCCGGCGGTGCGCACCAGGGGCTCGACGTGCGCGGGCCGCGGCCGGCGCACGACCCGCTTCACTCCCATGCTGACGAGGTGCGCCCCCGCGGTGAGCGCCGTGCCGCGCAGCCAGGCGCCGCGCCGCCCGCGGTCCACGGCGGCTCCGGTGAGCCCCGCCGCCAGCCACAGCGCCGAGTGTTCCCCCGCCCAGGACAGGGCACGCGCGGTACCGGCCACGCGAGGGTCGGTGCCGCACGCCCTGAGCGCCGAAACGATCCGGTGGTCCATGTCGTGCAGGTCGTCGAGGTCGTCCATGTGGACTCACTGTTCACGCCCGACTGGCCCGAACTCCGGCAATATTGAGCGACATCCCATTAATCACCCATTTCGGGGAGGGATGCCATGTTGCCTAATTCATCGCCCATAACAGGGCGATACGGTCACAGACATGTCTGCCGACACCGACTCCGATCCGCACGTCCCGGGCCTGGAGCACACCACCGTCACCGGCTGGGGCCGCACCGCTCCCAGCGCGGCCCGGTTGATCCGCCCGCGGACGTACGAGGAGGCCGCGGCGGCCGTCCGGGACTGCGGGGCCCGCGGCGGGATCCCCCGGGGCCTGGGACGGGCGTACGGGGACGCGGCGCAGAACGCGGGCGGGGCCGTGCTCGACATGACGGGCCTGGACCGTGTCCACGCGATCGACGCCGACGGCGGCATCGTGCTGTGCGACGCGGGCGTCTCGCTGCACCGGCTGATGGAAGTGCTGCTGCCGCTCGGCTGGTTCGTGCCGGTCAGCCCCGGCACGCGCTACGTCACCGTCGGCGGGGCGATCGGCGCCGACATCCACGGCAAGAACCACCACGTGTCGGGCTCGTTCTCGCGGCACGTGCTCTCCCTCGAACTGCTCACCGCCGACGGCGAGATCCGCACGGTGGTGCCCGGCACGCCGCTCTTCGACGCGACGGCGGGCGGCATGGGGCTCACCGGCGTGATCCTCACCGCGACGATCCGGCTCCAGCCGGTCGAGACCTCGATGATGTCGGTCGACACCGAACGGGCGGCGGACCTCGACGATCTGATGGCCCGACTTGCGGCCACCGACCACCGCTACCGCTACTCGGTCGCCTGGATCGACCTGCTGGCCCGCGGCGCCGCCACCGGCCGCGCGGTCCTCACCCGCGGCGACCACGCGCCGCTGGACGCGCTGCCCGCACGCGCACGCGGCAACCCCCTCTCCTTCCGCACCTCCCGCCTCCCGGCCGCCCCCGCCGTGCTCCCCGAAGGCCTGCTCAGCCGGACGACCGTGAGCCTGTTCAACGAGCTCTGGTACCGCAAGGCACCCCGCACGCGGTCCGGCCGACTCCAGCGGATCTCCGCCTTCTTCCACCCCCTGGACGGCGTGCCCCACTGGAACCGGGTCTACGGCCGCGGCGGCTTCGTGCAGTACCAGTTCGCCGTCGGCCACGGCCAGGAGGACGCCCTGCGCCGCGTCGTGCGCCGCATCTCCGAACGCCGCTGCCCGTCCTTCCTGGCCATCCTCAAGCGCTTCGGGGAGTCCGACCCGGGCTGGCTGTCCTTCCCCGTGCCGGGCTGGACGCTGGCCCTGGACATCCCGGCGGGCCTGCCCGGCCTGGGCGCGTTCCTCGACGAACTCGACGAGGAGGTCGCCGCCGCGGGCGGCCGCGTCTACCTCGCCAAGGATGCCCGGCTCCGCCCGGAACTGCTCGCGGCGATGTACCCGCGGCTGGACGACTTCCGGGCGCTGCGGGCGGAACTGGATCCACGCGGGGTGTTCGTGTCCGACCTGGCCCGCCGCCTCCACCTCTAGGCAACCTCTAGGAGCTGTCATGAAGGACGCCTTCGGTCTCCCCAGTCCCTGCTCGTGCTGGGCGGTTCGTCGGAGATCGCGCTGGCCACCGCCCGCCGCCTGATCGCCCGCCGCACCCGCACGGTCTGGCTGGCGGGCCGTCCCTCGCCCGCGCTGGAGGAGGCCGCCGGGCAGCTGCGCGGGCTCGGTGCCGACGTGCACACCATCGCCTTCGACGCGCTCGACCCCACGTCGCACGAGGCGGTGCTCGGCAAGGTCTTCGCCGAGGGCGACATCGACATGGTGCTGCTCGCCTTCGGCCTCCTCGGTGACCAGGCCCGCGACGAACGGGAGCCGGAGGCGGCGGTGCGGGTCGCGCAGACCAACTACACCGGTGCGGTCTCGGCGGGCCTGGTGTGCGCCCGCGCTCTCCAGTCCCAGGGGCACGGCTCCCTGGTCGTCATGTCCTCCGTCGCGGGCGAGCGGGCCCGCCGCGCGAACTTCATCTACGGCTCCAGCAAGGCCGGCCTCGACGCCTTCGCGCAGGGCCTGGGCGACGCGCTGCACGGCACGGGCGTGCACGTCATGGTCGTACGCCCCGGCTTCGTCCGTACGCGGATGACCGCCGGCCTGCCCGAGTCTCCGCTGGCGACCACGCCCGAGGCGGTGGCGACCGCAGTGGAGCTGGGGCTGCGGCGCCGCTCGGAGACGGTGTGGGTGCCCGGTGCGCTCCGCGTGGTGATGTCGGCCCTGCGGCACCTGCCACGTGCGGCGTTCCGGCGGCTGCCGATCTGACTCCCGGGCGGACGCCGGTGTGACACGTGCGGGTCGCGCCGGTGGGCGTGGGTGGGAGCGTTCGGGCAGGCGCCGAGCGGCACACGCGGGCAAGGGCCTTGGGCGCGTGCAAGCAGGCGCCGTGCGGCGCATGCGTGCGGGCAGGCGCCGAGCGGCACACGCGGGCAAGGGCCTTGGGCGCGCGAGCAGGCGCCGAGCGGCACACGCGTGCGGGCAGGCGCCGAGCGGCACACGCGGGCAAGGGCCTTGGGCGCGTGCAAGCAGGCGCCGTGCGGCGCATGCGGGCCAGCACCGGTGGGCACACGCGGGTCGGCGCACACGGGCAAGCACCGGTGGGCACACGCGGGTCGGCGCACACGGGCAAGCACCGGTGGGCACACGCGGGCAAGCGCCGGTGGGCACACGCGGGCAGGCGCCGCGGCGCGGGCCGCGGGCGTGGGTGGGGGTGTGCGGCTGGTGAGTCGGGGCCGCGGCCCGTGTCAGCGTGTGGGGACCGAGCCGCGCTTCGCGTGGCCGGCCTGGGGTGGGACGACCGAGCCGCCGAAGGGGAACTCGCGGAGCTTGCGCCAGACGCCGTCGGCGCCCTGTTCGTAGAGGGCGAAGCCGGTGCAGGGCCACTCGGCCTCGTAGCCGGCGAGTTCCTCGAAGGCGCGGTCCATCGCCGTCTCGTCGATGCCGTGCGCGACGGTGACGTGCGGATGGTAGGGGAACGCCAGTTCGCGTGCGACCGGCCCGGCGGGGTCGCGGACCTGCTCCTGGAGCGCGCCGCAGGCCTCCGCGCCGGCGACGACCCGGACGAAGACGACCGGCGACAGGGGCCGGAACGTGCCGGTCCCGGACAGCCGCATCGGGAACGGCCGGCCGGCCGCGGCGACCTCGGTCAGATGCGCCTCGACGGCCGGCAGGGCGGACTCGTCGACCTCCGTCGGCGGCAGCAGGGTGACATGCGTGGGGATGCCGTGAGCCGCGGCGTCGCCGAAGCCCGCGCGCAGCTGCTGGAGCTGGCTGCCGTGAGGCTCCGGGACCGCGATCGAGACACCGATCGTTACGGTCCCCACGTCGTCTCCTGTCGTTTCAGTTAGTGGGCCGCTGATACGACCACCCGGCTATCGACTGTACGGCCACGACCGGGTTACAGGCAGGCGCAACCGGAGTGATGTACAGCGCTGTGCGGTGGTACGGCTGTGCGCGGGGCGGGTTCAGTGCTTGGCGGGCAGGAAGCCGACCTTGTCGTACGCCTGGGAGAGGGTCTCCGCGGCGACGGCGCGTGCCTTCTCAGCACCCTTGGCCAGGATCGAGTCGAGCGTCTCCGGGTCGTCCAGGTACTGCTGGGTGCGCTCCCGGAACGGCGTCACGAAGTCGACCATGATCTCGGCGAGGTCCGTCTTGAGCGCGCCGTACATCTTGCCCGTGTACTTCGCCTCCAGCTCGCCGATGGTCTCGCCGGTGAGGGTCGAGTAGATCGTGAGGAGGTTGCTGACGCCCGGCTTGTTCTCGGCGTCGTAGCGGATCACCGTGTCGGTGTCGGTGACGGCGCTCTTGACCTTCTTGGCCGTGGCCTTGGGCTCGTCGAGGAGGTTGATGAGGCCCTTCGGCGTGGACGCCGACTTGCTCATCTTGATCGACGGGTCCTGAAGGTCGTAGATCTTCGCCGTCTCCTTGAGGATGTACGCCTTCGGGACGGTGAAGGTCTGGCCGAAACGGCCGTTGAAGCGCTCGGCGAGGTCGCGGGTGAGCTCGACGTGCTGGCGCTGGTCCTCGCCGACCGGGACCTCGTGGGCCTGGTAGAGCAGGATGTCCGCGACCTGGAGGATCGGGTACGTGAACAGGCCGACGGAGGCGCGCTCGGCGCCCTGCTTGGCGGCCTTGTCCTTGAACTGGGTCATCCGGCCGGCCTCGCCGAAGCCGGTGAGGCAGTTCATGACCCAGGCGAGCTGGGCGTGCTCGGGGACGTGGCTCTGGACGAAGAGCGTGCAGCGGTCCGGGTCGAGACCCGCGGCCAGCAGCTGCGCGGCGGCCAGGCGCGTGTTCGCGCGCAGGTCCTTCGGGTCCTGCGGGATGGTGATCGCGTGCAGGTCGACGACCATGTAGAACGCGTCGTGGGTCTCCTGCAGAGCCACCCACTGGCGGACGGCGCCGAGGTAGTTGCCGAGGTGGAACGAGCCGGCGGTGGGCTGGATCCCGGAGAGCACGCGAGGTCGGTCAGAGGCCATGCTCACCATTCTCTCAGGTCCCGGGGAGGGGTCAGGAACCGGCCGGAAACAGAGGGGATCCCGTTCCGCTCCAGCGGTGTAACAAGGGGTGACCACGCGGAGGGGAGCGATGGGGGCACGGGGCGGGCGGACGGGGCGGGGACGGGGCCGGGCGGGAAACGGTGTGGCGTGCGCTGGTGGTGACGGTGGCGGCCACTCTGGGCTGGTGCGCGACGGCGACGACCGCCGGGGCGGCCCCTCAGGCGCGGGGGCGGGACGTGCCCGACGTGGCGATGGTCGTCGCGGGCGGCACGGGCCGGGCGACGGCGGTGCGCTCCGGCGAGCGTGCCTTCGCCCGCCTGTGGCAGTTGCTGCAGCCCATGCACGCGGAGATGGAGCGGGTGCGGGAGGACTGGGCGGAGGGGCGGTTTCCGCCGGTCCGGCTCACGGTGGTGTGGGGGCTGTCAGGGGTCGGCGGCTGGCCGACCACGAACCGGCCGCCAGGTGGTGACGTGGCCGTCGAGCGTCAGGACCAGCTGTTCGTGGCCGAGGACGGCACGCCTTGGGTGCGCTCGGATCCCGCGCCGGCCGTCGAGGACGACGACATCCGCTGGCACCGGGCGCCGCGCTCCGTCTTCGAGCGGCTGGACCTGGGGCGACTGTTCGCCGACGGCGACACGGACGGGCCCGTGGCGAGCGCGGCCGCGGGCGACCTGTCCGGTCCGGTGCGGGGTGACGTCCGGTGGGCGGTGGCGGGACTGGCGGTCGGGCTCGTGGCCGGCGTCGGCGGCACGCTGCTGATACGCCGCGCGGCGGCCCGGCGGGAAGCCGGACCGCCGCGGGAGGAGCCGCGTCAGGTACTGATCGACCTGGACGAGTGACGAGCCCCGGGCGTCAGCCCAGGTCGATCTCCGGGTACAGCGGGAAGCCGGCCACGAGGTCGGTGGCGCGGCGGGAGATCTCGTCGGCGATCTTCGCGTCCAGGACGTGGGCCGCCTTGGAGGGGGCGCCCGACTTGGTCGTGCCCTGCTCCGTGGTGGTGAGGACACGGTCGATCAGGCCCGCGACCTCGTCCATCTCCGCCGTGCCGAGGCCACGCGTGGTGAGCGCGGGGGTGCCGATGCGGATGCCGGAGGTGTACCAGGCGCCGTTCGGGTCGGCGGGGATGGCGTTGCGGTTGGTGACGATGCCCGACTCCAGCAGGGCGGCCTCGGCCTGGCGGCCGGTGAGGCCGTAGGAGGAGGCGACGTCGATCAGGTTCAGGTGGTTGTCCGTGCCGCCCGTGACCAGGGTCGCGCCGCGGCGCATCAGGCCCTCGGCGAGGGCGCGGGAGTTGTCGACGATGCGCTGGGCGTAGTCGCGGAAGGACTCCTGGCGGGCCTCCGCGAGGGCGACCGCCTTGGCGGCCATGACGTGCGGGAGCGGGCCGCCGAGGACCATCGGGCAGCCGCGGTCGACCTGGTCCTTCAGGGAGTCGTCGCACAGGACCATGCCGCCGCGGGGGCCGCGCAGCGACTTGTGGGTGGTCGTCGTCACGATCTGGGCGTGCGGGACCGGGTCGAAGTCGCCGGTGAGGACCTTGCCCGCGACCAGGCCGGCGAAGTGCGCCATGTCGACCATGAGCGTCGCGCCGACCTCGTCGGCGATCTCGCGCATGATCCGGAAGTTCACCAGCCGGGGTAGGCCGAGTAGCCCGCGACGATGATCAGCGGCTTGAACTCTCGGGCCGTGGCGCGCAGGGCCTCGTAGTCCAGCAGGCCGGTGGCCGGGTCCGTGCCGTAGGAGCGCTGGTCGAACATCTTGCCGGAGATGTTCGGGCGGAAGCCGTGGGTGAGGTGGCCGCCGGCGTCCAGGGACATGCCGAGCATGCGCTGGTTGCCGAAGGCGCGGCGCAGTTCGGCCCAGTCCTCCTCGGAGAGCTCGTTGACCTGCCGGGCGCCGGCCTTCTCCAGGGCGGGGACCTCGACGCGCTGGGCGAGGACCGACCAGAAGGCGACGAGGTTGGCGTCGATGCCGGAGTGCGGCTGGACGTAGGCGTGGCGGGCGCCGAAGAGCTCCTTGGCGTGCTCGGCGGCGAGGGACTCGACGGTGTCGACGTTGCGGCAGCCGGCGTAGAAGCGGCGGCCGATGGTGCCCTCGGCGTACTTGTCGCTGAACCAGTTGCCCATCGCCAGGAGCGTGGCCGGGGAGGCGTAGTTCTCGGAGGCGATCAGCTTGAGCATCTCGCGCTGGTCGGCGACCTCCTGGCCGATGGCGTCCGCCACGCGGGGTTCCACGGCGCGGATGACGTCGAGGGCGGCGCGGTAGGCGGTGGAAGCGGTGGAGAGGGGCTCGGCTGACATGTGTGGACCTCCGGACGTTGCGTTCAGCGTTCACGGTACGGCCCAGGCGCACGGCACGGTTCCGGTCCCCGGCGTTTCAACCAGGTCCGGGGCCGCTTCCCGATGGTCGGTCCCATCCCAGCACGCCAGTCACGGCCCGGGGGCAGCCTACCGGACCATGTCTGCGGGTTTCGTTGTGGCTGGTCGCGCAGTTCCCCGCACCCCTGGGGAACTGCACCAGTCCCCATCTAAAGGATCACGTGGGGCAGGAACCGCGCGTACTCGTCCGTGATCAGGCCCGATGATTCGCGGATGCCCAGGCCCGCCGACTCGTTCTCCACCACCCAGGCGCCCAGGACCACTCGGTTGCCGTCGAAGTCGGGCAGGGGGGCCAGTTGCTGGTAGCAGCAGGGTTCGTCGCGGAGGACCGGTTCCGTGCCGGGCTCGTGGATCGTGACGCCGGCTCCCTCTCGGCCCAGCAGGGGCTTGGCGACCCAGCCCTTGGCGGACAGGTCGCGGGGGCCGTCCAGGTAGGCCGGGAGGAGGTTCGGGTGGTCGGGGTACAGCTCCCAGAGGATCGCCAGGAGGGCCTTGGTGCTGAGGAGCATCTTCCAGGCCGGCTCGATCCACAGGGTGGAGCCCGTGCCGCCGCCGTTGTCGAGGGTGTCGAGGACGTGGTCGGCGAAGCGGTCGGTGGTGAGCCACTCCCAGGGGTAGAGCTTGAAGATGCTGCGGATGAAGCGGAGGCGGTTGTCGACGAAGCGGCCGGAGAGGCGGTCCCAGCCGATCTCCTCCATGGAGATCCAGTCGGTGGGCAGGCCCGCCTGCTCGGCCGTTTCCTTGAGGTAGGCGACCGTCATCATGTCCTCGCCGAGTTCGTCGGCGGAGGAGTACGCGAAGTACAGGGGGCTGCCGGGCGGGAGGAGGGCGGCCTGTTTCCGCCAGGCGTCCATGAGGCGCTCGTGGAGGGAGTTCCACTGGTCGGCGCCGGGGAAGCGCTCCTCCATCCAGAACCACTGGGGGACGCGGCCTCCACCAGTGAGGTCGGGGTGTCGGCGTTGTACTCCAGGAGCTTGGCCGGGCCCGTGCCGTCGTAACGGAGGTCGAAGCGGCCGTAGACGGAGGGGAGTTCGGCACGGCGGCGCCAGGACTCGGCGACCGCCCGGGCCACGCGGGGGTCGATGATGCCCAGGTCCGCGAAACGGTCCTCCGTGACGATGTGATCGGCCGCCGCCAGGCACATGCGGTGGAGTTCCTCGACGACCTCTTCGAGCGCCTCGATCTCCGGAAGGGTGAAGACGTAGTACGCGCTCTCGTCCCAGTAGGGGCGCAGGGAGTCGTCGGGGTAGCGGGTGAGGGGGTAGATCAGGCCCTGTTCCTCGACGGTCTGCTGCCAGCCGGGCGGGGCTCGATGGTGTGGCGTTCCATGTGCGGCCGGCCCGGTCAGCCGCCGCTGCTGCCGGAGCCGTCGCAGCCGAAGCCGCCCCGGTCGACGGCCTCGCTGCGGCTGAAGGTGCCGTTGTCGGCGTAGCCGCCGCTGACGTCGGCGTCGTAGTACCAGTCGGCGTCGGCGACCTTGGTCTTGCCGGTCTTTTTCCGGCTCTTGCCGGCGGAGGAGCCGCTCGAGGCGCAGTTCTTGTCGGCGACGATCTTGTAGCCGTTGATGTAGTCGTAGCTGTCCCGGTCCACGCAGCGGCGGTCCGGGTCGGAGCCGCACGCGGACAGGGCCGCCGCGAGGACACCCATACCGCCCAGCACCACCGTGCTCGAGCGCAGTCGTCGCCGTGTTTCCGCCATGTCCGTGTCTCCCCGTGTGGCCCCGTCGTGTACCTGCCGACCGGTCAGCCTAGAGACCTGGCTGGGCGGTCGTGCAGGCCCCCCTCGGTCGACGGCTCAGGTCTCGGGCCCGGGTGGCGGAAGCAGCGAGGGGGAAGTGTTTTCCCGACCATCGAGAGTCTTCACCTTCCGGGCACCCGGAAAATTGTTTGTTGAATCTTGAACGCGGGCTAGCGCTTTCCGTACGGGATGGCGTGACCAGTAATCCCGTCACGGTCACCGTGGCCTATCGCGTGACGCCGGGCCGTGCGGCCGACTTCCACTCCTGGGGTGGGCCATGCTGGGCGCGACCGCGCGGCAGCCGGGGTTTCTGGGGGTGGGGTACTTGTCGACGGAGGGGCGGAGTGGCATGTCGTCTATCGCTTCGCCAGCGAGGGTTCGGCCCTGGCCTGGGAGAAATCGACCTCCCGGGCCCAGTGGGACGCCCGGCTGGAGGGGGTCGCACGAGAGACGGAGCGCAGGAGGGTGCCGGGCGCCCGGGCATGGTTCGACGCGCAGACCCTGACACCGAGGCCACCGGCTCCGCCGGCGAAATGGAAACTGTGGTTCGTGAATATGAGCGCGGTTTTTCCACCGGTGCTCCTCTTCAATCTGACCGTGCTTCCCTTTCTCGGTGACCTCAATGCACTGATTCGCACACTGTTGCTGTGTCTGTGTGTGACCGCCCTTGTCACCTGGATTCTCATGCCTCGGCTCCAGCGTTTCTTCAGGAAATGGCTGTATCCGTCGCTCCAGGCGCTGCGCGGGCGGCACAAACGCCGGGCCACGTAGGCCCGCGAACGAACAGAGGGAGGTGGGCGGGTGAAGACCCTGCTCATCGACAATTACGACTCGTACACGTACAACCTGTTCCAGCTGATCGCCGAGGTGAACGGCGAGGAGCCGGTGGTGGTCCGCAACGACACGCCCGCCGACGAGCTGCCGGACCTGAGGGGGTTCGACAATCTCGTGGTCTCCCCGGGCCCCGGTCACCCGGGCGACACGCGTGACTTCGGCATCGCGGCAAGGCTGCTCGCGACCTCTGAGCTGCCCGTGCTCGGCGTGTGTCTCGGCCATCAGGGCATCGCGCTCGGGGAGCGTGGGCTGGTGGAGCCCGCTCCGGAGCCCCGCCACGGGTATCTGTCGACGATCCGGCACGACGAACGGGACCTGTTCCGCGGCCTGCCGCAGAACTTCACCGCCGTCCGCTACCACTCGCTGTCCGTGCGCGAGCCGCTGCCGGAGACGCTGCAGGCCACGGCCTGGGCGGAGGACGGTGTCCTGATGGGCCTGCGGCACCGCAGCCGGCCGCTGTGGGGCGTGCAGTTCCATCCGGAGTCCGTCCTCACCGAGTACGGCCACCGCATGCTCGTCAACTTCCGCAACCTGACGGCCGAACGGGCCGGCAAGCTCCGCACGAAGAACACGGCGGTGCCGTCCCACGAGGGGTTCGGCGTCGGCCTGCCGTCCCGGAGTGCGACGCGGGGTGTGGCGGCCGACGGCGGCAAGGGCGGCCGCTCCCGAGGCCCGGCCCGCGGCTGCGGCCGTCTTCCAGGTGACCGCTGTCTCCCAGGCCGCCACAAGCAGGCCGCCCGGCAGGGCCGCCGCGTCCGGCGAGACCGCCGGGACGGCCACCCCGACCGCCACGGCACCCACCGCCGCGATTCCCCGTCCCCGCCGCCCCGGCCGCGTCGGCTACCGCCTGCACACCCGCCGGATCACCGGTGCCGTCGACACCGAAGCGGCCTTCACGCGGATGTTCGCGCAGTCGCCGCGGGCGTTCTGGCTGGACAGTTCGCTCGTCGAGCCGGGGCGGTCGCGGTTCTCCTTCCTGGGGACGACAGCGGGCCGCTGGCCGAGTTCGTGCGCTACGACGTCGCCTCCGGGCGCTGTGAGATCGAGAGAGCCGGGCGGCCGGTGCGGAAGGTCTCGGCGAGTGTCTTCGACTACCTCAAGCGGCAGTTGGCGAACCGCCGGGTGGACGCCACGGGGCTGCCGTTCGACTTCACCGGGGGCTATGTCGGCTACTTCGGCTACGAGATGAAGGCCGACTGCGGATCCCCCAACCGGCACCGCTCCCCGGCCCCCGACGCCGCCTGGCTGTTCGCCGACCGGGTGATCGCGGTGGACCACCAGGAGGGCTTCACCTACGCCGTCTGCCTGGCGGAGGACACCCCGCAGGCCACCCGGGAGGCCGCCGACTGGCTGGAGGGCGCGCTGGCCGACCTCACCTGCGTGGCGACGGAGCGGCCGGCGCTGCCCGCGGCACCGGCCCCGCGGACCCGGGCGCCGCCGAGCCCTGGCTGGTGCGCGACCGGGCGACGTACCTCACGGACATCGAGGCCTGCAAGCGGGAGTTGCGGGCCGGCACCAGCTACGAGGTCTGTCTGACCAACGCCGCCCGGTTACCCGCTCCACCCGACGCGTTCGAGTTCTACCGGACGCTGCGCCGCGACAACCCGGCCCCGTACGCGGCGTTCCTGAGGTTCGGGGAGCTGGAGGTGGCCGGTTCCTCGCCCGAGCGGTTCCTGCGCATCGACCCGGACGGTACCGCCGAGGCCAGGCCCATCAAGGGCACCGCGCCCCGGGGGAGGGGCCGGAGGAGGACGCCCGGCTGCGGGACGCGCTGGCGTCGGACGCCAAGACCCGGGCCGAGAACCTGATGATCGTCGACCTGCTGCGCAACGACCTGGGGCAGGTCTGCCGGACCGGGTCGGTGCGGGTCTCCAAGCTCATGGCGACGGAGACCTACGCCACCGTGCACCAGCTCGTCTCCACCGTGGAGGGACGGCTGCGGCCGGGCACGGACGCGGTGGACTGTGTGCGGGCCTGTTTTCCCGGCGGGTCGATGACCGGTGCGCCGAAGCTGCGCACGCTGGAGATCATCGACTCGCTGGAGACCGAGGCCCGTGGCGTCTACTCGGGCGCCCTCGGCTACTTCGGGTGCGGCGGCGGTGCGGATCTCAGCATCGTCATCCGTACCGCCGTGTTCGCCGACGGTCTGATGCATCTGGGCGCGGGCGGTGCGATCGTCCTCGGCTCCGATCCGGACGCGGAGTACGAGGAGATGCTGCTGAAGACGGCGGCCCCGATGCGGGCCCTGCACCAGCACACGGCCGACCGGATCCGGCGGCAGGCCCCGCCGGGTGACCGGGCCGGGGCGGTCGAGGAGGCCCGGCGATGACCAGTCCGCAGGTCGCCCCGTATCCGGCCGAGGCCGGGGCGCCCGGGAACCTGGCGGCCCAGCTGGCGGGGCTCGCCGAGCGACGCGGGTGGGGCGGGCGGACCGCCTTCCACCAGGGACACCGGGCCTGGACCCACGGCGAGGTGCACGATCTCGCGGCCCGCGCGGCCACTGTGCTGGCCGGGCACGGGGTGCGTCCCGGCGACCGTGTGCTGCTGGCGCTGCCCGACTCCGTCGCCTGGGTGACGGCCTTCCTCGCCACCGCCCGTCTCGGTGCCGTCGCGGTCCTGGCCAATCCCGAACTCCCCGCGGCCGACCACGCGTTCCTGGCCGAGGACACCTCAGCGGTGCTGTGTGTGACGGGGCCCGGCCTGGAGGAGCGGTTCACCGGCCGGGCGGGCATCGGCGCCGACCAGCTGATGGCCTTCTCCCCCGCCGCCGAGCCCGCGCCGGCCCACCAGGTCGACGCGCACACCCCGCTCTACGTGCAGTACACCTCCGGCACCACCGGCCGTCCCAAGGGCGTCGTGCACACGCACGGCGATCCGCGGACGTACCACGACCTGGTCGGCCGGCGGGTGCTGCGGATCACCGCGGACGACGTCACCCTGTCGGTGTCGAAGCTGTTCTTCGCCTACGGCTTCGGCAACGCCTTCGTCTTCCCGCTGTTCTCCGGCTCGTCGGCCGTGCTGGTGGACCGGCGCCCCAGCCCGGCGACGCTCGACGAGCTCGTCGCCCGGCACCGGGTGACGCTGCTCTACTCCGTGCCGTCCGCGTACGCCGCGCTGGTTGCGGAACGGGGCAGCGGGCACGAGGGCTGCTTCGCCTCGGTGCGGGCCGCGGTGTCGGCCGGTGAGGGCCTGCCGGAGGGGCTCGCGCGGCAGGTGGCCGCGTTGCTCGGCGCGCCCGTGCTGGAGCAGATCGGCTCCACCGAGGCCGGTCACGCGTTCTGCGCCAACGGCTTCGCCCACAACCACCCGGGCACCGTCGGCCGTCCCGTCCCGGCTTCGAGGTGGAGCTGCGGGACGGGGACGGACGGCCGGTGCCGGACGGCGAGGAGGGCGAGATGTGGGTGCGCGGGCCGACGGTGACGCCCGGCTATCTGAACCGGCCCGAGGAGACCGCCCGCACCCTCGTCGGGGGCTGGCTGGCCACCCGGGACCGGGCGTGCCGCGAGGCGGACGGCACCTACCGGCACCTGGGCCGGGCCGACGACATGGAGATGGTCGGCGGCATCACCGTCTCCCCGCTGGAGGTGGAGGCCGTGCTGCGCGGCCATCCGGCGGTGCGGGAGGTGGCCGTCGCCGCCGTGCCCGACGGACGGGGGGCGAGCCGGCTGCGGGCCTTCGTCGTCCCCGGCCCGCCGGTGCGGGACGGCCTGGCGGACGAGCTCATCGGCCTGGCGCGGGAGAGCCTCGCCGCGTTCAAGGTCCCCCGCAGCGTCAGCTTCGTCCCGTCGCTGCCGCGCACCCCGACCGGCAAGCTCCGCCGCCATCTGGTCCGCCGGGGCGCCTGGTGAACACCACGGAAAGGAACGGCCATATGCGACAGCGACAGCCCCTGCTCACCGACCGCGGCTTCTACCTGGGACCGGTCTTCCGGCGTGCGGCGGACCGGCACGGTGCCGTCTTCGTCACCCTGGACCGGCCGCTGGACGTCGCCCCCGCCCTCGGCGTCGACCTGAGCTACACCGTGCTGGCCGACCTGGTGGAGGAGCTGTCCGGCCGGTTGTGGGAGGCCGGGGTGCGGCCCTCGGAGCAGGTCGTCGTGCACAAGGCGGACAACGTCGACATCATGCTGCTCACCTGCGCGGTCTCCCGGATCGGCGCGGTGCCGGTGCTGCTGTCGCCCACGCTGGCCCCCGCGGTGGCCGGGCAGCTCCTTCAGCGGCTGCGCCGGCCCTGGCTGGTCACCGACAGCGCCACACTGGACGGGCTGCGGGACGTCGCCCTGTCCGGGCTGGTGCGGCGGACGCTCTGCGTCGACGACGCGGCCCGGGCGGAGCCCCTGGCGAAGTACGCCGGCGCCGAGCCGCCCCCGCCGGTCCGGCTCCACCCCCGCGAACCCGCCCTCATCACCCACAGTTCGGGCACCACCGGCGTGCCCAAGCTGGCCGTGCACTGCGCGCAGACCATGTGGAACCGGCTCGTGCCGCAGCAGGCCATGGGCTGGCCCACCCGGGGCGAGCCGGCCGCGCTGCACATGTCGTTCGTGCACTCGCGCTTCTACCATCTGCTCGGCGTCCTGCTGCACTTCGGCAGTCCGCTCGTGCTGATCACCGACCCGGATCCGGCCGCGGTGGGCCCGCTGCTGGTCCGGCACCGGCCCGGCATCGTGGAGACGCACCCCAACACGTTCGTGCTGTGGGAGGAGCTGGCCGACGCGCCCGGAGCCCCGCTGTCCCGGGTCCGGTCCTACGGCTCCACGTTCGACGCGATCCATCCGCGCACCGTACGGCGGCTGCTGGACGCGTCCCGGCGCCGTACGCCGTGGCTCATCCAGCTGTACGGGCAGAGCGAGACGGGCCCGGTGGCGTTCCAGGTGGTGACCCGGCGCAGCGCTTCCCGGGCGGACGGCCGCCGGGTCGGGTTCGGGATACCCGGCTTCACCCGGGTCCGGGTCACCGACGCCGAGGGGCGGCGGGTGCCGCCCGGCACCCCCGGCCGGATCGAGGCCCGCACCCGGGGCCGGATCCTCACCTACCTCGGCATGCCGGAGCGCTACGAGCGTCAGCTCACCGACGGCTGGTGGGAGATGGGAGACATGGGCTACCGGAGCCGCCTGGGTGCCCTGCACCTGATCGACCGGGAGATCGACCGGATCGACGCGGTGCACAGCAACCTGGAGGTCGAGGACGCGCTGATGTCCCGGCTCGAGGAGTTGCGCGAGGTCGTCATCGTGCCGGGCGCGGACCGCGAGCCGGTGCCGGTGGTGTGCGTGCGAGGCGAGCGGCCCCTTGACCCGGAGCGCTGGCGGTGGGCCACGGCAGGTCTGCCCGCGATGGCCGAGCCGCGGCAGTGGCGGTTCGAGGACCTGCCGATGACCGCGACGTGGAAGGTGAAGCGGGTGGAGATCGCCCGGATGCTGGCCGGGACCAGGGCCGAAGGTGCTCGGGCATGAGCCCGGTCATGGTCGTGGGCGCCGGTCCCGTCGGCCTGTCGGCGGCCCTCGCGCTGCGGGCGCACGGTCTGCCGGTGGTGCTGCTGGAGGCCGACCCGGAGGACCGTGAACGGCCCGGCAGCCGGGCCCTGTTCGTGCACCGGGAGACCCTCGGTCTGCTCGACGCCATGCTGCCCGGCCTCGCCGCCGAGATCACCTCGTACGGGCGGACCTGGCACACCAGGCGCACCCTCTACCGGGGGCGCGAGGTGTACGCCCGCACGTTCCCGCCGCCGTCCGGCCCGCCGCCCTTCACCAGCCTGCGGCAGACGGACACCGAACGGTTCCTGCGCGCGGCCTGTGAGCGGGCCGGGGTGGAGTTCGTGTGGGGCGCCCGGGTGACGGGCGTACGGTCCACGGAGTCGGAAGTCCACCTGACGGGCGAGGACGGGCGGGTGTGGACCGGCGCGTTCGCGGTCGCCGCCGACGGGGCGCGCTCCGCGGTCCGGCGGGGGCTCGGCATCGCACTGGAGGGCACGCACGGCGAGGGCTTCCACGTCGTCGTGGACGTCGCCGACCTGCCGGGCGCCGAGCTGCCGTTGGAGCGGGTCTTCCACTACGAGCATCCCGGGGTCGGCGGGCGCAGTGTGATGCGGGTGCCGTTCACCGGGGGCTTCCAGGTCGACCTCCAGTGCCGGGACGACGACCGGCAGGAGGCGTACGGCACCGAGGAGGCCGTGCGCCGCTGGCTGCCCGCGATCGTCGGGGACGGTTACGGCGAGCGGATCCTGTGGGTGTCGACGTACCGCTTCCTGCGCAAGGTGGCGGCCTCGTTCACCGACGCGCACCGGCGGGTGCTGCTGGCCGGCGAGGCGGCGCATCTCTTCCCGCCGTTCGGGGCACGCGGGATGAACAGCGGGATCGCGGACGCGGCGGCCGCCGCCGAGGCGATCGCCGCGGGGACCGGCGAGGCGGTCGCGGAGTTCGCCGCGGTGCGGCGCGCGGCGGCCCTGTTCAACAGCGCCGCCGCCGGAGCCGCCCTGGACCATCTGCGGCCGCACCGCCGGACCGTCCGGGTCAGGCAGCGGGCGGCGGCGGCCCTGGCACCGGTGCTGCCGTGGTGCGGATCATGGCTGGAACACGCGCCGTACGGGCCCCGGCACGGGGCGCCGGCGGTCGCGGGACGCAAGTACTGAGGAGGGTGTCGGTGACAAGACCGGCGGTGGCGGAAGGCCTGTGGACCTGGACGCCCGGCGATGGCCTGGTCCCGGCCCCGGACCGGACGGCCGGGGGGCGGCTGCTGGTCGCGGACTCGTGGCTGCTGCGCGAGGGCCGGGTACGGGCCTACGCCCGGCACCGGGAGCGGTTCGCGCGGTCCTGCGGTGAGTGCGGCGGGCCTGACCCGGGCCGGCTCGTGGAGTTCTGGCGGGACGTGACGGCCGTACTGCCGCGCACGGGTGTGTGGTTCCCGCGGGTGGAACTGGCGGCGGGCTCCCTGGAGTTGCGGCTGCTGCTGCGGCCCGCCCCGCCGCTCGGCACCGGGATACGTCTCTGGGCGGCCGGCCGGCCCGACCCGCGGACCGTCCCCCGCCGCAAGGGCCCGACCTGGACACCTTGGCCCGGGTGCGCCGCCGGGCCGCCGGCGAGGGAGCCGAGGAGGCGGTGCTGATCGCGCCCTCGGGCACGGTGCTGGAGTCGGCCACCGCCAGCATGCTGTGGTGGGAGGACGACACCCTGTGCCTGCCGCCGCCCCGGCTGCCCGTCCTGCCGGGCGTGACGGCCGGGCTGGTCCAGGAGCGGGCGCTGCGCTCCGGGATCCGGATCGCGCACCGGGAGCGGACCGTGGCCGAGCTGGACGGCCGTGAGGTGTGGCTCACCAACGCGCTGCACGGGATCCGGCCCGTGACGGGCTGGGTCGGACAGCCGATGCGGGTGCCCCCGGCGGAACGGGCCGGGGAATGGCGCAATTGGCTGGACGGCATCATGGAGCCGCTGCCCGACAGCTGAATTCAGGACCATTGACGACGCCGGGTCGAAGGAAATCGACCCGGCGCGCTTTCCGTTTTTCTCTCAGTTTTTCGGCACCATGCGCGTCGCTATCGCGATGCGGTTGTACGCGTTGATGACGGTGGCCGACCAGATCAACGCGGCGATCTGGTTCTCGTCGAAGACCTCGGCCGCCTCGGCGTACACCGCGTCGGGCACGTGACCGTCGTGGACGAGGGTCACCGCCTCGGTCAACGCCAGCGCCGCGCGCTCGCGAGCGGTGAAGAAGGGCGTCTCCCGCCAGGCGTTCAGGGTGTAGACGCGCTGTTCGGTCTCGCCCTGGGCGCGGGCGTCCCGGGTGTGCAGGTCGAGGCAGAACGCGCAGCCGTTGATCTGCGAGGCGCGGATCCTGACCAGTTCCAGCAGCTCCGGTTCGAGTTTGGCGTCCTGGGCCGCGGAAACGGCGGCGGCATGCAGGGACCCCATTGCGGCGGAGACGTCGGGGGTGATTTTCTTCAGGGCCACTCGGGATATGGAAGGGCTTTCGCTCATGGGGTGACCATATCCTGCGAACGGAATCCCGAGAGGGAATTCGCACGATTATCCGGGCAGTACGGTGCACAGCGCGTCCAGCGCTCCCGACCAGGCGTGGTCCGGCGGTGTCCCGTAGCCGACGACCAGGGCGTCGAGCGGCTCGGCCTGCCCGGCGGGATTGCGGTAGCGGGCGAGTCCGTGGAGCGCCAGACCCCGCCAGTGTGCCGCCTGGACCACCGACTGCTCCGTGCCGGGCGGCAGCCGCAGCAGCACGTGCAGACCGGCCGCGATGCCGGTGACCCGGGCCTCGGGCGCCCGGGCCGCGACGGCGGCGACCAGGGCGTCCCGGCGGCGCCGGTAGCGCAGTCGGGTCGTGCGGACATGGCGGTCGTAGGCCCCCGAGGTGAGGAACTCGGCCAGGGTCAGCTGGTCCAGCACCCCGCAGGTGTCGACGCCGCCCTTCGCCGCGGCGACCTCCTGGGCGAGGCCCGTCGGCAGCACCATCCAGGCCAGCCGCAGCCCGGGCGCGAGGGCCTTGCTCGCGGTGCCCAGGTAGACCACCCGGTCGGGAGCCAGGCCCTGGAGCGCCCCCACGGGCTGCCGGTCGTAGCGGAACTCGCCGTCGTAGTCGTCCTCCAGCACCAGCCCGTCGGTGCGGCGCGCCCAGTCCACGACGGACGCACGGCGGTCACGGTGCAGGGGCACGCCCATCGGGAACTGGTGGGCGGGGGTGAGCAGGATCGCGTCGGCGTCGGCCGGCTCGCCGGGGTCGGTGCCCAGTCGGTCGAAGGGCAGGGGCGTGGTGTGCAGGCCGGAGGAGGCCAGGATCCTCCAGTGCACGTCGAGGCCGTACGACTCGACCGCGACCGTCCGTGCCCCGCGCGCCCGCAGGACCGAGCCGAGCAGTTTCAGACCATGTGCGATCCCGCCGCACACCACGATCCGTTCGGGGTCGGTGCGTACGCCCCGGGCCCTGGAGAGGTAGCCGGCGAGCGCGGCCCGCAGCTCGGGCCGGCCGCGGGGGTCGCCGTAGTCCAGCGCGTGGGACGGGGCGGCGGTGAGGGCGCGGCGGGCGGCCTTGAGCCACTCCGCACGCGGGAAGGACGCGAGGTCGGGGCTGCCGGGACGCAGGTCGTAGGCGGGGCGGACGGGTGCGCGGGGGTGGGGAGCGGCGCCGGCCGTCCGCCCCCGCCGCCTCGACCGCGAGGGAGACACCCCTTGGCGACCCGGGTCCCCGAGCCCTGCCGGGCGGTGAGCCAGCCCTCGGCGACCAGGTCGGCGTAGGCGTCGGCGACGGTGTTGCGGGCGATGCCCAGGTCGGCGGCGAGCGCGCGGGAGGAGGGCAGCCGGGTGCCGGGGGCCAGCCGGCCGGAGCGCACCGCCTCGCGCAGGGCGTCGGTCAGCCCCTTGCGCAGGCCCGGCCCGGCCGGCTCCAGGTGCAGGTCGACCCCGTAAGTGGCCCAAGGTTCCGCCATGGAAATGGACCATACTCCTGGGCTGCTTCCTTCCTAGGGTCGAGGCCATGACGACGCACACCGATGAGACGGCCGTGGAATACGCCCCCGAGCGGCCCGCCCGCCTGGACTGGTCCAAGCACGCACCCGAGTTCTACAAGGCGATGCTCCGGCTGGAGACCGCCGCCCGTAAGGGCCTCGACCACAAGCTGTACGAGTTGGTGAAGATCCGCGCCTCCCAGATCAACCACTGCGCCTTCTGCATCGACATGCACACCAAGGACGCCCTCGCGTCCGGCGAGAGCGTCGAACGGATCCTGCAGCTCAGCGCCTGGGACGAGTCACGGCACTTCTACACCGCCAAGGAGCTCGCCGCGCTGGAGCTGACGGAGGCCGTGACGGTCCTGACTGGGGGCACCTCCCAGGCTTTCGGCTCTGGGGAGGGTTCGTGCCCGACGAGGTCTACGACAACGCGGCGAAGCATTTCGAGGAGGCGGAGCTGGCCCAGGTCATCGCCGCGATCACGGCGATCAACGCGTGGAACCGGCTCGGCGTGACCTGCCGCATGACGCCCGGGCACTACCAGCCGGGCCAGTACAAGTGACGCGACGGACGCGGCTGCTGGATCCGGCGGTCGGTCAGGCCATGTCCACGCTCAGCGCGGTCGCGAAGAAGGGCCTGGGCGACCCGGCCCTGGCCGAGCTCGTGGTGATCCGTGCCTCGCAGCTCAACCACTGCGCGTTCTGCCTCGACATGCATCTCAAGATCGCGCGTGAGCATGGGGTGAGTGAGCGCCGGCTCGATCTGCTGGCCGCGTGGGAGGAGGCCGAGGGCGTCTTCGACGAGCGGGAGCGGGCCGCACTGGCGCTCGCCGAGGCGGTGACCGTGCTGACGGACGGTTTCGTGCCGGACGAGGTGTACGAGAACGCGGCCAGGCACTTCGACGAGACCGGCCTGGCCCATCTGATCGGTCTGGTCGTCGCCATCAACAACTGGAACCGGGTGATGGTCAGCCGCCGAATTCCGCCAGGGGGATACACACCATGAGCAAGGCCGACATGTTCCGCGCCCTGCACCATCACCGGGTGCCCGGCGATCCTCTTGTCCTGCCCGGCCCGTGGGACGCGGCCAGTGCCCGGGTGTTCGCCGAGGCCGGGTTCCCGGCGCTCGCGACGCCCAGCGCCGGGGTCGCCGCCTCCCTCGGCCACGAGGACGGGCAGGTCCCGGCCGACGAGATGTTCGCGGCGGTCGCCCGGATCGTCCGGGCCGTCGACGTGCCGGTGTCGGCGGACGTCGAGGGCGGCTACGGGCTCGCGCCGAAGGAGCTGGTGGAGCGGCTGCTGGAGACAGGGGCGGTGGGCTGCAACCTGGAGGACTCCGAGGACGGGGTGCTCAAGGATCCACGGGCGCACGCCGACTGGCTCGCCGAGGTGCGGGCGGCGGCCGGTGACCGGCTCTTCGTCAACGCGCGCGTGGACACCTTCACCTGCGGGATGACGGAAACCGATCCGGCCGTCGAGCGGGCCACGTTGTACGTGGCGGCCGGGGCCGACTGCGTGTACCCGATCGGCGCCCCGCCGGAAGCGCTCCCGCTGCTGCGGGCCGGCATCCAGGGGCCGATCAACGTCGGGGCCCTGACGGACGAGGGCCCCTCACCCGCCGAACTCGGCGCGCGAGGGGCCACCCGGATCACCTTCGGGCCGGGGCTCCAGCGGCGGGCCACGCGGGCCCTCCGGGAGATCGTCGCCGGCCTGCGACGGTAGGGACGCTCAGGACAGCCACTTCTTCCACGTGGACTTGTGGCTGTCCACCCACTTCTTCGCCGCGTCCTCCGGCGACATCTTCTTGTCGGCGATCATCAGGGAGACCTCGTTCTGGTCCTCGGTCGTCCACTTGAACTTCTTCAGGAAGGCCGCCGCCTTGCCGCCCTTCTTGGCGAAGTCCGCGTTGAGGTACTTCTCCAGCGGCGTGTGCGGGTAGGCGCAGGCGACCTTCTCCGGGTCGGCGTCGCAGCCCTCCTTGTACGGCGGCAGCTTCACCTCGGTCATCGGGACCTTCTCGAAGAGCCACTGCGGCGAGTACCAGTAGGTGAGGAAGGGCTTCTTCTCCTTGGCGAACTGCTTCATCTGGGTGATCTGCGCCGCCTCTGAGCCGGCGAACACCACCTGGTAGTCCAGCTTCAGGTTCTTCACCAGCGCCTTGTCGTTGGTGACGTAGGACGGCGAACCGTCCATCAGCTGGCCCTTGCTGCCGCTCTCCGGGGTGCGGAAGAGGTCGGCGTACTTGTTGAGGTTCTTCCAGTCGGTGATGTCCGGGTGCTTCTTGGCGAGGTACGTGGGGACGAACCAGCCGATGTGGCCGGTGACGCCGAGTTCGCCGCCGCGGGCGATCGTCTTCTTGTCGTCGACGTACCGCTTCTCCTGCTCGGGGTGGCCCCAGTCCTCCAGGAGCGCGTCGACGCGGCCCTGGCTGAGGGCGTCCCAGGCGGGCACCTCGTCGACCTGGACGGTGTCGACTCGGTAGCCCAGCTCGTGCTCCAGGATGTACTCGGCGACGGCCACGTTGGCCTGGGCGCCCACCCAGGACTGCACGGACAGCGTCACGGTCCTGGCGCCCTGCGCGTTGGCGAAGGGCGAGGCCTGCTTGGTCATGTCGGCGGCGCCGCAGCCGGTGAGCAGCGCCAGAGAGCTCGCCGCGGCGATCACGGCCGTCTTGCGGACTCGCATGTCACGCTCCCTTCTTCGCGCGCCGTTCGGTGGGCTGCGTCACCCGGTCGAGCATCAGGCCGAGGCAGACGATCGCCGCGCCGGCCACCAGACCGGTCGCCAGGTCGCCCTGGGCGAGGCCGAAGACGACGTCGTAGCCGAGCGCGCCACCCCCGACCAGGCCGCCGATGACGACGACGGCGAGGACCAGGACGAGGCCCTGGTTGACGGCGAGCAGCAGCGCCGGACGGGCCAGCGGGAGCTGCACCTGCTTCAGCTGCTGCCAGCTGGTCGCGCCGAGCGAACTGGAGGACTCCATGGCGGCCGGGTCGACCTGGCGCAGGCCCTGGGTGGTGATGCGGACGACGGCCGGGAGGGCGTAGACGATCGCGGCCGCGACGGCCGGGGCGCGGCCGACGCCGAACAGGGCGACGACCGGGATCAGGTACACGAACTGCGGCATCGTCTGGAAGACGTCCAGGACGGGCCGCAGCGCGCGCTCCAGGCGGTCGCTGCGGGCCGCCGCGATGCCGACGGCGAAGCCGACGACGAGAGTGACGACGACGGCCGCGAGGACCTGGGAGAGGGTGTCGAGGGAGGGCTTCCAGACACCGAGGACGCCGATCACGGCCATGGCGAGGACGGCGGTGAGCGCGGTGCGCCAGGTGCCGATGACCCAGGCCAGGGCGGCGACGATCAGCAGCACCGACCACCAGGGCAGCCCCTGCAGGCCGTCGCGCACCGGGTCGAGGACCCAGGTGGTGAAGTGGCCCGCCCAGTCGGCGGTGCCGCCCACGACAGGGACGCCCGAGTACAGGTGCGCGGTCATCCAGTCGACGGCCCGGTTGACCGGCTCGGCGATGCCCACGACCCAGGACTCCGGCCAGTCGAGGCGGCCGGCGAGCCGCCCGGCGACCGCCACGGCGACGACACCGATGAGGGCGTACAGCCAGCCGCGTCCGCCGCGGGGCTCGGGTTCGGCGCCGAGCCGCTCCCGGCCGCGCCCGTGACGCGGTCCAGGACGACGGCCAGCAGCACGATCGGGACACCGGCGGCGAGCGCGGCACCGACGTCGACGGAGGCAAGGGCCTGGTAGACGCGGTCACCGAGGCCGCCCGCGCCGATGACGGCGGCGATGACGGCCATGGACAGCGCCATCATGATCGTCTGGTTGACGCCGAGCAGGAGTTCCTTGCGGGCCAGCGGGATCCGCGCGGTCAGCAGCCGCTGGCGTCCGGTGGCGCCGAGCGACTCGACTGCCTCCAGCACCTCCTTGTCGGCGCCGCGCAGGCCCAGCGAGGTCAGGCGGGCCATGGGCGGGGCGGCGTAGATGACGGTGGCCAGGACGGCCGCCGGGACGCCGATGCCGAAGACGAGGACGACCGGCAGCAGGTAGGCGAAGGCGGGCAGCACCTGCATGGTGTCCAGGACCGGGCGCAGGGCGCGGTCCATCCGGTCGGACAGCCCGGCGGCCAGTCCGAGCAGCATGCCGACGACGACCGACGCGAGGACCGCGACGACCATCAGGGCGAGGGTCTGCATGGTCGGCACCCACATGCCGAGCAGGCCGCAGGCGAGGAACGCGACGGCGGTGCCGAGCGCCAGCTTCACGCCCGCCACGCGCCAGGCGACCAGGGCGCCCAGGGCCGTGACGCCCGCCCAGCCGATGGCGAGGAGGGTGAGGTAGACGGCCCGTACGGCGATGACGACGACATTGCTGACGTGGCCGAAGAAGTACAGGAACAGCGGGTGGCTGTCGCGGTTGTCGATGATCCAGTCGCTGGCCTTGGCGAGCGGCTCGGAGAGGTCGACGGTCAGCGCGCCCGGCCAGGTGCCGCTCGCCCAGCGGGCGTCGACCAGGGGGACGAGGATCGCTGCCGCGAGGGCCAGCAGCAGAAGCTTCTGGACGGCGCGGTTCTTCAGCAGCCCGGGCAGGCCGATGCGGGGCGGGTTGGCGGTGATGGTCGCCATCACACCGCCTCCTTGGGCTGCTGCGTCCCCGGCGGGGCGGGCTGCTCCGTGCCGGCGACGACACCGAGGAGCGTGTCGGAGTCGACCACGCCGACGCAGCGGCCCTTGTCCACGACACGGGCCGGTGCTCCGGCGCGGGCGACCGCCTCGATCGCCTCGGAGACCGTGGCGTCGGGCCGGACCGCCGGGCCGCTGCCGTCCTGGTCCGCCGAGGGGCGGCGCATGGCCGTGCGGACGGTCATGACCTGCTCGCGCGGGACGTCCCGGACGAACTCGCGGACGTAGTCGTCGGCGGGCGAGCCGACGATCTCCTCGGGCGTGCCGAGCTGGACGACCCGGCCGTCACGCATCAGGGCGATGCGGTCGCCCAGCTTGAGGGCCTCCTGGAGGTCGTGCGTGATGAAGACCATCGTGCGGCCCTCTTCCTGGTGCAGCCGGACGACCTCCTCCTGCATGTCGCGCCGGATCAGCGGGTCGAGCGCGCTGAACGGCTCGTCGAACAGGAGGACCTCGGGTCGACGGCGAGTGCGCGGGCGAGTCCCACGCGCTGGCGCTGACCGCCGGAGAGCTGGCCGGGGCGGCGGTGCTCCATGCCTTCCAGGCCGACCTTGGCGACGACCTCGGCGGCCCGCTCACGCCGCTCGGACCTGCCCATGCCCTGGATCTCCAGGCCGTAGGCGACGTTGTCGAGGACGGTGCGGTGCGGCAGCAGGCCGAAGTGCTGGAAGACCATGGCGGCGCGGTGGCGGCGCAGTTCGCGCAGCCGGGAGCGGTCCATGGCGCGGACGTCCTCGCCGTCGATGGCGATGGTGCCGGCGGTCGGCTCGATCAGCCGGGTCAGACAGCGCACCAGCGTGGACTTGCCGGAGCCGGACAGGCCCATGACGACGAAGACCTCGCCCTTGCGGACGTCGAAGCTGACGTCCCGGACGGCGGCCGTGCAGCCGGTGCGGGAGCGCAGCTCGGCCGGGTCGAGGGCGGTCAGCTCGGGGTCGGCGGGAACGCGGTCGGCCTTGGGGCCGAACACCTTCCACAGGCCCTCCACCGAGAAGACGGGAGTGGTGTCCGTGTCCATGGTCTGCTCCGTGGGGGGTTCGAGGGTCGGGATCTCGGTCACCGGTCACCACCACCGATCAGCTCGGCGGCCTTCTCCCCGATCATGAGCACCCCGATCATCGGGTTCACGGTGGTCATGGTGGGGAACACGGAGGCGTCCGCGATGCGGATGCCCTCCAGGCCGCGGATGCGCAGCTCGGGGTCGACGACGGCGAGCCGGTCGTCGGCGTCGCCCATCTTGCAGGTGCCGGCCGGGTGGTAGACGGTGTGCGCGACCTTGCGGGCGTACTCGCTGAGCTCCTCGTCACCGGTGACGTCCGGGCCGGGCGCCACCTCGCGCTTGAGCCAGCCCGCCAGCGGCTCGGTCTTGGCGATCTCGCGGGCGATCTTGATGCCGTCGACGAGGGTGCGGCCGTCGTAGTCGTCCTCGTCGGTGAAGTAGCGGAAGTCCAGGGCCGGCTTGACCTCGGGGTCGGCGCTGGTCAGGTAGAGCCGGCCGCGGCTCTTCGGCTTGGGGATGTTCGGGGTCATGGAGACGCCGAACTCCGGCCGCTGGTAGCCCAGTCGCTCCGGGTTGTCGGTGAAGGGGATCTGGTAGAAGTGGAACATCAGGTCGGGGTGCGGCAGTTCGGGGTCGCGGCGCACGAACAGGCCCGCGTCCGAGTCCATCGCGGAGTTCTCCGGGATGGGGCCGTTGGTCTCCCACACGATGACCGACTCGGGGTGGTCCAGCAGGTTCTCGCCGACGCCCGGCAGGTCGTGGGTGACGGGGATGCCGAGCTTCTCCAGGTCGGCCTTGGGGCCGATGCCGGAGTGCATCAGCAGCCGGGGCGAGTCGACGGCGCCGGCGCACAGCAGGACCTCGTTACGGGCCTTGACGAGGAGCTCCTCGCCGTCCTTGGTGCGCACGTGTACGCCCTCGGCGCGGTCGCCGTCGAGCTGGAGCTTGTACGCCCAGGTCTCCAGCAGGATCGTCAGGTTGGGCCGCTCGTCCATCACCGGGTGCAGGTACGCCACCGACGCCGAGGACCGCTTGTTGTTCTCGGGGTGGTAGGCGAGGTCGAAGAATCCGACGCCCTCGGTGAACGGCTTCTTGTTGAAGCCCTCGACGCGCGGCACGCCCAGCGCCGCCTGGGCCGCGTCGACGAAGTCGCGGGCGATGGCGTTCCGGTCCTGCTCGTCGACGGGGACGATGTTGTTGAGCAGGCGCGCGAAGTAGGCCTCCATCTGCACCGCGCCCCAGCCCTTGGCGCCGGCGGCCTCCCACTCGTCCCAGTCGGCGGGCAGCGGCTTGAAGGCGATCAGGGTGTTGTGCGAGGAACAGCCGCCCAGGACACGGGCGCGACTGTGCCGGATGTGCGAGTTTCCGCGTGGCTGCTCGGTGGTGGGGTAGTCGTAGTCGAGCTCGCCGCCCAGCAGGCCCATCCAGCGCCGCAGGGTCAGCACGTCGTCACGGCCGACGTCGCTGGGGCCGCCCTCGATGACGGCGACGGTGACGTCGGGGTTCTCGGTCAGGCGGGAGGCGATGACGGAACCGGCGGTTCCGCCGCCTATCACGACATAGTCGTACTCGTGGCTGGTGTGGGACATGACTTGCTTGCTCCCGTGGGGATGAAGTGGTCGGGCTCGAAGGGAGGGTGCGGGAAGCCGGCCCCGGGCTGGGGGAGGTCAGCCCGGGCCGGGGGGCTCAGCCCGCGAACCACCGCACCGGCTTCGGCGCGAGGTTCTGGTAGACGTGCTTGGTCTCGCGGTACTCGGCGAGTCCGGCCGGGCCGAGTTCGCGGCCCACTCCGCTCTTGCCGAAACCGCCCCACTCCGCCTGCGGCAGATAGGGGTGGAAGTCGTTGATCCAGATCGTGCCGTGGCGCAGCCGGCCGGCCACGCGGCGGGCGCGGCCCGGGTCGGCGGTCCAGACGCCGCCCGCGAGGCCGTACTCGGTGTCGTTGGCCAGGGCGACGGCCTCGTCCTCGGTACGGAAGGTCTCGACGGTGAGGACCGGCCCGAAGACCTCCTCCCGTACGACGCGCATCTCGCGGTGGCAGTGGTCGAGGACGGTCGGCTCGTAGAAGTAGCCGCTCTCCGGGCGCTGCGGGGACGGCTCGGGGCGCTTGCCGCCGGAGCGCAGCACCGCGCCCTCCTTGAGGGCGGACTCGACGTACGCCTCGACCTTGGCGCGCTGCTGCTCGGAGACCAGGGGCCGCACTCGACGCCGTCCTCGGTGCCGCGGCCGAGCCGGATCTTCTCGGCACGGCGGGCCAGCTCGGCGACGAAACGGTCCCTGACGGACTCCTCGATGATGAGGCGGGCGCCGGCCGAGCAGACCTGGCCGCTGTGGATGAAGCCGGCGTTGAGGGCCTGGTCGACGGCGGTGTCGAAGCCCTCCTCGGTGGCGCAGGCGTCGGCGAAGACGACGTTGGGGTTCTTGCCGCCGAGTTCGAGGGCGACCTTCTTGACGGTGGGCGCGGCGGCCTGGGCCACCTTGGTGCCGCTGACCAGGCCGCCGGTGAAGGAGACCAGGTCGACGTCGGGGTGCTCGGAGAGCCGTGCGCCGACCGAGTGACCGGGGCCGGTGACGATGTTGGCGACTCCGGCGGGCAGCCCGGCCTCGGCGAGCAGCTCGACCAGCGCGATGGTGGTCATCGGCGTGATCTCGCTCGGCTTGATGACGAAGGTGTTGCCCGCGGCCAGGGCCGGGGCGACCTTCCAGGAGGCCTGGAGCAGCGGGTAGTTCCAGGGCGTGATCATCGCGCAGACGCCGATGGGCTCGTGCACGACGACGCTGTGGATGTCGGTCGAGCCGGCGTCCACGACCCGGCCGGGGGCCTCGCCGGCGACCAGGTCGGCGAAGTAGCGGAAGGCGTCGGCGACACAGTCGATGTCGACGCGGCCCTCCTCGACGGTCTTGCCCGCGTCCTGGCCTCCAGCCGGCCGAGCTCCTCGCGGTCGCGGACCAGCAGATCGGCGACGCGGCGCAGCAGCGCGGCGCGCTCGGCGACGGGGGTGTGCGGCCACTCCCCCGTGTCGAAGGCCTGCCGGGCGGCGGCGATGGCCAGGTCGGTGTCCTTCTCGTCACCCTCCGCGACCACGGCGAAGGGCAGGGCGTCCGCGGGTCGAGGATCTCGCGCGTGGCGCCGGAGACGGCCGTGCGCCATTCTCCTCCCGCGTGAATGGTTTTACGCGCCTGAAGTTCGGTACTTTCCGCCATGATCGGTAACTGCCCTTCCGTTCCTGTTCAGTGCCCCTGGGTCACACATGTGTGACCCAGGAGACCGAGTTCGCCTGCCCGGGGCTCCCGGTTGCATGCGCAATCCATGGCTGAAAGTGCGCTGCATCACTGAACATGTGGACAAACAGGGCAAATCACCCACAGGATGAAGGGTTCGCGCCCGGAAAGCCCGCAGGCTCCGCACCGGCCGGAGCCGGTGCGGAGCCTGCGGGGAGGGAACGCGGGGTTCAGATCAGGCCGAGGCCGCGGACCGCCTCGCGCTCCTCCTCGAGCTCCTTGACGGAGGCGTCGATCCGGGCGCGGGAGAACTCGTTGATCTCCAGGCCCTGGACGATCTCGTACTTGCCGTCCTTGGTGGTGACCGGGAAGGAGGAGATGAGGCCCTCCGGGACGCCGTACGAACCGTCGGACGGAATGCCCATGGAGACCCAGTCGCCCTCGTCGGTGCCGTTGACCCAGGTGTGGACGTGGTCGATGGCGGCGTTGGCGGCGGAGGCGGCCGACGAGGCACCGCGGGCCTCGATGATGGCGGCGCCACGCTTGGCGACGGTCGGGATGAAGTCCTCGGCCAGCCACTTCTCGTCGTTGACGACCTCGGCGGCGTTCTTGCCGGCGACCGTGGCGTGGAAGATGTCCGGGTACTGGGTGGCGGAGTGGTTGCCCCAGATCGTCAGCTTCCGGATCTCGGAGACCGGGGTGCCGGTCTTCTTCGACAGCTGGGTCAGGGCGCGGTTGTGGTCCAGGCGGGTCATGGCCGTGAACCGCTCGGCGGGTACGTCCGGCGCGGCGGCCTGGGCGATCAGGGCGTTGGTGTTGGCCGGGTTGCCGACGACCAGGACCTTGATGTCGTCCGCGGCGTGGGCGTTGATGGCCTGGCCCTGCGGCTTGAAGATGCCGCCGTTGGCCTCCAGCAGGTCACCGCGCTCCATGCCCTTGGTGCGCGGGCGGGCGCCGACGAGCAGACCGACGTTGGCGCCGTCGAAGGCGACGTTCGGGTCGTCCGTGATGTCGATGCCCTGCAGGAGCGGGAACGCGCAGTCGTCCAGCTCCATGGCCGTGCCCTCGGCCGCCTTGAGCGCCGGCGTGATCTCCAGGAGGCGCAGCTTCACCGGCACGTCCGCGCCGAGCAGCTGACCGGAGGCGATGCGGAAGAGCAGGGCGTAACCGATCTGGCCGGCCGCGCCGGTGACGGTGACGTTCACGGGAGTGCGGGTCATGGCGTTCTCCGTATGACAGCTGGCGGTAGGGGCGGGGTCCCTGCCCCGGACGTTTGATCGATCTCTTGGCGTCAAGAGATCGACCAGCGGTCAGGCTATCGCGCATCCGGGATCCCGGACGGCCGGGTCGGTGTGGCCCGGCCCACAACGTGTCCCGTCGTGCACACAAGAGGCGGCCGCCCGTCCGGGAGAGAGGGACGAAGGCGGCCGCCTGGGGGGGATACCGACCATGCCGGACTCCCGTGGGGGTAACGTGCGCGTGCCCCCGATTCCGGCGGGCATGCCTCCCTCTTCGAAATTCCTCGCCCGGCCGGGCCGGGTCCCGTCCGCCTACTCGGTGCAGCCCTGCCCTCCGGCCGCGAGCGTCGCGCAGGCCTTGGCGTCGGCGGCGTTCTTCACGGCCACCATCGGGGTGTACGCGATCGCGTCGCCGGCGGCGGTGATGCTGCCGGTCTGCTTCGCCTCGCCCGCGCTGATCTGGACCTCGTCGCCCTGTGCCGCCTGGGTGATGCGCCCCCAGGCCGCCTTGCAGGTCTCGCTGTAGCGGACTTCGATCGTGGTGGTGCCGACGGTCGCCGTCTGCGCCGTGGTCACCAGATCACCGCTGCACCCCATGGCCTCCGCGTCCTTGCCGGTGCAGCTGTCTCCGCTGCACTTCACGCCGGGCGGCAGGTTCGGGTCGGTGGTGGCGGTCGGCGACGGGGACGTGGTGGCGCCCTTGGCCTCGTCGTCACCACCGCCGCCGGTGAGGTAGAACGCGCCGGCGATCACGACGAGCACGCCCACGACACCCGCGAGGAACGTCGTGGTCCGCCGCTTGCCGCCGGCACCGCCGGAGCGACCGGCGCGACCGGCGCGGGCCGGGACCGCGTCCTGGGGCGGTGTGCCGTACGAGCCCGCCCCGGAACCCCGCGCCGAAGCGGGACCGCCGGGCGTGCCGGCGGAGGTCCCGGACGGGGAGACCGAGCCGGTACCCCTGCCCGAACCGGTACCGAAGCCGGAGCCGGAGCCGCTGTCGGCCCCCGGGCCCGCGCCCCGTGCGCCGGACGGCGACGGGCCCTTGTATCCCGCCAGCCCCCACGAGTTGACCTCGGTCCCGCCGCCCCGGCCGCTGTCCTCGCGCACCCCGCCGGTGGTGGAGTCCTGCACCTCGGGAGCCGTCGGCTGCGGCGGCACCGTCGGGGACACCCCGGCCGGGCCCGCGATGCCCGGTGTGACGGTCGCGCTGCCGCTCCGGCGGGCCGACTTGCCGCCGCCCGCGGAGGCCGACCTGCCCTCGCCCTTGGAACCGGTCGAGGGGCCGCCGAAGTCCTGCCCGCCGAACTCCCCGAGCGCGGCACGCGCCTGGGAGATCCGGATGGCCTCCATCGTCATGTCGTGCCGCATCTCCGAGCGGCTCCAGGCGCGCTCGGCCAGCTCCCACATGGTGGTCAGGTGCACCGGGTTGGTGCCGGTGACCTCGGCCAGGGCCACGATCGCGCCCTTGGGCGCGAGCAGCCTGCCGTTCAGATACCGCTCCCAGGACGTCTTGCTGTATCCCGTGCGGTCCGCAACCGACGCGATGCTCAGACCGCTGCGGTCCACGAGTCTGCGCAACTGGCTGGTGAACTCCCTGATCTGTGGATCGAGCTCATCCGGCAAGGCCTTCCAACGAGGCATTGCTTCCCCCCTCTTCCCCCGGTTCGTGCTGATATTTCCCGCGCTGTTCGCCCCGCGCGCTGGCGGCCTTGGCCGAGTCCCCGTTCTGGCTACCCACAGGGATGCGCACACTCAGGATCTCAGTTCCCTGACGGGGGGCGCACAGAAGCGTGGTGACCGCGCGCGATACACCCTGGACCGTCCCGATTGTCCATGCCAACCCCGTTGTCGCACCACATCGTGCGGAATCAGACGACAGACGTACCGGAACTGTCACTTCCGTGCCACAGCGTACTGACAGGCGTTGAACAGGCCGTTCGCGGTGCACGAGGGTGGGGCGTGGCGGCGGTCCGTCCTTTCTCGGGGAGAGGACGGGCCGCCGTTAGCTCATTCGTTCGTGACGGTGAAGTGCAGTGTGTCCTTCAGGAACGGGAGCTGCACCCAGGGGTTGGGCTGTGCCATCAGCGCCAGCATGACGATCACCAGGCCCAGCACGCCGTAGGTGACGATGTCCGTGAAGCGGGAGCGGACGGCGAGCATGCCGACGTCCGGCAGCAGCCAGCGCAGCACGCCGCCGCCCAGCAGTGCGACACCGATCATCAGCGTCCCGAGCCGGAACTGCCCGAACGCGGTCACCAGCAGTCCGAGTCCGACCAGCCCCAGCACGGCGAGCACGGGCCACTGCCGGGCCGGCGCGGGAGCGTCCCCGGAGGCCGCACGGCCACCGCCCTCGGGCCGCGCGGTGTCCTTGGTGAACAGCGGGAACCGCCGGGTGACCCGCCGCGGCCGCCCCTCGGCGTCGGGCGCGCTGACGGGGTCCCGCACGGTGAGATCCTCGAACGCCTCCTGAGCCTCCGACTCGCCCTGCCCGTCCAACGCACCCCGGTCATCCTGAACACCCCGCACGCCCCCAACCCGCTCGGCGTCCTCGGAACCCGGGGCGCCCCCGCCCGCAGCAGCGCCCTGCCCGGCGTCGGCCTGCGCGGTCGACCCATCGCCCGGAGCACCCCCGGCGTCCTCAACATCCTGGGCACCTCGCCCGGCCGAAGCGTGCGCGTTGGTCCCGGCGCGCGGAGTGCCCCGCCCGGCTCCAGCGTCAGCGTCCGCGGCGCCCCCGGCACCCTCCACATCCTGGGCACCTCGCCCGGCTCCAGCATTCGCGGTGCTCTGCGGGCTCCCGCGCCCGTGGCGCTTCGCTCAGCCGACACTGCGCTCCGCCGCCTCGACCACGTTGACGAGCAGCTGGGCGCGGGTCATCGGGCCGACCCCGCCGGGGTTCGGGGAGATCCAGCCGGCGACCTCGGCCACGCCGGGGTGGACGTCGCCCACGATCCTGCCCTCGGCGCTGCGGGAGACGCCGACGTCGAGGACGGCCGCGCCCGGCTTGACGTCCTCCGCGCGGATCAGATGGGCGGAACCGGCGGCGGCGACGATGATGTCCGCGCGCTTCAGGTGCGCCGACAGATCGCGCGTGCCGGTGTGGCACTGGGTCACGGTCGCGTTCTCGCTGCGCCGCGTCAGCAGCAGCGGCATCGGACGGCCGATGGTCACGCCGCGCCCGACGACCACGACCTCCGCGCCCTTGATCTCGACGCCGTAGCGGCGCAGCAGGGTCAGCACACCGTTCGGCGTGCAGGGCAGCGGCGCCGGCTCGTTCAGGACCAGGCGGCCGAGGTTCATCGGGTGCAGCCCGTCCGCGTCCTTGTCCGGATCCATCAGTTCGAGGATGCGGTTCTCGTCGATGCCCTTGGGCAGCGGCAGTTGCACGATGTAACCGGTGCAGGCCGGGTCCTCGTTCAGCTCGCGTACGACCGCCTCGATCTCCTCCTGCGTCGCCGTGGCGGGGAGCTCGCGCTGGATGGAGGCGATGCCCACCTGCGCGCAGTCGCGGTGCTTGCCGGCGACGTACTTCTGGCTGCCGGGATCGTCCCCGACCAGGATCGTGCCGAGGCCGGGCGTGACGCCCTTCTCCTTCAGCGCCGCCACGCGGGCGGTCAGATCGGACTTGATCGCGGCTGCGGTGGCCTTGCCATCGAGAATCTGGGCGGTCATGGCCCCATCCTCGCGGATGACCCGCCCACGGTTCCAATCCGGCCGCAATACGGGCACCAGGGGGCCCGTCACCCCGAATCCGCTCATGATCAGTGATGTTGCACTTGCACAACACATCGGGAATGCGGCTGGACAAGCCCGTCAGTGGTGAAGAACGATGACACGACAAGTGCCGCGGGCAGTTCAACGGGGGGACGGTCGCAATCTGAAGAACTCTCCTCCGTAGGGATGTCACGCGTCGTCCCCGCACTCGGAATCAACGGAGGAAAGTCCGCCATGAGCTACGGCGACCCGAACAACCCCTACGGCGCCCCCCAGGGGCAGCCGCAGCAGCCGGGCTACGGCTACCCGCAGCAGCAGGGACAGGCGCCCGGCTACGGCTACCCGCAAGCCCCTCCGGTCTCCCCCTACGGCGGGCCCCCGCCCCGACGACGATGCCGGGCTCGGTGAGCGCGGCCCGCGTGATGCTGTGGGTGATCGTCGGCCTCCAGGTCGTCGGCGTGGTGCTGCTCGCCTTCGCCGCCGCGGCCCTCAACGCCGCGAAGGACGACGAGTCCCTCCAGGACAACACCGCCTTCCAGGACCTGGTCGGCCAGTCGACCGGCGTGATCTGGGGCTACGTGGTGTTCGGCCTGGCCTGGCTGGTCTTCGCGGCCGTCCTGGCGACGAAGTTCAAGAACGGCGGCAACGGCGCCCGGATCACCATCCTGGTCTTCGCCATCATCACGGCGGTCCTCGGCATCTACCCGTTCGTCATCATCGGCCTGGTCCACACCATCCTGGCCATCCTGGTCGCGGTGTTCGTCGGCAATGCCAACGGCAAGGCCTGGTTCAACCGCCCCAGGTACTGAACGCACCCGGTCGACCGGACCAGTTCACGCCAATCACACCCAAGGGCCGTGTCTCACCCGTACGAGGGGGGCACGGCCCTGGTGCGTCGCCCTAGTCTGACGGAGGTAGCTGTCAGGCACGGGGAGAGCACCTTGTACAGCATCATCGTGGTACCTCCGCCGACCACGGAGGACGAGCGAAACCCAGCCCAGATCAGACTCGCGCCCGGCGAACGCCTCACGTTCGGCCGGTCCGAGACCGACAACGACCTCCACATCACCCACGACGGAGTCTCCCGCCGAGCCGGAGAGATCACCGCGCAGGGCGCCTTCTGGATCCTCAGCAACCTCAGCCGCGAACAGACCTACGTGGTGGAGAACCCGGAGGGCGCGGGCGAACACGTCAAGGTCGCGCCCGGCCGGCTGGACGCGCCGGTGCCCTTCGAGTTCTCACGGATCGTGCTGCCCGCCGCCGGCGACCTGCTGGCGCTGCAGGTGTGGGCGCCGCGCCACGACTACCTCACCGGCACGGGTGGCCTCGACGGCGCCACCACCGCACCGGCCTTCTCCCTCGACCGCACCAAACGCTACTTCGCGGTCCTGGCCGCCCTCTGCGAACCCCGCCTGCGCGGCACACCGCACGCCCCGCTGCCCACCGTCGACCAGGTCGCCGACCGTCTGCGCCCCACCTGGCCGGCCGCGTCCCGCACGTCCGTGCAGTGGAACATCGACTACCTCGCCGTGAAACTGCGGCTCAAGCCGGGCCCGGACAGCGCCGACACCGGCCCGCGGCTCAACGGCAAGAAGGAGTCCCTGGTCTCCCTCGCGCTCCGCTTCGACCTGGTCCGCGAGGACGACCTGGCCGTCCTGGCCGGCTCACCGGGACGGGTGACCCGGTGACGGAGCCCTACGCCGTGCCCGTGCCGAAGGGCTACCGGGTCGGCGTCTGGGAGGTGCGCGAGCCCATCGCGACGGGCGCCTTCGGCAGCGTGTACGCGGCCCGGAGGGTCGGGGACAGCGGCGAGCCGCCCCGCACGGCCGCTCTTAAGTTCCTGCCCACGGGCACGGCCACGCCCCGTCGGCTCAGCCATCTGCGCGAGTTGATCGAGCGGGAGGTCGAGCTGTACCGGCGGCTGAGGCATCCGCGGCTGGTGCGGATGTACGAGACGCTGACGGTCGACGACCCGGACCGTCCGGAGCTGGACGGCGCCACGGTGCTGGTCCTGGAGCAGGCCAAGGGCTCACTGTCCGCCCTGCTCGCCGCCACGCCCCGGCCCGGGGCGGGACCCGTGCTGCTGGCCCAGATCTGCGAGGGACTGGCCCAGCTGCACGGGGCCGGCTGGGTGCACGGCGACCTGAAACCGGCCAACGTGCTGCTGATGGACGACGGTTCGGTCCGGCTCGCCGACTTCAACATGGCCGCCGAGCTGGAGGGGACCCACGCCTACACCCCGGCCTTCTCCACGCCCGACTACACGCCGCCCGAGCTGCTGTGGACCGAGATCGGCGAACGGGGCCGCCGGATCCGCCCGTCCGCCGACGTGTGGGCCTTCGGCGTCCTCGCCCACCTCGTCCTCACCGACTCCTTCCCGCTGCCCGGCGCCACCCCGACGGCCCGCCGTGACGCGGCCGCCGCCTACGCCCGCGGCACCGACGAACTGCGTCTGTCGCCCGAACTGCCGGACGACTGGCGGGAGATCATCACCGCGTGCCTGACCCGCACCCACCAGGACCGCGTCACCGGCGACACCCTGCTGCGCCGCGTCGAGGCGGCCGTCGGCCCCGGCCACCGCTCCTTCCGCCTGCCCCGGCTGCGCCCGGCCCGCCGCCGCCTCCGCCGTACGACGACAGTCCTGGCCGCCGGCGTCGCCCTCGCCGCCCTCGGCTACGGCGTCGTCACCTGGACGGACCGCGGCGGGGACGGCGACGACGCCCGGGCAGGCGAGACGCGCAAGGTGACGCCCGCCACCTACGGCGCCTCCGAACTCCGCACCGACAAGGGCGTCCCGGTGGTCTACCGGCGGCTCATCGTCGACTCGGCCCACGAGTGCGTCCAGCCGGAGATCACCCCGGCGCTCATCGCCGCGATGCTGAAGGTGGAGAGCAACTTCGACCCCGATCTCTCCGACCCGGACGCCGGCAAGGAGGGCGAGTACGGCATCGCCCGCTGGACCCCAGCATCCTGCGCTGGTGGATCCGCGCCGACGGCGTCCCCGCGAAGGAGACCCCCGCACCACCCCTCACCCCCGCCCAGTCCATCCCGGCCATGGCCCGCTACCTGTGCTTCGCCGAACCACGCCTGGAACCCGGGCTGTCCGGCGACCGCCGGGTGCTGGTCGCCGCCGCGTACCGGACGTCGTACCGGACGGTGAACGACGCGGGCGGCGTTCCCCCGAAGTACCGCGACTACGCCGCCCGCGTCGCCCACTACCTCAAGGAGTACGCCCCGCCCGGGAAGAAGTGAACCTGAGAGGTCTGAGGTACCCCGCCGTCCCGACCCCGGTCATCTTTCACAAACCCTTCACAGGCGCGCTGTATCAGGCGCGATGCTTCGTACTCGTTCGAAAACGTCCCATACCCTGCCCTTCGTCGGACAGGGGCCGCACCCCTGGCGTCACTGGAGGAGGGGGATGACTCCATGTACAGCGTCATCGTGGTGCCACCGATGTGTGGCAGCTCGGAGGATCAGGTCAGGATCGCCCCGGGCGAACGACTGGCGTTCGGCAGGTCCGGGACGGACGGCGGACTCACCATCGACCACGCGGGGGTGCCCCGGGTCGCCGGGGAGATCACGGCACACCGGTCCTTCTGGCTGCTGAGCAACCTCAGCGAGGACCAGACCTACGTGGTGGAGAACCCGGAGGGCGCGGGAGAGCACCTCAAGATCGCACCTGGCCGCATGGAAGCCCCGGTACCGTTCGAGTTCTCGCGGGTGGTCCTGCCCGCCGCGGGAGACCTGCTCACCTTCGACGTGTGGGCGCCACGCCACGCCTTCCGCAGCGCCGACCGCCGGGGACTCCCCGGCGCCGCCACGGCACCGGCGTTCGCCCTGGACCGCACCAGCCGGTACTTCGCCGTGCTGGCCGCCCTGTGCGAGCCCCGGCTGCGCGGGGAACCGCACGCGCCGCTTCCCGCGGTGGAGCAGTTGGTGGAGCGCTTGCGTCCGGTCTGGCCGGCGGTCAGCCGCTCGTCCGTCTACTGGAACGTCGACTACCTGGCCGTCAAACTCCGGCTGCGCCCCCGCCCCGACACCGCCGAGCCCGGCCCGCGCGTCAACGGCAAGAAGGAGTCGCTGGTCTCGCTCGCGCTCCGCTTCGACCTGGTCCGCGAGGACGACCTGGTGGTGCTGGCCGCCCCGGCCGGCGAGGTCGTCCGATGACCGGCCGGTCGTACGCCGTCCCCGTCCCGAAGGGCTACCGCGTCGGCCCGTGGGAGGTGCGCGAGGCTCTGGCCTCCGGCGCGTTCGCCACCGTGTACGCGGCGCGGCTGTTCGAGGAAGCGGACCCCGAGATGCCCGTGCGGGCCGCCCTGAAGTTCCTGCCCACCGGCACCCGCACACCTCGGCAGCTCCGGCACCTGCGCGAACTCGCCGAGCGGGAGGTGGAGTTGCTGGGCCGCCTGCGCGCGCCCCGGCTGATCCGGATGTACGACACCCTGACGGTCGACGATCCGGGCACCCGGAGCTGGACGGCGCCACGGTGCTCGTGCTGGAGCGGGCCGAGGGCTCCCTGGACGCCGTACTGGAACACGAGCCGAAGCCGGAGTCGGGCCCGGCCCTGCTGGCCCAGATCTGCGAGGGCCTGCACCAGTTGCACCACGCGGGCTGGGTGCACGGCGACCTGAAGCCCGCCAACGTGCTGCTGCTCAAGGACGGCTCGGTACGACTGGCCGACTTCAACATGGCGGCGGAGCTGGAGGGCACGCACGCCTACGCACCCGCCTTCGCCACGCCCGACTACACGCCACCGGAGCTGCTGTGGCCCGAGATCGACGAGAGGGGCACCCGCATACGCCCCTCCGCCGACGTCTGGGCCTTCGGCGTCCTCGCCCATGTCGTCCTCACGGGCTCCTTCCCGTTGCCGGGCGGGAGCACGGAGGCACGCACGGACGCGGCGACGCGGTACGCGCGCGGTACCGAGGAGTTGCGCCTGTCTCCCGAACTCCCGGACGCCTGGCGGGAGATCGTTCGGGACTGTCTGGCACCGACGCACGTCGCACGCGCCGCCCGGGTCCCTGACACCGGCGCACTCCTGCGCCGGGTGGAGGAAGCCGCGGGCACCTCTCCCTCGGCCCGGCTGCCGAGGCTACGGCCCCGGCGGTGGCGGCGTCCGGTGCTGGTCGCGGCCATGGTGGCGACGGCGCTGCTGGGCGCCACGGCGGTGACGTACGCGCTGCGCGACGAGCCCCCCGCCGCGGCGGCACCGCCCACCTGCGAGAAGCCGGCCGTGTACGAGGACGAGAAACACGGCCGCGGCTACACCGCCGGCTGGAACAGCACCTGGGACTTCACCATCAAGCGGGGGGACGGTGGCAGCCAGGTCCGCGAGGCCCAGTGCCTGCTCAAGCACCTGCACGGCGTCACAGAGGTCGGCGAGGTCGACGGGGACTTCGGTCCGATGACGCACGGCGCGGTCGTCACGTTCCAGAAGCGGGCGGGGCTGGAGGCGGACGGGGTGGTGGACGCGCGCACGTGGAGCGCACTGCGGAAGGCCGACGAGGTCTGACCTTCCCCACGACCCGCGCGGCTGCCTATCAGCCGCAGGAGTGGTACTTGTACCCGGCCTGACGCGAGTCGCCCTTGCGGTCGGGGAAGACGTACTTCCCCTCGGTGTTGCGGCGCAGATCGAAGGTGTGCTTCTTGCCCTCGTACCGCAGATACAGGGTCCTCTCGCTGTCGGTCGACCCACCGATCTTGTACATGTGCTTGTTGACCCGGCTGAGGGTCTTCTCGCCCACGATGCCGTCCGCGGTCTCCCCCAGCTTCTTCTGCAGGTCGATTGTCGAATAGAGGGTGCGCCACCCGAAGTCCCCGTCGATGTGGCCCTCTTCGAAGATCTTGTTGTCGTAGTTCGTGGCGTAGGCTCCCTCCGCCCACAGAATGCGCTGCCACAGGCACGTCGCGTTGGAGCTTCGCCAGGGCGACGTGCGGGACAGCTCACCCTCGTCGTCCCAGTCGTCGGAGAACTTGCCGTACCCCCGTATCCACCCGTCGGACACCTTCGCCGAGGCCGGTGATGCCGCCAGTCCCAGTGTGGTCACCATGGCGGCGCCCAGGACCGCCGCCACCGCCCGTGAACGCTTCCTGAGAAAACTCATGTGCTCCCCTCGGATCGTGTTCGCCATGTGCAGAGTCACACGGAGGAGGCACGGCGTGACCCTCAAAAGTTCCAGGATGGGCGCGGAAAGGACGGACGGGCCAGGGGGAGTTATCGCGGTGAGTTCGGGCGCGGTTGCAAGGATGATGAACACACCGGCACTTCACCTGCGCCGACTGACCTACCGAGAAAGGTTCTTACGTGAGACCGACCCGTACCGCCCTGACCCTCGTGACAACCGTCGCTCTGGCCCCCGCGCTCCTGCTGGCCGGCCCGGCCCTCGCCGCCGAGTCGTCCCCGTCGTCCGCCACCACCGTCGCGACCGCCTCCGACACGGCCGGCTCGAGCACCGGCGACATGTCCGACGACGACGTCCGGGTCGCGATCGCGCGCATCCTCGCCGACCCCACCACGGGCAAGGCCGTCTACGCCGCCGCGCAGAAGGCCTTGGACGGCACCATCGAGGACCAGCGGTACTTCCTGGAGACCGGCCGCTGGATCGCCCAGGCCGAGGACGACCGCGTCGCCATAGCACGCATCCTCGCCTCCGCCGACCGAATGACCGACAAGGCGGTCATCAGGGAGGCCAACGAGGCCCTCGACGCCAACACCCCGGAAGCCCTGCGCGCCTTCCTGGAGACCGGCTACCGCCTCGCCCGGGCCGAGGACGACCGCGTCCGTGTCGCCCGCATCCTCGCCTCCGCCGACCGAAAGACCGACAAGGCGGTCATCAGGGAAGCCAACGAGACCCTCGACGCCAACACCCCGGAAGCCCTGCGCGCCTTCCTGGAGACCGGCTACCGCCTCGCCCGGGCCGAGGACGACCGCGTCCGTGTCGCCCGCATCCTCGCCTCCGCCGACCGAACGACCGACAAGGCGGTCATCAGGGAGGCCAACGAGACCCTCGACGCCAACACCCCGGAAGCCCTGCGCGCCTTCCTGGAGACCGGCTACCGCCTCGCCCGGGCCGAGGACGACCGCGTCCGTGTCGCCCGCATCCTCGCCGACCCGACGATCAGCGACGCGCTGCGGGCCGCGGCGCAGGACGCCATCGACGGGACGCCGGAGGAGCTGCGGTACTTCATCGAGGTGGGCCAGTACGAGGTGGACGGCTAGGCCGTACTTCTGGAACGCCCTCGCTCCGCCCTTCGTTGGCGGAGCGAGGACGGTCCTCGATTTTCGGGGAGGGGACGGATCCGTGCACAGCGTGTCCGGACAGCCGCCGCACGCGGTGCCCGTACCGCAGGGCTACCGCGTAGGCCACTGGGAGGTGCGGGAGCCTCTCGGGTCCGGTGCCTTCGCGACCGTGTACGCAGGCCGTCCGGCCGGCGAGGCGGATCCGGCCCTGCCCCGCCGGGCCGCCCTGAAGTTCCTGCCGACCGGCACCCGCACCCCACGCCAGCTGCGCCATCTACGCGAACTGGCCGATCGTGAGGTGGAGTTGCTGGGCCGGCTGCGCGCCCCCCGCCTCATCCGCATGCACGAAACGCTGACCGTCGACGACCCGGACCACCCGGAACTGGACGGCGCCACCGTCATCGTCCTGGAACGGGCCGAGGGCTCCCTGGACGCCGTACTGGAACGCGACCCGACACCCGACTCGGGCCCGGCCCTGCTGGCCCAGGTCTGTGAAGGCCTGCATCAACTGCACCACGCGGGCTGGGTCCACGGCGACCTGAAGCCGGCCAACGTGCTGCTGATGAAAGACGGTTCGGTACGGCTGGCGGACTTCAACATGGCCGCGGAACTGGAGGGCACGCACGCGTACGCACCCGCCTTCGCCACACCCGACTACACCCCGCCCGAGCTGCTGTGGCCCGAGGTCGACGAGCGCGGCACGCGCATCCGCCCGACCGCCGACATCTGGGCCTTCGGTGTCCTCGCCCACGTCGTCCTGACCGGAGAGTTTCCGCTGCCGGGCGGGACGACCGAGGGGCGCGTCGACGCGGCGACGCGTTACGCAGGCGGCACGGACGAACTGCGCCTGTCCCCTGAACTGCCCGAGGGATGGCGGGAGATCATCACCGACTGTCTCGCCCGCACACACGCCGAACGCACCACCGCGGCGGCGCTGCTGCCCCGCGTCACGAAGGCCGCGGGCGTCGCCACACCGGCCCGGCTGCCCCGACTGCGCCCCCGCTTCTGGCAGCGACGCCCCGTACTCATGGCGACGCTCACGCTGGCCCTGCTCATCACGACGACGTCGGCGGTCTCGGCCTACCGTCATGTGACCACGGACGATGGAACGCCGGTGTACGCGGCCCTGCCCAGAGAGCTGGCGTTCCCCACGAATGCGCGCGGCGAGGTGGTCTACGGCTATCACCGCTGCCCGTCCGACAGCGTGTGCTTCTTCAGCGAGCACAACGGCAACGGCGACATGTGTGTCTGGCAGGGCGACGACCCCGACTGGCAATCGGGCAAGGACACCTGTGGCTGGGCCGCCGGGGCCCCGGTGCGCTCCATCTTCAACAACATCGACGACACCCGCGAGGAGAGCGCCGTCGCCTACTTCCGGGGCACCGGCTTCTCCCCGCCGACGCGGACCGCCGACGCTTGGCCCAGCGCACCGGGTGCAGCGCGGTGAACAGCATGGGCAACCTGGCCGGCACGTATGCGCCGCGCTCACACCAGCTGATCGACAGTTGCTCGTCGTTCACGGCGGTGGTGGATGTGCTGACGCCGTGGTGAGGGGTCGGGCTGGAGGGACTTGATGAAGAGGGCCCAGGCGGGGGTGGGGAACGCCAGGGTGGGGCCCTTTCCTGGCGGCAAGACGGTGTGGTGCGAGGTGAGCCTCTCCCATGACGACCCTGAAACATTTCAGGTTCACCCAACCCATTGCCCCAAACCATGATTGCGGCGCGGACAAGCCAGAAGAAACCCCCACAGCACAGGGAGAGCCACATGATCCAGAACCGCCCGCTCCGCGCCAGGGCAGCCGTTTTCGCAGGGGTCCTCACGGCAAGTCTCCTGGGCGGCGTGATCGCTGCCGCGCCGTCCACGTTCGCCGCCTCGTATCCGACGTGCAACGGCGTCACGAGGGTGAAGGCCGGAGGGACGGACACCGTCAACCAGCCGTACTACAAGGGCAACGGCACGAGGAACTGCATCCTGAAGTACGGCAACGAGAGCTCGGCCGTCAAGGAGCTGCAGTTCAGCCTGCACCACTGCCACAAACAGGGCACCGGCGGGATCGACGGCATCTACGGGGACAAGACACGTGAGGCCGTCAAGGCGGTGCAGAGGGACGCGAAGATCGACGTGGACGGGATCTACGGCCCTGACACCCGCAAGGCGATGGACTGGTACTTCTACCGCAACGGCGACCCCGGGCGCGCGTGCCTGCCCGGTAGCTTCATCGGCTGACCAGGATCCACGCGATCACCCCATCGGGACCCAACTGCAGATCCGTCAAGGCGCCGTGCCGCATCCGGGACACCCCCCCTCCCGGCGCCGGGACGATAGCCTCTCATCAGCCAACTGGCGTGGTATGAGAGCACGTTGCGAAGGAAAGCAGGTCGGGGGGACCCATGACAGACCAGCCACCCGGGTCGCCGTACACACCGGTGTACGGCGACACCGCGCTGCCGCAGGCGGGCGCCACTGCGCTGGGCCCCGCCGACCCCGGCCGCATCGGGCCCTACCTGCCCCTCGGCCTCCTCGGCAGTGGCGGCATGGGGCGGGTGTACCTGGCCCGCCCCGCCGACGGCACCCCCGGCCTCGCCGCCGTGAAGGTGATCCGTCCCGAGTACGCCGAGGACGGCCGCTTCCGTCGCCGCTTCGCGCGGGAGGCGTCCCTGCACGCCCGGGTGCGTTCCGCGCAGGCGCCGCAGTTGCTCGGTACCGGGTTCGACGATTCGCTGCTGTGGATGGCGACGCAGTATCTGCCCGGCCTCAACCTGGCCGACGCCGTCCGCGAGTGCGGCCCGCTCGACGTCGCCGGGGTGTGGCGGCTGGTCGGTGATCTCGGGCAGGCTCTGGCAGCGCTGGCCGCCGCCGGTGTGGTGCACCGGGATCTCAAGCCGTCCAACGTGATCCTCTCCCAGCGGGGCGCGCACATCATCGACTTCGGTATCGCGCGGGCGACCGACAGCAGCGTGATCACCTCGACCGGGAACCGGGTCGGCACACCCGCGTTCATGGCGCCCGAGTACCTGCGCGAGGGCCACTGCGACACCGCCTCCGACGTCTTCTCCCTCGCGGGAAGCGCGATCTACGCGGCCACGGGGCGCGCCCCTTTCGGTGACGGGACGGGCGTCGACGTGATGCACCGTGTCGCGTTCGAGGAGCCCAAGTCCGAGATCATGGCCGGACTCGCGGCCCGGGACGCCGGACTGGCCGCGGTGCTTGCCGCCTGTCTCTCCAAAGATCCCGCCGGCCGCCCCACGCCTGGGCAACTGACCGAGGCCGCCGGGGATCCCCACGCCACCTCCTGGCACGAGCCGCTGGACGGCCGGCTGCTCGCCCGACAGCAGGCCTGCGACGTACTGGAACGTTTCGCCGTACCGGAGGCCGCTCACGAGACGTCCAGTTACGTGGGCCGGCCCAGGGCACAGCAATTCCCGCCCCTGGCCCCGGCCCGGTCCCCGAACAGAGTGCCACGAGGGACAGCGGCGGCGGGCGCACGAAGCGGAAGGTGTACCTCGCCGTCGCCGCCGGTCTCACCGTGTGCGCCGTCGTTGCAGGAACCTTCTTCCTCTCCCGTCCGTCCGTCGGCGACGCCGCCTCGGCAGTGCCGACAGCGGTCGCCACCAGCACCGGCGACGACACTCGGACCTCTCCTCCGCCCGGTTCCTCCACATCACCCTCCGGCGCCCAGGAGAAGGAAGCCGGCGAGGAGGAGAAGCAAGGCGCGTCGGGGGCGCGAGCGGACGAGGTGTCAACCGCCCCGAGGACGGACGGGGGCGAAACCCGAGCCGAACCCACCGCCGAGACCTCCGACGCCTCGGGCGGGGGCGAAGACGGCGGGGGCAGTGACGGAGGCGACCCGACCGCCGCACCCACCGAGACGGTGACCGCGCCCGCCCCTCCCTGGACCTCCCGGTGCACGTACTACTCCGGCACCGAGCTCACCGTCCGCGGCGACAAGGGGCAGCGCGTGGTCCAGGTGCAGTGCATGCTCACCCAGCGCGGCTTCAAGGTCGGCGACGCGGGCGTGGACGGGCAGTTCGGCGGCGCCACGCAAGCCGCCGTCAAGAGGTTCCAGAGGGCCAAGGGCCTCTCCGCGGACGGCGACGTGGGACCCGACACCTGGGCAGCGCTGCGCAGTTCGACGTAGGCAGCGTGCCGGTTCAGTCCGGCTCGTATTCCCAGCCGAAGGACGCGAGGCCGTACCGCTGCTCGTCCCCGTCGCCGTCCGTGGGGACACGGACGTCATCCCGCCACCGGCGAGTGACATGCCCGACGGCGACCATCGCGCCGAGCAGCAGTCCGGCGAAGCAGACGAGGCCGACGAAGAGCCCCGCGAGGCCGAGGAGGCCGTACCCGGTCCAGGTGACCATGATGTCGATCGGGTTCCCGCATCCACACGCCAGCATGGTGTGATGCTGCCCGACGGCGGCTCGGCGGTGAGGGGGCGTTCCCCAACGGTGCCCTGACGGTAGCCCTACCGCAACGCGAACGCGGACGGGCCCGCCGGCTGACAACCGGCGGGCCCGTCCATGTCATGACGACGCGGCTCAGTGGAAGAAGTGCCGCGTCCCCGTGAAGTACATCGTGACGCCGGCCTTCTGCGCGGCCTCCACGACCAGTTCGTCACGGACGGAGCCGCCGGGCTGGACCACGGCCTTCACTCCGGCCTCGGTGAGGATCTCCAGGCCGTCCGGGAAGGGGAAGAAGGCGTCGGAGGCCGCGTAGGAGCCCTGCGCGCGCTCAGCGCCCGCCCGCTCCACCGCCAGCTTCGCGGAGTCGACGCGGTTGACCTGCCCCATGCCGACGCCGACCGATGCCCCGTCCTTGGCGAGCAGGATCGCGTTGGACTTCACCGCGCGGCAGGCCTTCCAGGCGAAGGCCAGCTCGGCCAGCTCCTCCGCGCTCAGCGCCTCGCCCGTCGCCAGGGTCCAGTCGGCCGGGTCGTCGCCGTCGGCCTGGAGCCGGTCGGTGACCTGGAGCAGCGCGCCGCCGTCGATCGGCTTGACCTCGACGGGAGCCGCCGGGCCCTCGGGCAGCGCAGCACACGGATGTTCTTCTTCTTGGTGAGGGCTTCCAGGGCGCCGTCCTCGTAGTCCGGCGCGACGATGACCTCGGTGAAGATCTCCGCGACCTGCTCGGCCATCTCCTTGCTGACCGGGCGGTTGACCGCGATCACGCCGCCGAACGCCGAGAGCGGGTCACAGGCGTGCGCCTTGCGGTGCGCCTCGGCGACGTCCGCGCCGATCGCGATGCCGCAGGGGTTGGCGTGCTTGATGATCGCGACACACGGCTCGGCGTGGTCGTACGCGGCACGGCGGGCGGCGTCCGTGTCCGTGTAGTTGTTGTACGACATCTCCTTGCCGTGCAGCTGCTCGGCCTCGGCGAGGCCGCCCGTGCCGGAGACGTAGAGCGCGGCGGGCTGGTGCGGGTTCTCGCCGTAGCGCAGGGTGTGCTCGCGCTCCCAGGTGGCACCGAGGAAGTCGGGGAACTGCGACTCGTCGACCGGCGCGTAGGAGGAGGCGAACCAGGAGGCGACGGCGACGTCGTAGGCGGCCGTGTGCTGGAAGGCCTCGGCGGCGAGCCGCTTGCGGGTGGCGAGGTCGAAGCCGCCGCTCTGCACGGCCTTCAGCACGTCGGCGTAGCGGGCCGGGCTGGTGACGACCGCGACCGACGGGTGGTTCTTGGCGGCGGCGCGGACCATCGAGGGACCGCCGATGTCGATCTGCTCCACGCACTCGTCGGGCGTGGCACCGGAGGCGACGGTCTCGCGGAAGGGGTAGAGGTTGGACACGAGCAGGTCGAACGGCTCGATGCCCAGCTCCTGCAACTGCCGCCGGTGGTCTTCCAGGCGGAGGTCGGCGAGGATGCCGGCGTGGATCCTCGGGTGCAGGGTCTTGACGCGGCCGTCCAGGCACTCGGGGAAGCCGGTGAGGTCCTCGACCTTGGTGACGGGGACGCCGGCAGCGGCGATCTTCGCGGCGGTGGAACCGGTGGAGACGAGCTCGACCCCGGCCTCGTGGAGCCCGCGCGCGAGGTCCTCCAGACCGGTCTTGTCGTAGACGCTGACGAGCGCCCGGCGAAGGGGCCGCTTGTTGCTCTCGGCGGTCACTGGATAACTACCTTTCGTCCCTCAATGCGATAGCCGTTGCGGGCGAGCCGCCCCACGACCTCGACGAGCAGCCTTCGCTCGACTTCCTTGATGCGCTCGTGCAGAGCGCCTTCGTCGTCCTCGTCCCGGACCTCCACCACGCCCTGGGCGATGATCGGTCCGGTGTCGACGCCGTCGTCGACGAAGTGGACGGTGCAGCCGGTGACCTTGGCGCCGTACGCGAGCGCGTCCCGCACGCCGTGGGCTCCCGGGAAACTGGGCAGCAGGGCGGGGTGGGTGTTGACGAAGCGCCCGCCGAACCGTGCGAGGAACTCCTTGCCGACGATCTTCATGAACCCGGCGGAGACGACGAGGTCGGGCTCGAAGGCGGCGACGGCCTCGGCGAGGGCGGCGTCCCACTCCTCGCGGGTCCCGTGGTCCTTGACCTTGCGGACGAAGGTCGGCAGTCCGGCGCGCTCGGCGCGGGCCAGCCCCTCGATGCCCTCGCGGTCGGCGCCGACGGCCACGATCTCGGCTCCGTAGGCCTGCGCACCGGTGGCGGCGATCTCGTCGAGGAGTGCCTGCAGGTTGGTGCCGGATCCGGAGACCAGCACGACGAGGCGCTTGGCGCGCTGGGCCACGGGCTTGGCGGCCACGGTGGGGGCCTTTCTCGGGGAGCGTCTGTCCAGCGGTCGGCCTTGGCATTTTGTACATTCATACGAATGCTTCGGGCCCCCGGATACGGGGAAGCCTACGAACCGGTCGACCGTCAGCAACGATACCGGCACACCGGGCGGCCCCCACGGGACGGGGGCGTGGCCGGAAGGTAGCGTCTGGGCGGAGCCGGTTCGGGAACGCCGTCAGGACGCGATGCGTTCAGAAGGTGACGGACCGGGCCCGAGAGGTTCGCGGACGCTCCGACCGGTCGTACCCGCCCGTCCTGATCGCCGAGTCCTCCGCACCAGCCCCCAGCAAGACGTCCTAGCTCACCAACGGGAAGACACTCACCAGATGCCGGACCGCAGCATGCGACTCCTCACGTTCCCCCAGCTGTCGCCGCAGGGAGGGGAGCGCGGCAGCGTGCTGCTGCGGGAGCGCCCCAGCTCGCCGCCCGACGCTCCGTCGGACGGCGGCCGCGGCGACGGGCGAGGGAGCGGGTCCCAGGAGGACAACCCCTTCGCCCCGCCGCCCGAGGGCACCCCGGACCGGCCCTGGCAGCCGCGGCGCCCGTCGGGCGACGACTCCCAGGACGGAGACGGCTCGCGGGGTGACGGCCCGGGCGGCCGCTCGCCGTGGGGCGGGCGGTGGAGCGACCGGCAGCCCGGCCGCTCCCCGGCGGCTTCGGCGATCGCCCCCGCGGCGGCCCCGAGGGCCAGGGCGGCCCCAAGGCGGCCCGAACCCGCGCTGGGACCCGGCGGACCCCGCCCAGCGCCGCGCGCGCTACGCCCTGCTGTCGGGCATGTGGGCCTTCTTCTTCGCCCTCTTCAGCTGGCCGTACATGGCACTGCTGCTCGGCGCGCTCGCCCTCTACTGGGGCATCAGCTCCCTGCGCGCCAAGCCCCGCAGGCCCGACCCGGACTCCCCGGCGCCCGAGCAGTCGGGCCGCCCCCAGACGACGGCGGCGGTGAGCGGCCTGGTCACGGCGTCCCTGGCGATCGCCCTGGTCGCCGCGACCTTCACGGCCCAGCTGGTGTACCGCGACTACTACACCTGCACGAACGACGCCCTCACCAACGAGGCCAAGCAGTCCTGCACGCACCTTCTGCCGGAGGAGCTGCGGGGGTTGCTGGGGACGAACGACTGACGGGTTCCGCGTCGCTTCAGGGGCTGTCCGGCTTCGGGCGGCGCCGGACGGGGCGGGATGTCGTCCGGGTGCGGTGCGGAGCTGTTCCGCCGGTGTTCCCGGAAGCCCGGCAGGTCGTCGTACGGCTCGGGGGCCGGGTCGGCCGGCAGGAAGCCGTACGGTTCGAACCGGGTGTCGTCCTGGCCCTCGTGGCCGTACAGGACGTCATGCTCGAAGGGGGCGTACGGGAGGACGTAGGGCTCCTCCGGTGCGGAGCCGGAGGACCGCGGTGTCGTGCCCCTGCCGGTCGGCGAGGCACCGGCCTCGGCGGCTCCGGGGCCGCGGCCACCCTCGGCTCCATCGGCGCTCCGGGCGGCTCCAGCGCCTCTGCCGCCGCCGGCGCCCCTGTCCGCCCACCGGCTTCCTGCTCCCCGGGGACTCCGCGGGCCCGGGCGACTCCGATGCGTGTGAGCCAACCGCGGCCGAGGAGTGAGGCCTTCCGCGGTCCCCGGGCCTGGTGGGCGCCCGCTCCGGACGTCTCCTCCCGCTGCCTGCCGGCCCCCGTGCCCTCCACCCCGGGCGTCCGGCACCGCCAGGCCCGTACGGCCACGGCCGTCGGAACGGCCACCAGCACCAGCCAGGCCAGGGCCGCCGCCCCCACCTGCCATCCCACCGGCCCGAAGGAGGCCAGCACGTCGACCCCGAGCGGCCCGCCCGACAGCGCGGCGAGACCGGTGAGCACGGCCGCGCACAGCACCGCGGCCAGTCCGGCCGCACGGGCGGTGCGCCCCGGCGACCAGACGGCACCCCGCCCACCGCCCGGCCTCGTCCCGCCCCGCTCCCCCGAGACCGCCCCGCCGGCCACGACGCGGCCGACGACCACCCCGGCGACCACCGGCACGACTCCGGCCACCCAGTGCACCGGCTCCCCCTCGCCCGCCTCCGGCACCGCTGCCAGCAGCGGAAACGGCGGCAGGAAGGAGGCCGGCGCGGAGGACAGCGGGCTGACCACATGGCCGGTGCCGAGCGCGAAGCCGGGCCCGAGGGCGTAGGCGGCACCCCACACCGCCGCGTTCGGCAGCAGGGCCGTGCACAGCAGCAGCGCCGCGAACCGCCCCGACCAGCCCTCCGTCAGCCGGAGCAACGCGCCCTGGGCCGTCGCCCCGTGCCCCACCAGCGACACGGCCACCAGCAGCGCGCCGCCCCGAGCAGCACGGCGAGCCCGGCCGCCGCGGCCCGGGTGGCGACACCGGGGCGCCCGTCCCGGCCGAGGACCAGCGACCGCACTCCCACCGGCAACCCGCCCAGCAGCCGCCGCAGCGGCCCGCCCGGACGACCGTAGGCCGACCACACGCCCGCCCCCGCCGCCACGACGGCGACCAGCGGCACGCACACCCCCGCCCACACCCACGACGGCCGCAGCGGACCGCCGGCGGCGTACACGGCGGCGGCCGCGGCGACGGCGACGTAGCCGAGGACGACGCCCGTCCACGCCGTGGGGGCGGAGACCAGCGGCGGCCCCTCGATCACCTCGACGACCGCGGCCCCCGACCCGAATCCGTCGTCACCGTCCCCGCCCCGCCGTCCGTCGCGTCCCGCGCGGCCCGGTGCAGCAGCCAGACCGGCAGCGCGAGCAGCAGCAGGGGCGGTACGCCCACGGGGGCGGGGACACCGGAGAGCGTGTCGGTGCGGACCAGCTCGGCTCCGTGCGCCAGCAGCCACAGCGCCGCCGCCACGTGCAGGGCGCCGCCGGGTCCGCTGTCGGGATACGGCGAGGTGATCCACAGCAGCATCACCAGGACGGCGAACGACGCGAGCCCCAGGCCCGCCGCGACCGCACCGCCCACGAGGGCGTCGGTCAGTTCGGGCGAACGGTCGCGCAACCGGATGAGCAGGGGCGATGCCGAACGTCGGCGAGCGGTCATCTCGATCACGCCCGCCATGCTCCCAACGACACGCGCTTTCCCGTCGTAACAGGCGAACCACCGTTGTGTCGCTCAATATACGTTTATGTACTTTTCCGCAGCGAGGGGCGCCCTGTGACGCAGAGTCCCGCCATCCCGCTCCCTCCGCCCAAGGAACGCCGACGCCTGCGCGAGGCCGCCTCGCTGACGCGCGCTCAACTCGCTTCCCGGGTGGGCGTCACCAGCGAGACGGTACGCGGGTGGGAGACCGGCCGCTCCACTCCGCGCGGGCGCAAAGGGGAGAAGTACGCGAGGCTGCTGAACTCACTCGGCGGCCAGGCGGAAGTGGCGCTCCCTCAGGAGAGCGCCGCCGCTTCTGACGAACCGGCACGACGGCGCGCCAGGCGCGGAACCGGCACCACGATCCTCGCCGAACGGAGCCGCACCACCGTCATCGGCCGAGGCCGGGTGCACGAACCGCACCGGCGAGGCCGCAGTCCGGTCCGCACCCGCACCGTGGCCCGGCGGCGGAGCGACCACGCGGCCGATGCCCTGACCCCCGATCAGGCCTTCGACGCGCTCTACTCGTTCTGCGCCCCCGCGCTCGTCCGGCAGACCTACCTGCTGACGGGCCGCCGCGAACTGGCCCGGGAGTCGGTCGAACGGGCCTTCCACACCGCCTGGCAGCGGTGGCCCGAGGTGGCCTGCGATCCCGACCCGGCGGGCTGGGTGCGCGCGGTGGCGTACGACTGCGCCCTCTCCCCGTGGCAGCGGTTCCGCCCCCGCTACCGGGCCCCGAACCGCCACCCCCGACGCGCTCGACCGCGCGCTGCTGGACACCCTGCTGACGCTCCCGCCCTCGTACCGCCGCACCCTGCTGCTGTACGACGGAGTCGGTCTCGGCCTGCCGGAGACCGCGGCGGAGACGGAGGCGAGCACCCGCGCGGCCGCCAACCGGCTGACGCACGCCCGTGCGGCGGTCGCCGAGCGGCTGCCGGAGCTGGCGGATCCGGAGGTGCTCCACTGGCGGCTGGTCGAACTGGCCTCCGTCGAGCGGCTGCGGGCCGCCAAGCCGCTGGTCGTGCGGCGCGGCGGGGAGCGCCGGGCCCGCTTCTGGACCCGGGCCGCCGTCGCCTTCACGGCCGTCCTGATCGGAACCACGGTGCTCACCGCGCGCACCGCCCCGGCCCGCTACGAGCCCCCGGTGCCGGCGGGAGAGACCGTCCAGGACGTGCCCCCACGGGTCGCGCCCGGACCGCTGTCGGAGTCCGAGCGGGAGTTGCGGAAGAAGCTGCGCAAGGAGCAGCAGCGGGGACCTGACCGGTTACTGCCGCAGCCGCGCTGACTCTCGAGGAGACGGCGGTGGGCCCGCCCCCCGTGCGGGGAGCGGGCCCACTGTCAGCCAGGAGTCGCTCAGCCCGCGAGGATCTCGCGCGCCAGCTTGGCGGTCTCGGTCGGCGTCTTGCCGACCTTGACGCCGGCGGCCTCGAGGGCCTCCTTCTTGGCCTGGGCGGTGCCGGAGGAGCCGGAGACGATGGCGCCGGCGTGGCCCATGGTCTTGCCCTCGGGCGCGGTGAAGCCCGCGACGTAGCCGACGACCGGCTTGGTCACGTTCTCCTTGATGAAGGCCGCGGCCCGCTCCTCGGCGTCGCCGCCGATCTCGCCGATCATGACGATCAGGTCGGTGTCGGGGTCGTCCTGGAAGGCCTTCAGGGCGTCGATGTGGGTGGTGCCGATGATCGGGTCACCGCCGATGCCGACGCAGGTGGAGAAGCCGATGTCACGCAGCTCGTACATCATCTGGTACGTCAGCGTGCCGGACTTCGAGACCAGGCCGATGCGGCCCGGCTTGGTGATGTCGGCCGGGATGATGCCGGCGTTCGACTGGCCGGGGGTGATCAGACCGGGGCAGTTCGGGCCGATGATGCGGGTCTTGTTGCCCTTCTTGCCGGCGTAGGCCCAGAAGGACGCCGTGTCGTGCACCGCGATGCCCTCGGTGATGACGACCGCGAGCGGGATCTCGGCGTCGATGGCCTCGACGACCGCGTCCTTGGTGAACTTCTCCGGGACGAAGATGACCGAGACGTCGGCGCCGGTCTTCTCGATGGCCTCCTTGACGGAGCCGAAGACGGGTACCTCGGTGCCGTCGAAGTCGACGCTGGTGCCCGCCTTACGGGGGTTCACGCCACCGACGATGTTGGTGCCGGAGGCCAGCATGCGCTTGGTGTGCTTCTGGCCCTCGGAGCCGGTCATGCCCTGGACGATGACCTTGGATTCCTTGGTGAGGAAGATAGCCATGGTGTTCTGTGACCTCGTCCCTTACTTCGCGGCAGCAGCCAGCTCGGCGGCCTTGTCGGCCGCGCCGTCCATGGTGTCCACGCGCTGCACGAGCGGGTGGTTGCGGTCGTCCAGGATCTGGCGACCCAGCTCGGCGTTGTTGCCGTCCAGACGCACGACCAGCGGCTTGGTGACCTCCTCGCCCTTGGACTCGAGGAGCTCCAGGGCCTGCACGATGCCGTTGGCGACGGCGTCGCAGGCGGTGATGCCGCCGAAGACGTTGACGAAGACGGACTTGACGTCCGGGTCGCCGAGGATGATCTCCAGGCCGTTCGCCATGACCTCGGCGGAGGCGCCGCCACCGATGTCGAGGAAGTTGGCGGGCTTGACGTTCTGGTGGGCCTCACCGGCGTACGCGACGACGTCCAGGGTGCTCATCACGAGACCCGCGCCGTTGCCGATGATGCCGACCTCGCCCTCGAGCTTCACGTAGTTCAGGCCCTTGGCCTTGGCGGCCGCCTCGAGCGGGTTGGCGGCGGCCTTGTCGTGGAGCTCCTCGTACTCGGGGTGGCGGAACTCGGCGTTCTCGTCGAGCGACACCTTGCCGTCGAGGGCGATGACGTCACCGGAGGCGACCTTGGCCAGCGGGTTCACCTCGACCAGGAGGGCGTCCGACTTGACGAAGGTGTCCCACAGCTTGACCAGGACGTCCGCGACCTTGTCCGCGACCTCGGCCGGGAACTTGGCGGCGGCCACGATCTCCTGGGCCTTGGCCTTGTCGACACCGTCGATGGCGTCGATGGCGATCTTGGCGACGGCCTCCGGGCGGGTGGCGGCCACCTCCTCGATCTCCATGCCGCCCTCGACGGAGGCGATGGAGAGGAAGGTGCGGTTGGCGCGGTCCAGCAGGAAGGAGACGTAGTACTCCTCCAGGATCTCCGGAGCCGTCTCGGCGATCATCACCTTGTGGACCGTGTGGCCCTTGATGTCCATGCCGAGGATGTCCGTCGCGCGGGCGACGGCCTCGTCCGCGGTGGCGGCGAGCTTCACGCCACCGGCCTTGCCACGGCCGCCGACCTTCACCTGGGCCTTGACGACGGACTTGCCACCGAGGCGCTCGGTGGCTGCGCGGGCCGCCTCAGGCGTGTCGATGACTTCACCGGCCAGCACCGGTACATCGTGCTTGGCGAAGAGGTCCCTCGCCTGGTACTCGAACAGGTCCACGCGCTTCCGTCCCTATCAGTGATCGCGGTTCGTTGGATGCGTGGGCGTGCCGCGAAGGGCAACGTGACGTCCGCATGTGTCACAAGGGAGGCGCACACGGTGTCCGAGCGCGCGGCATGTCCGTCTCGCAGGTTATCCCCGCTTGCGGAGCCGCTCTAAATCGAGGGTCACACCTGAGCGGTGATACCTGTCACATGATGCCGCACTCTCTGGCACGGCGTGCCTGGGGTGAGGGGCCTCACCGGGCTGGGGTTGACCCGGTGAGGCCCGCCTGGCACCCCCGGAGGAGCGCGAAGGCCCTGTTCGGGACCTGGCTCTCGGGGTGTGGGGCGGTTGGTCCCCACCCCAATGGGGACCACCCGACCCGTCCACGAGGTCTCGACCTCGGACGACCGACGGCTTTCGACCGCCCGGGGCCGGTGCCTCGCGGAGTCGGTGGGGTGAGGGCGCGGTGGGCACCCTTCGGAGGTGGATCAGGGGTGAGCTGGATCAGGGGTCCTGCCGGGGCGCCGGTGCTCGCGCGCCCCTGCTGGCACCGAGGGCGGCGCCGATCGCGGCGTCGGCGGGGCGCGGCGGCCTGCCCTGACCTGCCGGCTAGCCGGGCAAGAGGGGGATGTCCCGGTGACTGTCCCGGGTGCCGGCCACCCGGGGCGGGCCACGACCTCGGTCACGAGTCTCAGCGGGACCCGAAGGCTCGGAGTGACGGCGTGCGCGTCTGAGTGGCGCGAGGTGCCGTTGTCGGCCGTGACGCGGTGGCCGAGCATGCCGTCGGGGCGGCCGGGGTGGGCGGGATCGCCTGGGGTGTGTCCGACTTTGGTGGCGGACGGGGCGGCCTGGCTTGTGCGTCTGCCGCGGTCCGGGTGGGGTGCGGGGTGCGCGGAGTGCGCGTATGCGGGACCGTACTTGTCCCTGTGCGCCATGGAGTCAGCCCCGGCGTGAACGCGCTCCGCCGTCCCGGCCCGGCCGGCCGAGGCAGACGCGTCAGCCGACGGTGTCGTCACTTCGCCCGGTGCGTCCGGGCCGTCCGTGACCGGCGTGGGAAGCGGATGCCCCGGGAGGGCGGGCCGACCGGGCAGTCCTGGCGCTCCTGGCAGGCTGACCGCTCCCTCGGGAGGCATGGGCAGGAGACGATCGGCAAGGTCGGGAAGAGTCGGCAGCTTGGGTAGCGGCGGTGGCTCGGACAGCATCGGCAGCTTGGGCAGTACCGGCGAGTGGGACCGGACTGGTGGGTCAGGCAGGGCCGGGCGGGTCGGCGGGTCGGACGACCGCGGTGGCGAAGACGGCGACGGCTCCTTCGCCCGCGCGTCACCCAGCCTCCCGCTCACGGCCGCCCCGGCATCACCGACCACCCGCACGCCCCGCATGACGTGCACGACCCGAACGACCCGCTCCCCCACACCTCCCACGAGGTGACCACTGTCGCCTCCGGGCCCGGAACGGGGAACTGTCGGCTCGCCCCGGTCGGCCGGAAGATGCGCGTCGGGTCGGACCAGGGCCAGCTCGTCGCTGACGACCCGCCCGGCCGTGCCGCCCGCCAGCCCCCGCACACCCTCCACCGCGAACGCCCGCTCCCCGCACAACAGCCCGATGACGAGCACCCCGCCCACCAGCAGCGCCACTTGGAGCGCACGCCGCCCCGCCGCCGTGCGCAGCATGCGCGACGCGGCACCGGGCAGGGCGGCTGACCAGGTCAAGAGGGGGAGCTTCCTCCCGTGCGACGGAACAAGTGCGGAACGCTCACGCGTCACGGGCAACGAGTCGGCACAACGCGGCACCGGCACAACGCGGCACTGCCCGGCGCAGCGCGACGCACCGCCGATCAGGCGCCGATCCTCGCACGGGAGTGCGCAGGTTGCGCAAGCCCTTGCTGACCGATGAGCCGTCATATCCGTTTTGCTGCCCCGAGTCGGATGAGATGCGTCGACAAGTCGCCGTCCGACCCGCGCTCATCAGCTCCGGCTACGGCCTGTCACGCCGCATCCGGTATCGGCAGCGGACGCTTCTCGATCGCCGCCGCCATCACCTCCGGGAACAGATCGGGCGTACAGGCGAACGCCGGTGCCCCAGCGCGGCAAGCGCGGCAGCGTGCTCCCTGTCGTACGCCGGCGCCCCCTCGTCCGAGAGTGCCAGCAGCGTCACGAACTGCACCCCGACGCCTTCATCGCCGAGACCCGCTTGAGCATCTCGTTCCGTATGCCCCCTCGTAGAGGTCGCTGATCAGCACGACCACCGTCTCCGCGGGCCGGGTGATGTGCGACTGGCAGTAGGCGAGCGCCCGGTTGATGTCCGTGCCGCCGCCCAACTGCGTCCCGAACAGGACGTCGACGGGGTCGTCGAGCTGGTCCGTGAGGTCGACGACCGCCGTGTCGAAGACGACGAGTCGCGTGGAGATCGTCCGCATCGAGGCGAGCACCGCTCCGAACACCGATGCGTACACGACCGATGCCGCCATGGATCCCGACTGGTCGATACAGAGGATGACCTCCTTCTTCGTGGACTGGGACGCCCGCCCGTACCCGATGAGCCGCTCCGGCACGATCGTTCGGTACTCGGGCAGGTAGTGCTTGAGGTTGGCCGCGATGGTGCGGTTCCAGTCGATGTCGTGGTGGCGGGGCCGGTTGACACGGGCGCTGCGGTCCAGCGCGCCGGTGAGGGTGGCCCGGGTGCGGGTGGCGAGCCGCTTCTCGAGATCCTCGACGACCTTGCGCACGACGGCCCGTGCCGTCTCCTTCGTCGTCTCCGGCATGGCCTTGTTGAGCGACAGCAGGGTGCCGACGAGGTGCACGTCTGCCTCCACCGCCTCCAGCATCTCCGGCTCCAGGAGCAGCGTGGCGAGACCGAGCCGGTCGATGGCGTCGCGCTGCATGACCTGAACGACGGAGGACGGGAAGTACGTCCGGATGTCCCCCAGCCAGCGCGCCACGGACGGCGCCGACGCCCCGAGCCCCGCCGAACGGTCCCGGCCGGACTGCGGCTTCTCCCCTTGCCGTAGAGCGCGGTGAGGGCTCCGTCCATGGCCGCGTCCTGCCCGGCCAGCGCGCACCCGGTGCCGTCCGCCGCGTCGCCCCCGAGCACCAGCCGCCACCGCCGCAACCGCTCCTGCGCCGGGTCCGTCTGAGCCCACTCGGCCGTCATCCGCGTGCTCCCCTGCTCGGTCGTTCCCACAGCGGGATCACCGGCACGGTCGTGACCGGCCGGCCTTCCGCCCGCGGTCCGTTCCTGACGGTGTCCCCCGCTTCCGCCCTCGTCGTCGGCTTCCTCAGCCCTTCGGTCGTCACCCCGTCACACCCCCACCAGTTCGTTGTTGCCGGTGTCTTCTTCCACTTCGTCCAGCCCGAGCAGCAGCCGCACGACCGGCAGCACGGCGTCCGCGCGCACTTGATCGAGCTCTGCCGCGAAGCCGGGTATGCCGGACCCGGCTGCTGTCGCACCGCCCCGGCTCCCGGCCCGCGCCGGACCAGTTCGCCGAGGGTCCGGCGCACCCCGGGCTCGTACGCCGAGAACGTCCGCCGCAGCAGAGGCAGCACGTCCGTGAACGCCTCCGCCGGGACCCCGGTGAGCCACGCGTCGACCAGGCCGAGAAGCCGCTCGTCGTGCACCAGGAGCATCCCGCCCCCGGAGCCTCCTCCGACGAATCCCTCGATCCACGCGGCGGCGTCGGCGGGTGGCGTGCCTGGAGAGAGGACGAGCCCCATGAGCCGCGCCGCCTCCTCCTGCGCCAACTCCCCGTCGTCGAGCAGAAGCCGCACGGCACGCCCCCGGATCACCCCGGGCACGGTGTCCCGCGCGCCCAGCACACGCAGCACCGACTGCCATCGGACTCTCAAGTGGCCCTGTGCCGCCGCGGGGGCGTCCCCCAGCAGTCCCACGGCCCCGTGCACGCCATCGACATGACGCCGCATCTCCTCCGCCGCGTCCGCGTCGAGTGCGGCGCATGCCGGGGGCAGGCCGACGAAGACCCGTTCGGCCAGCCCAGCGGCGACCTCTGCCAGAGCCCCGGTGTCCGTGCCGCGCACATCGCCGTAGCGCAGGGAGCGGACCAGGGCAGGCAGGGCCTGGGCGAGGTGGCCCACGTCCGTGTCGAGGGCCGCCCGTTCGGCGAGGATCCGCATCACCGCGGGCAGAGCGTCGGGCAGTTCGGCCAGCAGACAGCGCTCGGCGAGCGCGGTGACGTCGGCGAGTCCCTGCGCGGTGGTGGCGTCGGCCTCGGCCTTGGCGGTCGCGGCGGACAGCACGGTCGTGCCCCACACCCCGGCCTCGGCGACCCGCACGGACAGCTCGGGTTCCCAGCGCAGCCGCCACGTCTCCCGGAACGTGCCCGTGCTGCCCCGCGAGGCGGCCGGTTCGCCCCAGGCGATCCCGAGCAGCCGCAGCCGGTGCAGCAGTCTGCTGCGGGCGGCGTCGTTCTCCTTGCGCAGGTCGAGCTCCAGCTCCCGCTCCAGCGCCTCCGGTTTGAGCCGCAGCCGGCGCTGGAGCCGGGCGAGGTCCCGCTGCAACGGAACCGCCGGCGCCGCCGACGGCACCTCCCCCAGCACATCCCCCACGACCAGCCGGTCCTGGACCAGCGCCAGCGGCACGTCCGAGCCCTCGCACATCACCGCCCGCACCGCGTCGGTCGTCTCGCTCAGGCCGGGCAGCGGACGGCCGCGCATCGCGGCGAGCGTCTCGGCCAGCCGCACGGCCTCGATGACGTGCGCGGAGGAGACGATCCGGTCCTCGGCGCGCAGGAGCCCCGCCACCTTGGTCATCCACCGCTCGACCGGCCGGTCCGGGGCGCTGAACAGGTGCCCGTACCAGCCCGGTGAGTCGATGCCGGCGCCGTATCCGCTGATCCGGGAGAGCCTGCGGTGGGTCCACGGCACCCAGGTCATGTCCGTCTTGACCTTGGCCAGTCCCTTCAGCAGCGCCCTGTCGGCGGCGACGGTCGTCTTCTGCCGCAGTGCGGGCACGTGCCAGGCCCCGCACACGACGGCGACGCCGTCCTCGAACTCCCGCTGGGCGGCCCGCATCTGGAGCCGCATGTACGCCTCGCGCACCAGGTCCCGGTCGTGTCCCCGCTGCCGTAGGTTACCCGCAGCGCCTCCATGGCCTCCTCGAGCACGGTGAACGGCGCGAGCGCGTCCCCCTTCCCCACGCCCCGGTGCTCCACGACGTCCTCCCACCACCGCTCGGGGTCGTCGTAACCGGCGGCTTCGGCGAGCACACCGAGCGGGTCGATCCGCACGTCGGCGGGGCCGGGGGCGGGATCACCGGCCGCACCGCCCTCCGGCGCACCGCCCTCCGGCTCGGCACCCTTCGGCTCAGCGCCCTCCGGCTCGGCGCCCTCCGCCCCGTCGCCGGAGGCAGCCGGATCGCCCGCCTCGGTCTCCGAGGGGCGTTCGCCCGCCATGCACGCCTCGTCCTCCGGCCGCCCCCAGGCCAGCGTGTGCGCGGCCGGCAGGTCGATGAAGCGGGCCGGGACGTCGTGCTCCTGGGCCCAGCGGATGGCGACCCACTCTGGGGAGAACTCGGCCAGCGGCCAGAACGCCGAGCGGCCGGGTTCGTCCACGGCATGGGCGAGCAGGGCGACCGGCGGCCGCATCTCCTCGTCCGCGGCGAGCGGGATCAGGGCATCGGCCTCCGGCGGCCCCTCGATCAGCACGACCCGCGGCCGGGCCTCCTCCAGTGCCGCCCGCACGGCCCGCGCCGATCCCGGCCCGTGATGCCGCACCCCGAGCAGCAACGGCCCCGCCCCGGCCACCCGGCTCCCCACACCTGCCATGCCAGTCACGTCATCCCCCTTCCCGAACTCGTCAGCACGCGCCGTCCCACTGCCCAAGGCCGCCCCCGCCCCGTGTCACTCACACGCTCACCTCACGGCAGGCCCGGTAGAAGTCCTTCCAGCCGTCCCGCTCACGGACGACCGTCTCCAGGTACTCCTGCCAGATGACGCGGTCCGCCGCCGGATCGCGGACCACCGCGCCGAGGATGCCCGCGGCGACATCGCCCGGCCGCAGCACGCCATCGCCGAAGTGGGCCGCCAGGGCGAGCCCGTTGGTGACCACGGAGATCGCCTCGGCCGTGGACAGCGTCCCGCTGGGCGACTTCAGCTTCGTGCGCCCGTCGGCCGTGACTCCGTCGCGCAGCTCGCGGAAGACCGTGACGACACGGCGGATCTCGTCCAGGCCGTCGGGCGCGGCCGGCAGGTCGAGGGAGCGGCCGATCTGGTCGACGCGGCGCGAGACGATGTCGACCTCGGCCTCCGGGCTCTCCGGCAGCGGCAGCACGACCGTGTTGAAACGGCGGCGCAGGGCGCTGGACAGGTCGTTGACGCCGCGGTCGCGGTCGTTGGCCGTGGCGATCAGGTTGAAGCCGCGGACCGCCTGCACCTCCTGGCCCAGTTCCGGTATCGGCAGCGTCTTCTCGGACAGGATCGTGATGAGCGTGTCCTGCACGTCGGCCGGAATGCGGGTCAGCTCCTCGACCCGGGCCGTCATGCCTTCGGCCATGGCCCGCATGACCGGGCTGGGCACGAGGGCGTCACGGCTCGGGCCGTGGGCGAGCAGCTGCGCGTAGTTCCAGCCGTAGCGGATGGCCTCCTCCGGTGTGCCGGCGGTGCCCTGCACCAGCAGCGTGGAGTCGCCGCTGACCGCCGCGGCCAGGTGCTCGGACACCCAGGTCTTCGCCGTGCCGGGCACGCCGAGCAGGAGCAGGGCGCGGTCGGTGGCGAGCGTGGTGACGGCGACCTCGACGATGCGGCGCGGGCCGACGTACTTCGGCGTGATCACCGTGCCGTCGGGCAGCGTGCCGCCGAGCAGGTATGTGGCCACGGCCCACGGCGACAGCTTCCAGCGGGCCGGACGCGGACGGTCGTCCTGAGCGGCCAACGCGGCGAGTTCATGGGCGAAGACGTCCTCGGCGTGCGGTCGCAACGCCTGGGTCGATTCCGTCTCCCCCGCTTCGACGGACGTCGGCTCAACGGACACAGTCATGGCAAAGTCCCCCTCCAGCTCGGCCGGTTCGGATCTGGCCTCCACGTTGCACCACACCACTGACAATGCGTTCTGACCTGCGCAAACGACCTGCCGGAGCGGCTCGCGGACCCGATTGTCAGTGGTGGGATCTACCTTCGGTGGCATGACTCAGCAGGGGGTGCGCTGGACCGCGGACCAGGTGCTGGCACTGGCGCCTGACGCCGCATCACGCAAAGCGGGAAGCAAACTCGGCGCGGCGGGGCCGTGGTCCGAGGCGGGGAGTTCCGACGAGGGGACGGTGTGGGGGCTGTGCAAGGGCAGCGGAAGCAAGCCGTATCAGACGGTCATCGACATCGCGGACGCCTCCGGGCCCGCGTACAAGTGCAGTTGTCCGAGCCGCAAGTTCCCGTGCAAGCACGCTCTCGGGCTGCTGCTGCTCTGGGCGGGCGGCGACGGAGCGGTACCGAAGGCGGAGGCACCGGAGTGGGCCACGCAGTGGATAACGGGCCGGCGCGAGCGCGCCGCCGAGGAGAAGAGGTCCGGGGAGAGCGCGGGTTCGCCGTCCGGGTCCGTTGATCCGGAGGCGGTGCGGCGCCGGGCGGAGCGCCGGGCCGAGCGGGTCACGGCGGGCGCGGTGGAGCTGGAGCAGCGCCTGGCCGATCTGTTGCGCGGCGGTCTGGCGACGGCGGAGCAGTCGGGCTACGGCCTCTGGGAGGAGACGGCGGCCCGCATGGTCGACGCCCAGGCGCAGGGTCTGGCCGGGCGGGTCCGGGAGTTGGGGTCCATACCGTCCACGGGGCCGGGCTGGCCGGTGCGGCTGCTGGAGGAGTGCGCGCTGCTGCATCTGCTCGGCCAGGGCTGGCTGCGCCGCGAGCGGCTGCCGGAGGGCCTCGCCGCCACGGTCCGTTCACGGATCGGCCTGCCGGCCTCCGCGGACGGCCCGCCGGTGCGGGACCGCTGGCTGGTGCTCGCCCAGTACGACACGGCGGACACGCGTCTGACGACCCGCCGGATCTGGCTGTACGGCGCCGACTCCCGGCGTACGGTGCTGCTCCTCTCCTATGGCGCGGCCGGCCGCGCCCCGGAGCTGGCGCTGCCGGTGGGGCTGAGCCTGGAGGCCGAGGTGTCCTCCTACCCGGGCGCGGGGCAGCCGCGGGTGGCCCTGGGCGGACAGTTCGCGCCGCCCGTGCCGACGGCGACAAGGCCGCAGGGGGTGACGACGTCGCAGGCGGCGGCCCGTTACGGCGACGCCCTGCGCGACGATCCCTGGCTGGAGTCCGTCCCGGTGACGCTGGACCGGGTCGTCCCCACCCCCGACGGCGACTCGTGGCAGCTGGCGGACGCCGACGAGGACGCGGCGTTGCCGCTCACTCCCGCCGCGCGTTCCCGGCCCGGGCTGTGGCGGCTCGTCGCCCTGTCGGGCGGCGCCCCGGTCAGAGTGTTCGGCGAGTGCGGACACCAGGGCTTCACCCCGTTGACCGCCTGGCCCGAGGGCCCGGGCGAGGCGGTGGTGCTGTGCTGAACCGACGGCGGCGCTCCTGCCCTTTCGGCCCGGCCCGCCCTTCTCACGAATCCACGCATTTTTCAGGCATCACGGGACAACCGATCAGGGTGAGCCTTCAACCACCCCTGGGCGTCCCGTGGAAAGGACCCGTATGAACAGGACTTCCGCTCCTGTGGACGCGCCCGCCACGGGCGCCTGGGAGGGGCTCGTCACCACGGCACTGCTGGGCACGGACCGGCGCACCCCGCCGGGCACCGGGCCGGGCCAGGAGGCTCCGGTGGCCGTGCTGGACGCGGCGGCCGTGGAGACCGTACGCCGACGGGCCGGTCTGCGTCCGGCACCGGCGGCGGAGCGTCCGCAACCGGCGCCGGAGGATCCGCGTCCGCCGCTGCCGTCGGCTGCCGCCCGCAGACTGGCGATGCTGCTGGCCGACCGCCCCGGCGCGTCCGGTGGTGGACGCCGGGGCACCGCACCCGACCTGATGGAGCTGCTGCCCCAGTGGCTCGCGGCGGCGAACGCCCGTGGGTTCGCGCCGCCTCCGCAGGCACTGCCCGCGCTGCTGGACGCGGCCCGGGGGCGTACCGACCTGCGTCCGGCGGCATTGGAGTTCGCCGGACCACGGGCTCTGTGGCTGGCGCGGCTGAACCCGGACTGGCGGTTCGCCCTGCGCTCGGCGCCGGGCGGTGGAGCGGCCCTGCCGCATCTCGAGGACTACGACGGGATCCGGCAGTTGTGGCAGGAGGGCCTGTTCGCCGAACGGGTCGCGCTCCTGTCCGCCCTGCGCTCCCGGGAACCGGCCGCCGCACGCGATCTGCTCGCGACGACGTGGGCGACGGAACGGGCCGAGGACCGGCTGATGTTCCTCGACTCCCTGCGCTCGGGCCTGAACCCGGACGACGAGCCGTTCCTGGAACAGGCCCTGGCCGACCGCAGCCGCAACGTCCGGGCGACGGCGGCGGAGCTGCTGTCGGCGCTGCCCGGTTCGGCGCTCGCCGCGCGGATGGCGGTCAGGGCGGAGGCGTGCGTGGCGGTCGACCGCACCCGGAGCACGCCGGTCATCGCAGTCGAGGCACCGCACGAGTGCGATCCCGGCATGGAGCGCGACGGCGTCGTGGCGAAGGCGCCCGCGGGCCGGGGTGAGCGGTCGTGGTGGCTGGGCCAGTTGGTGGAGGCGGCACCGCTCGGGACCTGGTCGCGGCGGCTGGGCGGGCGGACGCCCAGGGAGATCGTGGCGCTGCCGGTCGCGGACGACTGGCAGAGCGAACTGCACGCCGCGTGGTGCCGGGCAGCGGTGCGTCAGCAGGACGCCGAGTGGTCGCGCGCGCTGCTGGGCGAGCCCTCGGCTCCGGAGGCGGGCGGTCCGGGCGCGGTGTCGCTGGCCGAACGCGCCAAGCTGCTCGGCACGTTGGGCACCGCCGAGCGGGCCGAGTGGGTCGCCGGTTTCATCGCGACGCACGGCTTGTCCGAGGCCTTCCAACTGCTCGGGGTGTGTGCGGTGCCGTGGACGGCGCCGCTCGGCGGGGCGGTGGTGGACGCGCTCAACATCGCTCGTGACGCGGGGAGTTATCCATGGAGTTTCAGCGGAGTCATGGGTCTGGCCGAGCGCTGCCTCGACCCGTCCGAGGCCGGGCGCCTCGAGGCGCTGCTGGCGGTACCGGACGAACCGGAGAACGGGTCACCCGGCGCCGGCGGCTACTGGGCGGAGTCCTTCCAGCGCCTGTCCACGACGCTGCGCCTGCGCGCGGCGATGACCGAGGAGCTGGGAGCGGCGTAACGCCTGCCGGCATCTCCACCGACCGCCCGCCGACGGTGCCGCACGACACAACGACCGGCCGGCCACCGGCCCTGACCGCCCGCAGCACCGCCGCCGTCGACCGCCAGGCCGTCGCCCGGCCGACCCCACACCCGTCCCCGCGGTCCACTCCGGGCTGGACACTCAGCCCGACCACGAACGAGCCTCTCAACCTGCCGGAGGCCTCCGCCTACGGCTACGGCTGCAGCTGCGGCTACGCCCCAGCCGGCTGGCGTACGTTCGTGCGGACCCAGTCCACGATCGACGCCGTCGTCGCGCCGGGCGTGAAGATCTCCGCGACGCCCTTCTCCTTCAGCAGCGGGATGTCCGCCTCGGGGATGATCCCGCCGCCGAAGACCAGGATGTCCTCCGCGTCCCGCTCCCTGAGCAGGTCGATCACCGCCGCGAAGAGCGTGTTGTGCGCGCCGGAGAGGATGGACAGCCCGATCGCGTCGGCGTCCTCCTGGAGCGCCGTGTCGACGATCTGCTCGGGAGTCTGGTGGAGCCCGGTGTAGATGACCTCCATACCGGCGTCGCGCAGGGCCCGCGCGATCACCTTTGCCCCGCGATCATGGCCGTCGAGCCCCGGCTTGGCCACCACCACGCGGATCGGACCGGCTGCCACACCCATCACTGCCTCCATGAAGCGACTACATCCATCCGTACCGACAAGTACCGCACACATCACGCACGCCGTACACGCCGTACACACCGCATCGCACGGGCACCTCACCCCGAACCGTCCGGGCAAGTGAACGAACGTTATCTCCAGCATCCCGCAACCGGCAGTTTCGCAGTACGGAGCGAGGGGGAAATCACACGGTGGGACACGTTCGCCGCGCACCGTTCCGAGCTTTCGCGGCCAGAGTGCCGCACACTCCTGCGGTACCCGGACCGCAGCGGAACCGAGCGCAACGGGAGCCGCGACGAGGTCGCCGTACCACCGCCCCACCCACCACGCACAGCGGCGGTACGGCACTCGGCGAGGGCACACGGGACACGCAGGGCACGTGCAACACGCAGGGCAGGCACGGCGCAACAACGGGGATCCTCTTCGCCGCACCGACAGGTGACCTCGTCGCACAACCGGCGTCACACACGCCACACGCCGCGCTCCGTCCCCGCGGCTCACGTCGCTCACGCGGTCGTCGTCGGCCGTCTTCGCAGCTGCTTTCCACGAGGGCACACGGGGGGCGGTCGTCCTCCCGCGTGCCGACAGGAGGTCGGCCATGAAGGTCACCGGGGTCGCTCTGCCCTTTCTCCCGTTGTGCCGGCGCCTGCTGCCGAGCCGGCCGGCGGCACTCTCCATGGCGCTGCTGAAGGCCACCGCCCTGGAGATCGCGATCCTGGCCGGGCATCTCCTCCTCTATCCCTACGGCATCGCCCAGGAGCGACGGATTCCCGGCCCGGCCCTGCCCGCGGACGGCGCCGCCCGGCTGCCGACGGAGGCCAAGCCCCCGGTCGTCCTGCTGCACGGCTTCATCGACAACCGCTCGGTCTTCGTCCTGCTGCGCCGCAACCTCGCCCAGCACGGCAGGCAGCAGATCGAGTCGCTCAACTACTCGCCGCTGACGTGCGACATACGCGCCGCGGCGGAGCTGTTCGGCCGGCACATCGAAGAGGTCTGTGAACGCACCGGGGCAGAGCGGGTGGACGTCGTCGGGCACAGTCTCGGCGGCCTGATAGCGCGCTACTACGTGCAGCGGCTCGGCGGGGACACCCGCGTCCGGACCCTGGTGACGCTCGGCACGCCGCACTCCGGCACCCGTGCGGTGCCACTGGCCGACGCGCACCCCATCGTGCGCCAGATGCGCCCCGGCTCACCGGTGCTCGAGGAGCTCACTCAGCCGGCCCCGGGCTGCCGTACGCACTTCGTCAGCTTCTGGAGCGACCTGGACACCGTGATGGACCCGGTGGAGACGGCCCGCGTCGACCATCCGGATCTGACGGCCCAGAACGTGATGGTGACCGGCATCGGCCATCTCGCCCTGCCCGTACACCCCGCCGTCGCCAACGGAATACGACAGGTCCTCGACACGGCCCGCCCGGGTGAACCGTCCGCCGGCCACGCCGGCGGTCTGACGGTGGCCTGAAACGGCCCCCCACCTCGACGCACGACTCGTCATACAACCGACGGCGAGCATCGAAGCCCCGATCAGCCTCGAACAAACTTCGAACACAAGGCCAAACCCGCGCCCGCCGTCCGCCAAAACACGGCCGAATGCCCGTTTCATGCGCGCGCGAAACCTGCCGAAGATTGTCGTGCCCGCGTACCGCCGGGTACAGTCGCCGCACTGCTCTGCCAGCCCCTGTTGTCGAGGCGAAAGAGAAGTTGGTGAACGACCGTCACCCGTCGGGGACCATGACCCCGGCTTCGGCTTCCGACGCCGACTCGGCGCATTACGCGTCGTACGGCACCCAGGAAGCCCAGTACGGCGACTTCACCACGTACGGCGAATACCCCGCCACCGGTTTTGACACCACCGGCACGACCGGCACCGACGGCGCCGGTTTCGCCGCCACCGGTCACACCACGGCGACCTTCGCCACCGATCCCCTCTTCGGCGATCTGCCGGGCAGCGGCCACGACACGGGCACCTACGACACCGGCCACTGGCCCACCGGCACCCACGAGAACGTGCACTACGACGCGTACGCGGCCCAGCACCACGCCGCTTACGACACCGGCGTGTACGACACGACGAGCTGGACGGCCGGGCAGCCGCTCTCGGTCATCCCGACGCAGGCCACCTCCCCGGACGCGACCGGGCAGTGGGACACCGGCAGCTGGCACCAGCCCGACCAGTCCGGCAACCCGGCCGACCGGACCCAGCAGTGGGACTGGGGCACGCAGACCTTCGACACCGGCACCTACGACGCCACGCAGTGGAACGTCGACGGCACCGCCCCGCCGGCCCCCGAGGCGTACGAGCAGCACGCCGAAACCTTCGACCAGCACGAGACCGCGACGTTCGAGCAGGTCGCCTACGACGAATCCACCGGGGCCGCCTACCACGACCCCGGCACGGAGGGCGGCGAGCCGGCCGCCACGGGTGAACTGCCCACCGTCGCCCCGCTCCTGGACGGCCAGGAGGAGGCCGGCCCGCCCCCGTCCTCACGGGCGGCCTCGCGCGCCGCGTCCCGTTCCCGCCGCCGTACACCCCCCAAGCGCTCGGCGCTGCTGACCATCGCGGTGCCCTCCGCGTGCGTGATGGGGGTCGCGGGGATCGCCGCCGCCTCCGTCGGGAGCCTCACCGACGACGGTGCCGCGGAGGCGCACACGACCGCGGCGGACGCGCAGCCGGTCAAACCGGCCGCCGCCAACAACAAGCTCGACACCCAGCTGCAGAGCCTCGCCGCCGGCGCCGACGACTTCGCCGACCGGGCCAGCCGTACGCAGGAGCGCATCGACCTCAAGGCCCAGCAGGCGGCCGAGCGCAAGCGCGCGGCGGAGGAGGCGGCCCGCAAGGAGCGGCTGCGCCCGAAGTTCGCGCTGCCGGTCGCACGGCACGGGCTCAGCGCCTACTACGGCCAGTCCGGCATCAACTGGATGTCTCTGCACACCGGCATCGACTTCCCCGTCTCGTACGGCACGACCGTGATGGCCGCGACCGACGGCACGGTCCGCACACAGTGGAACAGCGCGTACGGCAACATGATGATCGTGACCGCGAAGGACGGCACGGAGACGTGGTACTGCCACCTCTCCACCTACACGGTCCCCTCCGGTACGACCGTGAAGGCCGGCGACCCGATCGCGCGTTCCGGGAACTCCGGCAACTCGACAGGTCCTCATCTGCACTTCGAGGTGCGCCCGGCCGGCGGTTCGGCGATCGACCCGCTTCCGTGGCTGCGCAGTCACGGCATCGACCCGACGTAACGTCACGGCAGCCCCCGCCGCTCGCGCGAGCGGGGGCCGGCCTCCCGCGCTGGGCTAGAGCTTCTCCACCGGCGCGTACCGCAGCAGCAGCCGCTTCGGCTTGGTGTCCCGAAGTCGATCGTCGCCTCGGCGTTCGCGCCCGTGCCCTTGACCGCCACGACGGTCCCGAGACCGAACTGGTCGTGCGTGACCCGGTCCCCGACCGCCAGCGCCACGACCGGCTTCTCGGAGGTCCGGCGCGTGGCGAAACCGGACGCGCCCGACGCCGACGAACGCGAGCGGGACGACGACAGCGAGGCCGCCACCGCCGAGACCGGCCCGGTGGACGCGGGCGCGGTCGCTCCCGTCCTCTTCCACTCCACATGGGTGGGCGGGATCTCCTCAAGGAACCGGGAGGGCGGGTTGTACGAGGGCTGGCCCCAGGCGCTGCGCATGGTCGACCGCGTCAGGTACAGCCGTTCCCGCGCGCGGGTGATGCCGACGTACGCCAGGCGCCGCTCCTCCTCCAGTTCCTTGGTCTGGCCGAGGGCGCGCATGTGCGGGAAGACGCCGTCCTCCATGCCGGTCAGGAAGACGACCGGGAACTCCAGGCCCTTGGCGGTGTGCAGGGTCATCAGCGTGATGACCCCGTCGCCCTCTTCCTCGTCGGGGATCTGGTCGGAGTCGGCGACCAGCGCGACCTGTTCCAGGAAGTCGGCCAGCGTGCCCCGCTCGTCCTCGCCGCGCTCCTGCTCGAACTCCATGGCGACGGCGGCGAGCTCCTGGAGGTTCTCGATCCGGGTCTCGTCCTGCGGGTCGGTGGAGGCCTGGAGCTCCGCGAGGTACCCGGTGCGTTCCAGGACGGCCTCCAGCACGGTGGCCGGTCCGGCGCCGGACTCGACGATCGTACGGAGGTCCTCCATCAGCGTGTTGAACCGCCTGACGGCGTTGGTGGAGCGCGCGGCCATGCCGTACGCCTCGTCGACGCGCTTCAGCGCCTGCGGGAAGCTGATCTTCTCGCGCTGGGCGAGGGCGTCGATCATCGCCTCGGCACGGTCACCGATGCCCCGCTTGGGGACGTTGAGGATCCGGCGCAGCGGCACCGAGTCCTCCGGGTTGGCCAGCACGCGCAGGTAGGCCAGGACGTCCCGGACCTCCTTGCGCTCGTAGAAGCGGACGCCGCCGACGACCTTGTAGGGCAGGCCGACGCGGATGAAGACCTCTTCGAAGACACGGGACTGGGCGTTGGTGCGGTAGAAGACGGCGACGTCGCCCGCCTTGGCCTCGCCCGCGTCGGTCAGACGGTCTATCTCGTCGGCGACGAACTGCGCCTCGTCGTGCTCGGTGTCGGCGACGTACCCGGTGATCCGCGCGCCCGTGCCCGCGTTGGTCCACAGGTTCTTGGGGCGGCGGGACTCGTTGCGCTCGATGACCGCGTTGGCCGCGCTCAGGATCGTCTGCGTGGAGCGGTAGTTCTGCTCCAGCAGGATCGTCGTCGCGTCCGGGTAGTCCTCCTCGAACTGGAGGATGTTGCGGATCGTCGCGCCGCGGAAGGCGTAGATCGACTGGTCGGCGTCGCCCACCACGCACAGCTCCGCGGGCGGGACGTCGTCCGGGCCGGGCGGGACGTCGACGGGGTGCTCGGCGGTGCCGACGAGTTCGCGGACGAGGGCGTACTGGGCGTGGTTGGTGTCCTGGTACTCGTCCACCAGCACGTGGCGGAAGCGGCGGCGGTAGTGCTCGGCGACGTCGGGGAAGGCGCGCAGCAGGTTGACCGTCGTCATGATCAGGTCGTCGAAGTCGAGGGCGTTGGCCTCGCGCAGCCGCGACTGGTACATCGCGTAGGCCTGGGCGAGGGTCTTCTCGAAGCCGTCGGTGGCCTGGGCGGCGAAGTCCTCCTCGTCGATCAGCTCGTTCTTCAGGTTGCTGATCTTGGCGCTGAAGGACTTCGGCGGGAAGCGCTTGGGGTCGAGGTCCAGGTCGCGGCAGACCAGGGCCATCAGGCGCTTGGAGTCGGCGGCGTCGTAGATCGAGAAGGACGACGTGAAGCCGAGCTTCTTGCTCTCCCGGCGCAGGATGCGCACGCACGCGCTGTGGAAGGTCATCACCCACATCGCGTTGGCGCGGGGGCCGACGAGTTGCTCGACGCGCTCCTTCATCTCGCCCGCGGCCTTGTTGGTGAAGGTGATCGCGAGGATCTGGCCCGGGTGGACATCCCGCTCGGCGAGCAGGTGGGCGATGCGGTGCGTGAGCACACGGGTCTTGCCGGAGCCGGCGCCGGCCACGATGAGCAGCGGGGAGCCGGAGTGGACGACGGCGGCGCGCTGGTTGTCGTTCAGCCCCTCCAGGAGCGCGGCGGTGTCGACCACCGGGCGCGGGGCGCCGTCCCGGTAGTAGGCGTCCCGGTCCGGCGGCACGTCGAACTTCCCGCCGAACAGATCGTCCGGAACCTGCTCCGGTACGTGCTCGTCCTCGGGCGGCGGCGGGGGCTCGTCCGCAGGGCCCCGCTGGGCCTGGAGGTCCGCCAGGAAGCTGTCGTCAAAGAGGCTGCTCATCGCTCTCCGAGTCTAGGGCGCCCCACTGACAGCCCGCCGCCGCCCTGAGAACATCGCCGAAACGAGCCCCTGTCACCCTCCAGGAGCACATGATCACAGTGCGCAAGGGCGCGGCAAATATGGACGACTCGTGACCAAACTCCACCATCCCATCACCCTCGGTGACGCTCTGGAGTGAGGTCACGAAAATGTATCGGGCATATCACCCATCAACCTTCACAGGGGCCACACGAGTTGGCTACCGTGCGGGCAGGCCGCACGACCCCCTCCGGCGAACGTCGCCGGGCCGCGCGGCCTCCGCCGAGTCCGGTGTGCCGCAGCGGCAGCCGGAGCCGGGGACCCAACCGAGATCTTGGGGTGAATCGGCCCGACTCCCTTTCGGAGATGGCCGTAGGGCAACCCTTCCGAACCACCCGCCCGAACCCGACAGCTAACCCGGTAGGCGGAACATGGAAGGAGTCGCCTCCCTTGGCGTCGCACCGCAAGTCGCGTCCTACGGGTTCGCGCGTGGCAGGCATACGGACCCCCGCCCTCGCAACGGCGGCCCTCACCTCCGTGGCCCTGCTGTCCCAGTCGGCCAACGCCGCCCCCGAGGCCGATGACAAGCCCAGCCTGGAGGAAGTCGAGAAGAAGGTCGACGACCTCTACCGCCAGGCCGAGTCGGCGACCGACAAGTACAACGCGGCCAAGGAGAAGACCGCGAAGCAGCGCAAGCGCGCCGACACCCTCCTGGACGACGTCGCCCAGCGCACCCAGAAGCTCAACGAGGCGCGTGAGGAGCTGGGTTCCTTCGCCGCCGCCCAGTACCGCACCGGCGCCTCCGCCCCGGACACCGCGACGTTCCTGCTCGCGGACACCCCGCAGGACTACTTCGACCAGACCCAGCTGATGGACCGGATGACCGGCCGTCAGAAGGTGGCGGTCGACGACTACGTCACCCAGCAGGCAGAGACGATGGAGAAGCGTCGGGAGGCCACCGAGAGCCTCGAGACGCTCACCGAGTCGCAGGGCGACCTGAAGACGGCCAAGGCCACCGTCCAGCGGAAGCTCGCCGACGCCCGCGAGCTGCTGTCGAAGCTGACCGCCGAGGAGAAGGCGCGGCTTGCGGCGATCGAGAAGGAGAAGCAGGAGGAGGCCGCCCGCAAGGCCGCCGAGCTGGCCCGGCAGCAGGCAGAACAGCAGAAGGCCGAGGAGGAGGCCGCCCAGCAGCAGGAGAGCGGCACCTCCTCGTCGTCGGGCTCGTCGTCGGGGGCGTCCTCCTCCTCGTCGGCCCCGGCCGACTCCTCGTACGCCACCAAGGCCGAGAAGGCGCTCACCTTCGCCCGCGCGCAGATCGGCAAGCCGTACGTGTGGGGCGCCGTCGGCCCCGGCTCCTACGACTGCTCGGGTCTGACCCAGGCCGCCTGGAAGGCCGCGGGCGTCACACTGCCGCGCACGACCTACGACCAGGTCAACGCCGGCACGACGGTCCCGGTCTCCCAGGCCCAGCCCGGCGACCTGGTCTTCTTCTACGACGACGTCACCCACGTCGGCATCTACATCGGCAACGGCATGATGATCCACGCCCCGAAGCCCGGCACCTACGTGCGCGAGGAGTCGATCTACTACGACGGCGAGTCGTCGATCCACAGCGTGGTCCGGCCGGCCTGAGACGCGCGTCTTTCGGGTGTGACGCGCGCGTGCCCCGCTCGGAACGCGCGCTGTGCCTCCTAGCATCGGCCCCATGCCCGGCCCCTCCCCCTCCGCCGACTGGTGGGCACAGCGCGCGCCGGCGGTCAGTGCCGCCGTACTGGCCACCGGCACCCTGTCGGTCGGTCTGGATCTGGCCGGGTACGAGGTCCTCTCCCTTGTCCTGCTCGGCCTGACCTGCGCGGTCTGGCTGATGCTCGCCGCGGACTTCACCCTGCGACTGCTGCGGGCCGGGGTGAGATGGCGGGACTATGCGGGGATGCCGCGCGTCCTCGACAGCATGGCGACCGCCGCGCTCACCACCGTCGCGGCGACGGCCGTCCTGGGCACCGGCTTCTCGGCGGCCGGCGCGCAGTCCCTGGCGGCGACGCTGCTGGTGCTGGCGGTACTGCTCTGGCCGGTGCCACTGGCACTCCCGCCGCAGACCGGGGAGCGCCGTAGGCCGGGGACGGTGTTCGTGCGCTGCCTGGCCACGCAGGGGCTAGCGGTGCTCGGCGCCACCCTGGCCGCGGCGGAGTCGGCGTCCTGGCTGGCGCACGCGGCGCTGGTGCTGTTCTGGACGGGGCTCGTGCTGTACGTCCTCGCCCTGGCCCGTTTCGACGTGCGGCAGCCGGCCGAGGGGCTCGGCGACCACTGGCTCGCGGCGGGGCGCTCGCCATTTCGGCACTGGCCGGGGCCCGGCTGCTCAGCGCCGACAGCGCACGTCTGTACCTGTGGAACGAGGACGACCGGGATGTGCTGCGCACCGTGACCGTCGCGCTGCTGGTGCTCACGCTGGCCTGCTGTGCCGCCCTGCTCGCCGCCGAGTTCCTGCGGCCCCGGCCCCGCATCGACATCCGCCGCTGGGCGACCGTCTTCACCTGGGCCAAGTCGGGGGTGGCGGCACTGGCCGTCGCCGCCGCCCTCGACGTCGCGTGGCTCGACGGTCTCGGGAGGCGCTGCTGTGGGTCGCGGTGGCCGCTTGGCTCTGCTGCGCCGCCTGGACGGTCACCGCGGTCCGGGCCGGCCTTGGGCCGGGGCGGGTCAGGTCCAGAGCACGGCGATGAAGACGTTCGCCGCGGTCAACGCTCCGACCAGGCCGAACAGGCCCTTGTCCACCTTCTCGTCGTCCCGTTTCACGTAGACCAGGCCGAGGATCACGATCAGCAGGGCCAGCTTCACGCCGATCTTGATGTTGTTGACGGACTGGTCGTCGGCCTGGTTGAGGCCGACCAGGATCACACCGGTGACCAGCATCGTCAGCGCGCCGTGCAGCATCGCGGGGTGTAGCGGGCGGTGCCCTCGCCCATCGCCTTCATCTGAGTGAGGAAACCTCCCAGGAGCGACGCGATGCCGATGATGTGGAGGCCGACGAAGAGGTGGATGAGTATGTCCATGAGGCCGGAGCCTAATCAGGGGCTCCGGAGCCACCCGACACCGGCCCGTCTCATGCATATATGCGCCCCATAGCACCCGGCAGCCGTCCGTCGCTCATGATTCGGCGCATCGGTCATCACGCTGAGTTAAGTCGACGGCCCCGGGGCGCGATCGCGGCCGCATACGGTCACCGTCGGTCCTCTCGGGACAGTTCCGCGCACCCGCCACCGGCCCGCCGCGGCGAGGTTTAGCGTCCTCCCCCAGGTGACCGGCTCCCCACCGCCGCCCGGGCCAGGGGCGGCAGTCGGGCACCACCGCCGAGAAGGTCCGGCGGCGGTCCGCTTCCCCTGTGCGGGCCGTCGCCGGACGCGCAGGCCGCCTGTCCGCTCCCCCAGGCGTCCCCACGCACCCACCGGCGGTCGAGGAAAGGACGTGGCCTCCAGGTGGCAGCGCACCGCAAGCCCCGCCGGCGCTCCGCGAGCGGCAACACGGCCCGTACGGCCGCCACGATCGCCCTCGCCGGCGCGGCGACCACGACGGGCTTCGACGGCACCGGAGTCGCCGAACCACAGCTCACCCCCGGCCAGGTCAAGGCCAAGGTGGACGAGCTGTACCAGGAGGCGGAGGTCGCCACCGAGAAGTACAACGGCGCCAAGGAGAAGGCCGAGACGGCCGGGCAGCGGCTGAAGGACCTCCAGGACCAGACCGCCCGCAAGGAGGACCGGCTCAACACGGCCCGCGAGGCCCTGGGGGCCGTCGCCGCCGCCCAGTACCGCGGCGGCGGCCTCGACCCCGCGCTGCAGCTCGCCCTGTCCGACGACCCCGACCGGTACCTCGAGAACGCCGAGTTCGTCGAGCGGGCCGGCCACCGGCAGCAGGCCGCCGTCGCGCGCGTCCGCAAGCAGCTGAGGGAGATCGAGCAGCTGCGCGGGGCCGCGCACATCGAGCTGACCTCCCTGAAGTCGCGGCAGAAGGAGCTCAGGCGGCACAAGAAGACGATCTCCGGCAAGCTGGGTTCCGCGCGTCAGCTGCTGTCGCGGCTCACCGCGCAGGAACGTGCCGCCATCGGTGACGCGCCGGGCACCGACCGCGCCTCACGCTCGACGGGTGGGCGTGACAGCCTGACCGCCCCTGGGTCCGCCGGCTCGCAGGCGCCCAACTCCCGTGCGGCCGCAGCCGTGTCCTACGCCTACCAGAAGATCGGCAGCCCCTACGTCTGGGGGGCGACCGGGCCGAACGCCTTCGACTGCTCGGGCCTCGTCCAGGCCGCCTACCGTTCCGCGGGCGTCTCCCTGCCCCGCACGACCTACTCCCAGATCGACGTCGGCCACCGCGTCTCCCGCTCCGAACTCCTCCCCGGTGACCTGGTGTTCTTCTACGCCGGCATCAGCCACGTCGGCATCTACGTGGGCAACGGCCGGATGATCCACGCCCCGAACCCCTCCGCCCCCGTACGGGTCGCCCCGCTGGACGAGATGCCGTTCGCCGGCGCCACCCGGGTGGTGTGACCGGCCCCCGACAACCGGCCACCGACCGGCCCCCGTCAGGCCGCCCGGACTCCCCGCGTCACACCAGCCGGCGAGCCGTCGCCCACCGCGTCAGCTCATGCCGGTTGGAGAGCTGGAGCTTGCGCAGGACCGCCGAGACATGTGACTCGACCGTCTTCACGGAGATGAACAGCTGCTTGGCGATCTCCTTGTACGCATAGCCCCGGGCGATGAGCCGCAGCACCTCACGCTCGCGCTGGGTCAGGCGGTCCAGGTCCTCGTCGACCGGCGGCGCGTCCGTGGAGGCGAAGGCGTCGAGGACGAACCCGGCCAGCCGCGGGAGAAGACCGCGTCGCCCTCCTGGACACGGAAGACGGAGTCGACGAGATCCGTGCCGGTGATCGTCTTGGTGACGTACCCGCGGGCCCCGCCGCGGATCACGCCGATCACGTCCTCCGCCGCGTCCGACACGGACAGGGCGAGGAAACGGACGGGCTGCTCGGCGTCGGCCATCAACGGGGCACAGCGGCGCAGCACTTCCACACCGCCGCCCCCGGGCAGGTGCACGTCGAGCAGGACCACCTCGGGCCGGGTCGCGGTGATGACCGTGACCGCCTGGTCGACGTCCGCGGCCTCGCCGACGACCTCGACACCGGTCTGCTCGGTCTGCCCGATCTCGGCCTGGACGCCCGTACGGAACATGCGATGATCGTCCACGAGGACCACGCGCACCCGGCGCCCGCCGGTGCCGCCGCCCGACTCCGCGGGGCCGGCCGCCTCCGCCGATCCCGCCGTACCGTTCGCCTCGGTCGGGTCGCTCATGACGTCTTCTCCGCCCTCTCCATCTCCAGCTCGACCTCCGTGCCGCCGTCCGGCACCGCGCGCAGCCGCGCCGTGCCGCCGTTGCGCTCCATGCGGCCGATGATCGATTCTCTGACACCCATCCGGTCGGCGGGTATCGAGTCGAGGTCGAAGCCGGGGCCGCGATCCCGGACGGACACGAAGACCGTCGTCCCCTCGACCTCGGCGTAGACCTGTACGGCGCCGCCCTCGCCACCGTACTTGGCGGCGTTCACCATTGCTTCGCGCGCGGCCTGCATCTGTGCGCCGATCCGCTCGTCGAGCGGGCAGTCGCCCACGACCACGACCTCTATGGGCACGCCGTGCTTGTCCTCCACCTCGGCCGCGTTGCGCCGCACGGCGTCGGCGAGCGTGCTGGGCTCGTCGGCCTCGTCCTTGCCGGTGCCCTCGGGTTTGTAGAGCCAGGTGCGCAGGTCGCGCTCCTGGGCGCGGGCGAGGCGGCGCACCTCGTTCGCGTTCTCCGCGTTGCGCTGGATCAGGGTGAGGGTGTGCAGCACCGAGTCGTGCACATGGGCGGCGACCTCCGCGCGCTCCTGGGCACGGATGCGCATCAGGCGCTCCTCGGAGAGGTCCTGCGTCATGCGCACCAGATACGGCCCGGCGAGGAGCGTTATACCGACGAGGACCGCGAGCGCCGCCTGGAGGACGGAGCCGAGGTGGGCGGCGGATCCCTGCAGGACGAAGATGCCGGAGACGCCGGCCGTCACCAGCAGCACACCGCCCACCGAGCGCAGCAGCGTGACCGTGCGCCGGCGGCGGCCGACCTCGACCCAGCGGGCCCGGCGGGCGTTGTCCGCCTGCCGCCAGACCAGGGCGACGCCCGCGCCGACGAGCACCGCCGGCCAGAGGTACGCCCTGGCACCGCCGCTCAGGTTCACATTGCCCACGAAGACCATGGCCACGACGACCATGAGGAGCAGGGCCACCATCTGGCCCTTGTCGGGTCTGCGGGCGACGAGTCTGCGGCGGCCGTCCGGCGCGGTCTCCGTGGCGACCAGCGACGGCGGCTTCTGCGCCTCGACTCCGCCGACTCCGAGCGGCACGAAGAACCAGAACGCGGCGTACAGCAGCGCACCGAGGCCGTCGGCCATGAAGAGGCCGACGAAGACGAGCCGTACCCAGATCACGGGCAGCCCGAGGTGCCCGGCGAGCCCCCGCGACACCCCACCGAGCCAGCGTCCGTCACTGCTGCGGTAGAGCTTGCGCGGCGGCCGCGGTTCGGCGAGGGGCGCTGCTGCGGCTTCCGACATGCCATTGATGGTCACACGGTCGGAGGACGGGAGCATCAGGGTCGGCCCCGGAGACTCCCCTGATCTCCGGAAGCCGGCCCGTCGAACGCTTCCCGAGCCGTCCCTCAGGGCGGATATCAGGGTCCGGCCAGGGTCATTCCGACTGCCGCCGCGCCGCCGCGCCCGTCACCATGGACCCATGACCGATCACGAGCACGCCGCGACGGGTCCGGGACCCGGCTCCGGCCCGCGCCCCACGCCGGGCGCGGGCGAAGAGAGGGGTGCCCCCGACGCGGCCGGTCCGGCCGGGGAAGCCGCCCCGCCCCACACGTTCCGGCGCGACCGCCGCCACAAGGTCCTGGCAGGTGTCTGCGCCGGGCTCGGGCGGCAGTGCGACATGGACCCGGTGATCTTCCGGATCACCCTCGCGGTGCTCTCCGCCACCGGCGGCATAGGCCTCCTCTTCTACGGCTTCGCCTGGCTCTTCGTCCCGTACGGCGACGAGGACGAGAACGAGGTGCGCAAGCTGCTGACGGGCCGCGTCGACGGCCAGGCCCTGACGGCCGTGCTGTTCGCGCTGGTCGGCTGCGGGGTGTTCCTGACCCTGCTGAACAACGGCGGGGTGCTGACCTTCGCCGTCGTCCTCTCCCTTCTCCTCGCCGGCGCCGGCTACTGGTCCCGCCGACGCGACGCCCCCGGCCCCGACCCCCTGGCCGCACAGGCGGCCGCCGACGCCCCGCCGGAACCCCAGGCGCCGCCGGTCCTCGCCACCTATCCCTCCTGGTGGCGCGACCCCATCGTCAAGGACGGCAGGCACTTCGGCGGCACGGGCTATCTGTGGGGCCCCGCGACCCTCGAGACGCGGATGTCGCGGCAGCCATCAACATCACCCTCGGCGTCGTGCCCGGCGGCAGCGAGGACATGCCTGCCCCGCGCCCCCGGCCGCCCAAGCCGCGCGGCCCCCGTTGGATCGGCGGCTGGATCTTCCTGCTGGCGATGCTCGCGGGCTCCCTGGGCACGAGTCTCACCTGGGACACGCAGCCGCTCGGCACCAGCCTGCAGACCGGCCTGGCCTGTTCGCTCGCCGTCCTGGGCCTGGGCATAGCCGTCAGCGCCTTCCTGGGACGGACCGGCGCGGGCTCGATACTCCTGGCGATCATCACGGCCGGACTGCTCGCCGGCTCGGCGGCACTGCCCAAGGACATCGGCACAGAGTGGCACCGCACGACCTGGCAGCCCGCCACAGTGGCGGACGTCCGGCCCCGGTACGACCTGGGCACCGGCGTCGGCACGCTGGACCTGACCCGGCTGGACCTGACCGGGAGACAGACCGTGACGACACGCGCCGATGTGGGCGTGGGCCGGGTGAAGGTGCTCGTGCCCGAGGACGTGACGGTGCGGCTGAGCGTCGACGTAGGGGTCGGAGACCTCCAACTGCCCGGCGACGACCCGAAGGACGTGGATGTGAAACCGGGCCGGCACAAGGAGACAACCCTCTCCCCCGCCGAGAACGTCAAGACGTCCGGCACCATCGACCTGAATCTCCAGGTCGGAATGGGACAGGCGGAGGTGACCCGTGCTGCGTCATGAACTCCAGCCCGGAAAGCTGGTCGCCGGCGCCGTCCTCACTCTGGCGGGCGTCCTCTACGCCGGTGACGCGGGCGGCGCCTGGGAGACCCCGTGGTTCGTGGCGATACCCCTCGTCACGGGCGGACTGTGCCTGGCCGGCGCGGTGGCGTTCCTGACGGGCCGCATACGCCGACGGCGCGATGCGGGCCGCACCACCACCGATGCGCCGGGCCCGGACATGGCCTCCTGACGAAGGGCCACGCCCGCCACACGCCCGCCGCCCATACGACGAGCACTTCCGCCGCCCGTCCCGCTGCCCATCCCTGCCGCTACCGGTACCCCCCTGCCCGCTGCTGTCGCCGGGATCGCAGGGCGGCGTCCAGGGACAGCATGGGGGCGCCCGCCAGGACGAGGGGGATCCAGGCCATGAGGTAGGCGAGGTCGTTGCCGTAGTAGTACGGGTCGGAGGCCCAGCTCACGGTCAGCCACAGGCTGAGGGAGATCAGCGCGCCGCCGAGTGCGGCCAGTCGGGCGAGCAGACCGAGCAGGGTGCCGATGCCGACGGCCAGTTCACCGAAGGCGATGGCGTAGCCGAAGCCGACCGGGCTCTTCAGGGAGAGGTCGACCAGGGCGGGAATGGCGGAGGAGTCGCGGACGGCACTCATCATGTCGCCGATCGATCCCGCACCGGCGTCCTTCATGAAGGCGCTGTCGGTGAGTTTGTCCAGGCCGGCGTAGATGAAGGTGACGCCGAGGAAGACGCGCAGAGGAAGGAGGGCGTAGCGGCCGGCGGTGTCCCGCCAGCCTCCGTCGCCGCGGAAGTGGGGGGTGTGCGTGTCCGTTCGCATACTGTGAGTCATCGCTGCTAGCCGCCTCTCGCCCGCCGGTGCCGAGACCCCCTCAACAGACCATACGTACGACGAACGAGACCCGCTCAATCCTGTTGCTACGGCTTTTTCTGACGTGCCCCGCAGGGCCATATGCGGTCGCGTCCGCCGAGTTGCCCGGCCGGGCCGTCACTCCGTCACTCCGTCACTCCGTCACATCAACCGCGTACCGATTCGTCTCCGCCCCCGCCGCCGTGACGACCTGTACCTCCACCCGTCCCGGCTCCACATCCGCCGGCACCGGCACCGTCAACAGCGTGTCCGTCGGGTTGCTGAAGCCGCCGGGGACCGGCACCAACGGCACATGGACGTGCACCGCGCCGACCCGGACGACCATCCGGGCCAGCCGGTCGGCGCCCTGCGCGCCCGGCGGTACGAAACCGGCGCCCCGGATCTCGATGTCGTCGCCGGTGCGGATCGGCGCGTCCAGGTCGCCGGCCTCCCGCGACCGTACGACGGACAGGATGACCGGCCGGCCGCCCTCCGCGTACTTGCCGGCCAGGTATGTCACCGCCGACACCAGGACCACCACCGCCAGCCCCCAGGGCAGGTCCGGCAACTGGTCCGGCCGCCTGGCCAGCCGTACCGCCGCGAAGACCAGGGCGACACCGCTGATCACGACGTACTGGATGTCGGCGAAGGTGCCACGTCCCGCGTCGTCGGTGAGCAGGTCGGCCGCTCGGGGCCGGTCGGCGCGTACCTTCTGCAGCCGTTGCCCCAGCACCCGCAGCCCGACCACCCGCCGTACGAGGACGGCGATCCCGCACACCACGGCGAGCACGGTCACGACCCCGGCGCCGCGGGCGAGTTCCAGCCCGGAGATGAGGACGTCCCGCTCCTCGTGCCGGGAGGCGGCGGCCAGCCGTCCCGCCAGCACGAGCACCGAGTAGGCCACGAAGAGCACCCACGCCGCGGCGACCGTACGGGAGGTGGACAGACGGTTGTCCTCGCCGATCACGGGCGCGAGCGCGCCGCCCTTCGCGCGGTGGAACCACGACGCCGCCGTCAGCGCCCCGGCCACGGCCAGCGCCGCGGCCAGCCCGGCCGTACGCGCCTCCGTCCAGCCCGCACCGACCGCCGTGAGGGACTGCCCGAGCAGCAACAGCACGACGGCCGCCCAGACCACACCCGTGGTGCGGCGCCACAGGCTGGTCAGCCAGGCCTGGCCCTCGGCGCGTCCGCGCTCGGCGACGAGTCCCGCGGACTGCGCCAGTTCCTCCGAGACCCACTGGCGGGAAGCCGAGGCGGAGTGGGCCACCGCGGCCGGCAGCCCCTGCCCGGCCGCGAACTCGTCGCGTCTGCGCAGGAACGCGGCGACGGCCCGCCGGTGCCCCTCACGCGCCCCGTGCGGACAGTCCCCACAGGCGCACCCGCCTCCGTGCACAAGGTCGTGCGCACCGGCAGAACCGCTCACGGACCCGCCGGCGTACCCACCGCCGGCCCCACCGGCGTACCGACCCGTATACGCCCCCGCACCCACACCCGCGTACGCACCCGCATCCGCGCCGCCATGTCCCGCCTCGCGCACCGCCACGCCCGACGCCCGCCTTCCCGCGAACCAACCACCGTCGGCCTTCCGGACCCCGGAAACACCGCTGTGCAACTCCCGTGCGACGACGTCGAATTGTGCCCTATACCCCCCGGTCCACGTCCGCCCCCTCTGGTCAGCATGGGTGAAGTTCGGCGTGCCGTATTGACCTGGCTGCGAGAATTCCCCTATGGCCGAGATCATCCAGCGTGACGGGACCTGGGCCTTCGACGGCAGCACGGTCCGGATCACGCCCGGTCTGCACCGCTCCGTGCCGCTGTTCCGGCAGACGTACGGAGAGATCGCCGTGCCGATCGAGGCCGTCTCGGCCGTGGCCCTCGAACCCGAACGCAAGCGCGGACGGCTCCGGTTGCGGCTGCGGGAGGGCGCCGACCCCCTGCTGCAGGGGACCGGCGGGCGGCTGCCGGACGCGGCCGATCCCTACCGGCTGACGGTGGACGTCGACCGGACGGGGGTCGCCGAGTACGTCGCCGAGGAGATCCGCCAGGCACTGCTCCTGGAACAGATACCGAAGGAGCCGGCGAAGGCCTATCTGCTGCCCGGTCCGCCGGTTCCGGTCTCGGTGCGTTCGTCGGACGGGACGGTCTCCTTCGACGGCACCCAGGTCCGGATCGACTGGGCGGACACCTCCGAGCGGGTCAAACGCGCGACCGGCCCGCGGATCATCGGCTTGGGTGACCTGGTGCAGGTCGAGTGGCTGCCGAACTCCGGCCATGAGGACGGCTTCCTGCGGTTCGCGACCCGCGAGACGGTGTTCTCGAAACTGCCGCCGGAGAAGGACCCGTACGCCCTGGACCTGTGGGGCAGCCCCCGCCGCGACCTGCTGACCGCGCTGGTCGCCGCGGCGGTCACCGCCCGGCTGCCGCACCCGTCGTCCCGGACCCCGGCGGAGAGCGACGCGTACGCTCACGCCCCCGGCGCGGCGCCTGCCCCGTCCCGCACCGCCGACCACCACGACGTACTGCTGCGCCGCCTGCGCGAGTTGGGCCGGTTGCACCGGGACGGAGTACTCACGGACGAGGAGTTCGCACGGACGAAGGCAGTGGTACTGCGCGGCTTCTGACGAAGCAGCCGGAGCAGGGCCCTAGCTCAGCAGATCCGGCTCGCTCCGGCTGACCTCCTGCCACATCGGCTGGTAGTTGATCCACGCCACCAGGTCGCCGCCCAGCTGCTCCCGCGTCGCCACCGCCATCCGGTGGTCGATCCGGACCGGCCGCCCGGCGGCCTGTGCCGTCAGCTGCACCTGACAGGACCGCTCCATCGACACGAACCACCAGGCCGCCGCGTCCACCGAGTCGCCGACGGTCAGCAGCCCGTGGTTGCGCAGCACGAGCGCCTTGCGGGAGCCGAGCACGGCCGCGATGCGCCGCCCTTCCTCGGCGTCGACGGCGACACCGGTGTACGAGTCGTAGAGGGCGTGGTCCTCGTAGAAGGCGCAGCTCTCCTGGGTGATCGGCTCCAGCGGCTCGCCGAGGGCCGACAGCGCCCGGCCGTGCACCGAGTGGCAGTGGGCGACGGCGACCACGTCGGGGCGGGCGGCGTGGACCTGGGCGTGCACGGTGAACGCCGCCTGGTTGACGTGGTAGGCGCCCTCGACGACCTGGCCGTCCTGGTTGGCGAGCACCAGGTCGCTGACGGTGACGTGCCGGAAGGGCATCCCGAACGGGTTCACCCAGAAGCAGTCGGTGTACTCCGGGTCGCGGGCGGTGATGTGCCCGGACACACCGTCCTCGTAGCCGAGGCGCCCGAAGATGCGCAGGGCGCCCGCGAGCCGTTCCTTGCGGTGCCGTCGTTCGTCCTCGACCGATTCGTGCATCGGCGGCATCGCGAACCGCAGCCGGTCGGTGGGCAGCGGCAGGGGCGGGGTGGGCCCGTGCATAGGTCCTCCAGCGTGGTTCTGCGTACGGGGCGGAAGTTACCGTCGGTGAGGCCGGGAAGAACAGAACCGTTTCGTGAAGATGGAACGAGCGCCCCTGTGAGCACCCTGCACACCCGAGTGCCCCCGGGCTCCCGAACCCCACGAATAGCCGACAGAGGATGTCGGGTTTCGCCGCCAGACTCTTCCCATGACAGCGAACTGGACGGCCTTCGTCACCGCAGAACCCGACCTGGCCGGCATCGTCGAGAAGCGCTTCGGCTCGTACACGCACCACATCCTCGCCACGCTCCGCAAGGACGGTTCGCCCGCACCAGCGGCCTGGAGGTGCGGTTCGTGAACGGCGAACTGTGGCTCGGCATGATGCCGGACTCGCTCAAGGCCCTCGACCTGCGCCGCGACCCGCGCTTCGCGCTCCAGGCGAACCCCGGGGAGGGCACCGGCATGGGCGGCGGCGACGTCCGGATCAGCGGCCGGGCGTTCGAGGTCGAGGACGTGGAGACCAAGGCCGGGTACGTCGAAGAGGTGGAACCGCCGGAGCCGTTCCACCTCTTCCGCACCGAGCTGACGGAGGTCGTGCGGACCTACGTCGAGGACGACAAGTACCTCGTAGTCCAGATCTGGACGCCCGGCGAGCCCCTGCGCACGATCAAGCGCACGTAGGGGTCACTCCCACTCGATCGTCCCCGGCGGCTTCGAGGTGACGTCGAGGACGACTCGGTTGACGTCCTTGACCTCGTTGGTGATGCGCGTGGAGATCCGGGCGAGGACGTCGTACGGCAGGCGCGACCAGTCGGCCGTCATCGCGTCCTCGGAGGAGACGGGCCGCAGGACGATCGGGTGGCCGTAGGTGCGGCCGTCGCCCTGGACGCCGACGCTGCGGACGTCCGCGAGGAGGACCACCGGGCACTGCCAGATGTCCCGGTCGAGGCCGGCCGCCGTGAGCTCCTCGCGGGCGATGGCGTCGGCCTCGCGCAGCAGGTCCAGGCGCTCCTTGGTGACATCGCCGACGATCCGGATGCCGAGGCCGGGGCCGGGGAAGGGCTGGCGCTGGACGATCTCGTCCGGCAGGCCGAGCTCCTGGCCGACCATGCGGACCTCGTCCTTGAACAGCTTGCGCAGCGGCTCGACCAGCTTGAACTCGAGGTCCTCGGGCAGGCCGCCCACGTTGTGGTGGGACTTGATGTTGGCGGTGCCGGTGCCGCCGCCGGACTCGACGACGTCCGGGTAGAGGGTGCCCTGGACGAGGAACTCCACGGCCGGGCCCTGGTCGGCGATGATCTCGGCCTGGGCCTGCTCGAAGACCCGGATGAACTCGCGGCCGATGATCTTCCGCTTCTCCTCGGGGTCGGAGACCCCGGCGAGCGCCTTGAGGAACCGCTCCTCGGCGTCCACGACCTTCAGCTGCACGCCGGTCGCGGCCACGAAGTCCTTCTCGACCTGCTCGGTCTCGCCCTTGCGCATCAGGCCGTGGTCGACGTAGACGCAGGTCAGCTGGGAGCCGATGGCCTTCTGGACGAGGGCGGCGGCGACGGCGGAGTCCACGCCGCCGGACAGCCCGCAGATGGCGCGCCGGTCGCCGACCTGCTCACGGATCGCGGCGACCTGCTCCTCGATCACGTTGCCGGTCGTCCAGTTCGGTGTGAGCCCCGCGCCCCGGTACAGGAAGTGCTCCAGCACCTGCTGCCCGTGCGTGGAGTGCATCACCTCAGGGTGGTACTGGACGCCGTACAGCTTCTTCTCGTCGTTCTCGAAGGCGGCGACCGGCACGACGTCCGTCGAGGCCGTGACGGAGAAGCCCTCGGGGGCGGCGGAGCAGGCGTCGCCGTGGGACATCCAGACGGCCTGCTCGGCGGGGGTGCCCTCGAAGAGGGTGGAGGACGACCTGGAGACGTGCAGGTCGGTGCGGCCGTACTCGCGGGCGCCGGTGTTGTCGACGGTGCCGCCGAGGGTCTGCGCCATCAGCTGGAAGCCGTAGCACATGCCGAAGACGGGGACGCCGGCCTCGAAGAGCTCGCGGTCCAGGCGCGGGGCGCCCTCCTCGTACACCGACGAGGGACCGCCGGACAGGACGATCGCCGCGGGGTTCTTCGCGAGCATCTCCTGGACCGGCATGGTGCTCGGCACGATCTCGCTGTAGACCCGCGCCTCGCGGACGCGACGGGCGATGAGCTGGGCGTACTGCGCGCCGAAGTCGACGACCAGGACGGTGTCGGCGGCGCTGGCAGCGGGAGTCGCTGATGACACGGGGTGCCTTCCGGCGGTGGGGCGGGGGTCTTGTGCCACCCGATTCTACCGGGGTGCCGCCGGGCACCTTCCGGGGTGCCGCCGGGCACCTTCCGGACGCCGGGAACCGGGGCCGTCTCAGGATGCGGGCCGTGTTGGACACCTCCCGGGCACAGGGCATACTGGCCCCATGCTCACGCACCAGACGTTCGTCTTTACCTATGGCATCCGGCCCGCCGGCTGCCATGGTCGTGCTGCTTGAGCATCTGACAAGCGACTTCCCAGGCGCCCCGGGCCGACAAGGCCCGGGGCGCCTGTCGTCGTCCGGGCCTTGCCGCTCCGGGGCACCCCTCGACGACAAGGAGCCCCTCCATGAACGCCACCGACGTGACCGGCGCCCGTACCCCGAGGCCGCCGACGTGATCACCGGCGCGCGGGAGCGCATCGACGCGCTCGACGACCGGATCATCGGCCTGATCCAGGAACGCGCGGCCGTCTCCGCCGTCATCCAGGAGGCCCGGATCTCCTCGGGCGGCCGGCGTGTGAACCTCTCCCGCGAGATGGAGGTCCTCGGCCGCTACCGGGAGGCGCTGGGCAAGCCGGGCACGGCCCTCGCGATGACCATGCTGGAGCTGTGCCGGGGCAGGATCTGAATCCCCGTTCCCCGTACAGACGTGTGCCCCGCTCTCACCCGGACGGCGCGTGACCGCCCCCGAGCCGCCTCGTTGGTCCCGGTGTCCGTGCCAGCCAGGCGCGGGCCCGAGAGAACCACGCGTGGCTCGCTGGGGCGATGAGACGTACGGATCGTGCCGTGCGTCGTGGGACCTCGCTCCAGGGAAGTGACCGGACGGCAGGGGACAGCAGCCCGGTCACCAAGAGAACGGTCGGCTCCGGGGACGCCCGGGGCCGACCGGCGGGCATTGCGAAAACGCACAAGGCTGGGTCGAACGGTTGCGGGCACCGCGTTCATCCAGCACGATGCGTACACAGCCCAAGTCCCCCGCGGACACCCGCATTGCCCGACTGCCAGAGGTCGAGACCAGCGGCGCAATCCCCCGGCGCCGCTTCCAGGCACCGGCGCTGCCCTGACGTCGGTGCTGACCAGAAGAAGGGCCCCGCGGCTCCATCCCGCGGGGCCCTTCGCCATGCCGGCGGTCGTCAGGTGCGCGACACCGTTCCGCAGGCCTGCCCGTCGTCCAGGCTCCGGCTGCGGTCGTACGGATCGGTCGTCGGGCCGGTGGGATCGGCCTTACGGTCCCCGCTCGACGGGAACTCCGGGTGCAGATACCCGTCGTGGACGTCACAGGAGGAGTTGCCGATCTCCTCGTCGTACTCCATCAGGAGCAGCCGGCCCGGCGTGACCTGGTACTGGGCGGGATCGGCGAGTTCGACCTCGACGGCCCTGCGGACGATGGTGCGGGTGACCTCGGTGGAACCGTCCGCGCGGCTGACCGGGTAGACGAAGGTGTAGTCGGCGTGCACGGCCACTCCGCCCTGCGACCCCTTCTCGAACGTCATGCGCCCACGCGTCTTGATCACGTCGCCGACCAGCCGCACCTCGTCGGGGTCGAACCGGCTGAACAGGGTCACCGGGTCGTTCTGCCTGCTCGGTGAACGCAGGGCGGTGTCGAAGCGGTCGAGGATCTCCGGCTGCTCGGGGTCCAGCAAGGAGAGCGCGGCCTCGGGGCGTTCGCCGCGCACCGTCCTCGGGTCGAGGTTGGCGGCGACCAGCAGCTTCCTGGTGAGCTTCAGCGCCTGTTCCACACGCTTCTCGGAGACCGGGCCGACGGCCTTCGCGCGGGCAGCACGATGCCGGCCTCCCCGTCGGCCCAGCGCAGGGCCGGGGAGCCGGCGAACGGCTCGTCGAGGGTGGGGGTCTCGGGGTCCGACGCCCCGGGCGGGGCGGTGGGCGCGGCGGTCTCCGCGGGCAGGGGTGAGGCCGCGGCCTGTGACTCGTCCGTGCCGAAGGGGTCGCCGGGCAGCAGCGACGGTTTGACGGCCACCAGGGCCAGGGCGGCGGCGACGGGCACGCCGAGCAGCGCCCACAGCTTGCGGCGCCGCGTCGCCCTGCCGTTCATCTCCTGCAGAGCCGGGCCGGTACGCCACCCCGGAGGCACTTCACCCCGGGCCTCCTGCTGCCGCAGCCGCTCGGTCACCATCCGGGCACGCGCGGACGGCTCCTTCGGGGCGGAGTCACGGATGTCCCGCTCGGTGTCGCGGGTGAACTGCTCCCAGACGTCGTCGGGGATCTCCGAGGCCGACTGATCATCGGACGGCTTTTCAGACACGAAGCTCAGATCTAAGCGGGTGGAATGCGCCTTCACAAGAAGGTCTTGGATGTGACTCAGACCACATAAGAAATGTGTGAACACCAGCGCAACCATTCACAGGCTTCACGGATCAAACCTGCCGAACCAAGGGCCACTCCCGCGCCCCACACGCGGAGGCCTCCCCCAACGTTCGTACCGCAGCCTGCGGTACGCCGGACTCTCCGAGGTCTTCATGAAGCTTCGCCGCGCCATGGCAGCAGCGGCCGCCACGGCGGTCATAGCCCCGGTGGCACTGCTCGCGGCACCGGCCGCGTACGCGACCGACCAAACGACGCCCACCCCGAGCCCGTCCGTGAGCGAGTCCACGTCCGAGACGACGCCGCCCGCGAGCCCGTCCGTGAGCGAGTCCACGCCCGAGACCACGCCGCCCGCGAGCCCGTCCGTGAGCGAGTCCACGCCCGAGACCACGCCGCCCGCCAGCCCGTCGGCGAGCGAGTCCACCTCGCCGTCGCCCTCCGCGTCGGAGCCCGAGGAGTCCGAGTCCCCGGACCCCGAGCCGTCCGTGTGCGCGGACACCAAGGTCGACGTCAGCATCAGCGGCCTGCCCGGCAAGATCGCGGCGGGCAGCGGCTGGCACAAGTTCTCGCTGAACGTGGTCAACAACTCCGACTCCACGCTGAACGACCTCGACTTCTTCGCCGGGGCCTCCCCGGACAAGAACGGCGAGGAGCTGTTCTCCAGCAAGCAGGTCAAGCTCCAGGCCTGGGACCCCCAGGACAAGATCTGGGTCGACCTCAACGAGGGTGGTTACGCGGTCGGTTACGTCGGCTACACCGACGAGCTGAAGCCCGACTACCAGGTCGACATCCCGCTGCGCCTCAACGTCAGCAAGTCCGCCCCGGTCGGCGCCGGCTTCTCGCTCGGCGCGACGATCTACGGTGACAACGACGCCGAGTGCACCGGCTTCGGTGACGTCTCGTACAAGTTCCAGATCGTCTCCGCCGGTACGGACACCGACGGCACCAAGCCGCAGGAAGGCGGCAAGGCGCCCGTCACCGACGAGAAGCCGAGCGGCAACACGCCGGAGGTGACCGGCAGCCTCGCCGAGACCGGCTCCAGCTCCGCTCTGCCGATGATCAGCCTCGTCGGCGGTGCGGCGGTCGTCGCCGGTGCCGGCGCGATCTTCGTGGTGCGTCGGCGCAAGGCCGGTGCCCAGGCGTAAGCCATAGCGGCCGACGGGCCGTTGCACCAAGCAGAAGAGGGACCTGCGCTCGGAGGGGGCGCAGGTCCCTCTTCTGCTACTTCTGCGGCGGCACCGCCGGCACTCCCAGGAACGGCAGCCGCAGCGCGCCGAAAGCGTCCGCCGGGACCGCCGGGGACTTGGGCTCCACCGGCTGGAGACGCTCGTAGGCCGCGCTCTGCTCGGGCCGCGGGTCGGGCTCGCCCTTGTTGGGCCAGAACGACATCGCCCGCTCTGCCTGGGCGGTGATGGTGAGGGACGGGTTGACGCCCAGGTTGGCGGAGACCGCGGCGCCGTCGACGACGGAGATGCCGGGGTGGCCGTAGAGGCGGTGGTACGGATCGATCACGCCGGTCTCGCGGGAGGCGCCGATCGGACAGCCGCCCAGGAAGTGCGCGGTGAGCGGGGTGCCCATCAGTTCGCCGACGTTGGAGCCCGCGAAGCCGTTGATTTCGGCGGCCAGTGCCGACGCGCTCTCGGTGGCGGCCTTGATCTGCTTGGGGTTCGGGGCGCCGTGGCCCTGGCGGGCGGTGAGCAGGCCGCGGCCGGCGCCCGACGGTTTCAGGTACGTCGTCAGGGAGTTGTCCAGCGACTGCATCACCAGGCCGATGATGGTCCGCTCCGACCAGCGGCGGTTGGACAGGGAACGCAGCACCAGCCAGGGGTGCTGCGCCGCGTGGGCGAGGAAGCCCAGGACCCGTGAGGTGCCCGTGCCGCTGCCGGCGTAGGGGACCTGGAGGATGGACAGGCCGCCCATCGAGTTGGAGCCCTTGCCGTAGCGGACGGGCTCGATGTGGGTGTTCTCGTCGGGGTGGATCGAGGACGTGATGGCCACGCCCCGGGTGAAGTCGGCCTTCGGTGCGCCGTGGGCCTTGCGGTAGCGCCGGTCGTCCGTCTGGGCGCCGACCAGGGCCTCGGAGTTGGTGCGGGTCAGCTCACCCAGCTTGTCCGATATGTACGGCAGCTGGCCGCCCGTCTTCATACGGTGCAGCAGCGTCTGCGTGCCGTACGTGCCGGCGGCGAGGACGACCTCGCGGGCGGTGTAGGTCCGGCCCTTCGCCTTGCGGCGGTCGTCGGTGGGGAGGGTGGCGACCGCGTACCCGCCGCGCGAGTCGTCGGTGACCGAGACGACCGTCGTCAGGGGGTGGACGACCGCGCCGGCCTTCTCGGCGAGGTACAGGTAGTTCTCGTTGAGGGTGTTCTTCGCGCCGTGCCGGCAGCCGGTCATGCACTCGCCGCACTCCGCGCAGGCCCTGCGGGACGGCCCCGCCCCGCCGAAGTACGGGTCGGGCACCTCCTGGCCCGGCTTCGCCTTCGCCGTGCCGTCGGCGTCCTCGCCGTCGCCGAAGAAGACGCCGACGGGAGCGAGGTGGAAGGAGTCGCCGCAGCCCATCCGCTCCGCGGCGGCCTTCAGGTGGACGTCCGAGGGGGTCATGGTCGGGTTGAGCCGTACGCCCAGCATGCGGCGGGCCTGGTCGTAGTACGGCTTCAGCTCCTCCTGCCAGTCGGTGATGTCACGCCACTGCGGGTCCTCGAAGAACGGCTTCGGCGGTACGTACAGGGTGTTGGCGTAGTTGAGCGAGCCGCCGCCCACGCCCGCGCCCGCCAGGACCATGACATTGCCGAGCAGGTGGATGCGCTGGATGCCGTACATGCCGAGTTTCGGGGCCCAGAGGTAGTTCTTGAGGTCCCAGGAGTTCTTGGGGAGGGTCTCGCGGGTGAAGCGGCGGCCGGCCTCCAGGACGCCTACGCGGTAGCCCTTCTCGGTGAGGCGCAGGGCGGTCACCGAGCCGCCGAATCCGGAACCCACGACGATGACGTCGTAGTCGTAAGCGTCCTGAGGCACGTGCCGTCTCCCCTTCGAGTGTGCCGTGCGGGTGGTTTAGCGGAACCTGAACGCCTTCATCAGGCGCAGGCTGCGGCTCATGAACTGGGCGTACTTCTCGTCGTCCATGCCCAGGGAAGGGGCCATGGGGAGCACGCGCTGGTGGGCGACCGTCTGGGCCTCCGTGTACTTGAGGATGCCCTCGGAGCCGTGGCGGCGGCCGAGGCCGGAGTCCTTCATGCCGCCCATGGGGGACTGGACGCTGCCGTAGGCGGGGGCGTAGCCCTCGTTGATGTTGACCGTGCCGGTGCGCAGGCGGGCGGCGACCTCCTGGCCGCGGCGGCCGTTCCTGGTCCACACCGAGGAGTTCAGGCCGTACGCCGTGGCGTTGGCGCGCTCGATCACCTCGTCCTCGCTCGTGAAGCGGTAGACCGAGACGACCGGGCCGAAGGTCTCCTCCGCGCAGACGGACATGTCCGTCGCGACGCCGTCGAGGATGGTGGGCTCGAAGAAGTAGGGGCCGATGTCCGGGCGGGCCACACCGCCGGCGACGACCTTCGCGCCCTTGGCCACCGCCTCTTCCACATGCCGTGTGACGGTCTCCAACTGGCGTTCGCCGACCAGGGAGCCCATGTCGGCGCCGTACGCGAGGGACGTGCCGAGGCGCATGGCCTTCGTACGGGCGGCGAAGCGCTCCAGGAAGGCGTCCGCGATCGACTCGTGGACGTACAGCCGCTCGATGGAGATGCAGAGCTGGCCGGCGGAGGAGAAGCAGGCGCGCACGGCGCCGGCCGCGGCCTTGTCGATGTCGGCGTCCTCCAGGACCAGCATGGCGTTCTTGCCGCCGAGTTCGAGCGAGACGCCGACGAGGCGGGCGGCGGCGCCCTGGGCGACCTCGCGGCCGGTGCGGGTGGAGCCGGTGAAGGAGACGTAGTCGGCGTGCCGCACGACCTCGGGGCCGACGACCGGGCCGTCGCCGAGCACGACCTGGAAGACGTCGGCGGGCAGGCCGGCCTCGATGAGCAGGTCGCGGGCCCAGAGGGCGGTGAGGCAGGTCTCGGTGTCCGGCTTCATGACGACCGCGTTGCCCGCGACGAAGGCCGGGAGCGCGTCGCCGACCGACAGCTCCAGCGGGTAGTTCCAGGGGGCGATCTGGCCGACGACACCGCGGGGGTGGCGCAGCTCGGTGACCTTGGTGAGGGTCGGCATGGCGCCGGCGTGCCGCTTCGGCCGGAGGTAGGCCGGAGCCTTGCGGCCGTAGTGCCGGGCGGCGACCGCCACGGCCTGGACCTCCTCATGGGCGTGCAGCCGGGCCTTGCCGGTCTCCAGCTGGATCAGGTCGAGCACCTCGGCCTGGCGCTCCAGCACCAGGTCATGGAAGCGGAGCAGGACGGCGGCGCGCTGCCGCACGGGGGTCTGCGCCCACACGGCCTGGGCGGCGCGGGCCAGTTCGAAGGCCTCCACCACGTCCTCGGGCGTCGACTCGGGGAGGTCGGCCAGCTTCTCACCGCTGAACGGCGTGTGGTTGGCCGTCCGTCCGGAGCCGACCACGCCCTTGGTGAGCTGGGCGACCAGCTCGGGGGTGACCACGTCGGCGGCGGTGCGGGCGCCCTGAGGGGCGGGGGCGAGGGGGTTCGTGCCGGTCTGTGCCGTGCCGGGCTTCTCCGGGGCGTGCGCGTCCGTCATGAGGCGCAGGGTATGCCTCGGCGGGGCCTTTGGGTACCCGTCGGTAATACGGCTTCACCGAGTGCACACACGCCGCCAGTGGCTGCTGGCAATGAATGGCCTGATCAGGGCGTTGTTCGGTGACCAGTCGGTGTGATTCAGCCTTCTACGATCCCGAGCCGGTCCCGGGCGCCCTGGAACACCGAGGTGCCTTCCCTCTCCTCCGGCGTGCCCTTGGGCATGTCGACGCGCAGTTCGTACATGCGGTCGTCGTCGGTGCGGATCACCAGGCGCATGACCCGCCTGAGGGCTCCGGCACGGTCGTACGTGGTGTCGGCGAGGGCGGCTTCGTAGCCCTGGACGGTGGTGCGGGTGGACCGCGTGTGCGCCTCCCGGGCCTGGTCCATCGGCGAGCCGGGCGCCTTGTCCCACACCAGGAGGCGGACCTGGACCGTGCCCCCGCGTTCGTCACCGTAGAGCGCCGTGCGGGGCTGGTCGGTCGCGCTGCCGGTCCTGTCGAGCGGGCGGTAGTGGCGCGGGAGGTGGAGTACGGCCGCCATGTCCGGCTGGGGATGCGGGATCCAGGCGTCCGTTGCCTCGGCGGCCTGTTCGGCGGTGTCCGCGCTGCTGGCGTCGGCGAGGTGGGTGGCGGTGCCTATGCCGCCGACGAGCAGTGCGCTGAGCAGGGCGAGGGGTGCGGGGCGGAAAAGGCTGTGGCGTTTGGGGGCTGTCGGGTCGTGCCGTGCCGCCGGATCGGCCTCCGGGGGTTCCGCGGCCTCTTCAGGGCGTTCCGTGCCGGTGTCTTCCGCGAACTCCCGTGGACGCTCGGCATCCTGAGGTTCTTCGGCCGTCGCCGGCCCCGCCACCGCTTCCAGTTCCTTCGCGACCTCCTCCGCGTCCGGCCGCTCCTCGGGGTCCCGCACCAACAGCCGTGCGATCAGCGGTCCGAGCGGTCCGGCCTGCTTCGGTTCGGGCGGCTCGGCGGTGAGGATCGCGGTGAGCGTGGCCCGCGGCGTCGTACGGCGGAACGGGGACGAGCCCTCGACGGCGGCGTACAGCAGGACGCCCAGGGACCACAGGTCGGAGGCGGGCCCGGCGATACGGCCGGACAACCGCTCGGGGGCGACGAACTCCGGCGAGCCGGCGAGCTCCCCGCCGGAGGCGAGGGATTCCTCCCCCGGCGCATGGGCGATGCCGAAGTCGGTGAGGACGACGCGGTGGTGCGGGCCGAGCAGCACGTTGGCCGGTTTCACGTCCCGGTGCACTATGCCGACGGAGTGCGCGGCACGCAGGGCGCCCAGGACGGCGAGGCCGATCCGGGCGGCATCGCGCGCCTCGACCGGACCGCGCCCGAGCACGTCGTGCAGGGACTCGCCCGGCACCGACTCCATGACGATCCAGGGCAGTTGGTCGAGCGTGGCGACCGCCTCCAGGCCCGCCTCCGGGCCGTCGCGTCCGTCCGGCTGCTCCGCCTCGACGACCACGTCATGGATGGTGACGGCGGCGGGGTGGTCGACACGGGCGGCGGCCCGGGCCTCGCGGTGGAGCCGGTGGGCGGCCCGCCGGTAGCTCTCGTCGTCCGGGTCGCCCGGCAACCGGGGCTGCTTGACGGCGACTTCGCGCTGGGCGAGTTCGTCGCGGGCCCGCCAGACGGTGCCCGTCACGCCGGAGCCGATCCGCTCGATCAGCCGGTAGCGCCCGCCGACCAGCCGGCCCCAGTCGGAGCCTGTCCCGCCCCCGTCGTTGCTCATGCCCCATCAGTACCCTGCGGGGCAGGCGCTTGTCGACGCGGGCGGTTGCCGGAGGGCGAGGGCCCCGGCCGTTCAGGTTCCGTCGATGTCCAGGTTCGCGATCGCCGTCCTCGCCACCTCACGTCCGCGGTCGGTGAAGTCGCCCTTGCCCGGGTAGCTCACCGTGAGCTTGTACATGTCGCCGCCGGCGGCCTTGTAGTAGAGGATCCTCAGCTCGCGGGGGCGGGGGGCGTCGTTGTCGTCGGTGTCGTAGACGACCGTGGTCTCGGCGGCCTTCTCGCCCCGGTAGGTGGTCTCCTTGGGGCTGGTCCTCGGGTTCTTCGGCATGTCCAGGTCGTAGTTGCCGCTGTCCTTGAACCGGGTGTCGTCGTCGTACATCTCGGCGGCCGCGGAACCCGTGATGGTGCTTCCGGTGTCCTCCGCCTTCTTGTCGAGGGCCAGGCCGATCCAGATGCTGCCGCTCCAGTCGGTGTACCTGACCCAGTGCCCCTGGTCCGTCTCCCGGTCGGGCACGGTCCGCTGGTAGCCGTCGGGGACCGCGAGCGACGCGGCGAGGTCCTTCTCCTGCTTGGCCGTCCAGCCGTCGGGCAGCGGCCCGGCGAACGGGTTCGCGATCACCAGGTACGCCGCCACCGCCGCCGCGACGACCACCGCGCCGAGTCCCGTCCAGGCCTTGCGGCCGAGCCGGAGCCCGCGGTCACCCGCGCCGCCCCGGCCCGTCACCTGGACGACCTCCGTGGGCCGGGCGGCGGGCGGGTTCGCCGCCGCCTGAAGCCGGGCCCGCACCTGGGCGGCGTTCGGACGGTGCGCCGGGTCCTTGTGCAGCAGGCCCGTGATGACCTCGGCGAGCGGGCCCTGGGCTGCGGGCGGTGCGGGTGCGGCGTTGAGGACGGACTGGAGTGTGGCGGGGGTGTTGCTGCGGCGGAACGGCGAGACGCCCTCCGTCGCCGCGTACAGCACCACGCCCAGGGACCACAGGTCACTGGCCGGCCCCGGGCGCTGGCCCAGCACCCGCTCCGGCGCGATGTACTCGGGCGAGCCGACGAAGCCGCCGGTGTCGGTCAGGCTGGTCTCGCCCTCGATCTGGGCGATGCCGAAGTCGGTGAGGACGACCCGGTCGTAGCGGCCGAGCAGCACGTTGTCCGGTTTCACGTCCCGGTGCAGGATGCCCGCCGCGTGTGCGGCCTCCAGCGCGCCGAGCACCTCCAGACCGATCCTGGCCGCCTCGCGCGCGGACAGGGTGCCCTCCTGGAGCGCGTCGCCCAGCGAACGGCCGTGCACGAGCTCCATGACGATCCAGGGCTGCCCCTCCACGACCGCGACGTCGTGGACGTCGACCACCGCCGGATGGTCGAGCCGGGCCGCGGCGCGCGCCTCGCGGCGCATCCGCTCGAAGGCGTTGGCGCGTTCGCGTTCGGGAAGGCTCTCCGGTACGCGGGGCTCCTTGACGGCGACCTCCCGGTCCACCGTCTCGTCCTTGGCCCGCCACACCGTGCCCATACCGCCGTGTCCGAGCTTGGCGATCAGCCGGTAACGCCCGGCGATGAGCCGCCCGGCCCCGGGGGCCTGCGCCGCTGACGCCGTTGCCGCCGTTGCCGCTGCTGACGCCGCTGCGGCCGACCGGGGCGGCACGACCTGGGTGGGTGTCGCGTACGGGTTGCCCGGTACGGGCGCCGGTGGGCCAGGTGGTTGCAAGGCGAAACTCGTTGGCTCGTCAGCCCCGGATCGGGCTCCCCATCGTCGCTCATGGGTTCATCCATATCGCGCCAAGCGCTTGCGTATCCAGCACGGATGCGCACCGGTCACAGACCCGTGACCAGTACGCCGTCTCAGGGCGAGGCCGAGCCGTTGACGCTCGTGGGTGCGGGAGTGCTCGGAGTGCGTGTGCTGCGGGCGGACGGTCCGGCCGTGGGCGTCTTCGGTGCCGAACTCTTCGGCGTACGGCCGCCGTCCCCGCCGCCCTCGTCCATGAGCAGCGCCGCCGCCGACACACCGGCCCCGGCCATCGCGGCGACCAGCAGCGCGGCCACGAGCACCCGCCGCGTGGGCTGCCGGAGAAAGGGCTCGTCCTGTCGGTCCGGGCCGGGCCCGTCCGCCGGTGACACCGGCGGCTCGCGGTCGCTGAACTCCTGCGGCCGTCCGCGCGGCGCGTCCCGCTCCACCGGCGCGAACCCGGGCGGCGGGGCCTGCGGCGTACGCCCCGTGTCGAGGAACGCCCGCAGCATCCGTTCCGCCCGGTCCGCGTCCAGCCGCCGGTCCGGGTCGCGTTCCAGCAGGCCCTGTACGACGGGCAGGAGCGGTGCGGCCTGGGCGGGTGGCTGGATGTCGCCGACGACGACCGCGTGCAGGATGCCGCCCAGCGAGTCGCGGTGGAACGGCGACTCACCGCTGAGGGCCGCGCACATCAGCGCGCCCAGCGACCACAGGTCGGACTCGGGCCCGGTCCTGGCCCCGGACATCCGCTCGGGCGCGGTGTACTCGGGCGAGCCGACGAAGGAGCCGTTCTCGGTGAGCGTGGGGGCGCCGGCGACCTGGGCGATGCCGAAGTCGGTGAGGACGACCCGGTCGGTGCCGGCCTCCAGCAGCACGTTGTCGGGCTTGAGATCGCGGTGCAGGACCCCGGCGGCGTGCGCGGCACGCAGCGCGCCGAGCAGGTCGACGGCGATGCGGGCGGCCTCGACGGCGCCCACCGGGCCACGGCCGGCGATACGGTCGGCGAGCGAGCCGCCCTCGATCAACTCCATGACGATGTACGGGCGTTCGTCGTCCTCGACGACGTCATGGACGACGATGATGTGCGGATGGCTCAGCTGGGCGACCGCCCGTGCCTCGCGCAGCGTACGGTCCCGCTGCCGGCGCGCGTCCGCCGCGGAGAGCGTCTCGTCGAAGGGGAGCTCCTTGACGGCCACGCCCCGGCCGAGCAGCTGGTCGGTCGCCCGCCACACCACGCCCATGCCACCGCGCCCGAGCCTCGCCTCGAGCCGGTAGCGGCCCGCGATGACACGCGTGTTGTGCCCCTCGGTCCCCATGCGGCAATCATGCCCCACCGGACGGATCGGCTCCGGGACGGCGACGTCCGGGTGGCCGAAACACACGGCCCCTCGTCAGGAGTCCCGCCGCGTCAGGGGTCTTCTCGTGCCAGCCCTGCAGCAGCGACGTGAACTGCTTGCGCGCCTTGGCCCAGTCCTGCACGGGCGACGACATGTAGAGCGCGTACTCGGTGCCGTCGCGGGCGACGTACGTCTCCTCGATGGCCCGGCGCGGACCGGGGAACTTCGTGTCCTTCGCCTGTGCGGTCCAGGTGTACTCCCACAGCGCGCCGTCCCGGTCACGGTAGACGTTGCGCTCCAGGGAGACCCGCTTGTAGTCGACCAGCCGCTGGAGCTGCTGTTCCAGGTCGAGCTGGTGGTTGTACGGGTCGGCGAAGTCGGGGAGGTGTCGACGGCGATCCGGACGAAGTGCCGGCCGCCGTCGGGCGTGTAGTCGATCTGCTTGAGCTCGCCCTGCAGGTCGAAGACCTTGCGCTTCCAGCCCTTGGGCAGGTAGAGGCTGAAACCCGCGGGGTCGTCGTGGCGGACCCAGCTGGCGGGAACCGATCCCCCGGCTGCTGCGTGCTCTTCGGACCGGGCGAGCCGACGGAGCTGCCCTGCGTCTGACGGTCCTGGCCGAACTGCTGGAGCACCACCGCGGTGCCGCCGCCGATGATGGCCGCGAGCGCGACGACCAGGGCCAAGGACCGGAGCCGGCGGCGCCGGCTCGAACCCGCCGGTTGCGCGCCCGTCGCCGTCGGGCCGACCGTGGTGGGGCCGGTCGTCCCGGGCCCGGGGCCCGAGGAGGTCGGGGTGCCGACCGGACGGTCACCGGCCGTAGGCGTCCCACCGGCCGGTGTGCCGACCAGGGGCGGGAGCGGCGTACGGGTGTGCGATCCCGAGCCGGTGCCGACCGGGCCGGCGCCGACCGGTGCGGAACCGACCGGTCCAGTACCGACCGGTCCAGTACCGACCGTGCCCGCGCCGCTGCGGACGTCCCGGTACGTGCCCCCGTACTGCGTCGGCACATACGCCTGCGCCCCGCTGGGCCGCCGTCCCTCCGCCGCCTCGGCGAGCATCTGCTCGGCCTCGGACGCGTCGGGCCGGGTGGCCGGATCCTTGCGCAGCAGGGCGGTGATGACGGGCGCGAGCGGACCGGCGTTCTGCGGGTCGGCGGCTTCCTCCTCGACCACGGCCTGCATGGTGGTCAGCGGTGTGGTGCGGCGGAACGGCGAGCGGCCCTCGACCGCCGTGTAGAGCGTCGCGGCGAGCGCCCACAGGTCGGAGGACGGGCCCGGGTCGTGGCCGCGCACCCGCTCGGGCGCCAGATAGTCGACCGAGCCGACGACCTCTCCGGTCCGGGTGATGGTCGTGTCGCCCTCGATCTGGGCGATGCCGAAGTCGGTGAGCAGGACGCGTCCGTCCCGGCCGAGGAGGACGTTGCCCGGCTTGACGTCGCGGTGCAGTACGCCGGCGGTGTGCGCGGCGCGCAGGGCCCGCAGCACCCAGAGGCCGATGCGCGCCGCCTCGCGCGGCTCGACGCGCCCCTCCTCCTTGACCGCGTCGGCCAGCGAGCGGCCCTCGACCAGCTCCATCACGATCCACGGGCGGCCGTCGTGCTCCAGCACGTCGTGCACGGTGACGACGGCGGAGTGGTTGATCCGCGCGGCGGCCCGCGCCTCCGCCCGGGTACGTGCCAGCAGGATGGCCTGCTCGCTCTCGGACACGTAGAGGGCTGCCGTCAACTCCTTGATGGCGACGGACCGGTGCAGCACCTCGTCATGGGCGCGCCACACCCGGCCCATGCCGCCGCTGCCGATGGAGTCGGCGAGCCGGTAGCGGCCCGCGACGAGCTGGCCCTGCATCTGATTCACGTTGCCCCGCAATGGTCTTGACAGGGTCAGCGTAAGGACCCGCCCTCCCCAGGGAACAAGCGGGGTACCACGGTGACCGCACTGTGACGGTTGTCGTCTGCCGGGACGGGAGGCAACCAGAGGTTGAACTACGGCGTACAGGCGGCGCGCCGGGCGCTCATCCCGTCGCCCTGTACGTCGCCGCCGCCTGCTCGTACAGCCGTGTCACCTCGTCCCGCTCGGCCTCCGGGCCGCGCACCTGCACCACGTGGTACCGCCCGCCGACCAGCATCGCGAGGTTGCGGACGTACAGCTCGCCCCCGTCGTCACCGGTCCAGGTGAACTGTCCTTCGGCCATGGTCCGCCCGCCCACCTCGATCGTCTTCAGCCCGGTGGAGGTGGCCCAGCTGGAGTCCCGGTACGGCTGCAACTCGCGCTCCCTCTCCCGCTGGTAGGCCATCGGATCGCTGCCGTACTCCGACGCGCTGTCCCGGCCCGGTACGACGATGAGCCGGAAGTCGCCCTTCGCGTAGACGACCTGGCCGCTTCCGTTGCGCGGGGTGCGGTCCCAGCCCTCGGCGACGGCGACCTGGAAGCCCGCCGCGTCCTTGCGCAGGGTGAAGCCGTCGGCGACGTCGGGGCCGGTGGTCTGCGTCTCGGTGGAACCGGCCGATGCCGACGGGCTCTTCTCCGGCTCGGGGACGTCTGGTCGGGCCGGGGTTCGCTGCTGGCGTCCGGCTCGGGCGCCTGGCTGACCTCACCGGCGGCGCCGGCGCGGTCCGTGCCGTTCGCGCCGTCGGTCTCGGACTTGGGCATGAAGAGCACGGCGTAGGCGATCGCCGCGGCCATCGCGAGCAGGACGAGCAGCAGCAGGGTGCGGCCGAGGCGGCGCGGGGACCGGGACTCCTTGGCCCGCTTGTGCCGCCCGTGGTGCGCCGGCAGCCCGGCCCGCCGCCTGCGCACGAGCTCACCGCGGCGGCGTACGACGGGCAGCCGGCCGGCGTCGGCGGGCGGCGCGGCGACGACGTGCACCCCGGCCTCCGGCTCGGGCGCCGAGCGCACGAGCGAGCGCAGCCAGCCGCGCAGTTCCTCGAAGTCGAGGCGTTCGGTGGGGTCCTGCCGCAGCAGCGACTCCACAATCGGCCGGAGCGGCCCGCACTCCTCGGCGTAGGCGGGCGGTTCCGCGCACACCATCTGCACCAGCTCGGCCGTCGACTCCTCCGGGTAGGGCGCATGGCCCTGCACGGCCCGGAAGAGCAGCGCGCCGAGCGCCCACAGGTCGGTCGCGGGACCGATGGGCGCGGCCAACTGCCAGTTCTCGTGCACGGGTCCGGCCTGCTCCGGCGCCCAGCGCTCCGTCACGGGCCCCACCACGGCCATCCGCGCCTGCCGCGCCCGCTCGGCGGCCAGCGCCGTGGCCGGACCGCGCCGGGGCGCGGGGTGTGGGCGACCAGGTCGTCCCACCGGGTGGGGGCTTCCTGGCCGGCCGCGTCCGCTGCCTGGGGCAGAGCCGCTTGCTCCCGGCTCTGCGGCACGGGAGCGCCGCCGGTTCCGCCGCGGGGTGTGGCGCCGTGCCAGGCGGTCGTCCGGGGAGCGCCGCGCACGCCGTAGGGGTCGGCTATCTGCCCGGGCGGGGCCGCGCCTGATCCCGTGCTCTGCTCCGGGACGTACGGCGACTGCGCCGAGCCGTTGCCGTGCGGCACGGGCCCGCTGTCCGGGGCGGGACGGGCACCGGGCAGCGCCGCCCTGCCGTTCTGCTGCGCCTCCTGGACCCGGGCGGCGGCCCGGGCACCCGCCCGGTAGGCCGCGATGGCCCCGGCCCGCGCGGCCCGCGGGTCCTCATGGTCGTCCGCGCTCCTGCGGGCCGGCACGGTGGAGCCCCCACCCGCCGGGCCGCTCCCGGCCGCCGGCAGTCCCCTGGTCTCCCGGGCCTCTATGGCGGCGCGCCGCGCGGCCTCGGGGTCGGCCGAGCCGCCCTCGCCACCCGCACCACCGACACCGTTGACCGGTCCGGAGGGGCCGCCCTCTGGCTCAGGGCCGGGACCGGGCTCGTCGAAGGCGGGAGCCGGAACCGGGTCGTACCCGCACAGCGCCTCCTCCGCCGCGCCCACCGCCAGCCCGGTCAGCATCACCCGGCCGTCGTCACAGACGAGCACCGTCCGCGCGGTGACATTGCGGTGCACCCAGCCATGGGCATGCAGCACCCGCAGCGCCATGAGGACGTCGGAGGCCACCTCGGCCGCCCGGTACGGCGTCAGCGGCTTCTCGGCGAGCAGCGCCGCCAGCGGACGAGCGGCCACCAGCTCGCTGACGATCCACAGCGAACCGCCCTCGGCGAACACGTCGAAGACCTGGTCGAGGCGCGGATGGTCGGGAATGGCCGCCGCGGCCTGGGCGGCCTCGACCGCGCGCCGTACCGCCGGGTCCGTGGGTCGCCGGGCGCCCGGACGCCCCCGGGCCGCCGCGCGCCGGCGTCCCGGGCCGTGAAGCCGTCGGGCAGTCCCTCGGCGTCGAGGACCTCCGCCTCGACCACCTCCGGCAACGGCACCTGCCTGACCAGGACTTCCTGTCCGCTGTAGGTGTCGAAGGCCCGGCTCTCGGTGAGTTCGTACTCGTCGGACGGCGGCAGCGGCAGGCGGTAGCGGTCGGCGAGTACCCGCCCCGCATAGTCGTCCACGATGCCTCCCCCGGCAGCCTGGTCGGTCACATCCGTTCGCCCCACGGTCCGTTCCGGCTGCGCACGGTCCGCAAATATTTACGATACGTGCCGCAGGCAACCCGCATCGTGAGGATGCCAGATCTGCCTCCCCAAACCCGGGCAGGCTCATGCTCAGGACTTGGGTTCGAAGGTCTCCGTCAGCGTCCGCCAGGTCTGCTTGCGCAGCTGACCGTCCCAGTCGGCCGACTTCGCCGTGTACATCAGCGCGTATCCCTGCCTGTCGTCGACGACGAAACCGCGGTCGATGGTCCGGTACCCGGTACCGCCCTCCGTGTAGGTGAACTCCCAGTCGGCGGTGTTCCAGCCGCGGTAGTCCACCTTCTCTATGCGGATCTTCTTGTACTGCGCGCGCTGCATGTAGCGCTCCTGGTTCTTCCAGTCCGCCACCGGGTCGCCCTTGGGCGTGGACGTCCAGGCGATGAGCAGCTTCTGCCCGTCGGGCCCGGAGAACCGGTCGCCCGCGGCACCCGTGGACTGGTACTTCCACCCCTTGGGCAGTCCGATCGAGTACCCCTGGTTCCCCTGGTGCGTCGACTCCGCCGCGGTGTCCTTCCCGGCGGACCCACCGTCCCCGGCGCCCGAAGACCCGCCCGTCGGCGTGGCGTTCGAGGCGGGCCCCGACGGCGCGGGCTGTGTCGCCGCGCCGTCGGTGCGGGTGCGGTCGTTCTCGTCGCCCTTGGTGTCGGCGCCGCCGGACGCGGTGGCAGCGGTCTTGCCGCCGCTCTCGCCGGCGGCTCCCTTCGAGCCCTTGTCGTCCCCGCTGAGGGCGATGGCGAGGACGGCGCCGATCACGGCGAGCGCCACGACCACCGCGATGATCATCAGGGTGCGCCGCGGCACCACGTCCGTGAGCGGCGCCCTGGGCGCGGGCCTCGGCGGCAGGTCCGGCGGCGGCACCACGGGCCACCCGGAACTCCGGCCCGCGGACGTCGGCTTCGCCCCCTGCGCACTCCGCTCGCCGGCCCCGGCAGCCGCTCCCGAGGCCGTGCCCGAACCCGGCTTCTGCCCCGGCTTCGACCCCGGCTTCGACGCGGACGCACCCGCCGCCCCGGCCCGGGCGGTCCCGCCGTCGGAGGCGGAAGAGGCCGTGCCGCTCTCCGGCTCGGTGCGGGCGGCGGCCGACGCCCCGGCCGGTCCCGCCGCGGCCTTGCGCACGGAACGCAACGCCCCGCGCAACCGCTCCCCGGCCTCCTCGCTCCGCTTGCCCCCGGACCCGGCGGAACCCTTCTTGCCCGAGGACCTGTCCGGCTGGGCCGGCAACGGCACGACCTTCGTCGCGTCCATCGGCTCCGGATCGGCCGGCCCGGTGGTGTTCAGGACCGAGTTCAGCATGGCGCGGGCGCCCGCGTCGTCGAGCCGCTTGGCGGGATCCTTGGTGAGCAGGCCGCGGATGACGTCCTTCAGCGGGCCCGCGTTCTTGGGCTCCTCCAGCGGCTCGGTCATCACCGCCGTGAGAGTCGCTATGGCCGACCCCTTGTCGTACGGCGGAGCGCCCTCCACCGCCGCGTACAGCAACCCGCCGAGCGACCACAGGTCCGCCGCCGGGCCCGGCTTGTGTCCACGCGCACGCTCCGGGGAGATGTACGAGGGCGCGCCGACGAGCATGCCGGTCGAGGTGATGGACGGGTCGCCCTCGACCTGCGCGATCCCGAAGTCGGTCAGCACGACCCGGCCGTCCTCGGCGATCAGCACGTTCGACGGCTTCACGTCGCGGTGCAGGATGCCCTCACGGTGCGCGGACCGCAGTACGTCCAGGACGGCCAGCCCGACCTCCGCGGCCCGCTTGGGCTCGAGGAGGCCGTCCTCCCGGATGACCTCGGCGAGCGACTTGCCCTCGACGAGCTCCATCACGATCCAGGGCCGGTCGTCCTCCTGGACGACGTCGAAGACCGTCACGGCGCTGTTGTTGCGGATCCGTGCGATGGCCTTGGCCTCGCGCAGCGTCCGCGTGATCAGCCGCCGCTTCTCCTCCTCGTCGATGTTCGACGGGAACCGCAGCTCCTTGACGGCGACCGTGCGCCCCAGGGTTTCGTCCTGGGCCCGCCACACCGTGCCCATGCCTCCGCGGCCGAGCACCTCGCCCAGCCGGTAACGCTCCGCGAGGAGACGCTCCTTGTTGTCCTGACGAGTGTCCTGACGAGATGTGCCCGCCCGCTCCGCCTCCGACATGCGTCCCCTCATACAACCCGCCCTGACAGAGCCTCCATTGTCTCTCACCCGACAAGTGCCCAGCGCCCAGGGGCCCCCTGGCACCCGCCCGTGCGCCCGCCCGCCGCGAACCCGCGTGCGGTACGCCCCGCGCCGCCCTGCATGATGGGCCCCGACCTGGGAGGAGCCCGCATGCCGCCGTTTCGGACATGGCCGGCCCTGCCGGTGGCCGTCGCCGTCCTCGGCCTGCCCCCGGCCGACTCCTCGACTCTCTCGGCTCCACCCACGGACGCGGTTCTCCCGCTGCTGGTGACCCAGGGCGGGGCTCCCGCCGCGGCCCTGCTGGCCCGGGAGGGAACCACCGCCCGCTATGCCCATGCAGGGCAGGGAATCGCCCGGTCGGACCACTTCCGTGCCGGCAGCGTCACGAAGACGTTCATCGCGACGGTCGTGCTGCAACTGGCCGCCGAGCACCGGCTGTCGCTGTCCGACACCGTGGAGGAGCACCTGCCGGGCCTGGTGCGGGGAGCGGGCAACGACGGCCGCGCGCTGACCCTGCGCTCCCTGCTCACCCACACCAGCGGCCTGTACGACTTCACCGCGGACACCGGCGGGACCACACCCGTCACACCCCGTCAGGCCGTACGCATCGCGCTCACCCACCCCCCGGCCGAACTCGGCCGCTTCTCCTACTCGAACACCAACTACGTCCTGCTGGGCATGGTCGTCCAGCAGGTCACCGGTCACTCGTACGCCACCGAGGCCGAGCGCCGCATCTTCACTCCGCTGCGTCTGACGGGCACCTCCTTCCCCGGCTCCCGCTCCTCGCTGCCCTCCCCGCACGGCCGTGCCTACGCCGCCGACGGAACCGACGTCACCGGACTCGACCCGCGGGTGGCCGGCGCCGCGGGCGAGTTGGTGACCACGCTCGCCGATCTGGACCGCTTCTACGCGGCCCTGCTCGGCGGCCGTCTGCTGCCCCCGCGCTGGCTGCGCGAGATGCTCGACACCCGTGCCGCACACGGCGCGTACGGCATGGGCCTGTTTCCCGAGAAACTGCCGTGCGGTACCACGGTGTGGGGGCACAACGGGCACATTGCCGGCAGCTACGTGCGCACCGCAGCCACCGTCGACGGCCGGCGTGTCCTCACCTTCCGCGTGAACACGGACGCGATCGCAGACCCCGAGCTCGAACCCGCGGTGCTCGCGGCCGACTTCTGCCCCCGCACCTCGTAGAACGACCGGGTTCCGAACGAAGATCCCGCTTCCCGACACCCGTTCGGGTGAAGTCGGGCGCGCTGCCGGGAATCTCGGAGGCACGTCCGACAGCGCGTCTACAGCGGCACGATGTCCGGCGCGCCCAGCCGAGCCGCATCCGCCGTCAGATCGTCCGGCTGGCGCTGCGACTCCCGCTCGGCCTCCACGCGCTTCTCGTAGTGCTGGACCTCGCGCTCGATCTGGTCCTTGTCCCAGCCCAGGACCGGCGCCATCAGTTCGGCGGCGTCGCGAGCGCTGCGCGTGCCCCGGTCGAAGGTCTCGATCGAGATGCGGGTACGCCGGGTCAGCACGTCGTCCAGATGCCGCGCCCCCTCGTGCGAGGCCGCGTACGCGATCTCGGCGCGCAGATAGTCGTCGGCCGCCGGCAGGGGCTCGCCCAGCGACGGATCCTCGGCGATGAGCTCGAGGACCTCCTCGGCCATCGCCCCGTAGCGGTTCAGCAGGTGTTCCACCCGCACCACATGGAGTCCGGTCCGGGCGGCTATCCGCGCTCGCGCGTTCCACAGCGCCCGGTACCCCTCGGCGCCCAGCAGCGGCACGTCCTCGGTGACGCACTCGGCGACGCGCATGTCGAGCCCGTGCACCGCCGCGTCCACCGCGTCCTTGGCCATGACCCGGTACGTGGTGTACTTGCCGCCCGCCACGACGACCAGCCCGGGCACCGGATGGGCCACGGTGTGCTCGCGCGACAGCTTGCTGGTGGCTTCCGACTCGCCCGCGAGCAAGGGCCGCAGGCCCGCGTACACGCCCTGGACGTCGTCCCTGGTGAGCGGCACCGCGAGCACCGAGTTCACATGCTCCAGCAGGTAGTCGATGTCCGCGCTGGACGCGGCCGGGTGCGCCTTGTCGAGGTCCCAGTCGGTGTCCGTCGTCCCGACGATCCAGTGCCGGCCCCAGGGGATGACGAACAGCACGGACTTCTCCGTGCGCAGGATCAGCCCGGTCGTGGAGTGGATGCGGTCGCGCGGCACGACCAGGTGGATGCCCTTGGACGCCCGCACGTGGAACTGGCCGCGCTCCCCGACCATGGCCTGGGTGTCGTCCGTCCACACGCCCGTGGCGTTGACGACCTGCTTGGCGCGGATCTCGTACTCCCCGCCCCCCTCGACGTCCTGCACCCTCGCGCCGACGACCCGCTCACCCTCGCGCAGGAAGCCCGTCACGCGCGCACGATTGGCCGCCTTCGCGCCGTACGCCACCGCCGTGCGCACCAGGGTCGCCACGTACCGGGCGTCGTCCATCTGGGCGTCGTAGTACTGCAGCGCCCCGACCAGCGCGTCCTTCTTCAAGCAGGGCGCCACGCGCAGGGCGTGAGAGCGGGTCAGGTGGCGGTGCACGGGCAGGCCCCGGCCATGGCCCCGCGCCATGGACATGGCGTCGTACATCGCGACGCCCGACCCCGCGTACAGGCGCTCCCAGCCCTTGTGCTGCAACGGGTACAGGAACGGCACGGGCTTCACCAGATGCGGGGCGAGCCGCTCCAGCAGCAGGCCGCGCTCCTTCAGCGCCTCCCGGACGAGCGCGAAGTCGAGCATCTCCAGGTAGCGCAGGCCGCCGTGGATCAGCTTGCTGGACCGGCTGGAGGTGCCGGACGCCCAGTCACGCGCCTCGACCAGGCCCGTGGACAGGCCCCGGGTCGCGGCGTCCAGGGCGGTGCCCGCGCCCACCACGCCCGCGCCCACCACCAGCACGTCCAGCTCGCGCTCGGCCATAGATGCGAGTGACTCGGCGCGCTGCGCCGGCCCGAGTGTCGCTGTCCTCACCGCTGCCTCCCGCTCATCGCGGCGGCTGGTGCCGCCTCGGTCGCGCCGGCCGCACCCGTCGGGTGAGACCCCGTCCGTATCCCATGCCCAAATTCTGACCGTGTTGCCCGACTTCAGCCACCACGGGCCGTCAGCCTGTGGACAACGCGCGCGGAACACTCAGCGAAACTCGGCCGGGCAATCCCACATAACGGTCATATTTACTCCTAGTCTGACATTGCGCTCGCCCGTCCTGTCCACAGGGCTTGCGCACCTGTCCCACTTCGGCTATCGGGAAGGACGGCCACGCCATGCCCGCAGATCTCGCCGTCATCGGCCTCGGACCGTACGGCCTGCCCCTGGCCCAGGCCGCCGTCGCCGCCGGCATCCCCACCATCGGCTACCGGACCGGCCCGGAGGCCGGCTCGCTCAGCCCCGCCGAACAGCGCCGGATGCTCTCGGGGGGCTTCCGGCCGACCACGAACGCCGCTGAGCTCGGCCGGGTGCGGACCGCCGTCATCTGCGCACCGACCCCGCGCGACGCGGAGGGCGGGCTCGACCTCGCCCAGGTGGAAACCGCCGCCCGCACCCTGGCCGCTCATCTGCGCCCCCACACCACTGTGATCCTCGAGTCGGCCGTGTACCCGGGGACGACGGAGGAATTCCTCCGCCCGCTCCTGGAGGAGGGCTCCGGGCTGCGCGCGGGCCGCGACTTCCACCTGGCCTACTCCCCCAGCCGCGTCGACCCCGGCAACCGGGACTTCACCCCCGCCAACACCCCCAAGGTCATCGGCGGCCTCACCCCGGCCTGCACCGAGTCGGCCGCCGCCTTCTTCGGACGGCTCACCGACAAGGTGGTACGCGCGCGTGGACCCCGGGAAGCGGAGACCGTGCAGGTGCTGGAGACCAACTACCGGCACGTGAACATCGCCCTCGTCAACGAGATGGCCGTGCTCTGCCACGACCTGGGCGTCGACCTGTGGGACGTCGTCCGCTGCGCGGAGACCAAGCCGTTCGGATTCGAGGCCTTCCGCCCCGGCCCCGGCGTCGGCGGCCACACGGTGCCCCAGGACCTGACCGCCCACAACGGCCGCGGCCTGCGCATGGTGGAACTGGCCCGGCAGGTCAACGGCCGCATGCCCGGCTACGTCGTCCAGCGCGCCGCCACGCTGCTCAACGAGCACGGCAAGTCGGCCCGGGGCGCCCGCGTGCTGCTCCTGGGCGTCACCTACAAGCCCGACCTCGCCGACCTCCAGGACACCCCGGCTCAGGAGGTCGCCCTGCGCCTGATCGAACTGGGCGCCTCGGTCAGCTACCACGACCCGTACGTCCCCGCCTGGAGCGTCCTCGACCGCCCCCTCCCCCGCGCCGACTCCCTCTACGAGGCAGCCGCCGACGCCGACCTGACCATCCTGCTCCAGCAGCACCGCACGTACGACCTCCAGGGCCTGTCGGTGAAGGCCCAGCTGCTGCTGGACACGCGGGGGGCGGTGCCGACGGGGGCGGCGCATCGGTTGTGAAGGGGGGCGCGTGGAGTGCGTGACCACCTTCGGCTGGTGACATGCGGCGCGCAACGCGGGTACCTTACGGAAACAGGTGGAGCCCACCGCAGCGGCCACTGCAGCGGGCTCCGGGCGAATCACGGAGTGTCCACCCCTAGTTGACGTAGGGGTGGCCGCTCATCGCCCGTAGATCCACAAGACACACCTCCTCCGGAACTTCACCAGCCTCAGCCAGTACTGAGCCAGCCGAAGCCGGATGCGGTCCCGACGGGTGGGCTTGCGGTGACGGCCCATGGGCGCGCCCCCTTCCACGACGCCACCCATTGGCCCGGTAGGCAGCACGTTGGATTTCGGGCCGGGCCCCGAGGGCGGGGTCCGGAACCGTGTCCTTGGAAGGGGGCGCCCCAGACAACCGGGTCGCCGATCACGGACATTACCGCCCCACTACGCCCGTTCGGCCCACATTCGCCCCGAACACAACCACGCGCCCCTGCCCCACAACACGCCCCGCCCAACGCACCCACGGGCACGCAAAAGGGCCGGTCACCCCACCTGCAGGGGGAGTGACCGGCCCTTCCAGCTCTTGCGGCCTACCGCCGGTGCTGCGAGTCCGCCACCGTCACCTCGACCCGCTGGAACTCCTTCAGCTCGCTGTAGCCGGTCGTGGCCATGGCGCGGCGGAGGGCGCCGAAGAAGTTCATCGAGCCGTCGGGGGTGTGGGACGGGCCGGTGAGGATCTCCTCGATGGTGCCGACCGTGCCGAGGGCGACCTTCTTGCCGCGCGGCAGCTCCTCGTTCACCGCCTCCATGCCCCAGTGGTGGCCCTTGCCCGGGCCGTCCGTGGCGCGGGCGAGCGGGGAGCCCATCATCACCGCGTCGGCGCCGCAGGCGATCGCCTTGGGCAGGTCGCCGGACCAGCCGACACCGCCGTCCGCGATCACGTGCACGTACCGGCCGCCGGACTCGTCCATGTAGTCCCGGCGGGCCGCGGCCACGTCGGCCACCGCCGTGGCCATCGGGACCTGGATGCCCAGCACGTTGCGCGTGGTGTGCGCGGCGCCGCCGCCGAAGCCGACCAGCACACCGGCCGCGCCGGTGCGCATCAGGTGCAGGGCGGCGGTGTACGTGGCGCAGCCGCCGACGATCACCGGGACGTCGAGCTCGTAGATGAACTGCTTCAGGTTCAGCGGCTCGTGCGAGGAGGAGACGTGCTCCGCCGACACCGTCGTACCGCGGATGACGAAGATGTCCACGCCCGCGTCCACAACCGCCTTGGAGAACTGGGCCGTGCGCTGCGGGGAGAGCGCGGCGGCCGTGACGACGCCGGAGTCGCGCACCTCCTTGATGCGGGCCCCGATCAGCTCCTCCTTGATCGGCGCGGCGTAGATCTCCTGCAGGCGCCGGGTCGCGGTCTCCGCGTCCAGCTCGGCGATCTCGTCGAGCAGCGGCTGCGGGTCCTCGTGCCGCGTCCACAGGCCCTCGAGGTTCAGCACGCCGAGGCCGCCGAGCTCGCCGATGCGGATCGCGGTTGCCGGGGAGACGACCGAGTCCATGGGGCGGCCAGGAACGGCAGCTCGAAGCGGTAGGCGTCGATCTGCCAGGCGATCGAGACCTCCTTCGGGTCCCGCGTACGGCGGCTGGGGACGACGGCGATGTCGTCGAAGGCGTACGCCCGGCGGCCGCGCTTGCCGCGCCCGATCTCGATCTCAGTCACGTCTGTGGCCTTTCCCTGATGCGTTTCAGCGTCTTCCAGTATCGCCGACGGGCATGACGAGGGCGGCCCCGGTGGGTCCGGGACCGCCCTCGTCGGAGCCTCACGCGCGCGTGAGGGTCACTTGTTGCTGTAGTTCGGCGCCTCGACCGTCATCTGGATGTCGTGCGGGTGGCTCTCCTTGAGGCCCGCGGAGGTGATCCGGACGAAGCGGCCCTTGGACTCCATCTCCCCGATGGTGGCGGCGCCCACGTAGCCCATGGTCTGGCGCAGACCGCCGACGAGCTGGTGCAGCACGTTGGCCAGGGGGCCGCGGTAGGGCACCTGGCCCTCGACGCCCTCGGGCACGAGCTTGTCGTCGGAGGAGACCTCCGCCTGGAAGTAGCGGTCCTTCGAGTACGACTTGCCCTGGCCGCGGGACTGCATGGCGCCGAGGGAGCCCATGCCGCGGTACGACTTGAACTGCTTGCCGTTGATGAAGAGCAGCTCGCCGGGGATTCCTCGCAGCCCGCGAGCAGGCTGCCCAGCATGACCGTGTCGGCGCCGGCGGCGAGCGCCTTGCCGATGTCGCCCGAGTACTGGAGGCCGCCGTCGCCGATCAGCGGGATGTCGGCCGGGCGGGCCGCCAGGGAGGCCTCGTAGATGGCGGTGACCTGGGGGACGCCGATGCCGGCGACCACTCGGGTCGTGCAGATGGAACCGGGGCCCACACCGACCTTGATGCCGTCGACACCGGCGTCGATGAGGGCCTGCGCGCCGTCTCGCGTGGCGACGTTGCCGCCGATCACGTCGACGGAGACGCTGGACTTGATCTTCGACATCCAGCTGAGGGCGTTGCTGCTGTGGCCGTGCGAGGTGTCGACGACCAGGAAGTCCGCACCGGCCTCGGCGAGGGCCTGGGCGCGCTCCAGGGCCTCGGGGCTGGCGCCCACCGCGGCACCGACGAGCAGTCGGCCCTCGGCGTCCTTGGAGGCGTTCGGGTACTTCTCGGCCTTGACGAAGTCCTTGACCGTGATGAGGCCCTTGAGGACGCCCGCGTCGTCGACCAGCGGCAGCTTCTCGATCTTGTGCTTGCGCAGCAGCTCCATGGCCTCGACACCGGAGATGCCGACCTTGCCGGTGACGAGCGGCATCGGGGTCATGACCTCGCGCACCTGACGGGAGCGGTCCGTCTCGAAGGCCATGTCCCGGTTGGTGACGATGCCGAGCAGCTTGCCGGCCGGGTCGGTGACGGGGACGCCGCTGATGCGGAACTTGGCGCACAGGGCGTCGGCCTCGGCGAGCGTGGCCTCCGGGTGCACCGTGATGGGGTCGGTGACCATGCCGGACTCGGACCGCTTCACCAGGTCGACCTGGTTGACCTGGTCCTCGACGGAGAGGTTGCGGTGCAGTACGCCGACACCGCCCAGACGGGCCATCGCGATCGCCATGCGCGACTCGGTGACCTTGTCCATGGCGGCGGACAGCAGGGGGATGTTGACCCGGACGTTGCGGGAGATGCGGGACGAGGTGTCGACCGCGTTCGGGAGCACCTCGGATGCGCCCGGCAGCAGCAGCACGTCGTCGTAGGTCAGCCCGAGTGTCGCGAATTTTCCGGGCACTCCGTCGACGTTGGCAGTCATGACACCTTCCCCAAATGGCCTTGATCGGTGCGGATGTCCATGCTAACGGGAAGCGCGGCTGTCTCATTCCACGGTTCCGGCTGGCTCGGGGCTTCGTATGTTCGTACGGGAGCGGCGCACCGCCTGTTCAACGCAGGGTCTGTCCCGGTGAAGGGCTACTGCTCGGCCAGTGCCCGCAGCCGGCTCAGCGCCCGGTGCTGCGCCACCCGGACCGCGCCGGGTGACATTCCCAACATCTGGCCCGTCTCCTCGGCCGTGAGGCCCACCGCGATCCGCAGCAGCAGCAGCTCCCGCTGGTTCTCGGGGAGGTTGGCCAGGAGCTTCTTGGCCCATTCCGCGTCACTGCTGAGCAGCGCGCGCTCCTCCGGCCCCAGGGAGTCGTCGGGCCGCTCCGGCATCTCGTCGGAGGGGATGGCCGTCGAGCCGGGGTGGCGCATCGCCGCGCGCTGCAGGTCGGCGACCTTGTGGGCGGCGATGGCGAAGACGAACGCCTCGAAGGGGCGCCCGGTGTCCCGGTAGCGGGGCAGCGCGAGGAGCACCGCCACGCAGACTTCCTGGGCCAGGTCCTCCACGAAGTGCCGGGCGTCGCCCGGGAGGCGGGACAGGCGGGTGCGGCAGTAGCGCAGCGCCAAGGGGTGGACGTGGGCGAGCAGATCGTGCGTGGCCTGCTCGTCCCCGTCGACGGCGCGATGGACGAGCCCGCCGATCGCCCCTTGGGCATGGACCGCCTCGTCGTCGCGCATCGGTCCATGGTGCCTTGCGGCTGTCGGGCCCGTGGCACCACGGCCGTTGTTGTGCACCGAAGCGTTATGAGCAGGTGCGCCGGCACTCATCCCCTGCGCCCTCCCCTTCCGCTCGACCGACTCGTCCCGAGGAACTCCACACCCTCAAGGATGCGGCATCCGCCGCGAAACGAGCAGCGGGCACCCGTCGGGCACCCGGTCCACCCCCGCCCACCTGGCTTTCCGTGCCCGCGTCGGAACCGCCGCGACACAGGCGGTCACCCCTGGAGCCCGCCGTCCGGACCCTCCCGGGAATGCAGGGCCTCCCGCACAGCCTTCCGAGCTCTCGACGTTGTCCGGGCAGGGTGAGGCCCCCACCCGCGTTGTCGTCGGCCGCCGTCCTGCGCCCCCGCGGGTGCGGCCCACGCGGGGGCATCCGCATGCCCCCGCACTCCTGACCGCCCCGGAGGCCGGGCGTCGCGGTCGGCCCCGCCCATAGGACAGGCCGAGGGACGGCGGGCCCTGCGGCGTCACGGAGGTACCCCCTGCCCATGGCCGGGCGGACACCCGCGTGCCGGTCGTGCCCGGGTGTTCGCCCGGCGCGGCGCGAGGGCGTGCCGGGCGTCGCGGGGCAGGCCGGACTGTGCGGGCACTCCATGGGGCCTGCCGTTGGGATCACGCCGCGGACGCGGGGCCGGGCACGCGCATCTGCCGCGTTGCCGCCGGGTGCCGATTCCCTCACGCTCGGCTGCGCTCGCGCGGAGGGAGCCCATCGCATCGACGCCCTCCTCCGCCTCGCAGCCGCACGCACCAGACCCCGCTCACCGGCGCTGAGCAAGATGCCGTCAGTTTCCTGCGACCTGATCCGAACAGCAGGCCCTAGCGCACCAGACCCCACCGGAAGCCGAGCGCCACGGCGTGGGCCCGGTCCGACGCGCCGAGCTTCTTGAACAGGCGCCGGGCGTGCGTCTTGACCGTGTCCTCGGAGAGGAACAGCTCGCGGCCGATCTCCGCGTTCGAGCGGCCGTGGCTCATGCCTTCGAGGACCTGGATCTCACGCGCCGTGAGCGTCGGCGCGGCGCCCATCTCCGCCGAGCGCAGCCGACGCGGGGCGAGCCGCCAGGTCGGGTCGGCCAGGGCCTGCGTCACCGTCGCGCGGAGTTCCGCGCGGGAGGCGTCCTTGTGCAGATAGCCGCGGGCACCGGCGGCGACCGCGAGCGCCACGCCGTCCAGGTCCTCGGCGACGGTGAGCATGATGATGCGCGCACCGGGGTCGGCGGACAGCAGCCGCCGGACCGTCTCGACGCCGCCCAGTCCGGGCATGCGTACGTCCATCAGAATCAGGTCCGAGCGGTCGGCCCCCCAGCGGCGGAGGACTTCCTCGCCGTTGGCCGCCGTCGTCACGCGCTCTACGCCGGGCACGGTCGCGACCGCGCGACGGAGCGCCTCTCGGGCAAGCGGGGAGTCGTCGCAGACGAGGACGGATGTCATGACCGCCCTCCGCAGCTGATGCGCGTCACCTTGAGCCTCCAGGCTGGTACGAAATCGTCACCTGTGCGGTCGACCGTCTCGGACGCCCGTCCGAGCGCTTGTTCCTTCAACCGCCTCGCACTCTCAACGACGGTCACTCGAAAGAGTTACGGGGCCGGCTGCCATCTTCGGCACTCTACGTGAGGGGGCGGACACGGTGCAGATATGCGCAGCAGACCCTCGAACTTTCATCACAACCTATGCCCCATTCAGACCCATTTCTTCCGCTTTGCCAGTGTCTGGAGCTAGATTCGCAATGAGTCATATTTTCATCTCCTTAGATCGTAGTTGTACGGTCGTTGACACCGGATCCGCCCAGAACGGCTACAAGGGGTCACGTAATGGCAGATTTCTCCCGCCTTCCCGGACCGAACGCGGACCTGTGGGACTGGCAGCTGCTGGCTGCCTGTCGCGGGGTGGACAGCTCGCTCTTCTTCCATCCGGAGGGCGAGCGCGGTGCGGCTCGGAGTGCTCGCGAGAACTCGGCCAAAGAGGTCTGCATGAGGTGCCCGGTACGCGCCGAGTGCGCCGCTCACGCGTTGGCGGTGCGTGAGCCGTACGGCGTGTGGGGCGGGCTGACCGAGGACGAGCGCGAAGAGCTGATGGGTCGGGCGCGCAACCGGCTGGTGTCGGCGTCGACATCCAGTGGGCACGCCGCCTCCCACAACTGAAGGAACGTTTCCGCAACAGGCACGCGCATGCGTGCCGTTGGTTTTTGGGTGCAGCGGGCCTGCCGCGTCAGCGGCTCGCTGCCCGCGCCAGCTGGTCGAGTGTCGCCGCCACCGCCGGGACCTGGGCGAGGTCGGGCAGGGTGAGCGCGACGATCTCCCGGCGCACCGCCGGCTCCAACGTCACGGTCCGTACGCCCCGCGGCCGGACGGATTCGACGGCCAGCTGGGGCAGGACGGCCACGCCCAGCCCGGCGCCGACCAGGCCGGCGACCGCCGGATAGTCGTCGGTCGCGAAGTCGATGCGCGGAGTGAAGCCGGCCGCGGCGCACACCTCGACCAGTTGCCCGCGGCAGCGCGGGCAGCCCGCGATCCACGGCTCCCGCGCGAGCTCGCCGATGGCGACGGACCCCGCGCCCGCGAGCCGGTGCCGTTCCGGCACCAGGGCGACGAGCCGGTCCGACAGCAGCGGCCGTACGACGAGGTCGTCCCACTCCTCGGTGTCCGCCGCCCCCTCGTAGCGGAAGGCGAGCGCCACATCGCAGTCGCCCTCGCGCAGCATGCCGACCGACATGGGCGGTTCGGCCTCCTCCAGGAAGACACGGGTGCCGGGGTGGGCGTCGCGCAGTGCCGCGAGGGCGGTCGGGACGAGGGTGGAGCTGCCGCTGGGGAAGGAGACGAGCCGGACCCGTCCCGCGCGCAGCCCGGCGATGGCGGCGACCTCCTCCTCCGCGGCCGTGAGCCCGGCGAGGATCCCGGCGGCGTGCCGCACCAGGGCCTGGCCGGCCTGGGTCAGGCGCATCTCGCGCCCCGTGCGGATCAGCAGCGGGGTGCCGACGGACGCCTCCAGGGCCTTCATCTGCTGGCTCACGGCCGGCTGGGTGCAGCCCAGCTCGCGCCCCGCGGCGGAGAAGGAGCCGGTGGCGGCGACGGCGCGCAGTACGCGGAGATGACGAGCTTCGATCACCCTTCGAGGATAAGCGACCCTTTGAGGTACACCCCGAATAATGCGTCGACGCTTTGAGGTCCGCTCCCCTACCGTGCGGGCATGAAGCTTCTGTCAGTGAATCTGGGCCGCGCCGAGCACGTGCCGTACACGGACAACCCGGAGGGCGTGACCGGGATCGACAAGCGGCCGGTGGACGGGCCCGTGCGGGTGTCGGCCCCGGGCCCAAGGGCGTCGGGGGAAGCGGGCTGGCCGGGGACGCGGTGTGCAAGCTGGAGCACCACGGCGGCAACGACCAGGCGGTGTACGCGATGGCGCGTGAGGACCTGGACGCGTGGGAGCGCGAGCTGGGCCGCTCGCTGGCACACGGGGCGTTCGGCGAGAACCTCACGACCGAGGGCCTCGACGTGTCCGGCGCGCGGATCGGCGAGCGCTGGCGCGTCGGGCCCGCGGTGGTGCTGGAGGTGACCTGCGGGCGGATCCCGTGCCGCACGTTCCAGGGCCATCTGGACGAGAAGGGCTGGGTGAGGCGGTTCACGCAGCGGGGCGCGCCCGGGGCGTATCTGCGGGTGATCGAACCCGGTGAGATACGGGCGGGCGACCCCGTCGAGATAGCGCACCGGCCGGACCACGACGTGACGGTGGCCCTCCAGTTCCGGGCGGTGACCACCGAGCGGACGCTGCTGCCGCGACTGCTGGTGGCGGGCGAGGCGCTGCACCCCGAGGCCCTGCGGCAGGCACGCGAGTACGTGGAGAAGCACGGGGCCTGACGGCGGTTCACCCACTCTCGCCTGCCTGCCCTTCACCAGGAGCGGCCACGCTCGGCTCACCCGGCCGGTGGTCTCCACGGACCCTTCACCAGGGACTGCCCCGATCGGAAGCGGACGCAGTCAGTCCAGGTCACTAACCTTCTGCCATGACAACGGCTCTGATTACGGGATCGACGGCAGGCATCGGGGCCGCGTTCGCGCGGCGACTGGCGGCCGACGGGCACAGCCTGGTGCTGGTGGCCCGCGACACCAAACGGCTGCGGGAACAGGCGACCGAGCTGCACGACCGGCACGGCATCGAGGCGGAGGTGCTGACGGCCGACCTGGCCGAGGACAAGGGCATCGAGACGGTGGCCGACCGGCTCGGCGACCGCAGGAACCCCGTCGACCTCCTGATCAACAACGCCGGCTTCGGCAACAAGGGCCGCTACCTCGACGTCTCCATGGCGGACGAGCTGCGGATGCTGAAGGTGCACTGCGAGGCCGTGCTGCGGCTGACGTCGGCGGCGGCCGAGGCGATGCGCGAGCGCGGGCGCGGCGGCGTCGTCAACGTCGCGTCGGTGGCCGCGTTCGTTCCCCGCGGCACCTACGGCGCGTCCAAGGCCTGGGTCGTGCAGTTCACCCAGGGCGCGGCGCGTGATCTGGCCGGCAGCGGCGTGCGGCTGATGGCGCTGTGCCCCGGCTTCGTGCGCACCGAGTTCCACGAGCGGGCCGGCATGGGCACGGACAACATCCCGGGCTGGATGTGGCTCGACGCGGACAAGCTGGTGGCGGCGGCACTGCACGACCTGGCCCGGGGCAGGACGCTGTCCATCCCGGACCCGCGGTACAAGGCGCTGATGGGGGCGACGAAGCTGGTGCCGCGGGGGATGCTCGGGGCCATTTCGTCGCGGACGGGGCGGAAGTACGGGCCGCAGTAGGGCAGACCGGCCGGCCCGGCTCCCCCTCGTCCGCAGACGGGAGGCACCCGGACGTCCCTCTTGTGACAATGGACTTGTTCAGCCGGACCCAGGGGGGCCGGAGGCGAGGCCATGACCTTCGTACAGCTCATCGAATGCAGGACCAGTCGGCTCGACGAGATGAACCGGCTGATGGACAGGTGGGTCGAACAGACCAAGGGGAAGCGGACCGCGACGCACAGTGTGGTGGCGAAGGACCGGGCCGACGCCACGCACGTCGTCGAGATCGTGGAGTTCCCGTCGTACGAGGAGGCGATGCGGAACTCCGGGCTTCCGGAGACCGACCGGATCTTCCGGGAGATGGTCGCGCTCTGCGACGAGGAGCCCACCTTCACGGATCTGGACGTGGTGCGGGACGAGCAGCTGTACGCGGCCACCGCGCGCAGGTTCTTCGAGCTCGCGGCCGGGCAGGGCGACGCGCCCCCGTTCAACGACGTGTTCATCGAGGACTACCACGACCACGACCCGGCCAACGTGCAGGACGTCATCGGGCTGGACGCGGTGCGGCGTGAGGTGGAGGTGTGGCGGGGCGGGTTCGACTTCTCGTTCACGATCGAGGACCAGATCGCCCAGGGCGACCGGGTGTGCACCCGGTGGACCTGGAGTGGGCACCACAAGGGCGAATTCCTCGGGATTCCGCCGACCGGGAAGGACGTCACCATGACCGGGACGACCGTCCACCGGTGCACGCCGGACGGGAAGATCGCCGAGGGCTGGTGGGAGTACGACCGGCTGGGGCTGATGCAGCAGCTCGGGGCGCTGGACCCGCTGGAGCTGTGAGGCACCCGCACACGGGAGAAGCCCCCGTACCGCACTGGGCGGAACGGGGGCTTCGCTGACGAGGCCGGTGCCTCAGTGGGCGTGGCCGTGGCCGTGGCCCGCGGCGGCCGGCTCCTCCTCTTCCTTCTTCTCGACGACCAGGGTCTCGGTCGTGAGGAGGAGGGAGGCGATGGAGGCGGCGTTCTCCAGGGCGGAGCGGGTGACCTTCACCGGGTCGATGACGCCGGCCTTGACCAGGTCGCCGTACTCGCCGGTGGCGGCGTTGTAGCCGTTGCCCTTCTCCAGCTCCTTGACCTTGGAGACGATGACGTAGCCCTCGAGGCCCGCGTTCTCCGCGATCCAGCGCAGCGGCTCGACGACGGCGTTGCGGACGACCGCGACACCGGTGGCCTCGTCGCCGGACTTGTCCAGGCTGCCCTCGAGCACCTTGGAGGCGTGGACCAGGGCGGAGCCACCACCGGAGACGATGCCCTCCTCGACCGCGGCGCGGGTCGCGGAGATGGCGTCCTCCAGACGGTGCTTGCGCTCCTTCAGCTCGACCTCGGTGGCGGCACCCACGCGGATGACGCACACGCCGCCGGCCAGCTTCGCGAGGCGCTCCTGAAGCTTCTCGCGGTCCCAGTCGGAGTCGGTGGTCTCGATCTCGGCCTTGATCTGCGCGACGCGGCCCTCGACCTCGTCCTTCTTGCCGGCGCCGTCGACGATCGTGGTGTCGTCCTTGGTGACGGTGATACGGCGGGCGGAGCCGAGGACGTCCAGACCGACCTGGTCGAGCTTGAGGCCGACCTCCTCGGAGACGACCGTGGCGCCCGTGAGGACGGCCATGTCCTGGAGCATCGCCTTGCGGCGGTCGCCGAAGCCGGGGGCCTTCACCGCGACGGCGTTGAAGGTGCCGCGGATCTTGTTCACCACGAGGGTGGACAGCGCCTCGCCGTCGACGTCCTCGGCGATGATCAGCAGCGGCTTGGAGGAGTTGGACTGGATGACCTTCTCCAGCAGCGGCAGGAGGTCCGCGATGGCGGAGATCTTGCCCTGCGTGATGAGGACGTACGGGTCGTCCAGGACGGCTTCCATGCGCTCCTGGTCCGTCACGAAGTACGGCGACAGGTAGCCCTTGTCGAAGGCCATGCCCTCGGTGAAGTCCAGCTCCAGACCGAAGGTGTTGGACTCCTCGACGGTGATGACACCGTCCTTGCCGACCTTGTCCATCGCCTCGGCGATGAGCTCGCCGACCTGCTGGTCCTGGGCGGACAGCGCGGCGACGGCGGCGATGTCGGACTTCTCGTCGATCGGGCGGGCGGAGGACAGCAGGTCCTCGGACACGGCGGCGACGGCCGCGTCGATGCCCTTCTTCAGCAGCGCCGGGGAGGCACCGGCGGCGACGTTCTTCAGGCCCTCGCGCACCAGCGCCTGGGCGAGCACGGTCGCGGTGGTCGTACCGTCACCCGCGATGTCGTTGGTCTTGGTCGCCACCTCCTTGACCAGCTGCGCGCCGAGGTTCTCGTACGGGTCCTCGATCTCGACCTCGCGGGCGATCGTGACACCGTCGTTGGTGATGGTGGGGGCGCCGAACTTCTTGTCGATGACGACGTTGCGGCCCTTGGGGCCGATCGTCACCTTGACCGTGTCGGCGAGCTTGTTGACGCCGCGCTCGAGGGCGCGACGGGCGTCCTCGTCGAACTTCAGGATCTTCGCCATGGGAGCGTGAGCCCTCTTCCGGAATCTGGGTTAACGGCACTGCGCCCCGGGCGCCCGGCTTCTTGTGGGTCGCGGGGGCCAGGGGCGCAGCTCAAAGCAATGTGCTTGGGTGAATTACTTCTCGACGATCGCGAGGACGTCGCGGGCCGAGAGAACGAGGTAGTCCTCGTTGTTGTACTTCACCTCGGTGCCGCCGTACTTGCTGTAGAGCACGACGTCACCGACCTTGACGTCGAGCTCGACGCGCTTGCCGTCCTCGATGCGGCCCGGGCCAACGGCCAGGACGACGCCCTCCTGGGGCTTCTCCTTGGCGGTGTCCGGAATGACCAGGCCCGAGGCCGTGGTCTGCTCGGCGTCCAGCGGCTGGACCACGATGCGGTCCTCGAGCGGCTTGATGGCAACCTTGCTGGCGGTCGTCACGATCCGACCTCCCCTTCGGAGATCTCACGGGGTTAACTGTCTGAGGTGGCGACCAGGTGGATCCGTCGTCGCGGGTGCCGGACCTGCCCGTCGCTGTGTTGGCACTCTCCAGGGGGGAGTGCCAGAGCCGAGACTATGACCGTGATTAGCACTCGGTCAAGCGGACTGCTAATTGCCGGCGGCGCGTCGGCTCACAGGTGGTCCTCCAACCGCCCCACCCGCAGCCCTCTCTCCTCGATCTCGCGCAGCAGCCGTGCCGTTCGTTGCGTGAGCGTCAGGGGCGCGGACTCGTACGACGGCACGGAGACGATGTCGCCGGGGCGCAGGTCGGGTGCGCCGCGGCTGTAGGTCAGGCCGCCGTCGGATCCCAGGGACGCCCGCCAGAGGACGACCGCCCGGATGCCGCAGTCGGCGGCGGCGTGCAGGGTCGTCGTGTCGTACGTGCCGTAGGGCGGGCGGAAGAGGTGGGGGCGGACGCCGAAGCGGGAGTGGAGTTTGTGCTGCTGGCCGCAGATCTCGGCGCGCTGGCCGGCGTAGGGCAGGCCGCGCAGGGCGGGGTGGTCGAGGGTGTGGTTCTGGAGGGACGCGCCGACCGCGCGGAGCCGGGCGATCTGGCCGTAGCCGGGCCCTGCGACACGGTCCGTGAGGAACAGGCTGACCGGAAGCCGCCGTTCCCGGATCAGGCCGGCGAAGCGGGGGTCGCGTTCGGCGCCGTCGTCGTAGGTCAGGAAGACGACCCGGCCGCGGGTGGGGACGTGGTCCACGACGGGCGGGAGGCCCGCTCGGTCCGGGTTCCGATCGAGGCGCGACGCGTGCGCCGGAGACTGCCCCGGCCGTCCGCCCGCACCCGCTCCCCCGCGCCCCCGGCGCAACCGGCCAGCAGGATCACCCCCGCGCACACCACGGTTGCGGGTGCCCGCAGCCTCACAGGTAGTCCTCCAGCCGCCCCACCGCGTACCCCTCGGCCGTGACCTTGTTCAGGAAGCGGCGGATCATGTCCGGCATCGTGCCCTTCCAGTGGTCGCGGCCCCGGAAGTGGGAGAGGACGATGTCGCCCGGGCGCAGTTCCCGGTCGCCCTCGCGGTACTCCCAGTGGTCGACGAAGACCTCCTCGTTCCAGAGGGGGGCGTACTCGATGCCGCAGTACTTGGCGGCGCGCAGGGTCGCCCTGTCGTAGCTGCCGTAGGGCGGGCGGAAGAGGGTGGGGCGGGTGCCGTAGCGCCGTTCGATGAGGCGCTGCATGCCGCAGATCTCGCGTTTCTGCGCGCGGTACGACAGGCCCGGGAGGTAGCGGTGGCGGAGGGTGTGGTTGTTCAGGACCACTCCCCTGTCCTGCATCTTCTCGAAGTAGCGGTAGTCGTCCTTGACCAGGTAGCCGCTGAGGAAGGCGCTGTACGGGATCTTCAGCTCGCTCATCATCCGCAGGAACGCCGGGTCCTTCTCGGCGCCGTCGTCGATGGTCAGGAAGACGACCTTGTTCCGGGTGGGGATGGTGGTGAAGACGGGCGGGAGGGCCAGTCTCCGGTGGCCGGCCACCTCGAAGCCCTCGCGGGTCCTGATCCTCGGTTTCCTCGCGGGGCGGGAGGGGCGGTGAGCGGGACCTTCTTCAGCCCCCAGCTGCGGGCGGCGGCGACCCGGGCGGCGTGCGCGGCGCGCAGTCTGGAGGCGTAGGAGTCGAGCGCGCGGGCCGCGGGCACGTCGAGGGGCTGCTGGCCGCCGGCCGGCGGGACCCGGTCGCTGCCGCCCTGCGCGCAGCCCGAGGCGATGGCGGCGAGGGCGAGCACGACGAGGCCGATCCGTACACCGCCAGAGGTCCGACTTTTATCATTTTGTACGACTGCTCGCATGGTGCCGGATCCTCGCAGCCGACCGCCTCGGAACCACCCCGACACCGCGACCGTGGGCACACCGTCCACCGACTGGCCCACACACCTCCCGCATGACGCCGTGGCCGACAATGATCCGGTGAACGACCTCGCCCTCCTCCTCACCCCGAAGGCCGTGCCCTCCTCCAGGAGGTGCGGGACACCGACCCGGCGCGGGAGCTGGCCGTCGCGACCCGGTTGCGGCGGGAGCACCCGGCCGAGCTGGTGTCGGCGGCGCTGGGCCAGGCGCGGCTGCGGCAGCGCGCGGTGGCGAAGTTCGGGGCCGAGGACGCGGGGCGGATGTTCTTCACGCCGAACGGGGTGGAGCAGTCGACCCGGGCGAGCGTGGCGGCCTACCGGGCGCGGCGGCTCGCGGAGCTGGGCGTGACCTCGGTCGCCGACCTGTGCTGCGGCATCGGGGGCGACGCGATCGCGCTGGCCCGTACCGGGATCCGGGTCCTGGCCGTGGACCGGGACCCGCAGACCGCCACGGCGGCACGGGCGAACGCCGACGCGCTGGGGCTGGCCGACCTGATCGAGGTGCGGCAGGCGAATGTGGCGGAGGTGGACACGGCCGGTCACGACGCGGTGTTCGTCGACCCCGCCAGGCGCGGCGGCCGCGGCCGGATCTTCGACCCGGAGGCGTACTCGCCACCCCTGTCCTGGGCGGTGTCCGCCGCCCGCCGCGCTCCCCGCGCCGCCGCGCTGAAGATCGCCCCCGGCGTCCCGCACGAGGCGGTTCCCGAGGACGCCGAGGCCGAGTGGATCTCCGACGGCGGTGATGTGAAGGAGGCGGTGCTGTGGTTCGGCACCGAGCCGGGCGCGGTACGGGCCACCCTGCTGCCGGGCCCTCGCACCCTGCTCTCCCGCGGCCTGCCCGATCCGGACGTCCGCCCGCCCGGCCGCTACCTGTACGAGCCCGACGGCGCCGTCATCCGCGCCCACCTCGTCGCCGAGGTGGCCGACGAGGTCGATGGCGGCCTCCTCGACGCGACCATCGCGTACGTCACGTCCGACGCACTTCGCCCGACCCCGTACGCCACCGCCTACGAGATCACCGACCACCTCCCCTTCAACGTCAAGAAACTGAAGGCCCTGCTGCGGGAGCGCGGGGTCGGCAACCTCACCGTGAAGAAGCGGGGCTCGGCGGTCGAGCCGGAGGAACTCCGCAAGAAGGTCAAGCCCCAGGGCCCGCACGCGGCCACGGTGTTCCTGACCCGGGTCGCGGGGGCACCGGCGATGCTGATCGGGCACCCGTTGGGGTGACGTCCACGCACTCTCCCGCACGTCGCGGACACCGGCAGCCCACCATGCTGCCGTGACCTGGAGCGCACTGCGACGAGCCCGGCAGCGACTTGTCCGTCGTGTTCTTCTCATGGCCGTCGCGGCCGTGTGCGGGGGACTCGCCGGCTGGATGCTGATCGACCGAGCGAGTTCGAATGCCGTGGCCACGGTGGGCAGCCTGTTCGTCGGCATCGTCACGCTCTTCCTCGCGCTGGTCGACTTCTTCCGCCACGAACCCCCGCCGCTGAATCCGAGCGCACTCGCCGACGACCTCGCCCTCGTCCTCAAGGATCAGTGGCTGGAGGAAGCGACGGCACGAGGGCTGCGCGACCCACGCGTCCTGCCGCTGGCATGGACCGCCACCGACCGTGACGTCGCCCGGCTGCCCCGTACCGCCAACGCCCGCGTGCTGCGCATGCGCCTCAACGGCAGACTCGACGGCGACTTCGACGAGGCCATCGGCCGACTCGCCGCCGGATACGACCAGTTGCCCAACCGCCGCCTCGTCGCCATCGGCGAACCCGGCTCCGGCAAGAGCGTGCTGGCGATTCTGCTCACTCTCGGCCTGCTGGGTGCGCGGGAGCCCGGCGGCCCCGTGCCCGTCCTGCTGCCCGCCTCGTCCTGGGACCCGGTTCGCGAGCCCCTCGACGACTGGATCGTCAGGGCCCTGGCCCTGCCCCACTACGGCGGCCGCGAGGAGATTCCCCGTGTGCTGCTCGGCCACGGCCTGCTGCTCCCCGTCCTGGACGGTCTGGACGAGATCCCGGAGTCCGCGCGCCGCAGTGCCATCCGGAGCATCAACCTGGCGATCGGTGCGGAGCGGCCCGTCGTCGTGACGTGCCGGGCAACCGAGTACGAGGACCTGATCCGGGGCGGCGCTCCTACCCTGCGCGAGGCGCCGGTGGTCGAGATCTGCCCCGTGTCGCCCGGCGACGCGGTCGCCTATCTGCGTGACGTGGACTGGCCTGCGGGCACCGACTGGACCCCTGTCTACGCCCATCTGCGCGCCGCCCGCCACGGCCCGGTCGCCGCCGCCCTGTCCACACCACTGATGGTCACTTCGGCACGGCTCGTGTACCAGCGGCTGGCGGACCTGGACCCGACGGAACTGCTGGACAGCACGCGCTTCGATTGCCAGTACTCCGTCGAGCAGCACATCACCGACAAGCTGATCGACGCCGCGTACGCACCTGACCCCCGGCTGCCCGACGCCGAACGGAGCGGCGGGCGCTGGAGCGCCGGACAGGCCAGGGAGTGGCTGACGTTCCTCGCCCGCTATCTCCACGACCACCGCGAGCGCGATCTCGCCTGGTGGCGCATGAGCGAGCGGCTGCTGTCACCGTGGTTCCCACCGGCACTCGGTGTCGCCGCCGGTCTGCTGCTCGGTATCGGCTGCGTGGCCTGGATCGTCGGTACGGACGTCACGAAGGAGTACGCGGTCCTCCCTGTGATCGCGGGCTCCATCGGCGGTGGGTTCGCCCTCCTGTCCACCATCGTCTGGTACGCCGCCCCGCATCCACTGCCCGGACGGCTCTCGTTCTCCGTGCAGGGGTCATGGGGCCGCCTGCGTCACGGATTCCGCATCGGTGCCCGGCTCACGGCTCTCGCGGTGGCTCCCCTGCTCGTCGGGGTGACGAGCGTCGCCGCGTTGGATGAGTGGAAGTACACCTACACCGCGGACGAGTTGTACTACGAGATGTTCGCCGTCGGTCTGAGTCTGATGCTGGTCATCGGGCTGGCGCTGGCGGCGCACAACTGGCTCAACGCGCCCCCGCATCATGCGACGCAGGTGAGCCCCACGAACTCCCTCGCCCAGGACCGTGGTTCGGCTGTCGCCGGGGCGGCCGTCGCCGGCTGCATGGTCGCGGCCACCGGGCTCATGGGCTGGTACGCCGGGCTGCTGTCGGGCGCGTGGCTGCACCGCGAGGTCAACGACTGGACGGGCTGGCCCGAAGCCCGGAACGTGGCGCTGCTCGCGGCGGGGAAGTGGGACGCGATGTTCGACTCACTGAGCGGTGAAGCGCCGGTGTGGATCGGGCTGACCATCGTCCTGCCGGGAACCGTGTTCGCGCTGTTGCTCCTGCTCACCCGAGCCTGGCCCCGATTCCTCGTGGTCAGACTCTTCCTCGCGGCACGGCGCCGACTCCCGCTACGGCTCATGGGGTTCCTCGCGGATGCGCGGCGACGGGGGCTGCTGCGTCAGTCCGGTGGTGCCTACCAGTTCCGTCACGTCCGGCTCCAGGAGACGCTCGCAGGCCGGCCGCTGTACGGGGATGGACCGCGCACCGGGACCGGCGACCGAACTGTCCGCCGTCGAGTCGTCCTCGTGGCCGGTGCCATGACGGTGACGACGGTTGCTTTCTCGAACAGAAAGCGGGACCAGAGCCTCAAGGTGTGGTCGTCGTCCCCGTTCCCGTCCACCCTCGCCTTCCACCCGGGATCGAGGGCTCGGCTCTTCATCGGTTCGTACTACGGATCGGTGTGGCGCTGGGACCACGAGGAACGACCGCCACTGCGGGAACATCTGATCAGGGAGGCGCCGAAGGCCGAACCCACGGTGTCGTGCTTGGTTCACCATCCGTCTCGTCCCTTGCTGGTCCTGAGCGACGGCGACAGCACGGAAGTCCGGAGCACTGGGGATGGGGCCCTACTCAAGCGGCTCCTCGAAAAGACCATGACGGCGTCGGACCTGGCGTTCTCTCCGAGCGGGCACCTCCTCGTCGCCAGCGACGGCGAGGTGATGCGTCTCTGGACGCCAGGAGCCGACGGGAGCTTCACCGGCACCCCGGTTTCCCGAAAGGCGGCCCATGGCGCCGGCGGTTATTCATCACTGCTTTTCGACCCGGACGCCTCCCAGCCGATCGCTCTGGACGACACCGGCAGAGTATGGCGGTACTCAGCGGACTCGCTGGAACCCGAGAAGGGCCCCCTGGCCTCCGCGCACGAGAAGAAGACCAGGGACACCTTCTCCGGTCTCGCGGCCGGCTGGCGCAACGGCCTGCTCGCCTTCATCAGAATCGACTACGACTCCGATCTGTGCCATGTGGGGCTCTGGACGCGCACCGGCCCGCTCTCGCCCTGGTCGGAGACACCATGGACCCGTAAGGCCTACAGCGTGGCCGTCCACCCGGTGGCTCCGTTCCTCGTCACCAGCGATCAGCACGGACCCGACGTACACGTCTGGCACTACACGGGCGGCTCGCCCGTGTACATCAGGACTCTGAAGGGGCACACCGACCGGGTTTTCAGTCTGACGTTCAGCCCGCAGGGCGACCTGCTCGCCACCATCAGCGACGACGAGACCGTGCGGCTGTGGGAAACAGGTGACTGGCTACGGCGATGACCCCACGCGCCGCCCCTCACCCACACTCCGCCGCCCGCCGCACCAACAGCTCCCTCTCCCGTTCGTTCCGTGTCAGCGACGCCGCCCGTTCGAACTCCGACCGGGCCTCCGCCGTGCGGCCGAGGCGGGAGAGGAGGTCGCCGCGGACGCTGGGCAGGAGGTGGTAGTCCCTCAGGGCGGGGTCGTCGGCCAGGGCGTCGACGACGGCCAGGGCCGGGCCCGGGCCCTCGGACATCGAGACGGCCACCGCGCGGTTCAGTTCCACGACCGGGGACGGGGCGCGGGCGGCGAGGAGGGCGTACAGGGTGGCGATGCGCGACCAGTCGGTCTCCTCGTAGGTGTACGCGTGTGCGTGGCAGGCGGCGATGGCGGCCTGGAGGAGGTACGGGCCCGGGGCGCCGGAGGAGGTCGCCTCGGCTCTGCCCAGCGCGGCGATGCCGCGGGCGATGAGCATGCGGTTCCAGCGGGCGCGGTTCTGGTCCTTGAGGAGGACGGGTTCGCCGGAGGGGCCGGTGCGGGCGGCCGTGCGGGACGCCTGGAGCTCCAGGAGCGCGGTCAGGCCGTGCACCTCGGGTTCCTTCGGCATGAGGGCCGAGAGAACCCGGGCCAGCCGCAGGGCGTCCTCGCACAGGGACGGGCGGAGCCAGTCGTCGCCGGCCGTGGCGGCGTAACCCTCGTTGAAGATGAGGTAGATGACGTCCAGGACCGAGCCGAGGCGGGCCTCGCGGTCGGGGCCGTAGGGCACCTCGAAGGCGATGTTCCTCGTCGCCAGGGTGCGTTTGGCACGGACGATGCGCTGCGCGACCGTCGGCTCGGGCACCAGGAAGGCGCGGGCGATCTCGGCCGTGGTCAGTCCGCCGAGGAGGCGCAGGGTGAGGGCGGTGCGGGCCTCGGTGGACAGGGCCGGGTGGCAGGCCGTGAAGACCAGGCGGAGCAGGTCGTCGTCGATGTCGTCGGGGTCGGCGGGCTCCTCCGGCGGGGCCGCGTCCGGCAGGCTCCGGCCGATCTCCGCCAGCTTGCGGGCGTAGTTCTCGCGACGCCGGACCAGGTCGACGGCGCGGTTGCGGGCGGCGGCCATGAGCCAGGCACCCGGGTTGTCGGGCACCCCGTCCCGCGGCCACTGTTCCAGCGCGGCGACCAGAGCGTCCTGCGCGAGTTCCTCGGCGATACCGACGTCCCGCACGACGCGGGTGACGCCGGCGATGATGCGGGGCGACTCCATGCGGAAGACGGTCTCGATGGCCTCGGCGGTCCGGCCGGACCGGGGCGCCGGGGCCGGGGTGGGCTGCGGGGTCACAGCCCACCATCAGACACCCGCGGCGCCCCTGGGCCAAACGGGACCGGCCGTCAGGGCCAGGGATCAGGGCCGGGGATCAGGGGCCATCAGGGCCGGAGATCAGGCTCGGCGATCGGACCCGGTGTCGGATCCGGCGTTCGAACCGCTGATCACGCTCAGCGATCAGCCCGGCGATCCCCCGGTCAGTCCTCGCTGATCTGCCGAACCTCCGCGCTGATCGTCCAGTAGTCCTCGTGCAGGGACAGGAACCGCTTGGTCCACTCGATCGCCTCGGCCTTGTCCTTGCACTGGCTGATCGAGTAGCCGCCGATGACCTCCTTGGACTCGGTGAACGGCCCGTCGGTGACGGACAGCTGCCCGCCCTCCCAGGTCACCCGGGTGCCGTCCGAGGTCGGGGTGAGTCCGGCCGTGTCGAGCATGACCCCGGCCTTGGTGATCTCCTCCAGCAGCTTGCCCATCCGCTCCATGAGCTCGGGGCTCGGGCCCTCCGCGGGGGCGTTCTTCTCGTCGACGCGGATCAGGGTGAGAAAGCGCGGCATGGTGACTCCTCGGGGTTGTACGGAGCGGGTCTTTCCCCGCTCTCACCCCTGCGTCGATCGGGAGACCGCCGGATCGACATGCTCGCCGGATTTTCTCCGAGATTTTTTCCGGGACGCGTTTCCGCAGGTCATCGCAGTGACTCCCACAGCTCCCGGGCCTCCGGCTCCTCGGCCACCACCCGGTTGGGGTCCGACGGTGCCCGCACCACCGGCATCGTCACCGTCCGCACCTCGCTCGCCGACAGGCCCTGCAGACTCTGTCCCAGCCGGGTCAGCTCGCCGAGGGAGTCCAGGCCGGTGTCGGTGGTGAGGCCGGCGGTCACCGCGTCCGCCACCCGGTACAGCTTGGCCGGGTCGGTGAGCAGGCGCTGCGCGGCGATCTGGTCCAGCAGTGCCTTCACCAGCTTCTGCTGGAGGCCTATGCGACCGAGGTCGCTGCCGTCTCCTATGCCGTGCCGGGTGCGGGCGAGGGCGAGGGCCTGGGTGCCGTCGAGGTGGTGGGTGCCGGCCTTCAGGCGCAGGTGGCTGTCGTCGTCGGCGATGTCCTCGTCCGTGGTGACGGTGACGCCGCCGACCGCGTCCACGAGCTTCGCGAAGCCGGAGAAGTCGATCTCGATGTAGTGGTCCATGCGGACGTCGGTGATCGACTCGACCGTCTTCACCGCACAGACCGGACCGCCCACCGCGTAGGCGCTGTTGAACATCGAGTTGTACGAGACGGCTGTCGAGCCGCCGGACCGTCGCGGGCAGGACGGGCGGGTGACCAGCGTGTCGCGCGGGATGCTCACCACCGTCGCGCTGGTCCGCCCGGCGTCGAGGTGCACGACCATCGCCGTGTCGGAGCGGGCACCGGAGCTGTCGCCGCCGCCGAGCCTCTGGTTCTCCGCGCCGCCGCGCGAGTCGGAGCCCAGGACGAGGATGTTGAGAGCCCCGCCGGGCAGGGCCGGTGCCGGGACGGACGGCGTGGCCACCGGCTTCGGCGGCCGGTTGTCGCCCAGCGCGTTGTCGATGTCGACGCTGGTGATGTTGCTGTTGAGATGCCAGTACGCCCAGCCCGCTGCCGCCGCGGCCAGCACCAGCAGGGCCGCCAGGGTGAGGCCGGCGGTCCGCAGCACGGTCGACCGCCGGCCCATGTGTCCGTCCTCTTCCTCGCTCGCGCCATGTCCCGTCACGGGCAGGAACATAAGTCCGAATTGTTACGGGCAGGGAGTTCAGGGAGCGTTTTCTTCGGAAATTCTCAGACTTCCGGGCCCGGGCTCACCCCAGTGTCACCACGGGCACCGGATTGCTCCCGCTCCACGAGCCGTTGAACCCGAACGTCACCGAACCGCCGTCCGGTACCGATCCGTTGTACGAGGCGTTGGTGCAACTGACCTCCGTACCCGACTGCGTGCAGCTCGCGTTCCAGGCCTGGGTGACGCGCTGCCCGGCGCCGAACGTCCAGTTCGCCTTCCAGGACGACAGCGAGGCCCCCGAGCAGGCGATCCGCACCTGGCCCGTGTACCCGGTGCTCCACTGGCTGGTGACGCTGTAGGTGGCGGTGCAGGCGTCCGTCGGGGGCGGCGTCGTCGTCCCGCCGAGGGCCTCCGCGATGGCGTGGTACGCCGGTTTCGGGCTGTAGTTCTCGTCGTACGGCGTCGCCGCGCCCTGGCCGGGGAAGGTGTCCGGGATCCAGGAGTCGGAGTCGGTGAAGCCCCAGACGGTGACGCCGGTACAGCGGGAGACCGCCAGGCAGGCGGTCATGACGGCCTTGTAGTCGGCGGCCTGCTGGGTCAGCTCGGCCTGCGTGGCCGGCAGCTGCATCCGGATGTCCAGCTCCGTGATCGCCACGTCGACGCCCAGGTCGGCGAAGCGCTGGATGTTCTGCTGCATGGTCGAGGGCACCTGGCCGACGATGAGATGGGCCTGCAGCCCCACCCCGTCGATCGGAACCCGCGTTCCTTCAGGGACTTGACCAGGTTGTACAGGGCGGTGCTCTTCGCGTTGACGCCCTCCACGTTGTAGTCGTTGATGTACAGCTCGGCGCTCGGGTCGGCGGCCCGGGCCCAGGTGAGGGCCTGGGCGATGTAGTCCTGGCCGAGGGTGTCGTGGAAGAGGGTCGGGCGGTAGGTGCCGTCCTCGTTGAAGGGTTCGTTGACCACGTCCCAGGCGGCCAGCCGGCCCTTGTAGCGGCCGACCTCGGTGGCGATGTGGTCCTGGACGATCGCGCCGAGCTGGTCCCGGGTCCAGCTGCCGTTGGTCAGCCAGCTCGGGTTCTGCTGGTGCCAGAGCAGGGTGTGGCCGCGCACCTGCTGGCCGTGCGCCTCCGCGAAGTCGACGATGCGATCGGCCTCGGCCCAGTTGTAGCTGCCGCGGCTCGGCTCGACCGAGCCCCACTTCATGGCGTTGCCGGGGTGAGCCAGTTGAACTCGCGTCCGGCGATCTCGCCGTAGGTGCCGGTGAGCTTGGAGCCGGTGACCGCCGTGCCCATGACCTTGCCCTTGGCGTCGGCGAGGTCGCGCAGCGGGGCGTCGGCGGCGTGCGACGCGGGGGCCGCGACCAGCAGGGAGCCGACCGTCACGACGCCGGCCAGCAGAGAGGTGAACAAGCCCGATCTCGAGGATCTCATTGCGGTGCCTCCGAAACTTTCGGTGGTGCAACCGATTGGCTTCGGAGGAGTGTGGGGACACCCGTCCCACCCGTCAATACGTCAACTTCCGGCCACGGGCGCCGCGGTGCTGCTGCGCACCACCAGGCTGGTCGCCAGCTCCACCCGGGTCGCCGCGGGGGTGCCGTCCTCGCGACCGAGGTCGAGGACCAGCTTGGCCGCCGCCTCGGCCATCTCCGTCAGCGGCTGCCGTACGGTCGTCAGCGGCGGCCCGACCAGGGGCGCCACCGGCAGGTCGTCGAAGCCGACCACGCTCAGGTCCTCGGGGATGCGCAGCCCCAGCTCGCGCGCCGCCTCGTACAGCCCGAGCGCCTGCAGGTCGTTCCCGGCGAAGACGGCGGTCGGCCGGTCCGGGCGGCGCAGCAGCTCCAGACCCAGCCGGTAGCCGGCCTCGTGGTGGAAGTCGCCGTTCACGATCAGGGCGGGGTCCACCGGCAGCCCGGCCGTCTCCAGCGCGGCCCGGTAGCCGTCGACGCGGGCGCGGCTGCACATCATCTGTGACGGCCCGCTGATCGCACCGATCCGGCGGTGCCCCAGCTCGACCAGATGCCGGGTGGCCGCGAGGCCGCCCTGCCAGTTGGTCGCGCCGATCGACGGCACGTCGGCACCCGGATCGCCGGCCGGGTCCATCACCACGAACGGGATGGAGCGGCTGGTCAGCAGCGCCCGCTGCGACTCGTCGAGCCCGGACAGCACCAGGACCACCCCGTGCGGGCGGCGCGCGGCGACCTGGTCGGCCCAGGTCCGCCCCGGCGTGAGCCGCCCCGCGCTCTCCGACAGGACGACACTCAGCCCGGCGTCCCGGGCCACGTTCTCCACACCCCGGATGACCTCCAGCGCCCAGGCGCTCTCCAGCTCGTGGAAGACCAGGTCGATCAGGGGTGAGCGGGTCGCCTCGGCGCGGCGGCGCCGGTAGCCGTGGGCGCGCAGCAGTTCCTCCACGCGGGTCCGCGTGGCGGGGGCGACATCGGCCCGGCCGTTGAGGACCTTCGAAACAGTCGGCGCCGACACGCCGGCCTCACGGGCGATCTCGGCGAGCGTCGCGGTCTGTGCGGTGCGCCCCTGCGTCCGGGTTTGTGTCCGGCTTTCAACGGGCTCCGGGGAAGTCATGGCGGCGATCGTATCCCCGGCGGGGCCCCTTGACGAAGTGCTCGCGGCGCCATAGGTTCCCGGAACATTCGATGTCCATGCCGAAACATTCGTGAAGGGGGCGCGAGAAGCGATGGTCAGCAGCGTTCACGCGCTCGTGAGCACCGTTCGTGAGAGGGCCGTCCCGTCCACCCGACAGGAGCTTCATGACCACCGCGCCCTGGCGTGACCCCGCCCTGCCCGCAGCCGCCCGCGTCGACGACCTGCTCTCCCGGATGACCCTGGAGGAGAAGACCGCCCAGTTGTACGGCGTGTGGGTGGGCGCCGCGACGGACGGCGACGGAGTCGCTCCGCACCAGCACGACATGACCGTCGACCACGACTGGAACGAGCTGATCACCCACGGTCTGGGCCAGCTCACCCGCTCCTTCGGCACCGCGCCCGTGGACCCGGCGCTCGGCGCCCGGGCCCTGGCCAGCGCCCAGCGCCGCATCGCCGAGGCGGGCCGCTTCGGCATCCCGGCGATCGCCCACGAGGAGTGCCTGGCCGGCTTCACCGCCTGGCAGGCCACGGCCTACCCGGTCCCGCTCGCCTGGGGCGCGACCTGGAATCCCCCGCTGGTCGAGGAGATGGCCCGGCGCATCGGTGACGACCTGCGCTCCGTGGGCGTCCACCAGGGCCTCGCACCCGTCCTGGACGTCGTCCGCGATCCACGCTGGGGCGCGTGGAGGAGACGATCGGCGAGGACCCCTACCTGGTCGGCACCATCGGCACGGCCTATGTGCGGGGCCTGGAGTCGGCCGGAGTCGTCGCCACGCTCAAGCACTTCGCCGGGTACGCCTCCTCGGCCGGCGCCCGCAACCTGGCCCCGGTCCGGGCCGGGCTCCGCGAGTTCGCGGACGTCACCCTGCCGCCGTTCGAGATGGCGCTGCGCGAGGGCCGGCCCCGCTCGGTGATGGCCGCCTACACCGAGACCGACGGCGTCCCCGCCTCCGCGGACCCCGAGCTGCTGACCCGGCTGCTGCGCGAGGAGTGGGGCTTCACCGGCACGGTCGTCGCCGACTACTTCGGCATCGGATTCCTCCAGACTCTCCACCGGGTCGCCGGCACCCCCGCCGAGGCGGCCCACGCGGCGCTCACGGCCGGCATCGACGTCGAACTGCCCACCCTCAAGTGCTACGGGCAGCCGCTGCGGGACGCGGTCCGCTCGGGGCAGGTCCCGAGGAGCTCGTGGACCGCGCGGCCCGCCGCGTCCTGCTCCAGAAGTGCGAACTGGGCCTGCTCGACGAGGACTGGACCCCCGAGCCGGCCACCGCGGTCGAGCTGGACTCGACGGGCAACCGGATCCTGGCCCGCCGCCTGGCCGGGGAGTCCGTCGTCCTGCTCGACAACCCCGACGGCCTGCTCCCGCTGGCCCCCGACACCCGCATCGCGGTGGTCGGCCCCCGGGCCGCCGACGCCCTGGCCATGCTGGGCTGCTACTCCTTCCCGTCCCACGTCCTCACCCACCACCCCGACATGCCGACCGGCATCGAGATCCCGACCGTCCTGGACGCCCTGCGCACCGAACTCCCCGACGCCAAGGTGACGTTCGCGCAGGGCTGCGACGTGACGGACCCGGACACCGCGGGCTTCGAGGAGGCCGTCGCCCGTACCGCCGAGGCGGACGTGTGCGTGGCGGTCCTCGGTGACCGGGCGGGCCTGTTCGGCCGCGGCACCTCGGGCGAGGGCTGCGACGCGACGGACCTGCGGCTCCCGGGCGCCCAGGGCGAACTGCTGGACGCGCTGCTGGCCACGGGCGTCCCCGTGGTGCTGGTCCTGCTGACCGGCCGCCCCTACGCCCTGGGCCGCTGGCACGGCCGCCTGGGCGCGGTCGTCCAGGCCTTCTTCCCGGGGGAGGAGGGCGGCCCGGCGGTGGCGGGAGTGCTGTCGGGCCGCGTGAACCCCTCGGGCCGCCTCCCCGTGAGCGTCCCGCGGCTTCCCGGCGGCCAGCCCTGGACCTACCTCCAGCCGCCCCTCGGCCTCGCCGGCGAGGTCAGCAACCTCGACCCGACCCCGCTGTACGCCTTCGGCCACGGCCGCTCGTACACGACGTTCGCGTGGGAGGACGGCACGGGCGGCGCGGAGCCGGCGGAGCTCGGCACGGACGGTACGTACGACGTGTCGGTGACCGTCCGCAACACGGGCGACCGCGAGGGCGCGGAGGTCGTGCAGCTGTACCTGCACGACCCGGTGGCGTCGGTGACCCGCCCCGACATGCGCCTGATCGGCTACCAGCGGGTGGCGGCGGCTCCGGGCGAGGCGGTCCGCGTGACGTTCCGCTTCCACGCCGACCTGTCGTCCTTCACCGACCGCTCGGGCCGCCGCACGGTCGAACCGGGCGCCCTGGAACTGAGGCTGGGAACCTCCAGCGCGGACACACACCACACAGCCCGGCTGAACCTCACGGGCCCGGTCCGGGAGCTGGGGCCGGACCGGCGGCTGCGGTGCGAGACGGAGGTGCGGAGCGCGGACTGACCGGCCGGGTCAGCCGACGCCCACCGACTCGAACCGCCACCGGTGCACCGCCCGGGTGACCAAATCCCCGTCCGGCTCCGGGAGTTCGGGCAGCTCGGCGTCGTACGGGTCGTCCCACCAGGTGATGACGAGGACCCGGTCCTGGGGCGCGCGCAGGGTCTCCCGGCGCAGGGGCTCTCGCGGGAGCTGCTGCGCCCGCACCCAGGCGAGCAGCTCCTCGCCGCGCCCGGGCACCGCCCGCGCCTCCCACATCAGGGCGACCGTCACGAGTAGAGGTTCTCCTTGCTGACCTCGTGCACATGGTCGTGGCCGTGGTGGTGGCCCGGGACGTGAGGCTCCGTCACCGGCAGCGAGGAGTCCGCCGGCAGGTCCCAGCTCGACGCGGCCCGGTTCCGGGCCACCATCTCGGCGCCGAGCGCGGCGACCATCGCCCCGTTGTCCGTGCACAGCTTGGGCCGCGGTACGCGCAGCCGGATCCCGGCCGCCTCGCAGCGCTCCTGGGCCAGGGCGCGCAGCCGGGAGTTGGCGGCCACTCCGCCGCCGATCATCAGGTGGTCGACGCCCTCGTCCTTGCACGCGCGCACGGCCTTGCGGGTCAGCACGTCCACCACCGCCTCCTGGAAGGAGGCCGCCACGTCCCGCACCGGCACCTCCTCCCCCGCCGCCCGCTTCGCCTCGATCCAGCGGGCCACGGCCGTCTTCAGCCCGGAGAAGGAGAAGTCGTAGGCCGGGTCGCGCGGACCGGTCAGCCCGCGCGGGAAGGCGATCGCCTCCGGGTCGCCCTCGCGCGCGTGCCGGTCGATGACCGGGCCGCCCGGGAAGCCCAGGTTCAGCACACGGGCGATCTTGTCGAAGGCCTCACCGGCCGCGTCGTCGATGGTCGCGCCCATCGGGCGGATGTCGGAGGTGATGTCCGTGGACAGCAGCAGCGAGGAGTGGCCTCCGGACACCAGCAGCGCCATGGTCGGCTCGGGCAGCGCGCCGTGCTCCAGCTGGTCCACACAGATGTGCGAGGCGAGGTGGTTGACGCCGTAGAGCGGCTTGCCCAGGGCGTAGGCGTACGCCTTCGCGGCCGACACACCGACCAGCAGGGCGCCCGCGAGCCCGGGCCCGGCGGTGACGGCGATGCCGTCGAGGTCGCGGGCGCTGACTCCGGCCTCCTTCAGCGCGCGGTCGATGGTGGGCACCATCGCCTCCAGGTGCGCCCGGGAGGCGACCTCCGGCACGACGCCGCCGAAGCGGGCGTGCTCGTCGACGCTGGAGGCGACGGCGTCGGCGAGCAGGGTGGTGCCACGGACGATGCCGACGCCGGTCTCGTCGCAGGAGGTCTCGATGCCGAGGACGAGCGGCTCGTCGCGTGAGTCAGCCATTGATCTGGGTTCCTTGTACGGAAGAAGGGTCGGTCAGTCGCATCACCAGGGCGTCCACGTTCCCCGGCTGGTAGTAGCCGCGCCTGAAGCCGATGGCCTCGAAGCCGAAGCGCTCGTACAGCTTCTGCGCGCGGACGTTGTCCACGCGGCACTCCAGCATCACTTCGGCGCACTCGAAGGCGGTCGCGGCCCGCAGCAGTTCGGTGAGGAGACGGCCGCCCAGTCCCGTCCCCCACTGGTCCCGGGTGACGGCGATGGTCTGGATGTCGGCCTGCTCGCCCGAGGAGGCGACACCGGCGTACCCGACGATCCGCTCCCCCGCCTCCGCCACGACGTACTTCCGGGTCGCCTCCGGCCCGCGCGCATGGGCCAGCTCGGACCAGAACATGCCCCGCGACCAGGCGTCGTCGGGGAACAGGTCCCGCTCCAGCTCCAGCACGGGGTCGATGTCCCACCAGCGCATCTCGCGCAGCACACACGTCACGGGTTCGGTCACTTGGGGGTGACCACCTTGTAGTTCTTGGGGACCTGGGCGTCGGGGCGGCGCAGGTACAGCGGCCGGGGCGCGGGGAGTTCCTCGCCCGCCGCGAGCTTCTCGGCGGCCAGCCGGGCGAGGGCGGCGGCGGACACGTTCCCGGGCTCGTGCGCCTCGGGGAAGGCGTCCGGGTACAGCAGCGCGCCCGCGCCGACCGCGGGCAGCCCCTTGACCTGCTCGGCGATGTCCCCGGGCCGGTCGACGGCCGGGTCGGTGACGCGGGTGCGGGAGTCGGCGTAGCGCGCCCAGTACACCTCCTTGCGGCGGGCGTCGGTCGCCACCACGAACGGGCCCTCCAGGTCGGCGGCGTAGGCGAGTCCGTCCAGCGTGCACACGCCGTGCACGGGGGCGCCGAGCGCGAGCCCGAAGGTCTCGGCGGTCATCAGCCCGACGCGCAGCCCGGTGTACGGGCCCGGACCGATGCCGACGACGATCCCGGTGACGGCGTCGAGCTTCAGGCCGGCCTCGGCGAGCACGCGGTCGATCGCCGGCAGCAGCAGTTCCCCGTGCCGCCGCGCGTCCACCTGACTCGACGAGGCGATGACGTCGCGTCCGTCGTGCAGCGCGACGGTGACGGCGGGTGTGGCGGTATCCAGAGCGAGCAAGAGCACGCAAACAGCCTACGGCTCCGCGGGGCCCGGCACGGCCGCGCCTGCCGGGCCGTCACCTGCTGCTACCGTCACCTACCGTCACGGCACGGCCGACAGGGCGTGCACGGCAGGGTCGTACGACGCGGAGGTGGGCGACGGTGGCAGTCAGCAGCTCGGGGATCGTGGCCGGGCTCACCGCCGCGGCCCTCGCGACGGTCGGCTACCTCGCCCACCAGGCGGCGCAGACCCTCCCGGCCGGCCTGGGCAGGCCGCAGGCGGGCGCCTCACCGGCGGTCGGCCCGTCACAGGCGCCCCAGGTCAGGAAGGACCCGGCCGCGCTGCCCGGCGGATCCGGCACCGGCGCGCGGGTCGTGTACTCCCTGCGCGCCGACCGGGTGTGGCTGGTCGCCGCCGACGAGGCGATCACCCGCACGTTCGAGGTCGACCCGAGCCAGGTGGACCCGGCCCCGGGCCATTACACGGTCACGTCCCGCTCCAACATGATCACCGGCTCCGACGGCGTCCCCGTCGAGCACGTCGTGCGCTTCACCAGCGTGGACGGCGTCGTGATCGGCTTCAGCGCGGCCGTGGGCACCCCGACCGCCGCCCCCGGCCGGCAGGTACGCACGGGCGGGATCCGCGAGTCGCGCCTGGACGGGGACGCGATGTGGACGTTCGCGACGATCGGCCGCAAGGTCGTGGTCGTCCCCTAGGCCGTGTCCGACGGGACGGTCACGCCGCCTCGCGGTGGTCCTCGGCCGGCGCCGGCTCGGAGAGGTCGGGCTCGGGAGCACGCGGGGGCGTGGAGATCAGTACCGCCGCCTCGCCCGCCGCCAGCAGGTCGCGCATGGACACCCCCGCGACCGCGAACGGCAGCGGCTGCCCCTTGCTCTGTGTAGCCGACATGGACGCCTCCTGAAGGGCGGGGGCGGACATAGTTAGGTACACCTAACTACGGACTGGATACCATGTGACCACGGACAAGACGCCGAACGCAACATCTTGCCGACGCCTCGTCGGAACGTTCATCAAAACGCCACGCGCTCCCCGGGCGGCGCGATCTACGCCGCGAGCACGCTCAGATCGGCCGACGCCCAGCGTTCCCCCAGACCGGTGATGGTCATCTGCCGGACCTCGTCGGTCGTGTCGCCCACCGCCCGGTGGATGACGACCTGGAGCCGGTCCTCGGTCAGCTCCTCGACCTTGCCCTCGCCCCACTCCACGACGACCACGGACTCGGGCAGCGAGACGTCGAGGTCGAGGTCCTCCATCTCGTCGAGACCGCCGGAGAGCCGGTAGGCGTCGACGTGGACCAGCGGCGGCCCGTCGCCCAGCGACGGATGCACCCGGGCGATCACGAACGTCGGCGAGGTGACGGCCCCGCGCACGCCGAGCCCCTCGCCCAGCCCACGGGTCAGCGTCGTCTTGCCCGCCCCGAGCTCGCCGCTCAGCATCACCAGGTCACCCGCGCGCAGCAGTTTGGCGAGCCGACGGCCCAGCTCCCGCATCTGCTCGGGGAGGTGACGACGATCTGGACGGATCCGGGCTCAGCCGGGCTGTGCGGTGCTGGTGCTTCCATAGCCCTTCACGGTAGCCCCTGCGGGCACGGCACCCGTGCGGGTGAGCAGGTCGGCGAGGCGGTCGGTGACCACTTCCGGGTGTTCCAGCATCACCAGGTGCCCCGCGTCCGGCACCAGCACCAGCTCGGCGTCGGGGAGCAGATCGGCGATCGCCTCGCTGTGCTCACTGGGCGTGACCAGGTCCTGCACCCCGGCCAGGACGAGGACCGGCAGGTCGGCGAAGTGGACGAGGGCCTCGGTCTTGTCGTGGTCGTTGAACGCCGGGTAGTACTCGGCGACCACGTCGATGGGCGTGCTCTCGATCATCCGCTCGGCGAACCTGGCGATGGCCGGATCGACGTCCCGGGACGCGAAGGAGTACCGCTTGATGATCCCGGCGAACAGGTCGGCGGTGGCCCGGCGCCCCTTCTCCACCAGCGCGGCCTGCTGCCCCAGCGCCTTCAGCACCCCGGGGAGCACCCGCCGCACCGCGTTGACGCCAGCGACCGGAAGCCCGTAGTTCACCTCGCCGAGCCGCCCCGACGACGTTCCCACGAAGGCCACCCCGACGACCCGCTCCCGGATCAGCTCGGGGTACTGGTCCGCCAGCGCCATCACCGTCATGCCGCCCATCGAGTGCCCGACCAGCACGATCGGCCCCTCGGGCGCGGCGGCGTCGATGACGGCCTTCAGGTCACGGCCCAGCTGCTCGATGGTGACCGCCTCGTCCCGCGCCTGGGCCACACCCCGCCCGGACCGGCCGTGGCTGCGCTGGTCCCAGTGCACGGTCCGTACGACGCCTCGGAGCGCGGCACGCTGGAAGTGCCAGGAGTCCTGGCTGAGGCAGTAGCCGTGGCTGAAGACGACGGTGACGGGGGCGGGGGACTTGCGGCCGAAGAGCCTCCGGCGGCGCGGGCCGATGGCGGCGGGGGCGGCCTCGGGGTCGACGTCGTCGACCTCGTAGTACAACTCCGTGCCGTCGTCGGCGAACGCCTTGCCGGGCATGCCGCGCAGCGAGCCGTAGGGTCCCGCCGAGTCGAGCGCGAGCCGCGCCTTCTGGCGCATGCCGCGGCCGACCGTCATCCGCTCCAGGGCGACACCGGCGGCTGCGCCCGCGGCCACCACGCCTATCGCGACGCCCGCGATGCCGGTCGCCCGGCGCCAGCCTCCCGCCGCCCCCGCGGCGGAGGCCGCGACGGCCGCGGTGGCGGCGTTCGCGACGACCTCCGCACTGCTCTCGCTCACGTACCGCTCCTCTTCGCCGGGCTGCTGATCGGGCTGTCGTTGCTGGTGTTGGTGCAGGTGATGCTGTTGGTGCAGGTGTGCCAGGTGCCAGGTGCTGCTGTCGGTGCTGGGGTTGTTCGCGTGACGGTCGTGCTTCTCGTGACGAGTACCCCGTCCGAGTTACCCGTCCGGTTCCTCATTCACATAGACGCGAGGAACGCGCGTTCCGATCCGGGTCACGATCTCGTAGGCGATGGTTCCGGCCGCCTGCGCCCAGTCCTCGGCGGTGGGCTCGCCGCGGTCCCCGGGTCCGAAGAGGACCGCCTGGGCACCAGGTGCGGGCTCGTCGCCGCCCAGGTCGACCACGAACTGGTCCATGGCGACGCGCCCGGCGATCGTGCGCCACTTGCCCTCGACGAGGACCGGGCCGGCCGAGGAGGCGTGGCGTGGGATGCCGTCCGCGTAGCCGAGGGGGACGAGGCCGAGGGTGGTCTCGCCGGGCGTCACGTACCGGTGTCCGTAGCTCACGCCGTGCCCACCCGGTACGTGCTTGACCAGGGCGAGCGAGGCGGACAGCGTCATCACCGGGCGCAGCCCGAAGTCGGCCGGGGTGCCCAGCTCGGGGCTGGGCGAGATGCCGTAGAGGGAGATGCCCGTCCGGACGAGGTCGAAGTGGCTCTCGGGGATCGTGAGGGTGGCCGGCGAGTTGGCGATGTGCCGGACCTCGGGGCGGACGCCCTGCTCCTCGGCGTACGCGACCATCTCCCGGAACATGCCGAGCTGGGCGGCGATGGAGGGATGGCCGGGCTCGTCGGCGCAGGCGAAGTGCGACCACAGTCCCGTGACGCGCAGCAGCCCCTCGGCCTCGGCGCGCAGTGCCTCACGGACCAGCTCGGCCCAGTCGTCACCGGGCGGACAGCCGTTGCGGCCGAGCCCCGTGTCGGCCTTGAGCTGGACGCGCGCGGGCCGGCCCGCGCGCCGGGCCGCCGCGGTGACCTCACCGAGGGCCCACATGCCGCTGACGGACACGTCGAGATCCGCCTCGACCGCCTCACGCCAGGGTCCGCCGGGTGTCCACAGCCAGCACATGATGCGGCCCGGCAACCCGGCGGCCCGCAGGGCGAGGGCCTCCTCGGGCGTGGCCGTGCCCAGCCAGTCCGCACCGGCCGCGACGGCCGCGCGGGCGCACGGCACAGCCCCGTGGCCGTACGCCTCGGACTTGACCACGGCCATCAGGGCCGCGCCCGGCGCGTGGGCACGCAGGGCCCGCACGTTGGCCCGCAGGGCGGCCAGGTCGATCTCCGCGCGGGCCCGCAGGGGCGCGGTCCGCGGGCTGTTCTCTCGCTCATCGCGCCCAGTGTCTCAGAGGGTCCCGTCCGGGTCCGGAGGACCCGGCTCAGCTCCTTTGGTCCGTCCGGCGGCGCCAGAGCTCCACGAGCCCGCGCTTTTCAAGCCCGTCCGGCGCTTGAGGACGAGGCCGTCAAGGCCGAAGCGGGGGCCGGGGGACGGCAGCCCCCAGGCTCGGGACGGGAAGGGGCGGAGGGGGCGACTCACCCCCACGGCAACCCCCACTCACCTGCGCGGTCAGCGGTTCACTCAGCCAAAACATTCCGCCAGGCCTCCGGCACCGCGTCGGCCACATCATGCGCCCCCACCGGCGCCCCTCCGCCGCCAGCCTCCCGGCCAGCCCGTGCACGTACGCCCCCACACTCCCCGCGTCCACCGCCGGGAGCCCCGCCGCCAGCAACGACCCCGCCAGCCCCGACAGCACGTCCCCGCTCCCCGCCGTCGCCAGCCAGGACGTCCCCGTCGGATTCACCCGTACCGCCCCGCCCGCGGAGTCCGCCACCAACGTCGTGGACCCCTTCAGCAGCACGGTCGCCCCGTACCGCCCCGCCAGCTCCCGTACCGCCGCCAGCCGAGCCCCCTCGACCTCGCGCCGCTCGACCCCGAGCAGCGCGGCCGCTTCCCCGGCGTGCGGCGTCATCAGCGTCGGCGCCCGGCGCGCCCGCACGACGTCCGCATCGGCCAGCCGCAACCCGTCCGCATCGACCAGCACCGGCACGTCCGCCGCCAGCACCTCCCCCACCGTCGCCGCGTCGTCCCCGGCCCCGGGCCCGACGACCCACGCCTGCACCCGCCCGGCGTGCTTCGGCCCCTGGTCCGACACGAGCGTCTCGGGGAACCGCGCGATCACGGCGTCCCCGGCCGGCCCGACGTACCGCACGGCCCCGGCCCCGCCCCGCAGCGCCCCGGCGACGGCGAGGACAGCGGCGCCCGGGTAGCGCGCCGACCCGGCGGCGATCCCGACGACACCCCGCCGGTACTTGTCGCTCTCGGCCCGGGGCACCGGCAGCAGCTCCGCCACGTCCGCGTGCTGCAACGCCTCCAGCTCCGGCTCGGCGGGCAGCTCCAGCCCGATGTCGACCAGCCGCACGGTCCCCGCGTACTCCCGTGCCGGATCGATCAGCAGCCCCGGCTTGTGCGTACCGAACGTCACGGTCAGATCGGCCCTGATCGCGGCCCCGCGCACCTCGCCCGTGTCGACGTCGACCCCGCTCGGCAGATCGACGGCGACGACGGCGCCCCGCGACCGCTCGGCGGCTGCGGCCAGCGGCACCGCGTCCGGCCGCAGCCCGCCCTTCCCACCGATCCCGACGATGCCGTCGACGACGAGATCCGCCCGCTCGACCAGCTCCTCGACGCCACCGGCACCCACATCCGCACCGGCGTTCACGGCGCGTCCCCGGCCCGCCGCAGGGCCGCGAGACCCCCCGCATGAGCACGCTCCGGCGCGAGCAGCACCGCTGTGACACCGGCCCCGCGCCGGGCCAGCCTGGCACCGGCGTACAACGCGTCACCGCCGTTGTCGCCACTGCCGATCAGCAGCACCACTCGGCTGCCGTACACCCGCCCGAGCAGGTCGGCGCAGGCGGCGGCGAGTCCGGCGGCGGCGCGTTGCATCAGCGCCCCCTCCGGCAGCCGCGCCATCAGCTCCCGTTCGGCGGTCCTGACCGTCTCCACGCTGTACGCACTACGCATGCGGTCGAGTTTCCCGTACGACCGCCGGACCACTCCCCCGTATCGCACGCGACTGCCGAACCGTGTCGCACCCTTCCGGCAACTCCCGGCCGCACCACGCCCATTGACGCTTTGCGAGCCCTTTGCCAGACTCTCCGGCCGTGCAGAAAGCGCTTGCACACGCGATGGCACACCCCCCCCACGTCCGACGAAACCGAGGCCCCCCATGGGACGCAGAGCCGCATTACTCGCCGCCGCCGGCGCCACCGCCCTCCTGACGGCCGCCGGCAACCTGACCGCTCCCGCCGGCGCCGCCACCGCCACCCCCATGCGAGCGGCGGCCTGCGGAGACGGCTCCTACCAGGCCGAAGCCGTGCAGAACGGCAGCAACTGGACCGCCCGGCGCGGCGGCAGCACGGTCTACACCGGCACCGACATGCGCGCCGCCGTCCAGGCGGCCGTCAACAGCCTCACCTCGGGACGCACCACGAAGGAACGGGTCGTGGTCCGCGGCTCGGGCTCGATCCCGGCGGGCTCCCGCATCTCCCTGCCGAGCTACACCGTCCTCGACGTCTGCGGCACCATCAACGTCACCGGCACCGGCTCGGGCGACCAGGCGCCGGTCTACTCGCGCGGTACCCGCGACGTCGAGGTCCAGAACCTCAAGCTCACCGGCACCCCGCTGTACGGCATCTTCCTGCGCAATGTGCAGAACGTGGTGCTCGGCCAGATCGACATGCGCCTCTCCCGCGGCCTGGGCATCCGCATCGACAACCGCGGCGACACCAGTCAGTGGACGCGCAACGTCCGCATCGACAACGTCTACGTCTCCGGCGCGTCCAGCCACGCGGTCGAGACCTACGGCGTCGACGGCATCACCATCGGCACGGTGACGGCCCGTAACGTCGGCGAGTCAGGTCTCCTCCTCAACCAGACCATCAACGCCAACGTCACCAAGGTGGACGCGGAGAACGCGGGCACCGGCACCGGCTACGCGGCCTTCCGCATGGCCAACCGCAACGGCCGGATCGGCAGCGGTTACCCCACCAACATCCGGGTCGGCGAGGTCATCACCCGCGGCGGCGGACGCGGCGTGTTCTGCGTCTCCGAGAGCGGCGGCGCGACGATCAACAAGGTCACGCTCTCCAACACCGGCAACAACTCGGTCCTGATCGAGAACTGCTACAACGTCAGCCTGGCGGCCCAGAGCGGCACGATCACCGGCGGCGGCGAGCTACGACTGGCCGCGCGCTCGGAGTTCCCGAACAACAAGGACATCACCATCCAGAACCTGACGGTCACCAACTCGGCCATCAGGGAGAGCCCGTGCGGCGAGAACACGACGTTCCGCAACATCACACGGGTGAACAGCAGCCAGTCCATCTGCTGACGCCCCGCGCCTCCTCGAAGCCCTCGCCCCTCACCCGGCGGGGCTTCACCGCCCAGCCGGCTCAGCGCCCGCATGGCCTCACGCTCGATGCGCGCGACGTCGGAGAGGACGGCACCCGCCCGCACCAGGCGCTGCCCGTCACCCGACTCACCGGCTTCCGTGATCAGCGCCGCGACCTCCGTCCACAGGACGGCCGCCTCGGAGTACAGCCGGTGCCCGGTCCGCAGGTGCCCGCTGTCGAGCCACTCTGCGCATTCGGCGAGGAAGTCGCGGTAGAGGTTGCGGAACAGGGCACCGCCGGTGCCGGCCTTCTCCATCAGGCGGGCTGCCTGCGGCAGGTCACGCTCGGAGCGTCGGTGCGCTGGAGCCAGCCGGGTACGAGCTTCCCGGCCTTCTCGATGCCCCGGTGGCCGAGGTTGGCGATGGGCGGGTCGAGAAAAGCGTCCGCGCAGGCGGTGATGGCGGGAACGATCCGGTCCCGAGGGGCGGGCGGCTTCCCCGGCGCGGTGAGAGTGAAGGACCGGTGCCTGGCGGTCATGGGCCCGCGTTCGGCCCTGGCCCGGGCGAGGCCGGCCAGGCTGGTCGACACGGCGCCGCCCTGCTGCTCGGTGTCCACGAGGTAGGCGTGCTGCTCGTCGTAGCCGTAGAGGGCGACGACATGACCGCCGAAGTGCACCTTCGAGGTGAAGTAGTCCAGGTGGTAGCTGTCGAGCTGCAGCCCGACGGGGCGGCCGGAGTCGATGGCGGCCGCCACGTTCTCCCATCCCTTGCGGGCGGATCCGGTCTCCTGGACCACCAGATCCAGCCCGAGTCTCCCGGCCAGGTTCCTGGTGAGCTCGAAGGGCTTGACCCGCCCGCCGAGGAACGGAAAGTCCATGTTCTTGCTGTCCCAGTAGACGAAGGACAGGCCGGAGCCGAGGCCGAAGAGCATCGGCTCGGACAGATCGATCCCCTGGTGCCGCAGCAGCACGTGCAGAGCAGTCGTCTCGCAGTGCTGCGCACCGCGGGTGTCGACGTCTTTCACCATGGCCATGCCGGGCCCTCCTGTCGGTCCGCTATGATCGACGTACGATTTGAACTCGTTCAAAAAATGTCGTTCAAGAAGTCGTTCAAAAGGGGAGGCCAGAGCATGGCCGGATCCACCACCTCCACGGCAACCGACACACCCGCCACCGCCCTCGGCCCCACGGCACTCGTCCTCGGCGTCTTCTCCGCCGCGGGCACATGGGCGTTCCTGATCCCCTGGACGGTACTGGCCGGGGCGCTGGCGATCACGTTCGGCGCGATGGGCATGCACTACGCCCGCAAGGGCGTGGGCCGCCTGTGGACGGCGGCGACAGGAACGGCGCTGGGTGCGGCGGGCTTCATCGGCACGGCCATGCTCCTGTGGTCCATGTCGTAGCCCTGGAGCCCCGTCACCCCTCGGCGATGACAACCGCCGAGGCCACCCCGGCGTCATGACTGAGAGACACGTGCCAGGACCGCACACCCAGTTCGGCGGCCCGGGCGGCCACCGTCCCGGTCACCCGCAGCCGGGGCTGCCCACTGTCCTCGACGTACACCTCGGCGTCCGTCCAGAGCAGCCCGGCCGGGGCCCCGAGCGCCTTGGCCAGGGCCTCCTTGGCGGCGAACCGGGCAGCCAGGGAGGCCACACCCCGGCGTTCCCCACTGGGCAGCAACAACTCCCGCTCCAGGAACAGCCGCTCGGCCAGCGCGGGCGTACGTTCCAAAGACGCCGCGAACCGCTCGATCTCGGCGACGTCGATCCCGACCCCGATGATGCTCATGCGCAGCACCCTACGGTGACGCACGGGCGTTTCCTCGAACTTCTCCGCTCAGCAACTGGAGCGTTCAGGCCCGACCGGGCTCCCCTCACCAGGCACATCCGTCCCGGGTGGAAATATCCCCCCACCCACCTCCATCCGCGACTCCAAGACCCCCACCCGAGCCACCCTCACCTTCCCGGCAGCAACCTTCACCCGCTTCATGGACGCCCTCCGCACCGAACCCCCACGGAGCCCCCCCAGACCTGAACTCGCCCTCCCCCTTGTACAGTTCGCGCTGACCGCGATGAGCAAACGGCATCGCATCCAACGGGAGGAACGCACGACCATGAAGTTCAAGTCGCTGGGGACCGCGGCCACTGCCGCTGCCCTCTTCGCCACCGCCCTCACCGGCACCATCGCCACCGCCGGTACCGCCGCCGCGGCACCGGAGGACTGCAGCAAGGCGATCATCAACGTCAAGGCCAAGGAGACCGTCAAGGTCCGCACCTCGCCGAAGACGTCCGCCACCGCCCTCGGCATCTGGGGCAAGGGCAAGAAGGGCGGCATCTGCAACGGCGGCAAGGCCTACAAGGGCGGCTCGTACAAGGCCTGCGGCAAGAAGAGCAACATGTGGTACTACGGCGGCGACAAGGTGGACGGCTGGGTGCCGAAGACCTGCATCAACTGGTAGTCGCCCAGGCGTAGGTTGGGGGGCGAACGGCACACGGACCTGACCGTTCACCCCTCTCCCTCATTCCACCGTCACCGACTTCGCCAGGTTCCGAGGCTGATCCACCTCATTGCCCCGGGCCGTGGCCAACTCACAGGCGAACACCTGCAACGGCACTGTCGCCACCATGGGCTGAAGGAGCGTCGGAGTGACCGGGATCCGGATCAGATGGTCGGCGTACGGAACCACCGCCTCGTCCCCCTCCTCCGCGATCACGATCGTCCGCGCACCCCGTGCCCGGATCTCCTGGATGTTGGACACGATCTTGTCGTGCAGCACGGACCGCCCTCGCGGCGACGGCACGACGACGACCACGGGCAGGTCCTCCTCGATCAGGGCGATCGGCCCGTGCTTCAACTCCCCGCCGCGAACCCCTCGGCGTGCATGTAGGCCAGTTCCTTGAGCTTCAGCGCGCCCTCGAGGGCCACGGGATACCCGACATGCCGACCCAGGAACAGCACCGTGTTCTTGGAGGCGAGCGAACGGGCCAGCTCCCGTACCGGCTCCATGGTCCCGAGGACCTGTTCCACCGCACCGGCGATCGAGGACAGGTCGCGGATCACCGCCCGGATCTCGTCGCCCCACTTGGTGCCCCGGACCTGCCCCAGATACAGGGCGACCAGGTAGCAGGCCACGAGCTGCGTCAGGAACGCCTTGGTGGAGGCGACGGCCACCTCCGGCCCGGCGTGCGTGTACAGGACCGCGTCCGACTCGCGCGGGATCGTGGAGCCGTTGGTGTTGCAGATCGCCAGGACCCTGGAGCCCTGCTCACGGGCATGACGCAACGCCATGAGCGTGTCCATGGTCTCGCCGGACTGCGAGATCGCGATGACCAGGGTCTGGGCGTCCAGGATCGGGTCCCGGTACCGGAACTCACTGGCCAGCTCCACCTCGCACGGGATGCGCGTCCAGTGCTCGATGGCGTACTTGGCGATCATCCCGGCGTGGAAGGCCGTCCCGCACGCGACGATGACGACCTTGTCGATCTCCCGCAGCACCCCCGGAGGGATCCGCACCTCGTCCAGGGTCAGCGAGCCGGAGCCGTCGATCCGGCCCAGCAGCGTATCGGCGACCGCCTTGGGCTGCTCGGCGATCTCCTTGAGCATGAAGTAGTCATAGCCCCCCTTTTCCGCGGCCGACGCGTCCCAGTCGACGTGGTAGGAGCGGACATCGGCCGGGCGGCCGTCGAAGCCCGTCACCACCACGCCGTCCCTGCGCAGCTCCACCACCTGGTCCTGTCCCAGCTCGATCGCCGACCGCGTGTGGGCGATGAACGCGGCGACGTCCGAGGCGAGAAAGGCCTCGCCTTCTCCAACGCCCACCACCAGCGGCGAGTTCCGCCGCGCGCCCACCACCACGTCCGGCTCGTCGGCGTGCACCGCGACCAGCGTGAACGCGCCCTCCAGCCGCCGGCAGACCAGCCGCATCGCCTCGGCGAGGTCCGCGCACGAGGAGAACTCCTCGGCGAGCAGGTGCGCGACGACCTCGGTGTCCGTCTCGGAGGCCAGCTCATGCCCGCGCTCCTGCAGTTCGGACCGCAGCAGGGCGAAGTTCTCGATGATGCCGTTGTGCACGACGGCGACCCGACCCGCGTTGTCGATGTGCGGGTGGGCGTTGGAGTCCGTCGGTCCGCCGTGCGTGGCCCACCGGGTGTGTCCGATGCCCGTCGTGCCGGTCGGCAGCGGCCGGCCGTCCAGTTCCTTCTCCAGGTTGAGGAGTTTCCCGGCCTTCTTCGCCGTCGCCAGCCCGCCGTCGGCCAGCACGGCGACACCCGCCGAGTCGTACCCCCGGTACTCCAGCCGCTTCAGCCCGGCCATCACGACCTCCAGCGCCGACTGCGGCCCCACGTATCCCACGATTCCGCACATGGGGCGCAGCCTACGGGCCGACGCCCTCGGGAAAGCCCTTCCGTGTGCCCGAATTCGGATATTCGGGGGACGATTTCGAGGGCTGCGGCCGGGTCGGCCACCAGACACCGACGCGGCCGGTCTCCGAGACCGTGTACAACGGAAGTCCCACCGGGTGGCGATCACCATCGGCGCCCGGGGTCAGCGCAGGGGACGGGTGACGGGAGCGAATCCGGCATGAGCCAGCAGGACCCTGAACACCTCCTCGTGCGCGCCCGCGGCGACGCCTCACCGCTGTACGCCACGGACGCCGGGACGTCGGCCCGCGTCGAGGACTTCACCCGCAACCTTCCCGTCGACGCCCACGAACTCGCGTTGCCCGACGGCCTGGTGCGCAGGCTCACCGAGTGGAACCACGCCCGCCCCGGCGACGGCTTCGAGGCCCGACCGGCGCTGCGCAAGCACGTCAAGCGGGGGCTGGACCTCGCCCGGCTGGTGGCCGGGCACCTCGGGCCCCGCTGGACCGTGCGCTTCTGGGACGAGCGGCGCCAGGACGAGAAGTTCGTGTGCTGGGGGTGCGACCGGTTCCACTGGACCGTCGACGCCCATGACACACCTCCGCACCCGCTCGACATCACCGTCGAGGGCGAGTACGGCCTGTATCCGTTGCACGCGGAGGGCCTCGGAAGCTTCGCTCCGGACGACCCCGCAGCCGCCCTCCGTCTGTCCGATGACCTCGTGGCCGCCTTCCACCGGTGGAAGGGGGCGATCGAGACGACGCTCATGAACGACGACAGCGACGAGGCGTGGCAGCGCCTGTTCGAGGAGGGAAGGGACCTGTCGGAGCGCCTGGCCCGGGAGACCGGCCCAGCGCGGACGGTGACGTACCGCGGCATCGCCAACGGCGGTCTCGCCGCGATGACGTCGGTCAGCCGGCAGGGGGATCAACGGCTGTAGCCGCGAGGCGGCCCCACCCACGTGTGACTCAGACCTTCGCCCGATAAGCCCGCATGGCCACCGGGTAGAACACCAGCGCAATCCCCGCCGCCCACACCAGCGACCACAGCACCGGCTCCGCCACCGCCCCGCCCAGCAGCAGCCCCCGGAACGCGTCGGACAGATGGGTGACCGGGTTGACGTCGCTCCAGGCCTGGAGCCAGCCGGGCATGGTGTCGACCACGACGAACGCGCTGCTCGTGAAGGTGATCGGGAAGATGAGGGTGAAGGCGAACGCCTGCACCTTCTCCGCGTCGCCGGCCAGCATCCCGATCAGTACCGCGCTCCAGGACACGGCCGCGGCGAAGACCACCACCAGCAGCGTGCCGAGCAGGAACCCGCCGAATCCGCCCGTGACCCGGAAGCCGAGCAGCAGTCCGAGGCCGATCATCAGCAGCAGCGCCCACACGTGCTTCGCGAGGTCGGCGGTGATGCGTCCGATGAGCGGGGCGGAGCGGGCGATGGGCAGGCTGCGCAGCCGGTCGAAGACGCCCTTGGTGAGGTCGGTGTTGAGTGCCATCGCCGTGTACATCGTCATGAACAGGGTGTTCTGCACGATGATCCCGGGCAGCGCGTACTTCAGATACGCCTCGGGCGATCCGGCCATCTGCCCGCCCAGCACGTAGGTGAACAGGAACACGAACATGATCGGCGTGATGCTGTAGTCGACCAGTTCGAGCGGGTTGTGCTTGACGGCGACCAGGCTCCGCCAGGCCATCGTGAAGGTCTGCCGCAGCCCCGCGAGGGCGGGCACCCGGCCCGAGCCCGTGACCGGCGCGGTGATCGTGGTGGCGGTCATGACCGGCTCACCGCCTTCTCCAGCTCGTCCTCGTCCCGTACGGCCGATCCGCCGTCCTCCTCGGGCTCGCCCGGCTCGGCGCGGTGGCCGGTCAGGGCGAGGAAGACCTCGTCGAGGGAGGAACGGCGCAGGGCCAGCTCGCCCACCGCGATGCCCTCCCGGTCCAGGGCGCGCACGACGGCCGGCATCAGCTCGGGGTCCTTCACCGGCGCTGTGATCATCTCGCCCTCGATCCGGGCCTCCGCTCCGGCGGCCCCGGCCACCAGCGCGTGCGCCCGCGCGAGGTCCTGTCCGAGGATCGGCCTCAGCTCCAGCACCTGGCCGCCGACCTGGGCCTTCAGCCGGTCGGGGGTGCCCTCGGCGATCACCCGGCCCTTGTCGATCACCACGATGTCGTCGGCCAGCACATCGGCCTCGTTCAGGTACTGCGTGGTCAGCAGGGCGGTCGCACCGTCCGCGACCAGGCCGCGGAGCAGGTCCCACAGCTCACCGCGGCTGTGCGGATCGAGGCCGGTGGTCGGCTCGTCGAGGAAGAGGATGCTGGGCCGGCCGACCAGGCTCGCCGCGAGGTCGAGACGCCGGCGCATGCCTCCCGAGAAGGTCTTCGCGGCCCGCCCGGCCGCGTGCGTCAGCTGGAACCGCTCCAGCAGCTCGCCCGCCCTCGCCTTCGCCTCCCGCCTCGGCAGGCCCAGCAGCCGGCCGATGAGCAGCAGGTTCTCGGTGCCGGTCAGGTTCTCGTCGACCGCCGCGTACTGGCCGGTCAGCCCGACCATGGCCCGTACGACCCCGGCCTCCCGGACCACGTCGTGGCCGGCCACGCGGGCCCTGCCCCCGTCGGGCCGGAGGAGCGTCGCGAAGATCCGCACCGCGGTCGTCTTCCCCGCGCCGTTGGGCCCCAGCAGCCCGAGCACCGTGCCCTTGCGGGCCGCCAGGTCGACACCGGCCAGCGCCTCGGTCTCCTTGAACCGTTTGACCAGGCCTTCCGCCTCTATCGCATACGTCATGGGTCACCCCTCGGCGTTCGTGAACCCCGGCCTGGGCCCACCTCTCCCACAACTGTGACGCACACCACTGACATTCCTCCCCTTGTGCACTTTTCTCCCAAAGGGGAGGGCTGACCGACCCTGCGTGACGGATCCCACCTCACCGCCCCTTCGTACGCCCGTAACAATGGACTGTGATCTCTCCGGTCTCCTCGATGCCCCGGAGCGCCCACCGGCAGCGGCCGGAGGCGACTCCCTACGTCGACCTCACCCGAGCCGAGTGGAGCGCGTTGCGCGACAAGACGCCGCTGCCGCTGACGGCCGAGGAGGTCGAGAAGCTGCGCGGCCTCGGCGATGTCATCGACCTCGACGAGGTGCGGGACATCTACCTCCCGCTGTCCAGACTTCTCAACCTCTACGTCGGTGCCACGGACGGCCTCAGAGGCGCGCTCAACACCTTCCTGGGCGAGCAGGGCTCCCAGTCCGGCACCCCGTTCGTCATAGGAGTCGCCGGCTCGGTCGCCGTGGGGAAGTCGACGGTCGCCCGCCTCCTCCAGGCCCTGCTCTCGCGCTGGCCCGAGCACCCGCGCGTCGAGCTGGTCACCACCGACGGCTTCCTGCTGCCCACCAAGGAGCTCCAGGCCCGCGGCCTGATGTCGCGGAAAGGTTTCCCCGAGTCCTACGACCGTCGGGCGCTGACCCGCTTCGTCGCCGACATCAAGGCCGGCAAGGACGAGGTCACGGCGCCCGTCTACTCCCACCTGATCTACGACATCGTCCCGGACAAGAAGCTCATGGTCCGCCGCCCCGACATCCTGATCGTCGAGGGCCTGAACGTCCTCCAGCCCGCCCTGCCCGGCAAGGACGGCCGCACCCGGGTCGGTCTCGCCGACTACTTCGACTTCAGCGTGTACGTCGACGCCCGCGTCGAGGACATCGAGCGCTGGTACCTCAACCGCTTCCGCAAGCTGCGCGCGACCGCGTTCCAGAACCCGTCCTCGTACTTCCGCAAGTACACGCAGGTCTCGGAGGAGGAGGCCCTCGACTACGCCCGGACGATGTGGCGCACGATCAACCGGCCCAACCTGGTCGAGAACATCGCCCCGACCCGCGGCCGCGCCACGCTCGTCCTGCGCAAGGGCCCGGACCACAAGGTGCAGCGGCTGAGCCTGCGCAAGCTGTGACGCCCGGGGAAAAGGCCGGTTAGATGGTCAGCATGCTGCACCTGCGTCTGATCACACCGTCTGACAAGACGGACGAGGTGGTGCTGCTGATCGAGAAGACGGTCGGCGCCACCCACCTCGTCGTGCTGCCGGACACCGCCCACGACCCCGCCGGGGACGTGGTGATGTGCGACGTGGCGCGGGAGGCGGGCGACGAACTGCTCGCCGGCCTGCGGGAGCTGGGCATCGACACCAGCGGCTCCATCGCCGTCGAGTCCATCGACCTGTCGCTGTCCGAGCGGGCCGACAAGGCCGAGGCCGACGCGCCCGGCGAGGGCGCGGACGCGGTCCTGTGGGAGCACCTGACCGACGCGACGCACGAGGAGTCGACCCTCTCCGTCACCTACCTCGCGTTCATCACGCTCGCCACGATGATCGCGGCCTGCGGTGTGGTCCTGGACAACGCGATCCTGATCGTGGGCGCCATGGCGGTGGGCCCGGAGTTCGGCCCGCTCGCCGGCTTCTGCACCGCGATCGTCCAGCGCCGCCCCCGACTGGCCCTGCGCTCGCTGACCGCCCTGCTGGTCGGCTTCGCGGTGGCCATGGCGGTGACGGTCGCCTTCAGCCTCTTCATGGACGGGGTCGACCTGTTCAGCGAGCAACAGCTCAGGGCCGACCGCCCCAACACGGGCTTCATCTACGCCCCGGACTGGTTCTCCTTCGTCGTGGCGGTCCTGGCCGGCATCGCCGGCACCCTCTCCCTGACCTCCGCCAAGTCCGGCGCCCTGGTCGGCGTGGCCATCTCGGTCACCACGATCCCGGCCGCCGCGAACGCGGCAGTGGCCCTGAGCTACGGCGACACGAAGCAGACCTGGGGTTCCACGGAGCAGCTGCTGCTGAACCTGCTGGGCATAGTCGTCGCCGGCACGCTGACCCTCCTGATCCAGAAAGGGCTCTGGACCAAGCAACGCCGGCGGAACGCCAAACCTTAGGGGGGTGCGGGGAACCGCGCGACCAGCCACGGTCGACGGTCGGCCCGCAACGAACGGCAGCCCCCACCCCGGACCCGCACAGGCCACTACCCCAGCGCGGACTTCACCACATCAGCCAGCCGCCCGGCAACAGAGCGAGCCTGCTCGATATCCGCGGCCTCGACCATCACCCGGACCAGCGGCTCGGTCCCAGAGGGACGCAGCAGCACCCGCCCGGTGGACCCGAGCTCCCGCTCCGCGTCCGCGACCGCCGACGCGAGCTCCGCGGACGTCCCCACCCGGGACCTGTCCACGTCCGGCACATTGATCAGCACCTGCGGCAACCGCTCCATGACAGCGGCCAGCTCCCGCAGGGGACGACCCGTCCCGGCGACCCGAGCCGCCAGCATCAGGCCGGTCAGCGTCCCGTCACCCGTCGTCGCATGGTCGAGGATGATCACGTGCCCGGACTGCTCACCCCCGAGCGCGAACCCGTGCTCCTTCATCTCCTCGAGCACATACCGGTCGCCCACAGCCGTCTGCACCAGCCGGATGCCCTCACGCTCCATGGCCAGCTTGAAGCCCAGGTTGGACATCACCGTCGCCACGACCGTCTCGGCCCGAAGAGCGGAGCGTTCCCGCATCGCCAGCGCGAGCACGGCCAGGATCTGGTCCCCGTCCACCTCCGCGCCGGTGTGGTCCACGGCGAGGCACCGGTCTGCGTCCCCGTCGTGCGCGATGCCGAGGTCGGCCCCGTGCTCGACGACGGCGGCCTTGATCTTGTCGAGGTGCGTCGAGCCGCAGCCGTCGTTGATGTTGAGCCCGTCCGGCTCGGCGCCGATCGTGACGACCTCGGCCCCGGCCCGCTGGAACGCCTCCGGCGAGACCCGGGCGGCGGCACCGTGCGCCTCGTCGAGGACGACCTTCAGCCCGTCGAGCCGGTTCGGCAGCGCACCCAGCAGATGCTCGACATACCGGTCGAAGCCCTCGCCGTACTCACGGACGCGGCCCACCCCGGACCCGGTCGGCCGGTCCCACGGCGCACCGGTGCGGTGCTCCTCGTAGACGGACTCGATCCGGTCCTCCAGCTCGTCCGCGAGCTTGTGCCCACCGCGCGCGAAGAACTTGATGCCGTTGTCGGGCATGGCGTTGTGGCTCGCGGAGAGCATCACACCGAGGTCGGCTCCGAGCTCCCCGGTCAGGTAAGCCACCGCGGGCGTCGGCAGCACGCCGACCCGCAGGACGTCGACGCCGGCGCTGGCGAGGCCCGCGACCACGGCGGCCTCGAGGAACTCCCCGGATGCGCGCGGATCACGCCCGACGACCGCGGTCGGCCGGTGTCCCTCGAACGTGCCCGCCTCGGCCAGTACGTGCGCCGCGGCTACGGAGAGGCCCAGCGCCATCTCCGCAGTCAGGTCCGCGTTGGCGACACCGCGCACGCCGTCCGTGCCGAAGAGTCGTCCCACTGTGGTGTCCTCCGAATTGCTGAAGAGAGTGCGGCTCACTCCCCAAGTACATCCCCTGAGACTGTCCGGGGGCGGTAGGGGTTGTGTAAACGAACCGCCCCGGCAGCACAGTCCGTGCCGCCGGGGCGATCGTTGCGAAGCCAGTCGCAAGGACAGGCGACGCGATTAGCGCTTGCTGTACTGCGGGGCCTTGCGGGCCTTCTTCAGACCGGCCTTCTTGCGCTCGACCGCACGGTCGTCGCGCTTGAGGAAGCCGGCCTTCTTCAGCGGGCCGCGGTTGTTGTCGACGTCCGCCTCGTTCAGCGCGCGGGCGACACCGAGACGGAGCGCACCGGCCTGGCCGGAGACACCGCCACCGGCGATGCGGGCGACGACGTCGTAGCGGCCCTCGAGCTCGAGAACCTTGAACGGCTCGTTGACTTCCTGCTGGTGCACCTTGTTCGGGAAGTAGTCCTCGAGGGTGCGACCGTTGATCTTCCACTTGCCGGTGCCCGGGACGATCCGGACACGGGCGATGGCGTTCTTACGGCGGCCCAGGCCGGCGGCGGGCTGGGGCTCACCGAAGCGGGAGGCCATGGACTCCGAGGTGTACTCACCCTCGACGGGGACCTCGGACTCGGTGGTGTAGCTGTCGATGTCAAGCTCTTCGAGCGGCTGCTCGGCAGTGGTCTCGGCCACGATTCTCCTCAGATTCTCTTCAGTCTTAGGGGGTGGCCGGACTTACTGCGCGACCTGGGTGATCTCGTACGGCTGCGGCTGCTGCGCGCCGTGCGGGTGCTGGTCACCCTTGTAGACCTTCAGCTTCGAGAGCATCTGACGGCCCAGGGAGTTCTTCGGGAGCATGCCCTTGACGGCCTTCTCGATGGCCTTCTCCGGGTTCTTGTCCAGCAGCTCGTCGTAACGGACGGAGCGCAGACCACCCGGGTAGCCGGAGTGGCGGTAGGCCATCTTCTGGGTCCGCTTGTTGCCGGAGAGGTGCACCTTGTCGGCGTTGATGATGATGACGAAGTCACCAGCGTCGACGTGCGGCGCGTAGATCGGCTTGTGCTTGCCCCGCAGAAGGGTGGCCGCGGTGGAGGCGAGACGGCCCAGGACGACGTCCTGAGCGTCAATGACGTGCCACTGGCGCGTCACATCGCCGGGCTTGGGGCTGTACGTACGCACGGTTCGTAGCCTTCGCTTCGAGTGAATGGTCCTGAACAGGTCACCGAAACGATCACGACAGCCTGGACCGCACGGCGGCGACGCATACCGCGTACGTGGGGTCGCTGGTCATCGGCCCGGTGGACCGGTGTAAGGGCCCGTCCCGTGAGAATGAGCAAGCCAATACACAACGAACCAGCAGGATACCGGGGCTCGGGACAAGGGTCAAAACGCGGGATCACCGCCGCCGGCGACGCCCCGGCGTGCACAGCACGGCACACACGGTGACAGCCCGTCTCAGCGTCCGCCACCGGACCGGCCGCACATACGGGAACACCGAGGAGAGCAGCACCTCGGCGGTCACAGCGACGCACCAACGCGGCACGGAACGGCCACCGCGGGCCGGCGGAACGCCCGCACCGCCCCGACCACGACGGACGGCCACACCCCGACCGCGAGCGACGGCCAGGACGACAGACACACCAGCAGCACCACGGCCGACACCAGTCGTCCCAACCACCCGGAGATGTCGCCTTTGCCTGTCCGCATGGGAGGAACGCTAGGGGTTGCGGAGCCGATCCAGGCGGACCAGCACACCCCATGTCCCGTCTAAGATGCGCCCCATGAGCTTTGGGCAGGGGGACCTCAGTCCCAGTGGGATCCCTGGAAACCGCAGTCGCAGCAGCCCTGGAACAGCGGGGGCGGCCAGTCTCCCGACTGGGCGGCGCTCGCCGAGGCGTCCGAGACCCGCAACAAACGTCGGCGGCTGCTGCTGGTCGGCGGCGGCGCGCTCGCCACCGTCGCCATCGGTACCGCCGTCGCGGTGGCCGTGGTCTCGGCGGGCGGTGACAACCAGGCGAACAACCCGACCTCCCAGGCGCCCTCGGCCGACATCCCGAGCCAGACCGCCTCGGCCCCGTCGTTCGCCCCGACCAGCGCCCCTCCCCCGCTGGATCCGAAGGACTTCATCGCCAGCGCCAAGAAGGACACGGCTCCGCTCAGCCCGGACACCCTCTTCCCCGGCACCCAGCTGACCATGGGCGAGACGGTCTACAAGAAGGGCCCGACCGCTGACACGAGGAACTGCGCCTCGGCGTCGGGCGGCACCCTCCCCAAGGTCCTCACCGCGAACGACTGCACCCGCCTGATACGCGCCACCTACTCCAAGGACGGCATCGCGGTGACGGTCGGCGTGGCGGTCTTCGACACCGAGGCCCAGGCCGCCAAGGCCAAGAGCCAGACCAACAAGAAGAGCTTCGTCAAGTCGCTCTCCGGCGGCGGTGTGAAGGCCTTCTGCGAGTCCGGGTTCTGCCGCACGACCAGCAACTCCTACGGCCGCTACGCCTACTTCACCAACGCCGGCTTCACCAGCGGCAAGGACGTGACGGAGAAGGACACCGCCGTGTTCACCACGGGCGACAACCTGAACCTGTTCACGTTCCGTCAGATCCACCGACGCGGCCAGGCCCAGGCGTCCGCCGCTGCCGCCCAGTAGGCGTCAGCAGCAGCCCGCCGACGGCAGCGACCGCTTGTTCCGCGCCTCCTTGTTGCGCGCGGCGAGCAGGTCGTCGGCCGGGTAGCCGACCTCCTCCAGGGTCAGCCCGTGCGGCCGTACGACATGCACGGCCGAGTCCCGTACGCCGGCCGCCAGCACCTTCCCGGGCCAGTCCGGCGGCCGGTGCCCGTCGCCCACGAACAGCAGCGCCCCGATCAGCGAGCGCACCATGTTGTGACAGAAGGCGTCGGCCCGCACGGTCGCCGTGATGATCCCGTCCGCGCCCTTCACGAGACTCAGCTCCTGGAGCGTGCGGATCGTCGTCGCGCCCTCGCGCTTCTTGCAGTAGGCGGCGAAGTCGTGCTCACCGAGCAGCCGCCGCGCGGCCTCGTTCATGGCGTCGACGTCCAGGGGCCAGTCGTGCCACAGCACGTGGTTGCGCAGCAGCGGGTCGACGCCGCCGGGATTGTCGGTGACGCGATAGGCGTACCGCCGCCAGACGGCCGAGAACCGCGCGTTGAAGCCACTGGGCGCCTCCCTGAGGGCCCAGACCCGTACGTCACGGGGCAGCCGCCCGGCGAGCCGCTTGAGCAGCTTCTGGTGGTGCTCGGCCCAGACCTCACGCGGCAGATCGACATGCGCTACCTGCCCCCGCGCGTGCACCCCGGCGTCGGTACGCCCGGCCACGGTCAGTTCGTAGGTCTCCTTCGAGCGCGTCACGGTCCGCAGGGCGTCCTCGATCTCCCCCTGCACGGTCCGCCGCCCCCGGCCTGCTTGGCCCACCCGGAGAACTCACTCCCGTCGTACGACAGATCGAGCCGGACCCGGACGTACCCGGGCGCTGCTTCATCACTCACGTACAGATCCTCTCAGAACACAAAAGGCGGGCCCGTCCCTCAAAAGGAACGGACCCGCCAACGCCCTCTCAGGGGCGCGGGGCTGTGTTGAATCTGCGGCTACCGCCGCGCGGGCGCGAACAACCACGACGAAGCCGCAGCCGCCGGTCAACAGTCCCCGGCAGACGCTCAGGCGTCCTTGGACTCCTCGGCGGAAGCCTCCGCGGCCTCGTCGGCCGGCTTGGTGTCCTCGACGGCCTCGTCCTTCTTGAGGGCGTCTTCCTTGACCGCACGCTTGGTAGCGGCCTCGGCCTCGCCGGTCGCCTCCTGCGCCACCGTCAGCGCCTCGACCAGCTCGATGACAGCCATGGGCGCGTTGTCGCCACGGCGGTTACCGATCTTGGTGATGCGGGTGTAGCCACCCGGACGGTTCTCGTAGCGCGGGCCGATCTCGGTGAAGAGCGTGTGGACGACGCTCTTGTCCGTGATGACCTGGAGCACCTGACGGCGGTTGTGAAGGTCGCCCTTCTTCGCCTTGGTGACCAGACGCTCGGCGTACGGGCGCAGGCGGCGGGCCTTCGCCTCGGTGGTGGTGATACGACCGTGCTCGAACAGCGACTTCGCGAGGTTCGCGAGCATCAGCTTCTCGTGCGCGGCGCTGCCGCCCAGACGGGCACCCTTGGTGGGCTTCGGCATGGTGTTTCTCCTAGGTGTCTGCCCCGGCCGTATCAGGTACCGGGGTCAGTATCTGAGCAGGCGGTCGCCTGTCAGAGATCCGGACGACAAGCCCCGAAGGGGCGCGTCGTCCGGAAGGGGCGCGGGGAACTGCGCGACAAGCCACAGCGCACCCGCGCCCAAGATCGAACCGATTGGCCCGAGCTCTTAGTACTGCTCGGTCTCCACGAAGCCCGCGTCCGCGTCGTCGTCCGCACCAAAGGCATCGGCGGCAGCGGTCGGGTCGAACCCGGGAGGCGAGTCCTTGAGCGCCAGGCCCATGCCGGCCAGCTTCGCCTTGACCTCGTCGATGGACTTCGCACCGAAGTTGCGAATGTCGAGGAGGTCGGCCTCGGAACGCGCCACGAGCTCACCCACGGAGTGGATGCCCTCACGCTTGAGGCAGTTGTACGACCGAACGGTGAGCTCCAGCTCCTCGATCGGCAGCGCCAGATCGGCGGCGAGCGCGGCGTCCGTCGGGGACGGACCCATGTCGATGCCCTCGGCGTCGATGTTGAGCTCACGGGCGAGACCGAACAGCTCGACCAGGGTCTTACCGGCGGAGGCCATGGCGTCACGCGGACGCATCGCCTGCTTGGTCTCGACGTCGACGATCAGCTTGTCGAAGTCGGTCCGCTGCTCGACACGCGTGGCCTCGACCTTGTACGTGACCTTGAGCACCGGCGAGTAGATCGAGTCGACCGGAATCCGGCCGATCTCCTGGCCGACCTGCTTGTTCTGCACGGCGGAGACGTAGCCACGGCCACGCTCGACCGTCAGCTCCATCTCCAGCTTGCCCTTGCCGTTGAGCGTGGCGAGGACGAGGTCGGGGTTGTGCACCTCGACACCGGCCGGGGGCGCGATGTCGGCGGCGGTGACCAGACCCGGGCCCTGCTTGCGCAGGTACATCACGACCGGCTCGTCGTGCTCCGAGGAGACGACCAGCTGCTTGATGTTGAGGATCAGGTCGGTGACGTCCTCCTTGACGCCCGGCACGGTGGTGAACTCGTGCAGCACGCCGTCGATGCGGATGGACGTGACCGCCGCACCCGGGATCGAGGAGAGGAGGGTCCGGCGGAGGGAGTTGCCGAGGGTGTAACCGAAGCCCGGCTCCAGCGGCTCGATCACGAACCGGGAGCGGAACTCGTCGACGACCTCTTCGGTCAACGAGGGACGCTGAGCGATCAGCATGTGTGGATCAGATCCTTCAGTCGGGGCGCCCGCTATTTGACGCCCGACTTGAACCGTCCCCGACAGAAAGGGACGGGTACTGCAAGGGTACGGGCGATACGGCCCTTTTACGGTGCCGTACCGCCCGAAAACCGTGAACCCGAAGGCGTCGCGTCAGACGCGGCGGCGCTTCGGCGGACGGCAGCCGTGCTGCGACATTGCGGGGGCGACCCCCGCACCCCCAGCAGGATGCCGACCGACCGAGCCGGTGCGTCAGACGCGGCGGCGCTTCGGCGGACGGCAGCCGTTGTGCGGGGTCGGGGTGACGTCCTGGATGGAGCCGACCTCGAGGCCCGTGGCCTGCAGGGAGCGGATCGCGGTCTCACGACCGGAGCCCGGGCCCTTGACGAACACGTCGACCTTGCGCATGCCGTGCTCCTGGGCGCGGCGGGCGGCCGACTCGGCGGCCATCTGCGCGGCGAACGGCGTGGACTTCCGGGAGCCCTTGAAGCCGACGTGGCCGGCGGAGGCCCAGGAGATCACGTTGCCGGACGGGTCCGTGATCGAGACGATCGTGTTGTTGAACGTGCTCTTGATGTGCGCGTGGCCGTGAGCGACGTTCTTCTTTTCCTTGCGGCGCACCTTCTTGGCAGCGCCCTGACGACCCTTGGGGGCATCTATAACTCCTACGGGAGGTGGTCGGTCCTGCAGCGAAGACCGCTGACGAGCGTCCGCTGAGGACTACTTCTTGCCCGGCTTCTTCTTGCCGGCGATGGCGCGACGCGGGCCCTTGCGGGTGCGGGCGTTGGTGCTGGTGCGCTGACCGCGGACGGGCAGACCGCGGCGGTGACGCAGACCCTGGTAGGTACCGATCTCGACCTTGCGGCGGATGTCGGCCTGGATCTCGCGACGGAGGTCACCCTCGGTCTTGATGTTGTTGTCGACGAACTCGCGGATCGCGACCAGCTGCTCCTCGGAGAGGTCACGAACACGGGTGTTCGGGTCCACGCCGGTGGCGGCCAGCGTCTGCTGGGACAGAGTCCGGCCGATGCCGAACACGTAGGTGAGGGCGATCTCCACGCGCTTGTCGCGCGGGATGTCAACACCGGAAACGCGTGCCATTCAATGGCTCCAGTTACTTGTCGGAGGTCTTCCACAGAACCGACCCCCAGCCGCCGTACGAGGTACGAACTGGGTCCCCGGCCTCCGAACCGGGGGTGTCAAGCCGTATCGGCTTGGGTCCTGCGTATGAACATATTCAGCTCGCGTCGCGCGAATCTCTGCGATGGATGCAGAGGGATCGGTCGTGCGTCAGCCCTGGCGCTGCTTGTGGCGCGGGTTGTCGCAGATGACCATGACCCGGCCGTGACGGCGGATCACCCTGCACTTGTCGCAGATCTTCTTGACGCTCGGCTTGACCTTCATTAGGTGAGGTTCTCCGGGTCAGTGCCACCACCCCGCCGGAAGCGGGATGCGGGCAAGATCTACTTGTAGCGGTAGACGATCCGGCCACGCGTCAGGTCGTACGGAGACAGCTCCACCACGACCCGGTCGTCAGGGAGGATGCGGATGTAGTGCATGCGCATCTTGCCGCTGATGTGTGCCAGGACCTGGTGGCCGTTCTGGAGCTCGACCTTGAACATGGCGTTCGGCAGAGACTCGACGACAGTGCCCTCGATCTCGATGGCACCTTGCTTCTTGGCCACGCTTCGCCCTTCGAATCGACTACCTTGATCGACTCCGTGCGAGCGCATGCAGACATGCGGGTACACCAGAGCCGACGAGTCAGTCTACGCCAGGGCCCTCGGAAACACGAATCGAGAGAGTCTGCCCCAGCGGACGGATCCTTAAGCGCCCCGACAGGGGCGCGGGGAACTGCGCGAACAACCACAACGAACCCGCAGCCGCGGACCGCGCTCAGCCCAGCGGGTCGGGAGCCGCCGTGATGCCCAGCTCGGCGAGCTTCGCCTTCCCCCCGTCGGGAGAGGTCAGCACGAGCGGCCCCTCCTCCGTCAGAGCGACAGAGTGCTCCCAGTGGGACGACCAGGTGCCGTCAGTCGTGATAACGGTCCAGTCGTCCGACAGGACCTCCGTCTTCGGCGTCCCCAGGGACACCATCGGCTCGATCGCGAGACAGAAGCCCGGCACCAGCTTCGGCCCCTTCCCCCGCCGCCGGTCGACGTAGTTCAGCAGGTGCGGGTCCATGTGCATCTCGGTGCCGATGCCGTGCCCGCCGTAGTCCTCGATGATCCCGTACTTGCCGCCGCCCGGCTTGGGCTGGCGGCGGATGTACGTCTCGATGGCCCGGGAGACGTCGACCAGGCGGTTGCCCTGCTTCATGGCCGCGATGCCGGCCCACATCGACTCCTCGGTCACCCGGGAGAGCTCGACCAGCTCCGGGGCGTGACCGGAGCCCACGAAGGCCGTGTAGGCGGCGTCGCCGTGCCAGCCGTCGATGATCGCGCCGCAGTCGATGGAGATGATGTCCCCGTCCTTGAGGACCACCTCGTCGGACGGGATGCCGTGGACGACGACCTCGTTCACGGACGTGCAGATCGTCGCCGGGAAGCCGCCGTACCCGAGGAAGTTCGGCTTGGCGTTGTGCTCCGCCAGCACCTTGCGGGCGACCTGGTCCAGATCCCTGGTCGTGGCGCCGGGCACCGCGGCCTCCCGCGTGGCCGCGTGGATGGCGGCGACGACCAACCCCGCCTCACGCATCTTGGCGATCTGCTCGGGGCTCTTGATCTGCACCATGGGGGCTACGGCCTTTCTGGACCTTCGACGGGTACGAACGCCTTCAACGATACGGGGCCGCGCGACCGCCCCCGCCCACGCAGCAGCCGCGGCCCCCGAGGCGGGGAACCGCGGCCGTAGCTGCGCACGAACGACTACTTACTTGTCGTCCTCGCCACGCTTGAGCGCCTCCATGGCGCGCGTCGTGACGTCCTCCACCTTGCCGAGCGCGGAGATGGTGACCACCAGGCCCTGGGCCTTGTAGTAGTCGATGATCGGCTCGGTCTGCGTGTGGTAGACCTCCAGCCGCGTCCGGACCGTCTCCTCGGAGTCGTCGTCCCGCTGGTACAGCTCGCCGCCACAGACGTCGCAGACGCCTTCCTTGGCCGGCTGCTTGTACGTCACGTGGAAGACGTGCGAGGAGTCGTTGCGGCAGATGCGACGGCCGGCGATCCGCTTGACGACCTCGTCCTCCGGGACCTCCAGGTCCAGCACCGCGTCGAGCTGCATGGTCTCGGTCTCGAGCAGCTCGTCGAGCGCCTCGGCCTGGGAGACGTTGCGCGGGAAGCCGTCCAGCAGGAAACCGTTCTCGGCGTCCGGCTGCTCCATGCGGTCCTTCGCCATCGCGATGGTGACCTCGTCGGGCACGAGATTGCCCGCGTCCATGTAGGACTTCGCCAGTTTGCCGAGTTCCGTCTGCTGGCTGATGTTGGCCCGGAACAGGTCGCCCGTGGAGATGTGCGGGATCGACAGGTTCTTGGCCAGGAACGCGGCCTGCGTTCCCTTACCGGCACCCGGCGGCCCGACGAGGACGATACGCATCAGCGGAGGAACCCTTCGTAATTGCGCTGCTGGAGCTGGCTCTCGATCTGCTTCACGGTCTCGAGACCGACACCCACGATGATCAGGATGCTGGTCCCGCCGAACGGGAAGTTCTGGTTTGCCCCGAAACCAACCAACGCCATCGTCGGTACGAGAGCGATCAGACCCAGGTACAGCGAACCCGGCCAGGTGATCCGGTTGAGTACGTAGCTGAGGTACTCAGCGGTCGGTCGGCCAGCCCGGATGCCCGGGATGAAGCCACCATACTTCTTCATGTTGTCGGCGACTTCCTCGGGGTTGAAGGAGATCGCCACGTAGAAGAACGCGAAGAAAACGATCAGCAGGAAGTACGAAATGATGTAGTACGGGTGGTCGCCCTTGACGAAGTGTTGCTCGATCCAGGTCTTCCAGCCCGAGTTGCCTCCGGCGAACTGCGCGATCAGCGCCGGGATGTAGAGCAGCGACGAGGCGAAAATGACGGGGATCACACCCGCCTGGTTCACCTTCAGCGGGATGTACGTGGACGTGCCGCCGTAGGAGCGGCGGCCGATCATCCGCTTGGCGTACTGCACGGGAATGCGGCGCTGGGCCTGCTCGACGAAGACGACCAGGCCGACCATGACGAGGCCGACCGCGATGACGGTGCCGAACTCGATCCAGCCGCCGGCCAGCGAGCCCTGCTCCTTGATGGCCCACAGGGCGGACGGGAAGGTGGCGGCGATCGAGATGAACATCAGGATCGACATGCCGTTGCCGATGCCGCGGTCGGTGATGAGCTCACCGAGCCACATCACGGCGGCCGTACCGGCGGTCATCGTGATGACCATGGTGATGGTGACGAAGATCGACTGGTCCGGGACGATCTGGCTGGCCACCGGGCAGCCCTGGAACAGGGCGCCGCTGCGGGCGGTGGCGACGAGGCCGGTGCCCTGGAGGATGGCGAGGGCGATCGTCAGATAGCGGGTGTACTGCGTGATCTTCGCCGTACCGGCCTGGCCCTCCTTCTTCAGGGCTTCCAGGCGCGGGATCACCACGGTCAGCAGCTGCAGAATGATGCTCGCCGTGATGTACGGCATGATGCCCAGCGCGAAGATCGTGATCTGCAGCAGCGCGCCGCCACTGAACATGTTGACGAGACCGAAGAGGCCCTGGTTGGCCTGGGCCGCGTCGATACAGGTCTGGACGTTCCGGTAGTCGACCCCTGGGATCGGGATGTGCGTACCGACCCGGTAGACCACGATGATGCCGAGCGTGAAGAGCAGCTTCTTGCGCAGGTCGGGCGTCTTGAACGCCCGGGCGAACGCGGTGAGCACGGTGCCTCCTGCGACCCCGCGCAACTGCGTCAAGGGTGACGGTCTTGAGAGTCCAATGGAACAACGACATAAGTAACGGTCAACTGCCGCTCAGAGTGCCCGAAGTGAAGCACCCCGTGAAAAGTGGGCAGTGCAAGCCACCTTACCGGCGAGACAGCCGCCCTAGGAACGACCGACCGGGGATACCCCATTTGTGGAGTATCCCCGGTCGGGATCGCTCAGGTCATCGAGACGCCTGCTTGGTTCAGACGAGCTCGGTGACGGTACCGCCGGCGGCGGTGATCTTCTCCTTGGCGGAGCCGGAGACGGCGTCGACCGTCACCTGCAGCGCCACGGAGACCTCGCCCTGGCCGAGGACCTTGACGAGCGCGTTCTTACGAACGGCACCCTTGGCCACCAGACCCTCGACGGTGACCTCGCCACCCTCGGGGTAGAGCGCGGCCAGCTTGTCGAGGTTCACGACCTGGTACTCGGTCTTGAACGGGTTCTTGAAGCCCTTCAGCTTCGGGAGGCGCATGTGCAGCGGCATCTGGCCACCCTCGAAGCGCTCCGGAACCTGGTAGCGGGCCTTGGTGCCCTTGGTACCACGACCGGCCGTCTTACCCTTCGAGGCCTCACCACGACCGACACGGGTCTTGGCGGTCTTGGCACCCGGGGCGGGACGGAGGTTGTGGATCTTGAGCGGGTTGTTCTCCGCCATGATCAGTCGACCTCCTCGACCGTCACGAGGTGGCGGACGGTGTGCACCATGCCGCGGAACTCGGGGCGGTCCTCCTTGACGACCTGCGTGTTGATGCCCTTGAGACCAAGGGAGCGCAGGGTGTCACGGTGGTTCTGCTTGCTGCCGATGTAGGACTTGACCTGCGTAATCTTGAGCTGCGCCATGATTACGCACCCGCCCCGGCACGCGCACGCAGGAGAGCCGCGGGGGCGACGTCCTCGAGGGGCAGACCACGGCGGGCCGCGATCTCCTCGGGACGCTGCAGGCCCTTCAGGGCCTCCACGGTCGCGTGCACGATGTTGATCGCGTTGTCGGAGCCGAGCGACTTCGACAGCACGTCGTGGATACCGGCGCACTCGAGCACGGCACGCACCGGACCACCGGCGATAACACCGGTACCGGGCGACGCGGGCTTCAGGAGCACGACGCCGGCAGCCTTCTCACCCTGGATGGGGTGCGGGATGGTGCCCTGGATGCGGGGGACCTTGAAGAAGTGCTTCTTGGCCTCCTCAACGCCCTTGGCGATGGCGGCCGGCACCTCCTTGGCCTTGCCGTATCCGACACCCACGGTGCCGTCACCGTCGCCCACCACGACCAGCGCGGTGAAGCTGAAGCGACGACCACCCTTCACAACCTTGGCGACGCGGTTGATCGCGACAACGCGCTCAACGTACGCGGTCTTCTCGGCGGCAGCAGCGCCGCCGTCACGGCCCTTCCGGTCCCGCCGCTCGCCGCCACCGGCACCGCCACCGCGGCGCTGGGGTCCAGCCATTGGAATTACCTCTCTCTGTTTCCGCTAGCTACGCGCCAACGATTTTGTCGCTGACGCGACGGGCGACTCAGAACTTGAGCCCGGCCTCGCGGGCGGCGTCCGCCAGGGCGGCGATGCGCCCCGCGTACTGGTTACCGCCACGGTCGAACACGACGGCCTCGACACCGGCGGCCTTGGCGCGCTCGGCGACCAGGGCGCCGACCTGCTTGGCCTGCGCGGACTTGTCGCCCTCGCCACCGCGGATCGAGCTGTCCAGGGTGGACGCCGACGCAAGGGTGTGACCCTTGATGTCGTCGATCACCTGGGCCACGATGTGGCGGTTCGAGCGGGTAACGACCAGACGCGGACGCTCCGCCGTTCCGTTGATGTGCTTACGGATCCGGATGTGGCGGCGCTTGATCGCGGCGCGCTTGTAGGCGTCGCCCTTAAGGATCTTCTGTCCGTATGCCATGGCTTACTTACCCGCCTTTCCGACCTTGCGGCGGATGACTTCGCCCTCGTACTTGACGCCCTTGGCCTTGTACGGGTCGGGCCTGCGCAGCTTGCGGATGTTGGCCGCAACCTCGCCGACCTTCTGCTTGTCGATGCCCTCGACCGAGAAACGGGTCGGGGACTCCACCTTGAAGGTGATGCCCTCGGGGGCCTCGACCAGGATCGGGTGGCTGTAGCCGAGGGAGAACTCCAGGTTGGAGCCCTTCGCCACGACGCGGTAGCCGACACCGCTGATCTCGAGCTTCTTGACGTATCCCTGGGTCACACCGGTGATCATGTTCGCCACCAGCGTGCGGGACAGGCCGTGCAGGGCCTTGCTCTGCCGCTCGTCGTTGGGCCGGAGCACCTGAAGGGTGCCGTCCTCGGCCTTGGCGATGTCGATCGGCGCGATGACGGTGTGGGTCAGTTCGCCCTTGGGGCCCTTGACCGCGACCGTACGGCCGTCGATGGTGACGTCCACGCCGGCGGGAACCGGGATGGGGAGCTTGCCGATACGCGACATTGCTGTCTCTCCTCCGTTCCCGAACTACCAGACGTAGGCGAGGACTTCCCCACCCACGCCCTTCTTCTGCGCCTGCTTGTCGGTCAGGAGACCGTGGGACGTGGAGATGATGGCCACGCCCAGGCCGCCGAGAACCTTCGGCAGGTTGGTGGACTTCGCGTACACCCGGAGACCGGGCTTGGAGATCCGCTTGATGCCCGCGATGGAGCGCTCACGGTTGGGGCCGAACTTCAGCTCCAGGACGAGGTTCTTGCCGACCTCGGCGTCCTCGACCTTCCAGCCCGTGATGAAGCCCTCCTGCTGGAGGATCTCCGCGATGTGCGACTTGATCTTCGAGTGCGGCATCGCCACGGAGTCGTGGTACGCCGAGTTCGCGTTCCGCAGACGCGTCAGCATGTCTGCGATCGGATCAGTCATGGTCATGAATTGGCCTTCGGCCTCTCTCGCCGGGGTTTCCTGGTGCGCCATCCCTCTCCCCGATCCGAGACGGGACGGGTGCGGCGCGGTGGACCTACGGCGTAGTAAGTCGTACGGGCACGGCAGGCGCCCAACCCCACAAGCCTAAGGCATGTGAGCTGGGCGCTCTGCCTACCCAGATGCTTACCGAGAGCCCTGCGAATCCCTTATTAGGGGGATTACCAGGAGCTCTTGGTCACGCCCGGCAGCTCGCCACGGTGAGCCATCTCACGAAGGCACACGCGGCACAGGCCGAACTTGCGGTACACGGAGTGCGGGCGGCCGCAGCGCTGGCAGCGGGTGTAGCCACGCACACCGAACTTGGGCTTGCGAGCAGCCTTAGCGATCAGAGCCTTCTTCGCCATCTCGCTCACGCCTCCTTGAACGGGAAGCCGAGGTGACGAAGGAGCGCGCGGCCCTCAGCGTCGTTGGTCGCCGTGGTGACCACGGTGATGTCCATACCCCGGACGCGGTCGATCTTGTCCTGGTCGATCTCGTGGAACATGACCTGCTCCGTGAGACCGAAGGTGTAGTTGCCACGGCCGTCGAACTGCTTGGGGACAGGCCGCGGAAGTCGCGGATGCGCGGCAGCGCGAGCGACAGGGTGCGGTCCAGGAACTCCCACATGCGGTCGCCACGGAGCGTGACGTGGGCACCGATCGGCTGACCCTCACGCAGCTTGAACTGCGCGATGGACTTGCGGGCCTTGGTGACGGCCGGCTTCTGACCGGTGATCGTGGTGAGGTCGCGGATGGCGCCCTCGATCAGCTTGGAGTCGCGGGCGGCGTCGCCCACACCCATGTTGACCACGATCTTGACGAGACCGGGGATCTGCATGACGTTCTCGTACTTGAACTCGTCACGCAGCTTGCCCGTGATCTCCTCACGGTACTTCTGCTTCAGGCGCGGAGTGGTGGTGGTCGTCATCAGATGTCCTCACCCGTCCGCTTGGCAACGCGGATCTTGTTGCCTTCGTCGTCGAAGCGGTAACCGACGCGGGTCACGACCTTCTTGCCGTCCTTCTCCACGACCAGCTGGACGTTGGAGACGTGGATCGGCGCCTCGGTGGTGACGATGCCGCCGGCCTGCGAACCGCGAGCCGTCGGACCGGCCTTGGTGTGCTTCTTGACCCGGTTGACACCCTCGACCAGGACACGCTCGTCGCGCGGGTAAGCGGCAATGACCTTGCCCTGCTTGCCCTTGTCCTTGCCGGTGATGACCTGGACCAGGTCGCCCTTCTTGATCTTCATGCTCACAGCACCTCCGGCGCGAGGGAGATGATCTTCATGAACTTCTTCTCGCGCAGCTCACGGCCGACCGGGCCGAAGATACGGGTGCCACGAGGGTCGCCGTCGTTCTTCAGAATGACGGCGGCGTTCTCGTCGAAGCGGATGTACGAGCCGTCCGGACGGCGGCGCTCCTTGACGGTGCGAACGATGACCGCCTTGACGACGTCACCCTTCTTCACGTTGCCACCGGGGATCGCGTCCTTGACGGTGGCGACGATGACGTCACCGATACCCGCGTAGCGGCGACCGGAGCCGCCGAGCACACGGATGCAGAGGATCTCCTTCGCACCCGTGTTGTCGGCGACACGCAGTCGCGACTCCTGCTGGATCACGTCTATCTCCTGGTTGTCTGCCGGTTCCCTCCGGGGGTTGAGCCGGAGAGCCTGGCGGAACTGTCCTGCGAGTGGACCCCGCAGGAATTACTGGGGCCGCGCGGTGGGCCGCGTCAAACACTCACGCTACTCGCGCTGGTGATCAGGCAGCTCAGCCGGTTTCCCGGCGGGGGAGCGCCAAACGTTTGGCGCTCCCCCGCCGAGGCGGCGGATCTGTCCTGCGGGAAGCCCCGCAGGGATTACTTGGCCTTCTCGAGAATCTCGACGACGCGCCAGCGCTTCGTCGCGGACAGCGGCCGGGTCTCCATGAGGAGGACGCGGTCGCCGACACCCGCGGCGTTCTGCTCGTCGTGGGCCTTGAGCTTGTTCGTACGACGGATGACCTTGCCGTACAGCGCGTGCTTGACGCGGTCCTCGACGGCGACGACGACGGTCTTGTCCATCTTGTCGCTGACGACCAGACCCTCACGGGTCTTGCGGAAACCGCGGTCCGTCTTGGTCTCTTCAGTCACGTTGCTCTCGCTCATCAGGCGCTCTCCACCGTCTCGATGCCCAGCTCGCGCTCACGCATCAGGGTGTAGATCCGCGCGATGTCCTTGCGGACGGCCTTGAGCCGACCGTGGTTCTCGAGCTGGCCCGTCGCCGCCTGGAAGCGGAGGTTGAACAGCTCTTCCTTGGCCTCGCGGAGCTTCGCCAGAAGCTCCTCGTTGCCCAGCTCGCGCAGCTCGGACGCCTTGGTACCGGCCGACATCACGCTTCACCTGCCTCGCGCTTGACGATCTTGCACTTCATCGGCAGCTTGTGAGCCGCACGGGTCAGGGCCTCGCGCGCGATCTTCTCGTTGGGGTACGACAGCTCGAACATCACGCGTCCGGGCTTGACGTTGGCCACCCACCACTCCGGCGAACCCTTACCGGAACCCATGCGGGTCTCGGCCGGCTTCTTGGTGAGGGGGCGGTCCGGGTAGATGTTGATCCAGACCTTGCCGCCACGCTTGATGTGACGCGTCATGGCGATACGAGCGGCCTCGATCTGACGGTTCGTCACGTACGCCGGAGTCAGCGCCTGGATGCCGTACTCGCCGAACGCAACCTGCGTGCCACCCTTGGACATGCCGTTGCGCTTGGGGTGGTGCTGCTTGCGGTGCTTGACCCTACGGGGGATCAGCATTTCGGTCAGGCCTCCGTTCCGGTGCTCTCAGCCGGAGCGGCGGACGCGGGAGCCTCGGCCTTGGGGGCCTCGGAACCAGCGGCCTGCTGCGGCTTGCGACCGCGCCGCTCGCCACCGCGGCCACCACGGGCCGGGCGGTCGGCACCACCGCGGGCCGGGCGGTTACCCGCACGGGCGGCGGCGTTCTCGGCGCGGACCTCGGCGATGTTCTTGACGTCGCCCTTGTAGATCCAGACCTTCACACCGATGCGGCCGAAGGTCGTCTTGGCCTCGAAGAAGCCGTAGTCCACGTTCGCGCGGAGCGTGTGCAGGGGCACACGGCCCTCGCGGTAGAACTCCGAGCGGGACATCTCGGCGCCACCGAGGCGGCCACCGCACTGGATCTTGATGCCCTTGGCGCCGGCCTTCATCGCCGACTGCATGCTCTTGCGCATGGCACGGCGGAAGGAGACGCGGGAGGAGAGCTGCTCGGCGACGGCCTGGGCAACCAGCTGAGCGTCGGTCTCGGGGTTCTTGACCTCGAGGATGTTCAGCTGGACCTGCTTGCCCGTGAGCTTCTCGAGGTCACCGCGGATGCGGTCGGCCTCGGCGCCACGGCGGCCGATGACGATGCCCGGACGAGCGGTGTGGATGTCCACACGCACACGGTCACGGGTGCGCTCGATCTCGACCTTGGAGATGCCGGCGCGCTCCATGCCGGACGTCATCATCCGACGGATGGCGACGTCTTCCTTGACGTAGTCCTTGTACAGCTTGTCGGCGTACCAACGCGACTTGAAGTCGGTCGTGACACCGAGCCGGAACCCGTGCGGGTTTACCTTCTGGCCCATTACCGGGTTCCTTCCTTGCTGCTGACGACCACGGTGATGTGGCTGGTCCGCTTGCGGATCCGGTAGGCACGGCCCTGGGCGCGCGGACGGAACCGCTTCAGGGTCGGGCCCTCGTCGACGTAGGCCTCGGAGATGTAGAGGCTGTCGACATCGGTGTGGTCGTAGTTGTGCGCGGCGTTGGCGATGGCGCTGTCCAGCACCTTGCCGACCGGCACGCTCGCGGCCTGCGGGGCGAAACGCAGGACCGCCTGAGCCTCCGTGGCGTTCAGGCCACGGATGAGGTCCACCACACGGCGGGCCTTCATGGGCGTGACGCGGATGTACCGCGCCTGGGCCCTGGCTTCCATGGTTGTCCCTTCGATGTTTGTCATGGTCATTCGCACCCCGCTGACTAGCGGCGCTTCGACTTCCGGTCTTCCTTGACGTGGCCCCGGAAGGTGCGGGTCGGCGAGAACTCGCCGAGCTTGTGGCCGACCATCGACTCGGTGACAAACACCGGGATGTGGGTCTTGCCGTTGTGCACCGCGAGCGTGTGGCCGAGCATGGCCGGCACGATCATGGAGCGACGGGACCAGGTCTTGATGACGTTCTTGGTGCCGGCTTCGTTCTGGGCGTCCACCTTCTTCATCAGGTGGTCGTCGACGAAGGGCCCCTTCTTCAAGCTACGAGGCATCTCAACCCGTCCTTAGCGCTTCTTGTTCGTCTTGCGGCGGCGGACGATGTACTTGTTCGACGCCTTCTTGGGCGAACGAGTACGGCCTTCCTTCTTGCCCCACGGGGACACAGGGTGGCGACCACCGGAGGTCCGGCCCTCACCACCACCGTGCGGGTGGTCAACCGGGTTCATGACCACACCACGGACGGTCGGGCGAACGCCCAGCCACCGCTTACGGCCCGCCTTGCCCCAGTTGATGTTGCTCTGCTCGGCGTTGCCGACCTCGCCGACGGTGGCGCGGCAGCGCACGTCGACCAGGCGGATCTCACCGGACGGCATACGGAGGTGGGCCATCTGGCCCTCCTTCGCGAGCAGCTGCACGGAGGCGCCGGCGGAGCGGGCGAACTTCGCACCGCCGCCCGGACGCAGCTCGATGGCGTGCAGCGTGGTACCGACCGGGATGTTGCGCAGGGCGAGGTTGTTGCCCGGCTTGATGTCGGCCCCGGGACCGTTCTCGACGCGGTCGCCCTGGCTCAGGCCACGCGGCGCGAGGATGTAGCGCTTCTCGCCGTCCGCGTAGTGCAGCAGCGCGATGCGCGCGGTGCGGTTGGGGTCGTACTCGATGTGCGCGACCTTCGCCGGCACGCCGTCCTTGTCGTGACGACGGAAGTCGATCACGCGGTAGGCGCGCTTGTGGCCACCACCCTGGTGGCGGACGGTCACACGACCGGAGTTGTTACGGCCACCCTTGCTGTGCAGGGGGCGGACCAACGACTTCTCCGGCGTGGACCGCGTGACCTCGACGAAGTCGGCGACGCTGGAGCCGCGACGGCCCGGCGTAGTCGGCTTGTACTTGCGGATTCCCATTTCTCAGTCCTCGTCCGATATCGGACGATCCGGACCGCCCTCAGGCGGTCGGACCGCCGAAGATGTCGATACGGTCGCCCTCGGCGAGGGTCACGATCGCGCGCTTGGTGGACGCGCGCTGGCCGAAGCCGGTGCGGGTCCGCTTGCGCTTGCCCTGGCGGTTGATCGTGTTGACCCCGGTGACCTTGACCGAGAAGACCGCCTGGACGGCCTGCTTGATCTGGGTCTTGTTGGCGCTCGGGTCGACGATGAACGTGTACTTGCCCTCGTCGAGAAGCGCGTAGCTCTTCTCGGAGACGACCGGCTTGAGCAGCACGTCACGGGGGTCCGTGAAGGACTTGCTCAGCGGGGTCTCGACGGTGTTCTTGCCCTCGGCGGCGTGGCGACGCGCCTTGGCGACGCGAGCGGCCTTGGCCTTCTTCGCCGCCTTGGAGGCGATTGCGGGGTGACGGATAGCCATCAGACCTCGCTCCCTTCGGTGTCATTGGCCTTCGGGCCCGACACGAAGGACTCGAAAGCGGCCTTGGTGAAGACCACGTCGTCCGAGACGAGAACGTCGTACGTGTTCAGCTGGCCCGGCTCCAGGATGTGGACCTGGGGCAGGTTGCGGGCGGACAGCCACGCGGCCTCGTCGGCGCGGTCGACGACCAGGAGCAGGTTCTTGCGCTCCGAGATCTTGCCGAACAGCGACTTGGCGGCCTTCGTGGAGGGGGTCTCGCCCTCGACCACGCCGGAGACGACGTGGATGCGGTTGTGACGGGCCCGGTCGGTGAGGGCGTGACGCAGCGCGGCAGCCTTCATCTTCTTGGGCGTCCGCTGCGAGTAGTCACGCGGCACGGGACCGTGCACGACGCCACCACCGGCGAACTGCGGCGCGCGGGTCGAACCCTGACGGGCGCGACCGGTGCCCTTCTGGCGGTACGGCTTCTTGCCACCGCCGCGGACCTCGCCACGGGTCTTGGTCTTGTGCGTGCCCTGGCGGGCAGCGGCCAGCTGCGCGACGACGACCTGGTGGATCAGCGGAATGCTGACCTTCTCGACGTCGAAGATCTCCGCGGGGAGCTCGACGGAACCGGCCTTGTCGCCCGCCGGCGAAAGGATGTCAACAGTGCTCATTACCTCAGGCCCCTTGGCCGCGGTGCGGACCAGGACGAGGCCGCCGTTCGGACCGGGAACCGCGCCCTTGATGAGCAGCAGACCCTTCTCCGCGTCAACGGCGTGGACGGTCAGGTTCTGGGTGGTGACCCGCTCGTTGCCCATGCGACCCGCCATGCGGAGGCCCTTGAACACACGGCCCGGGGTGGCGCAGCCACCGATGGAACCGGGGGAGCGGTGCTTGCGCTGGGTGCCGTGTCCGGCGCCGAGGCCACGGAAGTTGTGGCGCTTCATGACACCGGCGAAGCCCTTGCCCTTGCTCTTGCCGGTCACGTCGACCTTCACGCCGGCCTCGAACACCTCAGCGGTGATCTCCTGGCCCAGCGTGTACTCGGAGGCGTCCGCGGTGCGGATCTCGACGAGGTGGCGACGGGGGGTGACGTCGGCCTTGGCGAAGTGGCCCTTGAGGGGCTTGTTCACCTTGCGCGGGTCGATCTCGCCGAAAGCGATCTGGACGGACTCGTAGCCGTCGACATCGTTCGTACGGACCTGGGTGACGACGTTGGGGCCGGCCTTGACGACGGTGACCGGGACGACGCGGTTGTTCGCGTCCCACACCTGCGTCATGCCGAGCTTCTCGCCCAGGATGCCCTTGATCTGCTTAGCCATCTCTCAGATCACCGGCCTCAGAGCTTGATCTCGATGTCGACACCGGCCGGGAGGTCGAGTCGCATCAGAGAGTCAACGGTCTTGGGGTGGGGTCGAGGATGTCGATCAGGCGCTTGTGCGTGCGCATCTCGAAGTGCTCGCGCGAGTCCTTGTACTTGTGCGGCGACTTGATGACGCAGTACACGTTCTTCTCAGTGGGCAGCGGCACCGGGCCCGCGACCGACGCACCAGTACGCGTCACCGTCTCGACGATCTTCTTCGCCGAGGAGTCGATGACCTCGTGGTCGTAGGCCTTGAGCCGGATGCGGATCTTCTGTCCCGCCATGGCTACTTCGTAGTCCTGTCTCTCTACAGCTCTGGAACCCGGTGTTTGTCCTACTGTGGCCTTCGTTCCTCCGACCCACGCGGTCGGGCGTGTCGCGCTCCCGCTGACACAGATGTCCCTTGTTCGAACATCCCTGCGGGATTGCACACGGCCCTGCCGGAACCGCGAGCCGGGGGCGAAAGACCCACCGGGTGCCTGGCCGGTGCCGCGCCGACACTTCCCGGAAGATTCCCGTACGTCCGCCCCAGAGCTGCCGTGGTGGCAGTTAGGGCGACGAGTACTGTGGGACTCGCTTCCAGTCCTCCCGGCGGGAGGCGCGCAGCATCAACACTCGACCGAGCAACTCGGACAGTCTGCCATATGGGGCGGGGCCGACGCCAATCGGGCCGGAGAGAATACCCCGGGGGTGACGTAGGTCAAACGCGGGCTCGACGTGCCTCCCGATGATCAATAGGAAACCGCCGGCCGGATCCTCCTGGTGAGCTCCTGCAATGCCTCGTCGGCGGTGGGGGCCAGCAGCCAGACGTCGTCCATGCCGGCATAGACCGCGCCGTCCTCCGCCATGGCCAGGTGCTGGTTCCCGCGGTCGCGCATACCGATGGGGTACAGGTCGACGCCCGCCTGCTCGGCGAGGTCGTCGATGATCTCCGCGTCCCAGATTGCAAGCAGCGGGTCCGGCGAGAGTTCCCTCCACGGCATCGAGTCCGACTGGTCTCGGTAGGGCAGTCCCAGGGCCCCGAACTCCGCCAGATAGTGCCGTGCCGCGTCGTGGTTCTCGAACTTGCAGGTCTGGAGAAGGACGGTCTCCCAAGTCTCCGTGGCAACCGACCGGCCCGGGAACCAGCCGCCGGCCCGCAGCACCCGGTCCGCCTCCTCGGACCAGCGCAGCCCGGCGTCCGGGCCGGTCTCCACGGTGTGCAGTCGCCGCCAGAAATCGTGCTCGACCGCTGGTACGCCGGGCGTCCAGAGGAGAGACCGGGCTCCCTGCGCCGCCACCAGGCGGTCCAGCGCCCAGGTCAGCGCCACGTGCGGTTGGCCGGGGCCGGCCGTGACCTGTTCGGCGATCACGGCGCCGCCCCAGGTGAAGTCCGTCTGCTCCACTACGGTGGCGCCGTCCGCGCCCAGCCGCTGCTTGGCGATGCGGCGGCCCATCGGGCCGTACCGGTTGCGCCACAGCGTGGCGTCCGGTTTGCGGACGCTGACCAGGCGATCCTCCGCGTCCCACGTGTACGCCCATCCCTCCGGCCTGCGTGACAGGCGGATACGCTGTCGCCGGACCGCCCGCCCCTGTTCGTCGTATTGATGTGCACCACAGGGCAAGCTCACTCAGCAAGTGTCCACACGTGCGAGGTCTTCGGAGGCGCCGGACTCTTCTCCCACTGTGCAAGGTCTGCGACGTCTTCCCCTCGCGGAACCACCCCGTTCCTAGCCTGGAAGTACAGCCCGTAGGCCCAGTACTCCGGCTCTTCGTGGCACATGAGATCGGGATAAGGATCGATCTCTGATCCTTCGTATGCGTCATTGATGCGCGCCACGGCCTCTGCCCGGGAAATGCCGAATCGATCGACCATGACATCTGCGATTTCCCGGAAGTAGCGCAGCATACCGTTATCGAGCGCCGTAAGGAACTCCTGCGTCCTCTTCATGGACCCCATCTCCGCAAGAAGGAATTATCGAACAGCCGGGCGGCTCGCTCCGAGTAAATGGCTATCTGGTGCCCATTGAAGACACCCTCCTCCCCCCTCTTGAAGCCGCCCACATTCCTAAGCATAGGACCCTCAACCAGCTCGTAGCTGTGCATGTCGGCTCCGGTCCGATCCAGACGATGACGTCTGATGAAGTCAGAGAGCTCATCACTCGGACCGTTGAAGATCTTGCCGTCGAGCTTATCCAACTCGCTCTTAGGAACCCGGAAATGGAGGACCGCAGGAATGTCCTTGTTGGCGTCCGCCAGTCGCTTCGCCCACTTCAGGGCCTGCGCTCGATCATTCGTCACGTAGAATCCACCGAAGCCGAAGTCCATCGGCCGAGGCGAGATGTTCGGATTGATTCCATTGGCGAGGATGTTGTCCGCGGCGTTTCCATAGGTGCCATGGTACAGGTCCACCACGCAGGGGGATTTCAGCCCGAGTGGATCCTTCCACTGCAGTGGATTCTTGACGTACGCATAGTGGTTCGGCGCGGGCGTGCGGCCCAGGGGGTCCGGGCTCAGATAGCGTGCTGCGCCGGGCTCGTAATAGCGGTGATGGTTGTAGTGCAGCCCGGTTTCCGCGTCGAAATACTGACCTGGGAAACGCAGCGGGCACTCGATGCCGCTGCCACCTGACGCTGCGAGCCGCACGCCCCACAAGGTCGTCGACTGCGTCCAGATGACTTCACCTTCGGCGTCCACCAGTTCTGTCGGAGTGCCCAGGAGGTCGGTGACGATCGCGTAGAAGCGCTCGTCGATCTGGTCCTGCGGGGTGTCCGGGCCGATCGGACCGGTCTCCCGCATCCGCTGACTGATCGGCACCTGCCCGCCGGCCCAGTCCCACGACAGGCTGACGTGCCCGTCGGTCTGCTCAGCCAGGTCGTCGGTGTCCCAGAAGAAGATCACCTGTTCCAGGATCGTCGTACCGTCGTCCGCCAGCAGTTGCTTGGCGATACGCCGGCCGAGCGGGTCGTAGGCGTAGTGCCAGTGACGGCCGTCGGGTGTCAGAACGTCCGTGAGCTGGTCCTCGGCGTTCCAGACGTATCGCCATTCGCGGCGGCCGCCGGACAGCAGTTTCGTCACTCGACGGACCAGGCGCCCCTGGCGGTCGTGCCGGTAGAACGTGCGGCCGGCCCGCTCGATGACGGTGCCGGAGTAGGTGCGCTCTCCGGGCACGTTCTCCTCATCACCCAACGGAGCCGAGGTACTGAAGCCGGTCAGGTTGCCCAGAGCGTCATACCGATAGGCCTCGTCCCCACCTGCTCCGCCGCGCGCGGCCGTCACCCGCCCGGCATGATCGAACTCGAAGGCACGTTCGCCGCGGACGGTGTCCGTCACCGACGCCAACAGGCCGTCCGGCCTGTGCCGGTAGACACGCGACCTGACGTCTCCGCCCCGGGTCGCGACCCTCTGAGTGGTGACCATCCGGTCCACGTCCCACTCATGGGTGAGGCGCGTGGCCTCGCCGAGGACCCTCTCGACCTCGCGGCCGACGACGTCATAGTGGAAAGCGACCTCGTGTCCGCCGAGCCCCTGCACCACCGAGCGCCGCCCGGGCTGGTATGTCCACTCGGTCGTGGCGCCGCTGGGGGTCCTACGGGCGGTGCGGCGCCCGGTGATGTCGTACTCGGACCGTACTTCCCGGCCGTTCCAGGACTCTGCGAGCAGGCGACCTGCCGCGTCGTGCTCGCGGGTGAGTTCGACGTCAGCGTTGCGGGCCCGGACGAGTTGACCGAGCAGGTCGTACTCGTAGGTCGTCGTGCTGCCGGCTGCCTCCATGCCGACGACGTTGCCGAGAGCGTCGTACCTGAACCGTGTCGTCTCACCTGCCCCATTGGTCCGCTCGACCAGTTGTCCTGCGGCGTCGTAGCGGTAGGTCAGGGTGCGGCCGTTGTAGTCGGTCTCCGAGACGATCCTGCCGACGCCGTCATAGGTGTAGGTCCAGTTCTGGCCGGCGGCGTTGGTGACGCTCCGCAGTCTCAGTTCGGTGTCGTACTCGTAGCGCTCGGAACTTCCGTCCTCGTTCTCCCGCAGCGTGCAGAGGTCGAAGTGCGCGTTCGCGTAGCTCGTACGCCGGCCGTTCGAGGAACGGTATTCCAGTGGGTTGCCCTCAGGGTCGTACGACCATCGCTCCGATGTCCCATCAGGGAGGTGACGCCAGGAAATGCGCCCTTCCAGGGTCCAGCCGACCCGCGTGACCTTCCCGAAGGCGTCGGTGATCTCGGTGATGCGCCCGAAGGCGTCGCGTCCGAAGGCACTGCTGGCACCCAGCTGGTCGGTGCGGCCGACGACCAGTCCCGCGGCGTCATTGATCAGGGTCTGCTGACGGACGCCCAACCCATCGGTGACGCCGGTGAGTGCCCCAGTGCCGTCGAACGTGAAGGACGTGGTCCCGCCCAGCGGGTCGACGACCGCGATGCGGTTGCCCCGGTCGTCGTACGTCGACTCCCAAGTGCTGCTGTCCGGCTGCACCACCTTAGTCACCTGGCCGTGCTCGTCGTACTCCCGGCGCAGGACGGCGCCGTCGGGGCGGACGAGATGCGTGAGGTTGCCCTGGAGGTCGTAGCTGAAGGAGGTCGTGCGCCCCAGTGGGTCGGTGAGCACGGAAAGGCGCCCGTCCTCGTCCCACTCCCTGGTGATCACATGCCCCAGCGGATCGGTCTCGCGTACGGGCCTGTAGTCCCCGTTGAAGGTGTAGGTGATCGAGTGGCCGAGGGAGTCCGTCGCCACCGTGGTGCGGGTTTCCTCGTCATATGCGTATGAGTAGGCGAGCACGCCACCGTCGCCGGCCGTTCGTGTGCAACGGCCGACGGCGTCATACGTGTACCGGTACTCGTACCCGAGGCGGCTACGCCAACCGGTGATCCGATTCTCATCGTCGTAGCTGTAGCGCTGGGCTGCGCCCGAGGAGTCGACCACTCCGGCGAGACGACCACGGTCGTCGTACTCGTAAGTCACGAGTCGCGGCTGGTCCGGAGAGTTGAGAAGGGCAAGGCCCGTCACACGACCCGATTCGGTGGTGACGCCGAGGCGATAACCACCGTGATGTACCAGCTCGCGCGGGGAGCCGTTCTCGTCGTAGTGCAGATCGATGGTGTTGCCGTTTCGGTCCTGCACACAGACGAGCGGCAACTCTGCCGCCCGGCCACCCTGCACATGCCGGAAGCGGAGTGTCACACCGATCTCGGCTTGGCAGACGGTCATGCCGGCATCCGGCGCATCGTTCCAGGTGAGCACCCAGTCGGGGCCGACCAGGGGCCTCATGCGCTCACCCGGCTCGGGGATCGCGTAATGGAGCACGGTCCCGTCAGCGCTGATGAAGCGAATGCCGTCGTCGTCCAGCAGCAGCCGCTGATCCAGGCTGCTGGTCCAACTGGGACCGAACCAGGTCCCGGCTTGCACATCGGTTCGGTGGCTGCGCTGGACCACCAAGGGAAGCACGCCCGGCAGGGAGATGTCGTCTATGGACATGACCATCTGGCCCGTTGCCACGTCGATGGGATCGCCGCAGGTGAAGAGGTTCTTCATCTGACGGCCGAGGCCCTTCATGCGCGGACCCAGTCCTCTGACTCCAGCGGCCATTCCCTTGAGGCCCGTCTTACCGAGGGCCTTGAGGCCCTTGGCCAGCCCACCGAGGCTCGTCAGGCCCTTCATGCCCGGGATGCAGTCCAGCGCCGCCAACCCCACATCCCATAGGGACGCTCGACCCTTGCTGTATTTGTAGAGCGTGTCGGCGAGCACGACCGCGGCCGCGATCAGCACGATCGCGCCCAGGATCGGCCCACCGATGATCATCGCGACGATGCCGACGACAGCCACGACGACCTTGCACACCGCGACGATGGTGTCCCAGTTGTCGACGAACCAGTCGCCGACCTCCTCCCACCACGACCGGTTCTGGATACCCGCGTCCGAGGCCTCGTCGATCTTCGACTTCGCCTCCCGCGCGGCCTCTTCGCGCATCTTGCGCGCGTCCTCGGCCATCTTCTTCGCCGCGGCAAGGGCGTCCTGCGCATCGGACACGTCCGACTGAGCCTTGGACTGAGCCGACTTGGCGTGCTGGACGTCACGGGTCGCCGCGCGGACCTTCGCCTCATCCGGCTTGTCCGCGTCCGACTTGCTGGCCGTCGGGTCGTCCTTGTACTTGTCCGCCTCCTTGCCTGCCCGAGTCACCCACGAGTCGGCCGAGGTGAGACGGGACTGGGCCAAGGAGAGACTGTCGCGGGCCTCCCGGCCCTTGCGCAGGGCCTTGTCCGCCAGCGACTGCGCCCGCTCCAGCTTCGGCCAGAAGTCCGCGAGCGCGTCCCCGCACATCTCGTAGGACTTCTTCAGCTTCTTGAGGTTCTTCGGGACGTCGGCGAAGTCCTCCTTGAAGACGTCCGCGGACTTGCCCGCCCACTCCAGGAGCGTGCCCTCACCCGCCATGCCCTTGACCAGACGCAGCGCGTCGGACACGTCGTCGGCGAAATCGTGCAGAGTCTTCGCAAGCGTGCGCACCCGCTGCGGGTCACCAGGGGTCGGGTCCTTGTCCAAGTCCAGGACATGCCAGTCCGCAGGCCTGTGCCCCGCCATACCGCAACCCCCGTCACGCGTACATCAACGCCAACAACCGTATGCACACGTGAACTTACAAGGGACGGCCGTTCGACGGAAAGGCGGGGCTCGTAGCGTGAGCTGCGGAGACCGGCATCATGAGCTACGCCCGCGCACGGCCCGCCAGGCGTCCCCGACCGCGTCCACGGACCGCAGCCACGAGCCCTCCAGCTTGTTCCGCACCGTCGCATACACCCACCGCCACTTGAACCACGGCGGCAGCCTCCGGAACGGCACGAAGGTCAGCGTGTCGTTGATGGCGTCCTGGGCCAGGCCCTTGGGCCCCTCCACGCGCAGCACCGCGTACAGCTCCGGCGTCAGCTCCCGGTGGAGCCGCGCTGCGGTACCTGCGGCAGTGAACGCGTATCCCCGCTGCTCGGCATGCGGCAACTGAGTCGCCCTCACGATCCGAGGCGAGGCCTGCTGCAGTGAACACTGGAGCGCCAACCCGATCGCCGCTGTACCGAGACGGCTCTCACCGCGCTCCCACTCGGCGGGGTCGTCGATGCCCAGCAGGCCCTGGCCGCTCTCCCAGTCCCATCCACGAGACATCAGCGGGACATCAGTCGGTGAAGCGAAACGTCGACGTGATCGCGTCGAAGATGTCGAAGAACGAATCCGCCAGGTCGAGCACCTGACTACTGCCCGCCACCAGCGCCACCTTGTCCTCCTGCCCCGGCACGGGAATGTACGTCTGCACCAGCACAGCCCTGATCGTGCGGTTGAGCCCGTCGCCGGGTACGGGGATGTCCTCGATGCCGTACGTCCGTGCCGCCGGGCCGACTCCGGGGATGTCGACGGTCGTCACCTTCCGCCAGGAGTCCCCTTCCCGCTTGGCCTCCTTGACGGCGAGCTGGCTCGCGATGACCGCCGGGTCGTTCGACAGCGGCTCACCGCGCTCGTTGCGCCCGCCGATCAGGGAGACGGTCACCGAGCCGGTGATCGGCGTGTCCCCGCCGAAGCTCTCCGCCATGCAGCCGCAGTACAGCGCGCCCGACTTCCACGCGTCCGCGGCGGCCTTCCTGAGGAAGTCGACGTACGTGTCCCGGTACTGCTCCAACTCCGGCCGCTGTCGCACCCGTTCGTTCACCATCCGGCGGATCGAGTCGTCCCGCGACTCCGGCCGTACGTCGAACTCCCACCATGACTCCGGCACTTTGATCCGGAACCCGCCCCTCTCGACGGTCAGTGCCTCCATGTAGCGGGCCATGACGCCGGCCTCCCCGTTCGCTCGATCACACGATCACTCGTGCGCTCATCGTGCCACTACTCCTCCAGCGTCCAGAACGGTGAGTCCTTGGGAGGCGCAGGGCGCACGGGGAGCGTGCTGAAGTCGATGTCCGCGTCCGCGGTCGGGTCTCCGATGGGAAGGCGGTCCCGGTGATCAGGACTGTAGTACGTCCCGTACGCCCAGTACTCCGGCAGCTCGTGGCCCATCAGGTCCACACCCCAAGCGGCCGACTCCCCCGCCCCGTACGTCGCGTTGATCCTCGCGACCGCCTCCGCACGGGAGATACCGATGTGCTCCGCCAGTACGTCCGCCATCTCACGGAAGTACGCGAGCATCTCCTCGTCGAGCGGAAGCACGAACTCCGTGCCCGTCGTGCCCGCCGTGGGCCCCTCTTCGTGAGCCGGTTCTGACGTCATGCCCCAGTGTTACGGCCTGGCCGTGGCGACCCGGGCCCCGGGGGGGGGCTGCCCCACCCCCATCCACCAGCCCGCCGGATGGCCCACCCCCACCTCCCCGGCCACCGTAGTGACCGAACCGACGACCACGACACGGGGGATCCAGCATGCGCACCATCACAGCCACCGCCCTCACCCTGGCCCTCGCCGCAGCCGCGGCAGCACCCGCCACCGCCACCGGCACCACCACCGGCACCTCCAGCAGGCCGAGCACCGACGGTCTCTGGCGCATGGACGGCTACGGCACCGTCCTCTCCCTCGACGGCGACGCCCTCCAGGAGTTCCAGACGACTTCGGTCAGCTGTCTCAAGGGCGACACCGCCCGGCGGACCGGGCCGGGCACGTACACGAACGCCTACGGCACCGTACTGACCATCCGCCCCGGCACCCACCACAACCGCGCCTCGCTCTCCGCCGACAGCTCCGTCGGCCACCGCACCCTGCGGCGGATCCACGCCCTCCCGCCGACTGCACCCGCCCCACCCCAAGGACCCCCGCACCGCCTTCGACGTCTTCTGGCACTCCTTCGCCGAGAACTACCCCTTCTTCGCCGCGAAGGGCATCGACTGGCAGGGCCTCCGGGACCGCTACCGCCCGAAGGTCGACCACGACACCACCCGCGAGGAACTCTTCGCCGTCTTCAGCGACATGGTCCGTCCCCTCTACGACGCCCACGTCGCCGTCCAGGACGGAGACCGCGTCTTCGCCCAGGTCCGCCCCGGCACCGAACTGCCCACGCAGGCGCTGGACACCAAGGTCAAGAAGTTCATCGGCGAACGCGACCTCAAGGGCGCCCCGTACCACCAGGACTTCGCCAACGGCCGGATCACCTACGCCGACCTGCCCGGCGGCGCCGACCAGGGCTACCTCCGCATCTCCGGCTTCGCCGGCTACACCCCGAGGACGCCCAGTACGCCGCCCACCTCGCCGAACTCGACAAGACCCTGAACACCATCCTCACCAAGGACCGCACCCAGCGGCTCAAAGGCCTGATCATCGACCTGCGCATCAACGGCGGCGGCTCCGACGCCCTCGGCATCCACCTCGCCGAGCGCCTCACGGACAGGCCCTACGTCGCCTACGCCAAACGCGCCCGCAACCACCCCACCGACCCGGCCCGGCACACCCGCCCGAGCCCATCCGGGTCGTCCCGGCCGACGGGCCCCTCTACACCGGCCCCATCGCCGTACTCACCGGAGGCTCCACCGTCAGCGCGGGCGAGACCTTCACCCAGGCCCTCATCAACCGCCCTGGCGGCACCATCCGCATCGGTCAGCCCACACAGGGCGTCTTCTCGGACGTCATGCAACGCAACCTGCCCAACGGCATGACCGCGATCCTCCCGAACGAGGAGTTCCTCAACCGCTCCGGCCAGACCTACGACGGCACGGGCATCCCGCCCCACCTCACCGAACCGGTCTTCACGAAGGAGGAGTTCGCCAAGAAGCGCGACTCGGCGTTCGACCGCGCGGTGAGCGTCCTTCGGAACGACGGCTAAACGGAGGCCACGAACTCCGACCAGGCCTCCGGCGCGAGCGCGAGCCGGGGGCCTGCGGCCTGCTTTGAGTCGCGGACGTGAATCACACCCGGAGTGGTCGCGATCTCCACGCAGGAGTCGCCATCAGGGCCACTGCTGTAGCTGCTCTTGAACCACGCCGGTTCGGAGGCGTCCCCGGTCGAGGGCTTGCGGATCATGTCTCTCCCAGCAGTTGCTCAATGAAGGCCAGCGACTCCCGTGGTGGAAGTGCCTGAGCTCGGATGGTGCCATACCGCAGTTCGAGGATCCGGATCTGCTTCGGATCAGTGGTCGGTCGCCCGTTGAAGGCGCCGTCGGACCGGCCCGCCGCGGTACCGTCCCCGAACTTCAGCACCTCGATCCTCCCGTTCAGACCGGGATGGGCCTCGCTGCTCGTCGGCATCACCTGAAGCCTGACGTTACGCAACCGCCCCACCTCCAGCAGGCGCTCAAGCTGCTGACGCCAGACCATTGTGCCCCCAACCGGGCGCCGCAGCGTCGCCTCCTCCTGGACGAAGCTGAGCGACGGCGCCGGCGACCGCTCGAACACGGACTGCCGGGCCGTGCGCGCAGCCACCAGACGCTCCACCTCGTCCGGCGAGTACGCAGGCTGCCAGGACTCGAACAGGGCTCGCGCGTGATCCGGGGTCTGCAACAGGCCGTTGATGCTGATGCTTTCGTACACCCCGATCTCCACCGCCTGCCCCTCCAACTTGGCCAGCTCCCGCACCTTCTTGGGATACCGAACCCTCTTCACGTCCTCCCACGTCGCCGCAATCAGCCCACCCGCCCCCAGCACCTCATCCGCCCTGACCAGATAGTCCTGCCGAGGGATCCGCTTCCCGCCCTCGATCTTGTAGACCATGTCCTCGCTGTACCCGACCGCCGTCCCGAACTCGGCGGCCCGCATCCCCACCGCCTCCCGCCGCAGCTTCAGCTGCCGCCCGACGGTCGCGATCACGGCGACACCCCACTCGTCGTCCGGATCCACCTCCCAACCCGGCTCGTCCGCCTCGCCCTTGAGCCGACCCGCGTCCGCCTCGACCGCCGTCATCCCGCACCCTTCCGTCGTACGACCGTGCCCAACGCCCTACCCGTACGCCCCGTCCCGACAGCCCGGACACGACTGGACAAGCTCCGGACAGTTACCGTACGTACCCGCTGAGTCACTGTTCACAGTAACTGCGTTCCTGGGGACTGCCGTTGGACCCGGCACGGCAGATCATCGCGGAGCTGTCGACCAACGCGGCGCAGCACGGCCGCATCCCCGGCCGCGACTTCCGCCTGCTCCTCTACGTCGTGGCCGGCACCCTCCGTATCGAGGTCACGGACACCCGCGACGACCGGCTGCCGACACGCCGACTCCCGGCCCCGAGTCCAAGTCCGGCCGAGGCCTGGTCCTCGTCGACGCACTCGCCGACCGGCTGGGGCGTCACCCCGGGCTTGCCACCCCGCAAGACCGTCTGGGCGGAACTCACTCTCTGACCTGAAGCACCGGGTCCCAACATCTCGCGCTCCGGTGCCGCAGGCGGTCTCCCTCAAGGACCACGAGGAGGAAAGAACCCCACCAAACCCCACCCCTCCCCGCCGCAGGCCGCCGCCTCACTCACGCGAGTGAACATCGCCAACTCAGCTGGATTTGGGAGCCCTTGCCTGCCCTACGCTCAGCGCAACACAACCGCAGACATGCGACGGCCCTCGCCGGGACTGGCATCCCAGTGCGAGGGCCTGACCACCGAGGAAGACGAGACCTTCCTGATGGATACACAGAACCCTAACGTGCCCACGCACGCCCACACCCCGTAACCGGAAGAAGCACCCGAACCGGCGGCACCCCCACACCGGCCTGGTACACGACAACGCCCGCCACACCACCCGCTTCACGGTGATCGGCAACCACCTCGCCCAGCACCCGGAGCTGTCGCTGCTCGCGATCGGGCTCGGCACGCACATCCAGTCCCTCCCCGCCGGCGCCCGGGTCGACATCAAGTCCCTCGCCGCCCGCTTCCCAGAGGGCACGACCCGTATTGCCGCCGCCCTGCGCGAGCTGGAGGCCCACGGCTATCTGCGGCGCGTGCGCGAACGCGTCCCCGGCGGCCGGATCGTCACCCGCACGATCTCCTGCAACCAGCCAGGTCACAGCGGTACGGACGCCCCTCGCCCAGCCCCGAGGAAGCGAACGAGGCCGCCCGGCAGCAAGCCCCTCCCGGCCGTACCGCACCCGGCGTACCCCGCCCCCGCCCTCCTCCAACAGGCCACAGACCTCCTCACAAACCTCCGCCGAGACGACCCCCGCCTCCTCCTCTCCACGTGCGACACCGCCCACCTCGCCCCCGGCGTCGCCGCCTGGCTCGAACGCGACGTCTCCCCCACCGCCGTACGCCACGCCCTGACCACCGACCTCCCACCCGAGGCCCTCCGCCGCCCGGCCGCCCTCCTGGCCCACCGCCTCACAGCACAACTACCGCCACCGCCACCGTTCCGCGCGCCCGCGCCCCCGCCAGTCGTCCGTCACCCGTTCCAGACCTGCGACGGCTGCGACCGCGCCTTCCGAGCACCGGCCCCCGGCCGCTGCCACGACTGCCGACCCGAGCGGGCCGAGCTTCTGGAGGCCGCATGAGAAGAGCAACTGCCGCACACGGCGCCGCGCTCATCGGCAACACGAGCGGGATAGCCTGGCCGAGGCACTCCCTGGAGGTGGACACGATGAGCACTCAGGCCGACCACGGACATGAGCTGATCCCCCGCCCTCAGCAGACTCCTGACGCCCTGCGTGCGGCTCTCGCCGCCGTCGATCCGGCCCGACTGGAAGAGATGCAGGCCACCAAGGACGAAGCCTTCGCCAAGGCGGTCGAATGGCAGTCGCTGAGCCCGGTGCAGAGCTGGGTGCTGACCTGGGCCAGGGACATCGAGATCGCCCGGCGCCCCGCTCTGTCCACCCGCTACGCCCGGGCGAAGGGCAACCTCGAGCACGAGGACCCCGCCATCGCCCAAGAAGCCCTGCGTGAACTGAGCGCCGTCCTGGACGCAGCCATGAAGGCAGTCCGCGGGTGAGCTGGAAGTGGGAGTACGCCTTCGGCGCGGAGGAAGCGGCCCGAACCGCTCCGACCAGCTTCCTCGCCGAGGTGGAAGGCAAGGCGGACGAACTGGTCAGGGCAGCCGAAGCCTTCCATGTCCACGGACAGGCCCATGACGGTGTCGACCCGAAGGGCGGCGACATCATCGTCCCCGGCGGCATGTTCACGTATCAGGTCGTCGTCCGCAGCGAACGGGTCTACGTCGTCCAGATCACGTACCTGGGCTTCTGACCGGCTGGACGAGGTGGACCGTCCTGGCGGCACCCCAGCCGTCGTAGAACGGGGGCGGGCACAACAAAAGGGCCCGCACGACCGAAGTCGTACGGGCCCCTTCGAGCCACTCAGGTCAGTAGACCCTCAAGCCAGTCCGAAGACTCACTTGTTGATCTTGGTGACCTGGCCGGCGCCCACGGTCCGGCCACCCTCACGGATGGCGAACTTCAGGCCCTCCTCCATGGCGACGGGCTGGATGAGCTCCACCTTCATCTCGGTGTTGTCACCCGGCATGACCATCTCGGTGCCCTCGGGGAGGGTCACCACGCCGGTCACGTCCGTCGTACGGAAGTAGAACTGCGGGCGGTAGTTGTTGAAGAACGGCGTGTGGCGGCCACCCTCGTCCTTGGACAGGATGTAGGCCTGCGCCTCGAACTCGGTGTGCGGGGTGACCGAGCCCGGCTTGATGATGACCTGGCCGCGCTCGACGTCCTCGCGCTTGATGCCGCGAAGCAGCAGACCGACGTTCTCACCGGCCTGGCCCTCGTCGAGGAGCTTCCGGAACATCTCGATGCCGGTGACCGTGGTGGTGGTCTTCTCCTGCTTGATGCCGATGATGTCCACGGTCTCGTTGACCTTGAGGACACCACGCTCGATACGGCCGGTGACGACCGTACCGCGACCGGTGATCGTGAAGACGTCCTCGATCGGCATCAGGAACGGCTTGTCGACGTCACGCTCGGGCTCCGGGATCGCCGTGTCGACGGCGTTCATGAGCTCGAGAACCGAGTTGCCCCACTCCTTGTCGCCCTCGAGGGCCTTCAGAGCGGAGACCTTGACGACGGGAACGTCGTCGCCCGGGAACTCGTACTCGGAGAGGAGCTCACGGACCTCGAGCTCGACGAGCTCCAGGATCTCCTCGTCGTCCACCATGTCGGCCTTGTTCAGGGCGACGACGATGTACGGAACGCCGACCTGGCGGGCCAGGAGCACGTGCTCCTTGGTCTGCGGCATCGGGCCGTCGGTGGCGGCGACCACGAGGATGGCGCCGTCCATCTGCGCCGCACCCGTGATCATGTTCTTGATGTAGTCCGCGTGACCGGGGCAGTCGACGTGGGCGTAGTGACGCGTCTCGGTCTGGTACTCGACGTGCGCGATGGAGATGGTGATACCGCGCTGGCGCTCCTCAGGAGCCTTGTCGATCTGGTCGAAGGCCGAGGCCTCGTTCAGGTCCGGGTACGCGTCGTGCAGCACCTTGGTAATGGCGGCCGTGAGGGTCGTCTTACCGTGGTCGATGTGACCGATGGTGCCGATGTTGACGTGCGGCTTAGTCCGCTCGAACTTCGCCTTCGCCACTGGGGTCCTCCTGTGGAGTGGTTCTGGTACGCCTTACTCATCGGCGCCAGGTGATCTTTGCTGGAAAGCCCGGGCCCCGGGGCATTCTCACCACGATTGCGGCGGAATGCCCCTCAAGGCTCCGGAGTCAAGCCTACGGCGTGTAGACGCGGTGCGTTACTCGCCCTTGGCCTTCGCGATGATCTCCTCGGCGACGTTCCGGGGAACCTCGGCGTAGGAGTCGAACTGCATCGAGTAGCTTGCGCGACCCGACGTCTTGCTGCGGAGGTCTCCGACGTAGCCGAACATCTCCGACAGGGGCACGAGGCCCTTGACGACGCGGGCACCGGCCCGCTCCTCCATGGCCTGGATCTGACCACGGCGGGAGTTGATGTCGCCGATGACCTCACCCATGTAGTCCTCGGGCGTGGTGACCTCGACGGCCATCATCGGCTCGAGCAGCACGGGCTGGCCTTGCGCGCGGCCTCCTTGAAGGCCTGCGAACCGGCGATCTTGAACGCGAGCTCGGAGGAGTCGACCTCGTGGTAGGCACCGTCGAGCAGCGTCACGCGGACACCGGTCATCTCGTAACCGGCGAGGATGCCGAACTGCATGGCCTCCTGCGCACCGGCGTCGACCGAAGGGATGTACTCCTTCGGCACGCGACCACCGGTCACCTTGTTGACGAACTCGTAGCTGGCGTCGCCGCCCTCGATCGGCTCGATCGCGATGATGACGCGAGCGAACTGGCCGGTACCACCCGTCTGCTTCTTGTGGGTGAACTCGACCTTCTCGACGGCCTTGCGGATGGTCTCGCGGTACGCGACCTGCGGCTTGCCGACGTTGGCCTCGACCTTGAACTCACGGCGCATACGGTCGACCAGCACCTCGAGGTGCAGCTCGCCCATGCCGCCGATGATGGTCTGGCCGGTCTCCTCGTCGGAGTGGACCTGGAAGGACGGGTCCTCCTCGGCCAGGCGCTGGATCGCGACGCCGAGCTTCTCCTGGTCGCCCTTCGACTTGGGCTCGATGGCGACCTGGATGACCGGCGCCGGGAAGTCCATGGACTCCAGGATGACCGGGCTCTTGTCGTCCGACAGCGTCTCACCGGTGGTGGTCTGCTTCAGACCCATCACGGCGACGATGTCGCCGGCGCCCACCGACTCGATCTCCTCACGCTTGTTGGCGTGCATGCGGTAGATCTTGCCGATGCGCTCCTTCTTGCCCTTCACCGAGTTCAGCACCTGGGTGCCGGAGTGCAGGCGGCCGGAGTACACGCGGACGAAGGTGAGCTTACCGAGGTGCGGGTCGCTCATGATCTTGAACGCGAGCGCGGCGAGGGGCTCCTCGTCCGACGGCTTGCGCGCGATGACCTGCTCCGGGTCCTTGACGTCGTGGCCCTCGATGGCCTCGACGTCGAGCGGGGTGGGCAGGTAGCGCACGACCGCGTCGAGCAGGGGCTGAACGCCCTTGTTCTTGAACGCGGTGCCGCAGAACACGGGGGTGACGGTGGTGCCGCCGCCCTTGCCGGACGCGATGGTGATGCGACGGATCGCGGCGTAGAGCTGCTCCACGGTGGGCTCGGTGCCCTCCAGGTACAGCTCCATCAGCTCTTCGTCGTTCTCGGCGACGGCCTCGAGCAGCTTGCCGCGGTACTCCTCGGCAGCCTCGGCGTGGGTGTCCGGGATGTCGACGGTGTCGTACATCTCGCCCTTGGTCGCCTCGGCCGACCAGACCAGGGCCTTCATCGTCACGAGGTCGATGACGCCCTTGAAGTCCGCCTCCGCACCGATCGGCAGCTGCATGACCAGCGGCTGCGCGCCCAGGCGGTCGGAGATCATGTCGACGCAGCGGTGGAACTCGGCACCGGTCCGGTCGAGCTTGTTGACGAAGCAGATACGCGGAACGCCGTAGCGGTCCGCCTGACGCCACACGGTCTCGGACTGGGGCTCGACGCCGGCGACACCGTCGAACACCGTCACGGCACCGTCGAGCACGCGCAGGGAGCGCTCCACCTCGACGGTGAAGTCGACGTGACCCGGGGTGTCGATGATGTTGATGGTGTAGTCGTTGTCCTCGAGCGGCCAGTGACAGGTGGTGGCAGCAGAGGTGATCGTGATGCCACGCTCCTGCTCCTGCTCCATCCAGTCCATGGTGGCAGCGCCGTCGTGGACCTCACCGATCTTGTACGAAACGCCGGTGTAGAACAGGATCCGCTCGGTGGTCGTCGTCTTGCCCGCGTCGATGTGGGCCATGATCCCGATGTTGCGGACCCTGGCCAGGTCAAGCGAAGTGGTAGCCATAAGGCTTCAGTCTTCTCTCGGTCTCGATGGGGTCTGCGACTACCAGCGGTAGTGCGCGAAGGCCTTGTTGGACTCGGCCATCTTGTGCGTGTCCTCGCGCTTCTTCACAGCGGCACCCAGGCCGTTGCTGGCGTCGAGGAGCTCGTTGAGCAGACGCTCGGTCATGGTCTTCTCGCGACGGGCGCGGGAGTAACCGACGAGCCAGCGCAGCGCCAGGGTGTTGGCACGGCCGGGCTTGACCTCGACCGGAACCTGGTAGGTGGCACCACCGACACGGCGGGACTTGACCTCGAGGGTCGGCTTGATGTTCTCGAGAGCGCGCTTCAGCGTGATGACCGGGTCGTTGCCGGTCTTCTCGCGCAAGCCCTCCATGGCGCCGTAGACGATGCGCTCGGCGGTGGAGCGCTTGCCGTTCAGCAGCACCTTGTTGATGAGAGAGGTGACAAGAGGAGAACCGTAGACCGGGTCGATGATGACCGGGCGCTTCGGGGCGGGGCCCTTACGAGGCATTCTTACTTCTCCTTCTTGGCGCCGTAGCGGCTGCGGGCCTGCTTGCGGTTCTTCACACCCTGGGTGTCGAGCGAACCACGGATGATCTTGTAGCGAACACCAGGCAGGTCCTTCACACGGCCGCCGCGCACGAGCACGATGGAGTGCTCCTGCAGGTTGTGCCCCTCACCCGGAATGTAAGCGGTGACCTCGATCCCGCTGGTCAGACGCACACGCGCGACCTTACGCAGGGCCGAGTTCGGCTTCTTCGGGGTGGTCGTGAACACACGCGTGCAGACGCCGCGACGCTGAGGGGAACCCTCGAGTGCGGGCGTCTTGTTCTTCTCGACCTTGTCCTGCCGGCCCTTGCGGACCAGCTGCTGGATCGTAGGCACTACTTCTCCGGTTTCTGTGTGCCGATGGGTACAGCTAACCTGGAACGTCGCCGACCCACGCGGTCGGGTGTGTCGAATCCCGCGGACTCCCGCCGCCAGGCAGAATTAAGCGCAGATTACGGTGGCCGGTGTCAGCTCGCTGTGCGGTTGATGGCACGCACGAGAGCCAGGGCACACCCCAGGCACAAGGTCTGAGCGTACCTATCGCATTCGCTGCGGTCAAAACAAATGGGCAGCGCCCGCATCACTATGCGGGGCATGTCAAGACCCCGGCCGTTGTCGATCTTCAATTCGACGGCGAGTGTCCGCTTTGCATACGTTCAGCAGCCTCATCCGTTCAGGCTGCCACGACGGACACCACCGTCAGCAACACCAGCACGAGTGCCCAGCCGGCCGTGGACAACCACCCGAGGACGAGTCCGGTCAGCGCGAGCCCGTCCCCCAGCTCCCCTCGGCTGCGGATCTCGTTCCGCGCCACATGCCCCAGCACCACCGCCGGAATCCCGGTCAGCCCCATGGTCGGCACGCACAGCAGCCCGCACACGGCCGCCGCGACCGCCTTCCCGTTCGTCTGGGGCCGCGGCACAGGCAGGAACGTCCGCGGCACGGGCGCGTTGGAGGCCGACTGCGGTGCGGGCCCCTGCGGCAGGTCGGCGACGAGCAGCGCCAGCTCCCCCACGGTCCGCGCCGCGTACGCCCGCGCCACCCGCTTCTCGAACTCGCCGTGCTCCATCCGCCCCTCGCCGTACCCGGCTCTGAGCACGTCCACGGCCCGCTCCCGATCGGCGTGCGAAGCGAGCATCGACGGGACGCTGTGGCCCTGCCAGGGTTGCCAGGACGGATAGTGCGGCTGCGACACGGAGCACCTCCCCGGAAGCCGGAGTCCTTCCATCATGCGCCGAAGCGAGCTTTCCGGCACCGGCGCATTCCTCCACGGGGGTCGCGTGTCGGCCGGTCGACCGGTGTCGCCGGACGCTTCCGGCGGCCCTCTGGCGGGGTCTGCCCGGGGACCGGAGGGGCGCGTTTCAGGTAGCCCGGAGCATCCGCGGGCTCGTGCCGCCCGCACGTGCACCGCCGACACGCCGAAGGGCGGCCACCCCGCAGGATGACCGCCCTCGGTTCAAGCGACTCGCTTACTGGTTGTACGGACCGTAGTCGTAGTCCTCCAGCGGCACGGCCTGGCCGGAGCCCGTGCCGAACGGCGAGTAGTCGATGTCGTCGTAGCCGACGGCCGAGTACATCGCGGCCTTGGCCTCCTCGGTCGGCTCGACCCGGATGTTGCGGTAGCGGGACAGGCCCGTACCGGCCGGGATGAGCTTACCGATGATGACGTTCTCCTTGAGGCCGATGAGCGAGTCGGACTTGGCGTTGATCGCCGCGTCCGTGAGGACTCGCGTCGTCTCCTGGAAGGACGCCGCCGACAGCCAGGACTCCGTGGCCAGCGAGGCCTTGGTGATACCCATGAGCTGCGGACGACCGGAGGCCGGGTGACCGCCCTCCTGGACCACACGACGGTTCTCGTGCTCGAACTTCGAGCGCTCGACCAGCTCGCCGGGCAGCAGCTCGGCGTCGCCGGACTCGATGATCGTCACGCGGCGCAGCATCTGCCGGATGATGATCTCGATGTGCTTGTCGTGGATCGACACACCCTGCGAGTTGTAGACCTTCTGGACCTCGCCGACCAGGTGGACCTGGACGGCACGCTGACCCAGGATGCGCAGCACGTCGTGCGGGTTGGTGGCACCCACGGTGAGCTTCTGGCCCACCTGGACGTGCTCGCCCTCGCTGACCAGGAGACGGGCACGCTTGGAGATCGGGTACGCCGTCTCGTCGCTGCCGTCGTCCGGGGTGACGACGATCTTCTTGGTCTTCTCGGTCTCCTCGATCCGCACGCGGCCCTGGGCCTCGGAGATCGGGGCGACACCCTTCGGGTACGGGCCTCGAAGAGCTCGACGACACGCGGCAGACCCTGGGTGATGTCGTCACCGGCCACACCACCGGTGTGGAAGGTACGCATCGTCAGCTGGGTACCGGGCTCACCGATGGACTGGGCGGCGATGATGCCGACCGCCTCACCGATGTCGACCAGCTTGCCGGTGGCGAGCGAACGGCCGTAGCACATCGCGCAGGTACCGACGGCGGACTCGCAGGTCAGGACCGAACGGGTCTTGACCTCCTCGACGCCGCGGCCCACGAGCTCCTCGATGAGGACGTCGCCCAGGTCGGTACCGGCCGGAGCCAGCACCTGACCGTCGACCACGATGTCCTCGGCGAGGCAGCGCGCGTACACGGACGTCTCGACGTCCTCCGCCTTGAGCAGCGTGCCGTCGGCGTTCCGGTCCGCGATCTTGAGGCGCAGACCGCGCTCGGTGCCGCAGTCCTCCTCGCGGATGATGACGTCCTGGGAGACGTCGACCAGACGACGCGTGAGGTAACCCGAGTCGGCGGTACGCAGAGCGGTGTCCGCCAGACCCTTACGGGCACCGTGCGTGGAGATGAAGTACTCCAGCACGGAGAGGCCCTCACGGAAGGACGCCTTGATCGGACGCGGGATCGTCTCGTTCTTCGCGTTCGACACCAGACCACGCATACCGGCGATCTGACGCATCTGCATCATGTTGCCTCGTGCACCCGAGTTCACCATCATGAAGATCGGGTTGGTCTTCGGGAAGTTGTCGTTCATCGCCTCGGCGACCTCGTTGGTCGCCTTGGTCCAGATCGCGATGAGTTCCTGCGTGCGCTCGTCCTTGGTGATCAGACCGCGCTCGTACTGCTTCTGGACCTTCTCGTCCTGCGCCTCGTACCCGCGGACGATCTCCTTCTTCGCCTCGGGAACGACGACGTCGGAGATGGCCACGGTGACGCCGGAACGGGTCGCCCAGAAGAAGCCGGCCGCCTTCAGGTTGTCGAGCGTCGCCGCCACGATGACCTTCGGGTAGCGCTCGGCGAGGTCGTTGACGATCTCGGAGAGCTGCTTCTTGCCGACCTCGTAGTCGACGAACGGGTAGTCCTCGGGCAGCAGCTCGTTGAAGAGCGCACGGCCCAGGGTGGTGTTCAGCCGGAAGCTGTCACCCTGCTGCCACTCGGGCTCACCCTCCTCGCGCGCCGGCGGGGTCCAGCCACGCGGCGGGATGGTGCCGACCGGGAAGCGGACGTCGATCTTCGACTGGAGCGACAGCTCGCCCGCGTCGAAGGCCATGATCGCCTCGGCGACCGAGGCGAAGGAACGGCCCTCGCCCTTGAGGTCGCGCATCTCGCCGTCGGTGGTGAGGAAGAACAGACCGAGGACCATGTCCTGGGTCGGCATCGTCACCGGGCGGCCGTCGGCCGGCTTGAGGATGTTGTTCGAGGACAGCATCAGGATGCGGGCCTCGGCCTGCGCCTCCGCGGACAGCGGCAGGTGCACGGCCATCTGGTCACCGTCGAAGTCCGCGTTGAACGCGGTGCAGACGAGCGGGTGGATCTGGATGGCCTTGCCCTCGACCAGCTGCGGCTCGAAGGCCTGGATGCCGAGGCGGTGCAGCGTGGGCGCACGGTTCAGCAGAACCGGGTGCTCCGCGATGACCTCTTCCAGCACGTCGTACACGACCGTGCGGCCGCGCTCGACCATGCGCTTGGCGCTCTTGATGTTCTGCGCGTGGTTCAGGTCGACCAGGCGCTTCATCACGAACGGCTTGAAGAGCTCCAGCGCCATCGCCTTGGGCAGACCGCACTGGTGCAGCTTCAGCTGCGGACCGACGACGATCACGGAACGCGCGGAGTAGTCCACACGCTTACCGAGCAGGTTCTGGCGGAAGCGGCCCTGCTTACCCTTCAGCATGTCGCTGAGGGACTTCAGCGGGCGGTTACCGGGACCGGTGACCGGACGACCACGGCGGCCGTTGTCGAACAGCGCGTCGACGGCCTCCTGGAGCATGCGCTTCTCGTTGTTCACGATGATCTCGGGCGCACCGAGGTCGAGAAGGCGCTTCAGTCGGTTGTTCCGGTTGATCACACGGCGGTACAGGTCGTTCAGGTCGGAGGTCGCGAAGCGGCCACCGTCCAGCTGCACCATCGGGCGGAGGTCCGGCGGGATGACCGGCACGCAGTCGAGCACCATGCCCTTGGGGCTGTTGCTGGTCTGCAGGAACGCGGAGACGACCTTCAGGCGCTTGAGCGCACGGGTCTTCTTCTGGCCCTTGCCGGTACGGATGATCTCGCGGAGCTTCTCGGCCTCCTCGTCGAGGTCGAAGGACTCCAGGCGCTTCTGCAGCGCCGCGGCACCCATCGAGCCGTCGAAGTACGTGCCGAAGCGGTCGCGCAGCTCGCGGTAGAGCAGCTCGTCGCCCTCGAGGTCCTGGACCTTGAGGTTCTTGAAGCGGTTCCACACCTCGTCGAGCCGGTCGATCTCGCGCTGCGCGCGGTCACGCAGCTGCTTCATCTCGCGCTCGGCACCCTCACGCACCTTGCGGCGCACATCGGCCTTGGCGCCCTCGGCCTCCAGCTCGGCCAGGTCGGTCTCGAGCTTCTTGGCGCGGGCCTCCAGGTCGGCGTCGCGGCGCTGCTCGATCTGCTGGCGCTCGACGGAGACGTGGGCCTCCAGGGAGGGCAGGTCGCGCGTACGGCGCTCCTCGTCGACGTACGTGATCATGTACGCCGCGAAGTAGATGACCTTCTCCAGGTCCTTCGGGGCCAGGTCGAGCAGGTAGCCCAGACGCGACGGAACGCCCTTGAAGTACCAGATGTGCGTGACGGGGGCGGCCAGCTCGATGTGGCCCATCCGCTCACGGCGCACCTTGGCGCGAGTCACCTCGACACCGCAGCGCTCACAGATGATGCCCTTGAAGCGGACGCGCTTGTACTTGCCGCAGTAGCACTCCCAGTCCCGGGTCGGACCGAAGATCTTCTCGCAGAAGAGTCCGTCCTTTTCGGGCTTGAGGGTGCGGTAGTTGATGGTCTCGGGCTTCTTGACCTCGCCGTGGCTCCACTGACGGATGTCGTCAGCGGTGGCCAGGCCGATCCGGAGCTCGTCGAAGAAGTTGACGTCGAGCACTATGCGTCAATCCCTCTCAGGGTTGTAAGTCTTTGGTCTGAAACGGGGGTCCTGGGGCCGGGGACCTGCGAAGCGCAGGTCCCCGGACTCCCGTCAGACCTCTTCGACGCTGCTCGGCTCACGCCGGGACAGGTCGATGCCGAGCTCCTCCGCAGCGCGGAAGACGTCCTCGTCGGTGTCGCGCATCTCGATGGACATACCGTCGCTGGACAGCACCTCCACGTTCAGGCAGAGAGACTGCATCTCCTTGATGAGCACCTTGAAGGACTCGGGGATGCCGGGCTCAGGGATGTTCTCGCCCTTGACGATGGCCTCGTAGACCTTCACGCGGCCGGTGACGTCGTCGGACTTGATGGTCAGCAGCTCCTGGAGCGCGTAGGCGGCGCCGTACGCCTCGAGTGCCCACACCTCCATCTCGCCGAACCGCTGGCCACCGAACTGGGCCTTACCACCCAGCGGCTGCTGGGTGATCATGGAGTACGGGCCGGTCGAGCGGGCGTGCAGCTTGTCGTCGACCAGGTGGTGCAGCTTGAGGATGTACATGTACCCGACGGAGATCGGGTCCGGGAACGGCTCGCCGGAGCGGCCGTCGAACAGCCGGGCCTTGCCGGACGGGAGCACCATGCGCTCGCCGTCGCGGTTCGGGATGGTGTGGTTCAGCAGACCGGCCAGCTCGTCCTCGCGGGCACCGTCGAAGACCGGCGTCGCGACGTTGGTCCGCGGCGGGACCTGGTCGGCGTCGATGGCCTGCAGGCGCTGCGCCCAGTCGTCGGCGAGACCGGAGACGTCCCAGCCCTGGCTGGCGAGCCAGCCGAGGTGGATCTCCAGGACCTGTCCCGGGTTCATTCGGGACGGGACACCGAGCGGGTTGAGGATGATGTCGACCGGGGTGCCGTCCTCCAGGAACGGCATGTCCTCGATCGGAAGGATCTTGGAGATGACGCCCTTGTTGCCGTGCCGGCCGGCGAGCTTGTCACCGTCGGTGATCTTGCGCTTCTGCGCGACGTAGACGCGCACCAGCTGGTTCACACCGGGGGAAGCTCGTCGCCCTCCTCGCGGTCGAAGACGCGCACGCCGATGACCTTGCCGGTCTCGCCGTGCGGCACCTTCAGCGAGGTGTCACGGACCTCACGGGCCTTCTCACCGAAGATCGCGCGGAGCAGGCGCTCCTCGGGCGTCAGCTCGGTCTCGCCCTTGGGCGTGACCTTGCCGACGAGGATGTCACCGGCGATGACCTCGGCACCGATACGGATGATGCCGCGCTCGTCGAGGTCGGCGAGGACCTCCTCGGAGACGTTCGGGATGTCCCGGGTGATCTCCTCGGGCCGAGCTTGGTGTCACGGGCGTCGACCTCGTGCTCCTCGATGTGGATCGAGGAGAGGACGTCGTCCTGCACGAGGCGCTGCGACAGGATGATCGCGTCCTCGTAGTTGTGCCCCTCCCACGGCATGAACGCCACGAGCAGGTTCTTGCCCAGCGCCATCTCGCCCTGCTGGGTGGCCGGACCGTCGGCGAGGACCTGGCCCTCGATGATCCGGTCGCCCTCGCTGACGATGACCTTCTGGTTGACCGAGGTGCCCTGGTTGGAGCGGGCGAACTTGGCCAGCCGGTACGTGATGTACGTGCCGTCGTCGTTGGCAGTGGTGATGTAGTCCGCGGAGACCTCCTGGACCACACCGGGCTTCTCGGCCTTGACCACGTCGCCGGCGTCGACCGCGGAGCGGTACTCCATGCCGGTGCCGACGAGCGGGGACTCGGACTTAATCAGCGGCACGGCCTGACGCATCATGTTCGCGCCCATGAGGGCACGGTTGGCGTCGTCGTGCTCGAGGAAGGGGATCATGGCGGTCGCGACCGACACCATCTGGCGCGGCGAGACGTCCATGTAGTCCACGTCCTCGGGGCCGACGTAGTCGACCTCGCCGCCCTTGCGGCGGACCAGCACGCGGGCCTCGGCGAAGCGGAGGTCGTCCGTCAGCGGCGCGTTGGCCTGCGCGATGACGAAGCGGTCCTCCTCGTCGGCCGTGAGGTAGTCGACCTGGTCGGTGACCTGACCCTCGAACACCTTGCGGTACGGGGTCTCGACGAAACCGAACGCGTTGACCCGGCCGTAGGTGGCGAGCGAGCCGATCAGACCGATGTTCGGGCCTTCAGGGGTCTCGATCGGGCACATGCGGCCGTAGTGCGAGGGGTGCACGTCACGGACCTCGAAGCCGGCCCGCTCACGGGACAGACCACCCGGGCCGAGCGCGGAGAGACGCCGCTTGTGCGTCAGACCCGACAGCGGGTTGTTCTGGTCCATGAACTGGGACAGCTGGCTGGTGCCGAAGAACTCCTTGATGGAGGCGACGACCGGCCGGATGTTGATCAGGGTCTGCGGCGTGATCGCCTCGACGTCCTGGGTCGTCATGCGCTCACGGACGACGCGCTCCATACGAGCCAGACCCGTACGGACCTGGTTCTGGATGAGCTCGCCGACGCTGCGCAGACGACGGTTGCCGAAGTGGTCGATGTCGTCGGTCTCGACGACGATGTTCGTACCGCTGTCCCCGACCGTCTCGGTCTCGCCGGCGTGCAGCTTCACCAGGTACTTGATCGTCGAGATGACGTCCTCGACGGTCAGGATGCCCGCGTCCAGCGGAGCGTCCGCACCCAGCTTCTTGTTGACCTTGTAGCGGCCGACCTTGGCGAGGTCGTAGCGCTTGGGGTTGAAGTACAGGTTCTCCAGCAGCGTCTGCGCGGCCTCACGCGTGGGGGCTCACCCGGACGCAGCTTGCGGTAGATGTCGAGCAGCGCGTCGTCCTGGCCCTGGGTGTGGTCCTTCTCCAGGGTGGCGCGCATCGACTCGTACTCGCCGAACTCCTCGAGGATCTGCTCGGTGGTCCAGCCGAGCGCCTTGAGCAGGACGGTGACGGACTGCTTGCGCTTGCGGTCGATGCGGACACCGACCATGTCGCGCTTGTCGATCTCCATCTCCAGCCAGGCACCCCGGGACGGGATGATCTTGGCGGAGAAGATGTCCTTGTCGGACGTCTTGTCGATGGAGGAGTCGAAGTAGACACCGGGCGAACGGACCAGCTGCGACACCACGACACGCTCGGTGCCGTTGATGACGAAGGTGCCCTTGTTCGTCATGAGCGGGAAGTCGCCCATGAAGACCGTCTGGGACTTGATCTCACCGGTCTCGTTGTTGGTGAACTCGGCGGTGACGAAGAGCGGGGCCGCGTACGTGAAGTCGCGCTCCTTGCACTCGTCGATCGAGTTCTTCGGCGGCTCGAAGCGGTGGTCGCGGAAGGTCAGCGACATCGACCCGCTGAAGTCCTCGATCGGGGAGATCTCCTCGAAGATCTCCTCGAGCCCGGACTTGGTGGGGACGTCCTGACCGTTGTCCAGAGCCTCCTCGACCCGACTCTGCCAGGCCGTGTTGCCGAGCAGCCAGTCGAAGCTCTCGGTCTGCAGCGCGAGCAGGTTCGGAACCTCGAGAGGCTCCTTGATCTTTGCAAAGGAAATGCGCAGCGGGGCGGTGCTGGCGCCGTTGTTCGTATTCGCGGTCGAGGCGTTGCGCGAGGCGGCCAAGAGGGGGTCCTTCCGAGGGCTCGGACTCACTACGCGCGTACCGGCCCCTCTCCCGTACACAGAGACAAGCTGTGTCCATCCGGCCTAAATGCCAGGTCAGACAGGTCTTGTCGTCGATGCTCGGGCGAGGGCAGACCCCTGGTGACGGGCAGGGGACAGCTAACAGGCAGCGCAAAGGGTCAGTGTAGCCACTTGGCACACTGATGTCCAGTCCGGGTTCTGAAACCCGTGTTTACCCTCGTTGTTCCACTCCTGCGACAAGGCGCTGCCCTCAACGCACGTTGATACTGCCCTCTTCGTCGCCGATCCATACCTCGGATTCGGATCCTTGTGACGACGCGTCCTGAGAATTGCGCGCTGCGTGCGGTTCGTCAAGGCCCCCTGCCCGAACCGGGGCCCGCCCAGAGACACGACGAAGATCACCATACCCCCCGCCACCGAGGGTTCAAGGCAACCGTGGCCCGACCCCCGGAACGCCGAAGAGCGACCACCCGGATGGATGATCGCTCTTCGACGCTTACGCGTTACACGCCCAGGGGGACGTGCCGTGGATCCTGGCGGATCCGAAAGGTCTTACTTGACCTCGACGGAGGCACCGGCGCCCTCGAGGGCCTCCTTGGCCTTGTCGGCGGCCTCCTTGTTGACCTTCTCCAGAACCGGCTTCGGCGCACCGTCGACCAGGTCCTTGGCCTCCTTCAGGCCCAGGGAGGTCAGCTCACGCACGACCTTGATGACCTGGATCTTCTTGTCGCCGGCGCCGGCGAGGATGACGTCGAACTCGTCCTTCTCGGCCTCGGCCTCGGCAGCGGCGCCACCAGCGGCACCACCGGCGACGACGACCGGGGCGGCCGCGGCGGCGGTGACGTCGAACTTGTCCTCGAACGCCTTCACGAACTCGGAGAGCTCGATGAGGGTCATCTCCTCGAACTGCGCGAGCAGGTCTTCCTGGCTGAGCTTCGCCATGATTGGCGGTCCTTCCACTAAATCGGCAGGTGCCGGATGTACATGTGAGGCGGGCGTACTACTGGCCCGCGACGGCCTCCGCGTTCAGGCAGCGGGGGCCGGGATGCGAGCCGAGTTACTCGGCACCGCCCTGCTCGTCCTGCTTGGCACGGAGCGCGTCCACGGTGCGGACGAGCTTCGACGGCAGCGCCTGGAAGACGGAGGCAGCCTGGGACTGCTTCGCCTTGAAGGCACCGGCCAGCTTGGAGAGCAGAACCTCGCGGGACTCGAGGTCCGCAAGCTTCTTGATCTCATCTGCGGACAACGCCTTGCCGTCAAGGACGCCGCCCTTGATGACCAGGTTGGGGTTGTCCTTGGCGAAGTCACGGAGACCCTTCGCCGCCTCGACCGGGTCACCGGTCACGAAGGCGACGGCCGACGAACCCGTGAAGAGGTCGTCGATCGTGTTGATCCCGGCCTCGTTGGCCGCAATCTTGGTCAGCGTGTTCTTCGCCACACGGTACTGAGCGTTCTCACCGAGTGAACGACGCAGCTGCTGGAGCTGCGCCACGGTGAGACCGGTGTACGCGGTGATGACGGCGCCGTTGGAGTTGCGGAACTTCTCCCGCATCTCCACGACGGCATCGACCTTGTCAGGCCTCGCCATGAGCCTCGGCCTCCTTCCGGGTGATTCGGACCGCGCGGACCCGAAGGAGGACTGGGGAAAACGAAACGCCCCGGCGCAAGCGCACGGGGCGTAGCTCGACCGGTTTCGCGCACGCACGGGGCGGCGGACTCCGGGAGCTTCTCCTGTGTCACCTGCGCGGGCCGTCCGCCGTTTCAGCGGATCCTTCGGCCACCGCGCCCCCTTGCGAGCGCGCGGTAACGACCAGCGGTCTTTGGCTTCTGTAGGAGGGTACGGGAACGGATCGCTGTCAAGCAAATCCGCCCGTACGACGGATCGACGCGGGCGGATCAGCCCTGCCCCAGGTCCTTGAACATCTCGGCCAGGTCCGCGACGTCCTTGGCCGGCGGGGCCTCGACCGTCACCGGCTTGTTGTAGTCGAGGAAGGTGATGGTCATGTCGAGCGGGCCCTTGTCGGTGTCGCTCTTCATGCGGAACTGCTTGGTGTGGTCCTCGCCGTCGACCCACATGTCCATGGCGAGCTTGTCGACGCCGAGCTTCTCGTACTGCTTGATGCTCTTCTCGCGCTGCTCGCGGGTGGCCGCCTTCTCGTCCTTGAGGGACGCGCGGAGGTCCTTGAGCGTGACCGTGCCCGTGTAGTGGGTCGTCTCGACGCCGTCGACCTTCTCGGAGCCGACCTTCTTCACGTCCTTGGCGCCGGTGAGGAAGGTGGACTCCGCCGCCGGGTTCTGCTCGGCCTGGTTCGCTGAGCCCAGCTGGTCCAGCTCCTTGCCGGCGTCGGAGCCGGAGAGGTCGAACTTCATCCAGGTCTTGCCGTCCATCTCCTTGGCCATCTCGGCTCCCCCACCGATGTACATGGCCTTGTCGACGAGGCGGATCTCCGATTCACCGGCGGTGGCCGCCTGGCCGGACGCCTTGACTTTCATGCTCATGGCGATCGAGGGCTTGAGACGCATCGACGCCTCGGCCTCGACCTTGCCCGACTCCGGCACGGTGCCGTTCATGCGGTAGCGGAGGGACGTGATGTCCTCCGTGTTCTTCGCCGCCTTGGCGACGGCGGCCGCGGGCGTCATCTCCGGCGACTGCTCGCTTCCGCAGCCGACCGCCCCCGCGGCGAGCAGCAGAGCGCCGAGACCGGCGGCAGGTATGGATGTCTTCATTGATTCCCCCAAGGAATGCATGCTTGCTGCACAGCAAGGCCGCGAGCCTATCCCAGAGGGGCACAAGCGATCTATCCGGATTGACGGAGACATCAGGAGGTACCGGCCGTACCGGACTGCTCGCGCATCAGGTCCTCGAAGTCCCCGGTGTCGGACAACGGGGGCCGTTCGGCCCGGACCCGCACGCCGTAGTCGCCGTAGTGCGCGGTCTGGGTCATCCCGCCCGTGGTCATCCGCGCCTTCTCCACCTTCTTGACCAGCAGGTTCCGCTCGTCGATCCAGATGTCCACGGTCTGCGTGGTGACACCGGCCTCGGTGAGCTGCTTCTTCAGGGCGGCGTCGGTGACGTCCGCTGCGGCCACGGTGCCGGAGTAGTGCGTGGCGGGCCGGCCGCGCACGGTCTCCTCGCCGACCTTCCTGACGTCCTCGGAGGCGAGCAGGAGCTTCACGGACTGGTTCGGGGTGGTGGCGCGCATCTGGTCGCCGAGAGGGGCGCCGGAGCCGCCGGCGAGGGCTTCGAGGTCGTCGTGGGCGTACCGGATCCAGCGTTTGCCGCCGGCCTGCTCGGCGAACTTCTCGCCCATGCGCGCGTAGTAGGCGTCGGGCAGGTAGCGGGCCTCCATCGAGGTGGTGCCGAGCCGGCGCAGGGTGTCGGCGATCGTGCCGCCGGTGTACGTGATGGTGAGGGTGCCGGTGACGCCGTCGCCCCAGGCGAGGGTGCCGTCGGCGGTCATGGACATCAGCGAGCCCATCGTCGTCGTGGACTCGATCCGGGCGGACCGCGCCCGCTCGGTGGCGTTCTCGGCGGAGCGCAGGGCCGTCCGGGCGAGGGCAGCACGGTCGTCCTTGCCCGGGCGCTCGGCGGGCTCCGGGGAGGTGCAGGCGGCCATCCCCGTCAACGCGGTGGCCATGGCGAGCACCCCCGCCCGACGCACGGTCGTGCCCTGCATACGTCCCCCCGTTCGTATCCGGTGCCCGCACGTTAACCCAGGCCACCGGCGTACGTACCGGAAAAGGCAACGGGCCCCGCACCTGTGAGAGGTGCGGGGCCGTGACCGGTTGGGTGAGCCGTCAGGCTCAGACCGCGGCCGGGTCCTCCTCGACGAGGAGGTTGCGGGTGCGGTTCGGGTCGACCGGAATGCCGGGGCCCATCGTGGTGGTGATGGCGGCCTTCTTGATGTAACGGCCCTTGGCGGCGGACGGCTTCAGACGGAGGATCTCCTCCAGCGCGGCGCCGTAGTTCTCCACCAGCTTGCTGTCGTCGAACGACGTCTTGCCGATGATGAAGTGCAGGTTCGAGTGCTTGTCGACGCGGAACTCGATCTTGCCGCCCTTGATCTCGGTGACGGCCTTGGCGGTGTCGGGGGTGACGGTGCCGGTCTTCGGGTTCGGCATCAGACCACGCGGACCGAGCACCCGGCCGAGACGGCCGACCTTGCCCATGAGGTCCGGGGTGGCGACGACGGCGTCGAAGTCCAGGCGGCCCTTCGACACCTCGTCGATGAGCTCGTCGGCGCCGACGATGTCGGCGCCCGCGGCACGCGCGGCCTCGGCACGGTCGCCGGTCGCGAAGACCAGGACCCGGGCGGTCTTACCGGTGCCGTGCGGGAGGTTCACGGTGCCACGGACCATCTGGTCGGCCTTGCGCGGGTCGACACCCAGACGGAAGGCGACCTCGACGGTGCCGTCGAACTTGGTCGTGGAGGTCTCCTTGGCGAGACGGACGGCCTCGAGCGGGGCGTAGAGCTTCTCCCGGTCGACCTTGGCGTCCGCAGCGCGAAGGGACTTGCTGCGCTTGCTCACTACTGCTCCTGTGGATTCTTAGGAGTCGTGGTCCGGGCCGAGCAGGCCCCGCCACTTCTGCTGATGGAGGTTGGGGCTCAGCCCTCGACCGTGACGCCCATGGAACGGGCGGTGCCGGCGATGATCTTCTCGGCGGCGTCCAGGTCGTTGGCGTTGAGGTCGGGCATCTTGGTGGTGGCGATCTCGCGGACCTGGTCACGCGTGATCTTCGCGACCTTGGTCTTGTGCGGCTCGCCGGAGCCCTTCTCGATGCCCGCGGCCTTCAGGATCATCTTGGCGGCCGGCGGGGTCTTGGTGATGAAGGTGAAGGAACGGTCCTCGTAGACCGTGATCTCCACCGGGATGACCCAGCCACGCTGCGACTCGGTCGCGGCGTTGTAGGCCTTGCAGAACTCCATGATGTTGACGCCGTGCTGACCCAGCGCGGGGCCGACCGGCGGGGCCGGGTTGGCGGCACCGGCCTGGATCTGGAGCTTGATGAGCCCCGTGACCTTCTTCTTCTTGGGAGGCATAGCTCTCCGGGTCCTTTCGGTTCGGGTCCTGCCCACTCCCGGGGACCACCCGGATGCAGGCATACCGCACAACGATAACGGGTATGGATGCGCGGCCAAAAACCGAGCAGGTCAGGCGGACGCTCGAGCGATCGCCTGACCTGCGCGGAAGCGGTGGGTCCGGAAGAAGCTAGTTCTTCTGGATCTGGTCGAAGGAGAGCTCGACCGGCGTCTCGCGGCCGAAGATCTCGACGAGGCCCTTGACCTTCTTCGAGTCCGGGTTGATCTCGTTGATAGTCGCCTGCAGCGTGGCGAACGGGCCGTCGGTGACGGTGACCGAGTCGCCCACCTCGAAGTCCAGCACCTGGACCTCGACCTTGCGCTGCGGAGCCGGCTTGCCCTCGGACTCGGCGGCCTCGCGGGCGGCCTTCTCCTCGGCCTCGGGGGCGAGCATCTTGACGATCTCGTCCAGCGTCAGCGGGTACGGGTCGTAGGCGTTGCCCACGAAGCCGGTGACACCGGGGGTGTTGCGGACGACGCCCCAGGACTCGTTCGTCAGGTCCATACGGACCAGGACGTAGCCCGGGAGCTTGTTCTGCTTGATGTTCTTCCGCTCGCCGTTCTTGATCTGGACGATCTCTTCCTCGGGCACCTCGGCCTGGTAGATGAAGTCCTCGACGTTCAGCGAGACGGCGCGCTGCTCCAGGTTGGCCTTCACGCGCTTCTCGTAGCCCGCGTAGGTGTGGATGACGTACCACTCGCCGGGCAGGCCCCGCAGCTCCTCGCGGAGCTTCTCGATCGGGTCGCGGTCGTCCTCGACCTCTTCTTCGGGCTCTTCCGCGGCCTCTTCGCCGGCCTCGGTCTCCGCCTCGGCGGCGTCGTCCGCGGCGGCGTCGGCAGCCTCGACCTCGGCGGAGGCGTCGGTGTCCTCGCTGTCCGCGCCCTCGACGGTGTCGAGCTCGTCCTCGACGGACTCGACAGGCTCGATGGCGTCGTTCACGTTCGGGTCAGACACGGTGGCTGCTTCTTCCTGGATACATAGGGGTGGAACATGCGAAAGGAGCGCCGGGTACCTCGGCGCTCTTCGCTGGCGGATCAGCCGAACACGTACTTGGCGGCGTGGCTGAGTCCATAGTCAATCACGGTGACCAGGCCGATCATGATGACGACGAAGATGATCACCACGGTCGTGTACGTCGTCAGCTGGTTGCGGCTCGGCCAGACGACCTTGCGCAGCTCCGCGACGATCTGGCGGTAAAAGAGGGCAAGGCGCTTCAGCGGGCCCTTCTTGCCGCGCTTGCCGCCCTTGCGGGTCTTCTTGGACTCCGGCGCCTCGTCCTGGGCATCAGGCATGTCGATGGAGCCCACGGCGTCCGTCACTCGTCCTCACCTGATTCCGGGTCGTGGCCGTGCCGCGCCCGGTCTGAGCCGCACGGCGGTGCATTGCTGTACGTACATGCGCACACATCCTGGCGAAAGGTGTGTGTAGCAGGGCCGGAGGGACTTGAACCCCCAACCGCTGGTTTTGGAGACCAGTGCTCTACCAATTGAGCTACGACCCTTTGTGTGTCCCCCAACGTACCGCATCCGTCCGGATGCTTGGTGTGCACCGAATGGGCGCGGGCCGCTGAAGGCCAACGAGGTGAGAGTGTACGTGGTCTGCGGCCGGTCGTCGAACAGATACGGCTCGCGGGAGGGCTCGTTGGCCGAAGATCGCCTGACGGGCGGGGGCGAGAGGCCGGGGTCCAGCTGAAGATCGTCCAGGTCGTGCGGCCGATCCGGACTGTTGTTCTGGGGTTTGCCCGAGGTTGTTCAGTCTGTGAAACCCCCGTGCCGCGCGCGTTTCCGGTCTGAAACGATGGGGCCCATGAGCGCTGCAACCCCTCCCACCGAGCGCCGGGTCTCCGCCCGAGTCGGCGCGATCTCCGAGTCCGCCACCCTCGCCGTGGACGCCAAGGCCAAGGCCCTCAAGGCCGCCGGGCGGCCGGTGATCGGCTTCGGCGCCGGTGAGCCCGACTTCCCGACCCCGGACTACATCGTCCAGGCCGCGATCGAGGCCTGCTCGAACCCGAAGTTCCACCGCTACACGCCGGCCGGCGGTCTGCCCGAGCTGAAGGCCGCGATCGCCGCGAAGACGCTGCGCGACTCGGGCTACGAGGTCGACGCCTCGCAGATCCTCGTCACCAACGGCGGCAAGCAGGCCATCTACGAGGCCTTCGCCGCGATCCTCGACCCGGGCGACGAGGTCATCGTGCCCGCGCCGTACTGGACGACCTACCCGGAGTCGATCCGGCTGGCCGGGGGTGTCCCCGTGGAGGTCGTCGCCGACGAGACGACCGGCTACCGGGTGACCGTCGAGCAGCTGGAGGCGGCCCGTACGGAGAAGACGAAGGTCATCCTGTTCGTCTCCCCGTCGAACCCGACCGGCGCGGTGTACAGCGAGACGGAGACCGAGGCGATCGGCCGCTGGGCCGTCGAGCACGGTCTGTGGGTGCTGACCGACGAGATCTACGAGCACCTGGTCTACGGCGACGCCTCCGCCGTGTCGCTGCCGGCGGTGCTGCCCGAGCTGCGCGACAAGTGCGTCGTGGTCAACGGTGTGGCGAAGACGTACGCGATGACCGGCTGGCGGGTCGGGTGGGTCATCGGCCCGAAGGACGTGATCAAGGCCGCGACGAACCTGCAGTCGCACGCGACGTCCAACGTGTCGAACGTCGCGCAGGCGGCTGCCCTGGCCGCCGTCTCCGGCGACCTGGACGCCGTCGCGACGATGCGCGAGGCGTTCGACCGGCGCCGCAAGACCATCGTGCGGCTGCTGAACGAGATCGACGGCGTGGTGTGCCCGGAGCCGGAGGGTGCGTTCTACGCCTACCCGTCGGTGAAGGCGCTGGTCGGCAAGGAGATCCGGGGGCGGCGGCCCGAGAACACGGTCGAGCTGGCCGCGCTGATCCTGGAGGAGGCCGAGGTCGCGGTGGTGCCGGGTGAGGCGTTCGGCACGCCCGGGTATCTGCGGCTGTCGTACGCGCTGGGTGACGAGGATCTCGTCGAGGGCGTGAGCCGGATCCAGAAGCTGCTGGCGGAGGCCAGGGACTGACGTTTCCTTCTGGTCTGGGGCACATACCGGTTCCGGTATGTGCCCCATTTGTTTGTGCGAGCAAGACCACTAAAGGGGAAACAGCTACCGGGACGGTTGAGGCGTACGGCAGGATCCTGGGATGGAGCGTGTACGTGATGTCTCTGAGCTGCCGAAAGCCCATCTGCACCTGCACTTCACCGGATCGATGCGGCCCTCTACCGTGCTGGAACTGGCCGACAAGTACGGGGTGCGGCTGCCCGAGTCGCTGACCGAGGCGCTGGTCAGCGGGGAGCCGCCGAGACTGCGGGCGACGGACGAGCGGGGCTGGTTCCGGTTTCAGCGGCTGTACGACGCGGCGCGCTCGTGTCTGCGGGAGCCGGAGGATCTCCAGCGGCTGGTACGGGAGGCGGCGGAGGAGGACGTCCGGGACGGCTCGGGGTGGCTGGAGATCCAGGTCGACCCGACGTCGTACGCGCCGCGGCTGGGCGGTCTGATCCCGGCACTGGAGATCATCCTGGACGCGGTGGAGACGACGTCGCGTGAGACCGGGCTCGGGATGCGGGTGCTGGTCGCGGCGAACCGGATGAAGCATCCGCTGGACGCGCGCACGCTGGCCCGGCTGGCGGCGCGGTACGCGGACCGGGGGGTCGTCGGGTTCGGACTGTCGAACGACGAGCGGCGGGGCATGGCGCGGGACTTCGACCGGGCGTTCGGGATCGTACGGGAGGCGGGTCTGCTGTCGGCGCCGCACGGGGGTGAGCTGGCGGGGCCGTCGTCGGTGCGGGACTGTCTGGACGACCTCGGAGCCGACCGGGTGGGGCACGGTGTGCGGGCGGCGGAGGATCCTCGGCTGCTGAAGCGGCTGGCGGACCGGCAGGTGACGTGTGAGGTGTGCCCGGCGTCGAACGTGGCGCTGGGGGTGTACGAGAAGCCGGAGGACGTGCCGCTGCGGACGCTGTTCGAGGCGGGGGTGCCGATGGCGCTGGGCGCGGACGATCCGTTGCTGTTCGGGGCGCGGCTTGCCGCTCAGTACGAGATCGCGCGGCGGTATCACGGGTTCACGGACGAGGAACTGGCGGAGCTGGCGCGGCAGTCGGTGCGGGGGTCGGCGGCGCCGGAGGATGTGAAGGCGAAGCTGCTGGCGGGGGTGGACGACTGGCTGGTGTCGTAGCTCTCTGGGGTGCGCGTAGCGCGTGACGCCGGGTGGTGGGTCGGGGCCGCGCCGGGGGTGTCCAGCGATGCTGACGGTGGTCGACGACGCGGCCACCGTGAAGCAGGGCGTGGGACTCGCCTACTAGAGACTGACCCCGACCATCACCGGCTCGTTGACCAGCGTGATCCCGAAGGCCTCGCGGACGCCGGCCACGACTTCGCGGGCCAGGGTGAGCAGGTCCTCCGTGGTCGCGGTGCCCCGGTTGGTGAGGGCCAGGGTGTGCTTGGTGGAGATGCGGGCCGGGCCGTCTCCGTAGCCCTTGGCGAAGCCCGCCTTGTCGATCAGCCAGGCAGCCGAGGTCTTGGTGTGGCCCTCCCCCGCCGGGTACGAGGGGGGCTCTGCCTCGCCGCCGAGGCGCTGCTTCACGCGTGTGCGGAAGGTGGCGAAGGCGGCGTCCGTGAGGATCGGGTTGGTGAAGAAGGAGCCGGCCGACCAGGTGTCGTGGTCCTCGGGGTCGAGGACCATGCCCTTGCCTGCGCGCAGCTTGAGCACTGTGTCGCGGGCGGACGCGAGCGGGACGCGGTCGCCGGGTTCGACGCCGAGGGCGCGGGCCGTCTCGGCGTACTTGAGCGGGCCGGAGAGGCCGTCGGCGTCCTCCAGCCGGAAGCGGACGCGCAGGACCACATACCGCTCGGGGTCCGACTTGAAGCGGCTGTGGCGGTAGGAGAAGGCGCACTCCTCGGTGGCCAGGGTGACCGTCTCGCCGGTGCGGCGGTCGTAGGCGACGACCTCGGTGATCGTGGAGGAGACCTCCTGGCCGTACGCCCCGACGTTCTGGATCGGGGTCGCGCCCGCCGAGCCGGGGATGCCGGCCAGGCACTCGATGCCCGCCAGGCCCGCCTCCACCGTGCGGGCGACGGCGTCGGTCCACACCTCACCGGCCGCCAGTTCCAGGCTCGTGCCGTCGAGGGAGTACCCCTTGGTGGCGATGACGAGGGCGGTGCCCTCGAAGCCCTTGTCGCCGATGACCAGGTTCGAGCCGCCACCGATGAGCAGCAGCGGGGTGCCCGCCTCGTCGGCTTCGCGGACGACGGCGATCACCTCGTCGTCCGTCGTCGCGGTGACCAGCCGGGTCGCGGGCCGCCCAGCCGGAAGGTGGTCAGCGGGGCGAGGGGGCGTCGTGGAGTTCCTGCACGGGCTCAAGAGTACGAGACGGCACTGACGGTCCTCGGCACGCGTGTGTGCGGCCCCGTCCACGGAGAACGGGGCCGCACGCGCGCGTGGCTGTCAGGGCAGACGCCGGAACGCCTCGGACCAGGAGAGCGGAAGATCGTCGCTCCTCGCCTGCCATGTGGTGAAGGTCGCGTCCCTCATCTGCGGGCGAGGCCCCGGGCTGCGGGTTTGTGGGCGCCCGAGTGGACGAAGGCGTCGAGCGCGGCCTTCGACTCCCAGGCGGACAGCGTCCAGAAGGTCCGACGCAGAGGCTTCGCCTTCAGGGTCGCTCCGTAGGCGCCCGGGGTGCTGCGCACCTGCCGCCAGACGGCGGGGGTGCCGGCGAGGAACTTCAGCGCCCCCCACAGGGTGCGGGTCTCGAAGCGGGAGGCGAAGACGTGCACCTCGCTGTCGCGGGGCGGGGTGTTCGGGACGGTCCAGGGAAGGGTGGGCATGGCCGTTCCTCCTTCGGGTCGTCGATCTTGTTGCCGGTTCGTAGGGGTGCGTGGCGGCGGGTCTTTCGGTACGGGCGCCGGTTCGCAGGGCCAGTGCGCAGTGACCTCGGCGTCGGCGCCGGTTAATCGGGGTCAGTGCGCAGCGGTCTCCAGTACCGGCGCCGGTCCGCTCGGGGTGGTCTGCCGCTCGGTGCGTCGCCGGGTCGGGATCAGCAGGGCCGCGACGCCCGCCAGGGCCACCACCGCGGAGCCCGTCACCAGCGCGGGCCGCATGCCGTCGACGAACGTCTGGCCGGTCTCGTACCCACCCTGGGCCGCGAAGATCGACGCCATGACGGCGATGCCGAGCGCTCCGCCCACCTCGCGCAGGGCGTTGTTGGCACCGGAGGCGATGCCCTGCTCCTGGGGCCGCACGCTGGACATCACCAGGTGCGAGGCGGGGGCGAAGAACAGGGCCATGCCGATGCCGCTGACGATCAGGGCGGGCAGCTGGGAGGCGTAGGAGGCGTCCGCCGTGGCCACGACCGACATGTAGCCGAGGCCCAGGGCCTGCAGGAACAGGCCCGCGGCGACGACCGGGCGGCCGCCGATGCGGTCGGCGAGGATGCCGGCGATCGGGGCGACCAGCATCGGCATGCCGGTCCAGGGCAGCATCCTGAGGCCCGCCTCGGTGGGCGAGTAGCCGAGGACGCCCTGCATGTACTGGCTGAGCAGGAAGATCGAGCCGAACATGCCGAGGAACATCAGCAGACTCGCCGCGTTGATGCCGGCGAAGGCCCGGGAGCGGAACAGGCGCATCGGGAGCATGGGGTTCCTGGCGCGCGTGCTGTAGAGGACGAAGGCGACGAGCAGCGTGGAGCCGGTGAACAGGCCCATGAGGACCAGGCCGCCGGTCCAGCCGTCCACGGGGCCGCGGACCAGGCCGTAGACGATGCCGAAGAGGCCGCCGCTGGCGAGCAGGGTGCCGGGCACGTCGAGTGGGGCTCCGGTGCCGTGCGACTCGGCGAGGCGGAGGCGGGCGAGCGGCAGCAGGGCCAGGCCCAGCGGGACGTTCAGCCAGAAGATCCACTGCCAGGAGATGTGTTCGGTGAGGGTTCCGCCGACCAGCGGTCCGGAGGCGACGGCGAGACCGTTGACCGCTCCCCAGATGCCGTACGCCATGCCCCGCTTGGCGGCGGGCACGGCCGCGGTCAGCAGGGTGAGCGTCAGCGGCATCATCACCGCGGCGCCGGCGCCCTGGACCGCGCGGGCGGCGATCAGGGAGTCGATGCCGGGCGCCATGGCCGCCGCGGCGGAGGCGCCGGTGAAGACGGTGAGCCCGGCTGTGAACAGCCGGCGGCGGCCGAAGCGGTCGCCGAGGGCCGCGCCGAACATCAGCAGGACGGCGAACGTGAGCGTGTAGGCGCTCACGGTCCATTCCAGGTCGTGCAGGCCTCCGCCGAGGTCCTCGCGGATGGAGGGCAGGGCTGTGGTGACGACGAGGTTGTCGAGGGCCGCCATGAATCCGGCGACGCTGGTGATGACGAGGGCCCAGACGGCTCCCCCGCGGCGTGCGGTCTGCTGTGACATCGCTCCCCCAGGAGTGTCTGCGATGATCAATTAGTTATTGATTACTAACTTTTGCGGTCATGAAGATGCGCGGAAATCCGCGCCCTTCCTCATCAGTGCTCCAGCCGGCCCGTGCGGCGCGCCGAGGGGTACATCCCTTCCCAGACGCGGTGGTCGGCCGGGAATCCCATGGCCACCAGGCAGTTGATGAGCATCCCGTACGCCATGAAGACCGTCGTCTCGCCGACGTCGGCGCCCAGCGGAACATGGACGGTGTCCCACAGTCGCATCCAGCCGGCACGCACCGACTCGCCGAACTCGTGGTCACCCTCTTCCTCGGCGGCCTTCACGGCGACGTACATCTGCATCTGCATCAGGAGCCGCTCAGGGTGCTCCTCGATGACCTTGGTGTACGCGTTCCCCATCGCATGCAGGGCCTCTTCGCCTTCGAGCCCTTCGGACGCCTCCGCGAAGGTGCGGATGGTGTCCTCCACGCACCGCTGCGCCGCCGCCAGGAAGATCGCCTTCTTGCCCGGGAAGAGCCGGAAGAGGTACGGCTGCGAGACGCCGACGCGCCGGGCGATCGCCTCGGTCGATGTGCCGTGGTAGCCGCCCGCGCGAACTCGGTCGTCGCCGCGCGGATGACGCTCTCGCGCCTCTCCTCTGCACTCATCCTGGCCATGAAAATAAGTTAGTACTCAATCACTAACTACGTCAAGCGGTGGCCGGTGAACGCGTACGAGTAAGGGGCGCCCCACCATGGAGAGCGCCCCTTACCTCGCGTCACCGTCTCAGGCCAGCCGTACGACCGCCCGCGACATGCCCAGCACCTTCTGCCCGGCGCTGGTCGCCGTCAGGTCCACGCGGACCGTGTTGTCGTCGAGCTTGGCCGCGACCTTGCCGGCGACCTCGATCGCGGCCCCTGGTCGTCGTTCGGGACGACGACGGGCTTGGTGAAGCGGACGCCGTACTCGACGATGGCGCCCGGGTCGCCGGCCCAGTCGGTGACCACGCGGATCGCCTCGGCCATGGTGAACATGCCGTGCGCGATGACGTCCGGAAGGCCCACCTCCTTGGCGAACTTCTCGTTCCAGTGGATCGGGTTGAAGTCGCCGGAGGCACCCGCGTACTGCACCAGGGTGGCGCGGGTCACGGGGAACGTCTGTGCGGGGAGTTCGGTGCCGACCTCGACGTCGGAGTAGGAGATCTTCGCCGTCATGGGATCGCTCACGCCTCCTCGGCCGCACGGGCCACGAGCTTGGTCCAGGCGGTCACGACGTGCTCGCCGGCCTCGTCGTGGACCTCGCCGCGGATGTCCAGGATGTCGTTGCCCGCGAGGGACTTGATGGCCTCGATGGTCGAGGTGACCGTGAGCCGGTCGCCGGCGCGGACGGGGCGGCGGTAGGCGAACTTCTGGTCGCCGTGCACCACCCGGCTGTAGTCCAGACCGAGCTGGGGGTCCTGGACCACCTGACCGGCGGCCTTGAAGGTGATCGAGAAGACGAAGGTCGGCGGAGCGATGACGTCGGGGTGGCCGAGCTCCTTGGCGGCCTCCGCGTCCGTGTACGCCGGGTTGGCATCCCCGACCGCCTCGGCGAACTCACGGATCTTCTCCCGGCCCACCTCGTAGGGCGCGGTGGGCGGGTACGTCCGCCCCACGAAGGACTGGTCGAGCGCCATGGCCCGGTACCTCCTGATTGCTCTACTGAACGGTACGGGTGACTCAACGACGCGAGGCCGCCCCGACACTCGGGGACGGCCTCGCGTACGAGCCTGATTTATCGCGTCTCGCGGTGCGCGGTGTGCGCGTTGCAACGCGGGCAGTGCTTCTTCATCTCAAGACGGTCCGGGTTGTTACGCCGGTTCTTCTTGGTGATGTAGTTCCGCTCCTTGCACTCCACGCAGGCCAGCGTGATCTTCGGGCGGACGTCGGTGGCAGCCACGTGAGTGCTCCTTGACGAACGGATGGAATGAATTAACGCAAGAAAGAGTAGCCGATCGAAGGACCGACCCCGCAATCGGCTACTGTCAGTAGCGGTGACCGGACTTGAACCGGTGACACAGCGATTATGAGCCGCTTGCTCTACCGACTGAGCTACACCGCTGCGATGCGATCGAACCCCGCCTCGCGGCGGGAACCGTTCACACCAGAGCCCCAAAACGGAATCGAACCGTTGACCTTCTCCTTACCATGGAGACGCTCTGCCGACTGAGCTATTGGGGCGAGCGATGAAGACATTACACGCTCGGCAGCCGTTCACCCAAATCCGTTTCGGGGCACCCGCGCCGAACGCTCACACCGTCCTCCCAGCCGTCTCGTACGTGCCTCCCGTTCCGAGCGGCGGGCCACACCGGTACGACTATTTCGCTCCTCCCCGCGACAGGCGGGAGGCCGTCCTAGGCTCGACTCACTCTGAGTGATCATGCGTCCTCGCGTGCACAGCCCGAGTCCCTGGAGCGCGATGCCCGACAGCCAGCCGCAGCCACCCCCGCCCCCGTCGTCCTCGCCGGGTCCGGCCGACCCGTCGTCGCTGCTGCTGTGCGGAGCGCGGCTCACCGACGGCCGGACCGTGGACGTCCGGTTGGGCGGCGGGCGCATCGAGGCGGTCGGCACGGCCGGCAGCCTGGCCGCGGGCGGCACGCGCGCGTGCGGAGCGCGGGTGGATCTCGGCGGCTACCTGCTGCTGCCGGCCCCGGCCGAGCCGCACGCCCACGCCGACACGGCCCTGTCCGCCGACACCGCGGGGCCCGTCTCGTACGAGCCCCGGGACGTCCAGCGCCGGGCGACCGAGGCCGCGCTGCTCCAGCTCGGGCACGGGGCGACGGCGATGCGGGCGCACGTGCGGGTGGGGGACGTCCAGGGGCTGGGCGCGCTGGCGGCCGTGCTGCAGGCGCGGCGGGCGCTGCGGGGGCTGGCCGAGCTGACCACCGTCGCGATGCCCCGGGTGCTGACCGGGGTGGCCGGGGCGGACGGACTGTCGGTGCTGCGGGACGCGGTGAAGATGGGCGCCTCGGTGGTGGGCGGCCGGCCGGACCTCGACCCGGACCCGACGGGGTACGTGGAAGCGGTCCTGGAGGTGGCCTCCGAGCACGGCTGCCCGGTCGACCTGCACACGGACGCCGGGGATCCGGCGCGGCTGGCCCGGCTCGCGGCGATGGCGGGCGGGCTGCGCCCCGGGGTGACGCTCAGCCCGTGCGGCGATCTCGGCCGGCTGCCCTCCGAGGTGGCCTCGCGCACCGCGGACCAGCTGGCGGCGGCCGGGGTGACGGTGGTGTGCCTCCCACAGGGCGGCTGCGGTGGCGTGGACCGGCGGGGCGCGGCTCCGGTACGGCTGCTGCGCGCGGCCGGGGTCCGGGTGGCCGCCGGGAGCGGGGCGCTGCGGGACGTGTCGAACCCGGTGGGGCGAGGCGACCCGCTGGAGGCGGCGTTCCTGCTGGCCTCGCGCAACGGGCTGTCACCCGAAGAGGCGTACGACGCGGTGAGCGGGTCGGCGCGGGCGGTGCTGGGGCTGCCCGAGGTGCGGGTGGAGGCGGGTTTCCCGGCCGAGTTGCTCGCGGTGCGCGGGGACCGGCTGGCCGGGGCGTTGTCGCTGGGGTACAGCCGGGTGGTGGTGCACCGGGGACGCCTGGTGGCGCGGACCAGTGCGGTGCGGGAGTACTGCAGTTCGGCGGCGTCGGTGGAGCTGGGGCTGCCGCGGCAGGGGCGGGGGAGGTGTCGTAGCGCGCCGGGAGGCTGCGGTGCCGGAGGCTGGGAGTGCCGGAGGCTGGGAGCGCCGGAGGCTGTGGGTGGTGAGGCGTGGCCGAAGTCGTGCGGCGGGCGGGGGCGTCCGGGCGTACGGTCGAAGGCATGCGCATTGTCATCGCTGGTGGTCATGGTCAGATCGCGTTGCGGCTGGAGCGGCTGCTCGCCGCGCGCGGAGACGAGGTAGCGGGGATCATCCGCAAGGCCGAACAGGCCGACGATCTGCGGGAGGCCGGTGCGGAACCGGTCGTGCTCGACCTGGAGTCGGCGTCCGTGGACGAGGTCGCGGAGCGGCTGCGGGGTGCCGACGCGGCGGTGTTCGCGGCCGGCGCGGGCCCGGGCAGCGGGGCGGCCCGCAAGGACACGGTGGACAAGGCCGCGGCGATCCTCTTCGCGGACGCGGCGGTGAAGGCGGGCGTACGGCGCTTCGTGGTCGTGTCGTCCATGGGCGCCGACCCGCAGCACGAGGGCGACGAGATCTTCGACGTGTACCAGCGCGCCAAGGGCGAGGCGGACGCGTACGTGCGCGGTCTGGACGCCCTCGACTGGACGATCCTGCGCCCCGGTCAGCTCACCGACGACGCCGGCACCGGTCTCGTACGCCTGGAGGCGCACACGGGCCGCGGCCCGATCCCGCGCGACGACGTGGCCGCCGTGCTGGCGGAGCTGGTGGACACCTCGGCGACGGCCGGGCTCACTCTGGAGCTGATCAGCGGGCCCGCTCCGGTGTCCGTGGCCGTGAAGTCGGTGGCAGGCAACTGAGCATGCCGGAAGCGGGGGTTCCGGGCGAGCGTGCGGCGCTGTTGCGGCGGATGTACGAGGTCTTCTCGACCGACGAACGCGAGGCGTTCCTGGCGCGCTGCCTGGCACCCGGCGTCGACTGGCCCGACGTGCTGCACGGGAGACGGCTGCACGGCCGCGAGGAGGTACGCGCCTATTGGGCGCGGCAGTTCGCGGCCGGGCATCCCCTCGTGCGGCTGGAGGGGCTGCGGCCGGACTCGGACGGCGAGGCGGTGGTGGCGACGGTACGGACCGGGATGCTGGACGCGTCGGGCGACCGCTGGGCCGAGGAGACCGTGGAGCACGTGTACCGGTTCGGCGGGGACGGGCTGGTCACGCGGATGGATGTGCGGAACCCGGCCCCGGGAAGCGCCTAGAACAAGGGCAGTTGGCCAGGGAAGTCCGGTACCGCGTAACCGTCCAGGGACGGCTGTTCCGGGCCGGGCCGGGCGTGACGGCGGGAGCCCGGGCATGAGGTGAGTTCGCCGTGTTCGCGGGCGCCGGGCGGGTCGTGGCGCGCGTACCGCCCGGCGACGACGGCGATCTCGCGGCGGCACTCGGGGCAGCTTCTGCGACGGGAGGACATGGGGCCAGTGTGCCGCGCGTGCGGCCCGTGTGTGGCGTGCCGGTCTGCTCCCTGTGTGGCGTGCCGGTCGCCTCCGCGTATGCCTTGCCGGTCCCCTCCGCGCATGCCGTGCCGGTCCCCTCCGTGAATGACTTGCTGCCTCCGTCTATGCCTTGCCTGTCGGTTGGATTGTGCTTGCCCCGTCTGCCCGGCTTGCGGCTGCCGCCGTCCCCGGATGCGCCGGCTCCGCTGATCCCGGCCCGCTGATCCCGGCTCCGGTCTTCTCCGTGCGCTCACCGGACCCTCACAGCATCCTGTTGCTTAAGTCAATCAATCGGATTAGCTTTGGCGGGTCGCGTTGTCCCTGACGGCCCTACGGAGGCCCGGCCATGTCCCAAGCCCTTCCCCGACCCGCCGGCGACGGAAGGTCCGCGGCTCCGCGGGCCAACGCCGTCGTGGCGGTCCTGGCCTTCGGCGGGATCGTGGTCTCGCTGATGCAGACCCTGGTGATCCCGATCGTCCCGGAACTCCCCCGGCTGCTGAACGCCCCCGCGTCGGACAGCGCCTGGGCCGTCACCGCCACACTGCTCGCCGCCGCCGTCGCCACGCCCATGACGGGCCGCCTCGGTGACATGTACGGCAAGCGCCGGATGCTCCTGGTCAGCCTCGTCATGCTGGTCGCGGGCTCGGTGACCGCCGCCCTCAGCGACTCGCTCGTCCCGATGATCGTCGGCCGGGCGCTCCAGGGCCTCGCCTCCGGCGTGATCCCGCTCGGCATCAGCATCATGCGGGACGAACTGCCCGCCGAGCGGCTCGGCTCGGCGACGGCGCTCATGAGCGCCTCCCTCGGAGTCGGCGGTGCCCTCGGGCTGCCCGCCGCAGCGCTGATCGCGGACAACTTCGACTGGCACGCGCTGTTCTGGTCCTCGGCCGGAATGGGTGCCGTCGCCCTCGTGCTGGTGCCGGCCGTCGTGCCGGAGTCGGAAGTGCGCACCGGCGGGCGATTCGACCTGGTCGGCGGCATCGGCATGGCGGCGGGGCTCGTCTGTCTGCTGCTGGCGATCTCCAAGGGTGCCGACTGGGGCTGGAGCAGCGGCACCACGCTCGGTCTGTTCGCGGCGGCCGTCGTCGTGCTGCTGGTATGGGGCTGGTGGGAGCTGCGGGTCAAGGAGCCGCTGGTCGACCTGCGCACCACCGCCCGCCGCCAGGTGCTGGTCACCAACCTCGCCTCGATCGCCGTGGGGTTCGCGATGTTCGCGATGTCCCTCGTCATTCCGCAGCTCCTGCAGTTGCCTGAGGCGACCGGCTACGGCCTCGGTGAGTCGCTGCTGGTCGCGGGTTTGACGATGGCCCCGTCCGGCCTGGTCATGATGGCCACGGCGCCCGTCTCCGCCGCCCTGTCCAAGGCCAAGGGGCCCAAGATCACCCTGATGGTCGGCGCCCTCGTCGTGGCCGCCGGGTACGGGCTGAACATCGTGCTGATGTCCGAGCTCTGGCACTTCGTGCTCGTCACATGCGTCATCGGCGCCGGTATCGGCTTCACCTACGGTGCGATGCCCGCGCTCATCATGGGCGCCGTGCCGGCCTCGGAGACGGGCGCGGCGAACAGCCTCAACACGCTGATGCGGTCCATCGGTACGTCGACGGCCAGTGCGGTGGCCGGTGTGATCCTGGCGCAGATGACGACGGCCTTCGGGCGGACCGCCCTGCCGTCCGAGGACGGGTTCAAGGTGGTCCTGGCCATCGGCGCCGGGGCCGCGCTGCTCGCCTTCGTGGTCGCCTCGTTCATTCCGCGGCAGCGGGTGGCGGAGGGGCCGGCGGGTGTGGAGCCGGTTCTTGATGAACCGGTTCGTGATGAACCTTCTGTTGATGAATCTGCAGTTGATGAACCGGCTGTTGACGAGTCCGCTGTTGATGCACTGGCTGTTGACGAGTCGGCCGTCGAGAGCGCCTCTGTCCCGGGCCGCATGACCGGACTTCCCGTGCGGGGCCGTGTTCTCGGGGCCGAGCGGGCGCCCGTCGCCGGGGCCGCTGTGACGTTGATCTCGCTCTGCGGGAAGCAGCTCGGGCGGGCGGTCTCGCGGGGCGACGGATCGTACGGCGTGGACGCCCCCGGCGCCGGTTCGTACGTCCTGATCGCCTCGTCCGAGGGCTACCAGCCGCAGGCCTCCACGATCGTCGTGGCCGGTGAGCCGCTGGCGTACGACGTGCTGTTGAGCGGCACCAGCGGCCTCGCCGGTGTCGTGCGCTCCGCGGACAGCGGGACGCCGGTGGCCGATGCCGTGGTCATCATGACGGACGTGCGCGGGGACGTACTGGCCACCGCACGCACCGATGTGCTGGGTGAGTTCAGCGTCACCGGCCTGGTGCCGGGTCCCGTGACCCTCGCGGTCAACTCGCCCAAGCACCGGCCGCTGGCCCAGGTCGTCGAGATCGGCGGGGCCGGGACGACGCGGGTCGAGCTTAGGTTGCGACCCGGCGCGCAGGTGCGGGGCACGGTGCGCGGAGGGGGCGCGCCGATGGGCGACGCGCGGGTGACCCTCGTGGACGCGGCGGGCAACGTGGTCGCCACGACCCGGACCGGCCACGACGGGGCGTACGCCTTCTCCGACCTGGACACCGGCGGGTACACGGTCATCGCGACCGGGTACCCGCCGCAGGCGGCGTCGGTGACGGTCTCGGGCGCCGGTGTGGACGACCACGACATCGAACTGGTCCACGCGAGCGAGTAGTCCACGCCCCACCGCCCCCGGCCGGGTCGCCCGGCCGTGCTCAGCCGGCTGCCGTGCCGAACCACTTCTGCAGCCGGCTGAGCAGCTCCTCCTGGTCCTCGCCGACCCACGCCACATGGCCGTCCGGCCGCAGGAGCACCGCGGGCACGTCGAGTTCCTCGCTGACGTCGACGACGTGGTCGACCCGGTCCGCCCAGCCCGCCAACGACAGCCGACCGCCGGTCTGGTCGAGCAGGAGCCCGCGCCCACCGCGCATCAGCTCGTAGAGGCGAGCCCGCTTCAGCTGTACGTCCCGCAGGCGACGGCCGAGCAGTTCGTGGCCGTCGCCGAAGTCGTAGCGGACGGAGATCGCGGTGATCTTCTCGATGAGGTACCGGTTCACGTCGTCGAAGTCCATGAGCTCCTCGACCAGCCGCCGCACGGCCTGTGGCCCGGGCTCGGAGCGCAGCAGTTCGGTCTGTGCGCGGGTGTTGTCCAGCACCGCGGCGGCCACCGGGCGCCGTTCTGCGTGATAGCTGTCCAGCAGCCCCTCCGGTGCCCAGCCGCGTACTTCGGCGGCGAGTTTCCATCCGAGGTTGAACGCGTCCTGGATGCCGAGGTTGAGGCCCTGTCCGCCGGTCGGCGGGTGGATGTGCGCCGCGTCGCCGGCCAGCAGGGCCCGGCCGGCGCGGTAGCGGTCCGCCAGCCGGGTGGCGTCGCCGAAGCGGGACAGCCAGCGCGGCGAGTGCACGCCGAAGTCGGTGCCGGCGAACTTCCGCAGCTGGTCCTTGAACTCATCGAGGGTCGGCGGAACCGAACGGTCCTCGGCCACCCGTTCAGCGGGCACGATGACACGGAACGCACCGTTGCCGAGGGGCATGGCGCCGAACCGGAAGTGGGTCTTGCGGACTTCGGCCATGACGGCCGCCAGCTCCTGGGCGGACGCGGTCAGCTCCATCTCGCCCAACAGCGTCTCGGTCCTGCTGGGCTCGCCCGGGAAGCCCACCCCGAGCAGCTTGCGCACGGTGCTGCGGCCGCCGTCGCAGCCGACGAGGTAGCGCGAGCGCAGCAGCGTGCCGTCGGCCAGCTCGGCGGTCACGCCGTCGTCGTCCTGACTCAGCCCGACCAGCTCGCAGCCGCGCCGGATCTCGGTGCCGAGCTCGGTGGCGTGCTCGGTCAGCAGGCGCTCCGTCTCGCTCTGCGGGATGGCGAGGACGTAGCCGTGTGCGGTGTCCATCCGGGTCGGCCACGACGTGCCCAAGCCTGCGAAGAACCCACCCGTCTCGTACTTCTGGCCGAGCGAGAGGAACCGCTCGAGCAGACCGCGCTGGTCCATCAGCTCGATGCTGCGCACATGGATGCCGAGCGCGCGGGACTGCCCGGTCGGCTCCGCCAGCCTCTCCAGCACGGCCACGCGCACACCGCGCAGCCGAAGCTCGCCGGCCAGCATCATGCCGGTCGGCCCCCGCCGACCACGATCACGTCGAACATTCCAGCCCCCAATTTCCGCAATTCCGGTCTCGGCCGGTGATTGTGCGGGGCGAGGGGGGCCTTGCCGCAAGGCCCCCTCGTGCTATACATTGAGAGTGGCAAGGAGAGAGCTCCTTGCCTTTCTTTTTTGCTCCGCCTCTTTTCCACGATGCGCTCCCTGACGGGTCCCGCCCCTCCTGGTGGCCATGCGCAGGGGCGGGACCTCGGCCGCAGCACGTGTCCGCCGGGCGGGCCGGATCCACGATCGGTCTGGGTGCGGTACCGGACGCCGCGAAAGTGAATTGCGGTGCATACCGCACTGATATTGCAGCGAATTACAGCGCAGCCCGACCACGGGATGCGCTTATTCGCCTACGAGCACTTTTCCGCTGCTGCCCACAGCCGCTCGTCGGAGGGAAAAGGGAGCGGCGCTTCGTCACCGACGGGTGTGCCGTCCTGGCCAGTGACACACGTCACTCGACTCGGAGGCCTGGGGCTCACACGACGAAGACCCCCTCTCGTCAGCGTCTCCGCGGACGAGAGGGGGTCTTCCCCAGTGTGGCGGCGCCAGGATTCGAACCTGGGAAGGCTGAGCCGGCAGATTTACAGTCTGCTCCCTTTGGCCGCTCGGGCACACCGCCTGGGTAGCTGCCCGACGCACCGCCTTGCGGTGGTGCTCCGTGGCAACGACGTAAACAATACCTGATGTGGAGGGGTGCTCCGCCACCCGATTGATCGGCGCCCGGACGGCGGGGGGTGGCTAGGCTTGTCCGGATGCGGCCAGGGACCTGAACGGGCCCGGCGGCCGCCACGTACGCCGGTACGCACGATACGCACCCTGATACAAGGAGCCACAGGACATGGCCGACTCCAGTTTCGACATCGTCTCGAAGGTCGAGCGGCAGGAGGTCGACAACGCACTCAACCAGGCCGCCAAGGAGATCTCGCAGCGCTACGACTTCAAGGGCGTGGGTGCCTCGATCTCGTGGTCCGGTGAGCAGATCCTCATGGAGGCGAACTCCGAGGACCGGGTGAAGGCTGTCCTCGACGTCTTCCAGTCCAAGCTGATCAAGCGCGGCATCTCGCTGAAGGCTCTGGACGCGGGCGAGCCCCAGCTCTCCGGCAAGGAGTACAAGATCTTCGCGTCGATCAAGGAGGGCATCTCCCAGGAGAACGCGAAGAAGGTGGCGAAGACCATCCGCGACGAGGGCCCCAAGGGCGTGAAGGCCCAGGTGCAGGGCGAGGAGCTGCGGGTCAGCTCCAAGAGCCGTGACGATCTGCAGGCCGTCATCACCCTGCTGAAGGGCAAGGACTTCGACTTCGCGATGCAGTTCGTGAACTACCGGTAGGTCCGTCGGCCTCCGGGCTCCCGGTCTGCACGCGGTACGAGGAAGGGTGGGCACCCGCTGGTGCCCACCCTTCTCGCCTGCCGGCTCCGGTCGGTGGGCGCCTGACGTCCACGGTGGGTGCCGCGGGTCAGTCGCGCGAGTTGCCGAACAGGAGCCGGTAGGCGATCAGGAGGACGAGCGATCCGCCGATCGCCGCTGCCCAGGTCGTGCCGTCGTAGAAGTTCTTGGTGATCGGGTGGTCCATCCAACGGGCCGATATCCAGCCGCCGATGAACGCGCCCGCGATGCCGATCAGGGTCGTGCCGATGAGGCCGCCCGGGTCGCGCCCCGGCAGCAGGAACTTCGCGATGGCTCCGGCCAACAGTCCCAGGATGATCCAGCTGATGATGGTCATGCCGTGAACCTGCCCTTTCACGCTGTGCCCGCACTGTCCCGGCCGTGTGATCTTGCTTTCGCCAGGCCGTGCTCGTGCGCCGTACATCGGGCGCCCCGCGTGCGTCGTCCTTGCCGCGCGCGTTCACGCCGTCTTGGTGGGGAGGACGCCCTGGCATCACCTGCCGGTTGCACTGGTCAGTAGGGTGCGAGCATGTCAGCCTCCGGCTCCGAACTGCGCCGCACTCTCGGAGTGCGGGACGCCGTCGTCGTGGGTCTCGGCTCGATGGTGGGAGCCGGGGTCTTCGCCGCTCTCGCGCCCGCGGCCCACGCGGCCGGGTCGGGGCTGCTCCTCGGGCTCGCCGTCGCCGCCGTGGTCGCCTACTGCAACGCCATGTCGTCGGCTCGCCTCGCCGCCCTGTATCCGGCCTCGGGCGGTACGTACGTGTACGGACGGGAGCGGCTCGGGGAGTTCTGGGGGTATCTCGCGGGCTGGTCGTTCGTGGTCGGGAAGACGGCCTCCTGTGCGGCGATGGCGCTCACCGTGGGCACGTACGTCTGGCCGGGGCAGGCGCACGCGGTGGCGGTCGCGGCCGTGGTGGCGCTGACCGCGGTGAACTACGGCGGTATCCAGAAGTCGGCGTGGCTGACGCGGGTGATCGTGGCGGTGGTTCTGGCTGTCCTCGCTTCCGTGGTGGTCGGGTGTCTGGTGTCCGGTGAGGCCGATGCCGGCCGGCTGGACATCGGGGTCTCGGACGGTGCGGGCGGAGTACTTCAGGCGGCCGGACTGCTGTTCTTCGCGTTCGCGGGGTACGCCCGGATCGCGACGCTCGGCGAGGAGGTACGGGATCCGGCGCGCACGATTCCGCGCGCCATCTCGATGGCGCTGGGCATCGCGCTGGTGGTGTACGCGTGTGTGGCGGTGGCTGTCCTTTCGGTTCTGGGGCCTGAGGCTCTCGGGGACGCGACGGCGCCGCTGGCCGACGCGGTGCGGGAGGCCGGGGCGCCCTGGCTCGTGCCGGTGGTGCGGGTCGGTGCGGCCGTGGCCGCGCTGGGGTCGCTGCTCGCTCTGATCCTGGGTGTCTCACGGACCACGCTGGCCATGGCCCGGGACCGGCATCTGCCGGGGGCGCTGGCGGCCGTGCATCCGCGGTTCCAGGTGCCGCACCGGGCGGAGCTGGCCGTGGGCGCGGTGGTCGCGGTCCTGGCCGCCACGGTGGACGTCCGGGGCGCGATCGGGTTCTCCTCCTTCGGTGTGCTGGCGTACTACGCCGTGGCGAACGCGTCGGCCTGGACGCTGGATTCGACGCCGGCGGCGCGGGTGGTGCCGGTGGTGGGGCTGGTCGGGTGCGTGGCCCTGGCGTTCTCGCTGCCGGTGGTTTCGGTGGTCGTGGGCGCGGGTGTGCTGGTGGTAGGGGTGGTGGCGTACGGGGTGCGGCGGCCGTGGCTGCGGGCCGGGGGTGGGAGGGCGTAGGGCTGCCCGCCCTGTTTTCTCCGAAGGTGAGAAGTCCTGCAGCTCGCGCGGGGGTTGTGGGGCCTGGCCGTCACTCGTGTCGGCAACTGCTCGGTCGCGGTCATGGGTTCATCATGCAGGCCGCCGCCGACAGCCGGGCCGGCCTGTGGACAACCGTGGCCTGTGGAAACTCGGGCCTGCCACTCCTGTGGATAACAAGGGAGCGTGGCCCCGCGGCCGCACCCACCCGTCAGCGCACCGCGAACGGCTCGTTCGTCCGTACGATGTCGCGGCCCAGCGGGAGCAGTGAGACCGGAATCAGCTTGAAGTTGGCGATGCCGAGCGGGATGCCGATGATCGTGACGCACAGGGCGATGCCGGTGGCGATGTGGCCGAGGGTCAGCCACCAGCCCGCGAGCACCAGCCACAGCACGTTGCCGACGCAGGACGGCGCACCCGCGTCACGGCGCTCGACCGTGGTGTACCCGAAGGGCCACAGGGCGTAGACGCCGATCCGGAAGGCCGCTATGCCGAACGGGATGCCGATGACGGTGATACAGAGGAGCAGGCCCGCGAGCATGTAGGCGAGGAACAGCCAGAAGCCGCTCAGCACGAGCCATATGACGTTCAGGATGGTCTTCACTGGTTCCCACCTGCCATTTTCTCGAGCCGGGCGATGCGATCCGCCATCGGCGGGTGCGTGGAGAACATCTTCGAGAGACCCTGGCCGGGCCGGAACGGGTTCGCGATCATCATGTGACTGGCCGTCTCGATACGCGGTTCGGGCGGCAGCGGCAGCTGCTTGGTGCCGAGTTCGAGCTTGCGCAGGGCGCTGGCCAGGGCGAGCGGGTCGCCGGTGAGCTGGGCGCCGGAGGCGTCCGCCTGGTACTCCCGGGAGCGGCTGATGGCCAGTTGGATGAGCGAGGCGGCGAGCGGGCCCAGGATCATGATCAACAGCATGCCGAGCAGGCCGGGTCCGTCATCGTCGTCGGAGCGCCCGATCGGGATCAGCCAGGCGAAGTTGACCAGGAACATGATCACGGAGGCGAGGGCGCCGGCGACCGACGAGATGAGGATGTCGCGGTTGTAGACGTGGCTGAGCTCGTGGCCGATGACGCCGCGCAGCTCACGCTCGTCCAGCAGGCGCAGGATGCCTTCGGTGCAGCACACGGCGGCGTTGCGCGGGTTGCGGCCCGTGGCGAAGGCGTTGGGCGCCTCCGTCGGGGAGATGTACAGACGCGGCATGGGCTGGCGGGCCTGGGTGGAGAGCTCCCGAACCATGCGGTAGAGCCCCGGGGCCTCGAACTCGCTCACCGGGCGGGCACGCATCGCGCGGAGTGCCAGCTTGTCGCTGTTCCAGTAGGCGTAAGCGTTGGTGGCCAGCGCTACCAGGACGGCGATGACGAGCCCCATACGGCCGAAAAAGCTGCCGATGACGATGATGATGGCGGACAGTCCCCCGAGGAGGACTGCGGTCCTGAGCCCGTTGTGCCGGCGGTGCACGGTACGCCCTCCAAGTGGTGCGGCAGGGGGACCCTTGCTTGCTGATCTGCGGTGCCACTGGTGCCGCGGTGTCACGTCCAGTGGACCCTCCCGTACTGGTCAACGCCAGGCGGGGAGCACTAGTTCCCTTGTGCGCGTGGCGCCGGGTGTGCGCCTTACGGGTGACGGCGCCGGGAAGCGGCACGCGCGCGTGGGATCGAGTGCCCTACGCGCGCGTGGTGAAAGCCGTGTGGTGTTGTTCGCCGGGTGTGTGCGCTTGTTCAGAAGAGCCCGGTGTCGGTGAAGCGCAGGACCAGCTGGGGTGCTCCGGACAGGGCGATGCCGAGCACGCCGGTCAGGGCGATCGCGGCGGTGAGCGGGGCGGGGACGCGGTGCTTCTCGGGCTCGCCCTCGGGGCCCGGAAGAGCAGCGCCGTCCACTGGAGGTAGTAGAAAAGGGCGATCACGACGTTGACGGCCATGATCACGGCCAGCCAGCCGAGGCCGGCGTCGACGGCCGCCGAGAAGACGGTGACCTTGGCGAAGAGGCCGATGATGCCCGGGGCAGCCCGGCGAGGCAGAGCAGGAAGAACGCCAGGAGCAGCGCGGACAGGGGGCTGGACGCGTACAGGCCTCGGTAGTCGGCGACGCGGTTGAGAGTCTTCGTCCGGCCGACGAGCGCGGCCACGGCGAAGGCGCCGAGGTTCACGGCGCCGTACATCAGGGCGTAGGCGACGGTGGAGCCGATCGACTTCTCGGCGTCCCTCGAGTACGCGGCGGCGGCGATCGGTACCAGGAGGTATCCGGCCTGGCCGACGGACGACCAGGCGAGCAGGCGTACCGCGCTGTACGCGCGCGTGGACTGCTGGCGCAGGGCTCCGACGTTGCCCACGGTCATGGTGAGCGCGGCCAGCGCCGCCAGGGCGGGGCCCCAGACGTCGGCGTACGACGGCAGGGCCACGACCGTGACGAGGATCAGGCCGCTGAAGCCGACCGCCTTGCCGATGACCGACAGGTATGCGGCGATCGGCAGGGGCGCTCCTACGTAGGTGTCGGGTACCCAGAAGTGGAAGGGCACGGCTGCCGTCTTGAAGGCGAAGCCGACGAGGGTGAGGACGACGCCGGTCTGGGCGAGCGTGTCGAGCTGCCCGTCGACGTTCTGGATGCGGTCGGCGATCTGGGTGAGGTAGAGGGTGCCCGTCGAGGCGTACAGGAAGCTGATCCCCATGAGGCTGACCGCGGTCGCGGTGACCGAGGACAGGAAGAACTTCAGGGCAGCTTCGGAGGACTTCCGGTCGCCGTACCTGAGACCGACGAGGGCGAAGGCGGGCAGGGAGGCGACCTCCAAGGCGACGATCAGGGTCGCGAGGTCGCGGGAGGCGGGCAGCAGGGCCGCGCCGGCCGCGGAGGACAGCAGCAGGAACCAGTACTCCCCCTCGGGGAGTTCCTTGCGGGCGTCCTTCAGGGCGGTGACCGACAGCAGGGCGGCGAGGAGGGCGCCGCCGAGGACCAGGAACTGGATGACCAGCGTGAAGCGGTCGGCGGTGTAGCTGCAGACGGCGGTGTCGCCGGTCAGGCAGAAGGTGCTGCGGTCGCCGTCCAACAGGGGCAGCAGCATCGCCGTGGCGGCGGCGAGCCCAGCCACCGACGTCCAGCCGAGCAGGGCCTTCCGGTGCTCGGCGACGAACAGGTCGGCGACCAGGACGACGAGTCCGGCGACCGCCGCGATGGTGGGTGGCGCGATCGCGAGCCAGTCGACGGACTGGACCAGCGAGGCGGCGAGGGTCTGGGCCGGGGAGCTCATCGGGTGCCTCCTGCGAGGAGCTGCTGGACGGCCGGATCGCTCAGGCCGAGGAGGGCCTTGGGCCACAGGCCCGCGACGACGGTGAGGGCGACGAGAGGGGTCCAGGCGGCGAACTCGTACGAGCGCACGTCGGTGAGTTTCGGGGCGTCCTGGGGCAGGGCGCCCATGCAGACGCGGCGGACCACGATCAGCAGGTACGCGGCCGTCAGCAGCGTCCCGAACGCGCCGATCGCCATGAAGGTGAGGAAGGCGGGGCGGCTGAGGCCGTCCGCGGGCTGGAACGCGCCGAACAGGGCCAGCATCTCGCCCCAGAATCCGGCCAGGCCCGGCAGGCCGAGCGAGGCGACCGCGCCGAAGGCGAGCAGGCCGCCGAGGCGCGGGGCCTTGCCGTAGAGGGCGGCGCCGGTCTCCTCGGCGAGAGTGTCGAGGTCGGTGGTGCCGGTGCGGTCCTTCAGGGCGCCGACCAGGAAGAACAGCAGGCCGGTGATGAGGCCGTGGGCGATGTTGGCGAACAGCGCGCCGTTCACACCGGTCGGGGTCATCGTCGAGATGCCGAGCAGGACGAAGCCCATGTGGCCGACGGAGGAGTAGGCGATGAGGCGCTTGAGGTCCCCCTTCGCGCCCTGCTTGGCGAGGGCCAGGCAGGCCAGAGATCCGTAGATGATGCCGACGACGGCCAGGGCGGCGAGGTAGGGCGCGAAGGTGCGGAAGCCGTCCGGTGCGATGGGCAGCAGGATCCGGACGAATCCGTACGTACCCATCTTCAGCAGGACGCCCGCCAGCAGGACCGAGCCGATGGTCGGAGCTGCGGTGTGGGCGTCGGGCAGCCAGCTGTGCAGCGGCCACATCGGCGTCTTGACCGCCAGCCCGAGCCCGATCGCCAGAACGGCGATGACCTGCACTGATGTGGTCAGCGGCCGGCCGTTGTCAGTGGCGAGTGCCATCATGTCGAACGTGCCCGCCTTGATCCCGATCAGGAGCAGGCCGAGCAGCATGACCACGGAGCCGAGCAGCGTGTAGAGGATGAACCGCCAAGCGGCCTGGCTCCGGCCCTCGCCGCCCCAGCGGGCGATGAGGAAGTACATCGGGATGAGGACCATCTCGAACGCGAGGAAGAACAGCAGCAGGTCGAGGACGGCGAAGGTCGCGAGCGTGCCGGATTCCAGGACGAGCAGCAGGGCGACGAAGGCCTTCGGGGTCGGACCCGCGGGCAGCTTGAAGTACGAGTAGAGCGCGCAGAGGAAGGTCAGCAGCGCGGTCAGGACCAGAAGGGGGAGGGAGATGCCGTCGATGCCGAGGTGGATGCGTACGTCGAGCGCGGGGATCCAGCTGATGTCGGTGCTGGCCTGCATCTCCGACGGCTGGTCGTGGTCGAAGCCGAGCGCGAGGACGATCGCCGCGATGAGGACCGCGCCGGTGACGGTGACGCCGTGCCGGAGCACGGCCTGCTCGGGTGACTTCCCCTTCAGCCCGGGCGGGGCCGGCAGGAGAGCCGCGACGGCGCCGAGGAGCGGGCCGACGACGACGAACGCCAGAAGGAACTGCATCACGGACTCGTTGATATCGATCACGCCTGCTCACGCTCCCGTGGCGACGAGGACGACGGCGACCGCGAGGACGACGGTGCCGGCGAGCAGCGCGCTCACATAGGTCTGGACGTTGCCGGTCTGGGCGCGCCGTACGACGGTGCCGAGCCAGCGGGGCAGCGCACCCGCGCCGCGTACGTAGGTCTCGACGACCTCGCGGTCGAGGAACCGGACGAGGCTCGCTCCGGCCTGGACCGGGCGGACGAAGAGGGCCGTGTACACGGCGTCCAGGTGGAAGCCCGCGGCCGCGGGCCGGTGCAGGGGGCCGAGCAGGAGTCGTCCGGGGTCGGCGGGGTCGGGCGCGTAGGCGATGTCGCCGTAGGCCGGCTCGTGGGTGGCGATGGCCTCCGCCTCGACCTGTGCGGCGTCGCCCTCCGGGTGGGCCGAGACCGCGCCCAGCGGGATTCGGGCCGCGAGCGCGGTGGTGTGCCGCCAGGCGCCGTAGGTGACGATGCCTCCGGCCAGGGCCAAGCCCGTGCCGAGCACGGAGGTGGTGAGGGTCGGACCGAGGTCGCGGCCGTCGAACCAGTCGGGCAGCACGCGGAACGCGAATCCGCCGAGGGCCAGGGACGGGATGGCCAGCACCCAGAGCACCACGGTCATCGTCAGCGGCTGCCTGCCGTGGTCGGGCGCTTCGGCGCCGCGGCCCCGGAAGGCCAGCAGCCACAGCCGCATCGCGTAGGCGGCGGTGAGCACGGCCGTGAGCAGCCCGGCGACGAGGACGATCCAGCCCGCGGCGGCGGGGGCGTGCTCGGTGTGGCCGGTGACGACGTGTTCGGCGACGCCTAGGACGGCCTCCTTGGAGAAGAAACCGCTGAAGGGCGGGATCGCGGCCAGCGCGAGCAGGGCCACGGTCATCGTCCAGAAGGCGTCGGGGACGCGGTCGCGCAGGTTCCGCATGCGGGACATGGCGGCCAGCGAGTTGGTGCCGGCTGCGTGGATGATCACGCCGGCGGCGAGGAACAGCAGCGCCTTGAAGGCGCCGTGGGACAGGAGGTGGAAGACGGCGGCACCGCGGTCGCCGACGGCGAGGGCGCCGGTCATATAACCGAGCTGGCCGATCGTCGAGTAGGCGAGGACGCGCTTGATGTCGTCCTGGGCGAGCGCGGCGAGGGCCGAGCCGGCCATCGTCACGGCGGCCATGACGGCGAGGACGATCATCGCGGCCTGGGAGGCCTCGAACACCGGGAGGAGACGGGCGATGAAGTAGACACCGGCGGCGACCATCGTCGCGGCGTGGATCAGCGCGGAGACGGGGGTCGGGCCCGCCATCGCGTCGGGGAGCCAGGTGTGCAGCGGGAACTGCGCCGACTTGCCGGCCACACCCGCGAGGAGCAGCAGGGCGATCAGCGTCGGATGGTCGAGTCCGCCGCTCGCGACGGCACCGAGGACCTTCGTGATGCGGAAGGAACCGGCGTCCGTGGCCAGGGCGAACAGGCCGATGAGGAAGGGGACGTCGCCGAGCTTGGTGACCAGGAAGGCCTTGAGGGAGGCGGCGCGGGCCTCCGGGGTCTCCCAGTAGTGGCCGACCAGGAAGTAGGAGCAGATGCCCATGACTTCCCAGCCGACCAGCAGCACGATCAGGTCGCCGGAGTAGACGACCAGGAGCATCGCGGAGGTGAACAGGGAGACGAGGGCGGCGTAGGAGGGGTAGCGCGGGTCGTCGCGCAGATAGCCCGTCGAGTAGATCTGCACGCAGGAGGCGACCAGGCCGACCAGGACGGCGACGAGGGCGGCGAAGCCGTCGATGTGCAGGGCGAGTTCGATCGGGACCGAGCCGGTCGGGGTGAGTTCCGTGGCCGCGTTGACGGCCGTGTCACCGCCCTGGCGTGCGGCGACCAGCGCGGCGAGTACCAGGGAGGTGAGGGTCGGCAGGACGGCGAGCGGGCGGACGAAGCCGGGTGCCGTGCGGCCCAGCAGCAGGCCGGCGGCGGCGCCGAGGAACGGGAGGAGCGGGACGAGGACGGCGAGGGTGGTCGTGGTCACGCGGTGGCCTCAGCCTTCTGGGCCTCGCCGGGCTGCTCGGCCGTGCGGGCGTCGCTGTCGGGGCCGTCGGGGTCGTGCCGTTCGGAGGTGTCGCGGAGCTTGTCGATGTCCGCGGTGCCGCGGTTGCGGTGGACGGCGAGGACGATCGCCAGACCGATGCCGATCTCGGCGGCGGCGATGGCGATGGTGAACAGGGTCAGGGCCTGGCCGGAGTGCAGGGTCTCCTCGGCGGCCTTGCTGAGCCAGACGTCGAAGGCGACCAGATTGAGATTGACGGCGTTCAGCATCAGCTCGACCGACATCAGGACCAGGATCGCGTTGCGCCGGGCGAGGACGCCGTACAGGCCTGTGCAGAACAACAGGGCGGAGAGCACGGCGGGATAGGCGAGGTGCATCAGCGGGCCCCTTCCGTGTCGCGTCCGGTCGCGCCCCGGGCGTCCGGCGCGGCGGACTCGGCCTTCGCCTTGCGGGACAGGACGATCGCGCCGACCAGGGCGGCGAGGAGGAGGACGGAGAGGGCCTCGAAGGGGAGGACCCAGTTCTGGAAGAGGCTCGCGCCGGTGGCCTCGGTGGAACCGGCGGCGGGGCCGTCCAGGTCGATCCAGGTCGTGCGGAAGGCGTCGACGACGACCCAGACCAGGGCGGCGGCCGCGGCGACGGCCACGGTGAGGGCGGCCCAGCGGTTGCCGGAGTCGGCGTCCGGTGAGCGGCCGATGGGGGCCTTGGTGAGCATCAGACCGAACAGGAGGAGGACGACGACGGAACCGACGTAGATGAGGACCTGCACCCAGGCGATGAACTCGGCGGTGAGCAGGAGGTACTCGACGGCCAGACCGCCGAGGGTCACCACCAGCCAGAGCGCGGCGTGCACCAGTTGCCGGGTGGTGACGGTGACGATCGCGGCGCCGAAGGTGACCAGGCCGACGAGGACGAAGGCGATCTCGACGCCGGTCGGGGAGAGGAAGCCGTGGGTCTCGGCGGCGGCCTTGGTGGCCGGGCCTGCCGTGAGGAGGCCCGTGGTTGCGGCGAGGGTCATTCCTGGCCCTCCTGCCCGGGCTTCGGCTGGTCCGTCTGCTGTTTGGAATCGCCCTGGGGGCGGGTGGGTTGTTCGGCTGCCCGGGCCTGCTCGTCGGCGTGCGGTTCGGTGGCCGACGGGGCCTGCTGGGCCTGCTGGGCCTGCTGGGCCGCCAGCTTCTCGGCCGCCTTGCGGGCGGTGGCGAGTTCCTTCGGCTCCTCCGCGCCCGGGTCGAGGGCCGGCGGGGCCGGGACGGTCCACATCCACTCGCGGAGCTTGTCGCGCTCGTGGGTGAGGTCGCGGATGTCGGTCTCGGCGTACTCGAACTCCGGGGACCAGAACAGGGCGTCGAAAGGACAGACCTCGATGCAGATACCGCAGTACATGCACAGGGCGAAGTCGATGGCGAACCGGTCGAGGACGTTGCGGCTGCGTTCACGGCCGCCGGGCGTCGCCGCCGGGACCGTCTCCTTGTGGGAGTCGATGTAGATGCACCAGTCGGGGCACTCACGGGCGCACAGCATGCAGACCGTGCAGTTCTCCTCGAACAGGCCGATGACGCCGCGGGTGCGGGGCGGGAGGTCGGGCTGGGCGTCGGGGTACTGCGCGGTGACGGACTTCTTCGTCATCGTGCGGAGGGTGACGGCCAGGCCCTTGGCCAGGCCACTTCCTGGGATGGGGGCCATGGTTACTGGATCACCACCTTGACGATGCCGGTGAGGGCGATCTGGGCGAGGGAGAGGGGGACGAGGAGGGTCCAGGAGAGCTTCTGGAGCTGGTCCTCGCGCAGGCGGGGGTAGGTGACGCGCAGCCAGATGACGAGGAAGGCGAGGACGGCGGTCTTCAGCAGGGTCCAGACCCAGCCGAGGCCGTCGGCGCCCCAGGGGCCGTGCCAGCCGCCCAGGAAGAGGACGGTGGTGAGGCCGCACAGGACGACGATTCCGGCGTACTCGGCGAGGAGGAAGAGAGCGAAGCGAAGGCCGGTGTACTCCGTGTACGCGCCGAAGATGATCTCGGAGTCGGCTACGGGCATGTCGAAGGGCGGGCGCTGGAGTTCGGCGAGGCCGGCCACGAAGAAGACGATCGCGCCGACGATCTGCCAGGGCAGCCACCACCACTCGAAGGCGTCGAGGATGCCGGGGAGGGAGACGGTGCCGGCCGCCATCGCCACCGAGGCGGCGGTCAGCAGCATCGGCAGTTCGTAGGCGAGGAGCTGGGCGGCGGTGCGGAGGCCGCCGAGGAGGGAGAACTTGTTCGCGGACGCCCAGCCGGCCATGAGCGAGCCGAGGACGCCGACGCCCATGACGGCCAGGACGAAGAAGACACCCGCGTCGATGACCTGGCCGACGGCTCCCTCGTCCGGGCCGATGGGGATGGCGAGCAGGACGAGGAGGTAGGGCAGGAGGGCGACGGCGGGGGCGAGTTGGAAGATGCGGCGGTCGGCGCCCGCTGGGACGACGTCCTCCTTCTGCGCGAACTTCACGCCGTCGGCGATCAGCTGGGCCCAGCCGTGGAAGCCGCCGGCGTACATGGGACCGAGGCGGCCCTGCATGTGGGCCATCACCTTGTGTTCGGTCTGACCGATGATCAGGGGGAAGGTGAGGAAGACGACGAAGACGATCAGGAGTCGCAGGATGACGTCGAGCGCGTCGTTCACCGCGGGCCTCCTGTGGGATCTGTGGGGTCTGTGGGGTTTTCGGGGCCTGAGGGGTTCTCGGGACCAGAAGGTTCCTCGGGGCCGGAGGGATCTCCGGGGCCGTCCGAGGGCTCCGGACCGCCCGTGCGCCCCGGGCTGGGCTTCGAGCGGTCCCTGGGGCCCGCGTCGTTCGCCGAATCAGGGACGTCCTCGGAGGCTTCCTCGGAGGCTTCTGATGCGTCGAAGGCCGGGCGGGCGTGGTGCCAGGGGGCGTCCGGGCTGCCCGGGGTGCGCGCAGCCCTGCCGGACTGGCTGTCGGTTTCGCCCTGGCCGGACGGGGTCCGTTGGCTCGCGCTGCCCTCCGATGCGCTGCGCGCCCGGCGGGGACCGGCTGAGGTACCGGACTGCGTCCGCTGCGACGCCGAGCCCTCGTTCGCGCTCCGCGCGCGGCGCGGCCCCGCCGACGGGGTCGGGGCCCCGGCCTCGGTGGCCGAGGTTCCGGCCTCAGCGGGGGCGGGCGGGCTTCCGGCCTCGGCGGCCGTCGGCTCCGCACCGGTCGTCCCGGCCGGTGCTTGGCTCGCCGAGCCCTCCGACGCCGATCGAGTCCGCCGCACCGGTCGATCTCCCGCGGGGCGGGCGGCGCGAGCCGGGCGTTCGCCCGCCGCGCGTCCGGCGCCCCGGGCCGGGCGGGCGGGGGCCGGAGGGAGCTGGCCCTTCAGCGGGCCCCACTCATTCGGGTCGGGAACGCCGGGCGGGAGCATCTGGCGGCGCTTCGGGCCGCCGTGTTCCGACTCCCCCGGCTCCTTCGCGCCCGGCCAGGCCTTGGCGACGCGGGCGGCCAGGACGAAGTCCTTGCGCAGGGGGTGGCCTTCGAAGTTCTCGGGAAGGAGCAGGTGGTCCAGCGCCGGGTGGCCTTCGAAGGTGATGCCGAACATCTCGTGGGTCTCGCGTTCGTGCCAGGCGGCGCCCGCGTAGACACCGACCGCCGAGGGGAGGGCGGCGGCCTCGTGCGGGACTGTCGTACGCAGCAGGAGGCGTCGTAGCGGGGACAGCGCCGCGACGTGGGCCGTGACGCGAAATCCCGTGCCCGGTTCGTCGACCGCGCTCAGCCAGTCGAAGTAGGTGCAGCCCAGCCGGTCGCGGGCGGTTGTGAGGGCGGAGATCCAGGTCTCCGGGGGTACGTCGACGGTCAGGACCTCGTAGGACTCCTCGGCCGTGGTGTCGGGGCCGAAGAGTTCCTCGGCGTCGGCGGGCAGCCAGCCGACCGCGGTCATCGCCCCTCCTGTGACGTCGAGTCGGAGGCCGCGTCCGTCTCGGAGGACGGGGCCGGTGGCCGCACCAGGCCACTCTGCAGCGCCGCCGCCGAAGGACGCGTGCCGGCCGTGCCGTACCGCTCGCCCAGCGACTCGCGGGCGATCTTCTCCTGGAGCTTGAGGATGCCCTGGAGCAGTGCCTCGGGGCGGGGCGGGCAGCCGGGACGTAGACGTCGACGGGGATGATCTGGTCGACGCCCTTGGTGACGGAGTAGGAGTCCCAGTAGGGGCCGCCGCAGTTGCTGCACGCGCCGAAGGAGATGACGTACTTGGGCTCCGGCATCTGCTCGTAGAGACGCTTCACCGCCGGCGCCATCTTGTCCGTGACCGTGCCGGACACCACCATCAGGTCGGCCTGGCGCGGGCCCGGCGCGAACGGGATGACGCCGAGCCGGATGAAGTCGTGGCGGGCCATCGACGCGGCGATGAACTCGATCGCGCAGCAGGCGAGGCCGAAGTTGAAGACCCAGAGCGAGTAGCGGCGGCCCCAGTTCAGGATCACCTTCATCGGCTCGGGCGCGAGGCGCGCGAGGGCGCCGAGCCGCTTCGGCTCGGGCAACAGAACGGGCTCGGGGGTCACGTCCATGCCAGGACGCCCTTCTTGTATGCGTAGAGCAGGCCCACGGCCAGGAAGCCGAGGAAGATGAACATCTCCACCAGGGTGGTCGCGCCGTAGCCGGGTGCGGCGAAGACGGTCGCCCAGGGGAACAGGAAGATCGAGTCGACGGCGAAGATCACGTAGAGGAAGGCGTAGACGTAGTAGCGGACCTGGGTGTGGGCCCAGCCCTCGCCGACAGGGTCGACACCGCACTCGTAGGTCAGGAGCTTCTCGGGGTGGGGACCACGGGCCGCAGCAGGCGTCCGGCGCCGAAGGCGACGGCGACGAACAGCACGCCGACGACGGCGAGCAGTCCGACGACCGAATAGGACTGGAAGTAGTCCGCCGCGACGACGGTCGTGGTGACGACGGTCGGTTCCGGCACGTCCGTCCCTCGCTCCCTGAAACTCGGACTGGATCCTGCGACGATCGCGCGGCTCCCTGGTCCGGCCGGGTACCACGGACGCCGCTGTTCGATCTGTACGCACGGGAGTCTAGGCCCTGATAAAGGCAGGGTAAGCGGCCCGTCATGCCCTGGCATGCGGGGGTGGGGTTTTCCTCAGTCGATCCTGGCGGTCCGCCTCATGGCGCCGCCGCCCGCCGCCGGGCACGCTAACGCATATGACCGAACGCAATCCGTCACCCGGCGCGGGCCCGGCCTCGACCGCGGCCGGGCAGGACGACCGCCCGCCGCCGGCCCGTCTCGCCTACGACCGGCACACCTGGAAGGAGATCGCGCACCTGCTGGCGAACCTTCCGGTCGCGCTGCTCGGATTCACCTATGTCGTCACGGTGCTGTTCACCGGCTTCGGGCTGACCGTCACGGTGGTCGGGTTCCCGCTGCTCGCGGCCGGGCTGATGGGCGCGCGGCAGCTCGGCAGGATGGAGCGGGCGCGGGCCAGGGCGCTGCTCGGGGTGCGGGTGGACGAGCCGAGCCGGCTGCGGCTGCGCGGCGGGGGCGGCTTCTTCCAGCGGCTGTGGATGCTGCTGAAGGACCCGGTGGGCTGGCGCACGGTCCTGTACGAGTTCGTCCGGCTGCCGTGGGGCGTCCTCACCTTCAGCATCACGCTGACCTCGCTGTTCGTACTGTGGCCGGTGCTGCCGTTCATCGCGCGAGGCCTGGCCAACGCCGACCGGGCCATGGTGCGCGGGCTGCTGTCGCCCTCCGACGAGCTGGAGCGGCGCATCGCCGAGCTGGAGTCGGACCGGGGTGTCGTGGTCGACACGGCCGCCGCCGATCTGCGGCGCATCGAGCGGGATCTGCACGACGGAGCGCAGGCCCGGCTGGTCAATCTGGCGATGGGGCTGGGCCTGGCCAAGGAGAAGGTGCTGGAGGATCCCGACGCGGCGGCGGCGATGGTCGCGGAGGCGCACGGCGAGGTGAAGCTGGCGCTCCAGGAGCTGCGGGACCTGGCCCGCGGCATCCATCCGGCGGTCCTGACCGACCGCGGCCTGGACGCGGCCCTGTCGTCGGTCGCCACGCGCTGCACGGTCCCGGTCAAGGTGACGGTCGACCTGCCGGCGCGGCCGGCCGCGGCCATCGAGGGCATCGCCTATTTCACCGTTTCGGAGCTGCTGCAGAACGTCAGCAAGCACAGCGGGGCGAGGTCGGCGTCGGTGGACGTGTGGCGCACGGCCGACCGGCTGCTCATACAGGTGTGGGACGACGGCCGCGGGGGCGCGAGTCTCGACGGCGGTACGGGGATGAAGGGCCTGGCCGAGCGCCTGGACGCCGTCGACGGGCTGTTCGTCCTGGAGTCGCCGAGGGCGGCCCGACGACGGTCACGGCGGAACTGCCATGGCGCGACCGGTCCGGAGCCCCTGGGTAGGGAAAACCCCCCGTCCAAGACGCCGACGGACTCCATGGTCCGCCGACCTGCGGCGGAGCAGGGTGGAGGTACGAGAGCACAGCCGTAGGACGAGGAGAAGGACGACACCGATGGCCACGGAGTACGGACAGGGGTACGGGTTCGACGGCGGGCCCGGGTTCCCCGGGAGCACCGAACGGCGGCACCGGCTGCCCGCCGCGCTGCGGGCGCCGGTCGAGGGCCGCGCCTGGCGCGAGCTCGGTCATGTGCTGCTCAGCCTGCCGATCAGCATCCTGTTGTTCACCTACGCGGTGACGATGGTGTCGCTGGGGCGGGACTGCTGGTGACGTTCCTCGGCATTCCGGTGCTGGCGGCGGCGCTGGCGGGGTGCCGTGGCTTCGGGGCGCTGGAGCGGATGCGGGCGCGGGCGCTGCTGGGCCTGGAGGTGGCCGAGCCGGAGCCGCTGCGGATGAGGAAGCCGGGCGCCATGGCGTGGATGGGTGCCGTCCTCAAGAGCGGCACCTCGTGGCGGGCCCTGCTGTACTCGGTGCTGCATCTGCCCTGGGCGGTGTTCTCGTTCGTCGTCGCCGTGAATGTCTGGGCACTGGGCTGGGGTCTGCTGACGTACCCGCTGTGGTTCTGGGTGTTCCCGATGTACGCGGGTCAGGACGGGATCCAGCTGTACGGCGACGAGACGCACCGGGTGTATCTCGACAATCCCTTCGAGATCACGGTGACGGCGCTGGTGGGTCTGCTGTTCACGATCGCCACGCCGTGGATCGTGCGGGCGTTGACGATGGTGGACCGGCTGCTGGTGCACGGGCTGCTGGGGCCGTCACGGCTGGCCTCGCGGGTGGTGGAGCTGGAGTCGGACCGTGGGGTGGTGGTCGACACGGCCGCCGCCGACCTGCGGCGCATCGAGCGGGATCTGCACGACGGGGCGCAGGCCCGGCTGGTGGCGCTGGCCATGGATCTGGGGCTGGCGAAGGAGAAGCTCCAGGAGGATCCGGAGGCGGCCCAGCGGATGGTGGACGAGGCGCACGGCGAGGTGAAGACGGCGCTGCAGGAGCTGCGGGACCTGGCCCGGGGGATCCATCCGGCGGTGCTGACGGACCGGGGGCTGGACGCGGCTCTGTCGGCGGTGGCGTCGCGGTGCACGGTGCCGGTGCGGGTGGAGGTCGACCTGGCGGAGCGGCCGGCGCCGGCGATCGAGGGGATCGCGTACTTCACGGTGTCGGAGCTGCTGCAGAACATCAGCAAGCACGCGCGGGCGACCTGGGCGGGCGTCGAGGTGTGGCGCACGGAGAACCGGCTGATGCTGCAGGTCGTGGACAACGGTGTGGGTGGGGCAGCGGTGTCCCAGGGGTCCGGGCTGGCGGGTCTGGCGGAGCGGCTGGACGCGGTGGACGGGATCCTGGTGGTGGACTCGCCGGCGGGTGGGCCGACTCGGGTGACCGCGGAGTTGCCGTGGCGGGGGGCGTGGGTTCGATGACCTCCGTTTGAGGGGCGTCGCAGGGGCGACGGGGCCCCTGTGACCCCGCCGGCTCCGTCCCCTGTCCCCGGCCATCGCCCACGGAGGCAGGCGGGGGACTCATTCGGTCGGGCAAGAAGCCGCTCCCTCCCCCATCCACCCCCGATCCTGAAATGCTGGACCCGTCGCACGGGTGGGCGCGGAGCCGTTGTGGGCTGCGGACGGGCGGCGTCGGGCTGTGGGGGGCCGAACATCGTGGAGGACAGGGTGCGGGTGGTCATCGCCGAGGATTCAGTGCTGCTCAGGGAGGGCCTGACCCGGCTGCTGACCGACCGGGGCCACGAGGTGGTCGTCGGCGTCGGGGACGGCGAGGCGCTGATCAAGACCATCACGGAGCTGGACGCACAGGGTGAGCTGCCGGACGTGGTGGTGGCCGATGTGCGGATGCCGCCGACGCACACCGACGAGGGCGTGCGGGCAGCGGTGCAGTTGCGCAAGGCGCACCCGGGGCTGGGTGTGCTGGTGCTGTCGCAGTACGTGGAGGAGCGCTACGCCACGGAGCTGCTCGCGGGGTCCAGCCGGGGTGTCGGCTATCTGCTGAAGGACCGGGTGGCCGAGGTGCGGGAGTTCGTGGACGCGGTGGTGCGGGTGGCCGAGGGCGGTACTGCCCTGGATCCGGAGGTGGTGGCGCAGCTGCTGGGCCGCAGCCGTAAGCAGGACGTGCTCGCGGGGCTCACTCCGCGTGAGCGGGAGGTGCTGGGGCTGATGGCCGAGGGCGGACGAACTCGGCGATCGCGCGGCAGCTCGTGGTCAGCGACGGCGCGGTCGAGAAGCACGTCAGCAACATCTTCCTGAAGCTGGGCTGTCCCGAGCGAGGGGACCACCGCAGGGTGCTGGCCGTGCTGACCTACCTCAATTCCTGATATGCCGCATTCCTGGCAAATCAGCAAATCACGGCACATGATCGTCTCAAAGTCGTGTCCAACATGCGAATGACCCAAAGAAGGCGACCCTTACGGTCGTAGGGTTGATCCAGGGAGGCCTACGGGAAGGCCTGTCCGGGACAGCCGCCTCGAAGGAGGTCCAGTTCAGTGACCAGCCAGGTCAGTAGCCCAGCGGAGCAGGCCGACGGAGCAGTCGTAGGAGAGCAGCGCAACGCGGCGGGTGCGAAGGACGTCCGCCGTCTCGACCGGGTGATCATCAGGTTCGCGGGGACTCGGGTGACGGTATGCAGCTCACCGGCGACCGCTTCACCTCGGAGACCGCGTCGTTCGGCAACGACCTGTCGACGCTGCCGAACTTCCCGGCCGAGATCAGGGCGCCCGCCGGGACCCTGCCGGGTGTGTCGTCCTTCCAGCTGCACTTCGCCGACCACGACATCCTCACGCCCGGTGACGCGCCGAACGTGCTGGTGGCGATGAACCCGGCCGCGCTGAAGGCGAACATCGGCGACCTGCCGCGCGGAGCCGAGGTGATCGTCAACACGGACGAGTTCACCAAGCGGGCGATGCAGAAGGTCGGCTACGAGACGTCTCCACTGGAGGACGGGTCGCTGGACGGCTACCACGTCCACCCCGTGCCGCTGACCGCGCTCACCGTCGAGGCGCTGAAGGAGTTCGACCTCACCCGCAAGGAGGCCGAGCGCAGCAAGAACATGTTCGCGCTGGGCCTGCTGAGCTGGATGTACCACCGGCCCACCGAGGGCACGGAGAAGTTCCTCCGCGCGAAGTTCGCCAAGAAGCCGGACATCGCGGAGGCCAACATCGCCGCGTTCCAGGCCGGCTGGAACTTCGGCGAGACCACCGAGGACTTCGCCGTCTCCTACGAGGTCGCCCCGGCGGCCACGGCGTTCCCGCCGGGTGTCTACCGCAACATCTCCGGCAACCTGGCGCTGTCCTACGGACTGGTCGCCGCGAGCCGGCAGGCGGATCTGCCGCTGTATCTGGGCTCGTACCCGATCACCCCGGCGTCGGACATCCTGCACGAGCTGAGCAGACACAAGAACTTCGGGGTGCGGACCTTCCAGGCCGAGGACGAGATCGCCGGCATCGGCGCCGCGCTGGGCGCTGCCTTCGGTGGTTCGCTGGCCGTGACCACGACGAGCGGTCCCGGTGTGGCACTGAAGTCGGAGACGATCGGCCTGGCCGTCTCCCTGGAGCTGCCGCTGCTGATCGTGGACATCCAGCGCGGTGGCCCGTCGACCGGTCTGCCGACCAAGACCGAACAGGCGGACCTGCTCCAGGCGATGTACGGGCGCAACGGTGAGGCACCGGTGCCGGTGGTGGCGCCGCGCACTCCCGCGGACTGCTTCGACGCCGCGCTGGAGGCCGCCCGGATCGCGCTGACGTACCGCACCCCGGTGTTCCTCCTGTCCGACGGCTACCTGGCCAACGGCTCCGAGCCGTGGCGCATCCCGGACCCGGAGGAGCTGCCGGACCTGCGCGTGCAGTTCGCGCAGGGCCCGAACCACACGCTCGACGACGGCACCGAGGTGTTCTGGCCGTACAAGCGCGACCCGCAGACCCTGGCCCGCCCTGGGCGATCCCGGGCACGCCGGGTCTGGAGCACCGGATCGGCGGCATCGAGAAGGAGGACGGCACGGGCAACATCTCCTACGCCCCGGCCAACCACGACTTCATGGTGCGCACCCGGCAGGCGAAGGTGGACGGCATCGACGTCCCCGACCTCGAGGTGGACGACCCGCACAAGGCCAGGACGCTGGTGCTGGGCTGGGGTTCGACGTACGGACCGATCACGGCGGCGGTGCGGCGGCTGCGGCGGGCCGGGGAGTCGATCGCGCAGGCTCATCTGCGCCACCTCAACCCCTTCCCGCGGAATCTGGGACCGGTGCTGGAGCGTTACGACAAGGTGGTGATCCCCGAGATGAACCTCGGCAGCTCGCCACGCTCATCCGGGCGAAGTACCTGGTCGACGCCCACTCGTACAACCAGGTGAACGGCATGCCGTTCAAGGCGGAGCAGCTCGCCGCGGCTCTGAAGGAGGCCATCGATGGCTGAGACGTCCACGACAGGCACCCGCGCCATCGAGGCGCTCTCCCTGGTCCCCAAGGCCGAGGGAAAGCAATCGATGAAGGACTTCAAGTCCGATCAGGAAGTGCGCTGGTGCCCGGGCTGCGGCGACTACGCCATCCTCGCGGCGGTGCAGGGCTTCATGCCCGAGCTGGGGCTGGCGAAGGAGAACATCGTCTTCGTCTCGGGCATCGGCTGCTCCTCCCGCTTCCCGTACTACATGAACACCTACGGGATGCACTCCATCCACGGCCGCGCCCCGGCCATCGCCACGGGTCTGGCCAGCTCCCGCCGGGATCTGTCGGTGTGGGTCGTCACGGGTGACGGCGACGCGCTGTCCATCGGCGGCAACCATCTGATCCACGCGCTGCGCCGCAACGTGAACCTCAAGATCCTGCTGTTCAACAACCGGATCTACGGTCTGACCAAGGGCCAGTACTCGCCGACGTCCGAGGTCGGCAAGATCACCAAGTCGACGCCGATGGGTTCGCTGGACGCGCCCTTCAACCCGGTGTCGCTGGCGATCGGCGCGGAGGCGTCGTTCGTGGCGCGGACGGTGGACTCCGACCGCAAGCACCTGACGGAGGTGCTGCGCCAGGCCTCCGCCCACCAGGGCACGGCCCTGATCGAGATCTACCAGAACTGCAACATCTTCAACGACGGCGCCTTCGACGCCCTGAAGGACAGGCAGCAGGCCGAGGAGGCCGTGATCCGGCTGGAGCACGGCAAGCCGATCCGTTTCGGCAGCGACCTGGCCAAGGGCGTCGTACGGGACCCGCTCACCGGTGACCTGAAGGTGGTCGCGGTGACGCCGGAGAACGAGGACCAGGTGCTGGTCCACGACGCGCACGCCGAGTCCCCGACGACCGCGTTCGCACTGTCCCGCCTCGCCGACCCGGACACCCTGCACCGCACCCCGATCGGCGTCCTCCGCTCCGTCGACCGGCCCGTCTACGACGCGCAGATGGCCGACCAGCTGGACCAGGCGATCGAGCAGGGCGGCAAGGGCGATCTGGCCGCGCTGCTGGCGGGCGGCGACACCTGGACGGTCGTCGGCTGACCTGCCGCACAGCACACCCCGGGGCCCGGGACCGCTAGGAGGCGGCCCGGGTCTCGTCGTAGGCACGGCGGGCCTTCTCCACGTCGGCCATGCGGTCGTGCGTCCACTGCGACAGGGCGCGCACCTGTTCGGCGGCTTCGCGGCCGAGGCCAGTGAGGGAGTAGTCGACGCGGGGCGGGATGACGGGCTTGGCGTCGCGGTGGACGAGGCCGTCGCGCTCCAGGGTCTGGAGCGTCTGCGTGAGCATCTTCTCGCTGACGCCGCGGCCCCCGTACTGGCTGATCGCCCGGCGCAGCTCGCTGAAGCGGTGCGGGCGGTCGAGAAGCTCGATCAGCACGAGCACGCCCCAGCGGCTGGTGACGTGCTCCAGCACCAGCCGGTACGGGCACAGGGCTTCGGCTTCACTCACTGCCCCAGTTTTACTTACCGTCATGGCAGTACCTTACTTCAAAGTGGGTACTTTCCAACAGTTAGCGCCGCTCCTAGGGTTAGTGGCATCGAACCCCACAAGGAGAGTCATCCCCATGAGCATCATCGTCACCGGAGCCACCGGACACCTCGGCCGCCACGTCGTGGAGCAGCTGCTGGAGAAGGTCCCCGCCGAGCAGATCACCGCGGTCGTCCGCGACGCGGAGAAGGCAGCGGACTTCGCGGACCGCGGCGTGAAGATCGCCACGGCCGACTACAACACTCCCGCGTCCTTCGACGGCCTCTTCTCCGCCGGTGACAAGGTGCTGCTGATCTCCGGCAACGAGTTCGACAAGGGCCGCGTCCAGCAGCACAAGGTCGTGATCGACGCCGCCAAGGCGGCCGGTGTCGCCCTGCTCGCCTACACCAGCGCCCCCGGCAGCCTGACCGCCGCGCTCGCCGACGACCACCGGGGCACGGAGGAGGCGCTGCTGGACTCCGGCGTGCCGTACACGCTGCTGCGCAACGGCTGGTACCACGAGAACTACACCGAGAACCTCGCCCCGGTGCTGGAGCACAACGCGGTCGTGGCTGCCGCCGGCGAGGGCAAGGTCTCCTCCGCCTCCCGCGCCGACTACGCCGCCGCCGCGGTCGCCGTGCTGACCGGTGAGGGACACGAGAACAAGACGTACGAGCTGGGCGGCGACACCCCGTGGAGCTTCGCCGAGTACGCGGCCGAGCTGAGCCGGCAGACCGGCAAGGAGATCAGCTACAACGCCGTCTCCCCCGACGCCCTCGTCGGCATCCTGACCGGCGCGGGCCTGCCCGAGCCGTTCGCCCGGATCCTGGCGGGCGTGGACGTATCCATCGAGAAGGGCGAGCTGGTCGTCTCCACCGGCGACCTGTCCCGGCTGGCCGGCCGTCCGACCACCCCGTTCTCCGAGGCCATCGCCGCCGCGCTCAAGGGCTGAACTCCCCCGGCGGGCCCTTGAGCCACCCCACCCCCGGCTGTCATGACCGTATGCCGATACGGGCATGACATCCGGGGGTGCCCGGCGTTACCGTCGAGGCCGCGGAACGACACATGCGGAGGAGGGGCGCCCGTGACCGGCAAGCCGAGGGGTGAGCGGCACATAGGACTGCTGAACGGCTTCGCGGCCTACGGGATGTGGGGGCTCGTCCCCCTGTTCTGGCCCCTGCTGAAGCCCGCCGGCGCGGTGGAGATCCTGGCCCACCGGATGGTGTGGTCGCTGGTCTTCGTCGGCGCCGCCCTGCTCGTGCTGCGCCGCTGGGCCTGGGCCGGTGAGCTGCTGCGGCAACCGCGCAGGCTGGGCCTCATCACGGTCGCCGCGACGGTCATCACCATCAACTGGGGCCTGTACATCTGGGCGGTGAACTCCGGGCACGTCGTCGAGGCCTCGCTCGGGTACTTCATCAACCCGCTGGTCACCATCGCGATGGGCGTGCTGCTGCTGAAGGAGCGGCTGCGGCCGGTGCAGTGGGCGGCGGTCGCGACCGGCTGCGCGGCGGTCGTCGTGCTGACCATCGGCTACGGCCGGCCCCCGTGGATCTCCCTCGCCCTCGCGTTCTCCTTCGCCACGTACGGGCTGGTGAAGAAGAAGGTGAACCTCGGCGGTGTGGAGTCACTGGCCGCCGAGACCGCGATCCAGTTCCTGCCCGCGCTCGCCTACCTGATGTGGTTGACCGCGCAGGGCGGCTCCACCTTCGCCACCGAGGGCGCGGGGCACGCGGCGCTGCTCGCCTCGGCCGGGATCGTCACCGCGCTGCCCCTGGTCTGCTTCGGCGCCGCCGCCATCCGCGTGCCGCTGTCCACGATCGGCCTGCTCCAGTACCTGACGCCGGTCTTCCAGTTCCTGCTCGGCGTCTTCTACTTCCAGGAGGCGATGCCGCCGGAGCGCTGGGCCGGATTCGCGCTGGTGTGGCTGGCGCTGACACTGCTCACCTGGGACGCCCTGCGCACCGCCCGCCGGGCCTCGCGCACGCTCACCGACGAGATCAGCGTGCCCAGCAGCACCAAGGCGACCGGCACGACCAGCGCCGCCCGGAACGCGGAGAGCGTGGCCTCGGGGCCGGACCCGGTGGACGCCAGGCCGTAGACCGCGGTCACCGCCGAGATGCCGATCGCGGCGCCGAACTGTGTGGCGGTGTTCAGGAGCCCGCCGGCCAGGCCCTGCTCCGACTCGTCGACCCCGTTCGTGGCCGCGATGGTCAGCGGCCCGTAGGCCAGGGCGAAGGCGACGCCCGCGAGGAGCAGGGTGGGGAACATCGCGGCGTAGGACCAGTCCACGCCGATCGGCAGGAACAGCGCGTACGCGACCACGGCCAGGACGAATCCGCCGACGATGACGCGGGCGTTGCCGTAGCGGGCGACCAGTTTCGGGGTGAGCGTGGGCGCGAGAACGGCGTCGACGCCCATGGCGACCAGTGCCAGCGCCGTCTGGAGGGACGACCAGCCGCGCAGTTCCTGCAGGTAGAGCGTGACGACGAACTGGAAGCCGAAGAAGGCGCCCAGGAAGAGCAGTGCCCCCAGGTCGGCGCGCACGACCGGGCCATGACGCAGGATGCCGAGCCGGACCAGCGGGTCCGGGCTGCGGCGTTCGAGAGCGACGAAGGAACCGGCGGCGGCCAGCGCCGCGAATCCGGCGGCCACGGTGAGCGGCCAGTCGTGCAGGCCGTGTTCCAGACGTACGACGGTGTACGCGGCGAGCAGCATGGCTCCGGCGGCGGTGATCGCGCCGGGCAGGTCGAAACCGCGCCGGCGCGAGGTGGGGGTGTCCTGCCGGGGCACGACGCGCAGGGCCGCGGCGAGCAGCGCGGCGGCCAGCAGCACCGGAGCGAAGAACACCCAGCGCCAGTCGAGCTGGGTGAGCAGGCCGCCGATGACCAGGCCGAGGGAGTAGCCGCCGGCGCCCGTGCCGGCGAAGATCAGCAATGCCTTGTCGCGCTGCGGGCCCTCCTCGTACGACGTGGTGATGAGGGAGAGGGCGGCCGGGGTCATGAACGCGGCGGCGACGCCCGTGACGAAACGGGCGAGGACCAGCATCCAGCCCTCGGTGGCGAAGCCGCCGAGCCCCGAGAAGGCGAGGAAGACGGTCAGCCAGAGCAGGAACATCCGGCGCCTGCCGAGCAGGTCGGCCGCCCGGCCGCCCAGCAGGGTGAAGCCGGCGTAGCCGAGCACATAGGCGCTCACCACCCAGGCCGCGGTGCCGGTGGTCAGTCCGAGATCGGAACGGACGGCCGGGATCGCCACCGCCATCATCGCGATGTCGATGCCTTCCAGAAAGATCGTTCCGCACAGCACGAGCAGCAGGGCCCAGGCGCGGGTGCCCATGAGAACACTCCTTGGATAGGGGCGGTTACGAGAATGAGGGTCGGTTCCCTCTTGTAACCACACCCCACCCTGGGGCAGCATCGGCGGACATGGAAGAAGGCACTTCGAAGTCACCGAGTAACTGCGAGAGCACCGTGGACTACGGCGACGCCGACCCCTTCCAGTGGGACACCCGCGAGGACTGCCAAGTCCGGCAGATCCTCGACCGGATCGCCGACAAGTGGTCGCTGCTCGTCATCGCGCTGCTGGAGAACCGGCGGTTGCGCTTCACCGAGCTGCGCCGCGAGATCGACGGGGTGAGTCAGCGGATGCTGACGGTGACCCTGCGGTCGCTGGAGCGGGACGGGCTGGTGAAGCGGACGGTGCACCCGGTGGTGCCGCCGCGGGTCGAGTACGAACTGACCGCCCTCGGCAGGACGTTGCACACCACGATCCAGTCCCTGGTGACCTGGACGGAGGAGCACCAGGACGAGATCGCCGAGGCCCGCACCGCGTACGACACGCGCGAGGCACGGGCGACGGAGACCGCTGCTTCCTAGAGCTCTTGGCGCGCCCGGTGCGCCCGGGCCTTCTCGCGGTTTCCGCAGTGTTCCATCGCGCACCAGCGGCGGCGGCCCGGACGGGAGGTGTCGACGAAGAGCAAGGAGCAGTTGTGGGCGCCGCACTCACGGACGCGGTGGGCGTAGGGCCCGGTGAAGAGGTCGATCGCGTCGCGGGCGACCGTGGCGAGCAGGTGGGTGCCGGTGGCGCCCGGGGCCCAGGCGCGGCTGCCGTCCGGTTCGAGACGGGCGACGAGCGGGGGCCCGGCCGCGGCCTCGTTGACGACGTCCAGGTGGGCGGCTCGCGGTGGACGGCCGTGCGCGCGGTCGGCGGCGAGCGGGAACAGGGCGTCGCGCAGGGCGCGGGCACGCTCCAGTTCCTCGACGGAGACGGTGAGGTCCAGCCCGTCCGGCAGGCGGCTGCGCCCGGCCCAGAGGATCAGGTCGGCGGGCTCGTGCAGCACCTCCCAGCGCGCGAAGGCGCCCGGGCCGCCGGTCGTCAGCAGCTCCAGACACAGAGCGCCGGGGTCGAAGCGGAAGGACTTCCCCCGTGACGAGACCAGCGTCAGCCCGGGTGCCCGGTCCGGCGTTTCTCCTGCACGTCCACTCACATAACCAGTATAAGTGGTTACATGACACAGACGCCGGCACCACCCGCCCCGCTGCACTGGAAGATCGTCATCGACGCGAACGACCCGCACGCGCAGGCCGACTTCTGGGCCGCCGCCCTCCGGTACGAGGTCGAGGACAACAGCGCGCTCGTCGAGAAGCTGCTCGGCTTCGGTGCCGTGCCGGAGGAGCTCACCGTCGAGTTCCACGGGCGTCGCGCCTTCCGGGACCTGATCGCCGTACGGCACCCGGAGGACCCGTTCGAGGGGAGAGCGGAACGGGGCTGGGGCGGCGCCTGCTGTTCCAGCGGGTACCGGAGGCGAAGTCGGTGAAGAACCGGCTCCATCTCGATCTGCACGCGGGCCAGGGGCGGCGCGAGGAGGAGGTCGCCCGGCTGGAGGGGCTCGGGGCGAGTGTGCTGCGGCGCGTGGCGGAGCAGGGCGGCGAGTGGGTCGTGATGGCGGACCCGGAGGGGAACGAGTTCTGCGTGCAATGACACGGGCGGGCGCTCACAACGCCCTGGCCGGATAAGAGTCTTGACGGAGAGTCAGTACCAGCTTCACCATCCAGGCACCCCATTCACTGTGGGCCGCCCGTGGCCACCCCACGGGCTCCCCGGAGGAACTCGGAGCCCCCACACATGAAGCTCTCCGTTTCCGCCCGCGCCGTGGCCGCCGCTGCCGTCGCGACCACCATGCTCCTGACGGGCGGTGCCGTGGCGGACGCCGCGTCCGCTCCCGCGAGACCGGCCGCCGCGCCCGACATACCCCTGGCGGGCGTCAAGGCCCACCTGTCACAGCTCCAGTCCATCGCCACCGCCAACGGCGGCAACCGCGCGCACGGCCGGGCCGGCTACAAGGCCTCCCTCGACTATGTGAAGGCCAAGCTGGACGCGGCCGGATACACCACCACCGTCCAGCAGTTCACCGCCTCCGGCCGCACCGGCTACAACCTGATCGCCGACTGGCCCGGCGGCGACGCGAACCAGGTCGTGATGGCCGGCTCGCACCTCGACAGCGTCTCCTCCGGGGCCGGCATCAACGACAACGGGTCCGGCTCGGCCGCCGTCCTCGAGGCGGCCCTCGCGGTGTGCCGGGCGCAGTACAAGCCCACCAAGCACCTGCGGTTCGCCTGGTGGGGAGCGGAGGAACTCGGCCTCGTCGGCTCCCGCTACTACGTCAACCGCCTCGCCACCGGGGACCGTTCGCGGATCAGCGCCTACCTGAACTTCGACATGATCGGCTCCCCGAACGCCGGGTACTTCGTCTACGACGACGACCCGGCGATAGAGAAGACCTTCAAGGACTACTTCAGCGGCATCAACGTCCCGACGGAGATCGAGACCGAGGGCGACGGCCGCTCCGACCACGCGCCCTTCAAGAGCGCGGGTGTGCCGGTGGGCGGCCTGTTCACCGGGGCCAGCCGGACGATGACGGCGGCGCAGGCGGCCAAGTGGGGCGGTACGGCGGGGCGGGCCTTCGACCGCTGCTACCACTCCTCCTGCGACACCACCGCCAACATCAACGACACCGCCCTCGACCGCAACAGCGACGCCCTCGCGCACGCGGTGTGGGAACTGTCGGAGTAACTCCTACTGGGTGCGGGCGCGTTCGGTGAGGCGGCCCATACGGGCGCGGGCCGACTCCAGCCGCTCGATCTCCTCGGCGGCGGGGCCGTCCTCGGCGGCGAGTTCCGTCCACAGGCCGATCAGGTCGCGCCCCAGCTCCAGCCCCAGTGCCGGGTCGCGGACCGCGCGCCAGGCGGTGGCCGCGCTCTGCACGTTGCCGTAGGCGGACTCCGCGTCGCCCGCGCGGCGGTGGGCACCGGCCAGGTCGAGCGACAGGCGGAAGGCACGGACGGGGTCGTCAGCCAAGTAGGCGACGTAGGCGGTCAGTTCACCCAGCCGGAGCACCTCCGGGTGCTCCGGCCCCAGCGTCCCCGACGCCTGTGCGACAGCCTGGTCCGCCAGTCCGGCCGCCACGTCGATCCGGCCCTCCTTGACGGCCTCGCTGATCCGCGCGATCGGCTCCGCGAGGAGGGCCGGTGCGGTGGAGTCGCCGGGAGCGCCGAGGGGTTCGTCGCCGAGCACGGCCTCCGCGACGGCGTCGAAGCCGCGGGCGGGGTCGGCTTGGGATCGGGGTCGGGGTCGGCGGTGAACAGCTCCGCTTCGGAGAGCGGCGCGGGAGCCGGACGGCGCTTGGGCGCGGGGCCGGCTTCGGGGACGGGCAGCGGCTGGGGCTGCGAGTGCGTCTGGGGCTGCGGGTGCGGCTGCGGCTGCGCGTCCATGGAAGGAGGCGGGCCGAACTGACCGGTCGGCGGCGCGACGGTGCCGGGCGGCGTGGCCGGGGCGGGTGGCGCGGCCGGGCTCGGGGGCGGGGGCGGGACGGGAGGCGTGTCTTCAGGTGCGGCCCCTTGGGGCCCCTGTACGGCTCGTGGTTCGTGCGTCGGTACGGGCTCGCCGGTCGGCTGCGGGTCGGGCACCGCCCGCAGCGGGAACGTCGAGGACGCGCCACGGCCGGACTCCGGCACGGGACGCAGGATGTGCGTGGCGCTGTCGCCCCGCGAGTGCTGTCGCTCCGTCGCGGGGGGCATGGGCCCGGGCGCCGGAGCGGGCGGCTCCGGCACCGCGTCCGCCGTGGGGGGCGACTCCTGCACCGCACCTGCAGCGGGCGTTTCCACCGGCGGGCGTGCGGCGGCGACGGCGTCCCCCGGAGGTGCCGTGGGGACCGGCTCGGCGGTGAAGCGGCTGGAGCCGTCCGGGTCGACCCGGAGCGGGACGACGTAGCCGATGCGCTCGTCATGGACCGTGGCGAGGACGGGGTGGCCGCTGGCGATGGCGATGTGGTGCAGGCGGTTCAGGACGGCCTGCTGGATCTCCTCGCCGGGGGCCGCGAAGACGGGGACGCCGCCGACCGACGCCCCGTCGGACACGCCGCCTGTTCCGAATCCGGGGCCCGCCCCCGGATCCGCTCCGGCCCCGGGGACGCGGACGTCGATCGGCGCCGCCGGGGTCGCCGCGTGCGCGGCCTGCTTCTGTTCCCGCTTCTTCTCGCGGCTGAGTCGAGACATCGTCCCCTCACTCGGCGTCGTACACCTACTGTCGAGTGTGTCCGCTCGCTCCCGTTTCTCACGTCACCGCGGTGTCACAGGCTCGTCCCAAGGGCCGTTTGCCCCCGCGCCATCGTTCCGTATGGGATGAAGATCGGGAGCACGAGGGAGGAGAGGGGCATGCACACAGGCATGCGACAGGGACCGGAGATCTGGATCCGCGGCCCGGTGACCACCCAGGAGCGGGGGCTGCCGCCGGAGCCCGGCCACGCCCATACCGTGGCACGGCGTTTCTCCTGGGTCGGCACACACGGCGGCGCGGGCGTCTCCACCCTCGCCGCGGTGTACGGCGGCCATGACAGCGCCCGCGCCTGGCCCGGCCCGGGCGATCCCCCGTCGGTACTGCTGGTCGCGCGGACGCACGCGGCCGGGCTGGACGCGGTCGCCCGTGCGGTGGAGGCCTTCCGGCGCGGCCAGGCGCCGCCGGGGATCGACCTCGACGCCGTCGTCCTCGTGGCGGACGCTCCGGGCCGGCTGCCGCGCCCGCTGGCCCAGCGGGTCAAGTCCCTGGAGTCGGCGATCGACGTGTACCGCGTGCCGTGGGTGCCGTCCTGGCGGCTCGGCGAGCTGGGTCACCCGCCGCGCGAGACCGCGCCCCTGGCCCGGCTGACGGGAGCGGCGCGCTGACGGCAGCGGCCCTGTCGGCTTGGGAGATCGCCGCGGGCGTACGGGCCCGGGAGCTGCGCGCGGTCGACGTGGTCGCGGCGGCGCTGGAGCGGATCGAGCGGGCCGATCCGGAGCTGTGCGCGTTCGTCGAGGTGTGGCGGGAGGAGGCGTTGCGGCGGGCGGGCGAGGTGGACGCCCGGCTCGACCGGTGGTCCGGGGCCGTCCCTCGCGCGAGCGGCGCCGAGAGCCTCGGCGAGGCCGGGACGCTCCCCCTGGATGTCACTCGCACGAGTGGCGCCGCGAGCTCCGACGCGGGCGGGTCGCTGCCGCTGGCCGGGGTGCCGGTCGCCGTGAAGGGGCGGCACGGGCTGCGCGCGGCGGGGCCGCTGCTCGCGGCCGGCTGTGTCGCCGTGGGCGCGACCTCGGTGCCCGGGCCGGGAACGCCCTGGCAGACCTGGGGGCTCGGTGCCCAGGGGCGGACGGTCAACCCGTGGCGGGCCGACCGTACGCCGGGCGGCTCGTCGGCCGGGGCCGCGGTGGCGGTGGCGGCCGGGCTGGTGCCGCTGGCGACGGGCGGCGACGGGGCCGGATCGGTCCGGATCCCGGCGGCGTGGTGCGGCGTGGTCGGCTTGAAGACGACGCGCGGGCGGCTGCCCTCCGCCGACCGTACGGGGCTCGCCGTCCCCGGCGTGCTCACCCGCTCGGCGTCGGACGCGGCGAGCTGGTGGCAGGTGGTGGCGCGGGAGCCGGTGGCGACCGGCACACCCCTTCCGGTCACCGCCGTCTGGTCCCCCGACCTCGGTTTCGCCGAGCCCGACCCGGAGCCCGTCGCGCTCGCCCGGGCGGCGGTGGAACGGCTCGAGGCGGCGGGTGTCGTACGGCTCGTACGGCCGCGGGTGCCGTTGCGACTCCTGGATCCCGGGCCCGCCTGGCTCGCCCTGCGCACACCCGGTGCCGATCCGGCCGGGGCTCACCGTGTCCGGGCGGAGAACGACCGGCGGCTGGCCGGGCTGTTCGCCGGTGCCGAGCTGCTGCTGACGCCGACGGCACCCACCGCTCCGCACGGCCACGAGGGGCCGGGCGACCGGTACTCCACCTCACTCACCTGGGCGTTCAACGTCAGCGGGCATCCGGCGCTGAGCATCCCGGCGGGCTTCGGCGGCGACGGCTGCCCGGCCGGGCTGCAGCTCGTGGCGCCGCGCGGGCGGGAGGCGTTGCTGCTGGCGGTGGCGCGGGAGGCGGAGGCGCGGGAGGCGGAGGCGCGCATCGAGATCTGACGGGCGGCCCTGGGGCGCTGCCCCGGCACCCCTGGCGCATTTGGATGCGCATGCATATGATGCAGGCGCGTGTAATTGATGTGCGCCTACCTTCTGGGGGACTCCATGACCCGCCGCTTCCTTTTCGTCCTGGGCAGCGCCCGTCCCAACGGCAACACCGAACTGCTGGCCCGCCGGGCCGCCGAGCAGCTGCCGCCGGACGTCGAACAGCAGTGGATCGACCTCGCCGAGCACCCGATACCCGACTTCGAGGACCTGCGGCACGACAGCGACCACGTCCGCCCGACCGAGGGCAACCCGGCCCTCCTGCTCGACGCCACCCTCGCGGCCACGGACATCGTGATCGCCTCGCCCCTGTACTGGTACTCGGTCTCCGCGCAGACCAAGCGCTACCTGGACTACTGGTCGGGCTGGCTGCGCACCCCCGGCCTCGACTTCAAGGCGACCCTGGCCGGACGCACCCTGTGGGGCGTCACCGCGCTCGCGCACACCCAGCCGGAGGTGGCCGACCCGCTGGTCGGGACGCTCAACAACTCGGCGGCGTACATGGGGATGCGGTTCGGCGGGGTGCTGCTCGGCAACGGCAGCAAGCCGGGTGACGTGCTGAACGACACCGAGGCCCTGACCCGCGCGAAGACCTTCTTCGCGCAGGAGGCGCCACTGGCCCGGTTCGTGTACGAGGACTGAGCGCTACGCGGTGATGTCCTTCGCCGTGAAGCGCGCCCACGCCGCCGAGCCGAACACGCCCGCGTACAGGGCCTGGAGGCCGAGGTTCTTCGCCAGGTCGTCCCAGTAGACCGGCTCGCGCATGAGGTCGGCGAAGGACAGCCAGTAGTGCGAGAAGAAGTACGGCTGGAGGGCGTGCAGTTGTGGGATCTGGTCGAGGATCTGGACCGTGATCAGCAGGCCGACCGTGGTCGCCATCGCCGCGATGCCACTGCCCGTCAGCGTCGAGACGAACAGGCCGAGCGCCGCCACGCCGATCAGTGACGCGGCGACGACCAGGGCGATCAGCAGGGCTCTGCCCAGACCCTCGGCAAAACTGATCTGCGTACCGGAGATGGTCGTCAGGTCGCCGAGCGGGAACAGCAGCGCGCCGACCGTCAGCGCCGAGACGGCCACGACAAGGGTGGCGGCCAGGCAGAAGATGACGACGGTCGCGTACTTGGTGAGCAGCAGCCGGCTGCGGCCGGCCGGGGCGACCAGCAGGTAGCGGAGCGTGCCGGCGTTCGCCTCCCCGGCGATCGAGTCGCCCGCGACGACCCCGATCGCCATGGGCAGGAAGAACGGCAGCGTGGCGGCCAGGGCGGTGAAGACGAGGAACAGGCCGTTGTTGGTGATCTGCGAGATGAAGGCCGGTCCTCCACCGCCCCCGCCGGGCGACGAACCGTCGCCCGTCTCGATCTTGACGGCGATGCCGACCAGGACGGGCACGCCCGCCAGGACGGCCAGCAGCGCGAGGGTGCGCCAGCGGCGGAAGGTGGTGGTGAGCTCACTGCGCAGCAGCCCGAAGGTCCACAGCGGGCTCACCGGCCGTACGGTCCCCGCGGCTTCAGCCCGCGACATCGAACCCCTCCCCCGTCAGCGCCACGAACGCGTCCTCCAGCGAGGCCCGTTCGACCGTGAAGCCGCGTACCCGGACGCCCGCCGTCACCAGCGCGGCGTTCACGTCGGCGAGGTCGCGGTCCGGCGGTTCGCCGGTCACCCGGTCGTCGGCGACGACGACGTCGCCGACGCCCTGCTCCTTCAGCACCCGGGCCGCCTCCGCAGGGTCCGGCGTGGTCACCACCAGCCGGCCGCGCGCCCCGGCGGCCAGCTCGGCGACCGCGCCCTGGGTGATGAGGCGGCCCTGCGCCATCACGGCGGCGTGCGTGCAGACCTGCTCGATCTCGTCGAGCAGGTGGGAGGAGAGGAAGACGGTCGTGCCGTCCGAGGCAAGTTCGCGGACCAGCGTGCGGATCTCGCGCATGCCCTGCGGGTCGAGGCCGTTGGTCGGCTCGTCGAGCACGAGCAGCCGGCGCGGCTGGAGCAGCGCGGCCGCCAGGCCCAGGCGCTGTTTCATGCCAAGTGAGTAGGCCTTGGCCTTCTTGCCGGCCGCGGCCGTCAGGCCCACCCGGTCCAGTGCCGCGGCCACCCGGGCACGCCGGGTGCGCGGGTCGGCCGCCGGGTCGGCGGAGTCGTACCGGACGAGGTTGTCGCGGCCGGAGAGGAAGCCGTACAGGGCCGGGCCCTCGATGAGGGCTCCGACGTGCGGCAGCACGGCGCGGGTGGCCCGGGGCATGGGCTGCCCGAGCACCCGTGCCGTGCCGGAGGTGGGCTCGATGAGGCCCATCAGCATGCGGATGGTGGTGGTCTTGCCGGAGCCGTTGGGACCGAGGAAGCCGAAGACGCTGCCCGCCGGGACGGTCAGGTCGAGACCGTCGACGGCGAGCTGCCCGCCGCGATAGCGCTTGGTGAGCCCGCGGGTGGCGATGACCGGCTCCCCGGCCGCGTCGCCCGCGCCGCTCTCCGCCGGCTCCGTGGCGGACTGTTCGCCCATCGGCTTCCTCGTTCCGTCTCCGTCCCGTACGGACACCGGACCTAGTTCCCGGCGTTGGCCGCCTTCACCAGCGCGTCCTTGGTGACCATGCCGACGTAGACCTTGCCGTCGTCCGTCATCAGGGCGTTGACCAGGCGAGTGGAGAAGACCGTGCCCGAGCCGAACTTGCCGGTGACCTTGTCGCCGAGCGAGTTCACGAAGCCGCCGAGGTCGCCGCCGGCCTCACCGGAGGGCATGCCCTCGCCGCCGGTGTCGAAGGTGGCTATGGCGTTCCAGCCCTCGCCGATGGTCTTCATGCCGTCGAGCCCCTTGCCGAGGTCCTCCTCGGACTTGGGGGCGCGCTCGGGCGACTTCTCCGCTTTGCCGAAGGCCTTCTTGTCGAAGGCTTTCTTGTCGAAGGCCTTCTTCTCGGCTGCCTTCTCCTCGGTGACCTTCGCGCCCTTCGGCGGCGTGAAGTCGAAGGTCGAGGCGGCCGGCTCGGCGAAGCTGACCTGGGTGAAGCCCGCGTCGACGACGGCGGCGCCGCCGCTCGCCGGGGTCAGCGTGAACTTCAGCGGCATGCCGGTCTTCGCGTCCACCGCGACGGTGACCGCACCGACCGTCGAGCCGGACTGCTTGGGCTTGATGACCAGCCTGTAGGCGTCCCGGTCGGCGACCCGGGCCGTGCCGTCCACGGTCACGGAGGTCGTGTCGTCGACGGCCTTCAGGGCCTCCTCGGCGAAGTCCTTCGGCGTGGCCGGCGGCTGCTGCTCGTCGTGGGTCGGGCTGTCGGAGGCGGTGCCGTGGTAGACCTCGTTCGACTTGCTGTCGTAGCCCCAGACGTCCTTGCCGTTGTGGACGATGCTGTACTCGGCGGCGTTCTCCAGCAGCGACAGCTTCTGCTTGTCCGGGCCGTCGGCCGCGACGCGCAGGGTGTGCGTGCCGGAGGCCAGTTCGGTGAGCTTGGACGTCGGATCGGCGGAGGAACCGCCCTTGTCCGGGCTCGCGGCACCGGACATCAGGCTGCTCTCCAGCCCACCGAGATCCGGCAGTCCGAGATCCGTGGTGATCTTCACCGTGCCGGACAGCTGCTGGACGTCCGACTTCGCGATCTTCTCGATGAGCTGCTGCGCGGTGATCTTCGGGAGGTCGGGGTCGCCGGAGTCGGCGAGTGCGGGAACCAGGCCGATCGTCGCGGCCGCCACCCCCATCACCGTCACCGGGACGACGTAGCGCGCGGCTTTGCGCCGCCCGGAGCGCTGCTCGTCGACCTCCCCGGCGGTCGTGTTGTCGTCGGATGCGTACGGTGCCATGTGTGCCCTACCTCCGTGGTCGGCGGCGGCTGTCCGTGTCGTCCACGCACTCGTCCCTGAGCCGCCATTCTCACCCGAACAGGTGAGGAGTGGTGTCTTTCGTGGTGTCCTTCGTGGTTTCCATCTGACCAAATCGGCCAGGGAGATACGTCAGACCCCGGGCTCAACTCCGCGTACTGCTGCGGTATGACACGAGAGGGCGGTGTCTCCCCCGACCCGTAGGGGTCCTGGGGAGATGACGGCTAGCCGGCGCGGTGCACCACGGCGTCGCACAGCTCCACGAGGGCCGTCTTCGCGGCGCACTCCGGCAGGGGAGCCAGGGCCGAACGGGCGTCCTGGGCGTAGCGGACGGTGTCCCGGCGGGCCTGTTCCAGGGCGGGGTGGGCCCGCAGCAGGCGCAGGGCCTCGGCGTGCCGGGCGTCGTCGGTGAGGTCGGAGTCCAGCAGCTCGCACAGGGCGATGTCGTCCGCGAGCCCGAGCCGGGCCGCGCGCTCGCGCAGCCGCAGCACCGGCAGCGTGGGGATGCCCTCGCGCAGGTCGGTGCCGGGGGTCTTGCCGGACTCGTGGGAGTCGGAGGCGATGTCCAGGACGTCGTCCGCGAGCTGGAAGGCGACACCGAGCCGCTCGCCGTACTGGGTCAGCACGTCCACGGTCGTCTCGTCGGCGCCGGACATCATCGCGCCGAACCGGCACGACACCGCCACCAGCGAGCCGGTCTTGCCGCCCAGCACGTCCAGGTAGTGCTCGACCGGGTCCCGGCCGTCCTGCGGTCCGGCCGTCTCCAGGATCTGCCCGGTCACCAGCCGCTCGAACGCCTCGGCCTGCACGCGGACCGCCTCCGGGCCGAGGTCGGCCAGGATGTGCGAGGCGCGGGCGAAGAGGAAGTCGCCGGTGAGGACCGCGACGGAGTTGCCCCAGCGGGTGTTCGCGCTCGCGACCCCGCGGCGCACGGCGGCCTCGTCCATCACGTCGTCGTGGTACAGCGTGGCGAGGTGGGTCAGCTCCACCACGACGGCCGACGGCACGATCCCGGGCGCGTACGGGTCACCGAACTGGGCGGAGAGCATCACGAGCAGCGGACGGAACCGCTTGCCGCCGGCCCGCACCAGATGCTGGGCGGCCTCCGTGATGAAGGGCACCTCACTCTTGGTGGCCTCGAACAGGCCTTCCTCGACAGCCGCCAACCCGGCCTGGACATCGGCTTCCAGAGCCTGGTCCCGCACGCTCAGCCCGAACGGCCCGACGTCGGTCACGAGGGGTCTCCTGTCTGCTGTGTCTGCCGGTGATTACGCGGTTTGTCGATAGGTCGCTGCCATCACTCGAGTCAGCGTATCCGGTCATGTTTCGATCACCGCCAGCGCCCATGGTTACAGGCCGGGTGGTATCCGATCACGACCGCTATGTTTTCGATCAGCTCATAAGAATGGACATTTATCGACTTACCAGGAGGTAGCGATATATGCACGATTTGCCGTGATGGATAAGCAAATCCCCTTGGCGCACATTGCCCCACAGGCTCTTGATCAGTGAGTTCCATCACGTTAACGCCTTTGAGTCCTCACCCCGGCCCCGACCCGTACCCCCTTCCGCCGAACGCCAGTTGAGCCTTGGCTCCCGCAAAGGATCAAGCAGCCCATACTGCCCCGACCAAGGTCAACCGGCGCGATATGTGACTCCGGTGCTTGTTCCCGGCATGTGCTCTCGCATACGTTCCGGGCCTGTCCGGCGGACGCCGAATCCTGCCACCGCCCGGACTCCCCACACACACCGACTCATCCACGCAGGGCAGGAGCGGGGGACCCAGGTAAGTCGCCGGTCCGCACAGCGGAACGGCTCGGGGTGAAGCCGCGCACGGCAGCACAGCGCCGTACGCGGCCGGGCACCTCCCGGCCCGAACCCGACAGCTCACCTCGCAGGCGCCGGAGAGGAACATCACCATGCCCGGACGAGGTAAGCACCGTCGCCCCAGAACCAACCCGCTGACCCGAGGCGCCATAGCCGTCGGCACCGGTGGAGCGGCCCTCACCCTGCCGCTCCTCGGGGCCACCCAGGCGAGCGCCGCCGCGGAGGCCGTGCCGCAGGCGAACCAGCCCGCCCCATCCGTCACGTACACCGTGACCAAGGGCGACACGCTCTACCGCATCGCGGACAAGTACGACGTCCAGGGCGGCTGGAAGCAGCTCTACAAGGACAACCGCGCCGTCGTCGGCGACGACCCGAGGCTGATCCGCCCGGGCCTGAAGCTGAAGGTGAAGACCACCGAGGCCGCCGCCACGGAGAAGAAGGCGACCAAGTCGTCCGCGCCCGCGAAGCCGGCCGCGAAGCCCGCCGAGGGTGTCGCCCAGGCCACCCAGGCCTCCGCGAAGACCTACGCGAACAACCTGGACGGCTGGATCCGCGAGGCGCTGGACATCATGGCGCAGAAGGGGATTCCGGGTTCGTACGACGGCATCTACCGCAACGTCATGCGTGAGTCGTCCGGCAACCCCCAGGCCATCAACAACTGGGACTCCAACGCCGCCGCCGGCACCCCGTCCAAGGGCCTCCTCCAGACCATCGACCCGACGTTCCAGGCCTACCACGTGGACGGCACGTCGTGGGACCCGTTCGACCCGGTCGCGAACATCACGGCGGCCTGCAACTACGCGGCCGCCCGCTACGGCTCGATCGACAACGTCAACGGCCCGTACTGAGGCACCCCGCCCAGCAGTCGCTCGAGGACGACGGCGATGCCGTCGTCCTCGTTCGACAGCGTGATCTCGTCGGCCACCGCCTTGAGTTCGGGATGGCCGTTGGCCATGGCGACGCCGTGGGCGGCCCAGTCGAACATCGGGATGTCGTTGGGCATGTCACCGAAGGCGATGGTGTCCGCCGGCCGCAGGCCCAGGTGCTCGGCGGCCAGCGCCAGGCCCGTCGCCTTCGTGACGCCGCACGGCTGGAGCTCGACCGTGCCCGGCCCCGACATGGTCACCGTCGCCAGTGAGCCGACCACCGAGCGGGCCGTCGCCGCCAACTCGTCGTCGCTCAGGTGGGGGTGGCGCAGCAGGACCTTGCTGATCGGCGCGCCCCACAGGTCGTCGCGCCGGTCGACCCGTACCGCGGGCAGGGTCGGGTGCGGCATGAGATAGCCCGGCTCGATGAGCGTGAGCCCGTCGACCCCGTCCTGGTCGACCGCGGCGTAGACCTGCCCCACCTCGGCCTCGATCTTGCCGAGGGCGGTCTCCGCCAGCTCCCGGTCCAAGGTGATGGACCACAGCAGCCGGTCCGCGCCGGCGTCGTACACCTGCGCGCCCTGCCCGCACACCGCGAGCCCCGTGGCGCCGAGGTCGTCGAGGAGCGGCCGCACTCTCGGCGCCGGCCGGCCCGTCACCACGAGGTGCTGGGCACCGGCGTCCGCCACCCGCGCGAGCGCGGAAAGGGACCGGTCGGAAAGGGTGTCGTCGCCGCGCAGCAGCGTCCCGTCCAGGTCGGTGGCGATGAGTGAATATGCGATGGGTGCGGCCATGATCAGAGAATACGGACAGCGCGCGCCTTCGTTTCATCCCGCGGCGGACACCGATTGCCCGGTTGAAGGCCTCTGCACCAGTTGGCAACAACATGGTCCGCTACCTACCCGAGGGGCCGTCTCGAGCGGTACCTTCCAAGTGTCCAGGGGGACTTGATCGGGGGTCAGGTTGAGCAGTGGGCGCATTCGCGTGGCGGGGCCCGGGGAGCTCGGCGAGAGGGAGAGGGAGCGCTGGCGCGCGCTGCGCGCTGCCTCGGAGGCACCGCGCAACCCTTTCATGGAACCGGAGTTCACCGAAGCCGTGGGCCTGGTGAGGCCGCAGGCACGCATCGCGGTGGTGCACGAGGGGCTGGAGCCGGCCGGCTTCCTGCCCTACGAACGCGGCCGGTTGGGGCAGGGCCGGGCGATCGGCCTCGGCGTCTCGGACGCCCAGGGCGCGATCCTGCGGCCGGGCCTGGACCTGACCACGGACGAACTGCTGCGGGCCTGCTCGGTGTCCAGCTTCGTCTTCGACAACCTGGAGGCCGAACAGCGGCTGTTCGTCCGGTACGCGGCGGAGGAGCACGCCACCTACGTCATCGACGTGGAGAAGGGCTACGAGACCTACGAGTCGGTGCTGCGCGCCCAGTCGCCGAAGTTCCTGAAGACCACCCTGGCCAAGGAGCGCAGGCTGGGCCGGCAGGTCGGCGGACTGCGGTTCGTGTTCGACGAACGCGAACCGGCCGCGCTGCGCACGCTCATGGAGTGGAAGTCGGCGCAGTACCGCAGGACAGGGCGCCGGGACCGGTTCGCCCAGGAGTGGATCACCCGGCTCGTGGGGCGGCTGGCCCGGACCCGGGCGCCGGAGTGCAGCGGCACGCTGTCCGTGCTGTACGCGGGTGAGCGGCCGGTCGCCGCGCACTTCGGGCTGCGTTCGGCGTCGGTGCTGGCCTGCTGGTTCCCGGCCTACGACCCGGAGTTCTCGAAGTACTCGCCGGGTCTGGTGCTGCACCTGCGCATGGCCGAGGCGGCGGCCGCCGAGGGCATCGGCATGCTCGACCTGGGGCGGGGCGCGGCCGAGTACAAGGACGCGCTGAGGACGGGCGAACTGCCCGTGTACGAGGGCGCGGTGACACGGCCGGGGACGGGCTCGGCGCTGCACTGGCTGAGCCGCGAGCCGGCGCGCCGCGCGCACAGTTTCGTACGCGGCCGGCCGCGGCTGGCGTCGCTGGCCGCCCGGACGCTGAAGGGTGCGGCTCGGCTGCGCCGTACCTGACACGAGTGGGGGGAGGGCGCATGGCTCGTTCGGCGCGTGCGCAGGAGGAGATACGGCGGTTCCTGGACATCGGTGCGGTGCAGGTCGCCGAGCTGGATCTCGACGGTGAGCAGGCGGTGCTCAGACCGGGGCCGGGGAGTCCGCCGGTGACGTCCGGCGAGGTGTTCGTCCTGGTCAGGAGGGGCGGGCGGCCCGTGGGCACGCTGCTCGGGCGGGTACCGGAGGGGGCGGACGCGAAGGCCGTGCTGGCGGAGCGGGCACGGGCGGAGTGCGCGCCGGCGGCGCCTGCCGTGGCCGACGAGCCCGGTGGGCCCGGTGAGCCGCCGTACACGAGTGTCGTCGTGGCCACCCGGGAGCGGGCCGGACAGCTGGCGCGGGCGCTGGACTCGCTGCTGGCGCAGGACCACCCGCGGTTCGAGATCGTCGTGGTCGACAACGCGCCCGTGACGAACGAGACGCGGGAGCTCGTCGAACGGAAGTACGCCGAGCGGGTGCGGTACGTGTGTGAGCCTGTTCCGGGGCTCGCAGGCGCCCACAACGCGGGGCTGGACGCCGTGCGGGGCGAGGTGGTCGCCTTCACCGACGACGACGTGGTCGCCGACCCGCGCTGGCTGACCGAGCTCACCGCGCCGTTCGCCGCCGACGCGGGACTCGGCTGCACCACCGGGCTGATCCTGCCCGCGCGGCTGACCACCCCGGCCCAGGTGCTGCTGGAGAGCCACGGCGGCTTCGCGAAGGGCTTCACTCCAAGGACGTACGACCCGGCGCATCCGCCGGGCGACGAGCCGCTGTTCCCGTTCACGGCCGGGCGGTTCGGCTCGGGCGCCAACATGGCCTTCCGGACAGCGGTCCTGCGCTCCGTCGGCGGTTTCGACCCGGCCACCGGTGCCGGGACGGCCGCCCGGGGCGGCGACGACCTCTACGGCTTCGTCCGCGTCCTGGCCCAGGGCCACCGGCTGCGCTACACGCCGTACGCCCTGGTGTGGCACCACCACCGGGAGACCTGGCGGGACCTGGAGACACAGGCGTACGGCTACGGCGCCGGGCTCACCGCGTATCTCACGGCGGTGCTGGTGAACCGGCCGGCGCTGCTGCCGGCGTTCCTGGCGCTGCTGCCCCGGGGGCTCGCCCACGCGCGCACGCTGACCGCCGTACGCGAGACGGAGGGCGGCCGGACGGAGGGCGGCGGAACGCCGGGCGACCACGACGTGCGGACGCATCCGTGGCCGCGGCGGCTGTCGCGGTTGCAGCGGCGGGGCATGGTGTACGGGCCTGTCGGCTATCTGCGTGCGCGGTACGCGCTGCGCGGGACGGCCACCACTCGAGGGAAGACCGCTCAGGGGGCGAGATGAGGACGGACGGCAGAGGCCGGGCGGAGCGGGGCGCGCAGGACGGTGAGGGACCGATAGCCCCGGCGGGTGCCGCCGGCACTCCTGCCATCCCCGTCTTCCTGTACCACTCCGTGATGGACGATCCGCCCGGCTGGATCGCCGAGTTCACGGTCACCCCGAAGCAGTTCGCCGCCCACCTCGACGCCGTGGTCCGCAGCGGGCGTACGCCCGTCACGATCAGTACGATCGCCGACCACCTGGCCGGGCGGGCTCCCCTGCCGCCCCGGCCCGTGCTGCTCACCTTCGACGACGGCTTCGCCGATCTGCCCGGTCCCACCGCCGAGGCCCTGGCCGAGCGCGAGCTGCCCGCCACCGCCTATCTCACCACCGGCGCCATCGCCCCGGGCGGCCGCAGTCTGCTGCCGCCCGCCCCGATGATGACCCTGGACCGGGCCGCGGAGCTGGAACGTCACGGCATGGAGATCGGCAGCCACACGGTCACCCACGCCCAGCTCGACACCCTGTCCGGCAAGGACCTGGCGTACGAACTGCGCACCTCCAAGGCCGTGCTGGAGGACGCCCTCGGGCACGAGATCCGGCATCTCGCCTATCCGCACGGCTACAACAGCCCGCGGGTGCGGGCCATGTCGGCCCGGGCCGGCTACGAGACGGCGACCGCCGTACGGCACGCGCTCAGCTCCGACCGCGACGAGCGCTACCGCATCGCCCGCCTCATCGTCCGGCGTACCCACACCGTCGCCGACGTCGAGGGCTGGCTGGCGGGAGCGGGCGCCCGGGTCGCGCCGTACCGCGACGGGCCGAAGACGATCGCGTGGCGCTGGTACCGGCGGGCCCGCGCGATGGTGCACGGACCCGAGTTCGCCGGCTGACCCCGCCCGGACTACTCGAGCGGCTGGTTGAGATACGGGTCGGCGACCGCCTTGCGCAGGCTGTCCCAGGCCGCGTCGTTCGCCAGCGCCAGGTTGCAGTGCGGTCCGGGGTCGCGGTAGTTCCACTGGAGGGCGGCCTTGACGCCCTCCAGGCCCTTCAGCACTCCGGGCACCTGCGCGTACCACTCGGCCTGCCGCTGCGGGCGGGCCGAGTCCTCCGCGGTGCCGAACTCGGAGAGCATCAGCGGCTTGTCGTCGGAGATGTTCTTCCGGATCCAGTCGTGCGCGGTCTTCTGGGTCTGCGCGAAGGTCATCCAGCCGGTGTCGTGACAGCGGTAGTAGTTGTACTGGTTGTAGCCGATCCAGTCGACGTACTCGTCGCCGGGATACATCCGCTTCATCTCGTCGGCGTGGTCGAGGTAGCCGGTGGTGATCCACGTCCACACGACGTTGTCCACGCCCAGTTCGCGGAACCGGTCGTGGATGTGGCGGTAGGCCTTCACGTACTCGGCGGGCGTGCCGTTGGCCGGGGTGCGGGTGTCCATCTCCAGGTCGAAGGAGAGGAACACCTTCTTGCCGTAGTCCTTGATGCGCTGGGCCTGGACGTCGATGACGGTCCTGTCCAGTTCCCCGGCCGCGATCTGCTTCCAGGTCGGCTGCTGCTTCTTCGTGCCGCCCCACCACTTGCTCTCCCAGGAGAGCAGCAGCAGGTGGTCCTCGCCGACGCGCTGTTCCTCCGGGGTGAGCAGCTGGCCCTCGCGGCGGGTGCCCTCGGGCAGGGACATGTCGTGGTACGTGTACACGATGTCGAGCTCGCGGCCCACGCGCTTCTCGTAGGCGCGCACCTTCTCCGGCAGGTCGTTCCGCTCGTGGGGCACGAACGCGCCGAACCAGGCGCCGCAAGGTGGTTCCAGCAGGGCCGTGGGGCGGCAGTCGTCCCCGGAACCGGCGGTTCCCGGGTCCGGCCCCGAGGCGTTGCGCAGGGCGAGCACGGCGACCAGGACGGCACTGACCACTGTGGCGGACGTGATCAGCAGGCGGCGCCGGCTCGATGCGAACGGGCCGGGGGCCGGCTGGTTCTCGCCCGGCCCGGGTTTGCGGTGCTGTCCCGTCGGGTGCGGGTCGCGGCGAAAGAGACGATGGGGGCGGTTGAACCTCACTGAGCGGAACCCTTCGGTGTCCTCGGCGTCGTCCTCGGCGGCGGGGAGGCGCGCAGCTGCGGACAGAACGCGGCGAGCGTGGTCAGCAGGGTCAGCGTCAGCAGCACCCGCTGCGCGCTGAAGGTGTGCGTGGCGATCAGCACGGTCGCGACGAGCATCACGGCGCCGATGCTCAGGAACAGCACCAGCATCAGCCGCTCCAGCAGATCGGTGTGGCGGGCGAAGTCCGCCTCGCGGTGCTCGACGGGCCCGGCGGCGGGCCGCGCCCCCAGCGCGGGGGCGCAGACTCTGACCGCGGCCGCGCCCGGGCCCGCCGCCAGGAAGAGGACGACCGCGGCGCCCCGCAGCGGCGATCCGCCGGGCAGGGCGAGCGCGGCGAGCGCGAGCCAGCCGCTGAACGGCGGCAGCATCCGGACCACGAGTTCCTGCGGTGTCATCGCTCCGCTCCCCCACCCTGCTTCAGTACGTAGAGCCATCCGGCGCTGTTCTCCGCCACGAGCTGGAACCGTGGTGAGGCGGCGACGGACTTCTGGACGCGGTCCAGCTGCGCCTTCGTGAGCTGTCCGTTCATCTCGGAGTTGGCCCACTGGCCCTGTGTGAGCAGGAAGTAGGCCCGGGCCGGCCGCTCCACCCCGGCCATGTCACTGGCGAGGGTGGCGGCCGGGTTCTTGACGATCTCGTCCACGTGGCTGCGGGCGTCGTCGAGGAACCAGTAGTGGTCGACGCTCCAGTAGGAGTCGTACGCGAGGGGGTAGTTGCGGTTGGCGGCCACGACCAGCGAGCCGTCGGGCGCCTGGTCGAAGAGCTGCCGTACCAGGCTCACTTCCTGCGGCGGGAAGTAGTTGATCCGGTCCTTGCCGGAGTAGCTCGGGACGAACGCCAGGGTTCCGAGGAGCAGGGCGGTCAGCGGCACCCAGGTGCCGATCACCCGTCGGCGGCTCGTGGCCGGGCCGCCGGCCTCCTTCGCGGCGGCGTCGGCGGCCAGCGTACGGACCTTGGGCAGCAGCGCGGCGGCGGCGAAGAACGCGGCGCCGGGCAGCATGAACAGCAGCACCCGGAAGATCATCTCGCTGCCGTAGCTGCTCGCCGCGAACATCGGCAGCGGGGCCGCCGCGATCAGCAGCAGGGGCAGCGCGCGGTGCCGCAGCACCCGCTGCCGCAGGACGCCGAACGCCGCGAGCAGCAGGACGGAGCCGGACAGCAGCCGGGCCACCCAGGAGGTCGCGATCGCTCCGGTACCGGTCGGGGTGGCGCCGTAGCCGGTCTCGACGTTGGCGCCCACGTCACCGATGGACCGGATCATGTCCGGCATCGCCGCGGACAGGAAGGGCAGCGCCGCGGTGAGGCACCAGGCCAGGAAGATCACGAGGGTCGTGACCAGCGGGACCCAGTCGCGGTAGCGGCGGCTGAGGCACAGGGCGAGCAGGCAGACGGCCAGCATGCCCGGGGTGAGCTGGTGGGAGATGACGATCGCCACGATCATGACGGTGATCACCACCGTCCACACGGCCTGCCGGGGCCGCCCGCGCTGTACGGCGGACCGGCCGAAGCGGCGCAGGACGACGGCCAGGACGCCGACGTGCAGCGCGTAGGCCACGGACTGGGGGAGAAGTAGTCCTGTCCCACCCAGTTGGCGACGTAGAAGAGCCAGACCGCGGTCCAGATCAGCCGCCGGTCCTCGGTGAAGGTGCGGTAGATCAGCAGCAGCGGGAGCAGCAGCATCAGGCTGGAGACCAGGGGCCACCAGGCCATGAACATCGCCGACGACTCCACGCCCAGCAGCCGTACCAGGGCGGCCTGGGCGGCGAAGAAGCCCGGCCACTGGTCGTACACCGCCATGTCGCCGACCTGGTCGGCCGTCTGGAGACCGCCGGCCGTCAGCAGGTGGTCGATGACCGCGTCGTGTTTCCACGCCCAGGCGTACAGCGGGGTCGGGTAGAGCACGGCCTGGGTGGCCCGCTCCATCACCAGCAGGCCGAGGACGTACGCCGCCGCCCAGGCGCCCGGCCGGCGCGGGTCGCGGACCGTGAACCAGAAGCCGGTGGTGAGCACCACGAGGCCGGCCCAGAAGGCCGGGTGCAGCGCGGTGACCAGGCCGTAGTCGTCGAGCCGCGAGACGTCGGTGTGCCGCACGGCGTACGCCCACAGCGCGAGCGCGACGAGCAGCGGAACACCGGGCCAGGCGAACGCGCGCCGGGCCGTCAGGGCGGGGGGCAGGTCGGACAGGTCCGTCACGGGCTCATGGGCGGGGCTCGACGACTCCGAGGAGGAGGGGCTGGAGGACTGGCTGGAGGTCTCGGGGGCGGTGCCGGGCGTGTCCGTGCCGTCCTGGGCGGGCGTGGGTTCTGGCGTGGATCTCTCCCGTGGAGTTGCTGGCGGACGCACGGTGGTTCCCCCCTGGCGGTTCGGCTCCATGTGGCTCTGTTCGGCTGTGGTGGTCGGTCAGTCGGCGGTCGGGCCGTTCGGCTTTCTGCGGTGCGGCAGCCCCAGGGCCGACGCGGCACGGCGGCAGAGCGGCAGAACCGGGACGAGTACGACGAGTACGAGAAGCAGGAGCGGCGCGACCGGTGCGAGCGCCTCGCGCCACACCCAGCCGCCGACCGCGACGAGATACAGAACCCCCAGCGCCCCTGCCACGGCAGCCGTCCGCCCGCGTGCGCGAGCAGCAGCCACAGCGGCAGAAGGCACAACAGCTGACAGACCGGCGGTGCGCAGCGCAGCAGCGGCTCGGGACCGTCGAGGCCCAGCGCGTCCGCGAGGAAGCCGGCCGTCTTCACATACAACGCCCCGTCCACCGGCCGTGGTTCCCGGCCGAGGGCGAGCGGTGCGGTGTAGAGGGCGAGCAGGGCGGCGTAGAGCGCCGTGCCGGGCAGCCACGGGTCGCGCCGGGTGCACAGGGTGACCGCGGCGACGAACACCACGAGCAGCAGGCCTCCCGCGGTGAGTGACGGCAGCGGCAGGCCCTCCAGCAGCTGACGCCCCGTCAGTGCCGCTTCGGAGGCGCGTCTCGCTCCGTCGAGCCACGGCAGGTCGCGCAGCGGCGCCCAGAAGAAGACGGTGGCGACACCGAGCAGGCTCCAGAGGGCACCGCGCAGCCGCCGTTCTCGCGGCTCCAGGTCGGTGAGCTCGTGGGGTGGTGGTTCCCCGGCCGGGCCCTCCGGTCGCACGATCAGCGCCAATGTGTCCGCCTGCAACGCCTCACGCTCGTAGCCGGGGCGGCCGATGAACAACGTGACCGTGTCCTCGTCGCCGTCCTTGGGCTGGTACGCGGCCCGGCGGGCCCAGGTCGTGCCGTATCCGGCGGTGGCGTTCAGCTTCGCCCAGCGGGTGCCGTAGGAGGGGGCGGCGGTCCGACGGGCGGCGGGTGCGCCGTCGTCGTGGCGCAGTGCCCCTCGCAGTCCGACCGTGGAGACGACGGCGATCACCGTCATGCTCAGCAGCACCGCCCAGCCGGCGCCCGCGATCCCGGCCGGGGTGAACAGCACGGCCGCGCTGCCCAGCACAAGGGCGCACATGGTCCCTTGGAGCGCGGCCAGCACACCCGTACGCCCCTGGACGCGCAGCACCCCGATGTACAGCTCCACCACGACCCGCGGCAGCGCGCCGAGGGCGAGCAGCCGCAGCACCGTCGAGCCGTGCTCGGCGTAGTCCGGGCTGAAGGGCGTGAGGATGTACGGGGCGAACAGGACCAGCACCAGCACGACCGGGACCAGCAGCAGCGTCATGCGGCGCAGGGCGCCCTTGACGCCGTCGGCGAGCTGGCGCGGGTCGTGCGAGGCATGCGCCGTGAGGGACGAGGCCATGTTGATGGCCATGAACTCCATCGTGCCGCCGACGGTGTACGCCACGTAGAAGTAGCCGTTCTCCGCGGCGCTGAAGCGGACCGCGACCATCACCGGCAGCAGGTTGATCATCGCCAGGCTGAACAGCGCGCCCAGCGAGTCCCCGGCGAGGAAGCGGCCCATGGCCTTCAGTCTCGGGGGCTCCTTCTCGCGGTCGGCCTCCGCCTGGCGCGGGATGAGCCGGCGGAAGATCAGCCAGCCCAGGGGCAGGGTGGAGAAGGCGATCGCCACCGCCCAGGACACGAAGATGCCGAGGACGGGCAGTGTGCCGGCGAAGACGGCCAGGAGGACCAGTTTCCCGACCGAGAACACCGCGTTCCCGGCCGGCACCCACTCCGCCTTGCGCAGTCCGGTGAGCACCCCATCCTGGAGGGTGAGCAGCGCCCAGGCCACGCACGCCGCGACGAACACCGCCCCGGCCATGGGCGTGCCCAGCGGGGCGTACGACGCTCCCACGCGTCGAGCGTCAGCAGGAAGACGGCGGCGGCGAGCGCCACGACCAGCGAACTCGCCGCGTACGTCCCCCACACCAGACGCCCGGTCTCGCGTCCCGCGCGGGGCACGAAACGGACGACTGCGCCGATCATCGTCGTGGCCGTGATGCTGGCGAGCAGCCGCATCGCGGCGATGGCGGCGGAGCCCTGACCGACGGCCTCCTCGGAGTAGTAGCGCGCGGCCACCAGCCAGAAACCCAGGCCCAGTACGGCGGACACGCCGGTGCTGAGCATGAGGAAGTAGGCGTTCTTGAAGAGCGAGTCGTGGGTGTGTCCGCTGTCGGCGGGCTTCGGTCCGTCGCCGTCGGCACGTGTGGGGGCGGGCTCGTGCACCTGGATCTCAGCCACGGGACTGACCCAGCCCTCCCGGTGTCGGCCCGCTCCCGGGCGGTTCTCCCGGCGCCTCGACCGGCCGCGCCCCGGACCGCTCCAGCACCTCGACGACCGTCCGGGCCCGCAGCGGGTCCACGGGCAGCGCGTGCCGCGCGAACCAGCGGGCCGCCTCGGGCGCCGGTGAGGGGTCGGTGAACTCCGCACCGGCGTAGTCGTCCAGGGGCGGGTCGTAGAGGTAGCCGACGACGACGCCCCGCCGGGCCAGGGCCGCGATCGCCGCGTCCCGGTCCGCCACGAACAGCGGGACGCGGAACAACGGCTGGATGCCGTAGGCGTCGCGCGGTTTGGCCCAGGGCGTGGACAGCAGCAGCTCCGTGCCCGCACGGCAGGCGTCCAGCACGTCGTCCAGCCGGTCGAGCTTGCGCGCGACGCGCCGCAGCCGCAGGGGGCCGGACTCCTGGCGGTAGTCGTGCATGTCGACGCGGACCCAGGGCTGGTGGGCGTCGAGCCCGGGTGCCCGGCGGGCGGCCCGCGCCAGTTCGTCCGGGCGCAGGGGCATGCGGATCTCCTCGCGGTCCGCCAGCCCCAGCAGCCGGATCGCGGCCCAGGCGGCGCGCCGCAGCCGCAGCCCGCGCACCGCCGCCTCCGCGTACGGCCGGACCGCGTAGGCCAGTTCGGAGCCGATCCGGTTCGGCGTGAGTAATCCGGCGGAGGTCTCCGCCACCGCCTCCCGCAGCCCCGGGTCGGCGAGACAGAGCATGCCTCCCGCCTTGGCCCCGACGTGCTTGGACAGGCTGAACACGGAGGCCTCGCCCCAGGAGCCGACCGGCCGGTCCCCCACCCGGCTGCCGATGGCGTGCGCCCCGTCCTCGAACAGCGGGATCCCCAACGCGTCGCATCTCTCCCGCAGTCGCGGCGCCGGGTCCGGGTTCCCGTACAGGTTGGTGGTGAGCACGGCCGACACCGAGCTCCACGTCTCGTCGGGCACGGCATCGACGTCGATGGACGCGTCCAGCGGGTTCAACGGCGCCTGCACCGGACGCAGTCCGGCCGCGAGCACGACGAAGAACATCACGTCGTCGTTGACCGGCGACATCAGCACCCGGCCGCCCGGCGGGCACCAGTGACGCAGGGCCACGTACAGCCCGAAACGGCACGACGGTACGTACACACATTCCCGGCCGAGCCGCGCGCGCATGGTCTCTTCCAGCCGTTCCGGCTGTGAACCAAGCCGCACCGAGCCCGGACCGGCCTCCCCAATGGCCATCCGCCCCCCTGGTGTGCCGTCGGAACGCCCCCTCCCCGAGGCCTTCCGGCACCCGCCCAGAGTCGCCCCGTTCGCACCGCTCCGTCAAGATTGCGTCGCGTCCTGTGGATAACTTCCGGCACGTACGAATGTGGCGCCCCGTCCGCCGCGTTCGGAGGTCCCGGAGCCGTCCCGTCCGGTCATCTCCGCTCCCACCTGCCCCGTTCGTCCGTGTCCGCCCCCCTCGGACCCTGCCCAGGACCGGTGTGCCACCCGTAACGTGTGGCACGACCACGAACACGTGGCGATGACACGGCACACCCGAAAGCGAGGCAGCACCCGATGCCCCCTTCGATGTCCCCGAGGGCGATCCCTTCGGTCCGCACAACCTGCCGTACGGCGTGTTCTCCCTCCCCGGCTCCTCGCACCGGACCGTGGGCGTCCGGCTCGGCGACCACGTCCTGGACGCCGGCGCGGCGGCGCACGCCCTCGGCTCCCCGTACGCCTCCCTGCTCGCCCGGCCGACCCTCGGACCGCTGCTGGCCGCCGGCCGCACGGCCTGGTCGGACGTACGCCGGGCGCTGACGGCGTGGGTGACCGTGCCGTCCCACCGCGAGACCGTCGAACCGCTGTTCCATCCCTTGTCCTCGGTGACCCTGCACCTGCCCTTCGAGGTCGCGGACTACGTCGACTTCTACGCCTCCGAGAACCACGCCCGGAACGTCGGCCAGATCTTCCGCCCCGACGCGGCCGACTCCCTCACCCCCAACTGGAAGCACCTGCCGATCGGCTACCACGGCCGCTCCGGCACGGTCGTCGTCTCGGGCACGGACGTCGTACGGCCCTCGGGTCAGCGCAAGGCGCCCACGGACGCCGCCCCCGTCTTCGGGCCCTCCGTCCGCCTGGACATCGAGGCGGAGGTCGGCTTCGTCGTCGGCGCGCCGTCCCGGCTCGGCACGCCCGTGTCCCTCGGCGACTTCCGCGAGCACGTCTTCGGCCTCTGCCTCCTGAACGACTGGTCCGCACGCGACATCCAGGCCTGGGAGTACGTCCCGCTCGGCCCGTTCCTCGGCAAGTCCTTCGCCACGTCGGTGTCGGCGTGGATCACCCCGCTGGACGCCCTGGAGGAGGCCCGGGTGGCCCCGCCGGCCCGGACGCACGAGCTGCTGCCGTACCTGGACGACAGCGAGGAGGAACCCGGCGGCTACGACCTGCGGATCAGCGTCGCCGTCAACGGCCACGTCGTCTCCGAGCCCCCCTTCTCCACCATGTACTGGACCGCCGCCCAGCAGCTGGCCCACATGACCGTGAACGGCGCCTCCCTGCGCACCGGCGACCTGTACGGCTCGGGCACGGTCAGCGGCCCGGCGGACCGCGAGCGCGGCTCGCTCCTGGAACTGACCTGGAACGGCCGCGACCCGCTGGAACTCCCCGACGGCAAGCGGACGTTCCTGGAGGACGGCGACGTGGTGACCCTCTCGGCGTGGGCACCGGGGCCGGACGGGGTCCGGGTGGGGCTGGGCGAGGTGACGGGGCGGGTCGTGCCGGGAGGGGCGTGAGCCCTCTGGGAAGGCCCGGGTATGGCCGACAGTCGCCCCTCCCGGCCCTTTCGATGCCGCTCGACCCCTGACTCACACCGCCCGGCACCGTCATACTGGGCTCGGGCGGTGTGCCCGCGCACGCGCGGCACACGGCACGTCCGGCGTGCTCGTCGCGGCGCGCCGGTGCGCACGGCAACCGCGTCACCGGTGCGCACAGCAGCCGCCCACCCCCGCACCACCCGTAGCCGCCCTCCCCGCACCACCCCTAGCCGCCCTCTTCCGACCAGGAACCGGAGCCCGTGGCAATGACCGTCTGCCTGCTCCTGCTGAGCGTTGTCGCCGTGACGGCCGCCGTGCCCGTACCGCGTGCGCTGACCCGGGCCGCGTGGCCCGAGCGGGAACCGGTGGTCGGGCTGTGGGTGTGGCAGTGCCTGGTCGCCACCGTCCTGCTGTGCTGTGTGACGGCGCTCGCCCTGGGCGCCGCCGCCGTGTTCGGCACGGTCCGCGCCCAGCTCTTCGCCCCGGCGCCGCCCGCGGTGACCGCGGCGTACGACCTGTCCACCGCCCCGCCGGGGGCCGCCGCCCTCACCCTGCTGCTGGCCTGCGGTGCCGCCTGGACGACCGCGATGCTCGCGCGTGAACTGGTCGAGGCGCGCCGGCGTCGCGCCCAGGCCCGTGCCCATCTGCGCGAGCGCGCCCCCGACCTGCCGGCGGGTCTGGGAGCCGCGCGTGGCCCCCTGCTGGTGCTGGAGGACGAGTACCCCGACGCCTGGTGGATGCCCGGCAACCCGCCCCAGCTGATCGTCACCACGGGCGCCCTGCACCGCCTCACCGGACACCAGCTCGACGCCGTCCTCACCCACGAGCGGGGCCACGCCCGCGCCCGCCACGACTGGCTGCTCCACCTGTCCACCGCCCTGGCCACCGGTTTCCCGCGCATCCCGCTGTTCGCCCACTTCTGCGACCAGACCCACCGCCTGGTCGAACTGGCCGCCGACGACACGGCCTCCCGCCGCTGCGGCCACCTGACCACGGCCCTCGCCCTGATCGAGCTCAACCAGCACCGCGGTGTGCTGTCCTGCGCCTCCAGTCACCGTCTCCTGGGCGAGCGGGTCGACCGGCTCCTGGAGCCGCCGCCCCGGCTGGGCCGCCGGCACCGGGCCCTCACCACCAGCATTGCCGCGCTGGTACCGCTGCTGCCCCTGCTGATCGTGTTCGCACCGGGCCTGACGGCGCTGTCGTAGCCGGAGCGGCCCGGCGGGCGATGGCGGATCTGCCCACAGGCCCACCGAATCCGCAGTTCAACAGCCGAACCGGTCACACTCCCGGTGGCGCAACATTCCCGCAACACCTGCATGTCGACGAGTGCTGGTACTGCGGCCTGTGCGCGGCCCGCTGCCCCACCGGAGCGGTGCCGGTGGGACGGGCGCTGTGACCTTCGGCTGACGCCCGGCCCTGCCGGTGCCTGATCCTGCCGGAGCCCGGCCCTATATCCAGTCGGGCTCCGGCTCCTCGGCCATCTCCGGCCAGTCGTCCGGCCCGTCCGCGTCCTGGCCGGGCGACTGAGCCTCAGCCGGGCCGGACGCCGGAGCGGACCCGGAGGCCGGAGCCGGCCCGGGCGGGCCGGTCAGCGACGCCAGCACCTCCAGCACACCCTCCCCGTACGTCGCGAGCTTCTTCTCGCCCACCCCGCTGATGCCGCCGAGCTCCGCCACCGACGTCGGCCACACCGTGGCGATCTCCCTCAGCGTGGCGTCGTGGAAGATGACGTACGCCGGGACACCCTGCTCGCGAGCCTGCTCGGCCCGCCAGGCGCGCAGTGCCTCGAAGGCCGGCACCAGCTCCTCCGGCAGCTCGGCGGCGGCCGTCCTGGCCTTGCGCTCGCCCCGCCCGGAGCCCGAGGACGCGGACGAGGCCCCCGACCGGGAGGTCACCGGCTTCTTGGGCTCCTTGCGCAGCGGCACCTCCCGCTCCCGCCGCAGCACCGTCCCGCTGGCGTCGGTCAGCACCAGGGTGCCGTACTCGCCCTCCACCGCGAGCAGCCCCTGGGCCAGCAACTGCCGTATGACGCCCCGCCATTCGCCCTCGGTCAGATCGTCGCCGATGCCGAACACCGACAGCTGGTCGTGGTCGAACTGGATCACCTTGCCGGTCCGCTTCCCCAGCAGGATGTCGATGATCTGCACCGCGCCGAACTTCTGCCCGCGCTCCCGCTGGAGCCGCACCACCGTCGACAGCACCTTCTGCGCGGCGATCGTGCCGTCCCAGGTCTCCGGCGGGGTCAGGCAGGTGTCGCAGTTGCCGCAGCCGGCCGGGTCCGGGTCCTGGCCGAAGTAGGCGAGGAGCTGGCCCCGGCGGCACTGGACGGTCTCGCACAGCGCCAGCATCGAGTCCAGGTGGGCCTGGGCCCGCCGCCGGAAGGCCTCGTCGCCCTCGCCGGACTGGATCAGCTTGCGCTGCTGTATGACGTCGTTCAGCCCGTACGCCATCCAGGCCGTCGACGGCAGCCCGTCCCGGCCGGCCCGGCCCGTCTCCTGGTAGTAGCCCTCGACCGACTTGGGCAGGTCGAGGTGGGCGACGAAGCGGACGTCCGGCTTGTCGATGCCCATGCCGAAGGCGATGGTCGCCACCACGACCAGGCCGTCCTCGCGCAGGAAGCGGGACTGGTGGGCCGCGCGGGTGCCCGCGTCCAGACCCGCGTGGTACGGCACCGCCTCGATGCCGTTGCGGCTCAGGAACTCGGCCGTCTTCTCCACGGAGTTGCGCGACAGGCAGTAGACGATGCCCGCGTCGCCCGCGTGCTCCTGGCGCAGGAAGCTCAGCAGCTGCTTCTTCGGGTCGGCCTTGGGCACGATCCGGTACTGGATGTTGGGCCGGTCGAAGCTCGCCACGAAATGCCGGGCCGACGGCATGTTCAGCCGCTCGGTGATCTCCTGGTGCGTCGCGCGCGTGGCCGTCGCCGTGAGCGCGATGCGCGGCACGTCCGGCCAGCGCTCACCGAGCAGGGACAGGGCCAGGTAGTCGGGCCGGAAGTCGTGGCCCCACTGGGAGACGCAGTGCGCCTCGTCGATCGCGAAGAGGGAGATCTTCCCGCGGGAGAGCAGGTCGAGCGTGCTCTCCAGCCGCAGCCGCTCCGGCGCCAGGTACAGCAGGTCCAGCTCGCCGGCGAGGAACTCGGCCTCCACCACCCGCCGCTCGTCGAAGTCCTGCGTGGAGTTCATGAACCCGGCCCGCACGCCCAGCGCCCGCAGGGCGTCCACCTGGTCCTGCATCAGGGCGATGAGCGGGGAGACGACCACACCCGTGCCGGGTCTGACCAGGGACGGGATCTGGTAGCACAGCGACTTGCCGCCACCGGTCGGCATGAGCACGACGGCGTCGCCGCCCGCCACGACATGCTCGACGACCGCCTCCTGCTCACCGCGGAAGGCCTCGTACCCGAAGACCCGGTGCAGCGCGGCCAGCGCCTCGCTCTGCGTCACTGACATCTCGGCGATACCGCCTGTCCCACCCATCGTCGTGCCCCCGTACGTCGTCCTTCGACCACTGCGTCCACGATAGGGGCCATCACCGACAGCACCGGAGTTATCCACAGGCCCCGCCCCATTTACGGTCGAGGACAGCGGCCCGGCACCCCGAACAGGGAACCGGGCCGCAGCCTCACAGCAAGCGCAGCGTCAGCGGACGAACACCCCGCCTGCCCCGCCAGATCCAGGAAGTACTGCGGCGCCACACCGAGCACCAGCGTGACCGCCACACCCACTGCGATCGCCGTCATCGTCAGCGGCGACGGCACGGCCACTGTCGGGCCTTCGGGCCGCGGCTCGCTGAAGAACATCAGCACGATGACGCGGATGTAGAAGAACGCCGCGATCGCCGACGAGATCACACCGATGACGACGAGCGGGGCGGCCCCGCCCTCCGCCGCCGCCTTGAACACGGCGAACTTCCCGGCGAAGCCGGAGGTCAGCGGAATGCCCGCGAAGGCCAGCAGGAACACCGCGAACACGGCCGCCACCAGCGGAGACCTGCGCCCGAGCCCCGCCCACTTGGACAGGTGCGTCGCCTCGCCGCCCGCGTCACGCACGAGCGTGACCACCGCGAAGGCGCCGATCGTCACGAACGAGTACGCCGCCAGGTAGAAGAGGACGGACGACACACCGTCCGGCGTGGTCGCGATGACACCCGCGAGGATGAACCCGGCGTGCGCGATCGACGAGTACGCCAGCAGCCGCTTGATGTCGGTCTGCGTGATCGCGACGATCGCACCGCCCAGCATGGTCACGATCGCCACGGCCCACATGACCGGCCGCCAGTCCCAGCGCAGGCCCGGCAGGACGACGTACAGCACCCGCAGCAGCGCGCCGAACGCCGCCACCTTGGTCGCCGCCGCCATGAAGCCGGTCACCGGCGTCGGCGCGCCCTGGTACACGTCCGGCGTCCACATGTGGAACGGCACCGCGCCCACCTTGAACAGCAGGCCCATCACCAGCAGCGCCGCGCCGATCAGCAGCAGCGCGTCGTTGCCCATGGTGTCGGCGAGCGCCGGGTTGACGTCCTGGACCGTGCCGTCGACGACCTGCGCGATCGTCGCGTACGACATCGAGCCCGCGTAGCCGTACAGCAGCGCGATGCCGAACAGGGTGAACGCGGAGGCGAACGCGCCGAGCAGGAAGTACTTGACCGCCGCCTCCTGCGACATCAGCCGCTTGCGGCGGGCCAGCGCGCACAGCAGGTACAGCGGGAGGGAGAAGACCTCCAGCGCCACGAAGAGCGTCAGCAGGTCGTTGGCCGCCGGGAAGATCAGCATGCCGGCGACGGCGAACAGCAGCAGCGGGAAGACCTCGGTGGTGGTGAACCCGGCCTTGACCGCGGCCTTCTCGCTCTCGCTGCCCGGCACGGACGCGGCCTGCGCGGCGAAGGAGTCGACGCGGTTGCCGTGCACCACCGGGTCGAGGCGCCGCTCGGCGAAGGTGAACAGGCCGACCAGGGCCGCCAGCAGGATCGTGCCCTGCAGGAACAGGGCCGGTCCGTCGACGGCGATCGCGCCCATCGCCGCGATGCGCGCCTTGGTCGTGCCGTAGCCGTCGGCCGCGAGCGCGACGACCGCGGCGAAGGCGGCCGCCAGTGCGACGACGGACACGAACATCTGGACGTAATAGCGGGATTTGCGCGGTACGAACGCCTCGACCAGGATCCCGACGATCGCCGCGCCGACGACGATCAGGGTGGGCGCCATCTGTCCGTACTCGAACTTCGGCGCGTCGATCTTGGTGATCGGCTCGGCCGCGGTTGTCCACAGGCTGTGGACGGCTGATGCGCTCACTTGGCCGCCTCCACCTCGGGCTGGGGGTCCTTCTTCTGTACGTCGGACATGGTCTGCTTGACCGCCGGGTCGATGATCTCGGTGACGGGCTTCGGGTAGACGCCCAGGAAGATCAGCAGGACGACCAGCGGGGCGACCACCACCAGTTCCCGCACCCTGAGGTCCGGCATCGCGCTGACCTCCGGCTTCACCGGGCCCGTCATCGTCCGCTGGTAGAGGACGAGGGTGTAGAGCGCGGCGAGGACGATGCCGAACGTGGCGATGATGCCGATCACCGGATAGCGCGTGAACGTGCCGACCAGGACCAGGAACTCACTGACGAACGGCGCCAGTCCCGGCAGGGAGAGGGTGGCGAGGCTGCCGATCAGGAACGTGCCGGCGAGCACCGGGGCGACCTTCTGCACTCCGCCGTAGTCGGCGATGAGCCGCGAGCCGCGCCGGGAGATCAGGAAGCCCGCGACCAGCATCAGCGCGGCCGTCGAGATGCCGTGGTTGATCATGTAGAGCGTCGCGCCGGACTGGCCCTGGCTGGTCATGGCGAAGATGCCCATGATGATGAAGCCGAAGTGGGAGATCGACGCGTAGGCCACCAGCCGCTTGATGTCGCGCTGGCCGACCGCGAGCAGCGCCCCGTAGATGATGCTGATCAAGGCGAGGACGAGGATCGCGGGCGTCGCCCACTTGCTGGCCTCCGGGAACAGCTGGAGGCAGAAGCGGAGCATCGCGAAGGTGCCGACCTTGTCGACGACCGCCGTGATGAGCACCGCGACCGGAGCCGTGGACTCCTGCATCGCGTTGGGCAGCCAGGTGTGCAGCGGCCACAGCGGCGCCTTCACCGCGAAGGCGAAGAAGAAGCCGAGGAACAGCCAGCGTTCGGTGTTGGTCGCCATGTCCAGCGAGCCGTTGGCCCGGGCCTCGGCGATCTCCTGGAGCGAGAAGTTCCCCGCGACCACGTACAGGCCGATCACCGCGGCCAGCATGATCAGACCGCCGACCAGGTTGTAGAGGAGGAACTTCACCGCTGCGTACGACCGTTGCGTGGCCGCCGCCTTCTCACCGTGCTCGTGGGCACGGTCCCCGAAGCCGCCGATGAGGAAGTACATCGGGATGAGCATGGCTTCGAAGAAGATGTAGAAGAGGAAGACGTCGGTGGCCTCGAAGGAGAGGATCACCATCGCCTCGACGGCCAGGATCAGGGCGAAGAAGCCCTGCGTCGGCCGCCACCGGCTGCTGCCGGTCTCCAGCGGGTCGGCGTCGTGCCAGCCCGCGAGGATGATGAACGGGATCAGCAGCGCCGTGAGCCCGATCAGCGCCACCCCGATGCCGTCCACGCCCAGTTCGTAGCGGACGCCGAAGTCGGCGATCCAGGCGTGGGACTCGGTGAGCTGGTAGCGGTCGCCGTCCGGGTCGAAGCGGACCAGGACGGTGATCGCGAGGACGAGCGTGGCGAGCGAGAAGAGCAGCGCCAGCCACTTGGCGGCGGTGCGCTTCGCGGCCGGTACGGCGGCCGTGGCGATCGCCCCGACGGCCGGGAGCGCCGCTGTCACTGTCAGCAGAGGAAAGGACATCGGTATCAGACCGCCCTCATCAGCAGGGTCGCGGCGACGATGACCGCCGCGCCGCCGAACATCGAGACCGCGTAGGAGCGGGCGAAGCCGTTCTGCAGCCTGCGCATCCGCCCGGAGAGGCCGCCGACCGAGGCCGCCGTGCCGTTGACGACGCCGTCGACCAGGGTGTGGTCGACGTAGACCAGGGACCGCGTGAGGTGCTCGCCGCCGCGGACCAGGACGACGTGGTTGAAGTCGTCCTGGAGCAGGTCGCGCCGGGCGGCCCGGGTGAGCAGCGAGCCGCGCGGGGCGACGGCCGGGACCGGGCGGCGGCCGTACTGGGCCCAGGCGATGGCGACGCCGATGACCATCACGGCGACCGTGGACAGCGTGACCGTGAGGGCACTGATCGGCGGGTTGCCGTGATCGTGTCCCGTGATCGGCTCCAGCCAGTGCACGAAGCGGTCGCCGATGCTGAAGGCAGCGCCGCCGAAGACCGACCCGACGGCCAGCACGATCATCGGGATCGTCATGACCTTCGGCGACTCGTGCGGGTGCGGTGGGGTGTACTCGCCGCGCGTCTCGGCGGCGGGCTCCACGTCCGGCTGGGCCGGGGACGGCGTCGGGGCGTTGCGCCAGCGCTCCTCGCCGAAGAAGGTCATCAGCATCACGCGCGTCATGTAGTACGCGGTGATGGCCGCGCCGAGAAGGGCGCAGGCGCCGAGGATCCAGCCCTCGGTACCGCCCTTGGCGAACGCCGACTCGATGATCTTGTCCTTGGAGAAGAAGCCGGACAGACCCGGGAATCCGATGATCGCGAGGTAGCCGAGGCCGAAGGTGATGAAGGTGATCGGCATGTACTTCCTCAGACCGCCGTAGCGGCGCATGTCGACCTCGTCGTTCATGCCGTGCATGACCGAACCGGCGCCGAGGAACAGGCCGGCCTTGAAGAAGCCGTGCGTCACCAGGTGCATGATCGCGAAGACGTAGCCGATGGGCCCGAGTCCGGCGGCCAGCACCATGTAGCCGATCTGGGACATGGTGGAGCCGGCCAGTGCCTTCTTGATGTCGTCCTTCGCACAACCGACGATCGCACCGAACAGGAGCGTGACCGCGCCGACGATCGTGACGACGAGCTGTGCGTCGGGGGCGCCGTTGAAGATGGCCCCGGAGCGGACGATCAGGTAGACGCCCGCGGTCACCATCGTCGCGGCGTGGATGAGGGCCGAGACCGGGGTGGGGCCCTCCATCGCGTCCCCGAGCCAGGACTGCAGCGGCACCTGGGCGGACTTGCCGCAGGCGGCGAGCAGCAGCATCAGCGCGATCGCGGTCAGCTTGTCCTCGCCGGCGGCACCGGCGAGCCCGGCCTCCTCGTGGCTGCCGAGCACCGGCCCGAAGGCGAAGGTGCCGAACCAGAGGAACATCAGCATGATCGCGATGGACAGGCCCATGTCGCCGACGCGGTTGACCAGGAAGGCCTTCTTCGCGGCCGTGGCGGCGCTGGGCTTGTGCTGCCAGAAGCCGATCAGCAGGTAGGAGGCGAGACCGACGCCCTCCCAGCCGACGTACAGCAGCAGATAGTTGTCGGCGAGGACGAGCAGCAGCATGGCCGCGAGGAACAGGTTCAGATAGCCGAAGAAGCGGCGGCGCCGCTCGTCGTGCTCCATGTACCCGACGGAGTACAGGTGGATCAGCGATCCGACGCCCGTGATCAGCAGGACGAACGTCATGGACAGCTGGTCGAGCTGGAAGGCGACGTCCGCCTGGAAGCCCTCGACGGGGATCCAGCTGAACAGGTGCTGGCTGATCTCACGGTGGTCGGCGCTCTTGCCCAGCATGTCGGTGAAGAGCACGACGCCGAGGACGAAGGACACGCCCGCGAGCAGCGTGCCGATCCAGTGGCCGACGGCGTCCAGCCGGCGTCCGCCGCACAGCAGGACCGCCGCTCCGAGCAGGGGCGCCGCCACCAGCAGCGCAATCAGGTTCTCCACGATTCTCCCGACCCCTTACAGCTTCATCAGGCTGGCGTCGTCGACCGAGGCCGAGTGGCGGGCACGGAACAGGGACACGATGATCGCGAGCCCGACCACGACCTCCGCGGCGGCGACGACCATCGTGAAGAAGGCGATGACCTGGCCGTCGAGGTTGCCGTGCATCCGGGAGAAGGCGACGAACGCGAGGTTGCAGGCGTTGAGCATGAGCTCGATGCACATGAACACGACGATCGCGTTGCGCCTGATCAGCACGCCCGTGGCGCCGATCGTGAACAACAGGGCCGCGAGGTAGAGGTAGTTGACGGGGTTCACTTCGACGCCTCCTCGGGCCGCTTGAACGTGGCCGGCTCGATGGCCTTCCGCTCCAGGCGCTCCTCGGCACGCTGCTCCAGGGCCTTGAGGTCGTTGAGCGCCTCCTGCGACACGTCCCGGATCTGGCCCCGCTCGCGCAGCGTCTTGCTGACGGTGAGGTCGGAGGGGGTGCCGTCGGGCAGCAGACCGGCGATGTCGACGGCGTTGTGCCGGGCGTACACACCGGGCGCCGGCAGCGGCGGCAGGTACTTGCCCTCGCGCACGCGCTCCTCGGCGAGCTCCCGCTGCGTCTTGGCGCGCTCGGTGCGCTCTCGGTGGGTGAGCACCATGGCGCCGACGGCGGCCGTGATGAGCAGGGCGCCGGTGATCTCGAACGCGAAGACGTACCTGGTGAAGAGGAGGGCGGCGAGGCCCTCCACGTTCCCGCCGGCGTTCGCCTGGCCGATGCCGTTGAACTCTCTCAGGGAGGCGTTGCCGATCCCGGCGATCAGCAGGACGCCGAAGCCGAGGCCGCACAGCGCGGCCAGCCAGCGCTGGCCCTTGATGGTCTCCTTCAGGGAGTCCGCCGCGGTGACGCCGACGAGCATCACCACGAACAGGAAGAGCATCATGATCGCGCCGGTGTAGACGACGATCTGCACGACGCCCAGGAAGTAGGCGCCGTTGGCGAGGTAGAACACCGCCAGGATGATCATGGTCCCGGCGAGGCAGAGGGCGCTGTGCACGGCCCTCTTCATGAGGATGGTGCACAGGGCGCCGATCACCGCGACGGTGCCCAGGATCCAGAACTGGACGGCCTCTCCGGTGGAGGTGGAGTAGGCGGCGAGCTGGGTGGTCATCGGCCGATCACCTTCTCCGACGCCGGTTCGGTCCCGCCGAAGGTCGAGTCGGCCTCCTGCACGACCTCGCCCTTGGAGTGGGCGACCTGCTGCTCGGTGCCGGGCGCGGCCTCCGTCACCAGGCCCCGGTAGTAGTCCTGCTCGTCCGTGCCCGGGTAGATGGCGTGGGGCGTGTCGACCATGCCCTCCTCCAGACCGGCGAGCAGCTGCTCCTTGGTGTAGATGAGGTTGGCGCGGCTGGAGTCGGCCAGCTCGAACTCGTTCGTCATCGTCAGCGCGCGCGTGGGGCACGCCTCGATGCACAGGCCGCACAGGATGCAGCGGGCGTAGTTGATCTGGTAGACGCGGCCGTACCGCTCGCCCGGCGAGTAGCGCTCCTCGTCGGTGTTGTCCGCGCCCTCGACGTAGATGGCGTCGGCGGGGCAGGCCCACGCGCACAGTTCGCAGCCGACGCATTTCTCCAGGCCGTCCGGATGGCGGTTGAGCTGGTGCCGTCCGTGGAAGCGCGGAGCCGTGGTCTTCTGCTGCTCCGGGTACTGCTCGGTCAGCCGCTTCTTGAACATGGCCTTGAAGGTCACGCCGAAGCCGGCCACGGGGTTCATGAAACCGGGCTTGGTGTCCTTGGGTTCCTCAGCCATCGGACGCCTCCTTTCCATCCGTAGATCCGCCCAGAGATTCGTCACTCTGAGTATCGGGCCCACCACTGACAATCAGCTCCCGCTCCCGGCGCGAGGGGCGTCGGGGAACCGGCGGGAGCTCCTGTCCCGGCAGGGGCGGTACGGGGAATCCGCCCGCCATCGGGTCGAAGGCCGGGGTCTCGGCCGGTGGTTCGGCCCGCTTCGACTTCTCGCGGAACATGTCGGCGACGAAGGAGAGCAGCAGCAGGGCGAGCACTCCGCCGCCGACGTAGAGGGCGATGTCGGCGAAGTCGTAGCCCTCGTTCCGGAAGGCCCGGACGGTCGCGACGAGCATCAGCCACACCAGCGAGACCGGGATGAGGACCTTCCAGCCGAGCTTCATCAGCTGGTCGTAGCGGACGCGCGGGAGGGTGCCGCGGATCCAGATGAACATGAACAGCAGCAGCTGGACCTTGACCGTGAACCAGAGCATCGGCCACCAGCCGTGGTTCGCGCCCTCCCAGAAGGTGCTGATCGGCCATGGAGCCCGCCAGCCACCGAGGAACAGCGTCGTGGCGACGGCCGAGACGGTCACCATGTTGACGTACTCGGCGAGCATGAACATCGCGAACTTGATCGACGAGTACTCGGTGTTGAAGCCGCCGACCAGGTCGCCCTCGGACTCCGGCATGTCGAAGGGGGCGCGGTTGGTCTCGCCGACCATCGTGACGATGTAGAGGATGAAGGAGAGCGGCAGCAGGACGATGTACCAGCGGTCGGTCTGCCCCTCGACGATGGTCGACGTCGACATCGACCCCGAGTACAGGAACACGGAGGCGAACGCGGCGCCCATCGCGATCTCGTAGGAGATCATCTGCGCGCACGAGCGCAGACCGCCCAGCAGTGGGTACGTCGATCCGGAGCTCCAGCCCGCCAGCACGATGCCGTAGATGCCGACCGAGGCGACCGCGAGGAGATAGAGCACGGCGATCGGCAGGTCGGTGAGCTGCATCGTGGTGCGGTGGCCGAAGATCGAGATCTCGTTGCCGGCCGGGCCGAAGGGGATCACCGCGATCGCCATGAAGGCCGGGATGGCCGCGACGATCGGCGCGAGGACGTACACCACCTTGTCCGCGCGCTTGACGACGACGTCCTCCTTGAGCATCAGCTTGATGCCGTCGGCGAGCGACTGGAGCATGCCCCAGGGACCGTGCCGGTTGGGTCCGATGCGCAGCTGCATCCAGGCGACGACCTTGCGCTCCATGACGATGGAGATCAGCACGGTCACCATCAGGAAGGCGAAGCAGAACACCGCCTTGATGACGACCAGCCACCACGGGTCGTGGCCGAACATCGAGAGGTCTTCAGCGGCGAGGTACGGGCTCATGCCTCCACCTCCTTGGGGGCCTCGCCGGCGAGGGTCGCCGGGCCGATGCGGACGAGGGAGCCGGGCCGCGCCCCGGTGTCGGAGGCGACGCCGCCGCCGGTGGAGTTCAGCGGGAGCCACACCACCCGGTCAGGCATGTCAGTGATCTGGAGCGGGAGTGCGACGGCTCCCTCGGGGCCGGTCACCGCGAGGAGGTCGCCGTCCTTGACGCCCGCCTCGGCAGCGGTCGCGGGCGACACACGCGCGCGTGCGGCGTGCCGCGTTCCGGCGAGCGCCTCGTCGCCCTGCTGCAGGACGCCCTGGTCGAGCAGCAGCCGGTGCCCGGCGAGCACGGCCTCCCCGGCGGCCGGGCGGGGCAACGCGCCCGCGGTCTCCAGGGGTTCGGTGGCACGCGGGCCGTCCCAGGCGCCGAGCCGGTCGATCTCCGCCCGTACGGTGCGCAGATCGGGCAGTCCGAGGTGGACGTCCATGGCGTCGGCCAGCATCTGCAGCACCCGTGCGTCGGTCGGCGCGAGGCGGCGGGTCATCTGGTCGGGCTTGAGCGCGGCCTCGAAGAAGCGGACCCGGCCTTCCCAGTTGAGGAAGGTGCCGGCCTTCTCGGCGACCGCGGCGACCGGCAGGACGACGTCGGCCTCGCGGGTGATCTCGCCGGGCCGCAGTTCGAGCGAGACCAGGAAACCGACCTCGTCGAGCGCGGCACGCGCGCGTGCCGGGTCGGGCAGGTCGGCGAGCTCCACGCCCGCCACCAGCAGCGCCTGGAGCTCACCGGTCGCGGCGGCCTCCACGATCTGGCCGGTGTCGCGGCCGTAGCGGTGCGGGAGTCCGGCGACGCCCCAGACGGCGGCGACCTCGTCACGCGCGCGTGGGTCGGTGGCCGGACGCCCGCCGGGCAGCAGCGACGGCAGCGCGCCCGCCTCGACGGCGCCGCGCTCCCCGGCCCGGCGCGGGATCCACACCAGCCGGGCCCCGGTCGCGGAGGCGGTCCGGACGGCGGCGGTGAGTCCGCCGGCCACGGCGGCCAGCCGCTCGCCCACGACGATCACCGCGCCCTCGGCGCGCAGCGCCTCGGCGGCGCGAGCGCCGTCGTCCTCCAGGCCGACGTTGCTCGCGAGCGCGTCCAGCCACTCGGTCTCGGTGCCGGGGGCCGCCGGCAGCAGCGTCCCGCCGGCCTTCTCCAGACCGCGCGTGGCGTAGGTGGCCAGGGAGAAGACCTTCTGCCCGTGTCCCCGCCAGGCCTTGCGCAGCCGCAGGAAGACGCCGGGTGCCTCCTCCTCCGCCTCGAAGCCGACGAGCAGGACGGCGGGTGCCTTCTCCAGCGCGGTGTAGGTGACGCCCGTGCCGTCGAGGTCCCGGCCGCGGCCGGCGACCTGGGCGGCGAGGAAGTCGGCCTCCTCGCTGCTGTGCACGCGCGCGCGGAAGTCGATGTCGTTGGTGTCGAGCGCCACCCGCGCGAACTTGCTGTACGCGTAGGCGTCCTCGATGGTGAGGCGACCGCCGGTCAGGACACCGGTGCGGCCCCGGGAGGCCAGCAGCCCCTGGGCCGCGATCTGCAGCGCCTCGGGCCAGGAGGCCGGTTCCAGTTCGCCTTCGGCGTTGCGCACGAGCGGCGTCTCGAGCCGGTCCCGCTGCTGCGCGTACCGGAACGCGAACCGCCCCTTGTCGCAGATCCACTCCTCGTTGACCTCGGGGTCGTTGGCGGCGAGCCGGCGCATGACCTTGCCGCGCCGGTGGTCGGTGCGCGTGGCGCAACCGCCGGAGCAGTGCTCGCACACCGACGGGGACGAGACCAGGTCGAAGGGGCGGGAGCGGAATCGGTACGCCGCCGAGGTCAGCGCGCCGACCGGGCAGATCTGGATGGTGTTGCCGGAGAAGTACGACTCGAACGGGTCGCCCTCGCCGGTGCCGACCTGCTGGAGCGCGCCCCGCTCGATCAGCTCGATCATCGGGTCGCCCGCGACCTGGTTGGAGAACCGGGTGCAACGGGCGCACAGCACGCACCGCTCACGGTCGAGCAGCACCTGCGTGGAGATCGGGACGGGCTTCTCGTAGGTCCGCTTGCGGCCCTCGAAGCGGGACTCCGCGTCGCCGTGCGACATGGCCTGGTTCTGCAGCGGGCACTCGCCGCCCTTGTCGCAGACGGGGCAGTCCAGCGGGTGGTTGATGAGCAGGAGCTCCATCACACCCTTCTGGGCCTTCTCGGCGACCGGGGAGGTGAGATGCGTCTTCACCACCATGCCGTCGGTGCAGGTGATGGTGCAGGACGCCATGGGCTTGCGCTGGCCCTCGACCTCCACGATGCACTGGCGGCAGGCGCCGGCCGGGTCCAGGAGAGGGTGGTCGCAGAACCGGGGGATCTCGATGCCGAGTTGCTCGGCGGCCCGGATGACCAGGGTGCCCTTGGGCACGCTGATCTCCACGCCGTCGATCGTCAGCGACACGAGGTCCTCCGGCGGGACCGCCGCCTCTCCCCCACCGGAGGGAGAGCTGGTGGTCACGGTCATGCGTTCACCTCCGTGCGGTCGGCCCAGGCCGTCGACTTGGCCGGGTCGAAGGGGCAGCCCCGGCCCGTGATGTGCTGCTCGTACTCCTCGCGGAAGTACTTGAGCGAGGAGAAGATCGGCGAGGCGGCGCCGTCGCCGAGGGCGCAGAAGGACTTGCCGTTGATGTTGTCGGCGATGTCGTTCAGCTTGTCGAGGTCGGACATCTGTCCCTTGCCGGCCTCGATGTCGCGCAGCAGCTGCACGAGCCAGTAGGTGCCTTCGCGGCAGGGCGTGCACTTGCCGCAGGACTCGTGGGCGTAGAACTCCGTCCAGCGCGTGACGGCACGGACCACGCAGGTCGTCTCGTCGAAGCACTGCAGAGCTTTTGTGCCGAGCATGGAACCCGCGGCGCCCACTCCTTCGTAATCAAGAGGGACGTCGAGATGCTCGTCGGTGAACATCGGGGTCGAGGAGCCGCCCGGCGTCCAGAACTTGAGGCGGTGCCCGGGGCGCATCCCGCCGCTCATGTCGAGGAGCTGGCGGAGCGTGATCCCGAGCGGCGCCTCGTACTGGCCGGGGCTGGCGACATGGCCGGACAGGGAGTAGAGCGTGAAGCCGGGCGACTTCTCGCTCCCCATCGACCGGAACCATTCCTTGCCCCGGTGCAGGATCGCGGGAACCGACGCGATCGATTCGACGTTGTTCACCACAGTCGGGCACGCGTAGAGGCCCGCGACAGCGGGGAAGGGGGGACGAAGCCGCGGTTGACCCCGGCGGCCTTCGAGCGAGTCCAGCAGTGCGGTTTCCTCACCACAGATGTACGCGCCCGCGCCCGCGTGCACGGTGATGTCGAGGGAGAGTCCGCTGCCCAGGATGTTCTCGCCGAGGAAGCCCGCCTCGTAGGCCTCGCGCACGGCCGAGTGCAACCGCCTCAGCACCGGGACGACTTCACCACGCAGATAGATGAAGGCATGCGAAGACCTGATGGCGTAACACGCGATGATCATGCCCTCGATGAGGCTGTGCGGGTTCGCGAAGAGGAGCGGGATGTCCTTGCACGTCCCGGGCTCCGACTCGTCGGCGTTGACAACCAGATAGTGCGGCTTTCCGTCCCCCTGGGGAATGAACTGCCACTTCATCCCGGTCGGGAATCCCGCGCCGCCGCGCCCGCGCAGACCGGAGTCCTTGACGTAGGCGATCAGGTCGTCCGGCGACATGGCGAGCGCCTTGCGCAGCCCCTCGTAGCCGTCGTGCCGTCGGTACACGTCCAGCGTCCAGGACCTGTCCTCGTCCCAGAAGGCCGACAGCACCGGTGCGAGCAGCTTCTCGGGGCTCATGTCTTTCAGCTCGGCGGCCAAGGTCATCACTCCCCCTCCTCGGCGGCAGGCCCGGCCGGGTGGGCCGGGTCGGAGGCCGACGTGTCCTGCGGCGCGTCGTGCGAGCTCAAGTGCTCCGTCGGTGACGGGTCGTGCGGCGCCCCGGTACGGGCCGGCTCGCCGCGCGGATGCACCACGCGGGCGGGAGCGGTCTCCCCCTTGGCGAGCTTCAGGCCGACCAGGGAAGCGGGTCCCGCACTGCCGCCCGCTTCGACGACCCCGTCCCGCTCGTCGGGGAAGCCGGCCAGGATCCGGGCGGTCTCCTTGAAGGTGCACATCGGCGCCCCGCGCGTGGGCGCGACCGGCCGTCCGCGCGCAGGTCGTCGACGAGACGCTTGGCGCTGGCCGGGGTCTGGTTGTCGAAGAACTCCCAGTTGACCATCACGACCGGCGCGAAGTCGCAGGCCGCGTTGCACTCGATGTGCTCCAGGGTGACCTTGCCGTCGTCGGTGGTCTCGCCGTTGCCGACGCCGAGATGCTCCTGGAGCTCCTCGAAGATCGCGTCCCCGCCCATCACCGCGCACAGGGTGTTGGTGCAGACGCCCACCTGGTAGTCGCCGCTCGGCTTGCGCCGGTACATGGTGTAGAAGGTGGCGACGGCGGTGACCTCGGCCGTGGTCAGGCCGAGCATGTCCGCGCAGAACCGCATGCCGGTGCGGGTCACGTGCCCTTCCTCGGACTGCACCAGGTGCAGCAGCGGCAGGAGGGCGGACCGGGAGTCCGGGTAGCGGGCGATGACCTCGCGCGCGTCGGTCTCCAGACGGGCCCGGACGTCGTCCGGGTAGGCGGGTGCGGGCAGTTCGGGCATGCCCAGGCTGACGCCCCGCTCGGAAGAAGAGGTGGTCACCGGTCGACGCCTCCCATCACGGGGTCGATGGACGCGACAGCGACGATGACGTCGGCGACCTGGCCGCCCTCGCACATCGCCGCCATGGCCTGAAGGTTGGTGAAGGACGGGTCGCGGAAGTGGACCCGGTAGGGGCGGGTGCCGCCGTCGGACACGACGTGCACCCCGAGTTCGCCCTTGGGCGACTCGACCGCCGCGTACGTCTGTCCCGGCGGGACGCGGAAGCCCTCGGTGACCAGCTTGAAGTGGTGGATCAGGGCCTCCATGGAGGTGCCCATGATCTTCTTGATGTGGTCGAGGGAGTTGCCGAGCCCGTCGGGGCCCAGGGCGAGCTGGGCCGGCCAGGCGATCTTCTTGTCGGCGACCATGACCGGGCCCGGCTGCAGCCGGTCCAGGCACTGCTCGACGATCCTCAGCGACTGGCGCATCTCCTCCAGCCGGATCAGGAAGCGGCCGTAGGAGTCGCAGGTGTCGGCGGTCGGGATCTCGAAGTCGTACGTCTCGTAGCCGCAGTACGGCTGCGTCTTGCGCAGGTCGTGCGGCAGGCCGGTGGAGCGCAGGATCGGGCCCGTCGCGCCGAGGGCCATGCAGCCGGCCAGGTCGAGGTAGCCGACGTCCTGCATACGGGCCTTGAAGATGGGGTTCCCGGTGGCGAGCTTGTCGTACTCCGGGAGGTTCTTCTTCATCTTCTTCACGAACTCGCGGATCTGGTCCACCGCGCCGGGCGGCAGGTCCTGGGCGAGTCCGCCGGGGCGGATGTACGCGTGGTTCATCCGCAGGCCGGTGATCAGCTCGTAGATATCGAGAATGAGTTCACGATCACGAAAGCCGTAGATCATGATCGTGGTGGCGCCGAGTTCCATGCCGCCGGTGGCGATGCAGACCAGGTGCGAGGACAGCCGGTTCAGCTCCATCAGGAGCACGCGGATGATCGAGGCGCGGTCCGGGATCTGGTCCTCGATGCCGAGGAGCTTCTCGACGCCGAGGCAGTACGCCGTCTCGTTGAAGAACGGCGTCAGGTAGTCCATGCGCGTCACGAACGTGGTGCCCTGAGTCCACGTCCGGTACTCGAGGTTCTTCTCGATGCCGGTGTGCAGGTAGCCGATGCCGCAGCGGGCCTCGGTGACGGTCTCGCCCTCGATCTCCAGGATCAGGCGGAGCACGCCGTGCGTGGACGGGTGCTGCGGGCCCATGTTGACGACGATGCGCTCGTCGTCGGCGCGGGCCGCGGACTGGACGACCTCGTCCCAGTCGCCGCCGGTGACGGTGTAGACGGTGCCCTCGGTGGTCTCGCGAGGGGAGGCGTGCGAGGTGCTCATGAGTACGACCTCCGCTGGTCCGGAGCCGGGATCTGGGCGCCCTTGTACTCGACGGGGATGCCGCCGAGGGGGTAGTCCTTGCGCTGCGGAAAGCCCTGCCAGTCGTCCGGCATCATGATCCGCGTCAGGGCGGGGTGGCCGTCGAAGACGATGCCGAAGAAGTCGTACGTCTCGCGCTCGTGCCAGTCGTTCGTCGGATAGACCGAGAACAGCGACGGGATGTGCGGGTCGCTGTCGGGAGCGCTGACCTCCAGGCGGATCAGCCGGTTGTGGGTGATCGAGCGCAGGTGGTAGACGGCGTGCAGCTCGCGGCCCTTGTCGTTCGGGTAGTGGACGCCGCTGACGCCGGTGCACAGCTCGAAGCGCAGGGCCGGGTCGTCGCGCAGGGTGCGGGCGACGAGGAGCAGGTGCTCGCGTTCGATGTGGAAGGTCAGTTCGTCGCGGTCGACGACCGTCTTCTCGATGGCGTTGCCGGGGAGCAGGCCCTGCTCCTCCAAGGCGCCCTCCAGCTCGTCGGCGACCTCGTCGAACCATCCGCCGTAGGGGCGGGTCGCCGGTCCCGGGAGCCGGACCGAGCGGACCAGGCCGCCGTAGCCGGAGGTGTCGCCGCCGGCGTTGGCGCCGAACATGCCGCGCTGGATGCGGATCTCCTCGCCGCCCTGGCCGCGCTGGCCCGGGAGGTTCTCCGCGGAGAGGTCCTTCTCGGGGTTCACCCCGTTCGACCCGTTCGCGCCGTTGGTGCCGTTCGCGTCGCTCACCGCAGCAGCCCCTTCATCTCGATCGTGGGCAGGGCCTTGAGCGCCGCCTCCTCCGCCTCGCGGGCCGCCTCCTCGGCGTTCACGCCGAGCTTGGAGGTCTGGATCTTCTGGTGGAGCTTGAGGATGGCGTCCATCAGCATCTCCGGCCGTGGCGGGCAGCCGGGGAGGTAGATGTCGACCGGCACGATGTGGTCGACGCCCTGGACGATCGCGTAGTTGTTGAACATGCCGCCCGAGGAGGCGCAGACCCCCATGGAGATCACCCACTTGGGGTTCGGCATCTGGTCGTAGACCTGCCGCAGCACCGGCGCCATCTTCTGGCTCACCCGGCCGGCGACGATCATCAGGTCCGCCTGCCGCGGCGAACCGCGGAAGACCTCCATGCCGAAGCGCGCCAGGTCGTAGCGGCCGGCACCGGTGGTCATCATCTCGATGGCACAACAGGCGAGGCCGAACGTGGCGGGGAAGACGGACGACTTGCGCACCCAGCCCGCGGCCTGCTCGACGGTGGTCAGCAGGAAGCCGCTCGGCAGCTTTTCTTCGAGTCCCATGACTTGTGGCCCCTCAGTCCCATTCCAGGCCGCCGCGCCGCCATACGTACGCGTACGCGACGAAGACGGTGAGCACGAAGAGCAACATCTCCACGAGCCCGAAAATCCCCAGGGCGTCGAACGTGACGGCCCAGGGGTAGAGGAAGACGATCTCGATATCGAAAATGATGAAGAGCATCGCCGTCAGGTAGTACTTGATCGGGAAGCGCCCGCCGCCGGCCGGCGTGGGGGTCGGCTCGATTCCGCACTCGTAGGCCTCGAGCTTGGCCCGGTTGTACCGCTTGGGCCCGATCAACGTGGCCATGACCACGGAGAAGATCGCAAAGCCTGCCCCGAGGGCTCCCAGTACGAGGATGGGCGCATAAGCGTTCACCGCTCCTCGCTCCTCTCAGTCGGCACTGACTGCTGGCGGTTTGCATCGGACTCACATCCGCCCCGTCCGTCCCGCGAACCCCGCCCGCCCCGGCGAAGATCGGGAACATGTGAAGCAGGTCACAAGCCCAACCGCGTGCATCTTATGCCCGACGCTCTGTGATCTGCGACACGGGGTATTGCACAAGCTTTGTGATCTCCACCACCTGACGATCGATCATGAAGTCGGATGAGCGGTGATCTTCACACGCGAAGCGTCCGAGTGATCACCAGAGGTGACATTTTGGCTCGTCAGTGCAGGCCAAGGGGTGCGTCTCCATATCAAGAGAGTTCCCGTGCATGCAAATTGGCGGTGGACTGGATCTCTTGATAGAGGCGCGTTCACACATCAGAGGGTGTGCGGAGCGGGGTGTGGACGCGTGCATCCGTTCACGATCTTCGCGAGGCCGTGATCCGGTCGTGATCTACGGCGCCGGACGCGACCGGTCCGGCAACCGTTCCGTGACCTCCGTCACACGCATGAGAGGTTCATGAGAACGGGGCTTGGCCAATCAAATGAACCGATGGTAGGCGCGGGGCAATTCGGGCGTATTGATCAAAGACCGTGATCACAGGCCGGTTACGGTGCGCCCGCAATGTCCGTTACGGCGTCAATAAAGGGCCTCGCGCGAGGGTTTTGCGAGCCCGATTGAGCAACTGTGGCGCAGCACACGTTTCTTGAAGATATGAAGGAGCCCCTGGTACCGGTTGTTCCCATGTCCCACACCGCTCACATACGCAGCCACCGGAAACCCCGCCGCAGCGCGACCTCGACGATCGCCATGCGTGCCGGAGTCGCCGGTGGCGTTCTCAGCATGGCAGCGGCGGGTGCGTCGGCCTCGGCGAACGCCGCCGAGCCGGTGACGCAGACCATCGAACTGCCCACCCTGACGGCCGATATGTCCGCTCAGGTCGCCCAGTCCGCGGCCGCCACGCAGCAGGCCGCCGCGAACTACGAGCTGCGCGCCGAGCGTGACGCCGCCGCCGCCAAGGCCGCCGCGGAGGCCAAGAAGGACCTCGTCGAGGCGAAGAAGAAGGCCGAGGCCAAGAAGAAGGCCGCCGAGGCCGCCCGCAAGGCCGCCGCCGAGCGCGCCGCGCGCAATGCCGAGCGCGCCACCCTCTCCGCTTCCGCGTCCGCCTCCACGTCGGTCTCGGCGCCCGCCAGCGGCAGCGTCGCGACCGTCATCGCCTTCCTCAAGGCGCAGGTGGGCGACGCCTACGTCATGGGCGCCACCGGTCCCAACGCCTGGGACTGCTCCTCCCTGGTGCAGGCCGCGTACAAGCAGGTGGGTGTGGACCTGCCGCGCGTCTCGCAGGACCAGTCGATGGCCGGCACGGACGTCTCGCTGTCCAACCTCCAGGTCGGCGACATCCTCTACTGGGGCGGCAAGGGCTCCGCGTACCACGTGGGTGTCTACATCGGAGACGGCCAGTACCTGGACGCGGCCAACCCGTCCAAGGGCGTCGTCATCCAGGACCTGTCGGGCTACCCGGCGGACGGCGCGGTGCGCGTCCTCTGATCTCACGCGTACGGGCTTGAGGGCGGCTGTCTCCCGGAGGCAGCCGCCCTCCCGTGCTGTGCGCGCCTCTCCTGCCGCCCTGAGGGCCGCCTCCCGGCCTCTCCGGGCCCGGAGGCAGCCCGGCCGGCCGAGTCGGCCACAGGGCGCCTCAAGCGGCTCCTGGGGGCTTCTTCTGTGTGGCCGGACTCGTCCTGGGCCCGCTGCGACTGTTCTGCTGTCATGAGTGCCGGTCAGCAGAACCGGCATTCGAGGAGAGACAGATGCCCAGCGTCTTCGTACAGGGACGGCCCGTCGACTCGTACCCGCGGCTCGCGCCCGAGGCCCGGCGTGGAAAGGTCCGGCGGATCACCGAGGTCGGTGAGGAGGTCCTGCACAAGCCGTGCCGGGACGTCACCGAGTTCGGACCGGACCTCGCCGCGCTCATCGACGACATGTTCCTGACGATGTACATCGCGGACGGAGCCGGGCTCGCCGCGAACCAGGTCGGTGTCGATATGCGGCTGTTCGTCTACGACTGTCCGGACGACGACGGGGTGCGGCACGTCGGGCACATCGTCAACCCGGTCCTGGAGCCGCTCGACGCCTCGCGCCGGAGGCTCCTCGACGACTCGGAGGGCTGTCTCTCCGTCCCGGGCGCGGTGATGGACGTGCCGCGCCCGGACCGGGCCGTCGTACGCGGATACGACAAGGGCGGCGAACCGCTCGTCATCGAGGGCACCGGCTACTTCGCCCGCTGCCTGGCGCACGAGACCGACCACGTGAACGGTCAGGTGTACCTGGACCGGCTGTCCGGGCGGGAACGCAAGGAGGCCCTGCGTCAGATGGCGGACCGGCGGGACGAGGTGTTCGCCCGCCGGGCCGCCAACGTGGAGGCGATCAGCGGCTGATCAGGCCTTCGGCGCCACCTTGCTCAGGCCGTTGATGATGCGGTCCATCGCGTCGCCGCCGGTCGGGTCGGTGAGGTTCGCGAGGAGCTTCAGCGTGAACTTCATCAGCAGGGGGTGCGTCAGGCCGCGCTGGGCCGCGATCTGCATGACCTTCGGGTTGCCGATGAGCTTCACGAAGGCGCGGCCGAGCGTGTAGTAGCCGCCGTAGGTGTCCTTGAGGACCCGCGGGTAGCGCTGCAGGGCCATCTCGCGGCCGGCCGGCGTCGACCGCGCGTGGGCCTGGACGATGACGTCGGCGGCGATCTGGCCGGACTCCATGGCGTAGGCGATGCCCTCGCCGTTGAAGGGGTTCACCAGGCCGCCGGCGTCGCCGACGAGCAGCAGGCCCTTGGTGTAGTGCGGTTGGCGGTTGAAGGCCATCGGCAGGGCGGCGCCGCGGATGGGCCCGGTCATGTTGTCGGGGGTGTAGCCCCAGTCCTCCGGCATGGAGGCGCACCAGGCCTTCAGGACCTCGCGCCAGTCCAGTTCCTTGAAGGAGTCGGAGGTGTTGAGCACGCCGAGGCCGACGTTCGAGGTGCCGTCGCCCATGCCGAAGATCCAGCCGTAGCCGGGCAGGAGACGGTCCTCGGCACCGCGGCGGTCCCACAGTTCCAGCCAGGACTCCAGGTAGTCGTCCTCGTGGCGCGGGCTGGTGAAGTACGTCCGCACCGCCACGCCCATCGGGCGGTCCTCGCGGCGGTGCAGGCCCATCGCGAGGGACAGGCGGGTGGAGTTGCCGTCGGCGGCCACGACGAGCGGCGCGTGGAAGGTGACCTCGCGCTTGTCCTCGCCGAGCTTGGCGTGCACGCCGGTGATACGGCCCGTGCGGTCGTCGACGACCGGCGCGCCCACGTTGCAGCGCTCGAACAGCCGGGCGCCCGCCTTCTGGGCCTGCCGGGCGAGTTGGTCGTCGAAGTCGTCGCGCTTGCGGACGAGGCCGTAGTCGGGGAAGGAGGCGAGATCCGGCCAGTCGAGCTGGAGGCGCACCCCGCCGCCGATGATCCGCAGTCCCTTGTTGCGCAGCCAGCCGGCCTCTTCCGAGATGTCGATGCCCATCGCCACCAGCTGCTTGACGGCGCGTGGGGTGAGTCCGTCGCCGCATACCTTCTCGCGCGGGAACGCGGTCTTCTCCAGGAGGAGGACGTCGAGTCCCGCCTTGGCGAGGTGGTAGGCGGTCGTGGAGCCGGCCGGCCCCGCGCCCACGACGATCACATCGGCGGTGTTCTCGGAGAGGGGCTCGGTCACGTCGGTCACGGCGGGATCTCCCCAAGGTTCGAAATCTGGTGCCGACCCGGCACTGGACACGGGCAGTCTATGCAGCGGCGTTCGCCGCCCGGCCGAAGGGCTGCCTCCGCGACCGGAGCCGCCTACTTACGGTGCGTAGTCGACTGTCACAGAAAGACACCTGTCGCTTCCGGGTGACACCCGGCGGGAGTTACCCTTCCCGTACCGCTGGGGGTGACATCTGTGCACATTTCCCGCAAAACACCCGAAGTGCGTGTGCCGCGTCTGGTCGGGCTGATGGCCGTGGACGCGCGGGAGACGGCCCGGGCGCAGGGCCTGTTCCTCAACGCACCGGACCGGCCCGACTTCCACCTCACCGTCGTCGACTACGTCGTACGCCAGTACCCGCAGGCCGGTGCCGAGGTGCCCCGGGACTCGATGGTCTACGTGTGGTTCGACTTCGGTCCCGGCGAGGGCGGCGGAGGTGTCCACGAGCCGCGGGTCCCGCGACCGCCCCGGGGCGGACTCCAGCGGGAGCTGGACGAGCCGGGCGACCCCTACATGGTCCTCAGCTCTCCTTGAAGCCGCGGTGCAGGGCGACGATTCCGCCGCTCAGGTTCCGCCAGGCCACCCGCGACCAGCCGGCCTTGCCCAGCCGCTCCGCCAGCGCGGGCTGGTCGGGCCAGGCGCGGATGGACTCGGCGAGGTAGACGTAGGCGTCGGGGCTGGAGGACACGGCCCGGGCGACCGGCGGCAGGGCGCGCATCAGGTACTCGGTGTAGACGGTGCGGAACGGCGCCCACGTCGGGTGCGAGAACTCGCAGATCACGATCCGCCCGCCGGGCCGGGTCACCCGGTGCATCTCGCGCAGGGCGGCGTCCGTGTCCTGCACGTTGCGCAGCCCGAAGGAGATGGTGACGGCGTCGAAGGTGTCGTCCCTGAAGGGGAGCCTCGTCGCGTCGCCGGCGGTGTAGGGCAGCCAGGGCTGCCGCTGCTTGCCGACCTGGAGCATGCCCTGGGAGAAGTCGCAGGGGACGACGTAGGCGCCGGTCCGGGCGAAGGGCAGCGACGAGGTGCCGGTGCCCGCCGCCAGGTCGAGGACCTTCTGCGCGGGGCGCGCGTCGACCGCCTTGGCGACCTCCTTGCGCCATCGCCGGTCCTGGCCGAGGGACAGCACGTCGTTGGTCAGGTCGTACCGTTCCGCCACGTCGTCGAACATCGAGGCGACTTCGTGCGGCTGCTTGTCCAGGGATGCGCGGGTCACGGGCCCATTCTTGCAGTACGGCCCCCGGGCAGGAGCCTCGGCTTCTTCCGCGCCGCCACGTCCTCCACCCACCCGCACAGTGCACGAAGGCGGGCACCTCCCAGAACCGGTCGATCACCGGGACGGCCAGGATCAGGGCGATCTCGTGCCAGAGGTAGATCGTCACGGCCCGGGCGTTGAAGACGGTCACGAGCCGGTCGAGACGCCGGTGCCGGGCCAGTCCCGCGAAGTCGGTCCGGAAGCGGGCCTCGGCGTACATCAGCAGCGTCACGAACCCCGCCGACCAGGACGCCTGCGCGAGCGGGTTCTCGTCGAGGTCGTACGTGCCGTACTCGGCCTGGTGCGCCAGGGCGTACCAGCCGCCGTACGCGAGGGCGCCCAGCGCGAGCGGGACGACGGCGGCGGGCTTCATCTGGCGCCCGCGACGGCGGAGGCCGAGGCGGATGGAGTCGGGGACGCGGTCTGGGACGGGGACGGGGTCGGGGCGCGACCGGCGGTGTCGTCGTCGCTGACCTGGGGCGGAGCCGACGGCGCGCCACTCGGCGGAGCGACGCCCGGGCCGCCGGGGCCCCCGCCGCCCTGCGGCCGCCCCCCGGCCCCGCATCCGCGAACGGCAGCAACCGCGACGGCGTGAGCGATGTGCCCCAGCCCATGAAGGCCGCGCCGAGCACGGCCGCGTACCCGAGACAGACGGCCCCCAGCAGGAGGCCGAACCGGCGCAGCAGCCGGGCTCGGCGGCCGGAGTTGTCAACGAACACGGGTCCTTCGGCGGATCCGTTGCCGCGTTTGCGGCGGCGACCGCGAGCGGCGCGGCTTTCGATGGCAGGCTCGGAATGCATTCCCCGGACATCAGAATGCTTTTATGTGCCCTAAACTCGGGTTTCCATAGGAGTGACCCATGAGAAAAGACCCCACCTGTCCTTTCTCTGAGAGTTCTCCCGAACGTCCGCACAACGCGCCGTGAGCGCCCGGCATCGTGAGACGTTTGCTGCCGGGAAACGTACTAGGGGTCTGGGCCCTTGTGACCTCACGAGAACGGGAGCGTGCGCCATGAGGAGTTACCGGAAGCCGGCGGCGGTCGGACTGGGCGGCCTGATCGCCCTGGCCACCACGGCGTGCTCCGAACAGGGCGAGGTGGCCCGCCCGGCGCCCTCCGTGTCAGCCGTGCCCGGCACCTCGCGCCCCGCCGAGTCCGGCACCTCGTACGCCCCGTACGTCAGCGCCACGGACGCCGCCGGCACCGACTCCGCCGGCTCCCCCACGACGTACAACCTGGCCTTCGTCATAGCCGACGGCGACGCCTGCACCCCGCGCTGGGACGGCAGCCACGCCGTCGACGACCAGTCGGTGAAGTCCCGTATCGCCGGGCTCAAGGAGGACGGCGGCCAGGTCCGGGTCTCCTTCGGCGGCGCCTCCGAAAATGAGCTCGCGTTGTCCTGCGACAGCGCGCCGGAACTGGCGGCCGCCTACGGCGAGGCCCTCGACGCGGCCGGTGCCACCCGGGCCGACTTCGACGTCGAGGGCGACGAACTCGCCGACTCCGCCTCCATCGACGTGCGTTCGAAGGCGATCGCGCTGCTCCAGAAGGAACGTACGGATCTGGAGGTCTCCTTCACGCTCCCGGTGATGCCCTCGGGTCTGGGAAAGGACAGCCTGGCGCTTTTGAATTCCGCCAATGACAACGGCGTGAAGGTCGCCACGGTCAATCTGATGACGATGAACTACGGCGAGTCGTTCGACGGCGACATGGGCGGCTACGCCCTCGCGGCCGCCAAGGCCGCGCACACCCAGCTGAAGAAGGTATTCGAAACGTCGGACGCGGAAGCCTGGCGGGGCATGGCGCTCACCTCGATGATCGGTGTCAACGACGTCGAAGGCGAGACCTTCACCCTCGCCGACGCGGCCGAGGTCCGGGCCTTCGCCGAGGAGAAGGGCATCGGCTGGGTGTCGATGTGGTCGACGGCGCGGGACCGGCAGTGCGCGGACGGCACCGAGACCGACCGGGCGGCGACCGACTGCAGTGGGGTGAAGCAGAGTTCGGGGCGTTCGCGGAGGAGTTCGCGGGCTGACCCGGTACCGGCGGGCGCCGGCTCAGCGGCGCCGGTGCACGAGCCGCCCCGCGCACACCGTCGCGACGCACTCCCCCGTCTCGTCGTACACGGCGAGGTCCGCGCGGCCGGTCGGGACGATCGCGGTGTGCCGCGCCCGGGGCAGGACGGCGACGTCGTTCCGCTCGGCGGCGGACCGGAGCTCCGCCGAGTCGACGTACTCCTCCAGGACCGCCACCGCGCCGAGCTTCAGCACCGCGTGGACGCGTTCACGCGGGCTCGGGGCGTCCGGGAGCGGGCCCTCGTGGACACGGGCGGGGCCGAGCGTGCCGGGCCAGCGGCGCACCCGTGCCTTCGGGAACGCCTCACGTACGTCGTCGAGCTTCCCGACGGCACCGATCCGGTCCCGTCCGACGACCACGGCACCGCCCTTGACGGGCTCGGAGCCCCAGGTGACGCGGACCGCGTCGGCCGTGTGGATGGTCTCCAACTCTTCTGCGCTGCCGATCGGTTGAGGGTGGATCAGTGGAGGGCGGCTCAGTTGGGGGCGAGCAGCTTCAGCTCGGGGTGAGCCGTGCCGCCCTCGATGGCCGTGGACGAGAAGTGCGAGACCACACGGTCGTCGACGGGGTCCAGCGCGGGGTCGTCGTGGACGACGAGGTGCTCGTAGGTGGTCGACCGCTGCGCGGGCACCCGCCCGGCCTTCCGGATCAGGTCGATGATCTCCATCCGGTTGGACCGGTGCTTGGCGCCGGCGGAGGAGACGACGTTCTCCTCGAGCATGATCGAGCCGAGGTCGTCGGCGCCGTAGTGCAGGGAGAGCTGCCCGATCTCCTTGCCCGTGGTCAGCCACGAGCCCTGGATGTGGGCGACGTTGTCCATGAACAGCCGTGCGATCGCGATCATCCGCAGGTACTCGAAGATCGTCGCCTGCGTCCGGCCCTTCAGGTGGTTGTTCTCGGGCTGGTAGGTGTACGGGATGAAGGCACGGAAGCCGCCCGTGCGGTCCTGGACGTCCCGGATCATCCGCAGGTGCTCGATGCGCTCGGCGTTGGTCTCGCCGGTGCCCATCAGCATGGTGGACGTCGACTCCACGCCCAGGCTGTGCGCGATCTCCATGATCTCCAGCCAGCGCTCCCCGGACTCCTTCAGCGGGGCGATGGCCTTGCGGGGCCGCTCGGGAGCAGCTCGGCACCGGCGCCGGCGAAGGAGTCGAGCCCGGCGGCGTGGATGCGCCGGATGGCCTCCTCGACGGACACCTTCGAGATCCGGGCCATGTGCTCGACCTCGGACGCCCCCAGGCTGTGGATGACCAGCTGCGGGAATTCCTTCTTGATCGCGGAGAAGTGCTTCTCGTAGTACTCGACGCCGTAGTCCGGGTGGTGTCCGCCCTGGAACATGATCTGGGTGCCGCCCAGCTCGACGGTCTCGGCGCACCGGCGCAGGATGTCGTCCAGGTCGCGGGTCCAGCCCTTGGCGGTGTCCTTGGGGCGGCGTAGAAGGCGCAGAACCGGCAGGCCGTGACGCAGACGTTCGTGTAGTTGATGTTGCGCTCGATGATGTACGTCGCGATGTGCTCGGTGCCCGCATACCGGCGGCGGCGTACGGCGTCGGCGGCGGCGCCCAGCGCGTGCAGCGGGGCGTCCCGGTAGAGCACGAGCGCCTCGTCGGGGTGATCCGCCCACCGGCGGCAGCACGGTCGAGGATGGGCTGAAGGTCGGCCTTCTCGGTCACCGGGCGTCCCTTTCGTAAGGGTTGTGGACGGACCAGCCCAGCGTACGCCAGCCATTCGGGCCGCCGGACGTCAGGCCGTGTACGCCCCGACGAGCAGGCCCAGGAGGGCGCCCGAGATCAGGAACGGCCCGAACGCGATCGCCGTCTTGCGGCCGGCGCGCCGGGCGACGACGAGGGCGCCTCCGTACAGCGCGCCCAGCAGGAACCCGGCGAACGTGCCGAGCATCACGGTCGGCCAGCCGTACCAGCCGAGTACCGCCCCGGTGCCCAGGGCGAGCTTGACGTCCCCGAAGCCCATCCCGCGGGGTTGATGAGGAACAGCACGAAGTAGCCGCCGCCGAGCGCCAGCGAGCCGAGCAGGGCGGTCGTCCACTCCCCGCGTGCTCGGGCACGAGCGCGGTGAGGCCGAGGAGGGCGAGTGCGGCCCCGGCGAACGGGAGCGTGAGCGGGTCGGGCAGCCGCCGCACCCGGAAGTCGACGACCGTCAGCAGTACCCCGACGGGCGCGAGCAGCAGCCACACCCCGAGCTCGGGCCGGGTACCCGTGGCGGCGGCGAGGGCGGCGCAGACGAGGGCCGTGGTGATCACCAGTGGTGTCGTACGCGGCCCGTACCCACTGCCCCCGCACTCCGGGCACGCGGCACGTCCCAGCCAGCCCTTGAGGGCATGGCCGTCGGGGCACTCCTGGCGCCACGGCTCCCCGAGGGGGCCGAGAACCGGTAGGCCGCGCGCGGCAGGAACGCCCCCGCCGCCGCGCCCCACAGCGCGGCGGCGATGACCAGGAAACCGGTGTTCATCCCACCGCGGCGATCGCGTCGCGCCATGTGGGCAGCAGCTCGTCGAGCAGTGCCTCGGTGCGCGGCGGCAGCCCACGCGCCCCGCTGCGGCCGATCAGATCGGTGGCGAGCCCGGTCAGCCGGGACGTGTCGCCGGTGGCGTGCGTGGCGCGCAGCAGCTCGTGCCACAGGCGCTCGTCGCTCGGGGCGGTACGCAGGGCCGCGTTGAGTGCCTCGATGGCCTTCTCGGCGCGGCCCTTCTCCATGTGGAACTCGCACAGCGCGAGCCCCGTGTCCGCGACGAGCAGCGGCAGCTGGGCGTCGACGATCTCGTGGGTGAGCCACCGGTAGCGGCCCTCGGGCCGGTCGGCGAGCAACGGCCCGCGCACCAGCACGAGCGCGTCGGTGAGCAGCCGCCCGCGCACGGCCCGGCTGTCGACACCCTTGCCCTGCGTGGCCTCGTGGTAGAGGGAGCGCAGCACGTCCAGGTCGGATACGACGGACTTGGCGAGGGTGAGCCGCCCGGTCGCGTCCCTGCCGAGGCGGGGCGTGCCGTCGGGGTCGGTGCCGAGCCAGTCGCGCAGCCGGTCCAGCAGCGCGTCGCGGACGTCGTCGGTGACACCCCGCGGCCACAGCGCCGAGGACAGCACGCGCGGGTGCACGCCCTCGCGGTGCAGGAGCAGCAGGGCGAGCGCCTCGTGGAGCAGCGCGCTGCGCTCCCCGTCCGGGGTGTCGAGCCCGATGATCTCGTACGGCCCGACGAGCCGGGCGTAGACGGCCGGCCGCCCCTGCTCGCTGATGTCGACGAGGAACGGCGGGGCGGTGGTGGGCCCGTCGGTCTCGCGCTCCGGGTCGGCCTCGACGAACAGCTCGACCACGGCGCGCTGTTGGGCGGCGGGCAGCAGCTGGGCGTCGAGTTCGAGCCCGAGGAGGGGCGCGAGCAGCTTGCCCTGGCCGGTGATCTCCATCTCCCAGGCGGCGCCCGGCAGATCGCCGGTCTCGGTGCCGACGAGGTAGCCGATGCCCAGCCGGCCGGCGTCGGCGGCGAGTTCGGCGAGCGTGACGGCGTCCTCGGCGGACGGCTGGGCGGCGAGCAGGACGAGGTGCGGGGCCCAACGGGTGTGCTGGGCGGGCCCGGTGCGGCCCGTGAGGACGGAATCGTGCCCGGCGGCACCGAGCGCCCCCCGCCGCTGCCGCGTCTCGGCCTCCATGGTCTCGACGAGTGCCTCGATGTCCTCGAGGTGCCGGATCCGGTTCGGGGCGAGGGGGGTGAGGTCCTCCCCGAACCCGACGAGCGTGATGGTCATGCGGTCCGACCACCCGTTGGTCGCCAACTCGGCGGCGACGGACGCGAAGACGGCGGCCCGGTCGGCCTCCCGCCCGCTCAGCGACACGATGCCGGGCACGGCCTCCAGGTTGAGCAGCAGCCGCGAGTCGTCCATGGTGCCGAGGCTGACGAGCCCGGGGTACGGCGCGGCCGTGTCGACGTCCTCGTAGCGCTCGGCGTCCGACCGGGCCAGCATCCAGAAGGTCTGGTCCTGCCCCTGCTGCCAGGGGGCGGGCGGCTTCCCGGCGGGCTGGGCGAGCTGGAGGTGCAGGTCTCCATTGCTGAGCCAGGCGGCGTACACGACCGGCAGGGCCCGCGACTCCTCGGCGAGGGAAGCGGCGAGACCGCGCAGGCTCCGGTCGAGCAGCCGCACGCCCTCCGGGTCGGCGCCGACGAGCAGCGCGTCCTGGACGTCCTGGGCGTCCCCGCTCGGCGTGGGCGGCTCCATACCGCGCCGCCCGCCGGCGGCCCCGAACGCCGACTGCCACAGCGCCTGCCGGCGCCGCCGCCCCAGCGCCCCGAGGAGACCGGCGGCGAGCAGGGGCGCGGCGAGCAGGGCCTGAGGAAGACCGAAGGAGCTGTCGGACTCCGTGCTGGCGGCCTGCTGGTGACCGGTGTCGGGGGCGGGCCGCTGCTGTTCGGGGACGGACACCTGGGTGGCGCCGCCACCGGCGTGTTCGTGCCCACCGCCCTGAGCCCCGGAGCCCCCGCCGCCTTGGGCGTGGTCCCCGGTCCGGGCGTAGTCGGAGATCTGCTGCTGCACATCGGGCGAGACATTGGGCGCCTCGTCGGGCATCTCCACGAGCTCGCCGCCGCGCGCGTCGCCCGGCATCTCCATGATCCATCCGGGCCGGATGAGGCTGGCCTCGGAGAGCTTGGACCCGTCCGGCTGGACGCGGTCCTTGTTGAGCTGGAAGATCTCCTTGTAGCGACGCCCGTCACCGAGGTGCCGCTCCGCTATCTCCCACAGGGAGTCGTGGTGCCGCCCCTCGGGCGGCTGGATCCGGTAGTACTTCGTGTCGCCCTGCTTGGCGGTGCTGCCCCGGCGTCGGCGTGGGCGGCGGCGTGCGAGGCCTGCTCGGCGAGGGCGGCCGCGGCGCCGGCGGCCTGCTCCTGCTGTTGGGCGAAGAGACCCGGGGTCTGCTGGGCCGCGGCGACGGTGGGCTTCTGGTTGGCGTCGTAGCCGCTCTGCCCGAGCTGCGACAGCCCGGGCGTCAGGCTGGCGGCGGTGGCCCCGACGAGCAGCAGCGCGGCGACGAGTTGCCGCGCGAGCAACTGACTGGGCCCGGCGCCCGGCACGCGCCCCGGCACACCGACCCCGGACAGCGCGGCCTTCATCTCCACGAGCACGCAGGCGGTGAACTGGGCCCAGGCGAGCCACACGATGACGGTGAGGATGTTCAGGAAGGTCTGAACGGAGATCTCCCGTTGCAGCCAGTCGAGACTCGGCGCCCCACTGGGCAGCGGCCACCCGACGGTCACGGCGAGCGCACCCGGCACACCGACAAGAAGCACGGCCAGCGCGACGAACGCGCAGAACGCCTTGACGAAGTCCCCGAACGACCGCCGCCGCATCCTCACCGGCTGCGGCGTCCGATTCCTCGGAGCCGTCGTCGTTCCCGTCGTTCCCGTCGTACTTCCCGTCGAGCTTGACGAGCTTGAGGTGCGGCGTCGCGGCATGGCGGGTGTCCTGGGGTTGTGTGTGGTGTGCGGTGAGGCGCGCTGTGGGAGGAGAGGTGTGCTGAGCCTACAGAGATCTTATGGACTCTTTTCGGGGTCGTCGAAGGGTGGAGGGAAGGAACCTCACGGACGTCCGGTTTGCCCCTGTAGTCGTGTGCGCTCACCGGTGAGACCGGCCGTCAGGATCACACCCTTCGCGAGCGCTACGCACGCCCCTCACTCCCCCACACAATCGATCGTGGTCGCCCGGGTGCCAACACCCGCCGCCGACAACGTCGTTCCCTGTTGCGCACGCCAAACCTCGGGGGAGAATCCCTGGCCCCGCGTGCTGACCACTACAGCCGCCGCGACGGCGGCAACGACAAGTCGCCGGACGGCATCAAGAGAGCAGACTCCGGCTCGAAGAGTCCGTCCCCGTCCGGTTCCGGCCCCGCCGAGGCCGACCGCCCGGACGTCAGGGTCCCGAAGGACCTGAAGCTGGTCTTCGACTTCGACAAGCCGTCCGACCCGAGGAAGCGGCAGCCCTCGCCGACGTCGAGAAAGACGCCTTCAACTATGAGGATGGGCCCCTCATCACCCACAAGGGCTACGACAACTACAACCTCGGCAAGGACGGCTACTTCTGGCGCGGCGTGGCCACCGACTCGAGATCCCAGGTCCCGGACACGGAGATCGAACTGAAGCCGGAGGGCGAGTCCACGGTCGACCTGCCCAGTGGGTGTGGTTGGACAAGGGCACCTTCGAGGTGGTCAAGGTCCGAGATCAGCGACGACGGCAGCGGCGGCTCCGCCCCCCGACGGCACCTTCGAGAGCACGCAGGACATGAACGTCCGGGAGATCCAGTCGGTCAACCGCTGACGTGAGCAGAGAGGCGGGCCGCAACGCAAGGTCCACGTCGTTCGCAACCGCCACGTCACACTCCTCACCTTCCCCACACAATCCACCACTTGCCTCTCAACGGCCCATGGGCCGCCCTTGATAGCTTCGTTCTCTGTCGCGCACACCGAAACACCGGGGGAGATCACCTGTGGCCCGCCGCACATCGACCACCACCGCCGCAACGCTCGTCACGATGGCGGCGCTTCTCCTCACCGCTTGTGGTGGAGGCGGGGACGGCTCCTCCGACGACATCAAGGGGGCGGGGAAGGGGTCGAGCAGCCCGTCGGCCTCAGCGTCGGCGTCGCGGTCGTCTGACGTGAAGCGCCCGGTGATCAAGCTGCCCAGTAGCTTTCAGCTGACCTTCGACAACTGGACAAGCAGCGATCCCGCTGAGCAGGACGTGCTCAACGACGGCAAGGAACAGCTCCGGGCGGGGTACGCGGCAATCATCGAGAACGACCCCGACAGTAAGGCCCGCGCCTTCTACGACACCGAAGCCGGCTTCTTGCAGAGCCAGCAGTGGATCAAGACCTACACGGACAAGAACCTCACCGTCATCGGCAAGTTGCCCGTGTTCGACCCCAAGGTCAACATCGCCAAGAACAAGACAGCGGCGTCCCTTTCGTACTGCACTGATGAGAGCAAGGCCTCCACGAAGAACCGCAAGACCGGCGAGGTCAAGGGAAACCCAGCGGGCACGAACCCCGAGGTCTTCTACATGATCTCCGTGGCCAAGAACGCACAGGGTGTGTGGCAGGCAGTGTCCGCCCATTCGGAGCGGGGTGGCTGCTCCTGATGAGGTCTTCGCAGGCCGCCCGGCACGTCTCGGTCATCACGCTCACCGTCGCCCTCCTCGCACCCGCGCCTGCCATCGCCCTCGGCGGCGAAGGCAGTTACGGCGGCGAGGCCAAGAACAACGAGATCTCCGCTTCTGCCTCACGTTCCCGGATCAAGGTCACCCAGGTGAGTGGTCCCACCGGCGGCAAGCAGGGCACTCTCGCTTCGACGGACGTGAACTGGAAGCCCCGCCTTGCTGGTACGAGCCAGTCTTCACCCCCGAGCAGCTGAAGACCTTCGCAGAGAGCGACGGTAACGGTGACGTCGCCCTCCGCCAGGGCTGGATCGGTTCGAAGTTGTGGACCGACCACTTCAAGGACGAGGAAGACGCCACCAACTACTTCGGCACACCCACGACGGCGAAGGGCTACAAGAACTACAACCTCGGCAAGGACGGCTACTTCTGGCGTGGAGTATCCCCGGACGTCACCAAGGTCGACGACACCTCGCTGTGCAGCCGGCTGATGTTCTGGCAGGACGCCGGCGAGATCCCCGACGACCCCAACGCTCCCACGCCTGAGACACTCGCCGACTACGCCTACGACAAGGTCAAGGTCCCGGACACGGAGGTCGAACTGAAGCCGGCAGCCAAGTCGACGGTCAACCTGCCGACCTGGGTGTGGCTCGACAAGGGCACCTTCAAGGAGGTCAAGGTCCGCGCCGAGCTCCCAGGTACGGGCCTGTGGGCGGAGACGACCGCCAAGCCGATCGCCCTCCACCTCGAGCCCGGCACCGAGGACGCCGAGGTCTTCCCCGCCTCCGGCGACTGCGAGATCAACGACGACGGCAGCATCGGTACCCCGTACACCAAGGGCAGCGCCGACAAGACCCCACCGTGCGGCATCCGCTACCTCCGCGCCACGAACGGCACCCCCTACCAGCTCTCCGCCAGCGTCACCTGGCAGATCACCTGGGAAGGCTCCGACGGCTCGGGTGGCGACCTCCCCGACGGCACCTTCGAGACCACGCAGGACATGAACGTCCAGGAGATCCAGTCGATCAACCGCTGACTACGGCCTCATGGCCCACGGCATTCGCACCGGGACGGTCCATGTCGAACAGCGCGATCGGGACCGGTCGACCGAGTACCTCGGTGAGGTGGGCGTCGGCCCGAAGGTGCCGGGCGACGTCGAAGCACACGGGGTCGAAATGGGCCACGAGCTGGTCGTCGCGGGCGTCCCGCGCAGCCTCGGAGAGATCGTCGTCGTCCTCCCGCCCACTCCAGGAGCGTGCCCTCGCCCGCCATGCCCTTGACCAGGCGGAGGGCGTCGGAGACGTCGTCGGCGAAGTCGTGCAGCTGCTTCGCGAGTGTGGAAGATCGGCCGGGGTACGGTTCAGGTGAGATCAGGGTGTTGGACGTTGGGGGACTGCCGTATGGGCAAGGGCAAGAGCGACCTCGCGCTCCCGCTGACGGAGTTGGAGGGGTATGGGCGCCGGCTGCGTTCCATCAAGTCCCGTCTGAATCACACCAAGAAGCTCTTCGAGTCGTACAAGGACGACATCGGCGACGGCAGTGTCAATGACGCGCTCGATGATTTCGAGTCCAACTGGGAGGACGGGCGAGAGGACATCACGCAGCAGCTCGATGCGCTGGCGAGTATGTCCGATGCCGTTGTCCGTGAGTTCAAGAAGCTTGATGACGAACTCGCCAAGCAGGTCAACGACGCCATGAAGACGGAGGACAAGCGGGGCGGGAAGGGCAAGGGAGGCGGCGACACGTGACGGCGGCATCAGTGGCCGGTTCACGGTGAGTGCGGCGAGGTCCGGTGAGAGCAAGGCCGGCCGGTGATCACGCCAGACGAGCACGGGCCCCGGATCCAGGATCCGGGGCCCGTGCTCGTCTGGCGTGATCAGTACAGCGTGCTGCTGAGGTGCAGGTCCGCCGCGACACCCTGCGGCGAGACGCTGGCGCCGACACCGGCGCCGACGCCGACGGGGCCGGCCTCGACGTAGAGACCGGCGGCGCCACCGGCGGCGATGCCGACGGGGGAACCGCCCGCCTGGCCGCCCGCGATGGTGTCCAGGTCGAGGTCGGAGATTTCGGCCGATTCGACCTGAGGAACGAGGTTCATGGCGCGCGTTTCCCTTCGTGACAGCAATTCGCGATGGCGGAGTTCACCTGTTTCCCTGAAGCGGGACTGATGACCGGCGATCTGCGCCCACCGATCAAAGCACGCAGGGGAAGAAGCGACCAGTCACCCGAAGCCCGTGCGGGGCAGCTTTCGACCGTCGATTTCACCGGTGTGTCAACGCGCTCACTGAAAGGCCGGATTCCTTCACACAACCAACAGGTTCGGCATCCCGCCAGGCAGTCGTCGTGCGGCTTGCACAACGAAGGAACCAGTTGCGCGAGTTTCCGTACGACGCCTCGGTGAAATCTGTGCAGGTCCACGGGATGTTCCGGAACGATCGCGGTTCGGACGCCGAGACGGACAGTCATGCTCCGGCCTCGCCACGGCACGTTCGCGCCCGTTCCGTAGCATGGGCCAGCCCCCACAAGATCCGGAAGGACCCCCCATGGACGCACTGTCGCCCGACGACGCCCGCGAGATAGCCGGTTACCGACTCAGGGCGCGGCTGGGCGAGGGCGGCATGGGAATGGTCTACCTGTCGCACACCCGGGGCGGGCAGCCGGTCGCGCTCAAGGTCGTCCGCCGGGAGTATGCGCAGGACCTGGATTTCCGCAAGCGTTTCGCCCATGAGGTCACGGCCGCCCGGCGAGTACAAGGGCCGTACACCGCACCCGTTCTCGACAGCTTCACCGACGGTCCCGAGCCGTGGCTCGCGGTCGGGTACGTCCCCGGTCCCTCTCTCGCGTCCGCCGTGTACCAGCACGGCGCGCTTCCTCTGCGTACGGTGTTGCAGTTGACCGCCGGGATCGCCGAGGCACTCCAGACCATTCACGCGGCCGGTGTGATCCACCGGGACCTCAAGCCGTCCAACGTGCTGCTGGCTTCCGACGGGCCGCGTGTCATCGATTTCGGCATTGCCCGGGCCGCCGACACGACCGCGCTGACCGGTACCGACGTACGCCTCGGCACGCCTGCGTACATGGCGCCCGAGCAAGCCGTGGGCGGTGACGTCACGCCTGCTCTGGACGTCTTCGCGCTAGGCCTGGTCGCATACTTCGCCGCGACCGGTCGGCACCCGTTCGGCGAAGGTGCCTCGCATGCGCTGCTGTACCGGATCGTCTCCAGCGAACCCGATCTCGGCGCGTGTCCGGAAGAGCTGCGCGGCGTCGTCGCCGGTTGTCTGGCCAAGGACCCGGGCGCCCGCCCCACTCCTGGGCAGGTCATCGAAGCATGCAACACACTGGCCGGTACAGAGGGCTTGATCCGGCACGAGGGCTGGTGGCTGCCACCGGCCGTGCAGCAGCAGATCGCTCGGCAGGAAGAGACACTTCGCCTGCACTCCGGTCCCGCACCGGCCGCCGTGGGCCCTGCGCCGACACCTCCGGTGCCCACCCAGCCGGGATTGTCCCCGCAGGCCGCGTTCGCGGTCGCCCTGCCGACGCGACCCGCGCACTCCCCGGGTGACGCGTTCGTGGCCGCGGCTCCCACCGCACCCGCGTACTCTCCTCAACCGATACCTGCCGCCACGGCCTCGGCACCAAGCCGTCCCGCCGAAGCCCGTCGGACGCCGCTGGTCGCCGCAGTCGCCGTCGTGGCGGCGCTGGCGGTGGGTGGGGGATCCGTCGCGGCGTATCAGATGCTGACGGACGACTCGAGGGACACCACCGCTTCCCATGACGCCCGGAACGTCTCCGGAGGCGCCGCTCCCGCCACCACTCCCAGCGCGGCACCCACGAGCACGGACGGCCCGAAGTCGGAGGCCGGCTGGCAGATCAGTGCGCGGGACAAGCCCCTCGTACTGCGGGCGCCGAAGTACATCCCCACCGCCGAGGACATCGGGTCGGGGACCATGTGCAGGCCCTCCGACGCCACGGTCCTGGACATCCATGACCTGGGCGTGGAGACCGGTGCCGGCTACGTGCCGTCCTCCGGCGGCTGGCTCACCTACACGGACTGCCCCGACCCCATCAAGGTGAACGGGATCCGGCTCGCCGACGACGAAGGCTCGTTCGGTACCACCGCCGAGCGACGGCCCACGCCCACCGCCTGCCGCGACTCCGCGCTCGGAGGCACGCTGCCCAACCCCATTCCGCTCAGCAGCATCAGGGACGACTCGGTTCTCAAGACAGGCACCGGTCTGTGCGTCGTGTCCGGCGAGGGCGCCGTCACTCACCTCTGGATCACCAAGGTCAACGCGGGGAAGGCCGACAATGACAATCTTCGTACGTATGTGGTGACCGCCACTCAGTGGAAGCCCGAGTAGCACAGCTCCGAGGCGGAAGCCTCGCGGGGCTTCACCCGCAATGGGCCCTGAGCCCCGGTCAGCCTACCTCGTTCTCCGCCACCGCCTGCCCGTGGACGACCACGTCGCCGCCGTAGAACATCCCCGTGAAGACCGGGGAGTACGTGAGCTGCACCTCGACCTGCACCTGCTGGGCGTCGGCCGCCACGCAGTGGGTCGCCGCGATGTCCGCGCCCGTCATGTCCATCTCCCGGGCGAAGGCCTTCACGCGGGCGTCGCAGTTCCCGAAGTTGATGGGGCGGGGCCGCCCTCGTTCTCGTAGAGGGCGTCGCGGTCGATGTCCTGGGCGGCGTAACGGGCGGCCTGCTCGGCGATGTCGGCGGCTCGCTCGCGCTTGGAGATGGACAGGCCGCCGTCGATGACGAAGGCCGACAGTGAGATGAAGACGAGCGCGAAGATGATGACCGCGCCGGCGCCTGAGCCGCGGTCGTCCAGGTGCTTCCGGCGGGAGGACAGCCAGGCCCGGATCGTGGAGGGCTTTCTCAACTCCTTCAGCCCGCCTTCCTCTTGAACGGGTCCAACGGTGCGGTGAAGGAGCCGGACATCCGGGTCTTGATGTCCAGGCCGACCATCGCCAGGCCCCGCACCTGACAGCTGACCTCGACCGAGAAGAGGTCGGCGTCGGCGAAGCCCGCGCTTGTCTTGGTCACGGTCACCGGGCCCGTGCAGACGTCCGTGAGGTCGGCTTCGGCCGCCTTGCGCGCTTCCGCCATGGCGTTGCCGACGTCCCACTGGAGCGATCCGGCCCGGGCCGCGTCCCGCGCGGCGCCGTCGATCGCTCCGCGTCCCTCGACCATCTGGCCGAAGGCCACCAGGACGAGGATGAAGAGGATCATCACCGGCGCGAGGATCACGACCTCCACCGTGGACAGGCCACGGTCGTCCCGCCGGGCCTGCGTCATGCGCCGACACAGGGAAGACACGTCCACCTAGTTCCCCTCGTCCCGCACGAACCGCTCCACCGGTCCCACCGACTGCGCGTGCACGGTCATGTCCAGGCCGGGGAACACCGTCGGCACCCGTGCCGTGATCTCCACGCCCACCGTGTTCTGCTCCGGCTGGACCAGCGCCACGTCCGGCGACAGCACCAGGTTCGGGCCCAGTTGTTCGATGTAGCTGTCCACCACGTCCCGCGCCTCGCCCCGCCACGCCCCCGGCTGCTCATCGGCCGTGGCACGGGCCTTGCGGGCTCCTGCCTGGGCCGCCGCCTGGGCCACGTGGTCGGCGAAGAAGTACAGCGCGAACTGCACCGTCGCGAAGATCATGAAGAAGAGGACCGGGGTGAGCAGCACGAACTCGATCGCGGTCATGCCGGAGTCACCGCGGGCGGCCGCCGACTTCCGTACGGCCTGGGCCCTGCGGCGCATCCATCTGCCCACGCTCACGCGCAACCCCGTCAACCCCGTTGTCCGTACGGCTCTCAGCAGGTGCCGCTCTGGTTGGCGCCGTTGATGCAGTTCTCGACCTTCTCGGCGCCACCCTCCAGCGCGCGGTTGATGATCGCGGCCACGACGCCGACGATCGCCACGACGACGGCGGAGATGATGACCCACTCGACGGCGGAGGCACCGCGGTCGAGTTCGCCGGAGCGGGCACGCTCCACGCGGCCCTGCAGGAAGACGACCAGGAAGTCCACCGCCGGGATACCCGTGTGGAAGTTGCGTCCGTTCATAGGGGTTGTCCTCTCAACTCAGCTGATTGTGTGGGCAGTCGGTTCGGCAAGCAGCTCTCACACCTGGAACACCCGCATCGCCGCCGGGTAGATCAGGAACACCAGGAAGCCGGCGCACAGCAACAGCTGGGCGACGAGCATCGACTGGGACTTCTCACCCGCGCTGCCCTCGATCTCGGCGAGTTCGCGGTGCCGCATCGTCTCGGCGCGGGAGGCGAGGGACTCGCGGACCTTCGCGCCGTCGTCCGCGACCAGGGCCAGGGAGGCGGAGAGGTCCTTGAGTTCCTCGACGCCCAGTTCCTCGCCGAGCTGGCCGAGCGCCTGCCACTGGCTGATGCCGGTGATGCGGGCGTCGGACAGGGCGTTGCGGATGCGCTGGTTGGCCCAGCCGTCGGAGATCTCGGCCGCCGCCATCAGGGCCTCGGGCAGACCGCGTCCGCCGGCCAGGCTCATCGACACCAGGTCGAGGTACGCGCCGATCACGCGTCGCAGGTCGCGCCGCTTCTCGGCGGCGTCCCGCCGGATCTCCAGGTCGGGCAGGAAGAAGAAGAGCACCGCGAACATGAGAGCCAGCCACACCGGGATGACCGGGCTGTCCGCCAGGGCCAGCGTCCAGACGATGGCGAACAGGAACGGGCCGAAGAACAGACCCGCCACACCCAGCAGCACCTTCGTCGCCAGGAACTTCTCCCAGCTGCGGTCCAGGACCGCCAGGTCCGCCCGCAGCGAGCGCTGCTCCCAGCCCTGCTGCAGGTAGAACTCGGCGACTCGCTGGCCGACCTCGGCCCGCAGCGAGCCGAACCGGCTGGTGTCAGCCTGGGGCCGCGCGGACTCGTACGCCGATCCGCGTGCCCGCATCGCATCGATCCGCGCGACCTGCGAGATCGCGCTGCGCTTCGACGGCATGAGGGCACGTACGAGGACATAGATGCCCAGGCCGATGACCGCGCCGACCACGACCGGCATCGTCAGGTCGTTCACCGTCGTACCCCCTCTTCCGGCTGGAGCGGCTGCTGTGCGGGCGTGCGCGGCCGTACGAACTGCACCGCCGACTCGTCCCGGACGAGGAACCGTTCGGGCGTCTCGATGGTCGACAGCTTGCGCAGCCACCAGAAGCCCAGCGCGAACAGGGCACAGACACCGGCGAGGACGACCTGGCCGATGGGGGAGCCGTACGGCTCGACGAACTCACGGTTGAAGATGGACAGGCCGAGGACGAAGGCGACCGAGACCGCCACGACGATCTGCACGGACCGGCGGGTCGACGCGCGCTGGGCCATGACCCGCTGCCGCATGTCGACCTCCTCGCGGGCTGACTTGGCCAGGGCGCCCAGCACCTGCCGCAGACCGGGTCCGCGCAGCCGGGCGTTGAGGATCAGGGCCGCGACGATGATGTCGGCGGAGGCGTCGTCGATCTCGTCGGCGAGGTGCTGGAGCGCCTCGGGCAGCGGGGTGCGGGCGCGCAGCCGGTCGACGAGGGCGTCGAGGTGGGGGCGCAGGACGGGGGCCGCGGCGCGGGCGGAGGCCGGGATGGCCTGCTCCAGGCCGACGGCACCGGCGATGGTGTCGCGCAGGGACTCCGTCCAGGAGGCCAGGGCCTCCACGCGGCGCATGGCGGCCCGTTCCTCACCGGCGCCGCCGAAGAGGCGGTCCCAGAAGAAGACGAGGACGCCGGCCGCGATGCCGGCGACGGCCCAGCGGGTGAGGAGGAGGACGACCAGGCCGACGATCGCGGCGAGCGAGCCGCGCTGGCCGGCGAAGCGGATGAGTTCGCTCGCCCGCTGGGCGGCCTTCTGCTTCTCGTGGTCGGGCTTGACGGGCAGTCCGCGTACGGCGACGAGCAGGAGTGCCAGGCCGCCGCCGACGGCGACGCCGCTGCCGATCGAGTACAGGACTTCGGTGGAGAACAGGCCGCCCATGGAACCGAGCGAGCCGAGTGCCGCGAGAGTCGTGTTCACCCCGGGCTCACCCCCAGGTCCCGGTCGGCCGGTAGCCGTGTGCCATCAGTTCCTCCAGGCAGGCTATGGGGGCGTGCGGCACGATGCGGCCGTCGGGAGCCTCGGCGAAGACCTCGCTGGACAGGACGCGTCCGTCGACGCCGTTGACCTCGCGGACGGAGGTGACCATGCGCTGGAGCCGGCCGCCGTCGCCGAAGTTGTTGCGTCGCTGGATGAAGACGACGAAGTTGACCGCGCCCGCGATCAGCATCTGGCTGGCCTCGATGGGCAGCCGCTCGGAGGCCTGCAACGCGTAGGTGGAGATACGGTTGAAGACCTCGTGGGAGCTGTTGGCGTGGATCGTGGACAGCGAGCCGTCGTTGCCCTGCGACATCGCGTTGAGCATGGTGACGATCTCGTCGCCGAGGACCTCACCGACGATGACGCGGGAGGGGTTCATACGGAGCGAGCGGCGCACCAGCTCGGCCATGGAGATCGCGCCCTGGCCCTCGGAGTTGGGCAGGCGTTCCTCGAAGGCGACGACGTTGGGGTGCAGGTCGGGGAAGGTGTCGAGGCCGAGCTCCAGGGCTCGTTCGACGGTGATGAGGCGCTCGTGCGGCGGGATCTCGTTGGCGAGGGCGCGCAGCAGCGTCGTCTTACCGGCGTTGGTGGCGCCGGCGATCATGATGTTCTTGCGGGCGCGGACCGCGCAGGCCAGGAAGTGGGCGACCTCGGGGCTCAGCGTGGCGTTGCCGACGAGGTCGGAGATGAACACCTTGCCCATGCGCGCACGACGGATGGACAGCGCGGGGCGCCGGGCCACGTCCATGACGGCCGACAGTCGCGAACCGTCGGGCAGCCGGAGGTCGAGCTGCGGGTTGGCCGAGTCGAAGGGCCGGGAGGACAGACCCGAGTAGGCGCCGAGGACCTGGATGAGCTCGATGAGCTCCTCGTCGGTCTCGGCGACCGGGTCGGCCTTCACCTCGCGCCCGTCGGCGTATCCGACGAACACTTGGTCGCAGCCGTTGATGTCGATGTTCTCGACCTCGGGGTTGTCCAGCAGCGGCTGGAGCCGGCCGACGCCGAACAGCGCGGCGTGCACGGCGGCCGCGTACTGCTCCTCGGTCTCGGCGTCCAGCGGCGTACGGCCCGCGTTGATCTCGGCGCGCGCGTACTCCTCCAGGATCTGGGCTATGACGGCACGCGCGTACTGCCGCTCGTCCTCCGTGGACATCGGAGTGACGTTGTTGACCTGGTCCTGTCGGCGCTGTTCGGCGATGCGGTCGCCGGCGTCCTGGCGGAACCGCTTGACCAACTGGTGGTCGACAGCGGTCATGTGCCGGCCCCCGCGTGGCCCTGCATCTGGCCCGGGTGCTGGTGCTGGAGGTGCTGGGCCTGCTGAGCATGGTGGGCCTGGTTCGCCTGCGCGGAGGCGGCCCAGGCGGCGCCGTACTGCTGGTGGATGTCAGCGGCGACCTTGCGGGCCGAGCGGATCAGCAGCGACTTGTCGAGACGGCCGCGCCTGCGGCCGGCCAGCTGGTCGGCGCCGGCCGGGTCGTCGGCGATGGTGCCGAGCACCCGGGCGCCGGTCTGGGCGTGCACGAGCATGTCGTTGACCTGCGAGGCGAGCTTGCCCGCCGTGCCCGTGTCGGCGACCAGGACGACACCGATGACCGGGTTGGCGAGGCTGGCGGCGCCGCGCGGGCCGCCGTGCAGCTTGCCGGCCAGGGCGGCGGCACGGTCGCGGACGCGGGCGAGGGACTCCGGCTCGGTGCGCGAGAGGAGCAGCACGAGCGAGGCGTGCGGGAACAGCTCGACGGCCGGGGTGTCCCCGCTGATGCGTCCGCAGTCGGCGATGACGTCGGCGGCGGCGTGCGGGGAGTCGGCGAGGGAGGCGAAGGCGTGCCCGAGGGTCGGCCACAGCCCCGCGAGTCCGGCCGCCTGCTCGGCGATACCGAGCCCGACGAGGACTTCGAGCCCGCCGCTGAGCGGCTGTACGTGGTCCCAGAGCTGGTCGGGCACGAGTCCGCGGCGCGCGGTCGCGGCGATGGACAGCATGCCGGTGTTCGGGTTGAGCGGTCCGCCGTGCGCGGCGGCACTGCGGTAGACGAGGTCACCCCCGCCGGGTCCGCCTCGGCGAGCAGGACGCGCCGCGGCCAGACCGCCGCGAGAGCGACGGCCGCGGTGGTGACGCCGGGGGAACCCTTGTCGGCGGCGAGAGCGATGAGCGCCATGGGTGCGGTGCCGCCTTCTAGTTGCCGGAGACCTGAACGAGAGCGACCTCGCCGTTGGAGGCGGCCTGGGCCAGATCGGCGGCCTTGTCGCTGTCCACGGTCAGGGTGACCGCGAGGTTGCTGCTGCTGATGATGTCGTCGCCGGAGCTCGTGGCATCAGGGACATAGGAGACTCGGGCCTGGTCGACGAGGACGGCGTTGCCGGACTCCGAGGAGGAGCCGCTGCTGTTGTCGTTGCCGGAGCTCGAACGGGCGTCGGCGCTCACGCGGTAGGCCGCGACGGTGTCGCCCTGCTTGATGCCGGTCGGGTACTGGCCCGCCTTGAGGGACAGGCCCACGGTGGCCTTGCCGGCCTCGACACGCGCCTCCTCGCCGAACATCTCCCGACCGCGACGACGCCGGCGGGAATGGCGCTGACCGCCTTCAGCTTCTTCAGCTGGTCCAGCTGGGTGTACTTCACGTAGTGGATGTCAGGGTCGTCGGCGACCATGACGGAGTCCGTGTTCGAGTCGTTGACCGAGCCGCCGGCCGGGATCGCCTCCGTGACCTTCACGACCTCGATCCGTTCACCGGCCTGGAGCACGAGCATGGTCGCCCCCAGCGCACCCACCAGAATCAGCAGCACGGCGAGTGCGGCCAGGGCCGGTTTGCGCTCGCGAGGTGGTGTGGGAAGCCGGTCACCGACCGACGGCTGAGCCGGAGCGGCCGAACGACCGGCGCCCGCCCCCGTACGCTCTTGGATCTTCACGCAACCGCTCCCCGTACACCCAAGAATTTATTTACCAAATAGGACACTTCGCACTTCTCGGCCCGTTGGAGCGGTGCCTGAGCTGCCCGGATAGCCAGCGCCGAAGTGAGTGTCAAGCCATGGCACCGTATCAGCCGCACATAAGCCCCTCAAGACGCGTCTGAACCCAGGGAACGCAACGCCCGCGCCGTTACCCATCTGCAACTTCGGGCGCTCTGAACCCTGTTGAACAAAGAACAGAAACGACAGGTCAGCTGTGCTGCAGCGAATCCACCATGATGGCGAGGACACACCCGATCCGGGGCGGTCAACACCTCTCGGCCATCATGCCTGCACGTTTCACTCACAAGGCGCGCCCCTGCAAGCTGCGCCCCGCGGACGACGTGAGATCCAGGATCAGCATGGGGATTCTCCAGCACTTCACGGGCCCGTCGGGAGCGGACAGCAGGTTCAGTAGAGTGCGGCGGCGATCTCATCTCGGTCGCCATCCCCCAAGAGGAGTCCCCCCATGAAGCGCGCCACCCTGGCCGCAGTCTCCGCCCTGGCCTTGGCCTCCGCACTGACCGCCTGCTCGGGCAGCGTGGACACGCCCGCTGGTTCGCCGTCGGCGCCGAAGGCCAAGCAGGTCACTCCGGCGCAGCGGCTGGCGAAGGTCATGGTGACGAAGGACGACCTGCCCGGCTACAACGTGTCCGAGCCAGAGGCCGAGTACGCCTTCGCCAAGTCCTCGGACGAGGTCACGGTCGACAAGCCCGGCTGCGCCCCGCTGGCCTACGCGATGAACCAACTCCCGCTCGGCGAACCGCAGGCCGACCTCACGCGCAGTGCCGGCGCTGGTTACGGCAAGGAGATCACGTCCATCACCCTCGCCTCGTACGAGCCGGCGGCCAAGGCCGAGTCGGTGTTGGCCGGTTTGGCGAAGGCCGTGTCCGAGTGCGGCGACGGGTTCACCGCGAAGGCGGGCAAGAACACCACGGCCTACGACTCGGTCACCGCCGAGAAGGGTACGACGACTGGTGCTGTCGCCTTCCGATCGACGATGACGTTCCGGGGTGTCACCCACACTCTGCGCACCGAAGCTGTCCGCCACGGCGACGTGCTCGCCGTCTACTTCTCGGCGAACGGCTTCGCCATCGCCGACAGCACCCGGCCCAGCGACGCCAAGATGCCCGAGAACGTGGTGAAGGCGCAGAACGCGAAGCTGGGCTGAAGCCGCTGGTACGAGTCCTCAACTCCGATCCTCGCCCTCGGCCCCGCCGGGGAGCCAAGCCGCAACCAGCGGACCTGTAGCACTCGCGAAGCCCCGAGTAGAGTTCGGCGCGGACAGCGATCGGACCGCGGGGGCACACCGGTGAGAGCAGTCACGGCGACTCAGTCATACGCAGGACAAACTCAGGCAGTTAGCGGCGGCCGAACCCGCCTCCTCCGGCTGCTTCTCACCCTCTGCGCCCTGACGGCCGTCTTCGCAACCGCCACCCCGGCCCGAGCAGCGGACCCGACGGAGCGGGCAGCCGACACCCAGGCCGCCTACCTCGCCGACCGTCTCCGTGAGAACCCGGTCTACGTCACCGACCAACTCCCTCGCGAGGTCCCGCGGTCCACCGCCCCGGATTTCGCCAGGCTCGCGAAGAAGACCGGCGTCCCGACCTACGTCCTGGTCCTGCCCATGCAGAGCAGCACGGACGGCGAGCAGCTGCTCGGCGCGGTGCACGACCGGCTCGGGCGCGATGGGCTGTACGTCCTGTTCGAGGGCACGGACATCGCGGAGGCCACGGCCTACGGTGTCCGCGCACCGGCCGACGCCGCCTCGACCGTCGCGCTGTACGAAGTCCCCTACGACGCGGGCCCGTTGCTCAGCTTCGAGCGTTTCGTCGACGTCATCGCGCTCGGCGGCGAGAAGGCAACGGCCCGTGCCGAGGCGGCGCGCGAGAAGTACCGGGACGACGAGCCCGCCGAGATGTACATCGGCCCGTCCGACCGCCGCAATCAGTCGTTCCTCACGGGGAGCCTGCTGACCGGCGTACCGCTGCTGATCGTGCTGGTGGCCGGGTTGGTGCGGCGCCGGCGCCGGCGTGCCGGGGCCGAGCGGCGCCTCCCCCGGTGGGTCGTGCCCGGCGCGGCCGTCCTCACCGCCTCGGCGATCGCCCTGACCGCTCCCGTCGTCTTCGACCAGAAGAAGTCGAGCGCGGCGCGGCCACCGACCCCCGCCGAACTGTCCGCCCGTGTCGAACGCGTCGCGGCGGGGCTGCGGCAGGACCCCGTCTACGCCGACCCGGAGAGTCCTCGTGTGCTCGACTCCCGTCAGCTGGACCGGCTGCACGACCGGATCCGGGACTTCCGGCGCTCCGACGGAGGCGGCCCGGTGTATGTCTCCCTCGTGCCGCAGACGCCGGAGAGCGAGTCGGCCGGTGACGCGTGGCTGTTCGCCGCCGCCGTGCACGCCGAGCTGCGCGAGGACGGCCTGTACATCGTGGCCGACCCCGACGACGGCATGATCGACGTCTACAACTATGGCCTGCGCGTCGACTCGAACCGCCTGTCCTTCGGGCTGCCGGACTCCGTCACGTTCGGCGACAGCAGGGCGGACGAGGCCGACGACCACCTCCTCGGCGAGCGCCTCGACGCGCTGATGACCTTCGTCGACAAGGCCCCGCGCACGGACCGGCCGGAATACGAATCCGCCCCGGCCCCCGCTCCGAGGGCCGCCGACGAGAACACCCTCCCGCCGCTGTTCGCCACCGACTTCTGGCCCGGCCTGTTCGTGGGCGCCTTCGCGGCACTCCTGCTGTTCGGTGCCGGGGCCGGGGCGACGTGGACCGTGGGCCGGCTGTGGCGGCGCTCCTCCGCGTCCGGGCCCGAGTCCGCCGGCCTCCTGCCCCTCACTGCCCCGACCGAGCCCTCGCCGTCGTACCTGAGGCGCACCGCGTACGCCGAACTCTCCACGCTGACAAGGGACTTCACCGAGGCAGACGAGCACGCCCGGGCCTGGGACCGCCTCGACGCGGCGCTGCTCCTCGTCGACGGTGATCCCGGCCGCGTCCGGCGCCCGGAGACCGACCCCGCAACCCTGGTCGCCGTCATCGTGCTGGCGCGGGCGGGCCGGGCCGCCCTCGCCGGGGACCCCGGCGACCTGTGCTGCGGCGTCAACCCCCTGCACGGGCCCGCCGCCGGCCGGCATCACGTCCGGGTGTCGGAGGAGGGCAACCGCAGGCGCCTGCTCCCCGTCTGCGAGCCCTGCCGCGACACGGCCATCGGCTACCCGGGCCGCGTCCCGGGCAGATTGCTGAAGTTGCCCGACCCGTCCCCCGGCACCACCCGCCTGCCGTACTTCGACGCCACCGACGGCCCGCTGACCGCCGTACCCGGCGGAATCGCCCGGCTCATCGACAAGGTGAGGGAGACCGCAGGTGTCCACTGACGTCAAGCGCCTGATCACCGCCCTCGCGGCGCTGCTGCTGGCGGCGCTCACGGTCGCGCCCGCCCGGGCGGCGGACGCCGACGGCCCGAGCGCCGGGCAGCGCATCGCGAACGCCCTGCGCGCCTCGCCGGTCTACGTCGGCGAGGCGTACGCCGACGCCGTACCGCCGTCCCGGCAGCGGGAGTTGGCCGACCGCATCGAGCGGACGGGCCTGCCGATCAGGGTCGTTCTCATGCCGCTCACCAAGGGCGACGCGTTCGACGGCGACTCCGAGGTCCTGGCGGGGACCGTCCGCGACCGGCTCACGGACCGGCGCGAGCTGATCCTCATCACGACGGACAGCGACTTCCCGGACTCCCTGAGGGGCTACGAGTGGCCCGCCGACACGCACCAGACCCATGACGCCGTGGCCGCCGCCGGTCTCATGGACGACATGCGGGACGCGGGCCTGGCCGACCTGACCGCCCGGGCCGTCGAACTGGTGGCGGAAGGCAAGGGCCGACAGCGGTACGAGGAGGCGACCGGGGACATGGGCGACGGCGGCCCGCGCCCGCGAAGCGGGAACCGGTCGACTCCCGTTGGTGGTTGTGGCTCGGCGTCGCCGTACCGGCCCTGGCCCTCGCCGTCCTCGCGTCCCGCGCCCGGCTCCGTTCCCGCGCACCCTCCCCGGCCGTCCCCCAGCTGGTGTTCGCGGCGGCCCGGGCCGCCGACGAGGCGCAGCTGCGGCGCCGGACGGAGGCGGAGGTGCTGGCCCTCGGCGAGGCGACGCAGGCCGCCGACGCCTCGACGACACCCGAGCTCCAGCACGCCCTCGACGCGTACGCCGCCGCCGGCCGGGTCCTCGACGAGGCCCGGGGCCTGCCGGACCTGGCGGGCGTCCTCGCCCTGGTCCGCGAGGGCCGCGATGCCCTCGCCGGCGCCCCCGGCCTGCCCCTGTGCTTCTTCCACCCCCTGCACGGCGTTGCCGTCCTGCGCACCGGCTGGCGTCCGCTGGGCCGCCGGGAGCGGCTCGACGTGGCCGTGTGCCAGGAGTGCGCGGACGCGCTGCGGGACCGTCGGGCGCCCGAGGTGCTGACCGACACGACGGATGACGGCCGTACGGTCCCCTACTTCGAGCTCCCGGGCGGACGCAGCGTGTGGGCCGCGACCGGGTACGGCTCGCTGATGTCGCCGCTGGCCGGGTTCAACTCCCGTCGGACAAGGGCCCGTTGACACCCGGCCCGGACGGGTTCACGGTGCAGCCATGACTTCGGCCGCTTCGGGCACCGCACCTCGAACCGACACGGGCCTTCTCGAGCGCGTCCGCGAGCTCGGGCCCCTGATCCGCGCGCACGCCCTGCGCGCCGAGCGGGAGCGGCGGGTGACGCCGGAGGTCGTCGACGCGCTGACCCGGACCGGGATCCGGCGGATGAACGTGCCGCGACGGTACGGCGGTTACCAGAGCGGCCTGCGTACGCAGGTCGAGGCGCTGGCCGAGGTCTCCGCGGCGTGCGGTTCGGCCGGTTTCATGACGCTGATCCAGGCCGGGTGCGCGTTCGTCGCCGCGCTCTTCCCGGACGAGGCCCAGGACGAGATCTTCACCAGCCCCGACGTGCGCGTCGGCGGCACCCTGATCCCGAGCGCGACGGCGGTCCCGACCGGCGACGGCGGCTATGTGGTCAGCGGCACCTCGCCCTTCGCCACCGGCTGCCGGGACGCCGACTGGCACCTGCTGACGGCCCGGGTCGAGGGGCGGCCCGACGCCGTGTGGACCGCCGTGCCCATGGCCGAGCTGGAGATCCTCGACGACTGGCGGGCGTCCGGGCTGGCGGGCAGCGGCAGCAACACGGTCGTCGCGCACGACGTCGCCGTACCGGCCCACCGTGTGCTGCCGGTCGGACCGCTGCTCGGCGGCGACTTTCCGTCGAAGACCAGCGCCGGCGATCCGTTCTACCGGATGCCGGTACTGCTGATGTTCTGCGCGTGGGCGACCCCGAACGCCCTCGGCCTCGCCCGCTCGGCGCTGGCGGAGTTCCGCGAGCGGATCCAGCGGCGGGGCATCACGTACACCTTCTACGAGCGGCAGAGCGAGGCGCCCGTCACCCATCTCCAGGCGGCCGAGGCGGCGTTGAAGATCTCCTGCGCGGAGCACCTGACCGGCGAGATCATCGCGCTGTTGGAGTCGCGGGCGGCGAGCGGGGAGCCGTACACGACCGAGGAACGGGCCGGTGTCCGGGCGCGCAGCGGGTATGTGGCGCGACTGTGCCTGGAGGCCGCCGACCTGCTGGGCTCGGCCTCGGGCGCGTCCTCCCTGCACGAGGAGGTGCCGATCCAGCGGACCGTGCGCGATCTGCGGGCACTGAACCTGCACGCGTTCGTGAGCCCGGCGACCAATCTGGAGCTGTACGGCAGGGTGCTGGCGGGCCTGGATCCAGGGACGCCGTTCCTCTAGTGGCCTCCCTGGTCACCTGCTCGGTGGCCGGTCCTCCCGCAGCGCGGCGAACAGGTCACGGGCCCGACGGTCGTCCCACTTCACCGCGCTGCCCTGGGAGGTCCGCAGGTCCGGGTCGGCGACGGGCACGTTGAGTTGCCGGCCCCCGCCGGACGCGGCCTTCCGCAGCGCCTCGAACAGTGACATCAGGTCGGGCAGCTCCGTGCCCTCGTCGACGATGAGCGTGTCGAGCCCCGCCTCCAGGGTCGGGAAGGACTTGGACGGGTCGGCGAGGGTGGACGGGGTGGCCGCCTTGCGGGCGAGGGCGGCGAGGAATTTCTGCTGGTTGCGGGTCCGGCCCAGGTCCCCCTGGGCCTCCTGCTTGCGCTGCCGTACGAAGGCCAGCGCCTCGGCGCCGTCGAGGGTCTGGCAGCCGGCGGGCAGGTTCGCGCCGGAGTCCTTGTCCCGCACGGCCTTGTCCAGGCACATGTCGACGCCGCCGACGGCGTCCACGACTCCCACGAAGCCGGCGAAGCCGATCTCCGCGTAGTGGTCGACGCGCACACCGGTGTTGCGCTCGACGGTCCGCACCAGCAGGTCGGGGCCGCCCAGCGAGAACGCCGCGTTCAGTTTGTTCGCCGCGGCCGGGTAGCTCCGGCCGGTGTCGGGATCGACGTAGGGCGGGAGGGTGACCCAGGAGTCGCGCGGCAGGCTGAGCATGGTGGTGCCGTTCGCCCCGGTGTGCAGCAGGATCACCGAGTCGGTGCGGCGGCCCTCGGCCGAGCCGGTGTTCAGGTCCTTCCGGTCCTGCTCCGACAGTCCCTCACGGCTGTCGGAGCCGACGACCAGGTAGTTGGTGCCCTGCCCGGGCTGCGCCCGGCCTTGCAGCGTGCCGAGGTCGACCTCCTGGTTGAGCCGGGTGTCGGCCCAGACGTACGTACCGGCGCCGGCGAGCAGCAGGACGGTCGACAGTACGCCCCCCGTCCGCACGAACCGGCGGGCCTTGCCGGCCCGGCGCCGGGGGTTCCGGCTGCCGCCCAGCCGACTGCCGCCCCGTCGGCTGCGGCCCCGCCGGCTGCCGCCTGTCCGGTCACGCTCGTGGAGGCTGCTGTCGTAGCGGCCGGGCGCGGCGGGCGAGGGCATGCCGGGCAGGGGGGCGGTGCGGGTCGACGGCGGGGGACCCGGAAGGACGGAGGCGGGACCCTTCTCGGGTCCTGCCCCGCCCGGTGGTCTCCCGGAGGATCGGTCCAGTCGTTCATCGGCCCATCCCGCTGACTCACCTCGACGATGCTGTGGGGGGACGCTGTCGGTTCAACGCATAGGCACGCTCTTATACGGAACGGGCCCACCGATCTGTTCAGCGGCCGTCCCCGACCGCTTCATCCGCTGCCACCTGAGCCGGCTGCCGAGCAGCAGCGCGACCAGCGACTGGATGACGACGAGATACATCAACTGCCGGTAGACGACGATCTGGAACGGCATCGACCACAGCGCCCGGACCGGCTCGCCGTCGAGTCTCAGCGCGTAACCGGAGCAGACGATCTGCACACCGAGGAACGCGAACCACACCGCGGCCGACTCCCACGGGTCGCGGAACAGCACCCCGTACAGGGCGTAGACGTCGATGACGGGCGCGAGCAGCGGCAGGGCGACCTGGAAGAGCGCGAGGTACGTCAGCCCGCGTCGCCCGAACCGCCCGGCGGGCCCGGTGCCGACGAGAGCTCCGCGATGCTTCCACATGGCCTGCAACGTGCCGTAACACCACCGGTACCGCTGCCGCCACAACTGCCGCACGCTGGTGGGCACTTCGGTCCAGGCGACGGCGGACTCCTCGTACAGCACGCGCCAGCCGGCCCGCCACAGGGCCATCGTCAGGTCGGTGTCCTCGGCGAGGGTGTCCTCGCTTACCCCGCCGACCCCGATCACCGCGTCCCGGCGGAACGCCCCGATGGCCCCCGGCACGGTCGGCATGCACTCCAGTACCTCGAACATGCGCCGATCGAGATTGAAACCGAAGACGTACTCCAGGTGCTGCCAACGGGCCAGCAGGGTGCGCCGGTTGCCGACCTTGGTGTTGCCGCTGACGGCCCCGACGGCGGGATGCGCGAGCGGCTGCACGATCCGCTCGATGGCATCCGGCTCGAAGACGGTGTCGGCGTCGACCATCACGACGATGTCGTAAAGGGCGTGGGCGAGTCCCCGGTTGAGCGCCGCCGCCTTGCCGGAGTTGGCCTGCCGCACCACCTCCACCCGCGCATCGCCCATGTTCTCGGCGATGTCGGCGGTCCGGTCGGTCGACCCGTCGTCGATGACGACGACCTGCAACTCCCTGTGGCTGGAATCGAGCAGCGACCGCAGGGTCGACCCGATCCCGGCCTCCTCGTTGTACGCCGGGACGAGCACGGTCACGGGTCCGGACGTGTCCCGCATCCAGGGCGCCCCGGTCCGGAACCGCTCCAGCCGCCGCACATGGGCCCGGGCGAACAGCGCGAGCAGCAACAGCCGCAGCACGCCGAGCCCGCCGGCCACCCCCAGGATCCAGATCATGGCGGTGGAGAAGACCTGCCCGAGGCTGGTGACCCGGAGCAGCCCGCGCCCCAGCCACCGCTCCACGAACGACGGCGACGTGTACGGAACGAGCCCGAGCCCGTCGGACACGGTGGTGAACCGCTCGACGGTCCTGTTCCTCAGGAGCCTGCGCGCCTCCTGGTACGCGCTCTCGGTCTGGCTCAGCTGCCGGACGATCCCCTGCGCCGGCTTCCGGCCGCCCTTGTCGGCGGCGACGAGCACGTACCCGTACCCGGTGGCCTGCCGCGCCGCCCGCCACTCGCGGCCGCACAGGGTGTCGGGGTGGTGGTGCGCGGCATCCGCAGCAGATTGGTCCGCAGCCCGGTGGTCCCGGCGAGGGCGCTCTGGGTCAGCTCGAGCTCGGCCCGGAAACGGGGCGCGGACGACTCCCCCAGCACGGCCCCGGTGTACGTGTTGGACCCGATCTCGTGCCCCTCGGCACGAATACGCCGCATCAGCTCCGGGTGACGGGCGGCCTGAGCTCCGTGCACGAAGAACGTGGCACGCGCCCGGTTCTGCTTCAGCAGCTCGAGCAGCCGCGGGGTCCACACGGGGTCGGGCCCGCCGTCGAAGGTGAGCGCGACGGTCCGGGCGGGCATCGACCCGGTCCGTATCCCGTCCCGGTTGATCCCGATCACGGGCCCACCCTTCGCGACGGCGTCGGGCACGGGCGAGGCACAGGGCGACCGCGTCTTCGCGGCGTCGACCTCGTGCTGGGTCCAGCCCTCGAAGATCAGGAAGCCGAAGAGGACGGGGAGCGTGAGGGCGAGAACCAACCAGTGGGCACGGGGGTCTCGGGACTGTTTGTGACGGCCCTTGCTGCGGCGGGGCGGGGTGTGAGGGGAGGGGGTGTGGGGGGATCCGGCGGAGGTCAGGGGGCGTCACCGCCCCGGGCACTTCCTCACGGCCTCCTCGGGAGGCGCTGCCTCGTCTCGGCTTCCGACACTTGGTGATGTGGGCGGTACGCATGGGGCGCGAGTGTAGTTACGGGCTACCGGTTGCATGGCCGTAACAGCAAACTCTTACAGGAACGCGGCGACGCCTCGGCTGAACGATCGTCGTCGCAACCGGGCTGCCCAGGGGACGGGTCACCCGTCCTGCGCGTCACGCGCGGGAAAGGTACTCGTGTCGATCCTCACTCGCTCGCCCGTGGCGAGAGTGAAGGCCACCACCTGGCCGTACGGAATCTCGACGCTCCGCCCGTAGCCGGAATCACGCGGCTCCGTCATCAGCGTGACCGCCTTCCTGAAGGGGTCAGCGATCATGTAGTACTCGATACCGTAACGCCCGTACTTGCGAACGTTCCGCACATAGTCCTTCTCATCGTCGGGCTCGGACGGCACCTCGACCACCGCCAGCACGTCGAGGCAGGAGTAACTGTTCCTCCGGCGCTCTGCGTCGAAGCCGACGATCGTCAGGTCGGGCGCCGCGTCGTTCTCTCCGGGGAAGGTGATGAGAACATCACCGAAGACCCGCTCACGCGCGATTCCGGAGGCTTTGACCGCGTCCTTCACATCGGAGACGGTCCAGTCCTGCTCCGGACTCTGCGGCGTCATGATCACCCTTCCGTCGAAGACCTCGACCTTGTAGCCCTCGGGGATACCGCCCCGCTCGACCAGGTCACTCATCACGGACATGGCAGATCACCTCCTACGGGCATTATGACCGGCTACGAGGTCTTCGCGCGTCGACTCGACCACGAAGCCCGGGTGGGCGGTGGCCGTGATCGGCCTGTCGGCGCCGTACGTACTGTTCGTGGTGGCGGGGCGTTGTGAACAGCGGCTGGGCGCTCGGTACAGCTCGTGCAGATCGAGTTGCCAGGGCAGCCCTGTACTGAGAACAGGGCTTACGCCGACACATACTCCCTGTCCCACCGGTTCTGCCGCACGCCACCCCAGGTGCCCATCGCTGCGGCGCTCAGGAACAGCGCCGCGAGGAGCCCTGCGTTCGAGCTCCCACCTCTGTCGGAGGTCGGACTGGCGACGCCTGCGGCGTCGTACCGAACACGCAATGTGTCACCCGCCTCCACCCAGTCCTCACAGCCATCTCCTTCCGAGAGCGAGGGAGAGATCTCACGTCCACCAACCGTGCGCACGTCGCAGTAGTTGGTCCCGCTGTCGTCCTTGCTCACGACCACGGCGGCGGTCCACTCGCCCCGCTCCACCAGGGCAGCACGGTCACCTGCATGGTTTCCGAAGAGGCCGAGCGCCACCCCCGCGGCGAGCGGAACGACGAGCTGCCAGGCAACCTTCCGTTGCTTGCGCGGAACCCTCCGCAACGACACAACGGGCACGAGAACCGCCGCCAGCGGCAGCACGAGAACCGCGAGAAGAACAGCCGCCCCTCGCGCCGGCGCCCACAACGGAACGACGGGTGCGAGCCAAGCGAGCCCCAACGAACCGCCGGCGCACACGACGTTGAACACGGCCCACCGGACGACGTCGGCTCGCCACTGGTCCCCGGAACCGTCCCGACTGGTCCGAACCGCCCTCTCAGCCATGGCCGATACCGCTCGAGCGGTTCACGGCCTGGGCCTCCTTGACGGTCACGTCCTGCTCGAACGTGGACAACCCGTCCGGCAGACCTGGCTGCCGCGGCGGCCCGTCCGGGTCAGCCGAGTCAGTCCACGTCACCTTCCAGGTGATAGACGCCTTGAAGGGGTAGGTGCCGTTGCCGGACGCACGGAGGTACGTGACGTTGCAACCGGCGTCCTCGCTGTTGGCGGTGTAGCCGTCCTTGCCCTTGATCAGGTCGTAGGTGCAGCTCTGCGGGTCAGCGTCGGCGGTACCGGCGTCGACCTTCAGCGCCACGGGGGTGGCGACGGTGGTCGCGGCGAGCTGAACGCCCTTGTAGTCGAGGCTGGCGGTGGTCCACACACGGTCGAGATCACCCTTGAACGCCACCCGCGTACCGAGGTTCACGAGCAGACGGTCAGCGCGCGGCTGCAACTCCACGGGCGGGGTGGGCAACTTGGTCGAGTTGAAGGCCAGTTCGGAGAGAACCTCGGGGGTTACCTTGTTCGGATCCGGCTGCGGGTCGGCAGGCGGAACCCAGATCTCCCAGTTCTCCGTGGTGACAGGGCAGGCCCTGTCATAGGTCTCATCAGGGAACTGAACCTGCCACCACAGACCTTCGTCACCCTTGTGGTACTTCTCCTTCTCCCGCTTCTTCGCGTACCCCTCCGCCGGACTTCCCCCTGGAGCGCCGCCATACGCGCCCTTGATGAACTCTTCGTACTCCTCCGGCGTGTACATGGGCTCGTACCAGCACACCGGGGGCTCCCAGTTGGGGTCCGCGGAGGTGGTGGTCGCTGTGGAACGATTCGAAGAGGGAGTGCTTTGGTTGAGGCGGATGTGAGCGCCGATGGAGCCGTTGCCGGATTCGGCGCCCTGGTCGGTTCCTGACGGCTGGCTCCCTGAGCCGCCCTGCTCCCCGCTTCCGTAGAACTCGTCCCCGCGAACGCCGGAGGGTTGACGCCCAGCACCATGGCGAAGGCCAGCACCGTAACTGTTCGAAGTGCCGGACTGACGGGCTTCACCTCTGCACACACGAGGCATCCGCCTTCTTCCAGCTCGTCGTCTGCACCTGCCAGTCACCACGGGAGTTCTTGGTGGCTTGGAGGGTGGTCAGGATGAAGTCGTCGTCACTCGGCGTTGTGCGCCGCACCTTGTCGGTCTTGATTTCCTTCGAGTACGCCTTCCGCTGGTCCTCGCAGTAACGAACAGCCGCTGTCTTTCCGATGGCGACGTCCGTGACCTCAAAGCCGTAGTAGCGGTAGGCTCCCGTACTCGTCAGCCCTTGCTCCTTCACGGCCTCGATCCTCTTGCTCCAGTAGGTGAGGGCAGGCCCCGCGAAGTAACGGTTCAGGTTGGCGGCGTTGCCATCCCCTTTGATCGAATCCCTCAATGCGGGCCTCAGCCGAGTACGCCACGTCCCGCAGAATCGCGTCCTTCGTCGGATCACCCGTCGATTCCCTCTCCACGGTCACCTCGACATCCGATGGGAAGTCGAAGCTCGGCGCGTCTGACTCAACCGATGCGGACACGGACGGCGTCGGCGACCCGGCGCCGCCAGAGTCAGCTCCCGCGATCTTGTCGCTGCTCGATTCGTCGTCCGCATCGCTGCTGCAACCAGCCACAGAAAGGGTGACAGCAGCAAGGAGGCAGACAGCAGCCGCCCTCCGGCGCGTGGTCAGCATGGCGCTCGTCCTCAGAGGTAGATGATCGGCTTGCCAACAGATGATCCCATGACGGGCAGCGGCCGATCCAAGCGCTCAAGGGCCGATGCCCGCGCACGACCTCTTCGCATGCGCGACCACCGCCCGCCAAGGTTCACCAAGCCTGTCCCTAAAGAAGGCGCACTCCACCTGGTTCAGGTGATACGGCACTGCCACATAAGGACCACAGCTCTCGGGACCCTGCGGGCGCCAGGTTCGCTCAGCGCTCAGCGACGAAGGAGCCCATGCCGCGAGTGGTGACGATCAGCCCCTCCTCCCGCAGCGCTGCGGTGGCCTTGCGAACGGTCTCGCGAGCAACTCCGAACTCCTGCTCCAACTTCACCTCCGAGATCAAACCTCTTACTGGGTACTCGCCGCTGGCGATGCGCTGCCGAACCACCTCGGCAATCTGCTGCCACTTCGGCCTGGTGGGGTCGAATTCGAACACCTCTGAACTGTACGTACGACCCTCCATAGGGTCATAGAAGCCCCTCTCACCTCATATGGGTAGACAGGCATGTACAGGCAGCCATACGGTTCTCGCGACAGACCCCGGCGACGGGTGCTGGCCGTCCCGGGGCACGGCCAACGCTGACAAGGAGCGCTGACAATGCTGGACTTTATCGTCCGCACCCTCGCACGGATGCTGAGCCTCTCCACCCCACACCCCCGAGGCCGTCACCGCCTCGGCGCCCTGCCGCCCCTGCGGATCAACCCCATCCCGCCGCCCCCTCCCCGCTTCACCGAACTCCTCGACGGCAACGCCTCTCGCCTCGTACGCCCCTACGCCCTGAACCCCGTCGAACACCACCACCCCGCCCAACTGGCCGCTTTCGACACCAGCACGGGCCCGACCCACACCTCCGACGCACGAGTCCCGGCGGCCACCCGATGACGCGCCCGGCCCTCCGAATGTGCGCCCGCTGCCAGCGCAACACGGACGAACCAGTCCTGGTCCACCAGATCCACGCCCCCACAGGCCCCTGCTTCAATGTGTACGCCTGCCAGGACTGCGCCACCCACTACGCGCCCTCGACAGACCACCTCGAAACCCCGGCACCGACCCACCGCCGCTCCCGCCTCACCCTCCACGTCTACAAGATCGACGCGGAGGGCACGGTGACCGACGACCACGGCAAACTCGAGATCCTGGTCGACGGACGCACCGCCCCGGTCCCCTTCAAGTCGACGTACCCACCCTGCGCTTGCCCGAGGTGCAGGACACCGCACTAGCGAATCGAAGCACCTCAGCACCCAGGCCCCGGATGCCGCACGCTGCGACATCCGGGGCTGCCCCCGTTCGGGCACGATCAGGACACAACCAGTTCCCCCGCGAGCCCCATACAACCCGGATTGCCCCCGTTCTAACGGAAGTTCGCTCTGGTGAAACCGGGAACCTCACCGATACCGTCAGTGCCCTTGACTGAACTTCTGTCTCACGGGGAGTCACTGTGAAGCGCCGCCCATTGCCCGTTACTGCCGCACTGGTGGCGACGGCAGCACTGCTGTTGACGGCCTGCGGTAGCGGGGACGACAAGTCCAGCGACAACGACAAGATCGCCGGCGCAGATCAGGGAGCGGAGACGCCCAAGGAATCGGCATCGCCCTCCGGAGCACCTGCAGAGGATAAGCCGGACGGCGTGGATGTGTCCCTGCCGAAGGACATGAACCTGGTCTTCGACTGGGACAGGCCGAAGGACGAGAACGAGGCGGCTGCGATGCAGGACGCGGCGAACTTCGTCCGGGCCATCTACCGAGGCGTCGACAAGCGTACGACCAAGGACGCCGCCGTGGTCGCCTACTCGACAGGCGATGGGACGAGGTACGCCAAAACGCAGATCGACGCCAGGCTAGACGGCGGCTGGACGGCAACCGGCACCCGGCGCCACTACCAGGCCACCACCCGGTCCGCGCCGAACGGTAACTCGGTGGAGGTTGCGTTCTGCGTGGATTCGAGCAAGTTCTACTCCAAAGAGATCAAGACTGGAAAGGTGCTGAAGGGCGCACCCAACATCACGGACTTCGACTACTTCAAGATCGTCATGGTCAAGCTCCCCACCGGAGACGGCCTGTGGCAGGCGTCCAAGGTGTACGTCGAGGCGAAGGCAGCGAAGTGCCAGTGAACGGGACACGGCATACAGCCCTCAGTACCGGCGCCGTTGCCCTGGCGCTGACCTTGGGCATCCTCGCCCTCGCGGAACCGGCCTACGCGGGAGAAGAGCCGGCCAACACCCAGGGTTCCAACACAGAACAGTCAGGTGGCGGCGACGGCAACGGCATCTACGCCGCCGCCCGCATCCAATACTCCGGATCCGTCGCCAAGAACGGCGGCACCGGCAACGTGACGTCCTCCGACGTCAACTGGACGCCCCCACCCTGCTGGTACGCCCCGTACCTCGGCGCCAAGGACTTCAAGAAGAAGATGTCCAAGGACCTGGAGAGCCAACTCAACGCGCCCGGCATGGGTGGTCACGCGGGCGCGGCCCTGAGCGAGGTGCAGCGCCACTACGAGGACGAGTACGGCTGGACCGACACTCCCGGCTACAACGACTACAACGTCGACAAGGACGGCGAAGGGATGTTCTGGGCCGCTGTCGAGAACCCCAACGAGCCCGACCCTCTCAAGCGGGGCTCGTGCAACGACCTCCCCTTCTGGGTCGAGAACGGCGACGCCCCGCCGCCCCAGTACCAAGAGGCCATCACCCCGGAGATCCTCGCCGCCCTCGCCTACCAGCACATGGAGCTTCCCGACACCAAGGTCACCCTCGCCCCGAGGCCAACACCAAAGTGAACCTGCCGACCTGGGCCTGGCTCGACAAGGCCGTCTTCGACGAGGTCCAGGCCACGGCGGCCATCAACGTCCCGGGCTTCAACATCCAGGCCACCACCACCGCCAAGCCGGTGGCCCTGAAGCTGGAGCCGGGCACCGAGGACGCCCAGACCTACCCGGCCTCCGGCGAGTGCACCATCAACGCCGACGGCTCCATCGGCGAGCCCTACGCCAAGGGCAAAGCCAATGAGACACCGCCGTGCGGGATCAAGTACCTCCGCTCCTCCGGCGACGGCACTTTCAAGCTCCAGGCGACCATCACCTGGGAGATCGCCTGGACCGGCACCGGCGGCGCCGGCGGCGACCTCCCGAACGGCACCTTCGGCAACGACCAGGCGGTGACCGTCCAGGAGATCCAGGCCGTCAACCGGTGAACCGGCAGCAGCGAGAACACGCACGGGGGGAGGGGCCATGGGCGATTCGGACCTGACGGTCGACTACGAGTTCCTCGCGGACTGCGAACGCAAGCTCGGGCAGCTCAAGAAGACCTTCGAGGACATCGAGAACCGTCGCGACGACATGGACAAACACTGGGGTTCCGGTGCCATAGCCGACGTCATGGAGGACTTCGTCGACAACTGGGACGACTACCGCACCCGGCTCGTCGAGTCACTCAAGTCGGTCGGCGAGATGGTGGCCGGAACCAAGAAGGCGTTCGAGGGCCTGGACGAGCAGGGCAAGAAGAAACAGAAGCAGTGACACCTACATCCAAGCGCCGTCCGGTCGACTGGCAGCCGCTGTGCGACTCCGACCCCGTGCCCGGCGATCCAGAGGAGATCCGTGCCGAGGTCAAGCACATGGTCTCGGTCGCCGAGAAGCTCCGGGACCAGGCCAAGAACCTCAAGGCGATCAGCGACGAGGACACCCTCAAGGGCAAGTACGTCAAACGCCTGCGCGAGGAGTCCGGCACGCTGGAGAAGCACATGCGGGAGGTGGCCGACCGTTACGAGCGTGTGCACGGCCATCTGACCAAGTGGTCGAACGAGCTGGAGGACTTCCAGTCTGACGCCGACAAGGTCCTGCGCGAGGCGAAGGAGAAGCAAGACGAGATCGAGGCGGAGAAAAAGAAGGAAGCCGCCTCCGCCGACAAGGACACCCCCCGGCCCTCCGTCAGCGGTACCGACCACGATCCCCTGCAGTCGTACCGAAACCGGCTGAACGGCATCACTGGAGACCGGGATACCCGCGCCAATCATCATGCCGGGAAGATCCGCGACGAGATCAAAGACGTGATCAAGGACTCGCCGTGGGACAACTTCAAGGGCTGGATCCATGACAATGCCGACCTGATCAAGGCTTTCATTGACGTTCTCGGCTGGATCGCGACGATTGCGGGCTTTGTGGCGCTCGCCATTCCCGGCTTGAATCTGCTCGTGCTCGGCATCGCGGCGCTCACGATCGGGCTCAGACTCCTGCTGGTGGCATCCGGCGACGCTACCTGGACGGATGTCATTTTCGACGTCGTGGGTGGGCTGCTCGTCGTGGGCGGCCTCGGGGCCGCCGCGAAGCTCGCCAGCGGTGCCAAGGCCACCGTGGGCGCCGCTCAGGCCGCCCGGACTGCCGGCCTGAGCCGAGGGCTCAGGGGCGTCAAGGGCATCCTGGACGACACGGGGCGGGTGATGACCAAAATGCCGCAAGGGCCGGGGCGGCAGGCCCTCGGAGCGGCCCGTAACGCGATGCGCAAGTCCATCTCCCAGAACGTCGGCCTCGTCGCCAAGGGTCCGCTGAGGGTCAGCCCGTTGTCGACACTGGTGCACCTCGGTGACAAGGAGATGGCCGGCATGGCGAAGATGCTGCAGGCGAACAAGGCTGCCTTCCCGGAGGCTGCGGGGGCCGCCGCGGACAAGGCGTACAGGGCCTATCAGGCGGGTCTCGGCGTCGCCTGGACCGGCATGGCGTTGGATGTCACGGACAAGGCACTGGGGAAGAGCGACCTGACAAGCTTGACCGACGAGAGGTTCGGAACCGGCGAGAAGCCGTACAACGCGGCGTACTCGGACTGGAAGGACAACACCCTGAAGCCCGCCCCCGACACTCACTGGTGAGGAAAGACCATGGACCTGTACTCGGCGCAACGCATCGCCGAGGCCGAAGCCGCCCGCACCGGGCTCGGCACCGGCCCCAACCGGCGGCTCCGGCTGACGCTGTTCATCGGAATGCCGCTGTTCCTGCCGGTACTGGGAATTATGATCCTGGTGCCGAAGTCCCTGATGAATGAAGTGCTCTACGTCTATGAGGCCGGGATTGTCGGCTGCCTCCTGCACTACGTCTGGGTGTTCGCGAAGTACCCGCGTCATGCGGGCCGTCCGCCCTACCTCACACGAGATCTGGCCATGGGCGGCGGCTTCTTCCTGCCCTCGCTGTTCTTCGGCTTCTGGCCGGGCATGATCGCTGCCCCGGCGTGGGCGCTCTTCGTAGGCGTTGCCTATGCCGTGGAAGTGACGCGTGGGCGCAATGAGCACCGTTGAGCACCGCCGGGCTCCGAATGGCTTCAACCTGGTGCCGCCGCCCGGCTGGGACGTGATTCCGCTGCACACGGGTACTCAGGAGGCGATGGACCACATCGTCCGCAAGGCCGTCAGACAGCTGCCCGTCGGTTTTCCCAAGGACGACATTCCAAAGGCTCGGCTGAAGCTGACCCAGGAATTGAAGAAGGTCGTCCGCCGGGCCAGTGCCAAGGGAGGAATGACTCTCTACCTCCCCACCGAACGCCTCCATGGCGTCGCACTGCCCGTCTCGATCGTTGCCTCCGAGCCGATCGAGATTCCGCGGGTCACGCCCGACAGCGGCCCAGAAACGGTCCTGGTCGCGCTCGCCTCCGAGACTCCCGGAGCCGAGATGCGGGAACTCGACGACACCGCGGCGATGCGCTCGGAGCGAGATGTACCCGCCGACGCTGCCCAGGGCGTCGACGTCGCTCACCGCCGGGTCGAGTACTTCGTGCCAATCCCGGACAGTACGCCCGATAAGTACCTCACCTTCTCCTTCAGCGCCCTGATCGCGCCCGGCTCGGATCCCGCTTTCTACGACACCCTGGTGGAGCTATTCGACGCCGTCATGAGCACCTTCCGCTGGAGCTACTCCTGAGGACCTCCCTCCACCGCCCACGCCCCGACGAAAGAGACCGCTCATGTCAGACGGCACCCTCTGGAGCGAAGACCTCGGCGCCCCGCTCCACATCGACACAGATGCCGATCCGAACCTCTGGGGTTATTTTCATCTCCAGATCGACAAACGGACGTTCAAGGAATGGCTGGACCAGCACCTGATCGGTTTGGCCGCCATTCACAACATCGAACTCACCCGTAAGCTCCGCCGCTTCCACAAAAGCTTCTACGAGCAGACGCTTGTCATCATGCGGGACAAGCTCCAGGCCGACGAGGCGTTCATCTACCACCCCATTCCGCTCACCTACATGCCCCTGATGATGCACGCCACTCGCATCCACTGTGAAGCTCCTGACGCGGCTTCCTGTGAGGGGTTCAGCGCGCTAACCGTGCCGCACCCGGACATCCCCGAGTGGCAGCAACGCACCGGCAGCATTGCTTTCGCCTCCCCGCATCTGGGCGAGGACGGTGTCCGGGTCACCCGCTCTTACCCGGCGGACAGCACCATCATGATGACCTCGGTGACCTATCACTGGCACACCCCGCCCGGCATCCCCGACGTGTGCCTCCGCGGGCACCACGACGATCCGGAAGTGATCGCCGCGGCAATGGAGGCACTGGACGACTTCGCCCGGACGCTCCGGCTTCCCGGGCCCGCCCATTGACCGGCGCCGCCTGAGGCGGATTCAAGCGGTGAGCATTGTTGAGCGGCATCCGCGTGCCCGTCCAGTACGCCAAGTACTGCAGCCTCAGATCTCATGACTGCTGATCGGTGATGTCGTTGTCCGGTCATGCTGATTGATGGGCGCCGGAGCACGTGGAGGGCTGGGCAGAGGAACTCGCCTCGCTCACCGCAGGGTTGGGGTACTTGTTCCCGCGGCCGGAGCAGCGGTAGGTGTTCGCGGACCTGTTCGAGGGCCTGGTGTAGGGCCTGGAGGCCGCAGGCACGGCTGGATGATGGCCGAGCGGGCCGGGCACAAATCCGCACCGGACACAGAAGTGCGCCGCCCATTGCCCGTTGCCGCCGCGTCGGCGATGACGGAGCGCCGCTTCAGCTCGGGTGTGTGTTCTGTGAGGTACGGGGCGGCGACGAAAGCACTCCCCAACGGCACCTTCGGAAATTGCGGGTTGCCGTCCAGACAGCCGAACGTGCACTCCACGTGGCTACCGCTGCACGCATGCCGAGTTCCCCGGCGGCGGTAAGCCAGAAGGGCGCCCAGGGCGTCACCGTCACGCATCCGCTTCCTGCTCGCTCGGGCCAGAGTTCAGGCACGGGGGCTACCGACGGACGCCAGTACTGAGCAGTCCGCCCAGCTCGACCGGCCGCACTCCGGCGCTGATCACCGTATCGTTACGCCCCATGTGGCCAGGAAAGCAGCCGCCCGAGGGCGGGCAGGAACCGCAGCAGCAGCCTGCCGGGCAGCGATCGAATCCGTATCTGCAACCCGGGTACCACCAGCCGAGCCCATTCCAGCAGCCGCATGCGTCAAACGCGCCCCCGCAACACGCCGGCATGCCGGCGCCTCCGCCGCCGAGCGGTGGCCGCAACCGCAGCACGATCGTCGCCATCATCGCCGCGACAGCCGTCGTAGCAGCCGCGACCGCAACCGGCTTCTTCCTACTCGGCAGCGGCGAGGACCACCGGGCAGGCACCGACCCCGTTAAGACATCGTCTCCGCAGGCGAGTCCGAACAATCCGCGGGCCGGAGACGCAGAGACCGCCACGGTCAAGGGCTGGAAGGTTGTGGTGAACCCGAGCCAAGGAATCGCATTCGACGTTCCGCCGCAGTGGGCGCTCCAGTCCCCGGGCTGGGTCACGTATGTCTCCGAGAACGATGACCCGGAAGACACACCATTGATCGGGATGCGCGCCCCCGCGTACTTGAAAGAACAGTGGTGCACCTCCGACGAGGACAAGGACGGCACCGCGGAGGACACGCCGCTGGCCGTCGCAGGTTCCAGGGGCAACAACGGCGCCCGGAGCACTGAGGAGATAGCCGGCTCGGACCCCAAGACCTGGGTGTACGGGCAATTCACCCAGCCCGACAAGACCAAGGTGAGGCCGGGCACCGTGGAGCCGTTCACCACGACCTCAGGCATCAAGGGGAGCCTGGGAACCGCCTGGTCTGTGGGCGTGAAGAAGTCGCAGAAGTGCTCGACGGACGGCAAGGCATGGACATTCGCCTTCAAGAACGCCCAAGGAGACCTGGCCTCCTGGTCGTTCTTCGGCGCCAAGGGCGTGTCGGACGAGGTACCGGAAGCAACCATACGGAAGATTGCCTCCACCGTACGGCTCTACAAGGATCCGTTGGACTCCTGACAGCGAGCAGGCGCCAGGAATGGGACACCTGAAGTCCGGAGCCGCTGGTGACCATCCCGGAGTAAGAATCGACCGGCATCAACCCAGTATTGCGAAAACCTAAAAAGCAAACATTCGAGGGAGTGGAGACAGTGGCGACAGTACCGGCGAAAAGCCCACAGGAATCGCAGGCCATGAAGTTTCTTGCCGCTTGCACCCTGGTACCGATCCTCTGTTTCGCCTTCCAAGACCTCGGCAGCAAGTACGGCGGAATGGAGTGGCTCACCATCGGCTACGCGGCATGGCCGTTGATGATTGCGCCTACACTGCTGTTGGTCCTTTTTTTCAGGTACCAAGAACTCATCCGCAACCCGCGGATGGGCTCAAACTTCTCCCAGACTATCAAGATCATTGCCGCCATGTACCTATTCTGGAACATCATCGGGGCCATCGGCTACAGCTGGCTGGCCGTGATTTCGGTGCTCTCTTCCCTGACGATCCTTGTGGCCGACCGGCGGCTCAAGAAGCAGGCCCCCGCGTGAGCGCGTCTGGCACATCGTCTTCCGGGCGGCGCCACTGCCTGAGTCCCCGGGTGCGCCGGGCAGCTGGGCCGGATCGTGGCTCGCACCTCCAGGATCAGGCGAAGGCATTGGGCCTGCTGATCCACGAGCATCGTCGCGTCGAAGAGCTCGGCAGAACTCTCGTTGTTCGCCGAGTACTTGTCGCAGACGCCGACCCCGGTTGAGGAGCGGATTTTGGCACACGCCACATGTAGTACATCGTCTCGTGCCGGACGATTCCAATCGCTGGTTTACGGCTGCCTTCTCGATACTCGGCGGCGGTGACCCGGAGGACGAGTTGGCCGATGCCCTCGTCGATTAGTTCGACGCCGTCATGGCGACCCTCCGCTTGAGGCGTGGGTGAGCGAGCCCTTCTTCCCTGTCATTGACGTCGAGTACATCGACCCGTACCCCTGGACGGTGATCCCGCCCCGTGATGGCGCCGTCGGCCCCTTCGAGGAGTGGGACGACATTCAGGCATGGTGCCGCGAGGAAGCCGAGGACCTGTGGCTCGACCGCGAGCTTGATCCGGGCTTGAACGGCATTGACTTCGTCGCCGGCACGCTGGCGCAGTGCGCCGAAGCCTTCTCCCCACCTGGCACGGACCACTGGTTGTTCCTCCATCGCGATCACCCCACGAATTGCCGCTTCCCGTGTTCGCGGCGATCGGACCGTCTTCGGGCCCTCGCGAGGAGACACTGCGGGCATTGACCATGGCGGAGGATCCTCAAGCGGTCGAGCTGCCAGTCGTCAAACGCTTCAAGGCCAAGAGGCTCGGCGAGGGCCTGACCTCCTTCCGTTACGTGAATCAGGATGCCGCTCCGCATCCGCTCGCGTGTGCACGCTACGCGTGGCGGGTCGAGGAGCATGGGGCGGATATCGTGATGGGGACCGCTACGAAGGACATCGCCCGCATCATGCACGCCGCACAGGACCTGGAACAGCTGGCGCACGAGCTAGCGGTCTACAACCCCTGAGCAGCGCCTTACTTATCCCACTGAAGTTCGCTCTCTGGCTCACCGGACTAGGGCGCCTCGCGCACCGTCGCCGATCAGCGGCACTCTGCAATGCTTACCCCCTGTCAGCGGTGCTGCCGGTGACGGTACGCAATCGTTGATCAGCTCTTTCAGGAGGTACAGGAAGAGGCGCGCCCGATGGGAAGATCCGCCAAGCCACGACGCCGCATGGCCTGGGCATAGGCGGTCCGTGCCTCGCTGTGCTGTCAATGCTGTCTCTGGGGCAAATGAAATGGCAGTCCTGGAGAGTGCACCCGGTGCGCACCGTGAACAACACCATCGTGGGCTCTTTGGCCACAGTGGCGCTCGCACCCCATGCCAGCCTGGTCTACAACGCTCAGAACACAGGGAAGTGGGGTCGTGCAATTACCCGTGGCTGTTGGGGGGGGGAAGCGACCCGCTTCGATGCCGTGCGCTACCGCTGACGCGCCGCCCGGCTCTTCCCCTTGCCCTTCTTGCGAAGCCTTCGCATTCGTTCCCGCTCCCGCGCCACTTGTTCCTCGGACCGAGCGCTGATCCAACGCCAGAAGAGCCAGCCCACTACGCCGACGCTGAGCGCATAAGCGAGGAACGCGCTGCCGGTACCGGGGATGTACGCACAGCTCGCTGAGCGGCAGTTCTTCCCGGGCAGTGCACTCAACAAGAAGAAGAGCGGCCCGAACGCCGCTGTGCAGCAAACTGCCGTGCCCACAGCATGCAGCCCTCGCGCCAGGCGTGTCCGGCCCGAGACCCCGGACGCAGACCACAGACCGCCGGCCACCCCGCACACGGTGACCGCACCAAGGCCACCACCGACTACCCAGGCGCCGCCAGGCAAGTCGACCAACGTCGGCAGGGCCTAGCGCGCGAACCGCTTCCACAGGCCCATGGCCAGAAGGATCAGGGCCATACCGACGATCAGCCCGAGAATCACCCCGACCATTCCCAAGCCACTTCGCAGGCCGCCGGCGCGCGTCACGCGACCCACCGCAGAGAACCCGCAATGGCGTCGCACAGCTGCTCCATGGGGCCGGACATCCCGGTGAGCGGAGCCGAGAAGGACAGCGTCAAGTAACCCACCCCGCCGGGCATCAGGACATGAAAATTCAATGTCGTGGCATCAAGAACGCGCACCGCAGCACCCGCCGGGAGTTCCACTACCGACACTCCCTGCCGTCTCGAGCCTTCAGGCTCTCGCAGCTCAAGCCACGCCGCGTACTTCTCCGGTTCAACTGGGGTGTCGCCCAACGGCGTCACGGACACGAGGAGCGAGGCCGGGAGGCCGCCGCCCCGTGTGGTCGTGAGGAGAAAGAACTCCATGGCCCCGCGGGCACGCCCGGCCTCCGCGGTGTTGCGCAACGTGACCCAAACGTCTTGCTTGAGCTCCCCGGAAACCCGACGGCCCTCTGCCTGCCGGTCCACGAAGGTCTTCAGTTGAGCGCGCCAGCGATCCTGCATGAGGTCGATGCGAAACCACTCCCGCGGGACCAACAGTCTGTAGTCACTGGGCACCTCCACCCTTGATGAGGCATCGCCTGGTGCCGTCTCCTTCATCCCGGCATCACCAACGGAGATCCGTCGACGTCGAAGAGGCGGACGCTCTTCACGACACCGGCGAACATGGCGGAGAAGACGTCCCACCCTTCGGCTGTCGGCGTGCCCATTTCCAGCAGGAGCACGGTCCCGTTGTTCAGCGGGATCTGGACCTGTATGAACGAGGTCCATATCGACTCGTCCTGCCCCGACTGCGTCAGGCTGCCGTCGATGCTGGACGGCCGGTTGCCGACGCACGTCACCGCCGGGCCGCAGGGCAACTGCACTTCGCCGACCTGTCCGAGCTCCAGGTGCCGCATCGTCGTGGCGATGAAGCCGGCCGGATTCTTGCCGGCTCGCTCGTCGAGGTCCAGGAGGCTGACGTTCACTGTGGCGACGCAGCGGGCACCGTCGACCTCGGTGGTGACGAAGCCGGCGTACTGCACGCCTGCCTCGATGAACTCGTCGTAGTGCGCCGCGCACATCGCGGCGTACTGCATCTGCACTTCCTCGTCGGCACCGGGAAGCGCCTGCTTGGCCAGCTCGACGAGCCGTTCGGCCAGTTCGTCCAGGTCGTCCGCCTCGAAAGGCAGCTCGAGGAAACCCTCCGGCATGATCCAGCGAACCTCGATGCCGCCGCTTGCGGTGAGGTCGCGCTGGGCTTCGTCAACGACTTCCGTGGTCATCTGTGCCTTCACTCTGGGACTGTTCGCGGTCGTCCACCTCAGGACGGAATGTCGCTGCGAAGGGGTACGGCCCGTAGTGCGGATAGTGAGCGGGGATGTCCGCTCCTCCCCGACGAGCGGTGTGGGCGATCTGCCGGTACTTCGCTGCCCGGGCCCGCAGGTTCTGCTGCACCGGATCGCCCCAGTGCGAGATCGCACTTCGTACGAAGAAGAAGATCTGAAGCACCAGGACGGCTCCAGCGACCGCCAGGTAGGCGATGCGCGATGCCGGAGTCTCCCAGTACTGAGCCACCCCGGCCCAGTAGAGCACTGCCCCGAAGCCCACGAGCGCCAAGGGCACTCCATGCACAAAACCCGCATTGAACATGGCAACTTCGTCTTCATGGCGTCGGTGCAGCAGTTCGAGCACCGCCCGGTCGTCCAGGAAGTCGAACCGCAGCTCCTGGTGAGCCTCCTCGGCGGCCCGCTTCGCCTCGGGCACCGCGGCGATCACCGAGCCGTCGATCAAGGTGGCGACGTCGCCACCACGACGGCCGATGAATTCCCGGGGGCCGAGGTTCTGATTGTCGTCGCTCATCGCTTATGCGCTCCTTGCACAGGTTGCTCGGTCCTATGCCGCCAGGGCCGCGTTGAACGTCGTAGGTGAGACGCTCGGGCGGGCCGCGGCGAGGGCGACGGCGCGGGAGTGGGCGTGGATGTGGCGGCCTTGGCGGGCTCCTGGTAACCAGTCGTCCCACCGTTCTCACCACTGAAGATCCTGTGCAGAGCGCTCCCGAGGCCTGCCCCCTTGATCACACCCGTGATCTTCTTGCCGTCGATCAGGTCGGCTCGCGCTGTCCTGCCGAGCACCTTGTTGGTGAGCTTGACGGCGACTCCGTTCAGGAAGTTGTGGCCGACACCGTCGAGAGCCATGGCGTACATCTTCGAGTTTCCGAGTGCTTTCACCTTGGAAAGTCCCTTGAGGCCCTTGAGGGCCCTGAGACCTTTCAGCGCGCCGAAGCCGGGAAGCACTCCCAGCGCGTCGGTGCCCAGCTTCATCCAGTCGACCTTTCCGCCACGCGCCGTCATGTCGTACGCATGGCCGGCGAGCGCGGCCGCACTGGTCACCACCGCAAGGGTCGCGAAGATGGGAACCAGGAACTGAAGAGGTGGGACGAAGGCGCAGATCACTGCAAGCACAGACAGGACAGCCGAGATGTTTGACAACATATCCGCCCAGTCCGCAAGGAGGTTCATGAAACCGCCCGGATCCCGGACCGCATCGTGGTGCACAACGTTCTTGATGTGCCGGGCAGCCTTGTCCCCCGCGTCGTCGTAGATCTCCCGGGCGTCCTTCACCGCTCTGCGCGCGTCACCGATGCGAAGCAGGGCCTCGTCGCGCTTCTTGACCCAGCGCTCGTACTCTTCCTTCTCCGCGGCGGGAATGTCATGCGTGGGATACTTCTCGGTGAACTTCTTCACCTCGCCGTCCGCGAGGTCGTGATCGGCTTCGGCTTCACGGTAATCAGCAAGCGCCTTGTCCGCCTTCCGCTGCGCGCGGCGCATCTCACTGGCGAACTGGTCCGAGCTCCCTTCGCGCACTTCCTCCCCGACGGCCTTGGCCGCCTCGTCGTAGCGCTCAAAGGACTTCTTCAGCTTGTCCGCCGTGCCACCGGCGATCTCGTGGAAGCCCTTTCCGGCTTCGCTGTCCCACCCCTCCACCGAGGCGAGCGCCTTGATGACCCGGGACTGCTCGTCGATCATGTCGGCCATCTTGCGCAACTTGCGCCCCAGTTCGGCCACTTCCTCGGGATCGCCCGGCGTCGGGTCGTCGTGCCACAGAGGCGGCCAGTCGGCGTCGGTCCTGCTCACTTCTTCCCCTTGCTCTGCGCCTTGGCGTCCCGTATGGCCTTGGCCAGCTCTTGGTCGATCTCGTCGTACGCCTTGGCAGCGGTCCTGGTGTACTCGGCCAGCTGCTCAAGTTCCTTCATCAGTTTTTTCCGGGTCTTTTTCCAGGTTTCCCCGAATTCCGAGAACGCGTCCTTGAGACCGCCGTGACCTACCGCCTGGCCATACTCGTCCGCAGGGTTGCCATGCCGCTCGAACTCGCCATGAATTTTGGTCAGATCGCGCGAGCACTGCTTGATGGCGGCGAGATCCGCCTTGATATGGTCCCCCATGAGTAATGCCTTTCCACATACCTTTGACTGTTCTTGGCGGAGGCCCACGAAGGCGGGCGTGATTGCCGGACTCCCTCACCCCACATGGCACCCCGTACGAGATACGCTTTCGACACACCGATCCCGTTCCACGTCGGCAAGGAGAATCTTCACGTGACACGCAGAGGCAAGCAGCGCGTGGTGACGGACCGCCTGGGCATCCACGCCGAGGCGGGCGAGTGGTGCACGATCGACAAGATCCCGCAACCCCCGGCAGACGTACTGGAGGACGCGGACAACCCTCGTCTCCGCCCTGCCCGGATGCCCCTGCTGGGCATGGTCGGTGCGGTGCTCGGCGCACCCTTCATCCCCGTCATCACGTTCCTCGAACTCCTGGCCAAAATCGAGTCAGCGGTCATGCGATCGCTCGACACGAAAGAAGAAAAGGAGCGCTGGCGCGCCAAGAAAGAAGACGAAAAGCGCCGCGACGCCACCATCACCCAACAAGGCCTCGACAAAGTCTTCGACGGAAACTGGCACGGTAACGCCGGGCAGTTCCTGCTGCGTTGGTACAGCCACTCCACCCACCACCAGCGCATGCTTCTGGCGACCCAGGAGGAGATCGTCCTGGCGGCTCCACCGCAGCGCGTCAGCGTGGGCCGGGAGAAGCACATGCAGATCGTCGCTCGTATTCCCGCCTCCGAGGCCACCCTCGTCGACCCGTTCTCCGGCGAGTTCGAGACGAGGACGCTGCTCATACGTTTCCGGGACGGATCCTGGCTGCGTGTCGAGACGGAGGAGCTGCGCAGCGACCTCCACATGCACGTGCTCCGGCAGTCCCGCACCGACGCCTGACGGGCCCTGGCCGGGCGGACGCCTGCCCGGTGCGTTCAGCATCCGCTGCCGCACCGGGCGGGCACCTCGCGCCTACTTGCTCCGAGCCTGCTTAGCCAGCTCCTCGTCGATCTGCTCGAACTTGTCCGCGGCCATGGTCAGGTAGTCCCCCATGCCGTCCAGACCGTCCAGCGTGTCCTTCGTGCCGCGCACGAACTCGTCGAAGTTCTCGTCGAACGCCTTGGACGACGACTTCGTGACGTAGCCGGACTGCACGAGGTTGTTGATGTACTTGCGGAGGCCCTCGAGCTTCTCCTGGAGCTTTTCCTTCTCCTTCACGACATGCTTCGCAGCTTCCCGCATGTCCTGATATGTGATGTCAAGGTCCTTGGCCATGAAGCCGCTCCCTCTCACAACGCCGCAGGGCCAACCCCCGTGGCTCCCTGTTTGCGGACTCATCGGCCTCCAGGCCGAGTTACGGATCGCACGTGGCAACCGGTGTGATCGTCCGCTCTTGCGTCAGCAGCTTACGGGTGTGGCCTGTGGTGCCACATCCCCGGCTTGTGAACGAGCGGTCATGAAGTCGTGTACGACGTTGCCATCGGGAACGTCACTACGCCTGCCCGTTGCCCCACCGCCCTGCTGAACGGATATCGTCCCCTACGACTGTGACCCGAGTGACTGAAGCGAACGGCAGCGAACAGCACGGCGGACACAGCAACGGAAACCACAGCGGCCATCCGGCCCAGTGGCACGGGGAGGACAAGTCGTGCGCCTGACTCTGACCGTCGTCGACCCGTACGGCGGTAGCGCCGCCGACGTCGTGCTCGATGCCGATCCTGAGTCCACCGTGGGGGACATCGCCCAGGAGTTGGCCAAACAGGTCGGGCACAGCGGGGCGCAGGTCATCCCGCTCGGACAGCATCGGCATGCGCCGGCCAACAACGCGCCCCTCGTGTACGTGGACGGGTACCCGGTCGATCCGCACGCCACCGTCGTCGGGTCGCCCCTGCGCGAGGGTGCCGTCGTCAGTCTTCAGGATCCGTCCGGGTGTCTGCCGGGTGAGCCGACCGGGCTCGTCGAACTGCGCGTCGTCGGCGGGCCCGCCGCCGGGTTCGTGCACCGGCTCGGCGTCGGGCGGTACGACATCGGCAGCGGGGCGGCGTCGTACGTCCGTATCGACGATCCCGAGGTCGACGCCCGGGCCCTCACCCTCTCCGTCGCCACCGACGGCACCTGCCAGGTCGCTGTGCACATGGACAAGGAGCACGTCACCCTCGACGGCAAGTCCCTCACCGAGAACGAGGACCAGGGGGACAAGAAGAAGGGTGACAAGAAGAAGGAGCAGGGGAAGAGGGAGGAGAAGAAGGGCGGGCCCACCGAGTGGCCCCTCGGTGCTCAGATCGGTCTCGGCAACACCCTGCTCGAGCTGACCCGTTACACCCCTCCCAACGCCGCCCTCAAGTGGTCCGACGACGGCATCGGCCTCGACTACAACAGGCCCCCGCGGCTGCGGCCGCCCGAGCGGCAGACCAACTTCCGGCTGCCGTCGCCGCCCCGTGAGTACGAGGCCCGGCCGCTGCCCTGGCTGATGGCGCTGACACCGCTCGTCGGTGCCGTCGTGTCGGTGATGATCTTCCAGAAGTGGTACTACCTGATCATGGCCGCGCTGAGCCCGTTCCTGCTCTTCGCGAACTACTACAACGACAAGAAGCACGGGCGTAAGTCGCACGCAAAGCAGGTCCAGGAGTACGAGGAGCAGAAGGAGCGGATCGAGAAGGACGCGCAGGACGCCCTGGTCGCCGAGCGGAACGACCGGCGGCACGCCATACCCGATCCGGCGACCGTGCTCTCCCTCGGGACCGGGCCCCGTACCCGGCTCTGGGAGCGGCGGCGTACCGACCGCGATCATCTCCTGCTCCGTGTCGGAACCGGGCAGTTGCCCTCCGAGGTCGTGCTCGACGACCCGGAGCAGGACGACCACCGTCGCCAGGTGACGTGGAAGATCGAGGATGCCCCGGTCGCCCTGCACCTGCGTACCCTCGGTGTCATCGGCATGGCCGGGCCCGGGGATTCCGCCCGTGCCCTCGGGCGGTGGGCCGTCGCGCAGGCGGCGGCGCTGCACAGCCCGATGGACGTGCAGTTCTATGTGCTGAGCGAGAACGCCGCACAGGAGTCCTGGGACTGGGTGCGCTGGCTGCCGCACTCCAAGCCTTCCGGCGGGCAGGACGTCAACGTGCTCATCGGGACCGACGCCGAGACCGTCGGTGCCCGCATCGGCGAGCTGACGCAGATCCTCGACGCGCGCAAGAAGGCCGCCGAGCAGAACAAGTCGCAGGGTGGTTCGAGCTTCAGCGATCCCGACATCGTCGTGGTGTGGGACGGGTCGCGACGGCTGCGGTCCCTCCCGGGTGTGGTGCGGCTGCTGCGCGAAGGGCCGTCTGTGTCGATGTTCGCCATCTGCCTCGACGCCGAGGAGCGGTTCCTGCCCGGCGAGTGCCAGGCGTATGTCGTCGCCGAGCCGAAGGCCGAGGAGTACGAGCCGGCCCAGCAGGTCCAGCAGCAGACACAGCAGGTCGCGGGTGGTTTCCCCTCTTTCCAGGCCTGGCACAGCACCGCGCAGCAGCCCGAACAGGTCGGCCGCAGCGAGCAGTTGCGGCTGCGCGTCGAGGAGGCCGGTGCGGAGCGGCTGAAGGACGTACGGCCCGACTTCGTCTCCGCCGCCTGGTGTCTGCGGCTCGCCCGGTCGCTGTCGCCGCTGCGGGACATCAGCGGGGAGACCGAGGACTCGGCGCTGCCGGGGTCGAGCCGGCTGCTGGACGTGCTGCAGCTGGAGCCGCCGACGAGCGACGCGATCGTGGCTCGCTGGCGGATGGGCGGGCAGTCGACGCTCGCCGTCATCGGTGAGTCGTACGACGGGGCGTTCGGGATCGACATCCGCAAGGACGGGCCGCACGGTCTCATCGCCGGTACGACCGGTTCGGGTAAGTCGGAGCTGCTGCAGACCATCGTGGCGGCGCTGGCGGTGGCGAACACGCCCGAGAACATGACGTTCGTGCTCGTCGACTACAAGGGTGGCGCGGCGTTCAAGGACTGTGTGCATCTGCCGCACACCGTCGGCATGGTGACCGACCTCGACGCGCATCTGGTGGAGCGTGCCCTGGAGTCGCTGGGTGCCGAGCTGCACCGGCGCGAGCACATCCTGGCCGCCGCCGACGCCAAGGACATCGAGGACTACCAGGATCTTGTGCGCCGGGATCCGTCGCATCAGCCCGTGCCGCGGCTGCTCATCGTCATCGACGAGTTCGCCTCGATGGTGCGTGACCTGCCCGACTTCGTGACGGGGCTCGTGAACATCGCCCAGCGTGGCCGGTCCCTCGGCATTCACCTGCTGCTGGCGACGCAGCGGCCGAGTGGTGTCGTGTCCCCCGAGATCCGCGCCAACACGAACCTCCGGATCGCGCTGCGTGTGACGGACGGCGGCGAGTCGAGCGACGTCATCGACTCGCCGGAGGCGGGACACATCTCCAAGAGCACCCCGGGCCGCGCCTACGCCCGGCTCGGGCACGCCTCCCTGGTGCCCTTCCAGTCCGGACGCGTGGGTGGCCGCAGGCCCGGTGCGGCCGACCCGGCCGTGCTGATGCCCTGGGTGGGTCCGCTGGGCTGGGAGGACCTCGGACGGGCGGCGCTCGCCAAGCCGAAGGCCGAGGCCCGTGAGGACGAGGAGATCACCGATCTGAAGGTCCTCGTCGACACCATCCGCGACGCCAACACCTCGCTGGGTATCCCGCCCCAGCACAGCCCGTGGCTGCCCGCCCTCGACGAGACGCTGCTGCTGGACGACGTCGAGCTGCCCGCGTTCGCCGGTGGCGCCGGCAAGCTGCCGCCCGCCCCGTACGGCATCGAGGACCTGCCGGCCAGCCAGTCGCGCCGCCCCGTCGTCGTGGACTTCTCCTCCTTCGGCCATCTGATGATCGGCGGTGCCCCGCGCAGCGGCCGCTCCCAGGTGCTGCGCACCCTCGCGGGCTCGATCGCCCGCACCCACTCCGTCGCCGACGTGCACCTCTACGGCATCGACTGCGGCAACGGCGCGCTCAACGCGCTGACCCGGCTGCCGCACTGCGGCGCGGTGGTCGGCCGTAACCAGACCGAGCGGGTCGTACGTCTGGTCAACCGGCTCAAGGGCGAGCTGGGCCGCCGGCAGGATCTGCTGGCGGAGAAGGGCTTCGCGGACATCGGGGAGCAGCGGGCCTCGGTCGCCGAGGACGAGCGGCTGCCGCACATCGTCGTGATGCTGGACCGCTGGGAGGGCTGGGTGCCCACGCTCGGCGAGATCGACCACGGTTCGCTCACGGACGAGCTGCAGACGATGATGCGCGAGGGCGCGAGCGTCGGCATCCATCTGATCCTGACCGGTGACCGGACGCTTCTCGTCGGCCGTATCGCGACCCTCACCGAGGACAAGTACGGTCTGCGGCTCGCCGACCGCAGCGACTTCTCGGCGCTGGGCATCCCGGCGCGCAAGGTGCCCGAGGAGATCCCGCCGGGGCGTGCCTTCCGCAACGAGTTCGGTACGGAGACGCAGTTCGCGCTGCTCGCCGAGGACACCAGCGGTCAGGGCCAGGCCGCCGCCCTCGCGGCCATCGGCGAGGCGGCCACCGCCCGTGACGGGTCCGTGCCGCGCTCGCGCCGTCCGTTCCGCGTGGACAGCCTGCCCAGCCGGATCTCCTTCCCGGAGGCCTGGGAGCTGCGTGACCCGGAGGCGTCGCGCTCGCGCCTGTGGGGTCTGGTCGGCATCGGCGGCGACGAGATCGTCGGCTTCGGCCCCGATCTGGCGGACGGCGTGCCGGCGTTCGTCATCGCGGGTCCGGCCAAGTCGGGCCGCTCGACGGTGCTGATGAACTTCGCGCAGTCGTTCCTGGCCCAGGGCACGCGCCTGGTCATCGCGGCGCCCCGCCAGTCGCCCCTCCGTCAGCTCGACGGCTCGGAAGGCGTCCTTAAGGTCTTCACCGGCGACGACATCGACGAGGACGAATTCGAGGAGCTCGTCGACCAGGCGTCGTTGGAGGAGCCGATCGCGGTGCTGATCGACGACGGCGAGATCCTGGAGGACTGCGACGCCGAGAGCCAGCTGAAGAAGGTCGTCTCGCGCGGCGCCGAACGCGGCCTCGCCCTCGTCATCGCCGGTGACGAGGAGGACGTCTGCAGCGGCTTCTCCGGCTGGCAGGTCGACGCGAAGAAGGCCCGCCGCGGCATCCTCCTCTCCCCGCAGGAGTCCTCCAGCGGAGACCTCGTCGGCGTCCGGCTGTCCCGCAGCATGGTCGGCGGCCAGGTGGCGCCCGGCAAGGGCATGCTGCACCTCGGGGACGGGGAGCTTCGTACGGTCGTCGTGCCGGGGTGACGCGATGAGCGGGGGTTCGGCGAAGCCGAAGCGGAGGAAGGCGGCCGGGGCCGCCCTGCGGTACGAGCACCGGCGGGGGCGGCCGGCCGTCGGCCGGCCGAAGAGGCCGGACTGGGGATGCGCCGTGGGGTGCGCGGTGATCCCCGGGGTCTTCGTCCTGCTGACGCCGCTGTACTTCTTCGACATGTACTGGGGCCACGACCTCTGGAGCGACCTCGCGCCCACGTGGCCCGGCGGGGCGTACGCCTTCGCCGCGACTGTCGGTGCCCTGGTGCCGTTGGTCTTCCTGCTCTGGGTGTGGCCGCTGACCCGGATGAACTGGAAGAAGAGCAAGCCTCGTTCGCTGGGCTGGGCGGCCGCCTCACTGCCCGGGCTGGCGGCGGGGTACGTGGTCGCCGGGGTGATCATGGCGACCACACGCCCCAAGCGACGCCGGGACTGGGACTCCGGCTGCTACAGCGAGGGCGGGTCCTGCTGGGTGCATGTGCACTACCCGTGGTTGTGGGCTGTCGGCCTCGTCGCGACCCTCACGGTGATCGTGCTCCTGATCACCCTGTTCGTGAAGTACGGCGGCCGGTCCTCCCCTACCGCACCCTCGACATCCGAGCCTGAGGCCGGCCCGACTCCTCGCTCTCCGAGCGGTACTGGAGGTCGTCGCCCACCGGCGTGAGGTGGACGGTCGTGGAGGCCGGGTTGCAGCCGCCGTGGTTGGTCTTCGCGCCCACGGACGTCGCGACGAGCTCCTTCTTCGTCACCTGCTTCAGGGTCAGTACGTCGACGCAGACGCCGCCGATCTGGTCGGTCTGGCGGAGGCGGCCCAACTCCTGGCCTACGGCGGCCCGTTCGAGGGTGATCCGGAACGTGCCAAGGGGCAGATTGCCGTCCAGGGCGGTGCCCTGGCCCTCCCAGGTGCCGAGGTAGGCGGCGGGCACCGCACCGGAGGGAGCGGAGCTCGCGGTCGCCGCCGGTGGCGGTGGTGAGTCGACACTGCTGTCGGAGCCGCTGCCTGCGTCGTCCTGGTCCGTCCGGCCGGGCAGCAGGTCGAAGACGAACACCGAGCCGATCGTCACGGCCGCCATCGCCCCGGCGACCGCCAGGGCCACCGTGCAGCTCAGCCTGCGCACCCGCCCGCCACCGTCCGGCGTGGACGTCGCCGCCACGGAGACGGAGAGCCTGCCGGGGCGGCGGCCCTTGGCGGTGACGGTGTCGTGCGGGTCGCTGTCGCGGGGGCGGGGTCCGGGGACGGCGGCGGGGGAGGCAGGACCGGGCATGGCCGGCGGCGGCCCGAACACCCCGGCGACCCCGGCGTCCTCACCCCGCGTCGGTGACGGCACGTCCCCCGGAAGTCCGTCCTGTGCCCCCACCGGAAGTCCGTCCTGTGCCCCCACCTGAGGACTGTCCTGCACCCCCACCGAGGGGCTGCTGAAGCCGACCGGTCCCGAAGGCCCCCCCTGCCTCGGCCCCCGCCCCCGTGGCCTCCAGGTTCAGCAGCTGCACCGCGCTCCGGCTCACCTGCTCAACCAACGCCCCCGGCAGCCACCCGCCCGCCACCAGCCGGGCCGCGCCCTCGGGAGCCAGGCGTGCGGCCGCCTCCGTCGGGGTGGGGCGCTCGCCCGGGTCCTTCGTCAGGCAGGCCGCGGTGAGGTCCCGCAGCTCCCCGTCCATCCCCCGAGTTCCGGCTCTTCGTGGACGACCTTGTAGAGGAGGGCCGCGGAGGAGTCCCCGGGGAAGGGCGGTTCGCCGGTCGCCGCGTACGCCAGGACCGCGCCCAGTGAGAAGACGTCGGCCGCGCCCGTGACGCCCTTGCCCAGGATCTGCTCGGGCGACATGTAGCCGGGCGAGCCGATCGAGACGCCCGTGGAGGTCAGGGACGCCGTGCCGTCGGTGGCGCGGGCGATCCCGAAGTCGATCAGGAGCGGACCGTCCAGCGTCAGCAGTACGTTCGACGGCTTCACGTCCCGGTGCACCAGACCGAGCTCGTGCACCGCCGCCAGTGCCTCGGCCAGCCCCGCCCCCAGCACCCGTACGGTGTGGGCGGGCAGCGGGCCGCCCGCGGCGACCGCGGCCGACAGCGACGGGCCCGCCGCGTACGCGGTCGCCACCCACGGCACTCGTGCCTCCGGGTCCGCGTCCAGGACGGGTGCCGTCCAGGCACCGCCGACCCGGCGCGCGGCCTCGACCTCGCGGCGATGGGGGTCCCCCTGCTCGAGCGCAGCCGAGAGCTTGGGGGAGGGCGCGGAACTCCTCGTCCAGGGCGAAGTGCGGGTGCACGATCTTCACCGCGACCGTACGGCCGCCGGTGCTGCGGCCCAGGTAGACCCGGCCCATGCCGCCGGAGCCGAGCCGGCCGAGCAGCCGGTAGGGCCCCACGACGGTGGGTTCGTCGACTTCGAGCGGCCGCATGGCGTCACCCCTCCCCCGTGGGCGCCCGCGGGGCCTTGCCGGACCCCGGTGTGCCCCTGCGCCGGCACTCCCCAGCAGAGTGCCGAAGCCGCGGCCCGCTCACGGCTCGAGCAGGTCCACCTTCACGTCCGCGGGGAAGCCTGTCGTCGGGCCGACCCGCCGGGCGAACTCGGCGACCGCCTCCAGCTGCGGGCCGCCGAAGCGGAAGTCGAGCGTCGTGAAGTACTGGGCGAGGGTCTCCTCGTCGAAGTCCTCCCAGCGGGCGGCCTGCTCGGCGACCTTGGCGACCTCTTCCAGGGAGAGGTTGCGGGATTCGAGGAAGGCCTCGTGCACCTTGCGTGTGAGGACCGGCTCACGTTCCAGGTAGTCGCGGCGCGCCGCCCAGACCGCGAAGACGAACGGCAGGCCCGTCCACTCCTTCCACAGCGCGCCCAGGTCGTGCACGTCCAGGCCGAAGCGGGGCCCGTCGAGCATGTTCGCGCGCAGCGCCGCGTCGCCGATGAGGACGGCCGCCTCGGCCTCCCGCATCATCAGGCTGAGGTCCGGCGGGCAGGTGTAGTAGTCGGGTCGTACGCCGAAGCGCTCGGCGAGGAGCAGCTGGGCGAGGCGGACGGAGGTCCGGGAGGTCGACCCGAGGGCGACCCGGGCGCCGTCCAGCCGGTCCAGCGGGACCTGCGAGACGATCACGCAGGACATCACCGGGCCGTCGCAGCCGACGGCGATGTCGGGGAAGGCGACCAGTTGGTCCGCGTGCTTGAGGAACTCGACCAGGGTGATCGGGGCGATGTCGAGCTCGCCCTGCACCAGCTTCTCGCTGAGCTTCTCCGGGGTGTCCTTCGTCAGCTCGAAGTCGAGGAGCGTGCCCGTTCTCGCGAGCCCCCAGTACAGGGGCAGGCAGTTCAGGAACTGGATGTGGCCGACGCGCGGCCGGGTGCGAGGATTGTCCACATCGTGAGGCTAGCCCTCATGGCCTACGGGGCCGCGCCCGGCCCCGCTGTGGGCCCGTGATGCGCGGCGGGCGCCTTCACCGCCAGTCGGCGGACGACGTTCAAACATTCGGGTGACGTGATCTTGACCCCTATTGCTTTCCGGTGCCCGCGTGCTAGGCTCATCGCAAGTTGCAGTTTGGTTTCCCTTGCAGTACAGAGCCTGCGGAGCATGTGACCGCGGGCTCTCGTCATTCTCAGACGTATGCAGTTGTGCAGAATTCATCTTCACACTTGCTGGTTCTGGAGCAGGGCAACCCTTTTGAGCCCAAGGAGGGCTTATGGCTACCGGAACCGTGAAGTGGTTCAACGCCGAAAAGGGCTTTGGTTTCATCGCCCAGGAGGGCGGCGGCCCCGACGTCTTCGTCCACTACTCCGCGATCAACGCGAGCGGCTTCCGCTCGCTCGAGGAGAACCAGCAGGTGTCTTTCGACGTCACGCAGGGCCCGAAGGGCCCGCAGGCTGAGAACGTCACGCCGGTCTGATCAGTAGTACCCAAGGAGCCCCGCGCCGTCAGGCGGCGGGGCTCCTGCCTTTTCTCCGCTTTCCTCCTGGTGAATTCCCGGCGAATTCTGTCCGGGGCGGGGCCGTGGGAGGATGTCCGGATGCAGAAAGACGCCGGGACCGGTGGGGAAGACGGCGGGACTCCCGCCGACCAGCGCATGGCGACGGGCGTGGGCCTCGGGGTGTCGCTCGGCACGGCCGTGGGGCTGGTGCTCGGTATGACCGTCTTCGACAACATCGGTTTGGGGCTGGCTCTGGGCCTGGGGTTCGGCACGGCGATCGGGGCCGGGGTCGGGGCCGGAGCCGGGCGGGCGCGGGACGGGCAGAGGGACGGGCAAGGGGACGGACAGTCGCGTGACGGTCAGGGGGACGGGCCCCCTCGGTAGGGTCTCGGGCATGACCGACGCCGACTTCTTGACCGAGATCCGTACCTTCTACGACGCCGTGGCCGAGGACTACGCCGCCCACTTAGGCGACTACCTCGCGGCCACGCCGCTGGACCGGGCGCTGTTGAACGGTTTCGCGGAGCTCGTGGGCGAGGGTGGCGAGGTCGCCGACCTGGGGTGCGGGCCCGGGCGGGTGACGGCGTACCTGGCGTCCCGGGGGCTGTCCGTGTTCGGCCTGGACCTGTCGGAGTCGATGCTCGCGATCGCCCGCCGCGAGAACCCGGGCCTGCGGTTCGAGCAGGGCTCGATGCTGGACCTGGACCTGCCCGACGGCTCGCTCGCCGGGGTCGTGTCCTGGTACTCGATCATTCACACGCCGCAGGACCGGCTGCCGGAGGTCTTCGCCGAGTTCGCCCGCGTCCTGCGTCCCGGCGGCCACCTGCTCATCGGCTTCCAGGCGGGCGACGAGCCCCGGCGCTACGAGGAGGCTTTCGGCCACCAGGCCGCACTGGACTTCCGGCGACGCCGGCCGGAGCGGATAGCCGCCCTGCTGGAAGCCGCCGGATTCGCCGTACGCGCGCGAACCGTCCGGGAACCGGACGAGACACTCGGCGAGCCGGTCCCCCAAGCGATCCTGGTGGCCCGCAAGCGACCCGAGTCCACGTCGTAGACCGCGCCGACGCCCCCGCCTGAGGGGCCAGCCACAGGACCGGCACGCCCAGCCGCAGGACCGGCGTGCCGGCACGGCTTCACGACGGCCGAGCGGACATGCGGGCGGCCATCGCCCCACCCGCCACAGCCACCCGCCACAGCCACCCGGCAAGGCACGCCGGTCACCACCGCCCCACCCACCGCAGACGACCAGCACAGCACGCCGGCCACCACCGCCCCGCCCACCGCAGCCGACCAGCACAGCACAGCCCAGCCGCAGCCAACGCCCCGCTCCTGAGCGGGCCCGCCGGCCCGGCCAGGTGGTGTGGTCGTCGTCGGCGGCGGCAGTGTCGCCGGCCGGAACACCACCGGTCCGCACCGGCGCGCCCCCGCCCTTCCCGCGAGCAGGAGCCTGCCGCAGCCCCGGATGCCCCAAGCCGGCGCTGACCCCAGCCGCGCTGACCCCCGCGCGCCGCCCGAACGCCCGCCGCGCAACTCTTCGCGTGCGCCGAAATCCCCGGCCCCGTGACGGTCACGGAGCTCCTGCGCGGTCAAGCCGTCGGCGGCCGCCCACGGTCTCCTTACAACGTCCCCGCGATGTCCCTGGCCGCGATGTACCCGAACGTCATCGCCGGGCCGATGGTCGAGCCCGCGCCGGCGTAGCTGTGGCCCATGACGGCGGCGCTCGCGTTGCCGGCGGCGTACAGGCCGCGGATCACCGAGCCGTCCTCCCGCAGCACGCGGGCCCGGGCGTCGGTCCGCATCCCGCCCTTCGTGCCGAGGTCGCCGGGGACGATGCGGAAGGCGTAGTACGGGGGCAGCCAGAGCGGGGCGAGGCAGGGGTTCGGGAGGACTGAGGGGTCGGTGTAGTAGTGGTCGTAGGCGCTGTCGCCCCGGTGGAAGTCGGGGTCCTCGCCCTTCCGTGCCTGGGAATTGAAGCGGTCGACGGTCGTGCGGAGGGCCGCCGGAGGGACGTCGATCGAGGCGGCCAGTGCGTCCAGGGTCCAGGCCTTGTGCGCGGCGCCCGAGTCGTACCAGGTGTCGGGGAAGGGCAGGACCGGCAGGACGTCCTTGAAGAGGTACCGGTTGCGGTAGTTCTGGTCGACGATCAGCCAGGACGGGATGGCCGGGTCCGTGCCGTGGACGTCGTACATGGTGTGGACGACGTCGCTGTAGGGCGCGGCCTCGTTGACGAAGCGCCGGCCCGACCCGTTCACCAGCAGGCCGCCGGGGAGGGTGCGTTCGGCCAGGCAGAAGTACGGCTCGTCCGGGAGCGGGATCGCCGGGCCCCACCAGGCGTCGTCCATCAGGTCGAGGGCCGCGCCGAGCCGCTCCCCCGCCCGGATGCCGTCGCCGGTGTTCTCCTTCGCGCCGACCGTCCAGTCCGTGCCGATCGGCTGCCGCTGGAAGCGGTCCCGCATCGCCGCGTTGTGCTCGAAGCCGCCGGAGCCGACGATCACGCCCCGGCGGGCGCGGACCAGGCCCGGCTGACCGTCGCGGGTGACGACGGCGCCGGTGACGGTGCCGTTCTCGACGTGCAGGTCTGTCAGGGGCGTGTTCAGCCACACCGGCACCCCGGCGGTCCGCAGCCCCGCGCGCAGACCGGCCGCCAGTGCCTGGCCCATGGTGAGTGGCTTCTCGCCCCGCAGGGCCGCGGCCGTGCCCCGGGCCAGGCACTGGGCGGCCACGGCCGCGCCCTTGGCGTTCACCGCGGCCAGGGCGATCCACTTGTAGTCGGCGCTGAAGACGACCATGCCGGCGGGTACGTCCATGTACGGCGGGTTCAGCCGGGCCAGCTCGGGGCCCAGGACGTGGCCGTCGATCTGGTCGGGTTCGATGGAACGGCCGTTCGGGAGGCCGCCGGGCAGTTCGGGGTAGTAGTCGCTGTAGCCCTCCATCCAGCGGAATCGCAGGGGGCTGTGGGCCATGACGTAGGAGATCGTCGCCGGGCCGTGCGTGAGGAAGGCGCGCTGCCGGTCGGCGGGGACGTCCGGGCCGACCACGGCGGCGAGGTAGGCGGCGGCCTTGGCGGGGGTGTCCGGGACGCCGGCCGCCATGATCACCGGGTTGTTCGGGATCCAGATCCCGGCACCGGAGCGGGCGGTGGAGCCGCCGAAGGTCGGGGCCTTCTCCACGACCACACAGCTCAGCCCCTGCCCGGCGGCGGTCAGCGCGGCCGTCATCCCGGCCGCGCCGGACCCGATGACGACGACGTCGTACGTGCCGAGCGGGGGTAAGTCGGCGGCGTGGGCGCCTTGTTGTACTCCGGCGGCGACCGCGAGGCCGGCACCCGCGGCGCCGGCCAGCACTCGTCTTCGGGACGGGGCTCCGGAAGGCGCCGCGGAGTCGGTGCTCGTGGTCATGGTCGCTCCAGCCCGTGAGGAACGCGAAGGGGTGGGGAATGTCGCGCGTGGGCCTCGCGAAGTCAAGAGCCGTGCGGGTGCGGCGACTTCAGATCCGGTCGCGGGAGGCGGACGCGGCGCGGGCCGGACGTCGAGCCGGGTGGGCCGGCTCGGCGGGTGTTCCCGGCCGCCCGAGGGCGAGCTCGGGCAGCAGCGTCATCAAACCGAGGACGGCCAGGCCGGCACCGAGCCAGAGGGCGGCCGTCGACCCACGGAGCGGGGTCGGCTAGTCGAGCCCGATCGCCGCGCAGTCCGCCTTGTACTTGGGGTGCAGATGTCCTTGACGGTGTAGACGCCGTCCGTGATCACCGTCTCCTTGATGTTGTCCTTGGTGAGGGCGACCACCGGCACCAGCATGGCCGGGACGTTCTTCTGCGTCGGGCTGTCGACGGTCTCCCGGGTCAGCGCGGCGAACTCGATCGCGCGGCCCTGCACCTTGGCCACCGCGATCTTCGCGGCGTTCGTCGCCTCCAGCAGGAACGACTTGTACACGGTCATGTACTGCTCCCCCGACACGACCCGCTGCACGGCGTCCAGGTTGGCGTCCTGCCCCGTCACCGGCGGCATCTTCGTGGCGCCGGCCTCCTCGAGCGCCTCGATGACGGCGCCCGCCATGCCGTCGTTCGCGGAGTACACGGCGGCGATGTTGTTCAGCCCGACGGCCTGGATGGCCTTCTTCATGTTCGCCTTGGCGATGGCGGGCTTCCACTCCTTGGTGTCGTACTGCTTGACGATGTTCACCTGGCCCTGGAGCTCGCTCAGCGCACCGTCCTTGAACCGTGCCGTGTTGGGGTCGGCGGATCGCCGTTCATCATGACGACCTTGCTGTTCTCGGCCTTGTCACCGAGTTCGCCGATGATGGCGCGGCCCTGCACCTGTCCGACGAGTTCGTTGTCGTGGGAGACGTACGCGTCGATGGGGCCCTCGGCGAGCCGGTCGTAGGCGATGACCGGGATGCCGGCGTCCTTGGCCTTCTGCACGTCCGGGGCGATCTTCTTGGAGTCCAGCGCGTCCACCAGGATGACGTCGACCTTGTCGTCGATCATCTGCTGGAACTGCTCGCTCTGTCTGGACACGCTCGCCTCGGCGTTGGCGTAGCGGACCTTGCCCTTGTCGTCGGTGAGGGTGGCGACCTCCTGCTTGATCAGCGGGTAGTCGAACTTCTCGAAGCGCGCCGTGTCCCGGTCGGGCAGCAGCAGCCCCACCGTGATGTCGTCGCCCTTCTTCACGTCGGCGGACTCGTCACTTCCACCGTCACCGCAGGCGGCGAGGGACAGGGCCGATACGGAGACCGCCAGGGCTATGGAGAGGGAACGCGGAGCGGTCCGGCGGGTGGTGCGCGCTTTCACTGGTGGTGCCTTCCGATGGGGAGCATCGTGACGGGGAGGTGGCTGAAAGCCAACGGGGAGACACCGTGCGTCGTCAAGGATCAGGTGTGAAGAGATGGCAAAGGTGACTCACGGCGTGTACAGACCTTCCACTTCCGCCGCGAACGCGCGCATCACGGCCTGGCGGCGGAGTTTCATCGACGGGGTCAGGTGCCCCGCCTCCTCGGTGAAGTCCTTGGGAGGATCGCGAAGCGGCGGATGGACTCGGGGCGGGAGACCAGCTTGTTGGCCTCGTCGACGGCACGCTGCAGGACGGCACGGAGTTCCTCGTCGTCGACGAGGAGGGTGGGCGGCACGGGGTGTTTGCCGTTCATCTGGCGCCAGTGCGTGATGCCGTCCGGGTCGAGGGTGATGAGGGCGGAGACGTAGGGGCGGCCGTCGCCCAGGACCATGCACTGGGAGATCAGGGGGTGGGAGCGCAGCCAGTTCTCCAGCGGGGCCGGGGCGACGCTCTTGCCGCCCGCGGTGATCAGGAGTTCCTTCTTGCGGCCGGTGATCGTCAGGTAGCCCTCGTCGTCCAGTGCGCCGATGTCGCCCGTGGCGAGCCAGCCGTCGGGGGCGGCGGGGACGACGCCGCCGGCCTGCGGGTCCCAGTAGCCGCGCAGCACGTGGTCGCCGGCGAGGAGGATCTCGCCGTCGGCGGCGATGCGGACGCGGGTGCCGGGCAGGGGCCAGCCGACCGTGCCCAGGCGGGGCTTCAGGGGCGGGGTGACGGTCGACGCGCCGGTCGTCTCCGTCAGGCCGTAGCCCTCGAAGATCTCGATGCCGGCGCCGGCGAAGAACGCGGCCAGGCGCCGGCCCAGCGGTGAGCCGCCGCAGATGGCGTAGCGGACCCTGCCGCCCATGGCGTTGCGGATACGGCGGTAGACGAGTGGGTCGTAGAAGATCCGGGCCGCCTTGAGCGCGCGGGAGGGGCCCGGGCCGGTGCCCGTCTGCCGGGCCTCCACCGCCTCGCCGTAGCGCTGCGCGACCGCCACCGCACGGTCGAACGTCGACACCCGGCCGCCCGCCTCGGCCTTGGCCCGGGCCGAGTTGAAGACCTTCTCCAGCATGTACGGGATGGCCAGCAGACAGGTCGGCCGGAAGCTCGCCAGGTCCGGCAGCAGGTGCTGCGCCTTGATGCTCGGGGCGTGGCCCAGCCGTACGCGGGCGCGGATGCAGGCGATGGCCACCATGCGGCCGAAGACGTGGGACATGGGCAGGAACAGCAGGACCGAGGCTTCTTCGCTGGTCTTCGCCTTGAAGACGGGGTAGAGCAGCTCGATCGCGTTGTCCACCTCGGCGAAGAAGTTGCCGTGGGTGAGCACGCAGCCCTTGGGGCGGCCCGTGGTGCCCGAGGTGTAGATGAGGGTGGCGAGCGTGTCGGGGCCCGACATGCCGCGCCGCACCTCGACCTCCTGGTCGGTCAGGTGCGCCCCGGCTTCCACGAGCCGGTCCACGTGTCCGTGCTCCACGACCCACAGGTGCCTCAGGTCGGGCAGGCGTTCGCGCTCCGGGCCGAGCGCGGCGGCCTGCCCGGCGGTCTCGGTGACCAGCGCGACCGCGCCGGAGTCCTGCAGGATCCAGCGGGTCTGGAAGACGGAGGAGGTGGGATAGACCGGGACGGTGACCAGTCCGGCCGACCAGGCCGCGAAGTCCAGGACCGTCCACTCGTAGATCGTGCGGGCCATCACGGCGATGCGGTCGCCCGGCGTCAGGCCCTCGGCGATCAGTCCCTTCGCCACGGCCAGCACCTGCTCGGCGAACTCGGCCGCCGTGACGTCGCTCCAGCGCCCCTCGGCGTCCTTGCGGCTCAGGGCCACGGCGTCCGGGTTCGCGCTCGCGTTGTCGAACGGCAGGTCGGCGAGCGACCCGTGGGTCCACGGCGGCGCCAGCGGCGGTACGGACACCTCCCGCACCACCCCGTCCAGCCGCCGTGTCTCGGGCTCGACCAGGACCGGTCCGCCGTACACGTCACCGTAGGCGGAGGAGGGATGGGCAGTGGACACGGGCGGCTCCTGGGGCGTGCAGCGAAGAACTGCTTGCTGCATGACGTACGTGCCTCGCACGCCGAGGCGCTCAACCGGCTGAACCCCCAGAAAGGGGTTACTGGCGGTAGGAACGGGATCGTACGGCCCACACGTGGCGGCTCTGTGCGGGTTCGGGAATGGTCCGGAGCCGGGCCTGTGCAATATCGGGGTTAGGTGAGGGTCTTTCACGTCCGGTACGGCCGCCGCTCTCAGGCCCGCTCCAGGATCGCCGTCACACCCTGTCCGCCCGCCGCGCACACGGAGATCAGGCCGCGTGCGGGCGCGTCCCGCTCGGCGAGGAGTTTGGCCAGCGTGGCCACGATCCGGGCGCCGGTGGCGGCGAAGGGGTGGCCGGTGGCGAGGGAGGATCCGGCGACGTTCAGCCGGTCCCGGTCCACCGTGCCGAGCCCCCGCTTCTCCCAGGCCGCGAGCGTGGCCAGCACCTGGGAGGCGAACGCCTCGTGGATCTCGACGAGGTCGAAGTCGTCCAGACCCAGCCCGGCCCGCTCCAGCATGCGCGGGACCGCGTACGCGGGCGCCATCAGCAGGCCGTCCTCGCCTCCGGCCACATCACCGCCGACGAAGTCGACGGCCGCCGTCTCGAACGCGCTCAGGTACGCCAGCGGCTGAAGGTCGCGTTCACGCGCCCACTCCTCGCTCGCCAGCAGCACGGTGGCCGCACCGTCCGTGAGCGGGGTCGAGTTCCCCGCCGTCATGGTCGGTTCGGGGTGGTCGAGCCCGAACACCGGCTTCAGGGAGGCGAGTTTCTCCACGGTCGAACCGGGGCGCAGGTTCTGGTCGCGGGCCAGGCCCCGGAAGGGGACCACCAGGTCCTGGAAGAAGCCGCGTTCGTACGCCGCCGCCAGGCGCTGGTGACTGGCCGCCGCCAGTTCGTCCTGCGCCGCGCGGCCGATGCCCCGGGCGCGGGCGGTGACGGCGGCGTGTTCGCCCATGGACAGGCCGGTGCGTGGCTCGGCGTTGCGCGGGATGTCGGGGACGAGGTGGGAAGGGCGTACCTTCACCAGGGCCTTCAGCCGGCCGCCCACCGACTTCGCCCGCCGGGCCTGCAGCAGGATGCGGCGGAGGCTGTCGTTGACGCCGAGGGGTGCGTCGCTGGCCGTGTCGGCGCCGCCCGCGACGGCGGACTCCGTCTGGCCGAGGGCGATCTTGTTGGCGGCGGCGATGACGGCCTGGAGTCCGGTGCCGCAGGCCTGCTGGATGTCGTAGGCGGGGGTGCGCGGGTCCAGCTTGGAGCCGAGGACCGTCTCGCGGGCCAGGTTGAAGTCGCGGCTGTGCTTGAGGACCGCCCCGGCGACGAACTCACCCACCATGCCCGGCCCTTGGAGCCCGTACCGCTCGACGAGGCCGTCGAGTGCGGCGCTGAGCATCTGCTGGTTGGAGGCGGTGGCGTACGGGCCGTCGGAGCGCGCGAACGGGATGCGTGCTCCGCCGAGGACCGCCACGCGCCGCACCGACGTCTTCTGGGGGCTCATCTCGACCGCTCCTCGCCTGTGACGTAGCCTTACCTCCGGTAACCTTACTCCAGAGTAAGCAAGTGTGCCCCTTCACTGAGCCGTCGTCGGAAGCTGGGAGTTGGAATGGCCGACCGCTATCTGAGCTTCACCGCCACCGGGCCCGGCCGCTTCCTCACCCGCCGGCTCGGTCTGCCGCAGCCCGCGGCACTGGCCCGCTGGTCGGCGGAGCGGCCCACGCTGGACGGCGGCCTGCTCCACCTCACGGCCGACCCGTCGGACCTCGACCTGGCACCGGTCCTCGCCCGTACGGGGATGGGCCCGGCCGGCTCCGACCGGGCCGCCGCCGTCGTCCTGGACGCGAGCGGGGTGCGGGACGTCGAGGGGCTGGCCGAGGTGCACGCGGCCCTGCATCCCGTCGTACGGTCGGTCGGCCCTAGCGGGCGCGTGGTCGTGCTGGGCGCGCCGCTCGACCCGGCCGATCATCATCAGGCCGCCGCCCAGCAGGCCCTGGAGGGGTTCACCCGCTCCCTCGGCAAGGAGATCGGCCGGGGCAGGACCGTGAACCTGGTCCGGCTCGCGGACGCGACCGCCGCGGAATCCACCCTCCGTTTCCTGCTGTCGCCCAAGTCGGCGTACGTCAGCGGGCAGGTGATCGAGGTCGGGGCGGGCGAGGAGCCCGCCGCCCCCGTCGACCGGGACCGCCCTCTCACCGGCCGCACCGCCCTGGTCACCGGCGCCGCACGCGGGATCGGTGAGGCGGTCGCCGAGACGCTCGCCAGGGACGGGGCCCGGGTCGTCGTCCTCGACGTGCCGCAGGCCGAGCAGGACGCCCGGCGCGTCGCCGAGCGGCTCGGCGGCACGGCCCTGCTCCTCGACATCACCGCCGCCGACGCGGGCGCGCGGATCGTCGAGGTCCTGCCCGACGGCCTGGACCTGCTGATCCACAACGCGGGCGTCACACGCGACCGGCGGCTGGTGAACATGCCGGCCGAGCGCTGGATCCCGGTGCTGGAGGTGAACCTGGCCAGCGTGCTGCGCACGACGGACGCCCTGCTGAAGGCCGGGGCGCTGAGGCGCGGCGGCCGGATCGTGGCGACGGCGTCGATCGCCGGCATCGCCGGCAACGCGGGCCAGACGAACTACGGTGCGAGCAAGGCGGGCATCGTCGGTATGGTCCGCTCCCTCGCGCCGCGCGCGCTCGCGGAGCACGGGGTGACGGTCAACGCGGTCGCGCCGGGCTTCATCGAGACGAAGATGACGGCCGCCGTCCCGCTGTTCATCCGTGAGGCCGGCCGCCGGATGAACTCCCTCGCCCAGGGCGGCCTTCCGGTCGACGTGGCCGAGACCACCGCCTGGCTCTCGCACCCGGGCTCGGGCGCGGTCAACGGCCAGGTCGTGCGGGTCTGCGGCCAGAGCCTGCTGGGGGCGTGATGGCCGACGCCGCTCTCGTCCTCACGCAGCCCCCTCCCCTCGCCCCGCTCCTCGCCCGCGGTGCCCTGCTGTCCCCCCTCAAACGGCCTTCCTCCGACGCGGAGTTCCCGCGCACCCGGCTGGTGCTGCCCAGCCTGCGCGTCGACCTCGCGAGGCTCGCGGCGTACGAGCGGGTCTGCGGATTCCCGACCGGTGAGGACGCGCTGCCGCTGACCTACCCCCACGTACTGGGATTCCCCCTGGCCATGCGGCTGATGAGCGGCCGGGACTTCCCGCTGCCGCTGCTGGGCCTGGTGCACACGTCCATCACGGTCACCCGGCACCGGGGGATGCCGGCCACCGGCTCCTACGAACTCACGGTGTACGCCGAGGGGTTGGCACCGCACCGGCGCGGCACGGAGGCGACGGTCGTCACGGAGGTGCGCGAGGCCGGGGACATCGTCTGGGAGTCGAGGAGCACCTACCTGGCCCGGCACCGCACGCACCGCACACAGCGCCCCGCCGAGGCACCCGGGCCGGAGGCGCGAGGACCGGAGGCACCCGGGCCGGAGGCGCGAGGACCGGAGGCACCCGGGCCGGAGGCGCGAGGACCGGAGGCACCCGGGCCGGAGGCGCGAGGACCGGAGGCACCCGGGCCGGAGGCGCGAGGACCGGAGACGCGAGGACCGGAGGCACCCGGGCCGGAGGCGCGAGGACCGGAGGCACCCGGGCCGGAGGCGCGAGGACCGGAGACGCGAGGACCGCTGCCCGCCGTGGCTGAGTGGCGGCTGGGCGGGGATGTCGGGCGGCGCTACGGAGCGGCCTCCGGCGACCGCAACCCGATCCACCTCCACCCGCTCACCGCCCGGCTGTTCGGCTTCCCCCGGGCCATCGCCCACGGCATGTGGACGGTCGCCCGCTGCCTCGCCGCCCACGGCACACCGGACTCCTGCCATGTGCACGCGGAGTTCCGGGCACCGGTGCTGCTGCCGGGGACGGTGACGTACGGGGCTCAGGACGGCCGCTTCGAACTGCGGGCCCCTGAGGGCCGGTTGCATGTGGCCGGCGAGGTCCACCGGGCCTGACCGCTACCCGCCCTCGGTACCCGGCTGGTCCTCCGGCGGCGACCAGGGCCGCCCCGCCATCAGGTCCCCCAGCCCCGCCCACGCGAAGTTCATCAGGGTCGCCGCGGCCTGCCGGGCCGTGACGCCCGGGTGGCGTTGGCCCAGGCGGCGAGGGACTCGGCGGCGCCGACCAGGGCCTCGGCGAGCCCGGCGACCTCGCGCTCAGGGAGGTCGGGATCGTGATGAGCCTCGCGTGCACCGGCGAGGATCAGCTGCGTCACGAACGCGACGATCTCCTCGCGCATCGCGGTGATCTCCGCGGCGAAGGGCTCACCGTGGGTACGGGCCTGGAGGTGCAGGACGGCCCACGCGTCCGGGTTCTGCCCGGTGTGCGCGAAGAACGCGCCGAGGCCTTCCCACAGTTGCCGGTCGGCGGGCAGATCACGGCGGACTCCGGCCCGCACCGCCGCGACGAGGGCCTTGGCCTCCCGGCGGATGCAGGCGGTGAAGAGGTCTTCTTTGGAGTTCAGGTACAGATAGACCAAGGGCTTGGACACGCCCGCGAGTTCGGCTATCTCGTCCATCGACGCGGCCATGTACCCCCGCTGGCCGAAGATCCGCACGGCGGCGTCCAGCATCTGCTGTTCACGGACCGCGCGCGGCATCCGTTTCGTCTTCACGGCACCCATACCGCTCAGCGTACGGTCCACCGGCCGGCCCACCGTCGGGAATCCGACGAGGACCGGCCGGGGCCGTCAGCGCGTCAGGCCTCCTCAGGCCGCGGCGGGCACCCGCTCGGGCTGCTCGTCACGGGGCTCGTCCAGGGAGGAGCCGTCGGCCGTGGCGTAGGCCGTGCGGTCGAGCAGGTTCTCCCGGGCCGAGACCAGGACCGGGACGAGCGCCTGGCCGGCCACGTTGGTCGCGGTGCGCATCATGTCGAGGATCGGGTCGATCGCGAGCAGCAGACCGACACCCTCCATCGGCAGGCCGAGGGTGGACAGGGTGAGGGTCAGCATGACCGTCGCGCCGGTCAGACCGGCCGTGGCGGCGGAGCCGACCACCGAGACGAACGCGATCAGCAGGTAGTCGCCGATACCCAGCTGGATACCGAAGATCTGGGCGACGAAGATCGCGGCGATCGCGGGGTAGATCGCGGCGCAGCCGTCCATCTTGGTCGTCGCGCCGAACGGCACCGCGAAGGACGCGTACTCCTTCGGCACGCCGAGCCGCTCGGTGACCTTCTGCGTCAGCGGCATGGTGCCGACGGACGAGCGGGAGACGAAGGCCAGCTGGATGGCCGGCCAGGCGCCCTTGAAGAACTGGATCGGGTTGGCCTTGGCGACGGTGGCGAGGAGGGCCGGGTAGACACCGAACAGGACGATCGCGCAGCCGACGTAGATGTCGACCGTGAACGTCGCGTACTTGCCGATGAGGTCCCAGCCGTAGGTGGCGATGGCGTTGCCGATGAGGCCGACGGTGCCGAGCGGGGCGAGCCGGATGACCCACCACAGCGCCTTCTGGAGCAGCTCCAGGACGGACTCGCTGAGGTTGAGGATCGGCTGGGCGCGCTCGCCCAGCTGGAGGGCGGCGATACCGGCGACGGCGGCCATGAAGACGATCTGGAGGACGTTCAGCTCGGTGAACGGCGTGATGACGTCCGTCGGCACGATGCCGGTCAGGAAGTCGATCCAGGAGCCGGTGTCCTCGGGCTTCGCGCCGTCCTTCGGCGTGAGGCCGGTGCCGGCACCCGGGTTGGTGAGCAGGCCGATGGCGAGACCGATGCTCACCGCGATCAGCGACGTGATCATGAACCAGAGGAGGGTGCGCGAGGCCAGCCGGGCCGCGTTGTTGACCTTGCGCAGGTTGGTGATCGAGACCAGGATCGCGAAGAAGACGAGCGGGGCGACGGCGAGCTTCAGCAGCCCGATGAAGGTGTCGCCGACCTTCTCCAGGGTCGTGACCAGCCAGGACAGGTCCTGACTGCGGGCGAGCCAGCCGAGCAGCACGCCCAGGACGAGACCGGCGAGTATCTGGGCCCAGAAGGGCACCTTGAAGGACTTCGTGTGTGAGGACACGGACTGACTCCGTTGGGGGACGCGTAGGGGACTGACGTGGGAGACGACGGGGTTTGCGTTACGTCAGGGACGACAGTTGGCGGACGCGCACCGACAGAGATCCACGTGCAGGCGCGCCACGAGCAGAACGCTCAGGGGCGTGGGAGACGCGACTGCCGACTTCATGACAAGAACCTTAACACTTGAACTTTGAGGACCCCAAAGCCTGGCTTTGACAGGCGGAAACGCGCAGACACCCATACAAGGCAAAGCGCCCCGTTTCCGAGCATGTACGGAAACGGGGCGCTGAACGCCCGTGAAGAAGCCTTACGAGGTCTGGCCCTGCGCCCGGGACGTGTCGTCGGCCACGTCCTCCACGTCCTCCTGGCTGCGGTTGGCCTCCAGGTTGGCCTTCATCCGGTCGACGCGCTGCACGATCTGCACGGACGCCCGGTCCCGCTCCTTGCGCAGCACGACGAAGCTGATCGGCGCGGAGAGCAGCAGGGCGAGCAGCACGATCCACAGGCCGTTGCTGGCACCGAGGCCGCGCGGGGCGAGGCCGGAGTAGACGAGACCCCAGACGACCACGAGGCAGCCCACGAAGATTCCGAGGCGCATCAGCGTGTAGCGGAGCATCTCAATCCACTCTTTCGATTCCAAAAGGGCCGGTATTCAGTGAAGCACGCCGTGCGGCCGATCTTGCACGGGGGTCAGTTGAGCGGGAGGAGCATGATCACGTCGTCCCGGTCGTCGCCAGGTGCGACCCGGATGGCGCCCGGGATCCGTCCGACCTCCTTGTAGCCGCACGACTCGTAGAACCGCTCCAGTCCGAGCCCGCCCCGGCAGGTCAGCCGGATCGCCTCGATGCCCTCGAGTTCCCGGGCCGCCTCCGCCGCCTCCGCCAGCAGATCACGGCCGTAGCCCTGCCCCTGATGACGCGGGTGCACCATCACCGTGTACAGCCAGATCCAGTGCGTCATGAGCCGGTGCGTGTTGAGGGTCAGGAAGGCGGTCGCCGCGACCTGCCCGTCCTCGTCGTGCCCGACGAGCAGCCTGACCTTCTCCTCCGACATGGACGCGAAGTGCTTCAGCAGCGAGGGCCGGATGTCCTCGCGCGTCACCGGCGGCACGAAGCCGACGGCTCCGCCGGCGTTGGAGACATCGGCCCACAGGTCGAGAAGGCCGTCGCGCAGCTCGGGAGTGACGGCGGGATCGAGCGTGAAGGTAAGGGGCATGCGGTGATTGTAGCTATTACCCAAGCGCCCGGGCCGCCACGTTCAGATCCGACAGCAGCCCCCGGTACGCCGCCTCCCGGTCGTCCGCGCGCAGCACCGACGACGGATGCACGGTCGGCACCAGCCGCTCGGCCCGCCCGTGGATCTCCTCCTCCAGCACGGTGCCGCGCACCTGCGAGACCCGGAAGGACGAGCCGAGCAGGGCCTTCCCCGCCGTGGCACCCAGGACGACGATCAGCTCCGGCTCCACGATCGCGAGCTCCGCGGCCAGCCAGGGCCCGCACGCGGTCATCTCCCGCAGATTCGGCGCCTTGTGGATCCGCCGCTTGCGCGGCTCGGCCTGGGTGAACTTGAAGTGCTTCACGGCATTGGTGACATAGGCCTCGGAGGGATCGATACCTGCTTCCTCCAACGCCCGGTCGAGCAACCTCCCGGCCGGCCCGACGAACGGCTTCCCCTGCCGGTCCTCCTGATCGCCGGGCTGCTCACCGACGAGCATCACCCGGGCGTCCGTATTGCCGGCGCCGAAGACGGTCTGGGTGGCGTCCCGGTGCAGGGGGCATCCCCGACAGTCGGCAGCGGCCCGCCGCAGGGCGGCCAGCCCACCGCGACCTGGAACGAAGGGTTCAGCGGTATAGGCGTCTTCAGGCGCTTTGGTGCCAACCATGCCCCCGGGTACCCACCTCAGGGCGCGGGACCCTGTCGCTCACACCCGCATCGGCTGAGGCGACTCCCGACGCTCCGGGTCGGGCCCCTCGTACTCCCGAATGATCTCGTACCTCGTGTTCCGCTCCACCGGCCGGAACCCCGCATCGCGAATCAGATCCAGCAGATCCTCACGCGTCAGCTTGTTCGGCGTACCGAAATTGTCCGCGTCATGCGTGATCTTGTACTCGACGACAGACCCGTCCATGTCATCCGCACCGTGCTGCAGCGCCAACTGCGCGGTCTGCACACCGTGCATCACCCAGAACACCTTCACATGCGGCACGTTGTCGAACAGCAGCCGCGACACGGCGAAGGTCTTCAGCGCCTCCGCCCCTGTCGCCATCTGCGTCCGCGCCTGAAGGCGATTACGAACCTTGCCGTCCTGCATGTCGACGAAGTCGTGCTGGTACCGCAGCGGAATGAAGACCTGGAAGCCACCGGTCTCGTCCTGCAGCTCCCGCAGCCGCAGCACGTGATCCACACGGTGCCGAGGCTCCTCGATGTGCCCGTACAGCATCGTGGACGGAGTCTTCAGACCCTTCTCGTGCGCGAGCCGGTGGATCCGGGACCAGTCCTCCCAGTGGGTCCGGTGGTCCACGATGTGCTGCCGGACCTCCCAGTCGAAGATCTCCGCACCACCGCCGGTGAGGGACTCCAGCCCGGCGTCGATCAGCTCGTCCAGGATCTCGGACGCGCTCATCCCGGAGATCGTCTCGAAGTGGTGGATCTCGGTCGCCGTGAAGGCCTTCAGCGACACGTTCGGCAGCGCGGCCTTCAACTCCCGCAGCGAGCGCGGGTAGTACCGCCACGGCAGGTTCGGGTGCAGCCCGTTGACGATGTGCAGCTCGGTGAGGTTCTCGCCCTCCATCGCCTTGGCGAGCTTGACGGCCTCCTCGATGCGCATCGTGTACGCGTCCTTCTCCCCGGCTTGCGCTGGAAGGAGCAGTACGCGCAGGAGGCCGTGCACACATTGGTCATGTTGAGGTGACGGTTGACGTTGAAGTGCACGACGTCGCCGTTCTTCCGCGTCCGCACCTCGTGCGCGAGGCCGCCGAGCCAGGCCAGGTCGTCCGACTCGTACAGCGCGATGCCGTCCTCACCGGTCAGGCGGACACCCGCCCTGACCTTCTCCTCCAGCTCGCGCTTGAGCCCGAGATCCATGCCCACACCTTTCTACGACGACGTCCCAACCGTACGACTAAGCCTCTTCGGGCAACTCCCCGACCCGGTTCTCCCACTTCGTGGAGAGCACGATGGTGGTACGCGTCCGGGAGACGCCCTTCGTCCCGCTGAGCCGTCGGATGATCCTCTCCAGGCCGTCCACGTCCGTCGCCCGCACCTTGAGCATGTACGAGTCGTCGCCCGCGATGAACCAGCAGTCCTCGATCTCCGAAAGGTCCCGGAGCCGCTGCGCCACGTCCTCGTGGTCGGCGGCGTCGGAGAGCGAGATGCCGATCAGGGCGATGACGCCGAGGCCGAGCGAGGCGGCGTCGACGGTGGCCCGGTAGCCGGTGATGACCCCGGCCGCCTCCAGCCGGTTGATGCGGTCGGTGACACTGGGTCCCGACAGTCCGACGAGGCGTCCCAGCTCCGCGTAGGAGGCCCGGCCGTTCTCCCTCAGGGCCTGGATGAGCTGCCTGTCCACCGCGTCCATTGCGATCGAAGCCTTCCGCTGAAGTAGGTCTGTGATGGTGATGAGGTCTGGGGGTGTGGCTCAGCCGGCTCGGTCCGACCCGCCGCCGAGCTCACCTTGCCAACGGCGGTAGAGCCGGTGCGGCACGCCCGCCGCGTCGAGTACGCGTCCGGCGACGAAGTCCACCAGGTCCTGGATGTGCGTCGCGCCCGCGTAGAAGGCGGGCGATGCGGGTACGACGGTCGCGCCGGCGTCGTCGAGGGTGACCAGGTGACGGAGTGTCTGGCCGTTCAGCGGGGTCTCGCGTACGGCCACGACCAGCTTGCGGCCCTCTTTCAGGGTCACGCTCGCCGCGCGCTGCAACAGGTCCTTCGACAGCCCGAGCGCGACTCCGGCCACGCTCGCGGTCGAGGCGGGCACGATCAGCATGCCCCGGGTCGGGTACGACCCCGAGGACGGCCCTGCGGCCAGGTCGCCGGCGCTCCAGTGCCGTACGGCGTCGATGTCCACGGAGAACGTGCCCGGCTTCCCGTCGGCGCCCCGGGACAGCCATTCGCGCAGGTCGTCGCGCCAGTGGGCGTCCCGGAAGGAAATCCCGGTCTCGTCGAGCAGGGTGAGCCGGGAGGCACGGGACACCACGAGGTCGACGCTCTCGCCGGCGGCGAGGAGGGCCCTCAGCACGGCAGCGGCATACGGGGTGCCGGAGGCGCCGGACACCCCTACGATCCAAGGCGTACGTGGCGTCTCGCCTGGCTTGACTGGGTTCACAACACCGAGCCTATCGGGCGTCGCAGGGTGGGAACCGGCCAAGGGGGCCGGGCGTTCCCCGGAGGAGACGTGCGAGCACTGGGGGTCGTCATGTCGGTTCCGGACGTCAGGTGGTCACGGGGCGATCGCGCCATGGCCGCAGGCAAGCTGATGCTGGCCTGGATCGCGCTGCTGTGGCTGCTGGAAGTGGTGGACGTGATGAGCGGCCACGCGCTGGACGGCCTCGGCGTCACGCCGCGCACCCCGTCCGAGCTGGTCGACGTCGTGCCGTCCGCCTTCATCCACTTCGGCTTCGCCCATCTGGCCGCGAACACGCTGCCGCTGCTGGTCCTCGGCTTCCTCGCCGCGCTGGCGGGCCTGCGCCGCTTCCTGCTGGTCTGCGCGCTGATCATGATCGTCGACGGCCTGGGCGTCTGGCTCATAGCGCCGGCCCACACCAACACCGCGGGCGCCTCCGGCCTGATCTTCGGCCTCTTCGGCTTCCTCCTGATCAGCGGCTTCGTCGAGCGCCGCCCCTGGGGAGTCCTGGTCGGCATCCTGATCGCCGCGATCTGGGGCGGCTCCATCCTGGCGGGCCTGGCCCCCACCCAGACAGGCGTCAGCTGGCAGGGCCACCTACTGGGCCTCCTGGCGGGCGTAGCAGCGGCGTTCGTGTTCCGCCGCCGACGGGCCACGCCCTCCGCGCTCACACAGTGAGGCCGCGCACCAGCAGGTCCAGCAGCGCGCACACGAACAGGGCAATGCCGATGAAGCCGTTGACGCTGAAGAACGCCCTGTTGAGGCGGGACAGGTCATGCGGGCGGACGATCGAGTGCTCGTACAGGAACGCGCCCGCCACGATCAGCAGGCCCAGCCAGAAGAAGGCGCCGGCGTCGGTGGCCAGGGCGTACCAGACGAACAGTCCCGTCGTCACCGCGTGACAGACCCGCGCTCCCCAGATCGCCGCGGGAATGCCGAAGCGCGCGGGGACGGACATGACGCCGATCTCACGGTCGGTCTCGACGTCCTGGCAGGCGTAGATCAGGTCGAAGCCGCCGATCCAGATGCCCACCGCCAGACCGAGGATCACCGCGTCCCAGGACCAGGAGCCGGAGATCGCCAGCCAGCCGCCCACCGGGCCCATCGCCTGGGCGAGACCCAGGATGGCCTGCGGGAAGTTCGTGAACCGCTTGCCGTACGGGTACACCACCATCGGGATCACGGCGATGGGGGCCAGCGCCAGGCACAGGGGGTTCAGCAGGGCCGCCGCGCCGAGGAAGACGACCAGGGCGATCAGGGCCCCCGTCCACGCGTGGCGGACCGACATCGCACCCGTCACCAGCTCGCGGTGCGCCGTACGCGGGTTCCGCGCGTCGATCTCCCGGTCGATGATCCGGTTGACGGCCATCGCGAAGGTCCGCAGGCCCACCATGCAGACGGTGACCAGCAGCAGCCGTCCCCAGTGGACGTTCTTGTCCCACTGGTACATCGCCGTGAGCGAGGCGATGTAGGCGAAGGGCAGCGCGAAGACCGAGTGCTCGATCATCACCAGCCGGAGGAAGGCCTTGGTGCGTCCCGGTTGCGGGATCGCGGCGGAAGCGGAGGTCACAGGCCGTACTCCTTCCAGCGGCGGTCCACCTTCGCCGCCGTCTCCGGATCGGACTCCACCATGTCGGGCCAGCCGCCGTCACGCGTGTAGCCCTCCTCGGGCCACTTCTTCGTCGCGTCGATACCGGCCTTGCCGCCCCAGAACTGCTGGTAGGAGGCATGGTCCAGGTGGTCGACGGGGCCCTCGACGATGCTGAGGTCCCGGGCGTAGTCCGTGTTGCCCAGCGCCCGCCAGGCGACCTCGTGCAGATCGTGCACGTCGCAGTCGGAGTCGACGACCACGATCAGCTTGGTCAGCGACATCATGTGCGCGCCCCAGATGGCGTGCATGACCTTCTGCGCGTGCTTCGGGTACTTCTTGTCGATCGAGACGATCGCGCAGTTGTGGAAGCCGCCCGCCTCCGGCAGGTGGTAGTCCACGATGTCCGGCACGATGATCTTCAGGAGGGGGAGGAAGAAGCGTTCCGTCGCGCGGCCCAGGGGTCCGTCCTCCGTCGGGGGGCGGCCGACGACGATCGACTGGAGCAGCGGCCGCTTCCGCATCGTCACGCAGTCGATCTTCAGCGCCGGGAACGGCTCCTGCGGCGTGTAGAAGCCGGTGTGGTCGCCGAAGGGCCCCTCGGGCAGCATCTCACCGGGCTCCAGCCAGCCTTCGATCACGACCTCGGCCTGCGCCGGCACCTGGAGCGGCACGGTCTTGCAGTCGACCATCTCGATCCGCTTGCCCGCGAGGAACCCGGCGAAGAGGTACTCGTCGATGTCGCCGGGCAGCGGCGCGGTGGAGGCGTACGTCACGGCGGGCGGACACCCGAAGGCGATCGCGACGGGCAGCCGCTCCCCGCGCCGGGCCGCCACCTGGTAGTGGTTCCGGCTGTCCTTGTGGATCTGCCAGTGCATGCCGATCGTGCGCCGGTCGTGCCGCTGGAGGCGGTACAGCCCGAGGTTGCGGATGCCGGTCTCCGGGTCCTTGGTGTGCGTCAGCCCCAGATTGAAGAAGGAGCCGCCGTCCTTCGGCCACGTGAACAGGGCGGGCAGCTGCTCCAGGTCGACGTCGTCGCCGGTGAGCACGACCTCCTGGACCGGCCCGTCCTTCACCTTCTTCGGCGGCACGTGCGTCATCGAGCCGAGCTTCCCGAAGGCCTCGCGCACGCCCACGAAGCCGTGCGGCAGTTCGGGCTTCAGCAGCCCGCCGATCCGCTCCGAGATCTCTCCGTACGACTTCAGGCCGAGCGCCTTGAGCAGGCGCCGGTCGGTGCCGTACACGTTCATCGCGAGCGGCATGCTCGACCCGCGTACGTTCTCGAAGAGCAGTGCGGGGCCGCCGGACTTCTGCACCCGGTCGACGATCTCCCCGACCTCCAGATACGGGTCGACCTCGGCCTTGATGCGCTTGAGGTCTCCCTCGCGCTCCAGCGCCCTGAGCAGGGAGCGAAGATCGTCATAAGCCATGCGGTCCAGTATCCCCGAGCGGCTACCCTGGCCTTGAACCGCCCACCGCTTTCGCTGAGAGGCCGCATGCTCCGGGTACTGATGTTCCTCGTGCCGCTGGCGCTGAGCGTGTACGCGTTCATCGACTGCATCAGCACCAAGGACGACGACATCCGTCACATGCCCAAGCCGCTTTGGGCGCTCCTCGTCCTTTTGTTCCCGCTCGTCGGCTCGATCTCCTGGCTCATCGCCGGCAAGAAGCGCCGGCCCGCCGCCGACGGCTGGTCCGGCGTCAGAGGCGGCCGCTCCCGGCAGTGGGTCGCGCCCGACGACAACCCCGACTTCCTCAAGTCCCTCGACGACGACCCGAAGAAGGACGACGACCCGAAGCGGGACGAGCCCTGAGGTCGAGCTACGGCTCGGCAGTGCCGCCTGACGTCGTTTCGGGTGCGGTGTGGAGGATGTCGCGGGCCTGGTCCGCGGCGCGGGTGAGGCTTTCGGAGACGAAGTCCAGGAAGCGGGCGATGTTCTCGAGGCGGGTGGCGGCCGGGGTACCGGGGCCGAGGACGCCGACGCCCTGCCGTGCGGTCTCGGCGAGTTGGAGGTTGGACCGGGCCGCGCCGACCATCGACTGGTAGAAGACGTCACCGTCGACGGCGTAGCGCTCGCGGCGGCGTTCGTCACGTTCCCGGCGGATGAGCCCCTGGCTCTCCAGGAACGTGACCGCTTTGGAGATGGACGCCGGGCTGACCTGGAGGCGCCGGACGAGCTCGGACGCGGTGAGGCTGCCCGCGTCGGAGGTGTAGAGGCTGGTCAGCACCCGGGACATCATCTTGGGCAGGCCCTGGTGCATGAGGAGCGTGGTGAACGCCTCCTCGTACTCGCGCACGGCCTCGGCATCGCGCCCGTGGGACTGAGCAGGCGCCTTCGAGTCCCGGGGCGTGACCTTCCTGCGGCGGTGGGCGCGGTGTTCGGTGGCGCGGTGGGCCAGGTCGGCACGGTAGGCGGTGGGGCCGCCGTTGCGCATGACCTCGCGCGTGATGGTCGAAGTCGGGCGGTCCAGGCGTCTGGCGATCTCCGCGTAGGCGAGGCCGTCGGCCAGTCCCAGCGCGATCCGCTGGCGTTCCTGCTGGGTGAGCCTGCCTCCCGGCATCGCGGCCTCCTTCGTGACGCGTGGGTGTCCGTGGTGTCCGCAGCATAGCGTTCACCCTTCATTCATTGCAACGAGATGCCTGCTGGCCATTGTATTAGATCCACATCCATTGCAACGATTAAGCAGAGCTCACCTGCACTTTCCCAACAACCATGCAACGCCTTCGTTGCCACATCCTCGAACGCAACGTAGCGTTTCCAACGTCAGAAACGACGACAGAAACGACGACCCGAAGGAGCGCACGATGCAGAAGTTCGACACCCCCGCCCAGGTCACCGCCGTCCTCGACGTCCCGGCCGGACGCATCCAGGTCATCGCCGCCGACCGCACCGACACCACGGTCGAGGTCCTGCCCGCCGACGCCGCCAAGAGCCGCGACGTGAAGACGGCCGAGCAGATCGAGGTCAGCTACGGCGACGGCGTCCTGCGGATCGAGGCCCCGGAGGCGAAGAACCGGCTCCTCGGACACTCCGGATCCGTCGAGGTGACGGTCCAACTGCCCGCCGGCTCCAGCATCGAGGCGAAGGCAGGCGCCACCGAACTGCGCGGCGTCGGACGGCTCGGCGACGTCGCCTTCGAGGGCGGCTACCGCTCGGTCAAGCTCGACGAGGCCGCGAGCGCCCGCATCACCGCCCACGACGGCGACGTCTCGGTCGGCCGCCTCACCGGCCCCGCGGAGATCAGCACCCAGAGGGGCGGCATCACGGTCACCGAGGCCGTGGGCGGCACGGTCACCCTGCGCACCGGGCAGGGCGACATCACGGTCGGCGCCGCCCGCGGCGTCTCCGCCTCCCTGGACGCCGGCACCAGCTACGGCCGCATCAGCAACACCCTCAAGAACACGGACGGCGCCGACTCCGCCCTGACCATCCACGCGACCACCGCCTACGGCGACATCACGGCCCGCAGCCTGTGATCGCCCGAGCTTCCCAAGGAGCACTCCCCATGACCGACTTGGCCATCGCGGCGAACGGGCTGCGCAAGTCCTACGGCGATTGACAGCGCGGGCCGTCTCCCGCACCTCGCCCGACCCAGGGCGGCGCACACCGACAATCCGTCGGCGTACGCCGCCCGTTCGTCTGCAGACGCTGAGCAGGCAGTAGGTCAGCGGCCACTCGCATCTTTGCCAGTGGCGTACTTCCACGGCCTGCCTCAAGGGCGGCCGCGAGAGCACGGCGCGAGTCACCCGGTCAGGAACCCGCCCGTGCGCCAGTCCAAGACGCCCGCATGGCTGCCACGTCCTACGGCGTCCCCTCCGCCACGACCCGGCCGCCTCCTGAACCGCCGACCGGGCCCAGGTCGATCAGCCAGTCCGAGGCCCGGACGACATCCGTGTTGTGCTCGATGGTGACGACCGAGTGCCCGGCGTCGACCAGGCGCTGGAGGACGTCGAGGAGGCGGGCGGTGTCGGCGGAGTGCAGACCCGTGGTCGGTTCGTCGAGGAGGTACAGGGCGCGGCCGGTCGTCCGCCGTCCCAGTTCCTTCGCGAGCTTCAGACGCTGGGCCTCGCCGCCGGAGAGGGTGGTGGCGGGCTGGCCGAGCGGGAGGTAGCCGAGGCCGACGTCCGCCATGCGGCGCAGCCGGGTGGTGACGGGCGGGACGTCCTTGAACACGGTCAGGGCCTCGTCCACCGTCGCCTGCAGCACCTCGGCGATGTCGTGGCCCTCGTGCCGGACCGACAGGACTTCCGGGCGGAAGCGGCGGCCCTTGCACGTCGGGCAGCGCACCTCGACCGCCGGGAGGAAGTGCATGCGGACGGTGAGGACACCCGCGCCCTCGCAGCGTTCGCAGCGTCCGCCGGGCACGTTGAAGGAGAAGTGGCCGGCGGTGAGGGCGCCGCGGCTGCGGGCGGCGAAGACCTCGCGGATGGAGGTGAAGACGTCCGAGTAGGTGGCCGCGTTGGAGCGCGGGAGGCGGCTGATGGGCTCCTGGTCGATGAGGACGGCCTTGGACAGGTGCTCCCAGCCGTCGACGCCGTCGTGCTCGGCGGGTGGGTCTCCGGCCCGGTGGAAGTGGCGGCGGGCGGCCCGGCCGAGGATGTCCAGGAGCAGCGTCGACTTGCCCGAGCCGGACGGGCCGGTGACCGTCACCAGGCGGCGCAGCGGGATCCGTACGGTGAGGTCCTTGAGGTTGTGGGCGCGTGCTCCGCGGATCACGACGGCCGTGTCGCTGTCGCCGCGTCGGCGTGAACTCGGCACGGACACGCGGCCGGAGAGGTAGGCGCCGGTGACCGAGCCCTCGGTGCGGGCGACCTCCTCGGGAGTGCCCGCGGCGACGATCCGGCCGCCGTCCCGGCCCGCGCCCGGGCCGACGTCCACCACGTGGTCCGCCGCCCGCAGCACGTCCAGGTCGTGCTCGACGACCAGCACGGTGTTGCCCAGGTCGCGCAGGCGGCGCAGGACGCCGACCAGGCGGGCGGTGTCGGAGGGGTGCAGGCCGATGGTCGGCTCGTCCAGCACGTAGAGCACGCCGGTCAGTCCGGAGCCGAGCAGGGCCGCCAGCCGCAGCCGTTGCGTCTCGCCGGCGGAGAGGCTGGGAGTGGCCTGCCCGAGCGTGAGGTAGCCGACCCCGACGTCCGTCAGGCGCCGTACCCGTTCCTCCAGGTCGGCGGCGACCGGTTCCACGAGCAGCCACTCGTCTCCGTCGGACCGCTCGCGCAGACCGGCGAGCCAGGTGCCGAGGTCGGTCAGCGGGAGGCGCGCGGCCTCGACGATGGTGAGGCCGTGCACGGTCACGGCCCGGCTCTCCGGCCGCAGCCGGGTACCGCCGCACTCCTCGCAGGACTGCTTCACCAGCCCCTGCCGCTCGGCACGTTCGCGGTACTCGGGGTCGTCGGCGCGGTCGTTGTAGCGCCGCAGCAGGGCCGTGGCGACCCCCTCGAAGCGGCCGGCCGACACGGACTTCGGTGGGTCGACGTCCGGGAAGTGCCGCCGGAACTCCGGGCTCTCCGCGCCGTGCAGCAGCAAGTCCCGCGCCGACTGCCCCAGTTCGTCGACGGGGAGATCCGCGTCGAAGGTGAAGCCGTAGTGCTGGGCGGCGGCCCGCAGCGCCGTGAGGCTCCACTCGGTGAACTTCGGGTTCCACCCCCGCACCGCCCCCTCGGCCACCGAGCGGGCGCCGTCGACCAGTCGTCGTACGTCGGGACGGATCACCTCGCCGAGGCCGGTGCAGGCGGGGCAGGCACCCGCGGGCTTGTTGAACGAGAAGGAGCCCATCACCAGTTCGGGCACGAGGGTGCCGCAGTGCGGGCAGGGCCGCTGCTCGCCCTCGGCGTCCTCGTCGGCGTCGGTACCGGCCTCGGCGGCGTCGGCGTACGACGGCGGGATGTTCTTCCCGCAGCCGGGGCAGGGGCGGCTCCCGATCCGCGACCACAGCAGCCGCAGGTACGTGAACACCTCCGTGACCGTGCCGACCGTGGAGCGCGGGCTGCGGTTGGTGAGGTGCTGGTCGACGCTGATGGACGGGGACAGGCCGGTGATCGAGTCGACGGCGGGCTTGCTGGTCCAGCCGGTGACCATGCCGAGCGACTCCAGGTACTGCCGCTGGCCCTCCTGGTGGAGGGTGTCGAAGGCGAGCGTGGACTTGCCCGAGCCGGACAGACCGGTCAGCACGACCAGCTTGTTCTTCGGGAGGGAGAGGGAGACGTTCCGGAGGTTGTGGAGGCGGGCGCCGGTGACCCGGATGCAGTTGTCCATTCCTTCAAGTCTTCCATTTAAGCGCCGTATTGAGACTTTCGAGCCATGAGCAGCATTTCTCCTGCCGTAACCTTCAAATCGATGACCGACGAACGCCGCCTCCGCCCCGTCGACCTGGCCCGCCTGGCCGGGGTCTCGACGCAGCAGATCCGCAACTACGAGGACGCCGGAGTGCTCCCGCCGGCGGCGCGGACCGCGTCCGGCTACCGCGCCTTCACCGAACTGCACCGCAGTGCGCTGCTGGCGTACCGGACGCTGCTGCGGGGGTACGGGCCGGTGACGGCGGCGCCGATCATGCAGGCCCTGCACGCCGGGGACGTCCCGGGCGCGCTCGCGCTGGTCGACGCCGCGCATGGCGCCCTGCACCAGGAGCGGGTGTCCCTGCGGGCCGCGAGCGAGGCCCTGGAGCTGCTGGCGGCGCAGCCGCCCGACCCGCTGCCCCGCTCCGGCGGACTGCGCATCGGGGAGCTGGCGGCGCTGCTGGGCGTACGGACGTCCGCGCTGCGGGTATGGGAGGGGGCCGGGCTGCTCACGCCCGGGCGCGAGCGCGGCACGGGCTACCGGGTCTACCAGCCCGCCGACGTACGGGACGCCCGGCTCGTGCAGACGCTGCGCCGCAGTCACTACCTGTTCGACCAGATCAGGCCGGTCCTGGAGGGGCTGCGCCGGGAGGGCAGCAGCGCTGCCCTGCGGGCAGCGGTCGCGGCGCGCGGAGAGGCCTTGACGGCCCGTACCAGAGCCATGATCGAAGGCGCGGGCGCCCTCCACACCTATCTGGACCGGCTCACGGCAGCCGGGACGACGACAGCACCGACCGCACACGGCCCGGGTTACGGAGGGGCCGGGGCCGGTCATGGATGAGGGCATGGACCAGGCACAGGCACGCGCATGGCTCGGCACCGCCGTCGAGGAGGCCCGGGCGGGACTGGCCGAGGGGGGCATCCCGATCGGCGCCGCCCTCTACGGCGCCGACGGCACGCTGCTCGGCCGCGGCCGTAATCGGCGTGTCCAGGACGGCGACCCCAGCCTGCACGCGGAGACGGCGGCGTTCCGGGCGGCGGGACGGCAACGCTCGTACCGGGGCACGACGATGGTGACGACCCTGTCGCCCTGCTGGTACTGCTCCGGCCTGGTCCGGCAGTTCGGAATCTCCCGGGTGGTGATCGGCGAGGCGGCCACCTTCCACGGCGGCCACGACTGGCTCGCCGAACACGGTGTGGAGGTCGTGCTGTTGGACGACGGCGAGTGCGTCGGCCTGATGCGGGACTTCATCGCGAGCGATCCGGCGCTGTGGAACGAGGACATCGGCGTCAACTGAGCGCACCACCCAGACCTCGTATGACCGTTCGAGATGCCATCCGTTCCATTGAAATGCGGCGACACCAGGTGTCGCCGGTGGCGGCCCCGGCCTTCCTTTGATCGGGTCTATCCCACCTGCGAACGGAGACGCCCTGTGCGAATGACTGATATCCAGCGCTGCGAGGTCCGACCTGGGCGCCTATTCGAGTGGACACTCAGTCCGGCAACCGTCGCGACGGCGAAGGCCCTGCCGGAAGACTCCAGGCCGCCGGCGTACATTCAGGAGTCGCACATCCGGACGGCGCGGTCCGTGCGCGAGGACGGTCTGTTCGTGCCGACCTGGCTGGGCGCGGCGTTCGACCTCCCGGGACGGGCCGATCTGGACGCGCTGGGCGAGGCGCTGCGCGGCTGGACGCTGCGGCACGAGACGCTGCGCAGCGGCTTCCGCTGGGCGGGCGGGCCCGGCGACTCGATCCGCCGCTTCACGCTCGACGCCTCCTCCGTGTCCCTGCACCGCGAGGACGCCGGTGACTTCACCGACGCGGCGGCCCTGGCCCAGCACCTCCAGGACCGCTTCGACACCACGGCGGACGCCCTGCGCTGGCCCAACCTGATCTACACGGCGGTCGTCCGGGACGACTGCACCAGCGTGTACATGGCCTTCGACCACAGCAATGTCGACGCCTACTCCATCCACCGCATCCCCGCCGAGATCCGCGACCTGTACGAGGCCGGGGTCGCGGGAAGTGCCGTGGGGCCGGAGCAGGTGAGCAGTTACGTCGACTTCTGCGAGGCCGAGCGGGCGGACGCGGACCGCATCGACGCCGACCACGACATCGTCGCCCGCTGGCGGGAGTTCATCCACCGCTGCGACGGACGGCTGCCGGGTTTCCCCGTCGACCTGGGCCTGGATCCCGGGGCGGGCTGCCCACGCAGAAGTTCATGCGCGAGATGATGGTGGACGCGGATGCCGCCGCCGCGTTCGAGGCGTACTGCCGCCCGTACGGCGGGAGTCTGGTCGGTGCCCTCGCGGCCACCGCCCTGATCGTCCACGAGATCGGCGGCGAGCCCGTGTACCGCACGGTCGTGCCGTTCCACACCCGGGTGAAGTCCCAGTGGTCGCAGTCGGTCGGCTGGTACGTGGGCGGCGCCCCGATCGAGATCCCGCTGTCCGAGGCCTCCGACTTCCCGAGCGCCCTGCGCACCGTACGCGCCGCCCTCCAGGCAAACCGCCGGCTGGCCCGCATCCCCCTCGCCCGCGTCCTCCACCTGCTCGGCGCCGACTTCCGCCCCACCTCCCCCGACCTGTACTCGATCGTCTCGTTCGTCGACACCCGCGGTATCCCCGGCTCCGACGACTGGACGGACCAGAAGGCGTACGGGCTGCTCAGGGTGTCCTACGGCGACCAGGTCTGCGCCTGGATCACCCGCCTGCACGAGGGCCTGTGGTTCGCCGCCCGCTACCCGGACACGGACGTCGCGCAGAAGAACATGCGGCTGTACGTCGAACGGCTGCGGGACATCGTGAAGAGCACGGCCGAGCGGGTCTAGGAGACGGTGAAGGCCGGTTCCGGTGACCTGGGTCACCGGAACCGGCCTTCGACGGTTCGGGTCTCACACGCCCGCGTAGGAGTGCTTGCCGGAGACGAAGATGTTCACGCCGTAGTAGTTGAACAGCCAGCAGCCGAAGGCGAGGAGCGCCAGGTAGGCGGCCTTGCGGCCCTTCCAGCCGGCGGTGGCGCGGGCGTGCAGGTAGCCGGCGTAGGCGACCCAGGTGATGAAGGACCAGGTCTCCTTGGGGTCCCAGCCCCAGTAGCGGCCCCAGGCGTCACCGGCCCAGATGGCCCCGGCGATGATCGTGAACGTCCACAGCGGGAAGACGGCGGCGTTGACGCGGTAGGCGAACTTGTCGAGGGAGGCGGAGGAGGGGAGCCGCTCCAGGACGGAGGTCGCGAAGGTGCCGGGGGTGCCGCCGCCCGCGAGCTTGGTCTCGTAGGAGTCCTTGAAGAGGTACAGGATCGTGGAGACCGCGGCGACGTAGAAGACCGCGCCGCAGATGATCGCCGTCGAGACGTGGATGTAGAGCCAGTACGAGTGCAGGGCGGGGACCAGCTGGTCACTGGCGGTGTAGAGGACGGTGACCGCGAGGCCGAGGTCGAGCAGGACCGTGGTGGTCAGGAACAGGCCGAGCCAGCGCACGTTCTTCTTCAGCGCCAGCAGCAACAGGTACACGCCGACGGCGACCGTGGAGAACGTGATGTTGAACTCGTACATGTTGCCCCACGGAGCCCGCTCCACCGACAGGGCACGGGCCAGCACACCGGCGAACTCGACCAGGAAGGCGAGCACGGTGAGGGAGACGGCGATCCGGCCGTACAGGTCGCCCTGCTCGTCCCCGCCGTGGGCGCCGGGCCCGTCCGGCACGTCCCGCTGACCGGCCGCGGCCCGCACGGTGACCTTCGGCCGTTCCAGGACGGCGGTGCCGCCGGCCTGGTTCACGGTGACGGCGGGCGCCTTCTTCGCCTCGGCCGGCTTGGCGGTGAGCGCGGCGGCGGTCCTGGCTACCTTGCTGCGGCTGCCGAAGATCCATTCGGCGATGTACGTGAAGAACGCCAGGGTGTAGACGGCCATCGACGAGTAGATCAGCGTGTTGCTGATGTTCGCGAGGTTTTCGTTGGTGGCGGCGGCGAGAGTCACTGCTTCTCAGCCCCTTCGGCAGGTACGGGGGTGTCGTGGCCCGGCTCCTGGTCGGGGTCGGGGGAATCTGCGGGGTCGTCGGCGTCGGACGCGGGCGGCGTCCGGTCGTAGAGGATCCCGGCGAGGTCGCCCAGTTCCTCGGGACCTTGGCGGACTCGCTGCGGCCGAGGCCTGCCATCTCGACGACGGTGACGCCGTCGGCACCCTTGACCGCGCGCACCCAGACGCGGCGGCGCTGGATGAACAGAGAGGCGGCGAGGCCGCCGATGGCGGCGATGGCCCCGCCGAGGGCCCAGCCGCCGCCGGGTTCCTGGACGACCTGGAAGCCGGCCCACTCCTTGATGTCCTTGCCGAAGGTGACCGAACCGGCGCCGTTCGGGAGCTTCATGGTCTCGCCGGGCCGCAGCAGCTTCTTGAACAGCTTGCCCTTGGAGTCCTTGAACTCCTTCATGTTGGTCTTGTCCATCTGGTACACGCTCTGCGGGATGCCGGAGTCTGTCCCCAGGTCGCCGTGGTAGGCGGACAGCGCGAGCACCGGATGGTCCAGCGCGGGGAACTGCGACAGCATCGTGCCGCTTTCGGCACCGCCGAAGGTCGGCACGAAGAACGCGTTGAAGCCGAGCTGTTCCTTCTTGCCCTCGGGGTTGCGGTAGCCGTCGAGGACCTTGACGACGCCGGAGGAGGTGACGTTGGCGTCGAGCGGCAGCAGCGGTACGGCGTCGTCGTAGACGATGTTGCCCTTGCCGTCGCGGACGGTGATGACGGGGCGTAGCCGTGGCTGACGAGGTAGACCTTGGCGTCGCCGATCTCGAGCGGGTGGTTGACCTTGACGGTGGTCTTCTCGTCCTTGCCGTAGGGGCCCGCGCTGTAGTCGAGGGAGGCCTGGTAGACGCGCGGGGTGCCCTTGTTGGGGCCGGTGCGCTCGTAGGTGCCGGTGAAGTTCTTCAGGTTGAAGCTGAACGGCACCAGGTCGTCGGACGTGAAGAGGTTGCCGGACTTGAAGTCGTCGTACTGGGTGAGGGTGTTGGAGAAGCCGTCGCCCTCGACGATCAGCTTGTTGCCCTCGGACTTGTACAGCTGGCCCCAGGCGAAGGCGACCAGCATCACGATGAGGGCGATGTGGAAGACGAGGTTGCCCAGTTCGCGCAGGTAGCCCTTCTCGGCGGCGACGGCGTCACCGGCGAGGTGGGCGCGGAAGCGGCGCTTCTTCAGCAGGGCCAGGGCGGCGCTGTGGACCTGCTCGGGTTCGGCCGTGGTGCGCCAGGTGGTGTGGGCGGGCAGCCGGGTCAGCCGCTTGGGCGCGCGCGGCGGGCGGCCGCGCAGCTGGCCCACGAACTGCCAGGTGCGGGGGACGATGCAGCCGATGAGGGAGACGAACAGCAGGATGTAGATCGCGGAGAACCACACCGAGCTGTAGACGTGGAACAGGCCGAGCTTGTCGTAGACGTCCCCGAGGGTGGGGTTGGCCTTGCGGAAGTCGGCGACCTTCGTCTCGTCCTGGCCGGACTGCGGGATGAGCGAGCCGGGGATCGCGCCGAGGGAGAGCAGCAGGAGCAGCAGCAGCGCGACCCGCATGGAGGTCAGCTGCCGCCAGAACCAGCGGGCCCAGCCGATGACGCCCAGGGAGGGCAGGTTGGGCGGCTCCTCCTTGGGAGCGGTGGACAGCTGCGAGCCGGCGTCGCCCAGATCCTGGTTCTCGGCTGCGGACGGGGCCGGGTCGGAGGCGGTGGTCTTGCTCATCGATCAGATCCCCACAGTGAAGCCGTCGGACCAGACCTGCATCTCCTGCACGATGCGGTCCCACGCGCCGGTCAGCAGCAGCAGACCGGTCATGATCATCATGGTGCCGCCGACCCGCATCACCCAGACGTAGTGGCGCTTGATCCACCCGAAGGCTCCGAGGGCCTTGCGGAAGGCGACGGCGGCGAGCACGAACGGCACGCCCAGGCCCAGACAGTACGCGACGGTGAGGACGGCGCCGCGCCCGGCGCTGGCCTGGTCGATGGCGAGGGCCTGTACGGAGGCGAGGGTCGGGCCGATGCAGGGCGTCCAGCCGATGCCGAACAGCGCGCCGAGGAGGGGCGCGCCGACCAGCCCGGCCACGGGCCGCCGGTGGAAGCGGAACTCCCGCTGGGTGAGCCAGGGCATGAGGCCCATGAAGAAGACGCCCATGAGGATCATGAGCACGCCGAGCACCTTGGACAGGACGCCTTGCTGCTCCTGCAGCGTCTGTCCGAAGTAGCCGAACAGCGCCCCGCCGGAGACGAACACGGCGGTGAAGCCGAGCACGAACAGGGAGGCGCCCGCGACCATCCGGCCGCGCCGGGCCTCGGCGAGGTCGGTGCCCGCCACCCCGGTGACGTAGGAGAGGTAGCCGGGGACGAGCGGCAGGACGCACGGCGAGAAGAAGGAGACGAGGCCGCCGAGCAGCGCGATCGGCAGGGCCACCAGCAGCGCGCCGTTGAGCACCGTGCCGTTGGGGTCCGTGACCGCGGCGAGCGTGGTGACTGCGGTCACGTCACTTCTCCGCGACGACCGGCTTGAGCATCTTCAGCAGCCGTTCCTCGCTGAGCGCGGACAGCGAGCGGGCCGCGATCTTCCCGTCCCGGTCGAGGATGAGGGTGGAGGGGATCGCCTGCGGGTTGAGGGTGCCCTTGTCGAAGCGCAGCAGCAGCTTGCCGGTCGGGTCGTAGAGGCTGGGGTAGGTGATGTCCCAGTCCTTCTCGAAGGCGAGGGCGGCGCCGGTGGAGGTGTCGCGGGTGTTGATGCCGACGAACTGCACGCCCTTGCCGGCGTACTCCTTGGACACCTTGGCGAAGTACTTGGCCTCGGCGCGGCAGGGGTTGCACCAGGAGCCCCACACGTTGAGGACGACGACCTTGCCCTTGAAGTCGGCGACGTCGAGGGTCTTGCCGGCGATGGTCTTGCCGGACAGGTCGGGTGCCGGGGTGCGCTCGCCCTTGGCGGCCGTGGCGATGCCGTCGGTGCCGGTGACGAAGTTGGTGTTGCCGCCCCCGCCGGAGGTGCCGCCGGAGCCGCACGCGGAGACGAGCAGCGCGGCCACGGCGGCGCCGGCGGTCAGGGCGGCGCGGCGACGGACCCGGGGCGAGCGGGTCGTGCGGTTCGAGCGCAGGGGGGCGCGGCTGGCGGCACTCATGTGAAAAGTTTCGCATGTCCGTTCCGGGGCTCTCGCCCGCCCCCCTCTCGGGCGGAAAACCGCATTTCAGGCGGCGTTTCGCGAAGCATCCCCGCTGGGTGTGGAGGCCTGCCCGGTGAACTCCCGCCAGCCACCGGCCGGCTGCTGCCCGACCCCGAGCGTACGGAGCTTTTCGAGGACCTCGGGCTTCTGCGCGTCGAGCCAGTCGGTGAACTGGCGGAAGGAGACGAGGCGCACATCCGCCCCCTTCTCCTTCTCCCGCGCGATGTGCTTGAAGGCCTCCTCCACGGCGTCCATGTAGATGCCGCCGTTCCACTGCTCGAAGTGGTTGCCGATGAAGAGAGGCGCCCTGTTTGTCTCGTATGCTCGCTTAAATCCCTGGATGTACGCCTGAGCCGACTGCTCCCGCCAGCCCGGGTAGTTGTGCGCCGGTGCCTTTGTGGTGCTTATGGACTGGTTTGCCAGCATGTTGTAGTCCATGGAGAGGACCTCGAAGCCTCGGCCGGGGAAAGGTATCTGCTGCAACGGCAGGTCCCAGATCCCCTGTCGCTTCGCCGGCCAGACCTGGAGACCCCCGGGCGAGGAGGCGTCGTAGCGCCAGCCGAGCTCGCGGGCGGTGGGCAGCAGGTTGTCCTGGCCGAGCAGACAGGGCGTACGGCCGCCGACGAGTTCCTTGTCGTAGTCGAACGGCAGCGACGGCAGGTCGGTCCAGCCGGTGTTGGTGCGCCACTCCTTCACGAAGGACTTCGCCTGGTCGATCTCACTGCGCCACTGCCGGGGCGTCCAGTTCTTGACCGAGCCGTGGGCCTCACCGCAGAAGTGCCCGTTGAAGTGCGTGCCGATCTCGTGGCCTTCGAGCCAGGCCCGGCGGACGTTCTTCAGCGTGTCCTTGATGTGCTCGTCGGTGAGGTAGCCGATGTCGGAGGCGCCGCGCGGGTTGTTCGGCGGGTCGTAGAGGCGCTTCTTCGACTCGGGCAGCAGGTAGAGCCCGGACAGGAAGAAGGTCATGCTCGCGCCGTGCTCCTTGGCGAGGTCCAGGAAGCGCGGGAAGAGGCCGTTGCCGACCTCGCCGGCGCCGTCCCAGGAGAACACCACGAACTGCGGCGGGGTCTGGCCCGGCTCCAGCGGCTCGGGGCCGGCGGGCTGGTGGGGCTGCTTGCCGGTGTGGGCGGTGGAGCCGTCGCCGATGGGCCGGGCGGCGGGCTTCGGCTTGGCACCGCCCTGTGCGGAGTTCCCGGAACCATCGGCGTGACGGGAGTCATCTGATCCGGTGAGGCCGCCGCAGCCGGCGAGCGAGACGGCGGCCGCGGCCCCCGCGCCGAGTCCGAGCATTCCCCTGCGGGAGTAAGGGCGCATGGCATCCCCGTTTCGTCACGTTCTCTGGTGGTCACCCAGTCAGAGGACGTGACGGACGGGGAGGTTCCTCCGAAACTTGCAGATTCCGTAACGGAGGGGTCAGAAGCGAACAGAAAGGGCTTACGCGCCGAACGCCTTGGTCTGCCCCTTCACCGGCTTGGCACCGGCGAGGAGGTGGGCCGGGACGAGATCGCGGGCCGGCTCGGTGTAGCCGACGGAGACGATCCGGTCGCCCTGGTACGTGAAGGTCGTCAGCGACGCGAGCGTGCACTGCCGCCTGCGCGGGTCGTGCCAGAGCCGCCGCCGCTCGACGTACGACCGCACGATCCAGATCGGCAGCTGGTGGCTGACCACGACCGCCTCGTGCCCCCGGGCCCGGTCCTTCGCCGCGCTCAGCGCGCTCATCATCCGTACGACCTGGTCGACGTACGGCTCACCCCAGGACGGCCGGAACGGGTTGACCAGGTGCTTCCAGTTGCCGGGCTTGCGCAGCGCCCCGTCCCCGACGCCGAACGTCTTCCCCTGGAAGATGTTGTCGGCCTCGATCAGCCGCGCGTCGGTGGCGAGGTCCAGCCCGTGCGCCTTGGCGATCGGCTCCGCCGTCTCCTGCGCCCGCTCCAGCGGGGAGGCGACGACATACGTCACATCGCGGCCCGAGAGGTGCTCGGCGACCCGGTCGGCCATGCGCCGACCCAGCTCGGAGAGGTGGTAGCCGGGCAGCCGCCCGTAGAGGATGCCGTCCGGGTTGGCCACCTCGCCGTGCCGCATGACGTGGACGACGGTGATGTCGCCGTTGTCGCCGCCGGCGGTGCTGTTCGCGTTGCTGCTCACGTCGCTGCTCGCGTTGCTCATGCCGTGGCCTCCGCGGCCGCTCGGGCCGCCGCCGGGAGGGCGTCGGCGATCCGCTGCACGGCCCGCTCGTCGTGCGCGGTGGACACGAACCAGGACTCGAACGACGACGGCGGCAGGTAGACACCGTCCGCGAGGAGCGAGTGGAAGAAGGCGGTGAAGCGGAACGACTCCTGTGCCTTGGCGTCCTCGTAGTTCCGCACGGGGCGGTCGGTGAAGAACACGGAGAACATGTTGGAGGCGCTCTGCAGCGTGTGCGCGACGCCCTCCTTGGTCAGGGCGTCGGTGACGAGGCTCTGGATCCGCGCGGAGACGGCGTTGACCTTCTCGTAGGCGGCGTCGTCGAGGAGCCGCAGCTGGGCGAGCCCGGCCGCGGTGGCCACGGGGTTCCCGGAGAGGGTGCCCGCCTGGTAGACGGGCCCGGCCGGGGCGAGATGAGCCATCACATCCGCGCGCCCGCCGAAGGCCGCCGCGGGGAAGCCGCCGCCCATGACCTTGCCGAAGGTCATGAGGTCGGGGACCACGCCGTCGACCCCGAACCAGCCAGCGCGGCTGGTCCGGAAGCCGGTCATGACCTCGTCGGAGATGTAGAGGGCGCCGTTCTCGGCGCAGAGGTCCTTGAGCCCCTGGTTGAAGCCGTCCGCGGGCGGCACGACGCCCATGTTCCCCGGGGAGGCCTCGGTGATCACGCAGGCGATCTCGCCCGGGTGCGCGGCGAAGGCGGCCCGCACGGCGTCGAGGTCGTTGTAGGGCAGGACGACGGTGTCGCCGGCCTGGGCGCCGGTGACGCCCGGGGTGTCGGGCAGCGCGAAGGTCGCGACGCCGCTGCCCGCGGCGGCGAGCAGCGAGTCGACGTGTCCGTGGTAGCACCCGGCGAACTTGATCACCTTGCTGCGCCGGGTGAACCCGCGGGCGAGCCGGATGGCGGACATGGTCGCCTCGGTCCCGCTGGAGACGAGCCGCACCTGCTCCAGCGGCGCGACCCGCGCGACCATCTCCTCGGCGAGCGCGACCTCGCCCTCACCGGGCGTGCCGAAGGACGTACCGCGGGCGACGGCGTCCTGCACGGCGGCGATGACCTCGGGGTGGGAGTGCCCGAGGATCATGGGCCCCCAGGAGCACACGAGGTCCACGTACTCCCGTCCGTCGGCGTCCGTCAGATACGGCCCGCTGCCGGACACCATGAACCTCGGCGTGCCGCCGACCGCGCGGAAGGCCCGCACCGGCGAGTTCACGCCACCGGGTGTGACGGCCGCCGCACGGTCGAACAGAGCCTGCGAGGCCGGTGCTTCATACGGATATGCCAGTTCGCTCATGACCTGCGACTTCTCCGACCTTCTCCGACGTTGTCGGACTCCGGGGGTGAGGGGACTCGTTCAGGGTAGGACAGGGGAGATTACGAATTGGACGGTCGAGGTGATCGGCCCGGCATCCGGCCCGCGATTCCCGGTCGTCTGCGAGACTGGACCCGATACACACAGCTCAAACGGCCCACGGTGGTCGGAGGCTGCGAAGATCCTGCGGACAGATGTTTCAGCGCACGTTTCGGCGGGCGGCCGTGGGGGAGGTCACTGGCACGATGATCGGGTTGCGCGGCGGGGGCGACGCGTCCTAGAAAAGCAGTCGGGTGGAGATATGCATCGCGGTGGCGGACTGGGCGAGGGGACTGATGACCTGGGTCCTCGACGTGCCCGGCGGGGAAGGCACCGGCGCGAGGCGGAGGACACGCAGGAAGCACGTCGGACACAGGGCCCACCGAGTGAACCGGAGCGGCTCGACGGACGTACTGAACGTCGAGTGGACGATCTTCGGGCCGGGAGCAGGAATGGTGGTCGGGTGGGGGTGACGTACAAGTACTTCGGTGCGCCGGACGGCGCGACCGCGGCCCGCGTCCCGATCTCCATGCGGCCCGAGGAACTCGGCGGCGACGAGCTCGGCATGAACGGCATGTTCACGAAGATCAAGCCGGAGACCATGGCGGCGATGGTCCTGACGGGCATCGAAGGCGTCCCTCTGCACAAGGTGCCGCCTCTGGAACTGGTCGTCCTGCACCCCGACTACGCGGTGGTCAAACTCCCGATGACCGTCGTCGACCCCCTGCGGGGCATCGGCGAGGAGGCGGTCGGCGCGGCAGCCTTCATCTGGTCGACGGTCCCGGACCGGGGCGGCCCCCGGGACGCGTTCAATGTGTATCAACTGCTGCACGAGTGGCAGGACTTCAGCCATCGGCTGCATGAGGCGGGGCATCAGCCTTATTGCCTTGTGTGGCCGTGACCTGGTGTGGCCCTGAGCTGAGGGTCTGAGTCCCCGGACTCGCACCGCCTCCGGCCGGTCGGAAACCAGGTGCGGAATGCCGGTGCGGTGGTGTGTGATCGCCGTTATGGCAATCGTGTTGGGCAAGCCGGGAGTCGACGGGCTGAGCGAGGCCGTGGGCGTGCTGCGGGAGTGGCAGTACGACGGGGCGCCGATGCAACTGCATCCGGGGGATCTGGGCTGGTTCTGGCGGTCAGGTGCGGAAGCGACCGCCGCGGCGGTCAGGACGTGGAGCCGGGACGGAGAGATTCTCGCCGTCGGACTGCTGGACGGTCCCGGGCTGTTGAGGCTGACCACGGCGCCGGAGGCTCAGCGGGACGAGGAACTGGCGCGGCAGTTGGTCGACGACGTGACCGAGCCGGAGCGCGGCGTGCTGCCCGCGGGGAGGGTGAACGTCGACGCGCCGACGGGTGCGCTGGTCCAAGACCTGCTGCTCGAGGACGGCTGGAACACCGACGAGCCGTGGACGCCGCTGCGCCGAGACCTCACGGAACCGGTGCAGGACCCTGGTGTGCGGATCGAGGTGATCGGGCCGGAGCAGGCGCACGTGCGGGCCGCCGTGCAGCGGGCGTCGTTCGACGGGTCGAGGTTCACCGACGAGGGCTGGCACGCGATGGCGGCCGGATCGCCGTACGCCGACGCCCGGTGCCTGGTCGCGTACGACGGCCAGGGCAGCGCGGTGGCGGCGGTGACGGTGTGGTCGGCCGGTCCGGGCAGACCAGGGCTGCTCGAACCGATGGGCGTGCACCGGGAGCATCGCCGTCTCGGCTACGGCAGGGCCATCACCCTCGCCGCGGCGGCCGCACTCCAGGAGCTGGGCTCGTCGAGCGCGATCGTCTGCACCCCGAGCTCCAACACCGGCGCGGTCGCCACCTACAGGTCAGCGGGCTTCCGGCAACGCCCCGAGATCCGGGACCGGTACCGGGACGCCTAGCGCGACTTCGCCGAGCTCTCGCACCCCCGGCGGAACCGCTCAGTGGTCACTCTGGGAGCGCGCGGCTGAACTGCCCCTGCTGGGCCCGGCCTGCGCGATGATCACCCTATGACCGAGATCGTGCTGATGTCAGATCCGAGGATCGCGGCGATACCCGTGGTCGACAGCGGTGAGCGGCTGCTCGATGTCCGACGGCAGGAGTCGATCGCGGTCGACCCCCGCAAGGAAGACGGGTCGGGCGCGTTCGCGCACCTGCGGGAGGGTGTCCTGGCTCGCCTGGTGCGGGCGCAGGAGTTGCTTCCGGACGGCGTTCGCCTGCTCTTCGTCGAGGGGTACCGGCCGCCCGCGCTCCAGCGCCTCAACTTCGAGAAGTACGCCGACGAGCTGCGGGCGGAGCATCCGGACTGGTCCGCGGAGCAGCTGCGCACGGCCACGAGCCGCTATGTGTCACCGCCCGAGATCGCCCCCCACAGCGCCGGCGCGGCAGTCGACCTCACCCTCGTGTCCGCCGACGGGCGGGAACTCGACCTGGGGACGCGGGTGAACGCCACTCCGGAGGAGAGCGAGGGCGCCTGCTACACGGACGTCCAGGACATCCCGCCCCAGGCACGCGCCAACCGTCGGACCCTCGCGGCCGCGCTGACCGCCGCGGGCCTGGTCAACTACCCGACCGAATGGTGGCACTGGTCGTACGGCGACCGGTACTGGGCCCGTGCCACGGGCGCGGAGCACGCGATCTACGGGCCTTGGGAAGCTGGGAGTTGAGTCCCTCCCCTCATCTTCATGGCACAGGTGCCGGAGATGACGGACGTGCCCTGGCCGGTCCATCCGTGATCGCGGCCGGGCTGGTGCTGATGGTGTTGCTGTTCATCGCTTTCGGTCCGGGCGTCTCCTGTCCGCCGCCCGCATCTGGGACGCCTCGTCCGTCGCCGCCCTGGACGCCATCGAGACCAAGTACGCCCAGCGCGGCAAGACCGTCGAGATCACCGGGCTGAACGAGCCAAGCGCCCGGATCCACGGAACGCTCAGCGGCGAACTGACCGGCAGTCACTGACCTACGCGCCTGATCTGCGTGGCACTGCTTACCTGGGCGTTTGAGGTTTGCGGTGCTTGCCCGTGCCGGAACCGAGGGGCTTCGGCACCGGAGCGGCAGGCTGCGGCTGGTTCGCCTCCGGGTGGAGGATCGCCTGCGCCTCGGCCAGGTCGGCCGCGAAACCGTACGGCTCCCATGTGTGGCCGTTCCACCGCTCGATGACACGGGGCGATTCTCGTCGTCCATCGTGGCGTTCCTCGCGTCCGTCGTGACTGTCTCAGGAGACCAGCGCGACAGCGGTCATTCCTGGCCGATAAGTGAGTTCAGCGAGATGAGTCGATGCCGCGAAGGGCAGTACGTGACCGGCGTGGGCGGATTCCGCCCACCGGCGGACGATCTGAGGGGTGTTCATGCCTGATATCGCGGACTCGATCGAATCGATGGAGCAGCTTGCCACCGTGTGGCGGGTGATGGTGCTCGACCGGGATCCGCAGGCGGACGTGCGTGACCTGCCGGGGATCGCCGTCCGGTGGGCCGACTGCCGGTTCGCCTTCTGGAACTGCGTCACGCTGACCGAACAGGGCGCGGATGCCGGGCTGGTGAAGCGGCGGCTGGGTGAGGCCGCGGAGATCATGCGGTCCAAAGAGCGGCCCGGGTTTCTCTGGGTCTTCGAGGATCTGCTCGATGAGGAGGCGCGGGCGGGGCTCGGGGACGCCGCTGGGCGGGCCGGGCTCCAGTACGCCTTCCCGGGGACCGGCATGGCGGGAGACCTGCTGCCTCTCGCCGAACCCGCCCATCCCGACCTGGCGTTCGTTCGCGTCACCACCGATGAGCAGTTGCGGGCCTTCGCCGACATCAACTCACTTGCGTACGGGTTCCCGTCGGAAGACGGCCGTGACGGTCTCGGGCAGTCCGTGATGTGGAAGACGCAGGTGCATGCCTACCTGGGCGTACGCGACGACGGTACGCCCGTGAGCTGCGCCGCCACCGTCGAGGCCGAGGGCCGTCTCTTCGTTCTCCTCGTCGCCACAGATCCGGACTGGCAGCGGCACGGCTACGGGGAGGCGGTCACACGCAAGGCCCTGTACGAAGGTGGTCGAGCCACCGGACTCACCCGGGCCACCCTGCACGCCACCGCAGCCGGAGCGCCCGTGTATCCGCGCATCGGCTTCCAGCCGAACTCCCCGATGCACTTCTTCGCCCTCAAGGACTAGAGGCCCCCTTCTCCCTGTCCTCCTCGCCCCGAGCCGGGGCGACAGGCGCGGTCGTGGAGCGCGGGATCACATACGACGGCAGGACGACGTGCCGCTCGTGCTCCGTACCCGAGTCGTCGATGAGCTTCAGTGCCAGTTCCCCGGCCTCCCGCCCCATGTCCGACGGTGACTGGGCGACCGTCGACAGGTCGAACCAGTCGGCGAGCGGCTGGTCGTCGAAGCCCAGGACGGAGATGCGGTCGGGGACGGGGATCTGGGTCTTGCGGAGGTTCCAGATGAGGGCGACCGCCACTTCGTCCTGCTCGGCGAAGATCGCGGTGGGAGGCTCGCGCAGGCTCAGCAGGGTGCCGAGGGACTCGGCGGCGGCGCGCTTGCTGCCGACGCTGGTGGACACGACGAGCTCGGCGTCGAGCGGAACGCCCGCTTCGGTGAGCGCCTGCTGGTAGCCGAGCAGCCGCTCGTTGGAGCTGAAGGAGAAGCCGCTCGCGCCCACGGTCTGGACGAAGGCGATGCGGCGGTGGCCGAGGTTGAGCAGGTGCCGGGTGCCGTGCAGGGCGCCGGCCACGTCGTCGACGTAGACGCTCGGGCGTCCGTCGACGTGCTGGCTGACGTAGATCACCGGCATGCCGAGGTCGTCCAGCCGGGCGGTCTCCTCGTCGGTGAGGTCGAAGGAGAACACCAGGAGCGCGTCGGCGTTGCGGCGGGCCGGGAGGTGCTCGAAGAACGAGGTGCGCTCGGCCATGTCGGGGATCTCGTAGACGTTCAGCTGCATGCCCGCCGCCCGCAGCAGCGGGGCCAGACTGGACAGGGCGGATCCCATGAACCACGAGTTGAGTGTGGGGACCAGCACCGCCACCGTTCCGGTCCTGCCCGTGACGAGGCTCGCGGCCTGCCGTGACACGGCGAAGTTCAGCTCGCGTGCGGCCTTCTCGACGCGGGCGCGGACTTCCGGGGAGACCGTGGACAGGCCGCGCAGCGTGCGCGAGACGGTGGAGGTGGAGACCCCGGCCCGTTCGGCCACGTCGGCCATGGTGGGGTGCCGCTGAGCTGGAGGCATGAGCGGACGGTAGCACAGGGATTCGCCTTTTCCAGTGCCGTTGTGACAGCGCTTTCACAGGGACGAGATCCGAGTGGTCAGCCGATTACCCCCAGGTAACGCATTGACTTCGGCACAGCACGCCCCTAGCTTGCAAGCGTTGTCCCGCAAGGCTCGACGACCTTGCGGAGGAGTCCGTGTTCAGGGCTTTGACCTGCGTATTCATGACGCAGACGTCGTGACAACGCAGTCTCAGAAACCGTGACCCCGGCTCCGCACGACCAGGAGAGACAGTGACGACCAGAACCACGACCAGAGCGACCGCGCTCGCTGCCACCGGGCTCCTCCTCGCCGCCTGCGGCTCGTCCGGCAGCGGCTCCGGGCAGGCCGGGGCACCGTCGTTCGAAGGGCGCGGGCCCATCACCTACGTGGCCGGCAAGGACACCACGGGCACCGTCCAGCCGATGCTCGACCGCTGGAACAAGGCGCACCCGAAGGAGAAGGTCACCTTCATCCAGCTGCCGACGGATGCGGACGCGCAGCGCCAGCAGATGATCCAGAACGCGGAGACGAAGTCCGACGCCTACACGGTGCTGTCCCTCGACGTCGTGTGGACCTCGGAGTTCGCCGCCCACCAGTGGATCGACAAGCTGCCCGAGAAGCGGTTCCCGATGTCGAAGATGCTGAAGCCGGTGGTGGAGACCTCGCGCTACCGCGGCGGTCTGTACGCGGTGCCGAGCAGCTCGGACGGCGGCATGCTCTACTACCGCACCGACCTGCTGAAGAAGGCGGGAGTCGCCCAGCCCCCCACCACCTGGGGCGAGATGACCGGCGCCTGCGCCAAGGTGAAGAGGCTTCCCGAGGCGAAGGGCATGTCCTGCTACGCCGGGCAGTTCCAGAAGTACGAGGGACTGACGGTGAACTTCGCCGAGGCCGTGCACTCCGCCGGCGGCCGGGTCACCGACGCGAACGGCAGGCCGGACGTCGACACCCCGGAGGCGAAGAAGGGCCTGGACTTCCTCGTCGACTCCTTCGAGGACAGGACGATCCCGAAGGAGGCCATCACCTACCAGGAGGAGGACGGCCGCCAGGCCTTCCAGTCCGGCAAGCTCCTCTTCCTGCGCAACTGGCCGTACATGTACTCCCTGGCTGAGAAGAGCGGCGTCAAGGGCAAGTTCGGGGTCGCGCCGCTGCCCGGTCTGAACGGGCCCGGCTCCTCCAGCCTCGGCGGCCACAACATGGCCGTGTCCTCGTCGGCGAGGAACAAGGCGACGGCCCTGGACTTCATCGAGTTCATGACCAGCGAGGAGAACACGGCGACCTTCCTGAGGGACGCCTCCCTCGCCCCGCCGTACGCCGCGCTCTACGACGACAAGGCGCTCATCGAGCAGTACCCGTACCTGCCGGTCCTCAAGGAGTCCGTCCTGCGGGCCGTGCCGCGGCCCCGGGTGGTGCCGTACGGGGACGTGACCTCGGCGGTCCAGCAGGAGACGTACGCCGCCCTGACCGGTGAGAAGAGCAGCGCGCAGGCGCTGAGGGACCTGCAGAAGGCGCTGCGGAAGGCCGTGGCGCGGTGAGGGCGGGGACCGTGACCGAGGTCCCGGCACAGGCCGGCGCCGGTACGCGGCCTCAGCCGCCGGCGGCGCGGGGCCGTGCGACCGCCGGGGCGGGCCGGCTGGCCGCGCTGCTGGTCTCCCCGACACTGCTGGTGCTGACGATCGTCGTGCTCTACCCGACGCTCATGGCACTGAAGGAATCGCTGTACGGGCCGAAGGGCCTCGACCCTGCCACCGGGTTCATCAGCGACACCGAGCCGTTCGTCGGCCTGCTGAACTACGCCGACATCTTCGGCGAGGCCGGGGCGCGGTTCTGGAACGCCTTCTGGAACACCACGTTCTTCACCGTGGTCACCGTCGGTCTGGAGACGGTGATCGGGGTCGCCATGGCGCTGATCATGCACAAGGCGTTCCGGGGCCGGGCCCTGGTGCGGGCCGGGATCCTGGTGCCCTGGGCGGTGCCGACGGCCATCTCCGGACTGTTGTGGCGGTGGATCTTCAACAGCGACGGTGTGGCCAACGCGCTGCTCGGGCAGCAGATCCTGTGGACCACCGAGGGCTTCCACGCCAAGGTCGCCGTCATCGTCGCCGAGGTGTGGAAGACCGCGCCCTTCATCGGGCTGCTGGTGCTGGCCGGCCTCCAGGTCATCCCGAAGGAGGTCTACGAGGCCGCCCGCATGGACGGGGCCCGCCCGGTACGCCGGTTCTGGCACATCACCCTGCCCTTGGTGAAGCCCGCGCTGCTGGTGGCCGTGCTGTTCCGCTGCATGGACGCCCTGCGGATGTTCGACCTGCCCTACATCCTCGTCGGCGCGCAGAAGCACTCGGTGGAGACGCTGTCGATGCTCGCGCAGAACGAGGCGTCCAACGTCCGCTTCGGACCGGCCTCCGCGTACGCGGTGATCCTCTTCCTCTACGTCTTCCTGATCGCGCTCGCCTTCGTCCGGCTGCTCGGCACGGACCTGGTCGGGGCGGAGGCGGTCGCAAACGCCGGGTGTTCCTCCGCCGTAGGGAGGTGACGGCATGACGACGAGCACCGCGAGATGGCGCAACGGGCTCGTGTACGCGGGTGTCGTCGCGGTCGTGGCCTACTGTCTGGCCCCGTTCTACTGGATGCTGGTCTCCAGCCTCCGCAGCACCGGCGACATCTTCAGCACGTCGCTGATCCCCTCCCCGGTCTCCTTCGCGAACTACCGGGCCGTGTTCGACCCCACGCAGGGCTTCGGGCGCGCGCTGCTCAACAGTCTGGTCGTCGCCGGGATCACGACCGTACTGGCGCTGCTGCTGGCCACCTTCACCGCCTACGCGATGGCGCGGCTGGAGTTCCGTTTCAAGCGGCTGATCCTGACGCTGATCATCGCCACCTCGATGTTCCCGGTGGTGTCGATCGTGGTGCCGCTGCTGAAGCTGTTCACCGACATCGGCTGGATCAACACCTACCAGGCGATGATCGTGCCGAGCATGTCCTTCGCGCTGCCACTGGCGGTGTGGAACCTGACCACGTTCTTCCGTCAGATGCCCGACGAACTGGAACACGCCGCCATGGTCGACGGCTGCACCCGCGGCCAGGCCTTCCGCAAGGTCATCGTGCCCCTCGCCGCGCCGGGCATCTTCACCACCGCCATCATCACCTTCATCGCCGCCTGGAACGAGTTCCTCATCGCCCTGTCGATGACCAACAAGCCCGGCATGCAGACCGCCACGGTCGCCATCTCCAAGTTCACCGGCGCGACGACCTACGAGACCCCGTTCGGCAGCCAGATGGCCGCGGGTGTGCTCGTCACCGTCCCGCTGGTGGTCATGGTGCTGCTCTTCCAGCGCCGCATCGTCGCCGGGCTCACCGCCGGCGCCGCGAAATAGCCACCCCCGTGCTCTGCAAGGAGTGACATGCCCCGTTCCGCACCCTGGTGGCGCAGTGCCGTCATCTACCAGGTCTACATCCGCAGTTTCGCCGACGGCAACGGCGACGGCGTCGGCGACATCGCCGGCCTCCGCTCCCGCCTGCCGTATCTGAAGTCCCTGGGCGTGGACGCCATCTGGATCAACCCCTGGTACAAGTCGCCGATGGCCGACCACGGCTACGACGTCGCCGACTTCCGCGACATCGACCCGCGGTTCGGCACGCTGTCCGACGCCGAGCGGCTCATCGAGGAGGCACACGCGCACGGGATCCGCGTGATTCCCGACATCGTGCCCAACCACACCTCCGACCAGCACGCCTGGTTCCAGGCCGCGTTGACGGCCGGCCCGGGCAGTCCGGAGCGCGAGCGGTACGTCTTCCGCCCGGGCCGGGGGCCCGACGGTGCGCAGCCGCCGAACGACTGGGTCTCCTGCTTCGGCGGCCCGGCCTGGACCCGGCTGCCCGACGGGCAGTGGTACCTGCACCTGTTCGCACCCCAGCAGCCCGACCTGAACTGGCAGCACCCCGAGGTCCGGTCCGAGTTCGAGTCGGTCCTGCGGTTCTGGTTCAGCCGCGGTGTCGACGGCTTCCGCATCGACGTCGCCCACGGGCTGATCAAGCACCCGGAACTGCCCGACCTGCCGCCCCGCCGGGATCCGGACGAGGGGCAGCCGCTGCGGCACATCGACCACCCGCACTGGGACCGTGACGAGGTGCACGAGATATACCGGGCCTGGCGCAGGGTCGCCGACGAGTTCCCCGGCGACCGCTCTTTCGTCGCCGAGGCCTGGGCGGACACGCCCGAACGACTCGCCGCCTACGTCCGCCAGGACGGCCTGCACACCGCCTTCAACTTCGACTTCCTGATGTCGAGCTGGGACCCGAAGGACCTGCGCGCGGTCATCGACGACTCCCTGGCCATGCTCGGCGCGGTGGGCGCTCCGGCCACCTGGGTCCTCTCCAACCACGACGTGATGCGCCACCCCAGCCGCTACGGCCGCCGGACCGCCCGGCGCTGGGTGGCCAACGAGAGCTACCGCCCGGAGGGCCCCTCGACCTGGACCTCGGCATCCGGCGCGCCCGGGCCGCCGCCCTGCTGATGCTCGCCCTGCCCGGCGGCGCCTACGTCTACCAGGGCGAGGAACTCGGCCTGCCCGAGGTCGAGGACCTGCCCGAGGACGTCCTCCAGGACCCGACCTGGGAACGCTCCGGGCACACCGACCGGGGGCGGGACGGATGCCGCGTCCCGATCCCCTGGTCCGGCCGGACGGCCCCCTACGGCTTCAGCCCCGAAGGCAGTACAGCCGCCCCCTGGCTGCCGCAGCCCGCCGACTGGGCCGACCGCACCGTCGAGTCGCAGGCCGGCGACCCGGCCTCCATGCTGGAGCTGTACCGCACGGCCCTGCGCCTCCGCCACGACCACCCCGCCCTGGGCGACGGCACCATGACCTGGCTGGACACTCCCGAGGGCGTCCTGGCCTTCAGCCGCGAGCCGGGCTTCGTCTGCGCGGTCAACCTATCCGCCGAGCCGTACGAACTCCCGGCACACTCCGCGCCGCTCCTGTCCAGCGGCCCGCTCGAGAACGGCCGGCTGGGCCCGGACCAGGCGGTGTGGCTGGCGGTGTGACGCGTACACCCGGCCCGGTCATCTGCCGTGCTCCGTAAAGCAGTTGACCGCGCGCCACCGGCCAGGGGCACCATCACGGTTCCACTTCCCCACGCGAAGGAGTTCCGTCCGTGTCCTCAGCCGCCTTCCCGGACCCGACCCTCCCCGGCACGTTGGTCATCGGCACCCGGTACGCCGACAGCCGTGATCGGCAACAGGCTCTGGTGGAGGAGGAGTCCGGCCGGCTGGCGTCACCGCCGGCCGGGCTCGCCGCCGTCAGCTGGTTCCTGAGCACGGACGGGGAGACCGTGCTGACGGTCGCCCAGTGGAGCGAGGAGGCGGCGGTGACACCGGACGGTCCGCCGCGCTACCGGCTGTACCGCAGCCTGGCCGAGAAGCCCGAGACGCGCGTCCCGGGCTGTCTGATCACCGCCGCGTTCGACGTCGACGGGCCGGAGCGGCAGCGCTCCTTCACCGACGCGGTGATCGCCGCCCAGCCAGGCGACGGCGGGCATCCCGGGGCGATCTCGGCCCACTTCCTGCACAGCGTCGACGGCAGCCGGGTACTGCTGTACACCGAGTGGACCAGCGCCGAGGCGCACCAGGAGGCGGCCGAGGCCGGCGACCACGACAAGGGACACGAGCTGTTCTCGGGGACACCCGGGGTGCGGCTCACGCACGGCGGGCGCTTCCACCTCCACCGCGTGCTGCGACCCGGCGGGTCGTGAGCAGCCGGGCAGGCGGCGGACGTCATTTCGTGCCGACCACCCGCAGCACCGCCACCACCAACGCCCGGGCCACCTCCACGACCTCCCGCACCGACACCCGCTCCCCCGCACTGTGCGCCACCTGGATGTCCCCCGGCCCGAACTGGAGCGTCGGGATCCCGGCCCCGGCGTACAGCCGCAGGTCGCTGCCATAGGTCGCGCCTCGTTCGCGCAGGGGCGGGCGGCCCGTGGTGTCGGTCCAGGCGGTGCGGAGGATGTCCGGCAGGGGGTGGTTCCGCGGGAGGCGGCCGGGGGCGAACTGGCCGCCCGGCCAGGTCACGGTCGGCGGGTGGTCGCGCAGCCAGGGGTCGCTGGCGCAGGCCTCGGTCACGCACCGCTCCAGCGCGCGGCGTGCCTCGGCCGGGTCCTCGTCGAGGCGGACGCCGAGCCGCCCCTCGGCGACCAGCAGGTCCGGCACGCTGCTCGCCCAGTCGCCGGAGCGCAGGGTGCCGACGGACAGGGCGCAGGGGATCGGGTACTCCGCCAGCAGCGGGTCGGGGTCGGTGTTGCGTACGGACTCCAGGCGGGCCAGGGCCCGGTGCAGGGGCAGGTAGGCGTCGATCGCGCTGACGCCCCGCTCCCTCGAACTGGCGTGGGCGGCCCGGCCGGGCACCGTGACACGGAACGTCAGGGCGCCCGCGTTGGCGGTGATCAGCGTGCCGGCGGTGGGCTCCGCGATGACACAGGCGTCTCCGCCGTAGCCGCGGCGCAGGGTGCCGAAGGCGCCGACGCCGCCGTCCTCCTCGCCGACGACGAAGTGCACGGCGACCCGGCCGCGCAGGCGGATCCCGGCCGCGCGGATCGCCGCCAGCGCGGCGAGGTGCGCCGCGAGGCCGGCCTTCATGTCGCAGGCGCCGCGCCCGTGGATCACGTCCCCGGTCACCCGGGGCACGAACGGGTCGCCGTCCCAGGCCGCCAGGTCGCCGGGCGGTACGACGTCCACGTGCCCCTGGAGGACGAGCGTGGGGCCGTCGCCGCCGTCCGGGGTGGTCCCCACCAGGCCCCAGGCCTCGTCGCGGGGCGCCTCCGTGCCCGGGAAGTCCGGGTGCGCCCGTAGCGCGGGCAGGTCCATGGACCACAGGTCGGTGTCCAGACCGAGCCACTCCAGCCGGCCCGCCAGCTGGTGCTGGAGCTCCGACTCGGCGGGGCTCCCGGTCACGCTCGGGACGGCTATCAGCTCCTGCAGCGTCCGGGCCAGGGCCGCCTCGTCGATCTCCGCCAGGGCGGCGGCCTCCTCATCACTCAGCACGCTACCGGTCCTCCCTCACCCGGGGCGCGCCGACCGCAGCCCCAAGCCATGTCTGCTCACCCCGGCGCGCTCGCACGCGGAGATCACGGCACACGCCCACCACGGGCAGCTGCACCACCCCGTAGCCGACGCCCCCCGGAGCCGCCCGCGGCGAAGCCGTGCTCAGTGGTCGCCCCCGGCGAGGCCTCCGCCCACCGTGAACCCGATCACCGTTCCGCCCCCTTCCCTGCGGAACGCGAACGGCGCTCCCCCGTGCGCCAGTGCCACCTCGCGGACGATGGACAGGCCCAGGCCGGAGCCCGGCAGGGAGCGGGCGTCGGCGGCGCGGTAGAAGCGGTCGAAGACGCGGGCGAGGTCGGGTTCGGTGATGCCGGGGCCGCGGTCGAGGACCTCGACGCGGATCGTGCCGGGCCGGGCGGGCCCTGCGACGACCAGCTCGATGGGGGCCGTGCCGCCCTGGTCGAACTTCACCGCGTTCTCGACGAGGTTGGACAGCGCCCGGGTCAGCATCCCGGGCCGCCCGTCGGTCGTGGTGTCGCCACTCGCGCGGAGCACGATCCGCCGCCCGCTGCGGCGCCGGGCGAGACCCGCCACCTCCTCCGCGATGTCGGCGACGTCCACCCGCCGCGGCGGCTCTGTGTCGGACTGCCCGGCCGCGAGGTCGACGAGCTCGTTGACCAGGTCGGTCAGCTCACGGGCCTCCTGCCCGAGGTCGGCGACCAGTTCCTCGCGGGTCTCGGGCGGGAGTTCGTCGATCCGGCGGAGCAGGGAGATGTTCGTACGCAGCGAGGTCAGCGGCGTCCGCAGCTCGTGGCCCGCGTCCTGGACCAGCCGGCGCTGGTCCTCCTCGGACTGCGCGAGCCGGCCCAGCATGCGGTCGAAGGCACGGCCCAGCCGGCCCACCTCGTCGTGCCCGGCGACGGGCACCTGGATGCCGAGCCGGCGGGTGCGGGCGACGTCCTCGGCGGCGTCGGTGAGGACGACCAGGCGGCGCGTGATCCGCCGGGCCAGCCACCAGCCGAACAGGCCGGCGGCGATCACGACGGCGGCCATCAGCAGCAGCGTCCGCCGCTGCAGCGCCCGCAGCAGGTCCTCGACGTCACTGAACTCCTGCGCGACCTGCACCGCGCCCCGGCCGCCGCCGAGGGAGACGGTCGCGACCCGGTAGACGTCGTCGCCCACGTCGACGTCCCTGTGCTCGACCACCCGCCCGGACGTCACCGCGGCCGCGATCCGCACGTCGGCGCCGGTCACCGGCAGCCCCGGGCTGCCCTTGTCGACGACATGCCCGTCCGGGCCGAGCACCTGCACGTCCGTGCGGGCGGGCCGCACCAGGTCGTGGCCGGGCGCGGCGGAGGAGAAATCACCCGGCGACATCCGGTTCTCCCGCACCTCGCCCCGCAGGTCCTGCACGACCTCGTCGAACACGGACTGCTGGTCCACCCGCACCAGCCGGGCCGCCGCGCTGTAGGACAGGATGCCGACCAGGATCGTCACCGCCGCCGTCACCGCCGCGAACGACACGGCGAACGTCGTACGCAGCGAGACGAGCTTCGGCCGCCGCCCGCTCAAGCGCCGGCGGATGCGGCCCACTCAGTCCTCCCGCAGCACGTAACCCACGCCGCGCACCGTGTGGATCAGCTGCGGCGCGTCCGGCTCGTCCAGCTTGCGGCGCAGATAGCCGACATAGACGGCGAGGTTCTTCGAGCCGGGGCCGAAGTCGTAGCCCCAGATACGGTCGTAGATCGTCGAGTGGTCGAGGACGATGCCGGCGTTGCGGACCAGCAGCTCCAGCAGCTCGAACTCGGTGCGGGTCAGCTCCAGCTCGCGCGTGCCCCGCCAGGCCCGGCGCGCCTGCGGGTCCATGCGGATGCCGGCCGCCTCGAGGAACCTCTCGGGGACCGGCCTGGGCGCCTCGGCCGCCGGGGCGCTCCGACGCCCACCGGGCTGGTGCGGCGCAGCAGGGCACGCAGCCGGGCGAAGACCTCCTCGACGTCGAAGGGCTTCACCACGTAGTCGTCGGCGCCCGCGTCCAGGCCGGCGATCCGGTCGGCGGTCTCCACGAGGGCCGTGAGCATCAGGACGGGCGTCCGGTCGCCCTCGGCGCGCAGCACCCGGCACACCTGGAGGCCGTCGATGCCGGGCATCATCACGTCCAGGACGAGGACGTCCGGACGGTTGCGGTGGGCCTGCGCCAGTGCCTCGACACCGTCGGCGACCGCCATGACCTGGTAGCCCTCCAGGGTCAGGGCGCGCTCCAGGGCGTTGCGGATGGCGCGGTCGTCTTCGGCGAGCAGCACTGTTTGGGGCACGCGTCCAGTGTGCCAAGCCGCAGCGCCCCCGGGACCTGACGAGCTGCGCCCGGGCGTCCTTCTTACTGCCCTCTCACCAGGGGCACGGTCACTGCCGGGCGAGCAGGGCCGCGTGCGTCGGCGCGTCCGGCACGTCCGCCGGGCGGCCGACGGCGAACTCCTTGCGCAGCACCGGTACGACCTCCTCGCCCAGCAGGTCGATCTGCTCCAGCACGGTCTTCAGCGGCAGCCCGGCGTGGTCGACCAGGAACAGCTGGCGCTGGTAGTCGCCGGCGTATTCGCGGAAGGCCAGCGTCTTCTCGATGACCTGCTGCGGGGAGCCGACGGTCAGCGGCGTCTGGTCCATGAAGTCCTCCAGCGACGGCCCGTACCCGTACACCGGCGCGACGTCGAAGTACGGCCGGAACTCGCGCACGGCGTCCTGCGAGTTCCGCCGCATGAACACATGCCCGCCGAGCCCGACGATCGCCTGCTCGGGCGTGCCGTGCCCGTGGTGCGCGTACCGGGTCCGGTACAGCTCGACCATGCGCTTGGTGTGGTCGGCCGGCCAGAAGATGTTGTTGTGGAAGAAGCCGTCGCCGTAGTAGGCGGCCTGCTCGGCGATCTCCGGCGAGCGGATCGACCCGTGCCAGACGAACGGCGGTACGCCGTCCAGCGGGCGGGGCGTCGCGGTGAAGCCCCGCAGGGGGGTACGGAACGTGCCCTCCCAGTCGACGACGTCCTCGCGCCACAGGCGGTGCAGCAGGGCGTAGTGCTCGACGGCGAGCGGGATGCCCTGCCGGATGTCCTGGCCGAACCAGGGATAGACGGGGGCGGTGTTGCCGCGGCCCAGCATCAGGTCCACCCGGCCGTCGGCCAGGTGCTGGAGCATCGCGTAGTCCTCGGCGATCTTCACCGGGTCGTTGGTGGTGATGAGGGTGGTGGCCGTGGAGAGGACCAGCCGCTCGGTGCGGGCGGCGATGTGGCCGAGCATCGTGGTCGGGGACGACGGCACGAACGGCGGGTTGTGGTGCTCACCGGTGGCGAAGACGTCGAGCCCGGCCTCCTCGGCCTTGAGCGCGATGGCGACCATGGCCTTGATGCGCTCGCGCTCGGTCGGCGTCCGGCCGGTGGTCGGGTCGGGTGTCACATCGCCGACGCTGAAGATCCCGAACTGCATGCTGGCTCACCCTTCAGGTTGTTTACCCTTCAACCATACCTCCGGGGTGTGCGAAGCTCCCCGTATGCAGATCGTCCGCTCCGCCGCCCTCTTCGTCCTCGCCGCCCTGCTCGAGATCGGCGGTGCGTGGCTGGTCTGGCAGGGCGTACGGGAGAACAAGGGCTGGCTGTGGGCGGCCGGCGGCGCCCTCGCGCTCGGCGCCTACGGCTTCGTCGCGACGTTCCAGCCCGACGCCCACTTCGGCCGCGTGCTCGCCGCGTACGGCGGGATCTTCGTCGCCGGCTCGATCCTGTGGGGCGTGGTCGCGGACGGCTACCGCCCGGACCGCTGGGACATCACGGGCGCACTCGTCTGCCTCGCGGGCATGGCGGTCATCATGTACGCCCCGCGAGGAAACTGACCGGGCCCCTCGGACGGCTCAGAACGGCTCGTCGGGCAGCAACCCCAACTGCCCGAGGAAGTCCATCTCGTCGAAGTACAGCCGGTAGTCGACGATCCGTCCGTCCTTCACGGTGGCGATGTCCACCCCGCGGATCGAGATCTCCTTCTGCGTCGGGGGAAGCGTCTCGCCGTTGGGCAACTCCAGCGGCCCGGTGTTCCGCCCGCTGAAGATCCCCTCGTCGATGGCCGTGTCGCCGACCTCGTACGAGTGCAGCGGCCGGAACGTCGCCTCGGGAACCGCCTCCGTCATCCCACGCCAGTACTCGACGATGTCGCCGCGGCCGCGCAGCTCGCCCTCGTCGGGGTGAAGGCGACCGCGTCCTCGGCATACAGCTCGCCGATGGTCTTCAGATCGGCGTGCGAGGTGAGCGCTTCGGTGAGCCGGTCCATGACCTCACGTGCCTCGCCCATGATCCACCTCCGTAGGAAACCAGGGGATCACCCGCCCTCATTCTCCCACCGCGGGGCCGACCTATCCTGACCGGAAGCCCGTACGCAGAAGCAGGCCCACCCGAGGAGTCCCCATGGCCACCGCCGCCCCGTCCGCAGCCTCCCGCATCGCCGTCGTCACCGGTGCGAGCAGCGGAATCGGCGCCGCCACGGCCCGGCAACTCGCCGCGGCGGGCTACCGCGTCGTCCTCACGGCCCGCCGCAAGGACCGCATCGAAGCACTGGCCGAGGAGATCAACGCGGCGGGCCACCAGGCCACGGCCTACGCCCTCGACGTCACGGACCGGGCGGCGGTCGACGAGTTCGCCACGGCGTTCCGGTCGATCGGCGTCCTGGTCAACAACGCGGGCGGCGCACTCGGCGCCGACCCGGTCGCCACCGGCGACCCCGCCGACTGGCGGCAGATGTACGAGACGAACGTCATCGGCACGCTCAACCTCACCCAGGCCCTGCTCCCCAAGCTGGTCGCGAGCGGCGACGGCACGGTCGTGGTCGTCTCCTCTACGGCCGGCCACGGCACCTACGAGGGCGGCGCGGGCTACGTCGCCGCCAAGCACGGCGCCCACGTCCTCGCCGAAACCCTCCGCCTGGAGATCGTCGGCCAGCCGGTCCGCGTCATCGAGATCGCCCCGGCATGGTCAAGACGGACGAGTTCGCCCTGACCCGCTTCGGCGGCGACGCGGAAAAGGCGGAGAAGGTCTACGAGGGCGTCGCCGACCCCCTCACCGCCGACGACGTCGCCGACACCATCACCTGGGCGGTCACCCGCCCCAGCCACGTCAACGTCGACCTCCTGCTCCTCCGCCCCGCGCCCAGGCGTCGAACACGAAGGTGCACCGGGAGTCGTAGACCGAGGCTTGCCCTAACTCACAGGGGTGAACATCCTCGATCGCCCGAACGGCGGCTGAACTGGCGCCCTAGGCTCGCGCCACACCATCAGAGCGACGGCCCTCGGCCGGGACCGACATCCCGACCGAGGGCCTGACCAACAAGGAAGTAGAGGCTTCCCTGTGGCTGATTGCGAGCCTATCTCCCACCGGTTCATGGACCTCACGGTCCCGAGTACGCGTACATGTTCGGCTTCTTGCAGGCGGATGGGCATCTTCAGCGAGGTGTCGGCCAAAAGGGCAAGCTGACCGTCGAAATCAACGCTCGAGATGTGGGCATCCTGAGGGAATTTCAGAAGCTGACGCCGTTCTACAGCAGCATCAGTACGCGCAATCGCTCCACGAACTTCAGCGAGACACACACCTCGGTCACGTGGACTCTGTGCTCCCTCAACGCAAGGACGAAGCTGAGCGAACTCGGACTGCCCTACGGCCGCAAATCCAAGACGATCGCTCCGCCACTCATCGAGTTCTCCAGTCGCGACTATCTGCGGGGCATCATCGACGCCGACGGTTCAGTGGGCTTCACCGGCAAGGGGTTCCCCTTCGTCTCCCTCACTACGGCCAGCACTTCCGTGGCGTCCTACGCCTGCGACTACGGGAAAGAGGTGACGGGAGCCGAGCGCAATCCGAAGCGCAACAACCGCGACGGCATCTACAACGTCCTCTACACCATGGAAGTGGCCCAGTGCCTGGTGGCGGAGCTGTACTACCCGGGTTGTTTGTCCTTGGAGCGCAAACGCACGGCCGCCGCGTCCCTGACTGCATGGATGCGTCCCGCGGGAATGCGGGCCGCCCACTCGAGACGCCGCTGGGCTGACCACGAGGATCGCATCCTACTGAAACTCAACAGCCCGACGGCCGCGGCAGACGTGCTCGGCAGAACCGTCCAGAGTTGCAATCTTCGCCTCTGGCGTCTGCGAAACGGTCAAGTACCCATGCCCAGCGGCGCATAACGGCAGCGCAAGGGCCCCGGTTCCGACCGGGCCCTTGCGCGTCAGCCCTTCACACAAACAACTTGCCGCAACTTCGCCACGACCTCTACCAGGTCCCGCTGCTGGTCGATGACCTGCTCGATCGGCTTGTAGGCACCGGGGATCTCGTCCACGACGCCGGAGTCCTTGCGGCACTCCACGCCCCTCGTCTGCTCCTCCAGGTCCTTCGTCGAGAACCGGCGCTTGGCCGCGTTGCGGCTCATGCGCCGGCCCGCGCCGTGCGAGGCCGAGTTGAAGGACTTGGCGTTGCCGAGGCCCTTCACGATGTACGAACCCGTGCCCATGGACCCGGGGATGATCCCGTACTCGCCGGAGCCCGCCCGGATCGCGCCCTTGCGGGTCACGAGCAGGTCCATCCCGTCGTAGCGCTCCTCGGCCACATAGTTGTGGTGCGCGCTGATCTCCGGCTCGAAGGAGGGCTTCGCCTTCTTGAACTCCTTGCGGATGACGTCCTTGAGGAGCGCCATCATGATCGTGCGGTTGTACTTCGCGTACTCCTGCGCCCAGAACAGGTCATTGCGGTACGCCGCCATCTGCGGTGTGTCCGCGACGAAGACGGCCAGGTCGCGGTCGACCAGGCCCTGGTTGTGCGGGAGTTTCTGGGCGATGCCGATGTGGTGCTCGGCCAGTTCCTTGCCGATGTTCCTGGAGCCGGAGTGGAGCATGAGCCACACCGAATCGGACGTGTCTATACATACTTCGACAAAATGGTTGCCTTGGCCAAGGGTCCCCATCTGCTTGGTGGCACGTTCCGCACGGAATCTGACCGCCTCCGCAACCCCGTCGAACCGCCCCCAGAAGTCGTCCCACCCGGCAGTAGCCACCCCGTGGAACCGCCCCGGATCCACAGGATCGTCATGCATCCCCCGCCCCACCGGAATCACCTGCTCGATCCGCGACCGCAGCCGCGACAGATCACCGGGCAGGTCGTTCGCCGTCAGGGACGTCTTCACCGCCGACATGCCGCAGCCGATGTCGACGCCCACCGCCGCCGGGCACACCGCGCCCCGCATGGCGATGACCGAGCCGACCGTCGCGCCCTTGCCGTAGTGCACGTCGGGCATGACGGCCAGGCCCTTGATCCACGGCAGCGTGGCGACGTTCTGGAGCTGCTGGAGTGCGGAGCCGTCGACCGTGGCCGGGTCGGTCCACATTCGGATCGGTACTTTCGCACCAGGTATCTCTACATACGACATAGCGTTCCAATCCCCCGTAAGCGAACAGAAGTCTTCAAGAGCAAATACCGGAGCCAAGGTCGACGAAAGGGAATCCGGACCGGCGTCCACGGCAGTGCGTGCGATACACATTGTGTTCATCGGCCGCCCCGCGGCGGCAAGCCAATATCCGCGTCGAGAGGAGCCACCACGTGCAACGGAAGGCGTACGCACCCGGCATCGCCGCGCTCCTCGCCGCCTTGCTGGCCGGCTGCACCGGCAGCTCGGGCGACGGCGGCCCGACGGACGACTCCAACCCGGGCGGCACGGGCACGGCATCGGCCACCGCCGAGCCGGGCCGCTACCGCACGCTCCCCGAGCCGTGCACCGCGGTCGGCCAGGGCACGCTCGACGAACTCCTGCCCGGCATCCGGCAGATGACCGACGGGGAACAGCGCGAGACGGCGTACGAGGGCGAGCCGACGGTCACGTTCGACACCGACCGCAAGGTCGGCTGCCAGTGGAAGGTCGACAGCCGGCAGGCCACCGACCATCTGCTCATCGACTTCGAACGGGTCGTCTCCTACGACAACGCGGTCAGCGACGACAGCCAGGCCGAGCAGCTCTTCGCGGAGAAGGAAGCGGCGGCCCACCTGCCCGAGCCGACCGCCACCGAGTCCGCCACCGAGTCCGCCGCCACCGAGTCCCCCGCGGCCGGCAGCACTCCGGCCGGCGGTTCCGCCACCGCCCCGAGCGGCTCCCGACGGCGACCTCCTCTCCCTCCGGTACCGGCTCACCGTCGCCGTCCACGTCCGCCACCCCGACCGAGCTCCAGCCCCGCGTCCTGGAGGACCTCGGCGACGAGGCCTTCCTCGACGACGAACTGAGCAGCTCCGGCTCGACCGCCGAGCAGCGGACGGTGACTGTGGCGTTCCGCACGTCCAACGTCATCGTGACCATCGAGTACGCGGAGCAGCCGGCGACTGTCGGCGTCGTCCCGGACAGCAAGGAATTGCAGGACAGGGCCCAGAAACTGGCCTCCCAGCTGGCGGATTCGCTGAGCGACTGAGGCCCCTTCACGCCCCCTTCACGCACACGCGCAAAGCACGCGAAGGAAGAACACACCGCTGCCTCACCGCGTACGGTGACCACTCGGACCCGTTCCGACCGCAGGAACCACGAGCGTCATGAGTGAAGGAACCATGCAGCGACGAGCACAGCGAGACCAGCGAGAAGAGCGAGCGAAGCGACTCAACCGCGTCCTTGTCTGCGCGGCCGCCGTCCCCGTGATGCTGGTCGCCGCCGGCTGCTCCTCGGACTCCGGCTCCGGCGACAGCACGGACAAGGCGGCGAAGGCAGCCGCATCGGCGTCCGCGAGCCCGTCGCCGACCGTGCAGGCGGCGGCGTACGGCAAGCTTCCGGAGCCCTGCGAGGCACTGTCGAAGAAGACGCTGAAGGACCTCGTCCCGGAGAGCAAGTCCGGCAAGGAAGGCAAGTCGGACGACATCTCGACGCGCGCCAACTGCTCTTGGAACAGCCTCGACAACAACGGTGTGAAGGGCTCGCAGTTCCGCTGGCTGAACGTGTCGATGCTGCGCTTCGAGTCGGACGCCGCGCGCGGCCCGGCCGACAAGCTGGCCCAGGAGTACTACACGAAGCAGGTCCAGGACGCGCAGGCCGTGGAGGGCGCCAAGAGCACCAAGTCGGAGCCGGTGTCCGGAACGGGTGACCAGGCGACGGCCGTGCGCTACGACCTGAAGAAGAAGGAAGGCACCTTCAAGCAGCAGACGGTCGTGGCACGCGTCGAGAACGTGGTCGTCACGCTCGACTACAACGGCGCGGGCCTGGCCGGTGACAAGACCCCGAGCGCCGGCGACCTGATGAAGGACGCGAAGAAGGCCGCCAAGGAGGCGGTGGAGGCGGTGTCCGAGGCGAACGGCGCGGGCGGCGCGAAGGCGAGCGGCACCCCGTCGAAGTCCCCGTCCGAGTCGGCGTCCAAGTCGGCGTCCGAGTCGGGTTCCAAGGAAGCGTCGGACGAGCCCTCGAACGACGCCTCGAAGTCGGCGTCCAAGAAGCCCGTCTCGAAGAGCTGAACATCCCCGACCGGAACCGGCCACCCGTCCTCCGCACACATGTGCCACCCTGTTGCGCGCAACAGCACGCAAGGGGAGGGGAGTAACGGGTGGCCGCGCCACTGCAGCTGACTCGGATGCACCGCGTTCTCATCGGCGTGGTCGTGGCCGGCGCCGTGATCATCGCCGGTATCGGCTTCGCCGGTTCGTACGCGGCCGTCCGTGAGTTGGCCCTGAAGAAGGGCTTCGGGAACTTCTCCTACGTCTTCCCGATCGGCATCGACGCGGGCATCTGCGTCCTGCTGGCCCTGGATCTGCTCCTCACCTGGATCAGGATCCCGTTCCCCCTCCTGCGCCAGACGGCGTGGCTCCTGACGGCGGCGACGATCGCCTTCAACGGCGCGGCGGCCTGGCCGGATCCGCTCGGTGTCGGTATGCACGCGGTGATCCCGATCCTGTTCGTGGTCGCGGTCGAGGCGGCCCGTCACGCGATCGGCCGGATCGCCGACATCACGGCCGACAAGCACATGGAGGGCGTCCGCCTCACCCGCTGGCTGCTCTCCCCGGTCCCGACGTTCCTGCTCTGGCGTCGTATGAAGCTCTGGGAGCTCCGCTCCTACGACCAGGTCATCAAGCTGGAACAGGAACGCCTGGTGTACCAGGCCCGCCTGCGCAGCCGCTTCGGCCGGTCGTGGCGCAGGAAGGCGCCGGTGGAGTCCCTGATGCCGCTGCGGCTGGCACGGTACGGCGTCCCTTTGGCGGAGACGGCCCCGGCAGGCCTGGCGGCGGCTGGCATTGAGCCCGCGCTGATCCCCCCAGCCCCGGCTGCGGCCGGTCGTGCCACTGGGGTGGGGCCCGACCCGCAGAGAGCGGCACCTCCCGGCGAGCAGCGCCCGCAACTCGAGAGCAACCGTGACGCCGAGTATCCGGACCACGAGCCCGAGCCGGACCAGAGCCCCTGGTTCAATGCCCAGCGCGAGATCGAGTACCAGGGCGGCTACGACCCGGCGTACGACCCCGACCAGTACGCCCAGTGGATCGCGGAACAGCAAGAGGCCGAGCGGTACCAGCCCGAGCAGGACCGGGAGCCCTCTCCGGAGGACACCGGCAGCTTCCCCATCCCGGTCGGCCCCAACCGCACTCGTGAGCTGGGCGACGGCGGCGGCACTCCACCGGCCCCCGAGCCGGACGAGGAGGCGTACTACCAGGTCTTCCGTGAGTCGATAAAGAGTGGGAACGGAGCGCCCACCCCGCGCGGCTTCATCGCCGACGTCGAGGCGACGTACGGCGTCGCCCTGGACGAGGCCGAGTCCAAGCGCATGGTGAATCGCTTCTCCAACCGCCTCAACGCAGAGCTGACGGACGAGCACATCGCCTGACCCGCACAAGGAAAGGGGGCCCTCGTTCGAGGGCCCCCTTTCTGGTGGCGGTCTAGTGGCGGCGACTACTCACCGAGCAGAGCCCGAACCCGCTCCTGCCCCACCGCCAGCAGCAGCGTGGGCAGCCGCGGCCCCGTGTCCCGCCCCACCAGCAGGTGGTACAGCAGCGCGAAGAAGGACCGCTGCGCGGTCTTGATCTCCGGCGGCAGCTCCTTCGGCGTCGCGTCGGCGGAGAACCCGGCCTGCACCTTGGGCACGCCGTACACAAGGTGCGTCAGCCCGTCGAGCGACCAGTGCTCGGCCAGCCCGTCCAGCAGCAGCCGCAGTGAGTCCCGCCCCTGCTCGTCGAGCGACTTCAGCAGCTCGGCGTCGGGCTCCTCGCGCACGATCGTCCGCTGGTCGGCCGGCACATGCGTGTTGATCCAGGCCTCGGCCTTGTCGTACCGCGGCCGCGCCTCGTCCAGCGAGGGCAGCGGCTGATCCGGGTCCAGCTCGCTCAGGATGCGCAGCGCCTGGTCCTCGTGTCCGGCGGTGATGTCCGCGACGGACGCCAGCGTCCGGTACGGCAGCGGCCGGGCCGTCCGCGGCAGCTCACCCGCGGCCGTACGCACCGCACGCGAGTGCGCGGCGGCGTCGGCCGGCAGCGCGCTGCCGTCGGCGACCTTGGCGTCCAGCCGGTCCCACTCGTCGTAGAGCCGCTGGATCTCCTGGTCGAAGGCGACCTTGAAGGACTGGTTGGGCCTGCGGCGCGCGTACAGCCAGCGCAGCAGCTGTGGCTCCATGATCTTCAGGGCGTCGGCCGGGGTCGGCACGCCACCTCGCGAGGACGACATCTTCGCCATGCCGCTGATGCCGACGAACGCGTACATCGGCCCGATCGGCTGCTTGCCGCCGAAGATGCCGACGATCTGCCCGCCGACCTGGAACGACGATCCGGGAGAGGAGTGATCGACACCGCTCGGCTCGAACACGACACCCTCGTAGGCCCACCGCATCGGCCAGTCGACCTTCCAGACCAGCTTGCCGCGGTTGAACTCGCTCAGCCGGACCGTCTCGGAGAAGCCGCACGCGGTGCAGGCGTACGTCAGCTCCGTGGAGTCGTCGTCGTAGGTGGTGACGGTGGTGAGGTCCTTCTCGCAGTTGCCGCAGTACGGCTTGTACGGGAAGTACCCGGCGGAGCCGGAGCTGCCGTCGTCCTCGCCGGCCGCGCCGGAGCCCTCGGCGGCCTCCAGCTCGGCCTCGTCGACCGGCTTCTGCCCCTGCTGCTTCTTGGCCGGGGCCTTCTTCGTCCGGTACTGGGCGAGGATCGCGTCGATGTCGCCGCGGTGCTTCATGGCGTGCAGGATCTGCTCGCGGTACACGCCGGAGGTGTACTGCGCGGTCTGGCTGATCCCGTCGAACTCCACGCCCAGCTCGGCCAGCGACTCGGTCATCGCGGCCTTGAAGTGCTCGGCCCAGTTCGGGTGCGAGGAGCCCTTGGGCGCCGGGACGGACGTCAGGGGCTTGCCGATGTGCTCGGCCCAGGACTCGTCGACGCCCGCGATACCGGCGGGCACCTTGCGGTACCGGTCGTAGTCGTCCCAGGAGATCAGGTGCCGCACCTGGTGTCCCCGCCGCCTGATCTCGTCCGCGACGAGGTGCGGGGTCATGACCTCGCGGAGGTTCCCGAGGTGGATGGGGCCGGACGGTGAGAGTCCGGACGCGACGACGACGGGTTTGCCCGGGGCCCGGCGCTCCGACTCCTCGATGACCTCATCCGCGAAACGGGAGACCCAGTCGGTGGTCTCGGTGCTCTGAGCCACGATCGGCACGTCCTTCTTTCTGCATCGGGCAGCCGGTACGGTCGCACGGCTGACCGCCTCATTGTCCCAGACCTCCTCGCGCCCGGAAAAACGGCTTTACCACCATGGAATACTGGCCGTGTCTATCGATTCCCTCGAGGAGAACGGCACCCTTACCTATGGCCTCGGTCACGTCCCTCAGCGACTCCGTCCACCAGCGCCTCGCGGCGGCCCTGTCGGCGGCTCTGCCGCAGGCCGGCTCCGCGGACCCGCTGCTGCGACGAAGCGACCGGGCCGACTTCCAGGCCAACGGGATCCTCGCCCTCGCGAAGAAGGAGAAGGCGAACCCGCGGGAGCTGGCCACGCAGGTCGTCTCCCAGGTCGAGTCGGGTGAGCTGATCGAGGAGGTCGAGGTCTCCGGGCCGGGCTTCCTGAACATCACGGTCACCGACCGCGCGATCATCCAGAACCTCGCCGCGCGCTACGCGGACGACACCGGCCGCCTCGGTGTGCCGCGGGCCGAGCGGCCCGGCACCACGGTCATCGACTACGCCCAGCCGAACGTGGCGAAGGAGATGCACGTCGGCCACCTGCGCTCCGCGGTGATCGGCGACTCGGTGGTGCAGTTGCTGGAGTTCACCGGCGAGTCGGTGGTGCGCCGCCACCACATCGGGGACTGGGGCACCCAGTTCGGCATGCTCATCCAGTACCTGGAGGAGCACCCGCACGAGCTGGACCACAAGGAGAGCGAGGACCTCCAGGCCTCCGGCGAGCAGGCGATGTCGAACCTGGACCGGCTCTACAAGGCCGCGCGCAAGGTCTTCGACTCCGACGAGGAGTTCAAGACGCGCGCCCGGCGCCGGGTGGTCGACCTGCAGGCGGGCGATCCGCAGACCCTCGCCATGTGGCAGAAGTTCGTGGACGAGTCGAAGATCTACTTCTTCTCCGTCTTCGAGAAGCTGGACATGGAGGTCCGCGACCCCGACATCGTCGGCGAGTCCGGCTACAACGACATGCTCGCGGAGACCTGCCGCCTGCTGGAGGAGTCGGGCGTCGCGGTCCGCTCCGAGGGCGCGCTCTGTGTCTTCTTCGACGACATCTTGGGCCCGGACGGCAATCCGGTCCCGCTGATCGTGCAGAAGTCGGACGGCGGCTACGGCTACGCGGCGACCGACCTGTCGGCGATCCGCGACCGGGTCTTCAACCTGAAGGCGAACACGCTCCTCTACGTCGTGGACGCCCGGCAGTCGCTGCACTTCAAGATGGTCTTCGAGACGGCCCGCCGCGCCGGCTGGCTGAACGAGGACGTGCACGCGGTCCAGCTGGCCTTCGGCACGGTCCTCGGCAAGGACGGCAAGCCGTTCAAGACCCGTGAGGGCGAGACGGTCCGCCTGGTCGACCTCCTCGACGAGGCGATCGACCGCGCGTCGGCGGTGGTCCGGGAGAAGGCCCAGGACCTCTCCGAGGAGGAGATCGCCGAGCGGGGCACCCAGGTCGGCATCGGCGCGGTGAAGTACGCGGACCTGTCGACGTCGGCCAACCGCGACTACAAGTTCGACCTGGACCAGATGGTCTCGCTGAACGGCGACACCTCGGTCTACCTGCAGTACGCCTACGCCCGTATCCAGTCGATCCTGCGCAAGGCCGGCGAGGCCCGCCCGGTCGCGCACCGGGAGCTGGAGCTGCACGAGGCGGAGCGCGCGCTGGGCCTGCACGTGGACTCGTTCGCGGCGACGGTGGCGGAGGCGGCGACCGAGTACGCCCCGCACAAGCTGGCGGCGTACCTCTACCAGCTGGCGTCGCTGTACACGACGTTCTACGACAAGTGCCCGGTGCTGAAGGCCGGGACGCCGGAGCAGATCGAGAACCGTCTGTTCCTCTGCGACGTCACGGCCCGCACGCTCCACCAGGGCATGGCACTGCTGGGTATTCGGACGCCTGAGCGGCTCTGACACCGTGGGGTGGCCGGCGGTCGCGTCGCCACCCCATACCGGTGACAACTCCCCTTTCAGCCCAGTACAGTTGCATATTCCTCCAGCACCGCGGGCGGAGGGCGTACCGGGCACGGTGCGGGTGATCGGCACGGGGGAGTCATGATCATCTCTGAGGAGTCGCGGGCCGCCGGGGCTGCCGTCCTGGAGCGTGACCTGGCTGTTCCGGGGCAGGCCGTCGGCCGTTTCCGGCCGGGCGGCAATCCGCACACCGAAGAGCACACCACGGTGTTGCCGGAACCGGCGAAGGCCGCCGCCCTGACGATCGACCCGCCCGCCCGGCTGGACAACCTGCCCGTGCTGCCGTCGACGCCTTTCGTCGGCCGCATCGACGACCTGGACCACTTACGCGCCTCCCTGCTGTCCGGCGGGGGCGTCGTCACGCAGAAGGTCGCGACGGCGGTGAGCGGTCTCGGGGGATCGGCAAGACCGCCCTGGCGCTGCGCTACGCGCACCAGAGCGACGATTACCGGCTCGTGTGGTGGATCACCGCCGAGAGCGAGGAGCAGATCGCCTCCGGGTTCGGCGAGCTGGCCCTGCGCCTGTACCCGGCCTGGGCCCGCCTGGCCACGGCGAAGGAACGCACGGAGTGGGCGCTGGCCTGGCTGGAGGCCCACTCCGACTGGCTGCTGGTGTACGACAACGTGGAGCGGCCCGAGCATCTCACCCCGTTCCTGGGCCGGCTCCTCGATCGTGGCCATCAGCTGGTCACGAGCCGGTGCCGCACCGGCTGGCCCGCGGGGGCCCGCCTGGTCAGCCTGGACGTGCTGGGCCACGGGGAGGCCGTCGACCTGCTGTGCGCGACAGCCGGCCGCGGAGAGGACTCCTCCACCGCCGAACGGGCCCAGGCCGCGCGGCTCGCCGAGGATCTCGGGCAGCTGCCGCTGGCTCTCACGCAGGCGGGCGCCTACCTCCGGGAGACCGGCATCGGATTCGCGGCCTACCAGGCGAAGCTGGCCCGCGTCCCCGACGCGGTGCTCAACGACGGAGCGGGCCGCTCGGGTCGTACCATCGCCCAGATCTGGCGCACCAGTCTGGAGTCCATCCGGTCCCGTCACCCCCTGGCCGTCCCGCTGCTGTACACGCTGGCCTGGTACGCCCCGGAGGCGATGCCGCGCGAGGTGCTGCGGCATCTGGGCCGGCCCGAGTGCGAGACCGAGGAGTCGCTCGACGCGCTCCAGAGCTTCCACCTGATCAGCTCCGGCCCCGACGGCCTCACCCTGCACCGCCTCGTCCAGCAGACCCTGCGGCACGCCGAACCGCCCGAGGTGCCCGAGGCGCGGGACCTCGCCGAACGGATGCTGGCCGCCGACCTGTCCGGCGCCCCGGCCGAGCGCGTACGGCGGCTGCTCATCCACATCCAGGCGCTCGCCGAGACGGGGCCGGCCGGGGAGCCGGGTGCCGAGGCGATCGAGATGTACCGGCGGGGCGCCGAGGAGCTGGTGGCGCGGGAGCAGCACGTCCTGGCGATTCCCCTGATGACGCGGGCCGTCGAGGGCAGTGAGACGCTGCTCGGCCTGGACGAGGACAGCACGCTCGACCATCGCGACCGGCTGGCGGAGTTGCACGCCAAGGCCGGCGATCCGGCGCAGGCGGTCCGGCTCTGCCAGAACGTGTACCTCGACCGCCGCCAACGGCGCGGCCCGGACGCGAAGGAGACCCTGGCCGCCCGGGAGCGGCTGGCGTACGCGCACCGCAAGGCGGGCGACGTGATGCGGGCGGTCGAGGAGCTCACGGCGGTGGTCGCGGATCGCCACCGGATCCAGGGCGAGGAGCACCCGGACACCCTCGGCAGCCGCGACAAGCTGGCCTACGCGTTGCAGAGCGCGGGCCGGTACCAGGCCGCTGTCGAGGAGTTCGCGGCGGTCGTCGCCGACCGGGAGCGGCTCCTCGGGGCGGGGCACCGGGACACGCTGGCCAGCCGCACGAACCTCGCCTACGCCTACCGTGAGGCCGGTCACCACCGCACCGCGCTGGCCCTGTACGAGCAGGCGGTCGAGGACCGGCGGCGGGAGCGCGGTCCCGAACATCCCGACACACTCACCAGCCGGGGCTGGCTGGCCGCCGCCCACTCCGCCGCGGGCGATCCGCGCCGGGCGGTGGCCCTGTACCGGGAGGTGGTCGCCGCCCGGGAGCGGGTGCAGGGCGCGGACCATCCGGACACCCTGAGCAGCCGGCAGGACCTGGCGTACGAGTTGTCCGAGGCGTACGGGCCGGACGCGGCGCTGCCGGAGTTCGAGAAGCTGGCGGCGGACAGCGCGCGGATCCAGGGTCCGGACCATCCCGCGACGCTCGACTACCGCGACGACGTCGCGGAGACCCACCGGGACCGGGCCGACTACGCCCGGGCGGTCGCGGGCTACGAGGCGGTGATCGCCGACTACGCGCGGGTGCGGGGCCCGGACCACCCGGACACGCTGCGGGCACGCGGAGCGCTCGCCTTCACCTGGCAGCTGGCGGGGGACCACCCCCGTTCGGTCCGTGAGCGCCGGGATCTCGTCGCGGACCGCACCCGCGTGCAGGGCGGCGACCATCCGGCGACCCTCACCGCGCGCGCCCAGCTGGCCTTCGCGCTTCGCGAGTCCGCCGACCTCCCGGCGGCGATCGAGGTGTTCGAGGAGGTGCTGCGGGACCGCGGCCGGGTCCTCGGCCCGCAGCATCCCGATGTGCTCACCACGCGCGAGTCCCTGGCCCGCACCCGGCAGTGGGCGGGCGACCACCCGCGTGCGGTCGCGGAGTTGGAGCAGCTGCTGCAGGACATGGAGCCGCTCCTGGGCCCGGACCATCCGCGTGTCCTGTCGATCCGCCACTCCCTGGCCCAGGTGTTCGCCGAGGAGGAGCGCTACGCGCAGTCGCTGGAGCTGTACGGCCGGCTCGTGGCGGACTACGAGCGGGTCTACGGCCCCGACCACCCCTCGACGCTCGGCATGCGGTCGTGGCTCGGCGCGGCCCACCGCTCGGCCGGTGAACACGGCCGGGCGGGCGAGGTGTTCGACGCGCTCCTCGCCGACCGGAGGCGCGTCCAGGGCGCGGACCACCCGGACACGCTGGAGACCATCAGCTGGCGCGCCTGGGTCTACCGGTCGGCGGGACAGCATCAGCGCGCCCTCTCGGTCTACGAGGAGCTGGTCGAGGCCCGGACCCGGATCCTGGGCGCGGACGCGCAGGCGACGCTGAACTCCCGCAACGGCTTGGCGCTGGCCCGGCTGGGCGCCGATGACCACGAGGGCGCGATCGCCGGGTTCACCGAACTGCTGGCCGACCGCCGCCGGCTGCTGGCGACGACGCCCCGGACACGCTGCTGGTGCTGGAGAACCTGGCGGACGCCTGCTCGTCGGCCGAACGACACGACCGGGCCGTCGCCCTGTACGAGGAAGCCGTCGAGGCGTGGACCCGTACATGGGGGGCCTCCCATCCGCGGACGGTGCGTGCCCGGCGGGACATGGCCCTGGTGCAGAAGGCGGCCGGCCGGTTCCAACTGTCGATCAGCACGCTGGAGTCGGTGCTGGACGAGCGCAGGCGCCTGTTCGGGCCCGACCATCCGCAGGTGTTCGATGTCCGCTTCGATCTGGTCAGGACGTACTGTGCGTCGGGCGACCACTGCCGCGCCGCCGAACTCGGCGACGAGTTGGTGGCCGACTGTGCTCGGGTGCGGGGCCGTGACCACGTCGCGACGCTGAACGCACGCACGTGGCGGGCGTACGCGTGGATGTGGTCCGGGGCGTACCAGAGGGCGATCGTCGCGTTCGAAGGGCTGGTGGAGGACCGGACCGGCTTCCACGGGGCGGACCACAGCGAGACGCTGGCGACGAGGTACCTGCTGGCGACGGCCTTCGCCGAGCGGAGCGAGTACGAACAGGCGCTCGAGGTCGGTACGAGCCTGGTGGACGATCTCGCGCGGATCCACGGGGCCGACAGCCCGAGCGCTTTCGACGACCGCTCCGCGCTGGCCCGGTGGCGGCTGTACGCCGGTGACCGGGCGGGAGCCCTGCGGGACCTGGAGGCACTGCTGCGGGACCATGAGCGGCTCCTCGGTCCCGACCATCCCGACACCCTCGCCCTTCGGCGCACCGTCGCGCAGGTCTGTCTGGGGCCGGCCACCGCCGCGCGGGCCGTGGCGACCGCCGAGAGCCTGGTCGCCGACGTCACCCGTGTCCTGGGCCCGGACCACCCGAGGACGCTCACCGCGCGCACCACCCTCGCCGCCGCCCACGGCGCGGCGGGTGAGGTCGCCCTCGAGCTGCGGCTGCGGGCGTCGCTCGTGGACGACCGCGTCCGAGTGCACGGCCCCGACCACGGTTCCGTCCTGTCCGCGCGCCGGGGCCTGATCGGCGCACGGCGCGAGGCCGGCCGGCGGGTGGAGAGCGTACGGGACGCCATGGCACTGGTCGACGACAGCGACCGTGTGCGGGGCCCGCAGCATCCGCAGACCCTCGGATACCGCAATCTCCTGGGGCACGCCTGCTGGGAGGCGGGCGACCCGCATCGCGCGGCCGCGGTCTTCGAGGAGCTCCTGAAGCAGTGCGAGGACGTCCTCCCGAGGAACACGAGACGACGTTCTGGGTGCGCGGCAACCTGGCGTGGCTGGCGGCGGACACCGGTCCGGCCGACGACGCGGTGCGGTGGGCGCGCGACCTGGTCGACGACGCCACCGAGCTCTTCGGTCCGGGCCACCGGCGCACCCTGGAAGTGCTGCCGGTGCTGGCGCACGCGCTGGCACAGGCGGACGAGCCGGATGAGGCGCTGGAGGTGCTGCGGGACCTGCTGCGCCGCACGGCCGAACTGCCGGCCCGGCCGCACTACCCGGGGACGGTCGAGGACGTCGTCCGGGTCCACGAGCAGGCGGCCGCGCGGGACGGTGAGCCGGCGTCGGCCGGCCGTCCGGCGCAGCAGGAGGACGACGACGAGTTCCTGCACCTGGGTGTGCTCGTCGAGATGTTCACCGAGCGCTTCGGCGGCTTCCTCCCCACCCTCGCGGCCCAACTCGCCCACACCCTGTCCGACGCGGGTGATCCCGCGGCCGCGGTGGCCCTGCTGAGGGCCGTGCACGCCGGACGCGCGCGGATGTTCGGCCCGGACCATCCGGACACCCTGGAGAGCCTCGCCGAGCTGGCCTTCGCCTGTCTGGAGGCCGGCGCCCCGGACGCGGCGCCGTCGCACGAGGAGCTGCTCGCGCGCTGGGAGCGGACGTTCGGCCCGGACCACCCGGACACGGCGGATCTCCGCTGGCGGCTGCGCACCGCGCGGCCGGCCTGGCGGGTCCGGCTGACCCTGCTCACGGACGACGTGACCGCCGGCCGGCCCGTCACGATCGAGGTCCGGCTGGAGCGGGAGGACAGTGCGACGGCGACCGTGCCGCCCCGGCTGATGGTGGCCGCCAGCTGCCCCACGGCGACCACGGTCGACCCGGCCACAGCCGAGTACCAGCCCGGCGGCGCCCCCACGCGTTTCACCCTGGCCGCCCCCGAGCCGGGCGCCCACGATGTCCGCTTCACGCTGTACGACCACGCCTCGGGGTTGGTGTTGCAGGAGCTGAAGACCGTTGTCCACGTGCAGGGTGCCAGGGAGGACTGACCCGGATGCCGCAGGATCTGGCCGTGGAGGTAGTGAGGGACCCCTCCCACGGTTTCACGGGGGTCCCGCCGCAGCCCGGGAGCCCACCGCGGCCACCGGAGGAGGGGCCCCCGGCGGAGCTGCGGGTGAAGCTGTACCGCACCAGCGAGAAGGTGCTGACGATCTTCGCCTGCGCCCCGGACGCGTCCCCGGCCCCGGCGGTCCCGCGCTGGCACGAGGCGCCGCTCGAGGTGTCCCCCGACGACCTGCGGGAACGGGCGGACCGCCTGCGGAACCGGTGGCACGACCTGGTGGTGTACTACCAGAGCGAGGGCGAGGAGTTCGGGACCCGGGTCGGCAGCCGTCCCTTCGCGGAGACCGCGGATCTCAGCGAACTCGCCGACCGGGCCGACTCGGTGACCGCGAAGCTCGCCGAGGAGGGGTACGACCTGCTCGACGTGATGCTCCACGGCAGCGGCTACGACCTCGGCCGCTTCCGTGAGTTCCTGCTGACCGCCCTCGCCGGCCAGGAGACGCTGCGGATCAGCTTCGACTCCGATCTGCATCTGCCGTGGCCCATGCTCGCCGTGGATCCCTCGGCGTGTGCCACGCCCTGGGAGGCGTTCCTGGGCCACCGGCACCAGGTCGAGCAGACCGACACCGGCTACCCCTGGGACCACGCCCCGCTCGGCCACCGCGATCTGGCCACCACCAGCCTCAACAAGGACGACTCCCTCGACCGAGTGGGCCGCGCGCGTGAGGTGCACAAGCTCTTGGAGCAGCGCTCGCGGCTGATCGTGCGCTCCCGTGGCAGCGACTTGTTGCACGCCCTGGCAGGACCGGTGTTCAACGAGGACGTCATGTACTTCTGGTGCCACGGCCGCATGGTGCAGAGCGGCCCGTCGACCCCGGGCCTGTCCATCCGGCTCTCCGACGAGGAGCACATCGACGGGCCGGTGGTGTCCCGGAAGCGGCGCCGCTTCCGCCACGACTCCCGTGCCAGGTTCAAGCCGTTCGTCCTGCTCAACGCCTGCGGCACGGCACGGGCGGCGGCTCCCGGCCGGCTGAAGCATCTCGGGCAGGAACTGATCGGCATGGGCGCCGACGGTGTCCTCGCCCCGCAGATCGACATGCCGCAGGACTTCGCGACCGAGTACGCGTACGCGTTCCTCGACCTCTATCTGACCGGCCGTTACACCGCCGGAGAGATAGGCCTGCTGCTGGTGCGGCGCTTCGCTTCGGAGTTCCGCAACCCACTCGCCCTGGCCTACTCGCTGCACTGCGGTATCGACAGCAGGCTGAGGCTCGCCTCGTGACCGACCCGCGGACCCGGCTGCCGGCGCCCGTCGAGATCGACCTGGACGACCAGGGCAGGCTGACCCTGCCGGGCGGCGGCGCGCCCGTGCCCGCCGGCCGTGTCGCCGAGCACCTGGCCCACCGGCTGGCCGTCCCGCGCCGGGCGACCGACATCCATGTCTACGTACACGGCTGGCAGACCGCGCCGAGCAGCGCCACCCGGACCGCCATGCGCCTGCTGCGGCACTCCCTGGACCTGTACGAGGCGGCGCCCGAACGCTATCCGGGGCTGGAGGCGGGCTACCGCCCGTGGTGCGTGGTGGTCCGCTGGCCGTCCTCCAGTCTGCCCACGCTCAAGGGTTATCGCCGAATCCGGGACCGCGCCCACGCGATGAGCGCCGAGGGCACCGGTCACGCCCCGTACGTCCTCGGCCATCTGCTCGGCTACCTGGACACCGAGCGCGCCGACCCGACGGCCCCGGCAGTACTGGCCAACAGGAACGGACAGTTCCTGCACCTCGTCGGGCACTCCTTCGGCGGGCGGTTCCTGTGCGAGGCGGTGCAGCGGGCCGCCGAGCGGCCTCCCGTACTCGGCTGGAGCGCACCGCACGATCCCCGCCGCCCCTTCACCGTGGACAGCGCCCTCATCTTCCAGATGGCCGCCCCTCGCGACGCGTTCGTCCGGCACTTCGGCACGCTGTTCCCGCGGAACGGGCACCCCGGAGCACCCCTGCGGGGCCCGCTCGTCCTGACGCACTCACGCTGGGACCGGGCCACGGGCTTCTGGCACCTGCGCGCCGAAAAGGCGCCCGGAATCGGACACTCGGGCGTGGGTGCGGCGCCGGTTCCGCAGTTCACCACCAAGCTGCTGCCGACGAGCTCGGTCTACCGGCAGACCGAGCTCGATCACCGCGTGGTCAACGTGGACGCCGACTGGCTCTATCGCGGCAGTCGCCGTACCCGCCTGCATCCCTCGGGCGCCCACTCCGACTTCCTGCGGCCGGAGTCCGCGCACCTGTTGCTGACGCTGGCGGAGCGCTCCCGCTGACGGGAACAGCCAGGGTGGGCACCAGCGCGCACGGGAGCGGCCCGTCCTCTCCCCCGCTGGGAGGACGGGCCGCGGTCTGTGCGTGCGACCGGTAGGGCTCGGTCAGCAGTTGGGGCAGGCGTTGGCCATGCGCTTGAAGGCGGCCCGGGTCTTGGGCCCGGGGTCTCCGTCGATCTCGCCGTCGTAGCCCCACTTGGCCTGCAGCCAGCGCTGGAGCGCCATCACCGTGTTGGGCCCGGGGTCTCCGTCGATCTTGTCGGTGTAGCCCCAGTGCTTCTTGAGGAAGCGCTGCATCGCCATCCAGCTGTTGGTGCCGAGCTGCCCGTCGATCTTGTCGGTGTAACCCCAGTGGTCCCGCAGGACGCGCTGGACCTTCTTGGCCTCCTCGATCGTCAGGCCGAAGTTGACGACCGCGAGCGGGGTGACGGCCTCGGCGCTGACCGCCGGCTTCGCGTCCGCCGCGACGCCGGGACCGGCGGTCGCGAGGCCCCCGACTGCGATGCCGACGGCGGTGGTGACACAGACGAGTGTCCTCGAGAGTGCTCGCATGGTTTCCCCTCCGATGGTGGCGAGTGCTCATGGTGCTGCGTTGCAACGAGACTGCGGTCCGGGGCCACCGCTCCACCACAGTCGCCGCGGAAGTGACGTCCTCACGGGACGTCCCACGCGCTGACCTGCGCGGATGCCGAACGCCGGGACGGTACGGCGGGACGCTCGGACGCGCGGTGGCTGAATCGGTAGGGAGCCGGCGGGGAAACGGAACCGATGTATGGGGCACCACGTGGATGCTGATGCAGAATGCGGCGGTAACGGGACCGCTGACCACGGTCCACGAACGCGAGTGGGGGATCATGTCGCGTTGGAAAGGACTGCCCGAACACCTTGATCCGCGGGTGCGTCAGTTGGTGGTGCGATTACGCCGGGTCAAGGACCACAGCGGACTGAGCCTGCGTCAGCTGGCGGCGAAGACGGGCTACAGCACGTCGTCCTGGGAGCGGTATCTGTCCGGCAGGTCCCTGCCGCCCAGGGAGGCCGTGGAGGCGATGGCCCGGCTCGGCGGTGACGACCCGACCCGGCTGCTCGCGCTGCACGAGGTCGCCGCGCAGGCGTGGGGAAGGACGACGGAGCGGCACGGGCCACCGGCCGGAACCGACCCGCCCCGCCCGCACGCCCGGGCGCTGCGCATCACGCTCATCGCCGGGTCGGTGGCCCTGGTGCTGGCCGTCGCCGCGTCGGTCCTGCTGGCGGTACGGCTCACGGACGGCGAGAGCAAGGTGGCGGCGGCCCCGCCGGCCTCTGCCACCACGACGGCGCCGGGAGCGCCGCGGGGGTCGGAGCGGCCCAGGTACACCTGCAAGGCCGAGCGGATCGACGGCCGCTGGTACGCGGGCAACAGCCGCACCCGGACGGCCGTCCTGGCGAAGGGGCACGCCGGACCGGAGGTGGCCGAGGCACAGTGCCTGCTGCGTGAGGCGGACCTCTCCCCGGGCCCCGTGGACGGCATCTTCGGCCCGCACACCGAACGCGCGGTCCGGGACCTACAGAAACGGTCCGGCCTGGTCGTGGACGGCATCATCGGCCCGCACACCTGGAAGGCCCTGCGGGCATGACACGGAACCCGCCGGGCGAGCTGCCACCGGAACGCGCCAGGCTCGCCTCCGCACTGCGGGAGCTGAGGACGGGCACGGGCCTGAGCCTGGCGGCCCTGGCGACGAAGACCACCTTCAGCAAGTCGTCCTGGGAGCGCTACCTCAACGGCAGGACGCTCCCGCCCCGCCAGGCGGTACAGGAGCTGTGCCGTCTGGGGGGCGTACCGGAGGCCCGGTGTCTGGCGCTGTGGGAGCTGGCGGAGTCGGAGTGGAGCGGCAGGACGGCGGCGGCGCCGCCCGCGGATCCCACGGCCGTGGAGGTGAGGCCTGCCGCGACCGGCAAGGGCCGGCTCATGGCGGTCCTCGCATCGGTCTGCGCGCTGGCGGCGGGCGGCCTGTCCGTCGCCCTGGTGTTCCTGGCGGGCCAGGCCACTGACTCCCGGCCGGCCCCGCCCCCGTCCGCCGCTCCCACTCCCCGCTGCCGCGGACTCTCCTGCGAGGGCATGAGCCCGATGGCCATGAAATGCGGCACGACCCCGCTCACCCTCGCCTCGCACCGCACCTCCACCGGAGCCCACCTCGAACTGCGCTACAGCGACACGTGCGAGGCGGGCTGGGCCCGGATGTGGAGCACGCGCGTCGGTGACCGACTGGAGCTGACCAGGACCTCCGGGAACCGCCCGCACTCCGCCCGGATCACGGACGGCATCGCCGCGCAGTCGTACATCTTCACCCCCATGACCGAGGCCCACCCCGGTACGACCGTCCGGGCCTGCTTCCGCCCGATGACGGGAGGCGACCGCGAGTGCTTCGAGGCGCGGGTCTGACCAGATCCGGGTTCACCGCTGGGCCGTGGTGCTCGCGCCGTCCAGCGCCTCCCGGATGATGTCCGCGTGCCCGGCGTGCTGCGCCGTCTCCCTGATCATGTGCAGCAGAATCCGGCGTGCCGACCAGTACTCGGGCTCCGGCGGGGACCACGGAGTCGTCGGCAGGGGCACGCTCCGGTCCAGGTCCGGCAGACCGGACACGGCCTCCTCGGTCGCCCGGGCAGCCGCCGTGTAGCGCTCCAGCAGCCCGGCGAGCGTGTCGCCCTCGGCCATGCGGTACTGCTCCATGTCGAGCATGCCGTCGGGCAGTTCACCGTCCGCCTCGACCATGATCCGCGTCCATGCCTCCTCGCCCTGGGTGAGGTGCCGCACGATCCCGCCCAGGGTCAGCTCACTCACAGTGGTACGCCGTGCCGCCTGCGCGTCGCTGAGTCCCCGCACGGTGATCAGCAGCAACTCCCGCTGCTCGGCGAGCGCCTGGGCCAGTTCCGTCTTCTCCGATGACGTGGTCATGGAACGACCGTAGGGAACGTCTAGGTCAGATCCTGTCCGCTACCGCGCAGCCCGGCCCCCAGCCTGCGCAGCCCCTCCCCGATCTCCTCCGGTGTCTGGGTCACGAAGCACAGCCGCAGGGTCGTCCGGTCGGGCGGGCCGGCGTAGAAGGGGGCGCCGGGGACGTACGCCACGTCCTGCCGCACCACCCGCGGCAGCAGGGCCGTCGTGTCGTACGGCTCCGGCAGGCGCACCCAGAGGAACATGCCGCCCTCCGGCCGGTCCCAGACCGATCCCTCGGGCAGCGCTCCGGCCAGCCCCGCGAGCATGGCGTCCCGGCGTTCGCGGTACACACCGGCGACACGGCCGACGTGCGCGTCCAGGTCGTTGTCCGCCAGGTACCGGGCCGCGACGAGCTGGTTGACGGTCGGGGTGTGCAGGTCGGCGGCCTGCTTGGCGACGGCACAGGCACGCCGCAGCTCCCCGGGCGCCCGCAGCCAGCCCAGCCGCAGTCCGGGCGCCATGACCTTGGAGAAGCTGCCGAGCAGCACCGTCCGGTCCTCGGCCCCCGGGTGGGCGGCGATCCACGGCACGCGCTCGCCCTCGTAGCGGAGCTCCCCGTAGGGGTCGTCCTCGACGATCCACAGCCCGCTCCGGGCGGCGACGGCGGCCACGGCGGCGCGCCGCCCGGCGGGCAGCGTGCGGCCGGTGGGGTTCTGGAAGGTGGGCACGGTGTAGAGCAGCTTGGGGCGCTCGCGCACCACGAGCTCCTCCAGCGCCTCGGGGTCGACACCGTGCTCGTCGCCGGGCACGGCCACGACCCTCGCTCCGGCGAAGCCGAAGGCCTGAAGTGCCGCCAGGTAGCAGGGGTTCTCGACGAGGACGGTGTCACCGGGTTCGAGCAGCGCGGTGGCCAGCAAGGAGAGGGCCTGCTGGGAGCCGGTGGTGACGAGCAGGTCGTCGGATCCGGTCGGCAGGCCCCGCGCGGTGGTCCGGGCGGCCAGCGCGGTCCGCAGCAGCGGCTCGCCCTCGGTCGTGGAGTACTGCAACGCCTGCGCGGGCGTCTCGGTGAGCACGGCGCGGTACGCGGCCGCGATGCCCTCCGCGTCGAACAACTCCGGCGCCGGCAGCCCGCCCGCGAAGTTGATCACCTCGGGGCGGGCGGTGACCGCCAGGATGTCCCGCACGGGAGAACCGCCGACCGACCGCGCCCGCGCGGCGAGCGGCGGCACGGGAGAGTGGACGGACACGGGCTCGGTGACGGTCATGACACGGCTCCTTCGGCTGCGGTGACGACTCGTGCGCCGCAGCCTAGGGAAATATGTGCCGCCTACAACAAGATTTCCGGGATCCGGACACGGGTGTGCCTCAGCCCTTGGCCCCGATCGCCGCGTACACGTTGATGTCCGCGTCCGTCACGTCGTTGATGTCGTGGTAGCGGACCTTCTCGATGTCGTCGAGCCCGGCGAGGAAGGACTCCTCCGGCCGCTCCGGGACGGGCGCCGCGCCGTCGGGCCGCCAGCGGTGCGCGGGCACGACCCCCGGGTCGGCGATCTCCAGCTGGTTCCCCTCGAAGAACCGCTCGACATCGGCCCGGGAGCGCAGCACGAAGGTGAACCCCCGCTCCGTGTAGGTCCGCTGGACCGCGCGGATGTTCTCGGGGTTGAGGTCATCGGTGAGGTGACTGAGCACCAGCCTGCTGCCGACGGGCAGCGCGTCGAGCAGCTCACGCACCAGCGGATACGCCTCGTCGTCCGCCACGAAGTGCAGGATGGCCACCAGGCACAGCGCGACCGGCTGGTCGAAGTCCAGGGTCTTGGCGGCCTGTTCGAGGATGCGGGCCGGTTCCCGCAGATCGGCGTCGACGTAGTCCGTACGCCCCTCGGGTCCGCTCGTCAGCAGCGCCCGCGCGTGCGCCAGCACGACCGGGTCGTTGTCGACGTACACGACCCGCGACTCGGGCGCGATCCGCTGGGCGATCTGGTGCACGTTCTCGGCGGTCGGCAGCCCGGTCCCGATGTCGAGGAACTGCCGGATCCCGTCCTGCTCCACCAGCGAGGCCACCGCGCGGCGCAGGAAGTCGCGGTTGTGCCGTACGTCGAGGTACCCGCGCGGATTGGCGGCGAGCGCGGCGGCGGCCGCGTCCCGGTCGGCGGGGTAGTGGTCCTTGCCGCCGAGGAAGACGTCGTAGACCCGGGCCGGGTGCGCCTTGCTGCTGTCGATCCTCCTCTGCAGCTCGGCGGGATCCTGGCTGAGGGCATCACCGGTCATGGACGTCTCCTGAAGAGTAGGTGGTTCAATCAGCAACCACACCGACGGTCAACAACCTAACGCCCCAGGTGATTTGATGGTGCCCGTGCGGACCGACCAGCGAGCGACGACGACCCTGTGGCGCCCCACCGGCCCTAAGGAACTGGACCTGGTGCGGCGACTCGACTGGCGCGCCTGGCCGCCCCGGCTCCCCGAGCAGCCGATCTTCTACCCGGTCCTCAACGAGGACTACGCGGTGAAGATCGCACGCGACTGGAACGTCAAGCACGACGGCGCCGGCTACGTCACCCGCTTCGAGGTCGAGTCCGACTTCCTGCGCCGGTACCCGGTCCAGCAGGCCGGCGGAGAGACGATCCTCGAACTGTGGGTCCCGGCCGAGGAGCTCGACGAGTTCAACGCCCACATCGTCGGCAGGATCGAGCTGGTGCACGAGTTCCACTGAGTCAGTCGGTCGTCCCCGCCTCGATCCACTTGTCGCCGCCGAGCGGGAACTCGTACGCCGGACGCCCGTTGTTCCCGCTCGTACGGAAGGGCCGCCCCCGGTCGTCCACCGTCAGCGTGCCCTTCCGGCTGCCGCTGGACCAGCTCAGCTCCAGATACCAGCTGACGTCGTAGGCGGAGGCGTCGGCCCGGATGTAGTAGACCTCCGGATCCGACTCGCTCACCGAGAAGGGGAAGTCGCGATGCCCCGCCTCGGGGACGACGGCGGGACGCGCTGCGTCGAGGGCGACCGTGAAGAAGCGCGTCGGGACGCCGCCGCCGCAGCCGACGCCCGGGTAGCCCATGGCGTAGTCGTTCCAGGCGAGCGGCGCCCGCTTGCCGGCCATACGGACCGTCAGCCCGTCGAGCACCACCGTCTCCTTGCCGGTGCCCTGCACGGTGAGCTTCAGGAACTGCTCCCGGACGGAACGGCTCCCGTCGCCGCCACCCAGGCGGGCGCGTCCTGTTCCAGCGGCGGCGGCCCGACCTGCCCCGGCGGCCGGTTCACCAGGTAGTGCTGGGAACAGGGGTCCTCCCAGGCGTGCGGGGCCGCGTTCACGGTGAGGGGGGCGGGGCCGGAGTCCTCGGTCGTGTCCCGGCCGGGGCGGTCGGCGCCGGTGCCGGTGCCCGTGCCCGTGGCAGGGGCGGATGAGGTGGGGGTGGCCTTGGAGGGGGCCTCCTTCCCCTTGCCCTTGTCCTTGCCGGTGCCGGAGGAAGGACTGTCCGAGGGCGATACGGAAGCGGTCGCTCCACCGTCCGCCCGACGCCCTCCGTCGGACACCGCCGCCGAACCGCCACGCCCGCCCTCGTCGCCCCCGCCGGAGGGCACGGCCACGGCGAGTCCGACCCCGCACAGGACCACGGCCACGGCGACACCGGTGAGCAGCGCACGACGCGGACGCCGCGAACGGCTCTCCACGACCTCAGCCGGAACCCCCTCTTCCGGCTCCCCTGGACGACCGTCTCCCGGCACCTCCGGAACACCCTCGTCCGAAGCCGCCACCACCACGGGCACGGCCTCCGGCCCCGCCCCGGCGGCGCCCTTGCGCCCCCGGCCGGCATCCGCGAGCACCCACCGCCGATGCAGCTCGACGAGCTCCTCCGGCGACGCCTTGCAGAGCCGCGCGAGCCGCTCCACCGGCGCGTAGTCGGTCGGTACGGCATCCCCGTTGCAGTACCGGTGCAGCGTCGACGTACTCATGTGGAGCCGCTTGGCGAGCACCCCGTAGCTCAGCCCGGAGCGCTCCTTCAACTCCCCCAACAGCGCGGCGAAGTCAGCCGCTGCCGTGCCTTCCGACACCCGTTCCTCCATCCCCCATGGGCCCCGCCGTCCCGTTCCCCGTTCCAGGGGAGGGCCGTTTCCCCTGGTCAAGTCCTGTGCGGGCGTTCCAGCGTCCCTGATCGTCCGCCGACTGTGGCGGCCGGGACGGATCACCGCACAAGCTCTGGTCATCCAAGCACGCCGCTCCCGCCACGCCGGTGGCGCGGCTCGCTGAGGCCCGCATGCCAACGACCTTTGTCCGAAAGGAAACCCGCTCATGCGCAAGTACCACGCTCTCCCCGTCGCCCTCGTGGCCGCCCTCGCCCTCACGGCGTGCGAGGACGGCACGGGCACACAGGACGAGGGCGCCGCGAAGCCCCAGCTGACGTCGTCGGCGAAGGCCACCACCGCGGCCACCGACACGAAGGGCACAAACGCCGGGACCGCCACCAACGCGAAGGGCGCGAACTCCAACGCGGCCAAGCCCGCCGACCCCACCGACCCCGCCGACCCGGCCAACCGCGTCTCCTGCAACGGCTCCAACACCACCGTCACGGCCAAGCCGGTCCCCAGGCCCCTCAACCACATGCTGATCACGGTCAAGAACACCGGCTCGAAGTACTGCGACCTGACGTACTTCCCGGTGCTCCGCTTCGACGAGATGCAGTGGGTCCCGCAGCCGATGCAGGAGTCGAAGCCGCAGGCGGTGACGACCCTGGCCCCGGGCGAGTCCGGCTACGCGGGCGTGCTGCTGTCGGCTGCCGACGGCAGCGGCGCCGGCGGCACCACCGCCCGCAAGCTCACGGTCGGCTTCCAGGGCCGCACGCCGAACAGCAGCGGCGGCCCCTCGGCGGTCCCGCAGCTGCCCGCGAAGGGCGTGTACTACGACAGCACGCTGACGGTCACGTACTGGCTGACGGACCGGGACGAGGCCTTGTCCTACTGAGCGCTGTCTACTGACGGTTCAGCTTCTGGGCCACTTCGGTGGCCCAGTAGGTGAGGATGTTCCGGGCGCCGGCCCGCCGGATCCCCGTCAGCGTCTCGAGAATCGCCCGGTCCCGGTCGATCCAGCCCTTCTCGGCGGCGGCCTCGATCATCGAGTACTCGCCGGAGATCTGATAGGCCGCGACGGGCACGTCCACGGCGTCGGCGACCCGGGCGAGGATGTCCAGGTAGGGCCCGGCCGGCTTGACCATCACCATGTCGGCGCCCTCCTCGAGATCGAGTGCGAGTTCCCGCATCGACTCACGCGCGTTCGCCGGATCCTGCTGGTACGTCTTCCGGTCCCCCTGCAGGGACGAGGCGACAGCCTCCCGGAAGGGCCCGTAGAAGGCGGAGGCGTACTTCGCTGTATAGGCGAGAACGGCGACGTCCTCCCGCCCGATCTGGTCGAGGGCGTCGCGGATGACCCCGACCTGCCCGTCCATCATCCCGCTGGGCCCGACGACATGGGCTCCGGCATCGGCCTGCACCTGCGCCATCTCGGCGTACCGCTCCAGGGTCGCGTCGTTGTCGACCCGCCCCTGCTCGTCCAGCACTCCGCAGTGCCCGTGGTCGATCGTCTCGTCCAGGCACAGATCGGACATGACCAGCAGGTCATCCCCCACTTCGGCCCGCACGTCCCGGATGGCGACCTGCAGAATCCCGTCCGGATCGGTCCCCGGCGTGCCGAGCGCGTCCTTCTTCGACTCCTCCGGCACGCCGAAGAGCATGATCCCGGAGACCCCGGCCGCGACCGCCTCCGCGGCGGCCTTCTTCAGACTGTCCCGGGTGTGCTGCACGACCCCCGGCATGGCCGCGATCGGCACCGGCTCACTGACGCCCTCGCGCACGAACGTCGGAAGGATGAAGTCGGCGGGGTGCAGCCGGGTCTCGGCGACCATCCGACGCATGACGGGGTTACTCCGCAAACGCCGCGGCCGAGTACCGGGAAAGGATCCGTACGTCGTCATGCCCCTACGCTACGCCCGCCCGAAACGCCCCGATGCCGACGCGATGTCGGCGGACTCAGCTGCGGGCAGTCGTGCCGCTGGGGCGGCACGGGTGGGCGATGGGGGTCCCCCTGCTCGAGCGAAGCCGAGAGCTTGGGGGAGGCACCCCGCCCCGCCGGGCTGCGGACCCACCTGCCCTCAGCCCAACACCGAGCACCACCAAGCCCACAGCCCCACAATGCGCCCCCACCCACCCAGGTCCATCCTGAAAACAACCCTGAACAACGAGGACCCCGACGGCCTCCTTCCCCGCCGCCGCCGTCCCTCCGTACGCTCCCCACGGAGGACGCGATGACCGCCCCCCACCACACCCCCGACCTCTTCGCCCTCTCGGAGATCAACGGCCCGGTCCTACGCCCCGGCGACCGCAGCTACGCCGACGAGGTCACCGGCTTCAACCTGGCCGCCCTCCACACCCCCGACGTGGTCATAGGAGCAACCGGCCCGGACGACATCGTCACCGCCCTGCGCTGGGCGAAGGCCACCGACACCCCCGTCGCCGTCCAGGCCACCGGCCACGGCGCCAACTTCCCGATCGACCACGGCCTGCTGATCAACACGTCCCGCATGACGGACGTACGGACAGACCCCGCCACCCGCACCGCCACCATCGCCGCCGGCGCGAAGTGGAGCGATGTCCTGGCCTCCGCCGCCCCCCACGGCCTGGCCGGCCTCTGCGGCACCTCCACCGACGCCGGCGTCATCGGCTACACCCTCGGCGGCGGACTCCCCGTCCTCGGCCGGGCCTACGGCTACGCCGCCGACCTGGTCCGTTCCTTCCAGGTCGTCACCCCCGACGGCCACCTGCGCGAAACGGACCCCCAGCACGAACCGGAACTCTTCTGGGCCCTGCGCGGCGGCAAGGGCAACGTGGGCGTGGTCACCTCCCTCGTCACCGAACTGCTCCCCTCCCCCGCCTCTACGGCGGCGGCATCTACTGCCCGGGCGAACACACGGAGACTCTGCTCCGAGCCTGGACGGACTGGACGCGCACCGTCCCGGACGAGATGTGCAGCGCGTTCACGATCCTCCGCCTGCCGCCCATCCCGCAGATCCCGGAACCCCTGCGCGGCGGCTTCTGGGCCCGCGTCGCGATCGCCTGGCCCGGCGACCCGGCCGAGGGCGAAGCACTGATCGCCCCGCTCCGCCGAGCCGCCCCCGTAGCCGTCGACACGGTCGAGGACATGGACCACGCGGCCCTGGACCGCATCCATCTGGAACCCCAGGACCCGCTCCCGGCCCGGGAGTCCTGCCTGCTCCTGCGCGACCTGACCCCCGAGGCCGTCGCCACGTTCCTGGACCAGGCCGGCCCCGCGGCAGGCGTCGACCACCCCCTGCTGATGGTCGAGGTACGCCACATGGGCGGCGCGATGGCCCGCCCGTCCCCCGTCGAGGACGCCGTCTGCTCCCGCGACGCCCTGTACTTCATGGACTCGGTCGGCATCCTGGCCGCCCCGCCCGCCGCCGAAGCCGTCGAACAGGCGACGCAGCGCCTCTACACCGCCATGGCCCCGTACGGCACCGGCCACACCATGGTCAACATCCACGGCACCCCGGGCGACGAACAGGACCGCGCCCGCGCCTGGACCCCGGAGGTCTACGACCGCCTACGCCACGACAAGGCCACCTACGACCCGGCCAACCTGCTCCGCTACGGCCACGCGGTGACTCCCGCGTAGCCGCAGCCGGCACAGTCGGACCGCTCACCTCGGCGTACGCCTACGTCGTCGACCGCCGCCTCCGCGCCCCCGGCCTCCGCTCACTCGGCCGGGTCACAGGATCCCCGGCCTCCACAGCGGCGGCTCTCCGCTTCGCGCCGAAGTCGGCCAGCGCCTCCGCGAGCTTCAGCACGGACGGCTCGGGCGCCATGACGTCCACCCGGAGGCCGTGCTCCTCGGCGGTCTTGGCCGTGGCCGGGCCGATACAGGCGATGACAGTGACGTTGTGCGGCTTGCCGGCGATGCCCACCAGGTTCCGCACCGTGGACGACGACGTGAAGAGAACCGCGTCGAACCCGCCGCCCTTGATCGCCTCCCGCGTCTCGGCCGGCGGCGGCGAGGCCCGCACGGTCCGGTAGGCGGTGACGTCGTCGACCTCCCAGCCGAGCTCGATCAGCCCGGCGACCAGCGTCTCCGTGGCGATGTCGGCACGCGGCAGGAACACCCGGTCGATCGGGTCGAAGACGGGGTCGTAGGGCGGCCAGTCCTCCAGCAGTCCGGCCGCGCTCTGCTCCCCGCTCGGCACCAGATCCGGCTTCACACCGAAGGCGATCAGCGCGTTGGCCGTCTGCTCGCCCACAGCCGCGACCTTGATGCCCGCGAAAGCACGCGCGTCGAGCCCGTACTCCTCGAACTTCTCCCGCACGGCCTTGACCGCGTTCACCGAGGTGAAGGCGATCCACTCGTAGCGGCCCGTCACCAGGCCCTTGACCGCCCGCTCCATCTGCTGGGGCGTGCGCGGCGGCTCGACGGCGATCGTCGGCACCTCGTGCGGCACGGCCCCGTACGACCGCAGCTGGTCGGAGAGCGACGCCGCCTGCTCCTTGGTCCGCGGCACGAGCACCTTCCAGCCGAACAGCGGCTTGGACTCGAACCACGCGAGCTGGTCGCGCTGGGCGGCGGCGGAACGCTCACCGACCACGGCTATCACCGGCCGCCCGCCCTCGGGCGAGGGCAGCACCTTGGCCTGCTTCAGCGTCTGCGCGATCGTGCCGAGCGTGGCGGTCCAGGTGCGCTGCCGGGTGGTCGTACCGGCGACGGTGACCGTCATCGGGGTGTCCGGCTTGCGGCCCGCGGAGACGAGCTCGCCGGCCGCCGCGGCGACGGAGTCCAGCGTGGTGGAGACGACGACCGTGCCGTCCGACGCGCCGACCTCCGTCCAGCACCGGTCCGACGCCGTGCGCGCGTCCACGAACCGCACGTCCGCGCCCTGGGCGTCCCGCAGCGGCACACCGGCGTAGGCGGGCACACCGACGGCGCTCGCGATACCGGGGACGACCTCGAAGGGCACCCCGGCGGCGGCGCACGCCAGCATCTCCTCGGCGGCGTACGTGTCGAGGCCCGGGTCGCCGGACACCGCACGCACGACCCGCCTGCCGCCCCGCGCGGCCTCCATGACAAGATGTGCGGCATCCCGCACCGCGGGGGCGGCGGCGGTGGTTGACGTGCCGTCAACTACCGTCAGCTGGGGCGTTCCTGTGCCCGGCGCCGGATCCTGGGAAGGATCCGCGTCCGTGTGCATCTCGGAGACGCCCTGCCTGGCGTGCTGACGTACGACGTCGAGCACCTCGTGCTCGGCGACGAGGACGTCCGCGTTCGCCAGTGCCTCCACGGCGCGCAGAGTCAGCAGTCCCGGATCTCCGGGTCCGGCACCCAGGAAGGTGACGTGCCCGTGTTCAGGACCGGCGGAAAGGGTGGTGGGGCTCAATGTGCTCGCTCCCCCATCAGACCGGCCGCGCCCTGGGCGAGCATCTCGGCCGCGAGTTCGCGACCGAGCGCCGTTGCCCCGTCGTGTGTCTCGGGCACGGGACCGGTGGTGGACAGCTGCACCATGCGCGTGCCGTCGGTGGTCCCGACGACGCCGCGCAGGCGCATTTCCTTGACAATCTGCCCGTCGGCCAGAAGGTCGGCCAGCGCGCCCACAGGTGCGCTGCAACCGGCCTCCAGGGCGGCGAGCAGTGACCGCTCGGCCGTCACGGCGACCCGCGTGAACGGGTCGTCGAGTTCGGCGAGCGCGGCGACGAGGTCCGCGTTGCCCGCGGCACACTCGATCGCCAGAGCCCCCTGGCCGGGGCGGGCAAAACCGTGTCGACCGACAGGAAGTCGGTCACTTCGTCACCCCGGCCGATCCGGTTCAGTCCGGCGGCGGCCAGCACGACGGCGTCGAGCTCCCCCTTGCGCACGAACCCGATGCGGGTGTCGACGTTGCCGCGGATCGGGACCGTCGCTATGTCCAGGCCATGGCTGCGCGCGTACGCGTTCAGCTGGGCCATGCGGCGCGGCGAGCCGGTGCCGATGCGGGCCCCGGAGGGCAGGTCGGTGAACTTCAGGGCGTCCCGGGCGACGATCACGTCCCGCGGGTCCTCCCGCACGGGCACGGCGGCGACGACCAGCTCGTCGGGCTGCGTGGTCGGCAGGTCCTTCAGCGAGTGCACCGCGAAGTCGACCTCGCCCTTGAGCAGCGCGTCGCGCAGGGCGGTCACGAACACACCGGTGCCGCCGATCTGCGCGAGCGCCTCACGCGAGACGTCGCCGTACGTGGTGATCTCGACGAGCTCGACGGGCCGCCCGGTGACCCGGCTCACGGCCTCGGCCACCTGCCCGGACTGGGCCATGGCGAGCTTGCTCCGCCGGGTACCGAGCCTCAGCGCTGTGTCGTTCATGCCGGGCCTCGGTCTTTCTGGGTGGTGCTTTCCCCGGCTCGGGAGACGGCTGCCACCGTCTCGGGGTCGAGGTCGAACAGGGTCCGCAGCGCGTCGGCGTACCCGGCGCCGCCGGGTTCGGCCGCGAGTTGCTTGACCCGTACGGTCGGCGCGTGCAGGAGCTTGTCGACCACGCGCTTCACGGTCTGGGTGATCTCCGCTCGGTGCTTGTCGTCGAGGCCGGGCAGCCGTCCGTCCAGGCGGGCGATCTCGCTGGCCACGACATCGGCGGCCATGGTGCGCAGGGCGACCACGGTCGGCGTGATGTGCGCGGCCCGCAGTGCTGCACCGAAGGCCGCGACCTCGTCGGAGACGATACGCCGGACCTGGTCCACATCGGCAGCCATCGGAGCGCCCGCGGATGCCTCCGCGAGCGATTCGATGTCCACCAGCCGCACCCCGGCCAGCCGGTGCACGGCCGCGTCGATGTCGCGCGGCATCGCCAGGTCCAGCAGGAAGAGCACGGGCTCGGGCCGCTGCGGCTCCTCGACCGGCTCGGGCCGGCGCCGCTCGGGATCCGCCCGACGGTCGCGACGGTCGCGGCGAGCGCGCCGATCAGCTCGGTGTCGGCCTCGGGGCTGCGGCGGGCCGCGTCCCGGCGGTCGACGGTGCCGCCCGCGACCCACGCGGCGTGCTGCTCCAGCGTGGCGGCGTCCATGCCGGCCACGGCGGCCTCCCCCATGACGGAGAAGCCGGGCTGCACGGCGGACAGGTCGAGCGGGCAGTTCTCGTCGTTGCCGACGGAGGTGGACGGCAGCGGCGCCTGCCGGGACTCGGCGGGCCGGCCGTCCTCGATCTCGGCGGCCGGCTGCCCGGTGCGGCCCTCCACCGCGGCGGCGACCGCCTCGGCCGTCAGGACCAGGCCCGTCGCGCCGGTGCAGGAGACGGCGACGTCGGCACGTGTCAGCTCGGCCGGCACCGATTCCATCGGTACCGCGCGGGCCAGCACGTCCGTGTCGTCGCCCTCGGTGAGGATCTGGGCGAGCCGCTCGGCGCGGTCGAGGGTGCGGTTGGCCACGACGACCTCGGCGACGCCGGCGCGCGCGAGCGTCGCGGCGGCCAGGGAGGACATCGACCCGGCCCCGATGACCAGGGCCTTCTTGCCCGGGCCCAGGTCTCCACATCGCTGCCCGCGGCCAGCTGCTCCAGGCCGAAGGTGACCAGGGACTGGCCGGCGCGGTCGATGCCGGTCTCGGAGTGGGCGCGCTTGCCGACGCGCAGGGCCTGCTGGAACAGGTCGTTCAGCAGCCGGCCGGCGGAGTGCAGCTCCTGCGCCCGGGCCAGGGAGTCCTTGATCTGGCCGAGGATCTGCCCCTCGCCCACGACCATCGAGTCCAGCCCGCAGGCCACCGAGAACAGGTGGTGGACGGCCCGGTCCTCGTAGTGCACGTAGAGATAGGGAGTGAGCTCCTCCAGGCCGACCCCGCTGTGCTGGGCGAGCAGCGTGGACAGCTCGGCGACACCGGCGTGGAACTTGTCCACGTCGGCGTAGAGCTCGATGCGGTTGCAGGTGGCGAGCACCGCGGCCTCGGTGGCCGGTTCGGCGGCGACCGTGTCCTGGAGCAGCTTGACCTGCGCGTCCGCGCTGAGCGAGGCGCGCTCCAGCACGCTGACCGGGGCGCTGCGGTGGCTGAGTCCGACGACGAGGAGGCTCATGCCGGCATCACGGCGGGCATGTCCCCGTCAGGCCCCTGGTCGGCGGACTCGCTGCGGGCGGCGGCGGCCGGGACGCCCCCGTCGGAGGCGGCGGCCTCCTCGCCGGCCTTGCGCTGCTCGTGGAAGGCGAGGATCTGCAGCTCGATGGAGAGGTCGACCTTGCGCACGTCGACGCCGTCCGGGACGGACAGCACGGTCGGCGCGAAGTTCAGGATGGAGGTGACCCCGGCGGCCACGAGCCGGTCACAGACCTGCTGGGCGGCGCCGGCGGGGGTGGCGATGACACCGATCGACACGCCGTTGTCCTGGATGATCTTCTCCAGGTCGTCGGAGTGCTGCACGGGGATCCCGGCGACGGGCTTGCCCGCCATGGCCGGATCGGCGTCGATCAGCGCGGCGACCCGGAAGCCGCGGGAGGCGAAACCGCCGTAGTTGGCGAGGGCGGCGCCGAGGTTACCGATACCGACGATCACGACCGGCCAGTCCTGGGTGAGCCCCAGTTCGCGGGAGATCTGGTAGACGAGATACTCGACGTCGTAGCCGACACCCCTGGTCCCGTAGGAGCCGAGGTAGGAGAAGTCCTTGCGCAGCTTCGCGGAGTTGACCCCGCGGCGGCCGCGAGCTCCTCGGAGGAGACCGTGGGCACCGAGCGCTCCGACAGCGCGGTCAGGGCGCGGAGGTACAGCGGAAGCCGGGCGACGGTGGCCTCGGGAATCCCTCGGCTGCGGGTCGCCGGTCGGTGAGTTCGGCCAGTTGCCACGGTGCTCCTGCGGGTAGAGCGGGGCTGTAGGCGGTCATACGTCCCTACATGACCGCCCCGTCGAAAGCAGGCTATGTCTTTGTGAACGCGTGCACAAAGATGGTGTCCGTTTTGCCCGGCCAACGTGACCGGGCTCACGCACCCCCGGCGCATTCGTGGGGAACCGGCGCACAAGCACCGCCGTTCCTTCGCTCCTGGGGGCAAAACCGCACACTCTCCTCTGTGTATCCCGCCCCGAGACCAGCCGGCTCCGATCCTAAGCGACCCGCCGACCGGTTTGGACTGCTCGGTCAGTCGCGTCACGGGCCGGTCTCAGTCGGCCAGCGCCTTGCGCAGACGGCCCTCGTTCACGCGCCAGAACGTGTGCTGCCTGCCGTCCACCAGCACGACCGGGATCTGCTCCCAGTACTGGTCGTGCAGTTCCTGATCCTCGGTGATGTCCTTCTTCTCCCAGGGGACTCCGAGATCACCGCACACCTTCTCCACAACGACCTGCGCGTCATCACACAGATGACAGCCGGGCTTGCCGATCAGTGTGACGAGCCGGTCCCGAGGGGGATTACGACGAAAGAGGGGACTCATTCCGCCATTGTCGCGCGCCCGTGAACGAGGGGAACCCTCACGAAAGGCCAGGGGACACGCCGACCGGATCCGCCGCGCGCGGCATCTTTAACGACACACTCGCCGAGAGTTCACACGCTCCAAACCTCTCGACTCCGGAACCACCGAACAAACTGGCTATGCTCACGCCATGGCCGCTCTTGGATGGCTCACTCCCGTAGGCGCTCCGCCACGGCGCGGAGCGTTTTGGCAGGCGAGGCCTCGGCGGAGGCAGCACGCAAGTCCTCGCAGGAGGCTGCCGGCACGACCGAGGAACCGCAGTTCCCGGTGCACGGCGACGACCGGGCCGCCGCCTTCTTCGACCTGGACAACACCGTCATGCAGGGCGCCGCGCTCTTCCACTTCGGGCGGGGCCTGTACAAGCGGAAGTTCTTCGAGACCCGCGACCTCGCGAAGTTCGCCTGGCAGCAGGCCTGGTTCCGGCTGGCCGGGGTCGAGGACCCCGAGCACATGCAGGAGGCCCGCGACTCGGCGCTGTCGATCGTCAAGGGCCACCGCGTCGCCGAGCTCCAGTCGATCGGCGAGGAGATCTACGACGAGTACATGGCCGAGCGCATCTGGCCCGGCACCCGCGCCCTCGCCCAGGCCCACCTGGACGCGGGCCAGAAGGTGTGGCTGGTGACGGCGGCCCCGGTCGAGATCGCCCAGGTCATCGCCCGCCGCCTGGGCCTGACCGGCGCCCTCGGCACGGTCGCCGAGTCCGTCGACGGCGTCTACACCGGCAAGCTGGTCGGCGAGCCGCTGCACGGCCCCGCGAAGGCCGAGGCGGTCCGCGCCCTGGCGGCGGCGGAGGGCCTGGACCTGGGCCGCTGCGCCGCCTACAGCGACTCGCACAACGACATCCCGATGCTGTCCCTGGTCGGCCACCCCTACGCCATCAACCCGGACTCCAAGCTGCGCAAGCACGCCCGCGAGCTCGACTGGCGCCTGCGCGACTACCGCACCGGCCGCAAGGCGGCCAAGGTCGGCATCCCCGCCGCGGCCGGCGTCGGCGCCGTGGCCGGCGGCACGGCGGCGGCGATCGCCCTGCACCGCCGCCGCCGCTGACGACCGATCAATCCGCGACACCAACGTTTACGGGATGACAATCCCCGTAAATCCAACTGGCGTACCCCCACAACCTCGCGTCCAGTCCTCTTGGCTGCACACGGCCACAACACGCCCTGGACTCCGTCACAATGCGAACCCTTCCGATCAACAACCGTTCACGCTCCGACACTTGATCGGGCGTCAATCGGTTACGGAAGCGACGTAATCGATGATTTGAGCAACTCGGTGTAGCAGTGCCTACACGAAGCGTTATTCTCCTCAGACGCAAACCGGTACCCCTCCGTCGCTACGACGGGTGAAAGGTCCCGCACTGCACGTGATGGAAGCTCTGCCTCTGGGAGTCCCGTGTACCCACACGTCGGGGTTGACGCCTCGGGCCTGGCTACGCTGCGCGCAACGGTCCTCGACCTGTTGCGCGGCTTCGTCCCCACCGCGTACGCCGTCCCCGCATTCGCCACCGCCGCACCCCTCGGCCCGTGCTACGCACTGGCCGAGGGCAGCGCCGCGGTCGGCAGACGAGGCCGCCCGTCCGGGGCGGCCACCGCCCGCCGACCCGCGGCGGACAGCGACAGCGCCCGGATGATGGACCTCGTGGAGCGCGCCCAGGCCGGCGAGGCCGACGCCTTCGGACGCCTCTACGACCAGTACAGCGACACCGTCTACCGGTACATCTACTACCGGGTCGGAGGTAAGGCGACCGCCGAGGACCTCACCAGTGAGACCTTTCTGCGGGCCCTGCGGCGGATCGGCACCTTCACCTGGCAGGGCCGCGACTTCGGCGCCTGGCTCGTCACCATCGCCCGCAACCTGGTCGCCGACCACTTCAAGTCCAGCCGGTTCCGCCTCGAGGTCACCACCGGCGAGATGCTCGACGCCAACGAGGTCGAGCGCTCCCCCGAGGACTCCGTCCTGGAGTCCCTCTCCAACGCCGCCCTGCTCGACGCCGTACGCCGGCTCAACCCGCAGCAGCAGGAGTGCGTGACGCTCCGCTTCCTCCAGGGCCTCTCCGTCGCCGAGACCGCCCGTGTGATGGGCAAGAACGAGGGCGCCATCAAGACCCTCCAGTACCGGGCCGTCCGCACCCTCGCCCGGCTCCTCCCGGAAGACGCCCGCTGACCGGACAGACACGCTCCGCCACCTCCAACTCACGCTCCGTGAAAGTCCGTTGACTTCGGCATCCGATCATCCGGCGTCCGTAACCCAAGCGCCGCGCCGCTCGTTGTGCGAGATGCAGACTCCCTGTGGTCACCCCTGGCCGACTCCGATCACCCGATCGAGTGGTCGTACTCAGGGCGTGCAACCCTCAGGACCCCCTGGGGAGTCGACCGTCATGACGAGAGGAGGTGCCGCCAGTGATCGCGAACGTATCGGCGCACCGGCGGGCGAACGCCTTCGCCCAGGCCCTTCAGGAGCAGTCCGAGCAGGGCACGGCGGCCGAGCAGTCCGAAGGATCGGCACCGGCCCCGGCCGCTGCGGAACAGACCGAACAGGCACGCCTGCTGGCACTCGCCTCCGGTCTCGGCGCGCTGCCCGAACCGGAGTTCGACCCGGAGGTCAAGGTCGTCCAGCGGGCCCAGCTGGTGGCCGCCTTCGAGGCCATGCTCCAGGAGGGCACCGCGGGAGGCGGGGCGACGGACCGCGCGGTCCCCGAGCAGCGCTCCACCCGGGCCCGTGGCGCCCACCGCGCCGGCCCGCTGAAGAAGCTCCGGCCGCGCTCACGGCTCGCCAAGGGCCTCACCGCGGGCGGACTCAGTGTCGGCGTGGCCGCGAGCGCCTTCGGCGGCGTCTCCGCCGCCAGCTCCGACGCCCTGCCCGGCGACTCGCTCTACGGCCTCAAGCGCGGCATCGAGGACGTCAAACTCGGCCTGGCCGACGGCGCCGACGAGCGCGGCCGGGTCTATCTCGACCACGCCTCCACCCGGCTCAGCGAAGCCCGCCGCCTGATGGAGCGCGGCCGCAGCGGCCCCCTGGACCACGAGTCCCTCAGCGAGATCCGCCGCGCCCTCTCCGGCATGCGGCACGACGCGTCGGAAGGCCACCGGCTGCTGAGCGAGGCCTACGAGCACGACCCGGACTCCCTGGGCCCCATCCAGGCCCTGTCCGCGTTCTCCCGCTCCCACCGCCAGGCCTGGGGCGAACTGCGCGAGAAGCTCCCCGTCCAGCTCGGGGACGTCAGTGAGCAGGTGTCGTCGGTGTTCGACGCCATAGAGGAGGACGTCGCCCCGCTGCGCTCCCTGCTCCCCGAGCCCCCGGCCAGGAGCGGCGGCGAAGGCAAGCGCCAGGGCGCCTCCGAGTCGGCCTCCACCGGCTCCTCCGCCACCGACCGGTCGGCCCAGCCCGGCAAGAGCGGCGGCGGGCGCACCGACCAGGGCAGCTCCGAGAGCGGCAGCCCCAGCCGCTCGTCCGGCTCCGACGGCGACAGCGACGGCCTGCTCGGCGGCAACACCGGCGGCCTGCTCGACCCGCCGAAGGAGAGCGAGGCGAGCACCTCCCCGTCAGCGGAGAACAACACCCCCGTCCCCAAGCCGGACGTGACACTCCCGCCGCTCCTGCCCGGCCTCCTGCCCGGGCTGGGCATCGACGGCGAGGACGAGAACTAGCGGCCAGGCGGCCCAGACGGCGATGGGCGCCCCCGTTCGGGGGCGCCCATCGCCGTGTCCAGCATCAGAAGAACACCGACCGCCGCTGCACCAGCAGCTTGTACAGCGTGTGCTGGATCTGCTCCCTCACCTGGTCGGTCAGGTTGAACATCAGCATCGGGTCCTCGGCCGCCTCCGGCGGATAGCCGTCCGTCGGGATCGGCTCGCCGAACTGGATCGTCCACTTGGTCGGCAGCGGAATCGCCCCGAGCGGCCCGAGCCACGGGAAGGTCGGCGTGAGCGGGAAATACGGGAAGCCCAGCAGCCGGGCGACCGTCTTGGCGTTGCCGATCATGGGGTAGATCTCCTCGGCCCCGACGATCGAGCAGGGCACGATCGGCGTCCCGGCACGCAGAGCCGTCGACACGAAACCGCCCCGGCCGAAGCGCTGCAGCTTGTAGCGGTCCGCGAAGGGCTTGCCGAGGCCCTTGAAGCCCTCCGGCATCACCCCGACCAGTTCGCCCTGCTCCAGCAGCCGCGCCGCGTCCTCGGAACACGCCAGGGTGTGGCCGAGCTTGCGGGCGAGTTCGTTGACCACCGGCAGCATGAACACCAGATCGGCGGCGAGCAGCCGCAGATGCCGGCCCGCCGGGTGGTTGTCGTGCACGGCGACCTGCATCATCAGGCCGTCCATCGGCAGCGTCCCGGAGTGGTTCGCGACGATCAACGCCCCGCCCTCGGACGGGATGTTCTCGACGCCCTTCACCTCGACCCGGAAGTACTTGTCGTACAGCGGGCGCAGCAGGGACATCAGGACCTGGTCGGTGAGTTCCTCGTCGTAGCCGAAGTCGTCGACCTCGTAGTCCCCGGTGAGACGGCGGCGCAGGAAGGCCAGGCCGCCCGCGATACGCCGCTCCAGGCCGCCGTCGCCCTGCGACCGGTCCGACGCCTCTTGCTCAGCTGTCACAGGAACATCATCCTGCGGAACAGCCCTGGTGGGCAGGGGCTGCACCTCACGTACCGGCCCGGACTCCGTACCCGCTCGCCGGTTCCCCGCACTACGGCGACGCTGGGGGCGCTGTGCGGCGCTCCCTCGGGACCGGTCGTCGTCGAACGGAATGACCTTGGCATCCGCCATCGTTGATGCGCTCCTCAGTCGGCGCTCTGCGTCGGGGTCTGACCGCCGCCCGCCAGGGGCAGCGCGGCGATCCGGTCGACGGCCCCCGCAAGGGCCTCCGGCGGAAGAAGTCCGGGTCCTTGGCTGCGTGCGAAGTCCGCGAACGTCTCCGCGGTCGTGTACTTGGGCTGGAATCCCAGCGTCTCGCGCATCTGGCCCGTGGCCACGACCCGGCCGTGGGTGAGCAGCCGGATCTGCTCGGGCGAGAAGTCCGTCATGCCCAGCGTACGCACCAGCGAGCCCGCCCAGGTGACCGCCGGGAGCAGCAGGGGCATGGTGGGGCGGCCCAGGCGCCGGGAGCACTGGGAGAGCAGCAGGACGCCGTCGCCGGCGATGTTGAAGGTGCCGCTGTTGAGGGTGCCCCGCCGCGGCTCGTGCGAGGCGAGGCGCAGCACCTCGATCACATCGTCCTCGTGCACGAACTGCAGCCGCGGGTCGTAGCCGAACACCGTCGGCAGGACCGGCAGCGAGAAGTACGAGGCGAGCGGGGTGTCCGCGGTCGGGCCCAGGATGTTGGCGAACCGCAGCACCGCGACCGCCACGTCGGGCCGGCGACGCGCGAAGCCGCGGACGTAGCCCTCGACCTCCACCGTGTCCTTGGCGAAGCCGCCGCTGGGCAGGGACTTGGGCGGGGTCGTCTCGGTGAAGACGGCCGGGTCGCGGGGCGCGGACCCGTAGACGTTCGTGCTGGACTTCACGACCAGCCGCCGCACGCTCGGGGACTTCTGGCAGGCACCGAGCAGCTGCATGGTGCCGATGACGTTGGTCTCCTTCAGGGAGGCCCGGTTGCCGCTGCCCAGCGGCGTGCCCGTCACGTCGAGGTGGACGATGGTGTCGGCGCCCGTCTCGGCGAGCACCCGCGCGATTCCGGGCTGCCGGATGTCGGCCTGGACGAAGTCCGCGCCGCCCAGATGGTGCTCGGGCGGCACCGCGTCCACGGCGACGACCCGGTCCACGTCGGGGTCACGCTGGATCCGCCGGACGAACCGGCCTCCCAGCGGGCGGGCCACTCCGGTGACGAGCACGACCTTGCCCAAGATCAGCGCCTTCCTTCCAGAAAACCTCTTGCCCCCGCCGCGTTCCCCGTGGGGCCAACTTAGCGGGTCGGTGTTGCGCTGTGATGACCGCCCGATGCGCGAAGTGACGGATGCAGCCGGACGTACGAGCCGATACACGTGTGGCCCCCCACCGTTCAGTGGGGGGCCACACCACGCTCTCGCGGCGTCCGCGTCGCGAACTTACTTCTTGTTGCGACGCTGAACGCGCGTGCGCTTGAGCAGCTTGCGGTGCTTCTTCTTGGCCATCCGCTTGCGCCGCTTCTTGATAACAGAGCCCACGACTACCCTCGCTCACTTCTCATCACTCGGTTGTTTGGGCGCCATGGGCCCACACGACCTACGAGGGGCTAGCCTACCCAACCGAGCGCTGAGGTCGTAATCGAGGTGGTCGTCAGGCGGTTTCCACCCCACGTAACTCTCGCGGAGGTACTCGTGAACCGCTTGCTCCGGGACGCGGAAGGACCGCCCCACACGGATCGCGGGCAGATGACCGCTGTGCACCAGTCGGTACACGGTCATCTTCGACACTCGCATCACCGAGGCGACTTCCGCCACGGTAAGGAACTGAACCTCGTTCAGAGGCCTCTCGCCAGCTGCAGCCATGACACACCTGAACCTTCCGCACTCGACGGCCACCGGCTTCCCCTTCCGGTGACTCTTCGTCGCTGCGTGCTCACTCCCCAATGTAGGGGCGGGTGATGCGAGTGGGGAAGAGGTGCACCCATCGGCGGCCTACTGTGACAGACACGCCCGATTGAGTACGTAGCGGGTAAGCGGCAGGTAGTAATCAGACCGCACGCCGTCATCAAGTGGAACGACGACGGACACGGACCCCTCGGCCTGACCGACGAACGGGGCGGGATCGTCCGTATCGGCCGGCCCGATGGCCTCGAACCCCAGCTGACCTGCTCCGCAGACCCACCCGTGGTCCCCGATGACCAGCTCGGGAAGGGGCCCGCCGGCCTCCGCGGCAGCGGCCAACACGGTACGAACCGGGAGAGGTGAGTGCGTATGTGCGCCGGGCTCACAACCGGGGCGTTCCGCGCCGGGGGTCCGCACCAGCGCGACTCCTCGTACGTAGTCGAGGTTGTACGTGCGTAGGCCGAACCGGGTCGTTATGTCGACACAGCGACCCTGCGCGGGGGTGAGGACCTCACACCCTGCCGCCGACAGCGCGTCTGCCAGAGCGGCGTAGAAACCGATCAGCCGGTGCGGATGCCCGGTGCCGAGGATCACGGGCGCACGACGCCGGGCGGCAGCACCGAGCCGCTCCGCGAAGACGTCCAGCGCGGCCAGCGTCTTCTCCGGGTCGATCACGTCCTGGCCGGAAATCCGACGAGAATCGGCCGAAACCCCGCACCTGTCCGCCATCAGCTCGATCAGATCCCGCTGCCCCCAGGACCCTTCCGGATCGATACCGAGCAGCACGCGGGGATCCCGCGCCGCGAAGAGCCGGTAGCTCCGCAGACTCTCCTCCCGCGACGTGGCCACGGTCCCGGCGAGACGCGCACCCACCAGGTGCGCACGAAGGGCTTCGGGGTTCAGCGGCCGGTCGCGGGCGTTCCACACGAGGAGATCGTCCGCGACCAGGACCTCACCTGTCCCGAGAACCGGAGAACACCGCACGGTCGGCCTACCGGGGGCACCCCCACCCGGTCAGGCCAGCAGCCCCCGCAGCGGGAACACCGCCCGCCTGGCCGCCAGCACCGCCTGGTCCAGCCGGTCCGCCGGGTCGTAGCCCTCCTCCCAGCCGGGGAAGGCGACGGGCCAGCGCCCGTCCGTCATCCGCGCCGGGGCCAACTGCCGCGTCCGGGCGAACACTTCCTGCCGCCAGGCCTCGGGAATCATCGCCTCGGGTTCCACGGCCCGGCCCGCCGCGATCCCGACCAGATGCGTCCACGACCGCGGCACGACGTCCACCACGGCGTAGCCGCCCCCACCCAGAGCCACCCACCGCCCGTCGGCGTACTCGTGCGCCAGATCGTGGCAGGCGACCTGCACCGCCCGCTGCGCGTCCAGCGACACCGCCAGATGCGCCAGCGGATCCTCGAAATGCGTGTCGGCCCCGTGCTGCGTCACCAGCACCTGCGGCCGGAAGTCCGCGATCAGCTCCGGCACGACCGCGTGGAAGGCCCGCAGCCACCCGGCGTCCCCGGTCCCGGCCGGCAGCGCCACGTTCACCGCGGAGCCCTCCGCGGAGTCCGCCCCGGTCTCCTCCGGCCACCCGGTCTGCGGGAACAGCGTCCGGGGATGCTCGTGCAACGAGATCGTCAGCACCCGCGGGTCCTCCCAGAACGCCGCCTGCACCCCGTCCCCGTGATGCACGTCGACGTCGATGTACGCGACCCGCTCGGCCCCCAGCTCCAGCAGCCGGGCGATCGCCAGCGACGCGTCGTTGTAGATGCAGAACCCGGACGCGCCGCCGGGCATCGCGTGGTGCAGCCCGCCCGCGAAGTTCACCGCGTGCAGCGCCTGCCCCCGCCACACGGCCTCCGCCGCCCCCACCGACTGCCCGGCGATCAGCGACGACACCTCGTGCATCCCCGCGAAGGCCGGATCGTCCATCGTCCCCAGCCCGTACGACTGGTCCGCCGCCCCCGGATCCACCGACGCGGCCTTCACCGCCCGGATGTAGTCCTCCCGGTGGACGAGCCGCAGCGTCGACTCCCCGGCCGCCTTGGCGGCGACCACCTCCACCTCACGGTCCAGCCCGAAGGCATCGACCAGTGTCCGGGTCAGGGCGAGCCGGACCGGGTCCATCGGATGCCCCGGACCGAAGTCATAGCCCGTTACTGCCTCGTCCCACATCAGCTGTGCGCGGCCGCTCATGCCCGCCACCGTATCGGTCCGGTTGAGCAGCGAACGACCGGGCGTACACCAGCGTCACCAGCACCAACACCATCGGCACCAGCATGGCCCCGCGGTAGCTCCACGCATCCCGAGCGCCCCCACCAACGGCGAACCGATCAAGAAGCCCACATAGTTGAAAACATTCAGCCGCGCCACGGCCGCATCCGAAGCCCCTGGGAACAGCCTCCCGGCCGCCGCGAACGTCTGCGGCACCAGCACACACAGCCCCAGCCCCAGCAGCGTGAACCCCAGCATCCCGACCCACGCCCCGGGCGCCCCCGCCACCACGGCGAACCCACCCGCCGCCACCAGCGCCCCGCCCCGCACGACCGCCACCGCCCCGAACCGCCGCACCCCGAAGTCCCCGATCGCCCGCCCCAGCAGCGTCGTGACCATGTACACGTTGTACGGCACGGTCGCCATCTGCTCCGAGCTGCCGAGCACGTCCTGCAGATACTTTGCGCTCCAGTTGGAGACGGTCGAGTCCCCGATATAGGCGACGGTCATCACCAGACACAGCGGAAGCAGCCACTTGAAGGCGACGGCCTGATCCCCCTTGCCCTTCTCCTCCACCTCGACCGCCGCGCTGCCCCGATCATCGACATACCACCGGCTCCCCACCAGCACCGCCGGCAGCAGCACCGCCACGACGGGCAGATACGACACCCACAGAGCCAGATCCCAGTGCGCCCCCACCCACGCCAGCGAGGCCCCGACGATCCCGCCCAGGCTGTAGGCCGCGTGAAAACTGAGCATGATGCTGCGCCCGTACGACCGCTGCAGGCTCACCCCGAGCATGTTCATCGACGCGTCCAGCACCCCGACGGCGAGCCCGAACGCCGCGAGCGCGACGCCCAGTTCCACCATCCGCTCCCCGGCCCCGACCCCGAGCAGCGCCAGCAACACCACGGGCTGGGACCACCGCAACAGTCGGCTCGGCGGCACGCGCCTCACCAGCCGTTCGGTGCTCACGCTCCCGACTCCCGCGAGGACCGGCACAGCGGCCAGGAAGGCGGGCAGCAACGCGTCGGACACCCCGTACCGGTCTTGAATGGCCGGAATCCGCGTCACGAGCAGAGCGAAGGCGACCCCCTGCACACAGAAGCTGAACGCCAGCGAGGCCCTGCCGCGCCGCAGCACATCAGTCATGGCGGCGAGCGTAGGGCCCCGTCGTACTCGTGGGTAGATCCAGCCAAAGATGAATTTCGCTCAGCTTCACCTGCCCCAGGTCACTCCAGCAGGTCGGCCAACTCCCCCATGCTGGCGAAGAGTCCGGTGGCCCCCGCGAGCTTGGCGGCCGGCGTCATCGCCGTGAACCCGTAGACGTCCATCCCGGCCGCGAGCGCCGCCTGCACGCCGAGCGGACTGTCCTCGACCACGACGCACCGCTCCGGGGCGGCCCCCATGCGCTCGGCCGCGTGCAGAAACAGATCCGGCGCCGGCTTGCCCCGCCCCACGTCCTCCGAGCTGAAGATCCGCCCGTCGTCGAACCACCGGTCGAGCCCCGTCGTCCGATGCCCGACCCGAATCCGCTCATGGCTTCCCGAGGACGCCACGCAGCAGGGGACCTCGTCCGCGGCGAGCTTCTCGAGCACCCCGACGATGCCGGCCACCGGCTCCAACTCCCGCTCGAACGCCGCGAACACTCGCCCATGAAAGACGTCGTCGAAGTCCTCCGGCAGCCGCTGCCCCGTCCGCTCCTGGATGAGGTCATGGATCCGGTGCATCGCGGATCCCATGTAGTCACGGATGGAGTCCTCGTACGACGTCGGGTGCCCGAGCTCGCTCAGATAGGCGGCAAGCAGCCGGTTGGAGATCGGCTCACTGTCTACGAGAACACCGTCGTTGTCGAAGAGGACGAGGTCATAGCGCATAACAAAGAGCCTAAACGCGAAAAACCCCGCACCGGTACGGTGCGGGGTTTTCCCAAAAATTGTTCGGCGGCGTCCTACTCTCCCACAGGGTCCCCCTGCAGTACCATCGGCGCTGTAAGGCTTAGCTTCCGGGTTCGGAATGTAACCGGGCGTTTCCCCTACGCTATAACCACCGAAACACTATGAAACAGACAACCGTCCGCATATTCCAGCGGGGCTGTTCGTGGTTTCAGAACCAACACAGTGGACGCGAGCAACTGAGGACAAGCCCTCGGCCTATTAGTACCGGTCAACTCCACACGTTACCGTGCTTCCATATCCGGCCTATCAACCCAGTCGTCTACTGGGAGCCTTACCCCATCAAGTGGGTGGGAGTCCTCATCTCGAAGCAGGCTTCCCGCTTAGATGCTTTCAGCGGTTATCCCTCCCGAACGTAGCCAACCAGCCATGCCCTTGGCAGAACAACTGGCACACCAGAGGTTCGTCCGTCCCGGTCCTCTCGTACTAGGGACAGCCCTTCTCAAGACTCCTACGCGCACAGCGGATAGGGACCGAACTGTCTCACGACGTTCTAAACCCAGCTCGCGTACCGCTTTAATGGGCGAACAGCCCAACCCTTGGGACCGACTCCAGCCCCAGGATGCGACGAGCCGACATCGAGGTGCCAAACCATCCCGTCGATATGGACTCTTGGGAAGATCAGCCTGTTATCCCCGGGGTACCTTTTATCCGTTGAGCGACGGCGCTTCCACAAGCCACCGCCGGATCACTAGTCCCGACTTTCGTCCCTGCTCGACCCGTCGGTCTCACAGTCAAGCTCCCTTGTGCACTTACACTCAACACCTGATTGCCAACCAGGCTGAGGGAACCTTTGGGCGCCTCCGTTACCCTTTAGGAGGCAACCGCCCCAGTTAAACTACCCATCAGACACTGTCCCTGATCCGGATCACGGACCCAGGTTAGACATCCAGCACGACCAGACTGGTATTTCAACGACGACTCCACACTGACTGGCGTCAGCGCTTCACAGTCTCCCAGCTATCCTACACAAGCCGAACCGAACACCAATATCAAACTGTAGTAAAGGTCCCGGGGTCTTTCCGTCCTGCTGCGCGAAACGAGCATCTTTACTCGTAGTGCAATTTCACCGGGCCTATGGTTGAGACAGTCGAGAAGTCGTTACGCCATTCGTGCAGGTCGGAACTTACCCGACAAGGAATTTCGCTACCTTAGGATGGTTATAGTTACCACCGCCGTTTACTGGCGCTTAAGTTCTCAGCTTCGCCCAGACGAATCTGAGCTAACCGGTCCCCTTAACGTTCCAGCACCGGGCAGGCGTCAGTCCGTATACATCGCCTTACGGCTTCGCACGGACCTGTGTTTTTAGTAAACAGTCGCTTCTCGCTGGTCTCTGCGGCCACCCCCAGCTCAGACCGTAAAGATCATCACCAGGAATGGCCCCCTTCTCCCGAAGTTACGGGGGCATTTTGCCGAGTTCCTTAACCATAGTTCACCCGAACGCCTCGGTATTCTCTACCTGACCACCTGAGTCGGTTTAGGGTACGGGCCGCCATGAAACTCGCTAGAGGCTTTTCTCGACAGCATAGGATCATCCACTTCACCACAATCGGCTCGGCATCAGGTCTCAGCCACAAGTGCGACGGATTTACCTATCGCACGGCCTACACCCTTACCCCGGGACAACCACCGCCCGGGATGGACTACCTTCCTGCGTCACCCCATCACTCACCTACTAACCGCTTGGTTCAGCGGCTCCACCACTCCGTGCTTGTCCGAAGACGCACACGGCGGTTTCACGGCCTTAGCATCACGATGCTCGATGTTTGACGCTTCACAGCGGGTACCGGAATATCAACCGGTTATCCATCGACTACGCCTGTCGGCCTCGCCTTAGGTCCCGACTTACCCTGGGCAGATCAGCTTGACCCAGGAACCCTTAGTCAATCGGCGCACACGTTTCTCACGTGTGAATCGCTACTCATGCCTGCATTCTCACTCGTCAACCGTCCACAACTACCTTCCGGTGCTGCTTCACCCGGCAGACGACGCTCCCCTACCCATCACAGCCGGCGTTGGCCGTTATGCTGCAATGACACGACTTCGGCGGTACGCTTGAGCCCCGCTACATTGTCGGCGCGGAATCACTAGACCAGTGAGCTATTACGCACTCTTTCAAGGGTGGCTGCTTCTAAGCCAACCTCCTGGTTGTCTCTGCGACTCCACATCCTTTCCCACTTAGCGTACGCTTAGGGGCCTTAGTCGATGCTCTGGGCTGTTTCCCTCTCGACCATGGAGCTTATCCCCCACAGTCTCACTGCCGCGCTCTCACTTACCGGCATTCGGAGTTTGGCTAAGGTCAGTAACCCGGTAGGGCCCATCGCCTATCCAGTGCTCTACCTCCGGCAAGAAACACACGACGCTGCACCTAAATGCATTTCGGGGAGAACCAGCTATCACGGAGTTTGATTGGCCTTTCACCCCTAACCACAGGTCATCCCCCAGGTTTTCAACCCTGGTGGGTTCGGTCCTCCACGAAGTCTTACCTCCGCTTCAACCTGCCCATGGCTAGATCACTCCGCTTCGGGTCTTGAGCGTGCTACTAAGTCGCCCTATTCGGACTCGCTTTCGCTACGGCTACCCCACCCGGGTTAACCTCGCAACACACCGCAAACTCGCAGGCTCATTCTTCAAAAGGCACGCAGTCACGAGATGAAAGCAAGCTTCCATCCGACGCTCCCACGGCTTGTAGGCACACGGTTTCAGGTACTATTTCACTCCCCTCCCGGGGTACTTTTCACCATTCCCTCACGGTACTATCCGCTATCGGTCACCAGGGAATATTTAGGCTTAGCGGGTGGTCCCGCCAGATTCACACGGGATTTCTCGGGCCCCGTGCTACTTGGGTGTCTCTCAAACGAGCCGCTGACGTTTCGACTACGGGGGTCTTACCCTCTACGCCGGACCTTTCGCATGTCCTTCGCCTACATCAACGGTTTCTGACTCGTCCTGTCGCCGGCAGACAACAGAAGAGAGATCCCACAACCCCCACGACGCAACCCCTGCCGGGTCTCACACGCCGAAGGTTTAGCCTCATCCGGTTTCGCTCGCCACTACTCCCGGAATCACGGTTGTTTTCTCTTCCTGCGGGTACTGAGATGTTTCACTTCCCCGCGTTCCCTCCACACTGCCTATGTGTTCAGCAGCGGGTGACAGCCCATGACGACTGCCGGGTTTCCCCATTCGGACACCCCCGGATCAAAGCCTGGTTGACGACTCCCCGGGGCCTATCGTGGCCTCCCACGTCCTTCATCGGTTCCTGGTGCCAAGGCATCCACCGTGCGCCCTTAAAAACTTGGCCACAGATGCTCGCGTCCACTGTGCAGTTCTCAAACAACGACCAGCCACCCATCACCCCCGGGACAACCCGGAGTTCACTGGGGCCGGCGACTGAGGAAAATCCATTCCCTCAGACACCCAACAGCGTGCCCGACACACCCTCTCCGCTCTCTCTGTGTTCCACGCCGAAGCAGTACTAACAGGAGGCATCAAGACTGTGCCGAGTAGTCAACGTTCCACCCATGAGCAACCAGCATCAGACATTCGCTGATGTACTGGCCTCTGACCAACCAGAGGTTGGTAAGAAGTGCTCCTTAGAAAGGAGGTGATCCAGCCGCACCTTCCGGTACGGCTACCTTGTTACGACTTCGTCCCAATCGCCAGTCCCACCTTCGACAGCTCCCTCCCACAAGGGGTTGGGCCACCGGCTTCGGGTGTTACCGACTTTCGTGACGTGACGGGCGGTGTGTACAAGGCCCGGGAACGTATTCACCGCAGCAATGCTGATCTGCGATTACTAGCGACTCCGACTTCATGGGGTCGAGTTGCAGACCCCAATCCGAACTGAGACCGGCTTTTTGAGATTCGCTCCACCTCGCGGTATCGCAGCTCATTGTACCGGCCATTGTAGCACGTGTGCAGCCCAAGACATAAGGGGCATGATGACTTGACGTCGTCCCCACCTTCCTCCGAGTTGACCCCGGCGGTCTCCCGTGAGTCCCCAGCACCACAAGGGCCTGCTGGCAACACGGGACAAGGGTTGCGCTCGTTGCGGGACTTAACCCAACATCTCACGACACGAGCTGACGACAGCCATGCACCACCTGTACACCGACCACAAGGGGGACCCTGTCTCCAGGGTTTTCCGGTGTATGTCAAGCCTTGGTAAGGTTCTTCGCGTTGCGTCGAATTAAGCCACATGCTCCGCCGCTTGTGCGGGCCCCCGTCAATTCCTTTGAGTTTTAGCCTTGCGGCCGTACTCCCCAGGCGGGGCACTTAATGCGTTAGCTGCGGCACGGACAACGTGGAATGTTGCCCACACCTAGTGCCCACCGTTTACGGCGTGGACTACCAGGGTATCTAATCCTGTTCGCTCCCCACGCTTTCGCTCCTCAGCGTCAGTATCGGCCCAGAGATCCGCCTTCGCCACCGGTGTTCCTCCTGATATCTGCGCATTTCACCGCTACACCAGGAATTCCGATCTCCCCTACCGAACTCTAGCCTGCCCGTATCGACTGCAGACCCGGGGTTAAGCCCCGGGCTTTCACAACCGACGCGACAAGCCGCCTACGAGCTCTTTACGCCCAATAATTCCGGACAACGCTCGCGCCCTACGTATTACCGCGGCTGCTGGCACGTAGTTAGCCGGCGCTTCTTCTGCAGGTACCGTCACTTTCGCTTCTTCCCTGCTGAAAGAGGTTTACAACCCGAAGGCCGTCATCCCTCACGCGGCGTCGCTGCATCAGGCTTGCGCCCATTGTGCAATATTCCCCACTGCTGCCTCCCGTAGGAGTCTGGGCCGTGTCTCAGTCCCAGTGTGGCCGGTCGCCCTCTCAGGCCGGCTACCCGTCGTCGCCTTGGTGAGCCATTACCTCACCAACAAGCTGATAGGCCGCGGGCTCATCCTGCACCGCCGGAGCTTTCGAACATCACAGATGCCTGCGATGGTCAGTATCCGGTATTAGACCCCGTTTCCAGGGCTTGTCCCAGAGTGCAGGGCAGATTGCCCACGTGTTACTCACCCGTTCGCCACTAATCCCCACCGAAGTGGTTCATCGTTCGACTTGCATGTGTTAAGCACGCCGCCAGCGTTCGTCCTGAGCCAGGATCAAACTCTCCGTGAATGCTTTTCACGGGAGCGGAACAGTCGGAGGAATGATCCGACCGTTCACAGCGTCCTCGCTGTGTATTTCAAAGGAACCTCGCCCCAGCAGATGCTGGAGACGGGGTATCAACATATCTGGCGTTGACTTTTGGCACGCTGTTGAGTTCTCAAGGAACGGACGCTTCCTTTGTACTCACCCGAGAGACTCTCTCGCGGCTTTCCTCCGGGCGCTTCCCTTCGGTCTTGCGTTTCCGACTCTATCAGATCATTTTCTCGACCTGACCCCCAGTCAGCGGGGTTTGTCTTCGCGGCCCTTGGGCCGTTCCGACGAGTGAGACTTTAGCGGATTCCCGGCTCCCGACCTAATCGGGGTCCGCGTCCTTTCGAACACGGAATCCTCATTTCGCGAATACGCATACCGAAGACGCGGCGACAGACGGATCGACTGTTCGCCGAGCGGAGGTTGGTACCTGCGGAATGGCTGCCCGGGGACCGACCGGAGTCGGCGCTCACGTCGGGCAACTCGGAGCACACTACGGATCTGGTCTGAGCGTGTCAACTCAGAGGGCGGACGGCACTCCGGAGGCGTACTCTGAGGGGCATGACGACGCGTACGTGTACCCAGTTGTGGTGGGCCGCCTGACGGCGGCCGTCCTCACGTATGCACTCAACGGCCGCCGCTTCGGCGGCCGTTCTCGTTTCTCCCTCCAGGACCACCGAGGGCCGGCCGACCGGAGCGGTGGTCCCGACCGGAAGGTGGAGGAGAGATGACACGGGTCTTCAGCGGGGTCAAGCCGACGGGGCATCTGACGCTGGGGAACTACCTGGGGGCCATGCGGCGGTGGGCTGCCGTGGACCAGCACGAGGCCGACGCCTTGTTCTGTGTCGTCGATCTGCATGCGCTGACCGTGGACCATGACCCGGCGAGGGTGCGCAGGCTCAGTCGGCAGGCGGCGACGCTGCTGCTGGCCTCCGGGCTCGATCCGGAGCTGTGCACGGTGTTCGTGCAGAGCCATGTGGACGAGCACGCGCGGCTGTCGTACGTGCTGGAGTGCGTGGCCACCGACGGTGAGATGCGGCGGATGATCCAGTACAAGGAGAAGGCCGCGCGGGAGCAGCGTCGGGGTGGGAGTGTGCGGCTGTCGCTGCTGACGTATCCGGTGCTGATGGCGGCGGACATCCTGGCGTACGGGGCCGACGAGGTGCCGGTCGGGGACGATCAGAGGCAGCATGTGGAGCTCGCGCGGGACCTCGCCGTGCGGTTCAACCAGCGGTACGGGCATACGTTCGTGGTGCCGCGGGCCACGCGTCCGGGGGTGGCCGCCCGGGTGATGAATCTGCAGGATCCGGCGTCGAAGATGGGCAAGAGCGACGACGTCGGGCCGGGGATCGTCTATCTGCTGGACGAGCCGGACGTGGTGCGGAAGAAGGTCATGCGGGCCGTGACCGACAGTGGGCGGGAGGTCGTGTACGACCGGGAGGCCCGGCCGGGCCTCGCCAATCTGCTGGAGATTCTCGCGGCGTGCACGGGTGGGAGTCCCGAGGAGCTGAGCGGTGCGTATCCGTCGTACGGGGCTCTGAAGAAGGACACCGCGGAGGCCGTGGTCGAGGTGCTCCGGCCCCTGCAGGAGAGGCACAAGGAGTTGTGTGCCGATCCCGGCTATGTGGACGGGGTGCTGCGGGACGGTGCGGAGCGGGCCCGGGGGATGGCCCGGCCGACCGTGGATGCCGCGTATCGCGCGATCGGGTTGCTGCCTGCCGTGTCGGAGGCGGCTGGCGCCGGCGCTGTGGTGACCGTGTGAGGTGACGCGGGCGGCGGGGGCGGGGACGGGCCCGCCCCCTTTTGCTCAGCTGTTGTTGCCGGAGGCCAGGGCGCGGCTGCGGTCCCGGGCGGCTTCGAGGGCGGCGATGAGGGCGGCCCGTACGCCGTGGTTCTCGAGTTCGCGGATGGCGTTGATCGTCGTGCCGGCGGGGGACGTGACGTTCTCGCGGAGCTTGACCGGGTGTTCGCCGCTGTCGCGGAGCATCGTGGCGGCGCCGATGGCGGACTGGACGATCAGGTCGTGGGCCTTGTCGCGGGGCAGGCCGAGGAGGATGCCGGCGTCGGTCATGGCTTCGACCAGGTAGAAGAAGTAGGCCGGGCCGGAGCCGGAGAGGGCGGTGCAGGCGTCCTGCTGGGACTCGGGCACGCGGAGCGTCTTACCCACGGCGCCGAAGATCTCCTCGGTGTGGGTGAGGTGGTCGGCGGTGGCGTGGGTGCCGGCGGAGATGACGGACATGGCCTCGTCGACGAGGGCGGGGGTGTTCGTCATGACGCGGACGACCGGGGTGTTGGGAGCCAGGCGTTCCTCGAAGTAGGCCGTGGGGATGCCGGCGGCGCCGCTGATGACCAGGCGGTCGGCGGGGACGTGCGGGGCGAGTTCGTCGAGGAGGGTGCCCATGTCCTGCGGTTTGACCGTGAGGATCAGGGTGTCGGCGGTCTTGGCGGCTTCGGCGTTGGTGACCGGGGTGACGCCGTAGCGGGTGCGGAGCTCTTCGGCTCGTTCCTGGCGGCGGGCGGTGACCAGGAGGTCGGCGGGGCTCCAGCCGGCTCGGATCATTCCGCTGAGCAGGGCTTCGCCGATCTTGCCGGTGCCGAGGACTGCGACTTTCTGGGTCATGGCTTTCGGTGCCCTCCGGGGGTTGCGCGTCGTCCGGGTTCATCCTCGCACTCGGGGGTGGTGGGGTGGGTTTGTGTCCGGTGGGCGGGATGCCTGCGGGGCGGCTGGGATGTCTACGCCGTCCGGCGCCTGAGGGTCGCTGCTCCGAGGATCAGGACCAGGAGTGCGCAGCCCGCGACGATCAGGACGTCCCGGACGAACGTGGCCGTCATGTCGGTGTGGTGGAGGACCTCGTTCATGCCGTCCACCGCGTAGGACATGGGGAGGACGTCGGAGATGGCCTCCAGGACCGGGTGCATGGTGTCGCGGGGCGTGAACAGGCCGCAGAGGAGGAGCTGGGGAAGATCACCGCCGGCATGAACTGGACCGCCTGGAATTCCGAGGCCGCGAAGGCCGAGACGAAGAGGCCGAGGGCCGTGCCGAGGAGGGCGTCGAGGAGGGCCACCAAGAGGAGGAGCCAGGGGCTGCCGGTGACGTCCAGGCCGAGGAACCAGAGGGCGAGGCCTGTGGCCAGGGCGGACTGGACGATCGCGAGGGTGCCGAAGGCCAGGGCGTATCCGGCGATGAGGTCGCCTTTGCCGAGGGCATGGCGAGGAGACGCTCGAGGGTGCCCGAGGTGCGTTCGCGCAGGGTGGCGATCGACGTCACCAGGAACATGGTGATCAGGGGAAGATCCCGAGGAGGGACGCGCCGATGCTGTCGAAGGTGCGGGGGCTGCCGTCGAAGACGTAGCGCAGCAGGAACAGCATCACGCAGGGGATGAGGATCAGCAGCGCGATGGTGCGCGGGTCGTGGGTGAGCTGGCGCAGGACCCGGGCGGCGGTGGCGGTGGTGCGGGCCGTGCTCAGGGCCCTTGGCGGGGTGGGGGTGATCGTTCGGGTGTCGGTGGTGGTCATCGGGTCGTCTCCTTCGTGCGGGCTTCCTCTTTCGCCCTGTCCACCAGGTGCAGGAATCCTTCTTCGACCGTTTCGGCGCCGGTGCGGGTGCGCAGGGCGTCGGGGTGTCGTCGGCGAGGAGCTCGCCGTCGCGCATGAGGAGGAGGCGGTGGCAGCGCTCGGCCTCGTCCATGACGTGGGAGGAGACGAGGAGTGTCGCGCCGCGGCTCGCCGCGATGTCGTGGAAGAGGGCCCAGAGGTCGCGTCGCAGGACCGGGTCCAGGCCGACGGTCGGTTCGTCGAGGACCAGGAGCTCGGGGTGCCGAGGAGGGCGACGGCCAGGGAGACGCGGTTGCGCTGGCCGCCGGAGAGGTTGCCGGCGAGGGCGTCGGCGTGGGTGGTGAGGTCGACGTCGGCTATCGCGCGGGTGACGTTGTCGTGGCGGCGTTCGGCGGCCTGTCGGCCGGGGTCGAGGATCGCGGCGAAGTAGTCGAGGTTCTGGCGGACGGTCAGGTCGTCGTAGACGGACGGGGCCTGGGTGACGTAGCCGATGCGGGTGCGCAGGGTGGGGTGGCCGGCCGGGTGGCCCAGGACGTCGAGGGTGCCGGTGACCTTGGCCTGGGTGCCGACGATCGCGCGCATGAGGGTCGACTTGCCGCAGCCGGAGGGGCCGAGGAGGCCGGTGATCTGGCCGTGGGGGACGGTGAAGCCGAGGTTGCGGAGGACCGTGCGGGGGCCGCGGGTGACGGTGAGGTTCTCGGCGTGGATGGCGGTCGGGGCCGTGTCGGTGTCTGGGCGTGGCGGGTCGGAAGCATTATTCATCATGTGATGAATAATGCTCCTGGCGCCGGTGCGCGTCAAGCAGGGGTGCGGGCGAGCAGGAGGATCACGTCGTAGACCTCCTCGACGAAGCCGTCCGGGAAGGCGCTGAGCAGGTGCTCGCGCTCCTCGGCCAGGAAGGACGCGGTGTGTTCCTCGCCGTGGACCAGGAAGATCGAGTGGCTGCCGATGTTGGCGAGGTGGGTGTCGACCGGGATGCGGCGGCTCCAGCGGACCGTGTGGTGGGTGAGGTCGAGGCGGCCGGTGGGGTCGGCCACGCGGGCGTTGACGTTGCGCTTCTCGGCGGGGATGTCGATGCCGAAGTGGCGTTCCGTGCGGGTGGCGGCTTCGGCGATCCACGGGACGTCGAGGGCGTCGGTGTTCCACCAGAGGGCGAGGGCACCGCCGGGGCGCAGGACGCGGAGGGCCTCCGGGACGGCGCGGGCGTGGTCGGTCCAGTGCCAGGACTGGGCGTAGGTCAGGAAGTCGACGGAGGCGTCGGCGAGGGGGAGGTCGTCGCCCGTGCCGCGGACGATCGGGATGTCGGGGAGGGTGCTGCGGAACTGGGCGGCCATTCCGTCGCCGGGTTCCACGGCGAGGACGTTCGCGCCTCGGGCGTGCAGGAGGGCGGTGGCTATGCCGGTGCCTGCGCCGATGTCTGCGACGCGGGAGCCGGGGAGGGGGTGGTTGGCCAGGTCTTCTATCGCGTCGAAGAGGGCTGGGGGTAGGAGGGGCGGTTGGCCGCGTACTGGGCTGCGGCGGTGTTGAAGGAGTTTGCGCGGGCGGTGTGGGTGGGGTGTGAGGCGGGTCGGGGGCGGTGGGCGAGGGTTCGGTGCGCGGGGTTCGGTGCGTGGGGGTTCGGTGGTGGTGTCGGCTCCGGTGGGGTGGTGGGCGGAGGAGGTGTGGTCATACGGCCATGGTGGCCGGGGGCGGGGTGAGGGCGGTGAGATTTCGGTGAGAGGCCGGGGCTTATGCGCGGCGGCGCTTTTTCGACGGGTTGCCCGAGCGGCGGGTCGTGCGCTTCTCGTGTTGCTCGCGGGCTGTCTCGTACTCCTCGCGGTGGAGCTTCTCGCCGGGGCCTCGGTGAGGGAGCGGAAGAAATACGCGAGGAGGGAGCCGACGAAACCGATGGTCAGGAGACCGCGGAGGGAAGCCTGGCGGGTGGGGTCGGGGCGGCGGGTGAAGCCGTCCCAGGTGTGGCGGAAGGCCATCGCGCTGCAGAGTGCGAACATCACAACCATGAGGAGCGTGACGAAGCTGCCGATCGCGGCGATCTGTAGGCCCTGGTAGGCGAGGCGGAGGACGAGGCAGGCGGCGACTGCGGTGGCCAGCGAGCCGGCGGCTACGCCGATGCGGCGGGCTGTGTAGCCGTTGTCGTGGTTCAGCCAGGTCGTGCCGAAGAATCGGATCGGCTCGGGCGGGGCCGGGGTGCCGAGGGGCCCGGAGGGCCGTCCTGGGAGGCCGGGGTGGTTTCCGGGGTGCCGTTCTCTGCGCTCACGGGTCGATTATCGCGCCGGTCTGCGCGGGGCTGTGGGGGTGCGCCGCTTGCGCCTGCGCGGCGGTGGTGGGTCGGGGCCGCGCCGGGGGTGTCCGTCCTCGGAACGGCGCGATGGGGTCTCATACCGACTGACTGACGTTGACGCGCCAACCGCTGCGGGCGGACACCCCCGACACGGCCCCTTCCGTGCTGCGCGGGTGCGGGCGCGCGGGGGCGGGCCGCCGGTCCCGCTTGGCTGCGGGCAGTCGTGCCGCTGGGGCGATGGGGGTCCGCCCTGCTCATGGGGGTCCCCCCTGTTCGAGCGAAGCCGAGAACTTGGGGAGGAGCCGAGAGCTTGGGGGAGGGTGGGCGCAGCGGTACCTCGTCGCGCCGAGTTGCGCACCCGCCCGGCCCCAGCGCTGACGCCGGGCGCTCAGGAACAGCGTGGGCGTATGTAACCGTCGCTGCCCGTGTTCACGTACGCGTCCGAGACGTACTGGCCGCTCGCGATGTTGTCCCAGATGTTCGTCGTGCCGTACGGGCCCGTGACCCAGGTGCCGGGTGTCTGGCAGTGGATCGGGACGCGGGAGCCCTCGGGCAGGACCTTGACGATCGGATAGCCGGTGCCGGGACCGCTGCGGACGTTGAGGCGGACGCCCGGGGCGATCGAGAAGTACGTCGCCGCCGCGGCCAATGTGGTGACCAGCGGCGTGCCGCTGTCGTGTGTGCTGCGCTGGGCCTCTTCTGCAGGCTCGACAGACATGACAAAACCTCCCCCGTTGAACCCCATGGCTGCCATGGGGTCCCGTTGATTCCCCTGAATCACGCCATCAAACACCTGTGCGTGACTCGCCAGCGGAGGCTAGCAAGCCGCCTCTGCCCGGACGAGTCATCGACTAGGCTCCGTGCGTCGCGCGCGCGGACGAACAGCACGGGGGTGGTCCCATGGCGCCGCAGCGAAACGCCGGAGCGGGCCCGGAAGCGGAACTTCCCGAGTACGCCGGTCACTATCGGCTGGAGTCATGTCTGGGCTCGGGTGGCATGGGTGTCGTGCATCTGGCCCGGAGCACCTCCGGGATGAAGCTCGCCGTGAAGGTCGTGCACGCGGAGTTCGCCAAGGACCCCGAGTTCAGGGGCGTTTCCGGCAGGAGGTGGGAGCGGCCCGGCGGGTGAGCGGGGCCTTTACCGCGCCTGTCGTCGATGCCGATCCCGAGGCCGGGCGGCCTTGGATGGCCACCTTGTTCATTCCCGGTCCGACGCTGGCCCAGGAGGTGAAGCGGAACGGGCCCCTGGCCCCGGCGCAGTTGCGTCGGCTGATGGCCGGGCTCGCGGAGGCACTGCGCGACATCCATCGGGTCGGGGTGGTGCACCGGGATCTGAAGCCGAGCAACGTCCTGCTGGCCGAGGACGGGCCGAAGGTCATCGACTTCGGCATTTCCCGGCCGACGGACAGCGAGTTGCGGACCGAGACCGGGAAGCTGATCGGTACGCCGCCGTTCATGGCGCCCGAGCAGTTCCGGCGGCCGAGAGAGGTGGGGCCCGCCGCCGATGTCTTCGCGCTCGGGTCCGTCATGGTGCATGCGGCCACCGGGCGGGGGCCGTTCGACTCCGACAGTCCTTATGTCGTCGCCTACCAGGTCGTGCACGACGAGCCCGAGCTGACCGGCGTACCGGAGGAGCTGGCGCCGCTCGTGCTGCGCTGTCTCGCCAAGGAGCCGGAGGACCGGCCCTCGCCCGACGAGTTGATGCGGGAACTGCGGTCGGTGGCGGCCTCGTACGACACGCAGGTGTTCATACCGGCGCAGCGCGTGGAGGAGACGCCGAGTGCGGATGAGCCGCCGGCCGTCGAGGCCCCGCGCCGGTCCAGGCTGCGCCTCGGCAAGCGGGCCGCTCTCGGGGCCGGTGCCCTGGGGCTGGCCGTCGTCGGCGCGCTGGCGGCGGTGCCCCTGGTCGGGGGTGGTCCCGCTCCGGCGCCCGCGGTCAGCGCACCGCGGACCACGGCTGCCGCCTTCACGGCGTGGGCGGCCACGCCGTTGTCCAGGACGGGCACTCCCCTGTGTTCCTACGCGGCCGGGAAGTTGCTCTGCGCGCAGAGCGGGCTGGTCTTCGCTCTCGACCCGGGCGACGGGCGTCTGCTGTGGAAGTACTCACTGGAGGGGGTCGCCGCCGACGGGCCGCCGAGTGGGGCTCCGGTCGTGTCGGGTGACCTGGTGCTGGGCGGGCTCGGCCACGGGCAGCGGCTGACCGCGTTGGATCCTGGCTCGGGGATGTGGTGCGGCGGCAGGCCATGTCCATGTCCGGCGGGGTGCAGGCGGTGGGAGGGACGGTGCTGCTCACCGCGGCCGACGGCACGGTCACCGGTGTGGACAGTGCCTCCGGGACGTGAAGTGGAGTCAGCGGATTCCGGGGCAGGACGTGCCGTACTTCGTGTCGTTCCCGGGTGATCCGCTGGCGTACGCGGCGACCGCGTCCGGCGACGGGTCCGCTACGAAGGTCACGGCGGTGGACCCGGGCACGGGCGAGGTGCGGTGGGACGCGCGGCTGGAAGGGGCGTTGGAGCCGATCGGGAGCGAGGACGGGGCGGTCGTGTTCGTCTCGGTCGATGCCGTGCGCGGGAGGCGCGGGCCGTGGTCCGCTACAGCCCGGAGGGTCGTAGGACCGAGCGCGTGCCGTTGCGTATCCCGTTGCAGGGGGCCCAGGGCAGTGTGCGCGGGACGTCGTCCATCTGATGGCGGAGGGCGGGGGCTGGTCGCCGTCGATCTGGAGGCGCGCAAGCAGTTGTGGAGTCTGCAGACCGGTGTGGCCCGGGGGTCCGTGCCGGTCGCCGACGATCGGTACGTGTACGTCACCACGCCGGACGGCCGGCTGCTCGCCGTCGACGGGCGGCGCGGGAAGCTCGTCGGGCAGACGCCTCCTCGCCTGGCGGCGCAGTCGGACCGGGTTCCGGCCTCGCTGCCCACGCCCGTGGTGGTGGACGGCCGTGTCTACACCGGTGCTCCGGACGGCACCGTCTTCGGCGTGGACGGGCGTGATCCGTCCGCCTGGTAGCGGATACGGCAAGGGCCGCCTCCCTGAGACGGCCCCTGCGAGAGAGTGCTCAGCCGAGCTTGGTCACGTCCCGCACGGCGCCCTTGTCCGCGCTGGTCGCCATCGCGGCGTAGGCGCGCAGGGCGGCGGAGACCTTGCGGTCGCGGTTCTTCGGGGCGTACACGCCGTTCAGCGCCTGCTCGCGGCGGGCCAGTTCGGCGTCGTCGACGAGCAGTTCGATGGAGCGGTTGGGGATGTCGATGCGGATGCGGTCGCCGTCCTCGACGAGGGCGATGGTGCCGCCACCGGCCGCCTCGGGCGAGGCGTGTCCGATGGAGAGGCCGGACGTGCCGCCGGAGAAGCGGCCGTCGGTGACCAGCGCGCAGGCCTTGCCGAGGCCGCGGCCCTTCAGGTACGAGGTCGGGTAGAGCATCTCCTGCATGCCGGGGCCGCCCTTGGGGCCCTCGTAGCGGATGACGACGACGTCGCCCTCCTTGATCTGCTTCAGCAGGATCTTCTCGACGGCCTCCTCCTGCGACTCGCAGACGACCGCCGGGCCCTCGAAGGTCCAGATCGACTCGTCGACGCCGGCCGTCTTCACCACACAGCCGTCGACCGCGAGGTTGCCCTTGAGGACCGCGAGGCCGCCGTCCTTGGAGTAGGCGTGCTCGACGGAGCGGATGCAGCCGCCCTCGGCGTCCTCGTCGAGGGCCTCCCAGCGCTCCGACTGGGAGAAGGCCTCGGCGGAGCGGACGCAGCCGGGGGCCGCGTGCCACAGCTCGACCGCCTCGGGGACGGGGAGCCGCCGCGCACGTCCCAGGTCTTCAGCCAGTCGGCCAGGGACGGGCTGTGGACCGCGTGCACGTCCTCGTTGAGCAGGCCGCCGCGGTGCAGCTCGCCGAGGAGGGCGGGGATGCCGCCGGCGCGGTGCACGTCCTCCATGTAGTAGGTGCGGTCCTTGGCGACGTTCGGGGCGACCTTGGCGAGGCAGGGGACGCGGCGGGAGACCGCGTCGATCTCCTCCAGGCCGAAGGGGACGCCTGCCTCCTGGGCCGCGGCCAGCAGGTGCAGGATCGTGTTGGTGGAGCCGCCCATCGCGATGTCGAGGGCCATCGCGTTCTCGAACGCCGCGAAGGTGGCGACGTTGCGCGGCAGGACCGTCTCGTCGTCCTCCTCGTAGTAGCGGCGGGTGATGTCCATGACCGTGTTGGCCGCGTCGACGTAGAGCTGCTTGCGCGCGGTGTGCGTGGCCAGGACCGAGCCGTTGCCGGGGAGGGAGAGGCCGATGGCCTCGGTGAGGCAGTTCATCGAGTTGGCGGTGAACATGCCGGAACACGAGCCGCAGGTCGGGCAGGCGTTCTCCTCGATGCGGAGGATGTCCTCGTCCGAGATCTTGTCGTTCACGGCGTCGGAGATCGCGTCGACCAGGTCGAGCGTGCGGACCGTGCCGTCGACCAGGGTCGCGCGGCCGGACTCCATCGGGCCGCCGGAGACGAACACCGTCGGGATGTTCAGCCGCAGGGCCGCGTTGAGCATGCCCGGGGTGATCTTGTCGCAGTTGGAGATGCAGATCAGGGCGTCCGCGCAGTGGGCCTCGACCATGTACTCGACCGAATCCGCGATCAGGTCGCGGGAGGGCAGGGAGTACAGCATGCCGCCGTGGCCCATGGCGATGCCGTCGTCCACCGCGATGGTGTTGAACTCGCGGGGGATGCCGCCGGCCTCGACGATCGCCTCGCTGACGATCCGGCCGACGGGCTGCAGGTGAGTGTGACCCGGGACGAACTCGGTGAAGCTGTTGGCGACCGCGATGATCGGCTTGCGGCCGATGTCCGCACCGGGTACACCGGAGGCGCGCATAAGGGCGCGGGCGCCCGCCATGTTGCGGCCGTGGGTGACTGTGCGGGACCTCAGCTCGGGCATCGTCGCTCGCTCCTTCAGAGACGGCGTCAGAGATGTTGGAGAGTTCTGACTGCTAACGAGCGTACGCCGGTCATCCAGAGGGCGGGACGGTGTGTCCGGAATGCGGGATGCGTGTCTCGCGTGCGACGGCTCAGGGCCCGGTGAGGTGTCCCTGTACGACCGGTGCCAGCCGCGCGATGATCTGCTCCGGGTCCGCCGACGCCAGGGGCTCCACCTTGATGACGTACCGCAGCATGGCGGTGCCCACGAGCTGGGCGGCGGCCAGCTCGGCCCGCAGTTCCGCGTCCGGCAGGTCCAGTCGTACGGCGATGCGGCGCAGTAGCTGGGTGGCGACGATCCTGCGGAAGACGGCGGCCGCCGTTTCGTTGGTGACGGCGGAGCGGACGATGGCGAGCAGGGGCGCGCGGGTCGCCGGGTTCTCCCAGACGCCGAAGAAGAAGCGGACAAGGCGTTCCCCCACGCCGTCCAGCGGGCCCTCCTCGACGGCCTTCGGCGCCTCCATGGCGGGCGCGAAGGACTGGGTGATCGACGCCTCGAAGACCTGCTCCTTCGTGCCGAAGTAGTGGTGCACGAGCGCCGAGTCGACCCCGGCCGCCTTGGCGATGCCGCGTACGGAGGTCTTCTCGTAGCCGCGCTCGGAGAACTCCTCGCGGGCGGCGGTCAGGATGCGGTCGCGGGTGTCGGCCGACTCGGCGCGCGGGGGCGGCCGCGGCGGCGGGTGGTGGTGCTGGGGCCGGTGGCGGGCGAGGGCCCGTCCGGGGGCAGGTCGCTCATCGCCTCGGCACCTTCGCCGCCGAGGCCAGGTGGAGGCGGGTGAAGGCCAGGGCCTCCGCCAGGTCGGCCTCGCGCTCCGCGCTCGACATGGCGCGGCGGGTGTTGACCTCGATGACGACGTGCCCGTCGAAGCCGGTCAGGGCGAGTCGCTCCAGCACCTCGGCGCAGGGCTGGGTGCCGCGGCCGGGGACCAGGTGCTCGTCCTTGGCCGATCCCCTGCCGTCGGCGAGGTGGACGTGGCCGAGGCGGTCCCCCATGCGGTCGACCATGTCCAGCGCGTCGGCGCGTGCCGTGGCGGTGTGGCTGAGGTCGATCGTGAAGTGCCGGTAGTCGTCGTTCGTCACGTCCCAGTCGGGGGCGTAGGCGAGCATCTCGCGGTCACGGTAGCGCCAGGGGTACATGTTCTCGACGGCGAACCGTACGTCCGTCTCGTTGGCCATGCGCCAGATGCCGGCGACGAAGTCCCTGGCGTACTGGCGCTGCCAGCGGAACGGGGGGTGGACCACGACCGTGCTCGCGTCGAGCTTCTCGGCCGCCGCCCGGGCCCGCTGCAGCTTGGTCCAGGGGTCGGTGGACCAGACGCGCTGCGTGATGAGCAGGCAGGGGGCGTGCACGGCCAGGATCGGGATCTGGTGGTAGTCGCTGAGTCTGCGCAGGGCCTCGATGTCCTGGCTGACCGGGTCGGTCCAGACCATGACCTCGACTCCGTCGTAGCCGAGGCGCGCGGCGATCTCGAAGGCCGTGGCCGTCGACTCCGGGTAGACCGAGGCCGTCGAGAGTGCGACCTTCGCGTCCGGGATCTTCACGGCTGGCTCTGCCATGCAGGACAGATTACGGGGTGTGGTGGGGAGGGAGTGGGGGCCCGTTCGCCGTTGTGGTGTTTGCCACGGGCGGGTGCGGGCCGGTTTGTGGCTGCTCGCGTAGTTCCACGCGCCCCTGGACACGTCGCTACACCGACTCCATGTGATCCAGCCGACGCAGGATCACGCCCTCCCTCAGCGCCCACGGGCAGATTTCCACGCGCTCCACGCCGAACAGGTCCATCGCGGCCTCCGCCACCAGGGCCCCCGCCAGCAGCTGGCCCGCCCTGCCCTCCGAGACGCCCGGCAGCTCGGCTCGTTCCGCCTCCGTCATTCCGGCCAGCCTCGGGACCCAGCCCTCCAGGGACTCCCGCTTGAGCTCGCGCTGGACGTAGAGGCCCTCCGCGGAGCGGGCCGCGCCGGCGATGCGGGCCAGCTGCTTGAAGGTCTTGGACGTGGCGACGACGTGGTCGGGGGCGCCGAAGCGGCTGAACTCGCCGACCGTGCGGGCGATCTCGGTCCGGACATGGCGGCGCAGGGCCCGGACGTCGTCAGGGGTGGGCGGGTCGCCGGGGAGCCAGGAGGCGGTGAGGCGCCCGGCGCCCAGGGGCAGCGAGGCGGCCGTGTCGGGCTCCTCGTCGATGCCGTAGGCGACCTCGAGGGAGCCGCCGCCGATGTCCAGGACCAGCAGCTTTCCGGCCGACCAGCCGAACCAGCGGCGGGCGGCGAGGAAGGTGAGCCGGGCCTCCTCGTCACCGGTGAGGACCTGGAGCTCGACGCCGGTCTCGGCCCGCACGCGCGCGAGGACGTCGTCGACGTTGCGGGCCTCCCGTACGGCGGAGGTCGCGAACGGCAGCACTTCCTCGACGCCCTTGTCCTCGGCGGCCTGGAGCGCCTTGTGGACGACCGAGACCAGCCGGTCGACGCCGTCGCCGCCGATCGCTCCGCTGTCGTCGAGGAGCTGGGCGAGGCGCAGTTCCGCCTTGTGCGAGTGCGCGGGCAGCGGGCGCGCGCCGGGGTGCGCGTCCACCACCAGCAGGTGCACCGTGTTCGATCCCACGTCGAGGACACCGAGTCTCATGTACGGAACGCTACTGCCAGCAGGGCCGTCCGCCGTCCTCGGTGTGGGTAAGAGGCCCGTACCCTGGACTCGTGCCAAAGACGAAAAAGGCGAAGCGCGACAAATCACCGGGCGTCGTGGAACCCGACGAGAAGGGCCTCGACTTCGCCCGCGCTTGGGTGGAGTTTCCTGATCCGGCGGACGACGAGCAGGTCTTCCGCTGCGATCTGACATGGCTGACCTCTCGCTGGAACTGCATCTTCGGAAGCGGCTGCCAGGGCATCCAGGCCGGCCGCGCGGACGACGGGTGCTGCACGCTGGGTGCCCACTTCTCCGACGAGGACGACGAGAAGCGGGTCGCCGAGCATGTGGCGAGGCTCACGCCGGACATCTGGCAGCACCACGCCGAGGGCACGAGGAACGGCTGGGTGTCCGAGGACGAGGACGGCGACCGGCAGACCCGCCCCTTCCAGGGCTCGTGCATCTTCCAGAACCGGCCCGGCTTCCCGGGCGGCGCGGGCTGCTCGCTGCACATCCTCGCCCTGAAGGAGGGCCGCGAGCCGCTGGAGACCAAGCCGGACGTGTGCTGGCAGCTGCCGGTGCGGCGGACGTACGAGTGGATCGACCGGCCGGACGACACACGGGTGCTGCAGGTGTCGATCGGCGAGTACGACCGGCGGGGCTGGGGCCCCGGCGGCCATGACCTGCACTGGTGGTGCACATCGGCGACCTCGGCGCACGGCGCGGGCGAGCCGGTGTATGTCACCTACCGGCCGGAGCTGATCGAGCTGATGGGCAAGGCCGGTTACGACCGGCTGGCCGAGCTGTGCGAGGAGCGCCTGGCCTCGCAGCTGCCGTTGCTGGCGCCGCATCCGGCGGACCCGGTGGACTGACCGCCTCACGGGTCGCCCCCGTCGTCCCCGGTCGTCTATGACACGGACGGGCTCGGGTCGCCGCTGTCCGACAGCGGTGGCGTCGAGCCCGTCGGTTCTGTCGGGCCCGGGTCGGTGGGTGTGGGGTCCGGGTCGGGTGACGGGGGCGGGGTGGTCGGCGTCGGGTCCGGGTCCGGGGCGGAGGTCGTGGGCGTCGGGTCGGGCCGGGTCGGGGCGGGTCGCTGGGGTCGCTGGGGTGCGGGTCCGGGAGCGGGCCGGGGTCGGAGGGGGTGGGCGCGGTGCCGAAGCCCTCGATGTGGACGACGGCGCCCACGGGTGAGACCGCCACCTGCGCGTACCAGGGGCCGGAGGGCTCCCGCAGGTGGTCGACGAACACCTTGATCGTCAACGACTGGCCGGGGCCGAGCGTTCCCGAGGACTGGCTGAGGTAGAGCCAGTCGGCTCCCGTGGCGGCGGACCAGCGGACCGGGGCCGGGCCCGTGGCGGTGAGGGTGATCAGGGTGGTGTCGCCGCTGTGGTCCGCCGTGACGTCCAGGGCGCTCGTGCGGCCGGCCCCGGCGACGCCGATGACCTCCACGGAGACGTCGGCCTTGCCGTCCTTGCCGAAGCGCGGGCCGGGTCTGGTGCTCGCGTTGCCGGTGTTCTCGTAGCCGCCGCCCGCCATCTCGCCGTCCAGGCCGAGCGGGTCGTCCGCCTCGCGCGCGGAGGCGGAGCGGCCGTCCTGGCCCTCGCCCACCGGGGTGCCCCGGTAGGCGGCCCACAGGGCGAGCACGGGGGCGGCCACGACGGTGGCGACGACGGTCGTGGTGAGGGCACGCGCGCGCAGGCGGTCCCTCCGGGCGGCGTGGTCCTTGGGGTCCATCGGGAAGCCGCGCCGGTCGAAGCGGGGTACGGCGCCGCGTGTGCGTGACCGGTGGGTCATGGCGATGTGCAAGGCCGCGCGGGGCGCGGGCAGGACGGGCAGCGCGGCGGGCGTGACGCTGGTGCCGGGCCAGCGGCCGGGATGGCGCGCTCGGCGGTGCGGCGGCAGCGTGGGCAGTCGTCGACGTGCCGGACGAGTTCGCGGCGCAGGGCCGTGCCGAGCACGAGCCGGTCGTCACCCACGAGGTGGGCGACGCTCGAACACGCGCCGGTCTCGACCACGGCGAGGGCCGCACGCGTGCGTTCGACCTCACAGGCGGCGGAGGCGAGCAGGTCGCGGGTGGCGGCCAGGTCCATGCCGAGGACGGCGGCGACCTCGTGGGCGGCGAGGTGGTGGCGCACGGCCAGTTCGAGCGCCTCGCGCTGCTCCGGGGTGGTGCCGGCCGCCTCCGGCCAGGCCAGCAGGGCCAGTTCGTCCCGCCGCCGCTCCTGGACCTCCTCGGAGACGGCCGGGGCGGCAGGCCGGTCGGCGCGCCGTGCGCGGCCGGTCGCGTGGCTGCTCGTACGTTTCTGCTTGGCCTCGGCCAGCTTGCGCAGGCACGCCCAGCGGGCCAGCGCGTACAGCCACGCCCTGCGGTCGGCGGGGCGGCGGGGACGTGCCGGCCGCGGCGTTCGGCGAGCGCGAGGGCGTCGCCCAGGGCGGCGGTCGCGGCGTCGTGGTCGCACAGCACGGACAGGCAGTAGGTGAACAGGCCGTCCAGGTAGGGCTCGTAGCGCGTCGGCGGCCGCTGCACCAGCGTGCGGGCCGCCCCGCGGTCACGCGCTTCCCGGTGCGCCCGGTGCGCGCCGGCCGTGCGGGTCGAGATCTCCGGAGTACTGCTCATCATTCGGCGACCGTAGGGGTCCGGGAGTGGCACCTTCAGGCGGCTTGAGCGTATTTAATCCGTACGGGTGAAACGATCCCTCAATAGGGGACAGGAACCAGTAGTTCCGCCGCTGGCGCGGGGTGGCGGAGCCCTGGCGCGCAGGTGACCGCCTCGGCCGGTGCCCACGTTGTCAGTGCCGGCGGCTACGGTTTCGTCCATGGCTGCCCGTACGAAATCCACCAAGGACCGTCCGTCCTACCGCTGCACGGAATGCGGCTGGCAGACGGCGAAGTGGCTCGGCCGCTGTCCCGAGTGCCAGGCCTGGGGGACGGTCGAGGAGTACGGCGCGCCCGCGGTGCGTACGACGACGCCGGGCCGGGTCACCACCTCCGCCCTGCCCATCGGCCAGGTGGACGGCCGCCAGGCGACGGCCCGCACCACCGGCGTGCCCGAGCTGGACCGTGTGCTCGGCGGCGGGCTGGTCCCGGGCGCCGTGGTGCTGGTCGCGGGCGAACCGGGCGTCGGCAAGTCGACGCTGCTGCTCGACGTGGCGGCCAAGTCCGCGAGCGACGAGCACCGCACGCTGTACGTCACGGGCGAGGAGTCGGCCAGCCAGGTCCGGCTGCGCGCCGACCGCATCGGCGCCATCGACGACCATCTGTATCTGGCGGCGGAGACGGATCTGGCGGCGGTGCTGGGTCACTTGGACGCGGTGAAGCCGTCGCTGCTGATCCTGGACTCGGTGCAGACGGTGGCCTCGCCGGAGATCGACGGCGCGCCGGGCGGCATGGCCCAGGTGCGCGAGGTCGCCGGGGCCCTGATCCGGGCCTCCAAGGAACGCGGCATGTCCACGCTCCTGGTGGGCCATGTCACAAAAGACGGCGCCATCGCGGGCCCGCGCCTGCTGGAGCACCTGGTGGACGTCGTCCTGCACTTCGAGGGCGACCGGCACGCCCGCCTCCGGCTCGTCCGAGGCGTCAAGAACCGCTACGGCACCACGGACGAGGTCGGCTGCTTCGAGCTGCACGACGAGGGCATCACGGGCCTGGCCGACCCGAGCGGACTCTTCCTGACCCGTCGGGCCGAACCGGTCCCGGGCACCTGCCTGACCGTCACCCTGGAGGGCCGCCGCCCGCTGGTCGCCGAGGTCCAGGCGCTCACGGTCGACTCGCAGATCCCCTCCCCGCGCCGCACCACCTCGGGCCTGGAGACCTCCCGGGTCTCGATGATGCTGGCGGTGCTGGAACAGCGCGGGCGGATCAGCGCCTTGGGCAAAAGGGACATCTACTCCGCGACGGTCGGCGGCGTGAGGCTCTCGGAGCCCGCCGCCGACCTGGCCGTGGCCCTCGCGCTCGCCAGCGCGGCGAGTGACACACCTCTCCCCAAGAATCTCGTCGCGATCGGCGAAGTGGGCCTGGCGGGAGAGGTCAGACGGGTCACGGGCGTGCAGCGCAGGCTGGCCGAAGCCCACCGTCTGGGCTTCACACACGCACTCGTACCGGGCGACCCGGGCAAGATCCCACCGGGTATGAAGGTCCTGGAAGTCGCGGACATAGGGGACGCCCTGCGGGTCCTTCCCCGGTCCCGTCGCAGAGAGGCCCCACAGGACGAGGAGGGTCGCCGGTAGACTTTGCCCTGGTCTCGCCCGTCCGTGCGAACCGAGCGCGCGACACGGGGGCGCCCAGAACCTGCGACCGGAGGAGTGCAGTGGCAGCCAACGACCGGGCAGCAGCTCCCGGAAAGTCCGGTGGGAGTGCCGGTACCGATGGCCTGATGCGCGCCTCACTGAGCGCCGTGGCACCCGGCACCGCCCTCCGTGACGGCCTGGAGCGCGTGCTCCGCGGCAACACCGGCGGACTCATCGTGCTCGGCTCCGACAAGACGGTCGAGGCACTGTGCACCGGCGGTTTCGTACTGGACGTCGAGTTCACCGCGACCCGTCTGCGCGAGCTGTGCAAGCTGGACGGGGGCATCGTGCTGTCCTCGGACCTGTCGAAGATCCTGCGCGCGGGCGTGCAACTGGTCCCGGACCCCACGATCCCCACGGAGGAGACGGGCACCCGGCACCGCACCGCGGACCGCGTCAGCAGGCAGGTCGGCTTCCCGGTGGTCTCGGTCTCCCAGTCGATGCGGCTGATCGCCCTGTACGTGGACGGCCAGCGCCGTGTCCTGGAGGACTCGGCGGCGATCCTGTCCCGCGCCAACCAGGCCCTGGCGACCCTGGAGCGCTACAAGCTCCGCCTCGACGAGGTCGCCGGCACGCTGTCGGCGCTGGAGATCGAGGACCTGGTCACCGTCCGGGACGTCTCGGCGGTCGCCCAGCGCCTGGAGATGGTGCGCCGCATCGCCACAGAGATCGCCGAGTACGTGGTGGAGCTGGGCACGGACGGCCGCCTGCTGGCCCTCCAGCTCGACGAGCTGATCGCCGGCGTGGAGCCCGAGCGTGAGCTGGTCGTCCGGGACTACGTCCCCGAGCCCACCGCCAAGCGCTCCCGCACGGTCGACGAGGCCCTCGCCGAGCTCGACGCCCTCACCCACGCCGAGCTCCTCGAACTGCCCACGGTGGCCCGTGCGTTGGGCTACACCGGCTCTCCCGAGACGCTGGACTCGGCGGTGTCCCCGCGCGGCTTCCGCCTCCTCGCCAAGGTGCCCCGCCTGCCCGGCGCGATCATCGACCGTCTGGTCGAGCACTTCGGCGGGCTCCAGAAGCTGCTCGCCGCGAGCGTCGACGACCTCCAGACGGTGGACGGCGTCGGCGAGGCCCGGGCGCGGAGTGTGCGCGAGGGTCTGTCGCGACTGGCGGAGTCGTCGATCCTGGAGCGATACGTCTAGCCTTCGGCGCTGCTGATGCGGATGGGGGGTGTTCCCGAGAGCGGGGACACCCCCCACGCACTGCGGGACGGGCCGGCTAGTCGTCCTTCAGCACGAACGACGTCTGCACCTTCGCGAAGCCCGGGGCCTTGGCTTCCACCAGGTACGTGCCCGCCCCGGCCGAGCCCGCCGGAGGCGTGGCGCACTCGGGGGCGCTCGGCCCCGGTCCCACTTCACGGTGTAGGTGATGCCGCTGCCGGCGGGCACCCGGTACAGCTGGTGCGCGCCGGCCTTCGGGCAGTCCTCGGAGGACCAGTAGTCGTCGTCGGTGCTCGCCTGGGTGATGGTGAACACCGCGTTCTTGGGCCCGAGATCGATCTTGCAGTCGCTGCCGGAGATGTTCCGCGCGGTCAGCAGGAACGTGGGCGTCTTCTCGGGGTCGTAGGTGTTGTGCAGGCTGCGCAGGCTGAACTTGACCACGCTGGCGGTGCAGTTGGGCAGCGTGGAACCGGCCGGCAGCGTGTCGCCGACGCCGACGCCGACGCCGCCCACGCCGCTTCCGGAGCCACCGGCGCCGCCCGACCCGCCGGAGCCGGAACCGTCCCCGGATCCGATGCCCGAGCCGTCCCCGGATCCACTCCCCGAGCCGTCCCCGGAACCGTCTCCGGATCCGCTCCCCGAGCCGTCCCCGGATCCGGACGACGAGCCGCCCGAGCCCTCGTCGCCCGACTCGTCGCGTCCGCCGGGCGCTTGGCTGATGGCCGGGCCCGAACTCGACGGGCCGGGAGTGATGGAAGGCGCGGGATTCTTGCCGTTGGCGCCGTTGTCGCCGTCCTTGCCACCCTCGCCGCCCATGGTCACGATCCAGGTGATCAGCAGCGTCAACAGGGCGACCATGGACACCAGTACGACCCTCCGACGCCAGTAGATGGAGGAGGGAAGCGGCCCGACCGGATTGCGCAGAGATCCCACGGCGCAAACCTTACGAGAGATCAGCGCGTTCGCCGGTCCCACCCGCCGCTCAGGGCCACAACTTTTCCGGATCATCATGCCGGAAACAGCCGTCGCACCCCTGTCTTTCGTCAGGTGCGGCTCGCGACGATCGCTGGGTGTGACGGGATCGGCCCGCCACCTACGGTCCGTGACCATGGACTTCGAGGACACCGCGCTCTACCGCGACATCACCGACTTCGCCCGTGACACCCCGATGTGGGTACAGCACGGGGCCGGGACATGGACGGAGGCCGGACTGCTCGTGTTCGTCGCGCTGTTCGTCACCGGCTGGTGGCGTGCCCGCCGCGGCAGCCCCCACGCGTTCGCGATCGCGGTCCTTGCACCTGTGGCCACGGCTGTGGCGTACGTGTGCAGCGAGCTGCTCAAGTCGGCCGTGACCCAGGAGCGTCCGTGCCGGGCGGTGGCCGGCGCCGCCGCGTCCCTGGCGGAGTGCCCGCCGCACGGCGACTGGTCCTTCCCGTCCAACCACGCCACGATCGCGGGCGCCTCGGCGGTCGCCCTGGCTCTCGTCCGGCGCGCACTCCTGTGGCTGACGGCCCCGCTCGCCCTGCTCATGGCCTTCTCCCGGGTCTTCGTCGGCGTGCACTATCCGCACGACGTCGTCGCGGGTCTGGGGCTGGGCACGCTCGTCGCCCTCGTCGCGATACGGCTGGGCGCGGCCCCGGCCACCCGGCTGGCCGGGGCGATGCGCACCTCGTCGGCACCGGCCGTGCGGTGGCTCACCGGGCCCGGCCCGGCGCCCGTGCCGTCTTACGGGACGCACGCGCGGCGCTGAGCCGACGGGTCGTCATGGGTCGTCATGGCTCGTCACGGCTCCACCAGCCCCGCCTCGTACGCCACGATCGCCGCCTGCACCCGGTTGCGCACGCCCAGCCGGTCCAGGACCGCGCTCACATACGCCTTCACCGTGCCCTCGACGAGGTGCAGCCGGGCGGCGATCTCCGGGTTGGACAGCCCGGCGCCGACCAGGCCGAGCACTTCGCGTTCACGGGGGCTCAAGCCGGCCACGCGCGCGCGTGCCTGTGCCTCACGGGTGAGCCGGCCGCCGCCGAGGCCCTCGTCGATGACGTACCGGGCCACCTTCGGCGACAGGAACGCGGCACCGGCGGCCACCGCCCGTACCCCGGCGATCAGTTCGTACGGGTCCCCGGACTTCAGCAGGAAGCCGGTGGCGCCGCCGCCGAGCGCCCGGGTCACATAGGCGCCTTCGGAGAAGGTGGTGAGCATCGCGACGGCCGTTCCCGGCACGCTCCGCACGATCTCCTCCGCTGCCGCGAGGCCGTCCAGGCGCGGCATGCGGATGTCGAGCAGGGCCACGTCGGGGCGGTGGGCGCGGGCCAGCTCGACCGCCTCGCGCCCGTCGCCCGCCTCGGCGACGACCTCCGTCTCGCCGCCGCCGGCCAGGATGGCGCGTACCCCGGCCCGGACCATGGCCTCGTCGTCGGCCAGCAGGACGCGGATCACTGTTCGAACTCCTTGTGGTCCTGCCGGCTTTCGCCGGACCGGCCGAAGCGCGGGACCACGTCCTTGGCGACCAGCCGTCCGCCGTCGAAGCACAGTCTGAAGTGGTCGACGGAGACGAACAGTTCGCCGCTGGCGCGGTAGTAGCGGCAGTCGGCTCCCTCGGGTGGTGCGGGTGCGCGGTCGGTGGGCGGGTCGTTCACATCGCGCTCGGGCAGGACGCGCTCGGCCTCGGCCGCCGGGGTGCCCAGGCGCAGGTGCGCGTACGCGGCGGGCGCCATCACCGAGTGGGTCTCGGCGTACACGTACCAGCCGAAGGCCGCGCCGACCAGGACGATGCCGGCGCCGGCCGCGGTGCCGAGGCCGAGCGCGACGCGGCGGCGGGCGTGCGTGAACGGGACGGCGGCGGGGCGCCGGGGCTCGGCCGTTCTGCGCCGGGGTGTGCCGGTGGTCCGCTGTTCCGGGACGGCGGTCCGCCGCTCGGGGACGTACGCCCGGACCCGGAACCCCTCCTCGTGCGGGTTGGACTCGAACGTGCCGCCGGCGTCGGTCACGGCGGCCCGCAGCCCGAGCAGGCCGGTACCGCCTCCGGAAGGGCGGGAACTCTCCTGGGCGGGCGGGCCGTTGGTGATGATGACGGCCGCCCCTTCGTCCTGCCCCGTCGCCGTCACGACCACGGGCGCACCCGGCGCGTACCGTGCCGCGTTGGTCAGTGCCTCCCGGACCACGCGGTGCAGCAGCCGTTCGGCGACCCCGCCGGGCTGTGCGGCCGGGCCGTGCCCGACGGGCTCCCAGCGCACCGGCAGGCCCGACTCGGCGGCGCGGGTGACGAGTTGCTCCAGGGTCTCGCCCGCCGGGGCCAGGGGCACCGGCTCGTAGTCGTCCTCGCGCAGGACGCCGATGATGCGGTGCAGCCGGTCCGTGGCGTCGGCGGCGGCCACGCGCAGGTCGGCCGCCGCGGCGCGGTGCTCGTGGGCGAGGCCGGGCGCGACCTGGAGGGCTCCCGCGCGCAGGGCGATGAGGCTCAGGTCGTGGCCGAGGGAGTCGTGCATGTCCTGGGCGATCCGGGCCCGCTCGCGCAGCCGGGCGCGCTCCTCGGCGAGGCGCTGTTCGTCCTCCAGCCGGGCGGCCCGGAGCCAGCCCGCCTCGGCCAGCTCCCGGCTCTGCCGCCAGTAGCGCCCGACGAGCCAGGGGAAGACACCGCCGAACAGCAGCGTGCCCGTCATGACGAGCCACTCGGGGGCCGGATCGACCCCGACGAGCACGATCCGCGCGGTGCCGGCGCAGCTGACGGCCACGAAGCACACCACCGCGGGGCGTGCCCGGGCCGCCCGCAGCCCGAGCAGCAGCGCGAACACGCCGAGGGCCGGGCCGTAGGAGACGGTGAACAGGGCCGGGGCGGCGGCGAGGCTCAGGGCGGCGGCCGACCCGAACGCCGCGAGCGGCAGCCTCCGGGACAGGGCCGCCGCAACGGCCAGCACGGCCACACCGGCCGCCTGCTGCCAGGCCGGACGCGGCTCGTTCAGCCCGATCCGGTCCGCCGTGAGCGCGGGAAGGGCGAGGGCGGCCCAGAGGAGGGTGCCCCGGGCGAGCGAGGCCGGGCGGGGACGTTCCATGCGCTGGACGCTACAAGCGTCGGACAGGCCCGCACTGCTGTCGATCGTCAGGGGTGGGCCGGTCAGTGCCGGTGAGTACGAGCGGTTCCGGGGGCGTGGCCCCCGAGGACGCGCACCACGACCCACCCGCACGTACCCGGCACCCCCGGCCCGACGTGGCACCATCGAGATGCCATGACTGCTCCCACGAAACCCCCGCATCCGACCCCCTCCCCCACCGACGCCCCCTCCGGCCCGCCCCTCGGAGAGAACCTGCACTCCCCGTCATCGACTGGTTCGGCGAGAACGCCCGTGACCTGCCGTGGCGGCGCCCCGAGGCCGGGGCGTGGGGTGTGATGGTCAGTGAGTTCATGCTGCAGCAGACGCCGGTGAACCGCGTCCTGCCCGTCTACGAGCAGTGGCTGGCCCGCTGGCCGCGCCCCGCCGACCTGGCCGAGGAAGCGCCCGGCGAGGCCGTCCGCGCCTGGGGCCGGCTCGGTTACCCGCGCCGCGCCCTGCGGCTGCACGGCGCCGCCGTCGCGATAACGGAACGGCACGGCGGTGACGTACCGGCCGACCACGCCCAGCTGCTGGCGCTGCCGGGCATCGGCGAGTACACGGCCGCCGCCGTCGCCTCCTTCGCCTACGGTCAGCGGCACCCGGTGCTGGACACCAATGTGCGCCGGGTCTTCGCCCGCGCGGTCACCGGCGTGCAGTACCCGCCGAACGCCACCACCGCCGCCGAGCGCAAGCTGGCCCGCGCGCTGCTGCCCCGGGACGAGTCGACCGCCGCGCGGTGGGCCGCCGCCTCGATGGAGCTCGGCGCGCTGGTGTGCACGGCGAAGAGCGAGTCGTGCCATCGCTGTCCGATCGCCGCACAGTGCGCGTGGCGGCTGGCGGGCAAGCCGGAGCACGAGGGGCCGCCGCGCCGCGGCCAGACGTACGCGGGCACCGACCGGCAGGTGCGCGGCCGGCTGCTCGCCGTACTGCGCGAGGCTCACGGTCCGGTTCCGCAGGCGGCTCTGGACCGGGTGTGGCACGAGCCGGTGCAGCGGGCCCGCGCCCTGGACGGCCTGGTCGCCGACGGGCTGGTGGAGCCGCTCGCGGGCGGGCAGTACCGGCTGCCGCTGACCTGACGTACAGGCAGGTCACAGACGCGGGCCTCCCGTCACACCGATTCGTCGTGGACAAATCGCCCTGAACCATCCCCAACGCACGCATCGCCGTACCCCGTTCCGGCTTCCGTTACACAACCGACGGACAGCCGAGTGCTAGCGGCAGGCTGCTTCGGACAGTGCCGTGACAACGCCTCCGTACCTTCAGATCCGTTCCCGGAAGACACGGGACGACTACGGACCACAGGCAGTACGACCGGCGGCGGAGAGCCGGCCGGAACGGGGAAACGGGAGGCGGTTCACCATGGCGCAGGGCGAGGTGCTCGAGTTCGAGGAGTACGTCCGCACCCGGCAGGACGCGCTGCTGCGCAGTGCCCGCCGCCTGGTCCCGGACCCGACGGACGCGCAGGATCTGCTGCAGACCGCGCTGGTCCGGACGTACGGCCGCTGGGAGACGATCGAGGACAAGCGGCTGGCGGACGCCTACCTGCGCCGGGTGATGATCAACACGCGGACGGAGTGGTGGCGGGCCCGCAAGCTGGAGGAGGTGCCCACCGAGCAGCTCCCGGACGCCTCGGTCGACGACTCCACCGAGCAGCACGCCGACCGCGCCCTGCTGATGGACATCCTGAAGGTGCTCGCCCCAAGCAGCGCAGTGTCGTGGTGCTGCGACACTGGGAGCAGATGTCCACGGAGGAGACGGCCGCCGCCCTCGGCATGTCGGCCGGAACGGTCAAGAGCACGCTGCACCGGGCGCTCGCCCGGCTCCGCGAGGAGCTGGAGTCCCGCGATCTGGACGCACGCGCGCTGGAGCGTGAGGAGCGGGAGCGGTGCGCGGCCTGACCGGCGAGGGTTCCGAGCGGACCCGGGGCAGTATCCAGGCGGTGAGTACGGCAGGAGCCGTGTTCGCCGCCCTCGCCCTTTTGGTGTCCGGGTGCGGTGCGGGCGGCACCGGCGCCCGTGACGAGGGCCCGGCGCACGCCGACTCGGTGGCGGGCGCCGCTGCCGCCACACCGTCCGCGACCCCGTCCAGGACGCCCGACACGGTGAACGCGGTCCGGCTCGTCAAGGACGACCCGAAGGTCTCGCCCGAGGTGAAGCGCGAACTGAAGCCGTGCGTGGCCGACGAGTACCCGGTCGACGTCTCCTACGGCAACCTGACCGGAGGATCGGCGGACGACGTCGTCGTCAATGTGCTGACCTGCGGTGACGCCGTGGGCGTCGGCAGTTACGTGTACCGCGAGCAGGACGGCTCGTACAAGAATGTGTTCAAGGCCGAGGAACCCCCGGTCTACGCGGAGATCGACCGCGGCGATCTCGTGGTGACCAAGCAGGTGTACGAGAAGGGCGACCCGGTGTCGAGTCCCTCCGGGGAGAACGTGATCACCTACAGATGGGCCTCCGGCCGCTTCGCGGAGAAGTACCGCACGCACAACGACTACGGGAAGGTCGTCGGCGACAGTCCCTCGCCGGTGCCCTCGAGCTGACGCGGGCGCAGGGCCGGTGAACCGATCGGGCCGCTCCGTCCGATGTCCCGGTGAACGCATCGCACGGACCGCGCGTCCCCAGGAAAGAACGCCCAGAACGCACCCCTACGAACCACACGAGGACTGAGAGCACCGGGATGGCAGACCAGACCCACGTCCTGTTCGTCGAGGACGACGACGTCATCCGTGAGGCCACGCAGCTCGCCCTGGAACGGGACGGCTTCGTGGTCACCGCCATGCCCGACGGCCTGTCGGGCCTGGAGGCGTTCCGGGCGGACCGCCCCGACATCGCGCTGCTGGACGTCATGGTGCCCGGCCTGGACGGGGTCAGCCTGTGCCGGCGGATCCGGGACGAGTCGACCGTGCCGGTCATCATGCTGTCGGCGCGGGCCGACTCGATCGACGTCGTCCTGGGCCTGGAGGCGGGCGCCGACGACTATGTGACGAAGCCGTTCGACGGTGCCGTGCTGGTCGCCCGGATCCGCGCGGTGCTGCGCCGGTTCGGGCACGCGGGCGGCGGCCGGGCCGAGGAGCAGGGCTCCCCCGCCGACGGCGGGATGCTGACCTTCGGGGACCTGGCGGTCGACACCGAGGGCATGGAGGTCCGCAGGGCCGGGCGGCCGGTGGCGCTGACGCCGACGGAGATGCGGTTGCTGCTGGAGTTCTCCTCGGCGCCGGGCACGGTGCTCTCCCGCGACAAACTGCTGGAGCGGGTGTGGGACTACGGCTGGGGCGGCGACACCCGGGTCGTCGACGTGCATGTGCAGCGGCTGCGGCAGAAGATCGGCCAGGACCGGATCGAGACGGTCCGCGGCTTCGGCTACAAGCTGAAGGCCTGAGCCGGGCATGAGGGGGCATTTCCGGCGCCTGGTCGCCACGGGCCTGGAGCGGGCGGGTATCCGCACGGGCCTGAGATGGAAGCTGAGCGCGGCCATCGCGCTGGTCGGCGCGCTGGTCGCGATCGCGCTGAGCCTGGTCGTGCACAACGCCGCCCGGGTGTCGATGCTGGACAACGCCCGCGACCTCGCGGACGAGCGGATCATGATCGCCCAGCGCAACTTCGAACTGTCGGGGCGGATGAACTTCCCCAACACCAAGATCGACGACCCGGACCTGCCGGAGGCGCTCCGGGACCGGGTCGAGGCCGGTCAGCGGGCCACCTATGTGGCGGACCGGCCGGGTGACGCGCCGGACATATGGGCCGCCGTTCCGCTGAAGAACGGGCACGTGATGTCCCTGCACTCCGGTTTCACCGACCGCAGCTCGGACATCCTCCAGGACCTCGACCAGGCCCTGCTCATCGGCTCCATCGCGGTCGTCCTGGGCGGCAGCGCGCTCGGTGTGCTCATCGGCGGGCATCTGTCGCGGCGGCTGCGCAAGGCCGCCGTCGCGGCCAACCAGCTCGCGGGCGGCGAGACGGACGTCCGGGTACGAGACGCCATGGGCGGGGTGGTCCGGGACGAGACCGACGACCTGGCCAGCGCGGTCGACGCCATGGCGGACACCCTGCGGCAGCGCATCGAGGCCGAGCGGCGGGTCACCGCCGACATCGCGCACGAGCTGCGCACGCCGGTGACCGGGCTGCTGACCGCCGCCGAACTGCTGCCGCCCGGGCGCCCGACCGAGCTGGTGCTGGACCGGGCGAAGGCCATGCGCACGCTCGTGGAGGACGTGCTGGAGGTGGCCCGGCTGGACGGGGCCTCGGAGCGGGCGGAGCTGCAGGACATCATGCTGGGCGAGTTCGTCGCCCGGCGGGTGGCGGCCAAGGACCCGGACGTCGAGGTGCGGATCGTGCACGAGTCGGAGGTCACCACCGACCCGCGCCGGCTCGAGCGGGTGCTGTTCAATCTGCTGGCCAACGCGGCACGGCACGGCAAGCCGCCCATCGAGGTCACCGTCGAGGGCCGGGTCATCCGGGTCCGCGACCACGGCCCCGGCTTCCCCGAGGACCTGCTCGCCGAGGGGCCGAGCCGTTTCCGCACCGGCAGCAAGGACCGGGCCGGCCACGGCCACGGCCTCGGCCTGACCATCGCGGCCGGACAGGCCCGGGTGCTGGGCGCCCGGCTGACCTTCCGCAACGTCCGCACGCCCGGGACACCGGAGCAGCTGCCCGCCGAGGGCGCGGTCGCCGTGCTGTGGCTGCCGGAGCACGCGCCGACGAACACGGGCAGCTATCCGATGCTGCCGGGGTCGTAGGCCTTTCGCTGCTTCAGCAGCTCCAGTCCTGGTCCATGTCGAGTCCGCCCTCGCGGGCTGGGTGAAGGAGAACCAGTTGCCGGAGTCGTCGCGGAACAGCGCCTCCGTGCCGTAGGGGCGCTCCTGCGGCTCCTGGAGGAACTCCACGCCCCGGTCCTTGAGTTTCTTGTAGTCGCCGTGGATGTCGTCGGTGGTCAGCACGCCCGCGCCGAGCGCCCCCTTCGTCACCAGCTTCCTGAGCATCTCGGCGGACTCGGGGTCCATCGCGGGTCCGCCGGGCACCATCAGGGTGATCTCGACGTCGGGCTGGTTCGGCGAGCCGACGGTGAGCCAGCGCATACCGCCCTCGCCCATGGTCATGTCCGTACGGACCTCAAGGCCCAGCTTCTCCGTGTAGAACTCCTTGGCCCGGTCCTGGTCGAGGACCCAGACGGTCGAGATGGCGAGACCCTTGATCATGGCGTGCTCCTGCTGTTCTGCGGCCGGTCGGTGCTTGCCCTGTCACCGTAGGCAGTGGGGGTGTCAGCCCGCTTCTCCGGAATTGCGCTGTTGCCGCTGCTGTCCGGGGCCGGGCGCGGGACGGAAGCCGCCGGCCCACAGCATGGCGTAGCAGCCCGGTATGAGGGCGGCTCCGCGGCCCACGTGCTTCGACCGGTACTCGGTGGGGGTGAGGCCGGTCCAGGCCTTGAACCTGGCCGAGAACGTGCCGACGCTGCTGAAGCCGACCAGGTGGCAGATCTCCGTCACCGAGAGGTTCGCGGTGCGCAGCAGGTCCTCGGCGCGTTCTATGCGGCGGTGCGTCAGGTACTGGCCGGGGGTCTCGCCGTAGGCCTCCTTGAAGGCCCGGATGAAGTGGTACCGCGAGTACCCGGCGTGAGCGGCCACGGCGCCCAGGTCGAGCTCCGGGTCCGCCCAGTCCCGGTCCATGGCGTCCTTGGCGAGGCGCACCTGGCGCATCTTGTCCATGCGATCGATGGTGGCACGGGGGTCTGACAATGAGGACGTGTGCGGCCGGGCATGACAAAGCCCCCGGGGCGGACACACCCCGGGGGCCTCGTGCGGTCAGGTCAGACGGTCTCCGCCACGGGCGGCTGCGCCGCCGGGGCGTCCGGCCCGTCCTCCGTCTTCGGTCCCGCCCCCTTGAGCGGCACCTCCTTGACGAACACCGCCGCCGCGAGGGCGACCACCGCCACCACGGCCCCGAGCAGGAACGCCGAGTGGATGCCGGCGGAGACCGCGTGCTGGTACGCCTCACGGGCCAGCACCGGCAGCTTCTCCAGGCCCTTCGCGTCCAGTTGCGCCGACTGCTCCGTCACCTTGGAGCCCAGCGCCCCGGCCCGCTCGGCCATGACGTCCTGGACGCGGTTGTTGAACAGCGCGCCCATGATCGCGACGCCGAAGGAGGAACCGAGCGTACGGAAGAGCGTGGTGGACGAGGACGCGACGCCCATGTCCTTCATCTCCACGCTGTTCTGCGCGACCAGCATGGTGATCTGCATCAGGCAGCCCATGCCGAATCCGACCACGGCCATGAAGACACCGGACGTGAGGCGGGAGGTCCCCGTGTCCATCGTGGACAGCAGGTAGAGGCCGACGATCATCAGGGCGCTGCCGAGGACCGGGAACACCTTGTACCGGCCGGTGTTCGTGGTGACGCGGCCGGCGACCATCGAGGTGACGAGCATCGCGCCGAGCATCGGCAGGAGCAGCAGACCGGAGTTCGTCGCGGACGCGCCCTGCACGGACTGCTGGTACAGCGGCAGGAACAGTGTGGCGCCGAACATCACGAAGCCGGTGATGAAGCCGATGACCGACATCAGCGTGAAGTTGCGGCTGCGGAAGATGTGCAGCGGGACCACCGGCTCGGCCGCCCTGGTCTGCCAGAACACGAACCCGACGAGGGCCGCTGCTCCGATGCCTATCAGCTCCATGATCCGCGCGGAGCTCCAGGCGTACTCCGTGCCGCCCCAGGTGGTGACGAGCACGATCGCGGTGATGCCGATGGTCAGCAGCGCCGCGCCCAGGTAGTCGATACGTGCCTTGGCCCGCTTCTTCGGCAGGTGCAGCACCGCGCTGACGGCGACGAGCGCGACCACGCCGAGCGGCAGGTTGATGTAGAACGCCCAGCGCCAGCCCCAGTTGTCGGTGATGGTGCCGCCGACCAGCGGACCGCCGATCATCGCGAGCGCCATGACGGCGGCCATCATGCCCTGGTACCTGCCGCGCTCCCGGGGCGGGATCAGGTCACCGATGATCGCCATGACACCGACCATCAGACCTCCGGCGCCGAGGCCCTGGACGGCACGGAAGCCGATCAGTTCGCCCATGTTCTGGGCCATGCCGCTGAGCGCCGAGCCGATCAGGAAGATGACGATGGAGGTCATGAACGTGCCCTTGCGGCCGTACATGTCGCCGAGCTTGCCCCAGAGCGGGGTGGAGGCGGCGGTCGCGAGCGTGTAGGCGGTGACGACCCAGGAGAGGTGTTCGAGCCCGCCCAGCTCACCGACGATCGTCGGCATCGCCGTACCGATGATCATGTTGTCGAGCATCGCGAGCATCATCGCGATCATCAGCGCGAGCAGCACGACCCGCACGCTCTTCGGCTGTTTTCCTCCGGTGTCGGCGTCGACCGCCGGTGTGTCCGTCGTGTCCGCCATCGTTCCCACTCCCCCAGCTACCGCTACTTACTTGCCGACCGGCTAGTGACTACACTCGGAAGCTAGTCGCGTAACTAGCCGGGCGTCAAGTAAGTTTTATGGAAAGCGGGGGCGTAGGAGGATGGGCGGCACCATGGACGGCACCAGGCAGCGGCGGCGCGGGAACACCCGCCAGCGCATCCAGGACGTGGCCCTCGAGCTCTTCGCGGAGCAGGGCTACGAGAAGACCTCCCTGCGCGAGATCGCCGAGCGCCTGGAGGTCACCAAGGCGGCGCTCTACTACCACTTCAAGACGAAGGAAGAGATCCTCGTCAGCATCTTCGAGGACCTCACCCAGCCGATCGAGGAACTGATCGAATGGGGTCGGCGGCAGCCGCAGACCCTTGAGACGAAGCAGGAGATCGTCCGCCGGTACGCCGACACCCTCGCCGAGGCGGCGCCGCTGTTCCGCTTCATGCACGAGAACCAGGCGACGGTGCGGGACCTGCGGATCGGCGATTCCTTCAAGGCACGCGTCCACAGCCTGCGCGACATCATCGTCGACCCGGACGCCGACCTGGTCGACCAGGTCCGCTGCGCCAGCGCGATCTTCACGCTGCATGCCGGGATGTTCCTGCTCCAGGACATGGGAGGCGACCCCGAGGAGAAGAACAAAGCCGTCCTCGAGGTCGCCACGGACCTGGTGACCCAGGCCCACCAGGGAGCCGGGGGCTCCTAGGGGCCAGGGCGGCCTGGGGTCGGGTCAGACCTTCACGCCCTTGGCGCGCAGGAACTTCACCGGGTCGACCGCCGAGCCGTAGTTCGGGGTCGTGCGGATCTCGAAGTGCAGGTGCGGACCGCTCGAGTTGCCGGTGTTGCCGGACCGGGCGATCTCCTGGCCGGTCTTCACGACCTGGCCTATCCGCACCTCGACCTTCGACAGGTGGGCGTACTGCGAGTACGTGCCGTTGCCGTGCTTGATCACGATGGCGTTGCCGTACGCGGGGCCGTCACCGGCGCCGTTGCCGCCGGCCTTGACGACGGTGCCGCCGTGCGCGGCGACGACCTGGGTGCCGCTCGGCACGGCGAAGTCCTGACCGCTGTGGGTGGACTGCCACATGCCACCGTTCTGGGCGAAGCTCGCGGAGAGCTTGTACTTCTTCACCGGGTCGACCCAGGACGGCTTGGCCTTCTTCGCGGCCACCTTCGCCTGGACGGCGGTGGCGGCACCGGACGCGGCCGTGGTGTCGGCGGCGGACGCGACCCCGGCTCCCAGTGCGACCGAGACCCCAAGGCCGGCGGCCAGCACGGTCGCACGGGTGCGGAGCTGGGACGTACGGGAGAAACGGGACGTGACGCGCTTGGACATCGAAACCTCGTGTGGAAGGGGACGGAGAAAACCACCCGGCGCACTGTCGCCCGCCGAATGGCCATCCCTTGGTAACCCGAAGTCCGACAAACACCCAAAAGCGTGATCTACGACGGAAGTTAGTAATTTGGCTCAGTGTTCTACGTCTCTTGACACTGCAGCCATTCGGGACAAATCAGGGCGCTAGCCTGCACTTCACCCTCTACGGCGCGTCAGGAATCCCTTTCCTCCCGGTCTGTTTACCACTATTCCACGTAGTAACGGACATATCGTCTGTGCGGCATGTCACCGGGGCCTTCTTCGGCCATTCCATAAATGTGGCGTACGCCTCTAGGCGCCTACCGTCCGGTAACCCTACGGTTCCCCTCGCGCCACCCTCGCGCACGAACATGCACACGACATGTTGGCAGCGTCACGGACGTGAGAGGACCCCACGACATGCAGACCCGACGCCCCTGGTTGCGCCGCGCTTCAGTGACCGCCGTCTCGGCGGCCGCCCTCGTGGCCATGGCCGCGCCGGCCGACGCCACGACCAGCACCTCCGCCGCCACGGCCGCCACCGCGACCTCCACGGCCGCCGCCGACGTCGACTACGGCACCTGGCAGAAGGACTGCCAGGCGGTGATGGACCAGGCGCTGCCCTATCTGAAGCAGCGCATCGCGGCCACGAGACCGGGCGAGAAGCAGGCGATCGTCTTCGACATCGACAACACCACGCTGGAGACCGACTTCGGCTTCAGCTACCCGCAGCCCGCCAACAAGCCGGTCCTGGAGGTCGCCAGATACGCCCAGGAGCACGGCGTCGCCCTGTTCTTCGTGACCGCCCGCCCGGACATCATCTACTCGTTCACCGAGTACAACCTCGAGCAGGCCGGCTACCAGGTCTCCGGCCTCTACGTGCGGAACTTCATCGACCTCTTCAAGAACGTCGCCGAGTACAAGACGGCTCAGCGCGTCGACGTCGAGAAGAAGGGCTACACGATCATCGCGAACATCGGCAACAGCGCCACCGACCTCTCGGGCGGCCACGCCGAGAAGACGTACAAGCTGCCGGACTACGACGGGCAGCTGTCCTAGCGCGACATCGCCAGGGCATGCCGCCCCAGGGCATGCGAGAAGGGCCGGTGCTTCTCAGCACCGGCCCTTCTCACTCTGCTGTGACGCTTACGCGTCCTTGCTCAGGTTCGGACCTGTTCCACCGGCGGCCTGCTCGATCGGCGGGACGTCCGGCAGGGCCGACTTCTCCTCGCCGCGGAAGGTGAAGGTCTTGGACTCGCCCTCGCCCTCCGTGTCCACGACCACGATGTGACCGGGACGCAGCTCGCCGAAGAGGATCTTCTCCGACAGCGAGTCCTCGATCTCCCGCTGGATGGTCCGGCGCAGCGGCCGGGCGCCCAGCACGGGGTCGTAGCCCTTCTGGGACAGCAGCTCCTTGGCGGACTGGGAGAGCTCGATGCCCATGTCCCGGTCCTTCAGGCGCTCGTCCACCTTGCTGATCATCAGGTCGACGATCCGCAGGATGTCGTCCTGGGTCAGCTGCGGGAAGACGACCACGTCGTCGACGCGGTTGAGGAACTCGGGCCGGAAGTGCTGCTTGAGCTCGTCCGAGACCTTGTTCTTCATGCGCTCGTAGTTGGACTTGGTGTCGCCCTGGGCCGCGAAGCCCAGGTTGAAGCCCTTGGAGATGTCCCGGGTGCCGAGGTTGGTCGTCATGATGATGACCGTGTTCTTGAAGTCCACGACCCGGCCCTGGGAGTCGGTCAGGCGACCGTCCTCCAGGATCTGCAGCAGCGAGTTGAAGATGTCCGGGTGGGCCTTCTCGACCTCGTCGAAGAGGACGACCGAGAACGGCTTGCGGCGCACCTTCTCCGTCAGCTGGCCGCCCTCCTCGTAGCCCACGTATCCGGGGGCGAACCGAAGAGCCGCGACACCGTGTGCTTCTCGCTGAACTCCGACATGTCGAGGGAGATCAGCGCGTCCTCGTCGCCGAAGAGGAACTCGGCGAGCGCCTTGGACAGCTCGGTCTTACCGACACCGGACGGGCCGGCGAAGATGAACGAGCCACCGGGGCGCTTGGGGTCCTTCAGACCGGCACGCGTACGGCGGATCGCCTTCGACAGCGCCTTGACGGCGTCGTTCTGGCCGATGACCCGCTTGTGGAGCTCGTCCTCCATGCGGAGCAGGCGGCTGGACTCCTCCTCGGTCAGCTTGAAGACCGGGATGCCCGTGGCCGTGGCGAGGACCTCGGCGATCAGCTCGCCGTCGACCTCGGCGACGACGTCCATGTCGCCGGCCTTCCACTCCTTCTCCCGCTTGGCCTTGGCGGCCAGGAGCTGCTTCTCCTTGTCGCGGAGAGAGGCGGCCTTCTCGAAGTCCTGCGAGTCGATCGCGGACTCCTTGTCGCGGCGGACACCGGCGATCTTCTCGTCGAACTCGCGCAGGTCCGGCGGCGCGGTCATCCGGCGGATGCGCATCCGGGAACCGGCCTCGTCGATCAGGTCGATCGCCTTGTCCGGCAGGAAGCGGTCCGAGATGTACCGGTCGGCCAGGGTGGCGGCCTGGACCAGCGCCTCGTCGGTGATGGAGACGCGGTGGTGCGCCTCGTACCGGTCGCGCAGGCCCTTGAGGATCTCGATCGTGTGCGGCAGGGACGGCTCCGCGACCTGGATGGGCTGGAAGCGGCGCTCGAGGGCCGCGTCCTTCTCCAGGTGCTTGCGGTACTCGTCCAGCGTGGTCGCACCGATGGTCTGCAGCTCACCGCGGGCCAGCATCGGCTTCAGAATCGAAGCGGCGTCGATGGCGCCCTCGGCGGCACCCGCACCGACCAGCGTGTGCAGCTCGTCGATGAACAGGATGATGTCGCCGCGGGTGCGGATCTCCTTGAGGACCTTCTTCAGGCGCTCCTCGAAGTCACCGCGGTAGCGGGAGCCGGCGACCAGGGCGCCGAGGTCCAGGGTGTAGAGGTGCTTGTCCTTGAGGGTCTCGGGCACCTCGCCCTTGACGATGGCCTGGGCGAGGCCCTCGACGACGGCGGTCTTGCCGACGCCGGGCTCACCGATCAGGACCGGGTTGTTCTTGGTACGGCGGGACAGCACCTGCATGACCCGCTCGATCTCCTTCTCGCGCCCGATGACCGGGTCGAGCTTGGACTCACGAGCGGCCTGGGTGAGGTTCCGGCCGAACTGGTCGAGGACCAGGGACGTGGAGGGCGTGCCCTCGGCAGGACCGCCGGCGGTGGCGGTCTCCTTGCCCTGGTAACCGGAGAGCAGCTGGATGACCTGCTGCCGCACCCGGTTGAGATCTGCGCCCAGCTTGACGAGGACCTGGGCGGCGACGCCCTCGCCCTCGCGGATCAGGCCGAGCAGGATGTGCTCCGTGCCGATGTAGTTGTGGCCCAGCTGAAGGGCCTCGCGGAGCGACAGCTCCAGGACCTTCTTGGCACGGGGGGTGAAGGGGATGTGGCCGGACGGGGCCTGCTGGCCCTGGCCGATGATCTCCTCCACCTGCTGGCGGACCGCCTCGAGCGAAATCCCGAGGCTCTCAAGGGCCTTGGCGGCGACACCTTCACCCTCGTGGATCAGGCCCAGGAGGATGTGCTCAGTGCCGATGTAGTTGTGGTTGAGCATCCGGGCTTCTTCCTGAGCCAGGACGACAACCCGCCGCGCGCGGTCGGTGAACCTCTCGAACATCGTTAATCGCTCCTCAGAGCGGTCAGGCAGTGGGGGGAACTTCCCCTCCCTGTCCTTCCGCAGCTTAGTCCCGCAAGCGGGGACCGCTCATTCCAACTGCCGACACCGGACCGAGAACCAGCACTGCCTCCTGACCCGAACGCCGACATCTGCTCCAACCCGATGGTGCGAGACGATGTTCCCGCAGGCCAGACAGTTACCCCCTTCGCCAGTACGCCCATGGCGAACGTGAGACGGCCTTTCCCGCGTGGCGCCCCCTCCCACTAGGGATGTCTTACCCGTACGGACCGGAAGTCCATGCCGAACGCCCCCGTCCCCTCCGCTATGGGCGAACAACCTTGCGCCTCCCGGCACCCCCCACACGCCCCACTTTCACCACTCTTTGCACTCACAGCCCCACCCAGCGTAACCCGCATGCTCTTCGGGCGGTTGCGCTTGGCATGTTCGGCGCCCATCGCTCCGTGACCGCGTCCACGTCCCAGGTGGTCCCGCCGCCCGCCGGGCGTCCGACGCGAGTGGCTGCCGTGGTGCGGATCGCCCCTCCCCGACCGGTCAGGTCCGGCGGTGGTACGAGAACGAGCTGGGCTGGCCGACGGTGCCCGGGGATCCGGTGCGGCTGGTGGTGGGGGCGCGGTTCGACGTCCTGGACGTTCCGGCCGCGGCGGGACACGCGGCGCTGCGGCATCTGCGGCCCGGCTCTCCGGTGGCTCTGCGGGGCGACCGGATGCGGCTGCTGGTCGCCGCGGGCAGCGCGGAGGAACTGCCCGGGCTGCTGGAGTGGCTGGAGTGGGGAACGCTGGCGCTCGATCTGAGGGCGATCGGCACGGGGTGCGTGATGGAGGCGCCGCTGCCCTGCGGGGCGGGCGCTCTGTCGCCCTGCGGGACCCAGGGGCCACTGCCCCGGGGGATGGGCGGGTTGTCCCGGAGGGACGGGCTGCTGCCCTGCGGGACAGGCGGGCTGCCGCCTCAGGGGGATCCACCGCAGCCCCGCGAGGCGGAGGCGTTCCTGCCCGGTGAGGCGGAGGCGTTCCTGCCCGGTGAGACGGGCGGACGGTTACCCCGGGAGGGCGGGCTGCTGCCTCGTGAGGCCGATGTCCCGTTGCCCCAGGAGGCCGGCTCGCGCGGTGGGTGCCCGCGCTCCCTGGGACGGGCTGGTTCCCAGGGGGCCGCTGTGTGGCTGCGGCCCCCCGAGCCGGGATGCGAGGTCGAGGCCTCGCTGCCGACGCTGTCGGCCTTGGGGGGCGGTGGAAGCGCCCCCGATCTCGTACGCCTGGTGGACACGGTGGCCACACACTGCCACCGGGTCCGGCTGCGGCGCGCGTGAGACCAGCCGCCGCCCCTGCGTGCGCAGGGCCGGTGGTGGTTGCCGCTGTTCAGCCGTTGGCCTTCTCGTAGGCCTCGCGAATGGTCGCGGGAACACGGCCGCGGTCGTTGACCTCGTAGCCGTTCTCCTTCGCCCAGGCGCGGATGGCCGCGGTGTCCTGGCTGCCGCTCGACGCCGCACGCGCCTTTCCGCGCCCACCCGAAGAACGGCCTCCGGTACGACGACCGCCCTTCACGTAAGGCTCGAGAAGGCCACGGAGCTTGTCCGCATTGGAGGTGGTGAGATCGATCTCGTACGTCTTGCCGTCCAGCGCGAACGTCACGGTCTCGTCCGCCTCGCCGCCGTCGAGGTCGTCGACAAGAAGGACCTGAACCTTCTGTGCCACCGGATTTCCTTTCATCGATATCTTCAGGGCCGGGGGTGTGCCGGCGTCCGCCGTATCGCCGTCCCCTGTTATATGCAGTACTGCAGTACGTCGGAAAGCAAACCGCTTTTGCCGGAAAAACACAAACCCTCGGCAGAGACCGGCAGCCCGGGCTCCGTCCGGAAACGTGCGCGTTTCGGACATAGGGCACCTGGGCAGGGGCGGCGGCGCGGAATATGTCTTGACGAACCGGGCGGGGAGGTGTTGTGGCCGATGTTGTGCCGGTCTTGTGTCCCGACTTGTGGCCGCCCTGATGATCACAGATGCAGAAGCATCCGGCTGTTGCCCAAGGTGTTCGGTTTCACTCGTTCGAGACCGAGGAACTCCGCGACACCCTCGTCATAGGAACGCAGCAGCTCCGCGTAGACATCCGTGTCGACGGGCGTCTCGCCGATCTCCACGAAGCCGTGCTTGGTGAAGAAGTCCACTTCGAAGGTCAGACAGAAAACCCGGCGAACGCCGAGCCAGCGGGCGGTGTGCAGCAACTTCTCCAGCAACTGGTGTCCGACGCCCGCGCCCTTCAGCCCGGGCTTCACCGCGAGAGTACGGACTTCCGCGAGGTCTTCCCACATCACGTGCAGCGCGCCGCAGCCGACGACCTCGGCGTTGTCGTCCCGTTCCGCGACCCAGAACTCCTGGATGTCCTCGTAAAGCGTCACCGTCGCTTTGTCGAGCAGGATGCGGCCGCGGACGTAGGCGTCAAGGAGACCGCGCACGGCCGGGACATCGCTGGTACGGGCCCGTCGGACGGTGATGGCTTTTGCGGGGGCTTCGGGGCTCTTCGCGGACATGAGCGGACGCTATCGCCCGCCGGGGTCCTGAGCGGAGGCGGGTTCTCCGGGGAGCCGGGGCCTTCCCGGGTTCTGCCGGTTCCGCGGGTTCCGCGGGTTCCGCGGGTTCCGCGGGTTCCGCGGGTTGAGTCCGTTCCGTTCGTTGCTGCGGTTCGGCCGATTCCGACGGTTCGGTCGGTTTCTGGGTTTCCGGGCCCTGGACGATGCGTACGGCATCGCTGAGAGCCTGTCGCTGTTCCTCGCTCATCATGCCGAAGAAGGCGACGAGAGCCGCGGCGGGGTTGTCGCTCTGCGACCAGGCGTCGTTCATCAGGGCGGCGGCGTAGGCGGCGCGCGTGGAGACCGCCTCATATCGATAGGCACGGCCTTCCGCCTCGCGGCGCACCCAGCCCTTCTGATGGAGATTGTCCAAAACGGTCATCACGGTGGTGTACGCGATGGACCGCTCCTTCTGAAGATCTTCCAGGACTTCTCGAACGGTCACCGGGCGGTTCCACTTCCACACCCGCGACATGACCGCGTCTTCGAGTTCTCCCAATGGGCGAGGCACAGCTCAGAACAATAGTGGGAGATCTCGGTAATGGCGTGGCGGACGTGCGCTTCACCGGCGAACGGGAACAAAAAGGGCGTACGACTCGAAAGTGTGTCGCGCGTAGCGCGTAGCGCGTAGCGCGTAGCGCGTCGCGGAGTCGTACGCCGTCGGCGGGGGCGGTCAGGCGTCGGCGGGGGGCCGTCAGGCGTCGGCCTTCGGGGGCGTCGCGGAGGGCTGCCGGGCGCCCTTCACGCGCGCGAGGGCGGCGTCCACGGCCGCGTCCTCCTTGGCCTTGTTGGCGCCGCCCTGTGTCTTCACGATCACCCGGATCACGCCGATGAAGAAGACGGCCATGACGGCCGGGGGCAGGAGCGCGGAGACGTAGTCCATGGCTCCAGAGTAGCCACGTCAGCCCGCGGCGAGCTGCTGGGGGTTCGCGGGGGGTGGCGGGGTGGGCTTGCGGCGCGGGAAGACCTCGCCAGGGGTGGGGATGGGGCGGGAGGGCTTCGGGGCGCCCGGGGCCGGTGCGGGGGTCGGGGCCGGGGTGGGCTTGGGGGCGGGCTTCGGGGCGGCCGGCTTTCGCGCGGGCTTCTTCTCCGGGTTGTCCTTGGCGGAGTCCGGGGCGGTGTCGGCGAGGCCTCCGGGGATGGGCAGGAGGTGGAGGCGGAGGCGGAGGCGGGTGCGGGTGCGGGAGGCCGGGACGGTGGGAATCTTGGGCGGGGGAATCGCGGGGGTGGTGGGGGCGGCCGGTGAGTGCTGACGCGGGCAGACGGGCGCGTGCTGCTCGGTGAGGTTGCGGCAACGGTCCAGTAGGGCGGCGGCGGTGGGGTTGCCGCGCAGGGCCCGGAGAGCGGCGAGGTCGTCGGGGTGGGGGCGGTATCCGGCGCCCAGTGCCTCGTCCAGGAGGGTGAGATAGCCGGCGGCGGTACCGGGGAGGGCGGCACGGTACCGGCCGAGGTCGGCCACGAGGAAGGCACGCAGCCGGGCTCCCTCCCGCATCGCCTCGTCGAGCGACTCTGCGAGGCGGAGGCAGTCCTGGACGTCGTCGGATGAGGCAGAGGTGGGGTGGAGGGCGAGGGCGAGAGCGCGGCGGAGCACACGCAGCTCCTCCACGCCGAACGCCATGCCGCCGCGGGATCCGTATGGCGTGGGCATGCGGCGACGATACGCGCTAATCAGACAAATTCGACATAGCGGGTGGGTGTGGCGTGGGGGACCACTCGGGTGGGCGGGGTACGCGACGCGCCGGTGGTGGGGCGGGGCCGCGCCGGGGGGTGTCCGTCCTCGGAACGGCGCGATGGGGTCGGACACCGACTCGCTGTCCGTTGACGCGCCAACCGCTGCGGGCGGACACCCCCCGACACGTCCCCTTCCGTGCGACGGCGGGTGCGGGCGCGTCTCGGCTGAGCTGCCGCAGGCCGCCGCTGCGGGCAGTCGTGCCGCTGGGGCGATGGGGGTCCCCCCTGCTCATGGGGGTCCCCCCTGTTCGAGCGAAGCCGAGAACTTGGGGGAGAAGTCGAGAGCTTGGGGGAGGGTGGGCGCAGCGGTACCCCGCTCCGCCGGGTTGCGCACCCACCCGGCACCGGCACCGGCACCGACTCACATACGCGACACGTTCCGCTCGTACACCAACCGCAACCCGATCAGCGTCAGCCACGGCTCATGCTCGTCGATGACCGACGACTCGCCCAGGACCATCGGCGCGAGCCCACCCGTGGCGATGACGGTGACGTCGTCGGGGTCCTCCGACAACTCGCGGGCCATGCGGTTGACGACCCCGTCGACCTGGCCGGCGAAACCGTAGATGATGCCCGACTGCATCGCCTCGACCGTGTTCTTGCCGATGATGCTGCGGGGCCGGGCCACCTCGATCTTGCGGAGTTGGGCGCCGCGGACGCCGAGGGCCTCGACGGAGATCTCGATGCCCGGGGCGATGACCCCGCCGACGTACTCGCCGCGCGCGCTCACCGCGTCGAACGTCGTCGCCGTGCCGAAGTCGACCACGATGGCCGGGCCGCCGTAGAGCTCGACCGCCGCGACCGCGTTGATGATGCGGTCCGCGCCGACCTCCTTGGGGTTGTCCGTGAGGATCGGCACGCCCGTCTTGACGCCCGGTTCGACGAGGACCGCCGGGACGTCTCCGTAGTAGCGGCGCGTCACCTCGCGGAGCTCGTGCAGGACCGAGGGGACGGTCGCGCAGATGGCGATGCCGTCGATGCCGTCGCCCAGTTCGTCGCCGAGGAGCGGGTGCATGCCCATCAGGCCCTGGAGCAGGACAGCCAGTTCGTCGGCGGTGCGGCGCGCGTCCGTGGAGATGCGCCAGTGTTCGACGATCTCGTCGCCGTCGAACAGGCCGAGGACGGTGTGGGTGTTGCCTACGTCGATCGTCAGCAGCATGGCCCGTACCCGCTCCCCTACTCCGCCGGCCGGAGGTCCAGGCCGATGTCCAGGATCGGCGAGGAGTGGGTGAGGGCTCCGACGGCCAGGTAGTCGACGCCGGTGTCCGCGTACGCCTTGGCGTTGTCGAGGGTGAGGCGGCCCGACGCCTCCAGGGCGGCGCGGCCCTGGACGAGGGCGACCGCCTCCTCGCACTCGCCCGGCGTGAAGTTGTCCAGGAGGATCAGGTCGGCGCCGGCGTCCAGGACCTCGCGGAGCTGGTGCAGGGTGTCGACCTCGACCTCGATGGGGACGTCGGGGAAGCGTTCGCGGACCGCCTTGAAGGCCTGGGCGACGCCGCCCGCGGCGACCACGTGGTTGTCCTTGACGAGGGCCGCGTCCGAGAGGGACATGCGGTGGTTGACGCCGCCGCCGCAGCGGACCGCGTACTTTTCGAGGCCGCGCAGGCCGGGGGTCGTCTTGCGGGTGTCGCGGACCTTGGCCTTCGTGCCGTCCAGGACGTCCGCCCACGCGCGCGTGGCGGTGGCGATGCCCGACAGCCGGCACAGGACGTTCAGCGCGCTGCGCTCGGCCGTGAGGAGGTCGCGGGTGCGGGTGGTGACCGAGAGGAGCTTCTGGCCCGCCTCGACCCGGTCGCCGTCCTCCGCGTGGCGCTCGATCTCCAGCTCCTCCTCGCAGACGACCGAGATGACGGCTTCGGCGATGCGCAGGCCGGCGACGACGCCCGACTCGCGTGCGGTGAAGTCGGCGGTGGCGACCGCGTCCTCGGGGATCGTCGCGACCGTGGTCACGTCCACGCCGTGGGCCAGGTCCTCCTGGATGGCCACGTTGGCGATGTCCTCGACCTCGACGGGGTCGAGGCCGGCGTCGGCCAGGAGCTGGGCGAGCGCGGGGTCCAGGCCGCACTCGAGGTAGGTCACTTCGTCCGCGCCGCAGGCGCAGCCGTCGCCGCAGCCTCCGGACGGGGCGAGGGAAGGTCGGGGGTGCTCACGTCGGTCACTGCTCCTGGGGGGCCTGGGGCGGGAAGGTCGTAGGGAAGTGTGTGGTGTCCGTGGTGTGCACGGCCAGCGTGCGGTCGGGGTTCAGGCGTACGACGATGTGGCGCCGCCAGGCGGTGTCGTCCCGCTCGGGGCGGTCCTCGCGCCAGTGGCAGCCCCGGGTCTCCTCGCGCAGCCGGGCGGCGGCGACCAGGACGCGGGCCACGCACAGCAGGTTGGTGGCCTCCCAGGTGTCGACGCCGGGCTCGGCGGTCTTGCCGTTCTCGGCGAGGGCCTCGCGGGCGTCGGTGTGCAGTTGCTGGAGCCGGTCGGCGGCCTTCGACAGGGACCCCTCCGAGCGCAGGACGCCGGCCCCGTTGGTCATGATCCGCTGGATCGTGAAGCGGGCCTCGGGGTCTGCAGGGGGTGCTCGGGGTCTCCCGGTGCGGGAGCGGCTGCGGCACGCGCGCGTGGCGGCCGGTCGCGGCGATGTCGGCGGCGATGCGCTCGGCGTAGACCAGGCCTTCGAGGAGGGAGTTGGAGGCCAGGCGGTTGGCGCCGTGCACGCCGGTGCAGGCGACCTCGCCGCACGCGTACAGGCCGGGCACGGTCGTACGGCCGTGGGAGTCGGTGCGGACGCCGCCGGAGGCGTAGTGGGCGGCGGGGGCGATCGGGATGGGCTCGGTGACCGGGTCGATGCCGTGGGCGCGGCAGGCGGCGAGGATCGTCGGGAAGCGGTGTTCCCACATGTCGGCGCCGAAGTGCCGGGCGTCGAGGTACATGTGCTCGGCGTCCCGCTCCTGCATGCGGCGCGTGATGCCCTTGGCGACGATGTCGCGCGGGGCGAGTTCGGCCAGTTCGTGCTGCCCGGCCATGAAGCGCACACCGTCGGCGTCGACCAGGTGGGCGCCCTCGCCCCGGACCGCCTCGGAGACCAGGGGCTGCTGGCCCTCCGCGTCCGGGCCCAGGAACAGGACCGTGGGGTGGAACTGGACGAACTCCAGGTCGCTGACTTCAGCGCCGGCCCGGAGCGCGAGCGCCACACCGTCGCCCGTCGACACCGACGGGTTGGTGGTCGCCGAGAAGACCTGTCCCATGCCGCCGGTCGCGAGGACCACGGCGGGGGCGTGGACCGCTCCCACGCCGTCGTGCTGGCCCTCGCCCATGACGTGCAGGGTGACGCCCGCGGTGCGGCCCTCGGCGTCCGTGAGGAGGTCCAGGACGAGCGCGTTCTCGATCGTGCGCAGGCCACGCGCGCGTACTGCCTCGACCAGGGCGCGCGAGATCTCGGCGCCGGTGGCGTCGCCGCCGGCGTGGGCGATGCGGCGGCGGTGGTGGCCGCCCTCGCGGGTGAGTTCCAGGCTGCCCTCGGCGGACTGGTCGAACTGGGCGCCGGTCTCGATGAGGCGGCGTACGGCGTCGGGGCCCTCGGTGACGAGGAGCCGGACCGCTTCCTCGTCGCACAGGCCCGCGCCAGCGACCAGGGTGTCGTCCAGGTGCTGTTCGGGGTGTCGCCCTCGCCGAGGGCCGCGGCGATGCCGCCCTGGGCCCAGCGGGTGGAGCCGTCGTCGAGGCGGGCCTTGGTGACGACGACGGTGTGCAGGCCGGCCGCCTCGCAGCGCAGGGCCGCGGTCAGGCCGGCGACACCGGAGCCGACGACGACCACGTCCGCGGAGATGGACCACCCGGGGCGGGGGCGTGCAGTCGTATGCCTGTGGCGGTCACGAGGCGGCTCCGATGGTTCCGAAGGTCAGGGGGACGTTGTCGATCAGCCGGGTCGTCCCGACCCGGGCGGCGACGGCGAGGACCGCCTCGCCGGTGAAGTCGTCCCCGATCTCGGTGAAGTCGGACGGGTCGACCAGTGCGAGGTAGTCCAGGGCCAGCGGCGGATCGAGGCGGGCGGCCTCGTCGAGGACCTGGCGGGCGGCCGCGCGGACGGCGGCCGGGCCGCCCGGGACGGCTGTCGCGACGGCGTGCGCGTCCGCTGCCGCGCGGGACTCCCCTATGGCGCTGAGGGCCTCCGCACGCGCGCGTGTGGCGGGCACTTCGCGGGCCCGGGCGCGCAGCGCCTCCTGCGCGGCGTGCCGGTCCTGGCCCGCGAACAGGGCCCCGGACAGGGCGAGGGCGGTGCGCCGCTCGGCGGGCGAGAGGTAGCGGTTGCGGCTGGACAGGGCCAGGCCGTCCTCCTCGCGGACGGTGGGGACGCCGACGATCTCCACGCCGAAGTTCAGGTCCCGCACCATGCGGCGGATCAGGGCGAGCTGCTGGGCGTCCTTCTGGCCGTACAGGGCGACGTCGGGGCGGGTGAGGTGCAGCAGCTTGGCGACGACCGTGAGCATGCCGTCGAAGTGGCCGGGGCGGGAGGAGCCCTCCAGGCGTTCGCCCATGGGGCCGGCGGTGATGCGGACCTGGGGTTCGCCGCCCGGGTAGACCTCGTCGACGGCGGGGGCGAACACGACGTCCGCGCCCGACGCCTCGGCGATCTTGAGGTCGGCGTCCAGGGTGCGCGGGTAGCGGTCGAGGTCCTCGCCCTTGCCGAACTGCAGCGGGTTGACGAAGACCGTGACGACGACCTCGCCGTCGCGGCCCGCGATCCCGCGCGCGGTGCGGATCAGCGTGGCGTGGCCCTCGTGCAGGGCGCCCATGGTCATCACCACGGCGCGGCGGCCCGCACGCGTACGCGCGTGCAGCTCACCGGCGGTGCGCAGCAGGGCGGTGGTCATCGGGCGTCCCCTTCGGTGCCGTCGGTCCCGTGGGCGAGTACCCCGAGGAGGTCCTCGGCGAGCTCGGGCTTCAGCAGGCCGTGGGCCAGGGCCCGGTCGGCGGTCGCGCGGGCCATCGCCAGGTAGCCCGCGACGGCCTGCGGGGCGTGCCGGCGCAGCTCGCTGACGTGCGCGGCGACCGTGCCCGCGTCCCGCGCGCGACGGGGCCGGTGAGGGCGGCGTCGCCGGAGCGCAGGGCGTTGTCCAGGGCCGCGCCGAGCAGCGGGCCGAGCATCCGGTCGGGGCCGTGACACCGGCCGCGCTCAGCAGCTCCATCGACTGCGCGACCAGCGTGACCAGGTGGTTGGCACCGAGCGCGAGCGCCGCGTGGTAGAGCGGCCGGTTCTCCTCGGCGATCCACTCCGGCTCGCCGCCCATCTCGATGACGAGGGCCTCGGCGGCGAGGCGCAGCTCCTCGGGCGCGGTGACGCCGAAGGAGCAGCCGGCGAGGCGCTGCACGTCGACGGGCGTGCCCGTGAAGGTCATCGCCGGGTGCAGGGCCAGCGGCAGGGCGCCCGCGCGCAGGGCGGGTTCGAGCACTCGCGCGCCGTACCGCCCGGAGGTGTGGACGAGGAGCTGTCCCGGCCGTACGGACCCGGTGTCGGCGAGGCCCGTGACCAGGTCGGGCAGGGCGTCGTCCGGGACGGTCAGCAGCACCAGGTCGGCCTGGTGCAGGACCTCGGCGGGCGGCATCACCGGAACGTCGGGCAGCAGCTGCGCGGCGCGGCGCCGGGAGGCGTCGGAGACCGCCGAGACGGCGACCGGGCGGTGCCCGGCGAGCTGCAGGGACGCGGCCAGTGCGGGGCCCACCCGGCCGGCGCCTACGACGCCGACGGTGAGCCGCGCGGGGCGGTCCTTGGGGTCTGGCTGTGGGGTTGTGTTCACTCGACGGCGGCCTTCCCGTTCCAGTCCGCTCCGGGTACCGGACGATTTCTCGTCATGTTAACGCGATCGGTTCGAGGGGCGTTCGGTTGTCCACAGGGTGTGCATGCCCATGCGGTGTTCCGACCGCGCACGGAAATGCGGATGCCCGGCCGCACGCGCGCGGGGAGGATCCGGGGCATGACTGACACGGCGGAACTCGACGAGCGGGTGGCGGACGAGGCGCGCAGCGCGGGGCTACGGGAGCGGCGGCTGGCCGCCCATCGCACGGCACGGCGCGTGTTCGCGCGCTTCGGCTTCCACAAGTCCCTCCGGGAACGGCTGGCGGAGCTGGACGGGGCGGAGGGCCTGTACGACCTCGACGAGTTGTCCGACGTGTACGGCGACGGCGTCGTCGAGGCGCTGGAGGCGAAGGTCGCCGGACTGCTCGGTACCGAGGCCGCCGCGTTCTTCCCGACGGGCACGATGGCCCAGCAGGTGGCGCTGCGCTGCTGGGCGGGCCGTACCGGCGACCGGACGGTCGCCCTGCACGCGCTCAGCCATCCCGAGGTGCACGAGCGGAACGCGTTCAGCGAGGTCGGCGGCCTGCGCCCGGTGCGGGTGACGAGCGAGCCGCGGCTGCCCACCGCCGCCGAGGTGCGCGACTTCGAGGAGCCCTTCGGGGCGCTGATGCTGGAACTGCCCCTCAGGGACGCCGGTTTCGTGCTGCCGACCTGGGAGGAGCTCACCGAGGCGGTGGACGCGGCGCGGGAGCGGGACGCGGTGGTGCACTTCGACGGGGCCCGGCTGTGGGAGTCCACCGTCCACTTCGGCCGGTCCCTGGAGGAGATCGCGGGCCTCGCCGACAGCGTCTACGTGTCGTTCTACAAGTCCCTCGAGGCGTTCGGCGGCGCGGCGCTCGCCGGCCCGCGGGACCTGGTGGAGGAGGCGAAGGCCTGGCGGCACCGGTACGGCGGCCAGGTCTTCCAGCAGTTCCCGACGGTCCTGTCGGCACTGGTCGGACTGGAGCGGGAACTGCCCCGGCTGCCGGAGTACGTCGCCCACGCGCGCGTGGTGGCCGCCGCCCTGCGCGAGGGCTTCGCGGCGGCCGGGACGCCGTGGGCGCGCGTGCACCCTCAGGTGCCGCACACCCACGACTTCCAGGTGTGGCTGCCGTACGACCCGGACGTCCTCGCGGAGGCGGCGGTGCGGACGGCCGAGGAGACGGGCGTGGTGCTGTTCGGCGGCGGCTGGGACCGGGGCGGTCCGGGGCTGGCGTTCACGGAGGTCCATGTGCGGGCCGCCGGGCTGGAGTGGACCGCCGAGGACGTGCGGACGGCGGTGGCGGAGTTCGTGGCCCGGCTGCCCGAGCCGGTCAGGTAGCGCGCCGCCGCCACACGCGCGGCCACCGGCCCAGGGCGTCCCGGATCCGGCCACGGGCCGGGCGGCCGGCCAGGACGGCCCGGAACCGCCGTTCGTCGCGCCACTCGCGTACGACCTGCCAGTCGTGCCTGCCCGGCGCGGGCGGGGCGGGCTCGCCGAGGTGCTGGGCGCGGTAGGTGTCGAGGAGGTACTGCTGCGTGATGCTCATGGTGAATCGCCTCTGCGGGACGGGGTGATGGAGGTCCGAAGGCTCCGCGGCTGCCCCGGTGCTCCCACAGTGCGCTCGCCCCGCCGGCGTCGTCGCGTCGATTGACGACGGCTGTCAATCGACGGCGGCGTTGTCAGTGGCGGGGTGCACCATGAGGTCATGAGCGTGCACATCGACATCGCGGGGCTGCGGCCGGAGAGGATCGCCGTCGTTCCCTCCCCCCTGGCCGAGCTGGGCATGGCGCTGCACGCGCTGTCCGAGCCGGCGCACCACCCGGGGCTGCAGGGCTGGGTGACGGGGGTGACCGCCCGGCTCGACCCTCATCTGGCCGACCGGATGTGCGAGGCCGACTTCCTGTGGCGGTCGACGTTCTCGGACCTGTTCATGCCCTTCGCCGGCGTCCCGGGCCGCGGCACCCTCCCGGCCGGCACGCTCGCCGAGGAGCTGGACCAGCTCGACAAGCTGACGGACGAGCAGTTCGTGGACGCGGCCCTGGAGTTCACCTGCGCCATCGGGCACGGCTCGTGCGGTCCCACCGCGCTGTCCGACCCCGGCGTACGCCGCCGCGCCCTGGAGCTGGCCGCCGCGCGCGGGCCCCAGCAGTTGCGGTTCAGCGAGCGGCTGCTGGCCGACCCGCCGGCGATCCGGGCCTGGCTGCGGCAGTTCCTCCAGGACTGCGACGACGCGTTCTTCGCGGAGGCCTGGTCCCGGCTGCGCCACCAGCTCGCGGCGGACGCGCGGCACAAGACGGACCTGTTCCGGCGCAGGGGCATGGCCGAGGCGCTGGCCGCGGTGTCTCCGGCGATCACGCTCGACGAGTCGGCCGCCCGAATCACGGTCGACAAACTCGGCGGCGACGACGGTACGGCCACGGGCGACGGCGGCCTCCTGCTCATCCCGACCAGCCTGGGGTGGCCGCACCTGATGGTCCTGCACCGCCACGACTGGCAGCCGGTGCTGCACTACCCGGTGGGCTCCCCGGAGCTCGCCGCCCCGCCCAACCTCGAACAGCTGGCCCTGCGCATGACCGCGCTGTCCCACCCCGTCCGGATGCGCCTGTGCCGCAATCTGGCCCGCAGCGCGTACACCACGGGCGAGCTGGCGCAGGCGCACGGCATGACGGCCCCGGAGATATCCCGGCACCTGGCCGTGCTGAAGAAGGCGGGCCTGATCACCACCCGCCGCCGCGGGCGCTACGTGCTGCACCAGCTGGACGTGACGGTGGTGGCCCGGCTGGGCAGCGAGTTCCTGGAGGGGATCCTCAGATAGCCGGCCGTCGTACGCCGCTCAGCCGTGTCCCCCGGCCCGCACCAGCCCCGTCTCGTAGGCCAGCACCACCACCTGCACCCGGTCCCTGAGCCCCAGCTTGGTCAGGATGCGGCCCACGTGCGTCTTCACGGTCGCCTCGGACAGCACGAGCCGGGCCGCGATCTCGCCGTTGGACAGGCCCTGCGCGACCAGCACCATGACCTCGCGCTCGCGGCCGGTGAGCCGCTCCAGTTCCTGGTGCTGGGGCTGCTTCGCGGTGCCCGGCAGCATCGGCGCGAAGCGGTCCAGGAGCCGTCGGGTGGTGGAGGGCGCGACGACGGCGTCGCCGCTGTGCACGGAGCGGATCGCGGCGAGGAGCTCACCGGGCGGCACGTCCTTGAGCATGAAGCCGGAGGCGCCCGCCTTCAGCCCGGAGAAGGCGTACTCGTCGAGGTCGAAGGTGGTCAGGATGAGCACCTTCGGCGGGTCGGTGTCCGCGCAGATCCGCCGGGTCGTCTCCACACCGTCGAGCTTCGGCATCCGGACGTCCATCAGCACCACGTCGACCTCGGTCGAGCGCAGCGCCTGGAGGGCCTCGACACCGTCGCCCGCCTCCGCCACGACGTCCATGTCCGGCTGGGCTGCCAGCACCATCCGGAACCCGGTGCGCAGCAGCACCTGGTCGTCGACGAGCATCACGCGGATCGTCATCGGGGCCTCTTCCGTCTTTCGGGTCGTCTCAGGTGCGCCGGCGCGAGGTGCCGGCCGTCGTCAGTGGGCGGGTTTGAGCGGCAGCAGGGCACTGATGCGGAATCCTCCGCCCGGGCGCGGGCCGGCGTCCAGCGTGCCGCCGACCATGCCGACCCGCTCCCGCATGCCGATCAGGCCGTGCCCCTGGCCGTCGAAGCCGCCCTCTTCGTACAGCTCGTGCGGGGCACCCTTGCCGTCGTCCTCGACGAGCAGCCCGAGACCGTCGTCGAAGTAGACCAGGCGCACGCTCGCGCCCGCGTTGGGCCCGCCGTGCTTACGGGTGTTGGTGAGCGCCTCCTGCACGATGCGGTACGCGGTGAGCTCGACACCGCTGGGCAGCGGGCGGGGCGTGCCCTCGACCTTGAAGTCGACGGGCAGTCCGTGCCCGCGGCACTGCTCGACGAGGTCCTCGATCTGCTGGACGTCGGGCTGCGGCACGTACTCGCCGGCCTCCTGGTGCTCCCCGGTGCGCAGCACACCGAGCAGGCGGCGCATCTCGGCGAGGGCCTGGCGGCCGGTGGAGGAGATGGTCTCCAGGGCCTTCTTCGCCTGGTCGGGCGCGGCGTCGAGGACGTAGGCGGCGCCGTCGGCCTGGACCACCATCACCGAGACGTTGTGCGCGACGACGTCGTGCAGCTCGCGGGCGATCCGGGCGCGTTCGGCGGCGACGGCGACCTTGGACTGCGCCTCGCGCTCCTTCTCCAGGCGGGCGGCCCGCTCCTCCAGCTGCGCGAAGTAGGCGCGGCGGGTGCGGATGGAGTCGCCGAGCACCCAGGCGAGGGCGAAGGGCACGGTCATGAAGACCGTCAGGGCGATGTTGCCCGCGACGCTCGTCTGGTCGTTCGGCCAGCGCAGATGGGCCACGGGCGCCGCGCACAGGCCGGCGCCTAGCGCGAAGCGGGAGGCCCAGCGGGCGCCCTCCGCCGCGACCGTGTAGACGATCACCAGCATGGCGAAGTCGGCGGGACCCATCTCGACGTCGGTGATCAGCTGAGCCAGTCCGACCGCGGTCGCGAGCAGCAGCATCTTCTCCGGCATCCGGCGGCGCAGCGCGACCACCAGGCACAGCAGCAGCGTGAGTGTGACGGCGGCGGCCGGGGGCCGAACGCGCCCGACGCTCCGCTGACGACCGAAATCCCGAGGAGGACCACGGCCCAGGAGCCGTCGACCCACATCGGGTGCCTGCGGAGGAAGTCATAGAGGCGCTGCACGTAACCCAGCGTAGGGAAGCGGGATAGGTGCAGGGGTCAACCGGAGGACCGATCCGCACCCGGCGCGCATACTCCGCAAGGTGGAGTTGCGTTCGTTGTGTCCGCATAGCCTGGCCCGGTGACAGCGGGGACGAGGGGCGAGAGGTCCGAGTGGCGCGGGTGGCGCGCGGCGGCGTGGGAGGCCCTGTACGGGCCGGGCGGCTTCTACCGCCGGGCCCCGGGGCCGGCGGGCCACTTCCGTACGTCCGTGCACGCTTCGCCCCTGTTCGCCGGGGCCGTGGCGCGGCTGCTGTGCCGGGTCGACGAGGCGCTGGGGCGGCCCGCGGTGCTGGACTTCGTGGACATGGCTGCGGGGCGGGGCGAGCTGGCCGCCGGGGTGCTCGACGCGCTTCCGGCCGAGGTGGCGGCTCGTACGCGCGCCTGTGCCGTCGAGGTCGCCGAGCGGCCGGATGGACTCGATCACCGGATCGAGTGGCTGGCCGCGCCTCCGCGCAGGACGACCGGGCTGCTGTTCGCCAACGAGTGGCTGGACAACGTACCGGTGGAGATCGCCGAGGTGGACTCCGCGGGCGTGCCACGGCTGGTGCTGGTCAGGGACGACGGGACCGAGCGGCTCGGGGAGCCGGTCGGCCCGGCGGACGCCCGGTGGCTGGAGCGGTGGTGGCCGCTGACCGGCGGGGAGGGGCTGCGGGCCGAGATCGGCCTGCCCAGGGACGAGGCCTGGGCATCGACGGTCGCGACGCTCGACCGGGGGCTCGCCGTCGCCGTCGACTACGCGCACACGGCGGACACCCGGCCGCCGTTCGGAACCCTCTCCGGCTTCCGGGACGGCCGCGAGACCACCCCCGTACCGGACGGCTCCTGCGACATCACCGCTCACGTCGCCCTGGACGCCTGCGCCCTGCCCGGCGGGCGCGTGCTCCCGCAGCGCGAGGCGCTGCGGGCCCTCGGCGTGACCGGCGCACGCCCCCGCTCACGCTCGCGACCGCCGACCCGGCGGCCTACGTACGCGCCCTCGCGAGCGCCGGTGAGGCCGCCGAGCTCACCGCGACGGGCGGGCTGGGCGATTTTGGGTGGCTGGTGCAGCCGGTGGGGATCGATGACCCGTTCTAGGCGCTATTTGTCGATGTCGCCCACGACGAAGAACATCGACCCCAGGATCGCCACCATGTCCGCGACCAGCGTCCCCGGCAGCAGTTCCGTCAGCGCCTGGATGTTGTTGTACGAGGCGGAGCGCAGCTTCAGCCGGTACGGGGTCTTCTCGCCCTTGCTGACCAGGTAGTAGCCGTTGATGCCGAGGGGGTTCTCGGTCCAGGCGTACGTGTGGCCCTCGGGTGCCTTCAGGACCTTGGGGAGCCGCTGGTTGACCGGCCCGGGCGGCAGCTCGGCGAGGCGGTCGAGGCAGGCGTCGGCGAGGTCCAGGGCGTTGTGGGTCTGCTCCAGGAGGCACTCGAAGCGGGCGAGGCAGTCGCCCTCCTGCCGGGTCACCACCTTCAGGACGTCACCCAGTTCGCCGTAGGCGAGGTACGGCTCGTCGCGGCGCAGGTCGAAGTCGACGCCGGAGCCGCGTCCGATGGGCCCGCTGACCCCGTACGCGTGCACGGTCTCCGGCGCGAGCACGCCCACACCCCGGGTCCGGCCGCGGAAGATCTCGTTGCCGAGCACCAGGTCGTCGAACCGGTCCATCCGGGAGCGCACGTCGGCGACGGCGCTGCGCGCGCGTGTGGTCCACCCGGCCGGCAGGTCCTCCTTGAGGCCGCCGACGCGGTTGAACATGTAGTGCATGCGCCCGCCGGAGACCTCCTCCATGACGTGCTGGAGCTCCTCGCGCTCCCGGAAGGCGTAGAAGATCGGGGTGATCCCGCCGAGCTCCAGCGGGTAGGAGCCGAGGAACATCAGGTGGTTGAGCACCCGGTTCAGCTCGGCGAGCAGCGTGCGCAGCCAGACCGCGCGCTCGGGGACCTCCATGCCGAGCATCCGCTCCACGGCGAGGACCACGCCGAGCTCGTTGGAGAAGGCCGACAGCCAGTCGTGGCGGTTGGCGAGCATGATGATCTGGCGGTAGTCGCGTGCCTCGAACAGCTTCTCCGCGCCGCGGTGCATGTAGCCGATCACCGGCTCCGCGTGCTGGATGCGCTCGCCGTCCAGGACGAGCTTCAGCCGTAGCACGCCGTGCGTGGACGGGTGCTGCGGTCCGATGTTGAGCACCATGTCGGTGCTCTCCGCGGCGCCGCCGATTCCGACCATGGTCTCCGTCGTAGGAGTCATGGACACAGTCTCTCCTACGTACGCTGGCTCCATGGAGACGGGGAGCCCGCGGGACGCGGGCCGGCGGGGACACAGGGTGCGGCGCAGACGCGGCACGCGTCGGGGGCGGAGGACACGGCGCAGACGCGGCACGCGACCGGGCCGGACAGCGAGGCCGGGCCTCAGAGCCCCGCGAGCGCGGTCGACGGCGAGCCCGTGTGGATCGCCTTGCCGCCCGGGCTGCTGAAGATGCGGCGGTTGTTGCTGGTGGTGTGGCTGGGGCTGATCGCGCTGGCCGCCGGGCTGGTGCCGGGGCTGCTGGCCGGGCCGGCCTGGGGCGTTTTCGCGGTGCTGCCGCTGGCGTCGATGGCCTGGGGCTGGGTGATGATCGACCGCAACTGGCGTTCCTGGCGGTACGCCGAACGCGCCGACGACCTGCTGATCAGCCGGGGCGTGCTGTGGCACGAGCAGACGGTCGTGCCGTACGGGCGGATGCAGCTGGTGGAGGTCACCTCCGGGCCCGTGGAGCGGCACTTCGGGCTGGCCAGCGTGCAACTGCACACGGCCGCCGCGGCGACCGACGCGACGATCCCCGGCCTGGACCCGGCCGAGGCGGAACGGCTGCGCGACCGGCTCACCGAGCTGGGCGAGGCCCGATCGGCGGGGCTGTGACGACGCCCGACGCCGCCGGGGCGGCCGAGACCACAGAGACGACCACGACCGCTGGGAACACCGAGAACGCCGAGAACGCCGAGACCACCGGCGAGGTGACCGAGCGGCGGCTCCACCCCGTCACACCGCTCCGGCGCGCCTGGGCGCCCCTCGCCGTGCTCTTCGGCTGGGCCGTGCACGACCCCGACGGGGCGCAGCGCCATCTGTCCCGGCTGACGACGACCACACTGCTGATCGGCATCGCCGTGATCATCCCGGCCGCCGCGCTCTACGGCTTCTGCTCCTGGTGGTTCACGCACTTCGCGGTGACCGGGACCGAACTGCGCATCCGTACGGGCCTGGTGTTCCGGCGCACCGCGCACATCCGGCTGGAGCGGATCCAGGCGATCGACGTCACCCAGCCGCTGCTCGCGCGGGTCGCGGGCGTCGCCAAGCTGAAACTCGACGTCATAGGCACCGACAAGAAGGACGAACTGGCCTTCCTCGGCGCGGACGACGCACGGGCGCTGAGGGCCGAACTGCTCGCGCGGGCGGCCGGTTTCGCGCCCGAGACCGCGCACGAGGTCGGCGAGGCGCCGTCCCGGCAGTTGCTGCGGGTGCCGCCCGGTGTCCTCGCCGTGTCGCTGGTGCTGAGCGGAGGGACCTGGGGATCGCTGATCGCGGCGCTGGTCGTCCCGCCGCTGCTGTGGCTGGCCACGGAGAGCGTGTGGACGGTCCTGGCCGTCGCCCTGCCGCTGCTGGGCGCGGCGGGCGCGAGCAGCGTGGGGCGGTTCGTCGCCGAGTACGACTGGACGGTGGCCGAGTCGCCCGACGGGCTGCGCATCGACCACGGCCTGCTGGACCGGGCCCACGAGACGGTGCCGCCGGGACGGGTGCAGACCGTGCGGATCGTGGAGCCGCTGCTGTGGCGGCGGCGGGGCTGGGTGCGGGTGGAGCTGGACGTGGCGGGCTCCTCCAACTCCGTTCTGGTGCCGGTCGCTCCGCGCGAGGTCGCCGAGGCCGTCGTCGCCCGCGTGCTGCCCGGGGTGACCGTGCCGCAGCGCGCGGCCCTGTCGCCGTCGCCACACCGCGCCCTCTGGTGCGTTCCGCTGTGGTGGCGGGGGTACGGGCTCGCCGTCACCGACGCGGTGTTCGCGGCGCGCTCCGGGCTGCTGCGGCGGAGCCTGGCGCTGGTGCCGCACGCCAAGGTGCAGAGCGTACGGATGGCGCAGGGCCCGTGGGAACGAGCCCGGGGCGTCGCCGACGTGCACGTGGACACGGGCGCGAACAAGACGGTGACGGCCCGGCTGCGGGACGCGGCCGAGGCGCGTGAACTGCTGGCGGCCCAGGCGGAGCGGTCCCGGACCGGGCGCAGGGACGCGCGGCCGGACCGCTGGATGGCGTGACCGCCGGAAGACCCGAAAGGCCGGACTTCAGGACACCGCGCTCCGCAGTCCCTGCACGTCGATCTGTTCCGTCTCGTCGTGCGCGGTCAGGTCGATGACCTGGCCGATCCCGCGCGACTCCTCGTCCGCGGGCTTGTACCGGGCCTCGGCCTCCGCCTTGTGCAGGGCGAGCGCCTCCTGCCCGACGACGTCCGCGAGGTCCTCGTTCTGCACGGCCTCCAGGGCGGCCGGGGACGTCGCCTGCTTCGTGCCGAAGAAGTCGAATCCGCCCTCGGCCAGCGGACGCCGCACCGACGTCTGCGGCGCGACGGCCACGGCGGTCGGCACGGTGTAGTGACCCGAGGTCTGCTGCCCGGACTGGGCGGCGGCCTGGTCCGTGGTGACGGCGGTCGCGCGCTCGTGCCCGGCGACCGCCTCGGACTGCCCCTGCGGCTCGTCCTCCCGCGACTGCTCCCGCCGTTCGTCCTTCCGGTCGTTCTGCGCGGGCTCCGCCTCGTCGTTCTCCGGTACGCCGTCGCCATCGCCGTCCCCGCCGCCGTCCGGGTCCGGGACGCTCTCGCCGTCGAACCGGGCGAGCGCCGCCTTCGCGCGCAGGAACAGCCGCGAGCCCTCCGGCGAGAACACCGCGGGAATCCCCGGCTGCTCCTCGACCACGAGGTCCTCGGGCGCCTCGTCCGCGTCCGCCGGTTCCGTCGCCCCCGCCGGCAGCGCGGCCCGTACCGGAGCCGTCGCCTCGATCTCGAGCACCCGGCGCTCCTCCAGGACGCTGGCGCGGTCCGCTTCCGCCGTGGCGTACCGGCGCAGCAGCGCGGCGTGCTCGTTGCGGAGCTTGGCGAGTTCGGTGCGCTTGGCGCGCAGTCGCTGTTCCAGCTTCCCGCGCAGCTCGCGGGACTCCTCGAGGTCGGCCTCCAGTTCGGCGACGCGCTCCTCGAAGCGCCACTCGTCGCTCGCCCGCGCGCGCGTGAGGTCGGCGACGCGCTTGCCCGCCTGGATGTCCCAGCGGCGCAGCACGACGGCGCCGGCGACGGCCGTCGCCGCGGCGGCCGCGGCCAGACCGCGGAGCACCGTCGGCTCCGTGAACACCCAGGGCCCCAGGGCGCAGACGACGGAGACGCCTGCGATCGCCGACGGGGGCAGCAGCCTGTGCAGGGGCGGGGAATGGCGATGACGTCCACGTGGCATGGCCAGAAACTTACCGCGCGTAGGCGAATCTTGGTGAGCCACCCCGCAAAAACAAAGCCATACCGAAGCGTTCACACCACATCAGAACTCGGGAAGAAGCGGAAGCCGCCCTTCAGTCAATTCCCAAGATCGTTTCCAACGTCGTTCAGCCGTCCGCCGATCCACTCCAGCGTCGCCGGAATCTCGCGCCGCCAGGTGTTGAAGTTGTGCCCGCCGCTTTCCAGGATGATCGACGAGATCCGGGTCCGCCCGGTGGCCTTCACCCGCTCTATGAAGCGCAGTGTGTCCTTGTAGTTGGACTCGCCGGACCTGCTGCTGGTGACGAGCAGTGAGGTGTCCGGAGCGGGTTCGTGCGCGAGGTACCACCACAGGTCGGCGCGATTGCGCAGTTCCTTGTCGCCCTGGAAGAGATCGCCCGTGGTGGCGTCGATCGGCGCCTTGTAGTACGCGGACAAGCCCGCTCCGGCGGCGTACACATCGGGATGGTGCATGGCGATCTTCAAGGCGCAGTAGCCGCCCGTGGAGTTGCCGATGATGCCCAGACCGCCCGGCTTTTCGGCCACCCGGTAGTGCGAACGCAGCGCGTCGGGCAGATCCCTGGCGAAGAACGACTCGGTCTGCGGACCGCCCGGGATGTCCACGCACTCCGTGTCCCGGGGCGGTGCCACCGTCGGCCGCAGCATCACGAGGATCATCGGCTCCGCCCGGCCCGCCTCGGCCAGCTCCAGTGCCGTGCGCGGATAATGGAGCTTCTCCACCAGCGCCGACGCCGTGCCCGGGTAACCGGTCAGCACGACCGCCGCGGGGAACGTACGGGTCCGGTACCGGGGTTGGAAGTACTCCGGCGGCAGATACACGTACGCGGGCGTGGCGATCCTGGTCGTACGGCCCACGATGCCGACCTCCTGGATCCGGCCGCCGGACTGCGGCCGCACGCCGCCCGCCCCCGGCACCCGCCGCGTACCGACCACCTCCAGCGGGCCGTCACCCGGCGTGTGGTCGACGACCACGCCCTGGTCCTTCTCCTGCCCGAACAGGTCCGCCCAGCTCGCGTAGAAACCGAAGGCCTGATTGGCGGCGAGACCCACCGCGGCGAACAGCGCCAGCTGAGTGGCGAGCAGCAGACCGACGCGCCCGCCCACCGCCCGCCAACTGCGCCTGGCCAGCCGCGGCCACAGCCAGACCGTGCCGGTGAACAGCAGCACGGCGGACAGCACAGCCAGCGCCAGCATCTTGTCGCTCGTGAGACCCAGACCCATGGGTGGTTACCTGTCCGCGCTTCCCGCCCGGGTCCGCGCCGCGCTCACACCTTCGCGCGGGCTTGTCCCGGGCTTTCCTTGTCCTTTGAAACGGCTTTGACGTGGGGAGTGAACCTGTCCCCCGAGACACCGTCCTAGAGGGCGCAATGTCGCCGGATGCCCGAATCGGCACCGGATCCAAGGTCTCTCGCAGAACTACGGGATGCGATGTCTGTCAGGACAGATGAGGAAATGTCGGGTGAGGTTCCGAGTCGCAGGAGTGCCGCGGCCGGTACGGGCCCGGTGAGCCGCGTGCGTCGCCTGCTGCGCGGACCACGCCCCGAGGCCGTGCCCGTCCTCGTCGGCAGAGCCTGCGCCCTCGTGGGCCTCCTGGACATCGCCGCGGGCGTCTTCCCGCGCTTCCGGCACAGCCGAATGCACGCCATCGCCGAGGTACTGCCCGGCGCGTTCGGCCCGTTCGCCGCCGCCCTGTCCCTCAGCGCCGGTGTGCTGTTGCTGCTGCTCGCCCACGGCCTCAAGCGCGGCAAGCGCCGGGCCTGGCGGGCGGCCGTGGCCCTGCTGCCCGCGGGGGCCGTCGCGCAGTTCACGTACCGGCACTCGATCGTGGGCGTCCTGATCACCCTGGCGCTGCTGGCGCCCCTGCTGCGCCACCGCGACCAGTTCAACGCCCTGCCCGACCCGCGCAGCCGCTGGCGGGCCCTCGCCAACTTCGTGCTCATGAGCGCCGGGTCGCTCCTGCTGGGCCTGCTGATCGTCAGCGTCCACTCCGGGAGCATGGTCGGCGACCCCAGCCTGGCCGACCGCATCACCCACGTCGTCTACGGCCTGTTCGGCTTCGAGGGCCCGGTCGACTACCAGGGCAACACCTCCTGGACCGTCGCCTTCTCGCTCGGCGCCCTCGGCCTGCTCACCGCCGTCACCACCATCTACCTGGCCTTCCGGCCCGAACACCCCGCCGCCCGGCTCACCGAGGAGGACGAGGCCCGGCTGCGCGCCCTGCTGGAGCGGCACGGCGGCCGCGACTCCCTCGGCCACTTCGCGCTGCGCCGCGACAAGGCCGTCGTCTTCTCCCCCAGCGGCAAGGCCGCCGTCACCTACCGCGTGGTCTCCGGCGTGATGCTCGCCAGCGGCGACCCGATCGGCGACGTCGAGGCCTGGCCCGGCGCCATCGAACGGTTCATGGACGAGGCCAAGGCCCACTCCTGGACCCCCGCCGTCATGGGCTGTTCCGAGACCGGCGGCGAGGTGTGGACCCGCGAGACCGGGCTCGACGCCCTGGAACTGGGCGACGAGGCGGTGGTGGACGTCAAGGATTTCTCGCTCGCCGGCCGCGCGATGCGCAACGTGCGCCAGATGGTCAAGCGCATCGAGCGCGCCGGTTACGAAACCCGGGTACGCCGTGTCCGTGACCTCGGCGAGGCCGAGCTGGAGCGTGTCCGGCGCGCCGCCGACGACTGGCGCGGCACCGACACCGAGCGCGGCTTCTCCATGGCCCTGGGCCGCGTCGGCGACCCCGCCGACGGCGACTGCCTCATCGCCACCGCCCACAAACAGGACGACCACCCGGGCCCCTACGGCGACCTCAAAGCGATCCTGCACTTCGTGCCCTGGGGCACCGACGGCGCCTCCTTGACCTGATGCGCCGCGACCGCTCGGCCGACCCGGGCATGAACGAACTGCTCATCGTGGCCGCCCTCCAGGCCGCCCCGAAGTTCGGCATCGACCGCGTCTCCCTCAACTTCGCCATGTTCCGCTCGGCCCTCGCCCGCGGCGAGAAGATCGGCGCCGGCCCCGTGCTGCGCGCCTGGCGCGGACTGCTCGTCTTCCTCTCCCGCTGGTTCCAGATCGAGTCGCTGTACAAGTTCAACGCCAAGTTCCAGCCGCGCTGGGAGCCCCGCTTCGTCGTCTACCGCGCCTCCGCCGACCTGCCGCGCATCGGCTTCGCCGCCATGCAGGCCGAAGGCTTCGTCAATCTCGCCCTGCCCCTGCCGCGCTTCCTGCGCCGCCGTCGCCCGGCGACCCGCCGCCCGTGCGCCCACGGCACGACGGCGGAACGGAACGTCCGGGCGGCGTGACCGGCCCGGGCCGCAGCGCTTCGCGACCGCCCCGGGGCCTACGCTGAACATATGAGCAACCAGAGCGGACGCGGGCGCGTCGCGGGCCTTCCGGAATGGGACCGCTGCGCGGTCATGGGAGTCGTGAACGTCACTCCCGACTCCTTCTCCGACGGCGGCCGCTTCTTCGACACCACGGCCGCCGTCAAGCACGGCCTCGAACTGGTCGCCGAGGGCGCCGACCTGGTCGACGTCGGCGGCGAGTCCACCCGCCCCGGCGCCACCCGGGTGGACGAGGCCGAGGAACTCCGCCGGGTCGTCCCCGTCGTCCGCGGCCTGGCCTCCGAGGGCGTCACGGTCTCCGTCGACACCATGCGCGCCTCCGTGGCCGAGCAGGCCCTCGCCGCGGGCGCCGCCCTCGTCAACGACGTCAGCGGCGGTCTCGCCGACCCCCGCATGATCCCCGCCGTCGCCGACGCCGGCGCCCCCTTCGTCGTCATGCACTGGCGGGGCTTCCTGGAGGGCGGCAACGTCCGGGGCGTGTACACGGACGTCGTCACCGAGGTCGTCGACGAGCTCCACGCGCGTGTGCGGGCCATCCTGGAGGGGGGCATCGCACCCGACCGGGTCGTCGTCGACCCCGGCCTCGGCTTCTCCAAGGACGCCGAGCACGACCTCGCGCTCCTCGCGGGCCTGGACCGGGTCCTCGGCCTCGGCCACCCGCTGCTCGTCGCCGCCTCCCGCAAACGGTTCCTCGGCCGGGTCCTCGCCGGCCCGGACGGCCCTCCCCCGCCCGCACGCGAACGCGACGCGGCCACCGCGGCCGTCTCCGCGCTCGCAGCGCACGCCGGCGCGTGGGCGGTTCGCGTGCACGAGGTACGCGCCACCGCGGACGCGGTCCGGGTCTCCCACGCCATCGAAACGGCGCGAACGGCACACACCGGCGCAGAAGGAACCCGGTGAGCGCCCCGCACACCGACGTCGAACAGGTCGAGGCCGCCAACACCGCCTTCTACGAGGCACTGGAGCGGGGCGACTTCGAGGAGCTGGCGTCGCTCTGGCTCACCCCCTCCGACCTGGGCGTCGACGAGACCTACCACGACCCGGCCGACACCGGCGTGGTCTCCTGCGTGCACCCCGGCTGGCCCGTGCTCACCGGCCGCGGGGAGGTCCTCCGCTCCTACGCGCTGATCATGGCGAACACCGACTACATCCAGTTCTTCCTGACCGATGTGCACGTCTCGGTCACCGGTGACACCGCCCTGGTCACCTGCACGGAGAACATCCTCAGCGGCGGACCCGCCCCGCGGGCGACGAGGAGCTCGGCCCGCTCGTCGGCCAGCTCGTGGTCGCCACGAACGTGTTCCGGCGCACGCCCTCGGGGTGGAAACTCTGGTCGCACCACGCTTCCCCCGTTCTGGCCGAAAACGACGAGGAAGAGGGCGACGACACCCCCTCCTGAGTGGGTAGGCGGGAAGTGGTTGGAATCACGGACCCACGGGTATGGGCGGCTACCAACCCATGAGCCACCGGATTCCCCAGGGAAAACGCTGGATGAATCCTGCCGGGTCCGGCCCGGGCCCACACCCCCGTGGCCCGGTCCCGGCCGGGCTCGCAGGTAGATTCGACTGAGGCCGGTGGCCGCCCGCACACGGCACCGTCCGGCCGCACCGACGATTGCAGGAGTGATTCGCGTGGATCGTGTCGTGCTGCGCGGCCTGAAGGCCCGCGGGCACCACGGCGTGTTCCCGAGGGAACGCGAGGAGGGCCAGACCTTCATCGTGGACCTCGTCCTCGGTCTGGACACCCGACCGGCCGCGGCCGACGACGACCTGGCGAAGACCGTGCACTACGGCATCGTGGCGGAGGAGGTCGTGGCCGTCGTCGAGGGCGAGCCCGTCAACCTCATCGAGACGCTCGCCGAGCGCATCGCCCAGGTATGTCTGAAGCACGACGGGGTCCAGCAGGTCGAGGTGTGCGTCCACAAGCCGGACGCCCCGATCACGGTCCCCTTCGACGACGTGACCGTCACCATCACCCGGAGCCGAGTATGACTGCACCCTTCCTCAAGGGTCCCAGCGACCCGACCGTACAGCCGGTACCCGCCTCCGTCGTCGACAAGGTCGACGCCGCCGACACCACGCTCAGCAACCCCAAACGCGCCGTCGTCGCCCTCGGCTCCAACCTCGGCAACCGCCTGGAGACCCTCCAGGGAGCCATCGACGCCCTCGAGGACACCCCCGGCGTCCGCATCAAGGGCGTCTCCCCCGTCTACGAGACCGAACCCTGGGGCGTCGAGCCGGGCAGCCAGCCCGCCTACTTCAACGCCGTCGTGGTCCTGAAGACCACCCTGCCGCCGTCCTCGCTCCTGGAGCGCGCGCACGCGGTCGAGGAGGCCTTCCACCGCGTCCGCGACGAGCACTGGGGCCCCGCACCCTGGACGTCGACATCGTGGCCTACGCCGATGTCGTCTCCGACGACCCGCAGCTCACCCTCCCCCACCCCCGCGCCCACGAGCGCGCCTTCGTCCTGGCCCCCTGGCTCGACCTGGACCCCGAGGCACAGCTGCCCGGCCGCGGCCCGGTCGCCGGTCTGCTGGACTCCGTCACCCGGGAGGGCGTGGCGCCCCGCGGCGACCTGGAACTCCGGCTGCCCGAGTAGCCGTTAAGGTCAAGACGGCCGCGGAACGGGGCCGGAACCGGGGGAACCGAAGGGACACCGTGAAAGAGCTGCGCATCAGGGTGCTGGTCGGCGTCTTCGTCGTGGCCGGGGTCCTGTCCTGGGCCGGCGCCCGCCTGTGGAGTGCGTTCGGGACCCTCCCCAGCGTCCCCCTGGCCGCCCCCCTCGTCCTCGCGGCGATCGCCGTCATCCTGCTGGCCACGGCGCTCTCGCTCCGCGCCCGTCTGAAGGCCCAGCGCGAGCGACAGCCCGACGCGAAGGGTGTCGACCCCATGATGGCGGCCCGCGCGGTCGTCTTCGGCCAGGCCAGCGCCCTGGTCGCCGCCCTGGTCGCCGGCATGTACGGCGGCACCGGCGTCTTCCTCCTGGAGTCCCTCGACATCCCCGCCCGCCGCGACCAGGCCATCTACGCCGGCGTCTCCGTCCTCGCGGGCATCGGCGTCATAGCGGCGGCCATCTTCCTGGAACGCGTCTGCAAACTCCCGGAGGACGACGAACACGACGGCACGGGGGCGGCCCCCGCCTCGTGACGCGGGGCGTCAGCGCGCCATGATGAGGCTCATCGCCTCGTTCCGCGTCGCCATGTCCCGCAGCTGCCCCCGCACGGCCGACGTCAGCGTCTTCGCGCCGGGCTTGCGGATCCCGCGCATCGACATGCACATGTGCTCGCACTCCACGACCACGATGACTCCGCGGGGCTCGAGTATCTCCATCAGCGAGTCCGCGATCTGCGTGGTGAGTCGTTCCTGCACCTGGGGGCGCCGGGCATAGACGTCCACGAGCCGGGCCAGCTTGGACAGTCCGGTGATCTTGCCGCTGGTCGACGGGATGTACCCGACATGAGCCACGCCCCGGAACGGCACCAGATGATGCTCACATGTCGAGTACACCTCAATGTCCTTGACGAGCACCATCTCGTCGTGACCGAGATCGAACGTCGTCGTCAGGACATCCTCGGGCTTCTGCCACAGCCCCGCGAATATCTCCTTGTACGCCCGCGCCACCCGCGCCGGCGTCTCCCGCAGGCCCTCACGGTCCGGGTCCTCGCCGACCGCGATCAGGAGTTCGCGTACGGCGTTCTCGGCCCGCTTCTCGTCGAACTCGCCGATCTGGCCCTCGCCGTCCAGCGTCACGGGGTCGGTCATGGGGTGCCTCGTTCCTGTGTCCATCGCGGGGCGGCCTGTGGAAATGGCGGAAAGCCGCGCCCCCAGGCTAAAACCTGGGGGGCGCGGCGTTCATTCCGGGCCCGATGGGGCCGCCGGGAGAGCGGTGGTCAGCTCTCGGGGCGTTCCTCCGGGGCGTGCTCGGGCGCCGGGGCGGGCTCCGCCGCGGTGCTCTTGGCGGTGGAGATCGCCGGCGTCGCGCCGTTCGCCCCGTTCGTCAGGGCCAGCTCCTTGGGGGAGAGGACCGGCGGGCGGGTGGACGGCGTACGGCGGGAGGAGCCGGTCCAGGCGGGCCGCGGCGGGCGCTTGACGACCGGGGCGAAGACCTCGGCGATCTCCTCCTTGCCCAGCGTCTCCTTCTCCAGGAGGGCGAGGACCAGGTTGTCCAGCACGTCGCGGTTCTCGACCAGGATCTCCCACGCCTCGTTGTGCGCGGTCTCGATGAGCTTCTTGACCTCTTCGTCGACGAGGGCCGCGACCTCTTCCGAGTAGTCGCGCTGGTGAGCCATCTCACGTCCGAGGAAGGGCTCGGTGTTGTCACCGCCGAACTTGATCGCACCGAGGCGCTCGGTCATGCCGTACTGCGTGACCATGGCCCGAGCCAGGCCCGTGGCCTTCTCGATGTCGTTGGCGGCACCCGTCGTCGGGTCGTGGAAGACGAGCTCCTCGGCCGCACGGCCGCCCAGCATGTAGGCGAGCTGGTCGAGCATCTCGTTGCGCGTGGTCGAGTACTTGTCCTCGTCCGGGAGCACCATCGTGTAGCCGAGGGCACGGCCTCTCGACAGGATCGTGATCTTGTGGACGGGATCGGAGTTCGGTGAGGCCGCCGCGACCAGGGCATGTCCGCCCTCGTGGTACGCGGTGATCTTCTTCTCCTTGTCCGACATGATCCGGGTCCGCTTCTGCGGGCCCGCGACCACACGGTCGATCGCCTCGTCCAGCATGTGGTTGTCGATCAGCTTCTGGTCGCTGCGGGCCGTCAGCAGGGCGGCCTCGTTCAGCACGTTGGCCAGATCGGCACCCGTCATACCGGGCGTGCGGCGGGCGACGGCCGACAGGTCGACGTCCGGGGCGACCGGCTTGCCCTTCTGGTGGACCTTGAGGATCTCCAGACGGCCCTGCATGTCCGGGCGGTCGACGGCGATCTGCCGGTCGAAGCGGCCGGGGCGCAGCAGCGCCGGGTCGAGGATGTCGGGCCGGTTCGTCGCGGCGATGAGGATCACGCCGCCCTTGACGTCGAAGCCGTCCATCTCGACGAGCAGCTGGTTCAGCGTCTGCTCGCGCTCGTCGTGACCACCGCCGAGGCCGGCGCCGCGGTGGCGGCCGACCGCGTCGATCTCGTCGACGAAGACGATCGCCGGGGCGTTCGCCTTGGCCTGCTCGAACAGGTCACGGACTCGGGAGGCACCGACACCGACGAACATCTCGACGAAGTCGGAACCGGAGATCGAGTAGAACGGCACACCGGCCTCGCCCGCGACGGCACGCGCGAGCAGGGTCTTACCGGTTCCGGGCGGGCCGTACAGCAGCACACCCTTGGGGATCTTGGCGCCGACGGCCTGGAACTTGGCCGGCTCCTGGAGGAACTCCTTGATCTCGTGGAGCTCCTCGACGGCCTCGTCGGACCCGGCGACGTCCGAGAAGGTCGTCTTGGGGTGTCCTTGGTGATGAGCTTCGCCTTGGACTTCCCGAAGTTCATGACGCGGGAGCCGCCACCCTGCATCTGGTTCATCAGGAACAGGAAGATGACCACGATGAGGACCAGGGGAAGCAGGAAGGAGATCAGCATCCCGATGAGCGGGTTCTGCTTGGACGGCGAGATGGTGTAGCCGTCCGAGATCTGCTTGTCCTGGTACTTGTTCTGCAGCGTGTTGGCGATGTCCACGCCCTGGTCGCCGATGTAGCTCGCCTGGATCTTCGAGCTGCCCTCGACCTTTACGCCGTCCTTGAGCGTGACCTTGATGGTCTGCTCGTCACCGGTGGTCAGCTTGGCCGACTCCACCTTGTTCTGGTTGATCGCCTGGACGACCTGGCCGGTGTCCACCGTCTTGTAGCCGCCGGACGAGCCGACGACCTGCATCAACACGACCACGGCAAGGACGGCCAGCACGATCCACATGACCGGCCCACGGAAGTATCGCTTCACGTCCATCCATACGGAGCGGTGTCGCCCCGTCCCTCCTGCCATAGTGAGTTTGATAAAGACTGTTCTTCGGACGGTACCCCAGCATTGTCACCTGAAGCCGCGCGGTACGGCTGGCGATCCGTCTACGCCTGCTCCAACGGCGGGAAGGCCGCTGGGGTTCCCGATCACGTTCACGGCACCCCGGCCGGGGTTCAGCCGCCGTACACGTGGGGCGCGAGCGTACCGACGAACGGGAGGTTGCGGTACTTCTCGGCGTAGTCGAGGCCGTAGCCGACGACGAACTCGTTGGGGATGTCGAAGCCGACCCACTCCACGTCGATGGCGACCTTCGCCGCATCGGGCTTGCGCAGCAGCGTGCACACCTTCAGGGAGGCGGGCTCGCGCGAGCCGAGGTTGGAGATCAGCCACGACAGGGTCAGGCCGGAATCGATGATGTCCTCGACGATGAGGACGTGCTTGCCCTTGATGTCGGTGTCGAGGTCCTTGAGGATCCGCACCACACCGGAGGACTGGGTGCCCGCCCCGTACGAGGATACGGCCATCCAGTCCATGGTGACGGGGGTGGACAGCGCCCGGGCGAGGTCGGCCATGACCATCACCGCGCCCTTGAGGACGCCGACGATCAGCAGGTCCTTGCCCGCGTACTCCGCGTCGATCTTCGCTGCCAGCTCGGCCAGCTTGGCGTCGATCTCTTCTTTGGTGATGAGTACCTGCTGGAGGTCGGTACCCATGTCTTTCGCGTCCACCCGCATCACTTTCGGTCGTCCCTGGCCGAGCGGCCCCTCCACCGGCTGCCCGGAGGGGTCGTGGTTCAGCCTTGCCGAATCACCAGTCTGCCACCCTGCCGCTGGGCCACGACCTTGCCGGGGAGGTTGATGGCTCCCTGACCGCGCCAGCCGGTGATCAGCCGGTCGACTTCCTCGATGTGGCGGGCGAACAGCGAACCGGCGGGGGCTCCGGCGGCGATGGCGGCCCGGCGCAGGACGCGGCGGCGCACGGCGGGGGCAGGGCGTAGAGCTTGGCGCACTCCAGGAGTCCGGCGGCGTCCCGGACGGTGGCCTCGGCCTGGGCGGCCCAGGTGTCGAGGGCGTCGGCGTCGTCGCGGGAGAGCTGGGCGGTACGGGCGAGAGCCTCGACGACACCCTTGCCGAGGGCCTTCTCCAGGGCGGGCAGGCCTTCGTGGCGCAGCCGGGAGCGGGTGTAGGCCGGGTCGGCGTTGTGGGGGTCGTCCCAGACGGGCAGGGACTGGACCATGCAGGCCTTGCGGGCGGTCTGCCGGTCGAGTTCCAGGAACGGGCGCCGGTAGCGGCCGCCTGTGCCCGAGACCGCGGCCATTCCGGACAGGGAGCGGATTCCGGAGCCCCGGGCGAGGCCCAGCAGGACGGTTTCGGCCTGGTCGTCGCGGGTGTGGCCGAGCAGGACGGCGGCGGCGCCGTGGCGTTCGGCCGCGGTGTCGAGCGCGGCGTAGCGGGCGTCGCGTGCGGCGGCTTCGGGGCCGCCGGTGCGGCCGACGGTGACGGCGACCGAGTCGACCGGGTCGAGGCCGAGTTCGCGCAGGCGCAGGACGACTTCCGCGGCGCGTACGTCGGAGCCGGGCTGGAGGCCGTGGTCGACGGTCACGCCGCCGGCTCTGATGCCGAGCTTGGGGCCTCGAAGGCGAGGGCGGAGGCCAGGGCCATGGAGTCGGCGCCGCCGGAGCATGCCACGAGCACGAGCGGCGGGGATGGGGGCACCGCCCTGCTCGAGCGAAGCCGAGAGCTTGGGGAGGCTCGTGCGAGGGGGCGTGCGGGGGTGCGGCGGGGGTGCGGTGGTGTTCGGTGAGGAGGTCGTGGAGGACGCGGCGGACCGCCAGGCGTATCGCCGCGACCGCAGGATGGGGACCCATGTCCGGTTCCCTTCATGAAGTTTTCGGGGGTGAGCCCGATGTCGGTCACGCAGAGTGTGTAGATGGTGACAGAACCGGGCCGTTCCCGAGCATTGCACGCCCACCCCTCGCTCACGGTCCCTCGGACGGGTGATTGGAGGGGCGTTCGCCTGCCGTCGGCCGGTTTCCTTTCACGACCTTCTCGCCATGTTCACTACTCGGTCCTGCGATGCACCCGCGCGATCCAGTCCGCCGGTTTGGCGATCTCCGTCTTGGTGGGGAGGGTGTTGGGCGAGGTCCACACGCGGTTGAAGCCGTCCATGCCGACCTCGTCGACGACGGCCCGGACGAAGCGCTCGCCGTCCCGGTACTGGCGGAGCTTGGCGTCCAGGCCGAGCAGCTTGCGCAGTGCCATGTCCAGGCGGGAGGCGCCCTTGGCGCGGCGCTGCTGGAACTTCTCGCGGATCTCGCCGACGGACGGCACGACGTCAGGGCCGACGCCGTCCATCACGAAGTCGGCGTGCCCTCCAGCAGGGACATCACGGCCGTGAGGCGGCCGAGGATCTCGCGCTGGGCGGGCGTCTGGACGATCTCGACGAGGGAGCGGCCGCCGTCGTCCTCCTCGCCCTCGGGCGGCCCCGGCGAGGGTCTGGGCGGCTTCCCGGACGCGTTCCAGGACGGTCATGGGGTCGACGTCGGTCTCCCCCAGGAACGACTGGATTTCACCCTCCAGGTGGTCCCGCAGCCAGGGCACGGCGGTGAACTGGGTGCGGTGCGTCTCCTCGTGCAGGCACACCCAGAGGCGGAAGTCGTGCGGCTCGACGTCGAGTTCGCGCTCCACGTGCACGATGTTCGGGGCGACGAGCAGGAGCCGGCCGCCGCCGTTCTGGCCGGCCGGGAGTTCCCGGGTGGCGGGGGCGAAGGTCTCGTACTGGCCGAGGACGCGGGAGGCCAGGAAGGACAGCAGCATGCCGAGCTCGACGCCGGTGACCTTGCCGCCGACCGCGTTCATGACCGCGCCGCCGGTGCTGCTTCCGCGGCGTTCCTGCATCTTGTCGAGGAGGGGCTTGAGGAGCTCCCGGAAACCGGCGACGTTGGCCCGGATCCAGCCCGGGCGGTCGACGACCAGGACGGGGGTGTCGTGGCCCTCCTCCGTGCCCAGACGAGTGAAGCCCCGGACGTGTTCCTCCGAGGCCTTCGCGTGCCGGCGCAGCTCCGCGACGACGGCCCTCGCCTCGTCGCGGCTGACGTCAGGGCCCGGCCGTACGAGCCGGGTCGCGGTCGCGACCGCGAGATTCCAGTCGACCATGCCGGATGAGGCACCACCGATGCTCGTCATGCGTCAACCGTACGTGAGCGCTGGCCGCTGGGGCAGGGCGGCGATCGTTGCAGGGGGGACCCCCATCGCCCCAGCGGCACGACTGCCCACGGCGCGGCTGCCCAGGGCGGGCGGGACTCTTACCTGCAGCCGCAGTTCGCCAGCGTCGTCGCCGCTCTGTCGAGGGCCTTCTGGGCCGCGCCCGGGTTGGTTGTGTTGTTGGCCATGAACGCGAAAGCGAGGAGGCGGCCGTCCTGGTCGACCGTCGTGCCCGCGAGGGTGTTGACGCCGGTGAGGGTGCCCGTCTTGGCGCGGACGACGCCGGCTGCGCCGTCCGTGTAGCGGGTGGTCAGGGTGCCGGTGAAGCCGGCGACGGGGAGGCCGGTGAGGGCCGGGCGGAGTTCGGGACGGGCGGGGTCGGCCGCCTTGGCCAGGAGGGCGGTGAGGAGGTTCGCCGTCAGCCGGTCGGCCCGGTCGAGGCCGCTGCCGTCCTTGAAGGCGGCTCCCCGAGGGGGAGGCCGAGCTTGCGGAGCCGGCCGCTGATCGCCCGGTCGGCGCCGGCGAAGTCGGCGCGGTCGCCCGTGGCGATCGCCGTCTGGCGGGCCAGGGCCTCGGCGATGTCGTTGTCGCTGTTGGTCAGCATGCGTTCGACCAGGGTGGACAGCGGAGGCGAGGAGACCTCGGCGAGCGTTTTCGCGCGGGTCGTGGCCTTCGACGGGCCCGGGGCCGTGGCCTTGATGCCGCGGGACTCGAGGAAGTCCCCGAAGCGGCGGGCCGCGTCCGCCGCCGGGTCCGTCACCCGGGTGACCGGGCCGCTCGTCGAGTCGTTCGTGCGGCCCTCGTCGGCCATCAGGGGGCTGACCGGGGCGAGATTGGGGTTGACCCCGATCGGGTGCATCTCAGGGCCGGCGTAGAGGGTCGTGTCGTAGGAGAGCGTCACCTCGCGGACGCCGCGCTGGGCCAGGGCCGCGGCCGTCCTGTCGGCCAGGACGCGCAGGCTGGCCCACCCGTCGATGGCCTCGCGGGCGGTGAGGGTGGGGTCGCCGCCGCCGACCAGGACGACTTCGTTGGTGTCGGGTTCCAGCGCGGCGCGGGTGGTGAGGCGGTGGTCGGCACCCAGCGCGGACAGCGCGGCGACGGCCGTGGCGATCTTCGTCGTCGAGGCCGGTGTGAACGCGGCGTCCGCGTTCGTGCCGTACAGGCGCCTGCCGGTGGCGACGTCCACGACGGCCGCCGCGGGCCGGGGGCCGAGCGCCGGGTCCTTCAGCAGGGGCACGAGCGCCTTCGCGAGGGCCCTTCCGTCCGGCGCGGACTTCACGGTCCTGACGCCACCGAGCCCGGTGAGCACGGGACCGGCGCTGGGGCGGGCCGGGGCTGCGCGGGCGCGCCGGGGACCTTGCCGTGATCTGTGCCACCCACGCGGGTGAGGGCGGCGGCCCGGTCCCGCTCGGCCGTACGCTGACCCGAGGAGTCCCAGGGACCGGCGGCGGTCACCGCACCGGCGGCCAGTGCCAGCCCGGCGGTGGCGGCGCCTGCGGTGTACTGCCAGGTCTTCGGCCGCGTGACCCGCGCGACCTGCGGTTTCCCGGCACGGGTGAGCCGCGCGATCCGTGGTTTCGCGGCCGCGGCGGCCCGGGCCAGGCGCGGTCGTACGGCAGCCGCGATCCGCACCACATGCGGTCTCGCGGCCCGCCAAGGCCTCAGCTCTGGCACGACCACCAGCCCCTTTCGCGATCACACACCTGCGTGAGGGACACTTAACCACCAGAACTATGTGTTGATCATGGAGGAGCCACCGGTGGAGTTCGACGTCACGATCGAGATTCCGAAGGGTTCGCGCAACAAGTACGAGGTGGACCACGAGACCGGTCGTATCCGCCTGGACCGGCGCCTCTTCACCTCGACCGCCTACCCGACCGACTACGGCTTCGTCGAGAACACCCTCGGCGAGGACGGCGACCCGCTGGACGCGCTGGTCATCCTGGACGAGCCGACCTTCCCGGGCTGCCTCATCAAGTGCCGTGCGATCGGCATGTTCCGCATGACGGACGAGGCCGGTGGCGACGACAAGCTGCTGTGCGTGCCGGCGACGGACCCGCGTGTGGAGCACCTGCGGGACATCCACCACGTGTCGGAGTTCGACCGTCTGGAGATCCAGCACTTCTTCGAGGTCTACAAGGACCTGGAGCCCGGCAAGTCGGTCGAGGGCGCCAACTGGGTGGGCCGTACGGACGCGGAGGCCGAGATCGAGCGGTCCTACAAGCGCTTCAAGGAGCAGGGCGGTCACTGACCTCTCTCCCTTCCGACGGGCCGCACGCGTGCGCGTGCGGCCCGTTCGTCCATCTGTGCGCATACTGAGGCTGAACGGGTACTGAGGCTGACGTGCAAGGTCGTACAGGGAGCGCCGGAGCAGTGACGGATGCGGAGGACCGCAAGCCGAAGTCGGACGAGGCGAGGAGTGCGTTCCTGCCTCCGTCCGGGACCTCCGTCGACGGGGACATGTCGGCGACGTCCGAGTTCGCGATCCCCGAGGGCCTGACCGTGCCCAGATCGACGGGCACGGAGTCCGAGACGACGTCCGAGTTCGCCCTGCCGGACGGGCTGGACGTCCCGCACGCACCCGCGGCGGAGTCGGAGGGGTCGGCGTTCACGCCGCCGAGCACGTACAGCGCCAAGGGCGCGCCGCCGGCCTTCACACCGCCGAGCGGGATCCCCATGGTCAGTCTGACCAAGGACGTGCCCTGGCAGGACCGTATGCGCACCATGCTGCGCATGCCGGTGGCGGAGCGGCCGGCGCCGGAGCCGATCCAGCGCAGCGGCGACGAAGCGGGCCCGGCCGTGCCGCGCGTGCTCGACCTGACGCTGCGTATCGGCGAGTTGCTGCTGGCGGGCGGTGAGGGCGCCGAGGACGTGGAGGCGGCCATGTTCGCCGTCTGCCGGTCCTACGGCCTGGACCGTTGCGAGCCGAACGTCACCTTCACGCTGCTGGCGATCTCGTACCAGCCGTCGCTCGTCGACGACCCGGTCACGGCGTCGCGCACCGTGCGCCGCCGAGGCACCGACTACACGCGGCTGGCGGCCGTGTACCAGCTGGTGGACGACCTCAGCGACGACGAGACCGCGGTGTCCCTGGAGGAGGCCTACCGGCGGCTCGCGGAGATCCGGCGCAACCGGCACCCGTATCCCGGCTGGGCGCTGACCGGGGCGAGCGGGCTGCTGGCCGGTGCGGCCTCCGTGCTGGTGGGCGGTGACCTGATCGTGTTCGTGGCGGCGGCGATCGGCGCGATGCTGGGCGACCGGCTGGCCTGGCTGTGCGCGGGGCGCGGGCTGCCGGAGTTCTACCAGTTCACGGTGGCCGCGATGCCACCGGCCGCGATCGGGGTCGCGCTGACGCTGGGCCACGTCGATGTGAAGGCCTCCGCGGTCATCACCGGTGGGCTGTTCGCGCTGCTGCCCGGGCGGGCGCTGGTGGCGGGTGTGCAGGACGGGCTGACCGGCTTCTACATCACCGCGTCAGCGCGTCTGCTGGAGGTCCTGTACTTCTTCGTGGGCATCGTCGCGGGCGTGCTGCTGGTGCTGTACTTCGGGGTGCAGCTGGGCGCGCGGCTGAACCCGGACGCGGCGCTCGGGGTCTCCGACGAGCCGACGCTGCTGATCGGGGCGTCGATGCTGTTGTCGCTGGCCTTCGCGGTGCTGCTTCAGCAGGAACGATCCACCGTGGTGTGGGTGACGCTGAACGGGGGTGTCGCGTGGGTCGTGTTCGGTGCGATGCACTACGCGGGGGACATCTCGCCGGTGGCGTCCACGGCTGCCGCTGCCGGGCTGGTGGGGTTGTTCGGGCAGCTGCTGTCCCGGTATCAGTTCGCTTCGGCGCTGCCGTACACGACTGCTGCGATCGGCCCCTTGCTGCCGGGTTCCGCGACGTACTTCGGGCTGCTCGCGATCGCGCAGAACGAGGTGGACGAGGGGCTGGTGTCCCTGTCGAAGGCGGTGGCTCTGGCCATGGCCATCGCCATCGGGGTGAATCTGGGGTCCGAGATCTCGCGGATGTTCCTGCGGATCGGGTCTGCGGAGAAGCGGCGGGCCGCCAAGCGGACCAGGGGTTTCTAGCGCCGAGTGCCTACGGGGCCGGGCGTCCTGTCCGTTGGCGGCCGCGGGCGGTTTCCGTCAGTAGCCGTTGTTGTACGGGTACTGGGCACCACCGCTCTGCTGCTGGCCGTAGCCCGGGCCCTGCGGGTACTGGTTGTAGTACTGCTGGTCGTTGTAGCCGCCGTGGTTGCCGTACTGGGGCTGCTGGGGTGCTGGGGGTGGGGAGGCTGGTCGTCCGGAGTGATGCGGCGGAGCTGGGTCGTCGCGTCGTCCATGACGGGGGGCTGCTGCGTCTCGGCCGGGGCCTGGGCCGCCGCGCGCTTCTTCTTCGAGCGGTCGCGGAGGTACTCGATGATGATCGGGACGATGGAGAGCAGGACGATCAGGATCAGGATCGACTCGACGTTCTTCTTGATGAAGTCGATCTGGCCGAGCCAGTAGCCCGCGAGGGTGACGCCGGTGCCCCAGGCGATGCCGCCGATGATGTTGTACGTGAAGAACGTGCGGTACTTCATACGGCCGGCGCCGGCCACGATGGGGGCGAAGGTGCGCACGATCGGGACGAAGCGGGCCAGGACGATCGCCTTGGGGCCGTACTTCTCCATGAATTCGTGGGCCTTGTCCAGGTTCTCCTGCTTGAAGAGCTTGGAGTTGGGACGGTTGAAGAGCTTCGGGCCCAGGAATTTGCCGATCATGTAGCCCACTTGGTCACCGACCACGGCGGCGATCACGATCAGCGTGCAGACCAGCCACAGCGGCTGGGTGATGTAGGTGCCCTCGGCCACGAAGAGGCCCGCCGTGAACAGCAGGGAGTCGCCGGGCAGGAACGCGAAGAGTCCCGACTCGGCGAAGACGATGAGCAGGATGCCGGGCAGGCTGAACGTGGAGATCAGATAGTCCGGGCTGAGCCACTCGGGCCGAGCGCAAGCGTGGTCACGGGGATGTGGCTCCTGCTGCTGGGGGTACGGGCTGGGGGCTGACGGCTTCAAAGTATCAACGCAGCCGTCATGGCCCAGGTTCCACGGTCGTACTCAGGATGCACTGTGCGCGGTCCCGGTCAAAGCTGTGAACCATGGGCATCGATGAATACGGCGGCGGACAGGGCCCCCAGCCCGACGTCCTCGTCGTCACCACGAACGACGTACCCGGCTACCGCGTGCGGGAGGTGCTCGGTGAGGTCTTCGGCCTGACCGTCCGGTCCCGGCACCTGGGGAGCCAGATCGGCGCCGGGCTGAAGTCGATGGTCGGCGGTGAGCTGCGCGGGCTCACCAAGACGCTGGTGCAGACGCGCAACCAGGCCATGGAACGACTGGTCGAGCAGGCACGCGCGCGTGGGGCCAACGGTGTGCTCGCGTTCCGTTTCGATGTGACGGAAGCGGCGGACGTGGGCACCGAGGTGTGCGCGTACGGGACGGCTGTGGTGATCGAGCACGAGTTCACCGGGTGACCGCCCTCGGTGTCACGCCTCGGCCCGTCCGGGCAGCTCCGCGCGCTGTTCCCTCTGGGCGAAGACGTAGAGGAGCGCCGGGTGGGTGGCGCCGAAGGCCAGCACAAAGCGGTTGAGGCCCATGAACTGCCCGATTCCCAGGTGGAAGAGCGTCATCGAGCCGAGGTAGGCCTTCGCCGCGGGCTTGGGCAGGACGAAGACCAGGGGAAAGGAGACCTCGGCGACGATCGTTCCCCAGGTGACGAGCTTGCCCGCCATCGGGTACTTGTGCACGAGGCGGTAGACGCGCTGGTCCCCGTAGTTGCGCGTGCGGATGACCCCGCTGAACGCCTCTCCGCTGAGCCACACCGGGGAGACGAGCTTGACCACGCCGGACGCGACGTAGGAGATGGTCGTCTCCAGGGCCAGCGTGCGCATGGCCACGTCGCGGGCCTTCTCGCCGTCCTGGAAGGTGCCGGTCGAGGCCAGGGCGATGTTGATCACTTGCTGGAGCTGGTCGGCGCCGTCCCCACCGAAGGGGGAGCGCACCCGTCCGGCCGCGCCCGTCACCGCCAGAACGGCACTGCCCACCGTGCGCACTCCGCGCTTGTGACCCCAGATCAGCGTGGCGGCGGAAGCACCCGCCTGTATCCCGTAGAGGGCGACCGCTGCCTTCTTGGATTCGAGGGCGCGGGTCAGCCGGGGAAAGCGCTTGGCGAACTTGGGGCGCATGTTGGCCACCTGGCCGCTCAGCATTTCGCCTTCTTCGAACTTACGCGTCTGGCTCAGCATTTCCAGTGCGGAGACCAGCGTACCCAGCGAAGCCACTCGGCGTGCCGTGACCTCGGGCGGAGCGCTGAGGAACATGGATGGGTGCTCCCGATGGTGTGATGCGAGTACGGTGGATACGAAAGCGGCGGCACGGTATGCGTATCGGGCGTACCGTGCCGCCGCGTCTTTCATCGGACGGAGCCGGCGATGCGGGTCAGCATCGCCCGCCGGCCGTCAGTTCAGCCCGCGAGGTCGTTCGTGACCTCGTTGAAGGCGTAGGCGGTCGCGGCGGTCACCGCGACACCCTCGGGGTCGCGATGGTGGCCGTCGGGGTGAGCATGGTCGGGGTCGCCTCGTTGCCGATACGGCCCGGGGTCACGTCCACCAGCTCGGTGTTGGCGAAGTCAGCCACAACAGACATTCTTGTCCTCTTTCTCTCAGAGATTTCTCTCAGAAATTCTCGGGGCGAGTTCTCCAGCCGTTCGGCGGGAGGGCGCGGACTCACGCGGCACGAAGGTGCCGAGTGAGCTCGCGGCTTCCAGTCGAGGGGGTTGGTCGACTCGCTATGCCGCTGTCCGCGATGGCGCGTCAGCAGGGGTGACGTCTCCCTCCAAGGGGAATTCCATGGAGACGAAGACGGGTTCGATGTTCCGGTCTTCCGGGCTGGTCGGGTACGAATGCAGCAGCATGAACTGGCTGTGCGAGGCGCCCTCGGCATGTGGCAGGTGGAGCTGGATGTAGCGGGCCAGCAGCCGGTACCCGGTCGCCGTCGTCACGGGAAGCACCTCGGATCCGAAGGCGACCGCATGGGTGAGGGCGTGCTGGGTCGCGTCGAACAGGGCCTTCGGGCTCCGGTTGCGGGCGTTCCAGGCCAGTGCGTACCACGGCCGGTCCTGGACGATCGGAACCTCCGTCCACTCGCCGGGCTTGCCGTCCGTGAGGTCGCGGTAGAGGAGGTGGTTGTCCTTGACGCCGGGGTTCGGCCCGAAGAAGCGCCAGTTCGGGGTCGGTATGCGCAACTTCCCGCGGTGCAGGAGCCCGTCGAAGCGCTGCTCGGGGATCTGTGCCACGGCCGTCGCGACCAGCCATGCGGCGAGCGACGTCGTGACGGCGGCGACCTTGACGCGTTCGGCACTCAGCTTCATGGTCATGCCAATTCCGCCTCTCGCTCCGCGGTGCTCCCACTGGCCCGGCGCCCCTTGGTCGACGGCCGCCACGACGGCCCGAGCGGCTCGGAGGGCGGGTCGCCGGCGATCAGCTCCGCCACCTCTTCGGCGTGCGGCCGCACGGAGAGCAGGGACTCGTGATCGGAGCCGGCGACGAAGTGGTGCCGGGCCCGCTTGGAGATGACGGCCAGCCGGGCCTGGATACCGGCGTGCAGGGTGTTGTCGCCGATGTTGTTCTCCGCCGTGATGACGGTCAGCGGGCAGTCCAGATCGGTCAGTTGCGGATAGGTCTGGGCGTCCCGGTACTCCCGATGGGCCGTGGCCCAGGTGCGGGGGGTGGCCAGGAACGCCCGGAAGCTCCGGTTGACGTCCGGGCGGAACTGCTCATTCCGGTTCATCGCGGGGCGGAAGACCGAGAGGCCTGTGGCGGCGAACACCTGCTCCATCACCATCCGCTGGTGGGACCAGCGGTCGACGTCGGTCCGGCGGGCATGGCGCAGGCTGACCACCTCGGTGGCGTCGATCATGACCACCTGCGTCACGCCCTCCACCGCGTCCGGATGCAGCGACGCGTAGGCCGCGACGAGGTACCCGCCCAGAGAGTGGCCTGCCAGGACGACCGGAAGACCGGCGATGTAGGTGTCGCGCAGTTCCTGCAGCAGCTCGAAGTGCGGGTCCAGGCCGTATCGGGTGTCCGGCGTGCTGAGCCCGTAGCCGGGACGGTTGAACCGCACGTACCCCATGTCCGCGGGAAGTGCGTCGCAGACCCAGTCCCAGTATTCCTGGGGCGCGCCCATCCCGTTGTCCAACAGAACGGCGCGCTGTGCCTGCGGAGGGATATGGACGTCGACCTCGACGAGGCTGCCGTCCGGTCTCTCGTGCAGTATGCAGCGACGGGCACGCTCGCGTTTTCCAGTGAATCGCGTTACCGCACCGGTCAGAAGGCTAGCGCCGGCCAATCCAGAAATGCCGACGGCAAACTGGCGCTCCAAATACGCCACATTCCCTCCCCCGTGATGTGAAGTGACTGTCTGCCCGGAAGGCTAACATGTAATCCCGGACTCAATTAATGAGTTAATTTACGAGCCGTCCCGGGCGGGTTCCTTCACGACGCTGCGGCGGACGTACGGCCGTGCTCCGGCTGTACTTCCGCAGTTCCATGTAGAGTTCGCCGATCGTCGTCTTCAGCATGGCGTTTTCTTTTGCCAGCTCGGCCATGCGGGACGCTTCTTCGGTGTGTCTTCCGCCCTCGCCGGCCAGGCCGTTCCGGCCGCCCTCAATAAACTGCCGGCGCCAGTTCGACACCGACTGCTCGGACACTCCTGCTTCCCGGGCGGCTTCCGCCGCCGTCAGTTCACCGCTCATCACTCTGACCACCAGGCCGAGTTTCTTGTCTACCGGAAGTACTGGCGGACGCCCCACGTGCAACCCCCTCAAAGCCAACCGTGTGCAGTGTGTAGTGCGCTCAGGGTTTGACGTAGCAGCACAGGAACAGGGGTGCTCGTTCGCTGTAGGGGGTGCCGTCCCAGTGCGACATGTGGGCCTCGGGCTCCAGCCCGGCCGCACGGGCGTAGCCGTCGACGTCCTCCGGCGTGGTCAGCCGGGTGAGTTCGCTGCCCACCCTGGTGGTGCCGTCGGCCTGGTACAGGATGTGCGAGCAGTGCCACAGGCCGCCGTCGAGCAGGGTGGAATGGGTCTGCACACCTGTCCCCGGCTCCGGGTAGGGGACGAAGTAGGTGGTGCGGGTCCGGCCCTCGTGCAGTTCCAGGATCGGCGGCTTGTTGTGCGTCTCGATGACCAGCCGGCCACCGGGGACGAGGAGGTCGGCCGCGCGCTGAACTGCCCTTTGCTGGTCCTCGGGAGTGGTCAGGCAGGACAGGGTCGCGCATACGCAGTACACCATCCCGTAGCGGGATTCCGAGGTGTGGGTGCGGATGTCCCCGTGCACCGGGATGACGTCGCCGCCGTCCTTGAGCTTGACGCGCAGCGCGTCCAGCATCTCCGGTGAGGAGTCCACGCCGGTCACCCGGCCGACGCTCCGGGACAGCGGGATGGCGATCCGTCCGGTGCCGACACCGAATTCCAGGGTCCCCGCCTCGGGAGCGGGGTGAAGGGCCTGCAGCCCCTTTACGGCTTCGGCGGTAATCCTGTCGTCCGGGATCAGCCGGTCGTACCAACCCTCGAACTGTCTGCCATATCCTATGTCTTCGACTCCGGTTACCACAGATATTCCCCGTTCATGATGTCCCCACTGCATACCGATGGGAGCGTCATGAAGCCGAGGAGTCGGAGCCGGGCAAGACGCAAGCGGCCGGCTACAGCGGTCACGGAAACTCCGCAACCACCCGCGTGGTTAGTCAGACAGCAGCGCGGTAACGCCTCAACGGAGCTTGTGGGGAGCTTCGTTGACTCCACCGTACCAAACGCGATCCGGACTGTTCCATGGATTTCGGACGCCGGTTTATCACCTGAATTCGAGTCGTGCCGAATCGGGCGCCAAGTCGGGTAGGTCACATATCCCGAAACAATGCCGGAGAGCGGAGAGCGCGGCCAGGTATCCAGACATTCCGTGCACACTGGGACCCGGCGGCGTGGCCGAGGAGCACAGGAAGACCCCGGGCAGCGGCGTGCGGTAGGGGTCGAAGCGCGGTACGGGCCGCGCGATGCTCTGGTAGAGCGTCATCGCACCGGAACCGATGTCCCCGCCGACGTAGTTGGGGTTGTAGGCCTCGTACGCGGCGGCGGCGACGGAGCGGTGGGCGACGACGGTGTCACCGAACCCGGGGGCGTAGCGCTCGATCCGCGCCCGGACCAGGTCGTAGGGGTCGGTGGGGTCACCGTTCGGCACATGCGCGTACGCCCACACGGGGCGCTTTCCGGGCAGGGCCCGCCCGGGGTCGACGACCGCCGGGTCCACCACGAGGACGAACGGCTCCCCGGTACGCACTCCGCGGGCGTTCGCCGTTTCCTGCCGCACCATCTCGGCGTGCGTGCCGCCCAGATGCACCGTCCCGGCGCGGCCCACCTCCGGGTCGGCCCAGGGGATCGGCTCGGAGACCAGGAAGTCGACCTTGGCGGCGCCCGGGCCGTAGCGGAACCGCTCCAGGCGGCGCGCGTAGGCACGGGGCAGCCGGCCGCCCGCGAGGGCCAGGAAGCCCTTGGCGCTGGTGTCGAGCAACACCGCGCGTGCGCCCTGCAGTTCGGCCAGGTCCGTCACGTGGTGTCCGGTGTGGAGGACGCCGCCGTGCGCCGTGATGTCCTCGGCCAGCGCCTGTGCGATACGGCCGCTGCCCCCGCGCGGCAGCGGCCACCCCGTCCCGTGCGCCAGGTGGCCCAGCAGCATGGCCACCGCCGCGGACGCCAGGCTCGGCAGCCTGCCGACGGCGTGCGCGGCGACGCCGGTGAGCAGGGCGGGCGCCTCCTCGCCCCGGAAGCGCGCCGCGCCGAGCCCGCTGCCGTGGACCGCCACCCGGCCGGCCAGCAGCAGGGCCGCCGCAGGGTCTCGCGGCATACTGCGCTGCCCGGAGAGGACGAGGTCGACGACCGCTTCGCTGCGCTCGAGCAGCGGGCCCATCAGCCGGCGCCAGCCGGGGCCGTCGGCGCCCAGGTGCTCGCAGGTCTTCGCCAGTGAGCGGTAGGCCAGGGCGGCACGGCCCCCGTCCAGCGGATGGGCGTAACTGATCTCGGGCTGCAGGAGCTCGACCCCGCGGGACGGCAGGTCGAACGCGCGGAAGAACGGCGAGGCGGCGGCCATGGGGTGGACGGCGGAGCAGATGTCGTGCACGACGCCGGAGTCGAAGAGCGAAGCGGTGCGCAGCCCTCCCCCGATGGTCTCGGCCGCCTCGTGGAGCTCCACGCGCAGACCGGCACGGGCCAGGACCACGCCGGCCGCGAGGCCGTTGGGTCCGGTGCCCACGATGGCGACGTCGGTGGTGCTCACCGGTGCTCCTCACTCTTGATGGGCCGAAGCTGCAAGGTCTGCTCGGTGAGTCCGACATACGGCGGCCAGCCGACCGCGAAGGAGGGCGGGGGCGCCCACGGTTCCAGCCGTTCCGGGCCGGCCGCCGGGGCGGCGGAGCCGTTCTCGGCGTGCAGTTGCGAGCCGGCCAGGCGCCGGTAGAGCTCGTCGCGCTCCATCAGGTCGTGGTGCACGCCGGTGGCCCGGACTCTGCCCCCTTCCATCACCACGATCTTGTCGGCGTCGATCACCGTCGAGATGCGGTGGGCGATGGCGATGACCGCGCACCGCCTGGAGACGCGGCGCACCACGTCGCGGAAGTCCCGCTCCGAGTCGGAGTCCAGGTTGGAGGTGGCCTCGTCGAGCAGCATGACCGCGGGTTGCTGCAACAGCGTGCGGGCGATGCACAGACGCTGGCGCTGACCGCCGGACAGTCCGCTGCCCTGGTCGCCGAGTTCGGTGTCGAGGCCGTGCGGGAGCTGGGCGATCACCGTCGTGAGGCCGGCCATCTCCACCGCCTCCCACAGGGCGTCCTCACCGGCGTGGGGATGGGCGTAGGTCAGGTTCTCCCGGATGGTGCCGCGCATGGCCGCGCTGTCCTGCTGGACATAGCCCACCAGTCCGCGGACCGTGTCGAGGGGCAGTGCCTCGATGTTCTGCCCGCCGAGCCGGACGCGGCCGCCGTCCACCGCGTAGAAGCGTTCGATCAGCTGGAACATGGTGGTCTTGCCCGCCCCCGAAGGCCCGACCACCGCCGTCAGTCCGCGTGCCGGCACGCTGAACGAGACACCGTTGAGGACCTGCGTCGTCTCCGCCCGCTTCCCTCGCCGGTAGGCGAAGCGCACGTCGTGGAATTCGACCGCCGGCTGGTGCGGGGCCAGTTGCCAGAAGGGAGCGGGGCCCGCGGCGCCGGCTGGATCGTCGGCCTCCTGGGGCATGCGGGCGAGCTCGTCCACCCGCTGGATGGCCGCTCGGCCCTGGACGAACTGGCCGACCCCCATGAAGAACATCACCAGCGGCGACACCAGTTGGAACAGGTACATGATGAACGTGGTCAGACTGGCCATGTCCATCTCGCCGCGGGCCACCCAGGCCATCCCGACGCCCACGACGACGGCCAGGGCGCCCTGCGTGCCGACGTTCATGGACGGCATCAGCAGCGCGTTGTAGGCGTTGACCCGGATGCCCGAGCGCCGCGTCCTCTCGGCCAGTCCGCCGATGCGGGCGGCCTCACGGGACTCGGCGCGGGACGCCTTCACCGTGGGCAGCGCGGAGAGCACGCGCTGGACGTCGCCGGCGAACGCACCGGTGTCGTCCCGGTTCTGCAGGGCGACCTTGCGCAGCTTCCGGGCGAGCGCGACGGAGATGATGCTGGCGGTCCCCAGGCAGCTCATGGTGATGACCATCAGCCACAGGTCGATGAGGAACATCAGCACCACACCGCCGATGACGGTGGCGCCGCTGACGATCAGCTGGGCGAGGCTCTGCGAGAGGGCGATCTTCACCAGCGAGGTGTCGGTGACAGTGCGGGTGAAGATATCGCCCTGGGACTCTTTCCCGAACGCGGTGAGATCGGCGCGCAGCAGCCGTCCGATCAAGGTCTGACGGACGTCGAAGACGATGTTCTCCCCGGCCCGCCCGATGGCGTAGGCCTGGAGCGAGGAGAAGAGGGCTCCCGCGCAGAAGAGGCCGACGAGCTGTGCGACGGGGCCGGTCATCGGGGCGCCCCCGCCCGCGGCCTCGATCAGGTTGCCGATGGCCCAGGGCTGGGCGAGCGAGGCGCCCACGCCCAGCAGGCCGAGCAGCACGCCGGTGAGCAGCAGCCCGGTGTGCTGTCTGGCGACACTCGCGACCGACCCCGTGTAACTCGCCATGAGCGCTCCCCCGCTTTGCCGACGGAAGCTAACACGCCATGGCGATCTAAAGTTATGAGTTAGTTGACCGGAGCGGTCGGCCATCGCATTTCGAGAAGCCTTTACGCGAACTGGCGAAATTTAATCGCGCTCCTTTTCTTTTCACGTGTGCCGGTCCGCGTTCGCACGGATCGCGTCGCGCAGGTGCTCGGCGAGACCCGGGCGCATCGATTCGTAGTACGCCTTGAAGCGCTCGTCGGAGACGTACATCTCGCTGAGCGACGTGTGGATCTCGTACGAGCACTCGTAATACCAGCGGCAGATGTGCTGCCGGTGCTCCTCGGCCAGGCCCATGGCCGCCTCGCCGGTGGGCGGCTCGTCGGCGGTCATCAGGGCGTCGTAGCGCTCGCCCCAGTCGGCCATCTCGACCTGGATGCGTTTCCAGTCCTCCTTGGTGTAGCGGGCGACGCGGCGCTGTGACTCGGCGTACAGCTCGGTTCCGCCCCAGCGCGCTTCCGCCTCGTCGGCGTACTGCTCCGGGTCCTTGTCCCCGAAGACCTCGAACTTCTCCTCGGGCGTGAGGTTGATGCCCATCGTGCGTGCCTCCATGGCGTGTTCCACGGCCGCCGCCATCTTCCGCAGCCTCTCGATCCGGGCGGTCAGCAGTTCGTGCTGCCGGCGCAGGTGTGCGCGCGGGTCCGCGTCCGGGTCGTCGAGCAGGGCGGCGACCTCGTCGAGCGGGAAGCCGAGCTCCCGGTAGAACAGGATCTGCTGCAGCCGGTCGAGGTCGGCGTCGCTGTAACGCCGGTGCCCCGCGTGGCTGCGTTCGCTGGGGACGAGCAGGCCGATGTCGTCGTAGTGGTGCAGCGTGCGCACCGTGACGCCGGCGAAGCCCGCGACCTGTCCCACGGAGTAGCTCACTTCCGCTCCCTTCTCGGTACGCGCTCCACGGTCGGTCCTCACGCCACGTGAGGTGCAAGCGTGTTTCCCGTTTGTCCTCTTTGATCCGTTTATGGTGTGCCCGTGGTCCAGGACTCCGCGCAGCAGGCGCCCTCCGTCACCCCCGCGACTCCCGCCCGGGCCCTGCTGCCCTCGATCCTGCCCGCTGTCGCCGTGGGGGTGATGTGCGGCCTGCTCCTGGTGGGCGTGGAGGCCGCCGCCGAGGAGCTCCAGGACGTGCTGTGGCTGACCGTGCCGGACGCGTTGGGGATCGGCCGGTACTCCGTGGCCTGGATGTTCGTGATGCTGGTCGCGACCGGGATCGCGGTCGGGCTGGTGGTGTGGAAGGTGCCGGGGCACGCGGGACCGGATCCGGCCACCGTCGGTCTGGACGCCCCCGTCCTGCCGCCCGTGGTGCTGCCCGGGCTGGTGCTGGCGACCGGGCTGATGCTGGCCGGCGGGCCGAGCCTGGGCCCCGAGAACCCGATCATCGCCGTGAACGTCGGCCTGGCGGTCTGGCTGGGCGGCAGGGCCGTCCCCCGGGCGCCGGGCCGGATCTGGCCGGTCCTGGCGGAGGCGGCGACGATCGGCGCGCTGTTCGGCACCCCCGTGGCGGCAGCGCTGGTGATCTCCGAGGTGCTGGCCGGGCAGCGGACGCGCGGCCTGCTGTGGGACAACCTGTTCGCGCCGCTGACCGCCGCCGGTGCCGGTTCGCTGACCGCCACCCTCGTCGACCGCCCGAGCTTCGACCTCGACCTGCCGTCCTTCGGCCCTCCCGGCTGGGGCGACCTGGCGGCCGCGGTCGTGGTCGCCTCGGTGGGCGCGCTCCTCGCCCTGTGCGCCGTGTACGCCTTCCCTTACGTCCACGCAGCCTTCGGCCGGCTGCGGCACCCGATGCTGATGCTCCCGGCCGGCGGGGTCGTGCTGGGCTGCCTCGCGGCCCTGGGCGGCCATCTGACGCTGTTCAAGGGGCTGGACGAGATCGCCGAGCTGGCGCGGGACCCGGAGGGCCGGCCGGCCGGGGAGTTCGCCGTCATGACGGTGGTGAAGCTGGCGGCGCTGCTCGTCGCCGCGTCCTGCGGTTTCCGCGGCGGGCGGATCTTCCCGGCCGTGTTCGTCGGCACAGCCCTCGGTCTGTGCGCGCACGCCCTGGTGTCCGGGGTGCACCCGTCCGTGGGGGTGTCCGCCGGAGTGCTCGGAGTGCTGCTCGCCATCACCCGGCAGGGCTGGGTGAGCCTGTTCGTCGCCGCGGTGCTGGTCGCCGAGCCGGGGATCATCAGCCTGCTCTGCATCGCCTCGCTGCCGGCTTGGCTGCTGGTGACGGGACGACCGCAGATGCAGCTGCGGCAGGACGGGACACAGATCAGATAACCCAACCACCCCCTTTGGAGACCCCCTTGCCGCTCCACGAAGGCCCCCGCCGGTCCGGCGAACGCCGGATGTCCGTGAATCCCTTCTACGGCCCCGCCAACCCGCTCGGCGACATGGTCGAGGCCCCGCCCACGCACCGGCTCCCGGACCAGCCCATGGCACCGGCGACCGCCCACCAGCTGGTGCGCGACGAGCTGATGCTCGACGGCAACGCGCGCCTGAACCTCGCCACGTTCGTCACCACCTGGATGGAGCCGGAGGCGGGGGTGCTGATGGCGGAGTGCCGGGACAAGAACATGATCGACAAGGACGAGTACCCGCGCACGGCCGAGCTGGAGCGGCGGTGCGTGGCGATGCTCGCCGACCTGTGGCACGCGCCCGACCCGGCGGCGGCCGTGGGGTGTTCCACGACCGGGTCGAGCGAGGCCTGCATGCTCGCCGGGATGGCGCTGAAGCGGCGCTGGCGAAGCGCAACGCCGACCGGTACCCGGCGGCCCGGCCCAATCTGGTGATGGGCGTGAACGTGCAGGTCTGCTGGGAGAAGTTCTGCGCCTTCTGGGAGGTCGAGGCCCGGCTGGTGCCCATGGAGGGCGAGCGTTTCCACCTGGACCCGCAGGCCGCGGCCGAGCTGTGCGACGAGAACACCATCGGGGTCGTCGGGATCCTGGGCTCGACCTTCGACGGGTCCTACGAGCCGATCGCCGAGCTGTGCGCGGCGCTGGACGCGCTGCGGGAGCGGACGGGGCTGGACGTCCCGGTACATGTGGACGGGGCGTCCGGTGCCATGGTCGCGCCGTTCATCGACGAGGACCTGGTGTGGGACTTCCGGCTGCCGAGGGTGGCGTCGATCAACACCTCGGGGCACAAGTACGGCCTCGTCTACCCGGGCGTCGGCTGGGCGCTGTGGCGGGACGCGGACGCGCTGCCGGAGGAGTTGGTGTTCCGGGTGAACTACCTGGGCGGTGACATGCCGACGTTCGCGCTCAACTTCTCCCGGCCCGGCGCGCAGGTCGTGGCGCAGTACTACACGTTCCTGCGGCTGGGCCGGGACGGCTACCGGGCCGTCCAGCAGGCCGCGCGGGACGTGGCCACGGGCATGGCCGCGCGGGTCGAGGCGCTCGGCGACTTCCGGCTGCTGACCCGGGGCGACCAGCTGCCGGTGTTCGCCTTCACGACCGCGCCGGACGTGACGGCGTACGACGTGTTCGACGTGTCCCGCCGGCTGCGCGAGAGCGGGTGGCTGGTGCCCGCGTACACCTTCCCGGCCCACCGCGAGGACCTGTCCGTGCTGCGGGTGGTGTGCCGCAACGGCTTCTCCGCCGACCTCGCCGAGCTCCTCACCGAGGACCTGGAACGCCTCCTGCCGGAACTGCGCCGGCAGCCGCGCCCGCTGATCGAGGACAGGGGCGCGGCGACCTGCTTCCACCACTAGCGGCTCAGCCGCCCGAACCTCCGTACCGCCAGCGGGAAGAACACTGCCAGCAGGGCCAGGGGCCAGACGACCGCCGCCCACACGTGCCCGGACTCCGCGCCGGGGGTGCCGAACAGGTCCCGTACGGCCGTGGCCGTGTGGGACATCGGGTTCCACTCGACGACCGTGCCCAGCCAGCCGGGCATGGAGTCGGGGGCGGCCAGGGCGTTGGAGAGGAAGCCGATCGGCCAGACCAGGATCTGCACGGCCTGGACCATCTCCGGCTTCCCGGCCACCAGCGCCAGGTGGATGCCGACCCACAGCATGGCGAACCGGAACAGGAGCAGCAGGCCCACGGCGCCCAGGAAGGCCGCCGGACCGCCCTGCGCACGCCAGCCGAGCGCGGTGCCCACGGCGATGAGCACCGCCAGGGCCATCGCCGACTGGAGCATGTCGGCGGCCGAACGGCCCACCAGCACCGCCCCGTCGGCCATGGGCATCGAGCGGAACCGGTCGATGACGCCCTTGTCGAGGTCCTGGGTGACGGCGATCATCGTGCCCTCCAGGCCGAAGGCCATGGTGAGCGCGAGCATGCCCGGGATCAGGTAGTCCCGGTACTCCCCGCCCACTCCCCGGCCGCCGCCGATCAGGTAGCCGAACATGAGCAGCAGCATCACCGGGAAGACGAGGTTGACGACCACCTGGACGGGCTGCCGCCCCCAGCGTGCGAGTTCCCGGCGGGTCATGGTCCAGGAGTCGGTCAGGGCATGGGCGGTCACGCGACCTCCTTCACGCGGCGGTCGTCCCCGGTCAGGTGCAGGAACACCTCGTCCAGCGTCGGGCGCCGCAGCGCGACGTCCTCGGCCTCGATCCCGGACTCCCCGAGGGCCCGTACGACCGCGGACAGGGCCTCCATACGGTCGGTCACCGGGGCGCTCAGCAGGCGGCGGTCGGTGTCGACGGTGACCCCGGTGAGAGGCAGCAGGGCGACGGCAGCGCCCAGTCGGCCGGCGTCGCGCAGCACGACGTCGATGCGGTCGCCGCCGGTCCGCGCCTTCAGCTCGTCCGCCGTGCCCTCGGCGATGACGCGGCCGGTGTCGACGACCGAGATGCGGTCGGCGAGCTGGTCGGCCTCCTCCAGGTACTGCGTGGTGAGCAGCACCGTCGTACCGCCGCCGACCAGGGAGCGGACGGAGCTCCACACCTCGGCGCGGCCCCGCGGGTCGAGGCCGGTGGTGGGCTCGTCCAGGAAGAGCACCTCCGGTTCGGTGATCAGGGAGGCCGCCAGGTCCAGGCGGCGCCGCATGCCGCCGCTGTACTGCCGTACCGCTTTGCGACCCGTGTCGGCCAGGTCGAAACGCTCCAGGAGTTCGTCCGCACGCGCGCGTGCCCGCCGGGCGCCCAGGTGGTGCAGCCGGCCGAACATCTCCAGGTTCTGCCGGCCGCCGAGTTCCTCGTCGAGCGCCGCGTGCTGGCCGAGCAGGCCGATGCGCAGCCGTACGGCGTACGCCTCGCGCACCACGTCGTGCCCGGCCACCCCGATCCGGCCCGCGTCCGGCCGGAGCAGGGTGGACAGGACCCGGACCAGGGTGGTCTTGCCCGCTCCGTTCGGGCCGAGCACCCCGTGCACCGTGCCGCGTCCGACCGTCAGGTCGAGCCCGTTCAGCGCCTTCTTGTCGCCGTACCGCTTCTCCGCGCCTTCGACGGTGATCGCCGCGTCGGCCACTGAGCCTCCTTCGCTAGTCAAACTTGACTACCCGCACGAAGGTAAACCGCCCTCCTTCATTCGTCAAATTTGATTAGCGGTCGTCCCCGGGATGACGCTCCCCCGTCGCGTACGGGTTCTCCTCGTCCTCGGCCAGGATGCCGACGAACGGGTCGCCCTCGTCGGCGAAGGTGTAGGCGCCGCCCTCGACGCGCTCGATCAGACCGCGGGTCCACTCGGCCTCGGAGTCGGCCGTGTGGACCCACATGTTCATGATCTCGCCGATGTGACCGAGCTGTTCGGGCCCCTTCTCGGGCACGTAGTGCTCCAGGACGGAGGCCCGCCACTGCTCGATCCGCAGCGTGCGCTCCTTCAGCAGCGCGACCGCCTCGGCCCGCGGCAGGTCGACGACGAACCCCACGGCGGCCGTCTTCACGTCCCCGCGCTGGTCGTAGGTGACCAGGGCCTCCCGCAGCAGCCGGAAGTACTCCTCGGTCCCCTGCTCGGTGATCTCGTACTCCGTGCGCGGCGGGCCGCCGGCCGTGGACGGGGCGATCTCGTGCGCGTGCAGCAGGCCCTGCTTCGCCATCTGCTTGAGCGCGTGGTAGATCGAGCCGGGCTTGGCGTTGGACCACTCGTGCGCGCCCCAGTACTCCAGGTCGTTGCGCACCTGGTAGCCGTGGGCGCGGCCGTGCATACGGACCGCGCCGAGCACGAGGAGACGGATCGCTGACATGCGGTCCAGATTAGGACCCGGCCGCCACCTGCTGTTCCGCGGCCACCAGCTCGAAGGCCGTCCTGCCGTCCAGCGACTCACGGATGATGTCGGCGTGCCCGGCGTGCCGGGCCGTCTCGCGGATCAGATGGAGGCAGAGCCAGCGCATCGAAAGTTGCTCGTCCTTCGGGTTCCAGGACGTCGCGGGCAGCTCGAAGGTGTCGTCGAGGCCGGGCACCGCGCGGATGAACGCCTCCGTCTCGGCGGCCACCTTCTCGTAGTACGCGAGGTGCGACTCCACGGTCTCGTCACCCACCAGCTGGAAGCACTCGTGCCAGTTCGACTCGTCCCGGTGGACGGCCGGCGGCTCGCCCTTGGCCCGGGCGATCCAGCCCTGCTCGACCTCCGCGACGTGCTTGAGCAGCCCGGCCAGGGACAGCTCGCTGGCACTGGGGCGGGACGACGCCTGCTCGTCCGTCAGGCCCAGCACCGCCCGCCGGATGGCACCGCGCTGCTCGGCGATGAAGGAGAGCAGCGCTCCGCGCTCGTCGCCGTGTGCCTCCGAGGGAACGTGAGTGACCATGACCGCCGCCTTTCGCCGGATGCGGGGGCTTTCCCCCTGACACCGACGAAGCTACGGGCCCTTGCGGTCAGGTTCTGTCCGCAACGGCCCGCCGCATCACGCGAGGTCTAGAACGGGAAGCCGCTCCGGCCGTGCTGCACCGAGATCCACTTGGTCGTGGTGAAGGAGTCCACCATCGTCTCGCCGTTGAGCCGGCCGAGGCCCGAGTGCTTCTCGCCGCCGAAGGGGACGATCGGCTCGTCGTGGACGGTGCCGTCGTTCACATGGAACATGCCCGTGTCGATGCGCTTGGCGAAGGCGACGCCCCGTTCGATGTTCCCGGTGTGGACGGCGCCGCTCAGGCCGTACGGCGTGTCGTTGACGATGCGTACGGCCTCCTCCTCCCCGTCGAACGGGACGAGGAAGGCGACCGGGCCGAAGACCTCCTGCTTCAGCAGGGCCGAGTCGGCGGGCAGGCCGGTCAGCACGGACGGCTCGACGAGGTTGTCGGTCCGCCCGCCGCGCACCAGGGCCGTGGCGCCCTCGGCCAGGGCCTGCTCGACCGCGCCCGCGATCGCGTCGGCCTGCGAGGAGTTGATGACCGGGCCGATGACGGTCTCGGGGTCGCGCGGGTCGCCCGCCTTGAGGGTCTTCACCTTGGCGACGAACTTCTCGGTGAACTCGTCCGCGACCGACCGGTCGACCAGGACGCGGTTGGCGGCCATGCAGACCTGGCCCTGGTGGACGTACCGGCTGAAGACCGCCGCGTCGACCGCGTAGTCGATGTCCGCGTCGTCCAGGACCACCAGCGCGCTGTTGCCGCCCAGTTCGAGGACGGAGCGCTTGAACTGCCGGGCGCAGACCGTCGCCACGTGCCGGCCGACCTGGTCGGAACCGGTGAAGGAGATGACCTTGGGGACCGGGTGCTCGATGAAGGCGTCGCCGATCTCCGCGATGTCGGTGATGACGACGTTCAGCAGACCGCCGGGCAGCCCCGCGTCCTCGAAGATCTTCGCGACCAGGGAGCCGCCGACGATCGGCGTGTTCTGGTGCGGCTTGAGCACCACGGCGTTGCCGAGCGCGAGCGCCGGGGCGACGGACTTGATCGACAGCAGGAACGGGAAGTTGAAGGGGCTGATCACACCCACCACACCGACCGGCACGCGGTAGACGCGGTTCTCCTTGCCGTCCACCGGCGAGGGGACGATCCGGCCTTCGGGGGCCAGCGCCAGATGGACCGCCTCGCGCAGGAACTCCTTGGCGAGGTGCAGCTCGAAGGCGGCCTTCAGACGTGTGCCGCCGAGCTCGGCGATGATGGCCTCGGAGATCTCCGCCTCGCGCTCCTCGATCAGCCTCAGGGCCTTCTCGAAAACCGCGCGGCGGGCGTAGGGGTTGGTCGCCGCCCACTGCTTCTGGGCGCGGGCGGCGGCCCGGTACGCCTGATCGACCTCGTCGGCCGTGGCTATCGTGATCGACGCCAGCTTCTCGTCGTCGTACGGGTTGAAGTCGATGATGTCCCAGGAACCGGTGCCCGGGCGCCACTCACCGTCGATGTACTGCTGCGCAAGGTCGGTGAAGTAGGACGACGACATGTGATCCCTCGATCCCTAGAAGACCTCTGATCGCGCCTTCACGATCTGATCACACGTCATCGTACTGATGATTCAGGAGAGTTGGAGGAGCCCCCGGAGAAGGTCCCGGCTCTCCGAGGGGCCCGGGCTGTCGCCCTGCAGTTCCTTGAGCGCCCTCTCGTACTGGGCGACGTCCTCGGGCTTGTCCAGGTACAGCGCGCTGGTGAGCTGCTCCAGGTACACGACGTCCGACAGGTCGGACTCCGGGAAGCTGAGGATCGTGAACGCGCCACTCTCGCCGGAGTGGCCGCCGAGGCTGAACGGCACGATCTGGAGCCGCACGTTGGGCCGCTCGGAGATCTCGATGAGGTGCTGGAGCTGACCGCGCATCACCTCGCGGTCGCCGTACGGACGGCGCAGGGCGGCCTCGTCCAGGATGATGTGGAAGTCGGGAGCGCTCTCGTCGACGAGGTGCTTCTGCCGCTCCAGACGCAGCGCCACCCGCCGCTCCACGTCGGCCTCGCTCGCCCCCTGCATGCCCCGCCGGACCACCGCGTGGGCGTAGGCCTCGGTCTGGAGCAGGCCGTGCACGAACTGCACCTCGTACGCACGGATCAGCGAGGCGGCGCCCTCCAGGCCGACGTAGGTCGGGAACCAGCTGGGCAGCACGTCGGAGTAACTGTGCCACCAGCCCGCGACGTTGGCCTCCTTTGCCAGGGACAGCAGGGAGGCGCGCTCCTGCTCGTCCGTGATGCCGTAGAGCGTCAGCAGGTCCTCGACGTCCCTGGTCTTGAAACTCACCCGGCCCAGCTCCATGCGGCTGATCTTCGACTCGGAGGCGCGGATCGAGTAGCCCGCCGCCTCGCGCGTGATGCCCCGCGCCTCACGCAGTCGCCTGAGTTGTGATCCGAGCAGCATGCGCCGCACCACCGATCCCGGCTCTCCCGCGCTCACGTTCGCCAGCCTCCCCACGGTCTTAGGGGCCGAAGTCTGCCACTAAAACACTCCGAGCAGTACTCGTCCGGTTACGGAAACGGAATCGAGACGCCGGACGCACGCGCGTGAAAGCAAGGAAGAGGCAAGCGAACGGCCGGAGTTGGGCACGAAGCCGGGGGAAAAATTGGCCAAGAAGCGGTACGGGACGTCTCATTCCGGTCACGTGCACGTGCATCTGCCCTTGCATCTGCTGTGCGCATCCGAAACCATGGTCCCGCACCACCGCTGCATCGCACCGACCGCGAATTCCCGGAGTGCCTCGCATGGGGACGAATGGATCGACCATGCTCGAGCCGTTACGGCAGGGCCTTCCGCCGCTGGATCCCGCGGCCGTGTGCGACGCCGCCTCCTGCGCTCTGCCCGCCCGCTACGAAGCGGTGCGCGAGGCACGGCGGTTCACCCGCGGAACCCTCGACCAGTGGGACATGGGCGACCGCTTCGACGACGTCTGTCTCGTGGTCTCGGAACTCGTCACCAACGCCCTGCGGCACGGCCTGCCGGGGACCCCGGCGTGCGCCGGGGGTCAGGAACCTCCCGTCCGGCTGCACCTGATGCGGTGGACCGAGCGGCTCGTGTGCGCGGTGCGCGATCCCAGTCACGACAGTCCCGTCGCCCGGGAGACCGACGACTTCTCGTCCGAGTCGGGCCGCGGATTGTTCCTCGTCGACTCCTTCAGCGACAGCTGGGGCTGGCATCCGCTCGCGGGCGCGCTGAGCGGCAAGGTGGTCTGGGCGCTGTTCCGGCTGCCGGGGCCCGGTTCGGGTCCGAACGCGGAATGAGTAACCGCGGCGCTTCCTCGCGCCGCGGTTCTACGCGCGTTACGGCGCGTTGAAGCCCTGATCGCCCCGGATGTCCGGGGGTGTCCGGCCGTCAGCCCCCCACCAGGTGGTCGAACTCGCCGTCCTTGACCCCCAGCAGCATCGCCTCGATCTCCGCGCGGGTGTAGACCAGCGCGGGACCGTCGGGAAGCGCGAGTTGCGGACGGCGACGTCCCCGCCCGGCAGCCGGGCGAACTCCACGCACGAGCCCTGCGAGTTGCTGTGCCGGCTCTTCTGCCAGGCCACACCGTGCAGCCTGGTGGCCGCCATGCCGTTGTACGCGTCGTGGTCCACAGGTCGCTCCCCGGTGGTGCACTGGCTGGTGTGGCCATTGATGCAGTGGTCAACTGACCCGGATCATAGCCCTGTTCATGTGCAGATGCATGGGCAGATGCACGTGCACGCGGGGTGGTCCTGCGGTTACAGCTTTGACGACCGCTTTACCGAAGCTCTTGCCTATCTGACGGCCCTGCGGCGCCTCGCGTTCCCAGGGGTCGGCGGTGAAGTCGGCGGGTTCGGCGGAGGTCCGGTGGAGGCGGAGCATCCGGCGGCGCGGCGGGGGCGGGTGGCCGTGCCGGAGAAGCGGGAGCTGGGGGCGGGCCGGTGCGGGCGGCCGGCGGGTCCCGCCCGGTCCGATACGGAAGGCCGGGGCGGTGGGCGGGAGCGGGGAGAAATGGTCCACACGGAGGAGGGTGAGGTCGTGCCCGCGTACGGGGTCCGGGTCGCACCATCGCCGGACACCTGGTCGGCCGTCCCGCCCCTGACGATCCGTCAACCATGTGGAGGGGCAGGTCGGCGCGGCCCTTCGGACGCTCGTGTCACGCGCATGAGGCCCCCCACGCGTCAAGCGTGGGGAACCTCACCCCGGCCGGAGGGGCTCAACGGCTGGCGTACGGCAGCAGCGCCATCTCCCGCGCGTTCTTGATCGCCCGGGCCAGCTGCCGCTGCTGCTGGGAGGAGACCCGGGTGACCCGGCGGCTGCGGATCTTGCCGCGGTCGGAGATGAACTTCCGCAGGAGGTCGGTGTCCTTGTAGTCGATGTAGGTGATGCCTGCCTGGTCCAGGGGGTTGGGCCGGTTCTTGAGGGGCTTGCGGTCGGGCTTGCGGGGCATGACGGGTCAGACCTCCAGGAGGGTGTCGAAGGCGTGCGGCAGCTGCTGCCAGGCGTCCCGCCCGGCGGCGTACTCGGCGTCGGTCAGCAGGCAGGACTCCAGCAGGTGCTCCAGGCCGTCCCGGTCGAGGCCGGGCGAGGTGAAGACGAGGTGCTGGCAGCGGTCGCCGTGCTCGGGGTGCCAGTCCAGTGCGGCGGCGGCGCGGCGCACCGGTGGGACCATTTCCCAGGCCGCGTCCGGCAGGGAGGCCAGCCAGGGCCCCGCGCTCTCCACGCACAGAGCACCGCCCGCCGCGTCCCAGTGGAACAGCGTGTCGTGCTTGTCGGCGAGCCAGAACCGGCCCCGGCTGCGGGCGGCCGCGCAGGTCAGGTCCTCCAGGGCGGCGTAGAGCCGCTCCGGGTGGAAGGGGCGGCGCTGCCGCCAGACGAGCGTGGAGACGCCGTGCGCGTCCGCCTCGACGGGCAGCAGCGCACAGGCCGGGTGCTGCGCGGCGGCGGCCGCCTCGACATCGAAACCGGCCAGGGCCGCCTGGGCGAGGGGCGAGAGCCGAGGCCGACGCGGGGGCGGCACGGTGAGGGCGTCGTCGGCGGGGTGGGGTGCGGGGGCGCTGCCGGGCACAGGATCGCTGCCGGGCGCGGGGTCGGGATTGCGGCCGGGGTCGCCGCCGGGCGGGAAGCCGTCGCCGACGGGCGGAAGGCCGGCATCCGGCGCGGGACCGCCCACGGACGGAATCCCGCCGCTCTCGGCCGGTGAGCCGGCGTCGGAGGGCAGGAAACCGGCGCCCGGCGCGGAACCGCCCCCGCGCGGGAAGCCCCTGTGCGGCGCAGGGCCGTGGTCGGGGCGCAGGCCTTGCCCGGGCTCGGGTGTGTCCGACCGGTCGGTGGGGCCGATCGGGATTCGGCGTGCCGTCGGGTGCAGCTGGGCGAGCAGCTCGCGGTCCTCGTCGTCGGCCTCCGGGGACTCGGCGATCGCGAGGACGGGGGCGTACTCCAGCTGCCGCGCGAAGGTGTCGGCGACCGTGCGCTGGTCGGTGGCCGCGGCGGCGAGACCGCCCTCGGCGAGGTCGTCGCCGTTGCCGAGGTACGGCAGGAGCAGCGCCGGGTCGACCGCGGTGATCACGCCGGTGACGGTGAGCCCGCCGGCCGTGACGACCTCGGCCATGGCCTTGGGCTCGACGGAGTCCCACAGCTCGACGACGGCCAGCGGCGTGCTCCCGGCGTCCGCGAGCCGCTCCAGCTCCGGCACCAGGTCCTCACGCAGGGCGCAGCACGCGCAGTCGTTGACGAGCGGTGACTCCCCCGCGTCGAGGATGCCGGAGGCGTCCCGGACGGTCCGCACGACCGTGCCGGCCGCGGCCGTCGCCAGGTCGTGGTGGAGGACGACGCTGCCGGGCACGTCGGCGAGCAGCCGCGCCACGGCCGCCTTGCGGGCGTCGGCGTGCAGCCCGCCGACGATCACGACGGAGAGCTCGGGCACGGGTCAGCCCTTCTTTCCGTACCGGCGCTCGAAGCGCTCCACGCGTCCCGCGGTGTCCAGGACTCGGGCGGTGCCGGTGTAGAAGGGGTGGCTGACGTCGGAGATCTCGACGTCGACGACCGGGTAGGTGTTGCCGTCCTCCCACTCGATCGTCTTCTCGCTCGTCATGGTCGAGCGGGTGAGGAACGCGTAGTCCGCGGCACGGTCACGGAAGACGACGGGTCGGTACTCCGGGTGGATTCCCTGGCGCATGGTCAGCGCTCCTCTCGGAAGTCGACGTGGCGGCCGACGACCGGATCGAACTTGCGCAGCGTCAGTCGGTCCGGGTCGTTGCGGCGGTTCTTGCGGGTCACGTAGGTGTAGCCGGTCCCGGCCGTGGACCGGAGCTTGATGACCGGCCGGAGTTCGTTGCGTGCCATGCCGCTATGCTACTGAAAATGAATTCCATTTACATCACCTGAGACAGAGAGGTACGTCACCACCATGTCCGCGCACTGCATGCTGACCGGCACTCAGCCCGGCTTCGGCAACCGCATCTCGCACTCGCACCGGCGCACGTCACGCCGGTTCGACCCCAACATCCAGACCAAGCGCTACTGGCTGCCCAGCGAGGGCCGGTACGTACGCCTGCGGCTGAGCGCCAGGGCGATCAAGACGGTCGACACGATCGGCGTCGAGGCGGCCGTGGCCCGTATCCGCGCCCGGGGAGTGAGGGTCTGATGGCGAAGAAGAGCAAGATCGCGAAGAACGACAAGCGGCAGGAGATCCTCGCGCGGTACGCCGCCCGGCGGGCCGAACTGAAGGAGATCATCCGGCGGCCGTCCTCGACGGAGGCGGAGCGGCTGGCCGCCCAGGCGGAGCTGCGCAGGCAACCGCGCGACGCGAGCGCCACGCGGGTGCGCAACCGGGACCAGGTGGACGGCCGGCCCCGCGGTTACTTCCGGGCGTTCGGGTTGTCCCGGGTGAGTCTGCGGGGGCAGGCGCATGCGGGGTATCTGCCCGGGGTACGGAAGGCGTCCTGGTGAGACGCCCCGGGGCGGGTCGCATAGCCCCGGGCGATGAGCCGCAGCACCTCACGCTCGCGCTGGGTCAGGCGGTCCAGGTCCTCGTCGACCGGCGGCGCGTCCGTGGAGGCGAAGGCGTCGAGGACGAACCCGGCCAGCCGCGGGGAGAAGACCGGTTCGGGTGAGGAGCCGATGTCCTTCCCGGGAACGGGTGTCCGCCCCTGGTCAGGAGGTCCCCGGGGACTCGCCCCAGGGGCCTCTTGACCGGCCCTGGTAGCTTGCTTCGGTCGTTCCGGCACGGGTCGGCGGCCCCGCTCGGGGTCGGTCGGCCGGCTACAGCTTGGGGGCCTGCAGTGACTTCGGTGATCTTCTCGCGTCGCCCGGGAGCGCGTCGGCGGCTGCGGGTCGCGGCGGCGGCCGCGGGCCTGGCGGGCGCGCTCGCGCTGACCGCGTGCAGCAGCGACGGCGACACCGGCGACGACTCGGCGTCCAGCCCGGCCCCGTCCGCGGCGACGTCCGCCGGGACGGACGGCGGCTCCGGCGACTCGGGCTCCGGCGGGTCGGCCTCCGGCGGGCTCGCGGGCAGCTGGCTCGCGACGACCGACGGCAAGGCCGTGGCCCTGGTGATCACCGGCAAGCAGGCCGCGCTCTTCGCCACCGGCGGCAGCGTGTGCACGGGCACCGCCGGTGAGGAGTCCGGGATGCAGATGATCCACCTGAAGTGCACGGACGGCAGCAAGGACCGGGCGACCGGCATGGTCGACTCCGTGAACGGGAGCAGCCTGAAGGTCACCTGGGAGGGCGGCCTCGGCGAGGAGACGTACACCAAGGCCGAGGGCGGGAAGCTGCCGACCGGGCTGCCCACGGCGGACCTCGGGCAGTGACGTGGGCTCCGGGGCCGCTCCCCGGGGCGGCCTCAAGGACAGTCCGCTTCGGTCTGTCGGCTTCGGCCTGCCTGGGTGCGTGAGGGTCCCGGCGTCCGACATGATCCATGCGTCGGAACCGCTTTTCGCCATCACCCCGCCCTCACGCACCAGAGGTCCCCATGCGCACCCTTCCTCCCCTCGCCCTGGCCGCCGCCCTCGCCGCGACACTCCTGCTGACCGCCTGCGACGACGACAAGACCACTGACGGCGATGCCAAGAACGCGGACCGGACGAACGGTTCGGCCTGCGCGATCGGCGCCATGGGCGTGCAGGTCGGGGCCGGTGCCGCCCCGGCCGCCGGGGACACCGGCAACGTCACCGTCACGCTCACCAACAACGGCGCGCGGTGCACCCTGAAGGGCTTCCCCGCCGTCGACCTCGTCGCCGCCGACCGCACGGCCTCCGTCCCCGCGGACCAGGCGGCGCAGGCGGCCGAGGCCCGGCCGCTCTCGCTCACCAAGGGCGCCACCGCCTCGTTCACGATCACCTACGTCCGCGGGGAGGCGGGCGGCGCCCAGAGCCTGCCCGTGCGCAAGGCGTCCTTCGGGCTGCCCGGTGCCGACACCACGCAGGACGTGACGTGGTCGTACGGCGAGGTCGCCCTCAAGGGCGAGGCCGGCGAGCCGGACGCCACGGTGAGCGCCTTCCAGACGGCCGGCGACTGACGCGAGGTCAGCGCGGCGGCGGCTCAGCGCAGTGGTGGCCGGTGTTGGACCTGGGCCCGGTCCGCCGCCCGGGCGCCCTCCGTCCAGCCCGCCGCGTCGCGCACGCCGCGCAGCCGGGTCGTGGTCGTCTCCGGGAACATCCGGTCCAGCCGGCCGGTGACGGCGACGTCGCGGGAGGCGAGAACCGGCAACAGATCCTCGGAAACCTGGCTTTCGGCCGCTTCGGTCAGGCGTGTGCCGACGCGATGGGCGTACGCCGCGAGGAAGGACTGCCGGAACGTCTTGGTGCGCTTGCGGCCGCCCGCCCGCTGAGCCGCCTCCGCCTTCGTCATCGCGGTCGTGGCCTGCACGAGGAGTGAGGTGTAGAGGAGTTCGACGGCCTCCAGGTCGGTCTCGAACCCGACGACGGTGGAGAAGCCGAGGGGCTCGTTCCACACCGCCCGGCAGTGGTTGACGGTGGCGACCGCGTCCAGCAGCACCGCCTTGGCCTGCTCGTACGGCGGCTCGACACCGATCCGGCAGGCGCCGGGCGTCTCGGGCGACGGCGCGCCCGCCGCGAGCAGCGCTTCGTCGACACTGTGCCGGGCCATCAGTTCCTGCGCCTTGGCACTCAGCGCCTCGGCCTCGTCCGGGAACCCGGTCGCCTCCGCCTTGGCGAGCAGGGCGCGGATGCGGGTGAGCATCCGGGACTCGGCTCTCGGTTCCCCGGACGACTCGTCCAGGGCCTCGAGCGCGGGCAGGCGCAGCAGCAGGCGGTACAGCTCCAGCACGGCGGTGGCGTGCGGGAACCGGTCGGTGCGGGGCGGGGCGTCGGCGGGGAGCTCGGCGAGCTGCGCGCTCCAGCGGCGTCCGCGGGGACCGTCGTGCGCCTTCTGCGCGCGTATCAGCTCCGCCGCGAGGCGTACGTGTACCTCGTCCAGCTCGCGCCGCACGATCCGTACGACATCGGCAGGCTGCCAGCCGCGCCGCCAGGCCGCTGCCACGAACTCCTCCCCGCGACGGACGAGTTCGGCATCCGCCGCCGGGTCGGACGCGAGCAGGGACGCGCCGGTGTCGAGGGCCGTGTGCCCGGTCCCGTACAGGGCTGCCTCGAACGCGCGGTGGACGGTGCTGGACGTACTCACGGGCCGATGGTGCCACGCCCTTGCGGGGTGCCCGGCACCCGCGACCTCGTACGTCTCACTCCCCGAAATTCGGTCGTCCGCGTGCGGCGGGGCTTCGAGCATGGGCCGCATGGTGGACATGTCTCTGTACGCGGCGTTCCTCGTCGCCGCCTTCGCGCTCTGCGTCACCCCCGGCCCCGACCTGATGTTCATCGTGGCGATGGGCGGACGGAGCGGGCCGGCCGCGGGGGTGATGGCCGCTTTCGGGGTGGCGTGCGCGATGCTCGTGCACTCGGTCGCGGCGGCCCTCGGCCTGTCGGCCCTGTTCACGGCGTTGCCGACGCTGTATCACGTGCTGCGCTGGGCGGGTGCGGCCTATCTTCTCTACCTCGCCGTGAAGGCGTTCCGCGACCGGTCGGTGCCGAGCGCGGAAGGGGCCGGTGCCGCGGGGCCGGGGATGCGCCGGGCGTTCTGGCAGGGCGCGATCACCAATCTGCTCAACCCGAAGGTGATCCTCTTCAACGTGGCGTTCCTGCCGCAGTTCGTCGACCCGTCGCTCGGCCACGTCCAGGGGCAGTTGCTGCTGCTCGGCATCACGCTCGTGGTGATGGGCTTCCTGTGGGACGGCAGCGTCGGACTGCTCGCGGGCCGGCTGGCCTCGGCCCTCCGGCGCAGTGCGCGGGTGAACCGCTGGCTGAACATCGTCTCCGGGACGGTGTTCACGGGGCTGGCGGTGCGTTTGGTGGCGACGTCGCCGAAGTAGACGCGGGCCGGCCTCGACTGTCAACTCGCGGTTGACACCCCCAGGGGTGCAACCTACGGTTGACACCATGACGACGAACCCCGACATCACGTCATCCGTACGCCTCGACGACCTGATCGCGGCGATCAAGAAGGTTCACCAGGAACCCCTCGAGCAGCTCCAGGACGCGGTGATCGCCGCCGATCATCTCGGCGAGGTGGCCGACCACCTGATCGGCCACTTCGTGGACCAGGCGCGGCGGTCCGGCGCCTCATGGACGGACATCGGCAAGAGCATGGGGGTCACCCGGCAGGCGGCGCAGAAGCGCTTCGTGCCCAAGGAATCGGCCGACCTCGACCCGAGCCAGGGCTTCAACCGCTACACCCCGCGCGCCCGCAACACGGTGATGGCCGCGCACAACGCGGCCAAGGCCGCGCACAACGCCGAGGGCGTGCCCGAGCACCTCGTCCTCGGGCTGCTGGCCGAGCCCGAGGGCCTTGCCGCGAAGGCACTCGTCGAGCAGGGCGTCCCTCTCGACCGCGTCCGCGAGGCGGCGACGGCGGCGCTCCCGCCGGCCGTCGACGAGGTCCCGGAGCTCGTGCCCTACGGCCAGGCCGCCAAGAAGGTCCTGGAGCTCACCTTCCGCGAGGCCCTGCGCCTCGGCCACAACTACATCGGCACCGAGCACATCCTGCTCGCCCTGCTGGAGCACGAGAACGGCGAGGGCGTCCTCAGCGGCCTCGGCGTCGGCAAGGAGCGGACCGAGCGGTACGTGGCCGAGGTGCTGGAGAAGATCGTGCAGGCCCAGAAGGACACGCTGGACGAGTCCTGACCCGCGTCGGCGGCGGCAGGGGGCGTTGTCAGACCCCCTGGCACACTCGCGGTATGGCCGACCGGTGGGCGCTCGCTGCGGCCGAGGACGGTGGCGTGGACGTCGCCCCCCTCGGTCCGGACGGGCTGCCCGCCGGGCCGGTGCGGCGGGAGGCGGATCCCGCCGAGGCCGTGCGGAGCCGTCCCGGCGTCACGCGGTGGGTGTGGCGGTCCACCGCCGAGGTCTACCCGCGCCTGCTCGCCACGGGGGTGCGAGTCGAGCGGTGCTACGACATCGAGGCAGCGGAGACGCTCCTCCTCGGCCACGAGGGGCGGTACGGGGAACCACGCTCGGCCGCGGCCGCCCTGGCCCGGCTGCGCGGCGGCCCCGTACCGCCCGATCCGCCCCAGCGGTCCGCCGAACCGGGCGCGCAGTCCTCACTGTTCGAACCGCAGGGCGTCCACCTGCCCCTGCCGGACCTCCTCGCGGTCTACGCCGAACAGCAGCGGCGGCACGAACGGGCCGAACAGCCCGACCGGATGCGCCTGCTGACGGCCGCCGAGTCGGCGGGCATGCTGGTGGCCGCCGAGATGAACCGCGCCGGGCTCCCCTGGCGCGCCGAGGTGCACCGCGCGGTACTGCACGACCTGCTGGGCGAGCGGTACGCGGGCGGCGGTGAGCCGCGCCGCCTGGCCGAACTCGCCGACGAGGTGTCCACCGCGTTCGGCCGCCGGGTCCGCCCCGACCTGCCCGCCGACGTGGTCAAGGCCTTCGCGCAGGCCGGCATCAAGGTCACCTCGACCCGCAAGTGGGAGATCGAGACGGTCGACCACCCGGCCGTGAAACCGCTCCTCGAATACAAGAAGCTCTACCGCATCTGGGTCGCCCACGGCTGGTCCTGGCTCCAGGACTGGGTGCGCGAGGGGCGGTTCCGGCCGGAGTTCCTCGCGGGCGGGACGGTGACCGGGCGCTGGGTGACCAACGGCGGAGGCGGGCTCCAGATCCCCAAGGTGATCCGGCGGGCCGTGGTCGCCGACCCCGGCTGGCGGCTCGTCGTCGCCGACGCCGACCAGATGGAGCCGCGTGTGCTCGCCGCCATCTCCCGCGATCCCGGTCTGATGGAGGTGGCCGGCCGGGAGAGCGACCTGTACCAGTCCGTCTCCGACCGCGCCTTCTCCGGCGACCGCGCCCAGGCCAAACTCGCCGTGCTGGGCGCGGTCTACGGCCAGACCTCCGGCGACGGCCTGAAGAACCTCGCCGCGCTCAGACGCCGCTTCCCCAGGGCGGTGGCGTACGTGGACGAGGCGGCCCGGGCCGGCGAGGAGGGCCGGCTCGTACGGACCTGGCTGGGCCGCACCTGCCCGCCGGCGGCCCGGGGGACGGACGACGCGACCGAGGAGGCCGGCATCCCGACGGCTTCCGTCGTCCCCGGCGCGGACGACCAGCCGGACGGCGGACAGTGGGTGCCCGGCTACGCCTCCACCAACGCCCGCGCCCGCGGCCGCTTCGCCCGCAACTTCGTCGTCCAGGGCAGCGCGGCCGACTGGGCGCTGCTGCTGCTCGCCGCGCTGCGGAGGACGTGCGCTGATCTGTCGGCCGAGCTGGTCTTCTTCCAGCACGACGAGGTGATCGTGCACTGTCCCGAGGAGGAGACGGCGACGGTCGTGGCGGCGATCCACGAGGCAGCGGCCCTGGCCGGACGGCTGACCTTCGGGGAGACGCCGGTGCGGTTCCCGTTCACGACCGCGGTGGTGGAGTGCTATGCGGACGCCAAGTGATCATTCGCTTGACCGGGTCGGGGGTTCGGCGGCCCGCAGATCGGCCGGGTGATGGATGGTGCCGGTTGCGGCAGCGGCCCCTCCACTCGCGGTGTCGATCCCGGTTGCCGCAACACTCACGCCCGCAGCGCTGGTGCCCGCCACGGCGCCCGATCCACTCGCCGAGCCCGATCCACTCGCCGAGCCCGATCCACTCGCGGTGCCCCATCCCCTCGCGGTGTCGATCCCGGTTGCGGCGGCCCCGGCCGCGGCGCCGGTGCCGTCGGCGTCCCACTCCGCGGCGAGTTCGCGGGCGAAGTCGCGTACCAGGCCGTGCGGTGCGTAGCGGCCGTAGGCCGGCTCCTGGAGCAGGGCGACGTCGACGAGGCGATCCAGCGCCGCCTCGGTGCGGCGTTCGCCCGTGCCGGTGAGGCGGGCGAGCAGGGGTGCGTCGTACGCGGGCAGATCGAGCGCGCCGATACGCCTCAGCGTGAGGGCCGCGTCCCGGTCGGCCTCGTGCTCGGAGCCGGCGAGGGCGTCGTGCGCGACGGCCAGCGAGCGGCGCACGCTCAGGTCGTCGTACTCGAGGTGCCGCAACCGCCCGCCCCGCTCGGCCAGTTGACCGGCGAGCACGTCAGGCGTCAGGGCCGGCCTGGCGGCGAGCCGCGCGGCGACGACGCGCAGGGCCAGGGGCAGGCGGCCGGTGAGTTGGACGAGGAGACGGACGGCGCCCGAGCCCTCCAGTCCGTCCCGGCCGGAAGCCGCTCGCAGCAGAGTCGCGCCCTCCTCCTCCGACAGCGGGCCGAGCGGGAAGCGGGCGACGCCGTCCAGCGCGGTGAGCGGCGAACGGCTGGTGACGATCACCGCGCACCCGGCACCGCCCGGCAGCAACGGCCGTACCTGCGCGGCGCTCGCGGCATCGTCCAGGACCAGGAGCGTGCGCGTCGGGCGAGCAGCGAACGCAGCAGGGCGGAGGCCCCGTCCGGGAGTTCGGGACGCGGGAGGGCTCGACGCCGAGATCACGCAGCAGGGCGGTCAGCGCCTGGCCGGGGGTGAGAGGGGGCCTGCCGGGGCTCGCACCGTGCAGGTCGAGGTAGAGCTGCCCATTGGGGAAACGTTCCGCCAACTCATGTGCGACGTGCAGGGCGAGTGCGCTCTTGCCGACACCGGCCATGCCGCTGATGACGGCGGTGGGGTGCGGACCAGGTGGTGTGAGGGAGTGGCGCAGGGAGTCACGCACGAGGGCGCGTCCGGTGAAGTGGGCGGGGGCGAGGGCAACTGGGCGGGAAGCGGGGCGACTGGACGGGCGAGGACGATACGGCGCCGCCATCACAACCCGGGACGCGCGCGGACGGCTGGGAGCCACCGCCCTCGGGCGCCACGAGCCACCGCCCTCGGGCGCCACGAGCCGCCGCCCTCCGGGCCCCACGAGCCACCGCCCCCTGAGCCCGCCGAACCGCCACCCCCACCCCCAGGGCCCCACCCTGAGGGCCAGGGCCCCCCGAACCGCCGTTGCCCACAGCCCCCCGCAGCACCTCGACATGCGCCGCCCGCACCCCCGGCCCCGGCTCGATGCCGAGTCGGTCGACGAGGCGGGTGCGCAGGTCGTGGTGGACGGCGAGGGCCTCGGCCTGGCGGCCGGTGCGGTACAGGGCGAGCATGAGCTGGCGGTGGTACACCTCCCGCAGCGGATACTCGGCGGTCAACGCCGCCAGCTCCGGAACGAGCTCATGGAGTCGTGGACCACCCAGCGCCAACTCGGCGTCGTAGCGCCACTCCAGGAGCAGCAACCGGGCCTCGCGCAACCGCTGGGCGAAGGCGTACCCGCCCACCTCGGGCGGCAGCCCGGCGAGCGGCGCGCCCCGCCACAGGGAGAGCGCGTCCGTGCATGCGCGCACCACACGCTCCCAGTCCTGGCCGGCGTGCGCGGCACGGGCGGCGGCGACCCGGGCGTCGAACACGTGGACGTCCAGCTCGCCCTCGTCGACCCGCAGCACATACCCGGACGGCACGGTCCGCAGCCGGTCGGGCTCGTCGAGCAACCGCCGCAACCGGGCCACGTGATTGTGCAGCGAGGCCTGGGCGGAAACGGGCGGCTCCCCGCCCCACAGGGCGTCCTTGAGCGCATCCACGGACACGGCCCGCCCGGCGTCGAGGAGCAACGCGGCCAGCAGCACCCGGGACTTGGGGCTCGCGACGCCCCGGGCTTCTCTCCCGCCCTGCTAAGGACCCGCGACACCGCTGCCGCTGACACCGCCCCGGACGTCGTCGTACAGCACCGGCGGTCCCAACAGCCCGAACCGCATCATCGCGCCCCCGCCTTCCCGTGCCTCCGCCCTTGACGAGTTTCCACCCCTGGGCAGCGGTTTTCCGCCACCTTGACCTTCACCTGCTCCGCAGGGACAGCCGCTGGTCAGGCCGCCTTCGATCTTGGTTCGGCGACTTCACGCCAATCAACAGACGACGCAACGTCGAACCATTGGCCACATGTTAGCGATCCGTTGGCAAAGCCTGATGTGATCACTACATCGAATCTGGCCCGGCGGCGCGCGCGTCTGGACGCGCAACTCGGGGGAGTGTCGCCGCCGCGGCCGGGTCCGGGTCCCGGTCGGCGGAGGTGAACGGCCGGGACCCACTCACTCCCTACGGCGCCGGCCGATCGGCATCAGACGACGGGCGGCCGCCCCAGCCGGGTGAGCCGCCACACCGTGCGCCAGCGCATGGGCCGCCGCTCCCCCGCCGACTCCCGTACGCCTTCCACGAATCCGCCGAACCACGCGCGCAGCCCGGCGCCGGACCGGTTCCGTGCGAGGGTGAGCAGCACCCAGACGGCCAGGTGGACGGGGACGAGCGCGACCGGCAGCCGACGGCGCACCAGCCAGACCCGGTTGCGGGCGTTCACTCGGTAGTAGATGGCGTGCCGGGCGGGCGAGGTCTTCGGGTGCTGGAGGAGCAGCTCGGGCGCGTAGAGGATGCGCCAGCCCGCGTCCGCGGCACGCCAGGCCAGGTCGGTCTCCTCGTGCGCGAAGAAGAACTCGGCGGGCCAGTCGCCGACCTCGTCCAGCATCGCCATCCGCAGCGCGTGCCCGCCGCCGAGGAACCCGGTGACGTACCCACCACGCTGGGGATCCGACTTGCCGAGCCGGGGCACATGGCGCTGCTGCGTCTCGCCGAGCTCGTCGGCGATACGGAACCCGACGATGCCGAGCCGGTCGTCGGCGGCGTACAGCTCCCGCACCCGGCGCAGCACGTCGGCGTCCACGAGCAGCCCGTCGTCGTCCAGGTCGACGACGACGTCGATGTCGCCGAACTCCCGTAGCCGCGCGAGGGCCGCGTTCCGCCCGCCGGGGCACCCCAGGTTCTCGTCGAGCTCGATCGGGGTGACCTCGCCGGGCAGGGACAGCCGCCGGGCGAACTCCGGCAACGGGCAGCCGTTGCCGACGATGACGATCCGCTCGGGCGCCACGTCCTGCTTGGCCACGGACCGCAGCAGCGCGTCGACCTCGTCCGGCCGGTTGCCCATGGTCACCACGGCGACGGCGATCCTGGGCGCCCCCATGTCCTCACCTCGTCCCGGTCGGCAACTGACGGGTTGACGGGCGATGCTATCCGTTCACGGTAAGGACCCCTTAAATACGCCTGCCGGACGGCGGCGCGCCTACGCCGTTCGGGGAGGCCGCACCCGACCGGATCGGGCACAGGATGTCGGGTGCCGGAGTGCGCACGCTGCCTAGCGTGAGGGCACGGAAAAGGAAGGAAGACCGGGCGTGCTGGATCGACTCAACGAGGCCATGGCGCACATCGAACGACGCCTCGGCCTGCCCATCGACGCGGCGGACCTGGCACGTACGGCATGCACCTCGGAGTACCACCTGCGCCGGATGTTCTCCGCACTGGCAGGCATGCCCCTGTCGGAGTACATCCGTCGCCGGCGGCTGACCGTCGCGGGTGCGGAGGTGCTCGCGAGCGACGCGACGCTGCTGGAGATCGCGGTGCGCTACGGCTACGGCTCGGGCGAGGCGTTCGCACGGGCGTTCCGCGCGATGCACGGCGTCGGTCCGGGCGAGGCCAGGCGCACCGGCGCGGCACTCGTCTCGCAGGCCCGGCTGACCTTCCGTCTCACTGTCGAAGGGAGCAGCAGCATGCACTACCGCGTGGTGGACCGGCCGGCGTTCACCGTCACCGGTTTCAAGACCCGGATCCCCTTGGTGCACTCGGGTCCGAACCAGGCGATCATCGACTTCGTCCGAGGCCTCGGCCCACAGGCCCTGGAACGTCTGAAGGCGCTGTCCGCGCAGGAGCCGCACGGCGTCGTCGCGGTCTGCGACGATCTGGACCCGAGCCGGGCCGAGGGCACCGAGCTCGACTACTACCAGGCGGTGATCACCGCCGGGCCCGTCCCGCCCGAGGGCCTGCCGGACGCCCCGAGGGCTCCACCGTGCTGCCCGTCCCACCCGGCACCTGGGCGGTCTTCACCACCTCCGGCCCGGCACCGCAGGCCATCCAGGAGCTGTGGCGGGACGTGTTCACCGAGTGGTTCCCGTCGAACCCGTACCGCAGCCGCCCCGGGCCGGAGATCCTGCGGACCGACCTGTCGGCGGACGGGACGCAGGCGGATGCGGAACTGTGGCTGCCGGTCGAGCGGGAAGCCTCCCGCTGAACGACCCGAAAGCCCAGGCCGGGGGGCGCCTGTCCGGCCTGGGCTCTCCCACGGAACTGGTCCAGCAGCGCCAAGCACACCGTCAGGATCGTCGTAGTGGGCACCACCGGCCGCCCCACCATCACCACCGACGGCCTCGTCTACCTCAAGTAATCCCAGGACCACGAGAAACCCCAGGTCAGAATCCATCTGACCTGGGGCCCCAGTGGAGCCGGATGGCATGACGCCTGATCCAATGGGTGCTGAACCGTCCGTTCACGCATCGCCCACGCATTCGGCGTGCCTGGCCGGGGCTCCGGAGGCGACTTCCGAGGCAGCGGCCCACTCGCCATGGGCGGCTGACCGCAAACTCGGCCCAGGTCGAGCGCTGCCGCCTCGGGATCGCCGGCCGCCTGATGATGAGGGCGAGGCTCAGTCGTCGTAGCACTCCGTGACGACGAACCGCGTCCCCTCGAGCACCCCTCCGACACGCGTTTCGGCCCACTCGGCAAGCAGGTCCGCCTGACCTTCGACCCGGTTCAACAGATCGGCGATCTCATCAGCGCCCGGCGACGTGGGGAGCACACAGCGAACTACCGCACTACCTGTTGCGCTACTGCAATCCTCGTAGTCCTCGTCGGGGTCATCGGGGACCCAGCGGCCGATCTCGAGGTGCCAGGAATCGGCGCCGTCGCCACCGGGGGTGACGACCCGGTCGGCGTTGCCCAGACGCAGGATCGTGCACCGACACAGGCCGCGCTTGGCGAGGTCGCACCCCGTGGTCCGACTGCGGGACAGCGCACGGTTCGCCGTCTCCAAGTCCACGGCCGCGGGCAGTGCGAGTTCCTCGCGCGTCAGCCCACGTGTCGCATCGTCGCGCTTGATGATCACAGAGGATCTGTGCCCCGCGAGGCATCCGCCACCTACCTCCGGTCAAGCCGCAACGCGGCAGAACCACCCCAGCCAATAACAAGAGTTTTGTTAAAGTGGCTCCATGGCCCTTACTCCCGAGCCGGCGCCCGGCGAAGGCCCCGTCCGCCCGGTCTCCGTCTCCCTCCACGAAGGCACCATCGCCGCCCTCAAGGCACGTACCGGCAGGCGGGGCATGTCCGCCTACGTCGAAGCCCTCATCCAGCGCCAACTGGAGCGCGACCGTCTGCGCGAACTCATCGAAGACGCAGAATCCGAACACGGCTCAGTCGACCAGGCAGCGGTCGAGGCCAAGCGGGCCGTCCTGCGCGGTGACACCGCGGGTTCGGCGGACGCCGCGTGAGCGGCACCCTCGTCCTCGACTGCGAAGGTCTGTCCAAACTCGTACGACGCGCACCTGAACTCACCGAATGGCTGGCCGCCGCCGAGGCCGAGGACATCCGCGTCGTCACCAGCTCCGTCACCCTGGTCGAAGCCCGCGACCCCAAGACCAACCAGGCCCGTTTCGACTACGCCGTCTCCCGGGTCAACATCATCCCGCCCACCGAAGCCATCGCCCGCCACGCCAGCAAACTCCTCGCCGCAGCCGGCCTGCACGGCCACAAATACGCCCTCGACGCCATCGTGGCCGCCACCGCATTGGCCTCCCTCTCACCCGCGACTGTCCTGACCTCGGACCCCGAAGACGTCCACATGCTGTGCGGTCCCGGCGTCCACATCATCAAGATCTGACGCAGTGCGATGCCGGGGCGGCGGAGAACTCCGACTCGCTGCCGCTCGGCACAGCCCTGTCCACCTGCGCGGAGACGGTGTCCGAGGCGGCGACGGAATACGCCCCGCGCAAGCTGGCGCCCCGGGTCTTCTGCCGGGCGGCAGGATCGTCGATCCCCTTGTCAGCCTTGATCGCGAGGGTCAGCCTGTCCCCTTGCTCCTTGGGGAAGTGCTTCTCCATCAGCTGCTGTGCCTTGGCCGACTGCGAGTCTCCTCCGGAGAAGTCGTTGCGGGGGCGGCGCCGTAGCCAAAGCCGACTAACGCCACGGCGATCACGCCGACGATCCAGGCCAGGAGGACCAGGCGGCGGCGCCGGTAACAGAACCCGGCCAGGCCCGCCAGAGCTCCATCCGTACGGGGGAATCTCGGTTGCCGTCGTCGTCTCCTCGCGTCGTTCTCCTCCCTTACTGGAGCGCGCGCTCGTGATCGGGCTGGTCGGTCGTCCGACCGGTGCGGCGGGAGCGGGCCAGAGCCAGACGGCCGAGGACCATGGCGATCAGCCCCAGTACCAGGGCAATGGCACCCCCGGCCACTCCGTTGCCGGTGCCGAGACCACCGTCGGCGACGGCCAGATTCAGCGCGCCGATGACCATGCCGGTTTCGAACCCGAGACCTACGCATTACGAGACCATGAGCGTTCGTGTTGCCTAGCGCCTTGCCGTGCTACGTCGTGACGTTTTTCCTGATCAGAGCATGCGCAGCAAGTTGACCCGTGCCACCCCGTGATGCACTGTCCAAAGGCGTCTGTCCACCGATGGGGCCGCTTGGTCGGCCGCCTCTCGCCACCCCATCACTTCTGGCGAAAGCCCCGACAGGGGCGAAGCCCGACATGAGGACGATTGTCCATTTCTCACAAGGGGCGACCGCGCGGCACGTCACCGTGAACGCCGCAGCCTCCATTCACGACGGAACCTATGACCGAAACGATATCTATCACCATCGATGAATGGTATCATTTCACTGGCAGAAACGTCTCCGAGAGGAGAGGATCACCACATGGCCAGAACCGTCATCGACCTTGATGAAGACATGGTCACCGAGGCCATGCGCATCTTCGGGACCAAAACGAAAGCCAAAGCCGTACGCCTCGCCATGGAAGACGCCGTCAAGAGGCACCTGCGGCAGGAGGGCTTCGACGCCATGGAGGCCGGCGAGCTCGACTTCAGTGAGATCGTCGAGAACACCGGGCCCCGCAATGCAGACGGCTCCCTCAAGCACAATGGCGACCGCGACGGAGGCCGGGCCGCCTGATGCAGGACCGTTATCTGATCGACAAGTCCGCCCTCGCCCGCTGGACGAAGCCGAGCGTCAAGGAGGTACTCAAGCCTCTGCATGAGCGCTACCTCCTCGCCGTATGCCAGCCCACCGAGTTCGAGATGATCCACTCTGCACGGGACAGCTCGGAAGCAACACGGATCAGCACCTGGCTCCACGCCTTCGACTACCTCCGCGCCGAAGACGACATCTTCATTCGCGCTCTCGAGATCCAGCGCCATGCCCTCAACGCGGGCTTCCACCGCGCCCTGTCCCTTCCCGACCTGCTGATCGCCGCCACAGCGGAACTGCACCGGCGAACAGTCCTCCACTACGACGGCGACTTCGACATGATCGCCTCCCTCACCGGCCAACCCACCGAATGGGTCGTACCGCCCGGCAGCGCCGACCGATGAGAATGCCGGCCTTCCCCACCCCGATGAGTCGTCTGGTGTCCCTCATCGAATGGTCGCTGGGAGTGCGGCAGCCGGCCTGCGTCAGCGCACTGGTCACCCTGTACAGCCGGGCTCTGCGCGGATCCCTGCGGGCCTGGGCTGGACCGCCGAGGTAAGCCACGTCGAACTGGCCCTCGCCATCTTCTTCCTGGCGCCGATCGCAAACGCCCCCCTCGGCCTGTTCTACCTCTGCTCGGGACGGCGGCCAAGACCCGTCGCCACCGGCGTCCGGCTCACCGCAGCTGCGGAGCGCTCCCGGGTCGCGCACGCCGGCAAACTGACCCGGCGGGACGCGGGGCTGTTGGGCACGACCAGCTACGGACCGCCGCGCAGCCGCCGCGCAGCCCCGTTCCGCTGCGGTCTCAGTCCTGGATGTACCGGACGATGACGCGCATGCGCGTGCCCCGCTCCGTCTGCCAGCTCACCTCGTCCCCGACCTCTCGCCACATCAGCGCCTTTCCCTGCGGGGTGTCGGGGCTCAGCCGTTCCGCCTCGTCACCCGCGAGCATCGCGATCTCGTACGTCATGATGCCGGGCTCGTCCGGGTCCTCAACTCCGACTAGGCATCCAGGGACGACCATCGCCCCGCCCGTCAGGGAGGAGCCAGGGACCACTTGGTCGAGCACGGCACGCAGGTGGCTGCGGCGCTCCTGCAGGGCCTGGCGCCGCCTGTCGTGATCGGCCAGCTGGGCATTCCTGGACGACGAGTCCACGGCCACGATCTCCGGAAGCGGCTGGTCCAGCGCGTCCTGCACGCGCTGGAGCTCGCGCTGCACCCGTCGATGGGCGGCGACGCTGAGCCGGTCGACCGGGAGACGGAGGGAGGCCCCGGCACCGCCCGGCACCGCGGATCCCGTCACGGGGGTGGGTTCGTCGCCGCGGGTCGGCTGCCGCGGCACAGCCGGAAGACTCTTCACCGGGGCCCGGTCAGCTGCCGGTCGTGCACGCAGCAGTTCTGTCGTGCGGCCGTCGGAAGTGCCGGAGGATCCGGGTGCGTGGTGCCGCGCCAGCCCCACCTGACCGTCGTCTCCCAGCACCGGTACGTCTGCGTGGGCGATCGCGGCGCGGATCATGGCATGCACCTCAGGGTGGGACACCCGCACCACGGCATGCCCCTTGCGCATGATGTCCACGGCGTCGGTCCCCGGGAAGCCCGGCGCACCCGCTCCCCGAGAAAACGTGCGGTCTCGGGCACGGTCCCGCAAGGTTGCCAGAATGGCAAGGCTGATCGCGTCGGGCGGGTGCTGCGCCGCATGATCGATGGGTAGCCGCGCCGCCGCGAAGCGAGGAGAAGCCCATGCAGCCCGAGCCGACCGCCGAGCTCCGCCACCGCATCGTCGAGGCCCCGGCCGGGCGCCTGCACCTGGTCGAGCAGGGAACCGGCCCGCTGGTCCTGCTCGTGCACGGCTTCCCCGAGTCCTGGTACTCCTGGCGCCGCCAGCTACCGGCCCTCGCCGCGGCCGGCTACCGGGCGGTGGCGATCGACGTGCGCGGTTACGGCCGTTCCTCCAAGCCGGAGGCGACCGACGCCTACCGGATGCTCGACCTGGTGGAGGACAACGTCGCCGTCGTGCGTGCCCTCGGCGAGGAAAGCGCGGTGGTCGTCGGCCACGACTGGGGCTCCAACATCGCCGCCGCCTCCGCCCTGCTCCACCCCGAGGTCTTCCGCGCCGTCGGCCTGCTGAGCGTCCCCTACGCGCCGCCCGGCGGGCCCCGCCCCAGCGACATCTTCGGCCAGATCGGCGGCCCCCAGCAGGAGTTCTACGTCTCCTACTTCCAGGAGCCCGGCCGCGCCGAGGCAGAGATCGAGCCCGACGTCCGGGGCTGGCTCGCGGGCTTCTACGCGGCCCTGTCCGCCGACACCATGCCCACCCAGGGCGAGCCCGACCCGCACTTCGTCGCCCGCGGCGGCGGCCGGCTGCGCGACCGCCTCCCCACAGGGGTCCTCCCGGCCTGGCTGAGCGAGGACGACCTCGACATCTACGCCGGGGAGTTCGAGCGCACAGGGATCACCGGCGCACTCAACCGCTACCGCAACATGGACCGAGACTGGGAAGACCTCGCCCCGCACCGCGGAGCCCCGATCAAGCAGCCGTCCCTGTTCATCGGCGGCGCCCTGGACGCCTCCACCACCTGGATGTCCGACGCCATCGACGCCTACCCCTCCACCCTCCCCGGCCTGTCGGCCTCCCACCTCCTGGACGGCTGCGGCCACTGGATCCAGCAGGAGCGCCCCGACGAGGTCAACCGCCTGCTGACCGACTGGCTCGCCACCCTCCAGGGATGAACCAAGCAATCCATGTGTAGCACCAGGCGGGTGGATATCTCACACAACCGGCATACCGCGCCGATCACACATCGTCAGCCCTGCCGACATCACGCTGCAAAGGTCAGTAGCGCCAATTGGGGTTGCATCCAAGCGAGTTCGGTCCTGCCAGTGCCTGCCCATGAGCCCGTTAGGGTGGCCCGGTGACCGACGCGAACATGGACAGAATGAACCGATTCCGGGCCGAGGCGGCATCCCGGGATCTGCCCTCGGAGGAGGCGGAGGAATGGATACGTGTCGCCCGCCCGGCGGTGTACCTGGCGGAGGGTGGTAACGGTCCCCTCGTGGCCCGGGTCGGCGGCGACCCCCTGCTGCCGCACGGCGCGCCGAGGCCGTCCGATCCCTTCGTGGCCTCCGTCGACCTCGCGGCTCTCCCGCCGGGCGCCACCGGCCTCCCGCTCCCCACCGACGGCCACCTGCTCCTCTTCTCCGGCACCGATGTGAGCGGCATCGGGGAACAGGTGTCCGACGCGGTGCTGTACGTCCCCGCCGGGACCCCGACAACCCATAGCCCCCTCGAACACAGCTGGCGCGAGTCGTACCGGCCGCGTGAGCTCCGCACGCTCTGGCACCAGCCGAGCGCGCAGATGCCGGAGAGCTTCGCCCTCGACCGATGGGGCGAATTCCCCGAGGACGAGCAGTTCGAGCTCGCCGACGAACTCAGCGACGCCTGGGCACGCGTGGGCGGCTACCGCCCTTCCTGGGCCTTGCAGATCGGCGGCCACCCGGTCTCGCCCCAGAACGACCCCGTCCACTACGCCCGTGGTCCCGAAGAGGCCGGCCACTCCGAGCAGGGCGGTACGGCCCACGGAGAAGGCGCCGACGACTGGGTTCTCCTGGCCACCTGGAGGTGCGGCGACGACGTCACGGAACTGGACTCCGGCGTGGCCCACTGGGTGATCCGCCGCCGGGACCTGGCGGCCCGGCGCTTCGACCGGGTCCACCGCTACGTCGAAATGGCCTGACCGCGCCGGGGCGGGGACGACCGGCTCCCCGGCGCTCATCAGCCGCCCTCTCCGCCCACGCCTACCCGGTCCGTGTCTTCGCCGTGACGATCGGTCTGCCCGGAACGGGTGCCGCCCCCTCGCTGCCCCGGCCTACCCCGCCCGCGGAGCGGCCCGTGGGGCGCTGCCGCGCCCTGCTGAGCGTCGCTTGGTGTTCCCCGGGCTGCGGCAGTGGCCGTAGGGAGGTGGGCTGGTCAGCGGTCGCCGGATCGCGGGGCTCGCCCGCCGCCGCCCGTGGCCCGGGTGGCGGGCTCAGCGGACCAGCAGGTCGCGGATCGCATCCGTGATCTCGTCGGGCGCCTCCTCGGCCATGAAGTGCCCCGCGCCGGTCAGCCGGTGGTCCAGGTCCGGCGCCCACGCGTGCCAGACCGCGGCGGCGTCGTAGCCCAGTCGCGCGCCCCAGTCCTGCTGGACGACCGTCACGGGCATGGCCAGTTGGGAACCGGCGTCCTGGTCCGCCTGGTCGTGTGTTACGTCGATGCCCGCCGAGGCCCGGTAGTCCGCGACGATCGACGGCACGGCCGCGGCGCTCGCCCGCAGGTACGCGGCTCGGACCGGTTCCGGCATGGCGGCCGGGTCCCTGGCCCAACCGTCGAGGAAGGAGGCGAAGTAGGCGTCGGCGCTGTTGGCGATCATCGTCTCCGGCAGCCCCGGCGGCTGCGCCATGAGGAACAGGTGGTGGCCGACCGCCGCCGGACACCGTGCAGGACGTTCCACATGTCCAGGGGCGGCACGACGTCGAGGATGCCCAGGTGGGTGAGGGTCTCGGGATGGTCCAGTCCCGCCCGGAAGGCGACCAGGGCGCCCCGGTCGTGGCCGACCAGGGCGAAGCGCTCATGGCCGAGCGCCGCCGCCAGGGCGACGACATCGGCGGCCATGGTGCGCTTGGAGTACACCTCAGGGCCGGTGGCCGTCGGCTTGTCGCTGGCGCCGTAGCCGCGCAGGTCGGGACAGATCACCGTGTGCTCGCCGGCGAGCCGCTCGGCGACGTGCCGCCACATCAGGTGGGTCTGCGGAAAGCCGTGCAGCAGCACGACCGGGCGGCCGCTGCCGCCGACGGCGGCAGCCAGCTCCACTCCGTCCGTGCCGGGCAGGCGGACGTAGTCGAAACCGGGAATGGCGAGCGTCATGAAAGGCCCCTTCCTGGGGTCGGTGGACCGGCGAAAGCCGTGGTCCGAGGACTGACGGGGCCAGCGTGGGCGACGGCGATCAGCAGCCGATCAGTACGCTTGATGCCGAGGAGCCGCGGCACAGAAGAGGGAGGGCATGCGAATCGACGTACTCGGTGCCGTGCGGGCCCTCCGCGACGACGGTACCCTGGTCGACCTGGGCGGACCCCGCCACCGCGAGGTGCTCGCCCGGCTCGTCGCCGCCGAGGGCCGTATGGTCCCCACCGACACCCTCGTGGACGACCTGTGGGCCGAGCCGCCGGTGCGCGCCGTGGGTGCGTTGCGTACGTTCGTCGCCGCGCTGCGCCGCGCTATCGAACCCGACCGGCCGCCCCGCACCCCGCCGCGCGTCCTCGTCACGGAAGGCCCCGGCTACGCCTTGCGCCTGCCGCGCGACACCGTGGACGTCCACCGGTTCGAGGACGCCCTGGCCCGCGCCCGCCGCAACCCCGACGCGTTGACCGACCTTGACGCGGTCCTCGCGGCCTGGCGCGGCCCCGCCTACGCCGATGTGACCGGCTCCGCGTGGGCCCAGCGCGAGCGGACCCGGCTGGAGGAGCTGAGGCTGGAGGGGATGGAACTGCGCGCCCGCCTCCTCCTCGACTCCGGTTCAGGAGCCGAGTTGGTCGCCGAACTGGGCGCCCACGTCACCGAACACCCCTGGCGCGAGCCGGCCTGGGGCTGCTGGCCCGCGCACTGCACCGGGCAGGCCGCCAGGCGGACGCGCTGGCCACCCTGCGTCGCGCCCGCACGATGCTTGTGGACCAGCTCGGGCTCGACCCCGGTGCCGGCCTCCAGCGCCTGGAGACGGACATTCTCCACGGAGCTACGACGCTCCAGCCCCCGCGCACCGTCTGGACCGCAGGCGTACGACTCGGCCCGCGCACTACCGTGGAACTGGCGCGCACCCTGGCCCTGGCGGGTGGCGACGGCCTCGTCCACTCGCGGCGCGACCGCCTCGCCGCCGTCCAGGCGGCGGAGCGCACCGGAGACATCGCCCTGACCGCCCGCGTCATCGGCGCCTACGACGTGCCCGCCCTCTGGAGCCGGGCCGACGACCCCGAGCAGTCCCGCGCCGTCGTCGCGGCGGCCGAGCGTACGCTCACCGCACTCGGCACCGACGGCCCCGCCGAACTGCGCGCCCGCCTGCTGGCCACCGTCGCGGTCGAGAGCCGCAGCGCCGATCTGTCCACAATCGAACGGAGGCGCGCCGGACAGGCGGCGCACGAGGCCGAGGCCCTGGCCCGTGAGCTGGGCGACCCCGCCCTGCTGGTGTTCGCCCTCAACGGCGTGTTCCTCCAGTCCTTCACTCAGCCCGGCCTCGCGGCGGCACGGGACGTGATCGGCGCCGAGATCCTCGCCCTGGCCACCCGGCACGAGCTGGCGAACTTCGCCGTGCTCGGCCGGCTCATTCGCCTGCAATCCGCCTCCGCTCTCGGCGACCTCGACACCGCGACCGCACACGCCGAGGCAGCCGAGCAGCTCGCCGCCAGCACCGAGGCCTCGCTCGTCCCCGTCCTCACCGCCTGGTTCCGGGCCCGGGCCACGGCCGCCCGCAGCACCGAACTGGACGGACCGGCCGCAGCCACGGCCGCGGCGCATTACCGCGCTGCCGAAGACGCCCTCGCCGAAACTGCGGGCATGCCGGGGCTGCACCGGGGCCTGTTCGCCCTCGCCCTCCTGGGCCTGCGTCTCCTGCACGGCCGTCCCGCGCCCACCGATCCCGCCCTCGACTGGGGCCCGTACCGCCCCTGGACGCACCCCTTGCTGCTGCTCGCCCGGAGCCGGGCCGAGGAGGCCCGTACCGCCCTGACCACGGCACCTGTACCGCCCCTTGATCACATGCAGGAGGCACTGTGGTGCCTGACCGCCCACGCCGCCGCCTGCCTCGGCGAGCATCCGGTCGCCGCCCGCGCGGCAACGGCCCTGCGCGCCGCCCGCACCGAACACGCGGGCGGGGCGAGCGGGATGCTGACACTGGGGCCGGTGGCGCGATACCTGGCGGAGGCGGAGGCATGCGCCGACAAGAGATGACCGACATCGTCCGCGGACCCGCTCCCCGCCTGCCCGTCCCACCTTGACCGGGCAACAGGACCCCGGACCGGCCCAGCCATGTGCCAAAGTGAGGCCATGAGCCGTTCCGATCGATGACGAGTTGAGGTCGGCGCTTCGGTACACCGACTCGGCCTCCTGGTCCGCCAGGGCAGCCCGCCGTCCGGACTGCGCGGCGGACATCCCGGAGGCAGCGGCAGCCCTCCACCGGCTCGTGCTGGGCGAGAGCAAGCCTTCTCCTGCGCACAGCCCGTAAGGCTGCCAAGAAGGCCAAGGACAAGGCGAAGGCCGAGGCCAGGGCCAAGAAGAAGGGCAAGCGGAAGAAGCCCAAGAAGTAGGGCCCTGAGCCGCTCCGCTCACGCAAGGCATCTCGCGGCGCCCCAGCCGTGCGACAAGTCATGCCCGAGCAGCAGAAAACCCCAGGTCAGCGGCTATCTGTCCTGGGGTTTCTCAGAGCCGCCTTCGGGATTCGAACCCGAGACCTACGCATTACGAGTTGTCCGATCTTGGTCCGGGGACGTCCACTGACGTCCGGGAAACGGGCATCGTGCCTGCTCAGAGGGGCTTCCGGACGTCAGTGGACGATGGCGAATGTTTCCGGATCGCGGGTGGGTTGAGACCACGATTGAGACCACCCCGTGCCCGTGCAGCCGAAAAACGACGACCAGGAGCACGACGGGCCCGCCGCCGACATCGCCAAACTCCAAGACCGACTTCGCCGCCGCACTGCCCCTCGCGGCCCCGGGGCCCACGCGTAACCGACCTCAGCAACGACCTGGGTGGCATCGTCGTCCTTCGCATCAGGAGTGCGGTGATGATCTGCAGCGCCTTTTTCCTGATCAGAGGGCGTTGTCACACCCGGCCTCTACTGTTGAGCAGCATCGAGAGAAGGCCGGGTATGGACCAACACGATCTTGTAGTCCGAATAGGGCCAGGCGCCCCGACGAGCGCCTGGCCATGGGTCAGCGCCGGATGTGCACGGTGATCTGGACGGCACCGCCCAGGAAGCCGGCCGCGGCTACTGCGACCGCAGCCTCGTCGTTGCCGGTGAAGGTGAGGACGAGGACGGTGGCGAGGGTCGCCAGGGTGGTCACGACTGTGGCCCACACATAGGCGCGCGCCGAGTTCTCGGGACCGCCTGGGGTACGGTCAAGGGACGTCACGGGTTCTGGCTCCTTACGACGGAAACGGCAGCCCGACGTCAGGCGAGGGGAGGCCCGGCGCGAAGTAGCTTTCCTAGGGCATGACTTCGCATGTGGGCCTCCCATCGTCGTCCGAAGGGCAACGAATGCACATCACCCTACGGCGCCCGACTGACACCGAAGTCGGGTGTGGACGCTGAACCAGATGCCAAAACGGTCCTGTTAGGGGTCTCCCCTATACCGCACGGCACTGACAGTCCGATCGGCAGCAAAGGCGCAGGTCAGAGTGGGTGCCTTGTGGGCAGGCAATTCACCCAATCGCAAGCGATCGGCGTGACGCACCTCACACTGAAAATCAGGCGTAATCGGGACGACACGCCCCTGTCGAGGCCGCGCTGTATGGACTACCTGACCATGTCGTCCTCGTCGGAACGGTGGAGCAACACCTTGTCCTTCTCGAAGAGCTTGCGGAAGAGGGGATCGCCGATGACGTCGATGAGAGACACCGTGTGCCCGGTGAAGTAAATCCCGCCACGGTGACCCAGAAGTCCTGCACTGTCTGAGACGGGATCGTTCGTGCGCGGTCGAGGGGGCCAGCCGCGTCGACTACTTCGCTGCGACGCTCCCTCGGGCGCCGCAACGACTCCTGGCCCGAGGTTTCGCCGGCCTTTCCGCGCCGCCTGGTACGGGCCCACTCCGCAGCGGTGGCCAGTCATGGGAGTCTTGGGGTTACCACGGGTGAATGGATAGGGAGAGCGAGTGTCGCAGCAGGCCAACCCTCGGGCACCTTCCTACGGATTGCCGACTCAGTGAAGAGGCAGATCGAGAGCGACCCGGACATGACGGTGCTCCCGTCCCTGGCTGAGGTGATGCGCGACTACAAGGTTTCGCGCGGGGTCGCCCTCCGTGCGTTCGGCGTGCTGCGCCAGGAGGGCATGGCCGAACCGGTGCCGGGCGAGCGGTGGCGCGTCCTGCGGGCGGGCGTGCGAGTCGACCGGCGCCCGCTCGATCAGCGGTTGGCAGAGATCATCGCGACTGAGGGATTCGAAGTAGGGGAAGCGTTCCCGAGCGCTTCCATGCTGGCCGAACGGTTCGGGGTCTCACGTCCGACCGTGACAAAGGCACTGGAGAAGCTAGAAGCCGCTGGCCTGCTGGCCGGTGGAGGACAGGGCAAGGTGCGGACGGTCCGCGCCGTGCCGGCGCGAGAGGAGCGTTCCTAGCTTGCCGACGTTGACGGAGTGGGCCTATCCCCTGGCCGAGTCCCTGCTCGCTGAGCCGTTGCCACGACGCTGGCAGCACTGCCTAGGGGTCGCCCAGAGGGCACGTACGATCGCGCTCGTTCTCGACCAGGACGCGGACCTGTTGGAGGCCGCTGCCGTTCTGCACGACATCGGCTACGCACCGGACCTGGCCAAGACGGGCTTTCATCCGCTGGACGGCGCGCGCTACCTGCGGGACGTCGCCGACGCCGACGAACGGGTGACCAATCTGGTGGCTCACCACTCCTGCTCGTGGCTTGAGGCAGAGGCACGCGGGCTGCACGCGGAACTGGTGGGTGAGTTCCCTCGCGAGAGCGAGCACCTGAACGATGCGCTCTGCTACTGCGACATGAGCACCACCCCGGACGGCACGCCGACGAACCCCATTGATCGGATCAACGAGATCACCGGGCGCTACGGCCCGGACAGTCTGATCGGCAAGTTCATCCGCCGGGCCGAACCGGAGATCCTCGACTGCACATGCCGCGTCCTTGAACGAGTCGCCGCCGCGAAGCGTCAGCCGATGTAGGCCGCCGTCCGCGTCCGGTCCATCGCGTGCTCAATCCGGAGCCGCATCGTGGGGTGCACGTCCAATGCCTCCAGCTCCGCCGGGTCGACCCAGCGGACCTGAGTCGTCTCGTTGCTCGTACGGAGTTCCCCCCGACCGGCCGCGCACGGAAGCAGATGCTGAACTGCTGGCGGACTTCACCGTCGTCGTACTGCATGACGTGCCCAGGGTCGGTGTAGAGCCCCGACACGTCGACGACCTCGGCGCGGATGCCGGTCTCTTCCCAGACTTCCCGCACGACGGTGTCACTGATGGACTCCCCCACGTCGTGACCACCGCCGGGGAGTGCCCAGCGTCCGTTGTCAGACCGCTGGATCATCAGTACTTGCCCCTTGTCGTTCTGCACGAACGCAACGACGGACGGTACAACGGAGTTGGCCGGCGGGGCGTCCGGATCGTGCAGGTAGTCGATACGTCCCATGGTCAAGCTCCCGTGATGTCGCGTTCGGTTACTGGCCTGGCGCCTTCCCAGGTCTGCTGAACGCTATTAGCGAAGGTGTCGAATAGACCACCTCCGGGGAGTCGCCGCAGGTGGAACACCGGTGCCATGTAGGCGCCGATGCCGTACACGTGCGTGTTGGCCAACATCTCTTCATCAGCACGGTAGATCGAGTTGTAAAGCACCGTGTCGTGCAGGCGGAAGGCGATATCGGGGTTGCTGGTAAACAGTGGGCGGTAGTTGACCAGCGCATTGCGGATCTTGCCATCCATGATGCGGTGACCTTCGTCGATGCCGCGTCGGATGACGGCTTCGCACTCTGGATCACCCATGAGCACTCGGATGCGGACACCGCTCTCAGCCTTCTCCTTCAGCGTCGAGAAGAAGAGAGGGTCCTCCGCGAGGTAGATGCCGGCGTACACGAGGATGTCGATGCGCTCCGTGGCGCGCTCGCACATCTGGCGCCAGAGGGCTGACGGCACGACGTGCCGGTGGGGGTAGACAGCCACGATCTCGGCCTTGGTCAGGTCCGCGGCCGTTTCGACAGCGCGGCTGTCGTCCCACAGCGTCGTCACGTCGACGTTCAGCACCGCCGCCGTTGCGTACTGGTGACGCCGGTACGGAACTTTGCCCTGCGTGATCCAGCGTTCGACCGTCTTCGGGATGACGCCGATCTCTTCGGCGAGGCTCTGCACGGTCATGCCGCGGGCGAGGAGGGCGGACCGTAAACGCTCGTTCGACATCTGCACCCCCTTAGGGACTTCTAGGGACTTCTTGACCGTAGCCAGAAGACCGCGAGCTGTCTACGTGCGGGGTAACCAACTCCCCTGGCCTGCAGCGATTCTGAATGTGCGCCAAGAAGTTCCGGCGCGAAAGTCAAGAGGTTCCGTCGACGCACTTGACGGACCCTCGTGCAGTACCTGTAAAACAGGTACTGCAGCGAGCGCAACACCTCGGTCGGAAGGCGGCTTCATGCCGCATGCGCAGAAGGCGGGGACGCTGCAATCCCGCTGAAGGCCAGGGGACAGGGCTTCGGCCCGACTGGCGAGGTGGCCCGGTGACCGCGAGCAACGGCCGGAGGGTGGGGACGTGGTCCCCCTTGCAGTGCTTCATCCCTGTTGATCTCGCCTGAGAGGCATTCCAGTGCACCGACGAAGACCTTGGGCGCCGCCGCGATGGACCGGCCGGCGGGCGCCAGTACGTCACCCGGGTTCGTGAGTGGAACGCACGCTCGCGGCCGATCCGGTCCGCTCTCTACCTGCCATCGCAGCGGCTAGCGCTGCGGCCGGTTGCCTCCCTCGCCCGTCCGGGCCCGCGTACCGCGCGGGGGCCGTACGGGCGGGGCGTGGGGAGCCGAGACGTTTCCGGCTTCAACGGCAAGCGGCCCCCGGGGTGCCACCCGGGAGCCGCGTTCGGGCCGTTCCACACTTCGAGAGGAACACGACCCATGAAGATTCTCCCCCTTCACCTGCTGTCCGACATCGACGCGACCGAGCAGGATCGCGAGCCGACGGACGCGGAGCTGGACGCCATCGACGCCGAGATGCCGCTGATCCGCGCGGAGGTCGAGGAGCTGGACGTTCGGATCAGCCTCATGGACCGGCCGGTGACCGAGCTGGACGCGCGGCGGCTGCGCCGGGCCCGACGCAAGGTGCTGGCCACCCGTCGCGAGCTCACCAACCAGACCCGCACGGTGACGGAGGTGGGGGCGTGAACGAGGACCTGACGCTGGACGGCCTGGCCGTACCGCTGCGGGCGCTGCGCCTGCTGGCCGTGGACTTCAGCCACCTTCCCGCGCCGGACGTGCATGTGTCCCCCATCTTCCCGGACCGGCTGGAGCTGAGCTTCCACCGCGGCCTGCCGGACTTCGAGGTCTGGCGGGAGGCGATGGGCATCTCCCCGGACGAGGTGGTCTACCGCGAGCAGGGCGACGGCCGGACGCGCGTGCTGAAGGCGTCCGTCGACTTCGCGGGAGCCGCGCTGGAGTTGACCGGTTACAGCGACGCATGCGCCCCGGAGCTCATTGGGGGTGCGGCATGATCCGCATCGTGACCGCCGGCCGTCTGCGTCGGCTGGAGCGGGAGACCGAGCAGGCACGCACCCGCGCCCGGGACACGCAGGAGCAGGCGGATGCCGCCTGGGGCCGCCACGTACAGGAGCTCTTCGCTGTCACCGATCGCGCGGAGCGGGCGGAGGCTGCCACGGCCGAGGTGGGCGAGATCCTGGCCGGCGCGGTGGCGGAGCTGTCCGCCGCGCAGCAGGAGCTGCTGCTGAAGGACATCGAGATCCGCCGGCTGCGGGAGCGGTTGGAGGGCGAGTCGATGGAGGGGCGCACGCTGACGGTGCTGCTGCACTACGGCGAGCCGCACACCATCTACGCCAGCCGCGAGGACGCCTACGCCGACACCGCCACCCACGGCACCTCGCCGACCGCTGTGTGGGTGCCTGCCGGTGAACGCCCGGCGTCCGCGTCCATGTGGCGGTGTGAGGCGTTCATCTACAACGCCGCCTCCAACGGCTTCCGCCGCGCGCACATGCCCGACCGCAAGCCGATCGAGGGGGCAGCGTGAACAGTGTTCAGACCCGTTCAGCAGAGCGCGCCCTGTCGGGCGGCACGTGGCTGATCGTGTGTGGGGCGATGCTGTACTCGATCCTCACGGTCACGCCGCTGATGGCCAAGCACACGGCCGAAGCGTGGGACTGGACGGCCCCGATCCTGCCGCTCGTGGTCGACGCGGCGGTGGTCATCGTGGTCAAGCTCGATGACGTGCTGGCCCGCCTGGGCGGCAACGGCGGACGCTGGCCCATCACCCTGCGCTGGATGACCGGCCTGATGACCCTCGCCCTCAACACGGCCGACTCCGCACTGAAGAAAGACCTGGTCGGCGTGGCTGTCCACTCGGTGGCTCCGCTGCTGCTGATCGTCACGGCGGAAACCAGCCTGGCCTACCGGCGGGCCATCGCCCGCGCCGTGGCGGCCCTGGAAGCCGAGCAGAAAGCCGAGCGGGAACGGCGCGAGCAGGCGGCACGGGAGCGTGCCGAGCAGGCCCGTGCCGAGGCGCGGGAGGAGCGCGAGCACGCCGCGCAGTTGGCGCGTGAACAGCGTGAACACGAAGCCGCTTTGGCCCGCGAGCAGGCGGAGCGGGAGGAGCGGCAGCGCCGCGAGGAGCGCGAAGCCCGCGAGCGGGCTGAGACTGCCGAACGGGAGGCTCGTGAACGCCGTGAACGCGAGCGTGAACAGCGTGAACAAGAGCGGCTGAGGCGTGAACAGCAGGCTCGGCAGCGGGCCGAGGCCGAGCAGCGCGAGCGCGCCGAGCAGGCGGAGCGTGAACGCCGCGAGCGTGAGGAACGTGCGGCCCGTGAACGCGCCGCGCTGCTGGAGCGTGGCCCGGCTGAGGGCAAGCTGCCGGAGGGCGAGGCGCGCCGGATCGTAGGCGCCGCGTTCGAGTCGAGCCTGTCGGTACGTCAGGCGGCGGAGCTGTGCGGCTGGTCGGTCGGCTGGGTCTCCCACCGCTACGCCGAGCACCGCGACCCCGCCGCCGGCAGTCGCGCTGATCTCGCGATCGCCGGTCAGTGATGGGCGCCTTACCCGTCTACCGGTGGAAGTTCGCGCCGGACGGATTGGCCACCCGGCGTCAACTGCGCGCGAGAGGGCTGAGGCCCGGCGGGCAGGACGTGGCCGCTCAGCTCGAACGCCCCCGCCGCCGACGTGAACCGCTGGTCGCCTACCTCTACCGCGTCGACCAGGCCAAGCCAGTCCGCCCCATGACCCCGGGCCGGTGGGCGGCCCTGGCCAAGGCGAACGCCGCCCGCCGCATTTGCCCGCAGTGCAGTCGCGATGCGGGCTACGTCATCCCCGCGTCACTCGGCACGTGCGTGACCTGCGCCTATCCCGACACCCAGCACGCCGCTTGATCGACGTAACGGGCCCGGCCGCTCACCTTCCACAGCAGCCGGCCGGGCCCGCTCATCCCTCCCACTGGAAGGAACCTTCAGTGAAGCATCCCGACGACGACCACGAACTGTTCAACCGGCTGGAAGCCGAGATGGCCGCCGACCGCGGGGCCGATGTGGTCGACCTGGACAAGGCCCGTGCCGCCCGCGAACCCGCCCCGGCCGACGCCGAGTCAGACGACCCGACCACGCCCGTCATGGTCGACAAGCCGGGCACGGCCAAGGCGGGGCCCGGTTACCTGGGTCGGCTCGCTGCTGCCAAGCGGCGCCCGGTCGTCCCTCTCTGGCTGCGGTCGGTGGCGGAACTCAAGACCGCGTCGGCGTGGGTGGCCCGCCACTACGCGCACACCATCGGCTACCACGCCCTGCGCTCCCCGGTCTACGCCGCCCGCCTGACCATGCAGGCCCCGACCGGGCTGGCGCGGTTCGTGGGCGGCACCATGCGGTGGATGGCCGACCGCGAGGGCGAACCGGTCCGCCTGGCGGCCGTGCGGCGTGAGGACGCGGCCGAGTACCTGAAGCTGTCCCGGCAACGCGACCGCCGCGTGAGGCTGCGCGCCTTGGTTGCGGTGCTGGGCATGTTCGTCGGACTTGGTCTGGCGCTCGCCCTGTACGTGCTGGCCCCGGACTGGCTGCAAGTGCTGTCCGTGGGCGCCCTGGTGCTGGCGCTGGGCGTCAACGGCCGCAAGGTCGACGCCCCGGTCATTCACCGCGCGGTGGAAGTGCCCAAGGCGTCCAAGCTGACGTCGGACATCGTGCTGCGCGCCCTCGGCTCGCTGGGCATTCCGGCGATCAATCAGGCTCAGGCCAAGGGAGGGGACGGGTTCGAGTTCACCGCCCCGATCACCCGCGACGGCCCCGGCTGGCGCGCGGAAGGGAACCTCCCCTTCGGCGTGACCGTCACCGACGTGATCGAACGCAGGGAGCGGCTCGCGTCGGGTCTGCGCCGGCCGCTGGGCTGCGTGTGGCCTGAGGCCGTCTCCGATGAGCACACCGGGCGCCTGGTGCTGTGGGTCGGTGACCAGGACCTGAAGTCCGCGCCCAAGCCCGCGTGGCCGCTGCTGAAGTCCGGCACTGTCGACCTGTTCAAGCCCGTGCCCTACGGCACGGACCAGCGCGGACGCTGGGTCGAAGTCACGCTCATGTTCATCGCCGGTGTCATCGGCGCGATCCCCCGCATGGGCAAGACGTTCTTGCTGCGTCTGCTGCTGCTCATCGCAGCCCTCGACCCCCGCGCCGAGCTGCACAGCTACGACATGAAGGGCACCGGCGACCTGGACCCGGTCGGCGAGAAGGTCTCCCACCGGCACGGTGTCGGCGAGGAAGACGAGACGATCCAGTACGCGCTGAACGACTTCCGCGCCCTGCGCGAGGAACTCCGCCGCCGCACCAAGGTGATCCGCTCACTGCCCCGGGACATCTGCCCCGAGTCCAAGGTGACCAGCGCGCTCGCCGACAAGCGCTCCCTCGGTTTGCACCCCATCGTGATCGCCGTGGATGAGTGCCAGGTCCTCTTCGAGCACGCCGACCACGGCAAGGAGTTCGAGGAAATCGCCACCGACCTGGTCAAGCGCGGCCCGGCCACCGGGATCGTGCTGCTGCTGGCCACCCAGCGCCCGGACGCCAAGTCCCTGCCCACCGGCATCAGCGCGAACGCCGGCGCCCGCTGGTGCCTGAAGGTCATGGGCCAGACCGAGAACGACATGGTCCTCGGCACCTCCAGCTACAAGCGCGGCGTGCGCGCCACGATGTTCGCCTGGGGAGACAAAGGCCTGCACTACTTCGTCGGCGAAGGTGCCGACGCCCGGATCGTCTCCGCCGCATTCGTCGACGCCCCCGGAGCCGAAGCCATCGCCGCCCGCGCCCGCACCGTGCGCGAAAAGGCCGGACTGCTGTCCGGCTACGCCCTCGGCGAGACACCCGATCAGGCCACCGGCCCGGCCTACGACCTGCTCGCCGACGTCGCCGCCGTGGTGAGCGAGAAGGAAGAGCGGGTGTGGAACGAGCGGATCGCCGCCCGACTCGCCGAACTCCGCCCCGACATCTACGGCGGCTGGAAGGGCGAGAACGTCACGTCCGCGCTCAAGCCGCACGGCATCCGCACCCGCGACGTCGCCGGTATCACCGACGACGGCACCCGCACCACGAGGCGGGGCATCGTCCGCGCCGATCTCCTCAAGGTGATTGCGGAGCGTAACGAAAAGCCGGGCGCCGCATAGCGCCTACGCGCTGCTACCGGTAGCAGCCACACCTGCTACCGGTAGCACCCCCGCTAGCACACCAAACCCGCTCCCACCAGCCCGCTAGCGGATAGCACCCCACCTGCGGAAACCCCCGAAAACCCGCCTGGAGGGCCCCTGATGACCCCCACTCTCCTTACTATCGCCTGCCTGATAGCCATCACGTTCGGTTACAGCGGGCTGTGTGTGGCCTCGCCGTTCGGCGACTGCCGCAAGTGCCGCGGCATGGGCCACGCCCTCAAGCACGACCGCAAGGGACGACTCAAGCGCGGCAAGGACTGCCGCCGCTGCAAGGCGACCGGCAAGCGCATCCGCGTCGGCCGCTGGCTCTACAACCGCTGGGCGCGCATCTACCGCGCCGGCACCGACACCCCCGCCCGGGAGGCACCCGATGATGCTCAACATCTCCGCCGTGCTGCTGTTCGGCGCCGCGTCCTTCTTCGCCGTCAAGACCAAGTCCGCCGGCGGCGGCGGCGCCATCGTCCTGTTCCTGTTCGGCTTCTTCGCCGCCGGAACCGGCGCCTACGAGCCCATCCACAACCTCGTACAGGCATCCGCCGACGCCCTGACCGCCCTCGGCAACTGAAGGAGACCCACCGTGAACGAACCCACCACCCACCGGACCGCACCCCTCGTGGTGCACCACCCCACCCCGATCAGCCCCGCCACCCACGCGACGCCGGTCGCACCCGTCCAGCCCGGTCACATCCCGGCCGTGGCGAGCGTCGTCCTGCCGGACGGCCGCGTCGTCACCGGCTACGCCGTGGCACCGGCACAGCCCGAACCGGTCGCCGCCAAGCCGGCCGTGTCCCGCACGGCGGTGAACGTCGCCCTCGGGGCGTGGGGTTCCTCGCCGTCTGCGGCGGGCTGCTGCTGCTCACCTCGTTCATCGCCGCCCTGACCGCGTTCATCGGACAGCTCATCATCCTCGCCGCCGTCATCTTCGGCGGATGGATCGCCGTGCAGCTCTTCAGCGCGAGCAGCCACCAGGGCGGGACCACCGTGAACATCCGCAAGGCCGTGATCAAGCGCAACCACTTCCACGGCTAGCTACGCCAAGGGCGGCCCCCACTCACGCCAATGAATCCGGGGCCGCCCTTGCCAGCCAGAACCCGTCAAGGAACTGGAGACAACCCAGCATGACCCATCGCCCCGCCATGTCGCCGGAGGGCGGCAACGTCAGCCTGTGCACCGGCTCCGCCGCGCTCGACCAGGCCGTGGAAGCCGTCACCGGCCTGCCCACGGTCGCGGTCGCCGAGAAGGACCCGGCTGCCTCCCGGCTGCTGGCCGCCCGCATGCCCCAGGCCCGCAACCTCGGCGACGTCACCGCCGTCGACTGGGAGGCCGTCGCCGCATCCACACCCCGCCCGGAGGCACTGACCGCCGGCTTCCCCTGCCAGGACATCTCCAACGCCGGACCTCGGGGAGGGATCGCCGGTGACCGCTCCGGACTCTGGAAAACCGTCGCTCACGCCATTCGCCACCTTCGACCCCGACTCGTCTTCCTGGAAAACGTCGCCGCGATCCGAAGCCGGGGTCTCGACGTCGTCGCCGCCGACCTGGCCGCGCTCGGGTACGACGCGCGATGGATGTGCCTACGCGCTGGAGATCCCGACGTCGGAGCCTGCCACCGGCGCGACCGGTGGTTCGCCGTCGCGTATCCCGCTGCTGAAAACTCCCACCTCACAGTTGGGGCGCAACGGCGGACCGCAGCACCCGGACAAGCGCAAAGCCGGGGGCACGGGCCCACGCTGGAGGACGAAGTGGTGTTCTTGCTGCCCCGACGGACGCGCCCTGAGGCTGCTGCCCACCCCGGCCGCCGCCGACGGCACGGGCGGCCCCGGCACCTCCCCCAAACGGCAGGGCGGGATGAACCTGCGCACCGCCGTCACGCTGCTGCCCACTCCCGCGGCCCGGGACTGGAAGTCCGGCGCCTCCAACCTGCTGGGCACCAATTCCCGTCCGCTCAACGAGGTGGTGGTGAACCTGCTGCCCACGCCGAAGGCGTCGGACGGGCCGCACGGCGGGCCCAACCAGCGCGACACGGCGGGCAACTACTACCTGCCCGGCCAGGCCGTGCGCCTGGACGGCCGGTGGGTGGCCACCAACGGCACCGACTACGGGCCCGCCATCCGCCGCTGGGAGACGGTGCTGGGCCGACGGGCACCGGAGCCGACGGAGCCGGGCACCAAGGGAAACCGCCGCCTGTCGCCGGCGTTCGTGGAATGGATGATGGGCGCCGATCCCGGCTGGGTCACCGGCAGCGACCTGAACCTCTCCCGCTCGAACCAGCTCAAGATCCTCGGCAACGGCGTCGTCATCCGCCAGGCAGTCCTGGCCTACCGCGCCCTGCTCGCCGTTCCCGCACCCGAAGCGGCCGATCCCGGCCCGGCACAGCTCACGCTCGACATCGCCTAGTCACGCCAAGGGCGGCCCACACTCACGCCAATGAATCCGGGGCCGCCCTTGCCAGCCAGAACCCGTCAAGGAACTGGAGACAACCCAGCATGACGCAACCCACGCCTTATCCGCAGCACACGGCGCTGAGTCTCGCGGCGTCCGGCGTGCCCGTGCTGCCCCTGCGTCGGGGCAAGGTCCCGTTCGGCAACTGCACGACGTGCGCGGACAACGCGTGCGGCGGCCGGCCGAACATGAAGACCCCAGGCCCCTGCCGCTGCCCGGGCGTCTGCCACGCCTGGGCCGCCGCCACCACCGACCCGGCCGTCATCGTCTCGCCCGAGTGGGCGGCGGCATGGCGGCGCGCGGTGTGCGTCGGCTACCACCCCGGCGGCGCCGGACTGACCGTCGTGGACCTGGACGACGCGGACGCCGTCGCCTGGGCCTGCGGTGCCCTGCCCGCCACGCGGACGGTGACGACGATGCGCGGTGAACACTGGATCTACCGGGGCGCCATGGCGTCCCGAAACGCGGTCCGCCCCGGCGTGGACATCAAGTCGACCATGTCTTACGCCCGCTACCTCGGCCCCGGCACCGGGACCATGGCCGACCTGCCGGACGCCGTGCGCGCGCTGGCCGTGAAGGAACCCTCCCCGGCCCGGCCGATGCCGCACGTCGGCGTGCCCGCCCGGCCCGGCAGCAGGGAGTGCCCGCACCGAACGCCCGCCTACCTGGCCCGTGGCCTCGCCATGGCAGAGCAGCGCATCACCGAGGCGCCCAGCGCGGTCCACGCGACCGTGTACCGCACGTTCCTCGCGGTGCTGTCCACGCACGGCCGGTGCGGCTGCCTCACCGAAGCTCACGTCGCCCGGCTGTTCGCCGCAGCGCAAACCAAGGGCGAGACGGCCCGGCACTGCACGGACGCGTGGACCAACGCCCGCGCCACGTTGGGACTGTGAGTCATGTCCGACGACGACAAGACCCCCGCCCGCGACGTCATCGCGGACTACGCACAAGAACACTTCCGGTACTTCCGCACCGCTGACGGCACCGTGTACGCGCAGAAGAACGGCCACCCCGTGGCCCGCCCTATCCGCTCCCAGGGCACCTCGGGCAGCCACCGACAGGAACTCATGGTCGGTCTCTTCCGCGACGGATACGGCGCCTTCAACGGCACCGCCTTGAAGGAGGCACTCGACTTGATCGAGGCACTCGCGCTGAGCCAGGACGTACAGCCAGTGCACATCCGCGTCGCCCCTGGATTCGACGGAGCGACGTGGCTGGACCTGGGACGCGACGACGGACAGTCGGTCCGCATCCACCCCACCGGATGGGATATCCGCACCCCCGACCCGCAAGAGGTGTGCTGGCGCCGCACGCAGCTCACGGGCGAGTTGCCCATGCCGGTCAAGGACACCGACGGCAAGGGCATCGATCTCCTGCTCAGGCTGTGCAACTTCGCCAACGCCGAGACCGAATGCCTGGCCATCGCGTGGCTGATCGGCTGTCTCGGTCCGTCCGTGCCCGTCCCCGCCCCGTTCCTCACCGGCCCCCAGGGCGCGGGCAAGTCCACGGGCGGGCGGATGCTCGTACGGATCATCGAGGGCATGAGCGGGGACCTGCGCCGCGCCCCGAAGGACGAGGAGAACTTGATCGCGGCCGTGGCCGCCGGATGGGTCACCGCCCTGGACAACCTCTCCCACCTCGCCCCGGACCTGTCGGACGCGATGTGCTGCATCGTCACCGGCGCCGAGACCGTCAAACGCGCCCTGTACACCGACGGGGACGTCGTCCGGGCCCGATACCGCCGCCCCCTCCTGCTCACCGGCATCGACGTCGGGGTCATCCGGCCCGACCTTGCCGAACGGCTCCTTCCGCTGCGCCTGGAACGCCCCAGCGTCCGGCGGACCGAAGCGGAACTGTGGGCCGAGTACGCACAAGCCCTGCCCGTGATCCTCGGCTCCCTGCTCGACCTCACGGTCAAGGTCCGCGCGGCAGAGGCGGACATCCCGACCGACCTGCGGATGGCCGACTTCGCGCACCTGTGCGCGCAGCTCGACGCGGCCACCGGGCTCGGGGCGCTCGCCGCCTACCGGGCCAGCCTGGACGACCTCAACGACGACGTGATCGAGGGCGACTTGCTGGCGCAGACCGTCCTGAAGCACGCCGCCGGCATCGCTCCGGGGGCGGAAGAGCGGATGACGTCCGCCGAGTGGCTTCACGCCCTCACGGGCCTCTACAGCGGCGAGGACTGCCGCCCCCTTCCCAAAGGCTGGCCGACCACCGGCAAGGTGCTCTCAGACCGCCTGAAGCGCCTCCAGCCCACCCTCGCCGCCCGGGGCGTCGTCATCGACTGGGGACGTACCAAGGCGGCCCGGTACATCGAGATGGCCCGGCCCTCGGCCCCGTCGCCCGCGCACGAGCAGGAACCGGCGTTCTGACCGCTGGCACCCCTGCCGGTCGCCACAAGCAAGAGGAGCACCCCGTCGCGGCGTGCTCTTCTTGCTGTTCGGCGGCGGCGCCGCCCTGCGATGGTCGCGCCGCGAAGCGGCTCGTTCTTCATGCCCTGAGTCGCGCACTACAACAGACATCAACCCCTCTCTTGTCCGAAGGAAAGGGACGCTGCGTCACCTGTGTCACCCACGGACGGCAAACGCCCCGTGACCTGCTGCGAGAGAGGTGACGCAGACGGGCGGAGGGTGCGTCACCCCGCGTCACCCGCGTCACCGGTGACGGAAGCCTGCGTCACCGGTGACGCACCCCCAAACGTCCTGCGTCACTCAAACACGCAGGTCAGCGCCCTGAATGACGCGGATGACGCGGTGACGCAGAAATCCGCACCTCGGACAGAAGCCCCCTGGAGTCACCGGATGAGCACAGTCGCAACTGCGCCTGTCGACCGGCTTCTCTACACGCCGGAAGAGGCCGCCGAAGCGCTCGCCATCGGCCGTTCGACCCTCTACGAGCTGATGGCAGACGGAGTTCTGACCTACATCAAGCTGGGTCGCTCCCGCCGCATAAAGCGGACGGTTCTTGAGACCTACGTGGCTGGTCTCCCCTCCCTACCCAACTGACCCGAGCACAGTCGAGGCGTCCCCGGACGACACATCGTCCGGGGACGCCTCTCGCATGGAGGAACGTTGAGCCCCCGCCCCAAAAAGCCGAACATGGAATCGTCCATCTACATCGGTACAGACGGCTGGTGGCACGGCCGCGTCACGATGGGCGTCAAGGACGACGGCAGCCCCGACCGACGCCACCGCCGGGCCCGGACGGAAGCCGAAGTGAAGCGGAAAGTCCGCGCGCTGGAGGAACTGCGGGACAAAGGACGCGCCCCCAAAGCTGGGCGCAAGCCGACCGTAGAGCAGTGGATGACGACGTATCTCACGGACATCGCATCCCTGAAGCTCAAGCCGCGCTCCCTGGATGACTACTGGTCAAAGACACGGAACGACATCATCCCCGGCGTCGGCAAGCACCGTCTCGACAAGCTCCAACCCGAGCATCTGGAACGGATGTACCGGGTCATGCTCGACGAGGGTCACGCACCGTCCCACGTGCTGAAAGTGCACCGCATCCTCTCCCGCGCCCTGAAAATCGCCCACCGTCGACGCCTCATCGTCGAGAACGTGGCCACGCTGGTGGACCCGCCCACCGTGGACGAGACCGAGGCCAACCCGTTCACCACCGAAGAGGCGAAAGCGTTCCTGGAGGCCGCCGCCAAACGCCCCACGTTCATGCGGTGGTGCGTCGGTGTCGGCATGGGGTTCCGACAGGGCGAGACCCTCGGTTTGCGGTGGCCGTACGTCGACTTCGAGAACGAGCTGTTCCGCCCGGAGTGGCAGCTTCAGCGGCTCTCGTGGCGGCACGGCTGCAAGGACCCGCACGCGTGCGGCGCCAAGTTCCACCGCTTCGAGCCGTGTCCGCCGGACTGCGCGACGCACAGGGGTTACAAGAGGGGTTGCCCGAAGCCGTGCCCGCGGGGCTGCGTAGGCCACGCCCGCGCGTGCCCCGACCGGAAGAACGGTGGTCTCGTCTTCACCCGCCCCAAGACCAAGAAGAGCCGGAACGCCGTGCCCATTCCGCCGCCGTTCATCCCCTACCTGCGAGAGCACAAGGCGCAACAGGAGGGAACGCGCGAAGCGGCCGGGGAAGCCTGGCAGGAACATCACGTGGTGTTCAGCCGTCCGGACGGTCGCCCACTTGATCCGCGTCAGGACTGGGAGGAGTTCAAGGAGCTGCTGGAGGAAGCCGGAATCGACGACCGGCGGCTGTACGACGGAAGCCGCCACACCGCCGGCACGATCCTCAACGAACTCGGGGTCGACATGCCGACGATCATGGAGATTTTGCGGCACACACAGATCAGCCAGACACGCCGCTATGTCCAAGGCCGGTCGCACCTGTCGAAGGACGCCATGCGCCGCATGGGCGACACCTTCATGCCGGGCCCGAAGGTCACCCTGCCCGGAGGGCCGGAACTCCGTCCGGCACCGTCAATTGAGACCAGCAATGAGACCACGGACAGCCGCGCGGCCCGAGCGAAGCGCCGCCGCCGCATCCGCTGAACGCAAAAGCCCAGCTCAGACGCTGTCTGAGCTGGGCTTCAGTGGAGCCGCCTTCGGGATTCGAACCCGAGACCTACGCATTACGAGTGCGTTGCTCTGGCCATCTGAGCTAAGGCGGCGCGCTGTCCGCACTATGGTGCGATCAGCAACGACGGTAAGTCTACACAGTTTCCGGGGGTGCTCCGTACCGCCCCGGAGGCGGGCCCTCCGAGGGCGGGAGCAGGGACTATGAGCAGCGCTTTCCGCCCTTGGGCGGGGTCCCGCGGAGGAGGTAGGCGTTGATCGTGCGGTCGATGCAGGAGCTGCCGCGGCCGTAGGCGGTGTGGCCGTCGCCGTCATAGGTGAGGAGGCGGGCCGAGGAGAGCTGGCCGGCCATGGCCTGTGCCCAGCGGTACGGCGTCGCGGGGTCGCGGGTGGTGCCGACCACGACGATGGGCGCCGCTCCCTTCGCCTCGATGCGGTGCGGCTCCCCCGTGGCGTGCACCGGCCAGTACGCGCAGTTCAGGGAGGCCCAGGCGAGGCCCTCACCGAAGACCGGGGACGCCTTCTCGAACGCGGAGAGCGACCTGCGCACCTCGTCCGGGCTGCCGAAGGCGGGCGGCAGGTCCAGGCAGTTCACCGCCGCGTTGGCGAACATCAGGTTGCTGTAGCCGCCTTCGGCGTCCCGTTCGTAGTAGCCGTCCGAGAGGACCAGGAGTCCGGCGCCGTCGTTCTCCTTCATCGCGGACGTCAGCGCCTCGCGCAGTTGCTGCCACGCGCCCTCGTCGTACATGGCCGCGATCACGCCGGTGGTGGCGAGCGACTCGGTGAGGCGCCGGCCGTCGGAATCGCCCGTGGGCACCGGCCGCGCGTCCAGCGTCTCGAAGAACGCCTTGAGGTTCCGGCCGACCTGCTCGGGTGAGGTGCCCGCCTTGCCCAGGGGGCAGTCGGTGCGTCGCACGCAGTCCTTCGCGAAGGACCGGAACGCCGTATCGAACCCCGCGGTCTGTTCGAGGTTCAGTCGCCGCGCGGGCAGCGACGGGTCCATGGCGCCGTCCAGCACCAGCCGGCCCACCCGGCCGGGGAACAGCCCGGCGTACGTCGCCCCCAGGAAGGTGCCGTAGGAGGCGCCGACGAAGTTCAGCTTCTCGTCGCCGAGCGCCGCCCGCACGATGTCCATGTCCCGGGCCGCCTCCACCGTGGACACATGGCGCAGCAACCTGGGCGAGTCCGCGCCGCAGCCCTCGGCGAACGTCCGGTACGCCTTGACCAGACCGTTCGTCTCCTTGCCGTCGTCAGGCGTGATGTCCGTCTGCGTGTACGTGTCCATGCCCGGTCCGTCCAGACACCTGACGGGCTCGCTGCGGGCCACACCGCGCGGGTCGACCGCCACCATGTCGTAGCGGGCACGGACCTCGGCCGGGTAACCGATGCCGGCGTACGACTGCACGTAGCCGATCGCCGAGCCGCCCGGTCCGCCGGGGTTCACGAGCAGCGAACCCAGCCCCTTGCCCGGGCCGGTGGCCTTCTTGCGGGTGACGGCGAGCCGGACGTCACCGACGGACGGCTTCGCGTAGTCGATCGGTGCCTTGAGCGTGGCGCACTCGTAGCCGGGGACGCGGCAGCCCCGCCAGGCCGGCTTCTGGTCGTAGTACCGGGTGAGCGCCGCCGGTGTGGACTGCGGCAACGCGACCAGTGCCGCCGCCTCCGCCGCGGTGGCGGACGTCGACGAGCTGCCGGCGGAGCACGCGGAGACGAGCAGCGCGGCCGTGGCGAGGAGACCGACCGCGGTCCTGGCTCCGCTACTGGTCCTGCGGTGCACGCCACCAGCGCGGGAGGCCGAGGCAGTGCGGGGAGTGCGCCTTGTGTCCATCCAGCGAGCGTAACTCTGGGCGACGGAATGAGTGCCGTGCGTGCGTGGCGTGCCTCGTACGAGTTACGGCATCAACGCGTATGCCGCGCGTACGGCCCGGTGTCCGCCCGTCTTCTCATCCCGCTCTGAGTGCCATCGTCATCGCCTCCACCGCCAGCAGCGGTGCCACATTGCGGTCGAGGGCGTCGCGGCAGGCGGCGATCGCCTCGATGCGGCGGAGCGTGGACTCCGGGGAGCTGCCGCGGGCGAGGCGCTCCAGGGCGTCCTCGGCGTCCGCGTTGGCGATGGCCACGCGTGAGCCGAGCTGGAGGGCGAGGACGTCGCGGTAGAAGGCCGTGAGGTCGGTCAGGGCGAGGTCGAGGCTGTCGCGCTGCGTGCGTGTTCTGCGGCGCTTCTGCTTGTCCTCGAGGTCCTTGATCACGCCTGCCGTGCCACGTGGCATCCGGCCGCCCTGGGCCGCTCCGAGGGCGGCCTTCAGCTCCTCGGTCTCCTTGGCGTCCATCTCCTCCGCGAGCTGCTTGGCGTCCTCGGCGGCCGCGTCGACGAGCTCCTGAGCGGCCCTGAGCGCACCGCCGATCTCCTCGACGCGCTGCGGCAGCCTCAGCACGGCGGTACGGCGCTCGCGCGCGGCCGGGTCGGTGGCCAGACGGCGCGCCCGGTCGACATGGCCCTGGGTCGCACGGGCCGCAGCCGCGGCGACGTCCGGCTCGACGCCCTCACGGCGTACCAGCATGTCGGCGACGGCGTCGACCGACGGCGTGCTCAGGTTCAGGTGGCGGCAGCGGGAGCGGATGGTCGGCAGGACGTCCTCGATGGAGGGGGCGCACAGCAGCCAGACCGTGCGCGGGGCGGGCTCCTCCACGGCCTTCAGGACGGCGTTGGCCGACTTCTCGTTCAGCCGCTCCGCGTCCTCGACGAGGATGATCTGCCAGCGGCCGTTCGCCGGCGACGTGAACGACTTGCGGACGGTGTCGCGCATGTCGTCGGCGAGGATCTGCGTGCCGACCGCGGCGACCGTGGTGACGTCGGCATGCGTACCGACCAGGGCGGTGTGACATCCGTCGCAGAAGCCGCAGCCCGGGGCTCCGCCGAGCGCCCGGTCGGGGCTGACGCACTGCAGCGCCGCCGCGAACGCCCGCGCCGCCTGGTTCCGCCCGGCCCCGGGCGGGCCCGTGAACAGCCACGCGTGCGTCATCTTGGACGCCTCGGGCGGCGGGGCGTCGGCGGCGGCCGCGGTGACCAGGGCGTCGGCGTCCCGAGCGGCGGCGTCCAGCTGCTCGCTCACCCGCTCCTGTCCGACGAGGTCGTCCCACACCGTCATGGGTCACGCCGCCCTTCCGTCACGTCCGTGCTCTGCGGACCGTACTGCCGCTGCGAGATCCATTGTGCGGGCGACCACTGACAACGCGGCCCGGGCCTCGTGAGGCCCGGGCCGGGTGAGGTTCCGCGGCTGCGGGGCAAAGCCCTCAGCGGCCCCGGCCCCTCCCCCGGCGGCCGCGTCCCTCGTCCGGATCGTCCTCGTGCGGTCCCAGCAGTTCGTCCGCCAGGGAGGGCAGGTCGTCCAGTGGCGTTTCCTCGGCCCAGTCGGACCGCCGGCGCGGCCTTCCCTCGGCGTCCACCTGAGGCAGCTCACGTGTACGGTCCTCGGTCCCGTCGGGCCGGGTGGCCGGGGCGTCGTCGCGGAAGTACCCGGGCGGGACCCGGTCCGTCGGTTCGTCCCGCGCACCGGCGGCAGGACGGCCGTGTCGTCGGCGTCCCCCGGCCGGACCGGCGGCAGCACGGCCGTGTCGTCCGCCGCTCCGGGAGGAACCGAGGGCAGCACCTCGGTCCTGTCGTCATCTTCGGGACGGACCGGAGACAACACCTCGGTCTCGTCCCCCGCCCGGGGAGAGACCGGCGGCAGGACCTCCGTCTCCTCCCCCGCCCCCGGCGGAACCGGCGGCTTCGGCAGCTCTGCGGTCCGCTCGGCGTCGGACCCGTCCGGGGAGCGGCCCGGGGCGTTCTCCGGTGTCACCACGGGCGTCGGGACGGTCGCCGCGTCGTCCCCGGCCGACGGACGGGACGCACCCCGTGAGCCGGAACCCGCAGGGGGATTCTTCGGCCCGGCCTCCGCCGCCGCTGCCGCCGCCTCCGCCAGGCGCCGTGCCTCCTCGGCCCGCATCAGGGCCTCCTCGGCCTTGCGCTGCTTCTCCAGGCGGAGCGCCTCGGCCTCGGCACGCAACCGTGCCTCCTCCTCGGCCTGCTTGCGGCGCCGTTCCTCCTCGGCCTTGCGGCGGGCCTCCTCCTCGGCACGGGCCTTCTCCTCCGCGAGGAGCCGTGCCCGCTCCTCCTCGGCCTTCTTCCGCGCTTCCTCGGCGCGCCGCCGGGCCTCCTCCGCCTGCCGTTCGGCCTCGCGCCGCTGCGCCTCCTCCAGCTCGCGCCGCTTGCGCTCCTCCTCCTCGGCGCGCAGCTTGGCCAGCTGCTCCTGGCGCTCGCGCTCCAGGCGCTCCTCCTCGGCCTTGCGCGCGGCCTCTTCCTCGGCCTTGCGGCGGGCCTCCTCCTCGGCCTTCTTCCGCGCCTCCTCCTTGGCCTTGATCTCGGCCTCGGACAGCGGCAGCACCTGGTCGAGCCGGTGCCGGATGACGGTCGTGACGGCCTCGGGCTCCTGGGCGGCGTCCACCACGAGGTACCGCCCGGCGTCCGCCGCGGCCAGGGTCAGGAATCCGGACCGCACGCGCGCGTGGAACTCGGCGGGCTCCGACTCCAGCCGGTCCGGCGCCTCCGTGAACCGCTCACGCGCGGTCTCCGGCGCGACGTCCAGCAGGACGGTCAGGTGCGGCACCAGTCCGTTCGTGGCCCAGCGGTTGATGCGGGCGATCTCGGTCGGCGACAGGTCACGGCCCGCGCCCTGGTAGGCCACGGAGGAATCGATGTACCGGTCGGAGATGACGACCGCGCCGCGCTCCAGGGCGGGCCGTACGACGGTGTCGATGTGCTCGGCCCGGTCGGCCGCGTACAGCAGCGCCTCCGAGCGGTGCGACAGGCCCTCGCTCGACACGTCCAGCAGGATCGACCGCAGTCGCTTGCCGACCGGCGTCGCCCCCGGCTCCCGGGTCAGCACGACCTCGTGGCCCTTGCCGCGGATCCACTCGGCGAGCGCTTCGGCCTGCGTGGACTTCCCGGCCCCGTCGCCGCCCTCCAGGGCGATGAAGAAGCCGGAGGCCGCGGGCGCCTGCTCCGGGTCGTCGCCGCCGAGCAGCGCGTCCCGCAGGTCCTGGCGCAGCGGCACTCCGGAGCGGTCGTCGACCTTGGCCAGCACCAGCGCGGCCACCGGCAGCAGCAGGGCGCCGGCCAGCATCAGCGTGAAGGCCGCGCCGCCGTGCGCGAAGAGGAACTTGCCGTTCTCCAGCCGGTGCGGTCCGATCCCCGCCGCGACCAGCGGGGCGATCACCGCGCCGAGCGCCACGCAGACCCGGACGACCGCGTGCAGATGCTCCGTCGTACGGGAGCGCCGGTACTCCTCGGTCTCCTGGTCGAGCAAGGTGTGCCCGGTGTTGGCGGCCAGGCCCGCGCCGACGCCGGCCAGGGCGAGGATCAGCAGCACGGTGGTGACGTCCGGGACCAGCCCGGCGGCCAGCAGCGCGACACCGGTGAAGGCGATCGCCAGCGCGAGCAGCCGGCGGCGCGGGAACGCGGGCAGCAGGGCGGGCGCCTTACGGATGCCGACGACGACACCGCCGGTCAGCGCGGCCACGAACAGCCCGTACAGCACCGGGCCGCCGCCCAGGTCCTTGGCGTGCAGCACGGCCACGGCGACGGCGGCCGACACCGCGGCAGCGACGGCGGCGCAGGCCAGCACCAGCAGCGGCATCGCGCCGGTGCGGCCCTTGTCGGCACCGTTGGTGCTCTTCGGGCGGCGCAGCCCCTCGAGCGGTGACCGCGCGCGGGGGGTGCGCGTGTCGGGCAGCTCCAGGAAGGTCAGCACGGACAGGGAGGCGGCGAACAGCCCGGCCGCGACGTACGAGGCGAGGGCAGCCTGGTGCTGGCCGAACCAGTCGATGCCGGCGCCCAGCAGATTGTTGAAGAGGCCGGCGATGACCAGCGCGGCGGCCGCGAGCGGGATCGCGACGAAGCCGGTGCGCAGCGACAGGCGGCGCAGGGCGTCCATGTGGTCGGGCAGCGGCCGGACCGTCGCGCCTTCCGGTGGCGGGGCGGGCAGCAGCGCGGGGGCCGCGCTCTCGCGGCACACCGTCCAGAACCGCTCGGCGACTCCGGTGACGAAGGCCGTGACGAGGAGGACGGCCAGCGCGTCCTCGGGCATCCAGTCGATCCACAGCGGCGCGACGATGAGCAGCGCCGCGCGCACTCCGTCCGCGCCGACCATGGTCCAGCGGCGGTCGAGCGGGCCGTCCTGCGAGGTGAGCGCCGTGAGCGGGCCGAGGAGCACGGCGCCGAACAGGAGCGTCGCGAGGATGCGCACCCCGAAAACGGTCGCCACTGCGAACGCCACGCCCCGGTACCCGCCCCGAACGATCCCTCGGCGACAGCCGCCTGGAGAGCGAGGAGGACCAGCACGAGAAGGGCGAGGGTGTCGCCCACACCGCCCACGAGCTGTGCGCTCCACAACCGCTTCAACTGCGGACGGCGCAGCAGGGCGCGGACGGCGCGCTCGCGGGAGTCCGCGACCAGGGCGTCGTCGGGGCCGGCTGAGGGGCCGTTGGATGCTCGGCACGCGTCATGCATTCAGCCTATCGGGAGCCACCGACACCCTGGGGCGCCCGGTCTGGCATGAGCACGCCCCGACACCGAAGTGTTGCCGGGGCGTTCGCTTTCCGAACCCTGGGCGAAGATCCGGGCCTTGACGGCCCGGGTTTCGAACAGGTCCTCGATGGGCTCAGTCCTCCGCCGACTTGGCGGCGGTCGCCGTCTTGGCGGCCGTCTTCTTCGCCGTCGTGGTCTTCTTGGCCGTCGTCTTCTTGGCGGCCGTCTTCTTCGCCGCGGTCTTCTTGGCCGCTGTCGCCTTCTTCGCCGGTGCCTTCTTGGCCGCCTTCTTCGCGGTCTTCTTCGCCGGGCCCTTCGCACGCTTCTCGGCGAGGAGCTCGAAGCCGCGTTCCGGCGTGATCGTCTCGACGCTGTCGCCGGAGCGCAGGGTCGCGTTGGTCTCGCCGTCGGTGACGTACGGCCCGAAGCGGCCGTCCTTGACCACGACCGGCTTCTCGCTCACCGGGTCGGTGCCCAGCTCCTTCAGCGGCGGCTTGGCCGCGGCCCGGCCACGCTGCTTGGGCTGGGCGTAGATCGCCAGCGCCTCCTCCAGCGTGATCGTGAAGAGCTGCTCCTCGGACTGCAGCGAGCGCGAGTCCGTGCCCTTCTTCAGGTACGGGCCGTAGCGGCCGTTCTGCGCGGTGATCTCCTGGCCCTCGGCGTCGGTGCCGACGACACGCGGCAGCGACATCAGCTTCAGGGCGTCGTCGAGGGTGACCGTGTCCAGGGACATCGTCTTGAAGAGGGACGCCGTGCGGGGCTTGACCGCGTTCTTGCCCGTCTTCGGGGTGCCCTCGGGGAGGACCTCCGTCACATACGGGCCGTAGCGGCCGTCCTTGGCGACGATCGTGTGGCCGGTGGCCGGGTCCGTGCCCAGTTCGTAGTCGCCGCTCGGCTTGGCGAGCAGCTCCTCCGCGAGGTCGACGGAGAGCTCGTCCGGCGCCAGGTCGTCCGGGATGTCGGCGCGCTGGTGCTGCTCGGTGTCCTTCTCGCCGCGCTCGATGTACGGCCCGTAGCGGCCGACCCGCAGCACGATGTCGTTGCCCACGGGGAACGACGACACCTCGCGCGCGTCGATCGCGCCCAGGTCGGTCACCAGCTCCTTGAGGCCGCCGAGGTGGTCCCCGTCGCCGTTGCCGGCGTCGGCGGCACCGCCCTCCGTGCCCTCGCCGAAGTAGAACCGCTTCAGCCACGGCACGGACTGCGCCTCACCGCGGGCGATGCGGTCGAGGTCGTCCTCCATCTTGGCGGTGAAGCCGTAGTCGACGAGCCGCCCGAAGTGCTTCTCCAGGAGGTTGACCACGGCGAAGGACAGGAAGGACGGCACCAGGGCCGTGCCCTTCTTGAACACGTAGCCGCGGTCCAGGATCGTGCCGATGATCGACGCGTACGTCGACGGGCGGCCGATCTCGCGCTCTTCCAGCTCCTTGACCAGGGAGGCCTCGGTGTAGCGGGCCGGGGGCTTGGTGGCGTGCCCGTCGACCGTGATCTCCTCGGCGCTGAGGGCGTCGCCCTCGGAGACCTGGGGCAGCCGGCGCTCACGGTCGTCCAGCTCGGCGTTCGGGTCGTCGGCGCCCTCGACGTAGGCCTTCAGGAAGCCGTGGAAGGTGATCGTCTTGCCGGACGCGCTGAACTCGACGTCCCGGCCGTCGGCCGCCGTGCCGCCGATCTTCACGGTGACGCTGTTGCCGGTCGCGTCCTTCATCTGGGAGGCGACGGTCCGCTTCCAGATCAGCTCGTAGAGCTTGAACTGGTCGCCGGTCAGTCCGGTCTCGGCGGGAGTGCGGAAACGATCACCCGAGGGGCGGATCGCCTCGTGGGCCTCCTGCGCGTTCTTGACCTTCCCGGCGTACGTCCTCGGCTGCGGCGGCAGGTAGTCGGCGCCGTACAGCTGCGTGACCTGGGCGCGGGCGGCGGCGACCGCCGTGTCGCTCAGGGTCGTGGAGTCCGTACGCATGTACGTGATGTAGCCGTTCTCGTACAGCTTCTGCGCGATCTGCATCGTGGCCTTCGCGCCGAAGCCGAGCTTGCGGCTGGCCTCCTGCTGCAGCGTCGTCGTACGGAACGGGGCGTACGGCGAGCGGCGGTAGGGCTTGGACTCGACGGAGCGGACGGCGAACCGCGTCTGCTCCAGGGCGGCGGCCAGGGCGCGGGCGTTCGCCTCGTCGAGGTGGAGGGTGTTCGCGCTCTTCAGTTGTCCCAGGGAGTCGAAGTCGCGGCCCTGCGCGACCCGCCTGCCGTCGACGGACTGCAGGCGCGCCACCAGCGACGACGGGTCCGACGGGTCTCCCGCGCGGCCGGTCGCGAAGGTGCCCGTCAGGTCCCAGTACTCAGCCGAACGAAAGGCGATGCGCTCGCGTTCCCGCTCCACCACGAGACGGGTTGCGACCGACTGGACACGGCCCGCGGACAGCCGCGGCATGACCTTCTTCCACAGGACCGGCGAGACCTCGTAGCCGTAGAGGCGGTCGAGGATGCGGCGGGTCTCCTGGGCGTCGACGAGCTTCTGGTTGAGCTGGCGCGGGTTGGCCACGGCGGCCTGGATCGCGGCCTTGGTGATCTCGTGGAAGACCATCCGCTTGACCGGGACCTTCGGCTTGAGCACCTCCTGGAGGTGCCAGGCGATGGCCTCGCCCTCGCGGTCCTCATCGGTGGCGAGGAAGAGCTCGTCGGAGTCCTTCAGCAGGTCCTTGAGCTTCTTGACCTGCGCCTTCTTGTCGGCGTTGACCACATAGATCGGCTGGAAGTCGTGTTCGACGTCCACACCGAGGCGGCGGACCTCGCCGGTGTACTTCTCGGGCACCTCGGCGGCGCCGTTGGGGAGGTCGCGGATGTGCCCGACGCTCGCTTCGACTACGTAGCCGGGGCCGAGGTAGCCCTTGATCGTCTTCGCCTTGGCAGGCGACTCGACGATGACGAGTCGGCGGCCGCCCTGTGCGGTCTCGCTGGTCGGGGACAACTTCGCTCTTCTCTCCGGTCGACGCTGGGGTCCTCCCCAGGCTTCGTCCCGGGGCTGGGTCGTGGTGACGCTGCGGAGTGTGACGGTACATCCCGCCCCCGTGTCAAACGGGAAAAGCCCGCAACGGCCACTCGAACGGTAACCCGACTACCACCATTCCTGCCGCCCGGAGTACCGGGACCACGGCCGCCCTTATGCGGAGGGCGACGTCTCGGTTACTCGCTGGAGCGTCGCCGGCCCGGGCCTCAGAGGCGGGTGAAGCACCAGGTTCCGGCCGCCAGGGCGACCACCGCGACGAGGCTCGCGAGGGTCGCCGATGCGACGGGCCTCACACCCAGGGCGACCGGCCGGTGCTGGCGCACGCGCGTCACGGTCCACACCAGCAGCCCCCCTCCGAACAGGGAGAACACCGTGCCTGCGAAGATCGCCGGTTCGCTCTCCATGGCCCCCGTACCCCTCTTCCCGCGTCCGCGTCCCCCAGCCTCGGGAGGCTGACACGCGTGGGCGGCGGACAGGCGAACCGGAGGTGAACGCCAGGTCTACAGGGCGGCGGATCGGGGACGTCCGCCCCTTCGCGACCCGTTCGGGACGAGGTGTTCAAATCGACTCGAATTTGTTGGCGACCTTCGTCGGAAATGCCCCGGCGGTGCCCCTCTGAGGTCTCAGGAGCCTCTCAGCCACCAGTTCTCAGCGGACCGGCTCCAGGAACCCCTGCTCGACCAGCAGCCGGATCTGCGCCGGGGTGCGGTCGCGCAGCAGGACGGGGTCCTCGCCGACCAGCTGCGCGATGGCGTCCAGGATGACGCCGGCGCTCATCGTGCCGTCGCACACGCCCGCGAAGCCCGCGCCGACCGTGTCCACCCGGGTCGCCCGGCGCATGCCGCGGTTCTGGCGCAGCACGACATGCTCGGGGTCCTCGGCGCCCGGCAGCCCGACCTGCTCCTGCACGACCTCGGCGGTGAGCCGGAAACGCTCTTCGAGCAGGGCGGCGTCGTCGTGGTCGCGCAGGTAGTCGAGCCGGTCGAAGTGGGCCCGGACGGTGTCGCCGAGCGGCTGCTCCACCGGATGCGGCCACTCCTCCACCGTGACGGAGGGCACGGCGGCGCCCGTCCTGCGCAGGGTGATCCAGCCGAAGCCGACGGCCTTCACCTTGCGCGCTTCGAACTCGTCGAGCCATGCGTCGTACCGCGCCTGGTACTCCACCGGGTCCTCGCGATGGTCGCCCGCGTCCCGCAGCCACAGCTCGGCGTACTGGTTGATGTCCTGGACCTCGCGCTGCACGACCCAGGCGTCACAGCCGCGCGGCACCCATGACCGGAGCCTCTCCTGCCAGTCCTCCCCCTCCACGTGCTGCCAGTTCGCGAGGAACTGCGCGAACCCGCCCTCGTTCAGCCGCTCCCCTGCCTCCTGAACGAGCATGCGACACAGATCGTCCCCGCCCATGCCACCGTCGCGGTAGGTGAGCCGGGCGCCGGGCGAGATCACGAAAGGCGGGTTGGAGACGATCAGGTCGTACGTCTCGTCGTCGCGGACCGGATCGAAGAGGGACCCCTCGCGCAGATCGGCCGCCGGGGCACCGGACAGCGCCAGCGTGAGGGCGGTGATGTGCAGGGCGCGCGGGTTGAGGTCGGTGGCCGTCACGCGCGTGGCATGCCGGGCGGCGTGCAGCGCCTGGATGCCGGAGCCGGTGCCTAGGTCGAGCGCGGCGGCGACGGGCCGGCGGACGGTGATTCCGGCGAGTGTCATGGAGGCGCCGCCGACTCCCAGGACGACTTCCTCGTCCCGTCGGCCGATCCCGCCGGCGCCACCCACCGCGCAGCCCAGGTCCGACACGATGAACCAGTCCTCGCCGCCGGGCCCGCCGTACGGCCGTACGTCCACCGTGGCGGCGATCTCTTCCCCGCCGACGCGCGTCAGCCAGCCGCTCTCCAGGCAGGCGTCGACGGGCAGGACGTCCGTCAGGCGCGCGTGCGGCACGGGCTGCTGGAGGAGGAACAGCCGGACGAGCGTCTCCAGCGGCGTGTCCCCGCGGGTCGCCCGGAGTGCCGGCACGGTCTCGCTCCGGGCCAGTGCCGCGTACGCGGGGGCGCCGAGCAGTTCGAGCAGTCCGTCGGCGGTGAAGGAGGCTTTGAGCAGGGCGTCCCTCAGCCGGGCGGCGACTTCGGGACGGTCGGAGGAGGGCAGCGGGGACAGGGGTGACTGGCTGGCGTTACTCACGCCCCCCATTGTGGCCGCCGGTGCGGGTATCGCACGTGCCCGTGCCGGTATCGTGCGCGCCCCGCCGGTGGGCTCGGCAGTCCCCTTGGGCCCAGCGGTCACACCGGACACACGCCGAGCCCTTCGACGGAGCCGGCGCGGACGCCGCTCCCCTTTCTCGGCCCCGGGTGTCAGCTCTGGGTGGATCCCGCAGGTGCCGTGGCCGCCTTGCAGCTGGACTGGCGGGCCATCGCCTGGCCGACCTCGCCCTCCTCCAGGGTCCGGAGCGCGTCGTTGCCGCTCTTGCCCAGCTTGTCCAGCTCGGTGGCGATGTCCTTGAGGCCGTCCGCGAACTTGCCCTGGTCCTTGGTGTCGAGGTCGTCGACCTGCTTCTTCAGGGAGGCGTACGCGGCGGAGATCGAGTTGAGCTCCTTGACCGCGTCCTGCTGCTTCTTCTCGCCGTTCTCCACGTCCGGCGGACCGGCCTTGGTCACCGCGGACCCGATGGCCTTGTACGCGTCGGACATGTCCTGGAAGGCCTGCGCGTCGGTCTTCTGGACGTCCTCCGGCTTGCTGTTGTCCGAGGTCTCCTTCTGGATCGAGGCGTTGGCCGACTCGATCTTCTTGGCCTGCGGCTGTACGGCGTCGCAGACCTCCTTGGCCCAGGAGTCCAGCTTCTCGTTGTCGTCGCCGCCACACCCCGACAGCGCCAGTACCAGTACCGCACCGCCGGACAGTGCGGCCGCGAGCTTCTTGTTCACCGGTTTGGTCCCTTCCATGGCTCTCGGCCCCGGAACATACACGCCAGATGCACGGCAACCGCACGCCGAGCATCCATTAAGACCGTTTTGTAACCTTTTGCTCCGAGCGAGAGAAGGCTCACGGCGTGAGCGCGTCAGCGCACAGCGCGGGCGGGCGACGCGTCAACGCGCGCCGCCCGCCCGCACCTTGAGCTGGGCCTTGGAGAACCTCCCTACGAAACCACCGCCGGGTCCGCGGACTTGGGCTTCGACTCGGCGTTGTCTTCGTCACCCATCGCGATTCCGCGCCGCTTTGACACATAGACCGCGCCGACGATCACGGCGAACGCGAGGGCCGCGATCAGAATCCGCACGGCGATGCTCTTGTCGGCGCCGTAGGAGAACTTGATCACCGCGGGCGCGATGAGCAGGGACACCAGGTTCATGACCTTGAGCAGCGGGTTGATCGCGGGGCCTGCGGTGTCCTTGAAGGGGTCACCGACCGTGTCGCCGATCACAGTCGCCGCATGCGCCTCCCCGCCCTTGCCGCCGTGGTGGCCGTCCTCGACCAGCTTCTTGGCGTTGTCCCAGGCTCCACCGGAGTTGGCGAGGAACACTGCCATCAGTGTGCCCGCCCCGATCGCGCCCGCCAGATAGGCGCCGAGCGCCCCGACACCGAGCGTGAACCCGATGAAGATGGGCGCCATCACGGCCAGCAGACCCGGGGTGGCGAGCTCGCGCAGCGCGTCCTTGGTGCAGATGTCGACGACCTTGCCGTACTCCGGTTTCTCGCTGTAGTCCATGATCCCGGGCTTCTCACGGAACTGCCGCCGCACCTCGAAGACCACGGAGCCCGCCGACCGCGACACGGCGTTGATCGCCAGCCCCGAGAAGAGGAAGACGACCGCCGCGCCCGCGATGAGACCCACGAGGTTGTTGGGCTGGGAGATGTCCATCATCAGGCTCATCGGGGCGCCTTCCCCGCTGAGCTGCTCGCCCACATCGCGCGCTCCGGTGATGATCGCGTCGCGGTACGACCCGAACAGGGCCGCCGCCGCGAGCACGGCCGTGGCGATCGCGATGCCCTTGGTGATGGCCTTGGTGGTGTTGCCGACCGCGTCCAGGTTGGTGAGCACCTGGGCGCCCGCGCCCTCGACGTCGCCGGACATCTCCGCGATGCCCTGCGCGTTGTCGGAGACCGGCCCGAAGGTGTCCATCGCGACGATCACGCCGACCGTGGTGAGCAGACCGGTACCGGCCAGCGCCACCGCGAACAGCGCCAGCATGATCGACGTACCGCCGAGCAGGAAGGCCCCGTACACGCCGAGGCCGATCAACAGCGCGGTGTAGACGGCGGACTCGAGACCGACGGAGATACCGGCGAGCACGACGGTGGCCGGGCCGGTGAGCGAGGTCTTGCCGATGTCCCTGACCGGCCGGCGTGTGGTCTCGGTGAAGTAGCCGGTCAGTTGCTGGATCAGGGCGGCGAGCACGATGCCGATGGCCACCGCGACGAGCGCGAGGATCCGCGGGTCGCCGTCCTTGCCCAGAATCGCGGCGTCGGTCACACCGTCGAGGTCGGAGTACTTCCCCGGCAGGTAGACGAAGACCGCCACCGCCACCAGCACGAGCGAGATCGCCGCGGAGATGAAGAACCCGCGGTTGATGGCGCTCATGCCGCTGCGGTCGGAGCGCCTCGGCGCCACGGCGAAGATGCCGACCATCGCCGTGATCACACCGATCGCCGGCACGAGCAGCGGGAAACCGAGCCCGGCGTCACCGAAGGCCGCCGAGCCCAGGATCAGCGCGGCCACCAGGGTGACGGCGTAGGACTCGAAGAGGTCGGCCGCCATGCCCGCGCAGTCGCCGACGTTGTCGCCCACGTTGTCGGCGATGGTCGCGGCATTGCGCGGATCGTCCTCCGGAATGCCCTGTTCGACCTTGCCGACCAGGTCGGCGCCGACGTCGGCGGCCTTGGTGAAGATGCCGCCGCCGACACGCATGAACATCGCGATCAGCGCGGCCCCGAGGCCGAAGCCCTCGAGCACTTTCGGCGCGTCGGCCGCGTACACCAGCACCACGCACGAGGCGCCCAGCAGGCCGAGGCCCACCGTGAACATGCCGACCACACCGCCCGTGCGAAATGCGATCTTCATCGCCTTGTGCGAGACGGTGGTCAGATCCTTTTCCGGCTCGCCTTCCCCTGGAGTCGCTTCACGCGCCGCCGCGGCGACGCGCACATTGCTGCGTACGGCGAGCCACATGCCGATATAGCCGGTGGCCGCCGAGAACGCCGCGCCGATCAGAAAGAACACCGATCGTCCGGCACGCTGACTCCAGTCGTCCGCGGGCAGCAGCATGAGCAGGAAGAAGACGACCACGGCGAATACGCCGAGCGTGCGCAACTGACGTGCCAGATAGGCGTTCGCGCCTTCCTGGACCGCGGCCGCGATCTTCTTCATGCTGTCGGTGCCCTCGCCCGCCGCGAGGACCTGGCGCACCAGGACACCGGCGAGCACGAGTGCCGCCAGGGCGACGACCGCGATGACCACGACGAGTACGCGGTTGCCATCGGTCAGCACGGCGGCTGCGAGGTCTGTGGGATGGCCCGACTGTTGTGAGATGGAAAGCCCCGCCATTCGTCCTCCTTGACGCTTGGGCTGAGCTCAAGATGTGGACGGGATTGTAGGTACCGGAACCTGATCAAAACAGAGCGCGATAAACGGAATTGGCCTTCTGAAGTAATGCCCTGAAAGCATTCTCGGACGGCCGTGGAGCACACGAATGATCGTGAACGAATTCACGCGATGAACAGCACAGGAACCACTGTAAAGGCGGGCACTGACAATCGCACATGACGAAGGGCCCCACGGGTGGGGCCCTTCGTCGGGAACGCTGTGGGTGGTGGCCGGTCAGACCAGGATCGTCGGCGGCGGTGTGGTCGGCCAGGTCATCTTGATCGACCCGCCGTGCTCTCCCGCGCTGACCTCGACGTCGTCGACGAGTCCGCTGATGACCGCGAGGCCCATCTCGTCCTCTTCGGCCTCACCGTCGGGGTCGCCGGGTCCGGCGCCGTTCGCGCGTTCGCCCGGTACCGCGTGCGGTGCCTCGTCGCCGACCTCGATGGAGAACTGTTTCTCCTCCTCGATCAGCAGCACCTTCACCGGTGCCGAGATCCCGCCGGTCTGGTGCAGTCCGACGGCTCGGGTGCAGGCCTCGCCGACGGCGAGCCTGACCTCGTCGAGGACGGCCTCGTCCACTCCGGCCCTGCGCGCCACCGCGGCCGCCACCAACCGGGCGGTCCTGACGTGCTCGGGCAGCGCGCTGAAGCGGAGCTCAACGGTGGCCATGCATCCCCCTCGCAACTACGGGCGTGCTGTCGAGGGGCTCCGGGCCGCCGAAAGCCCGGGCCCCCTCGGTCTTCACTTCTGCCGAACTCTTACCGCACTTCGGCCGGCCCGGGCGCGAGGGCCCGGGCCCGTGATCAGTCGGTGGCCGCCACCGCTTCCTCGACCGAGGTGTGAATCGGGAACACCTTGGTGAGGCCGGTGATGCGGAAGATCTTCAGAATGCGCTCCTGGTTGCAGACCAGGCGCAGGGAGCCCTCATGGGCCCGCACGCGCTTCAGGCCGCCGACCAGCACGCCGAGCCCGGTGGAGTCGAGGAAGTCCACGCCCTCCATGTCGACGACAAGGTGGAAACTGCCGTCGTTCACCAGCTCGACCAACTGCTCGCGCAGCTTGGGCGCGGTATATACGTCGATTTCGCCACCGACCCTGACGATCGTGCGATCGCCCATGGTTTCGGTCGACAGGGACAGGTCCACGGATCCTCCAGCACCTTGCTATCGAGCGGTCGCCCTCGGGGCATCTCGGCTTCAGCCCTTGGACGCTTCGCCAGCCGCGATGGCATTCAATCACTTACGGGCAGGCGTGCACGACGCCTTGGCTCCATTGTCCGTCACTCCAGTGACACACTCGGTGCCGATGGCCAAGAATCACCGATCCGATCGACGCTCGACGGACCCCGCCTCCCGACCCGCGCCGGGCGCGGTCCTGGACCGGCTCGCGTCCGGTCCGAGCAGGGCTTCGCGCATTACTCATACGGAGCACTTGCCCCCGCGCGAGGGTCGGCATGCCGTCTGGCCGGACCGGATCCGCGCCGAGGTCGTGGCCGCCGTACAGGCCGCGGGCATCGAGCATCCCTGGGCCCACCAGGCACACGCGGCCGAGCACGCCCTGGACGGCGACTCGGTCGTCGTCGCCACCGGCACGGCCTCCGGCAAGTCCCTGGCCTACCTCGTGCCGGTCCTTTCCACCCTTCTGGAGGGCGCCGAGGCCCCGAACGGCCGCGGCGCGACCGCCCTCTACCTGGCCCCCACCAAGGCCCTTGCGGCGGATCAGTGCCGCTCCGTGAAGGAATTTTCACATCCACTGGGCCATTCGGTGCGTTCCGCGGTGTACGACGGCGACACTCCGTTCGAGGAACGCGAGTGGATCCGCCAGTACGCCAACTACGTCCTGACCAACCCGGACATGCTGCACCGGGGCATCCTGCCGTCCCATCCCCGCTGGTCCTCCTTCCTGAAATCGCTGCGCTACGTCGTCATCGACGAGTGCCACACCTACCGCGGCGTCTTCGGCTCGCACGTCGCCCAGGTGCTGCGCCGGCTGCGCCGCCTGTGTGCCCGCTACGGCTCCTCCCCCGTGTTCCTGCTGGCCTCCGCGACCGCCGCCGAACCCGCGGTCGCCGCCTCTCGCCTCACCGGCCTGCCGGTGGTGGAAGTCGCCGACGACGCCTCACCACGCGGTGAACTGGTGTTCGCCCTCTGGGAGCCGCCGCTGACCGAGCTGCACGGCGAGAAGGGCGCCCCCGTCCGCCGCACGGCCACCGCCGAGGCCGCCGACCTGCTGACCGACCTCACCGTGCAGGGCGTGCGTTCGGTCGCCTTCGTACGGTCCCGGCGCGGCGCCGAACTGATCTCCGTCATCTCCCAGGAGCGCCTGGCCGAGGTCGACCGGTCGCTGGCCCGGCGTGTCGCGGCGTACCGGGGCGGATATCTCCCGGAGGAGCGCCGAGCGCTCGAACGCGCCCTCCATTCGGGTGAACTGCTGGGCCTCGCCGCGACGAACGCCCTCGAACTCGGCATCGACATCTCCGGCCTCGACGCGGTCGTCATCGCCGGCTACCCGGGCACTCGCGCCTCCCTGTGGCAGCAGGCGGGCCGGGCCGGACGGTCCGGGCAGGGCGCCCTCGCCGTCCTGGTCGCCCGCGACGACCCGCTGGACACCTTCCTCGTCCATCACCCCGAGGCCCTGTTCGACCAGCCCGTCGAGTCGACCGTCCTCGACCCCGACAACCCCTACGTGCTCGCCCCGCATCTGTGCGCGGCCGCGGCGGAGCTGCCCCTGACGGAGGAGGACATCGACCTGTTCGGTCCGGCCTGCGAGGCCCTCCTGCCCCAGCTGGAGGCCGCGAAGCTGCTGCGCCGCCGCACCAGGGCATGGCACTGGACCCGCCGCGAGCGCGCCGCCGACCTGACCGACATCCGCGGCGAGGGCGGACGCCCGGTCCAGGTCGTCGAGACCGGCACCGGCCGACTGCTCGGCACCGTCGACGCGGGTGCCGCGCACTCGACGGTGCACGAAGGGGCGGTCCACCTCCACCAGGGCCGCACGTACCTGGTGCGGTCCCTGGACCTGGAGGACTCCGTCGCCCTCGTCGAAGAGGCCGCCCCGCCCTACTCCACGGTCGCCCGCGACACGACGTCGATCTCCGTCCTGGAGACCGACGTCGAGGTCCCCTGGGGCGACGGCCGCCTCTGCTACGGCTCCGTCGAGGTCACCAACCAGGTCGTCTCCTTCCTCCGTCGACGGCTCATCACCGGTGAGGTGCTGGGTGAGACGAAGCTCGACCTCCCTCCTCGTACGCTGCGCACCCGGGCGGTGTGGTGGACCGTCACCGAGGACCAGCTGGACCGGGCCCGCATCGCCCCGGAGATCCTCGGCGGCTCCCTGCACGCCGCCGAGCACGCGTCGATCGGCCTGCTGCCCCTCTTCGCGACCTGCGACCGCTGGGACATCGGCGGCGTCTCCATCCCGCTCCATCCGGACACGCTCCTGCCCACGGTCTTCGTCTACGACGGCCATCCGGGCGGCGCGGGCTTCGCGGAGCGCGCCTTCCACACCGCCCGCACCTGGCTGACCGCCACCCGCCAGGCCATCGCGTCCTGCGAGTGCGACGCCGGCTGCCCGTCCTGCATCCAGTCCCCCAAGTGCGGCAACGGCAACGACCCGCTGCACAAGAGAGGGGCCGTGCGCCTGCTCACGGTGCTGCTGGAGGGGCTCCCGAGGAGAAGGAGGCCCTTGACCAGGCGGCTGAGCAACCGACGGGCCATCCAGCGGGGCCGTCGGAGGGCCCGCCCGTGCCCTGACCTCCGCCGTGAACGGCCCCCGTCCCGACGCCGCCGTCACGTCCGAGATCTCGCCGACGACCTCGCACCGCACGAGCCGCGTCCCCTGTGCCCGGGCCACCCGCCCGGCCCGGGCACAGGCCGCCGTACCGCCCTCGGCCCAGTGGTCCGCCGCCGCCAGCGCCGCGAGATCCGCACCGCCGGCCGCCCGGTGCCGGACCACGACGGCCTGCCCGAGCGCGAGGACGACGCCGAACACCACACACAGGACGGCGATCGCTCCGACGCTCCAGACGGTGGCGGACCCCCGATCGCTCCGGAGGGTGGCGGACCGCCGATCGGGGAGGCACCACCTCTCCTCACCCGGCGCCGCATGTCCCGGCCTCGTACCTCCGCCCGGCGCCGCGTGTCCCGGCCTCGTACCTCCGCCCGGCGCGGTGCGTCCCGGCCTCGTACCTCCGCCCGGCGCGGTGCGTCCCGGCCTCGTACCTCCGCCCGGCGCGGTGCGTCCCGGCCGCGTACCTCCCCTCGTGGCCTCACGTGCCCACCCCCACGGCCTCCTCCACCGACGCCACGGCCTCCTCCCGCACGGTGAACGGCAGGCCGTGCAGCACCGGCGGCTCGGCCACGACGACCACCCGGACGTGTTCCGCGCCCCGGCTGACGGTGACCCTCGCGCCGGGCGGTGCCGCCTCGCGCGTCAGTCGTACGACCGCGTCGGGCGGGTCCTGGCGGGCCGCCGCGCGGGCGCCCGTGCGTGCCGCGTCCACGCACTGGATCTGGGCGGCCACGACCAGCAGCCCCCAGACCAGCGCCATCGCGAACATCACCAGCACGGGCAGCACGACCGCCGACTCCGCCGTGACGAACCCCCGGTCCGCGCCCCGCTCACATCCGCGCATTGAGGGCTTCCTCCACGATGCCCTGCAACTCCGCGCCGACCGCACCGCTGGTGATGACCTTGTAGAGCACCACCGCGAACGCCACCGCCGCGACGATTCCCACCGCGTACTCGGAGGTGACCATCCCCGCGTCCCTCCGCGCCGCACGCTTCCCGCACACCAGGGCACGCAGCCGTGCCCGTACCGCCTGATACATCTCAACCCCCGTAGGAAAGAGTCCGAACTTCTTTTCACTGCCGCTCACTTGCCTCGCCGACCCGTGTCCGCCTCACCCATCACCCCCTCCGAGCACCCCGCCCGCGAGCCCGATCACCACGGGCAGCACGCCGACCGCGATGAACGCCGGCAGGAAGCACAGCCCGACCGGTGCGCTGACCATGACGCCCGCTCGGCGGGCCCTGGCCGTCGCGGTACGGCCCCAGTCGGCGCGGGCCTCGGCGGCGAGTCGTGCGACCGGTGTGGCGGCGGGCAGCCCGGACACACCTGCCCGTTCGAGCAGCCGGGCCAAGCCATCGGCACCCGGGACGGCGGCCAACCTCCGCCAGGCCGACCCCGGTTCGCCGCCCAGCCGCACCTCCGCCGCACCATGGACCAGCGCGTCGCCCACAGGGCCGCCCAGGGCCTCACCCACCGCCTGCGCCGCGATCACCGGGCCCGCGCCCGCGGCGATGCAGGCCGCCAGCAGGTCGGCGGCCAAGGGCAGTTGCAGTGCCGCCTCGGCGAGGTCGGGCGGCCGTGCGGCCGCAGCCACCTCCTGCCGCTGCCGCCACCGCCACATGCCCACCGCACCCGCCAGTCCCACCGCGACACCGGCGAGCCCACCGACCAACGCCCACCCGGCACACGCCACCCCCACAGGAGCCGACCACCTGCGCACTGCCCTCCGTAACCCGAGGCGCGGTACGGCAGGAGTCGCCTCCCGGGCCGACAGCCCGGCCAGCCGGCGCCGCATCCTCCGGTGGTGCCGCGCTTCCCTCAGCCACCGCACCGAGCACCCGAGGGCCGGCAGTATCCCCACGGCCACCCCCAGCCTGTGGACAACTTCCCCGCTCATGCCACCGCCTCCGCGCCCCGCACGATCCGCAGCACCCACCACAGCCCCAGACCCTCCAGCACCCCGCCGGCCACCAGACAGCCCAGCCCCGCCGTCGTGTGCAGCAGGACGTGGAGGGGGTCGGCGCCGAGGGCGGTGCCGATGAGGAGCCCCAGGGCCGGCAGCCCGGCGAGCATCACGGCTGTGGCGCGGGCGCCCGCCAACTGGGCGCGCAGATCGGAACGCTGGTCCCGTTCGGCCCGCAGGGCGGCGGTGAGCCGGTCCAGTCCTGCCGCGAGCCCCGCGCCCTGGTCGACGGCCACGCGCCAGCACGCCGCGAGTCCCCGCAGCCCCTCCGCGCCCGGTTGCCCGGCGGCAGTCGCGAGCGCGCCCGGCACGTCGCCGCCGAACCGCGCCGCCGCCAGTACCGTCGCCTGTGCGTCCGCGAGTCCGCCGCAGTCCCGCGCGGCCCGCAGCAGCGCCTCACCCGGCTGGCGGCCGGCCCGCACCTCCCCGGCGAGCGCCCCGCACAGGGCGATCACCGCGTCAGCCCGGCGCTCATGGTCCCGCCGCGCCAGGCCGGCCAGCCGGACCCGCCGCAGCAGCGGTACCCCGGCCGCCCTCAGGACGACCGGCAGCACCGATGCCCGAGCACCGCCAGCACCAGCCCCGCCACCGGCGCCCACCACTCGGCCCGCAGCCGCCCACGGACGCCCCGCAGCCCACCGGTCATCCACCGCCACCCGGGCGGCCCACTCCCGACGGCCCCGCCACCGGCGAGCAGCAACCGAGCCCGCCGCGCCGCCGAGTTCCGCTCGCCCAGCAGCCAGACCGCCGCTCCCATACACGCCACGGCCGCACCCATCGACATCTCAGCCACGCCGGCCATCACTCGGCCCTCCCAGTCCCGCCATCACTCGGCATCACCTCGTCGCGAAGCAGCCCCCGCAGCCGCTCCCACCCCCGTTCGCGCACGAAGGCCTCCGCTCCCCATCGCAGCGCCGGCACCGTCCGCACCAGCCCCGTCGGGTCCCGCTCCAGCACGTGCACCTCGGCGATCCGCCGCCGCCCGGCCCGGTCGCGTACGAGGTGCAGCACCACGGAGAGGGCGGCGGCCACCTGGCTGTGCAGTGCGGCCCGGTCGAGCCCGGCGGCCGTCCGAGCGCCTCCAGCCGGGCCGGTACGTCGGCTGCGGCATTGGCGTGCACCGTGCCGCAGCCGCCCTCGTGGCCGGTGTTCAACGCGGCCAGCAGATGCACCACTTCGGGCCCGCGCACCTCGCCCACGACCAGCCGGTCGGGCCGCATCCGAAGCGCCTGGCGCACCAGGTCCTCGAGGGTGACGAGGCCCGCGCCCTCCTGGTTGGCAGGCCTGGTCTCCAACCGCACGACGTGCGGATGGTCCGGCCGCAGTTCCGCCGAGTCCTCGGCGAGGACGATCCGCTCGTCCGGACCCACCAGCCCCAGCAGGGCGCTCAGCAGCGTCGTCTTGCCGGTGCCCGTGCCCCCGCTGACGAGGAAGGACAGCCGTGCGTCGAGCAACGCGCGCAGCACGCGGTCCCCGCCGGGCGGCACCGTGCCCGCCGCGACCAGCTCGCCGAGCGTGAAAGCACGCGGCCGTACGACGCGCAGCGAGAGGCAGGCACAGCCCACGGCCACCGGGGCAGCACCGCGTGCAGCCGTGTTCCGTCCGGCAGCCGGGCGTCGGCCCAGGGGCGGGCGTCGTCCAGGCGGCGTCCGGCCACCGCGGCCAGGCGCTGGGCGAGCCGCCGGACGGCCGCCGCGTCGGCGAAACGCACCGACGTGAGCTCCAGCCCGCCGCCCCGGTCCACCCAGACCCGGTCCGGGGCCGACACCAGCACGTCCGTCACCGACGGGTCGGCGAGCAGCGGCTCCAGTGGCCCGCTGCCGACCAGCTCGGACCGCAACCGCGCGGCGGCCCCGAGGACTTCCGCGTCACCGAGCACCCGTCCCTGCTCCCGCAGGGCCTGCGCGACGCGCGCGGGTGTCGGCTCGGCCCCGCTCTCGGCCAGCCACCGCCGCACCCCGTCCAGCAGCTCAGCGCCCTCCCGTCCGGCCAGGGTGCTCATGCCGCACCCGCCTCGACGAGCGCCCGCTCCCAGAACTCCTTGCAGAACCGGGCGAGCGGTCCGCGCGGGACGGCACCCGGAGGCGCCGTGCCCTCGTCCGGGCGCAGCAGCCCCGGCTCGACCGGCACCTCGCCGACCAGCAGAAGTCCGAGCAGCCGTGCCACCTCGCGTGCGTCGAGCCCCGGCGGGTACGGCCCGCGGACCGCCACCCGCAGATCGCGCAGGACCATGCCGACGGCGGACGCCACCCGCCCGGCGGCGGCGACGGCCCGCAGTTCGGCCGGCACCACCAGCACGCCGAGGTCCAGCTGGGTGAGGACCTCGGCGACGCCGTCGTCGATGCGGCGCGGCAGGTCGACCACGACCGTGCCGCCCCGGCGCCGGGCCGCCGCGAGCACCGCGCGCACCGCCTGCGGCGGGACGGCGATTCGGTCGCCCCGGTCCCAGCTGAGCACCCGCAGCGAGTGCAGCTCGGGCAGCGACTCTTCGAGGGCGCCGCCGCCGACCCGCCCGCGGGAGGAGGCGAACGCGGGCCAGCGCAGTCCGTCGGCGGTCTCACCACCGAGGAGTACGTCGAGTCCGCCGCCCAGTGGATCGGCGTCCACGAGGAGGGTGCGCAGGCCCTCCCGCGCGGAGGTGACGGCGAGGGCACACGCGAGCGTGGACGCTCCGGCCCCGCCCCGGCCGCCGATGACGCCCACGGTGAGAGCGGGCCGGCCGACGCCCTCGGCCACGTCCGCGATGCGGTCGACCAGCCACTGCTCGCCGTCGGGCAGCATCAGGACATGCTCGGCGCCGATCTCGACGGCCCGCCGCCACACCCCGGAGTCGTCCTGGTCCCGGCCGACGAGGACGACGCCCCTTCTGCGGGCGGCCCCGCGGACGCGCCGCGCCGCGTCGTCCCCCACGAGGACCAGGGGCGCGGTCTCCCAGCTGCCTCTGCGCTCCGGCACCCCGTGGTGCACCTCGGGTGTGGCGCCCGCCGCCGCGCACAGGCGCAGCAGGTCGTCGAGGAGTTCGGTGTCCTCGGTGACGATCAACGGTCCGCCCTGCCGCCCGCCGGCGGTCGGCGGCGGATCGTGTGTGACGGCTCCGGCCACGGTCTCCATCCCCTTCGCTGCTACTCGCACGGCCCCTGTGGCCCCGCGATTCCCAAACGTGGGAAGAACCGACAAGGCGGCCTCCCTATGAACGGCCGGCAGAAACCGGCCGGCGCCCCCCGGCAATCGGAACCGGCCATGAACTCGCCGCGAGCGGAGCGCGCTTGGAATCACGGTGCAGCGATCCCGGAAATCGTGTGGATCTTGGTGGATAACTGTGGACGCCTCGATGGTTGTGAATATCGCCGTCACCCATACCGGTGACGCCCGCAGACCGGCTGTGCGACTCCCGCAGAGCAGCCCGGCAACTACACACAGTGATAAATCATGACCATGACAAGTCCCTCCCCGCCCTCGCACAAGAAGGGCACCAAAGGCCGCGCGAAGAAGGAGAAAACCCACCCGGACATGCGACGACCCCCGCCGGGGGGAGAGCGGGGTCGTCCCCACGGCCGACTCGGGGGGGAGGAGTCGGGCCGGGTTAGCACGGTCGCGAACGATCCGTGACTTCCATGGTGTACCCGAGAGCCCTCTCAGGCAAACCCACGCGCCCCACCTTACGCCGAATGGGCTGCCCCTATGCTCAAGGGCGTGGAAAACCACTCGTTGCCCCGCACAGCGGCCTTCTTTGACCTGGACAAGACGGTCATTGCGAAGTCGAGCACGCTCACGTTCAGCAAGTCGTTCTACCAAGGCGGTCTGATCAACCGCAGGGCCGTCTTGCGAACCGCATATGCCCAGTTCGTCTTCCTCGCCGGCGGCGCCGACCACGAGCAGATGGAGCGCATGCGCTCGTATCTGTCCGCGCTGTGCCGCGGCTGGAACGTGCAGCAGGTCAAGGAGATCGTCGCCGAGACGCTGCACGATCTGATCGACCCGATCATCTACGACGAGGCCGCCTCCCTGATCGAGGAGCACCACACCGCCGGCCGCGACGTGGTGATCGTGTCCACGTCGGGCGCGGAGGTGGTCGAGCCGATCGGCGAGCTGCTCGGCGCGGACCGCGTGGTGGCGACCCGTATGGTCGTGGGCGACGACGGCTGCTTCACCGGCGAGGTGGAGTACTACGCGTACGGCCCGACCAAGGCCGAGGCCATCAGGGAGCTCGCCGCGTCCGAGGGGTACGACCTCAGCCGCTGCTACGCCTACAGCGACTCGGCGACCGACGTGCCCATGCTGGAGACCGTCGGCCACCCCCACGCCGTGAACCCGGACCGTGCGCTGCGCCGTGAGGCCCTCGCGCGCGGGTGGCCGATTCTGGACTTCCACCGCCCGGTCCGGCTCAAGCAGCGCATCCCCTCGTTCTCCGTACCGCCGCGTCCGGCGCTGGTGGCGGTCGCCGCGATAGGTGCCGCGGCGGCCACCGCCGGCCTGGTCTGGTACGCGAACCGGCGTCGGGCGACAGTCGCTTGACCTGGGACGACCCGAAGTCCTATTTGAACCTAAAAGTAAAGAAGTGCAGTCCGGACTTCCGCTTACTGCAGGGCAGGAGTACAAAGGACTCAACGGCCCGCGAGACCAAGGACATCCGAGAGGATCACCTTACATACGCATATGGCCCCACGGACCGCGCATGAACACCGGGCACCCACGCGACGTCGACCCGTCGATTACGGGCCAGCCGCACCAGGTGACGGGCAAAGTTCCCGACCTGATGGGCACATATCGAGGACGCTTGGTAACCCGATGTTCATGCCAGCGGCGGTACGAGTTCTCGTACCGCCGCATTTCTTTCCCGGGTGGGTTTGCCTGCCGGTTTTCACGCCGCTCCGCGCTGCAACGCCTCGCACACCGCTGTCGACTCGCGCGCCCCCAGCTCGACCGCCCTGCCGCAGTGGGCGATCCAGCCGGCCATGCCCTCCGGGGTGCCGGAGACGTATCCGTCCAGGGCCTCCAGGTAGGCCTCCCGGCCCAGCTCGGCATGGCCGACCTCGGCCGGGCAGACCGACTTCGGGTCCAGGCCGCTGCCGACCAGCACGATGCGCTCGGCCGTGCGCGCGACCAGGCCGTTGTGGGATGTGAAGGGCCGCAGCGCGAGCAGCTCGCCGTGCACGACGGCAGCCGTCACCAGGGCGGGCGCGGAACTACCGGCGATGATCAGCCCGCCCAGCCCCTCCAGCCGGCCGTGCGCCTCGGCCGCGCCCGGCAGCGGCAGCCCGACGAGCGGCTCGTCGACCTGCTCGCCCTCCTGCCGGGGCCGCCCCACCTGGTCGGCCTTGTCGGCCGCCGCCACCAGGTGCAGCCGGGCCAGCACCCTCAGGGGTGACTGCCGCCAGATCGACAGCAGCTGGCCCGCCTCCGCGGTGAGCCGCAGGGCCGCCCCCACGGCACGCGCCTCGTCGTCGCCGCTGAAGTCCGTACGCCGGCGCACCTCCTCCAGGGCCCAGTCCGCGCCGGACAGCGCCGCCGAGCCGCGGGCGCCGCGCAGGGCCGCCTCGGAGGTGATCTCATTGCTGCGCCGCCGCATGATCCGGTGCCCGTAGACCCGGTCCACCGCCCTGCGCACGGACTCCACGGACTCGGCCACCCCGGGCAGGTCGCCCAGGGCCGCAAGAGGGTCGGCGGTCGCGCCTGCTGTACTCATGAGTACGACCCTACGCACCCCAGGCGCCCGCCCTGCGGTGGAGTGGCCTTCCTCACTGGGGCTACCCCCTGGCCGCCGGCGTCCCGGGCACTGCCTTCGGAGCCGGGGTGGGCCGATCGGCGAGGAAGGACGCCCAGCCCTGCCTCGGCCGCTCGCCGACCTTCAGCGTGCGCAGCTTCTCCAGCGTCCGGGGATCCTGGGCGTCCAGCCAGTCCACCAGCTGCCGGAACGAGACACAGCGCACCTCCTCCTTGGTGCACACCGTCTCGATGACCTCCTCGACGGCCCGCATGTAGGTGCCGCCGTTCCAGGACTCGAAGTGGTTGCCGATGATCAGGGGCGCGCGGTTGCCGTGGTAGGCCCGGTAGAAGCCCCTGAGCAGGCCGTCACGCATCTGGTCGCCCCAGAAGTCGTGTTTGGCGGGGTTGCCCTGGGTGTCGGTGCCCGACTGGTTGACCATGAAGTTGTAGTCCATGGTCAGCTGCTCGTAGGAGTGGCCGGGAACGGCACGAGCTGCATGGACAGGTCCCACAGGCCGCGCTTCCTGCCCGGCCAGACCTGGTCGCTGACACCGCTGGTGTCGTAGCGGAAGCCCAGGTCGCGGGCCGCCCTCATGAAGTTCCGCCGGCCCTCCAGGCAGGGTGTGCGGGCGCCGATGAGCTCCTTGTCGTAGTCGAAGGGCAGCGGCGACGCGTTCTTCATGCCGGTGTTGGTCTTCCAGGTCTTCACGAACTGCTTGGCCTGGGCGATCTCGTCCTTCCAGTCCTTCACCGACCACTCGCCGACTCCGCCGCCGCTGCCGCAGAAGTGGCCGTTGAAGTGGGTGCCGATCTCGTTGCCCTCCAGCCATGCCAGGCGCAGCTGCTTCACGGTGGCGGCGATGCCACGGCGGTCGTTGAAGCCGATGTCGGAGCGGCCCGGCGAGTGCTGCGGCGGCCGGTACAGGTCCCGCTTGTCGTCCGGCAGCATGTACACGCCGCTCAGGAAGTACGTCATGGTCGCGTCGTTCGCCTTGGCGACCTTGCGGAAGTGGGAGAACAGCCTCTGGCGGTCCTCGCCCGCGCCGTCCCAGGAGAAGACGACGAACTGCGGCGGTTTCCGGCCGGGCCGCAGTCGCTCGGGGCGGGGCAGGTGCGGCTGCGCGCCGGTGTAGGCGGTGGAGCCGTCTCCGATCAGCCGGACCGAGCTCTTCGGCGCCTGGGCCGGCTTCGCCTTCCGCGGGCCGGGGGCCTTTTCCCGGGGTGTGCCGGTCGCGCAGCCGGCGAGCGATGCGGCGCACACCGCGGCGATCAGGGAGCCTGCGGCGATCCTGCGGGTGGCGGCCATGTGTCGCCCACCTTCTTCCTTCTCTCGGGTGCCGACAGCGCCGCCAAATTCGCACGAGCCGAAGAAGGAATTAGTACGACAAGCCGATCACATGGCCACTTCACTCTTGCAGGTGATTTATTCGCCCATTTGCCCGTAAAGTCTATGCTCGTCCTTTACTCTGCATTACGATCCGTTTACCGAGCGTTGATTCATCCCGCCGATTTACGCCGTGACCCACGGCCGCGACCGAACCCCGCCGCCGAGCGGGGACCCCCACGTCACGCGACCGCGCAGCCCCGGAGGAGACGGGAAACCATGTCAGCCTGCGTCCCCACACGTGCCACCGACCCGAACAGGACCGAGCGCACCCATCCACCCCACAGCCCGCCGTCGACGGGCCCCGCCGATTCAGGATCGCGAGTGCCGACGTGTCGGCCTCGATCGCGGTCTTCCTGATCGCCCTGCCCCTGTCCCTGGGCATCGCCCTCGCCACCGGCGCACCCCTCCAGGCCGGCCTCGTGGCCGCCGCCGTGGGCGGGCTCGTCGCCGGCCGGATCGGCGGTTCCCCGCTCCAGGTGAGCGGACCGGCCGCCGGCCTCACCGTCGTCACCGCCGACCTCATCCAGCGCTACGGCTGGCGGACGACCTGCGCCATCACCGTTCTCGCCGGCCTCGCCCAACTCGGTCTGGGCTGCCTGCGCGTGGCGCGTGGCGCCCTCGCCGTCAGCCCCGCCATCGTGCACGGCATGCTCGCCGGGATCGGCGTCACCATCGCCGTGGCCCAGCTGCACATCGTGCTCGGCGGCACCCCCCAGAGCTCCGTCCCCGACAACCTCCGCGCCCTGCCCGCCCAGTTGGCGCAGCTGCGTCCCGCGGCCGTGTCGGTGAGCGTGCTGACCCTGGCGCTGCTGCTGCTCTGGCCGAGACTGCCCGGCCGGGCCGGGCGCCTGCTGCGCACGGTTCCGGCAGCGCTGGTCGCCGTCGCCGGAGCCACCGCGGTCGCCGCTCTCGCCGGCCTCCGCCTGCCCAAGGTCGACCTGCCGTCCTGGAGCAACCACGCCCTGGCCGGGCTGCCCGAGGGTACGGCGCTCGGCCTCGTCACGGCGGTGCTCACCATCACGCTGGTGTGCAGTGTGCAGTCGCTGCTCGGCGCGGTCGCCGTGGACAAACTGGTCGCCGGCCGGCCGGGCCAGTCCACCCGCGTCGGGCGCTCCGACCTCGACCGCGAGCTGCTGGGCCAGGGCGCCGCCAACATCGTCTCCGGCTCGCTCGGCGGACTGCCCATCGCCGGTGTCGCCGTGCGCAGTTCGGCGAATGTGAACTCGGGTGCGGTGAGCCGGAACTCCACGATGCTGCACGGCGTTCTCGTAGTGATCGCCGCGCTGCTGATGGTCCCGGTCCTGGAGCTCATCCCGCTCGCCTCGCTCGCCGCCCTGGTGATGGCCGTCGGCATCCAGATGGTCTCCCTGAACCACATCCGCACGGTGACCCGCCACCGAGAGGTGTGGGTGTACGCCGTCACGACCCTCGGCGTCGTCCTCCTCGGCGTCCTCCAGGGCGTGGCGCTCGGCATCGCCATGGCCGTCGGCGTCGCCCTGCACCGCCTCACCCGCACCCGCATCACGCACGAAGAGAGGGAAGGAGTCCATCACGTACACGTCAGAGGACAGTTGACGTTCCTCGCGGTGCCACGGCTCAGCCGGGCCCTGCATCTCGTGCCGCACGGCGCCGACACGGTCGTCGAGCTGGACGGTTCGTTCATGGACCACGCCGCGTACGAGACCTTGCAGGACTGGCAGAAGACGCACACCGCGCAGGGCGGCACCGTCGAGATCAGCGGCCGGCACGCCGGCACCCGTATCTCGGAGCCGCAGGCCTTCACCGGCTGCCGTTGCCGGCCCTGGACGCCTTGGCGCAACCACCAGTGCGAACGCCCCCAGTCCGCTCCCCACTCCAAGAACGCGCCGGACGTGACGGACCGCTCCCAGCCGGACCCCAGGGGCACCGGCCAAGCCAGCGGGCACGAACTGGCGCGTGGCATCAGCGCGTTCCAGCGCAACACGGCACCTCTGGTGCGCAGCGAGCTGGCCCGGCTGGCCCGCGAAGGGCAGCGGCCTTCGCAGCTCTTCCTGACCTGCGCCGACTCACGACTGGTCACGTCGATGATCACCTCCAGTGGTCCGGGCGACCTGTTCGTCGTGCGCAACGTGGGCAACCTCGTCCCCCTGCCGGGGGAGGAGAGCGGCGACGACTCGGTGGCGGCCGCGATCGAGTACGCCGTGGACGTGCTCCAGGTGCGGTCCATCACGGTGTGCGGGCACTCGGGATGCAGCGCCATGCAGGCGCTGCTCGATTCCGAGCCCGGCGGCACCCGGACACCGCTCGAGCGATGGCTACGCCATGGAAGGCCCAGCCTGGAGCGCATGGCCGACGACAGTCTGCCGTGGGGCGGACTCGCCGGGCGGGCGCCCGAGGACGCGGTCGAGCAGCTCTGCCTGACCAACGTGGTCCAGCAGTTGGAACACCTGCGCGCCCACGACTCGGTGGCCCGGGCCCTCGACGAGGGCACCCTGGAGCTGCACGGGATGTACTTCCACGTGGGTGAGGCCGAGGCGTACCTGCTCACCGAGACGGACGGCGGCCGTCTCTTCGACCGCGTGAGGGAGCCGGACCTGACGGCATGAGCCGGGCACCCGACCAGAGTGCGCGGCCGGGCGAACGCGGCCGCGCAGCCTGGTGCCGGCCTCGCCAAGCGCCCATCCCCGCGCGGTCACGCACCGTCCCGCGCGCCGCACGGTCCCGCCCCACGGGTGACACGCGTTACACGCACTGAACTTTCCCTGGTCGGCGTCCGTGGGTACGGATGACCCGGCCACCGAGACCACTGCCCGACAGGTCTAAACCAATCGGCGGTCGGCCCTTGTCATCGCACCCCCGGGTCTGATGAGCTGTGGCCTGGGACACAACGGACACCCTGGGAAAGGCAGATGCCGTGAGCAACGAAAGCCTGGCCAACCTGCTCAGGAAGGAGACGGGAGAATGAGCGAGAGTCCTTCCCTCTCCAACCTGCTCAAGGAAGAGCGCAGGTTCGCACCCCCCGCCGACCTGGCCGCGAACGCCAACGTCACCGCGGAGGCGTATGAACAGGCCAGGGCTGACAGGCTCGGCTTCTGGGCCGAGCAGGCCCGCCGGCTGACCTGGGCCAAGGAGCCCACCGAGACCCTCGACTGGTCGAACCCGCCGTTCGCCAAGTGGTTCCAGGACGGCGAGCTCAACGTCGCCTACAACTGCGTCGACCGGCATGTCGAGGCCGGGCACGGCGACCGCGTGGCGATCCACTTCGAGGGCGAGCCCGGCGACAGCCGTGCGATCACCTACGCCGAGCTCAAGGACGAGGTCTCCAAGGCGGCCAACGCGCTGCTGGAGCTCGGAGTTGAGGCCGGGGACCGGGTCGCCGTCTACATGCCGATGATCCCGGAGACGGCGATCGCGATGCTGGCCTGCGCCCGGATCGGCGCCGCCCACTCGGTCGTCTTCGGCGGCTTCTCCTCGGACGCCCTCGCCACCCGCATCCAGGACGCCGACGCGCGCGTGGTCATCACCTCCGACGGAGGCTACCGGCGCGGCAAGCCGTCCGCGCTCAAGCCGGCCGTGGACGAGGCGGTCGAGAAGGCGGGCAATGTCGAGCACGTCCTGGTCGTGCGCCGCACAGGCCAGGAGGTCGCCTTCACCGAGGACCGCGACGTGTGGTGGCACGACCTCGTCGGGCGGCAGAGCGCGGAGCACGCCCCGCAGGCGTTCCACGCCGAGCACCCGCTGTTCATCCTCTACACCTCGGGCACCACGGGTAAGCCGAAGGGCATCCTCCACACCTCCGGCGGCTACCTCACTCAGACCGCCTACACCCACCACGCCGTCTTCGACCTCAAGCCCGAGACGGACGTCTACTGGTGCACGGCCGACGTCGGCTGGGTCACCGGCCACTCGTACATCGTCTACGGCCCGCTGGCGAACGGCGCGACGCAGGTCATGTACGAGGGCACGCCCGACACGCCGCACCAGGGCCGCTTCTGGGAGATCGTGCAGAAGTACGGCGTGACGATCCTCTACACCGCGCCGACGGCGATCCGTACGTTCATGAAGTGGGGCGACGACATCCCCGCCAAGTTCGACCTGTCCAGCCTGCGCGTGCTGGGCTCGGTGGGCGAGCCGATCAACCCCGAGGCGTGGGTCTGGTACCGCAAGAACATCGGCGGCGACCGCACCCCGGTGGTGGACACCTGGTGGCAGACCGAGACCGGCTCGATGATGATCACCCCGCTGCCGGGCGTGACGGCGACCAAGCCCGGTTCCGCGCAGACACCGCTGCCCGGCATCTCCGCGACGGTCGTGGACGACGAGGCGAACGAGGTGCCGAACGGCGGGGGCGGCTACCTGGTGCTGACCGAGCCGTGGCCGTCGATGCTGCGCACCATCTGGGGCGACGACCAGCGGTTCATCGACACGTACTGGTCGCGCTTCGAGGGCAAGTACTTCGCCGGTGACGGCGCCAAGAAGGACGACGACGGCGACATCTGGCTGCTCGGCCGGGTCGACGACGTCATGCTCGTGTCCGGGCACAACATCTCCACCACCGAGGTCGAGTCCGCGCTGGTCTCCCACCCCTCGGTCGCCGAGGCGGCCGTGGTCGGCGCGGCGGACGAGACGACCGGGCAGGCGATCGTCGCCTTCGTGATCCTGCGCGGCACGGCCGCCGAGACCGAGGACCTGGTGGCCGAGCTGCGCACGCACGTCGGCAACACCCTCGGCCCGATCGCCAAGCCCAAGCGGATCCTGCCGGTGGCCGAGCTTCCGAAGACCCGCTCCGGCAAGATCATGCGCCGGCTGCTGCGGGACGTCGCCGAGAACCGCCAGCTCGGTGACGTCACCACGCTGACCGACTCCACGGTCATGGACCTGATCCAGGCGAAGCTGCCGGCCGCGCCGAGCGAGGACTGAGCACGGCATAGCGCAACGGAGGGAGGGCACCCGGCAGACGTACGCGCCGGGTGCCCTGCGCACCAGTGGTGAAGATCACCGTATGCGTCCCGCGGTACGCTTAGATAAACTAAACAAAACAAGTGTCACAGGGGCGCCGGGAAGTCTGGTCGGCATGTGTTCCGTCCTGCCCACCGACCGGAGGTTTTCCCCAGTGACCGCGCCCCGCCCCACGACCCCCGCAAAGTCCTCGGACGGCTGAGCCTCCCCGAGCGGAACTACGTGGCGGACGCGCTGCGCACCGAGACCGTCGGCGGCGTGCTGCTGCTGGCCGCCGCGGTCACCGCACTGCTGTGGACGAACATCCCCGCGCTGCACGACAGCTACGAGAGCATCGCCCACTTCCACTTCGGCCCCGCAGCCCTCGGCCTCGACCTGTCGGTCGCGCACTGGGCCGCCGACGGTCTGCTGGCGATCTTCTTCTTCGTCGCCGGGATCGAACTCAAGCGCGAGCTCGTGGCGGGCGACCTGCGCGACCCCAAGGCCGCCGCGCTCCCGGTCGTCGCCGCCCTGTGCGGCATGGCCGTACCGGCGCTCGTCTACACCGTCACCAACGTCGCCGACGACGGCTCCCTGGCCGGCTGGGCCGTTCCGACCGCCACCGACATCGCCTTCGCGCTCGCCGTGCTCGCGGTCATCGGCACCTCCCTGCCGAGCGCGCTGCGGGCCTTTCTCCTCACGCTCGCCGTCGTCGACGACCTCTTCGCGATCCTGATCATCGCGGTGTTCTTCACCGCCGACCTGAACTTCGCCGCGCTCGGCGGCGCCGTGGCGGGCCTGGTCCTCTTCTGGCTGCTGCTGCGCCGGGGCGTACGCGGCTGGTACGTCTACGTGCCGCTCGGCCTGGTGATCTGGGCGCTGATGTACAACAGCGGCATCCACGCCACCATCGCGGGCGTCGCCATGGGCCTGATGCTGCGCTGCCACCGGCGCGAGGGCGAGGACCACTCCCCCGGCGAGCACATCGAGCACCTCGTGCGGCCCCTGTCGGCGGGTCTGGCCGTACCGCTGTTCGCGCTGTTCAGCGCGGGCGTCTCGGTGTCCGGCGGTGCGATCGTCGACGTGTTCACCACGCCCGAGACGCTCGGTGTCGTCCTCGGACTCGTCGTCGGCAAGGTGCTCGGCATCTTCGGCGGGACCTGGCTGACGGCCCGTTTCACCCGGGCCTCGCTCAGCGACGATCTCGCCTGGGCGGATGTGTTCGCGGTGGCGAGTCTCGCCGGTATCGGATTCACCGTGTCGCTGCTCATCGGCGAACTCGCCTTCGCCGGTGACGCGACGATGACCGACGAGGTCAAGGCCTCCGTACTGATGGGCTCGCTGATCGCCGCGATACTCGCGACGGTGCTGCTGAAGATACGGAACGCCAAGTACCGCCGGCTGTGGGAGGCCGAGGAACGCGACGAGGACCTCGACGGCATCCCGGACGTCTACGAGGAGGACGAGCCGGAATACCACCTGCGGCTCGCCGCCCTCTACGAACGCAAGGCCGTCGAACACCGCCGGATCGCCCAGGAGAAGGCAGACGCGCGGCACGGGCTTGCCGAAGTACCGGGCGGGGCAGGCGAGGACCACCACCGTCGGGCATGATCTGACGAGACGGTACAAAAGACGGGACCGTACGCAGTCAGGCCGTACGCAGTGGGACGACTGCGTACGAGTCGGACAGAAGACGCGGACATCGGACCGTACGCAGAAGAGGGAGACCGCGATGAGCGCACCCGACGGCAGCCCGGTCGGCGCCGAACGCACCATCGGCCAGCTGTTCGCCTCGGCGACGGCGGAAATGTCGGCGCTGGTGCACGACGAGATCGCGCTGGCGAAGGCGCAGCTCAAGCAGGACGTGAAGCGCGGCGCGACCAGCGGCGGCGCCTTCTCGATGGCGGGGGCGGTACTGCTGTTCTCCCTGCCGATGCTGAACTTCGCGCTGGCGTACGGCATCCGCACCTGGAGCGACTGGAACCTCGCGATCTGCTTCCTGCTGTCGTTCGCGGCGAACGTGCTGGTGGCTGTGGTGCTCGCGCTGATCGGCGTGGTCTTCGCGAAGAAGGCCAAGAAGAGCAAGGGCCCGCAGAAGGTCGCCGCCTCGATGAAGGAGAGCGCGGGCGTCCTGCAGAAGGCCAAGCCGCACCCGCGCCCGGAGCTCGGGCAGGACCGGGTGCCTGAGGCCATCGAGGCTGTGGCACGCTCGTCGTCATGACCGACCCCGCCACACCTCCGGCACAACCAGCTTCGGCCGTACTCCTGGACGTCCCCGGCGGGAAGCAGGTGTGCCACCGCGACGTCGCCGCCAACGGCGCCCGCTTCCACATCGCCGAGCTGGGTGACGGTCCGCTGGTCCTGCTGCTGCACGGCTTCCCGCAGTTCTGGTGGACCTGGCGGCACCAGCTCGTGGCGCTCGCCGACGCGGGTTTCCGGGCCGTCGCCATGGACCTGCGGGGCGTCGGGGCAGCGACCGTACGCCGCGCGGTTACGACCCCGCCAACCTCGCGCTGGACGTCACCGGCGTCATCCGCTCGCTCGGCGAGCCGGACGCCGCGCTGGTCGGCCACGACCTGGGCGGATACCTCGCGTGGACGGCGGCCGCGATGCGCCCCAAGCTGGTGCGGCGGCTGGCGGTCGCGTCCATGCCGCATCCGCGGCGCTGGCGCTCGGCCATGCTGCGGGACGTCAAGCAGACCCGCGCCGGTTCACACATCTGGGGGTTCCAGCGGCCCTGGATCCCGGAGCGGCAGCTCACCGCCGACGACGGGGCGCTCGTGGCGGAGCTGATCCAGGACTGGTCGGGGCCGCGACCGCCGGAGGACGAGGCGCTGGAGAACTACCGCCGCGCCATGTGCATCCCCTCCGCGGCGCACTGCGCGGTCGAGCCGTACCGCTGGATGGTGCGCTCCCTTGCCCGCCCCGACGGGATCCAGTTCAACCGCCGGATGAAGCGGCCCGTGCGCGTGCCGACGCTCCATCTGCACGGCTCGCTCGACCCCGTGATGCGCACCCGCAGCGCGGCCGGATCCGGTGAGTACGTCGAAGCCCCCTACCGCTGGCGCCTGTTCGACGGCCTCGGCCACTTCCCGCACGAAGAGGACCCCGTCGCGTTCTCCGCGGAACTCATCAACTGGCTGAAGGATCCCGAACCCGATCGGTGACCGAGTGAGCGCGCCCCGTACCCACGCGTGAACGCTTGTCCGACGAACGGCCACTTGCCTGGCGCATAGGCCAATTGGAGGCGCCGGGAGCGGTTATCGACCATGGGCCGGGGGCACACGTCGGGGTATGGGCTGGACGCACGACTACAGTGACGCAAGCCGCAATCGCCGCTCGGCGGGCGGTGCGAACCCCCACCAGCGAAGCGGCGTACCGCAGATGGTGACCGCGGATCCCAGGGGCGGGATCTCGCGCATCCTCCGCCGCCGGGCCCGCTGGGTCTCCGTACGTCTGCGCCACACACGCGACTGAGGCGCCACTCGTGTGAGTGACGCCTCGACGCCTCGACCACCTCACCGCGTTGCCGCTCCTAGAGCGCGCAGCTGTCGCTGCCCACCTGCTGGTTGGCGGTGCGCCCCTTGGTGATGTCGTCCTGGATCTCGTCCACGGTGAGGGCGTAACCGGTCTCGGCATCGTCGAGCGACTTGGCGAACACCACGCCGTAGACCCTGCCGTCGGGTGTGAGCAGCGGGCCGCCGGAGTTGCCCTGGCGGACGTTCGCGTAGAGGGAGTAGACGTCGCGGCGGACCGTGCCGCGGTGGTAGATGTCGGGGCCGTTGGCCGTGATGCGACCCCGCACGCGTGCGGCCTGCACGTCGTACGCCCCGTTCTCCGGGAAGCCCGCGACGATCGCGCCGTCCCCGCTGCTCGCGTCCTCCTCGGTGAACCGCAGCACGGGCGCCTTGAGGTCCGGCACGTCGAGCACGGCGATGTCACGCCGCCAGTCGTAGAGCACGACCTTGGCGTCGTACTTCCTGCCCTCGCCGCCTATCTGCACGGTCGGCTCGTCGACGCCGCCCACCACATGCGCGTTGGTCATCACCCGGCGGTCGGAGAAGACGAAGCCGGTGCCCTCCAGGACCTTGCCGCAGCTCGGGGCCGTGCCCATGACCTTGACGATGGAGCGCTGGGCGCGGGTGGCCACCGGGCTGCCCGCCAGGGCCGGGTCCGGGGGCTGGACGTCGGTGATCGGCTCGTTCGAGAACGGGCTGAAGACCTGCGGGAAGCCGTTCTGCGCGAGGACGGAGGAGAAGTCCGCGAACCATGTGGCGGCCTGGTCGGGCAGCGCCTGGGAGACGCCGAGCAGCACCTTGGAGTTGCGGACCTCCTTGCCCAGCGTCGGCAGGGTGGTGCCCGCCAGCGCCGAGCCGATCAGCCAGGCGACCAGCAGCATGGCCACGACGTTGACCAGGGCGCCACCGGTGGCGTCGAGAGCCCGGGCCGGGGACCAAGTGATGTACCGGCGCAGCTTGTTGCCGAGGTGGGTGGTGAGGGCCTGGCCGACGGAGGCGCAGACGATGACGACGACGACCGCGACGACGGCGGCGGTGGTGTTCACCTCCGCGTTGTCCGTGAGCGCGTCCCAGATGACGGGCAGTACGTAGACCGCGACGAGGCCGCCGCCCAGGAAGCCGATCACCGACAGGATGCCGACGACGAAGCCCTGGCGGTACCCGACGACCGCGAACCACACGGCGGCGACCAGCAACAAGATGTCCAGCACGTTCACGGAGGCCACCCTGTCATGCGCGCCAGTCGAGCGGGACCTGCTTCTCGCGGTCCCAGGGCCGCTCCCAGCCCGCGTAGTGCAGCAGCCGGTCGATGATTCCGGCCGTGAAACCCCAGACAAGTGCCGATTCGACCAGAAATGCCGGGCCTCGGTGACCACTGGGGTGGACGGTGGTGGCGCGGTTGGCGGGATCCGTGAGATCCACCACGGGGACGGTGAAGACCCTGGCGGTCTCGTTCGGATCGACGACCCCGACCGGGCTCGGCTCGCGCCACCAGCCCAGCACCGGCGTCACGACGAAACCGCTGACCGGGATGTACAGCCTGGGCAGGACGCCGAAGAGCTGGACGCCGGATGGGTCGAGTCCGGTCTCCTCCTCCGCCTCGCGCAGGGCGGCCCGCAGCGGGCCGTCGCCGCGCGGGTCGCCGTCCTCCGGGTCGAGTGCGCCCCGGGGAACGAGGGCTGGCCGGCATGCGAACGCAACGAGCTCGCCCGCTCCATGAGCAGCAGCTCCGGGCCCCGCTCGCCCTCCCCGAACAGGATCAGCACGGCGGACTGGCGCCCCGCGCCGTCCTCCGGCGGCAGGAAGCGGCTCAGCTGTGTCGGCCGGACCGTCTCGACGACGCGCACGACCGAGTCCAGCCAGGCGGGCAGCCCCTCCTTGCTTACCGTCACCCGGCCGCCCTGCGTGTTGCTCGCCCGCCTCATAGCCACCCCCGTCGTCCTGCCGCTTCCAACGCGCGGCGGCCCTGAGATCGTTCCGCGCACGGCCACGATCCGCTGATCGAGGGGCGTGGAGGGCCGCAGAGGGCGCCCGGGTGCGCCGCCCGGCTCTGCGCGTGCGGCCCCGTGCTCTCGGCGTGCGACCCCGGGGCCCGCCCGCGGACCGGTCCACTCCATCTGTCGGCCACCAAGCCGCTGCCGTGAGCCCGCGGCCTCCTCGGACGAGTCAGGTGGCTGCCCGGACGGCCCAGGGGGCTCCCCATGCGCGCCACCCCCCTGCCCGGCCGATCCGGCCCGCTGCTCGGGAAGCTCATCCGGCCCCCAGCGCCGGCGCCGGCTTGCCGCCCGCGTCCAGGTACGCCTGCGGCGGGTTCAGACGCTGGCCGGGGAAGCCGCCCTTCTCGTACTTGAGCAGCTTCTTCGCCTTCTCCGGGTCGGTCTCGCCCTCGCCGTACGCCGGGCAGAGCGGGGCGATGGGGCAGGCGCCGCACGCGGGCTTGCGGGCATGGCAGATACGGCGGCCGTGCCAGATGACGTGGTGCGAGAGGTCCGTCCAGTCACTCTTCGGGAAGAGCGCGCCGATGGCGGCCTCGATCTTGTCGGGGTCGGTCTCGCCGGTCCACTGCCAGCGTCGTACCAGGCGCTGGAAGTGCGTGTCCACGGTGATGCCGGGGCGTCCGAAGGCGTTGCCGAGCACGACGAACGCGGTCTTGCGGCCGACGCCGGGCAGCTTGACCAGGTCCTCCAGCCGGCCGGGGACCTCACCGCCGAAGTCCTCCACGAGGGCCTTGGACAGCCCTATGACCGACTTCGTCTTGGCCCGGAAGAAGCCGCACGGGCGGAGGATCTCCTCCACCTCCTCCGGGTTGGCGGCGGCCAGGTCCTCGGGGTCGGGTACCTGGCGAAGAGGGTGGGTGTCGTCTGGTTGACGCGCAGGTCGGTGGTCTGGGCCGACAGGACCGTGGCGACGACCAGTTGGAAGGGGTCGGCGAAGTCGAGCTCGGGGTGGGCGTACGGGTAGACCTCGGCGAGCTCTCGGTTGATACGGCGGGCACGGCGGACCAGGGCGGTACGCGACTCGTCACCCGGCGGATGGACGACGGCCTTGGCCGGGCCGGCACCTTTGACGCCGGCGGTGGCCTTCTTGGGTGCGACGGTGACCTTCTTGGCCGCAGGGGCCTTCTTCACGGGCGCCGCGGACTCCTTCACGGACGCCGCCGCCCGCTTCGAAGGCGCCGCCTTCTTGGCAGCGGACGCCAGCTTCTCGGCGGCCGCCTTCCCGGCAGCCCGCCCCGCCTTCTTGGCAGGTGCCTTCTTGGCAGGTGCCTTCTTGGCAGGTGCCTTCTTGGCAGATGCCTTCTCGGCGACAGACGCCGCCTTCTTCGCCGGAGCCGCCTTCTTCGCCGGAGCCGGCTTCTTCGCAGCCGCCCGCTTCCCGGCAGCGGACTTCCCGGCGGCCGACGTCCCCGTGGCCGCCGCCTCCTCTGTCGCTTTCGCCGTTTTCCTGCCGCCATCGGGACTCTGTTCGCCCACAGCGGAATCGCGACGTACAACCACCCGCGCAGCCCCCTCGGCCTGTGCTCTCACCGGCGATTTGGACACCCGGCCAGCCTAAGCCCAGGCACCGACATCCGCCCCGGCCCCTGAAGATCGGCGCCCAATTGGACCCCTGCCGCGTACCCCGGGACATGTGTGCGGCATCCTTGTGACAGATCACACTGTTTGGACCGTCCGGCAAAATGGGCACCACGGTGCCTTGGTACGCGGGGGATCACCATCCCCTGAGCAGGTCGACAAGGAGAAAACTCGTGGACGACGTTCTGCGGCGCAATCCGCTCTTCGCGGCGCTCGACGACGAGCAGGCCGCGGAGCTCCGCGCCTCCATGAGTGAGGTGACACTGGCCCGCGGCGACTCACTGTTCCATGAGGGCGACCCCGGCGACCGCCTGTACGTGGTCACCGAAGGCAAGGTCAAGCTCCACCGCACGTCCCCCGACGGCCGCGAGAACATGCTGGCCGTGGTCGGTCCCGGCGAGCTCATCGGCGAGCTGTCGCTGTTCGACCCGGGTCCGCGCACCGCGACCGCCACCGCACTGACCGAGGTCAAGCTGCTCGGCCTCGGCCACGGCGACCTCCAGCCCTGGCTGAGCGCCCGCCCCGAGGTGGCCACGGCGCTCCTGCGTGCCGTCGCACGCCGACTGCGCAAGACCAACGACGCGATGTCCGACCTCGTCTTCTCGGACGTCCCGGGCCGTGTCGCCCGCGCCCTGCTGGACCTGTCCCGCCGGTTCGGCGTGCAGTCCGAGGAGGGCATCCACGTCGTCCACGACCTCACGCAGGAGGAGCTGGCCCAGCTGGTCGGCGCGTCCCGCGAGACGGTCAACAAGGCCCTGGCGGACTTCGCCCAGCGCGGCTGGCTGCGCCTGGAGGCCCGCGCGGTGATCCTCCTGGACGTGGAGCGCCTCGCCAAGCGCTCGCGCTGACGCGCACACCCCCTGGCCGTACGTCATCGGGCCCTGTCCCCTCCGGGACGGGGCCCGACGTCGTGGGAGCGTCGAAAACGAGCCGCGCGGCCGCTTCCCTTACGGCACAGTGACCGCATGACCGGCACCGCCCGCCGCCCCGGCCTCGACGCCCAGGGGTTCATCATCAGGGAAGGGTCCCTCGCGCGCGTGCCCGGCGCCTTCCATCCGGTCGTCAGCGCGGCCGGGGACCGGCTGACCGACGCGTTCGGGGCGCGGCTGCACAGTGCGTACCTCTACGGTTCGATTCCGCGCGGCACCGCGCGCGTGGGCCGCAGCGACCTCGACCTGCTGCTCGCACTGCGCGAGGAGCCGACCGAGGCGGACCGGGCGGCCGCCCGTGCGCTCGGGGCGGCGCTGGACGAGGAGTTCGAGCAGCTCGACGGGTACGGGACGCTGCTGTTCAGCCGCGCCCGGCTGCTGAGCGACCTGGAACGGCACGACCTGGGGTGGTTCGTCGCCTGCCTGTGCACACCGCTCGTGGGCGAGGACCTCGCCGCGCACCTGCCGCGCTACCGGCCCGACTCGCTCCTGGCCCGCGAGACCAACGGCGATCTGGCCCTGCTCCTCCCGCACTGGCGCCGGCGGATCGCCGGAGCGGGCGACACCGAGGAGGCTCGCCGGCCGCTCGTCCGCTTCATGTCCCGGCACCTCGTCCGTACGGGCTTCACGCTCGTGATGCCCCGTTGGAAAGGCTGGACCAGCGACCTTCGGGAGATGGCCGAGGCGTTCGCCGGGTACTACCCGGAGCGCGCCGGGCAGATGCGGGCCGCGGCCGTCCTGGGCCGTGAGCCGACCGGTGACGCCACCGTCCTCGAGTCGTACGTCGACGACCTGGGGCCGTGGCTCGCCGCCGAGTACGCGCGCGTGCACGGCGTCAAAGCGCCCCGCCCCGCGTAGCCGGGCCTTCAGATGAGCCCGTGCTCCTCCAGATAGTCCAGCTGCGCCCGGACCGACAGCTCCGCCGCCGGCCACAGGGAGCGGTCCACGTCGGCGTAGACGTGGGACACGACGTCGGCGGGGGTGCGGTAGCCGTCCTCGACGGCTGTCTCCACCTGGGCCAGGCGGTGGGCGCGGTGGGCGAGGTAGTACTCGACGGCGCCCTGGGCGTCCTCCAGGACCGGGCCGTGGCCGGGGAGCACCGTGTGGACGCCGTCGTCGACCGTGAGGGAGCGCAGGCGCCGCAGGGTGTCCAGGTAGTCGCCGAGACGGCCGTCGGGGTGGGCCACGACCGTCGTGCCGCGGCCGAGGATCGTGTCGCCGGTCAGGACCGCCTGGTCCGCCGGGAGGTGGAAGGAGAGGGAGTCGGCCGTGTGGCCGGGGGTCGGTACGACCCTCAGTTCGAGGCCGCCGGTGGTGATCACGTCGCCGGCGGCCAGGCCCTCGTCGCCCAGCCGCAGCGCCGGGTCGAGGGCACGCACGCGCGTGCCGGTCAGTTCGGCGAAGCGGGCGGCGCCCTCGGCGTGGTCGGGGTGGCCGTGGGTCAGCAGGGTCAGGGCGACCCGCTTGCCGGCCTGCTCGGCCGTGGCGACGACATGGCGCAGGTGCCCGTCGTCCAGCGGGCCCGGGTCGACCACCACGGCCAGGTCCGAGCCGGGTTCGGAGAGGATCCAGGTGTTGGTGCCGTCCAGGGTCATCGCCGACGGGTTGGGGGCCAGGACGTTGACGGACCGTGGGGTCGCGGGGCCCGAGAGGACACCGCCCCTGGGCTGGCCGGGAAGGGCTGCTGCGTCCGTCATGCGGTGGCTCCACCGGTCGGGGCGTTCGGGATGTGCTTGGTGAACTCGTCGTGGCCCGGCCAGGAGAGCACGATCTCGCCGTCCACCAGGCGGGCGGTGGCCAGCACGGGTGTGAGGTCACGCCCGGGGGCGGCCGCGAGCGCCTGGGCGGCGCTGCCGTACGCCGTCAGCTGGCGCAGGGTCGCGATGGTGGGCGGCATCATCAGCAGCTCGCCCTTGTCGTATCCGGCCGCGGCCTCGCCCGGGGCGATCCACACCGTGCGGTCGGCCTCCGTGGAGGCGTTGCGGGTGCGCTGCCCCTCCGGGAGGGCGGCCACGAAGAACCAGGTGTCGTAGCGGCGGGCCTCGAACTCCGGGGTGATCCAGCGGGTCCAGGCGCCGAGCAGGTCGGACCGCAGCACCAGGCCGCGGCGGTCCAGGAACTCCGCGAAGGACAAATCCCGGGCGACCAGGGCCGCGCGGTCGGCCTCCCAGTCGGCGCCGGTGGTGTCGCCGACGACCGACTCGGGCGTCGGCCCGGCGAGCAGTACGCCCGCCTCCTCGTACGTCTCCCGTACGGCCGCGCAGACGATCGCCTGGGCCGCCGTCTCGTCGACGCCGAGCCGGTCAGCCCACCACGCGCGCCTGGGGCCCGCCCAGCGGATGTGGTGGTCGTCGTCCCGCGGGTCGACGCCGCCGCCCGGATAGGCGTACGCGCCTCCGGCGAAGGCCATGGAGGCGCGTCTGCGCAGCATGTGGACGGCGGGGCCGCTGCCGGTGTCCCTCAGCAGCATGACGGTGGCCGCGCGCTTCGGGGCGACCGGGGTGAGCGTGCCGGCCGCGAGTGCGCGGATGCGGTCCGGCCACTCCGGGGGTACCACTGACCGTTCGCCATGGGCGCGAGGCTATCTGGTGACGGGCGGATGTTCGAGTGGCCCCCGGGGCCGATGCCGCAGCCGGGCCTGCGCGAACGGCTCTACGCGAGCTCCACCTGGATCTCGACCTCCACCGGCGCGTCCAGCGGCAGCACCGCCACGCCCACCGCGCTGCGCGCGTGCACGCCCTTGTCGCCGAGGACCTCGCCGAGCAGCTCGCTGGCGCCGTTGAGCACCGCGGGCTGGCCCGTGAAGTCCGAGGCCGACGCCACGAAGCCCACGACCTTCACCACGCGCGCGATGCGGTCCAGGTCACCGGCGACGGACTTGACGGCGGCCAGGGCGTTCAGCGCACACGTGCGTGCCAGCTCCTTGGCCTCCTCCGGGGTGACCTCAGCACCGACCTTGCCGGTGAGCGGAAGCTTGCCGTCCACCATCGGGAGCTGCCCGGCGGTGTAGACGTACGGTCCGGACTGCACGGCCGGCTGGTACGCGGCCAGCGGCGGCACCACGTCGGGCAGGGTCAGGCCGAGCTCGGCCAGCTTCGCCTCGACGGCGCCCATCACTGCTTCTCCCGCTTGAGGTAGGCCACGAGCTGCTCGGGGTTGTTCGGCCCGGGCACGACCTGGACGAGCTCCCAGCCGTCCTCGCCCCAGGTGTCCAGAATCTGCTTCGTGGCGTGGACGAGCAGCGGCACGGTTGCGTATTCCCACTTAGACATGCGGCCGACTCTAGCCGCTGCCGGAGGCGGGTCTCGCAGCCGACCGCGGCCCGGTCGCCGGCCGGCCACACCCCGGTCGCCGGCCGGCCACGGCCCCCGTTGTCCACAGCCTCCCGCGTAGTCCGGCCGCGGACTGGTTAGGCTCGAATACGTGAGCAGGCTCCAGGTCGTCAGCGGCAAGGGCGGTACCGGTAAGACCACGGTGGCCGCCGCCCTAGCGCTGGCCCTCGCCAAGGAGGGGAAGCGGACGCTTCTCGTCGAGGTCGAGGGCCGCCAGGGCATCGCGCAGCTCTTCGAGACGGAGGCGCTGCCTTATGAGGAGCGGAAGATCGCCGTCGCTCCAGGGGGCGGGGAGGTGTATGCCCTCGCCATCGACCCCGAACTGGCCCTTCTGGACTATCTCCAGATGTTCTACAAGCTGGGAAGCGCCGGACGGGCCCTGAAGAAACTCGGCGCGATCGACTTCGCCACCACCATCGCGCCCGGCCTGCGGGACGTACTCCTCACCGGCAAGGCCTGCGAGGCGGTGCGGCGCAAGGAGCGCAGCGGGCGGTTCACATACGACTACGTCGTCATGGACGCCCCGCCCACCGGGCGCATCACCCGCTTCCTGAACGTCAACGACGAGGTCGCGGGTCTCGCCAAGATCGGCCCGATACACAATCAGGCACAGGCCGTGATGCGGGTGCTGAAGTCACCGGAGACGGCCGTGCACCTCGTGACGCTGCTGGAGGAGATGCCCGTCCAGGAGACCGTGGACGGCATCGCCGAGCTGCGCTCGGCCCGGCTGCCGGTGGGGCGGATCATCGTGAACATGGTGCGGCCCGAGGTGTTGGACACGGCCGACCTGGAACTCCTGCGGTCGGTCCCGCGTTCCACGGTCGCACGGTCCCTGTCGTCCGCCGGGCTCGGCGGGGCGCGGCGCGGCGGGCACGCCGAGCGGCTGGTGGACCCGCTGCTCACCCAGGCCGAGGAGTACTCCGAGCGGTACACGCTGGAGCACGAGCAGCGTGCGGTCCTCGCCGAGCTGGGCCTGCCGCTGCACGAACTGCCGCTGTTCGCCGAGGGCATGGACCTGGCAGGGCTGTACGAACTGGCCCGCGAGCTGCGCGAGCAGGGCGTGTCGTGAGCCGGGCATTCCGTGGACCCCGGCACAGCACACAGGCAAGGCCCGTCATGAGTCGGAAGCAGGGGATGTCATGAGTCGTCCGGACCCGGCCCACACCCACGACCCGGCCCGCCATCTGGCTCCCGCGGCTGTGCTCGACGTCGATCCGCTGCTGGCGGACCCGAAGACCCGGATCGTGGTCTGCTGCGGCTCGGGCGGTGTCGGCAAGACCACGACGGCGGCGGCCCTGGGCCTGCGCGCGGCCGAGCGGGGCCGCAAGGTCGTGGTCCTCACCATCGACCCGGCCCGCCGGCTCGCCCAGTCCATGGGCATCGACTCCCTCGACAACACCCCGCGGCGGGTGAAGGGCATCGACGACTCCGCGGGTGGCGAGCTGCACGCGATGATGCTCGACATGAAGCGCACCTTCGACGAGATCGTCGAGGCGCACGCGGACCGCGAACGGGCGGCCGCGATCCTGGGCAACCCCTTCTACCAGTCGCTCTCGGCGGGCTTCGCGGGCACGCAGGAGTACATGGCGATGGAGAAGCTCGGGCAGCTGCGGGCCCGGGACGAGTGGGACCTGATCGTCGTCGACACGCCTCCGTCCCGCTCGGCGCTGGACTTCCTGGACGCGCCCAAGCGGCTCGGGTCGTTCCTGGACGGCCGGCTGATCCGGCTGCTGACGGCACCGGCGAAGCTGGGCGGCCGGGCCGGGATGAAGTTCCTGAACGTCGGGATGTCGATGATGACCGGCACCCTCGGCAAGCTGCTCGGCGGCCAGCTCCTCAAGGACGTCCAGACGTTCGTGTCCGCGATGGACACGACCTTCGGCGGCTTCCGCACCCGTGCGGACGCGACGTACAAGCTCCTCCAGGCACCCGGGACGGCGTTCCTCGTGGTCGCGGCCCCGGAGCGGGACGCGCTGCGCGAGGCCGCGTACTTCGTGGAGCGGCTGGCCGCGGAGGACATGCCGCTCGCCGGGCTGGTGCTCAACCGGGTCCACGGCAGCGGCGCCGACGGCCTGTCGGCCGAGCGGGCACTCGCCGCCGCGGAAAATCTTGAAGAGCCCGGCATTGTCGATCAGGAGGGCGGGAAAGAAGGACTTCGTAACTCCCCCGACGCATACGGCAGTTCAGACTCTCCCACGTCCGAAACCCCAGCTCATACCTCTGCTCCGGCTTCCGAGGGTGGCTCCCCCGCCGTGGACGCCGAGCGGTCCGTCGACCAGCTCGCGGCAGGCCTGTTGAGGCTGCACGCCGAACGCATGCAGCTGCTCTCCCGTGAGCAGCGCACGCGTGACCGCTTCACCGCGCTCCACCCCGAGGTGGCCGTGACGGAAGTGGGCGCACTGCCCGGCGACGTGCACGACCTCGTGGGACTACGCGACATCGGCGACCGGCTCGCGGCCAACGAGCGCGAGCTTCCCGACCCCGCCGAAGACCCCGACGCCGAAGCCCCCGACCTGCCCGAGGCGAGTGCCTGAGGGCAGCCCGGCGATGGCGAGGCGATGGCGAAGGGCCCGTCAAGGGGCCCTCAGCACTGTGGAGCTCCCGGAGGGAAGCCCTCAGCTCACCGCCGCGTAGTTCTCGTAGACCGCGTCGTCGTCGAGCGGCACGACTCCCGTGCCGCGCTCGTACTCCGAGCGCGCGGTCTCCAGCAGCCGGCGCCAGGAGGTCACGGTGGGCCGCCGGCGCAGCAGTGCGCGGCGCTCCCGCTCCGTCATGCCTCCCCACACGCCGAACTCGACGCGGTTGTCCAGCGCGTCGGCCAGGCACTCCGTACGCACCGGGCATCCGGTGCACACCGCCTTGGCCCTGTTCTGCGCTGCTCCCTGAACGAACAGTTCATCCGGATCGGTAGTGCGGCAGGCCGCCTGCGCACTCCAGTCGACTACCCAGCCCATACCGGCGCCGTCCTCTCCCGAATCGAGGCTCCCCCACGGCGGCAGCGGCATATTCACCGCCGCCAGTTGAGGACGTTACGGAAGGTGGGCACAGCGCAACACCCCAGCGGGCCCAATCTTGAATGGCCCGAACGGACTATGGGTAAGCGGCAGATCACCCGGGGGAGTGAGCTGGCGACATACGTAACTTTCCCGGCAAACCGGGACAGTTCAGTTGCGTCACAACGGACGCCGTATGACACACAAGGCGGATTCGGACACGACCCCACCAAAAAAGTTGGGGAACACCCGGAACGATTCGGGGTCGCCGGACGTATTGATACGTGGCCTCACTGCTGTGACAGTTGAGAGCAGCTTAGGCCAAGGCATATACGCCTGTCCGGCGAATGAGAACGTAGGCTGCCCTCATGCCAAAGAAGCGCTCGGGCGGTGGTCTGTCTCCCACGCAGCAGGCCGCCAAGTTCCTAGGTGTCAGTGTCCTCGCGGGGGCCGTGCTGGCCGGCATCGCGCTGCCCGCGGTGGGCGCGCTGGGGCTGGCGGCCAAGGGATCGGTCGAGAGCTTCGACGAGCTCCCGGCCAACATGAAGACCCCGCCGCTGAGCCAGCGCACCACCATCCTCGACGCCGACGGCGGCCAGATCGCCACGGTCTACTCGCGCGACCGCACGGTGGTCCCCCTCAAGGACGTCTCGCCGTACATGCAGAAGGCGATCGTCGCGATCGAGGACTCGCGCTTCTACCAGCACGGCGCGGTCGACCTGAAGGGCGTGCTGCGCGCCCTCAACAAGAACGCGCGCAGCGGTGAGGTCGCCCAGGGCGCCTCGACCCTGACGCAGCAGTACGTGAAGAACGTCTTCGTCGAGGAGGCGGGCGACGACGCGACGAAGGTCGCGCAGGCCACCCAGCAGACCATCGGCCGCAAGATCCGCGAGCTCAAGTACGCGATCCAGGTCGAGGAGGAGCTCGGGAAGAAGAAGATCCTCGAGAACTACCTGAACATCACGTTCTTCGGCCAGCAGGCCTACGGCGTCGAGGCCGCGGCCCGGCGCTACTTCTCCAAGTCCGCCAAGGACCTGAACGTCCAGGAGGCGGCCCTCCTCGCCGGCATCGTCCAGTCGCCCAGCCGGTACGACCCGGTCAACGACGAGGCGGAGGCCACCAAGCGCCGCAACACCGTGCTGCGCCGCATGGCCGACGTCGGCGACATCTCCCGGGCGCAGGCCCGGGAAGCGATGGAGGCGCCGCTGGGCCTGAAGGTCAGCAAGCCCAAGAACGGCTGCATCACGGCGGTCAAGGGCGCGGGCTTCTTCTGCGACTACGTCCGCGAGGTCTTCCTGAACGACCCGGTCTTCGGCAAGACCAAGGAGGAGCGGGCGAAGGTCTGGAACCAGGGCGGCCTCACCGTCCGCACCACCATGGACCCGCAGGCCCAGGACTCCGCACAGCAGTCCATCAAGGACCACGTCTACAAGAGCGACGAGGTGGCCACCGCCGCCACCATCGTCCAGCCCGGCACCGGCAAGATCCTCGCCATGGGCCAGTCGCGGCCGTACGGCGTCGACATCAAGAACGGCGAGACGACCCTCAACCTGTCCGTCGACGACGCCATGGGCGGCGGCATGGGGTACCAGCCCGGTTCGACGTTCAAGCCGATCGTGGCCGCCGCGGCCCTCGAGGACGGCATGCCGGCGAACAAGGTCTACTCCTCGCCGTACCGGATGGCGTACCCGAGCCCGGTCTCGGCCTGCGACGGCAAGAGGTGGCTGAACGACCCGGACAAGCCGGCCCGGCTCGAGAACGAGAACGAGACGGAGGTCGGCCCGTACGACATGAAGGAGGCGACCGCCAAGTCGGTCAACACCTACTACGTGCAGATGATCAGCGACATCGGCATCTGCCCGGTGACGACGATGGCGAAGAAGATGGGCGTCGAGCGGGCCGACGGCCGCAAGATGGACCAGGCGCCGTCCATCGCCCTCGGCACCCAGGAGATGTCTCCCCTGACCATGGCGAACGCGTACGCGACCTTCGCCTCGCGCGGCATGTACTGCACGCCGATCGCCATCGAGTCGGTCAGCCAGCGCGTCGGCGACCAGAAGAAGTCCCTGCAGGTGCCCAAGTCCACCTGCTCGCGCGCCATGTCGGAGAAGACCGCAGACACCATCAACGCGCTGCTGAAGGGCGTCGTCGAGGACGGTACGGGTAAGAAGGCCGGCCTCGACAGCCGTCCCAGTGCCGGCAAGACCGGTACGACGGACGAGCGCTTCGCGGCCTGGTTCGTGGGCTACACGCCGAACATGGCCGGGGCGGTGTGGGTCGGCGACCCCGCGCACAAGCGGAGGATGACCAACATCACCATCGGTGGCCGGCCGTACGGCAAGGTCTTCGGTGGTGAGGTTCCGGGCCCGATCTGGGGCGACATGATGAACGGCGCTCTGCAGGGCAAGCCCGTCGAGCAGTTCAACGACGTCCACATCCCCGACGGCATCGACCGGAACCGCGGCGACGAGGACGGCGACGAGGACGACCGCGGCGGCGGAGACGGCGACGGCGGTGGCGGCTTCATCGGCGGCCTGGTCGGCGGCAACAACAACGGCGGCGGTGGCGGCGAGCCCTTCCCGGCGCCTTCGTTCTCCATCCCGAGGGCTTCTTCCGGGGCAGGACAACGGCGGCGGGAACGGAAACGGCGGGCGGTTCGGCTGAGCCGGCCCGACACCGCACGGTGCGGGCGCGGGACGGTGGGGTGAAGCTCGGCACGGTCCGCCTCCTGTCTTGAGCGCCCCTCGGACCCGTCCGCACTTCGGCACCTTCGCCGGGCCACCAGGTCGTCCCTGGCGTAATTACGACAATCCGCGTCGAGCACACCGTTGTCTCATGTGGTGACGACGACGATGGTCGGCATGACTGGCGATCTTGCCCACCGACTGGTCACCGACGAGCTGTGGGCCCTGACGGAGCCGCGGCTGCCACCGTTCACGCCGCGTCGGCAGGGAGGGGGCACCGCGCCCGTCGACGAGCGCATGGTGTTCACGGCAGTGGTGTACGTACTGACCAGCGGTTGCCCCTGGCGAATGCTGCCGCCCTGGCTCGAGGTCTCACCGGCGACCGCGCACCGCCGCTTCACCGCCTGGACGGAGGCCGGTGTGTGGCGACGGCTGCACGAGGTCGCGGTGCGTGACGGACTCGCCGGCCCGGGTGAGTCCGGGTGGGCCGCCGTGATCGTGAAGGCCGCGGGGCTGCGGGCCGGGAAAGGTGCCCGCCACGGCCCGCCGAAGGGCACCACGTGAGACGACCGCGAAGGCGCAGAATCACTCAGCAATGACCCAATCCGGGCAAAACCGGAACCCTTGACTCCCCAAACGAACTGGTGTTCCTTTGATCATCAAGCGCATGAGGGGGGAGTGGATTCATGAGGTTCCAGAACACCTCCGAGCGGCGAATACGCGGCTTCTTGACAGGCGCCGCAGCCGCTCTGACAGTTCTGGCCGGTATTACCGCGTGCAGTTCGGGCGCAGCCGACGAAGAACGCGGAGAGCCGGTTGCAGCACAGGGTGAAGCTGAATCCACCGCCCACCCTGCCGAGGGCCCCCTCGATGACGTCATGAAAGAAAAAGCGGACGAGGGCAAAGGGTTCTCGCTCCGTGATGCGACAGACCTGAACCGGTACGTCAGTCCGGCCCACGCGGAGAAATTCAAGGTCTGCTTCGAGGAGGAGAAACCGAACCTCAGAGCGGTGGTCCTCTTCACGGTCCGGAGTTCCGAGACATGCCCGCCGAAGGTCGGCGCCGAATGGAAAGCCGACGCGACGCCGGACGTCGTGGGCATGGACCTCCGCAAGGCCACCGACCGGCTCGTGCTGACGGGATACACACCGCAGCACATACACGTGGACGCCACCGGCGGAACCGTGACCAAGGAACGTAGCTGGTCATACAAGGTCTGCACGCAGAGCCCCGCGGTCGGCACCCCTTCTCGGCGGAACTTGAGCCGCGGCTCGTGATCGCGGCCTCCTGCCACAAGGACTGACGACAGACCGACGCATCCACCCGAGACAAAGAAGAGGTAATCCCATGCGCAAGCTCGCACGTGCCGCGGCCGTCCTTCCGATCTTCGCGGCACTCACCGTCGGTATGACGGCAACCGCCCAGGCCGAGACCAACTGCACCGACTACTCCGACAACGGCGGCGCCAAGGCCACCTTCAAGGCGTACGGCGAACATCTCCTGGTCGACGACGTCTTCGCCGACGGGAACTCCGCCATCGGAGGCATCGAAATCTACGGCGACGGTCACTACTTCTACTGGAACAGGAACGGCGCGGACGGCGGCGTCCGCGACGTCGACCTCAACATCGCGGAGGGAACAAGCGTCGTCATCAACGCTTTCCTCGGTAACTGGGACGGCACCGTCACGGGCGGCATCGATTTCGGTTCCAATGTTGTGATGAATTGCCACGGTGTGGCCTGACCCACCGCGTCCGCACCTGAAACCAGAAAGGGAGTGTGACTGACGCATGCGCAGATTTCTCGCAACCGCGGCGGCCCTCGGGCTGTCGATCACCGGCCTCAGCGTGGCCACCGCCCCGGCGCTTTCGCCGCCAGCGAGGGTGCCGCTGAGTACGGTTGTCCGGGGAGCCTCATCGACACGTACAACACACCCGCGTCGGGCGAGGTGTGGGGTCAGTTGCGCCTGTACTACTCGTCGGCGAACGGCGGGACCAACTGTGCCGTGCTGCTGGCGAAGAAGTACTACGGGACGACCCACTACATGGAAGTGGGCATCAACATATCCGGCAGTAGCAACACCAAGCTCGACTCCGGTGCATACAGCCGCTACGCGGGACCCGTCACCGTGACGCGGACCAACGGACACTGCATCGACCTCGGCGGTGGCGAGGACATCGGGGGCCTGTGGGCCGGCAGGAGTGTCAAGCGCGTCCACTGCGGGTGAACGTGCGTCGCTGAAGCTCTCCGAACCGCTTTCCTCTCGGCCCTCCCGAGGAGACTCGAGAGGAAAGCGGCATATATCGAGAGGAAGCGGCATATCCCGACAGCGCTTCCGGCCCGCGCCGTCCCTTACCCGGTACGGCCGGCCTCCCTGCGATCTTGTGCATGCAGGTCGACAGCGCTCGCTTCGGCTCCGCCAGGTGAATTCGCTGACTGGTTGATGCCGAAGATGAGTCCGAGTTCCTGTGCCTTCGCCCTCAGGGCGAAACGGCCGCTCACTCCGAGATCCGCCATGATCCTCTGCACGCGACGCTGCACGGTCCGGTGACTGACCCGAGCCGTCGGGCAACGGTCGCGTCGTCGAGCCCTTGGTAAAGCAACGTCAGCACGTCGCGATACCTTCCGTCCCCCGTTTGGCCGCTTCCATCGGCCCCCCTTCGCCCCGCCAGTCATACCGGATCGGCTCAACCCGCAGCCTTTTCCGTCAGCCCGCCACTGATCAAGGCATCCGGCCAGAATGGCTGAATTCCGACTGCGCCGGCTTTCGAAGCCTCAGAGCCTCGTCCCGTACTGGCCTGCTCGGCGGCCGGTCAGCCGGCCAGCAGCTTCTTCACCGCGGCGGCGACCCGGCCGCCCTCCGCCTGCCCGGCCACCTTCGGGTTCACGATCTTCATGACGGCACCCATGGCCCGGGGCCCCTCGGCACCCGCGGCCTTCGCCTCCTCGACGGCCTGCGCGACGATCGCGTTCAGCTCGTCGTCGGAGAGCTGCTTGGGCAGGTAGGCGGCGAGCACCTCGCCCTCCGCCTTCTCCCGCTCGGCGCTCTCGGCACGACCGCCCTGGGCGAAAGCCTCGGCGGCCTCGCGCCGCTTCTTCGCCTCGCGGGTGATCACCTTCTGCACCTCGTCGTCGGAGAGCTCGCGCTTCGCCTTGCCCGCGACCTCCTCCTTGGTGATCGCGGCGAGCGTCAGCCGGAGCGTCGAGGAGCGGAGCTCGTCGCGCTCCTTGATCGCGGCGTTGAGGTCATCCTGCAGCTTCGACTTGAGCGTGGTCATGGGGCTGATTGTCGCAGGTGCGGCAGGAAAGCCGCCCCTTGATTTGCGGGGCGATGGTCGAGCAGTGGCTGAGGGGTGGTCGAGCGGTGGCTGAGCGGTGGTTGCAGCGACGTTGTGTGGAGCTGCGGTCGAAGCGCCGGTGCCGCCAGGGGGTTTCGGGCTCCGCCCGGGCACGGCGAACGGCCGGGGTCTGACACGATGGTCGTATGCGCGCACGATACGGAGTTCCTCTGGGAATCGCGGCGGCCGGCGCCGCCGGTCTGTTGTACGCGGCGGGCTTCGAGGCCCGCTCCTTCCGCCTCCGCCGGGTCACCGTCCCGGTCCTGCCCCGGGGATGCGCCCCCTGCGTGTGCTGCAGGTCTCCGACATCCACATGGTCAGCGGGCAGCGCAAGAAGCAGCGCTGGCTGCGTTCCCTGGCAGGCCTGCGCCCCGACTTCGTGATCAACACGGGCGACAACCTGTCCGACCCGGAGGGCGTCCCGGAGGTCCTGGACGCGCTCGGCCCGCTGATGGACTTCCCGGGCGCGTACGTCTTCGGCTCCAACGACTACTACGGCCCGAAGCTCCGCAACCCCGCCCTCTACCTGCTCGAGAAGGCTCAGGGCCGCCACGGCCTGAACGGCAACCCGCCGGCCGTCGGTGCGGTGCACAACCCGTGGGAGGACATCCGGGACGCCTTCGACGCGGCGGGCTGGCTCAACCTCACCAACACGCGCGGCACGCTCAAGATCGAGGGCGTCTCGCTGGAGCTGACGGGACTGGACGACCCGCACATCAAGCGGGACCGCTACGACCAGGTGGCCGGCGGCCCGTCGGACGCGGCGGACTTCTCGATGGGCGTCGTCCACGCCCCGTACCTGCGCACCCTGGACGCCTTCACGGCGGACGCGTACCCCCTGATCCTGGCCGGCCACACGCACGGCGGCCAGCTGTGCATCCCCTTCTACGGTGCTCTGGTCACCAACTGCGACCTGGACACGGACCGGGTGAAGGGCCTGTCGACGCACACGGCGGAGGGCCGTACGTCGTACCTGCACGTGTCGGCGGGCTGCGGGACGAACCGCTACACACCGGTACGGTTCGCGTGCCCGCCGGAGGCGACGCTGCTGACGTTGGTGGGCCGGGAGTAGCCGGCCCGTGGCCGGTTGACGGTGGGTTGCAGACGGCTCGTAAGCGACTGGTAGCAGACGGCTCGTAGGCGACTGGTAGCAGACGGCTCGTAGGCGACTGGTAGCAGACGGCTCGTAGGCGACTGGTAGCAGGCGACTCGTAGCGGATTCGCAGTCGACTCGGCGGGGTAACCCACACAGCCCCGCCCCCATCGCCCCCTTTGTCCACTTCTGTCAGCGTGGGGGCATGACCACCCCCATACCCAGGGACATACCGGACCTCCCCGCGATTCCGGCCAAGCCCACACGGAAGCCCTCCCCCGTCCCGGCCACCGCCGTCGTCACCCCGGTCCGCCGCCCGGCGGCCGCGGTCTGCCGCCTGCTGATCGCCCTGACGGCGGCACTGGCCGTGGCCCTCGAACTGCTCCTGGGCGACTGGTCCCGAGCCGTGGGCTACTTCGCCGTCCAGAGCAACATCCTGCTGGCGCTGGTCATGGCCCTCTCGGCCCGCCGCGCCTGGACGACCGGCCGTCCCCTGCCGGGAGCCGTGCTGGGCGCGACCCTGCTCTACGTCGTCATCTCGGCCCTGGTGCACCACCTGCTCCTGGCGAACCAGGCGAGCCCCTTCGCCCTCACGGGCGAGGCCGCGACCCCGACGGGCTGGCGGGCCGTGACCCACCACATGCTCCATACGGTCACACCCATCGCGGCCGTACTGGACTGGCTCCTGCTCACGACCCCCGGCCGACTGCACCTGCGCCAGGCCAGCACCTGGCTCCTCTATCCCATGGCCTATCTGGCCTTCTCCCTCGCCCGAGGCGAACTGCTCCTCCCGGGCACTCCCGACCGATACCTCTACCCCTTCCTCGACGTCGACCAGGACGGCTACAAGAAGGTCCTGGGCAACGCCCTCCTCCTCGGCCTCTCCTTCTACGCCGCGGCGGTCCTCCTGGTGGCCCTCGACCACGCCCGCCCGAACCTCGTCCGCCACCGGGGAAAACCGGATTTCGTCTCTAGCCACGGGTGGGCTAAAGTAAACGACGTCGCCGCGACAGCAGCGACATCGGGGTGTAGCGCAGCTTGGCAGCGCGCTTCGTTCGGGACGAAGAGGTCGTGGGTTCAAATCCCGCCACCCCGACAGTGAAGTACCAGGTCAGGGGCCTGATCCAGTAAGTGGATCAGGCCCCTGACGGGTTTCTGGAGATCGTTTGGGAGAAACCTGGGAGAAGATCTTGGTCGAGGTCTCCCAGAGGGTGACTGGTGGCCTCTGAAGTGCAGCGGCTGCGGGCACTCGGACCTGGGCGTTCGCGAATCAGCCCCGTAGTCGGGCTGGGAACACCATGCCCGCCCGCCTCAACCGCCATTAGGATCACGACACATGGCAAGCCATCACTCAGCGCGTCCCCACGACCACGCCCGAGCACTCGCCCAGCGGGTCCGTGCGCTGCGGGAGGCGCGTGGGTGGACGGGGGAGCGGCTCGCGAAAGAAGCCGGCATCGCCGCAGGGACGCTGGCCCGTCTGGAGAGCGAGGGAGCGATCCAGCCAGGTTTCTTCACCGTCGGAGCGGTCGCCGAGGCACTTGAGGTCTCCCTCGATGAGCTCTTCCGGGAGGCCAAGGTCACCCCCGGTCTATGGTCCGCTGGATACGAAGGCCGGGACATCGACTCTTTCGTCGCCTCTCTCCTCGACAGCCGTATCGACGTCGTGGCGGACGTACGACTCACGCCGATCAGCCGCAAGAAGGGCTTCAGCAAGACTCGGCTCGGGCAGGCGCTCGCTGAGGCCGGCATCGAGTACACCCACCTGCGTGGCCTGGGAAATCCCAAGGACAACCGGGCGCCGTTCTGGGACGGCCGACTCGACGTGGGCCGGGCTCGCTTCCGCGGTTTGCTGCGGTCCGATGAGGCGCAGTCCGACCTCGATCGCCTTGCCGAGCAAGCTCGGCAGTCCCGTGTCGCCGTGCTGTGTTTCGAGAAGGACGAGAGCCGCTGCCACCGGCAGGTCGTCCTGGAGACGGTCCGTAAACGGGCCGCCGTGCCCGTAATTCCCCTGGCCTGACTTCATCCCTCGCCTCTGCACGCGCTATTGCCGGTGGCGCATGCCTCTCCTCCAATCGGATCGGGAGATCAGTGGAGGGGGCATCCATGGGGTCGCGAAATCGGCAGCGCGCAACGATCATGATCACCGTCAAGACGTACCCAGAGCTGTCCAACAAGTACCGCGAGACCAGCTGTGTGGCCGGCATACGCCTGGACCAGGGCGAGCCACAGCACGTACGACTCTTCCCGGTGCCTTTCCGGCTTCTGAGTGAGGAGGCCCAGTTCTCCAAGTACTCGATCATCGAGGTCGACGTCGAGCCGCACCGTCCGGAGCGAGACTCCCGCCCGGAGAGTCTCCGGCCCGACCTCGACACCCTGGAGATCGTGGGTGAGGTGCCGTCCGACGGCGGCTGGAAGAAGCGGTACCGGTATGTCGAGCCGCTGGTCGCTCCGTCACTCTGCGCCATCAAGCGGGATCAGGAGAAGCGGGGAACTTCTCTGGGGGTCTTCCGGCCCGCCGAGATCACCCGCTTCCGGCTGGAGGCCGCCGAGCCCTGGTCCGTCTCCAAAGCCGCGCTGGCCGACCAACTCGATCTGTTCGAGCAGGAGCTGAACCCGCTGGAGTGGGTGCCGCTCGACCTCCGCTACAGCTTCCGCTGTGCCGACGACGACTGCCCGACCCACGACATGGGGCTGAAGGACTGGGAGGCCGGCCAGTCGTACCGCAACTTTCTGCGCAAGTACGGCGAGCGCGGGGTTCGAGATGCGCTGCGCGAGCGCTGGTACGACCGGATGTGTGCCCCGAACCGGGCCGTCCACTTCTTTGTAGGCAACATCGCGGCCCATCCCAAGACGTTCATGCTGCTGGCCGTCTTCTACCCGGAGCGGAAGGTCGTCGAGTACGTGCAGGACAGTCTGTTCGGTGAGTGACGAACTCCTGCCGGAGTTTCGGGCGGATTTCAGGAGCTGCGTCGGCAACTGCTGAGGCGACGCAGATGGCGTCCCGCCAAGTGGTGCAGCCGATCAAGTACCCGGAAGATTCTGGTCACCGCCGCATCGACGCTGCTCGGGGCCGCCCGTGGCGCTGACGGCAGGTCAGCCGGGCACGACGTGAGCTGTGTTCCCGCGGCGTCGCCGGCGCGCGGTTTACCGGAGCGTTTCGAGCACGGTCGCTTACACCACGAGACTGGACACGACAGCGACGCCTCCTCTTCACTGGAACCGCGTGGGCTTCGCTACCCGTCAACAGGCCATCTGAGCGCGCGCCGTACGCGAGACAATCCTCGGCCGCTGGCTGCGGAACGTGTGGATTCGCTCCAAGGCAACGTCCCTTACCCCGGTGTAGGTACCGGTGAGCCGACGACAGACGTGGCCGTGATCACGTATAGCGACTCAGCCAACTTGCCTTATATGCAGATGTGTCAGAGAAAGAGCACCGGTAGGTTCCCTTGCGACCACTCTTGATCGTTCCTAGGGGGAACCTTGTCGCGTTCGCGCGCGAGATTCTTGGCCTCGGCATGCGCCGGGGTCACCGCACTCACCATCCTCGGCACCGCCCCGTCCGCGAGTGCCGCCGCACCCAAGGAAGCCTGCACCGGCCTTTACAACGCCCGAATCACCTTCTGGGCGATGACGTGCAGTCAGCCGGGCGAGCCGATGATCGGCGGCTTCGCCACCTGGCGCAACATACCGATCACCTTCGATCAGGTCGACACCGGGTCTACAACCGTGCAGGTGGCCAACTACATGCGCGTCAGCCCGAACACGTCGAGCGGTCCGCTGGCTCCCAACATCGAGATCGGCCTGTACGCGGAGAAGACGGGGAAGACTACTCACACCTACGGGCCGCGCTGGTCGGAGCTGACCACCAGCGGTGGTCGCACGACAGCCATCAAGGCCGGGGTCAACCCGACCAAGCCCGACAAGCGCAACCACACCTACATGACCGTCCGCCAGGACAGCGGCAACCAGTGGGACGTGCTCTACGACTTCAACAAGGTCGGCTCCACCACCAAACAGCTCAAGGTGCTGGGCGGCAACACCAACCGCATCGACGTCGGTCTCGAGGTGATGGGACCGAAGTACATCAACATCCCCTCGATCGCGAACCGCATGCAGTTCATGACCGGGAACAAGGTGTGGCAGCAGGTTGCGACGCCCAACGTGGCCAAGTCCGTCACGCTCCCCGTGTGCAGCACCACCCACAAGCCGCCGAACTGCTTCACCACCAAGCTGACCGACAACAGCAAGTTCACCCAGTGGACCGTGAGCAAGCCGCGCCGGCAGGCCGCCGCCACTGCCTCCCCGGTTGCCGCCACCGCTGCCCCGACGCACAGCCGGGACGCTGCTGCGGCCGGCCTGCCCCCACGTTCAACGGCGTGGACCAGCAGGCCCTGCAAGCCTGCCTGGAGAACGACCCCGACAGCTGCCTGGCCAGCGTGCCTGGCCTATCCGAGTGCGTGGTCACCGTACGGGTCTGCAACGCCGCCGCCGTGCCGTCCGATGGGCCATCGGAGGAGGCCGCAGCTGCGGACATATCGGCTTCTGACATCCGGGCCCGAGCTGCAGCCGCCTTCGGCGTCCCCAGTGACGCCCTCGCCGTCAAGCCGCCCACCTCACCCTCCGCGCTGAAGGCTCACCCGCACGCGGCCGACAGCAGCAGCGGCGACGCCGCCTGGACGGTGACCTCCACCAGCTCCACCCCCGGACTGCAGCGCACCGACCGCCGCTTCGACGGCTTCACCGCCCGCTACTCCGCACACACCGGCGCACTGCTGGAGGCGTGCTGGGGCGACCTCTGCGATGCCTCGTGATCGCCACGTGCCGCAGATACCCCGCCGCTTCCGCACGCCAGCAAGGAGTCCACTGGTGAAGATACGCACCGCACTCATACGTCTCGCCCGCGTCACCGCCACGACGGCGGCCTTGACACTGCTCACCGCGGCCACCAGCACAGCCGCCCACGCCGCGGCGCCCCCGAACGACCAAGCCCCGAGGGCACGGTGTTCGTCGACGCCGCCTCTCTCCCCGCCGACGAACTGCGCGGCCTCGACCAGCCCATCCCGTACGCCGAATACGCCCGATCCCACGGATCGAAGTCCGTGGCACGGCAGGCGGCGGCTGACCCGGCTCCCGGCGACCAACAGGACCTGCGACAGCAGTGTGCCAACCACGCGGCACAGGCGAAGACCGCCACCGGGTGGATCAAATCCCGCTTCGAGAGCTGCCAGAAACGTCCATTTGACCTGGTGCTGCGTGACATCAGGGGTACGACCACGCTTGGCCGCCTCAAGTTCGACCAATGGGTTCTCGGCTTCGCCTACGACGGCAGTCGGCGCGTCGACTATGTCGCCAGCATCGAGAATATATGGGTCGAGCCGATACCCACCGAAGATGCCACGAAGTGGCGGATCGGCCAGCACTTTCACCACAGCATCAACGCATCCAAGAGCGATCCGGATCCCAAGGTGACCGCGCCGCAGACCGTGAACCGCGATGAACTGCTCGGCGTGTGGGACACCAAGCCCCACTGGAACCTCACCTACACCTCCCCGGACAAAGGCGCCTTGTTCGACCAGGGCAACCAGCAACGCGTCCTTTCGACCGTCACGATGGACCTGAGCGCTAGCTCCCCCAACTCCGCCCCGTACTTGGAAGGCAGCAACGTCTACAACTCCGGCGTCCGCTATGACTACGCCGGTAAGGTCGCGGGCAAGTACAAGGGCACCGTTTTCACGAAGGCGCGTGTGGAACTCGTCATGAGTCAGAAGGACTCGGCGGTCAACGAAAGCGCCGTGCACATCTACGACGCCCTGAATCGCCCCGAGCGCACCTTCCCTTCCTGGCCCGGGAAGAGCGTTCCGGGATCGAAGGAACCCCTGCGCCGAGTCGTCGATCCGAAGAAGATCGAAGACAATCGCAAGAAGTCCATCAAGGAATGCAAGAAGGTCTGGGGCGACTACGCCGGCAGCGGCCTGGAGTGCGACGAGTACCCCTTCGCCTCGACCAAGGAGGGGTCCACCAAGGGCGACAACCGCTTCTCCGTCCGGCTGATCGACGGTAAGGACAACCGCAAGGGCGGAGAGCGCCTCAACGAGATGTACACCCTCAACCGCGTCCTGGACGGCGACCCCTTCTACGTGAAGATCACCAACTAGCAGGAAGACACCACTGACCATGGCGCTTCTCGCCGAACACAACGTCACCGCCACCCCCGGCCGCCGCGTGCTGGAGGTCTACGACGCGGACGCCTACCTCGGCGACGAAGCAGCCATGGACGCCGCTGAGACACAGGTGGTGGCCGGCAACGGCTACCACCTGTACCTCCTCAGCCTGCAACCGGACATGAAAGTCCAGATGACGATCCGCATCTGGGACACCCCACCCACCCCGCCCGCCGAGGCCGAAGGCCACACCGACGTCAGCCTCGAATCCGAGACAGGCGTCCTGGTCGTCGGCCAACTCGACCGCGGACCCGGCGACGAGATCACCCTGCCCCGCCCCGGCGTCTATGAAGGCCACGCCTGGTGGCAGAACCGCCAAGCAGCAGCCGACTACTACAACACCACCCTCGACCAACTCGCCGACGACTCCCCGAAGACCAGCTCACCGAAGCCTGGAACAACTGCCCCGTCACCGAACGCTACGTCCTCGACCTCGCCTACACCCGCGAGCCCGAACCCGTCGATGAAGACGACCTCTGAAATCCGTACGGGCCGGTGTGACAGCCGCCTCGCGACGGGCTGCAGGGCGACCCCGGGACGGGCGGCCGGCTTGCCAAACTGCCGGTCGACGTCTACTGGCCCGGTCACCAACTCGTGGTCGAGTCCCGGGAACTCCAGCACGACCAGCCCAGGCTCCACTTCGACAAGCCCGACAGCTCACTGCCAGCGGCGTCCACCGGGGCGAGCAGCGGGCGATGTACGACGCCCGGCGTGATACGCAGATTCCCGCGCACGGACTGCGGCTGATCGTGATCCGGCCGGCCGACCTCGATGCGGACGGTCGCGGACGACTGCGCCGTAACCGGGATGGAATCGCACGGGCGAGCAGCACCGCGATGGCGCGGACGGATTGGAGGACGTGGACGTCCTTGCCGGCCGTCTCTTCCGATGGCTGACGAATGCTGGGCGCAGGGTTCCTACCGGCATGACTCTCGGCGAGCTGGCTCGCTCCAAGGAAGACCTGGAAGAGTACGAGGACCACGCCGACCGGGCCCTCAGTGGCTTTGCCGGACAGATGGAGAATAAGTGCGTCCGATTCGGCCTGCTCCGCACCGCCTGCCACGGTGCCCTGGCCTGCTCCCAATGGTGGGCACACCCCACATGGCCCGACCGCGTCGAACGCTTCATTCGCGTCCTTAACGATGCGACCGACCCCCACTGGGGTTCCAACGGTGAACGGAGGGAGAAACTGGGCGCCGAGCCGCCCACCGCGCAGGACCACGACATCCTGCGTACCACGCTGCTGGAGAGGCCGTGGAAAACTCGACCCCACAGCCGCCGAGTGGATCGTGGACGCCGGGATCGGTTACCTAAGGCCGAGAGAAGACTCCACCTGAGCCCATGCATGCCCCTTCCCGTGCACAGGTCCTCGACGGGGCCGAGCGTCCGCAGCCACCAAGGACAGGCGTCGGCAGGTCAGCGTGAATTCAAATCCCGCCACCCCGACAGTGAAGTACCAGGTCAGGGGCCTGATCCGCAGAGCGGGTCGGGCCCCTGAGTGGTTACTGGCCGTTTGGCCTCAGCGGGCTACGCCGGTTCGCGCTGCAGGCCCAATTTCTGGCACGGGGCCTGTTGATCCCGCCAGTCCATCCGCCGCTGGCGAGAGGGCACTCAGCAGCGTCACGAGAGTCTCGTTCAGGGACGCGTTCTCCGCGACCCGCTGCTGCGCCACCTGGTGCATCGGCCGAGCCACGCGGTGGAACTCTCGCCGCACGTCGTCCGCGGGCCAGGCAACGTCGAGCCGCGAGAAGGCTCGCTTCGTGATCTCACGCGCCTGCCTGCCCTGGGCGGCCCTGGACAGTTCCCGACTCCGGAGCCGGAGCTCATGCAAGAGCCACCAGCTGTTCTCGGGGTCGCCGGGATGTATCGCCAGTACGCCGCGTCCGGCGACGACAGGCCGCAGGGTCACGGCAGCGCGCATTCCGTCCGGTCGAGTGGCGATCAGGATGGTCCCCGGTTCGCAGATGTCGCCCGGCACAGCAAGACCTTGGCGTTCTGTGCCATCGAGGTACGGCAGGCGCGTGTTCAGGATGTCGGACGGCGCCACCCAGTTGCAGGTGACGCCGTCCTCAGGAGCGGGAGACGGCGCCGCCCTGCCGGTCGACGCACGCGTAACCCGGCCGAACTCGCACGTCGGCCATGACGTGCGGTACCGATTCCATGTGGCGTAGTGAGCGTCTGCCAAGGCGACCGCATCGGCCGCGATGGACAGATTGAGTCTCGTCTTGTCCTCGATCAGAGTGACCAGTTCATGGAGCTTCTCGATCCGTTCCAGCGGTGGAACGGCCACCGGCATTTTCCTCAGTGCGTCGATGCTGAGGGTCGGCTCGACGTGAGCGGAGACGTGCTGCTGGATCCATGCCTGGGCCCGACGTGTCCTCAGCCAGATGCGCAACCACCGTGTGATGTGCCGTTCCTTCGACCTGACGATGCCGACACTGCGGGTAGCCACCCAGCCCTCGTGCTCCTCGGTGACCAGGGCCGCGTCGCCGACCCGGCGCACGAGCACGACGACCAGGTCGTCGCGCCGCAAGGCCGCCCGCGTGTTCCGCTGCATGACACCGCCTTCGCAGCCGGGCTGATCCGTGGTGATGCGGCCGTCACGGACGTCTCCGGCCCGTACCACTCCCTGATGGCCGGGCAGCCCTCGGTCGTTGATCCCGTACGTCACGTAGAGGTCTTCAGCGAGGTCCTCCAGCCTTGCGGTCGTCCATGCCTCCGGCCGTTCGGAATGACCGATGTGGTGCGTGGCGAGATCGTCCCTCACAGTTCGTCCAAGAGGCGCCGCAGGTCCCGTTCCAGTGCGTGCGACTTCTCGAACTTGCCGTAGAGATCCCATTTGAGTTCCTCCACACGCTCGCGCGCTGCCGTGTGTTCGTCGGCTGGTTCCAAGGCATGGACCACAGGCAGGAGGACGTACCCAGCGTCCGCAACTTCTGCTGTGGACAGCGAGGTGCACCAGCCGGGATCGTTCTCGTACCTGGCCGGCGCCTCACCTTGCATGGTGGGGGCGCCCCTCCAAGCGGACAGGGTGCGCAGAACGCGGCCGACCCCGTCAGCGGCAAGACGGCGCTGCCGGGAGCCGGACATGGTCTCGTACGCGGTGCGGGCGTTGACGAACAGGATCTGCTTGCGACGGTCGGCGGCCCCCCAGCCCCGGTGAGGGCTCTTGTCCCGGTTAAGTAGCCACAGGCAGCAGGAGATACGTACGTGAGGGAAGAGGCCGGGTGGGAGTGCGACGACGCACTCGACGAGGTCTTCTCGGACCAGGCGCTCACGGATGCGCTGCTCGGAGGGGCGCAGTCCGGTGGCGGCCCCGTCGGCCATCAGGACGGAGGCCCTTCCCTGCGGGGCAAGTGCGTGGGCGATGTGCAGGATCCACGCGTGGTTCGCGTTGTCCCGCGGGGGACCGTGCCCGTCCAGCGTGGATCGTCGCCACGTGGAGGGGCGGCGGACCAGTCCGACAGATTGAACGGCGGGTTGGCCATCACGATGTCGTACGAGTCACTCGTCGGCTGGGTGAGACTGTCCGTGGGGGAGCCCACGTCGGCCCGGATGCCACGCGCGGCGAGGTTCAACCGCGCGATCTGCAACGTGTCAGCGCGAAGGTCCCGGCCCGTCAGCAGCAGGTTCGGCTGCAGGCCGGTCCGTTCCCGCACGTAGCGCTCCGCGTCGGCCAGGAGCCCCGCCGATCCACACACCGGGTCGAGCACACGGTGTCCGTTCTGCGGCGCGACCGCTTCCACCATGAGACGCACGATGTCACGCGGGGTGAAGTAGTGGCCTCCCCTGGCCTGCGCGGCGGACAGTTCCTCCAGGCACTGTTCCAGTAGCTCCACCACTCGGTCGGCCTGGTCGATCTCTGTGATCAGAGTCCGCAGATGGTCATCGACCGTCGAGGGAAGAGGGGGTACGAAGTTCTGGGCCGTATCGCCGTTCTCCGTGCGAAGTACGGGCGCCAGCCATGTGCTCACACAACGCCATACGTGAGGCCCGAGCGGCGAGGGTTTCGCGGCCTGGCCGACGAGCCAGCGCCATGACGGCAGTTCGCCACTCCCCCGCCCCTCACCGTGGCCCTCCCCCGCTCGGGGAAGCCGTCCTGCGCGTTGTTCCTCACGTAGATCAGGCCGAGGACGATCCGGCAGGCATTCTGCGTGTTCATTCGAACGGCCAGGCTCTTCACCAGCCGCCGGACCCGGAACGACATCCCGCTCCCCCCGGCCGGCGGAACTCCGAGCGCCGGCGTCGCGCTGCGCACAGGCTGCTGATCCACAGTCACACCAACCCGAGCGTCGAGAGGAAGAGGAGCGCGAGCGTGAAGGTGGCAGCGAAGGAAGCGGCACCTGCTTGGAGCGCCCCCGTCATGGGCGCGCCGCCTGCCTTCTTCACGATCCCTCCCACCAAGGCGACGATCACGGCCAGGAGAAATGCCACGCTCGCGAGTAGCAGCTTCCGTTCCATCCCAACTCCCCATTTTTTGCCCGGGCCTGCACCACGGACGCTGCCCGTGGTGGTCCTGCGCACCGGCTCCGTCGTCACGTTCCACCAGAACCGTAAGAGCCCGGAGGGAACTAGGCCCTAGAGCACGCCGTTTGGGATTTCTCTAGGCGCGCGCACGCAGGTTAGCCCCTGAGGACATGGAGCACCAAGTTTGGGTTTTCAGCGCAGTGTTGGCCTCGACGGCGCGGTGATGCGGCTCCCGAGCCGTCCGCTCGGGGCTCAGTCCGGAAGGTGCAGGGCGATTGGCGAGTCCGGTCCTTCCCACCCGTCCGCGGTCCTCCAGACGGTGCCCACTCCGAAGACTCCTCGGAGCGCGCCCGCTGCCCAGCCCTCCGTCGGCGGCTCGGAGAGGACCAGGAACCGGTGATCGATGGCACGGGACTCGAGGTGCTCGATCTCCATGAGACGTGCCGCGCCTGCGCGCAGGTCGGCGTAGGTCGAACGGTCCGCACCGAGCACTTCGTAGAGGAAGAGGCCCTTCGGACCGTCCACGATCACGTCGGCCGCCGGTGAGTCCGAAGGGCGCAAGCCGGCCCTCAGGAGGGCGGCCTTCAGCTCGTAGCGCACGGCTTCGTGGGTGTTGCACTCTCTGTCGGCCTGCGCCCGAGCGCCAGTTCGCGTGAGAGGGCCTCATCAAGGGTCGGCTGCGCGGTGGGCTCGTGTGCGGAGATGTCCGTAGGAGCGGCAAGATCCATCGAAGGGATGTCTTTCTGCTCGTGTGTCGTCTGGCGTCCCGGCGGCGACACCTGGCCCGTCCCGGGCTTTCGGTCACGCTCGGCTGCGTCCAGTTGTGTGAGCCCGCAGCCATGCGGTGGCGTGGGTACGGGGTCAGGTGTGGTGTCCGTTTCGGGGGGTGGCTCGCCGTCGAACCGCCGAGACAGCTCCTCTCGGGCCTGAGCCAGGGGACCAGCCCAGTGGTCGAAGACAGGGTCGGCCGCCAGGGCCGTGTGCAGGTCGGGAGTTCCCGAGGTGACCGCCTGACGTGTGCGCTGGGCGAGGTCCGCCAGGGCGCTGAGCCGGTCGCGGTCCGCAGAGCCCAGCAGACGCCATACGCTGAGCCAGTCGACCCGGTCGCGGCGCAGGCACCGGTTGGCCATGCCCTTCAGCTCCGAGAGGCGGTCCGTGGTCCCGGGCGGGACCGTGCCACCGCCCCCGACGATGTCCTGGAGTGCGCCAAGGGCTCCCAGGTACCGCGGTGCCATCCGGGCACTGATGGGCTTGCGGCCGAAGTCACCGGCCGCGACGAGGCTCACCGGCCCCTCGTTCCGCGTCACCCAGGTGTCCAGCCGGACGCCCGCCTTGGGTGCGGGCTCCCCGTGCCGGGTCACGAGCAGCAGCGTGCGCGCGGTCGCCGGAGCAAGAGCCTTGACCTTCCAGTGGGCCCCCGGCCCCGGGCCGGCCACGCGCACCTTGACCGGCGTACCGATCGGCAGCTCCTCGGCAACCTGAGGGCTGGCGCCGTCCGGCATACCGGCGGCCCCCGTCGCGGAGGCCGGGCCGGATTCCGCGGGCGGGGAAGCCGGGGACGCTGAGGTGTCGTCGTCTTCGTCCGCGGTGCCCAGTTCTCGGGGCAGCGGGGTCGTGTGCAGGACGGTCAGCGTCTGAGTGCTCCGCGTCAGTGCGACGTACAGCTGCCGCAGTCCGGCCGGGCCGCGGTCGGCGATGGTCGACGGCTCCAGGACGAGGACGTGGTCGAACTCCATGCCCTTGGCCTGTGCGGCGGGGAGGACGGAGACCGTGCGCAGCTTCTCCTCGGTCATGCCGTCCACGCGGTCCACGCGTCGGCGGACCTCGTCGAGCCAGTCGGAGTCGTCGGGTACGACGACCGCGATCGACCGCAGGGACCGCCCGTCGTCGGTGCCGACGAGCCGGGCCGTACAGGCCGTGGTCTCCTCCAGGAGGCCCCAGGGGGTCGTCGGAACGAGTCGGACCGCGTCCTCACCGGCCATCCGCACGGCCGTCGGAAAGGGCAGGGAGGGCGCCACGGCACGGGCCAGGGGAGCCACGAACTCCATGATCTCCGCGGGCACCCGGTAGCTGGTGTTCAGCTCCGCCACCCGCCAGTCCCCGTGGTCCGAGAGGAGTCCGCCCAGCCGCTCCCAACTGGTGTACGTGTGCGGGCCGGTGGCCTGCGCCAAGTCGCCGAGCACCGTCATGGAGCCGGTCGGGCAGCGCCTGCGCAGTGACCTGGCCTGCATCGGGGTCAGGTCCTGGGCCTCGTCGACCACGATGTGCCGGTAGCGCTGCGGGGTCTCCCCGGCGATCAGGAAGCGCAGTTCCTCGAGGCAGACGAGGTCGTCCTGGGTCCAGGGTTCGTCGTCCGCGTTGTCCGCCCTCGGTCGCCGGAGGGCGGCCTGCTCCGCTTCGTCGAGGTCGGTCGCGGCACACTCGCTCAGCCGGGTGCGCGAGTCGAGCAGGCTGCGCAGTGCCTCCTCGGGGCTCAACGAGGGCCATGTCCGCTCGACGACGGCCGTGACCTGCCGGCTGCGCTCCAGGTCGCGGCGTACGGTCCGGTCCCGGCTGCGGCGCGGGGCGATCCGTACAAGCTCGCTCAGGAGCCGGTCGACCAGCAGGGTGCGGAAGCGGTCCCTGCGCGCCCGGTACGCTCCGGCACCCTCGCGGGCGTCCTGAAGGAGGCCGAGCACCTCAGAGCGCGGGAGCCGGAGGGCCAGGCTGCCCACGGTGACGACGAAGGCCGCCTCGTCCTGGGCATGCGAGGGAGCGGATACGAGGGAGTCCAGGGCATCCGGCCGGCACTCGCTCTCCACTCGTCGCCGCAGGACGGCCGCCATCCGTTCGTCGGACTTCACCAGCCGCGCGGCGACGGTGTCGGTGCCGCGGATCTCTCCTTCCCACAGCCGGGCCGACTGGACCGCGTTGACGTTGCGGGTGCCGAGGGTGGGCAGGACTCGGCCCACGTAGTCGAGGAAGTTCTGGTGCGGTCCGACGACCAGGATGTCCTGGGCGCGGAAGTGGTCGTTGTTGACGAGCCAGGTCACGCGGTGGAGACCGACCGCGGACTTGCCCGTTCCGGGTCCGCCCTGGATGACGAGGATGTCCGCGGGTGAGCCGGTGACCAGGGCCATCTGGTCGCGTCGGATCGTCTCGACGATGTCCCGCATCCGGCCGCTGCGTGACCTGCGCAGCTCCTGGAGCAGGAAGTCGTCGACCGGTTGGGGCTTCCTCCGCTGCCTGCGGGCGACGTCACGTGGCGACGGAGCGGGCCGGGGCGGTGCTGACTGCTCCTCGCCGGTCCGGTCGTCGTCTGCCACGTCCGGTGCTGTGGGGTCGTGCGGGGCGGCTTCCGGTGCGGCGGTGCCGACGGCGGTCGTTTCCGGTACGGGCGTCTCATGCTCGGGCGCCGGCGCCTCGGCCCGTGACTCACCGGTCTGCGGTGCTCGGGCTCGCGTGATCTCGTCGCGGTAGTCCTCGACCGTGCGCTCGACGCAGCGCAGCTGCCGCCGCAGCAGCACCTCGCCGGGTGTTTCCGGCAGTGCGTTGTGCCAGCGTACGGCGAGCGGGGTCGTCCAGTTGACGACCACCTGGTCCCGGTTCTCGGGGTCGAACACCGGGCGACGTCCGACGTAGAACGTCTCCGGCTCCTCGTCCCCCGGGTCCTGGACGTCGACCCGGCTGATGACCAGGGCCTCTCCCCGAGACCGCCGTAACTCTCCGCCGTCGCCTCCGCGCCTTTGCGGGCCGCGATGCTGTCCTTGCCGCTCGCGCAGGCCGTCGCCGCCGTCTGTCCGGTCAGTTCCGCGAGCCGTGCCTCGTAGCAGTCGTAGGCGCGGTCGACGGCCTTCTGTTCCACGGCGATGGCCGCGGCTCGTGATGTCGTACTCACGTGTGTTCCCCTCCCGCAGCGCTGTGCGCGCTGTCGCGGGCCAAGGCCCGCCTCCCCTGGTACAGAAGTAGCAGAGAACGGTGCTCGGACCGCCTCAAACGGACAACAAGGTGACCACCGAGACCACTTCGGCGCGCCAGGCACGTACCTGGTCCTCGGTCGGTCCGATCTCGTACTGGTGGTAGTGGCAGCCCAGGCAGAGCCGGCACCACACGGCCTTGGCGCGGCGGGCCGTCTCCGGCTCGGCGCAGCCGCGCAGCCAGAGGAACGCGGCCCGCTTGGTGCCCGAGCGGATGGCGCGCGGAGCGTTGCGGGCGGCGAGGTGGTCGGCGACCGCGCTCTCCAGCGCGGCCCGCAGGGCGAAGGCGGCACCGCGGTTCCTGCTCACCGCCGTGGCGGCGAGCACGGTGGGCGGAGCGGCTTCGACCCTGGCGACGGGGGCCGGGAAGGTCCCGGCCCGCGCGCAGCTCGGCGGCCGCCTCGTCCCGGTCCGTGACAGCAAGGCCCCGCAGGGTCCGGCGCTGTGCTTCGAAACCGCTGTGGGCCGCCTTCATAGGCGAGTTGAAGGCCGGGCACCACCGTCCCTGAGGTGGCCGGACCCTGGCTGCCGTCCGCATTGCGGGTTCACCGGGCCCTAGTTCGCGAGGGTCCGGCGGGCCGCTGACCTCCTCAAAGAACCGGGGAAAGAACTACCCGCCCACCCACCCTCCCCGCTCCGGAGGGCATGCGTCACCCGTGCGAGTGACCGGCTTGCAGGCGCGGGACACAGACCGTTACGTTCGCCGCGACAACCGCACACAGACGACGGCCCCCGGCCAGGACGGCAATCCTGATCGAGGGCCTGACCGATCAGGAAGAAACCCGCTTCCCGATGGCTGACTCGCAGTCTAACGCGCGCCTGCGCGCCGACGCCGGAGCTCCGACCTCCGGCGTGATCCACGTACGCACCCGGCTGACGGCCGACTTCACGGTGATCTCCAACGCCCTCGCCCAGCGACGCGGCAGCGCCGTCACGATCGGTGTCGCGGCGTACATCTCCTCCCTGCCCGACGGCTCCCCCGTGACCATCACCGCCCTGTGCGAGCACTTCAGCGAGGGCGAGATCCTCATCTCGCGGGCGCTCAGGGAGCTCGAAGCGGCCGGATACCTGGAACGCCGCCGCGAACGGACGCCCACCGGGCAGGTCCGTACCCGGACGTACTTCTACGACGTACCCGGCGGCGACGGCCCGGACGCCCCGCCCGAGCCGCCGAAGCCGCGCCGACCCCGGCCTGCCGTCCAGGAGCCCGCGCCCCGACGGGAAATGGTGCCCGCTCCCACTCCTGAGGAGCCCGGCGGCCCGGTGCCCGCACTCGCCGACGCGGACCCCGAGGCGGTGGCCGTACTGACCGCCCTGCGCCGGGTCGACCCCGCCTCGTCCTGTCCGCGCAGGAGGCCGCCCGCCTGGCGCCGGCCGTCGCCGAGTGGCTGGCGGCCGGTGTCGGACAGCGGGAGATCACCGAGCTGCTGACCGCACGGCTCCCCGACCGCTTCCGGGCCCGACCGGCCAGCGTCCTCGCCTTCCGCCTCCGGGAGACTCCGCTGCCCGTGCCACCCCCGGCAACGCTGCCCCAGCCGGGTGAGCGCCTGGCCGTCCTACCCTTCCAGACCTGCGACGGCTGCGAGCGCGCCTTCCGCGCATCCGAGCCCGGACACTGCCGGAGCTGCCGTGACCGTCTTGGCGAGGAACACCTGCGTGCGGCCGGCTGAGCCGATGGGCGGGTGTCCGGTTCGCTCCTGGGTGGCAGGCTTGACGTGCGACGATGCGAAACCGGGTACCGAGCAAGACGGCAGGAGGAGGTGGGGCATGGTCGACAGGTTCCGGGACGGACTTCTGACTCCCACGGAAACAGCCTCCTACCTGCAGATCCCGCAGTCGACGCTCCACTCGTGGCTGAAGGGCAGGGCTGCCGGGGCGCCCCTGGTCCACCAGGTCGAGCCGCCGCGCAAGGGGCAGCCCTCGGTGCCGTTCATCGCGGTCGCCGAGGCGCACGTCCTCCGATCCCTGCGCTCCATGGGGCTCCGGATGAGCGAGATCAAGGAAGCCGCCGCCGCCGTACGGGACGCCTTCGCCACCCCGTACGGCCTCGTGTCGAAGCGGATCGCGACCGACGGCGTGGACATCTTCATCGAGCACGGCCTCGGCGATCTCCGCAGAGCCCGGGACGGTCAGGCGCCCATCCACGAAGTGGTCTCCGACTACCTCCGCTACCTGAACTGGGAGCCCGACGACGACTTCCCCTCCAGTCTGCGGCTCAGGCAGTACCCGGACTCCGTACCCGTTGTGATCGACCCGAGGTTCGGGCACGGGAGGCCCGTCGTGGCCGCCAACCGTGTCGCGGTCAACGCCATCACCGACCTCTGGGAGGCCGGGGAGAGCGTCGAGGACATCGCGTACGACTTCGACATGACGCCCGAGCAGGTCGACGAGCTGTGCCGGGCAGTGGTGCGCCTTGCCGCCTGAGTTCTTCCTCGACCGCAATCTCGGACGTCGTGTCGCGGAAGGGCTGAGGGCGTGCGGCTGGACCGTTCACCGCATCGGTGACGTCTTTCCCGACGACGGACAGGATGTCGCCGATGAGGAGTGGATCGCGTACGGTCTCGACCAGTCATGGGTGCCGCTCTCGAAGGACGGCCGGATCAAGAGCCGAGATCTGGAGATCCGACCGGTCCTGGAGCGTGAGGCGGTGCTCTTCTACCTCGACGATCAGCAGCTGCGCAGTGTCGAGATGGTCGAACGGCTCGACGCCCACTGTGAGTCGATCCATCGGGCAGTGGGCCGAGGCGGTCCCGCCGCCTACGCGGTACGACGCGACCGCGTGGAGCGCACCTGGCCGCCCTGACCGATTCGGTGGACGGCACGGACTCGGACCACCCGCCGTGTTCCCGTCTACTTCGCGGCGGGCGCCCACAGGGCTGCCGTCTCCAGGATCATTTCCCGCCATGCCCCACCAACAGACGAATACGCCGCGTAGCCTCGCGGACATGGAGGTACCCGCACCCGGCGCACCACCGGACGCCGCGCCACCGGACACCGGTGACGACGAGACGCGCAGGCGGCTGGACGCGTACAAGTACCTCGGAGCGCCCGAGCGGCTGGAGCATCTCGCGATCATGCGGGTCTTCTGCGGGACGCTGCTCGCGGACCTGGCCGTCCCGGACGTCATGGCGAAGCTGCGCCAGGCCGGTGGCCCGGCTGCCGGTCTCGACGCCGACACCCTCACGGTCCGGCTGGACCAACTGGTGCAGTGGGGCAACCTGCTGCGCAGCAGCCACACGGTGAAGGCGTCCAGCATCAGCGAGTACCAGCGTTCCCGCTCGCGCTACCAGCTGTCCAAGGCGGGCGAGCGGGTCCAGCGGGACGCCGACGGGGTGCTGGCCGAGGCCGACGCCGCCCGGGAGGTGAGCGGCGAGCTGCTGGCGCTGGTCGAACGCGGCCTGAAGGAACTGGCCGAGCGCGTGACCGCACCGGGCGGCATCGAGCCGCAGGACGGGCTGGAGCGGGTCAGCACGCTGTTCGTGCAGTTCACCGAGTTCGCGGACTCCGTACGGGACTTCTACGCCTACCTCGGCCAGGTGCTGGCCCGGTACGACCTGGACAGCACCGAGTACCAGGGGTTCAAGGAACTGCTGCTGGACTACGTCGAGGCGATCACGGAGGACGTGTCCTTCCGCGCGCCCCGGATCTCGGCGGCACTGGACACGCTGTGGCCGCACCTCCCGGCCCTGCTCTCCCGGCTGGACGCGCACGCTCAGGGTCTCACCGGGCTGTCGGCGGAAGGCGACGGCCGCCCGGAGACCCGGGTCCAGCGCAGCCGGGGGCGCGAGCAGGCCGACTGGGAGGGGCTGCGCGGCTGGTTCAGGGACACCGACGGCCAGGGAAGTCAGGTCGACCAACTGCGGGACGCCACCCTGCGCGCGTTGCAGTCGCTGCTCGCCAACGCCAAGCGGATGCTGCGTTCGGCCACCGGGGAGATGTCCCGGCGCAGGGACTTGCTGCGACTGGCCCGGTGGTTCGACGAGGCGGCGCCGCAGGACGCACACGACATCGCCGTCGCCGCCTTCGGGCTGTACGGCGCCCGCCACTTAGGCGTCCCGCCGGCCACCGACGAGGTGGTACCCGCCTACACGAGCTGGTGGACCGGCCCGGTGGTCGAGGTCCCGGTGGCGCTGCGCGAGAGGGGCAGCCGCGCACAGCGGGGCCGGGCGTCCTCGGTGGAGGACCACTCCGCCCAGAAGCGACGGCTGCAGGAGGCCGCCCGTGAGCGGGCGGCCGCCAGGACGGCGGCAGCGGACGAACTGCGCAGTGCCTCCGGTCGCTTCGCCGACGTACGGCTCACCTCGTCGGCACTGGGGCTGCTTCTCGAACTGCTGGCAACGGCGCTCGGGAACGCGCAGCTCAGGAGGGCGCACGGCGGCACGGAACACCGGGAAGCGGACGGAAACGGGACGACACAGGGGTTCGGTCTGGAGGCGGCGCAGAGCGAGGACGCCGAACTGGGCATCCGGCTCATCGTGCGACGCACGGCGGGCGCACGCACGGTCCTGCACTCGACTGACGGCGACCTGTTGTTGGACGACCTGGAGCTGGAGATCGGCAGGACGTCCGCCACGGCCGACGGCCAGGCCGAGGTGAGCGTGTCATGACCCTCCCCTCGACCCACGACGTCGCCCTCGCAGCCGAGCGCCGGACCGCCGCCCGGCTGCTGCTCGCCCACCCGCTGGTCACGTCGGACGGACCCCACGCCGACCTCTTCCCGCTGATCCGCAGGCACGCCGAATGGCTGGGCAAGCGGTTCCAGCAGGTGCTCGGCTACCGGCTCCTGGTCGACAGCTCCTACGCCCGGCTGTTCAAGGCGGGGCTGGGCGCAGGTGCGGGACACCGGCTCGAACGGTCCACCGGCACACCCTTCACCCCGCACACGTACGCCTGCCTCGCGCTGGCCCTGTCCGTGCTCGTGACCGCGCCCGAGCAGATGCTGCTGTCGCAGCTGGTCGCCGACGTCAGGGCCGCGGCGGCCGATGCCGGGATCGAGCTGGAGGGGACGGAACGGGCGGCCGGGAAACGGACCCTGGTCGCGGCTCTGCGCCAACTGGTCGAGTGGGGTGTCCTCATCGAGACCGAGGGCCATGTGACCGCGCTCGCGCAGGAGGCGGGCGGAGAGGCCCTGATCACGGTGGACCGCGAGCTGGCCCGCGTGGTCGTCGCCGGGCCGCTCGCCCAGTCGCAGGACGGCGCCGACCTGGTCCGGCGGGCAGCGGACCCGGGCTTCGGCGGGCCTCGCACCTACGTGCGGCGCATGCTCGTCGAAACCCCTGTCGTCCTTCTCGACGAACTGACCGACGCCGAACGCGACTGGCTGCGCACCCGGCAGCGCCGGGAAGCCCAGGCATTCTCCGAACTCCTGGGCCTGGAGACGGAGATCCGCGCCGAGGGGGTGGCGCTGGTGGACCCCGAGGAAGAGCTGACGGACCTGCACCTCCCGGGCACCGGTACCGTCGCGCAGGCCGCACTGCTGCTGGTGGAACGGCTCGTGGAGCGGCTCCGGCCGCAGGAGCCGGGGCATCCGGCCACCGGAGGGTCTCTCGTCATCGGAGTGGCGGTCCCCGACGGTCTGGTGGATGAGCTGTTGGCGGAGCTGGTGGCCGAGTACGGGCAGCGCAGCAACTGGCAGCGCGGCTATCTGGAGGACCCGCCCGCCCTGAGGGTGGCCGTACTGGATCTCCTGACCCGTATGCGGTTGATGGCCCCCGCCCGTCCGCTGCGCGCCGAGGGGGAAGGACTGCCGGAGGGGTACGTCGCCCAGGCTCCGGAAGGACGCCTGGTGACCGATGTCCGCGGGGCGAGGCCCGCCGGGGGCGGCTGGGTGCTGCTCGCCGCGGCGGCACGCTACGCCACCCACGTCACCGTGCGCCCGGCCACCACGGCCGGCCGGAGCGCCGGCGCACAGCAGGAGTTGCCGCTATGACCACCGAACCGCGCGGCCTCGTCCCGCTGCCGCGCTCCACCCGAGAGACGACAGCCGGTACCCGGTTCCGGCTGCACCGCGCCGGCATCCAGAACGTCTGGCAGTACGACGAGCAGGAGTTCGCCTTCGGCGAGGGGCGGCTGCTGCTGCGCGGCAAGAATGGTGCGGGGAAGTCCAAGGCGCTGGAGATGCTGCTGCCCTACCTGCTGGACGGCGACTCCCGGGCCCTGGACGCCACGGGCACCGGCCGGACCACCCTCGCCTGGCTGATGCTCGACGGCTTCGAGCAGACCAACCGCCTCGGCTACCTGTGGGTGGAGTTCCGGGCCTTGGCCGACGGGGGCGCCCACCACTTTCTGACGCTCGGTGTCGCCATCCGCGCCTCGAAGTCGACGCAGAAGGCACTGCCGACCTTCTTCGTCACCCCGCTGCGCATCGGTGAGGATCTCCAACTGGTCGAAGCGGGGCAGCCCCTGGCGGTCGACCGGCTCAAGGAGATCGTCGGCCCCGACAACACCACGGACCGTGCGGTCCTCCACCGGGCGCGCGTGGCCCGGGAGCTGTTCGGCATCACGGACGCGACGCACTACCGCAACCTCACCCAGCTCCTCCACCGGCTCCGGCGCCCCACAGTCGGGGACCGCATCGAGCATGGAGGCCTGGCCTCCCTGCTGAGCGAGACCCTGCCGGGGCTCGACGAGGACGTGGTCGAGAAGGTGGCACGCAACCTCCACGACCTGGACGCCGTACGGGACGAACTCGGCCGCCTGGAACGTACCGACACGGCGCTGCGGACGTTCCTCGCCAGCTACCGCGACTACCTGGCGGGGGTTCTGCACACCTCCGCGCAGCGGGTCGGCCAGGAGCTGGACGTCCTCGCACAGCGACGCCGGACTGCCGGTGCCGCCGCACAGCGGACCAGCGACCTGCGGACGCGGGAGGAGGAGTCGGAGGCCCGCCTGGAGACCCTGCAATCGGAAGAAGAGGCCGCTCGGACCGACCTCGCCGCCCTGCACGCCAGTCACGCCTACCGCAGCCTGCGCGAACTGGCCGAACGTCGCGGCACGGTGGAGGCCCTGCACACCGCGGCCGTGGCCGCCTTCACGACCCTGCGCAACGCACACCACGCCGAGGAGAACGCGGCAGAGCAACTGGCCGAGGGCATCGAGCACCTCGGCAGCAGGCTGGCCGAGCTGGGAACCGAGCACCGGGAGTTGCTGACCCAGGCGGAGAAGGCCGGGCTCCCCACCGGCCATCTCGGCGAGGCGGTGGCCCTGCCGCGCACAGTCCGGTCCCGGGGCACCGAAGCGGAGCTGATCGCCCGGGCGGCGAGACGCGGATCGTACGGCACCGGCCGGTGGTCCACGTCGACACGGCCGCGGCACAGGAAGGGCTGCGGACCTGGAAGGGACAGCTGGAGGACGCCGAGACGGTGGTGAAACACCGGACGCGGATGGTCCAGGAGGTGGCCCGCCTCTCCACTCGGGCCGACGAGGCACGGGCCAGGGCAGGACAGGCCGATACCGAGCGGGAACGGCTGGAAGGCGAGGCGGAAGAGGCCGCCGCCCGTCTTGAGGGCAGCCGCGAGAAGGTCGCCGCGGAGAGCGGCGGCTACGCCCGCGCGGTCGCCGAGTGGGTGGCACGCACCCGGGCCGCGGCGGGCCCCGGCTGTCCGCCCCTGGACGCCGTACTCGCCACGGTCGGCTGTGAGAGCGCCTTGGACGCTCCGTTCGCGGACCGTATCCTGCCGCCCGATGTCGACAGCCAGGCGCGGCAGGCCGCTCACACCGCCCTGGAGCCGTACGGCGAGGAACTCACCGGGCGCCGTGACGCCCTGGCACTCGACGTCGGACGGCTCAGCGAGGAGATCGAGCGCCTGTCGAAGGAGAAGCAGAGCTGGGAGCGACGTACCGACCCCGAGCCGCCGGTCCCGCACCACCGCGACGCCGAGCGAAGTCCGCACAGCGGAGCGCCCTTCTACCGGCTGGTGGACTTCGCGGAGAACCTGACCTCCTCCGACCGGGCCGGTCTGGAGGCGGCGCTGGAGGCGAGCGGCATCCTCGACGCGTGGGTCGGCGCGGAAGGCGCCCTCCTGGATCCCCGAACCAGGGACACCCTGCTCCAGCCCGGTGCCGTGCCGCTGGACGGGCCGACGCTCGCCTCGGCCCTGCGCCCGGCCCCGCAGCCGGGCTGTGGCGTCACGTCCGAACAGGTGGAACGCCTGCTGGCCGCCATCGCGCTTACACCGGCCGAGGAGGCCAACGGCACCGACGCGGTGCACTACGACGGAAGCTGGCGCGTGGGCGTCCTGCGCGGCCGTCACCACAAGAGCGTCGCCGAGTACGTGGGCGCCGCCGTACGCGCCGAGACCCGGCGGCGCATCCTCGCCGAGCTGGAGGACCTGCTCACGCGGACGGAACAGCGCCTGGCCGACGCCCGCGACGAGCTCGCCCAGGCCGACTCCAGACGCAGGGCCCTCACGCTCGCGGAACGGGACTTTCCCCGGGCCCGGTTGCTCGCCGACGCCTGGAGCCGGACCGAATCAGCCGAACGGACCCTGCGGGACCTGACCGCCAAGGCGACCCGCGCGGCACGACTGGCCGAGGAAGCCCGCGCTCACGCCGTATCGGCGCGCGTCGAGGCCGAGGCCACCGCGACCGCCCACGACCTGCCGGCCAACACCGCCGCCCTGGACCGGGTACGGACCGCGCTGGCGGCCCTGCTCACCGGCATCGGCCGACTGCACAGAGCGGTCGGCGGCACGGCCGAGCGACTCTCCGGGAGCACGGCCGACGACGAGCGGTACGACCGCGCCCGGCAGGACCGCTCGGACGCGGAGGACGACCACCGGGTCCGCCTCGCCGAACTGCGCGCCGCCCAACAGGACCTGCGCACCCGTGAGGAGGCCATCGGGTCGTCCGAGGAGGAGATCCTCGCCCGCGAGCAGGAAGCCAGGCAGCGCGTCGCGGACGCCGGCCGCGCCCTTCCGGCGGCGCAACGGGCCCGCGACGAACTCCGCGAGCTGCGCGTACGAGCGGAAGAGGAGGAGAAACGCCTGCGCGAAGACCTGGCCGGCCAGGAGACGACGGTCATCACCACCGGCGTAGCGCTGCGCGCCGCCCTGGACCGTCCGGAGGTGACGCGCGGCGCGGGACTGGACCGGTCCTCACTGGCCGAGCTCGTGGCGGACGATCCCGGCTCGGACGTCCGCAGCCGACTTCGAGCGCTCCGGTCACTGGCCGACGCCGTGACACGCGCCCTGGACCGCCCGAGGGACGTGGTGTCGGACAGCACCCTGCTCAACCGGCACACGGAGCTGCACGACCAGCTGGCCGGCGGGTTCGACGCCCAGCTCGACGAGCGCGATGGAATCAAGGTGTGCCGTCTCCTCGACGACCACGGGTCCCACGATGTCGCGGCCGTGGGAGAGCGGATCGCGACCCAGGCCGCAGAGGCGCGAGGGCGGCTCACCGAGCGCGAACGCGACGTGTTCCAACGGTTCCTGACCGGCGAACTCGGCGACCACCTCTCGGCCCAGGTCATCACCGCGGCCAACCTGGTCGCGGCCCTCAACGCCACCCTGCGGACCGTACGGACGTCACACGGTCTCGGCGTGGAGCTGCTGTGGAAGCTGGACGACGACGTGGACGCGGACGTGCGGGCAGCCGTCGAACTGCTGCGCAGCCCGTCGAGCCTCAGGACGCGCGAGCAGACCGAGCAGCTTCGCGAGGTACTGCAACGCCGGATCGAGGACGCCCGACGTGCCGACCCTTCGGCCGGTTACGCCGCCCACCTGCGGACCGCACTGGACTACCGCAGCTGGTTCCGTTTCCACGCCTTCGTGGTGGAGGACGCGGCTCCCGGTCGCAGGCGCAGACTGACCGGCCGTACCGGGCTCAGCCAGGGCGAGCAGCGAGTGCTCTCCTACCTGGTGCTGTTCGCCGCGGCTGCCGCCCACTTCACCAGCCTCGCCGAGTCGGCGCCGCACGCGCCGCGGCTGATCCTCCTGGACGACGCCTTCGCCAAGGTCGACGAACCCACCCACGGGCGGCTGGGACGCATCCTCGTCGATCTCGATCTCGACTTCGTCCTCACGAGCGAGCGACTCATGGGCAACTGGCCCGAGGTACCGTCCCTGCACATCTACGAGTGTCTGCGTGACCCCCATGTGCGCGGGTGGCCACGCTGCACTACACCTGGAACGGCCGGCACCGGCGTCTGGTGTCCGTATGAGCGAGCTGCCCGCCGCGACACGCGAATGGCTGGCAGGGCCAGGGCTCACCCGGCTTTGGGACGCGGCACGCAGACGTCTGGAAGGCAACGGTGTGCAGGCAACCGGTTCCCTCCGGCTGGCCGCGGTGAACGCTCAGGAGCGGAACGACCTGTCACTCCTGCTGGGCAAACCCTTGACCGGTGCCGCCGTGACCGTGCGGCTCGACGCGCTCGACGCGCGACTGCGCACCTCCGCCGCAGGACTCGGGCTCAGGGAGGTCCTGCAAGAACTCGGACCACCGCTCACCGACCGCCGTGCCGCCCGCGCGGACGCGGCAGCACGGCGCAGTCATGTGTGGTCGTCGCTCGCTTTCTCGCTGGACGCCTCACCGCTCGCAGGCCAGGACTGGACCCGGCAGTGGTCCGACGTGCTGCGCCGCACCGGCGTTCCGAGAGGAGTGACACCCGAAGCGGCGGTACGCACGCTCCAGCAGGCCGTCCAGGTCCTCGCCGTACTCCTCGATCCCGAACGCGACGGCACCCAGGGCCGCGGGGAACTCGCGGCCACGGTGACCGGATCAGCGCACGGCCTCGACGACGGAACCTGGCTCGCACGCCTCGTCCAGCGCGGCGTCGCCCTTGCCCACGGCACCGAGTTTCCCGGCGACGCGGCCGGCAGACGCGCCCTGTGGCGGCTGGTGTCCGTCACACCGGACGAGGTCTCCAGCACGGTGCTGACCTACGGACTGCGGCCTGCCGGAGAGGGATGGCGGGAGCAGTCCCTGCGGGAGCGGGCCGCCCACCACGCCGAAGCCCACCTCACCGCGCGCGACCTGCTCGCCCTGCGGCTGCGGCTGCCCGCCGCGACGGTGGTCCACATATGCGAGAACCCGCGGGTGGTGGAAGCCGCGGCCGACGCGGCATGTGTCCGACCGCTGGTGTGCACTTCCGGCAGCGCCGCCACGGTGGTCATGACGCTTCTCGACGCCCTCGCGGCGACCGGTTGCACCTTCGCCTACCACGGGGACTTCGACTGGCCGGGGATTGCTCTGGGCAACAGAATCATCCGCCGTTACGAGGCCCTGCCGTGGCGAATGGGTGCCGAGGACTACGAGCGCCTGGCTGCTCGCACTCAGGCCGAGGGAACCCCTCAGCTACCGCTCGACGGCGAACCTGTCCGCGCGACCTGGGACGCGAATCTGGCTCCGGCAATGACCGCTCTCGGCGTCGCGCTCCATGAGGAGGCCACTCTCGACCTTCTCGTGGAGGACCTGTCGCATCAGCTGCAGTGAGCCCATGACCGCGGCCGACGGCTCAGCTGTCCAGAGCTGTGAGAGCCATCTGGGAGCCAACCCGCTCTCCGAGCCCCTGCGGGACCACCCGAGACCACGCCACCCCGACAGAGAAGTACCAGGTCAGGGGCCTGATCCGCATCGCGGGTCGGGCCCCTGAGTCGTTCCTGGAGATCGCTTGGGATAGACCGGGAGAAGATCTTGGTGGGGGTCTCCCAAGGGGCGGTCCCTGAGGCCATCTGGAGAGCGGCGGCCACACGCCCTCAGTCGGATCCGACCTGGCGCCGAAACGTGCAGCCGCGCCGGGAACAGCGGGTCCGGTCCGCGCTGTTGCATCGAGCGAGGGACCGGCGCTGCACGGGCGGGGAACACGGAGACCACAAGGTCGTCTGCCCCGACAGGATCCGGGCCCCGGGATCGCGGTACGCCCGCCGCGCACTCGGACCAAGACGTACTTCTGCAGGAGGACTGCTTGATGACTGACCGGCCCTTGACGCTCATGGCGGTGCACGCCCACCCCGACGACGAGGCCACGGGAACCGGAGGGGTCCTCGCGCGGTACGCGGCGGAAGGCATCCGCACGGTTCTCGTGACGTGTACCGACGGCGGTTGCGGTGACGGACCGGGGGGTGTCAAGCCGGGCGGTCCCGGGCACGATCCGGCGGCCGTCGCATTGATGCGCCGTCAAGAACTCAAGGCGAGCTGTGACGTCCTGAAGGTCAGCGATCTGGAGATGCTGGACTATGCCGACTCCGGGATGATGGGCTGGCCGAGCAACGACGCCCCGGATCCTTCTGGCAGACCCCCGTGGAGGAAGGCGCGGCCCGACTCGCGGAGCTCATGCGGCACTACCGACCTGATGTGGTCGTCACCTACGACGAGAACGGCTTCTACGGCCACCCCGACCACATCCAGGCCCACCGCATCACGATGGCGGCGCTGGAGATGACCGCGCTGACACCGAAGGTGTACTGGACCACGATGCCCCGCTCGATGATGCAGCGGTTCGGCGAGATCATGCGCGAGTTCGGTGAGGACATGCCGGAGCCGGATCCTGCCGAGGCCGCCGCGCTGGCCGAGATCGGCCTCCCGACGATGAGATCACCACGTGGGTGGACACCACCGCGTTCAGCGGCCAGAAGTTCGACGCGCTGGCCGCGCACGCCAGTCAGGGCGAGAACATCTTCTTCCTCAGGATGGGCAAGGAGAGGTTCGGCGAATTGATGGGCATGGAGACCTTCGTACGTGTCCAGGACGCCACCGGCGCGGCCGTACCCGAGAACGATCTCTTCGCCGGACTGCGCTGATCCACCCATCCCGGCGGATTCGGGCTGAACCGCAGGCGTTGAGCCGTAGAATTCGGCAGCCAACGCCGACGAGGTCCGGCCGTTGGGCGCGCGGGGAGGAGATCGCATGCAGGACCCTTCGGACTCGATGGAGATCGCCGAGCCTGAGGAGAACGGCCGGAGCAATACCGCCGACTCACCTCTTGTGGACGATCCGACGTCCGACTCGGACATCGACTCGACTACGGCGTCGACGATCCTGGTGGAGGTGCTCCCAGGGGTGGCTGTCGTCGCCGGTGAGGTCCCGCCGGAGCTGAAGCCCGATCTGATCGACTTCGGGATCGTGCCGGCTGCCGACCGCAAGCAGATCTCAGCGGTCCTCGCCTCGATCGGGAACGCGGCAACCGTGGCCGGCAATCTCGGAAACGCGTTCGCCGGCGTCCAGGGGCTCTACAGGATCGGCGACACGGCACAGGCCCTGCTGAACAGCGGCGCGACGCTCGCCGTCAAGGACGGCGGGAACCTCGGAGCGGTGATGGTTCCTGGCCGCATCCTGCATCAGGCCCGCTTCTACTCCGTGAATGCGGTGAGCAAGGCGCAGACCGCGGCCTCGATCGGGCCGGCGCTGGCCATGGTCGGCCTTCAGATGATGCTGAGTGAGGTCTCGGGCCTCGTCAGGACCAACCTCGCGGTGACAAGTCAGGTCCTCACCACCATCCGCAAGGGTCAGTGGGCCGAGCTGACGGGGCTCGTCGCCGCCATCGATCGCGCGGTCGACCAGGCGCGAGAGATCGAATCGGTCCCGACGTCCTTGTGGGAGGACGTCGCGGGCAGTGGAGCGCTGTTGCAGAAGCAGCTTGAGCTCTACCAGGGGAACGTCCGCGACCACGTCAGGCAGATCGGTCGGCCCGACGCACGCAGCCACCGTGAGTATCTGCAGACGAACGCCGAGGCGATCGCCTTCGACGCCTACGCCCTCCTGTCCTCCCTCAAGGCATGGACCGGGTATCACGCGCTGCGCGCCGCAAGGGCGAGAGCCGCTGGACGCGAAGACGCCGCCGAGGCACAGTACGCCGAGGTCATCGCGCGCGACACCCGCGCGGAGTTCGACTCCGCTCTCGCCGAAGCGACGAGCCTGGTCGACGCGCTGACGCGGGAGCTGCGGATCACCGCCGAACTCCCCGGACCCGACGCATGGCCGCTGCCGGGGAAGCGGAAGGACGTGAAGGCAGCCCGCGAAACCTCCGCCCGCCTTCTGGAGGCGATCGAGCCTCTTGCCGACGCTCTCCGTCCGCCGGCCCCTCCGCTCGAGGCTCCGGGCGTCGTCTGCGCACCCGAATCGCTGGATCGCGAGCCGTACCTTCGCATCCTGCGATGGCTCCTCGAGGACGGGGAGACCCTACGGGTCCTCGGCTTCCCCGACCAGCTCGATGCCCTCGGTCCCATTTCCGCGATCGTCGGCGGAGCGAAGGAGAAGTTGGCGGCAGCGAGGGACAAGGCTGCGGCAAAGACACTGGTCGCCGTCACGGATCGCCGCATCATCACGGCCAAGACGAACGCATTCCTCGAGCAAGCCGAGGTCCGTCAGTACATCCCGATTGACCAAGTGCGATACGTCCGGGCAACGACCACACACGACAAAAGCGCGCGCTTGGCGATCGACCTCATCACGCGCGACGAGAACATCCGGTGGCTCTTCCACACTGACCTCGACAACACTCAAGTGGGCGCGCTCGCCGCCGTGCTTGCCGAGTCGATGACGATCCCGGACGTTGAACGCGATGAGCTCCAACGGCGGCGCTACGCCCCCGTCGAGGCGGGCAAGAAGAGCGCGAGTACGGGCACGAGGTCTACCGAACCGACTGGGGCCGAGGCCACGACCTGCGATGCCGAGTAGGCCCCCGAGCTGGGGATCGTTGTCAGGGCCCTTGGTCAGGTCGCATCGCAGATGGGCGTGTGCTGTTCTGGAAGCAGTCGTAGGAGGGCACGCCGATGCGTCGCGGTCGGGCTTCCGCCTTCGTACCCGCCCGGTCGCCCGCCCCTACCGGAGCGGGCGGGGGTTGCTGCCCGCTCGGGATCTCGCGGGCGCCTGGATCCTCGTCGTGCTGATCGCGGTGCCTGCCTGGGCGCTGACGATCGGGGAGGCCCGGGACATGGGGGTCGAGCCCGGCACCATGGGGATGGCGCTGGCCCTGTTCCTGCTGCTCTGGGTGACGATGATGGCGGCCATGATGCTGCCGTCCATGGCCCCGGTGGCCATCACCTGGGTACGGGGGATCGGCCGGCGGTCCTCCGGCTGGAGCCGGACCGCCCGCACCGTTGAGTTCGTGGGCGGATATCTGCTGGTGTGGACCGCCTTCGGACTGCTCGCCTACGCGGCCCTGGCCTTCACCGGCGGGCTGGTGGACGACCACCCCACCGCCGGACGCTGGATCGGTTCGGTCGCCTTCCTGCTCGCGGGCCTGTATCAGCTGGGTCCCCTCAAGCACGTCTGCCTGCGGCACTGCCGCGACCCGCTGAGCCATCTGGTGCGCTACGCCGGCTTCCGGCGATCGGCCCGTGACCTGCGGGTGGGCGTCCACCACGGCGCCTACTGTGTCGGCTGCTGCGCCGGGCTGATGGTCGTCCTCGTTCCGCTCGGCGTGATGAACGTGGCGGCGATGGCCGGACTGGCCTTGGTGATCTTCATGGAGAAGCTGTGGTCCCGGGGCCCGCTGCTCACCGGCGTCGTGGGCGCCGCCTTCCTCGTCCTGGCCGCGCTCGCGCCGTTCCAGGACTGGCTGCTGCCGGGGCTGCAGGGCTCGATGCCGTCGATGGACGGCATGTGATCGCCGCTGAGCGGGCCAGGTCACTTCTTTCGTGGACTTGTTTCTCACCCGGGGCCTGGGGTGCAAGCTGGAAGGGAGGCCGCCTCCCGATCCCGGGAACGGGCTCGGGACGCACGGTCTCGCCACTCCGATTGAGCTCCCTCGAGCTCGGCAGGAGGGAAGCGAGATGACAGAACAGGCCACCACCGGTACGCGCTGGCACCTGGCCGGCGACTGGTTCGATGTGTGCAAGTGCGCCATACCCTGCCCGTGCACGTTCGCACAGCCCCGACCTACGGTGACTGCGAAGGCGTACTGGTCTGGCACATCCGGGAAGGCAACTTCGGCGACGTACGGCTCGACGGTCTCAACGTCCTGATGCTCGGCACCTTCGAGGGCAACCCGTGGGCCGGCACGCACACCGACCCCTACGCCGCGGTCTTCCTCGACGAACGCGCCGACGACCAGCAGCGGGCCGCGCTCGGGACCGTCTTCGGCGGTGAGGCGGGCGGATGGCCGGCACAGTTCGGAGAGATGTTCCACCCCGAGATGCGCGGCATGGACATCGCCCCCATCCACGTGGAGATCGACGAGGACCTCGCCACCTGGCGAGCCGAGATCCCGGGCCGTGTCACGGCGAGCGCCGAGGCGCTCACCGGCCCGACCACTCCGAACGGCGCGCGCGTCCAGGTCCACAACCCCCCGGGAGCCGAGGTCGGGCCAGGCCAGATCGCCACGTGGGGTCGGGCCACCGTCGACCGCGCAGACGCGTTCGGCTTCTCCTGGGAACGCTCCGGCAAGTCGAGCAAGTACTTCCCCTTCGACTGGAGCGGCCCTGACTGAAGAGCAGTCGGTGGCTAGGAGAGCAGACCGGCCAGTGTCCCCGCCAGGGTCAGCGTGAGGAAGAGGGCACCCCAGGCCATCGCACGGCGTGTGCAGCGGTGTTTGAGCCAGGCGGTGCGGGACAGGGTCTCCGGCCTGGTTTCGTCGCCCGTACCCGGTCGGGGCCTCGCGGCCAGGCCCAGGAGGACGAGGGACGGGGCGCAGGCCGCGCAGCCGGTCCATACGAGGAGCTGCGGTATCACGGCGTACTGAGCGGGCGTGATGACGCCGACGCTGATCGCGCCGAGCAGGGCGGTCAGGGCCGCGCCCAGCACGGCCAGCGTCAGTCCGGCGCGGCTGTCGGCCTTCGCGAGCTCCTCGCGGGCCTCGGTCAGGAGCGCCCGGTTCGGTTCCGCCGCCGCGCGCTCGCCTTCGAGTGTGGTCATGCGTTCCCCTCCCCCTCGCTGACCATCCGCTGATCAGCGGCTTTCCCGAGTACCCGGAAAGGGCTGTGCCACGCCGGACGTCACGTGTTCCACGTCTCGTCGTACGGGTCGTGCGGCGTGGGTACCGGCTTGGCCCTGGTGACCTCGAGGTACGGGATCGGGCCGTCGTTGACCGGGTCCTTGGTCCGGCGGGGCGTGTACCGGCCGGTGATCTCCAGCCAGGTGTCGGGGCTCAGCACCGGGGGGACGTCGCCGGTCAGGGCGATCTTGACCGGCTGGGCGTCCGCCGCGCAGCAGTTGAGGCCCATCCGGACCAGGTAGGGGGCGCCCGCGCGGTCCAGCGTGACGAAGCCGGTGATCTTCAGCTCACGGTCGCGGAGGGAGCGGCCGTCGTCGTAGACCGCGCGTCCGGCGTAGTCGGCCACACCGAGGCGGAGGGGGCCGTCGGCGGGGAGGTCCGGGAAGCCGAAGGGCTTGGTCAGGGCCGTGCCGGTGTGGGACGCGCTGTAGGAGCCGAGGGCCGGCGGGGCGACCAGGATCAGGGCGAGGACGGGGAGGGCGAGGAGCCAGGAGATGCGGGGTTCGTGGTGCTCGTGCCCGGGTGTGCGGCGGCGTTCGTACCAGAGTGTCGCCGCCGCCGTCGCGATCAGCACCACGCCCGCGAGCAGCACCAGCGGGCGCAGGCCGGCCTTGACGTAGCGCAGGTAGAGGTCGGTCGTGCCGGCGTGCAGGAGTGTCGCGCCGAGCAGGAACAGGAGAGCCGACTGGGCCACGCGGTTCACAGCAGGACCGTTCCGGTCAGGGCCGACACGACGACGGCCAGGGCGAAGGTCGCGGGGGCGAAACGCAGGGCGAAGGCGCGGCCGAAGGTGCCCGCCTGCATCGCGAAGAGCTTCAGGTCGATCATCGGCCCCACGACCAGGAACGTCAGACGGGCCGTCAGCGAGAACTGGGTCAGGGACGCGGCCACGAAGGCGTCCGCCTCCGAGCAGATGGACAGCAGGACGGCGAGCGCCGCGAGGGCCAGGATCGAGACGACCGGGTTTCCGGCCGCCGCGCTCAGCCACTCCTGCGGCACCACCGCCTTCAGCGTCGCCGCGGCCATCGCGCCGACCACCAGGAAGCCGCCCGCGTGCATCACGTCGTGCCGCACGGAGCCCCAGAACGCGGCCCCCTTGCCCTGGTCCTCGTACGACGCCCGGGCCGGGGGCCGCAGCCAGTCCGTGCGGCCGAGGCGGTGCCAGAGCCAGCCCATCGCGCAGGCCACCAGCAGGCTCGCGACGAAGCGGGCCAGGACCATCTCCGGGTCGCCGGGGAAGGCCACGGCCGTCGCCGTCAGCACGATCGGGTTGATGGCGGGCGCGGAGAGGAGGAACGCCAGCGCCGCCGCGGGTGTGACGCCTCGGCGGACCAGTGCTCCGGCGACCGGCACCGACGCGCATTCGCAGCCCGGCAGGACCGCGCCCGCCGCGCCCGCGACCGGGACAGCGAGGGCCGGGCGTTTGGGCAGGGCCCGGGCGAAGAAGGACGGCGGCACGAACACCGCGATCGCCGCCGACAGCAGCACACCGAGCACCAGGAACGGCAGCGCCTGGACCATCACCGCGACGAACACCGTCATCCAGCTCTGCATCACCGGTGCGGACAGGGCCCCGCGGATCGGGTCCTGCAGCATGACGGCCGTGAGCAGCACGAGCGTGAGCAGCAGGGGCGGGTTGAGGTGCCGGCCGTCTTCCGGTCCGTCGCCCGACGACGGTTCCGGTCCGTCGGCCGGTGATGGCGCTGTGAGTTCGTTCTCGGGGGGCTCGTCGGTCTCCCGCGGGGCGGGTTTCGTGGTGGCCACCGGCCCGGTACCTCCGGTCGTGCGCACGGGCATTGCCTCCCCTTCCATACGGCCGGAGACCAGCGGGCGTTCAGCCACCGGGGTTCCCTTCTGGAACCAGCCGTCCCGGTGAGGCAGTCTTCTCCCTTGTGGGGAGCGTTCCGAACCAAGGTCAGCCAGGTGATCCGGCCACGCACATGATCGTGTGCGGTGACGACGGGCTCGCGCACCGGCTGGCCGCCGAACTCCGCGGGGTCTACGGCGAACAGGTCACGCTCGTGGTGCCGCCCTCGGGCCGCCGGGTGCGGCAGCCGGTCGTCGGACGGGCCCGGGCCGCCTCGGCGGCCCTGCTCGACCGGGTCAGCGCCGCCGTCAACCGGGCGGGCGCGGGCGGCGCCGAACCCGCCGCGAACGAGCAGGTGGTGGAGGCCGCCGAGGTCACCGAGGCCGTGCTCACCGACGTGGGGGCCGACCGGGCGGCGGCACTGGCGCTCGTCTACGACGACGACGAGACCAACATCCGCGCCGCCCTCACCGCCCGCCGCCTCAACCCCCGGCTCCGGCTCGTACTCCGGCTCTACAACCGGCGGTTGGGGCAGCACATCGAGGAACTGCTCGACCAGACGGCGGCGGTGGCCTCCGGGACGGGACCGGGCACGGGCCTCGACGCGTCGACGACCGTACTGTCCGACGCCGACACGGCCGCGCCCGCGCTGGCCGCCACGGCTCTCGTCGGCACCAGCAAGGTCGTGCAGACGGAGGGGCTCGTCCTGCGGGCCGTGGAGCGGCAGCCGCCGCGGCAGGGCGAGGTGGCCGACCCGGGGCTGTGCACCCTGGCGCTGCTGTCCGCGACGAGCAACGACCCGGCGGGCGCGGACGGTTCGGAGGGCAGCGGGGAGCAGGGGCCGCAGCTGCTGCCGGACGAGATGGCGGTGGCGTCGGCGACCGGGCGCGGGACCGTTGTCCTGGAGCAGGTGTCGTACTCCGGCCCGTCCCTGCCCGCCGGGCGGGGCGGTGTGCCGCCGTTCGCCTCGCTGTTCTCGCGCCGGCTGCGGTGGTCGCTGGCGGGGCTGGTGGGGTGTGTGCTGGCGCTCGCCGTCGCCTTGACGCTCGTGACCGGTGAGCATCCGCTGTACGCGACGTACGTCACCCTGCTCGACCTGTTCGGCATCAACGATCCCGCGTTCCACGAGTCGACCGGTGAGCAGGTGCTTCAACTGCTGTCCGGGCTGGTCGGGTTGCTGCTGCTGCCGGTGCTGCTGGCTGCGGTGCTGGAGGCGCTGGGCACGTTCCGCAGCGCGTCCGCCCTGCGGAAGCCGCCACGGGGGCTCGGCGGGCACGTGGTGCTGCTCGGGCTCGGCAAGATCGGGACGCGGGTGCTGACGCGGCTGCGCGAGCTGCACATTCCCGTGGTGTGCGTCGAGTCCGATCCGGACGCCAGGGGCATGGCCACGGCCCGGCGGCTGCGGGTGCCGGTGGTGCTCGGGGATGTCACGCAGGAAGGCGTGCTGGAGGCCGCGAAGATCCATCGGGCTCATGCGCTGCTGGCGCTGACCAGTGTGGACACGACGAACCTGGAGGCCTCGCTGTACGCCAGGTCGGTGCGGCCCGATCTGCGGGTGGTGCTGCGGCTGTACGACGACGACTTCGCGACGGCCGTGTATCGCACGCTGCGGGCCGCGCATCCGTTCGCGCTGACCCGGAGCCGGAGTGTGTCCCATCTGGCCGCGCCCGCGTTCGCCGGGGCGATGATGGGGCGGCAGATCCTGGGGGCGATCCCGGTGGAGCGGCGGGTGCTGCTGTTCGCGGAGGTGGATGTGGCCGGGCATCCGCAGTTGGAGGGGCGGACCGTCGGGGAGGCGTTCCGGGCCGGGGCGTGGCGGGTGCTGGCGCTCAACACGGCGCCCTCCGGGGGGCGGCGGGGTGAAGGAGAGGGCTCGGAGGACGACGGTGCGCCGGCAGCGGGGCTGGTGTGGGATCTGCCTCCTACGTATGTGCTGGGGGCTGGGGACCGGGTGGTGCTGGCGGCGACGCGGCGGGGGTTGGCGGAGTTGCTGGGGCGGAGGCGGCGGGAGCGGGCGGGGGCGTGACGCCGAGCGGTGTACTTCACGGCTCGGCGTCACAAGGTGCGCGGCGTCGGGGCTGGGGCCGGGGCATTGCGCAACCCGGCGCAGCGGGGTGCCGCCCGCGCCCACCCGTGCCGCGCCAGCGGCACGACTGCCCGCGGACGGCGCGGCTAGCGCGCGTAACGCCGCGTTGCGAAGCAACCCAAGGGGCGCGGGGAACTGCGCGATCAGGCGCAGCACACCCGCAGCCGCCGAACCACCCCCACCCCCGAGCTACTGGGCGCCCGGCACCCCCCTCAAGTGCCTCTCAGCGAACTCCAGCTCCAACCGCACCTGCTTGATCCGCTCGTCCACCACCAACGACCCGTGCCCCGCGTCATAGCGGTACACCTCGTGCACCGCCCCTCTCGCCTCGAGCCGTTTGACGTAGTTCTCGATCTGCCGGATGGGGCAGCGGGGATCGTTGACGCCGGCCGAGATGTAGACCGGTGCCTTGACCTGGTCGACGTAGGTGATCGGGGAGGACGCCTCGAAGCGGTCGGGCACCTCCTCGGGCGTGCCGCCGAGGAGCGTGCGGTCCATCGCCTTCAGCGCTTCCATCTCGTCGTGGTACGCCGTGACGTAGTCGGCGACGGGAACCGCCGCGATGCCGAGCGTCCACGCGTCGGGCTGGACGCCGAGGCCGAGGAGGGTGAGGTAGCCGCCCCAGGAGCCGCCCGTGAGGACGAGACGGCCGGGGTCGGCGAGGCCGGAGGTGACGGCCCATTCGCGGACAGCGGCGATGTCCTCCAGTTCGATGAGGCCCACCCGGTGCTTCAGCGCGTCCGTCCAGGCACGGCCGTAGCCGGTCGAGCCGCGGTAGTTGACCCGGACCACCGCGTAGCCGTGGTCGACCCAGGCCGCCGGGCCCGCCGCGAAGGAGTCGCTGTCGTGCCAGGTCGGGCCGCCGTGGATGTCGAACACGGTGGGGAGCGGGCCGGTGGAGCCCGCGGGCTTCTGGACCAGTGCGTGGATGCGGCCCCGGGGCCCTCCACCCACACGTCCTCCACCGGCACGGAGCCGGGCGACTTCATGCCGGGCGGGTCGAGGACCACACCGCCCGCCGTGGAGCGGACCGCCGACGGCTCGGCGGCCGAGGACCAGAGGTACTCCACGCTGCCGTCGGGCCGGGCCGTCGCACCGGACACCGTGCCCGACGGGGTCGGGATCTCCACCAGCGCGCGGCTCGCCAGGTCGTAGCGGAACAGCTCGCTGCGGGCCTCGAAGCTGTGCGCGATGAGCAGACCGGTGCCGTCCGGGTACCACTCGGCGCTGACGTCACCGGGAAGCTCCAGCACCAGGTCCGTCTCCTCGCCGGAGGCCACGTCCCACACCAGGGGCTCCCAGCGGCCCCGGCGCTGGTGGCCGATGAGGAGGCGGGTGTCGCCGTCGACCGGGGCGAAGCCGAGGACCTCGAGGCCGAGCTCGCGCGTACCGCCCTCGGTGTCGTCGAGGTCGGCGACCGCCGAGCCGTCGGGGCGCAGGACGCGCAGGGCCGAGTGCATCGCGTCGCCGTGCTCGGTGTGCTCGATGGCGATGAGCGAACCGTCGTGGGAGAGGTCGCCGACGCCGGCCGACTCGCGGTGGCGGTAGATCTCCACCGGGTCCGAGCCGGTGCGGACGAGGTGGATCGTCGTGCCGTCCTCGTCCGTCGAGCGGCCCACCACCGCCGTACGGCCGTCGCGGCCGAGGGCGAGGCCCGCCGGGTAGGAGGCGTCGAGCCCCTCGGCGGCGAGGTCGTCCGCGCCGCCCGTGAAGGGCTGGCGGCGCCAGACGCCGAACTCGTCGCCGTCCTTGTCGTCGAACCACCAGATCCACGCGCCGTCCGGGGACAGCACACCGTCCGTCGTGCCGTTCGGCCGGTCCGTCACCTGGCGCTGCTCGCCCGTCGACCGGTCCCAGGCGTACAGCTCGTACGTCCCCGTCGCGTTGGACACGAACAGGGAGCGGTCGGGCGCGTCCTCCGCCCAGTCGGGCAGGGACACCCGGGGCGCCCGGAAGCGCTTCTCCCAGTCGGGCATCCGCTCCTGCTGTCCCGCCTGTACCACTCGCTCGTGCTGGTCCCGCAGATCCCGCGCGTCGGACCCGTTGCTCTCAGTCATGGCCCCAGTCTGCCCGCCCTCACCGACAATTCGCTGGCGAGGTGCTCAGCCTGTGGACAACTTCCACCGGTCCCCCTTCTCAGCAGGCCGGAAGGAACGGAAAGCGCGTACCGAGCGGCGGCCCGACCCCGCGGGCCGGGTCCGCCCGGCAGCCCCGTACCGTATGGGTGTGTACCGGTTTCTGCTGACGCCCCGTTGGTGGGGGATCAACGTCTTCGTACTGTTGTCCATCCCCTTCTGCATCTTCATGGGGTCCTGGCAGCTGGGCCGGTTCGAGGACCGTGTGCAGGACCACCGCACCGCGACCGAGCAGGTCTCCGCGGCCCGCCACGAGGCGCCCCGGCCCCTGGCCGAGCTCCTGCCGGTGACCAAGGCCACGTCGGGCAAGCAGGTCACCGCGACCGGCCGCTACGGCAAGCAGCTGCTGGTGCCCGGGCGGGAGCTCGACGGCAAGGAGGGCTTCTACGTCCTGACGCTGTTGCGCACCGACTCCGGCGAGGCACTGCCGGTGGTGCGCGGCTGGCTGCCGGGTGCCGCCGACGCGGACAGGGCGCCCGCCCCGCCCACCGGTGAGGTCACCGTGACCGGTGCGCTCCAGGCGTCCGAGAGCCCGGGCGACAACGGCGTCAGCGCGCAGGGCGGCCTGCCGTCCGGGCAGACCGCGGCGATCAGCGCGGCCTCGCTGGTGAACCTGGTGCCGTACGACGTGTACGACGCGTGGGTCACGCTGGCCAAGGGCGACTCGGGCATGAAGGCCGTGCCCGCGAGCGCCCCGCCGGACACGGGGCTGGACCTGAAGGCGTTCCAGAACCTCGGCTACACCGCCGAGTGGTTCGCCTTCGTCGGCTTCGTGATCTTCATGTGGTTCCGGCTGCTGCGCCGCGAGGTGGAGTTCGCGCGGGACGCGGAACTGGGCCTCGTGCAAGAGGAGGAGGAGCAGCGGGCGCCGGCCGTCTGACCGCGCCCCTTCGCTCTGCTCTGCTTCGCTCTACGAGCCCGCCAGCACACCGGTCCAGTACACGGTCCCCGCGCACGCGTTGGGCACGGTGACCGAGGCCGCGCCGGAACCGGTCGCCGGCGTGTACGTCACCGCCACGCTCCCGTCGACCGTGCCGTCCTCCCTGGCCAGCTGCGGGGCCGTGCCGGTGTCGCCGCCGGTGGAGGTGCCGGCCGTGGCCGCGGTGTCCTCCGAGGGCGTGGGGTCGGGGCTGGGGTCGGGGCCGCCGACGCTGCCGCCGCCGGCCGGGGGCAGGTCTCCGAGGGGACCCAGGCGAACTTCACGTCGTAGGCGGCGCCCGGCTGGAGCACCAGCTGGGCCACCTCCAGGGACGGGTCGGGCAGGCCGGCCGCCGCGTCCCCGGCCGTGTGCCGGGCGGTGCCGATCTTGGTGGCGTCGGCCGCGCCCTGCGGCAGCGCGCCCACCGAGCCGGGGTCGGTGACCGTACAGCTCACCGCGGAGACGTTGGTGACGCGGAAGGAGCCGTAGACCGCGCCGGTGGAGTCGGGGGCGGCGCTGCTTGCGGCGGCGGGGCCGAGCTGGGCCGCGGTGCACGCCTGGATGCCGGCGGCCGTGCTGGAGGAGGGGTCGGCGCCCTGTGACGCGCCGGTGGACGCGCCCGCGCTCGCCTCCTTGCCCTTCTCCTTCTCCTTCTTGTCGCCCTTCTCCTTGCCCTCGGGCTTGCCGGCGGTGCCGCCCGCGGTGCTCTCACCGCCGTCGGGGCCCTTGCCCTCGCTCGCGCCGCCCTGGGTCTGCGAGGCGTGGCCGGCGACGGAGGGGTTCGCGTCGGAGCCGGTGGCGTTGGAGACGTGCACCAGAGCGGGGACGGCGGTGCCGATGAACAGCGCGGCGGCGGCCATACCGACGACGGCCTGCCGTTTGCGGGTCCGCCGCTGGGGCACCGCCTTCCGCAGATACTCGAGGGTGCCGTCGCGCGGCTCCACGTCCTGTACCGCCTGCTGCAGCATGGTGCGCAGGTCCAGCTCGTCCGAGTCGGGCCCTTGGGGCCCTGGTCGTCGGGGCCGTGGTTCACAGTTCCGTTCCCAGCGTGCGATTGCTTCGGATGGTGCGCGTGCAGCCTTGTCGGCGCGGGCGGCTCGACGGGCTCGTGCCCGTCGGGCCCGTCACGGCGCATGCCGCCTCCGGCGCTCATGCCGACGCCTCCATGGCCAGCCGGAGCGCCGCGATGCCGCGCGAGCCGTACGCCTTGACCGAGCCCAGGGATATGCCGAGCGTCTCGGCGACCTGGGCCTCGGTCATGTCCGCGAAGTAGCGCAGCACCAGCACCTCGCGCTGGCGGCGCTGCAGGCCCTTCATCGCGTTGATGAGGGAGTCGCGCTCCAGCTGGTCGTAGGCGCCTTCCTCGGCGCTCGCCATGTCGGGCATGGGCTTCGACAGCAGCTTCAGGCCGAGGATGCGGCGGCGCAGCGCCGAGCGCGAGAGGTTGACGACCGTCTGGCGCAGGTACGCCAGGGTCTTCTCGGGGTCCCGGACCCGCTTGCGGGCCGAGTGGACCCGGATGAAGGCCTCCTGGACGACGTCCTCGCAGGAGGCGGTGTCGTCGAGGAGGAGGGCGGCGAGACCGAGCAGCGAGCGGTAGTGCGCGCGGTAGGTCTCGGTGAGGTGGTCGACGGTCGTACCGGCCGCGACACCGTCCTCGGCGCCGTCACGCTGGTTGGGTATGCGGGCCGGCCGCGCTGCGGGCACGGGCGCGATCACCGGCATGCCACCGGGCGTACCGGGCACGCGGGGTCGGAAAGCCGCCGGACGGGGCGGTCGCAGGACCGTGCCGCGTGCCGCGCTGAAGTCGAGTACCTCTGCCACGCCTGTTGGACACGCCTACCCCCGTCAGGGTTGTACGTGCCGGGCATCACTTTCACGCCGACCGTCGCCGTCGACGGTCTACCCGCGTCAGGCAGCACAACCGATGGTGCATCAAATGCCCTCATGCGTCCCGCTCTTCCCTTATGTCCAAATGTGAACGGACGTCCCCACGTCCGGTTCCAGGCGTCCCCACGCCTGATGAAGCGCTTTCACGGTCGAGAGGTGACCGCAAAGACGCTCCCCGCCCTCCGCACGGTTGCGGAGGGCGGGGAGGCAATTCTTTGATGCCGAAGCGCCTGGGACAAGTGGTCCGGACCACCGACCAGCTCACATGTCGTACACAGATCCTACAAACCGCCTATGACAACGGCCGGGACTTTTCGGCGCCGCGAAACTTCACGAAAGCTCGGCCGCCACCACCTCGGCGATCTGCGCCGTGTTGAGCGCGGAGCCCTTGCGCAGGTTGTCCCCGCACACGAAGAGCTCCAGGGCGGTGGGGTCGTCCAGCGCCCGCCGCACCCGTCCGACCCAGGTCGGGTCGGTGCCGACCACGTCGGCGGGGGTCGGGAACTCCCCGGCGGCCGGGTTGTCGAACAGCACGACACCGGGCGCCGTGGCGAGGATCTCGCGGGCCTTGTCGACGGTGACCTCGCCCTCGAAACGGGCGTGCACGGTCACCGAGTGCGTGGTGATCACCGGCACCCGGACACAGGTGACGGCCACCGGCAGGTGGGGCAGCCCGAGGATCTTGCGGGCCTCGTCCCGGATCTTCAGCTCCTCGGAGGACCAGCCGTCCTCGCACGCCGTGCCGGTCCACGGCACCACGTTCAGCGCGACCGGCTCCGGGAACGGCCCGGTGCTGTCCCCCACGGCCCGCCGTACGTCACCGGGGCTGGTGCCCAGCTCCGTACCGGCGACCAGGGACAGTTGCTGCCGCAGCGTGGCCACACCCGCGCGGCCCGCGCCGCTGACCGCCTGGTACGAGGAGACGACCAGCTCGCGCAGCCCGAACTCGGCGTGCAGGGCACCCAGGGCCACGATCATGGAGAGCGTCGTGCAGCTCGGGTTGGCGATGATCCCGCGGGGCCGCATCCGTACGGCGTGCGGGTTGACCTCGGGCACGACGAGGGGCACGTCCGGGTCCATCCGGAACGTGCCCGAGTTGTCGACCACCACCGCGCCCTTGGCGGCGGCGACGGGCGCCCACCGCTCGGCGACCTCGTCGGGGACGTCGAACATGGCGACGTCGACCCCGTCGAAGGCCTCCTCGGTGAGCGCCACGACCTCCGTCTCCTCGCCGCGCACGGCCAGCTTGCGGCCGGCCGAGCGCGGGGAGGCGATCAGTCGGATCTCGCCCCAGATGTCCGCCCGCTGGGACAGGATCTGGAGCATGACCGTGCCGACGGCTCCGGTCGCTCCCACGACGGCGAGCGTCGGTCGGCCTGATCGGCCGGTCGGGCCGACCCGTCGGAGGTCGGCCATCAGCGGCCGGTGCCTCCGTAGACGACGGCCTCGTCGCTGTCGGAGTCGAGCCCGAACGCGGAGTGCACGGCGCGGACGGCCTCGGGCACGTCGTCGGCACGCGTGACGACCGAGATACGGATCTCGGAGGTCGAGATCAGCTCGATGTTCACACCCGCGTCGGACAGGGCGGTGAAGAAGTCCGCGGTCACCCCGGGGTTGGTCTTCATACCCGCGCCGACCAGGGAGATCTTGCCGATCTGGTCGTCGTAGCGCAGCGAGTCGAAGCCGATGCCGGCCTTGTTCTTCTCCAGCGCGTCGATGGCCTTGCGGCCCTCGGTCTTCGGCAGCGTGAAGGAGATGTCCGTCAGGCCCGTGGAGGCGGCGGACACGTTCTGCACGACCATGTCGATGTTGATCTCGGCGTCGGCGATCGTGCGGAAGATCGAGGCCGCCTCGCCCGGCTTGTCCGGCACACCGACGACCGTGACCTTGGCCTCGGAGGTGTCGTGCGCGACACCGGAGATGAGAGCCTGCTCCACCTGCTTTTCCCCTTGCGCTTGCGTCTTCTGGACGATCGGCTCGCTGCTGACCCAGGTGCCCTGCAGTCCGCTGAAGCTGGACCGGACGTGGATCGGAATGTTGTACCGGCGGGCGTACTCCACGCAACGGTGGAGCAGCACCTTCGACCCGGACGCCGCCAGTTCGAGCATGTCCTCGAAGGAGATCCAGTCGATCTTCCGGGCCTTCTTCACCACGCGCGGGTCGGCGGTGAACACGCCGTCGACGTCGGTGTAGATCTCACAGACGTCCGCGTCGAGGGCGGCGGCGAGAGCCACCGCCGTGGTGTCGGAGCCGCCGCGGCCGAGGGTGGTGATGTCCTTGGTGTCCTGGCTGACGCCCTGGAAACCGGCCACGATCGCGATGTTGCCCTCGTCCACCGAGGTCTTGATCCGGCCCGGCGTGACGTCGATGATCCGGGCTTTGTTGTGGACCGAGTCGGTGATGACACCTGCCTGGCTGCCGGTGAACGACTGGGCCTCGTGGCCCAGCTTTTTGATCGCCATGGCCAGCAATGCCATGGAGATCCGCTCTCCGGCGGTCAGCAGCATGTCGAGCTCGCGCCCGGCAGGCATCGGGGAAACCTGCTCGGCGAGATCGATCAGCTCGTCCGTCGTGTCGCCCATCGCGGAAACGACGGCAACCACCTGGTTGCCGTTCTGCTTCGCTTCCACGATCCGCTTGGCGACGCGCTTGATGCCCTCGGCATCGGCTACGGAGGAGCCTCCGTACTTCTGCACGACAAGGCCCACGTGCGCTCCTCGCTCAATCCGTCTCTATCCGCTCATACGCCTTCGTACTGCGGTCGGCTCAGTCTAGCGAGCGTCCGAAAACCCCTTCCGCGATATCGCATGGTGAGATTTCCGGGGTACTCGCTCAGGGCTGCTCATGCCCATCTGGGCACAGGCCACGCGAGAAAGTGCCCGGCGTCACAATCGCACGTGGGCCGACCTCTGTGACTCAACTTTCAAGCACTAGGGTTCGGCTGTGCGCGTACTCCTGGTGGAAGACGATGAACCGGTCGCCGAGTCCCTCAGACGGGGCCTGAAGCGCTACGGCTTCGAGGTCGAGTGGGTGACCACGGGCGAGGCGGCACTCAGGCACGAGGGTCCCTACGAGGTGGTCCTGCTGGATCTCGGCCTGCCCGATACCGACGGCCTGGACGTCTGCAAGGCGCTGCGCGGCCGCGGCGACGTCCCGATCATCGTGATCAGCGCCCGCAGCGACGAGACGGACCGCGTGGTGGGCCTGGAGATCGGCGCGGACGACTACGTCTCCAAACCGTTCGGCGTCCGTGAGGTCATCGCCCGCATCCGGGCGGTCATGCGCCGCGTCCAGCCCCGCACCTCCGCCGAGGCGCCCGGAAACGGCCCCGACCAGTACGGCACCCGTCTGACCGTCGACCGCAAGGCGGCCCGGGTGCGCCTCGACGGCGAGGAGGTGGCCCTCGCCCCAAGGAGTACGACCTGCTGGCCTTCCTCACCGAGGAGCCCGGGGCGCTGATGTCGCGCGAGCAGATCATGGAAGCGGTCTGGGACGCCAACTGGTTCGGGCCGACCAAGACGCTGGACGTGCACGTGGCGGCGCTGCGGCGGAAGCTGGCCGGCGCGATCACGATCGAGGCGGTGCGCGGGGTCGGTTTCCGCCTGGAGATCGTCAAGGACAGCGGCGGCGACGCGTCATGATCCGCCAGCTGGTCCGCAGTTACGTCCTGCTCGTCGCGGTGGCCGTCGCGCTGTTCACCGTGCCGGTGGCCTTCACGCTCACGGACCAGCTGCGGGGCGACACCGAGGCGTCGGTGCTGCGCGAGGGGGACGCCATGGCCCTGCTGCTGGGCGACGGCCGGGCCGCCTCGTGCCAGGCCCTGGAGGAGATGGCCAAGGCCTACGACGACGAGATCCAGGTGACCGCCACCGCGAGCTGCGCGGCGGACCTGCCCCGGCCCGCCCGCGACACGGCACTGACCAGGGCCCTTCAGGACGGCAGGCCCACGACCGACTGGGGCTCCTCCTTCATCTGGGGTCCCGAGCTGGTGATCACGGTGCCCGCCCGCGCGGCCGGCACGGACCGGGTCGTCGGCGCCGTACGCATCCTGTACTCCACGGACGAGATGACCGACCGTCTGTGGCAGATCTGGGGCTTCCGGGCGGTCCTCGCGGTGCTGGTCCTGGGCGTGGCAGCCGTGATCGGCGTCGTCGCGGCCCGCCGCCTCACCCGTCCGCTGCGCCAGCTCAACGACATGGCCAGCAAGTTCAGCGACGGCGACCTGACCGCCCGCTCCCTCGTGACGGGCCCGCCCGAGACCCAGACCCTGGCCCGCACCCTCAACCAGGGCGCGGAACGACTGGACACCCTGATCGCGGCCCAGCGCATCTTCGTCGCGGACGCCTCCCACCAACTGCGCACCCCGCTCACAGCCCTGCGGCTGTCCCTGGACAACATCGCGGACGGCGTCGACGACGAGTTCGTCCGCGAGGACGTCGAACAGGCCACGGCGGAGGTCGTACGCATGAGCCGCCTGGTCAACGGCCTGCTGGTACTCGCCCGGGCCGAGGCCAAGGTGACGGCGGCGGAACCGCTCCCGCTCATCGACATCGTGCGGGAGCGGCTCGCCGTGTGGAGGCCGGCCGCCGACGAGCGCGGAGTCACCATCGCGCTCAGGGGGAGTACCGACGGCCGGCCGTCTGTGCTGTCCAGCCCCGGTCATCTGGACCAGATGCTGGACAACGTGCTCTCCAACGCCCTGGAGGTGTCACCCGACGGCGGGACGATCACCGTGCGGGTGGACCCCCGGGGCGATGTGGTGGGGGTGTCGGTCCTGGACGAGGGACCCGGTATGTCGGACGCCGAGAAGTCCCGCGCCTTCGACCGCTTCTGGCGCGGCCAGGGCCTGACCGGGAAGGCCGGCTCCGGCCTCGGTCTCGCCGTCGTCAAACAGCTGGCGACGGACGACGGCGGGACCGTGTCCCTGACGGACGCCCCGGGCGGCGGCCTGTGCGTGACGATCACGCTCCGGGCCGCCCACCGCGGCTGAGGCTCACCCCTGAGGCATCTTCGAGGAGTGGTGGTTCACGATCAGCCACTTCCCGTTCGGCTGCTTCTCGTAGGCGTAGGTGTAGCGGGCCTTGACGGTGGCCTTCTCGCCCGTCTCGTGGTCCGTCAGGGCGAACTCGTAGACACCGGTGTCGATGACGGTGTCCCGGTCGAGCACATTGACGACCGACTCGATCTTCTTCCCGACCGGTCTGTTCTGCAGGAAGTGCTCGAAGTAGTCGACGATCTCGGCTCTGTCCGTACGGACGTTGTCGGAGACGGTCGGCAGCAGGACCGCGTCCTTCGCGTACAGGTCGGCGACCTTGTTCGGGTCGCCGGTCCGCAGCGCGGCGTTCCACTGGTCGAACAGCCCGAGCACCTGCGCCTTCGTGACCGTTCCGGTGTGCTTCTCGGACTTGCTCGCGGAGTCGGCTCCGGCGACGCCGGCACCGAGGGCGAAGGTACCGGCGGCCACGACTGCCACGCCGGTGGCGACGGCGATGCGCTTGCGTATGGATGTGGCGGCGGGGCGGCGGGTCATCTGCGTCTCCGGTGGGATCGAGGGGAGTCGGTGAAGTGACTCCAGACTCGCGTTTCGCCGGTTAGGGGCCGTACAGCCCGCGTACAGGGGCCGTACAAGGAGCCCCCAAAACACGCAGCGTCACCGTGGCCCGGACGCTACCGTCTGGGCATGGAGATATTGCGCTACGTGGCGTTCAGCACGGATCCCGAGGGCGGCAACCCCGCGGGGGTGGTACTGGACGCCGGCGGGGCCGACGACGCGACGATGCTCGCGGCCGCGGCGGAAGTCGGCTACTCGGAGACCGCGTTCGTGGTGGAGGGGGACGACGGCGCCCTGGACGTGCGCTACTTCAGCCCCCTCGCCGAGGTCCCGTTCTGCGGCCACGCGACGATCGCGACGGCCGTCGCCCACGCGGAGCGGCACGGCACCGGGCGGCTGCTGCTGCGCACCGCGGCCGGCCCGGTCACCGTCACCACCGACCGGTCGGCGGACGGCCCCCTCGTGGCGACCCTGGTGAGCGTCGCCCCGCGCACGGCACCCATCGACGAGGCCGACCTGGCCGAACTGCTCGCGATCCTGGGCTGGTCCGCGGCGGACCTGGACCCCGCGCTGCCTCCCCGGGTGGCCTTCGCCGGGGCCTGGCATCCGGTCGTCGCCGCCGCGAGCCGGGACCGGCTGGCCGACCTGGACTACGACATGGCGGACCTCGGCAAGCTCATGGCCCGGAACGACTGGACCACGATCGACCTCCTCTGGCGGGAGTCCCCCACGGTCTTCCACGCCCGCAACCCGTTCCCGCCCGGCGGCGTGGTCGAGGACCCGGCCACGGGGGCGGCGGCGGCAGCGTTCGGCGGCTACCTGAGGGAACTCGGCCTCGTGCAGGTCCCAGCCACCCTGACGGTTCACCAGGGCGTGGACATGGGCCGCCCGAGCACGATCACGGTGACGGTACCGGCGGAGCCGGACACGGGCATCGGCGTGACCGGCACGGCCGTACGGATCTGATCTTCAGCGGCTCAGTGGCCGAACCGCGGAGACGAACGCGGCCCAGGCGGGCGCGGTGACGTGGAGTTCGGGGCCTGCCGAGTTCTTGGAGTCGCGGATGTGGACGGTGGTGGATCGGGCGACTTCGAGGCAGTTGCCGCCCTCGGAGTCGCTGTAGCTCGATTTGACCCAGCGCAGTTGGTCACTCATGACTGATCCACATTCCGCTCGGCCTCAGGTCGAACCGCGGAGACGAACGCCGCCCACGAGGGCTCTGCGACGCGGAGCTCTGGGCTCGCAGGAAGCTTGGAGTCGCGGATGTGGACGGTGGTGGATCGGGCGACTTCGACGCAGGCGCCGCCCTCGGAGTCGCTGTAGCTCGACTTGATCCAGCGCAGTTGGTCACTCATGACTGATCCACATTCCGCTCGGCCTCAGGCCGAACCGCGGAGACGAACGCCGCCCAGGCGGGCGCGGTGACGTGGAGTTCGGGGCCCGTGGTCATCTTGGAGTCGCGGATGTGGATGGTGGTGGAGAGGGCGACTTCGAGGCAGGCCCCGCCCTCGTCATCGCTGTGGCTGGACTTGAACCACTTCAGCTGGTCACTCACGACTGATTCACCATCCGCTCGATGAAACGGGCCGACCCGTCAGGGTCGAGAGCCTGCGCACGGATCATGCTAAGTCGCTCGGACACGCGACTGACAGCCCCCGGATCAGCCGAAAGTTCGCTGGCCAGTGGGGTTTCCGTAAAGGCAAATCGCTCATGGGCACGAGTTTCCAGCAGAACCATGGGTCCCATGAGCGCGGCTGGGATGGCCAGTTCGAAGGGAAGCACCTGCACCACTACGTTCCGCAGCCGGGAAACCTCCAGTAGGTGACGCAGTTGCTGAGCGTCCACCTGAGGGCTGCGCAGTACAGCCTCGTACAGAACGAAGCTCAGCCCCACGGGCGGCTTCCGGTCGGTCAGGATGGCCTGCCGCTCCATGCGGGCCGCGATCCGCTCCCCCACCGTCTCCTCATCCAGGGGCGGGATGCGATTGTCGATGAGCGTTCGCGCGTATCCCTTCGTCTGCAACAGACCCGGGATCAGCGAGGCTTCGTACCACCAAACGCTAATCGCCTCCCGCTCCCTCTCCATGAAGTCCTGCGCCCGCGCCGGGAACTTCTCCCTCTGCAGGTACTCCTTCGCCGCGCTCAGCAAGCCCTCCGCCCGGCACAGTTCGTCGGCCGCGTCGAGGACGCGGGGCGTCGGCATGCGGACGCCCTGTTCCATGGACTTGATGGTGTCCGGGGAGTAGTTGGCGGCGGCGGCCAGTTCATCACGGCTGACGTTCGCCTTCGTGCGCCAGCGCTTCATCTGGTTGCCGCTGTAGCGCCAGGCGACCGGCGGCTGGGAATTTGAGTTGTACTGGCCCGACACAGCGCCCACCTCCGACGGCTACACCACGGCGTGTACCACCACAGTCGCTACCGACCGTAGCCGAGTGAGCACCAGAGTGTGGCCATGACGAACGCGATTCACCGCCCCGAGTGGGTTCCGGCGGCAGGTCATCAACTCCACGTCGCGGGCGTGCGCTTCGACGCGGTACGGGTCGAGGGCGTGCGGGGGAGCTGGTCGCCGAGTGGCTGGTCGAGGTGTCGGACGGGGACGCGGGGCCGATCGTGGGCGAGGCGAGTGGGCCGCGGTGGGTGTACTTCCTGCTCGCGCCCGGGGCGGTACGGAGACGCGACTGGCCGCTCGGTGTGCAGCAGCTGGGCGGCCGGGACCCGCGTACGGTCACGGTCACGTACATCGGGATCCCGGCGCTGGAGGGAAACACCTGGCCGCTCAGGTGGTACAGCGAGCCGACGCCGACCGCTCCGTACGTCGACGCGGAGGCGCTGGCCGCCGCTGTGGGCCGGTGAGCTGCCCGTCGGGTCGGAGGGGGCGACTATGTGGCCGGGCGGATGCCCAGGGGGCCCGCGATCTCCTCCGCCATGACCCTGCCCGCTTCGAACTCCAGGGTGTCGTCGCCCATGCCCTGGTCCGTGTCCAGGCCGTCGAGTTCGGCGAGGGGCTGGTTGAGGCGGACGTGGGCCAGGACCGACTGGAGGGCGCGGAGGCACGCCGAGGCGGTGGAGCCCCAGTTGGAGAAGTAGGAGAACTGCCACCACCACAGGGCCTCCGTGGTGCGGCCGGCGCGGTAGTGGGCCATGCCGTGGCGCAGGTCGGTGATGACGTCCGTGAGGTCGTCGGAGATACGGGCCGGGACCGGGGCCTTGCGGGGCTCGTAGGGGTCGAAGACCTCCGAGTAGACGTCGATCGGGTCGAGCAGGCGGGCCAGGTTCTCGCGGAGTTCGTCGACGTCCGGCTCGGGGCCCGAGTCGGGCTCGTAGCGCTCGTCGGGCACGATGTCCTCGTGCGCGCCGAGCCGGCCACCGGCCAGGAGGAGTTGGGAGACCTCCAGGAGGAGGAAGGGCACCGCCGATTCCGGCTCGTCGCCCTTCGCGACCTCCGTGACGGCGACCAGGAAGCTCTCGACCTGGTCCGCGATCTGGACCGCGAAGTCGTCCGGGTTCTGGTCGGTCGCGTGCAGCGTGGCGTCAGACATCTAGGAGTCGTCTCCCCTCGAAGGCGCGACCGAGGGTCACCTCGTCCGCGTATTCCAGGTCGCCACCCACCGGGAGGCCGCTGGCCAGGCGGGTGACCTTCAGGCCCATGGGCTTGATCATGCGGGCGAGGTACGTGGCTGTCGCCTCGCCTTCGAGATTCGGGTCCGTGGCCAGGATGAGTTCCGTGACCGTGCCGTCGGCCAGGCGGGCCAGGAGTTCCCTGATCCGCAGGTCGTCCGGGCCCACCCCGTCGATCGGGCTGATCGCGCCGCCCAGCACGTGGTAGCGGCCCCGGAACTCACGCGTCCGCTCGATCGCCACGACGTCCTTCGGCTCCTCCACCACGCAGATGACGGCGGGGTCGCGCCGGGTGTCGCGGCAGATGTTGCACAGCTCCTCCTGCGCGACGTTGCCGCACGTCGCGCAGAAGCGGACCTTCGCCTTGACCTCCATGAGGGCCTGGGCGAGCCGTCGCACGTCCGTCGGTTCGGCCTGCAGGATGTGGAAGGCGATCCGCTGGGCGCTCTTGGGACCGACGCCGGGCAGCCGCCCCAGTTCGTCGATCAGGTCCTGGACCACGCCTTCGTACAACGGACTGCCCTTCCCGGTTCCTCTAGGTCGTTCGCCGCGTACGGCCTTCCCGTACGTACGGTAGTTGTCCGCCGCCTCTTGGAGGAAGGCGGTACGCGTCTCAGAACGGCAGTCCCGGGATGCCGCCCCGCCGAGCCCCTGGGCGAGCGGGCCCAGCTTCTGCTGCTGGAGCGCCTGCGCGTTCTCGTTGGCCGCCTGGACGGCCGCCACGACCAGATCGGCGAGGGTCTCGGTGTCGTCCGGGTCCACCGCCTTCGGGTCGATCTTCAGGGCGCGCAGCTCACCGGCGCCGGTGACGGTCGCGGTCACCAGGCCACCGCCCGCCTGTCCGTCGACCTCCGTCTGCGCCAGTTCCTCCTGCGCCCGCGCCAGGTCCTGTTGCATCTTCTGGGCCTGCTGGAGCAGCTGCTGCATATTGGGCTGGCCACCACCGGGGATCACGATCAGCTCCTTGCTCGGTACGGGTTTTCCCGTTCGGCACGAGCCTACGTGGTCGGGCCTGCCCACGCCCCAGCACTCTTTCGAGTGAGTTCCGCTCGCGCCCGATAACTGATCAAGGAATACTTCCGGGCGGAAAAGCGGCGAAAGCTACATCTTCGCCACCCGCTGGGGGGTAGGAAGGGTCCGGCGCTCAGGGCACGGGAGGTGTCCTGTACGTCATGTGTGTCGTTTGTCACGCAGCGTGGTCAGTAGGGAGTGCCGGGTGGGTCAGCCGGAGATGCAGCCCGAGGGGCCGCCTCAGGACGAACGGGGCGAGCGGGCGGCCCGGCTGTGGCCGGGCGATCTGACCGGGCGGGCCTTTCCGCTCGGGGACTGGGGCGAGCCGGCGACCCGGCTGGACGAGCTGTACCGGTGGGTGGAGCACGGGGCCCTCCGGACGGCGGCCTGGTACCTCGTGGACCGGGTGTGGAAGCGGCGGTGTGCGCGGGCGTTGCGCTGCGGTGCCGCCGTGGGGGCGGTGATCGGGGTCGCGCTGCCCCTGCTGGATCTGACCGGGATCGCGAGCGGCATCGCACCCTGGGGGTGTCTGGCGCTGCTGCTGGGGGTGGCGTGTGTCGCCGTCGACCGGTACTTCGGGGTGACCTCGGGGTGGATGCGGGACGTGGCGACCGCTCAGGCCGTGCAGCGGCGGTTGCAGGCCCTTCAGTTCGACTGGGCGGCGGAGTGCGTGCGGGAGGTGCTGGGGCCGACGGAGGGGACGGCGGGTGAGGCGGCCGAGCGGTGTCTCGGGGTGCTGCGCAGGTTCTCCGAGGATCTGAGTGAGTTGGTGCGGGGGAGACGGCGGAGTGGGTGGGCGAGTTCCGTAGTGGGGCCGCGCCGGTGGGGATGCAGGCGGTGGTGTTCTCGGGGGCGGGCGAGGGGCGGAGGTCGGTGGTGCGAGCGGGCGGTTCTCCGTGCCGCCGGGGGGTGCCAGGCCGAACATGCCCCGGCAGCGGCCGCCGGAGCCCAGGTGACCGCACGGGCAACGACCCTGCGGATACCCGCGCGTTGGTCACTGCCTCGTGTACGTCAGCTTCTCCCCGCTGCTGGTGTTCACGCGCTGCAGCGTGCCGTCCGGGAGGAGGGTGACCTCGGTGGCCGCGCCCGGTGTGCAGGCGCTGCGGGGCTGTCCGACGGTCACGGTGGACGGGCCGATCTTCAGCGGGCCGTCGGCGCCGGGGCGTCGGTCAGGTCGCCCTCGAAGACGCAGTGGTAGGTGCCGCCCCCGTTCGTGGGGCCGTCCGCCACGAGGGACAGGACCGTGTCGCCGGTGTCGCCCTGCTGGATGGTGAGCCGGCGGGTGTGCTGCCCGTCGGCGTTGTCGATGGTCGTGCTCCAGGTGCCGAGGTATCCCGTCGGGACGGTGCCGTCCGCGGGAGCGGGCGAGTCGCCCGGCCGTGAGGGCACCGGGGACGGGCCTGCGGCCGGGGGTGCGCTGGTGCCCTGCGAGGGGGTGGGGTCGTCGTCGGCCCGGCCACCGTCGCCGCCCTGCATCAGCGCGTACACCGAGCCGCCCGCGGCCAGCGCGACGACCAGCGCGATGACGACCAGCAGCACGGTGGAGCGGCCGTCCCGCCGCGGCGGCTCCTGCGACGGACCGTACGGCGGTGTCGTGCCGTACGGCGGCGGGCCGTAGGGCGGGGTGGAGCCGAGTCCGCCGTAGGCGGGGTGGTACGGCGGGACGGCGCCCGGGGTGCCGGGCTGCGGGTGCTGTTGGGGGTGTTGCTGGGGGTAGCCGTACGCCGGGTAAGGGGGCGGGGGCGTCGAGGTCGGGGGTGGCGGGGGTGTGGTGCCCTGGCCCGCGACCATGGTGGGCAGGTGGTTCAACGGCGGTCCCACCACGCCCGGTTGGCCCGGCGGGGGCGGGCCGGGGTGCGCGGAGGGCGTCGGCGCGGGGGCCTGCGGCACGGGGCTCGGGGACGACTCGTCGGCGGCGGGGGCGTGTTCGGGCGTGGGATCGGGCGCCGGGTTCTCGCCAGGCCGGGCAGCCTGCCGGTCGACGGGCTGCCCGGGGGTGCTGGCTCCGTCACCGGCGGACCGGCCGGCCGCACCGGCCTCATGTGTGACGGGTCGGCCGACGGCACCCGCGCCTTCCACGACGGGTCGGCCGACGGCACCCGCGCCTTCCACGACGGGTCCGTCGTCGGCATCCGCGCCCTTCGCGCCCGGTCGGCCGGCGGCACCCGCCCCCTCTTCCGCAGCCCCCTGCTCCCCTTCCGGATCCTCCGCCTCCAGCAACCGCACCGCGTGGCGCCCGAGTTGGGCGACCAGGGCGCTGGGGAGCCAGGGGTCGAGGGCGCGGCCGTCGGAGACGGTGTCGTCCGCGCCGGTGCGTTCCAGGACACGGTCGAGGGACGGCCGGGCGGCGGGGTCCTTGCGCAGGCACTCGCGCACCAGGTCGGCGATGCCCTCGGGGACGCCCTCCAGGTTCGGTTCCTCCTGGGCGATGCGGAACATCAGCGCGTGCACACCGGAGTTGGCGGTGCCGAAGGGCAGGGCGCCGGTGGCGGCGTAGGCGAGGACCGAACCGAGGCAGAAGACGTCGCACGCAGGTGTGATGCGGTCGCCCCGCACCTGCTCGGGCGCCATGAAGCCGGGCGATCCGACGAGCGCCCCGGTGCGGGTGAGCCCGCCGTCCGTCACGGTCTCCAGGGCTCTCGCGATGCCGAAGTCGATGACGCGCGGGCCGTCGATGGTGACCAGCACGTTGGACGGCTTGAGGTCGCGGTGGACGATCCCCGCGGCGTGGATGTCCTTGAGCGCGTGCGCGAGCCCGGCCGCGAGGATGCGGACGGTCCGCTCGGGCAGGGCTCCGTGGTCGTGCCCGACGACCTGCTGGAGGCTCGGCCCGGCGACGTATCCCGTGGCCACCCAGGGCACCGCCGCCTCGGTGTCCGCGTCCAGCACCGGCGCCGTCCAGTACCCGCCGACCCGCCGCGCGGCCTGCACCTCCTGCCGGAACCGCTCCCGGAACTCCTCCTGCGCGGCGAGTTCCTCGCGGACGAGTTTCACGGCGACCGTGCGGCCCCGCTCGGAGCGGGCCAGATAGACGTGCCCCATGCCCCCCGCACCGAGCCGCGCCAGCAGCCGGTACGCACCGATGCGTTGCGGATCCCCGGACCCCGGCTTCTCCATCGCTCAGCCGCCTTCCCCCCACACGTGAGCAACAGATCGAGAATAGTGCGGGGCCGGGGCCGGGTGACCTGGACAACCTCTACGGTTCCGTAACAGGCGCGGGGGACGTGACGGGCGGCCCGACCTGGTCGAGCACCTGCGACAGGCGTTCCATCAAACGCACCGCCTCCGCCAGCTCCGGCTCCCCGAACGCCTCCGCCAGCCGGTCGGCGAAGGCGGCGTGCCCGGGGTCGACACGGGCGATCGCCGCGAGACCCTCCTCGGTCGGCGCGAGGAGCTTGGCGCGGCGGTGCGCGGGGTTGGGCCGGTACTCGGCGAGACCGCGCTCCACCAGCAGGTCGGCGACGCGCTGCACGCTCTGCCGTGTGATGCCCATCGCGCGGGCGATGCCGGAGACGGGCAGCGGCTCCGGGAGGACCGCGCCGAGCACCTGCCACCAGGCGGCCGTCAGCCCGGCGGGCCGGGCCAGCTCGTCCGCCACCGCGAGGAACTGGCCGTTGAGCCGGAACACCCCGAGGGCGCTGCGGCTGAGCAGGTCCTGTCGCTCCCGGCTCACAGCGCCCCGGCCTTCTCCAGCACGGCGTACGCCGCCGCGTCGGAGTCGTGGAACAGCCGGTACCAGGCGTCCAGGACCTCGCCCTCGTAGACCCCGAGCAGCCGGAAGACCTCCCGGGCGAAGGCGACGGGCTCGGTCGGGCCGGCCGTGACCAGGTTCCCGTCGGTGAGGGCGTCGGTCTCCACGTAGCGCGCGCCGCCCGCGTAGCCGGTCGCGGCCAGGTAGAAGGAGACCGCGCTGGTGTGGTCACGGTCGTCGAGCAGGCCCTCGCGGGCGAGTCCGGCGGTGGCCCCGCAGATGGCGGCGACCGGGACGCCCGCGTCGAGGAACTCCCGGGCCTTGCGGGCGAAGGGCGCGAGGTCTCCGCTGGTGTCCCAGAGGTCGGCGCCCGGGAGGATCAGCAGCGCGCTGTCCTCGGGCCGGACGTCGTCCAGGGCCGTGTCGGGCTGGATGCGCAGTCCGCCGATGCTGGTGACCGGGGCCGTGGACGGGCCGACGGTCCGGATGCCGTGACCGGCGCGGGCGAGCTGGGCCGTGGCGTGGCCGGTCTCCCAGTCGGCGAGGGTGTCGTAGACGGCGAGATGGACGGGCTTGCGGTCCGCGGTGGCGTTCATGGCTCCTCCAGCCCCTCAACATTTATGACAGCATCCTGACAGTTAGGCAGCGTGCTGTCAATTGGTTCCAGGCTCCGTGGACAACCTGTCGCGGAAACGTCCCGACCGCAGACAGGCCGCCGATTTCACCGCCCCCGCCCGCGCACCTACGCTCCCCCGCATGACCCCTCAGCCGAACCCCGCAGCCGGAGCAGCCGTCAAGGCCGCCGACCGTGACCATGTGTTCCACTCCTGGTCCGCTCAGGAGCTCATCGACCCGCTCGCCGTCGCCGGGGCGGAGGGGTCGCACTTCTGGGACTACGACGGCCGGCGCTACCTCGACTTCTCCAGCGGGCTCGTCTACACCAACATCGGCTACCAGCACCCGAAGGTCGTCGCCGCGATCCAGGAGCAGGCCGCGAGGATGACGACCTTCGCGCCCGCGTTCGCCGTCGAGGCCCGGTCGGAGGCGGCCCGTCTGATCGCCGAGCGGACGCCCGGCGACCTGGACAAGATCTTCTTCACCAACGGCGGCGCCGACGCCGTCGAGCACGCCATCCGCATGGCCCGCCTGCACACCGGACGCCCGAAGGTGCTCTCGGCGTACCGCTCGTACCACGGCGGTACGCAGCAGGCCGTGAACATCACCGGCGACCCGCGCCGCTGGGCGTCCGACAGCGGCACGGCCGGGGTCGTGCACTTCTGGGCGCCCTACCTCTACCGCTCCCGCTTCTACGCCGAGAACGAGGAGCAGGAGTGCGCGCGGGCGCTGGAGCACCTGGAGACGACGATCGCCTTCGAGGGGCCCTCGACGGTCGCGGCGATCATCCTGGAGACCATCCCGGGGACGGCCGGGATCATGGTCCCGCCGCCCGGCTACCTCGCCGGGGTGCGGGAGATCTGCGACAAGTACGGGATCGTCTTCGTCCTGGACGAGGTCATGGCCGGGTTCGGACGGACCGGTGAGTGGTTCGCGGCGGACCTGTTCGACGTCACGCCCGACCTGCTGACCTTCGCCAAGGGCGTGAACAGCGGATACGTGCCGCTGGGCGGTGTGGCGATCTCGGGCGCGATAGCGGAGACGTTCGGGAAGCGGCCCTACCCCGGCGGTCTGACGTACTCCGGGCACCCGCTGGCGTGCGCGGCCGCGGTGGCGACGATCAACGTCATGGCCGAGGAGGGCGTCGTCGAGAACGCGGCCCGGCTGGGCGCGTCCGTCGTCGGGCCGGAGCTGCGTGCGCTCGCCGAGCGGCATCCATGCGTCGGCGAGGTCCGGGGCGTCGGCATGTTCTGGGCGCTGGAGCTGGTCCGCGACCGGGAGACCCGGGAACCGCTGGTGCCCTACAACGCGGCCGGGGAGGCGAATGCGCCGATGGCCGCCTTCGCCGCCGCCGCGAAGGGCGGCGGGCTGTGGCCGTTCGTGAACATGAACCGCACGCACGTGGTGCCGCCGTGCAACATCAGCGAGGCAGAGCTGAAGGAGGGGCTGGCGGTACTCGACGCGGCGCTCTCCGTGGCGGACGAATACACACGGTAAGAAGCTGTAAACCCGTCAGTAACGGACAACCTCGCGTCGTGTTCGAACGCGTAAGGTGGCGTGCTCGTAGACATATACGTGCACGGCGACACATACGCGCACGCCACCCGAACGCGACGAGGGAGACGCCCTGACCATGCCCGGCAGCACCGGCAACGGCGCCGTGACGCGCAGCACCCTGCGGCAGCAGATCGCGGACGCCCTTCGTGACGAGGTGCTGGCCGGGCGGCTCCAGCCGGGGCAGGAGTTCACGGTCAAGGAGATCGCCGAGCAGTACGGGGTCTCCGCCACGCCGGTCCGCGAGGCGCTGGTCGATCTCTCCGCGCAGGGGCTCCTGGACGCCGACCAGCACCGTGGCTTCCGGGTCCACGAGTACTCGGCCGAGGACTTCCGCGGCATGATCGAGGCCCGCGACCTGGTCATCGAGGGGATGTTCCACGCCCTCATCACCGGGCAGCGCGCCTCCATCCGGACCGACGATCCCCGGGTCGCCGCCACTCTCGCCGGGGTCAGGCGGCGCGGCGAGGAGGCCCAGCGGGCCGCCGCGGCCGGTGATCTCACCGTGCTGATCGGCTACGACCTGCGCTACTGGCGCGAACTCGCCGCCCTCTTCGGCAACCCCTACCTGGGCGACTTCCTGCACCGGCTGCGCGTCCAGACCTGGGTGTGCGCGGTGCAGCACCTGCGCCGGCTCACCGACCTGCGCGGCGAGCTGTGGGCCGGTCACACCGCACTGGTCGACGCCCTGGGTGCTCGCGACACCGTCACGGCCCGGTCGATCATCGCCGACTACAACGCCCACTCGATCGCCCTGATCGAGCGGCTCGCCTCCGGATGACCCGCGTCGCATGACCCGCGTCGTATCCGTACGTCTGGGTATGGGACATGCACGGCGGGAGCCGCTGCCGTGGAGCACCGATACCCTTCCCTGACCACCGCGCCACCCGACCACTCGAGCTGAGCGAGGAGCCTTCTTTGGCCTGTGACCTGTGGCTGGTACCGCTCGTGGACGTGTTGTGCCACACGCCGGACAACCCGTTCGCCGAGGAACTCGCGCAATACAACAAGGTGCTCGCCGAGGCCGGGCTGCCACCGGTGCCGGTGTACCAGTACATGCCGGGCCTGTCCGGCGACGTGGCACCGGTGGCGGGCTTCGACTACGACGCGCTGCACTTCCTGCGCCGCGCCTATCTGCTCCAGGTGTGCGGCCTGCCGGTGACGCCCGTGGACGAACTCGGCGGCGACTACGAGCAGTTGCTGGAGATGTTCGAGTCGACGGCCCAGCAGTCGCACCTCGTCTGGCACTACGACCACGCGGGTGCGTACGTCCCCGTCGACTTTCCCAGCCCGCTCGCCGACGACGATCTCCTCGCGGGCGGCGGACCGCTGGGCTCCTCGCACGCCCTGCTGCGGGAGCTGGAGCTGGTCGCCCCCGTCATCGGCATCGACCCGGCGAACCCGCCGGCGGCCCCCAGCCGCCGCTGGTCCCCACGGAGCTGGAGGAACCCGCCGTCCCCGCCCCGTACGATCCCAGTCCGTTCGCCCGCGAACGCCATGTCTGGCTCGGCCTGCACGCGGCCGTGACCCGGAGCCTGGCGCAGGGGTCGATGATCGTCTTCAGCTGAGGGTCAGCGCATCTGGGAGAGGCCCTTCTGGAGGTCGTCGCCGTTCATGATCGGGAAGACCTCGACGTCGGCGTTGAGGTCGTTGAAGAACGGCTCGAGCAGGGGAGGGAGCTGGGAGCTCTCCTGCATGTCGAAGACCATGAAACACGTCCTGCGACCCCCCATGGGCCCGAAGTAGGCCGCCTCCGGCTTGAGCTTCTCCAAGGCCTCCTGCATGATCTGGGGCATCTTGCCGCCCCGGATGGCGTCGTTCCCCTTGTCCGTGTCCAGCGTCGCCTTGAGCATCACGCGCATCGCACTCACTTCTTCCGTGTCGTGGTGGTGGCCGCCGTTCGTGGCAAGCTCGACTATGACCCGGTTTGCTCCTGTGTGCTCCTTGGCTGCTCCATGGGGAGCAGACAGCGAACGTCCCGGCGACCACGAGGGTCACCGGGACGCTGCGCGTACCGCTCGGCTCGGTCTACAGGAACGAGTTGATCTGGATCGTCTCGTCCCGGCCCGGGCCCACGCCGATCGCGGAGATCGGGGCGCCCGACATCTCCTCCAGGGCCTTGACGTAACCCTGGGCGTTCTTCGGCAGGTCGGTGAAGGACTTGGCCTTGCTGATGTCCTCGCTCCAGCCCGGCAGCATCTCGTAGACCGGCTTGGCGTGGTGGAAGTCGGTCTGGGAGTACGGGAGCTCCTCGACGCGCTTGCCGTCGATCTCGTACGCCACGCAGACCGGGATCTGCTCCCAGCCGGTGAGGACGTCGAGCTTGGTGAGGAAGAAGTCGGTGAGGCCGTTCACGCGGGTCGCGTAGCGGGCGATCACCGCGTCGAACCAGCCACAGCGGCGGTCACGGCCGGTGGTCACACCGCGCTCGCCGCCGATGCGCCGCAGCGCCTCACCGTCCTCGTCGAACAGCTCGGTGGGGAAGGGACCGGCGCCGACACGGGTCGTGTACGCCTTGAGGATGCCGATGACCCGGCTGATCTTCGTCGGGCCGACCCCGGCACCGGTGCAGGCACCGCCCGCGGTCGGGTTCGAGGAGGTGACGAAGGGGTACGTGCCGTGGTCGATGTCCAGCAGGGTGCCCTGGCCGCCCTCGAACAGGACGACCTTGTCCTCGTCCAGCGCCTGGTTGATGACCAGGACGGTGTCGGCGACGTACGGCGCGAGCTTGTCGGCGTAGCCCAGCAGCTCCTCGACCACCTGGTCCACGGCGATCGCGCGCCGGTTGTAGAGCTTGGTGAGGACCTGGTTCTTGATGTCGAGGGCCGCCTCGACCTTCTGCGTCAGGATCGACTCGTCGTACAGGTCCTGCACGCGGATGCCCACGCGGTTGATCTTGTCGGCGTAGGTCGGGCCGATGCCGCGCCCGGTCGTGCCGATCTTCCGCTTGCCGAGGAAGCGCTCGGTCACCTTGTCGACCGTGACGTTGTACGGCGTGATGATGTGCGCGTTTCCGCTGAGGAGGAGCTTGGAGGTGTCGACACCACGCTCGTTCAGACCGCTCAGCTCGGAGAGCAGGACCGACGGGTCGACGACGACACCGTTACCGATGACCGGCGTGCAGCCGGGGACAGGATTCCGGAAGGGAGGAGGTGGAGGGCGTACTTCTGGTCGCCCACGACCACGGTGTGGCCGGCGTTGTTGCCGCCCTGGTAGCGCACTACATAGTCCACCGAACCACCGAGCAGGTCGGTGGCCTTTCCCTTGCCTTCGTCACCCCACTGAGCACCGAGCAGCACAAGTGCGGGCACGCGCGTACACCCCTTCCGGGCGGGGCATGTCCATGGTCGAGGGCGCGCGCGGTGGGTATGCAGCCGCGTGCACCGCGACCGCCGTTGGCCGCCAACCGTCGGACCGGATGCCCCGGAATAGACGAAGCCCCTGGCGCAATAGCGCAAGGGGCTCTTGCACAAAGATGCTACCCGAGGAAGCGAGGCATGGCCGAGGTGGCGACTTCCGCGACGTCCGAGCAGCTGCTGGTGGTCATCGACCCGGTCGCCCGTCGGTCGGACGGCGAGTCCGTACGGATAGCGAAAGACGTGCTCGGAGGGGGTGCGGCCGTGAAGCTGTGCCTGCCGGAGGGGCCGGAGGAGTTCGCGCGGGCGCTGGCCCGGCGGGGCTCGCGGCGCCCGGTGGTGGTGGGTGACGACCGGGCCCTGATCCGCGCGGTGTCGCTGCTGCACCGGCATCGGGAGCTGGCCGGATGCGCACTGTCGGTGGTGCCGGTCGGTGGCGGACTGTCCCTCGCCCGGTCGCTGGGGGTGCCGACGGGACGGTGGCGGCGGCCCGGGCGGTGCTCGACGGGGTCGAGCGGCGGATGGACCTGATGGTCGACGACAGCGACGGGGTGGTGCTGGGCGCGCTGCGGATACCGCCGGTGACGGCCGGGCCGGATGCGGCGGCCCCCGAGGCCGGCGTACCGGGCCGGCCCTGGCTGCGGACCTGCCAGTCCCTGGTCCGCACCCTGGTCCCGGCCACGCGCCCGTCCCGGCTCGCCTCCGCACCCGAGCCCGGCCCGTCCCGGCTGCGGGTCGAGGTCGACGGCGAGACCCTCGTCGACCTGGACCAGCCGGTGGAGGCGGTGTCGGTGTCCCCCGCGGCCTGTGGGGTCGCCTCGGTGGAGGTCAGACCGGTGTCGGTGGGCGCCGAGGCCTCGCCGCTGCTCGCGGAGGGCCGCACGGTGACCGTCTCGGGGCGCACTTCCGCTACCGCGCGGACACGGTGGTCTCGGGGCCGGTGCGGACCCGGACGTGGGTGGTGCGGGAGGGGCCTGGGGCTGACGGTGCCGGCGTCGGCGTGAGCCGGTCCGCGGGCGGGGTCAGTCGGTGCCGAAGGTCTTCTTCCGGTGCTCGCGCCAGCGTGCCATCAGGGCGGCGACCTCGCCGTCGAGGAACTCGAAGAACGCGAGCGTCTCGGCCATGCGGCGGCCGGCCGGCGTGTCGGCGCCGAGGCTGGAGACGCCGTCGCGCAGGGCGCTCTCCCAGCGTTTGAGGACGGCCTCGCGGTTGGTCAGCGCCTCGTACCACTGCTCGCCGTGCACCCGGTAGCGCTCCCGGCGCGAGCCGGGCTCCCGCTCGCGCGAGACCATGTGCGTCTGGGCCAGGTAGCGCACCGCCCCGGACACCGCCGCGGGGCTGATGCGCAGCTGATCTCCCAGTTCGGCGGAGGTCATGGAGCCCTCGTCGGAGGAGAGCAGAGCGGCGAAGACCCGGGCGGGCATCCGCGGCATACCGGCCTCGACGAGGTGCGCCGCGAAGGACTCGACGAACCTCGACACGGCCTCCGCGTCCCGGCCGTTCCCGGCTGATTCCGTCATGCGGGCCACCCTATCCGCGATTTATACGCTTCCTTAACTTCACAAATTTCTGAAAGAAGCGTACGTTCCGAATCATGACGAAGGCCATCACCGTCTCCGGACTGCACAAGTCCTTCGGACGGACGCACGCGCTGGACGGGCTGGACCTGGAGGTCGCCACCGGCGAGGTCCACGGCTTCCTCGGCCCCAACGGCGCCGGCAAGTCCACCACCATCCGGGTCCTGCTCGGCCTGCTGCGCGCCGACTCGGGCGCCGCGCAGGTGCTCGGCCGGGACCCCTGGGCCGACGCGGTGGAGGTGCACCGCCGTATCGCCTACGTCCCCGGGGACGTGACGCTGTGGCGCAACCTCTCCGGCGGCGAGGTCATCGACCTGTACGGCCGGCTGCGGGAGGGCTCGACACGAGGCGCCGGGCGGAGCTGATCGAGCGGTTCGAGCTCGACCCCACCAAGAAGGGCCGTACGTACTCCAAGGGCAACCGGCAGAAGGTCGCCCTGGTCGCCGCGTTCGCCTCGGACGTGGACCTGCTGATCCTGGACGAGCCGACCTCGGGCCTGGACCCGCTGATGGAGGAGGTCTTCCAGCGGTGCGTCGCCGAGGAGCGCGACCGGGGGCGGACGATCCTGCTCTCCTCCCACATCCTCAGCGAGGTCGAGGAGCTGTGCGACCGGGTGAGCATCATCCGCAAGGGCCGTACGGTCGAGAGCGGATCGCTCGCCGACCTGCGCCATCTGACCCGCACCAGTGTCGTCGCCGAACTCGCCGGTCCGCCCAACGGGCTGGCGGCGCTGCCGGGCGTCCACGACCTCGACGTGCAGGGGCACCGGGTCCGGTTCCAGGTCGACACCGACCGGCTGGACGGCGTACTGCGGTCGCTGACCGAGTCGGGCGTGCGGTCGCTGACGTCGACGCCGCCGACCCTGGAGGAGCTGTTCCTGCGGCACTACCAGGACGAGGCGGGCGTGCGATGACGACCTTCGCGGTGAGGCCCGGCAGCTCACGCCAACTGGCCGGCACGGGCACGCTGCTGCGGTTCGCCCTGCGCCGCGACCGGCTGATGATGCCGGTGTGGATCGCGGTGAACGCCCTGATCGTCCTCTCCATGCCGGGCACGCTGGAGAGCCTCTACGGCACCCCGGCCGAACGCGCCGACCTGCTCCGGCAGATGGAGACCAACTCCTCGCTGCGCGCGATGGTCGGCCCCGTCTTCGGCGACTCGCTGGGCGCGCTGACGGCCTGGCGGGTCGGTATCTACGCGGGCGCCCTGGCCGCCGTGATGAGCCTGCTGGTCGTCGTACGGCACACCCGTGACGAGGAGGAGAGCGGCCGTCAGGAGCTGGTGGCGTCCGGGATGGTGGGCCGCCGGGCCTCCCTCACGGCGGCCCTGCTGGCGGCGGCGACCGCGAACGCGGTACTGGCGCTGCTGCTGACGGCGGGGCTTGCCGGACAGGGTGTGACCGGGGCGCTGGCCCTGGGACTCGGGATCGCCGGGGTCGGGATGGTCTTCGCCACGATGGCGGCGATCGTCGCCCAGCTGACGGAGAGCGCGCGGCTGGCCCGTGGCCTGACGGCGGCGGTGCTGGGCGCCGCGTTTGTGCTGCGCGCTGCGGGCGACTCGGCGACGGACGACGGGACGTCGGTTCTGACGTGGTTGTCGCCGCTGGGCTGGCTGGAGAACCTGCGGCCGTACGCGGACGAACGCTGGTGGGTGCTCGCGCTGCTCGCCGGGGCCGCCCTCCTCCAGGGCGCTGTGGCCTACGGGCTGGCCGGACGCCGGGACATCGGCATGAGCTTCCTGCCCACCCGCCCGGGCCCGGCGACCGGACGGCTGGGCAGCGCGGGCGCCCTGGCCTGGCGGTTGCAGCGGGGCGGCGTGCTCGGCTGGAGCATCGGCTTCTTCCTCGCCGGGGTCGTCTACGGCGGGATGACCGAGGGCGCGGCCGACCTGGTCGGCGACAACGAGAACGCCCGCGAGATCTTCCAGCGCATGGGCGGCCAGTCGGGCCTGACGGACGCGTTCCTGGCGGCGATGATCGGGATGCTCGGCCTGATCGCGGCCCTGTACATCGTGGCGTCGGTGCTGCGCCTGCACGGCGAGGAGACCTCGGGCCGGGCGGAACCGGTCCTGGCGAACGCGGTCGGTCGGCTGCGGTGGGCCGCCGGACATCTGCTGATCGCCTTCGGCGGTTCCGCGCTCATCATGCTGCTGGCCGGCCTGGGCTTCGCGGTCGGCTACGGCAAGGAGACCGGCCCCATCCTGGGGCGTGCCTGGTGCAGCTCCCGGCGGTGTGGGTGATCGGCGGGGTGGCGGTGCTGCTGCACGGCGTACTGGCCCGGGCGGCCGTGGCGGCGTGGGGTGTCGCCGGGGCGGTGCTGCTGATCGGGTGGGTCGGCCCCGCCCTGGACGTACCGCAGGCGGTGCTGGACGTCTCGCCCTTCGGGCATCTGCCGAAGTTGCCCGGGGGATCCATGGAGTGGGGGCCGGTGGGGGTTCTGACCGGGTTGGCGGCGGTGCTGGTGGCCGCGGGGCTCGCCGGGCTGCGGCGGCGGGACATCGCGGCGTGATCAGTCGACGTACCCCTTGAGCTTCTCGGTGTCGAGTTCGATGCCGAGGGGCTCAGGGAGCAGCAGGGTGGCTCCGAAAGGTGCTGTGCGGCAGTTGCCGTAGCCGACACCCGGGTTCGGATCGCTGTAGAGCTTGACCGCGCAGGCATCCCGGTCGACCAGCAGATAGTAGGGAATGCCGGCCGCACCATAGGCGACAGGCTTCTCCTGGCGGTCGCGCCGGTCGGTGTCGGAGTCGTAGGACGTGACTTCGAGAACCAGGAGCACCCCGGTCGGGTCAGCCCATTCCCCGTGCCCCGCGAAGTGTTCCTCGGGCACGAGCACGGCGTCGGGGCGGGCCCGGCCATCGCGGTACTTTTCCACCCTCAGCCCCTGCCCTTGGTACAGGTCGAGGTCGGGTCTGGTTTGCATGCAGCGCCGCATCAGCCACGTGACGATGGTGTTGTGGTCCCCGTCAGCCACCTTCTTGACCCCGATCCGTCCGTTGATGAACTCCAACCTGACGGCGTCGTCGGTCTCCTTGGCCGCGAAGGCGGCGATCCTCTCGAACTCCTCGACCGACATCTGGGCGTCTGCAAGCCGCGCTCTGCCATAACCGTCATGGTGCACCGCCTTTCAGGTTGTGGCCAGTGTGGCGCGGCTCGGACGGGCACCGGTCGGTACGCCTTCCTGGTCATCCGAACGGGTGATCACCCCACCTCGACGGTCAGACACTCCAAGCCCCTGATCACGAAGTTCGGCTTCCGAGTGGGCTCGGCTGCCAGGCGCAGTGTCGGCGCCTTCTCCAGCAGCGCCCCCATCGACGCCGCCAGTTCGATCCGGGCCAGCGGCGCGCCGATGCAGTAGTGGATACCGGCGCTGAAGGAGATGTGGGGGTTGTCCGGGCGGGTCAGGTCGAGCTGGGGCGGGTTCGCGAACACCGTGGGGTCGTGGTTCGCGGAGCCGAAGAGCAGGGCGACTTCCGCGCCGCGCGGGATCGTCGTGCCGGCGATCTCGATCTCGTCCAGGACCCAGCGTTCGAAGAGCTGAAGCGGGGTGTCGTAGCGCATCAGCTCCTCGATCGCGGACGGGACGAGCGTGTGGTCCGCACGCAGCAGGTCCAGCTGCGACGGGTTGCGGAACAGGGCGTACCAGCCGTTGACCGTGGCGTTCACCGTGGCCTCGTGGCCGGCGTTCAGCAGGAGGACCGCCGTCGAGATCATCTCCTGCTCGGTGAGGCGGTCGCCCTCGTCGTGTGCCGCGATGAGGCCGGAGATGAGGTCCTCGCCCGGCTCCTTGCGGCGGGCAGCGATCAGCTCGCGCAGGTAGTCGGAGAATTCGACCGACGCCCGGACCGCCTTCGCCGCCGTCGCCTCGGACGGGTTCAGCTCGTACATCCCGCAGATGTCCGCCGACCAGGGGCGCAGCGGGGCGCGGTCGGACTCGGGGATGCCGAGCATCTCGGCGATCACCGCGACCGGGAGCGGTTCGGCGACGTCCTTCAGCAGGTCGCCGCCGCCCGCCGAGACCAGCTTCGACGCCAGCTCGTCCGCCAGCCCCCGCACGTACGGCTTCAGCCGCTCCACCGTGCGCGGCGTGAACGCCTTCGACACCAGGCGCCGGATCCGGGTGTGGTCCGGCGGCTCCAGGTCGAGCATGCCGTGGTCGTTGAGCGTGTGGAACGGCTCGTGCTCCGGCGGGGGCGCGGTGCGGCCGAACTCCTCGTGGGTGAAACGGTGCTGGTACGTCCGGCCCAGGCGCCGGTCGCGCAGCAGCGCCGAGACGTCCGCGTGGTGCGGGACGAGCCACTGGTTCGTGGGTTCGTAGTAGTGCACGCGGCCCTGGGCACGCAGCGCGGCGTAGGCGGGGTACGGGTCGGCGAGGAAGGCCGGGTCCCACGGGTCGAATGCAGCAGCCATGCCGGGACGCTAGCCCCACATCCCCCTCACTGACCAGGGGTGACGACAGATCCACAGGCGCGGACGTGCCGCGTTACCCCGGCGTCACCAGCCTCGCCTCGTACGCGAACACCGCCGCCTGCGTCCGGTCCCGCAGCCCCAGCTTCACCAGGATCCGGCTGACATGCGTCTTGATCGTCGACTCGGCGACCACCAGCCGCTCCGCGATCTCCGCGTTCGACAGGCCCTGCGCGATGAGGACCAGCACCTCCGTCTCCCGCTCGGTGAGATCGCCGTACGCCGCCTGTGCGGAGGGCATCAGGCGCGGGGTCTCGGAGAGCTTGGAGAACTCGGTGATCAGCCGCCTGGTCACCGAGGGCGCCAGCAGCGCTTCCCCGACGCCACCACCCGTACACCGTCGGCGAGCTGGCGGGCCGAGGCGTCCTTGAGGAGGAAGCCGGAGGCGCCCGCGCGCAGCGCCTGGTACACGTACTCGTCGAGGTCGAACGTGGTGAGCACCAGCACCTTCGCCGCCCCGTCGGCCGCGACGATCTCCCGGGTCGCCTCGATGCCGTTCAGCTCGGGCATCCGGATGTCCATCAGCACGACGTCCGGGGCGAGTTCGCGGACCTTGGCGACTGCCTCGCGGCCGTTCACCGCCTCGCCGACGACCTCGATGTCCGGCATCGCGTTCAGCAGGACCGAGAAGCCCTCGCGCACCATCATCTGGTCGTCCGCGATCAGCACGCGAATGGTCATGCCTCGTCCTCGTCCGGCAGCGCGACCGGCAGGAACACCGTCACCTCGTACCCTCCGTCGTCCGTCCGGCCCGCCGTCATCTCGCCGTTCAGCATCGTCACGCGCTCCCGCATGCCGGTGATGCCGTGTCCGGCGCCGGGCGAGGGCTTGATCAGGCTCGGGTTCGGCGGCGGGCCGTTGACTACGCGCAGGCCCAGGCCGCCGAGAACGTACCCGATCTCCACCCGGGCGGTCGCGCCCGGCGCGTGCCGCAGGGTGTTGCTCAGGGCCTCCTGCACGATGCGGTACGCCGACAGCTCCACACCCTGGGGCAGCTCGCGCACCGCGCCGGTCACCACCTTCTCGACGTCGAGGCCCGCCTCCCGGACGTTGGCCAGCAGTGCCTCCAGGTCTGCCAGCGTGGGCTGCGGGGCGTCCGGGGCCTCGTAGTCCTCGGCGCGGACGACGCCCAGGACGCGGCGCAGTTCCGTGAGGGCCGCCACCGCGTTCTCCCGGATGGTGGCGAAGGCCTTCTCCAGCTCCGGCGGCGGGTTCTCCACCCGGTAGGGCGCGGCCTCCGCCTGGATGGCGACCACCGACATGTGGTGGGCGACGACGTCGTGCAGCTCGCGGGCGATCGTCGTGCGCTCCTCCAGCAGGGTGCGGCGGGAGCGCTCGTGCGCGGTGACCGTCTGCTGGGCGGTGACCTCCTGCTCCGCGTGGCGGCGGATGTGCCAGACGGTGACACAGAGCAGGATCATCGCCGAAATGATCAGCATGGGGCCGGAGTTGGTGCCGTACATGTAGGTCGGGCCGATGCCGCTGTCCGCGACGATGGCGTACAGCGCCGTCAGGACCCACATCCATCCCGCCGTGCGCGGCCTGGTGCGCATGGCCACGACCGTCAGCACGGTCAGATGACAGGCGAAGCTGCCGGCCGACCAGGGCCACTCGCCCCAGTTGCTGCCGAGCATGGCGGCCAGCGGGGTGGCGGCCATGGACGCCCAGAACGCCGCGACCGGCCGGATCATGGTCAGCAGGACGGGGATCACCGTCAACGGAACGATCAGGAGCACCGCGTCGTCGGCGTCGACGCCGGAAATGAGCAGCGTGATCAGGGCCGCCACGGCTATCAGCGCGTGCGGCGTCCAGGTCGCGTACTCCGCAGGCGGGCGGGCAGCCGCCGGATGAGGCGCCCGTCCGTGCTCCTGCGCGGCAGCGGCCGGTAGGCGAACGCGTCGTGGATGAGGTCCTGCCGCAGTCCGCGCAGGGAATCCACGGCCACCCGGTACTCCGGGCTGCGCGGCTTGGCCCCGTGCCCCGGCGGCGTGGTCTGCAGGTGAGTCGTCTCGGTCACGTACAGAACGGTAAGCGGGCCGCACCTCCCGGTCGTCCCCAGTGAGAGGGGTTCCACAGCGTCCCCCTCAGGTACTACAGGGACCCGTCGGCCGCCCCTCAGTACCCCGACGGACGCACCAGCCCCGACTCGTACGCGAACACCGCCGCCTGCGTCCGGTCCCTCAGCCCCAGCTTCACCAGGATCCGGCCCACGTGCGTCTTCACCGTCTGCTCGGCGACGAAGAGGTGCTGGGCGATCTCCGCGTTGGACAGGCCCTGCGCGATCAGCGCGAGCACCTCCGTCTCCCGCTCGGTCAGGTCGCCGATCCGTTCCTTGAGCGGGGCGCGGGGCCGGTCGTCCAGCCGGGAGAACTCGGCGATCAGCTTGCGCGTGATGCCCGGGGCGAGCAGCGCGTCCCCGGCCGCGATCACCCGGACCGCCTCGGCGAGCTGCTCCGACGAGGCGTCCTTCAGCAGGAACCCGGAGGCTCCGGCGCGCAGCGCGTCGTACACGTACTCGTCGAGGTCGAAGGTGGTGAGCACCAGCACCCGGATGTCCGGGTGCGCGGCCGTGATGCGCTCGGTGGCCTCGATGCCGCCGATGCCGGGCATGCGGATGTCCATCAGGACGACGTCCGGGGCGGTCTCGGCGGCCTTCGCGATGCCGCCCTCGCCGTCCTTCGCCTCTCCGACGACGTCTATGTCCGGCTGGGTGCCGAGCAGCACGCCGAAGCCCTGCCGGACCATCGCCTGGTCGTCGACGATGAGAACCCGGATGGGTCGGCCGGAGCTGCTCGTCATGGGGTTCCTCCCCGGGGGTCGGTGGTGCGGTCGGTGGGACGGCCGGTGCCCGGGCCGTCGGCGGGTGGCGTGTCCGGGAGGAACGCGGCGACCTTGAAGCCGTCCCAGTGCCACGGGTGCGCCGTCATGGTGCCACCCAGCATCGCGACGCGCTCCCGCATCCCGAGCAGTCCGTGCCCCGCACCCTTCGAGGGCGGTGCGGGCCCGGTCGGCCGGGAGTTGACTATCTCCACCTCCAGCCCGTCCCGCCGGTACGTGAGACGGACCTTGGCGCTCGCGCCGGGCGCGTGCCGCAGGACGTTGCTCAGCGCCTCCTGCACGATCCGGTACGCCGACAGCTCCACGCCGGGCGGCAGCGGACGCCGCTCGCCGTTGATCTCGGTGGTGACCTCGCGGCCGGCCGCCCGGGTGTTCTCCACCAGGGCGTCGAGCCGGTCCAGGGTGGGCTGCGGGGCGTGGTCGGTGAGCGGCTCCCCCGGCCCGGCGTGCTCCGAGCGCAGCACGCCCAGCACCCGGCGCAGCTCGGTCAGCGCCTCCAGCGCGTTCTGCCGGATGCCCGCGAGGTTCTCCTTGAGCTCGTCGGGCGGGTTCTCCACGAGGTGCGGGGCGACCTGCGCCTGGATGGAGATGACCGACATGTGGTGGGCCACCACGTCGTGCAGCTCCCGCGCTATGCGGCTGCGCTCCTCCAGCAGGGTGCGCCGGGTGCGTTCCTCGGCGGTGAGCGTGGTCTGCTCGACGAGTTCCGCGCGGGCCTCGCGGCGGCCGCGCAGGGCGGTGCCGACGACCACGACGACGACGGCCAGGCAGACCGCGACCCAGCCCGTGCGGTCGTAGTTCACCCCCGTCACCGGGCTCTCGAAGACGTAGGTGACCAGCGCGGTGACGGCCAGTGCCAGCACCGCCGCCCGGGCGGGCACCCGCAGGGCGAGCAGCAGCAGGACGAGCAGCAGGCCGATGATCCCGGCCGCGGTCCAGGGCCAGGTGTATGTGTCCGGGTCGAAGCCCAGCCGGGTGCGCAGGGTGACGGCTGCCACGAGGAAGGCGCCCATCGTCACCCACCACGCGAGGACCGGCCGCCACAGCCCCAGCACCACGGCGCCGCCCTGCGCGACCGCGATCAGGAGGGCCAGGCCGGGGGGCAGTTGGCCGTTGTCACTCATGTCGCCGGTGCCGCCGAGGGTGATCCCGAACGCGGCCAGGCACATCAGGCCGTGCGGCAGCCAGCGCAGCCACGTGGAGGCCGGCAGCGGGTCCACCCGGGTGGTCCACAGGTCGTCACGCAGCCCCCGCAGCCAGCCCATGACGCGCGCCCGCAGCGCGCGGCCCACCCCCGTGTCCGTCACGCGCCCCAGCCTAGACATGGCGCGCCTCCGCCGCTGTCCCCCGGTCGGACGGACGGTGTGCCCGCACCACGCGCGACCTGCGGCCGCGGCCGCCCGTGCCCTGCTCGAAGGACCGGAAGGCGGCCCAGCAGACCGCGAGGGCCAGGGCGAACACCGGCAGCCAGAGCAGCCGGGCTTCGACCCAGCCCAGGTCGTCGGGCCGGGTGTGCAGCCCGGGGAGCCGGCCCGCGAGGAGGCCGGTGGCCGTCGTGGCCATCAGAGCGGTCTGGTGCCACAGGAAGACGGTCATCGCGGAGAGGTTGACGAGGGCCACCGCCGCCCACGCCACGGGCCGGCGCATCGCCCGGCGCAGCCGCTCGCGCAGCAGCAGGGCGAGACCGCACTGCGCCAGCCCGAAGGTGACCACGGCCAGTGTCGGCGGGTCCAGGTTGGACATGCCCTCGCCCGGGACACCGACCATCGACGCCGGATAGCCCGCCCACACGACGAGCCCCACGGTCGCCACCGCCCCGCCGGCGAGCAGGGTCCACCCCGCGCGGCGGCGCTCCAGCTCGCCCGGGTCCAGGCCGCGCCGAGCGTGTAGGGCACCAGCCAGCCCGCCGCCACGTTCACCCAGCCCAGCCAGGAGGGGCCGCCGAGGCCGAACCGCAGCAGGTCCACATGGAGGACGACGGCCAGCGGCCAGAGCGGGTTGAGCCGGGTCAGCAGCGGTGTCGCCGCCGTCAGGGCCGCGAACACCACGAGGAACCACAGCGGGGACAGGGCCAGCTTCACGAGCGTCCGGACCGTCCCGAACTCGGCGCCCGACAGCAGCAGCGCGACCGCCGCGGCCGTCCACAGCATGAGGACGGCCGCGACCGGCTTGAACAGCCGGACAGCCGGCCCGTCAGCCAGCGGTGGTAGGGGACGCCCCGGGCCTGGGCGGAGGCGTAGCCGCGCGTGGCGACATGGCCGCCGACCAGGAAGAACACGGCGAGCGTCTGGAACACCCAGGAGACCGGCGTCAGCCAGGGCATGTGCTGCAGCGGGCTGGCCGTGCGCAGGGTGCGACTGTCGGCGACCAGGGCCGTGACCAGCCAGTGCCCGAGGACGACGCCGAGGACGGCGGCGGCGCGCAGGGCGTCCACAGCGCGGTCGCGGTCGGCCGGGGTGGCCGTACCGATGCGGTCGGCGGCGCGCCGCAGTCCCGTGCGGACGCCTCGTACGCCGATGTCAGTCATGGGTCACCGCCTTGGTCTCGCCCAGGACGATCCGGGTCAGGTTGGTCAGGGAGGTCGAGCCGGGCCTGAAGTAGTCGCTGTGGCCGCCGTCGCCGGCCGCGAAGACCCGGGCGCCGAAGGCCGGGGTGACGGGGTCGGTGCCGAAACCGACCGTCGTGCCGAACAGGTGCGCGCTGACGTGCGGGACGTTCTCCACCCAGTCGTCACTGCCCCGGGCCGCCCAGACACGGGCGCGGGTGTGCAGGTCGGCGGCGGTGTCGGCGCCCGTGCCGGGGCTGCCGACGAGCGCGATGTCGTCGACGGCGAGCCCGGCGGCGGCACGGCCGCAGACGACCGAGCCGTACGAGTGGCACAGCAGCGCCAGACGCGGTCCGGGGCCCGCCGTGGCACGCAGGTCGGTGACGAGCGCGCGCAGGTGCGGGGCCGCCTGCTCCGCCCTGCCGGTCGTGGTGACGCTCGCGCTGACCGTGCCCGGCGTCTCGTAGCCCAGCCAGGCCACCACCGCGGTGCGCGTGCCCGCCGGGGCCTGCCGGACGAGCTGCGCGTGGAGCGCGGCGGCAGCCGCGTGGAACCGGCCGTAGGTGTCGAGGCTGGTGTCGGAGCCGGGGACGAGGACGGCGATGCGGTCGGCGCGGGCCAGGTCGCCCAGGACCTCCGTGACGCGGCCGGAGCCGCGGCCGTCGAAGCGCAGCAGGTGCCGGGCCGGGGAAGCGAGGTAGCGGTCCGCCGCTGCCCGGTCCGCGTCGTGGTGGGCGGCGGCCATGCGGGCGGACTCGGCGGCGTTGGCGCGGTTGGCCGCGTACGCCTCGTCGAGCGTCGACACGTCGAGGGGAGCGAGGGAGGCGGGCGGCGGCGCGGGAATCTCCGGGCGCCCCGCCGCGGACAGCGGGAAGACCACCGCAGCGGCGACGAGGACGGCGAGCGCGGCCCGCCGCCAACGGCCGGCACGGCGCCCAGGGTCATTCAGAAGGGCCCTGGTGCCCCTGTCACGGCGGTACTTCGGTGCGAGCCCCATGGTCGTCCCCCTCCAGCGCTCCCGGCCGTCGGGGCTGCGTGAAAGGGAAATTACGGAGCGGACCTCGTCGTCCGCGTCCCGCCGAGGAACTCATCCGCGGCGTAGCTCTCAGGTACTAGGGGGATGACCCGGGCCGGCCACTACGGGGCAGGAGGACGGCCGTTCAACACGCCAGTTGTGCGATCTCCTCCACCACCACCGCGCACGCGTCCGCCGCCGGGTCGATGAGCGGGAAGTGCCCGACGTCCTCCAGCAGGGTCACCCCGACCATCTCCCCCGCCTTCGCCGCCGCTTCCGCGTACGACTCGGTGACCGCCTGCGGCACGTCGAGATCCGCACGGCCCTGCACGAGGGTCGTGGCGATGCCGGTGGGCAGCAGCAGCGCCGGGTCCGCGTACGGCTGCCGCTCGGCGAAGTGCTCGTCCCCGCCCAGGAACTGGCGTACACCGCCGCCGCACACGTCCAGCTTGTCGGCGATCGCGAAGTCCGCGATCGGGGCGAGGGCGACCACACCGCGCAGGGCCGCCGGGACGTCCGTGCGCCAGGGCGAGCCGGCCGGAAGGACGTGCCGGGCCGCGCCCCACAGTGCCAGCTGCCCGCCCGCCGAGTGGCCCGTGAGGACCGTACGGTGCGGGTCGGCCTGCGGCAGCAGCTCCCGTAGGAACGCCGGGAGGGCGTCCAGCGCGGCGGCGACGTCGTCGAGGGTGTCGGGCCAGCGGCCGGCGACGGAGGCCTCGTCACCACCGCGCCGGTACTCGACACTGGCGACGGCGAATCCGTGGCGGGCGACGAAGTCCGCGAAGGGGCTGATGTGACGCCGGTCGTACGGCGCCCGCCAGACACCGCCGTGCAGCACGACGACGACCGGGGCGGGCCTGCCCGGGCCGCTCTCCCCGCGCGGGGCGTAGAAGTCGATCACCTGGTCGGGGTGGTCGCCGTAGGCGGCGGTGGCGTCGGGGTCGACGGGCGGGTGGGAGAACACCGACGTCTCCTCGGCAGCGGCCCGGGCTGCTGCGGCGTCGTCCGTCATGCTCCAACCTCTCGACGATGACACGTATGTGGCGGACCAGGGGGGAAGCCGGTCGTTGGCCGGGACGGTATCAGGCACGTGACATGCGCGGACACGGGGATGTCACGCAGGGTGAAGATCAGCCGGTTCGGTCGTTTCCTCACCCGCACGACGGGAACGGCGGGGCCGAGGCGGACGATCGCGCCGCGGCCCCGCCGCCGCTCACGCCAGCGTCCGGGCCAGCACCCGCGCCGCCCGCTCCACGTCGGCGAAGCCCACGTACAGCGGCGTGAAGCCGAAGCGCAGGACGTCCGGCGCCCGGAAGTCGCCGACCACACCCCGCTCGATCAGCCGTTTCATCACGTCAGCTGCGTCGGGGCAGCGCAGGGCGATCTGGCTGCCCCGCTCCTCGTGCGGTACCGGCGTCAGGCACTCGACCCTCCCCTCGGGCACGTACTCCGCCACGCACTCCAGGAAGAAGTCGGTCAGCGCGAGGGACTTGGCCCGCACGGCTTCGACCGGCACCCCGTCCCACACCTCCAGGGCCGCCTCCAGGGCGAGCATGGAGAGGATGTCCGGCGTGCCGACACGGCCGCGCAGGGCGCCGGAGGCCGGCTCGTAGTCGCCGCGCATCCCGAACGGCTCGGCGTGCGAGTTCCAGCCGGGCAGCGGGGAGTCGAAACGGTCCTGCAGCTCCCGGCGCACATACAGGTACGCGGGTGAACCCGGGCCGCCGTTCAGGTACTTGTAGGTGCAGCCGACCGCGAGATCCACCCCGTGCTCGTCCAGACCCACCGGCAGCGCGCCGGCGCTGTGGCACAGGTCCCAGACGACGTACGCCCCCGCCGCGTGCACGGCGGCCGTCAGCGCCGGCAGATCGTGCAGCCGGCCGGTGCGGTAGTCGACGTGGTTCAGCAGCACCGCGGCCGTACGGTCGCCCAGCGCGCCCGGCACGTCCGCCGGGGTCACCGGACGCAGCGTGCGACCCGTCATCCGGGCCGCCGACTCGGCGATGTACCCGTCGGTCGGGAAGGTCGTCGCGTCGACGAGGATCTCGTCGCGGCCCTCCCCGGCCATCCGTACCGCTCCGACGACTGCCTTGAAGACATTGACACTCGTCGAGTCGCCGACGACGACCTGCCCGGGCGCCGCCCCGATCAGCGGGGCGATCCGGTCACCGATCCGCTCGGGCGCGGCCCACCAGCCGCTCTCCTCCCAGGACCGGATGCGCAGCTCGCCCCACTGGCGGCGCACGACGTCCTCGACGCGCCCAGGGACGACGGCCGGCAGCGCGCCGAGGGAGTTGCCGTCGAGGTAGACGACGTCATCCAGGACGAACGCGTCCCGCTTTTCACGCAGTTCGTCGGCGGCGTCAAGCTTCTCGGCCCTCATCGCCAGTTCAGACATAGGACCGCGCCGTCCACAGCTCGGGGAACACGTTCTTCTGCGCGCGCTTCTCCAGCCAGGCCACCCCGGCGGAACCGCCCGTGCCGGTCTTGGCGCCCATCGCGCGGCGGGTGGCGACCAGATGGTCGTTGCGCCAGCGCCACACCAGCTCGGCGACATCGCTCAACGCCTCGCCCAGCCGGGCGACCTCGTGCTGCTCGTCACCCGAGTAGACGGCCGTCCAGGCCGCCTCCACCTCCGGCGACGGCTCGTAGCGCAGCGACACGTCACGCCGCAGCACGGACTCCGGGATGTCGTACCCGCGCCGCGCCAGCAGCCGCACGACCTCGTCGTACAGGCTCGGCTCGTGCAGCGCCTTCTCCAGCTCGGCGTGCACCCGCGGGGCGCCCCGGTGCGGGACGAGCATCGACGCGGACTTGTCGCCCAGCAGGAACTCCATCCGCCGGTACATCGCCGACTGGAAGCCGGAGCCCTCGCCGAGGGCGCTGCGGTACGAGTTGAACTGGGCCGGTGTGAGCTGGGCCAGCGGCTTCCAGGAGGCGTTGAGCGCCTCCAGCTCGCGTACGGACCTCTTCAGCGCGGCGGTGGCGGTGGGTACGTCATCGCTCCTCAGCGCGCGTGCCGCCGTCTCCCACTCGTGGACGATGACGGTGAACCACAGCTCCATCACCTGGGTGGTCACCAAAAAGACCATCTCTCCGGGGTCGTCGGAGAGGGTGTGCTGGAGGTGGGTGAGCACGTCCGCCTTGACGTAGTCCTCGTACGGCGTCGTGCCGGCGAAATCGAGATGCGGGGTCTCGGGCTCGTGAGCCTCGTGGGACATCGCTGTCTCCTGCAGATAACTCCGGGTAGCGGTCCGCCCCTGCCGATGCCGGCACGGGGGCCCCGGTCCCCAGGGGCATACTCCGCAATCGTCCCCCGAAACCGCAAGGCCCGCCCGCTCGGAACGGCCGGGCCTCGCGCACACGGGCCGCCCGTCAGCCCAGGACCTGCGCCGCCGTCGGCGAGGAGTCCTTCAGGAACTGGGAGCAGCGCTCGTACTCCTCCTGCTCACCGATCGCCTGCGCGGCGCGGGCGAGGGCGTGCAGGGCACGCAGGAAGCCGCGGTTCGGCTCGTGCTCCCAGGGCACCGGGCCGTGGCCCTTCCAGCCGTTGCGACGCAGCGCGTCCAGGCCGCGGTGGTAGCCCGTGCGGGCGTACGCGTACGACTCCACGGTCGCGCCCCGCTCGAACGCCTCGTCGGCGAGCTGCGCCCAGGCGAGCGAGGAGGTGGGGTGCGCGGCGGCGACATCGACGGGCGCCGTACCCGACGCGAGCATTTCCCGGGGCCCGGGGTCGTCGGGGAGATGGGTCGGGGGCGGACCCCCGAGGAGATTCTCGTGAATGGACATGCCCCAAGTCTGCCGCAGGCATGAGCGGCGGGCAGTCGTGCCACCCGAGCCGCTCAGCTCAGCTGCGGGCAGCCGTACCCACCCACCCAGCTGCGGGCAGTCGTGCCGCTTGGGGCGGCACGGGTGGGCGCAGCGGCACCCCGCTCCGCCGGGCCGCGCAACGCCCCGCCCTCAGCAACCAACGCCCAGCACCGTCAAGACAACCGCTTCCGCACCGGCTCCCCCTCCAACGGCGGCGCCGAAACTCCCCCGTGCCGCAGACACTCCGGCCGCTTGCACCCAGCCGGAGGCCTCCGCACCGTCACCGCCGCGATCACCGCCCCCACCACCAACGCCCCCGCACACCACCCCATCGCCTTCCCGAACGCCGTATCGAAAGCCCCCGGCTCCCGGTACGCCTCCTCCCCCATCCCCGCCAGCAACGGCAACGCCGCCACCGCCACCAGCCCCGCCGCCCGCGCCGCCGCGTTGTTGATCCCACTCGCGAGCCCGGCCCGGGCCACACTCACCGACCCCAGCACCGTCGCCGTCAGCGGCGCCACAAGCGTGACCATCCCCAGCCCGAGCACCACCAGCGCCGGCAGCACATCGGCCGGGTACGACGCCCCCGGCCCGACCCGCAGCATCAGCAGCATCCCGACGGCGCACAGCAGCGGCCCCACGGTGAGCGGGATCCGCGGCCCGACCCGGTCGGCCAGCTCCCCGGACCGCGCCGACAGCAGCAGCATCAGCACGGTCGTCGGCAGCAGCGCCGTACCGGCCGCGAGGGCGGAGTAGCCGACGACGACCTGCAGCTGGAGCGCGGCGAGGAAGAAGAACCCGCCGAGCGCCGCGTACACGCAGAGCGTGACGAGATTGACGGCCGTGAACTGCCGGGACGCGAAGATGTCCGGCGGCATCATCGGCTCGGCCCGCCGCCGCTCGACCACGACGAACGCGACCACCGCGGCCAGCCCGGCCACCGCCGAGACCGCCACGACCACCCCGCCCTCCCCGGCCTCGATCAGCGCGTATGTCAGCAGCGCCAGCGCCAGCGCCCCCAGCACGGCCCCGAGCACGTCGAACCGCCCGTGCGCCCGCCCGTCCCCCGACTCGGGAACGTGCCGCAAGGCCACCGGCACGCACAACAGCGCCAGCGGCACGTTCAGCAGGAACACCCACCGCCAGCCCGGCCCGTCCACCAGCCAGCCGCCCACGAACGGCCCGACCGCCGCCCCGATCCCGCCGAAGCCGGACCACAGGCCCACGGCCCGGCCCCGGTCGTCGGGATGGAAGGACGCCTGGATCAACGCCAGTGACCCGGGGTGAGCAGCGCGCCACCGACGCCCTGCAACGCCCGCGCGGCGATCAGCACCCCCGCGTTCGGCGCGATCCCGCACAACAGGGACGCCACCGCGAACCACACCACACCGACGACGAACACCTTCCGGCGTCCGAAACGGTCCCCCAGCGCCCCGCCGAGCAGGATCAGCCCGGCCAGCGTGACCATGTACGCGTTGACCGTCCACTGCAGGGCGGACAGGCTCGCGTCGAGGTCGCGGCCGATGCGGGGCAGGGCGACGTTGACGACGGTCGAGTCCAGCATGGCCATGCTGGAGCCGAGGACGGTGGTGAGCAGGATCCACTTGCCCTGCGGTGAGGCCAGCCGTACATCGGGCATGCAGGGAGCATACGGAAGAGCCCGGCACCACAGGAGGTGCCGGGCTCCGCACGTGTGAACCGGGTGCGAACCGGAACTACTTGATCTTCGTGCCGGTCGAGCGGAGGTTGCCGCAGGCCTCGACGACGCGGGCTGCCATGGACGCCTCGGCCAGCTTGCCCCAGGTGCGCGGGTCGTAGGTCTTCTTGTTGCCGACCTCGCCGTCGACCTTCAGGACACCGTCGTAGTTGCGGAACATGTGGTCCGCGACCGGGCGCGTGAAGGCGTACTGCGTGTCCGTGTCGATGTTCATCTTCACGACGCCGTTCTCCAGCGCGGTGCGGATCTCCGCCTCCGTGGAGCCGGAGCCGCCGTGGAAGACGAAGTCGAACGGCGAAGCCTTGCCGAACTTGGCGGCGACGCCCTCGTTCAGCTCCTTCAGCAGCTCGGGACGGAGGACGACGTTGCCCGGCTTGTACACGCCGTGCACGTTGCCGAAGGACGCGGCCAGCAGGTAGCGGCCCTTCTCGCCGAGCCCCAGGGCCTCCGCCGTACGAATGGCGTCGTCGACCGTCGTGTACAGGGAGTCGTTGATCTCGTGGGAGACGCCGTCCTCCTCGCCACCGGTCGGGGTGATCTCCACCTCGAGGATGATCTTCGCGGCGCGGGCCTGCTCCAGCAGCTCCTGCGCGATCGAGAGGTTGTCGGCGAGGGTCTCGGCGGAGCCGTCCCACATGTGCGACTGGAACAGCGGGGACAGACCGGCCTCGACGCGCTTCTGGGAGAGCGCCAGCAGCGGGCGTACGTACCCGTCGAGCTTGTCCTTCGGGCAGTGGTCCGTGTGCAGCGCGATGTTCACCGGGTACTTCTCGGCGACGATGTGCGCGAACTCGGCCAGGGCGACCGCGCCGGTGACCATGTCCTTGCTGTACTGGCCGCCCAGGAACTCGGCACCACCCGTGGAGATCTGGACGATGCCGTCGCTCTCCGCCTCAGCGAAACCGCGCAGGGCCGCGTGCAGGGTCTGGGTGGAGGTCACGTTGATGGCCGGGTAGGCGAACTTTCCTGCCTTCGCCCGGTCCAGCATCTCGTTGTAGACCTCGGGAGTTGCGATGGGCATGCGTCCGCTCCTTGTATCTGCGGGTTGACGTACTGCTTTGTCTGCGGCCCTGACCTAGACCTTGGGGTTCGACGCCGTCGTCGGCCCCATCTTTCCAGACTTGGCCGGAAGGTCCAGGCCACCGTCCACGCCCTGGTCGGTCCCCGGTCAGTCGAGGCCCAGCTCGTCCTTGGAGAAGGCGAAGAGGTACGGCACCCCGGCCCCCTCCTGGATCTTCTCCGCGGCACCGGTCGCCCGGTCGACGATGGTCGCGACGGCGACGACCTCGGCCCCGGCCTCGCGCACGGCCTCGACGGCGGTGAGCGGGGAGCCGCCGGTGGTGGAGGTGTCCTCGACGACCAGCACGCGGCGGCCGGCGATGTCGGGGCCCTCGACGCGCCGCTGCAGCCCGTGCGCCTTGGCGGCCTTGCGTACGACGAACGCGTCCAGGCGCTTCCCGCGGGCGGCGGCCGCGTGCAGCATGGCGGCGGCGACCGGGTCGGCGCCCATGGTGAGACCGCCGACGGCGTCGAACTCCAGGTCGGCGGTCAGGTCGAGCAGCACCTGCCCGACCAGCGGGGCGGCCTCGCCGTCGAGGGTGATGCGGCGGAGGTCGACGTAGTAGTCGGCCTCCAGACCCGACGACAGGGTCACCTTGCCGTGCACCACGGCCTTGTCCTTGATCTGCTGCAGCAGCGCGCCGCGTGTGTCCGTCATGCCGCCCAGCTTAGAGGCGGCGCCAGCTCCAGGTCGTGGTGGCGTCCAGCGGCTCCAGGGGCGTGACCAGGCGCGGCAGGGTGTTGAGGCCGTTGGGCGGACCGGTCTGCGGCTCCACGCAGACGGCGGCCTCCTGCTCGTCGTAGACGACGACCCACTCCTCGCGGCTGGTCACCTTCAGCTCCAGTTGCCCGGGCCAGGTGAGGGTCACGTCGACGCCGCCGGGCATGCCGAAGCAGTCGTCCCAGGGGCCGGGCTTCGGGTCGATCCGGTTGCCGGTGGGCAGGTGGTCGTCGCCGCGTTCCTCCTGCCAGGCGGGGGCGAAGTCGAGGGTCACGTCCTCGCCGCCGAGGTTGCGGTTGAACCAGGGGTGCCAGCCGATCTGCGCCGGGAAGGACGACTCGTACGTCTCGACGGACATGGTGAGCGTCAGGGCGTCCTCGGCGAGGGCGACGACCTGGGTGACCCGGCCCGGGTGGGGCCAGGGGTCGACGAGCTCGTACGTGAGGACGGCCTCGACCGTGCTCGTGCGTGCGGTGCGCCAGGCGTGGTCGCGTACGGTGCCGTGGATGGCGTGCGGCGGCGCGTTCAGCGGCAACTGCCGTACGACGGCGCCGTCCAGGAACCGGCCGTCCCTGATCCGTCCGCACCAGGGCACCATCGGGAAGCAGCCGAACCGCTCCCCCTGCCGGAGCACCTCCACGCCGCCGATCCGCAGCCCTCCGACCCGGCCGCCGTTGCCCGGCTGCACGGTCACCTCCGCGTCGCCCGCGGTCAGCGTGATGTCTTCGTCACTCACGGGACGACCCTACTGGGGCGATCAAGAGGGCCTCATGGGTCCGGGCCGTTTTCGGCAGGCGGGTTCGGCGGGCCCGGCAGGCTCGACGGGCCGGTTTCAGCGGCGCCTGCGCAGGGCCCGGACCGCCACGATGGCCGATGCCAGCGCGAGCGCTGCCGCGGGGGCGGCCCAGCGCAGCGGGGCCGGTGTGGTCACGGTCTGCGGCGCGGGCACGGGCGCGTATCGCCCGCGCGGCGGAGCGTGATCCACCTCCTCGGCGCTGCGCCCGATCATCGTCCGCCGGGCATGCGCGGCCTCGGCGACCTCGTCCTCGTCCTCATCCCCGAGGGTTCCAGGGAGGGCGCCGGGACGTCGGCGTCGAAGACGGAGGGGCGCTCGGCCGCCGCCGGTTCCTCGGTGAGGCCGGGATCGGCAGCGGCCTCCTCATCCGCCCCGGCCTCCGCGCCCTCGGCCGCTTCCGGCGCCGGCGGCGGTGGCGCGTCGTCCGCGTCCGGGTCGTCTCGTAGTCGGTCGTGGCCCGGGGTTCGAAGTCCTGGGTGGTGAGGGGTGTGGTCGTTTCCGGGGCTGCCTCGGCCAGGTGTTCCGCGAAACGGTTCAGCAGGCGGGTGACGGCGCCCTCCACCGCGTCCGGCGGGAGGTCCTTGATCCGTCCGTCCGCGCCGGCCGTACCGTCGAACACGATCGTCGTGCCGGCCTCCGCGTCCCGCAGGGCGATCCGCAGCGCGAGTTTCACCGAGCCGGTGCCGCGGGCCTCCGTGGCCTCGCCCTCGACGGCGTACGCCCCGTCGTCCCCGCGGGACACCCGTACGGCGCCCCGGTAGGTGACGGAGTGGCTGCCGACGCGGATCTTCAGCCGCCCGGCGACGGGCTCGGCGCCCGCGTCCTGCTGGAGCCCGGGCACCGCCCGGGCGACCCGCGCGGGGTCGTCCAGCACCTCCCTGAGCCGCTCGGCCGGGACCGGAACGAACACCTCGTGCTCCATGTCGACGGACTCTACCCAGCACGGACCGAATCGCACCCGCGCCTCAGGAATTCGCCCCCGATCCGCCCCCACCAGGCGTACCCTCCGGCTCGCCGGGAGGGCCGGCTCAGTACCGCGGATGCACGAGCGTCGACGCCGGCAGCCCCGGGATCCGCGTCGCCCGGGCCGCCCGTTCGCCCGCCGCGAGGGCGGTGGCGGTGAGGACGTAGGGCCGCGGGCCCTCGGGTCGAGCCGTGGCCGCGGCTCCGTGCGGGCGGCCAGGACGAAACCCCAGTCCCGGGGCGCCCGGGAGTGGTCGGCGGGGGTGCGGTCCGGCCCGACGGCGAACCCGGCGTGGCGGCCGCCCGTGCCGTACGGGGCGGTGCGCAGGCCCGCCGCGCGGACAGTCGCCTCCACCGTCCAGTACACACGGGGGCTGGTCGCGACCGGCCCGGCGTGCACCACGAGCCGGCCGCCGGGGGCGAGCACCCGCCGCGCGAGGCCGTAGAACTCCTGCGAGTACAGCTTCGTACTCGCCGTGATGCCCGGGTCCGGCAGATCCGAGACGACCACGTCGTACGCCGCCGGGGGCGCTCCGCGCAGCCAGCCGAAGGCGTCCTGCGTGGTCACGTGCACGCGCGGGTCGCCGAACGCGTGCCGGTTCAGCGCGGACAGGCCCGGGTCGGTGCGGGCCAGTCGCACCACCTCCGCGTCGAGTTCGACGACGTCGACCCGCTCCACTCCGGGGTGCCGCAGCACCTCGCGGGCCGCGAGGCCGTCGCCGCCGCCGAGGATCAGCACGCGGGTGTGCGGCCCGGTCATGGCCGGGTGGACGAGGGCCTCGTGGTAGCGCAGTTCGTCGCGCCCGCTGACCCGCAGCCGGCCGTCGAGGAACATGTCGAGGGGCCGGCCGTCCGTGCCCCGGCGAGGACCACCTCCTTCACACCGGTCTGGAGCGCCACCCGTACGTCCCCGCCGTACATCGCGTGCCGGGCGGCCCGCTCGAAGTCGTCGACGAGCACGGCGGCCGAGGCGAGGACGGCGAGGACGAGGGCGTTGCCGAGCAGCAGCAGCCACCGGGCCCGCCGGGTCAGGTCCCGGCGGAACAGGCCGAGCACCAGCGCGCCGCCGACGACCGCGTTGACGGCGCCGGTGAGCAGCGCGCCGGTCAGCTGCCCGAGGAACGGCAGCAGGAGAAAGGGGAAGGCGAGGCCGCCGACCAGGGCGCCGACGTAGTCCGCGGCGAACAGGTCGGCCACCGCGCCGCCCGCGTCCTGGCGGCGGATGCGCTGGATCAGCTCCATCAGCAGCGGGACCTCGGCCCCGATGAGCAGCCCGGTCGCGAGGGAGAAGGCGACCAGGAGGCAGCGCGGCCCGTTGGCCCACATCCCGCCCCAGTCGCCGGTCCAGGCGAAGACGGCGTACAGGGCCATCGCGCTGCATCCGCCGACGAGGGCGAGCGTCGCCTCGACGGCGCCGAACCCGGCCGCGGCGAGTCCGCGCAGCCGCTTCGCGGCGAGGGAGCCGATGCCCATCGCGAAGACCATGACGGACAGCACGACGGACGCCTGGGTGACCGAGTCGCCCATCAGGTACGAGGCGAGGGCGACGAGTTCCAGTTCGTACACGAGTCCGCAGGCCGCGCAGACGAACACGCCCGCGAGGACCAGGAACCGTCCGGTGCCCGGCCGGACGGGCAGTCGCGCCGGGCCGCCGGGGCCGCCCGGGGCGCTCCAGGGCGGCGGGGAACCGGGCGGGGCGGGCGCGTGCGGCTCGATCACGCTGCGACGTTACGTCACTGCTCCACTGCGGATCGTCACCCACACGTGTGGTGCTGGTTTACAAAGGCGTGTCATCGGTACGAGATGAGGTTTGCCTCGTGGGGCGCTGGGGTTCAGCCGGCGGCGCCGGCCGTCGGCACCCGTACGCCCACCTTCGTACGGGTCGCCACCAACTGCCCGTCCTGCGGGTACGCGTGCCAGGTCCGCCAGTGCACCTGCCCCTCGTGGTGCTGGGCCAGCAGAGCCGTGAAGGCGTGCGGGCTGCCGGGAAGACACCGGCCAGGCCGTGCGGATGGTCGGAGACGAGGGCCAGCAGCTCCTGGGCTCGGCCCGCGAAGGTGCCGGGCGAGAGGACCTCGACGCGGGCCGCGAACTCGTACTCCCAGTCGCCCACCCGCTTGGCGACACCGAGCGGAAGCGGGGTGCTGCTGCCCGGGATGCACGCCACCGTCTCCGAGCAGATGCCCCGCTCTTCCTCCAGCAGGACCTGGTGGGACGCGCCGAGGAGTCGCAACTGCAGTTTGGTGCCCGTCAGTTCGAGGTCGAGGGTGGCCAGTGCGGGAAGCGGCTCGCGCCCCAGGGCCCAGGCGAGATCGGCCGCGCGCGTGTCGGTGTAGGAGGTGTTCAGGGTCGTGAGCATGGATCGGCTCCGCAAGCACACAAGGAGAGGGAGGTGGGTCCGCCGCGCCCCGGTCGCACCGGGGGCTGTCGGCCCGGGTCAGCCCAGTCGGCCGGTTTCAGGAAGGTGTCCGCAGGACGTCCGAGGGGCTGCGTTGGTGATTTAGAGGGAATCATGAACTGTGGCGCCGCCACAGCGTTTTTACCCAAGTTCGTAGGGTTTCCATCCCTCAGAGGGCTCCACAGCTCAACTGTTCAACCACGGCGTGCGCCGGTGCCGGGGAGGCGTGCGCCGGTGCGCCGTGGCTCACCCGTGGAGCCGCGACGGAGGGGAGCCCGGGGTTCCGGCCGGCTCCCGAAGCTGCCGTTCGACGGGCGCAGTTGCCGGAGTCACGCCCGAACCCCGCGTCGCGCGACGCGCCTTGTCCGACAGGCAGGAGAAGGTGCCCGGATCGACGGGAAGCCGCCCGACGGGCGTTCGACGAATCCCCTGGCCGAGAAGTCCGGGCACGAGAACGCGGGGCCCGCCCCAGGTGCGGACCCCGCGTTCAGGGGATGCGGCTTCCCCGTCGGGACGGCCGGCCGACTTCCGTCAGCTGCCTCCGCCGCCGCATCCGCCTCCACCGCCCCGCCGCAGGACGACCCGCCTCCGCAGGACGAGCCGCCGCCGCAGGAGCCTCCCCGTGGTGGCTGCCGCCGGACGAGCCGGAGTCTCCCCGCCGGCCCACCAGCTGCCGCTGCTGTTGCCCGAACCGGAGGACGCCCACGCCCCGCGACGCGTCGTCCGTCCGGAACGGTGGGACGCCCCCCTGCGGGCCGTGGACACCAGGGCCCCGACCAGAACGACTCCGACCACCGCCAGGATGATGCCGACGACCATGGCTCATCCTCCTTCCGTTTCCCCAAAGCGGCCCCCGTGGGCGCCTCGCTCTTGCGTGAACAGGGATGCCCGCCCCTCATGCGCCCCAAAGCAGAGTTGAGGAACTCCAGAGCTTCGGCGCAGGATGACCGGCATGACCTCCAGTGCGCGCCCCCTCCTCAACCGCCGGCTCGCCGAGTTCGGGACGACGATCTTCGCCGAGATGTCGGCCCTGGCCCTGAGCACCGGCGCCATCAACCTCGGGCAGGGCTTCCCCGACACCGACGGCCCGAGGAGGTCAGGGAGGCGGCCGTACGGGCCCTGCGGGACGGCCGCGGCAACCAGTACCCGCCGGGCCCCGGCGTCCCCGAGCTGCGCACCGCCGTCACCGCCCACCAGCAGCGGTGTTACGGCCTGTCCTACGACCCCGACACGGAGGTCCTGGTCACCGCCGGGCCACCGAGGCCATCGCCGCCGCCCTGCTGGCCCTCGTGGAGCCCGGCGACGAGGTGATCGCCTTCGAGCCGTACTACGACTCGTACGCGGCGTGCATCGCGATGGCGGGCGGGCGCCGGGTACCGGTCACCCTCCGCGCCGACGTCGAGGAGGGCCGCTTCCGCCTGGACCTCGACGAACTGCGCGACGCCGTCACCGACCGCACCCGCCTGCTGCTGATCAACACCCCGCACAACCCGACCGGCACGGTCCTCACCCGCGCGGAGCTGGCCGCGATCGCCGAGCTGGCGGTGGAGCGCGATCTGCTCGTGGTGACGGACGAGGTGTACGAGCACCTGGTCTTCGACGACGCCGAGCACGTGCCGCTGGCGACGTTCCCGGGGATGCGCGAGCGCACGGTCACCATTTCGAGCAGCGGCAAGACGTTCTCGTTCACCGGCTGGAAGGTCGGCTGGGTGACCGCGTCCCCGGAGCTGGTGACGGCGGTGCGCTCGGCGAAGCAGTACCTGACGTACGTGTCGGCGGGCCCGTTCCAGTACGCGGTCGCCGAGGCGCTGTCGCTGCCCGAGTCGTACTTCGCGGACTTCCGGGCCGACATGCTGGTCAAGCGGAACCTGCTGGCGGCGGGCCTGGAGGAGGCCGGCTTCCGGGTCTTCCGCCCCTCGGGCACGTACTTCATCACCACCGACATCCGCCCCCTCGGCGAGACCGACGGCTTCGCCTTCTGCCGCGGCCTGCCCGAACGGGCCGGTGTCGTCGCCATTCCCAACGCGGTCTTCTACGACCACCGCGAGGAGGGCGCCCCCTTCGTACGGTTCGCGTTCTGCAAGCGGACGGGCGTGCTGGAGGAGGCCGCGAAGCAGCTCAGGGCGGCGTTCTAGGCCGGACGGACCGCGCCCTTGATCGCCGACTGGCCGGCGAAGAACACCGACTCCTCACGGATGAGCGCTCCGGGACCCGGGGCGTGAATCATCATGCCGTCGCCGCTCCAGATGCCGACGTGCCCGAGGTCGTCGTGGAAGAAGACCAGGTCTCCGGCCTGGACGTCGGCGAGCGAGACCTGCAGCCCCGCTTCCCACTGGGCCTGGGTGGTCCGGGGAAGCGTGACGCCGGCGGCCTTCCACGCGGCCTGGGTGAGACCGGGGCGTCGTACGATCCCGGCCCGACCGCGCCCCATACGCAGGGCCGGCCGATCTGCGCCCGGGCGAAGGCGACCACCCGCTCGGCCCTGGTGCCGGGGCCGGCGTCCGGCGACAGCCAGGGCATTGCCGAGGCGGGAGCCGCCAGGGCAGAGGCAGGGACGTCCGGCGGGCCGGCGTCATAGGTCGCGGTGGTCAGGTCGGCCGGTGGGCCGGAGGTGTGGTGAGCGGTGGGCTCGGCTGACAGAGCCGTGGCATACGGTGCGGTCGCGCCGGTCGCCGGAGCGGCACGGTAGGTCTCCATCCCGCTTGCCGGAAGATCCGCCTGGAGAGTGCCCGCGGTGGGGTCCGGGAGGGTTGGCAGCGCCACGGCGGACTGCGGGCCGGAGAGTGGGCCGGAGAGTGGGCTGGACTCCGGGGCAGGCGCTGGTGCGGGCTCGTACAGCGGCCACGCCGCCGCGTCGCCGCCGAGCACCGGTGGTGCCCCGTCACGCCGGGCGCCCTCGTCCGGCCGGGAGTCGCCCGGCAGAGCCGGTGCGACACGCTGGGCGGGGATCTCCGGGCGGATTCCGGTGGTCGGTGCCTGAGCTGTTCCGCCGGTCAGCTCCCGCGCGACACCGGTGGGCGCCTTGGGCGCTTCGAGGGCGAGGGGTTCCGCGGGACGTTCCGCCGGGCGCACGGGTCGTGCGGGCGCGGGTGCGCGGTCGGGACGGACCGGCGACCTCCTGTCCGGCAGCGTCGCCGGCAGGGTCGGGCCCAATTTGGCGCGGGCGGTGTCGAACCACTTACGGGCAAAGCTTCCGTCCGTGGGCTCCGAGCCCTCCTGGGACCGGCCGCGGGTGGCCGCGCTCCGCTGGCGCGGGATCGCGGCGGCGCGGGTCGGGTTGAACCTGCCCGTGTCGCTCTCGGCCCGGTCGTAGAGGCTGTTGATCCACCGCCGGACCTCGTCGGGGCTCGGCCCCTCGCTCTCATTCGCCAAGGGAGTCGGCCTTGTTCGCGAAGTCGGTCACTGCGGGGCGCGAGGTTCGTTCCGACGCCATGGACAGGGCGCTCCTTCCGTCTGAAAGCGCACGAGACCACCCGCCTGTGGGTGGAAGTCGTGCACGCAGTGGTCAACTTAGCAAACCTTGTGAACCTTCCGTGAAGATCGAAGCTACATTCCCGGCCGTGCGCTGGGGGTCGGCGCCCGTTGCCCAAAAGGCAAACGGCGCGTACAGCACGTACCTGCTCGTACGCGCCGACGCGCCGTGCGGGCCCGCTCGGGACCCTACTCGTCGTCTTCGGGCTTCTCCGCTTCGTTGATCTCCTGCTCGAGACCGAGCTGCTCGACGAGCCACTTGTCGAACTCGATCGCGGCCCGCACCCAGCTGACCGTCGAGGAGACGAAGTGCTCCAGGCTGACGCCCATGCCGATCAGCATCTGGGCCTCGCCGATCAGGCGGACCGTGCCGTCGTCGTGGGTGTGGCTGTAGACCTTGGGCCACAGGGTGCGGCGGTTCCAGTCGTCGATCGACTCCAGGAGCTGCGGCTTCAGCTCGATCTCGTGGGGCCGGTCGTAGAACGTCCGCACGGAGAAGACCTGCTGGTCTCCCTCACCCCGGAACATGAAGTAGGTGCGGAACTGCTCCCACGGCGCCGCGAGGTCTCCCTCGTCGTCGACGACGTACTTGAGCTCCATCTGTTCGAGGAGCTGCTTCACGAGGTCCTGATCCGGGACGACGGGGCCCGCCGGTCCTTGCGGCTGCGGCTCGGGCTGGCCCCCGAAGTTCGGAATCGAGGACGGGTCGATGGTCACCGTGATTTTCCCTTCGTACGGATCCCGCCATCCTCCCCATGCGGGGAGGGGCGTGGCAACCCCGGGCGGGTCCCGTCAGCCCTCGGCTGACAGGATCCGGCCGGTCGGCGGGAACACCGGGTACCTCCCCTGAGCCTCGGCGCACCTGTCAGGCGCGCCGGACCTCGAAGATGTCGACCTTGTTGTTCCAGTGCCCGCCGCCCGGGTAGTCGAGGTTGGTGAAGTCGGACCAGCCACCCGGCGGGTCGAGCCGCCGGACCCGGTCCTCGACGGGCCAGGAGCGCAGGTCGGTGATCTTCGCGTCGCCGTAGTTGACCGAGTAGCGGCCGACCCAGTAGTACACGGCGCTCAGCTTGTCCCGGCAGCCCCACTCCGCGAGGTCCTTCTTGCCGTCGGAGTGCAGCCGCAGGAGTCGGCCCTTGTAGCCGACCTTCATGTACAGGCACCAGTAGTCGGCGACGCACCGGGCGGGCGGCGCGGCCGCCGCCCGGGCCCCGGCCGGAGCGGCGGCGGCCTTCAGCGTCTGCTCGCGGATCTCGGCGGGCAGCTCGGGGTCCGCCAGCGCCTCGGCGTCGGAGTCGTAGCAGTGCACCTCACCGCTGGGCAGCTCGGTGCAGCTGTCTGCGCCCTCCCACGATTCGGCGAGGTTGATCTCCCGCCCGTTGTACTCGGCGATCACGGGGTTCGCCGGTGCTTCGCCGGCCGGCGTGGCGGTGACCGACGGCTCGGCGATGGGCTCCTCGCCCGCGTGCACCACCGTGCCGCTGGTGAGCACGAGCACGGTGGCCGAGGCCGTGGCGGCGAGGGCGGCCGTCAGCGATCTGCGTATCACGTCAGTTCTCCGGGGTGGTGTCGTCGGGGCGTGACGGGTTCCGCGGTCAGCCGTGGACCAGCCTGGTGCCCTGGAGCTCCTGGGTGATGGCGCCCTTGCCGTCCCCCTCGATGTCGTAGACGACCGTGGCGTCCGACGACCACCACAGCTCACCGTCGTAGGTGGTGGACGGAGCGACGCAGGTGTTCTCCGGAGAGTCGTAGGACCACGCGTAGTGGTTGTTGACGACCTCGGTCATGTCGCAGGTCTTCTTGGTCATGACCTCGTCCACGCCGGACGTGCCGAGGCGGGCCTCGATCCGCGTCGTGATCTTGAAACTGGTGAACCGCTTCGAGCCGTCGATCACCTGGTCGACGCCGAGCTGCCAGTAGAGCACCGACTTCCCGGTCATGTTGCCGCTCGACGTCGTGTTCGCGCCGGTGGTCTCGACGTAGTAGGTCGTCTGCGGCTTCTGGCCGGGGAAGACGACATCGAACTGGGACGAGGCCGTCCAGGCGGCCGCCGGGCCGGCGAACAGCACGCCGAGCGCGACGGCGGACGAGGTGAGGCCGGCTGCGGTCAGGATCTTGCGCATGGGCATTCCTTCTGAGCTCGAGTGGGTACACGCGAGGGCCGGGCAGAGCACCGGCCGGGGGCTGGTCACCTGTGCGGACGGAACGTCGGCCGGTGGACCGGAAAACGCGGTCTCGCCGAAGCGGGAAAGGGTGCGGGAGCCGCCGGTGTGCCGGCGCGTGCCGCGTTGTGGTCTCTCCCCGTCAGCGGACAGGCGGCGGCGTGAAGGCGCGCAGGACGACGTGCATCGATGAATCCCCCGTGAATGGTCAACGCCCCAGGCCGGACTGGTCAGGTCCACTTCACTGGGCGCCCGGTCACTCTAGGCACAGGGGCAACACGCCCGACAGAGGGCCGAAGACACGTGGCTGAGAACCGCCCCCCTGAGCGGAATCGGCAGCTGGATGCGAATGACCGTTCGACTCATGCCCGGAATCGTGAAGATGCCGTGAAAGCGGAAGGGTGCGGGGTGCAGGGCGGGAGCACCGAGTTGGCCGAATACCTCGTGTGCGGCCGCAGCCGCTCGTCCCGGCCCGGCGGGAGGCCATCGTGTTCACCGAGGCCGAGCGTGCCCGCCTGAGTTCGGAACGAGACACCCGAGGCACGCGAGGCACCCGAGACACCCCGACGCCGAAGCGGCCGACGAGGAGAAGCCCGCCGTCCTGGCGTGCGCCATCGCCCTCGTCGCCGCCTGCCACCGCGCGACCGTCATCGTCCGGCGGCCCGCCGGTGACCGCCGACCCGGTCGGCTCACCCGCCGCCCACCGCCGACCCGGCCGGTTCGCCCGAGCAGGGCATGCGGCGGCCCGCCCCGTGAAGTGCGGGGCGGGCCGTCGTCAGGGCGTGAGCGGCCGGTCAGAGGGTCTTGCCGGCCGCCGGTCCCACCAGGAGCTCGTCGCCGAAACGGTCGACGCGGACCGTGTCGCCGTCCTTGATCTCCCCGGAGAGGATCTCCTTGGCGAGCCGGTCGCCGATGGCCGACTGGACGAGCCGTCGCAGCGGGCGCGCGCCGTACGCCGGGTCCATGCCCTCCTCCGCGAGCCACGCCAGGGCCTCCGGCGTGATGTCGAGGGTGAGGCGCCGCTCGGCGAGCCGCTTGGCCAGGCGGTCGAGCTGGAGCTTCGCGATGCGCTCCAGCTCGGGCTTGGTCAGCGCGGCGAAGACGACCAGGTCGTCCAGGCGGTTGAGGAACTCCGGCTTGAAGGAGGTCCGCACCACCTCCAGGACCTGCTCCTTCTTCTCCTGTTCGCTGGTGACCGGGTCGACCAGGAACTGGCTGCCCAGGTTCGACGTCAGCACCAGGATCGTGTTGCGGAAGTCGACCGTGCGGCCCTGGCCGTCCGTCAGCCGCCCGTCGTCCAGCACCTGGAGCAGGATGTCGAAGACCTCGGGGTGGGCCTTCTCGACCTCGTCGAGCAGCACGACCGAGTACGGCCGCCTGCGCACGGCCTCCGTGAGCTGGCCGCCCTCCTCGTAGCCGACGTATCCGGGCGGGGCGCCGACGAGGCGGGCCACGCTGTGCTTCTCGCTGTACTCCGACATGTCGATGCGGACCATCGCCCGCTCGTCGTCGAAGAGGAAGTCGGCGAGGGCCTTGGCCAGTTCGGTCTTGCCGACGCCGGTCGGGCCGAGGAAGAGGAAGGAGCCGGTCGGGCGGTCGGGATCGGCGATCCCGGCGCGGGACCGTCGCACGGCGTCGGACACCGCGCGCACCGCCTCGGTCTGGCCGATGAGCCGCTTGCCGAGCTCGTCCTCCATGCGCAGCAGCTTCTGCGTCTCGCCCTCCAGCAGACGGCCCGCCGGAATGCCGGTCCAGGAGGCGACGACGTCGGCGATGTCGTCGGAGCCGACCTCCTCCTTGACCATGGTGTCCTTGGCGACCTCTTCCTCGGCCTCGGACGCGGCCTCCAGTTCCTTCTCCAGGGCGGGGATCTCGCCGTAGAGCAGCTTGGAGGCGGTGTCGAAGTCACCGTCGCGCTGGGCGCGTTCGGCCTGGCCGCGGATCTCGTCGAGGCGTTCCTTCAGCTCACCGACGCGGTTGAGGGACTGCTTCTCCTTCTCCCAGCGGGCGGTGAGACCCCGCAGCTCCTCCTCCTTGTCGGCGAGGTCGCGGCGCAGCTTCTCCAGGCGTTCGCGGGAGGCGGCGTCGGTCTCCTTGCCGATCGCCAGCTCCTCCATCTTCAACCGGTCGACGGCGCGCTGGAGTTCGTCGATCTCGACGGGGGACGAGTCGATCTCCATGCGGAGGCGGGAGGCGGCCTCGTCGACGAGGTCGATGGCCTTGTCGGGCAGGAAGCGGGAGGTGATGTACCGGTCGGAGAGCGACGCGGCGGCGACGAGCGCGCTGTCGGCGATCTGCACCTTGTGGTGGGCCTCGTAGCGGCCCTTGAGTCCGCGCAGGATCGCGATGGAGTCCTCGACGGTGGGCTCGGCGACCAGCACCTGCTGGAAGCGCCGCTCCAGCGCCGGGTCCTTCTCGATCCGCTCGCGGTACTCGTCGAGGGTGGTGGCGCCGACCATGCGCAGCTCGCCCCGCGCGAGCATGGGCTTGAGCATGTTCCCGGCGTCCATGGCGGAGTCGCCGCCGGCACCGGCCCCGACGACGGTGTGCAGCTCGTCGATGAAGGTGATGATCTGCCCGTCGGAGTCCTTGATCTCGGCGAGGACGGTCTTCAGCCGCTCCTCGAACTCACCCCGGTACTTCGCCCCGGCGACCATCGCGCCCAGGTCGAGCGCGACGAGCCGCTTGTCCTTCAGCGACTCGGGCACGTCGCCCTTCACGATCCGCTGGGCGAGTCCCTCGACGACGGCGGTCTTGCCGACACCGGGCTCACCGATCAGCACGGGGTTGTTCTTGGTCCGCCGGGACAGCACCTGCACGACCCGCCGGATCTCCTGGTCCCGGCCGATGACCGGGTCGAGCTTGCCTTCCCGCGCGGCGGCGGTGAAGTCGGTGCCGAACTTCTCCAGGGCCTTGTACTGGCCCTCGGGGTCTGCCGTGGTCACCCGTCGCTGGCCCCTTGTCTTCTGGAAGGCCGCCTGGAGCTTCTTGGCGTCGGCGCCCTGCTGGGACAACACCTCGCCGGCCGCGCCGCCCTTGGCCGCGATGCCGATGAGGAGATGCTCGGTGGAGAGGTACTCGTCCCCGAGCTCCTTGGCGCGGGCCTGCGCGTCGGCGACGACGGCGAGCATCTCGCGGTTGGGCTGGGGCGGCGCCACGGTCGAGCCGGTCACGCTGGGCAGCCCGGCGAGCACGCGCTCGGCTCCGGCGCGTACGGCCGCCTGGTCGGCGTCGGCCGCGGCGAGCAGATCGGTGATGTTCTCGTTGTCCTGGCCCTGGAGCAGCGCGAGAAGCAGGTGGGCGGGGGTCAGGTCGGGGTGCCCCTCGGTCACGGCCCGGTTGCTGGCCGCGTTGATCGCGTCCCGGCTCCGGTTGGTCAGCTCGGCGTCCACGTTCGCGTTCTCCTCCTTGCGTGAAGCTGCGTGCCACGTCCCACAGGGCAGTCAGACTGACTCGGTCAACGTGCACAAAGTTGAGTCTATTCCACTCAAGGCCGATTCCGGGAGGGGCGGAGGGGCTAAGTTCCGTCCCATGGCGACCAAGTACTCCGTTGATCCGGGCGCTCCCGACCCGTCGTACCTCAGCTTCTGGCGGGAACGGCATGTGTGCACCCTGACGACTCCCCGCCCGGACGGCACTCCGCACGTAGTACCCGTCGGGGTCACATACGATCCCGCGGCCCGTCTGGCTCGGGTGATCACCAACAAGGCGAGCGCGAAGGCGCGGCATGTGCTGGCCGCCGGGGAGCAGGGGGCGGCGGTCGCCGTCTGCCAGATGGAGGGCCGCCGGTGGGCGACGCTGGAGGGCCGGGCCTTCGTCCACAGCGACCCGGACCGGGTCGCGGAGGCGGAGCGGCGCTACGCGGAGCGCTACGGCAGGACTCCGTCGCCGAACCCGTCGCGCGTGGTGATCGAGATAGAGCTGACGCGAGCCATGGGGAGAGGTTGACCGATGTGAACATCCACACCGGTGATCGACTGGTTCCGGCCACACCCCGACTGCGGCGATACCCGGAAATGTCGCCAGAAACTGCAGCGGCGTCACCGTGTTCAGGTCACGGTGACGCCGCTGCGGGGGAAGCACCTGAGCGATCTTTTACGACGGGGGAATCGCGTCAGGCACTGCGGGGGGTGGCAGAGATGGTCCTCGGGGCAGGGGAGTCGGCCTCCACCTGCTGGTGGTCCCGCTGGTCCAGGTTCACAAAGATCATTCCGTACCGCACGGCACATCGCACGGGCTGCGGCGCCCCCGAGGCCGCCGCAGGCACCGGTACGCCCGTACGTCTCCGTCCTCGTCCCGCGTGACGACGACCGGCTCTCCGAACACGGTCACCATCAGCGAGTCACCGTTGTGGGGGATGGCGGTGACCAGGTCGATGAAGTGCCAGCCGGAGCGGTAGGCGGTGGCCATCTCGCGGCGGAAGGAGCGGTCGTCGGGTGGAGTGGTCACGGTCAGCTCCCGGCCTCGTCAGCACCGGAACCCACGGAGTTTCCACTGCTGCCGGCGTCGGCGTTCACCGCCACCGAAGGCCAGACGCTGTTCGCCCGCACCTCGTCCTTCACATCGGAGAAGCCCCCGAGTGCACCCAGGGCCGCGGCGACGGAGAAGGCGGCGACAAGCACCGAGCGAAGCATTCTGCTGCACATAGTCGGCTTCGTCCTCACTTGAAGGTCCCCTTTTCCCCGTCAGGTACGACGATGGCTCATTCGGGCACGTCATGGCCACACAATCGATGCATCATGTTCCTGCATGTTCAGGACCCTGGGGGTGGAGATTTGGGATCGAATCAGGCTAATGCGACACATCCCCATCCGATTACCGAGTTGTGCGAGGAAGGTGGCCGCCTTTACACCATCGCCCTGCGCGCCGGACGTCTGGCGCGCAAGGACGCCGACCCCGCCCCCTGCCTGATCGAGCTGGCTCTGCTCCATCCCGACCCCGACGATCCGACCTGGCTCCGCCCGGTTCCCCCCGTAGTGGCCCTCTCCCGGCAGCTCAACCCTCTGGAACAGGAGATAGCGGACCGCAGGCGACGGGCGATCGGCCTCGCGGAGACCTTTCAGCCCTTCATGGCCCTCGGCGCCCAGATGGCCACGACCAGCGACTCCATCACCGTCCTCGAGGGCGGTGAGCGGATCAACGTGGCGCTGAACGCGGCCACGGCCCAGTGCCAGAACGAGATGCTCACGCTGCAACCGAGCGACCGTGTGTCCGAGCGCAGTCTCCTGCAAGGGATGAAGCGCGACAGGCCATTGATAGAACGTGGTGTGCGGATCCGCACCGTGTACCAGCACACCGCCCGGTACAACCCGGAGCAGCTGGCCTACTCCGCCCGGCTCGCCGACGGCAAGGCGGAGTACCGCACGATCGACGAGCTCGTGGAGCGTCTGATCATCTGCGACGAGAGCGTCGCGTTCATCCCCACCCGCGACGACCAGCAGGTCGCGCTGGAGCTGCGGCACCCGGGGATCATCCGCTACCTGATCAAGGTGTTCGAGTTCATGTGGAACCGAGCGGTTCCGCTGAGCGAGACCACTCCCTACGAAATCGCGCCGGACGGCATAACGGAGATCCAGTACTCCATAGCCAAACTCCTCGTCGAGGGCCACGTCGACGAGGCCATCGCCCGCCGCCTGGGTATGAACGTGCGCACCTGCCGGGCCCACATCGCCAAGCTGGCCTCGCTGCTGGGCAGCGGCAGCCGCGCCCAACTCGGCTATCTCATCGCACAGTCGGGGATCCTGGAGCGGGAGGGAGCGCCGGAGTGAGCGCGCCGCACCGCGAGCACGGGACGGAGGACCTGTGCTCCGTCGGCACGGAGCTGTACGAACGGGCCCTGCGCCAGGGGCAGCTGCCGGCCGAGGACGCTCACGCCGCCCCTGTCTCGTCGGCCTGGGTCTGTTGCACCCCGCCGTCGACGACCCGATCCGGCTGGAGCCCGTCGCCCCGGTCGTCGCGCTGCACCGGCTGCTGCGGACGTCAGGGGAGCGGATCGCGAGCGAACGGCGGCGTGAGGCACGGCTGGCCGAGACGTTCGACCCGCTCATGCGGATCGCCGACCCGCATCCCGTGGCCACCGGCACCCGCACGATCCAGCTGCTCAAGGGCACGGATCTGATCAACCGGGCCATCACCGCCGCCATGGCCGACGCCTCCGAGGAACTGGTCACCGTCCAGCCCCGCGCCGGACTCACCGGCGAACGCGGTCAGGTCGCCGACGCCGCGTCCCTCGGGCGCGACCAGGCCGCGCTGGACCGCGGCTGCCGCATCCGCACCCTGTACCCGCACACGCTGCGCCACTTCCCGATCATCGCCGCCCGTTGCGAGCGGCTGAAGGGCGACATCGAGGTGCGCTCACTGGACGAAGTCCCCGACCGCCTCATCATCGTCGACCGCACGGTGGCCTTCGTCCCGGCCGACAAGGACGGCGCACTCGCCCTGGAGATCCGGCACCCGGCCATCGTGGACCACCTCGCCACCACCTTCGACCGCCTCTGGCGCCTGGCCACCCCCATGTATCCCGAAGCCGCCCCACGGCCCTCCCGCGACGGCATCACCCCCCGCCAGCACGCCATCGCCGCCCTCCTCGTCGAAGGCCACACCGACGCCGTCATCGCCGACCGCCTCGGTATGAACATCCGCACGGCCCGCGTCCACATCGCCAAGCTCGCCGCGACGCTGGGCAGTCGGAGCAGGGCCCAACTGGGCTACCTCATCGGGCAGTCCGGGATCCTTGATCAGGAAGGCTGAGGGTCGGGGAAGCCGCCGCGCGCGGCGGGCCGTCCAGGCCCGCCTGGGCGATGCGCACGCCCAGCTGCGTCCGGCTGGCCGCCCCCAGCGTCTCCGACAGCCGCGCGATGTGCGCCCGGCACGTCCGTACGCTTATCCCCAGCCGTTCCGCGATCACCGCGTCCTGGTGTCCCTCCGCCAGCAGGGCCGCGATCGACTGCTCGCGATGGGAGATGCCCTCGATGCCCGTGTCGGGCAGCGGGGCAGTCAGGGGAATCGCGAGGCGCCACAGTCGCTCGAAGACCGTGACGAGGTACTCGACGATCGCGGGGTGCCGCAGCTCGAGGGCCATCGTGCGGTCGGTGTTGGCGGGGACGAACGCCACCGTCCGGTCGAACAGGATCAGCCGGTCGATCACCTCGTCCAGCGTCCGCGCCTCCACCGCGTCGCCCATCAGCTCCAGATACGTGAGCAGCCCCTGCCCGTGCCGGGCGACGTGGGTGTACAGGTCCCGCATCCGCACACCCCGGCCGCGCAGCGCCAGCGCCCGGTGCAGGCCCTCGGAGAGTTCCGCCTCCCGGCGGATGCCGCCGGGCTGCACCGTGAGCACCTCGGTCGTGCACGCCTGGGTCGCCTCGTCCATCGCGGCCTGGATCCGGGCGAGGCCGTCCAGCACCCGGATCGCCGAGCCCTCGCCCGCCGACGGGGCCGGCCGCACCTGGCTGCCGAGGCCGGCGTACCGCTCGACGGCCGCCACGGCCGAGCCCACCCGCCTCTGACTCGCGCTGACCTCGTCGTACATCCCGCGCAGCAGCCGGGTCATGACCTCCTGCGGGGAGGTCGGCACCAGCCAGTCCATGTCGTCGGGATCCGGGTGGAGCAGGGCGAGTTCCAGCAGGCAGGGCACCGGTTCGGCGTCCCGGCGCGACACGCGGCCCCGCCGTACGGCCCGGGAATACACGCGATCCCCGGCCTCGCACAGTCGGTCAGCACCGTGTGGATGCTCCTTGGCCCCGTGCCCGGCCATCGCCCATCCCACCCCCGGTTTCGCCGTCTTCCGCAGCGCAACTATGCGCGGCCGGGACCTGCTCCGCAACACGGCTCCCCCACACCCGAGCGCCCTTTCGAGCCGGTCCGTCCCTGAATCCGCTCGCTCCCACCGGCCTGTTGCCACACGATGGAGGAGTGGACACGACTCCCGTCCGGACGGCCGCGGACGACTTACCGGCATCGGCAGGCCCCCGCCGGCTGCCCACCGTCGACGCGCTGCGGGGTTTCGCCCTGCTGGGCATCCTGGTGGTCAACAGCTCCCAGATGATGGACCCTTACGTCGCGGAGGGGATCCGCCGACCGGGAGCGCCTCTCTGGGACCAGGGCGCCGTCTGGCTGGTGACGGCGCTGGCCTCCTTCAAGTTCTACCTCTTGTTCTCGTTCCTGTTCGGCTACAGCTTCACCCTGCAACAGGCCTCCGCCGAGCGGGACGGCGCAAACGCCACCGCGCGCTTTCTGCGCCGGTCCCTCGGTCTTGTGCTGCTCGGCCTGGCGCACGCGGTCGTGCTGTACAGCGGCGACATCCTGCTGACCTACGGCCTGCTCGGCCTGGTCCTGCTGTGCGTCCGACGGATCGGACCGGCCACCGCCGTGCGCGTCGCCGTCTGGATCTACGGGGTCTACGTCGTCTTCCTCACCGGACTGGGGGCGCTGGCCGCGACGGTGGACGACGAGGAGCCCGCCCCCCACCGGCAGATCGCGCGGCCCGTGGCCGCCTACCGCGGCGATCCCGGCACCGTCGTCCAGGAAAACCTGGACCGGCTGCCCGACGCGCTGCTCGGTGTTCTCCTCATGGCTCCGGGTGTGCTCGGCGCGTTCCTCCTCGGCCTGGCCGCGGGGAAGCGGCGCCTGCTCGCACCGGGCGCGACGGATCGCTCCCGGCTGCGGCGGGTCACGGCCGTCGGCCTGGCCGTCGGAGCCCCGGGGGCCGTCTTCTTCGCCTCCGCCGCGGAGGGGCCGCTGGACGACCGGTGGCACTTCCTGGGCATCGGAGTCGGCATGCTGACGGCACCGGCCCTGTCAGCCGCCTACGCCTGCGCGCTGCTGCTCCTCCTGCACTCGTCGTGGGCAGGCCGGATCCAGCGGCTGTTCGTCCCGGCGGGCCGCCTGGCGCTCACGAACTACCTGGGGCAGTCCCTGATCATGATGTTCGTGGCCACGGCGTACGGCCTGTCCCTCTACGGGCAGGTGGGAGCGGCTGCCGTGCTGGTGCTCGCGTGCGCCGTGTACGGGCTTCAGCTCGCTCTCAGCACGGCGTGGCGCCGGCGGTTCCGGCACGGGCCCGCCGAGTGGCTGCTGCGGGCGATCACCCTGGCCGGGCGCCCGGGAAGGGCCGGCCCGGCGGGAGCGTCCGAGCGCGGACCGGCCGTGCCTACCTGAGACCGATCGCCCGGCACTGCGCCTTGTACTGGGCCGTGCAGATGTCCGACAGCTTGTAGATGTCGTCGGCGACGACCGTGTCCTTGATGTTCTCCTTCGTCAGGGCGACCACGGGCACGAGGTGCGCGGGAATGCCCTTGTGGGTGGGGCTGTCGACCTTCTCGCGGGCGAGGGCGGCGAACTGGATGTCGCGGCCCTGCACCTTGGCGACCGCCAACTCCGCTGCGTTCTCCGCCTCCTGCGGGTACGACTTGTAGACGCTCATGTACTGCTCGCCGGCGATGATCCGCTGCACGGCCGCGAGCTCCGCGTCCTGGCCGGTGATCGGCGGCATGTCGGTCATGCCCGCGGCCTCCAGGGCCTTGACGATGCCGCCGGCCATGCCGTCGTTGGCGGAGTAGACCGCCGCGATGTTGTCCTTGCCGATCTTCTCGATCGCCTCGGCCATGTTGGCCTGGGCGTTCTCCGGCTTCCAGTCCTTGGTGTCGAAGGACTCGGCGATCGTCACCTTGCCGTTCAGCTCGGACAGGGCCCCGGCCTTGAACTGCTTGGCGTTCGGGTCCGTCGACGAGCCGTTCATCATCACGATCTTGTCGGACAGGCTCGCCTTCTCGCCGATGGCCTCCAGCAGGGAACGCCCCTGGACCTCGCCGACCAGCTCGTTGTCGAAGGAGACGTACGCGTCGATCGGGCCCTCGGCCAGCCGGTCGTAGGCGATGACCGGGATGCCGGCCTCCTTGGCCTTCTTCACGCCGCTCGCGATGGCCTGCGAGTCGACCGCGTCCAGCAGGATCACGTCGACCCGGTCGTCGATCATCTGCTGCATCTGGCCCGCCTGCTTGTCGGCGCTCGCCTCCGCGTTGGCGTACTCGACGCGGCCCTTGTCGTTGGTGAGGGCCTCGACCTTCTGCTTGATGATCGGGTAGTCGAAGTTCTCGTACCGGGTGTTCGCCTTCTCCGGCAGCAGCAGGCCCACCGTGATGTCGTTGCCCTTGGTCGGGCTCGCGTCGTCGCTGCTCCCGGTCGCGTTGAGCGCGCCGCAGCCGGCGAGCGTGACGGACACAGTGGCGGCGGCCACGGATATGGCGATACGACGACGCATGCGGGAGCTCACTTCACGTGTGATTCGGACGTGGGCACAGCTTTGGGGCCCATGTGACCTAAAAGCCAACGCGGACCGGCCCCCAGCGTCAAGCGGAACCACTTAACGAGATGACAACACCACGCTCCGCAGTGGTTGTGAAGACGGTGCGGAATCGTCTCCAAGTGCTCTGCACCGGTCAGTCATTGACAGGAGACCATGCGAAATCGGGTCAAGGCATGCGAAAGGGGCCGGGAGTTGCCTCCCGGCCCCTTTCGCATGCCTTCACACCGGCGCGTCGGTCAGTCCGACTGCTGCTGCCGCTTCGGCCGCCACACCACCAGCGCGCTGGTCTGCTGGACCTCCTGGTACGGCACCAGGTCCCGGCGGTACGACGCGTGCACCGCCGCCTCGCGCTGGCGCATGGCCGCCGCCGCGCCGTCGAGCGCGTCCTCCAGTTCGGCCACGCGGGCCTGGAGGGCGGCGACCTGGTTCTCCAGTTCGATGATGCGCTTGATGCCCGCCAGGTTGATGCCCTCGTCCTGTGACAACTGCTGGACGGTACGCAGCAGTTCGATGTCACGGGCCGAGTAGCGGCGGCCCCGGCCGGCGGTGCGGTCCGGGGACACCAGACCGAGACGGTCGTACTGGCGCAGGGTCTGCGGGTGCAGGCCGGACAGCTGGGCCGCCACCGAGATGACGTAGACCGGGGTCTCCTCGGTCAGTTCATACGGGTTGCGTCGACGACCGTCCATCTGACTCATGCTCCCTTCGCGGCCTGGAACAGATCCGCCCGCGGATCCTCACCCGCGGTCGCCTCGCGATACGCCTCGAGTGCGTCACGAGCCTTCCCCGTCAGGTCCGTCGGAACACTCACCTCGACGGTGACCAGAAGGTCCCCCCGGGTGCCGTCCTTGCGGACCGCGCCCTTGCCCCGGGCACGCATCGTACGGCCGTTCGGCGTGCCCGGCGGGAGCTTCAGCGTGACGGGCGGGCCGCCCAGCGTGGGCACCCGGACCTCCCCGCCGAGGGCCGCCTCGCTGAAGGTCACCGGGACGGTGACGGTGAGGTTGTCGTCCTTGCGGCCGAACACCGGGTGGGCGTCGACGTGCACGACGACGTACAGATCACCCGCCGGGCCGCCGCGCTCGCCCGGCGCTCCCTTGCCGCGCAGCCGGATCCGCTGGCCGTCGCTGACGCCCGCGGGGATGCGCACCTGCATGGTCCGCGAGGACTTGGCCCGGCCGCTGCCCTTGCAGACCTCGCAGGCGTTCTCCGCGATCAGGCCGCGGCCCTTGCAGTCCGGGCAGGGGTCAGTGAGGGAGAAGCCGCCGCCGCTGCCCCGGGCGACCTGCCCGGTGCCGACGCAGGTCGGGCACACGCGCGGTGTGCCGTTCTTGTCGCCGGTGCCCGAACAGGCCTTGCAGGGCGACTGCGAGGACATCCGCAGCGGCACGGTCGCGCCCTCGATCGCCTCCGTGAAGCTGAGCGTGACCTCGGACTCGATGTCCTGGCCGCGCCGCGGCTGCGTGCGCGTCCCCGCGCCCGCGCCGCCACGGTTGAACAGGCCCCCGAAGACGTCACCGAGTCCACCGCCGAAGCCGCCGGCTCCCTGGCCGCCCTGGGCGCCGCCTCCGAAGAGGTCGCCCAGGTCGAAGTTGAAGGAGCCGCCGCCCGCGCCGGGCCCGGGGCGGAAGCCTCCGTTGCCGAAGAGGGCGCGTGCCTCGTCGTACTCCTTGCGCTTCTTGGGGTCGCCGAGGATGTCGTTGGCCTCGGAGATCTCCTTGAAGCGCTCCTCCGCCTTGACGTTTCCCTTGTTGGCGTCCGGGTGGTACTCGCGGGCGAGCTTCCGGTACGCCTTCTTGATCTCGGCCTCGGTGGCGTCCTTGGGGACGCCGAGGACCTTGTAGTAGTCCTTCTCGATGAAGTCCTTGGTGCTCATCCTCGACGCCCCTCCTTCCCTTCGTCCGCTATGACGTCAGCCCTCGTCCGGGCCACCGCTCTCCTTGTCGTCGGCGTCGGCGGTCTCGTCGGCCGCCTTGACCGTCTGTGCCCCCGGCTGGGGTTCGGCCACCGCCACCCGCGCGGGGCGGATGGTGCGCTCGCCGATCCGGTACCCGGGCTGCAGAATCGCCACGCACGTCGTCTCGGTGACGTCCGGCGCGTAACTGTGCATCAGGGCTTCGTGGATCGTCGGGTCGAAGGACTCGCCCTCCTTGCCGAACTGCTGCAGGCCCATCTTCGCCGCGGTGCTCTCCAGCGACTCGGCGACGGACTTGAAACCGCCGACCAGCTCGCCGTGCTCCCGCGCGCGCCCGATGTCGTCGAGCACGGGCAGGAGCTCGGTCAGGAGGTTCGCGATGGCGATCTCCTTGACCGCGATCCGGTCGCGCTCGACCCGGCGGCGGTAGTTCTGGAACTCGGCCTGGAGGCGCTGGAGGTCCGCCGTGCGCTCGCTGAGCGCCGTGCGGGCCTGGTCCAGCTGGGCCACCAGAGCCGCGTCCTGGCCCGTGTCCCCGGCCGGGGCCGCCCCCTCCTCCGCGGAGGGGGTGGCGGCCTTCGGCTCGGCGTCATCGGAGGTGGCGCCGGAAGGGACGTCGGGCTGCTGCTCGTCGAAGCCCGGGGTCTCCTCCGTCACGCGGCACCGTCCTTCCGGTCCTCGTCGACGATCTCGGCGTCGACGACGTCGTCGTCGGCCTTGGCGTCACCGGCACCGGCACCCGCGCCGGCTCCGGCGGAGGCGCCTCCGGCGGCCTGCGAGGCATTGGCGTCGGCGTACATGGCCTGGCCGAGCTTCTGCGAGACGGCCGCGACCTTCTCCGTGGCGGTGCGGATCTCGGCCGTGTCCTCGCCCTTGAGCTTCTCCTTCAGCTCATTGACGGCTTCCTCGACCTCGGTCTTGATCTCGCCCGGGACCTTGTCCTCGTTGTCCTTGAGGAACTTCTCGGTCTGGTAGACGAGCTGCTCGCCCTGGTTGCGGGACTCGGCGGCCTCGCGGCGCTTGTGGTCCTCCTCCGCGTACTGCTCGGCCTCCTGGCGCATGCGGTCGACCTCGTCCTTCGGCAGCGAGGAGCCGCCGGTGACGGTCATCTTCTGCTCCTTGCCCGTGCCCAGGTCCTTCGCGGTCACGTGCATGATGCCGTTGGCGTCGATGTCGAAGGAGACCTCGATCTGCGGGACGCCGCGCGGCGCCGGGGGCAGACCGGTCAGCTCGAACATCCCGAGCTTCTTGTTGTACGCCGCGATCTCGCGCTCGCCCTGGTAGACCTGGATCTGCACGGACGGCTGGTTGTCCTCGGCCGTGGTGAAGATCTCGGACCGCTTGGTCGGGATCGTGGTGTTGCGCTCGATGAGCTTGGTCATGATGCCGCCCTTGGTCTCGATACCGAGGGACAGCGGGGTGACGTCGAGGAGCAGGACGTCCTTGACCTCGCCCTTGAGGACACCGGCCTGGAGCGAGGCGCCGATGGCGACGACCTCGTCCGGGTTCACGCCCTTGTTGGCCTCCTTGCCGCCGGTCAGCTCCTTGACGAGCTCGGCGACGGCGGGCATACGGGTGGAGCCACCGACGAGAACGACGTGGTCGATCTCGGAGAGGTTGATCCCGGCGTCCTTGATGACGTTGTGGAACGGCGTCTTGCAGCGCTCCAGCAGGTCCGCGGTCAGCTGCTGGAACTGGGCGCGGGTGAGCTTCTCGTCGAGGTGCAGGGGGCCCTCGGCGGAGGCGGTGATGTAGGGCAGGTTGATCGAGGTCTCGGTGGACGAGGACAGCTCGATCTTCGCCTTCTCGGCGGCCTCGCGCAGACGCTGCAGGGCCATCTTGTCCTTGCCCAGGTCCACGCCGTGGCCGGACTGGAACTGCTGGACCAGGTAGTCGACGATGCGCTGGTCCCAGTCGTCACCACCGAGGTGGTTGTCACCGTTGGTGGCCTTCACCTCGACGACACCGTCGCCGATCTCCAGCAGCGAGACGTCGAAGGTACCGCCACCGAGGTCGAAGACCAGGATGGTCTGGTCGTCCTTGTCGAGGCCGTACGCCAGCGCGGCGGCCGTCGGCTCGTTGACGATGCGCAGCACGTTCAGACCGGCGATCTCACCGGCCTCCTTGGTGGCCTGGCGCTCGGCGTCGTTGAAGTACGCCGGGACGGTGATGACCGCGTCGGTCACCTTCTCGCCCAGGTAGGACTCCGCGTCCCGCTTCAGCTTCTGCAGCACGAAGGCGCTGATCTGCTGCGGGTTGAAGGGCTTCCCGTCGAGGTCGATCTTCCAGTCGGTGCCCATGTGACGCTTGACGGAGCGGATGGTCCGGTCCACGTTCGTGACCGCCTGGCGCTTGGCCACCTCTCCGACGAGCACCTCACCGTTCTTGGCGAAGGCGACGACGGACGGCGTGGTCCTGGCGCCCTCGGCGTTGGTGATGACGGTGGGCTCGCCGCCCTCCAGAACGCTGACGACGGAGTTAGTCGTGCCCAGGTCGATGCCGACCGCACGTGCCATGGTTGATTCCTCCAGCTGACTTGAGTGGAACGGACTCAAGTGTGCACGACGGCTCCCTACCGGTCAACAGAGCTGAGTCGACCGGACTCAACTCTTATCCGTTCCTTACACGCAACGGTGCACTGACCTGCGGCGATACGGAACGCCGGGGGCTGCGGGGACCGTACACGCGAACCCGCGACAACGCGAGGACGACGGCCAGGGCCCCGCCCGCCACCCACCACAGGGCGTCGGCGCCGATCCAGCCGGCGTGCGCGAGTACCCCGACGAGCACGCCGGAGAACGCCCCGACCGCCAGCAGCAGAGTCGCCCCGGGCACGGTCAGCCCGAGCCGGCGCAGCCGGTGCGCGAGATGGTCCGGCCCGCTGCGCAACACGGCCCGCCCGTCCAGCCGCCGGGACACGAGGACCAGTACGGCGTCGGCGGCGAGCACGGCGGTGAGCGCGAACAGCACCCCCGCGCTCTCCCCGAGCCCCTGCCCGGCCCGCGCGTACACGGCTCCGGCGGCCAGCACGAACCCGGCGGACATCGAGCCGCACGCCCCGAGCGCGGCCCGCGCGGGAGGCCAGTTGTGCATGAGGAACCCGGTCAGCGCGGCGGCCAGCACACTCATCAGCACCGCGATCCCGTCCATCACCTCAATGGCCGCACAGGCCCCCGCACCGAAGGCGGTCATCACTCCCACGCCCCCCGCGACCCCGTCGGCGTGGTCGAGCCCCCGGAAGCAGAAGGTCACACACACGACCCACCCGACGGCGAGCAGCCCGCTCGCCACACCCGTCTCCCCGTACGGCACGACACACGCCGCGGCCACCGCCGTACCGGCGGCCAGCACCCGCCGCCGCAGCCGCCACACGTCGTCGACGAGCCCGAGCACGGCCACCACGCCCCCGGCGACGAGCAGTTCCCGGACCCCGTCGTCCAGGGGCGGCGCGACCCCGATCCAGTCCCCCGCGCCGACGACCGCCCCCGTGACGAGCACGACGGCCGGCCCCCCGGACAGCGGCACCTCCCGCTGCCGCCGCCGGTCGAGCAGACGCAGCCACCGGGCGGGGACCCGCAGGAGGGCCGCGAGCAGGGCGGTGAGGAGGAGGGCGGTTGCGGCGGCGGCGATCCCGTAGAGCACGGATATAAGTTAGGCGGGACTATGACAATTCGGTACGAATAACACGACCGGATCGCGACCATCTTTCCGGCCTTCGTGAGGCAACCCTCAGCGATTCAGATCACCCCCCACCCGGCTACAGTGCGTCGGAAGATAGGGGTAGTCTCAGACGGACTGCATAAGTTACCGCTTAGTAATTTCGGGGAACCTTCGAGAACGACAGGTCGTCCCCGACGAAACCCTCGCAGGCCCGAGGAGCCCCCATGCAACTCGCCGCGATCATCGTGTCGCTGGTCCTGACCGTGGTCGGCGTTGCGCTGCTCGCACGCGCGATCGGCCAGTTCGTCCGGTACTTCAAGCTGGGCCAGCCCGTGCCCGCCGGTACCCGGACCGACAACCCCTACCAGCGCAGCGTGACCCTGGTGAAGGAGTTCCTCGGCCACACGCGCATGAACCGGTGGGGCATCGTCGGCATCGCCCACTGGTTCGTCGCGATCGGCTTCCTGACGCTGCCGCCGACGATCATCACCGCGTACGGCCAGCTCTTCCAGGCCGACTGGACGCTGCCGGTGCTCGGCGGCTTCCTCCCCTACGAGCTCTACATCGAGTTCATCGCCGCGATGACGACCCTCGGCATCGCCACGCTGATGGTGATCCGCCTGCTGAACCTGCCGTCGCGCCCGGGCCGCAAGTCCCGCTTCGCCGGCTCGAAGATGGGCCAGGCGTACTTCGTCGAGTACGTCATCCTCACCATCGGCCTGGCCATCTACGTGCTGCGGGGCCTGGAGGGAGCGCTGCACCACGTGGAGGGCTACGAGGCGGCGTACTTCGCCTCGTACCCGCTGGTCCTGGCCTTCAAGGGCCTGAGCGTGGCGGCGCTGCAGAACCTGGTCTACTTCTTCGCGATGATCAAGCTGGGCACGACCATGATCTGGATGATCACGGTCAGCCTGAACACCAACATGGGTGTGGCCTGGCACCGTTTCCTGGCGTTCCCGAACATCTGGTTCAAGCGTGAGGCGACGGGCGGTACGGCGCTGGGCGCGCTGCAGCCCATGACGTCGGGCGGCGAGCCGATCGACTTCACCGACCCGGGCGAGGACGACGTCTTCGGCGTCTCCCAGGTCGAGCAGTTCTCCTGGAAGGGCCTGCTGGACTTCTCCACGTGCACCGAGTGCGGCCGCTGCCAGTCGCAGTGCCCCGCCTGGAACACGGGCAAGCCCCTCTCCCCCAAGCTGCTGATCATGTCGCTCCGCGACCACGCGCACGCCAAGGCGCCGTACCTGCTCGCGGGCGGCGGCAAGACCATGGAGGGCGAGGAGAAGGCGTCGGAGGAGGCCCTGAAGGATGTGCCGGCCGCCGCTCTCGCCGAGGCCGAGCGCCCCCTGGTCGGCACGCTGGAAGACAACGGCGTCATCGACCCGGACGTCCTGTGGTCCTGCACCACCTGCGGTGCCTGCGTCGAGCAGTGCCCGGTCGACATCGAGCACGTCGACCACATCGTCGACATGCGCCGCTACCAGGTGATGATCGAGTCGGCGTTCCCGTCCGAGGCGGGCACGATGCTCAAGAACCTGGAGAAGAAGGGCAACCCCTGGGGCCTGGCGAAGAAGCAGCGCCTGGAGTGGCTCAAGGAGGTCGACTTCGAGGTCCCGGTCGTCGGCAAGGACATCGAGGACCTGTCCGAGGTCGAGTACCTGTACTGGGTCGGCTGCGCCGGCGCCCTGGAGGACCGCGCGAAGAAGACCACGAAGGCCTTCGCCGAGCTGCTGCACATCGCGGGCGTCAAGTTCGCGATCATGGGCGGCGACGAGAAGTGCACCGGTGACTCCGCCCGCCGCCTGGGCAACGAGCCCCTCTTCCAGGAGCTCGGCATGGAGAACGTCATGGCGCTGAACATGGCGTTCGGCGAGGAGATGGACGACGAGGGCAAGGTCGTCCCCGAGTCGGCGAAGCCCAAGTCGGCGAAGAAGATCGTCGCGACCTGCCCGCACTGCCTCAACACGCTCGGCAACGAGTACCCGCAGCTCGGCGGCGACTACGAGGTCATCCACCACACCCAGCTGCTCCAGCACCTGGTGGACGAGGGCAAGCTCATCCCGGTCACCCCGGTCGAGGGCATCATCACCTACCACGACCCCTGCTACCTGGGCCGCCACAACAAGATCTACACGCCGCCGCGCGAGATCATCGCCAGCGTCCCGGGCGTCCGCAACGAGGAGATGCACCGCCACAAGGAGCGGGGCTTCTGCTGCGGCGCCGGTGGTGCGCGGATGTGGATGGAGGAGCGGATCGGCAAGCGCATCAACAACGAGCGCGTCGACGAGGCCCTCTCCGTCAACCCGGACATCGTCTCCACAGCCTGCCCGTTCTGCCTCGTCATGCTGACCGACTCGGTCAACGGCAAGAAGAACGACGGCAAGGCCAAGGAGTCCATCCAGGTCGTCGACGTGGCCCAGCTGCTGCTGGACTCCGTCAAGACGCCGGTCCAGGGCGAGGACGAGGACGGCGGTGAGCCGCCGGCGGGTACGGCGGACTCGGAGAGCGCGCCGGAGCCGGAGCCTGTGAAGTAACCGGTTTTTTTGCAGGTCGTACCGACGTCCCCCGCCGTGAGAAACGGCGGGGGACGTCGTCGTTGATGACGTGTCGTCAAGTTCGCTGGTCAATCGGCGATTTGGCACCTTCTCCTGTGACTCTTGCCTCAACACCGTTCACACCACGCACTCTTGTACCGCGTTCGGCCCCGCTGTTTTCATGTGGAGGCGAACGATCACCGAAAACGGGGGGTGGTTGAGACGTGGCGATGATCACGTATCTGCTGTCGGACGGGACCCGGTCCGTGCTCGACGTCTCCGTGGGGACCACCGTGATGGAAGCGGCGGTCGACAACGGCGTCGAGGGAATCGTGGGTCAGTGCGGCGGCAAGACCGTCTGCGGGACCTGTCATGTCTTCGTGGAATCGGCGGCCGGCCGTGCGCTGCCCGGGCTGGAGGCGGACGAGGACGATCTGCTCGACTACACGGCCGAGCCCCGCACCGCCTCCAGCAGGCTGGGCTGCCGGCTCGTCGTCGAGGAAGGGCTCGACTCCGTGGTCGTCCGCCTTCCGAAGACCCAGTGCTGACCGCGCGCCGACCGAAAGGGAAGCACAGGTGAACCGTCCGTCCGGCCTGTCCGAACCCGCGCCGCCCTTCGTCCACCTCGACGCCGCCGTACTGACGCAGGCGCTGGACACCGCGCCCGCGAGCGCCTTGAAGGAGTTCACCGAGTCGTGGAACGACCTGCCCGCCGATGAACACCTGCCGGCCGACGTACCGTACCGGTTCCGCCGCTACGGCACCTTCCGGCTGCGGGCCGGCGCGTTGGAGCGGCTCCCGCACACCGCCTTCTTCCAGGAGACACGGCTGAACCCGGTGAACGGCGGGATCGACCGGATGTTCGCCCCCCTGGACGACTCCGTGGCCGAGGGGCCCGCCCTGCGGGCGATCGTCACCGCGCTGCACGAGCGGCTCCCCGGCGGCGCCGAGGGATCGACACCTGCGGCGTCCACCAGATCCGGGTCACCGCCACCGCCGACGCGGCCGGCGACCCCGCCCCGGAGGGCATCCACCAGGACGGCCACCACTACGTCGGCCAGGTCCTGATCCGGCGCGAGAACGTCAGCGGCGCCGAGTCGTGCCTGTACGACCTCGAACGCCGGCCGGTCCACCGGGCCGTGCTGACCGAACCCTTCGAGACGATCCTGCTCGACGACCGGCGGGTCCTGCACGGCGTCACCCCCGTGACGCCGGCGCCGGGCGCCCGCGCGGGCGTGCGCGACATGCTCCTCGTCGACTTCTTCCCCGGGACCCCGCGGTGATCCGCGGGCCCGGGCCCTCACCGCACCATCGCCCCTTCCCACCCGTGATGAAAGGCGACCAGCCGTGACCGCGATCCAGGAAGCACCGCAGACCCCGGCCGTGACCCGCCCCCGCATCGGTTTCTCCACCAACATCTGGGACAACCCGGCAGAGATCGTCGAGCATCTGGAGTTCCTCGCCGGTCACTTCACCGACCTCGAGTTCGAGATCGCGGAAGAGGCGCAGGAGGTGCTCTTCGGCGCGACCGCCACGGAGTACGAGAAGATCGTCGACGGCATGCGGCAGGTCATCGAGACCCACGGGCTCGACCTCTCCGTGCACGCCGCCTGGTACGGCCCGCACACCGACCTGTGCTCCCCCGACGAGGACGAGCGGTCCGAGTCGGTCAACCTGCTGCGCCGCGCCGTGCACCTCGCGGCCGACCTCGGCGTGACGCGGGTGACGTATCACCCCGGCTACCAGTCCAAACGCAGCAACCCCGTCCTGCTGGACGTGCTGCGCTCCTCGCTGGACCGGCTCCAGCCCCTGCTGAGCCGTACCGGCATCCTGCTGTGCGTCGAGAACATGGGCGCCAACCGTCCCCGTTACGTGGTCTTCGAGCCCGAGGAGCACATCGCCCTGTGCGAGAGCACGGGAACGGCGCTGACGCTCGACGTCCCGCACCTGGCCACGGTGCATCTGCCGCGGGGCGACTACAAGGAGGCGCTGGAGGCGGTCGCGCCGTACGTCCAGACCGCCCACATCTCCGACATCAAGGGCTTCGACCACACCCATCTGCCCATCGGCGAGGGCGACTTCGACCTGTGGGGTTCGCTGGAGCTGCTCGGCTCGTTCGGCTACGACGGTGCCGCGGTCGTCGAGGAGTTCGCCCGCGGCCACAAGCCGGAGGACTACCTGAGCCGCGCGCTGGACTTCCGCGCCCGCTGGGAGGCCGCCGGGGCCGAGGCCGGAGCCTGATGACCCGCCCGGCAGTCGTCGACGCCGCCGCCTCGGGCACCGTCCGCGGCGGCCCCGACCAGCGGCAGTCCGCGCTGCTGGCCGAGGTCGCCGCGGACGCCCGTCGCGTCGGCGGCACGGTGAACCTCGCGGCCTTCGAGAACGTGCTGTCCGGCACGGCCCGGGCCCTGCTCGCCGGGCCGCTGGCCGACCGGTACCTGATCGGCCGGGAACACGAGCGGGGCCCGGGTACGACGATGCTCCGCGCCGGCCTGCTGTCCGCCGGCTACCCGGGGGTGGACGGCCTGGAGCGGGCCGCCGCCGCGGCGACGCAGCGCATGCTGGGCGCCTCCTGGACCGACTTCCGTCCGCTGTCCGGACTGCACGCCACGACCTGCACGATCGCCCTGCTCACCCGGCCGGGTGACCTGGTGCTGTCCATCGCGCCGGCCGACGGCGGCCACTTCGCCACCCGTCCGCTCCTGGAGGCGCTCGGCAGGCGCAGCGCCTATCTGCCGTGGGACGCCGCGGCGGGCACCGTGGACCTCACCCGCCTGGCCACCGCCCGGGCGGCCGACCCGGCGGCAATGGTGTTCCTCGACCACGGCGTGCCGCTCGCGCCGCTCCCGGTCCGTGCCCTGCGCACCGTCATGGGCGGCGAGACCGTCCTGGTGTACGACGCCTCGCACACCCTCGGCCTGATCGCGGGCGGGGCCTTCCAGGACCCGCTGGGAGAAGGCTGCGACATCATCCAGGGCAACACGCACAAGAGCTTCCCCGGTGCGCACAAGGGCGTGATCGCCTTCGCGGACGCCGAGACCGGACGCCGCTTCTCCGACCGCCTCGGAGAGTCGATGGTCTCCTCGCAGGCGACCGGCGCGACACTCGCCAACTACGTGACGGCGCTGGAGATGGACGTCCACGCCCCCGCGTACGTCGCGCGGATGCTGGACAACCAGGCGGCGCTGGCCGAGGCGCTCGGCGAGGCCGGCTTCCGGCTGCACCGGCTCGCCGGCGCGCGGACCGCCAGCCGCAGCCATGTCCTCGTCGTGGACGGGCACGGGCGGCAGGCGGGGTACGAGCTGGCCGCCGCCCTCGTACGCTCGGGGCTGCTGCTCAACGCCCGTCCGGTGGCCGGGAAGGTACGGCTGCGGCTGGGGGTCCAGGAGATCACCCGGCGCGGGATGCGCCGGCCGGAGATGTGGCGCATCGCCGATCTCATGGCCGAGGTGGCGGTGTCCGCCGGGCGGGGCGGGGCCGTGCGGGAGACGACGACCGCCCGGGTCAGGGCCCTGGCCGAGGAGTTCGGCCGGGTGCACTTCGCGTTCGACGGTGTGGAGGCCGTGAGTTGAGTCAGTCCGAGTCCGCGCTGCCCCTGGTGCTCTTCCTGGGCAACGCCCGCTACGGCGAGTTCGAACCGCTGCGTGAGACAGGAGCGCGGGTCGGCCTGATCCGGGACACCTCCTCGAACGGCTGGAGCGCCCGGGACGACGCCTTCGACACGGTGCTCCCGTGGGACCCGGCCGAGGGCGTGGAAGGGCTGGCCTCCCGGATCCCGCGTGACGGATCCGTGTGCGTGCTCAACCTCCGCGAGGCCTACGTCGAGCACTACGCCCGGCTGTGCGCGCTGCTCTCCCTGCCCTCCGTCGCCCCCGCCGACGTGGCGGCACTGCGCTCGAAGCATCTGATGCGGCAGCTCTTCCGGGACCGTATCGGCCCCGACAGCACCGGGCGGTTCCGTGCGGTCGCCTCGGCCGCCGAGCTGCGGGAGTTCGGCGAGACGCACGGCTGGCCGGTCGTCCTCAAGCCGGCGACGCTCTACTCCAGCCTGTTCGTGGTCACCGTGGCCGGCCCGGAAGCCGTGGAGGCGGCCTTCGCGCAGGTCCGGGACGGCGTCGCCGACCATGTGCGGGCCAAGGGCCTGCCCCAGCGGTTCCTGGAGCTTCAGGCGGAGGAGTTCCTCGAAGGCAGCAACCACTCGGTCGACCTCGTCGTCGACCGCGACGGAGTGCCGTATCCGAGCCCGGTCGTGGACGTGCTCACCGGCGCCGACCTCGGCGGCGACGACTTCCACCACTTCGCCCGCTACGCGCCCAGCCGCGCCCCCGGGCCGGCGCGGCGGCGGATGGCGGAACTCGCCGTGGCCGCGGCCCGCGCCCTGGGGTTGCGGCTGTGCGCGGCGCATGTGGAGTTCATCCTGACGCCGCGGGGTCCGCGGCTCCTGGAGGCGGGGATCCGGCCCGGCGGCCATCGGGCGCGGGTGCTCCACCAGGCGCACGGGGTGTCCTTCATGGCCGCCTACGCCGCCGTCATGCGCGGCGAACAGCCGGACCTGGCCGAGCGGTTCAGCATGCCCTTCGGCATCGTGACCCCCTTCCCCCGCGCGACCGGCGTCTTCGACGGACTGCGCGATCCGCAGCGGCTCACCGGACTGGCCTCCTACCGGGGCCACAGTGTCTACCACTCCCCCGGCAAGCTCGTCGGCACCGCCGCGCAAGGGCACTGGCAGGTCCTCTCCGCCGAGCTGGTCGCCGACACGACGGAGTCGCTGGTGCGGGACATGGAGGCGGTGTGGCACATGGACGACCTGGTGGCGGTCCGCACGGAGCCCGCCGAACGCACGGAGCCCGCCGAACGCATGGAGCCCGCCGAACGCATGGAGCCCGCCGAACGCACGGAGCCCGCCGAGACCCGCCGCCCTCATCTGCTGGTCGTCGGCGGGAAGGACTCCGGCTTCGCGTCCCTCGCCGACCTCGGCGTCCGCATCACCCTCGTCCAGGAACGTGCCAACCTCACGCCGCTGCAGACCGAACGGGCCGACACCCTGGTCGTCCACGACCTGCTCGACGCCGGCCTCGCCGAGGCCACGGCGGTCTTCCTGCACGAGCACGGCACGGCCCCCTTCGACGCCGTGCTGTCCTTCGCGGAGGCGCACCTGCTGACCGCGGCGCGCATCGGCGAGCGGCTCTCACTCGTGCACAACCCGCTGCCGGCGGTCCGCGACAGCCGCGACAAACTGCGCACCCGCGCCCTGCTCGACGAGCGGGGGCTGCCGAGTGTCCAGTACCGTGCCTGCGGCTCGCTCGCGGAGGCCACCGCCTTCCAGGCCCGGCTGGGCACCCCCGTGATCCTCAAGCCGGCGGACGGCTCCGGCAGCCGCGGCGTCTGTCTGGCCCACGGCCCGGACGAACTCGCCCCGGCCTGGGAGAGGGCGTCGTCCGGGGTGGCGCGGTCCTCGCCGAGGAGTACGTCACCGGACAGGAGGTGAGCGTCGAGACGCTCACGCTCGACGGCAAGCACGAGGTCCTGGCGGTCACCGAGAAGATCACCACCGGGCCGCCCGCCTTCGTCGAGACCGGCCACCAACTGCCCGCCCGGCTCACGCCGTCGGTCCAGGAGTCGGTGGCCTCCGCCGTCACCGCCCTGCTCGACGCGCTGGGCCACCGATGGGGGCCCGCGCACACCGAGTTCAGGATCCGCGAGGACGGCACCCCGGTCCTCATCGAGACGCAGACGCGCTTCGGCGGTGACCAGATCTGGCAGATGGTGGAGCTGGTGACGGGCGTACGGCTGGCGGCGGCGACGGCCGCGGCGATGCTCGGCACGGAGGAAACCGTCCGGGTGCCCCCGCGCGCCCGGGCAGCCGCGATCCGCTGTTTCGCCTACGAGAACACCGTCGTCCACCGGCTCGGGGATCTGGAGGCGGCCCGCGCGCTGCCCGGCGTGGTGACCGTGCGCGTCACCGCCTCCGAGGGCCAGAAGCTGGGCCGGCTCGAAGGGTCCGGCAGCCGCCAGGGGTACGTCCTGGCGCTGGGGGACGACGTGGAGGAGGCCGTGGAACGGGCGGAAGCGGCCCACCGGGCAGCCGGTTTCGTGGTGGACGGGTGACCGACCGGAATGCGCGGCCGGAGCGGATCACCCGGGGCCTGATCGCGTCGTCGTTCATCGACTCGATGGGCAACGGGCTGTTCCTCGCGGGGTCGGTCCTCTACCTCACCCGAGTGGTGGACCTGTCGAACGCCCAGGTCACGTTCGGTCTCACCGTCGCCGGTCTGATCGGGTTCCTGACCACCGTGCCGGTGAGCATGATCGGGGACCGGATCGGCGCCGGACGGCTGCTGGTGATCCTCCAGTTCTGGCGGCTGGCCGGCTTCGTCGGGTACGCGTTCGTCGGCGGCTTCGCACAGTTCATGGTCGTCGTGGCGTTCATCGCGCTGGGCGACCGGGTGGCGCAGCCCGTGCTCCAGACCGTGGTCGGGGAGGCGGTCGGTGACGAGCGGCGCGTGCGGACGATGGCCTGGATCCGCAGCACCCGCAACGCGGGCCTGACCGCGGGCGCGCTGCTGACGTCCCTCGCCGTCACGGCGGACACCCCCTGGTCCTACCGCGCCGTCATCCTCGGCGACGCCGCGACGTTCCTCGCGTCCGGGCTGCTGCTGTGGGGGTTGCGGTTGCCCGGTGGGCGGGCGGCGAAGGACGGGCGGACGAAAGGGAAGACGGAGGGGCAGACGGACGGGAGGACGAAGGGGCGGACGGACGGGAGCACGAAAGGGAGGACGGACGGGCAGACGGACGTCGGGTCGGCGAAGGGCCCTGCGCCCCGCCTCCGCCCCTGGACCCTGCTGCGCTCACTCGCGGGGAACGCCGCTACCTCCTCCTGACCGCGCTCAACGGCCTCCTCTCCCTGCACACCACCGTGCTCTCCGTGGGCATACCGCTGTGGGTCTCCCAGCACACCAGCCTGCCGGCCGCCGGCATCCCGGTGCTGATCGCGGTGAACACGGTCCTCGCCGTCACCCTCCAGCCGTGGGCGGCGCGCGGGGCGGACACCCTCCCCGCGCCGCACGCTGCTGCCTGCGTGGCGGCATCGCGCTCGCGGCGGCCGCGCTCCAGTTCGCCCTCGCCCCGGCCTTCGGTCCGGTGGCCGCGGCCGTCGTCCTCACCACAGCGATGATCTCCCTCACCCTGGGCGAGATCTGGCAGTCCGCCGGCGGCTGGGAGATCAGCTACGCCCTGAGCCCCGAGGACCGCCGCAACACCTACCTGGGCGTGTTCAGCCTCGGCCCGACCGGGGCGCAGATCATCGGGCCCGTGGTGGTGGTCATGGGCGTCGTGGGCGGGGGCCCACCGGGCTGGGTGATCCTGGCCGCGACGTTCGCGACGACGGGCTTCGCCGTCATGCGCGCCACCCTCACGTCCCGCACTCCTGACGACCGTCCACACGTGACACGGGCCGAGTGACCTTGTCCCCACTTACCGTGTGAAGCGGCAAGGCCGGTGCGGACACCGGTCGTGGGAGGACAATGTGACGAGCAGGTGGATCAGCACGTCGATGCCGTATACGAACTGACCGACACCTACTACCCCGCCGCCATCGCCCGGGGCACCCCGCTCGCCGAAACGGCCAAGATCCGTGGCGGAGCCGTCACGCTGCTCCACGAGCTGGGGCACGTCGGCACACTGGTCAGGGAGGACGTAACGGCCGCGTTGCCCGAGGAAGCGGAGCAACAAGCTCTCCGCCTGTCACCGACGGAACCGGTCCTACGCCTGACCAGGCTCACCTTGGAACGCGACGACCGCCCGATCCAGGTGGATCGCATGGCGATGCCCGCCCACCGCCAGCAGTTGCGCTATGAGATCAGGCTCGGGTGACCGTACAAGGTCGAACGGGGGCCGCATGCAAGTTTCCGACGGCATGACGCCGCCTCGGCCGCTACCCGCGTGGCTCGGCGTCGTGGGAGCGCGGGATGCCGTGTGGGGGCGTTGTGCCCTGTGGTCGGGGATACGGCGCGGGCCATGGGACGGGCGGAGCCGGTGGTGGTGAGACGCGTTGCGGGTGGTGGCGGCGGGTGAGCCGGATGACGATCGCCGCGAAGAGCAGGACCGATGCCATGTCCGCGAGGGCGAGTTGCCACGGGGAGTCGGCCGCTGTTTCGTCGGTGGAGAGGCCGTCGACGACCGCGGCGGCGCCGCCGAAGGCCAGCAGGTTGTTCAGGGCGTGGAGGGCGATGGCCGCCTCCAGGCCGCCGGTGCGGATCGTCAGCCAGCCTGCGACCAGGCCGAAGAACAGCAGGCTGACGAAGCCCCAGCTCGTGCCCCAGCCGTGGGCGGCGGCGAACAGGAGGGCTTGGGGGAGCAGGGCGAACCACGGGGAACGGAAGAAGGCGCCCACGGCCTGTGTCAGCCAGCCCCGGAAGACGTACTCCTCGGCAGCGGACTGCAACGGGACGAAGGCGGTCAGCACGGCGAGGGAGACGAGGAACGAATTCCAGCCGACCCATACGGCGGGCTCCCCGAGCCGGCTTCGCCGCCGGGCAGGAGGAAGGCGGTCGCCGTCAGCAGAGTCACCGGCAGCAGTGCGGCGAGCAGGCACCAAGCCAGCCAGCGCCAACGGAACCGTCCGGTGACCGACGTCAGCGTGCCGACGGGTCGCCGCCCCGGCCACAGCACGGCCAGGAGCGTCAGGGGCAGGGCGACTGCGATGGTCGTCAGATCCAGTGCCGTGTTGGGGAGCGGGCCCAAGTCCGGGCCGCCGTCCGGCAGTTCCTCGGCGCCGGCGACCGCTCCGACGATGTAGGAGAGGAGGAACAGCAGGAGCACGAGCACGACATACGCGCCGAGCAGCAGCAGAGTGCCGACCAACGGCCGCCACCAGTGGTGACGGCCGTTGCAGTGGGCCATGCGGTGATAGGGGAGGCCGGCGCCGTCCGGTATCGGGGGTGGCGGAGTTGACGGGGTGGTCATGATCGAAGCTTCCCAGAAGGGACCCCCGGCCAGGGCCTCGAACGCGCGGTCGACTTCCGAGGTGTCCAGCTCCGTGGAGCAGCTGCCCGTCCTGGGCGTCCGGGCCGACCCGGGCGCCAGCCAGGGGCCCCTGTTCGTGCTCACGCAGCACCCGGAGGACGCCCACCCCACCCCGGCGTCACCTTCCTGAGCTGCGACGTCGCCGAAGCGCTCCGGATCGTGCGGGACGCCGCCGGCGGCAAGGACGTCGAGGTCTTCTCGCCGACCATCGGCCGGCAGCTCCTCGAACGCGGGCTGATCGACGAGATCGATACGGCTGGGGCCGCTCGTCGGGGCGGCCGCGACGCAGCGGTGGACGTGCGGTACCGCCCCGTGCCGGCGAGCTGGTCCGAGCCCCGGCGGCCGAGCCCGGCAGGGCGTGGTGGCGGTCAGGCAGCGGGCAGTTTCTGCTCGCACCAGATGGTCTTCCGACAGCGGCATGGCGGGTCCCCCACTTCTGGCTGAGCTGGGCGACGAGGAGCAGGCCGCGGCCGCCCTCGTCGAATTCCCGTGCACGGCGCATGTGAGGGGCGGTGCTGCTGGCGTCGGAGACCTCGCAGATCAGTGCGGAGTCGCGGATCAGCCGTAGCTCGACCGGAGGTTCGCCGTGCCGGATGGCATTGGTGACCAGTTCGCTGACCAGCAGTTCGGTGACGAAGGCCGACTCCCACAGACCCCAGGTGTCGAGCTGTTCGACAGCGAGCTTCCGGGCGCGCACCACCATGGCCGGGTCGGCGCGGATGTCCCAGACGGCGACCCGGTCCGCGGTGAGGGCACGGGTGCGGGCCAGCAGCAGGGTGATGTCGTCGGCCATGTGGCGGGTCACCAGCGTGTCCATGATGGTGTCGCAGGCTGCTTCCAGTGACGTCGCCGGCTGCGCCAGTGCGTGCCGCAACCCGGCCAGGCCCTCGTCGAGGTCGCGCTCACGCGACTGAACCAGGCCGTTGGAGTAGAGGGCGAGCACGCTGCCCGTCGGCGGGCGGAACTCCAGGCTCTCGAAGGGCAGGCCGCCCAGCCCGAGCGGCGGGCCCACGAACCCGTGCACCTGCTCCACCTTGCCGTCGGGGGTGAGGACGAGGGGCAGCGGGTGACCGGCCGAGGCCACCGTGCAGCTCCGGGCGACCGGGTCGTACACCGCGTAGAGGCAGGTCGCTCCCAGTTCACCGGCCGCCGCCGCGTCGCCTTCGGCTCTGCCCTCCTGCTGGTCGTCGGTGAGGTGCATGACCAGGTCGTCGAGGTGCGTGATGAGCTCGTCGGGCGGCAGGTCGACGTCGGCCAGGGTACGTACGGCGGTGCGTAGCCGTCCCATGGTGGCGCAGGCGTTGATGCCGTGCCCGACGACATCCCCCACGACGAGCGCGACCCGGCAGCCCGAGAGCGGAATCACGTCGTACCAGTCGCCGCCCACCCCGGCGGTCTGCGGGCCCGCCGGCTGATAGCGGGAGGCCACCTCCACGGCCGTCTGATCGGGCAGCCGCTGCGGCAGCAGGCTGCGCTGGAGGGCCAGCGCGGCAGTCCGTTCACGGGTGTAACGGCGGGCGTTGTCGATGGCCACGGCAGTTTTGGCGGCCAGTTCCTCGGCGTCGAACAGGTCGGCCTGGGTGAAGGGTTCGGCATGCCGGGTGCGCCAGAAGGTGACCGTTCCCAGCAGTGCGCCCCGCCCTCGCAGCGGCACCGCGATCAGTGAGCGCATGCCGTGGTCGAGCACTTCCGCCGCGTCATCGGGGATCAGATCCCGCCATGCCGTGGAGGCGGGCAGGTCGGGCTCCAGCTGTGCACGCCCATGGGAGAAGCCGTTGGCCTGCGGAACGGCGAAACTGAATCCGTCCAGGTCTCCCACGGAGTGGAGCGGATGGTGCTCGTGGATGCCTGCCATGGCCACCCGTCGTACTTTCGTCCGGTCCTGCTCCAGTGCCTCCTCCGGCTCCTCGCCCAGCAGAACGGACACCGCGAGGTCCACCGTGACGAAATCCGCGAACCGGGGCACCGCCACCTCGGTCAGCTTCCGCGCGGTCCGCTCCGCGTCAAGGGTCGTACCGATGGCCATACCGGCGTCATGCAGCAGCTTGAGGCGGCCGTGAGCCCTCAGCGTCCGCCGTCGTTGGCTGCGGCCGCGAGCGGCGATCTCCGACACGATGACACTGGTGCCCAGCATCAGGAGCACCATCCATCTGTCGTTGCTGCTTGCCACCGACAGTGATCCCCACGGGGAGATCAGGAAGAAGTCGAGCCAGACGGTGGCCGAAACCGCCGCGATCAGGCCGGCGACTCGATACCCCTGCGCGGCCACGGCCACCACGACGGCCATCAGGACGAGGGCCGATTCGAAGTCCGGGAAGGTGGTCCGGAACGGCACCAGCGCAAGGCTGACCAGCAGCGGGGCCACCAGGGCACTCACCAGAGCGACCGAGCTGCCTCTGAGCTCTTGCATGGAGCTCACATACCCACCTCATTCAGGTCATACACAGCACTATAGGACGGTGGGTACCGTGCCGAGGGCGACGGCTGGTGCCGCTTCCCATCACTCACTTCAGAATCACGCACCTCAGAATTAACCGAACTCACGTACAACCCTTACGCCCTGACGCAGGTCTCCTGATCGCTGGCCAACTTGAACGCCCGGGCAACTCCCGGCGAAAACGACGGTCCGGCCCTCCACCGACTGTGGATGTCTGCCAGGCATCCCCCGCATGCAGCAGGAGACCCCGCATGCACCAGCACGAGCGCCCGCCCGGGCGCCCGCACGCAAGCGCTCGCCCCTTCCGGCGCCCCCGCCTGCGGCTCGCCCTGGCGACCGCCGCCGCTGCCGCGCTGACGGGCACGCTGCTCACGGCCACGGCCGGTACGGCGACGGCCGCGGACTCGACGCACGCCGCGCAGGCCGACTTCAACGGCGACGGCATCGGCGACGTGGCGTTCTCCTCCTCCGGCGCGTATGTGAGCGGCAAGAAGGACGCCGGACAGCTGGTCGTCCTGTACGGCACGAAGACGGGCGTGTCTTCCGCGAAGCGGTCCACGATCAGCCAGAACACCGCCGGCAACCCGGGTACGGCCGAGGCCGGTGACGTGTTCGGAGCCGACAGCGCCTACGCCGACTTCAACGGCGACGGCTACGACGACCTCGCCGTCTCCTCCCCCATGGAAGACGTCGGGAGCGACAAGGACGGCGGCGGTGTCGCGGTCCTGTGGGGTTCGGCCCAGGGCATCACCGGCAAGGGCGTCTCCATCGCGGACGCGGCCCCCACCAAGCACGACCGCTGGGGCAGGAACCTAGCCGCCGGCGACTTCGACGGCGACGGCAGGGCGGACCTGGCCGTCGGCAACACCTCCAACGTCGTCCACGTGCTCAAGGGCGGTATCAGCGCCTCCGGCACGGCGGTCAAGGGGCGGTACAGCGTCAAGGCCCCGGTGCAGGCGTCGGGTGACGGCTCCGGGCCGCTCAACCTCACCGCGGGCGACGTCAACGGCGACCGCCGCACCGACCTGGTCGTCGACGGTTTCGAGACCGCCACCGGCCAGTACTGGAACACCAACTACCTTCTCCCCGGCACGAGTTCCGGCCTCTCCGCCGCCGGTGCCCGGCCGCTGAAGGCCGGTGTCATCACCGGCATCGGCGACATCAACGGCGACGGTTACGGTGACATCGTCACCGGCATGCACTGGAACAAGGCCGACGACGGGGTGGCCTTCCCCGAGGCCTCCGACGGCGGCAAGGTGTGGATCACCTACGGCGACGCCGACGGCATCGGCTCCACCACCGGCATCACCCAGAACACCGGCAACGTGCCCGGCAGTTCGGAGAAGAACGACTTCTTCGGTTACGAGCTGGACCTGGGTGACGTCAACGGCGACGGCTACCAGGACCTCGTGGTCGGTGTCGCGGGCGAGAACCTCGGCTCGGTCGCCGACGCCGGCCAGGTCGTCGTGCTGTACGGGTCGGCCTCGGGCATCAACACCTCCACCGGGGCCCAGTCCTTCGCGCAGAGCACCCCGGGCGTCCCGGGCGCGGACGAGAAGGGCGACTTCCTCGGCACCGACGTGAAGCTCGACGACGTCACCGGTGACGGCCGGGCCGACCTGCTGGCCGGGTCGTTCGAGAACGACGGCAACGGCGCGGTCCTCTACCTGCCGTCCAGCGGCACGAAGATCACCGCCACGGGTTCCCGCACCGTCTCCCCCAGCGCCTCGGGCGTCTCGACGACGGGCTACCCGAACTTCGGCGCGAACTTCGCCGACTGAGCCGGCCGCGTCCCTTCGGCACGAACTTCGCCGACGGGGCCGCACAGCAGCCCTTCGGGGCCGGTCGCCAGCAGTCCGGCCCGTAGCCCCTCGGGGCCGGTCGCCAGCAGTCCGGCCCGTAGCCCCTCGGGGCCGGTCGCCAGCAGGCCCACCCGCAGCCCTCCGGGGCCGGTCGCCCGCAGTCCGGCCCCATACCAGCGGGACTGCGGACCTGCTGACCTACGGACTTGCGGGACTGCGGACGTGCGGGCCTGCGGATCTACGGGCCTACGGGCCTACGGACCTGCAGGCCTGCGGACCTGCGGGACTGCGGACCTGGCGACCGGATCCCCACAGATCCCACCCCATCCCTGCCGAGCCGGACCCCCGCAGATCCGGCCACATCCCATCAGTACCGGCCCCGCCGGTCCAGCCCCTTCCCCACCCGGAGTCCCGTCTTGCGCAAGCGCTTCCTCCTCCTGGCCGCCACCCTCCACCACCGGCCTCCTCACCGCCACCACCCCGGCCACCCCGGCCACCGCCGCCCCCTCCGGCCTCTCAGGCGACTTCAACGGCGACGGATACCGCGACCTCGCCCTCGGCGCGATGGGTGCCGACGTCGGCTCGGTGCAGAGCGCCGGCGCGGTCGTCGTGCTGTACGGCTCGTCGTCCGGCGTCTCGGCGGCCAGGAAGACCGTGATCACGCAGAACTCCGCCGGCGTCCCGGGCGCCGCCGAGGAGGGCGACCGCTTCGGTTACAGCCTCGCCGCCGGCGACCTGGACCGCGACGGCTACTCCGACCTGGTCGTGGGCGCCCAGTACGAGGACATCGGCGACCGGGACGGCGTCGGCTCGGCCACCGTCATCTGGGGCTCCAAGTCCGGCCTGTCCGGCGGCAAGGGGCTGCCCCAGCCGTCCGACCTGTCCGAGTGGGGCGGCTTCTCCTCCGGCGTCGCGACCGGCGACTTCGACGGGGACGGCGCGACGGACGTGACGATCACCGGCCAGAGCCGCACCCGCCTCTACAAGGGCCCCTTCACCCGCACGAGCGGCCCCGCGAGCCACACCAGCCTCAGCGCGTTCGGATCGACGTACGAGGTCTTCGCGGGCGACCTCGACCGCGACGGCGACGCCGAGCGCGTCTACCCCTTCCTCGTCACCGGCGACGAGGGCGGCGAGATCAGCTACCACGGCTGGACCGGCACCAAGTACGCCCGCACCTACCTGCCGGAGGCCGACGGCGAGGAGGGCACGATCGCCGACGTCAACGGCGACGGCTACGGCGACCTCGTCCTCGGCGACTACCAGGACCCGCGGGCCGAGAAGCCCGGCGGCCACAAGGGCGGCCAGATCGCCGTCTGGTACGGCGGCCCCACCGGCCCCGACCCGGCGCAGACGCCGACCCTGATCCACCAGGACAGCGCGGGCGTGCCCGGCGCCGGCGAGCACGGCGACCTGTTCGGCTCGGCGATCGGGGCCGGTGACGTCAACGGCGACGGCTACGCCGACATCGCGGTCGGCGCCTGGGCCGAGGACATCGGCACGGTCGAGGACGCCGGCTCGGTGACCATCCTGTTCGGCTCGGCCTCCGGTCTGAGCGGCAAGGGCGCCAAGTCGTACACGCAGGACACCGCGGGCGTGCCCGGCGCGAACGAGACGATGGACGCCTTCGGCATGACCGTGCGCCTGGTCGACCTCGACAAGAACGGCAAGGCCGACCTGGTCAGCGGCGCCGGCTACGAGAACGGCTACGGCGCGGTCACCGTCCTGCGCGGCACCGCCTCCGGCCTGACCACCTCCGGCTCGAAGTTCCTCTCGGCCCGCGACGTCTCCCTCAAGGGCGGCGCCGACTTCGCCTGGGCCATCGCCCAGTGACGTCCCGCCAGCTCCCTCACCCGGCAAGGAAACCCATGCGTCTGCGCAGCGCCGCTCTCCTCATCGCGGGCCTCACACCCCTCACGGCGGCCCTCACCGCGCCCACCTCCCACGCCGCCACCGCCGCCGCCCCCTACGACTTCAACGGCGACGGCCGTACCGACCTGGCCATCGGCGCGCCGGGGGCCACGGTCGCCGGGAAGGCGAAGGCGGGCGCCGTGTCCGTCGTCTACGGCAGCACGAGCGGGCCGAAGACCTCGACGCGCACGCTCCTCACCCAGGACACCGCCGGCATGCCCGGTGCCGCCGAGGCCGACGACGCCTTCGGCTCCGCCCTGGCCTCCGCCGACCTGAACACCGACGGCTACGCCGACCTGCTGATCGGCACGCCCGGCGAGGACGGCAGCGACACCAACGACGGCACCGTCACCATCGTCTGGGGCTCCAAGTCAGGCCTGTCCGGCGCCCGTTCACTGTTCAGCTTCTTCAGCACCGACTACGACCGCTACGGCCAGTCCCTCGCCGCGGGCGACTTCGACAACGACGGCGACCTCGACGTGGCGGTGGGCTCCACGGGCCCGATCACCCTCTCCCTCGTCGCCGGGCCGCTCACCAAGACCGGCCCGAACAACGGCGGTTCGGGCTCACGCAACGACTCGTGGTCCACCTCGCACGGCATCACCCACCTCTCCTCCGGCCGCATCACCGGCGGCGGCCACCCCTGGGTGGTCCTGCACGGCCGCACCGCCGGCACCGACGACGCCACCGCCGCCCTGGCCGACCTGGAGATCGGCAACTACGACGACTGGCTCCAGGACCTGCCCGCCGGATACGTCTCGTCCGTCGGCGACATCGACAAGGACGGCTACGCCGACATCGCCGTCGGCAACGACCGCGAGACCTCCGCCGACCCGGCGGGCGCCCTCGGCGGCAAGGTCACCGTCGTCTACGGCGGTCCCGGCGGCCGGGACACGGGCCGCTCCCCGCTCGTCCTCACCCAGGACACCGCCGGGGTGCCCGGCGCCTCGGAGAAGGGCGACCGCTTCGGCAACGGCGTCTCGCTCGGCGACGTGAACGGCGACGGCTACGCCGACCTCGCGATCGGCGCCCCGGGCGAGAACTCCGCCGCCGGTGCCGTCACCGTGCTGTACGGCTCGGCGTCCGGCCTGACCACCAAGAACGCGACGTCGTACACCCAGAACACGGCGGGCGTGCCCGGCGCCTCCGAGAACGGCGACCGTTTCGGCGAGCGCGTCACCCTCACCGACCACACCGGAGACCGCCGAGCCGACCTGTCCGTCTCCGCGCCGGGTGAGAACGCGGGCGACGGCGCCGTCTGGTCCCTGCGCGGCGCGGCGACCGGCCCGACGACCACCGGCTCCACGAGCTTCGGCCCGGGCACGACGGGCGTCTCGACGGCCGGCGCACCGGGCTACGGCACGGCACTCAACTCCTGACCACCACTCCGCGACAAGACACCGAGAACATCCGCGACAAGACACCGAGAACAACGAAAAGCAACGAAGACAACGAACACGGGGACTTCCATGCGCAAGCGCACCCTCCTCCTGGCGACGGCCGTGACCACCGGCCTGCTCACCGCCCTGCCCACGACGGCGGCGACCGCCGCGCCCTCCGCGGCCCCCACCGCCGACTTCAACGGCGACGGCTATGGTGACGTCGCCTTCTCCGCCGCGTACGCCAAGGTCGACGGCAAGGGCATGGCCGGCTACGTCGCGGTCGTCTACGGCGGCGCCACCGGCCTGGACCCGGCCAAGCACACCGTCGTCAGCCAGAACACCGCCGGTGTGCCCGGTGCCGCCGGCAACGAGGACACCTTCGGCACCGAGCTCGCCACAGCCGACCTCAACGGCGACGGCTACACCGACCTCGCGGTCGGCGCTCCCGGCGACGACGACGGCACCGACGGCGACGGCGGGACCGTCACCATCCTGTGGGGCTCGGCGAGCGGCCTGAAGAACGGCACGACGGTCAAGGACCCGGCCGTCTCCGCCCACAACAACTGGGGCAACCTGCTCACCGCGGGCGACTTCGACGGCGACGGCAAGGCGGACCTGGCCGTCGGCACCGACACCGACGACATCTACGTCGTCCGCGGCCCGTTCACCACCACCGGCACCACGGGCGCCACACAGAAGATCCCCACCCCCGAGCCGGCCTGGATCGTCGACGCCATGGCCGCGGGCGACACCAACGCCGACGGCACCTCGGACCTGGTCCTCACCTACCGCGTCCACCTGAGCGACGGCGAGACGACCAGCTGGTCCAAGGGCGTCGCCTACCTCGGCTCCCCACCGGCCCGGACACCTCCGCCCCCCGCGTCCTGAACGGCGGCACCTCCCTGGCCCTCGGCGACATCGACGGCGACGGCTACGACGAGATCGCCCTCGGCAACGTCTTCAGGAAGGGGAACGACCACACCGGCAGCCTCGGCGGCCGGGTCGTCGTCATCCGCGGCTCCGAGGGCGGCCCGGTCAACGGCGACGCGCCCATGGCCGAGCTCACCCAGGACTCCGCGGGCGTCCCCGGCGCCGACGAGGCGAACGACGGCTTCGGCGGCTCGGTCCCCATCGGCGACGCCGACGGCGACGGCTACGGCGACCTCGCCATCGGCGTCAACTTCGAGGACCTCGGCACCACCGAGGACGCCGGCGCCGCGATCCTCATGAACGGCTCGGCCACCGGCGTCTCGCGCACCGGCGCCCGCACCATCACCCAGAACACCGCCGGCGTCCCGGGCGCCGCCGAGGCCATGGACTACTTCGGCTCCGACACCCTGCTGACCGACGTCACCAGGGACGGCCGCGCCGAGTTCACCATCACCGCCGGCTTCGAGGACGAGGGCATCGGCGCCGTCACGGCCCTGCGCGGCTCCGCCACCGGCCCCGTCACCGACGGCGCCCGCACCTTCGGCCCGGGCAGCCTCGGCCAGGTCCGCTCGTACAGCGCGTTCGGCGCCAACCTCATCGGCTGACCAGTCAGGGAGACATCATGCGCAGATCCACCACGACCGCCCTGGTCGCCGCCCTGCTGGCGACCGGCGTCACCCCCGTGTTCCTCACCGCCCCCGCCGCGGCGGCCCCGGCCGGGCACGCCGACGACTTCAACGGCGACGGCTACCGCGACCTCGCCTTCGCCGCGCCCTACGCCCCGGTCGGCGACAAGACCGACGCGGGCGCCGTCGTCGTCACCTACGGCTCCGCGAACGGCATCAGCGCCGCCCGTCGCACCGTCCTCACCCAGGACACGGCCGGCATCCCTGGCGCCGCCGAGCAGGGCGACCGGTTCGGCAAGACCCTCGCCTCCGGCGACCTGAACGCCGACGGGTACGCCGACCTCGTGATCGGCAGCGTCGGCGAGGACGTCGGCTCCGACGCCGACGGCGGCTCCGTCACGGTCGTCTGGGGCGGCAAGAGCGGCCTGTCCGGAGGCCTGGGCGTCTCCGACCCGGCCGTGTCGGCCCACGACGAGTACGGCGTGTCCCTCGCGGTCGCCGACTTCGACGGGGACGGCCGCCCCGGCCTCGCCGTCGGCAGCAGCGGCAGCGACATCTGGATCCACCAGGGCTTCACGAAGGCCTCCGGCGCGGCGTCCCGCTCCGAGCTCGCCACCGGCCTGCAGACCGGCAGCGGCATCTACGGCGCCCAGGACCTCTCCGCCGGCGACGTCAACGGCGACGGCAGCGACGACCTGGTGATCACGGGCAGCGAGGCCGCCACGTACGACGACGGCAACATGATCTACCTGGGCTCCGCCTCCGGCCTCACCTACCAGACGTTCCTCAGGAGCGACGCCTGGGAGCTCGCCGCCGTCGGCGACCTCAACGGCGACGGCTACGACGACGTGGTCACGGCGGCCCCCGGCACCAACGGCAAGAGCCTCGGCGGCTCGGTCAGCTCCTGGCTCGGCAGCGCGGACGGCGTCCGCACCCAGCCGCAGGCGACGATCCACCAGGACACCCCGGGCGTCCCCGGCGCGGACGAGGAGACGGACGCGTTCGGCAACGACCTCTCGGTCGCCGACGTCGACGGCGACGGCTACGCGGAAGTGGCCGTCGGCGTGCTCCACGAGACCATCGACGCGGCGGAGATCGCGGGCAGCGTCATCGTGTTGCGCGGCTCGGCCGCCGGCATGACCGCCACCGGCGCCCAGTCGTTCACCCAGAACACGGCCGGCGTCCCCGGCACCGCCGAGTCCGCCGACCGCTTCGGCGCGTCCGTCCGTCTGTCCGACCTCACCGGCGACGGCAAGGCGGACCTGTCCGTCGGCGCCGACGGCGAGAACCACCCCTCCGGCGCGATCTACAGCCTGCGCGGCTCGGCCTCGGGCGTCACGGCGAACAACGCGATCAGCTTCGGCCCCGGCTCGCTCGGCATGTCGACGACCGGGTACCTGCGGCTGGGCCAGGACATGCTCTAGCCGACGCCACGGTGAGGGGCGGGGCGATGCCCGTACGGCCGAACCCTGACCCCTCACGGAGACTCAAGGGGCCTGCCCCTTAAGGGATGTCACAGCTCGGCCGCAAAGCCGGGCCCGGATGCCCGGGCCCGGCACACCACCGCCGGGGACCAGGTACGTTCGAAGACGTGGCTGGATTCAGGATCGGACGCGGCCGGAACAACGGCGCTCCTCAGACGCGACCGCAAAACCCCCCGTACGGGCAGCAGACGCCGCAGGGACCGTCGTACGGCTCCCCGCAGGCGCCGCAGCAGCCGTACCCGCGGCAGCAGCCGTACGGCAACGGCGGCGGCCCCACCTGGCCGCAGCCGAACGCCGGGCACGGCGGCCCGGGCGGCGGCTACGGCGACCAGGGCGAGCCGGAGTACTTCGGCGACGGCGCGTACCCGCCCGGTCCCCAGGGCCCGCACGACCCGCACGCGGCGAACAACCCGGGCCACACCCAGGCCTTCTCGGTCGGCGAGGACCCCTACAGCCAGGGCGACACCTACCGCGCCGGCTCGGCGGCCCCGCCGCCCGGCCCGGTCGGCCCGCGCCTGCACTGGAAGGCGCTGCTCCGCGGGATCGTCCTCTCCCCGAACCAGACGTTCCTCCAGATGCGGGACTACACGATGTGGGGCCCGGCCCTGATCGTCACGTTCCTCTACGGCCTGCTCGCCGTCTTCGGCTTCGACGGTGCCCGCAAGGATGCGATAAACGCCACACTCTCCAACGCGATCCCCATCGTCCTGACGACGGCGGTCGCGATGGTGCTGAGCGCGTTCGTCCTCGGTGTGGTCACCCACACCCTGGCCCGCCAGCTCGGCGGCGACGGCGCCTGGCAGCCCACGGTGGGCCTGTCCATGCTGATCATGTCCATCACGGACGCGCCCCGCCTGGTCTTCGCGATGTTCGCCGGCGGCGACGCGACGTTCGTGCAGCTGCTGGGCTGGGCCACGTGGGTCGCGGGCGGCGCGCTGCTGACCCTCATGGTCAGCCGCTCCCACGACCTGCCCTGGCCGAAGGCGCTGGGCGCGTCGGCGATCCAGCTGGTCGCGCTGCTGTCGATCGTGAAGCTGGGCACGGTCTGAGGTCCGCGCATACGGTTCCGCGCGTACGAGAAAGGGGCTCCCCGGGGGAGCCCCTTCTTGCTGCCTGTCAGGCGTCGAGCACCTGCCCGGATCGCCGCACCACCGGGGGCTCCACCGACCACGGGAAGTTGATCCACTCATCGGTCCGCTTCCACACGTACTCGCACTTCACCAGCGACTGCGACTTCTCGTAGACGACGGCGCTGCGCACCTCGGCGACGGTGTCGAGGCAGAAGTCGCGCACCAGCTTGAGCGTCTTGCCGGTGTCGGCGACGTCGTCGGTGATCAGCACCTTCTTCCGGGAGAAGTCGATCACGTTCGGGACCGGGGCGAGCATGACGGGCATCTCGAGAGTCGTCCCCACGCCCGTGTAGAACTCGACGTTCACGAGGTGGATGTTCTTGCAGTCGAGGGCGTAGGCGAGCCCGCCGGCCACGAAGACACCGCCGCGGGCGATGCTCAGCACGATGTCGGGCTCGTACCCGTCGTCCGCGATGGTCTGCGCGAGTTCGCGCACGGCGACGCCGAACTGCTCGTAGGTCAGGTTCTCCCGCGCCTCGCTCATGCTCGTGTCACTCATGCTCGCGTCACTCATGTCCGGGCCGCTCACACCTGGGTCCGATGGAAGTTGAGGAAGGACCGGGAGGCGGTCGGCCCGCGCTGCCCCTGGTACCGCGACCCGTACCGCTCACTCCCGTAAGGGAAGTCGGCGGGCGAGCTGAGCCGGAACATGCACAGCTGCCCGATCTTCATCCCCGGCCAGAGCTTGATGGGCAGGGTCGCGAGGTTGGACAGCTCAAGGGTGACGTGCCCGCTGAAGCCGGGGTCGATGAAGCCGGCCGTCGAATGCGTCACGAGCCCCAGCCGCCCCAGTGAACTCTTCCCCTCCAGCCGGGAGGCGAGATCATCGGGCAGCGTGATGACCTCGTACGTACTGGCGAGGACGAACTCCCCGGGATGCAGGATGAACGGCTCGTCCCCCTCCGGCTCGACGAGCCGGGTCAGATCGGCCTGCTCGATGGACGGGTCGATGTGGGGGTACCGGTGATTCTCGAACACCCGGAAGTAGCGGTCGAGGCGCACATCGATACTCGACGGCTGCACCATCGCGTCGTCGTACGGATCGATCCGCACCCGCCCGGCATCGATCTCGGCCCGGATGTCTTTGTCTGAGAGAAGCACGCCCCGAGGATACGCAAGGCGCGCGGAGCGACCACAACCGGACGACTCCGCGCGCCATTGCACGCCTTTGTACTGCTTTGCTCGCTACCGCTGTGCGCTACCGCTTCTCATAGCTGACGGGCACGACGCTCCGAAGCCGCGCACATCGCGGACACCGGAGCAGCCGGCCGGGGCCGAGCCGCTCGGCCTGCTGCATCGGGAACGAAGCGGTGGTGAACACGTGCCCATCGGCACAACGGACGACGGTGCGCTCCATCAAGTCCAAGAGTCCCTTCCCCAAGAGGCTCGTCCGGCTGTTGCTGCCTGACGACAAAAGCCACAGTACGGGATCAAAGGGACGGCCCTCCAGGCGGCACTCCGGTCCCGCCCGGACCCTCGCCGACGCCCCCACCGTACGCCCCAACTCCGGCGCCCCGCAGCCGGATCCCACCCCTGAAAAGCCCTCAGGCCCCACGGCATGAACACCGGGAGCCTGACATGAGGTAAAGTGGCGACCGTCCGGACACCGACTCCGTCGGCGTCTTACGCGGGTGTAGTTTAATGGTAGAACATCAGCTTCCCAAGCTGAGAGCGCGAGTTCGATTCTCGTCACCCGCTCCATACGAAACCCCCAGGTCAGAGACCCGGGGGTTCTTTGTTGTCTAGACCGGTGTCCCGGTCGCGCACCATAACCGCACCATTAGCTCTCGGCAGCCTCCTCGCTGTGGTGCGCGGGTCGTCCTTGTGGCACTTCGCACGCTCGACGCGCACGAGGTCGTCGAGCCCGGCAGCCACCTCCCGCTGCCTCTCCTCGTCGGAGTGCTGATAGATCAGCGCGGCCTTCTCGGAGGACTGCCCGGCGCGCACCATCGTGTCCTTGAGGGTGGCGCCGGAGCGGGTCGACAGGGTGTGCCCGGTGTGACGGAGGTCGTAGAAGCGGAAGCCGTCCGGGAGACCGGCGACCGTGCGAGCGCGGCGCCACTTCCGACCGAAGGAGGTACGCCGGAAGGGGGCGCCCTTCTCGCCGACGAAGACCAGGCCATCGGGTCCCTGCTCGGCGTACCAAGCGAGGTGCCGCTTCAGCTCCTTGTGCAGGAAGGTCGGGAGGATGACGACACGGACGCCTGCCTCCGACTTGGTCTCGCCTGGAGCGCGTCTGCCGTTCGTTCGCTCTGGCTCGGCGACGCGGACGCGGATGACCAGGTTGTCGAGGTCGACGTCCCGGCGGCGAAGACCGGCTAACTCCTCCGGCCGCATCGGGCCGTACGCGCCCAGGTAGACCATGAGGCGCCAGCGGATACCGATCGCGTCGGCGAGGGCGTCGACCTGGGCGACGGTGGCGATACGACGTTCGGCGGCTGACTCCTTACCCGCCCCCTTGATTCGACATGGATTGCGGCTGATCAAGTCGTCGTCGACGGCCGTCTCCAGGATGCCCTTGAGGAGGCGGTACGCCTTGGCGACGGTCGTCTTGGCGCCGGTGGTACGGAGTCGTTCGGCGCGCCATTCGCGGACCCGGGGAGCTGTGATCTCGTCCAGGTCGAGCGTGCCGAAGGTCGGGAGGATGTAGAGGCGCAGGAGATGCTTGTACAGGTCGTCGGTACGGACGGACAGTTCCCGTTCCTCGACCCACTTCTCGGCGTAGACGCGGAAGTTGACGGCTCCGGCGTCAGGGGCGCGCCAGTCCCCACGGCTGAGGTCCGCCTCAACCTGAGACAGCCAGATCTCGGCGTCCTTCTTGGTCTCGAAGGTCTCGTCCGCGCGGATGCGCTCACCGCTCGGCCCCAGGTACGACGCGGTCCAGCTGCCGGACCTGTACTGCCGCACCGCACCGAAGCGGCGACGCCTGCCCTTCCTGTTCGCCATCAGGCAGCCCTCCGAAGTGCTGCACGCCGAGGCCTGATCGGCTCGACGGTCCTGGACCGGATGAACTCTTCGACCGCGCTCTCCGGGATGCGGACGTGCCGGCCGACCTTCACGTACCGGATGCGCCGTTCCTCGATGAGCCGCCGGGGGAAGCGGGCGGTCGTGCCGAGCAGCTCGGCGACCTGGTCGACGGACAGATAGCGGTCGTTCATGTGGTGGGCTCTCCTTCCGTTCCGGCGGCGGGTTCGAGTGATGCGGTCAGCCACTGTTCGCCGGTGCTGAGGCCAGTTCCGGCGAAGACCCAGTGGGCGAGGACGAGCGTGGTTTCGCCTTCGGGCGGGACAGCCGGAGCGGCTTGTGCGCGTCGCCATTCGGCGCGGGCGTCGCGGAGCGCGCCGAGGGTGGTGGAGTAGCGGCGCGACTTGGTGGAGAAGTGGCCGCGGAATCCGAGCATGTGGGCCCAGGCCCGCAGCCGGAGGTCTGACAGCTCTGGGCGTGCGCCCAGGGTCCAGGCCGTACGGATCATGCGGCGGGCGTGCTCGGTGAGCCTGGCCTGTGCCAACTCGGCGAGGAAGCGGAGAGGCCGGTCCAGGGTGCCGGTCGCGGTCTCGGCTCCCTTGGTGGCGTACTTGGCGATGTACGCCGCTACCGCTCGCTCCGTCAGCTCCTGGCCGCCGTCGAAGTCGGCGGAGCGGATCGTACGGACATCGAGCTGACGGCCGAAGGTGAAGGTGTGGGCCCGGCCGTCGACGTCCGGTCCGTTGACGCGTGCTGCGGTGGTGGCGGCGCGGATGGCGTCGGTGAGCAGCTCGGCGGTGGCCCAGGACGGGGGTGCCGTATCGCCGCCTTCCGGGCCGTCGAGGCGGATGACCGCGTGGAAGTGGACGGCGCCGCGCTTCTGGTACTCGGCGACCTTGGCGAAGGAGAGGCGCGCGTGGTCGCGGAAGGCGCGTTGGGTGAGACCGGCGCGCTTCGCGACCTCACGGCGGAGGTAGATGGAGAAGCGGCGCCAGAGCGCCCCCGCGTGGGCGTTCCAGAGGACAGCCGCTTCGTAGTCGTACCTGCCGGGGTCGAGCGGCGTGCCCAGGGCTGAGTCTGACTCGGCGTGCCGGGTGCCGCAGCGGCATTCCCGCCCGCTGGAGGGGCGGTTGTGGACCGGGCCGAAGCTCGGGGCGGTGAAGGTGGCGAAGACGCGGGGGTGTGCTGCGACCTGTTCCGGGGTGCCCTTGCCGCCGCGCAGTCCAGCGGTGATCAGGTGGTAGGTGTCGCGGCGGTAAGTCTCGGCGCAGGCCTCGCAGCGGGTCGCGCGGCGGTTATTGCAGCGGACGAGGAGCTGTCCGGCAGGGAGGGCGGTGGAGTCCAGGTGGTTCAGGACTCGGCCGATCTCGCCGGTTGCGGTGTTGACCTCGTACTCCGTGCGGTGGCCGTCCAGGCGTACGGGGTGGGTGCAGCCGCCCAGGCCGGAGAGTTGGCGGGCCAGATCGGGCATGGTGCCGCACGAGGCCAGCATGGAGAGTTCCGCCAGCGGAGGCGGAGTCTGCCGGGTGATGATGGGCATTCCTTTCGGCTGTTTCAGCGGTTGGGAAGGACGGCCCCGGGGCGGCGGGATGCTTGGCGGCGTTTGCCGCCCCGGCGGCCGGTCAGCGCCTGTTGGCGCCGGTGACGAGGGAGCGCAGGACCACGGCGGCGATGGCCACGGACACGGCCGAGACGGCGACCGCCGCCAGGAGCGCGGTGAGGACGACGCCGACGACGACCACGGCGGCCACCGCACCGGCGCCGACCCCGACGAACGGGGCGGCCGAGCGGCCGGCGGAGGGAGCCGGGGCATGGTCCTGCGGGATGTGGGTGGTGATGCTCGGGACGTGCGGGGTGTCGGGCAGCTTGGGGCGGAACATCGCGGGACTCCTTGTCGGTCGGGGTGTCATTCGTGGGTGCCGTTGATGACGTCGACCCCGGAGCGGGTGCCGGACTCGATGGCCGGGGCGAGGAAGGTGTACGAGAGCCAGAAGCCGAACAGCGCGATCACGACGGCGACCCAGAGCCGGATGCCGAGGAACTTGATCGCGGCCCAGGCGATGACGCCCAGGACGAAGACGAGCGGCAGAGAGACGGTCACGGGGGCTCCTCAGCGGACGCGGCAGCGGTGGGTGCGCGCGGCCAGCTCGGCGGCGGCGCGGCTGTCGTAGTCGGTGGAGAAGCCGCACCGCGGAGCCGTGCAGGCGGCGGTGTGCTTCTCGCGGCCCCGGCTGTCGTTGTAGGTGCCGACCTGGACGGGGCCGATGCGGACGACGCGGCGGAAACGGCGGTTGGCGGACATCAGGGCATCTCCTTGTCGGTCTCGCCGGTGAAGTCGGTGACGTGGTCGGCCAGCCAGCGCAAGATCTCGTCGCCCTCATAGCTGTCGGCGGCGAGGATCACCGGCTCGGCGATGAGCACGGCTTCGGTGAGGCGGTTCTGTCGGGTCAGCTCAGCGGCGCGCTTCAGCGCGCGGAGCGTGGACGGACGCAAGGGGGAAAGTCCTCCGGGTCAGGTGAGTTGGGTGGCGATCGCTTCAGCGAGCGGCATCGGGACGCCGAGCCGTGCGCGAAGGGTCGGGGTGTCGATGTCGCTTCCGGTCCGGGCGCGGTGTTCGTCGGCGACCTTGTGGGCCATGGCGACGAGCGCGGGCGGTACCGGAAGCGCGGACGCCGACTTCCCGTCGACGGCGGGCAGTTCGGTCGCTGCTGCGGGGTTGGGTTCGGGTGCTGTGGCCGTCGAAGGTGGCTCGGGTGCCGTCGCCGGAGCCTCTACGGGCTTCGGTGATCCGTGGGCGAGGAGCGTGCCGCCCAGGAAGGCCACCGCGGGCCAGCCCGCGACGAGGATGCGCAGCCAGGCCGGGACGTCGTCCAGGTCGAGCAGGCCGGCGGTGGCGACGTTGGCTCCGAGGGACGCGGTCAACGCGACGAGGAACCAGCACCACCCGGCCGCTTTCGCCTCACCGGAGCGCAGCCGCCGCCAGGCTGCCACCATCAGCAGGTCGACGGAGACCGGGTACGCCCACGCCTTCCAGCCGTCCTGTCCAGCAGCCGAGGCCAGGTCGTGCAGGTGGGCGAAAGACAGCGCGGCGGCGATCAGCGCCTGAACGAGCACGGCGTCAACACGGACGGGCAGAGTGCGCACGGCGCGACTCCTTCCGGTTCCAGGCATGGATGGGGTAGGGACTTGGCGCGGGACGGCCGCGCCGACCGTTGGAGCGCTTCGGCTTTAGTCGGTGACCGGTTGAGAAGCGGCCACGGGCCCGGACGCCTTCACGGGCATGGGCGGGGCGTACGGCCGGAAAGGCGTGAGCGCCGGTACGTCCGGGGCGAGGTGTGCCGTCTCGCGGCAGGTGGCCGCAGCGTCGGCAAGGGACAGGTGTGGGGTACGGATGCGTGACCAGCCGCCGGACGTGTCACCCACGACGGCGAGGCCGGGCAGTTCGGCAGCAACGGCGCAAGCCGCATAGACCGCCTCAGACGCGATGTCGCCGAGCGCCATCTTGGCGGACGCTTCATCGTTCACGCGATGGCAGACGCGGCCGGTCAGTTGGGCCCGCAGCATGGTGGCGCCCTTACCCAGCTCGGCCCCGAAGCGCTGTCCGCAGACCTCCAGGTAGATGCCGGCCGCACGGCCGAGCTGGGCGAGCCGGATGAGCTGGGTGACCATCTCGTCCCGCCGCTCTTCCTCCTTCCTCGTGGCGATGAGGAAGAGTTCGGCCACCTCGTCGATGAACAGCACGACGGGCGCGGGCCGTTCGTTCTCCGGCAGACCCCAGATGTCCGACGTGATCTCTTCATCCGGAGTTCCGGGGGCGATGCCCTGCCGGGCTTTGATCAGGTCGTAGCGGTCCTCCATTTCCTTCACGAGCACGGGCAGCAGTTCGGCCGCCTGTTCCGGATCGGTGGCCAGCGCGGAGAGCCGGGGCGCGAACGGGGCCAGCTCGACACCGCGCTTGCAGTCGATCCCCACCAGGACCACCGGCTGAGTGGCCAGCCCGGTGATCAGGTTCCGCAGGAACATGGACTTGCCCGACAACGTGGCGCCGAGCACGAGTTGATGCGGTACGGCTCGGTAGTCCCGCACGAACGCGGTGGCGTCCTCCTTCAGAGCCACCGGCACCTGAAGCAGGCCGGCGTCGATCCGGCGAGGCATACGCACCTTCCGCAGAACGTCGAACCCAACGAGCCGCAGTTCCACAACCCCAGGCTTGACGTCTCGGACGTACACGGCGTGAACGCCCCAGGCGTGCCGCAGCCGTTCGGCCGAGGCCATCACGTCCGCAGGTTCCTGCCCCGGAGCCAGCCGCAGCCGGAGCCGCAGGCCGGTCGAGGTGGGCCGGATCATGCCCCGACGAGGGGGCACCGGCCGGACCTCTCGCCGAGTGGTCGCCCTGACGGCCAGCGCCCGCCACCGGGACGGTTCGACCGTCAGGCCGCACGCGTCCATGGTCGAGGAGTACGAGGCCAGCAGCCGGGACACCGAGACCGGCAGTCCGACCGTGGACCAGTACGCCGCCGGGTGGGCGTGCCGGGCGTAGGCCGCGCCGCCTACGGCAGCAAGCGATCCGCCCAGCTCGGCCCACGTCACCAGGTCGGTCACAGCGATCAGCCCGCCTCAGCCATCGGGAAGGCACCCGGAGCCACGGCGGTGGCCCGGTAGGCGATGCCGTGACGCTGCTGGCCGTTGAAGACGGACTCCCACGGCCGGGCAATCAGCCCCGGCAACGCGACCGGAGCCCCGAGCGTCAGCCCCTCGGCGACACCGCTCTCAGGAACCGTCACCTTGATCAGCGACGACTCACCCTCCTCGATGTAGACAACGCCGATGGTCATCAGCGCCTCACCGCTCACGGCGTCCTTGGCGACCTCACCGGTCTGCCGGTCACGCACCTTCGGCACCGGAGCTTCGGTGAGCAGGATCGTCGCGGTCGAGGCGTCAATGCGGATCACACGCACAGAGATTTCTCCTTCTGAGTCGATCAACCCATCACCTGACAGGTTGACTTAGCAAGTTCGAAGTTAGAGATGACAGGTTGACTTGTCAAGTGGAGTCCTAGGTGAACTCGCCTGGGTCAGGCATCAGTTCAAGCGGTAAGTGTCTTCGAGCTCATGCAGATCAGCAGGGAGCAGCACTTCAGAGACTTGCAGCGCCTGCCCGGAGGCATCGCACGCGATCACCAAGACGCTGAGCACGGGTACACCGTCCGGCAGGCCGCCCAGAAGTTCGGCTTCACCACTCTCGGCCAGTCGAGCCGAGATCCGCTCCGTCACATGGTCGAAGCGGACCTTCTGCCGGGCCTCCACGTGCTCGCGCACACTGCCACTCAGGGCTTCCGCGCTCGCCAACTCGGTACCCTCGACCAAGCTGGCGGGAAAGTACGAGGAGACCAACTCGACCGCTTCACCGTCCTCCTCCACCAGGAACCGACGCATGAGGACCTCGGCCCGCTTCGGCAAGCCGAGCACAGAGGCGACCCGCGCCGGAACAGGGACTTCACGCACTTCCACCAAGCGCCCCGAGGTCCGCGACTCATCGCGCTCCAGGGCCTCCAGCCCCCGCCGGCCCTTCTGCTCCGCGACCTCCGGCCGACCCCGAACGATCGTGCCGTACCCCTGGCGGGACTCAAGCCAGCCGTCACGCTTCAGCAGCTCCAGTGCCCGAACGACGGTCGGGCGGGACATCCCGAAGGCTTGCACCAACTGGTTCTCGCTGGGCACCCGAGTGCCGGGCGGGTACGTGCCGTCCTCGATGCGGCTCTGGATCGTCTGAGCTAGGCGCACGTACTTCGGTGCCGCCACTTCATACGCCATGAACGCCGCCTGTCGCGATTAGCCAAGTCAACTGGTCAACCAGACTAGCGACAACTGGAGCGTCAGGACAGGAGCGGAGTGAAGCCCTCGCTGGACGGCCACGCGCCGGCCACGTCGCAGGAGACCATCGTCCCCCGAAGCGGCTGGGCCCGGAGTGCCACGACTCGGCAATGGAGTCGACCAGCAGCAGGCCGCGCCCGTGGGCGTCGTTGGCCTCTGGCCGCCGCATCTGGACATTCGCGGGGAAGCCCGGGTTGTGCACCTCGATCCGAAGCGACGTCGCCACCCGAAACCACTCGACGCGCACCGCCCAGGACTCATCCGCCCGCCCATAGAGAATCGCGTTGGTCACCAGCTCCGAGATCATCAACGCGCAGTCGTCGATCGAGCAGGCCGGGTTGTACGGGGCGAGGAATTTCCGGAACCAGTACCGGGCCCGAGGCACGGACTCCGCGACGGGGTGCAAAGTCATGGCACCGAGTCGCGGCCATTCCTCAGAAGGAAAGCGGTCGATCGTGTAGGCCATCCGCGCTCACTCCTTGCCGCTGCCGTCACAGTCGAGGCAGCGCCGTTTCGATGTGGCACGGTGGCGGGCGTTGGCCGTGGAGAGCGCCACAGCCGTACGGGAGCCAACGCGCTTCCAACCGCGCCCGCGACAACCCCGGCAAGTTAAGTGCGCGTCCTCGTCCGGCCGCCGACTCGTCACCCGTGCCCCCTTCCGTCTCAAGTGGCCTTAGCCACTTCCTGGATAGTGGCATTAGCCACTTCGACTCCGCAACCCGTTCGCCGCAACTCGCGGGACCTCACCGCACCATCAGGTGAGGGGGTAGCCCTGCTCGAAGGCCCAGCGATGCGGCGGGTACGTGGCTTCGGCGAACTCCAACGGCCGGTCCTGGAGGTCGAACACGACGTGGTGGACGATCAGGACGGCCGAGCCGGGCTCGAGTTGAAGGTCAACGGCTTCCTCCTCCGTGGCACCCCGCGCACACATGCGATCTTCCGCGTAACTGCCCTGCCGCCCGGTCATGTTCTCGACGTACATGAGCGTTCCCTCTTGGATGCGCTCCGGCTCAAGCAGCTTCGGCGCACGGTGGCCGACATCCGGAGCGAACCACGAGGTGGATAGCGTGATCGGCCCGTCCTGGTTGTTGGTCACCCGCCGCCGGTGCACAGCCCGACGGTCCTTGACCAGGCCCAGCCCTTCAGCAACGTGAGCCGGCGCCTCCATCCAACCGGTCGAGGTGATCACCGCGTACTCACCGGGTGTGTAGATCTTCCCCGTCTGCCGAGCCCGCCCGTACAACTCCCGCGCCCGCCGGTTGACTTCCAGGCTCCGCACGTACGTGCCCGATCCCTGGCGCTTCTCGACGAGCCCTTGATGACTCAGCGCCTCCAGCGACCGTGCGGCCGTGGGCCGGGAGACCTTCCAGTCCGCCGCCAACTGCCGTTCGGACGGCACCTCGTCGCCCGGTCGCAGGTCACCTCGAAGAATCTGATCACGGATGTAGTGCGCGATCTGGAGATACTTCGGCTGAGCCTCCTCGATCTGTGGCATCAGTCCTCCTCACCCAACGTGGGCTCCAGGTGAGTAGTGGGCTACCCCGCTACCGGCCTGAGGCCGATTCTCGACACAAGTGGCTATGGCCTCTAGCCACTATAGGGTGAGTGGTCAACCCCGTACCCCGTAGGCTGATCGGCATGACGCGGTTGATCGTCGCAGCAGGAGGAGGGGGCGACGCCGTCGCCGCCATAATGCTTCACGCCGCCCTTTACGGCGACGAGGACCAGGCGGCGATCCTCACGTACGCGTGGGACCGCTTGCTGATCGACCCAGTTCCGGGCCCCCGCGGCCCAGACAACTTCACCGGCCTCAATCCGCTCACCCCAGCAGTCCGGGCAGTGCCGGGCAAGGCCCGACCGATCGCTCCGGCAGGCTCCACCCTCCCCCGACTCGCGGCGGAGCTCCCTCACACGATCGCTCTGATCGACCCGCGCCACGGGGTCGAGGGCATCACACACCAACTCGAAGATCTGATTGCCCACTTGTCACCGGAGTCGATCGACCTCCTTGACGTAGGCGGAGACATCCTCGCCCGCGGCGACGAGCCGACGCTGAAGAGCCCGCTTGCCGACGCCGTCACACTCGCCGCGTGCTGCCAGGTGAACGCACCGATCCGCCTCCTAGTGGCAGGCCCTGGCCTGGACGGCGAACTGCCCCTCGATGACCTACGCAACATGCTCGGCCCGCTCGTCCACACCTTCACCGCGAAGGACGTCGAGCCGATCAGTTCGGTCCTGGAGTGGCACCCCTCCGAGGCGACCGGGATGCTCGCGGCGACAGCCCGAGGTGTACGCGGAACCTGCGAGATGCGGGACGCCGGCCTCCCCGTCCCTCTCGCCGACGAAGGACCGACAGTCCACGAGGTCGACCTGGACGAGGCACTGACCCGCAACCAATTGGCCCGCGCCATCCTGACGACCGCCACCCTGGACGAGGTCGAGGCATACAGCCGCGAAATCTGCGGCTACTCGGAGATCGACTACGAACGCAACAAGGCCGCTTGGCTCAAGGACCAGACACCGGTACAGCTCGACCCGGAGACCGTACTGTCTCAGCTCGACAGGTTCGAAGCCGAAGCCCATAGCCGCGGAGTCACCCACACGACGTTCCGCCGCATCACCGAGGCCCTGAACCTCAACGGCTCCTTGCGCGAAGACCTACGCCACCTGCTCATCAACAGCCGCCCGAAGCAGTACGACGCCCCGCTGTGGCGTATCGCAGCCACTACTGAGTAACAACCTTCTTTACGGGTTCAAGGCCCGCGCACGGCGCGGGCGCGCGCCGCCTCTGCGGCGCGGCCTGCCTCCTGTCTTCGCCCCGGCTGGCCGCGCCCGGCGGCGCGCTCGGCGGCTGCGGGCAGGAAGGTAGTAGACACCCTCTGTGGCTGGGGCGGTCGGCTCCACGGCTTTAGGCAGCCACTTTGGGGCGAGCCTCTAAGATCATGGCCCCAACGTCGTGCTGCAACGGGCAGGTCCACAGACTGCCCGACGCGCCGGAAGCTTACGGGGCCATGATCACTCGCCCCAAAGCAGCTCCAGCCCAAAGCCGCTCCGCCGACCTGGTAAGGGAAGTGACTGCCGCCTGCGGTTCCCTGTTTCGGAACTGCAAGGCCGGTGACCTCTCTGGCTGCAGAGCATCTCGGTCTGAGACGTTGTCTGTTTCTTGCATCCGCGCACTCAAGGAATCTTTGGCGCGAACTATTTCGAAAAAAGCAACGGTCCCCAAACGGGTAGCCATGCCCCCCACGCCCGTATGTATCGGCTGCACGGAACAGCAAAGGTCCAGAGTCCACGCGGTGATCGCGTTGCGCAAGGGGGTGGAGGGGGTCGTGAAGTGGCATGCCTGCAGCACGTCTCACCCCGTGGGGACCCGTGAGGGGGCAGGCATGATCCACTCGTGGGCCGTCCCTGGGCCGTCCGAGGTCCCCCCAGGCCGACCAACGGTGACCGACAGTGACAGGCGTGCCGTGGCCCGTGGCAGTGAAACCGCAGGTCAGGGGCTCCGGTGGAACGGGTTTCCCCCAGGGGTGGCGGTCGGGCAAGATTGGATGTTTCTTACGCGATGGGTGTCGGCATCAGCTGACTAGCGGCGGTACCGGCCACATCGCGGATGCCAGGGAGGGCGGCACCCGTGATCGGCCAGCCAGAAAGCGGCGGCGGTAGCGACGAGCCGATGGCGCTGACCACGATGAGCGAGGCGGTACTGGCGGGCAGACGGCCCGGCGGTCACCGGACAGTGCGCCAGCAGTACCACCGCCCGCCGCATAAAGGGCGCCGCGGGGGGCGTATTCGGAGCGCGCCGACGGAGTATCACGGCAAGCCCATGCGCGGGCCTTTTCACGTCAACGTGACCAGGCTTAGCGGTGCCTGCTTCCGAAGCCTGCCCATCCGTCTCATGCGCCCTGCAGAGGCCCTAACGCCACCGCCAGGCCAGGAATGGGGCGCCGCACGTGGGTGCGGCTTCAACCCCACGAGATCTGTGACTCAAAGTATTCGATCAAGCGCACAGCGCGACATCGGGTGTATAGCTACTGATCGCGGTGGGGATTTTCCTGTGGGGCCGCCAGCCCCACAAGACCTCACTGCAAGGGAGTTACGCCCATGAGTACGCCCGCGCCCACTCTTGCCCCGCTGACCACCAATCGCGCGCCGGACAACACCTATCTGTTGTGGGGCGAGCCCCGTCAGGAGATGTCCGCCACCACCTGGGCCGACCTGCCCGGCGCAGAGATCCCACTCACCCTTGGGAGCGGGGGAAACACGTCCCCGTACGGGGCGGTTTACGTCGCGACCTTCAGCGCCGAGGCCATCGTCGAGCACCCTGACATCAACGCCGTCGCGAGCGTCACCGTCTTCTTCGGCCCCGACCAGGCCGAGCCTGTCAGCAGCAACCACCGCTTCGTCAGCGCCCGCGGCAACCCGGAATGGTCGTCCCACACCCTGATCCGCGTCGCTGACTTCCCGGTCAGCCTGACCCCCCGCAACGTCACTGCCCGCGTGAAGGTCCAGGTCAACAACGGCGCGAAGGCCGGCTTCCAGAACTGGGTCCTGAAGATCGAACAGTACAACCGCTGACCCAGACTGAGTGCGACCCCAAGCAGACGGGCTGCGCAGGGCTTCAGCTCCGTGCCGATTGGGGCAGGGAGCTGAAGTCGAAGTGCTGGTAAGAACCCGCTACTGAAGCTGACATGCCAATCATGGGTGCCAGCCACCAACAGCGGCGCAAGAGCAGCAAATGCGCTGGCTGCGCCGTCACCGGGTGCTGCTACCGGCCGGTGCTGACCAGCAGGTGGCGGAGGCCCGTGCACCGGCGCCGGCAAGTGGTACACCCTGCCTGCCACGAAATCCACATGCTCCGCTTCCGTATGCCATCCAAAGCTGTCGAAGTACATGGCTGTTTGCATCAAGTCCCACTCGCGGGGGCCCGTAGCAAACCCGTCCAGGTCAAATACGCGCGGATATCGCGGTTCAGGAATGTCCGCGGGGCCGCAGCGCGGCATTCCCGCCAGGTCGTCGCGACGGAAAGGGTGTGCCCCTCGCCTTGGTGGGCGAGGGGCACACGTCGCATCTCACGGACGCTTCAGTCCGCTGTCTAATAGGTGGAAGTAGACCAGGTATTACTGAAGCGATTGTAGGACCAGTGCGGCGCGACCTCACGCCGGTCGTAGGTGTAGGCCACCACGTGCATGACACCTTCGTTGTCCTTGAAGCCGTCGCCGGACTTATCGTTCATGGCCATGTAGAGGTTCTTGCTGGCGTCCGGCGAGTCGGTGATGTACAGGAACCAGTCGTTGATCCTGAATGGTGATCCATCCGGTCCCCACCTCCCGAGAAGTTGGCCCATATAGGCGCCATCCCCGGAGTAGAGGAACTCGCTTTTACCTTCGGCATTCAAATGCCGGTAGTAAGCCCCAGACCTTCCCGGGATGTTCCCGTCCGGCCCGACGGGGCCCCAGTCGGTGCTGTGCTTCCACGTACCTTCGGCGCGAATACTCAGACCAGTTTCTCGGTCACCCACTTGATAGATGTCTGTCTTCTGCCACTCGAGGTCAGCTCGAATGTCGCACTCCCATTTGGTCACGCTGCGGATGCTAACCCGCTACGACACGTTGTTAAGCGTATCTGGGCAATGACCACACGAACGGATGGTCGGCTCCCTACCTTGTCGATGTATCGCGGTGGGGAGATGACCGAAGCATCACTGGCAGAGCGTGGAGTCAACCGGTGATCTTGTCCTCGACGAAACGGCCGCCGCCCGCCGCACGCAGGGTGCGCGGCTACCACGGACGCCGGGGCGCCGCCGTGCTCGGAGGTGATGGCGCCTTCGATCGGGTGGGCGGCGCTCCAGGCGCCTTCACGGAACGACGTGTACATGAGCCGCGCCGAGTACCGAGCCCGACGGACAGGTACCGCACGGCGCTGCGGGGGGGGGGGGCAGAGCAGCCGTGTCGTTGGTAAGCATCTAGAACGTCCGTAGGCGCCTGCCGCACCACAACTGCACCAGATCGGGCGGGAGTAGCGGGGAATCACGGTGAAACCCACCGGGTCCTACAAGACCACAAGGCTAGCCGTTTCGCCAGGTCAGCGCCCGCACCGTCCCAAGAAGCCCGCAGCTTCCCAAGCTGAGAGCGCGAGTTCGATTCTCGTCACCCGCTCCATGATGAAACCCCAGGTCAGTGACCTGGGGTTTGTTGGTTGTCTAGACCATTTTCGGGGTTCCGTGCCCTCCGCGTGCCCTAAGTCGCACCAAAGAGCCCTCCCGGAGAGCCCTGACGGGCCATTTCTGACAGCGAGTCAGCCAATCGTCTCGAATCGTGAGACGCATTTTCTGTGACCTGCGCCGCTTGCACGCGCCGAGTCGGTGAAGTCGCATACGCAAAGCGGCAGTTCGGTGTGCCTGCCCATCGTGTGGGCGATGTTTGAGGGCCGGGTCTCCGTTTGCGAGTCCTGTCGCGGCGGATCGCACCGGTCCGAGCTGCGAATCAGGGAGCGCGCCGGCCGCCCAGCACAGCTCTAGCCACAGTCGTGACGGGCGAGCTTGACGGCGGAGACGAGCAGGATCACGACCAGTGCGGGAATGACCACCAGGTCGGAGAACACACCGAGGAGCAGCCCGCCCAGCAGTGCGCCGGCGATCGAGCCAGCGGCCATGATCACGGTGAAACGGAGATTGGCGCCCAGCACCGCGAAGCTGCCGTCACGGCTGTAGCGGGCGAAGGCCACCAGCATGGTCGGCAGCGACACCAGCAGGGAGAGACTTCCCGCCGTCTTGATGTCCTGGCCGAACAGCAGCACGATCGTCGGGATCAGCAGCTCACCCCCGGCCACACCCATGATCGCCGCGACCACCCCGATGCCGAAGCCGGCCACGACTCCAGTGGGTACCTGGGCCCACGGCGGCAGCGCGAGCGTCCCCAAGGTGGTGGCGTGTGTGACCATCAGGGCAGCGGCCATGAGCAGCATCAGCGCCGCAAGCACCTTGTAGAGGGTGGAGCTGCGCCCAGCAGACTCCCGGCCAGCAGATTGATCGCAACGGGCCAGTGCACGGCCACCTCGTGGGCCGAGACCGCCGCCAGACGGGCGGGCAGCGCGACCAGGACCACGATCAGGCTCATCGCCTTGTTCAGGATGACCGCTGAGAGTGCGACGAACCCGAACAGGCTGATCAGCAGTGGCAGCCGGAACTCCGCGCCACCCAAGCCGATCATTCCGCCCAGCCCGCCTATGGCCGCTCCCGCGCCGAACACCGAGGGCGTCGAGTGTGTCGGACGTGCGGCAGCGAGGTCCCCGTCGGTAGCCATAGCGGGCATCCTCGCTGGTAGCCGTCCCTGGCCGCTACGGCAGATCCCCGTCTTCGGGGAAAGGTACTGGGCACCCGCGCAAGCTTCGTCCGGTCCTCTGAGTCACCTCGTGAGGCACCTTGGATGGCCAACCCACTCCTGGCTACGGCCACTATGGTCAGCCGCCGAGCAGGGTCCCGGCGGCCAGTGCTGTGGTCACGGGGTGGGACGGTGCGGTGAACAGCTGTGCGGTGGGTCCTGACTCGACGGCATGTCCCTCGGACATCACGAGCAGGGTGTCCGTGCGGTCGGCGACGAGGCGCAGGTCGTGGCTGACCAGGACGAGGGACAGGCCGCGCCGGTCACGCAGATCCGCCAGCAGGTCCATGACGGCGACGGTGGTGTCGGCGTCGAGGGCTGAGGTGATCTCGTCGCAGATCAGTACGTCGGGGTCGGCTGCCAGGGCGCGGGCTATGGCGACGCGTTGGCGCTGGCCGCCGGAGAGTTCGTGGGGGTAGCGGTCGGCGAAGGCGGCGGGCAGGTCGACTTGGTCGAGGAGTTCCAGGACGCGGTCGGGGACCTCGGCCCGTCCGGCCCGGCGGTGCAGCAGGAGCGGGCGGCGCAGGGTGGCCCCGATGGTGCGGCTGGGGTTGAGGGTGCCGAGGGGGTCCTGGGGCACGAGTTGGAGGCGGCGGCGTTGGTCGCGGGAGCGGCTGTGTGCGGTGGGGGCGAGGCGGGTGCCGTCCAGGTTGACGGTGCCGGCGGTGGCGCGGTGCAGGCCGACGAGCGTGCGCAGCAGGGTCGTCTTGCCGGAACCGGAGGCGCCGACGACGCCGAGGCTGCTTCCGGCGGGGAGGGTGAGGTCGATGCCGTGCAGCACGGGGACGCGGCGGCCGCGGTGGAGGTGGGCGGCGTGCAGGCCGGACGCGGTGAGCGTGGCAGGGCCGTCGTCGGGTGTGGATGCGGGCTCGCGTGGGGTGGGGGCGGGGCGCGCGGTTTGCTGGAGACGTGGGCCGGTCAGGTCTATGACGTCGTCGGCGAGCCGGGTGACCAGGTCGGGGTCGTGGCAGGACAGGCCGATGGCTATGCGGTGGCTTTCCGCGAGGTGGCGCAAGAGGTCGGCGATCTCGTCGCGCAGTGCCGGATCGAGTCCGGCTGTGGGTTCGTCGAGGAGGAGGACGGCGGGGCGGCGGGCCAGGGCGCGGGCGAGCGCGACCCGGCGTTGCTGGCCGCCCGACAGGCCGCCGATACGGCGGTCTGGCAGGCCGTCGTCGACGGGCAGCCGTACCTCGGCGAGCTGTGCCCGGATCGCCTCGGGGCCTTTGTCGACGGCGACTTCGGCGAGCAGGCGGCGCACCTTCATGCGCGGGTTGAGGGCGGAGCCGGGGTCCTGGCCGACGTAGGCGAGGCGGTGGCGGCGCAGGGTGCGCAGGTCCGGTGCCGGGAGGGTGAGGGGTCCTGGCCGAGGACGGTGATGCTGCCCGTGGTGCGCTCGGTGCCTGGGGCAGGGTGCCTGTCACGGCTCGCAGCAGTGTGGTTTTGCCGCAGCCGGAGGGGCCGACGACGGCGGTGATGCGGCCGGGGGCCAGTTCGAGGTCGGCCCGGTCGAGCAGGAGTCGGCCGTTCGGGCGGTGACGGTCAGGCCGGAGACCCGGACCGCGCTCTCCCCGTCCGCTGCTTGGCTGTCGGAGTACCAGTCGGGCATGTGGTTCACAGTGCGGTTACCGCCTTCCGGCCGGTTGCGGGGACGAGGGCGGCGGCCGCGAGGTTGACGCTCATGGCGAGCAGGCCGATGGCGATGCTGGGGGCGAGGACGGCCCAGGGGTTGAGGACGATGCCGGCGGAGTTCTCGCGGATCATCAACGCCCAGTCGGCGGCGGGTGGTTGGGGGCCGACCTGGAGGAAGCCGGCGGTGGCGACGAGGTAGACGGCGGCGACGAAGCGCAGCCCGAACAGGGCCAGCAGGGTGGCCCGCAGGTTGGGCAGCACCTCCCGAAGCACCAGGTAGACCAACCGCTCGCCGCCGACGGCCGCCGCCTCCACATACCCGGAGGCCGCCACAGGCGCGGCGGCACCGGCGACCAGACGTACCGCGTAGGGGACGCCGAGGACGACGGACGCGGTGACTACGGCGAGGCGTCCGCCGTCCGGCCAGGACAGGGTGACCAGCAGGATGCCGAGGACGGCGGGCAGCAGCATCAGCACGTCGGCGGTGCGTTCGACGATCCGTCCGACGGCCGGGCGCAGGGCGCTGACCGCGCCGAGCACGGCGGCCACCACGGTGACCAGGACTGCGACGAGGAGGGAGGTGACGACGAGTTCGCGCCCTCCGGCGAGGACGCGGCTGAGGACGTCGCGGCCCAGCTGGTCGCCGCCGAGCGGGGCGTCGCCGCCGGGTTCCGCGTACGGGGCGGTGACCGGGGCGTCGATGGCGTGCGGGGCGAGCCACGGTCCGGCCAGGGCGAGGGCGGTGAGCAGCAGGGCCGGGAGCACCCGGAGGACGACCCGCAGGCGGGCACGGCGCGCAGGCCGGGTCGTCTTCGCGGCGGCGGCCGTGGTGGTGGTCGCGGTCATGTGCGGCCTCCCGAGGCCCAGGCGCGTACGAGGTCGGCGAGCAGCAGCACACCGGTGATGACGGCTCCGGTGACGGCGACGACCCCGGCGATGAGCGGGCTGTCGCGGTCGGCGACCGCTCCGGCGAGGACGGAGCCGATGCCGGGGTAGTTGAAGATGGTCTCCACCACGACCGCGCCGCCCAGCAGCATGCCGGTGGAGGTGGCGATACCCGCCGCGATGGTGGGCAGGGCGCCGGGCAGCAGGTGGTGGGTGAGGATCCGGTGGCGGGGCAGGCCGTCGAGGACAGCGGTGTCGATGTGCGGCGCCTTGGCCTCGTCTGCGAGCGCGGCCCGCACGATCCGCACGTTCCAGCCGATCTGCGGGATGGCCAGGGCGAGAACCGGGAGGACGAGCATCCGCCAGGAGGCGGGCGAGCCGTCGGCGTCGGTGAGGGTGACGGCGGGCAGCCAGTCGGTCCACAACGCGAAGACGAGAACGAGGGCGACCGCGACGACGAACTCGGGCAGCGCGAGGATGCCGGTGGCGCTCGCCGACACGCCCCGGTCGAGGGGGCCGCCCGGCTTGGCCGCCGCCCAGCAGCCGAACGCGACCGAGGCGACGAGGGTCACCAGCAGCGCGAGCCCGCCGAGCAGCAGGGTGTTGGGGAACGGGTGGGCGAGCAGGTCCGCCACCGGTTCCCCGCGTGCGGAGGTTCCGAGGTCGCCCGTGGGCAGGCCGGTCATCCAGTCCCAGAACCGTTCCGCCACCGGCCGGTCCAGGCCGAGCAGATGGCGCCGCTCGGCGAGATCGGCCGCGCTCTCTCCGCGTTCGGAGGTGGCGTCGGCCGCGTCCCCCGGCAGCAGTTCGACGGCGGCGAAGACGGCGGCTAGCAGCACGGCCAACAGCAGGATCCGGCGCGCGAGGACACCGGCCGCGTAGACGGCTGTACGGATTACAGCCTGAACCGGCCGCAGCCCGGAGGCCGCGGCCGGTTCATCCTTGGTCAGCGAGTCAGCCATGCCTGCTCAAGCTGGACGCGCCCGTAGCCGGGCAGGGTGGGCAGGTTGCGCACGGCCGAGCCCGCGAGGTCGATGCCGTCGGCCATGCCCCACAGCACGTAGCCGGACTGGTCGTACTCGATCTGCTGCAGCTCGTGCAGCACCTTGGCGCGGGCCGCCGCGTCCTTGGTCGCCATCGCCTTCTTGTACGCGGCGTCGAACTCCTTGTTCTTCCAACCCGCCTCGTTCTGGCCGGAGTCGGACACCATGGTCTTACTGGCGAAGAACACCACAGAGTCGTTGGTGCCCCAGTACGTGGTGTACAGGTCGCCCTTGAGCCAGGTCTTCTCCCAGAACGTGGCCGACTCCTGCTTGACCACCTCCACCTTCACCCCGGCCTCGCGGACCTGGGAGGCGAACAGCGTCGCCGACTCGGCGAGACCCGCGATGTCCTCGGTGGTGAGCAGCTTGTACGTCTTCGACGTGTCGAAGCCGGCCTCCTTCAGCAGCTGCTTGGCCTTGGCCAGGTCGCGCTTGCGCTGCGGGATGTCCTTTGCGAGGGCGGGGTCGCCGGTGCCGAGGATGTCGTTGGCGACGGTGCCGTAGCCGGACAGCACCTGCTTGACCATCGCCTCACGGTCCACGGCCAGCCGCAGCGCCTCCCGCACCTTCGCGTCCGCGAACGGACCGTCGGCGGTGCGCATGACGATCGGCATCGCCATGTCGTTGGGACGGCGCACGACCTGGATGTCGTCGCGCTTCTCAGCCGTACGGGCCGCGACCGCGCCGACATTGGAGGCGACGTCGATCTGCCCGGCCAGCAGCGCGTTGGCCATCGCCTGCGGGCTTTCGAAGATCTTGACCTCGATGGCGTCGAGGTAGACGTCGCCGCCGTACCAGTCATCGTTGCGGACCAGGCGGGCGTTGCCGGAGCGGAACCAGTCCAGCTTGAAGGGGCCGGTGCCGGGCGCCTTGCCGAGGTCCTTGTCCGCGGTGTCCTTCTTCAGCACGAAGGTCGTCAGGCGGGTCAGCAGCGGCAGTTCGGCGTTGGCGTAGTCGGACACCAGGACGACGGTGTTCTCACCCTCGGCCTTGATGTTCTCCGGCTTGATGCCCGGCAGACGGGACGCACCCGAGGGGGTGTTGCGCAGCCGCTTCAGCGACCACACGACGTCGTCGGCGGTGACCGGCGTGCCGTCGTGGAACTTCGCACCCTTGGCGAGAGTGAAGCGCCAGGTCTTCAGGTCGTCCGACGCCTGCCAGTTCGCGGCGAGGCGGGGAGCGGTGTTCGGCTTGGTGCCGGGGACGGTGAGGGTGTCGTAGACCAGCGAGATGATCAGGTAGTCGCTCTCGTTGGCCTGGGTGCCGTGCGGGTCACGGGTGATGGCCGAGGCGCGGCCCAGCGCGCCGACCCGGAGGGTGCCCCCGCGCCGGGGCTTCTCGCTCGCCTTCGCCGGCGACTTGGCCGAGGTCTCGTCACCGCTCCCGCAGGCGGCGAGGAGCGCGGCCGCGCCTATTCCGCCACCGGCCCACAGCACCTGGCGTCTGTTCAGGTTCACGTCGTACGACCTCGTTCCACTCACATGGGGCACATTGCTTAGGTGTGCCTACCCTAAGAAGATCCTGTGCGCAAGGCTTGCCGAGGACTTTCCCGATCTCTGCCGGGGCGTCAGATCGGCGCACGGGAGCACGCAACGGCGCACGTGAGGCGGGTTGTTCACAACAGGAGCACACCGATCCAGTAAGGCTTGCCTTACCTAACCATGACTGATACGTTTCGCAGCGTTCGCCGAGCCCACCCACAGCAAACTCACAGGTCGGCGCTCCGAGCTTCACCGCACCCGCACCCGCACCCCGCACCCACGCCCGAAAGGGATGTCTGCGCCATGCCCACGGGAGCCGCACCCGTACGACAGCTCGCCCCGCACGACATAGACGAGCTGACCGAAACCGCCCACAAGATCCTTGCCGACTTCGGCAGTTCGGCCGCACGGCCGGAACTGCTCCGCCGGGTCGCGACCTCCGCCACCCGCCTTGGGGAAACAATTCGCCAGGCGTGTCGCCCGGTCGACACCGACGACGGCCTGTACGTCCTGCGCGGCCTGCCCGTCGACGACGGCGGGATCGGCCCCACGCCCAGCAGTTGGGCCACCGCCGGTGACCGCGCCGCCGCCTGGGACGTGATCCTGCTGCTGCTCGCCACGGCCATGGGCCACCCGATCGCCTGGGACGGGCAGCAGGAGGGCCGCTTCGTGCACAACATCGTGCCCGCGCCCGGCCACGAGCAGGAGCAGACCGGCGCGAGCAGCACGGTGCTGCTCAGCCCGCACACCGAGGACGCCTTCCACCCTGGCCGCGCCCACCTGCTGCTGCTCGCCTGCATGCGCAACCACGACGCCGTCGCCACCACCGCCGCCAGCATCCGCAAGGTCCGCCTCGCCGACGACGATGTCGCGCTGCTGTCCCGCCCGGTGCTGCCGATCCTCCCCGACGACGCCTACGCCGAGGCACAGGGCTTCGCGGGCGAGCCGCCGAAGGTCCCCGTCCTGTGGCAGACCGAGGCCGGCCCGACCCTGCGCTACGACCCCGCCTACACCCCGCTCGACGAGGCACCCGCCGACTACCGCGCCGCCTACGACCGGCTGACCGCCGAACTGGAACGCGTCTCGGTCGCCGTCGCCCTGGAGCCCGGCGACGTCCTCGTCGTCGACAACGACCAAGTCGTGCACGGCCGGGTGCCGTTCAAGGCCCGCTACGACGGCACCGACCGCTGGCTCAAGCGCGCCTCGGTGCGCATCCCCGGCCGTCGCAGCCGCCCCCTCGCCGAGGCGGACGAGCACGGCTACGGGCAGGCCGCGATCGTGGCGCTCGTCTGATTCCCCGTCAACGCCCCCTGCTCCGAATTTTCTGGTCCGAATCCCCTGGCATGAAGGGAACAGCCGTGACCGGCACCTCCGCACGCACGGACGCCACCCCGGCCGACATATCCGCGGACGACAAGGCTCTGCGCATCCTGAGCACCAGCGACCTCGCGGGCATCGACATCTCGCTGACCGACGTGGTCGACGTGGTCGAGCAGGCGTACCGCACCCTCGCCGACGGCAAGTCCGCCAACCCGCGCAAGCTCACCGTCAAGCCCGAGGACGGCCACTCCGTCTCGTACGCCATGCTCGGCCGCGACGGCGTCCGCGAGGTCGTCGCCATCAAGACGTCCTACAAGCACGGCCTGGACCGCTCGCGCGACGAGCAGCACTACTACACGACCCTGACGATCTACGACGACGTCACCGGACTGCCGGTCGCGATGATGGACTGCGGCCGCATCGGCTCGCTGCGCACCCCGGCCGTCTCGGCGCTGCTGGCCCGCGAGTGCGCGCCGCCCGGCAGCCGAAGCGCCCTCGTCATCGGCACCGGGACCCAGGGCCGCCTCGCCCTGCCGTTCCTGCTCACCACCCTGCCGGACCTGGACCGGCTCATGGTCTACGGCACCCACCCCGACGGGCTCGCTGCCGTACGCGAACGGCTCCACCACTACTTCCCCGAGCGGGAGTTGGAAGTCGTGGACGACGTACGGGCCGCCGCGGCCGACGCCGACATCGTGGTCGCCACCGCCGGACAGCACACCCCGGCGGCCGTGGAGTCCGACGACCTGAAGCCGGGCGCCCTGTCGATCCTCGTGGGCCACGGCATCGCTCCCTCCACGCTGCAGCGGGCGGACCGGGTCATCGCCACCAGCGAGGCGCAGATGAAGGTCACCGGCACCGACATGGCGGACGCCGACGGCAACTTCCCAGCCGTGGACGCCGAGTTCCCCGAGGTCGTCGCGGGCCGTGCCGTGGGCCGGCGCTCGGCCGACGAGCGGATCTTCGCCTACAACAGCGGCCTGGTCGTCACCGACATCGCGCTCGGGCACCGCTTCGCGCAGCTGGCCATCGAGCAGGACCTGGGAACACGGGTGTCGCTGTGGCAGTGAGCGACCCGACGGCGGCCCCGCCACTGCCGGCCCACCCCGATCCACAGCTCGACGCGATCCTGGCCGGCCCGCTTCCGCACGAGCTGTCGTACGCGCTCGACGGCCCGTTCCACCTGCTGCTGCCCGACCGGTTCGGCGCCAACGCGGCTGCCTTCAAGCAGGCGTTGACCGAAGCCGGTGTCGAAGGCCGGGTGTACTACGCGAAGAAGGCCAACAAGGCCGCCGCCTGGATGGACCGCTGCGCACTGTCCGGCACGGGCGTGGACGTCGCCAGCGTCGGCGAGCTGCGTGACGCGCTCGGGCACGGCGTACGCGGCGAGAACGTCGTGGTCACCGGGCCCGCCAAAGCCGAGGACCTCCTGCGGGTCGCAGTCCTGCAGGGCTGCCTGATCGCCGTCGACGCGCTCGACGAACTGGAACGCGTCATCGCGCAGGCGCAGGCCGCCGCACGCCCGGCACGTGTGCTGTTGCGGCGACTGCCACCGGCCCAGCCGCACAGCCGGTTCGGGCTGGACGACCAAGAGCTGACCACCGCCCTCACTCGGTGCGCCGAGACCAGCGAGGCCGTCGTGATGGAGGGCTTCTCCTTCCACCTGTCCGGCTACGACACCCATCAGCGCGCCGAGCTGGCGGGCGAGCTGGTCGATCTCTGCCTCAAGGCGCGAGTCCTGGGGCTACGCGCGGACCGGATCAGCATCGGCGGCGGCTTCGCCGTCAACTACGCCGCCGCAGAGCACTGGGAACACTTTCTGAAGGAGCAGCGGCCCGACCACTACCACGCGGGCAAGTCCTTCGCCGCGTCCGACTTCTACCCGTACCACTCGCCGGTGGCGGGCCCCGATGCCTTGCGCGCGATCCTCACCACCAACGGTCTGGCCGGGCGACTGCGCGAGGCGGGCGTGATGCTGCTCCTCGAACCCGGCCGGGCGCTCCTCGACCAGGCCGGCTGCACGGTGTTCCGCGTTCAGGGCGTCAAGGACCGGCCCGGATACGGCATCGTCACCGTGGACGGCAGCAGCCTCAGCCTGTCCGAGCAGTGGTTCAACAGCGAGTACCTGCCGGATCCAGTGCTGCTACCCGCCCACGAGCGGCGAGGTGAGCCGTACGCGGCCTGCGTCGGCGGTGCCACCTGCCTGGAGTCCGACATGGTCACCTGGCGGAAGGTGCGCTTCCCCGCCCGCCCGGCCGCAGGGGACCTGCTGGTCTACCCCAACACCGCCGGTTACCAGATGGACTCCAACGAGTCCCCCTTCCACGAGTTTCCGCTCCCCCGAAGGTCGTCCTCGACACCGCCGGCGGCACGACCCGCTGGCGGTTCGACCGCCATCCACTCGCCTGACTCTCTCCCCGAAACCTGGAGCCATCCGATGGACAAGGCGCTCTCGCGTCCCGCCGTGGTCAGCCGTGTCTCCGACCTCATAGGCCACACCCCGCTCTTCGAAGTGTGCCGCACCGACACCGACAGCCGACTCCTGCTCAAACTCGAACAGTTCAACCCCACCGGCACCGCGAAGATCCGTATGGCCCGGCAGATGGTCCTCGACGCCGAGGACCGCGGACTGCTGCGCCCCGGCGGCCGGATCGTCGAGTCGACCTCCGGCAACACCGGCCTCGGCCTGGCCGTGATCGCGGCCGAGCGCGGCTACACCTTCACCGCGGTCGTCGACCACCACGCCGCCGCCGACAAACTGCGTGGCATGAAGGCGCTCGGCGCCGAACTCATCTACGTCGCCGACGAGGGCGACGAGGAACTGGCCACCGCCGCCCGTGAAGAGTTCGCCGAGAAGCTCGCGGCCGAGAGCGACAACGCCTACTTCACCGAGCAGCACAACAACCCCGCAAACGGGGACGGTTACCGGCCGGTGGCCCATGAGCTCGACGCCGCCCTGGACGGCCGTATCGACATCCTGATCGGCGCAGTGGGAACCGGCGGCGGCCTCTTCGGAACCGGAGGCGAGCTGCGCAAGACCGTGCCCGGGGTGCGGATCGTCGGGGTCGAGCCGAAGGGGTCGATCGCCTTCGGGCCGCCCGCCCACGACTACTACCAGTCCGGCACGGGCACCCCGAGGGCGCCACCATCGGCGCCATGGTCGACTACGACCTGCTGGACGAGGGCGCCAAGGTCGGCGACATCGAGGCGTTCGCCACCGCACGCGTGCTGGCCCGCCGCATCGGCCTCCTCATCGGCGGCTCCGCGGGCGGCGTCGTGTACGAGGCACTGACCCGGATGTCCTCCCTGCCGCCGGGCACGACTATGGTCGCGCTGGTCAACGACGGAGGCGAGAAGTACATGGACACCGTCTTCAACGACGACTGGATGAACGCCCGCAATCTCATCGACCCGGCCGTCGAGCACGAAATCGACGAGCTGCTGACCAAACTCCGCGAGAACTGACACCGATGCCGACACCGCTCACCACCCTGCTCCGGGACAGCCGCGCCCTGGCGACCCTGGCCGTCCCCCTCGCCCTGACCCAGCTCGCCCAGGTCGCCCTCACCACCACCGACACGGTGATGATGGGCCTGATGGGCGCCGAGGCACTCGCCGGCGGCGGCCTGGCGATGGTCATCTTCAACCAGCTGCGCACCATGGGCGTCGGCCTGGTCACCGCGGTCGGCAACCAGGTGTCCGCCGCCTCCGCCCGCGCCGACGAGGACGAAGAGCTCACCGAGGCGGCCCAGGAGGAGGTCCGGGACGTGGTCCGCGCCGCGCTGGCGCTGGCCACCCTGGCCGGTGTCGTCGGCGCCCTCGTCATCCTGCTCATCGGCCGGGCCGTGGCCTACCTCGGCCAGGACCCCGAGGTCGTGGACACCGCCTGGCCGGTGCTGCTCGCCCTGGCCCCCGGCCTGATCCCCTGCCTGTGGTTCCAGGCGATACGCCAGTTCACCGTCGGCATGCGCCGCCCGCAGGCCCTGCTCCAGATCACCATCGCCTCCGTCGCCGTCAACGCGGCCCTCAACTGGGCGCTCATACACGGCACGTGGGTCTTCCCGGAGCTGGGCCTGCCCGGCATCGGCATCTCCACCTCGCTGGTCTACCTGCTGACCTGCCTCGCCCTGTACGCCTCCGCCCGCCGCGACCCCCGGCTCGCCCCTCTTATGGACATCCGGATCTGGAAGGCCCGCCCGGCAACCCTGCGCCGGCTGACCGGCCTCGGCGTGCCCATCGCCGCCACCTACGGCTCCGAAGCGGGCTTCTTCTCCGTCGTCGCCCTGCTGATCGGCACCTTCGGCAGCGCCGCGCTGGCCGCACACACCGCCGTCAACCAGCTCATCTACATCGTCTTCCAGATCGCCGTCGGCCTGTCCCACGCCGCGTCCCTCAACGTCAGCCGCGAACTCGCCCTGGACCGGATCGACGCCGCCCGACGCATCAAGAACACCGCGCTCGCGTGCGCGGCGGCCGTGATGGCCGTGGTCGGCGTCGTCTACCTCACCGTCCCCGGCCTGGTGCTGCGCCCGTTCCTCGACCCGTCGTCCGCAGACGGGCACAGCGCGACCGACATCGCCACGAACCTGTTGCTGATCGCCGCCGTCCTGCAGTTCTTCGACTGCACCCAGAACATCGGCGTCGGCCTGCTGCGCGGCCTGGACGACACCAAGAGCGGCTTCCGCATCACCCTGGTCGGCTACTGGCTGATCGGCCTGCCCGCCGCCTGGCTCTTCGGGAACCTCGCCGGCCTGGAGACCGAAGGCGTCTGGCTCGGCCTGCTCACCGGCCTCGCCGCCACCGCCCTCCTTTTGTTGCGCCGCTACCACCAAGCTCTGTCCCTGCGAGCGGCCGAACAGCCGGCCGCCGTCTGAAGCTCACCGCTCTACTGTGAGCACACCGATGGGCACAGGCACGGCTCCCATCGGCGCTGAAGAGGGCATCGGACGGCTCCTGCCGCATGCCTGAAATCGGAGTGCCCGTTCCCGCAGCGATGACTGCGGGAACGGGCACCGTTTTCCGGCGGGGTCCGTGGGCCCCAGGCGCCCTCATGCCTCCATGGTTCGCCTCCGCTCGTCGGTCGATTCACGCAGCTGCTGCCGCACCTCGGCATCGATCCCCTGGGCCAGCCTTCGCTGGTGCTTCGCCGTCGAGTGCTGGTAGATCAGCTGGGCCCGCTCCGAAGACTGTCCGGCGCGGACCATGAGGTCCTTCAGCTTGGCACCGGTGTCTGCGGCGAGGGTGTTGCCGGTGTGCCGAAGGTCGTAGAAGCGGAAGTTGTCCGGCATCCCGACCTTGGTCCTCGCCTTGCGCCACTTCCGTCCGAAGGTCGAGCGGCGGAAGGGCGCTCCCTTCTCGCCCACGAACAGGAGGCCGTCCGGCTCCTTCTCGGCGAACCACTGCAGGTGGCGGCGCAGCTCGGGCTTCATGAAGTCCGGCAGGTAGACGGTGCGCTTGCCCGCCCGCGTCTTGGGATCGCCGGTGACGCGCCTGCCGTTGGTCAGCTCCGGGGAAGCCTGTGTGACGTGCAGGGAGCATTCGTCGAGATCGACACTGCGACGGCGCAGTTCGGCCAGCTCCTCGGGGCGGAGGGAGGCGAAGGCGCCGAGCAGGACCATCAGGCGCCAGCGCGGGCCCATGGCATCAGCAAGGTCGAAGACCTGCTCAACGGTGGCGGTGGGACGTTCGTCGGCCTCCTCCTTGCCCGCGCCCTTGATGCGGCACGGATTGTTGGGCAGCAGGTCGTCGTCGACCGCCGTCTGCAGGATGGCCTTCAGCAGCCGGTACGACTTGGCCACCGTGGTGGCACCGGTCGCCTTCAGGCGCTCGGCCCGCCATGTGCGGACGGAGGGCGGGGTGATCTCGTCCAGGTCCTTGCCGCCGAAGGTGGGCAGGATGTGCAGGCGCAGCAGGCCGTCGTAGCGGTCGACCGTGGTCGGGGCCAGGCCGCGCTCCTCCATCCAGCGCAGCACGTACTTCTCGAAGTTCACCGCGCCGGCATCCGGGTCGCGCCAGTGGTTGCGTTCGATGTCGGCGCGGGTGAGGTTGAGCCACTCCTGTGCCTCGCCCTTGGTGTCGAACGTCTCCGGCGCGGTGTACCGCTGCCCGTCCGGCCCGATATAGCGGGCCTGCCATCGGCCGGAGGGCAACTTGCGTGTCGTGCCGAACTCGCGCCGCCGCTGCGGCTTGCGTCCCGCCATCAGGCCGCCTTCCCGTAGCGGGAACGGATGCGGCGGACCGGCTCCACGGTGCGCGCCTCGACGTACTCGGCGACGGCGCTTTCGGGGATACGCACGGGGCGGCCGAGCTTGACGAAGCGGATGCGGCGCTCGGCGATCAAGCGGCGGACGAAACGCTCGCCCGTGCCGAGCATTTCGCCGGCCTCGGCCACGGTCAGGAGGCGGTCAGCCATTCGCGGTCACCTCCCTCGGGCCGGGGCGCTGGGTCCGAGCAGGGGTAGAGGCAGGGGTATTGCGGGTCGGCGCAAGGGCGGTGGGTCCTCACTCTGGAACGGTAGGGAGATACGAGCCTCGGTAGGCGGGAGCGGTTCGGCGGTTCAGGCTGCGGGCCCGCCGCGCAGGAGCACGGGGGCGGAAACGTGAAGCGCCTCGGCGATCGCGATGAGGTCGTCAACGTCGCATCGGCGCTGGGCGCGTTCGATGCGGGACAGCATGGTGTTGGACATCGGGTGGCCGAGCGCGGTCACGCGGCCGGCGAGCTGTCGTTGGGACAAGCCGCGTTGGGTGCGGAGGATTTCGATGGTGCGGGCCGCCCGTATTCCTGCGGGCCCGATTTCCAGAGAACGTGCTGCCATGACTCCAGTTGTAGCTTGCATTCGCCGGTTTGGTTAACCGGGGATCGTCGGCTATGTTGCGCTCTGCTCGGACGGCGGGCAGGGCGTATTTCCATCCCCACATATCCAGGGCGGGCGCCCGCCGCGCACACCTCGATGCGCTTCTGACGTGGGGTGTTGTGTTGTAGCTTGCCCGTCGCCAGCAGATCAACGGCTTCCCGATGTGATGCTTCTGGCTCGGTCGGCAGGACAACTATTTGGTCAACCGGGGATCGTGCCCTACGGTTTTGGTCCCGCTCGCCAGCCAGCGTGAATTCCTGGGGCCTTTCTGCCGTCAGAGATAGCGCCGGATCGAGCTGGACTTGCGTGGCCCGGGTGTGGCTATGTTGACGACACCCCCGGAAAACGCGATCGGTCCTTAGCGCGCCCGCGCCGAAGACCGGTAACTCCCCCTGCTCCTCAGCCCTTACCGCCCCAACCGACGGTGAGCCATGGGTACCCGCCCACGGCCACCGAGTGAGGACCGCCCGCACTTGGCACGCATCCGCACCATCAAGCCCGAAGCCTTCGTCTCCGAGTCCCTAGCCGCCGTCTCCCTGACCGCCGAGCGCACCTTCTTCGGCCTGCTCACCCAGGCCGACGACCAGGGCCGCCACCGCGACCACGCCGCGATCATCGCCGGACAGCTGTGGGTCCTGCGCCCGGAACACGGGCCCTCGGACGTCGAGACGGACCTCGCCCAGCTCGCCGACGCCGGACTGATCTGCCGCTACAAGGGCACGGACGACAAGCGATACCTGCACGTCGTCACCTGGCGCCGGCATCAGAAGATCAACCGGGCGAGCAAGAGCCGCCTACCTGACTGTCCGATCCACGACACCCGGGCCGGCACCACGCGCAGCGCCGAGACGGTCGGCGTCACTGAGGCGGTCATACCGGCATCGCACCCAGCCCTCCGGGAGGAAGCACGGAGCCCTCACGGAGGAGGCAGTGAGGATGCGGGGCAACCGCACGAGCCCGCACCGAATCCGGACTCAGACAGAGAAGTTGCAGGTCAGAGCCAGTTCCGGGAGTCGTCAGGGAGGGCTCACGGAGGTGTGCGTGAGCCTGCGGTGACGTCTCACGGTACGGATCTAGGACCTAGGATCATGGATCTAGGAAGTACCCCTTCGGGGGCACGAGCGCCCCCGCACCCGACACCGTCTCGGCCCAGCAACTCATCGCCGAGTACGCCGCCGCCTGTGCCCACCGCCCGCCGAAGGACGTCCTGGGCCATCTCGGCCGGGAGGTGCACAAGCTCCTCGGCGAGGGCATCGCCCCCGCCCACATCCGAGCCGGGCTCGAACGGCACCGGGCCAAGGGACTGCACCCCAGCACCCTGCCGAGCCTCGTCCACGAGGCCATGAACGCCACACCCACGGCGGCGGTTGCCCACAGGCCGTGGACGAACCCCGCCGATGTCGACGCCGCCTACGGAGGTGAACTCTGACCGCCACCCTCACCCGCGAGCCCCACCACGTCGGCCCGCTCGCCAACAGGCTCAACACCATCTTGGCCAGCCGCGGTATCGACCCCGGTGTCACAGCCGAGGAACCGCCGGCGGAGCCGGTCACGGCACTGGAGCTTGCGGACGCCCGCATACCCGCCCGCTACCGCCGCGCCCTGGCCGACCACCCCCAGATCACCGCCTGGGCCGACCAGATCGCCGGAGCAGGACGTCCCGGGCCCGGCGGTCCCGGCATCGCTGAGGGCCCGTCGCTGCTGATCGTCGGCCCGACCGGCACCGGCAAGACCCACCAGGCGTACGGCGCCGTCCGTGCCCTCCTCACCCGAGGTGTCCGCCTGCGCTGGGAGGCAACGACCTCCGCCGACCTGCACGCGCGGCTCCGTCCCCGAGCAGGCCACGACGCCGAACGGGAACTGCAGACGCTGGCCCGCTGCCCGCTGCTGCTCCTGGACGACCTCGGCGCGGCCAAGACCAGCGAGTGGACCGAGGAGCTCACCTACCGGCTGATCAACCACCGGTACGAGCACATGCTCCCCACCCTCATCACCACCAGCCTCCCCACCGCCGAGCTCCGCACCGCACTCGGCGACCGCGTCGCCTCCCGCCTCGCCGAGATGACCGAACGCGTCATCCTCACCGGGCCGGACCGGCGCCGTACCGCGCCCGCCGCCTGACCGGCCCGCGTTCCCTTCCCCACCGTCTCGCATCGCCTGCCCGCGCTTCCGCCTGCCCTCAAACGTGCGGGCCCTTGGAGAGCCTCTGCATGACACCCAGCACCACCACGCTCATCAGCGCCGTCGACATCGGCACACCCGTCCTGCCGCTCTGGGTCGTGGCGCCTGCCATCATCGCGGTCCTGCTCCTCGTCGCCGCCCTGTACGCCGCCCGACGCCGACGAAAGCCGGGAGCCGAACGGCTCCGTGACACCGCCGCCATCCCGATCGCCGCCATCGCCGCGATCGGCTGCACCGCCTACAGCGCGGACACCAGCTGGCGGTTCGCCGCCGACTACCTCGACATGGGCAGCGCCATCGAGCGCGTCGCGATGTTCGCCGCCGCCGAGCTCGCCCTGTTCGCCACCGCCCTGCTGGCCCGGACGAACCTCAACGGTCCGAAGCAGGCGCCCGGTGTGCCCGGCACCCTCACCTGGGTGATCACCGGCGTGCAGATCGTGCCCGCCTACGCCGAGTCAGGACCAGTGGGCGGAACCGTGCGGGCCTTCGTCGGCCCGGTCCTGGCGGCCATGCTGTGGCACCTGGCCATGGGCATCGAACTGCGCAACCGCACTCCGCACGCCGACTCCCGCAGCCTGACCGCCGTCCTCGCCCGACAGGTACGCGAACGGCTCCTGGCCCGCCTGGGGATCGCAGACCGGGACGCGGACGCCGCCCGGATCATCCGCGAGCGCGCCCTCGACCAGGCCGTCACCCTCATCCTCCGGGCAGAAGCCATGAAACCCGAGAAGCGCACCACGTGGCGAGGCCGGCGCCTCACCCGCCGCCTGCACCAGGCTCTGGAGCAGGCCGACGTCGACCGCGACGAACGCCAGGACGAGCTGCTGCTGCGCAAGCTCGCCACCCGCCAACAAGCCCTCGCCCTGACCGCCATCACCCTGCCCGCGCGCTGGCCCGCCCCTACCGCTGGCACCTCGGGCGACGCCACGCCCGCCCGTCCGCGAATCAGCCCGGGAGCGAGACAGGCAGAGAAGCCGAGCCGCCAGGTTCGCCACGAAGGACCGGACGGCACCAGCGCCGCACTTTCCGCCAGGGCCGACGTCCTCAAGCCCGAGGGGAAGATCGCCATCACCGCGGCGCCACCAGGCACGGTGAAACCCAAGCCGGGCGGACGCAAGACCACCGTTCCCGACGAGGTGCTGTGGGCAACGGCACGCGCCATCGGCGCCGAGCTCGGCACAGTCCCCCGCACCACGCTGGAGGACAAGGTCAGGGCCCAGGGCTACACGATCCAGAAGGACCGCGCCAAGGAAGTCGCCACGGCCGCCACGGCGGAACTCGAATCCGCCAACAACACCGCCACTGCCCGATGAACGCCATGGCGGAACGCCAGGCATTGGCGGAACTCCACCCGCCAACGCCTGGCACACCGCCAGTGAACTTCGCCGCCGCTCCCCACCACCCCTGCGGCGCTTCAACTCGGTTACACCAACAGCCCAGTCATCCGCGCCGAGGCGCCGCCTCACCGCCCTCTCCGGATGACGAGCAGCGCTGCTTCTGCCGTTTACGACAGCCCCCGCCAACACAGCCTTAAGGAGGCACGCTCCTTGCACGACCAGCAGCACGAACAATCCATCAAGCGCCAGAATCACGCCGACATCACCCGCCCCACAGCGGGAGCAAGCAATGGCGATGGACCGTCCACAGGCCGGTCCATCGCGAACCCCTCCGCCCCGGGGGCGGCGGAGGGGGAACTCCGGCACGAGGGCGTGCCAGAGCAGGAGGGGGTGGGCGAAGACGTCGTCGCCGAGCAGCAGCCCGCTGTCGTGCGCGCTGCCGATGAAGCCGCGCTCTACCGTGTCGCCCGTCGCCGCGAAGCCAGCGGCGACGGCCAGCGCAAGGAGCGTGTCGATGCCCGCTACAGCGTCGACGAGAAAGCGAGGATCCTCGCGAAGGCCAAGGCGTTGGACATCACCGGCGCGCACCTGGTCGGCGCGGTCGTCATGGCCTTCGTCAACGGCGAGGCACACCTGCCTGACCAGCGCACGGTCTACGACGACGTGATCGATGAGTTCGCCGCCCTGCGCACCCAGATCGCCCGGATCGGCACCAACGTCAACCAGATCGCCCGCCGCCTCAACTCCGACGGCGATCCACACCCTGTGGACGCCGCCATTCTGGAGCGGACCGAACGCCTCCTGGCCACAACCCGGGACGCGGTGAAGGCCGTTGACGAGGCCGCTTTCCGGGCCGCCGAGCAGAAGGCGGACCGGGCGTGATCGCAAACATCGTCAAACCGGGCAGCAAGACCCGGGGCGTGCTGACCTACCTCTTCGGGCCGGGCACGGCGACCGTTCACACCGACCAGCACATCGTCGCCTCCTGGGACGACTTTGCTCCCGACCCCGGCCCCGAAGACAGCCCCGGCCACAAGGAGCGGATGGACCAGCTCGTCAAGGCCCTCGACCTCCGGGTCAAGCAGGCCGGCGACCAAGCTCCGGAAGGCCATGTGTGGCACTGCTCGCTGCGCGCCGCACCCGAGGACCGCACCCTGACCGACACCGAGTGGGCCACCATCGCCCGCCGCGTCCTGCACGCCACCGGCATCGCACCGGACGGTGATCCGGACGGCTGCCGCTGGATCGCCGTGCGCCACGCGGATGACCACATCCACATCGTCGCCACCAAGATGCGCGGCGACCTGCGCCCGCCGCGCAACTGGAACGACTACCACCGCGCCATGGCAGAACTCACCCAGATCGAGATCGACTTCGGCCTCCACCAGGTCAACCGCGACCGTGACACCTGGCCCGCCGCCAAGCGCCCCACCCGGGCGGAGACGGAGAAGGCCGCCCGCAACGGACGCGACCGGGCCGCGCGCGAGCAGCTGCGCCGCATGGTGCGCACCGCGCTCTCCCACGCTCACAGCGTGGAGGAGTTCCTCAACCTGCTCGCCGATGCGGGCCTGCAGGTCGAAACCCGCACCCTGCCCTCCGGCGACCTCAAGGGCTACAAGGTCGCCCTGCCCGACGACACCAACACCGACTTCGAGCCCATCTGGTACTCCGGCTCCAGTCTCGCCACCGACCTGTCCCTGCCCAAGATCCAAGAACGCCTCGCCGCCACCGAACCCGCCGCCCCACAGCCAGCAGGCCGGCCTCGGCCGAACCCATGGCACCAGGCCACCGCCACCATCGAGCGCATCCCCCACCACCTCGCCCAGGACAACCCGGCGACAGCCTCGGCACACCTGGTGGCGTTCGGGAGATCCTCTACGCCCTGCCCGCCCTCGCCCCCGCCCACCTCCGCGCCGAGTTGCGCCAGGCGGCCTTCGCGTTCGAGTACGCGGTCAACACCCGCGCCCGCGTGGAGCATCAGCATGCCCGCGCAATGCGCGGCGCCCTGAGAACCATAGGCTCCCACCCCGCCGACGACAGCCTCGTAGCCATGCTCGTGGACGCCGCCATCCTCGCTGTTATCGCCGTACGCCGCAGGAGCGCCCTGGAACAGCACGACCAACAGGTGGCCGCAGCCCAGCAGACCCTGCACCACCTCCAAGCCGCGTACGGGCAGGCCGCCCCGGTCCCACTGTCGCGGCTCGCCGAACGAAAGCCGCCCGCCGACGTCACGCGCCGATACGCCGAACACCTGCGCAAGGCCGTGCCCGCCTACGCCGAACAGGTCCTCGACGAAGCCGCCTGGGACGCACTGGCAGCCGTGCTCGCGGACGCCGAACGCGCGGGCCACGACCCCGCCACCCTGCTCCAACAAGCAGCCGGGCAACGCCCCCTGGACGATGCCCGCTCACCAGCCGAAGTCCTCACCTGGCGCATCCAGCGCCTCGGCGAACGCCACGCACCCAGCCCGCGCGCCCGCGCCCGTGCCGCACAAGCTGGAAGCACTACTGCCCGCGCCAGGTCCATCCCGAAGGTCGCTGAGCAGACCCCTCCTGCGGTCACACCGCCACCGTCCCGTCCGCACCCATCACGGTGACCACCCGGTCAAACAAAAGAGGGGGGCTTCGGCGCTTATGCCGGAGACCCCTGACACGCCATCGAAGGAACCGGTTCCAGGCCGGCGAACGACTGACGGGCCCGACCAGGTCATGGTCGGGCCCGTCGGTTGTCTTCGCGCAACGGCTTCCGGCGACTGCGGCACACGCTCCGGCAAGAGCCCAACTCCGTTGTCAGTAGCTGATGTCAGGCTGAGCACCACACCCTGCAGGCCGTCTTCAGGAGGAGAGCATGAGCAACGCCGATCTTGGCCCGCTGGCCATCACGCGCCGCAAGGGCAACGAGCCGATACGGGCCAACGGCGAAGCAGTAGGCAGACTCGGCGAGTTCTGGAGCTGGGCCTGCTCCGACCTGGCCAACAACACCATGCGGGGCGTTCTGGCCGAGTACCTCGTGGCCACGGCGCTGGAAGCCACCGCCGGTACCCGCACCGAATGGGACACGGTTGACATCCGTACGCCCGAAAAGTGGCGCGTCGAGGTGAAGTCGGCGGCCTACCTGCAGTCATGGGCGCAGCCCCAGCTGTCGGAGATCTCGTTCTCCATTGCGCCGGCCTCAGGCTGGGACGCCCAGACCGGCACCACCTCGGCCGACGTACTGCGCCGCTCAGACGTGTACGTCTTTTGCCTGCTGCACCACCAGAACAAGCAGACCCTCGATCCCCTGGATCTGGACCAGTGGACCTTCTACGTCCTGCCCACCCGTCTCCTGGACGAGCGGTGCCCGAGCCAGAAGACCATCAGGCTTTCCAGCCTGGAGCGCCTCGACCCGCTGAAGACCGACTTCACCGGCCTCCGAAAGACAGTCGCCGCGTGCGCCGAAGGCGTGCGATAGCCCCTGGGACCGGTGGGGTCAGCCCGCGCGGAGAGCCTTGTCGACGGCCTTCGCCAAGTGGGCGTCGGTAAGGCCGGGGCTACCGGAGACCACCACAACCACCGTCCCTGTGCGGACAGCCGTCTGTTTGACGACACTGCTGCGCCCGCCGATGGTGAAGGTGAGTTGCTGGCTCCACCGCTCGTCGCCCAGTGGGGCCGCGGCCATCGTCCGAGTCGTCACCGTGACGGGGGTGCTGCCGACGAGGACCTGGTACGTGGGGCAGGAGGTCATCGCGTCGAAGATCCGGCCCACGCCCCTGGAGAGCTTCGCCTCGGTGTCGCTGTACAGCTCCTCGGCCACCTCCGAGCTGCTGCCGCCCGCATAGGTGAAGGACACCTTCGCCCTGCGGGGGAAGGCAAGACTGCCGCCGACCGCAGCATCACCGCCGAGCTTCTCCAGGGCCGGACAGCCGGACACTACGACGTCGTCCTGCGGCTTGGACTGCTGCGGCTTACGGGTGTAGCCCTCGCCGAGATCACTCGCGTCGAGGAGGCGCTTGCTCAGCGCGGCTGAGGACAGCAACGCGGGCGCCGGGGCGTGGACGCCCTCCCGCTGCGTGGACGTGGAGGCGGAGGGAACAGGATCGTCGGCGAACGTGCTGCCGGTGGAGCAGCCCACCAGCGCCAGGGCGGTGAGGGCGCTCAGGCTGAGGGCAGTCGTGGTGTGAAGGCGCATGCGAAACCCCAAAGTGGCTGCGGAGCGGACGGTCTGACTGGCCGGGCCTCCGGCGCCGGCGGTATGTAGGGGGTAGGGAGTGAGGTTTCGGGGGTCAATGGCCGAGGTGGCGCAGGCCGTCCTCAAGGGTGGGGTGCCAGCGGTCGACCGGGCCGGAGTTGCGGTTGTACCAGGCCGCATCCAGGCTGGGCTCCCTCGTCTCGTGGCCGGCCCTGCAACGCAGCCAGATCGACTCATCACGCAGACAGAAGACGATCCAGTCCCGGTACGCGCCGCATCCCGAGCACGTGCGGACTGCGCCCTCGATTACGAGCGGCTGCTGCCAGCGCATCATCAACCCGGCCACCTCCTGCCGGGACGGCACCCTCAAATCTGAGGGCAGGAAGTCGGGCGCGACCGCTTCCTCCGCAGCCGGAGCCGGTGCTGTCGGCTCGGGGAAGTCGGGCCACGGCCGTGTGGCCTGCAGTTGCAGGAACTCGTTGCTCGCGCGCTGGGCCTCACGGAATGCTCGGTCCTCACGAGCACGTCGAAAGAACAAGATCTTTTCCTCTCTGTCATCCGGCGGCAGGGGAATGTGCCGCCTCTCGGGGAGGCTGGCGACGAGCCGCACAGCAGCGACCCCTGTGGGGCATGGGTCGTCAGCTGCGGCGGACGACGGTGAGCCGGCCCTCGGCGCTCTCGGGCACGGTGCGGCGGGGCACCGGGACCGGCGAGGCGAGCGATGAGGCGAAGGCGGCGACCAGGTCGTGGGGGACGCTCGCGCTGAAGGTGGCGCACCACAGATACGGCGCGCCGAGAACGGGTTCCGCCCACGCCTGCCAGCCCACCGAGTCAGGACGCGGGTCGGCGTCCTGGATGAGCGGCGGCAGCGTCTCCAAGGACACGCTGGCGGAGAAGCCGGGGTCCATGGCAGTAGTACGAGGCCGGTCCACGTCACGGACCCAGCCTCGCGAGCTGAGCGCGTTGAGGACCGTCTCGGGACCCTCGAAGTCGGCATCGGACGCCTCGCGGACGTCGATGGCCACGAGGAGATCAGCGAGCGCCTCGTACGGGACGCCGGGAGTGAAGTACGCGTTCCATTCCGTCATCACGGACGTGGCCCGCGATCGGGCACTCAGCTGCCAGGCCACCGGTAGTCCGCCCAGTTCGAACGGGTAGGCCGCGAGGGTCCACTCGGCACCGCACAGCCCGTCCGGGCTGACGTACAGCAGGGTGTGGCGGGCGGTGGGCCACATGCGCCAGCCGAGGCCGGCCAAAGTGTCGCCGATCCGCTCGGCGAGCGAATCGTCGTCTCCGGCCAAGTGACGCGGGGTGACCCAGTACACCGGGTCCGATGGTCCGGGTCGGAAGGGATCGCTGGGGTGGTGCGGCTGCAGGGGCGCCTCCGGGGGCTCGGGGACAGGTCATTGGCGGTCGTTGACCTGGAGGTTCGGAAGGTCGTCCACGTTGGCATGCTTGTTCGCAGTGCACCAGTGTTTGCGGGATCTTCCCTGTCTGCCTGCGGCGAACTGGTGATCCGTTGGCGTGGCCGCATCCACGCCCCCAGCCTCGTCGATCAGGTTTCACCGCTCGGGTCGTTGCCCGAAGTCCTGGCAAGTTTCGGCAAGTTCCTGGTTTAAGGGCTCAGTCGAGGGCAAGCTCTGGCACAGAGATCGTTACCGGCTTCCGAGGAGAACATCACGGCCCTGTTGCAAGCTCGGACGCCGAGCGTCTCGGGCAGATGGACGTCCCCGGCCACGAGTCGGTGGTGGAGATCCCCCGGCGCATGGTGCAGTTCTTCCTGGAGGTGAAGAAGGATGACGAGGACCCCGACGTTTGAGGAGCTGTTCCGCGACTGTCAGAGGACGGCTGTCCATCTGGAGATGCGCGACGCCTACATGAAGTCGGACCCGGCCTTCATCGACTGGAAGGCCGGTATGGTCCTCGATCCCGCCGAGCGCTGGGCCGACTGGCACGCCATCGTCACGGAGGCGACCTCGCGAGGCGTCGAGGTGCGACGTGCCCGCGTCGTGTCGACACCGGTCAGCGAGTACATCCGCTTCGAGTACGACGTGACCGATGGGCTGAACATCGCCGCCGGCGAAAGCGTGCGATGGCTCTCTCGGCGCAACGCGACGGACCTCGCGCTGCCGGGCAACGACTTCTGGCTGTTCGACTCCAGCCTCGTCCTCGTCAACCACTTCGACGGCGAGGGCGAGAACATGGAGGTCGAGCTCACGGAGGACGCTGAAGTGGCGAAGCTCTGCGAGTCGGCCTTCGAAGCCGTGTGGAAGCGCGCGACGCCACATCCGCAGTTCGAGCTGGCCTGACGGTTCGAACAACATCCTCGCACCGACATGACATCACCCTCTTCGAGCGTCCAGGAAGCCCGCAAGGCGCTCGGACAACGCCTGGCCGAGATCCGGAAAGCGGCCCGACTCACCAAGCGAGCGATGGCCCAAAGCCTGGGTTGGCATGAGTCAAAGGCTTCGCGCTTCGAGATCGGCGCCCGTTCGCCGAGGCGGCCCTGGCCATCTCCTTCTGCCTCGGGAATCTCGCCGTGCTGCGGGAGCTGGCCATGCTGAGGGCCGCCGACCGTGTCCGAACCGTGAACGGCTGGGAATCTCGCGGGCAACGCAAGCAAGGCAGACAGGGCTACGCTTCCTTGGCGTACTCGACGAATGCCGCCCAGCTGATTCGCTGGACGGCCAGCATTCCCCGACCGCGCCCCTTCGTGTCCCGAACCAGCACGTGCTCGGGATCGTTGTCGGCGACTTCGACGCAGTTCTGTGTCTCTGTGTAGGAGCTGGTTCGCCAGTTTGGGGTCGTCGTGGGCTGCATGGTGTGCTCTCCTAGTCGCTCGGCATCTGATCGAAGTGCTGGATCGCTGTAGAGATGAGGTCTCGGACAGCGGTGCCGTAGACCGCTGACTGTTTCAAGAGGGCGAACGCCTTGGTGTACAGCTCGATCTCTCGCGGCTGCGTGACGGAGAGTTCCGCCGAGTAGGTCTCGACGAGGACGAGCCGGTCATCGAACATCGAGAACGCGTTGCCCGGCCATATGGAGGTTGGCGCCGACTTGGGGACGATTCCCAGGCTGAGGCGGGGGAGCCTCATCACGGCCAGGAGGCGGTCAAGTTGCCCCCTCATCACTTCCGGGCCACCGAAGTTGGTGTACAGGGCCTGTTCGCCGAGCAGGACGTTGAAGATGCGATCCCCTTGGTACAGGTACTGCTGGCGCTCCAGGCGCTTCGCCACGGCCGCTTCGGCGTCGTTGGGAATCTCGTAGTAGCTGACGCCCTGTTGGAAGACCTCGGCGGCGTACTCGGAGGTCTGGAGGGTTCCCCAGACGACCGTGGGGTGCCAGATGCGGAAGACCTTGGTCCTGGCGTACACCGGAATGGCTTGGCGCTGCCGTTTTTCGACGCCGGTCTGGAGTTGTCGGCGCCACTCGAGCCACAGCTCGTCGACATGGCGGACGATCGCGACCAGGTCCCCCAGCTGGTCGCCCTGGCCGGTCATCTCGCACCAGACCCGGATGTCGTCCTCGCTGGGGCGCTGCTTGCCGTTCTCGATGCGGGAGACCTTCGACTCCTGCCACGAGGTGGCACGCGCGAATGCCCGGCCGCTGGTGAAGCCGGCGTCCTTACGGAAGCCGCGCAGCCGGGCACCGAGCGCTTGCAGTGCCTCTTCTACTTGCGTGGTCACGGGTCGGTCAGGGCTTGTACTCGGGGTGGGGGATGGCGGCGGCCCACAGCAGGTCCCGCACGCGCACGCACTCGGCTACGGTTGCCGGATCCTCGACGATCTCCGATCCGAGCACTCTGCCCTCGGAGTCGAAGTGGCCCACAGCGAGGAGACGGTCGTCGTACAGCCACCAGTCGTTGCCTCCCACCGGGAAGGTGACGCCCTCAGGCACGCGGTGCCGGGGCAGCCAGCGAATCTCTTCGCCGGCCTCCTCGTTGAGGGCGGTGGTGGCGTGCTCCCACTGGATGTACGGAGTGTGCGGCTCCGTGACCACGCGGACGCGTCGGACGGTTTTCCCTTCCCCGGTGACGCGCCGCATGAGCTGCGTCCACGGTTCCATGTAGGAGTAGTCGACGGTCTCACCGCGCAGCCAGCTCGTGAACGGGCTGTCCTCGTCGGGGACGGAGTAGTCGTCCTTCAGCTCCAGATGGAATGCGTCCTGCGCGAAGCTCTCAAAGAGCTGGTTGCGCTCGGCGCTGGAGATCAGCTTCACGCGGTTCCTCCAGTAGGGCGGTGATCGCGGCCTTGGGGACCTCGACCACGGTCTCGTAGTCCGGAATCTCCATCTGGGCCAGGGCCTCGGGGTCGGTCACCTCGCGGCCCTGGACGACGAACGTACCCCCCGGCGTCAGGATCATGATCGGGTCTTCGAGGCGCCTGATCTCCCCGGCCGGCAGGCCGTCTTTCGTGAGGTGTTCGAACAGCTCCGTGGGCACCTCCACCGCCGTCTCCCCCTCGGAGATGTCGAGTTGCATCAACAGGTCGTTCGCGAAGATCTTCCAGCCCTGGACGAGGTAGGTGTCCCGGTCTGTGGCGTACAGGGTCGGGCAGTCGCCGACCGTGGAGTTCTTACCAAGGAACCGTAGCTTCATGGTCGTTCTCCTGTCTGCTGCCTTGCTCAGGTTTGCGCGACACGACGATGGTCGAGGAGGCGTTCCAGGCCGTCAATCGACTTGCTGCAAACTCGCGCAATCTTCTTGGGACTTGCATGACGGCGGCTCTACGTTCGTCTGCGAACCCGAGCAACCGGGGCAGCCGCCCCAGGTTGCGGCACCGAGGGGAGATACGTGGTGGCCACCGTGACCGACAAGCACAAGGCTCCAGCCGTCGACAGCCTCCCCATCAACACGGAGCTGATCGCGGCCAGCACCGACGCCGCCCTGAGGATGGAGCTGAGTACCTCCACCCGCGAGGACATCAACACCAGGACGGCGGTCATCGTCGGTCAGCTGAACCTGCTTCTCGGTGAGGAGCTGGGCGCCGACGAGGACCCCGAAGTCAGGGACCTGTTCAGACAGGCGTACAGCCTGCTGAAGCTGTCCGAGCGGCCCACGAAGGAGACACCAGCCTTCAGCGCGTTCTTCTTCATGCGCGAGGTGGCCGGCCTGACCCGCCGTCTGCTGTGGGTGTACGTGGAGGAAGACATCCATGCGCCCTGACCACCCCATGCTGCTTCACCGCTCGCCCGCGCGTGCGTGTGCCGCCTTCGGTCCCGAACCAGGCTTCTGGTGCGAGTGGCGTCACGCTGACGGCCGGCGCATCAGCTCCGCCGCACAGCAGACCCCTGCCTCGGTCGTCCGATGGGCCCGAATCCAGATCCGCATCATCGCCCCGGCCGTCGAACCGGCGTTCATCGACCCGCTCGTGGACCGGCGCGACCAGGGATGGCGTGACGCCGCCTACGCCCTGAAGCAGGGCACGGACTTCACGCTGCCGCTCACGGCAGAATCCCACTCCTTCGTCTGGCACGCCCGTCCCGTCACCTTTCTGCCCCTCGTCGGCGGCCACCCGAGGCCGCACCTCCCAGAAGGCGGTCCGCCATGGGTTTGAGGCCGGACGAGTTGTGGGGCCGTTTCGACTGGCAGAACGGGAGCTGCTTCAGGTGCGAACAGACCGGCATTCCGGTAGCAGAGATCGGCGACATCACTGTGGCAGACAGGGCATTTCCCCTCTTCGCCTGCCAGTGGTGCGTCTTCAGGCTCGAACAGCTCCACTGGACGATGAGCGAGCGAGCCATCCGCCGGCAGCGCGCCCCCAGCTCCGCGCTCGCGCAGCCTTACCCCGTAGGCCAGTGGCCCACCAGCGCGCCACTCCACAGACCGCCCGCCCACATCGCGTAGGAAGTCGGACGCGCTCTGGGATGGCCTTCGAACCCCGCTCCCGCTGTTCGAACTGGAGGCTCTCCCTGGCCTCAGAAGGACAGGTCACAGCGGGAGCGGGCCAGCCGCAACGAATTACTCCGGCGCGGGTCGCCTGACTCGCCTCCGACCCTCTGTACGGCCCGTCCCCCAACCCCTCGGCGCACGCCGCCGAGAAGGAGAACGCTCGTGGATGACGTCCCCGACATGACGATCCGGAACAATGGCAGCGCCCCTGTGTCCGACCAGCAACTGCGCGACGCGATGGTGCAGCGGCTGATCGAACTGGGCGCCGCACGCAGCCCCCGCGTGGTGGCCGCGTTCCGCTCGGTCCCCCGACACCTGGCCACTCCCGAGGTGGCCATGGCCAGGACCTACGACGCCGAGTACGCCGCTGTGACGAAGACGGACGCCACGGGCGTGGACATCAGCTCGGTTTCCGCTCCGCGCATCCAGGCCATGCAGATCGAGCAGGCCGATATCCAGCCGGGGATGAGCGTCCTGGAGATCGGCTCCGGCGGCGTGAACGCGGCCTATCTCGCCGAGCTGGTGGGAGAGCAAGGCCGCGTCATCACGATGGACATCGACCACGATGTCACGCAGCGTGCGAAGGACTTCCTCAAGGCGACCGGTCACCGGAACGTCACCGTGATCACCGCCGACGGCGAGCAAGGCGTGCCCGGCCACGCGCCGTACGACCGCATCCTCGTCACCGTGCAGGCAGCCGACATCCCGCCGGCCTGGATCCACCAGCTAAACGAAGGCGGTCGGCTCGTCGTCCCGCTGCGGATGCGCGGCATGACACGCACCATCGCCTTCGTCCGCGACGGCGAACGTCTGGTCAGCGACGGGTTCGAGCTGTGCGGCTTCGTGCCGATGCAGGGCGCCGGCGAGAACCGCGTGCGCCTGGCCGTCATCCACGACACGGACGGCGAGGAGATCGCCCTGCGCCTGGACGGGCACCCCGAGCCCGACACCGAGGCCCTGCGTGCCGCGCTGCGCACCGCGCGCGCCGAGGCGTGGTCCGGCGTGACCCTCGCAGGCGATGAGTCCAACGAGCATCTGGACCTGTGGCTGACGACCGCCCTGGACAACCTCCCCCTGATGGCGGCGAAGCCCTCCGCCCGGCAACGCGGCCTGGTCGCTTCCGCCTCGCCACTCGGCGTGCCGACCCTCGTGGACGGCGACAGCTTCGCCTACCGCACCGTCCGCGCCACAGACGACCCCGACCGGTTTGAGCTGGGCGCGGTCGGCCACGGGCCGCAGGGCAAGGCCGTCGCCGAGCGCCTGGTCGAGGAGATCCAGACGTGGGACCGCGCCCATCGCGGTCACCGTGCGCACATCGAGGTCCACCCGGCCGGAACCCCGGACGACCAACTCCCCGCAGGCCGCGTCATCGACCGGCTGCACACGCGGATCACCATCTCCTGGCCGTGACGCCGCCCGCGTTGCGATCAGGGCGTAAGACACATCCACCCACCTCTGCAGACGAGGAGAACGCGATGGCACCGCAAAACACAGGCAACACCCTGAAGGCCGCCACGGACTTCGGGGCCGCCGCGGACTCGGACTTCGACCTCCGTATCGAGACCGTCGCCTCCGCCCCGGTCCTCGGCTCACTGCTGAACGACACCAGCGACAACTGCGGCTCCACCTGCCAGTCCGCCTGCTCCAACAGCACCTGCATCGGCGGCTGACTCGCCGCGCGGGGGCCGGGCCGAGTCTCCTATCCGGCCCGGCCCCCGCACCGTCGTGACAACGAAGGAGGCACGTCCCATGTATCGCGCTATTGATGCGGGCATGATCAGAGCTTCGGTGTTCCCGTTGACGACGATGCTGCCCCCCTGGCCAGACCTGCATGGCGACGCCGCCGACACGCACCGGTTGCAGGAGTGGATCGCTCAGGTCTGGGCGGATGACACCGTGGCCACCGCGATCGAGGTCGCCACCCCCCTCCTTGCCGACACTGTCCGTCAAGTGCTCAGCGGAGAACGCCGGCGACCACGGGTCGTCAGGCGCACGGCTGTCTCTCTGGCCCGCTACCGGCTGCGGATGCAGCACCGCGCCACGCCCTTCGGGCTGTTCGCCGGGCCCGCACCCATACGTGTCGGGCATACAGCCCGAGTCCAGTGGGGCGCCGAACACCGCGCCTTCGCGGGCGCCGACGCGGTGTGGATGAACGACGTCATCACCGCCCTGGAACGCGACCTGGACGTGCTGCGGCACCTGCGTGTCATCGCTGACCCCACCTGCACAGTGCGCGGGGCCAGCATCACAGTGCAGCACCAGCCGGGCGGCCCTGACGGCCCAACCGATACGCGGTTACGGCGCACCCCGGCCCTCGAAGCGGTACTGGCTCTCGCCAGTTCGCCCATCGCGGTCGGCGACCTCACGGCCAAGCTGTCCAGCAGCTACCCCGAGACCCCGCCTGCGGTGATCGAGGACATGCTGCGCAGCCTTGTCTCGCACCGGGTGCTTCTGAGCAGCCTGCACGCCCCCATGACGTGCGACGACGCTCTCGGTCACCTGATCGACCGGCTGGAAACAGCCGAAGCCGCCTCTGAAACGGCGAGGAAGCTGCGGCAGATTCGCACACTCCTCACCGACCACAACAGCGGCCCACTGGACAACCAACAGTCTCTCCGCGCGCAGGCCGGCGCAAGGATGAACGCCCTCACCGGCATTACGGACCGCACCCTGGTCGTCAACCTACGGCCCGACTGCGACATCGTCCTCCCGGAGATCGTGACCCGTGAGGCTGAGCGCGCTCTGGAGGTCATGGCCCGGATCACGCCGTACCCGAACGGCTCTCCTGCCTGGAACGACTACCGGGCGCGGTTCCTGGAGCGCTACAGCATGGGCGCCGTCGTTCCCTTGCGTGACCTCACCGACCCGGACACCGGCCTCGGCTTTCCCGTCGGCTACCGCGGGACGGTCCTAAAGCGCCCAGTGCTGGCCATGACCCGCCGCGACGAACACCTCCTCGCCCTCGCTCAGCACGCCGCTCTCAACGACCAGCGCGAGATCGTCCTCAGCGAGGAGGACATCCAGGCGCTGTCACTCGGCAAGCCCGACCAGGTTCCCGCGCACGTCGAACTGTGCTTCACCGTGCTGTCGCCTTCTCTGAAGGACCTGGAGCGAGGCCGGTTCGCCCTGACCACGGCCGGGCTCTCCCTCGCGGCCGGCACCACCACCGGCCGCTTCCTGACCATGCTGGAGCGAACAGACCGGGAACGGATGACGGCCGCGTACGCCGACCTGCCAACGCTCACCGCCGGCGCCACCCGAGGCCAGATCTCCAGCCCGCCGCTGCGGCTGCCGACGTACAACGTCGCCGGCGCCCCGGCTGTCGTGCCGAAGGTGCTGTCTGTCAGCGAGCACAACCCCCAAGCCACGCTCGACCTGGACGACCTCGGCGTCGTCGCCGACCAGCAACGCCTGTACCTGGTGCAGCTTGCCACCGGCCGGCCCATCGAGCCGTCGGTGATGAACGCCGTGGAACTAGCCAACGCCACCCATCCACTGGTCCGCTTCGTGTGTGAACTGCACCGCTCGCACGCCGCGGTCCTCCTTCCTTTCGCCTGGGGTGCGGCAGCCCAACTGCCGTTCCTGCCCGAAGTGCGCGTCGGACGCACCGTCCTGTCCGCCGCGTGTTGGCGGCTCCGCGCACGAGACCTAGGCGGGGACAACTGGGCCTTCCGCTTCACCGACTGGCGTATCCGCTACGGCGTGCCGCGCACCGTCTACGTCGGCAGCGACGACCAGCGGCTGCGCCTGGACCTCGACATCCCCGCCCATGTCCAGCTCCTGCAGGCCGAGCTGGACCGAAACGGAACGGTGGTGCTGCACGAGGCGCCCCCGGAGAGTGCGTTCGGCTGGGTGGGACGCGCGCACGAGATCACCATGCCCTTCGCCGCCGACCAGCCGCCCACCCCCGCGCCCATCTCCCGGACGACGACCGTGGTGAGCCGCGTCTCCGGCCGGATACCGGGCGCGAGCGAGTGGGCGTACCTGAAGCTGTACGGCAACGCCGACTGCGCGCAGGAGGTGCTGACCACCCAACTGCCACGGCTGCTGAGCGACTGGGAAGCCGAAGCGCCGGACTGGTGGTTCACCCGCTACGCCGACCCCGACAGCCACCTGCGACTGCGGCTCCGCCTGCCGGACCCACACACCTTCGGCGACGCCGCACAGAGCGTCGCCGCGTGGGCCGCAGTGCTACGTGCCGAAGGACTGATCCAGCGCGTGCAATGGGACACCGACGAGCCGGAGACCGGCCGCTACGGCATCGGCACCGTCCTGGAGGCCGCCGAACGGTTCTTCGCCGCGGACTCCGCAGCCGCCCTCGCGCAGATGGCCCTTCCCATCCCCGATCACCTGCGGCCTGCCGTCACCGCCGCCAGCTTCGTGGACATCGCCGACGCCTTCCTCGGCTCACCCGCAGACAGCCGGGCATGGCTCACAACCAACCTCCTGAAGAACGACGGCGACCCCGCACCCCGTGACGTACTCACCACGGCGCTCCGCCTCATCACCCCGGACCACGACCGGGCCTCCCTGCGGTCCCTGCCCGACGGGGCCGACATCGCCACAACGTGGGCCCGGCGCCGAGGCGCCCTGACCGCTTACCACCAGGCCCTCAAAGCCAACGGTTCCGACCCAGCCGCCGTACTGCCATCCCTACTGCACATGCACCACAACCGCACCGCTGGCATCGATCCCGAGGGCGAAGCCACCTGCCGCCGCCTCGCCCGTGCCGCCGCCCTGTCCTGGACCGCCCGCACCCAAGGAGCCACGCGGTGACCACCGCCCCGCCCGCCCCCGAGGCCGACCTGGCCCCCCGGCAGTCCCTAGCGCAGGGCCCCCTCGGCATCACCCTGCTCCACATAGAACGAGCCCGGCGCGGGCTCGCCCCATGGCAGTCCGTACACCGGCGACTCGCCGCCGTCCGCCCCCTGATCGACGGAGACGATGCAAGCCTGTTCCTCGGCGCACCCGCGATGACGTACGTCCTGCACCTGGCCGCCTCCGCCAGCGACCGCTACGCCAGAGCTCTGCACACACTGGACGACGTCGTCGCCGCGCACACCCGCCGCCGCCTGGCTGCCGCCCACGCACGCATCGAACAGGGCCGCTACGCCAGCTTCGCCGAATACGACCTGTTCCGCGGCCTGACCGGGCTCGGCGCCCTCCTGCTGCGCCGCCGACCCGACAGTGACGAACTGAAGGCCGTCCTGGAGTACCTGGTCCGGCTCACCGAACCGGTCGCCGGGCCCAAGGGCGAGCCGCTCCCCGGCTGGTGGGTCGGACACGCCCCAGCCAGCAACAAGTCGGCAACGCCGGGCGGTCATGCCAACGCCGGTCTCGCCCACGGCATCACCGGCCCGCTCGCCATCCTCGCCCTCGCCAAGCGCCACGGCGTCACCGTGACCGACCACGACACCGCCATGACCCGCATCTGCCGCTGGCTCGATCGCATCCGCCACAGCGACCACCGCGGAACCCGTTGGCCGCGCTGGATCACTGAGACAAGCCACGCGCCCATACAGCCGACCGCACCGTCCTGGTGCTACGGCACCCCCGGCCTGGCTCGCGCACAGCAGCTCGCGGCAATGGCCCTTGCCGACGCCGACCGCAAGCGGATGTCTGAACGCGCCCTCCTGAACTGCCTGGCCGACCCGTCCTCGCTCCACCAACTCACCACCCGCGGCCTGTGCCACGGAGTCGGCGGCCTGCTACGCACCGTGCAACGCGTCGCCGAGGACGCCGAAACCCCCACCGCGTTCACAGACCGACTCCCCGAACTCCGCGAACGCTTCCTCGCCCTCAGCCCTCCGAAGGAACCTGGCTTTCTCGAAGGAGCGGCAGGGGCAACGCTGGCGTTCCAAGGCGCCGAACCGGGTTTTGAGCCCGCCACTGAATGGGACGGCTGCCTGCTCTTGTGCTGAGGAGATGAAGTGGACCACGAGGACCCCGGCGTGCTGGAGGACGCAGTGCTGTCCGTCCTCGCCGGCACGCCGGTCAAGGAGGCAGCTGTCAGAGCAAGCACGTCCCCTGCCCGACTGTCCGACGCGGTCGAGCGCTACCGCGCCGCCGGCCGGGCCGCACTCGACACCCCGCCCGCGGACTGGCACCAGGTGAACATCAAGTTCGCCGACTACACAACCGCAGACCGCGCCTTCCGCGCCTACCTCCTGCCAGCCCTGCAAACCGGGCCGGTCGCAGCATGGTGGTTCGTGCGCAAGTACCCCTGCTGGCGCCTACGCGTCCAGCTCGCCCCAGGCGCGAGGACCGAGGACACCATCGAGCACGTCTCCAAAGCCCTCGACAGCACCCTGTCCTGCGGTGTGGCCACTCAGTGGTGGCCCTCGCTGTACGAACCGGAAGCCGTCGCCTTCGGCGGGCCGCACGGCGTGAGGCTCGCACATGCCCTGTTCCACGCCGACAGCGTCGGCGTGCTCCGCTACTACCAGCACGTCACCGATGACCGCGGGGAGCTCCTCGGGCCCAAGGAGACTTCCCTCCTCGTCACCACACTGTTCCTACGCGCCGCTGGGCTGGAGTGGGGCGAACAGGGAGACGTGTGGGGCCAGGTCGAAGCCAGACGGCCCCTACCCACAGACATGTCCCCCGACAAGGTCAGCGGCATGGTGGGAACGCTACGGCGGCTCCTGATGCTCGACGCCGGCCCTGCACTCTCCGAGGGGCCCCTGATGCTTCTGCGTGCCTGGGTCACCAGCATGGAGCACGGCGCACGAGCCCTGGGCGCAGCAGCACGTGCGGGCGACCTTCAACTCGGGCTGCGCGGCATCCTGGCCAGACACATCCTCTTCCACTGGAACCGTATGGGCTTCACCACCCGCCAGCAGGCCGTCTGGGCACGCGCTGCCCGGGAGGCAGCCCTAGGTCGCTGACAAAGCCTTGGCGCCGGCCTCGCCAGCACCCGCATGTGGATCTCACCTACCCCAGGACGGCGGGCCGCACTGATGACCAGCCTCCAACTGAGGTACAGGCATTGGCAGATGCTGCCCGAATGCGGGCTTGCCCTGTAGTCCTCGCGAGTGCGTAGATTGACCCCAGTTGATCAACAGGGGGGAGGCGGGGCGTGGCCAGGCGGGATCTTCGCACTCTGTTCAGCTCGAACGACCGGAGCATCTCCGCCGATGAGGCGTTCACGAACCGGCAGGCTCAGTGGCGGGCGGTGACGGCCTGCCTCGCAGAGCACATACAGCTCGTAGCCGGCGCGGACTTCCATGTGGAGGACCTGGAGAGCCCGCGCCAGAACATCCTCGTCTTCCACGGCGTGGGGGGGATCGGCAAGTCCACCCTCTCCCGCAAGATCGAGGCGTCGCTGGCCGGCAGCGAGCTTCGCCCCGCGCAGTGGGAGTCGCCGGTGCACCCCGAGGCGCGGACCCTGCCCGTCCGGATCGACCTCGCTCGTGCGGCTGGCACAGACTTCGAGCGTGTCATCCTCACGATCCGCCTCGCCGTCGCCGCCCTCGGCCGGCCGATGCCCGCCTTCGACCTCGCCCTGCGCCGGTACTGGGAGCACAACCACCCGGGCGAACCGATCGAGGACTACCTACGCCGGGGAGGGCTGCTGAGCCGCTTCAGCGCCGCAGCCGCCCTGCCCCAGCAGATACAGTCCGCCCTCAGCGACGTCGCCCAGGCCCTGCTCCTGCCCGGCACCGTCGGGGGCGCACTGGGCCACGGAGCCGGTGCGCTTATCAAGGCGTTACGCGAACGACGCCAATCCGTGCGCGCCCTCGCCGGCTGCTCCCGTCTGACCGACCTCCTGGAGGCCGAGCCCGACCTGGAAGCCCTCAGCTTCTACCCGCACCTTCTCGCCTGGGACCTGGCCCAACTCCCGGCCGACAACAGCGCACTGCCCGTGATCCTGCTGGACACGTTCGAGGACACTGGTGACCGCACGCACCGCGACTTCGAGCGCCTGCTTCAGCGCATCGTGTGGCTGATGCCCAACGCGTTCTTCGTCGTGACCGGACGCAACCGCCTCCAGTGGGCGGGGACAAGCCTGGAAGGACAACTCGACTGGGTCGGACCGAATGCCTGGCCCGGCCTCGTCACCGACGACGCCCCATATCCCCGTTCAGATGCCTCCGGCCGCCAGATCCTGATCGGCGACTTCTCCCCCGAAGACTGCGAGCACTACCTGACCCGCAGGCTCAGCCGCGACGGGCAGCCACTGATCGACGAACCAGTCCGCCGGATTATCGCCGAGCGCTCCCATGGGCTACCCCTGTACCTGGACCTGTCGGTCATGCGCTACCTGGAGCTGCGACGTGGCGGCAGGCAGCCGCAGGTCACCGACTTCGACCACGACTTTCCCGCCCTGATCGCCCGTACCCTGAGCGACCTGACCGCCGAGGAACGCCACGTGCTCCGCTCGATCAGCCTGCTCAGCGCTTTCTCCGTGCACCTGGCCACCAAGGTGGCCAGCATGGACCACGACGCGCCCGCCCTGCGGCTGATTGAACGTCCCTTCATCCGGGAGTCCCCCTCCAGCAGGTGGCCCTTCCACATCCACGACCTCATCCGCTCCGCCATCCGCAACGCGGACGACGGCAGTGACGATCGCTGGTCACAACAGGACTGGCAGCGCGCGGCCGAGCGTGCATTCCATGCCCTGGAGGAGGAGTGGCGCCAAGATCTGAGACGCGACCGAACCGTCCTGGTCGGCTGCCTTCAGCAAGGTCTTCTCCTTGCACGGGACTTCGGTCTCGATCTCGGCTGGCTCTGCGATGCCTCCTTCCAGTACGTGGACGATTCCATCTGGGAGCCGCTCGCGCTGCCAGCCGCGCGTGACACTTCGTCGGGCGGCCTGCAGGCCACGGCGGATGCCCTGATGGAAACGCTCAGCGCCATCGCCCGCCGCCAGCACGAGCACCGCGAACGTACGGCCAGTCGGCTCTCGGCCGTCCTGACATCGGGGCTGCTCACCGATGAGCTGGCCGAGCTGGCCACGTACTACCTGGCAAAGGCCCAACGGGACCTTGGGCTGACCGATGACTCGCGTCGTGGCATGCAGCGCGTTGCCTCCGCCGGCGGCCGGTTGGCCTTCGCCGCCGGCCGCGGCCTGGCGCATCTGAGCCGACTGTCCGGGGACTTCCCTGCGGCGGTGGATGCCGCCGGAAGGCTGGGCTGGGAGGGACGGCACCAGCGAGTGCTCGGGACGTGTGGTGGGTCCAGGGAGACATTGACCGGGCCGCAGCCGCCTACCTGGCAGCCCGGAGCGAAGCCGAACAGAACGGTGCGATCGGCGAGACCGCAATGTCCCAGGCACACCTCGCCTTCGCCGTCGCCTTCACCGACCCTGCCCAGGCCGACGACGAGCTCGATCTGGCAGACCGGCTGCTCTCGCGCCTCAGCCTGCGCTCCGCCGAGATGACCGCACGGATCGCCGCATTGGTTCGCGATGCCGGGTACGCCGCAGACCTGCCCGACCGGGCCGCCGTCCTCCGCGCCGAAATCGACGTCTCCGGAATCTCCTACGCCGCGGCCAAACTCCAACTGGCCCTGTGCTTCCACCATGCGGTTCTCGACGCTCGCGACGAACTCGCGGCCGGGATCTCCCTCCTGCGCGAGCTCACCCGCAGCGGCGACTACGCGTACTACGTCGAGATCGCGCACTTCATGGCCGACCTCCCCCTCCCGCCGAATACCGCACGGGCACGGTGGATCGACGGGGAACGACGGACCCGCGAACGCTGGCGCAGCCTAGTGATGACGCGCCGCAATCACCTCGGGACGGCCCGGTAAGCCCGATTCCGTCCTTCGCAGGCGAGCGCACCGCCTTCCCCCCTCAGCGCCAAAGCCTGGGGCACCGCCAGGTGACCACGAGCACGCATGCCGCCCACAGCACTCCTGCCATGCCCAGCAGCGGCGCTGAGACGACCGTCAGCGCGTACGCAGCGGTCGCCGGTCCCAGAACCGGCGGGTGCGGTCGGCCAGCGGGCCGGAGACCACTCGCAACGGCAGCGCAGCCGGCTCACCGGCACCGGTGGCGACACCGAACGACCAGGGCGGAAGCGCCCAGCAACGCCAGCAGGAGCCCGGTGACCGACCGGCCCCAGCCGGACGTTGCCGCACGGTGGACACTTGTGCTGCTGTTGCATGATCAACGACGTGGCGGGCAGTGACAGCTTGGGAGCGTAGGTGCACAACGGGTGTTCAGTACTCCGCCTGCCCGGCTAGTGTGATCACGGGCCATCAGGTGGGGCCTGCGGTTCAAGGGGAGGGGGACCGTGAACGGCGCGCAGCGTATGTACGCGTATGTCAAGTTCATGGAGAAGCTGGCTGAGTTACATGGGGAAGCCTTCGAAGGCTTCTTCCACGACGTGATGTGCGCACGCTATCCAGACTTTCTCGATGTACGAACCCACGGCAACCTCGGCGACCAGGGCTCCGACGGTCTCAGCCTGCACGACGAGAAGCTGTACGCCTGCTATGCGCCTGCCACCTTCGACGTCGCCAAGGTCCGCAAGAAGTTCCATGACGACCTGGATTCCGCGAAGCGACAACGGCCGGGCCAGTTCAACACGTTCGTCTTCGTCCACAATGACCTTCGCGGAATCCACCCCGCGGTGGCGACTATGCTGGCCGAGGCTCGCACCGCCCACACGCCGCTCCGCTTCGAGCAGATGGGGCGCAGGCGCTTATGGACCGAGTTGCTGCCCTTGCCCTGTGAGACGGTCGAGTACGTTCTTGGCTGCGAGATACCCATCGAGGAACAGATATACGGGGTGGGCATGGGCGACCTTGCCCCGTTGCTGGGTCGGCTGAAGGAGCAGCGTCTGACCGCTGATCCGCTGATGAGCCTCGCGGAAGTCAGCGACAGAAAGCTCGACTTCAACCAGATCATTGGTGAGGTGCGCGACGATCTGGTCGACGGGATGCGGTATACGCACCTCGTATCCCAGTACTACGCCGGCGTGTACGACCCGTTCGAGCACGATGAAGTGGCCGCAGCGTTCACTCAGGAGTATCTGGTCGCACGTGAGCGCAGCAACGACCCTGACCTGATCCTTCTGGACCTCCAGCACTACATCCACGGCAACCGCCTCCAGAGCTCACGAGAGCTAAGTGCGGGCTGGGTCGTCCTCGCCCATTTCTTCGAGCACTGCCACATCTTTGAGAACGCGCCGGAGGAATGGTCGCCCAACGGACTGCCCGCTGCCCCGGGGAGCAGCTGACATGCTGACCCCAACCAAGGGCATTGCTCCCGACCGGGCTCTGCTCGCTGTCGGCGCCCAAATCCTCCAGGAACTGGACAGTCCCTTGACTGTCAGCCAGGCGTGGGCCCGGCTCAAGGCCCGGCGGTCTGAACTCGGGCACGGTTCGCCTGTCTCCTTCGGCTGGTTCGTACTCGCCTTGGATGTCCTGCACGCCCTCGGAGCGGTTGAGCTCCGTGACGAGCTGCTGATGCCCAGGAGGCCCTGATGCTCCGCCGACTGAGCGCCAATGATCCGAGGTTCCGCCGCGTCGACTTCTCCGCTGGCCTCAACCTCCTTGTGGCTGACACCACTGACATTTCTGGAGACAAGGACAGCCGAAACGGCACTGGCAAGTCCAGCATGGTGGAACTACTCCACTTCCTCCTCGGAGCCCGTGCCGATAAGAGGAGCCTGCCAGCGCGCAAGGCTCTGCGAAAAATCGCCTTCAGCCTCGAACTGGACTGGCCCAGTGCCGACGGTGGACTACTCACCGCTACCCGGAGCGGGGCGCACCCGGAGGTCGTGCGGCTGAGCCAAGACATCGATGCCGACGGGTCAGGACATGAATCACTCTTCGACATCGACGTCGCAGGTCCCGTGGACATCCCAGCGACGCGGTGGACGAAGCTGATCGAGGCGGAGCTCTTCGGGCTGCGCGGAGAACACCCCGGGTTGAGCGGGCGGACAATGCTGTCCTTCCTTATCCGCCGGATTTCCAGCCACGCCTTCAATACTCCGACCCGTACTTACAGCCAGCAATCAGAGGCTGACGCGGCCACTAACCTCGCGTATCTCCTCGGCCTCGACTGGAAGCTCGCTGGCGGTTACCGCGAAATCTCTGCACGCGAGGCGACCCGTCGCCAGCTGCGCCAAGCCGTCAACGACCCGGTATGGGGACGGATCGTGGGCAGCACAGCGGAGCTCAGGGGTCAGATCACCATCGCTGAGGAGGAGGTGCGACGGCTTGAGGAGCAGATCAAGGCATTTCGCGTCGTGCCGCAGTACGAAGAGCTAAAGCGACGTGCCGACGAGGTCGACCGCGAGATCCGAGCCCTCAACTCCCAGGACTCAATCGATCAGCGCAACCTGGCAGACCTGCAAACCGCAGTGCGAGACACGACCGACGGAGACGTCAGGTACCTGGAACCCGTTTACAGGGAGCTCGGCATTCTGCTCGGTGACCAGGTAAAGCGGCGCTTCGACGACGTGAAGGACTTCCACAGGTCGATCGTCCGTAATCGGCAGCGCTACCTCGCCGAGGAGGTCGACTCCATCGAGAATCGGCTCGCGGACCGCGCAACACAGCGTGAGCGATTGGGCGCCGAACTCCAGCAGGTCCTGCGCACTCTCAACGAAGGCGGCGCACTGGAAGCCCTGACCGCTCTGCAACAGGCGCTCGCGCAGAAGCAGGCATCAGTGGAAGCCCTGCGTCACCGCTACGAAGCAGCGCAGACGCTTGAAGCCAGCGCCCTGGAGATCAAGGCCAAGCGCCTCGACCTCCAACGCGCCCTCAAGGACGATCTGGACGAACGGGCCACGCAGACAAGCGAAGCCACGGTCCTCTTCTCCGAGTTCGCCCAAAGGCTCTACGGCTCAGGACGTCAGGCATATCTGGAGTTCGATGCCGGCCCCAGCAGTCTGCGGATCGTCCCACATGTCGACAGCGACGACAGCCGCGGCATCGGCAACATGGTGATCTTCTGCTTCGACCTCACCATGGCGGTCGTCGCGCACAGGCACGGACGCGGCCCCGACTTCCTCGTGCACGACAGTCACCTCTTCGACGGCGTCGATGACAGGCAACTCCGCGACGCCCTGGAATTGGCAGCGGAGGTAACAGAACGCGAAGGCATGCAGTACATCGCCACGCTCAACTCCGACGACCTGGAGAAAGCAGAGCGCAGGGGTACGACGCGTCGGGCAAGACACTGCCGGTGCGTTTGGACGACGAGTACGACGACGGGGGATTGTTCGGGTTCCGTTTCTGAAGTCTTCCGGGCACCACGCCTTCGGCCCAGGCGGAACAGACGACGGCAGCCACGTCGGTTGCGGCCTCGCCCATGACGAGCAGACCGTCACTACGATCACTGGGCATGGACTGGCTCGAGCGCATCGCGAAGTTGAGGCAGTGGACCAAGAACGGGACGCGGGCGCCGCACAAGCCTCTGCTACTTCTGTACGCCCTCGGCCGGTTCCAGGAGGACGCTGACAGTGAGCTGCGGTACGGCGCGATGGAGGGGGATCTTCAGCGGCTGCTGACCGAGTATGGCCCGCCCAACAAGACGACGCCCGCCTACCCCTTCCACCATCTGATCAGCGACGGTGTTTGGGAGGTGCGTACCGACCATGGATCCGGCAGTCCGGGCAGTGGCCTGCGGAACCTCCGGGAGTCGGGTGCTACCGGACGACTCGCACCGAACCTCAGAGATGCACTGCGGCGCGAGCCAGTGCTGCTGCACCGAATAGCACGGTCACTGCTCGACCTGCACTTCCCTCCTTCCCTCCACAGCGAGCTGTGTGCAGCCGTCGGTCTGGACCTGGAGCCGGCGGAGACCGAGCGGCTCTCCGCCGCGCGGCGGCAGCGAGATCGGCGGATGCGCGAGCTGGTGCTGACCGCTTACGAGTACCAGTGCGCCTTCTGTGGTTATGACGGCAGGATCGGCGCGGTGCCGGTCGGGTTGGAGGCCGCGCATGTGCGCTGGTGGGCCTTCGACGGACCGGACGACGTCGACAACGGGTTGTGCCTGTGCTCACTGCACCACAAGCTCTTCGACAAAGGCGTCCTCGGCGTCGACGACGGCCACCGCATCCTGGTCTCGCAGCGCTTCGTGGGCCACAGCCCTGCCGCCCGCGATCACGTCATAGCACTCGCCGGCCGTCCGCTCATCGGCCCACAGCCGGGCGCAGCTCCTGTCGCCGCTGGCCACCGCTCCTGGCACATGCATCAGGTCTTCCACGGCAGTCCACGCCCTGCCGTGCCGACCTGACGGGATCCACTGCCCCAGCTGGTCGGCTGAATGTCAGTGCCTCATGCGACGCTCATGGCATGGACGAGTGGGACCCGGAGAACGCTGATCCGAGCCAGCAGGTAGGAGCGCGGCACCACACGGTGCCTGCCTTCTACCTCCGTAGGTTTGCCAACTCCCAGAGCCAACTGTGGGTTCGCGATCGCCGCTCCCCGGCGCCCGGGTTGCGCAAGGAGAGCGACCTGGCCATCCGGGACTTCTACACGTTCCAGAACATCCATGGTGAGCCGGACGGACGCATGGAGCAGGTTCTGCAGAAGGTCGAGGGCAGTGCGGCGAGCGCGCTACGCCGCGTGGCCTCGTCCGTGACCTGGGGACGACCGATCACGCCTGAGGACAGGGCAGACCTCTGCGTCTTCGTGGCCTTCCAATACGTCCGCGGCCTCCGCAAGCGTCGCGAGATCGAACTCATGTCGGACTTCTACGTCCGCATCATGAGGCTGAACGACCCCGTCGGAGCCGGACGCCGGGAGGTCGCCGCCTACCGGGACATGCTCCGCGACTTCAGAACTCTTGAGGTCACCAGCCACCCCAATGAACACGTGAGTCTTTTGGGGAAGCTGGCCGAGCCTCTATCCGAGCACCTGCTCCAGAGGCCCCTGACCGTGATCGAGCTGACCGACGGATCCCTGCTCACCTGCGACGAGCCCATCATCACGTTCGATGACGAGGAGGAAACGCCTGATCCCGTGATCCCGCAGGCGCGTCGGCGGACGCGCAGCCGTCGACGTCGAGGGCAGCGAGCGATCCGGCAGACCAAGACCCTCGTTCAGGTCCAAAGCACTCGGAATCGAGGCTTGGCCAGGGTGGATGAGATCGTCATGCCCGTGGGCCGCCGCACCCTACTCGTCTTCAGTCACCCCGCTGCCGCCAGGCCCTCTCATCTTCGGATAACCCCGGAAGAGAGCCAGGAGGCAGCGGAAGAGGTCAACAAGCGCATCCTGGCTCAGGCGTACTTCATGGCCTTCGCGCACCCGGATGACCGACACCTCCTCGCAGACCCTCTCCCCGATGTCGGCCCGCTCTATCGCCTCGGCGGTGCCCACCCCGAGCAGGCCCGCGTTGCAGGGCCACTCCGAGCCACCTCCGTCCCGAGTTGTTCGGCCGCTGCTGAGCCCTGCTCCGTGTGCTCCCGCAACCACGCCCTTCCAGCCAGCGCTCGCTCCCGGAGCTCGGTGGTCCGTCAGCCGCCTGAAGGAGCCCTCCATGCCTCCAATCCGGCTCCGTGCCCATAGCGTGCCCATAAGACCGGTAAACCACGGTCAACTACGGTGCGAACGTGCGCTCCCGGGCGTCACGTCGGAGTACGTATGCCCAGGTCAGAGGCTATCCAGCCCCCCAAGCGCCGTCGCTTCCCAAGCTGAGAGCGCGAGTTCGATTCTCGTCACCCGCTCCACGCGAAACCCCCAGGTCAGAGACCCGGGGGTTCTTTGTCGCGCTGACTCTTCGGTGCTTTCCGCACCCTCATGCACTCGAAGATTGGGCACGCGGAGGGCACGGGCGCTTAGTTGAGACCAGCCAGTCACCGCTTCTCACGCCAGCGCATGCCGCTGACCTGCGGTTTCTCGTCAAGTTATGCAGGATCGAACAGGAAGAGCCCTCAGCCTGCTGTTCCCCGAGAAACACTGCCGGACGGTGCGTCGCATCACCGCACGCAAAGCCTTCGGGCCGGCTACGCCGCCGCGCTGCCCTGATCACCACTTGCCGGCATCCGCAGCGTGTGATCACCGAAGTCGGCAACCAAGTCCAACCTGCCGCCGAGCGCTTCGACGTAACGTGCGATGACATCGAGAGTGGCGACCTCGCCGTGCTCGATCTGGGACACGCGAGCGATGCTCACACCCATACGGGCAGCCACGTCCCTCTGGGCCAGCCCGTACTGCTTGCGCGCCTCAGCGAGTTGATGACCACGGGCTTCCGCCTGCAGTCGACGTGAACCGGCTTCCACCTCAGCGGGATCCACACCGGCCGAGTACAGCTCCTGCTCCAGGGTCTCCCAGTCCTGCGGGGTCTTCTTGGGCATGCTTACTCCTCAGTCCTCCGTGTCACCGGTGTAGTCGCGGTAGAGCTGTTCAGCCAGAGGAATGTTGTCGCGGTACCAGCGCTCCCAGTTTCCTGCCTTGTCGCCCCCGAGGAGTAGCAGGGCTGAACGAGTCGGATCAAAGGCGAAGATGATCCGGATCTCGGACCGGCCACCTGACCCCGGCCTCAGCTCCTTGAGGTGATGCAGTTCCGATCCCTTCAGCCGGTCCACGAGGGGACGCCCCAGGATGGGGCCTGCGTCACGCAGTGCGGCAACGGCCTGGGCGACCTGGGAGGCAGAACCGAGATCCTCCTTGATCAGCTGCCGGAACCACTCCGCGTATTCATCGGTGACCTTGATCGCCCAGCTCAAGACGACTCCCCTCGACACCAGCATCATGAGTTTAAGGTTTTCCTTAAACAGCGGCAAGCCGACTGTTCCGGCGCCGACCACGGCAGCCAGGAGTGCTCGCACCTGGTGGAGCAGCCAACAGTCCCACGACGGCGCCGCTTCCCGCGGTGATCCACTCCATCGGGCTGCCTCCTCACCTCGGGCAGGCAGGGTCCTCACATTTAGGACTGAGGTCTTTACCTGGAGAGGTAAATCTCTCGATCTTGAGTCGCGGCATCTCGCCGCGCTCGCCACCTTGGGTACCAGGCTGCCCGTCGTGGAGATCGAAGTCTGCAGCGTGAAACCAGCTTTTTGTGATCTTCCGAACCAGGGCAGGGGCTCGGCATCCCTGTGCAGTCGCGACGACTTCCCTCAGCCGGCCTACGTGTCGACGAACCCCGAGCACAGAGAGGGCGACGCAGGCACGACACTCCTCCACCTCGCGACCTCGTGCCCACAGCGTGCCCTTCAGAGCGGGCAACTACGGTCAACAGTTCTCGAACCCCCAGGTCAGTGGCCTGGGGCTTGCTTATTGACGAGCCGTCGCTGCGTTTCGCGGGCCACCCGCCGTCGACGATTGGGCACGTGAAGGACACGAGTTCCTTGAGGCGGCAAGCCGCCCGCATCGCAGCAGGGCGCTGACCTGCTCTTTGACGTAGCTGAGCGAGAGGTTCGCACGGTCCGAGCCCTCAGCCCACCGTTCCCGGACAACACCGGGCACCCGCCCCACACCGCACCTCGTCGTGGGTGGATGCAAATCTCTTACGGGGGCTGGCACTTGACCGGGAAGGAGCCTGCATCAGAGCGGAAGGTCGCCAGGGAGTACCCGAGCGGCCTCCTACCCGCTTCGATCGTCGGCCTCATGGCGACTGCAGCTACGACGCTGACGTCCCCAGCCGTTTTAACGCAGCGTGACCAAGCTTACCGACGTTACCGGCGATGCCGTACCTGCAGACGACGACCACCCTGGCCGCGGGCGACCAAGTCACGGACGGCAGGGCGGAGGACATCCTGGGCAGAGCAGGGCTCATGTGCAAGGGCCTGGCCGCCCCTGAGCCAGGCCCGTCCGTTGAAGCCTCAGCACGGTGCGTGGTCAGGTCCGTCCCTGCCGTAGATGGCGGGAAGCGGCGAGGCAGGAGGACAACCAAGTCGCCTCCTCGCGGTTGATGATCAGATCCGCAACGGTGATCATCCCGTCCATCGGGCCGTCGAGCCGTATCGAGTGGTCACCGACGAGGAACATCTTCCAGTCCGCGTCGCTGTGCCAGAGCCGAGCGGTTTTTCTCGCCCCGACGCTGGGCGAACACGAGTTCCTCTCCGTACTCGTTCATAAAGTATCCGACGTAGTCCTTGTCGGTGATCTCACCGCCGCACAAGCGGGCCAGGAGCGGTTCGATCGCGGGTGGTGTGTCAGTCATGCGGCGGACTCCTCGTCCGGGTCGGGGTCTGCGTCCTGCCGTGCCGATGACAGAGCCAGCATGCGGGAGGCTGAATCCAGCAGGGTCTCGTATGTGATCACTTCTATGCGCGCCTGGTGTGTGTTGTAGCTTCGCAGCGTCTCCGCGATCTCCTGGGAGGTGACGTCCCCGGTCACGTACCGCGGGTGTCCGATCACGACCGTCGCCGACGCCCGGCGGGTGTCGACTCCGTGCATGGCCAGGATGCTCGGGCGGTTCTCGTCCATGGCCCGGAGGTAGTTCTGCGCCTGGGAGACCGCGCGGTGCGCCGGGGCACCCAACATGAGGTGGCCGGAGCGTCGTATGACCAGGTCCTTGATGTTGGCGCGCTTGAGCTCCACCACGTGCAGGTAGCCGTCGCCGCGCAGGAGCGGGATGTCGAGGATGGTGTTCGGGGTGTACTGCCGGCGTGCCAGCTCGGCCACGTAGGCCCCGCCGAAGATCCATTCCTGGTTCTTCAGACAGCCATGGAGGGCACTCTCGGAGCTGTCCGGGTCCTCCACCGCGGTACGCAGGGCCGCTAGGCCGACCTGCCTGGCCCGCAGTTCGAGCAACTGGGCCAGCATGCCGGCGTCGACATCGGCTATGACGTCGCTCATCATCCGGGCGGCCTCCGCGGAGGCGGGCCGGGGCAAGTTGCGGAGGACCATCTCCATGTGTCCGTATTCCTGGAGTCGCCTCGCCTCCTTGGTGGAGAGCCGGATCCCGCCCTCGCCGTCCCCGAGGCCCAAGTAGTCGACGGACTGGGCTATGCCGCGAAAGAGGTCACGGGCGTCGGCGGCGCTTGCGCCGGGCTTGTCACGGCACAGGACGTCAAGGGCGGCGACCGCCCTGTCCGCACCCAGTGCGGCCATCCTGCGCATGTGTTTCTCGCTGCGCTGTCGGGCTTCGTCGTCGTAGTAGTTCTCAAGGATGTCAAGGAACAGTTCGCCTCCGGCATAGGCGGCGAAGCGCTGAAAGCGCTGGGCGAATGCGAAGTCGCCCTGGAGGATGGCCTCTTGGGCCACGTCCTCCAAGGCGTTCACCAGCGGCCTGCCCTTGCCGTACGTCCCACCGAGGCCGCCCATGATGCGCAGCACCGCATCGACGCGCTCCCGGACCCGCGCATCCTCAGTCAGTTCCCGTGCCGTCTGGACCAGTTGCCAGAGCGTGAAGCCGGATCGAAATGTCGTCACGCGGGCACACTAGGGCCGGCTACTGACAACCACACGGCAGCAGTCTCTGTGCGCGCGCGAAAGCGTCCCCCGACTGGACGTCCGACCGAGTCCGGCTCGACACCGTGCCCGTCCGAGAACGCACTCTGCCCACCAGTCTTCGCGCCCCGTGCCCATAGCGTGCCCGTAATAGCGGACAACCACGGTCAACAGCGGCTCGATCCAAGCCACACGAACGCCCGAGCAAACGCCATTTGCGCACGTCAGAACCGTATGGCCCGCCCAAGCGCCGTCGCTTCCCAAGCTGAGAGCGCGAGTTCGATTCTCGTCACCCGCTCCACTTTGAACCCCAGGCTATTGGCTTGGGGTTGTTTGTTGTCTAGTCCAATTCGGGGCTACCGCGCCCTCCCTCGCGCCCTAAGTGCAGGTCGGGAGTCCTTCCCGCAGCCCTCCAGGCGCCATTCCGGGGATCGCGGCCGCCAGGCGTCACGAATCGTGAGACGCATTTCAAGTGACCTGGGTCACCATTGCGCGTAGGGGCTGCGACGTCACGTAAGCAAAAGCTGGAGTTGAGCCAGGATCCACGTGGCCGTGCCGAGCCGGGAGCTCCCCGGGTCAGGCAGGAAACAGCTCGATGATGCGGGTGCCCCGCCCCCGGCCGGCCACCAGCGTCGCCGCGAGAACCGCCGCGCCCAGGGTCAGTCACGGACGCACGTCTTCTCCCACCCCCATCGACGGCAGGGCGCGCGCGGCGCCGACTGCGCAGCCCCGGCCGCGAGGATCGCCATGGCGACGTGAGCCGACTCGCGCCAGGTGTTCCGCAGACGCGACACGGGCCGGACATCTTGGAGCAGCTCGGCGGGCAGGAGCGCTGCCTGCCTGCCAGGGGCAGCCTGTGGCCGGTGAGCTGCTCGGCGCGGTTGAGCAGCGTGGACAGGGCGGCTTCGTCGAGGCGTTTGAGGACGAGGACCTGGGTGCGGGACAGGAGGGCGCCGTTGAGTTCGAAGCTGGGGTTCTCCGTGGTGGCGCCGATCAGAGTGATCGTGCCGTCCTCGACATACGGCGGGAAGCTGTCCTGCTGGGCGCGGTTGAAGCGGTGGATCTCGTCGACGAACAGCAGGGTGCCCTGGCCGATGCCGCGCCGGCTGCGTGCGGCGGCGAAGACCTTCCGCAGTTCGGCCACTCCGGAGAAGGTGGCCGACACCGGTTCGAAGGCCAGGTTGCTGCCGTCCGCGAGGAGTCGGGCGATGGTCGTCTTCCCGACGCCGGGCGGCCCCCACAGGATGGCGGAGCCGAGGCGCCGCTGGGCGACCATGCGGCCCAAGGGGGCATCCGGGGCCAGGAGGTGGTCCTGTCCGACGACGTCTTCCAGATGGGCGGGGCGCAGGCGGTCGGCGAGTGGCCGGGCGGGCTCCTCGTCGAAGAGTGGCAGGGTCGCTTCGGTCGGTTCCATCGGTCTCTCGGGTCGGAGGGGGGCGTGTGCGGACGTGGCGAGCCCTGCGCGGGACACCGACTACCGACGGCTCAGCCGCTCGCGGGGAAGCTCGCGGCGCTCATCGAGCACTGGGGCGGTCGCGTCGCGGCAGCCGCTCGATGACCAGGTCGTAGGAGTTCTCGACCGCGTCGGTGACCAGTCGCCTGGTGACGCCGGGGCCTGGCCCCAGCGAGATCCAGTGCCGTTTGTCGAGATAGCGGCCCGGTGTGATCGAGGCGTAGCCGCGTATCTGCGCGCGGGCGTGTTCGGGTTCGCACTTGACCGTGATGATCTGCTCGTCCGGGTCGTCGGTGACGATCAGGAAGACCTTGCCCGCGACCTTGTACACGTCCAGTGCGGGGGTGAAGGGGTAGCCGTGGCTGACGCCGGGGAGGGCGAGGGCTGTCTGACGGGCGGTGTCCTGGAGCCGGTCTCCGGCCGCGCTCACCGGGCCGCCCGCGTGCCGTTGCCGTAGGTGCGTGGGTCGACGGGCTGCTCGGCCTTGGGCAGGTGATCGACGACGAGCAGGTAGGAGTCGGTGACGAGTTCCCTGACGAGTTCCTTGCCGACGCCTTCCCCGCCCTCCAGCGTGATCCAGTGCTTCTTGTTCATGTGATAGCCGGGAGTGATGTGGCTGTTCTGTTCCCGCAGGGCGAGGGCCTCGCCAGGGTCCGCCTTGAGGATCACGACAGGCCGGCCGGGGACCTCGGTCATCAGCATGAACACCTTGCCGCGTACCTTGAACACCTCCCAGTCGGGCCGAAGGGGTGCTCCAGCTGGGCTCCGGGAAGTTCTTCCGCGCAGTCGGCGGCGGTCTTCTGCAGGGTCGGTCCGTCCATGGGCGGTTGGGCCTCCTCGGGGGGTATCGGATTGCGGCATCGAAGGACGCGGAGAGCACGCCGTGCGGTCGCGGCGGCACGTCCCATCCTTCCCTCGAAGCCGACAAAGAGGGCAGTAGGCTGCGGACACGTGATGGTCGGCAAGCGACACCCCAGCCCGAGCGGACAGGCCGGATCGGCCGCGGTTCCGCTGTACGGTTTCCAGCCCCCGGTCGGCACTCCGTACGGCCTTGAGGTGAGTACCGTCGAGGACTTCTTCGCCCAGCACGACGACTGGCCGTGGAACCCGCCCCATCCGGGGCGCGCCACCTTCCACTACCTGATCCTGGTCACCGAGGGTGAGTTGCGGCACGACGTCGATCACGTCACGCGGACCGTCTCACCCGGTCAGTGGCTGTGGGTGCGTCCCGGACACGCGCAGTGCTGGCATCCGCCCGGCGCGGCCCGCGGCCCGTTCATCCTGTTCGAGCCGGACGTGCTGACCGCCGACACGGCCCGCCTCCTGGCCCCGCTCACCTCGCACGAGGCACCTGCCGTGCTGAGCCCGCACCCCGACGACGCCGTCTGGCTCCAGCAGACGGCACTCCAGCTCCTGGACGAACACCGCGCGCTCGGGCGCCGCCCCTCGAAGTCCACCACGCCCTGCGGCGCGGCCTGCTCGAATCGCTGCTGCTGCGCCTCGCCAATTCCGCCGGTGTCGCCCCTCCTGACACGACGGCCGGAAGGGGTCGCGGTGACACATACAGACGGTTCGTGGACGCCCTGGAGCTGCACTTCCGCGAACTGCACCAGGCGGCGGACTACGCCGAGCTGCTGGGCTGTTCGGTCCGCACTCTCAGCCGCGCCGCCCGGGACGCCACCGGCAAGGGAGTACGGGAGCTCATCGACGAGCGGCGGCTGCTCGAAGCCCGGCGTCTGCTGCGAGGCGCCCGGTGGGCCGCCCGGGATGTGGCCGCGCACCTCGGCTTCACCGACCCCGCGAACTTCGGCCGCTTCTTCCGCGACCGCACCGGTCTCACTCCGGCCGCGTTCGCGGCCCCCGAGGCCACCACCGACCCGTGAGCGGAAGGCAGCGGCTGTAGACCGCCGTCCGAGTCCTCTTGCCGGGTGGCAGGCCGTGAAGTGCGCACACCTGGGACGCCAGGCGCTGTCCAGGGCCGCCACGCGGCCTGGCTCGGCCGACGCCGGGTGCAGGCGGGCAGCGTCTCCAGGTGGACCCTTCGGCGTACAGCAAGTCGAGGGCGGCGGGAACTTGCTGGCGTCGGCGACTCCGGCGCGCGACCGGCGAGCCCCGTGGCACCGTACAGTCGACGTTCTTGAGGTTGGGCACGCCGCCCCGTGCCGTCGACGTCCTTCAGTCGTCGAGCAGCACGACGCGCTTGCCCGGCGTCCTCCCGGACTCGACGTCGGCCTGGGCGTCGCGCACCTGCTCCAGACCCCGGTAGGTCTTCGCGACCGGGACCATGAGCCGGCCGTCGGCGATGGCCTGCAGCTGCTGCCGGAACACCTGGGCGGGCAAGTCGGCGGCCTCGCCCGCGTAACTGGTCAGCCGCACTCCGCTGGGGATCATGAACGGGGTGAAGTCGGGGACGGTCCACCCGCCCCCCAGGGCGCCGGTGAAGCAGACGGTGCCGTGCACCCGTACGCATCCGAAGGTGTCCGGCAGGACGGTGCACCCCACCAGCTCCAGCGCCGCGTCGACGCCCTGCGGTACCAGGTCCCGTACCTTCTCGGCGATCCGCCCGTCGTCCACGACCGGATGGTCGACGCCCATCGCCCGCAGCTCGTCGCCGCGTTCGGCGTTGCGGGTGGTGGAGATGACAGTGGCGCCGATGTCCTTGGCCATCGTCGCCGCGCTCAGCCCCACCGTGGAGGTGCCGCCGCGGACGAGCAGCGTCTGCCCGGGCTTGAGGTCCAGGCCGCGGGTCAGGGATCCGTAGGCGGTCTGGAACATCTCCGGCAGCGCGCCGACCACGTCCCACGGCAGGCTGGTCTCGAACGGGATGACCTGACCGGCGGGGACGGTCACATACTGGGCGTAGGCGCCGTCGTAGGAGCGGCCCATGCCGCCCATCATGGTCGCGACCTGCTGCCCCGGGCGCAGCCCGCCGGCCTCGTCCGACTCGTCCGCTTCGTCGACCACGCCGACGCCCTCGATGCCGGGGATACGCGGGTAGGTGACCTCGGCGTCCGACTCTCCCTTGCGGGTGGTGACCTCGGACTCGTTGACGCCGAACGCCCTCACCTTGATCCGCACCCAGCCGGGCTTGCGTGGGGGTACGGGCACATCCTTGATCTCCAGAGCGTCCAGGCCGCCGGGCCGGGTGATGACGATGGCCCGCATCGTCGCCGGTGCGGCGCCGGCCGCTGCTGCGGGGTGGCTCATGCCGAACTCCTTGTGCTGTCTGTGGCGCGCCGTCAGGGGCGGGCGATGCCCTCGTACCGGTCGAGGACGGCCTGGTAGTGGGCGGTGGCCTCAAGGGGGAGGTTGCCGACGCCTTCCGCAGTGGGACGGTCGATGACGGCGGGCCACAGCCGGTTCCGCTCGCCGGTGGCGAAGTCGAGCACGATGTCGCGGATACGGGTGTCACGCTCGGCCTGCTCGGCCCTGCGGCCCGGCTGTTCCTGGCCGACCAGGGCGTACAGCTCGGTGCCGTGCACGGCTGGTGCGCCCTCGGCGGGGCCGATCAGGAGGAGATGCGCATTGCCGCCGGCGGCGGCGTGGGCCAGGGCGCCGCGGGCTGCGGACACGGCGAAGGCGTAGTCCGTGAGGTATGCGGCGCGGACCTCGGCCGGGGTGCGGCCGTCCCGGTCGTAGGTGTCGACGATCTTCTGGGCGCGGGTACGGGGGATGCGCCATCCTGCGATTTCGTCGGTGACGGCCTCGATGGTGTGCGGGTCGAACCGGTCGAGGTCGTTGGCCACCCACCAGCCCATCTCGTCGCTGGCCGCGCTCAGCAGGATGTCGACGTCCCGGTGTGTGCCGGAGGCCAGGACGTCCATGGGGTGGGCGCGCAGGACCGCTCCGGGCTGTCCGGCGTCCAGGACGACGCCGATGCTCGTGCTCAGCATTCCGCCGCGGATACCGATGTCGGTCGGGGTGACCTTGTGCAGGGCGGCCACCAGCGCGGCCGTGTCGAGGCCGAGGAGCTTCTCGGGGTTGTCCGCGACACCGAGTTCGGTGACGAACCGGTGCGCGTGTTCCTCGGCCCACCAGGCCGGCTGGATACGCGAGGGGCCTCCGGAGAATCCGGCCAGGCGCCTGTACAGGCCGTTGGCGGCGGGGGCGCCGAGCAGCCCGAAGGCGGAGAAGGCGCCGGCACTGTGGCCGTAGACGGTGACGTTGTCGGGGTCGCCGCCGAAGTAGGAGATGTTCTGCTTGATCCAGGTCAGCGCGGCGATGACGTCCTGCAGACAGAGGTTGCTGGCCTCGGCGAGAGCGCCGCCGTACTGCGACAACGAGACCGCGCCCAGGGCGCCGAGCCGGTAATTGATCGACACGCCCACCACCCGCCCCGTCGCGGCGAGACCGGAGGCGTTCGAGGCGATCTGCGTGTTCGCGCCGTACTCGAAACCGCCGCCATGGATGTACACCGCCACCGGCAGTGCCTGGCCGGCAGGCTCCTCGGGGGCCCACACGTTCAGGTTCAGGCAGTCCTCCCCCATCCCGCTGTCCGCCTCCAGCCAGTCGCCGCTGTCGGGCTGGACGGGGACGACGCCCTTGCGGTCGTAGGCACGGTTCGGATCGAAGGCCGCGACGACGGGGCGGCGGTATCGCTCGGCGGTCGCGTACGGGATTCCCCACCAGGACCGCACCCCAGGTGCGATCGGGACTGTAGGTGCGGTGGTAGTCATGGCGTGCGCTTCGGGGGTGGTCATGGCGTGTCCTTGCCGTGGCGTGCGGTGCGGGGGTTTCGCGAGGTGTGCCGGCGGCGGGTTGCTCGCTCTCAAATCGTCACCTGGGATTCGCCGAAGCGTCCGGCGGGCAGCGGTCACCTGGTGGTCGCCAGGTGACACTTCTCTGCTCCCTGTTTTCGTGGCCCAGGCCGCCGCCGGCTCGCCGGAACGGCCCGAGGTCTGCCGTCAGCGGGCCTGCCGAACTCAGTCCGTCGCGTCGGCCGGGGACCGGAAGACCAGGTCCCGCTCCCACCCGTCCTCCAGCCACTCCCGGCAGATCCGCAGATACTCCACCGGCCCACCGAGTTCGACCAGTCGAGGCAGCTGATCGTCGACGCTCGGCTCCACAGCTTCCCAGCGGCCCACGGCGGCCGCCTCCCTCGGTGACGAGGTGCGTGCGGAGACCGTCTGCTATCCGGATCCCGAGGACCGGGCCCACCTGCACGCCCTGGAGCGCTCCTGGGCGGAATGGGATCCCGGTGTGCCTCTGGTCCGGCTGTCGAGCGAGCGGCGCAGCTTGGGGCGTCCGATCGCCGCGTACGTCCGTCAGGGGGCCGCCGCCGAGCCGGGCACGCGCGTCACCGTACTGATCCCGGAGACCGAGCCCGAACGGCTGTGGCAGCGGCCGCTGGCAGAACCAGCGGGGCGCGGTCGTCGCGCACGCCGTACGGCGGGAGACGGACGCGGTGATCTGCCGGCTCCGCTTCCGGCTCCTCCGAGCCAGGCGGCGTCAGAGTTCCGTCAAGGCCGTAGGTCCCGCCGTAAGGGAGCCGTCAACGGCAGACCCGGTCCGGTCGAAGAGGCGCTTTCCTCTAATCGTCCGTTTCACCGAACCTCACTCCAGGAGTTCGCGATGGCCGATCTGGCCTTCGTCGTCACCGTGCTCGCGGCGTTCGCGCTGGTGGCTCTCGCCGCCAAGGGGGTGACGAAGCTGTGACCGCCGAGAACATCGTCGGCCTGGTCGTGGCCGTCTCCCTGCTGGGCTATCTCGTCCTCGCCCTGATCTTCCCGGAGAGGTTCTGAGATGAGTCCCGTCCTCGCCGGCGTGCTCCAGCTGCTGGCGCTCATAGCGGCGCTGGCGCTGGTCTACGTCCCCGCCGGCACCTACATGGCCCGGGTCTACTCCTCGAAGAAGCACCTGCGGATCGAGAAGTGGGTCTACAAGGGCATCGGTGCCAACCCCGACACGGAAATGACCTGGTCCGCGTACCTGCGCGGCGTGCTCGCCTTCTCGGCCGTCGGCGTCCTCTTCCTCTACCTGCTCATGCGGCTCCAGGGCGTCCTGCCCGGCTCGCTGGGGTTCTCCTCGGTCAACCCGGCGCAGTCGTTCAACACGGCCGTGTCGTTCGTGACCAACACCAACTGGCAGTCGTACTACGGCGAGCAGACCATGGGGCACGTCGTGCAGACCGCCGGTCTCGCCGTGCAGAACTTCGTCTCCGCGGCCGTCGGCATGGCTGTCGCCGTGGCGCTGGTGCGCGGCTTCGCCCGCTCGCGCACCGGTGAGCTCGGCAACTTCTGGTCCGACCTGGTGCGCGGCACCCTGCGGATTCTGCTGCCGGCGGCGGCGATCGCCGCGATCGTGCTGGTGGCCTGCGGTGTGATTCAGAACTTCTCCGGGATTCACGAGGTCGGCCAGTTCATGGGCGGCTCGCAGCAGTGGAACGGCGGTGCGGTCGCCTCGCAGGAGGCCATCAAGGAGGTGGGCACGAACGGGGGCGGTTACTTCAACGCCAACTCCGCGCATCCCTTCGAGAACCCGACGCCCTTCACCAACCTGTTCGAGATCTTCCTGATCCTGGTGATCCCGTTCTCGCTGACCCGCACCTTCGGTGTCATGGTCGGCTCGGTGAAGCAGGGATACGCGATCCTCGCCACGATGTTCACCATCTGGCTGGGCTTCGTGGCCCTGATGATGTGGACCGAGTTCGCCCACCACGGCCCGGCGCTCCAGGCCGCGGGCGGGGCGTACGAGGGCAAGGAGGTCCGCTTCGGTGTCGGCGCGTCCTCGATCTTCGCGGTGTCGACCACGCTCACCTCGACCGGCGCGGTGGACTCCTTCCACTCCTCCTTCACCGGTCTGGGCGGCGGCATCACGATGCTCGGCATGATGCTGGGCGAGATCGCGCCCGGCGGGGTCGGCTCCGGCCTCTACGGCATGCTGATCATGGCGGTCATCGCGGTGTTCATCGCCGGTCTGATGGTCGGCCGCACGCCCGAGTACCTGGGCAAGAAGATCGGCACCCGCGAGATCAAGCTGGCGGCCTGCTACATCCTCATCACGCCGGCCCTGGTGCTCGTCTTCACCGCCGTCTCCATGGCCCTGCCGACCCCGCCGCACTCGATGCTGAACTCCGGCGCGCACGGCTTCTCCGAGGTGCTCTACGCCTTCACGTCCGCGTCGAACAACAACGGCTCGGCCTTCGCCGGGCTGAACGCGAACACCGACTGGTTCAACACCATGACCGGGCTCGCGATGCTGCTGGGCCGCTTCCTCCCCATGGTGTTCGTGCTGGCGCTGGCCGGCTCGCTCGCCGAGCAGAAGCCGGTGCCCGTGACCGCGGGCACCCTGCGCACCGAGAAGCCGCTGTTCACCGGCCTGCTGGTGGGCGCGATCCTGATCATCACCGGTCTCACGTACTTCCCCGCCCTCGCGCTGGGCCCGCTCGCCGAGGGGCTGGCGTGATGACCACCCGTACAGAGAAGCCAGAGGACTCCATGTCCACAGCCACTCCCACCCGGGCGCCGCACAGCGACGCTCCCACCGGGCACAAGCCCGCCGAGGGCCGTGTCGGTCCGGGCCTCTTCGACCCCAGGCAACTGGTCAAGTCACTGCCGGACGCCTTCCGCAAGCTCGACCCGCGGGTGATGGTCAAGTCGCCCGTGATGTTCGTGGTGTGGATCGGCTCGGTCCTGACGACCGTCTTCTCCTTCAAGGACCCGGGCGACTGGTTCGGCTGGACCATCAGCGCCTGGCTGTGGCTGACCGTGATCTTCGCCAATCTGGCCGAGGCGGTCGCCGAGGGCCGCGGCAAGGCGCAGGCCGACACCCTGCGCCAGGCCAAGACCGACACGGTCGCTCGCCGGCTGCTCAGCGACGGGTCGGAAGAGCGGATCCCTGGTACCGAGCTGACGATCGGCGACCTCGTGGTCTGCGAGGCCGGGGATGTCATCCCGGGTGACGGCGACGTCGTCGAGGGCGTCGCGTCGGTCGACGAGTCGGCGATCACCGGTGAATCGGCCCCGGTCATCCGTGAGTCGGGCGGCGACCGCAGTGCCGTCACCGGCGGGACGAAGGTGCTGTCCGACCGCATCGTCATCAAGATCACGACGAAGCCGGGCGAGACCTTCATCGACCGGATGATCAACCTGGTCGAGGGAGCGGCACGGCAGAAGACGCCCAACGAGATCGCGCTGAACATTCTGCTCGCCTCGCTGACCATCGTCTTCCTCCTCGCGTGCGCCACCCTCCCGCCGTTCGCGGACTACGCCGGTACGCACCTGACGATGGTGGTGCTGATCGCCCTGCTGGTCTGCCTGATACCGACCACGATCGGCGCGCTGCTGTCGGCGATCGGCATCGCCGGCATGGACCGCCTGGTGCAGCGCAACGTGCTGGCCATGTCGGGCCGGGCGGTCGAGGCCGCCGGTGACGTCTCCACCCTGCTGCTCGACAAGACCGGCACCATCACCCTCGGCAACCGGCAGGCCGCCGAGTTCGTGCCGGTGCGCGGGACCACGGAAGCGGAGGTCGCGGATGCGGCCCAGCTGTCGTCGCTGGCCGACGAGACACCCGAGGGCCGCTCCGTCGTCGTCCTGGCGAAGGAGAAGTACGGGCTGCGCGAGCGCCACCAGGACGAGCTGGCACACGCCGAATGGATCGAGTTCACCGCCCAGACCCGCATGTCGGGCGTCGACGTCGACGGCCGCAAGATCCGCAAGGGCGCCACGGCCTCGGTCATCGCCTGGGTCGAGGAGCAGGGCGGCACGGTCGCGGAGGACGCGGACGGGATCGCCGACCGCATCTCCGAGGCGGGCGGGACCCCGCTGCTGGTCGCGGTCGAGGACGCCGACGGCGCCCGCGTGCTGGGCGTCATCCACCTCAAGGACGTCGTCAAGGACGGCATGCGGGAGCGGTTCGAGGAACTGCGCCGCATGGGCATCAAGACCGTCATGATCACGGGTGACAACCCGCTGACCGCCAAGGCGATCGCCGAGGAGGCCGGCGTCGACGACTTCCTCGCCGAGGCCACCCCCGAGGACAAGATGGCCCTCATCAAGCGCGAGCAGGCGGGCGGCAAGCTCGTCGCGATGACCGGCGACGGCACCAACGACGCCCCGGCCCTCGCGCAGGCGGACGTCGGCGTGGCGATGAACACGGGCACGTCGGCCGCCAAGGAGGCCGGCAACATGGTCGACCTCGACTCCAACCCGACCAAGCTCATCGAGATCGTCGAGATCGGCAAGCAACTCCTCATCACCCGGGGCGCGTTGACGACCTTCTCCATCGCCAACGACGTCGCCAAGTACTTCGCGATCATCCCGGCGCTGTTCGCCGCGGTCTACCCGGGCCTGGACAAGCTCAACATCATGGGCCTGTCCTCGCCGGACTCCGCGATCCTGTCGGCCGTCGTCTTCAACGCGCTGATCATCATCGCGCTGGTGCCGCTGTCCCTGAAGGGCGTGCGGTACCGGCCGGTCAGCGCGGACCGCATGCTGCGGCGGAACCTCACCATCTACGGGCTGGGCGGGCTGATCGCCCCGTTCGTCGGCATCAAGCTCATCGACCTGCTCATCTCCCTCATCCCCGGGATCGGCTGAGAGCCATGAACAACTCCGTTGTGAACACCGCCCGGTTGCTCGGGCGGGCCTGCGCGCCCTCCTCGTGCTGACCCTGGTCACCGGCGTCGTCTACCCGCTGGTCGTCACCGGCATCGCCCAGGGGCTGTTCCCCGGCAAGGCGAACGGCTCCGAGATCAAGGCCGACGGCAGGGTCGTCGGCTCGTCCCTGATCGGGCAACAGGGCTACAGCCTGGACTACTTCCAGCCGCGCCCGGCGAACGGGCTCGGCGAGAACTCGGTCAACACCCAGTACAAGCTGATCCTCTCGGGCGCCACCAACCTCTCCGCCGACAACCAGAGGCTCGTCAAGTCGGTGGAGGAGGCCAAGGCGAAGGTCGTCAAGGACAACTCCACCCCCGGCCACGAGGTCAAGCCGTCCCAGGTCCCGCCCGACGCCGTGACGTCCTCGGGCTCCGGCCTCGACCCGGACATCTCCCCGGCCTACGCCGACCTCCAGGTCCACCGCGTCGCCGAGCGCAACGGCCTGACCGTCGCCCAGGTGCAGAAACTCGTCGACGACCACACCGAGGGCCGCACCCTCGGCTTCATCGGCGAGCCCCGGGTCAACGTGCTCGAACTCAACATCGCGCTCAAGGACCTCGTGGCCAAGGGCTGACGAGCTGAAGGAGGCACACACCCATGACCCGGGTGCTCGTGGTGGAGGACGACCCGCAGCTCGTACGGGCCCTCGTCATCAGCTTGCAGGCACGTCACTACGGCGTGGACGCCGCCCCCGACGGCGCCACGGCCCTCCGTCTCGCCGCCGCCCGTCAGCCCGACGTGGTGCTGCTCGACCTCGGTCTGCCCGACATGGACGGCGTCGACGTCATCAAGGCCCTGCGGGGCTGGTGCCGGGTCCCGATCCTGGTCCTGTCCGCCCGGCAGGCGTCGGACGAGAAGGTGGCCGCGCTCGACGCCGGCGCCGACGACTACATCACCAAGCCGTTCAGCATCGACGAGCTGCTGGCCCGGCTGCGCGCCGCGGTCCGCCGTACCGATGACACCCCGCACGCGCCCGGGACGAAGCTCGTCGAGACGACGGACTTCCGCGTCGACCTGATCGCCAAGAAGGTCGTCAGGGACGGGCAGGACGTGCGGCTGACCCCGACCGAGTGGCACCTGCTGGAGATCCTGGTGACCAGCCCGGGCCGGCTGATCACGCAGAAGCACCTCCTCCAGGAGGTCTGGGGCGTCTCGCAGAGCAGCAAGACCAACCATCTGCGGGTGTACATGGCCCAGTTGCGCCGCAAACTGGAGGCGGACCCCTCCCACCCCCGCCATCTGATCACCGAGCCCGGCATGGGCTACCGCTTCGAGGGATGACATGGCACGCGGCAAGCTCCGGATCTACTTCGGCGCCGCACCGGGCGTCGGCAAGACCTACGCCATGCACCATCGGGCAGCGGTCCGAAGCCAGACGTCGAGGCGACACCTGAGGCACCTGAGGCACCTGAGGCGGCATATTCACAGGTCAGGGGCAATCCTGGGGGTTTCTTCGTCAGTGGGCTGCCGTGACCGGTTCCCCGGCCTCCCTGTCCGGCTTCGTCCCCGCTTCGGCAGGGGCGGCCGCGATCGCCGGTACATGCCGCAGCAGTGTCGTCACCAGGACCGCCGTCACCAGGGTGAGTACCGCACTCGCGATGGCCGCCGTCTGCAGCCCGGTGGTGAAGGCGTCCTTCGCTGTGGCCAGCAGCGAAGCGCCGTCCGGGAGGCGTTCGGCAGCGGCGATCGCTGCTCCCACAGTGTCCTTGGCCGCGGCGGGCGCTTCGTCCGGGATCTCGCCGCGGTAGACCGCGACCGCCAGGGTGCCCGTGACCGCGATACCCAGGGCGAGGCCCAGGTCGTAGGCCGTCTGGCCGGTCGCCGCGGCGGCACCCGCCTTCTCCGCGGGCGCGGCGCCGACCGCCAGGACCGTGCCGAGGACGCTGATCGGGGCGACCCCGAACATGATCACGGCCAGCCCCAGCGAGGCGGTCAGGACGCCCTCGGACAGGGCGATCGCCGCATAGCCGATGAGGGAGAGCAGCAGGCCGACCTGGGCGGTCAGCGAGTCGGACCGGGGGTGGGCGAGGACCAGCAGGGTGTGGGGCATGGGTGTCTCCGATCTTCTCGCGTGGGTGAGAGCCTGTGTCGGTCAGATGCCGAGGCCGGAGCCTCCGCTCACGTCGATGTTCTGGCCGGTCACCCAGCGGGCGTCGTCGGAGGCGAGGAAGGACACGACGTCGGCGACATCGGCGGGCCGGCCGACCCGGTTGAAGACGGAGAAGCTCTGCGCGTACTGCGTCGAGCGGATGCGGGAAGTTCGCGAGACGGAGCCGGTCCGCAGGCGGCATCGCCGGTACTACACGGGACTCGCCGAGACGGCGGAGCCCGAGCTGCGTGGACCCGAGCAAGGTGCGTGGCTGGCACGGTTGGACGCCGAGAGCGCGAATCTGCGCTCGGCCCTGGACGGTGCGGTCGAGCGGCGTGAGACGGAACACGCGCTTCGGCTCGTCCACGCGCTCTCCTGGTACTGGATCCTGCGCGGTCGGCTCGGCGAGGCGCGGCGCTCGCTCACCGCGGCTCTCGCGCTGCCCGGCGGGGACGCGGCACTGCGGGCGAAGGCCGGCGCGTGGCAGGCCGGCATCGCCGTCCTGACCGGCGACGGCACCGACCGGGCGGCCCGGATCGGGACAGCGCTCCAGGCGTGCGAACAGGTCGGTGACCCGGTGGAGACCGCGTGGGCGCGGTGGTTCCTGGCGCACGCGCTGTGCGCGACGGGAGATGTCCGGGAGAGCGAGGCGCTCACCGAGGCGTCGCTGGACGGCTTCCGGGCGCTCGGTGAGCGTTGGGGAGAGGCGGCCGCGCTGGCGGACCGGTCCGTCCAGCGGCTGCTACGGGGCGATCTGGCCGGTACGGAGAAGGACGCTGGGCGCAGCGCGGAGCTCTTCGGGGAAGTCGGGGACGCGTGCGGGCAGCTGTGGTCGGTGTACCCGCTCGCGTCGGTCGCCGAGATCCACGGCGACTACGAGCGGGCGGCCCGGCTGCGGCAGGGCGGGCTGGACACCGCCGAGGAGTTCGGCCTGTCCACCCAGGCCGCGGACCTGCTCTCCGGGCTCGGGCGGACGGCGCTGCTCACCGGCGACGTCGGCAGGGCTCGGGAGTACCACGAGCGGTCCCGGCGCCTCGCCGCCGAACTCGGCTTCCGTGCGGGCGAGATCAACGCGGAGCTGGGGCTCGGTCTCGGCGCGCGTCGCGAGGGGCTCTTCGACGAGGCGGAGACCCGGATGCGCACGGTCCTGGAATGGCACCGCCAGGTCGGTCTCGACGGGGCGAACGCCCTGATCCTGGCCGAGCTGGGCTTCATCGCGGAGCTGCGCGGCGACGCGCAGCGTGCGCTGGCACACCATGAGGAGGGCTACGAAACGGCCCTGGCCACCGGTGACCCCCGGGCGGTCGCCCTCGCTCTCGAAGGCCTCGCCGCGGCTTACGCCCTGGCGGACAACCCCAGGACCGCGGCGCTCCTCCTCGGCGCCGCGTCCGCCGCCCGCGCCGCCACGGGCGCGCCGCTCCCGGCCGCGGAACGGACGGACGTCGACCGCACCACCACCGCGGCGACGGCCGCGCTGGGGCGGCGGGGTTCGCGGATGCCTTCACGAGGGGGGAGTCGCTGTCGCCGGAGGCAGCGCATGCGCAGGCGCGGACGTCGCGGATCCTGTCCGGACACCAGCAGGCCGCCCGCGGAGCGGACTCGGAAAGCGGGGGATAGCTCCGTGGCTCGTCCCGGTCGGCAGTCCCTGATGATCAGTTGCCGCGTGCGACCGCGTCCCCTGTCACGCCTCCTGCGGCCCCGGAGCGGGCTGTTCCCCCGACCCGCGCACGATCAGTCGGGTGGGGACGGTGATGGTGCGGACGCGGGAGCGGTCGCCGTCGAGCCGGGCCAGGGCGGTGGCCGCGGCTGCCCTGCCGATTTCCTCGGGGTCCTGGGCGACGACGGTCAGGGCCGGTTCGAGTGCCTCGGCGAGCGCGACGTCGTCGAAGGCGACGACGGCGACGTCCTTCCGTTTGGCGCGGGCGAGTTCGGTGACGATTCCCAGGGCGACGATGTTGTTGCCGGCGAACAGAGCGGTGGGGGGATCGGCCAGGCTCAGCAACTGGGCGGTGGCGGTGGAGGCCCCTTGCTGGTCGTGAGCATTGGTGACGAGGGGGCGGTCGTAGGGGAGGCCGGCTTCCTCCAGGGCCGTACGGTATCCGGCCAGGCGTTCACGGCGTGTGTAGAGCCTGGTGGGAACGTCGCCGATGAAGCCGATGCGCCGGTGGCCGTGGGCGATCAGGTGGGCGACGCCTTCGTGGGCGCCCGCGCGGTTGGAGCTGACGACGCTGTCCGTGGCCAGGCCGTTTCCGGGGCGGTCGAGGAAGACGACGGGCAGGCCCGCGGCGCGGTGGGTCTTGAGGTGGGAGTGGCCGGCGCCGACGGTCGGCGCCACCATCAAGATACTGATGCGGCGGGCGAGGAACGTGTCCGTCAACGCGCGTTCGCGGTCGGGGTCGTCCGCGGAGGAGCCCATGAGCAGGGTCAGGCCGCGGTCGCGGACGGTGTCCTCGATGCTCCTGGCCACGGCTCCGAAGAAGGGGTTGCCGAGGTCGGGGATGACCAGACCTATGGTGGTGTCGGGTCCGCCGACGCGGATGTTGCGGGCCATGAGGTTCGGCTGGAAGCCGAGCCTGGCCACGGCGGCGAGCACCTGCTCCCTGGTCTTGGCCGAGGCGGGGCCGTCCTCGTTGAGGACGCGGGAGACCGTCTTGGCGCTGACGCCCACTTCCCGGGCCACGTCTGCGAGAGTGGGGCGGCGGTTCGCTGCCATGGAGTAAACAGTCTCCCCTTGCTCGTCGGTTCCGGCCGCGGTGGCGCGGTGCGTGGCTCCCGGCCGGAACCCGTGAGTATTTCGTCGTACGTCAGTTGCCCTGGACTCCCGCGGCCTTCGCCGCCTCGGAATCCGCTACGACCGTACCTCCGGCGTCGTCGACCGTGAGCGCGCCGGTCATGATGGCGACGACCTCCGCCATGGAGTAGTCCGAGGGCTTGATCACGGCCGCGCGCCTGCCGAGGCGGTGGATGTGGATGCGGTCGGCGATCTCGAAGACGTGCGGCATGTTGTGGCTGATCAGGACGACCGGCATGCCGTTGTCGCGGACACGGCGGATGAGGTCGAGGACCTGTCCGGACTCCTTGACGCCGAGGGCCGCGGTGGGTTCGTCCATGACGACGACGCTGCGGGCCCAGGCGACGGCCCGGGCGACCGCGACGGCCTGGCGCTGTCCGCCGGAGAGGGTCTCGACCGACTGGGTCAGCGAGCGCAGGCCGATCTTCAGGTCGGCCATGTGCTCGGCGGCCTCTTGGCGCATGCGCTTCTTGTCCAGCATGCGGAAGGCGCTGCCCAGGACGCCGGGACGGCGCAGTTCGCGTCCCAGGAACATGTTCGAGGCGATGTCCATGGAGGCTGCCACGGCGAGATCCTGATAGACCGTCTCGATGCCGTGGGCGCGTGCGCTCTGGGGGCCGGAGAACTGGATCGGCTTGCCGTTCAGGCGTATCTCGCCCTCGTCCGGCACCACGGCGCCGGTGAGCGCCTTGATGAGGCTGGTCTTTCCGGCTCCGTTGTCGCCGATGACGGCGAGCACCTCGCCGGGCAGCAGGTCGAAGTCGGCGCCGTCGATGGCGGTGACGTGGCCGTAGCGCTTGACCAGACCGCGGGCCTGCAGGACGGGGGTCTCGGTGGTGGTGGTCATCGGGCCTTCCTCCGGGAGATCTGGTCGACGGTCACCGCGAGGATCACCAGGACACCGGTGATCAGGGTCTGGTAGATCGAGGCGACACCCATCAGCTGAAGCCCGTTGCGGAAGACGCCGACGATGAGGACGCCGATGAACGTGCCCAGGACCGAGCCGCGTCCGCCGAAGAGGCTGGTGCCGCCGAGGACCACGGCGGTGATGCTGTCGAGGTTGTCGGTCTGACCGGCCTGGGGGTCACCGACTCCGGTGCGGGAGATGAGCAGGAGGGCGGCGATGCCGTACAGCACGCCGGCCACGGTGTAGACGCCGATGGTCAGGCGGGAGGTGCGGATGCCGTTCAGCCGCGCCGCCTCCGGGCTGTTGCCCAGGGCGTAGACGTGGCGGCCCCAGCTGGTGCTGCTCAAGGCGTAGGCGAGGAGGAGGAACAGGGCGATCGTGACCAGCGAGCCGTAGGTGATGTCGGTCTTGCCGAGCGGGAAGGTCTGGCCGAGGGCGGTCAGCGGGCCGGGCAGGTTGGTGACCGTCTGCTCCTCGGAGTAGATGTGGGTCAGCGCGAACGCCACGTTGAGCATGCCGAGGGTGACGATGAACGGCGGCAGCGGGATCTTCTGCACCAGCGCCCCGTTGAGCAGGCCGAAGCCGCCGCAGACGACGAGGCCCAGCGCGATGGCGGCGAGGGGCGGCAGGGATCCCTCGGCGGCCATTTTGGCGATCATGATGCTGCCGAACGCCATCACGGCACCGCAGGACAGGTCGATGCCCGCGGTGAGGATGATCAGCGTCTGGCCGATGGCCAGCGTGCCGACGACCATGACCTGCTGCACGATCAGCGAGAAGTTCCCGCCGGTGAGGAACTGGTCGGTCGAGAGCGAGAAGAAGACGCAGGCCAGGAGAAGGGCGACCAGCGGGCCGGTGGTCGGCTGCGTGAGCAGTCTGCGGGCCGTGCTCGGTGCGGTGAGCCCGGCGTACGGTTTGGATGTGGACGGTGGCGTGGACGTGGCAGTCATCGAGAACTCCTTGCGTGGAAACATCTCCGGACACGCAGCGTCCGGCATGCACTACGCTGTGTCGCGCCCGCCAGTGACAGCCAAGTCGGCGGGCCTACCGCCGGGCTGGCGGGAAGTCAGGTCTGTGGAGCTTGTGCAAGACCGTGGGCGGCACACCGTCCCTTCGCTGGTAACCCCAGGCGGCAGCGGGCTGTGAAGCAGAAAGCCCGACCCGCGAGGGAAGGGACCCCCGTCGTTCACGGCGGGGAGGAGGTCAAGCGAAGTCCTTGTCGGAGACGCGGGACGAGGAGGCGGCCGCCCCTGGTCGGCGAGAAGGGGTCGGCCGCCCCGCTGAGGGGTTTCAAGAGGCGGCGGTGGCTCGCGCGTGGGCGGCTCAACCCCAGCAGTTCTCCAGGCCGTAGGCCGTGTCCTTGGACGTGACCCCGTCCTGCGCCTTGTCGGTGATCAGGGTGACGCCGGTGTCGGTGTAACCGGCCGCCTTCTTGCCGTCCTCGGCGTACGTCGCGACGGCCTTGACGCCCTCGGCGGCCATCTTCAGCGGGTACTGCTGCGAGGTCGCGGCGATCTTGCCGTCCTTGACCGCCCGGGTCCCGGTGCAGCCGCCGTCGACGGAGACGATCAGGACGTCCTTCTCCCGGCCCTTGGCCTTCAGCGCGGTGTACGCGCCCAGGGCGGCCGGCTCGTTGATGGTGTAGACGACGTTGATGCCGGGCTCCTTCTGGAGGCAGTTCTCCATCGCCGTCTGGCCCTTGGCCTGGTCGCCGCCGGTGTCCTGGGAGCAGACGACGGAGGGGTCGCCCTCCTTGACGCCGAAGCCCTTCAGGAAGCCGTTGTGCCGCTGGACGCCGACGGACACGCCCGGCGCGAGGTCGAGGGTGGCTATCTTCGCGGCCTTGCCCTTCATGGCGGCCTTGGCGTACTCGCCGATCAGCTCGCCGGCCTTGACGTTGTCGGTGGCGAAGAGGGCATCGACCGCGCTCTGCGGCTCGGTGGGGGTGTCCAGGGCGATGACCAGGACGCCCTTGGCCTTGGCTTTCTCGATCGCGGGCACGATGGCCTTGGAGTCGCTCGGGGTGATCAGAATGCCCTTCACACCGGAGGCGACCATGTTCTCGATGGCGGTGACCTGACCCGCGTTGTCCCCGTCGAACTTGCCGGCCGCGGTCATGAGCTTGACGCCCTCGGCCTTCGCCGCCTTCTCCGCGCCCTCCTTCATCTTCACGAAGAACGGGTTGGTGTCCGTCTTGGTGATCAGACCGACCTTGACGTCGCCCGAACCGGCGCTGGACGAACCCGACCCGGAACCGGAACCGCAGGCCGTCAGGGTGAGGGCCGCGACGCCCGCGACAGCGGCGGCTCTGAGGAGGGAGGAGGACAGGCGAGTGGTGCGAGACATGTTCGACTCCTGAGGGATAGCGAGCGGCACGGGGCGGGTCCAGAGCATGCCGCCCGAGGTGTCAGCGTTGACTTATGTCATCGTTGACACTGCTTGCCGAGGATGATGGACTCCGGCTCCGGCAACGTCAATGCCTTGCACGAGACACAAGTCCGTAACGGCCGCGGTGGATGCCCGATCCGTGCCCGCTTCCGCCGAGCGTTCGCAGAGAAGAGCCGCCCATGAGCAGCCCGCGTCAGATCACCGTCCTGGGAGAGTGCGTCGCGGACGCGTTCACCGAACCGGCGAGCATCCCGAACGAACTCGCACTGCGGGTGCTGCCCGGCGGAGGACCTGCGAACACAGCCGTGGCCCTGGCCCGTCTCGGCACCCCGGCGCGCTTCCTCGCACGGCTGTCCGGCGACGTGTTCGGCCGCCTGTTCCGGGCCCACCTGGAGTCGTCCGGGGTGGACCTGTCGAGCGCCGTCGCGGCCCCGGAGCCCAGCACGCTGGCCGTGGCGGAGTTGGACGAGCGGGGCCAGGCCGCGTTCTCCTTCCATGCGCAGAACACGGCCGACTGGCAGTGGACAGCCGGGGAGCTGGCGGGGGTGGACCTGTCCGGGACCGCCTGCGTGCACACCGGTTCCCTGGCCCTGGTCCGGGAACCCGGCGCGGCGGTGGTGGAGGACTTCCTGGCCGCGTCGGCCCCTCGGGCGACCATCAGCATCGACCCCAACGTCCGGCCGCTGCTGGTGGATCCCGAGGTCTACCGTGTCCGGCTGGCGCACTGGTGCGACCTGGCCGATGTGCTGCGGCTGAGCGAGGACGACCTGGAACTCCTGCTGCCGGGCACGCCGCCCGAGCAGGCGTGCGACATCTGGCACGCGGCCGGGGCGCGGCTCGTCGTGATCACGCGCGGCGCCGACGGCGTACTGGCCTCCCTCGACGGCGAACGGATCGAGGTGCCCGCCGTCCCGACGACCGTTGTCGACACGGTCGGGGCGGGAGACTCCTTCACCGCCGGGCTGCTGCACCACCTCGGCACCCGCGGACTCCTCGGTGGCAGGCTGACGGAACTCCGTCTCGACGACGTCGCGGACGCCTGCCGGTTCGCTGCCCGGGTTGCGGCCCTGACCTGCTCGGTGGCCGGCCCGAACCCGCCGTGGCAGAGCCAGTTGGAGCAACTCGCCACCGTCGGCCGCGTATGACGGCCGGGCGAGCCGCCCAGGGGTGACCTGGCGTCAGGACTGTTGACGCCCGGGCCGGATTGCCCCCATCATCGGGCCACTCGGTGTCATCGCTGACACAAGTCAACGATGACACTCCTTGTCGGACGCCGTGGACGTCGGCGCACCGGCAAGGCGTCAACCTTCGGTTGGTTCCGCGCCGGGCCGCAAGCTCCGCTGCGCGAACAGCCGCAGCACAGGAGACACCATGAGCTCTGGACGTGTATCCCGGCATGCCCGTACACGGATGATCGCGGCGGTGGCGACCGTCTGCGCCCTGTCCGCAGCCCCGCTGGCTCCTCAGGCCGTCGCTGCCGACACCCCGCCGTACCCGCCGTACTCCGAGACCTACCGGCCCCAGTTCCACTTCACCCCGCAGAAGAACTGGATGAACGACCCCAACGGCCTCGTGTACTACGAGGGCGAGTACCACCTCTTCTACCAGTACAACCCGAACGGCAACTCCTGGGGTGACATGTCCTGGGGGCACGCGGTGAGCAAGGACCTCGTGCACTGGAAGGAGTTGCCGCTCGCCCTCTCGCACGACGACGAGGAGATGGTGTTCTCCGGCAGTGCGGTCGTCGACTGGAACAACACCACCGGGTTCGGCACGAAGAAGAACCCGCCCATGGTGGCGATCTACACCAGCGCCTACAAGGACGGCGGCAAGCAGGCCCAGTCGCTCGCCTACAGCACCGACCGCGGCCGCACCTGGACCAAGTACCAGGGCAATCCCGTCCTCGACATCGGTTCCCGGGAGTTCCGCGATCCCAAGGTCCAGTGGTACGCGCCGACCAAGAGCTGGCTGATGACGGTGTCGCTGTCCACCGAGCACAAGGTGCGGTTCTACTCGTCGAAGAACCTCAAGGACTGGGAGCTGCAGAGCGAGTTCGGCCCGGCCGGTGCGACGGGCGGCGTGTGGGAGTGCCCCGACCTGTTCCCCCTCGCGGTGGACGGGGACGAGAACAACATCAAGTGGGTCCTGGTCGTCAACATCAACCCCGGTGGAATCGCGGGCGGTTCGGCTGCCCAGTACTTCATCGGCGACTTCGACGGCAAGAAGTTCACCGCCGACGACAGGGGCACCTACACGCCGCCCACCGGCACGGTGGTGCAGGACTTCGAGGGCACCGACTTCGGTACGTGGACGACCACCGGCACCGCGTTCGGCGACGGACCGGCGGCCGGGGCACTGGCCGGGCAGGGGGCCGTCGAGGGCTTCGACGGCAAGGGCCTCGCCAACAGCTTCCACAGCGGTGACGGCACCACCGGCATCCTCACCTCACCCGAATTCGTCGTCGACAGCCCCTACTTGAACTTCAAGGTCGGCGGCGGACGGCACCCGCACGAGGCCGGAACCGTCATGGAGCAGGGACCGCCGCCCGCGGGCACGGTCCTCGCCGACTTCGAAGGCGGCAGCTACGGCGACTGGACGAAGACCGGAGACGCCTTCGGCTCGGCACCGGCCACCGGCACCCTCCCCCACCAGCAAGAGGTCTCCGGCTGGCTGGGCGACGGCCTGGTCAACACCTACCTGAACGGCGACTCCACCACCGGCACCCTCACCTCACCCGAATTCACCATCGACAAGAACCACATCAACTTCCTCATCGGCGGCGGCAACCACCCGACCAGTGCCGCCAACCCCACCGCCCTCGAACTCCTCATCGACGGCCAGGTCGTGCGCAGCGCCACCGGAAAGGACGCCGAGGCACTCCACTGGGCTTCCTGGGACGTCGGCGACCTCGCCGGCAAGAAGGCGCACCTCAGGATCGTCGACGACAACACCGGCGGCTGGGGCCACATCAACGTCGACCACATCATGCTGTCCGACACCGAGGCCCAGCCCGTCTCCCAGGAGACGTCCGTCAACCTGATCGTCGACGGCAAGGTCGTCCGCAGCGCCACCGGCTCCAACAGCGAGACCCTCGACTGGGCCTCCTTCGACCTGCGCCCCTACGCCGGCAAGAAGGCACGCATCCAGGTCGTCGACATGAACAGCGCCGGCTGGGGCCACATCATGGCCGACCAGTTCACCGAAGCCGACAAGCCCGCCAAGTCCGTCGTGCAGCGCGCCGACTGGGCCGACTACGGCAAGGACTACTACGCGGCGGTGTCCTGGGAGGACGCGCCGGGCGGCAAGCGGTACATGATCGGCTGGATGAACAACTGGGACTACAGCGGTGCCATCCCGACCTCCCCCTGGCGCGGCGCGCAGAGCGCCCCCCGGGAGATGGCCCTGCGCACCGTCAACGGCCAAGTCCGGCTGACCAGCATGCCGGTGAGGAGCCTGGAGTCCCTCCGGCAGAGGCGCCCGGCGACGGCGGCCGGCGTCACCGTCAAGAACACCGCAAAGCCCCTGATCGGCCCCGCGGCCAAGGGCAAGGCACTCGACATCGAGGCCACCTTCTCCCTCAAGGACGCCGAACGCTTCGGCCTCAAGGTGCGCACCGGCGCCGGAGGCGAGGAGACCGTCATCGGCTACGACACCACGACACAGGAGCTGTACGTCGACCGCACCCGCTCCGGCGCCGTGGACTTCAACAGCTCCTTCCCCGGCGTCCAGCGAGCACCACTGCAGGCCAAGAACGGCAAGGTGAAGCTGCGGATCCTCGTCGACTGGTCGTCCGTCGAGGTCTTCGGCGGCAGCGGCGAAGCGGTGATCACCGACCAGATCTTCCCCGACCCCGCCAGCCAGGGAGTGCAGGTCTTCGCCGAGAACGGCTCGGTGAGGCTGGACCAGGCCCGCGTCTGGCACCTCGACTCCTACCGCGACTGACCCTCACATCACGCCCGACACGAAGGACACCACACCGTGAACAAGACCCTGCTCGCCGAGTTCACCGCCCGCGAGGGAGCGGAGGACGAGGTCGCCCGCCTGATCCGGGACTACGCCAAGAAGGTGCGCGAGGAAGACGGCAACCTCGCCTTCGACGTCTACACCAAGGCGTCGGACCCACGCGCCTACTGGATCTTCGAGGTGTACCGGGACGAGGACGCCTTCCAGGCCCACCTGAAGGCCCCGTACGGCGGCCCGTTCAACGCCGCCCTCGTCCCGCTGATCGAGGAGGACGCCTCGGTGCTGACCTTCCTCGATCCGGTGGCCTGAGCGTGGCCGGCCGGCCTCGCGGGCCGGCCATCCCACGTTGAGCCGTGCGGGCAGATGCGTGCCGTGGCCGACTGAGTCCCAGCCGGGAACTCGCACAGGAACGTCCAGGAACGTCAGCCGCGCATCCGCCGGCAGCCGGCATCGTTCGCCACGGCGGGAGAGCACCCGGGAACCGCCGGCCAGGTCGCGCTACCGCGCGGTGAGCATGTCCCGTACGACGTATCCGGCCGAGTCGACGCCGGAGGTGCCACCCTCGACGAGGGCGGCGACGGCGAGGTCGTCGTTGCAGGCGGTGAGCCAGCCGTTGGTGCCGGTGCCCTCTTCGGCGGTGCCGGTCTTCGCGCCGACACCGGGCAGGGTGCTCAGGCGGGCACTGGCGGTGCCACCGGTGGCGACCGCGCGCATCATGTGCCGCAGGTAGTCCGCGGTGGTGGCCGGGATCTGGCGCGGCGCCGGGGTCTGCGGCTGGTCGGGCAGGATGACCGGCTGGTGGAAGGCGCCGTCGCGCACGGTCGCCGCCACCGAGGCCATCACCAGCGGACTGGCCGTGACCTGGCCCTGTCCGATGAACTGGGCAGCCTTGTCCCCGCCCATCGGGGACGCGGGGACGGACGGGTCGCTGGTCTGCACGCCCCCGCCGATCGACCAGTTTCCGAATCCGAAGACGTCGCGGGCCTCGTCGTGCAGGTCGGAGGCGTCGTCGCCGTGGTGGACCAGGTGGTCGAAGCCCTCCTTGACGAAGGCGGTGGCCTCGCGCCGCGTGTCCTGCCCAGGAACCGTGCATCCGGAACGGATTGCACCGTATCCGGCATCGGCATCGTGATGGGGAAACCGTTTGCCTCGACTGTCACAAGGTTCTCCCAAGGCACTGCAACCCCAGGGCCGGTGTGGCGTGCACGGCGGCTCGCCACGCGGTCTCCGGCAGCGGAGACTGGGCCGCGTGCTCACGCTGTTCTCACCGCCCTCGGTCGCGCCCGTCAGGCTGTCGGAAACACCCGTCCTGGAGAGCTGGGACGCGATCGGACACCCGAGCCAGGAGCGTCTGCGCGGCCCTGACCTCCACGAGGAAGACGTCACCACATGGACGAGGTCACGTCCTGAGTGTCGAGTCGCAGTCACAGCGGACACTCCAGGTCAGCCGCCAGACGATGCCATGCGGTCGGTGTGAAGCGCCGGGCGCACGTACGACTCGACCGCTGGTGGTGCCCGTGCCTCGGCTTGGAGCCGGCTGAGGATCCGGGAACAGATTCCGTCCCGCTGCCAGCGGCGGAAGAGGTCATCGCCCCGGTCCCGGGGGCCGTAGCGTTCGGGAACGTCCCGCCACGGGACGGCCCTCCGGGTCCGCCACCGTATGCCGTCCATCGGCCGCCTTCGCGTCCGTACCTGCGGACGGCCCGGCTCTCGTGAAGGCATCATGTGGTGGCCGGCTCCGGCGGATCGCCCAGGCACTCACCGGGCAGCCCCTCACGGGCCGCCGACGTCCGACCTCGTTCTGGGTCTCGGCGTTCACCTTGTGCGCAACAGCTTGCCCGTGACGGCCAGCACGACGCCGACGCCTTCCACAAGGCCGGTGCCCCGATCAAACCGCGGCGATGCCTTCCATGCCCGACTCGTCGAAGGCGGGCAGTCCCTCGGCCGTCGTGACCTTGGTGAGGGCGCCGTCGGCCTCGACACGGAAGCCGTCGACGGTGCCGGAGACGGCGTTCTGGACGTAGACGAACCTCTCGTCCTCGGTGACGGCGAGGTCGATCACGCCCTGCGATTTCGCGGACGGCGGGGTGGCGATGCCCACCTCGTTGGTCAGGGACAGCTTTCCGTGCTTGTCCATGCGGTAACCGGTGACGGTGGAGTTGCCGGTGTTGCCGCCGTAGAAGTAGTTGCCCGCACGCTCCAGCCAGCACAGCGTTTCCTGGCCGTTGGGCAGAGGCTGCTGCAGGACCTTCAGCTTGCCGTCGCGCTTGACCTTGTACGTGGTGACCGTGGACTTCTCGGCCTCGGCGACCAGCATCCGCTTCCCCGTCGCGTCGAAGCTGATCGCGAAGGGGACACCGCCGGCCGATTCATTGACGACCGGTTGCTCCACGGCCGGGAGGCCGTTGCCCTTCATCGGGAAGACCTCAACGGTGTTGTTGCCCTTGGTGGTGACCACCAGGTTGCGGCCGTCCGGAGTGAACTCGACCTCACCGGGCGAGGTGTCGAAGCGCGGTACGGCTTCGTTGTCCAGGCCCAGGGAACGGTGGGAGCCGGGCAGCGGCTTGAGCCCATTGCCGGTGATCTCAAAACCCTGGACGCTGCCCTCTCCGCCCGCGTTCATGACGTACGCGATGCTCCCGTGCACTGCGATGCTGGCCGGGAACTCCCCGCCGGATTCCACGATCTTACGGCCCTTCAACTGTTGTCCTTCGACGCGGAACGACGTGACCGTGCCGCTTCCGGCGTTGACCGCCAGCAGCATCCCGAGCGGTCGTCGTAGACGAGGGAGCCCTGTGAGGCGAGGGAGTCGGTGGGGGCGTCGATCTGGTCGCCTCCCTTGCCGCCGGTCGCGTAGGTGCCCGCCGGTTTCAGCTTGCCGTCGTCCCCCGTGCGAACGCGTGGATGGTGTTGCCGTCCAGCTCGTTGCCCTGCACGAAGACGGCGTGGTCGGCTCCTGCGGTGCGCCCGGAGGACTGACTGGCCGAGGCCAGGGACACGGCTACCGTGGCGGCCCCGGCGATGGCCAGGGCCCCGCCGCCGATCACGATGCGGCGCGTCCTGGGCTTAGCCCGGTGACCGCCGCGCGTACCTGCGGTCCGGCTCGTGCCGTAACGGCCCTTCTCGCTGCTGTGCATGCCCATGTCCCGTTCCTCTGCTCTGTGGGTGCTGCCCCTGTGGACGGCACAAGAGTGGCCGGGGTGAGCACTCGGCAGGGAAGGAATCGGGGTGAGGTCAGCGTCTCGTAAGACTTCTCCGTCTTGAGCGCGCGACCGTGCGCAGGCCTGGGCGGCGGGTGAGCGCGTGCCGGCCCTGAGGGACGTACGCGATGACAACCTTGGCACAATGCAAATATGGCAGGAATCAATCGCCGCGCCCGCGCAGCCTCGTCGGCCCTCGCGTCCGCGCTGCTCGTCACACTGGCCGCGGGTTGCTCGCACGACGGCCCGGCCACCACCGACCTCGACCGGCATTCCCACGGCACGGCGGCCGCCCCTCCGGTCGGCGTATCCGGCAGCGCCCATGTCCAGGCCGAGGGGGTGGACCTGACCGTCACTCATGCCGTTGCCCACCTCGACCCCGCGGGCGACGGGACGCTCACCATGTCGGTGCGCGACGACGACGGTGTCCCCGACCATCTCGGAATGGTCGCGACGCCGGACGGTGGGCGCGGCACACTCAGGGGCGGGAAGTCGGACGAGGGTGCCGGATCGATGGACACGGCGGGCATTCTGCTCACCTCCGGAACGACCGTCACCTTCGGCGGGGACGGACCCCGCGTACTGCTCCGGCAGGTGCGCGGCGTGACCGCCCGCCACACCCTGCCGGTCCAGCTTCAGTTCGGCGTGGCTGGGCTGGTCCGCCTCCAGGCGCGCGTCACCGCGCGCTGAGCCGACCCCGAGCGCCCCTCCCTTGACACGTTTTGCATAATGCAAATATGAGAAAGGGGAAGGAATGAGAGCTATCCGGGCCGTGGGACGTAGCGGGCAGGTCAGGGGCGCGGAGAACGCCCTCGCCCCTACCCGCGGAGCAGTAGGGCTGCGCGCCGCTCCCTGGGGCCTGATGGTGCTCGCCGTGGTGGTGGGAGCCGGAGCCGGCGCGGGGTCCGTCGTCTTCCGCTGGTGCATCACGGCCTTCACTCACCTCTTCTCCGGACACGCCGACTACGCGGCCTCGCCCGGTTCGGACAACCCGCACGTGCCGTGGCTCGGGGCGTACTTCGTTCTGCTCGCCCCCGTCCTCGGAGGTCTGCTGTACGGGCCGCTGGTCAACCGTTTCGCCAAGGAGGCGCGCGGTCACGGTGTGCCCGAGGTGATGCTGGCGGTTGCCCAGCGGGGCGGCCGGATCAGCCCGAAGGTCGCTGTGGTCAAGACGCTGGCCTCCGCCCTCACCATCGGCTCGGGCGGGTCGGTGGGCCGCGAAGGGCCGATCGTGCAGATCGGCTCCGCCCTCGGATCCACCCTGGGGCGGATCGCCAAGGTGACCGAGCACCGGATGAAGCTGCTGGTCGCCTGCGGCGCGGCGGGCGGCATCGCCGCGACCTTCAACGCTCCCCTGGCCGGGGTCTTCTTCGCCATGGAGCTGATCCTGGGCACCTTCTCCACGGAGGCGTTCGGCGCGACCGTCCTGGCCAGTGTCACCGCCAGCGTGATCGGCCGGGCCGCCTTCGGTGACGTCGCCTTCCTGACCCTGCCGGCCTTCCATGTCGACCATCTCGCGCAGTACGGCCTCTTCGCCCTGCTCGGTGTCATCGCCGCAGTGGTCGGCGTCGGCTTCGCCCGGGTGCTGTATCTGATCGAGGACGCCTGCGACTGGGCCTGGCGCGGCCCGGAGTGGCTGCGCCCCGCGGCCGGTGGACTCGCGCTCGGGCTGGTGCTGCTCGCCCTGCCTCAGATGTACGGGGTCGGCTACCCCGTACTGGAGAAGGCCACGGCGGGCGGATACGCGGTCGGGTTCCTGCTGCTGTTGCTCGTGGGCAAGGTGCTGGCGACCAGCCTGACCATCGGGATCGGCGGCTCGGGCGGGGTGTTCGCGCCCAGCCTGTTCATCGGGGCCATGCTCGGGTCCGCATACGGGACGGGCGTCCACCAGTTGCTGCCCGCAACGGCCGGCTCGGTGGGAGCGTACGCGCTGGTCGGCATGGGGGCCGTGTTCGCCGCCGCCGCACGGGCGTCGATCACCGCCGTGGTGATCCTCTTCGAGCTGACAGGCGAGTACTCGATCATCCTGCCCCTGATGCTGGCCATCGTCCTGGCCACCGCCACGAGCCGGCTGCTGAGCCGCGACACCGTCTACACACTCAAACTGCGCCGCCGCGGCATCGACCTCGACGGCCCCGCCCGGGGGCGCCGATAGGCGCCCAGCGGGTGGGCTCGGTGATGGATCCGCTACCCGCCCCGTTGCCCGCGTCCACCGAACTCCCGGACGCCGCCGAGCTATTGAGTCTGTCCGGGTACGGAGCGCTGCCCGTGGTCGACACCGATGGCCAGTACGTCGGTGTCGTCACTGCCCGGGCGATCGCCGAGGCGCTGACGGAGCGGCCGGACACGGCGCCGACGACGGTGGGCCGGCTCGCCGAGCTACCCGCCCCCGTCACCGCCGACCAGCCCTTGGCGCAGGCCGTGCACACCCTGCTCTCGGCGGCGGGCACCGGAGTTCCGGTCCTCGACGCCGCGCAGGGCGGACCGATCGGCTGGCTCAGCCACCAGAGCGCCCTCCGGGCGGTGCACGCCTCGGTGTGAGCAACTCCAGCCCTACGCCGCGCCGCTCCGGCCGCCGAGGGCGCTGCTCGGACCGGGGCGCGCGACGGGACCGGCGGAACCGGAGTGCGGCCCCGCGGTCGGCCTCAGGGCGTCGTAGGAGCCGCTCGATCAGGAATGGAGAGCCGGTAGGAACGCACGACGGCGACCACACAGGCGGACACGAGCCCGGCCAGCCAGCCGCCGAGTCCGCTCAGGGCGTCCAGGGCGGTCCCTCCTCCCTCCGCACCACGCGGCGGCACCCGCCCCTTCACGTCGTACACGACGGCGATCGCGTCACCAGGCCGGGTGGTCTGCTCGCAACCGCGCCAGATACGGACCTTCATGGGAACGCCGTACTGGTCGATCACCGAACAAAGGTAGCGGCCACCACCCGGGACATCTGTCGAGCCGCCATCGACCGAGGTCACCACCACGGACTCCACACGCCCTCGCTCCGCCAGCACGACACCCGCCGCGGCCGGGGGCGTCCGAAGGGCGAGGCAGACCGCGAGCACCGCGACGACACCGACCAGCGCACGTCCTGCCCGCACCCGGCACAGGTACAGAACGAGCAGGGCGGCACATACCAGACCGCCTTCCCGGCGGCCAGTCCGGGGATCCCGTACCAGGCACCTGCGACCGTACTGCCGATAATCGCACCCGCTGCCAGGGACCCCGCGAGGAAGCCCTTCGCGGTCAGCCGGAACGGTGGCGGCCCCACGAACTCGGCCGGCCCCCACACCATGCCGCGCAGACGCGCCATCAGATGCGGTGCCGCACCGGTCGCGGAGTGCCGTCCACGCCGCATGCGTGCCACCCCTTTCCGCCTCGCCTCCGCCCGCAGGGGCCGCACTGCCGGGGTCCGGCAGCGGGGCCGGTTCCCTTCACGATTCGCTTGCATTATGCAAAACGGTCGGCGGGCGGAGAAGACCGGCCCGGGCGCGTCAGGCGTCGCCGGCCACGGGAACATCCATCGCCCAGCCCAGCGGGTGCGACTCCGTGTCGTCCCGGTCCGGAGCGAGTGGCTCTCCCCCTGCTTCGTTGAAGGCTGCCAGCGCCTCGATGAGGGCCAGTCGCTGCGTCGGGGTGAGCCGCTCCACGATCTCGGCGATCGCGGCGCGGCGGCGGGCGGTGACGTCCGCGACCGTGCGGCGGCCCTCCTCCGTGAGCTGGAGCAGGGTCTCTCGGCGGTTGCCGGGGTTGGACTGCCGGTCGGCGAGCCCGGCGGCGATCAGCCGGTCGACCATCCGCATGGCGGTGGACGGTGCGACCTGGAGCAGGTCGGCGAGCGTGACGAGCTTGGTGGCGCCGCGGGTGGACAGCACCACCAGCATTCGGAACTGCGGGAGCGTCACCCGTTCCTCGACAGCGGCGAGGGAGCGCGCGGAGACCGCCACCAGCAGGCGGGACGCGGTCAGCACCGACCGGGTCACCACGTCCACGTCGTCCATCGTCCCCGTGGGGGTCTCACGCTCCGGCATGCGTCCTTTCTACCGTGCAGCAGCGCCTGCTCACTCACGTGGTGGGAACGGATTTTCCTTCCCCATGATCGTGGTAACGCAGCAGCAGCATCGCGGCGTCGTCGTGGGGCGGTCCGACGCAGTGCTGGGCGAGATCCTCCCGCACGGCCTCCAGGGCACGGTGCGCGTCCGGGTCCTTCAGCAGGTGCGCCCGCTCACCGACGGGATAGAAGCGGCCGTCCTCGTCGCGGGCCTCGGTGACGCCGTCGGTGTACAGCAGAAGCTGCTCGCCCGGGCGAAGCCCACCCGATAGGGTTTCGGGCCCTCGTTTCCGTGCGCCCCGAGGCCCAACGGCAGGGCGAAGGAGTGCGGCTGCGGGAAGTCGACCGTGCCGTCCGCGCGCACGATCATCGGCGCCGGATGCCCGTAGTTGAGGAAGACCGCCTCATGAGCCGTGCCGATCTCGGCGAGGATCGCGGTGACGAACTTCTCCCCCTCCAACTCCCGGGCCACGCTGCGCTCCAAACGCTCGCCGAGCCCCGACAGGTCGGCCTCGTCGTACGCCGCCTCCCGGAAAGCGCCCAGCACCACCGCCGCCGTCTCCACCGCGGCCAGGCCCTTGCCCTGGACGTCTCCGACGATGACCCGCACGCCGTGCGGGGAGGCCACCACCTCATACAGGTCCCCGCCGATCCGCGCCTCGGCCACCGCCGACGTGTACGACACCGCCGCCTGCAGCGGCCCGGCGGTCAACGGCACCGGCCGCAGCAGCACCCGCTGGGCCACCTCCGCGATCGACCGCACACTGGCCAGCTCCGCCTCCCGGCGCGAGCGCATCACCGCGGCCGCGACACCCACACCGGTCACACCGGCCACCGAGGCCAGCGCGGTATAGCCCCGGCGCCCGTCGAAGAGTCCGTCGTACAGCCCGAGCGCGACGCACAGCACAAGGGCCGCGAGCCCGAACCAGGCCGTGCGGCGCCATCCTCCAACCAGCCCGGCGAAGGCCGGCCCGAGAGATACCAGCGGCAGGAACCCGACACCCGGCCCCGCCACGATGTCCGTCACCGCGACCACCGCCATCACCAGGACCGGCATGCAGGACAGCAGCGTCCAGCCCGACGCCGGCTTCCGGTCGGTCATGCGGCACTCCTGCGATGTCGCGGCTGTCGAGAGCCGCCCCCCTTACCCGCAGGCGCCCCTCCCTCACCTTTAGACTATGCAAAGGTGGCCTCCGTGAGACGACTCCCGCTTCGGGTCCTTTACCCAATCGAGTCCGCGAGGCGACATTCCCGACACGCGGAAGGCCCCATCATGACCGACGGAGACACCGCGCCCCGCCGCCCGCGGCTTCCCAGCGGGTGGCGACGCCTGGCCCTGCGCCTGCCGATCCTGCTCTACCGCGCGGGGCTCGGCCCTCTCTTCGGAAAGCGGCTCCTCCTGCTCCACCACACCGGCCGGGTCTCCGACCGCGACCGCATGACGGTCCTCGAGGTCGTGTCCCACGACCCGGCGGAGCCGAGTTGGACGGTCGCCTCCGGCTTCGGCCCGCGGGCCGACTGGTACCTGAACCTGCGCGCCCAGCCCAAGACCCTGATCCGGTTCGGCAACCGCCCGCACGCCGTCACCGCGCACTTCCTGCCGCCCGAGGAAGGCGCCGAGGTCATGGCCGGCTACGCGCGCAGACACCCGCGCACCGCCCGCCGACTGTGCGCGTTCATGGGACTCCCCATTGACGGCGGCGAGGCATCGTTCCGCCAGGCAGGACAGGCCATTCCCTTCGTGCGACTCGAAGCCTCCGGCGGGTACGGCCGGGCCACGCACAGGCACTCGTGATACCGCAACGTCACTCAAGAGCACTGGCGACCACAGAGGGTGATCCCAGCCTGACGTCTGCCCCTGGCGCGGCGTCTGAGGCGGCGTCGGTGCCGTGGCAAGCCGGTCCGCCTCGCGGCCGGCCCACGTCCGGCCTGATCCGCATCATCCGGGCGCTGGATCCTGCGAGAACTCCCGCGCGCAACGCGAGCCCCGAGCCTTGACCCGACCCCACCGCACCGCAGCTGAAGCACAGGTCAGACAGCATGATGCCCGCCTCGGCACGCATCTCGGCTCTGGATGGTCGCCCGGTTCAGTGCCACGCTTCCGACAGGCGCCGCGTGACGACGGAGCTGAAAACGCGCACGCCGCGCGTCGAGCCGGGATCGATGCCGGTGAGCTCCCGCACCCGGCGGAGGCGATAGTCCAGGGTGCGGGGGTGGACGTTGAGGGCTGCCGCCGTGGCGCCGCGGTGCATGTCGTGGCGATAGTACGCGTCAAGCGTGACAAGGAGGTCCGGGCCGGGCTGCAGGCTCCGGCCCACGGCGTGGAGCCATTCGTCGACGAACGGCACGTCTGCGACGGCGAGTTCGACGAACACGTCCGACACGGTGTGCGGCCGCAGCCGAGCGGACGCCCGTCGCAGCGGCGCCGCCCTGCTGATCCGCCGGGCCAGGTCGAGGGCGTCGGCAACCTCGGACAGCGGTGAGGTGGCGGTGCCGGCGGCACAGGGGCGACCGAGAGCCTGGGCGAAGTCCCGTACGAGATCGGAGACGAGGTCGGGCAAGAGGTCGGGTGCAAGGTCGGGTACGGAGTGCGGCTGTACGGTCTCGGCGGTACTGGGCCCCGGAGACGCCGGGGGTGTGGCGGGACGCAAGGGAACCAAGGCAATCAGCTCACCGCTCCTGCTTCCACTGCCCGGGCACCACGTGATCGGCGCGTGGTGGGTTTTCACCAGCGCCTCGATCTCGGTTTCCAGGTCGAGATCGCCGGCGGGACGGTCCGGCACCCGGATCACCGTCACTGCGCAGCGCTCGGGCAGTTCCATGCCCAGCGCCGAAGCGAGTTCCGCCGATATGGGGTCTCCGTTCAGCAACGACCTGGCCAGCAGGGCGGCCTGCTCGACGTACGGCAGACGGTGTCGCAGCGCCGTCACGAATCCCTGACTGTAGGCACGGATACCGCGTTCTCCCTGCGCGGCGAACCAGCTCATCATCCGCATGAGTTCGTCGACGCCGACGCCGCGCTGAGCTTCGGTCGCTTCGTTGATCTCGCGCAGCATGAGTGAGGTGTGCAGTCGCAGGACCCGCTGCCGTGCATCGAGCGGCATCCCCGCTGCGGCCCGCAACTCGCCGATCGCCGCGATGCAGCCGAGGTCGTCGTCGCTCAACTCGCTGTTGTCCGGGACAGTTCGACCGTGCGGCGGCGCAACCATAACGCGTACTCCAGCGTCTCGGCCCGCGCCCGGGAGTTCGTGTCCAGGAACCCGAACTCCGGGATCTCGCGCGCGTACGCCTCGACCTCCCGGCGCGCGTTGGCCGACGCCTGCCGGGCCAACTCGGCGAAGAAGCTCCCCATGGGCGCGAGGATGCCATTCCGGCAGAAGAGGCCGACAGGGGAAATCCGGACGGCATTTATCACTCTGCGCACATCGGAGACGACCGCGTCTGGGGCACTTTGTCACAGTGCACAAAATCCCTGGATCGGGGCATTCCCATCGCCTGTTCCACTTGTGGAGACACTGTGAACTGGCCTTAATGGGAACCGCGTACCAGCCCGCGGGGGAACACCACAGCATTCATTCCGGCCACCACTCCGGATCAGCGCGGGAATCGGTACGGGAATCTCTCATCCGCGCGCCACTCAATGGTGCTTGTTCAAACGGGAGGGAAACACCGATGAAAGCAGGAACGAGAAAGAGAATCGCGGCGGCGGTAGCGGTCGTGGCCACGTCGACAGCGCTCATGCTGAGCGCGCCGGGCAGTGGCTCGGCCGCTCCCGCCGCCACTCCCGGCCTGCGCGCGTTCGGGATCACAGGTGACGGCACCCAGATGGCCACGTTCACCACCGACCGGCCGAACGTGCTCGACTGGGTCAGGGACGTCATCGGGCTCAGTGGCGACACGGCTCTGATCGGCATCGACTTCCGGGTGCAGAACGGCCTGATGTACGGCGTCGGCAACAAGGGCGGCATCTACACGATCAAGACCCCGCCGGCCACCACGGACGTCGTGATCACCAAGGTGTCCCAGCTCCAGTACTCGCTGCACGGCACGAACTTCGGCGTCGACTTCAACCCGGCCGCCGACCGGCTGCGTGTGATCAGCGACAACGGCCAGAACCTGCGGCACAACCTCAACGACCACACGACCATCCAGGACCTGAACCTCACCACCCCGCCGATCGAGGGCACGACCAAGGGCGTCTCCGCCGCCGCCTACACGAACAACGACCTCAACGGGGCCACCGGGACCACGCTGTTCGACATCAACACGGCCGGCGACCAGGTCGTCATCCAGTCCCCGGCCAACAACGGCACGCTGGCGGCGACCGGCAGCCTCGGCATCGACGCGCAGATCAACGCGGGCATGGACATCTTCAGCACCCTGTCGGGCGGCAAGACGGTCGGCAACGCCGCCTTCGCCACTCTCACGCCCTCCGGCGCCACCAGGCCCTCCCTCTACAGCGTCAACCTCTTCACCGGCGAGGCCACGCCCGTGACGGACGACCCCACCAAGTCCAGGTTCCCCCTGAACATCACGGACCTGGCCATCTCCCTCACCGGCAGCTGAGCCCCTCCCGCAGGTCACTTACTCGCCGCGGCCCGGCTGCTCCCGGACCGCGGCGAGCCCGCAACGTGGTCCTTCGGGCACACCCTGTCGCGGCCGCCGGCCCTCGCGAACCTGCCCGGGTCAGGGGACAACCACTGATCGATGCCGTGGAGCTGCCGGTCTCCGGCTACCCCCGCGGCGACGGGCAAGGCCGGAATCCTTTGATCTGCTGACTGATCGACGCGATGTTCGATGAGCGGCGAACTCAGGGATAGGAGACCACGTTGGACGGGACGGTCGATGTGCCTGATGTCGGGGCGCCGGTGTCGTTGATGACGTGCTCGTACTGGCCGTTACCGCCGAGTGAGACGACCAGGAGGTGGTGGAATTTCACGCCCCGTCAGCGGCTCCGTGCAGGAGACCTTCGTCAACCGCGAGATGATCCGAGCGAAGCTGGTGAAGTTCAAGGACCAGACCGCCCTGATCACCCAGCTGCTCTCGGGAGGCATCGACGCAGCCGTTCTCGGCGGTGCCAGCGCGGACGCGTACGTCGCGAAGGAACCGGTGCGCATCGCCGTGAAACTGCCAAGCCTCCAGGGCAGCGCCTTCCCGATGCGCAAGGACGGCGATCCCGCGTTGCTCAAGGGCATCGACGACCAGATCGACGCGATGATCGACGACGGCACCTACATCAGGCTGTACAAGAAATACTTCCGCGACCCGATCGCCTCCGACCTGCTCATCGAGCGCCCGAAGCTCGCGAAGCAGGTCGCGAACACGGACCTGGCACCCAGCCGACGCTGACACTCCTGCGGTGGGGGCGTCCTCCCCAGGGCAGCGCCCCCACCTCTGCGATCGCAACACTTCCTTGCGGTCTTCGCACGCCCGGCGCACCATCTCGTCGAGCCCAGCCGCAACCATGTCGGGGGCAGCTGCATCACAGACCAGGGCCGACCACCTGCCGGACTTTGGCAGGTGGTCGGCTTCTGACATCAGCGGCGACGGCCACCGGGTGGTGGCCGGGGCGCCCTCCCGGGTTACCCGTCGAGGTCAGACGAACTTGACGCAGGCCTCTGCGACCCAGCCCTTCATGCCCTTGTAGGTGATGTAGCTCCAGACGGTGGACTTCTTGCCACAGACGTTGTACTTCTGGCCGTCCATGCCGCTGTCGTAGCAGCCGTTTGCTCCCTTGGGGAAGAGGCCGACGGCGGTGGCGGTCGCCGTGGGCTTCTTCCGAATGTTGACGCTCTCCTTCGCCTTGATCGGCCTGTTCGAGCAGCCGGCCGCTTGGGCGGACGTGGCGTCGGCGGGCGCGGCGTTGGCGGGCGCCGCCAGGCTCAGGGACGCAACCGCGAGTGCGGCGGAGGCCGCCGCAGCGGCGACACGGTTCTTCAGCACGGGGTCTCTTCTCTTGGTCTGCACCATGCACCGGCACGCGTTTGCGCATGCACTGCGAGTGACGTCGTGAGCATGCCATGACTTGTACTTGGCGTGCAATTGCCGCTCAGCGTAAGGGTTTTAGCTGCAAACGCGATCACGGCGGGTAGGCGCTGGAGTTCTTCAGCGCACGTTCCGTGATCTTCGGCTGGGTGCCGGTCGACGACCCCGCCTGGCAGGTCCAGGAGGTCCTCACGCGAAGTGCCTCCGAGCCCGGTCATCCGACATGGCCGAGCCAAGCACAGAGCCCGTTCGCCCAGGGGAAGTGTGTTGCCAGGTTGCACGGTCAGGTGGGAGTCCAGACTCCGGTGCGGGCGGTGTTGCGGACGTAGTCGGTGAAGTCTCGGGGCCCTCGCCCGAGGGCGCGGTGGACGCCGTCGGCGAGGTGGGCCCTGCGGCCGTCGAAGACCTCCGCCATGAGATCTGTCAGGGGGCCGGCGAACCCCGCCGGCGTTCCCTGTTCGGTCAGGGTGGTGGCGAACTGCTCCTTACTGACCGGCACGTAACGGATCGTGCGTCCCGTCTGTCGTGCGATTTCGGCGACCGCGTCGGTGAATGTCAGCAGCCGTGGTCCGGTCACTTCGTAGGTCTCGCCGGTGTGGCCCTCTTCTGTCAGGGCCGCTGCGGCGACGTCGGCGATGTCTTCGGCGTCGGTGAACGGTTCGGCCACGTCGCCTGCCGGCAGGGCCACCAACCCTGCCTTGATCGCGTCGGTCAGGACGTCTTCGCTGAAGTTCTGGGAGATGAAGCCGGTGCGCACGATGGTCCACTCCGCGCCGCTGGTGCGCACCGCCTGCTCGCAGCGCTCCGCTTCACTTGCGCCGCGGTCCGCCAGCAACACCAGCCGCTGGACGCCGCAGCGCACCGCGAGGTCCGAGAACGAACCGACGGCCTGCGCGGCCCCGGGGAAGCCGGCGTCCGGGTGGTAGGCCACATACACCGACCGCACACCCTGAACGGCGTGCTCCCAGGTGGTTCGGTCATGCCAGTCGAAGGGCGGCGCACCGCTGCGGGAGCCGATCCTTACCGGCAGCTCCCGCGACACCAGCCTGGCCACCACGCGGCGTCCGGTCTTGCCCGTCCCCGCGAGAACCAGCGTCCTTCCGTGCTGTGTTTGCGTCATGCTGCCAGTGCACGCCACCAGGACCAGACGATGAATAGCCAGAACACTCGATTACGTGCTTGAGCGTCTAACCTGGCGCCCATGGACGCACTGTCCAATCTCCTGGCGGGTCCGAGAGCCCGCAGCGCCTTCATCCTGCGCTCCGTCCTGAACCCACCCTGGTCGGTGCGAGTCCAGGACCAGGCGCCGCTGAGCATCGTGGCCCTCACACGCGGCACGGCCTGGGCGATCCCCGACGACGGCGACGCGGTGCGCCTGCGTCCCGGGGACATCGCGATCATGCGCGGACCTGCGCCGTTCACCTTCGCCGACGCCCCCTCGACGCCCGTTCAGGTCGTGATCCACCCCGGCCCTCGGCGCACCACCCCACCGGCGAGCACCTGCGCGAGGTCATCGACCTCGGTCCGCGCACTTGGGGCACCGGCGACCCCGACGGGGCAACCGTGATGCTGATCGGCAAGTACCAGATGAGCGGCGAGATCAGTCACCGGCTCCTTCGCACTCTGCAGCCCCTCCTCGTCCTCCCGCACGACGCTCAGCCCTCCTCCCCACTGATCGGCATGCTCACCGAAGAAATCACCAAGGAGGAAGCCGGCCAACAGGTCGTCCTGGACCGACTGCTGGACCTGCTGCTCGTCAGCACTCTGCGGACGTGGTTCGCCCGCCCGAGGCCGAGGCCCCGGCCTGGTACCGTGCGCTCGCCGATCCCGTGATCGGCCCTACGCTCCGGCTCCTCCACAGTGCCCCGGCCCACCCGTGGACCGTCGCCGCGCTGGCGGCCAGAGCCGGTGTCTCCCGAGCGGGTCTGGCTCGCCGGTTCACCGACCTGGTCGGCGAGCCCCGATGGCCTACCTCGCCGGCTGGCGGCTGGACACCGCTGCGGACCTGCTCCAAGAACCGGACGCCACTGTCGCCGCCGTGGCCCGCCAGGTCGGCTACGCGAGCGCCTCCGCGCTGAGCACCGCGTTCAAGAGAGAACGCGGGATCAGCCCCGGCAGTACCGGCACAGCCGGGAACTGTGATCGATTGTGTTGCTGTGGATCAAGATCCAGCCGAACCCTCAGGTATGACTCGCGGAAACCCTCCGCGGAAGCCCTGACGTCCGTCAGGGCCGGCACGCCCGTCAACGGTGCTCGGGTTGTCCGCACCCGGGCGGCAGCCGGCGTCCCACTGCGAGCGCTGGTTACCGTACGCGGGACGCCACCGGCTCGCTTGAGCAGGGCGGCGAGGTGCATCAGGTTCCACGTCATGAAGCTGGTGTTGCGGTTGGTGAAGTCGTTCTCCGGACCGCCCGAGCCCGGATCGAGGTACGACGGCCCGGGGCCGGCCGCGCCGATCCAGCCGGCGTCGGCCTGAGGCGGGATCGTGTAGCCGAGGTGCTGCAGGCTGTAGAGGACGTTCATCGCGCAGTGCTTCACGCCGTCCTCGTTGCCCGTGATCAGACAGCCGCCGACACGGCCGTAGTAGGCGTACTGCCCTTGTGAGTTGAGGAGGCTGGAGCAGGCGTAGAGGCGCTCGATCACCTTCTTCGTCACCGAGCTGTTGTCGCCGAGCCAGATCGGCCCGGCGATGACCAGGATGTCCGCGGCCATCACCCGCTCGTACAGTGCGGGCCACTCGTCGGTGGCGAAGCCGTGTTCGGTCATGTCCGGGTAGACGCCGGGTGCGATGTCGTGGTCGACGGCGCGGATCTCGGATGTGGTGACCCCGCTCGACATCATGATCGCCGCGCTCTTGTCGATCAGGCCCTGGGTGTGGCTGAGCTGCGAGGAGGGTTTGAGGGTGCAGTTGATGTAGAGGGCCGTCAGGTCGTCGAAGCGGTACGGGGCATCGGGGGAGGCATCGGTGGGCGGTGGGGCTGTCATAAGGGCAGCGTCTCGCGTGGATTCCGTTTTGTCCCGGTCCGACGCACACACTCGTGCCTTCCGGAGTCATGGCGTGCACGCGCTCTGCCGCCGATCAATCCTGCCCGGCCTGTCGTTGCACCTGCTCCAGTACCTGTTTCGCTGAGCTCGCCCCGCTGAAGAGGTCGGGGCCGTACTGGTTGAGCAGTGCGTTGACCCGCTCCCAGTGTTTCGTCGTACGCAGTGGAATCGCTGAGGCGTTGGCGGCTTCGAGAACCTCTCGCGCGCCGGCGAGGCGGGCGTTGTCGTACCACGCGTGCTGTGCCGACTCACGTGACGGATAGGCACGTCCCACTCCGCCGAGCCACTCCAGTTGTTTCCTGGCGGTCATGAGCGTGATCGCCTTGAACGCCCGCTCCGGGTCCGGGCAGGACTTGGAGATGCCGAACCCGGAACCGGACGAGTACGTCCTGCTGCCGTCCGGGCCGGCGGGAAGCGTGGTCAGGCCCACCCGGAAGCCGGCCTGGTTCTTCAGGTTCAGCAACGCCCACGGCCCGTTGGCGCCCATGGCCACCTTGCCGCTGAGGAACTGCCGGTCGGAGAACGCGGGATCGGGCGCGGGCAGGCGGGGGCGACCTTCTTCCTGGCCGCGAGGTCGGCGTACCACTGCACGCCCTCGGTCATGGCGGGGGTGGTGAGTCGCAGATTGCCCGCCCCGTCGGTGGGCTGCGCCCCGGTCTTGGTCAGCACCATGGAGAACATCCACACATCCTGAGGCGCCGCCACGAAGCCGTACGTCCGGTTCCCTGTCAGCTTGCGGGCGGCCGACTCGAACTCGGCCAGAGTCCACCCCGGCCTGGGCTCCGGTACCCCGGCGTTCCGGAACATGTCCTTGTTGTACGTGAGGATCACCGGGCCGACGTCGTACGGCAGCGCGTACTGCTTGCCGTCGGCGCTCAGCCCTTCCATGACGGACTTGTCGAAGTCCGTCACATCGAACTTGTTCTTGGCGATCAGGTCGTCGAGCGGCAGCATGCCCTGGGTGTAGCCCGTGGTGCGGAGCGCCTGCATCGAGACGATGCAGGGCGCGTCGCCGCTGTCGAAACGGGTGCCGAGCTCGGCGAAGTAGTCATCGAAGGACGAGGTCTCGAGCTTGATCGTGATCTGCGGATCCTCGAGGGACACCCGGTCCGCCAGTTCATGCCAGACCTGCTGTTCCTCACCACCGCTGGCCCACATCGACCAGGTCAACGTCTTCGAGCCGCCATCACCGGCGCCGCACGCCATGACCAGCGTCCCGGCCAGGGCCAGGGCGACGGCTGCCCTCACTGCGATGCGCGGCCCTGTCATGACACATCCATATATCCCTTTAGTGGCAATATGCAGGCATTATGACATGGCGCACATGTGCACACCCGTCACGCCAAAGTGGCAGGTCGTCGGGGAGCACCGGGAAGAACGACCCGGCTCGTCCCAGCCCTCGTGGACCGCCTTACCGAGCAGCGGGATCCGTGCGAGGCCTGCGCGGTGTGCGGGCTGCCGTCTGCAGCAGTTCGTCGACCGACCACTGGTCGTAGACGTGCTCCCCGTACTTGGCGGCGAGCACCCGGCCGTCGGACGCGATGAGGAAGTCGGCGGGAAGTCCGAGCCGGCCGCCGTGCGGGCTGGTCGAGGGCAGGTGCTCCCGCCCGCGGGCGACTTCTCGCACGCCGCTCACGAGTGACCGGACGATCGGCCCCAGGCTCGCGGGCTGAGCAAGGAGCGAGGTGACCGTTCCACGCCGAACTCCGCGTACAGCCGCCTGGTGGGGTCGGCGACGACGGCGAACGGGAGACCGGTCGTGTGGGGCAACAGTTCCTCGGCGGGCGAGTGGCAGACCACGACCTCGCGTACACCGGCGGCTTCGATCTCCTCGTGCCGCCGCGTCACCGACCGCAGGTGCAGGTTGCAGACCGGGCAGCCGGCGAAGCGCCGGAACTGGAGGTGGATCAGCCGGTCGGGGTCGGGAACGGCGATCTGGTCGCCGGAGACGGCGGTGAGACCGCGCTCGTTCACGGTGGATCCGGGCTCCACCCGGCTACGGGACACGCGCATGAGCTTCCCCTCCGTAAGCGTACGGCATACGCCTACAAGCGTAAGCGTATGCCGTACGCTGTCAACCGTCATGCCACGCCCGCGTTCCCTCACCCCCGATCAACTCGCCTCGGCCGCTCTCGCCGTCATCGACCGCGACGGGCTCGCCGGATTGTCGATGCGCGCCGTCGCCCAGGAGCTCGGCATGAGCACCATGGGGCTCTACCGGTACGTGCAGGACCGCGAGGAGCTGGAAAGGCTCGTCGTCGAACTCGTACTGAGCGCCGTGGACACCGAGCCGCCGGATCCCGACGCGTCATGGCGTGAGCGGATCGAGGCCATGGCGCGACGTCTGCACGACGCCGTGGGTGCCCATCCGGCGGTCGTCCCCCTGACCATCACCCACCGGCACCGCTCCCTCGGGGTACTGCGCTGGTCGGAGACCGTGCTCTCCGTCCTCACCGAGGCGGGCGTCGAGGGCGAACGGCGGGTCGTCGCCCTGCGCGGCCTGCTCGGTTACGTCATCGGAGCGATCCAGCTGGAACACCTCGGACCGCTGTCCGGGCCGGGGACGACAGCCATCACCGAGCTGCCGCCCGCCGAGTTCCCACACATGACCGAGACCGCCCGACAGGCCCGCGACGTCGACACCGAGCGGGAGTTCCGAGGAGGGCTCGCCATGCTGCTCGACGGCCTCGGCGTATGAGGCGGCCGGGCCGACCCCGTCGGAGACCCCTGTTTCACAGGCCCGGGGAAGGCCCCCGGCCGCTGCCGGCCGAGTTGTCCGCGAACTCCGCCGAGCTTGTCCGTGATCGTTGACGTGCAAGGACTTCGAGCGGCCGGGCACGGACGCCATGGTCGCCACCGTCGAGCGGGAGCTGCCGAACGGGCCGACGATCCTCTTCCACGACGCGGGCGGCCACCGCTCCCAGACCGTCGAGGCCCTGCGCCGGATCCTCCCCTGGCTCAAGGAGCAGGGCTACTCCTGCGGCTTCCCCGTGCGCTGAGCGGCCGGCCCGCCGGCCCGGGAGTCACCGTCAGCCGGCCCGGGGGGCGGGTGGATCTGCTCGACGCGGTCGCGCTTGGAGTACATGTCCCAGTAGTGCGCGGCGAGATCGTCCGGGTCAACGAGCGGGCCGGCCTTCTCGGGCATCACCGCGGCGGCCGTCTCGGCCGCCTCGCTGCCGGCGATGAAGGCGGTGATGGAGAGGGTGCCGGCGTAGGCACCGACCTCGGCCAGTTCACCGTTGAGGGAGTACACCCAGTTGCGGGCTGCGGCCATGAGCGGGCCGCCGCCGCTCATGTGGGGCCTCGGTTCGACGGCGGTGTGACCGGTGGTCATCAGGAAGGCGCCGTCACCGCGCTCGGTCCACTCGGGAGCACGGCACGGACCACCTCGACCGGGGTGAGCAAGAGCAGAGGGCTGTCCTTGCGCAGGGTGGCGGCGTCCAGCCGGGTGGCCGGCGAGAAGCTCTGGTCGGCGCTGATCGGGCCGTACTCGATCACGTCGATGCGGCCGAAGCGGTCCCGTACGGCCGCGATCAGCTCGGGCACCTCGGTGGGCTGGGACAGGTCGGCGGTGAAGGCGGCTGCCTCGACGCCTTCCGCGGTGAGCTGCTCGACGAGGGTCTCCAGGCGGTCCTTGCGACGGGCGACCAGGGCGACGCGGAAGCCTTCGCGTGCGAAACGGCGGGCGACGGAGGTGCCGAGGCCGGGACCGGCTCCGAAGATCGCGATCACTTTGGACATGGGGGACCCCTTCCAATTCCTACTCTTCGTGCGTTGCCCCCAGGATGGGCCAGTATGGAAGGCCGTACGAAAGGCACATCGATGTGCGTGCCGGAGAGGAATGTGTGCCATGGACGCCACAGCCGGATCGGGCCCCGCGACGGACCTGGGCCGTGCGCCGGGATTCCCGCCGAGCAGATGGCCTTCGTCCGGCAGGTACTGGATCGCGTCGGTGACAAGTGGAGCCTGCTGGTCATCGCCGTACTGGAGGGCGGCCCTCTGCGCTACACCGACTTGCAGCGCCAGGCCCCCGGCATCTCCCAGCGGATGCTCACCCTCACCCTGCGCCGGCTCCGCCAGGACGGACTGATCACGAGAACCGCGTACGCGGAAGTGCCGCCGCGCGTGGAGTACGCCCTCACCCCGCTGGGACGCGGCCTCCACGAGATCGCCGCTTCCCTCGTCCGCTGGGCCTTTGACCACCACGAGGAGATCCGCGAGCACCGGGCTCACGCCACTGCGCAGTGAAGACCACACGGCGAGACCCGGTCCGGAAGGCTCAGGCTTGTTCGGGGCGGGAGCGCGGTGTGGAGGAGCGACGCCGTCCTCCCGGACAGTGGTGGTCGCCCGGGTCTTCGCGGCTGGGCGGGTCGGCGTGGTGAGGACGGCGAGACAGCCCACGACCAGGGCGATGCCGACCCAGCCGAGCAGGGCCAGGCGTTCACCGACGACCAGTACGGCGAGCACGGCGGCGACGGCGGGTTCCAGCAGCGAGAGGGTGGTCGCCGTGCTCGCCGGGACGTGCGCCAGGCCCCAGCCGAACAGGACGTAGCCGATGAACATGGGCACCAGGGCCATGTAGGCGCCGACGGCCGCGTTCTGCCATGAGTCGAGAAGCGGGGCGCCGGTGACCAGCAGCACGGGCAGGAGCAGCAGGCCGCCCAGTCCGAAGACGGTGCCCATGGCCGCGCCGGAGGTGACGCCGTGGGTGATCAGACGGTGGGCCGCCCAGGAGTACAGGGCGTAGGTGAAGCCGGCCACCAGGCCCAGCCCCACACCGAGTACGGTCGACCGCGCGGAGTGGGTGCCAGGGCCGGAGTGTGCCTGGGCCGCTTCGGCCATGCACAGCAGCACGGTTCCCGACAGACCCAGAGCGGCGCCGATCATCCAGCGGCGGGTGAGGCGGCGTTTGTCCACCACGCGCTCGATCACGGCCGAGGCGAGCGGCGCCGAGCCGATCGACACCACGGTGCCGGCGGCGACCCCGGCCAGGTGCATGGAGCTGTAGAACGCCAGCGGGTAGGCCCCCACCGACAGCGCGCCGAGCACGACCACGCCGCGCTGGGCGCGCAGCCCGGGCCTTTCCCGGCTGATCCGGGGGCGGCCATGAGGGCCTGGAGCAGTCCGCCCAGGCCCATGGCGGCAGCTCCGATCGCGAGGGGCCCCACGGCTGGGGCGAAGGTCGCGGCGGTGCCGGTGGTGCCCCACAGAACCGATGCCACGAGCACGCACAGCGAGCCCATGCCCACCGAGCGGGCCGTGTGTCCGGCGGGCGGCGTCACAGCCGGTCCAGCAGGTTCGCCGCCATGGTCCGCGCATGCTCCAGACGCGTCCCCGCGCCCTCCAGACCGGCGCGTGCCATCGCGCCTTCCAGCAGGAACGACAGATGCTCCGCCAATGCCCGCGCCTCCTCGGGCCGGTCGGGCAGCAGTTCCCCGACGTGCCCGGCGAGGAGGGTCTCGACCTCCTCCTTGTGCCGGCGCACCACGTCCCGCCCCTCGTGCCCGGCGGGCAGTTCGGCAGCCGCGTTCAGCAGTCCGCACCCGCGGAAGCCGTGCTCGTAGGCGAACGCGGCGTGATCGGCGTACGCGTCGAAGACGGCCAGCACACCGCCGCGACCGCCCCCGGCTTCTTCCAGCCTCCTCCGGTACAGGCCCAGCCACTCCTCGTGCCGCGCGTCGAGGTAGGCCATCACCAGGTCGGCCTTGGAGGAGAAGTTGTTGTACAGGCTCATCTTCGCCACGCCCGCCTCTGCGGTGATCGTGTCGATCCCCGTCGCCGTCACGCCGTCCGCGTAGAAGCGGCGCGCGGCGGCGTCGAGCAGCCGGGTACGGGCTCGTCCCTGCCTCTTACCGGATGGTGCCGCAGGAGTGGGTGTGTCGCTCATGGCGTGTCGCCTCCCTTTCTGGGTAGGTCAGTCTACCTATTTACGGAGGCGCCTGCCGTGCTTCCGGTCGGCTGGAGGTGGTGCAGCGGCGCGTCCCGGTGGATCGGGCCGGAGAGGCCGGACAGGGGCCCCTCACTTCCGGGCGGCGGTCTGCTCGACCGCGCGCACGATCTTCCACTCCCGGATCTCCTCCGCAGAGCCGGTGTGCCCCTCTTCGATGCAGCCGACCCCGGACATGATCTGCCCGGGGGTGCGGTAGCCGCACTGGAAGGCGTCCTGGTCGATGAACGCCTGCTGCAGCGGGTGCAGTTCGTCGCCGCCGGCCAGTCCTTCCATGGTGGTGACCTCGGCGCCCTCCAGCCGGACGGCGAGGCGTGCACGCCCCGCAGGCCCCGGCGTCGCAGGCCTTCGCAGCGACGTGCGATTGTCCACCGTCACGGTCCGGCGGGTGCCGCTGACCGTCAGGGACGTCGTCTCCGCAGATACAGCGCGGGCTGAGTGAGGCCTCAGTCGCGCCCGGGACCCAAACGGCCCATGGGCATACCGACTTGGGCGGGCGCGGGCACCCGCCCCGCGATCGCCCGTCCGAGGGAGCGTGGACCTTGCCCGGGGCGCTCAAGGGACCTCCGGGCGGCGAAGACGCCACTATGGGTCCAAGCAGGAAGCCCGCACCACCGAACGGGCCTGACGGCAAGGTCGGTGGTGCGGGCACTGAGTACCAGGAGGTACCGCAATGACTGTGGCTCCCACTCGCTCTGTACTGTCCGACGCTCGCCCGAAGGGCTGGGCGGCCCTGCTCATCGTCATCGTGATCGTCTACGCCCCGGCGGCACAGATCCAGGACGTCCTGACCAGTCTGATCGCCCTGTCAGCAGTGCTCGTCTCGGGCTCGGCGGTGAGGGCCGTGTCCGAGCGGCAGCCGCAGACGACCGCCTGAGGAAGGACCAGGCTCGATCGGGCCGGGACGGGCGGCCACCACCGGGGAGCCGGGAGCAAGCCAAGCGTGCCCCTCGCGTGCCCGATCGAGTAACGGACAGCGCTCAACAGCGGTGCGAGCAGGTCAGCGGTGCTCACGCTCCAGAGGTTGTCGGTCCTGCTGGCGCACCAGCCGGAACGGTACGGCGACACCCAGCTGTACGTGTCACGGGGCGCGGGCTCGTGGGGTCCGCCGGCCCGGGTCGGAGCGCCTTCGGACGTGACGGTGGTGGAACTGGCGTCGGGCCAGGCGGGAGAACGGTCCCTCTCGGGCGCGAGAAGTCCCTATAAGATGTCGAATTTTCGTGCCCGTTGGTTCCCGGAGTCAGTGAGAATCCCGAGTCATGGGAAGTACAAGGGGCGCAAAAGCCGTCCCGTGCTTTCTCCCCGGGACAGGAAGAGCACGGCCTGTGTACCCTCCACACGGTATGCAGGGCACCGTAAGGCTCGAAACCCTGGAGATCTGATGACCCCGGAGATAGAGAACGCCTTCGCCGCGATCAGGAGTGAGTACGGAACCGATTCGCTTGCTCGGGTCGAGCAGATGATGGAGTCGGGCAAGCAGGAGCGTCACCCGCTCCAAAAGGGCGCCAAGTGGATTCTGCCGGGCATTTCGCAGCAGCCTTGGCACGATCCGTACGGCCACCCGGAATTAGCTCCCGTGGTGCACGCCTTCGAGAGCAACCACTCTGTGATCAAGAAGGAGTTGGAGGCGGCCTGGGCCGCCCGGCGGAACGCGTTCTCCGACTACGAGCACTACCTGACCCGGCAGTCGGACTGGCAGGCCCTCTACCTGTTCCGCCAGGGCGGGCTGGTGGACGAGTCGGCCGACACGGTGCCGACCGCCTTCCAGGTCCTGAAGGAGGAGGCCGTCGACACGGGGAAGCTCTGCCCCCTCCTCGAGTGCCACTTCTCCACCCTGCTCCCCGATGCGTCGATCGCTCCACACTGCGACCTGTGGAACTTCAGCATCAACCTGCACCTCGCTGTCGACATCCCGAGGACTGCGGCATCACGGTCGCGGGCGAGACCCGGTCGTGGCAGGAGGGAAAGTGCCTGCTCTTCGACTACTCCTTCGAGCACGAGGCGTGGAACCGCGGGACCCGCCCGCGCACCTGCCTGCTCGTCGACCTGTGGCACCCGGAGACCACCCTCCCCGAGCGGGAAGCGCTCGTCGCGCTCATCACCGAGATCCGCAAGCTGATGGGCGAGGGGTGACAGGGCGGCGGCCCCGTCACCACAGGCGGCCCGTCACCCCGGGCGCCCCGTCACCGCGGGCGCCACGTCACCACTGCGGTGGGGTGGCCACCGCGTCGACCCGCACCCGGCCGGAGTAGCGGAACCACAGGTCGAAGGGCACCTTGTCGCCGGGCTTCAGCTTCGGCGGGTCGTAGATCATCACATCGACCGAGTACGGGCTCATGCGCACGACGCCGCCCGCGGGGATCCTGATCGTGTTGAGCGACTCCATGCGCCCCGCGCCGTCCTTCGTGACTCTCCGGTTGAACATGGTGATGCCGAGCTCGGGTGAGGAGACGGACTCCAGGACGTCCTCAGCGGCTCCGGTGTTGCTGATGTCGAAGAAGGCCGCTGTGCTCTGGGGGTTGGACGGCATGAAGATCCGCCCGTTGCTGACACTGATCCGCGGGGGCGGATCCCCGGCCGCGCCCGTCGCCGTGTAGGCGGTCAGCAGCAGCAGCGCTGCCACGCACGTTCCCAGAGGCACCAGGGCGGCACGTACGGCACCGCCGGTCAGCCGCGAGTTCATCGGGTTCCCTCCTGCGAGTAGGCCCTCAGGCGCAGGCTGTTGGCGACCACGAGGACGGAACTCGCGGACATCGCGACAGCGGCGAACATCGGGTTGAGCCACCCCGTCGCGGCCAGCGGGACGGTGACGACGTTGTAGCCGAACGCCCAGGCGAGGTTGGCGCGGATGGTGGTCAGGGTGCGGCGGGTGAGCCGCACGGCCGCGACCACCGCCTGCATGTCCTCACGAACGAGCGTGATGTCGGCAGCGCCGATCGCCGCGTCGGTGCCGCCGCCCATGGCGATTCCCAGGTCGGCGGAGGCAAGGGCGGCGGCGTCGTTGACGCCGTCGCCGATGACCGCCACCCGCCGGCCCTCCTCCCTCAGTTTCGTGACGATGTCGGTCTTTCCTTCCGGGGTGACCTGGGCGTGGACCTCTTCGATTCCCACGCGCTCGGCCACGGCCCGGGCGGCGGCCGGTCCGTCACCGGTCACGAGAATGGGCTCGATGCCCAACGCGCGCAGTTGTCGCACGGCGGCCTCGCTGGAGGGCCGCAGCGTGTCTCCGACGGCGAGGACACCGATGGGGCGGCGGTCCTTCTCGACCACGACGGCTGTCCGTGCGGCGTCCTCGGCGCGGCCCAGGGCCTGCCGCAGACCGTCAGGGAGCCGGACGCCCTCCCGCGGGCGCCCCACGAAGACCTGGCAGCCGTCCACATCGCCGCTGACTCCCACGCCGGGCACGGCGCGGAAGCCGGTCACGGAGGGCAGCGGGTCGTCGTCCGCCGCTTGGCGGGCCGCGGCGACGATGGCGCGGCCGATGGGATGCTCCGAGCCGTACTCGACCGCTCCGGCCAGCCGAAGGATCTCCGCGGTGTCCACCCCGGGCGTCGCCGTCGTCTCGGTGAGAGCCATGCGTCCGGTGGTGAGCGTTCCGGTCTTGTCGAAGACCACCGTGTCGATGTGCCGCAGCCGCTCCAGTGCTTCCGGCCCTCGGAGCAGCACCCCGAGCTGTGCGCCGCGTCCCGTGGCGGCCATGAAGGCCGTGGGCGTGGCCAGACCGAGCGCGCAGGGGCAGGCGACGACGAGCACGGCGACCGCCGCGGTGACGGCGGCCTCGGCATCCGCTCCTGCGCCGAGCCAGAAACCCAGAACCGTGCACGCCACCGTCACGATCGCGGGCACGAAGACACCGGCGACCGCGTCGGCCAGCCGCTGGATGCGGGCCTTGCCCGCCTGGGCGTCGCTCACCAGCTTGGTGATACGGGCGAGCTGCGTGTCGGCACCGACCGCCGTGGCCCGGACCACCACCATCCCGCCGACGTTGACGGCGGCACCGACGACGGCCGACCCCGGCCCGACCTCCACCGGAGTGCTCTCGCCCGTCACCAGCGAAAGGTCCAGGGCGGAACTGCCCTCGGTGACGGTGCCGTCCGTGGCGACCTTCTCACCGGGCCGCACCAGGAATTCCTGTCCGACCCGGAGTTCGGAGACCGGGACCCGGCGGCCCTGGTCGCCTTCCCGCAGCTCGACGTCCTTGGCACCGAGTTCGGCCAACGCGCGCAAGGCCGATCCCGTGCCCTCCTTGGCGCGCGCCTCCAGGTATCGGCCGGCCAGTACGAACAGCGGCACACTCACGGCCGCTTCGAGGTACAGGTGCGCGCCGCCGGCGTCGGCCTCGGGAAAGAGGTTGAACGGCATGCGCATGCCTGGTTCACCCGCGCCTCCGAACCAGAGGGCGTAGGTGGACCAGGCGAAGGCAGCCAGTACGCCCAGCGAGACCAAGGTGTCCATGGTCGCCGTGGCGTGCCGTAGGCCCTTGAACGCCCGCTCGTGGAACGGCCAGGCGCTCCACCCGACGACCGGGGCGGCGAGGTTGAAGCACAGCCACTGCCAGTAGGTGAACTGCAGGGCCGGGACCATGGAGAGCACCAGGACGGGCACCGACAACAGGGCCGTGATCAGCAACCGGCCCCGGTCGCCGGCTCCTGCCTCCGACGGGTCGCCGGAGGCGTCCCGGCCGGGCTCCTCGGCTTCCTCCGGGGGGAGTTCGGCGGTGTAGCCGGCGCTCTCGACCACGGAGATCAGCTGATGCGCGGTCACCGACGAGGGGTGCGAGACCCGGGCCTGCCCGGTGGCCAGGTTGACCGTTGCCGTCACTCCCTCGACGCGGCCCAGCTTCTTCTCCACCCGGCCCACGCAGGCGGCGCACGTCATCCCGCCGACCAGCAGATCGGTCGTCATCACCGAGGTGTCCGTCGCCGGACGGTGATCGGCACTGGTCATCGGCCCACCTGCGCCTGGCGGTCGACGGGACCCAGACCGTGCATGCCCGGCATGCCCGGCTCCTGGTTCTGTTCGGAATCCGGCACGGTCCGGTGCATGCCCGGGGCCACCGGACCCGCCACCCGCCCGACGGCGTACGACAGCGCCGTCAGCGACGCCAACAGGACGACGAACCCCAGTAAGGCCGGGGGCACCATGAAACTGCGCTTCGACTTTTCCATGTCTGCATACGGTAGGGGGGTACCTGACGAATGGTCCACTTCGAGCCTGTGACAAAAAACCTGAGCACGTCCGGGAACCAACCGGGCTCGCCATCCGACTCCGTATGAATATAACGTTGCGCGTTCCGAAATACCGCGCGAGGAGTCGGCGAGAACGATATCTGAGGTGCCGTCAAATCAATTTAGAGGGCATATGAATCAGCCATCCCTGACGTGCCGATATTTGGCTCTGAAGTCCGGAACCGGAGCACGCGCCGGGCCGACTCATCGAAAGGGGAACCCCCTCACCCGCCGCGCCGCCGGGGAAGTCACTCCAAAATTTCACGGTTCAAGCATCAGGGGAGCTGAGCTGACAAGCGATGCGCAAGCCAGTCCGAAAACGAGGGGGGCATGCTTGTTCGCACCGTATGGAGTGAGCCACGATCCCTGGGTCACTCGCCGTCCCGATTCCTAGGGCGGCGGTCTCATAGGGGGAGCACTCAGCGCAATGCCTGTGAAAACGCTGTCCACGCCGGCCCGCCGGCGCCTCGGACTTCCACTGTTCGTCCTGGCCGTCGCGCAGCTGGTCATCTCACTCGACTACAGCATCGTCTATGTCGCCCTCCCCGGCATCGGCAGCGCGCTCGGCTTCTCCGGGCAGGACCTCCAGTGGGTGGTCAGCGCCTACGTCGTGACGACCGGCGGTTTCCTGCTCCTCGGCGGCCGCGCCACCGACCTGCTGGGACGGCGCAGGATCTTCATCGCCGGCGCCCTGCTGTACGCGGTCTCCTCCCTGGTGGGCGGGCTGTCGGAGTCGGCGGGGGTCCTGGTCGCGGTGCGCGCGGTGCAGGGCATCGGCGGCTCGCTGCTGTTCCCCGCCGCGCTGTCGCTGATCAACACTCTCTACGAGGAGGGCCCCATCCGTAACCGGGCGTTGGCCGCCTGGGGGGCCGCCGGAGCCGGAGGCCTGTGCTTCGGTTCGCTGCTGGGCGGTGTGCTCGTGGACGCCTTCGGCTGGCCGGCGGTGTTCCTCGTCAACGTTCCGCTGGCCGGCGGCATCGCCCTGGCCGGAGCGCTCCTCTTCCCCGGGGACGGGCCACGGCCCCGGCAAAGGGACTTCGACCTCCTGGGCGCCCTGACCGCCACCGCGGGCGTCACCTTGCTCGTCTTCGTGCTCATCCACGCCCCGGAAGCCGGCTGGGGCAGCCGCGGCGTCCTTGTCTGCGCGGTCCTCTCGGTGACCTCGCTGTCCCTCTTCGCCGTCACGGAGACCCGCACGCGTGCCCCGCTGACGCCAGGACACCTGTTCAGCCACCGCGGCCTGCTGGCCGCCATGGCGTTGACCGCGCTGTTCAGTGCCACGTTCAGCTCGCTGCCGTACTTCCTGACCCTCTTGTTCCAGACCGTGCACGGTTACAGCCCGATGGCGACCGGAGCGGCCTTCCTGATACCCGCCGTGGTCGTGGCCGCCGGCACGAAGGCGGGTGAGAAGGCCGTGGCCGCCCTGGGGCTGCGCACGACGCTGCTGGGGAGTATGGCGCTGGGAGCCGCCGGCACCCTGCTGCTCGGCCTCGCTCTCGGCGCCGACGGTTCCTATCTGCGCCTGCTGCCCGGGATCGTGCTGCTGAGCCTCGGGCAGGGCGCCGCATGGACCGGCATGTGGATCGCGGCCGCGTCGGGGATCCGCGCCCAGGACCAGGGCATCGCATCGGGGCTGGCCTCGACGACGCTGCAGGTGGGCGGTGCCGTGGGACTGGCCGTGCTGGTCGCCGTCGCGGGCACCGGGAGCCAGGGCCTGACCACGACCGAACTGCTCGGCGGGATTCGGGACGCCGTCTACGTCATCGCGGCCGGGATCTGTCTCGGCGCCGTGGCCTTGCTGCTGCTCTTCCAGAAGCGCCCGGCCCGCTGACAGCCGCAGCGGACCTCCCCTGGTCCGCCCTCAGGAACGCCCCGTCCCCGTCGGTCCTGAGATCTCGCCATCCGCTACGGGAGCACCAAGGAGTTGTTGTGTCCAGCACGCCTGACCGACCGTTCGGTACGCCGATGCCGCCGCCTCCCTCGCCGTCCGGCCGGGCCGCCGTCCTGTGCGGGCTGGGGAGCTGGCTGCCGCCCCGCGTCGTGACCAACGAAGAACTCTCCCGACGACTCGACACCAGCGATGCCTGGATCCGGACCCGTACCGGAATCAGCCGGCGCCACATCGCGGAGCCCGGCCAGGCCACGTCCGATCTCGCGGTGGAGGCGGGACGCCGCGCGCTGCGGTCCGCCGGCACGGACGACGTGGACGCCGTGGTCGTCGCCACGACGACCCCTGACCGCTCCTGCCCTGCCACCGCCCCGCTCGTGGCGAGCCGACTCGGCCTCAGGGGCGCCGCGGCCTTCGACATCAGCGCCGTCTGCACCGGGTTCGTCTACGGACTCGCCTCGGCCGCGAGTCTGATCACGGCCGGGGTGGCCACACGCGTGCTGCTCATCGGCGCGGACACCTACTCCACGATCGTCGACCCGCACGACCGCACCAACGCGATCATTTTCGGCGACGGGGCGGGGGCCGTGGTCCTGCGGGGCGGACGTGCCGACGAACCCGGCGCCGTCGGCCACTTCGACCTCGGCAGCGACGGCACGGGCGAAGAGCTGATCATGGTGGCGGCCGGCGGTTCGCGTCAGCGGTCGACACCCGGTGAGGCGGATCCGCAGGACCGTTACTTCGCCATGCGCGGCAAGGAGGTCTTCCGTCACGCGGTCACGCGCATGACGGCTTCGGCCCAGGCCACGCTCACCATGGCCGACTGCAAAGTCGAGGACATCGACCGTCTCGTCCCCCACCAGGCGAACCTGCGCATCCTGCGCTCGGTGGCGGAGGACCTCGGACTTCCCCCGGAACGGCTGGTCACCAACGTCGAGTCCGTGGGGAACACAGGCGCCGCGTCCATCCCGCTCGCCCTGGCCGACGCGGCCACCCGACACACCGTCCAGCCGGGCGAACGCATGCTGCTCACCGCCTTCGGAGGCGGCCTCACCTGGGGGTCCTGCCTCCTGACCTGGCCCGCCCTGTCCCGGATCGACACCCCCCACAACACAGGAGGAACGCAAGCGTCATGAGCACCACCTACGACCAGCTGGTCGAGATCGTCACGAAACTGCACGACGCACCGCAGGACCGGATCGGCCCGGACGTCACCTTCGCCCAGCTGGATGTCGACTCGCTGACCATGGTCGAGATCAGCATGCGCATCGAGCGTGACCTCGGCGTTCCCATCGACGACAACGAGCTCCAGGAAGACCTCACCCTCGGCGCCACCACCGAGCTCATCGACTCCAAGCTCGCCCAGTAGCCACAGCCGACACAGAGAGCAGGGACCATGCAGATCAACGAAGTCACGGGCCAGGAGATCGGCGCCACGGTCGAAGGGTTCGACCACACGGCCGCCTCGCCGGCGGACATCGACGCCATCAAGGCGGCCGTCTACACCAGGAAGATCGTCGTCCTGAAGAACCAGGACCTGGCGCCACGTCAGTTCCTGGCGCTCGGCGAGCTGTTCGGCCGCCCCGAGACGTACTACGAGCCGATGTACAAGCACCCCGAGGTCGAGGAGATATTCGTCTCCTCGAACGTGCCGGAGGACGGCAAGCAGATAGGGGTGCCGAAGACCGGCAAGTTCTGGCACGCCGACTACCAGTTCATGCCGGACCCGTTCGGCCTCACGTTCATCTACCCGCAGGTCGTCCCGGAGAAGAACCGCGGCACCTACTTCATCGACATGGGCAAGGCCTATGAGGCCCTCCCCGACGACCTGAAGAAGGAAGCGGCCGACACCTTCTCCCGCCACTCGGTGCGCAAGTACTTCAAGATCCGCCCCTCGGACGTCTACCGGCCGATCTCCGAAATCATCGAGGAGGTGGACACCAAGACCCCGCCGGTCGTGAAGCCGACGACCTTCACCCACCCGATGACGGGCGAGACGGTCCTCTACATCAGCGAGGGCTTCACCATCGGCATCGAGGACGAGCACGGCAAGCCGCTGGAATCCGACCTGCTGCACCGGCTGTTCGAGGCCACCGGCCAGCTCGACGACACCTTCGGCCACCCCAACATCCACCTGCAGACCTTCGAGAAGGGTGACCTTCTCCTCTGGGACAACCGAAGCCTGATCCACCGTGCCCGGCACACCACCACCCCGGAACCGACCGTCTCCTTCCGGGTGACCGTCCACGACGAGCACAAGCTCTACGACGAGGCCGCATGACCGCGCACACGTCGACCCGGGACAGGCCGTTGCCGCAGGACCACGCCAACGACGACGAACTCCTGGCCCAGGTCCTGCGGCCGTACAAGGCGAACTGCAAGTACCTGAGATCCGCGGAGGTGAGCACCCGGGACGGCCGCACGACGGCCCGCTGCGAACTGGCCATCCCGGAGTCCTGCTACATCGACGACACCGGCCACCTCAACGCCGTCGAAGTCAACATCAGCTACAACCAGATGATGTATTACACCGTCGCCAAGGCGGTGAAAGAGGGGCTGATGGAGGAGTTCGCCGGCTGGACGCTGGACGACTACTGGCGCCACCAGCTGCCCGACATCCTCATCGCCCGGTTCAGCGGCAACTTCCGGCGGCCCATCAACGCGCGTTCCTTCTCGGGAGAGATCGAATTCCTCTCCGTGGAGCGGCGCCGGCCGGGTGGAGAGCCGCTGCTCGTCGCCGAGACCGCCTACCGGTACTGGGACGACGCGGGCGGGCGGTGCGACGGCACCGTGAAGCTCGCCTTCGTCAACGCCCCTTAGGGAGTCTCCGCACCGCACCACGGCGTGCCGCCGAACCCGGCGGCACGCCTCCCCGGCAGACCGAGAGCCGAACGAGAGGCAGGCCCGTACATGGCCGAACCGTCCGCGTCCCCGACATCCGGGGGGAGGCAGTACCACCCCCGACTCCGGACACTCGTCGACACAGCACGCTTCCACGCCAGGCACCAGCCCGACGTCACCGCCGTCGTCTGCGAGGACCGCAGCCTCACGTACTCCCGGCTGCACCGCGAGAGCAACCGCATCGCCCACGCCCTCCGTGCCGCCGGGGTCGCTCCCGGGGCCCGGGTCGCCTACCTGGGCAAGGAGTCCGAGCACTACTACGAGATCCTCTTCGGATGCGCCGCGAGCGGCACCGTTCTGGTGCCCATCAACTGGCGGCTGACCGCCCCCGAGGTCAGTCACATCCTGCAGGACTCCGAGAGCGAACTGCTCTTCCTGGAGGACGAGTTCGGGGCTGTTCTGGACCGGTTGCCGGCCGCGCCGCCGAAGACGGTGGTCCGGCTCGGACCGCCCGACGGTTTCGCCGCCTGGAAGGCGGAGCACCCGGACAGCGACCCGGATTCGTCCGCCACCCCGGACACTCCCGTCGCCCAGCTCTACACCAGTGGCACCACCGGCCTGCCCAAGGGCGTGGTCCTGGCCCACCGGAGCTTCTTCGCCATCCGGGACGCGCTGGCGAGCGAGCAACTGGACTGGATCGACTGGCGCGCCGGCGACATCGCCCTGGTCGGCATCCCGGGATTCCATGTCGGTGGTCTGTGGTGGGCCACCCAGAACTTCAACGCCGGCGTGACCGTGGTGGCGATGCGCGCCTTCGCCCCACGGGACGCGATCGACCTCATCCGTGAGCAGGGCGTCACCACGGCCTGCGTCGTCCCCGCGATGCTGCGCATGATGCTGGCCGAACCCGGCGTCGAACCGGACGACTTCGCCACCCTCCGTAAGATCGTCTACGGCGGCTCCCCCATTTCCGAGGCCCTGCTCGAAGAGAGCCTGGCCATGTTCGGCAGCGAGTTCGCCCAGATCTACGGACTCACCGAGACCGGCAACACCGCCGTGTGCCTGCCCCCCGCCGACCACGTGCCCGGCCACCCCAGGATGAAGGCCGCGGGCCACCCGTACCCGGGGTCCGCAGCAAGGTCATCGACGAGGACGGCAGGGAGCTGCCGCCGGGAACCATCGGTGAGATCTGCCTGAGCACACCGGCCCACATGGTCGAGTACTGGGGCCTGCCCGACAAGACCGCCGAGACCCTCGTCGACGGCTGGATCCACACCGGCGACGCCGGATACGTCGACGAGGACGGCTATGTCTTCATCCGCGACCGCATCAAGGACGCGATCCTCGTCGCCGGCGAGAACGTCTACCCCGCCGAGATCGAGAACGTGCTGGAACGCCACCCCGGCGTGGCCGAGGCCGTCGTCGTCGGGGCACCCGACGAGCGCTGGGGCGAGAGCGTCCACGCCTTCGTCGTACCGGTCTCCGGTCAGGAACCCACGCCACGGGACCTGCACCGCTTTCTCGTCGACCGGCTGGCCGCCTTCAAGCTGCCCGCCCGCTACGAGTTCATCGACCACGTGCCGCGCAACCCGAGCGGGAAGATCCTCCGCCGGGAACTGCGCGAACGCTTCTGGAGCGATTCCGACCGCAAGGTCAACTGACCGGCGACGACATCCGTGCAGCTACCAAGAGAGATCATCATGCCTGAGCCCCTGACGCTGGACACCTTCCGCGCGGACCTGGCGGAGTTCCTGCACCAGCAACCGGACGACGTGGACCTGGACGAGAACCCCCTGTACGCGGGCCTCGACTCACTACGCATCACCACCCTGGCCGAGCGGTGGCGAAGCGCCGGCGCGGACGTGAGTTTCGTGGAACTCGCCGAACGCACCTCCTTCGCCGAATGGTGGCAGCTGCTGTCCGAACGCAGGGCGGGAGCGGCTCATGCCGATGCCTGAACCACACGGCGACCGCCACCCCCTCCTGGCGGCCCAGGAGGGCATCTGGACCGGTCAGCAGCTCGACCCGCACAGCCCCGCCTACAACACCGCCGAGTACGTGCACATCCACGGCGCGGTGGACCCGACCGTCTTCGAGAAGGCCCTGCGGCACACCATCACCGAGGTCGAGGCCCTGAACGTCCGCTTCACCACGGACCAGGACGGCCGGCCCTGGCAGGTTCAGGCTCCCGGTGTCGACTGGAACCCCCATGTCGCCGACCTCACCGATGCCCCGGACCCGCACGGCGCCGCCCTCGCCTGGATGGCACAGGACCTCGCCCGGCCGGTCGACCTGGAGCACGAGCCGGTGTTCGGTCACGCCCTGCTGCGGACCGCGCCCGACGAGTTCCTCTGGTACCACCGCGTGCACCACATCGCGCTGGACGGCTTCGGTCTGTCCCTGGTCGCACGCCGCGTGGCGCAGGTGTACACCGCCCTGGTCGAGGACGCCCCCTTGGGGGAGAGCGGCTTCGGCACCCTGGAGTCCGTGCGGCGGGAGGAGGCCGCCTACCGCGCCTCGGACCGCTTCGCCAAGGACCGCGCCTACTGGACCGAGCGCTTCGCGGACCGCCCGGCGGTCGCGAGCCTCACCACCGAGCAGGCGCTTCCGGACCGCACGTTCCTGCGCCGCGTCGTCGACCTCGATCCCGGGGAGACGGAGAGGCTGCGTGCCGTCGCCCAGGAGTTGTCGGTGACGTGGTCCGACCTGATGCTGGCCGTCACGGCCGCCTACATCCACCGGGTCGGCGGGGCGCCCGAGGTCGTGCTCAGCCTGCCCGCCATGGGGCGCCTCGGGTCGGTGTCCCTGCGCGTCCCCTGCATGGTGCGCAACATCCTTCCGCTGCGCGTCGCCGTGAACGAACAGGACAGCCTGCGCGACCTGGCCACCCGGGTGGCCGCGGAGCTCCGCTCCGGCCTGCCGCATCAGCGCTACCGCTACGAGGAGCTGCGGCGCGACCTGAAGCTCGTCGGCGGCAAGCGGCGGCTGTCCGGGCCCGGTGTGAACATCATGCCGTTCGAGTACGACCTGCGGTTCGCCGGGCACCGCAGCACGGTCCACAACGTCTCCGCGGGCCCGGTCGACGATCTCGCGGTCAATGTGTACGACCGTGCCGAGGGCGCGGGCCTGCGCATCGCCGTCGACGCCAACCCCCACCTCTACGACGAGACGGACCTGGCGTTCCACCAGCGGGAACTGCTGGCGCTGCTGCGGGAGGCCATCGACGCGCCCGACCATGTGATCGGCCGGCGGCCGGTCACGGTCCTCGACGGCGGGCCGCTGCCCCAGCCGGCCCGGCCGGTGCTGAACCTCATCGCCGCCCACGCCGCCCGGCGCGGCAGCGCGACAGCCGTCGAACACGACGGGCGGACCATCACCTACGCCGAGCTCTTCGGCTCCGCCCGGGGCCTCGCCCGGCGGCTCGCGGCCCGGGGCATCGGCCAGGGCGCTCTGGTGGGCATCGCCCTGCCCCGCGGCATCGACGCCGTCACAGCGATCCTCGGTGTCCTGCTCTCGGGTGCCGGGTACTGCCCGCTGGATCCGGACGCACCGGAATCCAGACGGCAGACCCTCCTGGACAGCGCGCGGCCCGCGCTCGTCATCACGAGCGACGCACACGCCGCACGCTTCGCGGGACAGTCCGTCCTGCGACTCGACGCCTCCGACGAGGGCGCCCAGGCCCGAACCGACCCGTCGGCGGCCGCGGACGGTCTGGCCTACGTCCTCTACACGTCGGGATCCACCGGGCGGCCCAAGGGTGTGGAGATCAGCCACGGCTCGCTGGCCACCTTCGTCGCCGGTGCCACCCAGCGTTACGGGCTGCGCCGCGAGGACCGCGTCCTGCAGTTCGCGCCCCTGCACTTCGACGCCAGCGTGGAGGAAATCTTCCTCACCCTGTGCACGGGCGCCACCCTGGTCGTGCGCGGTGACGACATGACCGAGTCGGTGCCCCGGTTCCTGCGCGCGGTCGACCGGTTGCGGATCAGCGTGCTCGACCTTCCCACGGCCTACTGGCACGAGATGGCCTACACCCTCTCCACCGGCGCCGCCCCCCTCCCGGACGGGGTCCGCACCGTCATCATCGGCGGAGAGGCCGCCCTGCCCGAACGCGTGAACCGCTGGCGGAACACGGTCGGTCCGTCGGTACAGCTGTTCAACAGCTACGGCCCGACCGAAGCCACGGTGGTGGCCACGGTCGCCGCACTGCACGAGGCGGTCACCGACCCGGGCGACGTGCCGATCGGGCTTCCGCTGCCCGGCATGCGCGCGGCCGTCGTCGGCGGCGAGCTCCACCTCATCGGCGACGCACTGGCCCGCGGCTACCGCGGCGCCGACGCACCCGACGACGCGCGGTTCGCCCCACTCGCCCAACTGCCCGGCAGCCCCCGCTCCTTCCGCACCGGCGACCTCGTCCGCCTGGGCGCCGACGGGCAGCTGCGGTTCCTCGGACGCGCGGACGACGAGTTCAAGATCAGTGGACATCGCGTCCATCCCTCCGAGGTGGAAGCCGCCCTCCTCGCCCTGCCGCACGTCCGCGAAGCCGCTGTCGTAGGACAGGTGCTGCCGGACGGGACACGGCGACTGGCCGCCCACGTGGTCACGGACGACCCGCGGCCCGCCGCCGCCGGCTTACGGGAGAAGCTGCGAGCGGTGCTTCCCTCGGCGATGGTCCCGTCCTCCGTGCGCTTCACCGACCGTCTGCCCCGCACCAGCACCGGGAAGATCGACAGGAACGCGCTCGGCGTCGTCGCCGACGAGGCCGCTCCGGCGGAACCCGCCGACGGCCTGGAGCAGGCCATCATTCACATCTGGTCGCGAATCCTGGGGGTCGAGCACATGGCGCCCGAGGACGACTTCTTCGACCTCGGCGCCCAGTCCCTGCAGGCGATCCAGGTCGCCAACCGGCTCGGTGTCGAACTCGGACGGGAGGTCCGGGTCGCCTGGCTCTTCGAGCACCCGACGGCCGCCGGCCTCGCGCGCCACCTGGAGCACCGCCCGGACCCCGCGGACACGCCCCCCGCCCTTCCCGAGACCGTGGTGGCGGACGCCCGCCTGGAGGACGGCATCCGGCCCGCGGGCCCGCCCCTCTCCGGCGCACCCCGCACCATCCTGCTCACCGGGGCGACCGGCTTCGTCGGCCCCCATCTGCTCGCGGAACTGCTCAGGGTCACCGACGCCGAGATCGTCTGCCCCGTCCGGGCGGCGACCCCGGCGGAAGCCGCCGACCGCATACGCCAGGCCCTGGCCCGCCAGGAGATCCCCCTGCCCGCGGACCACGGCAGGATCACCGCGGTCCCCGCCGACCTCGCCCGCCCGGAACTCGGGCTCGCGCCCTCCCGGTTCGCCGAACTGGCCGACACCTGCGACGTCATCGTCCACAACGCGGCGACGGTCAGCATCATGCGCGACTACACCAGCCTGCGCGCCGCGAACACCGAAGCCACCCGCCGGCTGCTGAGGATGGCGGCCCCACGGTCGATACCGATCCATCTGGTGTCGACCCTGTCCGTCGCCCCGCCACGCACCCTGAGTCCGGAGGTGGCGGAGGCCTTCTTCCCACCGCACCCGGGCCTGGTCAGCGGCTACCAGCAGTCCAAGTGGGCCTCCGAACGGCTGCTGGAGCAGGCCGCGGAACGGGGATTCCCCGTCAGCGTGCACCGCCTGGGGCGCGTGGTGGGGGCACCGGACACCGGCCAGGTGAACGGGCGTGACTTCCTGTGGAGCGTCCTGGCCTCCGGTATTCCGGCCGGCATCCTGCCCCTCCTGTTCGAGGCGGAGGTGTGGACGCCGGCGGACTACGTCGCCCGCGCCGTCGTGCGGCTGTCGCTGTCCGCGGAGCCCGGCACGGTCTACAACCACGCCCCGGTGGCCCCGATACGCCTTGCGGACCTGTACGACTGGGTGGAGGAGTACGGGTACCCCGTGAAGCGGATCCCCCTGGCCCAGTGGCGCCGGGAACTGCCCCGCTCCGCCGACGTGGCGGCCACGACCGGAGCGTTCTTCGACTCCTTCACCGGCGACGGCACCACCGAAGACGACTCCGAGCCGGAGCTCGCGCTGGGACACGTCCGGGCGGACAACGTGCTGCGCGATCTCGAGGGCACCGGCGTCTCCTGCCCGCCGGCCGACCGTGCCCTGCTCTTCCGGTACCTGGATCATTGCGTGAGAACCGGGATGCTGCCCCCTCCCCCCGGGCGGGGCGCCTGAAACCTCGGGAACCCGGGGGACTTCGCACCGACTACCTGAGCGGAGTCCCTCCCATCCCAAGGAGATCATGTGCTGAGGAAACGGCTCGCTGCCGTGGCCCTGGCCGGGGCCCTGTGCCTGGCCACCACGGCATGCGGGGCCTCGTCGTCCCCGACGGCGAACGCCGCCGCGGGCGGGAGCGCCCCCGGCTATCCCGTGACCCTGGAGAACTGCGGCCAGACGACCACGTACCGCGAACCGCCGAGCCGGGTCGTGGTCATGAACGGCGCCTCGGTGGCCGAGGTCTCCTCCTTGCTGGCTCTGGGCCTGGGTGACCGCATCGTGGCGAACGGGCAGTCGTACGGACGGTCCGAGGTCCCCGGCCGGGCCGCGGCGATCAAGAAGCTGCCCACCGGGGACGTCACGCTCAACGACGCCTACGACATCCCGCGCGAGGCGATGCTGGGGCTCCGCCCGGACCTCGTCCTGTCCACCACGTCCTACGGATTCGACGCGAAGAACGGTTTCGCGACCCGCGACGATCTTCAGGCCGTGGGCGCCAACGCCTATGTGTCTCCACAAGGGTGCGACCAGGACACCTCCCGTATGACGATCGACGACAGCTACCGGCTGCTGCGCGATCTCGGGAAGATCTTCGACGTCACCGACCGCGCCGAGAAGCTCATCGCCGAGTCGCGCGAGCGGATCAGCGCGGTGTCGGCCAAGGTGAAGAAGGAGAAGGCGGAGAAGACCCCCAACGTCATGGTGGTGTTCTCCAACATGAGCATGGGCGGCAACGACTTCAGCTCCATCGCCGCCCGCGGCATCTGGAACGACATCCTCGCCAAGGCCGGTGGCAGCAACGCCTTCTCCTCGGCCTCCGCGACCACCTTCGCCGACCTCAGCAAGGAGAAGGTCGCCGCCGAGCGGGTCGACGCCCTCGTGGTCATCGGCTACAACGACCCGAACGCCGAAGGCTACGCCCGCAAACTGCTCAAGGAGTTCCCCCAGTGGCCGGCCGCGAAGAACAAGCGCTCCCTCGTGCTGTCCGACTCGATCTACCTCGGCCCCAGCAACGACCTGGCCGTGGAGAAGATCGCCAGGATGCTGCACCCCGACGCGTTCTGACCCCTCCGGGCCGGCGGAAGCGGCCGGGCTCCGTGCTGGTGCTGGTGGGGCTGCTGGCCTCGCTCGCGGGCATCATGATCCTGGCGATCAGCATCGGCGCCGTCACCGTGCCGGTGGGCGACGTGTGGCAGATCGTCTGGTGGCATCTGACCGGTGCCGGCCGGGCCCCGGACCCCGCCACGGACCAGATCGTCTGGAACTTCCGCACTCCGCGCGTGGTGCTGGCCGCTCTGGTCGGCGCGGGCCTCGCCATCTCCGGTGTGGTCCTGCAGGCGGTCGTCGCCAACCCGCTGGCGGACCCCTATGTGCTCGGCGTCTCCTCCGGTGCGTCGCTCGGCGCGGTACTCGTCATCACGCTGACCGGCGGCGCCCTCGGCGGACTCGGCGTGTCCTCGGCCGCCTTCGCCGGCGCAGCCGCCGCGGCGGCCCTGGTCTTCCTCCTCGGGCGCAAGAGCGGACGTCTGGCCCCCACTCGGCTGGTCCTGTCCGGTGTCGCCGTGGGATATCTGTTCCTGGCGGCCACCAGCTACCTGCAGCTGCGCGCCACCCCGACCGAACTGCGCACGGTGATGTTCTGGATGCTGGGCAGCGTGGCCGGGGCGAAGTGGGACCAGCTCCCCGTCGTCAGCACCGTCGTCGTCACCGCCACCGTGGCGCTGGCTCTCTTCGGCCGCCGGCTGAACGCGTTGCTCGTCGGCGACGAGTCCGCCACCGCCCTCGGCGTCGACGTGCACCGGCTGCGTGCCGTGCTGCTGGCGCTGTCGTCCCTGGTGACCGGTACGGTCATCGCCGTCGCCGGCGGAATCGGCTTCGTCGGCCTGATGATCCCTCATCTGGTGCGCCTCACCACGGGCGCCGATCACCGCAGACTGCTGCCCCGGGCCGCCCTGGTCGGCGCCGTCTACCTGGTCCTCGTCGATCTCCTCTCCCGCACCGTCAACCGCCCCAACGAACTGCCACTGGGCATCCTCACCGCCCTGTTCGGGGCGCCCTTCTTCCTGTGGCTGCTGCGCCGCAACAAGAGCCTGGACAGCGTATGAAGCTCACCGTGGAACAGATCCACGTCACCCTCGGACACCAGCCGATCCTCCACGACGTGACCCTCGAGGCCCAGGCAGGGGACATCGTCGGCCTCATCGGCCCGAACGGCAGCGGCAAGTCCACGCTCCTGCGGACCGTCTACCGGTCCCTGCGCCCCACCGTGGCGTGGTGCGTGTGGACGGCGACGACGTCTGGTCCCTGCCCGCTCGCCATGCCGCCCGCCGGACCGCCGCCGTCCTCCAGGACGCCGGCAGCGGTCCGACCGGCATGAGTGTCGCCGAGGTCGTGGCCCTGGGGCGCACCCCGCACCACGGGCTCCTCGGCCGCGACGGTGCCGAGGACCACCGGGCTGTGCAGGAGGCCCTCGGCCTGTGCGGCATCCACCAGATGGCCGAGCGGGACGTCACGTCCCTGTCCGGAGGCGAACGTCAGCGCGTACTGCTGGCCCGCGCCCTCGCCCAGGGGCCCCGGCTTCTCGTTCTCGACGAACTCACCAACCACCTGGACATCCGCGCCCGCTTCGAACTGCTCGACCTCATCCGCTCGACCGGCATCACGACCCTCGCCGTCCTGCACGACCTCGACCTGGCCGCCCGCCTCTGCGACCACCTCGTGGCACTGCACTCCGGTGAGGTGGTCGCCGCGGGCCCCGTCCTGGACGTGCTGACTCCCGGCCTGCTGCGGGAGGTCTTCGGCGTGGCCGCCAGCGCCGACCGCCACGCCGACGGGGTCGTACGCATCACCTACGGAGCCCAGCCGCTCGCCCTGGAACGGGTACCGGAGTCCAAGGTCAGCTGACGGGACGGTCGTACTGGACTCCTCGGCGGACCTCCGCCGCCGCCTCCGCGCCGTCGAGCCGCTCCACCAGGTGGAAGGCCATGTCGATGCCGGCGGACACCCCGGCGCTGGTGACGACGTCCCCGTCATCGACGTACCGCGCTGTCGCGCGCACCTCGATCGTGCCGTCGATCCGCGCGAGTCCGTCGGCGTGGTTCCGGTGCGTGGTGGCGGGCCGGTTCCTCAGCAGCCCCGCCGCGGCCAGCACCAGCGAACCCGTGCACACGCTCGTCAGCAACACCCCTTGGTGGTGGAGCTCCCTCAGCCAGTCCAGGTGCGTGCTGTCGTCCTTCAGCGGGCGGGTACCGTCGCCGCCCGGGTGCACCAGCACGTCCAGCGCGGGAGCCGTGGCGGGACTGTGATCGACGGCGAGGCGCAGCCCCTTCGCACAGCGCACCCACCCCTCCTCCCGGCCGATCGTGAGCAGCCGGACGGGAACCGTGGCGATGTGCGCGCCCCAGAATCCGAGAACCTCCCACGGACCGACGACATCGAGTTCCTCGGCCTCCTCGAACACGAACACACCGATGGTCAGCGAAGAGCCCATGCCGGTGGTCTACCCAACTCTCCTGGTCGGCAACGGAGTCCGGACGGACCGCGGTGCCCGCCCGCCACGGCGAGCGGGCACCGGCATCTCATCGTCAAGCCGCAACGGAATCCACTGCGGCGGGCGGCCGGAGGGCCGACGGAGGAACACCGCTGTCCGCACAGGGCCCTTCCGGTTCGGACAGCAGATCCAGAAGGGTGGCCCGCGCCCGGGCCACGCGGGAGCGGACCGTCCCGATGGGGCAGTCGGTGACATCGGCCGCCTCCGCGTACGGCAGGCCGACGACCTGAGTGAGGATGAACGCCTCGCGGCGTTCGTCCGGCAGCGTGGCCAGCAGGTCGAGGAGCGCGATGCCCTCCTCGAACCCCGGCAGGTCGACCGGCTGGGCGAGTTCGGCGGCCCGTCGCCAGTCGTGGCTGTCGGAGAGACGGGGCCGGGAGGCGGCCCGCCTGAAATCGTCGATCACCGCCCGCCGTGCGATGGACAGCAGCCAGGCACGCGCCGAGGAACGCCCCTCGAACCGGTGCAGGCTGCCGAGCGCCCTGATGAACGTCTCCTGGGTCAGGTCATCGGCCGACTGGGGGTCCGCGCTCAGATAGGCGACGTAGCGCAGTACGTCGACGTGCAGGGCGCGGATGAAGCGCTCCACCGCGTCCTCGTCACCACCGCGGGCAGCCAGCGCCCAGGTGGTGATCAGCTGGTCGACCTCCTCCGTCTTGTCGTGCTTCTTACGTTTCTTGCGTTGCCCGGATAAGGCGGGCGGAGCAGGAGCAAGCACCTGGTGTCCTTCGCGAATCACGCACGGGACGGCGGCACGTGTACACGCCGAACCGGCAAGGGGGGATCACGGCCGCGCGCAGGCACGACCGCGGCCCGAGGCGCGGGCGTCGACGACGCCGGGAAACGACCTCGGGAAACCGGCTGTTCTATACGACAGCGGCCCTGGCAGGCGGTCCCCGGGACGTGATCGCGTGAGAGAGGTGCAGCCGTCGGGGCACCCTGCTCGAACGGCTCCGCCGCGTGAGAACGCGCGGACGACGCGGCAGCGCGGGCCGGGCGAACATCGGCCGCAGCGGTGCGGCCAGCCATCCCGCGACGGCGCGCAGCAGGCGGTACGTGACGCGCTCGCCGTATCCGAGCCACAGACCACACAGCACAGCGGCCGCGAGGTGGGCCCCGGACATGCCGAGCGACGGCGTACCGCACATGGAATTTACGGGCATCGAGTGCACGGGCATCGAGTGCAGGGACATGGAGGCGGCGTCCATGCCACCCATGTCGTGCCCCATCGAGCCCGTCGACGTGGCGTCGGTCGGCTGCCCCGCCGACTGCGCGAACGTGAACACCCAGTGGAGCATGGTCTGGGCCGCGACGACCAGCGACGTGATCAGCGCCCAGCCGCGTTCACGCCCGGCCAGCACCCACCCCGCGGCTCCCGTCGCCACCGACCCGGCACCCAGCGCCCACCAGGGCACCGAGCCGCCCGACATCATGACGTGCCCCAGAGCGGCGAGCAGCACGCACACAGCCGCGAACACTGCGGCTCGTACCGTGCGTGCGCACCACCCGGCGTCCATAACAGGCTTCATCCTTGCATTCGCAGGACAGTCGTCATGGATCACTACGCAAATTGACCAGGTGTCATGCTCAACCCGGCTGATGTGATTCGCCATAGGGCGAAGCCGGGAACTCACCGGGGGTTCGAACCGACTACCTGAGGAGAGCGGCATGCTCGGCCACGCGGTCATGCGGGGGCACGGCAGAACACCGGGACTCGTTGGACGAGGTTGTTCGCGAACCCGCCGCGGTTCCAGGGCTGTTCGGCCGGTTGGGTGTTTCCCGCCCCGTCGCGGGCGCGGACGCTGAGGACGTGGTCGCCGGGGACGGCCGACCACAGGAAGGACCACCGGCGCCAAGCCCATCGGTGTCCGTGATCCGGTTCGAGTTCGGCCGGATGCCAGGCCTGGCCGTCGTCCGTGCTCACCTCCACCGCCGCCACCGGGGCACGTCCGGACCATGCCCGTCCCTCCACCGCCACCGTGCCGGGCGCGACCACGCGGGTCCGGGACATGAAGTCCGGAAAACCCGGCGGGATCAGGAGCGCCCGGGGAGCGATCAGGGTGACCGGTTCGCCCACTTCCTCGGGATCCTGCCGGATGCGGTAGGCGACCGACTGCTGGAACCCGGTGAACGGTGTGTCGAGGACGGTGATGTCGCGCAGCCACTTCACCTGCGCCATTCCGTACCAGCCGGGCACCACCAGGCGCAGTGGGCTGCCGTGCTGGGGCGGCAGCGGTCCGCCGTTCATCGCATAGGCCACCAGCACCTCGGGATCGTCGCCGGTGGCGATGGGGAGCGGGAGGCTCCGCCGATAGTCCTGCTCGACACCGCGCTCCACGCCGTGGTCCGCGCCGGTGAACACGACGTCGACCGCGCCGGGCCGCGCCCCGGCCTCCCGCAGGAGCACCCGCAGCGGCACGCCCGTCCAGTCCGCCGTGCCGACAGCCTCGACCAGCCACGGCTGGCTCACCGGCCTCGGCGTCAGCAGGGCCCGGCCGTTGCCCGCGCACTCCAGCGTCACGCGCGTGGTGACCGCGGGGTACGTGCGGAGCTGCGCCGGGGAGAGGCTGAGCGCGCGCCGTACCCGGCCGTTCACCGTCAGCCGCCAGGCGGCTTCGTCCAGCACATGCGGAATGTCGTAGTGCGTCAGGACGTAGTGGAGGCCGGGCGGGGTGACGTCGTAGCGCATGGCCTCCAGTGGCAGGCCGTGGTTCCGGGTCGCCAGGGCCAGCTCGTCCGGCCCCAGGCCCTCGCCTGGTCCGGCCAGCCGGGCGGGAGTGCTCACGTCGGCGATGCGACGTCCCATGCCCTGATTATGGTCCGCCCTGCCCGGCCCTGTCTCGCGGTGCGTGACGGACCGGTCAGCGGTGGCGCCGTTTCCCGGGGAGTCGCAGGCTTGGCCCATGACGATCGACGTGACGGCCGAGCGCGTCATCCCCCTGCCGCCCGAACGCGTGGCGGCGTACGCCATGGACTGGCGCCGCGACGCCGACTGGACCCAGGGCATCCGTACGGCCGAGCTGACCGGCGAGGCGCCAGGAGGCGGCTTCGGGGCCGGAGCCGAGGTCACCCGTAGCAGCAGCCGCTGCCGCACGGCCGCTCGCAGGATGTGCTGACGTCGTCGGGCGGCTTCGGTGAGGTCGGTCATGGTGCCCCCTCGATGCCTTGCTCAGGACGGCATTTGGTAGCGGGTGGCGATCGCGGCGGCGCGGTCGCGCAGGGCGGTGCGCAACCACTGCGGGGCCAGGGCTTCCGCGTCCGTGCCGAGGTGCCACAGCGCCCACTCGGCGTGCCTCGGGTCCTGGAAGGTCACCTCCAGCCGCAGCCGGCCGTCCGCGTCGGCTTCCTCGGCGAGGACGGCCAGCGCGGTGCCCACCAGGTCCTCCCGCCGCGCCGGGTCCATCCGCACCAGCACGGTGACTTGGTCGCCGCCGGTCCGGAACCGTGTGCTGCGTTCCTGCCAGGCCCGGTCCAGATCGACCCGGTCCGGTCGCTGTGCCGGTTCGGCGAGTTCCTCGGCGGCCAGAACGCGGGACAGCCGGTAGGTGCGGTCCGCGCCGGACCGCGTGGCCAGCAAGTAGCCCTGGCCGCGCACGGTGACCAGGCCGATCGGGTCCACCGTGCGCCACGCCGGGGTCCGGTCCACGGCCGCGTAGTGGATGCGCAGCTTGTGTCCGGCGAACACCGCGCGCCGGACCTCGGCCACGATGGTGTCAGGCACCTCCTCGGCAACCGGTCGACGCGCGAGGAGGTCGGTCTCCGGGTCGATGAGCAACCGCTGAGCCGCGTCGGCCGCGGTGGCCCGATGGTCCTCGGCAGCGCGTCCACCACCTTGCGCATGGCCGAAGCGAGCGCCGAGCCGAGTCCGAAGGCCTGCGCGCCGCGCCGCGACCCGGCGACCAGCAGGGCGAGTGCCTCGTCGTGGTTCAGTCCGGTGAGCTCGGTCTGGAAACCGGGCAGCAACGTGAAACCACCGTTCCGACCGCGTTCGGCGTAGACCGGGACGCCGGCCGCGGACAGCGCCTCGATGTCGCGCAGCACGGTGCGGGTGGACACCTCCAGCTCGCGGGCCAGTGCGGTCGCGGACAGCCGACCGTGCTGCCGCAGCAGGACCAGCGATACCAACCGGTCGGCGCGCATAGGGGAACCCTACAGAAAATACGTGACACAGGGTGTCGTGTATGGGTTGGGAGGCTTGTCGCATGACAAACAGGAAAGCGGCCACTGAGCCGAACGACCTGGGCAGGTACTTCATCGAGCGCGCCAACGCGGGCGATGTCGACGGGCTGGTGGCGTTGTACGAGCCGAACGCCGTACTGGCGTTCCCCCCGGGCAACCTCGCGACCGGGCATGAGGAGATCCGCGAGGTGTACGAGCGGTTCGTCGCGGCCGCGCCGGTGCTCTCGCCGGGCAGGCAGCACCCGGCGCTGGTGACCGGCGACCTGGCACTGACGGCGTCCACCCTGACCAACGGCGACGTGACCGTCGAGGTCGCCCGTCGCCAGCCGGACGGGGCGTGGCTGTGGGTCGCGGACCAGCCGGCCCTCGCGCCGTAGCGACGATCGGCGTCTACGGCTTCACGGCCGGAGCCTTCCTCCAGGAGCTCACCGGCGGGGGCGTGGGGCTGCTGCTCGACCTCCGCCGGCGCCGTGGCGTCCGGGGCCCCGACTACTCGTGGGCGAACTCGGTGAGGCTCCAGCACGCGCTCGCCGCGGCGGGCATCGGCTACCGGCACGTGAAGGAGCTGGCGCCGACGACCGAGCTGCGCCGGCTCCAGTACCGCGAGGACGACCGCCAGGGCGTGGGCAAGCGGAACCGCGTCGCGTTGGCGCCCGAGTACGCCGAGCGCTACACCCGCGAGATCCTCGATCCGTTCGACCTCGGCGCGCTGGTGGCCGGGCTTCCGGGCGACTCGGTGACCGCCCTTTTCTGCGTCGAGCGCGATCCGGAGGCATGCCACCGCTCACTCGTGGCCGAGCGCCTGCACGCCGAACACGATCTGCCGGTCACGCACCTGCGCCCGGGTTAGGCCGAGCCGGACGACCGCTTCACGCCGAGGTCGGCCAGCAGGGTGCGGACGCGGGTCTCGATCTCGTCGCGGATGGGGCGTACGGCGTCGACGCCCTGGCCTGCGGGGTCGTCCAGCTTCCAGTCCAGGTAGGTCTTGCCGGGGAAGACGGGGCACGAGTCGCCGCACCCCATGGTGATCACGACGTCCGACGCCCGGACGGCCTCGACGGTCAGGATCTTCGGGGTCTCCGCGGAGATGTCGATGCCCGATTCGCTCATCGCCTCGACGACGGCGGGGTTGACCGTGTCGGCCGGAGCCGATCCGGCCGAGCGGACCTCGACCGCGTCCGCGGCGAGGTGCGTGAGGAAGGCGGCGGCCATCTGGGAGCGGCCCGCGTTGTGGACACAGACGAACAGGACGGAGGGCCGGTCGGTGGCGGGAGTGCTCATGGTGGCGTCTTCCGTTTGCGGTGGGTCAGGTCAGGGTGCGGGTGGCGAGTCCCGGACCGTCGTGAACGACCGGGACGTCGGCCTGCGCGGGAGCGGGGCGACCGAAGACCGCCGTCAGGAGCGCCAGTCCGAGTACGGCACCGGCCATCTGTGCGGCTGTGAACGGGGCGACCGAGCCGGGCGCGATACCGGCGAAGGTGTCGGTGAAGGCGCGGCCGATGGTGACCGCCGGGTTCGCGAACGACGTCGAGGACGTGAACCAGTACGCGGCCCCGATGTACGACGCGACCGCGACCGGGGCGAGGGGCGCGCGGCCCACCCGGGCGAGGCCGAAGACCAGGAGGACCAGGCCGGCGGTGGCCACGATCTCGCCCAGCAGCAGATGGCCGGCCGCGCGGTCGTGCGTCGACCAGCGCACCAGCGGCCTGCCGAACATCGCGTCGGCCAGGACCGCACCCGTGATCGCTCCCACGATCTGAGCGGGAACGTACGCGGCTACGTCCCGCGCGGTGGGTCCGTCGCCCGCGCGGCGGCCGGTGCACCAGGCCGCGAGCGTGACGACCGGGTTGAAGTGAGCGCCGGAGACAGGCCCGAGCAGCGCGATGAGCACGCCGAGGCCGAAGACGGTGGCCAGTGAGTTGGCGAGCAGTTGGACGCCGGTGTCCCGCGACAGCTCGGTGGCCTGGATGCCCGAGCCGACCACCACGGCGACGAGTGCCGCCGAGCCGATCGCCTCGGCCAGGGCACGGCGTGCCAGAGGTGCGCTCACGCGACCGCCTCGGCCGCGGTCGGTGTCCTCAGGAACAGGGCGAGCCGGTCGAGAGCCGACGGGAGCACCCAGTAGTAGACCCAGGTGCCACGCCGCTCGCAGTCGATGAGGCCGGCCTGACGCAGGAGCTTGAGGTGGTGGGAGATCGTCGGCTGGGACAGGTCGAAGGCCGGGGTCAGCTCGCAGACGCAGACCTCGCCGCCCTCGCCGCGTGAGGCGATCAGCGAGAGCAGACGCAGCCGGACCGGGTCGCCCAGTGCCTTGAAGACCTTGGCCAGCTCCGCCGCCCGCTCGTCGTCCAGCGGCGCCGCGGACACCCCCGGGCAGCAGGCGGCGTCCTGCCCGATGACCTCAAGCTCTTGTTTCGACATATCTCTATGTTGACGTCTCTCGATCCAAGGCGCAAGGTTGTATCAACGAACTCCAATACAGACCGTTCCGGGCACCGCCATGCCCCGTCACCCAGGAGTGAAGTGATGAGCGAGCAGTCCATCGAGCTGCGGGAAACCGTCCGCAAGCGCTACGCCGCCGCAGCCGTGCGGGTCACCGAGGGCCGCACCGCCTGTTGCGGGCCCGAGCCGGTCGAGGTCGACGAGAACTTCGGCTCCGCTCTCTACGCCACCGACGAGCGGGACGCGCTGCCCGCCGGGGCGGTCGCCGCCTCCCTCGGCTGCGGCAACCCGACAGCCGTGGCCGAACTGCGCGAGGGCGAACGCGTCCTCGACCTGGGTTCGGGCGGTGGCATCGACGTCCTGCTCTCCGCCCGCCGCGTCGGCCCGAGCGGCACGGCGTACGGGCTGGACATGACCGACGAGATGCTCGAACTCGCCCTGGCCAACGCCGAGAGGGCGGGCGCGACGAACGTCGAGTTCCTCAAGGGCACCATCGAGGCCGTCCCGCTGCCCGCGAACACCATCGACGTGGTGATCTCCAACTGCGTGATCAACCTGTCCACGGACAAGCCCGCCGTGTTCGCCGAGACCTTCCGCGTCCTGAGGCCCGGCGGCCGGCTCGGCGTCACCGACGTCGTCGCCGACGACACCCTCACACCGGATCAGCGGGCCGAACGCGGGACTGGGTCGGCTGCGTCGCCGGTGCGCTGTCCTTCACCGAATACCGGGAAGGGCTCGAAGCCGCCGGGTTCACCCGTGTCGAGATCACTCCGACGCACCCCGTCGCCGACGGCATGCACTCGGCCGTCGTCCGCGCGGTCAAGCCCTCCGCCGACGATGAGCGGGGCCGTCACTGGTGAGGGCACACCGGAATCCCACGTTGCCGGTCGCCGAGTCCGGGAAGAGGCCCTGCCGCGCGGCGACCCGGTAGCGGCGGCAGTAGGAGGCGTGGCAGAGGTAGGAGCCGCCCTTGGCGACGCGCTGCTCCGCGTCGGGGAGGATGCCGAGGAGGGGGCGGGGGAGAACAGGTCCTCGCACCATTCCCAGACGTTGCCGGTGGCGTTGTGCAGGCCGAACCCGTTGGGCTCGTAGGTGCCGACCGGGCAGGTGCCGTACCAGCCGTCGGCTGTCGGGTGCCGGTTCGGGAAGTCGCCCTGCCACACGTTCATCCGCCGGCGGCCGCCCGGCTCGAAGTCGTCGCCCCAGGGGAACACCTTGGCGTGCATTCCTCCGCGAGCGGCGCGTTCCCATTCCGCTTCGGTGGGCAGGCGTTTGCCGGCCCAGGCACAGTAGGCGCGGGCGTCGTCCCAGTCGACGTGGATCACCGGGTGGTCCGCCCGGTCCTGCCAGGTGGAGTGCGGTCCGTCGGGACGACGCCAGTCGGCGCCCGGTACCTGTCGCCACCAGGGCGCGGCCGCCACGGCCCGGGTCGGCGGGAAGTCGTCCGGGAGCCGCCCGGCGAAGACGAACGACCAGCCGATCCGCTCGGCCGAGGTGAGGTACCCGGTTTCGGCCGCGAAGCGCGCGAACTGTGCGTTGGACACCGTGCAGGCGTCGATCCAGAAGGCGTCGACGTACTCCGTGCGCACCGGGCCTTCCCTGTCGGCGGGGTAGGAGAGCGCGCGCAGCAGCGGCGGCGGCGGCCGATGGGACAGCATCCGGGCACCGCGCAGCGCGGCGTCCCGGGCCATGGAGGCCGGCAGCAGGGAGGCGCCGACGCCGGAGAGGATCAGCGGCACGATCATCGCGCGATGGGCGGTCTCCACCGCGATCCTCGGTGTGGCGCCCAGCGCGGCGCACACGTCGTCCAACGCCGCCCCGGTCTCGGTGCCCGGCGGTGTCACGATCAGGTCCAGCCCGGCCAGTTCCCGCGAGGTGATGGTGTCGCGTGCCGGATGCGGATGGTCCGCGGGCAGTACGACGTGCATCTCCTGCTCCGGCAGATCGAGCCCGCGCAGATCCACCGTGCTCACCGAGGCGTCGACCAGACCGAGTTCGCACTGCCCGGCCGCGACCATGTGCACCACCGCGGCGCCGCGCTCCGGGTCGACCACGCGCACGGAGACCTTCGGATGCGCACGATGGAAACGGCCCAGCATGTCGGCCAGAGGGTCGACCGACAGGGTCGTCTGCGACACGATGTCGAGCCGGCCGCCGCTGAGCCCCAGGACCTCCTGGACCAGGGAACTGGCCGTGGACAGGTCGCGCAGCACCTGCCGGGCCGGCCGGACCAGCGCTTCACCGGCCGCCGTGAGGGCGACACCGTGCGGGAGACGGTGAAAGAGCCGCCCGCCGAATTCGCGTTCCAGGGACCGGATCGCGTGCGACAGCGAGGGCTGCGCGACGTGGAGCGCGTGGGCCGCGGTGGTGAACCCGCCGTGCTCGACCACGGCGATGAAATATTCCAGCTGGCGTCGCTCCATCGGATCTCCGTCGGGTCGTCGTGCATCCCGGACCACCGCGACGCCCCGGCGGCGCGTGGGGTGGGGACAGTCTCTCCTGTTCCGGTCCGTCGACCCTTGCCATGCCGCCGCTCTCACGGGCGCGCGATACGTTGCCCGCCATGACCGAACTCGGACCCGCCTCCTGGCCACCCGCCCCGTTGAGGACCGAGCGGCTCGTACTCCGCGAGTCCGAGGCCCGGGACCGCGCGGCGTTCGTCGAGCTGTTCGCGTCGCCCGAGGTGGGCACCTACGTCGGTGGCCCTCGACCCCGTGATGAACTCGAACGCTCGGTGCCTGAGGTTCCCGGGCGGCGCCCCGGTCTGTTCGTGGTCGAGCTCGACGGAGCGATGATCGGCATGATCACGCTCGATCGGCGCGACGCGGAGCGTCCGGGCATGTCCGCGCGGATGCCGCAGAGGCAGAGCTCGGCTACATGTTCCTGCCGGAGGCATGGGGATACGGGTACGCCGCCGAGGCGTGCGCGGCGGCACTCGACTGGTTCGCCGGCGCGCTTCCCGGCGAGCCGGTGGTCCTCAGCACCCAGACCGCCAACGACCGCGCGATGCGCCTCGCGGCAAAGCTGGGCTTCAGGGAGGTGGAGCGGTTCGAGGAGTTCGGCGCCGAGCAGTGGTTCGGTGTGTGGACCTGAGGACGGCCGCACGGCTCGCGCGTCAGTGGTCCGGCGTGGCCGCAGTCCTCTTGCGGGCGCGGTAGGCGGCTGCCTTGATCCTGTTGCCGCAGGACTCCATCCCGCACCACTGCCGTCGCATGCCCCGTGAGCGGTCGACGTAGGTGCGGGTGCACTCGGGGTTGCCGCACTCCTTGAGCAGGCGTACGTCCGGTCCGCTCAGGAGCTCGATGGCGTGGCGTGCCACCAGGGAGAGGGCCTCCTCCGGCGTCGCCTGCGTCCACCGGCCCGCCGGAGTGAGCTGTGGCACCGCGGGCGGCTTGCGTGCGGCGGCGTTCACCACCGTCAGCGCCGTCCCGTCGTACTCCTCCCGAGCCGGCGGGCGGTGACCAGCTGGTAGATGGCTTCTCGTACGGTCCGCGCCTGCTCGACGTCGGCCTGCCGGCCGGGGGAGACCGCGTCGACGACGCCGGATTCGACGTACCACGCGTCCAGCCTGTCCGGCGTCGTCAACGTCTCGGAGCGCTCCGAGCGGCGGGACCGGAGCGTGGCGGCGAAGTCGAGAGCCGGGTCGCCGCAGACAAAGACGTGGTCGAGGTGCACGTCACCATTCTGGCCGCCGGCAGGGCCGGACGGGCGAGACGTAACTCTAGCCACACAGTGAACGCACAGCCCCCGTTCCTCCTCTTGCACAGCAACACCCCCCAACTGAGAGGAACGCGCCGTGCGTTCACGTGTACGTATACGTTCACGCCTGTACCCGGCCGGGTCGGTGGTGCTGGTGCTGGCCGCCGCGGGATCCGTGCTGGCCGGACCCATCGGTTCCGCTGCTGCCGCGGCATCGTCCACCCGGGCCGATCTGCGCGCTGATGTGAACCGCGACGGGCGGGTCGATGTCGGTGGTGGCAGCGACAAGAGCGGTGAGGACAGCTGGTCCGTCGGGCGCGGAGCCGTCTACCTGCCCAATATCGACGACGACAGCAAGCGGTGCCCGGTCAGCGGGCCCGGTGGCAGACCCCTGCCCGACGCCAAGCTGGCAGCCTGCAACGACGCCGCCGACACGAAGGTCAACGGCAGCGCGGACGTCTCCGACCTCGCCCGGGTGCGTTCCGTCCCCATGTCCGGCCTCCGGGCGGGCGCCCAGGGCAGCCTGAAGATCACCACCGGTGGCAAGCACGCGCACCTCTTCCTCAAGCGCTCCGGCAAGTGGGTTCCGGTGACCTCCCGGACGCGGCTGACCGCCGCCGAGTTGCGGTCCGGTGTGGAGTTCGGCGTCGAGGGCACCGATGTCGTCCGGGACAGCGCCAAGTGGGACGGGCGGGTGGTCGTCCGGCTGACGGTGAAGTCCGGGACGACGTCCACGTCCGACTCCGTGACCCTGCGCGTCGCCCCGCTGCTGACCCAGCACCACCTGCAGAACACCCAGCAGGTGATGGTCACCGAGGTGCAGGGCGAGGGCTCGTACAGCCGCCTTCAGCAGAAGTTCGTCAAGGAACTGGCGAAGGAGGTCAAGAAGGCCGGGGTCACCAAGCCGCTGGTCACCTTCACGAAGTACGCCGACCCCTGGGCCCAGGACTTCGTCGAACCGGCGTACGTCAGCATGACCGGGCCGGGCGGGAAGCGGCAGGCGATGCGCGTGATGCTGCGTTCCGCCCAGCCGGACCGGGACGCCGGCCGGGAGCTGTTCGAGAAGGTGCGCGGCCGGGACGTCGGCGTGGTGCAGGTGACCGACCGGGCGGAGCCCGACGACTGGTCGCTCAACTCCATGGGGAACCTGGAGACCATCCCGCCCCACGCGCACGGCGGGCGCTCCTTCCCGGCCGGGCGGATCATCATGGGCGAGCGCAAGGACAGCGGGGCACGCCCGTCGAAGGTGATGCGCACGCTGCTGAAGTCCCAGGACCTGCAGGACCCGCTGCTGCTGGACACCTCCTGGCTGGGCGTGGGGCACGTCGACGAGTTCGTGCAGTTCCTGCCCGCCGGCACCCCGCGCGGCTGGCGCATCGGCCTCGCCGACCCGGAGGCGGGACTGCGGCTGCTGCGCGACGCCCAGCGCGACGGCCATGGCAAGACGAAGATGTTCTCCGTCCCCGGCCGCAGTGACAGCCCGGCCCCCAAGGAGACCATCGACCAGGCGCTCGCCGACCGGCATCTGGTGGCCGACAACGAGATGGCGGCGCGGCGCATCGCGGCCAACCTGGAGATCCTCAAGCGCGAGACGGGTGTCACCGACGACGAGATCGTGCGGGTGCCGGCGCTGTACACCCGTGACTCGGAGGCGGAGGCCGACAGCGGGCAGGACGTTCCCGTACCGCGTCTGACCCGCATGGGCGCCGGCTCCGACCTGGTGGGCTCGCTCCGGGACCACGGCCAGCAGAAGTGGCTCGCCGAGAACCCGGCCGCCTCGCGTGCGCAGGCCCCGGCGACGGTGATGACCAGCGCCTACGTGCCCGGAGCGGTCAACGGCGTGCTCCTGGCCCGCGATCGCTACCTCGCGCCGCGCCAGTGGGGTCCCGTCATCGGCGGCAAGGACATCTTCACGGAGGCGGTCACCGCCGCGTACCGGCGGGCCGGTCTCAAGGTGTCGTACATCGACGACTGGTACACGTACCACCTCGGCATGGGCGAGGTGCACTGCGGCACCAACACCCTGCGGGACGCGTCGGCCGCGTGGTGGGGGCGTTCGGCTCCGCACGCGTGAGGCTCCTCCGGGCCCTCTCCTCCCTTCGGGGAGGGAGGCTTCGATCTCTCGCTAACCGTGCAGTTCGCGATAGGCGGCGACCGCTCCCGGGTGCAGGGGACGACGCCCGTGGAGATCAGGCTGCGGGCGTCGAGGAACTGGGTGCCGAGGGCCGGTGCGGGGACGAGGCGGGTGGCCCGGCGGACCAGGACGCGGGTGAGGGCGGCGGCGACGGGGGCCGGGAGGCCGGGGTCGCAGAGCAGGAGGTTGGCGACGCCGATGGTGGGCACTTCGGGGTTCTTCCGGTACGCCCCAGCCGGTACGGTCACCGCTTCCAGACCCGAGCCCGCCCGGCCCAGGCCGGCGCGCAGCCGGGCAGCAGGCCGGACAGCGGCAGCAGACGGATGCCGGGGTCGGTGTCGAGCCCGGCCAGCACGGGGAGCGGCACGCCTCCCGCGACCAGCAGGGCGTCGATGGCACCGGCCCGGGGTCTCGGCGGCCTTCTCGAAGCTCTCCGACTCGTCCATGCCGCGCCGCAGCCACAGCACGACCACCGCACCCGCGGCGCCGACGACGAACGCGATCCGCCAGCCCCAGGACTCCATCTGCGCGGCGCTGAGCAGCTGCTGCAGGACGATCTGCAGGCCGAGCGCCGTCAGCTGGCCGGCGATGAGGGTGACGTACTGGAAGCTGGAGTATTGACGTGCAACCTCTCCCTGAAGGGAGAGGATTCTGGCCTTCCGGTCCGGAGTCTGCGCCGCTACGCGGCGCGGGCTCCGGCATGGATTCCTTGGCTTCCTGCTTCTTCGCACCCCGCCATGGCCTTCGTCCATGGTCTTCCGGGCGCTCCACAGGCGTGCACCGCTCGTCCAGCGGCGTTCTTCACGTTTACTGCGGCGTTCACGTCACGGTCCAGGTGCGTGCCGCAGGCCGGGCAGTCCCACTCCCTGACGTGGAGGGGTTTGGGTCCGTCCACATGGCCGCAGACCGAGCAGCGGCGGGTGGTCGGCTCGAACCGGCCGATCTTCACAAACGCCCGGCCGTACCGCTCGCACTTGTACTGGAGCATGTCGACGAACGCCGACCAGCCCGCGTCGTGCACGCTCTTGGCCAGCCTCGTACGCGCCATCCCGAACACCGCCAGGTCCTCCACCGCGACTGCTTGGTTCTCGCGGACGATCCGGGTGGACAGCTGGTGCTGGAATTCACGGCGCGCGTCGGCGACCTTCGCGTGGGCACGGGCGACCTTCAGGCGGGCCTTGGCCCGGTTCTTCGATCCCTTCTGCTTGCGGGACAGTTCGCGCTGGGCGCGCTTGAGCTGCTTCTCCGCCCGGCGCAGGAACCGGGGGAGGCGATCTTCGTGCCGTCGGAGAGGACCGCGAAGTGCTTCAGGCCAAGGTCGATGCCGATGGCGGGCAGGCCCTCGGTATCCGGAGCGGCGCGCAGGTCGGCGGTGGGGTCGGTCTCGATCACGAAGCTCGCGAAGTACCGCCCGGCCGCATCCTTGATCACGGTGACGCTGGAAGGGGTGGAGGGCAGGGTGCGTGACCAGCGCACTGGTACCTCACCCACGCCCGGCAGGGCGAGACGTCCCTTGTCGGTGATCTTCCATCGGGCATTCTTGGTGAAGCGGATGGACTGCCGGTTGTCTTTGCGGGACTTGAAGGCCGGCGGACCGATCTTCGGTCCCTTGCGCTCGCCCTTCAGGCTGGCGAAGAACGCACTGTAGGCGGCGCCCACATCGCGCAGGGACTGCTGCAGTACGACGGCGGAGACCTCGCCCAGCCAGGCCCGCTGAGGCGTCCGCTTCGCCTGCGTGATCAGCGTGGCCGACAACTCGGCCATCGAGGGGGCCTTGCGCCCTTCGGCACGGGCCGCCTCACGCGCGGCGATCGCGTCGTTGTACACCACCCGCGCGCACCCGAACGCCTGGGCCAGCGCGGTGCGCTGCCCCGGCGTGGGGCTGAGGCGGAAGGAGTACCTGAGCTGCATGACGGCCACGATACATACTTGGGTTATGGCCGAGATGCAGAAGATCAGAACTGGCAGGCACTGTGCTTTCGTGATGCATGTTCACTTGGTTTTCGCGACCAAGTTCCGGCACAAGGTGTTCACCGATGCCCATCTGGTGCGGATGGAGGAGATCATGCGGTCGGTGTGCGCGGACTTCGAGTCCGAACTGGTGGAGTTCAACGGCGAGGACAACCACGTCCACCTCCTGGTGAACTTCCCACCCAAGGTCGCCGTCACCAAACTGGTCAACTCGCTCAAGGGAGTCTCCTCCCGCCGTCTGCGCCAGGAGTTTCCGGACCTGGTACGCCACTACTGGCGGGCCAACAAACTGTGGTCGGGGTCCTACTTCGCCGGGACCGTGGGCGGCGCCCGCTCAGCATCGTCAAGCAGTACATCGAACAGCAGAACCGGCCCGTGTGAGCATCGTCCCGGCTCCGCCAGAACCCGGCTTTCACCGCACTCCGCGCCGTGCGGGACGGACACGCGGTGTCCGGCTCCGCCGGACAGAAATCTGCGACGCTCCGCGTCGCCACGGTCAGATTCGCTTCACACCGGGGTAAACCCCGGTGCACTGCGAACGAATCCCGGTAGCCGACGCGGCCCGGGGAGGCCACCTCGGACATGTAGGTGGCCGAGGTCGAGTACTCCCCTCCCACCGAGAGGCCCTGCAGCAGCCGCGCGGTCACCAGGAGCACCGGCGCGGCGACCCCGATCGACCCGTACGACGGGGTGAGGGCCACGATCAGCGAACCGGCCGCCATGAGCGTCACCGACAGCGTCAGGGCCGCGCGCCGGCCACGGCGGTCGGCGTAGCGGCCGAGGACCCAGCCGCCGATCGGCCGCATCAGGAAGCCGACGGCGAACACCGCGGCGGTGTTGAGCAGTTGGGCGGTCTGGTCTCCGGAGGGGAAGAAGACGGAGGCGAAGTAGACACTGAACGCGGTGTACGCGTACCAGTCGTACCACTCGATCAGGTTGCCGATCGATCCGCGCACGATGTTGCTGACGACCCTGCGTTCGTCGCGGCGCGGCTGCCGTGCGCGCTCGGTGGTGGTCTGTGTGGCCATCGGAACTCCCTTGTCTGCGACCGGGAGCACACAGGGTCGATGGCCGGAACAGGACCGCTCAACGGCGTGAACCAAGTCCTAACAGTCTCTTAGGGCTCCCGGTCGCTCCCGGGGCGAGGCGGCGGTAGGCGGCGCGGGCGTGGAAGAGGCGGGCCAGGGCGGTGCCGCCGAGGGTGGCGGTGAGCAGACAGGCGAGCCAGGTGGTGTCGCGGTGCCCGGCCCAGGTCAGGGTGCCGGCGGGCGGGATGGCGAAGCCGTTGAGGAACAGCCAGCAGAGCAGGGCCGTGCCGGGGGCGGCCGTGAAGCGTGCGCACAGGCCGAGCAGGGCGGCCAGCAGGGACAGCAACAGCAGGGCCATCTCCGGGCGGCCGATTCCCACCACGGCGTTGAGGAGCGCCACCAGCACCAGTGCGCCGCCGAAGGCCCCGGCCCAGACCAACGGGGTCGCCAGGGGCTTGGGGACGGGTCTGGCTCCGGTGCCCAGGGGCATCCACTCGATCATGCCGGCGCTTCCTTCCGGTCCTGCTGGACGGAGAATTGTCCCCTGCTCTCGCCACCGGCGGGCACGGTCGGCCGGTTCCGCGCGGATCCTCGTCAGGGTGCCAGGACGTCTTCCTCGGGAGGGACAGCCAAACCGGACAGCCCGGCGGGGCCGTCGGCGACCTGATCAGCGGGCGCCGTCCCGGCCCAGCCCCTTGGCCCAGTCGAGCAGTTCGGGTTCGGCCAGGCTCGTGCCCAGCCAGTCGTGGTCGAGGTCGCCTCCGGGAAGGGACGGCACGACCGCGACGTGGAGCCCGGCGGCACGTGCCGAGGCGGCACCCGTGGCCGAGTCCTCGAAGGCGACGGCGCGCCGCGGAGCGACGCCGAGTGCCGCGCACGCCGTGAGGTAGAGGTCCGGGGCCGGCTTGGGGGAGCGCACCTCGTCGGCTGCGAACGAGCAGGGGAAGCAGTCGAGGAGACCCGCCGACCCCAGTGCCAGGTCCAGGAGTTCTCGCGGGCTGTTGCTGGCGACGGCCACCGGCACGCTCGCCCGGCAGGCACGCACCAGGTCCGCCGCCCCGGGGAGGGCCGCGGCACTCCGCTCCAGCTCCTTGCGCACCCGTGCGAGAAGGTCGGCGGCGATCTCCGCACCGGCTCCGGGACGTCCGAAGTGGCCGGCCATGGCCTCCCGGCCGCCTCCAGGGTCCGGCCGAGGACCAGGGCCTTCTCGGCGGGGCCGAACGGCAGGCCGTGTGCCGCGAAGACCGCCGATTCCGCCACGGTCCAGCAGTCCTCGGTGTTGACCAGGAGACCGTCGCAGTCGAAGACCACGGCCGCAGCATCGGGGGCAGTGAGATCATGTCGGCACTCTAGGGCGGGGAAACGCGAAACTTCCATGTTCCTGCCCGACATCGGGCAGGAACATGGAAGTTGGGGAGCTCCCGGTCAGACGAAAGCGCTCTGGCCCGTGATCGACTTGCCGACGATCAGGGTGTTCATCTCGCGGGTGCCTTCGAAGGAGTAGATCGCCTCGGCGTCGGCGAAGAAGCGGGCGATGTCGTGGTCCAGCAGGATTCCGTTGCCGCCGAAGATCTCCCGGCTCCACGCCACGACCTCCCGCATCCGCGAGGTCACGAACGCCTTGGCCAGGGAGGAGTGTTCGTCGCGGAAGACACCGGCGTCCTGCAGCCGGGCGAGCCGCACCAGCATGCCCCAGGAGGCGGTGATGTTGCCCAGGCTCTTGACCAGCAGGTCCTGTACCAGCTGGAACCCGCCGATGGGGCGGCCGAACTGCTCGCGCCGCCGGGCGTAGTCCAGGGCCAGTTCGTAGGCGCCGACCATGACGCCCAGCGCCTGCCAGGCGACCCCGCCGCGCGTGGCGCGCAGGATCTCCGCGACGTCGCGGAAGGAGTTGATGTTCTGCAGGCGGTTCGCCTCCGGCACCCGGACGTCGGTGAGGGTGATCTCGGCGTTCTCCACGATCCGGAAGGCGGTCTTGCCCTCGATCTTGACCGGGTCGAAGCCGGGCGTGCCCTTCTCTACGACGAAGCCCTTGACGTGGTTGTCGTCGACGTCCCGCGCCCACACCACGACGTAGTCGGCGAAGGTGGCGTTGCCGATCCACTTCTTGGCGCCGTTCAGCACCCATGTGCCGCCCTCGCGCCGGGCGGTGGTGCGCATGCCGCCCGCGACGTCGGAGCCGCCGAGGGGCTCGGTCATCGCGAACGCCCCGATCCTGTCCATCGCGGCCATCGCCGGGAGCCAGCGGTCGCGCTGCTCCTGGTCGCCGCCGGAGTGGATCGAGTACATCGCCAGGCCGTTGTGGACGCCGAAGAAGGTCGACACCGAGGCGTCGGTGCGGGTCATTTCCAGGGCCAGCATGCCGCTGAGCAGGTTGCTGACGGCGGGCCGGTGCTCGCCGTAGCCCTCGTAGGGCAGGCCGGCCAGGCCGCTCTCGCGGAACAGGCCGATGAGTTCCTCCGGGAACTCGCCCTTGGCCCAGTTGGCGTTGACCAGCGGCTTGACCTGGTCGCGCATCAGGGCGCGGGCCTTGAGGAGGATCTTGCGCTCCTCGTCCGGCAGCAGGGCCTCGTAGGCGTAGAAGTCCGCGGTGAGCTGGTCCTCGAGCGGTGCGTAGGTGGTGGTCATCTCAGTTCTCCTCCTTGTCCGCGCCGTCCAGGGCGGACAGCACGGCGAGTTGCCTGCGGTCGCGCGCCCCGGTGAGTTCCGGGTACGTGGAGGAGCCGTAGGCCTGTTCCACGGCTTCGATGAGCCGTTCCTGTTCTTCCTCGCTCTGCGACGGCGTGCCGAGGCCGGCCCACATCCGCTGCATCGAGGCGCCGATGTGCTCGGCCAGGTGCCGGTAGCCGCCGGGGCCGCCGCCCAGGTGCGAGCCGAGGAACGGCCCGACCGTGGCCCAGCGCAGACCCAGCGAGTGGGTCACGACCTTGTCGAGTTCCTCGGGCGTCACCACGCCCTGCTCGACGAGGTACACCGCCTCGCGGCTGAGCGCGTTCTGCAGGCGGTTGCCGACGAACCCGGGGATCTCCTTGCGCTCGACGACCGGGGTGCGGCCGATCGAGGTGTAGAAGTCCACCGCGTCCCGCACGGCGTCCTCACCGGTGCGCTCACCGGGTACGACCTCGACGAGCGGGACCAGGTGCGGCGGGTTGAAGGGGTGGCCGATCAGGACCCGGGCGGCGGCCTCGTCCGGCAGTTCACGGGTGAACGCGCTGGACGGGATCGCCGACGAGGAGCTGAGCAGCAGCGCGTGGCCGGGCGCCTCGCGGGCGAGGGCGGCGAACAGGTCCTGCTTGAACTCGGCCCGCTCGGGGCCGTTCTCCTGGACGACGTCCGCGTCCCGGACCGCCTCGGTGACGTCGGCGGCGATGCGCACCCGGCCGGCGAGGCCGGTCACGTCCAGGCCGCGGGCGGCCAGATGCGGGGCGTACCGCGCCAGGGCCTCGTCCACGGCCTCGGCGAGGTCCGGTCGCGGGTCGGTCACCCGGACCGTCAGTCCGTGCGCGGCGAACAGCGTCGTCCAGGACAGTCCGATGGTCCCGGCGCCGATCACCGCGGCGGTGCGGAAGGCTCGGATCATGACGCGGCTCCCTTCAGGTAGTCGTGGACCGGCTCGGCGCCGGACAGCGTCAGGTCGGTGAGGATGTGGCTCGCGGAGACGACCTCCAGCACCGGCAGGTCGGCCAGCGGGCGAGCACGTGCTGGAACAGCTGCAGGCGGGCGGGGCCGGTCCACGCCTCCTTGACGGTGACGTCGGTGATGCGGGTGCGGACGAGCTCCTGCACCCGGGGCAGACCGTCGTAACCGGGAATCGTCTTGAGCATGAAGGCCGGCACGGTGATCTGCGCCCGGGCCTCCCGCCGGTCCAGCTCGTGGTGCTTGTAGCCCATGGTCGCGGTGGCGACCCGCAGGGTGCCGTGGTCGAGGGTGCCGACGAGCGCGCCGGAGTCGACGTACAGCGCGGGCGAACCGATGACCTTCGGGTAGGCGGAGACCTCGCGGCCGGACGCGGTCGCCGGGAAGTTGTCGAGGTACATGGCGTGCAGGTACTCGCCGTGCTCGCCCTCGAAGCCGACGGGGATCGCCTGGCCGGCCTCCGTGTAGGGGCCGTATCCGCTGACGTCGCCCATCTTCATGACCTCGAACCGGACCAGCGGCTCGTCGATCCGCAGGGGTTCGGGGACGACGGCCCGGAGCGCGTCGGGGTCGGTGCGGTAGACGACGTTCAGGTACTCGCGGTCGGTGAACCGCGGGACGGTCGGCGCGAACGCCGGGCTGGTGAGGGGGGTGGTGACGTGCTGTCGTACGTCCTCGGCCTGCATGGTCCGCCTCACCTCCCCGTCCACCGCGCGGGCGGCGCTCGGCGAAGGCGGTCATGCCCTCGGTGACGTCGGCCGAGGCCATCAGCGTCGCCATCTCCTCGCGCTGGAAGGTGAAGGCGTCGGTGTCGGGCGCACCGTCGGCGGCGCGCACCACGCGCTTGACGGCGGCCAGCGCGAGCGGGGCGTTCTCCGCGAGCCGTTCGGCCAGCCGGAGCGCCTCGGCGACGGCCTGGCCGGTGGCGGTGACCCGGCCCGCGAGGCCCAGTTCACCGGCGCGGCGGCCGTCCACGGGGTCACCGGTCAGCAGCAGTTCCATGGCCAGGTGGTGCGGGATCCGCTTGGGCAGCCGGATCACTCCGCCGCCCGCGGCGATCAGTCCGCGCTTGACCTCGGGCAGCCCGAACCGGGCGTCCTCGGCCGCGACGATCAGATCGCAGGCCAGGGCGAGTTCGAAGCCGCCGCCCATGGCGGGGCCCTCCACGGCGGCGATCAGCGGCTTGACCGGCTCGGCCTCGGTCAGGCCGCCGAAACCGCGGCCCCCGACCTCGGGCGACTCACCGCGCAGCGCGGCCTTGAGGTCCATGCCGGCGCTGAACGCGCCGCCCTCGCCGGTCAGGACGCCGACCCGCAGTCCGGGGTCGGCCTCCAGCGTGTCGAGTGCGCCGGCCAGTCGGGCGGCGACCTCGGCGTTGACGGCGTTGCGGGCCTCGGGGCGGTCGAGGGTGATCAGCAGGGTGGAGCCGATCCGTTCGGTGCGTACCACGGGAGTCGCGGGGGTGGTCATCACTGTCCTCCTGTGATCAGCGGGCGGCGTCGAGTTCGGCGAGGACGTCCTCGGTGTCCTGGCCCGCGACCGGCGCCAGCCGGCGGATCGAGCCGGGGTGGCGGAGAAGCGCAGCGGGATGCCGATGGTGCGGAGCGAGCCCTCGGTGGGGTGCTCGACGGTGTCGAGCAGGTGGCCGTCGCGGACGTAGGGGTCGTCGTGGGCGCGGTCCAGTTCCAGCACCGGGGCCATCGGGATGCTGTGCTTGGCGCACACCTCCGCCCACTCGTCGGTGGTCAGTTCCGGCGCGCACACGCCGATCAGCGCGGCCAGGTCCTCGTGGTCGGCGCTGTCGATGGCGTCCTGGTTGACCCGCGGGTCCTCGGCCAGGTCCGGGCGCCCTGCGGCCGTGAAGAAGTCCCGGTAGTTGCGCGGGTTGTAGGGCATGACACAGGCCAGTCCGTCCTTGGTGCGCACGGCCTTGTGCCCCTTGAGCATCGACAGCGGGAATCCGGTGGGGCCGGTCTCGGGCACATGCGTGTGTCCCGCGAGGTGCTCGACCAGGTTGAAGGCGATCAGCGTGTCCGTCATCGGGATCTCGACGAGCTGGCCCTGCCCGGTCTTGTCCCGGTGCAGCAGGGCGGCCAGCACGCTGTAGGCGATGGTCAGGGAGGAGACCTTGTCGCCGATGATGGTGGGCAGGTAGACGGGCTCGCCCAGTGCGCGGTCGGCGATGTCGACCAGGCCGGACGCGGCCTGCACGGTCTCGTCGTAGGCGGCGTTGCCGGCGCGGTCCGAGTCGCTGCGGAAGCCCTGGGCGTGCGCGTAGACCAGCCCGGGGTTGCGGGCGGCGATGTCGGCGTAGGACAGGCCGAGGCGGTGCAGGGCGCCGGGCCGCATGTTGGTGATCAGCACGTCCGCGGTGTCGATCAGCCGCAGCGCCCGCTCCCGGTCCGTGTCGTCCTTGAGGTTGAGGGCCACGCTGCGCTTGTTGCGGTTGACGTTGAGGTTCAGCGGGGTCATGCCCGGTGTGGTCCTGTAGTGGCCCACGCGCACGGTGTCGGAAGGCGACTCGATCTTGATCACGTCGGCGCCCAGGTCGCCGAGGATCTGGGCGGCGTAGGGGCCCATGACCACGGTCGAGAGGTCGATCACGCGGACGCCTTCCAGGGGGCCCGTGACGGTGTCTGTGAGGTCCGTCATCGCTTTCCTTCACTCCTCGCTTCGCCATGTATGTGTACCTGGAAACTAAATTACCAAGCGGGGTCGGCGAACGGAATGACCGAATAGCGAAAAGCGGTATGACCGCAGTGGTCATACCGCTTTTCCGTGCATTTCTGGCGGGTCAGGCGCGGAGCGGCACGGCGAAAATCTCTCGAGCCGCCGCCACGACTTCCTCCAGGTCACCGCCCTGCGCCCGGTCCTTCCGCCAGAGCAGTCCGGTCTCCAGCCGGGGATGGAAATCCGAGAAGGGAAGGACGGTCACATTGTCGAGACGGTAATTCTGTACGGGGCTTCGCGCATCCAGCATGGAAATGGAGAATGCCAGACCACTGGACACGATCTCGGAAATCCCCTCGAACGTGGCGCTGCCCAGTTCGATGCGTTTCCTGATGCCGAGTTCGGCGAGCTGCTGGTCGAGTCCCCGGAAGTACGCGTTGGTCACCGCCGTCGGGGAGCCCGCGTAGGCGAGGTCGCCCAGCTCCGCCAGAGCGACCGACTCCCGCCCCGCGAACCGGTCCCTGGGCAGGACCGCCCCGAGCCGCTCCGACATCACCGGCAGCAGGTCCAGCGCCGGGTCACCGCCGGCCGGCAGCCGGGCCAGGGTCAGCGCCAGTCTGCCGTCGCACACCGCGTCGACCAGCCGCTCGGTGCCGCCCGGCCAGCGCTTGATCTCGAACCGGTCACCGACCCGCTCGGCGAGGGCGTCCATCCGTTCCCGCAGGTCCGGATGGACGCCCGTGGGCACACCGAGCAGCAGGGTGGTCCGCCGCGGCCGGGCCGTCTCGTCCAGCCGCCACTGGATGGAGTCGACCTGCTCCAGCACACCGCGGGCGATCGGCAGCAGCGCGCTGCCGGCCGGGGTGAGCCGCACATGATGGGTGTCGCGGTCGAACAGCCGGTGCCCGAGTTCGTTCTCGAGATCCTTGATCCGCCGGCTCAACGGGGAGGCCGCCATGTGCAGTTTGCGGGCCGCGGTGGAGAAGTTCAGTTCTTGGGCGACGGCGACGAAGTAACGCAGGTGCAGAAGCTCCACGCCGATCACCCTAACGGCAGGGCGGCGCCGCTTACCTCGTCAGGCGTCCTCGATGGTGATGAACGGGTCCCACTGGAAGTAGCCCTTCAACTGGCGGTGGCGGTCGAGGATCTGGAAGTAGAAGTGGTAGACCACCTGCCCTGACCTCCTGACCGTGGTGCGCCAGTAGTGGTCCTGGTACCTCTGGGTGTCGAACTCCGGCCTGCCCTCGGAGCCCTCCTTCGGCAGCGGGTAGATGCCGTCGATCACCTCGATCTCGGGGTCCGGATGAGCTGGTGCTGCGGGTCGTTGCTGACGTACCTGTAGAGCAGCGCCTTGTAGTCGCTGCCGAGCGACAGGGTCGTCTCGCGCCACCTGATGGTGTCCCCGGCTCGGCCCGGAGGTTCAGCTCGGCCCCGACGTGCCGACTATGTGGTCATGACGGGTGGTCATGTAGATCAGGCTGTGGTCGACCTGCGTCGGGGCGTCGGGGTTGCGTGAGGCGTTGGGGTTCTGTTCGACGATCGTGGCCGCGTCGAACGCGATCATGACGTTGAGATCAGCCATGTTCCTTCTCCTTCGGGACTTTGTAGGCCATCGCACGCGGGTAGTCGTGGCGGTGCAGCCGGACGCGGACCAGGAGGGGTCCGGCGTTGACCGGGTCGGCCGGGTCGGTGAGGCGGTCCAGGAGGTCGTCGAGGTCCGCGGTGTGCGTGACGGTGACGCCGTTCGCGGGGGTGTGCCGGCCGGCGAAGACGTCCGCGAGGCGGTCGTAGTGCCAGGGGTGGAGGACGTTGTAGAAGTCCGGGTCGGCGGCGTCCCGGCCCGCGTAGTACTCCGGGTGCACCAGCATCTGCTCGACGCCGTAGAAGTGGCCGTTGTCCATGACGAACACCACCGAGCGGATGCCCAGCCTGGTGTGGGTGGAGAACTCCTGGCAGGTCTCCTGGAAGGCGCCGTCGCCGACGAACACCATCGGGCGGGCGTACTCGCGCTCGGGAGCGAGCGCGGCGCCGGCGGCCGCGCCGACCGACCAGCCGATGGACAGCCAGCTGACCTGCGAGAGGAAACCGCCCGCGGGCAGGGACAGGTTCATCGAGCCGATCAGGGAGAACGCGGCGTCCGAGACGACCGTCCAGTCCTCCCCGGTGTCGTGGTTCAGGAAGTGGTTGATCCGGTCGAAGACGCCGTCGTAGGTGAGGCGCCGTCCCTCCGCGCGGCGGGTCGGCCGCGAGGCGCCGGCGCGCAGTGCGGCGCGGTGGTGTTCGAGGGCCGCGGGGCGGTCGTCCGGCGAGCCGTGGTGGGCGTAGGACTCGGCGTAGTAGTCGGCGGACAGGCCCCCGGAGCCGTACGCCTTCACCAGCACGTCCTGAAGGGCGGGCAGCAGCTGTTCGAGCTGGACGTCGGGGAAGTAGGAGGTGCCGACGCCGACGCCGCCGTTCGCCGCCATCACCCAGTCATCGCCGACGCACTGCTCGCCGCCGAGGTTCTTCGACGTGGACCAGGCGCCGAGCCCGATCCGGCAGGTGGCCCAGTCCTTGAACACGCCGTGCACGTCCGGGTGGCTGGCGCCGCCGTTGTAGACGCCGTGGAACTGCGGCAGGTCCTCGTCGACGACGGCCTTGGCGCCGACGGTGGTGCAGAACGGCACCCCCGTGGCCGCCACCAGGTCGGTGAGCCGCTCACCGAGGCGGAACCGGTCGATCTCCTCGCCCGCCCACACGATCGGGCGGGGCCTGCCGTCCGGGCCGGGATGCTCCTCGACCAGGGCGAGGACCGCCTGCACGGCCTGGTCCAGCATGCGCTGGTTGCGCGCGCTGAACGGCCGCTCACGGGGGACGATCGGCGCCCCGGGCCCGGGGCAGGGCTCGTCCCAGAGGTCCTCCATGACCTCCAGGTAGACCGGCCGGCGCTCGGTGAGGCACGCGGTGAGCGCCGCGTCGATCTGACCGGGGGCGAGGCCCGGGTTGGAGACGACCTGAGCGTCCACGGTGACCTGCCGGTAGACGTCCAGGTTGCTCTCCGGGCGCGGGCTCATGTGCGAGGTGAGCAGGCCGAGGGCGCGGTAGTTCTGCCACTGCTCGTACGGCGGGGAGGCGTTGACGGCGATGAGCGGGACCCGCTCGACGTAGGCGCCGCCGCAGGCGTTGAGGAGGTTGAACGCGCCGACGCTGTACGTGACCGCGGCCGCTCCCACGCCGTGGACGCGGGCGTAGGCGTCGGCGGCCTGGCCCGCGCCGCCCTCGGTGGGGGTGCCGACCCACTCGATGTCGCCCTCGGCCCGCAGGGTGGTCAGGAACGGGCCGAGGTGGTTGCCCGGGACGCCGAACAGGTGGGTGATGCCCAACTCGGCCAGGCGCAGGGCGAGGTAGCGGGCGACCGTGCACCCGGGGTCGATCGCGCTCACGAGCTCTCCCCCTCCCGGTCCGCGCCCGGGTGGTGACCGGCGGGGCCCGGTGGACGGCGAGGGCGGCGCGGACGGCGCTCTCCAGGGCGCCCTCGATCCAGGCGTGCTTGAGGGAGGTGTGCTCCCCGGCGAAGTGCACGGGGCCTTCGGGCCGGGAGACGTCCAGGTGGAAGCTGGTCATCTGGTGCGCGGTGTAGATGGCGGCCTCGCCGAAGGCGTAGGGGTCGCGTGCCCAGCTCTTGGTCGCGCCGCGCCCGGTGAAGAACACCTCGATACGGCGGCCGTGCAGGGCCTGGAGGTTGCGCAGGGCGTAGACGTAGCGCTCGGCGCCGCGCATGGAGTCCCAGCGTGCGGCGTCGTCGGACCAGCAGTACGAGGCGAGTACGACGCCGCCGGTGCTGCCCTCGACCCGGTGCGACGGGTAGTACATGAACCGGTTGGGGTTGTCCGCGGCGGAGCCCCCGCCGAAGCAGTGGGTCGCCGGGCGGACGGCGGGGCCGCGCAGCGGCAGGGTGGTGTCGATCTGCCGCATCTCCTCGCTGACGCTGCTGTCCTTGACGGCGGCACCGAGCAGCCCGGAGACCGCCGGGGCGGCCCCCGCCCCGGCGAGCGAGAGGGTCACACCCGTGCCCTGCTCACCACCCAGCTGGTAGTACTCGTACAGCCCCGGCGCGATGCTCTCGAGCTCCTCGCGCCAGTCGTCCTCGGTGAACTCCCACCACCGGTGGCTGAACTCCAGCAGCACCTTGGTGGCCTGGTCGTAATGGGTCTCGATGACGGCGCGGCGCTTCTTGTACGACATCGAGGGGACGATCTCCACGAAGCGCAGCGCCGAGAACGGGATGGTGACGATCGCCAGGTCGGCCGTCCACAGCCGCGGCGGGGCCTGTGGATCGTCCTCGGCGACGGTCTGCACGGCCACGCCCCAGCCGTCGGGTCCGACGGCGCCGGTGCCCTCGGGGTCGGTGTCGCGGCTGGGGTCGTGATACTCCAGCCGGATCATGCGGTGCCCGAGCCGCACCTCGTCGCGCAGGCCCTCGTGCAGGGCGTCCGGCAGGCGCCGGCTGCCGCCGGGTATCTCCCAGTAGCGGACGCCCGGGTTGATGTCGCTGCGGCTCAGGAAGCTGTGGAAGAAGGACAGGTGCAGCCGCGAGGACATGTTCTCCAGGGTGCCGACGGCCTCGATCGCCTCGTCGCTGAGCCCGGCGTGGTCGCGCAGGAAGCCGCCCATCGAGTAACCGTCGAAGTCCCGGATCACCCGGGCCCAGCCCTCGACCCACGCGTCGAACGGCTTGTTGACGCGCCGGCCGTCGACGACGTCGGAGTAGTGGTCACGCACGCTCTCCAGCGCGTCGTCGACCATCTTCACGACGGGGGCGCGGACCTCGTCGCCCGTGAGGTGGAAGCCCTCGTTGACGCGCTCCGGCCCGGCGGCGTAGTCGGACCGCCGCACCTGCACGCGGTTGGCGCGGATCCAGGAGTTGCCCCGCTTGTCGGGCTCGCGGAAGTCGGGGCTGTCGTCGCCGTAGGTCCAGGTCCGGCCGGTGAAGGAGGTGTACGTCACCGGGGGCGGGGGACGTCGGGACCGCTGCCGGTGCCGGGGTCGACGTCCACGTTGTAGAACTGGCGGCGGCCGAGCCCGAGTTTGTCGACCAGGGCGAGGACGAGCGGGTGGAAGTCGGGCAGCCGCATGGCACCGGCCTCGGCGTACTGGGCCGGGTCGTCGAAGGGCTGGTGGTGCTTGGTGGCGCGGAAGGTCTTGATGCGTCCGCCGACCCGACTGGCGTTTGCTTCGAGGATGGTGACGTCGTGGCCGGCGTCCTTGAGTAATCGGCCCGCGACGAGTCCGGTGATGCCGGCGCCTATGACGAGGATCTTCTTGCGCGGGTGGTGCGTGGGGCCGAGGCGACCCGTGTCGATCAGGGTGTGCAGATAGTCGAGTTTGAGGTCCGTGCCGTCCGGCCCGACGAGGAGGAGTTCGCGGGCGAGCTTGAGACACGTCTGCCAGCGCGCACGGGTGGCGGAATCGTCCCGGGGAATGTCGGTCATAGCCTGCGATCGTAGATATGCCGGAACGATTTCCCGGATTGCTCGGCGGACAACGTCCTGAAATCAACGACCGCACCGCCCGACGGGAATTCGACACACTCCGCTTTCCCTTGCGGAAACGGTGATTCTCCAGAGACGGAAGAGGAGGAGAAACGAGGCCGGTTCGAAAACCCATTCGCGGAATGTGGGCGTCCTGAAAAACCCGACGGTCGTGGTCAAGCCAGCGCGATCGCCGGGGCGCGCAGACCATCGGCCGGTTCCCGTAGCCCCTCGCCGGCCGGCTGCGACGGGATGTTGTTCGGGTCGCGGGACGGGTCGCCGAACAATCCGTGACACGGCTGGACTGGAGGAGTGGGACCAGGTCGTAGCAGGGAGAGGGGTCGTCCATGGGCAGGAGCAGGGCCGTCACGGTCGCGGTCGTCGGGCTGGTGCTGGCCGTCGCGGGATGCGGGGGCGGCGGGACGGACGAGAAGAAGGGCGAAAAGACGGCTGAGGCGGCCGAGGCGAAGCCGAGTCGGGCGCCGTCCGGGAAACTCGTGGAATGGGCCGGCGAGATGTGCGAGTCGACGGTCGCGTTCAAGAGACTGCGGGCGGACAGCGCCGCGGATCTGAAGGAGATCCGGGACGCGGACGACGAAACCGGCTTGCTCGCCCGGTCCCGCGCCGTCGGTTACCTCTTCGCGACGCCGTCGGACGTGGAGACCGCGGCGAGTGATCTGGAGGACCTCGGCCCGTCGGGCGTTCCCGCGGCCGACCGGCTGCTCGAGGCCTGGCAGAAGAAGGTGCGGGGTGTCGCGTCCGAACTCGACGGGGTCTCACCGGCCGTGCCCCTCGAAGAAGCCGAGGACACCGCCGCGGACGTCGACAAGAAGGTCCAGTCCCTCACCCCGCCGCAGCCGGACCTGCCCGCGCTGGCGAAGAAGCATCCACGGCTCGCCGCCGCGTACGAGCAGGCGGAACAGTGCGCACCGGGCTGGAAGCCCGCAGCACAGGAGAGCCCCTCGCCCGAGTCCACCGGCCCGCTGCCCAAGGCCGCGGACGGCAAGAACTACGCGGCCTGTTCGGACGGTGCGTGCGAGGTGCTGGTGACGTCCACGGCCGGCATCACGGCGAGGGGGAAGCACCTGCACGTCTCCGTGGCGGACGACCACGTCACCTTCCAGTCGGACGACGGCTCCCTGATGCAGCTCGGTGGCGCGGGCGGTGAGGCCGGGTTCGGCGACGCGGTGAAGGCCACCGTCGTCGCCCACAACAAGGACGGCGCCGTGATCGAGTTCGGACTCCCCTAGGCCGTGTCTGACAAGGCCTAGCCCCCGCACACCTGCCGGTAGCCGAGCTGGGGCAGATGCTCCTGCCAGACGGCCCGGGTGAGGATCCCGCCGGTGTTCTCGCACACGTACGACGCCGCGCGGTCGGTGTCCAGGGTCCACACCCGGGCCGTCAGGTCGTAGCCGGCGGAGGCGATCGTGTCGCCGCGGGGGCCGAACGCGACGGTGGTGACGGTGTCGAGATGGCCGGTGAGTTCCTGGCCGGCGGGTTCGGCGCGGGCCGGGTCGGACACGTCCCACAGGCGGACCGTGTGGTCGCCGCCGCCGGTCGCCAGCGTCGTGCCGTCCGGGGCGAAGGCCAGGGCCCGGACCGCCGCCCGGTGTCCGGTCAGCTCCTCCCCCGACGGACGCGCGGAACCGTTGCGTTCCACGTCCCACAGCCGGACCGTGCGGTCGTCGCTGCCCGTCGCCAGCGTCCTGCCGTCCGGGGCGAAGGCCACCGCGTTCACCGCCTCGTCGTGTCCGGTGAGCGCGGCGCCCGCGGGACGGGCCGGTGCCCCGCGCGGACGTGCCACAGGCGGGCCGTGGCGTCCTCGGCGCCGGTGGCGAGGAGACGGCCGTCCCGGGAGAAGGCGACCGAGGTGACGGCGTCCGTGTGGCCGCCCAGCGGCTTCCGATAGGGCGGGCGCGGTCCGGTCGCCCGACGTCCCACAGCCGCACCGTGTCGTCCTCGCCGCCGGTGGCGAGTCTGTGGCCGTCCGGCGCGAACGCCACGGCGTCGACCCCGCCGTCGTGTGCGCGCACGGGTTCGCCGAGCGGGGCGGGACGGTCCGGTGCCGAGACGTCCCACAGGCGTACGGTGCCGTCCGCACAGCCGCTGACCACCGTACGGCCGTCCGGCGCGAACGCCACGGACAGCACCCGGTCCTCGTGGGCGAGCGTCCGCGGCAGCCGCGTCGGCCGGTCCGGGCGGCGTACGTCCCACAGGCGGACCAGCCCGTCGTCGGTGCTGGCGGCGGCGAGCAGTCGGCCGTCGGGGCTGAAGGCGACCGCGGTCACCGGGTTGGTGAAGTCGGTGAGGACGGTGGGCGGCCGGTGCCAGAGCAGGACACCGCCGTCGGCGCCGGTGCTGGCGAGCGTACGGCCGTCGGGGCTGAAGGCCACCTCCCACACGGCCTCCGTATGGCCGGTCAGCGGCTCCCCGAGCCGCTGCGGGTAGGCCGGGTTGGCCACGTTCCACAGCAGCGGGGCGTCGTCCTCGCCCGCGCTCACCAGCGTCTCGCCGTCGGGGCTGAACGCGACGGACGTCACGGGCGCGGTGTGCCCGGTGAGCGGCTCGCCCAGGGGCTTCGCATGCCCGGGGTCGGAGGTGTCCCACAGGCGTACGGTCTCGTCGAAGCCGGCGGTGGCCAGGGTACGGCCGTCGGGAGAGAAGGCGAGGGTCCAGACCGGGTCGGTGTGGCCGCGCAGGGGCTCGCCCAGCGGTGTGATGCCGTCGTCCGTGCCGTACCGCCACATCCGTACGGAGCCGTCGTAGCCCGCCGTCGCCAGCGTCCTGCCGTGCGGGGCGAACGCGACGGCGCGCACGCTGCGGTTCCGTGACTCGTCGGCCGCCGCGGGCTCTCCGATCGGCTCCGGCCGGGCCGGATCGGACACGTCCCACAGCCGTACGGTGCCGTCGTCACCCGCCGTGGCCAAGGCGCGGCCGTCGGGCGCGAAGGCGACGGAGACGATGTTCCGCCCGTCGTGGCTCACCGGCGGCCGGCCCACGGCGCGCGGGCGCGCCCGGTCCCGCACGTCCCACAGGCGGACGACGCCGCCCTCCCCGGTGGCGACCAGCAGGTCACGCCTCCCGGGGCGAAGGCGACCGCGCCGACCCGGTCGGCGCCGAGGCGCAGCGGTTCGCCCAGGGCCCGGCCGCCGGTGTCCCACAGCCGGACCGTGCCGTCGTGGCCGCCGCTGGCGAGGGTGCGGCCGTCGGGTGCGAACGCCACGGAGCTGACGACACCGTCGTGTCCGGCCAGCCGCGTCGCCAGCACCCGGCCCGCGTCCGAGGCCAGCCGGGTCCGCAGGTCCGGCGTGGAGCGCATGCGGTACGCGGCGGCGTCCAGCCGTGCGGCCAGCCCGGCGTTCGTGTCACGGACCCGGTCGGCCTCGGCGGTGAGCTGTCCGAAGACGGCGTCGTCCCGTTCGGCCTGCGCGGTGGCCCGCGCCTGGAGGGCGACGACGGCGGTGCCGGTGGCGAGCAGGGCGAGCGCGGCCAGTACGGCCACGACCGTGCGGCGCAGGAGCGCGGCCCGGTGCCGGCGCCGGAGGGAGGAGGTGAGGAAATGTCTCTCCAGCGGGGTGAGTTCGTCGTCACCCGGGTCCGGCCGTGCGGTGTCGCGCGGGAAGGCGTCGCGGGCGGCGCTCAGCCGGGACCCGGCGTACAGCGCGGCGTTCTCCTGCCCGAGCTCCCGCCAGGTGCGGGCGGCCTCGGACAGCGCGCGGTGGACGCGCAGCCGGTCGCGTTCGGCGTCGATCCAGGCGCGCAGCCGGGGCCAGGCGGTGATGAGCGCCTCGTGGGCGAGGTCGGCGGTGCCGTCGTCGAAGGTGATGAGACGGGCCCGGGCCAGGCGTTCCAGCACCAGCCGGGTGTCGGCGGGGTCACCGAAGCCGAGCTCCGCGTGGTCGGTGGGGCGACGTGTGTCGGGGGTCCCGTCTCCGGGAGCGACCAGACGGAGCAGAATGCGCCGGGCCAACTCCGCCTGCTCGCCGTTCAGTTCCGCGTAGACCTGCTCGGCGGTCCGTACGACGGCGCCGTGCAGCCCGCCGGCGGCCTCGTACGCGGTCTCCGTCAGGGCGCGGCCGCTGCGGTGGCGCCAGGTCTCCAGCAGGGCGTGCGACATCAGGGGCAGTCCGCCGGGAGCGTCCTCGACCTCGTCCAGGAGCCGGTCGGTCAGGGCCCGTTCGACGATCAGGCCGGCCGCGGCGGCCGGGCGGACGATGGCCTCCCGCAGCTCGGCGCGGCTCATCGGCCCGGCGAACAGCGTGGCGTCCTGCAACGCGGCGGTGAGACCGGGGTGTTCGGCGCAGCGGCCGAGGAAGTCGGCCCGCACCGCGATGACGACGCGCAGCCGGCTGTCGGCGTCGGTGGCGGCGACGAGGCGGTCGATGAAGGTGTCCCGGTCGGCCGGGTCGGCGCCGAGGGTGTACAGCTCCTCGAACTGGTCGACGATCAGCCAGGTGTCGGCGTCGCTGTCCGGTACGGGTTCCAGCCGGTCGGCGTGGGTGCGCAGCGGGTCGGCGCCAGGGGTGAGGATCCGTACGGCCGCGGGCGTCGCGTCGTCGTCGGAGGCCGCCCGCAGCCGCGGGATCAGGCCGGCGCGCAGCAGTGAGGACTTGCCGCTGCCGGAGGGGCCGAAGACGGCGGTGAAGCGGTGCTTGCGGTTCAGCTCGGTGAGCCGCTCCACGAGCTGGTCACGGCCGAAGAACAGTTCGGCGTCGCCCGGCTCGAAGCGGGTCAGGCCGCGGTAGGGCGGCCGGGCGGTGTCGTCGGCGGCGGCCTCGGCGGCCAGTTCGTCCGACGCCTCGCGCCAGCGCCGCTCCCACTCGGCGATGTCGCCGCCGCACGCCTTCACATAGGCGAGCGTCACCGCGCGGGTGGGCAGTTGCTTGCCGGCCGCCGCCTGCGACAGGGTGGTCACCCCGTAGCGCGCACGCCGGGCCATCTCCCGGTAGGTGGGTCTGCCTGCCGACTCGCGCAGCGCGCGCAGCCCGGCCGCGAACCGCTGCACCGGTCCGGCTTCCGGATCCAGCTCGCCCTCGGTCCGGCCCGGCCCCGTTTGTCCCGGCACGTTCCCGTCCCCTCCCCGCGTACGCCCTCCCAGACCATCGGCCGTATTCCCGTACGGGACACGGGCGTTCACCCGATCCTCACGCTTCCTCCAGGCCACAGCGGTTCTGTTCGCCCGGCACGCCGGCGGGCCGGACACCGCTCGGACGGGTGGTTCGACCGGGCATTCGGCCCAGCGGACCGCGCTGCACGGCCAGGGAGCCGAAGCGGCCCGACTAGGTTCCTGCGGGCCGGGCCGGCCACCTCCTGTGCCGCCCCTCCCCGCACCGTTGCTGCCGATCGAGGAACTGATGGCGACACACACCGAACCGGTCGCACCGGTACCCGCGGCGGAGCGCCACGGCAGGGGCAGGGTGGTCGTCTCCTGGCTGACGACCACCGATCACAAGAAGATCGGGCACCTGTACCTGATCACGTCGTTCGCCTTCTTCCTGATCGCCGGGGCGCTGGCGATGGCCATCCGGGCGGAGCTGGCCCGGCCGGGGCTGCAGATCATGTCCAGCGAGCAGTACAACCAGGCGTTCACGATGCACGGCACGATCATGCTGCTGCTGTTCGCGACGCCCACCTTCGCCGGTTTCGCCAACGCGGTCATGCCGCTGCAGATCGGCTCACCCGACGTGGCCTTCCCGCGGCTCAACATGCTGTCGTACTGGCTGTTCCTCTTCGGCGGTCTGATCGTGCTCGGCAGTTTCCTCACCCCGCAGGGCGCCGCGGACTTCGGCTGGACCGCCTACACCCCGCTCAGCGGTGGCGAGCGCACCACCCACGTCGGCGGGGACCTGTGGATCATGGGGCTGGCGCTGTCCGGGTTCGGCACCATCCTGGGCTCGGTCAACTTCATCACCACGATCATCTGCATGCGCGCCCCCGGCATGACCATGTTCCGGATGCCGATCTTCACCTGGAACGTACTGCTCACCTCGGTGCTGGTGCTGCTGGCCTTCCCGGTCCTGGCCGCCGCGCTGCTGGTGCTGGAGGCCGACCGCCGGTTCGGCGCCCAGGTGTTCGACGCCGAGAACGGGGGCGCGGTCCTGTGGCAGCACCTGTTCTGGTTCTTCGGCCACCCCGAGGTGTACATCCTGGCGCTGCCGTTCTTCGGCGTGATCTCCGAGATCATCCCGGTCTTCGCCCGCAAGCCGATCTTCGGCTACTCCGGACTGATCGGCGCCACCATCGCCATCGCCGGGCTGTCGGTGACCGTGTGGGCGCACCACATGTTCGCCACCGGCGCGGTGCTGCTGCCGTTCTTCTCCTTCATGACCTACCTGATCGCCGTACCGACGGGCGTCAAGTTCTTCAACTGGATCGGCACGATGTGGAAGGGCTCGCTGTCGTTCGACCCTCCCATGCTGTGGGCGGCCGGCTTCCTGGTCACCTTCCTCTTCGGCGGCCTCACCGGTGTCATCCTCGGCTCGCCCCCGCTCGACTGGCACGTCACCGACAGCTACTTCGTGGTCGCACACTTCCACTACGTGCTCTTCGGCACGATCGTGTTCGCGATGTTCGGCGGCTTCAGCTTCTGGTGGCCGAAGATGACCGGCACCATGCTCGACACCCGGCTGGAGAAGATCCACTTCTGGACCCTGTTCGTCGGCTTCCACACCACCTTCCTGGTGCAGCACTGGCTGGGCGCCGAGGGCATGCCCCGCCGCTACGCCGACTACCTGGCCGCCGACGGCTTCACCGCCCTCAACACCGTCTCCTCCATCGGCGCCTTCCTCCTCGGTCTGTCCACGCTGCCCTTCCTCTACAACGTGTACCGGACCGCCCAGAAGGGCGAGCGGGTCCGGGTCGACGACCCCTGGGGATACGGACGTTCCCTGGAGTGGGCGACCTCCTGCCCGCCGCCCCGCCACAACTTCCTGACCATGCCCAAGATCCGCTCCGAGTCCCCCGCCTTCGACCTGCGCCACCCGGACGTGGCCGGTCTCGACCAGGCGGAGAACACCGGACGACGCGATGTCGTGGAGCCCGGAGGGCACAAGGGCGAACGGCGGTGAGACGCCGCAGACCCGAGGCGCCGGCCGGGGAGCCGCACAGCGGTCTGGCCGACGAGGCCGAGGGCTATCTGCTCGCGCACGCCCATCTCGACCAGGCCCGGGGCGAGGCCGAAGACCTCTGCGCCCTGATGCCCTGGCTGACCACGGCCCAGGCGGAGGAGATCACCGGCCATTACGTCCGCCGCCGCCTCGACGTCACCCGCCGGCTGCTGCTCAGCACGGCCTGCCGGGCCGACGAGCTGCGGCAGGAGTACGAGGCCCGCTACCGCGCCCTCCGCAGCGCCCTGCTCAGACGTCACGCGGCGGTCGCCTGCGCCGTCCTCGCCGGTGCCGCCGGGGCGGGCGCCCTGGCCTGTCTGCTCACCCGCTGACGGTCCTGCTTCAGCGGCCGTGGGCGTCCTCGCGGGGCAGGGGCCCGACATCGGCGTGACGGCCGCCCAGCGGCCGGTCGTGCCCTGCCGAGCAGCCCCGCTCGGTGCGCCGGAGGAGCCCGCGCGGCTTCCGCACCGGCCGGCTGTCAGCCACCGGCGCCACGCCCGTCATGTCCGTCCTGTCCATGGACAGCCCCCGGTCCCGTCGCGCTCCCCTGCCCCGCCGGCTCCCGGACCTGTTCCGCACGCCGTCCGCCGTCCTGGTGGCGCAGGCGCACCTCCACGTGGCCGTCGGTGATCCGGGTCTCGAAGGACGGCTGGGGCGCGGTGGCGGGGCCGCGTACGTTCCAGCCGTCGGAGAGCCGGAAGACACTGCCGTGCCACGGGCACCGGACGCAGCCGTCGGCGACGGTGCCCTCGGCGAGCGGTCCCGCGAGGTGGCTGCACCGCTCGGCCAGAGCGTGGATCTCACCGCCGGTCTCGCGCACCACCAGCACCGGCACGTCGTCGACGGTGCGCCGCACCGGCCGGCCGGGAACTCGTGCACGCCTCCGATCCGGTGCCAGCCCTCCGAGACGACGTGCGGCACCTCTTCGGCGTGGTTGGCGCCGGAAGCCTGCCGGTAGGCCAGGTGGCCGCCCAGCATGCCGCCGAGTCCGACCGCCGCCAGGCCCAGGAAGCCGTACGCCCGTCCCGCTCCCACGCGTCCCCCGGCACGGCAGGCCAGCGAGGTGGTGTACAGGCCGACAGCGGCCGTGTTGGACAGGGCGTGCACCAGACCGACGCGCTGCTGCTGACGGTGCAGCTCCGCCCAGTCGACCCAGCCGGCCACGGCCGAGGGGGCCGCGGCGGCGAGCCCGACCCCGATCAGCAGCCGTGACTCCCGGGAGCGGCCGGGCCGCAGGTCGAGTACCGCCGCCGACAGCCAGCTGCCGATCGGCACCTGCACCATCAGCGGGTGCACCGGGTGCCCCAGCCACCGGCCGTGCAGCAGGTCCCGGCCGCGCCCCAGCGGCAGGGCACGGACGCCCTCGCGGAGCGTGTCGATCACCGCGTCGGCCCTGGGCTCGCGCTCCAGGCGGTCCAGCAGCCGCAGGACCCGGTTCTGCCGCAGCGGGCTGCGGCGTGGCGTCGTTCTCATGCCCGGCCGGGTTTCCACCGGCGGCGACGGCAAACGGCAGGGGGTGCGGCGGCGGCCCTGGTCAGCCGCCCGGCCGGGCCGTGGTGCCCACTCGGGTCGGGTCCGGGCGCCCCGGGGTTGTTCGGTGCTGGTGAGGGGCCAGCCGAACAACGGCGCACGGTCGTCGAATGGCTCCAGGACGTGGCCGGGACGGGCCATGGGCGGCGGTCCGAACCCTGCGAGGGGAGGGCTCGGGCCGCTCCGCGTCCGCACACACCACGACAGGCTGGAGGAGAGCCATGTACGGACGACATCGCGCCCGGCGTCTCGCCGTGGGGCTGGGCGCGGCGGCACTCACGTTGACGCTCACGGCGACGACGGCACCCGGCGCTCCGGACACCGCGGCCGAGCGGCACGGCTGGGGAGACCCGCTCGCCGCGTGGTCGGACGAGTTCGGCTACGGCTCCGAGTCCGAGCCGGCCGTACCGGACCGCGCCAAGTGGCGCCTGGCGGGCGGCGGCCCGGACAAGTGCTGGCCCGGCCACGCCGGCAACGGCCGCCGCTGCGACGCCAACACCCGCGTCGTCGGCGGAGTCCTGCGCATGACCGGCGTGGCGGACGGCGACACCGGATGGCTCGCCTCGCAGTACGGCCAGAAGTACGGCAGGTGGGAGGCCCGCGTACGCTCCCGGGCCACCGCACCCGACAACGGCCGGACGTACCACCCGCTGCTCATCCTGTGGCCCGACTCGAACGAACACCCCGAGGACGGCGAGTACGACTACCTCGAGAACGGCGCGCCCGGCGAGAGCTGCGCCGAGGCGTTCCTGCACTACCCGCACCCGAGGACGTGCCCGTACAGCAGGAGTTCGCACGCGAGTGCGGCGTGGACCTGTCGCAGTGGCACAACATCGCCGTCGAGTGGACCCCGGACCACCTGCGCGGCTTCATCGACGGCCAGGAGTGGTTCCGCTTCTCCGGCGGCGCGAACGAGGACCGGGACTGCATCCAGTGCGCGCCGTCGATGCACCAGACCATCCAGCTCGACAACTTCCACGGGGACGGCCTGCAGAGCGCCGTCTACGAAGTGGACTGGGCGCGGGTCTACGACCTGCCGGACGACGAAGGCGCGAGGTGACCGCGATGCCGGACTCCACGACGACACGTATGCCGAAATCCCTGATCTGGATCCTCGTCCTGGTCTGCGGACACGCGATCGGGACCTTCTTCGGCGCCTGGGCGATCATCGACGAGAACCAGAGCAAGCTGGACCACGGCCAGGACCCCCTGATGCCGATGGCCATGGCCTGGCTGCTGGCGCTGTTCTGCTGCGGGCTGGCGGCGCTCCACATCACCTGTGCCGCACTGGCGCGCGGGCGGCGCTCCTGGGTGCGTGTCGCGCTCATCGTGTGCCTGTCCATCGCGGCCCTGGGGATGGTCTTCGCCGCCCTCGGTTCGCTGACCGCCGGGGCGCCGAGCCTCCCGGCGTTCCTGTTCGCGTTCGCGGACCTGGCGGCCCTGTGGACGGTGAGCGGTGAGACGGGCCGCCGGTACTTCTCCGTTCGCGCTCCGGCTCCGGGGGTGACCACGCCATGACCTACCCGACGTACGAACCCGGCCCGCCCCTGCCCCCGGAGCCCCCCGAACCACCACGGCCGCAGGCCCCCGCCGACCCGGTCGCGGTGGCACTCGGCAACGCCACCCTGCTCGGCCTCGGCTATCTGATGCTGCGCCAGAAGCGGCTGGCCGCGATCGCCGTGCTCGGCGCGGCCATGCTCGTCCACCTCATGGTGCGGACCGCCGAGACCCGCTACGAAGTCCTGCTGCTCGCGTGGTGGGTGGCCGCCATCGCGCACGGCTGGTTCCTGGCCCGCCGGCGCCCGGAGCACGTCGTACGACGCGGGCAGCGCGCTGGCACCCTCGCCCTCACCCTCACCGTGGTGCTGACCGCGGCTCTGCTGCGGATCGACGCGTACGGCATCGAGAACCGCGTGACCGAGGCCCGGGAGAGCGGGGACTGCCCGGCGGTCGTCACCGCGCAGGGCGAGGTGTGGTGGGGCCACCGGCTGGCGGGCGCGCCGGTGGTGGAACCCGGCGACGCGGTCGTGGCGGCGTGCCATCGGCTCGACGGGGCGGCGGCCACCCTGGCCCGCGCCGCACGCAGAGGCAGCACCGAGGACCTGGGACGCGGCTTCGGCACGCTCGCCGGTGTCCTGAACGACGACCCCGGCAACGAGCAGACCGTCCGGACGGCCCTGGACACCTTCCTCGACGCACTGCCCACCGACGACGCCTGCGACACCGCCGCCCTCACCACCTGGCTCCGCGACCGCGGCCCCAGCCACGACGTCCTGGACCGCTCCGCGGACACGGCGGCCCGCACGGCACCCGCCGCCCTGGTGGGCTGCGGCGACCACCTCATGACCGAGGACGCCTGGCCGCAGGCCCGGGACCACTACCAGCAGCTCCTCGACACCTACCCGGACGACTCCCGCACGGACGAGGCACGCGGCGGCGTGCGCAAGGCCACCCTCGCCATCGAACTGAACCACGTGCGCGGCCTGGTCGACCGAACCTCCGGCGCGGACAACGGCTACTGCGCCGAGCCCGCGAAGTACAGCGGCGCCCCGCCCTACCGCAAGGGCTCCGGCCGCGCCCTGTTCCTCGGCGACTCCGAGTACACCGACCAGCTCCCCGGCTCCTGGCGCACCGGCGACCCCGCCAAGGCCGCCCTCGTGGTCTGCGCGGACGAGGCGGAGAACGGAGCCGCCGTGCAGACGTGCCCCTACGAGAACAAGAAGTCCAAGTACCTCCCCCACCAAGTGACCTTCTACAAGGTCAAGATCCCCCTGAAGGTCTACGAACTGCGCACCGGCAAGCGCCTCGACCCCCGCTCGGTCCAGATCGGCGGCGGCAGCTGCCCGAGCGTGCTGCACTACGAGTACTACATGTACGACCTGGGCCGGGCGACCAGTTCGTCTCCACGTCCAAGTCCGGGGTGCGGGACGCGTTCCGGCCCGTGGTCGGACGCTGACCACCGCCTGTGGATTCCCGGCCCGTCACGCCCGCCGCAGCGCGGCCCGGGCCGGGAGGACGGTGGCGGTCGTGGCGAGCAGCAGGCAGCCGGCCACCACGCCCGCGACCGGGGGCCAGGCCACCGACAGCTCGACCGGCAGTCCCAGTTCGCGGCGCAGCCCGTGGGCCGTGCCGAACAGGGCGGGGACGGCCGCCGCCAGTCCCATTCCGGCGCCCAGGGCGACGACGCAGCACGTCTCGGCCGCGAGCGTCAGCAGCACCTGGCGCGGTGTCGCCCCGGACAGCCGCAGGACACGGAGGTCACGCACCCGTCCCGCGGTGGCCGTCAGCACCGTGGAGGCGACGGCGATCATCGTGTAACCCGCCGTGATGGCGACGAGGATCAGCGTGAACACCCGCACCAGCCGGTCCTCCTCGGCATCGTCCGAGGCCGCGTGGGCCGCCACCGAGACCTCCCGCGCGCCGAGCCGGGCGGGCAGCGCGGCGGTACCGGCACCCGTGCGGTAGACGACGTCCGCGAGGGCCGACGGGTCGTGGGCGCGCACCAGTTCGCGCGGCAGGAACACCTGGTAGGGCATCGAGTCGTCCACCACGGCGGTCACCCGCAGCCGCCCGGTGCGGCCGTCCTCGAAGGTGAGGGTGACGGTACGGCCCTCCCGCCATCCGTGCGCCGCGGCCACGGTGTCGGTGACCACGACGGCGTTCCCGCGAGGCGCCCGCACTCCGTACGCCCGCTCGAAACCGGGCGTCACCCCGGCCGCCGGCAGGGCGACCCGGCGCTCACCGCCGTAGAGGGTCGTCGACAGCAGGGCCGCGCCCTCGGCCCGGGCGACCGCGGCGTCCGACAGGCCCGGTGTACCCCGGGGCACGACCGCCGCCTCGGCCCGTACGGCGGCGGCCTGCCGGGTGGTGTCGGCGCTCTGAGTGGTCTGCACGGCGCTGGTGATCAGTACGGCGAAGGCGACGGTCGCCAGCACCGGGGCGATCGTGGCGGACGTGCGGCGCACCGCGGTGATCATGTTCTCCCGTACGAGGACGGCCGTCGCCCCGGGCCGCCGGGCGAGCGGCCGGGTCAGCGCTCCGATCACGGGCCCGGTCAACCCGGGCAGGAGGAGGGTGAGTCCGGCCGTCAGGCCCATGGCCGCGCCCAGGACCAGGAGCACCATGCCGTCGGCCCCCGCGAAGGCCGTGCCCAGCGAGCAGGCCGCGCCCAGACCCGTCGTCACCAGACCGGTGGCCCACCGGCGCCGCGTCATCGGCCGGCTGTCCACCGCGGCCTCCCGCATCGTCTCCAGCGGCTTCACCCGGGACGCCCGCCGCGAGGCAACCCCGGCCCCGGCGACGGCCGTCGCTACGCCCAGGGTCCAGGCGGCGGCCGGCACCCACCACCGGATGCTCACCTCGGAACCCGCCGGCTGGAAGCCCGCGTCGATCAGCAGACCGGTCATCGCCGGCGCGAGGGCCACCCCGGCGACCGCCCCGGCCGCGGCGCCGATGACTCCCACCAGCAGGGCCTCCCCGTACACCAGCCGCTTCACCTGCCGCGGTGTGGCGCCGATCGTGCGCAGCAGTCCGAACTCGCGACGACGCTGGGCGACGGCGAACGCGAACGTCGAGGACACGTTGAAGACGGTGACGAACGCGGAGAGCAGCGCCATGGCGGTGAGCACCTGACCGCCGATCCAGCGGGTCATCTCGTCCTGCTTCGGCGCGAGCGCGTCACGGGCGGCCCCGGTCAGGACCTTGCCGTCGCCCCGGACCACGCGCCGCGCGGCCTCCGCGACCCGGTCGGGGTCGGCGTCCGGCCCGAGAACGAGCCCGATGGTCCGTACCCCGCCCGCCAGTTCGGCGGCCCGCCGGTCGGTCACGTAGTAGCCGGGGCCGTCGATCGTGCCGGACACCGAGAAGCGCTGCGGTCCCCGCGCCGTCAGCACCGCGACGGGCTCGCCCGGCCCGTACCCGAGGGACTCGTCCAGAACGATCTCGCCGGCCGCGGCCGGCGCCCGGCCCGCGCTCAGTCCGTACGTGGCGAGTACCGCGGTCGACCAGGGGTGGCCCTGCCGCTCCCCCGGCGCTGCTCGCTGCCCGCCGCCTGGGCGTAGAAGGACCGGTCGGCCACCGCCGTGTCCACTCCCGGCAGCCGGCCGAGCTCGCTCCGCAGTTCCTCCGCGCGCTCCGGTGCCCAGGGCGGGTTCTCGGTGAACACCCCGCCGGTCTGCTCCCCCGCCGGGCTCTGCACCAGCACCGGCGCCCCCGCCAGCCGCCGCGGCACCCCAGTGCCGTCCGACAGCAGCACCAGCGCGCTCATGGTGACCACCGCGACGCCCAGCGCCACGGCCACGAACGACCCCAGGAAGGAGGTCCAGCGTTCCCTCGCCGTCGCCAGGCTGATCACGCCCGCACCTCCAGGGCCGCCGTGCGCGTCGCGATGGCCTCGGCGCCCTCTCCGCCCGGCAGTTCGTCCGCGAGCCGGCCGTCGGCCAGCAGCAGCACCCGGTCCGCGTACGCCGCCGCGGCCGGGTCGTGCGTCACCATCACGACCGTCTGGCCACGGCTGTCCACCAGGTCCCGCAGCAGTCGCAGCACGACCCGCGAGGCCGTGCTGTCCAGCGCGCCGGTCGGTTCGTCGGCGAACAGCACGGCGGGGCGGGCGATCATCGCCCGGGCGATCGCCACGCGCTGCTGCTGGCCTCCCGACAGTTCGCTCGGCCGGTGCCCCTGCCGGTCCGCGAGCCCGACCGCGGCGAGGGCCGCCCGCACCTCCTTGGCCGCCGGGCGTGATCCGGCCAGCCGCAGGGGCAGTTCGACGTTCTGCGCGGCGGTCAGGGCCGAGACGAGGTTGAACGCCTGGAAGACGAATCCGACGCGTTCCCGGCGCAGTACGGTCAGCGCGTTCTCGTCCAAGCCGCCCAGGTCCGTCCCGTCGATCAGCACCTCGCCCGAGCTGGGCCGGTCGATGCCGGCCGCGCAGTGCAGCAGCGTGGACTTGCCGGATCCGGAGGGGCCCATGACGGCGGTCATCGTCCCGGCTGCGAATTCCAGGGTCAGGTGGTCGAGGGCCGTGACGGTCCGCTCGCCGGTGCCGTAGTGCTTGGTGACGTCTCGGAGCCGGACGGGCGGTGCGGTCGAAGTCCCCTGCCGGGGCGCGGTGTTGGTTGTCCTCATGCCGTCAAGACAACGACGGCGACACGGCCCGGCACATTGCCGCCCGGGCGAGAACCGATACTCCACCTGGCACTACTGTCCACGCCGCCCGACGCCGCTACGGTCGAGCGGTGACCACCCCTCGAACCGTCCTGGAGGCCGTCGCCCGCAGCCCACTGGGGTTCCTGCGCACCGCCTGGCCGTGGCGCGCGCTGGTGTACCTGCTGTCGGGCGGGCTGTTCGCGATCGGCGTGTACCTCGGCGTGGGCGGGTTGTTCAGCGCACCCCTCGGCACGGTCACGAGGGTGCTCTGCGCGACGGCGGTGGTGGTCTTCGCCGTCGCCCTCGCCGGTCCCCTGGAACGCCGCCGGCTCGCCCTGGTCGACCGGGGCGGAGGCGGCGACGGACGGCCGGAGCCGCGGAACGGTCCGCGTACCGCCGGCTACGGCGCCGTGTCCGTGCTGGCGGTCGGCTGGATGGACCTCGCCGTGGTCCTCGTCTCGCTCGGCATACCAGGCTTCCTCCTGGTGACACCCCTCCAGCCCACGGCCACCACCTGGCAGTCCGTGGCCGGTCCCGTCGCGGGCGCGCTGCTGCTGCCGGTGGCCGCGTACCCCGTCGCCGCGTGGGCGGGCGTCCGTGGCGCGGTGGCCCGCGCGGTGCTCTTTCCGAAGGACCGCGAACTGCGTGAGGTCGTACGGTCCCGGGCCCGCCTCGTCGACGCGTTCGAGGCGGAGCGCCGCCGCATCGAACGCGACCTGCACGACGGTGCTCAGCAGCGGCTGGTCGCCCTCACGATGAAACTGGGCCTCGCCGCACTCGACCTGCCGCCCGGCAGCGCGGCGGCGAAGGAGGTGGGCGAGGCCCACGCCCTCGCCAAGGAGGCGCTCACCGAGCTGCGCGAACTGATCCGCGGCATCCATCCGCAGATCCTGACGGAACGCGGACTGTCCGCCGCCGCCCGGGACATCGCCGGACGCTGCCCGGTCCCCACGGACCTCGACCTCGACCTGCCGGGCCGCCTCCCGGCCGGCGTCGAGCAGACGGCGTATTACGTGACCGCCGAGGCCCTCACCAACATCGCCCGGCACAGCGGTGCGGACCGGTGCCGCGTCACCGCCCGCTGCCACGACGGCGTACTCCGCCTCGACATCGAGGACAACGGCTCCGGCGAGGCCGACCCCGCCCGCGGCACGGGCCTCACCGGCCTGGCCGACCGGATCGCCGCCGCCGACGGCAGAATGCTCCTGTCCAGCCCGCGCGGCGGACCCACCCTGCTGCGAGCGGAGATCCCGTGCGGAGGTCCGGCCTCTTGAGAGGGGAGATCCGATGCAGCGATCCCTCCGCATAGTGATCGCGGAGGATGCCGTCCTCCTGCGCGAAGGTCTCGTCCATCTGCTGGAGCGCTTCGGCCACCGGGTCCTCGCCTCCGTCGGCGACGGCCCAGCCCTGCTCGCCGCCGCCCGGGAACACCGGCCGGACCTGGTGATCACGGACGTCCGCATGCCACCCGGCCAGGCGGACGAAGGCCTGCGCACGGCCCGTGTGCTCCAGGCCGAGCAGCCCGGGCTGGCGGTCCTGGTCCTCAGCCAGTACGTCGAGCAGACCTTCGCCGACGAACTGCTCGACGACCGCCGCGGCAGCGTCGGAACGGGCTACCTCCTCAAGGAACGCATCGGGGACGTGAAGGAGTTCGCCGACGCCGTCACCCGCGTCGCCGCCGGCGCGACGGTCGTCGACCCCGAAGTCGTACGCCAGCTCCTGGCCCGCCGCCGCGACCCCTGGACCGCCTCACGGCCCGCGAGCACGAGGTCCTCGCCCTCATGGCCGAAGGCCGCTCCAACGCGGCGATCGCCCGCCGCCTGGTCGTCACGGACGCCGCCGTCGCCAAGCACATCGCGAGCATCCTCCAGAAACTCGACCTCCCCCGTCGGCCCCGACGACCACCGCCGGGTGCTGGCGGTACTGGCGTACCTGCGCGCCTAGACCCGGCCGGGCTGTCAACAGGCGGGCCGGCTGGCAACGTTCACCGGTCGACCTGCTCGGCCGCGGTCTTCGGGAGCGCGAGCATCACGAGTGCCGCCACGACGTAGAGCACCGCGGAGACGACGAGGACGATGGCGAGCGCGTCACCGTAGTCGGCCGGTCCGGGTGCGCCGGTCGTCGATCCGGTGACAGCGGTGAAGAAGACCGTGCCGAGGACGGCGATGCCGACGGCGCCGCCGATCTGGTTGACGGTGGAGAGCACACCGCCCGCGGCGCCCGCATGGCGTCCGGGGATGCCGGCGAGGACGACGTTGACGAGGACGGGGGCGGCGAAACCGAGCCCGAGGCCGCCGATGAAGAGGGCGAGGGCAAGGTGCCAGTATCCGGGATCGTTGCCGTCCCTGATGATCGCCCACAGGACGAGATGGGATGCCGCGATGGTGAGCGAGCCGGTGACGAGCAGGGCTCTGCCGGCCCTGGCGGCGAGAGCGACACCGAGTCCTGAGGTGATGATCGAGCCGAGCGCGTAAGGCAGGATCACCAGGCCGGTCTCCCACGCGGTGCGGCCGGTGCCGTTCTGGAGGTGGACCGACAGGGTGAGGAAGTACGACCCGATGCCGCCGAAGAAGAGCACGGACGCGCTCAGGCCGACCGTGAAGGAGCGGATCCGGAGCAGAGCAGGATCGAAGACGGGTTCGTTCCCGCGTCGGGTGAGGCGACGTTCGTGGGCGAGGAAGATGGCCAGCACGGTGATTCCGGCGGCGAGGAGGGCGTAACTGGCCCAGGTCCATCCCCAGGTCTCCGTCTGGATGATCGGCAGGAGCAGAAGCAGGATGCCCGAGGCCGCGAGCAGCGCGCCCAGGAGGTCCTGCCGCGCGGTCGAGGCGGAGCGGGACTCCGGCAGCACCTTCGCGCCGATGATCAGCGCCAGGATCGATACAGGCACGTTGATCCAGAAGATCGTGCGCCACCCCAGATCGAACAGATCGCCGTCGACGAGCAGCCCGCCCAGCAGCGGTCCGGCGACCGACGCGAGCCCCTGCACCGCCCCGTAGGCGCCGAACGCCTTGGCGCGCTCGCCCGGGGCGAACGATGCCCGGATGATCCCGAACACCTGCGGGACCATGATTCCCGCGGTCAGTCCCTGCGCCGCTCGCATGCCGATGAGCATTCCCGGATCGGCGGCCAGCGCGCAGAGTGCGGAGGTGAGCATGAACCCGGTCAGCCCGATCATGAACAGGCGCTTGCGGCCGTACTGGTCACCGAGCCGTCCGCCCGTGATCAGGCCCGCCCCCAGGGCGAGGACGTAGGCGGCGATCATCCACTGGATCTGAGCGTCACCGGCCCCAGGTCCTGGGCCATCGCCGGGGCCGCGACGGTGACGATCGTCGCGTCGAGAAGGTCCATGAAGGAACCGAAGAGCACCACCAGAAGCGCTGCGTTCGCGCCCGCGCCGGAGATGAGTGCCGAGGAAGCGGCGGGTGCACGCGTGTCCTTTTGAGGGATCTGTGAAGCGGCCATGCCGGCCACCATGGCAGGCATAGTTGCCATCGAGTGACCGCTTCATGTGAGGGGATGAGCCATGACCGCCACCTCCGCACGGACGCTCAAGCTGCTGTCGATCCTCGGGGTCGGCGCGACTCTGACCGCCGGGAACTCGCCACGAGGCTCGGGACGTCCGTGCGGACCGTGCGACGCGACATCGACACGCTCAGAGAGCTCGGGTATGAGATCGAGGCCGTGCGCGGGGCGGGTGGGGGTTACCGGCTCGGCCGCGCCACCCGGTTGCCGCCGGTCGTGTTCGACGAGGACCAGGCTGTCGCGGCGGCCGTCGCGCTCCAGACCGTCCCCACGATCCTGTCCGGCATTCGCGAGAACGCGGCCCGCGCCCTCGCCACGCTGCGGCAGGTGATGCCCGCCCGCAGCCGTGTCCACGCCGAAGCCTTCACCGTCTCCGCGGCGCGCAACTACTGGGAGTTCCCCGCGGCGCCCATCGACGCCGAGATCATCCGCGTCATCGGAGGCGCGATCAACCGACAGCACATCGTCCGCGCGGACTACACGGGCGAGGACGAACCGACGACCCTCACGCTGGAACCGCACGACCTCGTCGTGTGGGCGGCACGGTGGTACCTCGTCGCGTTCCAGCCGGACGCGGACCGATGGCGCGCGATGCGCATCGACCGCCTCGAACCACGCATGCCCACGGGGAGGACCTTCGACCGTCGCGACGTCCCGCACGGCGATCCGGTCGCATTCGTCATGAGCACGTACGACCGAGGCGACACCCCGGCAGAGTGGCCGTGCCGCGGCTCGGCGCTCGTCGCACTGCCCGCGCCCGTCGTCGCCCGGTTCGCCCCCGGCGGATCGACGGTCGAGCACGACACCGACTCCAGCTGCCGGCTCACGCTCGGCGCGTGGTCCTGGGCAGGGCTGGCAGGACTGCTCCTGACCTTCGACGCTGACCTCACGGACATCGAACCGGCAGAACTGAGGCAGGCGCTCCGCTCCCTGCGCACCCGCATCGACGAGGGTCTCGGGCGCTCTGTGTGAGTGCAAGCTCAGACGATGTCGTGGATGTTGTGCTCGGTCAGGTCGGACGCATGCCGGGCGATGGCACGGTAGTCAGCGTCGTCATGGAGGACAGCGAGGCCGTGGTGAGCTGCAGTGGCGGCGATGACGAGGTCCACCGCCGAGGCACTGCGGTGCTCACCGGCCCGGGCCATACGGTGCTGCACCGCGCCGATCCAGCGTCCCGCGTTCTTCGGCAACGACACATCGGGATAGAGGTCGGTGAACATCTCCGCGATCTCGTCGTACTCGCGGCCGTTCCTGGCGCTGTGGAGAAACTCGGTGCGCTGCACATGGCAAGACGCGATGGCTCCCGCGTCGATCGCGTCGTACCAGGCGGACTGAAGTTTTGAATCGCGGAGGAGCCGGACCAGGCCGGAGGTGTCGAGCAGGTAGATCACCGGCTGTTCTTCTCCGCCTCGTGCAGCCGCTCAGCGTCCTCGACGGCACCCCACTCACGCGCCCGCTCGAAGTGACGGCTGATACGCGCCGCACGCTCCTGCTGTTCGGCGAAGAAATGCAGTGCGAGATTGACCGCCTCCTTCTTGGTCCTGACCTTGGCCAGAGCCATGGCACGTTCCAGCGCGTCGTCGTCGATGTCGATCTGGGTCACCGACATACCGCACCCCCCTTTACGATGTTGGTCATGTATATAAAAGAATACAGCACCAACATCCACCAGGCCCGCCCAATGATCAGACAGTGCCAACGAGTGAAACCAGGCACCGCGCGCAACGGCCGCTGCCCCGCCGGGAAGGCATTCCGCACACCGGACGACCGATGGGCGGGAAGCAGCCATGCCGAAGTTCCTCATTCAGGCGACCTACACGACCGAAGGCACCAGGGGCCTGCTCCAGGAAGGGGCCAGTGGGCGGCGGGATGCCGTCGAGCAGGTCGTGGCCGGGCTCGGGGGAAGGTCGAGGCGATGTACTCCGCCTTCGGGGCGGAGGACGTCGTGCTGATCGTCGACTTCCCCGACGCCCTGTCCATGGCCGCGGTGAGTCTCACCGTGAAGGCCAGCGGGGGGATCCGGACGCGGGCCACCCCTCTGCTCACGGTCGACGAGATCGACGAGGCCACCCGTCGGCAGGTCACCTTCCGAGCCCCGGAGCGTGACGCGGCCCGTTACCGTGTGTGGGCGTGGGGGCATACGCGGGCAGATACGGGAGTGGTGGGAGCGCGCCAGGGCACTGGGCGCGGCCAATCCCCTGTTCGTCGACATCGGCATCGCGCTCCTGGTCCAGGGTGCGATGACCATGCCGTTCGTCGTGCCGAGGGCGGCCGGGGCGCCGCCCGCGACCTGGGGTGCGTACGGGCTGAGCACACTCACCGTCGTTCCCCTGGTCTGGCGGCGGCGCGCCCCCGTCGCCGTGCTGTTCGCCGTGCTGGCCACCAACGCGCTGTACCGGTTCACTCTGGACGGGCCCGGGCAGCCGCTGCCGTACACCGGGCTCGTGGTCGTGTACACGATTGCCGCGCTGTCGTCCGCGCGGAAGCGGCTCGCCACCGGCGCCGTGCTGCTGGTCGCCGTGCCCGTGGGGGTCTGGCTCAACACCCGGTCCGCCCGTGAACTGACGTTCTCACTCTTCGTGTTCGCGGCCGCCTACGTCTTCGGGCGGCTCACCGACGCCCGGCAGCGGGCGAACCGCGTCGAGGCCGAGCGGGCCGCCGCGCGCGAACGGGCCCGGATCGCCCGGGAGATGCACGACATCCTCTCCCACGCGGTGAGTCTGATGATCGTCCAGGCCGAGGCCGGACCCGTGGCGGTGCGGGCCGCGCCGGAGCGCGCCGAGGCCGCCTTCGACGCCATCTCCGCCACCGGGCGGGACGCCATGGCGCAGCTGCGGCGGATGCTCGGGGTGCTGCGCGAGGGCGACGACGAGGGCAGCGACGCCGCCCCGCGCGAGCCGCAGCCGGGGCTCGCGGACCTGCCCGAGCTGGTCGAACGGGTACGGGCCAGTGGGCTCGAGGTGGTGTACGGGACGGCAGGGGTCGTCCGGCCGTTGCCGGGGGCGGTCGCGGCGACCGTCTTCCGGGTCGTCCAGGAAGCACTGACCAATGCTGTCAGGCATGCGGACGCCCGTACCGTGTCCGTACAACTGGCGTACGGAGGCAGCGACTTGTCTGTCCGGGTGACGGATGACGGGCGGGGGCCGAAGCCTGGTTCCGGCGGGGGCGGGCACGGGCTCGTCGGGATCAGGGAGCGGGCGGTGGCGCACGGGGGAGCGCGGTGACCGGGCGGGGAGCTGACGGGCGGGGGTTCGAGGTGCTGGTTCGTCTGCCCGTACCGGCCGCCGTGGAGGTGGCGCGGTGACGATCCGTGTGGTCGTGGCCGACGACCAGGAGCTGGTGCGCAGCGGATTCGCCCTGATCCTGGACGTCCAGCCGGACATCGAGGTCGTCGCGGAGGTGGGCGACGGGGCCGAGGCCGTGGCGGCGGTGCGGCGGCATGCCGCCCACGTGGCGCTGCTCGACGTGCGGATGCCACGCATGGACGGGATCGAGGCCTGCCGGGAGATCAGTGCGGCAGGCGACTGCCGGTGCGTGATGCTGACGACCTTCGACTCCGACGAGTACGTCTACGACGCGCTGCACGCCGGCGCGAGTGGCTTCCTGCTCAAGGACGTCCGCCGGGACGACCTCGTCCATGCCGTACGGGTCGTCGCCCGGGGCGACTCGCTGCTCGCGCCGTCGGTGGCCCGGCGGCTGGTGGAGCAGTACACGCGGCCCGCCACCGCCCGGCCCCGGCGGCCCCATCCCCGGCTGGACGTGCTGACCGGGCGGGAGCGCGAGACGCTGCTGCTGCTCGCGCGCGGCCTGTCGAACGCCGAGATCGCCGCGGAGCTGGTGGTCAGTGACCACACGGTCAAGACGCACGTCGGCAATGTGCTGGCGAAGCTGGGGCTGCGGGACCGGATCCAGGCCGTGATCTGCGCGTACGAGACGGGGCTGGTCGCGGCCGGGGATCCCCGGCCGGGTAATCCGTCCGGGCTGGTTCCTCCCCCTCGTGGGCGAGGAACCGGCCGCCCGAGACCGCCTGCGGGGGCGATCCGCCGTCCGCTGCGACTCCGGAGGATGGAGCCGTCCCTGACACCGGCTCATATCAACGGAGTTGACCATGCCCCGTACCGCGTCTGTGCTGGCCGCCGCGCTCCTCGTGGGAGTCGTGGCGGGGCCGTCCGTCCTCCCGGCCGCCGCGTCTGCCCCGACAGCCGCCCGGGTGTCCGCGCAGCACCCGGATTCCGGCCTCACCGCCGCCATCGCCGGCCTGCCCGACGCCGACGCGACCGCCGCACTCGTACGCGTCGGCGGGCGCGAGGGCGTCTGGCGGGGCAGTTCCGGCGTGCACGACCTGCGGACCCACCGGCCGGCCGATCCCGGCGCCCGTTTCCGCGCCGGGTCCGTCACCAAGGTCTTCACGGCCGCCGTCGCCCTGCAGCTCGCCGCCGAGGGCGAACTGGACCTGGACCGCACCGCACGTTCGTACCTGCCGGAGCTGATCCCCGCGTCGTACGGGGGCGTCACCGTCCGGCAGTTGCTCAACCACACGCACGGCATCCCGGCCCCGGACTTCCCCGGAACCACGGTCGAGGAGTGGTACGCGAACCGCTTCCAGGTCCACGACCCCGAGGACATGGTCCGCTCGGCGGCGTCGAAGGGTCCCGAGTTCGCGCCGGGCGAGCGGCAGCACTACCTCAACATCGGGTACACGATCGCCGGTCTGCTGATCGAGCGCGTCACCGGTGACGCGTACGGGGATCAGGTCGCCGAGCAGGTGCTGAAGCCGCTGGGGCTGTGCGACACGTACTTCCCGGGCACGAATCCGCGCATCGTCGGGCCGCACAACCACGGCTACCAGAGGATGCGGCTGGACGACGGGACGACGGGGCTCCGTGACGTGTCCGTGTGGGGGTCGACGGACGGCTGGGCGGCCGGTGACATCGTGTCGACGACGGCGGACCTGGAGCGGTTCACGAAGGCGCTGTTCGCGGGGCGGGTGGTGCGCGGACCGTTGCTGGAGGAGATGTTCACCCTGCCGGAGGTGACCGACTTCAAGACAGGGAAGCCGGCCGCTTACTCCGTCGGCCTGTCGATGAAGGTGCTGGGTGGCCGGGAGGTGTGGGGCAAGACGGGCGGGCGCTGGGGTACAACGCGGCCATCGCCTCCACCCGCGACGGCTCGCGCACCCTCGTCTACAGCGTCAACTCCACGGACGCCAAGGGCCAGGACATGAACGAGGTGGCGCGGGACGTCATGGTGGCGACGTACGGCACCCCCTGACAGCCGCCCGCTTCACGCCGGTGGCGTCGCCCGTACCAGCCCCGTCTGGTAGGCGATGACGACCAGTTGCGCGCGGTCGCGGGCGTTCAGTTTGGTCATGGCCCGGTGGATGTGGGTGCGGACGGTCAGCGGGCTGAGGGTCAGGTCCTCGGCGATCTCGGTGTTGGATCTGCCTTCCGCGGCCAGGGCCATCACCTCGCGTTCCCGGACGGTGAGGTCGGCGAGGCGTTCCGGTGGGGCCAGGTGGGTGTCGGGGGCGGGGGCCAGCAGGAAGCGGGTGATGAGGGAGCGGGTGGCCACGGGGGAGAGGAGGGCCTCGCCGGAGGCCACCGTGCGCAGGCCCGCCAGGAGCGTGTCGGCGGTGACGTCCTTGCCGAGGAAGCCGCTGGCACCGGCGCGCAGCGCCTGGGCGACGTAGTCCTCGGTCTCGAAGGTGGTCAGGATGAGGACGCGGGTCGCCGACAGACCCGGGTCGGCGCAGAGCGCGGCGGTGGCGGCGAGGCCGTCGGTGCCGGGCATGCGGATGTCCATGAGGACGATGTCGGGTCGGTGGACGCGGGTCAGCTCCACCGCCTCCGCGCCGTCGGAGGCCTCGGCGACCACCTCCATGTCCGCGCAGGAGTCGATGAGGATCCGGAAGGTGGCCCGCAGCAGGGCCTGGTCGTCGGCGAGCAGCACCCTGATGGTCATGGCGTCGTTCCTTCGGCGAGGTGGGGGAGGGCGAGGGCTGCAGCGGCAGTGCGGTGCTGACCTCGAAACCGCCCTGGGGGCGCGGGCCGGCGCACAGTTCACCGCCGATGGAGAGGGCGCGTTCGCGCATGCCCATCACGCCGAATCCGCGGTCCGGCGCGGGCTCGGCGGCGGTGGGGCCGTCGTTGGTGACCGTGATCAGCAGGCGGGAGCCGGTGTAGGCGAGGCGTACGTGGGCGGCCTCGGCGGCGGCGTGCTTGCTGACGTTGGTGAGCGCCTCCTGCACGATGCGGAAGGCCGTGAGGTCCACCCCCGGTGAGAGGGGCTGCGGCTCCCCTTGCGTGGTGACGGTGACCTCCAGGCCCGCCGACTCGCACGCCGAGACCAGCTCGGGCAGGCGGCCGAGTCCGGGGAGGGTTCCAGGGCCGGGGAGCCGGGGTCGGCGTCGCTGCCGTCGTTCTGCCGTAGCAGGCCCAGCGTGGCCTTCAGCTCCCGCAGCGCGGAGGACGTGGTGCCGGTCAGGTCGGTGAGGATCTTCCGGGTCTGCTCGGGGTTGCTGAGGGCGAGGTGCGCGGCCGTGCCGGCCTGGGCGTTGGCCAGGGCCATGTGGTGGGCGACGACGTCGTGGAGCTCCCGGGCGATGCGCATCCGTTCCTCGGTGACGCGCAGCCGGGCCTCCTCCTCCCGGGTCCGCTCGGCGTGTTCGGCGCGGGCCTGCACCGACTCGAGGTAGGCGCGCCGCAGCTGGGTCGTCTTGCCGGCGGCGAGCGGCAGCATCAGCCAGAAGATCGGGCCGATCGTCCTGAGCAGCAGCGAGACGTGGTTCATGGAGTCGGAGAACACGGCCGCGAGCGTCACCGCCACCAGGGTGGTGAGGCCGTAGGCGCGGGTGGCGATGCGGTCGGTGATGGCGGCCAGCCAGTACAGCGCCGCCATGAGCGGTGCCAGCAGCAGGGGCGTGACCAGGTAGCCCAGCGCGATCGCGGTCACCGTACAGCCCGCGGCCACGACGACGGCGGTGCGCGGGTGCGTGCGGTGCTTGAGCAGGACCAGGCAGGCCACCCCCATGAGGACGGTGGCGGTCTTGTCCTGGTCCGGCGGGTCGGCACTGGGCAGGGTGAGCGAGCCGCCGAGGGTCGCGCAGCCCATCAGCGCCAGGACCATGGCCAGATCGACGAGGAAGGCGTGGCGGGCCGAGAACTTCTCCAGGCGATCCGCGTAGCGCCGCTCCGGACTGATACTCATCGGGCTCTCCGGGAAGGTGGGGCTGGGACCATCGTGGTCGACTCCGGACGACAACGCCCGAGGGGCCGCCCGTGTCCTTCGCCACGGGCGGCCCTGGCCGGGGACGGGTCCGGGTCAGGTGCGCGCCGGTTCCAGGTCCGGTGTGGTGTCCGGGGCCGGCTTCTCCGTCTCCGGACCGCGGCTGAGTGCCTCGCCCTCCACGTCGACGCGGGGCAGTATCCGGTCCAGCCACTTCGGCAGCCACCAGGCCTTGTGGCCGAGCAGGGCGAGGACGGCGGGCACGATCGCCATGCGGACGACGAAGGCGTCGAAGAGGACGGCGGAGGCGAGCCCGAACCCGATCATCTTGATCATGGAGTCGCTCTCGCCGATGAACCCGGCGAACACCGCGATCATGATCAGGGCCGCCGCCACGACCACCCGGGCACTGTGCCGGAAGCCCGAGGTGACAGCCTGCGCGGGCGACTCGCCGTGGACGTACGCCTCCCGCATCCGCGAGACGAGGAACACCTCGTAGTCCATGGCGAGGCCGAAGACGATGCCCACCAGGAAGATCGGCATCAGGCTCATGATCGGGCCCGTCTGCTCCACACCGAGGAGCTCGGCGCCGTGGCCCTGCTGGAACACCACGACGACCGCGCCGAGGGAGGCCAGCACCGACAGCAGGAAGCCGAGGGCCGCCTTGAGCGGGACGAGCACGGACCGGAACACCACCAGCAGCAGGACGATCGCCAGCCCGACGACCACGATCAGGTACGGGACGAGCGCCGCCTGGACCTTCTCGGCGATGTCGATGTTCAGCGCGGTGGTGCCGGTGACCTCGTAGCTCGCGCCCGTGCCGGACTCTATGCCGGGCCGCTCGTCGCGGATGGTCGTCACCAGGTTCTTGGTCTTCTCGTCGGTCGGCGCGGTGGACGGCACGACGGAGAAGACGGCGGTGTCACCGGCGTCGTTGAAGCGGGCCGGGGAGACGGAGACCACGCCCTTCGTGGAGCCGATCTCCTCGGCGATCGTGTCCGCGGCGCCCTTGGGGTCGGCATCGCCCTTGGCGTCCACGACGACGGTCAGCGGCCCGTTGAAGCCCGGCCCGAAGCCCTCGGCGAGCGCGTCGTAGGCCCGGCGTTCGCTGCTCGAGGTCGGCTTGGCCTCGTCGCCGGGCATGCCCAGCTGGAGGCCGGTCGCGGGCAGGGCGAGGGCGCCGAGGCCGACGACGCCGAGGACCAGGACGGGCAGGGGGCGGCGCAGCACGAACCGGGCCCAGCGGGTGCCGGCGCCTGTCTCGCCGCTCTCCTCGATCCGGCCGCTCTTGCGGGCCCGCCGGGTGAGCACGGCGTTCGGCCAGAAGCCGAGGAACGCCGGGACGAGGGTCAGCGCGATCAGCACGGCGACGACGACGGCCCCCGCGGCGGCCAGCCCCATCTTGGTGAGCATCGGGATGCCGACCACGGCGAGCCCCGCCAGCGCGATGACCACGGTGAGCCCGGCGAACACCACCGCGGACCCGGCGGTGCCGACGGCCATCCCGGTCGCCTCCTGCGGCGTCCGCCCCTTGGCGCGCTCCTCCCGGTAGCGGGACACGACGAACAGGGCGTAGTCGATGCCGACGGCGAGGCCCAGCATCATCGCCAGGGTGCCGGTGGTCGTGGACAGGCCGAGCGCGGAGGACAGGGCGAGGATCGTGGCCATGCTGACGCCGACGCCGATGACGGCGGTCAGCAGCGGCAGCCCGGCGGCGGCCAGGGAGCCGAAGGTGACGAGCAGGACGACGGCGGCGATCGCGACGCCGATCACCTCGGCCATGCCACCGGGCCCGCCTTCGCCGGCCATGGCGGTGCCGCCCGCCTCGACGGTCAGCCCGGAGTCGCGGGCCTGGTCGATGGCCCGCTCCAGGTGGGTGCGGCTGGCGTCGGTGAGGTCGCCCGCGCCGACCTTGTAGGTGACGGTCGCGAAGGCGGTGGAGCCGTCCTTGCTGACGGTCTTCGCCTGGAACGGGTCCACGGCGCTCGCGACCTGCGTGCCGTCGCCGAGATCCGCCACGGCCTCCTCGACGGCCTGCTTGTTCCCTGCGGCGGTCACCTTCTCGCCGCCCGGCGCGATGAACACGACCCGGGCGGTCGCCCCGTCGGCCGTGGCCCCCGGGAACCGCTCCTCCATCAGGTCGAACGCCTTCTGGGACTCGATGCCGGGCATCGAGAACTCCTCGTCGACGGCCCCCGGCGCCTTGAGGGCACCCAGCCCCACCGCGGCCAGGACGGCCGCCCAGACCAGGGCGACGTACCAACGTCGCCGGAAGGCCAGACGGCCCACTCGATACAGGAAAGTAGCCACGGCAGCAGGTCTCCACATCTGGTGTCGATCGTCTGCCAAGGCTCTCCGCGAGCGGGCCGTCCCGTCGTCGTGCGGCTGCCGACAATCCGGACTACTGAGAACGCAGTACGAGGCGGCGGCGGGATCCGTCCCGGGGACTACCCGGAGCTACCCGGGACTCCCCGGGGCCTGCCTCGGCGACAGCCGTACCACCGTCCCCTCCCCGTCGGCCGACAGCAGGATCGAGCCGTCCGGGGCGGTGGCGAGGCCGGCGAACCGGGGGGCCAGGCCGGGGAGTCCGTGGGTGAAGAGGGCGGGGGCTTGGCGGGGCCTCGTGCCCGGTGGCAGGCCGACTGCCAGGTCTTCGGCCTCGACGCGGGTGGCGCCCGTCGTCAGGGAGACCGACCAGAGCCGGCGGTGCCCGGTGTCCACGGTGAAGAGTTCGTCGCCGTGGATCGCGACCCCCTGGGGGCTGCCGAGGTCCTCCGCGACCGGCACGGCCTCGCCGTCGTCCAGGCGCAGTACCGCTCCGCGCCGGTCGTCGCTGACGTAGCAGCGTTCGCCGGCGTCGAGCGCCACGTCCACCGGGTGTTCCAGGCCGTCCGCCACGACCGTGACCGTGTCCGTCCCGTCGATGGCGATGACGCGGCCCGCGCCCGTCTCGGCGACCAGGAGCGTGCCGTCCGCGCGGGCCGCGAGGCCCAGGGGCTGGTCGAGGCCGGTCGCCCTGGTCCGGGTGGTGCCGGAGGCGGGGTCGTAGGTCTGGACGGTGCCGAACTGCGAGGTGGTGTGCAGGAGGCCGCCGTCGGCGGTGATGCCGTGGAAGAAGGGCTGGAGGATCTCCGTGGTGACGTCGCCCGACCCGCCGCCGTCGGGCTCCTCCGGGCGGGCCACGCGGTAGTGGTCCGCCGCGTACACCGTGCCGCCCAGGTCGACCGTCACCCCCCAGGGCCCGTCCAGGCCGCGCGGGACGACGGGGCGGGTGCGGCCGTCGGGGCGCAGTTCCGTGATACCGCCGCTGGCGAAGCTGGAGACGAACATGCGGTTCTCCGCGTCGAACGCGGCGTTGTCCAGGCCCACGACCCCGCTGGTGACGAGCGTGCGGGAGCCGCTGCCGTGCAGGTCGACGCGGGTGACGATGCCCTCGGGACCGCGCGACAGCACATGCAGGACGCCGCCCTGGTCGAAGCGGACCGCGACCGGGTCGTGCACGTCCTCGGCGACGACCTCGGCCACACCGCCGTCGGGCGGTATGCGCCAGACCTGCCCGCTGATCATGTGCGGGTAGTAGAGGCAGCCGTCCGGGCCCAGCTGCATCGCGTTGCCGAAGGCCAGCCCGTCGGTGAGGACGACCGGGTCGCCGCCCTCCGGGAAGAGCTCCAGCAGCCGGCCGTTCATCCGCATCTCGTTGACGAAGAGCCGGTCGCCCACGCAGGTGATGCCGTTGGGCACCTTCACCTCGTCGGAGACCAGCGCGTACGCGCCCTCGGGGCTGCGCCGCCACACCCGGCCGGGCACCAGGTCGGCGATGTACATCGACCCGTCCGCCCCGAAGGCCAGGTCGTCGGGCGACCGGACGGGCCCGTCCAGCGGTACGACCACCTCCACGTCGCCGGTGGCCGGGTCCACGGCGCTGATCTGCCCGGCGAGGAACTGCGCGACGTAGAGCCGCCCGTCGGGGCCGAACGCCACCCCGTTGGAACCCCGGAGCGGATTGGGGGAGTTGAGGCGCCGGGCCTGCCGGCGGGTGCCGCGCACGCCACTCGCGTCGTACCTGCTCGAACGCCCCGTCATGAGCCCAGCACCTCGTCCATGCCGCCCTCCGCGCGCCAGCGCCGGATCAGCTCGTAGAACGCGATCGGGCCGTCGCCGTACGACTCGCCGCGGGGCCTCGGCATGCCTTCGCCGTTGTAGTAGCCGGGGGTGCACTCGGACTGGAACCTGTACAGGTCCACCGACTTCTGCCGGATCACGGCCCCCAGGCGGCCTCCGCCTCGGCGGTCGGCTCCACGCACCGCACCTGCCGTCTGCGCGCCTCGGCGATCACCTCGGAGACATGGGTGGCCTGCTCGTCCAGGACGTGGACGTAGTTCACGGAGCTGGCACTCTGCACCGAGCCGAGCATGAACAGGTTGGGAAAGCCCCGGCTGTAGAAGCCGTGCAGGGTCCTCGGGCCGGTCTGCTTCCAGGCGTCCAGCAGGGCGACGCCGTCCCTGCCGTACGCGGGGAGCCGCCCGGACAGCAGCCCGGAGACGCCGACCTCGAAGCCGGTGCCGAAGATGACGCAGTCGACCTCGTACTCCACCCCGCCGACCACGACGGCGTGCTCGGTGACGCGCTCCACTCCCCCGTGGTCGGCCGTGTCCACGAGGGTGACGTTCGGCCGGTTGAAGGTCTCCAGGTACTGGTCGCTGAAGGTGGGCCGCTTGCACATGTAGCGGTACCAGGGCTTGAGGGCCTCGGCGGTCTCCGGATCGTCGACGACGGCGTCGACCCGGGCCCGCAGCTCGTTCATCTTCTGGAAGTCGGCGATCTCCTCCAGGCGTTCGCGTTCCCCGGGCGGGATGCCGGTGTAGCCGTCGGTCGGGATGAGCTTCTGCTGCAGGCGGGCGCTGCTGGTCCAGCCGTCGGCCACCAGGTCCTCGCCGGCCCCGCGGCCCGTGACGACCGCGAGGAAGTTGTCCCTGCGCCGCCGCGCCCAGCCGGGCTCGAGCGACTGGGCCCACTCGGGGTCCGTGGGGCGCTGTCCGCGCACGTCCACGGAGGACGGAGTGCGCTGGAAGACGTACAGGTGCCGGGCGTCACGTCCGAGATGCGGTACGACCTGGATGGCGGTGGCGCCCGTGCCGATGAGGGCGACGCGCTTGTCGGCCAGCCCCGTCAGTCCGCCGTCGGCGTCGCCGCCGGTGTAGGCGTAGTCCCAGCGGCTGGTGTGGAACATGTGCCCCTTGAAGGTCTCGATGCCTTCGATCCCGGGCAGTTTGGGCTGGCTGAGCAGCCCGGTGGCCACGACGACGTGTCGGGCGGTCATGCGGTCGCCCCGGTCGGTCGCGACGGTCCACGCGGACTCGTCCTCGGCCCAGCGGAGTTCGGTCGCCTGCGTCCCGAAGCAGACGTCGCGGTAGAGGTCGAAGTGCCGTGCGATCGCCTGGGCGTGCTCCCGGATCTCCTCGCCCGGCGCGTACTTCCACTTCGGGACGTAGCCGAGCTCCTCCAGCAGCGGCAGGTAGACGTACGACTCGATGTCGCAGTGGATCCCCGGATACCGGTTCCAGTACCAGGTGCCGCCGAAGTCACCGCCCTTCTCGATGATCCGGACGTCCTCCAGACCGGCCTGCCGCAGCCGGGCACCGGCCAGCAGGCCGCCGAACCCGCCCCCGATGACGGCCACTTCGACGTGGTCGTGCAGGGGCTCCCGGTCGCGGTCGGGCTCGGCGTGCGGATCCTCGTCGAAGTGGCCGAACTCGCCGGTGGTGCGCCGGTACTGACGGTTGCCGTCCGGCCGGATCCGCCGGTCGCGCTCGGCCCGGTAGCGCTCACGCAGGGCGTCCGGGTCGAAGTCCAGGGTGTGGGGGGTGGACATGGGGTGTCCTCTTCCTCTCGTACTTCTCGGTACTTCTCGCGAGGGGCCTCTTCCGGGGGGACTGCGGCGGTCAGACGGCGGCCCAGGCGTTGTCCACCGGCAGGACGACGCCGTTGACACCGCTCGCCGCGTCGGAGGCGAGGTAGACGATGGCGGCGGCCTGCTCCTCCGGCTCGCAGATGCGGCCCATGTTGACGAAGTGCCGGCCGACGACGGACGGTCCGTGCGCCTCCCGGTCGATGTGGACGTCGGCGGTGATGTCGGTGGCCGTGCCGCCCGGGGCTATGGCGTTGGTGCGGATGCCCTGCTCCCGGTACATCACCGCGAGGGAGCGGGTGAGTCCCAGGACCCCGTGCTTGGAGACGGTGTACGCCGTCCCGGCCGCGCTGCCGCGCAGCGACGCCTCGGAGGCGGTGTTGACGATGGCGCCGCCGCCCGCCGCGAGCATGTGCGGCAGGACGGCCCGCGCGAGCAGGAACGGCGCCGTGAGGTTGACCCGCAGGACCCGCTCCCACTCGGCGTCGGTGACGTCCACGGCAGCGGACATGCTGTCCATGACGCCCGCGTTGTTGACCAGGACATCGATGCCGCCGAAGGTGCCGGCCGCGGCGGTCACGACCGCGTCGACCACCGCGCTGTCGCTCAGATCGCCCGTGACGGCGACGGCCGTTCCGCCCGCGGACTCGATGGTGGCCACGACGCTCTTGGCGCCCTCCGCGTTGAGGTCGGCGACCACGACCTTCGCTCCCTCCGCGGCGAACCGCAGGGCGGCGGCGCGGCCGATGCCGGAGGCGGCTCCGGTGACGATGACGCTCTTGCCCGACAGACCCGTGGCACCCGTGGCACCCATGGCGCTCCTCCGCTCGTCGCGTTGACCGGTGTCCCGGTTTCCCGGCACAGTACTGGTTTTTGGCTCACCGCGACATAAAGACGCGGCGTGCCAATAGGTCGTTTCACGCCAGTCAGACGTGCCGTGACGTAAAATAGAGTGAGCACGGCAAGTCGAGGAGGGGCGCATGGCCGGACAAGCAGGTGGTGCCACGGGGCGGCCACCGCTGACGGAGCGGCGGCGCGCCGAGACGCGTATGGAGATCGCCGAAGAGGCGGTCCGGCTCTTCGCCGCCAAGGGCGTGGCGGCGGTCACCGCGGAGGACATCGCCTCCGCCGCCGGGGTGTCCACGCGCACGCTGTGGCGCTACTTCCGCTCCAAGGAGGAGTGCGTCCGCCCCCTGCTCACCACGGGCCTGGAGCTGCTGTCGGACCGCCTGCGGGAGTGCCCGGGCGACCACGACTCCCTCGCCGAGGCGATCCTTAGCATCCGGTACGACGACGACACCACACCCCGCCTGCGCGCCCTGGGCGACCTGCTGCGGCTGTGCCGTGACGAACCGGGGCTGCGCGCGGTGTGGCTGGAGGCGCACTACGACGCGGAGGCGGCGTTCGCCGCGATGATCGCCGAGCGCACGGGCCGGCCCGCCGGCGACCTCGCGGTCCGGGTGGAGGCGGGCGTGCTGAACACCGCGATGCGCATCGGCGTCGAGGAATGGGCCCTGCGGTCCGACGGCGAGGAGCGCCCGTCCCTCCCGGAGACGGTCAACCGGGCGCTGCGAATGGTGGGCGCGGTCGAGCAGGCCTGACGCTCAACGGCCTCCGGCGGGGGGCCTGACGGGGGCCTGCCGCTCGACGGCCTCCGGCGGCGGGGTTGCCCGACAGGGGCCTGCCGCTCGACGGCCTCCGGCGGCGGGGTTGCCTGACAGGGGCCTGCCGCTCGACGGCCTCCGGCGGGAGGCGGTTGCCTGACGGGGGTCGGCGCTCACCGGCACACGGGTGGTTGCTGACGGGAGCCTGCTGCTCAACGGCCTCGGGCCGGGGCGGTGTCTACGGCCGCAGCAGGGACGTCAGGTGTCCGTGGGCCCTGTCCCATCCCCATTCCCGCCGCACCCACTCCCGGCCCTTGCCGCCCATGCCCCGCGCCAGTTCGGCATCGCGCAGCAGCAGCGTGAGCCGGTCGGCGAGCGCCCGTACGTCACGGCCGTCGACCAGGAACCCGGTCTCCCCCTCCCGCACCGCGTCCGGCGCACCGCCCGAGTCACCGACGACGACCGGCAGCCCCGCGGCGGCGGCCTCCAGGAACACGATCCCGAGGCCCTCCACCTCCATGCCCGCCCTGCGCGTCCGGCACGGCATGGCGAACACCTGCGCGGCGGCATAGAAACCGGGCATGTCGTCGTGCGGACGACCACCCGCGAAGACCACCGCACCAGCCGGCCCCTCCCCGGCCGCGAGCCGCCGCAGGGTCCGCGCGTACGGCCCGTCGCCGACCAGCAGCAGCACCGCGTCCGGCACCTGCCGGCGCACCAGGCGCAACGCCCGTATCAGCGTGTCCTGCCCCTTGCGGGGACGAGCCGCGCCGCACACAGCACGACCGGGCGGTCACCGAGGCCGTAGCGCTCCCGCACCCGGGCCGCGCCCGCCGCCGAGGCCCGGAACACCTCGGGGTCGACTCCGGGCGCCAGCCGCCGCATCCGCGCCGCCGCCTCCGGTCCCACGGCGGCGGCGATCCGCGCCCGGGTGTACGGACCGAGGTACGTGACGCTGTCCACCTCGGCGCCGACGCGGCGCAGCAGCGCGCGGGCGCCGGGCGTGCGCGCCCACCACACCTCGTGCCCGTGCGTCGTGGCGACCAGCCGCTCCACGCCCGTACGGCGGCGCAGCTCGCCCGCCATCAGCCCGAGCGGCGCGGCGGCCCCGAACCAGACGCTGTCGCAGTCGAACCGGCGGGCCAGCTCCACCGCCCGGGCGGTCACCCGCCGGGTCGGCAGCAGCATGCGGGCGCGGTCCCGCACCACCGGGAACGGCAGCCGGGCGTCGTGGGCCCGGTCGCCCGGCGTGCCGGAGGTGTAGACGACGACCCGGTCGGCCGGGAAGCGGACCGTCATGGCGTGGACGAAGGTCTCGATGCCGCCCTGGCGGGGCGGGAAGTCGTTGCTGACGACGAGGGTGCGGGACATGGTGGATCTCCAGGTCGGGCCGTGCGTCGGCCGACCGGCCTGAGCCGGAACCAGCCGAGCAGCACCAACGGGTAGACGACGTATCCGAAGCGGGTGGCGGGGAGCAGGCACATGGCGATGCCGAGGCCCAGCGCGAGCCGGTCCGCCGCGGCGACGGCGGTGCGCGGCGGCCGTGTCACGAGCGACACACCGATCACGACCGCGCTCAGCACCAGCGCCCCCACCGCGAGGGCGAATCCGCCTGGCACATGGGCGGCCAGGAGGTACCCCGGCAGCGGACTGGCCGCCGGGGACCCGGTGCCCGCCTCGCCGAGCGGGAAGAGCAGCACGTGCTCGGCGAACGCACCGGGGTCCGCGAGCGCGACCGGCAGCACGGCGAGTACGGCCGACGCGACGGCCGCGGCACCGGCCCGTACGGCGGCCCGGCGCCCCGCGGTCCCGGCGAGCAGGGCGAGGGCGACGGGGAGCAGGGGCCAGGCGGTCCACTTCAGTGCTGCCGCGGCCCCCAGGGCGAGCCCGGCGGCGACGGGAATCCCCCGGCCCGCGAGGGTGAGCGCGAGACACATCAGGGCGATGACGGGGAGATCGACGCCACCGACGGCCAGGGGGAGGGCCACGGCCGGGGTGGCGGCCGGCCAGAGGAGGGACCGCGCGGTGTCGCGGGAAGGCGACGGGGAGTCGCGCCGCAACAGGGCGGCGGACAGCGCCATCGCCCCGAGCGACACCAGCGCGAACCACAGCCGGGCATCCGCGAGCGTGACGTCACCGAGGACGGCCCGGGGCAGACCGAAGACCGCCATGCCGGGCAAGTACGGGTTGTAGTCGGCCAGTTCAGCAGGGTTCGGTACGTAGGGACTGCCGGAGTCCAGCAACAGCACACCGGACCGTTCGACGACGGTGACCTCCATCTGCCGTGCCCCGTCGGCGACCAGCAACGCGAGCGGCACGACACCCGCCCCGACCACGGCGGCCGCCGCGCTCGCCCAGGGCCGTGCGGAGCGACGGGCGACGAGCGCCGCGCCCCCGTACCCCACGACGGCGCAGGCACCCCACACCCGGTGCGGGACGATCGTCGTCACCAGACAGAGCACCAGCGCGAACGCGGCGCAACCGGACCAGAGCAGACTCTCCCGGGCCCTCGGCATCCCCACTCCCCCGTCCATGACCAGCCGGCACTCGCTCACTGCCGGCAAGTCTTCGCAACGGGCGGACGAGAAGCGTCACACCGGATTCCGATCCTGGGAGTCGACCCGTGGTACTCGTCCGGCGCCAGGGTCAACCCGTACGGTGACGCGAGCCCGACGGCGGCTGCCGACAATGTGGGGATGCGTCAGTCGCTCCTGCGCCCCACCGCCTGGCCGCGCTCCCCCGCTACCCGTACGTCAGCGGAGCACTGCCGGCCGCCCTGGCAGCGGCCGAGGTCCTGCACGCACACGTCACCTCGACGACCGTGCTGGCGACCTTGCCCGTGGCGGTGCTCCCGCTGCTGTGGCGGCAACGGCAGCCCCGCGTCGGGCTCCTGGTGGTGCCGGCGGCCCTGCTGAACTTCCTCTTCCGGCCGGAGCTGCTGCTGGCGGTGGCGGTGGCGGGGGTCATGGGCCTCTACACCCTCGCCCGGCACCGCGTCCTGCGCCCCGCGGTGCTCTCCGCTGCGGCGATCACCGGCTCGTTCCTCGTCAACGTGGGCCATGTGGCGATGGGCGTGTACGACCTCGACGGCCGGGCTCCCGCCGTCGGCGCCGACGGGTCGCTGTCGTACTTCACGGAGACGTTCGTCCTGGCCGTGGGTGTGGTGGCGACCGTCGGCGTGGCGGACGCCTTCCGCAGCCGGGAGGAGTCCCGGCAGGCGCGCGAGGCGGCCCAGCGGGAACTGATCGCCATGGAGCGCAGGCACGCGGCGGCGGCGGAACGCGCGGCCATAGCAAGGGAGTTGCACGACGTCGTCGCCCACTCGGTGTCGGTGATCGCGGTCCAGGCGGAGAGCGCGACCTACACGACACCCGACCTGTCCCCGGCCGCACGCGACGGCTTCCAGCAGATCGCCGTCTCGGCCCGCTCGGCGCTGTCCGAACTGCGCCGGCTGCTGAGCGTGCTGCGTACGGACGGGACCGGAGCCGAGGGAACGGCACCGGTAGCACCGCAGCCGACGCTCGACTCCCTCGAAGACCTGCTGCGGGCCCACCGCAAGGCCGGCGGAACGGTGCACCTGCACACGCGGGGCACCCGCCCCACGACGCTGGGGCCCACCCTCGAACTCACCACCTACCGCATCATCCAGGAGGCCCTGACGAACGCCCGCCGCCACGCGAGAGGCGCCACGGTGGACATCCTTCTCACCTACGCACAGGACGAGGTCCGGATACGGGTGGCCGACGACGGTCCGGGCCCGGACCGGCCCCAACACGCCACGACAGGACACGGGTTGAGCGGTATGCGCGAGCGTGCGAACCTGCTCGGCGGACGTCTGAGCTGCGGGTCGGCCGGCCCTGAGGGCGGTTTCCTGGTCGAGGCCGGGCTGCCGGTGCGGACGGACACCGGGCCTCTCGCGAAGGGTGTGGACGAGTGACGGCGGCGCAACCGATCCGGGCGATCGTGGCCGACGACCAGGCGGTGGTACGCACCGGGTTCGTGAACCTGCTGTCCACTCAGGACGACATCGACGTCGTGGGCGAGGCGGAGGACGGCGAACAAGCCGTCGCCCTCGCCCTGGCCCACCGCCCCGACGTGGCCCTCCTGGACATCAGAATGCCCCGGCTGGACGGCATCAAGGCGGCGCGCACCATCCTCCAGGAGACCGACGGCGCCACCAAGGCCCTGATGCTCACCACGTTCGACCTCGACCAGTACGTCTTCGACGCGCTCGCGGCCGGCGCCAGCGGCTTCCTGCTGAAGGACGCCACGTTCCCGGAACTCCTGCACGCGGTACGGGTGGTCGCCGCCGGCGACGCCATGCTCGCCCCCGGCATCACCCGCCGCCTGATCGCCGAGTTCACCCCCGCCGCCCGGCCACCACCCCCGGGCCCCTCCTGGACCGCCTCACCGCCCGCGAGTCGGAGGTCCTCCTCCTGATCGCCCAGGGCCTCTCCAACGCGGACATCGCCGACCGCCTGACCATCACCGACCACACCGTCAAGACCCACATCAACCGCCTGTTCACCAAGCTGGAACTCCGCGACAGGGCGCAGGCGGTGATCGTGGCGTACGAGGCGGGGCTGGTGACACCCGGGGAGGGCCCGGGGCGTGACTCGGCTTGACGGTGCGACCGGCCACGTCGGCGGGACGGCGCTGCGGTCCGGCGAGGACACTCGGCGCACTACAGGACCGGCGGCCCCTGCTCGACGCGGCGCAGCACCGGTGTCAGGCGGTCGATGGCATCGCTGGTCTGGATCTGCCGCTCGTCCCACCAGGTGGCCCCCGCCTCGGCCAACGGGCCGATCACATCACGGGCCTTGGCCGCGTCACCACCCGGCGTGGCGCCGCCGAGCACGATCTCGAAGGGAGCGTCGGCGTCGGACCGGTCCTCGCGCCGCGTATTGACGTAGGCAACGAGGTCGCGGACCTGGTCCAGGGGAGGCACGTGGCCGTGCCTGGCATCGTGGAACAGGGGCGCCACCCCGTCCCAGCGGGCGGCCCGGCGCATGGGGGGACGGTTCGGCCAGAAGCCGGCGACCCAGACCGGCGGCCGGGGACGCTGCACCGTGGCGGGCAGCAACGTCACGTCCCGTGCCTGGTAGTGCCGCCCGTCGTGGTTCACCGGCTCCCCCGACCAGAAGCGCTGCAGCAGCTCCAGGCCCTCGTCCAGCCGCTCTGCCAGCACCTTCGGGTTCGCGGTGTCCCCGAATCTCACGTACTCGTCCTCGATGGGCCCGCCCAGCCCCGCGGCGAAGGTGACCCGACCACCGCTCACGGCATCCAGCGTCGCCACCTGGCGTGCGAGCTGCTGCGGGCGCCGCCGGGCGACCGGCGTGACCATTGTGCCCAGCCTGATGCGGGAGGTCGCCAACGCGGCGGCGGTCAGCAGCATCCAGGGATCCCCGAAGGGTCTGCCCTCATGCCCCCGATGCACCACGTGATCCCAGACGAACAGCCCGTCCCACCCCGCCTGCTCCACCGCCGCAGCCACCTTCGCCACGGTCCTGGGATCGGCGAAGTCACCGAAGTTGGGAATGTTGACCGAGAAACGCATCCTCGCATCCTGCTGCACGCGCCCTGGGCGGACAATCGATCAACCGGCCAGGTTCATGTCGTCACCCAGTGCGCTCGATCTCGATGGCCAATACGCCGAGCGCCTCTTTCTCAGGGCTGTAGATGGAGCGGATGTTGACGATTTGCTCTTCCCGGCCGACCGTCGGGTTGACGTTGGCTGCTCCCTCGCCGTCGAGCAGGGCCTCGAAGGACCCGTATTCGGTCACGCGCCGCACCTTCACGTCACAGGTCTCATCCGCTCCTTTGATACGGAATCGGATGATGTCGCCGATGGCGAGGTCGGCGAGGTGCGGGTACTTGACTCGCACCTCGATGGTCTTGGTTCCGGCGGTGACGAGGTCGAAGTACTGGCGGTAGAGGTTCAGTTCCCGGACGCGGATGGTGGGCTCGGTCATGGGGCGGAATCGCTCCTGGTGGCACGCGAATGCGGCCGACTTCAGGCCCTCCAACATCCCCTGTCCGTACGTGCGCCAGCTGCACGCCCTGGAGCGGCTGGGGCTCGGGAGGAGTGGCTGCGGGCGGTGTGCCATGACAACGCGGCGGGGTTGTTCGGGGTGTGAGGGCGGCCAGTGGCCGACCGGCGGAGGTCATGTGGACAGCGCGGCTCGCTCGGATTCGGCCAGCAGTACGCAGAACTCGTTGCCCTCCGGGTCGGCGAGGACGACCCAGCCCCAGCCGTCGGGCTTGCGGAGATCGTCGACCAGCGAAGCGCCCAGCCCCAGCAGTCGCTCGACCTCCGCCTCCCGCGAGGTGTCCGGGCGCAGGCACAGGTGCAGCCTGTTCTTCACCGACTTCGGCTCCGGGACCTGATTGAAGTACAGGGCCGGTCCGCCGGGCAGCATGACCTCGGTCTCGGGGCACCCGGCCCGTCCTCGGGATGCAGTGGCTGTCCGGTCACCTCGCTCCAGAAGAGCGCCAGTCGGTAGGCGTCCGCACAGTCGATCGCAACGTTCTCCACCTTTGAGGCCATGCGAGCGATCATCGACGAGCGGCGCCCCGCCCGCCACCGGAATACGGGAACGCGGCCATGGCCACGGGGGTGCTCCCAGCGCGACGCCCCCGGCCCTGCCGGCACCGTGCGGCGGCGGCAGGCGGGGGCGTCGGAATCGGCAAAGGCGTACGCCTCGTGAAGTGCTAGCCGCCCGTCACGTCCGTGATCTTCCAGCGCTGGTTCGCCCCGGAGTTCGGCTGCCACACGCCGACGCTCGCGCCGTCGTTCGTGGACTGGCCCGAGACGTCCGGGAGCTGGCCGGTGGCGCGGTTGACGAGGGTCCAGGTGCCGTCGCCGGTCGAGGACATGATCCATTCGGCGGCGGCGTCACGGCGGCCCTCGTCCGGCTCGGCGACCAGCGCGCCGTCGCGGACGGCCAGGCGCTTGTCGGTGGCGGTCTCCGTGAAGACGTACCGCTTGCGGTTGTCCGTGCCGCGGACCTGCTCGACCCGCCACTGCTGGCCGGCCGGGTCGGTGGCGTTCGCGCTCTTGATGACCAGGCCCGTGCCGTTGTCGGCGATGGTGAGGTCCTTGCCGCTCTGGGCGCCGGTCAGCCGGTACGTGTGGCCCTTCCGCAGTTCGGCCGCGTCCTTGGCGACCCCCGAGACGCCCTTGACGAGGAACGACGTCACCGACTGTGCGGGCACGGTGAGCGTGGCCTGCTTGCCGGTGACCCGGACGGCCTTCTGCTTCTCCAGCTTGCCGTCGGCGCTGGTCACCACCGGCGTGACCGTGGCGCGGGAGGAGACCCGGCCGAACTTCGACAGGTCGAGGGTGACCTTACGAGCGTCGGTGGTGCTGTTGACGTGGACGACGGTCGCCGCGTCACCCTTGCGGGAGATCGCCGCGGTGCTGGACGTGTCGTCCGTCTTGATCAGCCGGTCGCCGGGCTTGATGAAGTGGGTGAAGTTGCGGGCCGTGTCGAACTTGGTGTTCGTGTAGACCGGGCAGGTCTCCAGCGTGTCCTTCGAGGTGCAGCTGAACGGGAGCTGGATCTCGCCCCAGTTGCCGCCCTTCGCGGACTCGCCGCCGGGCTTCATGTTGTCGTAGTCCTCGACCGGCTGCCAGAACACCCAGGCCTTGGGCTCCAGTTCGCGCAGGTCGTCGACGATGCGCTGGGCCAGGCCCAGGCCGGGCCGCATGTCCGTGAAGCTCTGGCCGTCGCCCCAGTCGCCCTCGACCTCGCTCATCCACAGCGGCTTGTCGGCGGCCTTGGCCAGGTCGCGGACGGTGGTGCGCTGGCCGGTGCCGTAGGTGTGGACGTTCATCTGGGCGACGAGGTCGCGTACGTCCTGGGGGTAGGAGTTCCAGTTGGTGGCGAACGTGCCCGGGTTGGTCTCGTCCATCGCGGATATCTCCGCGTTCGAACGGGACTTCTCCAGGACCGGGCCCAGCGCGCGGAGCACCTTCTGCTGGAGCTCGGGGCCCATGTGGGCGCCCTCCTGGCGGCCGCCGGTCGGCTCGCCGTCCGGGCCGAGCTTGGTGCCCCAGTAGTTGGTGTTCGGCTCGTTGAACGGGTCCAGCGTGTCGACCTTGATGCCGTGCGCCTTCTCCAGCCGCTCGGTCGCGCCCACCAGGTACTTGGCGAAGTCCTCGACCGACTCGGGCTTCAGCTGGTCCTGGCCGGCGTCGAAGTTGCCGGAGACGTAGCCGCTCTCGGTCATGAACCAGGGCGGCGAGTTGCTGAAGGTCTCCCAGTGGGTGATGTCCTTCTTGATCCGGTCGACCCACCAGCGCTGCGTCTTGTCGGCGTTCTTGTTCCAGTCGCCCGGGTCGTCGGCGTCCCACCAGTCGACGTCCTCGCGGGTGGTGCCCGCCGGCGCCTTCCACCAGCCCTCGACCGCGCCACCGGCCCGCAGGTAGTCCTTGACGTCCGGGGCGTTGCCGCCGCCGATGTTGTAGCGGGCGATGTTCAGGGCGAGGCCCTCGTCGCCGAAGAGGAGCTTGTAGAGCTTCTCGCGAATCGCGGGCGGGTAGTCGCCGGTGGCGTTGGCGAACCAGACCAGGCTGGTGCCCCAGCCCTCGAACTTCTCCCCCGAGTAGGAGGGGTCCGGCCGGACCGTGACCCCGGCCGCCTGAGCGGTGGTCTCGGCGTGCGCGGCGGGCAGGGTGGTGGTGGCCAGGATGGTTCCGGTCGCCACGGCGGTGACGCCGATGGCCCGAGGAGCCTTCTCTTACGGGTGCGTTGTGCCATCTCGAGTTACTCCAACTCTTCCGCGTGCCGCGCGTCCCGGCGGCGCGGAGATCGGGGCCTACGTGGTGCGACTGGTGCGGATCTGGGGCCTTCTCGTACGATTTCGGCTAGGCAATGTTTACGTAAACATCCACTGGCGGGATGTCTACACTGTCCGAATCTCGGGGGTCAAGGAGTCGTTCCGGACCGAAATGCAGAGGGGCAGGTGGGCACAGTGGACGGCGAGGAAGAACCGATGGGCACGAGCCGTACGAGAAGGCGTGCGGCCCGCCCCCGCCAGGGCGCCTCCATGGCCGACGTCGCACGGCTCGCCGGTGTCTCCTCCCAGACGGTCTCCCGCGTCTCCAACGGCTTCCCCGGAGTCACCGAGGACACCCGCCGGCAGGTCCTGGCCGCGATGCGGGAACTGGGGTACCGCCCCAACAGCGCGGCCCGGGCCCTCAGACGGGGCGAGTTCCGCACCCTCGGCGTGATCACCTTCTCCCTCTCCACCATGGGCAACATCCGCACCCTGGAGGCCATCGCCACCTCCGCCGCCCAGCACGGCTACGCCGTCACGCTGCTGCCCGTCGCCGTCCCCACCCAGGACGAGGTGAACGGCGCCTTCTCCCGCCTGGGCGAGCTCGCCGTGGACGCCGTCATCGTCATCATGGAGATCCACCTGCTGGACGCGGCGACGGTGTCCCTCCCGCCCGGCGTCCAGGTCGTGGTGGCCGACTCCGACGCCGGCGACCGCTACACCGTGGTCGACACCGACCAGGCGGGCGGAGCGCGGGACGCCGTACGGCACCTGCTGGACCTCGACCACGACACGGTGTGGCACCTGGCCGGCCCCGAGGACTCCTTCGCCGCCCAGCGCCGCGCCAACGCCTGGCGCGCCACGCTCACCGAGTCCGGCCGGGTCCCGCCGCCCCTGGTCCGGGGCGACTGGTCGGCCGAGTCCGGCTACCGGGCCGGTCTGCGACTGGCCGACGAGCCGGACTGCACGGCGGTGTTCGCGGCCAACGACCAGATGGCCCTGGGCCTGCTCCGGGCCCTGCACGAACGCGGCCTGCGCGTCCCCGGCGACATCAGCGTCATCGGCTTCGACGACATCCCCGAATCCGCGTCCTTCCTCCCACCCCTCACGACCATCCACCAGGACTTCGCCGAGGTGGGGCGGCTGTGCGTGGAAGGCGTCCTGAGCAAGATGCGGCAGGACGGGGGAAGCACGGGACGACGTTGGTGCCTACGCGGGTGGTGGTGCGGGAGAGTACGGGGGTGCCGTGCCGAGACCGACGGGCGGCGGGAGCACGGCAACAGGCGCGATGACGAGCGGGCGGCCAATGAAAGGCGAGTCGATGCCCTGTGGCCGGCTTCCGTCACCTTCGCGTTCCCCTCCGCCAGTTGTGCCCGCCTGGTGAAATTGGCGTCATGTCAGTGCCGTTCCCCTTCTGGTCGCCAGCCTTCGACATGTGGGCCAGGGAGTTTCCGTCTGCGGTAGAACGGGGTCTTGAGGTCTACGTGCCCTCTGCTCGGAGGCCTCAGCGCGCGCTCAGATGCATGAGGGTTTGGACCCGTCTCGTCATCCCTGTCTTGGCCTGGCGCATGTGGATCTATGGGTTCGTCGTGTGTGTTGCGACGCTTGTTCCTGCGGCCGAGCTGGTCAACACCGGCCACAGATCGGTTCTGTCCGAATGGGGGCGGCTGCTGGGAACTCAGGTAGCCGGCGCGTATGAGGAGATCGGGACGCCGGTGGCATACGCCGCCTACGTTCTGTTCATCGCCTTCATTGGTTCCGTCTGGGTCGGATTGCCGCTGTTGTTCGCCGGATTGCCGAACTGGCGTGGGCGCCTTCGGCCCCGAAGCTGGACGCGCGAGCGTCAGCTTCGCCGAGTTGTGCCATTCCTTGCCGTGGCAGCGCAGGCCGGGTCGGCGATAACGCAAACCCGAGGGGGTCGTTCGAGCGCGGCGCACAGGGTCGCCGCACGGACTCAGCGGCTGGAAATAGAGATCCTCGGGGCCTGGCGTGGCGCGATGCCCGGGCGAAACAGGAACCGACGCAGGACATTGCAGGTGCATGCCCGTCAGGTAGTCAGTGTGCTGCGCATGGCTACACATCGTATCGACCAGTCACCAGAGGACGGACTGCGTGAACTGGGACTGCTGCTTCTGCAAATCGCTGAGCGACAGGCCGAGGGCAGAGTCGGCGCATTGCTGGACGAGGAGCAACTCGCTGGAATTGAACCTGTGACGGTTCGCGACTGGGAGAGGCTCAAGCTCGTCGTCCTCCTGGGAATCTGTGCGATGTCCGCAGTCGGAGCACACGCCCTGGACGTCCCGGGCGCACTGCTCCCATACGCGGTCGGGGGTGCGGGCCTTGCAACCGCCCTACTGGTCTACGGCAGCCGGGCGCGCGATGGTCTGGACATCATTGATTCCCTACGCGGAATCCAGCGACCGTAGATCCTTCTCGCCGACCCGATCATGCCGAAGTAGCGGTGCATGAGGCAGGCGGACGCAAGTTGATCAATGTCCGCCGTGCGGGGACCGCCTCCGGTACGCCGCGAGCGGGACGGAGACGGGGCGGCCGCGCAACGGCCGGACACCGAGAGCGGTTGGGGCCCAGGAGCCGGATCAGGACAGACCAGTCGTCGTGTGCCTCCGAGCATCAGGGAGGCGGTTCGTTGTCCATGCCGGGAACCACTCCGTCCGGCCCGCCGTCCAAGCCAAGGTCCGCCATGATCTGGCACAAGGCCGCCCTCACACCCCGAACAACCCCGCCGCGTTGTCATGGCACACCGCCCGCAGCCACTCCTCCCCGAGCCCCAGCCGCTCCAGGGCGTGCAGCTGGCGCACGTACGGATAGGGGATGTTGGGGAAGTCCGAGCCGAGCAGGATGCGGTCGCCGAGGCCGGCCAGCCGGGGCAGGGCCCGGCGCGGGAACGGCGCGAGCTGCTCGGCGAAGTCGGTGAACGCCATCGTCGTGTCCAGCCGCACTTCGCCGTACCGCTCTGCGAGGTCGAAGAACTCCTCGTACTCGGGCATCCCCATGTGGGCGACGACCAGTCGCAGCCGGGGGTGCCGGGCCAGCACCCGTGCGATCGGCTCGGGGCCGGTGTGCTTGCCGGGCGCGGGCCCGGAGCCGCAGTGGACGACCACGGGGATCCCGGCCTCGGCCAGCACGCCCCACGCCGGCTGGAGCAGCTCGTCGGCCGGGTCGTACGCCCCCACCTGGACATGTGCCTTGAACACCCGCGCGCCCGCCTCCACGGCCTCCCGGACGTATGTCTCGACGCCCGGCTCGGGAAGAGGGTGGAGGTGTGCAGACAGTCGGGGGTACGGCGTGCGAAGTCGGCCGCCCAGCCGTTCAGCCACCGGGCCATGCCGGGTTTGTGCGGGTAGAGCATGGCCGTGAAGGCCCGTACGCCGAACTCCCGCAGAATGTCGGCGCGTTCCGCCTCCTCCTTCCGGTAGGTGATCGGCCACTCCAGCCCGCCGGTCAGCGGTCCCAGCGCGTCGAAGTAGCCCCAGACCTTGCGCAGCACCTGCTCGGGCATGAAGTGCGTGTGCACGTCGACCAGCCCGGGAAGACCCAGCCGGCCCCAGAAACGGCGGACCTCACCGGCCTCCGCACTCGTGGGCGTATCACTACCGTCGGGGTCGTCGGCTGCCACGCGGTGATCGTCCATGTCGCCCACGATCGGCCCGGGGGCGGGGGCCAGTCCACTCCTCTGCGGAAGGCTTGCGTGAGGGATCCGTCACCCTGGCCTGCGTGAGTGGGAGCGGGGGTGTCACGACTACAGCAGTCTCTCCTCGCGCGGCTTCAACCCAGTCAGGCGGTCCGGATGCCGCGACATCCACTGCCTCGGACCGGACTCCGGCCTCAGGCCCCAGGGCTCCCGCCTGCCGGTCATCCGCGTCCCTCACCATGCAGCTCCGCCCACACCCGCTTGCCCCACGGCAGCTGATCGGTTCCCCAGTCCTGGGCCAGCGCTCCGACGAGCACGAGACCGCGCCCGCTCTCGTCTCCTTGGTGTGGCTCCCGTAATTCCGGTAACCGCTTGGACCTGTCCACGACGCCGATGCGTACCCGCGTCGGCTCGGGCCGGGTGACCGCGACGCGAACGGAGCGGCATCGCGCGTGCTGTACGGCGTTGGTCACCAACTCGGAGACGATCAGAGCCGCATCGTCGGCCAGCTCGTCCAGGTCCCAGGCGGCCAGCGCGACGCGCACGAGGCGCCGGGCCGCGCTCACACTTGCGCTCTTGCGCGGCAGGGTCTCGCTGTACCCGGGACAGCCGGTGGGACGCGCCTGCGTCATAGGTTGCGGCATGCCGGTCTGCTCTTTCGCGTCGGCCGAGCCCGGGACCGTCGTGCGGTCGCCGGGGCGTTGTCCCTCATGTAAGCGGCATGCCGAGGCCGCTCACAGGGGCGCAACGTCCCACTTTCACCACGTTATTCGCAGACCCCGAGGAACTCCGCCAACGAGCGCAGGCCCGGAGGGTGGTTGGGAAGTGCCCACAAGTCCCGCACGATGGCCACCGCCAAGGTGTGGTGCTGCATCCACGTCGGTGCCACTCGGCGCAGGGACTCCATGGTCTTCACAGCCCCGGCCGCGTCCCCGGTGTCGGTGTGGGCCCGGGCCACGTCCAACAGCAGCCACGTCCGCCATGACGGCGGGGTGTCCTTGCTCAACCGCATGCCCTTGGCCAGGGCCAGGGCGTCGTGGGGATGCCCGTACTGAACAGCCAGCCGGACGCGCTCGATACGGACCGACGACGGGCTGAACACGCTGACCATGCGGTTGTCGCCACCGTCGGGCAACTTGGAGACCCGGGCCGCTTCCTTCTCCGCTGTCTCCATCATCGCCGCCGCACGCTCGTAGTCACCGCTCCGCGCGGCGGACGTGGCGGCGCTCATGGTCAGCGCGCCCCACACCTTGAGCCCGTCGGCCGTGTGGGTCAGTTCCGCCTCCGCGATGAGTGCTGCGGCACGGAGCGCGATGCTCAACGCGTCCTCGAGGCGGCCTTGCCGCTGGTACGTCCATGCCGTGGAGTTGACGATCATCGGTACGAGCAGCGGATCGCCGGACTGCCCCGCAGCGTCTATCGCGCGCTCCAGGCTCGTCAGGGCGAGGTCCGTCTTGCCCATCCGCACGGCGACGTGTCCGGCGAGCTGAAGTGCCTTGCCCAGGGCGGCGAAAGCGGCCCCGCGGTCGTCGTCGTTCTCCGCGGCCGTGGCGGTTCGCGCATCCGAGATCAGGTCCGGCAGGGCCTTCATCACCGAGTCGAACTCGGCCGCGTGATACTGCGTCCAGCCGTCCGCGATCTGCTCGCGCAGCCGATCCAGCGAGAAGTCCGGCCCCGGTGACTCCGGCTCCGGCCCCCAGAGCACGGGCATGATGGCGCGACGCACGGCCACGAAGCGCGGTCCGTCGTTCTCACCTGTGGACGAGACGGCAGGCGGATCGCCCAGCAGCGTGGTCAGCTCCACGCCCAGACCGTTGGCGAGCGCGTGCAGGGTGGGAAGGCGCGCCGAGTGCTTCCGCCCCTGTTCGAGCTGGCGGATCACATCGACCGACACATCGGAGCGTTCTGCCAGTTCTTCTTGCGTCAAGGAGGCCAGACGGCGCAAGCGGCGCAGAGTCCGCCCCAGGTCTTCGTTTGCCACGCAGCCACCGTACGTACGCCGCACGCGGAGGGGAACTGCGCCACCGTGCGAGCACATACCCCGGGACCGCCCCCCGCCCCACGGTCACGCCCCGGTCCCCCCGCTCGACGCCGATGCGCCGCCGCGATCCGCTCCCGGAACGGGCGTCGGGTCACCGCCTCCGTCACCTCCGTCAGCAGCTCCGCGAGCGGCGTCGAGAGCTCGGCGTCCAGCTCCTCCATCGCAGCGACCGTCGCTTCCCACTCCGCCTCGATCCGCGGCAGCAGCGCATGCGCCTTCGGTGTGAGGGCGATCAGCCGGCGGCGGGCGTCCAGTGGGTCGGGGGTGTGGGTGACCAGGCCCGCGCGGGCCATCTGGGCGGCCGTCTGGCTCGCGGCCGAGTGGGTGACGCCGGTCGCCGTGGCCAAGTCGCGTACGGAGAGGGGGCCTTCGGCCAAGAGGGTCCGTACGGCCGGGGAGAAGCGGGGCCGGTACTCGGGCAGGCCCTGCTCCTCGTAGACCTTGGCGACGTCACCGTCGAGGAGTTCCAGGACGTGACGGAGCAGCGTCCCTACGGCGACCGGGTCCGGATGATTCACACTGCTAATCTAACAGCGCTGTTAGGTATCCGTCTGGAGGGCACAGCACATGGCCGGGCTCCATCCCGCCGGCATCGAGCCGTACGAGCACGGCATGCTCGACGTCGGTGACGGCAACCGCGTGTACTGGGAGAGCTGCGGGAATCCCGCGGGCAAGGCGGCCGTCGTCCTGCACGGCGGGCCCGGCTCCGGGGCGGGACCGTTCTGGCGTCGGCTGTTCGACCCCTCGGCGTACCGCATCGTGCTGTTCGACCAGCGCGGGTGCGGCCGGAGCACCCCGGACGCCGCCGATCCGGAGACGTCACTCGCGGCCAACACCACACACCACCTGATCGCGGACATCGAACTGCTGCGGCAGCACCTCGGCATCGAGGAGTGGCTGGTCCTCGGCGGCTCCTGGGGCGTGACCCTCGCGCTGGCCTACGCCGAGCAGCACCCCGCACGTGTCTCCGAGCTGGTCCTCTTCAGCGTCACCAACACCACGCGCCGTGAGGTGGAGTGGGTCACCCGGGACATGGGCCGGATCTTCCCGGAGGAGTGGGCCCGGTTCCGCGACACCGTCCCGAGCGGGAGCGGGACGGGAGCCTGGTCGACGCGTACGCCAGGATGCTCGCCGACCCCGAGCCGGGGGTACGGGAGCGGGCCGCGCGGGAGTGGTGCCGGTGGGAGGACGTGCATGTCTCCACCCACCCCGGGCACCGGCCCGATCCCCGTTACCGGGACCCGCGCTTCCGGCTGCGTTTCGCCCGCCTCGTCACGCACTACTGGCGGCACGCCGGTTTCCTGGAGGACGGGGCGCTGCTGCGGGACGCCGGGAAGCTCGCCGGCATTCCCGGCGTGATGATCCACGGGCGGATGGACATCAGCGGGCCTCCCGACGTCGCGTGGCGGCTGGCCCGAGTGTGGCCGGACGCGGAGCTCGTGCTGATCGGGGAGGAAGGGCACGGGCTGTCGGGGGACGCCACGACGGCGGCGGTGGTGGCGGCGACGGACCGGTTCCGGCCGCTCCGGAACGCCTCAGCCGTTTGACGCCCAGGGTTCAGCCGGCCGTCCGCTTCGCCCCGCACGTCGCCAGGCTGCACCACCTGCGCCGACCGCTCTCGTCCAGGAACAGCCAGCCGCAGTCCCGGCTGGGGCAGCCGCGGACAGTGAAGCGGCGGGGGTCGGCGAGCAGTTCGGCCGCGCTGTGGGCCACCGCGCGGACGGGGAGCCGCAGACCGGAGGAGGGCGACGGCTGCCAGCGTCCGAGGCCGTCCTCGCCTCGCGTGAAGACGGAGAGCCGCGCGGCCTCCTCGACCCCGGCGGCCACCGCCTTGAAGGCCCGGCCGTCCTGTGGATCGGTCAGGCAGGCGTACAGGTCCGTACGGAACCGCCGGGCCTCGTCGAGGGCGAGGGCGGCATCGTCCGGCTGCCGCAGGGCCTCTTCCCGCAGCAGGGTGACCTGCCGCTCCTCGATCAGGTCGAGGTGGCCGGCCCAGACGGCGAGCGTGGCGTAGTCGCGCAGCCACTCCGACCCGGGCAGCCGGTCCCCGCCCCACCCGGCGTAGGTGTTGCAGAACTCAAGTGCGGGATGTCCGCTCGTGCTCCACGGCAGCCACTGGTCGTGGACCCGCACCGCGTAGACGGGCCCGGGCCGGTCCAGCCGGGGGTCGGCGCGCAGCACGCGTTCGTGCAGGGTGCGCAACGCGGCGCCCGGCTCGATGCCGAGTTCCTCGACCAGCACCCTCCGCGTATCGAGGTACAACTGGAGCGCTTCGGCCTGGCGCCCCTCGCGGTACAGGGCGGTCATCCGGGCGGCGACCAGCCGTTCCCGCGTCGGGTGCTCCTCGATCAGCGGGGCCAGGTCCGTCACGACACGGTGGTGCGCACCCGTGCTGAGCTGGGCTTCCGCCCGCATCTCCAGGGCGGACAGCCGCAGTTCGGCGAGGCTGCCGCCGAGCCGGGCCCGCAGCCGGTCGTCGGCGACGTCCGCGAGCAGCGGGCCGCGCCACAGCCCGAGTGCACGGTCGTAGTGGCCGACCCGCTCCACCGGATCGCGGGCGTCCGCCGCCTGCCCCACCAGGGCGGTGAACTCCCGCGCGTCGACGACGTGGCCGTCCCCCTCGACGGCGTAGCCGTCGTGCCGGGTCTCGACCGACACCCCGTACGGCCGGAGCGCGGCGCGCAGGCGGCCGACATAAGTGTGGACGGTGGCCCGGGCGGAGGCGGGCGGGGTGCCGTCCCACAGCAGGTCGATGAGGCGGTCGGTGGTGACGGCCCGGTCCGCGTGCAGCAGCAGGACGGCCAGCAGACACCGCTCCTGGCGGCGGCTGCCCAGCAGCACCTGCCGCCCCTCGTGGCGGGCGGCGAACGGACCGAGCAGTTGGAACTCCATGACTGTCCGGCAGCGTAATGGCGGGTCCCGCCCCGCGCCGGGGATGGTGAGGCTTTGGTCAGGAACCGGGACGAGACTGACGGCCCGAACCTCCCCCACCACACTCATCCGAGGAGAACCATGCGCCGGACAGCCCTCACGACTCTCGCTGTCACCGCCCTGCTGCTGGGCGCGCAGTCCGCATCAGCCGCCCCCCAGGCCACTCCCGAGGCCACTTTCGAGGGCGCCCGCGAGGCCACCCGCGAGGCCGCCACCGGCTGGGAACCGGCACCCTCCGCGCCCTGGGACGTGGCCGCCGGCGTCCGCTGCGACTTCCCCGTGCACGGCGAGCCCGTCGTGGACGAGGTGACGCGGCGGGTGCTGAGCACCCACCCCGACGGTTCCGTGCACCGGGTCGCGTACCGGGGCGACCTCGTCGTACGCGTCACGAACACCGACACCGGCGCCGCCTACGACGCCGACGCCGGCGGCTCGGCGATCGTCGAGCACCGGCGCGACGGCTCACAGCTCTGGGCCGTGCACGGGCCGGTGCTCGTCGGTGTCGGAGAGGGCCAGGGCAGTCTGCCGCGCGGCCTGTACATCGTCGACGGCGTCTACACCATGGACATCAGCCCCGCAGGTTACAAGGACGTACGCCTCCTCCACGGGACGGCGGACGACCTGTGCGCTCGCATCGGCTGAGTCCGGGCAGGACACCGATCGCGTACGCGCCCCGCCGGGACCGTCCGGGCCTAGACGAGCGCGGCGAGCTCCCCCAGCACCAGGGCCGCCGGCGCCGGGTCGACCAGCCACTTCAGATGGCTGCCTGCGAGCGTGCGGACGTCGTACGGATTGTCCGGGGTCAGCGCGTTGCCCTCACGGATCAGCCGGTCCTGCATGGCGAGCGGCATGCTCGCGTCGTCGGACAGCCGGACGAAGGTCTTCGGGATGCGGCCCCAGGTCGCGGCCCGCGCCCGGTCGTCGGAGGTGCCGGCGTCCAGGTTCTCGTCGGGCTGGAAGGTGTTGAGGAAGGTCAGGAACTCCTCGTCGGTGCCGTCGGCGAGGAAGGCCGCTTTGAGTGCCGCGAGGGCGTTCGGGTCGGCGGTGCGGAAGTTGACGCGGAGCAGGCCGAGTTCCGCGGGGTCGCCGACCATCGCCAGCGCCAGTGACGAGGCGTCGACGGTGGCCATCTCCGGCTCGGCGTAGTAGGCGGCGACGTCGAGGTCGACCGGGCACCAGGCGGCGACGTAGACGATCCGGTCGATCAGGTCCGGCCGCGCGTTGGCCGCCGCCGTGGCCGTGACGCCGCCGCGGCTGTGGGCGACGAGGATGACGGGGCCGTTCCGCTCGGCCCGTTCCAGGATCCCGATGAGGTGCGCGGCGTTGTCGGCGAGCGTGACGCCCTTGATCGAACCAGGGGCGGAGGCGAGGCCTTCCGCATCCTGCGGTGCCTGGTACGCGCGGGTGTACGTCGCCCCGAAGCCGTGCCCGGGCAGGTCGACGGCGACCGAACGGTGCCCGAGGAGGCCCAGTTCCGCCTGGAGCGGCGCCAGGGAGAAGGAGTTCGCGAAGGCGCCGTGGACCAGGACGAAGGTCGGTTGCTGTATCTGTCTGCTCACCACGCGACCATAAGCCGACGAACACTCCCGGACGCCGTGTTCTACTCAATTGGCCCACCGGAAAAAGGAATTGAGCAGCGGAATCACGCTGCTACGGTGGCCCGATGGCATCGGTCAAAGAATTCCAGGTCACCTTCGACTGCGCGGAACCCGAGCGCGTAGCTCGCTTCTGGTGCGAGGTGTTGGGGTACGTCGTACCGCCGCCGCCGGAGGGGTTCGCGACTTGGGAGGATTTCGATCGATCGTTGCCGCCCGAGGAACAGGGCAAGTGGTTCGCCTGCGTCGATCCCTCAGGCGTGGCCCCGCGACTGCTCTTCCAGCGCGTGCCCGAAGGCAAGGTCGTCAAGAATCGGGTCCATCTGTGCGTGCGGGCCGGCACCGGACTCGAGGGTGATGAGCGCCTGGCCGTGCTGGAGGCCGAATGCGCCCGACTGGTCGAACTCGGCGCGGCACACGTGCGAACGCTGCCGGCCGACGGCGTCAACGAGTCGTGCATCGTGATGCAGGACATCGAGGGCAACGAGTTCTGTCTCGACTGACCACCGCCCCGCGGGTCTCCGTGTGAACACCACGGCAGCTACCGCCGGTTGACGCTGGACAACGGCCGGCTGCTCACCTTCAAGGTCGAGGGGCACACCGCGTTCGGGCGCAGCGTCTGCGCGACGGACGCCGTCACGAGCTACCTCGTGGACCTGAAGGTGCCCGCACGCGGCACGGCCTGCGCGGACGAGACCCAGCCGCCGTCCGCCACGCCGAAGGTGGCCCCGCCCGGCACGACGCTCGGCGAACTCCGCCACGGCGTCGACGACCGGCTCGAACGCCTCGGCGACATGCGCTGAGCCACCCCCGCATCCCCTCACCGGAACCCCGGACGTCCCGCGCCGGACGGGAAGTCCGGGGTTCCGCGGGTCTTGACCGCCCGCACGGCAGCACATACAACTTGCACGGCGGAAAACGGTTACTACCTGTTTGTCGAGAGGGGTCCGCGCGATGAGCCCGACCAGAACGCCAGGAGAGCAACAGGGGCCGACGTCCCGCCGGGTGGTGCTGAAGAGCGCCGCCGTCACCGCCGGGCTGGCCGCGGCAGGGATCACCGTGTCCGGTCCGGCCCACGCCGCGAACAGCCGACCGGACCGTCCGGACCGTCCGGCGAGCGTGACGGCCTTCATGGGCGGCACATCCATCACCCTGTCCGTGGTGGACGGAGCGCTCCGCTGGTCGGCGCGGCGGGGTGGCAGGACCGTGATCGGCACCTCGGTCCTGGGCCTCGGGCTGAGCGACGGCACGGTCCTCGGCAACGATGTCGAGGTGACCGGCCACCGGCACCGCACCCTCCGCACCACCTGGACCCCGGTCTACGGCCGCGACGCGACCGTCACCGACCACTACCAGGAGCAGGGCTGGGACCTGACGGACCGGGCCACCGGGATCCGGTTCGGCGTCCAGGTCCGCGCCTACAAGACGGGCGTCGCGCTGCGCTACCTCCTCCTCGACGACGGCACGGCCACCATCGCCGACGAACTGACGACGTTCGTCTTCCCGGACGGCACGACCGTCTACAGCGCCCGCGACGAGAACGCCTACGAGCCGGTGGCACCGGGCTCCATACCGGTCACCGGCACCTCCACCACCGACAACGGCCCCCTGACCGACCTGCCCCTGACCGCCACGCTCGGCGACGGGCTCATCGCCTGCGTCTGTGAGTCCTCCCGGGTGGACTACCCCGGCTGATGCTCGGTTCGGTCGACGGCGAGCCCCACACCCTATCCGCGTTCCTCATGGAGCACACCGCCCGCGGCACCGGCCCGGTGGAGACCACCTCCACCGTCACCACGCCCTTCGCCACACCCTGGCGCGCGGTGGTGATCGGCTCCAGCCATGCCGAACTCGTGGACAACGCCGATCTGGTGCTCAACCTGGCGCCACCGAACGCCCTCCCCGACACCTCGTGGATCAAGCCCGGCAAGGTCTTCCGCTGCGAACTCACCACCGCGGCCGGACTCCAGGGCGTCGACTTCGCCGTGGCCCGGGGGCTGGAGTACATCGAGTACGACGCCGGCTGGTACGGGCCCGAGTTCACCACGCCCGACGCGACCCGGCCGATCCCCGCGATCGACCTCCCCTCCGTCATCTCGTACGCCACGAGCAAGGGCATCGGCGTCTTCCTCTACGTCAACCGGCTCGCGCTGACCGACGCCGACTCCCTCTTCGGCCTGTACAAGAGCTGGGGCGTGCGGGGCATCAAACTCGGCTTCATCAACGACGGCACGCAGTCGATGACCAACCAGATCATCGACTGGGCGAAGACGGCCGCCCAGTACGAGCTGCTGATCGACATGCATGACGACGTACGGCCGTTCGGCTACGAGCGGACCTACCCGAACTGGATCAGCCTGGAGGGCGTCCGCGGCAACGAGCAGTTCCCGACGGCCACGCACAACGTGACGCTGCCGTTCGCCCGCAACGTCGGCGGCCCGATGGACTACACGATCTGCTACGGCCAGTCCCGCGACAAGACGACCAACGCCCACCAGATGGCCATGGCCGCGGTCTACTACCAGCCGCTCAACTTCCTCTTCTGGTACGACAAGCCGTCCAAGTACAGCAACCCGGCCAACTGGCCCGGGCTGCCCTGGTTCAACGCCGTCCCGGTCACGTGGGACGAGAGCCACACCCTCGCCGGTGCGATCGGCGAGTACATCGCCGTCGCCCGCCGGGACGGCTCCACCTGGTACCTGGGCGCGATGACGAACGAGTCGTCCAGAACCCTCTCCCTCCCCCTGTCCTTCCTGGGCAGCGGCACCTACACGGCGACGGTCTACGCCGACGGCACCCCGGGCGCGAGCCCGTACCGGACCCCGGTCGTGGTGAGCACCAGGACCGTCACCCGTGACGACACGCTCGAGGTGGCGATGGCACCGGCGGGCGGTCAGGCGGTCGTCCTGAAGCCGAGCTGAGTACGAGGGGCCGGGGGCCGGGGGTTTTCCCCAGGGGCCGGGTCCACCGACCGGTGGACGGCAGGTTCAATTGAGTACCTCTGTCCGGCAACCGCCCAGCTCGGCAAGGCTTTTGGGCATGAATTCATTCTCTGTGCGCGTGGCGCGCTGGAGTGCGCGACACCCCTGGCGGGCGTTCAGGGGCGGCCGATGTCCACCACGCGGGCCCAGTCCGGGGGTGTGTCCGGGACGTACTCGGGATCGGACTCGTCGTGGGCGTGACTCCGGTACGGGCGGGGGAACAGGCCCACCACCGTGCGGCAGGGCGGGCGGCTGCTCGGCCAGGGGGTCTGGCCGTCGGTGAGGGCGACGATGACGTCGGGGCCGGCCGGGAGCGGAGGGCGCGGGTGAAGCCGGCCCGGAGGTCCGTGCCGCCGCCGCCCGTCAGGGGGATGCCCTCGGCGCGGCACAGGCGGCGGGCGAGACCGGCCGAGGCGTCGCAGGGTACGACGGTGACGAGGTCGCGGCGGCCGCCCACGGCCCGGGCGATCGCGGCCACCTCCAGGAGCGCGCTGCCCAGTTCGGCGTCGCTGACCGACCCGGAGGTGTCGATGATGACGGAGACCCGGGGCGGGCGGCGTCTGAGGCTCGGCAGGACCGTGCCGGGCAGCGCGGTGGAGCGCCGGGCCGGGCGGCCGTAGGTGTAGTCCTCGCCCGCGCCCGGCCCGGACGCCGCCGAGCGGACGGCCGCGCCGAGCAGTTCCCGCCAGGGCTGGGGCGGGTGGAAGGCCTCCTCGGCCCAGCGCCGCCAGCTCTGCGGGGCGTTGCCGGGGCGTCCGGTGATGCCCTGCGCCACGCGGAAGCGGACCGCGTCCCGCTGCTGCTCGCTCAGGCCGTCCGCGCCGTCCGGGCCCAGTTCCCACTCCCGGTCCAGGCCGTCGGCACCGCTGCCGCAGTCCAGCCAGGCCAGGTCCTGCGACCGCGGGCCGAGGCTGAACTGCCGCAGATACTCCTCCATCAACTCACCGTCGGACAGGCCCAGATCACCCGGCTCGACGACTCCCTCCGGGCGGGCCAGGCCGTCGCCGTAGACGTCGTCGTTGATCTCGAAGTCCGCGGCGATGTTCATCCGCAGCCGCTCCCCCGGTCCGTGCAGCCCGCGCTCGCGGGCGACCCGGTCGCTGCGGCCGTGGTGGTCGCGCAGCAGGTGGGAGACCTCGTGCACCCAGACGCCCGCCAGTTCCTCGACGGGCGTACGGTCCACGAACGCCGGTGAGACGTAGCACCGCCAGTGGCGGTCGACGCCCATCGTCGGCACCCGGCGCGATTCCACTACGTGCAGGGCGAAGAGGGCCGTGGCGAGGTAGGGGCGGACCCGGGCGGCGTGCAGACGGGCGGCGAAGAGCTTGGCACGGTCGAGTGCTGCGGTCTCGGTCGTCATCGGGCCGCCCGCGCCGCTGTCCGGGACCTCGCGTCGTCCGCCCGCCGGGACAGGGACACCACCCCGGCGAGGCGCTCGATCGACGCCGGGACGTCCCAGTCCTCCCGGCGCAGGGCGGCGAGCGTGGTCGCGGGGACGACCACCACGTCCGGCGGGCCGGTCTCCACCGCCTTGACCAGCAGCGTCCATGCCGCGTCCCAGCGCCACTTCTCCGGGCGGCTGCGCACCGCGGCCACGACGCCGTCCAGCGCCGCCTGGCGCAGGTCCCCCCGCTCGGGCAGTACCGCACCGGCCGGGTCGGCCAGCAGTGTCTCGGGGTCCGGCAGGTCCATCCGGTCCAGACTCGCGAGCAGTTCGAGCCCCGGCCCGTCCCCGACCGTGCCGCGGACCAGCAGGGACAGGACGTCACGGGAGGAGCCCGCCGCCGTCGCGAAGGCGATCAGGTGCAGCGTCATCTCCCAGCTGCGCGGAGACGGCCAGGGCCCGCCCCGGCGGGTCTCCCCGGACGGCAGCCGGTGCACCAGCCCGGGCCGCGCGGTGAGCAGCCCGCACACGGCACGGCGCGCGAACGCCACGGCCGCCGGCAGCTTCTCCGGGTCCAGCCGGGGCAGCGTGGCCCGGGGCCAGGTCCCGCCGAGGCCGCGTACGACGACCTCGGTGTCGTGCGTCCACTGCAGGTGGACGAAGCGGTTGGCGAGCGGCGGGCTCAGCTCCCAGCCGTCGGCGGCCGAAGCACGCGGGTTGGCGGCGGCCACGATCCGCACGCCGGGCGGCAGCCGCAGCGCTCCGATCCGCCGCTCCAGCACGAGCCGCAGCAGGGCGGCCTGGACGGCGGGCGGAGCGGTGGACAGTTCGTCGAGGAACAGCAGTCCCCGGCCGGCCCGCACCAGCCGTACCGCCCAGTCCGGCGGGGCCATCGGAACGCCCTGTTCGGCGGGGTCGTCGCCGACGATCGGCAGCCCGAGAAGTCGGACGGCTCGTGCACGCTCGCGATCACCGTGGTCAGTGGCAGGTCCAGGGCCGTGGCGAGCTGGTTCAGGGCTGCCGTCTTGCCGATGCCCGGCTCGCCCCACAGCAGCACGGGCAGATCCGCGGCCACGGCCAGCGTCAGGGCCTCCAGCTGGGTGTCGGGGCGGGGTTCGGTGGTGGTGTCCCGCAGCAGGGCCAGCAGGTCGCCGGCCACATCGAGTTGTGCGGTGGCCGGGGTCGGGGGCAGGGCGGAGCGAGTGCTCGTGGGCATGTGTGATCACCTGGGTGTGAGAGGGAGGCGGGCAGGGGCGGCGAGTCGGGGTCAGCGCACGGACGGGCGACGGGTGCGCGGGCCGCTGTGGGGACGGTCGTGGACGGGAGGGTCACCGGGTCGCGGGCGGCCGGGTGACGGCCCGGCCAGGCCCGCACGGAACAGTCCGTAGGCGATCCGCCGCCGCGCGGCCGTCTCCAGGGCGTCCCGCAACGGGCCGTCCCGCAGGGCCGCTTCGGGGCCCAGCAGCCCCTCCACGACGGCCAGCGCACCGGCGACGTCACCGTGGTCGAGGCGTTCGCGGACGCCGGTGAGGCAGTCGGGGCGGCGGTGTGCCTCGTCGATGGCCTGGAGGCAGGGCAGGGGAGGTCCGCCGAGCGCGACCAGCAGCTCCTCCCGCCGGACCTCGGCCGGGTCGTGGTCCAGCGCGGCGAGGACGCCGCCGACCAGGCCGATACGGTGCCGGGCTCCCCGGCAGTCCACCAGCCGGGGATCAGCGTCCCGGTCCGGGCCGTGGGCCGTGGCCGCCGGCGCGTCCCCCCACCGCAGCGCCGAGGCGACCAGCGGATGCAGCCGGCCCGGGTCGATCGTCCCGGCCAGGAGCAGTTCCAGGTCGGGCAGCACCCAGGTGGCCGCGTCGGGCAGCACGGGCAGCGAGGAGACAGAGGTACGGGCGTACGACACGGCCGGCGCCCCGGCACCGTCGTCCGGCACCTCCAGGACCAGCCGGTGCCGGGACCCCAGCCGGACACAGACCGGGCCGGCGGCCGCCCCTCGGCACGCAGCAGGATCCTGGCCTCGTCCGCCCACCGGTCGACAGCACAGCGACAACCGTCCGGCACCGCCCCGGCCGGCTCCACGCCCAGCACGGGACGCCCGTCACCGGCCGGTCCGCCGGTCCAGGACAGCGTCTCCGTGTCCATGGCCCGACTCCCCTCCGCGGAGAGGCGATCCACCCCGGAGCGCACCCGCAGTTCGTCCGCCCGGCGCGCATCCCACAGGTGGCGGTGCAGGTCGAGGCGGAACCGTCGGCTGGGACGGGGATGCGGGTGACGGCGGTCGGCCGTCTCCGCGTGGGACGCGTCCCACAGCGCGAGGCTGACCCGCTGTCCGGCGTCCGCCCAGGCCGGCGGCGTCCGCACCACGAGGTGCAGCGGGCTCACGCCGTCCCGCCCCGCGGCCTCGTACCGGGCCAGGGTGACGGTCAGCCCCGGCCGCAGCAGTCCGTCGGGGGCGATCCTGGGCATGTGCCAGCGCAGCAGGTCGGGAGCCAGGTGCCGGAGGTCGGCCCGGAGCCGGGCGGCGAGCTCCCGGCCGTGGGTACGTGCCACGGCACGCGGCTGGAGGTCGACATCGACGCCCGCGGCGGCGCAGGCACCGGCCCAGTCCCCGGCGCGGCGTCGGGCGGTCGCGGTCTCGATCATCGAGGGCGGCACGGCGAACTCACGCACGCGCGGCCAGAAGGAAAGGTGCTGGGAGGAAGGCGGGGAGTCCCCGTGCGCGGTGTGGGTGAGCATCAGCACTCACCGGGCGCGGACGGGACCCCCAATCTGTCAACGCAGGAGATCGTCATCGCGGCGATGCTAGCGGCCCCGGCTCCCGCGCGCAGCCGATTATTCGCCCCTCGTACGACGTGCGACTCGGGCCGGACCGCCGCCCCGGCCGATCAGCCTGGTGTCGACGGCGTGCGGCCGATCCGAGGCTCAGTCCCCCCGCCCCTGCCGTCGAAGTCTGGCCGCCACCTCGCTGTCCTCCGTCTCCCACCAGGGCCGGACCAGCGCGGCGTCCGAGGCATGCGCCGGGCCCGCGGGAGCGAGTTCGGTGTCGAGGCGGCGGTCCAGCACGGCCGTCCGGGCGCGCTCGGCGCGGACCCACTGGGCGAGGACCGCCAACAGGAAGGGCAGCGCGACCAGTTCGGCGATGCCCAGCATGGCGCCGCCGCCGATCTGCTGGTCGTGGTGGACGTCGGGTGTGACCAGGGCGGCGCGTGGTGCAGATACCACGCGCCCGCGATCAGCGTGCCGTGCGTCATGACCACGAGCCCCGGCACCGCGTCGACGACCCCGTCCAGGAAGACCAGGGCCGCCCGCACCGGGTGGGTGCACCAGGCGGGCAGGGCCTGCTCGCGGGTGAGCACCGGCAGGACGAACAGACAGCCGGCCGCCAGGAGATGCAGGTACATCAGCTCGTGCAGCCAGCCCACGCGCAGCGCGGTGGCGAAGTACGGCGTGAAGTAGACGGTCAGTTCCGTGGCCAGTACCAGGGCCGTGCTGACGAGGGGAAACGTCAGCACCTTGACCAGCCGTCCGGTCATGACCCGCCGCACCCGGCCCGCACCGCCCTCGGGCAGCGCCTCGACCGCGAGCCGCAGCGGGTCACCGAGGGCGAGTCCCAGCGGCGCGAGCAGATCGAGCCCGACGTTCTGCACGGCGGCCGGCCAGAAGAGCTCATGGTCGTAGACGGCCAGACCGGACATCGTGGCCACGACGATCGCACCCAGCCCGACCAGCACGAAGGCGGCGAGGCGCACAAGCGGCCAGGACCCGCCCCGCCCGCGCACCCGCACGACACCCCAGCCGTACAACCCGCCCAGCACCCCGACCAGCACCAGCGCGGGAACGTCCACCCGCCACGAGTCCAGCAGCCGCCCGGCGGTCAGCTCCGGCAGGTACACAACCGACAGTTCGCTCACCGGCGGACGATAACCGCCCGAGTTCAGGAGGCCGGCGGCGGGGTGCGTCACGCCGGACGGTACGGGTGCCTGCCGTACGCCGACCGGCCTGCCGGATTGTGGCACCACCGTCGCGGCCGGCGCCGAGGCCTGGCCCCGCGTGGCGCGGAACACCGGAGGTGCGCTTCTTCGGCTCGTCGTGACGTCGGCGACGGCCGGTAACCTTGCCGTATGGCATTGGCATGCACGAGCGTTCCGCACTGCTTCCTCTGACACCGCGGTGAGGACGGCGACGTGAGTCCGATCTCACGTCGCCGTCCTCGGCGTACCCGCCACCGGCGGGCGCCGACGACTCACCGTCCACCGCCACGCACGCGGCTCGCCGCTACGCCGCGCCGCGTCGTCGAGGAGCATCCATGCCTTCGGGTCCTGACCGACGCCTGCCGTCCGACCGACTTCTGACCGTCCTGACCTGCCCCTTGTGCGCGTCCGTCCTCATACGCGCCGACGGTGCCCTGCGCTGCGCCGGCCGCCACACCTTCGACGTCGCCCGCCAGGGCTACGTCAGTCTGCTGACCGGCCACCGGCGTGCCGCGAGCGCCGACTCCGCCGACATGGTCCGGTGCCGGGCCTCGTTCCTCCGCTCCGGGCACTACGACCCGCTCGCCGACGCCCTGGCGGAGCTCGCCACGGAACTGGCCCCGCCCGACGCCACCGTGCTGGACGCCGGCGCGGGCACCGGTCACTACCTCGCGGCGGTCCTGGACGCCCTGCCCGGGGCCATGGGCCTGGGGCTCGACAGCTCCGCCCACGCCCTGCGCGCAGCCGCCCGCGCACACCCCCGGGGGAGGCCGCCGGCTGGGACGTCTGGCAGCCGTGGCCCGTGCGCACCGGCTGCGCCGACCTCGTGCTGAACGTCTTCGCGCCCCGCAACGGGCCGGAGTTCCACCGCGTCCTACGGCCGGACGGCGCCCTGCTCGTCGTCACGCCGACGGACCGGCACCTGCGGGAACTACGGGCGTCCTTCCACCTGCCGGCCGTCGACCCGAGGAAGGAGGAACGCCTGCGCCGGACCCTGGCGGACCGCTTCCGGCAGGCATGCGCCGAGCCGCTGGAGTACGCCATGAGCCTCCCGCCCGAGGACGTCGCCCGTCTGGTGGCCATGAGCCCGGCGGCGCATCACGTCGACCCGGCTGAACTCCACCGCCACGTCGGCGAGTTGGACACCTCGGTGCGGGTGACGGCCTCGTTCGTCGTGTCGGTGTACAGGCCGGCGGTTCATTAGGGGCCTGCCCGGGGGCGCCGCCCGGCGCCGAGCTGTGCTACGGTCTCAGGGTTGCAGTTGTGGTACCCATGAACCTATGTGCGCCTGACGGGAATGTTTCTCCTTCAGGCGCATTATTTGTTTTCCGGCATCTCCGGATGGGGCCTCTGCCTACAGAAGGAGAAAGTCATGGCACAGGGAACCGTCAAGTGGTTCAACTCCGAAAAGGGCTTCGGATTCATCGAGCAGGACGGCGGCGGCCCCGACGTCTTCGCCCACTACTCGAACATCGCGACGCAGGGCTTCCGTGAGCTCCAGGAGGGCCAGCGGGTCTCCTTCGACGTCACGCAGGGCCAGAAGGGCCCGCAGGCGGAGAACATCGTCCCCGCCTGATCGCCGGACGCGTATCCGCTCACCGGGGCCCGCACCGCCATGGTGCGGACCCCGGTTTGTGCTGTTTACAGGAAGGCAGACAACGCTATGTCCCGCAGGTCCCAGAAGCCGAGCCGGCGCGCCTCGTCACCCCCACCGTCCGCCTCGCCGCCGAGGGAATTCCGGCTGCCGGAAAGCAAGACACCGGCCCTTCCCGCCGTCGAGCACTTCGCCGATCTGGACATGCCCGCGGGGCTGCTGAAGACGCTCACCGCGCAAGGCGTGACCGCCCCCTTCCCCATCCAGGCCGCCACGCTGCCCAACTCGCTCGCCGGCCGTGACCTGCTGGGACGGGGCCGCACCGGCTCGGGGAAGACTCTCGCGTTCGGGCTGGCGCTCCTTGCCCGCACGGCCGGACTGCGGGCCGAGCCCAAGGCACCCCTCGCCCTGGTGCTGGTGCCCACGCGTGAACTCGCCCAGCAGGTGACGGACGCGCTGACCCCCTACGCGACGGCGGTGAACCTCCGGCTGGCCACCGTGGTCGGCGGGCTCTCCATCACCAAGCAAGCCGGTGCGCTCCGGCGCGGCGCCGAGGTACTCGTGGCGACTCCCGGCAGGCTCAACGACCTCGTGGAACGCGGGGACTGCGTGCTCGACGACGTACGCGTCACGGTGCTGGACGAAGCCGACCAGATGACCGACATGGGCTTCCTGCCGCAGATCACCAAGCTGATCCGGCAAGTCCGGCCCGACGGGCAGCGTCTGCTCTTCTCGGCCACCCTGGACCGCACCATCGACCGCCTGGTGCAGCAGTTCCTGACCGACCCCGTGGTGCACTCCGTGGACCCGTCGGCGGGAGCGGTGACCACCATGGAGCACCACGTGCTCCACGTCCAGGACGAGACCGACAAGAAGGCCGTCACCACGCGCATCGCGGCCCGGGACGGCCGGGTCATCCTCTTCCTCGACACCAAGAGGTCCGCCGACCGGCTCGCCAAGCGGCTCCTGGGCGTCGGTGTCCGCGCCGCGGCACTGCACGGCGGCCGCTCCCAGCCGCAGCGCAACCGCACCCTGGAACAGTTCAAGAACGGCCAGGTCACCGCGCTGGTGGCGACGAACGTCGCGGCCCGGGGCATACACATCGACGACCTCGACCTCGTCGTGAACGTCGATCCGCCCACCGACCACAAGGACTACCTCCACCGGGGCGGCCGCACGGCCCGCGCCGGCGGGTCCGGCAGCGTGGTCACGCTGGTCCTGCCCGACCAGAAACGGGACGTCACCCGGCTCATGTCAGACGCGGGCATCCGCCCCCGGGCGGCCCGCGTCACGTCCGGCGACGCCCGACTGGCCACGATCACCGGAGCCCGCGAGCCGTCCGGCGTGGCCGTCACCATCGAGGTGCCCCAGCCGGCGGCAGCGACGGCGTCCCGCCCGGACCGGAAGACCGGCACCAAGCCGGGCAGGCCATCGCGATCCGGCCGCCGCCGCCAGAACGGCGGCGGCGGCCAAACGGCGACGGGGGCCACCGCCCGGGCGGGGAGCCGGGACCCGGACCGCCGGACCGCGGCCGGGGCCAAAGCGTCTGGTGGCACCTCCGCAACCGGCAAGCGCGGCTCCACCCGCCGGACGGGATCCGGCGGGGCATCGGGCAACGTTCGCGCAGGACGGTGAACCGGGCCTCGATCCGGTTGGGCCAGGAGGGTCAGGTGCCGGGGCGCGCGGCCTCGTCCATGCGCTGCTGTTGTGCCCCGGTGATCGTGCGGACCATGAGGGCGGCGGTTGCGGCCGCGGCCACGATCACCGCGTCCGCCGCGAGCAGGGGCATGACATCCGTGTAGGCGCGGGCGATGACCTCGTCCGTGTCGTCGGCGTAGACGATGCCCACTCCGCCGGCCAGGCCGGCCAGCCACAGGCCCCACCACCAGTTCACGACGGCCGGCAGCCGCCGCTCGGGGAAGACCGACCGGTGGGCGTCCGCGACGATGCCCCGGGGTATCCACAGGTTCACGATCGGCACGACCCAGCCCAGGAAGAGCCAGAGGTAGCTGTACCGCGGCTCCGCGCCCGACAGGGCACGGGCGTTGTCCCGGACGCGGTCCAGCCAGAGCAGGAACGCGAGGGCGCAGATCACCGTGACGGCGCCGCCCGCGGAGCTGACCAGGTGGTAGGAGTCCTCCAGGGCGTTCAGGGGGCGGTGGACACCGTCGCCCTGGTCCGGCGGCCCGGAGGCCGGCTCACCCGCCACGGCCAGCCGGATGTGCCAGACCGCCCGGACCGCCCAGGCGATTCCGGCGAGGACGAGAGCCGCGACGGACAGGCGGGCCGCTCCACGGACGGGACGCAATGCGCCGCCCGGGGCGGGGGGAGGGGCAGGGGTGGCACCGTGGGTTTCCTGATCGCTCACCCGGTCATCCTGTCGTACTGCTCACCCCGCCGTGTCACCCAGCCCCGTCGCCCGGCCCTCCTCGTCCCAGCGGACCTCGAGGACGTGGCTCACGGCATCCCTGTCGAGGGGGCCGAACACGTGCGGGAAGAGGGTGTCCTCGGAGACACCGGGCGGCGGGGCGGGGGCCGCCGCCTCCCATTCCACCCTGGCGGTGAGACGCGCCTCGTCGAGGGCGAGCACCAGCAGAGGCCCGGGCGGGTCCTGGTAGAAGGCGTTGATGACGGCGAGCGTGACCGGCTCGTCCGGGGAGCAGTGCACGAAGCCCTCCTCGGCGAGGGAGGCGGGTGCGTACGCCTGGTCGGGGGCGGCGTTCCAGACGGCGAGCGGTACGACGTGATAGATCATGGTCCCGTTATAGACCTCGGGGTCACCGGGTGCCGCCGGGAGCGGCGGACAGCAGGCTGTGGACGATCGGGCCCGCGGAGCCGCCGCCGGTGACGCCCTCCTCGACGACGCAGGCGACGGCGACGTCGCCGCGGTGGGCGACGAGCCAGCCGTTGTTGTCCTGGTCGTCGGAGACCTCCGCGGTGCCGGTCTTCGCGCCGATCTCGCCGGGCAGGTCGGAGAGGCCGCGTGCGGTGCCGTCGGTGACGGTGGCGCGGAGCATCTCGCGCAGCTGGGTGACTACACCCCGCGGCAGCGGGGTCGTGCTGGTGGTGTCGTCGTTCCCCTCGGTCAGCGACGGCTGGTGGAAGGTGCCGGACACGGCCGTCGCGGTGACGGACGCCATGATCAGCGGGTTGGCCTGCACCCGGCCCTGCCCGATCATCGAGGCGGCCTTCTCCGTCTCGTCCTCGGGCACCGGCACCGAGCCGTCGTACGAGGGGGCCCCGACGTGCCATTCCTGGCCCACTCCGAAGTACTCACGGGCCACGTCGCCCAGCTCACCGTCGTCCAGCCGGTCACGCAGGCTGATGAACGCGGTGTTGCACGACTCGGTGAAGTCCTTGCGGAAGGTGGCGCCCGGGTGCTGCGACAGCTCCACGTTCTGGAACCGCTTCCCCACGGTGAGGTACTTGGGGCAGTCCACCACGTCGTCCGGCGCGACGGCGCCCTTGAGCAGCAGCGCGCTGGTGGTGACGATCTTCCAGGTGGAGCCGGGCGCGTAGGTGCCGGAGAGCGCGCGGTTGAAGCCGGACGACGGGGAGTTCGCCACGGCCAGGATCTCACCGTCGTCGATCCGCAGGGCGACGAGCGCGGCGTTCCTGCCCCCGGCGTGGGCGGTGAGGGCCTGCTCGGCGGCGGACTGCCAGCCGGCGTCGAGGGTGGTGCGGACGGGCCCGCTGTCCCGGACGGTCCGCGCGCCGAACCTGGCCTCCGTGCGCTCGACCTCCCCGGTGGCCCGGTCGACCAGATGGATCGCCCCACGTGGGCCGGTGCCCCGGCCTCCCCCGCCGAGCTGCGCCATGACCGGCGCCAGGGAGGGGTACTCCGCGCCGGACAGCGTCGTCCCCTCCCGGTCGGTGACCTCGGGGGCTTCGTCTCCTCCCGTTCGAGGCGGAACTTCTCGCTGCCGCTCAGGCGGGGGTGGACGAGGGACAGCGTCCAGTCGATCTTCCAGCTGCCGTCGCCCTGTTCGCGCAACGGCAGCTTCGACCGGTAGGTCCAGGTGCCCAGGCCTTCGACGGGCATCCGGGCGGTGAAGGGGACGGTGACCCGGCCGTCCTCGGTCTCGGCCGCGGACCCGGCCGTGAGTTTCGGTCTGCTGATGTCGAGCCCCGTGGTGAAGCTGTCCAGCACGCGCTGTGCCGTCGCGGGGCTGGTCGTCCGGCCGGCCGCGCTCGGCAGTCGGGCGGCGGCCCAGTCGGCGAGGAACGCGCGGGCCTGTTTCTCCGCCGCGGGGTCGGGCCCGGTGTCCCGTTCGAAGGGCCCGAGGCCGGCCGCGTACGCCGCGCCGGCGGCGACGGCCAGCACCACCGCGACCGCGCTGACCGCCCGTACGGCCCTGCGTCGTGGTGTGCGATCGACGGTGGTGACACTGGTGTGGTCGTGGTGATCCATGTGCCGAGAACAGCAGCGGCTCGGCATCCTGTCCAAGACCCGTATCGATCTCGGATCAATATGCAGTCGATATGATTACTGCTTGTGGACCTGGTGCGGCACTTGGAGTGCTTCGTGGCTGTTGCAGAAGAGTCACACTTCGGCCGTGCCGCGGCTCGCCTGGGCATGGCCCAGCCGCCGCTCTCGCAGCGCATCCAGCGCCTGGAGAAGCACCTGGGCGTCCGGCTCTTCGACCGCACGAGCCGTCAGGTGGCCCTCACCGAGGCCGGGGCGCTGCTGCTGACGGAGGCCCGGGAGGTACTCGCCCGCTCCGAGGCGTTCATGGCCACCGCGCGCCGCATCCGCGACGGCGAGACCGGCCTGCTGCGTGCGGCGCTGCCGCCGGACCTCTCCGGCGAGACCGTCGCCGCGCTGCTGGCCGGCTTCACGCGGGCCGGCCTCCACGGTCTGGAACTGGAACTGCACGAGCAGTCCACCGCCCAGCAGTTGAAGGGGTTCGCCGCGCACGAACTGGACGTCGGGCTGATCCATCACCCCTGTGACGTCTCCGGGCTGGAGCTCGGCCCGGTGCTGCGGCGCGAGCTGGGCGTGCTGCTGCCCCGCGGCGGGGCGGCGGCCGGGCTCGACGAGGTACCTCTGGCCTCCCTCACCGGCTACGACCTCATCCTCTTCCCCCGCGCCGGCGCTCCCGCGGTCTACGACGACCTCCTGACCACCTGCGCCCGCAACGGCTACACCCCACCCGCCGTACGCCACGCCCAGGGCACCAGCTTCGTACGCGGTCTGGTGCTGTCCGCCGAGGCGGTGGCCTTCAGCCCGCGGGACACGCACCGGCAGGGGGGCGGGGGCTCCCGCGGCGGCACGGACGGCGACCCGGCGAGGGACACGGACGACGGGGTCGTGTGGCGCCCCCTCACCGGCGCGCCGCTCGCCCTGCGTCACTCCGTCGCCTGGCCCGCCGGGCGCGGTGACGCCGCCGTGGCCGCCTTCGCCGAGGCCGCCACGCACGCGCTGCGCGCCACCGCCGGTGCGACGCCCGACCTGCCCGTCCGCCCGCTCCACCTGCGCCCGGCATCGGAGTACTGGCTGTGACCGACGCCCTCGCCCGTATCCACGCGGCGTTCGCCGACGCCGGGGTCACCGGCCGGCTGCACGCCGTCGACATCGACACCGGGGCACAGGTCGACGCCGGTGCCGACCAGCCGGTCTGCACCGCCAGCGTCCACAAGCTGTGTCTGCTCGTGACGCTGTACGGGCAGGCCGCGGAGGGGGGCCTGGACCTCACCGAGCAGGTCGAGTGCCCTCCGGCCGGCCGCACCACCGGCCCGACGGGGCTCGCCGCCATGCTCGACGGCGCCCGGCTGTCCCTGCGCGACCTCGCGTACCTGATGATGTCGGTCAGCGACAACGCCGCCGCCGACCTGCTGCTGGCGCGCGTCGGACTGGACGCCGTCAACCGCACCACGGCCCGCCTCGGTCTGACCCGCACCCTCGCCGTGCACACCTTCGGCGAACTTCTCGCCACCATCAAGGAGGACGCCGGCCCGGGTGGTGCCCGGGCGCTGGCCGACCCGCACGTCGTGGCCCGGCTGCGGGCGCTCGACCCGGAACGCACCAACCGCAGCACGCCGCGCGACATGACGCGTCTGCTCGGCGCCGTCTGGCGGGACGAGGCGTGCACGCCCGAGCACGGCGCGGCCATCCGCCGGGTCCTCGGGCTCCAGGTGTGGCCGCACCGGCTGGCGTCCGGCTTCCCCTTCGACGACGTCCATGTGGCGGGCAAGACGGGCAGCCTGCCGACCGTGCGCAACGAGGTCGGCGTCGTCGAATACCCCGATGGGGGCCGCTACGCCGTCGCCGTCTTCACGCGCACGGCCCGCACCTCCGCCCTGCAGCCCGCCGCCGACGCGGTCATCGGCACGGCGGCCCGCCTGGCGGTAGACGCCCTGCGCGCTCCCTGAGCGGGCCGCCCGGGCTCAGAGCTGGAACTCGGCCGGAGACAGCCCGAGCGCCGCGCAGGCCTCGCGCAGGACCGTCGCCTCGGCCTGGGAGAAATGGCCGTCGGCGCCGGCGATGACCATGCCGGTCTGGATCACGGCCCGGGCCTCCGTGGGCTTCTTGGCGGCCTTGGCGATCTCCTGCATCGCCTCGGTCTTGCCGTGCTGGAAGTTCATGGTCAGCTGGTCCACGTGCTTGTTGAAACGCTGCCGCAGCTGCTCCGGCGGGAAGTTCTGCAGCACGTCGTTGCTGAGGATCATCGACTCGACCTGCTGTCGCTCGGACGGGTCGACCTGCCCGTCGGCCGCCGCGACCAGCGCGCACACCGCCATGCTGGCGTCCCGGTACGCCCCGCTCTTCAACTCGTTCTTCAACGACCCGAGCTGGGTCTTCAGCAGACCGACCAACTGGGCCTTGCTGCCACCGCCGGACCCCGTCCCGCCGCTGTGTCCGCCATGCCCGCCATGCCCGCCATGCCCGCCACTGTGGCCACCGGTCGCACCGCGCCCGCCCTGCGACTGCTGGAAAGCCTTGGCCTGGTCCTTGAGCCGGTCCCATACTGCCATTGCCGTCACCTCGGTATTCGTCAGCATCACCTAGCGCACCCGCTCACGCGCGCACACTCTCCCAACGCCCATCCCCAGAGCAAAGGTTCCGCAAAACGCCCCCATCTCACGTCCTGGACCGTCGCAGGGCCCGGGCCGTGGTCAGCGGCGCGACGACGCACGCGGCGGCGAGGAGGATGCCGAACGCGACGGTGAGGGCGGTGGTGTAACCGTGGATGGACGCCGCGGCCGACGTGTCCCGCCCCGCCGGCGCCCCGTACGACGCCGTGGCACTGGCGGCGACGGTGTTGAGCAACGCGGTGCCGAGCGCGGCCCCAGTTGCTGGGCGGCGTGGTAGGCGGCCGACGCGGCTCCGATGTCCCGCGGCTGCACGTGCGAGGTGGCCAGGGCGGCGGTCGGGGCAGGACACAGCCGAGACCGAGGCCGGTGAGCACCAGGGCGGGTGCCAGGTACAGCGGCAGAATGTCCGGGCTCCGCTCGGTCAGACGGGTCAGGACGAGGACTCCGGCGGCCGCGGTGACCAGCCCGGGCAGGATCAGCAGCGCGGGCGCGCCGCGTCCGTACAGTTTCCCGGCGACCAGGGTGGAGCCGAGCAGGGCGGCCGAAGCGTTGATGATCAGGGCGAGGCCGGACTGGACCGGCGACCAGCCGAGGACGGTCTGGGTGTAGTAGCTGATGAAGAGGTAGAAGCCGAACATCGCCACGAACATCAGAGTGATCGCGATCAGTGCCCCGGCGCGGCCCCGGTGCAGGAGCACGCGCATGGGCAGCAGCGGACGAGGCGCCCGGGACTCGACCACGACGAACGCGGCCAGCAGCAGCACACCGGCGGCCAGCAGCACGAGTACCTTCGCCGAACCCCAGCCGTACGGTTCCGCTTCGTTGAAGGCGTACACCACGGCGGCGAAGCCCGCGGCGCTGAGCAGGGCGCCCGCGATGTCGAGCCTGCCTTCCCCGCGGTGAGGGCGGTCGGCCGGCACGAGTGCGGTGCCGAGGACGGCGACCAGGGCGATCGGCACGTTGACGTAGAGGCACCACCGCCAGCCGGCGTACTCGGTCAGCAGTCCGCCCGCGATCAGGCCGATCGCGGATCCCGCGGCCCCGACCGCGGCGAACACGCCCAGGGCCCGGCCGCGTTCGCGCGGCTCGGTGAACGTCAGGGTCAGCAACGACAGCCCCGCGGGCGCGAGTACGGCGGCGAAGACGCCCTGGAGGGCCCGGGCGGCGAAGAGCGTCTCCGGGTTCCCGGCGGCTCCGCCCAGTGCGGAGGCGGCGGCGAAGCCGACCAGGCCGATGACGAACGTGCGCCGGTGGCCGAGGGCGCTGCCGACTCTGCCGCCGATCAGCAGCAGCCCGCCGAAGGCCAGCGCGTACGCGGTGACCACCCACTGCCGGCTGCCGTCGGACATGCCCAGCGCTCGCTGCGCGGAGGGCAGTGCGATGTTGACGACGGTCCCGTCCAGGACCACGAGGAGTTGGGCCGCGCTCACCGCGGCCAGGGCCCACCGGCGCCGGCTTCCTCCCACGCTGTCGGGGGACGTGCGCGCAGTCCGCACGCCGGGCGGTTCGATGTCTCGGGCATTCATGACTTCCATCGTTTCGTTGAAGCGGTCCCGGAGACTTCTCGCCGCTCGACGGCAGGCGTTCAGGGCCGCCGTCCTGGCAACCCTCAAGCCCGCGGTCGAATCCCGCCGCCGAAACGGAGACTGCCCGCACCCGGTGACCGGGTGCGGGCAGTCTCGGTGACGGAATGTCAGGCGTCGTCGCGTGAGCGGAGCTTCAGGCGCGGGCCGAAGCGGAACGCCGCGAAGCCCGCGGCGGCCAGGGCCGCGGCTGCCGCGAGGACGAGGCCGATGCCACCGGCGCCGGTCGAGGCGAGGCTGCCGCCGTCGAGGTTCGTCGACGTGCCGCCCGTGGTCGACGTGCCGCCGGTGGTGCCGGAGGCGCTGGCCGACGGACTCGGCTCGGCGGAGGGGCTCGGGTCGGTCGTGGGGCTCGGGGACGGCGAGCCGGACTCGTCACCGGGGCTCGGCTCGGGCGAGCCGTCGCCGGGGACGACCTCGACCGCGAACTGGGTCATGGCGTCACCGACCGACGCGGCGACGGTGTACGTGCCCGTGCCCTCACCGGCGGTCAGGTCCGGGGCCGTGGCCTTGCCCGAGTCGTCGGTCTTCACACGGACGACGCGGTCCTCGCCCTCGAAGCGGGGCGCGTCCTCGCTGCTGTCCTCGACCCGGAACTCGACCTCCGTGCCGGCCGGCGCCGCCTTGCCGGACTTGACCACCATGGCGCGCAGCGCGTCGGCGAAGTCCTGGCCCTGTTCGGCCTTCTGCTGGTCGCCGCCGGCGACGCTCACGACGTACGGGGACGCCTTGACCCGCACGGTGAAGGCCGTCGAAACGCCCTGGGTCTTCGCCCGGACGATGAACTCGCCTTCCTTCGCGCTCACGTTGATCCAGGGGGACTGAGCACGGCCCTGGGCGTCGGTCGACACCACGGTCTCGTCGTCGTCCGGGCCGCCCGTGAGGTAGAAGAGCGGCTCGAGACCGTCCGGGTCCTCGATCGTGAAGGTCACCGAGGTGTCCTCGACCGGCTTGCCGTCCTTGTCCCGGGCCACCACGGCCAGCGGCTCGACGTCATCGTTCGGCTGGGTCGTCACGTCGGTGCCGGAGACCTGGGTCAGCCGGTCGGCCGCGGGGAGTTCTGCCACTGCAGGACGATCCGGCCGGGGCCGCCGGGGCGTTGGCGCCGCCCTCGGCCACACCCGAGTTGACCGGGTCGTCGGAGGGGGCCCAGAACGGGTCGGTCTTCTCCGGCGCCTTGTTGTCCTTGCCGACGACGAGACGGGCGTCGTCCACCCGGGCCGGCTCGGCGTAGCTGGAGCCGCCGCCACCGCTGCCGGTGGTGCCGTCGTTGCCGGGGGTGCTGCCGGCCTCGGCGCCCGTGCCACCGCCGCCGCCCGCGTAGCCGGCACCACCGCCGCCACCGCCGTAGCGGCCCGCACCGCCGGCGCCACCGGCGCCGCCCTTGGCGTGGTCCGCGCCCGCGGCACCGTTTCCGCCGCCCGCGCCGCCCTTGGCGCCGCTGGCGCCCTTGCCGCCGCGGCCCGCCTCGGAGGCGTCCTGGCCGGACTCGCCACCGGCGGCACCCGCCTGGACGTGGACCATGTCGCCGCCACCGCCGCCACCGCCGCCGGCGATGACCAGCGGCGAGCCGGAGCTCGTGCGGATGCCGCTGCTGTTGCCGCCGCGATCGGCGCCGGTGGCACCGGCCTTGCCGCCGAGGGCGTCACCGAAGCGCGGCCCGCCGACGGCGATGCTCAGCACCTCACCGGGGTGACCTTCAGGCTGCCGGCGACGAAGCCGCCCGCGCCGCCGGTCGCCATGGAGTTGCCGCCGCCGCCCTCTCCCCAGGCCCGCACGTCGAGCTTGGTCACTCCGGACGGCACCTTGAACTCCTGCGCGCCGCCGGCCGGAACGAACAGGCGGCAACCGGAGAAGGTGCCCGTCGGCGCGCACGCCTTTCCGGCGGGCGCGGCGCTGCCCGCGGCCGTGGCGGCCGAGGCCCCGTCAGGGCGGTGCCCCCGGTCAGTGCCAGCAAGGTCAGAGCGGCCGCGCCGCGCCGGAATCTGGCGCGGCGGGGCACGACGGCATCGTGATGCATCAAGGAAACTCCCCAACTTCCCACAAGCTCCCCCCTGGGAGCCATGAATCGCTCGATCAGAATCGAACAAGACCAGTGAGACAGCTGATCAAACTTGAGGCGTCCGGTCAACCGCGAATGGTCGATTCCGGACGGATGCGCAGAGCCTCCACCAGTTCCCGGTACAGCGCGTCCGTGGTGAGCAGCTCGTCGTGGCTGCCCCGGGCGCGTATCCGCCCCCGTCCAGCACCACGATGGTGTCCGCGTCGATCACGGTGGACAGCCGGTGGGCGATCGTGACGACGGCGCCGGTCTCCGCGCGGGCGCGGACGCAGCTCTGGACGGCGGCCTCGGTCAGCCCGTCGAGCTGCGCCGTCGCCTCGTCCAGGAGGAGCACGTCCGGGGCGCGCAGCAGGGCCCGGGCCAGCGCGACGCGCTGCCGTTCGCCGCCCGAGACGGCCGTGCCGAACAGGGCAGTGTCGAGTCCGTCGTCCAGGGCGTCGATCTTCTCGGCCAGCCGCACCTCGCCCAGCACCCGGCGCAGTTCGGCGTCCGTCGCGTCGGGGCGGGCCAGCAGCAGGTTGTCGCGGATCGTCCCGGGCACGATCGGGGTGTCCTGCTCGACGTAGGCCAGGCGGGACCGGATCTCGTCGTGGGTGTGGTCGCCGTAGGGACGGCCGTCCAGGAGCAGTTCGCCCCCGGTCGGCTCCAGGAAGCGCAGCACCAGGGAGAACAGGGTGGTCTTGCCCGCTCCCGACGGTCCGACGATCGCGGTGTGCCCGCGCCGCGGGATCACCAGGTCGACGCCGCGCACCGCCGGTTCGGCGTCGGGGCCGTAGGTCGCGGTGACGGCTCGCAGTTCCAGTACGGGGGTGTCGGGCCGGGCGGCCTCGCGCACCGGGGCCCGCCGTACGGCTCGCCCCTGCGCCTCCTCGGTCCGGAGGTCCTCCGTCTCCCGGATCCGTTCCGCCGCGGCGATGCCCGACTGGAGCGCGGTGACGTTCTGGCCGAGTTCGCTGATCGGTTCCATCAGCCCGAACGCGTACAGCAGGAACGCGATGAGGCTGGAGACCTCCAGCGCCCCCTCGGAGACCCGCCAGGCGCCCACGCCCAGGACGAGGATGATCGCCAGCTGGATGCCCGATCCCGCGATCGTCCAGGCCAGGGCCTCGCGGCGGACCGCGCGGATGCCGTGCTCGGCGGAGGTGCGCGCGTCGGCGACGATGCGCTCGGCCGTGCGGTCCTCGGCCTGCCCGGCCTTCACCGTCCGGATCGCGCGCAACGCGCCCTCCAGGTTGCCGCCGAGTCGCCCGAGGTGGTCCTGGGCGTGTCGCTGGGCGGTCGCGATCCCGGGCATCAGAACGGCGAACAGGACGCCGACCACCGCCACGGCCGCCACGACCGTGGCCAGCAGCACCAGGTCGAGGACGCCCATGAGGACCAGGGTCCCGAGGAGCATGACCACGGCGTTGATCAGGCCGACCGGTGCGCCGGTGGCGGCCTGGTGCAGCAGGACGGTGTCGGAGGTGACGCGGGTGACCAGTTCGCCGGGAGGTCGCCGGGTGACCGCGGGCACCGTGGCCCGCAGGAAGCGCCGCACCATCGACTCACGGGCCCGGAGCACCACGCGCTCCCCCAGCGCGCCGATCAGTGTCCACTGCCAGTAGGTGACGGCACTGCCGACGACCAGCAGGAACAGCAGGGCCAGCAGCGGGACCCGCAGCGAGTCGGAGCCGCCGAGCGCGTCGAGCACGCCCTTCGTGACCATCGGCGTGGCCAGCCCCATCCCGGACCCCACGAGCGCGAGGACGAGGGCCAGGGCCAGGGCTCGCCGGTACGGACGGGCGAACGACCAGAGGATCCGCAGCCGCGGAACGGACACGGGGGGAGACGACACGGCGGGAGACGCACCTTCCGGAACAGTCATGACGCCGAGTGGAACACCACTGTTCCATTAAGGTCAAGCGATTTTCGTCCTGGAAGGAGCGCTACCGTATGGCGCATGAGTGAGGAGCGGACAGCGGCGGCCGAGAGCGGAACACGGGCCCGCACGCGGCGCGCCATCGTCGACGCCGCCGTCGTCCTGCTGGCCGGCGACCCGACCGCGTCGCTCGGTGACGTCGCGGCGGCTGCGGGGGTGGGGCGGACGACCGTGCACCGCTACTTCCCGGAGCGGTCCGACCTGCTGGCGGCCATCGGTACGGACGTACTGGAGAAGGTCGAGGCAGCCACCGAGCGCGCCCGGCTCGACGACGGCCCGGCCGCCAAGGCGCTGGAGCGGCTCTGTCAGGAGTACTTCGAACTCGGCGACGGCCTCACGCTGATGTTCGAGACGCCGCAGCTGGCGACCTGGTCCGGCTGGGACGAGGAGACCGCCGCCGACGAGCACTTCCTGCGCACGGTCCGGCGCGGCCACGCGGAGGGCAGCATCGACCCGGGGCTGGACGAGGAATGGGTCCGCAATCTGGTCTGGGCACTGCTGTACTCGGCCTGGGAGCACACCCGCACCGCCGGGGCGTCCAAGCACTCCGCCATGACCCTGTGCCTGCACACCCTGCGCAAGGCCATCGCCCCCTGACCAGGCCGCCTTTTCGCCGCCGAGGTGTCCCGCGAGGCGGTGGGCGGGCGGGAAGGCCGGGGCGGGCTCCCGAGCGGCACACGCGGGGACGCGACGGCCCGGACCGGCCTTCCACTGTTCGCAATCTGCCATCCGGCGTGCCGCGCCGCCTCCCGGGAGGCCCGAACGAGGGCGGCTGTGCGGGCCTGCGATGATGCGCGCATGTCGACCCTCGCCACCCTCGCGGTGCTGGCCCTCGCCGCGCTCCACGCCTACATCCTGGTGCTGGAGATGTTCCTGTGGACCACTCCACGGGCCCGCGCCGCCTTCGGCACCACCGCCGAGTTCGCCGCGGAGACCAAGGCTCTGGCCGCGAACCAGGGCCTCTACAACGGTTTCCTCGCCGCCGGGCTGCTGTGGGGCGCGGTGGCGTCCGACCCGGTGGGCTTCCAGGTATCGGTGTTCTTCCTGGTGTGCGTGGCGGTCGCGGGGCTCTACGGCGCCGCGACCGCCGGCCGGAAGATCCTGTTCGTCCAGACCGTCCCGGCGGTGGCCGCCCTGGTCCTGGTGCTGCTCGCCCGCTGACCTCAGAGGCCGTAGCGGCTCTTCAGGTGGCGCCAGAAGTCACGCGCCATCCACTTGTCGAACTCGGTGATCTGCGTGGCGCTGCCCGCCTTCATCAGGAAGCAGCACTGGCCGGTCGGCGACCAGTCGTAGAAGTCGTCGAGGCCGAACGTGTGGCCGACCTCGTGCAGGTAGATGTGGATGTTCTCCTGGTTCAGGGCTCCGGTGAAGTACTCCTGGCCCATGCGCTGGCCCCAGTCACCGCCCGCGCCGCCCTGAAAGCCCTTGGTCAGCCACAGCGACTGGTCGTAGTGGCGGGCCGCGCCGCCCGGGCACTTCGAGTAGTTGCCGTCCTGGTGGAAGAAGCGCCCGCAGTCCGGGGCGCACTGCGGGGAGCCGCCCCCGTCGAGGACGTTCGTGTAGATGTCGACGGAGTTGTCGGTCCACTGCAGGGTGGAGCGGTTCTTCACCGCCCAGCCGACGATGTTGACCGGGACGTTGCTGTACGGCCAGGCGTTGTGCCCCTTGCCGTTCTCCGTCATGGCCGCCATCCACTTGCCGAACTGCTTCTTCAGCGCCGCGTGGATCCGGTCGCGCAGGGCGGCGCTGACCGGTGCGTCGGACTCCCAGCGCACGCAGTAGTTGACGCTTCCCCGGTTGGCCATGACCTGGTCCCAGCCGTAGTTGCGGAAGCCGTACAGGTTGCCGTAGGTCGACTCGACGTGGTTCCACACCTCGTTCCGGGGCTGGACCAGGTGCCCGGGCGGGTTCCACTCGTCGGCGGCTCGCGCCTTGCCGTTCGCCATGCCGGGCGAGGCGAAGGCCGCCGCCAGTACGGCCAGCACGGTGAGCAGCCGCGCGAGGTGTCTGCGCATGGTGATCTCCCTCGTGTGGGGGCGGGGTATCACCGTCTGGTCGTCACCGGCGCGGCAGAGGTTGCCCGGGTTTTACCGACGGACATTCCAGGCGCTTTATCGCATTGCGTCGGCGATAATCGGAAGCATGACTATGGCAACGTCTGAACTGCTGGCGGCGTCGTCGGATCACGCGGTCGCCGTGACCATCGCCTTCGTCGGCGGCCTGATCGTGGCCTGCGCGCTGATCTGGGCCGTGCGGGTCGGGATGCGGGTCATGGACAAGGACACCCATCACCCCGACCCGGCGGAGCAGCCCCACCTCCCGGAGGGCGGGCCGGTCCACGAGATGCGGGAGATGCGGGAGCCCGACGACGTGCCGGTCATGGCGCCCGACGGCAGGCGGCTCCTGCCCCATGAGCTGCACCGTGCGAGCACCCGGACCGGCAAGGACCAGAAACCGCGCCGTTGGTCGCCCGGATCCAGCGGATCCTTCGGCGGCGGCGGCCTCGGACGCACCTGAGGCCCTGAGACCCGGGGCCCTGCTCCCCAGGGAGGCGCCATGGCTGCCCGCCACCGGGCACGCTGGTCCACAGGCGGGGCGGCGCTGACGCTCGCCCTGGGCGGCGCCGTGCTCACCGGCTGCGGCGGCGACACCCCGAGGACACGGCCGGCCGGGCGGAGTCCGCGGTCGGGTCGATCGCCTCACAGGCCTCCGAGGCGGTGGAGTCGGCCACGGCGGAGGCCGGACGCCTGCTCGACGACATCGAGGACGGCATCGACGTCAAGGGCGACGTGAAGGCCGGCCCGCCCACCGTCGGCTCCGACGGCCGGGCCCGGGCCGAGGTCACCGTGCACAACACCGACGACTCGGCCCGCTCCTTCGCCGTCCAGATCGACTTCACCGACGCCCGGGGCGGGCTGGTCGACACGGTCATCGTGACGGTGGACCACGTGCAGGCGGGCGATTCCGCCACGGCCACCGCCCGCGGCACGCACGACCTGTCCGGAGAGGTCCGGGCGGAGGTGGCCCGGGCGGTGCGCTACTGACCGGTGCCGGGGCCCGCGACCGAGATGTCGATCTGCTCGCTCAGGGCGCTCACCCCGTTCAGGGTGGCGACCGCCTGGAGGCGGCCCGCACCCGCCGGGAGGCCCGGGCCCGGGGTGCAGGCCCAGGTGCCGTCGGGGGCCGCGGTGGTCGCGCAGGTCTCACGCTCGTGCTGGTCGCGGACGGTGATCCGCGCGCCCGGGTGCGCCGTACCGGAGATCTGCGGCCGGGTGCCCAGCGGTACGCCGGACAGCGGGCGGCTCAGCGTCGGCTCGGCCATGCCCACGGTCACGGCACAACGGCCCGCGGCCTGCCGCACGCCCTGCGCGTCGGTGATCCGCAGGGAGCAGCCGCGCAGCCGGGTGCCGGGCACGGCGTCCGCGGGTACCGCCAGCACGAAGGGGAACGTACGGCCCCGCCACGACTGCCCGGCCGCTCCGCCGGTGACGGTGTAGGTCCCGCTGCGTCCCCGGCGGCGACCCGTCCCCGGTAGCCGGCCGCGTCGAGCGGCGTGGCCGTCACACGGGTCCCCCGGGGCGCCGTCAGCGTCATGGTGGCGCCCGCGCCGGGTGCGGCTCCCGACCGGCCCGCGACCTCGACGACGCCCTCCCGGCCGGGTGCGATGGTCGCGGCACCCCACACACCGCCGTCCCGGGCCGTCGCGGACGGGCCGGGGCCGCGAACGCCCCCAGCACGACGGCCCCCACCACGGCTGCTGTCTTGATGGGCCTGTTCATCGCGTTCATCGCGGGCGGGGCTCCCTGTGCGGACGTCGACGGCACTCTGCCAGCGATTCTCGCGGGGCGTCCCGCAGGTGGCGCCCGCTGCTGGGCCGTGCGGGTGGCGGACGCCGGGCTCGCCCGCTCCGTCGCCGGAGGAGCGAGCCCGGGGCCGGGCTAACGCCCGAGCCACACCGTGGTGTCGGGCCCGAGCCGGCCGTCCTCCAGCGGTGCGCTGCTCAGCAGCACCTCACCGGCCGGCAGCGGAACCGCCGTGGTCGACAGGTTCGTCACACACCGCCAGCCCTCGCGGCGGTCGAACTGGAGCACACCGTCCGGGACGTCCGCCGCCCAGGTCAGCTCCTCGCCGTCGAGCAGCTTGCGGCGCAGCCTGAGGGCCGTGCGGTACAGCTCCAGGGTCGAGCCCTCGACACCGTCCTGCGCCTGAACGGCGTAAGCGGCGAAGCCGGGCGGCTGCGGCAGCCAGGCGCCGCCCGGCCCGAAGCCGTACGACGGTCCGGCCGTGGTCCACGGCAGCGGCACACGGCAGCCGTCGCGGCCCTTGCGGACATGGCCCGTCTGCTGCCAGATCGGGTCCTGGAGCACCTCCGTGGGCAGGTCGGCGACCTCCGGCAGGCCGAGTTCCTCGCCCTGGTAGACATACGCCGAGCCGGGCAGGGCCAGCATCAGCAGGGTGGCCGCCCGGGCCCGGCGCAGCCCTGCCGCCGCGTCGACGGCCGGCGCGTGGCCGCCGGAGAGCAGCCAGGCGTTGAGGTCGGTGTCCGGCGGCAGCATCAGGCGGGAGGCGTGCCGGACGACGTCGTGGTTGGACAGCACCCAGGTGGCCGAGGCGCCGGCCGCGTGGGCGGTGGCGAGCGAGTCGGTGATGACCTGCCGCAGCTCACCGGCGTCCCAACGGGCCTCCAGATACTCGAAGTTGAAGGCCTGGCCCAGTTCGTCCGGACGGGCGTACAGCACGCGCCGGGCACCGGGTACCCAGGCCTCGGCGACGGCCATGCGGGGCGGGCGGTAGGCGTCGAGGATCTTGCGCCAGTCGCGGTAGATCTCGTGCACGTCGTCGCGGTCGTAGAAGGGGTGTGTGCCGGGCGGCAGTCCGGCGAGCGCCTCCTCGCGGCTCAGCTCGGGCGCGCCGAGGTCGCGCAGCGGTTCGCCCAGGTCCTTGACCAGGGCGTGGGCGACGTCGACGCGGAAGCCGTCGACCCCGCGGTCGGACCAGAAGCGCAGGGTGGTGCGGTAGTCGGCGCGGACCTCCTGGTTCTCCCAGTTGAGGTCGGGCTGTTCGGGGGCGAACAGGTGCAGGTACCACTGCCCGTCGGGCACGCGCTGCCACGCGCTGCCGCCGAAGACCGACTGCCAGTCGGTGGGCGGGAGTTCGCCCTGCTCGCCGCGTCCGTCGCGGAAGACGTACCGGTCGCGGGCCGCCGACCCGGGGCCGGAGTTCAGGGCTTCCTGGAACCACACGTGCTGGTGCGAGGAGTGGTTGGGCACGATGTCGACGATGACCTTCAGACCGAGCCGGTGGGCCTCGGCGACCAGGGCGTCGAAGTCGTCGAGTGTGCCCAGGCGCGGGTCGACGTCCCTGGGGTCGGCGACGTCGTAGCCGCCGTCGGCGAGCTCGGACGGGTAGAAGGGGCTCAGCCACAGGGCGTCCACGCCCAGGGCGGCGAGGTGGGTGAGGCGGCGGGTGATGCCGCGCAGATCGCCGAGGCCGTCGCCGTCGGCGTCGGCGAAGCTGCGGGGATAGATCTGGTAGACGACGGCCTGGCGCCACCAGTCGGGATCCCGGGACGACAGGTCGAGGGTGGAGCGATCGGTCACGCGGTCTCCTTCGCAGGGCATACGGGCGACAGCATTGAATCTGTCCAGAATGCCGGAAAAAGGAACCATCGCATCGATCGGAGTCATCCGTTCCTGCTGTGATGGAAGTGTGATGGTGGAGTAACTCCCTTTGCATACATGCAGGTTGACAGCCCGATGCGGCGCGGCCACGATGGGGGCGCACTGAGGCGCATATGACCAATGGGCCCAGTGTTTCTCAGACCACTCACCCCCGGTACGGCCGGCCGCCGCGTGCTGCCCTGCTGCCGTTTCCCGGGTTCCGGCACACGCCAAGAAATGGGATCCGCATGTCCATAGCGAGACGTGTCACCGCGCGACGCCTGCTGGGGACGGGCGCCGCGGCCCTCGCCCTCTGCGCCGCCTCCGCCACCACCGCGTTCGCCACCGGTACGCCCGGCGGCGACGGCTGGTCGTCCGGCGGCAGCTACCGGCCCGGGACGGGCGCGGGCACGGAGACCGGGACCGATCGCTGCCAGTTCTCGCTCGACGGCACGACCTTCCAGGACTCGGTGAAGGTCGACGACCAGAACCTGAAGCCGACCGAGGACGGCAAGGTGCACATCAAGGTCCGCACCGCCGGTGACGCCGCCGGCTGCACGGCCTCCCTCGCCTCCTACCTCGCGCACGGCGCGACCTTCGCGACCTCCGGCGAGCAGGTGTTCGTCGACTTCGACACGGTGACGGTGAAGCCGGGCGGCACCGACTCGCTCGACATCGCCATCCCGGACAAGGGCTGCTTCGGGCAGATCGACCTGTACCGGGGCGCGGTGAAGTTCGACGGCGAGCTCGAAGCGAAGGACGGCTTCGAGCACGGCGAGCTCCCAAGGGACCGGACCGCCCGGTCATCAAGGACAAGCTGATCGCGGCCTGGAACGGCGGCACGAAGGACTGCACGGCCACGCCCCCGCCGGCGGAGACCCAGCCCCCGTCCAGCCCGCCCGCGAGCCCCTCGGAGCCGCCGGCCGAGGAGACCACGCCGCCGGCGCCGTCGGAGCCGGCCGAGCCCTCGTCCCCGCCGGCGACGGACACGGACACGCCCACCCCGTCCGCCTCCGAGTCGACGCCCGTCGCCCCGAGCCGAACGGCGGTGGCGGCGACCTCGCCGAGACCGGCGCGAACAGCAGCACCGGCCCGATCGCCATCGGCGCGGCGGCGCTCCTCGCGGGCGGCGCGGCCATGGTGGTCGTGACGCGCAGGAAGCGCGCGACCCGCTCCTGACACCGTGAGGGGCCCGGCACTTCCGAGTCCCGGGCCCCTTCCGGCCTACTCCACCGTCTTCAGCCACAGTTGCACATAGCGCTCGACGTCGACGCCCAGAGCCACGTCCACCAGGGGCTGTTCGCGTGTGCCCTGGTGGATCTCGGACTCGCCGGGGCGGGGGCGGCGGTCGACGATCGTCTGGCCGCGGGCGGGCCCAGGGGCCAGGACGACCTCGACCGGCCGGCGCTCGGTGGTGATGCCCTTCGGGTCGACGACCGCGCAGACAGCGCCCGCGTCGCCGAGGCCGCCCATGGGAGTGGGGTCCCCGGAGGTGGCCGGGTCACGGTGGGCGAGCAGTTCGCCGGCCATCCGCAGGCGCGGCTCCGCGCTCGCCCGCAGCCGCTGCACATCGCCGGCGGGCACCAGGACCTTCTTGAACACGTCCAGGCCGTACATCGTGATCGGCACGCCCGCGGTGAGCAGGACCGCGGCGGCCTCCGGATCGTGCCAGACGTTGAACTCCGCGACCGGCGTGGCGTTCCCGGTCGCCACCGCGCCGCCCATGAACACGATCCGCTCGATGTTGCGGGTCACCTCGGGGTGTGTGCGCAGGAGCAGCGCGATGTTCGTCAGGGGCGCCATGGGAATCAGCGTGACCGGCCTCGGGGAGGCGAGGATCTCGCGGCGCAGCAGCGTCACCGCGTCCACGTCGACCGGCACGCGGGTCGGCGCGGGGAGCCCCAGATCCCCCATCCCGTCCTGCCCGTGCACATGCCGTGCCGTCCGCACCGGCTCGATCAGCGGGCGCTCGGCACCGCGTGCGACGGGAATGTCGCCGGCGCCGGCCAACTCCAGCACGGTCAGGGTGTTGCGGACGACGCCGTCCACGTCCGTGTTCCCGGCGACGCAGGTGATCGCGCGGACGTCGAGCGCCGGGTGCCGTACGGCGAAGAGCAGGGCGAGGGCGTCGTCGACGCCGGTGTCGCAGTCGATGATCACCGGGATGCGCTGACCGTCTGTCACGGCGGTCTCTCCTTCCACTGTTCCCGCACAGGGCTCGCACCAGCGACCTTACGCGCACCCCGAACGGGCGAACCGGCTCCGGGCCCGGGAAGGGAAGGACGTAGGAAGGCCGCAGTCCAGGACCACAGGAGAGACGCCATGCCGGCACAGGGACCAGCGAAGCACCCCGTCACCGAGCTCGACGCCCGCTACAGCTCCGCGCTGAATCCCCGGCCGGGTGCCGCGGGCGTCACCGCCACCGAATGGGACGAGGCACGGCGGCGGCTGGAGGCCGCGGAGATCTTCTGGGTGTCCACGGTACGGCCCGACGGCAGGCTGCACGTCACACCCGTCATCGCCGCCTGGCACGACGGGGTGCTGTACTTCTCCACCGGCCGTCAGGAGCAGAAGGCGAGGAACCTCGCCCATGACGCACACTGCGTACTGACCACCGGGGCCAACTCCCTCACCGAAGGGCTCGACCTCGTGGTCGAGGGCAGGGCCGAGCCGGTCACCGACGCGGCGCTCCTGGAGGAGGTGATCACCGCGTACGAGACCAAGTACGGCCCGCACATCACCTCCCCGGAGGGCATGTTCCACGGCATGGGCGACGCGTTCCGCCGGGGAGACGACGTGGTGTTCGCGGTGGCCCCGAGCACGGCCTACGGCTTCGGGCGGGACAACGGGCTCTTCAGCCACACGCGTTGGGCGTTCTGAGGCGCTCCTACGACTGGTCCCACAGCACGGTGCCGCGAGCCGCCACCCGGTCCCCGACCCGGCGCAGCAGCTCGGCGGCGGGCAGGGGTTCCGGCCGCCGGCCGTCCCGCAGCCGCGGCGCCACGAGGCCGGCGGCGGCCTCCCGCCCGCCGATCACCGCCTGGTACGGCACCAGCCGGGCCGCGCGCACGCGGGCGGCGAGGGTGCCCTCCGCCGGGTCCGCGACCTCCGCGCGCAGGCCGAGGTCGTGGGCCTGGCGGGCCAGGGCGTGGGCGTGATCCGCCTGCTCGTCCCCCACCGGCAGGATCGCCAGCTGCACCGGGGCGAGCCACGGCGGGAAGGCCCCGCCGTGCGCCTCGAGGAGGTGCGCGACGGCGCGTTCCACGCTGCCGATGATGCTGCGGTGCACCATCACCGGCCGGTGTTTCGCCCCGTCGGCGCCGATGTAGTGCAGGTCGAAGCGTTCGGGCTGGTGGAAGTCGATCTGGACGGTGGACAGGGTGGCCTCCCGGCCCGCCGGATCGGCGATCTGTACGTCGATCTTGGGTCCGTAGAAGGCCGCCTCGCCCTCGGCGGCCTCGTAGTCGATGCCGGAGCCGTCCAGCACCTCCTTCAGGAGGGCGGTGGCCCGCCGCCACAGCTCCGGGTCGGCCACGTACTTGCCGCCCTCGCCGGGCAGGGAGAGACGGTACCGGGCCGCGCGGATGCCCAGGTCCGCGTAGGCCCGGCCGATCAGCTCCAGGGCGGAACGAGCCTCCGCCACTGCCTGTTCCAGGGTGCAGAAGATGTGCGCGTCGTTGAGGGTGATGGCCCGCACCCGGGTCAGCCCGCCGAGGACACCCGACAGCTCCGAGCGGTACATGCCGCCCAACTCGGCCATGCGAAGGGGTAGTTCGCGGTAGCTGTGGGAGCGGGAGCGGTAGATCAGCGCGTGGTGGGGGCAGAGGCTGGGGCGCAGCAGGACCTGCTCCGCGCCCAGCTCCATCGGCGGGAACATGTCCTCGTTGTAGTGGTCCCAGTGCCCGGAGATCTCGTACAGCTCGCGTTTGCCGAGGACGGGCGAGTACACGTGCCGGTAGCCGGCCCGGCGTTCCGCCTCGCGGACGTACTCCTCCAGGGTGTGCCGCACGATCGCGCCGTCGGGCAGCCAGTACGGCAGCCCCGCGCCCATCAGCGGATCGGTGTCGAACAGGTCCAGTTCACGGCCGAGTCGGCGGTGGTCGTGCGCGGTGTTCATGAGGGCTCCTTCGGAACGGGCGCGAGCACCACGCGACGAAGCCCCGGGGCACTCGCCCCGGGGCTTGAAGACATCTGCGTCAGCTGTCAGCGCGCCGGGACACTCTCCGGCGTCGTCGTGCGAGACGGGAACGGCTGGGCGCGCTGCATGGGCGTGACCGTAACAGGAGTGCCGGGTGCGGGGCGACGGCTTTTCGCGGCACTCGCGCCGCGCCTGTGCTTGCCCCTGTCCCTGCCCCTGCCCCTGCCTCACCCGAACAGCCCGTCGCACTGGTGTGCCGCTCCTCGCGGTGGTGCCGTAAGAGCACGTACCCGATCTTGGAGTGCCCGCTCCCACCGGGCCCGCCCCCTCAGGAGGCACCTCGATGCCCCACCCTCCGGCCACCTCTCGCGCCCTCCTCGCCTCCGCGCTGTCCGTGACCGCCCTGCTGGCCACGGCCGCGTGTTCGGTCCAGGACGGGCCGCGGCCCCGGTGGTTCTCCGCCTCCGCCACCGACACCGCCGCGTCGCCCGCCGGCGAGCGGCCCGCCGGCTCCGGGGCCGGCCTCACCCAGGCCCAGACGCAGGCGGCGCTGATCACCGAGGCCGATCTGGGGGAGCCGTGGGTGCCGACGCGGGGGCCAAGACCTGGCGGGACGGGCTGCTCAAGGTGACCACCAAGGACCGTGACTGCCAGCGGCTGCTCGACGCCCTCTACGTGGAGGAACTCTTCGGCGCCCCGAACGGCCCGCGCGCGATGTCCGCGCTCGACGCCGCCGGCTCCGACGCCCAGCTGCGTTACCAGATCGCCGCTCACCCCCCGGCGGACGTCGACCGCACCCTGGCCTGGCTGAAGTCGCTGCCGCGCAGGTGCGGCCAGTTCACGGCCACGACCACGCGCGGCGTCGTCCAGGGCATCCAGGTCAGTGACATGCCGCTGCCTCCCGTGGGGGACGCCCGCCAGGCCCTGCGGGTCACCATGGCCGGCGAGACGGAGGAGGGGGAGCTGACGTACCTCACCGTCGATGTCGCCGCCGTACGCGTCGACGCGGAGACGATCACCCTGACCAACGCCGGACTCGACGAGGTGTACGCGGAGGTCACGCAGCAGGCGGTGCGGCTCGGGGCCCAACGCCTGACCGAGATCAGGAAACAGGGGCGGGCACAGATCTGACCGGCTCTACTCCCGCTCGAAGCGTCTCCGGTGCGCGATCACGTCGCGAGCCGCCTCGACGACCGTGCACCCGTGCGCGAAGGCGTCGCCCCGCAGCCGCGCCAGCGCGTCGTCGGCGCCGACGCCGAGCTGCGCCATGATCATGCCGACGGCCTGGTAGACCTCGTCGTGGTCGCCGGCCAGGCCGCTGAGCCAGGCCTCCCCGTCGCGCGACCCGGCCTCCTCGCCGCGCGGCAGCGACATCAGGGCGACCGTCATGACACCGGCCACCAGGCCCGCCACGCACAACTGGCGGTCGGTGAGCCCGCCGGGCCTGTCCCGGTACAGGTCGAGGGTGCCCACGCACAGCGCGTCGCTGCCCAGCGGCACCGCGTACACCGCACGCACCCCGGCCGCCGTCGCCTGCTGGGCGAAGACCGGCCAGCGGTCGGCGTCCCGGCCGCTCGTCAGGTCGCAGGCCAGCACCGGTGCCCCGTCCTCCACCGCGCTCTGGCAGGGGCCGTCGCCCAGCGTCGCCTGGATCTGCGCCAGGTGCGCGGCGTGCGCGCTGCTCGCGCTCACCTGTACGGGCATGCCGTCGCTGCGCAGCGACACACTCGCGCCGGTGACCGGCAGCAGCTCGACCGCCACCTCGCACAGCCGCCCCGGCACCTCTCCGGGCTCGGCGCCGCGTACTCCCCTGGCGATCGCGTCGGTGGCCCGGAACGTGTTGGGATCCAGCTCACCGCCCCCGGCGCGGCGGTGATCGGGGTCGCCGCCGGAGGCGCCTGGGGAGCCGTCCCTGGGCCGCACGACCACCGCCTCCTTCGCTCACCCCGGTCCGCACCGTCGACGGGCCCCACCCGGAATCGTGGGCCGACTACCCGTGGCCGGTGGGGCGAAACCCGTGCGCGGGGGCCGTCGACAAGTCCCGTGTTCAGCGCTTCTCGTACGGGTTGTCCGGCTGCGGCACCCGCCGTACGGAGGTGGCGTCGAGCACCGGCGGCCAGGCGGCGGCCGAGCCGAGCGCGCCCTTGGGACGCCAGGTGCCGGTGACCGTGACCCAGGTGTCGACGGGCGGGGCGTCGGCGCCGCGCACCTCGGCCTTGGCGGCGGAGGCGTCGGCGGCGCAGCAGGAGACCAGGAGGCGGGTGACGTACCAGGTGCCGTCGTCGTCGCGGGTGACGAAGCCGGTGAGCCGGATCGTGCGGCCCCGCAGGGAGCGGCCGCTGTCGTAGACCGCCCGGGAGCCGAACTCTCCGAGGGTGAGGTCGAGCGGGTTCCCGGACGGCAGGGCGGGGAAGGTGCCGGTGCCCTGGGCCGCACGCTGCGCGGCCTCGCGCTCCGCGCTGTAGGAGCCGAGGGCGGGCGGCGGGACCAGCAGCAGGGCGAGGGCGGGGAGGGTGAGGAACCAGGCGACTCGGGGGCCGGCGGGGCCGTGGCTGTGCCCGGCGTGTTCCGCGGACGCCTCGGGCACCTCGTCGGTCCGCTCCCCGGTCCGCTCGTCGGCCTGCTCGTCAGTCGGCTCCCCCGCCGTCCGCGCCAGCACCCCCACCGTCACCGCCAGCAGCACCAGCACCGCCCCGGACACCACCAGATACGGCCGCAACCCTGCCTGTACGTACCGCAGGTACAGGTCGCTGAAGAGCGACACCCGCAGGATCGCCGCGCCGACGAGGGCGAGCAGGGCGGCCGGTCCGTAGCGCCTCACAGCAGCCACCACCCCACCAGGACGCTGCTCGCCACGGCGACCAGCCAGGTCGCGGAGGAGAACCGCAGCGCGAAGGACCTGCCGAAGGTGCCGGTCTGCAGCGCGATCAGCTTCAGGTCCACCATCGGCCCGACCACCATGAACGCCAGCCGGGCGGTGGGCGAGAAGCCGCTCAGCGACGCCGCCACGAAGGCGTCGGCCTCGCTGCACACGCACAGCACGACCGCCAGTACGGCGAGGAGCAGCACCGACAGCCAGACGGACCCGGTGAACACCTCCAGCACCGATCCCGGTACGACGATGTCGAAGGTCGCCGCGGCGGCCGCCCCGACCACGAGGAACCCGCCCGCGTGCAGGAAGTCGTGCTGGAGGCCGGAGACGAAGGCGCGGGGTCCGCCGCCCGGCCCGTGCGCGGTGTTCCGCTGCGGCGGCCGCAGCCACTCCTCCTTCCCGAACCGCGCCCACAGCCAGCCCATCACCACGGCCGTGGCGAGCGAGGCGACCAGCCGCCCGAGGACCATCTGCGGCTGCCCCGGGAAGGCGACCGAGGTCGCCACGAGCACGACGGGGTTGATCGCGGGCGCCGACAGCAGGAAGGCGAGGGCCGCCGCCGGGGCGACCCCGCGCCGCATCAGGCTCCCGGCCACCGGCACGGACGCGCACTCACAGCCGGGCAGGACGACGCCCGCCGCCCCCGCGACCGGTACGGCGAGCGCCTCCCGGCGGGGCAGGAGACGGGTGAAGACCCGCTCGGGCACGAACGCGCCGATCGCCGCGGACACGACCGTGCCCAGCAGCAGGAAGGGCACGCCCTGCACGGCGATCGCGGTGAACACCGTCCACCAGGCCGCGACCGGCGGGGAGTACAGGTCGAGCGCGAGCATCGGCCCGAGCACGGACACGACCGTGGCGATGGCGATCAGCGCGGCGCCGCCGAGGGCCGCGTACACGAGGGCGCGCAGCCCCATCCGCAGCCCGTCGGCCACCGTCCGTTGGTTCTCCACGCGCCCCGCCCCGGTCGTTCACGTACGAACGGAGGCTAACCCGCACGGCTGTGCGAAGCCCCGGTTTCCTCAAAGAGGAGGCTGTGCGGGCGCGGGCCCGAGCGTCGTCGTGCCCGGCGCCGTACGGTGTCCGAGCCCCGTCCGGTAGGCGTCCAGCGCGGCCTCCACCCGCCCGGTGCGGCGCAGCAGGTCGCCCAGCAGCCGGCACAGGTCGGCCAGGTCACCGGCCGCGCCCACCCGCTCCAGCAGGCTCAGGGCACGGACGTAGTGCTCCTCGGCCTCCTCGGTGTGGCGGGCGTCCTCGGCGATGATGCCGAGCAGCCGGTGCGCGGCGGCGGAGTGGACGGCCCCGCGCTCGGACGACAGATCGTCGAGCACGCCGTGCAGCAGGGCCGCGGCCTCCTCCGACTCGCCCCGCCGATGGAGCACATCGGCCAGCTCGACGGTGACCTGGCTGCTGTAGAGGGCGGCGCGCTTGGCCGACAGCATGCCGAGGGCCTCCCGCAACTCGGCCTCGGCACGCTCCAGTCGGCCGTCCTGGGCGTAGACGTAGCCGCGCATCCAGTGGCAGTTGGCGAGTTCCGTGCGGATCTGCAGGCCGCGGTACAGCTCGGCGGCCTTGGCCAGCGAGGCGTCGGCCTCGGCGAGCCGGCCCTCGGCGACCAGGGTGCGGGCGACCGAGCGGTGCATACGGGCGACCAGGGCGGGGTCGCCTGCCTGCGGGGCGAGGGCCAGGGCGAGCTCGGCGGCCTGGGCGGCACGGGCGTGTGCGCCCATGTCCATGTAGGGCCCGATGGCACTGGCGTAGAGCAGCAGCAGGGCGTCGGGGTCGTGCAGGCCGCCCCGGTTCAGCTCGTCGAGCGTGGACTCCAACAGGTAGACGGCATACCGCAGTTCACCGGCAAGGTAATGGGCGACGGCCCGGCCGCGCAGGGCGGGTACCCGCGCGGGCAGCGGGGCGTCGGCCAGACAGTCCTCGGCGCGCTCGAAGTACTCCCGGCCCGCCACGAGCTCACCCGTCTCCAGGGCACACTCCCCGAGCCCGAGCAGCGCGGCGGCCTGCTCCCCGGCCAGCCCGTACGCCTCGGCCTCACCGAGCAGCGTGCCGTACTGCTCGGCAGCCGCCTCCGCCTCACCCGCCGCGAAAGTCCGCTGCGCCTCGGTCAACCGCAGCCGCAGCTCGGTCACGAGCCGGGCGGAGCGCCCCGTGGCAAGCTCGTCGAAGGCGACACCCAGCCGCCCGGCGAGATGCCGCAGGGCGTCGTCGGAGGGCCGCACCCGGCCCGACTCCAGGGTGGAGACGTAGGCGGGGTGTACACAGGTTCCGCCAACTGCCGTTGCGTCAGTCCCCGTTCGACACGCAACCGCTGCACACGCCGCCCGATCGTCCCCGGATCGTCACGCTCCCCATGCCGACGCCCCCTGCCCCTCTTGCCGTTCGGCTCGGACAGCCCCTAGGTTAAACCGAGGGTTAAGCATGCTTAACACACTGCTGTCGTAGTCGCCGCCCCAGTTGCGAGGTCGCCGTGCTCGAACGCACACGCACCGCCGAGCGGTATGCCAGAGGCTTCACCGCGGCCGTTGTCGCTGTCGCGACGCTGCTGCTGGCGGCGAACGTCGGGCCGGCGAGAGCGGGGGAGAACCGGCCCGAGCCATCACTTCACAGCGACGTGAGCGCCACGGGCGGCGCGGGCCTGCGGTGAGAAGGCGAGCGGCCGAGCACCTCAACGAGGCAACACCTTGCCCAACGCCTCGTCCAGGCTTCTGGCCACCTCCGCGTCACCGGGCCCGCCCGCATCCCGCGGTGGACCGTACAGCGCGTCGAGTTCGGCGATGAGGGTGCGGGTCACCGCGCCGTACAGGGGCGTGCGCGGGCGGTGCACGGCCTCGCGGAGTGCCGGGAGCAGGATGTCGCGCGAGTAGCTGGTGCCGTCGGCGAACCGGTCGGGAGGCGTGCGGACCGTGCTCTCGCCGGTGGGGGACGCCGCGGGAGCCTCCGCGTAGGCGGGCGCGTGCCGGCAGGCGGGAGCGGTGCCGGACTCCTGGTAGGCGGAGGTGCGGGTCGCGGCGAAACCGGCGCGCAGCAGGCAGCGTTCGCTGTCCGGGTCGGTGAGGAACGCGATCAGTTCGGCCGCCTTCGCGGCCCGTTGCTCGGACGTCGACGCGGTCACGGCCAGGTTCTGCCCGCCGAGCACCGCCTTGCCGGGCAGCCGGGCCACACCGAGTTTGCCCTTGAAGGTCTCGTACAGGGTGGGATAGACGTACGGCCAGTGCCGCAGGAAGGTGGTGCGGCCCTCCGCGAAGGCGCTGAGCGACTCGGCCTCACGGGACTCGGTGGCCGCCTTGAGGACGTACGGCGACGTCGTACGCTCGCGCAGTTCGGTGACGCCCGCCGTCAACTGCTCCTCGTTCGTGGCGTACTCGCCGTCGTCGTCGGTCAGCCGGAACTCCGGTACGGCCGAGGCGAACGCCTCCATCGCGTTGACGGTCCGGCCCTCGTAGGCGGCGAGCTGGGTCGTCCAGCCCGCCTCGTAGCCGTCGGGGTCCGCGCGGTCCACGGCCTCGACCAGTTGCCGCAGCTCGTCCCAGGTGACCCCGTCGCTGAGGTCGGTCCGGGAGGCACTGGCCTGCCGCAGGTGGTCCTTGCGGTAGTACAGCAGGCCCGCGTCGCTGTTGAACGGGACCGCGTACCGCTCGCCGTCCCAGTACGACGTGCTGTCCACGGACGGGATGAGGTCCTCGGGCGACGTGACGGCCGCGTCGGTCAGCGGACGGATCAGTCCGGCGTCCGCGAACTCCGGGATCCAGGTCACGTCCAGGTTCACCACGTCGTACTCGGCGCTGCCGGACTGCAGGGCACCGAGCAGCTGGCTGCGCTGCTGGTCGGCGGAGCCGGGCAGTTCCACCAGGCGGGCCCGGTAGCCGTCCTCGCCCTCCTTGGCGTTCCAGGCGTCGATGAGCTGCTGGCGGATGCCGTTCTTGCCGGTGACGTCCTGGCCGCTGGCCACCACGATCCGGCGCGAGGTGTCGGCGCCCGGCGGCTGCTCGCGCCCCTCGTCACCGGTGCAGGCGGCGAGTGCCAGCAGGGACAGCAGCGCGAGCACGACGGTCGGCAGACGGCGGGTCATCATTCCTCCCCCGTTCCGGTGTGGGCGACCTCGTCGCGCAGGGCGGGCACGAGGTCGTCCCCGGCGTCGAGGCAGCGGCCCCGGCCGGCCTCGGCGACGAGGGTGCCGGGGCGGCCCCGGTCACAGGCCCCGCTGTCCAGGGTCACCATGGCCACGGGGACGCCCGCGGCGCCGGCCCGCCCGACCACCCGGGCGCGGTCGTCCCCGCTGAGGCGGTCGTCGTCCTCGCCGTCGGTGAGATACACGATCAGCTGCGGACTCTCGTCGTCCGTTCCGCGCTCCCGCATGAAGTCCAGGGCGTCGAGCAGGGCGGCGGGCGGATCGGCTTCGGCGTCCTGGACCTTCGCGGTGTCGAGGGCGTGCTCGGCGTCCTTGCGGGCGTGGGTGCCGAAGCGGAGCAGCTCGGTGTGCGTACGGCCGCTGCCCTCCAGGCCGTGCACCGCCCACACCCCGTACTCGTCCTCCCGCCGAGCCCCGTCAGGGTCTGCTTCAGGATGCCGGGGCCGCCGCTGGGGCCGTCCCACAGGCCTGCCATCGAACCGGAGCTGTCGAGGAGGAACAGGACCCGGCCGGGCCCGTGCGCGTTGCCGTAGCGTTCCAGCGCCGAGTCCAGTTCGGCGGGGTCGGCGGAGTCCGCCGGGGGGACCGGCCCGGTCATCCCCCAGTCGGCCGAGTCCGGGTCGAGCAGGCCGCGTTGACCGGTCGCGGACCTGAACCCCTGCTCGCCGAGCACGGTCCGGCCGCCCTCGCCGGTCAGCCAGTCACGGAACCTCTTCACCTCCTCGTCCCGCGCCGTCGCGTCCCGGTCGCCGTCCTCCCAGCGCACCCGCACGAACGCCGGTTCCAGACCGGGTACGTCGTCCGGGTAGGCGGCGGTGCGCTCGGCGCGCGTGGCCGGGTGGCAGCCGACGCCGCTCCTGAGCAGGAACTCCGGGACCAGGGCCGCGCTGCGGTCGTCCACGGCGTCGACGTCGGGCAGTGTGCACAGCAGCCCGACCGCCGAGGACTCGGTCCGGGCGGGCCGGGTGAGGAGCCGCTCGGCGACCCGCGCTTCGGCTCCGCCGCCGTACAGACCCACCGTGGCCAGCAGCGCCGAGCCGGTGAACTCCGGGTCTGGCCGGCGCACTTCGGACGTCCGGTCGGCGGTCTCCAGGTCGTCGACCAGCTGCGACAGTGAGCGTCCGGTGGTCGCGGCGGACCCGGCGAGACCAGGGGGAGGGCCAGTACCACCGGCGAGTACGCGAACGGCTCGACGTCCGTCTCCAGCCGGGCGAAGACACGGTCGCGGTCCCTCTGCAGGGCGGTGGCCCGGCGGACGTCCGCGCGGGTGGCGGGGATCCACACGTCCGGCTGCGGGCCGATGTCCCGCTGCGGGTTGTCGTCCTCGCGCGGCCGCTGCCAGGGATCGGTCCGCTCACCCAGCGCGTTCACCACGTCGGCGGCGCCCGCGCTGTAGACGGTGATGCCACTGCGCCGGCAGCCGTCCTCGGTGGTGTTGGCGCCCGAGGCGAGGTAGGCGTCCGCCGACGCCCGCATCGCCGGCTCCAGATCCGGGTCGGTGAGGACCCGCAGCTCCAGCGCCGGACCGCAGGGGCCGGGGTTTCCGGTCCAGACCAGGACGCCGTAACCGGCGGCGCCGATGGCGAGGAACGCCAGCAGCACCGCGAGGACGGTACGACCGAACAGGCCGACGGATTTCCGGACGCGGTCGAGCGGACGCCGGAGCCGGGACAACCAGCGGCGGGCCGGGTGCTCGGTGTCGACCGGCGTCGGCGGATTTCCCGGCCCCGCCGCCAGCAGGACGTCCGCCTCCGTGTCCCACGGGGGCGCCAGCGCCTGGGGCCGCTGCGGGTCGTCGTCCTCCGCCTTGTACTTGGCGGCGGCCATCCGCTCCCGCACCGCGGCGTACAGCTCGGAGAGCGACACCTCCCCGCCCTCATCGAGGACGTGCACCACCTCACGCGTGAACGGTGTGGCGACGTCCGCGTCCCCGCCCAGGATGCAGCGGTTGGGCTGCACGCTCATCAGCAGCAGGATCTTCTGCTTGTTCCGCTTCGGATCGTCGAAGCGGTGCCAGATCTCGGCGGCGTTGCCGGCGTAGCAGCAGTCGAGGATCACCACGACCCGCTCGGCGTTGCTCTCGGCGAGCTCGCCCAGCACCTGGGTGAAACTCACCGATCCGGGCAGCCCGTGCCCCGCGAGCACCCGCGCCGTACGCATCTGGAGGTGCAGCTCGTTGCCGGACGTGGAGGTGACGGCATGCCCGGCGAAGTAGAGCAGCAGCAGCCCCCTGGCCTCACGGCCGGCCCGGCGCAGCGCCCCCGTGAAGTCGTCCGGGGCGGGCGAGGGCAGGACCTTCACCTCGCCCGCGCCGAACACACCGCCCCGGTGCAGCGCGTCCTCGAGTGTCCTGCGGTTGTGCCGCACGGCGGGGAGCTGGCCGGTGACGCCCTGGGGGTCCGGGGCCGTGTGGTCGTACTCGGACACACCGACCAGCAGCGCCCGGTTCGCTCTGCCGCGCGGGTCGAAGCGGCTCACCGGGCTACTCCCCGTCGGGGCCCAGCTGACGGATCTCCGTATCGGGCTCGTCACCCTGCAGCCTGCGGCGGTTGTTCTTCCAGGTCTTCACCGCGCGGGTCGTGTACTCGGTCAGCGCCACCACCGTGGCGACGTCACCGAGCAGTTGGAGCACGAGCTCGAGATCGGGCCCCAGCCGCCCCCTGGGCCCGTCCGCCCTGGTCCGCTCCTCGATGCGCAGGTTCCGGCCGGAGATCAGTTCCTCCAGCGGCTCGTCCCGCTCCAGCCACGTCTTCAGAGCTCTGACATCGTCCGCGGTCGCGCCGGCGCCCAGCCGGACGCGTACGCCTAAGACAGCCACTTGGTCCCCCTCTGTCATGCCCGACATCATGACATCGGGTCAGGCCTCGGCGGCAGACCTGTGACACGACCTGCGAAAGCGATTGCACGCCCCCTTCACGCCAGGCGCACACGGCGCACGCGTGCTCAGCTCTGGGTCTGCAGCTGGCGCAGCTGCCGCTGGACGTGGTCCAGGGCTCCCTCGCGCCGCCCCGGGACCCGTCCTCGCAACTCGGCGAGCGCGGCGCCCAGTTCGCGGGCGCGTGCGGTGTCGCGGATCTGGCCCCACTGGTGGTGGGCCCGGTCCACGGCGGCCTCGACGGCGGGCGCGTCGGGTGCCTGTCCGGCGTTCAGGCGGACGGTGGCCACCGTCAGCCAGGTGTGGCAGCTGCGGGCCGCGTCCCCGGCGAACATCGCGAGGTCGGCCCGGACCTCGGCCCAGTGCAGGGCCTCCTCGGCGGCGGGCCCGTGCGCGGCGACGGCGGCCTGCTCGTGCCGGGCGGCCAGCGCGTCGGCGTCGGAGTGGCGGCCGGACTGGACGGCGGCGGTGATCGCGGCGTGCGGATCACCGGCCGACGGGCCCGGTGTGCTGATCACGATGTCCGTGCCCGCGCTCTCCGGCGCGATGCGGGTCAAAGCCTGCTGGTGCAACTGCTCCGCGGGCGGCCGGGCCCCGCTGCGCAGGATCGTCGCGACGGCCTTCATGTACGCCGGTGCCGCGACGGTGCGTCTGGACGGCGGTGGCGCGATCCGGCCGTGGACGGCGTTGCCGCGGCCCGAGTCCAGCGGTGTGCTCCGCAGCAGCTCCCAGCTCTCGGCGTCCGCGTGCAGATCGAGCAGGAGGGTCGTCGCCCCGGCCGGCCTCAGCCGCAGTTCGTCGCGGAACCAGTGCCAGGGGAACGCCGTGTAGCGGGCGGTGGAGGCGGTGGTGCGGGCCAGCGCGAGGTGGGGCAGGCGCTGGCGGCGGTCGAGCACGAGCTGGCCCGTGACGTACACGGTGAGGGGACCAGGGGCCGCGGCGGCGGCGCGCAGCCGGGTGAGTACGGCCTGCGGCTCCAGCGGGTCGGCGAGTTCGACGACGTTCGCGGTGTCCGTGCCGGCCAGCACGGCGGGTGGGACGGCGGCCAGGACGGGCAGCACGGAGGCGGCGTCCACCAGACGCCCCCTGCCCACCGGCGAGGCCGCCAGCAGCAGCACGGTTCCGGGCATCTCGTCCCCTCCCCCGGTCGATCACGTACCGCAGCACCGTAACCGCTGCGGCTGCAAAGGTGGGCCTCAGGACCGCAAACGTCCGCTTTCGAGGGGCTTCGCCCCCGACTTGCCAGGGGCGGTCCGGCGGTGTGCCCTGGTAGGCAGGGGCAGGGAGAGAGGAGAGCTCTCATGGCTCACGCGGCACCCGCCTCACGCAAGGTGACCAGGCAACTCCCGCCGCGCCGTACGCCCGACGTCTTCAGCGCGCGGACCCACGCGATCGCCAAGGTCGCGGTTCCCGTCGTCCTGGGGCTGATCTACGGCTACTGGGCCGCGGCCAACCGGCGCCACGGCGGGCCCATCACGGGCTGGAACCTGCTGTTCGGCTTCCTCACCGCGCTGGTGTTCGCCGTACTGTTCGCCGCCGTGTGGCAACTCGGCCGGCGGCTGCGGCGCGAGCTGCACGCGGGGCTCTGGTTCGTCTTCACGGCCTGCGCGGCCGGCTTCCTCATCAGCCAGTCCGGCCTGTCCGTGCTGTGGTCCATGTGGCTGGGACTCGCGGTCGGGGCGGGCGTCCTGGTGACGATGTTCTACCGCTACTACACCCGCGAGGACGCGGCCGGCCGCCGCATCGACTGACCAGGTCCGGGTGAACCCTCGGGCGCCCGTTCGGCTTGACATGTGAGGCCGAATGCAGTCAAGCGGCTCGCGAGCCGGAGCGGCAGCGCCTTGCCTGGGAGGGTGCCCGAGCGCGACCGGGCGCCCGTACCCGTGAAGGCGCCCCCACGACCGCGGAACGCCCTGTCGGCCGTTCTGCTGGTCCTCGCGTGCCTGCTGCTGCCGTTCGGGGTGCTCGCGTCCTGGGCGGCGCACGGGCTGACCGACACCGGCCGCTACGTCCGTACGATGGCGCCGCTCGCCGCCGACCCGGACGTGCAGTACGCGGTCGCGGACGCCATCGGGGACGGCATCATGCGCAAGGCCGGAGACGAGCTCGACACCGGTCCGCTGCGCGGCGCGGCCGGGCCCTTCGTGCACGACGCGGTGCGGTCGTTCACCCGGACCGAGGTGTTCCGCACGGCCTGGTCGGCGGCCAACCAGGCCCTCCACACCGCGGTGCTGCAGGCCCTGCGCGACGACGACCCGCGCGCCGCCGCGGTCACCGTCGACCTCGCCCCGGTCGTCGCCCGGGTCAAACGCCAACTGGCCGACGACCGCGTGTCGTTCGCGCACCGCATCCCGGTCACGCACACCCGCGTCCCGGTGCTCCCGGCCGGGGACGTGGACCGACTGCGCAAGGGGTACCACGTGCTGGACACCGCCGCCTTCTGGCTGCCGCTCATCGCCGCCGTACTCGCCGCCGCGGGGATCGCCGTCGCCACGCACCGTCGCCGCACGGTCACCGCCCTCGGCCTCGGCACGGCGCTGGGCGGCGCTCTGCTCGTCCTCGCGATCGCGCTCGGCCGCCGTCTCACCCTCGCCGACCTGCCCGACACCCTCCACCGCCCGGCCGCGGGCGCGGTCTACGACGCCCTGACGGAAACCCTGCGCACGGCGTCCTGGCTCCTCCTCGCCCTCGGCCTCACGGTGGCGCTCACCTCCTGGCTCACGGGCCGGTACGGTCCCCGGCGCACCACGAAAGCGACAGCAGCGCCCCGCCTGCCGCGCCCCCCGCGCACGACACCCCGGCTCCTGCTCGCCCTCAGCCGCACGACGGCGCTCGCCTCCCGCCTCACCGACCGCCCACTGTCCCGGCACGCCGCGCGGCGACCTGCGCGAGCGTCCGCAACGCCCACCGCAGATCCCGCTCCGGAGCCGAGGCGAGACCGAGCCTGACGGCGTCGGGCGTGTGCCCGGGGGCGACGGCGAAGGCGGGGCCGGGGTGACGGCGATGCCGTGCGCGGCGGCGGCGGCCGTGAAGGTGTCCGCGCGCCACGGGGCGGGCAGCTCCCACCAGGCGAAGCAGGCGCGCGGGTGGGACCGTACGGCGAAGCCGGCGAGTTCCTGGGCGAGGATCCGCTGCCTGCGCGTCGCGTCCGCCCGCTTGGCCTCCGTCAGCCGCGCCACGGTCCCCTCTCCCACCCACCGCACGGCCGCCTCCAGCGCGAACCGCCCGGCACTCCACCCGCCCGACCGCACCGCACCGGCCACCGCGCCGACCCGGTGCGGCGGCACGACGAGGAAGCCGACGGTGAGCCCCGGGGCGACCCGCTTGGACAGACCGTCGACGACATGGGTGAGGGCGGGGGCGTGCGCGGCGAGCGGATCGACCGGTCCGGGCTGCTCCCCGCGCCGGTGGCGGTCGTCCGGCCCGGCGAGGAAGGACCAGATGCGGTCCTCCACGACCGGGAGGTTCAAGTCGTGCACCAGCTGGGCGAGTTGCAGCAGGCGCGGCCTGCTCGTCGTCAGGGACGTCGGATTGTGCAGTGCCGGCTGCAGGTAGAGGGCGGACAAGGGTGCCGTGCGGTGCGCTGCGGCGACGGCCTCCGGGAGCAGCCCGGCTGTGTCACCGGCCAGCGGCACCAGCGTGATCCCCAGCCGCGCCGCGATCTCCTTGACCAGCGGATACGTCAGCTGCTCCACGCCGACCCGGCCGCCCGGCCGGACCAGGGAGGCCAGGGCGGCGGCGATGGCCTGACGGGCGTTGCCGGTGAACAGCAGCCGGTCCGGGTCGGGGCGCCAGCCGGGCGTGGTGAGGAGGCCGGCCGCGGCCTCCCGGGCGGACGCGGTACCGGTGGCGGCGGCCGGCAGCAGCGCCTCGGCCAGCACGTCGGGACGCAGCAGCGGCGCGAGAACGGGCGCGAGGAGTTCCGCCTGACCGGGTGCGCGGGGGTAGTTGAGCTCCAGGTTGACGGGGCGTCGGCCGGGCCGGGCTCGGCGAGCGCCCGCCCCGTCGGCCCCGCCGGTGCGGCCCGGACGAAGGTGCCGCGCCCGACCTCGCCGACGACCAGCCCGCGCCGTACGAGCTCGCCGTAGACCCGCCCGGCCGTGGACGGGGCGATCCCCCGGCGCCGCGCGAACGCCCGCTGCGGCGGGAGCCGTTGACCGGGCTTGAGCCGCCCGGTGGCGATGTCGTCGGCGATCAGATCGGCGATGCGCCGGTAGTCACCCATCAGCTCGCCCATCAGGCCCCCTCGTCAGCCGGCTCGGATGGCCGGCGTCGCTGTGCTGCCGGAACTGCTGTGTTGCCGGAACTGCTGTGTTGCCGGAACTGCTGTGTTGCCGGTCGCCCGGTCGCCGGTTGCCACATTGCACCGAGAGCAAAGATTTTATTGCACCGAGAAGTTGGGGCGGCCTAGGGTCACTCCATGGCACCCTTCCTCGCATATGAGGACAAAGGCCCCGATGCTCATCGGGTTCCCCTGGTCCTCGTACACGGCCACCCCTTCGACCGCACGATGTGGACCCCGCAGCTCGACGCGTTCTCGACGACCCGCCGCGTCATCGCCCCCGACCTGCGCGGCTACGGCGCCTCCCCGACGACCCCGGCCGTCACGGACTTCTCCGGGTTCGCCCGGGACGTCGATGCCCTGCTGGACGAGCTGAAGGTGGAGTCCTGCGTCCTGGCGGGCCTGTCCATGGGCGGCCAGATCGTCATGGACTGCTACCGCCTGTTCCCCGGCCGCGTCCGCGGCCTGGTCCTCGCGGACACCTTCCCGGCGGCGGAGACCCCGGAGGGCGTCCGCACCCGCGACGCCATGGCGGACCGTCTGCTGCGGGAGGGCATGCACGGCTACGCCGACGAGGTCCTGGAGCGGATGGTCGCCCCGTACGCCCCGCCGAGGTCAAGGCCCACGTCCACCGCATGATGACGGCCACCTCCCCCGAGGGCGCCGCCGCGGCCCTGCGCGCCCGCGCCCGGCGCCCCGACTACCAGGACCTGCTGACCCGCGTCCGGGTCCCGGCCCTGGTCGTCGTGGGAGCCGACGACACCTACACGCCCGTCTCCGACGCCCGTGCCATGCACGCGGCCCTCCCGGACTCGACGCTGCACGTGATCGAGGGCACGGCCCACATGCCCAACCTGGAGCGCCCGGCGGAGTTCGACGAGGCACTGCGGGAGTTCCTGGCCCGCGTCGACGCGGCGCAACCTTCCGGCACGCCGCCCCGTCTTTGAGGGAGGATTCGGGCATCCCATCCCGCGAGCGGAAGGCCGGCCCTTTGGACACCGCGGCTGCCGAGTGGACCGCCACCGACGACGGCCCGGAGCACCGTCCGCCCCGACGGCGGCTCGGGGCCGGGTGCGCCGGGCTGCTGCTCGCCGGGGTGAGCGTGATCGTCGGATTCCGGACCGCCGACAGCGACGGCGTCACGCCCGTCCCGCAGCTCCTAGCCTTCCTCCCCTGGCTGCTCGCGCCCACCGCCCTGGCGCTGCTGCTCACCCTGCGCTCCCGCTGGTGGCTCGGGACGGCCTGGGGCGTGGTCCTGCTCGGCCTGCTGGCCTGGTTCATCGAGCCGTACGGCACAGTCGACGACCCGGCCGGCCGTCCGGTCGCCGACCTGCGCGTCCTCACCTCGAACGTCGAGTTCGGGCAGGGAACCGGCTCCCTGCTCGCCGCCGTCCGCCGCGAGAAACCGGACGTGGTCTTCGTGGAGGAATGCGACTACGCGTGCGACGCGCGGTTGAAGGCAGACCTCTCCCAGGCCTACCCGCACCGCCGTGCCGTCGAGGGCGGCGGCTCCGAAGGCTCCGTCATCCTCAGCCGCTTCCCCTCCGCCCCACGGCCGGCGTCCCCGGCACGATGGGCATGCCCGGGGCGATCGCCGACGTGGACGGGCACGCCGTACGGCTCCAGCTCGCCCACCCCATGCCCCCGCTGCCCGGCCAGGTCGACCTCTGGAAGCGGGAGCTGGACGCCCTGCGCGACGCGGCCACCGCCGACCCCGGCACCCCCTCGTCCTGGCCGGCGACTTCAACGCCTCCCAGGACCACGCCGCCTTCCGCCGCATCCTCGACACCGGCCTGCGCGACGCCTCCCGCCTGGACGGCGCCGACCGCACGGCCACCTGGCCGGCCCGGACGGCTCCGACCTTCGGCGTGCAGATCGACCACGTGCTGGTCTCGAAGGACTTCGCGGCGGACCGCACCCGCATCCTGGACCTGTCCGACACGGACCACCGGGCGGTGGTCACTGACCTGACGCTGCACGAGGGCCGCCCATAGCCGGCCGTTCACAGGGAGAAGGGGGGCGCCGAACGGACGCCCCCTCCTCCGATCTTCTGCTCTTCCGCTGTTCCGCTGTTCCGCTGTTCCGCTCAGACGCCGATGTCACACCCGTCGGCCCGCCACACGGCCACGACCGCCGGACGGACGTACTTCCCGGGCCCGTCGGGCCAGGTGCTGGCGGGCTTCTCCACGGACGCGCCGTCGATCTCGCCCGGGTGCTGCACGGCGACGAGCACGCGCCGGTCCTGGATGATCGGACCGCAGGTCTCGGCGCCCTTCGGCACGGTCAGGAACTGCTTCAGCTCACCGCGCCGCTCACCCCGGGTGGCCACGCCGAACAGACCGTCGTGCGAGCCGAGCTGGGCGCCGTCGGTGGAGAGCCACAGGTTGCCGTAGGGGTCGAAGGCGACGTTGTCCGGGCAGGAGATGGGGCTGACGCCGTCCTTCGGGAACCCGGCGAAGTAGGTCGCCGGGTCCTCCGGGTCACCGGCCACGAGGAACAGCGACCAGGCGAAACGGGTGCTCTCGGGCCGGTTCCAGCGCTCGGTGAGCTCCAGCACGTGCCCGTGCTTGTTGGCGTTGCGCGGGTTGGCCTCGTCCGCCTTGGCGTTGGAGCCGACACCGCGGTTGGTGTTGTTGGTCAGGGCGACGTACACCTTGCCGGTCACCGGGTTGGGCTCGATGTCCTCGGGCCGGTCCATCTTGGTGGCGCCCACCTTGTCACCGGCGAGCCGGGTGAAGACGAACACCTCCTCGGCCGTCATCCCGTCCACGTGCGACACGGCACCCTTCGCGGTGGCCGTGGCCAGCGGAATCCACTCACCGCTGCCGTCGAACTCACCGTCGCCCGGCAGCTTGCCCGTGCCGTCGATCTCGATGGCGGGGAGTCACCGGTGACCTTGGCGACGTACAGCGTCCCCTCGTCGAGGAGGGACAGATTGTGCTCGCGCACGGCCCGCGACGCCCCGTGCTTCATCCGCTTGCTGCTGACGAACTTGTAGAAGTAGTCGAAGCGCTCGTCGTCACCGGAGTACACGACGGGACGGCCGTCGTGCGTGAGCCGCACGGTCGCGGCCTCGTGCTTGAACCGGCCGAGGGCGGTGTGCTTGCGCGGCGTCGAGTCCGGGTCGTACGGATCGAACTCCACGACGTACCCGAACCGATGCACCTCGTTGGGCTCCTGGGCGACATCGAACCGCTTGTCGAACCGTTCCCACTTCCGCTCGCTGGCGCCGGTCCCGATCCCGTACCGCTTGTCGGTCGCCCGGCTGCTGTTGGCGAAGTACTGGTTGAAGTTCTCCTCACCGTGCAGGGTCGTGCCCCACGGGGTGACACCGCCCGAGCAGTTGTTGAGGGTGCCGAGCACCTTGGTGCCGCTCGGGTCGGCGGAGGTCTTCACGAGCTCGGACCCGGCGACGGGCCCGGTCAGCCGGAACTCGGTGGTGGCGGTGACGCGCCGGTTGAGCTGATGCCGCGGGACGGCGGTGAGCTTCCCGGTCTTGCGGTCCCCCTCCACGACGACGGCGGACAGCCCGTGCGCGGCCCAGGCGATCTCGGCCTGCTCGCGGGTGGGGTTGGCGGCGTCGTACCCCCGGAACATCAGGATCTCGTCGGTGTACTCGTGATTGGCGACGAGGAGCTGCCTGCCGCGCTCACCCGGCAACGGGAGCAGGGCGAGGAAGTCGCAGTTGTACCCGAACTGCCCCGCCTGCGCCTTGGCGGTCTGCTTCTCCGGGTCGAAGGCGGGCGCCCCGCGCAGGATGGGCTCGCCCCAGCGGATGACGACGTTCTGCCGGTACCCCTCCGGCACGGTCACCGCGTCGGCGGTGTTGGGCGCGACGGGCGCGAAGCGCAGCCCGCGAGCGCCCTTGTGTTTACGGCCGGCGCCCTCGGCGGCGGCGCCGGCGGGGGCCGCTCCCGCGGGCGGAGCCTGCCCGACACCGACGGCCCCCGCCCCCGCGGCCGCCACGGTCACCACGGCCGCGGCCCGCATCATCGACCGACGGCTGAGCGCACCGGCGATGACGTCACCGACGTACTCGTTGGAGCTGGTGTTGGGCACCTCGTGGAAGCAGGCGTCACCACACCGGAAACGACAAGTCATGGCGGACCGGCCGCCGGGGTGCGAACCGGACGGCGTTCCGATCAACGGCAGCAGCTTGCGCACTTTGCTCTCTCCTTGGATGCCCTTGGTGTCAGCGTGACCGTAGGGGCACATACGTGCGGGAGCCGGGCGCCCTGGTGAACAACGAGTGAACCCCGGCAGCCGTACGGGGGTTGGAGTCGTTCAGCGTGGCGACACCCGCGCAGGCCGGATGTCCCCCTTGACAGACTGGGCCGCCCACACCCGACCCTGCCCAAGATCACCCAGGAGGGCCGCTAACCTTACGTGTCCGTCCTGGCCAGGGATTGACGGGCTTCAACTCACGCGAAGGGTTGCGCGCACATGGGCATTCTCACTCTCTTGCGGAACGCGTTCGGACGGTCACGCAAGTCACGGACCGCCGAGGCGGAGGGTGCGGCGCAGACCACGACGACGGAACCGACCTCCCAGGAGACACCGGCAGCACCCGCGACGACCCCGAAGGTCCCGTCCCCCTCCCCGGAACCGGAACCGCACCCGACGGCGAACGTCCCGAGCCCCGCGACGAACACGACCTCGTGTCGGCGGCCTTCGACCGTGTGACGGTCCCCGGGCCGACGCGATCGACGGAGGGGGACCCGACGGTCCAGGGGAGCCGGAGCCTGAAGAGCGGCCGAGCGCTGCCGACAGGCCGAGGGTTACGGAGGAGTCGGCGGTCGCGGAGGAGCCGACGGCTGAGGAGAAGCCGGCGGTTGCCGAGGAGCCGACGGTTGCCGAGCCGACGGCGGCGGAGGAGCCGGAGGCCGCGGAGAAGCCCGTGGCCGAGGAGCCGACGGTTGTCGAGGAGCGGCCGGCCACCGAGGCACCGGCGCCGGAGGAGCCGACGGCGCCTGCCGCAGGCCCGGAGATCGAGGCGACGCAGACCGAGTCCGCCGCCCCGACGGAGACGCCGGAAACCGACAGCACGGCGGAAACCGACAGCACGCCGGAGGCCGAGCCCGAGCCGACCCGGTACAGCCTGCCGAGGCGCCGCAGCCGGCAGCCGAGGCGACGAAGCCCGAGACGAAGCCGACGCCCGAGCCCGAAGCGACTCCGGCCCGCAGCCCGCGGCCGAGGCAGCACCCGAACCCGAGCCGACGCCCGAGCCGGAGCCCGCAGCCGAGGTCGAGCCCGCAGCCGAAGCCGAGCCGAAGCCCGACAACGAGCCGAAGCCCGAGGCGAAGCCGTCGGACGACGCGAAGCCGTCGGCCGATGAGGCCGCTGCCGCTGCTACCCCCGCCGCCGCCCCCGCGGCCGCAGCCGCGGACGCCGACGGCGACCAGGCCCCACAGGGGCCACCCGCACCCGACAACGAAAGCCGCACGGGTGGTGCGGGTGGGAACGACACCGCCGAAGCCGAAGGCGAGGCGAGCTCCGACAAGCCCGCCCTCCCCCTCACCACCCTCAAGACCCGCGCCCCCGGCCTCGCCACCGCGTACAAGGCCGCCACCACCGCCCTCAAGAAGCACAACCTCACCGGCACCCGAGCCAAGGTCTACCTCGTCCTCGACCGCTCCGCCTCCATGCGCCCGTACTACAAGGACGGCTCCGCCCAGGCCCTCGCCGAACAGACCCTCGCCCTCGCGGCCCACCTCGACCCGAGGCCACCGTCCCGGTCGTCTTCTTCTCCACCGAACTCGACGGCACCGGCGAGATCACCCTCACCGACCACGAGACCAAGATCGACGACCTGCACGCCGGCCTCGGCCGCATGGGCCGCACCAGCTACCACGCAGCGGTGGAAGCGGTCCTCGCACACCACGACAAGGCGGAAGCCCCCACCACCCCGCACTGGTGATCTTCCAGACGGACGGCGCCCCCGACGCCAAGACCCCCGCCACCCAGTCCCTCACCGAGGCCGCCAAGACCCACCCCACCGTCTTCTTCTCCTTCGTCGCGTTCGGCGACCCGGAGAACAAGGCCTTCGACTACCTCCGCAAGCTCAAGACCCCCAACACGTCCCACTTCCTCGCCGGCGAAACCCCCGAGAGCTCACGGACAAGGAGCTCTACGAGGGCATCCTGGCGAACTGGCGCCCGTAACCACCGGTAACCACAGGCGCCACGCCCCGGGGGGTGGACAGGGAAGCCCTCCCCGTCCACCCCCCGAAACGCGTGTGAGTCGATCTCCGACGGACCAGTAGGATTTCGACCATGGCGGCCACTGGATCCGAGAAGCAGGGTGGAAAGGCGTACTACGTCTCCACCCCCATCTATTACGTAAACGACGCTCCTCACCTGGGCCACGCCTACACGACCGTCGCAGGCGACGTGCTCACCCGCTGGCACCGCCAGCGCGGCGAGAAGGTGTGGTACCTCACCGGCACGGACGAGCACGGTCAGAAGATCATGCGCACCGCGGAGGCGAACGGCGTCAGCCCGCAGCAGTGGGCCGACAAGCTCGTCACCGAAGCGTGGAAGCCTCTCTGGAGCACCTGGAGATCGCGAACGACGACTTCATCCGCACCACGCAGAAGCGGCACACCGACCGCGTCCAGGAATTCGTCCAGGACCTGTACGACAAGGGCGAGATCTACAAGGGCGGCTACGAGGGCCCGTACTGCGTCGGCTGCGAGGAGTACAAGCTCCCGGGCGAGCTCCTCGACGGCGAGGGCGAGTACGCGGGCCAGAAGCTCTGCCCGATCCATAAGAAGCCGGTCGAGATCCTCAGCGAGGAGAACTACTTCTTCAAGCTGAGCGAGTACGGCGAGAAGCTCCTCGCCCACTACGAGGCCAACCCCGGCTTCATCCAGCCCGAGTCCGCGCGCAACGAGGTCGTGAACTTCGTACGCCAGGGCCTGCAGGACCTCTCCATCTCCCGCTCGACCTTCGACTGGGGCGTCCCGGTCCCCTGGGACACCAAGCACGTGATCTACGTGTGGGTCGACGCGCTGCTGAACTACGCCACGGCGGTCGGCTACAACGAGAACCAGGCCAAGTTCGAGGAGACCTTCCCGGCCGACGTCCACCTGGTCGGCAAGGACATCCTCCGCTTCCACGCGGTGATCTGGCCGGCGATGCTGATGGCACAGGGCCTCCCCCTGCCCGGCAAGATCGCGGCCAACGGCTGGCTGATGGTCGGCGGCGAGAAGATGTCGAAGTCGAACCTGACCGGCATCAAGCCGCAGGACCTGACCTCGCACTTCGGCGTGGACGCGTACCGCTGGTACTTCCTGCGGGCGATCGCCTTCGGCCAGGACGGTTCCTTCTCCTGGGAGGACTTCTCGGCCCGCTACACCAGCGAGCTGGCGAACGACTACGGCAACCTCGCGTCCCGCGTCGCCGCGATGGTCGGCAAGTACTTCGGCGGCGAGCTGCCGGAGTCGACGGCCGACGGCGACGCGGAGAAGGCGATCCACGACGGCCTGACGAAGGCGGTCACGGAGGCGGACCGCCGCATCGGCGACGACCTGGACTTCCAGGGCGGCATCCTGGCGATCTTCGACTTCGTGAAGCAGGTCAACGGCTACATCACCGAGCAGGAGCCCTGGAAGGTCGCCAAGGACACGACCGACGAGGGCAAGGCCCGCCTGGCCACGATCCTCTACACGGCCGCCGAATCCCTCCGCGCGGTCGCCGTCCTCCTCAACCCGGTCATGCCGGAGACGTCCCAGAAGCTCTGGGACTCCCTCGGCGCGGAGGCCTCCCTCGGCGGCCTCGCGGACCAGAGGATCCATGAGGCCGGCGAGTGGGGCAAGCTCCCCTCCGGCACGACGGTCACCAAGGGCGCGGTCCTCTTTCCCCGCCTGGAGGAGAAGCCAACCGCTTGATCCGCGACCCGTACGGCAACGCGCCCTGCCCCCGGTTCTCACCGGGAGCAGGGCGCGAACGTTTCTTCCACCCTCGAAGGAGTGAACGCCTTCCGTCCGCCGGAAATACGGCCTTCTGCCCACTTACATAGCCCACATGGTCACATCAGCCCATGAAGGCATGCACCGGATCTTCCAGGAGCGGCCTGAGATCCTGTCCCCCGTCTTCGGGGTGCTGGGCATCGCGTTCCCCGAGAAGGCGGCCGTCCACGCGATCGGCACCGACGTAACGGAAGCCAGACCCCTGGCGCGCCACATCGACACCGTGCTGCGCATCGGCCCGTCCGACGGAGAGGACTTCCTACTCGCCGTCGAGTCGCAAGCGAGAAGGGACACCAAGAAGGAATCGAGCTGGCCCTACTACATCTCCTACCTCCAGGCAAAGTACGGCCTGCCAGTTCTCCTGCTCGTCGTCTGCCGCGACCGGGCCACGACCAAGTGGGCTACCGGCCCCTTTGCCTGTGGCACGCGTGGCTGGACCGCCCAGATGACGTACCCCCTGGTCGTCGGACCGGACAACCTCCCAGTGATCACCGATCCGAGAACTGCGGCTGAGAAGCCGGCGATGGCCGTGTTCTCCGCTCTGGCTCACGCCAACAGCCCCCACATCGACGCCATACTGGACGCACTGGGCCGTGCCCTCGCAGGGATGGACTGGAACGCCGCCAGCTACTTCTTTCAGTTTCTGGACTCGGCGCTGGGGGACACCCCCGCCGGAGACAAATGGAGGGACATCGTGACGTTCGTGAACTACTTCCCCGGCCGGGGCACGGTGATGGAGAAGGCCTACCTCGAGGGCGAGGCCAAGGGCGAGGCCAAGGGCGAGGCCAGAGGCGAAGCCAAGGCCATCCTCCGCTTTCTCGAGGCACGGGGCGTCTCGGTACCCCAGGAGGCCCGGGACCGCATCGCCGACTGCACCGACCTCGACCTCCTCAACCGCTGGCTGGACCGGACGCCCCACGTGGAGAGCGTCGACGAGCTCTTCGCCGAGGACGCGGGGCCCGCCACGGACCGAACCGAAACCTGACCCACGGGGCGATCATGATCGACGATCCGGACGACACACCGGAATTGCGCGAGTTGCTCCGGTTCACCCTGACGTGCATGGGATTGGGCATTCCCCAGACCGAGTAGTCGGAGACTTCCGTTACGGGCTGGAAGAACTGAGACAACAAGGCACCCTCTCACTCCGGGACATGGCCCGCGTCCGGGCCAGGGTGGACAAGCGGCCCGATGACGAACACGAAGACGAGGAATGGGTCAGGGGGTACACCGCCGGATACACGGCGGCGTGGGCCGGCGCGGTCCTACGGCTCTTGGAGACGCGTGACATCGAGGTACCCAAGGAGGTCTTCCGCCCCTCCACCTGTGTCCGGACCCGGACTTCCTCACTCGCTGTCTCGACCGCGCCATCACGGTGAACACACCGGAGGAACTGTTCACCGCGGACCCCGACCACACCCAGCCGACCGCTCCCTGAGCCGCTCCGACACTCAAGCCACCTACACACGAAGGAAAGAACGATGGCCCTCTTCGGCAACGCACACACCGTGGACCCGCAGTCGGCCCAGCAGGACTACGCCTGCCTCCTCGGCCACGGCGAACAGGTCCACGCGGCGTTCCTGCTGATCCGCGACACCATCCTCTTCACCGACCGCCGCCTGATCCTGATCGACAAGCAGGGCATCACCGGCAAGAAGACCGAGTACCACTCCGTCCCCTACCGCAGCATCACCCACTTCGCGGTGGAAACGGCCGGCACGTTCGATCTCGACGCGGAACTGAAGATCTGGATCTCCGGCACCCCGACCCCCATCGAGAAGACCTTCACGAAGGGCGTCGACATCTACGAGGTTCAGGCGATCCTGACCCAATTCGTGGCGCGCTAGCGGTTCTGCACGGCGTAGGACACGAAGTCCATCCAGGCGCCCGGCATGATCGTCAGACGAGGGCCTTCGAGGTTCTTGGAGTCGCGGACGTGCACGTTGTCGGGGGTGACGGCCAGTTCAACGCAGGAGTTGCCGTCGTTGCCGCCGCTGTAGCTGCTTTTGAACCACGCCAGCTCGGCAGTGCTCTTGCGGATCATGTCTCTCCCAGCAGTTGCTCGATGAAGGCCAGCGACTCCCGCGGAGAGAGCGCCTGAGCCCGGATGGTGCCATACCGCAACTCAAGGACGCGCAGGTGTTTGAGCTCGGAGGTCGGCCGACCACTGAACGCGCCGTCGGAGCGCCCTACGGCCGTGCCATCGGGGAACTTCAGCAGCTCGATCCGACCGTCCAGGCCGGAGTGGGTGTCGCAGTCCATCGGCATCACTTGAAGCACGACGTTGTGCAACCGCCCCGCCTCCAGCAGGCGTTCAAGCTGCCGACGCCACACCATTTTGCCCCCGATGGGGCGCCGCAGGACCCCCTCTTCCAGGACGAAGCTGAGCGCTGGCGCTGGCGATCGTTCGAAGACCGACTGCCGGGCCAGGCGAGCGGCCACCATGCGTTCCACGTCGTCCGGCGAGTAGGGCGGCTGCGCTGCCCCGATCACGGATCTTGCGTGCTCCGGCGTCTGCAACAGCCCAGGGACGATGTGGCACTCATACAGAGCGATCTCGACCGCCTTGCCCTCCAGCTTCCCCAGCTCCCGAACCTTCTTCGGATACCGGACCTTCTTAACGTCCTCCCAAGCCGCCGCAACGAGCCCACCCGCTCCCAACACCTCGTCGGCCTTGTCCAGGTACTCCTGCCGAGGAATCCGTTTCCCTCCCTCGACCTTGTAGACCAGGTCCTCCCCGTATCCGACCGCCGTCGCGAACTCGGCGGCCCGCATCCCCACCCGCTCCCGCCGCAGCCTCAACTGCCGCCCCACCGTGGTGATGACGGCCACTCCCCACTCATCGTCCGGGTCCACCTCCCACCCCGGCTCATCCGCTTCCTCACTGAGCCGTCGAACCTCGCCGTCCACCGACATCCGGCACCCTCCTTCGTACTGCCGACAGCCCGGACAACGGCCGACAAGCCCCGGACAGTCACCCTACGTATCAGCGCTGTCACTGTTCACGGTAAGCACGCACCGCCACGCTCGGTGATGTGAACCAGGAAAAGTCCACCCAACTTCTCGCACCCACCGACCACTTCAGCCTGCTGCTGTCCCCCACACCACGCGGCGCCCGCCTCGCCCGGCTCCTCGCCATGGAGTGGATGCGCAGCCGGGAGATGCCCCACCGCATCACCGAGGCCGCCGAGTACCTCGTCGCCGAACTCGCCGCGAACGCCGCCACCCACGGCCGGCTCCCCGGACGCGACTTCCGCCTCGTCCTCCACAGCCGCTGCGAAACCCTCCGCATCGAGGTCACGGACACCCGCGGGGACAACCTCCCCCGCCATCGCTCACCCGCCCCCGACGCCGAGTCGGGACGCGGCCTGCTCCTCGTCGAGGCCCTCGCCGACCGCTGGGGCGTCGAACTCGGCCCGGTACCCCGTAAGACCGTCTGGGTAGAACTCGACCTGCCACGCCCCTGACCAGCGCGAACGGCACACGCACCGGAACCCGACCGCGTGTGCTCCGGTGCCGTCGGCGGTCTCCCCAAAGGAACACGAGAGAGAAAAGAAACCCGACCAAGCCCCACCCCACCCGCCCACTGCGCACGCTCAGCATGCGCTCACTCGGGCGGGTGAACATCACCGGCTCAGCTGGATTCCTGGCAGGTCGTCTGCCCTACGCTCAGCGCAACACGACGCAGCACGACCCAAGACACACGACGGCCCTCGCCGGGACTGGCATCCCACTGCGAGGGCCTCACCACCAAGGAAACGCACCTTCCCGATGGATACCCAAAACACTAGCGCGCGCCCGCGCGTCCGGTCCCGTAATGGCGGGAAAAACCACCCCACGCGCACCTCAGCGGCGTCATCCACGACAACGCCCGCCACACCACCCGCTTCACGGTGATCGGCAACCACCTCACGCAGCACCCGGACCTGTCGCTCCTCGCGATCGGGCTGGCCTGCCACATCCAGTCGCTGCCCACCGGCGCCGCCGTCGACATCAAATCCCTCACCGCCCGCTTCCCTGAGGGCCCCACGCGAATCGCCGCCGCCCTGAACGAGCTGGAAGACCACGGATACTTGCGGCGTACCCGCGAACGCACCGAGAAGGGCCGCATCGTCACCCGGACGGTGTCCTGCAACCAGCCGGGCCGACACCGCGACCGCGACGCGGCCGAGCCACCGCCGCCCAGGCCCCCGGCCCGCCGCACGGCCACCACCCCACAGCAGAAACCCGCCCGGCCCCGAGCCCTCCCCGCCGTACCCAAGCCCGCGTACAGCTCCCCCGCCCTCCTCAGCACAGCCACCGAAGTCCTCGTCGGCCTCCGCCGCACGGACCCCCGCCTGCTCCTCTCCGCCACCGACGCCGAACACCTCGCACCGGGCGTCGCCGCCTGGCTGGAACGGGACCTCACCCCCACCGCCGTGCGCCACGCCCTGACCAGCGACCTGCCGCCGGAGCCCCTCCGCCGCCCGGCCGCCCTCCTGGCCCACCGACTCAGCGCCCAGCTCCCACCCCTGCCACCGTTCCGCACGCCCGAGCGGCCACATGCCGCCCCGCAGCCCCTCCAGAACTGCGACGGCTGCGACCGAGCCTTCCGCGCCCCGGCCCCCGGCCGCTGCGGCGACTGCCGATCCGATCTCCCCGAAGGCCGCCTAGCATGAACGTGACGATCCTTGCCCCTGGGCACAGACACGAGCCCGAGGGCATCATGCGCCGGCCCGACGTGATGGTGATCGCCGAGGCGGAGAGGGAAGGAGAAGGCTCCTTCGACCCCCGCACCGGCACCGGCACGGTCCTCACCGACATCCATGCCACTCCCGACGGACCCCGCTACGCCACCCGCAAGGACTTCGTCTACGGAGAGGACGTCACCATCGCCGACTGGACGATCTCCACGGAGAACCTGCCGCGATACGAAGGCGGGACCGGCGAGCAGCGGTGAGCCCCGACCCCTCCGGCGATCCTGCGCCCCTGTGGTTTCCTCGACGAAATAAAACGTCCCGCGCGTCGCGATGAGTCCTGCGGCGTCCGCCGGTCCTACTGTCGAAACCGGCTATCGAGGAGGATTTCGGATGCGCACGGTGACCTATTCGATGGGCGTCTCACTCGACGGCTACATCGTCGGGCCGGACGGTGACTTCGACTGGACGGGGCCCGACGAGGACGTCTTTCGCTTCTGGATCGACGAGATTCGAGAGGTCGACGTCCACCTGCTGGGACGACGGCTGTACGAGACGATGCTGTACTGGGAGACCGCAGACCAATCATCGCTCAGCGACGCGGAGCTCGAGTGGGCCGCGCTCTGGAACCCGCTCCCGAAGCTGGTGTTCTCCCATACGCTGTCGGCGGTGCAGAGCAATGCCCGTCTGGCCTCCGGCGGCCTCGCGGAGGAGATCGAGCGGTTGCGAGCCGAGTCGGGGGAGGGCGAGATCGCGATCGGCGGCGCGACTCTCGCCGCCGAGGCGGCCGCGCTGGGTCTGATCGACGAGTACCGAGCCATGGTTTACCCGGTGCTGGTCGGCGGTGGCATTCCGTTCTTTCCGCAGCACGAGCGCCGGGTGGACCTCGAACTCGTCGAGACCCGCACCTTCAGCTCCAAAGTCGTCTACCTCCGCTACCGCGTGGCGCGCTAGCGGCGCTGGTGCGACCGGCTTGCAGCCGAGTTGGAGAATATGATCTTCACGGCTGCCTGGCATGATCACGACGTGACCAGTGAGCTTGTGCAGCCCAGCCCCAGGAAGTACGTCCTCTTCGATGTCGACGGCACGTTGATCGACGCCGTGGACAACCAGCGCCGGGTCTGGGAAATGTGGGCGGGGCGGTACCGGCTGGACGCGGATGAGGTCTATCGGGTGGCGCTGCGGACGCGGCCGATGGAGACCTTCGCGCAGGTAGCTCCGGGCCAGGATCCCAGGGAGTGCCTGGCTGCGCTGCACGAGCTTGAGGACGAGGACGTCCGGTCCGGCGTCTATGCGGCCTTCGACGGTGCGTCGGAGCTGCTGGACGCCCTGCCGCCGGCGTCGTGGGCGCTGGTGACCTCGAACTATGAGCACCGGGTGCGCGGGCGATTCGCCCGGACGGGCCTGCCGGTCCCGCGCGTCATTGTCGACGCCGCGGTAGTGGAGGAGGGCAAACCGTCGCCGGTGCCCTACCTGCTGGCCGCCGAGCGGCTCGGTGCCCAGCCCGAGGACTGCCTGGTCATTGAGGACGCCCCCTCCGGAGTCGAGGCAGGGTTGCGGGCCGGCATGGTGGTGTGGGGGGTCAACTCCCCGGTTGCGGTGGCCGGCGTGCACCGTCACTTCGGGAGCCTGCGCGAAGCAGTCCCCGACATCCTTGCCTTCGCCCGCCTGGAGGGATCAGCCGCAGTGGGATGATCAATGTGAGCCCTGCGAGGGCGACGCTGATGAGGACCTGCGGAATCCCCAACCACGGCTCCGTTGATCCACCAGACTTGCTCTTGTTCTTCCACGGAGAAGGGACGGAGCATGGCGAACAGTGCGCTTCTGGTGATGGACGTGCAACGCGACGTCGTGGCTATCGCCGACGACGGTTCCGGATATCTGCCGCGCTTGCGCCGGGCGATCGACGGCGCCCGGGCTGCAGGCATCCCCGTGATCTACGTGGTGATCGGGTTACGGCCGGGTGATCAGGAAGTCAGCCCCCGCAACAAGGTGATGACAAACATGGTCCGGGCCGGCCTGTTCACCGAGGGGCAGCCAGGTACCGAGATCCATGACGACGTCGCCCCGCAGCAGGGCGACGTCGTGGTGACCAAGAGACGAGGGAGTGCCTTCTCGGGCAGCGACCTCGACTTGGTCCTCAGGGCTCGCGATATCGACAGCCTTGTCCTCACCGGCATCGCCACCAGCGCTGTGGTGCTGTCCACCCTGTGGCACGCCATCGACCTGGACTTCGGCCTCACCGTCCTGGCGGACGCCTGCCTCGACACCGACCCCGAGGTGCACACGATGCTTACCGAAAAGCTGTTCCCGCAGTGGGCAGACGTCCTCGCCGTCGAGGACTGGCTCAAAGCCATCGCACCGCAATAGCGGAAGGCCGTCCTCGCGTGCGGGGCAAGCCGGCCCCGCCTCCCGCCGGCCGGGGGCGGTCGACGAAGTTGTCCGGGCCTGGATGAGGGTGCCAAGCGGCTCGGGCCCGCCCCCGACAAGGGAACGGGCCCGGAGTCCGCTCGGCTCAGCGCGCCTCCCCCGCGACCGGCTCCCCCGTCACCGCCGCCTTCCCACCGGACCCAGTCTGCTCGCCCCTCTTGGTGTGGCGTACGAACGCCACCCCAGTACCGCCAGGATCGACGCCGCGGAGAGCGTGTACAGCCCCCCGTTCGTACTCCCCGTCGTGTCCTTCAAGTAGCCGAAGAGCGTGGGCGACACGAAACCGCCCAGGTTTCCGATGGAGTTGACCAGGGCCAGCCCCGGCGCCGCGATCTTCAGGTCGAGGCCCGACTGGGCCATCGGCCAGAACAGCGTGGCCGCGCACTTGCCGCCGACCGCGGCGAGGGTGAGGGCGACGAGGCCGAACCAGGGGGAGCCGAGGGTGGCGAGGAAGGTGCCGGTGGCGGAGAGGACCAGGGCGATCGCCAGGTAGGGGCGACGGTCCGGGGCCCGGTCCGTGAAGTGGCTCATCGTGTACATCGCGATCACGGCGCAGATCCACGGGATCGCCGACAGCAGACCGATCTGGAAGGGCGACAGTCCGCCGATCTCCTCCACCAGGCTCGGCAGCCAGAACGTGATCGCATAGCCGGTGAGCGCCATCGCGAAGAAGACCGAGGTCAGGACGGCGACCTGGGGGTGGAAGATCAACTTCAGCCGCGACACCGACGGGGCACGGTCGCGCGCCGCCTTGTCCCGGGCCACCGCCTCGCTCAGCGCGTCCTTCTCCTCCTGCGTGAGCCACTTCGCGTCCTGGATGCGGGAGACGAGGAAGAACCCGGCGATGAAGCCGACCACGATCGAGAAGGCGCCCTCCAGGGCGAACATCCACCGCCAGCCGGCGATACCGCCCGCGCCGTGCAGCTCCAGCAGCGCGCCCGTGATCGGCCCGGTCACGATGTACGCCGTGGCCGAACCGCCCAGGAAGATCGCACTCGCCCGGCCCCGGCTTGAGTCCGGCAGCCACTGTGTGAAGTAGAGGAGCACACCGGGGAAGAAGCCGGCCTCCGCGACACCGAGCAGGAAGCGCAGGCCGTAGAACATCCACACGTTGTGGATGAAGCACATCGCCACGATCACCGCACCCCAGGTGATCATGATGCGGGTCAGCCAGACCCGGGCGCCGAACCGTTCCAGCAGGACGTTGCTCGGCACCTCGAACAGGGCGTATCCGATGAAGAACAGGCCCGCGCCGAGCCCGTAGGCCGTGGCGCTCACGCCCACATCGGCGCGCAGTTCGTCCTGGACGAAGCCCACGTTCGTCCGGTCCATCTGGTTGACCAGCAGCATCAGGACCAGGATCGGCAGCATGCGGCGCAGGAACTTGCTCACCGCCCGCTGCTCGGCCTCCGGTATCGCGGCTTCTGACATCGTTGTCTCCCTTGATGTGCACATACGTGAACAGCAATCACGTACGCGTTCTCGAAGGGACCTTAAGGAGGCCACGGTTCCGGGTCAACGGGTTGAGTAGAAGTACATGTATGTGAATGCAGGGCGGACGATTCATGGACGTCCGCCCGTCACGCACTTATGGCTGAACCGATTCCTCCGTGCCCTCGTGTGTCGCCTCGGGGTCCACGCCCATGGTGAGGGTCGCGACGACGCCCTTGGCGATGGCGTTTTTCTTGTACTTGAGCTTGAGCAGACCGCCCTCCGTGCCGTTGCCCGGGTAGATGGTGTCCTCGTCGAGGGTCGTGCGGGTCGTGGTGTTGGTGGAGTACGGCTCGACCTCGGCGGAGGCCAGCACGGACTCCTCGTCGAAGAAGAGCTGGCCGGTGTGGCAGGTCGTGCCGCCCTCGTAGCCCGCGTCGGTCCAGGCGCCGTTGACGTGCACCTTGGTGTGGATGTGCACGCAGCGGCCCTGGTACCAGCCGGGGAAGACCGTGCGGAACTCGACCTCGCCCTTCTTGTCCGTCCGCCACGTCCCGCGCAGATAGCGCTCGTCGTCGGAGGGCTCCTCGTGGCCCCCACCGCCGCCGCCCGGGGCGGACCCGACGGGGTTCCGGTCGGCGTACCGGAGGGTGGCGTACCGCCCCCGCCTTCTCCGCCCCCGCCTCCTCCGCCACTGCCCATCGCCTCGTACCCCGAGTACACGCCCAGCGCGTTGCAGTGCCAGATGTCCACGGCGGCGTTCGCGAGGGGCTTGCAGGTGTCGGAGTCGATCACCTTCAGGCGCAGGGTGAGCGGGATGCCCTCCTGGTCCTCGGTGACGTCCCGGCGGAGCTTGTCCGCGTCGATGTAGTAGGGGCCCTCGGTGGTCTCGGAGGTCAGCTTGTAGCAGGCCTCGCCGGAACTCGCGGCGGCCTTGCCCGAGGCGGCGGCCTTCCCCTTGGCGGCTGTCGTCCCCTCACCGGCGAACGCGCCCGCCGCGAACGTGCCGCCGACGCCTGCCGCCACCACCGCGCCGGCGCTCGCGGCGACGACCTTACGGCGTGTCAGGTCCCGTTTGTGCTTCGGCCCTTCGGCCGTTCCCTGTCCCGTCATGGAAGGGAAGCTAGGCACCGCGTCTGTCAGGAGCCTGGGTAAGAGCTGGGTGAGAGCTCAGCGTACGAAAGTGGCCCGGAACCGACGCCGGTTCCGGGCCACTCACATCCGTATGCGCTACTTCGGCTGCGGCTTGCGCACCGACAGGTGCAGCTCCTTCAGCCGGGCCTCGTCCAGCTCGGTCGGCGCGCCCATCATCAGGTCCTGGGCGTTGCCGTTGAGCGGGAAGGCGATCGTCTCGCGGATGTTCGGCTCGTCGGCGAGCAGCATCACGATGCGGTCGACGCCCGGGGCGATGCCGCCGTGCGGCGGGGCGCCGAAGCGGAACGCGCGCAGCATGCCCGCGAACTTCTCCTCGACGGTGTCGCGGTCGTACCCGGCGATCTCGAAGGCCTTGAGCATGATCTCCGGCTCGTGGTTCCGGATCGCGCCGGAGGACAGCTCGACGCCGTTGCAGACGATGTCGTACTGCCAGCCCAGGATGTCCAGCGGGTCCTGGGTCTCAAGGGCCTCCAGACCGCCCTGCGGCATGGAGAAGGGGTTGTGCGAGAAGTCGATCGCGCCGGTCTCCTCGTCCTTCTCGTACATCGGGAAGTCGACGATCCAGCAGAACCGGAAGACGCCCTCCTCGAAGTGCCCGGCTCGCTTGGCGGCCTCGACCCGCACCGCGCCCATGATCTTGGAGACCTCGTCGAACTCGCCCGCGCCGAAGAACACCGCGTGGCCGGCCGCCAGCGACAGGCGCTTGGTCAGCTCGGCGACGTTCTCCTCGGTGAGGAACTTGGCGATCGGGCCGGACAGCGAGCCGTCCTCGGCGACACGGACCCAGGCCAGGCCCTTGGCGCCCTGCGAGACGGCGTAGTCGCCGAGCTGGTCGAAGAACTTGCGGGGCTGCGCGGAGACGTCCGGCACCGGCAGGGCACGGACGTGCTTGCCGGCGAAGGCCTTGAACTCCGAGCCCTCGAAGATGTCGGTGATGTCGACGAGTTCGAGCTGGGCGCGCAGGTCGGGCTTGTCGGAGCCGTACTTGAGCATCGCCTCGCGGAACGGGATCCGCGGGAACGGCGAGGTGACGTGGCGTCCGTTGCCGAACTCCTCGAACAGCTCCGTCATGAGCTTCTCGACGGGCTGGAAGACGTCCTCCTGCTCGACGAAGCTCATCTCGATGTCGAGCTGGTAGAACTCGCCCGGCGAGCGGTCGGCGCGCGCGTCCTCGTCGCGGAAGCAGGGCGCGATCTGGAAGTAGCGGTCGAAGCCCGAGATCATCAGCAGCTGCTTGAACTGCTGCGGCGCCTGCGGGAGGGCGTAGAACTTGCCCGGGTGCAGACGGGACGGGACGACGAAGTCGCGGGCGCCCTCGGGGAGGTCGCGGAGAGGATCGGCGTCGCCATCTCGTTGAAGCCCAGCGCCGTCATCTTGTGGCGGATCGCCGAGATGACCGCCGTGCGCAGCATGATGTTGCGGTGCATGCGCTCGCGGCGCAGGTCCAGGAAGCGGTACTCCAGACGCCGTTCCTCGTTGACGCCGTCCTCGGTGTTGATCGTGAACGGCAGCGGGGCGGCCGCGCCGAGCAGTTCGACCTCGCCGACCTCGACCTCGATCTCGCCGGTCGGCAGCTCGGGGTTGATGTTCTCGGCGCCACGGGAGACGACCTTGCCGTCGACGCGGACGGTCGACTCCTTGGACAGCTTGTCGAGGGCCTCGTAGGCGGGGGTGCCGGGACGGGCCACGAGCTGCGTGATGCCGTAGTGGTCGCGCAGATCGATGAAGAGGATGCCGCCCAGGTCGCGCCGATTGTGCAGCCAGCCACTCAGCCGGACGTCGGTGCCGACGTCAGAGGAGCGGAGCTCGCCGCAGGTGTGGGACCTGTACCGATGCATCGTCGTTCATCCAGTCTTCGCTGATCGGGGTCTGTGTTTCACGTGAAACTGGTCCCCAGCGTACCGGGCAGGCGAAGATCGACTCTCCACAGTTAACGATCGAGCACACCTGCGTCTTCGGTGGCAGTGTTCGATGGCCTCTTCTTGCAGTAGGGCAATGCGCACTGGCGAGCCTCTGCCCGCCGTGGGGGAGGCCCTCGCCGCCCTCGCGACCGGCCTGTGGCATTGGGACACCGCCACCGGGCTGGTCACGGTCGACGCCGAGGCGGCACGGTTGCTCGGGCTGCCCGCCGAGCAGGTCAGCCTCACGGAGGCTCAGGCCCGGGCCCGGCTGCACCCGGTCGACTGGAACGAGATCACCGGCGTGGTCCAGCTCGCCGTCGCCGAGGGGACTCTCGCCGAGGTGCGGATCCGGATCATGGACGAGCAGGGCCGGATCGTCCGGGTCGTCCGCAGCCGCTCCAAGCCGTCCTTCGACCGGGCCCGCAAGGCGTACCGGCTGATCGGCACCCTCCAGGAGGTCACCGAGCCGACGCCGGGCACCCCGGCCGGACGCAGCGCGGTCACCGGCGACTGGCGGCGCTCGCGGGAGGCGTTCCTGCTGGACGCGGGCCGGGCGCTGGCCGAGGCACGCTCCACGCAGGAGGTCCTGCGGGTCACGGCCAATCTGTCGATGCCCGGCTTCTCGCCGGACGGGCTGGCGGTGTTCGGCGTTTCGGGCGATCGCCTGACGGTCATCGGCCATCACGGGCAGCAGCAGAGCGACGAGAGCCCGTTCTCCGACATGGCGCTGGCCACCGACTATCCGGCCGCCGAGGTGGTACGGACCGGCCGGGCGGTGTATCTGTCCTCCCCGAGCAGTACAAGGCCCGCTACCCGCTGACCTGGCCGCTCGCCGAGCGCTTCGGCCGCCAGTCCTGGGCGTTCCTGCCGCTGACCGTGGCCGGCCGCACGATGGGCGCGTGGATGGCCGCCTTCGCCTACCCGGTCGCTTTCACCCCGGACGAGCGGTCCGTGCTGGCCACCGTGGCGCGGATGCTGGCGCAGGCCCTGACCCGGGCGGGGGTGGCCGAGAGCGAGCGGGCCCTGACCGACGGGCTCCAGCGCACGATGCTGCCGAGGCTCGGCCCGCAGCGCATCCCGGGCATGAGCGTCGCCGCCCGCTACGTCCCGACCGGCGGCGGGCTCCAGGTCGGCGGCGACTGGTACGACGTGATCCCGCTGCCGAGCGGGCGGTTCGCGCTGGTCATCGGTGACGTCCAGGGTCATGACGTACGGGCGGCGGGCCTGATGGGCCAGCTCCGTATCGCCCTGCGGGCCTACGCCTCCGAGGGCCACCGCCCGGACGCCGTCCTCTCCCGCGCCTCCCGCTTCCTGCACGGCATCAGCGACGAGGATCCCGCCGACCCGCGTTTCGCGACCTGTGTGTACGTCGAGGTCGACCCGGCGAGCGGGGTGCTGGACATCGCCCGTGCCGGGCATCCGGACCCGGCGATCCGGATGGCCGACGGCACGGTGCTGACCCGGCCGACGTCGGGCGGACTGCCACTGGGCATCGACCCGGACGCCGACTACCCCACGACCCGTCTCGCCCTGGAACCCGGCGAGACCATGCTGATCTGCACGGACGGCCTGATCGAGACCGGCGGGCACGACCTGGACTCCGGCTGGCGGCGGCTGCGGGTGATCCTCGAGGACCACAAGGGGGATCTGGAGGAACTCGCCGACAGCCTGGTGCAGGCCGTGCACGGGCCGTCCTCGCACCACACCACCGGCCCGCTGACCGACCGCCGCGAGGACGACATCGCCATGCTGCTGCTCAGCCGGGAGGGCGAGGGCTGTGGCTGCGGCGACACCATGACCGTACGGCCGCCGGTGCGGCGCACGGTGCTGACGGTCGCGCAGGCCGAGTCGGAGCGCATCGCGGTGGCCCGGCAGCAACTGCGCGAGCTGCTGCACGACTGGGCCTCACCGGACCAGCTCGACTCGGCGGTGCTGCTGCTGTCCGAGCTGCTGACGAACGTCCTCGTGCACACCGACTCCGACGCGCTGCTCGTCGCGGAGATCACCGGCGGGGTGGGTGAGCGGCGGCTTCGGATCGAGGTCACGGACGCCGGCGACGACCTGCCCCACAAGCGCAGACCCGGGGAGCTGGCGTCCTCCGGCCGCGGCCTGGTGCTGATCGAACTGCTCGCGCACGCGTGGGGCGTCGACCCGCGCGGCGTCGGCAAGAGCATCTGGTTCGAGCTCTACGAGTCCATGGACGGCTCGGGCGAAGGGTCCTGGTCGCCGTAGCGGGTCAGGGCTCCTTCGACGGCGACGGCTCCTGGTCGCCGTAGCGGCTGCGCAGTTCCTGGACGACTCCGAAGGCCGCCGCGGTGAGGGGCACGGCGAGCAGCATGCCGAGGATGCCGGCGACGGACGCCCCGGCCGTGATCGCCAGCATCACCACCGCCGGGTGCATCTGCACGGTCCGGCTCTGGATCATCGGCTGGAGCACATGCCCCTCCAGCACCTGAACGGCGAGCACCACCCGAGCGCCCACAGCGCGATGACGAACCCCCGGTCGGCGAGCGCGACCAGCACGGCGACGGCTCCCGAGATGAAGGCGCCGAGGTAGGGGATGTACGCCCCGACGAAGACCAGCGCTCCCAGCCCGGCCGCCCCGGGCACGTCGAGGACGAGCAGTCCGACGGTGATGCAGAGCGCGTCGATGAGCGCGATGAAGGTGGTGCCGCGCATGAAGCCCTCGACGGCGTGGAAGGCCCGCCGTGCCATGGCCTCCAGGGTGTCGGCGGAGCCGCGCGGGGCGAGGGCCCGGAGCGTCCCGGCGGCCTTGTCGGAGTCGCGCAGGAAGAAGAAGACGAGCAGCAGCGCGAGCACGGCCATGGCGATGGTCTCGCCGACCACGCTGACCCCGCTGATCACGCCGGACGCGGCGGAGCCGCCGAACTTGCCGAGGAGTTCCCGGGCGTTGGAGGCCAGGTCGTCCAGCGAGGTCCCGGCCGCCCCGAAGTGGTCGGAGATGCCCGCGCGGCCTGCTTGAGGGAGGCGACGATCTCGTCACCCGTGTCGATGAGCGCGGCGACCACGATGTACACGGCGCCGCCGACCACGGCGACCACGGCGACACAGGTCAGTGCGGCCGCGACCGACCGCTGCACCCCGGCCTTCACCAGCCGCCGGTGCAGCGGCCCGAGCAGCGCCGTCCCGAGCAGCGCGAGCAGCACGGGCACGACGGCGGTCCGGAACTCGTCACACAGCCGGATCCCGACGTAGACGACTGCGGAGACGAGCAGGAGGAGGGCGCACCAGGCGGCGAGACGCCGGGCGGGTCCGGGGAGGAGCGAGGCCTGCTGGGTGTCCTGCACCCCTCCACCCGACCACGCCCCGGGCGGGCCGTCCCGTCGGAACGGCCCGCCCGGGTGACGGAGCGTCAGCGCGGCTGGCCCGCTCGCCGGTTCAGGCCACTTCGCCGTCGGCACAGACCGTGCGGCCTCCACCGGCACGGCGACCGGGCCGAGGGCGCCGCCGTCACCGTCGCTACGACCTCGCGGCCTCAGCGCCACGGGACCGCGTGCGCCGGGAGCGCCCGGTGTCAGGGCCGATGGGGGGCGTCACACGACGCCCCTGGGCGACGGCGGCTCAGTCCTGCGGACCGCTCGCCGTCATGCCGTGCACCGCCGGGACCGTACCCAGGCGGCCCTTCTGGAAGTCCTCGAAGGCCTGCATGAGTTCTTCCTTGGTGTTCATCACGAACGGGCCGTAGTGGGCCATGGGCTCACGGATCGGCTGCCCGCCGAGCAGCACGACCTCCAGGTCCGGCGTGTTCGAGTCCTGCTTCTCGTCCGCGCGGACGGTCAGCGAGGAGCCCGCGCCGAACACGGCGGTCTGGCCGGTGTGGACCGGCCGGCGCTCGGTGCCGACGCTGCCGCGTCCGGCCAGCACGTACGCCAGGCCGTTGAAGTCCTCGCGCCACGGCAGGGTGAGCTCCGCACCCGGTGCCAGCGTCGCGTGGATCATCGTGATCGGCGTGTGCGTGATGCCGGGGCCCTGGTGCCCGTCCAGCTCACCGGCGATGACCCGCAGCAGCGCGCCGCCGTCGGGGGTGGTGAGCAGCTGGACCGAGCCGCCGCGGATGTCCTGGTAGCGCGGGGCCATCATCTTGTCCCTGGCCGGGAGGTTCACCCACAGCTGGAGGCCGTGGAAGAGCCCGCCGGACATGACCAGATGCTCCGGTGGCGCCTCGATGTGCAGCAGACCCGAGCCCGCGGTCATCCACTGGGTGTCCCCGTTGGTGATGGTGCCGCCACCGCCGTTGGAGTCCTGGTGGTCGAAGATCCCGTCGATGATGTAGGTGACGGTCTCGAAGCCGCGGTGCGGGTGCCAGGGGGTGCCCTTGGGCTCGCCCGGCGCGTACTCCACCTCGCCCATCTGGTCCATCATGATGAACGGGTCGAGATGGCGGTAGTTGATCCCCGCGAACGCCCGGCGCACCGGGAAGCCCTCGCCCTCGAAACCGCTCGGGGCGGTCGTGACGGCGAGCACGGGACGTGCCACGGCGTCGGTCGGAGCGGTCACGCGGGGCAGCGTCAACGGGTTCTCGACGGTCACAGCAGGCATGTCGGTTCCTCCTCGTGTACGCCCAGTTTAGTTGAGCGTTGAACTTTCTGCCACCCCTAACGGAGAAAACCGGATGGGCATTCCCGGGCGACGGCGCAGCGAACCACGGGACATGGGCATGGCGAAAGACCGGCCCCCGCATCGGGGAACCGGCCTTCGCACGTCCGCGTCAGGCGACCAGCTCGGGCTCCTCGCTCCCGGCCCGGCGGGGACCGGCCTTCCGGTCCCGCATCACCGCCGTGGCGACGACCGCCGCGGCGAGGACCCCGACCGCGCTGATCGTGAAGGTCGTCGACATCGAGGCCGTGAAGGCCTCGCGGGCCGCCCGCACCAGGCCCGTGTCACCGCCGGCGACGGCCAGGGCGCCGCCGATGGACTCCTTGGCCTGCTCAGGAGCGCCGGCCGGCATCTCGTCCGCGTAGCCGCCGGAGAGCAGGGAGCCCAGGATCGCGATCCCGAGGGCGGTGCCGGACTGCTGGATGGTGTCGTTGAGCGCCGAGCCGACGCCCGCCTTCTCCTCCGGGATGGTGCCCATCAGCGCGGCCACCGCGGCCGGCATCGCCAGACCGGCACCCAGGCCCAGGATGCCCAGCGCCACGGCCGGGACCGTGAACCCGCTGTCCGCGGTGAGCGTGGTCAGCAGCCCGAAGGAGACGGCCATCAGCAGCATCCCACCGAGGATGACGAACCGGTTGCCCACCTTCACGGCGAGCTGCGCCCCGGCCGTGTTCCCGGCCAGCGCGGCCACGGCCAGCGGCAGGAAGGCCAGGCCGGCCTTGACGGCGGACCAGCCGAGCACGAACTGGAGGTACTGGGTCAGGACCAGCAGCAGACCGGCGTTGCCGATCTGGACGAGGGCCAGGGAGAGCGAGCCACCGCTGAAGTTGCGGTGCTTGAAGAGGACCAGCGGGACCATCGGCGAGCGCGTGACGTTCTCCCAGATCACGAAGCCGGCCAGGGCGACCAGCGCGACGGCCAGGACGAGGAGGGAACGGCCCTCGAACGCGCCGTGCTGCGGGATCTCGATGATCCACCACACCAGGGCCGTCATACCCACCGCCGACAGCACCGCGCCCAGCGGGTCGGGCTTCTGCCACGGCGCCTTCGACTCCGGCATCAGCAGCACACCGGCCAGCAGCGCGAGGCCGACGATCGGCACGTTGATCAGGAAGATCGCCTGCCAGGCGAAGTGGTCGATCAGCACACCACCCAGGACCGGGCTGCCGACCAGCCCCAGCATCGACACCGAGCCCCACGCGGCCATGGCCTTGGGCCGCTCGTCCTCGTCGAAGACGGTGATCAGGATGGACAGCGTCGAGGGCATGATCAGCGCTCCGCCGACCCCCATCGCGATCCGCACCGCGATCAGCTCACCGGGGCTGGAGCAGAACACCGCCCCCAGTGAGGCCGCCCCGAACAGCAGCAGGCCGATCAGCATCACCTTCCGGCGCCCGAAGCGGTCTCCGAGGCTTCCCGAGGTCAGCAGCAGGCCGGCGAAGACCAGGATGTAGGAGTCGAGGATCCACTGCGTCTCCTGGGCGCTCGCCCCGATGTCCTCGGTCAGCGCGGGTACCGCGACCGTCAACGCCATGTTGTCGACGACCAGCACGAGTGTGCTCAGGCAGAGCACGATCAGGATCCACCAGCGGCGTGGATGACGAGCGTCCATTGAGATTCCCCTCCCGCGAACACCGTTCCTTCGATGCGAACACTGTACGCATGAAGGAACGGTGTGCGCAACCTCTGAATTCTGTACGCTGGTTGCGCACGCCGTTCGCAGGAGGTCAGGAGGAGCACCGATGAGCAGGAACAAGACGACGGAGAAGACCCGGATCCCGTCCGTATGGGCCCGCGAGCAGCGCCGCACCGACCAGCCGGCGCTCAGCCGGGACGCGATCGTCCGCGAGGCAATCGCGATGCTCGACGCCGAGGGGATCGAGGCGCTCAGCATGCGCAAGCTCGGCGCCCGGCTGAACGCCGGCGCGACCTCGCTGTACCGGCACGTCGCCACGAAGGACGAGCTGATGGAGCTCGCGGTGGACGAGGTCACCGCCGAGATCCACGTCCCGCCGGCCGACAGCCCCGACTGGCGCGCGGCGGTGACCGAGGCGGCCGGGTCCTTCCGGACGACGGCGCTACGGCATCCCTGGCTGACCCTGGTCCTGGGGCAGGCGGGGCTCGCCTACCTCGGGCCGAACTACATGAGCTTCTCGGAACGGCTGGCGGCCCTGTTCACCGCGGCGGGATTCCCGGAGCCGAGCCGGGCGATCGAGACCCTGTTCTCGTACGTCATCGGCATGAGCAACGCGGAGGCGGCCTGGCTCACCACGGTCGCCCGCTCCGGCGAGACCGAGGCCGACTTCATCGCCCGCCTGATGCCCGCGGCCCAGCGGGCCGCGGCCGACCACGCCCACCTGGCCATTCCGCACACGGAGGTCGAGGAAGCGACCACCGACCCTGCCGCCCTGCGCGAGATGAAGTTCGCCTACGGCCTGGAGGTCGTCCTGGACGGCCTGGCGCTGCGCCTGCCCAGGTGACTCCGAGGGCTCAGCCGTCTGCGAAGCAATGGCGTCTAGCCATACATCCGGCGCATCGCGAACTCGACCATCTGCTCGACGGCCTTCGCGTCGAACACCATCCGGTGCTCGCCCTCCATGTCCAGCACGAAGCCGTAGCCGGTCGGCAGCAGGTCCAGCACCTCGGCGCCGGTGATCACGAAGTACTTGGACTCCTTGCCCGCGTACCGGCGCAGCTCCTTGAGCGTGCTGAACATCGGGATCACGGGCTGCTGCGTGTTGTGCAGGGCGAGGAAGCCGGGGTTGTCACCGCGCGGGCAGTAGACCTTCGACGTCGCGAAGACCTGCTGGAAGTCCTCGGCTGCCATCTGCCCGGTCGTGAACGCCCGCACCGCGTCCGTGAGGGAGGGCGGGGACGGCTCGGGGTACAGCGGCGGCTGCTGCCCGTACCCGCCGGACATCGGCTGCTGCGGAGGGGCGTACTGCGCTTGCGGGCCCGCTGTCTGGTCGTAGCCGTACATGAGCGCAAGCGTACCGAGAGCGGCGGGGCGGCCGGGCCGGTACGGCAGTCCGGGCAGACCGACAGTGACTCGACAGCGACTTGACAGCCGCGGCTATGGATTGCCGCAGCCGTCGCTCATAGCGTCGGTGCCATGAACGGACGCCATGACGAGGGCCCGCACGAGCACGACAGAGGCCTCTCCCACGACCTTCCCGTCCTCGCCCGCCGCCGGATGATCCGGCTGATGGCGGGCGCGAGCCTGGTCCCCTGGTCGGCTGCACATCGGAGGAGGAGACCTCGGCGTCGCCCTCTCCTTCCCCTGCCTGCGCGGAGATCCCGGAGGAGACCGCCGGTCCCTTCCCGGGCGACGGTTCCAACGGCGTGAACGTACTGAAGGAGAGCGGTGTCGTCCGCAGCGACATCACCAAGAGCTTCGGCGACTCCGCGGGCGGCACCGCCGAGGGCGTCCCGCTGACGATCACGCTGACGGTGGTGGACGCGGCCTCCGGCTGCGGCACACCCAGGAAGGGCGCCGCCGTCTACCTCTGGCAGTGCGACCGGGACGGCGCCTACTCCCTGTACTCCGAGGGCGTCACCGACGAGAACTACCTGCGGGGCGTGCAGGAGACCGACGACAAGGGCCGGGTCACCTTCACGAGCGTCTTCCCCGGCTGCTACCCGGGCCGCTGGCCGCACGTCCACTTCGAGGTCTACGGCAGCCTGGCCGACGCGACAGCGGCCACCTCGATCACGAACACCTCGCAGCTCGCCTTCCCCGAGGACGTCTGCGACGAGGTGTACGCCACGGACGGGTACGGCGCGAGCGTGCGGAATCTGAGCAGTCTCTCTCTTGAGAGCGACGGCATCTTCAGCGACGGTTACGACCGGCAGCTGGCGACGATAAGGGGCAGCACCGCGGACGGCTACACCGCGACACTGACCGTTCCGGTGTGACCTGTCACAGATGCCAGGATGGGGTTGCGTCTTATTACTGGCGGGTAGCATCATCGTAGCTACTTGTTGGTACGTGAACTAGCGCGAGGATCCAGTGCCTCGCCGATCTCTCTACGGAGCCGGGAGCCGTCGCCATGGGGCACTACAAGTCGAATCTCCGCGACATCGAGTTCAACCTCTTCGAAGTACTCGGGCGCGACAAGGTCTACGGCACGGGCCCGTTCGAGGAGATGGACGTCGAGACCGCGAAGAGCATCCTGGAGGAGCTCACCCGCCTCTCGGAGAACGAGCTGGCCGAGTCCTTCATCGACGCCGACCGCAACCCGCCGGTCTTCGACCCGGAGACCAACACCGCGCCGGTCCCCGCCTCCTTCAAGAAGAGCTACCAGGCCTTCATGGACTCCGAGTACTGGCGCCTCGGCCTGCCCGAGGAGATCGGCGGCACCACCTCGCCCCGCTCCCTGATCTGGGCCTACGCCGAGCTGATCCTGGGCGCCAACCCGGCCGTCTGGATGTACTCCTCGGGCCCCGCCTTCGCCGGCATCCTCTTCGAGGAGGGCAACGAGGTCCAGAAGCACATAGCCAAGGTCGCAGTGGAGAAGCAGTGGGGCTCCACCATGGTCCTCACCGAGCCCGACGCGGGCTCCGACGTGGGCGCCGGCCGCACCAAGGCCGTGCAGCAGGAGGACGGCTCCTGGCACATCGAGGGCGTGAAGCGCTTCATCACCTCCGGTGAGCACGACATGTCGGAGAACATCCTCCACTACGTCCTCGCCCGCCCCGAGGGCGCCGGCCCCGGCACCAAGGGCCTGTCCCTCTTCCTCGTCCCGAAGTACCTCTTCGACTTCGAGACGGGCGAGCTGGGCGAGCGCAACGGCGTCTACGCCACGAACGTCGAGCACAAGATGGGCCTGAAGGCCTCCAACACCTGCGAGATGACCTTCGGCGACCAGCACCCCGCCAAGGGCTGGCTGATCGGCGACAAGCACGACGGCATCCGCCAGATGTTCCGCATCATCGAGTTCGCCCGCATGATGGTCGGCACGAAGGCGATCTCCACGCTCTCCACGGGCTACCTGAACGCGCTGGAGTACGCCAAGGAGCGCGTCCAGGGCCCGGACCTCGCGAACTTCATGGACAAGACCGCGCCCAAGGTCACCGTCACCCACCACCCGGACGTACGCCGCTCGCTCATGACGCAGAAGGCGTACGCGGAGGGCATGCGCGCCCTGGTGATGTACACCGCCTCGATCCAGGACGCGATCCAGATCAAGGAGGCCGCCGGCGAGGACGCCGCCACCGAGCACGCGCTGAACGACCTGCTCCTGCCCATCGTCAAGGGCTACGGCTCCGAGAAGGGCTACGAGCAGCTCGCCCAGTCGCTGCAGACCTTCGGCGGCTCCGGCTTCCTCCAGGAGTACCCGATCGAGCAGTACATCCGGGACTCCAAGATCGACACCCTCTACGAGGGCACCACCGCGATCCAGGGCCAGGACTTCTTCTTCCGCAAGATCGTCCGCAACCAGGGCGCCGCGCTGAACTCCCTCGCCGAGGACATCAAGAAGTTCCTCGCCCTCGGCACGGGCGGCGAGGAGCTGGCCGGGGCCCGCGAGCACCTCGCCAAGGCCGCGGTCGAGCTGGAGGCCATCGTCGGCCTGATGCTCACCGACCTCGCGGCCACCGAGCAGGACGTCAAGAACATCTACAAGGTGGGGCTCAACACCACCCGCCTGCTGATGGCCTCCGGTGACGTCGTCGTCGGCTACCTGCTGCTCAAGGGCGCGTCCGTCGCCGCCGAGAAGCTGGAGACCGCCTCCGCCAAGGACAAGGCCTTCTACACCGGCAAGATCGCCGCCGCCAAGTTCTTCGCCGCCAACGTCCTGCCGGGCGTCACCCTGGCCCGCAAGGTCGCCGAGGGCGTCGAGCTGGACCTGATGGAGCTGGACGAGGCCGCGTTCTGATCCCTCACGTCCTCTGTTCGAGGGCCTGTTCCCCTACGCCGGGAACGGGCCCTCGTCCGTCGTTAAGGTGAATGCATGACCGAACCAGCCCGCCCGTCTCCCACCGCCGCCCCCGCAGTGAGCGCTTCGCGCGCACCTCTCACGTTCGACCGCGGCCACACCGATGACCTGATGACCTTCCTGGCGGCGAGCCCGTCGCCGTACCACGCCGTGGCGAACGCCGCCGAGCGGCTGGAGAAGGCCGGCTTCAAGCAGGTCGCGGAGACGGACGCCTGGGACCGGACGACCGGCGGCAAGTACGTGCTGCGCGGCGGCGCGATCGTCGCCTGGTACGTGCCGGAGGGCGCCGCGCCGCACACGCCGTTCCGGATCGTCGGCGCCCACACCGACTCCCCCAACCTGCGCGTCAAGCCGCTCCCCGACAGCGGGGCGCACGGCTGGCGCCAGGTCGCCGTGGAGATCTACGGCGGGCCGCTGCTCAACTCCTGGCTGGACCGCGACCTCGGCCTCGCGGGCCGCCTCACCCTGCGCGACGGCTCGACCCGGCTGGTCAACGTCGACCGCCCGCTGCTGCGCGTCCCGCAGCTCGCCATCCACCTCGACCGCTCGGTGACGGCCGACGGCCTCAAGCTCGACAAGCAGCGGCACATGCAGCCGGTCTGGGGCCTCGGCAACGACGTGCGCGACGGCGACCTGATCGCCTTCCTGGAGGAGACGGCCGGCATCCCCGCCGGCGAGGTCACCGGCTGGGACCTGATGACGCACTCCGTGGAACCGCCCGCCTACCTGGGCCGCGACCGCGAACTGCTGGCCGGCCCGCGCATGGACAACCTGCTGTCGGTGCACGCCGGCACGGCGGCCCTCGTGGCCATGGCCTCCGCGCAGTCCGAGCCGTCGTCCATCCCGGTCCTGGCCGCCTTCGACCACGAGGAGAACGGCTCCCAATCGGACACCGGCGCGGACGGGCCGCTGCTCGGCACCGTGCTGGAACGTTCGGTCTTCGCGCGCGGAGGGTCGTACGAGGACCGGGCCCGCGCCTTCGCCGGCACGGTCTGCCTGTCCTCCGACACGGGCCACGCCGTCCACCCCAACTACGCGGAGCGGCACGACCCGACGCACCACCCGCGCGTCAACGGCGGCCCGATCCTCAAGGTGAACGTCAACAACCGCTATGCCACGGACGGTTCGGGCCGCGCCGAGTTCACGGCGGCCTGCGAGAGGGCCGGGGTCCCCTTCCAGTCCTTCGTCTCCAACAACTCCATGCCCTGCGGCACCACGATCGGCCCGATCACCGCCGCCCGGCACGGCATCAGGACGGTGGACATCGGCGTGGCCATCCTGTCGATGCACAGCGCCCGCGAACTGTGCGGCGCCGACGACCCGTTCCTGCTCGCGAACGCCTTGGTCGCGTTCCTGGAGAGGTAGAACGGGCCGCCACCGCATGGGTGTTCCCCTCCGGGGTACCCGGTGTGCGGACCGGAACGACCGGACCGTACAGGGAGGCGACACTCATGGGCCTCGGCGGATGCATCATCCTCATCGCCGTGGGAGCCATCCTCACGTTCGCGACCGACTGGGACATGCAGGGGGTCAACCTCGACCTGGTCGGCATCATCTTCATGATCGTCGGACTGATCGGCGTCACCACGTTCAGCAGCATCTACCGGCGCAGGCGGGTGGTGGTGCCACCGCCGACGACAGGCGTCGTCGACGACCCGGCGGCCCACCACCACCGCCGCGACGGCTACAGCGACGGGTACGGGGTGTAGGGCAGCGAGGTCCGCACCCCGGGCCGCCGATCATCCAGGAGGCTTTCGACGTAAGTCCCACGTATCTCAGCAGCTAATTCAGTAATGTGCTGAGTTATGAACTTCACCGTTATCGCTCATGCCGTAGAGGTGGATCACGGCATCAAGCGGCTCTCGATGCGCTTCATCAAGAAGTACGCGGCGCCGGGGCGACAGCGTCTGAGCGCCGAGCTGTGCGATGAGATCTCGAAGGAGTTCGACAAGCTCGGGCTCATCACGCTGCCCCGGCGCCTGCCGACGTCCGAGAACGAGTACGTGTTCGTGATCGAGAAGTCCAGCACCCTCGGCCAGACCGTGGCCATCGCGTCGACGCTCGCCGCCCTCGACAAGCTCGGACAGAGTCCGTTGCCCCGGCTTTTCGACAACTACCCAGAAGCACTGGGGCACTTGGGCTCATAAGCGGCCACTTGCCGCCTGATCCCGCCCCGATCGGATCGATTCTGGGCGGGATTCGTCCGGATTCGACTGACCATCACAATCGGCTTGGTGGCCCGCCGCACAGACAGTAGTTTCATCGGTGTGCGAAGCGAGGCGCCTGCAACGCACGAGCACCGCGTTGCAGCGGAGGCTCCATGACATCCCTTGCCATGCATCGGAGTTGAGCCTTGAGCGCTTCCGAGAACCACCGTGCCATCCTCGCCGCCGGCGGCGAGGCCGAACACATATCTCCCATGTTCGCTAACGCGAATAATCCGCCCAGTAGTGTCTACTTCACCGTTCTGTCCGGCGGCCCGGACATGTCCGTCGCCGGATGGCTCCACATGTCCTACGAGGCCCTGGAGTCGAAGGAAGCCATGGACATCTGGGACGAGTTCCGCGAGGAGCTCTACGAAGATCCCGCGCTGAACATCAGGCGCGGTGACATGCTTCGCGCCAGGAAACTCGCCGCCGGGCAGGGCAGGCCTCGCTTCTCGTCGGCCCGGAGGGGGCCGAGCCGGGCAGAACAGTTGGGCTACCGACGCGTCCTGCGACGCGGGCTGCAGGTGATCGCCCGGCTGCCCGGGACCACTGTCGGTACCGCTCTCGGACGGAGCGCGAGCGCCGCCGCGACGACCGGGGCCGTCCTCAGCGGGCTGTCCGACCGGCACGCGAGGGACAGGTCGTCCGCCCTGGCGCTCATCCGCACCTCGGCCGTCACCGCCTGGTACGAACTCAACCCCGGCCCCGCCCCCGCCGCCCCGAGCCTGGTCCGGGGTGAGCCGTACGCATCGGCCGAGGCGGGAGGCCTGCTGGAAGCGACGGAGTTCGTCGCGTACTGCGCCTACCAGCACTACGCCCGATCCCATCACCGCCGGTTCCTGTGGGAGTGGCTCCCTGAGCTGCTGCCGGGCGCCACGCGGCCCCTCGGGATCTGACGAAACCCGGTCCGCCGACTGCTGAGCAGTGGCCCGAAGCTCTCGGGCCACTGCTCCCCCAACACCGCCTTACCGCCCCCATGTCCCGGAGGACATCACCCATGCCCGTTCACGCTCCCCGCTCCTTCACCGTGCAGTGGGGTTCCGAATCCGTACTGGTGTCCAATGTCGAGCCCGACCTGCCGGTCGCGACCGGGAAGGCGGACCTGGCGAAGGTGGTGGCGGCGGGCCGGGCCAACCCGGTGACGCTGCTGCCGGAGGCCGCATGGCGGGCCGTCGCCCGCGCCACGACCGGGCCCGACGGCATGGCCGTGCAGCTGCGGCCCACCCCCGAGGAGCCGGCCGGGCTGCTGATGGTGGAGAACGTGGACGGCGCGACCCTGCACTCGGTGGTCACCCGGGTCCACCTGAGCGAAGTACTGCCCGGCATCCAGCCCCGCACCGGCATGGAGGTCATGGAGATCCCCGACCCCCAGGTCCAGGGCATCACGGACGAGGACCGGCCCTGCGCCATCGTCCGCTACCGCTACCAGGACCTCGCCCACCTGCGGAACCACGTGTGGCAGACCATCCACGGCACCCTGTCGCTCAACAGCTACGCGTCCTCCGTCCTCGCCCGCAAGGTCACCCGCAACCTCATCACCCACCCCGTCGAGATCACCTTCGAGGACGGCACCGAGTCCTTCCACGCACTGGTCGTACGGGACGGCATCACCCGGCTCGCCAGCGCCTGGGCGGTGCAGGCCGGGCCGGACGCGGACGCGGCGGAGGCCGCGGGGCTCGCCGTGGACTCGCTGTTCGGCAAGAACCCCACCGTGTCCCCGGGGCCCGGCGGTGACCCGCTCGGGCAGCGGCTGGCCGCCGGCCGCGAGCGGTGGCGCCGGGCACTCAGGGAGGAGTTCGCGCAGGCCATGGCCGCGGAGGAACCGGGGACCCGCGCCGCCCAGATCGCCCAGACCTCTATCCTCCCGGCCCAGATTGCCGTCGGGGCGGAAGGCCACTCCGGGCATCTGCTGGCCGCCGAGGACATCTTCGACGACGCGATCCGCTCCGTACTGGCCTCTGTGCACGTCGAGTTCAAGCAGTGGGACGCGGCGGCGCAGAACGTCGAGGTCGCCACACGCGCCCTCAAGCGTGTGATCCAACTCGGCGACTCCCTCGTCCCCAAGGACGACCTCCAGGTCGTCTACGGTCTGGCCGTCGGCCGGATCCCGGTGGAGGAGCTCCCCTCGGTGTTCGCCACCGACGGGGGCACGGCCCCGCCCGGCACGGCCCTGTGGCGCAGTGTCTATCTGGTGCACGCGCTGACCCGCCCGGAGCTTCTCGACCCGCTGAAGGACCAGGCCAAGGCCATCAAGGGCGGCAAACGCATGGGCCTGAAGGGGTTCGCGGAGCTGCTCGGTCCGCTGATCGACCTCCCCTGGCGCTCGTACAAGAAGCATGTCACCACCCAGGCGCGCAACGCCTGGAACAACGGCGGCGTCCTCACCTCCGACGTGATCCAGGAGTGGGAGCCCCGCCCCACAGACGACTTCACCAGCCTGGTGAAGCCCGCCCTGCTCGGCGACAGGGACGCCCGCTGCACCCTGGCCGTGGCCGGGGGCGTGGCGCTGATCGCCGACAAGCTGCTCACCCGCAACGTCGGATCGGCCCTGAACGCCGCGAAGGAGAAGGGCGGCGTCCCCTTCCGCGCCGACGTCAACCAGGTCATCGAGGACCTCTCCCAGCAGCACAACGAGCTGGGGCTGTGGACCCTCGCCCTGGCCGCGAACCGGTTCCGCAGCGACGCCCTGCCGAGAACGCCGTGACGATGCGCCAGCTCATCCACAAGCAGAAGACCGAGGGCGAGGCCGGCACGCCGTACGTGCATTTCAAGGTCGACCTCGAAGACACCGACCAGATCGCGCGCGATGCCGACGGTGTGCCGGTGATGTTGCACCAGTGGGACGTCGTCTGGGCGTCGAACCCGGACCGGGCCCTCAAGGCGCACCCTCCGAAGTCCCTCTTCGTGCCACCCCAGCCGGGGCCGAGGACCGGCCCGGCGGCCGGACCGGCAGAAGCCGACGAGAGCGTGACGGGCGAAACGGGCGAGACCTGCGAAGGGGGGACCAGGGAGGCCGGCTCGTCCACGGATCCGGCCCCGGACAGGCCGCAGGAGGTGTCCCGCCCCGCCAGCCAGCGGGCCGCCGAACACAGGTACGTCCTGCGGCAGAGCGTCACGGGCGCCCGGGACTCCCTCGACCAACTGCTCCTTCTCGAACCGGAGGTCGGCGGCCACACCCCCATCGTCCCCGTGACCGTCCTCGACGAGCTGCACAAGGTACTCATCGGCCTGCAGACGGATGTGGAGAACCTGCGCCGGAAGGCCGCCCAGGAGGAGACGGTCACGGACGACGAGGAAGCGCAGGACGAGCCGGCGGTGTGACGCCCCGGTCGGTCAGGTGTCCAGACCGGCCAGTACCAGGGGAAGCCGGTCCGTCCCCGTCTCGGTGAGGCGGACGGGTACGCCCCAGTCCTGCTGGTGGACGTGGCAGGCCGGGTACGCGTTGCCCGGGTCGTCGTCGCAGGAGGCGGCCATGGCGGAGACGTGCAGCACGCCCTCCGGTACGGAGGGGTCGAGTTCGAGGGCGCGGGAGAGGTCTGTTCCCGCGCCCTCGCCGCTGCGCAGCAGTTCCGGCGGGGTGGACGAGACGAGCAAGCGGGTGGAGGGGCCGTACCGGGTGTCGAGCTTCTGGCCCGCCGGGGCCTGGAAGATCACGTCCAACTCGAGGCGCCCGGGCGCGACTTCGGTGGCCTCGCGCTGTGTGCGGTGGGCGACCTCGGCCACCTTCACCGCCTCCTCCGGCAGCCGCAGCCGGGTCAGCCGGTGCCGGGCCGACTCCACGACCACGATGTCGTCGCCGACGAGCACCGCGTCGCTGGGCTCGCGCAGGTCCGTGGCCAGGGTCGTCACCTCGCCGGTCGCGGGATCGTAGCGGCGCAGGGCGTGGTTGTAGGTGTCACTGACCGCGACCGAGCCGTCCGGCAGGGCCGTGACGCCCAGCGGGTGCTGGAGCAGGGCCTGTCCGGCGGCGCCGTCCCGGTGGCCGAAGTCGAACAGGCCGGTGCCGACGGCGGTGTGGACCGAGCCGTCGGGCTCCACCCAGCGCAGGGCGGACGTCTCGGAGTCGGCGAGCCAGAGGCGGTCGGGCGTGGCGGCGAGCCCGGAGGGCTGGGCGAACCAGGCCTCGGGCCCCGGCCCGTCGACGAGCCCCTCGTTGGTGGTCCCGGCGGCGACCGAGACCGTGCCGTCGGCCGGGTCGTAGACCCACAGCTGGTGGACACCGGCCATGGCGATCCACACCTTGCCCTGCCAGTGGGCGACGTCCCAGGGGGAGGAGAGCTTCACCTCGCGCCCCGGTCCCGCTGTGGCCTCACCTTGCATCCACTGGAAGCCCGTGCCGGCCAGAGTGGTGGTCCTGCCCGTCCCCGGATCGAAGCGGCGCAGAGCGTGATTGACCGTGTCCGCGACCACGACCGAGCCATCGGGCAGCAGGGCGAGCCCCTGCGGCTCCTGGAACCGCGCCCGGTCCGGGTCACCGTCGGTCAGTCCGCGGTTCCCCTGCCCGATCCGCCGGACGACGGTCTCCCCGTCCTCCGCCAGCTCCACCAGCTGATGCCGGGTCGTGTCGCTCACCAGGACGTTCCCGCTCGGCAGCAGCAGGGCCTTGCCCGGGAACCGCAGCACCGTCGGCTCCGGCTCCGGCGCCACGTACGGCCCGTCGCCCCGCCGCAGCGTGCCCTTCGCGGCGTGCTCGGTCTCCAGCTCCTCCACCAGCCGCTCGATGGCGTGCACATGCCCCTCACCGGCGTGCTGTGCGACCACGTACCCCTCGGGTCGACCACGACGAGCGTCGGCCAGGCCCGCACCGCGTACTGCTTCCAGGTGGCCAGCTCCGGGTCGTCGAGCACCGGGTGCTCCACGCCGTACCGCTCGACCGCGTCCACCACCGCCCGGTGCTCCGCCTCGTGCACGAACTTCGGCGAGTGCACCCCGATGACCACGACCGTGTCCCGGTGCTTCTCCTCCAGCTCGCGCAGCTCGTCCAGGACGTGCAGGCAGTTGATGCAGCAGAACGTCCAGAAGTCGAGGATGACGATGCGTCCGCGCAGGTCGGCGAGGGTGTACTGCTGCCCGCCCGTGTTCAGCCAGCCGCCCTTGCCGGTCAGCTCGGGGCGCGGACACGGGCGCGTCGAGGTGCGGAGTGGTTCATGCGTCCAGGGTGTCATCCGGCTCCGGCGGTCCGCCCAGCGCGTGCCCCGTCGTGGCGTCCACGTGCCCCGGCACATCGTCGTGGCGGTCGCCGACCGTGAGGGTGCCGGTGGGTTCGAAGAGCAGGATCGCGGTCGGGACGGGGGCGAACGGCTTGTGCTCGGTGCCGCGGGGGACCGTGAGGACGCTGCCCCGGGGAGGACGACCGTGCGCTCGCCGGCCGGTTCGCGCAGGGCGATGTGCAGCTCGCCGTCGAGGACGAGGAAGAACTCGTCGGTGTGGTCGTGGACGTGCCAGACGTGTTCGCCCTCGACCTTGGCGATCCGGACGTCGTAGTCGTTGACGGCGGTGACGATGCGCGGGCTCCAGCGGTCGGAGAAGGAGGCCAGGGCGTGGGCGAGGGAGACGGGTTCCGTGGTCATGAGGTGATCTTCCGGGGTTCCGCGCGGCCCGCGCGAGTGCTAGGAATCGCACATGTCGCAAGGATCCTCGCAGCATCCGCACCAGGTCGTCGTGATCGTCGACGAGGGCACCAATCCCTTCGAGGTCGGGGTGGCCACCGAGCTCTTCGGGCTGCCGCGGCCCGAGCTGGGGCTGCCGCGGCCGCTGTACGAGGTCACGGTGTGCGCCCCCGGGCCGGAGATCCGGATGAACCACGGCTTCTTCACGCTCACCGGCCTCCCGGGCCTGGACACCGCGGCGGAGGCGGACACGCTGATCGTGCCCGGGCGGCCGGACAACGTCGTACCCCGCGGCCCCGACGTGCTCGACGCGATCCGGCGCGCACACGCGCGTGGCACGCGGGTCATGAGCTTCTGCACCGGCACCTTCGCGCTCGCCGAGGCCGGGCTGCTGGACGGGCGGCGGGCGGCGACCCACTGGCGCTGGGCCGACAGCTTCCGCCGGCTGCACCCGAAGGTGCTGCTGGAGCCGGACGTGCTGTTCATCGACGAGGGCGACATCCTCACGGCCGCCGGCAGTGCGGCCGCGCTCGATCTCGGGTTGCACGTCTGGCGGCGTGACCACGGCGCCGAGATCGCCAACCACGTCTCGCGGCGGCTGGTGTTCGCCGCGCACCGGGACGGCGGGCAGCGGCAGTTCGTGGAGCGGCCGGTGCCTGACGTGCGGGACGAGTCCCTGGCGCCGCTGCTGGCGTGGGCGCAGGAGCGGCTGGGCGAGCCGCTGACGGTGGTGGAGCTGGCCGCACGCGCGGGTGTCAGCCCCGCCACGCTGCACCGCCGCTTCCGCGCCCAGCTGGGGACGACCCCGCTCGCGTGGCTGACCGGTGAGCGGGTGGCGCTGGCCTGCCGGCTGATCGAGCGGGGCGAGGAGCGGCTGGACGTGGTGGCGGACCGGAGCGGACTCGGTACGGCCGCCAACCTGCGGGCGCGGCTGCGGCGGGCGACCGGACTCAGCCCGTCGGCCTATCGGCGGCGTTTCGGAGCGGGCGGCGGGGAAGCCCTGGTCTCATGAGATTCCTCGTGTACGACCGGCTCCTCGGCATCGGCGACGACTACTGGATCGAGGACGAGCGCGGCACCAAGGTGTTCCTCGTCGACGGCAAGGCCCTGCGCCTGCGGGACACCTGGGAGCTGAAGGACCTCCAGGGGCATGTCCTCGTCGACATCCACCAGAAGATGCTCGCCCTGCGCGACACGATGGTGCTCCAGCGGGCCGGGGAGCCCCTGGCGACGATCCGCCGCAAACGGCTGTCCCTGCTGCGCAACCACTACCGGGTGGCCCTCGCCGACGGCAACGAACTGGACGTCAGCGGCAAGATCCTCGACCGGGAGTTCGCCGTCGAGTACGACGGTGAGCTGCTGGCGGTGATCTCCCGGCGGTGGCTGACCGTACGGGACACCTATGGCGTGGACGTCGTCCGGGAGGACGCGGATCCGGCGCTGCTGATCGCGGTGGCGGTGTGTGTGATCCACCTGGCGGAGAAGGAGCGGGAGGACTGAGAGCGTCCGGACCGAGAGCGTCCGCTCAGGGCCTGCGCGGGGGCTGGAGCCCCAGCACCCGGTCCTTCAGCGCCGGGAACTGCTCGCGGGTCGTCGCGACCTTCCCCGGGTCGAACTCCACCGTCAGCACCTCCTCGCCGGCACCGGCCTCGGCCAGCACCTCGCCCCACGGGTCGACCACGATCGAGTGACCGGCCTGGGGAACCCCGGCGTGCGTCCCGGCCGTCGCGCAGGCGAGGAGGAACGACTGGTTCTCCACGGCTCGTGCCCGGGCCAGCAGCGTCCAGTGGGCCCGGCGGCGCTCCGGCCAGCCCGCCGACACCACGAGCGTCTCGGCACCGGCGTCGACGAGACCGCGGAAGAGTTCGGGGAAACGGAGGTCGTAACAGGTGCTGAGCCCCAGGGTGGTCTGCGGCAGACGCACCGTCACCAGCTCGGCACCCGCGCCCATCAGCACGGCCTCGCCCTTGTCGAAGCCGAAGCGGTGGATCTTGCGGTATGCGGCGGCGAGGTCGCCGGAGGGGAGAAGACGAGGGAGGTGTTGTAGAGGGGGCCCTCGGGGTCCCGCTCGGGTACGGAACCCGCGTGCAGCCACACGCCCGCGTCGCTCGCGGCCTTCGCCATCGCCTCGTACGTGGGCCCTTCGAGCGGCTCGGCCTCCCGCCCGAACTCCTCGTAGGCGAAGGCACCCGTGGTCCACAGCTCCGGCAGGACGACGAGATCGGCCCCGGCCTGATCCCGGACGAGCCGGGCCGCCCGCCGGCGGCGCGATTCGACCGATTCGCCCTCGTCTACGGCGATCTGGATCACAGAGGCGCGCACACTACCACCGTCCTGGCATTCGACCCGTCCACACGGGCTTCCCCACGGGCCTACGATCGTCACACGAAAGCACTGCCGGGGTGCCCCACAGCAGCGTAACTTAGCTCGCAAGACACCCGCCGACAGCCGCCACCTCCCACTGGCAACGCCGCCACCACCTGCCCGTGCACCGACCGCCGAGGGGTCCCGTTCCGTGAGTCTGCATCCCACCCTCCAGCCCTACGCCGACGCCTGGACCCACTCCATCGAAGCGATATCCGAGCTGCTCCAGCCGCTCGCGGATGCCGACTGGAACCGGCGGACACCGTGCCCCGGCTGGTCGGTGCGGGACGTGGTGTCGCATGTCATAGGCCTGGACTGCGAGATGCTGGGCGACCCGCGCCCGATCCACACACTCCCGCGGGACCTCTTCCACGTCACGAACGACCATCAGCGCTACATGGAGATGCAGGTCGACGTCCGCCGTCACCACACGGCGCCGGAGATGACCTCCGAGCTGGAGTACGTGATCATCCGCCGCAACCGCCAGCTGCGGAACGATTCGCGTGACCCGGGCACCAAGGTGCGCGGGCCGCTCGGGCCGAGCTCACCCTCGAGGAGTCCATGCGCCGGCACGCCTTCGACGTGTGGGTGCACGAGCAGGACCTGCGCACGGCCCTCGGCCGGCCCGGCAACCTCGACTCCCCCGGCGCGCACATCGCCCGTGACGTGCTGCTCGGCGAACTCCCGCGCGTCGTCGCGGAGGACGCCCAGGCGCCGCGCAGCTCGGCCGTCGTCTTCGACGTCCACGGCCCCGTGGAGTTCCTGCGCACGATCCGCGTCGACATCCAGGGCCGCGGCACCCTCGAAACGGCCCCCGCGCTCGGCCCCGCCGCGACCCTCACCCTCGACTGGGAGACGTACGTCCGCCTGGCCTGCGGCCGCGTGACGCCGGAGACGGTGGCGGACCGGATCAAGACGGAGGGCGACCCGGAACTGACGGCGGCGATCCTGAGGAACTTCACGGTGACGCAGTAGGAGTCGTCCACCGCTGTCCACAGGGAGCAGGCACATGTCGGTCCGGCGGTCGTGCACACGGTACGGCCGTACGGCTCGGAGGGGCGATGGACGAGATCAGGGCACTGCTGCTCGGGTGGGCCGATTCTCCTCAGCTGTGCGGCCCGGGGAAGAACCACCCCTCGGTGCGGAAGCCTGGGATTCCCTCGACTTCGTCGATGAGGTGCTGCCATCGGTCACCCGGTCCCTGCGCCGGCTCGGGTACCGAGCGGACTGTCGCCAAAACCCCGATGTCCGGGCCATGCGCGCCGCTGTCGAAGCGTCTCTGGGCACGTGCCGGGTGGTCTACGCCGTCACCCACGGGGCCACCGACAGACTGGGCGATCCCACCAGAGTCGACGCGGTGCCGTCCTGTTCCACCATCGGACTGGGCACCAACGTCAGCGAATGGGTGTCGACCGCGCAGACGATGCGCTACCCGACACTCTTCCTTCTGGACCTCTGCCGTTCCGGACGGTCCGCCCGCCTTCCCTTCCTCCTGCAGCACGCCGGCCGCGACACCTATGCGTGGGTGATCGCGGCGGCGGCGTCGGACGAGGCGGCGTACGACGGCCGATTCAGCGTCGCGGCCGCCGAGGTTCTCGATGAACTGGCGCGGACGGGGCTGGGCACGAGTACGACCCGCCCGTATGTGGCCTTCTCCGTAGTGGCCCGTCGTATCCGTCAGCGCCTCGAGGCGATGCCCGGCATCCCGCAGACCGTGGTCGCCACGCCACTCGACCAAGGGCTGGACGATCCGCTCCTCCCGTTCTTCCCGAACCCGAACTACCGGGAAGACCCCTGCAGTCGGCGAAGGAGAGCGTTGCCGCGGCGATCCGCCCCTTCATGGACGACCTCCTGGACCAGGGCGCCGCGGAGGCGGAGCACTTCGTGGACCGCGTCGGCGCACACTTCGCCGGGCGCCGCCCGCAGTTGAGGCAGCTGGCAGGCTGGCTGGACGACGAGACGTCGCACAGCCTCACGGTCGTCACCGGCAGCCCGGGGGTCGGGAAGTCGGCTCTGCTGGGCGCGGTCGTGTGCAGTGCGCACCCTCGACTGGTCGAAGTCGTACCCCATGTGCGCACGCGCCTGCAGGCTCAGGAACCGGACGGCTGCCCTTCCGTCGTCCCGCACATGGCCGCCGTGCACGCACGCCGGCGTCGCTCCATGGAGGTCATCAACTCCATCGCCGACCAGCTCAGGCTCAGCGAACCGCCCAACGGCTGGAGTGCGGACGCGATCATCACCGCGCTGTCGAAACTCGGCGAGAGACCGGTGATCGTCCTCGACGCCCTGGACGAGGCAGTGGATTCCGCGTCGATCGCCAAGGGTCTGCTGCTGAAGCTCGCCAGAGCCAAGTACGGGCCCAAGCACCCCGCAAGGGCCAGCCGATCTGCTGGCTCCTCATCGGGATGCGGCCGTGGTCCAACCTGCGCGATCTGCACGACCTGGCCGCTTCGCACAACGGACTCATCGACCTGGACGCAGTGGACGGGGTGGAACTGCAGGCCGATCTGACCGCTCACTTGGCGGGCAGGTTCGCCGACTTACCGGCATACCGGCCCAGGACGGCTCGGACGGTGCGCGACAAGCTCGCCGCTGTTGTCGCCGCTCGTCTGATCGAGGAAACCGTCGGCGCCCCTTCGGTGCCTTCCTCGTCGCCACGATCTTCGCCCGCTCCCTGGAGAAACTCCCGGTCGCGCGGACCGAGGACGAAGCGACGCACCTCGCCAAGTCGGCGCCCACAGACCTTCCGGCGCTGCTGGAACTGGATCTGGCCTCACGCGCCGATCCCGGCGCCATGCGTGCTGTGCTCACCGCGTTGGCACACGCCCAAGGGGACGGTATGCCCATGGAGGTCGCCTCCGTGCTCGTGCCCCTCTTCCATACCGGTTCCGTGGAGGGGCTCCAGAAACTGGCCAACGAGTGCCGGTTCTACACGCGGACCACGGTCGACTCGGACGGCACCTCCCTGTACCGCCTCTTCCATCAAGGACTTGCCGACTACCTGTGCGGTGTCGCGGAGCCAGGGTCGGCGGAGGGACGGTGCTCGGACGCGACGGCCATCATCGACCGCCTGCTGACCAGCGGCCTGGTGGGTCACGATGCTCTGACCGGGGCGCGTTCGTGGGCCACCGCCGCCCCCTACCTGTTGCGGCACGTTCTCAGCCACGCGGCGGCTGCCGACGGTGAGTTCGTGAAGGCGCTGCTGGACGACACCGACTTCCTGATCCATGCGGACCCGGACCAAGTACTCCCCTACGTCCTCGGCGGCACGACGAGCGGGATGACCGCTGTCTACGCGGACGCCTTCGCGGAGAGGCGCCCCACCACTCCTGAGGCTCGTCGTTTCCTCCTCGACATCACCGTGGCGCAGGGCCGCGACGCCGCCGTCCTGCGGTCCCTGCGGTCCACCGTGAGCAGCGACTCCTGGCAGCCCTACCGGGTCGCGCGCTTGCCCCCTCGTGGGACCGTCCGAGCGCTGACGACGACCGTGCAGGACGGCGACCTCGTGACGTTGATCGCAGACATCGACAACTGCGTCGCCCTGTGGCAGGTCAATGGAACGCGCAGGGGGCCGTGGCCCCTGGAGCGCCGGTCCGACACCGTGCGGGCCTTGGCGTCCACGCGCATGGACGGCCGTTGGGTCGTCGTGAGTGGCGGGCTCGCGGGGCGGCTCGACGTCTGGGACCTCGAATCCGTCGCAGGTGCGGCTCGCGTCGTCCCGATCGTCTCTCCGGTCCGAGCGCTCGCCTGTGGCCCGGTGCGTGACCGTCACGTCGTCGTGGCGGGCGGTGCCGACGGAAGCGTCCACATCAACTGGCTCGACTCAGGGGCACCCATCGCCTGGGTCTCCGAAGCCCACACGGGCCCTGTGACGGCCGTGGCCTGCACAACGGTGGCAGGAGAGCCTGTCGCGGTGTCCGCGGGACGCGATGGCCTGATCAAGTACTGGCACCTCGGCAGCGGCCTCCCCTTCGCGCCTCCCCTCGACAACGGTGCGCCTGTGGGCGCGCTCGCTTGTGCCCCGTCGGGCAGCCATCCTGTCGTCACCGGCGGCCTCGACGGCACCGTGCGTTTCTGGAGCATCACCGAGCGGGGCAGTGTGCTCGGCGAGGCGCATGCCCAGGCCGTGCGGGCAGTGGCGTGCACCGAATTGGGGGGAGTGCCGTGACGATCACCGGAAGCGACAACGGCGAGGTGCGAGTGTGGGACGCCGACCGCTGGTCGCCGGTGGCCCGGCTGTCCCTCCCCGGCGGAGTCAGGGCCCTGGACGCTGTTGCCGACACCATCTTGGTGGGCCTCAGCCGGGAAGTGGTCGCGCTGAGGAGACAGGGCCCGCGCGGTCATGCTCTTCGATGGCGGGACTGGGGCTGGGACTGGCCCGAACAGCAGGGCTGAAGAGGCTTTCCGACCCCCGGCCCCGGCCCGTGACTCAGTCAGGGCCCGGACGGAGCAGGTCGGCGACCCTCGGCGACGCGAGGTAGTTGGCGACGAAGTGGAAGTCGAAGGTGTGGATGGCCACGGTGCCGGAGCGGTCGGTGTCGACGCCGTCGAAGCTCGCCTCCACTCCTCCCGGCGGAATCGCCACGAGGTCCCCGGGGTCGGCGAGGTTCACCCACTGCTTGACGCCCGGGGGCCGGCGGCCTCGGCCGTCGACCGGTTCCGGTTCCAGGCGGTCGAAGACGGCATGGGGCAGTGCGAGCGGCGATCCCAGCGTGATCAGGAGATCGACCTCGAGGTGTGGATAGGCCCACAACGCCTCGTAGGCGGCGACGGAACCCAGCGAATGGGCGATGACGATGTCAGGGCGTCGCGCGGCCACCGTCTCCGCGATCCTCGCCCGCACGCGAAAGCGTGCGGAGCCGTCGTAGCCCTGGAGGTAGGTGTGCACTTCTCGGAAGAAGGTGCTCACGAACCACTCGGTAGCCTGAGCCCCCAGGCCTCGGCTCCGGGCCAGCCAGGCCAGGGACTGCCGTAGGAAACCGGTGGCGCGTCCCGCCGGGACGCCTCCGGGGACGTCCAGTTCCCGCAGCCATGCCCGGACCGATTCCTCTTCGGCGGTCTCGAGGTCGTCCAGGCTCTGTGCTCCCCCTTGACGTCCCGGCATGCGCAGCAGGTCGGCGTAGTAGACGACCGACAGGTCTCGCGCGTCCGCGGAGGCCGCCCCTCGAGCGAGAGCCTTGAGCCATACCTCTGCGAGCTCGCTCGCCGCCTGCGGGACGGTGAGGCCCGGCCTGTGCTGCCCGACTCCATGGATGCCGACAATGCGCTTCATCAGGTCTCCCGCCGTTCCATGACGATGACTTCGGGCCCGCATCCCATGACCAGAGACCCATCGGGCGCGAGGGTCAGCGCGTTGGCCGACATGGGCAGGGCCAGTGTCTCAGCGGTGCGATGTTCAAGGTCCCACAGGCGTACGGTGCTGTCCTCGCCTGAGGTGAGGGCCGTGGGCCGGCCTCGTACGGTGGCGCACACGACCGCCAGAACACCACCGTCGTGGCCGCTGAGCGGATCCCCGAGCTGACGCATGGTGGTGAGGTCCCACACCCGGACCGTTCGGTCGTAGCCCGTGCTGACCGCGACGGGGAGAGAGCCGACTTCGGCGCTGGCCACCGCTGTGACACCACCGGTATGGCCCCGCAGGACGGCGACGAGCTTGGGCACGCGGGGTGTCAGATCCCAGACGAGCACCGTGCCGTCGTCACCGCACGTGACGGCGTGCGGCCTGCCCTGCAGGCCGACAGCGGCGACTCCCGTTGCGGCACCGCGATGGCCTGGTACGGCCGGAGTCACCGGTACGCGGTCTTCGAGGTCCCAGGCACGTATCTCTCCACCACGGGTGCAGCTCAGCAGCACGGGCCGCTCGCGAATCCGGGTCAACGCCAGTCCGGTGGCGGCGCGGTCGTGCCGCATGCTCATGCGGGCCGTCAGCCGGCGCGTGGCCAGGTTCCAGTACCGGATGACACGGGAAGCCCCCGAGGTCACCGCGACCTCTCCCGCCCGCGCGGGCCGACTGCCGAGCCGCGTACAGATCAGGGCACGCGCCGGATATCCGTCCAGCGACCCCATGTGGTCTCCGTGTTCCATGCCCCACATGTGGATGGGATCGTCCTCCGCCGCCGTGAGGGCGATCGCCCGCTGCTCGACGACAGTGGTGGCCACGGCCTGGACGGTGGCGCGGTGGCCGGTGACGGGACGTCCGACGGGAAGTCGTGGGGTCATGTCCCATATGCGCACGGTGCTGTCGTCGCTGACCGAGAGGGCGATCAGCTGGTCGCCGTCGGGGAAGCCGGGCTCGGCGGCATGCGGAACGGTGGTCACGGCAACCGCACGGGCCCAGTCCGTATGTCCGACGAAGGCGTCACCGACGGCCGTCCGTGTCCGCAGATCCCACCGTCTGACCGTGCCGTCATCGCTGGTGGTCAGCGCTATGGGACGGCCCTTTGTGACGGCGCAGGTCACGGAGGTGGCGGCGCTGAGCTTGTCGCCGAACGGCTCGCCCAGAACCTGTCGGCCGGTCAGGTCCCACAGCCAGATGCCCGACTGCCGGGTGGTGACGACGGCCACCGGCCTCCGGTCGAGCAGGGTGCAGGCCACGGCCGTTGGGGCGCTGAGTCGTACGCCGAAGGGGTCCGCGGTCCTCTGTGCCGTGTCGACGTCCCAGATCTGGATTCCGGAGTTCCGCGTGGCGACCACGGCCACCCGACGGTCACCCAGACGTGTGCAGGCGACCGCAGTGCAGGCGAGATCGCGCTCCGCGATCTTGGAGAGCCGGTGCCCTCCGCGCCGAAGACGTAGGGCGTAGAAGCTCAGACTGCTCTCGCCCGCCGCCACGATGACCGCTTCGTCGTCCGCTTCGACGGCGGACAACCCCAGGATCCGTTCCTGCCCTGTGTCATGAGGGGTACCGACGAGCGTGCCGGAGACCGCGTCCCAGACCTGGAGGCGGTCTGCCTGATCCGCGGCGACGACGTAGGGCGTCCCCTGTACCGTCAGACAGAGCACGGCGGTGATGCCGGCAGCGGGCTCGTGGCACAGAGTCTTCACGAGCTGCCGGGACGCAAGGTCCCACAACCGGATGGTTCCGTCGTCCCCGGCGGTCACCGCGACGCGCTGCGTTGACGTCGTCTCCGTGACCGCGATGCTCGTCACGGCATCGACATGCCCCGTCAGAGTGTCGAGCAGGGCACTGTCGACCTGCGAGCCGGTCGCCCATCGGGGAAGCCACGCATCCGGTGGCGCTCCGGCGTTGAGCCGGGCGAGCAGGTGGCGGGCGCCGTACCGGGCCGCGTCGATGGCGAGCAACTGTCGCCGGATACGGGCGTCGGCCTGTCGGTGTGCTCCTGAAGAGGCGCGGTAGACGGCAACGGCGAGTCGTCCCGCAGCCGTCTCCGCCGAGGCCAGGGCTGGTATGACGCCGGCCGGGTCGGCATGGACGAGGAACTCCGCGTCGGTGAAGAGCTCGTCCTGGCGATGGCAGTCACGCGCGTGCTGGACCGCTTGACGTAACAGATACGGGGGAGCCGTCGACCAGGCCGCGAGGGACGTTCCCGACCGCTGGCCGGCGCAGCCGAGAAGGACATCGAGGACCAGGCGCTCCACTGGCTCCGTGGCCGCCGGGTCCCTGGTCTCCGCCACCAGGTAGTCGGCCAGCCCCTGGTGAAAGGGGCGGTACAGGGTGGTGCCGTCCAGTTCGACATCCGTGCGCAGGTAGAACAGAACGTCGCCGAGCGCTTCTTGCAGTTCGGGACTGGTGACGCCGGGGACCAGCGCCTCGGCCAGCGGGATGGCCAGCTCGGCCGGCATACCGTCGCCTTTGGCGAAGGCGAAGGCCGACAGCAGTGCCCGGGCCGCTGTGGAGTTCGGGCGGGCGCGCAGATCCAGGTCGAAGACGGCGTGCAGGTGATGGGGGACGGTCCGCCCGAGCAGTTCCGCTTCCTGCTCCGTACCAGGGGCGGGCACGGCGGCCAGGTAGCGCACGAAGACGCCGGCGACCAGGAACGCCCCCCACTCCTGGTCCGAGGCTTCGACCAGGCTGTCCGCGGCAGCGGTCGCGAGCCGGTCGCGGACCGCGCGATGGCTGCCCGAGGCGTAGCCGTCGAGGTCCGCGAGGGAAATGGCCAGGTAGTCGCGTACGTCCTGTCGTTGTTCCGATGGATCGGCCACGTCGAGGTCGATCAGCAGGCCGGCGCCGGCGGCGGCGCGCTGCAACGCAGCGAACTCTTCCCACGGGCGCGCGCCGACGAGCAGCCGGCATCCGGCCTCGCCGTCCGGTCGACGCGAGCGGGCCAGGGGAAGCAGCAGTTCGTCCGTGACCCGTACGGGTTCGGTGGCCTCGTCCAAGGCGTCCACCACGACGGTGGGCGGCACGTCGGAGGCGGTGACGGCCTCCACGAGCGCCTCCGGGGACCAACCGTCGGGCGGCTGGTCGAGGCGTAGCTGGCGGGCCAGTGAGGTCACCAGGTCGTCCAGTTCCCGCTGCCGGGCGTGCACCGCGGCCATCAGGGGTTGACGGAGGGGCAGCCTGCCGGGTCGGTCTGCAGGCGGGCTCGAATGTGCGGAGCGGCCTCGACCAGTGTGGGATGGGCCGCGCCGACCACGGCGCCGATCAGCGCCGACTTGCCCGTGCCCGGCCGTCCGGTGACCAGACAGAGGCCGGCCGGCCCCACGCCGTCGAGCCATGGGGCGAGGAGTGCGAGCTGGCTGCGCCGCCCGGTGAAGTGGCGGCCGGCCTTGTTCGCGAAATGCGCCGAGTCCTGCGGCCGCAGCGCGGTCGGCTCGTCGACGAAGGCACGGAGCGGACCGTCCAGAGCACTGCGCGCGGCCAGGGCGGGGTCCCAGACGAACAGGGGATTGGGCACGAACGGCAGTTCGGGTTCCGGGTGGCTCGGGTCCAGCGGTGTGGCATGGATCGTCTGGGGCAGTCCGGGCATGCGGCCCAGACGTTCGCCGATCCGCCTGGCCAGCAAGGAGAAGGAGACGTAGGGCTGCGTCGGGCTGGTTCCCAGGCCCGTGCGCGAGGACTCCTCCAGGATCTCCGACACCGCTTGGCTGAATCGCCCGTCGAAGGCGTCCTCCGAGCCGCCGGCAGCCGCGATGACCCAGGCGTACGTGTCCCGACCGGCCAGCTGCCCCATGAAGGGGAGCCGGGCGGCGACACCGGATCGGCACAGGTCGAGCAGGAAGAGCGTCGGCTTTCCCGCCGCCTGCGCGGTGGAGACCCACTCCGCGACGTTCGAGCCGACGCCGGTGCGCGCATCCGAGGCGATCATGTCGAGCCGGTTGGGGTCATGGCCCAGTCCCGCCACTCCGTGCGACATGACGTGCAGGATCCTGTGGTCGCCGTCCAAGGCGTCGGCGGCCGCCGACCTGAGCTCGGTCAGGGTGGGGTCGCGCACCACGTCGACGGTGTACCCGACGTGCTCCAGAGCCTGTTGCACCTCCGGCAGGACCTTGTGGACGAAGTCCAGCGCGTCCCACCGCCGGCCGCCGACCGGAGGCTCGTCCCCCGAAGCCACCTGGGAGCGGAAGGTGCCCACCGCTACCACCAGCGCGCGTTCGTCGCCCACTCCGACCCGTCCCCTCGCCCCCGCCTCGCCAGCATGGCACAAGCCCACGCGTCCCGGGATGTCCTTGTCAGCGGCAAAAACCCCGTGCCGCTGCCCCGCCCCCACCCGTAGCGTCCCCTGGCATGACGCCACCCCACCGCACCCGGCTCACCTTCCACGGCCCGCTGTCCGAGACACGAGCGGACCAACTCGTCACCCGCCTGGCCGGCAACACCCCGCGACCGTCCTGGACATCGGCTGCGGCCGGGGCGAACTCATGCTGCGGGTGCTGGAAGCCGTGCCGGAGGCCACCGGCACCGGCATCGACCTCGACGCCGATGACCTGGCCCGGGGACGCAAGGCCGCGGAGCAACGGGGACTCACCGCCCGGGCCCGCTTCCTCGAGGAGTCCGCCACCGGCACCACCCAAGGCCCGGCCGACCTGGTCCTGTGCGTCGGCGCGAGCCAAGCCCTCGGCGACCGGCTGCCGAAGGCCCTCGCCGAGCTGCGCCGGCTCGTCCGCGACGGCGGGCGCGTGCTGCTCGGTGAGGGCTTCTGGCAGCGCACCCCGACCGAGGCCGAACTGTCCCGCATGTGGCCGAACGCCACCGCGGCCGATCACCACGACCTCGCGACCCTCACCGGCCTGGCGATCGAGGCGGGCTTCAGGCCCGAGTGGACGGAGACCGCGAGCCCCGACGAATGGGAGGCGTTCGAGTCGGCGTACCAGGCGGACGTCGAGGTCTGGCTCGCCGAGCACCCCGGCCACCCCCTGGCCGCCGGGGCCCGGGAGCGTGTCGACCGCCACCGAGCCGCCTGGCTGACCTACCGCGGCGTCCTCGGGCTCGCGTACCTCACGCTCGTACCGGTACGGGCGGTCCGATGACCTACACCGGCACGTGCACCGTCTCCACCCGGCTCGCCACCAGCCGCTCCCGCTCCCTGCGCGCCGCCCGCTTCCGCAGCCGCAGGATCTGGGCGACGCCGAGCGCCTGGAGGACGAACACCACCGAGAAGGCCACGGTGTAGTCGTCCCCGGTGGCGTCCAGCAGCACGCCGACGGCGAACAGCGTCGTCATGGAGGCCACGAAGCCGCCCATGTTGGTGATGCCGGAGGCCGTGCCCTGCCGCTCGGGCGGGTTCGCCGGGCGGGCGAAGTCGAAGCCGATCATCGAGGCGGGCCCGCACGCCCCGAGCACCGTGCACAGCACGATCAGCAGCCACATCGGGGCGTGTACGCCGGGGTAGGCCAGCGTCGCCGCCCACAGGGCCGCCGTCGTGCCCACCGTGCCCAGGGCGAGCGGCAGCCGCGCCCCGTGGTGCCGGGCGACGATCTGGCCGTAGACCAGACCGACGACCATGTTCGACAGGACGACGAGGGTGAGCAGTTCACCGGCCGTCGCCCGGGACAGGCCCTGCGCCTCGACCAGGAACGGCAGGCCCCACAGCAGCAGGAACACCATCGCCGGGAACTGGGTGGTGAAGTGCACCCAGAGGCCGAGCCGCGTGCCGGGCTCCCGCCAGGCCGCCGCGATCTGGCGTCGTACGTACGCCGCGCCCTGGTGCGGCAGCGGCTCCGGCTCGTGGCCCTCCGGGTGGTCCTTCAGGAACAGCAGGACCAGGACGAACACCACGGCCCCGGCGGCCGCGCTGCCCGCGAAGGCCGGCGTCCAGCCGATGCCGTGCAGCAGCCGGGCCAGGACGAGCGTGGAGACGAGGTTGCCCGCCATGCCCACCAGGCCCGCGAACTGGGCGACGAGCGGCCCGCGCCGGGCCGGGAACCACCGGGTGCCCAGCCGCAGCACGCTGATGAACGTCAGCGCGTCACCGCAGCCGAGCAGCGCCCGGGAGGCGAGCGCCATGCCGTACGACGGGGAGAACGCGAAGCCCAGCTGCCCGGCCGTGAACAGCACCGCGCCGAGGGCCAGCACCTTCTTGGTGCCGAGCCGGTCGACCAGCAGGCCGACGGGTATCTGCATGCCCGCGTAGACCAGCAGCTGGAGGATGGAGAAGGTGGACAGGGCCGAGGCGTTGACGTGGAAGCGGTCGGCGGCGTCGAGTCCAGCCACGCCCAGGGACGTGCGGAAGATGACCGCGACGAAGTAGACCGAGACGCCGATGCCCCAGACGGCCAGTGCGCGCCGGCCGCCCGGGGATCGTCCGGCAGCGTGGTGGAGCTCATCGGACCTCCCCCGGGCCAGGTGCGAGAACCAGCTGACGTGCCGGTGGACCAGCCCGACGGCCGCCTCGGCGTCCCCGGCGCGCAGCGCGTCGAGGATCTCCTCGTGCTCGGCGAGGGTCTTGGCGATCCGGTCGGGGTGGGAGTGCATGACGGCGACGCCCATCCGCAGCTGGCGGTCGCGCAGCTGGTCGTAGAGGCGGGAGAGGATCTCGTTGCCGCCGCTGCGGACGATCTCGGCGTGGAAGCAGCGGTCGGTGACGGCGGCGGCGGCCAGGTCCCCGGCGGCGGCCTGCTTCTTCTGCCGGGCCAGCAGCTCTTCGAGGCGTTCGATGAGCCCGGCGGGCGCGGGGACGGCCTTGCGGGCCGCGTGCTCCTCGACGAGCAGCCGCGTCTCCACGACGTCGGCGATCTCCTGGGCGGAGACGGGCAGGACGAGGGCGCCCTTCTTCGGGTAGAGCCGGATCAGGCCCTCGACCTCCAGGCGCAGCAGCGCCTCGCGCACCGGTGTGCGCGAGACCCCGACGGCCTCGGCGAGCTCGCCCTCGGTGAGCAGGGTCCCGCCCTCGTAACGGCGCTCCAGGACGCCCTGCTTGACGTGGGTGTAGACGCGGTCGGCGGCGGGGGGTTGCTTCACGGCCAGGGTCATGCCGACAGCATAGATACAACAGGGACGCATGAATGCATCCGTCCAGGATGCGGACGTGTATGTCACACGTCTGTGGCAAAGCGGGGGTACCGCTCGGCAACGGCACAACCAACTGTGCTAGTTACGAGTCAGACACGTGCGGCCCCTTTCCCCTCGTCCTCAACTCGGCCGCACCGTTGGGGCATGAAAGATAATCGGGGTATTTCACTTGATAACCGGCATTAAGGGCACCCGTCTCCGCAGAGCCGCGGCCGTCGCCGTCACCACCGGCGCCATGCTCGCGACCGGAGCCCTCACCGTTGCGCCGGCGCAGGCCGCCTCGGCGCCCTCGATCGCCGCCAAGGGCGGCTACGTGATGAACAACGGCACGGGCAAGTCGCTTTACACCAAGGCGGCCGACACCCGCCGCTCGACCGGCTCGACCACCAAGATCATGACCGCTCTGGTGGTGCTGAAGCAGTCGAACCTCAACCTGAACAGCAAGGTCACGATCCAGAAGGCGTACAGCGACTACATCGTCGACAACAACTGGGCGTCGAACGCCAAGCTGATCGTCGGCGACAAGGTCACCGTCCGCCAGCTGCTGTACGGGCTGATGCTGCCGTCCGGCTGCGACGCGGCGTACGCGCTCGCCGACAAGTTCGGCTCGGGCTCCACGCGGGCCAAGCGCGTGCAGTCGTTCATCGGCAAGATGAACTCCACCGCCAAGAGCCTGGGTCTGAAGAACACCCACTTCGACTCGTTCGACGGCATCGGCAAGGGCAAGAACTACTCCACGCCGCGCGACCTGACGAAGATCGCCAGCGCGGCGATGAAGAACTCCACGTTCCGCACGGTCGTCAAGACGAAGAAGTACACGGCGAAGACGACCACCAAGTCCGGCGGCACGCGGACGATGGCCGCGTGGGAGAACACCAACCCGCTGCTCAGCAGCTACAGCGGCGCGATCGGTGTGAAGACGGGTTCCGGCCCGGAGGCCAAGTACTGCCTGGTCTTCGCCGCCACCCGGAAGGGCAAGACGGTCATCGGCACGGTCCTCGCCTCGACCAACGAGGTCACCCGCAAGTCGGACGCGACGAAGCTGCTGAACTACGGCTTCAGCAAGTAGGACAGGCACGACGAAAGGGGGCTCGCCGCAGCCGGCGGCGAGCCCCCTTCGCGTTCTCTCACGCAGCCGTGCGCTGACGGCGCTCCAGCGCCCGGGCCGCCTTGCGCCGACCGCCGGCCAGCACGTTCACCGGAGATCCCGCACCGGCTCCCGGCTCCAGTTGCCAGCCCCGGACCCGCGCCGCGACCCGGGCGAGCCGCTGGTCGCCGGGCCGCACGTCGATGGAGAACAGGGACTCGTCGGGCGTGGGGTCGTCACCGCCCCAGCGGACGACGCCGTCGAGTTCGGCGAGGATGTCGCGGATCACGACCTCCTGCTGCGGGAAGAAGCCGCCCCGGGCCCCTCGCGGGTAGAAGCCGGGCCGGATCCGCACCGCCGTGCCGGACGCCAGGTTGGACTCCGGCCGGCCCTTGCCGACCCCGGACGGGTCGTGCCAGCCGACGACGTCGCCCCGGCGCAGCGTGTCGACCTCGTAGTGGAACCGGCGCACCAGGTGGACGAGGACGGTCTCCACGTCACCCATGCGCACGGCGATGCCTGTGAGCGGGGTGCCGGGCACGGGCCGGGTGTAGACGGTGCCGCCGTCGTCCGCGACGTTCTCCATGTCCCAGCCGTTGTGGGAGCGCGAACCGGCCAGTACCCGCCGGGTCCGGTCCCGCGCGCCGCGCAGGGCGTCCCGCACCCGGGCGGGGATGGGGTTGTGCGCGTCGGCGTACGCCTGCGAGAGGAAGTGGGAGAGGGGCAGGGCGGCGACGCCGACAGCGCCGCCGACGGCAGCGATACGGCCGAGCAGGGCACGGCGGGACAGACCGCGGCGGTGCGCGGCGCCGGGCCGGGGCCCTCTGCGGGGGAAAGCGAGCTTCAACGGGGTCTCTTTCCGGAGGTTCACGCGTTGCGGGCGATGCTGTTGTACTTCTCGAAGATCTGGTAAACGGCCAGGCTCTGGTGCGTCTGGGACTCCACGTCGGGGTCCCAGGCCCGGTAGCGGCGCAGCAGCTCGGTGATCTCGAACTCGGCGAGGTCCAGGCGCATGGACCGCGGGGTGGTGACGCGGTCGCCGGGGGCAGTTGGCCGCCGGGCCTGCCCGGGTGCCCCACAGATGGATCAGGGCCGCGGTGCGCACGCTGAACGCGTTGTCCTTGCTCAGCCGCTGCCACACGGACCAGAGGTCGGAGTCCTTGGCCGGGTCACGGCGGTCGCCGTCCGTGAAACCCCAGCCGATGCAGTGGTTCCAGGCCTGGATGGCGTCGGTCGCGCTGATCTCGCCGATGCCGGTGTGCGAGTCCCTGACGGAGCCGGAGCCCGTGAGGTGGTGGTCGGCGACCTGCTGGTCGGTGGCCTGGTCGGCGAGGCTGTAGTCGCGCATGGCCCAGTAGACGGCCGTCTGGATCAGTGCCTTGCGCATGGTGTACGTGGTCGACAGCCGGGTGATCAGCTCGTCCTGGTCCTGGATCGCCTCGACGGCCTGGGCGTTGGTGTAGAGCCGCGCCTCGCTGCCGATACCGCCCAGGTCGGGCCGTCCGATCGACCGCATGTAACGGGCGAGGTCGGCCCGCAGCGCCGGCACCTGGTCCGTGTCGAAGGCGACGTCGGGGACGGCGGGCCGGGGCCGGTTGAAGGAGCCCTGGCCGGTGTCGCGCCCGGAGGCGATGTCGACGTCGACCTCCAGCTGCCCGTCGCCGGAGCCGAGCGTGCGGATGACGAACTGGTCGTAGGCCCAGTCCTTCGGCAGCGGGCGCCCGGCGTTGCCGTCGAAGCCCGGGGACATGTCGGCCACGAAGCTCGCCGTCGAGTAACCGGCCGCGCCGACCTGCGCGCAGACGTTGCGGGAGCCGTAGACGCCGATCTCGTACGGGTGTCCGGAGTCGGCCATCGCCTCCTTGACGCCCTTGAAGTGAGGCAGGACGCTCTCCGTGATCTCGGCGTCGATCGCGTCGAAGTCGACGGCGAAGAAGATCCGGGTGCCCCGCTTGAAGCCATGGTCGAGGGCGGCGTTGACCGCCGCGTACCCGGCCGTCCGCCCGGCGACGTAGTCGAAGTCCGAGGCGTCGTTGTTGACGGTCTGGTAGATCGGGAAGCAGCGCAGGCCGTGCTGGGCGATGGTGCGCAGCTCGTCCGGCTGGATCGCCTTCTCCGGCAGTGAGGTGGCGCTCGGGTTGGTGAGGTAGCGGCCGACGTAGGTGATGCCGGCCGCCTTGAGCGTCTCCGCCCGCGCCGGAGTGACCTTGGAGATGGTGTCGCAGGCCTTGCCCTGGCGCGACTGGTCGCCGTAGGACGCCAGGAGCGAGGCGAAGGTGGGGAAGTCGCCCTCGCCCGTGGCCGGGAGGGCGACGAAGGTCTGGAAGGCCCGCACGGCTGCGGCGAGGGCGGAGTCGAAGGTGTCGGTGAGCGCCGCGGGCCGCCGGTTGACGACCATCCCGGCGGAGAACAGCTGGACGTACACACCCTTGTCGCCCTGCTTCACGGGGTGTGACTTCAGGGCCGACTGGGTGCCGGGCCCGAAGTTGCCGTTCGCGGTGCCGTCCGCCATGCCCAGCTCGTACTGCACACCGAGGACCAGCGCCCTGGCCGTGTCCCGGGAGACCCGTCCGTCGCAGGCGATGACGAAGAAGTCCTGGCGGTTCAGGTACCGCCCGTTGAGCCACTGCTGCACCTCGCGGACCTGCTGGGTCCCCGAGGCGCCGAGGACGTACGAGTCCATCGTCAGCAGCGCCTTGAACACCTTGGGCGTCAGGTCGGCGCCGGGGAAGGCGCGTTCGACGCCCATGTCGGTCTTGAGCTGCGTGACGGCCGCCTGGACCCGCTCGCCGTAGCCGCCGTCCAGGTCGCCCCCGTCGTAGCCCTTGCAGTACAGGCCGGACTGGATGATGCGGCAGAAGTCGGGCGAGGGACGGTGGCGGCGTTGAGCTCGGGGAACTTGCTCGTCAGCGTGGAGAGCGTGGTGGGGCCGAAGTTGTCGGACAGGGCTGTGATGCCCAGCTCGTACTGGAGGGCACGGGTCAGGGCGTACATGGTCGGCCAGTCGGCCTCGCCGGTCTCCTGAACGGTCGTGCCGATACGGCTGCCGTAGACGGAGTTGACGAATCTCTGGGCCCTGAGCACCATCGGGTCGCGCATGACGATTGATCGTATGTCCGGCTAAACCGCTTACTGTGGGGTACTTGGGCGGGTTCGAGGAGCTTCTTGTGCTCTTCGGAGCACCGCCGGTTCACCCTTCGGGCAGACGCCGGCGGCCCCCGCCCGGGTGGGGCAGGGGCCGCCGCGGTCGGCTCACGCCCAGGTGATCAGCCGCTTGGGCTGCTCCAGGATCGCCGCCACGTCGGCCAGGACCTTCGAGCCCAGTTCGCCGTCGACGAGGCGGTGGTCGAAGGAGAGGGCCAGGGTGGTGACCTGGCGGGGCTTGACCTTGCCCTTGTGGACCCACGGCTGGGGCTTGATCGCGCCGACCGCGAGGATCGCGGACTCCCGGGGTTGAGGATCGGCGTGCCCGTGTCGACGCCGAAGACGCCGACGTTGGTGATCGTCACCGTGCCGCCCTGCATGGCCGCCGGGGACGTCTTGCCGTCCCTGGCCGTCGACACCAGCTCGCCCAGCGACTCGGCCAGTTGCGGCAGCGTCTTGGCGTGGGCGTCCTTGATGTTCGGCACGATCAGGCCGCGCGGGGTCGCCGCCGCGATGCCCAGGTTCACGTAGTGCTTGACCACGATCTCCTGGGCGGCCTCGTCCCAGGACGCGTTGATCTCCGGGTTGCGCCTGATCGCGACGAGCAGGGCCTTGGCGATCAGCAGGAGGGGGTTCACGCGCAGGCCCGCGAACTCCTTGTCGTCCTTCAGCTCCTCGACCAGCTTCATCGTGCGCGTCACGTCGACCGTCACGAACTCCGTGACATGGGGCGCGGTGAACGCCGAGCCGACCATCGCCGCCGCCGTGGCCTTGCGGACGCCCTTGATCGGGATGCGGGTCTCGCGGGTGGTGTCGTACGACGCCGGGGCCGCCGGGGCCGGGGCGGAGAGCGGGCCGGGGCCGCCGTCGGCTCGGGTGCCTCGGTCGTGGCGGCCACCGCCGCGTGCACGTCCTCACGGGTGATGATGCCGTCCGGACCGGTCGGGGTGACCGTCGCCAGGTCGACGCCCAGGTCCTTGGCCAGCTTGCGGACCGGGGGCTTGGCCAGGGGGCGTTCCGTACCGACCGGGGCCGGGGCGGTCGCGGCCGGGGCGGTCGCGGCGGGGGCCGCCGGGGCGGGAGCCGCCGGGGTGTGGCCGTTCAGCTCCGTCTGGATCGCCGTCGAGGCCTGCTGGACCGGGACCTCCGGGCCCTTGCGGGGGCGGCGGCGGGTGGACGAGGTCGCCACCCCGTAGCCGACCAGGACCGGCTGCCGGCCAGTACCCTCCGCCTTCGGCTCTTCGACGGCCTTGGGCGGCTCCGGCCGCGGCTCGGCCGGCGCGGTCCCTCCGCTGACATCCACCGCGATGATCGCCGTGCCCACGTCGACCGTGGTGCCCTCCGGGAAGTGCAGCTCCCGGACCACCCCGTCGTACGGGATGGGCAGCTCGACGGCCGCCTTGGCCGTCTCGACCTCGCACACCACCTGTCCGTCGGTGACCGTGTCGCCGGGCTGGACGTACCACTTGAGGATCTCGGCCTCGGTGAGTCCCTCGCCCACGTCGGGCATCTTGAACTCGCGCACGGACGCTTCCGTCATCGTCGTCACGACCCTCTCCTCAGTACGCCAGCGAGCGGTCGACGGCATCCAGCACCCGGTCCAGGTTCGGCAGGTACTCCTCCTCCAGGCGGGCCGGCGGGTACGGCGCGTGGTAGCCGCCGACGCGGAGCACCGGGGCCTCCAGGTGGTAGAAGCAGCGCTCCGTGATCCGGGCGGCGATCTCGGCGCCGGAGCCGAAGAACACCGGGGCCTCGTGCACGACGACCAGGCGGCGCGTCTTCTCCACCGACGCCTGGATCGAGTCGAAGTCGATCGGGGAGACCGAGCGCAGGTCGAGGACCTCGAGGTTCTTGCCCTCCTCGGCGGCCGCGTCCGCGACCTCCTGGCAGAGCTTCACCATCGGGCCGTAGGCGGCGAGGGTCAGGTCGGTGCCGGGGCGTACGACGGCCGCCTTGTGCAGCGGGCCCGGGATCGCCTCCGTGTTGACCTCGGTCTTGTCCCAGTAGCGGCGCTTGGGCTCGAAGAAGATCACCGGGTCGTCGCTCTGGATGGCCTGCTGCATCATCCAGTACGCGTCCGACGCGTTCGACGGGCTGACGATCTTCAGGCCCGCGACGTGCGCGAAGAGCGACTCGGGGACTCCGAGTGGTGCTCCACCGCGCCGATGCCGCCGCCGTAGGGGATGCGGACGACGACCGGGAGCTTGACCTTGCCCAGCGAGCGGGCGTGCATCTTCGCGAGCTGCGTGACGATCTGGTCGTAGGCCGGGAAGACGAAGCCGTCGAACTGGATCTCCACGACCGGGCGGTAGCCGCGCAGGGCCAGGCCGATCGCCGTGCCGACGATGCCCGACTCGGCGAGGGGGGTGTCGATGACACGGCTCTCGCCGAAGTCCTTCTGCAGCCCGTCCGTCACCCGGAAGACACCGCCGAGCTTGCCGACGTCCTCGCCCATGATCAGGACCTTGTCGTCGGACTCCAGGGCGCGACGCAGCGACTCGTTGATCGCCTTGGCCAGAGCCAGCTTCTCAGCCATTTCAGTTGCCCCCCTCGTCGGCGAACGACGCCTGGTACGCGGCGAACTGGGCGCGCTCCTCGTCGACGAGCGCGTGTCCGTCCGCGTAGACGTTCTCGAAGATCGCGAAGTGGTCCGGGTCCGGCATGGCACGGACCGCCTCGCGCACTCGTTTGCCCAACGCCTCGGACTCGGCCTCCAGTTCCGCGAAGAATCCCTCGTCCGCGTGGTTTGAGGCCTCCAGATAGCGGCGCAGGCGCAGGATCGGGTCCTTGGCCTCCCAGGCCTGGCGCTCCTCGTCGCCCCGGTAGCGGGTGGGGTCGTCGGAGGTGGTGTGGGCGCCCATGCGGTAGGTGAACGCCTCGACGAGGGTCGGGCCCTCGCCGCTGCGGGCCCGCTCCAGGGCCCAGCGGGTGACCGCGAGGCAGCCGAGCACGTCGTTGCCGTCCACGCGGACGCCCGGGAAGCCGAAGCCCTGGGCGCGCTGGTAGATCGGCACGCGGGACTGCTTCTCGGTCGGCTCGGAGATGGCCCACTGGTTGTTCTGGCAGAAGAACACGACCGGGGCGTTGTAGACCGCGGAGAAGGTGAACGACTCGGCCACGTCGCCCTGGCTGGAGGCGCCGTCGCCGAAGTAGGCGATCACCGCGCTGTCCGCGCCGTCCTTGGCGACGCCCATCGCGTAGCCGGTGGCGTGCAGCGTCTGGGAGCCGATGACGATCGTGTAGAGGTGGAAGTTGTTGCCGTTCGGGTCCCAGCCGCCGTTGTTCACGCCGCGGAACATGCCGAGCAGGTTGGTCGGGTCCACCCCGCGGCACCAGGCGACGCCGTGCTCGCGGTAGGTGGGGAAGACGTAGTCGTCGTCGCGCAGGGCCCGGCCGGAGCCGATCTGGGCGGCCTCCTGGCCCAGCAGCGAGGCCCACAGGCCCAGCTCGCCCTGGCGCTGCAGGGAGGTCGCCTCGGCGTCGAAGCGGCGGGTGAGCACCATGTCGCGGTAGAGGCCGCGGAGCTCTTCCGGGGTGACACCGGCGACGTACTTGTCGAACTCGGCGTTCTTGACGCGCTTGCCCTCGGGCGTCAGCAGCTGCACGAGCTGGGGCTCGGTGCCCTTCGCGCCGGCGTCCTTCTTGGCGGTGGTGCGGGTGGTGCGCTTGGTGCCGGTGGTGCCGGCCTTGCTTCCGGCGCTGCGTCGCGGTGTGCGCGCGGCAGTGCTCTCCACGGTCACGTGTGCTCCTCCGTCGGTCCGGCCCCGGGGTTGCCGGTAGGCCAGTGCGGCTCACCTGTTCTCGGCCACCGGGGCACGGGGTGGGTGCCACTCGGCCGGGAACAGGCGTGACAGGTGCCCCGGCGAGCGCCCTGCAGAAAGCACGTTACCCAGTGCGCCACATTTCTGTGAAACCCCCTCTGACCTGCGATTTTGCTTGGATATCCAAGTAAATCGGGAAGGTGGTGAAGGGGCCCTGGTCACAGCCTTGCAGGAGGCCGGAGCAACCGCACGTTAACCCGGTGACCCAGGTCACGGGAAGAGTCCACTTGTCGGCGCGCCGAAAACGTCACGCGCGCGTGGGGCCCGTTTCCGGGTCCCACGCGCGCGTGGATCAGCCGTTTCTCTCCGGGTCAGCCCTCGCCGCCCGCGCCTCCGACGATGCCGCTCGTGGCGCCTCCGTCCGTGCCGCCGGTGTCGTCCGGCGGCGTCTCCGGGTCCGAAGGCTGCGTGTCCGTCGGCTCCCCGGTCGGCTCCGGGGTGGTCGGCTCATCCGTCGGCTGGTCGGTGGGCGTCTCGGGCGCGCTCTGCGACGGCGTGTAGGACGGGGCGTACGAGGGCGTCCATTCGCCGCCGCCGGAGTTCGAGCCGCTGCCGTCGTCCGTGGAGGTGTCGGTGGGCTCGTCGGTCGGCTCGTCGCTCGGCGTCTCGCTGGGCGTCTTCTCCTCGGTCGTCTGCGAGGTGGTCGGCGACTGCTTCTTGCTCGGGCTGTCCTTGTCGCCGCCGCCGCTCTGCAGCGCCAGGGCGACACCCGCGGCGATCGCGATCACCGCGAGCACGGCGAGGATCCACAGCTTGCCGCGGCCGCTGCCCTTGTTGCCGTTGCCCTCGAAGCCGCCGTCGTCCCCGCCGCCGTAGCCGGCGGGCAGGATCGGCGAGGGGATCTGGGCGGTGCCGGAGGCGTCCCCGGGGTGGCCCATCACGGCCGTCTGGGCGAATCCGCCCGACGGGGTGTGCCGGCCCTCGTGCATGTCGACCGGGCCGGTGTTCCAGGTGCCGGTGTGGCCGCCCTGGTCGTAGAGCATCTGCAGCGCGTACTGGACCAGCCCGCGCATCTCCTCGGCCGTCTGGAAACGGTCGTCGGGCTCCTTGGCGAGGGAGCGCATGACCAGGCCGTCCAGCTCCGGCGGGCAGGCGTCGGAGGCCTCGGACGGCGGCGTCGGGATGTCCTGGACGTGCTGGTAGACCACCGACAGCGGCGTCTCGCCGGTGAACGGGGGGCGCAGCGAGAGGAGTTCGTAGAGGAGGCAGCCGGTCGCGTACAGGTCGGAGCGGTGGTCGACGGCCTTGCCGAGCGCCTGCTCCGGGGACAGGTACTGCGGGGTGCCCATGACCATGCCGGTCTGCGTCATCGTCGTGGACGCGCCGTGCAGGGCGCGGGCGATGCCGAAGTCCATCACCTTCACGGCGCCGTTGTGCGTGATGATGACGTTGGCGGGCTTGATGTCGCGGTGCACGATGCCGTGCTGGTGCGAATAGGCCAGCGCCTCCAGGACGCCCGAGACGATGATCAGCGCCTGCTCGGGACCCGGCGCCTCCGCGTTCAGCAGCAGGTCGCGGATGGTGCGCCCCTCGACCAGTTCCATGACGATGTACGGCACGGACTGGCCGCCGACGAAGTCCTCGCCGGAGTCGTACACGGCGACGATCGCGTGGTGGTTGAGGCCGGCGACCGACTGTGCCTCGCGTGTGAAGCGCGCCTTGGACACCGGGTCCTCGGCGAGGTCGGAACGGAGCAGCTTGACGGCGACGGTGCGCCCGAGGCGGACGTCCTCGGCGGCGAACACCTCGGCCATGCCGCCCCGGCCGAGTCTGCGGGTCAGCCGGTACCGGCCGTCCCCGACCAACCCGCCGTTACCCCAGGACTCCGGCGCCTCCGACATCCCGCCGCCACTCGCCTCGGGGTCGGACGGGCCCTGAGCGCGCTGCTGCTGTGCCATCAGTCCTCGCCGTCGTTTCTGCCCGCGGTGCGCGCGGTGTTGTTACGGTCTCCGTCGGCCACGCTACAGCCTCCGCGCAAGCCTCCGGTCCGAGACGGGGTGCCAGGACCGGCACGGGACGGACGCGCCATGAAACCTTTACTCCGTACTGTCGTGCAAATTCTGTGCACCGGCGATGCGCCCCTGTAACGCTTCCGCTGCGCTTCTTTCGCGTACGGTCACGGAACGGGCACCCCGCTTGACGTGTCACTGCCCTGGGGCAGACTTGGCCGGGAATGGCGGTTTGGATCAACGACGGATCAACTACAAGTCGGCAGCGCCACAAGGGCTACGGGGGACACGGAACATGAGCCAGGACGGCGCACAGGGCCAGTACGCGGGGCGGGCGCTCGCCAACAACCGCTACCAGCTGCGTGATCTCCTCGGCCAGGGCGGCATGGCCTCGGTGCACCTCGCGTACGACAGCGTGCTCGACCGGCAGGTCGCGATCAAGACACTTCACACCGATCTCGGTCGGGAACAGGCCTTCCGCGAGAGGTTCCGCCGCGAGGCCCAGGCCGTGGCCAAGCTCACGCACACCAACATCGTCTCGGTCTTCGACACCGGCGAGGACACCCTCGACGGCATGACGACTCCGTACATCGTCATGGAGTACGTCGAGGGCCGCCCGCTCGGCTCGGTCCTCGACGAGGACGTGCGGCAGCAGGGCGCGATGCCCGCCGACAAGGCACTGAAGATCACCGCGGACGTCCTGGCCGCCCTGGAGATCAGCCACGAGATGGGGCTGGTCCACCGCGACATCAAGCCGGGCAACGTGATGATGACCAAGCGCGGCGTGGTCAAGGTCATGGACTTCGGCATCGCCCGCGCCATGCAGTCCGGTGTGACGTCGATGACACAGACCGGCATGGTCGTCGGCACCCCGCAGTACCTCTCGCCGGAACAGGCCCTCGGCCGCGGCGTGGACGCCCGCTCCGACCTGTACTCGGTCGGCATCATGCTCTTCCAACTGGTCACCGGCCGGCTGCCGTTCGAGGCGGACTCGCCGCTGGCCATCGCGTACGCACACGTCCAGGAGGAGCCGCCGGTTCCGTCCTCGATCAACCGCGCGCTGCCGCAGGCCGTGGACGCGCTGATCGCCCGCGCCCTGAAGAAGAACCCGAACGAGCGCTTCCCGAGCGCCGAGGCCATGCGCGACGAGTGCCTGCGCGTCGCGGCCTCCTTCCACGCCACGCCGCCGAGCATCGTCCCGGGCGCGCAGACCCGAGCGGGGCGGGCGTCGGCTCGGCCGTGTTCCCGCCGGTCGACCAGGCGGCCCCGGCCCCTCGGGCCAGGTCCAGACGCCGTACCAGCCGACGCCGCCCCCCAACCCGTACGGCACGCCGGCGCCGTCGGCTCCGGCCCCGGCGTACGGCTATCCGCAGCAGGGCGGCTACCAGACGCCGTCCCCGGCCGGGTACTCCCGCAGCCGGGCCCGTCGACGCCGCCGCCGTACAACCTCACGCCGCAGACCGTGCCGGCCTCCTCGGGCGGCGGCAAGGGCAACAAGCCGGTGATCATCGGCTCGATCGTCGTGTCCGTCCTGGCGGTCGGCGGCCTGATCGCGGCCCTGCTGGTGAACGGCGGCGGCGAGGACGTCCAGGGCGGCGGGGGCAGCAGCCCGAGCCCGTCGGCCTCGGGGCCAAGAAGCCCGGCTACCGCGGCCCGGACACGTCGAAGACCATCGACACCGAGGAGTGCACGGAGCCGCAGGAGTCGTACAACGACCCCGACAAGATCCGGGTACCGGACTTCAAGTTCAAGAACATCGACTCGGTCAAGTCCTGCCTCCAGGCGGCCGGCTGGCAGCTGAACGAGAAGAGCCTCGACGAGAACACCTACGGCGAGGGCACGGTCATGAACCAGTTCCCGGCCGAGGGCACCGACGTCGACCCGGAGGACATGCCGGAGATCCAGCTCAGCGTCTCCACGGGCAACCCGCCGTCCTGACCCGCCTGTGCGAGGGGCCCGGCAGCTTCGGCTGCCGGGCCCCTCGCCTTGGTGCCTTCGCAGGAGCGCTACAGGTACGGCCCGCCCGAGCGGCCGCCCGGGTGCTGGTCGTCGTGGCCGTCGTGGCCGACGCCCGGCGGGAGGGCGCGGCGCATCTGCTCCAGCTGGGCGCGGGCCGCCATCTGCTGGGCGAACAGCGTGGTCTGGATCCCGTGGAACAGCCCCTCCAGCCAGCCGACCAGCTGGGCCTGCGCGATGCGCAGCTCCGCGTCACTGGGGGTCGCCTCGTCCGTGAAGGGCAGGGAGAGCCGCTCCAGCTCCTCGACCAGCTCGGGCGCCAGACCGTCCTCCAGCTCCTTCACCGAGCTGGCGTGGATCTCCTTGAGCCGGGCCCGGCTGGCCTCGTCCAGGGGAGCCACCCGCACTTCCTCGAGAAGCTGCTTGATCATGCTGCCGATCCGCATGACCTTGGCGGGCTGCTCCACTTGTTCCGTGACCGGGGTCTCGCGGGAGTCCTCGTCTCCACCGCCGCCGCCGCTGAGCGCCATGCCGTCCTGGCCCACGACCAGGATCTGCGGGTTCTCCGGCGACCGTTCGTTCCTCGGCATCTCCATGCCGCCATTCTCTCGCACGCCTGCACCTCACCTCCTTGGTGCCCCCACGGGAGGCTGATCCACCGTGTTCGGGAGACGACTTCGTCAGGCTTCGAGTTGCTCACGAACGGGTGAATCGGTCTCGCGGGCCGGGCGCGGCAGGCGGGCCTCGACCTGCCGTACGGCGACGCCGTCCCGGAACACCAGCCCGTCCGGGATCGTGCGGCGGTTCCACCGGTCGGCCGTACCCGGAGTGCCGGGCGGGTTCGGCGGTGTGAGGCTGAGGGCCGTGACATGACCGAACTTGCCGATCTTGCCCTACCGGGCACGGCGGGAGGGGGTCACCCACGTGACTCCATGGCAACGCGCACTGCGGGCGACGGGACTGGTGGTCGCCCTGGGGGCGGGTGCGGTCGTCTCACCGTACGGATCTGTTCCGTCCTACGGTTCGGTCCTCGGACACGACGCGGAGGCCGGGGCCGGTGCCGGTGCCGGTGCCGTCACCGCCTCGTCCACCCCGTCCGCCCCGGCGGGCCCTCGCGGGCCGGGAGCCGGGCCGGTGAGGGGCGGGAGCGGCCGGGGCGGCCGGAGGGGGCCGAGCCGAGCGCCGGTGACGCCACCGCGGTCACCGAGGCGCCCCGGGAAGCCGTCCCCGTGCCCTCCGCGTCGGCGGAGGACGCCGTACGGGGGGCCGGCGCCGCGCGGGCCGACCGCCCCGCCGGGCCGGTGCTGAGGATCCTGCCGCTGGGCAGCGGCCTGGTCCTGATCGGCCTGGGACTGGGGCTCGCCTTCTTCGCGCTGCGGTTGCGGCGGGCGTAGGGGGTATCCGCAAAGTCGCGTGGTCAGCCCAGCGTGTCAGGCGTCCTGCGGGGCGATCAGCAGCACCTTGCCGATGTGGCCGCTCTCCTCCACGACACGGTGGGCGGCGGCCGCGTCCGGCATGGGCAGCTCGCGGTCGACGACGGGGCGCAGACGGCCACCGGCGAACAGGGGCCAGACGTGTTCGCGTACGGCCGCGACGATGGCCGCCTTCTCCTCCAGCGGCCGGGCGCGCAGGGACGTCGCGCTGATGGCGGCGCGCTTGGCGAGCAGAGCGCCGATGTTCAGCTCTCCCTTGACACCGCCCTGCATGCCGATGATCGCGAGCCGGCCGTTGACGGCGAGTGCCCTGACGTTGCGCTCCAGGTACTTGGCGCCCATGTTGTCGAGGATGACGTCGGCACCGGCACCGTCCGTGGCCTTCCTGACCTCCTCGACGAAGTCCTGCTCGCGGTAGTTGACCAGGATGTCGGCGCCCAGCTCGGCGCACCGGTCCAGCTTCTCCTTCGTACCGGCCGTCACGGCCACCCGGGCCCCGACGGCCTTGGCCAGCTGGATGGCCATGGTGCCGATGCCGCTGGAGCCGCCGTGCACGAGGAGGGTCTCGCCGGGGCGCAGGTGGGCGATCATGAAGACGTTCGACCAGACGGTGCAGGCCACCTCGGGCAGGGCCGCGGCCTGCGTCAGGCCGACGCCCTCCGGCACGGGCAGCAGCTGCCCGGCCGGAACGACCGCCTTCTCGGCGTAGCCGCCGCCGGAGAGCAGCGCGCACACCTCGTCGCCGACGCTCCAGCCGGAGACCCCGGGGCCGATCTCGGCGATCCGCCCGGAGCACTCCAGGCCGGGGTACGGGGACGCGCCGGGCGGCGGGTCGTAGAAGCCCTGCCGTTGCAGGATGTCGGCCCGGTTGACGGCACCGGCCGTCACCTCGACCAGGACCTCGCCCTCACCGGGCACGGGATCCGGGACCTCGTCCCAGACCAGCGCCTCGGGCCCACCGGGTTCGGGAATCGTGATCGCATGCATGAGGGCGACGGTACTCCTCGGTCGCCGGACGGACTCCGCTCCGCCCCGGGACGACTCCGCCTACACCGTTGGTCCGGTTCTGGCGGAAATCCGTGTGCGGGACCGATGAGTTTGCGCGACGGTAAAGGTCTTCCCATGCGTAGCCCAAATGCACGGAAGGACCTGAAGCATGAGCACCCAGATGTCCGGCCTGGCGATCGAGACCGCGGGCCTGGTGAAGACGTTCGGTGAGACGAGGGCGGTCGACGGAGTGGACCTGTCCGTGCCCGCGGGCACGGTCTACGGCGTCCTCGGCCCGAACGGCGCCGGCAAGACCACCACCGTGAAGATGCTCGCCACGCTCCTGCGGCCGGACGGCGGTGAGGCGCATGTCTTCGGTCACGACATCGTCCGCGAGGCCGACGAGGTGCGCGGCCGGGTGAGCCTCACCGGCCAGTACGCCTCGGTCGACGAGGACCTCACCGGCACCGAGAACCTGGTCCTGCTGGGCCGGCTGCTCGGCCACCACAAGAGGGCCGCCCGGGACCGTGCCGCCCAGCTCCTGGAGGCCTTCGGGCTCACGGATGCGGCCGCGAAACAGGTCAAGCACTACTCGGGCGGCATGCGGCGCCGGATCGACATCGCCGCGTCCATCCTCAACACCCCCGACCTGCTGTTCCTCGACGAGCCGACGACAGGCCTGGACCCGCGCAGCCGCAACCAGGTGTGGGACATCGTGCGAGCCGTCGTCTCCCAGGGCACCACCGTGCTGCTGACCACGCAGTACCTGGACGAGGCCGACCAGCTGGCGTCCCGGATCGCCGTCATCGACCGCGGCCGGGTGATCGCCGAGGGCACCAAGGGCGAGCTGAAGTCGTCCGTGGGCGCCGGATCCGTCCATCTACGGCTGAGAGATCCGGACCAGCGGGCCCTCGCGGCCGATCTGCTGCGCCGGGCCCTCGACGCCCGGGTGCAGCCGGAGCCGGACCCGGTGGCTCTGACCGCCCGCCTCACCGCCGCGGCGAGCGACGACAGCGCGGCCCAGCAGGCCTCCCGCGCGCTGAGCGAACTGGCCGCCGCCGGCATCACCGTCGACAACTTCTCACTCGGCCAGCCCAGCCTGGACGAGGTGTTCCTCGCCCTCACCGGCCATGACACGCACGACTCCTCCGACCACTCCGACGACCCGAAGGACGAGGTGGCGGCATGAGCACCGCGACGACCACCGAGAGCAAGGAACTCGCCCCGGTCAGCGCCGAGTCCCTCGCCGCGCTGCTCATCGCCAAGGAGCGACCGCCCCGGCCCAGCGCCTGGTCGGCCTCGATGACCTTCGGCTGGCGGGCGATCCTCAAGATCAAGCACGTGCCGGAGCAGCTCTTCGACGTCACGGCGTTCCCGATCATGATGGTGCTGATGTACACGTACCTGTTCGGCGGGGCGCTGGCCGGCTCGCCGAAGGAGTACATCCAGTTCCTGCTGCCGGGCATCCTCGTGATGTCGGTCGTGATGATCACGATGTACACGGGTGTCTCGGTCAACACCGACATCGAGAAGGGTGTCTTCGACCGGTTCCGCAGCCTGCCGATCTGGCGGCCGTCGACGATGGTCGGCTATCTGCTCGGCGACGCCCTGCGGTACACGATCGCATCGATCGTGATGCTCACCGTCGGCATCATCCTCGGCTACCGGCCGGACGGCGGGGTCGGCGGTGTGCTCGCCGGGATCGCCCTGCTCGTGCTGTTCTCGTTCGCCTTCTCGTGGATCTGGACGATGTTCGGGCTGATGCTGCGCACCGAGAAGTCGGTGATGGGCGTCAGCATGATGGTGATCTTCCCGCTCACCTTCCTGTCCAACGTCTTCGTCGATCCGAAGACCATGCCGGGCTGGCTCCAGGCGTTCGTCAACAACAGCCCCATCACGCATCTGGCGTCGGCGGTGCGCGGCCTGATGGCCGGGACTGGCCGGCCGCCGAGGTCGCCTGGTCGCTGGGCTGGGCCGGGCTGTTCGTGCTGGTCTTCGGGCCGATCACGATGCGGCTGTACAACCGCAAGTAGCGTTCAGGCACTGGGCCGGCCGTCGCGCACGAGAGGTGCGGGGCGGCCGGTGGCCTCCTCGCCTCGCCGGTCAGGTGTTGCGTGGCATCGGTGGCATCGGGCGGACGTCGGGCGTGACCTGGGTGCCCGGTGTCCGCCGCACGATGGTGATGAGCCGGTCGGTGAGCTCCAGCCGCCCGACGGCCGGATCGTCGTAGCCCAGCACCCGGTGCCCGCGTATGACGCTGACCACCAGGTCGGCGACCTCGCGCGGGGTCTTGCCCACCTCGGCCTTGACGACCGGCCGTTCGACGAGGTCGAGCCCGGTGCCCTGCTGGATGAGGTCCTCCATCACCATGCCGGCCGAGGGGCTGAGCACGGAGAGGCCGAGCAGCCGGCCGGCGGCGCTGGCGCTGGTGATCACCGCGTCGGCCCCGGACTGCTTGAGCAGCGGCGCGTTCTCCTCCTCCCGCACCGCGGCCACGATCTTCGCGCCGCGGTTGAGCTGCCGGGCCGTCAGCGTCACCAGGACCGCCGTGTCGTCGCGCTGGGTCGCGATGATGATCTGGCGCGCCTTGTGCACCTCGGCGCGCTTGAGCACCTCGCTGCGCGTCGCGTCCCCGACGATGCCCGCGTAGCCCTCGGCGGCCGCGGCATCGATCACCTTGGAACTCGGGTCGACCACGACGACCTGTTCCTTCTTCAGGCCCGTCGCGCAGACGGTGCGGATCGCCGACCTGCCCTTCGTGCCAAAACCGATGACGACGGTGTGATCGCGCAACGTGGACCTCCAGCGGGTCAGCCGCCACTCCTCCCGGGTGCGTTCGGTGAGGGCCTCGAGGGTGGTGCCGACCAGGATGATCAGGAACAGCACGCGCAGGGGCGTGATGACGAGGATGTTGGTGAGCCGGGCGGCATCGCTGGCCGGGGCGATGTCACCGTAACCGGTGGTGGAGAGCGTGACGGTCGCGTAGTAGAAGGCGTCGAGAAGGTCGACGCCGCCGCCCGCGTTGTCGTTGTAGCCGTCCCGGTCGGCGTAGACGATCAGCGCGGTCACCACGAGCACCAGCAGTGCGATGGAGAGCCGCTTGGCGACCTGGCGGAACGGGTGTTCCACCACCTTGCGCGGCAGTGTCACCCGATGGGTCACCAGATGTTCGTCGGCCTGGCGCGCGATCGCGTCCTGGCCCGGAAGTTTCACGTGAAACACACCCCGATTCCTGCGGACGCCCAGGGCAGGTCGAGCAGTTCCGCCTCCTGTCCCGGACGGGAACCGCCCGGGGCACGACGGCCAGCGCGTCGGCCGCCGCGACGCCGCGCAGCATGGCCGGCCCGTTGTAGTGCAGCGGCACGGCCTGGTCGCCGCGCAGGACGACGGGGACGAGCCGGGTGTCGTACGGGTGGCCCTGGACGGCGTCCCTGAGCGGCAGCGTGTACGGCTCCGGGGCCGGGCGGGCCGCGAGGGTCCGCAGCAGCGGCTCGGCGAGGGTCAGCAGCCCGGAGACGGCGGCGAGCGGGTTGCCCGGCAGGCCGACGAGGTGCTGGGTCTCCGTGGTGCGCGCCAGCAGCATGGGGTGGCCCGGGCGCACCTTGACGCCGTCCACGAGGAGTTCGGCGCCGATGCGGCGCAGGGTGGGGTGCACGTGATCGACGGGGCCCGCGGCGGTGCCGCCCGTGGTGACGATGACGTCGGCGTCGGACGTGGTGATCGCCTGGTGCAGGACGTCGGCGTCGTCGCGGACCCGTCGGACGGCGATGACCTCGGCGCCGAGCGCCCGCAGCCAGGGCGCCAGCATCGGGCCGAGCGCGTCCCGGATCAGACCCTCGTGCGGCAGCCCCTCGGTGAGCAGCTCGTCCCCGAGGATCAGCACGTCGGCGCGGGGCCGGGGGACGGCGTCGACGGTGTCGTATCCGGCGGCTGCGGCGAGCCCCAGTACGGCCGGGGTGACGAGCGTGCCGACAGGGAGCAGCTGGTCGCCGTTGCGGCATTCCTGGCCGCGCGGGCGGATGTCCTGGCCGGGGACGACGTCCCTGGTCGCGTACAGGCGGCCCTTGTCGTCGGTGCGGCCGTGCTCGCTGCGCAGGACGGCGGTGGTGTCCGGGGGGATGCGGGCGCCGGTGGCGATCCGGACGGCCTCGCCGTCGGTCAGCGGTTCGTGCGCGGTGTGTCCGGCCAGGACGCCCTCGTCCCGTACGGCCCAGGGGGCGGGGCCGGCGACCGCCCAGCCGTCCATCGCGGAGGTGTCGAAGGAGGGGAGGTCGGTGAGGGCGTCAAGCGGGGCGGCCAGGGTGAGGCCGAGGGCGGCTTCGAGAGGCACGGGGACGGGAGTGCGGCGGGTGGCCCGGGCGGCGGTCCGGGCGGCGCGCGCCGCGGTGGCCCGGGCCTCCGGCCAGGGGGTGGCGTGATGGCGGGCGTCCTGCGGGTGGGGTGCGGGGGTCCTGTCGGCCTCACCTCGTGCGGCGGGTTCGGGCAGGTGGTTGCCGTTGCTGTTCTTCACGAGGGCGAGCACCTCCTCGACGTCGAGGTCCTCGGCGTCCTCACCGGCGCGGGTGCCGTGCGGGGTCATCCGGCGTCCGGGCGGGTGTCGGGAGTGGCGTCGGGGGCGACGTCGGCCTGGGCGCGGGAGGTGCTCTCCTCCGCCCAGCGGGCGGCCAGGGCCGCGGCCTTGCGGGCGGCCTCGGCGACCGCCTCGGGGCCTCCGCCGGCCCGCGCGGCCGCATAGCCGACGAGGAAGGTGGTCAGCGGCGCCGCGGGCCTGGCCACGCCGTGGGCGGCGTCACGGGCGAGGTCGAGCAGGCCGCGGGTGTCGACATCGAGGTCGATCCCCAGTTCGTCCTTGACAGCGGAAATCCATTCATCCAACACGTGCCCATGCTCCCTGATACGTGCCCTGGCGGTGGCGATGTCGTCCCAGGTGTCGCAGTCGAAGGACGCGACGGGGTCGGAGATACGGGTGAGGTTCAGCTCGGCGACGAGGCGCCGCAGGGGGAGACCGGCCAGACCGTTGTGCCGGTCTGCGAGGAGGGCGAGCATCGCGTGCAGCCGCGGGGCACTGTACGCGGCGACGAGCGGCTGGTCGCGGCCGCCGGGGTCGGTCAGCAGTACGCCGTCGGAGCCGCCGGTACGCAGGGTGCCCAGCAGCCGGTCGACGGTCCGCTCCCGGAGGAACGGCAGGTCGGCGGAGAGCACCACGACGTGTTCCGCCGTGGTGTGCCGCAGACCGGCGTCGAGCGCGGCGAGGGGTCCGCCGCCGGGTGGTTCCTCGCGGGCCCAGGTCACGGGCCGTCCGGTCGGCCGGGGCGCGGCGACGACGACGGTGGTGCGGGCGCGGGCGCAGGCCGTGAGCACCCGGTCGAGCAGGGCCCGCCCGCCGACGCGCACACCGGGTTTGTCGGCGCCGCCGAGTCGGCGCGCGGCACCACCGGCGAGCACGACGGCGTCGTACGCGGCGGTACCGGGTGCGTCGGGGGCTCGTACGCGGTCACCCCCCGAGTATGCGTGCCCCCGCGATCACACGGAACGCGGGGGAACCGACTCGATCAAGAGCACCGGCTCGCGAACCCCACAGGAATCACACCGTCCGCAGCAGCACCGCCGGCTGTTCCACGCAGTCCGCCACGTACCGGAGGAAGCCGCCCGCCGTGCCGCCGTCGCAGACCCGGTGGTCGAAGGTGAGCGACAGCTGGACGACCTGCCGCACCGCCAGCTCGCCCTCATGCACCCACGGCTTGGGGACGATGCGGCCGACGCCGAGCATGGCCGCCTCGGGTGGTTGATGATCGGGGTGGAGCCGTCGACGCCGAAGACGCCGTAGTTGTTCAACGTGAAGGTCCCGCCGGTGAGTTCCGCGGGCGTCAGCGTCCCGGCCCGGGCCGCCTCGGTGAGCCGGGCGAACTCCGCGGTCAGCGACTCGGCGTCGCGTGCGTGCGCGTCCCGTACGACCGGGACGACGAGCCCTCGGTCGGTCTGCGCGGCGAAGCCCAGGTGCACGTGGTCGAACTGGACGACCTCCCTGGCCTCCGCGTCCACCGTGGAGTTGAGCTCCGGGAAGCGGGCGAGGGCCGCGGTGCAGATCCGGGCCAGCAGGGCCAGGACGGAGATCTTCGGTCCGCCGGCCGCGTTCATGGCCGCGCGTGCCCGCATCAGCTCCGTGGCGTCGGCGTCCACCCAGCAGGTCGCGTCCGGGATCTCGCGGCGACTGCGCGCCAGCTTGTCGGCGACGGCGCCGCGGATGCCCTTGAGGGGAGTGCGGATCTCGCCGTGGGCCGCCGGTGCGGTGGCGGGCCGGGGTTCGGGGGCCGCTGTCGCGGTGGGGCGGGCAGCGGCACGCAGGGCGTACTCCACGTCCGCCCGCAGGATCAGCCCGTCGGGGCCGGAGCCGGTCAGCTCCCGCAGGTCGAGGCCGTTCTGCCGGGCCAGTCGGCGCACCAGGGGCGAGATCACGGGGATGGGGCCGTCGTCGGTCTCGGGGCGCTGGTCCGCCCGTTGACGACGCCCGTGGACGTACTGGCATCGGCGGGTGCCGCTGCGTCAGCAGGTGCACGGTCCTCGCCTGACGCAGCGGACGCAGCGGACGTACCGGATGTACCGGATGTACCGGACGCCGGCCGCTCCCGCCGAACCCTGCGTCGCCGCGCCGGCGCCTCGGACGTGCCGTAGCCGACCAGGACGTTGCCCGAGCCCCCGGCGTCCGGCTCACCGGAGCCGGACGGCGTCCGCTCCCCCACCGCCACCGTGATCAGCGGCGCCCCCACGGGCAGTTCCGTGCCCTCCTCGCCGAAGCGGGCCGTGACCACGCCGCCGTAGGGGCACGGCACCTCGACCATCGCCTTGGCCGTCTCGACCTCGACGACGGGCTGGTCGACGGCGACCACCTCGCCGACCTCGACCAGCCAGCGCACGATCTCCGCCTCGGTGAGCCCCTCACCGAGGTCGGGCAGCTTGAACTCCAGCACCTGTGCCATCAGCTCTCGGCCTCCCACTGCAGACGCCCCACGGCGTCCAGGATCCGGTCCACTCCGGGCAGGTGGTGGCGCTCCAGCATCGGCGGCGGATACGGGACGTCGAACCCGGCCACGCGCAGCACCGGTGCCTCCAGGTGGTGGAAGCAGCGCTCCGTGACCCGGGCCGCGATCTCCCCGCCCGGGCCCCCGAAGGAGCCCGACTCGTGGACGACGACCGCGCGTCCCGTCCGCCGCACCGAGGCGCACACCGTCTCGTCGTCGAACGGCACCAGGGAGCGCAGATCGACGACTTCGAGGTCCCAGCCCTCGGCCCGGGCCGCCTCGGCCGCCTCCATGCAGACGGGTACGGACGGCCCGTACGTGATGAGCGTGGCGCTCCGGCCCGAGCGCCGCACCACCGCGCGGCCGATCGGTTCAACGGGCGTCGGCTCCTCGGGGTTCCAGGAGTCCTTCGACCAGTACAGCCGCTTCGGCTCCAGGAAGACGACCGGGTCGTCGGAGGCGATGGACGCGCGCAGCAGCCCGTAGGCGTCGGCGACGGTCGCGGGCGTGACGACATGGAGCCCCGGAGTCGCCATGTAGTACGCCTCGGAGGAGTCGCTGTGGTGCTCGACGCCTCCGATGCCGCCGCCGTAGGGGACGCGGATGGTGATCGGCAGGGGCATGGCGCCGCGGGTGCGGTTGCGCATCCGGGAGACGTGCGAGATGAGCTGCTCGAACGCCGGGTAGGCGAACGCGTCGAACTGCATCTCCACGACCGGGCGCAGGCCGTACATGGCCATGCCGACGGCCGTGCCGAGGATGCCCGCCTCCGCGAGCGGGGTGTCGGTGCAGCGGTCCTCGCCGAACTCCTCGGCGAGTCCGTCGGTGACGCGGAAGACGCCGCCGAGGGTGCCGACGTCCTCGCCCATGACGTGCACGGCGGGGTCGGCGGCCATCGCGTCGCGCAGTGCGCGCGTGAGGGCCTGGGCCATGGTGGCCGGCTTGACGGCGACGGTGGTCATCGGTGCGTGCCCCCCTCGGGCTCGGCGTCGGCCTCGGCCTCCAGCTCGGCCCGCAGCTGCTCCCGCTGCTCGCGCAGCTGGGGGGTGGGCTCGGCGTAGACGTCGGTGAACAGGTCCATGGGGTCGAGCGCCGGGTCCTGGTTCATGTGCTCGCGCAAGGAGGCGGCCATCGCCTCGGCGGCGTCCTGTGCGGCCCGCTTCCCGTCCTCGTCGAGCAGGCCGCGCGCGGTGAGCTCTCGTTCCAGCAGCTGGATGGGGTCGTGCTCGCGCCAGGTCTCGACCTCGGCGTCGCCGCGGTAGCGGGTGGCGTCGTCGGCGTTGGTGTGGGCGTCGACGCGGTAGGTGATCGCCTCGACGAGGGTGGGGCCGCCGCCCGCGCGGGCGCGGCGTACGGCGTCGGAGAGGACCTCGTGCACGGCGGCGGCGTCGTTGCCGTCGACCAGGCGGCCGGGCATGCCGTAGCCGACGGCCTTGTGGGCCAGCGACGGGGCCGCGGTCTGCTTGGCGAGCGGGACGGAGATCGCGAAGCCGTTGTTCTGCACCAGGAAGACGACCGGGGCCTGCCAGACGGCGGCGAAGTTCAGCGCCTCGTGGAAGTCGCCCTCGCTGGTGCCGCCGTCGCCGACCATGGCCAGCGCGACCACGTCGTCGCCCTTGAGGCGGGCGGCGTGCGCGAGGCCCACGGCGTGCGGCAGCTGGGTGGCGAGCGGGGTGCACAGGGGCGCGACCCGGTGCTCGTAGGGGTCGTAGCCGGTGTGCCAGTCGCCGCGCAGCAGCGTGAGCGCCTCGACGGGGTCCACGCCGCGGGCGACGACGGCGAGCGTGTCGCGGTAGCTCGGGAAGAGCCAGTCGCGCTCCTGAAGGACCATGGCGGCGGCGACCTCGCAGGCCTCCTGGCCGGTGGTGGAGGGGTAGACGGCGAGGCGGCCCTGCTTGGTGAGGGCGGTGGCCTGCGCGTTGTAGCGGCGGCCGCGGACCAGCTGCGCGTACAGCGCCCGCAGCAGCTCCGGGTCGGCCTTCGCGGCGGCCTCGGTGCCGAGGACGCGGTACGGCTCGGCGTCGGGCAGCAGCGGCGCGGGGTCCATGCGGGGCTGCCAGGCGGGCGGCGGGGTCGGCCGGTACGCGCCCCGCTGCTCCATGACCGTCATGACGGCACCTCCTCGTGGGAGCGGCTACGGGAGGCGCGTCGGCTGTGACCCGCCTCACCTACCGATTGTTCGGTCGTCGGCACATTTTGGCTACGGGTGACCCCAGGCTGTGGACAAACGGTTCTCCACAGCCTGAGATGGACGCAGTACGTCCACGGTAGGGAGGGTGGCGCCGGTGGCATCTGAACAAATGGCCGAGAGAAGGGCCGAGAGTCAGGAAGACAGCGGTGTGCTGCCGCCGCCGCGGCCCCTGGACGCCATCGATCAGGACATTCTACGCATGCTGCAGGCGGACGGCCGCGCCTCGATACGGTCCGTCGCCGAGCGGGTCCACGTCTCGCGCGCCAACGCCTACGCCCGGATCAACCGGCTCGTCGAGGACGGGGTCATCCGCGGCTTCGGCGCCCGCGTCGACCACCAGCGGGCCGGGCAGGGGACGTCCGCGTACATCACCCTGAAGATCGTCCAGAACTCCTGGCGCACGGTGCGCGAGCAGCTCCGGCAACTGCCCGGCGCCTCCCACATCGCGCTGGTGGGCGGGGACTTCGACGTGCTGCTGCTGGTGCACGTGTCGGACAACCGGGCGCTGCGCGAGCTGGTGCTGACCCGGCTCCAGGCGATCCCGGAGGTGCTCAGCACCCGCACGCTGCTGGTGTTCGAGGAGGAGGACCTGGAGCCGCAGAGCTGAGCTCAGGCGCTCTTGCGCAGCCCCCGAACGCCAGCTGCACCACCGCGTCGGCCACCTCGCGCTCGTTCATGCCCCGTCCGTCCGGCCGGTACCACTCGACGATCGAGTTGATCATGCCGAAGACCAGCCGGGTCACCAGCCGGACCTCTATGTCGGCGCGCACGTCCCCGTCCGCTGCCGCCGCCTTGAGCAGGTCGGCCACCCGGTGGTCGAAGTCGCGGCGCCGCTCCAGCGCCCACCGCTCGGTGTCGGTGTTGCCGCGCACCCGCAGCAGCAGCGTCACGTAGGGCAGCTCGGCTATGAGCACCTCGACCATGCGCCGCACGACGTACTCCAGGCGCTCGGCGGCGCGCCCCACGCGCGCGTGCTCCTCGTCGAGGATCCCGAAGAGGCCGTCCAGCGCCCGGCTCACGGCGCGGCGCAGCAGCTCCTCCTTGCCGGCGACGTGGTGGTAGATCGACGACTTGGAGATGCCGGCCGCCCTGGAGAGGTGCTCCATGGAGGTGCCGTCGTAGCCGCGCTCGTTGAACACCTGGACGGCGACGGACAGCAGGGTGTCGGGGGTGTAGGTGTCGCGCTTGGCGGTGGTCATGAGGCGGTGCCCTCCCGCTTGTCGGAGGCGTGGGCGTGGCGGTACAGCGCGAGGGACGGCGCGTAGCGCCCCGAGGGGTCGCGCAGGTGCAGGTCGTCCAGGAGCGCGTAGGCCCACTGACGGCCGAGCCGGCGGCTCCACTCGAAGGGGCCCAGGGGGTAGTTGACGCCGAGGCGCATCGCGGTGTCGATGTCCTCCTCGGTGGCGACGCCCTTGGCGACCGCGTCGTGCGCCAGGTCGATGATCCGCGCGACCGTCCGCGCGACGATCATGCCGGGGACGTCGCCGATGACACTGACCTGCTTGCCCAGCGCCTGGAAGAGGCCGGTGGCCTCGGCGAGGGTCTGCGGGGAGGTGTCCTGGGAGGCGGACAGGGCGATCCGGCCGGCCGTGCGGTAGTCCAGGGCGAGGTCGAAGTAGACGACGTCCCGGAACTCCACGGAGGTCTGCCCGTCGGCCAGGGCCAGCTGGCCGCCGCTGGGCAGCACCAGACGGGTGCCGTTGTCCTCGTCCTCGTCGCGGACCGGGATGCCCGCCTCGCGGATCAGCGCGAGCAGCTCGGAGGCCGGGCCCAGATCACCCTCGGCGACGACGTACGCGGGCGGCTGCCGCTGCTCCGCCGTGTCCGGCTCGGGGCGCTCGGCGCCGTCGCTGTGGTCGTACCAGCCCTGGCCGGTCTTGCGGCCCAGCCGGCCGGACTCGACCAGGCGGCGCTGGGCGAGGGACGGGGTGAAGCGCACGTCCTGGAAGAAGGACTGCCAGACCGACCGCGTGACGGACTCGTTGACGTCCTGGCCGATCAGGTCGGTCAGCTCGAACGCGCCCATCTTGAAGCCGCCCGACTCGCGCAGCACGGCGTCGATGGTGGCCGGGTCGGCGCCCTGCGCCTCGTACACGGCGAAGGCCTCGGCGTAGAACGGCCGGGCGATGCGGTTGACGATGAAGCCGGGGGTGTCCGCGCAGGCGACCGGCGTCTTGCCCCAGGCGCGGGCGGTCTCGTACGCGCGCGTGGCGTACGTGACGTCGGTGGCGAACCCGGAGACGACCTCGACCAGCGGCAGCAGCGGCGCCGGGTTGAAGAAGTGCAGGCCGACGAAGCGGCCGGGGATACGCAGGGCGCCGCCGATGGCCGTGACGGACAGGGACGAGGTGTTGGTGGCGAGCAGGCAGTCGCCGTCGACGATGTCCTCCAGCTCGCGGAAGAGCTCCTGCTTGACGTCCAGCCGCTCCAGGACCGCCTCGACGACCAGCGCGCAGTCCGCGAGCTCGGCGAGGGTCTCGGCGGGCAGCAGCCGGGCGCGGGCGGCGTCCCGGTCGGCGGCGGTGAGCCGGTCCTTCTCGACGAGCCGGTCCAGGCGGGCTCCGATCGCGTCGGCGGCCTGCCGCGCCCGCCCGGGGAGCGCGTCGTACAGCCGTACGGGATGGCCCGCGACCAGCGCGACCTGGGCGATGCCCTGGCCCATGGTGCCGGTGCCGACGACGGCCACGGGGCTGCTGAGGTCGAGTGCTGTCATGTGCGCGATCCTCCCGCACGGGGTTTTCCACAGATGCGGCGGACCCCCTTGAACCGACCGATCGTTCGGTTACTCTAGCTCTGTCCGAGTGTTCCTGCCCAGGTTTCTGCCCAGGTCATGAACTCGACGAAGAGTTCTTGAGACGAGGAGTTGGTCACCCATGACCGCCGCACTCTCGGCGCACGAGCTGATCGCCCGGCACCGGTCCACCCTCGACCAGGCGCTGGAAGCGATCCGCACACGCGCGTACTGGTCCCCGCACCCCGAGCACCCCAAGGCCTACGGGGAGAACGGCAGCCTGGACGCGGCGGCGGGCAAGGCCGCCTTCGACGCCCTGCTCGGCACCCGCCTCGACCTCGGCCAGCCGGGCACGGACGACTGGGTGGGCGGCGAGACGTCCCCGTACGGCGTCGACCTGGGCGTGACGTACCCGCACGCGGACCTGGACGTGCTGCTGCCCGCCATGAAGGCCGGACAGCGGGCCTGGCGGGACGCGGGCGCGGAGCAGCGCGCGGTGGTCTGCCTGGAGATCCTCAAGCGCATCAGCGACCGGACGCACGAGTTCGCGCACGCGGTCATGCACACCTCCGGCCAGGCGTTCATGATGGCGTTCCAGGCGGGCGGGCCGCACGCGCAGGACCGCGGCCTGGAGGCGGTGGCGTACGCCTACGTGGAGCAGGTGCGCACGCCGGACAACGCCGAGTGGACCAAGCCCCAGGGCAAGCGCGACCCGCTGGCCATGAACAAGCAGTTCACGCCGGTGCCGCGCGGCATCGCCCTGCTGATCGGCTGCAACACCTTCCCGACGTGGAACGGCTACCCGGGCCTGTTCGCCTCCCTCGCCACGGGCAACGCGGTGCTGGTCAAGCCCCACCCGCGCGCGGTGCTGCCGCTCGCGCTCACCGTGCAGGTGGCGCGCGAGGTGCTCACCGAGACCGGCTTCGACCCGAACCTGATCGCGCTGGCCGCCGAGCGCCCCGGCGAGGGCATCGCCAAGGCCCTGGCGACGCGCCCGGAGATCCGGATCATCGACTACACGGGTTCGACCGAGTTCGGCGACTGGCTGGAGGCCAACGCCCGCCAGGCCCAGGTGTACACGGAGAAGGCCGGCGTCAACACGGTCGTCGTCCACTCCACGTCCGACTACAAGGGCATGCTCTCCAACCTGGCGTTCTCGCTGTCCCTGTACAGCGGGCAGATGTGCACGACCCCGCAGAACCTGCTCGTGCCGCGGACAGGCATCTCGACGGACCAGGGGCCCAAGTCGTACGACGAGGTCGTGGCGGATCTGGCCAAGGCGGTGGACGGGCTGCTGGGGACGACGCCCGGGCGAACGCGCTGCTCGGGCGATCGTCAACCCGGATGTGAAGGCGCGGTTGGAGGCCGCGGGAGGGCTGGGCGAGGTCGCCCTGGCGTCCCGGGAGATCACCAACCCGGACTTCCGGGGGCGGTCGTCCGTACGCCGGTGATCGTGAAGCTGGACGGGGCCAAGCCGGACGCGGAGGCCGCGTACATGAGCGAGTGCTTCGGTCCGGTGTCGTTCGCCGTGGCCGTCGACTCGGCCTCGGACGCGGTGGCGCTGTTGCGGCGGACCGTCCGTGAGAAGGGTGCGATGACCGTCGGGGCGTACACGACCGACCCGGAGGTCGAGCAGGACGTACAGGAGGCCTGTCTGGAGGAGGCGGCGCAGTTGTCGCTGAATCTGACGGGCGGGGTGTATGTGAACCAGACGGCTGCGTTCTCCGACTTCCACGGGTCGGGGGTAATCCGGCGGCGAGTGCGGCGCTGTGCGACGGGGCGTTCGTGGCCAACCGGTTCCGGGTGGTCGAGGTGCGCCGGGAGGCCTAGGCGCTCGGGAGCTCGGGCTGTTGCGCGGGTGCCGGCCGGAGGTGGTTGTTCGCGCAGTTCCCCGCGCCCCTAAGCACCGCAGCTCCAGTGGTACAGGGTCATGGCCACGCTCGTCGCCAGGTTGTAGCTGCTGACCTGCGGACGCATCGGGAGGGACAGCAAGTGGTCGGCACGAAGCCGTAGTTCGGTCGACAGCCCGGTGCGTTCCGAGCCGAACGCGAGGACGGCGTCGTCCGGGAGCTTGATGCCCCGGATGTCGTCGCCCTCCGGGTCGAGGGCGAACAGCGGGCCGGACGGCAATTCGTCGACCGTCAGGCGTTCCACCGCGGTGGCGAAGTGCAGCCCCGCCCCGCCACGGACGACCGTCGGATGCCAGGGGTCGACCGTCCCGGTCGTGACCACGCCGGTCGCCCCGAAACCGGCCGCCAGCCGGATCACCGCGCCCGCGTTGCCGAGGTTGCGCGGGTTGTCCAGCACCACGACCGGGGCCGTGCGGGGCGTGTGCGCGAGCTTCGCCAGGTTGGATTCGCGGGACGGCCGTACCGCCAGGGCGGCCACCGCCGTGGGATGCGGGCGCGGCACGAACGACGTGTACGTCTCGTGCGGCACCTCCGTCAGCAGCGCCGCCAGCGCGTCCCGTACGTCCGGGGCCAGTTCGTCGGCGAGGGCGAGCGTGGCCGCCCGGTCGGCGGTGACCGCCACCGGTACCTCGGCGCCGAACCGCACGGCGTGCTTGAGGGCGTGGAAGCCGTCGAGCAGGACGGTGCTGCCGGCGAGCCGGTGCCAGACGGTGACGGGGTCGGTCATGTCCGGAAGCCTACGTGCGTGGCCTCGGGGCTCTCGTCGGTGTGCTGCTCGGAGGCCGGCGCACGGCCCTCGCGCCGCAGCAGCCGGTCACGCGCGCGTGCCGCCCAGCCGCCCAGGCGGCGCAGGAAGGTCGTCGGGAGGAACACCGCGTCCGCCGCGATCATCGCCAGCGAGAAGAACGGCAGGCCGAGCACGACCGCGATCACGGCGTGCTCGGTGATCATGGCCACCAGCAGGACGTTCTTCACCCGCCGGTTGAACAGTGTGAACGGGAAGGCGACCTGCACGAGGACGGTGCCGTAGGTCACGAGCATCACGAGGGTGCCGCTGGCGGACAGCAGGTCGGCGAGCGCCGGCCAGGGCGAGAAGTACTCCAGGTGGAGCGGGTAGTAGACCGCCGTGCCGTCCTGCCACCGGGAGCCCTGGACCTTGTACCAGCCGGCCGTCGCGTAGATCAGACACGCTTCGGCCATGATCACGAGCAGGGCGCCGTTGTGCACGATGTGGGCGATGACGTCGAGCATGATCCGTGGCTCGCCGGTCTTCGCGCGGCGCCCGGCCAGCCACCACAGGGCCTGCGCCAGCCACACCGTCCACAACAGCGCCGGTATCAGCCAGTCGCCCTCCATCCGCCCGGCCAGGGTCACCGCGACCAGCACCGCTCCGAGCACGCACCACAGGGCAGGGCCGGTCCGGTCCCGGACGCGCTCGCCCCGCTCGTCGGCCGCCCGGGCGCGCGCGGCCCGGCGGGCGTCCAGCGACCAGACCTGGGCGCACCGGGTGAACACCAGGTAGATCGACATCAGGTGCAGCACGTTGTCGCCGCCGTCGCCCATGAAGACGCTGCGGTTCTGGAGCGACAGCACGCCGACCATGAACAGCACCGACATGGTGCGGGTGCGCCAGCCCAGCATCAGCAGGGCACTGGTGAGGATCCCGAGCGCGTAGACGATCTCGAACCAGAGGCGGCCGTCCGACCACATCAGGATGGTGAAGGCGCGGTTCGTCGCGATCAGCTGTTCGGCGAGATCCCAGCTCCAGGGCCCGTCGGGGCCGTAGAGCTCGTGGCGGTGCGGGAGCTCGCGCAGCAGGAACAGCAGCCAGGTCGCGCTGAAGCCGATGCGGATCACGGCGGTCTGGTACGGACCCAGGGCGGACTCGGTGACGCGGGCGATGCCGCGCGAGACGGCGAGTGAGAAGCGGTTCACCGCACTCCTCCCTCGGCCTCGGCCCGCGGCACCGGCCACCACGGCAACTCGCGGTAGGACGGCGTCGTGGAGACCTTCTCCCGGCTCCACTCGGGCGGGGGCACGTTGCTGGTGCGGGAGCGGACCTGGACCCGCTCGACGGCACCGCCGCCCCGGTCGCGGCGCGCACGGCGTCGTCACGGTCGAGGCGCAGCACCACGATCCGGCGCAGGTACGACTCGGAGAGCGAGCCGCGCAGGCCCACCGGGCGGTTCTCGCTGTCGTGCGTGGCGACGAAGAAGTCCCAGGCGCGGCGCAGCTCGTTCTGCTGGGTGTGGCTGGGCAGCAGGTTCCCGTCGATGGCCCGGCCGTCCTCGGCGGACAGGTCGTACCAGCCGGTGGTCACCGTCATGCCGTCCGTCCCGCGCACCGACGCCCGGACCTGGATCGAGATGTCCTGCTGCAGCGGGTTCGGCGCGAAGAGCTTCCAGTTCTGCTCGAACTCCGGATAGATCCAGTCCTCCATTGCCTTGCCGTGCTCCCTGGTGACCGTGTTCAACGGCGCGACGTGCAGGAACGTCATCCCGAGGTGCACACAGACCCCGATCGCGACGACCGCGAGCGCCAGGGCGACACCGATCTGGTAGCGGGGGGACAGCGCGGCTGTCCCGGTGCGGGGCTCGGCGTGCGGGTCAGATGTGCGCGGACGGCCCCGTTCGCCTTCGTCGTACGCGTCCATTCCGCCCCGTTCCACGATCCCGGTCCGTCGTTCCGCCCGCCCGGCCGCGAGGGCGTCGTACCGCCCGCGCACCGCCGCGCGGCATCGGCACGGGCACGGTACTCAGGCCGCCCACCCGGGCACAGCCCCTGGCCGCCGGTCCGGACCGTGGCCGTCGCCACACCGCGGACGCGGCACAGGAGTGACACCCTACGGCGGCCGCCGTACGCCCATTCCCTTCTTCTAGAACCTGTTCTATCTTGCGCCCCGTCAGCTCAACGGGATCGGCCGGAAGGACAGGCACCGTGGACTTCACCTTCACCGAGGAGCAGCAGGCGGCGGCCGAGGCGGCGAAGGGCGTGTTCGCCAAGGTCGCGCCGGACGCCGTGCCCAGCCCGGCCCTCACCCCGGGCGCCGTCGCCGAGACCTGCGACCACGCGCTGTGGGCCAGGCTCGCCGACGCGGACCTGCTCGGTCTGCTGCTCGCCGAGCGCTACGGCGGGTCCGGGCTGGACGCCATCGCGCTCTGCCTGGTGCTGCGGGAGTCGGCGAAGGTGCTGGCCAGGGTGCCGCTGCTGGAGAGCAGCGCGGCAGCGGCGGCCGTGGCGGCCTACGGCGGCGAGGAGGCGAAGTCGGCCCTGCCGGCCCGGGCCGGGCGGGGCGAGCTGGTGCTGACCGTCGCCGCGCACGGCCGCACCGGCCACGACCCCGCCGAGCTCGCCGTGACCGCACGGCGGGACGGCGAGGCGTGGGTACTGGACGGGGTGCAGACGGCGGTGCCGTGGGCGTACGACGCGGACGTCACGGTCGTCCCCGCGCACACGCGGGCGGGCCGGACCGTACTGGCCCTGGTTCCGCGCGGGCATCAGGGGGTCCTCCTCGCCGATCAGTTCTCCACCAGCGGCGAACGGCTCGGCGAGCTGCGGCTGGAGTCGGCGCGGCTGGCGGCCCGGGACGTGATCGACGCCGACGGGGCATGGGAGTGGCTGCGGGACCTGCTGGCCACCGGGACGTGCGCGCTGGCGCTCGGGCTGGCGGAGCGGGTGCTGCGGATGACCGGGGAGTACACGAGCGAGCGGGAGCAGTTCGGCTTCCCGATCGCGACCTTCCAGGCCGTGGCCGTGCAGGCCGCCGACCGTTACATCGACCTCCGCGCGATGGAGGCCACCCTGTGGCAGGCCGCCTGGCGGCTCGCCTCCGGGGCCCCGGGCGCGCTGCCCGCCACCGGTGACGTCGCCGTCGCCAAGATCTGGGCGGCGGAGGGCGTACGGCGGGTCGTGCAGACCGCGCAGCATCTCCACGGCGGGTTCGGCGCCGACGTCGACTACCCCCTGCACCGGTACCACGCCTGGGCCAAGCACCTGGAGCTGTCGCTCGGCCCGGCGGCGGCGCACGAAGAGGCCCTGGGCGACCTGCTGGCGGCCCACCCACTGGCCTGACCGCCCCGTGCGAGGAGCGCTAGAGGACGAACCCGGGCTGCCCGTCGTCCGTCACCACGGCACGCCCCGCCGCCTCCCACACCTGCATGCCGCCGTCCACGTTCACCGCGTCGATGCCCTGCTGGGCCAGGTACATCGTGACCTGGGCGGAACGGCCGCCGGAGCGGCAGATGACGTGGATCCGGCCGTCCTGCGGGGCGGCCTCGGTCAGCTCGCCGTAGCGGGCGACGAACTCGCTGATGGGGATGTGCAGCGCCCCTTCGGCGTGACCGGCCTTCCATTCGTCGTCCTCGCGGACGTCCAGCAGGAAGTCGCCGTCCTTGAGGTCCGCGACCGCGACCGTGGGCACACCAGCTCCGAAATTCATACGACCGACGCTACCCGAACCGGCGCGCCGGCCGGCCGGGGCGCGGCTCAGCCCTCCGCGAGCAGCGCGGCCAGCTCGTTCTCCCGCTCGGCGACCTGGGTGAGCAGCTGCTGCCCGATCTCGTCCAGGAGACCGTCCGGGTCGTCCGGGGCCAGCTGCAGCATGTGGCCGATGGCGCTCTCCTCCAGCTCCTTGGCGAGCAGGGCGAGCAGCTCCTTGCGCTGGGCGAGCCATTCGAGCCGGGCGTAGAGCTCCTCGGCGCGGCTCGGGCCCCGCTTCAGCTCGGGCCCCTTGGCCCACTCCTCGGCGAGCTCGCGCAGCTCCGCCTCGTCGCCCCGGGCGTAAGCGGCGTTCACCCGGGTGATGAACTCCTCGCGCCGCTCGCGTTCCTTCTCCTCCTGGGCCAGGTCCGGGTGGGCCTTGCGGGCCAGGTCCCGGTAGAGCTTGCGGGCCTCCTCGCTGGGGCGGACCCGCTGCGGTGGCCGCACCGCCTGTTCCGTGAGCATCGCCACGGCCTCCGGGAACAGACCGCTGTCGTCCATCCAGCCGTGCAGCAGTTCCTCGACGCCGGGGATCGGTGCGAGGCGGGCCCGGGCCTCTTCCGCGCGGCGCCGGTCCTCGGGGTCGCCGCTGCGGGCGGCCCTGGCCTCGAGGATCCGGGCATCCAGGTCTTCGAGGCGGGCGTACAGCGGGCCGAGCTTCTGTTCGTGCAGCCGGGAGAAGTTCTCGACCTCGACGCGGAAGGTCTCCACGGCGATCTCGTACTCGATCAACGCCTGCTCGGCGGCCCGCACGGCCCGCTCGAGCCGCGCCTCGGGCCGGGGGGCGTCGCCACCATCCTGCTCAGCTTCCGGGGTCGTCACCCGACCAGCCTAGGTCACGGTCGCGTGGGGCGTGTGTCCGTGCTCTGCCCGCTGCCCGCTGGTGACGGGGCCCAGCTGGGTCACACCCCCATCTCCGCCGCGATCCGGCCCTCCCGCACGGCCCTCACCAAGTCCGAATGGTCCGCCTCGGTCCGGTCGGCACAGGCCACGGCGAAGCCCGCGATCGCCTCGTCCAGTTCCTCGCTCTTCCCGCAGTACCCCGCGATGAGCCGCGGATCGACGCTGTGGGAGTGGGCACGGGCCAGCAACGCTCCGGTCATCCGGCCATAGTCGTCCATCTGGTCGGCGGCCAGGGCGGCCGGGTCGACGCTGCCCTTGCGGTTGCGGAACTGGCGGACCTGGAAGGGAAGCCCGTCGACCGTCGTCCAGCCCAGCAGCATGTCGCTGACGACCTGCATCCGCTTCTGGCCGAGCACGACCCGCCGCCCCTCGTGTTCGGGCTGCGGCGCCTCGAAGCCGGCCGTCACCAGATGCGGCACCAGCGCCGACGCCCGCGCCTCCTTCACCTGGAGCACCAGCGGCTCGCCCCGGTGGTCCAGCAGCAGGACGACGTACGACCGGGTGCCGACGCTGCCGGTGCCTACGACGCGGAACGCCACGTCGTGCACCGCGTGCCGGGCGAGGAGCGGCAGGCGGTCCTCCGACAGGGTGCCGGCGTACTCCTCGAGGGACGCCGCCACCGCGGCGGCCTCCGCGTCCGGAACGCGCCGCAGCACCGGCGGGGCGTCGACGAAGCGCCGCCCGCCGTCCTCGGTGGCCTCCGTCGACTTGGCGGCGAAACGGCCGCTGGTGTTGTGGCGGGCCTTCTCGGAGACCCGCTCCAGCGTGCCGAGCAGGTCATGGGCGTCCGTGTGGGAGACGAGCTCCTCGTCCGCGATGGCGTTCCACGCGTCCAGCACCGGGAGCTTGGCCAGCAGCCGCATGGTGCGGCGGTAGGCGCCCACCGCGTCGTAGGCCGCCTTGCGGCACCGGTCCTCGTCGGCGCCCGCCTCCCGGCCCGCGAGCACCAGGGACGTCGTGAGGCGCTTGAGGTCCCACTCCCAGGGGCCGGGCACCGTCTCGTCGAAGTCGTTCAGATCGATGACGAGGCCGCCGCGCGCGTCGCCGTACAGGCCGAAGTTGGCCGCGTGCGCGTCACCGCAGATCTGCGCCCGGATCCGGGTCATGGGGGTGCGCGCCAGGTCGTACGCCATGAGACCGGCGGCACCGCGCAGGAACGCGAACGGTGTGGCGGCCATGCGGCCGACCCGGATCGGGGTGAGCTCGGGCAGCCTGCCGCGGCTCGACTCCTCGACCGCGCTCACCGCGTCGGGGCGGGACGCGTCCAGGTCGAGCGTGGCGTGCGCGCCGCGTGGGATCCGCTTGCGCAGGGCCTTGCCCTCGTCCTTGGGTGATCCCTCGGCCGGCCACTCGGCGAAGCCCCGCACCCGGGGCAGCCGACGCGGCGCCCCGTCTCCCGCCGTCTTTCCGGCCTCTGCTCCAGCCCTGGTCATACCGACCGCCTCCCCCGCACGCGCACGAACATCAACTCGTGCCGACCGTACAACCGGCGGCCGAAACGCGTCAGACCCTGTGGACAACTCCCTGGCTGTGGACAACCACCCGGAGACCCGGCCTGGGCCCCGGCGCCGGCTACGAAGCCTGCACCGCCCCGGGCGAAGCCTGCACCGCCCCGGGCGAAGCCTGCACCGCCCCGGGCGAAGCCTGCACCACCCCCGGCGAAGGCTGCGCCGGTACGGCCGCCGCCTGCACCCGCCCCTCCGCCAGCACCCGCTCGGCCCGCTCCACCGAGATGTCGAGACGGGCCAGCACCGCCGGGACGGCGATACTCGGCAGGAAGTGTTCGAACATCACGACGACTCGGCGCTCCAGATCCTGCCGCTGGCTGCGCAGCTGGGACAGCAGCTGCACCCCCGAGAAACTGCCGACCAGCAGCTCCGCCGTCTCCGCCACGTCGACATGCGGCAGCAGTTCGCCCTGCGCCTTCCCCTCGGCCAGCCGCTGCACGTTCTGGTCGAACCACATGCCGAAGGCCGGCGTGCGGTCCAGGTCCATGGCCCCCTGGTCCAGGGCGAGCCCCACACTGGCCCGCACCAGCGGTTCGGACCGCAGCCGCCGGGCCAGCACCAGACCGGAGTCGACGAGTTCCTGGAGCTTGCTGGACTGCGGCGGGAGGGCGATCGCGAGCTGTTCCTCGAACACCCCTACCGCCAGCTCCTCCTTGGAGCCGAAATGAAAGTACAGCGCGCCCTTGGTGACGCCCGCCCGGTCCAGGATCTCCCCGATGGTCGCCGAGGTGTAGCCGCGTTCGTCGAAGACGGCCGCGGCCGCCTCCAGGATGGTCCGCCGGGTACGGATCGCGCGCTCCTGTCGCGCCATCGGATGCCTCCCTGATCTCCGTCGATCCCAGTGAAATCGCTGTGCAGCGGGGCGCGGGAGCCCGTCCAGGCGGTGAGGCTCACCCTTTGAAAAAAACCGGCTAGTCCGTATCTTAGTCAAACGCCGACCGCAGCCGGGCAGCCGATCCTGGGGGTTCTCATGCCGCAGTCAGGTCCCTTAAGCGCACCCACGGACGATCAGACCGGACGCGAGGCCCGTCCGGCAAACAGAATCGTTGCGGCCGTCGAGAACGCGCCACACGCCGGGGTCGCCGAACCCACCGAACCCCCGATTCCACCCCCGTCACCAAAGAACTCGCCCACCGCACCACCGAGACGGACGTCTTCCCCACCCGGTGGAGCCGAATCTCCGACACCCGCTTCCGCTTCACCGCTCATTGGCCGGCCGTCCACCCCTTCTTCGGCCCCGTGGACGACAGCCACCAGGACCCGATGATCGTGGGCGAAACGTTGCGGCAGGCCTCCATGGTTCTCGCTCACGCCGAGTTCGGCGCCCCCGCCGACACCCACTTCGTCATGTACGACCTGACCGTCACCACCGACCCGTCCGCGCTCCTGCTGTCGGACGCCGCCGAACCGGTCGAGGTCGACGTCGTGTGCTCCGAGGTCCGCCGCCGCGGTCGCGGCCTGCACAGCATGCGGACCACGATGGAGTTCCGCCGGGCGGGACACTTCGTCGCCCGCGGCACGGGCAGCACCGGGTGCACCTCCCCGCTCGCCTACCGCCGCCTGCGGGCCCGGCAGTTGGCCGCCCTCGACACCCCGGTGCCGCTGCTGCCGGGCATATCGCCGCAGGTCGCCGGCCGCGCCCGCGCCGAGGACGTCGTCCTCGCCCCCGCCGACCGTCCGGGCGTCTGGCGGCTGCGCGTCGACACCGGCCACCCGGTCCTCTTCCCCCGGCCCAACGACCACGTGCCCGGCATGGTCCTGTTCGAGGCGGCCCGCCAGGCCGCGGCCGCCGCGTCGGGCCTGCACCCCTTCCTGCCGCGCACGATGACGGCCACCTTCGACCGGTACGCCGAGCTGCACAGCCCGTGCTGGATCGAGACCGACGTACTCGACGAGAAGCCGGGGGAGGTCGCCGTACGGGTCTCGGGCCGGCAGGACGGCGAGTCCGTCTTCTCGGCCACGCTGACCTCCGCGCGGCCGACCCGGGTACGGTCCTCGTCGTGACGGTCAACTTTCTGATCACGGGCGGGAGCGGCTTCGTCGGCGGTCGCGTGGCAGCCGTAGCGGCAGGCCGACCGGACGTCCGTGTACGGCACTTGTCCCGTCGGACCCCGTCGCAAGCGGCCGCCGGCGACCTCGTCCACGGCGACCTCCTCGACCCGCCCTCCCTGCGCGGCCTCTGCGCGGACACCGACGTCCTGGTGCACTGCGCCACGCGGATCGGCGGCGACGCCGGCACCGTCGAAGCCGTCAACGACCTGGGCACGCGCGCCCTGGTCGAGGAGGCCGTGCGCGCCGGGGTGAGCCGGATCGTGTACGTGAGCACGGCCGCGGTGTACGGCCGGGGCCCCTTCCGCGGTGTGCACCCCGGGGAGGTGCCGATCGCACCCGCGTCGGCCACCAGCCGCACCCGGGCCGCCGCCGAACGGCACGTCCTCGACGCCGGCGGCCTGGTGCTGCGCCCGCACCTGGTGTACGGCGAGGGCGACCGCTGGGTCGTCCCCGGACTGATGTGGCTGCTGCGCGAGTTGTCGGCGACGCTGACCGGCTGCGAGGCGCTCCAGTCGATGATCGACGTGGACACCCTGGGCCGTGCGGTGGTGGCCGCGGCCATGTCACCGGCGCACGACGGCGGGGTGCACCACGTCAACCACCCCGAGCCGGTGCCGGCCGCGGAGCTGCTCGGGGCCGTGTGCACGCAGCTGGAGCAGCCCGGCGGCGGTGCGGCGATGGATGTCGCCACCGCCCTGGACCGGGCCGCCGGGACGCCGCTCGCCCTGCATCACCTCGGCATGCTCACCGTCGACCACTGGTTCGTGGACGACGCCTTCTGGAAGGACCTCGACTGCTCACCCGGCGAGGGGTTCGCGGCCGAGTTCACCCGCGCTGCACCCTGGTACCGCTCGTTCCTCCGGGAGCGGCGAGCTTCCTGATCGCGTCCGCCTCCTCGGGCAGGGGGCCCTTGTCCCGTCCGCCGTCCCGTCCGTGCAGCAGCACGGGCAGCTCCTGGTGGCCCGTCGAGATGATGGACCGCAGCCGCCGCGGAGGCCGGGACGGGTCGGCCAGGGCCAGCCGCGGGAATCGGTCGAACAGGGATGTCAGGGCCACCGTCGCCTCGGCCATGGCCAGGGGCCGGCCCAGGCAGTGGTGCACGCCGTGGCCGAAGGAGACGTGGTCGCGGCTGGTCGTGCGCGTGACGTCGAACCGTTCGGCGTCGGGGCCGTGCCGCTCCGGGTCGCGTCCGGCGCCCGCGAAGGAGACCACGAGCGGGTCGCCCTTCGGGATGGTCAGCCCCGGCTCGATCTCGATGTCCTCCACGGCGTAGCGCAGGCCCGACATGGCGCCGGGTGCCTCGAAGCGCAGCGACTCCTCGAGGGCGTCCTCCCAGGTCGCCTCCCCGGAGCGGACGAGTTCCAGCTGGTCGGGGTGGGCGAGCAGGCTGTGCACCGTGTTGTCGATGAGGTTGACGGTCGTCTCGAAGCCCGCGGTGAGCAGCAGGATCAGGTTGTCCATCAACTCCTGTTCGCTGAGGCTGCCTTCGTCGCGCGCGGCGATGAGGGCCGTCGTCAGGTCGTCGGCCGGGTGCTCACGCTTGTCCCGGAGGAACGCGGTCAGCGTGCCGTACAGGTCGACCGCGTTGGCCTGGGCGTCCTCCAGGGAGATCGCCGTGTCGAAGAAGCGGTTGATGATGCGGTAGAGGTCCCCGCGCGGGCCGTCCTCGCCGTGCGGTACGCCGAAGAGTTCGCACACCACCTCGTGCGGCACCGGCGCGGCGAACGCCGCCCGCAGGTCGACGACTTCGCCCGCGGGGATCCGCTCCAGGTCGTCCAGCGCCCGGTCGACGATCTCCTGCACGCGGGGGAGCAGCGCGTCGACGCGGCGCTTGGTGAAGGCGGCGGCCATCGGCTTGCGCAGCCGGCTGTGGTCGGTGCCGTAGGCGGTGACCATGTTGCGCACCGAGACCCAGATGGCGAGCGGCCAGGTGCGGGAGATGTCCCCGTTGATCCAGGCCGGCCAGTGCTGGAAGGCGTCCTTGCTCGTCTCGGGGCCGGCCAGGAGCCGCTTGTTCAGCTCCAGGCCGTTGATCCACCAGGCTCGTACACCGCCGGGGAGTTCGATCTCCACGGCCGGGCCCTGGTCGCGGATCCGGGATATCTCGCCGTACAGGTCTTGGCCGGACGGGTCGATCGTCAGGAAGGGGCAGGCCTGCTGTGCCATGACTCATCGCTCCTCGGTCCAGATGCTGGGAGACCATCGTGCGATCTGTACGACGAGAAAACTTGGCATCCGGTTTGTTTTGACCGAGGCTCAACCGCTGTCCGCCCCGGGAGGCTTAGTCGTGAGGTGGGCGCGTGAGGTGGGCGCGACGCCCGTCACCGCAGCGCGAGATCCGCCCGGCTGGCGTCCCCCACCGGCCCGTCCGCGTCCACCTCTGCGTCCGGTTCCACCCCTGCGTCCGGTTCCACGTCGACGTCCGGTTCCGGTTCCACGAGGCGCGGCCCGCTCCCCGCCGGGTCCAGGGCCTCGGCCAGGTGCGGTGCCGCCATGCAGGGCAGGAGCAGGTGCCACAGGTCGGTCAGCGAGTGGCGCCCGAGCCAGCCGTGGTCGTCCCGGGCCAGCACCTCGATGCCGGTCGTGGCGGCGAGGACCACGGCGATGGAGCGGTGCGGCGGCACCCCCGCGGCGAGTTCGCCCCGGCGCTCCGCCTCGGCCAGCAGCTCGTGCACGCACTCCCGCCACTCCCGGCGCAGGTCACGCACCCGCCCGGCGACCGCCTCGGCGTTGAGCCGCAGCCCCGCGCGCACCACGACGTCGGCGCACAGCAGCCGGCCGACCTGGTGGGTGACGTCCACCAGGCGTTGCAGTGCGCTTCCGTCGCCGCTGCGGCCCTGCCCCGCGGCTCTGCGCAGGGCGCGGGCCGCGGTGTGTTCGACGGCCTCGGCCACGGCGGCCTTGTTCGCGAAGTGGAAGTGCAGCGCGCCGGAGCTGACGCCGGCTCCCGCGCTGATCTCCGCCAGGCTGGCCCGGACGTATCCCCGTGCCTCGAACTGCTCGGCCGCCGACCGGATCAGCGCGCGCCGGGTCCGGACGGCCCGGTCCTGTTTGGTCACCCGTGGCTCCCCTGCAGGGCTCTGATGGCGACGCAATGAAACCAACTCGATGGTTTTTATACAACGCGTCGGCAGCCGTGGCGCCTCGGGGGCGGCCTCATGCCCGCAGATACGCCAGTACCGCCAGCACCCGGCGGTGGGTCTCGTCCGCCGGCGGCAGGTCCAGCTTGGTGAGGATGCCGGAGATGTGCTTGCCCACGGCCGCCTCGGAGACGACCAGTTCGCGGGCGATGGAGCTGTTGGACCGGCCCTCGGCGATCAGCGCCAGCACCTCCCGCTCGCGCGGGGTGAGCCGCTCCAGCGGGTCGCGCCGGCGGCGCAGCAACTGCCGTACGACCTCGGGGTCGACGACCGTGCCACCGTCGGCGACCTCGCCGAGCGCCGCGACGAACTCCTCGACCTGGCCGACCCGGTCCTTGAGCAGGTAGCCGACGCCCCTGCCGTCGCCGGAGTCCAGGAGGTCGGCGGCGTAGCGGCGCTGCACGTACTGGCTGAGGACCAGGACGGGCAGTGCGGGCCGCTCCCGGCGCAGCCGCACGGCCGCGTCCAGCCCCTCGTCCTGGAACCCGGGCGGCATCCGCACGTCCGTCACGACCACGTCGGGGTCGTGCTCCCCGACGGCCGCCACCAGTGCCTCGGCGTCCCCCACGGCCGCGACGACCTCGTGTCCGCAGCGGCCGAGCAGCCCGACGAGGCCGTCCCGCAGCAGCACGCTGTCCTCGGCCAGCACCACGCGCAGCGGTCGCTCAACTCGCAGGCTCACAAGGGATCTCCACACGCAGCAGGGTCGGCCCGCCGACCGGGCTGGACAGGGAGAGTCTGCCATCGAGCACCGACACCCGGTCGGCGAGTCCGGTCAGTCCGACGCCGATCCCGGCCGGGACGCCGAGGCGCTCACCGCGATGAACGCCCTGTTCGGCACCGCCGGCGGCGTCACCGCCTTCGTATCGGTCTTCGTCGTGGCGTCGACCTTCGCCTTCGCGGTGGCCCAGCGGCGCCGGGAGTTCGCGCTGCTGCGCACCGCCGGGGCGAGTCCGGGCCAGATCCGCCGGTCTGTCCTCGCCGAGGCCCTCGCCGTCGGCGTGCTCGCCTCGGCCGCCGGCTGCGTACTCGGCTCCCACGGGGCACCGCTGCTAGCCGCGTGGGTGGTCGACGAGGGCCTCGCCCCGTCCTGGTTCACGATCGGCGACCACACCTGGCCGTACCACGCGGCCTTCTGGACCGGCCTGCTGGTCGCGCTGTGCGGAGCGACCGCGGCCTCCTGGCGGGCCGGCCGCACCGGCCCCACCGAGGCGCTGCGCGAGGCGTCCGCGGACAGCGGGACGGCGCTCCGGGGCCGCCTGCTGTGCGGTGCGGCCCTGCTGCTGACGGCCGCCGTGACCCTCGCCCTCTCCCTGACCGGCGACCCGGGCGGACTGCTCCACCGCAAGTCCTACGTCAGCCGCCCCATGCTGCTGATCACCGCGGTCGCCCTGCTGTCCCCGCTCGTCCTGCGCCCCCTGATCAGGCTGCTCGTCCGGCTGCCCGGTGCCTGCGCCATGCTGGTGCGGGAGAACGCCGCCGCCGGGGTACGCCGTACCGCCGCCCTCGCGGCCCCGGTCCTGGTCACGGTCGCCCTCGCGGGTTCCCTGCTGGGCGCCACCACGACCCTGAACCGGGCGAAGGCCGCCGAGGCGGACGAGCGGACCACCGCCGCCTTCGTGGTCACCCCGGCCACCGGCACCGGCTTCGACGACACCACCCTGCGCAGGCTGCGCGCGGTGCCCGGCGCCGAGGTGTCGCCGACGTCCTCGACGGCCGTCCACGTCCTGGAGGACGGCGTGGCCCTCGTCCGCTCCGAGGCCCGCGCCGCGACCCCCGGCCGCCTCGCGGCCACCACCCGCCTGCCGCTGGCCGCCGGCGAGGTCAGCGACCTCGACGACGACTCGGTCATCGTCAACGAGGAGTGGCAGCGGCCCCGGGTGGGCGAGCGGGTGCGGGTGTGGCTGGGCGACGGAACGCCGCGCACCCTGCGGATCGCCGCGGTGATGAGCACCGGCACGGGCGACAACGGCGTCTACGTCACCCCGCGCAACGCCCCGGGCGCCACGGTCGACCGGGTGGACGTGGCCCTGGCCGACGGCGCGGATCCCGCAGCCGTGGCGGCCGCCCTGCGCGAGGCGGTCGGCGCCGGGAACGGGCAGGTCCTCACCCGGGACCAGTGGCTGCGGGCCGGCCACCCCGACACCAACCGCACCACCCGGCTCGGCCTCCTCCTGGTCCTCGGGATCGCGCTGCTCTACACCGGCATCTCGGTGGCCAACACCATGGTCATGGCGACGTCCGACCGGGCCCGCGACCTGGCCGCGCTGCGGCTGGCCGGCGCCACCCGGTGGCAGGTGCTGCGGCTGACCGGCACCGAGGCCCTGACGGTCGTGGCGGCCGGCGCGCTCCTCGGCGTCCTGGTCGCCGCCGTCAACCTCGCCGGAATGGCGAGCGCCCTCGCCCTGCTGTCGGCCCCGGTCACGGTCACGCTCCCGTGGCGGGCCCTCGGCGTGACGACGGCCGTCTGCGCCGTCCTCTGCGTGACCTCGGCGATCGTCCCGGCCGCGCTCGCCCTGCGTCGCCGCCCCGTGCACCTGGCGGGTGTCAGGGAGTGAGGGGCGCGTCAGGGAGTGAGGGTCCTCCGGCGGACGGGCGGACAGTCCATCTCATGATGAAACCGATAACCTGGCAGCCGTGAGACGGACCTCGTTCGGCACCTGGCCCTGTTCCATCGCCCGCACCGCCGACATCCTCGGCGACGCCTGGGCCCTGCTCGTGCTGCGCGAGGTCTTCTACGGCGAGTCCCGCTTCGACGGCTTCATCGGCTCGCTCGGCATCGCCCGCAACACCCTCACCGACCGGCTGCGGCGCCTGGAGGCCGAGGGCCTGCTGCGGCGGCGGGCGTACCAGAGCGACCCGGTCCGCCACGAGTACCTGCTGACGGAGAAGGGCCGTGACTTCTTCGGCGTGCTGGCCGCGATCAACGCCTGGGGCGATCGCTGGCTGGCCGGTGACGAGGGCGCCCCGGTGGTGCTGCACCACACCTCCTGCGACCACGACACCCGGGCCGAGGTCGTCTGCTCCGCCTGCGGCGAGCCCATGCGCCACCAGGACCTCACCGCCCGCACCGGCCCCGGCTACCCGGCCCGCCTCCTCGACGACCCCGCCGTCCGGGAGCGTTTCGCCCTCGGACGGCGGCTGGGTGACGGCCGGGCCGGCGAGGGATGACGACACCTCACCGGCCCGGAGCGGCGGGTGGTCACTCGCCCTCGGACTCCCGGACGCGGTCGGCGTCGCAGTAGTCCTGGTGCCAGTACGGGTACGGCAGCGGCGGGGCGCTGACCGCGTCGAGGTCGGCACGCTCCTCGGCGGTGAGCGACCAGGTCGTCGCGGCCAGGTTGTCGGTGAGCTGGCGTTCGTTGCGCGCGCCGATGACGACCGACGTGACGCCGCGTCCGTCCAGCGCCCAGCGCAGCGCCACCTGGGCGGGACTCACCCGGCGCTCCGCGGCGATCTTGCGGAGGACCTCGATGGTGTCGAAGGTGCGCTCCGGGTCGACCGGCTCGAACCAGCCCACGGCCCGCCGGGTGCCCGACGGCGGCGCGGCGCCCCGCTCCTGGTGGCCGCTGAGCAGACCGCCCGCCAGCGGGCTCCACACCATGACGCCCACGCCCTCGGCCTCGGCCATGGGCAGCAGCTCCCACTCGACCTCGCGGGCGGCCAGGCTGTACTGGATCTGGTGCGAGACGAACCGTTCCAGGCCCAGCCGCTCACTGGTGGCCAGGGCGCGGGTGAGCTGCCAGGACGTCAGGTTCGAGGCGCCGACGTAGCGGACCTTGCCGGCCCGCACCAGGTCGTCCAGCGCCCGCAGGGTCTCCTCCCACGGCGTCCGGCCGTCCCAGCCGTGCGTCTGGTACAGGTCGATGTGGTCCGTGCCCAGGCGGCGCAGGCTGGCCTCGACCGAGCGCACGATGTGGTGCCGGACAGTCCGCGGTCGTTCGGGCCGCTGCCGCCGTCCGGCATGTGCCAGCGCACCTTCGTCGCGATGATCACGTCGTCGCGGCGGTTGCCGAGGGCCCCGCCGAGGACCTCCTCCGCCTGCCCGGCGGAGTACATGTCGGCGGTGTCGAAGAAGTTGACGCCCGCGTCCATGCTCAGGTGGACGAGCCGCCGGGCCTCGACGGTGGTGAGCCGGCCCATGTGCTGGAAGCCGTGCCGGCCGCCGAACGTCATGGTGCCGAGGCAGATCTCGGAGACCTTCAGACCGGTGCGGCCCAGGTGGCGCATACGCATGGGGTTCGTGGTCCTCTCGGTCTCAGCGGGCGTCGGCCGCGACCTGCTCGGCGGGCACCGGCGAGGGGCCCGGGGCGGTCTGCCGGGGCCGCAGGAACGCGATGGCGACCAGTCCGGCGACGAGCAGGGCACCGGCGGCGGTCAGCAGGCCGCCCCGCACCCCGTCCAGGACCGCGGCCGGGCCGCTGCCGCCGGAGGCGTCGATACCGGCCGCGGCGACCGTGGCCAGCACCGGGGTTCCGACGGTGACGCCGAGCTGCTGGCCGGTGTAGGCCAGACCGGTGGCCAGGCCCTGCTCGTGGTCGGGCAGGCCCGAGGTGGCGGTGATCATGTAGCCGACGACCGCGAGGAGATGGCCGAAGCCGCCCGTCGCGGTGGCCACGAGCAGCAGCGGCATGCTGCCGTCGCCGGTGCCGAGGAAGAAGAGCACGGCCGTGCTGGCCGCCTGGAGCAGCAGACCGTACACGAGCGCCCGGTGGACCCCGATGGCGCCGATGATCCGGGCCGCGAAGGCACCGCCGAGCACGGCCGCGACCCCGAGGGAGGCGAACGTGAAGCCGGCGTTCAGCGGCGTCATCCCGCGCACCTGCTGCATGTACAGCGTGAGCAGGAAGACCATGCCGGTCATCATCGCGAAGGTGATCAGGCCGGTGGTGTTGCCCCAGCTGACGGTGCGGCGGCGCAGCACGTTCAGGTCGACCAGCGGAGCGGCGACCCGTGACTCGACGGCGAAGAAGGCGATCAGCAGCACCACGCCGGCCGCGAGCGCGCCCAGGGTCGTGCCGGCGCCCCAGCCGCTGCGCTCGGCCGAGGTGATGCCGTAGATGACCGACAGCAGGCCGCCGGTGACGGTGACCGCGCCGAGGACGTCCAGCCTGGGCGTCTCCTCGTTGCGGCTCTCCTTGATCAGGATCGGGGCGGCGATCGAGGCGACGAGGCCGACCGGGACGCTGATGAAGAGCGTGACGCGCCAGCTGGTCAGGTCGGTGATGACACCGCCGAGCACCACACCGGAGAGGAAGCCGAGCGACAGCAGGGCGCCGTTGATGCCGAGCGCGCGGTCGCGCTGCGGGCCCTCGGAGAAGCTCGTCGTCAGCAGGGACATCGCCGCCGGGGTCAGCATGGCGGCGGCGACGCCCTGGGCGGCGCGGGCGGCGAGCAGGAAACCGGGGGTGGGGGCGAGGCCGCCGGCCAGGGAGGCGACCGTGAACAGGACCATGCCGGCGATGAACCAGTTGCGGCGGCCGTACAGGTCGGCGGCGCGGCCGAAGAGCAGCAGCAGACCGCCGGACGGCAGGGCGAACGCGGTGACGACCCACTGCAGGTCGCTGAGCTGGAAGCCGAGGTCCTCACCGAGGACGGGGAGCGCGACGCTGAGGATGGAGAAGTCCAGGGCGAGCATGAACTGCGCGCCGCACAACAGGGCGATGACGAGCCACTGGCGCGTGGTGAAACGCGCCTTGGCGGACGGGGCGACGGGATCGGAAGTCATGGTGTCGAGGCTGGCGATGTCCAACTCGCAGCGGGGAGCCCGTACTTATCCTGGGTTTATGACCACCAGCCTGAACGCGGTACGGGAGTCCCGTCGACGCGAGGAACTCAAGCACTTCCTGCGCACCCGCCGGGAGCGCCTCAGGCCCGAGGACGTGGGGCTTCCGCCCGGGGCGCGCAGGCGCACACCGGGCCTGCGCCGGGAGGAGGTCGCGATGCTCGCCGGCATCGGCGCCTCCTGGTACACCTGGCTCGAACAGGGCCGGGACATCAAGGTGTCGGAGCACGTCCTGGACGCGATCAGCAGGACGCTGCGCCTGGACGCGGTGGAGCGCGACCACCTCTACCAGCTGGTGGGCATGAACCCGCCGCAGCGCACGGCGGACGAGACCCCCGGCACCGCGCAGCTGACAGCCCTGCTGGAGGGCTGGATGCCGAGCCCGGCCTACGTCATCGACCGGTGCTGGAACATCGTGGGCACCAACCGGGCCGCGGAGCTGGTCTTCGGGTTCCGCGAGGGCGACACCAACTGCCTGATGGCCTTCTTCACCAACCCCGCCTTCCGGGCCCGCCACCGCTACTGGGCCGAGATCGCCCCCGGCCTGGTGTCGGAGTTCCGCCGGGACGCCGCCCGCTACCCCGACGACCCGGAGTTCACCCGGATATCGGACCGGCTGGTCGAGGAGAGCCCGGAGTTCGCCGAGCTGTGGTCGCGGTACGAGATCACGGCGGCCAACCAGGGCGTGAAGGCGATCGACCACCCGCGGGCGGGGTGCCTGATCTTCGAGCACTCGGTGCTGGAGATCCCCGACCGCCCCGGGGTCCGGCTGATGCTGCACACCGCGCGGGCCGGCACGGACACCCGCGAGCGGGTCCTGGAACTGCTGGGCCGGGATGCCCGGAAGGGCAGGATCTCGCTGGTCGAGGCCGGCTGAGGAAGAGACGCTGGAGAACCACTGGAGAACCACTGGAGAACCACGAAAGACCTGTTCAGGAAGTCAAGACAGCCCTCGATCCAGTGGCAGTGCTCTGATACACATGGCCGTCGGACCGGTTCCCGTGAGCTAAGGAATACGTACCGTGGTCAGAAAGAGCAAGGTCGCAGCAGCCGGTGCCGTCGCCGCGGTGATACTGGGCGCCGGTTTCGCCGTCCAGCCCGCCGCACAGGCCGAGGTGCCGCCGGTGAGCGCGGTGGTACTGAGCGAGGGCGTCACCTCGGCCCCCTTCAAGATCAAGGCGAACGGCGACCGCAAGGTGCTCTACCGCAAGGCGGTGGTGCAGCCGGGCGCCTCCACGGGCTGGCACTACCACGTGGGCGAGGAGATCGCCGTCATCCACTCCGGCACCTTCACCCGCATCGAGGGTTCGGACTGCTCGGTGCGCGAGTACGGCCCCGGTGAGTCGCTCGTGGAGCCCGTGGGCCCGGACACCGTGCACATGGGCGTCAACAACGGCACCGAGCCGGTGGAGCTGTACGTCGTCGACATCATCCCCAAGAACGCCACCGCGCCGACCACGCCCGCCCCCGACCCGGGCTGCGACACGGCGGGCACGCGTGCGGGCCGCGGGGGCGAGTGATGCGGCTGCCCCGCCCGCTGGGCATCTCCGGCCCCTCGCTCTGGCTCCCCGCCGGGCGGCAGAGCGTGCGGGAGGCCGTCCGGCTGGAGCTGGTCGACCAGGAGACCGCCGGCGAACTGGGCTGTGAGCAGCTGCCGGTGGCCGACCAGGCGCCGCCCGAGATGGCGGTCGAGGCGGGCCGCCGGGCGCTCGCGGCGGCGGGTGTGGACGCCCGTGCCGTGGGTCTCGTCCTGCACGCCTGGATCCACTACCAGGGCCACGACCTGTGGTCGCCCGCGCACTTCGTCGCCGACCGGCTCGGCGCGGACGCCGCCGTGCCGGTCGGTGTCCAGCAGGTGTGCAACGGCGGCGCGGCGGCCGTGGAACTGGCCGCGGCCCGGCTGTTCGTCGAACCCGGCCTCGGCCACGCCCTGGTCACCACCGCGGACGCCTTCCTCGACCCGGGCTTCGACCGCTGGAGCGGTGACTACGGCATCGCGTACGGCGACGGGGCCACGGCCCTGGTCCTGCACCATCTGCCGGACGGTGAGGGCGGCGGGAGGCCGGCCGACCTGGTGCTGCACTCCCTGTCCACGGTGGCCGCGCCGCGGCTGGAGCGGATGCACCGCGGGGACGACCCGTTCAGCCCGGCCGCCCGCTCGCTCGGACCGCGGGTCGACATCCGCCGGACGAAGAAGGCGTATCTGCGGGCCGAGGGGATGGAGACGTTCACCGAGGCGAGCTCCGGGGCGCTGCGGTCGGCGGTGGAGTCGTGCCTGGCGGACGCGGGCCTGGCGGCGACGGGCGACGTCCCGCTGCGCTGTGTGGTGGCGCCGCGCCTGGGCCGCAAGACGATCGACCTGGCGTACGCGCCGCTGCTGACGAAGCTCACCGGGGCGGAGTTGCTGCGCCCCGGGTCCGCCACCGGGCACCTCGGCGCCGGTGACACCGCGGCCAGCCTGGCCGAGCTGCACGCCCGCCGGATGCTGGGCCCCGGCGAGTACGCCCTGGTGGTGAGCGCCGGCGCGGGATTCACCTGGTCCTGCCTGCTGGTCAGCGGCACCTGACAGCAGCGGCCGGTACGGGTGCGCAAACGGGTCCGCGGGGCACATCGCCCCGCGGACCCGTACGTGTCAGGCCGGTTCAGCCGGTCGGTTGCATGGCCGACCGGGGCAGGCGGTGCACCACGCCGCGCACCGCCATCCGGTCCGGCTGCTGCCGGCCGGAACACCGGTCGGCGTCCCTGGGCCGCGGCCCGTCCAGGGACGGCTCGCCGCGCAGGATGTCCTGCTCCATCTGGACCAGGAACGGCGAGGGCTCCAGGCCCAGTTCCTCCACCAGGCGGGCGCGCAGCCGCCGCATGACGGCGAGCGACTCGGCCCGCCGGCCGCACCGGTACAGCGCGAGCATCAGATGCCGGTGGAAGTTCTCGTGCAGCGGGTGGCGGGCGGTGAGCTCCTTGAGCTCCGGCACCAGCGTGTGGTGCGCACCGCGCTGGAGATCGGCGTAGATGCGGTGCTCCTGGGTGCACAGCAGCGACTCGTCCAGGTGGACGATCCGGGCGCTGAGCAGTTCACCGGCCTCCACATTGACGAGGGCAGGACCGCGCCACAGCGCGACCGCCCGGTGGAGCAGGTCGGAGCCCTGCACGAATTCACCGCGCTGGACGGCCGCACTGCCGGCTTCCGCCAGCATCTCGTATTCCGTGATGTCGAGCGCGACCCTGGAAGTGGACAGCACATAACTGCTGCCCTCGGTTATCAGAATGTCGTCGGCGACTTCTGTGGCGCTCTTTCTGAGTGCTTCCGCTATGGTCCGTCTGACCTGGCCGATATACGTCTGGATCGTGGCCGTCGCGGTGCGCGGCGGACTGGTTCCCCACAACTCCTGCACGAGCGCGTTGACGGATACGGCACGATCCGCATTGACAGCCAGTAAGGCGAGAAGCCGACGCGGCTTGGGCGCCAGGACGATGGGCTCCGAATCGTCATCGAAGCACGTCATTGGACCGAGGACATGAATCTGCACCATTCCCCCTTATTGGTACATCCACCTCGCAAGTGACCCGCCAACCATAGCAGGGGTTTGGCCAGAAATCGCTTATTCCGATGCCCTGGTCACAAATGTTTACGCGGCGGTGCAGTACCTGTTACTTGCCTCACATCCCCCCAAAAAGGGAACCACGGTGAATGCACCGTGGGCGCATTCACCGTGGTTTTCCCGGCCGTGCGATATTCAACTTTATTGCGCGGAGGCAGCCGGCGGCTCAGTCCAGCGAAGCCAGCAACGCGATCGCCCGCTCCAGGTACTCCTCGAAGTGGGCCAGCTCTTCGGCCGTGAATTCGGCGCTCAGCGAGCCCTCGACGCGCAGTGCCGCCTTGTCGGCCTTCTTGGCGATGGCGCGGCCAGCCCGGGTCGCCCGGTTGACCACGACCTTCTGATGGAGCTCCGAGGGTTCACGGAACACCAGACCGGCCTTTTCCAGGTTGGTCAGGACCGTGGCCATCGTCTGCGGCGTGACCATGCACTCCCGGGCGAGCTGCGCCGCGGACATACCGTCGGAGACCGACAGCAGCAGCAGGACCGAGTACTGGGGCACGGTCAGGCCGAACTCCCGCAGCACTTCCGTCTTGCGCGAGATGAGGGCCTGCTCCGCCCGCTTGATCGTGTGCCCGAGTCGGCCGGCGGCGACCGTCTCCGTCGTCGTGTTCGCCATGTCAATAGTCTTGCATACGACAGAAGGCGAAGCATTAGTCGTGCATTGTCTTCCCCACGCCGGCCACCGCCGCTGTCCCCGGGCCGTTTCGGTCACCGGGTCTTCCGGCGCCGGGCGGCCGGGATCGCGCAGGTCAGCCGGGCGGTGCAGGTGCGCCGGTCCTGATCGTCGCTGATGACGATCTCGTACGTGGCGGTGTGCGTGCCCAGGTGCAGCGGCCGGCAGGAGCCGGTGACCCGCCCCGAGCGGGCCGCGGCGTGGTGCGTGCAGGACAGTTCCTGGCCGACGATGATCCGGTCGGCGCCCGCGTGCACCCAGGCGGCGAGCGAACCGAGCGTCTCGGCGAGGACCGCGTTGGCCCCTCCGTGCAGCAGGCCGATGGGCTGCCGGTTGCCCGCCACCGGCATGGTGCCGACCACGAGATCGGGCCCGCAGACGGTGATCTCGATACCGAGACGCTCCACCAACTGCTGGTCGACGTACGGGGGCAGGACCTCGACGGGCCCCAGGGCGGTCTGTGTCATGGCCGGCCCTCAGTGCGCGGAGGCGGGCTCGGGCGACGCCGTGGCCGAATCGCCGGACGCCTCGACGGGCGCGTCACCGGACGGCTTCGTGCCCGAGAGCAGGCTGCCGACCACGACCGCGCTGACCGCGCACGCCGCCGCGACGATCCACATGGTGGTGTGCAGACCACTGGCGTAGGCGTCCGTGACCGCGGTCACGGCCCGGTCCCGCACCGCACCGGCCGGCAGTGTCTTCGCGGCCTCGGTCAGACCGCCCTGGAGCGCGCGCGAGGTCAGCGCCTCGGCACCGCCGGGGTACCCGGACACCGCACCGCTGTCGAGGGCGCTCTTGGTGAGCGCCGTGACGAGGGTGCCGAGACCGGCCATGGAGACCGCGTCGGAGGCGAGCCGCACGGTGTTGAACATGCCCGCGGCCATGCCCATCCGCTCCGGTTCGACGGCCGAGACCGCCGCGCCGTCCAGGATGCCCAGCGAGATGCCGTAGCCGATGCCCAGGAACAGCAGGGGCCCGGCCAGCGCGGCCGTGGAGGCGCCCGGCTCCACCATGGTCAGCCAGGCGGCACCGGCGGCGGAGAAGCACAGCAGCACGACGAACAGCACGCGCTGCGAGACCTTCTGCGCGAGCACGCCCGTGACGGCGGGCATCACCAGGGACGGGCCCGTCAGGAGCAGCAGGACCAGGCCGATGCGGAAGGCCGACAGACCGCTCGTGGAGGTCAGGTAGGGCGGCAGCACGATGACGAGCGCGACGAAGCTGAACGCCAGCACCAGGGGCACCAGGCAGACGGCCAGGAACTGCGGCCGGGCGAACAGGCCCAGGTCGAACATCGGGTGCTCGGTACGGCGCTCGACCGCCACGAAGGCCACCATCAGGACCAGGCAGCCGACGGCCGAGCCGAGCACGACCGGGTCGGTCCAGCCCCGGCCCGGCCCCTCCACCAGGGCGAGGACGAACAGGGCGACACCGAAGCCGAAGGCGAAGGTGCCGGTCCAGTCGAAGCGGGGCCCGCGGTTGGGCTCCGGGCGGGGCAGCAGCGGCGTGCTCAGCAACACGAGCGCGGAGACCGCGGCCAGGACGAGGAACACCGAGCGCCAGCCCCACAGGTTGACCAGGACGCCGCCGAACATCGGGCCGAACGCCAGGCCGGCGCCCAGGAACGTACCGAAGAGGCCGAAGGCCTTCGCGCGGGCGGCGCCGTCGAAGGACTGCGCCAGGATGGCGGTGATGGAGGCGAGCGCCGCGCCGCTGCCGAAGCCGGCGATCGCGCGCGAGACGTCGAGCAGCAGGATGCTGTTCGCCAGGCCCGAGACGGTCATCCAGAACGCGAAGAAGGCCATGCCCCAGGTGAACATCCTGCGGTGGCCCACGCGGTCGGCGAGCGAGCCCATGGCGGCGAGGCTGCTGGACGCGGTCAGCATGTAGCCGTCGACCACCCACTGGGCGGCGGCGAGTGAGCTGTGCAGATCGGCGCCGATGTCGGGGACGGCCACGGACGGGCCGGTCACCACCAGGGTCATGAGCGGGCCGACGACGCACGCCGCGGCGAGCGTGGCCCGCGGGTTGCCGGTGGACACGGAGGATCACCTCTGTCTGTTCGTTGTCAGGCATCTGATCGATGTCAGGTATGTGTAAGAACTCTGGCATAGATTAGGGGCCTGGGCACAGCCGGTGTCAATGTCGTATGGCAGAGTTCTGTGTAAAGATGAGGGCCTGTCGGCCGACGGGCCGGGCACGGCACACGGGCGAGTGGGAAAGGCGGTGCGCACGGCGATGCGCAGGATCCAACTGGGCGGCTCGGAGCGGACCTTCGCGGCCGTCGGTCTCGGCTGCATGGGGATGTCGTGGGGGTACGACGAGCTGGGCCGGGACGAGACCGAGTCGATCGGGGTCATCCGGCGTGCCCTCGAGATCGGCGTCGATCTGATCGACACGGCCGACCAGTACGGCCCGTTCACCAACGAGCTGCTGGTCGGCAAGGCGCTGCGCGGACACCGTGACAAGGCGCTGCTCGCCACCAAGGGCGGGCTCGTCGTGGACGACCCGGCGACGTACCGGAGCCACCGGGACGGCCGGCCCGAGTATCTGCGCGCCGCCGTCGACGCCAGCCTGCGGCGGCTCGGCGTCGATCACATCGACCTCTACCAGCTGCACCGCATCGATCCCGAGGTGCCGGTCGAGGAGAGCTGGGGCGCGCTCGCGGAGCTGGTGAAGGAGGGCAAGCTCGGCGCGCTCGGCCTGTCGGAGGCGTCCGTCGTGGAAATCGGCCGGGCGCACGCGATCCACCCGGTCGCCTCCGTGCAGAGCGAACTGTCCCTGTGGAGCCGCGACGCCCTGACGAGCGGCGTGGTGGAGTACTGCGGACGCGAGGGCATCGCGTTCATCGCCTTCGCCCCGCTCGGCCGGGGTTTCCTGTCCGGCCTGATCAGCAGCCCCAAGGACCTGCCGGGGGTCGACGGCCGCCACCGCATCCCGCGCTTCCAGCCGGAGGCCATCAGCGCCAACCAGGCCATCGTCGACCGGGTGCGGTCCGTGGCCGACGGGCTGGACGCGACCGTGGCGCAGGTCGCGATCGCGTGGGTGCTGGCACAGGGCGACCACGTGGGCGTCATCCCCGGCACGAAGACGCTCCGCTACCTGGAGGACAACGCGGCAGCGGGGTCCCTGTCCCTCCCGCCCGAGGCCCTGGCGCACCTGGCCGCACTGCCGGAGGCGGTCGGAGCGCGCTGAGCGCCCGCCGCGCCGGCGTCCGCTCCACCGGCCCCCGCTGACCCGCGTTCTCCGCCGCTGCCCAGCGAGCCGGCCCTGCCTCCCGCCGGGTTCGCCGCGAGCGGCGAGCGGCGGGCGGCGGGCGGCACCACCGGCTCGACCTCGGCGCGCCGAGCACCACCGACGAGCCGCGCACCGATGCCGCCCCGTGCCCCCTTGAGAGGCACGGGGCGGCGTGGTCGTACGGGGTCACACCGGCTGGCGTCTCGTGCCGGTCACCAGGGTCGCCGGGATGACCGGCCAGCCCTGCTCCGCCGCGTACGCCGTCATCCTGGGGTTGGCGCCGACCACCGTGGGGCGGCCCACCATCCGCAGCATGGTCAGGTCGCCGGGGTCGTCGCCGTACGCGTAGCAGTCGGCGGGATCCGCGCCGAACTTCTCCAGCGCCTGCCGGACCGCCTCGGCCTTCGCCGGACCGAACATCGCGTGCCGGATCGCCCCGGTCATACAGCGGTCCGCGTCCAGTTCGGGCTCGGTGCACAGGACCAGGTCGACGCCCAGGTCGTCGGTGATCGGGTGCAGCGTGGCGGGCCACGAGCCGGAGATGACGACCGTGTGGTGGCCCGCCTCCTGGTGGCTGCGCAGCCGGGCGACGGTCGGCTCGATGAACGGCGCCCCCACCTCACGCAGGTCGGCGTACCACCGGCGGGCCTCGGCGACCACCTCGTCCCAGGGGACACCGGTGTGCAGTTCGTAGAACTTGGACACCACCTCGACCGGTGTGACACCCATCGACGCCAGCCGCCTCAGCGGCTCCACCAGCCGTTCGTACTCGGCTCCCGTGACGTCCCCACGCCGCCGCAGCCGGTGGCGCAGCAGCGAGAACGGGGTCTTCATGGCGATGAGCGTCTCGTCGGCGTCGAAGAACGCCACCACGGGACGGGAGTGGTCGCTGGTCAGCGGGGGCAGGGACGTCGTCATGGCCGGCTCCTGAGGTGGGCCGCTCGGGTGAGCAGCCGGTTGGTCTCCTGGGGCCGCCGGGGGTCGAGCCGGCCCAGCAGATGGCCGTCCGGACGGACCACCGCCACGGCCGGTCGTGAACCCAGTGCGGCGGCGAGGCCCCTCGGGACCGCACGGGTCAGGTCGAGCACGGGCGTGCCCTCGGGCAGCGCCCGCCGCATCCGGTCGCGGGTGCGCTGCCAGTCCGGGGGCGGGGTGCGGGTGCCGGGCCACAGCAGCACGGTGTGCCGGTCCCGGTCGATCACCGGCCAGCCGCCGCTGCCGAACCGCGGGTGCGTCCCGCCCGAGACCATCACCGGCAGCCGGGGATGGCGGTCGCCGTCGTAGCTGACGGCCGTCTGACCGAGCTGCGGGGCGAGCTTGCGCTGGAACAGTCCCGTCCGGTCGGCCGCCACGAACGCCGCGTCCCGCAGGGCGACTTTCGCCGGTGTGCGGACGAGGCCCGCCTTGGTCAGCAGCTCGGTCGAGCGCGCCACGTCATGGGAGACGGCCCGGCGTTCGGTGTCGTAGGAGTCCAGGACCGACTCCTCGAACTCCCCGTGGATGACCCCGGAGAGCTTCCACGCCAGGTTGAACGCGTCCTGCATCCCCGTGTTCATGCCCTGGCCGCCGGCCGGGCTGATCACGTGCGCGGCGTCGCCCACCAGGAAGCAGCGGTCGCTGCGGAAGGAGGAGGCGATCCTCACCCGCACCCGGAAGGAACCGCTCCACAGCAGTTCCTCGACCCTGCTGCGGCCGGCCGCCCGGTCGTCGACGACCTGCTGGAACATCTCGCGCGACGGCGGGTTGTGCTCGTCGTAGGCGTCGTGCGGCACGTTCAGGGCGATGCGGTGCACACCGTCGCCCATCGGGCCCAGCACCATCGCGCCGCTCGGGGCGTAGCAGTAGTGCGACAGGTCCTCGGAGAGGGTGGTGGTCAGCCGGGCGTCGGTGATGGCGAACGACACGTCGACCGGCGGGCCGTCGTAGGCGATGCCCAGTTCCTTGCGCACGGTGCTGTGCGCGCCGTCCGCGCCGACCAGCCAGCCGGGCTCCAGCTCCTCGACCCGGCCGCCCTCGTGCTCCAGCTTGACGGCCGGGCCGCCCGGGGTGTTGTCCAGGGCGGTGAGCCGTACGCCCTCCTCCACGGTGCCGCCGAGCGCGGCGAGCCGGTGGCGCAGCACGTCCTCGGTGTCGTTCTGCGAGAGCGTGAGCGCGAACGGGTACGGCGAGTCCGGCAGCCGGCTCATCCAGGCCGTCGCCAGGCGCCGGCCGCGCGAGTAGAACGCCGTGCCCGCCAGCCGGTGGCCGATGCCCAGCAGGTCGTCGGTCACCCCGATCCGGTCGAGCAGTTCGAGGTTGCGCGGCCAGACGACGTTCGCGCGGGAGTGCGCCGAGTGCCCGCGCCCGGCGTCCACGACGCGGACCGGGACGTCCCGCTGGAGCAGTTCGCAGGCGACGACCAGACCGACCGGGCCGGCCCCGACGACCAGCACGGGCGCCCCGGGCTTCGTCAGGCCGCCCACATCAGCCCCCGTTGACCTCGACCACGCTGCCGTTGACGTACGAGCTGTCCTGGGAGGCGAGGAACACGGCGGTGGCACCGACCTCCTGGGGACGGCCGAGGCGCCCGGACAGCAGCCGGCCGCGGTAGGACTCCCAGGCACGCTCGTTGGCCGCCAGCTCCTTGCCCATGCCCTCGTCGATGTAGCCGGGCGACAGGCAGTTGACGGTGATGCCCTTGGGGCGAGCTCGGCCGCCGAGGTGCGGGTGAACATCTCCACGGCGGCCTTGCTCGCGCTGTAGGCGGACGCCCCGATCGCGGGCCGGCCGGCCACGCAGGACGACACGTTGATGATGCGGCCGCCGACACCGGTCGCCTCGCGCCGGCCGGTCATCGGGCCGATCACCGCGCGGGTGCAGAGGAAGACGCCGGTCAGGTTGGTGGCCAGGGTGGTGTTCCAGTCGGCCACGGACAGCCGGGAGATCCTGCCGTCCCGGCTGACGCCCGCGTTGTTGACCAGGACGTCGACACCTCCGAACGTCTCGACGGCGGTGGCCATCAGCCCGTCCACCGAGGCCTCGTCGGTGACGTCCGTGTGGTGGTAGAGCAGCCGGTCGCGGTGGTCGTCGGCGAGTTCCTTGATGTCGTACGGGTTGCGCGCGGCGACCACCACCGAGGCCCCCTCGGCGAGGTAGGCCTCTGCGATCGCCCGCCCGAGGCCCCGTGTGCCCCCGGTGATGACGGCCGTCTGTCCGTCGAGCCTCATGGCTCCTCCGATGCTGCGTGTGATGTGCGTGGGGTCGATGCCGGCTCTGCCGGCGGCCGGTCGGCTCAGTACCAGGTCAGCAGTGCCGCGCCCGCGGTCATGCCGCCGCCCACCGACGCCAGCAGCACCCGCTCGCCGCGCCGCAGCGGCCGTTCCCGGTGGGTGGCGTGCAGGGTGAGCGGCACCGACGCGGCGACGGTGTTGCCCAGGTGCGGGGCGGTGTAGGCGACCCGCGCCGGGTCGATCCCGGCGTCCGCCACGAAGGTCTCCAGGAGCCGGGTGTTGGCCTGGTGGAAGACGAAGCGGTCGACGTCCTCCAGGTCCAGCCGGCAGTCGTCGAGCGTCCGGGCGGTGAGCTTCGCCAGCACGGACAGCGCGTAGTCGCGCACCGCCCGGCCGTCCATCCGGAAGTAGTGTTGCCCGGCCTCGCGGGCCTCTGCGTCGAGCGGCGTCCGGGTGCCACCGGCCTCCACGCCGACGTAGTGGTGGAACTCCCCGTCGGTGACCAGCTGCACGGACCGCAGGCCGTAGCCCTCGGGCACCTCGCCGAGCAGCACGGCGCCCGCGCCGTCGCCGAACAGGCTGACCGTGCGCCGGTCGGACCTGTCCATGATCGTGGAGAACATGTCGGCCCCGACGAGCAGTACGTGCTCCCCGTGCCGGCCGGCCTTCAGCAGTCCCTCGGCGACCGCGAGGCCGTAGAGGAAACCGCTGCACACGGCGTTGACGTCGAAGGCGGGCAGGGTGGCGAGACCCAGCTTGTGCTGGAGGATGGCGGCGGTGGACGGCTGCGGCACGTCCGGGGTGCTGGTGGCCACGACCAGCGCGCCGAGCCGCTCGCGCACCTCCTCGGTGACGCCCTGGAGCGCCTCGCGGGCGGCCGGGACGGCGAGGTCGGACGTCGTGGTGCCCGGTTCGGCGTAGCGCCGCTGGAGCACCCCGGTGCGTTCGGTCACCCAGGACTCGGGCATCCCCGTCCACGCGCTGATCTGCTGGTTGTCGACGACCTTGGCCGGTGTGTAGGAGCCGATCGACAGGACACCGACTGGCATGGTTTCCCTTTCCTGTGCTTTCTCGTGGTGGTGGAGGCGTGCGGCACGGGACGTCAGTGGCCCATGCCGAGCCCACCGCTGACCGGCAGCACGGCGCCGGTGATGTACGAGGCCTCCTCGCCGGTGAGGAACCGCACCGCGGCGGCCACCTCGTCGGCGGTCCCGGCCCGGCCCAGCGGCGTCATCGCCAGGTACTGGTCGAGGCGGGCCGGGCGTACCTCGCGGAGCATGTCCGTCTCCACCAGCCCCGGGGTGACGACGTTGACGGTGATGCCGCGGCTGCCGAGCTCCCAGGCGAGCGAGCGGGCCAGCCCGACGAGGCCGGCCTTGGCGGCGGTGTAGTTGGTCTGGCCGGGCGAGCCGGTGAACGCGACGGCGGACGAGACCAGCACCATGCGGCCCCAGCGCCGGCCCAGCATGCCCCGGGAGGCGTGCCGGGCCAGGCGGAAGACCGACCGCAGGTTGGTGTCGAGCACGGCGTCGACCGCCTCGTCGCCGAGGGCGAGCAGCAGCCCGTCCCGGGTGATCCCGGCGTTGGCGACCAGCACCTCGACCTCGCCCTGCTCGGCCGCGACCTCCTTGAAGGCGCGCTCCACCTGGGCCTCGTCCGTCACGTCGCAGCGCACCCCGAACAGCCCCGCCGGGGGCTCGCCGGTGCGGTGGGTGACCGCCACCCGGTCGCCGCGCGCGGCGAGCGAGCGGGCGACGGCCAGCCCGATGCCGCGGTTCCCGCCCGTGACGAGCACGGAACGGCCCGGGCCACTGCCGGCCCCCGCGGTGTCCGGAGTCGCTGTCATGCCGGGGTCACCACGATCACCGCGTTCTGGCCGCCGAAGCCGAAGGAGTCGTTCACGGCCGCGCCGATCTCCAGCGGCCGGGCCTCCTTCGCCACGACGTCCACCCCGATGCCCGGGTCCAGGCTGGTCAGGTTGGCGGTCGGCGGGACGAGGCGCCGCTCCACCGCGAGCACCGTGTACACCGCCTCGGCCGCGCCGGCCGCGCCCAGCAGATGACCGACGACGCCCTTGGTGGAGGTGACGGCCGGCTTCTCGCCGAAGACCCGGCGGATGACGCCGGCCTCGGTGATGTCGTTGAGCGGCGTGGACGTGCCGTGCGCGTTGACGTGGTCCACCTCGGAGGGGTCGACCAGGGCGTCGGCGAGGGCGGCCCTGATGGCCCGCTCGGCGCCGCCGCCCGTCGGGTCGGGTGCCGAGGCGTGGTGGCCGTCGGCGGACGCGCCGAACCCGGAGACCCGGGCCCGGACGCGGGCGCCGCGCGCCCGGGCGTCCTCGACGCGCTCCAGCACCAGCATGGCCGCGCCCTCGCCCGCGACGAACCCGTTCCGGTCGGCGTCGAACGGCCGGGACGCGGACGCCGGGTCGTCGCCCCGCGTGGACAGCGCCCCGGCCCGGGCCAGAGAGGCCATCGCGGTCCGGGACATGGCCGCCTCGGCGCCGCCCGCCAGGACGATGTCGCAGACCCCGGCCTCCAGCAGGGCGCGGGCGTACCCGATCGCCGTGTTGCCGGACGCGCAGGCCGTGGACACCACCTGGTTGGGGCCCAGCGCCTTGAGGTCCATGGCGATGTAACCGGCCGTCATGTTGACCGGGCCCATCACCATCAGCAGCGGCGACACGAACTCCGGGCCGTCCTCCAGGTGCTTGCCGTGCTCCCGCTCGACCGTGGACCAGCCGCCCAGCGACGTGCCGACGACCACGCCGACCCGGGCGCCGTCCCAGCTCGACGGATCCAGCCCGGCGTCCTCCACGGCCTGCCGGGCCGCCACCACGCCGAAGTGGCTGACCGGGTCCATGCGTACGGCACTGCGCCGCCCGAGCAGCGCCCCCGCGTCGAAGCCGGGAACGCGGCAGGCGAAGTCGACGGGCAGGCCGGCGAGGTCCGGGTCGGTGGCCGCCGTGGACTCACCCGCCCAGACCCGCTCCATGTTGGCCTCGACGCCAAGACCGGCCGGGGTGACCAGGCCGACGCCGGTGACCGCCACGTCGAAGCGTTCCGTGCGCCGCCCATCGCGGCGCCGCGTCGGTATGCCGCTCATCAGGCCACCGGGGCCTTGGCGTCGATGGTGGCGAGGACGTCGCCGAAGGTGTTCTCCGGGGTCAGCGCCGTCTCGTCGATCTGGACGCCGAACTCCTTCTGCACGATGACGCTGAGCTCGATCAGCGCGAGCGAGTCCAGGTCGAGGCTGTCGAAGGTGGCGTCGGTGGTCAGCTCCTCGGCGAGCACGCCGAGCTTCTCGGAGACGAGGGCGAAGAGACGGTCCTGGTGTGCGGACATGGCTGTTTCTCCTTGAACGGGTGGGTTGTGCACGGATGGGTCGGTGAGGCGGTCCTGCTCAGGACTTGCTGACCACGACCGCGGTGAAGGTGAACCCGCCGCCGCCGTTGAGCACGAGCGCGTGCTCCCCGGGCGCCAGCAGGTCCGTGCGGGCCAGGTCGGCGAGGGAGGCGTTGAGATCGCCGGCGCCCACGTGCCCGGTGGCCCGGCCGAGGTCGAGCACCGGGGCCGAGGTGGAGTCCGTGAGCGGCGGGATGTACGCCTCCGCCATCGCCTTGCTCCCCAGTCGGGGGATCACGGCGTGCCGCAACCGCGGGTCGTCGGCGGCGAGCCCGGCACCGGCCAGGGCTTCCTCGACGACGGCCCGGATGCGGTCGGCCGCGGTCTTGAGGAAGAACTCGACGCCGTACGCCTTGATGAACGCGCGCTTGGTGCGCCGTACGTCGATCATCGGACTGTGGCCCAGGGGCGTCGCGTCGAGTTCGTCGTCGCCCCGGTGCATGACCTCGAGCTCGGCCGCGACCCGGGTGGCGAGGGAGTGCAGCAGCAGGTCCGGCGTGCGGGAGTGCCCCGCCCCGGGCCGCTCGCCCGCGCGGTGGACGAGGACCGCCGTGGCCGCGTCCCCGGCCGCCATGCCGTAGTCGCTGAGCCAGCGGTGCCAGCTCGGCAGCAGGAACCGGTCGGCGGTGGTGACCAGCGCGGGTCCGGCCGCCGGGTCGCCCTGCAGCCGGCTCGCGGCCAGCTCGATGCCGATGGCGCCGCCGTTGCACTGCTGGAGCAGCCCGATCGGCACGGCCTGGTGGGCCCCGAGCCGTCGCGCGATGTAGTGCGGGGCGGACCAGGCGTCGTGGCCCTGGTGGTGAACACTGGCGTGCAGTACCAGGGAGAGGTCGTCGGCCCGGGTACCGGCGACGGCCAGTGCCCTGGTCGCGGCCTCCACGGCCATGTCGGGCGGCGCGGTGTCCTCGCTGACCGGCAGGGACGTGTAGCCGAGCTCGCGGGCGGTGCGGGCGTCGATGTCACCGGCGGCCACGGCCTCCTCGGCCGTCTGACGCCGCTCCGGGTACCAGGCCGTCGCCGTCAGCCCGAGCGGTGAGCGCAGTCGCACGGCCGTCACCCGCCGTCCGTGTCCGGGCCTGGGGGCACCGCGGCGACGGCGACCTCGGCCGTGCAGACCGACTCCCCGTCCTGCAGGAAGTCGACGGTGAAGCACGCGTCGCCCGAGTCCGAGACGGAGACCGTCACCGGGCTGTCCAGCTCCACGAACCGGCGGAACGTGGCACCGAAGGCCCGGGCGTACCGCCGCTCGGCGGGCTCCCCGGCGGCGAGCACGGCGGCCTGCCGCGCCGCCTCCATGAGCGCCATCGCGGGCACGTGGTCCAACGGGTGGTCGTACATGGCCGGGTGCCACACCGGGACGTCGAGCGTGGCCCGCAGAGCGAGCGCACCGCCCGGGCGCTCCACATCGGTGAGCACCACGTTCTCGGCCCGCTCCCGCCCGACCAGAGCGGGCTCCACGGTCGCGCCCACCCTGGTGTGCGGCATGCCGGACGAGGACGGTGGAACGTTTCCCCGGCTCTTCTCGCGGTGCGCCGTGTAACCGTCGCGGCTGAGGTAGCCGGCCACGATGGCACTCGTCCCGGCCCGCCGGCCGCCGACGACGTACACGCACTCCAGCGTGGCCGCCAGCAGCTTGGTGCCGCGCCGCTTCAGGTCACGCGCGGTGACCTCGACGACGAGTTCGTCCGGGGCGTCGCCCCGGGCGCGCAGCGCCGCCGGATCCGTGAACTCGGTGGTCCAGTCGCTGATCAGGAAGGACGTGTCGTACGAGACGCCCAGCCACTGGTGGGCCACGACGGTGACCGCCTGGCGGGCGGCCTCCAGCAGGAACAGCGGGTCGAGCAGCGCGGGCCGCTGCGTGTGGTCGTTGTAGTAACGGTGCGCGCGAGGCGCCTGGACGGCCACGGCGAACGTCTCGTCGCCGAGCCGCGCCGCGTCCGTGACGAAGACCTCCATGACGGCCCTGCGGTGCACCAGGACGCGGTCCATCGAACGCTGGTAGGAGAGTTCGGCCGCGGCCGGAGCGGCGTCCGGCCGCTCCCGCTCAGCAATGGTCATGCCCCGTTCCGTTCGTCCGTGGGTCTGCTTCGGCGGCCCCTGAGGGCGTGGAATCAGCCTCACAGCCGCCTCTGTGGGTTCGGCTGCGAACGGCGAGGGGACCGACCGGCGGCCCGGGGGCGGCTGGGTGGAGAGCCGCTCAAGACTCACTGAAGACGCGGCGACGGCGGTTCCCGGACATGCGAAAGGGCCGCCTCCGTGAGGAGACGGCCCTGGGTCGAGCAGGCTCAGGACGGATCGACCGCCAGCACGACCTTGCCCCGCACATGGCCGGTCGCCACGAGCTCATGGGCCCGCGCGGCCTCCGCCAGCGGGAACTCCGCGCTGACGTGCACCCGCACCGCCCCCCGCTCCGCCATCGCCACCAGCTCCGCCAGATCGGCCGGATCGGGCCGCACGAACACATAGCGCCCGCCCAGCCCCGTCACATCACCGGAGATCGAGGCGAGCCGCCCGCCCGGCCGCAGCAACGCCGGCGAACCGGCCAGGGTGTCACCGCCCATGAGGTCGAAGACGGCGTCGACGCCCTCCGGGGCCAGGGCACGCACCCGGTCGGCGAGCCCGGGGCCGTAGGTGACCGGCTCGGCACCGAGCGACCGCAGGAACGCGTGGTTGTGCTCGCTCGCCGTGCCGATGACGCGCGCACCGAGCGCCCGGCCGATCTGGACGGCCAGCGACCCCACCCCACCGGCCGCCGCGTGCACGAGCAGCACCTCACCGGCGGCGATCCCCAGATGGCGGCGCAGCGCCTGGTAGGCCGTGAGGCCGGCGGCCGGCAGCCCGGCCGCGGCCCGCAGGTCGAGAGCGCGCGGCCTGTGCGCCAGGGTCCGCACGGGTGCCGCCACCAGTTCGCCGTACGTGCCGCGCTGCATGTGATCGGCGCGGACGTAGCCGACGACCTCGTCGCCCGGGGAGAACTCGGTGACGCCGAGGCCGGTGCGTTCGACGACACCGGACAGGTCGCAGCCCATCACCATGGGGAAGTGCGACTCGAACCAGTCGTCGATGTAGCCCTCCCGGATCTTCCAGTCGGCCGGGTTCACGCCCGCGTACTTCACCCGCACGAGCACGACGTCCGGTCCCAGACGCGGTTCGGGGAGGTCCATCAACTCCAGGACCTCCGGACCTCCGTAGCGCTGAATGGCGATGGCCTTCACGACAAACCCCCTGCTGAGACGAGTGCGGCACGCGCGCCGGGCGATGGCACTCGCACTATAGGGCAGACTTGAGGCAGAGTTCTGCCACACAATCGGCAATTGACATATGACCGAAGGCTCCGTCAGAGTCGCGTCATGCTCGTACTGTCCGCCGCCACCGGCAAGTTCGGCACGAACGTCCATCTCGTCGCCGCCGGACCGGGAAACCCCTGCCTCATCGTCGACCCGGGGCACGACGCCGCCGACGCGGTCCACGAGGCCGTCCGGGCGCACCGCCTGGAGCCCGAGGCCATCCTGATCACACACGGCCACATGGACCACACCTGGGACGCCGTGCCGCTCGCCCGGCACTACGGCGTCCCGGCCTGGATCCATCCCGCCGACCGCTACCAGTTCGGCGCCCCGGCCAAGGGACTGCCCGACTCCTTCCCCGCGAACTGCTGGTCGGACACCCCGACCAGGAGCCCGACGAGGTGAGCGAACTCCCGGAGCGGGGCGGCGAGCTGACCTTCGCGGCAGCCCCGGTCACCGTGCTGCACACACCCGGACACACCGGCGGTTCCGTCATGTTCCGCTTCGGCGGCGACGACGCCGCGCTGCTGGCCACCGGTGACGCCCTGCTCGCCGGCGGCCCGGGGCGCGCGGACGCGCCAGGCGCCAGCCCGGCCGCCCTGGAGGCCTCCCTGCGCAGGGTCGCCGCCACCAGCCCCGACGACACCCGCCTGCTCACCGGGCACGGCCCCACCACCACTCTCAGCGAGACGGGAATCCGATGACGAACACCTCCGCAACCGACCCGACCGCCCGTATGCGCACGGTCCGCTTCGAGTCCTTCGGCGGCCCGTCCGTCCTGGACGTCGCCGATGTCGCCGTGCCCGGGCCACAGCCCGGGCAGCTCACCATCGACGTCGAGTACGCGGGCGTGAACTTCGCCGAAGTGATGTTCCGGCGCGGCCAGTTCCCGGTCGACCTGCCGCACTTCCCCGGCCTGGAGGCGGTCGGCACGGTACGCGCCGTGGGCGACGGCGTCACCGGCTTCACGCCCGGAGAGCGCGTGGCCGCCCTCACCCTGGGCGGCGGCGGCAACGCCGAGGTCGTCGCCGTCGGCGCGGAGCACGTCGTACGGCTGGACGGCGAACTCGCCGGGCTGGACGGCGCGGTGGCGGCCGGGGCCCTGTGCAACGTCACCACCGCGCTGGGCGTACTCACCTCGGCCGGGCACCTCGCGGCGGGCGAGACCGTGGTCGTCCTCGCCGCCGCCGGCGGAGTCGGCACGGCGGCCGCGCAGCTGGCCCGCTCACTCGGCGCGGCCACGGTGATCGGTGTGACGAGTTCCCCGGCCAAGGCCGAGTACGCGCGCGCCTACGGCTACGACAGCGTCGTGTCGTACGACGAGATCGAACAGGAGGTGGCCGACCGGACCGGCGGAGCGGGCGCGGACCTGGTCCTGGACTCCGTCGGCGGCGCGTTCCGCTCGTCCGTGACCGGCCTGCTGGCGGCGTTCGGACGCCACGCCGTCTTCGGCAACGCGGCGGCCGAGGACGTCACCTTCGAGGGCAACCACCCCTGGTACACCAACACCTCACTCGTCGGCTACAACCTCGGCGGCGTCGCCGGCCGGGCCCCCGAACTGCTCCGCGCCCACCTGGAGCAGGCGCTGACGCACGTCGCGAAGGGCACCGTCCGGGTAGACGTGAAGGTGGTGCCGCTCAAGGACGTGGCCCACGCCCACGAGCTGCTGGAGACCCGCGCGTCCACGGGGAAGTACGTCCTGGATGTCCGGGCCTGACATGCGTGAGTCGGAGTCGGGTCTGCCCATCGAGCCGGTGTACGGGCCGGACGACCTTCAGGACTGGGACGCCGGGGAGAAGCTGGGCGCGCCGGGGGCGTATCCCTTCACTCGTGGCGTGTATCCGTCGATGTACACGGGCCGGCCGTGGACGATGCGCCAGTACGCGGGTTTCGGTACGGCGGCGGAGTCCAACGCCCGTTACCGGCAGCTGATCGCCCACGGCACGACGGGCCTGTCGGTGGCGTTCGACCTGCCCACCCAGATGGGGCATGACTCGGACGCGCCGATCGCGCACGGCGAGGTCGGCAAGGTGGGGGTGGCGATCGACTCGGTCGAGGACATGCGGGTGCTGTTCGGCGGGATCCCGCTGGATCAGGTGTCGACGTCGATGACGATCAACGCCCCGGCCGCGTTGTTGCTGCTGCTGTACCAGCTGGTGGCCGAGGAGCAAGGGGTCAGCGCCGACCGGTTGACGGGCACGATCCAGAACGATGTGCTGAAGGAGTACATCGCCCGGGGCACCTACATCTTCCCGCCGAAGCCGTCGCTGCGTCTGACCGCGGACATCTTCCGCTACTGCCGGGCGGAGATCCCGCGCTGGAACACGATCTCGATCTCCGGCTACCACATGGCCGAGGCGGGTGCCTCGCCCGCTCAGGAGATCGCCTTCACCCTGGCCGACGGTATCGAGTACGTGCGCACGGCGGTGGCGGCCGGGATGGACGTCGACGACTTCGCCCCGCGCCTGTCGTTCTTCTTCGTGGCGCGGACGACGATCCTGGAGGAGGTCGCCAAGTTCCGTGCCGCACGGCGGATCTGGGCGCGGGTGATGCGTGAGGAGTTCGGCGCCGAGAACCCCAAGTCGTTGATGCTGCGCTTCCACACCCAGACGGCCGGGGTGCAGCTGACCGCGCAGCAGCCGGAGGTGAACCTGGTCCGGGTGGCGGTGCAGGGCCTGGCGGCGGTGCTGGGCGGCACGCAGTCGCTGCACACCAACTCCTTCGACGAGGCCATCGCCCTGCCCACCGACAAGTCCGCGCGGCTGGCGCTGCGCACCCAGCAGGTCCTGGCCCATGAGACGGACGTCACCGCCACCGTCGACCCCTTCGCCGGCTCCTACGCGGTCGAGAAGCTGACCGACGATGTCGAGGCCGCCGTCGTGGGGCTGATGGACAGGGTCGAGGAGCTGGGCGGTGCGGTGGCCGCGATCGAGCGGGGCTTTCAGAAGGGCGAGATCGAGCGCAACGCCTACCGGATCGCCCAGGAGACCGACTCCGGTGAGCGGGTCGTGGTCGGCGTCAACCGCTTCCAGCTCGATGAGGAGGAGCCCTACGAGCCGCTGCGGGTCGACCCGGCCATCGAGGCCCGGCAGGCCGAGCGCCTGGCCAAACTCCGCGCCCAGCGCGACCAGCCGGCCGTGGACGCGGCCCTGACGGCTCTGAAGAAGGCCGCCGAAGGCGACGACAACGTCCTCTACCCGATGAAGGAGGCGCTGAAGGCACGGGCGACGGTGGGCGAGGTCTGCAACGCACTGCGCGACGTGTGGGGGACGTACGTCCCCGTCACGTGAGGCTCCGCACACAACAGGCGTGCACACAACAGGGGGACCGATGAACACACCGATCCGTGTCGTGATCGCCAAACCCGGCCTGGACGGGCACGACCGTGGCGCCAAGGTCGTCGCCCGGGCCCTGCGGGACGCGGGTGTCGAAGTCATCTACACGGGGCTCCACCAGACCCCGCGCCAGATCGTCGACACGGCGATCCAGGAGGACGCCGACGGCATCGGCCTCTCGGTGCTCTCCGGCGCGCACATGACGCTCTTCGCGGAGGTCCTGCGCCTCCTCGACGAGGCGGGCGCACGGGACATCACGGTGTTCGGGGGCGGCATCATCCCCGAGGCCGACGTGCCGCAGCTCAGGGAGATGGGGGTGGCCGCGGTCTTCACCCCCGGGTGCCCCACACCTCGTATCGCCGACTGGGTGATCCAGAACATCGAGCACCTGACCGGAGCCCGATGAACCGGGAGACCATGCCGCGTGGCCCCGCCCGTGAGATAGCTCACGCGTGGGGCCCGCACCCACCCTGACCAGGCTGTGCGATGCCTCACAACCGGGGCAGAACGAGAAACGGGCCCCTGCAGGTGACTTCCGTCACCTGCAGAGACCCGTGTCTCACAGTGGGGCACCGACGGAACTCGCTGGTCAGGCCGTATAGGGGCGTGGGCAAAGATCGTTTCCCGCGCTGCCTGGCCGATTTTCCCGCTGCCCAGGCCAGCGGCTGCGTCGGGTGAAATTCACGCATGGTTCCAGTTCCGGAGCGCGCAGATGCCCCAGGAGAAGCGGCGCAGTCGAGCCTGCTCAACATGAGTGGCCGTGTTTCCGTAGTCGATATTGAGGTGGCGCCCGAGGATGAGGATGGCCACGCTGCCGGCGCCTGCGGCCTTCAGGGCGGCTGCTGCGGACTGGGCATGGTTTCCAGTGGTCCAGGTGTCATCGATGAGCAGGACGTTTTCGCCCCAGAGCGCCGACGCGGTGTAGCGCGATGGAGATGCGGTACGCCCGAGTGCGGCTGCGTCCGGTGTCGGCGTCAGCAGGTCGCGGTAGCGCTCTCGGGTCACGCCCACGCTGCCCGCGGCAATGGTGCGCAGCGGGTGGTCTGCACGACCGCTGGTGCTGGGCACCGTGGTGACGATGCCGAAACCGGGGACAGCACAGTGATCACTGATACAGCTCTCGTGCAAGGCGAGGAAGCGCCACAGGACAGCTGCCAGGCCCATGCGGAAGTACTGCTGCTGAGGCCCTGCGGCGTTCTTGTAGCGCCAGAGTTCGTTGGCGTACTGCTCGCCCTTGAGCGCCAAGCTGACTGGGACCACGGTGTCAGCCACGCCCGTCCCGAGGACTCTGCTCGCCTCGTGGCACGGCCAGCACGTGGGGTATCCGTCCTTGGCCGGACCGCGGCAGATCTGGCACACACCCGAGCCGGGCAGCAGCGGGTGGACGAGGAAGTTGGCATAGCGGGCGGAGAGCCCGACAACGGTGGTCACTCGGCTTCGCCGACTATGCCCAGGTCAGCTCGCCCGTGGTGGGGACGAGGGAGTCGATGTGCCGGAAGACGTCGTCAGGGCCGTCGATCACGGTGGTGTTGGGCCGGGCCGCGTACTCGCGGGCCCACTCGTGCGTCATCAGGGACCGCATGAGGAAGACCCTGCGGCCATGCTCCAGAGCGAGGCGGGCCTGCATACGGGCGCCGCTGCGGTAGGCCGCCTCGATCACGATGGTTGCCAGGCTGTAGCCACTCATCACCGCGTTGCGCATGGGGAAAGACGCCTTTGAGGGCGGCGTGTCCGGCCAGAACTGGGAGATGACCAGTCCGCGCTCGGCGATCTCCTGCTGCAGGCGAGCGTTCTGCGCCGGGTAGGTGCGGCGCAGGCCAGTGCCTATGACAGCGACGGTACGGCCACCGACGGCGAGCGCGGTGCCGTGGGCGGCGGTGTCGATGCCAGCGGCCAGGCCGGAGACCACCGTCACGCCGCGCTCCGCGAGCCCTCCCGCGATGGCGCGGGCATGGTCGATGCCCTCCTGAGTGGGGGTGCGGGTGCCGACGACGGCAACCCGTAGATCGTCTTCGACGGGTCGGCCACGCAGGAACAGGAACGGCGGGCGCTGGTGGACCAACCGCAGATAGAGCGGGTAGTCCTCGTCCAGGATCGTCACCAACCGCATGCCCTCGCGCTCCCATGCGGCGATCTCGGCCGCAACAGCCTCCAGGTCCGCTGCTGGTCCGGTATCGAAAAGAGCGGCTTGTCCTGAACTATCGAGGGCGCTGTCCAGGACTTCGCGGGCACTGCCCACGGTCTCGATCTGATCAGTTAGATCGGGCCAGGAACGATCCCCGCGCCTCAGCAGCGCGACAAGCGCAGCCCGCTCCAGTTCCTGGTCCATGGCGAAAGTATAGAAAGGCCTGCCCGCGCCGGGCACCCGAACGCTTGGAGGAAGAGGCACGACCGTGTTGCCCTTCCCCGCGAGTGCGCGTCCGGATCCCGAGACTCCCACGCGGGCAAGACTGTCGAACACAAAATCGGATGGCTGGACTGTCAGCGCCAGGTGATAGACCTCCTGTATGGCCGGCATTCAGCACCTGTCGATGAGGGTTCCGTGGCGGGACCGCCCCTGGGACCAGTTCATCTGCGACGACCCGTTGGGGAACTCGTCCTGTACGTTGCTCGCGGCAATCGGCAAGGGTAGGGAGGACTCGTTCGAGGTCGCCCACGCCGGTGCCGGGATCGACAGCCTCGATCAAAACCGGCTCCCTTGCCTCAGCGAGCGTGCGACGTTCATGTCGCCGCTCGGTTACACGGTCGTCAAGCAGCATCCGTACCGAGACCACCGTGCACTCCAAGGAAAGATCCACGACACCCACGTCACACTCCCCGGATACGCCTTCGAGGCAGTCCCCTTCCGCTGGATGAACCGCCAGGTCTTCGCGCAGGAGGTCGGTCATGAGCGAGTCCCGTTGTTCAGCCAGACCGCGGAGGAAACCGCTGACGCTGCACTGGGCTCTGCGCCGCTGTGGGTGATGGACGGAGACAACCAGCGTGCCGTCATCGATGCCTTTTTCGAGCCCGTCGCCCCTGGTGACTCATTGGTCTTCGCCTATCTGAAGCACTCCCCGTTTCAGGAGCAGCGCACCGACCGGCTGTTGGTAGGTGCCGCGCGAATCACCCGCGCCACGCCGCCGCCGATGTGGAACCAGTCCGGGAACCCGCCTTTCACTTCCTCTATGTGGGAGACGGTTGTCGAGCACTCACTCCGCCCTGACATGGCCGACGGGATCTTGCTGCCCTATCAGCAGCTCGTTCGACTGATGGATGAGGGCCATGACATCGACAAGGCGCTCGCGTGGGCTCCTGAGGGCCGCGTAGTGGAATTCTCCTATGTCACCGAGCATCTGTCAGACGATGCTGCCATCGAGGCGCTGACCTCGCTGCAGTCGGCCGTCGACGGCATGAGCGAACTGGGGCTGGAGCTACCTGACACTGGTCGAAAGTGGCTGCAGGGTCAGATCGAGCGGCTCTGGCAGATGCGCGGCCCCGTCCCCGGCCTGCCAGGTGTCCTCAAGGTGATCGGTGTCCAGCAGCCGTACGTGGCTGCGAGAGCGGTCATTGCGGAGGCAGGCGACAGCACCGACCCGTGGAACTTCCTTGAGACGGTTCTGGCGAACCCGTCCAGCGCGCCGAGTGCAATAAAGCCGCACATCGGCTCCCTCCAGGCCAGGATCTGGAAGAAGGTGACGCCCGAGCGCCGGGCTGTGCTGCGTCTGCTCGCCGGGTTCGACATCTCACCGACGCAGGTGCAGATGCTGCTGGACGGCAATACCGAGGTCGCGATGACCGCCGAAGAACTGCTGGAGAACCCGTACTTCGCTTCGACATGCACATACGGGATGAAAGAACACGTACCGTTCACAACCATCGACCGTGCCCTGTTCCCGCCATCCCACGTCACCTGGACGCCACCGGTGCCTGACGAGGTCGCGGTTGAGGGCCACCTCGACCGTCGTCGGATCGAAGCACTGCTGACCGATGTCCTTGAGCGGCAGGGCCGGCAGGGCGACACGGTCGTACCGGAAGGCGAGTCCATCACGCTGGCGAACGATGTTTCACTCGCTCAGCCGCCTCTCCTGACCAAGACCATCCTGACCGGCCTCGATCTGGACCACCACGGCATCAACGAGTGGACTGAGTGGTCGCCTCTGACAAGTGTGCCGCTCTCGGACGGCACTCCCGCATATAAGCTCACGCGGTTCGAGGAGACTTCTTCGGTCATCCGGGACTGGATCAGGTCTCAGCAGAATCGAGAGAGTCTCGGCCCAGTTACGGACGCCAGAGGCGTGTTGGACACCGCGCTCGACCGGCACCAGAAGGTCACGGGAGAGCTCGACGAACTGGAGGAGCGAGCCCGGACAGAGAAGGCCGCTGGCCTCTCGGCCCTTCATGACACGCCGCTCTCGGTACTCATCGGGCCGGCGGGAACCGGCAAGACCACACTGCTACGCGCCTTGGTCGAGTACCCGGGGGTCGCCGGAGGTGGCGTCCTCCTTCTTGCTCCCACCGGCAAGGCGAAGGTCCAGTTGGAATCCAAGGTGGGGCTGCCCGCCAAGACTTTGGCCTCGCACCTGAGCGCCACTCACCGGTACGAGGGAGAGACCGGCCGGTATCTCGTGTGGGGGGACCAGCAGCCGCGTAACAGCTATTCCTTGGTTGTCATCGACGAAGCGTCGATGCTCACCGAGGAGATGCTCGCGGCCACGCTCGATTCCTTCACAGGGGTCAAGCGACTCATCCTGGTCGGCGACCCACGGCAGCTCCCGCCGATCGGTGCGGGTCGCCCCTTCGTCGACCTGGTGAACAAGCTGTGTCCGGATAGGTTCAGTGACTGGGTGCGGGTGGCGCCGGGTTACGTCGAGTTGCAGGTACCCCGGCGTCAACTTGCCGACGGCAGTCACGGCATTCGACACGACCTTGAACTGGCAGCGTATTTCGGCGATAGCGCGCGGGGAGCCGGCGACGAGTCCATCTGGGCGGATCTGGCCACCAACCCTGACTTGCCCACCGTGAGATACGTGCCCTGGGGCAACAGGTCTGTCGTCGATGCGCTGACCGATGAACTCAGGTACAACCTGGCTCTCGACGGCGACCCGGAGCCGGCACGAGCTTTTGCGCTCACATACGGCGGCGTCATCAACGACAAGTACCTCAACTGGCAGATCGGCGCGGGCGAACATGCCGAGGACTGGCAGATTCTCTCCCCGACCCGCTCGCGGGCCTTCGGCACCGTGGAACTCAACCGTCACATCAAGCGCACGTACCGGTCGAGCGACACCTCCTGGGCCCAGCGCGATACTTGGCGTGGCAACATCCCAAAGCCGATCGGCCCGAGCTGATCGTTCGCGGCGACAAGGTCATTCAGACCACCAACAAGCGACTCAGCGCATGGCCCAAACAGGACGCGATGAACTACGTCGCGAACGGTGAGATCGGCGTCGCGATCGGAATCGTCACGCCGAGGAAGAAGGCATCCAAGTCCCAGCTCCGTCTCAACGTCGAGTTCTCCTCCCAACCCGGATTCCAGTACTCGTACTGGCCGACTGATTCCGACGACGCATTGCTGGAACTCGCGTGGGCGGTCACGGTCCACAAGTCGCAGGGATCGGAGTTCGGCACGACCTTTCTCGTCCTCCCCGCCCGGGCAAATGTCTCCCGTGAACTGATGTACACCGCCCTCACCCGGCAGAAGGACAAGGTCGTCATCCTCCACGACGGCACACTCTCCGACCTGCGTGACCTCGCACAGCCCTGGCGCTCGGAGACGGCCCGACGCCTGACCGATCTGTTCGAAGCACCCCACCCGATCGCGCTCGACGTCCAGGGCACCGCCCACCGCTTCGACCGGAAGCTGATGCACGTGTCGGCGAACGGCATCGCGATGGCGTCGAAGAACGAGGTCATCATCGCTGGGATCCTCGACCGACTCGTTTCTGGCCGCTGGCAGTACGAGCAGCCGTTCACCGGCACCGACGGACGCACTGTCCTACCCGACTTCACCATCTCAGCCGACGATGGCCGGACGGTCTACTGGGAGCATGCGGGCATGCTCGACCTACCCGACTACGCGCGGAAATGGGAGCTGAAGAAGGCCTGGTACGCAGAAAACGGCATCCTTCCGCACGCCCAGGGCGGCGGACCGAATGGTTCGCTCATGTGGACGGACGACCTCAACGGCGCCGACGCACAGGCCTGGTTGGAGTTGGCCTCTGAGATCCTGGGGCTCACGTCGGCTGCACTGCCGCCCCCGGCGGGCGCTGGGCCGGGTCCGGCACGACGTGTCGCCAAGAAGACAGCACCGCGGCGTAAGAGTTCATAGTCGGGTAATCGCTACCGCCGGGCTGGCTACGCGGCCGACGCATGGCTGGCGACCTGGTATGACATGACCTGGGCCAGGTACGCGTGTGGCTGGACAACGCCTGGGCGTGGCAGCCTCCAAGCCATCGTTCCGCTCGGCGGGTGGTGGCAGGCTCTGAATCACCGCTCTCTGCGTCCTGGGTGACTACTCCACCGCGTCAGTGGGTAGGGCATTGCAGGCCTGCCGCCACGAAGGAGCGGGAATTTTGAAGTCGAACAAACACTCTAGGTGATAATGTCGTCACGCTCAGAGCTGAGCCTTCATCAGATGCTGGCACCTGGAGGAGACATGGCGAAGTGGGAAGCCGATCCCGAGGCGTCCTTCGCACGGCGGCTGGGCAAGTCGTCTCTTGAGCTGGGGCAGACTTCCGGGAACACCGGCTGTCCTGACATGTGGGAGCTGGACAACGGAGATGTCGCGGTCATCGGTGCGGACCTGACCGCTTCCTACGAGGGGCGGCTTCCGGACGACGTACGAGTCGATCCCGGAGAGCGGCTGGTCATCATCCCCCGGGCGACGATCCTCGCGGCCAAGGCGGACATCCCGGATGCGTAGTCCGCTGCACGGTGCGGTGGGAGAGCGTATGGCGCTCAAGGACTACTACGCCGACTTCGAGAAGTACTTCTGGCACTGCGGCGATCTCGGATTCTGGAAGCTTGAACGGCAGCAGACGTTCCAGGAACCCGGCTATGACAGCTGGGAGGCGTTCTGGCGTGGCGACTGGGATGAGTCCCTGCGCTTGCTGGAAGCGGGCCGCGCGGACATGGCGGAGTACCACCGCAAAGTCGAGCAGAACGGCTTCGTGGCCCGGCGGGCCCGCGTGGTCGAGGAACCGCTGAGCGACTACATGCAGTGGGAGCTCCACGCGCTGCGTATCAGGGACCAGTGCGGGGGCCCCATCCATGTCACCGACGCAGACCGCGTGGCCCAGTACGAGCAAGACGGCCCTCTGCCGGAGATCTCCACTCTCGGAGACCAGGTGATGTATCAGGCGCTCTACGACGAGCGGGGCATCCTGGTAGCTGCGCGGAAGTTTGTCGACCGCGAACTCGTCTTGCGTTGCCGGGAGCTCATCGTGAACGTCTACAACGCCGGTGAACCATTGGCGCACTGGTTTGACGGACATGTGGCGCCCCTTCCGCCCCCGCAGCGCCAAGCGCGGAGATGAGAGACGACATCCCGGGACAGGTCAACCGGTTCGACGGCTCGGCTTCGGCACACACGGTCGTGCAGGCTGGCGAGGTCAGCGGCGGGGTGCATTTTCACCACCAGGTGCCGCTGCCTGCGCCTGTCATCGTGCCGCATCAGTTACGAAGCTCCGTACGCCACTTCGTCAACAGGTCCGAGGAACGAGCCCGCCTCAGCAGTCTTGTGGCGGACCGCCATAACGAGCCGAATGTGGTGCGCGTAGCGGCTATCACCGGGACTGCTGGGGTCGGCAAGACCTCACTGGCACTGCACTGGGCGCACAGCATCCGGTCGCATTTCCCGGGCGGTGAGCTCTACGCCAATCTGCGGGGCTACACCGCGGGCTCCCCTGTTGCACCGCAGGAAGTACTGGGCCGCTTCCTGGAGGACCTCGGCGTCCCCACCACGCATGTGCCGGCCGAACCGGAGCGCCGGGAGACGATGTTCCGGTCACTGCTCGCCGAGCGCCGCATGCTGCTCGTACTCGACAATGCCGCGGACAGCTCGCAGGTCCGCCCGCTGCTGCCTGCCACCTCCGGTTGCCTCGTCGTGGTGACCAGCCGGGATGACCTGTCTGGCCTGGTCCGCCAGGAAGGCGCACTGCGCCTGGACGTCACAACGTTCCCCACGGCGGACGCCGTGGAACTGCTGCGTGCCGCCACCGCCGATTACCGGACCAGCGACCGTCGGGGAGACTTGGCGGCGTTGGCCAGACTGTGCGCGGGACTACCTCTGGCACTGCGTATCGCCGCCGAACGCGCAGCAGGTTGGCCATCCATGCCGCTCGGCGAGCTGATCGACGACCTGCGCGACGAATCGGCCCGGTGGAGCGTTCTAACAGCCGAGGCCGAGGAGGGGTCCGACGCAATGCGCAGCGTTTTCGAGTGGTCTTACCGAGCGCTGTCCGACCCCGCCGCCCGGCTCTTCCGACGACTCGGCCTGCACCCTGGCAACGAGTTCGGCCTGCCCGCCGCCGTGAGCCTCGCCGGAAGCGATCCGGCCCAAGTACGGGGCCTGTTGGACACATTGGTGCGAGCCCATCTGCTGGAGCGACGCCCCGCCGGTCGCTACGAGTTCCATGACCTGCTGCGGGCCTATGCGTCGGAACAGGTCCGGCGGGAGGAGAGCGAGACGGAGCGAACAGAGATCCTCAGGCGCTGTCTCGCCTGGTACCTCCACACCGCGCACGCGGCACAGTGCGCCATGGCGCCGTTCGACCGCTACGACCTGGACGACCGGATTCCCGCACCCGCCACGGCCCTCCACTTCGAGAACTACCAGTCAGCGTTCGACTGGTACCGCGCGGAAAGCGCCAACCTCGTCACCGCCACACGCGCCGCCGCTGATGCCGGATTCCCCGAGATCGCATGGCGATTGGCCGTGGTACTGCGGGCCGTCTACATGCACCAGAACGCCTTCGATGATTGGGAGGCCACTGCCCGAATCGCTGTCGAGGCTGCAGCACGCACCGGAGAGCAGGGCGGTGAGGCAGAGGCGCTCGAATCTTTGGGCAAGGCTGCCTTCCAGGCATTGCGACTCGATGAGGCGGAGGAGCATCATCGCGCCTCGCTGGCTCTTCGCCGGCGTATCGGCGACCGCCGTGGCATGGGGGTGTCCATCAACGCTCTCGGCCTGCTCGGACTGCGTCGGCGTCGACTCGACGAGGCCAGGACGCACTTCACGGACGGCGCGGAGATCTTCCGTAACCTGGGCGACCGCCGATGGACGGCATTGGTGCGGAGCAACCTCGCGGAGACGCTGTGCGAACTCGGCCAGGGTGAGGAGGCCTGGGCCCTCATCGAGCAGGTGCTGCACGACTTCCGCCAACTCGGAGACCGCGCTTGCGAGGGCAATGCTCTGTGCCTGCTGAGCTGGGCACAGCGCACATCAGGCGAGCCCGAAGCGGCTGCCCGCTCGATTCGCGATGCCTTGTCGATCGCGGACGACGAGAACAACCAGGTGTGGCAGGGGCATTGGGGACCGAGGCGGCACGAGTCGAGCGAGCACTCGGGAATCCTGAAGAATCCCTCCGCCTGTTCCAGAAGTCCGCCGCCGTTCAGCAGAGGCTCGGTGATGCGTCCCGGGAGGCTGCCGCACTGGACGGAGCGGGCAAGGCATGCCAGTCGCTCGGACGCTTCGAGGAGGCAGCAGAGCTGCACCGACGCGCCACGCGTACCTACCATCAGCTCGACTCCCACTGGCAACTCGCCCGGGCCCAGGCACACCTGGCCGAAGCGCTGACATCCCTGGGCGATCACGAATCGGCACGCGCCGCCCGAGGGGAAGCGCTCCACCTGCTCGATTCGTTCGACGATCCCAGAGCTATCGCGCTCACAGAGAAGGTGGCACAGTGCCTGAGTGATGACGGTGATAGCTAATCGTCAGCCGCAACGGGCTCCGAAGCCGTAATCCACACGGGCGCGTCGGCGCAGTCCAGGCGGATTCCGTTGACTGGGGTGAGGCTGGTCCGCAGGACCTTCGACCGACGGCCGTTGACCGTTGCCGTAGGGCCGAGGTTCGGGCCCATGAAATGGAACGTCCGCACCTGGTTGTGGACCTGGCGCGCGGTCATTGTGGTGTCGACTGCGAAGAACTCCGGTTCCAGGAACCCCGCATAACTGATGCCGTCGGCGGACTGCGGTTCGCCTGCCGAAGGGTCTCGCACCCGGTCCAGGGCAATGCTCAGCTGTTTGCGCAGCACTGGGGACAGATCAGTCCACAGGCTCTGGGGAGTCACATCGTCCGGCAGCGGAACGCCGCCTTGCTGGGTCAGCACCGGGCCAGTGTCGAATTCCTCGTCCATACGGTGAACTGTCACGCCCAGGTCCGGGTCGCCATTGCGGATCGCCCAGAGCACTGGGGCCGGGCCGCGGTATTTGGGCAGCAGCGAGGAGTGAATGTTGAGCACGCCGTAGCGCGGGATCTGCAGCACGGATCGTGGCAGCCGCCACGAGAATCCATAGCAGACGAGCAGGTCAAGACCGTGTCCGACTAACGAGGCACCCAGTCCTTCGCAACTGCCCGGCAGCAGCAGGTCGACGCCCGCCGGCAGCGCTGCGGTGATCTCGCCTGCAACGCGTGCCGCACTCTCGTCCGCGGGCTTGCGGGAGCGCATAGAACGCGAGAACGCGTAGACGACCGGGTCATGGCCCGCTGCGGCGCACGTTTCGTGCAGAGCGGCGAACTCTGCCGTGCCGAAGGAGATCAAGCCGATACGCATGCCGTCCGCCATGAGCAGGAGCCTAGTGGGACGCGTACCGCTTGCGAGCTGCGATTCGGCCTTTCGCCCCCGGCGATCCGCTCCTCCCGGACAGCTCGTTTCTGGCTTGTCGTCCTTGAGGCAAGCCCTCAGGACTCTCGCTCCTCACTGTCCGCTGGCCCCCTGCTCGGGCGTAACTCGTCCTGGGACGCCGAAGGTCAGACCGGAGAAGCTCTGCCCTTGGACGACAGGACCATTCTGCACGCCTCCGCTGATGCTGTTGTGCACAGACGCACCGTGGTTGTCATCGACGCTGGGTCCCAACTCGGCGAGCAGGCACCGGAGTTCTTCGGCAGCTTGGGGGTCGTCCTGCAAAATACGACGCAGCCGTGTCCGCCATTCGGCCTCGATGTCCGCTCCAGCGAGTTCGTCCTGGGCAGCACGAGCCGCCAGGAGCTCCTGTTGAGACCGGCCCAGTTCCTCCACAGCAGACCCCTGGTCCCCGCCACGTGCGAAGAATCGAGCGACTCGATCCCTCGCCTGTGTCCAGGTTTCCGAAACCATCAGCCCGACGAGTGTCGTGGCCCCGGAAACTGCCAGGGCTGTCAACTCAGCTTCCACAGTACGTCCCCCATGAGTACGGACTTCGGCACGAACGTCGTTACGGCTTCAGATCTGTGACGGAGTCAGGCAGTCGTGGTCGACGATTCACATCCCACATCTGCTTCATCAGATCGAAGCCGTCCTGGGCCGCGATGTGCCCGTCCCCGACCGCGAGACGGACCATGTCGACTGTCTCCGCAGTCGTGATGCCCTGTCGCTGGGCATAGCGCAGGGACTCCCGGTCGTCCGAGATCCACCAGGAGCCAGAGAAGTCGTCCCAGTTCTTGATGATGTAAAGCGTTTCGGCCTCACCAAGGTGCTGGAGGAGCCTCTCAGGATTGCCACCGAACACGGCGCTCCGTTCATCGAAGATCTTCTCGATGTCCTCTGCAGTCGTGATCCGGATGGCCTCTCCCAGCCACCCGTGCCGTTCGAGGCTACTCAAAGCAGGGATCCATCTCGCCGAGTTCTGGGCCTCGTTGGCGACGGCGGCCGTCCATCTACCCCGGCCGTCTAAGGCCGCACGCAAGATATCGAGACGGTCGACAGCGGCGAAGTTACACAGGACCGTGTTGTCAGGGAAGAGGAACTCGCTCATGACTCACCACCGGCTGCCTGTTCCTCGAGCCTGCGGCTGAGCTCGTCGACATCCACCCCGATCAGGCTGGCGTATGGTCGAAGCGTGGACCGGCCGGCTTCGTAGGCCGCGCGCGTGTCACGTAGGAGCGGGCCTGGGATTCTACGCATTGTTGATTCGACTGATTGCCGCTCGAACTCCTTACCTCGGCCGACAAGGTCCGCCGCCTCACTGGCGGACATACGCTTGTAGCGGTCGCAGGTGCCGGCGTCGATGATGCGTAGGCGGAGCAGCCGGTAGGCAAGCGCTTCGGGTGTCACCATCAGCCGGCTGGCCAGGGCAGCATGATCAACCTGCGTCAGGCTGCCACGGCGCGCGATGTCTTCGCGGAGAAGAGGCTCTGGCATCAGGAACGCGGATGCGAAGGCGTTGGCACGTTGTTCGCTCGGTGCCTTCTTCTGGGCCGGGTCGAAGATGTCTCGGTCGAGGTGGACCTCTTGATCGTCCTCAGCGAGAAGATGCCCCAGCTCGTGGGCGAGGGTGAAGCGCTGACGTGCCGGGTTGGAGGTGGTGGCCAGGAGGATCAGCTTGGCTTCACGGGTTGCGGTGGCAAGGCCGTCGAAACCCTCACCAAGGTCCTCGACAGCCACATCGACACCGAAGACCTCCTCAAGGAGCTCTGCCAGATCGCCGTCCCATGTCGAACGGCCCGCGCCGACCACTACTCCGAGGGCCTTGCGGGCCAGCCTCTCTCCTTGGTCGGAGAAAGTACCCTCACTCAGACTCACGGATACTGGCTGCCAGGGCTGCGGATATCCGATGCCGGCCAGGTCCGCACGTCTCGAGGTGTACTGGCGGGCCACCGCAACGGCCTCACCGGCCTGCCCCGTGGTGGTCCTGCCCGCCACCGTCAGTGGGGGCTCGGTTCCGGTGATCAGCCACTTCACGGAGACGTCGCACGCCTGCGCGATGCGCGCAACTTCTACAGTCGAGAAACCTCGTGGACCGTCGAGGGAATCGGTGAGCTGGGTTTCGGCCAAGCCGATCTGCTGAGCGAAGTCAGCGCGGCTCAAGCCTGACTTCTCGATCAGACTCAGGACTCGGTCGGGAATGCTGGACACCGATAGGACAGTAGTCGGCTCGTTGCGCACTGCACAAGGAGTGACAGCAGGTGCCGTGACGTTTCAAGTCACCTGATGAGCAGGGTTTTTGACTCACCGACTGAACCGCGACAGAAGCTGCAGCGTCCCTGGGCTCCCTTGGCACATCGCACCGGCTACCCCTCCTGTACACGTTCGTACAGGGTCCCCTCGACTTCGCGCATCTCGCGTTCGACAGTCTCCGTAAGGTTCGCGTTGTCGATCACGACACCGAACTCGACATTGCTGTTCTCCGCGCTCCAGGAGAAGTTCGCGCTGGTCACCAGGAGCAGGTGATGGTCGACGGCGAGGAACTTGGCGTGGTTGCGGACGTACGCGCCGCCGAACGTCTTGGTGCGCCACACCTCGGCTGGCTTGAGATGCTGGGCAACCTCGGATGTCGTCGGCGCTCGGACGCCACCCGGGTCGTCTGCCGCACGGGTGTCGAGGTAGACCCGCACCGCGACTTCGGAGCGCTGTGCGACCTCCTGGAGAGCGGTCCACACGCCAGACGTACGCTGAAAGTTGAAGGTGGAGCAGGTCACCGCATGGCGCGCATTAGCGATCAAGTACGGCACGGACGTAGTCAGTGGCCCGCTCCGGGCGAGGTGCCCAGGCATCGTCCACAAGGGTGTGAGCGTGGTGGGTAGGGTCCGTGCCCCCTCTATCGCCCGCAGCAGGGCGATGCGCTGGGCCTCAGCCCCAGGGCCTTCGCCGGCCTCCGCCAGGAATCTCCTCGCCTCAACTCGTCGGCCTGGGGCGACTGCCTTGAGGGCAGCAGTGAGCGTGTCGCCGTCGACGAGCCTGTCCGCGACGCCCTTGGCTTCGCTGCGAGTGAGGAGTCTGCCGAGGAGCAGAGCAGCCTGGGCGTCACTCATCGGTCGAGAAGTATCCGAGGTTGCTGCCCGGCAGGTCGATCAGGAAGCGACGGTCGAGGAACCGGTTCGCCCGTTCGCAAGAGGTCTCCGAGGCCATGACGCAGCAGTGGCAGGCGGCACCGTGGAGAAAGTCTTCCGGGGGTTGCGGGGTGCGCATCGCACAGATGGGGTCGGAGGAACAGCGTTGTGCCTTGCGCAAGGCGTCAGCAACGACGCGCTGCAACCGCTCAGGGTCGCTGAGCTGAACGAGCCCGCCCAGGGTTCCGTCGCTGTCAGAGGCCGTGGTGCAGATGAGCAGGCCAGCCGCGGGGTCCCTATTGTCGGCTTCGGGCCAGGCATACAGGCGTTCGCTGAGGCTGGCAGCCGAATACCCACAGCTGAGGGCGAGTTCTCGGATCAGGGTGTGGGCAAAGGTGTGGATAAGCCAGTAACGCGGGGGCTTGAGTCGGCTGTCGGCCTTGACCTTCTCAGCCGTTTCTGAGAAACGACGGTTGAAGTTCCGCTCATGGGCTGCGCGATGCGCCTCCCATATGTCGGACTTGCCGATGCGCTCTTCCCAAGCAGCGACGGAGTCTTCGTCGAGTTGGAGGAAGAGGCCCTCACCACGGTCCTCGGTCGCCACTGTCCACGAGGGACGGCGGGTCCTGGTGAGAGGTGCCAAGCGGCGTTGCAGATCTCCGGCGCGGTCCATGGCATCGATACGTGTGAACCCGACGAGCGCGTTGACCTTACGAAGTCTCTCGACAGCGAGGACACGGGTGATCTCGGGCTTCAGCTCGGGTCCGCGTTGCCTCGTAGCCAGTGTGAGTCCACTCTTGGGGTCTTCGACTCGAGCACCGCTAATATCAAGCAGTAGATAGCGCCATTCTGGCACCAGCAGGTCGACTGGGTCCCAGTCACCGAATCTTTCCTCGTGCTCCTCCGGTGTGGGCTGAGGAGCACAGGCTGCCTCGACTGCTGCGGCAAGTTCAGAGTCCGACAACCCAGTGACGTCCACGCGGTCCACGAGCAAGTCCCGAATCATGTCGAGGTTTTCCCGATACTTGCCGAGTCGCTCTCCCAGCGTGGTGCGGATCCGGTCGGCCAGATCGCTTTCCTTCTCTTGCTGAGACTCCGGCATGACGATAATCGAGTAGGTGGCGGGAAACCACAGGTTGGAGGCACCCACCAGCATCAGGCGTGTCTGGTGGCGGCATCCCCGGTGATCGAAGGCATCCAGGTGTGGATGGCGTCCGCGGCATTTCGGCAGCTTCTTCTTGCCAGCCTCGCCCTGGGCCTCGTTCATTGGCCTGCGCATTCCACAGGACTCACAGCGGATGACGGCCGAGGCGCCCTTACCAACAGTGTGGTCGGTCATCTTGAGGACTGGAAGCTCTGCATTGACGCACGGCTGGCCGTGGTGAACCCACAGGTCATATGGGAACTCGTCCAAGTGCCCGTCGGCGCACGCCAGGAGGTAGCGCGCGGGCACCGCGGGGCGGCGCATCGGTCGTCTGTTCCGGTTGCCGGAACGGCCCGTGCACTTCGTGTGCTCGAACGTGGCCAGGTCCGTACGGAATGGATGAGTGTTCTTGTAGTCGAACTGCGAGAGCTTTCCCAGCAGGTCACAACCAGTGCATCGCAACCACTGCGGAAAGACGCGGGCCGGCACTCCGAGGTCATTGCCCTCAGCAGACCGGCTGTGCTTCTTCGGCTGCCAAGGGTGTGGCCGGAGCTCCACGTCGTTCGACCTGAGCGCCATCCGCACGACGCCCTTCAGCCTCGGTGCGTGGATGACCGGCGGAAGAGAATCGCGCCTGCGCCAGATGCGTTCCCAGTCATCAAGACCGGTAGACATGATCGTGAACTGCGGCAGGTCCATGATCGAACCGGGGCCGTAGGTGTACAGCAGGGAGGAAGGCCGGGCCGAGCCGACCTTGGCCCGGTTGTGCTTGGCCTGGCGCTCAGCTTCCTCATCCAGGTCGCCCAGCGGGTCGACCGCCCTGTTCGCGTCGTAGACGAAGCCATCCTCGTCAGTCACGAGCTCTCCTCCCGCATCTCCCACTGGGGCGCAGTCATGGGCTCGATGTACACGAGTCGTTCCTTGATAGGGCTGACCAAGAGGTTGATCTCGGGCTGTACTTCGCGCATCGAGTTGGGAATGACGAACGGGGGACCGTCCTGGCTGTAACGGCCGGCCTTGGCATCCTCGGCACTCATCATGAGTGCCTCGTGCTGAGAGTCGTCGAGAACCTTCTCGTAGACCAGCGACTTGCGGTTGACCATGAGGTGGTTGCGGCGCTTGCCCCACTGGTCGAGTCGGTTGGTCAATAGCTCCCATGCCCGTTCGGCCGCGTCCTCGTCCCCGGCCTTAGCGATCCGACGTGCCAGCGCGTCAACGAGATCCACAGCGAAGTTCCGCTCGGTCTCGATCCGGTCGGCTCCAAACTCCGGGGACAGGCTCTGGGTCCGGATCGCCTGGCGAACGCGGGCTGCGCTGACCAGGACACCATCCAGGCCACGCTCGAGCGACGTCACCGAGAACGGGGTGACGGACAGCGCTTCGACCTGGGCATAGAACGTCTCGTGGTAGTGGCGGAACTGTTCGAAGTGCGCCAGGTCTCGGGGCCTGGCCCAGTTACCGAGTGCCACAACCAGTCCGGGGCGGTCCCCGTCACGGCCGACACGCGATGAGGCCTGGATGTACTCGGCGGTGTTTTTCGGCTGACCGACCACCAGCATCAGTCCGAGCCTGGTCACGTCCACACCTACCTGGAGCATGGAGGTAGCCAGCACGACGTCGTACGGGTTTACGTCTCGCTCGGGCGTGCGGGACTTGTTGTCTCGCAGGGCGCGCAAGTTCCGTTTCCCGGCGGTGGAGTCGAAGGCGGGATCGAACCTCACGGCCATGCGGTCAAGGGTGGAGGTGATGTCCGCACTGGCCACGCGGGAGGTCAACTCAGCGACATGCAGGGCACCGAAGTTGGTACCTGTGCGACTGGGCAGCCTGGACCAGGGGCGGCGCTTGGCAAGTGCCGTCTGGATGTCGTCGCCCATGTACCGGGCCATACCGGCCAGTTCCCGGGTCGCGCTGAAGTAGCCGACCAAGGTCATGTACGGATCCGCGGATTTACCCGAGCGATCCAGCAGCAACTGGCCGCCTGCCATGAGAACTTCGGCGACACGGATCTCGGCCGTGGTGAGCCGTACCCCTGTCGTGCTGATCCCGATGTAGCGGCGTCCAGGAGCCTCCTTCGAGACCTCGATCTCCTTGGAGAAGAAGGTGTTCCCGGCGTCGAGAACCTGCGGCGGGAAGATGGTGGTGCCCCGCCCGTACAGTGCCGTCACCTGATCCGCAGCATTGCGGGCAGTCGCCGTGGAAGCGACCAGCAGCGGGCGCACGGGACGTCCGTCCTTGGTCTGCCAGTGCGTCATCACGTCGATGGCTACTTCAAACAGGCCGACCGTCGTACCGAGAGCTCCAGTGATCAGGTGCAGCTCGTCCTGGATGATCAGGTCCGGGGGCCGCAGTCGGGCCACAGAGTGCACTGCGGCGGCTGGCATGCCGTCCTTCTTCGGATGCTTGCTGCCGTCTTTGATCGAGCACTGTGAGTAATCGGGGTGGACGAAGTCGTGCCGCTCGCAGCGCCGCGAGACGTACCCGAAAAGCGAGGCTGCCTCCCCCTCACGGGCCAGGCGGGCGAACTTGTCCACTGTCGCGATCACGAAGGCAGGGACGAGGCGGTAGATCTCTTCGTCAACAGTCAGGACGGGCAGCCCTTCGTCGATCTCCCCGCCGTCCGCGAAGGGGCAGTCCGCGAGCTCATCACCGCAGTACACAAACACCCGACGTCGAGCATCATCGGCTCGGACGTTCCGCGCCTCGATGGGAGTACCGCACCAGGGGCAACGCTGAACCTGCAGCACCGTCAAGCGAAAGCCATGCCCCTGATTGGCCCTCTCTAGTTGCTTGGCGGCCTCGTCATATCGCTTGGGACTCACGTCCGTGCCGACCCACAGCCCGATCCGGAACGGCTCGTCGCCCCAGATCTCCGGTTCCTGCTTGCGTGCCCGTTCCGCTGCGCACACCAGAGCGGTGGCTCGCTGGAACTGCTGAGCGGTGAGCAGCCGAAGCGTGTACCGCATCAGTACGGCCACACCGGAACGACCGTCCAGTGGACCGTCAAAGGCGTCCACTATGCCTTGACGCCGCCGCACAGCGAAGGTGTACGCGGCGAGTCCTAGGTATGCCTCTGTCTTGCCACCACCGGTCGGGAAGAACAGCAGCTGGGCCTTGGCCAGGTCAGTTGATCTTTTGTCGGCTGCCGGGTCGAACAGCAGCGGCAGCTGCATCAAGATAAAGGCAATCTGGAAGGTTCGCCAGGAGTGAGCCCTGATGCCCTCGGCCTCAATGATCGCGCTGATGGCCTCGTCGATGCTCTCCCGGCTCTCCTCGCTCTGGCCGGCACGCCGCTGAGCCACCTGGGACTGGACGCGCTGATCGGCCATCACCCGGTTCATGAACCGGAAGCAGAGCAAGGCTTCCGCAGAGTTCTCCCCGTCGGCCAGTAGGAACTCCAGGCCCTCCCTGAGCTGCTTCTGTACCCGGCGCGCGTCGGCGACGGCTTCAAGTCCTTCCGGGCTCAGGTGGTCAGGGAGCTCACGAGCACGCTGCTCCTCGGCTTCCAGCCAGGCGGCATAGCCCTCGACGATGGGCTCCAGACCAGCGCGCAGTTCGGCTGGGGTTGCAACTTCCAGCGCCCGCATATCGAGCATGGCAGAGCCGATTTCCTCAGCCGCTGTCTGCGGTGTCTCGGCAACCGGCAGCCACGTCGTCCGAACCTCAGAGGCACGGCGGGTGCCCTGGACTTCCGTCCAGTCCACCGAGCAGGTCCGCCCCACCGCGAACTCCAGTCGGTTCCTGTACTGCAGCCGCAGGCGACGGAGCTCGTCGTCCAGCTCCTCGTGGGTATCCAGGAGTACGTCATTCACCGGCAGGAACACGGGTGACCCGTCCAACGCGTTGACGGTCAGCTGTGTCTGGTAGAGCCACGCTTCCACCGGAATCTGGCGTGGTGTCTCCCTGTCATTACACAAGGCAATCTCGATCAGGCGGCAGCCTCGTTCGCCGTCGTCATAGCGGTCCACCCGCAGGAGGATCTGATCCTTCAGCACGTACGTCTTGGTCTGAAACGGCGTAAGGTCCGCGATCTTGATCGTCGTGCCGAAGCGATGCGGAATTCGCTGGTACCGACGTAGGCGCGAAGCCGGTTCGTCGCCCTCGCCCTGCTTCTCCTTCACGGGCTCATACGTACCGAACTCGGTGACCACCGTGAACGCATCCAGATCTTCCGGGATCTGACAACGCAGCCCCATCGAAGCCGGAATCATCAGCCCGCGCTTCTGCGGCTGATCGTCCACGTCGTCTTCCTCCGAAGACGCACTGCTGTCGTCGACTGCAGTCAGCGGGACGCCCCGGCTCTCGGCCGCATCGACAGCATCACCGACATCGGTGGCGGCATCGTCGGAATCTGCCTGGGTCGGGTTGGCCTCGCCAGCCGTGAGACGTTCCGGGGCGATACGGCCGACCAGGTACGCAGAGTCGGGAGCACCCTCGATGATCTCTTCGGGGCCGCCGGCCGGACCGAGGAGTTCTCGCCTCAGAATGTCGACCAGGTTCTCCCGGGCCGTCCAGGACCGTCCGTCCGGCTCGAAGGCGAGCGGGTAGGACGGCTCGTGCGGAGGGTGGGGGACACTCACTTGGCATGCTCCTCGCCCAGGCTCGTCCGCAGCCTGTCCAAAGCCGTCCGGGGTGGTTCCTGCGCCGCATAACGGACCCTGCTGCAGCGTACTGCAGCGCCTTCAGCCGCCCTCGGGAACGTCACAGCCTCACCCCACCTCTTCGTGATCACTGCGACTGACGCTATCGCGTAGCACTGACAGTCGAACCCCGATCGCGCATGTGCTTCCCTCGGCCTCGCCGCCGCGCAGCGCACCGAGCTCACGCGTGAAGGGCTCCGGGAAGATCCCGGACGACTTCCTGGAACCGATCATCAGCAACTGCTGCATAACCAGCCGTGGTCGCCGGGGAGGCATGCCGCATGAGCCTCTGAGTCATCAAAAGATCTTGCCCGGAAGCCCGGTAGACGGCGGTCCCGAAACGGTGACGAAGTTGGTGATAGCGCATCTTCATCCCCATGGCTTTGGCCACCCGTGAGATGCAGCGCGAGACCTTCTCAGGACGAAGATCTGGCCAGAACCGCCCGCTGCTCTGACGGTTGAGCGCAGCGAGCACGACAGGCGGCACCGGGACCACGTCGGTCCGCCCGCCCTTGCCCACTACGCGCAGAAGCGTCTGCCCGTCACTGCTGTCATGCAGATCCTCGGCAGACAGCTTGGCCGTCTCATGCGCACGGAGCCCGCAGTAGGCTCCGAGCAGCACCCACGCACGGTGATCAGGCCGAGTCGTGGAGCCCAGCAAATCCTTGAGGTCGCGCTCCGCAATGGGATCCGGGGTGGCACGGGGAGCCAGCGGTTTCCGGATGCCGTCAATGAGGTTGCTGCCGAGCCACCTGCCAAAAGATGCCAGATGATTGAGGTAGGTACGCCGGGTCCAGTTCGTGAGCGCGCGGGTCGAGAAATACGCCTGAACGTGCTCCGCGCGGATCCTGTCGACCGCCAAGCCTGCATGCTTTGCAATCGCCTTGATGCAGTTCACTCGGGCACGGATGGTATTGGCAGCGTAGCCGTCCGCACGCTGAGCAGCTACATACCTCTCGATCACCATGCCACAATCCTTCACCGACTGTGGCGCGGTTATCCCTGGAAGTTAACTCGCGAGCCAAGTCGGAAAATAGGCTCATTCCGTTCCGGCTGGTAGCCAACCGCGGGAAGTCCTTCCAAGGAACCAATGTGCTCGGTAAGGGTTTCATTCTGGAGCCCGAGCAGGCACTCGATCTGATCGAGCGTGACCACCGCAACAAGGACGTCCTCTTCCCCTACTTGAACGGCGAAGACCTCAACTCCCGGCCCGACTGCTCAGCGAGCCGCTGGGTGATCAACTTCCATGACTGGCCCGAGGAACAGGCGCGGAACTACCCCGAAGTATTCGACATCGTCGAGCGCCTCGTGAAACCCGTACGTATGTCAAATAACCGCAAGGTCTACCGCGACAACTGGTGGCAGTATGCCGAGAAGCGGCCTGCCATGCTCGCAGCCATCGAAGAACTCGACCGTGTCCTGGTGGTAGCTCGCGTTAGCAAGACGTGTCTCCCGGTCTTCGCTCCGACAGGTCAGGTAATTAGCGAAGCCACTGTGATCTTTACGAGCAACAGTACATCGGACCTCGCACTGCTCAGTAGCGGCATCCATTACTTGTGGGCTAGCACTTGGGGGTCCAGCCTCAAGGGAGACTTGCGCTACACGCCGTCTGACGTTTTTGAGACATTCCCGCAACCGGCCCCCTCAGCCATGAAAAGCCTCGCCGACCTGGGTGCTCTCCTGAATGAGACTCGATCTGCGATCATGCTTGAGCGCAATCTCGGCTTGACGGGACTTTACAACAGATTTCACAACCCCGCTGTCGTTGACAGGGAAATTGACGAGCTGCGAGATATTCACACCCTTATCGATCAAGCTGTGATGAGCGCTTACGGATGGGACGATCTCGATCTTGAGTATGTTTTCCAGCACGGCAAGAAGGGGTCTCGCCGCACCTTTGACGGTGCCAGCCAAGTGGAGATCCTCGACCGCTTGCTCGCGCTCAATCACGCATGCAGTCAAGGAGGGAAATGAGTATCGCCATACTCAAGCTAAAGATTCAGCTATTTTCTCATTCCGCACGGTGACGCTCCTGGTTTAGTTCGAGCAGTCGATCGAGAATCTCCGCATTGATGGCACCTTCAAGGGTGCGGCGAACACCTTGTTTCGTTTCATGGAAGTCATGCCGAACGTCCAGATCATGCCAGCCATACAAATCTGCCACTGTCTGATCGATAAGCTCATGTACTTCTCGCAGAGTCCGAATGCCTGCATCAGTGATGGCAGGGTCATGGAAAGCACTGTAAAGCTTTGTTAGCCCTTCTTTGCGTTCCGTCGCGAGCTCTTTTCGAAGCTGATGCAGGGTTGCACCCTGTTCTGCGAGAGTAGGGTTAAACCTAGGATGAGGAAGAGTCTCATAAGCATCGGAAGGTGAATAATTCAGATCCGCCTTCATTGTTGACGAATTGCGCCATGCCCAGTTGGTGTGAAACGAACTGGCTAGGAAAGCGAGATATTCGTCATCATCGACTGCGAAGATACAGAGCTTATGGGCCAAGACCTGCCGGCTAGACGTCCACGTCGGCATCATCGTCCTGCTGACGAGAGCTACCACCAGGACACGGTCAAGATCTCGGATCGCCTCGTACAGCTTCGGAGCGCGCTCGGCGAACTGCCACCAACGTTCCCGGCGGGCGACTCGACTGTTCTGCGCTCGTACGGGTTTCACGAGGCGCTCGACGATGTCGAATACTTCGGGGTAGTTCCGCGCCTGTTCCTCGGGCCAGTCATGGAAGTTGATCACCCAGCGGCTCGCTGAGCAGTCGGGCCGGGAGTTGAGGTCTTCGCCGTTCAAGTAGGGGAAGAGGACGTCCTTGTTGCGGTGGTCACGCTCGATCAGATCGAGTGCCTGCTCGGGCTCCAGAATGAAACCCTTGCCCAAGACGTACGAGCCGATGAACGATTTTCCTTGGTTGGCTACCAGCCGGAACGGCCGACCCGAGACTCGAGACTTGCGGTCGAGGGAGGAGGTGATACCGGATACCTCCTCGCCGTCTAGGACACGCGTCGCTTCGGGCGTGAGCGGCTCCTTGCTGGTCCACACCGCGCAGTACTCCAGCGCGGCCGAGGCGGACGGCCAAGGCGCGCTCTTCACAGCCCTTCGAATTTCGACGCCGCTTTCAGTGATGTGGTCAAGCCCCACTTCCCGCGTATCGCCCTGGGCGAGCGTGTTAGTGGCGATGAGGCCGGTGTATCCACGAGCCGCGAGAAGCTGATGCGCCCGGAGGGTGAAGTAGGCGACGAGGTCCGCGCTTCCCTTGCGGCCGTTCGCGAGCACGGAGACGAACCAGTCGCGGACGTTCGTGCCCATGGTCCCTGTGAGCTTCTGGCCGCCCAGGAACGGTGGATTGCCGATGATCGCGTCGAACCCGCCTCGTTCCATCACGTCCGGCACAGCGAGGATCCAGTGCAGCGGCTTCCAGCGTGCGTAGTCGGTCTCCACTGTGGGGGTGAGGCCTGTGGCGAGGATGCCGTCGAGCATGGTGCGGTTGGACCTACCGCCGTCCTCCGCGGGGTGGGCCAGGCTGACCGCAATGCGAAGGTTCTCGTATGCCTCGGTCAGTGCCTTGCCCGGCTTGCCTCCAGCGCGTAGACCGGCCGCGATTACACCGTCGGCGACCTCTGCGAGCTGCCGGGTCAGCTCTTGATACTCACGCCACTGCCGCCGCTTGGTGGTAGCAGAGCGCTGTGGATCATCAACGTTGATCTCGCTAGCAAGACTCTGACGGAGCCTCGACGCCCGGGTGAGCACGCCGTCGATGTCGAGGTGCCGGATCGCCCTTGCGCCTTCATCGAGGTCGAAGAGGGGGGTCGCCGCACCCTTGCCCGGGGTGATGTGAAGCGCGCGGATCTGCTCGGCGTCCGTGAGTCCGAGCAAAGAGTTGCCGTGGAGCACCTTGTCGTCGACGAACGAGAAGGGAAGTTTCGGGTCGAGGGAGACGAGCCACAGCGACAGCTTGCACATTTCCACGGCCATGCCGTTGATGTCCGCGCCGTAGAGGCACCGCGCGACGACTTTCCTTATCGCGCGGACATACAGGTCGTGTGCGTTTCCGGTGGCCGCGTGATCGCGGCGCCATGCCTCGACAAGCCGAGCGGCCAGGTACCGGGCTGCAGCGACCAAGAACGCGCCTGAGCCGCACGCGATATCTGCGATCTTGAGATCGAGGATCTCGTCCGAGAAAACCAGCTGCCAGGCGTCCTGATCGGCCGTCTGGTGTGGTCCGGGCGAGTAGACGAGAGGCTCCAGAGCGTGGCGTACGACCTCTTCGGCGAGCGAGCGTGGTGTGTAATGCGCGCCGGCCGAGGCACGCGACGGTGTCTCGACCAGGAGGACACCGCCGGGCTCGACTACCAGGGGCCGGTTTCGCAGGTCTCTGCGGATGATGCCGATGAACGGGCGCAGTCTCTCGCGCAGGTCTTCGTCATCGGTGAGGTCGCGCAGGACGTTCTCGGTGTCGTCGAGGGTATCCGCAGTCTTTAGCGCCTTGGTGAGAGCGGCCTTCGTCGGAGGCTTGGCGGCGGGCTGTTTCTCTTTGACCCATGCCAGGACGGCTTCCGCGAGAGTGCTGTCGTCGGGTGCCGCCTCGGCGAGCTCCTCGAGTGTGGCAAGCGGCATCTCGGGTTCGGAGCCTGCCCGGCCAGCGAGTCCGACGATGACCTCGTCCACGTTCTCGCAGGAGTATCCGAGCAGGCCCTCGTAGATGTAGCCGATCTGTTCGACGTCGATGTCTCGGAAGGAGATACGGCGGGCGCCACCGGTCAGCTGAGCGATCTGGACGGCGCGCAGCACCTCGTGCATCACGCGATCGCTGACGGTGATGGCCAAGGCTCCCTGGGAGTCGCGAGCGGTGAGGAAAGGGAAGCGGGAGGGGTCGAAGAGCGAGCCGCCGTATTCAGGGAGGCGCAGGTCCTCGAAGGTGGCGCCCTGATAGAGGGCCTGGGATGTGGCCAGGAGACGGTGCCAGGTGAGGTAGGTGGCGTCGAGGGCCTGGTCGCCTTCCTCGTTCTGCCGGGCGTCGAGCTGATCGAGTTCGTCGCTGACGCCGTATCCCATCGCAAACAGCTCTTCCTCGGGGAGCAGGCCTCGTTCCTCCGCAAAGAGGAGGAAAACGACGCGCATCATGACGGTGACGGCCGCCTCGTAGACTTCGCCGCGCCGGTCCGGGAGCGGGTCGGGTTCGCCTCTGCGCGCTGCGTCCAGGCCGCCCTCGGACAAGGCCTGAACGACGAGTTCGACAGCGCGTCGAACCTGGGTACCGAGCGCCTCGGTGATCTTCTCCGAAGCCGTGACGGACTCACCGAACAGTTCAGTGAGCCGGTCGGCCGGTTTGCCGCCGACCAGGCGCCGACGTTGCAGGAGTTCGATGAAGGCGTTACGGGTCTGGGGCTCCGCGATCCAGTCCTGGGCGTCCACGATGCCGGAGGCGACCATGGTCTGCGGACGGGCGCTGACGATCGCCCACCAGCGGCCGTCGGTAACGATACCGATGGGGATCTCAGAGGCGCGCAGCAGTTCCTCCATGCGATCGATCGGGCTCGCGGACCAGCCGTCGGTGAGCGGATCGCGCAGGGAGTCGACGGGGTCGATGACCAAGACGAGCGCAGCTGTCGTGTCACCGTCGACGAGGGCGCCGTCGGCACGGACGGTCACGGTGTAGTCGGGTGAGCGCACCTCGGCGGCGGCTGGCGCGGGGACGGTGTAGGAGTTGATCCAGCGCAGCCCTTGGCGCAGTACGAGGTCGACCCAGGTGTCGCGGGCCTCGCGGTACAGATCCAGGGCGGCCGTGTCCTCACGGTGGGTGTCCCAGTTCTCCCATGCCTTCTCGAAGGCGGGTTTGGCGTCCTTGAGTGCATCGAGGGCCCGGGGGTTCGGCTGGGGGATCCCCTGGGGCCAGACGCGTTCGAGGGCGGGCACGGCGAGGAACGGGCCGTCCGTGTCGACCAGCTCGAGCCAGGCGCGGTGCAAGCTGGCTGCAGTCGGGGGGTACTTACGGCTCATGCCTTGACCATTCCGTTCCTCGCGTCTTCAGGGGTCAGTGCGAACACCACGGCGGCGGCTGAAACGTACGGCTTGATGTCGCTGTAGCGCTCCCGGATCGAGGCGAGCTCGCGGGCCTCCTCGTTGTCCAGGCTCTCCAGGCGCTCGTTCATGTGGTTGAGGTCCCGGCGGCGCTGCTTCTGCTGGTCATCGCTGAAGAGGACGTCTTCTTCCTCCGCGCGAATGGCGCGCTCCAACGCGTCCCGGGAGTCCCGCAGGTTGACTCGAAACGCGTCGAAGATCTCACGGACCCGCTTGATGTCTGTCTGTTCGCGGTCCTTGAGGGTCTGGGTGACCTTCTCCTGCAGAGTCTCGCTCTTGCGCTCCATCGCGTTCAGCAGCCGGGTACGCAGACGGGCTCCGTCGTCGTTCCAGAGAGCGGAAAGGTGGGTGCGTACTTGCTCGTCGGCCAGTTCCAGGTCATCGGCATCCAGGGTCTTATCCAGTACCTGTTCGACCTTGGCCTCGGCAAGCGCCCGCCCGCGCAGTCGAATGCCGGTGAGGAAAACTTCCTCGTGCAGCCGCAGGCCTCCGCGGCCAACGAGAACGAGACGGGACACAGCGGCTACGCACGACTCCGTGAGACCGGGGGTGACGACTGCGCTGACCCGGTTGATCTTCGAGTTCACGCTGAACAGAGCGCTGCGCAGGGTGCGGGTGGCCCGCTGCATCAGGGCATGGCCGAGGTGGATGTGGACGAGGTCCGTGCGTCCTTGCGACGCCTTGTCATCGAAGGTGATCGGTCGCAGCACTCCCGGATCCAGGCGCGTGTCCAGACCTCGCAGGGCGAACTGCCAGGATCGGCCCAGGTGGGGAACCTCGAAGACCGGCGCGTCGGTCCGGTCGTCACCGATTTCTTCCAGGGGCGGCTGATCGTCCAGGGCGAGCGCGGTGTCCACTACGCGTCGGGCGTTGGCCGGTGTCAGGTGCATCGCCGTCTTGCGGTCATCGTAACTTCGGGCGAGTTCGGTGAGCTGACGGTTCAGCCCGACTCCGCCGGCCAGTGCCTGGTTGATGACTTCGTTTCCGTCGTCAGGCGGGGTGGGCCGCGACTTGCGACTGCCGCCGGACGGGCTGAAGTGCTCCTGAACGTCGGAGTCGATGACCTGGTTGACCTTGCCCACGAGATCGTTGGTCGCTGTGCCCACCTTGGTGGCGACGATCCCCATGAACTGCATGTCCGCCGCATACGTCGTGGAGGTCGACTCGGGCACGAAGTGGTAGATCTCGGGGCTCTGTGTCTGCCCGTACCGGTCGATGCGACCGATCCGCTGCTCGAGGCGGGAGGGGTTGAACGGGATGTCGAAGTTGACCAGGCGGTGGCAGTGCGCCTGAAGGTCGATGCCCTCGCCTGCAGAATCAGTAGCCAGCAGGACGCGCACCGGATGCTTGTCGGGACTCTCGGTGAACCGCGCCCGGATCTTCTCGCGCTCTTCGGCCGGGGTCGAGCCCTGGATCGTTTCGAACCTGTCCTTGTAGCCACGCTGGCGCAGAACGCCGGCGATCCAGTCGAGCGTGGCGGCGTACTCGGTGAAGACCACCACACGCTCGTTCGTCCAGAGTTTCCCGTCGGACGTACGGCAGTGGGCGTTGAGGAAGGAGATGAGGGCTTCGAGCCGGGAATCCGGCTTGTGCTCATAGCTCAGACCCCATTCGACCAGCGAGGCGATCTCGCTCTCGGTTGCCGCGACCAACGCGTCCGAGCCCTTGGAGTGCCGAAGGGCTGTGAACTCGGGGTGGTCGGCGTCGCCTTCCTCCTCGTCCGACTGTCCGCTGCCCATGACCTCGGCGTAGTACCCGGCGTCGTCGTCCAGGTCCAGCTGGCGGTCACCTGGATCGGCTGCCTCGTACAGCTCCAGGGTCCGGGCAAACGACCAAGGGCTGGACAGGAAACGCTTCTTCAGCAGCATCGAGACGATGTCCCCGCCCCTGCCCTTTCCGTTGGCACGGGCGCTCTCGGCAAGCAGCTGCTCCAGCCTCTCGAACTGCTTCTGCTCCCCCTGCGACGGCTCGAACTGGATCGTCTTGAGCTGACGAGCCTTGAATCCCTTCTCCGGCAGTTCGCTCTTCAGGCGTCGTACCGCCACGTCGCGCAGCGCCTTCTCGTCGATGCTGGCGCCTCGGGTGAACCGGCGGCTGTCGATCATCTCCAAGAGGGCCGTGAACGACTCCGAGTAGCCGTTGTGTGGCGTCGCGCTCAGGAACAGGCGGTGCTCACATGCCTCCGCCAGCCTCATCGTCGCCGTGGTGCGCTGGCTGTCCACTGCGTACCCGCGCTGTCCCGGAGCCGTTGTCGGACTGGCCGGCGCGACATGGTGCGCTTCGTCGACCACGAGCATGTCGAAGGCGAACCGCCGAGCCGTCGACGTGCTGCGCACATCGGCCATGACCTCACGCAGCAGACGCTGCGCCCGCAGCGACGGCAACCATGCCATGCTCACAATGACGCGCGGGTACAGCCGGAACGGGTTCGCATTCAATCCGTGGCTGCGCTTCACCTTCGCCATCAGCGCACTGTTGACGATCACGAAATCCAGGCCGAACTTCTCCCGCATCTCGTCCTGCCACTTCAACGCCAGGCTCGGCGGGCAGACGATGACGGCAGTCCGTGCCCGGTGACGCAGCAGCAGCTCCTGCACGACCAAGCCTGCTTCGATGGTCTTGCCCAAGCCCACGTCATCGGCGAGCAGCAAGTTCGTCCGAGACGACTGCAGCGCCCGGCGCAACGGCTCCAGCTGGTACGCCTCGACGTTCGCACCGCTTCGGAACGGAGCCTGGTACGAGTTGGCGTCCGCTGAGGTCACCGCACCCCAGCGCACCGCGTCGACAAACGCGGCCAGCGTGTTCGGATCGTCGAACGCCTCGGGCCGTACGGCTTCCGGCAGCCCCTGGTCCGGTTCGACGGTGTGGCCGAGCTCCAGCTCCCAGACCACGGTCAGCTCCTGGCCGAACCGGTCCTCGTCCAGCGACTGCAGACTGACCGCATGAGTCAGGCCTGGTACTCCCTCATCGGCGGGACTCCGCGGAAGCCCCTGGCGGCGCACGTCCGACACCGCCCACGTGGAACCCCGGACCTTGACGACCTGCCCCGGCTCGGGAACCGGCGGCAGCGCCGCAGTCCGCCCGGCGCTGCTCTCCGCTTCCTGCGGACGTTCCGTAGCGGTCCCCACCTGACGAGACTCCTTCATCGACGCCTCACACCCAGCCCTGCGATCCCCCCTCTGAAGCCAGTCACAACGAGCCCCGTGAGTGGCAGGTGGATCACCAGCGAACCAGTATCCCCGACTCTGGCGAGCGCTGGGAGAAGTCGCGCAGAGTAGCGTCACCTCGGGTGGAAGGGGAACGCGGACAGGCAGCACTGCGCTCACCGCGGGGGTGACGCCGCCGCCAGCCGCCCCGTGATGCCATGCGCGAAGTCCAGTCGGCTTGGGATCGCCTTCTGCTCGCCAGGGCCTCCCGGCTGCAATCTCTTCACAAGCGCATGACTTCGTCAGATCCTGCTGATCCTCTGCTCTGTTTCCGCCGTGATCTCCTCGGGCGTGAACTCGCGGAACAGCCAGCTCAGAGCGCAGGCCAGCCGTGCCCGCCGCGAGGAGCGGTCACGGGCCAGTGCGTGGGCTATGGCCGCGTAGAGGTACTCCTCCGGGGCCTGTCCGGCGTCCGCCGCGAGGTTGCGAAGCCGTTCCTCGGTATCCGGCTCCATCGGGATGCTCATGAGGTAGCTGCCGTCGATGCCCGGGAACAGTCCGCAGAGCACGTCAACGGGCAGTGTGTCTCCCAGCCGTTTCCAGATCCTCCGTACGGCTCGTGGCTCGCTCTTCGCGGATACGAGGACCACCAGGCGACTGCCGTCATCGGAGGACGCCATGGCAAGACGGCTTCGCTGCTGTGCGGCCCTCAGCTCGACCGCGCCCACGGCACGGGTCAGGACGATCTCGATGGCGTACATGGGCACTGTGCTTCTCCTGTCCCAGGGCTCACTCGAGGGAGACCACCCCGTCGGGCAGCCATCCCTCCCAGTAGCCGTCAATGAGGTCGAGCAGGACTTCCGGTTCCACATGCGTGCCGCCCTCCCGCAGCTCGGCTGTCGTCCACCACCGCGCATCCGGTGCCAGCAGCAGGCGTACGTCGCATGGCCAGACCCTTACTGCAGGGGCCACCAGGATGAAGTACTCCTCGTGCCGACGCTGATCGGATGAGGGGAGGCGTCCGGTGACGGCGGCGATCCGCAGTGCGGGCAGCCGCAGTTCGTGCCGCAGGCAGCGTGCCGCGGTGCGGCGGAAGGACTCGCCCGGCCGCATTGGATGCGCGGGAACGCTCCAGACGGCTGGGGCCACCGTGCGGTTGGGCACCAGCAGGAACCGTCGTGCGGCGGGATCGATGACGACGGGGCGGAGGTGTGCGGCTGGCGCGCGGTCTGGGCTTGTCACATCTGGCACTCTGCCCGCATGTGATTGGAATAGCACCCCGATGCGGGCCAGACGGGTGGCTCGGGACAGGATCCCCCGTGGGTCATCCAGCCGACTTGATGCGATGTGTGTGCGGCAGCGCCCACGTATCCAATCCACTGGACGACACAGGCAAGCCTTGCCGGACCCAGCGGGGGCGGTCCGGGCTCGCCGGGCGCACGCGGACGGACGACCGCCCCCCATAGCGCTCCACCGTCATAGCACTCTCGCCTCGCGGACCATCGAAATGGACGGTGTGGAGCCTGGGTACGGCTGCTGTGTACTTAAGTAGACACGAGACGGTATGCGCCGAGCGGCCGGGGGAGTTGAGGTTCTGGTGACGGCGGTGTGGCCTGAGCGGCTGGGGGTGGGGGATCGAGTCCGGTACGCCGGCCGGGCGTACACGGTCACGCACCTGTCCGGACGTCTGGTGGGTCTGACCGATGCACTCGGGGACGTCCAGCGCATCGATGTCGCGGTGCTTTGCCGGAGTGAGGGCTTCGGGGTGCTCGAGCAGGGGCACATGCCGCCGCCGGTGCGCCGACCCCGTCTCGGGTTCGTGGCCGAGCAGGAGGCGCGCTGGTGGCACCCGCACATCGTCGAGGTATTGACCGGTCTACGACCGGACGCGCCCGAGGGGCAGAGCCCCGGGAGCAGTTCGACCCAGAGCGGTGCACGTTGGCGCAGCGGGAGGCCGCCAAGGCCCGCGAACTCACGGCCGGCGGGATGCCAGTGTCCGCGCGAACCGTGCGGCGGCGGCGTCAGCGCTACGAGGCGGAGGGGCTTGGGGGCTTGCCGATGGCCGTTCCGGGCGGCGTGAGGTATTGGGGGCGCGGTGGGATGAGCGGGTGCTGGAAGCGCTCAAGACGGCGGCGAGTTCCTGCACCACGCGCGGTGAGCCGACCATCGAGGAGGTGCGCCGCCGTGCGCAGTGGTTGCTTCAAGGTCCAGTCAGTTCAGGTGAGTTGGCGTTTCCATCCCGGTCTTCCTTTCACCGCTTGTACACGGAAGCGGCGGCTTCTGGCCTGTTGAACGGCCGGGACCGGTGGCCGGGCCGCCACGTGGTGGTGGAAGCGGTGCGGATACCTCATCCATCCAGCCTGCCTCAGGGACTGCAGGTGGTGTTCGCCGTGGATACGGATACGGCGGTCGTGCTGACGGCTGTGGTGTGTGAGGACGCCGGTCCAGTGGACGGGCGGGTGCTGGTGGCGCGAATGTGCGTGCCGGCGGATCTGCGTGCGGAGTGGCCCAGCAGGGCTGCGCCAGCACAGTGCGCCATACCGCTGGTCCGCCCCATGACTCTGGTGTGCGGCTGGGGTGTGGGCGATCGAGGGCTGGCTGAGGCATGCCGTCGCCACGGAATCCAGCTACTGCGCCCCCGAACTGTTGCTCCGTCCGAGCGCCCGCACGGCGAGCGGCTCGTATCGCAGGCGGCACACTCTTTTAAGGAGTATCTCGTCACCGCGACGGCACGCGGCGCCCCGGCGGACGGGTGGTCGACCGCGACGGTTCAGGAGTTGCTGGACCGTTGGGCGGCCGAGGTGTGGAACCACACTGCTCCGCCCCCGTCCGCCGCGGGTCCGCGATATGGCCGCGCCTCGGGCAGCCCGGCTCAGCGGTACGACACCCTGGTGGCTCGCATAGGGTGGGTGGCCACTCCGCTGCCGCCGCAGGACTTCCTGGATCTCCTGGTCACTCGGTCGCGGACGGTCGGTCCTGCAGGGCTCTTCCTCGACCGGCGTCGATACGACGGGTCGGTTCTGAACGGGTTGCGCAGTCACAAGTCCGCCCCTGGCGGCAACCGCAGTCGCTTCGAGATCCGTACAGATCCCTACCACGCTGCGCACGTCTGGCTGCGCGACCCCAGCGGTCAGTGGCTGACCGTGTCCGCCGCAACGGCCAGCGGACCGCTGCGCATGTCACCCACCTCTGCATTCGAGCGAGTTGAGGCTCGCGACACCAAGGCCACCCCATCTCCGCTGCGTACCCGGCAGCTCTCCTCTCGCACCGCTGAGGGAGCACCGACACCGGTGCGGTACGAGCCTGCCCAATCCCCTGCGCCCGAGGATTCCGACCGGGTTCGCGCCACCTATCACGCCCAACTCCCAATTGAACCACCGGTGTTGATGGCCGCGATTGATCGAATTGAGCAGCAGATCATGTTGAACGAGCACGCACCTGCGACCCGTTACGGGCTACTGCTGCACGGGCCGCCGGGGATTGGCAAGACAACTGTGCTCGACAAAGTCGCCCAGCGCCACAGCGCACGGATGGCTCGTCGGCCCAACGGGCCGCCCGTTCCAGTGGTTTACGTGCGCCTGCCACCAGCTACCACCCCGCGCATGCTGCTGAACGAGTTGGCGTGGGCGGTCGAGTTTCCTCCACGAGCCCGGGCCGCTCTCACCGATCTCGCCCGCCATGTGTGCGGTGCCATCACGGCTGCGGGCACGGGGCTGGTCCTCGTTGATGAATGCCACTACCTGCAAGCTGCTCCAGGCACGACCGCACGTTTGCAGGAGGTGGTGGACTATCTGTGTGACCGCATCCCTGCCACCTTCGTATTTGCCTCTATCCCGCCTCAGCTGGGCGACACAGGCCGGCAACTTTGGCCTGAGCGGACGCAGCGTCGTCTAGTGCAGGTCGCCCTCACGCCCACCCCGCCTGGGTCATCCTGGGAGGCGACCGTCGCACGAGCCGAGCAAGCGCTGCGCCTGCATCGGCATGCACCAGGCACCCTGGTCCAGATGGCCGACCACCTTCACCACCTCACCGGCGGGAGGACGGACCACCTGGCCTACCTGCTGCGCAGCGGAGCCATCCGTGCGATCTACGACGGCAGTGAAGCCCTCACCCGGGACGCCCTGGACATCCTGGCCGTCTCCTTCTCGTTGTCGCGTCCTTGACCCACCGCCCCTGAAGGGTGCCCCGTCTCTGTGACAGTCGGGACAAGTACAGCCGGACGAGGCAGCAGCTTCTCCCCCTCGCAAACGTCTACTGGGGGACTTCACGGTGGGCTGGACCGATCGTCCACCTCAAAGAATTCACACGTAATTACGATGCCCGGACGAATGTTCCCGCCCAAAGTGGATAATTCGGGCGACTCGCATTACTGGCAATGCGAGTGTCTTTGAGGGGGTGGCAGCTGGCATCCATTGCCCTCTAACTTCTTCTCTATGGCCTACGATTCGACGGCCCCGTTCTCTCTGTTCACCGAGGGGAACGAGATGGAGGCTGTCTTCCAGCAGTGCAATGCACTCTTGGGCGAGTACAGCGAGATCGCCGCCAACTTGCGAGCCTCTCTGAAGGAAACCGAGGATCGCATCGCGGAGATCACCACGGTTCGAGACGAGGCCCACGCCGCCATCAACCAGGCAGCTTCCGTACGTGAGCAGGCCGAACGACTCCAGCTCTTCAGCCCCACGCCGGAAGGTGCACATCTGCGCGTGGTCCCCAGCCAGACCACGCCCCCACCGACCGGCGGTGCGGAAGCCCCCGTCAAGCAGCCCGCGGCAGACACCACCCCTGATTCCCCAGCAGCCGCCGCCGTACCCGCACAGAACACGGCCGCGGGTAGGCAGTTTACGTCCGACGAGGTCATCATCCGCGGGCCTCGCCTGCGGCAGATCCTCGACGTGATGGGCTCGAAACCCAGCATCAACTGGAACAGCGAGGACATTGCGGCGATCCTCGGCCTGTCCAAGAGCGACACGGCCGGCCGGCACTCCCTGCGCCAGAGTCTGCGCGCCCTGGCCGAACGCGGCGCCCTGGAACGAGTCACCGTGGCCGGCGACTGGCATACCTACTACCGGCCGCTCATGAACTGGAAATTCGTCTGACGCATCCTCGACGCAGAAAGGCCACGCGAACCGCATCCTCAACTCTGTTCACACAAAAATGACCGCCGCCGCAGAGATTTCCCTGATTGCCCTCAGGGTCTGCGGCGACGGTCGGGCCCGCTAAGGCCGTTCCCGATTTTACCCCGGCTACTGCCGGGGATGTCAGGCGTTCGGCCAATTCCACCTGCCTTTTTCAGGAAGTCGAATGCCCATGCGAATTTATTGCGGCGGATTGCCGGGGTTCCTCCCGGGCCACAGGTCCACGCCGAGCATCTTCTCCAGGTTCGCGATCGTCAGCAGGTCGCACCACACCGCGCCGTCGAGCACCTGGGCGACCGTCATGCGGGACACGCCACTGCGCCGGGACACCTCGGCGACCGACCAGCCCCTCTCGTCGATCACCCTGCGCAGCCTCGCCGCCACCTCCTGCGCCACGCGGGCGCCGTGGTGGTCATCGAGCACGGCGTGCGGCCACGCGCCGTCGGTCACGTACTCGGCAGGGCTGCGTCGTCGCTTGTCTCCTCGTGGCACAGCGAAGAGTGTCGCCCATCCGGCCCTCCAGGGATGACAGCGTCCGCCAACTCCACCGCATGCTATTCCAAACACACCCCTCCCGGGGTTCTTTCCTGGTGGAGAGTCACGATGGATGCGATCGAGCGCTACCGGCCCAAGCTGCCGGGGCCTGTCTGGGCCCGTATCGGCCCCGACTGCCGCCGCGCCGTCGCCAAGGCTGGGCCGGCCACGCCCAAGGAAGCTCGGGACTGGCTTGGCGCTCTGGCTCACGCCGCCGCTCACGCCGACGCCTGCGGGCGCCCCACCAAGGCCGAGCACCTGCTCACCCTGGAGGCGATCGAGTGGTACCTGGCTACCGGCTGCCTACACCTGGAAGAGCCCTCCCGATCCAACCGCCGCTGCCGCCTCAACAAACTGCGCCGCGCCCTGCTCGGCCCCGACCTGATCACCGGCACCCCCGCCGCCTACTCCTGCTCGGACGCCTCCCGCCCCTACGCACAGCCGGAACAGGCCCAGCTGTACGCCTCCGCCCGCGCCCAGCCCACCGACGAACTCCGTAACGGCCTCCTGACGCTGCTCGCCCTCGGCTTCGGCTGCGCCCTGGACTCACCCGAGATCATCCCGCTGCGCACCCACGACGTCCGCGAGGCGCCCAACGGCGCCGTCGCCGTCGCCGTCCGCGGACAGCGTGCCCGGGTGGTGTTGTGCCGCACCGCTTGGGCCCCTGTCCTCACCGAGGCCGCTGCCTGGGCCTCCCGCCCCGGCCAGGCCCGCTATCTCTTCCGCCCGAGCAGCCTCGCCCGCGGTACCAACACCGTCACCAACTTCCTCGCCCGCACCAAGAAGCCGCCAGGAACGCCTCCGCTGGTCGTAGGCCGGGCTCGTGCCACCTGGCTCGTTGACGCCATCGAAGCCCGCATGCACCTGCCCACCCTGATGGCCGCCGCAGGCCTGACCACCCTGCGCTCCATCGACCGGGTCCTGCCCCACGTCCGCAACCTCTCGCCCGACCAGGCCGCCGCCGCGCTCAAGGAGTTCTGACCATGACCAGCCGCCTCGCACGCCACACCCGTATCGCCCGCCTGCGCTCCCAGCGCGCCCTCGTTCCCGACCCCGAAGTTGCCCGGATCCGCGACGAAGTGGCCGGCTCGGGCCTGATCGAGGAGATCGCACCGCTCGTCGCACGCCGCACTGGCTGCCCTTGCAAGCTCCCTGTCGAGGCCCTGCTGGTCGGCATGAGCCTGGCCTCCGCCCGCAACGGCGGCGTCGTCACCTTCACCGCCGTCACCGACCTGCTGTTCTTCTCCCTCTCCGAGCCGATGCGCGAGCAGCTCGGCCTGCGCCGCTACCCCGACCACGACCGCGGCTTCGAAGCCGCCTACGCCACAGTCCGCCGCCGCCTGCACAGCATCCTCGAAGCGATCGACCCGTCCCCGCTGCCCAAAAACCACCGCCTGGCCCGCCGCCATGCAGAGAAACTCCTGGCCAAGGCCGACACGGGTGAGCTCGCCCGCAAGCGCGGTCTCATGATCAAGCTTGCCAACCTGATCCTGGCCGTGTCCCTGCGTGACGCGATGGCTCTCCTGGAAGACCGTTGGGACGGCTCTGTATGCGTCGACGCCACCGCCGTCGGCACCTACTCCAAGGGCCTGGCTGCCGACAGCCCCGTCACCGCCACCGACCCCGACGCCGCCTGGTACGTGCGCACCACCAAGCACAAGGACCCACTCGCCCTCGACGACCTCGCGCCCGCCCTGCAGGACAAGAAGGGCGCCAGGCTCCAGAAGCAGGCGGAGCGCATCAAGAAGCGCCTGTTCGGCTACGACGCCTCCCTCGTCATCGCCCGCGATCCCAGCCGCAACGGCGTCCCCCTGCCTGACGGCTCCGCCGACCCCGACGTCGTCCCGGCCCTGGTCATCGCCTTCTCCGTCGACAAGCCCAGCCACCGCCCCGGCCACGTCGCCGTCGAGGCTCTCCAGCAGATCGACGACAGCCTCCCGCGCGGCTACCTGGCGGGCGACCGCGCCTACAACGGCCAGAGGCCGGAGAACTTCCAGCTCCCCATCCGCGCCATGGGCTACGAGCCCGTCTACGACTACGCCAGGGACCAGTTGGGCGTCCAGGCCGGCTTCGCCGGCGCCGAACTCGTCGAGGGCAACTGGTACTGCCCGTCCATGCCACAGGAGCTCAAGGAAGCCACCAAGGACCTGATCGCCAAGAAGATCGACAAGCAGACCTGGATCGACCGCGTCCGTGCCCGAGCCGCGTACCTCTTCATGCCCAAGCAGCGCCCCGACGCCGAAGGTCACCGGCGCGTGATGTGCCCTGCCGAGGCCAACCGCGCCCAGTGCCCCCTCAAGACCTACACCCTCGGCCGCGGCATCCACCTGCCCCTCGTCGACCCCGCTCCCAGCCCCGCAGGCTCACCCCCGTGCTGCAGCCAGAAGACCGTCACCGTCCCACCGGAAGCCGCAGCCAACCTCTGGCAGCCACTTCAGTACGGCTCCGAAGCCTGGCAGCGCGTGTATTTCCGGCTCCGCAACAGCGTCGAAGGCATCAACGGCTTCGCCAAGGACACCCTCTACGAGCGCCTCGAAGACGCCGGCACCCGCCGGATCCGCGGCATCGCCGCCCAGACCCTCCTGCTGGCCTTCCAGCTCGCCCACGCCAACCGCCGCAAGCTGAGGGCCTGGGCCGACTCCATTGCTCTCCACGACGACCGACCCCACCGCCGGCCCACCCGCCGCCGCAAGACCAAGCCACTGGGCACCTGGACCCCCAAGGGCTACGTCACCCAGCCCTAAGCCCTGAGACCTTCCTCACAAGCCCCCGTAGCCCCCGGCAGAACAACCAGAGATCCACACCCGAAAACCAGACCGCCGACGGCCTCAAGCCGTCGGCGGTCCACGTGTTTCTGCCCACACACAGCGGAACGGGCGGCATCGTGATCACGATGCCGCCCGTTCCGTCGGTGCAACTAGAGCACTTTCGTCGGTGCTCCACAGTGCGCGAGGGGGAGTTGAACCCCCACGCCCTTGCGGGCACTGGAACCTGAATCCAGCGCGTCTGCCTATTCCGCCACCCGCGCATTTGGGTGTGTCCTGGGCGTCGGCCCCTTGGGGGCTGGCGCCTTCCGACACCCAGAACATTAGCACGCTGGACGGGGTGGGTTCACATCCCTTCTTCCCGCAGGCAGGGCCCCCGGCGAACCTTCGGTGCCCCTGCCACGTATCAACGCGTACTGCTTCACGTATCAACCTCGTACCGGTACCCCCGTCTCCCCACGAGGCGGTCCGCGTCCACAGTCAGGTGCGGGACACTGGTCTGCGGCCGCCTCTACGATCCTTGCGAGGAGTACGCGAAGCGGTCACGCGCAGCAGTACCACCGGAGGAGTTCGAAGGAGAGCTCCACAGGGAACTTCGTCATGCGTCGACACCCGTCGGCCGTGCTGACAGGGGGAACCAGCCGATCGAGCGGCGCGTGGATACGATCAGTAAGCAGTACCAGGCAAGCGGCCCGCAGGGCAGTACACAGGACGGCAGCGACGGAGGAGGTGCCCCATGGGAGTCCTGAAGAAGTTCGAGCAGCGTCTCGAAGGTCTGGTCAACGGCACCTTCGCCAAGGTGTTCAAGTCCGAGGTCCAGCCCGTGGAGATCGCCGGCGCGCTCCAGCGCGAGTGCGACAACAACGCCACCATCTGGAACCGTGACCGCACGGTCGTGCCCAACGACTTCATCGTGGAGCTGAGCACGCCGGACTTCGAGCGGCTCAGCCCCTACTCCGGCCAGCTCGGCGACGAGCTCGCCGGCATGGTGCGCGACTACGCCAAGCAGCAGCGCTACACCTTCATGGGCCCGATCAAGGTGCACCTGGAGAAGGCGGACGACCTCGACACCGGCCTGTACCGGGTGCGCAGCCGTACGCTCGCCTCCTCCAGCAGCCAGCAGGGCGGCCCGGGAGGCGGCGCCGCCGCGCCCGCCGCCCCGCAGGGCGGACGCCCCGGTGGCTACGGCTACCCGCCGGCCGCCGCGCCCGCCGGCGCCCCGCCCATGCCGTCCGCGCCGCCGCCCGGCGGATACGGCTACCCGCAGCCCGCGGGCGGCCAGCGGCCCCCGGCCGCCCCGGCCTCCGGCGGACGTACCCGCCACTGGATCGAGATCAACGGCACCCGCCATCAGATCTCCCGCCCGACGCTCGTGCTGGGCCGCAGCACCGACGCCGACGTGCGGATCGACGACCCCGGCGTCTCCCGCCGGCACTGCGAGATCCGGACCGGAACGCCCTCGACGATCCAGGATCTCGGGTCCACCAACGGCATCGTGGTGGACGGGCAGCACACCACCCGCGCTACGCTCCGCGACGGCTCGCGGATCGTCGTGGGCAGCACCACCATCATTTACCGGCAAGCCGAAGGGTGAAGCGGGGGCAATGTCAGAGCTGACCCTCACGGTCATGCGGCTGGGTTTCCTGGCCGTACTGTGGCTGTTCGTGATCGTGGCCGTGCAGGTCATCCGGAGCGACCTGTTCGGTACGCGGGTCACCCAGCGCGGTTCGCGCCGCGAGGCCGGCCGGCAGCAGCAGGCCGCCCGCCAGGCGCCGCCGCAGCAGCGCCAGCAGTCCGGCGGCGGCCGGCGCGGCCGCAACGCCCCCACCAAGCTGGTCGTGACCGAGGGCACCCTCACCGGCACCACGGTCGCGCTGCAGGGCCAGACCATCACCCTGGGCCGGGCGCACGACTCGACGATCGTGCTGGACGACGACTACGCCTCCAGCCGCCATGCCAGGATCTACCCGGACCGCGACGGCCAGTGGATCGTCGAGGACCTCGGCTCCACCAACGGCACGTACCTTGACCGGAACCGGCTGACGACTCCCACACCGATTGCGCTGGGCGCGCCGATCCGCATCGGCAAGACCGTCATCGAGCTGCGGAAGTAGTACGAAAATGAGCGAGCGGAGCGAGCACGCAGTGGCGGGCCCCACCCTGGGCCCCGGCGCGCTCCCGACCGGAGGGTGGGCAGTGTGGCTCGACACGACCGGCTGTACCCGGAGCCGACAGGCGAGGTGCGCATGAGTCTGTCACTGCGCTTCGCCGCCGGATCGCACAAGGGCATGATCCGGGAGGGCAACGAGGACTCCGGGTACGCCGGCCCGCGCCTGCTCGCCATCGCCGACGGCATGGGCGGCGCCGCGGCCGGTGAGGTCGCCTCCTCCGAGGCCATCTCCACCATCGTCGCGCTCGACGACGACGTCCCCGGCTCCGACGTCCTCACCTCCCTCGGCACGGCCGTCCAGCGCGCCAACGACCAGCTGCGCTCCATGGTCGAGGAGGACCCGCAGCTGGAGGGCATGGGCACCACCTTGACCGCCCTGCTGTGGACCGGCCAGCGCCTCGGCCTGGTCCACGTCGGCGACTCCCGCGCCTACCTCCTGCGCGACGGCGTGCTGACGCAGATCACCCAGGACCACACCTGGGTGCAGCGCCTGGTCGACGAGGGCCGCATCACCGAGGAAGAGGCCACGACCCACCCGCAGCGCTCGCTCCTCATGCGCGCGCTCGGCAGCGGCGACCACGTCGAACCGGACCTCTCCATCCGCGAGGTCCGTGCCGGCGACCGCTACCTGATCTGCTCCGACGGCCTGTCCGGCGTGGTGTCCCACCAGACCCTGGAGGACACCCTCGCCAGCTACCAGGGCCCCAGGAGACCGTCCAGAACCTGATCGAGCTGGCGCTGCGGGGCGGCGGCCCGGACAACATCACCGTCATCGTCGCCGACGTCCTGGACCTCGACACCGGCGACACCCTCGCCGGCCAGCTGTCCGACACCCCGGTCGTGGTCGGCGCCGTCGCCGAGAACCAGCACCAGCTGCACGACAACGGCATCATGCAGACCCCCGCCGGCCGCGCCTCCGGCCTCGGCCGCCAGGGACACGGTCACGGCGGCGGCGAGTTCGGCCCGCCCGGCTCCGGCGACACCACCGGCTTCATCCCGGCGGCCGGCTTCGACTACGGCGACGACGACTTCAGCAAGCCCCGCAAGAAGGGCCGGTGGCTGAAGAGATCGCTCTACGGCGCCCTCGCGCTGGCCGTCGTCGGCGGCGGTCTGTACGGCGGCTGGCGCTGGACGCAGACCCAGTACTACGTCGGCGCCGAGGACGAGCACGTCGCGCTGTACCGGGGCATCAGCCAGGACCTGGCCTGGGTGTCGCTCTCGAAGGTCGAGAAGGACCACCCCGAGATCGAACTCAAGTACCTGCCGCCCTACCAGCAGAAGCTGGTCAAGGCGACCATCGCCGAGGGCGGGCTGAAGAACGCCCAGGCGAAGATCCAGGAACTGTCGGTGCAGGCCTCCGCGTGCAAGAAGGAGGCGCAGCGGCGCGAGGCCGAGAGCCGGAACAACTCCAAGACCGGCGAGGGCGAGGCCGGGGGCACCACGGGAACCACTCCCGCCTCCTTCACGTCCAAGGCCACACCGACGCCGAACCCGTCGAACCCGTCGGGCTCGCCGTCGACGCCTGAGAAGTCCACGCCCCCGACCACGACCGCACCCACTCCCAGCCCCGGCCCCAGCCTCTCGGAGGAAGAGCAGAAGGTCGTCTCGCTGTGCGGTAAGCAGTAGGCAAGCCGTGAGAGGCCCCGTCACACGATGAGCAGTACTACGAACTCGCCGACGCACCACACGTCCACGATCGGCGCGATCGGCGCCCCGAGCCGCCGCAACACCGAGCTGGCGCTGCTGGTGTTCGCCGTTGTCATTCCGGTGTTCGCCTATGCCAATGTCGGGCTGGCCCTCAACGACTCGGTGCCTCCGGGCCTGCTGAGCTACGGGCTGGGACTCGGCCTGCTCGCGGGCGTCGGCCACCTCGTCGTACGGAAGTTCGCGCCGTACGCGGACCCGCTGATGCTGCCGCTGGCCACGCTGCTGAACGGCATCGGCCTGGTCGTCATCTGGCGTCTGGACCAGTCGAAGCGGCTGCAGGCGTCGAACACGTTCGTCGAGGCGGCCCCTCGCCAGCTGATGTACTCCGCGCTGGGTGTCGCGCTGTTCGTCGCGGTGATCATCTTCCTGAAGGACCACCGCGTCCTTCAGCGCTACACCTACATCTCCATGGCCGGCGCACTGTTCCTGCTGGTCCTCCCACTGGTGCCGGGCCTCGGCAAGAACGTCTTCGGCGCACGGATCTGGATCCAGATCCCGGGTCTCGGCACCATCCAGCCCGGTGAATTCGCCAAGATCGTCCTCGCGGTGTTCTTCGCGGGCTACCTCATGGTGAAACGCGACGCCCTCGCCCTCGCGAGCCGCCGCTTCATGGGGCTCTACCTGCCCCGCGGACGCGACCTCGGACCGATCATCGTCGTCTGGGCGATCTCCATCCTGATCCTCGTCTTCGAGACCGACCTCGGTACCTCGCTGCTGTTCTTCGGCATGTTCGTGATCATGCTGTACGTCGCCACCGAGCGGACCAGCTGGATCGTGTTCGGTCTGCTGATGTCCGCGGTCGGCGCTGTCACCGTCGCCTCCTTCGAACCGCACGTGCAGCAGCGTGTCCAGGCCTGGCTCGACCCGATGAACGAGTTCAAGCTGAGCCGGCAGGGCGTCGTCGGCCACACCGAGCAGTCGATGCAGGCGCTGTGGGCCTTCGGTTCCGGCGGCACCCTTGGCACCGGACTCGGCCAGGGAAACTCCGACCTCATCGGCTTCGCCGCCAACTCCGACTTCATCCTCGCCACCTTCGGCGAGGAACTGGGCCTGGCCGGCATCATGGCGATCCTGCTGCTGTACGCACTGATCGTGGAGCGCGGCGTGCGCACCGCCCTCGCCGCCCGCGACCCGTTCGGCAAGCTGCTCGCCGTCGGCCTGTCCGGGGCCTTCGCGCTCCAGGTGTTCGTCGTGGCCGGCGGTGTGATGGGGCTCATCCCGCTGACCGGTATGACGATGCCGTTCCTGGCCTACGGCGGTTCCTCCGTGATCGCCAACTGGGCGCTGATCGGCATCCTGCTCAGGATCAGCGACACCGCCCGCCGACCCGCGCCCGCACCCGCCGGCAACCCCGATGCCGAGATGACCCAGGTGGTCCGCCCCTCATGAACAAACCCCTGCGCCGGATCGCGATCTTCTGCGGCCTGCTGGTCCTCACGCTCCTCATCCGCGACAACTGGATCCAGTACGTCCAGGCGGACGAGCTCAGGACCGACAAGAACAACCGTCGCGTCATCATCGAGCGCTACGCGTCCCCACGCGGCGACATCATCGTCGACGGCAAGCCGATCACCGGCTCCGCCGAGACGCCGGGCAGCGACTTCAAGTTCAAGCGGACCTACAAGGACGGCCCCATGTGGGCGCCGGTCACCGGCTATGCCTCGCAGGCCTTCGGCGCCACCCAGCTGGAGAACCTCGAGGACGGCATCCTCACCGGCAACGACGACCGCCTCTTCTTCCGCAACACCCTCGACATGCTCACCGGCAAGAAGCAGGAAGGCGGCAACGTCGTCACGACGCTGAACGCCGCCGCGCAGAAGGCCGCGTACAACGGTCTGAAGAAGCAGGGCGGCAAGGGCGCCGTCGTCGCCCTGGAGCCGTCGACGGGCAAGATCCTCGCGATGTCCTCCTACCCGTCGTACGACCCGTCGTCCTTCGCCGGGAACTCCACGACGACGGACACCGAGGCCTGGCAGAAGCTCCAGAAGAAGAACAACCCCGACGACCCGATGCTCAACCGGGCGCTGCGCGAGGTGTATCCCCCGGTTCCACCTTCAAGGTGGTCACCGCGGCCGCGGCCCTGGAGGACGGGCTGTACACGGAGGCGGACCAGAAGACGGACTCGCCCGACCCGTGGGTCATGGAGGGCACCACCACCAAGCTGCCCAACGAGGGCAACATCCCCTGCAAGAACGCCACGCTCCGGGTGGCCCTGCAGTACTCCTGCAACACCGTCTTCGGCAAGATCGGCTCGGACCTCGGCAACGACAAGATGCTGGACATGGCCAAGAAGTTCGGCTTCACCGAGCAGCAGTTCACCCCCGTCCGCTCCAACGCCTCGGTCTTCTCCGACGACATGAACCCGTCGCAGACCGCGCTGTCGTCGATCGGACAGTTCAACACCGCCGCGACCCCGCTGCAGATGGCCATGGTGGCTTCGGCCATCGCCAACGACGGCAAGCTGATGAAGCCGTACATGGTCGACGAGCTCCAGGCCCGCAGCGTCGACACCATCGAGAAGACCGATCCGGAGGAGCTCAGCCAGCCGCTCTCCTCGGAGAACGCCCAGATCCTGCAGTCGATGATGGAGACGGTCGTCGACAAGGGCACCGGATCGAACGCCAAGATCGACGGCGTCAAGGTCGGCGGCAAGACCGGTACCGCCCAGCACGGTGTCGACAACAGTGAGAACCCCTACGCGTGGTTCATCTCCTACGCCAAGGACAGCGACGGCAGCGCGCCGGTCGCCGTGGCGGTCGTGATCGAGGACGACAACGCCGTGCGTGACGACATCTCCGGCGGCGGCCTCGCGGCGCCGATCGCGAGGAACGTGATGGAGGCGGTCATCAAGAGCAAGCAGTGACCCCGCTCACGTCTGCTTCACATCGGTGCACGTTGCGATACCGGTCCTGTATCGGCTGACGGGCTTGGCCAGGTCACACAAAGCGAGCCGGGTACGGTAGGCCCGGACGGCAGTCTCCGACCGTACAAGCTTCCGGTCGGGACCGACGGAGAGGGCTGGTAGGTAGCTATGGAAGAGCCGCGTCGCCTCGGCGGCCGGTACGAACTGGGCCAGGTGCTCGGGCGTGGTGGCATGGCGGAGGTCTACCTCGCGCATGACACCCGCCTCGGCCGCACCGTGGCGGTGAAGACGCTGCGCGCGGATCTCGCGCGCGACCCTTCCTTCCAGGCCCGGTTCCGCCGGGAGGCCCAGTCGGCCGCCTCGCTCAACCATCCCGCGATCGTCGCGGTCTACGACACGGGCGAGGACTACATCGACAACGTGTCGATCCCGTACATCGTCATGGAGTACGTGGACGGCTCGACGCTCCGTGAGCTCCTGCACAGTGGCCGCAAGCTGCTGCCGGAGCGGGCCATGGAGATGACCATCGGCATCCTCCAGGGCCTGGAGTACGCCCACCGCAACGGCATCGTCCACCGCGACATCAAGCCGGCGAACGTCATGCTGACGCGCAACGGCCAGGTCAAGGTGATGGACTTCGGCATCGCCCGGGCCATGGGCGACTCCGGCATGACGATGACGCAGACCGCGGCGGTCATCGGCACGGCCCAGTACCTCTCGCCGGAGCAGGCCAAGGGTGAGCAGGTCGACGCCCGGTCCGACCTCTACTCCACCGGCTGTCTGCTGTACGAACTCCTGACCGTGAGGCCCCCCTTCGTGGGTGACTCCCCGGTCGCCGTCGCGTACCAGCACGTACGGGAAGAGCCCCAGGCCCCGTCGGTCTTCGACCCCGAGATCACGCCCGAGATGGACGCGATCGTGCTGAAGGCGCTCGTCAAGGACCCGGACTACCGCTACCAGTCGGCCGACGAGATGCGCGCCGACATCGAGGCCTGCCTCGACGGCCAGCCGGTCGCGGCGACGGCCGCGATGGGCTCGGTGGGCTACGGCGGCTACCCCGACGACCAGCCGACGACGGCCCTGCGCGCGGACTCCGGCGCGGGCGCCACGTCGATGCTGCCCCCCATGAACCCGGACGACGGCGGCTACGGCTACGACGACCGCCCCGACCGGCGCCGTGGACAGCAGCGCAAGAGCAACACCTCGACGATCCTGCTGGTGGTGGCGGGCGTCCTGGTGCTGGTGGGCGCGATCCTGATCGGGCGTTGGGCGTTCAGTGGCGATGGGGTCGCCAACGACACGGTTCCGGCTCCGAACTTCGTCGGCGAGACGCTGGGTGACGCCAGGCAACTGGCGAGAAACAGCGAACTCAAGCTGAGTACCACCAACAAGCCCTGTGAGAACCAGTCCAAGGGCAACATCTGCTCTCAGGACCCGAAGGCCGGGGTGGACGTCAAGAAGGGCGACACCGTCAACCTCGTGGTGTCGACCGGGGCGCCGAAGGTGGCGGTGCCGAACGTGATCGGTCTGAGCCTCGAGGAAGCCGAGGCGAAGCTCGAGGGCAACGACTACCAGCTCGAGGTCAAGACAGAGACCCGGGAGGTCTCGGAGGAGCCGGGTACGGTCCTGGATCAGGATCCGGCGTCCGGCAAGGAAGTGGAGAAGGGCTCCACAGTCACCCTCACCATCGCCAAGGCGGAGGAGAAGTCCACCGTCCCGGACGTGCTCGGCCAGAGCTGTGACCAGGCCAAGGCCCAGATGACGGCCAACAACCTGGTGGGCAACTGCACCGAGGTGGACACCCAGGACGACAACCAGGTCGGCAAGGTCATCGCGACCACGCCGCAGGCCGGTTCCTCCGTCGACAAGAACTCGTCGGTCAACATCCAGATCGGCAAGAAGGAACAGCAGAAGGCGCGGGTGCCGCAGGTCGTCGGCCAGACGGTCGGCCAGGCCAAGCAGACGCTCGCCCAGGCCGGTTTCACGAACATCCAGTTCGCGAACGGCAGCGACCAGAGCGACAACGCCCTCGTCGCCGCCCAGGACCCCCAGGGCAACCAGGAGGTCGACGACCCGGCGAGCACGACGGTCACTCTGCAGACCGTCGGCATCGGCGGCGGCAACAACAACGGCGGCAACGGCAACGGCGGCATCTTCGATGGCGTCGCCGGCCGCGGCGACGACTGACCGCACCTCGTACGCAGGGCGCCCCAGCACTCTCGGTGCTGGGGCGCCTTGCTGTCGGCCGGCCACCACCTGAGCCGCGGCGACGAGTGCTCACGCCGGCGGCCGGCCCACCGTCAGGAAGAGACGCATCGCGGCGTTGCGCATCGGCGCGAGGGGACGCCGGGTGTGCACCGCACGGTTCATCAGCCGGGCGGCACGGGCGAGCCGTTGGGTGGGCCGGCGGCGGGCCGCGTCGTAGGCGGTGAGGGCGTCCTCGACACGAGCCCGGGCCGTGAGCTCACGGGCCAAGGTGACGCCGTCGATCAGCGCCTCACATGCACCACGTCCCAGGTCGGGCGTCATCGCGTGGGCGGCGTCACCGATCAGCGCGACGCGCCCGCTGACGTAAGCGGGCAGCGGTTCGGCCAGGTCGTACAGGTCGTTTCGGGAGATGCCCGAGCCGGCGCCCTCCGCCACCCGGTCCAGCACCCGGCGCACACCGGGGTGCCACGACCCGAAGTGCGTCCGCAGAGCCGCGAGATCACCGCCGGGGACGGGAACGCGCTCGGGTACGGGGGCGCAGGCGAACCAGTTGGTGTGACCGCCCGCGCGCGGGGTGACGCCGAAACGGGCACCCTTCCCCCACGTCTCGCTGATGGCATCCGTGTCGAGATCCACGGTGCCGTGCCACGCGGTGACTCCCGAATAGCGGGGCCGGTAGGCGTCGCCGAAGAGAACGGAGCGGGCGCGGCTGCGCAGACCGTCCGCGGCGATGACGACGTCACAGCAGTCGGACAGGTCCCGCACGTCGGTGACCTCGTGCCCGTAGCGCACGAGACGGTCGTCGAGCGCGGCGGTGAGCGTCGTGAGAAGAGCGGGCCGCGCGATCACGTGCACGGTGTCGCCCGTACGACGGCGCAGGCCCGCGAAATCCACGTTCCCGATGAGACGTCCGTCCGCCCGCAGGAAGTTGCCCCGGGCCGCCGGCCGCGCCCGCTCCCGCGCGGCCCGCCCGACCCTCAGCTCGTCGAGCGCCCGCAGCGCGCCGGGCCACAGGCCGAGGGAGGTGCCGGTACCGGGCGGGCCGGGAGCACGTTCACGGACCTCGACGTCCCAGCCACCGGCCTGGAGATGCACGGCCGCGGCGAGACCGCCTATACCGCCGCCGACGATGATCGCTTTCTTAGGCATGCCGCCACGGTACTATGTTTGTAGTATCAGCACTATATTCATAGTGGAGAAGGGAGCTGGCATGCCCAACAGACGGGACGAAGTACTCGACGCGGCCATCGAGGTACTGGCCGAGGGCGGCCTGCGGCGCCTCACCTACCAGGCGGTCGACACAGCCGCAGACGTCCCCGCCGGCACGACGTCCAACCACTTCCGCAGCCGCGACGCCCTCGTGAGCGGTGTCGTCGCCCACCTCGAAGCACTGGACCGCCGGGACTGGGAGCACACCGCGGGCGAACCGGCGGCGAACGACCCCGAGGCGTTCATCGACGCCCTGACCCACATGGTCCGCCACGCCCTGGGCCCGGCCCGCCCCCGCACCACCGCCCGCTACGCCCTGATCCTCGAAGGCCTCGCCCGCCCGGCCGTCCGCGAACCCCTGAGCCGCGCGCAGGACTCCCTGATCACCTGGGTGTCCCAGTGGCTGGCGACCCTGGGCTCACCCGACCCACGCGAGCACTGCCGCCTCCTCTTCGACTACCTCGACGGCATGATCTTCCATCAGGTGGTCCTGCCCCAGGAGAACTTCGACCCGGAGCCCGGCATCCGACTGGTACTCGGGGCGCTGCTTCAGCGCCAGGGGGCGTCATGACCTGCCTCGCATGCCCGAACGCCCTTCGATCGTGTCTTCACATTTCCTGACTCGTTCACCGGGTGGGGAATCGGAACTCCGCCCGGCGATACGAGTCGAAGGGCAAGACATGATCAACGAAATGGCTCTCCTGGAATCCCAGAGCCTGCGCCGCAGCGTGCTCGACCGCACGGACGTACTCGACAGGGTCAAGGCGCTGTCGCTGCTGCCGGACGGGATGCATGTGACGACGGCGATGGTGGCGGCGTACTTCGAGGTCGGCCTCGAGGCCATCAAGTCACTTGTCAAGGACCACCGAACCGAGCTGGAGGCCAACGGCTACCGTCTGCTGACCGGCGAAGAACTGAGGTCCTTCAAGAACCTCAGTGGGATCCAGTCACGCACACGATCCCTCGCTCTCTTCTCCCGCCGCGCCGTCCTCAACATCGCCATGCTGCTCCGTGACAGCGAAGTCGCACGTCAAGCGCGTGTGTACCTCCTCGACATGGAGTACCTGGCACGCACACAGCATGTGGAAAACCCTGCCCCGGCCGACGCCACCTCCCTGGACGACCGGATCGACCAACGCATCACGCACATCCTGGGCAAGACCGTCGTCCCCATGTTCAACGCCCTGATCGAAACATCGGGCGAGCACCGGCGAGAGCTCATCGCCCTACGAGCAGGCGTCCAGCACATCGAGAAGCGGCTCCGCCAGCACCACGCCCGGCTCCAGCGGCTGGAAGGCCCACGAGAAGACCGCCCCCTCGCTGGAGTGATGGCCTCCATGGACGCCATGAACGGGCGCGAGTTCGAACAACACGTCGCCGAGCTGCTGCGCCGCGACGGCTGCACCGACGTCGTCGTCCGAGGCGGCGGAAGGGACCGGGGCATCGACATCACCGCGCTCACAGCCGACGGGCGGCGCATCGCCGTCCAGTGCAAGAGGTTCGCGCCTCACCTCTCCATCACCAGCTCCGACGTCCAGAAGTTCGCCGGGGCCGCCAAGGTCCTCCACGACTCCGACGTGGCCCTCTTCGTGGCGACCTGCCCCTTCACCCGCGACGCCCAGAACATCGCAACGGAGAGCGGCATCATCGCCGTACACCGTGGGCTGCTGGAGGAATGGAGCGCCGGCGCGCCACTGAGCGTGCTGCAGTAGCGAGCGGACCGGCGCGGAAAGGCCCGAAGTCGCAAAAGAAGGTTGCGGCTTCGGGCCTCCGTCATGCTAGCGGCTGATCTCCCACCAGGAGCACAGTCAGCGCAGCTCCTTCGGCGGTGTCCGGTCCTCGTCGACCTTCTCGACCCGCTCCAGCTCACCCCACACGATGTAGCGGTAGGTGCTCGTGTACACCGGCGTGCACGTCGTCAGGGTGATGTAGTGCCCCGGCTTCTTCTTCCCGGACTCCTTCGGGACCGCCGAGAGGACCTTGACGTTGTACTTCGAGGTCTCGGGGAGAATGTCGTACACCTTGTAGACGTACCACTTGTCCTTCGTCTCGAAGACGATCGGGTCGCCCTTCTCGATCTTGTCGATGTTGTGGAACTTGGCGCCGTGACCGTCGCGGTGGGCGGCGAGGGAGAAGTTGCCGGTCTCGCCCGACATCGGGAGGGCCGACTTCACGGGGTCCGTGTAGTAACCGGCCACACCATCGTTGAGGATCTTGTTCGACGTGCCCTTCTCGACCAGGACCTCGCCGTTCTTCATCGCCGGCACGTGCAGGAAGCCGATGCCGTTCTTGGTGTCCAGCGCCCCCGGCCCACCCCGGCCCTGCGCCCAGTCGTCACGGACCTTGTCCGCCTGCTTCCCGGCCGCACGGTCCGCGACCACGTTCGTCCACCACAGCGAGTAGACGACGAACAGGCCCAGCACCAGGCCCGCGGTGATGAGGAGTTCCCCGAAGACACTGACCGCCATCGCGACCGGGCCGGGACGACGGCGCCGTGCCGCCGACGACCGGGACGCCCTCGCGCCGGTGTGCTCTTCGTGCTCCGTGTCGGTGGTCGCTGCCACTGGTCATCTGCCCTTAACTGACGAGCGCATCCGGCTTGCCCTTGCTGCGCGGCCGTTCCTCGACCATCTTGCCCCAGACGATCATCCGGTACTTGCTGGTGAACTCCGGCGTGCACGTGGTCAGCGTGATGTAACGGCCGGGTTTGGTGAATCCCGACCCCTCCGGGACGGGATTCAGAACGCTGGTGTTGCTCGGCGGGGTCACCGGCAGGATCGACGACATCTTGTAGACGTAGTACTCGTCCTGCGTCTCCACGACGATCGGATCGCCCGGGGAGAGCTTGTTGATGTACCGGAACGGTTCTCCGTGCGTGTTGCGGTGCCCCGCGAGCCCGAAGTTTCCGGATTTGTCACCGGGCATCGCGGTCTTCAGCGCACCCTCGGCGTAGTGACCGACCATGCCCCGGTCGAGCACGCCCTTGTTACTGGTGCCCTCCGCGATCGGCACCACCACGTCCAGCTTCGGAATGTGCAGGATGGCAAAGCCCTGCCCCGGCTCGAACGTCCCCGGATTGCGCTTGCCACTCGCCCAGTCGTTCTGCAGACTGCTCGCCTCACTGCCGGCCTGCGCGTGCGCCCGGACGTTCGTCCACCACAGCTGATAGGTCACGAACAGCAGCATCAGCACGCCGGTGGTGATGAACACCTCACCGATCGCCCGGCTGGCGACGACCGCCGGGCCCGGCTTGCGCGCCCGCGCCTGCCGCCGCGCCTCGACCCGCGACAGCGGCGCCCGCCGCTCCTCCTCGGTCGCGCCGGTCGCACCGGTCGCGCCGGTGTCCGCAGCGCCGCCATGACGCCCATGACGGCGCTTGGCGGCCTTTCTGCGGGCCGCCCGACCGCCATGGGCCGGTCCATCGTGCCCCGCGACTGAAGAGCCCGCAGAGCCCGACAGGGCGTCACTGTCCACGGGCGGCGGATCCGGTATCCGCAGCGCTACCGTCTCCTCGTCGACAGGCGGCAGATACGTCTCCTCCGGGAGAGGCTCGTACGACGCCGCGTACGGCTCCGCCGTCGGCGTGTACGACTCGGCCCCCGCGCGTACGACTCGGACCCCGACACGTAAGACCCGGACCCCGACACGTAAGACTCAGACCCCGACACATACGGCTCCGGCTGTGGCTGCGCTTCCGGCCGCGGAGAGGCCCCGTACGCCCCACCCCCGACCAGTCCTCGAACGCACCCGGCACCCCGTACGACTGCTGCCCGTACGAGGTGTCGGACTCGCGCTCGGGGCGCAGCGCCGTCACGCCGTGGCCCTGCCCACCACCGGGGCGAGCCCGGCCGACCTCGCCACCGCACCCTGGTCGCCGCACTCCACCAGCCAGTTGGCCAGCATCCGGTGCCCGTGCTCGGTCAGCACCGACTCCGGGTGGAACTGCACACCCTCGACCGGAAGTTCCCGGTGCCTCAAACCCATGACGATGCCGTCCTGCGTCCGGGCCGTGACCTCCAGCTCGGCCGGAACCGTGCCCGGCTCGGCGGCCAGCGAGTGATAGCGCGTCGCCGTGAAAGGCGAGGGCAGCCCGGCGAAAACACCCCCGCCCGAGTGCTCCACCAGCGAGGTCTTTCCGTGCAGCAGCTCAGGCGCCCGATCCACCACACCGCCGTACGCCACCTGCATCGACTGCATACCGAGGCAGACACCGAAGACCGGCACCCCCGTGTCGGCGCAGTGCCGGACCATGTCGACACAGACACCGGCCTGCTCCGGCGTGCCGGGGCCCGGGGAGAGCAGCACACCGTCGAAGCCGTCCTGGGCATGCGCCGTCGACACCTCGTCGTTGCGCAGGACCTCACACTCGGCACCCAGCTGGTACAGGTACTGGACCAGGTTGAAGACAAAGCTGTCGTAGTTGTCGACAACGAGAATGCGCGCGCTCACTGGTTGTCCACCGTCACATCGTTGAAGGGCAGCAGCGGTTCCGCCCACGGGAACACGTACTGGAAGAGGACGTAGACCACGGCCACGACCAGGGCGAGTGAGATCAGTGCCTTCGCCCACGTGTTCCCCGGCAGATGCCGCCAGATCCAGCCGTACATGCCGTCCCTTCCGTCGTACCACGGCACCAGACCCACGCCGTACAGCCACCAGACTAACGGCGCAGCGCCCCAGGTTTCCCTGCCTCCACAGGCTGTGTGGAGTCCAGGTGCGCCCACACGATCAGCCGATGACTGTGCCCCCACTCCGGTTCGCACGTGGTCAGCGTCAGATAGCGGCCCGCACGCGTGTACCCGGATGTACGTGGGACAGGGTCGATCACCTCGATGTCCGTCGGAACTGTTTTGTACGGGCCTTTGTCGATCCGATACGTGAACCACGTCGTGCCGTCGGTCAGCACCACGGCATCACCCCGCCTGAGCCGCGGAAAATCCTTGAACGGATCACCGTAGGTGCGCCGGTGGCCGGCGACCGCGAAGTTCCCCTTCTGACCGAGCTGGGCGGTCTCCGCGTAGTGCCCGAGCCCCTTCTTCAGGGTGCCGGCGGCGGTGCCCTCCAGAACCGGCTTGTTCCACGTGAAACCAAGACGCGGGATGTACATGATCGCGAAGGGCTTGCCCTCGGCGTACGGCGCCGGTTTCGGCGGACTCGCGACCGAGCCTGCCGGCGGACGGGGCTTCGCCCACTCCTTCCGCAGCAGATCGATCTGGTCGTCCATGACGTCGTCGGCCCGCACGCCCGTCCAGAACAGCACATAGACGACGAACAGCACGATCAGACTGCCGACGGTGATGCACAGTTCGCTGACGGTCCTGACGATCACGCGCACCGGCAGCTCCCCCGGCTCGGTCGCTACTCCACAGGCTTCGCGTAGTGCAGATCCACTGTGCCCGAGTAGCCCGGCAGAGTCACCGGGCCGTTCTCCTCGACTTTCCAGCCGAGCCCGTAGACGTTGACATACACCATGTAGTTCTGGATCGCCGGTGAGGCCGCGAGCGCCTTCTGCAGCCTCCCCGGGTCACCAACCGCCGTGATCTTGTACGGCGGGGAGTAGACACGGCCCTGCAGGATCAGGGTGTTGCCCACACAGCGCACCGCACTGGTGGAGATCAGCCTCTGGTCCATGACCTTGATGCCCTTGGCACCGCCCTGCCACAGCGCGTTCACCACGGCCTGCAGGTCCTGCTGGTGAATCACCAGGTAGTCGGGCTGCGGCTCCGGGTAACCGGGGAGCTTGGCAGTGGCGTCCGGCGGGGCGTCGTTGAGCGTGACCGTGAGCCCCTCGCCCCTGAGCTTCTGCGTGCCCGCCCGCTTCTCCAAAGCGGTGAGCTTGTCGTCCTCCGCCTTGGTACTGCCGTCATCACGCTCGGCCAGCGCCTCTATCTCCTGGCGCAGCACCCCATTGGTCTCGTCCAACTCGCCGTTCTCACGGCTGCGCTCATGGATGAGGTCGGACAACTTCAGCAAGGACGTGTCCGTGCGGATGTTGGTGCCCTTGGCCGTGTCGAAGCTGGTGAAGAAGATGAGCCCCGCGAGAGCGAAGACGGCCGCCGTGAGAATCCGCACGGGCCGAAAGCGGCGCGCGCGCTCAGGGGTGGATCCCGTCCCGGGGGAGTCGGCAGAATTGCTCAACGTACCCTTATCTCCTTCGGCGCCACGGAAGCACTACGCTAACGGACGCCGGGGGAGCACTCAGAGTCCCCTTACGCTGCCCGAGCCCGACCCAGTTACCTGCGCGGCCACGCAGCGCATCGACAGGAGAGACCCTCGTGCCGAAGTCACGTATCCGCAAGAAGGCCGACTACACGCCGCCGCCGGCGAAGCAGACGACCGCCATCAAGCTGAACAGCCGTGCCTGGGTCGCGCCCGTCATGCTGGCCATGTTCCTCATCGGCCTGGCTTGGATCGTCGTCTTCTACGTCACCGACGGCTCGTTGCCCATCGACAAGCTGGGCAACTGGAACATCGTGGTGGGCTTCGGCTTCATCGCCGCCGGATTCGGTGTCTCGACCCAGTGGAAGTAGCGGTCACCGGCAGATGACCGCAGCTCTGCCCAGGGCTGTTCGCTGAGTTATCCACAGGAGTTATCCACAGGTGGAAAATGAAGACGATCTGTGGATAACTCGTTGCCCGTTGACGCCAGTATGACGGAAGTACCGGCACTCGAAAACATGTTCGCCCCTGCCTGACCTGCACAAACGCAGCTCGGTTACAGGGGGCACATGTGTTCCCGCACGCTGTGCACAAGATTCGACACCCGCTGTGGACAACGCTCGCGCTCAGCTGAGCTGGGCCGTCCTCAACAGCGTCAACACGATGACCATGCCCAGGACCAGCGCACAGGTGCCGTACTGGATCAGGGCGCGTCGCTCGCGCGGGCGTGGACCATGGCGTAGCCGACGACGACGCCGGCGACGAGTCCGCCGATGTGGGCCTGCCAGGAGATGTTGAAGCCAGGGGCGAAGGTGAAGATCAGGTTGATCGCGAGCAGCGCGATGATCGGCCGCATGTCGTAGTTGAGCCGGCGCATCAGCACCGCCGTGGCGCCGAAGAGGCCGAAGATCGCGCCGGAGGCGCCCAGCGTGGCCGTGTTCGGGAGGCGAGCAGATAGGCCAGGGCGCTGCCCGCGAGTCCGGAGACGAAGTAGAGCGCGAGGTAGCGGACGCGGCCGAGGGCCGCTTCGAGCGGACCTCCGAGCCACCAGAGGCTGAGCATGTTGAACGCGATGTGCCAGGGCTCCTGGTGGGTGAACATCGAGGTCACCAGGCGGTACCACTCGCCGCCCGCCACGCCCTGGGTGGGTGTGAAGGGCTCTGGTGGCCAGGCGCCGAGCAGCACGAAGTCGGTCAGGAGCGACTCGTGGATCTGGACGGCGATGAACACGGCCAGGTTGATACCGATGAGGATCTTGGTCAGCAGGCGGGGGTCGGCGGCGATGCTGCCGCCCGCGATGGTCCGGGGCATGGCGGCTGTGGGCGCGTGGCCGGTGCCGGAGCCGGTGCGGACGCACTCGGGGCATTGGAAGCCGACGGAGGCGTTGACCATGCACTCGGGCAGATCGGGCGCTCGCAGCGGGTGCAGCGGATGCCGGTCTCGCGGCCCGGGTGGCGGTAGCACATGGGGACGCTGTGGGCGTCCTGCGGGCTGCCCGCAGCCTGGTCGTCCATGGGATCCCCTCGGTCGTGGTGAAAAAGCCCCGCCCTGCCCATCCCTACGGATGAGCAGGGCGATTGGTTCCCTGTGGAAACTCTGGCGCTCAGCGGGTCTCGATGACGACCGACTCGATGACCACGTCGTTGAGCGGGCGGTCGGTGCGCGGGTTGGTCTGGGTCGAGGCGATGGTGTCCACGACCTTCTGGCTGCCTGCGTCGGTGACCTCGCCGAAGATGGTGTGCTTGCGGTTCAGCCAGGCCGTCGGGGAGACGGTGATGAAGAACTGCGAGCCGTTGGTGCCCGGGCCGGCGTTGGCCATTGCCAGCAGGTAGGGCTTGTCGAAGCGCAGGTCCGGGTGGAACTCGTCTTCGAACTGGTAGCCGGGACCGCCGGTGCCGTTGCCCAGCGGGTCACCGCCCTGGATCATGAAGCCGCTGATCACCCGGTGGAAGACCGTGCCGTCGTAGAGCTTGTCCGTGGACTTCTGGCCCGTCTCGGGGTGGGTCCACTCCCGCTCGCCCTGGGCGAGCTCGACGAAGTTCTTGACCGTCTTGGGGGCGTGGTTCGGCAGAAGCCGGACTTCGATGTCGCCGTGGTTGGTCTTCAGGGTGGCGTAGAGCTGCTCAGCCACGATCTGCCTTCCGTTGTCTTTCCGTGACTCCCTGATCCTCGCATGGACGGAGCTCCACGTCGCCCGGCCTCCGTTCACCGGGGGGAAACCGGGGGCCGGTTGCAGAAAACCAGTCGAGTAGTCCCGGGGCGGGGGCGCGCGGCGGCGATCCGTGGCATTGTCGACGACAAGCTCACGTTGCCCCCTATTCATCCGTACTTGTACTCGATCAGCGCCATCGGCACCCGTATGCCCGTCTGGCATGGCGCGAAGCGTCCGGGCAGGCATGATCCGTAAAAGGGTGGAAAGTCGAAATACCGTACGCCACCGAGGAGGAGGAACCCGTGACCCGCATCGACAGCGTGCGCGCCGCGACCGGTTCGGCGAAGGACAGCGTGCTGCACGCCGCGGAAGTGGTGGCGCCCTACGCCGACACGGCCAAGGACAGGGCCGCGCACTACGCACACGAGGCGCGCGTACGGCTGGCGCCCAAGGTGACGCAGGCCGCCGGGCAGGCACGTGTCCAGTACGGCGCCCATGTGCAGCCGTATGTGGAGCAGGCCCGCTCGCATGTGCCGCCGAAGGTCGACCAGGCCGCCCACGAGGCCGCCGTCCGCACGCGTAAGGCCGCCCGGCAGGCGGCGGAGTACTCGAGGCCGAGGTTCGAGCAGGCGATGGCTGCGGCCGGTCCTGTCACGACCGAGGCAGCCGCCCGGAGCCTGGCCGCGATGGCCGCGCTGCGCGGTCAGGTCTCGTCGAAGGAGATCCAGAAGCTGGTGCGCAGGCAGGAACGGCGGGCGAAGGCCGGTCGGGCCGTGAAGACACTGGTGATTCTGGGCGCCCTCGGGGCGGTGCTTTCGCCGCTTGGAAGTGGTGGGACAAGCAGGCCAACCCGGACTGGCTGGTGGAGCCGCCCGCTGCGACGGAGGTTCCCGAGTCGGGCCGTCTGTCCTCCGTGGACGGCAGCGGTCAGTCGGGCCTGGATCCCGAGGTCCAGGCCAAGGAGGCCGAGGAGGAGGCCGCCCGACGCGACGACCGTTCCTGACGGCCGCCGCCGCCAACAGCACGGCGGGGCGGGAGACTTGAGGCTCGGCCTTGAGTCCCCCGCCCCGCCGTGCTGTTTCACGTGAAACACCCGCCGGTGAAACACCCGCTGGCAGGGAAATGCCCTCCGAAGCGCGTTTCCGCAGTTCGGAGGGCATCCGGTGTGGAGCCTAGGGGAGTCGAACCCCTGACATCTGCCATGCAAAGACAGCGCTCTACCAACTGAGCTAAGGCCCGGAAGAGGAACGTCCGACCGGAGAAACCACGTCTCGGCGGGCGTCGAAGACCAGAGTACCGGGTCACCCCGGTGATTCCGCAAAAAGATTGGGGGTCCCGTGGCCGACCACTCTCCGTAAGATGCTCGGCGTGGTTCGCTACCGCGAACCACAGTACTAGGGGAAGCGATGGGGAGACGCAATGGACGCCGCACAGCAGGAAGCCACCGCAAGAGCGCGGGAGCTGCAGCGGAACTGGTACGGGGAGCCGTTGGGGGCGCTCTTCCGTAGGCTTATCGACGATCTTGGTCTCAACCAGGCTCGTCTCGCGGGGGTTCTGGGACTGTCAGCGCCGATGCTGTCGCAGCTGATGAGCGGTCAGCGGGCGAAGATCGGCAACCCTGCCGTGGTGCAGCGGGTGCAGCTGCTGCAGGATCTGGCGGGGCAGGTCGCGGACGGCAGCGTGAGCGCGGCCGAGGCCACTGAGCGCATGGAGGAGATCAAGAAGTCGCAGGGGGCTCGGTGCTCAGCAACACCACGCAGACGACGAGCAGTTCGGGGGCGCCGACGGTCAAGCGCGTCGTCCGGGAGATCCAGTCGCTGCTCCGCTCGGTCGCGGCGGCGGGCGACATCATCGATGCCGCGGACACCCTCGCCCCGACCCACCCGGAGCTTGCGGAGTTCCTCCGGGTGTACGGCGCCGGCCGGACCTCGGACGCGGTCGCGCACTACCAGTCCCACCAGAGCTGATCCCGCCATCCGGCAGCCGAAGGGGGTTCGGCAGCCGGCTCGGGTGAAGCCACGGGGGCACGGGGGCACTCGACGTCCGGGAGCACGGGGGCACCGGCGTACGGGATCACGGGGCACGGGCGTACGGGATCACGGGGGCACGGGGGAATTCGTATCGCTCATCGGGGAGCCGTTTCACTCGTCGGGGAGTCGTATCGCTCGCCGAGGGGGAAGCAAGGGGGAGACCACAGGGGGAGGAGCGACGTACAGCCATGGGTGAGGTGTTCGCCGGCCGGTACGAACTGGTCGACCCGATCGGACGCGGAGGGGTCGGCGCCGTCTGGCGCGCCTGGGACCACCGCCGCCGACGCTACGTGGCCGCCAAGGTCCTGCTCCAGAGCGACGCGCACTCGCTGTTGCGCTTCGTCCGCGAGCAGGCCCTGCGGATCGACCATCCCCATGTTCTCGCCCCCACCAGCTGGGCCGCCGACGACGACAAGGTCCTGTTCACCATGGACCTGGTGGCGGGCGGCTCCCTGGCCCATCTCGTCGGGGACTACGGCCCCCTCCCGCCGCCCTTCGTCTGCACCCTGCTCGACCAGCTGCTGGCGGGGCTGGCTGCCGTGCACGCGGAGGACGTCGTACACCGTGACGTGAAGCCCGCCAACGTGCTGCTGGAGGCCACCGGCACGGGCCGGCCGCGGCTCAGGCTGTCCGACTTCGGCATCGCGATGCGGCTGGGCGAGCCCCGGCTGACGGAGACCAACCTCGTGGTGGGCACACCCGGTTATCTCGCGCCCGAGCAGATGATGGGCGCCGAGCCGGACTTTCCCGCCGATCTGTTCGCCGTGGGCCTGGTCGCGCTGTATCTGCTGGAGGGCGCCAAGCCGGACAGCAAGGCGCTCATCCAGTACTTCGCCGAGCACGGGACGCCCAGTGCGCCCAAGGGCATTCCCGAGCCGCTGTGGCAGGTGGTGGCCACGCTGCTGCAGCCGGACCCGCTGGCGCGGTTCCGTACGGCCACGGGGGCGCGCAAGGCGCTCGCCGCCGCCGCGGAACTCCTCCCCGAGCCGGGTCCGGACGACGAACTGATCGAGATCTTCGATCAACTCGGCCCGCTCCCCAGGGGTTCGCCCCGAGGGCCCGTTGGAGAGAGCGCGGGGGCTGGGCCCGGGAGCGGAACCGTCCAGCGCGGGAACGGGCGGGGAGAGACCCGACCAGGGGGCGAGTGAGGCACAGCCCCGGCAGGACGTCCAGGCGCCTTCAGCAACGGACCCGTCGGCCTCCGCCTCCGACGGCGGTAACGGCGCCCGGTCCACCTCGGGCGGGGCGGCCGCAGGACCCGACCCACGCCTGGACGCCTCACCGGCCGCCCCCGCCACCCGGCCACTCCCGCTCAGCCGTCCTCCATGTCGGACACCGGCAGCTTCCACCTGCCCCTCCCCAGGCCACCGTCACGTCCTCCCCGCACCCGGCGGGCCCCGTCACGCACAGCCGCAGGCACCGCAGGCCCCCTACGCCCCCTACGACCACACGCACCGGCTGTCCCCCTCCCAGCCGCTCCCACCGGCGTATCCGACCCACCCCGGTCACCCCAGCCCGCCCGTGCCCCCTGTGGCGCAACACCGCACCGACGCCTCCACTGCCTCCTACACCACACAGGACCCCGCCCAGAACTCCACGCCAGGCCCTCAGGCCCCGCCGTCCGGTAGGGGTGTTTCACGGCACCGAGCACAACGCCCTCCGCGGCGCCCCGGCCCTCCGGCCAAGGTGGCGGTCCCTCTCCTGCTTCTGGCCCTGGCCTGCTACGCCGTGGGCTTCTGGGCCCTGACCCAGATCTGAGCCCGCACGTACGGTCACGCACGGACGGGCCGCACAGGCGGACCGCACAGGGGGACCGCACAGGGGGACCGCACGGCGTGCAGGCACAAACCGGCGCCCGCTTCGGCGCTATCCGGCGCTCCTCCGCCGGGCCAGCACGGTCCACACCCCGAGCCCCACCAGCAGTGCGCTCCCGGTGCCGATCCCGCCCACGGCGACCGCCCGCATCGCGGTGTCGTCGCCGGTGGCCACGCCCTCGGCCGCCGCCTCCCGGTCCTGGTCAGAGACCTCGAAGGCGCCCTTCGGCAAGGACTCCCCAGGTACTCGGCCCGTCCTGCGCCGCCCCGCTGACCCGCACGCGCAGCGTCATCACGAAGGGCCCGTCCCCGAAGCGGTCGGCGACGCTCTCCGCGAGGTGCGCGACGAGGTAGTAGGACCCGGCGAAGCGCATCGCGCCGACCTGATCGGTGACCGCGTGCCGGTTGGCGTGGTCGACCGGCGGCAGGGGAGGCAGACTGCCGGACTTCTGGTCACCGTCGTAGCCCACGCCCACGTCGGCTACGTGGCCGCGCGCCGGATTGTAGAGGGCCAGGTCCAGCGCGTCCGGTGTGTAGCCGGTGCCGCCGGAGTCCGAGCTGCCCAGTTCGGCGGTGACGTGGAGCTGCTGGCCCCAGTCGACCGGCACCTCGTAGAAGAACGTCCGGCCGGGCCGGATGTCGTCCCGCCAGACTCCCTGGTCGAGGGGAGTCGCCCCGGCGAACCCCGCGCCGCCGTGGCGCCGCTCGGCCTTCCCCTGGAGGGGCTGGGGCGAGGCGGAGTTCCACACCTCGGGCGCGCTGGTCGCTCCGGCCTTCGCCGTCCGCGGCTCCGTCATGGCGACGAGCTCCAGATCCCACGCGTCCGGCGAGGAGCCCTCGCCGTCCGGGTCGACGCGTTCGACGGTGACGTAGTAGGTGCCGGCCTCCTGGCACAGCGATGTGGTGGGCGAGATGTCGCGTCGGCCCCACGCCGCGATCGGGTGGGGACTGCGGGCGGCGCCGAAGCTCGCGGTGTCGACGGAGCAGGAGACGCCCTGGTCGTTCTGCAGGGACACCTTGACCCCGTCGATGACGGAGACGGTGCTGCCGGGGGAGGGGACGGCGGTGACGGAGACGTACGCGTTCGAGGAGGCGTCGAGTTCGAGCCGATAGCTGACCCTGCCGCTGCCCGGGAGGGAACTCTTGTAGGCCGTGCCGGGCTCCAGCAGGGCGGCGTCCCGGTGCTCCTGGCACCTTCGACGCTCTGCGCGTCCTCGGCGAAGGCGTACGTGCTCGGCGACACCGCCGCTTCGGAGGCTCCGGCAGCGGCGAGGGCGGCCTGGCCGGGCACCACGGCGACTGTCGTACCCAGCGCCACCGCCACGACTCCCAGGCGCACCGCCACCAATGGGCGAGGGCCACGCCACGCGCCCGCACGACGCGCACGACGCCCCCACTGCCTACGACACCGTCCCCTCATGCGCCCCCTCACCGTCAGCGACCCGCAGAACCACGGGAAGGAAACCTCACACCGTGAAACCGTGGCCCATACTGCCCGCCGCCGCGTCCGCCACCCGGCCATCCACGTAATCGGTACGACACACTAAACCCGACCGCGATGCGGCCGGGGTGTGCTCGGTATGGGTTGTCGTGACTCACGAACCCGTGGGCACGGAGTCAGTCGCCTCCGTCCACAGATCCTGCTCGGCGCGATCCGCCTGGATCTGGCGGTACACGAGGAGCCCGCCGATGGCGGCCAGTGCGACCAGGAGAAGCTTCTTCACCGCGCGACCTCGTCTTTCCTTGACGTAGGGGACCTCTGGCGCCCGACTATACACACCGACCGATACCGATCGGTGACCTGCGTCGGCCCTCAACTCCCGTCCCGGGAACCGGGATACAAGCGGAACTCACAGCTCCGATCGGAGGGTGATCACACGCCGACGGACGGTAACTTTGATCACCTTCCTCCCCTCTCCTCACTTTTTAGCAGCCTTTGCACCCATCCGAGTGGTGTTCATCTGAACATCCACGCGCCACGGGCGTCGGTCCACCACTTCTCGCCTCCCATACACATCATGAGGAAAGTGCGCAAATCGCCCGACCCGAAAGTGAGGGGCCATGGCCCGGAACAAGGTCATGACGCTGTGGACCGTCATCGTCACCGCTTTCCTCGCGCTGTGCAGGACGCTCGGACTCATCACGACGACCGCCCCGGCGGCTCTACCGCAGACCGAGCAGACGCGCAACAGCGAGCGCATCCCGCAGCAGCGAACCGCGTCGGTGACGTCTCCCAGGTCCCTCGCCAGGGCCCTGCCCCCACGATGAAACAGCGCATCCGCGCCGAGGCCCACGGCAAATCCCCGCGCTGCCGCCACCGCCCGCTCGCGGACACGCCGACGTCACCGACCGCCGACTGCCCTACGACGGCACCGACGCAGACACGGACCCCACGGCGGACCGCCTCATCCCCATGCAGCACTGACCAGGCACATCCGAACGGCGACCCCGCGTACAGGCCCGGCAGCTCGACAGAGCCGCCGGGCCCTCTCATGTGCAGACACACGAGAACGATCCATCTGAGTACCTGTGCTCATGTGCGGTGCCCGGCAGAACACCATGCGCAGATCGGGGTCAGCGTGGCGCTGCTGGCCATCGACTCCATGGTCATCGCTTGGATGGCGTACGGCTTCGGGATAGCGCGCGCCTGCCGAGCCGGAGTCTCCCGCCACAGACGTCAAAGACCCCGGTCGCATTCGACTGGGGGTCTTTTCGCTGGTGGGGCTAACAGGATTTGAACCTGTGGCCTCATCCTTATCAGGGATGCGCTCTAACCAACTGAGCTATAGCCCCGCCGCGCTCTGCGGGGTGTCCCGCGCGCTGACTCCTGAAGATTAGCGCACGACATGGGCAGTCCCAAAATCGGTTGTCGGGACAACGTCAGGGCCACGTCAGAGGTGACGTCACTCGTCCTCGGCGAGCGTCAGCTCCACACCGCCCACGAAGCCCGCGGACAGGTTGTAGATGAACGCGCCGAGCGTCGCGAGGGCCGTCGCCAGGACGACGTCGATGACCGCGATGATCGACGTGAACAACAGGACGTTGGGCAGCGACAGGAAGGCCTGCAGGTCGAAACCGTTCGACTCGTTCGAGCCGGTCGCCTCGGAGATCGTGCCGCCGACCGTGGAGAAGACGCCCATCGCGTCCATCACCATCCACAGCACGGCGGACGCGACGATCGTGCAGATGCCCAGCGCGATGGAGAGCAGGAAGCTGACCTTCATCACGGACCAGGGGTCGGCCTTGGCCACCCGCAGGCGGGCCTTGCGGACCCGGGGCGTGGTGCGCGCACCGGTGCGGGGACGCCGTACGGCGGCGGATCCGGCAGCCGCGCCGGCACCGGCCGCCTGCTGCGCCGGGTAGGCCTGCGGCGGATGGTACGGCCCGGACTGCTGCTGGGCCTGCCGTTCTCCCGGCAGCGGGGAGGCCGTCTGGTCGGCGGTGCCCTGCTCCTGCGCGGCCGGTCGCGGCTGCGGTTGTGGCTGGGCGCCGGATGTGGCCGGGCCCGCTCCAGCGGTCGGCTGGGTCTGCGGACCTCGGGTGTCCGTCACAGTTCCCCCCTGTGATCCATGTGAGTCAGCTGAGGGCGAGTCCTTGGTCGGGGACTTGATCGCCTTCAGGTTGGTCGTGTGCGGATCCGCCGCACGCGCGGCGGAGCCACGGCCGCCGCCGTCCGTCTCCGTACCCTTCGAGGTACCGGTCGGTCCGGCGCCCGTGGCTCCGCTCACGCTGACTCACTCCTCGTGCTACTCGGCCGAGGGCGCCTCACCCTCGTCCGTGCCGGTGGTCGCGGCACCGTCGGCGGTCTCGTCGACGACCACGTCGCCGTCGACCTCCTCCGCCTCGCGTCCCGCCTCGGCGTTGCGAGCGATGCCCACGACGGCATCGCGCTTGCCCAGATTGATCAGTTGGACGCCCATGGTGTCACGGCCGGTTTCCCTGATCTCGTTGACTCGCGTACGAATCACACCGCCCGACAGCGTGATGGCGAGGATCTCGTCGGTCTCCTCGACCACCAGCGCGCCGACGAGGGAACCGCGATCCTCGACGATCTTGGCGGCCTTGATGCCGAGGCCGCCGCGACCCTGGACGCGGTACTCGTCGACGTTGGTCCGCTTCGCGTACCCGCCGTCGGTGGCAGTGAACACGAACGTACCGGGTCGAACAACATTCATCGAGAGCAGCTCGTCGCCCTCGCGGAAGCTCATGCCCTTGACACCCGAGGTGGCACGGCCCATGGGACGCAGGGTTTCGTCCGAGGCGGTGAACCTGATCGACTGAGCCTTCTTGCTGATCAGGAGCAGATCGTCGTCGGACGAGACGAGTTCGGCTCCGATCAGTTCGTCGTCCGAACCGTCCTCCATCGAGCGGAGGTTGATCGCGATCACACCGCCGGAACGCGGCGAATCGTAATCCTTCAGAGGCGTCTTCTTCACAAGTCCGGCCTTGGTGGCGAGAACGAGGTACGGAACCGCCTCGTAGTCGCGGATCGCCAGGATCTCGGCGATCGCCTCGTCCGGCTGGAAGGCGAGCAGGTTCGCGACGTGCTGCCCGCGCGCGTCCCGGCCGGCGTCGGGCAGCTCGTAGCCCTTGACGCGGTAGACGCGGCCCTTGTTGGTGAAGAACAGCAGCCAGTGGTGCGTGGTGGACACGAAGAAGTGGTCGACGATGTCGTCTTCCTTGAGCTTCGTGCCGCGCACGCCCTTGCCGCCGCGCTTCTGGGCGCGGTAGTCGTCGGTCTTGGTGCGCTTGATGTAGCCGCCCCGGGTGACCGTGACGACGATGTCCTCCTCGGCGATCAGGTCCTCGATGGACATGTCGCCCTCGTAAGGGATCAGCGTGGTCTTGCGGTCGTCGCCGTACTTCTCGACGATCGCGGTCAGCTCCGCGCTGACGATGCCCCGCTGACGGACCGGCGAGGCGAGGATCTCGTTGTACTCGTTGATCTTCGCCTGGAGCTCGTCGTGCTCCTGGACGATCTTCTGGCGTTCCAGAGCGGCCAGCCGGCGCAGCTGCATCTCGAGGATGGCGTTGGCCTGGATCTCGTCGATCGTCAGCAGGTCGATCAGGCCGCTGCGCGCGATCTCGACGGTCTCGCTGCGCCGGATCAGGGCGATGACCTCGTCGATGGCGTCCAGGGCCTTCAGCAGACCGCGCAGGATGTGGGCGCGCTCCTCGGCCTTGCGCAGCCGGAAGCGCGTACGGCGGACGATGACCTCGATCTGGTGCGTCACCCAGTGGCGGATGAACGCGTCCAGCGACAGCGTGCGCGGCACGCCGTCCACCAGCGCCAGCATGTTGGCGCCGAAGTTCGTCTGCAGGTCGGTGTGCTTGTACAGGTTGTTCAGGACGACCTTGGCGACCGCGTCCCGCTTCAGCACGATGACCAGGCGCTGGCCGGTGCGTGAGGAGGTCTCGTCGCGGACGTCCGCGATGCCGCCGATCTTGCCGTCCTTCACGAGGTCGGCGATCTTCTGGGCGAGGTTGTCCGGGTTGACCTGGTACGGCAGCTCCGTGACCACCAGGCACTGGCGGTTCTGGATCTCCTCGACCTCGACGACCGCGCGCATCGTGATGGAGCCGCGGCCGGTGCGGTACGCCTCCTCGATGCCCTTGCGGCCGACGACGAGCGCGCCGGTCGGGAAGTCGGGGCCCTTGATGCGCTCGATCAGCGCGTCCAGGAGCTCCTCGTGCGAGGCCTCGGGGTTCTCCAGGTACCACTGGGCACCGGCGGCGACCTCGCGCAGGTTGTGCGGCGGGATGTTGGTCGCCATGCCGACCGCGATACCGGCCGAGCCGTTGATCAGCAGGTTCGGGAAGCGGGCCGGCAGGACGGTCGGCTCCTGGGAGCGGCCGTCGTAGTTGTCCGTGAAGTCGACGGTCTCCTCGTCGATGTCACGGACCATCTCCATCGACAGCGGCGCCATCTTGCACTCGGTGTACCGCATGGCCGCGGCCGGGTCGTTGCCCGGGGAGCCGAAGTTGCCGTTGGAGTCGACGAGCGGCATGCGCATCGACCAGGGCTGGGCGAGGCGCACGAGCGCGTCGTAGATGGAGGAGTCGCCGTGCGGGTGGTAGTTGCCCATGACGTCGCCGACGACGCGGGCGCACTTGTAGAAGCCGCGCTCGGGGCGGTAGCCGCCGTCGTACATGGCGTACAGGACGCGGCGGTGGACGGGCTTGAGGCCGTCCCGGACGTCGGGCAGCGCACGCGAGACGATGACGGACATCGCGTAGTCGAGGTAGGAGCGCTGCATCTCCGTCTCGAGCCCGACGGGCTCGACGCGCAGGCCCGCCGACTCGTCCACCTCAGGCGTGACGGGAGTGTTCTCGTCGGTCATTGCTGGTGAAGGTCCTTCCTGGTGCGGTCAGCTGAGACCGACTCAGATGTCGAGGAAGCGGACGTCCTTGGCGTTGCGCTGGATGAACGCGCGGCGGGCTTCGACGTCCTCGCCCATGAGGACCGAGAACAGGTCGTCGGCCTGGGCGGCGTCGTCGAGGGTGACCTGGCCGAGGACGCGGTGTTCCTGGTCCATGGTCGTGATGCGCAGCTCCTCGGCGTTCATCTCGCCGAGGCCCTTGAAGCGCTGCACCGAGTCGTCCTTGATGCGCTTGCCGGCGTTGCGGCCCATCTCGATCAGGGCGTCGCGCTCGCGGTCGGAGTACGCGTACTCGAAGTCGTCCTTGCCCCACTTGATCTTGTAGAGCGGCGGGCGGGAGAGGTACACGTGCCCGGCCTCGACCAGCGGCCGCATGAAGCGGAACAGGAAGGTCAGCAGCAGTGTGTTGATGTGCTGGCCGTCGACGTCGGCGTCCGCCATGAGGATGATCTTGTGGTAGCGGAGCTTCTCGATGTCGAAGTCCTCGTGCACACCCGTGCCGAACGCGGAGATCATCGCCTGGATCTCCTGGTTCTGCAGGATGCGGTCGATGCGCGCCTTCTCGACGTTGAGGATCTTGCCGCGGATCGGGAGGATCGCCTGGTACTGCGGGTTGCGGCCGGACTTGGCCGAGCCGCCGGCGGAGTCACCCTCGACGATGAAGATCTCGCACTTCTCGGGGTCGTTCGACTGGCAGTCGGAGAGCTTGCCCGGCAGGGACGCCGTCTCCAGCAGGCCCTTGCGGCGGGTGAGGTCGCGCGCCTTGCGGGCCGCCACGCGCGCGGTGGCCGCCGCGATGCCCTTGCGGATGATGTCCGCGGCCTCGTTGGGGTTGCGGTCCAGCCAGTCGTTCAGGTGTTCATAGACGACCCGCTGGACGAAGGTCTTGGCCTCGGTGTTGCCCAGCTTGGTCTTCGTCTGGCCTTCGAACTGGGGCTCGCTCAGCTTGACCGAGATGATCGCCGTCAGGCCCTCGCGGATGTCGTCGCCCGTGAGGTTGTCGTCCTTCTCCCGCAGCAGCCTCTTGTCTCGGGCGTACTTGTTGATCAGCGAGGTCAGCGCGGCCCGGAAGCCCTCTTCGTGCGTACCGCCCTCGTGGGTGTGGATGATGTTCGCGAAGGAGTACACGCCCTCGGTGTAGCCGCCGTTCCACTGCATGGCGATCTCGAGGGACAACTGCCTGTCCTTGTCCTCGGCCTCCAGGTCGATGACGGTGGGGTGCACCGGCTCGCCCTTGCGGGAGTTGAGGTACTTCACGAAGTCGACGATGCCGCCCTCGTAGTGGTACGTGACCGTCTTGACCTCGGCGGTCTCGTCCGCGCCCGCCTCGTCCGCCCCGGAGGTGGCCTTCGCGGACTCGCGCTCGTCCGTGAGGTTGATCCGCAGACCCTTGTTGAGGAACGCCATCTCCTGGAAGCGCCGCGAGAGCGTCTCGAAGGAGTAGTCGGTGGTCTCGAAGATGTCCGGGTCGGCCCAGAAGGTGACCGAGGTGCCCGTCTCCTCGATGGCCTCGTGCTTGGCGAGCGGCGCCGTGGGGACGCCCATCTTGTAGTCCTGCGTCCAGCGGTGACCGTCGGTCTTGACCTCGACGGCGACCTTCGAGGACAGCGCGTTCACGACGGAGACACCCACGCCGTGCAGACCGCCGGAGACCGCGTAGCCCCCACCGCCGAACTTGCCGCCCGCGTGCAGCACGGTCAGCACGACCTCGAGGGCCGGCTTGCCCTCGGAGGCGACGATGCCCACCGGGATACCGCGGCCGTTGTCGACGACCCGGACGCCGCCGTCGGCGAGGATCGTCACGTCGATGGTGTCCGCGTGGCCGGCCAGCGCCTCGTCGACCGAGTTGTCGACGACCTCGTAGACGAGGTGGTGCAGTCCTCGCTCACCGGTCGAGCCGATGTACATGCCGGGTCGCTTGCGGACCGCGTCCAGACCCTCGAGGACGGTGATGGCACTGGCGTCGTACGAAGCAGTGACTGAGGCCTCGGCGACTCCAGCCAGGGCCTCGACGGACGGGATGTTCTCGTTGGGGTTGCCGGAATCGGCCACGAAGCGCCCTTTCTGGCACAGCACGAGCCAGGCTCGTCGGCGGGTTGCCGGAGCGGCTGCGGCATGTTGCGTTGGTAAGCCTTGATCAGCGTTGCTCAGCTTTTCCCGGACGGTCCCCACGATTGGGGCGGGATTGCTTCCAGTCTACCGGTAGCACTGACACTGATGGGGGTTTGCCGGTACCTGAGTCCGCATGTGCCGCCCTCAACCGGTCTTGTCCGACTCCCGATATGCGGATGGGGGCTCCAAGAGGCTCACGGAGGCACTCAGCGCTTCCGGCCGTCAACCCTTGGCTACTTCGGAGTCAGGTCGCGATTCGCAACCGTGTGCGGTCGCGCGAAGAGTGCGGCGCTAGGGCGCCGAGCGGGCCTTCCTCGACCTCTTTTGTGATGTCAGTCACTTACTGTCGATCGGTGGGAAAAGGGGTTCGCAACGGGGGCCGGGCAGGGCGCGAACCAGGGCCCCGGTCAGCCGTAGGTGTCACCCGGGCCGGTGCTGCCGGGGGCGCGCAGCGGGCCATAGCGTCGGGTGGGAGCGCCCGGGCCCTGCACCTTGATCATCCTCACCCGGCCATGCCCCAGGTCCTCGTTGAGACGGGCGACCAGGGTCGGCGCGAGCAGCCGCAGGTTGGTCGCCCAGGCCGTCGAGTCGCAGCGCACGGTCAGGACGTGCTCGTCCTCGTCGTACTTCTCCGGCACACAGTGCTTGGCCACGTCCTCGCCGACGATCTGCGGCCAGCGGCCCATCACCCCGCCCACCGCGGCCGGCGCCTCCCAGCCGCGCTCGGTGATCAGCCGGTTGATCGCGGAGCCGAGCGCCATGGGATCGCGGCCGTCGGCGCGCGCGCCGGAGCGTAGTCCGCCGCGACGCGCCTGCTTCTTCTGCTGTGCCGCGTCCCCACGCGCGCGTGCCGCCTCCTTCGCCGCGCGGAGCGCCACACGCGCGAGATCGACGCCGGACGGTTCGGGAGACCGGGGCGCGGACGGTTCGGGAGACCGGGGCGCGGGGGTTTCCCGGTTGGGGTCGCCGATGTGTTCTCCGGTGTGTTCTCCGTCATACGCGCTCCACCGTCCCCTCGGACACGGCGAACCGCGCCCCGGACAGCACATGCGGTACGTCGTCGTCGACCGCGGCCGTCACCAGGACCTGCTCCCCGGGTGCCACCAGCTCGGCCAGACGCTCGCGACGGCGGGTGTCCAGCTCGGCGAAGACGTCGTCGAGGACGAGCACAGGCTCGTTGCCTTCCGCCCTGAGGAGGTCGTACGAGGCCAGCCGCAGCGCCAGGGCGTACGACCAGGATTCGCCGTGCGAGGCATAGCCCTTGGCAGGCAGCTGGCCGAGCTTCAGCTGCAGGTCGTCCCGGTGCGGACCGACCAGCGTGACGCCCCGCTCGATCTCCTGCTTGCGCGCCTCGGCGAGCGCCGCCATCAGCTGCTCGAACAGGTCCTCGCGCGTGTGCGCCTCACCCGGCGCCGACGGCTTGTACTCCAGGGCGATCGGGCCACCGCCGGGAGCGAGCTGCTCGTACGCCTTGTCGGCGAGCGGCTGGATCGTGGCGATCAGATCCAGGCGCTGGGCCAGCAGTTCGGCGCCCGCACGCGCGAGGTGCTGGTCCCACACGTCCAAGGTGGACATGTCCATGGAGCGGCCGCCGTGCCGACGGGCCAGCGCGGCCGACTTCAGCAGGGTGTTGCGCTGCTTGAGAACCCGGTCGTAGTCGGAGCGGACCCCGGCCATGCGCGGAGAGCGGGCGGTGATCAGCTCGTCGAGGAAGCGGCGCCGCTCGCCCGGATCGCCCTTGACCAGGGCGAGATCCTCCGGAGCGAACAGGACGGTCCGTACGATCCCCAGCACGTCACGCGGCCTGACCTGCGAGGACCTGTTGATACGGGCCCGGTTGGCACGCCCCGGGTTCAGCTCCAGCTCGACCAGCTGCTGCCGGTCGCCCTGCCGGACCTGGGCCCGGATGATCGCGCGCTCGGCCCCCATGCGGACCAGGGGGGCGTCGGAGGAGACCCGGTGGCTGCCGAGCGTGGCGAGATAGCCGACCGCCTCGACGAGATTGGTCTTGCCCTGCCCGTTCGGCCCGACGAAGGCCGTCACCCCCGGATCGAGCGGGACCTCGACCCGGGGATACGAGCGGAAGTCGGCCAGCGACAGATGCGTGACGTGCATGGTCGTTTCGCCGACCTCCCAGACCCTCGCGTGTTGCTTACTTCTTCTCGACCGCGTGGCCGCCGAACTGGTTCCGCAGCGCCGCGATCATCTTCATCTGGGGCGAGTCCTCCTGACGGGAGGCGAACCGCGCGAACAGCGACGCGGTGATCGCCGGCAGCGGCACCGCGTTGTCGATCGCGGCCTCCACAGTCCAGCGTCCCTCGCCGGAGTCCTGTGCATAACCCCGGAGCCTGTCCAGATGCTCGTCCTCGTCGAGCGCGTTGACCGCGAGGTCGAGCAGCCAGGACCGGATCACCGTGCCCTCCTGCCAGGAGCGGAAGACCTCCCGGACGTCGGTCACGGAGTCGACCTTCTCCAGGAGCTCCCAGCCCTCGGCATAAGCCTGCATCATCGCGTACTCGATGCCGTTGTGGACCATCTTCGCGAAGTGGCCCGCGCCGACCTTGCCGGCGTGCACCGAGCCGAAGTCACCCTCCGGCTTGAGCGCGTCGAAGACCGGCCGCACCTTGGCGACGTTCTCCGCGTCGCCGCCGTACATCAGCGCATAGCCGTTCTCCAGGCCCCAGACGCCGCCGGACACACCGCAGTCGACGAAGCCTATGCCCTTGGCCGCCAGCTCCTCGGCGTGCTTCTCGTCGTCGGTCCAGCGGGAGTTGCCGCCGTCCACGACGACATCGCCGGGCTCCAGCAGTTCGGCGAGCTCGTCGATGGTGGACTGCGTGGCCTCACCTGCCGGGACCATCACCCACACCACGCGCGGGCCGCTGAGCTTGCCCACAAGCTCCTCCAGGCTGTGGACATCGGCGAGGTCCGGGTTGCGGTCGTATCCGAAGACGGTGTGGCCAGCGCGGCGGATCCGCTCGCGCATGTTGCCGCCCATCTTGCCGAGGCCGACGAGACCGAGCTCCATCAGTTGTGTTCCTTAGTGTGCAGGTGTCCGACGTGGCGTTGCGGCACTTTCGTACCGGCGTCCGAGCCTAAACCCGGACGCTCGCGCACATCTGTGGGCATACGCGCTCAGTCGTACGCCCTCACCTGCAGCTTTGTCCTCAGCCTGTGGACAACTGCCGACGGCTCGCAGCCCCTCAGCAGGCTCAGCCGCTCAGCCGCTCAGCCGCTCAGCCGCACCGGCATGATCAGGTACTTGTAGGCCTCGTCCGCCTCGGCGTCCAGCGCCGGCTTGCCGCTGAGCAGCGCCGGCTTCGTGGACGTCGTGAAGGACAGCTGGGCCACCGGGGAGTCGATGGCGCTCAGGCCGTCCAGCAGGAACGTCGGGTTGAAGGCGATCGAGATGTCGTCGCCCTCGAGCTGCGCGTCAACCCTTTCCACAGCCTGTGCGTCGTCGCTGGAGCCTGCCTCCAGGATGAGCACGCCCTGCTCGAAGCTGAGCCGCACCGGGGTGTTGCGCTCGGCGACCAGGGCCACACGCTTGACGGCTTCCACGAAGGGGGCGGTCTCGATGACGGCGACGCTGTTGAACTCCGTCGGGAACAGCGTGCGGTACTTCGGGAGGTCGCCCTCCAGCAGGCGGGTCGTGGTACGGCGGCCGGCGCCCTCGAAACCGATCAGGCCCTCACCCGAGCCCGAGCCGGACAGCGCCAGGGTCACCTGGTCGCCGCTGGTCAGGGCCTTGGCGGTGTCCAGGAGCGTCTTGGCGGGCACCAGGGCGACCGCGGAGGCCTCCGGGTTCTCCGGCTTCCACAGGAACTCACGGACCGCGAAGCGGTAGCGGTCGGTGGACGCCAGGGTGACGGTGTCGCCCTCGATCTCGATCCGCACACCCGTGAGGACGGGCAGCGTGTCGTCACGGCCGGCCGCGATGGCCACCTGGGAGGCCGCGGAGGCGAAGACCTCGCCGGGGACCGTGCCCGTGGCGTTCGGCATCTGCGGCAGCGCCGGGTACTCCTCCACAGGCAGTGTGTGGAGTGTGAAGCGGGAGGAGCCGCAGACCACGGTCGCCCGTACACCGTCTGTGGAAATCTCCACCGGCCGGTTGGGGAGGGCGCGGCAGATGTCGGCGAGCAGCCGGCCGGAGACCAGCACCGTGCCCTCCTCCTCGACCTCGGCCTCGACGCTCACCCGCGCGGAGACCTCGTAGTCGAAGCTGGACAGGCTCAGCTGGCCGTCCTCGGCCTTCAGCAGCAGGCCGGCGAGGACAGGCGCCGGCGGACGGGCCGGGAGGCTGCGTGCCGCCCAGGCCACTGCCTCCGCGAGTACGTCGCGTTCCACCCGGATCTTCACTGTTGCCGCCTCCTGCTGTTGCCGGCGCTTCTCGCTCTGCCTGGCCCTCGTCGTCTGTCTCGGTGTCGACGGTCCCTGTGAGGGGGAGGACACCGGGGACCAGTCTGACGCACCGCACTGACAGTAGGTGCCTCTCGGGGTCAAGTCGTGACGAGGGGCGGTCGGCCGCCGGAGAGCGAGTTGTGCACAGGACCCGCTTCGAAACGAATTCCCAGCTCTCTCTAGTCGGGAGTAGTAGTAGGGCCTGTGGATACCGTGGATAACCACGTTTGCCCAGCTCAGAGCGGAGATTTTGTCCACGGGGCCTGTGGGTGGCGGCGGTGGACAACTTGGGGTCTCTGTGGAGAACGGAAAGTTCTGCACACCCCGTGCACAGGGTGAGGCGAGTTCTCCCCAGTGCTGTCCCCAGCTTTACCCATGTTTCCCACAGCCCAACCCGGCGGGTTTGTGTGACGCCTTTCACTCGACCCGGTGAGGAGGCGCGTCGCGTTGCCGAACAGTGGACAGCGATGTGGAGAAGCTGGGATTTGCTGGGGACAACTGACCCCAGCCTGTGGGTTGTCAGTGGACAACGCGATGCACAGCCTGTGGATCATCTCGCTGTCCACAGGCTGTGGAGATCGTTCGTCCACCGATCCACATGCCGGTGACCTGGTCTGATGGTCTTTCCGCAGTGGCCTCTGTGGACACAGTCTGGACAACTCCCCAGTCCCCAGGGTGTGGACGGGAAAAAACTGCTGAATCTGTGGAGAGTGGCCGTAACCCGGCGAGTAATCGAACAGCCGGCGTCCGCGGCATGACGAAGGGCGCCCCGGAGATCTCCTCCGGGGCGCCCTGAGTGGTCCGGCGCGACCGCCGTCAGCCGTTCTTGATGCGGTTGGTCAGCTCGGTGACCTGGTTGTAGATCGAGCGGCGCTCGGCCATGAGATTGCGGATCTTGCGGTCCGCGTGCATGACCGTCGTGTGGTCGCGGCCGCCGAACAGCGCGCCGATCTTCGGCAGCGAGAGGTCGGTGAGCTCACGGCACAGGTACATGGCGATCTGCCGGGCCGTGACGAGCTGGCGGCCGCGCGAGCTGCCGCACAGGTCCTCGACGGTGAGGCCGAAGTAGTCGGCGGTCGCGCTCATGATGGCCGTCGAGGTGATCTCCGGCGTCGCGTCGTCGCCACCGGGGATCAGGTCCTTCAGGACGATTTCCGTCAGGCCCAGGTCCACTGGCTGCCGGTTGAGGGAGGCGAACGCCGTCACCCGGATCAGCGCGCCCTCCAGTTCGCGGATGTTGCGCGAGATCCGGGAGGCGATGAACTCCAGTACCTCCGGCGGGGCGTTGAGCTGCTCCTGCACCGCCTTCTTGCGCAGGATCGCGATACGCGTCTCCAGCTCGGGCGGCTGGACGTCGGTGATCAGACCCCACTCGAAACGGTTCCGCAGCCGGTCCTCCAGCGTGACCAGCTGCTTGGGCGGCCGGTCGGAGGACAGCACGATCTGCTTGTTCGCGTTGTGGAGCGTGTTGAAGGTGTGGAAGAACTCCTCCTGGGTCGACTCCTTGTCCGCCAGGAACTGGATGTCGTCGACGAGCAGGATGTCCATCTCGCGGTAGCGCTTGCGGAAGCTGTCGCCCTTGCCGTCGCGGATGGAGTTGATGAACTCGTTGGTGAACTCCTCCGAGCTCACGTACCGCACGCGCGTGCCCGGGTAGAGGCTGCGCGCGTAGTGCCCGATCGCGTGCAGCAGGTGGGTCTTGCCGAGCCCGGACTCCCCGTAGATGAACAAAGGGTTGTAGGCCTTCGCCGGTGCCTCGGCGACGGCGACCGCGGCGGCGTGCGCGAAGCGGTTGGAGGCGCCGATGACGAAGGTGTCGAAGAGGTACTTCGGGTTCAGTCGCGCGGTGGGCTCACCCGGGCCGGTCGCCGGCGCGGGCTGCGCGGCCAGCGGGCCGGGCGCGCCGGTCGTGGGCAGGTTCGGGCCGACGGGGCCGCCGCGGTGCACGTGCCCCGAGCCGGACGGCGGCTCGGGCAGCTCCCGGCGGACCGGGTCGCGTTGGTCGTACTCGGCGCGTGACGGTTCGTAGTCGGAGCGCGGCGGCTCGTAAGAGGGACGCTCCATGGACTGCGGGCGGTAGTCCTGGGAGGGGAGCCGTAGGAGTCCTGATTGGACGAGCCGTACGTGTCCTGTGCGCCGTAAGCGTCCTGTGAGCCGTAGGAATTCTGGCTCGGTGACGCGTACGGGTCACGCTCGGGAAGCCGAGGCGCTGCTGCTGCCAGCCGTACTCGTCCTGCGCCGGCCGCGGCCAGGAGCCGGGGTCGGGGCGCTGGTACTCGGAGGGGTAGGCGGGGCGTGCGGTGGGCAGTTGATCTGCGCGCGTAGGCGGGAGCTGGTCGCCGGCCGTTCCCGGCAGCTGGTCGGCGCGGTGGCGGCCGTACCCCTCGTAGCCGTCACGGTCCTGGCGTTCGTACCCGTCACGGTCTTGGCGTTCGTACCCGTCGCGGTCCTGGCGGTCATACGCGTCGCGGTCCTGGCGCGCGGGCGGGAGCTCGGGCTCCTCGTAGCGCGGCTGGGGTCGGGCGGGGGGTGCCGGCGTGACCGGGGGCTCGCCCGCGGAGTCGTCGACGGTGATCGCGATCCGGATGGGGCGGCCGCACTCGCGGCTCAGCGTCTCGCTGACGATGGGCGCCAGGCGGCCCTCGAGTACGCCTTTCGCGAATTCGTTCGGTACGGCGAGCAGGGCGGTGTCCGCGACCAGCGCGAGTGGCTGGCAGCGCCGGATCCAGTGCTCGTCCTTCGTCTCGACGCCTTGGCCGCGACCCTCTCCGAGGAGTTGCTCCAATACGCGTGGCCACACTGCGGCAAGATCGGCAGGTACGTCAGCCACAGGGCACGCTCTCTCGCAGGTCCCACGAACGTGTGGTTCTGGGACGGGTTGGGATCTAAGACGGACGGCGCAGGGATAAGGGAACGAATCGGAGTTCCGTCACGGTAGTCAGGGCGGCCGGTAGGGTTCAAGTTGTTGTCCCCAGCCTGTGGACAAGTGTCTGCGGGCAGGTGCTGGTTTGACCGGATGGCGCAGCCGCGCGTACCGTAACCAGGTCGAGTTGTCGATGGCTGCTGCCGCCTGCCTCCGATGGGCACAGATCATTTGGGTGATCGGTCAGCGGTGCACTCGGGCGTTACTGCGAGCTACTCGTGGGCGCACGGTGACAGCCAGGACGGCACCCCGCAACTACCGATTTCTTCTGGAGCCCCCGAGTGAGCAAGCGCACCTTCCAGCCGAACAACCGTCGTCGCGCGAAGACCCACGGCTTCCGGCTGCGTATGCGCACCCGTGCCGGCCGCGCGATTCTCGCGTCCCGCCGCAGCAAGGGTCGCGCCCGTCTGTCCGCCTGATCCCGGTCAGGTCATGACGTCGTGCTGCCCACCGAGAACCGGCTGAGGCGGCGCGAGGACTTCGCGACCGCGGTACGGCGGGGCCGCCGGGCAGGACGCCCGCACCTCGTCGTCCACCTTCGAAGCGGTGCCACGGACCCGCATGCGCCTGGGGAGAGCGCTCCCCCGACGCGTGCGGGTTTCGTCGTGAGCAAGGCCGTGGGTGGAGCGGTCGTACGCAACAAAGTGAAGCGCAGGCTTCGCCACCTGATGCGCGAGCGAGTCGCCCTGCTGCCCCCGGTAGCCTGGTAGTCGTACGAGCGCTGCCCGGAGCGGGCGACGCCGACCACGCACAGCTGGCCCGAGACCTGGATGCCGCTTTCCAGCGGTTGCTGGGAGGGGGCGCGCGATGAAGTACCCGCTGCTGGCTCTGATCAAGCTCTACCAGTGGACGATCAGTCCGCTGCTGGGGCCGGTCTGCAAGTACTACCCGTCGTGCTCCCACTACGGCTACACGGCCATCGACCGGCACGGTGCCATCAAGGGAACGGCACTCACGGCCTGGCGCATCCTGCGGTGCAATCCGTGGTCGCTGGGTGGTGTGGACCATGTCCCGCCGCGTAAGCGCCCGCGGTGGCACGAAATGCTGCGTAACGCGTGGCGCGCACGCAAGGGCGGGCCCTCCGCCGCCGAACCGGCCACCGAGGGACAGACTTCTCCCACAAGTCAGTCCAGTCCCTCGAGCCCGGCCGCAGAGACACCGTCCCATGCCCAAGGAGCATGATTAGTGGACACGATTGCCAGCCTCTTCAGCTTCATCACCACACCCGTCTCCTGGGTCATCGTCCAGTTCCACACGGTGTACGGCGCCATCTTCGGCCCTGACACCGGCTGGGCCTGGGGCCTGTCGATCGTGTCCCTGGTGATCCTGATCCGTATCTGCCTGATCCCGCTCTTCGTGAAGCAGATCAAGGCGACTCGGGCCATGCAGACGCTCCAGCCCGAGATGAAGAAGATCCAGGAGCGCTACAAGAACGACAAGCAGCGTCAGTCCGAAGAGATGATGAAGCTGTACAAGGACACGGGCACCAACCCGCTGTCCTCGTGCCTTCCCATCCTGGCGCAGTCTCCGTTCTTCTTCGCTCTGTACCACGTGCTCAACAGCATCGCGTCGAACGACACCATCGGCGTGATCAACGAGAACCTGCTGCAGAGCGCGCAGAAGGCGCACATCGTCGGTGCGCCGCTGGCGGTGAAGTTCACCGACAGCTCGTCGAAGGTGGAAGCGCTCGGTGCCTCCCTCACCGACGTCCGCGTGGTCACCGCCGTCATGATCGTCCTGATGTCGGCGTCGCAGTTCTTCACGCAGCGCCAGTTGATGACGAAGAACGTCGACACCACGGTGAAGACGCCGTTCATGCAGCAGCAGAAGATGCTGATGTACGTCTTCCCCGTCATGTTCGCCGTCTTCGGCATCAACTTCCCCGTGGGTGTCCTCGTCTACTGGCTGACCACCAACGTGTGGACCATGGGTCAGCAGATGTACGTCATCCGCAACAACCCGACCCCGGGTTCCAAGGCCCAGGCCGAGTACCTGGAGCGCCTGATCAAGCACGTCACACAGCACGACAAGGTCGGTCGGCGCCGCGACCGGGCCATCGTCAAGGCGATCGTCGCCAAGGGACGCGACCGCAACGAGTTCGAGCGCAAGTTCATCAACGGCCTCAGCAAGGCGGGCCTCGCGGCCCAGGCCGACGGCACGGTGATCAAGGGCGAATCCGCTGCCGCCGCTCAGGCCGAGGACGGCGCGCCGATCACCACCGGCACCCCGAAGCGTCAGCAGCCCAAGCGGCAGAGCAAGGCCCAGCGGCAGTCCGGTGGCGCCAAGGCGGCCGGTGAGCACGAGCCGAAGACGTCGCTGAGCAAGTCCGACGAGCCCGAGGACGCCAAGCCCGCCGCCGCTGCCAAGAAGGGCGGCGCGAAGCCCGCCGGCGGTACCCGCAGCAAGGCCCAGTCCGGACAGCGCAAGGGTCCGCAGCGGCCCAAGTCCCCGTCCAAGAAGTAAGAAGGAGTCCATCCCGTGACGGAAGGCACCACCTCCGCCGCTGCCGAGGGTGCAGACACCCTGACTCGCCTGGAGCAGGAGGGCGAGATCGCTGCGGACTACCTGGAGGGTCTGCTCGACATCGCCGACCTCGACGGCGACATCGACATGGACGTCGAGGCCGACCGCGCCTCCGTGTCGATCATCAGCGACACGGGCAGCCGCGACCTGCAGAAGCTGGTCGGCCGTGACGGCGAGGTGCTGGAGGCGCTCCAGGAGCTCACCCGTCTGGCTGTGCACCGGGAGACCGGCGACCGCAGCCGTCTGATGCTCGACATCGCGGGATACCGCGCCCGGAAGCGCTCCGAGCTGTCCGAGCTGGGTGCCAAGGCCGCCGCCGAGGCCAAGAGCAGCGGTGAGGCCGTGAAGCTGAAGCCGATGACGCCGTTCGAGCGCAAGGTCGTGCACGACGCGGTCAAGGCCGCGGGTCTGCGCAGCGAGTCCGAGGGCGAGGAGCCGCAGCGCTTCGTCGTCGTGCTTCCCGCCTGATCGGTCCCTACGTTTCCCGGCCCCGTCTGTTGCGCAGGCGGGGCCGAACTTTGTCAGCCTGATAGTTCTGGTGGTTCTGGTGTCGGCGCTGGGTGCGCTGACGCCGTACGGAAGGACGGTCCCCCGTGACGGAGGCAGCGGAGCTTCCCCCGCGCCCGAGCAGGCGCGCGAGGTGTTCGGCGATCGCTTCGCGGATGCGGTGCGGTACGCCGAGCTGCTCGCTGAGGCCGGCGTGCAGCGCGGCCTCATCGGCCCGCGTGAAGTGCCCCGCTTGTGGGAGCGGCACCTGCTGAACTGCGCGGTGCTCTCGGAGGTCGTGCCCGAGGGTGTGACGGTGTGCGATGTCGGCTCGGGCGCCGGCCTCCCGGGCATTCCGCTGGCGCTGGTCCGGGAGGACCTGAAGATCACGCTGCTGGAGCCGCTGCTGCGGCGTACCAACTTCCTCACCGAGGTCGTGGAACTGCTGGGTCTCGATCACGTCACCGTCGTCCGTGGCCGGGCCGAGGAGGTCATGGGGAAGATCACGCCGGTCCACGTCGTGACGGCCCGGGCCGTGGCGCCCCTCGACCGTCTTGCCACCTGGGGTATCCCCCTGCTGCGGCCCTACGGGGAGATGCTCGCTCTCAAGGGCGACACCGCCGAGGAGGAGCTGAAGAGCGCGTCGGCGGCCCTGAGCAAGCTGGGTGCGGTGGAGACGTCCATCCTGCATGTCGGCGAGGGCGTGGTGGACCCGATGTCGACGGTCGTACGGGTCGAGGTCGGGGAGAGCCCTGGCGGCGTGCGGTTCGCCGCGAAGCGGGCCAAGGCGGCTCGGACAGGGCGGGCGCGCCGACGGCGCTGATGTGTCGCTGATCCCTCACTGATCCGTCCTGCGGACGAGACGTACTCCACACAAGCTGCCAAACCTACGCATGCCGGAGTGTCGCGACGATCCGGCCCCGGCTGCTGTGCATCGTGTTTCACGTGAAACGTCGCTCACTGCTGCACGGCATCATCAGTCGTGGCCGCGCTGCGGCCGAACCCCGCGACCGTAAGCCTCTCGGTTCACTCGATGAGGGAACTGAGTTGTCCACAGAGGTGGATTTCTCCACAGAACGCCAGGCCTCACTGGTTCACGACCCCGAAGGCATGGGAGGCTCTGTTCATTGCGAGCCTGAAGTCGAGGAGAGTGAATCCTTGCGGTCCGACGCCAACATCGCGGGACCGATGACCGATCCGGTCCCCGGTCCCCGTACCGAGTCGATGGGGGCGGATGTTTCACGTGAAACACCGCCTCCGATGGACGACACTCCCATCGGTCGTGCTGCCCAACTGGCGGTGGAGGCTCTGGGCCGCGCCGGTGAGGGCCTGCCACGGCCTGAGCAGACCCGAATCATCGTGGTCGCCAACCAGAAGGGCGGTGTGGGCAAGACGACGACGACCGTCAACCTTGCCGCGTCGCTGGCCGTGCACGGTGCCCGGGTTCTGGTGGTCGACCTCGATCCGCAGGGCAATGCGTCCACCGCGCTGGGTATCGACCATCACGCCGAAGTCCCGTCCATCTACGACGTGTTGGTGGAGAGCAAGCCGCTCTCCGAGGTCGTCCAGCCGGTCCCCGATGTCGAAGGCCTCTTCTGTGCTCCCGCCACGATCGATCTCGCCGGTGCGGAGATCGAGCTGGTGTCCTTGGTGGCACGGGAGAGCCGGCTGCAGCGCGCCATCCAGGCGTACGAGCAGCCGCTGGACTACATCCTCATCGACTGTCCGCCCTCGCTCGGTCTCCTGACGGTCAATGCGTTGGTGGCGGGCCAGGAGGTGCTGATCCCGATCCAGTGCGAGTACTACGCACTGGAGGGCCTGGGTCAGCTGTTGCGCAACGTCGACTTGGTGCGGGGGCACCTCAACCCCGCCCTGCATGTGTCGACCATCCTGCTCACCATGTACGACGGCCGGACGCGTCTCGCTTCCCAGGTCGCTGAAGAGGTGCGCACCCACTTCGGTGACGAGGTCCTGCGGACGAGCATCCCCCGTTCCGTCCGTATCTCGGAGGCGCCGAGCTATGGGCAGACGGTATTGACTTACGATCCTGGATCGAGTGGTGCCCTCTCCTATCTTGAGGCGGCACGAGAGATTGCGCTGAAGGGCGTTGGCGTCAGCTATGACGCGACGCACGCCCACATCGGTGCACAGCAGAATGATCCGAGCATGGTGGAGGGCATCCAGTGAGCGAGCGACGGAGGGGCTGGGCCGTGGTCTCGGCGCACTGATCCCTGCTGCCCCGACGGAGAAGTCGGTGGCCCAAGCCGCGGCGGGGAGCGCCGCTTCGACGTCCCCCACGGCAGTGCCCGCGCTGCCGAACGACCGGGGGTGGCCGCGGCGAAGGTGGCGACTCTGCCGACTGTTTCACGTGAAACAGAGGAGCCGGCCCAGCCCAGTACTCCCGCTGCGGCTGCGGCGCCCATCGGTGCACACTTCGCCGAGATCCCCCTCGACGCCATCACGCCGAACCCGAGGCAGCCACGTGAGGTCTTCGACGAGGACGCACTGGCCGAGCTCATCACCTCCATCAAGGAAGTGGGACTCCTCCAGCCGGTTGTGGTCCGGCAGGTGGGCCCGGCGCGCTATGAGCTCATCATGGGCGAGCGCCGCTGGCGGGCCTGCCGCGAGGCGGGCCTGGAGGCGATCCCGGCGATCGTGCGGGCCACGGACGACGAGAAGCTCCTCCTGGACGCCCTGCTGGAGAACCTGCACCGCGCCCAGCTGAACCCGCTGGAAGAGGCAGCCGCCTACGACCAGTTGCTGAGGGACTTCAACTGCACACATGACCAGCTGGCAGACCGCATCGGCCGATCCCGCCCGCAGGTCTCCAACACTCTGCGCCTGCTGAAGCTCTCGCCGGCCGTGCAGCGTCGGGTCGCCGCCGGGGTGCTCTCCGCCGGCCACGCGCGGGCACTGCTGTCCGTCGAGGACTCGGAGGAGCAGGACAGGCTGGCGCATCGCATTGTGGCCGAGGGGCTCTCAGTGCGGGCAGTCGAGGAGATCGTGACCCTGATGGGATCGCGGCCCAGAAGGCCCAGCGACCCAAGGGGCCGCGTGCCGGCGCCCGGGTCTCTCCCGCGCTGTCCGATCTCGCCACGCGGCTCTCGGACCGCTTCGAGACGCGGGTCAAGGTCGACCTGGGACAGAAGAAGGGCAAGATCACCGTCGAGTTCGCCTCCATGGAGGATCTCGAACGGATCCTCGGCTCACTCGCTCCGGGCGAGGGCCGGTTCTGCAGAAGAGTCTCCTGGAGGGCGACGCCGAGGAAGGCGAGTCCTGAGTCTCCGACAGGAGCTTCCACTGTGCCTCCGGCAGAGCGGGCCGTGTCCGGTGTGTACCGGAACGTGGCCCGCTCTTTCCTTTCTGGCGGTATCGATGGAATCACATCGTGGATACGATGCGTTCGAGTACGGCGCAACCCACCGGCAGCACCTCTGAGAGAAGGGCAGGGGCCATGCGAACGATGAGCCGCACCGGACTGGTGAGCGCCGGTTTGGGGCTGGGGCGGTCGGTGGGTTCATCGGCAGTCTCCTCAGGGAACGGAGTGCTCTGACAGCCGCCCGTGACGCTGCTGCGGGCGAAGGAAGCGAGGAACAGCCTTCATGGGGCGCCGGCTCGTACCGCTCACGCTGGACAACCTTCAGGACCTTCCCAAGCGCTGTCGCACGTGTGTCTTCTGGGAGCTCGACCCGGTCAGCGGTGAGGCCGCGGTAAAGGCGGGCACGCCCGCTCTGGAGAAGGAAGCCTGGATCTCAGCCGTCCTGCTGGACTGGGATCCTGCGGCCGGGTGGTGTATGTCGACGACGTGCCGGTGGGCTTCGTGCTCTACGCCCCTCCCGCCTATGTCCCGCGTTCCATGGCGTTCCCACGAGTCCCGTCTCCCCTGACGCTGTTCAGCTGATGACCTCGTTCATCGTTCCGGGCTACCAGGGGCAAGGGCTGGGCCGGGTGATGGTCCAGACGGTCGCCAAGGATCTGCTGCGGCGGGGCTTCAAGGCGATCGAGGCGTTCGGTGACGCGCGCTGGAAGGAACCGGCCTGTGTGCTGCCCGCCGACCATCTCCTGGCGGTGGGCTTCAAGACGGTCCGGCAGCACCCCACCTATCCCCGGCTCAGGCTGGAACTGAGGTCGACACTCTCGTGGAAGGAAGACGTGGAGATGGCGCTGGACCGGCTCCTGGGAGCTGTGCAGAAGGAACCGGCGCTGCGACCGCTGTAGAAGCAACCGGCAGAACGAATGGGCCAACCCTTCCGGTTGGCCCATGCGTGTTTCACGTGAAACATGCACCGCCGGTGCGACGGCCCAGTCGTGTCACTCGGCGATGAAGTCCTCGAGGTCGCGAATGATCGCGGCCTTCGGCTTCGCGCCGACGATGGTCTTGGCGACCTCGCCACCCTGGTAGACGTTCAGCGTAGGGATGGACATGACGCCGTACTTGGCGGCCGTACCCGGGTTCTCGTCGATGTTCAGCTTGACGACCTCGATCTTGTCGCCGTACTCGGAGGCGATCGCCTCGAGGGACGGCGCGATCTGGCGGCACGGACCGCACCAGGCGGCCCAGAAGTCCACCAGGACGGGCTTGTCGCTCTTGAGGACGTCCTGCTCGAAGGAGTCGTCGGTCACGTTCTTCAGGGTGCCGGCCACGGCGGGCTCCTTAACTGGTTGGTGCGTGGGGCGGGTAGGGAGGGGTCAGACAGAGGTCTTCTCGGGCTCCGGCTGCTCCTCGTCCGCGAGGGCGGCGAGGTAGCGCTCGGCGTCGAGAGCGGCGGAGCAGCCGGTCCCGGCCGCAGTGATCGCCTGACGGTAGGTGTGGTCGACCACATCACCGGCACCGAACACACCGGTCAGGTTCGTGCGCGTCGACGGTGCGTCCACCTTCAGGTAGCCCTCTTCGTCCAGGTCGAGCTGGCCTTGAAGAGCTCTGTGCGAGGGTCGTGGCCGATGGCGATGAAGAGACCGGTCACCGGCAGGTCCGAGAGCTCGCCGGTCTTGAGGTTGCGCAGCTTCAGGCCCGAGAGCTTCGGGTCACCCTGGATCTCGGCGACCTCGCTGTCCCACACGAATGTGATCTTCGGGTCGGCGAACGCACGCTCCTGCATGGCCTTGGAGGCGCGCAGGGTGTCACGGCGGTGGACGACGGTCACGGACTTGGCGAACCGCGAGAGGAAGGTGGCCTCCTCCATGGCGGTGTCGCCACCACCGATCACGGCAATGTCCTGGTCCTTGAAGAAGAACCCGTCACAGGTGGCGCACCAGGACACCCTCGGCCGGAGAGGGCGTCCTCGTTCGGCAGACCGAGCTTGCGGTGCTGCGAACCGGTGGCGACGATGACGGCCTTGGCCCGGTGAACGGTACCGGCCGTGTCGGTGACGGTCTTGATCTCACCGGCCAGGTCGACAGCCACGATGTCGTCCGGGACGAGCTCGGCACCAAAGCGCTCCGACTGGGCGCGCATGTTGTCCATGAGCTCGGGGCCCATGATGCCGTCCTGGAAGCCCGGGAAGTTCTCGACGTCGGTGGTGTTCATGAGCGCACCACCGGCGGTGACGGCACCTTCGAACACCAGTGGCTTCAGCGACGCGCGCGCGGTGTAGAGCGCCGCCGTGTAGCCGGCGGGCCCGGAGCCGATGATGATCACGTTACGGACGTCGCTCACGGCTTGATTCCTCGTCTCTGGTCTGCGTCGTTCGACCGGTGGGAGCTTCTCTCGGAACTCTCACCCCACCCAACGGATCCTAAGGGGCGCGCATTCCCACTGTGTCCGGGCACACGGTGATGCGGCACCGCGTGCGGGTAACCACGCACGGCGAGGACCAAGCGCTCCCTCAGGAGGACGGGTAGGAACGCTTCAGGAGGATCTTGCCCGCTGCGGTGGACGCCGAATGATCGACACAGGTCGCGTCGACGATGTAGGCAGTGACCCGAGTGTCGTCGGAAGCGTCGGGAGCAGCACGAGCATCGCCTTCTTCCCCTGGTACCTGCCGTTCTCGACCGCGAGGGCGGCGTCCTTGCGCCCGATCCCGTCGCGGACGCAGCCCGGCACAGAGGGCTCCCTCAAGACCCTGGGATGGTTGGTCCCGTGGGTCTCCGCGCCGAAGGGGTTCGGGAGCCGCCTCCCTCGCTCTGGTTCTCGGCCAGAAGATCGGTCACCTGCTGCCGCAGCTTCCCTCGGAGAAGGTGTCCGCGGCGGCGGTCTGCTGCTCGCCCGCCGTGTCGCGTGGCGGCTTGCTGTCGTCGAGTGACGACAGCAGAACAGAGCCCAGCCCGAGGGCGGCGACTGTGAAGACGGTCCCAGAACGGCGATCCTTCGGCGCCCGTTCCGTGTGCGATCTTTGCGGCCGGGGCCGGTGGTGGAAGAGCGGGGCGTCCGGCGGGCCGGTCGACGGGCGCCGATGTTTCACGTGAAACACGCGCACCGTTGTCGTCCTCGGACTGGGGAGGGGGGTACTCGCCGGCACCGGGCTCTCCGCGGGCTCGGGTCCCTGGCATTCAGCAGGGCTTCGGCGGCGAGAGCGGCATCGATGCGGCCCGCGACATCGGCGGGCATGCGCGGCGGGCCCGGCAGCGTACCGAGCAGTCCGCGGATCTCCTCCAAGGAGGCATGGACGTCCGAGCAGAGCTCGCACTCATCCAGATGCCGACGCACGTCGCTGCTCCGGGACGGTGGGAGCAGGCCCTCGGTGAGGTCGGAGATCTCCGCGACGTCCGGGTGCCCGGCCATGTCTGTCGTCGACGTCACGCTCGTCCACCTCCGCCCTTCACTGCAGCTGAGTCGCTCGGTCCTGTGTCCGGTGGTTCCGCTCGATGCGGTCCCGCTGCGGGTGGGACGGCCGGCCCCTGCGTCCGGTTCCGTTCTCCGCCCGGCTTCTTGACGTCACCGCTGCCGTCCGGCCGTAGATGGGTGAGCAGCGGCAGGAGTCTGGCTCTACCACGCGAGCATCGGCTCTTCACCGTGCCGGTCGGCACGTCGAGGATGCGGGCCGCCTCCGCGACCGGGTAGCCCTGCATGTCCACCAGAACGAGCGCGGCCCGCTGGTCGGCCGGAAGGGTTCCGAGGGCCTCGATGAGCTGCCGGTGGAGATCGTTGCGTTCGGCGGGTGCGGAAGCCGACTCGTGCGGCTCCAGCAACTGCTCCAGGCGCTCGGTGTCGTCGACGGGTGAGGTCTTACGGGAAGCCACCTTGCGGGCGCGATCCAGGCAGGCGTTCACCGTGATCCTGTGCAGCCACGTTGTGACGGCCGACTGGCCCCGGAAGGTGTGGGCGGCCCGGTAGGCGGAAACGAGGGCGTCCTGCACCGCGTCAGCGGCCTCCTCGCGGTCTCCCAGTGTCCGCAGGGCGACGGCCCAGAGACGGTCGCGATGTCGCCGCACGAGCTCACCGAAGGTGTCCGGGTCGCCTTCCACGTGGCGGGCGAGCAGGTCCTGATCGCTCACTCCGTCGTACTCGGTGCCGTCTGCCATCGGCCTCCTTCCTCGAGGCAGATGCCGTCAGCTGGTCACCTTGATGTCCGCCACCCTGCCGCGCCACTTGCCGTCGTCCGCCTGCACGGGCAGCTTGGTCAGCCACACCAGGAGATAACGGCTCTCGAGGGACTTGCCGGGCTTCAGTTCCACCGTCGTCCCGGTGCCCTCCGCGACCTTGGTGTAGGCGTCGAAGGACGTCGGCTCCGAGCCCGCGTCCGCACTCGCACTGCGGAGCTCGACCGAGGTGTCCCCCACGAAAGTGACCGTCACCTTCCCGACCTGCTGGACCTTGCCGAGGTCGAGGATGACGCCGACACCCGACTTGAGACGCCCGAAGTCGGAGCTCAGGTAGTAGTCCGTCTGCCAGTACGTGGCGGTGCTGCTGTCGTAGACCTTCCCTATGGCGGACGGCTTCTCGGAACCGTCGGGGCCGAAGGGATCGAAGTCGCGTGCACCGCTGATGGCGATGGGCTTGCCGGACGCGGGCTTCTTCGGGCCTTGTCGTCCCCGTCGTTCGTCTGCGTCTGCTTCGGCTCGTCGGTCTTCCCGCCCTGGTCCATCAGCGCGTCCGCCAGCTGCCAGCTGCCGAGACCCAACGCGGCGATCAGCAGCGCGGAGACGGCCCACTTCAGGGCCTTGCCCGTGCGACTCTGCAGCGGGGGAGCGGGGTCGGGACCGGCTGCGTGGCACCGGGGTGCGGCGCCTGGCGCCCGTACGTGCCCTGCTGATACGTCGTGCGCTGGTATTCGGGCGGGGCGGTGAACGCCGGCTCCGGCGGACGGATGCGGGGCATCTCACCGATCGCCTTCACCAGTTCCTCCGGCGTGGTGCACGGCGACTCGTGCCGGGAGGCGGTGGCGCCGTCGTTGACGAGCGCGCGCATGGACAGCTCGGACAGGCCGCGGTGTACCCCGGCGCGTACCTGGTCGGGCGCGATCAGGCCGATGTCCTTCGGCAGCCCGGACAGGCCGTAGGCGTCACTCTCGTACGGCCACCTCTGAGTGAGCGACGCGTACAGCAGGGCGCCGATGGCCTCGGTGTCGGTGCGCTGGGGGGTCTCGGACGAGATGCCCCGCAGGGCGGCGTTCACTGCGAGGCCGCGGATGCGCCACTGGCCGGTCGAGGCGCGCAGGACGGCGTTGGGATTCAGCCGCAGATGGGCGAGGCCCTCGCGGTGCGCGGCGGCCATGGCGGAGGAGACCTGGCTGACCATCTGGTAGGCGTCGTACGGCTCCAGCGGCCCGGCGGCGAGGAGCGTGGTCAGTTCCGTCGCGTCGGGGAGCCACTCGTGGACGACGTAGACGAGGTCGTTCTCCTCCACCGCGTCCAGCACCTGGACGAAGCGTGGGTCGCCCAGGAGGGCGGAGGAGCGGGCGGCGGCCAGGACGGAGCGCGCCCGAGAGTGGTCCGCGGGCAGGATGTGCACGCCGACGGCACGGCGGAGCTTCTCGTCCACGGCACGCCAGCTGCTGAAACCGTCCAGACGGGTGACGCACTCCTCGAGGCGGTAGCGTCTGGCGAGCTTGTGCCCACTGTGCAGTTCAGTCGGCGAGGTCGTTCCGGAACCGTCGGTCCGAATGCTCTCCTGTACCTCGTCGCTGTCCGTGTCCCGCTCCCGGTTCTTGGCCACCCCGTCGGCCGTGGACTGGTCCGCCTTCGCGGTCAGCGACGTCTCGTCGCTGTTGTCTGCCACGTCGACGGCAGCCGTGCTCCGTTCCGCCACCGTCGTTCCTGCCTCCCCATCCGTTGCGCGCCGTCCGACGCCGAAACCAATTGTGCCCACAGTCCGCCGCTATGCACGACACGCGGTGGCTGACGATGGTTGTGCGCCTACCCCCGACTCAGCGTCCCAGGCGTCCGCGGACCATGCCGACCAGCGAGTTGAGTTCCTCGATGCGCATGCGGCGGGCGGCGACGAAGAAGATCCCGAGAAGAACGGCACCACCGGCCACCAACGCGGCGAGTGAGCCGAAGACACCCTGGCCGAGCGTGTGACCGATGCCGTAGCAGGCCGCGCCGCTGAGCAGGGCGGCCGGGATCGACGCGATGCACAGCCGGGCGTAAGTCCGCAGGACACGGGAGCCGTCGAGGTCCCCGCCCAGCCGCTTGCGCAGTCGGCGCCAGGCCACGCCGACGCCGATCGCGTAGGCCAGACCGTAGGAGGCGGCCATGCCGACCACGGCCCAGCGGGACGGGATGACGAAGTAACAGACCGCCGAGGCGCCCGCGTTGACCGCGGCCACGATGACCGTGTTGTAGAAGGGAGTCCGGGTGTCCTCGTAGGCGTAGAAGGCGCGCAGCACGACGTACTGCACCGAGTAAGGAATCAGGCCCAGACCGAACGCCATCAGCATGTAGCCCATGTTGGTGGCTTCGCTGGTGCCCGAGGAGCCGAACATCAGCGTGCACATCGGGATGCCGAGCGAGAGGAAACCGAACGCGATCGGCACGATGGCGACCGCCGTGGTGCGCAGGCCCTGGGAGATGTCGTCGCGGACGGCGCCGCCGTCGCCCTCGGCCGCCGAGCGCGACAGTCGCGGCAGCAGCGCGGCCATGAGGGAGACGGTGATGATGGCCTGCGGCAGGCCCCAGATCAGCTGTGCGTTGGCGTAGGCGGAGTAGCCGGTGCCGTCGATGGGCGAGGCCTTGCCCGCCGCCGTGGACAGCCAGATGACGATCATGGCGCCGGCCTGGTTGGCGAGGACGAACAGGACCGTCCACTTGGCGAGCGTGACGGCCTTGCCGAGGCCTTGGCCCTTCCAGTCGAAACGCAGCCGCAGCCGGAAGCCGGTCTCACGCAGGTAAGGGATCATCGCCAGCGCCTGGACCACGAGACCGAGCAGGACACCGATGCCGAGGAGGCGCTGGCCCTCCGGCGGGATGGTGGTGACCTTCATCCCGGACTCGGCGGCGGTGCCGTAGACGTAGATGAACATGCCCAGCGTCACGATGATGACGATGTTGTTCAGGACCGGGGTCCACATCATCGCGCCGAACTTCCCGCGGGCGTTGAGGATCTGGCCCATCACCACGTGGACGCCCATGAAGAAGATCGAGGGCAGGAAGTACTGCACGAAGGTGATGCCGACCTGGTTCGCCGCGGGGTCGCCGGCGATCGAGGGGGACATCAGACGCATCAGGAGCGGCGCGCCGAAGATCGCGAGTGCGGTGAGTACGCCGAGCGCCACCATGACGAGGGTCAGCAGGCGGTTGGCGTACGCCTCGCCGCCGTCCTCGTCGTCTTTCATGGCGCGCACGAGCTGCGGCACGAAAACGGAGTTGAGACCGCCGCCGACCGTGAGGATGTAGATCATCGTCGGCAGCTGGTAGGCGACCTGGAAGGTGTCACCGAGGAAGCCGACACCGATGGCCGACACGATCAGCGCGGAGCGGATGAAGCCGGTGAGGCGGGAGACCATCGTGCCGGCCGCCATCACGGCGCTGGATTTCAGCAGGCCGCCGGCGCGGCCGCCCTTCTTCGGCTCGGGGGAGGCGGCGGGCTCCGGGCCGGGGGCGGCGTCCACCGCCGGTGTCGCCACGGTCTCACCGGGAGCACCGTAGGGGCCCGCCGCGTACGGGCCCTGCGCCGCGTACTGCCCCTGCGCCATCTGGCCCGGGCCGGGGCAGGGCCGGGGACAGACGGCGAGTCGTACGACGGGTGGCCGCTGCTCTGCTGCTGGTCCCGGAAGAGGTGTGCGAAGGCGTCGGGTTCCTGGCGCGGCTCGCCGGCCTGGGAGACGAGGTCGTCCACGCCCACGAACTGGGTGGTCCGGGTGTCGTCGCCGTAGGGCAGGTGCCGGGTGGGGCCTTCCGGCTCTGGCGGGGGTGTCTGGGCCCACACCCGCGGGTCGGGCGCGTAGGGCGACTGCGGCGGTTGGCCGTAGAGCTGCGGCTGGTACGTGCCCGGCGGGGGCGGGGGGTGTGCGGCACGGTCGTAGAGGGCCTCGGCCACCGGGTCCTGGGCGGAGAGGTCCTGCGCCCGGTAGGGGTCCTGGTCGTAGGCGTCCTGGAGGTACATGTCCGCGGGCGGCTGCGGCGGCACCTGGCCGTGCTCGGGCGGCGAGCCCTCGGGCGCGCCCGGCTCGGGGTAGCCCGAGCTGCCCACGGCACGGCCGTGGTCACCGTCGTACGGCGCGTTCATGGTTACACCACCTCATCGTCCCGGGCCCACCGGCCACGACATCTCAACGGTCCACTCTCTCACCCGTGGCGGACGGGTCGGCGCTTTCCGCTGCGGTGTCCGGGGCCGGGTCACTCGGCTGCTCCGGGGCGTCTGCCTGTGCGCCGGCCTCGGACTCCTCCTTGAGACGGTCGCCGGGGGCTTCCGGGTTCTGCGGAGCGCCGACCGGGCCGTCGACGTCGTCGTTCGCCTCGCCCGCGCCGTCCTCGGCGTCGCGGGCGGCGGCGCGCTTGCGCTGGGTGTACATCCGGAAGCCGGCGAGGACAAGGAGCAGGACGCCACCGCCGATGACCAGCATCACGGTGGCCGTGACCTCGGTGACCTTCACGTCGAAGGTGACGGGGGCGCCGTACTTCTGGCCGTCCTCGGTGTACAGCTGGGCGACCACTTCCGCCCGGCCGTTGGCGTTGGCGGACGTGGTGAACTTCACCGACTGGCTGTGGCCGCCGTTCACGGTGACCGGCTGCTCGTCGTAGGCGGCGCCACCGATCTTCAGTCGTGTCGGGTTCTTCGAGGTGAGCCGCAGCGTCAGGTGCTCGACACCCTGGACCAGGTTGTTCTGGACGGTCACGGGGATCGTGGCGCTGCGCCCGGAGAGCTTTGTCTCGGACTTCTTGATCAGCTTGACCCCGTCGATGAGCCCGTCGAGGTACGACTCGATGTCGTCGCGGTATCCCACCGCCGCGACGCCCCGGCCGCGCCACGACGTGGACATCTCGCGGTTCATGGCCCGGCCGAACGGGGTCACCACCCGGGACTGGCGGGTGAGCACCACCTTGAACTTGTCGAGCTTGCCCTGCGTCCTGGCGATCTGCTCGAAGGCGGCCCGCTTCAGTTCCTGCTTGCGGAGCGAGGACGGGTAGGCGGAGCCCGGGGGCACCTTCGTGTTGGCCGCCGGGTCCGGCTTGGCCTTGGCGGCGGCCGCGAGGTCCTGGGACTCCGACCAGTTACCTCCCTGGAGGGCCGCCAGCGCCTCGGCCATGGCCTGTGCCTGGTTCCCGGTGGGCATGCGCTGCGGGGCGACGACCACGCTGCGCTGCTTGCCGGTCTGCAGGCCGAGCGTCAGGCTCTGGGCCAGGAAGCGCTGTACGGCGAGCGTGGACGTGGAGGCCTTCGTCAGGTTGCCCTGGAACGCCGTGGACATCCTGGAGTCCGCGACGACCGCTGTGGTGCCGCCGCCGATGGGCCGGGCCGCGGAGGGCGTGTACGACAGGTCGTCCTGGAGGCTGTCGCTGCGGGCGATCACCTTGTCGGCGCCCGCGGAGGTGGCGACCTTCACGATCGACGGGTCGACGGCGCCGTCCACGGGCCATGCGAAGTCCGTGGACGGTTTCACGTGGAGGATCGTCGGGATCGTCTCGTCGATGACGTCGGTGGCTTCCTTGAGGTGGCTCAGGGAGCCGGTGACGTTCGTGCCGTTGTGGGCGAGGGAGGCCAGGTCCGGGTCGCCGTACGGCAGGGCGACGACCTCCTTGTCCGCGACTGCCTGCTGGAGCTCGGCGAGCCAGTGCCTGGCGAGCTCCTGGTTCTTGCCGGAGGTGGTGGTGCCGTCCGCAGCGCGGACCTGGTAGCTCCTCGTCATCGCGTCGACGGACGCCAGCAGGTCCGGATCGACCACCCATGTGACGTCGAGGCCCTTGCCCAGCGACACCATCTGGTCGAGGCGGCCGCCCGGGGCGAGCTCCTTGGCGAGCTCGTCGTCGCGGAAGACCGGGGTCTGCTGTTCGTTCGACCCTGTCTCGGCCGCCATGTGGGTGCTGGAGACGAGCGGCCACAGGAACGTGGTCTTCGTCTTGGTGCCGGCCTCCTCCGGCTGCCACGGCAGGAACGTGCGCTGGATACCGAGGAGCCGGTCCCAGGGCTGTGCGGAGGTCTCGCCGGAGAGCGCGACGGCCAGTTGGTAGACGCCGTCCTGGCCGAGGTCCAGCTCGTCGGCCGGTACGGAGATGGTGAAGGGCTCCGCCACACCGGGGGTGAGCTTGGGGAACTTCTCGGTGTACTTTCCGCCGACCTCCTCGCCGAGGGACCCCTGGAGGTCGGTGCTCTTCTTGGCGAGGGTGTCGATGCCCGAACGGGTTTCGAGCGGGGGGCCGACCCGTAGGTCGACGTGGGCGTCGGTGACTGCCTGCTTGCCGTTGTTGGTGACTGTGCCCGTCACGGTCACCGTGTCGCCCTCGGTGGGGGCGCTGGGGCTGAGCGAGTCGACCGCGACGGACACCGAGCCCGAGCCGGAGGCAGCCTGCGGGGTCTCCTGTCCGGCCGCTTCCGCCGGCGTCGCGGCGGGCAGCTGGAGGAGTCCGGCCAGCAGGGGCGCACCGGCGAGCAGTGCCCCGGTGCGCCGCAGCCACCGGCGGGCAGGTGAGGCACTGGTCCCCTGGAAGTCTGCCGCCTCGGCCACGCGCTCGTCCGTCCCTCGTCGTCGTCAGTGGTCGTCGGAATGTGCGTCCACGCATGGTAACGATGCGCGCTGAGGGGAAGTGCCGCGGTCCGTTCCACAAGATCGCCGCCCGGCAGCGCGGTGTCTGATATGTGACCCTATGGAAGGGGAGCTGTCCTTTACATCTCAAGGACAGTCTTCTGCGCCTATGAGCGGACGTGTCTGCATGCGCAACAGGGGGAGCTCGGGGCCGTCCGGGCCACGTACCCTCTTCTGTTGTGCCGAACGTCAACGAAGAAACGCCCAGTGTCCTGAGCCAGGTGCAGCATCGCGCGGTGGGTGAACTGCTGCGGGTCGCTCCTGTCGCCGACGACCTCGCCCGCCGCTTCCAGGAGGCCGGGTTCTCCCTCGCCCTGGTCGGCGGCTCGGTCCGGGACGCGCTGCTGGGCCGGCTCGGCAACGACTTGGACTTCACAACCGACGCCCGGCCCCAGGACGTACTCAAGATCGTGCGCCCTTGGGCGGATGCCGTCTGGGACGTCGGGATCGCCTTCGGAACCGTCGGCGCGCACAAGGGCGGCTACCAGATCGAGGTGACCACCTACCGGTCGGAGGCGTACGACCGGACCTCCCGTAAGCCCGAGGTGTCGTACGGCGACTCCATCGAGGAGGACCTCGTCCGCCGTGACTTCACGGTGAACGCGATGGCCGTGGCGCTGCCGGAGAAGGAGTTCATCGATCCGCACGGCGGGCTCGAGGACCTCGCGTCGCACGTGCTGCGCACTCCTGGCACCCCGGAGGAGTCCTTCTCGGACGACCCGCTGCGGATGATGCGGGCCGCGCGCTTCGCGGCTCAGCTCGACTTCGAGCTGGCCCCCGAGGTCATCACGGCGATGAAGGAGATGGCCGGGCGTATCGAGATCGTCTCGGCCGAGCGGGTGCGGGACGAGCTGAACAAGCTGATTCTGTCCCGGCACCCGCGCAAGGGGCTGGCGCTGCTCGTCGAGACGGGCCTCGCCGACCGTGTGCTGCCCGAGCTGCCGGCCTTGCGTCTGGAGCGTGACGAGCACCACCGGCACAAGGACGTCTACGACCACACGCTGATCGTCTTGGAGCAGGCGATGGCGCTGGAGGACGACGGTCCCGACCTGACGCTGCGCCTGGCAGCCCTGCTGCACGACATCGGCAAGCCGCGCACCCGTCGCTTCGAGAAGGACGGCCGGGTCTCGTTCCACCACCACGAGGTGGTCGGGGCGAAGATGACCAAGAAGCGCATGACGGCGCTCAAGTACTCCAACGAGCTGGTGAAGGACGTCTCACGTCTGGTCGAACTCCACCTCCGCTTCCACGGCTACGGCACCGGCGAATGGACGGACTCCGCGGTTCGCCGCTATGTCCGTGACGCGGGCCCGCTCCTCGACCGTCTCCACAGGCTGACCCGCTCGGACTGCACCACGCGCAACAAGCGCAAGGCGGCAGCCCTGTCGCGTGCGTACGACGGCCTGGAGGAGCGGATCGACCGGCTTCAGGAGCAGGAGGAGCTGGACTCGATCCGCCCGGACCTCGACGGCAACCAGATCATGGAGATCCTCGGAGTCGGTCCCGGCCCTGTGATCGGCCGCGCGTACAAGCACATGCTGGAGCTGCGCCTGGAGAACGGGCCGATGGAGCATGACGCCGCGGTGGCCGCACTGAAGGAGTGGTGGGCCGGGCAGGAGGGCTGAGGCTGTGAAACGGGGTCATGTTTCACGTGAAACATGACCCCGTGGGAGACGAGCCGAGACGAGCCGAGACGACAGACCCGGGGGCGGTGTTTCACGTGAAACACCGCCCCCGGGTCTGTGTCTGCCTTACTTCTTGTAGTCCTTCAGGCAGAGCAGGAAGTCCTTGCCGTCACCGCTCTCGGTGTACGTGTACTGGAAGTCCTTGGATTCGGCCTCGCACTTGCTCGACGCCAGCGTCTCCGTAAGGAACGAGCCCTCGATCTTGGCCAGCACCACGTACTGGGCCTTCGCGTCGTCGCACTTGACGACCTCGAGGTCCGGGTTGTTGTCGCTGGTGCTGCCCCGGTGCATGCAGTCGCCGACGGCCGCCGTGTTGGCGTCGTCCCGACTGGCTATGTAGCCGCCGACGATCGCAGTCGCCGCGGCGACGACGATGACGATGTTCTTGATGGTCTTGAAGCTGAGCTTGCGGCGGGCCGGCTGCGGCGGAACCGGAGCGTACGGAGCCGCACCCTGAGGCGGGAAGCCGGGCTGACCGGGCTGCTGGGGGTAGCCACCCTGCGGCGGGTACGGAGCCTGGGGCTGACCCGCGGGCTGGCCCTGTGCGAACGGGTTGCCCTGGGGCGGCGGAGTAGTCACTTGGGGGTCCCCCTAAAGCATGGATGAGTGACGCGAACATGTCGCGAGATAAGACCCACGTAAGGTAGCGATCCCCACTGACAAGCCAGTAGTCAGGAGTGGCTCTGTGTCATTGATGTGACACTTACTGGCGGCCAAACCGGGCCATAGCCACAGCTACCGACGCGTAGATAACGGCCACCGTGATCACCAGAGGCACGGACCGGCCGTCCGGCGGCAGCATCAGGGCGGCCACGGCGGCGGCGCCGACGAAGGCGACGTTGAAGAGGACGTCGTAAACGGAGAAGATCCGGCCACGGAAGCCGTCCTCGACGCAGGACTGGACGATGGTGTCCGTGGAGATCTTCGCGCCCTGCGTGGTCAGGCCCAGCACGAAGGCCGCGACCAGCAGCGGTGCCGTGGCGAACGGCAGCCCCAGGGCGGGTTCAAGGACCGCGGCGGCTCCCGCGCACACCACGATCCAGCGCCCCGGCCCCAGCCGCCCCGCTGCCCAGGGCGTCACCACGGCCGCCGCGAAGAAGCCGGCGCCGGAGGCACCCAACGCCAGCCCCAGCAGGGCGAGTCCGTCGTCGGTGGTCGAGGTGAGCGCGTACCGGCAGAGCATCAGCAGCATCACCAGCAGGGCGCCGTAGCAGAACCGCATCAGCGCCATCGCCGCGAGCGCCCAGGCGGCCTCCCGGCGCGACGGCTGGGCCAGGTGACGTACGCCCGCCGCCAGGTCGCGGGCGGTGCCCGACAGAGCCGCCCCGATCCGCTCGCGCACCAGGTTCCGGTCAGGGCCGAGGAGTTCGCGGGCCATGCTCAGCGATGCCACGGCCGCGCAGAGATACAGGCCGGCACCCACGAGCACCACGGCCGCGTCGGAGTCCGCCACCACCAGGCGGACGACGAAGGCGACGCCGCCGCCCGCGGTCGCCGCCAGCGTTCCGGCGGTAGGGGAAAGGGAGTTGGCGAGGACCAGGCGCTCGGCATCGACCACACGGGGCAGGGCCGCCGACAGGCCGGAGAGGACGAACCGGTTGACCGCGGTGACGCACAGGGCGGAGACGTAGAAGAGCCAGTCCGGAGCCGGACTGAGTATCAGCAGGGCGGTCGCGGAGGCGAGCAGGGCGCGCAACAGGCTGCCGTACAGCAGGACCTGACGGCGCCGCCAGCGGTCCAGGAGGACACCGGCGAAGGGGCCGACGAGGGAGTACGGGAGCAGCAGCACCGCCATCGCGGAGGCGACCGCGGTCGCCGAGGTCTGCTTCTCCGGCGAGAAGACTACATACGCGGCGAGCGCGACCTGGTAGACGCCGTCGGCGCCCTGGGAGAGCAGCCGCACGGCGAGCAGGCGCCGGAAGCCCTGGAAGCGCAACAGGACGCGCAGGTCACGGACGACGGCCATGGGCACAGCCTCACATATGGGGAGGGTCCCCGGGTCGTGCGACCCGGGGACCCTCACAGCCCTGGCAGGAGCGACTCGTTGCGGCGCGTCAGCGCTCGACCTCACCCTTGATGAACTTCTCGACGTTCTCGCGGGCCTCGTCGTCGAAGTACTGCACGGGCGGGGACTTCATGAAGTAGCTCGACGCGGAGAGCACGGGGCCGCCGATGCCGCGGTCCTTGGCGATCTTCGCGGCGCGCAGCGCGTCGATGATGACGCCGGCGGAGTTCGGGGAGTCCCAGACCTCCAGCTTGTACTCCAGGTTCAGCGGGACGTCACCGAAGGCGCGGCCCTCGAGGCGGACGTAGGCCCACTTGCGGTCGTCCAGCCAGGCGACGTAGTCGGACGGGCCGATGTGGACGTTGCCCTCGCCCAGTTCGCGGTCGCGGATCTGGGAGGTGACGGCCTGCGTCTTGGAGATCTTCTTCGACTCGAGGCGGTCGCGCTCGAGCATGTTCTTGAAGTCCATGTTGCCGCCGACGTTCAGCTGCATCGTGCGGTCCAGGATGACGCCCCGGTCCTCGAACAGCTTCGCCATGACGCGGTGCGTGATGGTGGCGCCGACCTGCGACTTGATGTCGTCGCCGACGATCGGGACGCCCGCCTCGGTGAACTTGTCGGCCCACTCCTTGGTGCCGGCGATGAAGACCGGAAGGGCGTTGACGAAGGCGACCTTGGCGTCGAGGGCGCACTGGGCGTAGAACTTCGCCGCGTCCTCGGAACCGACCGGCAGGTAGCAGACCAGGACGTCGACCTGCTTGTCCTTGAGGACCTGGACGACGTCGACCGGCTCCTCGGCGGACTCCTCGATGGTCTCGCGGTAGTACCGGCCGAGGCCGTCGAGGGTGTGGCCGCGCTGGACCGTCACACCGGAACGGGGTACGTCGCAGATCTTGATGGTGTTGTTCTCGGAGGCGCCGATGGCGTCCGCGAGGTCGAGGCCGACCTTCTTGGCGTCCACGTCGAACGCGGCGACGAACTCGACGTCGCGGACGTGGTAGTCGCCGAACTGGACGTGCATCAGGCCCGGCACCTTGGACGCCGGGTCGGCGTCCTTGTAGTACTCGACTCCCTGTACCAGCGATGCGGCGCAGTTGCCCACGCCGACGATGGCTACGCGAACCGAACCCATTCCGGTTGCTCCCTGTGTGTACGAGTGAGGCCCTGCGAGGGCTCTCACGTGGCGGTGTCGTCGGGCGTATCCGGCCGGGGGTCGCCCCCGGCCGGGGCAGGCCGCCCGACGCTCCAGATGTGGTGTCACTCGAGTCGGGCTCCCCCGGGGCGGCACCCTTCAGGTCTCGCCCCGCCCGCTCGCTCTCGATGAGCTCGTTCAGCCAGCGCACCTCGCGCTCCACGGACTCCATCCCGTGGCGCTGGAGCTCAAGCGTGTAGTCGTCGAGTCGCTCCCGGGTCCGGGCCAGGGAGACGCGCATCTTCTCCAGGCGCTCCTCCAGCCGGCTGCGGCGGCCCTCCAGCACCCGCATGCGCACATCGCGTGAGGTTTGCCCGAAGAAAGCGAAACGGGCTGCGAAGGTCTCGTCCTCGTACGCGTCGGGCCCGGTCTGCGAGAGCAGCTGCTCGAAGTGCTCCTTACCCTCCGCCGTGAGCCGGTAGACGATCTTGGCGCGGCGGCCAGTGAGGGGAGCGGCCTCGGATTCGCTCCCCTGCTCCTCGATCAACCAGCCGTTGGCGACCAGCGTCTTGAGGCAGGGGTACAGCGTGCCGTAGCTGAACGCACGGAACACGCCCAGTGACGTGTTGAGCCGTTTGCGCAGCTCATAGCCGTGCATCGGGGATTCGCGGAGCAGGCCGAGTACGGCGAACTCGAGGATCCCGGAACGCCGGCTCATCGTCGCCTCCTCTCTGCCGCGGTGCGCATGTATCGGACTGATGTGTCGGTCCGATGTGTCGCGCTGATGTATCGACTCGATACATCACGACGATAGAACGACCTTCCGGATGCGACAAGAGGGGGTGTGGTGAACGGGATCACATCACCGATTCATCGGACACGAGTTGCCTGATTTGGGGCGAAGTTCGGGCCTCGGCAGGTTTTGGCGGTGCGTAGTCTGTGCGCCATGCACATCACCGGGAACCGAGTGGCGCCTGAGAGCGTCGTCGTCTTCGGTGTAGTACGGGTGCATGCGGGACCGATGAATGCGGAGCCGACCGCATCCGTACTTCGGGGGACCGGAAACCAGCCGCCGTTTCCAGGCGCGCAAGGGTGCGCCTGCCCGAGGAGTAGTCGTTCGATGAGCGAGCACCGTCGCAAACCGCCGCAGCCGCAGGGAGGCGGACGTGCCGCGGCCCGACGCGGCCAGTCCGGCTCGTCCTCCGGCCGCCGCGCGGCACCGCGAGGCGTCACCGGGTCTCCCTCCGACTCCTATGGGTCGGTCCCTTACGGCTCGGGGGGTGAGGAGCGTTCGTACGGCGGCCGTGCCGAGGCCCGGCGTGCGGCGCAGAGAAGCGCGGGCGGCCGCCGCAGAGCGGCCGAACCGAGTCGTGGCGGCCGGCGCGCCGCTCCGGGCGGGCCCACCGGGCCCGGGCGGGGCAGAGGCCGCGCGGCCGATCCCGACAAGAGGCGCCTGATCGACTATCCGCGGGCCGGCAAGTACGGCTGGCAGCGGTGGCTGCCGTCCTGGAAGCTCGTCTCCGGTCTGTGCCTCGGCTTCTTCGGCAGCCTGGTGGCCGTGGCGGGCATCGGCTACGCCATGGTGGGCGTCCCCACCGAGGAGAACGCCGCCGCGCTCTCGCAGAACAACGTCTACTACTGGGCAGACGGCACTCAGATGGTCGCGTCCGGCAGTGGCCAGAACCGGCAGAACGTCACGATCGACCGGATCCCCAAGGCCATGCGGAATGCGGTGATCTCGGCCGAGAACAAGACCTTCTACAAGGACTCCGGTGTCGACCCCATGGGTATCGCCCGGGCCCTGGCGAACATGGCCCGGGGCGGCGACACGCAGGGTGGTTCGACGATCACTCAGCAGTTCGTCAAGAACACCTACCTGAGCCAGGATCAGACGATCACCCGTAAGTTCAAGGAAATGTTCATCTCGATCAAGGTGGGCACCAAGCTCAGCAAGGACCAGATCCTTCAGGGGTATCTCAACACCTCGTACTACGGCCGCGGCGCCTACGGCATCCAGGCAGCAGCCCAGACCTACTACGGCAAGGAAGCGAAAGACCTCACGCCGAGCGAGTGCGCCTTCCTCGCCGCCCTGCTCAAGGGTCCGACGTACTTCGACCCCGCGGGCAACGAGAGCATCGACCCTTCGGCGAGCGCCGACAAGAACCTCAAGCGCTCCAAGGAACGCTGGAGCTGGATCCTCCAGCAGATGCGCAACGACAAGAAGCTCTCGGACGCCGATTACCAGAAGGCGATCAGCAAGTACCCCACGCCCCAGGAGCGCAAGGCCAGTAAGGGCATGAGCGGTCAGATCGGCTACCTGGCGGACACGGCCAAGAAGTACGTCCTGAACAACTCCGACATCACGGAGAAGCAGTTCGACCAGGGCGGCTACCAGATCAAGACGACCTTCGAGAAGGACAAGGTCGAGGCGCTGACGAAGGCCGTCAAGAAGGTCGAGAAGGAGAAGCTCGACCCGGAGAAGCGTGAGCTGGACAAGCACGTCCAGTTCGGTGCGGCGTCGGTGAAGCCGAAGGACGGCGCGATCGTCGCGCTCTACGGTGGTGCCGGTTACAACAACGGCCACTTCAACAACAACGCCGACACCTCGGGTGTCCCCGTCGGTTCGACGTGGAAGCCGTTCGTCCTCGCGGCCGCCATGGAGTACGGCACCTACCGGAGCGACGGAGTCGGCGTCTCGCCGCTGAGCAAGTACAACGGCAATGACGACCTGAAGGTCCGCAAGCCGGACGGCACCTATTACCTGCGCAAGGACAACTCGATCTTCCGGCAGCAGAACGAGAGCGACCACCCGTGGGGTTACATCTCTCTGCGCAAGGCGATGGAGCAGTCCGTCAACACGCCGTTCGTGCAACTCGGTGTGGATGTCGGTATGGCGCGGGTGCGGGAGGTCGCCAAGCGGTCCGGGATCCTGGACCAGAGCATGGTGCAGGAGCTCAATCCGTCGTTCGCCCTCGGAACGTCGACTCCCAGTGCGATCCGCATGGCCGACGCCTACGCGACGTTCGCAGCCTCCGGCAAGCAGGCCGCGCCGTACTCGGTGACCAGCGTCAAGTTCAACGGGCAGGAGGTCCCGGCTTCGAGAAGCCGAGGATCACGCAGGCGATGCCCGAGAACGTGGCGAACAACGTCACGAACGTCCTGGAGAACGTCATCCAGAACGGTACGGGTAAGAACGCCCTGTCCCTGGGCCGTACGGCGGCCGGCAAGACCGGTACGACGGACGAGAACAAGTCGGCCTGGTTCGTCGGTTACACCCAGCAGCTGTCGACCTCGGTCGCGATGTTCCGTGAGGACCCCAAGAGCGCCAAGCTGCTCTCCATGAACGGCACGGCGGGTGAGGAGTCCATCCACGGTGGTGACGTCCCCACGCTGGTGTGGACCGAGTTCATGAAGGCCGCGCTGAAGGGTGAGACCGACCTGGGCTTCCCGGAACCCGAGAAGATCGGCAAGGTCCAGGACGCGGTGGGGGCTCCGTCGCCGACCCCGACGCCCAGCGTGGAGCCCAGCGAGACCGCGACCGAGTCGCCGAGCGCCACCCCCAGCGAGAGCTCGACCCCGTCGCCGTCGCCGAGCGACACCTGTGGATTCTTCGGCTGTGAGAACGACGGTGGCACGGACAACGGTGGCGTGGAGAACGGTGGCACGGACGGAGGGGTGACCTCCACACCGACGCCGACCGAAACGAACGTGGACGGAGGCACCAGCAGAGGCAATGCCAACGGCAACGGAGGCCTCTTCGGAGGCCCGGCCGGATAGCCGGCCTCGGACACCGCGGCACGGCATGTGCCGCGGTGTACGCCGACGAGCGGGCGCGATACGACCAGGTCGTATCGCGCCCGCTCGCTTCTGTGAGGGGAGGCGAATCAGCCCGGTTCCCTCAGAAGGGCTCCTTCGTGGACCCGGAGACCCACTTGGTGCAGTGGTCGATCTGCTTGTTGCCCTCGTACACGGCTACCTGAATGCCGACGTCGAAGATGTTGCCGCCCTGGGATACGTAGCTGGGGAACGATTTGTACGTGCCATAGCCGTCGTAGTTGTAACGCCAGGGAAAGGAGCCGTTGGAATCCGCGTACGACACGATGAGTCGAATGCGCACGTGATGGCCGTCCGGAGCCTCGTCGTACACCTTCATGGTGAGGCTGGGAATGCTTCTGTCGCCATAATCCCACCCACTGGTGGATACGGATCCGCTGGCGCCGGCCGGACTCGTGTAGCAGCTCGCGTAGTGCTGAACGGCTGCCTGGGACGGACTGGCCGCAAAACCAACGAACAGCGCCGACGCTGCGGCGACGAGGCCAAGTCGTGCCCTCTTATTCATTTTCCCCCTTGAATTCGGCAAGAATGCCCTGGAATTGAAGCTATCACCGTTCAGGTGGCCACTCAAGATATATAAATCTGGCAATTGTGGATGCAGGCCGGTTTTTATCGATTTCGGGCGGTGCGAGGCAGCGCTCGGGACGGGCCGGCGCCGTGCTCGGACTCGTACGGCAGGATGGCCCCATGCCCAGTGCAGAGATGACGCCCGCGAGCGTCCACGAGCCGGACCCGGTGCGGCCGACCCATGAGGACGGCGTCGCCGCGGCCGGCAGCGAGCTGATCGGTGGCCCGCTCGGGCGGCGTGCCCTGCTCGGGGCGTCCTGGTGGACTCCGGTGCGGGTGATCGCGCTGGTGGCGATCGGCATGTTCGCCCTCGGCCTGGTCCAGAAGGCGCCCTGCTACAACGGCGCCTGGTTCTTCGGCGCCAGCTCCCAGTACACGCATGCGTGCTACTCGGACATCCCGCATCTCTACCAGGGGCGGGGCTTCGCCGACGGGCTCGTGCCGTACTTCGACAAGCTCCCCGGAGATATGCAGTACCTGGAGTACCCGGTGCTCACGGGTGTCTTCATGGAGGTCGCGTCCTGGCTCACGCCCGGCAGCGGCACCATCCAGGGCCAGGAGCAGTGGTACTGGATGGTCAACGCCGGGATGCTGATGGTGTGTGCGGCGGTCATCGCCGTATGCGTGACCCGCACCCACGCCCGGCGTCCCTGGGACGGCCTGCTGGTCGCTCTGGCGCCGGCCTTCGCGCTGACGGCGACCATCAACTGGGACCTGTTGGCGGTCGCTCTGACAGCCGCGGCGATGCTGATGTGGTCGCGTGGCCGCTCCCTCGCCTTCGGCGTCCTGCTGGGGCTTGCCACGGCCGCCAAGCTCTATCCCTTCCTGATCCTCGGCCCGCTGCTGGTGCTGTGCTGGCGGGCGGGCAAGTGGCGTGAGTTCGGGACGGCGCTGGGCGGCGCGGTCGTCGCCTGGGTCGTGGTGAACGGGCCGGTGATGCTCTTCGCGTTCGAGGGCTGGTCGAAGTTCTACACGTTCAGCCAGGAGCGGGGCGTGGACTTCGGCTCCTTCTGGCTGATCATGGCCCAGAACTCCGACAAGCCGCTCAGCACCGACACCGTCAACACGCTCGCGACGCTGCTGATGCTGGCGTGCTGCGCGGCTGTCGCGGTGCTCGCCCTGACCGCGCCGCGCCGCCCACGGTTCGCCCAGCTCGCCTTCCTGATCGTCGCGGCGTTCATTCTCACCAACAAGGTCTACTCGCCGCAGTACGTCCTGTGGCTGGTCCCCCTGGCCGCCCTCGCCCGGCCGAAGTGGCGGGACTTCCTGATCTGGCAGACCTGCGAGGTGGCGTACTTCCTGGGGATCTGGCTGTACCTCGCGTACACGACCAGTGGAGACGCCCACAAGGGCTTGCCCACCGACGGCTACCACTGGGCCATCGGCCTGCACCTGCTGGGCACGCTGTACCTCTGCCTCATGATCGTGCGTGACATCTTCATGCCGGAGCGAGATCCGGTGCGACGGTCCGGGGACGACGATCCCTCGGGTGGCGTGCTCGACGGCGCCGGCGATGTCTTCGTCCTGGGTCCCGCGGCCCGTCCCCGGCAGCACGCGGCCGCCCAGTTCGACGGGCCAGCGGTCGAGTGGGGCAAGCAGGGGGCGACGGGCGGTTCGCTCTGAGCGAACGATGCCGAGAGGCCGTCCACGGGACGCGAAAGGCCGTCACGAGACGCGAAAGGCCGTACACGGAGAACCGTGTACGGCCTTCTCGCTGTGTCCTGGCCGCGTGGCGCCGGTCAGCGGTCCACGAGCCGGTCGAACTGCGTGGTGGTGTGCCGCAGATGGGCCACCAGCTCCTCGCCGACCTTCGGCTCCGGCGCGTCAGCCGGCACGAACAGGATCGACACCTGCATGTGCGGCGGCTCGGCGAACCAGCGCTGCTTGCCACCCCAGACGAACGGCGAAAGGTTCCGGTTGACCGTCGCGAGGCCGGCGCGGGCGACGCCCTTGGCCCGCGGCATGACGCCGTGCAGCGCCTTCGGGGCCTCCAGGCCCACTCCGTGCGACGTCCCGCCCGCCACGACCACCAGGAAGCCGTCGGAGGCGGCCTTCTGCTGCCGGTAGCCGAAGCGCTCGCCCTTGGCGACGCGCGTGACGTCCAGCACCGCGCCGCGGTACTCGGTTGCCTCGTGGTCGCCCAGCCACAGCCGGGTGCCGATGCGGGCACGGAAGCGGGTCTGCGGGAACTGCTGCTGGAGCCTGGCGAGTTCGTCGGCCTTGAGGTGGCTGACGAACATGGTGTGCAGGGGCAGCCGGGCCGCACGCAGCCGGTCCATCCAGCCGATGACTTCCTCGACCGCGTCCGAGCCGTCCGTGCGGTCCAGCGGCAGGTGGATGGCGAAGCCCTCCAGGCGGACGTTCTCGATGGCGGCGTGCAGCTGGGCCAGGTCCTGCTCGCCGATGCCGTGCCGCTTCATCGAGGACATCACCTCGATCACCACGCGGGCACCGACCAGGCCGTACACGCCGTCTATCGACGAGACCGAGCGGATGACCCGGTCCGGCAGCGGCACCGGCTCCTCGCCACGCCGGTACGGCGTCAGCACCAGCAGGTCACCGCCGAACCAGTCCTTGATCCGGGCGGCCTCGTACGTCGTACCGACGGCGAGGACGTCCGAGCCCAGCCGTGTGGCCTCCTCCGCCAGCCGCTCGTGCCCGAAGCCGTAGCCGTTGCCCTTGCAGACCGGCACGAGGCCGGGGAACTGCTCCTGCACGTGCTTGTGGTGCGCCCGCCAGCGCGCGGTGTCGACGTAGAGCGTGAGCGCCATGGCCGGACCTGGAACCTTTCTCGTGGTTGCCGTGTGTCAGAGATATCGAAGCACTGAACGTGACGTCAGCGGCGCGACATGTAGATGTCGAGCGCCTTGTGCAGCAGCTTGTTCAGCGGGAAGTCCCACTCACCGAGGTACTCGGCGGCCTGACCGCCCGTGCCGACCTTGAACTGGATCAGACCGAAGAGGTGGTCGGTCTCGTCCAGCGAGTCGGAGATGCCCCGCAGGTCGTAGACGGTGGCGCCGAGCGCGTAGGCGTCGCGCAGCATCCGCCACTGCATGGCGTTCGAGGGCCGCACCTCACGGCCGATGTTGTCGGAGGCGCCGTAGGAGTACCAGACGTGGCCGCCGACGATCAGCATCGTCGCGGCCGACAGGTTCACGCCGTTGTGCCGGGCGAAGTACAACCGCATGCGGTTGGGGTCCTCGGTGTTGAGGGCCGTCCACATCCGCTGGAAGTACGACAGCGGACGCGGCCGGAAGTGGTCGCGCACGGCCGTGATCTCGTACAGCCGCTGCCATTCCTCAAGGTCCTGGTAGCCGCCCTGGACGACCTCGACGCCGGCCTTCTCGGCCTTCTTGATGTTGCGGCGCCACAGCTGGTTGAAGTTCTTGTGGACCTCTTCCAGGGAGCGGTTGGCCAGCGGCACCTGGAAGACGTAGCGGGGCTGGACGTCGCCGAAGCCGGCGCCGCCGTCCTCACCCTGCTGCCACCCCATGCGCCGCAGCTTGTCGGCGACCTCGAAGGCACGCGGCTCGATGTGGTCGGCCTCGATGTCGCGCAGGCGCTTGACGTCCGGGTTCTGGATGCCCTGCTTGATGGAGGCGGCGTCCCAGCGCCGGATGATCACTGGAGGGCCCATCTTCACGGAGAAGGCGCCCTGCTGCTTCAGGTGCGCCAGCATCGGCTCGATCCAGTCCTGCAGATTCGGCGAGAACCAGTTGATGACCGGGCCCTCGGGCAGATAGGCGAGATAGCGCTTGATCTTGGGCAGCTGCCGGTAGAGGACCAGACCGGCGCCGACGAGCTCGCCGGTCCGGTCGTCGAACCAGCCGAGGTTCTCGGAGCGCCATTCCGCCTTGACATCAGCCCAGGCCGGGACCTGCATGTGGCTCGCCGACGGCAGGCTCTGGATGTAGGCCAGATGCTGCTCGCGACTGATGGTCCTCAGGGTCAGGCTCATTCGGGGCGCTCCTCGGGCTGGTGTGTCCCCATGGGGTCAGGGGCTCCGGCTCTCGCGCGAAGCCTACTGCGCCTAGGGAGCGCGCCGGTTGGGCGTATGGAACCTGCGCCCCGGCCCGTGGGCGGCCGGGGCGTCACGCGGTGTTCAGAAGGAGGTGTCCCTGGCGTCAGTCGATGAGACCGCCGAAGAGGCCGCCGTGCGCCATGCCGAGGAAGAACCCGACGCCCGCTGCGCCGAGGCCGAGGATCAGGCCGAAGCGCTCACGGGTCGTCTCCGAGATCCACTGGCCGTACGCGCCGGTGAGAATGCCCACCAGGCCGGTCCAGGAGCTGAGCAGGTGCAGGTCTTCGTCGACGAGTGCCGAGACGAACGACGTGATGCCCAGCACCAGAGTCACCGCGAGCAGGGTGTCCTGGAGGGGGTGGGGCTTTCCGTCCGTGGCGAAGAGGCCGCCGGCGGTGTTGGGTCGCAATGCCTGTGCCATAGGGCACCTCCTGCGAAAGTCGGCGCATCGTAGCGCCATACACACCCGATGTGTACAGATTGGCTGCCCCTGCGGCCGGATTTCAACCGCAAGCCGCTGTGCGGGTACTCTGTACCGTCCGCACCGGTGTCTGCCCAAGTCACGACAGGGTCTTCTCGACGGAAACCCGATTGTCAGTGGTGGCCGATACCGTTGCCTACGCATCACAACCCTCCTGCCACGGAACGACCGTGGCCGCTGAGTCCAAAGGAGGTGGGTTCCACATGCGTCACTACGAGGTGATGGTCATCCTCGACCCCGACGTCGAGGAGCGCGCTGTCTCCCCGCTGATCGAGAACTTCCTCTCTGTCGTCCGTGACGGCGGCGGAAAGGTCGAGAAGGTCGACACCTGGGGCCGTCGTCGTCTCGCGTACGAGATCAAGAAGAAGCCCGAGGGCATCTACTCGGTCATCGACCTGCAGGCCGAGCCTGCGGTCGTCAAGGAGCTCGACCGCCAGATGAACCTGAACGAGTCGGTCCTCCGGACCAAGGTCCTCCGTCCCGAGACCCACTGAGCTCTCCCGCTCAGCTGATCTCGGGATTCGAGTAGCAAGCAAGCAGCCAGAGCAGCAAACCCGCCGAGAGGTTCCCCATGGCAGGCGAGACCGTCATCACGGTGGTCGGCAATCTTGTCGACGACCCCGAGCTGCGCTTCACCCCCTCCGGTGCGGCCGTCGCGAAGTTCCGTGTCGCGTCCACTCCCCGCACCTTCGACCGCCAGACGAACGAGTGGAAGGACGGCGAGAGCCTGTTCCTGACCTGCTCGGTCTGGCGTCAGGCGGCGGAGAACGTCGCCGAGTCGCTCCAGCGAGGCATGCGCGTCATCGTGCAGGGCCGGCTGAAGCAGCGGTCCTACGAGGACCGTGAGGGTGTCAAGCGCACGGTCTACGAGCTGGACGTCGAGGAAGTCGGCGCCAGCCTGCGCAACGCCACGGCCAAGGTCACCAAGACCAGCGGCCGGGGTGGCCAGGGCGGCTACAGCGGCGGTGGCGGCGGCCAGGGTGGCGGTGGCTGGGGCGGCGGCCCGGCGGCGGTCAGCAGGGCGGCGGCGCTCCCGCCGACGACCCGTGGGCGACCGGTGCTCCCGCCGGTGGCCAGCAGGGCGGTGGCGGCGGCTGGGGTGGAAACTCCGGCGGCGGCGGTGGCGGCTACTCGGACGAGCCCCCCTTCTAAGGGCGGGTTCGCACCCACACTTCTTGATCACACAGGAGAAACACCATGGCGAAGCCGCCTGTGCGCAAGCCGAAGAAGAAGGTCTGCGCTTTCTGCAAGGACAAGGTCACGTACGTGGACTACAAGGACACGAACATGCTGCGGAAGTTCATTTCCGACCGCGGCAAGATCCGTGCCCGCCGCGTGACCGGCAACTGCACGCAGCACCAGCGTGACGTCGCCACGGCCGTCAAGAACAGCCGTGAGATGGCGCTGCTGCCCTACACCTCCACCGCGCGATAAGGGAAGGGTGACCGACACATGAAGATCATCCTCACCCACGAGGTCTCCGGCCTCGGCGCCGCGGGCGACGTCGTCGACGTCAAGGACGGTTACGCTCGCAACTACCTGATCCCGCGGAAGTTCGCTATCCGCTGGACCAAGGGTGGCGAGAAGGACGTCGAGCAGATCCGTCGTGCTCGCAAGATCCACGAGATCCAGACCATCGAGCAGGCCAACCAGGTGAAGGCCCAGCTCGAGGGTGTCAAGGTCCGTCTGGCCGTTCGCTCCGGCGACGCCGGTCGTCTCTTCGGTTCCGTCACCCCGGCCGACATCGCTTCGGCGATCAAGGCTTCCGGTGGCCCCGAGGTCGACAAGCGCCGCATCGAGCTGGGCGCGCCGATCAAGACCCTGGGCGCTCACGAGACGTCCGTGCGTCTGCACCCCGAGGTTGCCGCCAAGGTCAACATCGAGGTCGTCGCGGCCTGAGTGCCGCGCTCGCTCAAGCAGTGAGCGATGGGGCCGCATCCTCCGGGATGCGGCCCCATCGTCGTTTCGTGTTTCACGTGAAACAGGGCTATCGCCAGAGCACGGCTATCGCCGAAACACGGTGTTTCACGTGAAACGGTCGGGCGGGACCAGCCCGGCGGTCAGCGGGTCGCGCCCGTCACGATCCAGCGGCCCGAGCGGGTTCGGACCCACAAGGTCAGCATCCGCACGGTCATCATCAGCGTCATGGTGGCCCACAGTGCGGTGAGCCCACCGCCCACGACCGGAACCAGCAGAGCGACCGGAGTGAAAACCGCCAGGGTGAGCAGCATCGCCCAGGCCAGATAGGGGCCGTCACCGGCGCCCATCAGAACTCCGTCCAGGACGAAGACGATGCCGGAGATCGGCTGTGAGAGGGCGACGATCACGAGGGCGGGCAGCGCCGCGTCCTTGACCGCGGAGTCACTGGTGAACAGCGGCAGGAATGCCGGCCGTGTGAGGGCCACGAGAATGCCGAGGACCACGCCGACGGCGATACCCCACTCCACCATGCGGCGACAGGCATCGCGGGCGCCCTGGGCGTCACCGGCGCCGAGATAGCGACCGATGATGGCCTGTCCCGCGATGGCGATGGCGTCGAGCGCGAAGGCGAGCAGACTCCACAAGGACAGGATGATCTGGTGGGCGGCGATGTCGGCATCCCCGAGACGGGCGGCGACCGCTGTGGCGATCAACAGGACCGCGCGCAGGGAGAGGGTGCGTACCAGCAGGGGCACACCGGCCTGCGCGGAGGCCCTGATCCCGGCGGCGTCCGGGCGCAGGGAGGCACCGTGCTTGCGTGCCCGCGCACAACCACCACGAGGTAGACCGCGGCCATGCCGCACTGAGCGATGACGGTGCCCCAGGCGGATCCGGCGATGCCCAGGCCGGCGCCGTAGACCAGACCTGCGTTGAGCGCGCCGTTGGCGACGAAACCGGCGACGGCGACATAGAGCGGCGTCTTTGTGTCCTGCAGGCCGCGGAGAAGGCCGGTCGCGGCGAGGACGACGAGCATGGCCGGTATGCCGAGCGTGGAGATGCGCAGATAGGTGATCGCATACGGGGCCGCCGCGTCCGAGGCGCCGAAGAGCTCCACGAGGGAGGGCGCCGTCGGCAACGCGACGGCGATGACGGCAGCTCCGAGGAGCAGTGCCAGCCAGATGCCGTCCATGCCCTGGCGGATGGCGGCCTGGAGGTCGCCGGCGCCGACACGACGGGCGACCGCCGCCGTCGTGGCGTAGGCGAGGAAGACGAAGACGCTGACGGCGGTCATCAGCAGGGCCGAGGCGACGCCGAGACCGGCGAGCTGTGCCGTGCCGAGATGGCCGACGATGGCGGTGTCGGCCAGGAGGAAGAGGGGCTCGGCGACGAGAGCGCCGAAGGCCGGCACTGCCAGCGAGACGATCTCTCGGTCGTGCTGTCTCCGGTCGGCTCGGCGGCGCACGGGGGCCTGTGTCATGTGCACCAATCTAATCGTCCACAGGTAAGAGATGCAACGCTATGGCGGTCCTTACTTTCCGTCCTGGAGCGCGGACTGCTGTGCACCATTCGAAGCGATCTTGGGCCGGGTGGGGAAGTTTTTCTTCTGCACAGCCAGTGGACGGCAAAACTGCAGGTCAGGGCGTTCCTCTTGGGATGGTTCGATGCTTGTTCACAGGGCTGTCCACCGGGTCGTGCACAGGTTTCGCGGAGTTCTCCACAGCATTGGGGCCGTCGTCCACATGGCCTGTGGATAACCAGATTGGCTGACGGTGCCGACAGGCCTAACGTGGTCCGGCGCCCGCTCCGTCCGCCGGTTTTCAAAGCGTCACAAAACCGGCGCCCATCAACCGGAGTTGGGCCTCTCATTTGTCAGTGCCGTGCCGTAGAAAAGAGGGGCACGGCGAGGTCTGCTGCGGCGGACGGGAGGAGGTGGCTCGGTGAGCATTTCCGAGCCCTTGGACGACCCGTGGGCCGACAGTGGACCCAGTGATCGTCTGCCCGCCTCCCGCCGACGTGGCGAGGGAGCCCGAGGCCGCGACGAGCAACACGAGCGTGGCCGGGACAACGGGGCGTGGGACGGCGGTGGGAGCCCGGCGTTCGAGCGGGTGCCGCCGCAGGACATCGATGCCGAGCAGTCCGTCCTCGGTGGCATGCTCCTGTCCAAGGACGCCATCGCCGACGTCGTCGAGATCCTCAAGGGCCACGACTTCTACAAGCCGGCCCACGAGACGATCTACCAGGCCGTCCTCGACGTCTACGCGAAGGGCGAGCCGGCCGACCCGATCACGATCGCCGCCGAACTCACCAAGCGCGGCGAGATCAACAAGGTCGGCGGGGCCTCGTATCTGCACACCCTCGTCCAGACGGTTCCCACGGCCGCCAACGCCGCCTACTACGCGGAGATCGTTCACGAGCGCGCCGTCCTGCGCCGCCTGGTCGAGGCCGGGACACGCATCACGCAGATGGGATACGCGGCCGACGACGACGTCGACGAGATCGTCAACCGCGCCCAGGCGGAGGTCTACGCGGTCACCGAGCAGCGGACCAGCGAGGACTACCTGCCGCTCGGCGACATCATGGAGGGCGCGCTCGACGAGATCGAGGCGATCGGATCACGCAGTGGCGAGATGACCGGCGTGCCCACGGGATTCACGGACTTCGACTCGCTCACCAACGGCCTGCACCCGGGCCAGATGATCGTCATCGCCGCGCGTCCGGCCATGGGTAAGTCCACGCTCGCGCTGGACTTCGCGCGGGCTTGCTCGATCAAGAACAACCTGCCGAGCGTGATCTTCTCGCTCGAGATGGGACGCAACGAGATCGCGATGCGTCTGCTGTCCGCGGAGGCCCGGGTCGCCTTGCACCACATGCGCTCCGGCACGATGACGGACGAGGACTGGACGCGCCTGGCCCGCCGGATGCCGGACGTTTCGGCGGCTCCGCTCTACATCGACGACTCCCCGAACCTGTCGATGATGGAGATCCGTGCCAAGTGCCGCCGCCTCAAGCAGCGCAACGACCTCAGGCTGGTGGTCATCGACTACCTGCAGCTGATGCAGTCCGGTGGGTCCAAGAGGGCCGAGAGCCGTCAGCAAGAGGTCTCGGACATGTCCCGTAATCTCAAGCTGCTGGCCAAGGAGCTGGAGATCCCGGTCATCGCGCTGTCCCAGCTGAACCGTGGCCCCGAGCAGCGCACGGACAAGAAGCCGATGGTCTCCGACCTGCGTGAGTCCGGGTCCATCGAGCAGGACGCCGACATGGTCATCCTGCTGCACCGCGAGGACGCCTACGAGAAGGAGTCGCCGCGTGCGGGCGAAGCCGACCTGATCGTGGCCAAGCACCGAAACGGCCCGACGGCGACGATCACGGTCGCCTTCCAGGGCCACTACTCCCGGTTCGTGGACATGGCGCAGACCTGATCGGGTCCGTCAGCGCGACGCCTGCCCCAAATGTGCTCGACGGAGAGATGCCGGGCCAGGTGGACTGGGGCCCATGACGACATCTCAGGGAGAGTTGCTTCCCGGCACGCGTCGGGCGTTGCTGCACCGAATCGCCGTCGCACAGGCCGAAGGACGGGCTCCGTCGCTCGTCGCGGCCGTCGTGCGGGACGGGAAACCGGTGTGGACGGGCGCGCGGACCTGCGTGGAGGGGCATGCGCCGGACGAGAACGTGCAGTACCGGATCGGTTCGATCACCAAGACGTTCACGGCGGTTCTGGTCCTGCGGCTGCGCGACGAGGGGGCGCTGGATCTTGGTGATCCCCTGGAGAAGCACCTGCCGGGGACCGGTGTGGGGGAGGCGACCGTGGCCGAACTGCTCGCGCACACCGGAGGGCTGGCGGCCGAGAGCCCAGGGCCGTGGTGGGAGCGGACCTCTGGGTCCCTGCGGCCCGAACTCGACGACGTGCTGGGCGAGCGGCCCTTGCTGTCCCCGCCCGGACGCCGGTTCCATTACTCGAATCCGGGCTACACCCTGCTGGGCGCACTCATCGAGAAGCTGCGTGGCGCCTCCTGGGAGGAGGTCCTTCGGCGGGAAGTGCTCGAACCTCTGGGGCTGCACCGTACGAGCGTGCGGCCGCAGGCGCCGCATGCGGGTGGCTGGGCAGTGCACCCATGGGCCGACGTGATGCTCCCGGAGCCCACCGAGGATCTGGGGAGGATGGCCCCGGCCGGCCAACTGTGGTCGACCACGGGCGATTTGGCGAAGTTCGCGGCCTTCCTGGTCAACGGCGACGAGCGGGTGCTGAGTGCCGAGTCGCTGCGGGAGATGAGGACACCGGCGGCGCCCCACGACGCGGCGGACGTGGCGAGCGGCTACGCCTACTGCCTGGGCATGGAGATCCGGCAACGGGACGGGCGTGCCCTCGTCGGCCATACCGGTTCGCTGCCCGGCTTCCTGGCGTGCCTCATGATCAGCATCGAGGACGACGTGGCGGCGGTCGTTCTCGCCAACTGCACCTCCGGACCGCTGTTGTTCGCGGTCGCCGCGGACCTGGTCCGTATCGTCGCCGAGGCGGAACCGCGTTTCCCCGCTCCGTGGGAACCGTTGCGCGATGCCGACTCGGCGACGCTGGAGCTGACAGGCCAGTGGTACTGGGGTACGCACGCGTTCGCACTCCGAATGAGGGCCGACGGGCTCGTCGCGTTGGGACCGCTGTCCGGCAGTGGCAGGAGCTCGCGCTTCCGCCCGAACGGCGACGGTACGTGGACGGGGCTTGAGGGCTACTACGCCGGCGAGCTCCTGAAGGCCGTACGGCGGCCGGACGGACCCGTGAGTCACCTGGACCTCGGGTCGTTCGTGTTCACGCGTCAGCCGTACGAGGAGGGGGCTCCCGTGCCGGGCGGGGTCGACCCGGAGGGGTGGCGCGGGATCGGTTAGACGGTGGCGTGCGCGGGCGCCCTGTTTCACGTGAAACGAAGCGCCCGTCGGTCACAGCGGAAGCTTGAAACCGGTGTGGGAGGCCGTGAAGCCGAGCCGTTCGTAGAAGCGGTGGGCATCTGTGCGTGTGTTGTCCGAGGTCAGCTGGACCAACTGACAGCCCTGTCGCCGGGACTCGTCGACCGCCCACTCGATGAGTTGGGTTCCCAGGCCGCTGCCGCGCTCATCGGCATGAATGCGTACGCCTTCGATGATCGACCTGCTGGCACCGCGCCGGGACAGCCCGGGAACGATCGTGAGCTGGAGTGTGCCGACGGCCCGACCCTCCCGCACCGCCACGACCAGACACTGGTTCGGATCGGCGCTGATCCGTTCCAGCGCGGTCAGGTAGGGGGTCAGGTCGTCCGGTGACTCGCGCTGCGCGCCCAAGGGGTCGTCCGCGAGCATGCCGACGATGGCAGGAACGTCGTCGGCGACTACGGGGCGTATCTCGAGATCTCCCATGGCTCGCACCCTACGCAGATCAGCCGGTGCGAGCGGTGGCTACGCAGGTACCGGCGCCTTCAGCGTCTCCACGACCCGGACCAGCGGAGCCAGCTCGGGATTCTTCGCTGCCTGGTCCAGTGCCTCACGCAGGGCGGCGTCATTGGTCGGCCGCGCCTCTTCCAGCAGCTTGAGGCCCGCTTCGGTGACGTTCGTGTAGATGCCCCGGCGGTCGGTGGGGCACAGGTAGCGCTCCAGGAGCCCGCGGTCCTCGAGCCGGGTGACCAGACGCGTGGTGGCGCTCTGGCTGAGGACGACCGCGTCGGCGACCTGCTTCATCTGCAGATGGCCCCGTCCCCGTCGTGCTGCCGGCTGAGCACGTCCAGCAGGGAGTACTCGCGCGCGCTCAGGTCGTGCCCGGCCTGCAGGGCGCGCTCGATGTGAGCCTCGATCTTCCCGTGCAGCAGGGAGAGGGCGCACCAGCCCTGGGCGAGAGCGGTGAGCGCGGGGTCCGTCGCTGTCATCTGCGTTTCCTCCGTCCCGGAGCGGCTGACATCCAGGATAGAGCAGTACTGCAATAGACGGCGCTTGCGGATAGCCAGCGTCTGCAATTATTGTGGCCGCACCTAAAGCGCTCATGCAATCGTTCGGAAGGTGTACCCCTCCATGCCTCTCGCGCTCCTGGCCCTCGCGATCGGGGCCTTCGGAATCGGCACGACCGAGTTCGTGATCATGGGCTTGCTGCCCGAGGTCGCGGGTGACTACGGGGTGTCCATCCCCACCGCCGGTTACCTGGTGACCGGCTACGCGCTCGGTGTCATGTTCGGCGCCCCGCTGATGACCGTTCTGGGTACCAAGGTCTCCCGCAAGCGGATGCTGATGTTGCTGATGGGCCTGTTCATCGTCGGCAACCTGCTCTCGGCACTCGCCCCCGCCTTCGCCGTGATGCTGATCGGCCGGGTCATCGCCTCACTGGCCCACGGTGCCTTCTTCGGCATCGGCTCGGTCGTCGCGGCCGACCTCGTCGCTCCGGACAAGAAGGCCGGAGCCATCGCGATGATGTTCACCGGACTGACCGTCGCCAACGTCGTCGGTGTCCCGCTGGGCACACTCGTCGGGCAGTCCGTCGGCTGGCGTGTGACCTTCGGCATCGTCGCCGTCCTCGGCGTCGTCGGCCTGGCCGGCATCGCCCGGCTCGTCCCCGACATGCCCAAGCCGGAGGGCGTGCGCCTGCGGCACGAGCTGGCCGCCTTCAAGAACGTACAGGTGCTGCTCGCGATGGCGATGACCGTCCTCGGCTTCGGCGGTGTCTTCGCGGCCATCACCTACATCGCGCCGATGATGACCCACATCGCCGGATTCGCGGACGGCTCCGTCACCTGGCTGCTGGTCCTCTTCGGCCTCGGCATGGTCGGCGGCAACCTCGTCGGCGGCAAGTTCGCCGACCGTGCCCTGATGCCCATGCTGTACGTCTCCCTGGGTGCTCTGGCCGTCGTCCTGGCGCTGTTCACCCTCACCGCGCACCACAAGCTGCTGTCGGCCGTCACGATCGCGCTGATCGGCGCCCTGGGCTTCGCCACGGTACCGCCGCTGCAGAAGCGGGTCCTGGACCAGGCGCACGACGCCCCGACGCTGGCCTCCGCCGTGAACATCGGCGCCTTCAACCTCGGCAACGCACTGTCCGCCTGGCTCGGCGGCCTCGTGATCGCGGCCGGCTTCGGCTACACCGCGCCCAACTGGGTCGGTGCCGTCCTCGCCGCGGGAGCCCTGGTTCTGGCCTTCCTCTCGGCCGGCTTGGAGCGCCGCGCCGGTGTCACCAGCACTGTCGTCACGGGATCCGCGTCGGCCGAGCAGCGGACCGCTGTCCACCACTGAGCAGCCGGGCCGCACGGCTCAGCGCCCTCCCCGGCCCGGATCAGACCACCCAGCAAGCCGCCCAGGAGAGAACCCGTCCACCGCCGACCTCGTGGACGCGGTACAGCCCTGAGCCCCGTTCCACACCCTGCCCACCGCGCTCGACCGACCGCTGCTGTTCATCGCGGGCGGTGTGCCGGTGCACCGCGACGGCCGCCTGATCGGCTCGATCGGTGTGGGCGGCGGTGCGCCGGAGCAGGACCACGCCTTCGCCACGGCCGCGGGACACCTCAACCAGCGGCGACCGTGACCGGGGCGAACCGGCGGCTCCAGTCGCCGGGCAGCTCGGTGATCCCGTAGGTCATCACCGCATTGAAGCCGACAGCCGCCAGGCCGCGCTCCTTGACCCATGTGAGCAGCTCTGTGTGCCGCACGTCGATGTCGGTGCGCAGAGGGCGATCGGTATGGGCGGCGAGGGAGGCGATGAGCGCCTTGGCCACAGCTGTGTCACGTGCGATGAGCGGGCCGACGACGTGCGTGTCCATGTTCGGCCAGGCGGCGGCGTACCCGATGATCTGCCCGCCCTCCTCGGCCACGCGCAACTGGTCGGCGAAGGCGGGCAGCCGGGTGACGATGTGTGTGCGGTCGGTTCCGAAGGCCTGCTCGTCGAGACGGAGGATCGCGGCGAGGTCCTCGGCGTTCGCGGCGCGGGTGGTCACCTTCGGTTGCGGCCCAGCGGGAGTCCGCGGCTCCTCAGGAGTGAAGTGCCCGCGCACCATCTCCGCACGTCCGGTGGCCTTGAAGCCGAGCTCCTCATAGAGGGGACGGCCGTACGGCGTTGCGTGCAGGGTGAGAGGTGTGGTGCCCATCGCCGAGACGACGTGGCGCATCAGCCGGCGTCCCACGCCCTGTCGAGCATGCCGTTCGGCGACCAGGACCATGCCGATGGCGGCGAGGGCGGGGTGCTCCTGCGGTCCGTACTCGGTGACGACACAGGCGCTCACAAGGCCGCCCTCGGGATCGTCGACGCCGTAGCCCTTCCCGGCCGTGAGGAGAAAGCCCCACTTGTGCTCCTCCCGTGGCCACCCCCGGTCTTCGGACAAGTCGGCGCAGGCGGCGAGATCGCGGAGCGTCAGACGGCGGATGGGCAAAGAGGCAAGGGAAGGAGTCGGCACGCGGGTCAGGCTGTCTGACAAGGACCCCTGACGTCCACCTCTTTCCCTGGACACATACGAGCTTTTGGCCAGTCGTAGGCGACTGCACAGAGAGCGGACAGACGCCGGACGTTTCACGTGAAACACGGGGCTACCCACTGTTTGACGGTGCTGATGTATGCGCACCGTGCCCTCATTCGTGGTGAGGGAAGGGGGACTTGTGTGCGCAGCGGTGGCCGGTAGGGTCGACTCCGGTTCGTGCCCGGGGCGAGGCGACCCCTCCGCTGCGGGCGCGCACAGGGCAATGCAGCCTAACGGGACGGAGAGATCGAAGACCCACGTTCCCGGATATGCGACTGAGCCGTCCGGGCGAGTGGGAGGCTCAAGCGAGAGTACTGCGGCCAATGTCACACTCTCGCCTTACTTGTCCGTACAGAGCTGGAACACGGGTTCAATATGGCCGCATTGGCTGCGATCCGGATGGGAACGCAGTCCGTCCACGGGGAAAGCAGGCACCTTCCGACCGGGGAAGTGCGCAGACCGACCGAGAGATGCTCGAGGCGAGGCACACCATGGACGCTCCGACCACCACGTCGGCCGACAACGGCACTTCTGGGGGCGGGGGCGGCTGGTTCACGCCCCGCAACACGCCGGCGACGACCGGCAGCACGGACACCGGCGTGCCGGACCAGGAGCGTGACTCCCCGCACGCGATACCCACTCCCGCTCCCACGGCCGCACCGTCCGCCCCCGCTCCGGCGGCCTCGGAAGCAGCTACGGCTCCTTCCGCCGAGCCGCGTGTTCCCCCTCAGCGGCACGCGTCGACGTCGTCGTCTTCAGAGCCGGCCGGCTCCGCCCCGGCCGAGGAAGCGTCGCCGGACGCCGTCCTGATCCGCCGTGCGATGGCTGAGATCACCCCCGTGGCCGACAAGGTCACGTCGTACTTCTACGCCCTGCTCTTCGTCCGCTACCCCGACCTCCGGTCGCTGTTCCCGGCCGCGATGGACACCCAGCGGGACCGGCTGCTCAGAGCGTTGCTCACGGCGGCCGAGCACATCGACAACACCGATGTCCTCGTCCACTACCTGCAGAACCTCGGCCGGGGCCACCGGAAATACGGAACGCGGCCCGAGCACTACCCGGCCGTGGGTGAATGCCTCATCGGGGCGCTGAGCAAGTACGCCGCCGGGGTCTGGAACGAGGAGATGGAGGCTGCCTGGATCCGGGCATACACCACGATCTCCCAGGTCATGATCGACGCGGCGGCCGCGGACGAGCTGCGGGCCCCGCCTTGGTGGTACGCCGAAGTCGTCACGCACGACCTCAGAACCCCGGACGTCGCCGTCATCACCGTCCGCCCCGACCAGCCGTACCCCTTCCTCGCCGGGCAGTACACGAGTGTGGAGACTCCCTGGTGGCCCCGGATCTGGCGGCACTACTCCTTCGCTTCGGCGCCCCGCTCCGACGGCCTGCTGTCGTTCCACGTGAAGGCCGTCCCCGCGGGCTGGGTCTCCAACGCGCTGGTGCACCGCGCCCGCCCCGGTGACATCATCCGGCTCGGCCCGCCCGCCGGTTCGATGACCGTGGACCACACCACCGACAGCGGGCTGCTCTGCGTGGGCGGCGGCACGGGCATCGCGCCCATCAAGGCGATGGTCGAGGACGTCGCCGAGCACGGCGAGCGCCGGTCGGTCGAGGTCTTCTACGGTGCCCGCACCGATCACGACCTGTACGACATCGACACCATGCTCCGCCTGCAACAGTCCCACCCCTGGCTGTCGGTCCGCGCGATCATCGACGAGCAGGCGCACCAGCAGCTCCCGGACGCCGTACGTGCCTTCGGGCCGTGGAACGAGTACGACGCCTACCTCTCGGGCCCGCCAGGGATGATCCGCAGTGGGGTGGACGTGCTGCGGAGCATCGGCGTCCCGTCCGAGCGCATACGGCACGACTCGGTGGAGGAACTGGTCGCGGCCTGGTCCTGATCCGCCGACCGTGTCAGCCGAGGTCCGGGGCGTGCATGGCGCGTACGCCCTCGATGTTGCCGTCCAGGTAGTGCCGCAGCGACAGCGGAACGAGATGGACCGAGGCGATCCCGACCCGGGTGAAGGGCACCCGCACGATCTCGTACTCGCCGACGGGCTCGTCCACCTCGGGACCGTGGCGGAGGGAGGGGTCCATGGACTCCAGGCGGCACACGAAGAAGTGCTGCACCTTCACACCGGTCGCACCACCGTCGTCCCCGATGTGCTCCACGGTGTCCACGAAGCAGGGCACCACATCGGTGATCTTCGCGCCGAGCTCCTCGTACACCTCACGGTGCAGGGCGTCGACGACGGTCGAGTCGTCGGGTTCGACCCCGCCGCCGGGAGTGAGCCAGTAGGGATCCACGCCCGGCTTGGTGCGCTTGATCAGGATCAGGTCGTCACCGTCCAGCAGAACGGCGCGGGCGGTGCGCTTGACCACGGGTCGGACGGTCATGGGGGAAATGTGGCCCGGCTGGTTCCACGTGAAACATCGCGAAATGTCACCGGTCGAGCTCCCAGAGTGAGGTGCTGTCCGTGCGGCGGAGCCGGTGATGTCCAGCACCCGTGTCCGGGCCCTCTCAGCACCAGTCGGCTGACGCCCGCTGCAACCACTCGTGGGCCCGTGCGATGTGGGGCATCGCGAGGGTCCCGGTCCGTACCACCAGGAAGTACGTCCGCAGCGGCGGCACCGCCGGCTCGTGCAGGGCGACGATCTCTCCCCGCTCCAACGCGGCAGCGCACAGATAACGCGGCAGCACCGCCAGGCCCGCGCCCGCGACCGCGCACGCCAGCACCGCGCGCAGGTCGGGGACGATGACCGTGCCCGGGGCGGCCGGGCGCGAGTCGAAGACGGAGGCCCAGTAGCGGGAGACGAAGGGCAGCGACTCGTGCACCTCCACCACGGGCACCTGCTCCAGGGCCGGTTCCGGCTTGGTGTCCGGCTGCCCGGCCCCGATCTGTTCGGCCCAGCGCGGGGCGGCGACCAGGACATGCTCTTCGTCGCAGAGCGCAGTCGCGGTGAGCAGCGCGCCGCGCGGCCGGGCCGTGCTGATGGCCAGATCGTGATGCCCGGCGGAAAGCCCTTCCAGCGTTTCCTCGGCGTTCCCGAAGGAGGCGCGCAGGGCGAAGCCCTGGCCGTCCTCGCCGATCAGCTCGGCGAGCGCCGGCAGCGCTCGTTCAGCGGTGAACTCCGGAGGGCCGGCGAGGTGCAGCGTCCGTAAGGAGGAGTCGTCGTCGAGACCGGTCTCGGTTATCTCCACCAGGGCGTCGAGATGGGGTGCGGCCTTGTGGGCGAGTTCGTCGCCGATGCTCGTCGGGGTCACGCCGCGGGCCTGCCGAAGGAACAGAGGGCGGCCCAGTTGCCGTTCCAGCGTTCTGATCTGCGAGGTGACGGCCGGCTGGGAGAGACCCAGCAGCGCCGCGGCACGCGTGAAGGAACCGGCCCGGTGCACGGTCACGAAGGTCCGTAGCAAGGCCAGATCCACCGCGTACTCTCCCCTCTTCAGCCCCGCTCCCGGCCCCCGACCGCGCCAACTATAAATAAGTCGATAGGTCTCTGTCGCTACTGTGATTGGACACTGACAGAGAGTCAACTAGCCTTGGTCGCGCGGTTCTTGCGCGCGGAACCGGAGGACGGTCCGAGCCACGAGGGGGGAGGCTCGGACCGTCCGCAGGGGGATGGTCAGGCTGCCGACGCGTCCAGCGCACGCAGCACGTCCGCCACGAGGTCCTCCGGATCCTCGGCGCCCACCGACAGGCGGATGAAGCCCTCCGGCACCGCGTCTCCGCCCCATCGCCCGCGCCGTTCGGCCGTGGACCGCACTCCGCCGAAGCTCGTCGCGTCGTCCACGAGCCGCAGGGCGTCGAGAAAGCGGTCGGCCCGCGCGCGCGTGGACAGGGTGAACGACACCACGCACCCGAAGCGCCGCATCTGCTGCACGGCGATCTTGTGGGAGGGATCGTCGGAAAGCCCCGGATAGCGCAGCCCGGTCACCTCGGGCCGCTCGCGCAGCGCCTCGGCGACCGTCAGGGCCGTCGCACACTGCCGGTCCACCCTCATCTGGAGCGTCGCGATCGAGCGGTGCGCGAGCCAGGCCTCCATGGGCCCGGGGATCGCACCGACGATCTTGCGCCAACGGCGCACGGCCGCCATGGCCTCGGTGTCCCGTCCGACGACGTAGCCCAGCAGGAGGTCGCCATGACCGGTGAGCTGCTTGGTGCCGCTGGCCACCGCGAAGTCGGCCCCGAGTTCCAGGGGACGCTGGCCGAGCGGTGTCGCCAGGGTGTTGTCGACGGCCACCAGGGCACCACGCGCATGTGCCGCCTCGGCGAGCCGCGTGATGTCGCAGACGTCGAGTCCCGGGTTCGACGGGGTCTCGAGCCACAGCAGCTTCGCGCCGTCGAGGACGTCGAGCTGGGCGTCGCCGCCGGTCGGCGCCGTACGCACCTCGATGCCGTACGCCTCCAGCTGGGCGCGCACCAGAGGCAGCGCCTGGTAGCCGTCGTCGGGCAGCACGCACACGTCCCCGGTGCGCAGCTGGGAGAAGAGCACCGCCGAGATCGCGGCCATGCCGGAGGCGAACACCAGCGTCTCGACACCGTCCTGGCCGGGCGCCTCCAGCTCGCCGACGGCGCGCTCCAGCAGCGTCCAGGTCGGGTTGTCGTCACGGCCGTAGGCGTAGGGGCCGGTGGGGTCGCCGGGCAGGTGGTAGTGGGCGGCGAAGACGGGCCCGGGCAGGGTGGGCTCGTACTTGGCCGGCTCGGGCAGCCCGGCCCGCACCGCGCGCGTGCCGTCACCGCCACCGGAGCCCGGGAGCAAACCGCCCGTGACACGTGTCACCGAGCCGACGCCACCCGTCGCCGGGGCGGCGTCGCCCGTCACCCGATGCGCGTCGCCCCTCGCGGATTCGCTCATGCCGCCCTTCCCTCCACGTCCTCACGTACTGCGGCGAGCAGACCCGTGCTCGCCGCCTCCACCATCTCAAGGCACTCCTCGAAACCTTCCACGCCCCGTAGTAGGGGTCCGGTACATCGAGGTCGTCGTCGGCGGCGGGGTCGTACGAACGAAGGAGCCGGATTTTTCGCGCGTCCTGTTCCGTGGGCGCGAGGCGGCGCAGGGCCCCGAGGTGACCGGCGTCGAGGGCGACGACCAGGTCCAGGCGGGAGAACCATGACGGCTGGAACTGCCGTGCCGTGTGGCCGACGGCATAGCCGTTCTCCTCCAGGACGGCCACCGTGCGCGGGTCGGCGCCGTCGCCCTCGTGCCAGCCGCCCGTGCCCGCGCTGTCGACCTCGACCAGGCCGTCGAGGCCGGCCTCCGCCACGCGGGCGCGGAAGACGACCTCGGCCATCGGGGAGCGGCAGATGTTGCCCGTGCAGACGAAGCAGACGCGGTACGTCATGACTGCTCAGTCCCCGTCGGGCAGGACGACGTGCAGCGCCCAGGAGACGACCGAGATGATCAGGCCGCCCAGGACAGCCGTCCAGAAGCCGTCCACATGGAAGCTGAGGTCGACCTGGTCGGCCAGCCACGAGGTGAGCAACAGCATCAGCGCGTTGACGACCAGGGTGAACAAGCCGAGCGTCAATATCAGCAGCGGCAGGCTGAGGAGCTTGACGACCGGCTTGACCAGGAAGTTCACCAGGCCGAAGATCAGTGCGACGACGATCAGGGTGCCGATCTTCTTGCCCGTGCTGTCACCGGTCAGGGTGATCTTGTCGAGCAGCCAAACGGCGACCGCCAGGGCACCCGCGTTGGCGATCGTCTTGACTACGAAATTCTTCATGTGTCTGATCGTGGCAGACCTGATCGGACAAGGGCACAAGAGGCAGGGGCGGACCAGGCGATGAAGGCATTCAGGCTGGACGAACTGGAGGCGGAGCGCGCCGCCAATGAGGGCGCCTACCTGCAGTTTCTGCGAGAGCAGAACATGTCGGTCGGCCTGTACGCCCTCGATGCGGGCGAGCAGGATCCACAGAAGCCGCACAATCAGGACGAGGTCTACTTCGTTGTGAGCGGCCGTGCCGCGATCACGGTCGGCCTGGAGACGACGCAGGTGGCGCGCGGCAGCGTGATCTACGTACCGGCCGGCGTGGCGCACAAGTTCCACCACATCACCGAGGACCTCAGGGTGCTGGTGGTCTTCTCTCCGCCGAGAGCTGACGAACTGTCTCCGGGTTCCCTAGGGGATCGGTCAGGGAGGACAAGGGATGTGAGGCCCCGCGCGGCCCCTCCCGGACCTAGCATCGAGTGCAGGACTTGAGGATCGACAGGACCCGGCACTCGAACGGGCGGAGAGGTAAGGACGAGGGCGATGCGAGAGATCTTCGCGGGACTGCCGTGGTGGGTGAAGTGGGTCGCGGTGCCGGTCATCGCCCTGGTCGTGTTCGGCGGGCTGATAGCCAGCGTGGTCGGCTTCGTCATCGGACTGCTCTTCAAGGTGCTGGTCTTCGTGGCGCTGGTGGGTGGACTGATCTACGTCGTACGGAAGTTCACGTCGAGCTCCTCGTCGCGCAGCGACTGGTGAGACCGGTGGGAAACCGGTGGGGGTAGCGGGAAACGCCTGGAATCACCGGTTCCCTCGGCCGGGGGAAGTTTCCCGGCGGGGCCGTCTGCGCGCGGTGGCAGACGAATAGAGTCCGGAACTCGACGCGGGGACATCCCCCGCGAGCGGCGTACCCCCACCCGTGTCCAACGGCACGGGCTGCCCCTCGCGTTTCGGAAGTGACCCTTGGCCCCGGCTGACACCGCATCTGTCCACCTGACCGCAGTCCCCGCGCAACCCCGGTCGGCGGAACGCCCGAGCAACCGCCGCCCGTCGCGCCATCGCCTCCGGCGACCCTGATCGGATCCGTCCAGCGCGCGATGCGCCTGCTGGAGACCGTCGCCGGGCACGAGTACGGCGCGCCCGCCAAGCAGTTGGCCCGTGAGACCGGGCTGGCGCTGCCCACGACGTACCACCTGCTGCGCACCCTTGTGCACGAGGGCTATCTGCGCCGGGACAAAGGCCTGTTCTTCCTCGGTGAGGCGGCCGAGCGGCTGAGCAGCAGCGGGGCGCGGCAGAAACGTCGCAGCACGATCGTCGACGCGCTCGCGCACTGGCGGGACGCGCTCGGCGTACCCGTGTACTACGCGCTGTACCGCGAGGGCGAGATCGAGCTGGTGTGCGTCTCCGACAGTCCGGCCAGTCCCGCGGTCGAGGAGTGGGCCGACTTCCGGGAGACCGGGCACGCGCACGCCGTCGGGCAGTGCCTGCTGTCCCAGCTGGACGAGGACGCCCGGCGGGACCACCTCGACCGCTATCCGGTGCAGCCGCTCACGCCGTACACGGTGCGGGACAACCACAGCCTGCTCCGAAGGCTGGAGCGGGTGCGGCGGATGGAACCGGTGACCGAGCGTCAGGAGTACGCACTGGGCACGGTCTGCGCGGCGGTCCCGCTCACCCTGGGCACCACGGCCGCGACGATGGCCATCTCCCTGCCCGCCCACCAGACGGACCGGCTGCTGCCCGCGGTCCGGCAGCTCCAGGATGAGATCGGGCGGAGACTCGGCTCGCTGGCGCTCTCTATCAGTATGTGAAAACTCACTCCTTGTGATCTGCTGTGTACGTTCAGCAAGATTCCACCAAGTGTCAGAGGTTAGTTCCCGGCCAGTCCACGGCGAATGACGGGGTTAGCGATGCGCGAGTCCGTACAGGCAGAGGTCATGATGAGCTTTCTCGTGTCCGAGGAGCTCTCCTTCCGCATTCCGGTGGAGCTGCGCTATGAGACCAGTGATCCCTATGCCGTCCGGCTGACGTTCCACCTGCCCGGTGATGCCCCGGTGACGTGGGCTTTCGGGCGCGAGCTGCTGATCGACGGTGTCGGCCGGCCGTGCGGGAGGGCGATGTGCGGGTTACTCCCGTGGAACCGGACTCGCTGGGCGAGGTGCTGATCAGGCTTCAGGTGGGCAGCGACCAGGCGTTGTTCAAGTCGTCGACGGCACCGCTCGTCGCATTCCTGGACCGTACCGACAAGCTGGTGCCACTGGGTCAGGAAGGCTCGCTGGCCGACTTCGACGCCCATCTCGACGAGGCCCTGGACCGCATCCTGGCGGAACAGGGCGCCGGGTGAGACACCCGTTGGGCGGCACGGTGGAGTAACGCTTCACCGGATGCCGCCGAGCCCCGCAGGAACGCTTCTCCGTACGACGGGCAGATGGCTCTCGCCTCAGTGGGACCGGTGGGCTCTGACGCCTCGCCGGTGCCTTCGGCCCAGCGGCGCCACCGTCCGGGGCTGCGTCAGCGCTTGCGCCGCCGCCCCCTCCCCCGCGCGCCGGGGCCGCGGCGGCCTCCGCGGCGGGCTCCGCCCCGCGCGGTCGGCCGAGACCACCAGTGCCGCCAGCGCCGTGGTGACCGGCACCGAGGCGACCAGGCCGATCGAACCGATCAGCGTACGCACGATCTCCTCCGCGACGATCTCACTGTTGGCGACCGTCCCCACACCGCTCTGCGCGATGGAGAAGAGCAGCAGCAGCGGCAGCGCGGCACCCGCGTAGGCGAGGACGAGCGTGTTGACGACCGAGGCGATGTGGTCGCGTCCGATCCGGATGCCCGCGCGGTACAGCCCGCGCCAGCCCATCGACGGGTTGGCATCGTGCAGCTCCCAGACCGCCGACGTCTGCGTGACCGTCACGTCGTCGAGGACACCGAGCGAACCGATGATGACGCCGGCGAGCAGCAGACCGCTCATGTCGATCGTCGGGTAGAGGCCGTGGATCAGGCCGGTGTTGTCGTCGGTGTTGCCGGTGAGCGCGGCCCAGTCGATGAACACCGAGCCGAGCACGCCGATCAGCAGCAGCGAGACGAGGGTGCCCAGCACCGCCACGGACGTCCGGGCGGACAGGCCATGGCACAGGTACAGCGCGATGAGCATGATGGCGCTCGCGCCCACCACCGCCACGACCAGCGGGTTCGAACCCTGCAGGATCGCGGGCAGGATGAAGAGGTTCAGGACCAGGAAACTGATGGCCAGCGCGACGAGGGCCATGACACCCCGCAGTCGACCGACGACCACGACGGCGAGTGCGAAGATGCCGGCGAGCAGCGTCATGGGCAGACGACGGTTGACGTCGGTGACCGAGTACTGCAGGTCCCGCGGCGCGGAGGGCTCGTAGGCGACCACGACCTCCTGGCCCTCGTGCAACTGCCGGGACTGATCCGGCTGGACGATCTCGGTGAAGGTACGGCCCTTGTCCTTGCCGCTGTCGACCCGGATCGTCGCACGCTTGCAGGTGCCGTTCTCCTGCTGCACCGCGGAGGAGCCCTCGGCGGTGGAGGTGTCGCCGGTCGGCGGGACGCCCTGGGCACCCGCCTCCTTGCAGCTCACCTCGACCACCTTGGTGACCGTGGCCTGCTGGGTCTGCCGGTCGAAGCCGACGCCGGTGCGCTCGTGCGCCGGAGCACCGCCCGGCCAGAGCACGACGAGACCGACCAGCACCGCCGCGGCGAAGGGGATCAGCACCGCCGCGATGACCTTGCGCAGATGCATGGAGACGGGCGTGGCCGGGCCGTGGTGGTGACCGTGCGAGTGCCCGTGTCCGTCACCCGGCGCGGAGCCGGGCCCGTGACCATGCCCGTCGCCCCCACCAGGTCCGTCGGAACCCCCGTGCCCGTGGCCTCCGCCGTGCCCGTGGCCTCCGCCGTGCCCCTGGCCTCCACCGGAGCCCTGGCCTCCACCGGGGCCCTGGCCCCCGCTGGAACCGTCGCGGCCGGCAGGACTGTCGCCGCCGCCTGGGCCGGAACCGTGCCAGCTCCCGGAGCCGGCGCCGGATTCACCACCGGCCTCGGGACCGAAGCCCGCACCGGCACCGTCCCAGGTACCGAAACCCGCACCGGGCCCGTGCCCGCCCCCGGACCATGGCCGTGTCCCTGCCCCCGGGCAGGCCCATGCCCGGCCCCGGCGGTGAAATCGTGGTCGGCTGCACGGTCGTTGCCGAATCCGCCGCCGGATCCGCGGGGCGGTTCGGGCGGTGGGTACGGGGGGCGCTGCGTCGTGGTCACCGACCGATCATCGCAAGAACGAGGGGGGCCCTCTGTTCAGCGCGCCAGAATTCCCGCTAGCGTGGAGGCACCTTTTGTACACGCGGGAGCTCGGAGCACCGGGCTGAGAGGGCGCTGACCTCCGTCCCAGCGATGTTTCACATGAAACATCACCGAAGTCGAGTGATGTTTCACACGGAACGTCGGCGGACGGAAACCGCTGCGTCGACCGCCGAACCTGTTACCGGGTAATGCCGGCGTAGGGAGTAGGTCTCATGACCAACAAGGACGCACGCACGCCTGCCTCCGTTCAGAACGAGCAGTCCCAGGAGGCCGGGAAGTCCATCGGCTGGCACAAGGCGTACGTCGAGGGCACCCGCCCCGACCTGCGGGTGCCGGTCCGTCAGGTGCATCTCACCAACGGGCAGTCGGTCACGCTGTACGACACCTCGGGCCCGTACACGGATCCACTGGTCGACACCGACGTCCGCAGGGGCCTGTCGCCGCTGCGCGAGAACTGGATCATCGCCCGCGGCGACACCGAGGAGTACGCGGGCCGCCCCGTCCGCCCCGAGGACGACGGCATCAAGCACACCTCGCCGCGCGGCGGCCTCCGCAACCTCGACGCGGTCTTCCCCGGCCGGCCCCGCCTGCCGCGCCGCGGCAGGGACGGCCAGGCAGTCACGCAGCTCGCGTACGCGCGGCGCGGCGAGATCACGCCCGAGATGGAGTACGTGGCCATCCGGGAGAACGTTTCGCCCGAGGTGGTCCGCGAGGAGATCGCGGCGGGCCGGGCGGTGCTGCCGGCCAACGTCAACCACCCGGAGATCGAGCCGATGATCATCGGCAAGCGGTTCCTGGTGAAGGTCAACGCCAACATCGGCAACTCAGCGGTGACGTCCTCCATCGAGGAGGAGGTCGAGAAGATGACCTGGGCGACCCGCTGGGGCGCCGACACGGTCATGGACCTGTCCACCGGCCGCAACATCCACACCACGCGTGAGTGGGTGCTGCGCAACTCCCCGTCCCCATCGGCACCGTGCCGCTCTACCAGGCCCTGGAGAAGGTCGACGGCCGCGCCGAGGAACTGACCTGGGAGATCTACAAGGACACCGTCATCGAACAGGCCGAGCAGGGCGTCGACTACATGACGGTCCACGCGGGCGTGCGCCTGGCGTATGTGCCGCTGACGGCGAACCGCAAGACCGGCATCGTCTCGCGGGGTGGTTCGATCATGGCCGCCTGGTGCCTCGCGCACCACAAGGAGTCGTTCCTGTACGAGAACTTCGAGGAGCTCTGCGAGATCCTCGCCGCGTACGACGTCACGTACTCCCTCGGCGACGGCCTGCGGCCGGGCTCCATCGCGGACGCCAACGACGAGGCGCAGTTCGCCGAACTCCGTACGCTCGGGGAACTCAACCGGATCGCGAAGCGTTTCAACGTACAGACCATGATCGAGGGCCCGGGCCACGTCCCGATGCACAAGATCAAGGAGAACATCGACCTTCAGCAGGAGATCTGCGATGAAGCTCCGTTCTATACGCTCGGCCCGCTGACCACGGACGTCGCGCCGGCGTACGACCACATCACGTCCGGCATCGGTGCCGCGATGATCGCCTGGTGGGGCACGGCCATGCTGTGTTACGTCACGCCCAAGGAGCACTTGGGCCTGCCGAACCGTGACGACGTCAAGACCGGCGTCATCACCTACAAGATCGCCGCCCACGCAGCCGACCTCGCCAAGGGACACCCGGGTGCCCAGGAGTGGGACGACGCGCTGTCCGACGCCCGCTTCGAGTTCCGGTGGGAGGACCAGTTCAACCTCGCCCTCGACCCGGACACGGCGCGCGAGTTCCACGACGAGACCCTGCCCGCCGAGCCCGCCAAGACGGCGCACTTCTGCTCGATGTGCGGTCCCAAGTTCTGCAGCATGAAGATCTCGCAGGACATCCGCCGTGAACACGGCGGCTCCCGGACCGAGATCGAGGAGGGCATGGCCCAGAAGTCGAAGGAGTTCGCGGCGAGCGGGAACCGCGTGTATCTGCCGATCGCGGACTGAACGCGCCTGTGGTGCTGAACGCGTAACGGAAACAGCACGACGTCACCTGTCCGGTCCAAGATCCCTACTGTCACTGGCATGGATGGGATCGATGTGGTCAACGGCGTCGTGGGCGCCGTACTGGGCATGGTGTTCGCCGTGCTGTTCCAGCAGCCGCTGCAGGACGCGTGGTTCCGCCTGCGCAGACGCTCGACGAGCGCGATCCGCAGTATGGGCCGCCGTGATGAGTCGGCGCTCGCCTGGCGGGCGTTCTCCCTCGGCCCGCTCCATACGTCCGCCCTGATCGTCGAGGGCGACGGAGAGTTGCCCATATCCCCCGAAACGGTCCATGTGCATGTACTCGACGAGGAGGTGACGCTGCCCCCGGACATGAACGGCTGGCTCGACGAGATCGCCGAGGAGAGCGAGCGCCTGCGAGCCGAGGGACGCACTCCCCTCTGGAACGGCCCGCGGTATGCGGTCGAGTCCCTCGACATCTCGCGCACGGCACTCGAGGAGCGGCCCGAAGTCCATCTGAGACTGCGCCCGACCGACTACTACACCTTCCTCGCCGCCCAGCAACTCGACCGCAGGCTCCCGGACGGCACGACGCCCAGGTCGCGCTATCTGGACCCGGACGAGCCGCTCAAGGCCCCGGCCTTTCTCCAATGCAGCCTGGGGGTCAACATCGCGGTGGTCACCGCGGACGACATGCTCGTGGTGACCCAGCGCAGCGACCGCGTCCGGATGGCGCCGGGCGTCTGGAACTCCTCGGTCAACGAGGGACTGTCACGCCACATCGACTCATCGGGAGGAACGCACCGGACCTGCACGCGGTGGCCCGCCGCGGCATGCGGGAGGAACTGTCCCTGGAGGCCCATGAGTACACGCTCGATCTGCTGGCCTTCGTGCTGGACGTGGAGAGGAGGGGCTGGAGTGCGCATTTCTACGCCAGACTGCGGGAACTCAGGAGCACGGATCTGCAAGCGCGGATGAGCAGGGGCGTCGCCGACCGATGGGAGCACCAGACCATCGACTTCGTCCCCTTCAGACCGACCACGGTGGTCAGGTACCTGCTGCGTGACGACCGCGTCCACCGGTGGGCGGCGACGGCACCGGCGTTGTACCACCTCGCGCTGGTGCATGCCTTCAGCCGCCGCACCGTCGAACGGGTCGAGGCACAGATCCTGCGCCGTCTGTGAACCAGCGGGCCTGCCCCGGACCGGAGTGGCACCGCCGTATGCCCGGCTTGCGCTCCCTGAACCGCCCCGCGGGGGAGCGCAAGCCGACGGGCGTTCGCCGAGGGCGGGCGCCGACGGCTACTCCGGCTGGTGTTCCGGTCCTCCGAAGTCCGGGCTGCTGTAGTCCGGACTGCTGTAGCTGGGCCGCGAGCCGCGCTGGCCGTCCTCCGGGCTGGTGAACCCCGGGCGGTCGTACCCGAGGTGCGGGATACGACTGACCGGTGCGGACGAGGACGTGTGGTGCAGCGCGGCGGCCGGGTCCGGGTCGACGAGGGCTTCCCGGAGGAAGGGCAGGATGCCGCGCTCCAGCAGGGCCTCACGCCAGGCTTCCCTGGCCTTGTCCACCTCTCCCCGCCGCTCGCCGTGCGGACCGACTGCGGCCGTCGGCTTGTTGCGCAGCGCGGTGAGCAGCAGACCCACCGCGGCCACGAGGATCGCGATCGCGGTCACGGCGCCGAACACCCAGCCCGTGGTGAGCATGGTCCGGGCGAACGCCTGCTCGGGGTTGAGCATCTGCAGGATGTACCCGACGAGCAGGAAGATCGCGGCGGCGGTGCCGGCCAGGACGGGTGCGAGGACGGCGACGACGGCGACGGCGCCCGCGCCGGCGGTCTCGGCCACCTCCCCCATGGTGGCGGCGAGTCCCGCCGCGCCCGTGCCCGGCTCGGAGGAGCCGGACTCGCGCCCGGCAGGTTGGCCGGACCGCACCGGCTGGCGCAGTTCGTCGCGGACCTTGACGTAGTGCTGGTACTCGGTCGACGCGGCCGCCGTGATGATCGCGGTGGCGTTCAGCGCCATGGTGCGCAGCTGTTCGGGGTTGAGCCGCTGTCCGACAGCGGCGAGTTCCGGACGGTGTGGTGCGGAGCGCAGCGCCTCATCGAGGATCCGCTCGTATTCCTGGCGGTCCTCGCTCAGCAGGTGCTGCGGAACGCTGTTCATGTGCATCCCCGATGCTCCGTAGGGCTTGGGGCTCGGCATGCTGACGAGCCGTCGGGCAGAAACGGAGGGAGCCTGCTACGGATAAGCCGATGGTAGAGCCGTGGAGGTGGGCGGTGACAGGGGGTTTACCGAAATTGGCCCCTCACCGGTCCGGTCCTGTGACGGGGAACGCCTGCCCGGTGAACGTTCACGTACCCAACGGCAGTTGCTGGACCAGCAGCTTTCCGGCCATGGTCACACCGCCGTCCATGGCGATGGCGAGTCCGTCGGCGTAGACGTGCGGGCCCTCGATGACGGGGTCGTTGCTTTCCTCGTCGTCCTCGGAGCCGACCTCGCCCAGCAGATACGGAATCGGGCTGTGTCCGTGAACGATGCGGGTGCCGCCGTACGTATCGAGCAGGGAACGCACGGCGTCCGCGCCGCCCTCGTCGCGGAAGGAGAACCGCTTGGTGAACTTGCGGAACAGGTCCCAGACCTCGTCCGCGTCGTTGCGCGTGAGCGTTTCGCGGACGGTGTCGTTGACCTCTTCGATGGAGCGACCGTAGTCGAGGTAGGCGGTGGTGTCGGAGTGCACGAGCAGGTGCCCGTCGACCTCCTCGACGGCGTCCAGGCGGGACATCCACTGCAGGTGGTGGTCCTGGAGGCGGTCCATGTCGGTCTTCTGGCCGCCGTTGAGCAGCCAGGCCGCCTGGAAGGTGGCGGTGCCGGCGCCGGAGTTGACGGGGGTGTCGCCGAAGCGCTTGGCGCCGAGCAGCAGCAGCTCGTGGTTGCCCATGAGCGCCTTGCAGTAGCCGCCGGCCGCGGCGGCTTCGGCGGACAGCCGCATCACCAGATCGATGACGCCGATGCCGTCGGGGCCGCGGTCGGTGAAGTCGCCGAGGAACCACAGCCGGGCGGTGCCCGCGCACCAGTTTCCGGCGGCGTCGAGCAGGCCCTTGTCCTGGAGGGCGGCCACCAGCTCGTCGAGGTAGCCGTGCACGTCGCCCACGACGTACAGCGGGCCCTGTCCGGTGTTCGTCTGCGGGGCGCGGCGGCTTCGGGGTCGACGGTCACCTGGACAGTGTCCCCCGGTTGACGACGGGAAGGTCGCGCTGGGTCGGCGTGTACCCCTCGGGGTACGTCTCCTCGGGTGGCGGGGCGACGTCGCCGGGGTGGGTGCTCTGGACGTACGGACCGGCCTCGTGGACGTACGCGGGTACCCGGAAGTCGCGCAACGTCGCCGTGCGCTCCACCTCGGGTCCCTGACCGGCCCCTGAGTCATCGACCCCTCCACCATCGCGCCGCATCTGCACCGCATCGGACTGCCTGGTCGTAGCGGCCCGCGGGTGTCGTGGGCCCATCATAGGAATGCGGATCGCGCCATGTGATGACCCAGGGGTGCTGAATCAGAGCAAGAGTCCAGTTCACTGCGGCTTTCGCCCCGATTGGGCCGGGCTTTGACCACCGTGTGACTGTCCTCGCTCTCCTTCTCTTCGCGAGAACGATCCCTTCTCTCCGGGGGACCGGCCCCGTTTCTCCCCAGGAGCGCGACGTGCCCGGCCCGGGGACCGGGCCTACGTCTTCTCGGGTGACCGCGGCGGGCTGACCGTCGTGCGCGGCGGGCGTCGCTGGGACGAGGTACGCACGATCAGCTCCGTCGGTATCACCTGCTCGACCGGATGGTCGGATTCGACGCCCTCGATGGCGTCGATCAGCAGCTGCACCACCGCCGTGCCGATGCGGCGCGGCTTCAGGGAGAGCGTGGTGATGGGCGGCTCGGTGTTGGCGTACACGGTGGACTCGCTGCAGCAGACCAGTAGCAGGTCGTCCGGGACGCGCAGGCCGTAGCGGCGGGCGGCGGCGAGCAGGTCGGTGCCGTTCGGGTCGAACAGCCCGTAGACCGCGTCGGGCCGGTCCGGGCGGGCGAGGAGCCGGTCGGCGGCGACGGCTCCGGCGCACGGATCGTGCGCCGGGTAGGCCTCGTACACCGGATCCTGGCCCACGCGCTCGCACCAGCGCAGGTAGGCGGTGGTCGACAGGTGGGTGTACGTGTCCGTCGTGGTGCCGGTGAGCAGGCCGATGCGGCGGGCGCCGGCGTCGGCGAGGTGGTCGAGGATGCCGAGGACGGCGGCCTCGTGGTCGTTGTCGACCCAGGCCGTGACCGGCAGCGAGCCGGCCGGGCGGCCGTCGGAGACGACCGGGAGGCCCTGGCGGACGAGTTCGCTGACGACCGGATCCTGGTCGGAGGGGTCGATGACCACCGTGCCGTCCAGGGCGACGTTCGACCACACGTCGTGGCGGGAGGTCGCGGGGAGGATGACCAAGGCGTAGCCGCGGGCGAGCGCGGCGGAGGTGGCGGCTCGCGCCATCTCGGCGAAGTACGCGAACTCGGTGAAGGTGAAAGGTTCATCCCCGTACGTGGTCACGGTCAGGCCGATGAGTCCCGACTTGCCCGTACGGAGTGTCCGGGCGGCGGCCGAGGGCGATAGCCCAGTCGGTCGGCGACCTCGCGGACATGGCGCCGGGTGGCGTCCGGGAGCCGGCCCTTGCCGTTGAGGGCGTCGGAGACGGTCGTGATGGAGACTCCGGCGGCGGCGGCCACGTCTCTGATACCCGCCCGACCCGGCCGACTGCCTCTCCGTGAGGTTTCCGCGCGGCTCACCTGGTGCTTCCCTGCTGCTGTCATGGCGAGCCGATAGTAGGGCTCATGCGGTGGGGTAGTGCGGACGCATATGCACACGTTGACAGGCACGTTTCTGCATGATCATTTAACCCCAATTACTTTGGAAACCAAGGGGTTGAGCGCTCCCATGGCAGTACGTGACTTGTCGGCTGGTGCGGGCCTGCCAAGTGGCCGATGTTGCGAAGAGGTCTCAACTCACCTGCACGGGGGATGCGCGCCACGGCGTGCACCACCGGCGCGTAGATATATGTACAGCGCGCCCCGAATTCGTACGCCTTCGTACGGCGATGCCCTTGATGCCTGTGGGGCGGGGAGGCCGGCGTTCGCTGCTCGGTCGTGGCTATACGCAGCGGCGCCGAATCCTCATAAGGTGAGGAGTATTGGATGTCGGCGGCGGTCATGTGCCGCCGGTCTTCGCGAGGAGGACTGCGGTGAGCGAGATGAGCCCGAAGCTGCGCGCCGAGCTGGAGGGTATCCCCACCTACAAGCCGGGCAAGCCCGCCGCGGCCGGCGGGCCGGTGGCCTACAAGCTGTCCTCGAACGAGAACCCCTACCCGCCGCTGCCGGGTGTGATGGAGACCGTGACGGCGGCGGCCTGCAACTTCAACCGCTACCCGGACATGGCCTGTACGGGGCTGATGGACGAGTTGTCCGAGCGGTTCGGCGTTCCGCTCGCCCACCTGGCCACCGGCACCGGTTCGGTCGGTGTCGCCCAGCAGCTGATCCAGGCCACCTCCGGCCCCGGCGACGAGGTGATCTACGCCTGGCGGTCCTTCGAGGCGTACCCGATCATCACGCAGATCAGTGGCGCGACTTCGGTGCAGGTGCCGTTGACGTCAGGTGATGTGCACGACCTCGACGCGATGGCGGACGCGATCACCGACCGGACGCGGCTGATCTTCGTCTGCAACCCCAACAATCCGACGGGTACGGTCGTGCGCCGGGCGGAGCTGGAGCGCTTCCTCGACCGGGTCCCCGGAGACGTGCTGGTGGTGCTGGACGAGGCCTATCGCGAGTTCATCCGCGATCCCGAGGTGCCGGACGGTGTGGAGCTCTACCGTGACCGGCCCAACGTCTGTGTCCTGCGGACCTTCTCCAAGGCGTACGGCCTCGCCGGTCTGCGTGTGGGGTTCGCCATCGCCCACGAGCCGGTGGCCGCGGCCCTGCGCAAGACGGCGGTGCCGTTCGGCGTGAGCCAGCTCGCGCAGGAGGCTGCGATCGCCTCGCTGCGTGCCGAGGACGAACTGTTCGGCCGGGTCGGCTCGCTGGTGTGTGAGCGCACGCGCGTGGTCGACGGGCTGCGTGCTCAGGGCTGGACCGTGCCCGAGACCCAGGCCAACTTCGTGTGGCTGCGGCTGGGCGAGCGCACGGTCGGGTTCGCGGGGCGTGCGAGCAGGCGGGCGTGGTGATCAGGCCGTTCCCCGGTGAGGGTGTGCGGGTGACGGTCGGGGAGACCGAGGCGAACGACATCTTCCTGAAGGTGGCGGAAGCGTTCCGTAAGGAACTGTAGGGCGTCGCGAGCCAGGTCAGGCGTCGACGAGTTCCACACGCACGGGTCGCCGTCCCGCACTGTCGCCAGCAGTCCGGGGTCGCCGTCGAGGCGGCCCAGGACGTTGCACGGGCTTGCGAGGCGGCACTCGTCGCCCTGCGAGATCGGCGTTGGCCCGTAGGGAGGGCGAGGGCGTCGCCGTCGGTCCAGAAGGCGACCGTGCCCGGGTCGACGACCTGCCGGGCTTCGGTTTCACGTGAAACGGTCACGCCTGTGTCGAAGTACACCTCCTCGCCCAGGTGCGGGCGGTGGAGACGAGCGGCAGTGCCTTGGCGAGTGCCTGCACGGTCGGGGTGTCCTCAAGAGTCGCGGTGAGATGACCCGCGGGCCAGGAGATCCGTATCTGCTGCGGTGTCTGGGTCTGCATGCCGTCGATTCAACAATATGTTGAAGTTCGCGCCAAGGGGTTGACCGTGACGGGGACCCCCTCCCTGGGTCGAAAGTGCGTGCTGCATAATGGCTTGTGAATGTGAACGCTTTCACAAGCGTATGTAAGGAGCGGCGACGTGGACCTGGCTTTGGCGCCGGAGACCCTGGCGCGATGGCAGTTCGGCATCACCACCGTCTATCACTTTCTGTTCGTCCCCCTGACGATCTCGCTGGCCGCGCTCACGGCCGGGCTGCAGACCGCCTGGGTGCGGACGGAGAAGGAGAAGTACCTCCGGGCGACCAAGTTCTGGGGCAAGCTCTTCCTGATCAACATCGCGATGGGCGTGGTCACCGGCATCGTGCAGGAGTTCCAGTTCGGCATGAACTGGTCCGACTACTCGCGCTTCGTCGGTGACGTCTTCGGTGCGCCGCTCGCCTTCGAGGCCCTGATCGCGTTCTTCTTCGAGTCCACGTTCATCGGTCTGTGGATCTTCGGCTGGGACAAGCTGCCGAAGAAGATCCACCTGGCCTGCATATGGATGGTCTCGATCGGCACGCTGCTGTCGGCGTACTTCATCCTCGCGGCCAACTCGTGGATGCAGCACCCGGTCGGCTACCGGATCAACGAGGCGAAGGGCCGGGCCGAGCTGACCGACTTCTGGTTGGTGCTGACCCAGAACACCACGCTCAACCAGGTCTTCCACAGCTTCTCCGCGGCCTTCCTGACGGGCGGCGCCTTCATGGTGGGCATCGCCGCCTTCCACCTGCTGCGCAAGGAGCACATCCCGGTGATGCGCACCTCCCTCCGGCTCGGCCTGGTCACCGTCGCCGTGGGCGGCCTGCTCACCGCTGTCAGCGGGGACACCCTGGGCAAGGTCATGTACGAGCAGCAGCCGATGAAGATGGCCGCTGCCGAGGCACTGTGGGACGGCGAACAGCCGGCGCCCTTCTCGGTGTTCGCGTACGGGGACGTCGACAAGGGCCACAACAAGGTCGCTCTGGAGATACCCGGCCTGCTCTCCTTCCTGGCCCACAGCGACTTCGAGTCGTACGTGCCGGGCATCAACGACACCAACAAGGCGCTCCAGGAGAAGTTCGGCCCCGGAGACTACAAGCCCATCGTCCCCGTCGCCTACTGGGGCTTCCGCTGGATGATCGGCTTCGGCATGGCGTCGCTCTCGATCGGCCTGCTGGGACTGTGGCTCACCCGGAAGAAGTTCCTGCTGCCGGCCGCCTGGCGGACCGGGGAGGACGAGGTGCCGCATCTGGTGCTGTTCCGGAACCCGCTCCGGCCGCGACTCACCCGCCTGTACTGGCTGGCGGCGGTCTGGACGATGGCCTTCCCGCTGATCGCGAACTCCTGGGCTGGATCTTCACCGAGATGGGCCGCCAGCCGTGGGTCGTCTACGGCCTGTTCCAGACGCGGGACGCGGTCTCCCCCGGTGTCTCCCAGGCCGAGGTCCTCACCTCGATGATCGTCTTCACCACGCTGTACGCGATCCTCGCCGTGGTCGAGGTCAAGCTGCTGGTCAAGTACGTCAAGGCAGGACCGCCGGAGCTCACCGAGGCCGACCTCAACCCGCCCACGAAGATCGGCGGCGACCCCCGTGACGCCGACAAGCCGATGGCCTTCTCGTACTAGGCCGAGGGAGCTGCACAGTCATGGAACTGCACGACGTCTGGTTCGTCCTGATCGCCGTCCTGTGGACCGGCTACTTCTTCCTGGAGGGCTTCGACTTCGGGTCGGGGTGCTCACGAAGCTGCTCGCCCGCAACCGGCCCGAGAAGCGGGTGCTGATCAACACCATCGGACCCGTCTGGGACGGCAACGAGGTGTGGCTGCTCTCGGCGGGCGGTGCGACCTTCGCCGCCTTCCCGAGTGGTACGCCACGCTCTTCTCCGGCTTCTACCTGCCGCTGTTGCTCATCCTGGTCTGCCTGATCGTCCGGGGTGTGGCCTTCGAGTACCGCGCCAAGCGGCCCGAGGAGCACTGGCAGCGCAACTGGGAGACAGCGATCTTCTGGACTTCGCTGCTTCCCGCGTTCCTGTGGGGTGTGGCCTTCGGCAACATCGTGCACGGCGTGAAGATCGACCAGGACTTCAACTACGCCGGTGGCGTCCTGGACCTGCTCAACTCGTACGCGCTGCTGGGCGGTCTGGTCACGCTGGCGCTGTTCACCTTCCACGGGACGGTTTTCGTCGGGCTCAAGACCGTCGGGGAGATCCGGGAGCGGGCGCGGCAGCTGGCGCTGCGCGTCGGAGTGGTGACCGCGCTGCTGGCAGTGGTCTTCCTGCTGTGGACGCAGTTCGACCGGGGCGACGGGGCGTCGCTCGTCGCGGCGGTCGCGGCCGTGGCATCGCTCCTCGTGGCGCTGGTCGCGGCGCGGGCAGGACGTGAGGGCTGGGCGTTCGCCCTGTCGGGGCTCACCATCGTGGCCACGGTGGCGATGCTCTTCCTGACGCTGTTCCCGAACGTCATGCCGTCGACGCTGAACCCGGAGTGGAGCCTGACGGTCACCAACGCCTCGTCCAGCCCGTACACGCTGAAGATCATGACGTGGTGTGCGGTGATCGCCACTCCCATCGTGATGCTCTACCAGGGCTGGACGTACTGGGTCTTCCGCAAGCGCATCGGTACGCAGCACATCGCCGAGCTCGTGCACTGAGGTGTGTTTCACGTGAAACCAATCGATCCGCGTCTGCTCCGGTACGCCCGTGCCACCCGGGGCTTCCTGGCGGCGGTCGTCGCCCTGGGGCCGTGGGGCAGGGCTGGTCATCGCGCAGGCGATGCTCATCGCGGAGGTGGTGGTCGGCGCGTTCCAGCACCGTATGGCGGCGGCCGACCTCGGCACTCCCCTGCTGCTGTTGGCCGCCGTGGCGATCGGCCGGGCACTGGTCGGCTGGCTCACCGAACTCGCCGCACACCGGGCGAGCGCGGCGGTGAAGTCAGAGTTGCGGGGGCGGCTGCTGGAGCGGTCGACCGCCCTGGGGCCGGGGTGGCTGAGCGGGCAGCGGACCGGTTCGCTGGTCGCCCTGGCCACCCGGGGCGTCGACGCCCTCGACGACTACTTCTCGCGATACCTGCCGCAGCTGGGTCTCGCGGTGGTCGTGCCGGTCGCGGTGCTGGCGCGGATCGTCACCGAGGACTGGGTCTCCGCGGCCATCATCGTGGGCACCCTGCCGCTCATCCCGGTCTTCATGATGCTGATCGGCTGGGCCACCCAGTCCCGGATGGACCGTCAGTGGCGACTGCTGTCGCGGCTGTCCGGACACTTCCTGGACGTCGTCGCCGGGCTGCCGACACTGAAGGTCTTCGGCCGGGCCAAGGCACAGGCCGACTCCATCCGGCGGATCACCGGCGAGTACCGGCGGGCGACCATGCGGACGCTGCGGATCGCCTTCATCTCCTCCTTCGCGCTGGAGCTGCTCGCGACGATCTCCGTGGCGCTGGTCGCCGTGACCATCGGTATGCGACTCGTGCACGGCGAGATGGACCTGTACATCGGCCTGGTCATCCTGATCCTGGCACCGGAGGCGTATCTGCCGTTGCGGCAGGTCGGAGCGCAGTACCACGCGGCGGCGGAAGGTCTCGCCGCCGCCGAGGAGATCTTCGGCGTCCTGGAGACACCCGTTCCGGAGTCCGGCACCGGGGCCGTGCCTGAGGGCGCGCTGGCTTTCGAGGGCGTGACCGTGCGGTACCCGGGGCGGTCGGTGGATGCCGTGGCGGACGTGTCCTTCACCGTCGAGGCCGGGGAGACGGTCGCGCTGGTGGGGCCGAGCGGCGCCGGCAAGTCGACGCTGCTGCACGCCCTGCTCGGGTTCGTGCGGCCGGCCGAGGGACGGGTCCGGGTCGGGGAGTCGACCTCGCCGACGCCGACCTGGAGCAGTGGCGGTCACAGGTCGCCTGGGTGCCGCAGCGGCCGCATCTGTACGCCGGGACGATCGCCGAGAACGTACGGCTGGCGCGACCCGACGCCGACGACGAAGCCGTACGGCGGGCGCTGCGGGACGCCGGGGCGCTCGCGTTCGTGGAGGCGCTGCCCGAGGGCGTGGGCACTGTGCTCGGCGAGAACGGGGCCGGACTGTCCGCCGGGCAGCGGCAGCGGCTCGCGCTGGCCCGGGCGTTCCTGGCGGACCGGCCGGTGCTGCTGCTCGACGAGCCGACGGCCGCGCTGGACGGGGCCACCGAGGCCGAGGTCGTGGCGTCGGTGCGGCGGCTTGCGGCGGGCGGACGGTGCTGCTGGTGGTGCACCGGCCGGCGCTGCTGGGGGTGGCGGACCGGGTGGTGCGACTGGCGGAGCCCGAGACCGCCGCGGTGCCCGCGGCACGCCCTGCCGTCCAGGGGTCCGGGACGCGTTCGGCCGAGGTCGTCCCGCCCGCTCGGGCCGAAGCTCTCGAGCAGCCTGCCGCAGGCGGCGTTCTCGCTCGAGTACGCGCCATGTCCGGGCCCCGGCGCGGGCGGCTGGGACTCGCGCTGCTGCTCGGGAGCCTCGCGCTCGGGAGCGCCGTCGGGCTCATGGCCACCTCCGGGTGGCTGATCTCGCGGGCTTCCCAGCAGCCGCCCGTGCTGTATCTGATGGTGGCCGTGACGGCCACGCGGGCCTTCGGGATCGGGCGGGCCGTGTTCCGGTACGCCGAACGGCTCGTCTCGCACGACGCCGTGCTGCGGATGCTGGCGGACACCAGGGTCGCGGTGTTCCGCAGGCTGGAGCGGCTGGCGCCCGCCGGTCTGCGGCTGACGCGTCGGGGTGATCTGCTGTCCCGGCTGGTCGCGGACGTGGACGCGCTGCAGGACTACTGGCTGCGGTGGCTGCTGCCGGCCGGGGCGGCGGTCGTCGTGTCGGCCGCGTCCGTCGGCTTCACGGCGTGGCTGCTGCCCGAGGCCGGGGCCGTGCTCGCGGCCGGACTGCTGGCCGCGGGGGCGGGAGTGCCGCTGGTCACGGGAGCCGTCGCCCGGCGTGCCGAACACCGGCTGGCGCCCGCCCGCGGGATGCTCGCGACGCGGGTGGCCGATCTGCTCACCGGCACCGCGGAGCTGACCGTCGCCGGTGCCCTGCCCGCACGGATCGCCCAGGCACGCCAGGCCGACGGGGCGCTCACCCGGATCGCCTCGCGCGCCGCCACCGCCACGGCACTCGGTGACGGACTCACCGCGCTGGTCTCCGGTCTGACCGTCACGGCAGCCGCCCTGGTCGGAGCGCAGGCGGTCGCCGCCGGGCGGCTGGACGGCGTGGCCATGGCCGTCGTGGTCCTCACCCCGCTGGCCGCCTTCGAGGCTGTGCTCGGGCTGCCGCTCGCCGTGCAGTACCGGCAGCGGGTGCGCCGGAGCGCCGAGCGGGTGTACGAGGTGCTGGACGCCCCGGAGCCCGTGAAGGAGCCGGAGCGGCCCCGGCAGGCGCCCGCGTCACCGTTCCCGGTCGCCCTGAAGGGCCTGGCCGCGCGGTACGCCGGGCAGGACCGGCACGCGCTCTCCGGGCTGGACCTGGCCCTCGAGGAGGGCCGTCGGGTCGCCGTGGTCGGACCCTCCGGTTCGGGCAAGACGACGCTGGCGCAGGTGCTGTTGCGCTTCCTCGACGCGGACGCGGGCTCGTACACGCTGGCCGGGGTGGACGCGTACGCGCTGCACGGTGACGAGGTACGGAAGCTCGTCGGGCTGTGTGCGCAGGACGCGCACCTCTTCGACAGCTCGCTGCGCGAGAACCTGCTGCTCGCCAGGAAGGACGCCACCGAGGACGAACTGCGCGCCGCGCTCGGCCGGGCCCGGCTGCTGGACTGGGCGGACAGCCTGCCCGACGGGCTCGACACACTCGTCGGCGAGCACGGGGCGCTGCTGTCCGGAGGGCAGCGGCAGCGGCTGGCACTGGCCCGCGCGCTGCTCGCGGACTTCCCCGTCCTGGTGCTCGACGAGCCCGCCGAGCACCTCGACCTGCCGACCGCCGACGCACTCACCGCCGACCTGCTGGCCGCGACCGAGGGCCGGACGACGTTGCTCATCACGCACCGGCTGGCGGGTCTGGAGGCGGTGGACGAGGTGATCGTGCTGGACCAGGGGCGTGTGGTGCAGCGCGGCGCGTACACGGAACTGCTGGCGGCGGACGGGCCGTTGCGGGAGATGGCCGCGCGGGAGACGGCGTCGGAGTCGCTGGTGGCCGCGACTTAGCGTTCAGCGGGCCCTGCCGGATGTCCGTCGGCCACGCCTCGGTGCCGGTGAAGAAGGGCTCAGCGGGGGACACGACCGTCCGTGCGGTCGCCGCGCTGAGCCATTCGGAGCAGCCGGTCCCCCAGCCGTACGACGTGAACAGGACCGGGCCACCGAGGCCGGGCGACGATCACTGACATGCGCTCATACCGCCGCCATCGGCTGCTCGTTCCGGTCCTGCTGTGCGCACTGACGGTTCTCGCGGCCCTGCCCACCACGGCGGACGGGCAGCCGGCGAGCGGCACCGTCGGGGACTCGGACCTCAGCGCCGAGGTCGTGCGGCTCTACGAGGAGGCCGCGGTCGCGACACAGCAGTACGAGGCGGGGCGCAAGGAGGCCGAGGAGCAACGGGCCAAGGCGCAGCGGGCGGAGGCTCTTCTGGACGCCCAGCGGCGGCACATCGCGGGCCTGAACGAGGACCTGGGACGGATCGCTCGTGCACAGTACCGGAACAGCGGTGGTCTGCCGGTGGCCGCGCAGATGATCCTGGCCGACAGTCCCGACGAGCTGATGCGAGGTCAGCACGCTTTCTCGCAGACGAATCTCGCCGTGAGCAACGCGATCTCCAAGAGCCGTCGCGCCGAGGCGCGGCTCGCCGAGGACGAGGTCCGCGCCGCGGCCCAGTGGCAGGTGCTGGAGCAGCGGAACACACGACTCGCCACGCTCAAGGAGAGCATCGAGAGGAAGCTGGAGAGGGCACGCTCGCAGCTCCAGGGACAGGCGGAAGCATCGGTCGCCGCAGGGGCGTGCCGCGGGGCCGTCCGGCTCGACCAGCCGGAGACCGGGTTCGCGAACGCGTGGGTCGCGCCGGTGGAAACGTACGAGCTGTCCGCGTCGTACGGCAGCGGTGGTTCGCGCTGGGCGAGCCGGCACACGGGGCAGGACTTCGCGGTGCCGATCGGCACACCGGTCAGGGCCGTGGGGGCGGGGCGGGTGGTGAGGGTGTCCTGCGGCGGTGCCTTCGGCATCGAGATCGTGCTCAAGCACGCGGGCGGCTACTACACGCAGTACGCCCATCTCGCGTCCGTCGCGGTGGACCAGGGGGAGCATGTCAGCCCCGGCCAGTGGATCGGCCAGTCGGGGAGCACCGGCAACTCCACCGGCCCGCACCTGCACTTCGAGACCAGGGTCACACCGGAGATGGGCTCGGCGGTGGACCCGGTGTCGTGGCTGGAGGAACGAGGAGTGCCGCTCTGAGGCGGCGGCGCGAGGGCTACGGCAGCTCGCCGAGCAGCTGCTCGATGACGACCGCCACGCCGTCCTCGTTGTTCGCGACCGTGCGTCCCGAGGCCGCGGCGATCACGTCCGGGTGGGCGTTGCCCATCGCGTACGACCGGCCCGCCCAGGTCAGCATCTCGACGTCGTTGGGCATGTCCCCGAAGGCGACGACCTGCTCGTGGGAGATGCCGCGCTCGGCGCAGCACAGGGCGAGCGTGCTGGCCTTGGAGACCCCGGGACCACTGATCTCCAGCAGCGCGCTGGGGCTGGAGCGGGTCACGTCGGCGCGGTCGCCGATGGCGAGCCGGGCCAGGGTCAGGAAGGCGTCGGGGTCGAGGTCGGGGTGGTAGGCGAGGATCTTCAGCACCGGCTCGGCGGACGCCCGGTGGTCCGGTGACAGCAGCTCCTCGGCCGGGGCGAGACTGTCGGGGATTTCCATGTGCAGCTTCGGGTACGCCGGCTCCTGGTAGAAGCCGTACGTCTGTTCCACGGCGTACACCGTGCCCGGCGCCGCGTTGCGCAGCAGCCGTACGGCGTCCAGCGCGTTCTCCCGCGCCAGCTCGCGCACCTTCACGAACCGGTGGGCGCCGGGGCCGCCGTGCAGGTCGACCACGGCGGCGCCGTTGCCGCAGATGGCCAGGCCGTGGCCGTGAACATGGTCGCTGACGACGTCCATCCAGCGGGCCGGTCGGCCGGTGACGAAGAAGACCTCGATGCCGGCCTCCTCGGCGGCGGCCAGCGCTGCGACGGTGCGCGGGGACACCGACTTGTCGTCGCGCAGCAGGGTGCCGTCGAGGTCGGTGGCGATCAGCCGCGGCGGGACGGTCTCGGCCGCGGTCTCGGGCTCTCGGGTCGCTGAGGTCACCCGGCCATTGTCCCGCATATGCCTGCACGGGCGTGCGGGAGTCCGCACAGGTGAGTGGATACCGCCTCCACCAGGGCCTACCGGGGGAGCCGCACGCGGAGGCCCCCTTCGGAAGCCGCCCACAATGCCTCAGCCCAGCTGTGCCAGTGCCTCCATGGCGATCTGCTCGAAGACCTTCTCGTCCGCCGCGAAGGTGGAGTCCGGGATGGGCCACTGGAGCGGGCCGTTGCGGTCCGGGGTGAATCCGGTGAGCAGGACCTTGTCGAGGTCGGTCATGTCCCGGCCGATCTCGGCGCAGGTGTCGGCGAGCTTCTCCGCCTGCCCGCGAATGGCCTGAACCGACTGTTCAGGGGTGCCGTTCTCGTACAGCTTGGGGTCGCCGGTCGTCACCCACGCCTGCCCGTACCGGGCGGCCAGGGATGTTCCGTGCCTCGTGCGCCGAGTAGAAGTCGCGCTCGTACGACACGGTGTCCTCGCTGAGCAGCGGAACGAACTCGGTGCATGCGACGGCCCAGGCCCCACGAGCCGACCATAACCCCAGGTGAGCCAGCGGCTCTCTACTGCCGGATATCCCAGGCGGACGACGACCAGACCGGCGTCGATCGGCAATGATCGATACGGCCTGTGGGCTCCTCGGGAGGAAGAAGGCGTCCGCTGGCTGGCCACCACACCGCACGTGGCAAGGGCCTGCCCAACGTCACCCACAGACACTTCCCCGTGCCCGTGCCCGTGCCGAAGCCCTCACGCGACACTCGATGGTGCTGTCTTCACCGAGACGAACGCTTGGGCCAAGACGTGCTCGCCTCCTGAGGGCACGGTCGTGGGTGGGCGGTCACGTCCATGCCGCGCAGCATGTGGGGAGGTGGAGTCGGTGTATACCCAACAGGCCTTCGACACGGCCACACTTGGGCCGTTCACGGGCACTCGGTGGGAAGGCAGGGACCCTGCATGGGCGATGTCATCGATCTCGGAGGGGCGTGGCCCAGGTGGCCCGCGGCGGCCGTGAAGGTGTGGGAGGAGGCCCATGCGCGGGCCGCAGCGGTGGCCGACCCGTCGTGCTGGGCGCCCGCTGAAGGGGATCCGGTGCTCCGCGACCAACTCGCCCGGGTGACGGGGGCGAGGGCTGACCAGTTGGTCGTCACCTCCGGGGTGCGGGTGGCCGCACCCGCGCTGGTGCGCGGGTGCTCTCATGTCGTCGTCGAGCGGCCGACCTTTCTCGGGGTGCCCGACACCCTCGGTGCGCACGGGATCGCCGTACGGTTCCTGCCCTGGGACCGCGTGCGCGAGGTTGCCGGCGGCGCCGCCCTCTGGGTGACCGCGCCGTGCCGTAACCCCGATGGTCGGCAGCCCGACGGAGCGTTTCTGTCAGACCTGCGCGCGGCCGTGCGGCGGGGCGTCCGCGTCATCTGCAACACCGCCTACACCTGGTACGCCGGACGCGTCGAGCTGCCGCCGGGAGTGATTCAGGTGGGGACCCTGCACAAGGTCGCGGGACCAGGGGCCGGTGTCGGCTGGGTGGTGCGGGAGGATCCCGGGAGCGTCGGGCCGCACAGCGCCATGCCTGCCCCGCCGGCCTACTGGCAGAGGGTGTGGGGCTATTTCCTGGAGGCGGGAGGACTGCCTCTGCTACGCGCTCCGCACGAGGAGCTCACGGCCGTCCGAGCGGCCTTTCTCGGCCGGGTCGGCACGGCGGACGCGGGGCGGGGACCTCATGTTCTGCTCCGCGTGCCCGGAGCGGAGGAGGACGCGGTGTCCGCGCTGGCGGAGGCCGGCGTGATCGTCGGACCCGGGAGTGCTTTCGGGGCCGAGGCGCCATCGGTGCGGGCCTGTCTGATCGGTTTGACCGTCGAATCCGCACGACTGGCCGGTGAGCGTATACGCGCCGTGGTCCCGGGCCTCCGCGACACCGCGCCGGGCGCGCACCCTCTCGGCCCCAGGGGGTGTTGACATGAGACAGGCGACCCATTAAGCACGTGCTGTGTCGTCGACGACAGAACCAGACGCCGGCTTCAGCCGATTACATCCACCCGTCGGGGTCCTGTTCCGCATCGCCCCCACCATGGTGACCTCCCCGGGAGGCGAACCCTCCTGGCATCCCTCGGCCGAACTGGTGCACGCCGTGGCCGAGCGCCTCAACCCCACCACGGGAGCACCGGGCCTGGCGCTGATCCATGGAGCGGTTCCCGCCTTCCAAGCCGCCGGGCTGTCCTGGACCGCAGCCGTGGAGTGGACCAGGCGACTGCGACGGGAACTCTGCGATCGGGTATTCGAGTTGCTGTGCGAGCGGCATTCCGAGCAACTCAATCCCCTGAAGATTGAGTTGAGTCCCATTGAGTTTCCTCTTGACGGCTACGGCGTCAACGTGAACTTCATGGGCGCCGGCATCGATTTCCGGGCCAACCAGCAGGCGCACTTCGACATCGTCGAGCCGCTCGGCTCCAATCTGTACGGCCCGAATGTCAATGTCCGGGGCGGCTGGCCCGTGTTCTGCGACGGACGTGCCTACTGCCGGGACCACGGCCTTGACATCAAGGACATCCTCGACAAGGTGCCCGCCAGTCGGAACCTCACCTTCCAACTGCCGCACTACCGGGCCCTGATGGAGGACTACGCGGTCGCATACCGGCTGGACATGGCCGAGGACACGCCCTTCACCGTCTTCGTCAACCGTGTCGAGGAGGTCGGCCTGCTGCACGGGGCCACCGAGGTCGCACCCATAGATGCCGGTGCCGACGTCGAGCGGCCCATCTGGCACTACGCCTGGGACAACGTCACCTCGGAAGCCGCCGACAACTGGTACGAGGCGTTGGGCCAGCGCAACCTCCGTTCGCCGGGTGAACCCCACCGGCTCAAGCCGCTCGTCCCCGACACGGTGACCCTGCGCCGGGAGCCGCTGATCATTCCCGTACAGGAAGGGTCCTGGAGTGCCTGACTCCCCGTTCCGTCAGGTGGCGCCTCAGTGGCTGAGCCTCGGACTGCCGCCGCAGGAGGGTGTTGTCACCGAGGTGGCGCTGTCGGCGGACGGCTCCCTGGTGGCCGCCTCTCTGCTCACTCCCGATCCCGCCGCGGACCAGGACCGGATTTCCACCTGGATCCGCCCGACGGACGAAGTCGGCACCTGGACCGGGCCGCACACCGGCTGCACCGGACTGAGCTTCTCACCCGGCCCGGACGGGCCCCGGCTCCTCGGCCTCGCCGCCGCCGACCAGGGCCAGGTCTGTGTGGTGATCGACCTCGAGACAGGTGGCGTGCTCCGCGCCACGGCGCCCATGCTCTCCGGCGGCAAGCCGGTATGGCGGCCGGACGGAGGAGGGTTCGCCTGGTCGTGCGCGCCTGTGCCCGAGGCGCCGCCCACGCTGCACCGTAGCCGGCGGCTCGGTTTCGACCGCGACGGTCGCGGCTGGCTCGCCGAAGACGTGCGCCGGGTGCATGTCTTCGCCCTCGGTGACGACAAGCCCGTGATCGTCGAATCCGCCACGGACTGCCGTGAGCTGATCTGGAGCGCGGAGGGCCTGCTCTATGTCGCCGACAGGCACGACGACCGCCATCGTGACCTGGGCGCACAGCTGTTCCGGTTCGACCCCGGCACCGGCCACGAGGTCGCCCTCACCGGACCCGACCTGGTGCCCGCCGCCTCGGCGCGGCTGCCTGACGGCACGGTGGCGTTCGTGGCGCTCACCGACGCCGCGGGATGCGGCAGCGTGGGCGCTGTCCACACCACCGAGGGGCGGCTGACCGACCCCGCCACCACCGATGTCGCCCATCCGCTCACCTCCAGGGTCCACGGGCTGTCGGTGGTGGGGGAGCTGCTGGTCACCGCGCAACTCGCCCGCGGCGCGGTGCCGTTGCTGCTGCTCGACCCCGCACGGCCGGGCAGGCAGCAGCGGCTGCTCGACGGCCCGTGCGAGGTGGACGCGTACGACGCGGGCCACGGCGGGATCGTCGCGCTGGTGCGGCAGGGGGCGTCGGCGGAGGACCTGCTCTTCCTGCCGAGGGCCGCGCTGCCGGAGCCCGTCGAGTCGACGCTCCCGGTGCGAGAGCCGGTCTCCCTGGGGGAGCGGTGCGGCGTCCGGCCGCTCACCGTCAACGGGGTCGACGCCTGGCTGGTGCCTCCCGCGAACGGTTCGGAATCTCCCGCTCCGCTTGTCGTCTGGCTGCACGGGGGCCCCGGCGCCCAGGCCGGCTGGGTGATCCCCCCGACGTACAGCGCCTGGCGGCCCGCGGCTACGCCGGTCTCTATCTGAACCCACGCGGCTCCGCGGGGCGCGGCGCCGAGTTCACCGCGTCGCTGCTCGGCGCCCCGGTGTGCTCGATCTGGAGGACGTCCGTGCCGTGCTCGACGCGGTGGTGGAGATGCCCGGGATCGACGGCGACCGGGTCGGGGTGCACGGAGTGTCGTACGGCGGGTATCTGGCCGCCCTGCTGTGGAGCGCCACTCCGCTGATCAAGGCTGCCGTGGTGGAGCGCGCCATCGTCGGCTGGGACTTCCACCGCACAGGCAGCGACCTGGGCATCCAGGTGACCGATGGGTACTGGAAGGGCGGTCCCGGTCCGGGCCGGCGGCCCGACCCCCTGACCGTACCGCTGGACAACGACTCTCCCGTGCTGGTCCTGGCCGCCGAGCGCGACCTGCGTTGTCCGCCGGCCGAGGCACGGCTGCTGTTCGCTCGCCTGGTGGAGGAGGGGGTGCCCGCGGAGTTCGCGGTGCTGGCCCGGTGCGGGCACGGCGTGGGCGCCGCGCCACCGACCGTCAGGCAGGCCCGTGCGGCGGCACTGCTGGACTGGTGGCAGTCCCACTTGCCGGTTACGTCATCAACTCCCTGACCAGCCCGAGCAGTCGCAGGGCGGTCTCCCGCTTCCGGCTGCTGAGGGTGCTGAACTCCGAGGTCAGCGCCAGGAGTTCATGCAGCTCCGAGTCCTCGGCTACGGCCGTCCCGAGGGTGCGGTCCCGCTCGACGAGCTGCATCGCGATCGTCGCCTGACCGGCGAACGGCGCGATGAACTCCAGCGAGCGGATACCGCGCCGCCCGTCCAGATCGGCGTCGAGCACCTCCATCACCCCGACCGGCATGTCGTCCTTGATCAGGGGAAAGGCGACGATCGACTGCGGTACGTAGCCCGTGGACTCGGCGACGTCCTGGGCGAAGGAGGGCTCCGTGGACACGTCGTCCACCACGACCGACTGCCGGGACAGCAGCGTCCAGCCCGCGATCCCCCGATCCGACGGGTAGCGGCGGCCGACCAGCGTGGGATGCCCCTGGCCCGCGACCGCCTCGAACACGAACTCCCGGCTGGCGGTGTCGAGCCGTTGAATCGAGCACGCCTGCGCGTCACAGACCGACCGGGTCGTCTCGGCGATCGACTGGAGGAGCAACTGGTGCGCCTGCCCGGCGCCGGTCTGGTCGAGCAGCCGGGCGAGGTCTTGTCCCTCCATCAGGTTCCCTCCGTGACATTGGCCGCGATCAGGTGAAGGAGCGTCTTGACTTGGTACGGAGTCAGACCGCGATGTGCGCCCAGGATGCGTGCGCACATGCCGCTGACGTGCGGGGTGGCGAAGCTGTTTCCGCTGCACACCATGTGGCCGCCGTTCAGCCAGCCGACGGGAACCTGGTCCCCGCGGGCGAAGAACTCGACCGGGGGCGCCGGGTTGTGCACCAGGAGTTCGGGATCGGAACCGCGGTGACTGCCGACCGAGATCACCGAGGCGAACCGCCACGGAAAGCTCTCGATCGGGATGTTGTGCGCGGACGCGACGATGACGTTGCGCCGGAAGTAGGCGACGTCGGCCAGGTGGTAGAGCTCGCGGGCCACCTCCGGTTTGGTGGTGGACAGACTCATGTTGATGACGTCGAAGTTCTGCGCGAGTGCCCAGCGCAGCCCGGCGAGCAGTGCCTCTCCGCTGCCGAAGTAGCCGAGTCCGAGCACCCGGACGCTGAAGATCTCGCAGTCGGGGGCGAGGGAGCGGATGATGCTCGCGCAGGCCGTCCCGTGGCCGCACACATCGCCCTCGGTGTCCTCCACCACGGTCAGTTCTCCGTCCGGGCCCTCCCGCACCGCGTAGGCCCCCTGGACCGGGCCGACCCGCGGATGCCCCTCCTCGACCCCGCTGTCGAGGATGCAGACCCGCGCGCCGGTCCCCCTGCCATCGCCCCACGCCCATTCCCTGGTGACAGGGTGCGGCCAGGCGGCCAGCTCGTGCTCGGCTGCCGTGGGGCCGTCGCCGAGCCGCCAGGACAGGGTGAGTTCGGCGGTCATCGGCCGTCCTCCCGCGTGATCGGGCTCCCGGGGCGGCTGCCGTTCACCTGCCGGAGCAACTGCTCGGCTTCCGCCATGCCCACCAGATGCTCCTTGGCGCTGTACCGGGCGTGCGCTCGCTCCACCGCCCGGCGCGCCTCCTCTGCCCTGCTCAGCGCGAGCAGCACATGGGCCTGGTCCAGCAGTGCCACGGCCTGGATCTCGGGCGAGTCGGTCGCCGTCGCCAGCCGCAGCGCCGTTCGCACGCAGTCCTCGGCCTCCTCGGGGCGGCCGTCGGCGAGTTCCGCCCGTGCCCGGGCGCCGAAGAAGCCGGCCGGGAAGTCGCCCTCGTCCCGCCACTCCGGCCGCGAACACAGCACGTGGACCGCCTCGTCGTGCCGGCCGAGCCGCATCAGCACCCGGATCAGGTCACCGGCCGCCGCCGCGTGCTGGGCACCGCCGAAGGGGCTCAGGGCCTCGCACACGTCGCGCAGCCGCTGCTCGGCGGCGGGCAGCTCACCGGCGAAGGAGTTGACCGTCGCCATGAACACGGAGATCGAGATCCGGGCGAACTCGTGGGAGAACTCCCCGACCATGTGCTCCGCTTCGGCGAGCAGCTCCCTGGCCCGCGCCGACTGCGACCGGCCGGCCAGGAGTACCGCCAGCGGACACATGGCCGCCACCCGCACCAGGCGGCAGGAGGCGGGCACCCCGGACAGCAGCCGTTCGCACTCCTCGACAGCCTGTGTCGTGGGCGTGGGACCGCGCCACAGCGAAAAGGCGAGCCCGCCGACGCTCTGGGCGTCGTGCAGCTCGTCCGCCACGGCGGCGCCGTCCGGGCGGCCGCGCTCGAAGGCGTCGACAGCCTGCCGATAGCGGCCGTCCGCCAGATGGACCTGCCCGATCAGCGAGTACGCCTTGCCGAGCCCCCGAGCGTCCGAGGCCTCGGTGAACACGGTCACCGCCTCGGACGCCGCCTGGAGCAGATCCTCAGGCGTCGCCTGCGCGGAGGGCAACTGCACCAGCCCCAGCCGGGCATGAGCCAGCGCGGCTCGGTCGCCGCATTCCTCGGCCAGCGTGGCGGCCTGCTCGAACGCGGTGAGGGCCTCCCCGAGCCGGGTGGTGGCGACGAGCACGTTGCCCAGCTGGGTGAGCATGGTGCTGCGGGTCGGATCGTCCTCCGGTGCCGCGGACAGGGCCCGGCGCAGCAGCGCCGCGGCGGTGGGCAGATCGCCGTGGCTGAGCTGCCGCGACGCCGCGGTGCGCAGCGCGGCCGCCGTACGGGATCGAAGCCCTTCGGCGTCCTCGGTCCTGCCGAGCTCCCGGTGGTAGGCCAGGGCGCGTTCCAGGTGATCGCCGGACTCGAAGGCCGCGCTGTCCCCGTCGAACTCGGTGAGCAGTTCGGCGACCCGCTCGTGCATCTGCGCCCGGATCCGCTTCGGTATGGACTCGTAGGCGACCTCGCGGACCTGCAGATTGCGGAAGCGGTAGGTGTGCAGGCCGACGGCCTCGAGCAGTTGGCGGTGGGCGAGCCGGTCCAGCTCGGGTTGCAGGCCGGTGGCGTCCAGCAGACCCTCCAGCAACCCCGTCGAGCACTCCATGCCGTGCACGGCCGCCCACTGCAGGATGGCGTTGCCCAGGGCGTCGAGCCGCTGCAGGCGTGCGTCCAGCAGCGCCCGGATGGTCAGCGGCAGCGCGTCGATGCCGGATCCGTCACCGACCGCGCTCACCAACTGCTCGATGTACAGGGGGTTGCCGCCGGAGCGGGCGGCTATGCCGCGCACCGTCTCCTCCGCGTTCTGATCGTGGAGCACCACCTCGAACTGGGTCCGGGCCAGCTGCTGGGCGGCCTCCGGGTGCAGCGGAGCCAGCACGGTGGAGGCCGCCGACAGCTTGCCGCCCGACCAGTCCGGGCGGGTGTCCAGCAGATCGAGGCGGGCCAGACAGAGCAGCAGGACCGGTATGTCACGCAGCGAGTCGGCCAGCCGGCCGAGGACGTCGAGCAGCAGCGGCTGTGCCCACTGCACATCGTCGAGGACCACGACCAGGGGGCGCTGCGCCGCCACGGCCGCGAGGAGCCGGCGGGCCACCCACAGCACGTCCTCCGGGGTGTGCTCGACCGCTCCCGCCCAGAGCTCCTCGGCCGAGGCCTGCAGCTCCTCGTCGACCTCGTCGGCCCGGGCGAGTTCGGCCATTACGCCGAAGAGCGGGCCGAGGGAAGCACCGCGGCCGAACGGAGGGCACCGTCCGGAGCACACCAGGGCCCGGCTGCCGGCCCAGTCCAGGAACTCCTGTGCCAGGCGCGACTTGCCGATGCCGGGAACGCCGTAGACGGTGACGATCGCGGTCATGTCGCTGTCGCGCACATGGGCGAAGCTGTTCCGCAGGAAACGCAGGTCTGTTTCCCGTGCCACGAGCGGTGCTGTCATCCGGCGCTCGATCCCGCCCGCCTCGGGGTCGACGTCGCGCACCAGCCAGGCCGGGACCGGTGTGCTCTTCCCCTTCAGTCGCATCGGAGTCAGTGCCTCCAGGCGCACGGCTCCGCTCACCAGGGCGCGGGTCGCGGCGCCGATGACGATCTGCCCCGGTCCGGCCGCCTGCTGGAAGCGGGCGGCGACGTTCACCATCTCCCCGGTCACTCGCACGTTCGAGCCGTAACCGGAGGCCATCACCTCTCCGGTGTTCACCCCGAGGCGCACCGCGAGTCGTTCGCCCAGCCGCCCGCTCAGTTCGCGGTCGAGCTGTTCGGCCTCCCGACGCATGGCGACCGCCGCGCGGACCGCCTGAAGGGCGTCGTCCTCGTGCAGTTCGGGCACCCCGAACACACCGACGACCGCGTCCCCGATGAACTTCTCCACCGTCCCGCCGTACTGCTCCAAGGCGCGCCGCATCCGCTCGTAGTAGCGCCCGACGAGGGCACGCAGCGGCTCCGGGTCCATTCGTTCGCTGAGGGCCGTCGAGCCGACCAGATCACAGAACACCACGGAGACGACCCGCCTGGTCTCGTACGGGTCGTCCTCGGCGACCGGCTCGCCGCAGTACGGGCAGTACCGGGCCTCGGCCAGACCGGGCCGCCCGCACGCCGCGCAGTCCGCGACGGCTACCAGACCACACCTCCGGCCCACTCGGAGTGCGCCACCACGTCGGGTGTCGCCTCGTCCAGCCGGTGTCGCAGCGAGATGAGCATCTCGACCTCCTCCTCCGTGAGCGAGGCAAGTACCTGTCGCTGCGGTTCCAGCATCTGGTCCACCGGGATGCCCGCCCTGCGCAGCCGGCCGAGCGGGTCCTGGCCATGGTGCTCACTCATGCGTGCCTGTCCTCTCCTGCAACGTGTCGAGGCGTGCGAGGCGGTCTACGGAGGCGACGAGCATCTGCACCGCGTGCAGGGCCGCGACCCCGACGAGCGACCGGCACCGGTCGTCGAGCGGCAGCGAGTCGAGCACCTCGGCGAGTTCCTTGCGATGGTGGCGGTCGAGTTCGGCGTGCGCGGCCAGGGTGCGGAAGCAGGCGGCGGGCAGCCCGGTGGCGAGCCGGATCCGTTCGAGCACCGCCGGCGGCGGAGGGTAGCCCTCAAGCACCGCCACGTGGCCGACGAGCGCCACGGGGTGGCTGTGCCGCACCCAGTAGTACTGGGCCCCCACCAGGGCGGCGATCTCCGGACGAGGGACCCGGCGCAGCAGCGCGGAGGGGTCACCTCCGGCCACGGCGAAGTCGTCGAGGACGGCGGCGTCATGGCCGCGCTCCTCCTCGATCTGCGCCAGGTAGAAGGGGACGAGCCGGGCGGCCACCTCGTCCGCCGCCGGCCGCGCCCGGCACTCGGCGACGGCGAACTCCAGCAGGGGCACGGTGGCCCGCGTCGCCATGTGACAGACGGCGAGGAACTCCCTGAAGCGGTCCGCGTCGGGCCGGGCCCAGGCCCGCCGCGAGGCGCTCGCCAGCGCGGGCACGGCGTGGTCCAGCTTCAGCTGCAGGAGGGTGCTCTCAGAGGTCATGAGCACCCTCTCTCAGGCCGCGGAGAGCCGTTGTGAAGGCGGGGGAGCCGGTGCCGTGCTCCAGCACCCGCCAGCACTGCGCGCAGATGCCGTCCGGCCCTCCCCCGGGCCGCAGGGCGGCGGGCCCGGCGGCGCCGATGGCCCACAGCACAGGATCGTCGTCGAGGCTGTCCAGGGCGGAGTGCAGCTCCCCGGCCGTGGCCGCCTTCCGGCGTAGCCGGTCCGGGCCGCCCCCTGTGATCACCGTCTCGTTGCAGCAGGCGGTCACCGTCCCGTCGTACCGGACCACCGGTGTGCCCACCAGGGCGCACCGCTCACCGGAGGAGGCGTGTACCGGCCGGTACCAGTCGGCTCCTCGGCCGTGCGGCAGTCCGGGCTGTCGCACGATCTCGGCCCAGGCGGCCCAGCCCCGCCCGAAGGCACGGCGCAGCAGCTCGGCGGCCTGGTCGGCGTCCTCGTCGATGCTCTGGACGACCAGCCAGGCCCCGCAGGCGCGGATCAGACGGGCGGCGGCGAGCCAGACCTCGTCCGGGAGCCGTGCACGGTGGTGCCGGTCGGTGCTGAGCACGACGGTCTCGCTGCGCCGCAGCACAGCCTGTGCCCACCCTGCCGCCCCGAAGAAGCCGCTGGTGTGGAGCACGAGTTGCTTGCCCGCGGCGCTGAGTTCGCGCACCGCGTGGCTGAGTCCTCGCCGTTCGGCGAACGGGTCGCCGCCGGAGATGGCGACGACCCGGATCCGGCGGTGGGCGGCGAGTCCCGCGACCAGGGACGTGAAGCGCGGCCAGTCGGCGATGCCCGGCCCGGAGCGCAGCGAACCGACCGAACAGTGGGCGCATTCGACAGGGCAGCGATCGGTCAGGAACAGCAGCGCCGAGCTGCCCCGGTCGGCCCTTATCCGGGCGATGTCACTACTGGTCAGGGCCATGGGCGGGTCCGCTTCCCAGAACCGTCTCCGCGTACTTCGGGACGCCGTACCGGCGGGCGAAGGCCGTGGCACCGCCGTCACGCACCGACGCGGCAACGACCGACTCGGCGATGGTGCCGAAGGGCGCGTCCAGTTCGGCGGCGGCCTTCGTGTCCTCTGCTGGCAGGTGCCGGCAGGTGGCGCAGTCACCGGGCTCCGGATCCACCGCCCAGCGGGCCGCCAGATAGCCGGGGCCGAAGGTGCGCAGCGCACGCAGCATGGGGCGGGCGAGGGTGCGCCGCCGTATCTCGGGCCAGTCGTCGGTGTCGATGTGTCCCAGTCGGAGATGGGGTACGGGCGCCCCGGCCACGACCTGCTCGTTGCAGCAGGCGGTCACCGCCCCCGAAGCGGTGACCACCGGCCATGCCGCCAGGGCACACGGTGTCACCGAGGCGTCGGCCGGCGGCGGTGCCGTGCGGTGCCGGCCCGCCGCCCGGCCCTCGGCGATGAGAGGCGTGACGAGCACGGGCACCCGGTCGCCGTAGCGGTCCCGCAGCAGGGCCGTCAGTTCCTCGGCGGGCCCGGCCACGGTCTGCACGCTCACCTCGGTTCCTTCGGACAGCAGCTCGTCGAGCAGGTCGAGGACCGCGGTCCGGGGCACCTCGGGCTCATGGAACGGGTCCATGCTCACCGCGAAGTGGTCGACCGCCTTGATGGCGGCGCGAATCGCGGCCGGTATCGACGGCCGGGTGGCGAAGAACGCGCCGGACAGGACGTAGCTGCGGGCACCCGCGGCCTTGGCCAGCCCGGCGAGTTCGGTCACCAGACGGGGCCTGAGCAGGGGTTCGCCACCGGACATCAGCACGATGCGCGGGGCCGGCGGTCGAACGTCCCGGCGAACCGCAGCAGCCGGTCGGCCGGCGGTTCCGGCGACGCCATCGAGGAATTGGTGAAACAGTGCGCGCAGTTCAGTGGGCAGCGGCGAGTCACTTCGAGGCAGACACCTGCTGCCGGTATTGCCCGGAGCCTGAGCACCTCGGCCAGATGCATGTGACTGCGCCTCCCCTGCAAACGGCTGCCAGCCCATTCAGATCATCGTAGGCAGAGCGATTCGAAGCGGTCAACGACCCATTCCGAACAGGGATTTTTGCGCATCCCGATGAGCCGGTAAACCTGTTCATCTTCACTGGTGCACCTGGCATAAATGGCGAAGGTGCCTGTCCTGATTACCAGGCTCCCTTGAGCCGTGAAGATCTGGTCGAATACTATCCGTCACGTTGGTTCGAGCACGCCGTCGGCGGGCAGTGCGGGAGGTTGACATCTTGCGATCCGTCCCAGCGAAGGACCGGCTGAAGAGATTGCCGACGGAGGAGCTCGACGCCTGTCGGGAACTGCTCGGCGGATTACCCGTGGAGGATGCGCTGACGATATTCGTCAGCGGATCACGTGCGGAAGGGTGGTCGACCACCGGTTCCAATTACAACTTCTATGCCATCGGTGATATTCCGCCCGATATCAAGCCCATCGGAGGATTCAGTGTTCCCGGTGGGACACAGCGGGTTGCGAGTCACCATCTGCTGCGCGGGACGACCGGGTCATCGTCCGCTACTGGTCCGAAAACGATGTGCACTGGACGCTGGAGCAGGTGCGCTTCCACGAGCTGCGACCCACTCTGGAGATCTGGCCCATGGCCATCGAATTCCTGCACCGGCTCAGTATCGGCAGCCCGTTGTACGGAGAAGCGGAATTCGAGCAGTTGCGGTCCGCGGTCGATCTCGACCTGCTCGCGCGGTACATCACCCAGACCAAGGCCATGTACGCGGAGTCGTACTTCACGGACGCCGTGACCCGGCTGGCGGCCGGGCGGGTGTACGACGCCCTGCTTCAGGCCCGACTCGGCATGGAGACCCAGCTCGACGCCTACCTCGCCGCCCGTGGGGACACCAACACCCAGGAGAAGTGGCGCCACCGGCGGCTGGAGCACATCGACGGCAGCCCGCAGCTCCTCGGGGACTTCGAGCGTGCGGTCTGCGGGCCCGGCAGTGCCGGCCCGCAGGAGCTCGCCGCGCACGTACAGGACCTTGTCGCGTTCTCGGAGACCCTGAACTGCTGCGTCCAGCTCGCCTGCGCGTACAGCCGGCTCAGCCCGCCGGACCCGGACACCGCGCCGGCACAGGACCGGGTCCGGCGCGGCCTCGACGTACGCCTTGCCCGCATGTACGACGGCAGGGTGCTGGTGGTCCGCATGGACGGGGAGACCGCCGAACTCCAGCCGTTCGCGGCACTCGTCTACGGGTGTGCGAGCGGGCGCTGGTCGGTGCCCCAGATCGCCGACCACGCGGCGCGCACCCTCGGCACGAGCCCGGACGCGGCGCTCGACGACACCAGGATGGTCGTGACCGCGCTGACCGCCCGCGGACTTCTGCGCCCTGCCGAAGCAGCCGTCCGGTGACCGCCGACCCCTCGATCGTCATCCGGCAACTGCGCCGGGAGTTCCGGATACGCGGCGGCCGCGGACGCCCCGCGACGCAGGTGACCGCGCTGCACGGGATCGACCTCGAGATCCCGCACGGCTCGGTGTACGGCCTGCTCGGGCCGAACGGAGCGGGGAAGACGACCCTGACGCGGATCCTGGCCACCTTGCTCGTGCCGACCTCGGGTTCTGCACACGTCCTCGGACTGGACGTACAGCGGGACCTGCGGGCCGTCCGCAAGACGGTCGCCGTGGTCTTCGGCGGCGATTCCGGGCTCTACGACCGGCTCTCCGCCCGCGACAACCTCCGCTACTTCGCCGAGCTGTACGGCATTCCGCCCCGGGTCGCACGCCCCCGTGCCGCCGAACTGCTGGAGCAGTTCCGGCTTTCGGACGTCGCCGATCGGCCGGTCGAGGGGTTCTCCCGCGGCATGCGGCAACGGCTGCACCTCGCCCGCGGCCTGCTGCACGATCCGCGGGTGGTCCTGCTGGACGAGCCGACGAACGGCATCGATCCCGTGGGGGCGCGAGAGTTGCGGCAGGTCATCAGCGGGCTGCGGGACGCCGGCAAGACGATTCTGCTGACCACGCACTACATGTTCGAGGCCGAGGAACTGTGCGACACGATCACTGTCATGAACAAGGGGCGGATCGTCGCCACCGGCACGGCGAAGGAGCTGCGTGCTGCGGCCACCCTGGCCGGGTGGCCGAGTTCGAGGTGCGCGGCGTCGGCGATGAACTCGTTGAGAAAGTCAAGCAGTTGCCGACCGTGCGTGCCGTGGACGTCCAGGACCGCGAGCAGTTGCAGGTCATGCGTGTGCACTTCCGGGGTGGCCACGACCCGGCGGCGAACTGGCCGCTCTGCTCGGTGACGCGGTGCTCGGGCCGTGACCCTGCGGGAGCCGACGCTCGAGGACGCCTATGTAGAGCTGGTCAGCCGGCCCGTCGGGGAGCCGACGTGAGTCCGGCCGCCGAGGCCGTACGAGCGACGGGCGCCGCCACGCTCTTCACCGCCAAACTGCTGATGCGCAGCAGGTTCTCGCTCATCGCGGCGGTGGTTCAGCCCGTCATCTACGCATCCGTCGCCGGACTCGTCCTGGGCTCGGGGACGACAGCCGGCTCACTCTGACCACGATGCTCGGGCGGCGGTCATGGGCTCGTGGACGTCGGTGCTGTTCCTTGCCGGGGGACGCTCAACTGGGAGCGGCGACAGGGGACGCTGCCGTTCCTCGTCGCGGCCCCGGCGCCGCTCGCGGCGGTGGCGGCAGGTTCCTGTGTGGCGGCCGCCGCGCTGTCGCTCTACTCGATGGCCGGGTCCCTCGCTCTTGGCGCGCTGGCCTTCGACGTGCCCGTGGAGGTGGACAGTGTGGCACTGTTCCTCCTCGCCACACTGGTGATGATCGTGAGCATGAGCCTGCTCGGACTGCTGCTCTGCGCCGCGTTCGTGCTCTATCGCCAGGCCGGAATGTTCACGAACATGCTCGAGTATCCGGTGTGGATGGTCTGCGGGCTGCTCGTTCCCGCATCGACGCTCGCGCCCGGATTCAACGCGATCGGGACACTGCTGACGCCCCGCTGGGCGCTGGACGCGCTGCGCGGCGCTGCGACGGGAGGATCGACGTGGCCGGAGCTCGCCGCCTGCTGCGGACTGGGGCTGCCTACGGGATCGGTGGTGTGCTGCTCCTCCGGGTCGCGGAACACCGCGCCCGGGTGACCGCGACACTTCATCTGCGGTAGGGGTGTGGTGATGGCTCCCGTACGGCTGTTGGTGATCGGCGGATACCTGTCGTACCGCGCGCTGTTCGAATGGCTGAGACCCGGTCTGTTCTTCTCCGTGATGCTGGTGACCCCGGTGCTGCAGATGCTGTTCTTCGCGCAGTTGGGCCGCTATGCGGAGGTGGCCGACCCGTCGTACTTCGTCATCGGGAACGCCGTCGTCGGCTGCACGGTCGCCTGTGTCTACGGGCCGATCCTCGCGATGGCGGAGGAGCGGGCGACGGGCACGCTTCCTGCGCTGTTGGCGTCCCCCGCCAACCGGATCATCGTCTTCGTGGGCCGGCTGATCCCGTTCGCCCTCAACGGCCTGGTGGTCTCGGGCTACACGCTGCTCGTCGGGTCACTGGTGCTGGACGCGGACATCGCCGCGGGAGAGGTCGCCCCGCTGGCCCTGACCCTGCTGGTGGCGGCTGCCGCCTGCTCCGGCCTGGGGCTGTGTCTCGGGGCCGTCGGGCTGCTCGTCCGGGATGTGCCCTTCCTCGCGAATCTGGTCGCCCTGCTGATGCTGCTCGTCAGCGGGGCGAACGTCGCCCTTGATCGGCTGCCGGTCGGCCTGCGCGTCCTGGGCGAGGCGCTGCCGCTGAGCCGGGGCATCGAGGCGGCGCGCCGGATCGCCGACGGGGAGCCGCTGTCCGCGGTCAGCGGGCTGCTGCTCGGCGAGATCGTCGTGGGCCTGGTGTACTTCGTGGCGTCGGTCGGTGTCTTCGCCTGGGCCGAGACGACCGCACGCACCAGGGCGACGCTCGAACTGGCCTGATCCGTCCGGGCCTACATCAGGACCGACACCGGCTGCAGATGGAAGAGGCAGTCGAGATCGGCCATGACCACCACACGCAGGCTGTACGTCCCCGGAACAGCGTCCTCGTGGACGTACAGCCGCAGGCTGCCGGCGCCGATCGTCATGCCGGGCCGGCAGCGGCCCCGGCCACCGAGGAGGGCGGCGCCCACCGCCGTCGCACCCGGCATCCCGGCGGGACGGTCCGGGAGGCGAACGGTCACCTCGAACGGGGCGCCGCGCTCCACCTGGGTCGGCGCGAACACCGCCAACCGGTCCGCGCCGGCCGGCAGGTCCGCGACCACGGTGCAGCTGGGGCACAGCCACAGCCGGCGCTCGACGCCGGGCACGTACACGTCCTGAACCGTCGCCCGGAACAGCGGCGACCGGCAGGTGGGGCAGGGTTCCTCGGTGGGTTCCAGCCCGGTGTGCACGACCCGCTCCTCGTCGACGCCCATCATCGGGCCGCCGAGCGCCTCGCTCCAGTCCCGCACCAGGCGCTGTACCGCCGCTCCCTGTGTCACGTGCAGCGTGTCGGCCAGCGCGGCGACCGCCTTCCTCGGCGCCGTCACACCGCGGGGGTGTTGAACGGGCAGCCGCGCGGCGCGCACGGCGGAGGCGAGGGCACGGGCCAGCCGGGTGACCGTCCCGTCGGACAGGGGCACCTGAAGCGTGGTCAGTGCACCGAGTCGCTCCTGCAGCATCCGCAGCTCACGCGTGCCGATGCCGGGTTCCAGGGCCCGGACCAGCCGTACTGCCGGATCGGCGGTGACCGGGCCGCGGTCCGACGCCAGCACCACCTCCCGGCCCTGCGGCACGGGAACGACGAAGGCCCGCCGACCGGCCCGGTGCGCGCCAGTGGGCTCGGCGCGCACGACGTCGTCCGCGTCGGTGAGCGGCGCACGGCTGACATGGCTCGACGAGGACGGCAGCCTGATCGCGGATCCGGACACCGCGGATCCGGACATCGCGGACCCGGACACCGCGGTCACGGCCTCCTGTCCGGCGATCGTCAGGTCCGGATCGCCGAACAGGACGAAGACGGGGGAGGCCGTGAAGCAGTCGGACTGGAGGCGGTTGAGTGCCCAGGTGGCCACTCCCGCCGTGTGCCCGCTCCACAGCAGCGCCGACATCAGCAGCGCCTCCCCGGGCTCCGCCCTGCGCTGGAGCTCGGTGGCCACGACCGCTCCGGCCATGCCCTCCAGACACCGGGCCAGCACGGCACTCTCCGGCCGATAGCGGTAACCGGGAGCGGTGAGCAGCGTGTAACAGCTGTTCAGCAGCAGCACCGAGGCCATGGTCTCCCCCGCGGGCACCAGCACGTTCTCCGTGGCCGCCAGTCCGGTCTCCGGCTCATGGATCCTGGCTCGGTAACAGGTCTCCTCGGCACAGCACCGCATCACCCCGGCGGCGCGGGTCGCCGCGAGCAGTCCGGGGGCCGTGGCGACGTCCCGGCTGCACAGCCAGCCGCTGTGCAGATAGATGTCCGCCTGGTCTCCGTGGCCGCTGAGGGCGAGGAAGTCGTGGGGCACCGAGCGCAGCCGGTGCAGGACGGCCGGGGTGATCTGCTCGTTCTGCAGACTCGTCAGCGGACCGGCCTGTCCGGCGGGTCCGGTGGTCTCGACGAGGGTGGACAGCGACAGATGCCGCGACCAGCGGTTGCCCCGGTAGAGCTGCTGCTTGGCCACCACCCAGCTGAGCGTGGACAGATCGCGCCCGGTCAGCACACCCCACGGCGCCGTCAGCTCCCGCTGCAGGGTGCGTATGCCGGCCGGGCCGAAGTGGTCCGCGAGCCCCACCACAGTGACGCTCGACACCTCTTCGCCCAGCACGGAGGCCTTGAAGGAGTCGAGCCCGTCCAAATGCACCATCCGGGCCCCGCTGTGCGCCGCGTGGTGGCGCCCGGCCAGCGCACCCGCCTCTCCGAGCGCCAGCACCAGCCGCCCCTCGCCGGGCCGGGGGGAGAGCTGCGTGTCGTCGCGCAGGGCCGACGTCAGCCGGCGTATGCGGTGCGTGTGGTCGCCCAGCACCGCCACCAGCGCACTGTCGTCGGCCAGCGCGGCGTATTCCTCGATCGTCGGTACGGCGATCAGTTTCGGCATGATCCTCCGCCGGCAGACGCGGGCGGGGGTACGGGCACACGTCCCGTACCCCCCGCCACGGGGTCATCACGAGTGCAGAGCACTCACCTTCACTTCGGGATCGGTGACCAGCGCGCTGCGCTTGCGGTCGGTGCGTCCCACCGAGCCGACGATCGGCGATTCGGTGTCACCCGAGTGCGCCATGACGGCGAGCTCCCCCTCGGGGACGTCCCCGAAGATGAACGGAGTCCGGGCGATCGGCTCGACCGCCGTGAACTTGCTGGTCAGCTCCTTGGTGCGGGCGAGCGACCGGCGGTCGTTGATCACGGAGATGATCTGCAGGGTGGCCAGGCTCGGCGCCCGCAGATCCCGCTGCATCTGGAGCTTGAACGTGCTCTCCGCCAACTCCTCAGCGGCGTCGAAGTCGCCGAGCTCGCCCCGGGCCCGGGCCAGCAGCGCCTGGCTGCTGAGGACGAAGATCTCGTCCCCCATGGCGGAGCGCACCTCAACGGCGCGCTGTGCGAAGTCGGCCGCCGCGGTCCAGTCCTCGTCCGCCGTCTTGAACAGCGCCTTGTAGTGCAGACCGAACCCGATGAGGAACTGGTCTCCCAGGGCCTCCGCGCGCGCCAACGCCTCGTCGAGCATGGCGTGCGCCCGCTCCTCGGCGGAGCGCATGTCGGATGTTGCCTCGTCGCCGCTGGACTCCGCCTGGTCGACATAAATGTCGGCGAGGCGCATCTGGTTCAGGATGTGGCCGCGGTCGTGTCCGTTCTCGGCGAACAGGTCCGCCGCCTTCTCGTAGGCGGTCTGGGAGAGCGGGAAGTCCCACTGGAAGTGGTACAGGTCGCCCAGGTAGTGGAAGCCGAACGCCCGGACCAGTGAGTCCTCGTCCTTCGTCGAGGGCAGCACGGCCTGAAGCGCGGTGGCCTGGTCGGCGTTCATCATGGCCCTGAACCCGCGCGTCAGTTCCGCGGCACGGTGTTCGGGCAGTCGGAGTTCAGGGTCGAGGTACTGGATGCTCATGGGTCACCCCTCCAACGGCTCCAGTCGGTTGTGGTAATGGCTGAACCGCACCAGGGTGCCGCCGCTGTTCAGCGGGTCACTGGACGGTGTCCAGCGGAACGGTCCGGTTCCCACCAGACCGTTCCAGCCGGCGAACTCCTCGTCGCCGGCGCCGCGCTCCGTGTCGGAGATCGCGTACAGCCCCTGCGTCCCGCGGTAGGAGGGCTGCGTGAAGTCCGGCCCCAGATGGCGCCAGACGTGCATGGGGATGATCGGCATGTCGCCAAACCATTCGTGCAGGTAACGGCTGCTGTGCGTGAAGTACAGGCTGATGTGCTTGGCGTCCGGCATCTCGATGTGTTCGAGCCAGCGGGCCATGTCCACCCAGGCGGGAATCTCCTGCTCGTTGACCAGCGCCGACGCGAGTTCGGCGGTGGAGGAGTGCCGTTCCGCCAGCTGCTTGCCGCGGGCGCCGAGCATCGACAGGTAGGTGAACGCCACGTCCTCGGCGGTGAAGTCCTGGCCGTCGTGCCAGCGCACCCCCGGCTTGACGGTGAAGTGCAGGGCGTAGCGGACGGTGCCGGAGCCGAAGAACTCGCTGTGGAAGGAGTCGGCGAGGTTGACCGCGTCCTCCGCGACCCCCTTCATCAGCAGGAAGGGGTTCAGCCCGAGCATCGACTCGTACATCCGGCTCCACACCAGCGCGTCCCAGTAGTTGCCGACGCCGAGCGGGTTGATGTGGCGCAGCCGGTTGGTGACGCCGAGGTTGATCTCGTCCACCTCGGGGTCGGTCCGGCGGATCCGCTGGAAGGTCCAGTGGCTCATCGTGCCGCCGGGGTACGTCGACTCGATGGGCTGGCTCGCTCCGGGATAGGTGAAGCTCTCGTGCGGGTCGCCGTTCCAGATGCCGACGACGTCGGAGCGGCGGGCGAACCGTACGGTACCGGCGAACATCGGCACCACCGGGGCCTCGTCGGCGATCATCCACTGCAGCTTCCACAGCAGCAGCAGGGCGTCGGCGTTCTTCGGTACGTCCCCGCCCTTGGCCCAGAACTCGGCGTTGTTCCACCAGGGTTCGAGGTGCTCCTCGGTGATCACCGCGCCGCGCAGATCGCGGGGGTGGAGGGTGGTGAGGAACTGCTGGGCGGTCCGGTCGTACTCGGGGTTGTTGAAGCCCGGGTAGTTGCGGGTGCGGCTGTTGGTCGACTGGAAGTCCGCGGTCCAGTCCAGGGACAGGCGCAGCTTGCTCATACCGGGGTTCCAGCGCGACAGGTTGTCCTGTACGTACTGCCAGCCGCAGAAGATGTGCCAGTCGCCCTCGTCGCCCGAGTACACGTTGTTGGCGACGTCGTTGCGGGTCGTCTCGACGAACTTGATGACGCGCGCCAGCTGGGGGACCGCTCCACCCGCTCGCGCAGCGCGACCATGATGGCCCGGGAGATGGCGTCGTTCGTCGTGATCAGGCAGGTGACGGAGTCGTCCGCCAGGCCGTCGAGTTCGGAGCCGAGCGTGCTGAGCGCCTTGGCGACGGCGTCGTCCGGACCGTCGGTGTCGTACTTGGGCAGGTAGCGGTTCACGAGCCGCCCGTAGTACTGAACCATGATGCTGTCCATGACCTCGACACGGTCCGACGGCACCGTCTTGCTGACGGTCTTCTTGACGTCGTCGAGGAGATACGCGAACGCCTGCCGGAACTGCTTCGAGTCGGTCGGCGCGAGCCTGTTGTTGAAGGCCACGAAGTAGTAGCCGAAGTCCCGGCACGGATCGATGGCGACGCCTTCGGCCGGCGGCTCGTCGCTCGTAATCGGGAAGTCCACGAGGTCGATCTCACCCGCGTTGAGCGCTGTGAGAGCGTCGTCCGGATTGGTGAAAATACGGTAGTTGAGCCGCTCGATGCGCGGGCCCTGGAACAGCTCGGGCAGCGGCATGCAGCTTTCCTTGTAAGGTCGACCAGTGCCACCCGAATTCGTGCTGGACGTCATGCTGGATTTCCCTTCGTTTCGATCACTTGTGAACTTCCGAAGGATTGATGATGGCCGGGTGAACCGCTTTTTGGCGGATCGCCGATGGGCTTCGATCCATGCGATCTACGATGCTAACAGTCAGTTCAGCGGAGGGGGACGAGAGTATTGCCAGGTTGTCGACCCGCATTTTCCGCAGATGTGCCACCTGGTCACATTGACAGCATTCCCTGGTGATTGAGGCAGATGGCCGGTCGGGCTCGTCGAATAATTGATCATGCAACTTCGCAGGTCATGTCCGACGCGCCACTGGGAAAATGCGAAACGCTGTGCAACCCTGCTCGGTGTGATGGCACATGGCTGAAATCATTATCGACGCATTGCGTGCCGCGATTCGTGCAGGACAGAGCTCCGGCCTGCGGCGGTGGTATCACCCGGAATGCACCCTTGAATGCTTTGTCAATCGCCGTGCCGAAGTGATCCGCGGCGCTCCGGCCGTCCTGGCGGCATGGCCCCGCACCGTCGGGCCGGGCGGACGGCTGACGGCATGGTCGGTGACGGCCGCGGCCGGCGGATACGAGGTGATGACCCAACGGGAGACCGTCCGAGGCGGGAGACCCGTCCCGGTACGGCAGTTGCATCAGGTGCATGTGCGCGACGACCGGATCCTGCTCCACCTCGTGTCGCCGGCGACGCCGCACGAGCCGCCCACGCTGGTCGATGCCGAGGCGGCCGGCCTGCTGCCCGGTACGGTCGCCGAGTTCACCCATGACGGGCTGTCGGGGCGGCGCTCTTCCGAGCCAGACTGCCCTCCGGGCGTCCCGTTGTCGTCAAGGTCGTACGTCCGGGCCGGGACTGGCTGGCTGTGGCGAGCCACGATCCCGGTCGGGAGGGGCGACTGCACACCCAGGGGGTGTACGAGGCGCTGCCGCCGGGGTTTCGGGCGCCGGTGCTGTCCGCCCGGGAGCACGACGGCGTGTGGACCATCGTGATGGAGGACATCTCGGCGGAACTCCACGCCGCTCCCCGCCATCCCGCGCGCGAGACTCTGACGGCGGTCGCCGGTATGCACACACGGTTCCGTGGCCGGCCGCCACGGGAGGAGCTGTGCTCCACGGCGGACAGGCTGCGGGTCTTCTCACCGCTCCAGAGGCTGCTGCACTGGCACGGCAGCGACAACTTCCCCGCGATGACCGGCCGGATGTGGGAGCTGTTCGCCGAACGGGCCGACCCTCGGCTGGCCCATGCAGTACTGCAGTTGGTCGCGGATCCCTCCGCGCTGCTGGCGAGTCTGGAGCGCGCGGCACCGGACACCCTGCTGCACGGCGACCTGAGGCCGCCGAACCTCGGTCGGCGCGGTGACACTGTGCTCGCCATCGACTGGGGGCTGTCCGCACACGGCCCCGCCGACCTCGACTTCGTGTACTACCTGTACAACACCGCTTGGGGTGACGACGCCGTGAGGGACGCGTTCGAAGCGGAATGGCTGAGCATGACCGGCGCACCGCCGCGCAGTCCGGCCTACGAACTGTCGGTCATCTACCACACGGTGGCCGGTGAACTCGGCGTGCTGCTGGCCACCGCCGCACACCGGCCGCGCGGGCTGCCCCGCCCCTCCGAGGAGACGGTGTCCTGGTGGATGCGACGGGTGCGCACGGCCTTCGACCGGACGGGCCACTTGTTGTAGGGCCCCTCCGATCGAGAACGCTCTACAGGACGGATCGCCGGCTCACGGCTTGCCCAGACCGGTCGGGGGCCTGAGCAGCCCACTCTGATAGGCGTAGGCGACGGCTTGGGCCCGGCTGCTCGCACCCAGTTTGGCGAGGATGTTGGAGATGTGAAAACCGACGGTGCGCTTGCTGAGACTCAGGAGCGCCGCGATATCCGCACTGGACCTGCCCTCGGCCAGCTTTCCCAGTATTTCCGCTTCGCGGCCGGTGAGCCCGGCGCCGTTCTGAGGTACCAGGGTGACATCGTTCAGCTTCGCCAGCAGCGGACCGAAGACTTTTGCCGAGAGGTAGTAGTCCCCGCTGACCGCCGCCCGGACCGCCGCATGGAAGTCCGGCGGACGGCAGTCGGCAGGCAGTAGTCCGCGCACCGGCCCGCAAAGCAGGGTGACGGCCGCGTCGATCGCGGTCGGCAGGCCTACGACGACCATGGGCGGCGTCGGCGTTCCGCCGGCCTGCGGAGCGCCGACGAACTCAGCGAGCTGCCCGAAATGTGTATGGCCGTCGATCACCACCGCGGCTGGTTTCAGCGTCTCCACCAGTTCGAACAGGTTCCCCCCGGCCTCCACCAGGACAGCCCCGCCCGGTTGCGAGTTGATGTATTGCAGAATTCCCGCCCGGAACAATTCGCTGTCCGAACAGACAGCAACTTCAAGCATGTTGGCCCCAGCGACACCATTCCCGCGCACCACGCTGCGGAGCATGAACGCAGGCAGTTCCCGCAACGTCTCGAAGGCGGAATCCTCTTGGCTGACAGCGCGTGAAGTGCAGGCCCCGTCCCGATGGCGAGGGCAGGGCGGTCGCGGCCCGGTTCGAGCCGCTCACGGGCGCAGACATACCTTGAGGACATCGCGCCGGTCCATGACGGAGTACGCATCGCCCGCGGCTTCCAGGGACAGCTCCGCGTCGATGACGGGAGAGGGATCCAGGACGCCTGCCGCGACATCCGCGAGCAGCTCCGGCAGGTAGCGGCGGGCGGGCGCGAGGCCGCCCCGCACACTGATGTTGCGGTCGAAGGTCGACCGTAACGGTATCGCCACCCCGGCCGTCGGCCAGCCGACATAGCTCAGCACTCCGCCGTCGCGGACACAGGCCAGGGCCGTGTCCACCGCGTCCTGCGTGCCCACGCACTCCAGGCTCACGTCCGCGAGGCCGCCGAAGAAGCCACGGACGGCCTCCACTGCCTCCTCAAGGCTGCGGACGGCCGCCGTCTCCGCTCCGACCGCCCGGCTCACCGCCAGCCGGGACGGATGATGCCCGAGCACCAGCACGCGTTCGGCTCCCAGCCGTCGCGCTGCCAGACACGCGCAGGCCGCGACCGGACCGTCGCCGATCACCACGACACCCGTCCCAGCACCGACTGCCGCCAGGCTTGCGGCGTGGTGGCCGGTGGGCAGTACGTCGGCCAGGGGCAGGAAGCGCCGGATGTCCGGGCCGGTGATCCCGGAGACCGGCAGGCGCACCAGGGTGGCATCGGCGAAGGGCACTCTGATGGCCTCCGCCTGGGCACCTCCCGGTGTCCCCGGATCGCCCCAGACGCCGCCCTCGGCGCAGGAGACGAAGAGCCCCTCCCGGCAGGCGGAGCACTCGCCGTCGCTGTAGCTGAACGGGGAGACCACGCAGTCGCCCGGCTGCACGGACCGGACCTCCGGGCCGGCTGCCGCGACGACCCCGATGAACTCGTGCCCCATACGGGCGCCGGTGGGCAGCGGTTCCAGACCGCGGTACTGCCACAGATCTGAACCGCACACCCCGGCGGCCACGATGCGGACGACGGCGTCGGTGGGCTTCTCCACCACCGGATCGGGCACCTCCGCGAGCCCGACCTTCCGGGGCCCAGGAACTCCACGGCGAGCATCAGTCATTCCTTCTGTCGGCGGCGGCCACGTCCCGCTGCACGGGGCAGATGTCATAGAGAACGGTGGGGGCGAACAACTCGTCGTTCAGTTGCGCGAAGCTGTGCCCGGACCAGTGCAGTTCACGCATCCGCACAGTCCCCGGCACGGGCGATGCCTTCTGCTGGAGGGCATCCTCGGGCGCGGTGCCGGGGGCGAGGGCGCGCACCATGTCCATGGGCACCAGTCGTACGCAGACGTCGTTGCGGAGATGCCGGATGGGCGCGGCGGCAGGGGCTTTGTGCCGGCACGACTGCCGGGCCGTCAGACGAAGGGGATGCCGGTAGTAGCGGTAGGCGCCGGCCGCGAGGCGGACTCCGGACAGCAGTCCGCCCCCACTGCGGTAGGCGTCCAGCACGGTTCCGCGGACTCGCCTGCGCGGGGCGGGCACGGCAAAGGGCGGGGACTCCCGTACCACGCCGGCGACGGTGAGACCGGCTGCCCGCTCGGCGGCCTCCGGGGAGAGCGCGGCGGTCCTGGTGGTCGCCGCCAGGATCGCGTTCCAGAACGGGCCGAGCCCGACGGACCGGATCCGCTCCAGTGCCGGTGCCCAGTCCCAGTCGGAGTGCTCGAGCATCAAGGTGACGTCGTTGACGTCCTTCTGCCGGATCAGGAAGTCACCGGCCGCGTTGCCGACCAGGAGCGGAAGATTCTCCATCGGGGTCCATCGGTGGAGCCCCGTTCCCGTCACCTCGACAGGCAGGAACCGCGAATGCCGGATGGAATAGCCGGAGAAGTGGAGGTCCACGCCGAACCGTTCAGTGCCGCGGACGAGGTCCAGGGGAACCTGGCCGTAGATCCTCCCGGTGCGCCGGTCCCGCTTCACCCACGGAAGTTCGTTGCCCCACCATTCGAAGCCGCGGCGGCGCAGTACCTCCACCAGGGCCAGCGCATCGTCGATGCTTCCCGCCATGAGATCGATGTCGGAGAAGTCCCGCACGCCGGGGTCGTCGTAGAGCGCCACGGCCGCCCGGCCCTTGATCCCGGCGACCGGGATGCCGCTCTCGGCCACCGCGTCGCCCAACTGCGACCACAGGTCTTCCAGGTGAGCGCGCTCCTTGCGTTTGGCCTCGGCCGCCGCGAGGATCACGGAGCCCTCGGGCGCGCGGCCCGAGCGGGCCAGGCGGTCGGCGGCAAAGCTGAGCACCTGGTTCGCGCGGAGGACGGCGAGTGCCTTCTGCTCGTCGCGCAGGACCTCTGCAACGGCTTCTTCACCGGGGATGCGCGGAGCGACGTGTGCCAGGGCGAGGATCCTGAGGGTCTCGGCCTGTGAGGTCATGACACGGTCTCGTGGAGCAGGGCGGCTGCCGCGGGAATCTCCCGGAGCCGATCCAGGAGGGCGGAGAAGTTGAGATCAGGTTCCGAGTCCTTGACCACGAAGAGTGGCCAGTCCCATTCGTCGGCCACCTTCCGGAAGAACTGGTCCGACGCGCTTTGATGCTCCAGAAAGCCAGGCCATCCGCGGGCGCCGCCGACCGGCGACATGTCCTCCAGCACCCGAGGCCGCCGTCCTGCTCGGTACGCCACCGGAAAGCCACGTCTATGGGGCCCGATACGATGACGGGTACATCGGGTGGATAGTCGCGGAACTGGCTCAGCAGCATTTCTTCGGCCCGGTCTATTTCCCGCTCCGTCGCGGGGTCCTGGTTCAGGGCTCGGGCATGCTGAATGGCTTTGTAGGTCATCTTGAGACTTGAACTGTCCTCGATGACCGTGATGCCTTGGTCCAGGAGCGGCTTGATGGACTCATGGCGCAGTATCGTGTATCCGGCCCATTCCAGCCAGGCGGCGGCGAGTGGGCCCGCAGAGCGACGCTGTTCGATCGTTGCGGTGCCGAATCGGGATTCCCAGTCCTCTTGCTGAAAGGTGGCGAAATCGGTGGGCGGCTGGAAGCCCGTCCCCATGCCGAGATGCATCAGTCGAAATGATTCGACCCACAGCTCCTGTTGCACAGTCCGGCTGGTCGCCCAGGGCTGTTCGCTGAGTTCGCTCCGCCAGCTCACCAGCCGCGCGTCATGGCCGCGCTCCTTCAAGGTCTGGTGTAACAGACTGGCAAATGTGGACTTTCCTACGCCATCTATCCCGATGAAGGAAAAGTAAACCCCAGTGCGCAAGGTTAGTCCCCCTAACCATTGGCTGACACCGCTTGGCGTGTTGGGGCGTCAGAGTAACGTTCGGTGATGCTGCGGTCTATGTTTGGCCATCGCGGTGCAGTAGTTTCGGCCAGTCCCGCCCTAGTCCCCTGTGCAATTCCCGCATTCCACGGCCCTGCGCTCCCCGGCCCAGATGGCTTGTTCTCGTCCTGCGCCGCACCGCAAGCATCGGTCACAGGAGGAACGGCAGGCACACGGGCCTGTTCCGTCAGCATTTGATGTTATTCGGGAGAGGCATTTTCTTGATCCACTCAGCTGGCGGGGACTTCGCAGGGACTTTCGGCCGTTGGTGGTCCTCCAGCCACGGGCAGTGGCCAAGGCGCGGCTGGTGCTGTCGGGTCGATGCATCTTCGATGCCTACGAGGACATGCTGGAGGCTCTACATGCTGCCGTACCCAATGCCCTGGCCGGGGTCTGCCGGGGGCTGCGAGGATGGCGGCCTCGTTTCTCGGTGCGCTCCAGGGGCGCGGCTTCCGGGGCGATGAGGAGCTGGAGTCCCGGTTGCGAGTGGCCGCGGGAGACGCGGCGATCCCCTCCTGCGTCCGCTCGCTGTCGATCTGGAGTTGCTCGGCATGCTGCTGGAGGGCGATCCGGCTGAGTGGGGTGGCCGGATCAGTCTGTCCACCGGGGAGTGCTGGCCGGCGTTCACCGACGAGTTGGGGACCGGGCTTGAGGCCGAGGAGGGCTACTGCCCGAGACTTCCGGCACTGCGGCATACGCTGCGACCCTGACGCCGCGCCTTGTTGACCGCGTACAGTCCGACCTTGCTGGTCAAGAATCGCGCGAGCAGGTGTTCTGATCAGGGCAATCCCGGAACCGGCGGCACAGGGCAGCACTCGGCCTCACGATCGCTGGTGATCTCGTAATGCACAGGATGGCCGCAGAGTCCGGTGCGTCTCGGGCTCACCGTGTCTCGCCGTAGGCTCTGAGGCATGAAACTGCGCCTGAGCACCGTGATCCTCCCGCACCGTCGTTGGAACGAGGGGGGTCGTGCTGCCTGGCAGCGCGCAGAGGAACTCGGCTTCCACACCGCGTACACCTACGACCACTTGTCCTGGCGGAGCTTCCGCGACGGCCCCTGGTTCGGTGCCGTACCGACGCTGACCGCAGCTGCGATCGTTACCCGGCACATGCGTTTGGGAACCCTGGTCACATCGCCTAATTTCCGCCATCCGGTGACTCTCGCCAAGGAGCTGATCTCCCTCGACGACATCTCCGGCGGGCGGGTCACCCTGGGCATCGGCGCGGGCGGCACCGGCTTCGACGCCACCGCCCTGGGCCAGGAGCCGTGGACGCCTCGTGAGCGTGCCGACCGGTTCGCCGAGTTCGTCCCGCTGCTCGACCGGCTGCTCAGCGAGGACACCGTGTCGTACGAGGGCGACTTCTACTCGGCGCACGAGGCACGGAACATCCCTGGCTGTGTGCAGCGCCCCAGGCTGCCGTTCGCGGTGGCCGCGACCGGACCGCGCGGGCTTCGACTGGCCGCCCGGTACGGGCAGGCGTGGGTGACGACCGGCGACCCCAAGCTGTACGAGAACGGCACCCCTGAACAGTCGGTTCAGGCCATTCGCGGGCAGGCGGAGAAGCTCGCCGACACCTGCGCCGAGATCGGCCGGGACATGACCGACCTCGACAAGGTCCTGCTCACCGGATTCACCCCGGACCGCAACGGCCCGCTCCAGTCCCTGGACGCATTCGTCGACTTCGCCGGCCGGCACGCGGAACTCGGCTTCACGGAGCTCGTGATCCACTGGCCCATCCCGGACTCCACCTTCGCGGCGGACGAGAAGGTCTTCGAGCAGATCGCCATGGAGGCCCCAGCACAACTGGGCTGAGTGTCACCCGTGGGGCCCGAGGCATCGAGCTTGTTGGTTCTGGCTCATGCGAAAACGCGAGCTCGCCCGGGCTTGGTGTCCCGTCGATGACCCGTTGGAGTGCGTCGATGGTCTCCAGCAGATCACCCACCACCTGCCGGGAGACGGCTGGCAGCGGCAACTGCTCCAGCTATGCCCGGCCCGGGGCACTCCAGGCGTTTCGGGTGTCCCCGTGCGGTCGCAGCCGTGATGGGCCAGCACCGCGTGGATCCGGTTGCGCATCATGCTCCGCAATCGCACCAGCTGGGCCAGGGGCGTGGCGTCGACCTTGTCGTTCTTCAGCCGGGCCGAGGCGATCGCCTTGCACTGCAAACGCCTTGCCCGAGGTCACCAGCGTGCCCAGCCGCAGCCGGTCGGCGACGGTCGCGGCGGCGGTGAGTGTCGGCACGGCGCCGAACCACGGGCCGTCCCGGAAGGTGCGCCAGGACAGATCGTGAGGGACCCCTGCGCGTCGCCCATGTTTCACGTGAAACGGTCACCGTGAGCGGTTGGGTGCACGCCACAGGTCAGTGCGGTCCGGGAAAGTGCAGATACCGCGGCGGCACGTTCTGGGTCAGCCACACGCCGCTCGCGCTCACGTGGAACACATGACCGTCGCGGTGCATGTCGGCAGCGTCCACCGTCAGTACGACCGGTCGGCCACGGCGGGCACCGACGCGGGTCGCCGTCTCGCGGTCGGGGAGAGATGGACGTCGTGCCGGTTCATCGGCCTGAGCCCTTCCGCCCGGATCGCGTCCAGGTGGCTGGCGACGGTGCCGTGGTAGAGGTGTGCGGGCGGGTGGCCGGCGTCAGCCCGAGGACGACTTCGACGCTGTGGCCCTGGCTGGCACGGATCCGTGTGCCCTCGACGGCGAAACGCCGCTTGTCGTTGGTGGCGACGACATGGTCCAGTTCGTCGCGGGTGAAGCGGAAGCCGTGCGCGGCGGCCGCGGAGATCAGGGTGTCGATCTCGACCCAGCCGGCCTCGTCGAGCGTGAGCCCGATGCGTTCCGGCTGGTGGCGCAGGTGCTTCGACAGGTACTTCGACACCTTCACGGTGCGTCTTTCGTCCATCCCACCAGGGTGCGGGAGAGACGTGAATCACGCGATCGAGTTTCGCTTCTGAGGTTTGATCCACAACGAAGTAGTGTTATCCACAGGGGAATTGGCGATTCTGTGGACAACTGGCCGTCGCCTCAAGGCCCTTGACCGTCACACCGGCGGCTTCACCCGCGCGATCCGGCGCAACACCCCCGGGCCCAACGCGACAGCACCCGCGCACTCCGCGCCTCCGGCGTCACCGCTACCACCGCCTCGTTGCGCACCACCGCCCGCAGGATCGCGGCGGCGACCTTCTCCGGCGGGTAGTTCCGCAGCCCGTACAGGCGGGCGGCGCGCTGCCGGAGCCGTTTCTCCTCGCCGGCGTCGACCCCGGCGAAGTGCGCCGTCGACGTGATGGCGGTGTTGACGAAGCCGGGGCACACCGCTGTCACACCGATCCCCTGCCCGGCGAGCTCCGCGCGCAGGCACTCGCTGAGCATCAGCACGGCCGCCTTGGACGTGCTGTAGGCGGGCAGCGCCCGGGACGGCTGGTACGCAGCAGCCGACGCCACGTTGACGATGTGGCCGCCCTGCCCGCGCTCGGCCATCCGCCGCCCGAAGAGCCGGCAGCCGTGGATCACGCCCCACAGGTTGACGTCGAGGACCTTCTTCCAGTCCTCCGGCGTGGTGTCGAAGAAGGAACCGGACAGTCCGATCCCGGCGTTGTTCACCAGGACGTCCACCACGCCGTACTCGCTGCCGACCTTCTCGGCGAGCTCCTCCATCCCTTGTTCGTCGGAGACGTCGGCGGTCTCCGCCCAGGCCGCGGGGCGCCCACCCGGCGGCAGGACTCGGCGGTGCGGACCGCCGCTCCGGCGTTCCGGTCGACCGCGACCACGCGCGCCCCGGCTCCGGCGAACGCCAGCGCCGTCGCCCGTCCGATGCCGCTGCCGGCCCCGGTGACCAGCACCAGCCGGCCGCCGAACCGCTCGGCGTGCTCGCCGTTCGCGGTCACGGGAGGCCGCCCGTGCTCCACGGACGTCACGAAGTCGGTGATCCAGGTCGCCAGCTGATCGGGGCGGGTGCGCGGGATCCAGTGCCCCGCCGGAAGCGTCCGCCGGGTCAGCTGCGGAACCCACAGCTCCAGTCCGTCGTCGAGCCGCTCCGAAAGGAAACGGTCCTCCAGAGGCGTGACGAGCTGCACGGGCGCGTGGGCGCGTGCGTCCGGGCGCGGCCTGCGCAGCCGGGGCCGGACGTTGTCCCGGTACAGCCAGGCCCCGTGCGCCGCGTCCGAGGGCAGCGACGAGGTCGGGTAGCCGTCGACCGGCACCCGCTCGGCGCGCTCCAGCATCCTCGGCCAGCGCCTGCCGAGCGGGCCGCGCCAGGCGAGCTCGGGCAGCACGGGCGTATGCAGCAGGTACACGTACCAGGACCGCGCGCCCTGCCCGAGGAGCTGGCCGACCCGGCGCGGGGTGGGCCGCTTCACACGGCTGTTGATCCAGTGGCCGAAGTGGTCGAGGGACGGCCCGGACATCGACGTGAAGGAGGCGATACGGCCCTCGGTGCGCTTGACGGTGGTGAACTCCCAGCTCTGCACCGAGCCCCAGTCGTGCCCGACCAGGTGCACCGGCCGGTCCGGGCTGACCGCGTCCGCGACGGCCAGGAAGTCGTCCGTCAGCTTCTCCAGCGTGAACCCGCCCCGCAGCGGCCGCGGCGCTGTCGACCCGCCGTGACCGCGGACGTCGTACGCCACCACGTGAAAGCGCCCGGCGAGACGCGCGGCTACCTCCGACCACACCTCCTTGCTGTCGGGGTAACCGTGCACCAGTACGACCGTGGGCCGATCAGGATCGCCCAACTCGGCCACGCACAGCTCGACTTCACCGGACCGCACCCGGCGCTCCCGCGCGCCCGTGAGCAACGTCATCCGGCGAATCTGGCACTTGTTAGAGACATCGTCAATAGGGCGCCCCCGGTGTGGTCCCCGGTCGTGGTAACTCTCAAGCACCAGGTCCCCTAAGGGCCCGTAATACTCCAGGCTGATCCCAAGACAGCTCTGCGGAGTGACGACCGCCACGCGCACGGCCCCTACCTTCGAAGGGTGACTGTGATCGCGACCGAAAGCCTGAGCAAGCGGTTCCCCAGGGTGACCGCGCTTGACCGGCTCTCCGTGGACGTCGGGCCCGGTGTGACCGGACTCGTCGGAGCCAACGGAGCCGGCAAGTCCACACTGATCAAGATCCTGCTGGGTCTGTCCCCGCCACCGAGGGCCGCGCCGAAGTGCTCGGCCTCGACGTCGCCACCAAGGGCGCCGCCATCCGCGAGCGGGTCGGCTACATGCCCGAGCACGACTGCCTGCCGCCGGACGTCTCGGCCACCGAGTTCGTCGTCCACATGGCGCGCATGTCCGGCCTGCCGCCCACCGCGGCCCGCGAGCGCACCGCGGACACCCTGCGCCACGTCGGCCTGTACGAGGAGCGATACCGCCCCATCGGCGGCTACTCCACCGGCATGAAGCAGCGCGTCAAGCTCGCCCAGGCCCTCGTCCACGACCCGCAACTGGTCTTCCTCGACGAGCCGACCAACGGCCTCGACCCGGTCGGCCGTGACGAGATGCTCGGCCTGATCCGCCGGATCCACACCGACTTCGGCATCTCGGTCCTGGTCACCTCACACCTGCTGGGCGAACTGGAGCGCACCTGCGACCACGTCGTCGTCGTCGACGGCGGCAAGCTCCTGCGCTCCAGCTCCACCACGGACTTCACCCAGACCACCACCACCCTCGCGATCGAGGTCACCGACACCGACGAGCACCCGGACGGCACCCGCGCGGTGCGCGACGCACTGCACGCGCGCGGGGTGAGCGTCGAGGACGGCAGCGGCCTGCCCGGAGCCGGCCACATCCTGCTGCTCACCGCCCAGGGCGAGGAGACCTACGACCTGGTCCGGGACGTGATCGCGGACCTCGGACTCGGGCTCGTGCGCATGGAGCAGCGCCGGCACCACATCTCCGAGGTCTTCACCAGCAGCGACGAGCACGAGCAGCGGAAGGAGGCGGTCGGCCATGGCGGTTGAGCACTCCACGGGGACACCCGCCCCGGCACCGGGTGACCAGACCCGCATCCACAACATCGGCTACCGCAACTACGACGGCCCCCGCCTGGGCCGCGCCTACGCCCGCCGCTCCCTGTACTCGCAGTCCCTGCGCGGCTCCTACGGCCTCGGCCGCTCGGTCAAGTCCAAGGTGCTGCCGATGCTGCTGTTCGTCGTGATGTGCGTACCCGCGGCCATCATGGTCGCCGTCGCGGTCGCCACCAAGGCCAACGCCCTGCCCCTGGACTACACGCGCTACGCGATCGTCATGCAGGCGGTCATCAGCCTGTACGTCGCCTCGCAGGCACCCCAGTCGGTCTCGCGCGACCTGCGCTTCAAGACCGTACCGCTGTACTTCTCGCGGCCCATCGAGACCGCCGACTACGTCCGCGCCAAGTTCGCGGCGCTGGCCTCGGCGCTGTTCGTCCTCACGGCCGCTCCCCTGCTCGTGCTCTACGTGGGCGCGCTGCTGGCCAAGCTCGACTTCGCCGACCAGACCAAGGGATTCGCACAGGGACTCGTCTCCGTGGCACTGCTCTCACTGCTGTTCGCCGGTATCGGCCTGGTCATCGCGTCCTTCACCCCACGCCGCGGCTTCGGCATCGCGGCCGTGATCGCCGTGCTGACCATCACCTACGGCGCCGTCTCCACCCTCCAGGCCATCGCCGACGCCCAGGGCAGCACCGACGCCGTGCCGTGGATCGGGCTCTTCTCGCCGATCACGATCATCGACGGAGTGCAGTCCGCGTTCCTGGCGCGACCTCCGCCTTCCCCGGCGGGTGGGCCCGAGCAACGCCGAGGGCGTCGTCTACGTCCTCCTCGCCCTGGGCCTGATCGCCGCGAGCTACGGCCTCCTGATGCGCCGCTACAAGAAGGTGGGCCTGTGACCACGCTCAACATCGACCACGTCTCCCGCTGGTTCGGCAACGTGGTCGCCGTCAACGACATCACCATGACCATCGGCCCCGGCGTCACCGGCCTGCTCGGTCCCAACGGCGCGGGAAAGTCCACCCTCATCAACATGATGGGCGGCTTCCTGGCCCCCTCCACCGGCACGGTCACCCTCGACGGCCGGCCGGTGTGGCGCAACGAGCAGATCTACAAGCAGATCGGCGTCGTCCCGAGCGGGAGGCGATGTACGACTTCCTCACCGGCAAGGAGTTCGTCCTCGCCAACGCCGAGTTGCACGGCCTGGGCGCCAAGGCGGCCCAGAAGGCACTCGCCACGGTCGAGATGGAGTACGCGCAGGACCGCAAGATCCAGACGTACTCCAAGGGCATGCGCCAGCGCGTGAAGATGGCGTCCGCGCTGGTCCACGACCCGTCGCTGCTCCTGCTGGACGAACCCTTCAACGGCATGGACCCGCGCCAGCGCATGCAGCTCATGGACCTGCTGCGCCGCATGGGCGACGAGGGCCGCACGGTGCTCTTCTCGTCCCACATCCTCGAAGAGGTCGAGCAGCTCGCCTGGCACATCGAGGTCGTCGTCGCCGGCCGGCACGCCGCCAGTGGCGACTTCCGCAAGATCCGCCGACTGATGACCGACCGGCCGCACCGCTACCTGGTGCGCTCCAGCGACGACCGCGCCCTCGCGGCCGCGCTGATCGCCGACCCGTCGACATCCGGCATCGAGGTCGACCTCGCCGAGGGCGCGCTGCGCGTCCAGGCCGTCGACTTCGGCCGCTTCACGGCCCTGCTGCCCGGGTGGCCAGGGACAACGGCATCCGCCTGCTCACGGTCTCGCCGTCCGACGAGTCCCTCGAGTCCGTCTTCTCGTACCTCGTCGCGGCGTAGGAGGCCCCTGATGTACGACCCCACAGTCGCCCGGCTCACCTACCGGGCCCTGCTCGGCCGGCGCCGGGCCCTCATCCTCGGCGCCCTGCCGCTGCTGCTGATCGTGATCGCCGTGGCGGTGCGGGGCCTCGCCGGCGCTGACGACCAGACGGCGTCGGACCTGCTCGGCGGCCTCGCCCTCGCCACGATGGTGCCGATCATCGGCGTCATCGCCGGGACCGGCGCGATCGGCCCGGAGATCGACGACGGCTCGGTGGTGTACCTGCTGTCCAAGCCGATCAAGCGGCCGACGATCATCTTCACCAAGCTGATCGTCGCGATCGCGGTGACGATGGTGTTCTCCGCGGTGCCGACGCTGATCGCGGGCTTCATCCTGAACGGCAACGGCCAGCAGGTCGCCGTCGCCTACACGGTGGCCGCGCTGGTCGCCTCGATCGCCTACGCGGCCCTGTTCCTGCTGCTCGGCACGGTCTCCCGGCACGCGGTGGTGTTCGGGCTCGTCTACGCGCTGGTCTGGGAGGCGCTGTTCGGCTCCCTGGTGCCAGGGGCCCGCACGCTGAGCGTCCAGCAGTGGTCGCTGGCCGTGGCCCAGAAGGTGTCCGGCGGGGACCTGGTGAGCTCGGACGTGGGCCTGACCACGGCGACGGTGCTGCTGGTGGCCGTCACGGTGCTCGCCACCTGGTACGCCGGACAGAAGCTGCGTTCGCTGACGCTGGCCGGCGAGGAGTGACGTGCCCCGGCCTTGACAGTGGCTTCACCTCTGTCAGGGCACACTGAGCAAACCGCATGTAAGGGAACCGCACGGGAGTTGGACGGCTGGAAGAGAGGAACGGGGATGGCGGGCGAGAGGGCTCAGTACGACGACCGCGGGCAGTCCGGATCCGGGCCCGGAGGCGAAGCCCGGGACGACCTCGACGACGTCGTTCTGGACGACGACTTCATACGCTCGGCCGAGACCTCCGAGCCGTCCGCCCGGGCCCGGATGCTTGCCGCGCGCTGGCGCCGCGAGGAGCCGGAGCCGCAGCCCTGGCGCTCCGACGAGCCGCCCGCGGGCTGGTTCTTCAGCAAGGCCCGCAGGCGCAGGTGGCGCAGGCGCTAGCCGGCCCAGCCGCCGATTTAATCGGTGGCGTCCAATTCGCCCGGCAGGCAGAGTAGTTCTCGTCCTGCCGGGCGATGAGCCCGGTGCCATGTTCTGGGAGAGGAGCGGGACGATGTCCATGCACGGCAGTACGTCCAGCTCCCTTCAGGGCAGCCCGCGGCGGGTTCCGGAGTAGTCGCTACCCCTCCGTAGAGCCCGCCCCACACGGGGAGCTGCCCGGGGCGGCCGCTTCGAGCACGCGAATCGCACATCGCGTGGGCCGCCCACCCGGAGGATTGGCCGAGTGGTAAGGCACCGGTTTGCACTGTGCTTGATCAATGCAGCCGTGGTCGGGCCGACAAGCCCGCGCACGTTCGATCCGTGCATCCTCCGCCGAGCATCAGCCCAGCAACCGCTCCAGCACCACCGCTATCCCGTCCGCCTCGTTCGAGGACGTCACCTCGTCGGCCACCGCCTTCAACTCCTCATGGGCGTCGGCCATGGCGACACCGTAGGAGGCCCAGGCGAACATCGGGATGTCGTTGGGCATGTCACCGAAGGCGATCGTGTCGGCCGCCTTCAGCTTGAGCCGACGGGCCGCCAGGGACAGGCCCGTGGCCTTGGACAGGCCCAGGGGCAGGAGTTCGACGATGCCCTCGCCCGCCATGACGACGGTGACGAAGCCGCCGGCGGTCCGGGAGGCCACCTCGCACAGCTCGTCGTCCGACAGCGTCGGGTGCTGGATGTAGAGCTTGTTCAGGGGCGCGGCCCACAGATCCGACGCGTCCGTGAACGGGGTGGCGGGGAGGGCCCCGTGGACGGCGTAGCCGGGGCCCACCAGTACCTCGCCGTCCAGGCCGTCGCGGCTCGCGGCCAGGTACAGCGGGCCGACCTCCGCCTCGATCTTCGCCAGCGCCACCCCGGCCAGCTGCCGGTCCAGCGTCACCGACGTCAGCAGGCGGTGGGCGCCGGCGTCGTACACCTGCGCGCCCTGGCCGCAGACGGCCAGCCCCTGGTAGCCGAGCTCGTCGAGGATGTGCCGGGTCCAGGGGACCGCACGGCCGGTGACGACGATGTGCGCGGCGCCCGCCGCGGTGGCCGCGGCGAGTGCCTCACGGGTACGGGGCGACACCGACTCGTCGGAACGCAGCAGCGTCCCGTCGAGGTCGGTGGCGACCAGCTTGTAGGGGAAACCGGTGGTCACTTGGCCACCGGCTCCAGGACCTCCCGGCCGCCCAGGTACGGCCGCAGCACCTCGGGCACCCGCACGGAGCCGTCGGCCTGCTGGTGGTTCTCCAGGATCGCCACGATCGTGCGCGGTACGGCGCACAGCGTGCCGTTGAGCGTGGCCAGCGGACGGACCTGCTTGCCGTCACGGACACGGATCGACAGGCGGCGGGACTGGAACTCGGTGCAGTCCGAGGTCGAGGTCAGCTCGCGGTACTTGCCCTGGGTCGGGATCCACGCCTCGCAGTCGAACTTGCGGGCGGCCGAGGAGCCGAGGTCGGCGGAGGCGACGTCGATGACCCGGAACGGCAGCTCCAGCGAGGTCAGCCACTGCTTCTCCCACTCCAGCAGCCGCTGGTGTTCGGCCTGGGAGTCCTCCGGGGTCACGTAGGAGAACATCTCGACCTTGTCGAACTGGTGCACGCGGAAGATGCCCCGGGTGTCCTTGCCGTGCGAGCCGGCCTCGCGGCGGAAGCAGGGCGAGAAGCCCGCGTAGCGCAGCGGGAGGCGGTCGGCGTCCAGGATCTCGTCCATGTGGTACGCCGCGAGCGGGACCTCGGAGGTGCCGACCAGGTAGAGGTCGTCGTTCTGAAGGTGGTAGACGTCCTGGGCGGCCTGGCCGAGGAAGCCCGTGCCAGCCATGGACTGGGGGCGGACCAGGGCCGGGGTCAGCATCGGCGTGAAGCCGGCCGCCGTGGCCTGGGCCATCGCCGCGTTCACCAGGGCGAGCTCCAGCAGGGCGCCCACGCCCGTCAGGAAGTAGAAGCGGGATCCGGAGACCTTGGCGCCGCGCTCGACGTCGATCGCGCCGAGGATCTGGCCGAGCTCGAGGTGGTCCTTGGGCTCGAAGCCCTCGCCGGCGAAGTCGCGGATCGTGCCGTGCGTCTCCAGCGTGACGAAGTCCTCCTCGCCGCCCACGGGCACGTCCGGGTGGACGAGGTTGCCGAGCTTCTGGAGCAGTTCCTGGGTCTCGGCAGCGGCCGTGTCGCGTTCCGCGTCGGCGGCCTTGACGTCGGCGGCGAGCTGGCCCGCCTTCTTCAGCAGCTCGGCCTTCTCGTCCCCGGACGCCTTGGGGATCAGCTTGCCGAGCGCCTTCTGCTCGGCGCGCAGCTCGTCGAAGCGGACGCCGGACGACCTGCGCCGCTCGTCGGCAGACAGGAGGGAGTCGACGAGGGCGACGTCCTCTCCACGGGCGCGCTGCGATGCGCGCACACGGTCGGGGTCCTCACGGAGCAGGCGAAGGTCAATCACGCGGTCAAGGCTACCGGTGTGGGGTGACCGCCCACGACTCACTATTCCGGCAGTGGCTTACGTGCCGTTATGGGTGAAATGCGCACAGTGTCAATAAAAGCCGGGGGTCTCCCCGGAACGAGGCACGCCAAGGGTGCTGTATTGACTCGAATCCCTTGTGGGGGCGGGACTTGGCTGTGAGTTGTCCACAGGCGTCCACACCCCTCGCAGAGTTATCCACAGGCTGTGTGGAAGATCTGTGGACTTCGGAATTGATCGCTCCGGAAGCCTCGGCCGCCCTCAGAATTCCCGCCCCAAACCCGATCTATCCTCGCTTTCGAGTGGAATTGGGTCATCCCGAAGAGTTACGGAAGGGAAAACGGTGGACGAAGGGTGACCTGCCCGTCGATGGACGCATCAGGGGCCTGTAGGGCGATTTGTCGACTGACTCATGCTTGGTTGTCGACTTGTCCCCAGGTCGAGAAGCGGACCTGTGGATAACTTCTGTGGATAACGACAATCACCAGGTACGACCGGTCTAGAAGCGTCCGTCCTGGCAGCGCGCCACCCAGTCCGCCGCTGCCACGAACTCCTCGTCCGACGTCCCCTGCCGCGGCGCCCGCATCTCCCCCGGCCGCATGTCCGCGCGCGGATAGGAGCCGAGGTAGCGCACCTGGAGGCAGATCCGCTTGAGGCCCATCAGCGCCTCGGCCACCCGACGATCGGAGATGTGGCCCTCGGCGTCGATGCAGAAGCAGTAGTTGCCGATGCCCGCGCCGGTGGGCCGGGACTGGAGCAGCATCAGGTTGATGCCGCGGGTGGCGAACTCGCCCAGCAGGTCGCGCAGACCGCCGGGGTGGTCATCGCGCTGCCACAGCACGACGGAGGTCTTGTCCGCGCCGGTCGGCGCCGCGGGCCGGGCGGGCCGGCCGACCAGCACGAACCGCGTCTGGGCGTTCTCCGCGTCGTGGATCTCGGTCTCCAGGGCCTGAAGGCCGTAGCGGGCGGCGGCGAACTCGCCGGCGAAGGCGGCGTCGTACTGGCCTTCCTGGACCAGCCGGGCGGCGTCCGCGTTCGAGGCGGCCGACTCCCAGTGGGCGTCGGGGAGGTGCTTCTTCATCCAGTTGCGCACCTGCGGCTGAGCCGCGGGGTGGGCGGAGACCGTCTTGATGTCCGACAACTCGGTGCCGGGGCGGACCAGCAGCGCGAAGGTGATCGACAGCAGTACCTCGCGGTAGATCATCAGTGGCGCGCCGGCGACCAGTTCGTCGAGGGTGGTGGTGATGCCGCCCTCGACGGAGTTCTCGATCGGCACGAACGCGGCCTCGGCCTCGCCGGCTCGTACCGCGTCGAGCGCGGACTGGACGGAGACGTACGGGACGAGTTCCCGGGTGGCGGCCTCGGGGAGAGTGCGCAGGGCGACTTCGGTGAAGGTGCCCTCGGGGCCGAGATACGCATAGCTCGCTGGCATGACCTCACCCTAATGGGCCCGCGGAACCGTCATCTCCCACAAACTCACAGGAGTGGACTTTCACCCCTCCAGCAACTTCTGTCCCACATACTCGCCGTCTGCTGCTCCGCCCGGCACCGCGAACAGCCCGCTCGACTCGTGCCGGATGAATTTCGACAGTGCGTCTCCGCGGTCGAGCTTGCGCTGCACCGGCACGAAGCCGCGGAGCGGATCGGCCTGCCAGCAGATGAAGAGCAGGCCCGCGTCGGGCACGCCGTCCGGGTCGATGCCGTCGTGGAAGGAGAACGGGCGGCGGAGCATCGCCGCGCCGCCGTTCTGGTCGGGCCGGGTGATCCGGGCGTGAGCGTTGATCGGGACGAGCAGGTTGCCCTGGGCGTCGGTCTTCTCGAGGTCCATCGCGGTCGTCTCGGTGCCCCCGGACAGCGCCGCCCCGTCCGACTTGCGGCGCCCGATCACGTCCTCCTGCGCCTTGACGGAGAGCTTCTCCCAGTCGTCGAGGAGCATGCGGATACGGCGTACGACGGCGTAGGAGCCGTTCGCCATCCAGGCCGGTTCGCCCTGCTCCGGCACGAAGATCCGCTGGTCGAAGTCGGCTTCGCTCGGCTTCGGGTTGCGGGTGCCGTCGATCTGGCCCATCAGGTTGCGGGCCGTCATGGGGTGTGCGGTGGCGCCCGGGGAGCGGTTGAAGCCGTTCATCTGCCAGCGGACCTTGGCGGCCTGGCTCGCGTCCTTCTGGATGGCGCGCAGGGCGTGGAAGGCGACGAGGGCGTCGTTGGCGCCGATCTGCACCCACAGGTCGCCGTTGCTGCGGTTCTTGTCGAGGTGGTCGGAAGAGAACTCGGGCAGCGGGTCCAGGGCGGCCGGGCGCTGCTGCTCCAGGCCCGTCCTGCCGAAGAAGCTGTGGCCGAAGCCGAAGGTGATGGTCAGCGACGAGGGCCCGGCGTCCCGGGCCACGTCGGTGTCGTCGTGGGGGCTGGGCTCACCAGCCATCAGCCGTCGGGCCGTCTCCGTCCAGCGCCGCAGCAGGGCGGCGGCTTCCTTGCGGCCGGCGCCCGCGGCCAGGTCGAAGGCGACGAGGTGGCCGCGGGCCTGGAGGCCGTCGGTGATGCCGGGCTGATGTTTCCCGTGAAACATCGCCCGGTCGGCGCCGAGCGAGGTGAGCGGAGCGGTGGCCTCGGAGGGAGCGGTCGCGTATCCGACGACCGCGCCCGTCGTACCGAGGACGAGGCCCGTGGCGCCGGCGGTGCCGAGCAGCCGCCGCCGTGAGATGCCCTCGTGGGTCGGGGTCGCTTCGGGCGCCCCGGGGACGGTGCCGGGGGTACGGGCCTCCGGAATGGACTGGTCAGCCATGGTGGGTTCAGCCGATCTGCGCGTTCTTGGTGACGGTCACCTCGTCGATGTCGGAGGTCCGCACGGTCACGTCGACCTTCCAGTCGCCGGCCATGGGGATCTGCACTCCGTTCGCCGACCAGTGTCCGGTAGCGATGTGGTCGGGGACGACGGGCAGGGGCCCGATGTCCTTGGCGGCCAGGGTGAAGTCGACCTTCACCTCGGGGATGTCGAAGGCCCGGCCGTTGGGCCGTTCCACGTAGACGTGCATCTCGTTGCTGCCCACGCGCGCGGGGTCGAGGTCGATCGTGACGATGCCCTTGCCGTCCTCGCCGCCGGTGTCGAACGGCATGTTGAGGGTCAGTGCCCCGGACGCGCCCGGGTCGGCGGAGGAGGACGCGGAGTTCGAGGTGGCCGCCTTGGCCTCCTGCTCCGTACGTCCGGGCTCGGTCTGTGTCAGCACGGTGGTGACGGCGAGCAGGACGACCGCGATGCCGGCCTCGGCGAGCACGGAGCGGCGCAGCCCGAAGCGGTTCGGGTCGGCGTCCCGCAGCCGCTTCTGCCGGGCGGCGTCCCGAGCGGCCCGCTGCCGGGCGAGTTGCGCGGCCCGCTCGGCAGCGGCGGGTTCGACGGTGGCGGTTTCGGCCGTGGCGGGTTCCGCGGCGGCAGGTTCGGCAGCGGCGGTTTCGGCGTCGGCTGGTGAGCCGTCGGCTGGTGCGTTGTCAGGTGCGCCGGTTGTGGCGCCGCCAGGTGTATCGGCCGGTGCGTCGCCGGGTTCGTCGGTCGCGGTGTCGGCCGGCACATCGGCCGAAGTGGCGGCTGCTGCTTCTCCTGCCGTGTCGGCCGGCTCGGAGCCCCGAACCTCGGCCTCACCCGGGCCGGTGCCCCGAACCTCGGCCTCACCCGGGGCGGTGCCCATCGGCCCGCCTTCCTCCCGCAGGCCCTCGCCCGAGGACGCGGCCCCGGCGCCGACCCGTTCCTTCTCCCGCGCGGCCGACGCCGACGCCGTCACTGACGCCGCCTCCGCCAGCCGACCCGTCCACCGGCGTGAGATCCACGCGACGCCGACCATTACGGCCACGAGTGCGATCTTGGCGAGCAGCAGTTGCCCGTACCGCGTGTCCGTGAAGGCCGACCAGGAGCCGAGCTGGCGCCAGGACTGGTACGTGCCGGTCGCGATCAGGGCGAGGACACTGCCGAAGGCGACGGCGGAGAAGCGGCGTACGGCCGGCGCGTCGACGGGTGTGTCCGCCGGTGCCCGGTACAGGGCGACCAGGAGTGCGCCCAGCCCGCCGAGCCACACGGCGACGGCCAGCAGATGGACGATGTCGACCGGCATGGCGATGCCCGCCTGGAGTCCGACCGAGGCGTGCTCGGACATGGCCCAGCTCGCGGCGAGCCCGGCGGCCACGACGAATCCGCCGATCGCGAGCCCGAAGGTCAGGTCCCGCTTCTCCTGGGCGTCCTCCCGTTTGTCGTACGAGCCGAACAGCACGGCGACGAACAGCGCCGCCGCGGCGAGCAGCAGCAGCCGGGAGACCAGGGCCGCGCCGGTCTTGGTCTGGAGCACCTGGCCGAGCAGGGACAGGTCGAAGACGTCGGCGACCTTCCCGGAGCCGGTGAAGGAGCCGCGCAGGAGCAGCAGGGCGAGGGTCGACGCGGTGAGCGCGAGCCACCCGGAGACGACGAACCGCTGCACCGGCCGGACCCCGGAGCCGCGTGGCCAGCAGGTGAGCACGAAGGCGGCACCGCCGACCAGCACGATGAACCCGGCGTAGGACACGTACCGCCCGACGCCGTACAGCCAGCCGACGACGCCGTCGTCGGTCGCCTGCCCGGAGACCGTCACGGAGGTCTTGGACGGGGCGCCGATGGAGAAGGTGTAGGCACCGGCGACGGGATGGCTGTCCGCCGACACGACCTGGTAGGCCACGGTGTACGTGCCGTCGGGCAGGTCCGACTTGAGCCGCACGGCGTACGTCGTGCCGCTGACGTTGGACGGCTCGCCGGAGTCGACCCGCTTGCCCTCGGGGTCGAGTACGCGCAGCGAGTCGCCGGACATCGCGACCTGCTCGGAGAAGGTGAGCGAGATGCGGGCCGGGGCCTCCTGGACCACCGCCCCCTGCCCGGGGTCGCTGCCGGTCACCGCGGCGTGCGCGGCGGCCGGACCGGCTCCGGCGAGGAGTGCGCAGGCCGCGGCCAGGAGCAGCAGCACCAGGTCCCGGACACGGGGGGCGATGGACTGGGTCACAGTGGTCCCTCCGTCAGTGTCCGGTCTTCGGGGTGTAGGTGGCCGACTTCACCGGCATCTCGACCTTGACGGGGCCGGAGTGGGCGAAGCGCAGTTCGACGGAGACCGTCTGGCCTTCCTTCGGCTTGCGCTTCAGCTGTTCGAACATCAGATGGTCGCCGCCGCTCTTCAGCACCAGCTCACCGTGGGCGGGGACCTTCAGGCTCTTGACCTCCTGCATGGCCTGGCCGACGGTCTCGTGCACGGTGACCTGCCCGGCGACGTCGCTGGTGACCGAGGTCAGCTCGTCGGCGGCACCGCCCTTGTTGGTGATGGTGAAGAAGCCGGCCGCCATCTCGTCGGAGACGGGCTGTGGCATGTAGGCGGAGCCCACGGAGAGTTCGGCCTTGCCGCTTCCCGAGCCGGAGCCGCCGGAACCGGAGCCGGAGTCCGAGCCGCCGCAGCCCACGAGGGCCAGCGCTCCGGCTGCTACGAGAGCCGCCGGGCCGAGCCGCCGCCTCACGGCTTCTCCCCTTGACGATCTTGGAAGGTCCTTGGTGTAGTCGTCGACCGTGGCGTTCTCGCCGTAGAGCACATAGCCACCGTCGGTCTTCGGCGAGAAGGCGATGACCTGGGTGCCGTGCTCGGAGATGACCTTGCCGTTCTTGTCCTTCCTCGGCGGGTCGATGGAGATGCCGAGGGTGCGGGCGCCGGCCTGGATGGTCGCGAAGTCCCCGGTGAGGCCGATGAAGCGGGGGTCGATGCCCTTGAGCCATTTGCCGAGCTCGGCGGGGTGTCACGGTCCGGGTCGGTGGTGACGAACACGACGCGCAGGTCGTCCTGTTCGGCCTTGGGCAGCTGCTTCTTGGCCACGGCGATGTTGCTCATGGTCGAGGGGCACACGTCGGGGCAGTGCGTGTAGCCGAAGTAGATCAGTGTGGGCTTGCCCTTGGTCTCCTTGCGGAGGTCGTACTTCTTGCCCTGCGTGTCGGTGAGGACCAGGTCCGGCTTTTGGAAGGGCTGGTCGAGGACGGTGGCGGCGTTGTCGCTGCCGGCCTCCTCCGACACCACGGCGACGGGCTTGTCGCTGTCGCCGCCGCTGCCGCAGGCGGTCAGGGTCAGGGAGGCGACGGCGAGCACAGCGGCCGCGGCGAAGGTCTTGGTGCGCATAGAAAAATGTCCCAGATGTCGGTGACCCGGCGCGCACCGGGGTGCCCCCTGCCCGGAGGCGGGGTCCTGGAGCGCGCCGTGCAACGGAATCGGCCTTCAGGCGTCGGTGCGCCGGCGTCCGGCGAGCACGCCGTAGGCGACGCCCGCGGCGCCCACCACGATGCCGACGATGCCCAGGACGCGGGCGGTGGTGTCGGTGCCGTCGGAGGAGCCGGAGTCGGCGGCGGTCTCGGCGGAGGCGTTCTCGGCCGACTCGGCGTCCGAGGCCTTGTCGTCCGAGGAGCCGTGGTGCCCGTCCTCGGAGGCGGCGGACAGCTCCAGCACCGGGGCCGGGTTGTCAGGCTCCTCCTTGCCCTCCTGCGGCACCTCGATCCAGCGGACGACCTCCTTGTTGGAGTACGTCTGGAGGGCCTTGAAGACCAGCTGGTCGGTGTCCTCGGGCAGGGTGCCGATGGAGACCGGGAACTTCTGGAAGAAGCCGGCCTTGATGCCGTCACCGTCGGCGGTCCAGGTGACCTTGGTGACGGCCTCGGAGATCTTCTCGCCGTGCATCTCCAGCGGCTTGTCCAGCGTGGACCTGGTGATGTCGATCTTCCAGCCCGGAACCGGCTCGGGCATGACGGAGGCCAGCGGGTGGTCCGTCGGGAAGGTGACCTCGAGCTTGGTGGTCGAGGCGTTGTCGCGCTCGTTGGGGACCTTGAAGTCGACGACCGCGTAGCCGCCCTTGGCGGCCGTGCCCTCGGGCTGCACGGTGACGTGCGCGAAGGCGGGGGCGGACAGGGCGAGCACGGTGATGCCGGCGGCGGCACCGGCCGCGGCGATACGGGAAGCCTTCATGTAAGGGGTACTCCGCTGTGAGTCGTATGTCGATGGACGAGGGAGGAGAGGGATCCGCGCACGCGCGCGTGCCGCACGACGGCGGCCCCTCCTCCGATCCGTCCGAAGTGCTCCGAATCCCTTCGAAGTGATTCGAAGTGTTTCGGAGAGATACGAAGAGATACGGAGTGGTGCTCGCGTCGTGTCAGGCGGCGAGGGCGAGTGCGGATGCGGAAGCCGTGGCGGCCGGCGGCCCGCGCCGGATCACCGTGTGCTGGAGCGTCGTCGTGCTCGTCATCTCGGGCGCGGGATGCACGGCGTGCGCCGGGCGCGGAGATACCTCAGGCGCGCCCGGGAGCCCGGCGCGCAGGGCGCGAACCAGCGCGAGTGCGGCCCGTAGGGAGCGCACGAGCGCCCCCTCGGCGACGCCCTGCGCCGACAGTTCGGTGAGCCGCAGCAGCGCCAGGTCGCCGTGGCGCAGCAACCAGCCGGCGGCGAGGGCCGCGAGGACGTGGCCGAGCAGCATGGTCAGGGACGGCCACAGCGAGGCCGACGCCCCGGAGTCCGCCAGGTGCGCGTGCGCCTCCGGGCCGGTTGGATGCGGGCGTCGGTGAGGATCTTCTGGGCCTGCGCCGGGCTGATCGCCGCCGCCGTGGTGCCGCACACGAGCCGCGCGGCCTGCTGGACCAGCGTTGCGTCGCCCGTGCCCGTCGGCATGGAGGACGCGGCGGCCGTCCCGTGCTGGCCGAGTCCGAACAGCGTGTGCAGCGCCGTCTGAGCGGCCGCGAGCAGCGCGGTGATCCCCGGCAGCGAGCGCACGCGCCCGGTGAGCGGTGCCGCGACAGCGACCACCCCGAGGAAGCCGGCGCCCAGCGTCCACAGCGGGATGTCGTCACGGGAGGCGAGTGCGTGACCGGCCCCGGCCAGCACGACGCAGACCGCGGCGAACACCGCGGCCCGGACAATCCGGAACGTGTGTCCGGGGCGCGTCGTGGGCGCGTGGGGGCAGTCATGGCGGGCTCATCATCGCACTGGCCCCGCAGGCCTCGTACGGCAGGTCCGCAAGATGCCGTACGACCGGAACATCACCGTCTGGCCCGGCACGCTCCCCCCGTGAACCGGCGCCGCACCGCCCTCACATACACCGATCAGGACCAGTGCGCATCCGCCGTATGGGCGGCGTCACGTCAACTTCACGCTTACATACGGGGACTCGGGCAATACGTATCGGTATGTCGAGCCGCAGCCAGGAGGCTGGAGCATGAGCATCTGGTGGTCACTCCATCTGCGGCGCGAGGCTGCGAGCGTGCCGCTCGCCAGGCGTCTGCTGATCGGCACGATGGAGACCGCGGGCGTGGACCCCGACATCTCTTACGACCTCTCCGTAGCTCTCAGTGAGGCCTGCGCGAACGCCGTGGAGCACGGTGGCGACAGGGCACGCGGCGGTCCCGGTTCGGAGGCGTACCGGGTCACCGCCTACCTCGATGGCGAGAAGTGCCGTATCGAGGTCGCCGACGCCGGCCCGGGTTTCCCCGGGGCCACCGCCGGCCGGTCCCGCCCGCCGATCCGCCCCGCGCACACCGACGCGGAGCACGGCAGAGGGCTGTGTCTCATCCAGGAACTCGCCGACCACGTCCACATCGGCAACAAGCCGGGCCGGGGCGGAGCCGTGGTGAGCTTCGACAAGGTCCTCAAGTGGCGCGAGGGAGCCGCGCCGATGATGGCGGTCTGACCACTGCCGACGACCGCTCGGCTCGGAGCCGGTGTTTCACGTGAAACGTCCGCCCGCGCGGCTCGCACCCACTCGCCCCGTTACAGCGCCCCCCAGTCCAGCGTCGTACGCGCCAGTCCCGCCACCTCGGTGAGCAGCGTCAGCCGGGCCGCACGGACCGCCGGGTCGGGATCCATCACCAGCACCTCGTCGAAGAAGGCGCTGATCGCCTCGACCAGCGGGCCCGACACCTCGATCAGGGCGCCGAGGTCGTCCTCGCGGCCGTGCAGCGCCTGGCGTACGGCCTCCGCGCTCTCGGCGAGGCGCAGTTCGGCGGGAGCGGTCAGCAGGGACGGATCCGCCGCCTCGACGCCGCCCTCGGGAGGATGCGCACCACCCGCTGGAACGCGGCAGCGAGTGCCTCGAAGGCCTCCGTGCCGATGTGCCGCTCCAGCGTGGCCAGTGTGCGATCGCCGTGAGAGGGCCGGTCCGCCCACACCAGCACGGCCTGCACCAGCCGGTGCTCGTGCCCGGCGTCCGTGAGCTGCTGCTCATACCGCCGGGTGATCAGCTCGGCAGCTTCGGCGACCCGCTCGGCGGGCACCTCGACGCCCTGCGCGGCGTACCGTACGGCCGCCGCGCGCAACCCGTCGCGTACCCGGACACCGGCCACGGCGGGCACGCTCCGCAACACGTTGAGCAGCCCGATCGCGGCCCGGCGCACGCCGTACGGGTCGGAGCTCCCGGTCGGTGCGGCGCCGATCAGGAACATGCCGGTCACCAGGTCGAACCGGTCGGCGAGGGAGAGCACGGCACCCGCGTCCCCGGCCGGCAGGGCGCCGCCGGCGGCGCGCGGCAGCTCCATCTCGGCGAGGGCCCGGGCCACCTCGGCGGACTCACCGGACCGCAGGGCGTACTCCTCGGCCATCACCCCGGCCAGGACGGAGAACTCGATCACCATCTGAGAGGCCAGGTCGAACTTCGCCAGCGCACCGGCACGCCGGACGACGTCCGTCGCCTCCTCGCCGAGCCCGGCCCGCCGGGCCAGGTCGACGGCGAGGACGGCGATGCGCTCGGCGCGCTGGGCGACCGTACCCAGCCGGTCCTCGAAGGTCAGCTTGTCCAGCCGCTGCCGGAGCTCGGCAGGCGGCACCTTCAGGTCCGCCCGCCAGAAGAACACGGCGTCCTCGTAACGGGCCCGCAGCACGGCCTCGTTGCCCGCCCGCACCACGTCGTCGTCGCACAGGGCGTTGGCGAAGGTGACGAAGTACGGCATCAGCCGCTCGCCGTCCATCACCGGCAGATAGCGCTGGTGCTTGCGCATGACGGTGGTCAGGACGCTCGCGGGCAGCTCCAGGTAGCGCTCGTCGAACGACCCCCGGACGGCGTACGGGAACTCCAGGATGTCCGTGATCTCGTCGATCAGACCGGCCTGGCCCTCCACGTCGATCCGCCCGCCCACCTCGGCCGCCGCCTCCAGGGCACCGCGCACCACCGCACCGCGCCGGGCGTCCCGGTCGAGCAGGATGCCGTGCATGTGCAGGAAGTGCGGATAGCCCTCGGCGGAGGTCACCCGGACTTCCGGATAGGGAGCCTGGCGCTGCACGCGCGTCGTGTCGCTCGCGGCCAGCGAGGAGACCACCACCGGCAGGGGAGTACGGCCGAGCAGCGCCAGCAGCCAGCGCACGGGGCGCGAGAACGACAGACCAGGGTCGCTCCACCGCATGTTGCGGCCGGCGCGCAGCCCGGACACGACCTCGGCCAGCAGGTCGCTGAGCACCTCGACCGCCGGACGCCCCTCCTCGTGCCGGGTGACCGCCACGTACTCCACACCGCCGGCGTCGACGACCCGCACGTCCGCCGGGTCGGCGCCCTGACTGCGGGCGAAGCCCAGCAGCGCGGGGGTGGGGGCGCCGTCCTTGTAGGCGGCGGCGGCCTTGGGCCCGCGCACGGTCCGCATGGTGTCCCGCTCGCGCGGCTGCACCCCCTCGACCGTGATCACGATCCGGCGCGGTGTGGCCATCACGGTGATCGCGCCGTGCCCGAGCCGCGTCGCGGCCAGCTTCGCGGTGACCGACTCGCGCACCGCCTCGGTGGTGGCGGGGACGTCGGCGTACGGCAGTTCCTCCACGCCGATCTCGAACAACAACGTCTCGACGCCGGACACCTTGGGCAGCGCGGCCCGCTGTGCCGGGGCCGGCACGGCCGCCACGCCCAGCGGATGCTCCAGCGCGGCCCGCCGCCGCTCCCACAACGTCGCCGACTCGTGCGTCAGACCGCGCATCAGCGCGAACGCCTTGGCGCGCTCGGTGGTGCTGATCGCGCCGCGCGCGTCGAGCACGTTGAAGGTGTGGCTGCACTTGAGCACGTACGTGTACGCCGGAACCGGCAGCTCCAGGTCGAGCAGGCGACGGGCCTCGCCCGCGTACGCCTCGAACAGCCCGTGGTTGGTGTCGAGATCGGCGTCGTCGAGGTAGTAGCGGCTCATCTCGTACTCGTTCTGCCCGAACACCTCGCCGTACGTGATGCCCGGCGCGTAGACGATGTCCTTGAAGTGGGACACGCCCTGAAGGTTCATCAGGATGCGCTCGAGGCCGTATGTGATCTCCACCGACACCGGGTCCAGAGCGACACCGCCGACCTGCTGGAAGTAGGTGAACTGGGTGATCTCCATGCCGTCCAGCCAGACCTCCCAGCCCAGCCCCCAGGCGCCGAGCGCGGGTGAGGCCCAGTTGTCCTCCACGAACCGCACGTCGTGTGCGTTCAGATCCACGCCGAGCGCCCGCAGACTGCCCAGGTACAGCTCCTGCGGATTGCCCGGGTCGGGCTTGAGGACGACCTGGAACTGGGTGTGGGTCTGGAGGCGGTTGGGGTTCTCGCCGTAGCGCGAGTCGTCCGGCCGCACGCTCGGCTCCACGTAGGCCACGCTCCACGGCTCGGGACCGAGCACGCGCAGCGCCGTGGCCGGATTGGCCGTACCCGCTCCGACCTCCGTGTTCAACGGCTGGGTGATCATGCAGCCGTTGTCGCTCCAGTACTTCTGCAGGGTGAGGATGGCGTCCTGCATGGTCAGCGCCGTCTGGACGTTCTTCATGGTGATCGTCGCCTGTTCCCCGAGTCGGCCCGGCAAGGTCGGCCATGATCTCATACGTCAACTACGGCTGACCTGCGATAATTTGGCTCTGGTCGAATGCGTCCGGTCGCTTCACAGCAGGCTCTCAGCTCAGCCTCACGCCACTGACGGGCAGAATTCCTAAGGTCTCCACCCATGACGGGAAGCGACAGGGACCGTGAGGACGAGGCACTCGCACAGGCCGCCGTCGACGCGCTGGTCGGCCAGCTGGCCCTGGCACCCAAGCCGGGCCTGCCCGACCCACGCGATCTGACCGCCCGGGCCACCCGCCGGGACCACAGCGCCCTGCGCTGGTCGGCCAGGGCGCTGCTCCCCGGCCTGACGGCGATGGCCGCGGCCGCCCGCCGCACGGGGGAGCCCAGCGCCGGGCTCCGGGCGGAACTCGGGGCGATCGGCCGCTCCACCGAACACACCGTGGGCCTGGCGGGCGGCGGTCACCGGGGCGCCCTGTGGACGCTCGGACTGCTGGTCGCGGCGGCAGCCCTGCGACCGGGTGCCGAACCGGCCGAGACGACGGCCCTGGCCAAGACCATCGCCGCCCACCCGGACCGCCGCGCCCCGCGCCGCCCCTCACGCGGCTCGACGGTGTCGGCCCGCTACGGCGCTGCAGGCGCGAGGGGAGAGGCCAAGGCCGGCTTCCCGCACGTCCGCCGCGCCCTGACCACCCTCATCACGGCCCGTTCTCATGGCACGCCCGAACCCCAGGCCCGCCTGGACGCCCTGCTCACGGTGATGTCCACACTCCAGGACACGGAACTGCTCTACACGGCGGGCCCCATCGGCCTGCGACAGGTCCAGGCGGGTGCGCGCGGGGTCCTGGAGGAGGGCGGCACAGCAACGGAGCCGGGTGCCCAGGCCCTCACAGCCCTGGACACCGATCTTCAGGAACGCGCCTGGATTCCCCGGGCAGCGCCCCCTTGCTGGCAGGCGCACTGCTCCTGGACGCCCTTCCGTCAGGGGCGCAGCCGACGAAACTCAGCCCTTGAGGGAGCCCATCCACCGCTCGACTTCATCCGAACGCCGAGGCAACGCCGCACTCAGATTCCGGTTCCCGTCCTCGGTCACCAGAATGTCGTCCTCGATCCGCACCCCGATACCCCGGTACTCCTCCGGCACGGTCAGATCATCGGCCTGGAAGTACAACCCGGGCTCGACCGTCAGACACATCCCCGGCTCCAGCACACCGTCGACGTACGTCTCGGTCCGCGCGGCAGCGCAGTCGTGCACGTCCATGCCCAGCATGTGACCGGTCCCGTGCAGCGTCCAACGCCGCTGCAGCCCCAGCTCCAGCACCCGCTCCACGGGCCCCTCGACCAGCCCCCACTCGACGAGCTTCTCGGCGAGCACCCGCTGTGCGGCGTCATGGAAGTCCCGGTACTTCGCCCCCGGCTTCACCGCCGCGATCCCGGCCTCCTGGGCCTCGTACACCGCGTCGTAGATCTTCTTCTGGATCTCGCTGAACCGCCCGTTGACCGGCAGCGTGCGCGTGACATCGGCGGTGTAGTACGTGTGTGTCTCCACACCCGCGTCGAGCAGCAGCAGGTCGCCCGAGCGCACGGGCCCGTCGTTGCGCACCCAGTGCAGCGTGCAGGCGTGCGGGCCGGCCGCGGCGATCGTGCCGTAGCCGACGTCGTTGCCCTCCACGCGCGCGCGGAGGAAGAACGTGCCCTCGATGTACCGCTCGGACGTCGCCTCGGCCTTGTCGAGGACCTTCACCACGTCCTCGAAGCCGCGCACGGTCGAGTCGACGGCCTTCTGCAGCTCGCCGACCTCGAACTCGTCCTTGACCAGCCGCGCCTCGGAGAGGAAGACCCGCAGCTCCTCGTCCCGCTCGGCGGTGACCTTGTCGGTCAGCGCGGCCTCGATGCCGGCGTCGTGGCCACGGACGACCCGCACGGGGCCCGTCGCCTCGCGGAGCCTGTCCGCCAGCTCGCGCACGTCGGAGGCGGGGATGCCGTACAGCGTCTCGGCCTCGGTGAGGGAGTGGCGGCGGCCCACCCACAGCTCGCCCTGGCCGTCCAGCCAGAACTCGCCGTTCTCGCGGTCGGACCGCGGCAGGAGGTAGATCGTGGCCGCGTGGCCCTCGCCCTCGGGCTCCAGGACCAGGACGCCGTCCTCGGTCTGGTTGCCGGTGAGGTAGGCGTACTCGACGGAGGCGCGGAAGGCGTACTCGGTGTCGTTCGAGCGGGTCTTCAGGTTGCCCGCGGGGATCACCAGCCGCTCGCCCGGGAAGCGCGCGGACAGCGCGGCCCGGCGGGCGGCCGTCTCGGTGGCCTGGGGGATGGGCTCGAGGTCACGCAGCTCGGTGTCGGCCCAGCCGCTCTTCATGTTTTCGGCAAGCTCGTCGGACACGCCGGGGTACAGTCCGTTCTTCCGCTGCTTGATGGGCTCTTCCTCGGCAGTCTCCGGCCGCGCTGCGGCAGCAGCGTTTTCAACGGCGCCCGAGAGCTCCTCCGCCACGGTCATCCTCCTCGATACGGCACTGGACCGCCCTCCACTGTACGGCGGCGCGGAAGTGGCCTCAGGCCGATGACGAGGAGCGTTACTCGAACCGCACCGCCAGCAGGACGACGTCCTCCGCGCCGTCGGCCGCGTCGAGCCCGTCGGGCAGCAAGCTCCGCAGCACGTGGTCGGCGATCGCGCCGGGGTCGCGCCGCAACGCCCGGGGCACTCCGGCCGCCGCCGCGTGCAGCCGGGCGAAGGCGCGGTCGGTGGTCTCGCCGGTGCGGTGCAGCAGCCCGTCGGTGTACAGCAGAACCGTCTCTCCGGGTTCGGCGAGGATCTCCAGGCTGGGCGCCTCCCAGCAGGCGAGCATGCCCAGCGGGGCCGAGACGGACGTCTCGGCGAACTCCGTGCGCCGCTGACCGATCAGCAGCGGTGGGCTGTGCCCGGCACCGGCCAGCGTGATCTTGCGGGCGGCCGGTTCGCAGTAGCCGAACAGGGCGGTGGCCGAACGGGCCGGCTCGGTCAGCCGCAGCAGCAGCTCCAGGTCCGACAGGACGGCGACCGGGTCCTCCCCCTCCATCACGGCGTACGCGCGCAGCGAGGCCCGTAGCCGCCCCATCGCGGCGACCGCGCTGGGCCCCGACCCGGTGACGGACCCGACGGCGAGGCCGAGGGCGGCGTCGGGCAGCGGCAGCGCGTCGTACCAGTCGCCGCCGCCGCGGGGGCCGGTGCCGTGCCGGGCGGCGAGCTGGACCCCGGCCACCCGCGGCAGCCGGGAGGGCAGCAGCTCGTCCGACATGGTCGCCATGGACGAGCGCGTGCGCTCCAGTTCCAGGAGCCGGACGAGGTGTTCGGCGGCGTACCGGGAGTACAGGCCGACGAGGTGGCGCTGCCGCTCGCTCGGCTCGGCGGGTTCGTCGTAGAGCCAGACGGCGGCGCCGAGGCGGCCGGCGGTCTCGGTGGACAGCGGGAGCGCGTAGCTGGCGGCGTAGCCGAGGCGGGCCGCTACCTCGCGGTGGCGCGGGTCGAGCTTCTCCTCGGCGAACAGGTCGGGCTCGGCGATGCCGTCCTCGCCGCCGGGCAGCGTCCCTTCGAGGATCCGGCCGTAGGACAGGGCGCTGCGCGGCACGGTCTCGATGTGGCCCAGGTCGGCGCGGGCCAGCCCCAGACCGATGGTGGTGTCGGGGCCGAGCCCGTCACCGGGCTCGAGTACGACGAGACCGCGCCGGGCGCCCACCAAGGCGGCGCCGGCCCGCAGCAGTTCCTGGAGCGCCTCGTCGAGCGCGGCCGTGCGGGCCAGACGTTCGGTCAGCTCGTGCAGCGTGGTGAGGTCGGACACCCAGCCGGCGAGACGGTCCTGGAGCACTGCGCCGGGCGGGGCCGGGGGTTCTGCGGGGCGGTCGGGAGGTGCCTGTCGCGACGGGCGCGACAGTGTGTGCGGGCGACGGAACCGTTGAATCGATTCCAGCCACTTTCGGAGGGTGCGGGGCGTTCATGGCATCCGGCTTTCCGACCGGTGCGTACTGCTCAAAAGCATCGCAAACCCCCATGTCATTCTGCGTCGCTAGCAGTGTCTCCACATGTACACGCACTCGTAAGGAGATGTCCAGCATTGTCCTGCCGGGATTCCTGGTGTCTGTGAGGTCAGAGGGAACAACTCCCCTCCCTCTTGCAGAAATGCAAAGTTGGCTTAAAACTGCCGCAGTGGACGGCTTATTGCGGTCGACTGGGCTTGCTCCACGGAGCGTCACAACGGTCGTGATGGGTACGTACTCGGTGAAGGCCAGGGGTGGTTGGGAATCACCCGGAACCTGGTGACGGACCCGGGCGTCTTAGCCACCGACGACCGTGCCCCATCCTCCCGTGGCGGCGGCGAAGAGAAATACGCGCGACGGCAAACGCCATACTTCGCCACCCCTACGCCACGCCCGTGCTTCTGATACACGCAGTATGGGCGGGACGGCCGAGGAGGCAGTCCGTGCTCGACCCATAGGGGTTCCCCGTGCTTCCAGCAGGGGTGTGATGCGCCAACAGGTACGCACAGTGAAGTGATCGACTCATGATGTGATGTGGACCACGGTGTTGCCATGCGTGCAACGGAAAGGAACGAGCGCTGATGCGCGAGATCCTCGGAAGGCGACGCAGGCTCCTGTCCCGGCGCAGCGACGGGAGGCCTGAGCTGATCGGCGCGGCCCTGACCTGCGCGACGGAATGGCAGTGGCCCGTACTCCCGGGCGTGGCGGCGGACCCGCAGGGCCAGGGCCGCTGCGCCTGCCCCGACCCGGAGTGCACGGTGCCCGGAGCCCACCCCTTCGACCCCGGCCTGCTCGCGGCCACCACCGACGAGCGCATGCTGCGCTGGTGGTGGAGCAACCGGCCCACGGCGCCGATCATCCTGGCCACCGGCGGCAAGGCCCCCTGCGCGGTGTCCCTGCCCGCCCTGCCGGCCGCCCGCGCCCTCGACGCGCTCGACCGGATGGGCATGCGGCTCGGACCGGTCGTCGCCTCCCCCACCCGCTGGGCGATCCTCGTGAAGCCGTACTCCATGGAGCAGCTCGGCGAGCTGCTGTACGCCAAGGACTTCGTGCCCGGCTCCCTCCGCTTCCACGGGGAGGGCGGCTACCTCGCCCTGCCCCGTCCGAGACGGGCCAGGGCGAGATCCGCTGGGAGCGGGCGCCGCTGCCCGGCTCCGCCTCGCCGTGGGTGCCCGACGTCGAGGCCGTGGTGGACGCGGTGGTCGAGGCCCTCACTCGTACGGGTGTGAGCGCGCCCGAGTTCTAGGGCTCTCGGGCGCGCCGAGCGCCGCACTCGCCCCGGCGCGTTATGTTCCGGGGCCATGCCGCGTCATGCCCGGGGCCACTCCCGGGACCTCCGAAAGACCCGACTGCTCGCTCTCGCGGGCGTCGTGGTGATGTGCGCGATCGCACTGCCGCTGGCGGTGGCGTCGGGGTCCGTGGACTCAGGGAACGCGGTGAACATCCCCGAGCCGGCCGACCAGGACTCCGCGCGCGGCGGCCCCGTGTCCGGTTCCGTACGCGACGGCGTACGTCCCTCCCCGTCCTTCCAGCCGCCGCCCGCCGACGGCAAGGCGCCCTCCGCCCTCTCCGGTCTTCCTGCTCTCGGCCAGGGGCTGTCGACCGCCCTGCGCTGCGGGCCCGAGCTCTCCTCGCCCGACGGCATCGAGGCGCAGACCTGTGTCGTGACGCAGGGCGCGGACACCTGGGCGCGGACCTACTACCGCAATGCGACCGGTGCCGCGCTGGACGCAGTACTGAGCCTGATGGGTCCCGGGTCCCGGACCGTGCGGCTGACGTGCGCGGTGGGGGCGGGGGACGAGCCGGGCACCTGTGAGACACCCAGGGAGTCCGTGCGGGGCGACCTGGCGGCGTACACGGCGGTCGCGGAGTTCGCCCGGCGGGCGGGCCAGGGGCCGCTGCTGCTGCGCTCGGGAAGCAACTCGCCTGGAGAAACGGGCAGTTGAGAAGCGGCTGCGTTCAGTGAACGGGTGCGCTCATGAAAAGACCCGGTTGCTGGCGACGGGGGATGCACCAGCAACCGGGCTACAGGAACGGTAACAAGAGATCGGCGGTTCGCAAATTCGATCTCGCCCTTTCCAGTCACCGACTGGCTTGTCCCGGCCGGGAGTTGTGAGAGCGGTCACCCGTCCCGAGCGCCAGGGTCCGGCCGGGCGGTGGCCGGACCCTGTGACGATCCGTCAGTTGAGCGTGACCTGCCGGTTGGTGAGGCCGCCACGCGCGCGGCGCTCGTCCGCCGAGAGCGGCGCGTCCGTCGCCAGGGCCGCGGCGAGGCGCTCGGCGAACTCCGCCGCCGGCTTCTCCACGTCCTCGGCCTTGACCCCGCTCGGCAGGTCCCAGACCGGCACGGTGAGCCCGTGAGCGCGGAAGGAGCCCACCAGACGGGTGCCCTCACCCAGGCTCGACCGGCCTGCGGCGTGCAGCCGCGCGAGGGCGTCCAGAAGCTGCTCCTCCGGGTGGGGCATGACCCACCGCAAATGGTTCTTCTCCGGCGTTTCGCACCAGTACGCGGCGTCCACGCCCTGGAGCTTGACGGTCGGGATGGCCGCGGCGTTGGCCCGCTCCAGGGAGGCGGTCACGTCCTGGGTGGCGTTCTCCGGGTCCGGGACCCAGAACTCGAAGCCGCTGTGCACTTCTGGCTCGAACGCGCCCTCGAGGTCGAGCAGGTCCTGAAGCCGTGGACCGCCCGCCGGGGCGCGGCGGCCCTGCACCGGTGTGCCGGGCTCGGCCTCCAGGGCGCGCTGGAGGGTGTCGGCGAGGTCGCGGCTGATGTCGCCCGACGAGGTGTCGTTCTGCAGGCCGAGCAGGACCGAGCCGTCGTCGCGGCGCAGGGCGGGCCAGGCCATCGGCAGCACCGTGGCCAGGGTGACCGCCGGGACGCCCTCGGGGAGGCCGCCCTTGAGGGTCAGCCCGACCGTGGCCGCCGGGACCAGTTCGCGCAGGGCCACCCAGTCGCACTCGCCGGGCAGGCCCTCGAACGGGCGGTGTACCAGCTCGGTCGCGGCGTGGGCGGCGGCCCGGCCGTGACAGGCCTTGTAGCGGCGGCCGCTGCCGCAGGGGCAGGGCTCGCGGGCGCCGACAACCGGGACCTCTCCGTCCGTGATCTGCGGGCGCTTGGCCGTCGTCTGAGGTCGCTTCTTGGCCATCGATGGGTCTCCCGGTTACGGCTCGTCTCGTACCTTCGCGAGCCTAGCCGTTCACGCCTCTGGCGTCGGGAACCTGTGGACAACACTCAGTCGTTCGCGGCGTACGGCTCTCACCGTGCTCGGTACGTCGCCGCGGGCGGCACCCGGTCCGCTCAGTCCATGTCCTCGAAGGCGTCCGCGAAGTCCAGCCCGGGTATCTGGGACACCGCCGGGGCGGTGACGCGCGCCGCGAAGTCGTCGCGGCGGTGGCCGGCGTCCGGGTCGTGCACGTCGTCGTGGACGACGACCCACACCGTGACCTCGCCGCGGATGTCGTCACGGACACCCCAGTCGTCGGCCAGCGCGGTGATGATGTTCAGGCCGCGGCCGCCGTGCGCCGTGACCGACGGGGTCGCCGGGGCGGGGCGGGTCGGGCCACCGCCGTCCGTGACCTCGACGACGAGCCGCCCGGACGGGTCCACACGCCATGCGGCGCGGACGTCACCGTCGCCGGAGAGGGCGTCGCCCAGAGGCCTGCCGTGTTTGCACGCGTTGCTCAAGAGTTCGGAAAGGATCAGTACGGCGTCGTCGATGACCGATTCCGCGACCCCACCGCTGCGCAACTGCGTACGCATACGGTGTCTCGCTTCCCCCACGCCCGCAGGGCCATGGGGTACGGCCATGCTCGACGACGTGGGCACCTCCTGTGCCACCACCAACGCCACCCCGAGACCTCCTTCGCCCCACGCCACGGTGTGGATGCCCCATTGGCCTGTACCGGAAACCGGCCAATCCATGTCCGGTGACGCATTCATCGCGATCGAACACGGACCGAACGCGCCGGAGCACTCCCTGTCACCATGTGGCCGGATTTCGTCGGTGTGGCCGAGACGTGAGGATTCCGCCAGTCAAGGTGTGGGGTCAAGAGGTGTGCGTGGGTCTGGTGGGACTCGCGTGGCCGGAGGCCGGCCACGGGCCCCTCAGCGGCCGAGCTGGTCCAGAACCGCGCGCGGGCGGTTGGTGATGATGGCGTCGACGCCCAGGCTCACGCAGAGTTCCACGTCTTCCGGCTCGTTCACCGTCCACACGTGCACCTGGTGGCCGGCCTCCTTCAGGCGCTCGATGCAGCCGGGGTGGTTGCGCACGATCCGGAGGGAGGGGCCCGCGATCCGCACGCCCAGGGGAGCCGCCCGTCACGCAGCCGGGGCGAGACGAACTGCGTCAGATAGACCGTCGGCAGTGTCGGCGAGGCGGCGCGCACGCGGTGCAGCGAGCGGGCCGAGAAGCTCATGACCCGGACCTGGGACTCCTCGGCGGTGGCCGGGGCGTCCAGGCCGAACCGCTTCAGCAGGGCCAGCAGCCGGTCCTCGACCTGCCCCGCCCAGCGCGTGGGGTGCTTGGTCTCGATGGCCAGTTCCACCCGGCGCCCGGCGTCGGCGACGAGTTCGAGCAGCCGCTCCAGGGTGAGGACGGACGTCGCCTCGCGGTCCTCCGGGCGGTGCTCCCAGTCGGGTTCCTCGTCCCGTCCCCTCCAGGCCTCACGGGTCTTCCAGGAGCCGAAGTCCAGGGCGGCGAGGTCGGCGAGCTCCAGCGCGGAGACCGCGCCGCGGCCGTTGGACGTACGGTTGATGCGGCGGTCGTGCACGCACACCAGATGGCCGTCGGCGGTGAGGCGCACATCGCATTCGAGGGCGTCCGCGCCGTCCTCGATGGCCTTGGTGTACGCGGCCAGGGTGTGCTCCGGGGCGTCCTCGGACGCCCCGCGGTGGGCGACGACCTGAATGACATGCTGCCGTGCGTGGGTCACCGCGTCATGGTGCCACCGTCCGCGGGTACGCGTCCGGTCGGACCGACTCGACGGATGCACAGGTCCAGACGGAGGCACCGGGATTGCATCCCTTTCGATAGTAATGACCTATATAAAGAATGGCCCCGGACCCACAGCCACCGCTTATGGTGCTCTGACGGCCCGTGGGAAAAGCTGACGGCATACAAAGGGACAAGCACAGCTGTATCGCGCCGGACCGTCGCCAGCGTGAAAAAGCGTGACCGAGTGCGACCCAGGAAACCGCCGTGGATCGAGGAGAGAAGCTGTGAGCACCGAGAACGAGGGCACCGCGGTACCCCCGCCCCGTCCGCACCTCCCGTGCCGGTGGACGCTCCCGCTGCTCCGGCGCCGCAGGGACAGCCGCCCCAGGCCCCGCAGGGACAGGCCCCGCAGGGACAGGCCCCGCAGGGACAGGCTCCTCAGGGGCCGACCGCTCAGGGACCGGGACCGCACGGGCAGGACGCCCAGGGGCAGTCCGCTCATGGTCAGGGCGCTCCTGGTGAGGCCGCGCATTCCGGCGGTTACTCCTCCTCCGCCCCGGACCCGTCCTGGCCCCCGCCCCCGCCGCCGGCCGGCCCGGCGTACGGCGACGGCGGTGCCGGCGCGGGCCCGGGCGGCTGGGGCTCCTCGTACCAGCAGCCGGCGCCGAAGTCCGGCCGCGGCCGGGGCGGTCTGGTCACCGCTCTCCTGGTGGCCGCGCTCGTCGCGGGCGGCCTGGGCGGCGGGCTCGGCTACACGCTGGCGAAGAACAACGACGAGAGCACCGGCTCGACGACGGTCTCCGCCTCCACCAGCGGCGGCGACGTCAAGCGCGACCCGGGCACGGTCGCGGGCGTGGCCGCCAAGGCGCTGCCGAGCACGGTCACGATCGAGGCCGAGGGCACCAGCGGCGAGGGCGGCACCGGCACCGGCTTCGTCTTCGACAAGCAGGGCCACATCGTCACCAACAACCACGTGGTGGCGGACGCGGTGGACGGCGGCAAGCTCACCGCCACCTTCCCGAACGGCAAGAAGTACGACGCCGAGGTGATCGGCAACGCCCAGGGCTACGACGTGGCGGTCATCAAGCTCAAGAACGCCCCGGGCGACCTGAAGCCCCTCACCCTCGGCGACTCGGACAAGGTGGCCATCGGTGACACGACCATCGCGATCGGCGCGCCCTTCGGCCTGTCCGACACGGTGACGACGGGCGTCATCAGCGCCAAGAACCGCCCGGTGGCCTCCAGCGACGGCAGCGGCAGCCAGGCGTCGTACATGAGCGCCCTGCAGACCGACGCCTCGATCAACCCGGGCAACTCCGGCGGTCCGCTGCTGGACGCGCAGGGCAACGTCATCGGCATCAACTCCGCGATCCAGTCCACCGGCAACGGCGGCTTCGGCACCGGCCAGTCCGGCTCGATAGGCCTGGGCTTCGCCATCCCGATCAACCAGGCCGAGTACGTCGCCCAGGAGCTGATCAAGACCGGCAAGCCGGTGTACGCGAAGATCGGCGCGTCCGTCTCCCTGGACGACAGCACGAACGGTGCGCAGATCACCGACCAGGGCGCGGGCGGCGCGGCACCGGTCGAGCCCGGAGGCCCGGCCGCCGACGCGGGCCTCAAGCCCGGCGACGTCATCACCAAGCTCGACGACCGGGTGATCGACTCCGGTCCCACGCTGATCGGTGAGATCTGGACCCACAAGCCCGGCGACAAGGTGACGATCACCTACCAGCGCGACGGCAAGGAGCACACGGTCGACGTCACCCTGGGCTCCCGCGTCGGCGACAACTGACCCACACCCGCCCGCACCGACCCGTTACCCTTGTCCCCGCGCCGCCGATCTCGGCCGGCGCGGGGAGGTGTGCCCGAGCGGCCTAAGGGAACGGTCTTGAAAACCGTCGTGGCAGCGATGTCACCGTGGGTTCAAATCCCACCGCCTCCGCGTGACTGAGGTACTGCGGGCGAGAGGGGCCTGCCGACTGGGTTCGGCGGCCCCTCTCGCGTGTCACCGGAAGGGGGGTGAGTGCTGGCGTGAGCCGGCGCATCGTCGTCGTCACCGCTGTGCACGGCCCGTCGGCCCGGTTCCTGCCGGAGGCCTACGGGTCGCTGCGGGAGCAGTCGCTGCCCGAGGGCTGGGAGTGGCACTGGGTGATCCAGGAGGACGGGGCGGGGGATGGCGTACGGCCGTACGTGCCCGATGACGAGCGGGTGACGTTCCGGCAGGGCAGGCCCGGTGGGCCCGGGGTGGCCCGGACCATCGCGCTGGCGCATGCCGAGGGTGCGTACGTGAAGGTCCTCGATGCCGACGACCAGTTGGCTCCGGGCGCCCTCGCGCGGGATCTGGCGGTGCTGGAAGGCGACCGCGGCCTCGGGTGGGTGACGTCGCGGGTGCTGGACCTCATGCCCGACGGGTCGACGGTCGGGTTTCCGGGCGACCCTGACCAGGGGCCGATCGAACGCGGGGCCGTGCTCGACCACTGGAAGGCGAACGGCTTCCTCGCCCAGGTCCATCCGGCGTCGCTGTGCGTACGACGGGAGCTGCTGCTCGCCCTCGGTGGGTGGATGGCGCTGCCCGCGTCGGAGGACACGGGGCTGCTGCTCGCGCTGAACGCCGTGAGCCGTGGGTGGTTCTCGGGGAGGTGGGGCTGCTGTACCGGAAGTGGGAGGGGCAGGTGACCGGGCAGGCGGCCCATGTGGACCAGGCCGAGCGGGGCGCGCGGATGGCTGTCGTGGAGGCCAGGGCCAGGGCCTTGTCCCAGCTCCAGTGGGGCTCTCGGACTGCTCTATGACAGCGGTTCCGTCTGTGTCGACACCGGGGGAACCGGGTCGTGGCGGATGTACCACTCGGTGCCGAGCAACCGTTCCCGCTCGGCGACGGTGAGTGCGGCGATCAGTCCGGGCACGGCTCCCCGCCGCACCTCCGTCCGGTGGGCCAGCACCGCTGCGACCTTCTGCTCCAGCCATGGCGTGACATCGACCGCGACGGTGATGCTGTCGTCCGGGACCGTGTGCATCGCCTTGCCCGTGCGGGCCAGGTGTCCACCCCATGTCCGGACGGCCGAGTGGGGGTGGGTGGCCAGGTACAGGGCGCTCGGCTGCCAGGGCTCACCGGCGTGTGGGTAGAGGCGTTCGAGGCCGGCGGCGTGGACCGCGAGCAGGGTCACGCGGTGGGTGTGCACATGGTCCTCGTGGCCTGTCAGCCCGCCGTAGGCGTCGTGCGTGACGACGATCTCCGGGCGGATGTCCCGGATCTGCGCGACCAGCGCGCCCACCGTCTCGTCGAGCGGGGCGTCGCGGAAGCGCGGCCTGCCGGGGGCCGACTCCGGCACGCGGGAGTCGGCGTACCCCAGCAAGCGTGGCTTGTCCGCGCCGAGGATGCGGAGTGCTTCGGCCAGTTCCGCGGCGCGTGGGCTCTGAGGCGCCCAGGTCGCCGTGACGACCGCCGTGCGCGCGCCCGCCGCCGCGTGCCGGGCGAGTACGCCGCCTGCCGACAGGGACTCGTCGTGGGGGTGGGCGAAGACCGTGAGCAGGCTCGGTGCGGGCATGGGCACAGGGTGAGTACGAGCCCCGCTAGCGGGTGCCGGCCATGGCGAGCCAGTGGGCGACCCGGCGCACCGCGGCCTCGTCGAGCCGTTCCACGAGCGTCTGGACGGTCGTCTCGTCCTCGGGGAGAGGTCGTAGAGGCCCGCCTTGCTCAGGCCGGCCATGAGGACCTGGTGGCGGCGGCCGGTCATGCGCTCCGCCAGTCGCGTCGGTTCGCCGACCGGGGCCTGGGGGCTCGGCTGCGGCGGAGCGGCCTGCCGCGTCGGGGTGTCGTAGCGGTGCCACTCGCCGTCCTTCGGGCCCCACAGGGCGAAGGTCACGTCCTCCGCACGCGCGCGCAGGGTCTGGGTCATCTCGCCGAGGGCGTACAGCACGGGCGGGCGGTGGGGTGACTCCGCGGCCGCGCGCCAGGATCCGTCGGCCGGCCGGTGGTACATCGCCACCCAGCGTGGTGTGCCCTGCGGTCGTGGGCTCTCGGGACGTGTCTCCACTGCGCTCACCCCTGTACGTCGCTCCGGAAGCGGTAAGGCGGGCCGGGCCGGGCCACGGCAGGCCGACCATAACTGACGGTCCGTCAGTAATCCAGGGTTGGAAGGCGCCGTCCGCAGGGGAGGATCACCACGTCGTCCGGTACCGGTCCCTCCCCTCGTGGGGACCGGTACCGAACGGTGGAGCTACCGTCGTCGGACTCCGATGGAAGCCGACCGGATGGATGCGCCGCTGGATCGGGATCCTGCCAGTTACGGCTCCCGACGAGGAGTCTCCGGTTCCGGGTGGACGGTATTACCGCAGGTCAGACGTATAGAGTGAGTTTTCCGGTCCGGATGTCCGGCGTAGAAGAGGAAGAGAAGGAGTGGAGACCTTGGGTTCCGACTCGGGGGCACGCACCGCCTTCGCGGAACGCCTCGCACTGCTGTACAAGGAAGCCGGGAACCCTCCACTCAAACGTGTGTCCGAAGCGGTCGTACGGCTGCAGCGGATCGACGAACGCGGGCGTCCCGTGCGGGTGTCCGCCCAGCGCATCAGTGACTGGCGGCGGGCCCGGAACGTCCCCGCTCAGTTCACGGCCCTCGCGGCGGTGCTGCAGGTGCTGATCCCCGAAGCGCGCCGGGTGCGGCCCACGCCGGTGTCCTCGGGGCTGTACGACATCGGTCAGTGGCAGCGGCTGTGGGAGAGCGCGGTGGCCGACCCGGTCGGCGAGCGCGGTGCGGCGTCCTCCGCGGAGGAGGGGCCTCCGGCCGATGCCCCGCCCGCGCCCGGAGGGGTGTGCCCGTACCGGGGTCTGGCCTCGTACCGCCTGGAGGACGCCAATTGGTTCTTCGGCCGGGAGCGGAGTACGGACACGCTCGTCGCCCAGCTCCGGGCCGTGGCGGACCGGGGCGGTCTGGTCATGCTGGTGGGCGCGTCGGGGGCGGGGAAGTCCTCACTGCTGAACGCGGGCCTGGTGCCCGCGCTGCGGGCCGGCGCGCTGGGCGGCGGCGACGGTGACGACGGCGACGGCGACGAGAAGGGCCGGCCGGGCAAAGTCGTCCAGCTCGTACCGGGCGGTGACCCGCTGGCGGAGCTGACCCGGCGTATCCCCGAACTCGGGCCCGTCGTCTGGGCTGGGGAGGGGGCCGGGGTGTCGGCCTCCGGTGGTTCGGGCGTGGGCCGGAGGGGAGTGGGGGCGTCCGGTGGCTCGGGCGGGGAGGGACCGGAGTCGGAGCGGCCGTTGGCTCGGCCGGGGAGGGGGTCGGAGCCGGGACCTCCGGTAGCTCGAGCACGCCCGCACCAGAGCACTCCGACGCCTCCGCCGCGGCGGAACCGGGTCCGGAGGGGCCCGTCGGCACCTCCGGACCGGGAGTGCCGGGCTCCGCCACCACCGCCGTCGACCCACCGCCCGCCTCGCCTCCGGGCGACGGTGCTGCCTCCTCTCGGGGACCGGGAGCTGTCCCCGCTCCGCAATCCGGCGCTGCCTCTGCTCCGGGGCCCGGTGCTGCCTCTGCTCCGGGGCCCGGCGCTGCCCCCGCCCCAGGCCCCGGTGCTGCCCCCGCCCCAGGCTCCGGCACTACCCCGCCCCGGACCACGGCACCGCTTCCACTCCGCACCCCGGCACTGCCCCCGCCCCGGGGCCCGGTGCTGCCTCCGCTGCGCACCCAGGCCCTGGCTCCGCCCCGGACCACGGCACCGCACCGGCCCCGCACCCCGGCGCCGCCCCCACCCCGGGCCCCCGCACCGCCCCCACCCCGGAAGCCGTCCGGGCCGCTGTCTCTGCCTGGGTGCGGCGGGAGGCGCCCGGGGCGCGGCCGGTCGTCATCGTGGATCAGTTCGAGGAGATGTTCACCCTCTGCCCGGACGAGGCGGACCGGCGTGCATTCGTCGAGGTCCTGCACGCCGCGTGCTCGCCGGCCGGTCCCGACGACCCGGCTCCGGCGGTCGTCGTGCTCGGCATACGGGCCGACTTCTACGAGCAGTGCCTCAGGTATCCCGAACTGGCCGACGCGCTCCAGCACCGGCACATGGTGCTGGGGCCGCTGACCACCGCGGAGCTGCGCGAGGCCGTGACGGGCCCGGCCAAGGCCGTCGGCCTGGAGCTGGAGCCGGGCCTGGCGGAGCTGATCGTCCGGGAGGTCAGCGCCGACGGCCCGCGCGGGGCGCACGACGCGGGCGTGCTGCCCCTGCTCTCGCACGCCCTGCTGGCCACCTGGCAGCGCAGGAAGGCCGGCCGGCTGACGCTCGCCGGCTACCGCGCGGCCGGCGGCATCCAGGGCGCGGTCGCGGCGACCGCCGAGCGCGCCTGGTCCGGCCTCGATCCGGCGGCCCGCACCGCGGCCCGGCTGCTCCTGCTCAGGCTGGTCCGGCTGGGCGAGGACACCCAGGCCACGCGCAGGCGCGGGACCCGGCGCCAGCTGGCGGAGGAGTCGACCGATCCCGGGAAGACCGAGGAGTCCCTGGAGGCGCTGGTCCGCGCCCGCCTGGTGACGCTCGACGCGGAGACCGTGGAGATCACCCACGAGGCGCTGCTGCACGCCTGGCCGCGCCTGCGCGACTGGATCGACGACGACCGGCAGGGCAATCTGCTGCGCCAGCGCCTGGAGGAGGACGGCCGGGCCTGGGAGGAGTCGGACCGCGACACCTCCCTGCTCTACCGGGGCTCCCGTCTGGAGCAGGCCCACGGGTGGGCGAAATCCGCCGGCGACACGTTTCTGACCCGGAGCGCGGTGGAGTTCCTGGCCGCGTCGGTCAGGCTGCGCAGGCGCATCATCTGGATCAGCCGGGGTGCGGTGGCGGCGCTGGTCGCGCTGGCGATCCTGGCCGTCGGGTCGGCCGTCGTCGCCTGGAAACAGCGCGACGAGGCCGTCTTCGAGCAGGTGCTCGCCCAGGCCGATCGCGTCCAGTACACGGATCCGTCGCTGTCCGCGCAGCTCGACCTGGTGGCGCACCGGCTGCGGCCGGACGACGAGGGCGCGAACAGCCGCCTGATCTCCATCGTGAACGCCCCGCTGGCCACACCCCTGGTCGGTCACACGGGCGCCGTCTACCTCACGACGTTCAGCCCGGACGGCCGGACCCTGGCCACGGCCAGCTACGACCGGACCGTGCGCCTGTGGGACGTGGCCGATCCGCAGCGTCCGAAGCCCCTGGGCAAACCGCTGACCGGCCACACCAGCTGGGTGAGCAGCGCGGTCTTCAGCCCGGACGGCCGTACCCTCGCCAGCGCCGGCGACGACGGCACGATCCGGCTCTGGGACGTGACGCACCCCGGCCGCCCGCAGCCGCTCGGCCGACCGCTGACCGGCCATGACGGCACGATCTACTTGATCGCCTTCAGCCCGGACGGACGCACGCTGGCCTCCGTCGGCGACGATCACACCGTGCGGCTGTGGGACGTGGCCGATCCGCGGCGTCCGAAGCCCCTGGGCAAGCCCCTGACCGGGCACACCGCCGCCGTGCGTTCCGTGGCGTTCAGTCCGGACGGCCGGACCCTGGCGGCCGGTGGCGACGACGGCACGATCCGGCTGTGGGACGTGACCGACCGCCGGCGTCCCGCACGGGCAGGTGAGCCGCTGACCGGCCACACCGCCACGGTGCACTCGGTGGCCTTCAGCCCGGACGGCCGTACGCTCGCCAGCGGCAGCAGCGACAACACCGTCCGGCTCTGGAACATGGCCGATCGACGCCGCCCGACACCGATCGGGGCGCCGCTGACCGGCCACACCGGGGCGGTGTGGTCCGTGGCCTTCAGCCCCGACGGCGGCATGCTCGCCGCGGCCAGCGCGGACAGCACGGCGAGTCTGTGGAAGGTCGGTGATCCGGCACACGCGTCGCAGGTAGGCGGGCCCCTCGCCGGCAGCAGCGGCGAGATGTACGCGCTCGGCTTCAGCCCCGACGGACGCACCCTCGCCACCGGCGCGGGCGACAACACGGTCCGCCTGTGGTCGCTGCCGACGTCGGACATGACCGGCCGGATAGGCGCGTTCGGGCCGGACGGGCGGATGCTCGTGACGGCGGGGCGCGACGAACGGATCCGGCTGTGGGACGTGCGCAAGCCCGGTCGGCCCGTGCCGATGGGAGAGCCGTTCCGGCCCGGGAAGGGAGACGTGCGGTCGCTGGCGTTCTCCGCGGACGGCCGCACGCTCGCGGTGCTGACGGGCAGCCGGGCCGTGCAGCTGTGGAATCTCGCCGATCCGGAGCACCCCGTCCGCTACGGGTCCCCCGTCGCACTGCGCTTCCGGTTCGCCGACGCGGTGGCCTTCAGCCCGGACGGGAAGGTCCTGGCGACCACCTACGACGACCGCACCATTCAGCTGTGGAACGTCAGCGACCCGTCCCGCCCCCGCCGGCTCGGCGGCCCGCTCAGCGGTCACAAGGGCTACGTCAACTCCCTCGTCTTCAGCCAGGACGGCCGCACGCTGGCCAGCGGCAGCGCGGACGGCACCATCCGGCTGTGGAACGTGGCCGACCCCGGCCGTGCCGTCCAGCTCGGTGCACCACTCAAGGGGCACCTGGGCGCGGTCAACGTCCTCGCCTACAGCCCCGACGGCCGTACGCTCGCCAGCGGCGGCGACGACAACTCCGTCCGGCTGTGGGACATCGCGGACCCCGCCAGGGCCTCCGGTATCGCGAGCCTCAAGGGCCACACGGAAGCGGTCGTGTCACTGACGTTCAGCGGGGACGGCCACACTCTGGCGAGCGGCGGCAACGACGGCACCGTCCGGCTCTGGAACGTCTCCCACCCCACCAGGGCCACCGCGATCGGCCAGTCGATGAGCCCCGACGCCAAGAGCGGCGGCTTCCTTTCGTTCAGCCCGAACAGCCGCATCCTCGGGGTGTCGAGCGGCACCGACACGATCCGCCTCTGGGACCTGGAGGTCGACCAGGCCGTGGACCGTATCTGCTCGATGACCCGGGGTGTTCTGACGCGGGACACCTGGGACGAGTACCTGTCCCGCCTCTCGTACGATGCGCCGTGCGACAGCTGACGGGACCGGATCGCACGACAGGGCGGCGCAACGGGGCGGCGCAACAGGGCGGTTTTCCGTGACAGTTGAGTGATACGAGTCACAACCCTGGTTTTACTGACGGACGGTCGGCTCACGGGCGTAAGCGCTTGTTACCCTTGGCCATAGCCCGACCGCTGGTGCATCCCCCGTCGCCAGCGGTCGGGTTTCTTTTTCAGCGCAGGTCGAGGCGCATCAGAATGCGGGGATGACCGGCCAGCACCGAGGTGGTGGCCGCCGTGTAGGTGAAGCCGGCGCGTTCGAAGTTCTTCCGGAGGCCGGCGTACGCCATCGTCAGGTCGACCTTGGCGTCACCGTTGTCGAGCGGGTAGGCCTCGACGACCGGTGCGCCGTGGGCGCGGGCGAACTCGACCGCGCCCGCGATGAGGGCGTGCGAGATGCCCTGCTTGCGGTGACCGGGGCGGACCCGGACGCACCACAGCGACCAGACGGGCAGGTCGTCGACGTGCGGGATCTTGCGGTTGCGGGCGAAGGAGGTGTCCGCGCGCGGGGCGACGGCGGCCCAGCCGACGGGTTCGTCACCGTCGTAGGCGAGCACGCCCGGGGCGGGCTCCGCACGGCACAGCTCGGCGACGTACTCGCCGCGGGCCGGTCCGCGCAGCTCGTTGTTGAGCTTGGAGGGGATCCGGTAGCTCAGGCACCAGCAGACGTTCGCCCCGGGCGACTTCGGCCCGAGCACGGCACGCACGTCCTCGAAGTCCGCAGCCGGACGAACGTCGATGGCCATGTCCCCACGATCCCACGCCCGCCCCGCCCCCGCCGCCTGGATCGCTCCAGAGCCTGCCCGGCGACGTGACGCCTGCCCGACGACTCCGCGCCCGCTCCCCCAGCCCTCCGAGACGGGCCCGGGGCGTGACGCCACCACGATGCTCGTGGCCCGGGCCGGTGACGCGATCACCGGCACCCTGACGCCGGCGCTGCTGCCCCTGCGGTCCGGGCTGTGGAGCCGTGTCGAGGACGTGGTCGTCGACGACGCGGCGCGCGGGCGGGGCATCGCCGGCCTGCTCGTCGAGGAGGCCCTGCGGATCGCCCGGCACGCCGGGGCTCGCACCGTCGGCCTCACCCCCTCGGCCCGACCGCCCCGCCGCGCACGGCCTCTGCGAGCGGCTCGGTTTCGAGGCCCGTCGGCGACGGTGCACCGCTACGCGCCGGACCCTGGCGCCGACGCGGCCCGCAGCAGCCGGAGTTGGCCGATCTCGCTCGCGTTCTTTATCAGTTCGGCGTTCACCCAGCCCGCCATGTGGGCGACGGTGTACTGGGGGTCGTCCGGCCACGGGAACGGCGCCTTGGCGTCCAGGTCCGTGTCGGTGAGGCGGTCGAGGGCCGTCAGCCACTCCGTGCGCAGGCCACGCAGCCACTCGACGGTCGCGGCGCCCGCGCCGGGCCACTGGACGTCCGTGCGGTCGCGGGGCGGCCGGCCCTGCGCGTGGTCGAGGGTGACGCTCCACCACCAGCCGATGTGCCAGCTCACCCACGCGATGGTGGGCACGGGCACGGGATCCGGTTCGGTCTCGGCCCAGTCCGGCACCCACGTGCCGTCGGGGCCCTCGTGCATCGTCCAGCAGAGCGGCGCGGGCTCCCAGAGGAAGTCCTCCGGCTCGATCCGCTCCAGGTGGTACTCGAACAGCGACCAGGTCAACTCGAACTGCCAGCGCAGCAGTTCCGTTCGGGAAACGCTCGAAACGCTCATCGGGCGACCCTACGCGGGCGCCCGCGTGTCCCTGGCCAGTCCCGCCCAGTCGAGGTCCCGCAGCGCGGGCTCCGCGTCGCAGCCCGACGGCAGGTGAGGCGTGGACTGGAACCAGACGACGGCGAGGCGCGAGCGGTACAGCACCGGGTCGTGGACCGGGTCGAGGGCCGTGGAGTGGAACGTGCCGAGACAGGCCACGGCGGGCAGGACCTCGACGGGGCCGAGGCCGCCCGCGTACTGGTCGGGATACTCGCGCGGCGGCGGCACGAGATGGACCGGTGTGCCGGGGTGGGCCAGCCGGGCGGCGCGCAGCAGACCCCGGATCCGCAGGTCGTTGACCGGTCGGCAGGGATAGCCCTCCAGCAGGTCGCCGTACGTGGACGAGAACCGCAGCTCGGCGAGGTCCACCGAACGGCCGGAGGCCAGGACGAGGCGTGCGAGCGCCATGGCCGGCACCTTGAGGCGGTGTTGCATGGAGGTCTTTCGGTGTTCGCGGGCGGTTTCCCGTCCTGGTTCGTTCGGAGTCCGGCCCGCCCGGCCCGCCCGGCCCGCCCGGCCCCCGTCACGGCCGGTGCCCTGTCATCCGTGCCGCCGACGCGACCGTGGCCCGGGCCTCGCGTTCGGTCAGGCCGGTGTCGACCGCCGCGTCGACCAGGGCGTCGACGAGCGCGGGTCCGATGCCGTCCTCGTACGCCCGGCAGGCCGCCCAGAACAGCCGGGTGTTGCGCTGGCCCTCGTGCGCGGCGAGGACGAAGTGGATCAGGCCCTGGCCGTGTCCGCCGGCCGACGCGGACGTGGGGTGGGGGACGCGGGGCGGCGGGATCAGCAGGCGCAGGAGGGAGCGCGGGCAGGGGGCGGGGGCCAGGTGCGCGGTCCCCGGGGCCGCGGCGTACACGCCCTGGCCGGTGCGGGAGCCGGGCCCGACGAGGTAGCCGCCGGCGCCCCGGATGTCGATGCCGGGGGCGAGCCGCCCCGCCGAGTTGGGGACGACAACCTCGGGCGGGCCGCTCAGCCACAGGTGCCGCCCGCCGGACGGGGTGAGCACGACCACCGTCGGGGGATGGTGAACAGGTGCCGCAGGGCCAGCTCGCGCAGGGCGGCCGAGGAGTCCGTGCCGGTCTTCACGTCCAGGTCGAGGCCGATCAGATGGTGCGGGGGCAGTCCGCAGGCGATGCCGTAGCCGGTCGCCCAGGGCGCCGCGGCGAACAGTTCCCGGATCCGGGCCGGGTCGCTGGAGGCGTCGTAGACCCCGTGACCCGGGCGCCCGCACTCGCCGTGGCACGGGGACGGGGCGGGGTCGTCGCGGTGCGGGGAGCGCAGTGCCGGGAGCTTCGTGCGGGACAGGGGGATGACGGCCAGTCCGCGTTCGGCGGCTGACAGGGCGTGTGCGAGGGCCAGCGTCGTGGCCTGCCGGTCGGTGGTGGCCATGATTCTAGTTTCGTACGTACGTTCGAAAAAGGAAAGAGGGAGCGGGTGCGACGCGCCGGGGCGGCGAGCCGGGTGCGAAAAGTGCTGGAACGCTTCGTCCGTTGCGGCACCTGGGTTCGAAGCGCCCCTTCCGCTCCTGTCTGGGGCTGAAGTGACGTGAAGGGGTTTATCGACTTGTCATCACGCTTGCGTGCGAATAGCGGCTTCCGGTGTGGTTCGCCGGGGATTCGGTGGGCAACTCTGGACTCGCGACGTCGGGCAACGGACCAGGGCGGTCGGCCAACTTCCCTGGTGGCAGCAGCACTTGATTCCGAAGTCCTGGAGGGACAACACCATGGCAAGCATCCGTACCGCCCGCGTCATCGCCGCCGCCTCGGCCCTTCCGCTCGCAGCCGCCCTCTTCACCGGCGTCGCGGCGGCGGACAACGGCGCTTTCGCGGACAACGGATCGATCGCGTCCGTCACGGAGGCCGAGTCCGGCGTCCTCGGCAGCGGCGTCGGCGGCGACAACTTCGGCACCTCGGCCACCACCAACCAGCAGGCCGTCGGCGAAGGCGCCTCGAATCAGAGCAACACCGCCCAGGTCAACGGCTCGGAGTTCGCGGTCGTCGGCCAGGACAATGACAACACCGCCGTCAGCTTCTCCCCGCTGTGGTGGTGAGCTGAGCGGGCCGGTGTACCGGCATCGGCCCGCTTTCCGTGGGGGTGCGCTTCGTGGGGTGACCAACGTCTGAGCGGCGGTGCTTCGGTGCCGCCGCGCAGGCGTTTTCGCGTCCATGGACCTCGACGCCTTGACGCGGCAACTGATCTGACGGACAGTCAGAAACTGTGAGTGGTGAGCCGGAGGTCGACGAGGAGTTCGAGGCGCGGCTGAAGGCCTACGAGGGCCGGCCCGCCGCCGCCACCGGGGTCGGCCGGGACCCCGTCAACGAGCCGATGATCAGGCACTGGTGCGAGGCCATGGGCGACACCAACCCGGCGTACACGGGACCGCACGCCATCGCTCCGCCCACCATGCTCCAGGCGTGGACGATGGCCGGCCTCAGCGGCCGCCCGGAACGCGCGGCGGCCTACGACGAACTGCTCCGCCTGCTCGACGAGTCGGGCCACGACGCGGTCGTCGCCACCGACTGCGAGCAGGAGTATCTCCGGCCCCTGCGCCCCGGGGAGGAGATCACCTTCGACTCGGTGATCGAGTCGGTGTCGGAGCGCAAGACCACGAAGCTGGGAGCGGGTTACTTCGTCACGACCCGCACGGACGTCAGAGCGGGCGGCGAACTGGCCGGCACCCACCGCTTCCGCATCCTCAAGTACGCCCCCGTACGCAGGCCGCGGCGCCCTTCGGAACGCCGCCCCCGCCCCGTGATCAACCGCGACAACGCCGGCTTCTGGGAGGGCGTGACCCGCCACGAGCTGCTGATCCAGCGCTGCGCCGACTGCGGCACCCTGCGGTTCCCCTGGCTGCCGGGCTGCAACAGCTGCGGCTCCGCGGAGTGGGACACCGTCGAGGCGAGCGGTGAGGGCACGGTCTACTCGTACGTCGTCATGCACCACCCGCCCTTCCCGGCCTTCGCCCCGCCCTACGCGGTCGGGCTGATCGAGCTCGCGGAGGGGGTGCGGATCGTCAGCAACGTGGTGGGGTGCCGTACGACAAGGTGCGGATCGGCATGCCGGTGCGGCTGGAATTCCGGCGGTACGACGAGGAGTTGGTACTGCCCGTCTTCCAGGGGGTGACGCCGTGAACGCCGGGGACCGCCTGCCGCCCCTGGAGATCCCGATCACCCGCACCCTGATCGTCGCCGGGGCGATCGCCTCCCGGGACTACCAGGACGTGCACCACGACCCGGACCTGGCCCGGCGGAAGGGCTCCCCCGACATCTTCATGAACATCCTGACGACCAACGGCCTGGTCGGCCGCTACATCACCGACCACTTCGGGCCCGGGGCCGTGCTGCGCCGGGTCGCCATCCGGCTCGGTGCCCCCAACCACCCGGGCGACACGATGCTGCTGACCGGCACCGTCGAGGAGGTCGACGGCACCACGGCGACGGTCCGGGTCGTCGGCGAGAACAGCATCGGCAAACACGTCACCGGCACGGTGACCGTCACCGTCCCCGGGGTGAGGAAGGGGAACGGCCATGCGCCTCGCCGGTCATCGCCGCGGGGAACGAGGGAGGGGGCCGGGCCTGCGCCTCGCCGGTCATCGCCGCGGGGAACGAGGCAGGGGGCCGGGCAGCCGCCGCGCCCGTCGCCGCCCCCGGGGGTGAGGGAGGCGGCCGGGCAGGCGCCTCGCCCCTCACCGGCCCGGGCAGCGAGGAGGGGCACCCGGCATGAGCGTGCGCGGCAGGGACGCCCTCGGCGGGCGGGCGGCCATCGTCGGCATCGGTGCCACCGAGTTCTCCAAGGACTCGGGCCGCAGCGAGCTGCGTCTGGCCGTCGAGGCGGTGCGCGCGGCCCTGGACGACGCGGGCCTCACCCCGGCCGACGTGGACGGCATGGTCACGTTCACCATGGACACCAGCCCTGAGATCACCGTGGCCCAGGCGGCGGGCATCGGCGAGCTCTCCTTCTTCTCCCGGATCCACTACGGCGGCGGCGCGGCCTGCGCCACCGTCCAGCAGGCGGCCCTGGCCATCGCCGCGGGCGTGGCGGACGTGGTCGTCTGCTACCGGGCGTTCAACGAGCGCTCCGGACGCCGCTTCGGCTCGGGAGTACGGCACCGCGAGCCGTCGGCCGAGGGCGCGGCGCTCGGCTGGCAGCTGCCCTTCGGCCTGCTCACCCCGGCCTCGTGGGTGGCGATGGCGGCCCAGCGCTACCTCCACACGTACGGGCTGACACCCCAGGCCTTCGGGCACGTGGCCGTGGTCGACCGCAAGCACGCGGCGACCAACCCGGCGGCGTACTTCCACGGCAGGCCCATCACCCTGGCCGACCACGCCGCGTCCCGCTGGATCGTGGAGCCGTTGCGGCTGCTGGACTGCTGCCAGGAGACGGACGGCGGACAGGCGCTCGTCGTCACCTCCGTCGAGCGGGCCCGCGACCTTCCCCGTCCGCCCGCCGTCATCGCGGCGGCGGCCCAGGGCGCGGGCCGCGCGCAGGAGCAGATGACCAGCTACTACCGGGACGACCTGACCGGCCTGCCCGAGAGCGCGGTCGTGGCCCGGCAGCTGTGGCGGTCCTCCGGGCTCGCGCCCGCCGACATCGACGTGGGGATCCTCTACGACCACTTCACGCCGTTCGTGCTGATGCAGCTGGAGGAGTTCGGCTTCTGCGGCCCCGGCGAGGCGCCGGACTTCGTGGCCGAGGAGCGCCTGCCGCTCAACACGCACGGCGGACAGCTGGGGGAGGCGTACCTGCACGGCATGAACGGGGTGGCGGAGGCCGTCCGGCAGATCAGGGGCACGGCGGTGAACCGGGTACCGGGAGCGGAGCGCGTCCTGGTGACGGCGGGGACGGGCGTGCCTACGTCAGGGCTCGTACTCACCGCCGACCCTCAGGGATGAACCCGCAGTACCCCGGGCCCGCCGCTCCACCTACAGGAGGTGCGGCAGACCCTACCCCTACAACCTGAGGGGGACACCGCTTCGGGACCTGCGGCCGATCCGCCGGAGGTGGCCCCGCTCATAGCGTTGAGCCATGACCACACTCGTCTGCACCAGCGCGTCGAAGGCCGCTGCACCAGCGGCGCAGACCCTTCGCTACCCGTCGTTCGCGTCGTACGTCAGGGCCCGCCAGCCGGTGCTGCTGCGTACCGCCCGCTCGCTCACCGGCAACCCGAGCGACGCGGAGGACCTGTTGCAGACCGCGCTCACCAAGACGTACGTCGCCTGGGAGCGCATCGAGGACCACCGCGCCCTCGACGGCTATGTGCGCCGGGCGCTGCTGAACACGCGGACCTCGCAGTGGCGCAAGCGCCGGGTCGACGAGTTCGCCTGCGACGAGCTGCCGGAGCCGGAGCCGGTCCCCGGCGGTGACGACCCGGCCGAGCAGCAGGCGCTGCGCGACGCGATGTGGCGGGCGATCATGCGGCTGCCCGCCCGGCAGCGGGCGATGGTCGTCCTCAGGTACTACGAGGACCTCAGCGAGGCCCAGACGGCCGAAGTGCTCGGCGTCTCGGTGGGCACCGTGAAGTCGGCCGTGTCGCGCGCGCTGAGCAAGCTCCGCGAGGACTCTGAGCTGGGACTTGTCCGCCAGTGAGCGGACCTGTCGCTCACTCGTGAGCGTTAGCGTTGCACGTCGTGACCTGATCGATCGCCCGGCCCTAGTGACATACCGCGCGGTATGTGCGCAGAATCAGCGCAACCCTTACCACCGCGTAGGCAATGTCGCCCCGGGAGGACGCCGTGCTGAGCACCATGCAGGACGTACCACTGCTGATTTCGAGGATCCTGACCCACGGGTCGACGATCCACGGGACATCGCAGGTGACCACGTGGACCGGTGAGGACGAACCGCACCGCCGCTCCTTCGCCGAGATCGGCGCCCGCGCGGCCCAGCTGGCCCACGCGCTGCGGGATGACCTCGGCGTCACCGCCGACGAGCGCGTCGCGACACTCGCCTGGAACAACGCGGAACATGTCGAGGCCTACTTCGCGATCCCGTCCATGGGCGCGGTGCTGCACACGCTGAACCTCCGTCTCCCGCCCGAGCAGCTGGCCTGGATCGTCAACCACGCCGCCGACCGCGTGATCATCGCCAACGGCTCCCTGCTCCCCCTGCTGGCCCCGCTGCTCCCGCACCTGAAGACGGTCGAGCACGTCGTCGTCACCGGCCCCGGAGACCGCGCCCTCCTCGCGGAGGCGACCGTCCGCGTCCACGAGTACGAGGACCTGATCGCGGGGAAGCCGACGTCGTACGACTGGCCCGAGCTGGACGAGCGCCAGGCCGCCGCCATGTGCTACACCTCCGGCACCACCGGCGACCCCAAGGGCGTGGTCTACAGCCACCGCTCCATCTATCTGCACTCCATGCAGGTCAACATGGCCCAGTCGATGGGCCTGACCGACGAGGACACCTCGCTGGTCGTCGTCCCCAGTTCCACGTGAACGCCTGGGGCCTGCCGCACGCCACGTTCATGACCGGCGTGAACATGCTGATGCCGGACCGCTTCCTCCAGCCGGCCCCGCTCGCCGCGATGATCGAGGGCGAGAGGCCGACCCACGCCGCCGCCGTCCCGACCATCTGGCAGGGCCTGCTCGCCGAGCTGACCGCCCACCCCCGGGACGTCTCCTCCCTCACCCAGGTCACCATCGGCGGCTCGGCCTGTCCGCCCTCCCTCATGGAGGCCTTCGACAAGCTGGGCATGCGGGTCTGCCACGCCTGGGGCATGACGGAGACGTCCCCGCTCGGCACGATCGCCCGTCCCCCGGCCGGGGTGGCCGGCACCGAGGAGGAGTTCGCCTACCGCCTCACCCAGGGCCGTTTCCCGGCCGGCGTCGAGGCCCGGCTGACCGGCCCCGGCGGCGAACGCCTCCCCTGGGACGGCGAGTCGGCCGGCGAGCTGGAGGTGCGCGGCCCCTGGATCGCCGGCGCCTACTACAACGGCCCGGACGGGGACCCCCTCCGCCCCGCCGACAAGTTCAGCGGGGACGGCTGGCTCAAGACCGGCGACGTCGGGACCATCTCCCCCGACGGCTACCTCACCCTCACCGATCGGGCCAAGGACGTCATCAAGTCCGGCGGCGAGTGGATCTCGTCGGTGGAGCTGGAGAACGCGCTCATGTCCCACCCCGAGGTCGCCGAGGCGGCCGTCGTCGCCGTCCCCGACGAGAAGTGGGGCGAGCGCCCCCTGGCCACGGTCGTCCTCAGGGAGGGCGCCACCGCCACCTTCGAGACCCTGCGCGCCTTCCTCGCCGACGAGGGCAAGATCGCCAAGTGGCAGCTCCCGGAGCGCTGGACGATCATCGAGGCGGTCCCGAAGACCAGCGTCGGCAAGTTCGACAAGAAGGTGCTGCGCAGGCAGTACGCGGAGGGGGAGCTGGACGTCACCCGGCTCTGACACACACCGGGCCCCGCCGTACGCCCCCCGCTCCGGCGTACGGCGGGCCACGCCCACCGCACCACCGGCTATTACCGGCGTACGGCGGTCAGCCCCCATCCCAGCACCAGCCACACCCCAGCCACCGCACACACCCCGCCCCACCCGAAGTGGCTGAAGGCGACCCCCGCGAGGGCCGACGCGGCGGCGCCGCCCGCGAAACCGGCGACCACATAGGCGGTGTTGGCCGTGGCGGGCGTGGAGGTCGCGGTCAGCGCGAGGGTCTGGTTGGCGACATGGGACGCGACCAGCGCCGCGTGGATCACGACCGCGGCGGCGAACAGCGCGCCCAGCAGGTGCCCGCCCAGCCAGAACAACGGCACGGACGCGGCGGCGAGCAGATACGCCGACCGCACGACCCGCGCCGCCCCGAACCGGTCCACGAGCCCGCCCGCCAGCGGCGCCACCGCGCTCGCGGTCAGCCCGAACAGCCCGAACAGGCCGGCGGTCGCGGTGGACAGCCCGTACTCCGGCCCGGTCAGCAGCAGCGCGAGCGAGGTCCACAGCGCGCTCCACGCACCGAACATCCCGGCCTGCCGCACACAGGCCCGCCACAGGTCGGGCGAGCGGCGCAGCACCGAGGGCAGTGCGGCGAGGCCGGCGAACAGCGGGCCTTCCCGCCGTCGGTGACGCTCGTGCGGAGGGGGAACGCGATGAGCAGCGCGACAGCGACCAGGAGCCCGCTCGCCCACATCGGCCCGAGGTTCCCGGCCGGGGTGCCGAGAGTGGTCGCGGCGACGAGTGGTCCGACGGCGGCGCCCACGTTGAGTGCCGCGGTCGCATACGAGCCGGCCATGGTGGGGGCTCCCGCCGCCTCGTAGAGGACCCGCGTGATCAGCGTGCTGCCCAGTGCGAACGACAGGGCGCCTTGAACGAACACGAGGGCGAGCAGCGCGACAGGCTCGTCGGCCAGCAGGGCCAGGGCCGGCCAGCCGATGAGCAGCAGTGGACCACCGACCGCCAGGACCAGGGCGGGGCGCTGGTCGGAATGCCGTCCGGCGACGGTGACGCCGACGAGGGAACCGGCGCCGAAGAGCACGAGAGCGACAGAGATCCACAGCTCGCCCAGCCCGGCGGTGCCGGTCACAACGGGGGCGAGGAAGGTGAAGCTCGCGAAGGTGGCCGAGTTCACCAGCGCGCCGAGCAGCATGACCAGCCTCAACCGGGGCCCTTGAGCTGGGCGAGTTCCGCCCGCAAGGTCGGCCCGCCGGTCGCCTCTTCCGTCACACGTACCGCCGGGATTCCCTTCACGATGCCGAGAGCCGCAGGCAGGCAGAGAGCGGCGACGGCCCAGAATGTGGCCCGCCAGCCGAGCAACGTGCCGAGTACCGACCCACCAGGGACACCGGCGATCGTGGCCACCGTGGTGCCGGACAGCAGCACGGCCAGTGCACGTCCCTTCTTGTCGGGCGGGACCAGCGTGGCGGCAGCCGTCAGGGCGACCGCGAGGAACCCCGCGTTCGCGAGCGCGGCGACGACCCGGGCAGCGAACAGGACAGGGAAGCTCGTGGTGACAGCTCCCACGGCGTGAGCTGCGGCGAAAGCGAGGATGAACCCGAGGAGGCTGGAGCGCCCGGGCCAGTCGCGGGCAAGCACGGCCACCAGGGGAGCGCCGACGATCATGCCGATCGCGAAGGCCGAGGTGAGCCCGCCCGCTGTCCCGACGGTGACGTCGAGATCCGAGGCGATGTCCGGCAAGAGGCCGGCGAGCATGAACTCCGAGGTGCCCATGGCGAAGACCGCCACGGCAAGCAGGTACAGCGGGAGAGGCATCGAGTGGCTCCGAGGTGAGGAGAGGCACGAGAAGGTCATCTCGTCACCGCGGCCAGCCCCGAGGGCGCACTCGTCCGACCGCAGAACGCGGTGCGACGACAGGGCTACGAGCTCAGTGGTTCAGGGGGCCGACGGCGTGACCGAAAGCCCCACCGTGTCCGACTCAGGACTCGACATGGGCCGCACGCTACCCGACCACCGCCCGTCGGGGCACTTCGGTTTCACCGGCGCCGGCCTGCGCCGCCAACGCCATGTCCCGCGACAGACGGCGGTCTGGTGCTAGTTGGTCCCGATGCGGCTGAGCAGCTCGACGATCCGGGACTGCACCTCGGCACTGGTGGACCGCTCCGCGAGGAAGAGCACCGTTTCCCCGGAGGCCAGCCGCGGCAGGTCGGCCTGGTCGACGGCGGCGGTGTAGACGACGAGCGGGGTGCGGTTCAGCTGTCCGTTCGCCCGCAGCCAGTCCACGATCCCGGCCTGCCTCCGGTGCACCTGCATCAGGTCCATCACGACCAGGTTCGGCCGGAAGTCGCTCGCCAGCGTCACCGCGTCGGTGTCACTCGCCGCCCGCGCGACCTGCATCCCGCGCCGCTCCAGCGTCGCCGTCAGCGCGAGCGCGATCTCCGCGTGCTCCTCGATCAGCAGTACCCGCGGCGGGTGCTGCTCGGTGTCGCGCGGCGCCAGCGCCTTCAGCAGGACGGCGGGATCGGCACCGTAGGCCGCGTCCCGCGAGGCCTGTCCGAGTCCGGCCGTGACCAGCACGGGCACCTCGGCGGCGACGGCCGCCTGCCGCAGCGACTGCAGCGCCGTACGCGTGATCGGCCCGGTCAGCGGGTCGACGAACAGCGCCGCGGGGAAGGCCGCGATCTGCGCGTCCACCTCCTCGCGGGAGTTCACGATCACCGGTCGGTAGCCGCGGTCGCTCAGCGCCTGCTGCGTGCTGACGTCCGGCGCCGGCCACACCAGCAGCCGCCGCGGGTTGTCCAGCGGCTCCGGCGGTAGCTCGTCGTCCATCGGCTGCGGCAGCGGCGGATCGGCCACCTCGACGGCCCCGCCGGGACCGTCCAGCGGCTCGGGCCCCTCCGCGGCGTTCTCGTCCGGCGCGCCTATGGCGTACGACCGTCCACCGCCCTCGGTCATCTGCGCCAGGCGCGACTGACCGGCCAGGGACGGCTGTGCCGGGGCTGGTGCGGGAACGGGCGCGGGAACCTGGGCGCCCCGCGGGGGCGTCGACTCGGCCGGCGCAGCCGTCCCTGCGGCCTGCTGCGGGAAGGAACCCTGCTGTGCGAGGGAAGCCTGCTGTGTGAGGGAAGCCTGCTGTGCATGGGAGCCCTGCTCCTGGCGGGGGCCTTGGCCCTGCCGGGGCTCTGTTCGTGACGGGATCCCTGTTCCGACCGCGGGGTCTGTTCCGTACGCGCGGTCGGGTCGGGCGGCGTGCCGAGCTTGCGACGCCGGCCCGATCCCCCTGCCTGGTGCGGGGGAGGCGTCGTCGAGCCCTGGGCGGCTGCGCCCGGCGCGCCCGAGGGATGCGCGGCCGGCCTGCCCGACGGCTGCTGGACCTGGGCCGCCTGCCGGTTGAACGGCACGCCCTGTCCCAGCGTCCGCACGCTGATCGCCCGCCCCTGCGTCGAGTTCGGATCGACCGGCGCGGCGGCCTCCGCGGGCAACGGCTGAGCCGCCCGCTGAGCCTGCGCCGGGCCCTCCGGCGGCAGCGGGGTGCCCGGGGCCGGGGTGTTCGACTGCGGGGCCGCCGGTGCCGGGGTGCCGTTCGGGGAGACGGGGTGGGCCGAGTGCGCGGTGCCGTTGGGGGCGCGGACCGGGCGGCACCGTTGGGGGCAGGGCGACACCGGCCCCCGTGCTGTCGTCGGCGGCGGGCCAGGGCTGCGGCCGCGGCACGGAGGCGCCCTGGGCCGGGGCTCCCGGGACGGGAGTGCCCTGGGCCGGGGTCCCCTGTCCGGGGCCGGCCTCGGCCGGCAGCGGCTGACCGGCGGAGGGCTGCTGCGGCAGGGGCTGCCCGGCCTGCGGCTGAGGCTGTTGGGCCGGGGGCGCGGACGTGGGCTGAACGGGCTGACCGGGTACGACGGCCTGCACGCTGCCCCCGAGACCGCCCGGGGTGGGGACGGACACGCCCTGAGGGGGCACGGCCGCACCCTGGGGCGGGGCCACGGTGCCGCCGGGCTGGGGGACGTTGCCCTGGGGAGGAACGGCGTCGCCCTGCACCGCGGTGCCCTGTGCCGGAACCGCGACGCCCTGCGGCGGCACCGCCGTACCAGGTGCGACCTGGCCGGCCGCCGCCGGCACGGGCCCGGCAGGCACGGCACCTCCCGGGAGGGACCCCGCCTGGTCGGCACCCCCCTCCACAAGAGCCTGCTGTCCGGCCTGCACAGGGGCCTGCTGTCCGGCCCCTTCGGCCTGCTGGGGCGCCACGGCCCGCCGCCGACGACCGGTAGGAGCACTCGTGGGATGCGGCTGCGGCGGGGTGTGATCGGCGGACTGGTCATGCGGAACGGCGTCGTGCCGCCCCTCCTCGACCACCGCGTCATCGGGGAGGCCGAACCGGGAACCGCCACGGCACCCTGCCCCTGGCCACCTGACACGTTCTGGCCGACCTGGGGGCCTGGCCGGCCCGTGGAGCCTGACCGGGCTGGGGAGCCTGGTCGGCTTCGGCCGGCGGCAGGGCGAACACCTGACGCGGCCCCGCCGCCTCCTGCGCGGCCGCCCGCTCATTGGCGGCGGCCAGCGCCCGCCGCCGACGCCCCGTCGGCTGCGGGCCTGCCCCTCAGCCGCACCGGACGAACCGGCCCCGGCCTCACCGGACGGCGCGGGCAGCGCCGGCGGCAGCGCGTGCTGTTCGCCGGGTGCACGCCGTGCCCGCCGCCCCGCGGGCGCGGGCACGCCCTGCGGCGGCACGGTCCCGCCCAGCCCCGTACCCGAGGCGGCGGTCCCCGCCGCATGCTCGGCGGCCGTGACGACGGCCCCTTCGGCGACACCCTGGACGGCACTTCCGACGGGCAGCGCCGCAGCCGCACTCGCGTCCTCGGCCGCCCGCCCGCGCCGCCGCCCGGTACCGCCCGACGCGGCGGCGCTCTCACCGGAAGCCTGGGCGGGCAGGGCAGCCTGCTCCCCGGCGGCCCGCCGCCTGCGCCGCCCGGTGGGCACGGCACCCTCGGCATCGACACCGCCGGTACCGGCCCCGTCGGTTCCGTCACCGGGAACGTCACTGCCCAGGAAGGCGTCGGTGGAGGCCCGCCGAGCCCGGCGCCGCCCCCCACCGGAGGTCTGGTCGGCCAAGGCCAGCTCACCGGAGGCAGCGGGATCACCCTCATCGACCGCCTGGCCCGCGGCAGCCGCGGCGACAGCCCCGGCCCCACCGCCGATCGGCACCTCGAGGACGTACGCGTTACCGCTCATCCCCGGCACCTCGTGCGTCTGCAGCACGCCGCCGTGGGCCCGGACGATCCCGCGCACGATGGGCTCGTGCACGGTGTCACCGCCGGCGTACGGCCCGCGCACCTCGATGCGTACGACCTCGCCGCGCTGCGCCGCCGCCACCACGACGGTGTTGTCCAGGTAACCGCCCGTCGACACGTGCGTGTTGCCGGTCGCGTCGACCCCGGCGACGTCCGCGACCAGATGCGCGAGGGCGGTCGCGAGCAGCCGGGCGTCGACCTCGGCCTCGATGGGCGGCGCGTGCACGGCGAACTGCACCCGCCCGGGCCCGATGAGCTCGACGGCCCCGTCGACACCGGCCGCGACGACGGCGTCCAGCATCACCTTCGTACGGACGACGTTCTCACCGCCGGCGTCGAGCCGCTGGTACCCGAGGACGTTGTCGATGAGCGTCGTGATGCGTGAATAGCCGGCGGACAGGTGGTGCAGCACCTGGTTGGCCTCGGGCCACAGCTGCCCGGCGTCGTCCGCGGCCAGCGCGGCCAGCTCGCGGCGCAGCTCCTCCAACGGTCCGCGCAGCGACCGCCCGAGCAGGGTCAGCAGCTGCTCGTGCCGGGCGGCGAGCGCCTCGAAGCGGTCCTTCTCCCGCTCCCCGAGAGCGGCGTACCGGTCCTCGTTCGCTGCGAGTTCCTCGGCGTGCCGCTCCTGCAGCTCCTCCACCTCGGTGACGTGCTGCTGGCGCAGCGCGGTGAGCTCGGAGGCGTGCTCCTCGGCGATCCGCTCCAGCTCTTCCTCGTGGCGCTTCTCCGCCGCCTCCTTCTCCTCGACGACGGCGTCGTACGGCCGCCGGTCGGTGAAGGTCATCACGGCGCCGACGAGCTGGTCGCCGTCGCGCACAGGCGCGGTCGTCAGATCGACCGGCACCTTGCCGCCGTCCTTGGCGTACAGCACCTGCCCGCGCACCCGGTGCTTGCGCCCGGAGCGCAGGGTGTCGGCGAGCGGCGACTCGTCGTACGGGAAGGGCGACCCGTCGGCACGCGAGTGCAGCACGAGGTCGTGCAGTTCGCGCCCGCCGAGATCGCTGGCCCGGAAACCCAGTATCTGGGCGGCGGCCGGATTGACGAGCACGATCCGCCCGTCGGTGTCGGTCCCGACGACACCCTCGGCCGCGGCCCGCAGGATCATCTCGGTCTGCCGCTGCGACCGCGCGAGCTCGGCCTCGGTGTCCACGGTCCCGGTCAGGTCCCTCACGACGAGCATGAGCAGCTCGTCACCGCTGTAGCCGTAACCGTCGTAGGCCTGCTGCCCGTTCTCCAGATTCGCACTGGTGACCTCGACGGGAACTCGGTCCCGTCGGTCCGGCGCGCGATCATCCGGGTCGGCTTGGTGCGGGCCTGCGGATCGAGGTGTTCCGGCCGCCGCATGGAACCCGGGATGAGCTTGGAGTCGAAGTGCGGCAGCAGATCGAGCAGCCCGCGCCCCACCAGAGCGGTGCCCGGAGCCTCGAAGGCCTCCAGGGCGATGGTGTTGGCGTTGACGACCGTCCCATTGGCATTGACCAGCACCAACGCGTCCGGAAGGGCGTCCAGTATGGCTGCGAGGCGAGCAGCGCCTCGGGATGGCCTGCTGCTCACGAGTCGCTTCCTCCCTGTTACCGCACTTTGCCGACCGCTCGGGCCATCTTGCCAACCGGCCCGCGGCGTGTCACGCGAGGGAGTCTAAGGGCTGTGGTTGCGCTCGCGACGCCGGATGCGAGCGAGGTCGCACGAGCAAGTGACCCCGAACTGACGACCGAGTAACCGTCAAACGCCCGCCCTCCTGCAAGGACGTCGCGGGACCTTCGCGGACCTTTACGAGGGCAGTGTTTCTGTACCTTTTTGCCCGGGTGGCCGGATGGAGGCGGGCCGTGGCCGGATAGCACGCAACGGCATGAAACACAGCGGCATGGAACTCAACGGCGCTTCTCGTGTCTCAACGGCGCTTCTCGGACCCCATGGCCGGCAGCAGCGGCACGAGCCGGTCCCAGCGGGCGATCTGGCAGCCGTCACGGCGGTCGTAGGTGGCGTCGACGGGGCGCCCGGCCCAGGTCCCGGTGACGTGCGCGGTGGCCGGTCCGCCGTACTGCATGGTGCAGAAGCCGCCCTTCTGGGCGGGAGCGAAGGCGTCCTCGCCCCACCGCGTGCCCCGCTCCAGGGCGGCGCAGGCGCCGCTCGGGTCGGGGTGGCTGCCCCCGTCGGGCCCGCAGTACAGCTCGAACGTCCCGTCGGCCCGCCGCCGGCGTTCCGCACGGTCACGGTCAGACGGCCCCGCTCCTCGCCAGGGCCCATGCCCGCGCCCTGGCGCGCGGTCGGCCCGGCCTGTGCGTACGCGACCGGGGACACCGAGGCCAGCGAACCGACGGCGGCGACGGAGGCGGCGACACCGACGACGAGACGCCGCAGTCCGGGACGAGAGGCGACCTGAGGGGTGATCCGGGGCGCACCCCGGCGAATGGTGATCAGCATGACCTGACTAACGCGGCGCGGCCCCGTACGTTGCGCGCCGGGACGCGAGCGCCGTACGACTGCCCGGCACGCCCCGCACCTGCCGGACAAGGCCTTTGCCCTGCGCCCTTCCCGCCTAGTACCGTGGGGGTCGATTGGTGACAGCACGCTCGACTGTGTCATCATCGGCACGCACCGACTCGCGCTCGCGCGGGAGGTTGTGCACTGGAGGCGTCGCCTAGTCCGGTCTATGGCGCCGCACTGCTAATGCGGTTTGGGCCTTAAAGCCCATCGAGGGTTCAAATCCCTCCGCCTCCGCACCTGATCACGAAGCCCCGGTCACCCGACCGGGGCTTCGCTGTCGTTGCACTGTTTTCGCAGGTCACAAGGGGTGCGGCTAACGGATTTCACATGGCGGCGGCAGTCATGTAATGTTCTTCCTGTCGCCGCGAGCGAGCCGGAAGGCCCGAGAGCGGCGAAAAAACAGAACAAGCACTCGTAGCTTAACGGATAGAGCATCTGACTACGGATCAGAAGGTTGCAGGTTCGAATCCTGCCGAGTGCACACAGACCAGAGGCCCCGGAGAGATCCGGGGCCTCTGGCGTTTCCGAGCCTGGGCAGCTGCTGGACGCGGCCTTACCCGGGCCGCCTCGGGACGCTCCTCGCAGCTCCTCGTCCGCGGGCCGGTCCGCGGTTTGCGCGAGCGCGCATGCGCGCCGAAAGCATTGAGAGTGCTGACGCAACCTGTGAGGGCGCCCTGGGGCACGCCATGTGTTGGCATGCCCCAGGGCGTAAATGAGGGCCAGGGTCAGATTTTTGATTCCTCAGGGGCGGGCTTGCTGTTTTCCTCGCGGGAGAATCCTGCCTTGCTCATGATGAAGGCGTAAATTCCCCCAGTGCGAATGTGGCCACGTACTGAGCCCATTCCGTGGAGTCCAGCATTTTGTTTGCCAGGACGAGCACGCCGGCCCAAACGAGGGTGATCAGAACCTTAGCCATCGTGGAACCTCATTATCCGAGGGAAGCGAGGCACCCGGTGGCTCCCGCGACTACGACCTTCGCGCCGATGTCCTCAGCGAGGTCCTTGCTGACGTACTTGCCCACGACAAGGGCGCCGGCACCGCCGATGGCCGCCTTGATCAGGCAGTCCTTGACGATCTTCTCCATCTTCGTGTTCCTCATGAGGGACTTGCACGAATTCTTGTCGTGGTACACGGTGCACTTGGACCGCTGTTCCTCGATCGGGCTGACCTTGACGGCCACGCCCCCATTGCCCGTGTCGGTGGACGCCGAGGCCACCCCGGCGCCGGAGAGCATCACGGCTCCCGCCAGCACAGCCGAAGTCATTCCTGCAGCCAGACGTGTCTTGCTCACGAGTTCCCCGTTTCTTGAATTTTCCAAGGCGAAGGAAGTCACGCTTCGCCCTGCGGTCGTGTTCGACCTTAACCAACGGGATCTTGCTGGGTGAACCCCCTTGAGGGGCATTTGAGCTTTTCTTTTCCTGACCCGCCCGCACCCGTTCCGCGTCGCTTTCTGAATATCGAAAAGGCGCGCATGTAGGCCTATTTGCCTGCTTGCAGCTGCTAACACAAAGAGAGTGATTAGTCCTGATTTAACCCGGCGAGATGGGACAAATGCTCCCCGGTGCGGTAGAGCTCCACGAGCAGGGGGCGCAGAGCCCGCCCGGACGGGGTGAGCGTGTACCGGGTGCGGGTGGGGAAGCCGGGGAGCCGCTCCTGAGCGATCAGTCCGCGTTCGCGGAGCGTGTGCAGCCGATCCGCGAGCACCTTGGGGCTGATCGCCGGGAGCCGCTCGCGGAGAGTGCCGAAGGAGTGCGGCGCGTGCATCAGTTCCCGCAGGATCAGGGTGGTCCAGCGACCCGCGACGGCCGCCAGCGCGATCTCGACGGGGCAGTCCGGATGCGGCTGGGAGGTGCGACCGGGCTCGGACGGAACCAGGTCGGTGTCCCAGCAGTGGGTTTCCGTTTGGTGAGCTGCTTCGCCACCGGCTTGGCTGCCGTCATGAGCATCGACACGAACCCGCGCACGACCACGACCCCCCTGTCGCCCTGTCCTCCGACGCCGCGCAACACCCGATGGTCTTCGCCGCCGCGTTCAACTCCGGCAGCCCTCGGGCCCTCGCGCGTGTCTACGACCGACGAGCCCTGTTCGTTCCCCGCCCCGGCACATGCGTCACCGGGCAGGAGCTCACAGCCGCCAACTCCGCGTTCCAGTCCTCCGGGGTGCCCATCAGCGTCCGCCCGCGGCACACGTACGTCGCCGACGACATCGCCCTGCTCATCGTCGACTGGACCATGGACGGCCCAGGACCGGACGGCGGCCACGTCCACCTGGAGGGAACCGCCACCGACGTGGCCCGACGCGGAGCTGACGGCCTGTGGCGGTACCTGATCGACAATCCCTTCGGCACGGCGGTGGCCCAGGACACCGTCCGGGCCGCGTTCAATCGGTCCGGCAGTGTTCCTCCAGGTAGTCCGCCGCCAACGTGCTCGCCCGCGTGAACCAGTCCGTCAGGACCGCGATTTCGGCAGGGGAGTAGTCCGCGAAGAGTTCGGTGACGCGGGCGTAGTACGGCTCGTAGACCTCTCGGACGCGGGCGACCGCGTCCGGCTGGGCGGCTACGCGGATGCGGCGGCGGTCGGTCGGGTCGGGGCGGCGGGTGATGTAGCCGGCGCGTTCCAGGCGGTTGAGGATGCCGGTGACCGCGCCCGTGGTGACGTGGACGCGGGCTGCCAGCTCGCCGGCCGTGGGCAGGTTCTCGCCGGCCTCGATGACGTAGGCGAAGCAGGTGAGGTCGGTCACACTCAGGCCCACCTGTTGGGCGATCTCGTGCTGTCCGACCAGGTGGGTCGCGATGAGGTGGTCCATCGCCGACAGTGCCTGCTCCGGTGTGGCGGCCGGGCGCGGCTTGCCTTGCATTCCCAGATCCCTTAGTTCGTGAGATGTTTGGGCCGTAAAAGTCTTAGCGGGTGAGGAGTTCGGGGAACCAGTCTCCATGAGCCCTGGTGTGAGGGGGTAGCACGTGAGCGCACATCAGTATGACCACGGGCACACGGTCGCCGGGTGGGTCGGAACCGGGATCGCGAGCATCGGGGCCGGTCTGGCGGGGGCGGGTGTGTGTTTCGTCTCCGGTGTGCTGATCGCCGGTGGGCTCGGGGTCGGGGTGGTCGCCCTGCTGGTGACCTGGGCGCTGCATCTCGCGGGGTGGGGGAAGGGGCCGGGGGTCCGGCCTCGCGCCGAGTGGGGGTGGCGCGTGCGGGACTCGGGCGCGTCGGCCGGGCATGACGAGTGCCTCGGGTGTCGGCTGGCCGGGCGGAGGCGGGCAGGGCGTGTGACGGAGGTGGTTCTGCCGGTCCGCGGGGACGCGGCCGGGGAGTCGGAGGTCGCCGCTGCCGTGGGCGCCGACTCCGGGCGCTGACTCTCCGGGACGCCGCTGTGAGTGAAGCCGTTGTGAGTGAAGCCGTCGTGCGTGACGCCGTTGTCAGTGGTGCCACCTACTCTCGACAGAGATGGCACAGGCATGGAAGTGCTCGGGCTGCGGTGGTCGGCTGAGGGCCCCGAGCTGGTGTGGGACGGTGGGCGCCGCTCCGCGCTGACCTGGGGGAAACGCGTGACCTTCGGGGTCGCGGAAGGGGGCGTGCGGACATGCGCGGGGACTCGGGGGCACGCGTGTCCGGTGGGGGCGGCCGTGCCGGGGCGGAGTACGGGGGGCCGGTGCGAGGAGTGTGCGCGGCTGGACCGGGCGCACTCCGTGGCCGCCGACACGCTCACGGACGATCCACGGCCGTACCACGTGTATCTGGCGTGGTTCGGACCCGGCATGACCAAGGTCGGCATCACGGCCGAGGAGCGTGGCTCCGCGCGGCTGCTCGAGCAGGGCGCCGTCTGCTTCTCGTGGCTCGGTGTCGGGCCGCTGATGGCCGCGCGGCGTACGGAGGAGTTGTTGCGGGCCGCGCTGCGGGTGCCCGACCGCATTCCATACGTCGAGAAGCGGGCCGTGCGGGCCGCGTTGCCTCAGGCGGCGGCTGACCGGGCCGGCGAGGTCGCCGAGCTGCACGCGCGGGCGGTGGCGCTCGGTGGGTGGCCGGAGTCGCTCGTGCGGGAGCCCCTGCGGGTTGTCGATCATGTCGATGTGTTCGGGCTCGCCGGGTTGTCCGTGGCCGCCGGCGAGGTGACCGAGCTCGTCGCCGGTGGGGCCGTCGGTGGGGAGCTGGTGGCTGCCGCGGGGCCCGATCTGCATCTGGCGACCGAGGGTGGGGTCGTCGTTCTGGACACGCGGCTGATGACGGGGTGGGGCTGGTGCCCTCCGCGGGTGGTGAAGTGACCGTTCCCGTACGGGAGTTCAGGGAGGCGGTGGGCGTGCAGGACGGGTTGTTCTGACCTGCCGCGCTGCGATTCCGCCCAGCGGACCCACAGCTTCCCCCGCCCCTCACAGCGGCTCTCCGGGGCCCTGCCCACCCGACCCCGGCATTCCCAGGCGTCGCCTGAGAAGCACCTGTGTGTTTCTCAGAGAAATCACAGGTTGTCGAAAGGGTGCTCTCAGAGGTCCCCGACATCGTGTTCACCATGACCACGACCTCGCCCAGGGGCGCACCGAACTGCTGAGGCCGGACGGGAGCCCCGTCCGAGTGCTTGTGGTGGACGACGAGCTGTCGATCACCGAACTGCTGTCCATGGCCCTCCGCTACGAGGGATGGCAGATCAGGAGCGCGGGGGACGGCCAGGGTGCCGTCCAGACCGCGCGCGACTTCCGGCCCGACGCCGTCGTGCTCGACATGATGCTGCCCGACATGGACGGGCTGGCGGTGCTCGGGCGGCTGCGCCGGGAACTGCCGGACGTGCCGGTGCTGTTCCTGACCGCGAAGGACGCCGTCGAGGACCGTATCGCCGGGCTCACGGCCGGTGGCGACGACTACGTCACCAAGCCGTTCAGCCTGGAGGAGGTCGTCGCCCGGCTGCGCGGGCTGATACGGCGGTCCGGTGCCGCCGACCGTCGCTCCGACTCCATGCTGGTCGTCGGCGACCTCACCCTCGACGAGGACAGTCACGAGGTGACGCGGGCGGGTCAGAACATCCATCTGACCGCGACCGAGTTCGAGCTGCTGCGCTTCCTGATGCGCAATCCGCGGCGCGTGCTCAGCAAGGCGCAGATCCTCGACCGCGTGTGGTCGTACGACTTCGGCGGGCAGGCCAACGTCGTCGAGCTGTACATCTCTTACCTGCGGCGGAAGATCGACGCCGGGCGCGAGCCGATGATCCACACCCGGCGCGGTGCCGGTTACCTGATCAAGCCCGCGGTGTCATGAGCGGACGACGACGGCCGCGTACACAGCAGGGAGCGGCCAAGCCGCGCACTCTGCGGATGCGGCTCGTCGTCGCGTCCGTGGCGCTGATCGCCGTCGTGTGTGCGGTGATCGGCACGGTGACGACACTGGCTCTGCGGTCGCATCTGTACGAGCAGCTGGACGGACAGGTCACCGACACGGGCGAGCGTCTGTCGGGCCCCATGAAACCCGGCGGGGACGACGCCGACGTCACGGACAGGATCACGGGATTCATCAGGGGCCCGGCCCAGCCGAGGACCATCGCCGCCGAGGTCGGCGCCGACGGCACGCTCATCCGGGCGGCCCTCGCCAAGCAGGCCTCCAACGACAACGGCCCCTTCCAGCGGAACTCGGCCGTCAGCCTCACCGACGAGCAGAAGGCCGCCCTCGCCGAGGTGCCGACCACGGGTATGCACACCGTCGACCTCCCCGGCCTCGGCGAGTACCGCGTGGAGTACGTCGACGGAAGGACGGAGGCCGCTACTACGTCGCCCTGCCCACCGAGTCGGTCAACACCACCATCAGCACCCTCATCCTCGTCGAGGTGAGCGTCACCGGCGCCGGACTGGTCGCCGCCGCCATCGCCGGCTCCGTCCTCATCGGCGTGGCCACCCGCCCCCTCCGCCGAGTCGCCGCCACCGCCACCCGCGTCTCCGAACTCCCCCTGCACAGCGGCGAGGTGAACCTCAGCGAGCGGGTCCCCGACTCCGAGACCGACCCGCACACCGAGGTCGGGCAGGTCGGTGCCGCGCTCAATCGGATGCTCGACCACGTCCACGGCGCCCTGCACGCACGGCAGCAGAGCGAGATGCGGGTCAGGCAGTTCGTCGCCGACGCCAGTCACGAGCTCAGGACGCCCCTCGCCTCCATCCGCGGGTACGCCGAGCTGACCAGACGCGGCAGGGAGAGCGTCGGGCCCGACACCCGGCACGCCCTCGGGCGGATCGAGTCCGAGGCCGGGCGCATGACCCTGCTCGTCGAGGATCTGCTGCTGCTGGCCCGGCTGGACGCCGGACGGCCCTTGCAGCTCGAGCAGACCGACCTCGTACCGCTCGTCGTGGACACCATCAGCGACGCCCGCGCGGCCGGCCAGGACCACACCTGGCGGCTCGACCTGCCCGACGAACCCGCGCTGGTGTCGGCGGACGCGGCCCGGCTGCAACAGGTCCTGGTCAACCTGCTCGGCAACGCGCGCAACCACACGCCACCCGGTACCACCGTCACCGCCCGCGTCCAGCGGCGCGGCACCTGGCTGTGCGTGGACGTCGAGGACAACGGGCAGGGCATCCCGGCCGAGTTGCTCCCGCACGTCTTCGAACGGTTCGCGCGCGGCGACTCCGCGCGTACCCGGGCCACCGGCTCGACCGGGCTCGGCCTCGCCATCGTGCAGGCCGTGGCGACCGCGCACGGCGGTGCCGTGACCGTCGACAGCGTGCCCGGGCGGACCGTGTTCACCGTGCACCTGCCCGCGCCGGCGCCCCAGCCGCAGCCGGACATGAGCTGGCAGGAGCACTCACAGGCACGCCACAGCGTCACCACATGGGCACAACAGGACGCCTGACGAAAGTCGGTTCCATGCGAACCGATTCTTCTCCCGGCACCCTGCCGGCGCGGGAGCACCTCCCGGCCGCACCAGCCGGTACGCCTGTCCTGGACGTAGTGATCCCCGTCTACAACGAGGAGAAGGACCTCCAGCCGTGCGTCCGCAGACTGCACGAGCACCTCGCCCGCACCTTCCCGTACGCGTTCCGCATCACCATCGCGGACAACGCGTCGACGGACACCACTCCACAGGTGGCGGCGCGGCTTGCGGCGGAGCTGCCCGAGGTCACCACCTTCCGGCTGGAGCGGAAGGGCCGCGGCAGGGCCCTGCGGACCGTCTGGTCGGCCTCGGACGCCCCGGTCCTCGCCTACATGGACGTGGACCTGTCCACCGACCTCAACGCCCTGCTCCCGCTGGTGGCGCCGCTGATCTCCGGCCACTCCGACCTGGCGATCGGCTCCCGGCTGGCCCGTAGCTCGCGCGTGGTGCGCGGCCCCAAGCGGGAGTTCATCAGCCGGGCCTACAACCTCATCCTGCGCGGCTCGCTGCAGGCCCGCTTCTCGGACGCCCAGTGCGGGTTCAAGGCGATCCGCCGTGAGGTGGCGCAGGTGCTGCTGCCCCTGGTCGAGGACAGCGGCTGGTTCTTCGACACCGAGATGCTGGTGCTCGCCGAGCGGGCCGGCCTGCGGATCCACGAGGTGCCGGTCGACTGGGTCGACGACCCCGACTCGACCGTGCACATCGTCAAGACCGCGACCGACGATCTCAAGGGCGTGTGGCGGGTGGGCAGGGCCCTGGCCACGGGTTCGCTGCCGCTGGACCGGCTGACCCGGCCGTTCGGCGACGACCCGCGCGACCGCGAGATCAAGGACGTACCGAGGGGGCTGGCCCGCCAGCTGGTCGGGTTCTGTGTGGTCGGCGGCCTGTCGACTCTCTTCTACCTGCTCCTCTACAGCGGCTTCCGCGTGTTCACCGGCTCCCAGGCCGCCAACGCGCTCGCCCTGCTGGTCTCGGCGATCGCCAACACCGCGGCGAACCGGCGGCTCACCTTCGGGGTGCGCGGGCGCGGCGGGGCCGTACGGCACCAGGCGCAGGGCCTGGTCGTCTTCGGCATCGGGCTCGCCCTGACGAGCGGTTCGCTCGCCGCGCTGGGCGCGGCCACGTCCGACCCCGACCACTCCACCGAACTGGCGGTCCTGATCGCCGCCAACCTCGCGGCCACCGTGCTGCGCTTCCTGCTCTTGCGGGCGTGGGTGTTCCCCGACCGGCGCGAAGGCGACCCGACGCCTGCCGCCCCGTACGACACCACCCGGTTCCGCGCCGGTGAAGTCGCGGACTCCTGGCGGGACGCCACCGTGCAGCTGCTGCCGGTGCGCCCGCACGACACCGATGCGAGGGACTTGCGATGACCGTCCACTACGACCAGCAGATCACCGACAGAGGCACGAGTCCGGGCACCTGGACCAGGCCCCCGGAACCCGCACCGACTCCGCACACCGGTGACCCCGAGCGGCCCTTCCCGCAGCGGCTGTGGCGCGGCCGGCCCGAGGATCCCCGCTGGGCCCGCCCGGCCTTCCTCGGCCTGCTGCTCGCCACCTTCGTCCTCTACGTCTACAACCTGAGCGCCTCCGGCTACGCCAACTCCTTCTACTCGGCGGCCGTACAGGCGGGCAGCGAGTCCTGGAAGGCGTTCTTCTTCGGCTCGCTGGACGCCGCGAACGCCATCACCGTCGACAAGCCCCGGCCGCGCTGTGGCCGATGGCCCTGTCGGTGCGACTCTTCGGCCTCAGCTCGTGGGCGATCCTGGTCCCCGAGGTCCTGATGGGCGTCGGCACGGTGGCCGTGGTCTACGCGGCCGTACGACGCCGGTTCAGCCCCGCGGCCGGTCTGATCGCGGGCGCGGTGCTCGCACTCACCCCCGTCGCGGCGCTGATGTTCCGGTTCAACAACCCGGACGCGATGCTGGCCCTGCTGATGGCCGTCGCCTGCTACTTCGTCATCCGGGGATTGGAGGACGGCCGGACGAGGTGGCTGGTGTGGGCCGGTGCCGCGATCGGCTTCGCTTTCCTCGCCAAGACGCTCCAGGCGTTCCTGATCCTGCCGCCGCTGGCCCTCGTGTACGCGGTGTGCGCGCCGGTGCCGGTGAAGAAGCGGATCGGTCAACTGGCCGCCGGCCTCGCCGCGATCGTCGTCTCCGGCGGCTGGTGGGTGGCGATCGTCGAGCTGTGGCCCGCGTCCTCCCGCCCGTACGTCGGCGGCTCGCAGAACAACAGCTTCCTGGAGCTGACCTTCGGCTACAACGGCCTGGGCCGCCTCAACGGCGACGAGACCGGCAGCGTCGGTGGCGGCGGGGCGGCAACGGCGGTGGCGCCTGGGGCGAGACCGGCTGGGACCGGCTGTTCAGCTCCTCCATCGGCGGCCAGATCTCCTGGCTGATCCCGGCCGCGCTGATCCTTCTCGTCGCGGGCCTGGTGGCCACGCGCAAGACCGGGCGGACGTCGGTGACGCGCGGTTCGTTCCTCGTCTGGGGCGGCGCGCTGATCACGACCATGCTGGTCTTCAGCTACATGCAGGGCATCTTCCACGAGTACTACACGGTGGCGCTCGCCCCCTACATCGCGCCGCTGATCGGCATGGGCTCGGCGCTGCTCTGGAGAAGCGTGACAAGGCGTGGGCGTCGCTGACGCAGGCGGCGGCGATGACGGCCACCGCGGCCTGGGGATACGTCCTGCTCAACCGCTCCTCCGACTACCTGCCGTGGCTGAAGTGGCTCGTCCTGGTCGGCGGCCTGACGGCGGCCCTCGGCCTGATCTTCGCCGGCCGGCTGGGACGCGGACTGGCTCTGGGGGCGGCGGGGCTGGGCCTCGTCGCGGCGCTGGCCGGTCCGGCGGCGTACACCCTCACCACGGTGAACGAGGGGCACACCGGCTCGATCGTCACGGCGGGCCCGGCGGTGGCCGGCGGGCGCGGTGGCCCGGGCGGCGGTGGCGGCCCCGGCGGTGGCGGCTTCCCGGGCGGCGGCCAGAACCAGCAGGGCCAGCAGAACCAGCAGAACCAGCAGGGCAACGGCTTCCCCGGCGGTGGCTTCCCGGGCGGTGGCTTCCCGGGCGGGGGCCAGAACCAGCAGAACGGCCCGCAGAACCAGCAGAACCAGCAGAACCAGCAGAACGGCGACGGTGGCCGTATGGGCGGCATGGGCGGCGGTGGCGGCATGGGCGGTCTGCTCAACGGCGCCAGCGTCACCTCCGAGGCCAAGAAGCTGCTGGAGACCGACGCCGACCAGTACACCTGGGCCGCGGCGGCCATCGGCGCCCAGAACGCCGCGAGTTACCAGCTGTCCACCGGCGAACCGGTGATGGCCATCGGCGGCTTCAACGGCACGGACCCCTCTCCGACGCCGGCTCAGTTCAAGAAGTACGTGACCGAAGGGAAGATCCACTACTTCATCGCGTCCGGAACGGGCGGCGGCATGGGCGGCAGCAGCGACGGCACGTCCTCCCAGATCACCTCCTGGGTGGAGGCCAACTTCAAGAAGGTGACCGTCGGTTCGTCCACCTTCTACGACCTCACGCAGAAGGCGAGCAGCTGACACCTCGCTGACCGGAAGAGGGGCGGTGGCCGAGAGCCACCGCCCCTCTCCGTCATGGCGTTGTACACCGTATGGGAATCGTTCTACGGTGTACAGCATGACAACGTCCTCATCGGGAACGGCCCTGCCCGAGGCAGCGCCCGGCGGCCACCCCCAACGCTGGTTGATCCTCGGTGTCATCTGCCTCGCGCAGCTCACCGTGCTGCTGGACAACACGATCCTGAATGTGGCGATCCCCTCGCTGACCCGTGAGATGGACGCCACGACCGCCGACGTCCAGTGGATGATGAACGCCTACTCACTGGTGCAGTCCGGCCTGCTGCTCACGGCGGGCAACGCCGCCGACCGCTACGGCCGCAAGCTGATGCTGATGTCGGGTCTGGCGATATTCGGCGTGGGCTCGCTGGCGGCCGGACTCTCCCAGAGCCCGCCCCAGCTGATCGCGGCCCGCGCCGGCATGGGCGTCGGCGGCGCGCTGCTGATGACCACGATTCTCGCCGTCGTCGTGCAGATCTTCGACGACGAGGAACGCGTGAAGGCCATCGCGCTGTGGTCGACGGTCAGTTCGCTCGGTTTCGCGGCCGGGCCGCTGATCGGCGGTGTGATGCTGAACCACTTCTGGTGGGGCGCGATCTTCCTGATCAACATCCCGGTCGCCCTGCTCGGTCTGGTCGCGGTCGCCGCGCTGGTGCCGGAGTCCAAGCACAAGGCCGGTGACCGGCCCGACCTGGTCGGCGCGGTGCTGTCGACCATCGGCATGACGGCCGTGGTGTACGGGATCATCACCGGCCCCGAGCACGGCTGGACATCGGGGCAGGTGCTGGTCTCGGCCCTGATCGGCGTGGTCGTACTCGGCCTCTTCGTGACGTGGGAGCTGCGCACCGAGCACCCGATGCTCGACATGCACTTCTTCCGTGATCAGAAGTTCGTGGGCGCGGTCGCGGGCGCGATCCTCGTGGCCTTCGGCATGACGGGCTCGCTGTTCCTGCTCACTCAGCACCTGCAGTTCGTGCTCGGCTACGAGCCGCTGGACGCCGGTCTGCGGACGGCGCCGCTGGCGCTGACCGTCGTCGTCCTCAACTTCACCGGGCTGGGGGCGAAGCTGGTGCTCAAGGTCGGTACGCCGGGGGCCATCGCGCTCGGTATGACCCTGGTGTCGGCCGGGCTGGCGGCGATCGCGCTGCTCGGCGGGCACGGGTACGGGGGGATGCTGCTCGGTCTTGTCGTGATGGGCGCGGGTGTGGCGTTGTCCATGCCGGCCATGGCCAACGCGATCATGAGCGCGATTCCGCCGGAGAAGGCGGGTGTGGGAGCGGGGATCAACGGGACGCTCGCGGAGTTCGGCAACGGGCTCGGCGTCGCCGTCCTGGGGGCCGTCCTCAACTCCCGTTTCGCGTCTCTTGTCGCCGTGTCCGCGGCGTCGCTGCCGGCGGCGCTGGCGGCGGCGGACTCGGCGGAGGAGAAGGCGCGGATCTCCGACGCGTTCGCTTCCGGGTTGGAGACCAGTCAGTTGGTGGGGGCGGTTGCCGTATTGGCTGGTGGACTCGTCGCGGCTGCGTTGTTGCGGCGGGCGGAGCGGGCAGAATCCGCCTAGAGCTCGGGATGTGCGGTCGACGTGCGGGTGCGGGTGCGCTGTGGTTGATCGCGCAGTTCCCCGCGCCCCTGAGGGACGCTTAGCATGATCGGCAGCAAGAGGTCGAGGAAGGTGCGCCATGGCGAAAGCGGCCCGGGAGCGTCCGCCGCGGACCAGTGTCTGGCTGGAGGGCAAGGCGCACCGGCGGCGCGGTGGCGGGCAGCCGTCGGGGCTGGACCGGGACCGGATCACCGGGGTGACGGTCCGGCTGCTGGACGCCGAGGGGCTGGCGAAGTTCTCGATGCGGCGGCTGGCCGCCGAGCTGAACGTGACGGCGATGTCCGTCTACTGGTACGTCGACACCAAGGACGACCTGCTCGAACTCGCGCTGGACGAGGTCATGGGCGAGATGCGGCTGCCCGACCCGGAGGCCGACGAGGACTGGCGCGACCAGGTGCGGGCCCTCGCCCGGGAGTACCGGGGGCTGCTGGTGCGGCACCCCTGGGTGTCGGCCCTGGTCGGCACCTTCCTCAACATCGGCCCCAACAACCTGGCGTACTCGCGGGCCGTGCAACGCGTCATGCGCAGGACCGGGCTGCCCGCGAAGCGGCTGACGAGCGGCATCTCGGCCGTCTTCCAGTTCGTGTACGGCTACGGCACGCTCGAGGGCCATCTCTCCACCCGGGCCGCGGCCACCGGCATGACCCTGGACGAGTACTTCCAGGACGCGATGAGCACGGTGACCGAGGCCCCGCAGGCGGCCGACGTCCTGCGGGAGTCCCGGGAGATCATGGAGGCGCGCGGCGGGGAGACGGTGGAGGAGATGCTGGAGCGCGACTTCGGCTTCGCCCTGGACCTGCTGATCGCCGGCATCGAGACGATGGTCGCCCGGGAGTGAGCCACTCCCCGGGCTACTCCCCCTCGACCAGCCGCGCCGGGAACCCGCCCGTCGCCACCGGGCCCCATCGCTCCGGGGTGATCCGGATGATCGACTTGCCCTGCTTGAGCATGGCCGCGCGGTACTCGTCCCAGTCGGGGTGCTCACCGGCGATGTTCCGGTAGTACTCCACGAGCGGTTCGACGGAGTCGGGTGTGTCCACGACCTCGGCCGTGCCGTCGATCTGGACCCAGGGGCCGTTCCAGTCGTCGCTGAGCACGATCAGGCTCACGCGCGGGTCCCGCTTGGCGTTGCGGGTCTTGGCGCGCTCCGGGTAGGTGGAGACCACGATCCGGCCGGAGTCGTCGACCCCGCAGGTCAGCGGGGAGCCCTGGGGACCGCCGTCGGCCCGTCGGGTCAGCAGGATCGCGTGGTGCCGGGGGCGGACGAAGTCGAGCAACTCGTCCAGGGAGACACGGGTGTTCGTCGCGATGTTCGGTGCCATGCGCGCCAGCCTACGACGCCAGGGCCTCCGCGAGATTGTCGTACACGGGGACGTCACGGCGCAGGCCGGTCAGTTCCAGGATGCGGTTCGTGACGCCCTCCGGCCGGGCCACCAGGCGCACCCGGGCCCCGGGGCGCAGCCGGTGGCGTACGTCGTTGATGAGGCGGATGCCCTGGGAGTCCATGAAGGACGTCGCGGTGAGGTCGAGGACGAGCACCTCGAGCCGGTCACCATGGGCCCGGGCCTCGGACAGCACCCGCGGAAGCAGCTCCGCCGCGTTGCAGAAGTCGATCTCCGCGGGCATGGACAGATGGACGCGGCCCGGCAGGTCCCGCGGTTCGGTGGGAGGATTCGGGAGGAAGGTCACAGCGCTCACCTGGCAGACGTTCGTCCGGATTCCGGCAAGGCCGCTTCCTGACCCTTCGGCCATTCCATCATGCCGGGGGCGGCGGCGGAAGCGCCTGGCACGGCCGTCGGCCGGACGTCACTTCGAGGCAACCGAGCAGTTAGAGTGCTGTCTGTCCTGTGCTCGCAGTCGGGAATGTGCTGCGGAGCTCTCCTGCGCACGGCCATGGTCGTGCATGCCGAAGAGGTTCGTGGTGGCTGCGTCCGACTTTCCTGATTTGCCCCGTTTTACGGTCGGCTTCGAGCTGGCCGAAGCCCTGACGGTGGCGTCTCAGCAGCTCCACGAGACACCCACCCCGCACAACACGCTGCGCACGGCGGCCCGGCTGGCCGTGCACATCATGCCCGGGGCGGAGCACGCCGGTATCTCCGTGATCGACCGCGACAACAAGATCCGTACGCTGGCTTGGACGGACGAGGTCGTGCGTTCCGCCGAGGCCCGGCACGCCGGCCGCGAACCGCACGGGCACTGGGAGAAGTTGTGGCACAACCCGGTGGCGCGGATAACGGACAGCGAGGCCGATGACGGCTGGGAGGTGCTGTCGGCCCTGGGGCTGCGCTCGGCGCTGTCACTGCGGCTGCGCGCCGACCGCCGCCGGCTGACCGTGCTCACGGCCTACGCGCGCAAGCCGGGCGTCTTCGACGAGGACGCGACGCGCGTCGGCCGGCTGTTCACCGCGCACGTCAGCATCGCCCTGGACTCCGCGACCGTACGCGAGCAGCTCACCGAGGCCATGCACACGCGGGACCTGATCGGCCAGGCCACCGGCATCCTCATGGAGCGCCAGGGCATCGACGCGGCCGCCGCCTTCGAAAGCCTGGTGCGGGCCTCCCAGCGGCAGAACGTGAAACTGCGCGACATCGCCCGCCGGATCGTCGGCACCCACAACAGCACGTGAGGCGGGCCGGGTTGCCTCGGGGGCGTGTCCGGACGGCGACGGGATACCCGTACGGCCATGAGCTCCGAGACGTCCGACACGCTGGACCAGGCGATGGTGCGCAGCAGTGGTCTCGACACCCTGCTGAGCGATCTGACCGACCGCGCGGTGCAGGAGGTGCCCGGGGCCGCGGCGTGCAGCATCACGGTGCGCCGGGCGGGCCGGCTGCTCACCCTGGCCGGCAGTGACGGCCTGCCCAGCGGCCTGGACCAGCGCCAGTACGAGAACGGCTCGGGGCCGTGCGTCGACGCCGCCGAGACCGGTGTCGAGCAGTACGCCCCCGACCTGACGGCGGAGTCCCGCTGGCCCGCGTACACGGGGTACGCCCTGTCCACGGGCGTCCGGTGCGTGCTGGCGGTACCGCTCGCCGTCGAGGGCGAGACGGGCGCGGCGATCAACTTCTACGGCGTGCGGGCCGGAGTGCTGGGCACGGGCCGGGACGCGGCCCGTGCCTTCGCCGACCGGGCGGGGGACGCGATCGGTGTGGCGCTGCGCATCGAGCGCCGGCGTCAGTCGGCCGCGGACGTACGCACCGCGCTGCTCTCCCGCAGCGTCATCGACCAGGCGGTCGGCATCCTCATGGCCCAGGAGCGGATCGGCGCGCGCACCGCGCTGGAGCGGCTGCGTCGCGCCTCACAGAACCGGAACGTCAAGCTCCGCGACCTCTGCGGCCAGTTGGTGGCGAAGGTCTCCGATCCGGGCTCAGGCCGCCGGAAGTGACTCGCCCTGCACGGCCTGGATGTCCAGCTCCACCTTGAGGGTCGTACCGACGGCGGCGATGCCGGCCTGGAGGACCTGGTTGTAGTTCATCGCGAAGTCCTCGCGCCGCAGTTCGGTCGTGGCGCGGAACGCCGCGCGGGTGCCGCCCCAGGGGTCCGGGCCGGTGCCGAGGTAGGCCAGGTCCAGGTCGACCGGACGTACGACACCGTGCATGCCCAGCTCGCCGTGGACGGTCCACCGGTCGGACCCGGTCGCCGTCAGCCCAGTCGACCGGTAGGTGATCTCGGGAAACCGCTCGACATCGAGAAAGTCCGGCGACTTCAGATGCCCGTCGCGCATCCCGTTGCCGGTGTCGACGGACGCGGCCCTGATCACCGCCTCCACACGCGACTTGGTCACGTCGTCCGGGGCGATCTCGATCGAGCCGGAGAACTCCGTGAACCGCCCGTGCACGCTGGAGATGCCCAGGTGCTGTGCCACTGCGGCCACGCTGGAGTGCACCGGGTCGACGGTCCACGGCCCCGGCGGCGGCAGCTCGGTGCCGCCCTGCCGTGCCAGCGTCACCGTGCCGACCTCGGCCCGGCCTCCCCCACTCTCGGCTTCGCTCGAGCGGGAGGTGCCCCCAGCCGTGACGATCACACTGGAGGCCGCAGGCGCGTAGCCGACGGCGGTGACGATGACGGTGTACGCGCCCGGCTCCAGCGGCGTCGCGTCCCGCACGGCGCCCTCCGCGTCGGCCTCGGCGCGCAGCACCTGCGCACCGGTCATGTCGGCCACGGTGACGACCGCGTGCGACACGGCCCAACCGTCCCGGGTACGGATCCTCGCGGTCAGTCCCATTTCGTGTAACTCCTAGGAATGAGACCGGCCCGCGGCAGGGGCGCACCTCCGCTCAGAGCGCGCCCACCGCCACGGGCCGGGGTTCGGACTACTCGCCGGGGTGGGCGAGTTCGATGTCGTGGGCGTCGCTGCCGGTGCCGGTCACCGTCAGGGCGGTGGCCACCGGCGGGTAGCCCGTGGCGATGACGGTGTACTCGCCGCCGTCCAGGTCGGTGAAGGCGTACGCCCCGTCCGCGCCGGTCGTGGCCGAGCCGACGACGTTGCCGGCCTGGTCGACCAGCGTCACCCGGGCGTCGGCCAGCGGCCCGTGCGGGGCGCGGACGACACCCTGGACGCGGGCGCCCGAGTCCAGGTCGATCTCGACCCGGGTGACCCCGGTGCCGCCCACCTCGACGGGCAGCGCGCGCGGCCGGTACCCGGCGGCGTTCACCGCGACGGTCACCGCGCCCGGCACCAGCTCGGCGAAGGAGAACTCGCCCTGCTCACCGGTGGTCCCGGAGGCGAGCAGATCGCCGCGCACATCGGTCACGATGACCATCGCGTCCTTGACCGGCTGCCCGCTCCCGGCGGCCCGCACCAGGCCGGTCAGCCCGCTGGTCCCGCTGAGCAGGATGTCGTAGGCGACCGGCTCGCCGTTCACTACGACCGTCGACGCCTGCGGCTGGTAGCCGTCGGCCGAGGCGATCAGGACGTACGACCCGGCGCCCGGGGCGTCGACCGAGTAGGACCCGTCGGCCTGCGCCACGGACCGGCCCAGCTGCCGACCGGCCAGCGAGATCAGCGTGACGGCGGCCTGCGGCACGGGCGCGGACTCATTGCCGCGGACGTGACCACGGACCGGCACTCCGCCCCCGCCGCGGGCAGGCTCCTCGGCACGGGCCACGGTCGCGACAGCGGCGAGCCGCTGCGTGCCCTCGGGCCCGGTCCCCTCGGCGACCTCGGTCGTCTCGGCCACGGCCCAGCTCGGCACGGCCTTCTCCGCGGAGGGAACCTCGGCGGCCGCTTCGGCGGGAACCTCGGCCGGCGTCTCCGGCTCGGCGGCCTGCGCCAGCCCACCCTTCGTCTTCAACGGAACCTCCTTGATGAACAGCGACACCAGCAGGGCGAGCAGCGCCAGCGGAGCCGAGTAGAGGAAGACGTCCGCGACACCGTGGCCGTAGGCGCTCTCCACGACCGTGCGGATCGGCGCGGGCATGGCGTCGAGGTCGGGGATGCCGCCACCGCCGGTGCCGGCGTGGCCGAGGGCCGCCCCCTCGGCGCCGAGGCCGGCGAGGCCGTCCTTGACGTAGTCGGTGATCTTGTTGCCCAGGACCGCGCCCAGCGCCGAGACGCCCACGGCACCGCCCAGGGACCGGAAGAAGGTCACCGTGGAGCTGGCGGCACCCAGGTCGCCCGGCTCCACCTGGTTCTGCGTGCAGAGCACCAGGTTCTGCATCATCATGCCGATGCCGAGGCCCATCAGCGCCATGAAGATCGCTATGTGCCAGTACTCGGTGTCGTACCGGATCGTGCCCAGCAGACCGAGGCCGGCCGTCACCAGCACACCGCCGCCGAGCAGCCAGCCCTTCCAGCGCCCGGTCCGGGTGATGACCTGGCCGGAGACGGTGGAGGAGACGAACAGGCCGGCGATCATCGGGATGGTCATGACGCCGGACATCGTCGGCGACTTGTCCCGGGCCAGCTGGAAGTACTGGCTGAAGAAGACGGTGCCGGAGAACATCGCGACGCCGACGAACAGGGAGGCCACGGAGGCCAGCGTGATGGTGCGGTTGCGGAACAGCCGCAGCGGGATGATCGGCTCGCTCGCCTTGGCCTCCACGAGGACGAACACCGCCAGCAGCACCAGCGAACCGCCGACCATCGCGTACGTCTGCCAGGACACCCAGTCGTACTTGTCACCGGCGAAGGTCACCCAGATCAGCAGCAGGCAGACGGCCGCGGTGATGAAGAAGGCGCCGGCCCAGTCGACCTTGACCTTCCGCTTGACCACGGGCAGGTGCAGGGTCTTCTGCAGCACGATCAGGGCGATCACGGCGAAGGGCACGCCGACGTAGAAGCACCAGCGCCAGCCGAGCCAGTCGGTGTCGGTGATGACACCGCCGACGAGCGGCCCGCCGACCATGGCGGTGGCGAAGGTGGCGCCGAGGTAGCCGTTGTACCGGCCTCGCTCACGCGGGGAGATCATCGCCGCCATGATGATCTGGGCCAGCGCGGACAGGCCGCCCATGCCGATGCCCTGGACCGCGCGGAACGCGATGAGCATGCCGGGGTTCTGCGACATGCCGGCCGCCGCCGAGCCCAGTACGAAGACGACCAGGGCGACCTGGATCAGCAGCTTCTTGGAGAACAGGTCGGCGAGCTTGCCCCACAGCGGCGTGGACGCGGTCATCGTCAGCAGAGACGCGGTGACGACCCAGGTGTAGGCGCTCTGGCCGCCGCCCAGGTCGCCGATGATCCGGGGCAGGGCGTTGGAGACGATCGTCGACGACAGGATCGCGACGAACATGCCGAGCAGAAGGCCGGTGAGGGCCTCCATGATCTGCCGGTGCGTCATCGGAGCGCCGCCGCCGGAGGGGCCGTGGGAGCCTCCCCCGTGCTTGGCATGAGCCCGCACACCGGCTGGTGTGGTCGTTGCCATGGGCTTCCTTTTCTTACGTGCTTGCGGGTGTACGGGTGGTCTGATCGACAGCGGGTGGTGCCGTCCGGGTCGCGGGCCGGCAGTCGAAGCTCTCCCTGAGCCGCGCCATCAGCTGCGTGAGCCGGCCGACGTCCTCGTCGGTCCAGTCGCTCAGGCGCTCGGCGAGGGCCTCGGTGGTCCGCCGGGACAGCTCGTCGAGCTGTGCGTGGCCCGCGGGCGTGAGGCGCAGGATGCGTGAGCGTCTGTCCGTGGGATCGGGGGAGCGTTCGATCCAGCCCCGGTCCACGACGTGGGCGACATGCCGGCTGGTGACCGACATGTCCACGGCCAGCAGCTCGGCGAGCTTGCTCATGCGCATGTCGCCGTGGCGGCCCAGCACGGTCAGAACGGTCGCCGACCCGCCGGGGCACTCGGCGGGCATGATCCGGCCGAGCTCCCGCTTCACGGCGCCGAAGGCACTGAACTGGCGGACCAGCTCTTCGTACTGCGCCCTCTCGGCCATGACACCTCCCGCGTTTGTTGCTTAGGGCAACCATAGGAGTGTTGGTTGCTGAAGGCAAATAAAAACGGGCGGGTGAGTCACAAAAACTTGGCAAAGGCAAGTATTGCGACAGTAAATGTGCAGGTGGTGAGCTCGGAGGTACGGCTCAGTCGGGGTGATACGGAACGCCAACCCCCACTTGGGGAGCCCCGGCGTTTTCGCTAGGGTCTCGGGCCATGGCTAACAACCAGGCCCCCCAGGGCAATCACGACCCTGCCGGCAGCACCCAGATGTTCCGCGCGTTCGTCGACGAGGCGCCGCGGGGGCGGCAGGCCGCGGCGGCGAGCGGTGGCGGGCCGCGTGTCGGTCTCATCCTCGGCGTTGTCGTCGCCGTCGCGGTCATCGCGGCGGTGGCTTGGCTGGCGCTGGCGTAGGGCGTACGGCGGGTTCTTACGCCCTGCCTGTTGTCCAGTGCTCGGCGTTGGTGTCGGGGGCGGGGCGTTGCGCAACCCGGCGGAACGGGGTGCCGCTGCGCCCACCCTCCCCCAAGCTCTCGACTTCGCTCGAGCAGGGGGGACCCCCATCGCCCCAGCGGCACGACTGCCCGCAGCTAGGTGAGCCACCACGCGCCCGCAGCCGCCGGACGACGCAAGGGGCCGTGTCGGGGGGTGTCCGCCCGCAGCGGTTGGCGCGTCAACGAACAGTCAGTCGGCGTCCAACCCCATCGCGCCGTTCCGAGGACGGACACCCCCCGACACGGCCCCGACCCACCACCCGGCATCACGCGCTACGCCCGCGCCTGCCCACCGGCGAGCGGCAGGCAGGCGGCGGGTTGTTCGGTCAGTCCGAGATGAGGCCTTCGCGCAGCTGCGCCAACGTCCTCGTCAGCAGACGCGAGACGTGCATCTGCGAGATGCCGACCTCCTCGCCGATCTGCGACTGCGTCATGTTCGCGAAGAAGCGCAGCATGATGATCCGCCGCTCACGGGGCGGCAGTTTGGCCAGCAGCGGCTTCAGCGACTCGCGGTACTCGACGCCCTCCAGGGCCGTGTCCTCGTACCCCAGCCGGTCCGCCAGCGACCCCTCGCCGCCGTCGTCCTCCGGCGCCGGGGAGTCCAGCGAGGACGCCGTGTACGCGTTCCCCACCGCCAGCCCGTCGACCACGTCCTCCTCGGACACCCCGAGCACGGAGGCGAGTTCGGTGACCGTCGGCGAGCGGTCCAGCTTCTGTGACAGCTCGTCACTGGCCTTGGTCAGGGCGAGCCGCAGCTCCTGAAGCCGGCGTGGCACCCGCACCGACCACGACGTGTCGCGGAAGAACCGCTTGATCTCGCCGACCACCGTCGGCATCGCGAACGTGGGGAACTCCACGCCCCGTTCGCAGTCGAACCGGTCGATCGCCTTGATCAGCCCGATCGTGCCGACCTGGACGATGTCCTCCATCGGCTCGTTCCGGGACCGGAACCGCGCCGCCGCGTACCGCACCAGCGGCAGATTCAGCTCGATCAGCGTGTCACGGACGTACGCACGCTCGGGGCTGTCCTCGTCGAGCGCGGCCAGCCGCAGGAACAGGGAGCGGGACAGCGTGCGGGTGTCGATGGCGCCCGAGGCCGGAAGGGCCGGGGCTGGCTCGGTCGCGAGCTCGGCCGGAACGTCGTCGATGGGGCCGAGTGTGTCGAGAGCATGGGGAGCTGACTCGCTCTCCGCGAGCGTGAGCACCTTCGAGCTGCCCTGTTCTGCGGACATGCCACCCCCTTTGGGTCGCGGGACGGTCGCGGCGAACGCCCCCCGTCTGAGGAACGCAGCCTTCACCTGAATACCGGAGCCGAAGCCCCGGCAAACGCGCTTCCCGCAGAATGTCACATGTCGGCAACACGCTGTAGTGACATGTCGACATCTGAGACGCGAATCCGCCCTGCAAACAAGGGGTCTGACGCCCTTTCGGCTGTGAACTGTCAGCAACCGCCCTGACCTGCGATTCCCTCGCGCCGGTTACCTATCGATCGTGTTTCCGGTTACGCGTCGATCCGGTTCGCGGACCGCAATCGCTGGAAGCTACGCGCGAGTAGCCGCGAGACATGCATCTGTGAGACACCGAGTTCCGCACTGATCTGGGACTGCGTGAGATTGCTGTAGTACCGCAGCAGCAGGATCCGCTGCTCCCTCTCGGGCAGCTGTACGAGCAGATGCCGTACGAGGTCCCGGTGCTCCACCCCGTCCAGCGCGGGATCCTCGTAGCCGAGCCGGTCCAGCAGCCCCGGCAGTCCGTCGCCCTCCTGCGCGGCCTCCAGTGAGGTCGCGTGGTACGACCGCCCGGCCTCGATGCAGGACAGCACCTCGTCCTCGGTGATGCGCAGCCGCTCGGCGATCTCCGCGGTCGTCGGTGACCGTCCGAACGAGGTCGTCAGGTCCTCGGTCGCGCTGTTCACCTGCACCCACAGCTCGTGCAGCCGGCGCGGCACGTGGACCGTACGGACGTTGTCGCGGAAGTACCGCTTGATCTCGCCGACGACCGTCGGCATGGCGAACGTCGGGAACTGCACGCCCCGGTCGGGGTCGAAACGGTCGATGGCGTTGATGAGCCCGATGGTGCCGACCTGGACGACGTCCTCCATCGGCTCGTTGCGGGAGCGGAAGCGGGCGGCCGCGTAGCGCACGAGCGGCAGGTTGGCCTCGATGAGCGCGCCGCGCACCCGGTCGTGCTCCGGCGTGCCCGGCTGGAGCTCCTTGAGCTGAGCGAACAGGACCTGGGTGAGGGCGCGGGTGTCGGCGCCACGGCTTCGCCGGGGGCCGCTTCCGGGGACGGCGACGGTGCCTGAGGTGCGGTACTGGCCAGCACGGTCAACTCCACCTCGTCATCCGTCAACCCATCCGTCCACTCTTCCACTAAAAGCGGTCATAGCATCACAAGAGATGTGCACTGTGTGCAAGCACCCCGTAACTACGTGTTGAGGGGCAAATGGGAAGCCCCCGTCGGGGCGACGGGGGCTTGACGGGGGCTCGAAGCGCCTCGGGGCTCCGCGGCTCAGAACTCGTAGTCGGCGATCACCCAGGTGGCGAACTCCCGCCACAGCGCCACGCCGGCCTGGTGGTCGGGGTGCTCCACGTACCGGCGCAGGGCGTCCGCGTCGTCGAAGGCGGAGTTGATGGCGAAGTCGTAGGCGATGGGACGGTCGCTGACGTTCCAGCCGAGCTCCCAGAAGCGGAGCTCGGGGATCTTGCCGTCCAGGGAGCGGAACGCCTCGACGCCCTTCAGGACCCGGGGGTCGTCGCGCTCGACGCCCTCGTTGAGCTTGAAGAGGACCAGGTGGCGGATCATTACTTTCCTCCGTCTGCGACCCAGGTGGCGAAGTCGCCGAGGGCCCGGGCGGCGTCCGATACGCCCTGGAACCCTATGAGGACATAGTCGGCGGCCTTTTCCGGGTCCGTGATGATCACGTACAGCACGAAGACCACGAGCACGTAGACGGCGACCTTCTTCGCGTTCACCGCCATCGCGGCCTCCCCTGTCACTGATGTCTCAAACAGCGCACATGATCGCACGAAGGGCCCCGTCTGACGACGGGGCCCTTCACAAGCGGTAGCGGAGGGATTTGAACCCTCGGTGACTTGCGCCACACTCGCTTTCGAGGCGAGCTCCTTCGGCCGCTCGGACACGCTACCGAGGGAGACCTTACAGCAAGGTCCGGCCTGCTTTGAAATCGGTATTCAGCGCATCGGTGGCGCATCGGCAGCGCATCGGTGGCACACCGGTTTCAGCGGCCCCGGAAGAACTCGGTGAGCAACCGTGCGCACTCCTCGGCGAGCACGCCCTCGATCACCTCGGGCCGGTGGTTGAGCCGCCGGTCGCGGACGAGGTCCCAGAGGGAGCCGGCCGCGCCGGCCTTCTCGTCGCGGGCGCCGTAGACGAGCCGGTCGACGCGGGACTGCTGGATCGCGCCCGCGCACATCGTGCAGGGCTCCAGCGTCACCACGAGGGTGCAGCCGGCCAGCCGCCACGCGCCGAGCCCGGCGGCGGCCCGCCGGAGGGCGAGGAGTTCGGCGTGGGCCGTCGGGTCGCCGCCGGCCTCGCGCTCGTTGTGCCCGGCCGCGAGCACGGTCGTGCCGTCCGGGGCCAGCACGACGGCGCCGACGGGAACGTCCCCGCCCCGGACGGCCTCGGCGGCCTCGTCCAGGGCGAGTCGCATCGCGGGCCGCCAGGGGTCCCGTACCGGGTCCGGCGGTCCTGGGGTGGTGCGAGCGGTCAGCGGACGGTCTCCAGGGTCTCCGAGGCGCCGAGGGACTCGGCGATCTCGGTGACGGCGTCCGTCGACATCGAGCGCAGCTCCTTCTCGCTCACGCCGAGGTCGTCGAGGATCTGGGCGTCGCCGACCGGGCCGTGCGGCACGGCCTCGGCGGAACCGGCGGCCCCGTCACCGTCGTCGGACTCGTCGTCCTCGCCGGATTCACCGTCCTCGGTGCCGTCGAGGTCGAGGGCGTCCAGGTCGTCCCCGTCGTCCGGGTCCCGGCCGAGCAGCTCGTCGGTGAGCAGGATCTCGCCGTAGCTGCTGCGGGCAGCGGCGGCGGCGTCCGAGACGTAGATACGAGGGTCGTCCTCGCCGTCCACGCGGACGACGCCGAACCAGGCGTCCTCCTGCTCGATGAGCACGAGCACCGTGTCCTCGTCGGGGAGGCTTCACGGGCCAGGTCGGCCAGATCCGACAGGGTTTCCACATCGTCGAGCTCTGTGTCGCTCGCTTCCCACCCGTCTTCGGTGCGCGCGAGCAGTGCGGCGAAGTACACCGTGACTCTCCCACTGGTCATAGGCGTGCCGGTTGGGGATCCCCCGGCGGAGGTTACGGGCGGGGAGTGCTCGTCCGAGCCCCACCCACTCGGAATCGTGGCAGAAACAAGGCGCTCAGGGGACGTCTTCGGCTCCCTGTGTCCGGCAGTTTTGATCGCGCGTTCGTTGCCGCCACCTGCGGATCGTACGCGGGATTCCGCGGGTCCACGCACGGTCACCTCGACAACGCCCGCGCGGTTCGTGATCTTCCCCGGCGGTTTCCTCACCCGTTTCCTACCAGCGGAACGTGCGCATGCGCATGGCGTGGCGCAGCCGGGCCGTCTTGGCGCGGCGCGGCTGGACGCGGTCGCGCAGCTCCCGGGCCTCGGCGAGGTCGCGCAGGAACCGGGCGCGGCGCCGGCGGCGGTCGGCGCCGGACTCGTCCGGCCCGCCCGGCCCGTCCGGCCGGCCGTTCTCCGGGTCCGTCCCGGGCTGTGCGCGCGGCGACGGAACGCTTCGGGAATCCCTGTCGGGCATCAGGCTCATCACCCCCAGTCCGTCCTTCCCGCTTTCCCTCCAACGGGCGGTTTGACGCCGGCGAACGGGTGACGGCCGGACGGCGGGCTTGCCGTGCGGCCGGGGCCACCGGGCCCGGTTACTGTTGTGGACATGCGTCTCCACGTCGTCGACCACCCCCTGGTCGCCCACAAGCTCACCACGCTGCGCGACCAGCGCACCGACTCCGCGACCTTCCGCCGTCTCGCCGACGAGCTGGTCACCCTGCTCGCCTACGAGGCCACGCGCGACGTGCGCACCGAACAGGTCGACATCCAGACGCCGGTGGCCGCGACCACGGGCGTCAAGCTGTCCCACCCGCGTCCGCTGGTGGTGCCGATCCTGCGGGCCGGCCTCGGCATGCTGGACGGCATGGTCCGGCTGCTGCCGACCGCCGAGGTGGGCTTCCTCGGCATGATCCGCAACGAGGAGACGCTCCAGGCCTCCACCTACGCCACGCGGATGCCGGAGGACCTGTCGGGCCGCCAGGTGTATGTCCTGGACCCGATGCTCGCCACCGGCGGCACGCTGGTCGCCGCGATCCAGGAGCTGATCCGGCGCGGCGCCGACGACGTGACCGCCGTGGTGCTGCTGGCCGCGCCGGAGGGCGTCGAGGTCATGGAGCGCGAGCTGGCGGGCACCCCGGTGACGGTCGTGACCGCCTCGGTCGACGAGCGCCTGAACGAGCACGGCTACATCGTGCCGGGCCTGGGCGACGCGGGGGACCGGATGTACGGGGCGGCCGAGTAAGCCCCCCAGGACCTGTCGACAGGTCCTAGCAGTCCTTCTTCGCCGACGGCGCCGGCTCCGGCCTGGTCAGCCGGGTCAGGGCCCGGTCGGCGTCCGTGCGTGTCGCCAGTGCCTTGAAGGCGTCGCCGATGACGAGGTCCACGGCGGCGCCCTCGCGCGCCTGGGTACGCCGTTCGGCGCCCGGGAGCTGGGTGCCGAGGACGGGCAGAGTGGTGTCGAGGGCGGCGGCGGGGCCGAGCAGCACGCCGGGGCCCTTGACCTTCTTGTCGTACTCCTTGGTCGCGTTGCCCACGTCGCCGATCTTGAAGCCGCGCTTCTTCAGCTCGTCGGCGGTCTTCTTCGCCAGGCCGCTGCGGGTGGTGGCGTTGAGGACGTTGACCGTGATCGTGCGCGGCTCGGGCAGGGCCTTCGCGCTGGGCGATGGGCTCGCCCTGGTCTCGGCGGCGCAGTCCGTCCCGGTGCCTGCTGCCGAGGCCTTTCCTCCGCCGCCGGTGAAGACGTCGATGAGCTGCAACGTGCCCCAGCCGCCCACGCCCAGCACGGTGACGGAGGCGACGGCCAGGACGACGAGCCTGCCGCGCTGCCGGGGCCGGCGCATCCGGGGGTACTTGTTTCCCGTGATGCGGTACTTGCCGCCCATGCCGGGGGGAGTCAGCATGCTCATGAGCGCAGCGTAGTGCGCCCGGGCGACGATGCCTACTAGATGATCATTCGACGTCGCCCAGCAGAACCCGAAAGGGCCAACCCGTCACCGGCGAGGGTCAGTCCAGCTCGAGCACCCGCGCATGCAGCACCTGGCGCTGCTGGAGCGCCGCCCGCACCGCCCGGTGCAGCCCGTCCTCCAGGTACAGGTCGCCCTGCCACTTCACGACGTGCGCGAAGAGGTCGCCGTAGAACGTCGAGTCCTCGGCGAGGAGCGTCTCCAGGTCGAGCTGCTGCTTCGTCGTGACGAGCTGATCGAGGCGGACCGGGCGCGGCGCGACGTCCGCCCACTGCCGGGTGCTGTCCCGGCCGTGGTCGGGGTACGGCCGGCCGTTTCCGATGCGCTTGAAGATCACACGGAAAGCCTACCGGGCAGGACCTTCCGGGCGCAGCCGTGGCGACGGAGTGCGACGCTGAAAAAAACCCCACAAGGCGGTACGAACCGGGAACAGGGGCGTGAATATGCCGGAGCGCGAGACCACGCCGTCGGCCCACGCCCCCGAGGTGTCCGCCCGCGCGGCCGCCCTCCCCCAGGACGCCCTGAGGATCGCCTCCGGCTACGCCTTCTCCGGTCCGGCCCTGCATCTGGGCGCCCTGCTGTGGGACGGGCAGTGCCTGCCGGACGCGCGGATCCGGGTCCCACTGGCGATGCTCAACCGCCACGGACTGGTCGCGGGCGCCACCGGCAGCGGCAAGACCAGGACGCTCCAGCTGATGGCCGAGCAGCTGTCCGCCCAGGGCGTGCCGGTCCTCCTGGCCGACATCAAGGGCGACCTCTCCGGCATCGCGGCGCCGGGCCGCTTCGACGCCCGGGTCGAGGGCCGGGCCCAGGAGGTGAACCAGCGCTGGTCGGCGACCGGCTTCCCGGTCGAGTACCTCGCCCTCGGCGGCATTGGTGCGGGCATCCCCGTCCGGGCCACGGTGACCGGTTTCGGGCCGCTGCTCCTGTCGAAGGTGCTGCGGCTGAACCGGACCCAGGAGCAGTCCCTCGCGCTGATCTTCCACTACGCCGACAGCAAGGGTCTGGAGCTGGTCGACCTCAAGGACCTCGGGGCGGTCGTGGCCTTCCTGACCTCGGACGAGGGCCGGCAGGAGCTGGAGACGATCGGCGGTCTCCCGGCGGCCACGGCCGGGGTGATCCTGCGGTCCCTCACGGCCTTCGAGGCGCAGGGCGCGGCCGGTTTCTTCGGGGAGCCGGAGTTCGACACGGGCGAGTTGCTGCGCACGGCTCAGGACGGGCGGGGCGTCGTCTCGGTACTGGAGCTGAGCGCCGTACAGGACCGGCCCCAGCTGTTCTCGACGTACCTCATGTGGCTGCTCGCCGACCTCTTCCACGACCTGCCGGAGGTCGGCGACGTCGACCGGCCCCGCCTGGTGTTCTTCCTCGACGAGGCCCACCTGCTCTTCGACGACGCCTCCGAGGCGTTCCTGGAGTCGGTCACGCGGACCGTGCGCCTGATTCGCTCGAAAGGGGTCGGCGTGTTCTTCGTGACGCAGACCCCGAAGGACGTTCCGGCCGACGTCCTCGCCCAGCTCGGCAACCGGGTCCAGCACGCGTTGCGCGCCTTCACGCCCGACGACCACAAGGCGCTGAACGCCACGGTGAGGACCTTCCCGACGTCGCCCTACGACCTCGAGGAGGTCCTGACCGACCTCGGGACGGGCGAGGCCGTGGTGACGGTGCTCAGTGAGAAGGGCGCCCCGACGCCCGTCGCCGCGACCCGGCTGCGGGCACCCGAGTCCCTGATGGGGCCGGTCGGGCGGGAGGCCCAGGCACGGGCGGTCGAGGAGTCGCCGCTGTACGAGCGGTACGCGCGGGCCGTGGACCGGGAGTCGGCGTACGAACGGCTGGCGGCGCGCGGCCGGGGGCGAAGGGGCCGGACGAGATGCGGGAAGCGTCCCCCGCACGGCATGCCGAGGAGCGGCCGTCCGTGGTGGAGCAGGTGGCCGGCAGCCAGGTCTTCAGATCGCTGGTCCGGTCGGTGGGGACGCAGATCGGCCGGGAGATCACGCGGTCGCTGTTCGGCACGGCGCGGCGTTCGGGGCGTTCGGGGCGGCGGAGGCGTTAGGCGGGGCGCCTCCGCCGCGGCGGTGGGTCAGCCGCGTTCCCGTTTCCTGGAAGGCTGCTGCTTGCGCGGTTCCGTCTCGGGCCGGGACGGCTTGGGGGCGCTGCGGACGGCCTCGGCGCGTAGCAGGGCGCGCAGGACCGCGTACGGGTCTTGAAGCATGGCTGTGGTGTTCCTTCTGGTTCCGTGCGGACTGATGGACCGGTGGCGGGTCCGGTCAGCAGCGCAGGACCTCGGAACGCAGGGGACGAGGGTCGTACGGCGGGCCCGGCGGTACGGGCGCGGGGTGCTGGACGGCGTACCCGGGCGCCGGGTACGGGGGCGGCGCGGGGGCGGTGGGGCGGCCGGGCGGCGGGCGCCGCGGGCCGGTGGGCGCAGGGCGGTGTCGAGGACGTCGCACTCGACGACCGTGCCCTCTCCGGAGACGGTGGCCGTCGGCCCCGTGTGCGCCTCGGCGTGCGCGCCGGGCACGAGCAGGGCGAGCAGCAGGACGAGCACCCGCGGCCACGCGCTCCGGCGTGGGCCGCGGGGGACCGGCTGCGGTGCGGCGTCCACGGGAGGTCATTCCCCGTCCGGAGCGGGTCGTTCCTCCCACGGCCCGCGAGATCCGCTCGCCCGGCGTAGCGCGGCCCCGGAGGCGCGGGGCCGTGACGGTCTCGGGGTCTGCGGGCCGGGGCCGTTCGGGCCCGGGCCCCAGGGGACGTGGGGGCCCGGGCCCTGGGGTGGGTGCGGGGCGTGACCGTGGGAAGGGGCTCGCTCCGGGGCCCAGGGGGAGCCGCTCGGTGGCTCGGTCATGGTCCATGCTCGAACCGGGCGGGAGGCGCCCGCCACCTGGGGCGGGCCACGTGGCTGACCTCTACTGGCCGGCGGCCTTCGCGGCCTTGGCCGCCGCCTTCATCTCCTGCTTGTGCGCCCGTACCTTGGCCAGCGACTCGGGGCCGGTGATGTCGGCGACCGAGCGGAAGGACTTCGGCTCGCCGTAGGAGCCCGCGGCCTCCCGCCACCCCGTGGGCCGCACGCCGAGCTGCTTGCCGAGCAGGGCGAGGAAGATCTGGGCCTTCTGCTTGCCGAAGCCCGGCAGCTCGGCCAGCCGCTTCAGCAGTTCCTTGCCGGTGGCGGCGTCCTTCCAGACGGCCTCGGCGTCACCGTCGTAGTGCTCGACGAGGTACTGGCACAGCTGCTGGATGCGCTTGGCCATGGAGCCCGGGTAGCGGTGCACCGCGGGTTTCTGCGCGAGCAGGGCGGCGAAGGACTCGGGCTCGTGCGCGGCGATCTCGTGCGCGTCCAGGTCGTCCGTGCCGAGCCGACGGGCGATCGTCGCCGGACCCTTGAACGCCCACTCCATCGGGACTTGCTGGTCCAGCAGCATCCCGACCAGCGCGGCGAGCGGACTGCGGCCGAGCAGCGCGTCGGCCTCGGGGTCCTGGGCGAGGTGAAGAGTGACGTCCATGCCCCGATCATCCCCCGGCACGGGCCCGGCCGCGTCCGGAGCCCGGCCCGCCGGGGCTCACGTCGCCCGCCAGTAGCCCAGCGCGTGCACCCGCTGCTTGGGCAGACCCAGTTCCTTGCGGACGTACGCCGCCAGGGTCCGGGTCGTCGCCGTGTCGCAGGCGATCCAGACGTACGGGTCGGAGGTGCCCTGGAGCAGGCCGGGCAGGTCCTTCCTCACCCGGTCGACGAGGTGCGCTCCGGCGTCCTGGCGCGGCACCTTGCGCAGCTCGTGCCGGTCCGGGTCCGTGCGGTGGGGCAGGTCGTCGTCGCCGCCCTCGAACCAGACGGTGGCCGGGGCGGGACCCAGCGCCTCCAGGAGGGAGTTGATGGCCGGCAGGGAGGCCGGGTCGCCGACGGCGAAGACGTGCGAGGGGCGGGGCTGGGATGCTCGAAGCCGGTGCCCTGGACGGTCGCCTCGATGGTGTCGCCCGGCTTCGCCGCCCGGGCCCAGTCGCTGGCGCAGCCCTCGTGCAGCGCGAACTCCAGGCTGAAGGTCCCGGCCTCAGGGTCCGGGTCGACCAGGGTGTAGGCCCGCTGGTGGGGTCTGCCCGCGTTGTCGAACCAGAGACGGACCCACATGGTGGGGTGTACGCCGGTCGCCGCGAGCAGCCCGCCGTCGGTGAAGCGCAGCCGGCGGTACCGCGGGGTGACGTCCTCGGCGTCGGTCACCGTGAACTCGAAATCCTTCGCGCGCAGCAGTTTGAGGACCGCGCCCTCCCAACCCCGCCCCTGCCCCATGGCGTTTCAGCCCTTCGCGTACGATTCCGGCCACAGCTCTGACTTAGGCAAGGCTAACCTAAAAGAAAGTGGGGGCACAGCGTGGCCATCGAGATCTACCGCGACGCCTGGGGCATTCCGCATCTGCGCGCGGGCAGCGCGGCGGAACTCGCCCACGCGCAGGGCCGCGTCACCGCCCGCGACCGGGCCTGGCAGCTGGAGACCGAGCGGCACCGGGCCCGGGGCACCTCCGCGTCCTTCCTCGGCGCGAGCGCCCTGGCCTGGGACCGGTTCGCCAGACGGGCCAGACTCGACGACACGGCCAGACGGTGTTTCGCCGGCCTGGAGAGCCGGGACCCGGAGACGGCGCGGTGGGTGCGGGCCTACGTGGACGGGGTGAACGCGGGGCTGGCGGAAGGAGCCGACGAGGCCCCGAGTTCGCCCGTACCGGCCTCAACCCCGGCACCTGGCAGCCCTGGACACCCCTCGGGGTCTGGCTCGCCACCCACATCCTCTTCGCCGGGTTCCCGGCCAAGCTCTGGCGGGAGCAGGTCGCGGCCCGTCTGGACCCGGACGCCATCGGCCTGTTCGCCACCGACGGCCCCGGCACGTCCGGCAGCAACGGCTGGCTGGTGAGCGGGGAGCGGACCGGCACGGGGCAGGCGGTCATCGCCGGTGACCCGCACCGCTGGATCGAGGACCCGGGCGTCTACCAGCAGATCCACCTGTCCTGCCCGGAGTTCGACGTCGTCGGCCTGGCCGTACCCGGCATCCCCGGCATCGCCCACTTCGGCCACACCGGCACGGCCGCCTGGGCCATCACCAACGCCATGGCCGACTACCAGGACCTGTACCGGGAGCGACTGCGGCGCACCGGCGCCGGCGTGGAGGCCCTCGGCCCGGACGGCGCCTGGCACCGGGCGACCCGGCACACGGAGCTCATCGAGGTGGCCGGCGAGGAGCCCGTCGAGGTCGAGGTGATCGAAACGGACCGGGGCCCGGTGATCATCGGGGGCCGGAGGGAATCGACGGGGACCCGGGGGATTTGGCGGGCCTGGTGGGTGGGGTTGGTCCTGGCGACCGCGCCGGTTCTGGCGACCTCGCCGGTTCTGGCGACCTCGACGGTCCTGCCGACGTCGTGGGTCCTGCGGGTCGCGTTGGGCAAGCCGGTCCTGCCGACCTCGCCGGTCCTGCCGACCGCGTTGGGCAAGCCGGACCTGGCATCCCCGCCGGTCCTGCCGACTTCGTCGACCCCGCCGGTCCTGCCGGCCCCGCCGGTCCTGCCGGCCCCGCCGGTCCTGCCGACTTCGTCGACCCCGCCGGTCCTGCCGACTTCGTCGACCCCGCCGGTCCTGCCGACTTCGTCGACCCCGCCGGTCCTGCCGACTTCGTCGACCCCGCCGGTCCTGCCGACTTCGTCGACCCCGCCGCCCCCGTCGGCCCGCCCCTGGCGGTCAGTCTTCGTTATCCGCCCCGTGTCAGCGGTGACCTCGGCTTCAGCGCGCTGTTGCCGCTGCTCAGGGCGCGTCGGGTCGTTGACGTCGACCGGGCCTTCGACCAGTGGGCCGAGCCGGTCAACGTCGTGCAGGCCGCCGACACCGAGGGCGGTGTCCTGCACCGCGTGGCCGGGCGGGTGCCGTTGCGCGCCGGGGCCAACCGGCTGCGGCTGGTGCCCGCGTGGGAGCCCGGCCACGAGTGGCACGGCTGGCACGAGACGCCCCGCGCCGGGCTCACCGACGGCGTCGCCGTCATGGCCAACCAGCGCGGCCCGGCCGAACCGCTGGGCGTCGAGTTCGCCCCGCCGCACCGCGCCGACCGCATCACCGCGCTGCTCGCCGGCCGGGAGCGCTGGTCCGCCGCCGACATGCCCGCGATCCACACGGACACCCACCTCGCCTCCGCGTCTGCCCTGCTGGACCACCTCCGCGCCCTCGACGACCTCACCCCCGAGGCATCCGCCCTGCGGGACCGCCTCCTCGCCTGGGACCGCCGGATGGACGCCGGCAGCGCCGACGCGGCCCACTACGCGGCGGTGCGCGGCGCGGTCGTACGGCGGCTGGCGGCGCACCCGGCCTTCGCCGCACTCGCCACCCCGCCGCCGTACCCCGAGGTGTTCCAGCCCTGGCTGGCCCTCCTCCCGCGTGTCGGATTCGCCCTCGAACACCTGCTGCGGGCCGAGGAGCTGTACGGCGTCGACCGCCCGGCGGCCGTGCGTGCGGCGGTCGAGGAGGTGGCCGCGGAGCCACCGGCCGGTGTCTGGGGCGACACCCACCGGCTCGCCCCCTGGCGGCCGCTGGAGCCCGAGACGCCCTACGACGAACCGGCGCTCTCCGGCGACCACGACTGCGTGCTGTGCACCTCGGGCGTGCCGGGCCTCACCGACCGCGCCGCGCGTGGCCCGGCGGCCCGGTACGTCTGGGACCTGGCCCGGCGCGAGGACAGCAGCTGGGTGGTCCCGCTCGGCGCCTCGGGCGTCCCCGGCTCGCCCCACCACCGCGACCAGCTCCCCCTCTGGCTGGGCGGTGACCTCGTCCCGGTCGTCACCGACTGGGCCCTGCTGAAGAAGGAGACCGATGTCTGACCCGTACGCCTCCCGCACGGCCGTCCACGAGCAGGTGACCGACGGCTTCGGCACCGTCCGCGTCCTGCCGCTGGACCCGGAGGCCGACGCCGGCGTGATCCACCGCTGGGTGAGCGAGGACCGGGCCGCCTTCTGGGCATGAACGGCCTCACCGAACAGCAGGTGGCCGAGATCTACGCCCACATGGCCACGCTCACCACCCACCACGCCTTCCTCCTCGTCCGGGACGGCGAACCGGTCGCACTCCTCCAGACCTACGAGCCCGAGGCCGACCGCGTCGGCGAGTGCTACGACGTCCGGCCCGGCGACATCGGCATCCACCTGCTGCTCGCACCCGCGGGCCCGGGCGGCGCGCGCTCCGGCTGGACCGCCCGGCTGGTGGCGGCCATCGCCGCGTACGTCCTGCTGGGTCTGGACCGCCGGCGGGTCGTGGTCGACCCGGACGTGCGCAACGACAAGGCGGTCACCCGTTTCCTCAAGCTGGGCTTCACGGCGGGGCCGGTGGTCGTCCTCCCGGAGATCGACCTCCCGGACGTGTACCTGCCGGAGAAGAAGGCTCAGCTCGCCTTCCTCGACCGGGAGATACTCTTCCCCGGGTGACGCCCGAGGACCTCATCGCCCACTACGCCCTGGAGCCGATCCCCCGCGAGGGCGGCCTGTTCCGCCAGACCTGGGCCGGCCCCGAACGCCCCGACGGCCGCCCGAGGGCACGGCGATCGTCGCGCTGCTGACCGGGGGGCCGGACGACTTCTCGGCCCTGCACCGGCTGCCGACCGACGAGGTGTGGCACTTCTACCTCGGCGATCCTCTGGAGCTCCTCCTGCTCGCGCCGGACGGCAGCACGCGGACGGTGGTGCTCGGGCCGGACGTCCTGCATGGGCAGCACGTGCAGTTCACCGTCCCGGCCGGCACCTGGATGGGCGGCCGGGTGCGCGAGGGCGGCTCGTGGACCCTGTTCGGCTGCACGATGGCGCCCGGCTTCACGTTCCAGGGCTACGAACACGGGGATGCGGCGGACCTCACGGCGCGCTATCCGGCGGAGGCCGACCGTATCCCCGGGCTGTGCCGACCTTCCTAGGGGTGCGGGGCGGCGTTGATATGCGGCTCCGCCGCGTGGGCGCGACACGTCGCGACGCACCCGCAGCCGCCGGGCCACAGACACGCCCTCCCCGCTGAGCGCTCCGTACCTCCTATTCGTACATAGCTCGAAGCCGTACAGCCCGACCCCGGAGAACCACGTGGACCAGCGGCGGAACGAGGAGCGCAATGTCGGACACCCCGGCGACTTCAAGCCCTGGTGCTGCTCGGCACCGTGCTGGTACTGCTCCTCGGCGGAGCAGCCCCCGCCTCGGCCCACGCAGCCCTCCGTTCCACCGACCCCGACGACGGATCTGTCGTCCAGCAGGCCCCCGCCACGTCACCCTGAACTTCACCGAGTCCGTCGGTCTGCTCGACGACTCGTTCCGGGTCTTCGGCCCGGACCAGCGCCGCGTGCACACCGGCGAGGCCCAGCACGCGGACGGCCGCTCCGACACGGCCAGGGTCGCACTGCCCGGGAAGCTCGCCCGGGGCACGTACACCGTGGCCTGGCGGGTGGTGTCCGCCGACAGCCACCCGGTCTCCGGCGCGTTCACCTTCTCCGTCGGCAAACGGACCGCGACGAGCGCGCAGATCGACACCGGCCCGGACGAGGACCCGCTGACCGGCGGCCTCCACGACGCCGCCCGCTATCTCGCCTACCTCGCCGCCGCGCTGCTCGTCGGTACGGTGGCGTTCGCGCTGCTGTGCCGGCCGGCGGACACGTCTGCGCTGCGCAGGCCGCTGGTGACCGCCTGGTGGGCGCTGCTCGGCTCCACGGTCGTCCTGCTTCTCCTGCGCGCCCCGTACGAAGCGGGCGCGGGACCGGGCCAGGCCTTCGACGCCTCCGCCCTCGGCCGCACCCTGACCAGCCGCCCGGGCTGGGCCCTGCTGGCACGGCTGGTGATCCTCCTGCTGACCGCCGCGTTCCTGATCCTGCTGGCCAAGAGCCGTGACCGCCAGAAGCCCGTCGTGCTCGTGGCGGGCACGGCCCTGGCCGTCGCGCTCGCACTGACCTGGGCGGCGGCCGAGCACGCCTCCGCCGGGATCCAGGTGCCGCTGGCGATGACGTCCTCGGTGCTGCACCTGGTGGCGACCGGGGTCTGGCTCGGCGGACTGGTGGCGCTGCTCCTGACCCTGCGCCGCACGCCTGCCGACGCCATGAGGGAGGTCGTGCCCCGCTTCTCGCGCATCGCCTTCACCTCGGTGACCGTCCTGGCCGTCACCGGCCTCTACCAGTCCTGGCGCGGCCTCGGCTCTCTCTCGGCGCTGACCGGGACGTCGTACGGCAGGCTGCTGCTCGCCAAGCTGGTCGCGGTGACCGTGCTGTTGCTGGCGGCCGGTTACTCGCGGCGCTGGACGGCCCGCCTCGCGGCACCGGTGGCCGCCACCGCCCGGACGGCCGTACCGGAACGCGTGCCGCAGCCGGTCGGCGCACCGCCACTACCGGAGGTGACCGAGCAGGCCGGGGTCGAGCAGGTCGAGGCCGGGGCGACCGGGGCCGGGAAGACCGTGGCCGGGGAGTCCGGGGAGTCCGGGGAGTCCGGGCAGACCGAGGAGCCCGGGCGGCCGGAGGGCGCGGAGAAGTCCGGGGGACCGGCGCCCGAGTCCGCCGACACGGACGCCCAGCGTCGCGGCCTGCGCCGCTCCGTCCTCGTCGAAGTTGCCGTCGCCGCCGTGGTGTTGCTGATCACGACACTGCTCACCAGCACGCTGCCCGGTCGTGCGCAGGCCGAGGCGGCGCAGCAGGCCCCGGCGGGCGCCCTGCCGCCCACGACCCTCACGTCGGTGCCCTTCGACACGGGGGGCAGCACCGGCACCACCCTGTCCGGCCGCGGCACGGTGCACGTCACCCTGGACCCGGCCCGCGTCGGCGAGAACGGAGTCCAGGCCGTGGTCTACGGCGCCGACAAGGGCCTGGTCGTCGTCCCGAGGTCCGCATCACCTTCACCCTCCCGTCCCGGAAGGTCGGCCCGATCGACGCCGAACTCACCGACGTGGGCGGCTACTGGAGCACCAACTCCGTCAACCTGCCCCTCGCCGGGACCTGGACGATGAAGACGACCGTGCGGGTGTCGGACGTGGACCAGGTGACGGTGTCGAAGCCGGTGCGGATCGTGCCCTAGGCACCCGCACCCCCACCGGCGCGGCCGGGGCGTCGCGGTCGAGCAGCCGCGTCATGCACTCGGCGGCCCGTACGGCCGCGTCACCGCAACAGTTGTTGAACAGCACGTGCACCTGCTCGGCCCGCTCGGCCAGCCGGCGTACCCGGGGCAGCCACTCGGCGAGTTCGTCCTCGTCGTACCGGTACCGGAACCTGTCCTCCTTGCTCCCGGTCCCCCAGGCGGCGCTGCGTCCGTGGAACCGTACGACGGACAGCCGGGGAGAGGTGACGGGGGTGACCGGCGGACGGAGGAGGGGAGCGTCTGCGTCATGTCGACGGCGACCGCGGCCATGCCGTACCGGGCGAGCAGCGCGCCCGTCGCCTCCGTCCGGTCCGGTTCCCACCACGAGGGGTGCCGGAACTCCACGGCGACGGGCCACCCGTCCGTCCGCTCGGCGCACTCCCGCAGGAACGCCTCCGCCCGCTGACCGGGCCGGAACCAGGGCGGGAACTGGAACAGCACGCTCCCGAGCCGCCCGGCCCGCCGCAGCGGCTCGATCCCCGTCCGGAAACGGTCCCACACCGCGTCGAGCACCGCCGGGTCCCGGTGATCGGCCGGCAGCCCGCCCGGCATCACCGCCTCCCGGGTGGGGTGCCCGGTGAGCAGCGAGAACGCCTTGACGTCGAACACGAACCCGTTCGGTGTGCGCTCGGCCCACAGTCGGCTGTTCCGCTCGCTCGGCAGCGCGTAGTACGACGCGTCGACCTCGACGACCGGGAACCGCTCGGCGTAGTGCCGTAACCGCCCCTCGGCGTCCCGCCGCCCCGCCGGGTACCAGCCGCTGCCGACCAGCGCCCGGTCGGTCCAGGAACACGTGCCCACGAGGATCTCGCCCATGGGGGAGCGGTTACCCGGGCCGGGCACCGGCAGGCTCACCCTCGACGACGGCGGTGACACCGGCCGTCCCGGCCTCCCGACCGGAGTTGACACCCCTCGTAATCGGGGTAATAAGGGGGATAGCGCACATATCGGGGTCATGGCTGAGATCCCCGCGAGAGCGAGATGACCGATCATGGAGCAGCCCGTCACCGTCGGCCGAGCCACCGGGTCGGGCGGAGAAGGACCCGAAACCCTCGCAGCCCTCGCCGATCTGGTCGGCGAAGCCCTCACGGCCCGCGTCACCCTCGACGGACAGGGCAGGGTGACCGGCTGGAACGCGGGAGCAGAGCGGCTGCTCGGGTACTCGGCCCGGGAGATGACCGGCCGCCGCGCGGCGGATCTGCTGGCCGAGCCGATCCCGGTGCGGGGCGGTCTGCCCACGCTCGCCGGTCTGCCCCGGTGGAACGGCGACATCGCGATCAGGCACCGCGACGGCCGGAAGCTGACGGTCAGGGTCCTCGCCCACCACAGGCCGTCCGGCACCGGCGTCCCCGCGTGGCTCCTCCTCTCCGCCCTGACCCGCCGGACACCCCGGCCCGCCGTCGACGACTCCCTCGTGAGCTGGAGTTTCGCCCAGTCCCCCTGCTGCGCCATGGCGATCTACGACACCCGGCTCCGGCTGCGGCGGGCCAACGCGGACATGGAGCGGGCCACGGCACTCACCGAGGAGGAGATGCTGGGCCTGCGCGTCTCCGAGATCATCGACGACGACTCGGGTGAGCGGGCGGAACGCAGCATGGCCCGGGTGCTGCGGACCGGCGAGCCGCAGTACGAGGAGAACTACCTGCGGACCCCCGGGGAGACCCGCGAGCACGCCTGGTCGGTCTTCACGTCCGCGCTGCGGGACGCCGAGGGCACCATCCAGGGCGTCTGCCTCTCCGCGCACGACATGACGGAGCAGTTCCTGGCCCGCAAGCGGCTCCAGCTGATCGTCGAGGCGGGCCGGCGCATCGGCAGCACGCTGGACGTGACGCGCACGGCCCAGGAGCTCGCGGACGTGACGGTCCCGGCCCTGGCCGACTTCGTCAGCGTCGACCTGCTGGCCGCGCTGGACGACGTACACGAACCGCCCGCCCACGCCCTCCCGGCGGACGGGCCGCTGCTGCTGCGGCGGGTCGCGATGCGGTCGGTGACCCCGGGCGCGCCGGAGGCCGTCGTGGCGGCCGGCCAGGTGGAGGCCTACCCGGAGGGCTCGACGCCCTTCGAGAGCCTGCGCAGCGGACGGGCCACCCTGCACCAGGTGACCGACCCGGCGTTCACCGCGTGGCTCGAGCGCGACCCGGCCCGCGCCGCCCGGGTCCAGGGGTTCGGCATCCACTCGGTGATGACCGTGCCGCTCGCCGCCCGCGGGACGACCCTGGGCGTCGCCTTCTTCGTCCGGTACGCCAACCCCGACACCTTCCGCCACGACGACCTGGTCCTGGCCGGCGAACTGGTGGCCAGGGCGGCGGTCAGCATCGACAACGCCCGCCGCTACACCCGGGAGCGCGCCACGGCGGTGACGCTCCAGCGCAGCCTGCTGCCACAGCGGCTGCCCCGGCAGGCGGCGGTCGAGGTCGCGTCCCGCTATCTGCCGGCGGGCGGGCACGCGGGCGTCGGCGGGGACTGGTTCGACGTGATCCCCCTCTCCGGGGCACGAGTGGCCCTGGTCGTCGGCGACGTCGTCGGCCACGGCCTGCACGCCTCGGCCACCATGGGCCGCCTGCGTACGGCCGTCCGCACCCTCGCCGACATCGACCTGCCCTGCGACGAACTCCTCACCCACCTGGACGACCTGGTCGCCCGGCTGAACCTGGAGGAGGAGGCCGTGGAGACCTCCGGGCTACGGGGACAGCAGAGGTCAGGGCGATGACGGACGCCGCGGCGGGGAGGGCGGAGGCCGCCGGGCGGATGGACCTCACCGGAGTCACCGGAGTCCCCGGACTGACGGAACTCACTTCCGAGGTCACCGGACTGACGGAACTCACCTCCGAGCTCACCGGACTCACCGGCCCCGCGGAAACCTCCGGCGACGTCGGCGCGACCTGCCTGTACGCCGTGTACGACCCCGTGTCGCGCCGCTGCTGCTTCGCCGGGGCCGGGCATCCGGTGCCGGCGGTCGTGAGCCCCGACGGCAGCGTCGAACTCGTCGGCCTGCCGGCCGCTCCCCCGCTCGGCGTGGGCGGCCTGCCGTACGAGGCCACCGAGGTGGACATCCCCGAGGGCAGTCTGCTCGCCCTCTACACCAACGGCCTGATCGAGCACCGGGACCGGGACATCGACACCGAGGTGCACCGGCTGCGGGAGGCCCTCGCCCGCCCGGCGCCCTCGCTGGACGCCCTGTGCGACACGGTGCTGGCCGACCTGCTGCCCCAGCGTCCGGCCGACGACGTGGCCCTGCTCATCGCCCGCACCCACGCGCTCGACGCGAACCAGGTCGCCACCTGGTCGGTGCCGTCCGACCCCTCGGCGGTCGCCCAGACCCGCAAGGACGTGGTGGCGCAGATGGAGAGGTGGGGGCTGTCCCACGCGGTCTTCGTCACCGAACTGGTCGTCAGCGAACTCGTCACCAACGCCATCCGCCACGCCGAACCGCCGGTCCAGCTCCGCCTGATCCACGACACCACCCTGATCTGCGAGGTCTCCGACGGCGGCAACACCGCACCCCACCTGCGACGCGCCCGCACCTACGACGAGGGCGGCCGCGGCCTGCTCCTCGTGGCCCAGCTGACGCAACGCTGGGGCACGCGCCAGAGCGCCACGGGCAAGACCATCTGGGCGGAACAGAGCCTGTCCCCGCAGTGAGGAGCCACACGGCGTGCAGACGTTCCTCCCCTACCCCGGCTTCCGGCAGTCGGCCCTGGTCCTGGACCGCCGCCGGCTCGGCAAACAGCGGGTCGAGGCCTTGCAGGTCCTGCGCGGCCTGGTGGTGCCGGACTACGCGTGGCGCCGGCACCCGGCCGTGCGGATGTGGGCCGGGTACGAGGAGGCGCTGGTCCGCTACGGCCTGGAGGTCTGCCGCGTCTGGCGCGAACTCGGCCACCAGGACAGCTGCGCGGCCACACTGGTCGCCGACCTCGCGGCCACCCGCCCGCACGCGCCGGTCCGGGACCAGCCGGTCCTCGCGGCCGAGGGCGAACTGCCGCCCTGGCTGGGTGACGACTCCTTCCACCGCAGCCACCGCTCGGCCCTGGTCCGCAAGGACCCCACGGCCTACACCCGGCACTTCCCGGACGTCCCCGACGACCTCCCTTACGTCTGGCCGGCTTCGGACCGGCAGTCGTAGCAGGGAGGTCCGGCAGTCGTAGCCGGTATGTCCGGCAGTCATAGCCACGACGTCCGGCAGTCATAGCCACGACGCCCGGCAATCACAGCCACGACGTCCGCAGTCGTAGCCGGGAAATTTCGCAACTTCCTTCCATGCAGCCCCCGTTGTCCGACCAGTCGGTTCCATGTTCCACTGGATCTTTTCTGGCACATCGGTCACCGGTCACCCGCCCCGGGGCGGGCAGGCACTCCATGGGGGGTCCGTGTGTGAAGAACTGGGGTTCGAGAGACTCCTCGACGAGGAGGGCTTCTTCGCTCGTCTGCTCGGCCGGGCACCGTCGGGTGCCGGCCGGGACCCGCTGTACGGCCCCGACCTTCCCGTGGTGCTGCTCACCGGCGGCCCGGGCATGGGCAAGGGCCGACTGCTGCGGGCCGTGCGCGACCGCTTCGCCGCCAAGGTGCCCGTGATCCACCTGGACTGCGCCTCCCCGGTGTACACCGACCGCGCGGACCCGGAGCCCGATGCCCGCTCGGCCACGACCGAGGCCCTGGTGGAGGTCGCCCGGCGGCTGTGCACCTGGCAGGGGACGGGCGGCTCGTTCGCCTTCCCGCGCTTCTTCGCGGGCGTGGCCATGATCGCGACCGGTGTCGCGGAGGGCACGCCCGAGGCCGTCGCGACGGAGGCCGAGCGGTACGAGGGTCTGGCGCAGAGGCAACGCCTGCGCGGCCTGGTCACCGGCGACTTCTGGCGGGGCGTGCTGCGCGGCACCATCCGGAACCTGCTGACGACCCTGTCAGGGCAGGCACTCGACCCGTACTCGGCGGCCGTGAGCAACGCCCTCCTGGACGCCCTCTTCGAGCGTCTGGCGCCCCGGGGCAGGGCGGAACTGGAACGCATCTACGGCGCGTATCCCGGCGCGGCCGGCCAGCCCAGGATCGGTCTGCGCATCCTCGCCGCCGACTTCCGGGCCGGCGGCGAGGCACGGGAGGTAGCAGAAAGCTTCCTGTTCCGGGCCCTGCGCGAAGACCTCGAGGCGGCGTACGCGTCGCCCTCCGGCTGGCTGCGCCGGGTCGGCCGCCCGGGCCTGCTGCTGGACCACGCGGAGTCGCCCCTGGGCGAGCGGTTGCTGCGCGCCGTACTCACCGACCGCCGGGCCGGGCAGCGCGACCGCGTGGTGATCGTCGGCACGGCACGCCGCCCGGACGGCGGGGCGTTCCTGCACGGCGGCCTCCCGCCCCAGGAGGTGACGCCCCCGGCGGAGTACCGCCCCGGCGACGGCGCACCGCCCGCCTGGTCCCGCCGTAGCGACGCGGGCGCGGACCGGGCACCCCTGGCCGACGGCGTGCTCCTGCTGCGGATGCCCCTGCTCACCGGCGACCAGCTGCGCCGGGAGACGGTGCGAAGACAGCGGCGCGCCGAACCGGAGGGCGGCACGAACCGCCGCCGTATCGACGCCGCCGTGGCCCGGCTGAGCGGGGGCCGGCCGCACACGGTGATCCGCCTGGCCGCCGCCGCGTCCGACTTCCGTATGCCGGCCGACGCCAATGACCGGGACATCCTGGACGCCCCGCTGCGGCTGCCCGGGCTCCCCGGCGACGACGCCCCGAACGCCCGGTCGCGGACGTGCTGCTGCGGGAACTGATCCTGGACCAGTTACCGGTGCGGCTCCCGACCGAGCACCACGCCCACTGGCTCGACCTCCTCACCCATCTGTCGGTGGCCCACGACACGGAGTGCGCGGACGTCCTGCTCCGCCATCACCAGTCGGGCCACGTCCACCACCTGACCGCCCATCACGTCTCCCAGCTCCTCACCGACACCGGCTGGCCCACCTGCGAACGCCACTTCATCGGCGACTTCGGCATCCGCCAGCTGCTGGTGCACCGGCTGTACGGACTGCGCCCCGGAGGCGCCGCCTGGTACGCCGACCACCACCTGCTGCGCGACCACTACGCGCGGCGGGCGGCGGGGAGGAGGGGGTACGGGGCGACGGGTCCTCCCGTGAGGAGACATCGGGCAACGGGCCTTCGGCGGGCGGAACCGCCGTACGTAACGGGGCCTCACGTCAAGGGTCCTCGGGCGACGGGGCATCGGTCGATGGCGCGGCCTTCCGCTCCCTCACCACCCACCGGATGAACCACCACCTGGTCTCCGGCGGCGCGGACGACGTCGTCAGCCACCTCGCCGCGACCCTGCCCGGCCGCCCCGCGAGTGGTGCGCGGATCTGCTGGAGATCGCCCAAGCGCCCTACCCGGGCGGGGCGGACGCCCGGCGAGACCGCGCCCAGGGCCTGGTCGCCGCGGACGGCCCGCCCCTGCGCCGCACGGTCGACCAGCTGCTGCACGCCGTGTGGCTGTGCGAGGAGCGGACCCGGCCCACCGGCAAGGAGACCGCCCGCACGCTGGCCAAACTGCTCGACCTGCTCTCGATCATGGACTTCGAGGGGGCGGGCCGGCTCAGCAGGACGGCGACGGACTGGAGCGGCCTCGCGGAGAACGAACAGCCCCTGTTGCGCTGCACCTGCACCGAGCAGCTCCGGCGAAGGAGATGACGGGCATGCCCAGATGGCGGAAGATCCTCTACTCACTGCTGGCCGCTGTGGCGATCGTCGCGGGCGTCGCAGTCACCACCTCCCTCATCCGCAAGCCGGACACCTGCGCCGACGGCGTGGAACGGATCGACGACGAATGCATCGGCGTCAACGGCGAGGGCTACGACTTCGGCACCCCCGAGATCGCCGACGTGGCCCGGGCCATCGCACGCGAGAACCGGAGGATCGAGAAGCAGCCGCACGTCACGGTGGCGATGATGCTGCCCCTCCAGTCGGACCGGGAAGCCCTGCGCCGACAGATGCGCAGCGACCTCCAGGGCGCGTACCTGGGACAGCGGCAGGCCAACGAGGGCGAGGGCGAACCACCCAAGATCCGCCTGGTCCTGGCCAACCCCGGCAGGACTACGGCCGTCAGGCGAAGGTCGTCGACACCCTGCTGCGCATGGCCGCCTCACCCGACGACCGGCTGCGCGCGGTCACCGGCTTCAACCTGAGCCTCGCCGCCACGGAGGCGGCCGTCGAACGCCTCACCGCGAACAAGATCCCGGTGCTCGCCGCCCGTATCAGCGGAGACCGCATCGCCAACGAAGACCGCCCGGACGGCATGGCGAAACTGCGCTTCCCCGGCCTGGCCCGCATCCTCCCCACCAACAACGACGCGGCCCGGGCCCTGGCCGACTTCAACGGCGAACGAGGCCGGCAGAACCTCAAGACGGTCCTGGTCTACGACAAACGCCCCGACGGCTACAACGAGTCGCTGGCGAGGGCGTTCAGCAGGATCGAGGAGAAGGGCCCGGCCGGCCCGGCCGCGATGTCCTTCGAGTCCCCGTCGATCGACGCGGCGGGCTCGACGGGCAACCAGTTCACCCAGACGGCGAACAACATCTGCGACTCCGAGGCCGACACGATCTACTTCGCCGGCCGTACCCTCCACCTGCGCATCTTCGCCCTGAAGCTCGCCGAGGTGGGTTGCAAGGACCGCCACTACACCATCATCAGCGGCTCGGACGCCGCGTCCCTGCGCCAGGACATGACCGACAAGGACTGGGCGAAGCTCCGCGGCGACGACGGCAGGCCGAAGGTGACGGTCCAGTACGCGGCCCCCGCCCACCCCGACGCCTGGACGACCGAACTGACGGCCTGGACGAGGAAATTCACGGCCACCCACAAACGCGAGCCGGCGGCCCAGGACCTCCCCCAGTACCTCACCGAACCGAAGGCGGCCCTGGACACCCTCAGGAAGCAGATCGACACGATCACGAGGGAGGGCACGAAACTGGGTTCCACCCCGGCCCTGCAGGACTCCCGCACGATGCTCGTCCACGACGGCCTCCTGACCATCGGCAAGGCCCTCCACCAGGCCCAGAAGGGCGACCCCGAAACGGTCCCCACCCGCGAGGACGTCGGCCGCCAGTGGTCCCTCCTCCAGTCCCGCCACCGAGTCCAGGGCACCAGCGGCCTGATCTGCCTGACGACAGGCGGCAACGCCTACGACAAACCGGCCGCGATAGTGGAACTCGACCCGGGCCGAAAGGGCCCCGGCACCCTGAAGTTCGTCGGCCTGGGCTGGCCGACGGGCAAGCCCCAGCCGAAGAACTGCGTGATCCCGAGCAGCACGCCCTGAATCAAGAAGACTCAAGAAGAATCATGAAGAATCAAGATGGCCCCGCTGCAGTGCGGCCAGGTCGTGGCTGTCGAAGGCGGCGGAGTTCTCCAGCCACTCGCCCTCGTACCCTGTCCTCGTGCCGCAGTCCTCCCGCCTGCACCGCGTCGCCGTCCTCGTGCTCGTGGGTGCGAAGCCGCTCGATGTCGGCATTCCCGCGCAGGTGTTCACGACCCGCGCGAGCATGCCGTACGAGGTGCGCGTGTGCGGGGCGGCACCCGGTCTGGTGACCGGCGCCGACGGCCTGTCGTACCACGTCGCCCACGGCCTCGACGCGCTCGCGTGGGCCGACATCGTCTTCATCCCCGGCTACCGGTTCCCGGACCGCGACGACCCGCCGCAGGCCGTCGTCGACGCGCTGATCGCGGCCCACGCTCGGGGCACCCGGCTCGCCGCCATCTCGACGGGCGCCTTCGCGCTCGCCGCCACGGGCCTGCTCGACGGCAGACGCGCCACGACGCACTGGCACTACTCACGGGCGCTCGCGGCGAAGCATCCGCTCGTCCGGGTCGACGAGAACGTCCTGTTCGTCGACGAGGGCAGCGTGCTGACGTCGGCGGGCGCCGCCTCGGGCATCGACCTGTGCCTGCACATTCTGCGCGGCGACCTCGGAGTGGCCGCGTCGAACCACGCGGCCCGGCGCCTGGTCGCGGCCCCCTATCGCAGCGGCGGTCAAGCGCAGTATGTGCCGCGCAGCGTGCCCGAGCCGCTCGGCGAGCGCTTCGCCGCCACCCGCGAATGGGCGCTGCACCGGCTCGGCGAGCCCCTCACCCTCGACGTACTGGCGCGGCAGGCGGGGGTCTCACCGCGCACGTTCTCCCGGCGCTTCGTCGAGGACACGGGGTACACGCCGATGCAGTGGGTCATGCGCGCCCGCATCGACGTGGCCCGTGAGCTGCTCGAACGTTCGGAACGGAGCGTCGAGCAGATCGCCGCCGACGTCGGTCTGGGCACCGGTGCGAATCTCCGGCTGCACTTCCAGCGCATCCTCGGCACCACGCCGAGCGAGTACCGGCGCACCTTCGCCCAGGGCTAGTAGCCCGCCGTCACGTCACGTCACGCGGCGTCGCTGGCGCGATCCTTTTGAACCCTGGCGATCACGCCGCTGTCACGGGCGGATGCCGCACGCGACGCTGATGACGAACCCAAAGGGGTAACGGGATAAAGGGACCGAGGGGACACCACCACTCATGACGCGCATCGCGATCAACGGATTCGGCCGCATCGGACGGAATGTGCTGCGCGCACTGCTCGAACGCGACAGCGACCTCGACATCGTCGCCGTCAACGACCTCACGGAGCCCGCCACCCTCGCCCGGCTGCTCGCCTTTGACACGACGGCCGGCCGGCTGGGCCGCCCGGTGACTGCCGACGGGGACACCCTCGTCGTCGACGGCCGTCGCATCACGGTGCTCGCCGAACGCGAACCGGCGCAGCTCCCCTGGGCCGAACTCGGCGTCGACATCGTCCTGGAAGCCACCGGCCGCTTCACCTCGGCGAAGGCCGCCCGTGCCCACCTCGACGCGGGCGCGAAGAAGGTACTCGTCGGTGCGCCGTCGGACGGCGCCGATGTCACGCTCGCGTTCGGGGTCAACACCGACGCGTACGATCCGGACGTGCACACGATCGTCTCGAACGCCTCGTGCACGACCAACGCGCTCGCGCCGCTGGCCGCGGTGCTCGACGAGCTCGCGGGCATCGAGCACGGCTTCATGACGACGGTGCACGCCTACACGCAGGAGCAGAACCTGCAGGACGGTCCGCACCGCGACGCCCGCCGCGCCCGCGCCGCCGGGGTCAACATCGTGCCGACCACGACGGGCGCCGCCAAGGCGATCGGCCTGGTCCTGCCGAACCTGGACGGCAAGCTGTCGGGCGACTCGATCCGGGTCCCCGTCCCGGTGGGCTCGATCGTCGAACTCAACACGACCGTCGCCCGCGAGGTGACGCGCGACGACGTGCTGGCGGCGTACCGCACCGCGGCGCAGGGCCCGCTCGCCGGCATCCTCGAGTACTCGGACGACCCGCTCGTGTCGTCCGACATCACGGGCAATCCGGCCTCGTCGATCTTCGACTCGGCCCTCACCCGCGTCGACGGCCGCCACGTCAAGGTGGTCGCCTGGTACGACAACGAGTGGGGCTTCTCCAACCGCGTCATCGACACACTCGACCTCCTCGCCACCCGCTGACGGCGAGCGAGGGCGGCCCCGAGCCCACGCCGAAGGGCCGAGCCACGACCACGGCCCGACGCTCCGCTCCGCCCGTGCAGGCGGCTACGTCGGGTCAGACCTGCCTGACGACGACCGCCTTCGGGACCAGCACCTCCAGATCATCCCCGTCCGAGGCGAAGACGGTGACCCGTCCCTGCTGCTGCCGGGCGACGACGCCGAGCACCGCGCCGATCGCGTACTCGTGGCCGCGGAGCTTTGCATCGGCCAGGAGCCGGCGGGCCTGGCGGGCATCGTCCTTGCCGATGTCGGCTGCCCGTACTCACCGGCCCGCTTCTTCACGCGAACTCTCTGGAGACTTGCGTCCTCCGGTGATGCGGCGGCGCTCATGCTCGGCGTCGAGATCCTCCAACTCCTCGAACGTGGCCGCGTGCTCGTCCTGGGTGACCGGGCCGTGTTCCTCCTGAAGCCAGTCGACCAGCTCCAGCAGACGGTCCCGGTCGCGCTTGAATCGCAGCGCTTCGGTGACATACACCGAAAGTCCCCGTTCAGCCGCCTCGGCGCGGACCTCGTCCAGAAGATCCTCGGGATCGTCACTGTCACCTTCTTGGTGGCCATACAAGAGATCATGCTCTTGGTGTGTGCGCCCCTACCAGAGGGCGCTGTGGTCAGTCAGATCCAGGCGACCAATGATCAATCCATGAGACCCAGGCATGCCTGTGCAGGCGGCTGCGGAGGCTACGAGATTCGAACTCGCGAGGGGTTGCCCCAACACGCTTTCCAAATGTTCGTCCGGGGGTTCTGGGGCGTACGGCAACGTCCTGACCTGCGGTGCGGCTGGTCCGGGTGGAGGTTATGAACGGTGCTGTACGCCGGTGAATGCAACCAGAACTGCAACCACGGAAGCGGAGCAGCGTGGGTGCCTTACTCCCCGTCCTGCGACCAGGCCGCGGTGAGCGCGGTGACCGGGTCACTGTCGGCTGGTGCTGCGGGCCACCATTCGCCGTCGTCGTCCTGGAGGTAGGGGTACCAGCGGGCGTCGGGGCCCAGACGCAGCTGGATGCCGTGGTGGGTGAGGGTGAGGCGGTTGCGCCAGGCTCTGAGGTGTGTGGGGGAGTCGGTCATCTCGGCGAGGGCCGCGTCCAGGACGGCGCGGGTGGCCTTCATCACCGTCGGGTCCGGGGTGTGGGGCTGTTCGGCGACGGTGATGCCCGTGGGGCCGCCGTGGCGCCAGGCGCGGGTGAGGCGTGCGAAGGCAGTGGGGTTGGTGCCGGTGTTCTGGATCAGGTGGTGGAACCACTCGGGTCCGGGGTTGCTTGCGGCGATGCGGACGGCGTCCTGGTGCTGGGTCAGGTGCAGGTCGGCGGTGTCGCCCGCGAGGAGCCGGGCGGCGCGCGCGGTGGCGTCGGCCATGAGGCGTTCCAGGTCCGCGGCGGCCAGGCCGGTGCCGGGTGGCGGAGCGACGGGCAGTGCTGTGGTGTGGGCGGCGGGTTCCGGGAGTTCGGGCAGTTCGGGGGCTCTTCGGCCCAGTGGGCGTACGCGGCGGCGGCCGGGATGCCGGCCGGTGCAGGTGGGGCGGCGGTGTCCTGTGCTGCCGTACGGAGTGCGCGCAGCTGGGCGAAGACCTCCTCGCGACCGCGGCCGCGCAGCGCGAAGAGCACGAACGGGTCGGTGTCGATGGTGGCGGCGATGGCGTAGCAGAGCGCGGCGGCGTGCTTGCAGGGGTATCCCCAGTCGGGGCAGGAGCACTCCGGATCGAGCTCGGTGGGCAGGGGAGCAGTGGGACGCCTGCGAGCCGGGCGTCGTCCACGAGTTCGGCGGGCATCTCGGCGTCGAGAAGTGCCGCGAGATGTCCGGCGCGGGCCGCGATCGTGTCGAGAAGGGTGTCCCACTGATGGTCGGTGAGGACGGGCAGGTGGACCGATGAGCGGTACGGGTGCGGGCGGCTGCCCTGGACAGCGGCACTGACCTTGCCCGGAGCGACGGTGACCGGGCCGACCATGCCTTTGCGGGCGTAGGTGCGTCCGCGCGAGAGCCGTCCGGCGTCCAGGGTTGAGTCCTCCAGGGCGGCCACCCATGCCTGGCCCCACCAGGTCGCGGCGAAGGCACGCTTGCCGCGGGCGGGCGCACGGCGCGGGCCGGGGACAGCGGGGCTCATGACTGCCTTCCAAGGACGACGAGTTCGGCGAGATCGGCGTCGGACAGTTCGGTCAGGGCTGCCTCGCCGGAGCCGACGACGGCGTCGGCGAGGGCGCGCTTGGCTTCGAGCAGCTTCGCCACCTTGTCCTCCACGGTTCCCTCCGCGAGGAGCTTGTGCACCTGGACGGGGCTGTCCTGGCCGATGCGGTAGGCGCGGTCGGTGGCCTGGTCCTCGACGGCCGGGTTCCACCAGCGGTCGTAGTGCACGACGTGAGTGGCGCGGGTGAGGTTGAGTCCGGTGCCCGCCGCCTTCAACGACAGTAGGAACACCGGCACTTCACCGCGCTGGAAGCGGTCCACCATCTCCTCGCGCCGCGCGACGGGGGTGCCGCCGTGCAGGAAGAGAGTGGGGATGCCGCGCTCGGCGAGGTGCTTCTCCAACAGAGCTGCCATCTGTTTGTACTGCGTGAAGACCAGCACGGATTCGCCTTCGGCGGTGATGGTGTCGAGAAGTTCGTCGAGCAGGTCGAGCTTGCCGGAGCGGCCCCGCAGGGGAGCGGACCGGCGCAGGCCGTGCTCCTTCACATGATGGGGCTCTTTCAGATATTGGGCGGGATGGTTGCAGATCTGCTTCAGCGCGGTGAGCAGCTTGAGCACCAGACCGCGTCGGGCGATGCCCTCCGACTCCGCGATCTTCGCCATGGTCTCGCGGACCTGCGCCTCGTACAGGCTGGTCTGCTCGGCCGTCAGCGGGACGACGTGGTCGGTCTCGGTCTTGGGCGGCAGTTCGGGCGCGATGCCGGGGTCGGACTTCTTGCGGCGCAACAGGAAGGGACGTACGAGACGGGACAGGCGCTCGGCCGCCTCGGGATCCTCGCCCGCCTCGATGGCGCGGGCATGCCGGTCACGGAAGGCGGCGAGTGTGCCGAGCAGCCCGGGGGTGGTCCAGTCGAGCAGTGCCCACAGTTCGGAGAGGTTGTTCTCCACGGGGGTGCCGGTGAGAGCGACGCGGGCGCGGGCGGGCAGGGCGCGCAGTTCGCGGGCGGTGACGGCGTAGGGGTTCTTGACGTGCTGGGCCTCGTCGGCGGCCACCAGCGACCAGGCTGTCTCGGCGAGCACCTCGCGGTCGCGGCGCAGCACCCCGTAGGTGACCAGGACGATCTCGTCGACGGCCAGGTCCCCCAGGTGGCGGTCGCCGCCGTGGTAGCGGCGTACGGGGGTGAGCGGTGCGAATCTGGCGGCCTCGCGCTGCCAGTTGCCGAGCAGGGAGGCCGGGCAGACGACAAGGGTGGGGCCCGCGGTGGTGGGGTCGCTCTGGCGGTGCAGGTGCAGGGCGAGCAGGGTGATGGTCTTGCCCAGGCCCATGTCGTCGGCGAGACAGCCGCCGAGGCCGAGTGCGCACATCTCGGCCAGCCAGGCCAGGCCCCGCTTCTGGTACTCGCGCAACGTGGCCTTGAGGGCGGCGGGCTGGGGCACGGGGGTGCGGGCCTCGGGGTCGCGGATACGAGCGACCAGGCCGCCGAACGCACCGACCGCAGTACAGGCGACCCGGTCGCCGTCCTGCTCGGCCTCGCCGGTCAGCGCGGCGCTCAACGCCTCCATGGGGGTGAGCGGTTCCATCCGGCGGCGCTTGGCGCGGGCCACCAGCTTCGGGTCGGCGAGTACCCACTGGTCGCGAAGCCGGACGAGGGGACGGCGTGACTCCGCGAGGGCATCCATCTCGGCCTCGGTGAGCGGCTCGCCGCCGAGGGAGACCTGCCAGCGGAAGTCGAGGAGGGCCTCGGTGTCCAGCAGGCCGCCCGCGGTGGAACCGGGGGCGGTGCGCTGCCCGATCTCCGCGGTCGCGGTGAGCGCCTTGACCAGATCGCGCGGCCAGTGCACGTCGACACCGGCCGCGCGCAGCGCGTCCGTGGCGTCCCCGAGGAGATCGAAGGCTTCGTCGTCGGTCAACCGGAGCTGATCGGGAGCGGCATCGTCGAGCAGCCTCCGCAGCGGAGGCCAGGCGCGGGCGCCGCGGCGCAGGGCGAGCAGGGTCTCGGTCTCGGCGCGCGGGCCGAGCAGCCGCTCCACTTCGGTCGGCTCGCTCCACAGCCGTGCGGCCTCGATGACGAGTGCCGGGTCCGCCGCGGTGTGCAGCTGCAGGACAGCCCGGAACTGCCGTCGGCGTCCTTCGGGTACGTCGACGCGCAGGGAGACACTGACCTCGGCGGTGAGCGCCGCCTGGGTTTCTTCGGCCCATTCACGCAAGGCGGGCACGGCACGGGCCTCGCGCCAGGCGTACGGCAGCGCTCCCATGGCGAGCGGCGCGGCCGGGGTACGGACCAGATCATCGGCGACCGCGTCGCAGAACTGGCGTACCAGCGCGACCGGTTCGGCGATCCGTAGCGGGCCGGGGCCGGGGCCGGGCTCGGGCAGACAGTGGGCGTGCGGCGGGAAGGCGGCGGCCAGGGCGTCAAGCGTCTGGCGCTGAGCGGCGGTGAAAGGACCCACCTGCCAGGTGTCGTAACCGGCGGGGGCGAGGGCCGGGTGGAGGCGGCCGTCGGCGAGCAGCCGCAGCGCGAAGCGAGTGGCGGCCTGCCAGGCGGCGCCGGAGGGATGAGTCGGCTCCGTATCGGCCAGGGCGGAGACGGCGACGGCGACGGGCAGCGAGTAACCTTCGACCCTGCGCCGCCTGACCGAGCGGCCGTGCGGCAGGACCAGCTCCACCGTCTCGGTCTCAAGGCCGGTGGGTGCCTTACGGTCTCCGACTGCTGTCCCGGTCGGCTTCCACAGCAGCAGCTGCCCAAGGCGGGCGGGCTCACCGGGCAGGAACACCGCCGCCCAGCCAGCGCCGAGCAGCTCCCTCACGAAGGCGGACGTTTCCTGCCGGGCCAGCGGCGGTGCGCCCCTCGCGCCCGTACTCGGCTCTCGTACGACGACTCGTGCCACTCTCTTCCGCCCTGTCGCTTGCCGGCCCCTCCCGGGGCCGCTCACTACCGAACCCCACCAGGCAACGTCACACGCTGGCAACCGCGGGCCTCGGCTTGACTGCTGGCGACGGCGCTACGACGGATACGGTGCTGCTGAGCACACCGGTCCTCAACCGTGCGGTACGGCGCTACGGTCAGGCCATGAGCACCTGGAGCCCAGCCGTGCTGGAGGCGTTGATCGAAGAGGCCACCGTCGACGCCTACGGCGAGGATGAGCAGCGCACCGGCTTCTTCACGATGATGGAGGAGAGCCTTGCCGTGCCGTTCACCACGGCCGTTCTCGGCGTCGAGGTGAGCGTGGGCGGTGTCGATCTGGCCGAGGACGGGCGCGTGGTCGCACGTTGCGCCCGGGGGTCGGTCCGACAGGACATCGGAATTCTGGACCTGCCGATGCCGGAACCCGCCCCGAGGGCTGGCAATGGATCGAGGCGTACCGCTACTGGGCCTGCTGAACCGGCGCGTCGTACAACTGCCCGGCTGATCCCCTGCTCGACCGGACAGTCGCCGCGACTGCCGCTGACCGGGCCGACTGCGGCGAAAGGGCAGCCCGCAGCGCGCATACCGCAGTATGCTTGCGGTATGGCTGACACCACACGCATCACGGTGACACTCCCCACCGAGCAGGTGGCGGAGCTGAAGAAGATCACGGACAACGTCTCCGGCTACGTGGCCGAAGCGGTCGCCAGGCAGATCCGGCACCAGCTCCTGGGGGCCGACCTGCGTAGCCACACAGACGAGCACGGGGCCTTCAGCGAGGAAGAGCTGGCCGAGGCGCGGGCGCGGATCTTCGGTACGACGCAGGCCGCCGGTGGCGCGAGCGCCGCGTGAGCGGGCACATCGAGACCGTCGTCCTGGACAGCGAGGGGCTGTCGGCCTGGGTGGCGCAGGACCGGAAAATCCTGGCGATGTTCCAGGTGTTCCACGACATGGGAGCGGACCTTGTCGTCAGCGCCAACACCATCGTGGAGGTGAGCCACGCCAGGGTGAACCTGCCCCGACTGCAATGGGCGCTCTCCCGGGTCAAGGTGGAGCCGGTCACGGAGGCGGCGGCCAAGGCGGCGGCCCAACTGCTCAAGGGCGCCGGTCTGCACGGACACAAGTACGCGATCGACGCCACCGTCGCGGAGGCGGCTTTGCGTCAGCCTGGCCCGGTCGCCATCCTCACGTCGGATGTCGATGACCTGACCCGGCTGTGCGGCAGCAAGGTCCGGATGATCGGGCTATGACCGCGACGTCGTCCCGGGGCCATGGACAGCTCCGCGTGGATCCGCCGAGACGAGAGTCGCCGCAGGCCAAACGTCTGCGCCTGTCTCACCGTAGGACGTGAGCGTGCGCCTTTCCTGCTTGAGGAAATGCCCTAAATGTCACCTATAAATGCAACCGAAACTGCAACCAGGACATGCCGAAGTGCCGGACCGCAATGAGTGGTCCGGCACTTCGTTTCGCCTGGTCAGGCGGCTGCGGAGGATACGAGATTCGAACTCGTGAGGGGTTGCCCCAACACGCTTTCCAAGCGTGCGCCCTAGGCCTCTAGGCGAATCCTCCGCCGGAAACATTACATGACCGAGAGGAGTGCTCGCGAACTCGTTCCCTGCCCCTGACATCAGGTAGCCTTGGCGCAGCCCCTCACGCGGCGCTATCTGACTGAACTCCCCCAGGGCCGGAAGGCAGCAAGGGTAGGTTGGCTCTGGCGGGTGCGTGGGGGGCGTCTGTGTTCCCTCGGTTGTCCTGGCTCTACTGGGTTCCCAGAGGCGTCCGTGCCGTCGTGGGCGCGGCCTGCCGTGTTCCTCCGGCGGGGTCCGTTGTCAGTGGGCGCCTATAACCTCGTATGCGTGTCGTCTCTCGCTCTGTACCGCCGCTACCGCCCGGAGACCTTCACCGAGGTCATCGGGCAGGAGCATGTCACCGACCCGTTGCAGCAGGCGCTGCGGAACAACCGGGTCAACCACGCGTACCTGTTCAGCGGGCCGCGCGGCTGTGGCAAGACGACCAGTGCGCGGATCCTCGCCCGGTGTCTGAACTGTGAGCAGGGACCCACTCCCACGCCGTGCGGTGAGTGCCAGTCGTGTCAGGACCTCGCGCGCAACGGACCCGGCTCCATCGACGTCATCGAGATCGACGCCGCTTCCCACGGTGGCGTGGACGACGCCCGTGACCTGCGCGAAAAGGCCTTCTTCGGGCCCGCCCGAAGCCGGTACAAGATCTACATCATCGACGAGGCCCACATGGTCACGTCGGCCGGCTTCAACGCGCTGCTGAAGGTCGTCGAGGAGCCGCCGGAGCATCTCAAGTTCATCTTCGCGACCACCGAGCCCGAGAAGGTCATCGGGACGATCCGGTCGCGGACCCATCACTACCCCTTCCGGCTCGTCCCGCCGGGCACGCTGCGCGACTACCTCGCCGAGGTGTGCCAGAAGGAGGACATCCCGGTCGAGGAGGGTGTGCTCCCGCTCGTCGTGCGGGCCGGCGGCGGATCCGTGCGTGACTCGATGTCCGTCATGGACCAGCTGCTCGCCGGTGCCGCGGCGGACGGTGTGACATACGCCATGGCGACTGCCCTGCTCGGATACACCGATGGCTCGCTCCTCGATTCCGTCGTCGAGGCCTTCGCCACCGGAGACGGAGCCGCCGCCTTCGAGGTCGTCGACCGTGTCATCGAGGGCGGGAACGATCCCCGGCGGTTCGTCGCCGATCTGCTGGAGCGGCTGCGCGACCTGGTGATCCTCGCCGCCGTCCCGGACGCGGCGGAGAAGGGGCTCATCGACGCCCCCGCCGATGTCGTCGAGCGGATGCAGGCCCAGGCCGGCACCTTCGGCGCCGCCGAGCTGAGCCGGGCCGCCGACCTCGTCAATGAGGGGCTGACCGAGATGCGTGGCGCCAACTCGCCCCGTCTCCAGCTGGAGCTGATCTGCGCCCGCGTCCTGCTCCCCGCCGCCTACGGCGACGAGCGGTCCGTCATGGCCCGCCTCGACCGGATCGAGCGCGGGGTGAACTTCTCCTCCCAGGGCCCCTCCGGCATGCCGCCCATGGGATACGTGCCCGGGCCCGAGGGGCATGGGGCGGCGGCCGCCGCTCCGGGGGGAGCGCCCGTTCCGCCGGGTGGTGGACCGGCCGCGGCCCGGGCGGCGGTCCGGGCCTCCGGAGCGCCGAGCGCCGGTAGCGGCAGCGGCGGTCCCACCCCAGCCGGTGGCGGTCATGCGGCGGGCACGGGCGGACCCGTCCCTGCTCCTGCCGCAGCGGGTCCCGGCCCGGGTGCGTCGCCGTCGGGTCCGGGCACGCCCGCGGGACACGCCCCTGGCGCTCCTGGCGCTCCTGGCGCTCCCGGCGCCCCGGACGCTTCCGGTACTCCCGCCGACGCCCCGGCCGCCTCCGACCCCGCCACCAGCGGGGCCCCACAGCCTGCCCAGCCGCCCCAGTCGGCACCCGCACCCGCACCCGCAGCCCCGTCCGCCCCAGCCCCGTCCGCCCCTGCCCCGGGCGCCTGGCCCACCGCGGCCTCCGCCGGCAGCGGCCGTCGCCCCGGCGGCTGGCCCACGGCGGCCCCGGGCGGGCCCGGCTCGAACGCCCCGGCGGGGAACGCCCCCGGGCCGAACGCCCCCGCCCCAGCACCCCGCCTCCAGCCCCACCCTCGGCCCAGCCGCCCGCCCAGCCCACGGCCCCCGCCCAGGCCGCCCCCGCCCTTGCCCCCGCCCCTGCCCCCGCCCACGCCGCCCCCACCGGCGGCCTCGACCCCCGCATGCTCTGGCCGAACATCCTGGAGGCCGTCAAGAACCGTCGTCGCTTCACCTGGATCCTGCTCAGCCAGAACGCCCAGGTGGCCGGCTTCGACGGCACGACCCTCCAGCTCGGCTTCGTCAACGCGGGCGCGCGTGACAACTTCCTCAGCAGCGGCAGCGAGGACGTGCTGCGGCAGGCGCTGGGCGAGCAGTTCAACGTCCAGTGGAAGATCGAGGCGATCGTCGACCCCTCCGGCGGCTCCGCGCCCGCCCCGGCGCCGGGCGGCGGCCCCTCCGGCTTCGGTGGCGGCCACGGCGGAAACAACGGCGGCCACGGCGGAAACAACGCCAGCTACGGCGGCGGTGGTGGCTACACCGGCAGCGGCAGCCACACCAGCGGCGGTGGAGGGGGCGGCTACAACGCCGGTGGCGGCGGTGGCGGTACGGCGACCGCCCAGCGCCCGGCCCCGTCCCAGTCGACGGCGCCGTCCGCCCCTGCCCAGGAGTCGAGCAGACCGGCCCCGGCCCCCGCGCCGACCGCATCCGTTCCACCACCCTCCGCCCCGGAGCCCCGACGCGTCTCCGTCGAGGACGACATCCCCGAGGACGACGACCCCGACCTCGACGAGTCGGCCCTCTCCGGCCAGGAGCTGATCGTCCGGGAGCTGGGAGCGACGGTGGTGGAGGAGTTCTCGAACGAGTAGCTCCTGCGTTGGAGGAACCTCCAGCTCAAGATCCCGGCCTCCTTCGGAAGCCCGCACAAAGCAAACCCGGCGCCTCCCGTTAGGCTGACCCCCGTGAAGGTCCTCGTCATCGGTACCGGCGCCCGCGAACACGCCCTCTGCCACGCCCTGTCCCACGACCCCGACGTCACGGCGCTGCACTGCGCCCCCGGCAACGCCGGCATCGCCGAGGTCGCCGAGCTGCACCAGGTCGACGCCCTGGACGGCGCGGCCGTCACCGCGCTCGCCACGCAGCTCGGCGCGGACCTCGTGGTCGTCGGCCCGGAGGCGCCGCTCGTCGCCGGAGTCGCCGACGCCGTGCGCGAGGCGGGCATCCCGGTCTTCGGCCCGTCCGGCCGGGCCGCGCAGCTGGAGGGCTCCAAGGCCTTCGCGAAGGACGTCATGGCAGCGGCCGAGGTGCCCACGGCACGGTCGTACGTCTGCACCACGCCGGAAGAGGTCGACGCGGCTCTCGACGCCTTCGGCGCGCCGTACGTCGTCAAGGACGACGGGCTCGCCGCCGGGAAGGGCGTCGTCGTCACCGACGACCTCGAGGCCGCCAAGGCCCATGCCGCCGCGTGCGAGCGCGTGGTCATCGAGGAGTACCTGGACGGCCCCGAGGTCTCCCTGTTCGCAGTCACCGACGGCGAGACGGTCGTGCCGCTCCAGCCCGCCCAGGACTTCAAGCGGGCGCAGGACGGCGACGCGGGCCCGAACACCGGCGGCATGGGTGCGTACTCCCCGCTGCCCTGGGCCGACCCGAAGCTGGTCGACGAAGTCGTCCAGACCGTCCTGCAGCCGACCGTGGACGAGATGAACCGGCGCGGCACGCCGTTCTCCGGTCTGCTCTACGCGGGACTCGCGATCACCTCCCGCGGTGTCCGCGTGATCGAGTTCAACGCACGGTTCGGTGACCCCGAGACCCAGGTCGTCCTGGCGCGGCTGCAGACGCCGCTGGCCGGTGTCCTGATGGCCGCGGCCACCGGCAACCTCGCCCACCTGGAGCCGCTGCGCTGGAGCGACGACGCGGCCGTGACCGTGGTCGTCGCCTCGCACAACTACCCGGGCACCCCGCGCACCGGCGATCCGATCACCGGTCTCGACGAGGTCGCCGCCCTGGACGCCCCGCACGCGTACGTGCTGCACGCCGGCACCAAGCGGGACGGTGACGCGATCGTCAGCGCGGGCGGCCGGGTCCTGTCGGTCACGGCCACCGGCAAGGACCTCACCGAGGCCCGCGACCGGGCCTACACCGCCGTCGCCCGCATCCGGCTGGACGGCTCCCAGCACCGTACGGACATCGCCGCGAAGGCGGCAGGCGCGTAGCGACAACACCCCGTCGCCGATGAACCCCACAGGCCCCGGATCCGTCTCAGGATTCGGGGCTTGAACTTTTCCTCTCGGTAGCGCGGCCTGAAGTGTTCGGTATGCGGGGCCTGACCCTCGCTGTCCGTCATCCACCTCTCCCCAAAGCCATTCCATCGAGTGACCGATGTCCTATCCGGCTGACGGGGGCGAGGCCCCAACTACTGTGCGGCGCAAGCGTTCCGGCACTTGGCCCATCGGCATTGCGATGTCAGTGGCGGGTGCCACAGTGGGGGAGTGAGCAAGGAAAGCGTCAGGTCAACGGGGAGGGGGTGAGGTCGGTCGTGACCGGTATGGGTGTGGAGGCGGGCGCACAGGCCGCGCGGGCACGGGCGCTGGTGGTACTGCGCATCCGCGGCCGTGCGCTGGCCGTCGCCCTGGTGCCCGCCGCCGTCGCCGTGATCCTGCTCGCGGGCGCCGCCACCGGCCGCCTCGTCGGCCCCGGCTGGGACGCCGCCCGCTGGGTCGTGACGCCGGTCGCGGTCCTGGTGCTGCTCGCCGCCGCCGGAATCGCCCTGGTCGTCGCCCGCGCCCGGCCCGCCATGAGCCCGACGGTCCCGGTCACCGAGGAGGCGGCCCCCGACCTGTACCGGATGGTGCGCGACCTCGCCGACCGCCTCGAGGTCCCCGCGCCCTCCGCGATAGCGCTCACCCCGGACTGCGACAGCTGGCTGGAGGACCGCACCCACCGCACCCACCAGGCCCACCGGGCCCATCGCACCCACCGGGCCCACGGCCCGCCCCCCGCCGAGGAGCACGACGACATAGCGGGTGCGGGGAGACACGCGCACCGCCGTCACCCTGTCGCACCGGTGCTGGTCATCGGCTCCCCGTTTCTTTGGTGGATGCGGGTCGGCGAGCTGCGCGCGGTCCTCGCCCCGGTCGTGGCAGGTACGGGCCCCTCGGCCCACCCGGACATAGCCGCCGCCCGGCGCTTCGTCCGGGGGCTGGACGCCGCGGTGGCCGTGGCCTCGGCGCCCCACCGCGGGCCGGTGTCGAGGGGCGTGCTGGCCGGTGTCGGCTGGGTGGCCCGGCTGCTGCTGCGCAGCTGCCGCGTCCATGCCGGCGAGATGGAGCGGGGTGTGGCGGCCGCGGCCGCGGAGCGTGCACAGGCTGTGGATTACGGACTGCGGATCGTCGCCCAGGAACAGGTGGGCCTGGCGTACGCGGGCTGGGACCGGCTGCTGACCCGGGTCGCGCTGCCCGCCTGGCGGATGGGCCGCTGGCCGTCCCGGCTGGACGCCGGTGTCGTGGCGGCGCTCACGGAGCTGTCCCGGCGCGACCGCCTGGCCGAGGGTTTCGCGTCCCGGCTCGGGGAGCGGCCCGCCTGTGATCTGCTCGAGGAACCGGGCGCGGTCGACGAGGCGGCCTCGCTGCTCGCCGCCCGTCTCTTCCACGGCGGCCCCGCCGGACCCGGGCCCGACTGGTCACCGGTGGACTGGAGCGAGTACCCGGAGGAGGTCGTGGACCGCAAGTGGCGCGTCGACGCGGCCCGCCTCCATCGCGTCCTGGACGCGATGGGCGTCCGCCCGGCCCCGGGAAGCACGGCTTCGGAGGCCGGTGGCCCGACCCTGTCCCGCGTCCTCGACCACCTGACGGACCGGACCGACGAAACCCCCTTCACCACCAGAGCGCCGGAGCCACCCCCGGACGACGAGGAAGACCTCTCCGGCACCACCCCCACAGCGCCACCCTGGCCGCCAGACTCAGCGCCGAACTGGCCCGCGAGGAGGCCACCGCGACGCCCGGCCCGTCGACCTCCACCTCCGCCGCCCCCGCTTCGGCGACCGCCTCACCCACCAGCTCGCAGACCACCCCGGACCCCGCCCTCTGGGACGACCGGGCCCTGCCCCTCTTCCCCCTCCAGCCCCGCGCACGGCCCGTGAACTGCTCGCCGACCACCTCACCGCGATGGTCTGCTGTGCCGCGATGGACACCGCCGACGCGACACCGGGCCTGGACTGGCTGGACGGCCCGACCCTCCTCCACAACGGCGAGCGCACCGCCGACCTGGCGCCCAAGGTCCTCACCCTGATCGAGGACGGTGACCCCACCCCGCTGCGCGCCTGGCTCGCCGAGCTGGGGATACGCCCGGAGAAGCCGGTCCGGCTGGCCTGACCCGGACGCCGGCCGGCCATCCCGTCCCCGGAGCTCGACGCACCCCCTCACCTGGAGCTTCAGCTTCCGCTTCTGGCCAATTCAAAACGAACAGTGACGAAGTGCGCGCGTTATGTGATGTGCTTGGACCGTTCGCGCACATGGCAAGGTCTTGCGACATACGACAAACACATAAGCGATCCGCTACCGCTCGGTCCGCAAGACACCGCACGCACCACACCAGTACGCGCAACCACGGGGGCCAAGGGAGGGGAAGCGATCATGAGTTCGGAGCAGATCCGCCGCTGGGAGTCGGGAGCGCTGGCGCACGCCGTGACGGATCCCTTCGGGCAGGGCCCCGTGCCGTGGCTGCGCGGCAATGTGACGTACTTCGACGACACCGGCCAGGTCGTCCCCTGGTACGTGGACCGGGAAGCGCCCCCCTCGGCGAAGAAGGGCAGCCGCTCCGGCGGCCCCCGCGCGGCCGACGACGTCCACTGCCAGATCAAGGGCTTCACCTCGACCGGCGCGGTCGCCCCGGGGGCCGCCATCGACTTCCACATCACCGTCGACCCGCCCCAGGAGTTCGGCGTCGACATCTACCGCATCGGCCACTACGGCGGTGACGGCGCCGCCAAAGTCACCACCAGCCCGCGCCTGTCCGGCATCGTGCAACCCCAGCCGCTCACCGCGGACCGTACGGTCTCCTGCCACCACTGGTGGCTGTCGTGGCGGCTGCAGGTCCCGTCGTACTGGAACATCGGGCGTACGTCGCCGTCCTCACCACGGCCGACGGCTACCGCTCCCACGTCCCCTTCACGGTCCGCCACGACCAGCCCGCGGACCTGCTCCTCGTCCTGCCGGACATCACCTGGCAGGCGTACAACCTCTACCCGGAGGACGGCCGCACCGGCGCCAGCCTCTACCACGCCTGGGACGAGAAGGGCCGTCTGCTGGGCGAGGCCGACGCCGCGACCACGGTCTCCTTCGACCGCCCGTACGCTGGAGCCGGCCTCCCCCTGCACGCCGGTCACGCCTACGACTTCATCCGCTGGGCCGAGCGCTACGGCTACGACATCGCCTACGCCACCGCCGGCGATCTGCACGCGGGCCGCGTCGACCCGACCCGCTACCGGGGCCTGGTCTTCCCGGGCCACGACGAGTACTGGTCGGCGGCGATGCGCGGCACCGTGGAGCTGGCCCGCGACACCGGCACGTCGCTCGTCTTCCTCTCCGCCAACTCCATGTACTGGCAGGTTGAGCTGGGCCCGTCCCCGTCCGGTGTCCCTGACCGCCTGCTGACCTGCCGCAAGCGCAAGGGCCCGGGAAAGCCGGTGCTGTGGCGGGAGATCGACCGGGCGGAGCAGCAGCTGATCGGCATCCAGTACGCCGGTCAGGTGCCCGAGCCGCACCCGCTGATCGTGCGCAACGCCGGCCACTGGCTGTGGGAGGCCACCGGGGCGGACGAGGGGGACGAGATCGAGGGCCTGGTGGCGGGCGAGGCCGACCGCTACTTCCCGCGCACCCCGCTGCCCGAGCACGAGGAGCGGGTGCTGCTCGCCCACTCCCCGTACACCGACAAGGAGGGGGCCCTCCGCCACCAGGAGACGTCCCTGTACCGCGCCCCCTCCGGCGCCTGGGTCTTCGCATCCGGGACGTTCGCCTGGACGCCCGCCCTGGACCGCCCTGGGCACGTCGACGCCCGCGTCCAACGCGCCACCGCGAACCTCCTGGACCGCATCTGCAAACGCGACTGACCCGCTGTCCGTGATCAAGCTCGCATACGGGAGAATCGAGCCACTCGTACAGAACCACGGGGAGGAACCGTGTCCGGATTCGTCGAAAAGCCCGAGCCGCTCCAGGTTCCGGGCCTGGTGCATCTGCACACCGGCAAGGTGCGCGAGCTGTACCAGAACGAGGCGGGCGACCTCGTGATGGTCGCCAGCGACCGCATCTCCGCGTACGACTGGGTGCTGCCGACCGAGATCCCCGACAAGGGCCGCGTCCTCACGCAGCTCTCCCTGTGGTGGTTCGAACAACTCGCCGACCTGGTCCCGAACCACGTCCTGAGCACGGAACTGCCCGCGGGCGCCCCCGCCGACTGGCAGGGCCGCACGCTGGTCTGCAAGTCCCTCCAGATGGTCCCCGTGGAGTGCGTGGCCCGCGGCTACCTCACCGGCTCGGGCCTCGCCGAGTACAACGAGACCCGCACCGTCTGCGGCCTCGCCCTGCCCGAGGGCCTGGTCGACGGCAGCGAACTGCCCGCCCCGATCTTCACCCCGGCCACCAAGGCCGCCGTCGGCGAGCACGACGAGAACGTCTCCTACGAGGAAGTCGCCCGCCAGGTCGGCGCGGACACCGCGGCCCGCCTGCGCCAGGTGACCCTCGCCGTCTACTCCCGGGGCCGGGACATCGCCCGGGAGCGGGGCATCATCCTCGCGGACACCAAGTTCGAGTTCGGCTTCGACGGCGACGATCTGGTCCTCGCGGACGAGGTCCTCACCGCGGACTCCTCCCGCTTCTGGCCGGCCGACCAGTGGCAGCCGGGCCGTGCGCAGCCGTCGTACGACAAGCAGTTCGTGCGCGACTGGCTGACCTCGGCGGAGTCCGGCTGGGACAGGAAGAGCGAGCAGCCGCCGCCCGCGCTGCCGCAGCAGGTCGTCGACGCCACGCGTGCCAAGTACGTGGAGGCGTACGAGCGCCTGACCGGCATGAGCTGGACGTAGGACACACGCAGAAGCCCCCGGCCGGAACCGGGGGCTTCTCGCTGGAGCGAACGACGAGGTTCGAACTCGCGACCTCAACCTTGGCAAGGTTGCGCTCTACCAACTGAGCTACGTTCGCATGCGCCGTGGCGCGGGACCCACTATACCCAACCTCGCTCCCGCGCGAGACGCACCGCCGCGTGCCGGTTCTCAGCCCCGAGCTTCGACACCGCCGACGACAGGTAGTTCCGCACGGTCCCCTGCGACAGCGCGGCCCGTTCCGCGATCTCCGCGACGGGCGCGCCGTCGGCGGCCAGTTCCAGCACCTCGGCCTCCCGCGCGGTCAGCGGCGAGTCCCCGGCGGCGATCGCGTCGGCGGCCAACTCCGGGTCGACGTAGCGGTTACCGGCGTGCACGGTGCGGATGATCTCCGCGAGCCGCTGGGCACTCACGGTCTTCGGCACGAATCCCCGCACCCCGGCCTCCAGGGCCCGCTTCAGATGCCCCGGCCGCCCGTGACTGGTGACGATGAGCACCTTGCAGGCGGGCAGTTCGGCGCGCAGGGATGTGGCGACCTTCACACCGTCGGCGCCGGGCATCTGGAGATCCAGCACGGCCACGTCGGGCTTGTGCGCCCGGGCCATGGCCAGCGCCTCCGGGCCGGTGGCCGCCTCGGCGACGACCATGATGTCGTCCTCCAGCGCCAGCAGCGCGGCGAGCGCCCCCCGGATGAGGTGCTCGTCGTCGGCGAGCAGCAGCCGGACCGGCTCCACGGCCGTCATGGTGTGACCTCACTCACGGAACGCACAGCGACGACGGACCCGGAAGGACCGGATTCCGACGGTGCGGACCCCGAGGGCGTGGACCCCGACGATGCGGATCCCGACGGCGCGGACCCCGACGGCAGCGGAATCTCCGCCGTCAGCCGGAACAGCCCCTTGCCCCGGGCCCGGCCTCCAGCGTCCCGTCGATCTCCGCCAGCCGCTCCCGCAACCCGGCGAGCCCGGAGCCGGAGCGGTTGTCCGTCGCCCCGTCGCGCACCCCATCGTTTTCCACGGACAACACCACCCGTTCCTCCAGTACCCGCAGCCGCACCGAACACCGCCGCGCGTCCCCGTGCCGCAGGACGTTCGTCGCGGCCTCCCGCACCACCCACCCCAGGGCGGACTGCACCCCGACCGGCAGCCCGGCCGCCGCCCCGCTCACCGTGCACTCGATACCGGCCGCCGTCAGCACGCCCTGTGCCCCGGCGAGCTCCGAGCCCAGGTCGGCCTCCCGGTAGCCGCGCACGACCTCCCGTACCTCCCGCTGCGACTCGTGCGCGAGCCGCTGCACCTCGACCATCTGTGCCACGGCCTCCGGCCGTCCCCGCTGGGCCAGCTGCACGGCCAGCTCGCTCTTGAGCGCGATCACGGCGAGGTTCCGTCCCATGACGTCGTGCAGATCCCGCCCGAACCGCAGCCGTTCCTCGGCGACGGCGAGCCGGGTCCGGGTCTCACGCGCCTCGTCCAGCTCGTAGACGATGTTCAGCAGCCACACGGAGACGACGGCCGTGAAGGCGAGGAGCCCGCCGCCGAGCAGCACCATCACCGACGCGAAGAGCGATTCGCCGACCGGGGCACCCCGCGTGAGCGCCAGGACGAGAGAGCCCGCGGCGAAGCATCCGGGGATCGCGAACACGCGCCGCGGGTGTACGCCGAGCGCGATGATGCCGGTCCCGATGACGATGACGGCCCCGAACGCCCCGCCCGCAGCGGCGTCCACGCTCTCGCTGTCCGGTCCGCTGTCCGCGATGCCGATCGCGCCGAGGCCGACCGCGGCGGTGACGGCGGCCAGTGTCCACAACAGCCGGACCGGCTGGGGCCGCCTGCCGCGCGTCCAGTCCAGCGAATGCGACACGGTGACGAAGCAGACCCCGACGTGCACAGCCACCGTCAGCAGCAGCACGGCCCCCGGCCACGCCCCCAGCGGGACGACCATGAACCCGACCGTGAAGAACTCGATCACCGCGAAGGAGTGGAACGACCACCGCGTGTACGTCTCGACCTTCTCCGGCTTGCTCTGCCGCCGCCACCACCTGCCCGGCCCGCGCATCAGCCCGTCACGCCCCCTTCGTCCAGCCCGTTCAGCGCCGCGGTTCCCAGCCGAACCGCCGCCGTACAGCAAACACCGCGATCACGATCCAGGCCACCGCCGTCGCGCCGGCGCCCAGCGCCTCGGACGCCGACAGGTCGCCGGTCCAGCCGCCGCGTACCAGGGTGATGACGGGCGTCAGCGGCAGCAGTTCGCAGACGGAGGCCACCCGGTCGGGCATCAGTTCCAGCGGGAAGACCATGCCGGAGCTCATCATCGAGACGATCATCAGCGGCATGGGCGTGACCTGGGCGCTCTCGCCGGTCCGGGTGAAACTCGCGGTGGCGGCGGCGAGCGCGGCGCACATCACGAGCCCCAACAGCAGGCCGACGACGGCCAGATGGGGCGCGGACGGCGCGGACAGATCCAGCAGGACCGAGCAGCCCGCCGCCAGCACCAGGCACTGCACGAGCCCGGTGACGACGGATGGCAGCGCGGAACCGGCCAGGATCTCGAGGTCCCGCAGCTCACCGGTGCGCAGCCGCTTGAGGACGAGTTCCTCACGCCGGACCACGAAGGTGCCGACGAGCACCGAGTAGACGGCGAACAGCAGGGAGAAGCCGAACGAGGCGGGCAGGATCAGGGTGCCGGTGTTCAGACCGGCTTGGGCCAAGTCCATCTCCTTGGTGAACTCGGCCGTGCTGACCGGCAGCACCAGCGGCACGAGCAGCGCGGCGACGAGGGCGCCCTTGGTGCGCCCCAGCAGGGTCAGCTCGGCACGGGCGAGCGCCGTCATCCGGCTCAGTGGGGTGGTCGCCGCCGACGCCGGGCGTGACGTCGTGTGGGTGGCGCTCATGCCGCGTACTCCTTCGTCGTCGTCTCCATGTCCTGCCCCGCGGAGACCTCCTTGGCGATCCTGAGGAACGCCTCTTCCAGGGAGGCCGACCGCACGTCCAGGCGGCGCAGCTCGACCTGGGCCTGTGCGGCCCACATCAGCAGGCCGGTGGCGGTCCGCTGCAGTTCATGGGTGCGCAGCCGGACGGTCCGGCCGTCGGTGTCGTGCCCGGCCGCGCCCAGCCCGCCGAGCGGCGGGAGATCACCGAGGAAGTAGCCCTCGGGCAGCTCGAAGGAGATCCGGGACGGCTCGGCGGCGGTCACCTCGGCCGGGTTCCGGTGGTGGCGATGTTGCCCTCGTGCATGATCGCCAGCCGGTCGGCGAGGTTCTCGGCCTCCTCCAGGTAGTGCGTGGTCAGCAGCACCGTCGTCCCGCCGTCGCGCAGCGCGCTCACCAACTCCCAGGTGTCCCGGCGGCCTTCGGCGTCCAAGCCGGTGGTCGGCTCGTCCAGGAAGAGCACCTCGGGGTCGCCGAGCAGCGCGAGCGCCAGGTCCAGCCGGCGCCGCTGGCCGCCGGACAGCTGCTTGACGCGGGTGCGGGCCTTCGACTCCAGACCGACCAGAGCCAGCACCTCGGCCGGCGGCCGGGCTCCGCTCACGCATCCCGCCCACATCCGCGCGGTCTCCGCGACGGTCAGCTCGGACGGGAAGCCCCCTTCCTGGAGCATCACGCCGGTGCGGGGCCGGACGAGGGCCCGTTCGGTGTACGGGTCGTGCCCGAGGACTCGCACCCGGCCGTCCGCAGGCGCCGCGAGCCCCTCCAGCAGTTCGACGGTCGACGTTTTGCCCGCGCCGTTGGTGCCCAGCAGGGCGAAGATCTCCCCGCGTCGTACGGAAAAGCTGATTCCGCGTACCGCCTCGAACCCGCCCCCGTACACACGCCGCAGGTCAGTGACCTCAATCACGTGTTCGTGTCCGTTGGTCTCCATGCCTTCAGCGTTCCGCTCCGGCGGGCCCGGCAGCAGTGCGCGCTGTCATCACTCGGCATGACAAATGTCAGGCGGACGCTCGGGGCACGAAAAGACCCCGGCCCTGATGGACCGGGGTCTCATTCCCGAGCGGACGACGAGGTTCGAACTCGCGACCTCAACCTTGGCAAGGTTGCGCTCTACCAACTGAGCTACGTCCGCATTTGCTCCCGATCAGCTTTCACTGACCGGTGCGAACACCAGCCTACCTGATCCACAAGCGTGGTTGGTACGGCGGTGCAGAGCGGGTGACAGGAATCGCACACTGCGCCTTCCCCTGGAAGGGGGATGTTCTACTACTGAACTACACCCGCATGTTTCCGTGAGCTGGGCCTTTCGGCCTCGCCCCTCGGCGTGCTCCAGACTCTAGCTGATCAGCAGGGGTGCTGCGCAAGTCGGTTGCCGTGAGGGGTGGATGACCGGCCGTCGGCCCAGGCTCCTCGGGGCGTCACTGCGCGGCGGTGAACGCCTCGTAGACCTTCTTGGGGATGCGCCCGCGCGCGGGGACCTCCATCTTGTTGGCCTGCGCCCAGGCCCGCACGGCCGACGGGTCGGGGGCGACCTCCGTCTGCCGGTACGCCCGGCCCGAGCGGGACCGCTTGCGGCCGGCCTCCACGTAGGGCGCGAGCGCCTTCCGCAGTTCACCGGCATTGACTTCGCTCAGGTCGATCTCGTACGACTTGCCGTCCAGTCCGAAGGCGATCGTTTCCGTCGCTTCCGAGCCGTCGATGTCGTCAAAGAGAGTGACCACGACCTTCTGCGCCACGAATATCGGTCCCTTCCTGCGGCACTTGCCAATTAGTTTGTACAGTGCCCGGCAATGCAATGTGAAGCCCGACTAAATCCTTCCGCGTGTCCGAACGCAATAGGTTTCGGGTGTCGGTCCGGGATCTTTCCCGGAAATTTTCGTCTGTGTGCCCGTCGATGCCGGATCGTGATGACGGTCACGTAGATTCCTACAAGTCGACGCGCGTAGAAATTTTGTGCGGGTAGTCTGAAGGAACCTGCTCAGCACCACACACCGGGAGTGCCAGTGGCACGCGTCGTAGTCGACGTCATGCTCAAGCCGGAGATCCTCGACCCCCAGGGCCAGGCGGTGCAGCGCGCACTGCCGCGGCTGGGTTTCGAGGGATCTCGGACGTCCGCCAGGGAAAGCGTTTCGAACTGGAAGTTGACGGGCCGGTCGACGAGGCCGCCCTCGCCCGCATTCACGATCTTGCGGAGTCCTTCCTCGCGAACACCGTGATCGAGGACTTCACCGTCCGGGTCGAGGAAGTCGCGGAGGCCGTGAAGTGACCGCTCGTATTGGCGTCGTCACTTTTCCGGGCAGTCTGGACGACCGGGACACCCAGCGCGCGATCCGCCTCGCGGGCGCCGAGCCGGTCGCCCTGTGGCACAAGGACAAAGACCTCAAGCAGGTCGACGCCGTGGTGCTGTGCGGTGGTTTCTCCTACGGCGACTATCTGCGCGCCGGGGCCATCGCCCGTTTCTCGCCGGTGATGGAGCCCCTGCTGGAGCAGGCCAGGGCCGGTCTGCCGGTGCTCGGCATCTGCAACGGCTTCCAGATCCTCACCGAGGCCCACCTGCTGCCCGGCACGATGCTGCGCAACGACCACCTGCACTTCATCTGCCGCGACCAGAAGCTGCGGGTGGAGAACGCCGAGACCGCCTGGACCACCGACTACTCGGCCGGCCAGGAGATCCACATCCCGCTGAAGAACAACGACGGGCAGTACGTCGCCGACGAGCGCACCCTCGACGAGCTGGAGGCCGAGGGCCGGGTCGCCTTCCGGTACCTCGACTTCAACCCGAACGGCTCGCAGCGCGACATCGCCGGTGTCACCAACGCGGCCGGCAACGTCGTCGGCCTCATGCCGCACCCCGAGCACGCCGTCGAGCCGCTGATCGGCACCGGTCGCACCGACGGCCTCCCGTTCTTCACCTCGATCCTCAAGAAGCTGGTCAACGCATGAGCCGGACGCCTCTGGACACGGTCGAGCACGCGGCCGCGACCCCCGACGTCGAGCTGCCCTGGGCCGAACTCGGCCTGAAGAAGGACGAGTACGAGCGGGTCGTGGAGATCCTCGGCCGCCGCCCCACCGGGGCCGAGCTCGCCATGTACTCGGTCATGTGGTCCGAGCACTGCTCGTACAAGTCCTCCAAGGTCCACCTCCGCCAGTTCGGCGAGAAGGCCCCGAGTCCGACGCGATGCTCGTCGGCATCGGCGAGAACGCCGGTGTCGTCGACGTCGGCCAGGGTTACGCGGTCACCTTCAAGGTCGAGTCGCACAACCACCCGTCGTACGTCGAGCCCTACCAGGGCGCGGCCACCGGTGTCGGCGGCATCGTCCGCGACATCATCGCCATGGGCGCCCGGCCGGTCGCGGTCGTCGACCCGCTCCGCTTCGGCGCCGCCGACCACCCCGACACCAAGCGCGTCCTCCCGGGCGTCGTCGCCGGCATCGGCGGCTACGGCAACTGCCTGGGGCTGCCCAACATCGGCGGCGAGGTCGTCTTCGACGCCTGCTACCAGGGCAACCCGCTGGTCAACGCCGGTGCCATCGGTGTGATGCGGCACGAGGACATCCACCTCGCGAAGGCTTCCGGCGCCGGCAACAAGGTCATCCTCTACGGGGCCCGGACCGGCGGTGACGGCATCGGCGGCGCCTCGATCCTGGCCTCCGAGACCTTCGACGACGCCAAGCCCTCCAAGCGCCCCGCCGTCCAGGTCGGCGACCCCTTCCAGGAGAAGCTCCTCATCGAGTGCACCCTGGAGGCCTTCAAGGAGAAGCTGGTCGTCGGCATCCAGGACCTCGGCGCGGCCGGCCTGTCCTGCGCCACGTCCGAGCTCGCCTCCAACGGCTCCGGCGGCATGCGCGTCACCCTGGACGACGTCCCGCTGCGCGACTCGACGCTCTCGCCCGAGGAGATCCTCATGAGCGAGTCGCAGGAGCGCATGTGCGCGGTCGTCGAGCCGGAGAAGGTCGACCGCTTCCTGGAGATCTGCGAGAAGTGGGACGTCATCGCCACCGTCATCGGCGAGGTGACCGACGGCGACCGCCTGGAGATCTACTGGCACGGCGGCAAGATCGTCGACGTCGACCCGCGGACCGTGGCGCACGAGGGCCCGGTCTACGAGCGCCCGTACGCCCGCCCGTCCTGGCAGGACACCCTCCAGGCGGACGACGCGAACAAGCTGCCCCGGCCGGCGACCTCCGAAGAGCTGAAGGACCAGGTCCTGAAGCTGGTCAGCTCCCCGAACCAGGCCTCCAAGTCCTGGATCACCTCCCAGTACGACCACTTCGTGCAGGGCAACACCGTCCTCGCCCAGCCCGAGGACTCCGGCATGATCCGCATCGACGAGGAGACCGGCCTCGGCGTGGCCATCGCCACGGACGGCAACGGCCGGTACGCGAAGCTGGACCCGTACGCGGGCGCGCAGCTGGCGCTCGCGGAGGCCTACCGGAACGTGGCGACGACCGGCGCCAAGCCGCTCGCCGTCTCCGACTGCCTGAACTTCGGTTCGCCCGAGGACCCGGCGGTGATGTGGCAGTTCGCGGAGGCCATCCGCGGACTCGCCGACGCCTGCCAGCAGCTCGGCACCCCTGTGACCGGCGGCAACGTCTCCCTCTACAACCAGACGGGCGAGGCGGCCATCCACCCGACCCCGGTCGTCGCGGTCCTGGGTGTCATCGACGACGTGGCCCGCCGCACGCCGGTCGCCTTCCAGGAGGAGGGCCAGCTGCTCTACCTGCTGGGCGACACGCGTGAGGAGTTCGGCGGCTCGGCCTGGTCGCAGGTCGTGCACGACCACCTCGGCGGTCTGCCGCCCAAGGTCGACCTGGAGCGTGAGCGGCTGCTCGCCGAGATCCTGATCTCCGCCTCCCGCGACGGCATGATCGACTCCGCGCACGACCTGTCGGACGGCGGTCTGATCCAGGCGGTCGTCGAGTCGGCGCTGCTGGGCGGCAAGGGCGCCCGCCTGATCGTCCCGGACGGTCTGGACGCCTTCACCCTCCTCTTCTCCGAGTCGGCGGGCCGCGCGGTCGTGGCCGTGCCGCGCTCCGAGGAGGTCCGCTTCAACGACATGTGCGGCGCGCGGGGCCTCCCGGCCACGCGTATCGGCGTCGTCGACGGAGACTCGGTCGACGTCCAGGGCGAGTTCACGCTCTCCCTGGCCGAGCTGCGCGAGGCGCACGAGGGCACGATCCCGGCGCTGCTGGCGTAAGTCGGCCGCACCTCACGAAGCCCCCGCCCGGTCCGCCGGTCGGGGGCTTCGTCGTGTCCGGACCGCGTTGTGCGACACCTTGCGTTATTACGTACTTCCGTAATAATGGAGGTGTGGAACTGGAGCAACGTGTCGCCGACCTCGAGCGCCGCCTCGCGGACCTGGAAGGCGCTCAGGGCGACGCGCCCCGCCTCGACGAGAGCGACTACTGGGCGCTGAACGGGCTGAAGGAGAAGCTGTCCGAGATGGGCGCGGCCGACGGCGGCGTCCTCTACACCGGCTCGGTGACATTGCCGACGGGTGAGACCTACGTCTGGCAGATGGGCGCCCTCACGGAAGGCCTGCTGGAGGACGACTGGTCCACGACCGCCGAGTCCTTCGGGGCCCTCGGCCACCCGGTCCGGCTTCGGCTCCTCCGCGAGATCCTCGGCGGCCGCCGCACCGCCGCGGAACTCGCCGAGCTGGACGAGGTCGGCACGACCGGCCAGATCTACCACCACCTGCACCGGCTCACCGGCGCGGGCTGGCTGCACACCGCCGGCCGGGGCCGCTACGAGGTGCCGCCCGCCCGGGTCGTACCGCTGCTGGTGGCGCTGTCAACAGCCCGCTCATAGACCCCGGACCCGGAGGGACAGGATGTCCGCGCACAAGGTCGGCATGGTGGCTTTCCGAGGGTTGCAACTGGCCTTCATCGCCCTGGTGGTCGCCCATCTCTGCTTCGGCTGGGACTACGCGGTGTGGTGGGACTTCCTGCCCCTCGCCCTGGCCTACGCCGTCGTCACCGTCGGCAACCGGTGGGGCGGCGCTCCCGACAGCCCTCGCCGCGCCCGCGAGCCCCTCGAGGTCGCCCTGCCGGTCACCGGCCGCTGGTCCGCGCTGAACAGCCCCGCCGACCGCACTCCGAGCCACGGCATCCACGCCCATGGACAGACGTACGCCATCGACATCCTCGCCGAGCCCCAGCCGGGAGCCCGCCCCGCCTTCCGCTGGCTGTGGCCCCTCGTCCACCGCCCGCAGGACTTCCCGGCCTTCGGTGCCCCGATCGTCGCGGTCGCCGACGCCACGGTCGTACGGGCCACCGACGGACAGCGCGACCACCTGAGTCGCACGTCGCTGCCGGGCCTGCTGTACATGATGCTCATCGAGGGCTCCGTACGAGAGATGTGCGGACTCCGCCGTATCCTCGGCAACCACATCGTCCTCGACCTCGGCAACGGCGCCTACGCCGCCTACGCCCACCTCCAGCGCGGCTCCCTCACCGTCCGCGAGGGCGACCGCGTCCACGCCGGACAACTGCTCGCCCGCTGCGGAAACTCCGGCAACTCCTCCGAGCCGCACCTGCACTTCCAGCTCATGGACGCCCCGGACCCGGACGGGCCAGGGGCATCCCCTTCACCTGGAGCGGCATCGGTGTCCCGCGGGGCGGGGAGACCTTCGAGGCGCCCCCCACGGCCGCCGCCCTAGGCTGACCCCCATGCCCCCGGCCAAGAAGCGCACCCGCAGCTACGACCCCGCCAAGATCCGCACGGCAGTGCTCGCGCAGTACGGGAACGTACGCCGGGCCGTGGGCACCCTCACTCCCGACCGGCTCGCCGCGCCCACGCGCCTCGGCGACTGGACCGTGCGTGACCTGGCCGCGCACTGCGCCATGGCCCTGGACGCCGTGGACCGGCTGCTCGCGGAGCCCGAGCCCGTGAAGCAGGACGGCCGGCTGCTCGACTGGCCCTTCGCCATCGCCGCCGACGCCCCCGCCATCGCCGCGACCGCCCACCGCCTGGCCGAGGACCATCCGGATCTCGGCGCCCACCTCGCCGACGCCGAGCGCCGCTTCACCGCGAACCTCGACGCCCACCCCGCCGGTCGGCTGCTCCCGACCAGCGCGGGCGCCCTGCCGCTGGCCGACTACGTCGTCACGCGCACCGTCGAACTCGTCGTCCACACCGACGACCTCAACGCCGCCGTCCCCGGCCTGGACATCCCCTACGACCGTCAGGCCCTCGCCGCGTGCACCCGGCTGCTCGCCGACGCGCTGGCCGTGAAGGCACCCGGCGCCTCGACGGAGGTACGAGTGCCGCCGTACGCCGTGGTGCAGTGCGTGGAGGGGCCGAGGCACACCCGGGGCACCCCGCCCAACGTGGTCGAGACGGACCCGCTGACCTGGATCCGGCTGGCGACCGGTCGGCTGGCCTGGGCGCAGGCACTCGGGGACGCGCACGTCACCGCCAGTGGTGAGCGGGCGGACCTGTCGGCCTACCTGCCACTGATGGCATAAGGGGAACCGATCCCCCGGGTCCCCCGTCGAAGGGCATGGACAGGCAGAAGCAGCGCATCACCCTGACGGCCGCCGCCATGCTCGTCCCGCTCATGGCGGCCTGCGGCAGTGAGAAGGCGGACAGCGGCAGCGGCTCGGTCGGTGCCGGCCAGCCGGTGACCGGTGTGCGGTGGAACGTGGACAGCGTCACCGCGGCCGGCAAGACCCAGAAGGCACCCACCGGCGCCCACGTGACCATCGACAAGGGCCGGGCGGAGGGCAGCTTCGGCTGCAACAACTTCGGCGCCCGGGCCACCGTCGACGGCGACCGCATCCGGCTCAGCCAGACCATGGCCACGGAGATGGCCTGCGCGGACAAGCCCATGGCGTTCGAGGAGACCCTCGCGCGCACGCTCTCCGACCAGGAGTTCAAGGCCCGCACGGACGGCGACCGCCTCACCCTCACCACCGAGCAGGGCGACACCGTCCGCCTGACCAAGGCCGAGGACGCACCTCTGAGCGGCACCAAGTGGACCGTCACGACCCCGAAGGCCGACGGTCGCGCCCACCTCACCTTCGACGAGAAGAAGGGCACCGTCTCCGGCAGCCTCGGCTGCAACAAGGTGAACGCCGAGGCCACCGTGCGCGACGGCGATATCACCCTCGGCCCTCCGGCCACGACCCGAATGATGTGCGAAGACTCACTCATGGCCGACGAGAAGACCCTGCTGCGACTTTTCGACGGGAAGCTGAAGTACGGAGTCGATCACCAAACCCTCACGCTGACCAGCGAAAACGGCACGACCGTGCGCGCTGTCGCCGGGCAGTGACCCCCAAAAGTCCGGTATCCCCAATTCGGACCAGTGGTCGACCTCGCCTACACTCGGTGGCGTGCCACGTGGTGACGGACGACTCAACCACGACCTGCTCCCCGGTGAGAAGGGCCCCAGGACGCCTGCGGCGTCTTCGGTGTCTGGGCTCCGGGCGAAGAGGTCGCCAAGCTCACGTACTTCGGGCTCTACGCCCTCCAGCATCGAGGCCAGGAATCCGCGGGAATCGCGGTCAGCAACGGCTCACAGATCCTCGTCTTCAAGGACATGGGCCTGGTCTCGCAAGTCTTCGACGAGACCTCCCTCGGTTCGCTCCAGGGTCACATCGCGGTCGGTCACGCCCGCTACTCGACCACCGGTGCCTCCGTCTGGGAGAACGCCCAGCCGACGTTCCGCGCGACCGGGCACGGCTCCATCGCGCTCGGCCACAACGGCAACCTCGTCAACACCGCCCAGCTCGCCGAGATGGTCGCCGACCTGCCCAAGCAGGAGGGCGGCCGTACGCCGCGGGTGGCGGCCACCAACGACACCGACCTGCTGACCGCGCTCCTCGCGGCCCAGACGGACGAGGACGGCAAGCCGCTGACCATCGAGGAGGCCGCGCACAGCGTCCTCCCGCAGGTCCGGGGCGCCTTCTCGCTCGTCTTCATGGACGAGCACACCCTGTACGCGGCCCGCGACCCGCAGGGCATCCGCCCGCTGGTCCTCGGTCGTCTCGAGCGCGGCTGGGTCGTCGCCTCCGAGTCCGCGGCCCTCGACATCTGCGGCGCGAGTTTCGTCCGCGAGATCGAGCCGGGCGAGTTCGTCGCCATCGACGAGAACGGCCTGCGCAGCTCCCGATTCGCGGACGCGAAGCCCAAGGGCTGTGTCTTCGAGTACGTGTACCTGGCCCGCCCGGACACCGACATCGCCGGCCGGAACGTCTACCTCTCCCGTGTGGAGATGGGCCGCAAGCTCGCGAAGGAATCCCCGGTCGAGGCCGACCTGGTCATAGCGACCCGGAGTCCGGCACCCCGGCGGCCATCGGCTACGCGGAGGCCTCCGGCATCCCCTTCGGCAACGGCCTGGTGAAGAACGCCTACGTCGGCCGTACGTTCATCCAGCCCTCGCAGACCATCCGGCAGCTGGGCATCCGCCTGAAGCTGAACCCGCTGAAGGAAGTCATCAAGGGCAAGCGCCTGGTCGTCGTCGACGACTCGATCGTCCGCGGCAACACCCAGCGCGCCCTGGTCCGCATGCTCCGCGAGGCGGGCGCCGCCGAGGTCCACATCCGGATCTCGTCCCCGCCCGTGAAGTGGCCCTGCTTCTTCGGCATCGACTTCGCCACCCGCGCCGAGCTCATCGCCAACGGCATGACGATCGACGAGATCGGCACCTCGCTGGGCGCCGACTCCCTGGCGTACATCTCCATCGACGGCATGATCGAGGCGACCACCATCGCCAAGCCGAACCTGTGCCGCGCCTGCTTCGACGGCGAGTACCCGATGGACCTCCCGGACCCCGAGCTGCTCGGCAAGCAGCTCCTGGAGACCGAGCTGGCCGCCGGCCCGGCCGCCACGGCCGCCGCCGACGCGATCCGCCGCCCGTAGTCAGCCCGTATCACCTGCCGTAACGACACGAAAGCTCTCACAGCCATGTCTGAGAACCCAGTGCCGAGGGCGGCGCCAGCTACGCAGCCGCGGGCGTCGACATCGAAGCGGGCGACCGCGCCGTCGAACTCATGAAGGAGTGGGTGAAGAAGGCCCAGCGCCCCGAGGTCCTCGGCGGCCTCGGCGGCTTCGCCGGCCTCTTCGACGCCTCCGCCCTGAAGAACTACGAGCGGCCCCTGCTCGCCTCCGCCACGGACGGCGTCGGCACCAAGGTCGACATCGCCCGCCGGCTGGGCGTCTACGACACCATCGGCCACGACCTGGTCGCGATGGTCATGGACGACATCGTGGTGTGCGGCGCCGAGCCGCTGTTCATGACGGACTACATCTGCGTCGGCAAGGTCCACCCGAGCGCGTCGCCGCCATCGTCAAGGGCATCGCCGAGGGCTGTGTGCTGGCCGGCTGCGCCCTGGTCGGCGGTGAGACGGCCGAGCACCCGGGCCTGCTGGGCGAGGACGACTTCGACGTCGCCGGTGCCGGTACGGGCGTCGTGGAGGCCGACCGGCTGCTCGGCGCGGATCGTATCCGGACGGGTGACGCGGTGATCGCCATGGCGTCCTCCGGTCTTCACTCGAACGGGTACTCCCTCGTCCGGCACGTCCTGCTGAACCAGGCGGGCCTGGCGCTGGACGCCCACATCGAGGAGCTCGGCCGCACCCTCGGCGAGGAACTGCTGGAGCCGACGAAGATCTACTCGCTGGACTGCCTGGCCCTGATGCGCACCACCGAGGTGCACGCCTTCAGCCACATCACCGGCGGCGGACTCGCGGCCAACCTGGCCCGGGTCATCCCCGACGACCTGCACGCGATCGTCGACCGCTCCACCTGGACCCCGGCCCCGATCTTCGACCTCGTCGGCAAGACGGGTCAGGTCGAGCGCCTGGAGCTGGAGAAGACCCTGAACATGGGCGTCGGCATGATCGCGATCGTCCCGCAGGAGTCCGTGGACGTGGCCCTGGCGACCCTCGCCGACCGTGGGGTCGACGCCTGGGTGGCCGGAGAGATCACGGACCGGGGCGAGCACACCGGTGGTGCCGCCCTGATCGGTGACTACGCGAGCTGAGCACGGGTCGTAACTTTGCGCGCAGCACAGAACCCGGTCGGTGACCGAAGTCGCCGACCGGGTGAGTGCTCAGTGCAAGGTCAAGCGCCGCGACGATGCTGCGAGGACTGGTCGTCCTCGTCGTCGTCGTCCTCGTAGAGGTCGGCGTACCGTGCGTACAGGTCGTCGTCATCATCGTCTTCGAACGGCTCGCCGTTAGGCGGCTGCGGATTCGAAGGCGATGCACCCAGCTCTTCGGCCAGGCGTGAGAGGTCAGTCCCACCGCTGTTGTACTTCAGCTGGCGGGCGACCTTCGTCTGCTTGGCCTTGGCCCGGCCGCGCCCCATGGCTCGACCCCCTCAACGACGGGGCTCGACGGCCCCAGAGTCTTGACACGCGTTCATGGTCCGGCACGGGCTCTCCGCAGAGAGACCGGTCCGTAGGGCTTCCACGGTACCTGAGCCCGCGCCCATACGGTACGTCGCCCGCATGACGTGCCCGCGCCCAGGACCTTCGAGGCGCCCCGTCCTCGCTGGTCAACCGCGATTTTAACCACTTATCGGCGGTCGACCCGCCGGTAGAAGTGAGAGTTCTCTCTAACTGCCCACCGGCGGGTACCGGCCAAACGTGCGAGTCCCTCGAAGGCGTGACCGCTCAGCGTGACCGCTCAGCGCGACCGGCGTGCCATGGCCGCGTCGTGCATCCGCTGCTCGGCGATCCGGTCGGCCGCGGCGGCCGGCGGAATGCCGTCCTCCTTCGCACGTGCGAATATGGCCAGCGTGGTGTCGAAGATCTTCGCCGCCTGCGCCTTGCACCGCTCGAAGTCGAAGCCGTGCAGCTCGTCGGCCACCTGGATGACACCGCCGGCGTTCACCACGTAGTCCGGCGCGTAGAGGATCCCGCGGTCGGCGAGGTCCTTCTCCACGCCCGGGTGGGCGAGCTGGTTGTTGGCGGCGCCGCAGACCACCTCGGCGGTCAGCACGGGCACGGTGTCGTCGTTCAGGGCGCCGCCCAGCGCGCAGGGGGCGTAGATGCCCAGGCCGTCGACCCGGATCAGCTCGTCGGTGTCCTTGACCGCCATGACGTCGCGGTGCCGCTCGGTGATCCGCCGTACGGCCTCCTCGCGCACATCCGTGACGAAGACCTCGGCGCCCTCCTTCACGAGGTGCTCCACCAGGTGGTGGCCGACCTTGCCGACGCCGGCGATGCCGACCCGCTTCGCGCGCAGGGACGGGTCGCCCCACAGGTGCTGCGCGGACGCCCGCATGCCCTGGTAGACGCCGTAGGCGGTGAGGACGGAGGAGTCCCCGGCGCCGCCGTTCTCGGGGAGCGCCCGGTGGTCCAGCGGCACTCACGGGCCACGACGTCCATGTCGGCGACGTACGTACCGACGTCGCAGGCGGTGACGTACCGGCCACCGAGCGAGGCCACGAACCGGCCGTAGGCCAGCAGCAGCTCCTCCGTCTTGATCTTCTCCGGGTCGCCGATGATCACGGCCTTGCCGCCGCCGTGGTCGAGGCCGGCCATGGCGTTCTTGTACGACATCCCGCGGGCGAGGTTCAGCGCGTCGGCGACGGCCTCGGCCTCGTTCGCGTACGGGTAGAAGCGCGTACCGCCGAGCGCGGGGCCCAGGGCGGTGGAGTGGAGGGCGATGACGGCCTTGAGGCCGCTCGCGCGGTCCTGGCAGAGCACGACTTGCTCATGACCCCCTGGTCCGAGTGGAACAGGGTGTGCAGTACATCAGCAGGCGCGCCGGTTACGTCGGTCACTGTGGTGACTCCTGAGTAAGTTGCGGCGGGTGGAGACCAGCTCCGTGTGGGTGGCGGGCTGTTGAGGATGAGATTAGGGCCTGGTGGCCCCGCCGACCGCACAGTGCTCAGGATCACCTCCGACCGGAGTACGCCCGTGCGACGATTTGCATAGATTTCCCGCGCGTTTGTGAGTGGGTCCCGCAGGTTTCCGCGACGGAGCGCGGGGAGGGAGCAGGCGTGCCCAAGGTGTCCTCGGTGATCGTCCCCTATGCGACCTACCTGCGCGTGTACGAACCGCTGGCCGCCTTCCCCGAGCCGGAGCGCAGCCACTGGGCCCGCTACGCCCGTCGGCCGGACCGCCCCTCGTACCAGGACGAACTCCGCCGGGCCCTGGCCGACTTGGCGCCCACCCCGCCCGTCCCGGTGCCGGTGCACGAGAGCGAGGACGCCTTCGTGCTCGACGTGGACGGCGTCGTCTGCGTCTGCCCCTGGCGCACCCGGCTGCGCGGCTGGCTGGCCCTGGACGAGCTCTCCGAGGAGCTCCCGCCGCCCGTGCTGGACGCGGTCCTGCCCCCGTGCTGCGCCGCCAGGCGGCCCAGGACTACGAGCGCTGGCTGGCGATCAACCCGGACGCCCGGCCGTGGATCCGTACGGCGACCTGGCAGGTGCCGATCAACTGGTTCGTGCTGGTCGCCGACGAGGAGCGCGAGTACGACAAGGGTGACGGCGTGGGCGGCCCACCGGTGCTGCGGTACCGCACGCCCATGGTCCAGGCCCGGCGGCGCGTGGCCCGGGGCCTCAGGGCCCTGAAGGAGGCCATGGACGAGGGGCCGCTGATCGACGGCCTGGTGGACGTGGGGCGCTGGCTGGAGGAGTTCCACCCGCGCTCGCTCGTGGAGCTGGACTACGGCGGTCTGGTGCACGCCCTGCCGGCCGGGGCGCTGGAGGACGACCATTCGGCGGCGGACGTGGCCGAGGGCATCGCCGCGCTGCGCCGGGGCGACGGGGAGGCCGCGGGGCGGCGTACGCCCGGCTCGTGGAGCGGTGGCGTTCCGTGCGGGACCTGCGGTCCGCGAACTGACCTCTGACCTTCGGCTCCTACGGACCGCTCCCGCTCGGTCACGAACTGACGTTTGACGTACCGCCCGTTTTGGGGTTTCGTCCTCGCACCGATGTTCCTGAAGAGCGCTCTCCGATTGCTGAGGCCTCGTCAACATCGGACGTAGGTCCCGATCCGGGCGTACCTCTCAAGTAGGCCAAGCGTGACGGACTACACGTACGTGGCCCTTGCGCCCCTTGCCCCTCCTCATGCCAAAATAGGACAAGGAGTCCGGGGAGGGCTCCTTCCGTCCCGTTGCGTCGCAGTGTGGGCGGAATCTCAGCATTGCACGCTTTGGGGGGTCTCGTGACTCCTGATCGCCCTGTGACTGATCGTCACAGCGGCGTGACTGTCCGCTATGGCATGGTCCATCGGCTTCCGTCGCTGATGAACACCTGGGAGGGCAATTCCATCGGTTTGGCCGACGCGGCTGGACAGATGGTGTAGTTGTAGTGCCGAGGACAAGCCGTTCGTCCTATAACCGACTCGACTCGCGTCCGCCATTTCGGGCAACGCGGGTCAAGGTGCAGAATTTAGAGGAAAGAACCGAGAAGGTTCGGTTCTCCCGAGGAGGCCGCTCATGACCGCTCGCACCCCTGATGCCGAGCCGCTGCTGACCCCGGCTGAGGTCGCCACGATGTTCCGCGTCGACCCCAAGACGGTCACGCGGTGGGCGAAGGCCGGCAAGCTCACGTCGATCCGCACGCTCGGCGGGCATCGCCGCTACCGCGAGGCAGAGGTCCGCGCTCTGCTCGCGGGCATTCCGCAGCAGCGCAGCGAAGCCTGAACAACTCAATAACCGGGCAAACCGGCTGGTCCCCCACTGGCCGAGGCGTCCGGAACCACAGCTCCAAGCGACGCGGGTCCTGCCCCAACAGGGCTCTCGCCCACGCCAGTCAGAGCTTCTCAGACACATAACAGGGTGCGTCGTCGGTCGCGCTGGACTCCGCCGGGTCCAGCGCGATCTTTTTTGTGCGCCGACTGCCGGTACGCCGACCTGGCTGTGAGCGGGCTTGTCGAAGTCTGGGGAGGGGTGTCGGATCAGCTGTGCGCGGCACCCGGGGGTGGGTGCAATTGCACATATTAAATTGACCCGTTGTAGGTGGGGTGTAAGTACCGCACTTTTCGAAACCCATGCGGTGACACCCGTCACATACCAAGCGGCTTGTTAGCTCCCGCGCCGGTGCGATAGAGGAGCCCCGGCTCCAGTGGCCCCCGTACGTACGGGTGTTGGGGCCGGCCATCGATCACGCCCGCGCCGGGCTCTGGTCCTCGACGGCCTCCTCGGAGACCTGCGCGGCGCGCGGGGCGGACTCCATCGTTTCCATCGCCAGGCGCAGCAGGCGGTGGCAGATCGGACAGTGACGGGTGAGATGCCGGTACGACGACGCGGCCGCCAGGTGCGCGCGGAGCAGGGCCCGCGTCTCGTGCCTAGCCGATGCCGCCATACGCCACCTCCAGGAGGCCGTACGGGGAACGGCCCTGGTTTCTGGGTACCGAGCGAACGAAAGGCCGTCAAGACGGCGTGGAGGGCCACCGGGAGTCCCCCGGAACACACCGGGGGCGCGACCTGCGCCTCGGCAGGGAGGCAAGGGCGACCACCCACCGACGACGAGAACAGCGCCCCGGCCCCAGACAGGGCGTGGGCCCTGTTCCGCACCAGTGTCCTGACGGTCCTTCGGCGATGCCCCGGCGGACGACCGACCGGCCCCCGGGTCACCGACCACGAGAAAGGGCCCGCGCCCCTGATGGGGTACGGGCCCCGGTCTCTGTACTGCGGTCCTGACGGGATTTGCCCCGTGGGATCGCGGCTGCGCCGCGGGCGCGGCCTCCACCTCGGCAGAGCGGCGAGCGGAAGCGGTCGCGGCCAAGAGAAAGGGCCCGCGCCCCTGATGGGGTGCGAGCCCTTGCTTTACTGCGGTCCTGACGGGATTTGAACCCGCGGCCTCCACCTTGACAGGGTGGCGAGCACTCCAAACTGCTCCACAGGACCAGGTTTCGCGGCGCCATTCGTGCGTTGCGCTGCGAGAAGAGACTGTACAGGAGGCGGGGCACCGGGTCGAACTCACCCCATGTACACGCGTGATTACGGCACTGCCGCGTCGATCGCCTTCACGATCCGCTTGTCCGAGACGGGGTACGCCGTGCCCAGCGCGTGCGCGAAGTAGCTCACCCGGAGCTCCTCGATCATCCAGCGGATGTCCAGGACCGCCGACGGGACCGGCCGGCCCTGCGGCATCTGCTCCAGGAGCCAGGCGTACTCGTCCCGCATCTCCTGGACCTTCTGCATACGCGTCGTGTCCCGCTGGACGTTCGTCGGCATCTGCTGCAGACGACGGTCGGCCGCGACCAGATAGCGCATCAGGTCCGGCAGGCGACGCAGCCCCGCCTCCGTCACGAAGCCCGGCTTCACGAGCGCGTCCAGCTGCCCCCGCACATCCTGGAGGTTCGGCAGCAGCGCGGGGCTGCGTACGGCCTTCAGACGCCTCTCACAGGCCTGCCAGGCGGCCAGCACCTGCTGCACCTGGTCCACCGTACGGACGGTCGTGTCGACGATCTCGGCGCGCACCTTGTCGTACAGCTTCCGGTACGACTCCTCGTCCCACGCCGGCCCGCCGAAATCCCCGATCAGCTTGTCGGCGGCCGCCATCGCACAGTCGTCGAACAGGGCCTGGATGGAGCCGTGCGGATTCGAGGACAGCGCCAGCTTCTGCGCGTTCGTCAGGCGATCGCTCGCGAATTTCGCCGCATTCACCGGGATGTTGCGCAGGACCAGCCGACGCGTCCCCTTCCACATCGCCTGCTGCTGCTCGGCCTCCGTGTCGAAGAGGCGTACGGACACCGTGTCGCCGTCGTCGACCAGCGCCGGGTACGCCTTCACCGGCTGCCCGGCCCGCCGCGTCTCGAACACGCGGGTGAGCGTGCCGATCGTCCAGTCCGTGAGGCCCTTGCGCTCCAGGGACTCGCCGCCCTGGCGTTCCGCCGTGGCCGCGGCCGCCTGGGAAAGGGCCTTGCGGGCCTTGGGGCGCAACTTCAGCTTCAGCGCCTCCAGATCCTTGTCCTCCGCCAGCTTCCGCCGCCGCTCGTCGACGATCCGGAACGTGACCCGCAGATGGTCGGGAACCTTGGACCAGTCGAAGTCGTCCGCCTCGAACGGCACGCCGACCATGCGCCGCAGTTCGCGGGTCATGGTCGTCGTGAGCGGTTCCTGGAGCGGGACCGCCTTGTCCAGGAACGCCTTCGCGAAGTTCGGCGCGGGCACGTAGTTGCGACGGATCGGCTTCGGCAGGGACCGGATCAGCTCCGTGACCAACTCCTCCCGCAGACCCGGGATCTGCCAGTCGAAACCCTCCTCCGTGACCTGGTTGAGGACCTGGAGCGGGATGTGCACGGTCACGCCGTCGGCGTCCGCGCCCGGTTCGAACTGGTACGTCACCCGGAACTTGAGGTTCCCCTGGCGCCAGGAGTCCGGATAGTCGGCCTTGGTGACCTCGCCCGCCTTCTCGTTGATGAGCATCTCGCGCTCGAAGTCGAGGAAGTCGGGCTGCTCGTGCCGCTTGCGCTTCCACCAGGAGTCGAAATGGGCGCCGGAGACCACATGCTCGGGGATCCGCTGGTCGTAGAAGTCGAACAGCGTCTCGTCGTCGACCAGGATGTCCCGGCGCCGCGCCCGGTGTTCCAGCTCCTCGACCTCGGTGAGGAGCCTGCGGTTGTCCGCGAAGAACTTGTGGTGCGTGCGCCAGTCGCCCTCGACCAGCGCGTTCCGGATGAACAACTCGCGGCTGACCTCCGGGTCGATCCGGCCGTAGTTGACCTTCCGCTGCGCCACGATCGGCACGCCGTACAGCGTGACCTTCTCGTACGCCATCACCGCGGCCTGGTCCTTCTCCCAGTGCGGTTCGCTGTAGGTGCGTTTGACGAGGTGCTGGGCGAGGGGCTCGACCCAGTCCGGCTCGATCTTCGCGTTGACGCGGGCCCAGAGGCGGGACGTCTCGACGAGCTCGGCGGACATCACGAAACGCGGGGTCTTCTTGAAGAGCGCCGAGCCGGGGAAGATCGCGAACTTGGCGTTCCGGGCCCCGAGGTACTCGTTCTTCGCGCCGTCCTTCACGTCCTTCATGCCGATGTGCGAGAGCAGTCCGGCGAGCAGAGAGAGGTGGACGCGGTCGGCCGGGGCATCGTCCTCGTTGAGGTGGATGCCCATCTGCTTCGCGACCGTGCGCAACTGGCTGTAGATGTCCTGCCATTCGCGGATGCGAAGGAAGTTGAGGTACTCCTGCTTGCACATCCGGCGGAAGGAGGACGAGCCCCGCTCCTTCTGCTGCTCGCGGACATAACGCCAGAGGTTCAGGTAGGCCAGGAAGTCGCTGGTCTCGTCCTTGAAGCGGGCGTGCTGCTGATCGGCCTGGGTCTGCTTGTCGGCAGGGCGCTCACGCGGATCCTGGATGGACAGCGCGGCGGCTATGACCATGACCTCGCGGACACAGCCGTTCTTGTCCGCCTCCAGGACCATCCGGGCCAGCCGCGGGTCGACGGGCAGCTGGGCGAGCTTCCGGCCGGTCTCGGTGAGCCGCTTGCGGAGGTCCTTCTGCGCCGGGTCGAGCGCCCCGAGCTCCTGCAGGAGCTGCACACCGTCGCGGATGTTGCGATGGTCCGGCGGGTCGATGAAGGGGAACTTCTCGATGTCGCCGAGGCCGGCCGCGGTCATCTGCAGGATGACGGAGGCGAGGTTCGTCCGGAGGATCTCCGCGTCCGTGAACTCCGGGCGGGCGTTGAAGTCGTCCTCGCTGTAGAGGCGGATGCAGATGCCGTCGGACGTACGGCCGCAGCGGCCCTTGCGCTGGTTGGCGCTCGCCTGGGAAACCGGCTCGATGGGCAGCCGCTGGACCTTGGTGCGGTGACTGTAGCGGGAGATGCGCGCGAAGCCCGGGTCGATGACGTACTTGATGCCCGGGACCGTGAGGGACGTCTCGGCGACGTTCGTGGCCAGGACGATCCTGCGGCCGGTGTGCGGCTGGAAGACGCGGTGCTGCTCGGCGTGGGACAGCCGGGCGTAGAGCGGCAGGATCTCCGTGAACCGGTAGTTCTTCTTCGTCAGGGCGTCCGCGGTGTCCCGGATCTCCCGCTCCCCGGAGAGAAAGACGAGGATGTCGCCCTTCCCCTCCTTCTGCAGCTCCTCCACGGCGTCGGTGATCGCCGTGATCTGGTCCCGGTCGGCGTCGTCGCCGTCCTCCTCCAGGAGCGGGCGGTAACGCACCTCCACGGGATAGGTACGGCCGCTGACCTCGATGATCGGGCGTCGCCGAAGTGCCGGGAAAAGCGCTCCGGGTCGATCGTCGCCGAGGTGATCACGACCTTCAGGTCGGGCCGCTTCGGCAGCAGCTGGGCGAGATAACCCAGCAGGAAGTCGATGTTGAGGGACCGCTCGTGGGCCTCGTCGATGATGATCGTGTCGTAGGCGCGCAGCTCGCGGTCGGTCTGGATCTCGGCCAGCAGGATGCCGTCCGTCATCAGCTTGACGAACGTGGCCTCCGGGTCGACCTGGTCGGTGAAACGGACCTTCCAGCCGACAGCCTCACCCAGCGGGGTGTCCAGTTCCTCCGCCACGCGCTCGGCGACGGTACGGGCGGCGATCCTTCTCGGCTGCGTGTGCCCGATCATGCCGCGCACCCCCGGCCGAGCTCCATGCAGATCTTGGGGATCTGCGTCGTCTTCCCGGAGCCCGTCTCGCCGGCCACGATCACGACCTGATGGTCGCGGATGGCCTCGGCGATCTCGCCCTTCTTCTGGCTGACCGGCAGCTGCTCCGGGTACGTGACCTCGGGAACGCGGGCACGTCGCCCGGCCATGCGCTCCTCGCCCTTGCTGATCTCCGCCTCGATCTCGGCCAGCACAGCGGCACGGGCCTCCGGCTTACGGATCTTGCGCGCACCTTCGAGCCTGCGCCCGAGCCGGTGCGCGTCACGCAGGGACAGCTCGGTCAGGCGGGGGCGAGGGCGCCGAGGGCGGGGCGGATTGCGTAGACATACGCGATCCAGGATCTCATCCCGCCGATTTTTCTGGCTAACGCTTTTGCCTCCGGCCGTCTGGCCGGGCACAAACAAGAACCCCCGTCGATGCGCTCGACGGGGGTTTCGTTGTGGCTGGGGCCGGGGTCGAACCGGCGACCTTCCGCTTTTCAGGCCGTGTCCTGGCGGGTGAGGGCCCGATCGTGCTGGGCGCCGGTGACCTCGACGAGCCGTGGTTGTGCGCTGCTGTTGGCGTACGGGTTGGCGTACGCGACGGGCTGTCTACCTGGGGCTAGCCGCCTCCGTAGGTCCCAGAGATCACCCACCAGGGCGGGCGGCAACGTCTGCGGGCAGGAGGCGGCTGGTAAAGCCATCGACGCACAGCCGTTCGTAGGCGGCCACGACGGGCTCCGGCACGACCTGTTCGACGGACAGGTCCCAGTCCGGGAAGACGAGCACTCGTTGCAGGGCACCCACGATCATGTCGATCACCATGCGGGCATCCCCGATGGAGTCGGCGTACTCCTCCAGGCCCATCGACGTGGACGCGCACACTACTTCGACCTCAGGCCAGAGCTTCCGCATCATGCCGTACGAACGCCGCTCTTCGTACGGCTTGCTCACGAGCAGGACGGACGAGGCCGTGACACCAGCCTCCGCCAACACCGCTTTCGTGAACTCGATGTTCTCGCCGGTGTTTGTGGCGCGTGGTTCCAGAAGTACGGCGGACTCAGGCACCCCGAGCTGCAACGCTCGCTCGCGGTAGTGGACAGCTTCCCGCGCGGCATGCGCGCGCGGGTCGTGGGGCTGGTCGCCCCGGTGAACACGATGACCGGCGCCATGCCCTGGTGATACAGCCCCGCCGTAACGTCAGCCACGCCGAGGTCATGACTGCCCAGACCGACGGCTACTGAGCAGGGCCGTGGGTCGTGGTGCATGCTGTGGTAGTCCCACAGAAGCCGAGCATCCGCCCACGCCTGTGCCGAGATCATTCCTGGCCCTTCCTGTCCTGTGCTGAGTCGGGAACCTTGAAGTCGTACTCCCACGCGAAGCGCGAAGCCGAGTGGATGCCCACCGCGAACTCAACAACCGTGCCATCTGCTGTGTACGTGGTCCGGTGAAGTTCGACTACGGGTTCCCCTGCGGGAGCTGTAGGAGTTGCACCTCGTCCGCCGTCGGGACGCGGGCGAACAGCGCCTCTCGCATGTGATCGATCTCGTATCCGGCGTCGTACAGGACCCGGTATCCACCACCACGGCCGGCAGGGCCCGGGGTGGGGTCGACGATGCGTGTCCCCTCGACGTGCTCCGGCCTGTAGTAGCTGGTCAGGGTGTGAGTCGGCTGCGTGCCTTCCTTGACGAGACGGGCGCGTGCGTACACCTCGGATCCGACTGGGACGCCGAGCCCCTCAGCTACGAGGCTGCTCGCCTCGACTCGGCTCACGGTCTGCGTCTGCTCGTTGCGCTTGTACGCGCGTCCCGATGCGACTCGGTCGGCGATGAATGCGACTTCGTCCCCGTCGCGCCACTTCGACTTGTCATACCGGGCGATACCCAGACGCTTAAGCGGGGTGCGGGACGCACAACGGTGCCATGTCCCCGTGTTGAGGTGACGAGGCCTTCAGTCTCCAGGGCCTTGTAGGCCTTGTGGACAGTCTCCTTGGAGCCTTCTCCGGCCTCGACTAGCTCTCTGATCTGGGGCAACTGGGCGCCCGGCGGATACTCACCGCTCTTGATCTGCTCCGCGAGCCTGTCCGCCAGCTCGCGCCACTTCGGTGCCACGCAGAACTCCTCTCGACGCGAACCAGTGAAGCACAGTCCTAGGACTGTTGACAGTCCCAGGACTGCATGCCATCTTCTTCTCAGGCCGCTCGCAGTCCTAGGACAGCGGGATGGAAGGGCCTTCTTTGGGCTGCCTTCCACGTTGCGGCAAGGGGCCCGGGACAGAGCGGGCCGAGGGCACCGGATCCCTGGTCAACCGGATGGCTAGGCCGAAAGGCCAACGTCTCCATACGCCTACCAACGGGAGCTCGTGTTCCCGAAGGAGACAGCAAGAACCTCAACTCACCGCCGCGTTCCAGTGGCGGCCGGTTGCCTCCGCTGCTCGTCTCGTACGAGCAGCGCTGAGGGGAGCCGGATGTTCCGACTTCAACGGCGCGCGGCCCCGGTGCTGGAACACCGGGGCCGCTGTTCGGGCCGTTCCTGTCTGAGAGGAACAAGACCCAATGGACCACATCGTTACTGTTCAGGACGCTGTTACCGCGTTCGTCGACTTCATCGAGCCGACGGATGCGGAGCTGGACGCGATCGAGCAGGAGATGCCCGTCATCCTGGCGGACGTCGACTTGCTGGACGCGCAGATCATCGCCATGGACCGCACCCCCACGGAGCTGGACGTGCGGCGTATCCGCCGGGCCCGCCGGCGGCTGCTGGCCGCTCTGGCGAACCAGGCCGAGACCGCGCACCGGGGTGGCGTGGCGTGAGGGGCCAGGAGAGCGCGCGGGAGTTCACCGCGCAGATGTCCGTTCGTGAGGGCCGCTGGCGTCTGTACGTGGCTCTGATGAACACCACCGAGCGGTGGCCCGAGCACCGGTTCGGGCGCACGGTGCCGACGTTCACGGACCGTACGAACGCGCTCAGCGTCCTCGGATTCGAGCCGGTACCGGGTGCTGAGTGGACGTGGACCGAGGACAGCGAAACCCACGGCGACCCCGCCTCCCCGGTCGTGCTGATTGCCGCGATCCGGGTCCGTTCATGGTCGGGGGTGAGCGCGTGAACGCCGTTCATATCCGTTCGGCCGAGCGCGCGCTTTCGGTCGGCACGTGGCTGATCGTGGCGGGCGCGATGCTCTATTCGATCCTCACCGTCACCCCGCTCGCCGCCGCGCACACGCCCGACAAGTGGGACTGGACCGCACCCATCCTGCCTCTCGTCGTCGATGCCGCCGTGGTCATCGTGGTCCGCCTGGACGCGGTGCTCGCCCGGCTCGGGGCCACGGCGGACGGTGGCCCATCGCGCTGCGGTGGATGACCGGCGGCATGACGCTCGCGCTGAACGTGGCTGACTCCGCGTTGAAGAACGACCTGGTAGGCGTGGCTGTGCACGCGGTCGCGCCGCTGCTGCTGATCGTCACGGCCGAGACCGGACTTGCCTACCGGCGCGCGATCGCCGCCGCCGTGGTGGCGCTGGAGGCCAAGCAGCAAACCGAGCGGGAAGCCCGCGAGCAGGCCGCCGCCGCGCGGCGTGAGGAGGCCGCGCGACGGGCCCGCGAGGAACGCGAGCACACGGCAGCTCTGGCCCGTGAACAGCGTGAGCACGAAGCCCGCATGGCCCGTGAACAGGCCGAGCGGGAGGCCGCCGCGCGGCGCGAGGAACGCGAGCGCGAGCAGGCCCGGGAGCGGGCCGAGCGCGAGCAGCGTGAACGCCAGGAACGCGAGCGTGAACAGCGCGAGCGGGAGCGTGAACGCCGTGAACGCCAGGCCGCCGAACGCGCCGAACGCGAGCGGCAAGAGCGTGCTGAGCGCGAGCGCCGTGAGCAGGCGGAGCGGGAGGAGCGGGCCGCGCGTGAACGCGCCGCGCTGCTGTCCGCCGGACCTGCCACGGACAAGCTGCCCGAGGACGACGCGCGCGCCATCGTGGCCGCCGCGCATGCCGAGGGACTGTCCGTGCGTCAGGCAGCGGAGCTGTGCGGCTGGTCGGTGGGCTGGGTCTCGACCCGCTACGCCGAACTGCGCGGGCCCGTCAACGGCGTGCCGGTTGACTTCGCCGGCACAGGCCGCTGATGACCACCGCACCGGCCGGGGGTTCGCTGCCTGTGTACCGGTGGCGGCTCGCCCCTGACGGTTTGGCCACCCGGCGGCAGCTCCGTGCGATGGGGCTGCGTCCGGGTGGCCAGGACGTGGCCGCCGAACTCCAGCGTCCGCGCCGACGGCGGGGCCCGCTGGTCGCCTATCTCTACCGCATCGACGCAGCCAAGCCCGTCCGGCCGATGACGCCGGGCCGGTGGGCCGCGCTCGACCGGGCCAACCTCGCACGAAGGATCTGCCCCGAGTGCCGCCGGGATGCCGGGTACGTCATCCCGCCGTCGCTCGGCATGTGCTCGACCTGCGCTTTCCCCGACAACGCCCCGGAGGGTGCGTCATGGAACAGCTCCCCGACAAGCGGCCCTTGACGGTCGTGCAGCTCCCCGACGGCAGCCACGTCTACGCCGACCCCGCCACCCTGCCCGCGCAGCAGCCCGCCGGGCCGCAGGTGGTGCACATCCACCAGGCACCGCCGGACCGCACGGTGCAGCGCGTCGCCCTCGGCTCCGGTGTCGGCGCCGGTGCGGTCGCGGCCGGCGTCTACTTCGGCCCGCTGCTCGTCGGCGCCCTCACGGCCATCGCCGCGAATCTGGCCATGCTCGCGTTCATCGCGCTCGTGCTCGGCTGGGCCGTCGTCACGGTCGTCCGGGCCGTTGGCGACGGCGGCAAGGGCGCCGGCAAGCGCGGCGGGAAGGGCCGCTGAATCACCCCAAGGCCGTAGGCGGCCCGCAGGGCGCCTGAGGGGCCTTCCGTGTGGGGTTTGACCCCCGGAAGGCTGTTCGGCCGCCACAACCTCCGTAGCGACGCAGGGTGACGTAAGTTTCCGTCCTCGCGCGCACGCGCGTAGGAGCCGCCTCGGAAACCAGGAAACCGGAAACCTGCTCACTCCGCGTAACCCGCGCGTGTGGTGACGGGCCGTCGCAGGGCCCGTCACCACCGACCCACCATCCCGGAAATGAGGAACCCGTGAGTCACGGACAAGTCTGGCGGACGCATCGCCAGTACGCAGCCACCGCCGCCCGCTGGACGGCCGATCACTGGCGCAAGGAAGCCGAGCGCCGCCGCGCCCTGCGCGCCGACCGCAAGCCCCTCGTGCGCGATGCCCGCCGCGCGCTCGCCACCGCCCGCGCCATCGACCCCGAGGGCGTCACCCCCCTGCGCCACCGCGCCGAGCGGGAGTTGCGCACGGCCAAACGGCGCGTGCCGGACCCGATGTGGCTGTTCGCCACCAAGACCGCCGCCGCGCTCGGTGTCGCCGGATACGTGTGGCTGCCGCAGGTCTCCACCCGCGCATGGGTGTGGTCGGCCATCGCGGTCGTCGCCGCTGTCACTGGCTTGTCGGTGTGGATCGCGGTGCGCGAGCGCGACACCACCGGCCTGAAGCCCACCGCTGAAGAGTCGGCGCTGCTGAAGCGTCTTCAGCCGCAGCACTGGAAGGAGCACGCCGAGCAACGCGGCCTGGCCGGGACGCTGACCGGCCGGCCGAAGCTGACCGAAGCCGGGATCGTGTGCGCCGTCCGTCTCGACGGCACGTGGACGGCGACCAAGCTGCGCGGCGCTGAGGATCATGTTCGCGCGCTGCTCGGGGCGCGCACGAGCCTGCGCATGCAGATCAAGGCGGGCAAGCAAGGCGGCTGGGCCGAACTCACCTTGCGCACCCGCAGCGCGGCCGACGGCGACGACCTGACGTGGACGCCCGATCGGCGCTCCCTGGGCATCGACACCGTCACCGGCGAGCAGGTCACCGTGCCGCTCGGGAACGGCTGCTCATCGCTGGACGGTCCGGTGCCGGTAAGTCGGTGGCCTCCCGGCCGCTGCTGTTCGACGCGTCCGAGGGCGCCACGAACGCGCTCGTCATCATCGACCTCAAGCGCGTGGAAGGCCGGTTGTGGGACCACCGGGCCCGCGTGGCCTCCACCCCGCACGAGGTCATCGACGTGACCGACGAGCTGGAGACGGAGATGCTGGAACGGCTCAGCATCCTGCCCAAGGGACAGGACACCTGGACCCCCACCCCGGACCGGCCGCGCATCACGGTCGTCGTCGACGAGGGCGCCGAGGTCATGACCGCCGCCGACAAGGTCCCCTACGAAACCGAGACCAGCGACGGCAAGACCCGCACCGCCACCCGCTCCGCACTTCCGGCCCTGGAGTCCATCGCACGCATGGGCCGCGCAGCGTGCATCGACCTGTGGTGGATGACCCAGAAGCCCACCATCGGCGACGGCATCCCCAAGCAGATCGCCCCGCAGATCGGCGTCTCCATCTGCCTCGCGGTCCGCACGCCGGCCGAAGCCCGCGTCGTGCTCGGCGAGGACGCACAAGCCAAGGGATGGAACGCCGACGAACTGCCCGTGCCGGGTGTGGCCCTGATCCGCGACGGCAAGCGCAAGCCCGACCCCGTCAAGGTCCGCTACATGGACAAGGCCGTCGTCATCGCCCTGCCCGACCGTGAACCCTGGTCCCGCACCGCCACACCCACGGTGGAAACCGCGGGCGCCCCCACGCTCACCCTCGTCAAAACCACGGCGCCGGAAGAGCCCGCCACGGACAACGCCACCGCCCGCGTGCTCAAGGCCATCGAGACCGCAGACGAACCGATCCGACAGAAGGACCTGGCCGCCATCACGGGCCTGTCCAAGGGAGCTGTGTCCAAGGCCGTCAAAGCCCTCACCACCGGCGGCACGATCGTCCGCTCCCCGGACGGCCGACTGACCGTCACGCGCGGCGACGAGTCCGCCGCCGCCTGAACCACCACCCAAAGACGACGGCGGCCCCCATCCGACCAAGAACCGGGGCCGCCGCCAATCCAGCACGCTTACACCGAACTGGAGACATCCAGCATGACCCAACCCACCGACATCCGGCGAGATCGGCACCGGCCGTTACTGCTGGACCTGTTCTGCTGCTCCGGCGGCGCCGCCATGGGCTACCTGCGCGCCGGTTTCCGTGTGCACGGCTGTGACATCACCGACCGGCCCAACTACCCGTTCACCTACTACCGGGGCGACGCGTTGGAGTACCTCGCCCGCCTGATCACCACGGGTGAGATCGAGCGGTTCGCGTTCGTCCACACCTCCCCGCCCTGCCAGGCCAAGTGCTCGCTGACCATCGGCACCAACCAGTCCAAGGGATGGGGCGGCACCCACGAAGATCTCGTGGCCCCTACCCGCGCCCTGCTCGAACAGACCGGCCTGCCCTACGCCATCGAGCAGCCCAACGGCCGTGCCGAGATCCGCAAGGACCTCTGGCTGTGCGGGGAGATGTTCGGACTCGGGGTCATCCGGCACCGCAACTTCGAGTTGGGCGGCTGGACCGCCCCGCAGCCCGACCATCCCCGCCACCGGGGGCGGGTGCGCGGCTACCGCCACGGCGAGTATCACGACGGCCCCTACGTCGCCCCGTACGGCAACGGAGGCGGTAAGCCGACCGTCCCGGAGCTGCAAGCCGCGATGGGCATCACATGGACCGATGTGCGCGAGGAACTGACCGAGGCCATCCCGCCCGCCTACAGCGAGTACATCGGCCGTGCCTTCCGGGTCTCCCAGGCAGCGCTGGGGGTGGCGGCGTGACCGGCATCCCCAGTGCCTCCCTGGAGTGCCTGCCGCTGCTCGCCTCCGCCCTCACGGCGGCCGAACGCGGGTGGCCGGTCATCCCGCTCCACCCCGGCAGCAAGCGCCCTGCCGGGCACGCCGAACGGGCCTGCCCCGGCACCGGCCGGTGCGCCGACGGGCACCGCACTCCGGAGGAGCGGGCCACCACCGACCCGGATCTGATCCACGCTGCGTGGGGCCACCGGCCCTACAACGTCGGCATCGCGACCGGCCCGGCCGGGCTGCTCGTCATCGACTTGGACGTGTGTAAGCCCGAAGAGCCAGAAGGAGCGCCTGACGGCGCCACTTCCCTCGCGGCGCTCTGCGAGCGCACCGGGCAGGTCCTCCCCGATACCTACCGGGTGCGGACCGCGCGCGGTGGAGAGCATCTGTACTTCACCGCCCCCGCCGGGGTGCGGCTGAGGAACAGCGCGAACCGTCTCGGGCCGCACATCGACACCCGCGCCTGGGGCGGCTACGTCGTCGCCCCCGGCAGCACCACTCCCGACGGCGCCTACGAGGTCGCCCACGAGGCGCCCGCAGCCGAACTGCCCGTATGGCTCACGGCGTTACTCACGGAGCCGGACAAGCCCGCTCCGACGCCTGTGCGGGTCCATGACGGCACCCTTGCCGCACGGGTCGCCCTGGAGCGTGAGTGCGCCGTTATCGCTGCCGCGTCCGAGGGCGGGCCGAACGGGCGGAACAACACCCTTCACCGCAGCGCCTGCAAGGTGGCGCGGTTCGTGGCGTGGGGCGACATCCCCCGGCACGTGGTGGAGGAGGCAATCCAGGGGGCGGGGGAGGCCACGGGCCTGCCGCCGACCGAGTGCCGCACCACCATCCGCAGCGCCCTGGACTGGGTCATCACCCATGCCACCCCACGGGAGGCGGCATGACGGCGCCGACTCCCCCCTCCCTGGATTGCCCCACCAAAACCCCGAACAGGCCGCACGCCGCTCCACCGCCTGTGGACACGGCGGCCGTGGGCGAGCCGACAGGCGCCGCCCGCAAGGGCGTCCGAACTGCTTGTAGTTCTGACCTGCACGTCGACGACGGCCGCCGCCCCGTCGCGTGGCTGCACATCGTCGCCCCGCGCGGCGCCGTGCCCACCGCCACCTCGCGGTGCGTGTGCGGACGCGACCGCAGTGCCGTCGGCAGGCCTCGGGTGCTCGCCCTCATCGACGACCACGCCGCACACCGCGACGCATGCCCGCTGCGCAACTCCCAGGAAGGAAGGGCCGCCGCATGACCGACCCCATCGACGGCGCCGCGCTGCTCGACGAGGTGGAAGCCTTCCACCGCCGCTTCAACGTCTTCCCGCACGAGGCCGCTTACGTGGCCGTGGTGCTGTGGGACGCACACGCGCACTTGATCGACTGCTTTGAGTCGACTCCGCGCCTGGCCTTCCTTTCCCCTGAGCCGGGGTCCGGGAAGTCCCGGGCGTTGGAGATCGTGGAAACGCTCGTGCCCAACCCGATGGCCGCTGTCGACGCATCCGCCGCCGCGCTCTTCCGCGCGGTGGCCGGGGTCGAGGGCAAGCGGCCCACGATCCTCTTCGACGAGATCGACACTATCTTCGGTCCCAAGGCCGGGGAGAACGAGCAGCTCCGGGGATTCATCAACGCAGGACACCGCCGCAATCGGCCGATGTTCCGCTGCGTCGGCGACGGCGCCAACCAGACTGTGCAGGCCTTCCACTCCTACGCCGCCGTGGCTGTAGCCGGGCTCGGCTCCCTGCCCGACACCATCCGCGACCGCTCCGTCAACATCCGCATGCGCCGCAGGGCCCGCAACGAGAAGATCGAGTCCTACCGGACCCGCATCCACGAAAAGGAAGGGTTCGCCCTGCGCGACCGGCTCGCCGCATGGGCAGAACAGGTTACCGAGCGCATCATGGGGCCTGGCCGGACATGCCGGACGGAGTGAGCGACCGGCCGGCGGACGTGTGGGAACCCCTGCTCGCCGTCGCCGACGCGGCCGGTGGGGACTGGCCCGAGCGGGCACGGGCCGCCTGCGTGACGCTGGTGACCGCCTCCAAGGCCAACGACAAGGGAAGCCTTGGCGTTCGGCTGCTGACCGACCTGCGCGACCACGTCATGGTCGGCATCGACCGCCTGCCCACCGTCGCCATCCTCGACCGGCTCAACGCCCTCGATGACGCCCCCTGGGCCGACCTGAACGGCAAGCCGCTCGACAACCGGCGCCTGTCGCGGATGCTCGCGGAATACATGACGGCCGACAACGAGCCCATCACGTCCCGCAACATCAAGGCCGCCGGAAGCGTCCTGAAGGGCTACTACGCCGCCGATCTCCGGGACGCCTGGGCCCGCTACTGCCCCCACCCCCGGAAAGTCCGCTACCTCCGCTACCGGGCACCGAAAACGCTGCCTGACCAGCACTAACGCGGTAGCGGCAACCGGCCATGGCTGCCGCTACCGCGCCGCTACCTATCCGCTACCGCTACCCCTTCCCGCTACCCCACGCAGGCCCCTGACCTGCGCGGTAGCGGCGGTAGCGGAAGTAGCGGCCCTCAGAGAGACCCCCGACGGACTGCCCCGGAGGAGTCCCCGCATGAGTCCCGCCCTGCCCACCACCCACCAGGCGCTGACGGTCCCTGAGGTCATGACGGCTCTCCGCCTGAGCCGCTTCAAGGTCTACGACCTGATCCGCTCCAAGCAGCTCCCGAGCTTCACCGTCGGCCGGGCCCGCCGGGTCCCTGCCGACGCGGTCCAAGCCTTCATGCAAAACCGACTGGAGGAGGCCGCCTGATGGCCAAGCGCGCCAACGGCGAAGGCAGCATCACGATCCGCAAGGACGGCACCTATCACGGCCGCGTGTACGTGACGACGACCAGCGGCATCCGCAAGCGCGTCTCGGTCTACGGCAAGACCCGCGACGAGGTGCGCCAGAAGATCACCGAACTCCAGGCGCAGGAGAACCAGGGCATCCCGGTGCCCGACACGAACATGAACCTGGAGGACTACTTGATCTACTGGCTCGCGACCGTGGTGAAGGTCCACCGCCGCCCCAAGACCTACCAGGGCTACGAGAGCGTGGTCCGGGTCCACCTGATCCCCGGGCTGGGCCGGAAGAAGATCCGCACCCTGCGGGCCGCCGAGGTCCGGACGTGGCTGGCCCGCGTTGCCTCCGAGTGCCAGTGCTGCAAGCACGGCTGGGACAAGGAACGGCCGGAGCCGCAGTGCTGCGCGGCGGGGGAGTGCTGCAATTACCTGCTGTCCCGTCGCATGGTGCAGTCCATCCATGCCGTACTTCGCAATGCGCTCCAGAACGCCGTACGCGAGGAACTGATCGTGCGGAACGTCGCCCAGCTCGTGCAGGTTCTTACGCCCTCGTACGACACCGGGAAGGGACTCAGCGTCGCTGACGCCAGGCTTCTCATTCGAGAGTCGGCCGAGGACCGGTTGCATGCGCTGTACGTGCTCGCCCTGGTCCTGGGGATGCGCCGGGGCGAGCTGCTCGGGCTGCGCTGGGACGCGGTTGACCTGGACCGCGAATCGCTGATCGTAGAGCGAGCGCTACAGCGCGTTGACGGTGAGCTGAGGCTGGTCAAGCCCAAGACTCTCGCCTCGGTCCGAACCGTGCCTCTCCCGCCCGTCGTCGTGAAGGCGCTCACCGAGCACCGCGAGCGGCAGGCGCAGGAGCGGGCCGCCGCCGGCATCGAGTGGAAGGAACATGGGCTGATCTTCACGTCCCGTATCGGCACCCCGCTGGAGCCGGACAACCTGCGGCGGAGCTGGCACCCGCTGCGCTCTCGGCTGGGACTGGAGATCAGGTTCCATGACCTGCGTCACTCCGCCGTGTCGCTCCTGCTCGACCTGGGCGTGCCGCCTCACGTCGTTCGGCAGATCGTCGGCCACAGCGACATCGGGGTGACCATGAAGGTCTACGCTCACGCGTCGCTGGACGAGCAGCGGAAGGCGCTCCGGAAGCTCGGGACACCCTCTCCTGAGGGCGTTGGCGTACCGGTTGGCGTAGACGGCACGAACGAGCCCCTCTCCGATGGTGACGGAGAGGGGCTCAAGCCCTGGTGAGGGCGGTTGTGGCTGGGGCCGGGGTCGAACCGGCGACCTTCCGCTTTTCAGGCGGACGCTCGTACCAACTGAGCTACCCAGCCACGAGGTTTCACGTGAAACCTCAGCGGTCCTGACGGGATTTGAACCCGCGGCCTCCACCTTGACAGGGTGGCGAGCACTCCAAACTGCTCCACAGGACCAAGCTTCGTACGACAGTGTCGCACAGGGTGGTGCGTGCCCCAACGGGATTCGAACCCGTGCTACCGCCTTGAAAGGGCGGCGTCCTAGGCCGCTAGACGATGAGGGCTATCGGCCCGCCTGGGCGCTTCTCAGCGCGTCGGGGACGTGAGAAGCATATGGGATGGCGGGAGGTATCGCCAAAACGGTTTAGGGGGAGGCGGAGGGCGTGCCCTCCGTCGAGGGGCTCGGGGTGCTCGGGGACGGGGTGGCGCCGGGCTGGTTCTCCTCGGGAGGTGGCGGCTGACCTCGGCTGTCGTGAGGCCGAGGCCGCCGAGTTCGATCTCGTCCCAGGCCTGGAGGTGGCGGGTGTCGCGGTCGAAGTAGAGGATCGAGGCTTCGATGGGGTCCGGGTGCTTGCCCTCGATGGCGCGCAGGCCGCTGCCGCCCGTGGAGCCCTCGATGCGCAGCCGGGTGCCGTATTTCATGACTTCCGTCTCGTCGTGGTGGAGGTGGCCGGCCAGGACCAGGGGGACTTCGCCGTCGACCTCGCGTGCCGCCGACGGTTCGTGGGCGATGGCGACGTCCACGGGGGTGCCGGCCGTGCGCTGGTCGCGCAGGGCCGTGGCCAGGCGGGCGCCCGCGAGTTCCTGGGACTGCTCGGCGCCGATGCTCTTGGAGCGGTCGGGGGTGAACTGTGGGTCGCCGATGCCCGCGAAGCGCAGGCCCTTGATCGTCTTCGCGTTGCCGTTGTCCAGGACGTGGACGTTCTTCAGGCCCTCCAGGTAGCGCTGGGTGATCAGTGAGTCGTGGTTGCCGCGGACCCAGACGTAGGGGGCTCCGAGGTCCTCGATGGGGTCGAGGAAGCCGTTCTCGGCGGCTGTGCCGTGGTCCATGGTGTCGCCGGAGTCGACGATCACGTCCACCTTGTACTGCTCGACGAGCGAGGCGATGATCTTCCAGCTCGCCGGGTTGAGGTGGATGTCGGAGACGTGCAGGACCCGGATGGTGGAGGGGTCGGGCGCGTAGGCGGGGAGGGTGGAGGTGGCGTCGTAGAGCTTGGTCACGTTGGTGACCAGGCGGGCCAATTCCTTCTGGTAGACGTCGAATTCGGTGACGATGCTGCGGGCGTTGCCGACCAGGGAGGGGCCGAGGTGAGCAGGCCGGAGAACTTGGGTTCCAGGACGGAGTCGGGGCGCCAGGTGGCGTAAGCCGTGCCGCCCGAGGCGGCGAGGAGTGCGAGGGCGAGACCGCCGGCGGCCAGGGCGCGGCGGGGCGGCGGTAGACCACGAGGCCGAGGGTGGTGGCGCCGGCCACGACGGCGACGGAGGAGCGCAGGGCCAGGTCGAGGGTGCCGTGGCCGACGTCCTCGGTGACCTCGTCCTGGAGGCCGGAGAGGCGTTCCGGGTGGTCGACCAGGGCTTGGGCGCGGTCGGGGTCGAGCTGGTCGACGTTGACGTCGAGGCGGACGGGGGCGATGTGGCTGTCCAGTTGCAGGGCGCCCAGGGGCGAGATGTTGATCTTGGTGCCGCCGGTGAATGAGGGGCGCAGGGTCATGGTGGTGTTCATGGGGCCGACGGGGACCCGTACGTTGCCCACGACCAGCAGGCCGAGCCAGGCGCCGAGCAGGACGACGGCCAGGAGTCCGACGGCGCGGGTCCATGGGTGTGGCTGCGGCACGAGCGCGATGGTGGCCGGGCCTGGCGGGAGCGATAGCGGCGGGCGAGGGCGCGCGGGGCCTTGCGGATCGGGTTCAGGACGCTCTGGGCAGCGGCGGGGACGCGGGCCATTGATCCCGTATGCCCAAGTCCTGGGCTGGATATGCGACGCCGGATGGCTCTCGTACGGCGGGGCCGTGGCTGACAATGGGCTGTGCTGGAGATGACGCGCGAGGAGTTCGAGGAGCTGGTCGCCGAGGCGCTCGACCGGATCCCGCCGGAGCTGACGCGACTGATGGACAACGTCGCGGTGTTCGTCGAGGACGAGCCGCCGGCGGACGATCCCGAGCTGCTCGGGCTGTACGAGGGGACTCCGCTGACCGACCGGGGTGAGTGGTACGCCGGTGTGCTGCCGGACCGGATCACGATCTACCGGAATCCGACCTTGCGGATGTGCGAGTCGCGGGAGGACGTCGTCGCGGAGACGGAGATCACCGTGGTGCACGAGATCGCGCACCACTTCGGCATCGACGACGCGCGGCTTCACGCCCTGGGGTACGGCTGAGCCGTGGTGTGAACGCGGGCGGCGTGTCCTCTTGTGGGCGGCGGGAGTTGGAGGTGTTGACTCCATCACGCTTCCCGGAGGTGGCCCCGTGCGCCCCTTGTACGTACCCGTCCGCTTGGCCGCCACCGTCGTGGCCGTCGCCGCTGCCGCCGGCTGTATGAGCGTCGGCGACGACGGCGCGGGTGGGAGTGCCAAGCCGTCGCACTCCGCCGGGCAGCGCGGCGGGAGGCGCCGGACGGCGGCTCGGCGGTGTCGGGCGGCGGTGCCGGGTTCGGCGCGGCGTCGGCCGACGGGGAGCGTGGGCGCGGCAAGGGCAAGAAGGGTGCGAAGGGCAAGGGCGGCGGGGCGGGGGAGTCGGCGTCTCCCGAGGCGTCGCCGTCGGCCGTGGCGAGTGCGTCGGCGCCGGGGCGTGAGAAGCCCGGGAAGCCGGGTCGGCCCGCTCCGAAGCCGCCGGTTCCGCCCACTCCCACCCGGACGGCCGAACCGGAGCCCACGCCGACGCCGCCGGAGCCGACGACGTCCCCGGAGCCGACGCCGGAGCCGTCGTCGTCGGCGCACGAGCCGCCCGGGCCGCAGTTGGCCGAGCGGGAGCCGGCACCGGAGGCGGGCGCGCCGGCGTAGCTTCGCGGCGGGGGCCGGGTGTTGCCCGACCCGGTGGGAAGAAAAGCGGGCCGGATTGCCTTGTAGGGGGTGTCATACCGGTCCGGTTTGCCTTGCGGGGCCCGGACTGCGTATGGTGGCAGATCGTTTGATCCCATCTTGCCCGGCGCCACCGCAGAGCGCGCCGTGTGGCGCGTACTCTCCTTTGCCGTGGTGGACCGCATTGAGGCGGTCGTATTGCGAATCGCGAATCACGGAGTTGACGGGCGCGTGCCGACTTGAGACTCCGGAAGGTTTCGCATTCGCATGTCCATCGCCAGTACTGATCACGTCGTCGTGCCCGAGAACGAGGCAGCCGAAGACGCCCCCGAGATCACCTTCGCCGACCTCGGCCTGCCCGAGGGCGTCGTGCGCAAGCTCGCGCAGAACGGTGTGACCACCCCCTTCCCGATCCAGGCCGCGACCATCCCGGACGCCCTGGCCGGCAAGGACATCCTCGGCCGGGGCCGTACCGGCTCCGGCAAGACCCTCTCGTTCGGTCTGCCGACCCTGGCCACGCTCGCCGGCGGCCGGACCGAGAAGCACAAGCCGCGGGCCGTCATCCTCACGCCGACGCGTGAGCTCGCCATGCAGGTGGCCGACGCGCTCCAGCCCTACGGCGACGTCCTCGGCCTGAAGATGAAGGTCGTCTGCGGCGGTACGTCCATGGGCAACCAGATCTACGCGCTGGAGAAGGGCGTCGACATCCTGGTCGCCACCCCGGGCCGGCTGCGCGACATCATCAACCGCGGCGCCTGCTCCCTGGAGAGCGTGGAGATCGCGGTCCTCGACGAGGCCGACCAGATGTCCGACCTGGGCTTCATGCCCGAGGTGACCGAGCTGCTGGACCAGATTCCGGCGGGCGGCCAGCGGATGCTGTTCTCCGCGACCATGGAGAACGAGATCAAGACCCTGGTCGACCGGTACCTGAACGACCCGGTCAGCCACGAGGTCGACGCCGCCCAGGGCGCCGTCACGACCATGTCGCACCACATCCTGATCGTGAAGCCCAAGGACAAGGCGCCGGTCACGGCCGCGATCGCCTCCCGCAAGGGCCGCACGATCATCTTCGTCCGGACCCAGCTGGGCGCCGACCGCGTCGCCGAGCAGCTGCGCGACTCCGGTGTGAAGGCCGACGCGCTGCACGGCGGCATGACCCAGGGCGCGCGGACGCGGACCCTGGCCGACTTCAAGGACGGGTACGTCAACGTGCTCGTCGCGACCGATGTCGCCGCGCGGGGTATCCACGTCGACGGCATCGACCTGGTGCTGAACGTGGACCCGGCCGGGGACCACAAGGACTACCTGCACCGCGCGGGCCGTACGGCGCGGGCCGGCCGCACCGGCACGGTCGTCTCCCTCTCGCTGCCGCACCAGCGGCGGCAGATCTTCCGGCTGATGGAGGACGCGGGCGTCGACGCCACGCGCCACATCATCCAGGGCGGCGCGGCCTTCGACCCGGAGGTCGCCGAGATCACCGGTGCCCGGTCGATGACCGAGGTGCAGGCCGAGTCCGTGGGCAACGCCGCGCAGCAGGCCGAGCGTGAGGTCGCCCAGCTCACCAAGGAGCTGGAGCGGGCGCAGCGGCGTGCGAACGAGCTGCGTGACGAGGCCGACCGGCTGCTCGCGCGGGTCGCCCGCGAGCGGGGCGAGGAGCCTGCCGCGGTTGCGGCTGGTGAGTCCGCAGAGGCTCCGGCCGGTGTCGAGGTGTCCGTGCCCGAGCAGCCGACCGCGAAGGACGTCGAGCGTGAGGAGCGCGCCGAGGCTTCCGCGCCGTACGAGCGGCGGGAGCGGCGCGAGGAGCGTGGCGGCGGCTTCCGGCGTGACGACCGGGGCGGCCGTTCCTTCGACCGTGACCGTGACCGTGACCGTGACCGTGGCGGGCGTTCGTTCGAGCGGCGTGACGAGCGTGGTGGCTTCAACCGTGACCGTGACCGGGATCGTGACCGTGGCGGGCGTTCTTTCGACCGTGACCGCGGCTTCCGCCGGGATGACCGCGGCGACCGCGGCGACCGCGGCGAGCGTGGCGGCTTCCGGCGTGACGACCGTGGCGGGCGTTCCTTCGACCGCGACCGTGGGGGCCGTTCGTTCGAGCGGCGTGACGACCGCGGCGGGTTCAACCGCGACCGTGACCGTGGCGGCTTCCGCCGGGACGAGCGCGGTGGGCACCGCGGCAGCGACCGTCCCTTCAACCGGGACCGCCGGGACGACCGTCCGGGCTTCCGCTCCGGTGGCCACGACCGTCCGTACGGCCGTCGTGACGACCACCGTGGTGACCACCGGGGCGGCGGTTCCTTCGGCCGCCGTGAGGACAAGCCGCGCTGGAAGCGCAATGGCTGACGCACCGCGTCGGTGACTCCCTCCGGGCCTGTTTCCCCCTTCGGCACGGCCGGGTCCCCGATACCCGATCGGAGACTCGGCCACGTCGGGCTATGCTCGTGGGGGCGACATCGCCTGGGCCCTTAGCTCAATTGGCAGAGCAGTGGACTTTTAATCCATTGGTTGTGGGTTCGAGTCCCACAGGGCCTACCGGTGGCGGGGGAGAGAAACAGCCTCTGACCTGCTGCGCAGCGCCTGATTCGGCTTCGGCCGGGTCGGGCGCTGCTTCGTTTTGGGACCCATGCCAGCGCGAGCTCCTGCGGGGGATTGGCCGACTCTACCGATCTCCACCAGCCCAAGTCGCCAGCAGGGTGAGACCGTCGGCGCTGGGCGTACCGGGATCCGCGGTGTAGGTGGTGATGGAGACGTGCGGGTCGCCCGGCAGTGCGAAGTCGTCGTACGCGAGGTCCATCCTGCCGACGGCCGGGTGGTTGACGACCTTGCGTCCGCGTGAGTGGCGGCGCACGTTGTGCTTGGCCCAGCGGGTGCTGAAATCGGTGCCGCGGGTGGAGAGCTCGCCGATGAGTTCGGTCACCTGCTTGTCCAGCGGGTCGCGTCCGGCGGTCGCGCGGAGTACCGCGACCAGCTGGTTCTTCGCCTCGTCGATGTCGGCGTAGAAGTCCTCCGCACGCGGGTCGAGGAAGACGTACCTGGCGATGTTCGGTGGCTGCCGGCCCATGGTGAACAGGTCGGAGTACAGCGCGCGGCCCAGGTCGTTGGCCGCGAGGAGATCGAGCCGGCCGTTCTGCACGACGGCGGGAACGCTCATGGAGTCGAGGACCTGCTGCACTGACGCGGTAATGGGTGAGGTGCGCTTGGTGCGTCTGCGGCGTGAGCCGGGTGCGACGCCGCGTGCCAGGTCGTACAGGTGGGCGAGCTCGTCGTCGTCGAGTTGCAGCGCACGGGCGATGGCGTCGAGGACGCTCTCGGACGCGCCGCCGAGTTGGCCGCGCTCCATACGGGTGTAGTACTCGACGCTGAGGCCGGCGAGCATCGCGACTTCCTCGCGCCGCAGTCCTTTGACGCGGCGGTTGCCTCCCACGTAGGGCAGCCCCGCCTGCTCCGGTGTGATCCTCGCCCTGCGGCTCATGAGGAAGCCCCGGATCTCCTGCTGGAACTCCATGGCTTCAAGGCTAGGACGCCTGTTCCCGGTGTGGGGGTCCCTGAGAGTGCCTGGCAGGCGTCCGCGAGGCGAGGGACGGTGGCCAGGCACCCCAGGAAATCCGGCACTCATCCGGGACTCCGAAACCCCCTGGGCAGGTTGCGGGACCTCATTTGATTCGACGGGAGAACACCATGAACCCCACCTACGACTTCTCCGGGCAGGTGGCCCTGGTCACCGGTGCCGCCTCCGGCATGGGCCTGGCCGCCGCCCGGGCCTTCGCCGACTCCGGCGCCGCCGTGGTTCTGGCCGACCTCGACCACGATGCCGTCCACAACGCGGCCGGGGAGATCACCGGCCGCGGGCGGCGGGCGATCGGTGTCGTCTGCGACGTCACCGACGAACAGCAAGTGGAAGAGGCGGTGCGGCGCGCGGTGACGGAGTACGGCCGCCTGGACATGGCGTTCAACAACGCCGGCATCCAGGTGCCGCCGACCGACGCGGCCGACGAGACGGCCGACTCCTTCGACCGGGTCAACGCCGTCAACCTGCGCGGCGTCTGGGCGGCGATGAAGCACGAACTGCGACAGATGCGGGAGCAGGGCAGCGGCGCCATCGTCAACTGCTCGTCCCTGGGCGGGCTCGTCGGGCTGCCCGAGCGTGCGGCCTACCACGCCTCCAAGCACGGCGTCATCGGCCTGACCCGCAGCGCCGCGGTCGAGTACGCGCCCCGGGGCGTCCGTATCAACGCGGTGTGCCCCGGCGTCATCGACACCCCGATGGTCGCCGACATGGTCGAGAACCAGGCCGAGGCCATGGCCGGGATCATCAAGGAACAGCCCATCGGCCGACTGGGGAGGGCGGACGAGGTCGCAGCAGCCGTCCTGTGGCTGTGCAGCCCCGGCGCCGGCTTCGTCACCGGAACAGCTCTCCCCGTCGACGGTGGCTTCACCGTCCACTGATGTGAGCGTCACGGCGTCGGACAGGCACTCCCGGCCCCGGACGAGTCCCTCTGAGGATGTACGCCGCCCCCGCCCAGCACCGCCACGCACGTGTCGTCGCCCACCGTCCGAGCCGCGCTCCCCGCGTCCCTGAAGACCGCCGCGGCCACCACCGCCGGGTCGCAGCCGAGGAGCACGGCGTCGTCGGGGGGCGTCCAGCGGCCGGGCAGGCCGTCGCTGTGCAGCACGAGCAGGCTGTCGTGCCGCCACGGCTCCCGCTGCACCGGCACCGACGCCTGGGCCTGGGCTTGGGCGCCCACGATGCCGGGCTGGGACAGCAGCGGCCGCCAGGTGCCGCCGGTGCGCAGACGGCCGCTGACGTTGCCGATTCCGGCGAAGTGCAACCGCCCGGACACGAGGTCGAGTTGGGCCACGGCGACGGCCGCTCCCGGGTGCGGCGCAGGGCCCGGCCCAGGCGCCGCAGGATCTCGTCCGGCGGCAGGCCCGCCATGCCACGCAGCGCGTCCACGGCGGCACCGGAGGCCTCGGCCGCCTTGGCTCCGTGCCCGAGCCCGTCGGCGAGCAGGAGGGTCAGGCGGTCGCCGTCGCCCACCCGGCTCCAGGCGTCACCGGAGTGCTCGGCGCGGCCGAGGGGGACGTTGACCCCACCCACGCGCGGGCCCCGCGTGGGTGTCCTTCGCCGGCCGGCGGGAGGGTCGTGGTCGATGCGGGCCACGGCCACCGTGCCCCGGCCCGGGGCGCTGTGCAGGTCGAAGTCGTTCGCTATGCGCCGGCACGTGCCGAGGCCGGCGCCCAGGGAGGCGGCGGTGGTGTAGCCGTCGCGCATCGCCACCGCGACGTCCGGGATGCCCGGGCCGTGGTCGAGCGAGACGAGCTGCACCGACCTGTGGTGGCCGTTGGCGGGCGCCCGCTCGACGAGGTCGATGAGCACGCGACCGCCGTCCGCGTGCCGGATCAGGTTGGTCGCCAGTTCCGTCGCCACCAGCGCGGCGGTCGCGGTGCGGTGCGGGCCGAGCCCGGCGCACGCGCTGGCCTCCTCGGCCGCCACCCGGACGTCCCGCACCCGGGTCGAGTCGTCCACCGGCACGTCCCACACCCTGCTCATCACACCCCCGGACGGGACGGCGGCACGGCGGTGGCCCACGCGGTGACGGTGACGGTGGTCCCCTCCCCGGGCCGGCTCTCCACCTCGAACTCCTGGACCAGCCGCTTGGCCCCGCTCAGCCCGAGACCGAGCCCGCCACCGCTGGTGTAGCCGTCGGTCATCGCCTGGTCCAGGTCCCGGATGCCGGGCCCGTCGTCGACGAAGGCCAGTCGCAGCCCGTGCGACTGCCCGGCGTCCAGCGGGGTGAGCACCACATGGCCGCCGCCGCCGTGGACGAGGGTGTTGCGGGCCAGCTCGCTGGCGGCGGTGACGAGCTTGGTCTGCTGCACCAGGCCGAAGCCGAGCTCGGCGGCGGCCTGCCGGACCTGCTGCCGTACCCAGGCCAGATCGGCGTCCGAGCCGATCGGCATGCTGGCCGGGGCGGCATGGCGGGAGGCCTGCATCTCTCAACTCCCCTCGCCCTGGCGCTCACCAGCGGTGAGCAGCTCCATCGCGCGTTCGACGTCCAGGGCCGTGAGCAGTCCGGGCAGGGTGAGGCCCAGCTCGACCAGGGTGATCGCCACCGCCGGGCGCATCCCGGCCAGCACCGTACGGGCGGCCAGGAGTTCGGCTCCGGCGGCGATCTCGGCGAGGACCCGGCCCAGGAAGGAGTCGACGATCTCCACGCCGGAGATGTCGATGACCACACCGGTCACCCGGGTGTGCGCGATTCGGTCCGTGATGTCCTGCTGGAGCTGCTCGGCCATCCCGTCGTGCAGCTCCCCCTGGAGGGTGACCAGCAGGATGTCGCCCAGCCTGAGGACCGGGACCGTGAAGGCGTGCCCGCCCGCGGCCCCGGTCACCGGGTGCCCGAACCCCGCGGGTCCGTTGCCCGCGGCCCCGGTCACCGCGCTCCCGCGTCGGACGCCTGGACCGGCGAGATGGCCACGCCCTGCCGGCTGAGCGCGTAGGCCAGGGCGTCCGCCAGACTCGAGCGCGTGAGCACCGTACCGAGGTCGATGCCCAGGTGGACGATGGTCTGCGCGATCGCGGGCCGGATCCCGGAGACGATGCACTCGGCGCCCATCAGCCGGGCCGCGGCCACCGTCTTCATCAGGTGCTGGGCGACCAGTGAGTCGACCGTTGGCACGCCGGTGATGTCGAGGATGGCGTACCGGGCGCGCTCGGCGACGATCGCGTCCAGCAGGCTCTCCATGACCACCTGGCTGCGCGCACTGTCCAGCGTGCCGATCAGTGGGACGGCGACGATGCCCTCCCAGAGCTTGATCACCGGGGTGGCCACCTCGTGCAGCTGCTCGCGCTGCCGGGCGATCAGTTCCTCGCCCGCGCTGACCGTCGTCTCCATCACGACCAGGCGCAGCGTGCCCAGGAGCACGGTGAGCGCCACGACGCTCTCCTGGGCCTCGGGCGCGTACGGGTCCGGGAACTCGGCGCGCAGCAGCTCCGCCGCCGGATCGCGCAGGGCGGCGACCTCCCCGGCGACGCCGTCCGCGTCGACACCCGTGCGGGCGCGGGAGGCCGCCATACGCCCCAACTGGTCGCGCACCGCCTCGAACGCGGGCGCCCGGATGTCCTCCAGCCGCCCTGAGGCGGCCACCGCGGCCAGTGCCGCCGCCACGGACCGGCCGGCCTCCACCGCCTCGTCGCGGGACACGGTGAAGACCGTGCGGAACAGCGCCGCGTCCGCCCACCGTTGGGCGATCTGCTCCCGGCGCCGTTCGAGGAAGGCGCTCACCCGCTGGGCCGCCGGCTCCTGGTCCGCGTTCTCTTCCGACACCGACACTCGCATCGCTCCCTTGCCCGGGCCGGACCGAGGTCGCGCCATGACGCCGCCTCAGCCGTTACTTGCCGTATGACAAACATTAGTGCCGCCGTGCGACACCACAAAACAACTCTTCGTGAACGCCCACGACCTGCGCCTTCCCTCGACCCCTACCGCCCACGCCAGTCGATACACACCACCAGGGCGTCGTCGTCCGGGACGGGTCTGCCGCGATGGCCGGTCAGTTCGCGCAGGATGGCCCGGGGCACCTCGGCGGCCGGCAGCAGCCGGGTCGACTGGATCGCCCGGGCCAGGGCGGCGTCCCCGTACGCCTCGCCGCCCGGGGAGGCCACGTCGTACACCCCGTCGCTGACGAAGACCAGCCGGTCGCCGGGCTCGACCCGGAACTCCTGGGCGACATAGTCCGTCTCCTCGAACATGCCGAGCGGCAGCTGGGCGTCGAAGGGCACCCGTTCCACCGCGCCCCGGCGCAGCCGCAGCAGCTGCGGGGAACCGGCGTCCACCGCCCGGACCCGCCCGGTGGCCAGGTCGATGTCGAGCATCAGCACGGACAGGTAGCAGCGGCCCCGGTAGTGGGCGTACACCGCCTGGTCGGCCAGGGCCGCCTGGTCGGCGATGGGCAGACCGGCCCGGCGCGCGTTGCGCAGGGCGCTGATCGCCAGGTTGGTCAGCAGGGAGGCCTCTATGCCCTCGCCCATGCCGTTGGTGACGTAGAGGCTGAGCCGGTCGGCGGTGGCGGACCAGTCGAAGTTGTCGCCGAAGATCGCGTACGCCGGTTCCAGCTGCGCGCCCAGCTCGTACTCGGGGCGGGAGCAGGAGCGGCCCGGCAGCAACTGCCACTGCATCTCGGCGGCCAGGGTGAGCCGGTCCCTGCGGCGGGCCTGGAGGTACAGATCGGTGTCCCGTTCGGCCACGACCACCTCGTGCCCGAGCACCTCGGCGATCTCGGCGAGTTCGCCCAGGCAGCCGTCGGCGTGCTCGCCGCCCGGCAGGGTGACCGTCAGCACGCCGAGGCGGTCGCCGCGCACGGTGACCGGCAGATGCGCGCGCACCAGGTCACTCGAAAGGGTCTCCAGGTACGGCTCCTGCGCGCCGAAGGCCCGGCCCGCCGGACTGTTGTGCACGGACACCGGCTGAAGTGTGTGCGGCAGCACGGTCACCGGCTGAAGCACCGTCAGTCCGTAGTCGGCCAGGAACAGCTCGACGGAGTCCGCCGCGTACTGATCGGTCAGTACACGACGGACCGCGTCCAGCAGTCGGTGGGGCGCCGCCGTGCGCAGGGCGCGCTCGGCGGCCACGAATCTGTTCACGATCGTCGTCACGATGGTCGAACCACCAATCTCTGCTCGGTCGTCGACGGGTCCACGGGTACGGGTCCTGGGAGCCAGGTCCTCGGTACGGGGAGCGGGCGCGCGGCCCCTGGCGCGGTGGGCGACTGCCGGGTCGGGGCCGGCTCGGCCCTCGCCGCGCGCACGCCTAGTACGCTGACGGCCATCCCGGTGCCTGCGAGAGTGTGACTGTGACTTCCCTCCGACCCCGCCCTGAGCCAGCAGAGGTCGCCCGCGTGACCTCTACGGCCGCGGAGTTGCTGGAGGTTCTCTGGGGCCGGGCCTCGACGGCACCCGCCTCCGCGTCCCAGCTGCGGGTGCTGCTCATCCTCGAGCACCACGAGGGCATCAATCTGCGCACCCTGGCCGACTCCCTCGCCTCCACCCCGCCCTCGACCAGCCGGCTGTGCGACCGGCTGCAGGCGGCCGGGTTCGTCGAACGCGTGGTGAGCGCGGTGGACCGGCGCGAGGTACGCCTGCAGCTCAGCAGCCGCGGCCGGGCCTTCCTGGCCGACCTGCGCTCCCGCCGGGAGCAGGCGCTGCGCGCGGTGCTGGACCAGATGCCCGCCGCCAAGCGCGTGGCGTTGCTCCAGGGTCTTGAGGCGTTCTGCGACGCGGCGGCGGCCCAGATACACGACGACTCCGACGACGCCCGCACGTCCGGCACCCGGACTGCCTGAACTGCCCGTCGTGGCACCGGGTTGAACATTCCGGATCCTTCCCCGTGCCCGTCCGCCATGGCTACTTTGTTGCCTGGCATCTATAGTTGTCAAACGACAACTGTCCGCTGCCCGCATTCCTCGACCTCCCCTCCGTACTCTTGGTCCGGTTACCCCGTCACCGTCCCGACCTGCGTCGACTGTGGGCTACGTCTCGGCGTGAGGCGTGCGGGGCATGAGCCCGGCAAGTGCGGGTAACGGGGCGTGGAGGTGGCCTGTCGGGGGATCGGAGCGGGCCGGAACTACGAGGGAGGGCCCGTGACGGCGACCACGCGCATCGACACGACGACGGATTCCTGCACCGCCACCGGTGAGGACCTGCCGCAGATCGCAGAGCCGCAGAAGCTCGCCCCGCAGGACGCGCGCGAGCTGACCGGACAGTTCCTCGACCGCCTCGCGGTGCTGGAGGAGGGCACGCCCGAATACCAGTACGCACGCAACACGCTCATCGAGATGAACATGTCGCTGGTGCGGTTCGCGGCCCGCCGGTTCCGCAGCAGCGGCCAGGCGATGGAGGACGTCGTCCAGGTCGGCGTCATCGGCCTCATCAAGGCCATCGACCGCTTCGAGGTCTCCCGCGAGGTCCAGTTCACCAGTTTCGCGGTGCCGTACATCGTGGGCGAGATCAAGCGGTTCTTCCGGGACACGTCCTGGGCCGTGCACGTGCCGCGCCGTCTCCAGGAGGCGCGTACCGAACTCGCCAAGGCCACCGAGGAACTCGCCTCCCGCCTCGGCCGCGCGCCGAGGGTCGCGGAGCTGGCGGCGCTGATGAACCTGTCGGAGGAGGAGGTCCTCGAGGCCCAGGTCGCGGCGAACGGCTACTCGTCCTCGTCCCTGGACGCCACGATCACCGGCGACCCGGAGGAGAGCGAGGCGACGCTCGCCGAGTTCATCGGCGAGGAGGACCCGGCCCTGGAACTCGTCGAGGACTTCCAGGCACTGGCCCCGCTCGTCGCCGAACTCGACGAGCGCCAGCGCCTCATCCTCCATCTCCGCTTCGTGGAGGAACTCACCCAGGCGGAGATCGGCAAGCGCCTCGGCATCTCGCAGATGCATGTGTCGCGACTGATCTCCCGCACGGTGGCCCGACTGCGGTCGGGGATGCTGGAGACGGGCTGAGCTCGGGCGGTGGCCGGGTGTCGTACTGAGGCGCGGCGGTGGCCGGGTGGCCGGTGGTTTCGTAAGTGAGAGCGAGCAACGTTTGTCGACGCTTTTGGGCAGCGCTTGGCGATCAGACAGTGCGAAAATGTCGATGAGAACTGGCAACAATGAGGCGGCTGGGCTGTTCCCCGATGCCGGTGACATCGGCTGTTCTCCGGCCGCGTCAAGGTCGTTCGTCCTGGCTACGCGGCAGAACAGGCTCTCACTTGTCGCAGGTCACTCGTCTGAGGCGGGACCTGGTTCCGCCTCATCGTCATGGGCCGCCACCAGGTCACCGTGCTCGCGTATCAGCCGGTTAAGGCTGAACGCTGCTTGCGGCGCGTTCTCCCTGCCCAAGCTGATCGCTTCGCGGAAGGCGGCTGCGGCGCCGCCGAGGTCGCCGCGTTTGATCAGCGTGTGGGCGCGATCGACCACGAATCTGGCTCGATTATCCGGATCCTCCTTGGTCGCATGCATGAGGACCTTCTGCGCGGCTTCCGTCCAGCCGCGGCGGCTGAAAAGAATCTCAAGCCTGATCGCGGCCTGCCGCGACCATATGTTGGCGCCGTCGTTATTTGACGGATCACCCAGCGCAATCGCCTGCTCGTAGGACTTGGCCGCATCACCCAGGTCACCGTGCTGCTCCAGCAACTCGCCCAGATCGGTTAGTGCCCGGGGTGTCCAGGCCGGGTGACCGTAGGCGGCGGCACGACGGAAAGCCGAGCACGCGCCGTTGTCATCCCCACACCGCTTCAGCAGATTGCCCATCCACCACTCACCCGCCGGTGCTCCGACCCGGTGGCGGGAATCGATGGCCTGCTGGAACGCGCGCCTGGCGCCTTCGAAGTCGCCCTCTCCGAAGCGGGCAGCGCCGCGTTCTATCGCGGCCCGCGGACTGCGCCATCTCACGCTCGGCCCTCCCAGAGTCGATCGGATGCCACGCCGGCATGCGACTCGCGATGCGGATTCATGCTCCCACCGCAAGCCCCCAAGCGTTGCCAGATCCCACAGACATCGCCCTCCAGCGAAACCAGGCGTTCTCGGCTCTGAGCGACAGGCGTTGTCGGATCCCGTCGACAAAACCAGGCCGGCGAGTCCCGGCGACAGCCCGGTGTGCCGGGGCTCGGGGAGTGTCAGAGCTCCAGGGTGATCGACCCCACGGCTTCCCGCGAGACGACCGTGCCGTGCCGGCGGACGGAGCGCATCAGTTCGCCGAGGCGCGGACCGCCGACCGGGTCCACTTGGACGTCGACACCGTCGACAGCGACGAGACCGGTCTGGGTCTCGGATGCGTACCCGGTGGGCTCACCGGTGCCGAAGTAGCACCACGGGTGACGACGCCAAAGGGCGGGACTCGCCCGCCGTCACCGTCGGCCGGTCCCATCGGGTCCGTCGCCCCGGAGTCTCGCCTCCGCCTGCGCCGACAGAAACTCCCGCAGCCCCCGGCTCAGTGCCACCCGCTCAGCCGGTTCCATCGCCTCGAGCGCCGTGGCCAGGGCCTTGGCCCGGCGGGCTGCGATGTCGCCCAGGACATGCTGTCCGTGCGTGGTGAGCCACAGCTGTACCTCGCGGCGGGTGTCCGGGTGGGGGACGCGCTCCAGGAGGCCGGCCGCCGCCAGGCGGTCGCAGAGGCGGCTGGCCGTGGGGAGGCCGATGTCCAGCCGGTCGGCCAGGGCTGTGAGGTTCAGGCCGGGCGCCGCCTCCAGCGTGCGCAGCGCCCGCAACTGGTGCGGGGACAGCCGCAGGGACGCGTCCTGGGCGGCGACCGACCACAGGGCCGTCAGGCTCTCCACGGCATCGGCGATCTGTGACGCGACGACCTCCGGGCCATCGCCCGCTCCCCTCGCCCGGTGGTCACCGGGGCCGCCGAGTTCGGTCACGAAACGGTCACTTTCCATAAGCTCCGGATACTGCGGAGGTCGCCCTCTTTCAAAGGCTGTACCCGATGAGCCGAGAGGCAAGCAGCCCCGTTCACCTGCCCGGTCGGGGCCGGGCAGCTCAGCCCGCGCTGAGCTCCGTCAACGCGGCGAGCGGCAGCGTGTGCTGCGTCTGGAGGACCTTCGCGCGCAGGTAGCGGACGTTGTGCGCGGTGGTGAAGACGCCCGTGGGGACCCGGTCCCGGATGTCGACGCCCAGGCCGCGCAACTGGTCCGCCTTGTCGGGGTTGTTGGAGAGCAGGTCCAGTTCTCCGATGCCCAGGGCCCGGAGCATCTGGGCCGCGGCCGTGTAGTCGCGGGCGTCCTCCGGCAGCCCCAGGGCGGCGTTCGCCTCGTAGGTGTCGAGGCCCTCGTCCTGGAGGGCGTACGCGTCGAGCTTGTTGTAGAGGCCGATGCCCCGGCCCTCCTGTCGGAGGTAGAGGAGCATACCGCCGCGGTCGGCGATGCGCTCGACGGCCTCGCGCAGCTGCGGACCGCAGTCGCAGCGGGCCGAGCCGAACACGTCCCCGGTCAGGCACTCGGAGTGCAGCCGCACCAGCGGAACCGGGCCGGGCTCGCCCAGGACGACGGCCACGTGCTCCTGGCCGTCGGCCAGCCCGTGGAAGGTGACGAGTTCGGCGTCGACCTGGAAACCGTCGTGGAAGCGCAGCGGGACCCGGACGCGGGAGCGCGGCGTGGCGATGACGGCGGGGGTGTCGGGCATGCGGGGCCTCCGGGTTCCGTTCCTGTTCGGCTGCACAGCCGTCGGCTTGCAGGCTGCTTCAGATTTGAAGCAGATCCACGTCCGGAACCCTACCCTTGCTTTAAATTTGAAGCAATGAGCTCGCGGCGCCTTGTGGCGCGCGTCACGAACAGCCCGTCGACGACCTCCGCCGCCACGGCACGTCGTCCGACGCCGGCCGCGCCCCGTCCTCCTGGAGCCCCTGCGCGATCGCCTCGGAGATCTCCTCCAGCTGGCCCACCTGCTCCTCGCTCAGCCGGTCGAACAGGAAGCTCCGCACGGTCTCGACATGCCCGGGCGCGGCGCGCTCCAGTACGGCGAACCCCTCGTCGGTCAGGGCCGCGATGCTGCCCCGCTTGTCGTACCGGCAGGCCTCGCGCCGCAGCATGCCGTCCTTCTCCAGCCGCGTCACCGCGTAGGTCAGCCGGCTGCGCGTGATCTTCAGCCGTTCGGCGAGATCGGTCATGCGCAGCCGGCGTTCCGGCGCCTCCGACAGGACGGACAGGATGGAGTAGTACAGGTGCGGCATGCCGGCGTCCTGCTGGAGCTGCCGGTCGATCGCGTCCTCCAGGAGCAGCGAGGCGGCGATGTACGCGCGCCAGGCGCGCTGCTCCTCGGGGTGAGCCAGCGAGTCGTCATGCCACCAGTGTAGGTTTGTTTCAAACTTGAACCAAGCCCGTCCCGTCAGTCCGCCGTCCGCCACGAGTTTCCACGAGTCTTCACGAGCCGGGAGCGTCGATGCCCCATCCGTACGTCCTGCTGTCCGCCGCCGTCTCCCTCGACGGCTACCTGGACGACACCGGCCCGAACGCCTGCTCCTGTCCAGCCCGGCCGACTTCGACCGGGTCGACGAGGTCCGGGCCTCCGTCGACGCGATCCTGGTCGGTGCGGGGACCATCCGCGCCGACAATCCGCGGCTGCTGGTCAACCGCGAGGAGCGGCGCGCCGCCCGCACCGCCGCCGGCAAGCCGGCGTATCCCCTCAAGGTCACCGTCAGCGGCTCCGGCGACCTCGACCCGGCGGCGCAGTTCTGGCACACCGGCGGCGAGAAGGTCCTCTACACCACCGACAAGGGCGCAGAACGCGCCCATGCCCTCGGCCTCGCCACCGACGTCGTCCCGCTCGGCGCCGACCTCGACTGGCGGCGGCTCCTGACCCACCTGCACGACGTCCGGGGCGTACGGCGCCTCATGGTCGAGGGCGGCGGCCTGATCCACACCCAGCTCCTCACCCAGGGCCTCGCCGACGAACTCCAGCTGGTCCTCGCCCCGCTCTTCGTGGGCGACCCCGAGGCGCCCCGCCTCTTCGGGCCCGGCGGCTACCAGTCCGGCCGGCTCCGGCTGCTGGAGACCCGGCGGATCGAGGACGTGGTCCTGATGCGCTACGAGCCGACCGCTCCGGGCACCGGCTCCCTCCCCACCGCCGCCGACCACCACTGGCTCGCCCTCGCCTGCGACCTGGCCGCACAGTGCCCGCCGTCGGACACCGCGTTCAGTGTGGGCGCCGTGGTGGTCGCTGCCGACGGTACGGAGCTGGCCCGCGGCCACTCCCGCGAGGGCGGCGACCCGGTCGCGCACGCCGAGGAGGCGGCCCTGGCGAAGCTCGACCCGGCCGACCCGAGGCTCGCCGACGCGACGGTCTACAGCAGTCTGGAGCCCTGCGCCCGCCGGGCCTCCCGCCCCGCACCCTGCGCCCGGCTGATCCTCGACGCGGGCGTACGCCGGGTCGTCACGGCCTGGCGCGAGCCGGACACCTTCGTGGCGGAGGCCGACGGCAGCGGCGTCCTGGCGGCCGGGGGAGCGGCGGTCGTCGTCCTCCCGGAGCACCAGGAGCGGGCCAAGGGTCCGAACCGCCACCTGGTCTGAGGGCCGGGTGTGCGCGAGCTGTCCTGCGCATGGCGTACACTGGAGTCACACCGACGCGGGTGGAGCAGCTCGGTAGCTCGCTGGGCTCATAACCCAGAGGTCGCAGGTTCAAATCCTGTCCCCGCTACTGAAGGCCGAGGGCCGGAATCCGAAAGGGTTCCGGCCCTCGGTTCATGTGCACCCTCCGCCATCACGGACAGTGAGTGAATCGCCCCGCTCCGCAGCACAACTGACACACCGTCAATACCCGTGAGTCACTTATGGAGCGGTCAACTCGCCCGATTTCAGCCGGTCATGGCAGGTAAGTCCGCGCGAAAAAGCTTAATGATCAAGCGGAACCGCTGGAATACCCACCGCGCGTCTATTAACGTTCGATAACGCAGCGCGGTCGTCCCAGCCGTCACAGAAGGCGGCTCCGTGCGCACGCGCCGAATCCCGAAAGGGAACCGGGGAACCACCACTTGGGGTGAATCGGGCGGATATCGCCGTGGAAGCACGGTTGGTATACGCGCGTAGGAGACCTTCCTGCTCCGAACCCGTCAGCTAACCCGGTAGGCGAGAAGGAAGGAAAGGAGTACGCCCACGTGGCGTCCAACCGGCCTGCCCCCGCGGCCCCGTCCGCGCCGAGCCAGCGCGACACCGAGACCTTCGGCTACGGCGGTCACCGCACCGACGAGGGCCCGTTCCAGGAATGGAACCCCACCGCGGAGTCCATCCGTCCCGTTCGTGGCCGGCATCGCGTCACCAAGCAGCGTGGCGGTGGACTCGCCCGCAGTTCCACCGTCCTGGGCGTCGGCGTCATAGCCGCTGTGGGCGCGGGCGGTATGGCCAGCGCCCAGACGGGCAAGCCGCCGGTGTCGATCTCCGTTCCGGACCTTCCCTCGGTGGGTTCCCTCATCTCGGACGACGACACCCCCGAAGGCTCCTCCACTCCGCTCAGCAGCCTCGGTACCGCCGCGGCGGCGGACACCGAGCAGGGCAGCTCCGGCGCCGGCGAGGCGCTGCGCGCCCGGATCATGGCCCAGGTCGAGCACCAGCAGGAGCAGATCGAGACCAAGGCCGCCGAGGATGCCGCGGCAGCCGCCGAGAAGGCCGCCAAGGAAGCCGCCGCCAAGGCGGAGCAGGAAGCCAAGGCCAAGGCCGCCGAGGCCAAGAGGAAGGCGGAGGAGGAGGCCCGCAAGAAGGCCGAGGCCGAGCGGCTCGCCGCCCTCGCCAAGCAGTACACCCTGCCGACCTCCTCGTACACCCTCACCTCCACCTTCGGTCAGGCCGGCGCCTACTGGTCCTCCGGCTACCACACCGGCCTCGACTTCGCCGCCCCCACGGGTACGCCCATCAAGGCGGTGCACAGCGGCACCATCACCGAGGCCGGCTGGAACGGGTCGTACGGCTACAAGACCGTCCTGACCCTCGATGACGGCACGGAGATCTGGTACGCGCACCAGTCGTCCATCGGCGTCAGCGTCGGGCAGAAGGTCAGCACGGGTGACGTCATCGGCCGCGTGGGCGCCACCGGCAACGTCACCGGGGCGCACCTGCACCTCGAGGTCCACTCCGGTGGGTCCAGCAACGGGATCGACCCGCTGGCGTGGCTGCGGGGCAAGGGCCTCAGCGTCTGAGCGACGCACGCCAGTTGAAGCACCGGCGGTCCTGATGACGACCCCCCGACATCAGGGCTGCCGGTTTCCGGTTTCCAGTGTTCGGCGTTCGGCGTTCGGTGTCCGCGGGACTGTTTACAGGGGCTTTGCGTCCGTTGCGGAATGGGGCCCGCCGGTACCGTCGTTGACGTGAAGCATGACTTCTTCGCTTCGCAAGCTCGGCTCCTCCGACCTCGAGGTCTTCCCGCTCGCCCTCGGCGGCAACGTCTTCGGCTGGACCGCGGACGAGGACCGATCCTTCGCCGTCCTGGACGCGTACACGGCCGTCGGCGGCAACTTCGTCGACACCGCTGACGTCTACTCGGCCTGGGTCGACGGCAACCAGGGCGGTGAGTCCGAGACCGTCCTCGGCAAGTGGCTCACCTCGCGCGGCAACCGCGCGGACGTCATCGTCGCCACGAAGGTCAGCCAGCACCCCGAGTTCCGCGGGCTGTCCGCCGCCAACATCAAGGCCGCCGCCGACGCCTCGCTGCGGCGTCTCGGCACCGACTACATCGACCTCTACTACACCCACTTCGACCAGCCCGACGTGCCGGTGGAGGAGATCATCGGCGCCCTCGACGACCTCGTGAAGGCCGGGAAGGTCCGGTACATCGCCGCCTCCAACATCTCCGCGGAGCGGCTGCGGGCGTCCCTTGAGTTCTCCGACCGCGAGGGCCTCGCCCGGTACGTGGCCCTCCAGCCGCACTACAACCTGGTCTCCCGCGACACCTACGAGGGTGAGCTGCAGGACCTCGCCGAGCGGACCGGCCTCGCGGCCGTTCCGTACTACGCGCTCGCGTCGGGCTTCCTCACGGGCAAGTACCGGCCCGGTACGACCGTCGAGAGTGCGCGTGCGGGGGTGCGGCCAAGCATCTTCAGACCGAGCGGGGGCGCCGGGTGCTCGATGCCCTGGACGAGGTCGCCGGGGCGCATGGCGTTCCCGTGGCCACGGTGGCTCTGGCCTGGCTCGCGGCCCAGCCGACGGTGACGGCGCCGATCGCCTCCGCGCGGACGGTGGAGCAGCTGCCCGCGCTGGTCGGGGTCGGGGAGCTGACGCTGACGGAGGCGGAGGTGGGGCGGCTCACGGAGGCTTCGGCCTGAGGGACACCCTGGGCTGAGACCTGCCCGTGTCCGGCTATGACCGGTACGGGTTGTATGCGGGGTACGGGGTCTGGTGCGACATCTGGTGCGGGGGGTACGGCGTCTTGCGCGCGGGATCGGGCGTCCTGTGCGCGGGGTACGGCGTCGGATGGACGTAGCCGTATACCCCGTACACCGGCCAGGGCGGTGCCGCCACCGGGACCGGAGGGGCCGTCATCCGTGCCGCGTGGTCCAGTGCGGGGCGAGCCGCGTCCCGGCGCCGCCACAGTTCCTCCAGGAGTTCCCCTTCCCGGACGACGAAGTCGGCGCCAGCGCGGCCTCGGCGGCCCCGGTGCCGCAGGAACGCCAGGGACGTCGCGTACCCCTCGTACTGCGCCACCGCCCGCGCCGCCGCCTTCCCGCGTGACGGCGGGCGTACCGGCGGGCGATCCGCCGGGCCCGCATCGAGCCGAGCGCGTACGGCTCCGCCGGTGACAGCCAACCGGCCACGGCGTACGCGGGCAGCTCTTCGCGTACGGTCCGCAGCTCCCGCTGCCGGGTCCAGATCACCAGCCAGGTCAGCAGCCCGAACATGGGCACCATGAACGCCGCGTACACGGCGAAGAACCCGTACTCGCCGAACGCAGACGAGCCGTTCCACATCGCGTGCATGCCCATCGCGAGCAGCAGTCCGGCAAGCGGGAAGGCGACGCGGCGGATGTGCTGGCGGTCCGACGCGAGCGCGGAGACGCCGAAGCCGATGCCGGTGAGGACGGTGAAGAGCGGGTGCGCGAACGGCGACATGATGACGCGCACGAAGAAGGTCGCCGCCGTCACGGAGGCGATCCCGCTGTCGCCGGTGAGCTGGTCGGTGCCGAAGGCCATGCCCAGGTAGAGGATGTTCTCCGTGAACGCGAAGCCGGTGGCGGTGACGCCGGCTATGACCACCCCGTCGAGGATCCCGGTGAAGTCGCGGCGCCGGAAGAGGAAGACCAGTAAGACGGCCGCCGCCTTGGCTGTCTCCTCGACCACCGGCGCTATGACGGTCGCGCCGAGGGTGTCCGCGCTGGACGGGTCCGCGGTCGCCGTCGCTATCCATCTGGTCGCGAAACTGTTGGCGACGATCGCTATCAGTGCCGCCGCGCAGGCCCCCAGGCGAAGCAGAACAGCAGGTTCCGCCAAGGGCCCGGTTCGACCCGGTCCAGCCAGCGGAACGCGGCGACGAGCAGGGGCACCGGGAGGATGGCCAGGCCGAGGCCGACCAGGAATCCTTCCGTGCCGGTCTCCTGTCGGACCAGGGCGAGGATGACCAGGCCGGAGATCGCGAGGAGGGTGGTCAGAGCTGCGTAGCGCACCCAGGTGCGCTGCCACCAGTGGGCGTGCCGGAGGGGGCCGCCGGGGTGGGACGGGTGTGGGGGGCAGGTGGCCACGGCATTGACCCTAACGACGGGTGGGCGCTGTCCGCAGTCGGGAGAGGTGCGGGTGCGGTCAGGCGCCGGCGGGGGGTTGGTCCACGTGCTGTACGCGACGGAAGAGGAGGTCGTTCACGACATGTCCCTTGTCCAGTCCCTGGCCCTCGAAACGGGTCAGGGGACGGAAGTCGGGACGCGGCGCGAAACCGCCGTCCGCCTGCGTGTTCTCGAAGTCGGGGTGGGCCGTGAGGACCTCGAGCATCTGTTCGGCGTACGGTTCCCAGTCGGTGGCGCAGTGCACGAGCCCGCCGGGCTTGATACGGGTGGCGGCGAGGGTCAGGAAGTCGGGCTGGATGAGCCTGCGCTTGTGGTGCCGCTTCTTGGGCCAGGGGTCGGGGAAGTAGACGCGGAGGCCGTCGAGGGAGTCCGGGGTGAGCATCTCGCGGAGCAGGATGATCGCGTCGCCGTTGCCGACCCGGATGTTGGGCAGGCCGTTCCGGTCGGCGAGATTGAGCAGGTTGCCCTGGCCGGGGGTGTGGACGTCGACGGCGAGGATGTTGGTGCCGGGGTCGGCGGCGGCCATCTGGGCGGTGGCTTCGCCCATGCCGAAGCCGATCTCCAAAACGACGGGGTTGTCGTTGCCGAACAGCTCGGGGAGGTCGAGGGTGTGGCCGCCGTCGATGTCGAGGCCCCACTTGGGCCACAGGCGCTGCAGGGCGTCCGCCTGTCCGGCGGTCACGCGACTCCGCCGCGGCTGAAAACTCCGGATCCGCCGCTCGAAGTGCGACCCGGCGGGATCGGCCTTCGGCCCATCGGGAAATCGCGGCTCTCCCTTGGCCCGGGTGTGCCGGATGGAGACACCGGGGGTGTGCTGGTGCTGGTGCTGGTGCGGGGGTTCGGGGGTGTTCACGGAGTCAGACACAGTGCCCTTGATTTTACGGGGTGGAGGGCCTGCGGCGGCCTGTGCGGTTGTGTGGGGGTGCGCGTAGCGCGTGACGCCGGGGGGTGGGTCGGGGCCGCGCCGGGGGGTGTCCGTCCTCGGAACGGCGCGATGGGGTCGGATACCGACTAACCGTCCGTTGACGCGCCAACCGCTGCGGGCGGACACCCCCCGACACGTCCCCTTCCGTGCGCCGGCGAGTGCGGGAGCGCCGTGGCTGGCGCCACCTGCCCTAGCTGCGGGCAGTCGTGCCGCTGGGGCGATGGGGGTCCCCCCTGCTCATGGGGGTCCCCCCTGTTCGAGCGAAGCCGAGAACTTGGGGAGGAGCCGAGAGCTTGGGGAGGGTGGGCGCAGCGGCACCCCGCTCCGCCGGGCTGCGCAACGCCCCGGCCCCGGCACCGACGCCACGTACCTGCCCCTCACAGCACAGCCAACGCCCTGCGCGCCACCTCCCGGCCGATCGGCAAGGACGCCGTAGCCGCAGGAGACGGCGCGTTCAGCACATGCACCGTACGAGGCCCCTCACGGATCAGGAAGTCGTCCACCAGGGTCCCGTCCCGCAACACCGCCTGCGCCCGTACTCCCGCCGCCGTCGGCACCAGATCACCCTCGGACACCCCGGGCAACAGCCTGCGCACCGCCTCCGTGAACGCCCCCTTGGACAGTGACCGCCGCATCTCCCCCGCCCCGTACCGCCAGTGCCGGCGGGCGATCCGCCAGGAGCCGGGCCAGGTCAGCGTCGCTCCCAACTCCCGCAACCGGACCGTGCTCCACCCATACCCCTCGCGGGCCAGCGCCGGCACCGCGTTGGGCCCGATGTGCACACCCCCGTCGATCCCGCGCGTGAGATGCACCCCGAGGAACGGGAACGCCGGGTCGGGTACGGGGTACACCAGTCCCCGCACGAGCTCCGGTCGGGCGAGTTCGTAGTACTCGCCGCGGAACGGCACGATCCGGACGTCGGGGTCGTCCCCGGTCAGCCGGGCGATCTCGTCGGAGTGGAGGCCCGCGCAGTTCACCAGGACCCGGCCGCGCACGACATCCCCGGAAGCCGTGAGCACGGCGACACCCCGCTCGGGCCGGCGGTCGACGCGGACGACCCTCGTGCCGTAACGGATCTCTGCCCCCGAGCCGTGGGCCAGCTGCCGTGCGACCGCGACGAAGTCGCAGATGCCGGTCGTGCCCACGTGTATCGCGGCGAGGCCCCGGACCTCCGGTTCGTACTCCGTGATCTGGGACCCGCCCAGTTCGCGCACCGGGATGCCGTTCTCCCGGCCGCGCTGCACGAGGGCGTGCAGGCGGGGCAGCTCGGAGCGGTCGGTCGCGACGATCAGCTTGCCGGTGACCGCGTGCGGGATGCCGTACTCGGCGCAGAACTTGACCATCTCGGCGGCGCCCCGCACCGCGTAGCGCGCCTTGAGGGAGCCGGGGCGGTAGTAGATGCCGCTGTGGATGACCCCGCTGTTGCGGCCGGTCTGGTGCCGGGCCGGGCCTGGTTCCTTCTCCAGGACGGTGACGCGTGTGCCCGGTGCGGCGCGTGTGATCGCATAGGCCGTCGACAGACCGACGATCCCGCCGCCGATCACCAGCACGTCACAGTCGTATGCGGGCCGCACCAGCACCACCTCCCACCTCGATAGTGCACTGCGCCACTGACAACACCTTCAAACGCGAAGACGGGCAGCGCACCTGAAGGGGCGCGGGGGCCTGCGCGACCGGCCTCAAACCTCAGGCGGGAGCCATCAGCAAAGGGCGTGCACGTTCACGGAGCTCCACCACCCGCGGCTCGTCACCGTAGGGCTCGAGCCGGTGGAGGAGATCCTTCACGTACTCCGTCGTGCGGGCCGACGAGATGCGGCCGGCGACCTCGACCGCCCGCACCCCCTGCTCGCACGCCGCGTCCAGGTTTCCCGACTCCAGTTCGGCTACGGCCGACACGACCAGGCGCAGGCCGTGCGAGCGGACGAACTCCTCCGTCGGCTTCGACAGGGCCTGCTCCGTGAAGCGGCGGACCTGGCGGGGCGCCTTGAGGTCGCGGTAGCACTCGGCCGCGTCGGCGCAGAAGCGGTCGTAGGAGTAGAAGCCGAGCCAGCTCGGGTCGTTGTCCCCGGGACGGGCCCGCTCCAGCCAGCTCTCGGCCGCCTTCAGGGCGCCGCCGGCGGCCTGGGCGTCACCCGCGCGCGCGTGTGCCCGGGCCTCGACCAGGCGGAAGAAGCTCATGGTGCGGGCCGTGGCCAGCCCGCGGTTGCGTTCCAGGGCGGCCTGGGCGAGGTCCACGCCCTCGTCGCCGAAGCCGCGGTAGGTGGCCTGGAGGGACATGGAGGCCAGGACGTAGCCCCCGAGGGGGACGTCCGCCGCCGCCCGGGCCAGGCGCAGGGCCTGGATGTAGTAGCGCTGGGCCGCTTCCTGCTGGCCGGTGTCGAAGGCCATCCAGCCGGCGAGGCGCGTGAGTTCGGCGGAGGCGCCGAAGAGGGCCCGGCCGACCTCGTCGGAGTAGGAGCCGAGCAGGAGAGGGGCCGCCTCCACCCTTAAGCACTCGGGGACCATCGACGAACGCCAGTCCCCGCCGCCGTACTTGGAATCCCAGCGCCGCGCGTCCTCGGCGGCCTCCCGCAGCTTCTGCACATCGCTGTGGCCGACTTTGAGCGGTGCGCCGGAGCCCTCGCCTGGGCCCACGTCACGTGCCACCGAACTGTCGGCCGGGGTTATCAGCCATCGTGAGGCGGGCGTTGCATAAGCGCTCACTGCGAACGATCCGGCCAGCGACTGCCAGATGCCGCCGGATCCGGCGCGACGGCCGGCGAGGTCGAGGCGGTACAGCTCCGTGGCGGACCTCACCGCCTGCCCGACGTCCCGCGGGAAGGCGAGACCGACTTCGGGCGCGGGGTCCGCGTCCGCCAGGCCGATCTCGTGGAGCGGCACCGGGCGGCCGAGCTTCTGTCCGATGGCGGCGGCGATGAGGTGCGGCGCCGCACCCTGCGGCACCATGCCCTTCGACACCCAGCGCGCCACCGACGTCTTGTCGTAGCGAAGCGTCAGACCGCGCTGGGCGCCAAGATCGTTGACGCGTCGGGCGAGGCCCGCGTTGCTGATTCCCGCGAGGGCGAGAACGGCGCCGAGTTTTTCGTTCGGCCCGCGTTGCTCCCTGGACATGCGCCACCCCTCGACACAGACGGCTGCCGCGCTGGCATAACCGTGCGGCATTCGTAAACCCAGCGTAGTTCGCCGCATCCCAAGCGTTAAGGGGCATTCTTCCGGTTGGCGGGATTGTGGTCCGTACTGAAGTGCGGGTCGGATACGGGCAGTCGCGGCGTGCTCCCACTGTGTGGCCGTGCGCCCGTCCGTGCGCTCTTCTCCGGCCATCGCGGGAGCGGTTCCATGGTCATTGCGTGGGTCGGCCCGCTGTACTGGATCCAGTGGGCTGGGGGACACCGCCGCCTCCATCCCCGCGGGCGGCGGAACGGTCCGGGAGGCGTGCTCCGTCTCCCGGACTGCGCGACCGGGCGGTGATGCGCGGAGACTGTACGGAGAGTGTTCGACGCTGTCCGCGAGGCGCCGATTTGGCTGAAAATCGACCCTGCTGGTCGTGGGGTGTCAGGGCTCCGACCACGGTAGTTGAGGGCGCGTCGGGCGCCATTGGGGCGCGTTTCGGGGCGCATTCGCGCCGCGGTCGCGCTGAACCCCCTTTCTCATCGCTTGTTTTCCCTCTCGCCTTGCTCTTTTCTTCTCGCTTTCTTGCGTCCTCGCCGCCCGTATCTTCTTGTGACGCTCGGGAGTTCGAGGTGGTTCGGGGTGGCGCGGGTGTCGCCGCCGGGGCGCATTCAGCGGAGCGCAAGCGGCGCGGGCACCCTCTGGAACGCTTCCTTCATGGCAGCATGGTGAACCGGTTCGTACGGTGCACTGGTTGTCCACAGCCTGTGGAGGCGGCGATGCGGTGGTTGGTGGGGTGGAGCAGCACCGCCGCGGGAGCCGTCGCTGCCGGTGCGGCGGGGGCCACCGGGCCCGACGGCGAGACGGTGCACCCGGTGGGTTCCCAACTCCTGTGGGGTGACCCGGATCCGCTGTGGGCGGTCGGCGACTGGCGTCCCGACGAGGTGCGGGTCGTGAAGGCCGACGACCGTACCCGTATCGCCGTCCTCGGCATCTGCGGCGCCACCGACGAGCAGCTGCGCGTCGCGCTGTTCGCCGCGCGCGGCGGGGCACTTCGGCATCTCACCGCCTGGCCGGGCAGCTACACCGCGATCGTGCAGGTCGGCCGGAGGATCACCGTCTGCGGCGACCTCGCGGGCGCCCGGCCGGTGTTCCACACGCCGTGGGCCGGCGGTACGGCGTACGCGACGGCCGCGCTGCCGCTGGCCGACCTCATCGAGGCCAACCTCGACTTCGGGCATCTCGCCGCGCTGCTGGCCGCCCCTGACGTGCCCGCCGCGCTCCACGACTCCACGCCGTACGACGGCGTGAAGCGTGTTCCGCCGGGGCATGCACTCATCCTGCGCGCCGGGGCGCGTGAGATCGCCGGGTACGAGCCCGTCGCCTCGCTGGCGGTCGCCGCGCCCGCCGCCGATCCCGACCACGCGGTCGACGCCGTGCGCGACGCGCTCGTGGAGGCCGTACGGACCCGGCTGGCCGCGCCGCGGCACGTCCCCGGGGCGGACATCGACCCCGGGCCCGTGCCCGGCATGGGACCTGCCGAGCGGCGTGCCGCGCGCGGGATGCCCGTGCCGGGAATCGGCGCGGACCTGTCCGGCGGGCCGGCCTCGGGGACGCTGGCACTGCTCGCCGCGGGACTGCCCGGGATGCCGGGGACGGTGCTCGGGCACGGCACGGGCGCGGGGGAGCGGCTGCTGGCGGTCACGTTCAACGACCTTGCCGTCGGGGGCCGGCAGGACGAGCTGGAGCGGGCGGGTGCGCTGGCCGCCAATCCGCGACTGCACCATGTGGTGGTGGCCGGCGGGGAGGAGACCCTGCCCTACGCCGACCTGGACGGCCCGTTGACGGACGAGCCGGGCGCGTCCCTGGTGGCGGCGGCCCGGCACCGGGCGCGGTTGGGGGCCGGCAGCGCGGATCACTTCACGGGTTACGGCGCGCGGCAGGTCCTGGACGCGCATCCGGCCCGGCTGGCCGACCTGCTGATGGACCGCAAGCGGCGTCACCTGGTGCGGCCCGTCGCCGCGCTGGCCAAGGCGGACGGCTCCGTGCTGGTTCCCGCGCGCGTGTACGCGGCGGCTCGGCGGCTGTCCCGTACGCCGTACCGGGCGGGGCTCGAGTCCCTGGCCGAGCGCCTGCTGGACCACCGCACCCACGACGGTCTCGACGGGTCCGGCAACCCGGTGGAGGCCTCGCTCGCCGCGCTGACCTGGGGCAGACCCGGGCCGGCGGCGCGCTGGCTCACCGGTGAGGCGCTCGCCGAAGTATCGGTTCGTCTTCAGGCGTCCACGCACCGGTCGGAGCTGGTGGGGCCGGGGCAGCGGCCCGGTGACTTCTGCGCGCGTGCGGCGCTGGCGCGGCACGCGGCGGATCTGCGGGTGCTGGAGCAGGCCGCGGAGATCCGCTTCCAGCGGCTGCACGCGCCGTTCCTCGACAACCAGGTCGTGCGGGCGGCCCGGGCGCTGCCCGAGGCGCTGCGGGTGCGGCCGGGGGCGCGGGCGGCGATCCTGCGTACGGTGCTGGAAGGGGCCGGGGTCCGGGAGCTGCCGCCCGGGTGGGGCGCTCCGACCCAGGCGTCGACGGAGGCCGCGGCCCGTACGGGGCTGAGGGTGGCCGCGGACTCCCTGGTCGCCCTGTTCGACACACCGCTGCTGGCGGAGGCCGGTCTCGTGGAGGCCCGGGTGGTCCGCAAGGCCCTGCGCGGCGCGGCAGCCGGCGAACCCCTTCCCCTGGACGGCCTCGCCGACCTGGTCTCCCTGGAACTGTGGCTCCGCCGCCTGCTGTCCCGCCGAGGCACCTGCTGGACGGGAACGCCGGCCCGACAGCGAGCGGTACCGGCGGGGATCGCTCCGCAGCGGGGGCGTTGGGGCGGGGGCCGGGGTGCGGCGGGTGTGAGGTGTGCGGCTGTCCGGGGGCGCGCCGTTTGCGCCTGCGCGGCGGTGGTGGGTCGGGGCCGCGCCGGGGGGTGTCCGTCCTCGGAACGGCGCGATGGGGTCTCATACCGACTGACTGGCGTTGACGCGCCAACCGCTGCGGGCGGACACCCCCCGACACGGCCCCTTCCGTGCTGCGCGGGTGCGGGCGCACGGGGGCGGGCCGCCGGTCCCGCGTAGCTGCGGGCAGTCGTGCCGCCGGGGCGATGGGGGTCCCCCCTGCTCATGGGGGTCCCCCCTGTTCGAGCGAAGCCGAGAACTTGGGGGAGGAGCCGAGAGCTTGGGGGAGGGTGGGCGCAGCGGCACCCCGCTCCGCCGGGCTGCGGACCCACCCGGCCCCAGCAACGACGTCGAGCACCTGACAGTGCCGGGCTGCGCAACGCCCCGGCCCAGACACGGACGCCGAGCACCTGACAGCGCCGAGTCCCGCAACGCCTCACCCGGAAACCCCATGGCCCTCTCACCAACCCCGGCCACAATGACCCCGTGCGGTACAGAATCCTGGGCATCACCCAGGCACACGACGAGCACGGCAAGGCCGTCCCCCTCGGCGGCCCCCGCCTCCGCGCCCTTCTCACCGCCCTCGCCCTACGCCCCTCCCGCGTCACCACCCCCCAGACCCTGATCGACGAGGTGTGGACGGACGCCCCGCCCCAGGACGCCCCCGCCGCCCTCCAGGCCCTCGTCGCCCGACTCCGCCGCGCCCTCGGCAAGAACGCCGTGACCTCCGAAACCGGCGGCTACCGCCTCACGGCCACCCCGGACGACATCGACCTCTTCGTCTTCGAACGGCTCGTCCAGCAGGGCGCCGACGCCCTCGCCGCCGACGATCCCACCAGCGCGGAACGTCACCTCGACACCGCCCTCGCCCTCTGGCGCGGCCCCGCCCTCGCCGACCTCCCCGACCGCGCGGCCGCCACCCGCCCGGAGGCGACCCGCCTGGAGGCGACCCGGGCCAGAGCCGAGGCCCGCCTACGGCTCGGCCGCGCGCGGGACGTCGTACCGGAACTGCGGGAACTGACCGCCGTACATCCGTACGACGAACCCCTGCACGCCCTCCTCATCCGCGCCCTGAAGGACACCGGCCGAGAGGCCGACGCCCTCGCCGCGTACGAGTCCGCCCGCCGCGCCCTCGCGGAGGGCCTCGGCACCGACCCCGGCCCGCGACTGCGCACCCTCCACGCCGACCTGCTCGCCTCGGCCGGCACCGTCGACCGGCCCCTGCCCGCACCGACCGAGCCGCCGCCGCCCGAGCGCACCGGCAACCTCCGCCCCCGCCTGAACACGTTCGTCGGCCGGGAACCCGAGATCGCCGCCATCCGTTCCCACGTACGCAGAGCCCGACTCGTCACCCTCACCGGACCGGGCGGCTCCGGAAAGACCCGCCTCGCCGAGGAAGCCGCCGCCGGGCTCCCGCAGGCGTGGCTGGTCGAGCTCGCCCCGCTCGACCGGCCGGAGGCGGTGCCGGGAGCGGTGGTCAGTGCGCTCGGTCTGCGCGAGACCGTGCTGATGACCAGCGAGCTGACGGCCGTGCAGGACGACCCCGTCGCCCTGCTCGTGGAGTACTGCGCCCCGCGCGGCCCACTCCTGATCCTGGACAACTGCGAGCATGTCATCGGCGCCGCCGCCCACCTCGCCGAGACCCTGCTGACCCGCTGCCCCGGGCTCACGATCCTCGCCACCAGTCGTGAACCCCTGGGCGTGCCGGGCGAGGTGGTGCGCCCGGTCGAGCCCCTGCGGCCGGACCAGGCCCGTCGGCTGTTCGCGGAGCGCGCCGCCGCCGTCCGCCCGGACGCGGAGGCCGTGCTCCGTGACGAGCAGGCGGTGGCGGAGATCTGCCGCCGCCTGGACGGGCTGCCGCTCGCCATCGAACTGGCGGCGGCCCGGCTCAGGCTGCTCACGCCCCGGCAGATCGCCGACCGGCTCGACGACCGCTTCCGCCTCCTCACCTCCGGGAGCCGTACGGTCCTGCCCCGCCAGCAGACCCTGCGCGCCGTCGTCGACTGGTCGTGGGACCTGCTCGACGAGGCCGAGCGGACGGTGCTGTGCGAGGTGTCCGTGTTCGCGGGCGGCTGGGACCTCGCGGCGGCGGAGGCGGTGTGCACCGGGCCCGCCGCCGAGCTGCTCGGGGCGCTCGTCGACAAGTCCCTGGTCCTGGCCGCCCCTTGTGGCAGGGACGGCTCCGGCGGCATGCGGTACCGGATGCTGGAGACCATCCATGAGTACGCCGTCGAGCGCGCCGCCGAGGATCCGTCGCTGCGGCGCGAGGGCGAGCGCAGGCATCGCTCGTGGGCGCGCGCCCTCGTCGAGCGGGCCGACCCGCTGCTGCGCTCGGCCGGGCAACTGCCGTGGATCTCCCGCCTGGAGACCGAGCTGGACAACATCCGCGCCGCCCTCGACCGTGCTCTCATCGCCGGGGACGAGCAGGAGGCGGGTGCCCTCGCCCTGGCCATGGGCTGGTTCTGGTGGCTGCGCAACTACCGGCACGAGGGCATGGAGTGGCTCGACCGGACTCTGCGCCTGGGGGCGGGGACCGACGCCCTGGGCCGCGTGCCGTCCCCTGATGAGCCGGGCCTGCCCGATCCCGTCGAGCACTTCCTCGCCGCGCCGGACGGGGAGGCGGGGCATCCGCTGCGCGCCCTGCGGATGGATCTGCGCATGCTGCATCTGTTCTTCATGGCCGAGGCGGCGCCCATGGAGGCGTTCGTGAAGGAGCGGCGCCGGTACGTGACGCGCGTGTGGGCGTACTACGAGGCGGGCGGACCACAGGCGGCGCGGATCCCGGGGCTCGTCTGGCCGATGCTCTCTCCATTCCTGGGCTGGCAGGGGAACCCCCAGGACGTCATGGACTCCGTCGTCGCCAACTGCCGGGCCCACGGAGGGGACTGGGAGACCGCCGTCGCACTGATGTTCCGGACGCACATGGCCATCGACACCCCCGGTGACCTGGCCGGCGTCGACGACGACCTCGCGGAGCTGCGCCTGCTCAGCCACCGCTCCGGGGACCGCTGGCTACGGGCACAGGTGTGCGGAGCGGCCGGCGAGGCGGCCATGACGCGGGGCCGCTTCGATGAGGCCAAGGGGGAGTACGAGGAATCACTGCGGCTCGCCTACGAGGTGGGCGCGTACGCCGAGGCGCCGTTCCTCATGGCCCGGCTCGGCGAGATCGCCTACCGCGCGGGCGACCGCCCGGCCGCGCTGGCGGCGCTGGACGAGGCGAGCGCCGCCGCCGACCGGTACGCCGTAGCGGACGCCAAGGCGTTCGTCCTGCTGCTGCGGGCCCAGCTGGCATTGGAGGAGGGGCACCTCGCGCGGGCTCGTGTCCTGTGCGAGGCGGCGCGCGCGGAGACCGCGCGGGGCACACCGGCGCCCCAGTTCACGGTGATGCTGGATCTGATCGACGCCTTGATCACGGCGAGCGATTCCGGCCCGGAGCGGGCTCTGGCCATGGTGGCCGGCGCCCTGCGCGAAGCCGTGGACAAGCGGTGCTCCGAAATGATCCGGGCCGCGGTCGTGGACGGCGCGGCGGGCCTGCTCGCCGACCTCGGTGACTTCCCGCGCGCGGTACGGCTGCTCGGTGCCGGCGACCACTGGCGGGCCGGCCGTCCGCGCCCCATGCCGGAGCGCACCCATGCCGAACGGACGGCGGCCGCCGCGCACGCCGCCCTGGGCGGATTCCGTTGCGAGTCGGAGCGCGCTCGGGGCGCGGCGCTCACCGTGGACGACGTGCTGGACGAGCTGGACGAGGCACGGAGCGCGTACGCCGTTGAGCGGCCTGCGCGCTAACCGCAGGTGAACCTGGACTCCGCCCAGTCCGCGAGCACCAGGTTGCCGAGGACATCGCCATGCGGTTCCACGACGAGTCGTACGGTGCTGCGGCCCGTGAGGTTCACCTGTACGGGGACCGCGGGGTCACCGCCCTCGACCGGCGCGGACCGCCACAGCCGGACCCCGTCGGCGTAGACGGAGAAGGACACCTCGCCGAGCTTCAGCGTCATGTCGTCCACGCCGACGAGCGCCTCGTACGAGGAGCAGGAGCGGTTGAGGTCGATGGTGACGGAGGAGCGGCCGTGCACGGTGACGCCGTGCGGGTACCGCTGGTCGCCGACCGACAGGCCGTGCCGCTGCCAGACCCAGCTGCTCGAGCCGATCCGCATCTCGGGTTCGGTGCCGTCGCCGCTGATGTCGTACGACAGTTCGCTCCACTGATAGACGGCCGGGGCGGGCGGGGGCGGCGGTTCCGGGGTCGGTGTGGGGGTGGGGGCCGGTGGTGTCGGCCTGAGGGAACCGGGTGCCGGGGGTGGCGCGGTGGGGGCCGGTGCCGGGGTCGAGGACCGTGTGGGCGTCGGGCTGGTCCTGTGGGTCGGTGTCGGCGCAGGCGTCTCGGCGCGCGCGGGCACGATCCCCGGGGGCCGGGGCGGTCCGGGTTCCCGTTGCGAAGGTGAGGGAGAGGGTGAGGGCCCGCCCGGCCGGACCACCGGCGAGGACGGGGTCGGGGGCGTCTTCGCCGCGTCCTTCGGCTTCTCGTTGCCGGCCAGCGCCATCACCACCACGGCCACCACGCCCACGGCGACCACCCCGGCCGCGATGCCGGCCTTCACGGGCGCACCGATCCCCTCGGCAGCCGCCGCCCCACCGCCTCCCGAGCCACCGCTTCCCGCCCCACCGGACGAGCCACCGCCCGCGGCCGCACCGGCTCCCGCCGACGCGCCCCCGCCCGCCGCCGCGACCGCACCCGCGGCACCGGCCGCCCCCGCGCCTCCGGCGATGAGCCCGGCCGCTTTGGCGTACCCGGCGGCACCGAACCAGCCGATGACGGCTACCGGCACCACCGCGGGGATGCCGCCGGCGACCTCCTCGATCTGCAGCGCGGCCAGCCGGCACTTCGCGCACTCCTCCAAGTGCTTGCGCAGCCCCCGCTCGGCACGCGTGCGCAGCCGGCCCCGGGCGTAGGTGCCGAGCTGGTCGGCGTAGCGTGCGCACTCCTCGTCGGTGGTGAGGGTGGCGCTGACGTGGGCCTGGAGGTAGGCCTGCTTGAGGCCCTCGCGGGCCCGGCTGGCGAGCACGCGCGTGCCGTTGGCGTCCAGCCCGAAGAGTGTGGCGACCTCGCTGGGCGACTCGTCCTCGACCTCGGTGTGCCACAGCACGGCCTGCCACCGCTCCGGCAGCGAGCGGAAGGCCCGCATCGCCATGGACCGCTCGGCCTCGTGCATCGCCCGTACGTCCGCGCCGACTTCGAGTGAGTCGTCCTCCGGCAGGTCGGAGGCGCGTGCGGACTGGGTGGCGAACACCGCGAAGTCGTCGACGAGCTGCTCCCGCCGCGCCGACCTGGTCCAGGACGCGGCGACACGGCGTACGGAGGTGAGCAGGTAGGCCCGAACGGCGTGCTCGGGGCCGGAGCCGCCGCGTACCGCCTGGAGCATGCGGGCGAAGACCTCGGCGGTCAGGTCGTCCGCGGTGTGGGCGTCACGGCAGCAGGTCCAGGCGTACCGGCGCACGGCCTGGGCGTGGCGCCGGTACAGCTCCTCATACGCCGTGTCGTCGCCCGCGCGCATCCGGTCGATGAGCTCCGCGTCGGACGGTGGCAGCTCGCGCGGCGGCAGGGCGCTGTCCTCATGCCATGCGCGCTGCGGCGGAACCGAGCCGTCGGCGCGGTGGGCGCCCGCCGGGCCGCCCGCGCGTCCGCCCTGGCTCGGCACCTGGGGCGGGAGCGGGCCGCCGGCTGTGGCGTCGCCGTTACCGCTCGACTCGTCCCGCCCGTCAACGCTCATCGCGGAAAGCCCCCGCCAGCCGTCCAACACGTCCAGACCACCGGGTCAGAGTGCCATAGTGGCTTTTGGCCAGGACCCTGGAGTTCGGACCATCACTCATCCGTGGGGATTTACCGCACGCCAGTACTAGCTGTCACTCATATGGGGAATGCTCCCCTGTCTCTGTCACGCCGGCCGCGACCGCAACCCCTCCAGGAGGATGTCCAGCAGCCGGGCCGATGCGGCCGCCTGCTGCGCCGCGTCCGGCAGCGAGGGCGCGGCCGTCGCGATCACCAGCAGGACGTCCGACACCGAGACGTCCGGCCGCAGCTCACCCGCCGCACGCGCGCGCTCCACGAGCTGACCCACGACCTCGAGCAGCGCCGACGTACCGGCGTCGTCCTCCGCGGGGACCGCGGGTGCCGGCATCGAGGCGACCGCCACCGGCTCCTCCGGCACCAGCCGCAGTTCCGCCGAGCCCGGCTGCGTCCGCTGCTGCGGCACGCGCGCGCCACCCGCCCCGTCCTCGCCGACCGAGACCCGCAGCACCTGCGGCGGCAGCAGCCGCCCGGCGCCGGAGGCCACCGACGTGCGCAGGAAGCGCGACAGCGCCGACCACGGCTCGTCCTCCTGCCCGAGCGCCGCCCGCGCCTGGTCGGTGAGCCGGGAGGTCTCCTCCTCGGCTATCCGCCGCACCAGGACGTCCTTGCTCGGGAACCGCCGGTACACCGTGCCCACGCCGACCCGTGCGCGCCGGGCCACGTCCTCCATCGGCGCGCCGTACCCCAGCTCGCCGAACACCTCGCGCGCCGCACGCAGCACGTGCTCCAGATTGCGCTGCGCGTCCACGCGCAGCGGCGTCGTCCGCGCTCCGTTCCCGCGTCCGTTCCCCGCCGCGCTCATCGTCGCGCCGCCCGCCGCGAGAGCGGACGCGGACGACCAATGAGAGTCCTGAACATGCATAAGCATTCCCCCGGTAATGACGTCTCCCCCCGGAGACACTCCCCGCCATTCGATGCTGGGACGGGGGAACAGGCTCTGGTCCGCGGGCCCGCCCGTCGCGGACCCCGTGAGCGCATCCCCCTACACCCCGTCGACACACGAACATAGTTGAGAGGGAGTCAATTCAGAAGGGGCAGGTTCCGCACGGAGCGCCCACCGATCGGAGTACGGGCCGTTTACGTCCTGAATGTGCCCCGCGCGCCCCCCACGCCACCCATCCTGACCTGCGCTTATCCCTCACAGGCCGCTATTCCGGCCAACTCTGCGCGCTCTCTCGCTCCAGTCACACAATTCGTCGAGGCTGTGGACAAACGCAAGCGGCGGGTGCGTCATGGGATGGTGAAGGAACGTGCGCGCATTCTCGTTGTCGGTGGCGGCTACGTCGGGATGTACACGGCCCTGCGTCTCCAGCGCAGACTGAAACGGGAACTGGAGCGGGACGAGGTGGAGATCACGGTCGTCACCCCGACCCGTACATGACGTACCAGCCCTTCCTCCCCGAGGCCGCCGCCGGCGCCATCTCGCCCCGCCACGTCGTGGTACCGCTGCGCCGCGTCCTCGACCGGTGCCGCGTCGTCATCGGCGAGGCCACCTCGATCGACCACGCGAAACGCACCGCCACCATCACCACTCTCGCCACCGAGGAGGAGGGCACCGGTGGGCAGCGGCTGACGTACGACGAACTCGTCCTCGCCCCCGGCTCCGTCTCGCGCACCCTCCCGGTCCCCGGCCTCGCCGACCACGGCATCGGCTTCAAGACCGTCGAGGAGGCCATCGGCCTGCGCAACCACGTCATCGAGCAGATGGACATCGCCTCCTCCACCCGCGACCCCGCGATCCGCGACGCGGCCCTCACCTTCGTCTTCGTCGGCGGCGGCTTCGCCGGCGTGGAGGCCCTCGGCGAACTGGAGGACATGGCCCGCTACGCCGCGCGCTACTACCACAACGTCCAGCCCGAGGACATGAAGTGGATCCTCGTCGAGGCCTCGGACCGCATCCTGCCCGAGGTCGGCGAGGAGATGGGCCGCTACACCGTCACCGAACTGCGCCGCCGCAACATCGACGTCCGCCTGCGGACCCGGCTGGACTCCTGCGCGGACCGGGTCGCGGTCCTCAGCGACGGCGCCCGCTTCCCCACCCGTACGGTCGTCTGGACGGCCGGCGTGAAGCCCCACCCGGTGCTCGCCGCCACCGATCTGCCCCGCAACGACCGCGGACGGCTGAAATGCACCCCGGAACTGACCGTCGAGGGCACCACGCACGCGTGGGCCGCCGGAGACGCCGCCGCCGTCCCCGACGTGACCGCGGACGAGCCGGGCGGCGAGTGCGCCCCCAACGCCCAGCACGCCCTGCGCCAGGCCGGGGTCCTCGCCGACAACATCGTGCACACCCTGCGCGGCGAACGCCTCACCACGTACACCCACAAGTACGTCGGCTCGGTCGCCTCCCTGGGACTGCACAAGGGCGTCGCCCACGTCTACGGACGCAAGCTCAAGGGCTGGCCCGCCTGGTTCATGCACCGCACCTACCACCTCAGCCGCGTGCCCACCTTCAACCGCAAGGCGCGCGTGCTCGCCGAATGGACCCTGGCCGGACTGTTCAAACGGGAGATCGTCTCCCTGGGTTCACTCGAACACCCCAGGGCGGAGTTCGAACTCGCGGCCGGTGGAAAGCCTCCCCAAGACCCCCCGCACAACCCGAAGGGGTCGTCCTGACCGGACCCAGGAACTCCACCGCCCGGCCCGGCGTCTGACGGATGTTGGCCCGGTCGGCACACTGCCAGACTGGTCCTCCACCGCGGGCGGGCCACGGCTCGCCCCGGTGCGGGCCCCCGGGGCCCCGGCCGGTTCCGGTGCCGGCCGCCGACGACTACACGAGGCAAGGATTCGTGAACTTCACGCGCTGGAGCGCCCGGCTCCCCGGAACGCAGCGCCGCGCCGCAGCGCGGACCGAGCAGACGGCCTCCCGGACCGGCGGGGGAAGGCTCCGTACCCGCCGCCCGTGTCGAACAAGTGACCGACGAGGTGCCGCCCCTACCCGCCGTCGACGAACTGCGGGTGCGCGAGGTCCTCGACCGCGTCCCTCCCTCGTCGCCCTGGTCCACGGCCCCGACCACCGCATCGCCTACGTCAACGATGCCTACACGACCGCCTTCGGCGTACGCCCCCTCGGCGAACGCGCCCGCGAGGCCCTCCCCGAACTCGACGCGCTCGGCCTGTTCCCCCTCCTGGACCAGGTCCAGCGCAGCGGCAAGCCACGCACGGTCAAGTCCCGCAAGGCCCCGGACGGCCGCTGCTACACCTTCACCTGCACCCCGGTCGCCCAAGGCGACGGCAAGGGCGGCAGCGACAGCCGCGGTGTCCTGGTCTTCGCCACCGACGTCACCGACCACGCCGAAGCCGCCGAACGCCTGCGCGCGAGCGAACGCCGCCAACGCGAGACAGCCGTGACCCTGCAGAGGTCACTGCTCCCCCAGGAACTCGAAGAACCCGACGACCTGCGCGTCGCCGCCACCTACCACCCCGGCGGCACGGAAGCCGCGGTCGGCGGCGACTGGTACGACGTGATCACCCTGGGCGGCGGCCGCACGGCCCTGGTCATCGGCGACGTCATGGGCCGCGGCGTCCGCGCGGCAGCCGTCATGGGCCAGCTCCGCACCGCGGTCCGCGCCTACGCCCGCCTCGACCTCCCCCGCACGAGGTCCTCCAGCTCCTCGACGGCCTGGCGGCCGAGATCGACCCCAACCAGATCGCCACCTGCGCGTACGCCGTCCACGACCCGAACGAGGGCAAACTGGTCTACGCCTCGGCCGGCCACCTCCCCATCCTGGTCCGCGACGAGAACGGCGCGGTCCTGCGCGCCGACGAACCCACCGGCCCCCCACTCGGCACCGGCGGCTGGATGCACTCCTCCGGCTCGGTCCCCTGAGCCCCGGCTCCACGGCCGTCCTCTACACGGACGGCCTGGTCGAACGCCGGGACGCCGACCTGGACGAGGGCATCGCCGCCCTGGAACGCGCCCTGTCCGGCGCGACCGGCACCCCCCAGGTCGTCTGCGACCGCCTGGTCCGCTCGGCGGGAGTGACACCCGACCACGACGACGACGTGGCCGTCCTGGTCCTCCAGCACCCCGCCCGCACCGGCCCCGAGAGCGAGCTCTTCCGCAACGCCGCCCTGGAACTCCTGGGCGGCGTCGAAGCGGCCCCACGCGCGCGTGCCTTCGCCTCCGGCGTCCTCACCAGCTGGCGCTTCCCCGCCGATCTGCACGACCTGGGCGTCCTGGCCACCAGCGAACTGGTCGCCAACTCCCTCCAGCACGGCACCCCGCCGATGCGTCTGCGCCTGCGCCGCACCGACCGCCGCCTGATCATCGAGGTCACCGACGGCGACGACCACCTCCCCAGACGCCGCCGCGCGGAACCGGGCGACGAGTCGGGCCGGGGCATCGCCATCGTCGCCACGATCGCGTCGAACTGGGGCTGCCGCCGCACCCCCGGCGGCGGCAAGGCGGTCTGGTGCGAGTTCGCCCTGCCGCGCACCCAGATGACCTAGGCCATGCCCGGAAGGATCAGACGTCCGCGGAAACGGGCGCCCCGCCCCGCGCCACGACCCGGCTCTTCGCGACCCACGGCTGATCCTGGACGTCGGTCAGCTGCCGCCCCAACCGCACGGCAAGGACGCTGATCCCCAGAGAGAACACCAGGAACGCCACGATGTACGGCGCGTGCAGCGAAGCCCCCAGCGGCCCGCCCACCGCCGGCCCGACAGCCAGCGCGAGCTGCTTGACCAGGGCGAACGCCGAGTTGTACTGCCCGGCCATCCCCTCCGGCGCGAGATCCGCGACCAACGGGGCCACCGTCGGCGACAGCATCGCCTCACCCAGCCCGAACAGGGCGTACGTCGAGACGAACGCGGCCGTCGCCATCTCCTGGCTACCGTGCCCGAGCCCCGCGTACCCCGCCACGGCCCACGCGACGGCCCAGATCAGCCCCACGACAGCGATCACCCGCGACCGCCGACGCCGCTCCACGAACCGCAGCACGGCGAACTGCGCGATGACGATCACCAGCGTGTTCGCCGCGAGCGCGGTCCCCAACGCCGACGTCGATATCCCGGCGGCCTCGACCCCGTACGCGCTCAGCCCCGACTCGAACTGCCCGTAGCAGGCGAAGAACAGCACGAAGCCCAGCACACACAGCTGCACCATGGCCCGGTTGCCCAGCAACTGCTTCCAGCTGCCCCGCCCCGACGCCACGGGCGCGCCCTCGATCCGCGGAGCGTGCGGCACCCGCACGGTCGCCATCACCACGACCAGCAGCAGGAACATCGCCGCCTCGATCGCGAAGAGAAGGGTGAAGGAGGAGGCGCTGGTCGCGTCGACGAGATGACCACCGATGAGGCCGCCCACCCGAGCCCGAGGTTCTGCAGAAAGAACTGCATGGCGAAGGCCCGCGACCGCGTCTCCGCCGACGAGCAGTCCACGATCATCGTCGCCAGCGCCGGCTGCATCACCGCCTGCCCGGCCCCCAGCACGGCAGCCGTCGTCAGCACGGCCACCGCACTGCTCGCGATCCCCAGACCCAACGCGCCCACGGCGGCGGCGACCAGAGCGGCGAGCAGCACCGGAAGCGGGCCGCGCCGGACGATCGCCCGCCCGGCGAACGGCAGCACGACCAGCGCGGCCACAGCGAAGACGGCGAGCACGAGACCCGCCGTCATGGCTCCGAGCCCCCGAACCTGCGCCACATAGACGTACAGGTAGGGGACCGTGAAGCCGAGCCCGAACGCGCTGAGTGCGTTTCCCACATGGATCCGGCGCATCGCTGCGCCCATCGCCCTGGTCACGTTCACCTCTCTCACAAGTTAGGAGTGAAGACTTCGAAACTAAATTTCGAAGCTAAAGAGTACACATCCAAGGACTTCAAGGCAAAGACCGGGCGTGCCATACTGCGGCCCATGGGCGACACCCCCGGCCCCAGCGAGCCGACCCTCGAAGAGCAGATCGCGGCGTACCAGCGCGAATTCCAGGACCTCGACCCCAGGTCGAGCAGATCGTCTCGGCCCTGTCCCGCCTGAACCGCCGTATGAACGTCGCCTACGGTCGACAGACCTCGGCCCTCGGCATCAGCAACGCCGAGTGGGAGGTCCTCAAGGCGCTCGTCCTCTCCGGCGCCCCCTATCGCCTGGGCCCAGCGACCTCGCCAAGCGCCTCGGTCTGACGCCGGCCGCCATGACACACCGGATCGACCGCATGGTCGGCGAAGGACTGGTGACCCGGGAGCGAGACGAGACGAACCGCGTACGAGTCATCGTGGAGCTGACATCCGAGGGCGTGAGAAGTGGCTGGAGGCGATGCGCCTGGCGTCGGTCTTCGAGGAGGACCTGCTCCAGGACCTGTCCCCGGTGGAGCGCACGACGCTGGGCGAGGTCCTCACCCGCCTCCTGCGCCGGGTGGAAGACGCCCAGCCGGACGCCGGCGGCCGGCTCTCTGATCTGGACTGACGCCCACAGAAAAGATCTTGACAGGGGCCGCTTGACAGTCCCCTCCCGATCCGTAAAGTTCTTCGGGTTGCCGCGGAGCCGTAACGGTTCTTCGACAGCACTTCCGCCGCACGAGCGGCACCCAACCACTAGCAAGATCGCTCCCAACGGGGTTGATTTCGGCGTGCCCGAATTCAATTCGAATTGGGACTCGACGACCTGATCGACTCCGACTGGCTTCGATTTTGGAAACGCCGAGAGAACGCGCTAAGGTTGGACACGTCGGAACGGCCCAAGGGCCGCGAAGACAAACCCCGCTGACTGGGGGTCAGGTCGAGAAAAAGATCTGATAGAGTCGGAAACGCAAGACCGAAGGGAAGCGCCCGGAGGAAAGCCGCGAGAGAGTCTCTCGGGTGAGTACAAAGGAAGCGTCCGTTCCTTGAGAACTCAACAGCGTGCCAAAAGTCAACGCCAGATATGTTGATACCCCGTCTCCAGCATCTGCTGGGGCGAGGTTCCTTTGAAATACACAGCGAGGACGCTGTGAACGGTCGGATCATTCCTCCGACTGTTCCGCTCCCGTGAAAAGCATTCACGGAGAGTTTGATCCTGGCTCAGGACGAACGCTGGCGGCGTGCTTAACACATGCAAGTCGAACGATGAACCACTTCGGTGGGGATTAGTGGCGAACGGGTGAGTAACACGTGGGCAATCTGCCCTGCACTCTGGGACAAGCCCTGGAAACGGGGTCTAATACCGGATACTGACCATCGCAGGCATCTGTGATGTTCGAAAGCTCCGGCGGTGCAGGATGAGCCCGCGGCCTATCAGCTTGTTGGTGAGGTAATGGCTCACCAAGGCGACGACGGGTAGCCGGCCTGAGAGGGCGACCGGCCACACTGGGACTGAGACACGGCCCAGACTCCTACGGGAGGCAGCAGTGGGGAATATTGCACAATGGGCGCAAGCCTGATGCAGCGACGCCGCGTGAGGGATGACGGCCTTCGGGTTGTAAACCTCTTTCAGCAGGGAAGAAGCGAAAGTGACGGTACCTGCAGAAGAAGCGCCGGCTAACTACGTGCCAGCAGCCGCGGTAATACGTAGGGCGCGAGCGTTGTCCGGAATTATTGGGCGTAAAGAGCTCGTAGGCGGCTTGTCGCGTCGGTTGTGAAAGCCCGGGGCTTAACCCCGGGTCTGCAGTCGATACGGGCAGGCTAGAGTTCGGTAGGGGAGATCGGAATTCCTGGTGTAGCGGTGAAATGCGCAGATATCAGGAGGAACACCGGTGGCGAAGGCGGATCTCTGGGCCGATACTGACGCTGAGGAGCGAAAGCGTGGGGAGCGAACAGGATTAGATACCCTGGTAGTCCACGCCGTAAACGGTGGGCACTAGGTGTGGGCAACATTCCACGTTGTCCGTGCCGCAGCTAACGCATTAAGTGCCCCGCCTGGGGAGTACGGCCGCAAGGCTAAAACTCAAAGGAATTGACGGGGGCCCGCACAAGCGGCGGAGCATGTGGCTTAATTCGACGCAACGCGAAGAACCTTACCAAGGCTTGACATACACCGGAAAACCCTGGAGACAGGGTCCCCCTTGTGGTCGGTGTACAGGTGGTGCATGGCTGTCGTCAGCTCGTGTCGTGAGATGTTGGGTTAAGTCCCGCAACGAGCGCAACCCTTGTCCCGTGTTGCCAGCAGGCCCTTGTGGTGCTGGGGACTCACGGGAGACCGCCGGGGTCAACTCGGAGGAAGGTGGGGACGACGTCAAGTCATCATGCCCCTTATGTCTTGGGCTGCACACGTGCTACAATGGCCGGTACAATGAGCTGCGATACCGCGAGGTGGAGCGAATCTCAAAAAGCCGGTCTCAGTTCGGATTGGGGTCTGCAACTCGACCCCATGAAGTCGGAGTCGCTAGTAATCGCAGATCAGCATTGCTGCGGTGAATACGTTCCCGGGCCTTGTACACACCGCCCGTCACGTCACGAAAGTCGGTAACACCCGAAGCCGGTGGCCCAACCCCTTGTGGGAGGGAGCTGTCGAAGGTGGGACTGGCGATTGGGACGAAGTCGTAACAAGGTAGCCGTACCGGAAGGTGCGGCTGGATCACCTCCTTTCTAAGGAGCACCTGGCCCCTCCGGGGGTCCAGACGCCAGAACGCGAGCGAATGTCTCGCGCTGGTCGCTCATGGGTGGAACGTTGACTACTCGGCACGGTCCAGGATGGATCAGGCGCTAGTACTGCTCTTCGGAGCGTGGAACGCTGATCTGGTCAACTGATCGTGTCGGGCACGCTGTTGGGTGTCTGAGGGAATGGATTTTCCTCAGTCGCCGGCCCCAGTGAACTCGCCTGTGTGGGCGGGGTGATGGGTGGCTGGTCGTTGTTTGAGAACTGCACAGTGGACGCGAGCATCTGTGGCCAAGTTTTTAAGGGCGCACGGTGGATGCCTTGGCACCAGGAACCGATGAAGGACGTGGGAGGCCACGATAGGCCCCGGGAGTCGTCAACCAGGCTTTGATCCGGGGGTGTCCGAATGGGGAAACCCGGCAGTCGTCATGGGCTGTCACCCGCTGCTGAACACATAGGCAGTGTGGAGGGAACGCGGGGAAGTGAAACATCTCAGTACCCGCAGGAAGAGAAAACAACCGTGATTCCGGGAGTAGTGGCGAGCGAAACCGGATGAGGCTAAACCTTCGGCGTGTGAGACCCGGCAGGGGTTGCGTCGTGGGGGTTGTGGGATCTCTCTTCTGTTGTCTGCCGGCGACAGGACGAGTCAGAAACCGTTGATGTAGGCGAAGGACATGCGAAAGGTCCGGCGTAGAGGGTAAGACCCCCGTAGTCGAAACGTCAGCGGCTCGTTTGAGAGACACCCAAGTAGCACGGGGCCCGAGAAATCCCGTGTGAATCTGGCGGGACCACCCGCTAAGCCTAAATATTCCCTGGTGACCGATAGCGGATAGTACCGTGAGGGAATGGTGAAAAGTACCCCGGGAGGGGAGTGAAATAGTACCTGAAACCGTGTGCCTACAAGCCGTGGGAGCGTCGGATGGAAGCTTGCTTTCATCTCGTGACTGCGTGCCTTTTGAAGAATGAGCCTGCGAGTTTGCGGTGTGTTGCGAGGTTAACCCGGGTGGGGTAGCCGTAGCGAAAGCGAGTCCGAATAGGGCGACTTAGTAGCACGCTCAAGACCCGAAGCGGAGTGATCTAGCCATGGGCAGGTTGAAGCGGAGGTAAGACTTCGTGGAGGACCGAACCCACCAGGGTTGAAAACCTGGGGGATGACCTGTGGTTAGGGGTGAAAGGCCAATCAAACTCCGTGATAGCTGGTTCTCCCCGAAATGCATTTAGGTGCAGCGTCGTGTGTTTCTTGCCGGAGGTAGAGCACTGGATAGGCGATGGGCCCTACCGGGTTACTGACCTTAGCCAAACTCCGAATGCCGGTAAGTGAGAGCGCGGCAGTGAGACTGTGGGGGATAAGCTCCATGGTCGAGAGGGAAACAGCCCAGAGCATCGACTAAGGCCCCTAAGCGTACGCTAAGTGGGAAAGGATGTGGAGTCGCAGAGACAACCAGGAGGTTGGCTTAGAAGCAGCCACCCTTGAAAGAGTGCGTAATAGCTCACTGGTCTAGTGATTCCGCGCCGACAATGTAGCGGGGCTCAAGCGTACCGCCGAAGTCGTGTCATTGCAGCATAACGGCCAACGCCGGCTGTGATGGGTAGGGGAGCGTCGTCTGCCGGGTGAAGCAGCACCGGAAGGTAGTTGTGGACGGTTGACGAGTGAGAATGCAGGCATGAGTAGCGATTCACACGTGAGAAACGTGTGCGCCGATTGACTAAGGGTTCCTGGGTCAAGCTGATCTGCCCAGGGTAAGTCGGGACCTAAGGCGAGGCCGACAGGCGTAGTCGATGGATAACCGGTTGATATTCCGGTACCCGCTGTGAAGCGTCAAACATCGAGCATCGTGATGCTAAGGCCGTGAAACCGTCGTGTGCGTCTTCGGACAAGCACGGAGTGGTGGAGCCGCTGAACCAAGCGGTTAGTAGGTGAGTGATGGGGTGACGCAGGAAGGTAGTCCATCCCGGGCGGTGGTTGTCCCGGGGTAAGGGTGTAGGCCGTGCGATAGGTAAATCCGTCGCACTTGTGGCTGAGACCTGATGCCGAGCCGATTGTGGTGAAGTGGATGATCCTATGCTGTCGAGAAAAGCCTCTAGCGAGTTTCATGGCGGCCCGTACCCTAAACCGACTCAGGTGGTCAGGTAGAGAATACCGAGGCGTTCGGGTGAACTATGGTTAAGGAACTCGGCAAAATGCCCCCGTAACTTCGGGAGAAGGGGGGCCATTCCTGGTGATGATCTTTACGGTCTGAGCTGGGGGTGGCCGCAGAGACCAGCGAGAAGCGACTGTTTACTAAAAACACAGGTCCGTGCGAAGCCGTAAGGCGATGTATACGGACTGACGCCTGCCCGGTGCTGGAACGTTAAGGGGACCGGTTAGCTCAGATTCGTCTGGGCGAAGCTGAGAACTTAAGCGCCAGTAAACGGCGGTGGTAACTATAACCATCCTAAGGTAGCGAAATTCCTTGTCGGGTAAGTTCCGACCTGCACGAATGGCGTAACGACTTCTCGACTGTCTCAACCATAGGCCCGGTGAAATTGCACTACGAGTAAAGATGCTCGTTTCGCGCAGCAGGACGGAAAGACCCCGGGACCTTTACTACAGTTTGATATTGGTGTTCGGTTCGGCTTGTGTAGGATAGCTGGGAGACTGTGAAGCAGCCACGCCAGTGGTTGTGGAGTCGTCGTTGAAATACCAGTCTGGTCGTGCTGGATGTCTAACCTGGGTCCGTGATCCGGATCAGGGACAGTGTCTGATGGGTAGTTTAACTGGGGCGGTTGCCTCCTAAAGGGTAACGGAGGCGCCCAAAGGTTCCCTCAGCCTGGTTGGCAATCAGGTGTTGAGTGTAAGTGCACAAGGGAGCTTGACTGTGAGACCGACGGGTCGAGCAGGGACGAAAGTCGGGACTAGTGATCCGGCGGTGGCTTGTGGAAGCGCCGTCGCTCAACGGATAAAAGGTACCCCGGGGATAACAGGCTGATCTTCCCCAAGAGTCCGTATCGACGGGATGGTTTGGCACCTCGATGTCGGCTCGTCGCATCCTGGGGCTGGAGTCGGTCCCAAGGGTTGGGCTGTTCGCCCATTAAAGCGGTACGCGAGCTGGGTTTAGAACGTCGTGAGACAGTTCGGTCCCTATCCGCTGTGCGCGTAGGAGTCTTGAGAAGGGCTGTCCCTAGTACGAGAGGACCGGGACGGACGAACCTCTGGTGTGCCAGTTGTTCTGCCAAGGGCATGGCTGGTTGGCTACGTTCGGGAGGGATAACCGCTGAAAGCATCTAAGCGGGAAGCCTGCTTCGAGATGAGGACTCCCACCCACTTGATGGGGTAAGGCTCCCAGTAGACGACTGGGTTGATAGGCCGGATATGGAAGCACGGTAACGTGTGGAGTTGACCGGTACTAATAGGCCGAGGGCTTGTCCTCAGTTGCTCGCGTCCACTGTGTTGGTTCTGAAACCACGAACAGCCCCGCTGGAATATGCGGACGGTTGTCTGTTTCATAGTGTTTCGGTGGTTATAGCGTAGGGGAAACGCCCGGTTACATTCCGAACCCGGAAGCTAAGCCTTACAGCGCCGATGGTACTGCAGGGGGGACCCTGTGGGAGAGTAGGACGCCGCCGAACAATTTTTGGGAAAACCCCGCACCGTACCGGTGCGGGGTTTTTCGCGTTTCAGGACGGCTGAACCAGCTTCGTGTCGTACGCCAGGATGACCGCCTGAATGCGGTCGCGGGAACCGGTCTTCGCCAGGATGCGGCCCACGTGGGTCTTCACTGTCGACTCGGCCAGGTGGAGGCGCGTGGCTATTTCCGTGTTCGTCCAGCCCTTGCCGATGACCGTGAGGATCTCTCGTTCCCGGTCGGTGAGGGAGGCCAGGCGGGGGTCCTCCTGGGGCGGGACATCCGTGGTGGGGTCGGTCGGCAGGTGGTGGACGTAGGCGTCGAGGAGGCGGCGGGTCAGGCTGGGGCGACGACCGCGTCGCCGGTGGCGACCGCGCGGATGCCGGAGAGAAGCTCCTCGGGCTGGGCGTCCTTGACGAGGAACCCTGAGGCGCCGGCGCGGAGGCCCGCGTAGGCGTACTCGTCCAGGTCGAAGGTGGTGACGATCAGGATGCGGGTGCGGTCGCCGGCGGCGATGATGCGGCGGGTGGCCTCGATGCCGTCCAGTCCGGGCATGCGGATGTCCATGAGCACGACGTCGGGGTGGAGTTCCGCCGCCATGCGGACCGCCTCGCTGCCGTTCGCCGCCTCGCCCACGACTGTCATGTCGTCCTGGCTTTCCAGGAGCATGCGGGAACCGAAGCGCTGGAGGGGCTGGTCGTCGGCGATCAGGACCGTGGTCACTGCGGGTTTTCCTCCGGGAGGTGTAGGCGGACACGCCAGCCCCGCTCCGGGTGCGGGCGAGGGCCGGCCTCAAGTGTGCCGCCGTACAGGGCGGTTCGCTCGCGCATTCCGGGTAGTCCCCGACCGTCTCGGGCCTGCTCGCCGGTGTGGCTGCCGTTGCCGGTGTCCGTGATCGTCACGGTGACGGCTCCCTTGTCCGCGTAGGACAGCTCTATCTCCGCGGTGGCCTCGGGGCCGCCGTGTTTGAGGGTGTTGGTGAGGGCTTCCTGGATGACGCGGTAGACGGTGAGCTGGCGGCTCGCGGGGAGGGTGGGGCTGCCGTGCGTGGTGGTGTGGACGGGAGGCCCGCGGAGCGCACGCCGTCGAGGAGGGGGCGAGATCGGTGAGGCCGGGCTGGGGTGACCGGGTGGCCTGGTCCTGCTCTTCCTCCCGCATGACGTCCAGGAGGCGGCGGAGTTCGGTGAGGGCTTGGCGGCTGGTGCTGGCGATGGCTTCGAGGGCCTGGGCGGCGCGCTCGGGGGACTTGCCGGCCGCGTATCGGCCGCCGTCGGCCAGGCCTGTGATGACGGAGAGGTTGTGGCCGATGATGTCGTGCATCTCGCGGGCGATGCGGGCGCGTTCGGCGGCGGTCGCGAGTTGGGCCTGCTGGTCTCGTTCGACCTCCAGGCGGCGGGCGCGGTCCTCCAGGGCCTCGGTGTAGTTGCGGCGGGTGCGGACCGTGATGCCGATCAGGGCGGCGACGGTTAGGGACATCAGATGTGAGCCGACCTGCTGGTCCCAGGTGCCTTCGCCGTAGCGGGCGACGGACACGAGGACGGGGGAGAGGACCAGGGCGGTCGCCCACCACAGGTGGTGCAGCGGGCGGCGCAGGGCCAGGTGGTAGACGGGGACCAGTTGGAGCAGGGCGGCCTGGAAGGCGGCGCCGGTCCAGGCGTTGACCAGGGCGAAGGGGGCCATGGCGGCGAGGACCGTGCCGGGGTGGGTGCGGCGCCGGAGCAGAGGGGCGGAGAGGCCGAGGCTCAGGGTGAGGAGGAGCCAGCCGGGGACGTCCAGGTTGTGGGCGTTGTGCCGCCAGCCGTCGCCGGCGTAGTCGATCAGGGCGGCCGTCACCCAGAAGCCGGTGAAGTGCAGGTCCCACAGCAGGGGGTGGCGCTGGTCGAAGGCGCGCACCCGGCGGGTGAGGCGGTGGGCGTACTCGGTGAGGGGCTCCGGCGCCCGGTCTTCCGTCACGGGGTCCATGGTGAGGGTTCCGCGGCCGTGTGTCAGACGTCCCGGCGGCGTAGGACTGTCGCGGCCACGGCGAGGGTCGCCGTCGTCCACAGCAGCATCGCGAGCAGGGCGGTGCCCGGGGAGGCGGTGCCGGGCATGGGCTGGGCGGTGGTGAGGGCTTCCAGGGCTTTGCCGGGGAAGTAGCGGACGGCGTCGTCGACGCTCTCGTACGGGAGCATGGCCAGGATTTCCGGGAGGATCATGATGAGGCCGATGTAGGCGCCGATGGCCATGGGGACCGAGCGGGCCAGGGCGCCGATGCCGAGGGCCAGGACGGCGAGGAGGGTGAGTCCGGCCGCGTTGCCGGTGAGCGCGCGCAGGACGCCGGGGTCGCCGAGGGAGGCGGACTGGTCGGTGCCGGTGAGGAAGGACTGGGCGAGGGGGAAGGTGAGGAGGTTCGTCGCCAGGGTGAGGGGGAGCGCGGTCGCGGCCAGGACTGCGGCCTTGGACCAGAGGACGGGCAAGCGGCGTGGGACGGCGGTCATGGTGGCGCGGATCTGGCCCGTGGAGTACTCGCCGGCCGTCGCCAGGATGCCGAGGACGCCGAGGTTGATCTGGGCGAACTGGGTGCCGAGGAGGACGAAGAGGACCGTGTCCATCCGGCCTTCGCCGGTGCCGTCGTAGGCGGCGCCGAGTCCTGCGCCCATGGCGGCGGTGAGGGCGCTGGTGATGATGAGGTTGGCCCAGGTGGAGCGCAGGGTCCAGAGCTTGTGCCACTCGGAGCGCAGGACGCGGGCCGGGGTGACGCGGTAGGGGAGGGTCGCCGTGGTCATGCCGTTGCTCCTGCCAGGGTCGCCGGGTACTCGACCGCATCGCGGGTGAGGTCCATGAAGGCCTCTTCCAGGGAGGCGGCGTTGGGGGTGAGCTCGTGGAGGGGGATGCCGTGGGCGGCTGCCGTGCGGCCGATGTGCTGGGCGTCGGTGCCGCGGACCTGGAGGGTGCCGGGGGTGTCGGTGGTGATGTCGACGCCGGGGGCGGTGAGGAGGCGTGCGAGGTCGGAGGCCTGCGGGGTGACGACCTTGACGGTGCCCGCGCCGGAGTCGCGGACGAAGTCGGTGACCGTGGTGTCGGTGAGGAGGCGGCCGCGGCCGATGATGACCAGGTGTTCGGCGGTGAGGGCCATCTCGCTCATCAGGTGCGAGGAGACGAGGACCGTGCGGCCCTCGGCGGCGAGGGACTTGAGGAGGGTGCGGATCCACAGGACGCCCTCGGGGTCGAGGCCGTTGACCGGCTCGTCGAGGATGAGCGTGGCCGGGTCGCCGAGGAGGGCGGCGGCGATGCCGAGGCGCTGTCCCATGCCGAGGGAGAAGCCCTTGACGCGGCGGTGGGCCACGTCGGTCAGACCGGTGAGGCCGAGGACGTGCTCGACCCGGGCCCCGGGGATGCCGTGGGTGTGGGCGAGGGCGCGCAGGTGGTGGTAGGCGGTGCGGCCGGGGTGGATCGAGCGGGCCTCCAGGAGGGCGCCGACCTCGGTGAGGGGCGCGGGGTGTGCGGCGTAGGAGCGTCCGCCCACGGTGGCGTGGCCGCGGGTGGGGCGTCCAGGCCGAGGAGCATGCGCATGGTCGTGGACTTGCCGGCGCCGTTCGGGCCGAGGAAGCCGGTGATCGTGCCGGGGCGGACCGTGAAGGACAGGTCCGTGACGACCGTCCGGTCGCCGTAGCGTTTGGTCAGTTCGTGTGCCGTCAGCATGCTTCGATGCTCGTGCGTGCGGGGGCGCCGGGCGTCGGACCGGCGGCGGTATTCGAGGTGAGGGGTGTCGTACCCGGGTACTACCGTGGCCCGCATGAGCTATGTGATCCGGTCCGTTCGTGCTGGGGAGTGGCCTGCGGTGAAGGAGTTGCGGCTCGCGGCGCTGCGGGACCCGGTGGCGCACCTGGCGTTCCTGGAGACGTACGAGGAGGCCGTGGCCAAGCCGGATTCCTACTGGCAGGAGCGGACTGCGGGGGCCGCCGAGGGGGCGGACAAGGCGCAGCAGATCATCGCGGAGGGGCCGGACGGGCAGTGGGTGGGGACGCTGACCGTGCTCGTGGAGGAGCCGGGGACGACCGACTGGGCCGGGTTTCCGGTGGAGCGGAAGCAGGGGCATCTGGTCGGTGTGTTCGTACGGCCCGAGGAGCGGGGGAGCGGGCTGACCGAGGTGCTGTTCGACGCGGCTCTGGAGTGGTCGTGGGGGCGGGGTCTTGAGCGGGTGCGGCTCATCGTGCACGAGGAGAACGGGCGGGCGCAGCGGTTCTATCGGCGGGCGGGGTTCCTGCCGAGTGGGGTGACCGTGGCGCTCGGGGATGCCGGGGAGCGGGAGCTGGAGTTCGTGCTCGAGCGGGAGTGAGCGCGCCTAGACGGGCAGTTCGTCGTGGGGCCAGCGGGCTCGGCCCTGTTCGCGGGACCGGAGCAGGGCCAGGGTCGGCGTGCCCCGGTCCGCTCCGGTGGCCAGCAGCTCCGGGAGCTGGGGAAGCGGGGCCACGGCCGCGACGTCCTCCAGGACGAGCGTCAGTGGTGGGTCGAGGCGACCGGAGGATGACCGTTCGGCCATGCGCCGGCCGCGCTCGACCACGCTGGAGACGAGGGCCGTCAGGAGGGGCATCGCGCCCGGGTTCGTCCTGGGGTCCTCGATGGATTCCCCCACCACATAAAGCGTGCCCCCTTCGTGGACGAAGGAATCCAAGGTGAGGGCATCAGTTCGGTTGGGAGTGCAGGCCTCTCGGACGTTGATCGTGGAGAGGGCCGCGAGGGCACGGGTCGTCAGTTGCTGGGCCATGTCGCGGCGTTCGGGGTGGGCGGTGAGGGTGCCTTCGAGTTCGCCCGCAGCGCCGGGGCGGCCTTGGGGTTCGTGCGGAGGATGCGTACGGCGTCCTGGATCTGGGTGCCCTGGGACCAGCGGTGGACGTGGCGGATGGTGCGGCCGTCGATGGCGGCGGCGTGCAGGTAGCTGCGCAGGAGTGTCTCGGCTGTGTCGCTGAGGGCCTGGTCGAGTTTGGCGGTGGGGCGGACGGGGCGAGGAGGGCGGTTGCTCTCGCGGTTGCTGTCTTCTTGTCCTCGCAGCCTTCGGTCGGGGACCAGTGGAGGCGGGACGGGGTGTCGCAGAGGTGGGTGGGGTCGAAGAGGAGGGTGGGGCCCAGTTTGGCTCGGCCGTCTTTGGTGTCCTGCCAGAGCGTCGGGTTCGACGTGACGACGAGTGCTGGGCCTTCCGCGTCGCGTACCGCCTGGGTGGCTGTGGTTTGGCGGGTTTCCCTTGGGGCTACGAGGATTTTCTCCCACCCGCCCGCCCGTTCCTGGGCGAACACAGAAGCCGGGGCTGTGGCGGCGGTCGCCGGGGTCGCTGCCGGTTCGAGGGGGTACGTGGGGTGGGGGGCCTGGCGGGGCGTCGGGAGCTCGCGTTGCACCGGTGGGGAGATGTGGTCCTGTGCCGGTGCCGGTACCTCGTGCGGTGTCGGTGCGGGTGCCTCGTGTGTGGTTCCTGCCGTGGGCGCCGGCCGTTCTTCGGCCATCGACGTCTTCTCCGCCCGGCGCCTGGCCCGCACCGCCCGCCACCTGGCCAGCGTGCCCATCACGAACACCGTCAGGACGACCAGGATCATCAGCTGGCCGATGAACAGGCCCCAGAACAGGCCGTAGCCCGAGAGGTCGCCTGTGGGTGTGTCGGGCCAGGCGGCGGGGATGTCGTGGGGCTGGGCGACGAGGCTGCGCATGGCCAGCGGCGTGCGTGTGAAGGTGACGCCGGACGGCCAGGAGCCGTGGGCGAACCAGGCGGCCAGGCCGGTCGCCGTCCATACCAGCAGGGTCATGCCGAGGAGGAACGCGAGTATGCCGACGAGCAGGCCGTCGGGAATGCCGCCCTGGTGGTCGCGCCGGCTGCCGCGGTCGTCCGGTCTCACGGGTCCTCCCCTACGCCACCGTCGATTCGGAGTCGCCCAGGTGGTGCTCCACGAAGGCCGCCGCGCGTTCCTCCGCCTCGAGTTCGGCGGCGCGCAGGGCGTCGTCGTCGAGGTCGGTGGAGGACTCGGTCATCGCGCGGTCGGTGAAGACCAGGGGGCGTTCGGTCTCGGTGACCAGGTGTTTGACGACCTGGACGTTGCCGTTGACGTCCCAGACGGCGATGCCCGGGGTGAGGGTCGGGATGATCTCCACGGCCCAGCGGGGCAGGCCCAGGACACGGCCGGTGGCCCGTGCCTCGTCCGCTTTCTGGGCGTAGATGGTCCTGGTCGAGGCCATCTTCAGGATGGCGGCCGCTTCCTTCGCCGCCGCGCCGTCGACGACGTCGGAGAGGTGGTGGACGACCGCCACGAACGACAGACCCAGCCGTCGGCCGAACTTGAGCAGGCGCTGGAACAGCTGGGCGACGAAGGGGCTGTTGATGATGTGCCAGGCCTCCTCGACCAGGAAGATGCGCTTCTTCCGGTCGGGGCGGATCCAGGTGTGCTCCAGCCACACGCCGACGATCGCCATGAGGATGGGCATGGCGATGGAGTTGCGGTCGATGTGGGACAGGTCGAAGACGATGAGCGGGGCGTCGAGGTCGATGCCGACGGTCGTCGGGCCGTCGAACATGCCGCGCAGGTCACCGTCGACGAGACGGTCCAGGACCAGGGCGACGTCCAGGCCCCAGGCCCGTACGTCGTCTATGGCGACGTTCATCGCCTCGGCCGACTCGGGCTCGGGTGGCGCAGCTGCTCGACGATGTCGGTGAGGACCGGCTGGCGGTCGACGATGCTCTCGTTGACGTAGGCGTGCGCGACCTTGAGGGCGAAGCCGGAGCGTTCGTCCAGGCCGTGGCCCATCGCGACCTCGATGATCGTGCGGAGCAGCGCGAGCTGGCCCGTCGTGGTGATCGCGGGGTCGAGGGGGTTGAGGCGGATCCCCATGTCCAGGGCGGCCATCGGGTCCAGGCGGATGGGAGTTATCCCCAGCTCCTGGGCGATGAGGTTCCATTCGCCGACGCCGTCCTCGCCCTGGGCGTCCAGGACGACGACCTGGCGGTCGCGGAAGCGGAGCTGGCGCAGGACGTACGTCTTCTCCAGCGCCGACTTGCCGTTGCCGGACTCGCCGAGGACCAGCCAGTGGGGGGCGGGAGCTGCTGGCCGTAGAGCTGGAAGGGGTCGTAGATGTAGCCCTTCCCGGAGTACACCTCGCGGCCGATGATGACGCCGGAGTCGCCGAGGCCCGGGGCGGCGGTGGGCAGGTAGACCGCCTGGGCCTGGCCCGTGGACGTGCGCACCGGGAGCCGGGTCGTCTCCACCTTCCCGAAGAGGAAGGACGTGAAGGCGTCGGTGAGGACGGACAGCGGGTCCCGCATCAGGTCCTACCTCCGAATGCCGGTGGCGAAGGGAAGGGTGTTCACGAAGGCGCGGTGGTGCTCACGGTCGCACCACTCCAGCTTGAGGTACGACTTGCCCGCAGAGGCCCTTATCGTGCGCTTGTCGCGGGCGAGCGCGTCGGGGGAGCGGGAGGAGACCGTGATGTAGCCGACGAGGTTGACGCCGGCGGCGCCGCTGGCGAGGTCCTCGCCGCGCTGGTCGAGCCGGGAGTTCGCGGCCACGTCACGCGGGTCGACGGTGCGGTTCATCTTGGCGGCGCGGGACGCCTCGGCCTCGTCGTTGGTCTTCTCCGTCAGCATGCGCTCGATGGCGACCTCGGTGGGTTCGAGGTCCATGGTGACGGCGACCGTGCGGATGACGTCCGGGGTGTGGACGAGGAGCGGGGCGAGGAAGTTGACGCCGACGGGGGTCATCGGCCACTCCTTCACCCAGGCGGTGGCGTGGCACCAGGGGCGCGGGTGGAGGACTCGCGGGTCTTGGCCTGGAGGTAGGTGGGCTCCATGGCGTCCAGTTCGGCCGGCCAGGCGTTGCGTTTCGTCATCGCCTGGATGTGGTCGATGGGGTGGTCCGGGTCGTACATGGAGTGGATCAGCGAGGACAGCCGTCCCTGACCGAGCGGCTGTCGTACGCGGATGTCGGCCTCCTGGAGGCGCGAGCAGATGTCGGTGAGCTCTCGGGCCATGACGACGGCGAGTCCGGCGTCCCGGTCGACCTTGCCGCCGTGGGCGCGGGCGGCGCGGGCCATGGCGTTGGCCTCCGCGGCGAGGTCGCGCGTGTAGTGCATGCAGGCGACCAGGTAGGCGCGGTGCTGCTCGCTGCTGGTGGACACCATCGACTGGAGCTGGTCGTAGGACTGCTGCAGCCACGGCGGTGCCTTGTCGTCGCCGCGGACGGCGACGTCCTTGGCGTGGGCGTCCGGGTCGGCGGGAGGGTGCGGGCGAGCATCTGGAGGCGGGTGACGAAGCCGTCGCCGTTGGCCACGTGCTTGAGCAGTGTGCCGAAACGGTCGACGAGGGCCTCCTGGTCCTCGCTGTCGCGCAGGCCGACGCCCGGGCCCTCGATCTCGATGGCGGCGGTGACGGTCTTGCGGTCGGCGTGCAGCAGGACGGCGATCTCGTCCGGGCCGAAGGGGGCGGACAGCCAGGTGATGCGGCCGATGCCCGGGGCGGGCCGATCTCTACTTCCTTGCCGTCCAGCCGGGTGCCGGCCTCGACGGCGGTGGAGCGGTAGGTGGTGCCCTGCTTGAGGGTGCGCTTGTAGCTGCGGTTGATCTCGAACCACTTGTAGAACGTGCGGTGCTTGTACGGCACGTACACGGCGGCCAGCGCCAGCATCGGGAACCCGGCGAGCAGCACGATGCGCAGGGACAGCACCGGGACGAGGAGACCGCACATCATGCCGAGGAACGCGCCCAGGACGATGAGGGCGATCTCGCCGGTCTCGCGGTTGCGGCCGATGATCGCGTTCGGCCGGGCGCGGCCGATCAGATATGTACGGCGGGGCGTGACCGGATGGGACACGTGGGACTCGGTCGTCAACGCCCTTCACCTCCCGTGCGGTTGGTACTGCTGTTGCGGGTGCTGCTGGCGTGGGGAGTGTTGACGGGGCTGCTCGAACGGGGTGCGGGTGCGGCGGAGGGGACAGATCCGCCGCCGCCGTTCGAGGGGCGCGCGCTGTGTGCGGCGACTCCGCCGGAGGCGGGGTTGCTGGGGCGGGGGGCGGAGGACTGGCTGCCTCCGCCGTTGTTGTCGGCGCGGGAGCTGTGGGTCTTGATGCCCTGCGCGACCAGGGTCGCGGGGAGCTGATGACCGCGGCGGCCTTGCTCTCGGCGCCCTGCATGAGGCGGTTGTTGCGGGAGCCGGCGATCTCGTCGCCGAAGCCGGGGACGAAGCGGTAGATCATCGCGCTGGCGAAGATGGCGAGCAGGATGATGGCGAGGCCGGAGACGACGGCGGAGAACGCGTCGGGGCCGTCGTCGGCGGAGAGTGCGCCGGCCAGCCCGAGGACGATGACGATGACGGGCTTGACCAGGATCACGGCGATCATGATCCCCGCCCAGCGGCGGACGTGGCCCCACAGGTTCTTGTCGACGAGGCCGGCGTAGACGACGGTGCCGAGGAGGGCGCCGACGTAGAGGAGGGCGGCTCGGATGACGAGCTCCAGCCACAGCACTCCGGCGGCGAGGATGCTGACCAGGGAGACGACGATCAGCATGATGGGGCCGCCGCCGATGTCCTCGCCCTTCTTGAGGGCTTCGGAGAACGTGCCGAAGAAAGCGTCGGTCTGGTCGCCGGTGGCTTTGGCGAGGACCTCGGTGATGCCGTCGGTCGCTGATACGACGGTGTAGAGGATCAGGGGGGTGAAGGCGGAGGCCAGCACCGTCAGCCAGAGGAAGCCGATGGCTTCGGACAGGGCGGTGGTGAGGGGGACGCCGCGGACGGCTCGCTTGGCGACGGCGAGCAGCCAGAGCAGGAGCGTGAGGATCGTCGACGCGGCGAAGACGACGGCGTACTGCTGGAGGAACTTGGGGTTCGTGAAGTCGACGTTCGCGGTCTCCTTCACGGCGTCGCTGAGCTTGTCGACGGTCCAGGAGGCGGCGTCGGCGCAGCCCTTGGCGAGGGAGGAGAGGGGGTCGAGGGTGGAGGTGGGGTCCAGGCGTGAGGTACCACCGCCTCCACCGGAGCCGCCGCTGCCGGTGTCGCCTTCGCAGATTTCCCTGGCCTGCCCCCTGAGGAGATCGCACGCGTTGTTGCTCGGTGACGGGGAAGGGGTGGGTGCGGCGAAGGCACGTGTGGCCAGCAGGACCGTGGCCGCCTGCACTGTTGTGACTGCGGCGGCAAGCTTGAGTACGCGGTGCCTACCGGGCATAGGTGAACCCTCCGTACTCCTCGACAGCCTTGGTCATGTCCTCTGCAGTGGAGGCCCTTTGGTCACGTCCGACCGGGACCGGGCCGTCCTTCTGGGTGAAGTCGGTGACCTTCCAGTCACCATCGACCCACTTCAACTGGTACGTCGTCGTGTACCAGCTCTCGGTCACGGGGTTCTTCGAGCCCTCGCCGGAAAGGCCGAACAGGGATGTGTACCAGAGCTCGACCGTGGCGGTGCTGCCGCTGAAGGACGTGACCTTGGTCCCTACCGGGATGACGCGTGAGACGAACGTCTGGCCGCTCGGCGCGGCGCCGTCTTTGGTCAAGCCGATCTTCTCGAGGAAGCTCTGCCGGGAGTACACCTGGTCGAATGCCGGCAGCTGGGCGGCAGCAACGTCGGGCGCGTACACCGTGGTGACGATCGCGTGCCGCTGCTCCCTGTCGTACATGTCAGCCGACCCGAGGGCGATGCCGTAGTTGGTGGCTGCGGACGCGGCGCCCTGCTCGTCTTGGGCGTAACCCGTGGGAATCGCGCCCGTCTTCGAACCCACCGGCCGTTTGCCCGAGGGTGCTGTCGCCGCGCTTTCCGGTCTGTCATTGCCCGAGCCACTGCTCTCGGAGTCACCTCCGCCACGGTTCGCGAAGGCGATCGCTGCGAGGAGGAGGACTACCACGCCGACCACCGTGACCAGGCTGCGGGACGATGAGCGGGGGCCGCGGCGGGTGGTGTTGTGGGTGTCGGTGTCGGGCAGGCGGGTGCGGGTCTGGCCCGTGCCGCCGTAACCGCCGGAGGGCTCGTGCTCGTCACCGAGACTCATGCCGCGTACGCCCCTCGACGTCGTGCGGAGACACCTCGTACTCCTCGTACGACGGTAGCCGTGCTGGTTCCCGCGCGGGCGCGGTGTGGTGACTCGACATCAGGGAAACGCAACCTCAGCCGGTGGGCACGACGGGCGGGTGGGGTGGAGGGGGAGGGGCCGGGCTACACGGCCATGCCGTACACGATGGTGAAGAGCGTGCCGAGGGAGCCGATGATGAAGACTCCTGTGAGGCCGGCGATGATGAGGCCTTTGCCCTGTTCCGCGCTGAAGGTGTCGCGGAGGGCCGTCGCACCGATGCGCTGCTTCGCGGCGCCCCAGATGGCGATGCCGAGGCAGAGCAGGATGGCCACCGCCATCACGACCTCGATCATCACCTTCGCCTCGTTGCCCAGGCTGCCGAAGGGGCCCCAGTCCGGAGCGATCCCGCCGATGATGGTGTTGATATCTCCCTTGTCGGCCGCAAAGAGCATGTAAGTCACCGCCCCTGTTGGGTAGTTCCGCATCCTCTGCGGTCGTGCAGAGGTCAGGCCTCATTCTCGCCGACAATGCCGCTGTCGCATGTCGACTTGGCGTCATTGATTGGCGGGTTTCGTACGAATACCTTGCCACCGTTCCGCGCCGGCCCCTAAGGGAGGTGCTGGGCGGTGTACGAAGGATCGTATGGTCACTCTGTGTATCACGGCAGGTCACGCCGGGCAATGAGGCCTGAGTGGAACCTGTCGTGTGGTTCCGTCGTTGTTCCCTCTTACGTCCTCTGTCACCGTTTCGGCGGGTTTTTGACGGCCGGTCGGGTGAGTGGTCGCGCCGGTGTTCCCCGGGTGAAGGCTACCTGGCACGGCGAACGGGCCGCGGCTGGGTGCCGCGGCCCGTTCGATGACGGTCCGTCACTGAGGGCGGGGCGTCAGCCGGTGAAGGCGCCGAGTCCCTCCGGGGTGCCCAGCCGGTCGGGCCGTCGTAACCCGCCGGGCGGTGCAGAAGTAACTGGTGGCGCAGGTGCCGTTGGTGCCGCTGGTGACGTCGTTCAGGGCGGAGGTGTGCGCGTAGGGGAACTGCGCAGGGTAGGAGCCGCTGGACGGGGTGCCGGCCAGGGCGTAGACGCTCGCGATGATCGGGGCGGAGGCGCTGGTGCCGCCGTAGGTGGCCCAGCCCTGGCCGTCGGGGCCGTAGGTGTCGTAGACCGAGACGCCGGTCGCCGGGTCGGCGACGGCCGAGACGTCGGCGATCATGCGCTTGGCGCAGCCGGTGTCGGTCTGCCAGGCGGGCTTGGCGTCGTAGGCGGAGCAGCCCGAGCCGGTGCCTTCGGTGCTGCTGGTCCGCCAGACGCTCTCGGTCCAGCCGCGGGTGGTGGAGGAGGCGGAGAGCTTTGTTCCGCCCACGGCGGTCACGTACTTGGACGCCGCGGGGTACTCGGCGCCGTAGCCCTCGTCGCCCGCGCTGACGGTGATGGCGACGCCCGGGTGGTTGAAGTAGGAGGAGTCGTACGTCGCGTCGGAGGAGGACTCGCCGCCGCCGTAGCTGTTGGAGACGTACTTGGCGCCCAGGCTGACGGCCTCGTTGACGGCGGTGCCGAGGTTGGCCATGGTGGCGGACTTGGCTTCGACGAGCGTGATGTGGCAGTTGGGGCAGATGGCGCTCGCCATGTCGAGGTCGAGGGAGATCTCGCCGGCCCAGCCGCTGTCGGGGGCGGGAGGGCGGTGGTGGAGCCGGTCTGGCTCACCTTCCTGAAGCAGCCGTTCGCGGTGGTGCAGGCGGGCAGGCCGTAGTGCGAGCGGTAGGCGGCCAGGTCCGACTCGGCGTTCGGATCGTCGTAGGCGTCGACGATCGCGATGGTCCGGCCGGAGCCGTTGCTCGCGGCGGCGGAGGTCAGGCCGTAGGCGTCCTGGAGGTCGGAGGGGCCGTAGCCGGAGGGGGCGGCGGCGTCGGCGGCCTTCGGTGCGACGCCGTCCCGTGCGGCCCGCTGCGTCTGAAAGGCGGTCAGGCCGCCGGTGACGCGCAGGGCGTTGCACGCCATCTCGTTCGTGTGGTGGGGGAGGGCGCAGGAGCGCGTCCAGGTGACCTTGGCGGTGCCGGGCCGGGCGGCATCCGCGTGGGCGGCGGTGGTGAGGCCCGTGAGGAGGAGGGCGGCGGTGGCGGTGATCGCGGCGCCGATGCGGCGCCATCTGCGACGGCCCGAGGGAGAGTTGTGCGGAGTCGTGCGCAAGGTACAGCCTCCTGGCAGTGGTGGACAGAGGCCTGCGGGTGGGGAACCGCCGGTGCGTTTCCCGGCGGGGGCGGCGACCCGCGACGACGATCGCTTGTTGGGTACGTGACAACAAGGTGCCTCTCGGAATCCTGACTTCCGCCTTACTGAAGGGGAGACCCGGCTTACTGCTCGATGGCGGCTCGATGGACGGGGGATGGGCGGAGCTTGACCTCCCCGGCCCGGCGGGACGCGACCCGTGCGCCGGGTGCCCCCGGTGTGGGGGCTTGTGCTTCCGGTCGTTCTTCTTGTGCTTCGACTCTCCTGATCGTGATCATTCCCGAGGTCGGTGGCCGCCTCTACACTGACGAGGCGGTGGACTCCTGGGCGGTGAAGGGCGGTTGACGGTGCGTAAGGCCTGGATCGTGGCGAGTGTTGCGATCAGCTCCGCGCTGGCCTTTGTGATGCTGCTCGTCGTGGGGGTCTACATCGTTGCCGGGAACCTGGTCAACGGCGTGGGCGGTGGGGCGAAGGCGCTGGCCAAGGGGTCGGTGCCGGCCGCGTACGCGGCACTCGTGCAGAAGTGGGGCAACCTGTGCCCCGCCATCAGCCCGGCCCTGCTCGCCGCCCAGCTGTATCAGGAGAGCGGCTTCAATCCGAGGGCGCAGAGCCACGCCGCGGCGCAGGGCATAGCGCAGTTCATCCCCGGCACGTGGGCCTCGCACGGCATCGACGGGGACGGGGACGGGGACCGCGATGTGTGGGACCCGAAGGACGCGATCCCCTCTGCCGCGTCCTACGACTGTGAGCTCGCCTCGTACGTGAAGGACGTTGGCGGGAATCAGACCGAAAACATGCTGGCCGCGTACAACGCGGGGGCGTACACGGTGATCAAGTACAAGGGCGTGCCGCCGTACACCGAGACGCAGAACTACGTGAAGAGGATCACGACACTCTCGAAGAGCTTCGCGGCGCCGGTCGGGCGGGTCGATCCCTCCGAGCAGGCCGCCGGCGCCATCGAGTACGCGCAGAAGAAGCTCGGCACGCCCTACCTGTGGGGCGGTACCGGTACCGCTGAGCAGGGCGGACGCTTCGACTGCTCGGGGCTGACCCAGGCCGCGTACGAGAGCGTGGGCATCAAGCTGCCGCGTGTCGCCAACGACCAGTACAACGCGGGCCGCACCCCGCGCGGGACGAACTCCTCCCCGGCGACCTCGTGTTCTTCTCGGACGACCTCACCAATTCCCGGGCCATCCGGCATGTCGGTATTTATGTCGGAGGTGGGTACATGATCGACGCGCCGCGAACGGGTGCGGTGATCCGGTTCGACCCGATCGACACCCCCGACTACTTCGGAGCCACCCGGGTCACCGAAGATGGCGCGAAAGCGCTCCCACGACGGTGTGAGCCGAGTGTGAACCCACCCCCTGAGCTGCGAAGACGTATCTCTCTTCGATAACGTCTGGGTGATCATTCGGTGGAGTGTGGAACGTATCAACGGGGACCGTGCGTTCCTGATGACGTAGCCGAGCGGACGTCAGTGGGCACGTGTCAGGCATCACGCACGCGTGCAGCGGAAGCGGATCTACAACCACGGGGGTGGCAGGAGCGGCGTACGCACAGGTGCGCCGGGAGAGACGACGAAGGGGCCGCAGCGCCATGGCTGGACTCGCCGAATCCGGGTCGAACCCCGACGTCGACCTGCTGTACGACATCAATGGCCTGGCCAAGGACGCGCCTCCGTGGTTCGACCGGGTCATGGAGTTCGTGGGCGAGTACGGGTTGTTGCTCGCCATCGTCCTGCTCGTGGTGTGGTGCTGGTGGTCCGTGCGGCGCCGGGGTGACGAGGACGCGGCGTCCTCCGTCGCGGCGCTGGTCTGGGCGCCGCTCGCGGCGGGCATCGCCGTGCTGGTCAACGTGCCCATACGGGGGTTCGTGGAACGGCCCCGGCCGTTCCTCGACCACCAGGGGCTCGAGGTGCTGGTCAGCGGCAAGACCGACTACTCGTTCGTGAGCGACCACGCGACGATCGTCATGGCGATGGCGGTCGGGCTGTTCGTGGCCAACCGGAAGTTCGGGTTGATCGCGCTGGTGCTGGCGGTGTTCGGCGGGTTCATCCGCGTGTACATGGGTGTGCATTACCCGACGGATGTCGTGGGTGGGTTCGCGCTGGGTACGGCTGTGGCGTTGCTGTTGTCGCCGGTGGCCATGGCTCTGTTGACGCCGGTCACCCGGGCGATCGAGCGGTCGCCCAGGGTGGGGTGGGTCGTTCGGGCCAGAGGGCGGAGCGTCGGAGAGGGAGACGCGGTGATTCCCGGGGCTCGGAGTGAGCGGGCGCCCGGGGCGTCCGAGAGGGACCTTGCTGCCTAGTGCCGGGTGTTGCTGCTGAGGCCGGGTGGGCCCGCGGCCAGGGCGGTCCTACAGCGCCTGGGGATACGTGAAGAAGCGGTTCGGGTCGTACTGTTGCTTGAGTTTCGTCAGGCGGGTGGCCGCTTCGCCGTAGTACGCCTTGCGCCAGTCGGCCAGGGTGGGGTCCGTGTAGTTCTGGTAGGCCGCGCCTGAGGCGTAGGGGCGCATGGACTTGTGGGCCGACGCCAGCCAGTCGCGGGCCGTGGAACCCGTCGTGCCCGGGCGCCAGGCGGCGATGTACTGGGCCAGCATGCGGGAGCGGCGGTGGACGAACGCCGTGGAGGTCGGGGAGACCCGGTTGACCGCTCCGCCCAGGGCCGTGAGCGCGATGCTGCCCGTGCCGCCGCGTACCGACTTGATCTGGGACAGCAGTGTGCGGATCCCGGCCGCGGACAGGGAGCGGTCGAAGAAGTCCGACGCCGCGGCGTACGTCTCACGGCCCAGCGCGCCCTTGGGGGAACGGCCCGGGGTCGAGCCGGGCAGGTGGCACTGCGCGTCCGTCGGGAACGAGGAGCAGCCGGCGTACACCTCCATCGACTCCTCGTACGAGCGGCGCCGCAGGGAGACGCTGCGCGCCGGGGCCCCCACGCGGTCGGCGAGACGGTCGACCGCGTTCTGCAGCTCGCCGTGGGTGCCGAGGGAGAACGCCGCGACGGAGACGGTCGGGTTGGTGCCGGGGGCGCTCGCCAGGTGGAGGGACGACCAGATCTCGTCGGGTTGTGCCGGGCCCCACTCCTGCCATGCCTTCACCACCGCGGCCGCCTTCGACCAGGGCCAGGACATGTAGGCCGAGACGCCCTGGGGGGCCGGGTGGGTCTTGAAGTGCAGTTCCGTCACGACGCCGAAGTTGCCGTTGCCGGCGCCGCGCAGGGCCCAGAAGAGGTCCTTGTTCTCGCGCGCGTTGGCGGTGAGCTGCTTGCCGTCCGCGGTGATCAGGGTGGCCTGGGTGAGGCTGTCGCAGGTGAGGCCGTAGGCCCGGGAGACCACGCCGTGTCCGCCGCCGAGGGTGAGTCCGGAGACGCCGACGGTGGGGCAGGAGCCGGCGGGGATCGTGACGCCCTTGGCGGTGAGGGCGCGGTAGACGTCGATGAGTTTTGAGCCGGCGCCGATCACCGCGGTGCTGCCGGTGGCTCGGACGCGGTTGAGTTTGGAGACGTCGATGATCAGGCGGCCGTTGCCGGAGGACCAGCCGGCGTAGGAGTGGCCGCCGTTGCGGATGGCCACGTGCAGGGCGTGGGCGCGGGCGTAGGCCAGGGCCGTGCGGATGTCGTCCGGGTGGGACACGTAGGCGACCGCGGCGGGCTTGAGGGTGTCGAAGCGGGTGTTGTACAGCTGGCGGGCCGTTGCCCAGGCGGTGTCGCCCGGGCGGATGAGGGGGCCGTCGAGGTCGCGGGCGAGGGCGGACCAGTTGGCGGCGGTGACCTTCGTGTGCGTGGCCGTGGTCGTGGCGGCTGTTCTGGTGGTGGGTGAGGCCCCGGAGCGGGTGTCTGACTTTGTGCAGGCGGTGGTGAAGGGGGTTGCGGCTGCGGCGATGCCTGCGATGCCTGTCGTGCCGGCGGTGAGGAATGTGCGCCGTTCCATGGGGCCTCCGGTGGTTCCGTCGTGGGAGACGGGGTGGTGGGGGCCAGGGTTCCATGGGTTGCCGGGGGTTCGTAACTCGGCGTTCCTGAGCTGCTGGGCGTTGGGGCAGAGGCCGGGGCGTTGCGCAACCCGGCGGAGCGGGGTGCCGCTGCGCCCACCCGTGCCGCCCCAGCGGCACGACTGCCCGCAGCTCAGTCGGCAGTGGCCCGCAGCTCGGTCGGCAGGCAGTGGTGTGCGTGCCGGTGGGGTCAGGGTGTCTTGTGTTTTTCCGCGTCCGTGCGGGCCTGGCTTCTCGCTCTTCTTGCCGGGCCGTGCCAGCCGCAGGTGCAGGTGGCCATGCAGAAACGGCCCTTCTCCGTTGTCGTCGTGCGGTGTTCCAGCTCGTCCTGCTGCGCCACGCCGACAACGGTACCCAGCACAGGTAAAGGGGCCGTATGCCGGCTCTCGCCGGCTCGCGTGACGAGGGGCGCATACCGGTCGTTAACGGGGACAACGAGGGGGCCCGTGACGGACGTACCGGCTGGGGGTAGGCAGGCGATGACTGGGCGGCAGCGGGAACGGCGGCGCGGACGGACGGGTGCGGCGGTCGTCGCGGCCGGGATCGTGGCCGGGGTCGGGCTGGGAGCCGGAGGGTGCGCCGGGGGCGACGCGGTCGCCGGGGGCAGCGGCGGTGGGGATGCCGTCGTGGTGTTGCACCGGGCCGCCGACCGGCTGGTGGAGGCGGGGAGTTCGAAGGCCCGTACGTCGATGGAGATGGCCACCGGCGGGACCCGGGTGACCATCCGGGGCGCGGGGGTCTATGACTACCGGAAGCGGATGGGGAGGCTGCGGGTGCTGTTGCCGCAGGACCCCGCGGGGGCCACCGAACGTCGGCCCATCACCGAACTGCTCGCGCCCGGCGCGCTCTTCATGAAGAACCGGGGCGCCGGCGTACCGCCGGACAAGTGGGTGCGGGTGGAGACCCGGACCCTGTCCGACGGGAACCTGGTCACCGGCGGGGCCACTGATCCGTTCGCGGCGGCCGAGGTGCTGCGTGGGACGCGGTCGGCGACGTATGTGGGAAGGACCGAGGTGGCGGGCACCGAGGTGCGGCACTACCGGGGGACGGCGGATCTCGGTGCTGCCGCGAAGAAGGCCTCCGAGGGCAACCGGACGTCCCTGAACGCGGCGGCGAAAGGGTTCGCCACCGCCGAAGTGCCGTTCGACGTCTACCTCGACGACGAGGGGCGCATCGTCAAGGTGCGGCACCGGTTCAGTTTCGTGGGCGGGCAGCAGAAGAGCCCGGTCGCCGTCGCCTCGACCACGCTGCTCTACGATTTCGGGGCCTCGGTGCGCGTACGGTTGCCGCACGACGACGACATCTACGCGGGCAAGATCGCCGAGGAGTGACCGGCGTGAACTAGCCCGTCCGTGCCATGCGCGGTGTGTAGGCCGCTCCCTACTCTAGGAAGTCGGTAACGGCAGAGATGAGGTGATGCACGTGGCTCCGGTCGGCGGTACGGCAGTTCAGGACCACGTGGCCCTCGCCGAGATCGAGCTGTGCGGAGAGCTGATCATCGCGGCCTCGGCCGCCCAGGAGCGGCTCAGCCTGGAGAGCATCGACGAGGTGCTGAGAGTGGCCGAGGAGCGGGACGCCTCCGGCGGCTGAACCGGCTGTGCTCACGTCCGCAGCATGCGGGCGATGGCCTGGGTCGCCTCCTTGACCTTCGCGTCGATCTCGTCACCACCCTTGAGGGCGGCGTCGGCGACGCAGTGCCGCAGGTGCTCCTCCAGCAGCTGCAGGGCGAAGGACTGCAGGGCCTTGGTGGAGGCGGAGACCTGCGTGAGTATGTCGATGCAGTAGACGTCCTCGTCGACCATGCGCTGGAGGCCGCGGATCTGGCCCTCGATCCGGCGGAGGCGTTTGAGGTGTTCGTCCTTCTGCTTGTGGTACCCGTGTACACCGTGGTCGTGGTCGGTCACGATGTCCGTACCGGCGGTGGCCTCGGTGACGTTCGCGACATCCGTGGCATCCCCGGCGTTCGTTACGTCGGTCACGTCCGTCATCGTGTCCTCCTGGTGGGCAGTGAGCCGACATATACCCCTGGTGGGTATATGGTACCGAACTTTGCTGGGTATAGGCACCTTGGCCGAAGCCCTGCGCAACGGCCTGATCCAGACCCTGGACCGCCCCCGTGCTCAGCACCGTGCCCGATGGGTGACACTGGTGGGCGGCCCGATAGCCGTGGCCGGATGATGCACCTAGCATCAGCCTGACCGAAACCGAAGCACCCCGAGGACCCCACGTGCGCTTTCGTCTGACCCCCAGGGAGACGAGCTTCTACGACATGTTCGCCGCCTCCGCGGACAACATCGTCACCGGCTCGAAACTCCTGATGGAACTGCTCGGGGCGGACGCATCCGCCCGGGCCGAGATCGCAGAGCGTATGCGGGCAGCGGAACACGCAGGTGACGACGCCACGCACGCGATCTTCCACCAGCTGAACTCCTCGTTCATCACGCCGTTCGACCGCGAGGACATCTACTCCCTCGCCTCGTCCCTCGACGACATCATGGACTTCATGGAGGAGGCCGTCGACCTGGTCGTCCTCTACAACGTCGAGGAACTGCCCAAGGGCGTCGAGCAGCAGATCGAGGTGCTGGCGCGCGCTGCCGAACTGACGGCCGAAGCGATGCCGCATCTGCGGACCATGGAGAACCTCACCGAGTACTGGATCGAGGTCAACCGCCTGGAGAACCAGGCCGACCAGATCCACCGCAAGCTGCTGGCGCACCTCTTCAACGGCAAGTACGACGCCATCGAGGTCCTCAAGCTCAAGCAGATCGTGGATGTGCTGGAGGAGGCGGCGGACGCGTTCGAGCACGTGGCGAACACGGTGGAGACCATCGCCGTAAAGGAGTCCTGAGGCCAGTCCATGGACACCTTTGCTCTGGTCGTGACCATCGGGGTCGCGCTCTTTTTCACGTACACCAACGGTTTTCACGATTCGGCGAACGCGATCGCCACGTCCGTCTCGACGCGGGCGCTGACGCCGAAGGCCGCGCTGGCGATGGCCGCGGTGATGAACCTCGCCGGTGCGTTCATGGGCTCCGGCGTCGCCAAGACCGTCAGTGAGGGTCTGATCCAGACGCCGGTCGGGTCGAAGGGGATGGGGATCCTCTTCGCCGCGCTGGTGGGCGCGATCGTCTGGAACCTCATCACCTGGTACTTCGGACTGCCCTCGTCCTCCTCGCACGCGCTGTTCGGCGGCATGGTCGGGGCGGCTCTGGCCGGCGGGACGACGGTCTACTGGCACGGGGTGCTGGAGAAGATCGTCATTCCCATGTTCGTCTCGCCGGTCGTGGGGATGCTCGCCGGCTATCTCGTGATGACCGCGATCATGTGGATCTTCCGGAAGGCCAACCCCCACAAGGCCAAGCGGGGGTTCCGGATAGCGCAGACCGTCTCCGCGGCCGGGATGGCCCTGGGGCACGGTCTGCAGGACGCGCAGAAGACCATGGGCATCGTGGTGATGGCCCTGGTCATCGCGGATGTCGAGGACTACGGCGATCCGATCCCGGTGTGGGTGAAGATCGCCTGCGCGGTGATGCTGTCGCTCGGGACGTACGCCGGTGGGTGGCGGATCATGCGGACGCTGGGCCGGAAGATCATCGAGCTGGATCCGCCGCAGGGGTTCGCGGCGGAGACGACGGGGGCGTCGATCATGTTCACCACGGCGTTCCTGTTCAAGGCGCCGATCTCCACGACGCATGTGATCACCTCGGCGATCATGGGTGTGGGGGCGACGAAGCGCGTGAACGCCGTGCGGTGGGGGTCGCGAAGAACATCATCCTGGGGTGGTTCATCACGATGCCGGCCGCCGCGCTGGTGGCTGCGGCGTCGTTCGGGATCGTGAATCTGGCGTTCCTGTAGGCATCCGAGTACGCGAACGGGCCCGCCCCTGGGAGAGGGGCGGGCCCTTTTTCGGCCTCGCGGTGGCACCGCCATGCAGCACCGCGAGGAGTCTCGGCAGAGACGGACCGGTCAGCCGAAGCGGCCGGAGATGTAGTCCTCCGTGGCCTGGACCGACGGGTTGGAGAAGATGCGCTCCGTGTCGTCGATCTCGATGAGCTTGCCGGGCTGGCCGACCGCCGCGAGGTTGAAGAACGCCGTGCGGTCGGAGACGCGGGCCGCCTGCTGCATGTTGTGCGTCACGATGACGATCGTGAAGCGCTCCTTCAGCTCGCCGATCAGGTCCTCGATCGCGAGCGTGGAGATCGGGTCGAGGGCGGAGCACGGCTCGTCCATGAGCAGGACGTTCGGCTCGACCGCGATCGCCCGCGCGATGCACAGGCGCTGCTGCTGGCCACCGGACAGGCCCGAGCCGGGCTTGTTCAGGCGGTCCTTCACCTCGTTCCAGAGGTTCGCGCCCTTGAGCGACCGCTCGACGATGTCGTTCAGCTCGCTCTTCTTGTAGCTGCCGTTCAGCCGCAGACCCGCCGCCACGTTGTCGAAGATCGACATCGTGGGGAACGGGTTCGGACGCTGGAACACCATGCCGACCTCGCGCCGCACCGACACCGGGTCGATGCCCGTGCCGTAGAGGTCCTCGTCGTCCAGCAGCACCTTGCCCTCGACCCGGCCGCCGGCCGTGACCTCGTGCATACGGTTGAGCGTGCGCAGGAACGTCGACTTGCCGCAGCCGGACGGACCGATGAACGCCGTCACCGAGCGCGGCTCGACGGTCATCGAGATGTCCTCGATCGCCTTGTGGGAGCCGTAGTAGGCGGTCAGTCCGCTTACGTCGATTCGCTTGGCCATTACTACTTCACTTCCAGACTCAGTCAGTCGCTGTGGCCGCACTCAGCGACCGGTCTTCGGGGCCTTCCAGCGGGCGATGCCGCGGGCCGCCAGGTTCAGGATCATCACGAAGGCGATCAGGGTGAGCGACGCCGCCCAGGCGCGGTCGTACGCCGCACCGGAGCCCGCGCTGTTCGCCCACTGCTGGTAGATGTACAGCGGCAGCGAGGCCTGCGCCCCTCGAACGGGTTGGGGTTGATCAAGGGGTTGCCCCACACCAGCAGCAGGACCGGGGCGGTCTCGCCGGCGATGCGGGCGATCGACAGCATGATGCCCGTGGTGATGCCGCCGATGGACGTCGGCAGGACCACCTTCAGGATGGTGCGCCACTTCGGGACGCCGAGCGCCAGGGAGGCCTCGCGCAGCTCGTTCGGGACGAGCTTCAGCATCTCCTCCGTGGAGCGGACGACGACCGGCATCATCAGGATGGCCAGGGCCAGCGATCCGGCGAAGCCGAAGGGCTGCATCTCGAAGATCAGCATGAGGCTGAGGATGAACAGACCCGCGACGATCGACGGGATGCCGGTCATGACGTCGACGAAGAACGTGATGGCCTTGGAGAGGTTGCCCCGGCCGTACTCCACCAGGTAGATCGCGGTGAGCACGCCGATGGGCGCGGCGATCAGCGTGGCGAGACCGACCTGCTCCAGGGTGCCGAGGATGGCGTGGTAGATGCCGCCGCCGGGCTCGGTGTCGGCGACGACGCCCATGGAGTGCGTCAGGAAGTAGACGTCGAGGACCTTCACGCCGCGCGCGACGGTCGACCACACCAGCGAGGCCAGCGGGATGACGGCGAGCAGGAAGGCGACCCAGACGAAAGAGGTCGCGACGCGGTCCTTGGCCTGCCGCTTGCCCTCGACGGCCGCGGCGATGGCGTACGTGCCCACGACGTAGAGGATCGCGGCGATCAGGCCCCACTGGACGCGGCTGTGCAGGCCGGCGGCGAGGCCGATGCCGATCGCGACGGCGATCGAGCCGGCGGCGATGCCGTACGGGGACCACTTGGGCAGGCGGGCGCCGCGCAGGGTGCTGGGGCCCTTGGGGTGATGGTTGCGGTGCTCATGCGTTGGCCCCGAGTACTCCTTGCGGCGGGCGATGATCGCGCGGGCGGCGCCGTTGACCAGCAGGGTGATGACGAACAGGACCAGACCGGAGGCGATCAGCGCGTCCTGGCCGAACACGCTGGCCTCACCGAACTTGCTGGCGATGTTCTGCGCGAACGTGCCGCCGCCCGGGTCGAGCAGGCTGGCCTGGATGTCGAAGGTCGGGGAGAGCACGGTGGCGACGGCCATGGTCTCGCCGAGGGCGCGGCCGAGGCCGAGCATCGAGGCGGAGATGATGCCGGAGCGGCCGAAGGGGATGACCGCCATGCGGATCACTTCCCAGCGGGTGGCGCCGAGCGCCAGGGCCGCCTCCTCGTGCATCTGCGGGACCTGGCGGAAGACCTCGCGGCTCACGTTGGTGATGATCGGCAGGATCATGATCGCGAGCAGGATGCCGACGGTCAGCATCGAGCGGGCGGGGCCGCCCTGCCAGGAGAAGATGCCGGTCCAGCCGAGGTAGTCGTTGAGCCAGCCGAAGAGGCCGTTCATGTGCGGCACGAGGATCAGGGCGCCCCAGAGGCCGTAGACGATGGACGGCACGGCGGCGAGCAGGTCGATCACGTAGGCGATGGGGCCGCTCAGCCTGCGCGGGGCGTAGTGCGTGAGGAACAGCGCGATGGCGACGGCGATCGGGACCGCGATGACCATGGCGATGATCGAGGAGACCACCGTGCCGAAGGCCAGGACGGCGATGCCGAAGACCGGCGGGACGGCGTTGGTGTCCCACTGGAAGGTGGTCAGGAAGTTGCCCTCGTCCTTGCTGATGGCGAGGGAGGCGCGGTAGGTGAGGAAGGCCGCGATCGCGGCCATGATCACCAGCAGCAGGATGCCGGAGCCGCGGGAGAGACCGAGGAAGATCCGGTCTCCGGGGCGGGTGGCGCCGCGCGCGGCGCGCTTGTCGACGGTCTGCTGCGGAGCGGGGGGAGATGCGTCGGTTATCTGTGTGGATGTGCCCATCAGGTTCTCCGGTCTGCGGAGCCGTACACGTGGTACGGCCACTGGCGGCGGTGCACCGGACGGTGCGGCCCGGCCCCCGGGAGGGGACCGGGCCGCACTCGGGTCAGCTCAGGCCCTCGATGGTGGTGCGGACCTGGGAGATGATGTCGTCGGGGATCGGCGCGTAGTCGTTCTCGGCGAGGACCTTCTGGCCGTCCTCGGAGGCGATGTAGCGCAGGAACGCCTTGGTGGCGGGCAGCGTGTCGGACTTGTTGCCCTTGTCGCAGACGATCTCGTAGGTGACGAGGACCATCGGGTAGGCGCCCTCGGCCTTGGTGCCGTAGTTCAGCTCCAGGGCGAGGTCCTTGCCCGTGCCGACGACCTTGGCCTCGGAGATGGCCTTCGTGGCGTTCTCGACGGTGGCCTTGACCGGCTGGGCGGCACCCGTGTCGAGGTCGACGGTCTTCATGCCGTCCTTGGCGTAGGACAGCTCGAAGTAGCTGATGGCGCCGTTGGTCTGCTTCACCTGCTGGGCGAGACCGGAGGAGCCGGAGGCGGACTGGCCGCCCTTGGCCTGCCAGGTCTTGCCGCCGTCGTAGGGCCAGTCCTTCTTGGCGGTGGCGATCAGGTACTTGGTGAAGTTGTCCGTGGTGCCGGAGTCGTCCGAGCGGTGGAACGCCTGGATCTTGAGGTTCGGAAGCTTCGCGTCGGGGTTCAGCTTCTTGATCGCCGGGTCGTTCCAGTTGGTGATCTCGTTGTTGAAGATCTTCGCCAGGGTCGAGGCGTCCAGGACGAGGTTGTCCACGCCGTTGACGTTGTAGCCGACCGCGATCGGGCCGCCGACCATCGGCAGGTCGATGCCCTGGCCGCCGGAGCAGATCTTCTTCGACGCCTCGACCTCGTGGGGCTTCAGCGCGGAGTCGGAGCCGGCGAAGGCGACCCGGCCCTGGGTGAACGCGGTGACGCCGGCGCCGGAGCCGCCGCCCTTGTAGTTGATCTGCACGCCCTGGCAGGCGACGGCGAACTGCTTGACCCAGGCGTCGATCGCGTTCTTCTGCGCGGACGAGCCGTCGGCCAGCAGCTGGCCCTTGGCGTCGTCGCACTTGATGCTGCCGGGCTTGGCGGCCGCGGACGAGCCGCCGCTGTTGCCGCCGGTGTCGTCGGAGCCGCACGCCGTGAGGGCCAGGGCGCCGGAGACGGCGAGAGCACCGAGAGCAAGGGCCCGCCGGTTCTTGCGCTGAAGCTTCACTTGAGTTCCTTCCAGGAGCCGCCGTCCTGAATTCGGCGGCGTGCGAAAGTCTGGGTGTCGCGGACGCGGACCCGCACGGCAGGCGCGGCTCGCGTCGGTAAGGCCGAAATTAGGCAGATCAGGTGAAGCCGCCGATGGCCACACATGAACGGCGGGTGAACCCTGCCGACGGTGTGGTTAGGTCACGGAACGCTTACGGGGAGAGCACGTGAGGATTCCGCTTTGCGTGCGGTGCGCGCGAACGACCGCGGAGGGCGTCAGTCCGGTCTGCGGGCGGGCTGTGGCCGGTTCAGTACGGCCAGCAGCGCGTCGATCAAGGGACGGTCGTGGGGCTGGGTGAGGCGGGCCCGGGCGGCGACAGGAGTCAGCCACAGTACCCGGTCCACCTCGTCCGTCGGGGAGAACGCGCAGGACGCCGCCTCGGCGGCCCAGTAGCGGACCTGCTTGGGGCGGCCGTTCGCCCGATAGCGCAGGGTCTGCAGCTCCGGTCCCGGCACGGCCCGGCAGCCCGTCTCCTCCGCCACCTCGCGCAGGGCACCGGCGAGCGCCTCCTCGTCGCGCTTCAGCTTGCCCTTCGGCCAGGACCAGTCGTCGTATTTCGGCCGGTGGACGAGGCAGAGCTCCAGCTCGCCGGTGACGGGGGAGCGGCGCCACAGGACGCAGCCGGCCGCCAGGACGGGGGTGGGCCTGGTGTCCTTGGGGGTGCTCACCGGGGTTCACCTCCTCACGACGTGTTGAGGGTTTCCTTCTGCCAGCACTGCTGGAACGCGAAGCGCGCCGCCTCCACCTCGTGCCGCTGGTCGGCGTGGAGCACGCCGAGGGCGTACGCCGTGGCCGGGGCGATACGGGGGGTACGGGCCGCCTGGGCCGCGGCCGCGGCCGCCTCCGAGGCGTCGCGGTGCTGGTTGAGGGCCTGGCCGGCGGAGAGCAGGCGCAGGTCGACGGGGCCGTCCGGCTGGTTCTGGACGACCTCGCGGGCGTAGCGGTGCAGGCGCAGGAGGAGGCGGACCTGGTGCCACGGGGCGTCCTGCGGGTGCGGGACCGTGTCCGGGGACAGGCCGTGCATGAGGGCCGTGGCGTTGTACGGGTGGCCTGCGGTGATGAGGGGGAGGGCGGTCACCGCGTCGGAGAGGCGGTCGTGTGCGGCGAGGGCGAGGGGGCGGAGGTCGGTGGTGGTGGCGGTCTTGGTGAGGGGGACCTCGCTGGCCAGGACGGCGACCTTGTCCGCGATGGCGTGGAAGCGGCTGGAGCCCATGGCTTGCAGGGCGGTGGAGTGGGCTCGGGTGCGGGCGAGGGTGAGCTGGCGGTCGAGGAGCGCGCCTGCTTTTGCTGCTCCCACTGTGAGGTTGCCGCGTTCTGGTGCTGAGGTCGGGGGTTTCGCAGCCCGGCGTCGCGGGGTGCCTCCCCAAGCTCTCGGCTGCGCTCGAGCAGGGGGGACCCCCATCGCCCACCCGTGCCGCCCCAGCGGCACGACTGCCCGCAGCTTGGTCGGCACGCGTGCTCGCAGCTGGGTTGGCGCGCGTGCTCGCAGCTTGGTCGGCACGGGCGCTCGCAGTTGGGTTGGCGCGCGTGCTCGCAGCTGAGTCCGTACGCGCGCCCGCAGCTGGGTCGGTCCGGCTGCCCGCAGCTTGGTCGGCACGGGCGCTCGCAGCTGAGTCGGCACGCGTGCCCCCGCTGAGTTGGCGCGCGTGACCCCAGTCGGGTCGGTTCCCGACAGGCGGTGGAGTGCTGCCAGGAGGCGTTCCAGGCGGGACGTGTACGCGTGTTCCATGGCCAGGGTTCCTGAGACCCAGGCCAGTTCGGGGCGCATGCCCTCGGACCAGTCCGTGTCGAGGAGGGACTGGAACGTGTGCAGGCTGGCGCTGATACGGCGGGCCGAGCGGCGCAGCGCACGGGCCGCGTCGACGGAGCTCTCCGAGCCGTTCGCCCCGGAACCGGTCTCCCGGTGCAGGCGCAGTGCTCGGAGGAACTCCGTGGCCTGGCCCCGCAAGTAGTCCGCGAGGGCGTCCCCGGTGGGGGCGGGACCGGCCATGGAGTCCGTCAGGTCAAGGTGTTGCTGTGCCACGCCGGCGCCTCCGGGCGTCTATGAGCATCTCCTGGACGTTGCGCAGGGGCTGGCCGTCCGCGTCGGTCGCATGCCGGGTCCAGTCACCGTCCGGGCCGAGGTGCCAGGAGGCGGTGGCGTCGGACATGCCGGTCTCCAGCAGCCGGTTCAGGGCAGCCCGGTGGGCCGGGTCGGTGACCCGGACCAGGGCCTCTATCCGGCGGTCGAGGTTGCGGTGCATCATGTCGGCGCTGCCGAACCACACCTCGGGCTCGCCGCCGTTGCCGAAGGCGAACACCCGGGAGTGCTCCAGGAAGCGGCCGAGGATCGAGCGGACCCGGATGTTCTCCGACAGGCCCGTCACGCCCGGGCGCAGCGCGCAGATGCCGCGCACCCACACGTCCACCGGCACGCCCGCCTGAGCGGCGCGGTAGCAGGCGTCGATGACGGCCTCGTCGACCATCGAGTTGACCTTGATGCGGACGTACGCGGGCCGTCCGGCGCGGTGGTGCTGGATCTCCTTGGTGATCCGCGAGACCAGGCCGTCGCGCAGCGACTTGGGCGCCACGAGGAGGCGGCGGTAGGTCTCCCGGCGGGAGTAGCCGGAGAGGCGGTTGAAGAGGTCCGAGAGGTCCGCGCCGACCTGCGGGTCGGCCGTGAGCAGGCCGAGGTCCTCGTAGAGACGGGCCGTCTTCGGGTGGTAGTTGCCGGTGCCGACATGGCTGTAGCGGCGGAGCGTCTCGCCCTCCTGGCGGACCACCAGCGACAGCTTGCAGTGGGTCTTCAGCCCGACCAGGCCGTAGACCACGTGGCAGCCGGCCTCCTCCAGCTTGCGGGCCCACTTGATGTTGGCGTGCTCGTCGAAGCGGGCCTTGATCTCGACCAGGACCAGGACCTGCTTGCCGGACTCGGCGGCCTCGATGAGCGCGTCGACTATCGGGAGTCGCCCGAGGTGCGGTACAGCGTCTGCTTGATCGCGAGGACGGACGGGTCACCGGCCGCCTGCTCCAGGAAGGCCTGGACGGACGTGGAGAACGAGTCGTACGGGTGGTGCAGCAGGACGTCCCGCTCGCGCAGCGCGGCGAAGATGTCCGGCGCGGACGCCGACTCGACCTCGGCCAGGTCGCGGTGGGTGCCGGCGACGAACTTGCGGTACTTCAGCTCCGGCCGGTCCAGGGAGGCGATCCGGAACAGGCCCGTGAGGTCGAGCGGGCCCGGCAGCGGGTACACCTCGGCCTCGCTGATCTTCAGCTCGCGCACCAGCAGGTCCAGGACCTCGCGGTCGATGGACTCCTCGACCTCCAGGCGCACCGGCGGCCCGAAGCGGCGCCGCATGAGCTCCTTCTCCAGGGCCTGGAGCAGGTTCTCGGCGTCGTCCTCCTCGACCTCCAGGTCCTCGTTCCGGGTCAGGCGGAAGGCGTGGTGCTCCAGCACCTCCATGCCCGGGAACAGCTCCTCCAGGTGGGCGGCGATGACGTCCTCGATGGGGACGTAGCGGCCCGGGGAGCTCTCCAGGAAGCGGGACAGCAGCGGCGGCACCTTGACGCGGGCGAAGTGCTTGTGGCCCGTGACCGGGTTCCGTACGACGACGGCCAGGTTCAGGGACAGGCCGGAGATGTACGGGAAGGGGTGCGCCGGGTCGACCGCCAGCGGGGTCAGCACGGGGAAGATCTGGTGCCGGAACAGGGTGAACAGGCGGGCCTGCTCCTTCTCCTGCAGCTCGCTCCAGCGGACCAGGTGGATGCCCTCCTCGGCGAGCGCCGGGGCGACGTCCTCGTGGTAGCAGGCGGCGTGCCGGGCCATGAGCTCGCGGGAGCGGGCCCAGATCATCTCCAGCACCTCGCGGGGCTGGAGGCCGGAGGCGGAGCGGGTGGCCACGCCGGTGGCGATACGGCGCTTCAGACCGGCCACCCGGACCATGAAGAACTCGTCCAGGTTGCTGGCGAAGATCGCGAGGAAGTTGGCCCGCTCCAGCAGCGGCGTGTTCGGGTCCTCGGCGAGTTCGAGAACACGCTCGTTGAACGCGAGCCAGCTGCGCTCCCGGTCGAGGAAACGGCCCTGCGGCAGCTGGGGCCCGTCGTACGGCGACTCCTCGTACGCGTCGAGGTCGGCGTCGATGTCGGGTTCCAGGTCGGAGACGGCTGCCGCGACCGTGTGCGGGCGGTGGGCCGCTATGGAGCCCACGGAGGGCTGCGCGTGCTGGACCTGTGCCTGGGTGTTCGGCTGGCTCATGGACCCATTCTTCCGCGCCGCGAGCATCACGGGCGCGTCGGAAAGCGCGGGCGGGAGCGGGGGCGTCACATGAGTGTTCCCGTTCCTCCCGTGCCCCTCTGGGGCGGCGAAGGCTCTGGCACGGCGGGATTCATTGGCCGAGCGTCGCAAGCTCGTCTGAATCGATGGTTACGGCGACATGACGTGTGGGATAGCGGGGGGCGGCTCGCGGGGGTTCCGGGGGCCGGGCGGCGGTTGCCCACAGGCTGTGGATGCTTTCCACGCCCTTCAGGGCCCGGGAGAGTGAACCGATCCGGTGGGGTCGTCCGATGAGGAGACGTGAGCGAAACGAGAAGCGACGGGGAGCTGCTGCGGGCCGTTGCCGCGGACGCCGACCGGCGCGCCTTCGAGGAGCTGTACCGACGGTACGCGCCGTGGCTCCGTGCCCGGCTGCGGGGTCGGTGCGCCGACGTGGGCGTCGTCGACGACGTCGTGCAGGAGACGTTCCTCGCGGTGTGGCGGGGCAAGGCCCGCTACCGGGAGGAGGGCGATGTGGCCGGGTGGCTGTGGCGCATCGGGTCGCGGCGGCTGGTGGACGCGCTGCGCGGTGACGGGGCGCGGGGGCGGCTGCGGCAGGCCCTGGCGCGGCTGCGGCACCGGGACGAGGCGTCCGCGGAGGAACGCGTGCTCGCGGGGGTGGAGCACGGGGACCTCGCGGGCGCCCTGGTCCGGCTGTCGCCGGAGTTGCGGGCGGTGCTGCAGGCCACCGTGATCGACGGGCTGACGACCCGGGAGGCGGCCGTGCTGCTCGGGATTCCGCCGGGGACGGTCAAGACGCGGGCGATGCGCGCCCGGAAGCAGTTGCGGGAGGCGTTGGCATGAGCTGGCACGTGCCTGAAGAGGATCTGCGCGCCTATGCGCGGGGGAGCTGGCGGCGCCCGCGCTGTGGTCCGCCGATGCCCATCTGACGTCGTGCGCCCGGTGCCGGGGCGTCCTCGCCGAGATCAGTGACCCCGTCGAGCTCGACGCGGGCTGGGAGCGGCTCGACGCCGAGCTCGACGCGCCTCGGACCGGAGTGCTGGAGGCGCTGCTGGTGCGGGTCGGGGTGGCCGGGCACACCGCGCGGCTGCTGGCGGCGGCGCCGGTGCTGCGGCGGTCCTGGCTGGGGGCCGTCGTCGCCGTGCTGCTGCTGAGCGTCGGGGCGTCGCACGCCGTGCGGGGCGGGGAGTTCCCGACGCTGTTCCTCGCCCTCGCCCCCATGCTGCCGCTGGCCGGGGTGGCGCTGTCGTACGGGCCCGCGCTGGATCCGACGTACGAGATGGCCGTCGTGGCGCCGATGCACGGGTTCCGGCTGCTGATGATCCGGACGGTGGCCGTGCTGGGCGTGGTGCTCGGGCTGAACGGGCTGGCGACGCTGGCGTTGCCCGACTACGGGCTGCGGGCCCTGGCCTGGCTGCTCCCGCGCTCGCGCTCACCGCGACCGGACTGGCCCTGACGCCACGGCTGGGGCCGGTGCTCGCGCCGTCGCTGGTCGGCGGGGCGTGGGTCGGGCTGCTGGTGACGGCCGACGCGCTGCGGGCGGGCGCCGAGGCGCCGCTCGCGCCGTTCACTCCGGCCGGGCAGGGCGTGGCGGCGGCGGTCGCCGGGCTCGGCGCCGGGCTGCTCTATCTCCTTCGTGACCGTTTCGATCTCTTCCAGGGACGTGCCGTATGACTCCGACCGTGTCCGCCTCGGGCCTCAGCCTCCACTACGGCGGCACCCGTGCCCTCGACGACGTGTCGCTGCGGCTGACCGGCGGCGTCACCGGGCTGCTCGGGCCCAACGGCGCCGGCAAGACCACCCTGCTGCGGGTGCTCGCCACGGCCCTGCCCGCCGACCGGGGCGCCTTCACCGTGCTCGGGCACGACCCGGGCACCACGCGGGGGAGGCAGGAGGTACGCCGCCGGCTGGGCTATCTGCCGCAGACGCCGGGGCTGCATCCGGACTTCACGGCCTTCGAGTTCGTCGACTACGTGGCGATCCTCAAGGAGATGACCGACCGGACCGCCCGGCACCGCGAGGTGCGGCGGGTGCTCGGCGAGGTGGGGCTGGCCGACGTCCGGGGAAACGGATCCGCAAGCTGTCCGGCGGGATGCGGCAACGCGTCGCCCTGGGAGCCGCCCTGGTCGGCGATCCGGGATTCCTGGTGCTGGACGAACCCACCGTCGGGCTGGACCCGGAACAGCGCATGCGCTTCCGGGAGTTGATCGCCGGGGCCGGTGAGGGCCGCACGGTGTTGCTCTCCACCCACCAGACGGAGGACGTGGCGATGCTCTGCCACCGGGTGCTCGTCATGGCCGGCGGGCGGCTCCGCTTCGAGGGAACCCCGGCCGAGCTGACGGCCCGGGCCGCGGGGAGGGTGTGGAGCAGCGCGGAGCGCGACCCGGGCGCCAAGGCGGGATGGCGTACGGGGACCGGGACCTTCCGGAACATCGGAGATCCGCCGGACGGGGCCGACCTGCTCGAACCCACCCTGGAGGACGGCTATCTGCTCACCCTCGACGGTGCCGGAGCGGAGGTGGCCGCATGACCGCCGTGATGGAGCAGCCGGTCGGGTCTTCCGTGCGGGCCGAGCCGGGCGGGTCCTGGGCCGCCGTGTTCGCCCTGGCCCTGTTCGAGACACGCCGGCTGCTGACGAGACTGCCGGTGATCACCGCCTTCCTCGGGTACGTCGGCTGGACCGTGTGGCGCACCGGCAAGGCCTGGGGCGACTTTCCGGCCCTCCATGACGCCGACCGCGACACCCAGGCGGCGCCGATGCTCGTCGGCCTCGCGGTCCTGCTGTGCGTCAACCACGCCGCGCTGCGGTCGCGACGGCACGGGACGGAGCAGCACTTCGCGGTGCTCGTGCTCCAGCCGTGGCGGCGTACGGTCGCCCACGCGCTGTCGGCCGTGGCCGCGGCCCTGCTCGTCGCCGTGTGCGTGGCCGTGCAGTTCGGCCGGGAGGCGCTCAGGCCCGGCGCGATCGGGCAGGGGTCGGTGGGCGAGCTGGTCGTGGGGCCGCTGACCGTGCTGTTGTTCGGGCTGTTCGGGCTGCTCCTCGCCGGGCTGGTGAGGTCGGCTCTCGTCGGCCCGCTGCTGGTCGTGGTGTTCCTGTTCCTGTTCCTCTTCTTCTCGGGCATGAGCGACGACGGGAGCCGCTGGCTGCTTCCGGTGGTCGCCGAGGCCACCAGCAACACGCTGCCGTCCGACCTGATGGGCCGGCCCGCCGCCTGGCACGCCCTGTATCTGACCGGGCTGGCACTGTGCCTCGGACTGCTCGCGGTGCTGGTCGCCGGGAACCGTAAGCCACTGGTACTGGCCGGTGTCGCCGGGGCGGTCGCGATGACACTGGTCGGCGGGGTGGCCCAGGCGGGAGGTGACTCGCCCGAGCTGAACCGGGCCCGTGAACGGGCCACGGTCGACCCGGAGCAGGTGCAGTCCTGCGTCCGGCGGGACGGATCGACGTACTGCGCCTTCCCCGAGTGGGGGCCGCGGGTCGACGACTGGGCCGGGGTGGTGGACCGCGTCCGGTCCCTGGCCGGAGGCAGCGCGCACCAGCAGGACGTCGTCGTACGCCAGCGGGTCGAGGCGCGCTACGGCCTCAGCGGCGACGGTGCGCTGATGCCCCTGGAGCGTCCGCACGAGGTGACCGTGGGCACTCAGTGGGGCGGGAACCGCGTCCCCGAGTTCTCGGCCGCCGTCGCCGGAGTGCTGGTCGCGGGGAACGAGAAGGCGTCCACCTCGATGTGCGACGGCCGCATGGTCACCGTCATGTGGCTGGCCCTGGGCTGGAAGTCCGACCCGATGGCGGCCCTGCGCCGCGTCCGCCTCGACGACAGCGTGACCGGCTCGGCCTTCGTGCTCCAGCCCACGGACGGCCTGTACATGACGGACGCCCAGACCGAGGTGCTGCGCGAACTGCTGCGGCGGCCCCGGGCCGAGGTCACCGCGCGCGTCAAAGCCCACTGGGCCGAGCTGACCGCGCCGAAGGTGACGGCGGCCCGGGCGGCCGGACTGCTGGGCGTCAAGGCACCCGAGGGGGACGACAAGTGCCTGGACTGAGAAGCGAGTTGGCCGTCGCCGTCTCACGGACCCTGCCATGGGGCGTGGTCGGCGCGGCCGGTGCGGCGGGGCTGCTGATCGCCGCGCTGTCCCGGACGGCCGGCGAGGCGGGGGACTGGCTCGCGCTGCCCCTGCTGCGCGCGGCGATCCTGGCCTTCGCGATGGGCCTGGTGTTCCTCCTGGACGACCCGGCCCGGCACACCACGTCGACCGTGCCGACCCCGCGCCCCGTCCGTGTCGCGCTGCGTGCGGCCCTCGTCACGCCGGCCGTGGCGGCCTGGTGGACGGTCGCGCTGCTGCTCGTGCCGCCGGACATCCGGCCACCGGTCGCCGACATGACCCTGGAGGCCGGGGCGGCTTTCGTGCTGGCGGTGGCCGGTGCGGTGGCCGTGGTGCGCTTCAGCGACCTCACCCGGCCCGGGCCGCCGGTCGCGGCCGGCCTGCTGACCTCGGCGCTGCTGGCCCTGCTGTTCTGGCCCGGACGGTGGGCGTTGTTCGTACCGGTCGAGGACGAGCGGTGGGCGGCTGCGCACGACCGGTGGGCGGTACTGCTGGCCGGGGCGGTGCTCGTGGGCGGCCTGTGTGCGGTGGAGCCGCTGCGGCGGCGGGGATGGCGGCAGTTCAGGCAGTTCAGGACCCGGAGCCTGTCGCCCTAGAGGTCACCGGCCCGCCAGCGGGCCTCCTCCGCGGCGAGGTCGGTGTGGTCGGGGGTGCGGTGGCGGACGGCGGTCAGCCAGTCGCCGACCAGGTCGACCAGCCGGGCCGGGGGTGCGCCGTCCTCGGTGAGCAGGGCCAGCAGCCCCTCGGCCGCCGGGTCGTCCGCGTCGCAGGACCCGCACAGCACCGACTCCCTGAGGCCGTCGACCGGTGCGCCGGAGCTGTTGCGCCAGGTGTGCGGATAGCGGACGACCAGCAGGGCCGGGGCCGTGCAGCGGGCGCAGAGCGGACGACTCATGTGAGGCCCTCCCAGGCGTCCGCCCCGAAGGTGCCCTTCACGTCGGAGGCGACGGTGGCCGGGTTCACCGTCGTGTCCAGGGCGTAGACGATGGTCCTGCGGGAGCCGCGGACCCGGAGACGCACGGGGGTGTCGCCGGGATGGTCGGTGAGGATCCGCTTCAGTTCGCCCACGGACTGCCGGGTGATCCGGTGGGCGGGCAGGGCGAGCTGGACCGGAGGCCTGCCGCCGTGTTCCGCCGGGGACACGTCCAGGACGGTGAGTTCCTTGCCGAAGAGGTTCAGCGTGCCGTCGCGGTCCTCGATCCGGCCGCGTACGGACACCACGTCGTCCTCGGTCAGCGCGTGCTGGACGAGCTGGTAGACGGCGGGGAAGAACAGCACCTCGACCCCGGCGTCCCGGTCCGTGAGCTGCACGACGGCCCAGGCGTTGCCCTGCTTGGTCACCTTCCGCTGCACACCGGTGATCAGCCCGGCCACCCGTACCTCCCCGGACGTACGGCCGGAGGCGAGGAGCTCGGCGAGGGAACAGTCGCGGGCGGCGGCGAGAATCCGCTCGGCTCCGTCCAGCGGATGGGCGGACACATAGAGCCCGAGCATCTCCCGCTCGGTCGACAGCAGTTGCCGACGGGGCCACTCGTCCTCGTCCACGGCGAAGTCCAGGCCGAACGCAGGGGCCTCCGCCTCCGCGCCGCCCAGCCCCGCGAACAGGTCGTCCTGCCCGAAGCTCGCCGCCTTCTTCACCGGGATGACCGCGTCGACGGCGGCCTCGTGCACCCCGGTCAGGCCCTTGCGCGAATGCCCCAGCGAGTCGAAGGCCCCGGCCTTGATCAGTGACTCCACCGCCCGCTTGTTCAGCGCGGGCAGGCCGGCCTTGTGCAGGAAGTCGGAGAAGGAGCGGAACACCCCTTCCCGACGCCGGGCGTCGATGATGGCCTCGATGACCCCGTCACCGACGTTGCGCACGGACCGCAGCCCGAACCGTACGTCGTCGCCGACCGCGGTGAACTCCGCCACCGACGCGTTGATGTCGGGCGGCAGCACCCGGACGCCGTTGGCGCGGGCGTCGGCGAGGTAGAGCGCGGCCTTGTCCTTGTCGTCGCCGACCGAGGTGAGCAGGGCGGCCATGTACTCGGCCGGGTAGTTCGCCTTGAGGTAGGCGGTCCAGTAGGAGACGAGGCCGTACCCGGCGGTGTGCGACTTGTTGAAGGCGTATCCGGAGAACGGCAGCATCACGTCCCACAGGGCCCTGACCGCCTCGTCGGAGTACCCGTTCGCCGCCATGCCGCCGTGGAACTTCTCCCACTCGGCGGCCAGCACCTCCGGCTTCTTCTTGCCCATCGCCCGGCGCAGCATGTCCGCGCCGCCCAGGGTGTACCCGGCGAGCTGCCGGGCGATCGCCATGATCTGCTCCTGGTACACCAGCAGGTGGTGCGTGGAGCCCAGGATCGGATCGAGGGCCTCCCGCAGCTCCGGGTGGATCGGGGTCGGGGCCTGCTTGCCGTTCTGGCGCAGGGCGTAGTTGGTGTGCGCGTTGGCGGCCATCGGGCCGGGCCGGTAAAGGGCGTTGGCCGCGGCGATGTCCTCGAACCGGGTGGGAGCCATCAGCTTGAGCAGGGCACGCATGCCCCCGCTGTCCAGCTGGAAGACGCCGAGCGTGTTGGCCTCGGCGAGCAGCCGGTAGGTGCGGGCGTCGTCCAGCGGGATGACGACGGTGTCCGGGTCGCCGTCACCGGGATCGACGGTGGCCAGCCGGACGCCCCGGTTCTCCCGGACGTTCTCGATGGCCTGGTCGATGACGCCCAGGTTCCGCAAGCCCAGGAAGTCCATCTTCACCAGGCCCATCGCCTCGCACGACGGGTAGTCGAAGCCGGTGATCCTGGCCCCGTCGGAGGCCCGCAGATGCAGCGGGATCCGGTCGGTCAGCCGCGTCTTGGACAGGATCACGGCGGCGGCGTGCACACCCGTCCCGCGCGTCAGCCCCTCCACACCCCGGGCGGTGTCGATCACCCGGGCGACGTCCGGCTCACTGCCGTACAACCGCCGGATCTCACCGGCCTCCGGATAGCGCGGGTGGAGGAGTCGAAGAGGGCGTCCAGCGGGGCCGACTTGCCGTTCTGGTCGGGCGGCAGCGCCTTGGTGATCCGCTCACCGTGCGCGAACGGATAACCCAGGATCCGCGCCGAGTCCTTGATGGCGTTCTTGGCCTTGATCTTGCCGAAGGTGTTGACCAGGGCGGTGTACTCGTCGCCGTACTTGTCGATGACGTACCGGACCATCCGGTCGCGCTGCCGGTCGTCGAAGTCGAGGTCGACGTCGGGCGGGTTGATGCGCTCGGGGTTCAGGAACCGTTCGAAGAGCAGCCCGTTCTCCAGCGGGCACAGCTCCGTGATGCGGGTCGCGTACGCGACGAGCGAACCGGTGGCCGATCCGCGCCCCGGGCCGAGCGGGATGCCGTTGTCACGGGCGTACCGGCAGATGTCCGCCACGACGAGGAAGTACGAGCTGAACCCCATCGGCCCGATGACCGCCATCTCGGTCTCGAACCGCTCCAGCACATGCGCGGGGACCGGATCCCCGTAGCGGAGGGCGAGCCCCTCCAGGACCTCCTTCCGCAGCCACGACTCCTGCGTCTCTCCGTCCGGCACATCCGGGAACCGCGGCATCTCATCCACATGGTCGAAGACCTCGTCGTACGACCCGACCCGCTCGGCGATCAGCAGGGTGTTGTCGCAGGCGTCGGGCAGCTCGGCGAAGAGGGCACGCATCTCGGCGGCCGGCTTCAGGTAGTAGCCGGAGCCGCTGAACCGGAAGCGGCGGGGGTCGTCCTTGTTCTTGCCGACGCCGATGCACAGCAGGTTGTCGTGGGCGTCGGCCTGGTCCTCGGTGACGTAGTGCGCGTCGTTGGTCGCCAGGAGGGGGAGGCCGAGGTCCCGGGCGAGGCGGAGCAGCCCGTCGCGGACGTCACGCTCGATGGCCAGCCCGTGGTCCATCAGCTCAAGGAAGTAGTTCTCCCGCCCGAAGATCTCCTGGTAGGCGGCAGCGGCTTGCCTGGCCTCCTCGTACTGGCCGAGCCGCAGCCGGGTCTGCACCTCCCGGAGGGACATCCGGTGGTGGCGATGATCCCGCCCGCCCGCTCGGCGATCAACTCCCGGTCCATACGGGGCTTCCCGGCCGGAAACTGCCCCTCGTAACTGGCCTGCGTACTCAGCCGGAACAGATTCCGCAGCCCCGTGGCGCTGTACGCCCACATGGTCATGTGCGTGAAACGCCCACCGCCGGAGACGTCCTTCGACCCCTCCCCGTCCTCCCCGACGGCACGCCGGCCGCCCGGCCCCCAGAACTCCTGCTTCCGCGAGAACCGGGAGGACGGAGCGACATAGGCCTCGATCCCGATGACGGGCTTGACGGCCTGGAACTCCTTCGCGGTCTGCGCGAACTCATAGGCCCGAACATGTTCCCGTGGTCGCTCATCGCGATGGCGGGCATGCCCAGCCGGTCGACCTCGGCGAACATCGGCTTCAGCTTCTGCGCGCCGTCGAGCATGGAGTATTCCGTGTGGTTGTGCAGATGAACGAAGGAGCTCGGCATCCTCCACATCCAAGCGGGACCGACCTCGACCGATCAAACAACCACGACGAAGGTCGGACAACTACTGGTTGTATGACTAGAGTGCCGGTGTGGACCTCAAAGCAGTGAAGGCGTTCGTGGCGATCGCCGAGGCCGGGCAGTTCCAGAAGGCCGCGGTGGATCTCTCCCTCACTCAGCAGGCGGTGTCCAAGCGGATCGCCGCGCTGGAGAAGGACCTGGGGGTGCGGCTGTTGGTCCGTACACCGCGAGGAGCGGAACTCACCATCGACGGACAGGCCCTCCTGCCACACGCCCGCGCCCTGCTCCAGGCGGAGGAGAGGGCGCTCGCCGCGGTGCGTCCGGGGACCGTGCGCTGCGGGTGGACGTCGTTGGCCGCAGGGCCGCCACGGCCGGCCTGGTACGGGACTTCCACCGCATCCATCCGGAGATCGCGCTGGACATCATCGCGCTGTTCGGGGCGGATGCGGCGGTGACGGCTGTGCGGGACGGGGCGGTTGACGCCACGTTCCGCGCGGTGACCATGCCCGGGCACCGGCTGCCCGACGGCGTCTCGGCCGTCTCCGTCCTGGACGAACCACTCCGCTTGTGCGTCGGGCCGACCACGAGTTCGCCGACGCGCCCTGGATAACTCCGGCGCAGCTCGCCGGGCAACGGATCTGGATGCCGGGCAACACGCCGGGGACGGAATGGTCCGCCTACTACGACGACTTCGCCGCCGCCTTCGGCCCGACCATCGACGCGATCGGCCCCAACTTCGGCATCGAAGCCCTCCTCGACACCATCGCGGACTCCCCGACCCTGGCGACCTTCCTCAGTGAACGCACCCCCCTGGTCTGGCCGGCCGACCACGACCTACGCCTCGTCCCCGTACGCGACCCGACCCCGGTCTACCCCACTCCCTGCTCTGGCGCACGGACAATCCCCATCCGGGCCTGGCAGCACTCCGAGACCACCTGGTGGCCACGCGCCCACGGCTGACGGAGGGGGAGGTGTGGAAGCCGACTTGGGCGAGGTGAGGCGAGAGCCATCTGAACCGAGGGCGCCGATGGAGACCGGCGGAGCTTTTGTGCGATTGGATGACCTTGTGGTTAATGATGCGGCTGCGGAGGAGCGTCGGGGCGCGAGAGTGCCTAGCGTCTCTCGGGAGTCCGGGGCCGGCGTCGGCGCTCGGGCGCTCGATGTGCTGCTCGCTTTGCTCATCCAAGGGGGACATGAGTGCGGTTGCGAACCTTCTTCACCGCAGGGGCCGCGGCCCTTGCCCTGCTCGGCGTCTCGACGCCCTCCGTTCATGCCGCCGAAGGGCGGCCCGCGTCACCGACACTGACGGTGCGCGGCCCCGCCAACTCGGCGCAGCCACAAGGCGTGGTGATCAACTGCTGGCTCGAGCAGGTGGGTGGCGACCCGCACCGGCGGACGTCCACCGGCGGTGCAGGGGTCAAGGCCGCGCTGCAGTGCGACCATCCCGTGGAGGGCATGGAGCTCACGGTTCAGATGTACTACTACTGGGGCACGTTCGACCTGTTCTGGAGCCCGAACGGTCCGCCCGCCACCGTGTACAAGGGCGCCGGTGCGACGCGGCTCGAGAACAAGGTGGTCAACGCCCCGTGCGCCAATGAGGACATGACCTGGTGGTTCGGCCGCTTCTCCGGACGGGTCACCTATCGTGCCCCCGACGGCGGCCTCGTGACCGGAGAGCTCCTCTCCAAGGACTCCACCGACGCGGAGTTCAAGTGCGGGCCCATGGTCTGAGAACACGAGTGTGAGCAGCGGAACGCGAGAGGAAAGGGCAGTCATGCAAGCGCGGGAATTCGATGACCGTCGCATCAGCAAGACCGACGACCGCCCCTCCTACTTCGTCGAGCAGTGGTCGTGGGAAGTGGTCGACGACGGCCGCCGCATCCGGGACCTGACCTGCGCGACGTACACGCTGTCCGACTGCGACGTACTGGAGGCGTTGGAGTGGGCGGAGAGTCGGCGGTCCGAACCCGGCTCCTTCGTCCTGCACGCCGCGACCTGGACCAACCAGGGCTTCCTGGAGACCCTCTGGCTGACCGGAAGCCCTCCCGAGCAGGGCTCCAGCGGATCTGCCCGCGAGCACCGCGGCGACCGCTGATCGCCGCTGATCACTGGTACTGGCGCTCTGATAAGGCGACGGTCCCGACGCGTGGGGACCAAGGTCCCTCGGGCCGGTGCCGTGGGGTGCGTGACACTGGTGCGCCGGCCCGAATGGCGTGAGCGCGCGTTCCGGAGCATCCGGGCCACGCGCATTTCCCTGACCTCTGGTCACGCACCGGGCCTTGGCCCAATCGCCCCACTTGCCGCTTCGCACCTCGCATCGAATCGGCCCGCGTGCCTGGGAGACGCTCTGCCGATCACCGTCGGCCGCTGAACTGGCGCGGCGTGCCCCACTCCGCCCCCGCGCGAACCGCACCCCCGAACCCACGGATCGCCGCTGAGCCCACCCGGCGTGCGGGCGAGGCGCGACAGCGCCCCTCACCGCCGAGCGGCCATGCAGCCGACCCAAGCGGCAACGGGCCTTGGCCACCCGCCTTTCCGGGCCGCTCGCTCGCTTCTCTCCCGTGCTGGAACGGACTGGGTCAAGGGTCGGCCGCAGGCCGATCGGCGAAGCCGACGCGAAGCGCCCTTGAGGCAGGCCGTGGAAGCACGACACTGGCAAAGAAGCGGGCGGCCCCGACAGTTACTCCGTTACGTACGTGAGGAACGACGCCCAGGAGCCCGACCGGAACACGAGCACGGGGCCGTGCTGCAGCTTGCTGTCGCGGACGGGGACTATGCCGGGGTGGTTGTCGGCGACCTCGAGGCAGTTCGAGGCCCCGCCGTCGCTGTAGGACGACTTGCGCCACTCGGTGGTGATGAGGTCCGGGGTTCGATTCATCGTCTGCACTCCTCCAGAAGGCGCTTGATAAACGCCGTCGACTCCGCCGGGCTCAGTGCCGCATCCCTGACGAGATCGTAGGACAAGCGATAGGCAAGGACCTTGTCCGGATCCTGGATCAGCTCGCCAAAGCCGTTGCCTTCCACGTAGGCGACGGGATCCCCGACACGCTGCCACAGCAGGATGAGGTCGCTGTTCATAAGGTCGTGCACACCGGCCGTGTAAGGCAGCACCTGGATTGCGACATTAGACAGCTCGGCCGCGTCCACCAGGTGCGACAACTGGTCCATCCAGACCTTCGGATCAGGAACCGGCCGCCGGACCGCCCCCTCGTCCAGAATCACGCGCACGCTCGGCGACGACTCCCGGTAGAGCAACTCCTGTCGCCCCAACCGCGCAGCCACCTGTTCCTCGACTTCCTCACTGTTGCCTGCCGTTGTCTGGGCGCCAGACAACCCTGACAACACCGTACGGGCGTAGTCCTCCGTCTGCAGCAGGCCCGGCACGCGCAGCTGGAACATCCACATGACCTGCGCCGTCGCCTCAAGGTCCATGAACGCCTTGTACTTGTCCTTGATGACCTCCCTGCGCGCGTCCCGCCATTCACGAACCAGCAGGTCACCAGACCCGTAATAGCTGTCCAAGTCCTCCATGACCGCCCGCTTGGAGAGCCGTTCCCCCTTCTCCAGGCGGCTCAAGTAGCTCTTGTCGTAGCCCGTGTCCTCGGCCAACTGCCCGAGCGACTTACCGGCCTGCTCGCGCAGGAACCTCAGCGTCCTGCCGAGGGCGACCCGCCCCGACTCCCGCTCCCCGTCAACCACTTCGCCCACGTCACCCCTCACCGTTGCCTGGAGCGTCAGGCAACACCTGACCCCTTCCGCAGCGTACGCGCGAGCAGTGACCATCGAGGCACGAACGGTAATCACCGCTCGTCAAACCCCTGCTTGCCTCCCGGAAGGGCCTCCCATGCGCTTGCGTCTGCGCGCCGCCGAACTCTGCGAGTCACTCCTCCTCACCCTCGTACGGCTTCTGCTCCCCGCCCGAGGGCGCCACCGAGCCGCCCCAGGCCGACTGCCGTTGCCGATCCCTGATCCACCACCCCCGTCCACTCGCCGCCCCCTCGACACCGAGCCCCCGAATTGGACACCCCACTGGTCCGCCCGTACCTCCACGCCCTGGAGGTCTGCGCATGAGGCTGCTCCCCTGGACCGGTGCCGATGGCCGGCCCTGCTATCTCAGCACCGACAACCCCGACAGCCTTCTCTCCCGCCTCGCCGACGACATCGAGGCCGCTCAGCTCGCCTCCGCCGAGCAGGTGCTCTCAGGTGCCAAGGCCGTGCTCCACGACCCGAGGCCGGTGAACGCGCCGTGCGTTTCGCGCTGACGAGGGCCGTGGAGTCCCTGGGCGAGGTGCTGCGGGTCGCGGTCGGCTGTGAGGGCAGCGGAATCCGACAAAGCCGGACATGACTCCCGCCTAGCTGTCAATGTCCTGTCATACCCATCGGTAGCGCAAACTCCTGACCCTGCTCTGACATCTTCAACGCCGTCACACAACCGCAAGCAGGAGTGAGCCCCCCACATGCGTCTCATTCGCACGTCAACTCTCAAGAAATGCGGTGCAGTTGCCGCTTCCACCGCTCTCGCCATAACGGGTCTGCTGGTCGGCGCGGGGACCGCGACCGCCGGGCCCGCCGGGGCGACCAACATCCGGGGCGTCGACCCCGGGGACACCGACCGGATGATCGAGCGGCTCTGCAGCCAGGAGACCAGCCTGACCGGTGTCTACGGCGCCCTCAACGTCGACACCGGGGAGTTCAAGACCCGCGACGAGTACCTGCGGGACGTCTTCGGGCTGTGGAAGCCCGCCGGGCCGTGGGAGCTGTTCCGCGGCTGGTGCGGGTACGCCGAGGCCTCGACCTGGTCCATCAAGGGCGACACCGTCCGCACCTCCCGGTGGATCGGGAACAAGGGCTCCGCCGACGACAAGGAGACCTTCGTCAGCAGCTACAGCACCAAGACGTTCGCGAAGAAGAGCGTCGGCGGGACCATCAGCCTGTCCCTCGCCAAGAGCATTTTCTCCGGCACCGTCGGCGGCAGCGCGGGGTACGAGTGGGGCTGGGAGAAGGAGTCCAAGTTCGAGACCCGCAGCGAGAAGACCATCCCGCCGTGCCGGCAGGTGGCTGTGACCTGGACGCCGTACCAGCGCGTGGTGCGCGTGAACCCGATCTTCCAGGTCGAGGACTACCAGTGGGACAAGGGGGACGGGGACCGGACCGTGCACAGCTGGCGTGACCGGGGATACCGGACCATCTACTCGCACGGGTACTACATCGACGGCATCTCCGACAAGCTCCTCCCGAGCGGCCAGCCCGACGGCCGTGAGGACAAGATCGAGGAGAAGCTCGACCCCAAGTCCTGCACCGACTGACCCTCCGGCGAATCCCGGCAACCTTTCCGTGCGGGGCGGCGACCCAACTCTGGATCATCCCCCGCACGGAACGGATTCGCCGTATGAGTGAGCCGCGTAGCAAGGCCCGTCCCCGTCACCGCAGAAGCCGCACAGCCCTGGCGGTAGGAGCTCCCCTGGTGCTGACCGCCGCCGGCACCCTCGCCTACGGCACCGACCTCGGCGTCCTCGGCCTCACCGGACAACGCGCTTCCGCCGCCGCTCCCGCCTGGGCCGCCGACGCCGCCGACGGCTTCGCCTCCGTCAACTCCCTCGGGCAGAACGGGACGTACGGGGGCGGGGCGGCAAGACCGTCACCGTGAAGACGCAGGCCGAGTTGGAGAAGTACGCCACCGCCGCCGAGCCGTACGTCATCGTCGTCGCCGGGGCCATCAACATGAACCCGGTCGGCAAAGAGATCAAGGTGCAGTCCGACAAGACCATCGTGGGTCAGGGGACCTCAGGGCACATCGTCGGCGGTGGGTTCTTCCTCGGCCAGGGCGTGCACAACGTGATCATCCGGAACCTGACCATCCGGGATGCGTACCAGGGCATCTGGAACGACAAGGACCATGACTTCGACGCGATCCAGATGGACGGCGCGCATCACGTCTGGATCGATCACAACGACCTGCGGCACATGGCCGACGGGCTCATCGACGTCCGCAAGGACAGCACGAACGTGACCGTCTCCTGGAACAAGCTGAGCGACAACAACAAGACGTTCGGCATCGGCTGGACCGAGAACGTCAAGACGGACATCACGATCCACCACAACTGGATCCGCGAGACCGAGCAGCGCAACCCGTCGACCGACAACGCCGCCCACGCGCACCTCTACAACAACTTCCTCGAGGACGCGCCGGGCACCAGCATCAACTCGTCGTACGGCAACTACTCGCGCGGCGCGACGAAGATGGTCCTGGAGAACTCCTACTTCCAGGGCGTGAAGAACCCGGTCATCAAGGACAGCGGTGCCGCGATCGTGCAGCGTGGCAGCGTCTTCTCCGGTACCAGTGGGCGGAACGAGAGCGGTGGGACCGCCTTCGATCCCAAGGCGTACTACTCGTACACCCTCGACAAGGCCGCCGACGTGCCGTCGGTCCTCAGGTCCGGTGCCGGGCCCCGCGCCTCCATCGGCACGACGTCCGCCTCCCCCAAGGCCGCTGCCGCCACCACCCTCACCGTCGCCAAGGACGGCAGCGGGCAGTACACGTCCGTCCAGGCCGCCGTGAACGCCGTACCGGCGAACAATCCGTCGCGGGTCGTGATCGCCGTGAAGCCGGGGACGTACCGGGAACTGGTGAAGGTGCCGTCCAACAAGCCGCACGTCACCATCCAGGGCACCGGCGGGAGCCGCAAGGACACGACGATCGTCTACAACAACGCGGCCGGTACGCCCAAGCCCGGCGGTGGCACCTACGGCACCGGCGGCAGTGCGACCGTCGCCGTCGAGGCCGACGACTTCCAGGCCCGGAACCTGACCATCTCCAACGACTTCGACGAGAAGGCCAACCAGGGCCTCAACGGGCACCAGGCCGTCGCCCTGCGGACCGCCGCCGACAAGGTGTTCCTGGACGGGATCATCGTCAGCGGCGACCAGGACACGCTGCTGGTCGACACCGCCGCCAAGGACAAGCTGGGCCGGGTCTACGTCAGCAACTCGTACGTCATCGGGAACGTCGACTTCATCTTCGGGCGGGCCACGGCCGTCGTCGACAAGTCCGTCATCACGCTGAAGAAGCGCTGGGACGGCACCTCGGCCGGGTACGTCACCGCTCCGAGCACGGCTGCCGACCGCAAGGGCATCCTGATCGCCAACTCCACGGTGAACGGCGACGTGTCGAACGGCAGTTTCTACCTCGGCCGGCCCTGGCACGCGGGCGGTGACGCCTCCCTCGACCCGCAGACCACGGTCCGCAACACCAGCCTGAGCGGGGCGATCAAGTCCACGCCGTGGACCGACATGAGCGGCTTCTCGTGGAAGGACGACCGGTTCGCCGAGTACAAGAACTCCGGCGCCGGAGCGGGCGGTGCGAGCAGCAACCGGCCGCATCTGACCGACGCGCAGGCCGCGAACCAGGAGGTCGCGGACTGGCTCGCGGGCTGGACGCCTTCGGCGTCCTGACGGCTCCCTTCCGGGTTCGGCTGACAAGCGGCGCCGAACCCGGAAGGGCCACCATTCTTACTGCTACTGCTACTGCTACTGCTACTGCTACTGCTACTGCTACTGCTACTGCTTCCAGGCGTAGTGCAGCCGGTCCAGGCCGCTCTGGTTGTTCACCGTCAGGCTGAGGTTCGTGCCCGTGCCCTGGAGCGTGGTGAGGGAGTAGGTGTCACCGTTGCGCAGGCCGGGCCAGTAGACCGAGCCCAGTCCCAGCTCGCGGATGGTGTCGGTCGCGGCCTGGATGTACGCGACCTCGTTGGAGCCGCCCACCGGGCCGTTGTAGTCCAGGCCGGTCGTCATGGAAGCGCCGAACTCGTCGAGGATCGTGCGCGAGGCGCAGTCGCCGATGCGGCTCTTGAAGTCGGCCTTCCACTGGTCGACGCTGGTCCAGTCGGTGTGCCAGAAGCCGTAGTTGTGCAGAGCCAGGCGCGTGCCCTTGAGGCGCGGGTCGGCGCACACCGGCTTGACGTCCTCGCTGTACTTGTACCCGCCGATCAGGATCCGATCGCGGGGTACGAAGCGGTGGGTGCTCACCCACTTCGCCGCGATGTCGGTCCACTCCTGGGCGGTGTAGCCGAACGGCTCGTTCATCGGCTCGAAGTACACCTTGGAGTTGCGGGCGTAGGCGGAGGTGATCCGCGCCCACATCCTGTCCCAGGAAGCCTGGTTGTCGATCTTGCCGTCCTTGGCGTTGTCGGCCTCCCAGTAGCCCAGGATGACCTTGAAGCCCTTGGCGGTGGCGGCGTCGATCGCGCCCCGGTACGACTTCCAGAACGGGCCGTTCACGGAGGTGGGGTTGACCGGGAGGCGGACGGTGTTGGCGCCCAGCTTGGAGAATCCGCCGATGATCGCCTTGGACTTGGCGTAGGTGGTGGCGTAGCTGTCGGAGGTGGACAGGCCGGAGGGCACGACCGCGTCGTCGGCGTAGTTGTCGCGCGGGTCGGCCCAGTTGACGCCCTTGAAGTCACTGACGGGCGGCGGTGTGGTGGGACGGGAGGCGGGCGAGGCGGCCGCGGGGGAAGCGAGCGCTCCGCCGAATGCCGTGACGCAGGCCAGCAGCGCCCCCACGCAAGCTGTCCCACGATGGTTCTTTCGTGACACGACATCCCCTTCTGAGCAGGTGCGAAGGTGAGCGACCCGCGATGGACCGCTCAGTGGAGCACGAAACTAGAAGGGAACTCGAACAGAGGTCAACACATCAGCACACAAAGTTTCATCATGGCTTCAGGAGGGCCTCTCCTCGTCCGACGACGACGACATGTCCTCGAGGTTCTTGCGGGCCTTGTCCGAGAGCTGCTGCTTCCCGTCCAGCACGTTCCGGTAGTACTGGGCGCCCTTCTCCTTGGCCATCGGGAAGTCCTCGTCGAACTCCTCCGCCTCGTGATAGGCGTCACCCTGCTTGGTCAGGGCGCTGCGCATGGCCTTGCCGGCCCCCGGGAACCTGCGCTCCTCTGACTCCCTCATGATCCCGTAGAGCATGGCGGCGGCCCGCTTCTGCGTGACGCTCATGCCGGCGAGGAGTTCCTCGTCCAGCGCTTCGCCGCGCGCGGCGGCCGCGACCATGGGCTCGTGCTCGGCGTCCAGCGCCTGGACCAGCTCGTTGTACGTGGTCCCGAGGTTCTCGCTGCCCGGGTACTGGTCCTTCTTGTTCGACGTGATGTACGGGCCGGCACCCCGGCCCTTGTTCACCGTGTACGGGCCGAAGGGGCTCTGCCCGGGGCCGTAGGTGGGTGCCGGCTGACCGCGCTTCACCGCCCGCGCGTTGGCCCGGCGCAACCGGCTCAGCCCGTCCATGGGCTTCTCCTCGGCCGGGCCCGCACCGTTGCCGCCCTGCGGACTGCGCTGAACGGCCACGAAGGCGGCGTTTCCGGCGGTGCGCTGGAGGGACATGGCCGCGTCCGGGGTCAGCTGCCCGCCGGCTGCCAGCCGGGCCGCCCGGTCGGCCGCATCCGGCCGGAGCAGGGGCCGGTGGTCGTGTCCGGCCCGCGCGTCCGCCTCCGACTCCGGTGACCGGCCGTGCCCGCGCATCCGCATCATCCTCATCTCGGTCCGGGTGTTCGCCGCCAGTCTCCGAGGGGAGCGGGGGGCCGGACAGCGCCCGGGGGCCAGACTTTCGGGCACGGTCCGCTGCGCGAACGGCCGTCCCGCGCGCCGGTGCGCTCAGCCGCCCACCGAGAGCCCCGAGCCCGCCACCCGCACCCGGATGCCGTCCTCCTCCACCCGTACGTCCTGCAGCCGCACGTCGCCCTGTTCCGGCTTGGGCAGTTCGAACGCCAGCGACAGCCGGTCGGCGAGGACCGGGCGGGTCAGGCCGGACAGCTCGTCGAGGAGGTTGGGGTCCAGACCCAGCCGGCGCATCACGTCGGGGTTGCTCAGGGCCAGGTCGATGAGGTTGAGGCGTTCGGCCTGGCGGGCGAAGCTCTTGGAGCCGGTCAGCTCGGCGAGCTTGCCGTCGTCGGCGAGGGCCTCGCGCACGGTCGCCTCGGGTACACCCATCCGCTGCACGATGGCCGGGACCGACAGCAGCGCCTTGGCCTTCTGGGTCTCGCGGGCGAGGTCGGCAGTGGCCTTGGGCGTCAGGTGCAGCCCCTCCGAGGCGCGCGTGCCCGGCCGGTAGGTGGCCAGGTCGCCGATGTCGAGCCGCATGCCGCCTATCTCCGTGGCGATGCCCCGCTCGCCCTGCCGCTGGATCAGGGCCTCGGCGCGCAGTCGCAGGTCGTGCCCGGCGACCGGCAGCGTGCCGTCGGCCCGGACCCGGTCGCGGCCCTCGCCGGTGAACGTCACCTGGGAGGCGCCCAGTTCGCGGTTGAGGTCCTCGAAGGACAGCATGACGTCCCCGTCGAACCGGGGGATCTGCGCACCGCGCACGGACGTCAGACCGTCGGCGTCGAGCCGGACGTCGTGGGCCGTGGCCGACACCTTCGCGAGGGAGACCCGGTCGGCGGCGACGTCCGGGACGGTCACCCTCACCGAGTCCAGCCGCTTGTCGGCGAGCTGGGTGAGGAAGGGGAACCCGCCGATCTCCACCTCGGGCGCGGCGGCCAGGTCGAGGCGGTCCTTGAGGGTGTCCGCGGCCCGGTGCTCGGCGTACAGCAGGGCCCAGCGGTCGGCGAGGGCGACAAAGGCCGCGAGCACTACCAGAGCGACCACCGCCTTCACGGCGAGGGGCAGTCCGGCGAAACGATTCCTCTTACGCCGGCCACCCCGGCGATGGTCGGGCGGCGACCACTCCGGCTCCTGCTCGTCCCGCTGCTCGGCGTCCTCGCCGAGGAACTCCTCCAGAGGGGTCTCCTCCAGCGGGCCGTCGTCGAGTGCGCCGAGCTCCTCGTAGGGGTTGCGGGGCTGCTCAGAGCGGTCGTGGGGGTGTTGCGTGTCCATGCGGTGGGGGGTGCGCATCGTCTCATCCGACCATGCGCACCGCCCCTGCCCGCAACCTGAATCCCCTGTATGCGATTTACTTCACGATCGCGATACGGTCCGCCTTCGGCGGCGCGATCGGGTCCGTGGCCGACGAGTTGGCCGTCAGGTACTGCTCCAGCGCGGTCAGGTCGTCGGCGCCCACGACGTCGTTGGTGCCCTGGCCCAGCGTCGGGAAACCGTCGCCGCCGCCCGCGAGGAAACTGTTCGTCGCGACGCGGTAGGTGGCCGACGGGTCGATGGCCGCGCCGTTCAGCTTGATGCTGTCCGTGACCACACGGTCGGCGCCGGACTTGGTGAGGTCCAGCGTGTAGGTGAGGCCGGAGGACACCTGGAGGACCTTCGGGGCCGCCGCGTTCGCGCCGGACACCTGCTCCTTCAGCACCTGGATCAGCTGCGCGCCCGTGAAGTCCTGCAGGTTCACGGTGTTGGCGAACGGCTGGACCGTGAACCCTTCGGCGTACGTCACGACGCCGTCGCCCTCACCGGCCTTGGCCGCGTACGTCAGCGGCGCCCGGATGCCCCCGGGGTTCATCAGCGCCAGGTCGGTCTCCGCGTCGAGCTGCTTGCCGTGGGCGAGCTGGGCGTCGGCGATCAGGTCGCCGAGCGGGGACTCGGTACCGGTGTTGCCGATGTCGCCGGAGACGTACCCGATCGCGCGGTTGCCGATCGGGGCCGCCAGCGTGTTCCACTTGCTGATCAGCTCGGTCATGTCGGGCGCCTTGGGGACGTCCCGGGTGACCACGTGGTTCGCCGACTTCACGGCCGTACGGGCGATGTCGCCGGTCCGCCGGTCGTAGGTGAGCGTGGTGTCGGTGTAGAGGCGGCCGAAGGACGCGGCCGAGGTGACCATGCGGGGCTTGCCCGCCGGGTCATTGATCGTGCACACGTACGGGGCGTGGGTGTGCCCCGTCACCAGCGCGTCCACCTGCGGCGTGATGTTCTTGGCGATGTCGACGATCGGGCCGGATATGCCGTCCCCGGCGCCCGGGGCGTCACAGTCGTAGTTGTACGACGTCGACGCCGGGAAGCCGCCCTCGTGGATGAGCGCGACGATCGACTTCACGCCCTGCCTCTGGAGCACCTTGGCGTACTTGTTGATCGTCTCGACCTCGTCCTTGAAGGCGAGGCCCTTGACGCCCTCGGCGGAGACGATGTCCGGGGTGCCCTCCAGGGTCACGCCGATGAAGCCGACCTTGACGCCGTTCTTCTTCCACACCCAGTAGGGCTTGAGGATCGGCTTCTTCGTCTTCTCGTCGAGGACGTTGGCGGCCAGGTACGGGAAGTCGGCGCCCTTGAACTTCTGGTCCGTGTAGCAGCCGTCCTTCGGGTGGCAGCCGCCGTTCTGCAGGCGGGCCAGCTCCTTGGCACCCTCGTCGAACTCGTGGTTGCCGACGGAGGTGACGTCGAGGTCGAGCTTGTTCAGCGCCTCGATGGTCGGCTCGTCGTGGAAGAGGCCGGAGATCAGCGGGGAGGCGCCGACCATGTCGCCGCCGGCCGCGGTGATGGAGTACTTCTCGCCCTTGCGGGCCTGACGCAGATGCGTGGCGAGGTACTCGACACCGCCCGCGTCGATGGTCTTCGTCGTGCCGTCGTGCTGGTGTTCGGTGACCCGGCCGGAGGAGCCGGCCGGGGGCTCCAGGTTGCCGTGCAGGTCGTTGAAGGACAGCAGCTGGATGTCCTGGTAGCGGCCGGGCCAGTGGCCGCCCTTGCGGTGGTCCTCACCGGCCGACGCCGACCCGGGCACCACCGCCGCGGCCAGGGCGCCGACGGCGGCGACCGATGCGGTGAGAGCGACAAGACGGGTCGTACGGCGTCTGCGGCGCTCCTGGTGCGCCGAAGCCGCTGCGGGTGAAGTGGCTGGCATTCGCCCCCCTGTGGGTCTGCTGGACAGTGATGTCGTCCGGCGCAGCCTAGAGTCAACGCGCGTAGCGCGACAGGTGTTTCGTGGTTACATCCCGGTGTCTTCTTTGCCGCCGTTTTGCCGGTGCCGCCCTTTACCCTCGTACGCATGACCAGCGACGACACTGTGCGGCCCGGCCGCAACCGTTCGATCGACACGTACGCCGTGCTCTCCGCGGAACAGACCGAGGCGGTCCTCGGGCTGCTCGACGAGGCCGCCGCCACCGACGGGCAGCAGGCGGTGTCCGAACAGGGCCGGTTGCAGTTGCGCGGTGGCGAGCGCGAGGGCGTGTCCCATCTGCTGCTCACCGTGGAGAGCGGCGAGGGCCGCGAACTCGTGGGCTACGCCCAGCTGGAGGACACCGACTTGGTGGAGCCGCCGGCCGCCGAACTGGTCGTCCACCCGGCGCACCGGGGGCAGGGGCACGGGCGGGCGCTGGGCTCGGCCCTGCTCGCCGCGTCCGGCAAGCGGCTTCGGGTGTGGGCGCACGGCGGCCACTCCGCCGCCCGGCACCTCGCCCAGGTCCTGGGGTTGACCCTGTTCCGCGAACTGCGCCAGATGCGCCGCCCGTTGACCGACTTCGACGCGCCCGAGCCGGTCCTCCCGAGGGCGTCACCGTCCGCCCCTTCGTCCCCGGCCAGGACGACGCGGCCTGGCTCGCCGTGAACGCCGCCGCCTTCGCCCACCACCCCGAGCAGGGCTCCCTCACCCAACGCGACCTCGACGACCGCAAGGCCGAGCCGTGGTTCGACCCGGCGGGTTTCTTCCTGGCCTTCCGCGGCGACGAGCTCGTCGGCTTCCACTGGACGAAGGTCCACGCCGAGGAGGGCCTCGGCGAGGTCTACGTCCTCGGCGTCGGCCCCGGCGCCCAGGGCGGCGGCCTCGGCAAGGCCCTCACCACGATCGGCCTGCGGCATCTGGCGGGGCAGGGGCTGCCGACCGCGATGCTGTACGTCGACGCCGACAACAAGGCGGCGGTGTCGGTGTACGAGCGGCTGGGGTTCGTGACCCACGAGGTGGATCTGATGTACCGGACGGAGACGTGACGGCAGCCGGGCCGGATCGCCCTATTCGTCGGTGAGGGCGGGGCTGTCCGGCGGTGGCACAGCCGCCCCCGGCAGCCGTACCGTCGCCACCGTGCCCCCGCCCTCGGCCCGGGCCAACGACACCTCACCCCCGGCCTGCTGCACCGTCCGCGCCACGATCGACAGTCCGAGTCCCGAGCCCGGCAACGCGCGCGCACTCGGAGAGCGCCAGAAGCGGTCGAAGACGTGGGGGAGTTCGTCGGCGGGGATGCCCGGGCCGTGGTCGCGGACCGTGAGGGTGCCGTCGACCAGGCGCACCTCGATCGTGCCGGCCTCCGGGCTGAACTTCACCGCGTTGTCCAGGATGTTGACCACCGCCCGCTCCAGCGCGGAGGGCTCCGCTCGGACGAACCAGGGCTGCACGTCCGCCGTGATCGACAGCTCCGGGCCCCGCAGCCGGGCACGCCGCAGCGCCGACTCGACGGTGTCGTGCCAGGCGACGATCTGGGTCCGGCCCGAGTGCTGGCCGGTGTCCGGCCGGGACAGTTCCTGGAGGTCGCCGATGAGCGCCCCCAGCTCCGTCATCTGCGCCTTCACCGAGGCGAGCAGCGCCTTGCGGTCCGCCTCGGGAATGGGGCGGCCGGTTTCCTCGCTGCGGGTGAGGAGCTCGATGTTGGTGCGGAGGGAGGTGAGCGGCGTACGGAGTTCGTGACCGGCGTCCGCGATGAGCTGCTGCTGGAGTTCGCGGGAGCTGGCCAGGGCGGAGGTCATCGAGTTGAAGGAGCGGGAGAGCCGGGCCACCTCGTCGTCGCTCGCGTCGTCCACGGGGATGCGGACGTCCAGATCCTCCGTGCGGGCCACGTGCTCGACGGCTTCCGTGAGCTTGTCGACCGGGCGCAGGCCCGCCCGGGCCACGGTCAGGCCGGCCGCACCGGCGCCCACCACGCCCACGCCCGAGACCAGCAGGAGGATCAGCGCCAGTTCGTTGAGGGTGGACTCCGTTCCCTTGAGGGGGACGGCGATGACCAGCGCGTAGTCGGCGGCCACGCCCTGCTGGAACGGGCCGTCCTTGACGACGACCGCGGTGGTCAGGACCCTCACCGAATTGCCGTCGCTGTCGGTGCCGTTGCGCAGCTTGGCGGTCGTGGGGTCGGGGTTCTTGGCCACGTCCTTGTCGCTGCCCGTGACCTTCACCTGGGGCATGAGGTTGCTGAACAGGCAGACCCTGCCGTCGGACCTGACCACCTGCGCGTAGGTCTGCGGGCGTGGTGCTCCGCCGAGCGTGCTCGACGGCTTCTGGGGGCAGGTCTTCGTCAGGGCGTCGAAATCGTCCGCCTGAATGGTCCGGAACGACGACTTCAGGTCCCCGTCCACCTGGTCGTACAACTTCCCCTGCACGATGAACCAGCAGGTCACCGACACCGCCGCCACGGCGAACGCCACCGCCGCGGCCACCAGCAGGGCCAGCCGCGACCGGATGGGGAGCGACCGGAACCGGCGTACGACCTTGTTCACTCCGCGCCGCCCTGCCGCAACACGTAGCCGACACCCCGCACCGTGTGGACGAGACGCGGCTCACCGCCGCCCTCGGTCTTGCGGCGCAGGTACATGACGTAGACGTCGAGGGAGTTCGACGACGGTTCGAAGTCGAAGCCCCAGACGGCCTTGAGGATCTGTTCCCGGGTGAGCACCTGGCGCGGGTGCGCCATGAACATCTCCAGCAGGGTGAACTCCGTGCGGGTCAGTTCCACCTGGCGGCCGCCCCGCGTGACCTCGCGCGTCGCGAGGTCCATCCGCAGGTCGGCGAAGGTGAGGGCGTCCTCGTCGGCCGGGTCGCCCGCGCCCACGGCCGCCGCGTAGGAGCTGCGGCGCAGCAGCGCGCGGATGCGGGCGAAGAGTTCGTCGAGTTCGAAGGGCTTGACCAGGTAGTCGTCGGCGCCCGCGTCGAGACCGGTCACCCGGTCGCCGACGGTGTCGCGGGCCGTGAGCATCAGGATCGGGGTCGTGTCGCCCGTGGCACGGATACGGCGGGCCGCGGTGAGGCCGTCCATGCGGGGCATCTGGATGTCGAGGACGACCAGGTCGGGGCGGTACGCCGCGGCCTTCTCCAGGGCGTCCGCGCCGTCGACCGCGACCTCCGTCTCGTACCCCTCGAAGGCGAGGCTGCGCTGGAGTGCTTCGCGTACCGCCGGCTCGTCGTCGACGATGAGGATGCGCTGGGGGTCACGGTCGCCGTCTGCGGGGCTCATGGGTCGGGGTCCTCGGGTGTGATGGGGCGGGCGTGGGGCTCTGACGCCCTCAGCGTCGCATGTCAGCGGGGCGGGCCGGGAGGAGCGTCAGCGCCGTGCGGTGCGGCGACGGGTGGTCCGGCGCCGCGCGGCCCGGCGCCGGTTGCCGTCCTGCTCGCCACTCGGCTCGGCGACGCGCTTGCCGTTCCGCTCGGCGGTCCGACCGGCGGCCTGTTCCCCGGAGCCGTGGGTGTCCCGGCTGGTGGCTCGCTCGCGGCTTCGAGTGGCGGGCCGGCTGGTGGCCTGTTCGCCGGTCCTGTGTGCCTCCCGCCCGGCGGCCCCCGTCCCCGGAGCCGCGGACGGCCCGCGTGGACACCGGCGTCACCTCCGGCGCCCGGCCCGCCGGTGCGTGCAGTGCGGACGCCACCGCCAGGGCCAGCCCGACCCCCGCCGGGTCCCCGCCCGGCTCCGCGTGTGCGATCTGCTGGATCATCGCCGTGCTCCCCACTCAGTGCTGTCGGTCGGTGGAACGTCGGTGGGACTCAGTCGGTCGAACCGGCCCGCAGCTTCGCGAGGTCGGCCTTGACGGTGTTGATCGGGATGGCGAAGCCCAGGCCGACGCTGCCCGCGTCGGAGGACGAGGAGGCCGCGCCCGTCGGCGAGTACATCGCGGAGTTGATCCCGATGATGTTGCCGTTCATGTCGATCAGCGCACCGCCGGAGTTGCCCGGGTTGAGGGACGCGTCGGTCTGGAGCGCCTTGTACGTCGTGGTGTCCGAGCCGGTGTCGCCGTTGAACTGCCGCCCGCCGAACTCGAACGGCCACTGGTCGCCGCCCTGTTCCTGGCCCCACTGCTGCTGGCCCTGTTCCTCCTGCGTCGGGACCGTGACGTCACGGTCGAGGGCCGAGATGATGCCGCTGGTGACGGTGCCGGACAGCCCCTCGGGGAGCCGATCGCGACGACCTGGTCGCCGACCTGGACACCGGAGGAGTCGCCGAGGGTCGCCGCCTTCAGGCCGGAGGCGTTCTCCAGCTTGATCAGCGCCAGGTCCTTCTTGCTGTCGGTGCCGACGACCTTGGCGGAGTACGACTTGCCGTCGCTGGTCGTCACCTTGATCTGCGAGGCACCGGAGACGACGTGGTTGTTGGTGATGACCTCGCCGTCGCTGGTGATGATCACGCCGGAACCGGTGGACGACCCGGCACCCGAGTCGGCGCTGATCTCGACGATGCTGGGGCTGACCGCCTTGGCGACCCCGGCGACCGTGCCCCTCTGGCTGGACGGCACCACATTGGTGCTGGTGGAGCTGGAGGAGACCGTGTCGTTGCCGGTCAGCTCCTGGATGCCGTAGGCGGTGCCGCCGCCGATCGCCGCGGCGACGATCGCCACGGCGGCTATCAGGGCCATGGGTCCACGGCCGCGCTTCTTGTGAGCCTGTGCCGGGGCGTACGCCGGCGGGGGCGGCCACTCGGGGTTCACCGGGGCCTGCTGCTGACCCTCGTAAGGGTTCTGGTTCTCGCCACTGCGGTGGAAGCTCTCGGTCATGTCTCAGAGCTTGTCGCCCGACCATGAGAGCTTCCTGAGTGCTCCCTGAGAAGCCCGACAGAACCTCGTATGCCCGATATAAAGGCGTCCCGGAAGCGTTACTCGCAGCCGCAGGACCGTCGGACCACCAACCGCGACGGGAACGTCTTCAGCCGCTCGCGCCGTGCCCCCGCCACCCGCAGCCCGTCGTCGAGGACGAGGTCCACCGCCGCCCGGGCCATCGCCGGACGGTCGGAGGCGACTGTCGTCAGGGGCGGGTCGGTCAGCGCCGCCTCCTTGATGTCGTCGAAGCCGGCCACCGCCAGCTCGCCGGGGACGTCGATCCGCAGCTCGCGCGCCGCCCGCAGCAGGCCGATCGCCTGGTCGTCGGTGGAGCAGAAGATGGCCGGCGGGCGGTCGGGGCCGGAGAGGATCTTCAGGGCGGCCTGGTAGGCGTCGTAACGGCTGTAGAGGGCCTCGAAGAGCCGGCCCTCCGTGGAGATGCCGGCTTCCGCCATCGCGCGCCGCCAGCCCTCGACGTGATCGGAGACCGGGTCGCCGACCGTGGGCGTCTCCGCGATGCCGCCCATGCAGGCGACGTACTCGTAGCCGTGCTCCAGCAGGTGGCGTACGGCGAGCTGGGCGCCGCCCAAGTCGTCGGTGACGACGGCGACGTCGTCGATGGCCTCGGGCCGCTCGTGCAGCAGGACCACCCGGGCGTCCCAGGCCTCGATCTCGGCGGCGGCGAGGTCGTTCATCGCGTGGCTGACCAGGATCAGCCCCGAGACGCGCATCCCGAGGAAGGCGCGCAGGTAGTGGACCTCGCGCTCGCCGACGTAGTCGGAGTTGCCGACGAGGACCATCTTTCCGCGCTCGGATGCGGCCTGCTCCACCGCGTGCGCCATCTCCCCGAAGAAGGGCTGGCGCGCGTCCGGCACGATCAGGCCTATGAGGTCCGTGCGCCGGGACGCCATCGCCTGGGCGACCCGGTCGGGCCGGTACCCCAGCTCCTTGATCGCGGCGAGGACACGCTCGCGCGTGGCCGGGGCGACCGGCCGGGGTCCGTTGTTGATGACATAGCTGACCACGGCAGTGGAAGTCCCTGCCAGCCGCGCCACATCGTCCCGAGTCACCTTGGCCACGCGCGGAGTCTACGCGGATATACCCGCTCTGGGCAGGGCGTAAGGGAGGTTCCTGCGATTACCCGACAGTATTCCGATTGCCGTTCGAGCCGCCTCGGGGATTTCCGCGTCCCGTTACGCCTTGGCGCTGCTTTTCTCGGTGTCCAGGGCGGCCGACTCGTCCGCGTCGTCCCGCTTCGCCTTGGCTGCCTTGGCCTTCGCCTCCTCGGCGGCGCGCTCCACCTTCTCCGGCGTAACGAATCGATAACCGACGTTCCGGACGGTGCCGATCAGCGACTCGTGCTCGGGCCGAGCTTGGCGCGCAGGCGTCGTACGTGCACGTCGACCGTGCGTGTGCCGCCGAAGTAGTCGTAGCCCCAGACCTCCTGGAGCAGCTGGGCGCGGGTGAAGACGCGGCCGGGGTGCTGGGCGAGGTACTTGAGGAGCTCGAACTCCTTGAAGGTCAGGTCGAGGACCCGGCCCTTGAGCTTGGCGGAGTAGGTCGCCTCGTCGACCGAGAGGTCGCCGTTGCGGATCTCCATCGGGGAGTCGTCGCTGACGATCTGCTGCCGTCCCATGGCCAGCCGCAGTCGTGCCTCCACTTCGGCCGGGCCGGCGGTGTCGAGGAGGACGTCGTCGATGCCCCAGTCCGCGGTGACGGCGGCGAGACCGCCCTCCGTGACGACGAGGACGAGCGGGCAGCCGGGTCCGGTCGAGCGCAGCAGCTGGCACAGGCTGCGGACCTGCGGCAGGTCGCGCCGGCCGTCGACGAGGATGACGTCGGCACCCGGGGTGTCGACGAGCGCGGGGCCCTCCGCGGGGGCCACTCGCACGTTGTGCAGGAGCAGGCCGAGAGCGGGGAGCACCTCCGTCGACGGCTGGAGGGCGTTGGTCAGGAGCAGCAGAGAACTCATACGTCTGGTTCCTCCTCGGTCCCTGCGAGGACGTTTGTTGGTACAGCACTGCTCTGCGATCCCGAGAGCCCCGTACACCTGCGGTTTCCCGCGTCGTATACAACGCTTCCGAAAGCACAAAAGGACCCGGGGGCTACGCTGCCCGAGTCCTCTGCCCAGCAGAATAGCCCACATGAGCTCTGGTACGGCAGGTCATGTGGCGCGATCCACGGTTCGTCCGCACTCTGAGACGACCGGCAGAACAGCTTCGCGGACGCCTTCGCGGACTTTTCTGCGTGCCTCCGACGGCGTGACGATCGACGCCGTATACGACCCGGGTGCGGCTGTATACGAAGCCTCCCGGACGCCTGCCGATCACCCCGTGTTCGTCGTCGCCCACGGCTTCACCGGCGCGGTGGACCGACCGCACGTGCGGCGCGTGGCGCAGGCCTTCGCCCGGCACGGGGCGGTCGTCACGTTCTCCTTCCGGGGGCACGGGGCGTCCGGCGGGCGGTCCACCGTCGGGGACCGGGAGGTGCTCGACCTGGCGGCGGCGGTGCGGTGGGCGCGGGAGCTGGGGCACGCGCGCGTGGCGACGGTGGGGTTCTCCATGGGGGGCTCGGTGGCGTTGCGGCACGCGGCGTTGTACCGGGACGACACGGACGCGGTGGTGTCGGTGAGCGCCCCGGCCCGCTGGTACTACCGGGGGACGGCCCCCATGCGTCGGCTGCACTGGCTGGTGACGCGGCCCGAGGGGCGGGTGGTGGGCCGGTACGGCTTCCGGACCCGTATCCACCACCGGGACTGGGACCCGGTGCCGCTCTCGCCGGTGGAGGCGGTGCCGAGGATCGCCCCGACCCCGCTGCTGATCGTGCACGGCGACGCCGACGGCTACTTCCCCGTCGACCATCCGCGCATGCTGGCCGCGGCCGCCGGTGACCAGGGCGAACTGTGGCTGGAGCCGGGCATGGGGCATGCCGAGCACGCGGCGAGCGACGCGTTGCTGCGCCGGATCGGGGAGTGGGTCGTCCACCGGGCGGGCTAGCCTGACGGGGTTCACCGACAAGCGATTGAGGAAGCAGATGCCAAAGGTCACGGTGCGCTACTGGGCCGCCGCCAAGGCCGCGGCCGGGGTGGCCGAGGAGCCGTACGAGGCGGCCACGCTCGCCGAGGCGCTCGACGAGGTGCGCGAGCGACACCCCGGTGAGCTGGAGCGCGTGCTGCGGCGATGCTCGTTCCTCGTGGACGGTGACCCCGTGGGCACCCGCGGACATGAGACGGTACGGCTGGCCGACGGCGGCACGGTCGAGGTGCTCCCGCCGTTCGCAGGAGGGTGACGATGACCGACCAGCCCAACCAGCCGTACGAGGGTTACGACCCGTACGGGCAGCGACCGCAGGCGTGGCCCGGGCAGCAGCCCTACGGCGATCCGTACGCCGCTCAGCAGTACCCGCAGCAGCACACGCAGCAGTGGCAGGGGCAGACCTGGGAGACGCAGACGCACCAACCGGTGTCCGCGCCGGTGACGGCGGCGGAGACGGCGTATCTGCCACCGCAGGCGTATGCGGCTCCGGCCGCTGACCAGCCCGCCGGCGCTCCGGCGCCCGCTTCCGGGTACGGCCCGGCCACGCTCGCCGGGAACGCCCGGGTCACGGACGCGCAGCGGGCGCGGGCGGAGGGGCGGTCGCCGATCATCGAGCCGGGGATGCAGCCGGCCGCGCTGACGGCGCTGCTGGGCCTGCTGCTGGCGGGCGCGGCGGCGGTCGGGACGTACGCGCTCCTGGTGCCGCTCGTCGTGCTCCAGGCCGTCACCGCCGCGGGTTGGTTCCGGCTGAACGGGATGTGGCCGGCGCGGCAGGGCATCGCGCTGGGCTTCGCGGGGGCGCTGGCCGCGGATGCGGCGCTGCTGGTGTCGGACCGCTCGCCGTCCGCGATCCTGGGGACGCTCGGGGTGTGGGTGCTGCTGGCGCTGGTGCTGCAGCTGCGCTCGCACGCCGACCCGGACGAGCGGATGTACGGCCTGATGGCGACGGTCGCGGCGTCGGCGCTGGCGATCGTGGCGGGCGGGTACCTGGCGGCGGACGCGGACGCGGTGACGGTCGGCGCGGTCGGGGTGGCGGTCGCGATCCTGGCCCGCGCCCTGCCGTTGCCGACGCCGGCGTCGGTGGTGGTGGCGCTGCTCGCGGGCGCCGGCGCCGGCTACGCGGCCGGCGCACTGACGGACGTGGGCACGCCGGGCGCCTTCGTCGGCGCGGGCGCCGCGGCCTGCGCCCTGATCGGCCACCGGGTCGCCGGCTACGACTACCCGTCCCGCTTCGTCCACTTCACAGCGGGCGTGGCCCTGCCCCTGGCGGCGGCGGCTCCGGTCGTCTACGTCCTGGGCCGTGCGTGGGCGTAGTGCCGAGGACAGCTGCTCGGGGCGGCTCGGAGGAAACGTCGGCATGACCTGGACCGAGCGCACCGTCGTACGCGAGGGCGTCCGCGTCTCCTGCCGCGACTGGGGCGGATCAGGGCCCCCGGTCGTCCTGCTGCACGGACTGGCCGGTCACGCGGGCGAATGGGACACCCTCGCCCGGAATCTGAGCCGCCGCTACCGGGTCGTCGCCGTCGACCAGCGCGGCCACGGTGCGAGTGAACGCCGACCGCGTGATGTCTCGCGCGCCGCGTACGTCGCCGATGCCGTCGCCGTCATCGAACAGCTCGATCTGCACCGGCCGGTGCTGGCGGGTCAGTCGCTGGGCGGCCACACCGCCATGCTCACCGCCGCGGCCCACCCCGGCCTGCTGCGCGGGCTCGTCCTCGTCGAGGCGGGCCCGGGCCGCGCCGAACCGAACGTGCAGGCCGAGATCGGCGCGATGCTCGACGCGTGGCCGACGCCGTTCCCCTCGCGCCGCGCCGCCGTGGAGTTCTTCGGCGGCGGTGCGGTCGGCGAGGGCTGGGCGGCCGGACTGGAGGAGCGCGGCGGCGGCTGGTGGCCGCGCTTCGACCGTGACGTGATGGTCGACGCGCTGACCGAGAACGCCCGGCGTTCCTTCTGGGACGAGTGGACGAGCATCACGTGCCCGGCGCTGGTCGTCCTGGGGCAGTCCGGCATCGTCCCCGCCCACGAGGCGGAGGCCATGCTCCGGCAGCGCCCCGGGACGGTGGCCCTGAGCGTCCCCGAGGCGGGGCACGACGTACACCTGGAACGGCCCGAGGTCCTGCAGCGGGTTTTCCACGACTTCCTGGAGCAGGCCGCCGACCGTCACAGATGATCGACAAATCCGAGGCGCCCACATCCCACGGAGTTACCCTCACGCTTGGACGGCCACCCGGTCGTCGAGTACCGGACCGCCGTCCGACCGCCTAGGTGGGGGAAACACCGCATGCGCGCACTGCGAATACTGTTGATCGTCGTCGTGATCCTGGGCGGACTCTTCGTGATCGCCGACCGTCTCGCCGTCAACTTCGCCGAGGGCGAGGCCGCGGACCGCCTGAAGACCACGGAGAACCTCACCGCAACCCCGGACGTGTCCATCAAGGGCTTCCCGTTCCTCACCCAGGTCGCCGGCGGTTCCCTCGACGACATCGAGGTCGGCATCAAGGACTACGAGGCCGCCGCGGGCGACGGCTCCCAGAAGATCCGTATCGACGACCTCCGCGCCGACATGAAGGGCGTCGAGTTCTCCGGCGACTACAGCTCCGCCACGGCGAGCACCGCCACCGGCACCGCGACCATCGCCTACGACGAGCTGCTGAAGACGGCGAAGTCGGAGCCCACCCAGGTCGCCCCGGGTGTCACCGCCAACGTCGTGGGCCTCTCCGACGGCGGCAACGGCAAGATCAAGGTCACGGTCGAGGCCACCGTCCTCGGCACCAAGCTGCCGGAACCCGTCTCCGTGCTCAGCTCGGTGACGGTCGTCGACGGCGACACCGTGCGGGTGAAGGCCGACGGCCTGCCCAAGTTCGCCGGTGTCGACCTCGCGGAGAACCGGGTCCGCTCCATCACCGACTTCCAGCAGGTGATCGACGGCCTGCCGGGCGGCATCAAGCTGGACAAGGTGCAGGCGGCCCCGGACGGCGTCGAGATCACGGTGAAGGGTTCCGACGTCCGCCTGGCCGGGTAGGAAGGCGCAAGGCGGCGGACCAGGGACTGTCCGGTGGGCGAGACAGCGGCGTCCGCAGCTCAGATGTGACGGCCGATACATCCGGTCACGGCCCTTGCCCCGAGCCCCCGCATGCCCCTCGGGTCCCACATCGCGGATCAAACCGTCTCAGTATGCGACACACCGGTGACACGTGCGCCCGACCGTCCCTACGATCGACGACATGAAGCGACAGGCGGATCTCACGAAGCGGCGGGCAGTAGACCTGTGCCGCGTCGCCGCCATGCTCTGTCGCACCTTCTGAGCGACCGCGTCCGCCTGCTCGCCGACGCGCGCATCCCCGCCGCCCTGCATCAAGGGCACCCGTGCGCCGCCCTGCCTCAAGGGTGCGCCCTGCAGACCTCGCACGCCCCGCCGCAACTGCCCCGGAGGAGAAAGAGCATGAGCCGCAGCGACGTCCTGGTAGACGCCGACTGGCTTCAGGAGCACCTGGACGACCCGAACCTCGCGATCGTCGAGGTGGACGAGGACACGTCCGCGTACGACAAGAACCACATCAAGAACGCGATCCGCATCGACTGGACCAAGGACCTCCAGGACCCGGTCCGTCGTGACTTCGTCGACCAGGATGGCTTCGAGAAGCTCCTGTCGGAGAAGGGCATCGCCAACGACCACACGGTGGTCCTGTACGGCGGCAACAACAACTGGTTCGCCTCCTACGCGTACTGGTACTTCAAGCTGTACGGCCACGAGAACGTGAAGCTCCTCGACGGCGGCCGCAAGAAGTGGGAGCTCGACGCCCGCGAGCTGGTCGCCGGCGACGAGGTGCCGGAGCGCGCCAAGACGGACTACAAGGCCAAGGCCCAGGACACCTCCATCCGTGCCTTCCGCGACGACGTCGTGGCCGCCATCGGCGCGCAGAACCTCGTCGACGTGCGCTCGCCCGACGAGTTCTCCGGCAAGCTGCTCGCCCCGGCCCACCTGCCGCAGGAGCAGTCCCAGCGCCCGGGCCACGTGCCGAGCGCCCGCAACATCCCGTGGTCCAAGAACGCCAACGACGACGGCACCTTCAAGTCGGACGAGGAGCTCAAGGCCCTCTACGAGGAGGAGAGCGTCGACCTGGCGAAGGACACCATCGCCTACTGCCGCATCGGTGAGCGCTCCGCGCTGACCTGGTTCGTGCTGCACGAGCTGCTCGGCGTGGAGAACGTCAAGAACTACGACGGCTCCTGGACCGAGTACGGCTCCCTGGTGGGCGTGCCGATCGAGCTCGGCGCCAACAAGTAAGCGACCCCGACCGACCTTTCCAGACTTCCTCAGGAGTACGACATGTGTGGTGCGAAGGCCGGCGGCCCCGACGCCTCGACGATCAAGCCCGGTGAGACCACGATCCAGGGTCAGGTGACCAAGGACGGCGAGCCCGTGGTCGGCTACGTCCGTCTGCTGGACTCGACCGGCGAGTTCACGGCCGAGGTGCCGACCTCGGCGACCGGACAGTTCCGCTTCTACGCGGCCGAGGGCACCTGGACCGTCCGTGCCCTCGTGCCCGGCGCCACCGCCGACCGCACGGTCGTCGCCCAGCAGGGCGGCCTGGCGGAGGTCGCGATCGCCGTCTGACGGCGACTGGTCCCCGTAGGGGCCGCACCCACCGGGTTGGACGCCTGGGGTGCGGCCCTTCGGCGTGCCCGGGCCTACGCTTGACGTATGTACGCACGACGCCGGCGCACGTACTTCGCGATGATGGGCGGCTGCATCGGGCTGTTCGTCCTGGCCTGGGGCGTCGTGCGGCTGTGGTCGATCCCCGTGGCGGTGGGGATGTGCGTGGTGGCGATGGTGATCCCGCCCGTCGCCGCGATGGTCGCGAACCGGCGGGGGCCGGAGGACCGCTGGTGGGACGATCCCTCCGGCGACCCCCAGTCCGACGAGTGGTGGGACGAGCTGGACGGCAAGAAGCGCCGGCCGTGAAGCGACCAGGGGGAGGGGCCGTGCGCCTGACGGCGGCGACACTCGACGCGCCGAATGCCCGTGAGCTCGCGGGCTTCTATCTGCGGCTGCTGCCCGGGTGGCGGGTGTGGCGCGGGCAGGAAGGGGAGGACTGGGTACACATCCGGCCGCCCGACGGCGGTACGGGGCTGTCCTTCCAGACGGAACCGGCCTACCGCCCGCCGGTCTGGCCGAGCGCGCCGGGCCGGCCGCAGATGATGATGCACCTCGACATCGAGGTCGACGACCTGGCGGCGGAGACGGCCCGTGCGGTCGCGGAGGGGGCGCGGCTCGCCGCGTTCCAGCCGCAGGGCGACGTCCGGGTGCTCCTGGACCCTGCGGGCCACCCCTTCTGCCTCTACACGGAGACGGACCGCCAGGCTCAGTAGACGAGCGCCTGCGTCCCGTCCGCCAGCGCCTCCTGGACGAAGACCTGCGCGCCCGCGATGCGGACGCCGTCGATGACGTCCTTCTCCGTGATCTCGCGCCGGGCCGCGCACTGCGTGCACAGGGTGACGCGGCCGGCCGCCAGGATCGAGTCCAGCAGGTCGGGCAGCGGGGCCGCGTGCGGCAGCTCGAACTCGGCGGCGCGGCCGGGAAGGGCGAACCAGGAGGACTCGCCGGTCAGCCACAGGGACACGTCGACGCCGCTGGCCACCGCCACCGCCGCCACCGTGAACGCCTGGGAACACCGCTCGGGGCGTCGGCCCCCGCCGTCACCTTGATCACCAACTTCTTCGCCATAGCCGGAATCGTAGTGGCGAAGGCGCCCGCGTAAGCTGGGCTCGGCCCTGTGCACCCATTCGCACCCCGCTCAAGGAGCACCCTGTGGAGCTTTTCTTCGAAATCCTCTTGGTCCTGGTCGCCGTCGGCGTTCTCGCCTTCGCCGGACTGACCGTGAAGAAGTTGTACCAGGGCCAGCGCTGACCCCCGTCTAGGAAGTTCCCATGATCGAGATCCCGTCCGACCTCCACAAGGACCTCGTCCCGCTCGCCTTCCTGCTCGGCAACTGGGCGGGAGCCGGGGTGCACGACTTTCCCGGCTCCGAGAAGTGCAACTTCGGCCAGGAGGTCACCTTCACCCACGACGGCCGGGACTTCCTCGAGTACCACTCCCACTCCTGGGTGCTGGACAAGGACGGCAACAAGGTCCGCCCGCTGGAGTCCGAGCACGGCTTCTGGCGCATCGACGCCGACCGCAAGGTCGAGGTGACGATGACCCGCGACGACGGCGTCATCGAGATCTGGTACGGCGAGCTGGCCGACCAGAAGCCGCAGATCGACCTCGTGACGGACGCCGTGGCCCGGACGGCCGCCTCCCAGCCCTACAGCGGCGGCAAGCGGCTCTACGGCTACGTCAAGAGCGACCTGATGTGGGTCGGCGAGAAGCAGACCCCCGAGGTCGAGCTGCGCCCCTACATGTCGGCCCACCTGAAGAAGGTCGTCACCCCGGAGGAGGTCGAGCGCTGGGCGAAGGCCCTGCCCGACGACATGCCGGACGACGGCATCGCTTTCTTCAAGTAGTCCTAGACTCTGGGGTGTGGTGAGCACCGACTGGAAGAGCGATCTGCGGCAGCGCGGCTACCGGCTGACCCCGCAGCGGCAACTCGTGCTCGAAGCCGTGGACACCCTGGAGCACGCGACCCCGACGACATCCTCGTGGAAGTGAGGAAGACGGCGTCGGGGTCAACATTTCCACGGTGTACCGGACGCTGGAGCTCCTGGAGGAGCTCGGGCTGGTCAGCCACGCACACCTGGGGCACGGGGCGCCGACGTACCACCTCGCGGACCGGCACCACCACCTCCACCTGGTCTGCCGGGACTGCCAGAACGTCATCGAGGCGGACGTCTCCGTGGCCGCCGAGTTCACCGCCAAGCTGCGGCAGACGTTCGGGTTCGACACCGACATGAAGCACTTCGCGATCTTCGGCCGGTGCGAGGACTGCGCGCTCAAGGCTTCAACTACCGAGTCGTAGGCTTGTACGTATGAAGAGCCCCCTGCTGATGCTGCCCGGCGCCGTCCCCGCCGAGGGCGCGGACGAAGGTGTCGCCGCCCACTACGGCGACCTGTTCCGCGAGCAGCGTGCCCTGGCCGACGGCACCGGTTTCGTGGACCTCTCGCACCGGGGGGTCGTCACCGTCACCGGCGAGGACCGGCTCGCCTGGCTGCACCTGCTGCTCACCCAGCACGTCAGCGAGCTCCCGGCGGGCCGGGCCACCGAGGCGCTGATCCTCTCCGCGAACGGCCACATCGAGCACGCCCTCTACCTCGTCGACGACGGCGAGACGGTCTGGGCCCATGTGGAGCCGGGCACCCAGGAGGCGCTGATCGCGTACCTGGAGTCGATGAAGTTCTTCTACCAGGTCGAGGTCACCGACCGGACGGCCGACATCGCTGTGGTGCACCTGCCGGCCGGTTCGATCGCCGAGGTGCCGCAGGGCGTCGTCGTACGGGAGACGCCGTACGGACGTGACCTGTTCCTGCCGCGCGCCGAGCTGGAGGCGTACGCGGAGCAGGCCGGGCCGCCCGCCGGGATCCTCGCCTACGAGGCGCTGCGTGTGGAGCAGCACCGGCCCCGGCTCGGCTTCGAGACCGACCACCGCACCATTCCGCACGAGCTGGGCTGGATCGGCTCCGCGGTGCATCTGCAGAAGGGCTGCTACCGGGGCCAGGAGACGGTCGCCCGGGTGCAGAACCTGGGCAAGCCGCCGCGCCGGCTGGTCTTCCTGCACCTGGACGGCAGTGAGGTCCATCTGCCGGTGGCCGGCACCGAGGTCCGGCTCGCGGACGACGGCCCTGACGGCCGGAAGATCGGCTTCATCACGACCTCCGTACGCCACCACGAGCTCGGGCCGGTCGCCCTCGCGCTGGTGAAGCGGAACGTGGCGGTGGACGCGCGACTGGTGGCCGGGGACACGGCCGCCGCCCAGGAAGTCGTCGTCGAGCCGTAGGACTTGTAGACCTTTCGGGTCAGATTTCGATCTGCACGGTGAACGGGCCGTCGTTCGTGAGTGATACGCGCATCGCGGCACCGAAGCGGCCCGTGGCCACCGTCGCGCCCAGGGAGCGCAGCTGGGCCACCACCTCGTCGACGAGGGGCTCGGCGACGTCGCCGGGGCGGCGGCGTTCCAGGTGGGGCGGCGGCCCTTGCGGGCGTCCCCGTAGAGGGTGAACTGGCTGATCACCAGGAGCGGGGCGTCCATGTCGCTGCACGACTTCTCGTCGTGCAGCATGCGGATCGACCAGAGTTTGCGGGCCAGCTGGGCCGCCTTCTCCTTGGTGTCCTCGTGGGTGACGCCGACGAGGACACACAGCCCTCGCCCTCGATCGCGCCCACGGTCTCGCCGTCCACGACGACGCTCGCGCCGTCCACCCTCTGCACCACTGCTCGCATACGTCCATCATGCAGGGTGGTGAAAGCGCGGCCCGGGCGGTTCGCGCATGGCCCGAACGGGTGGTTTGCGCCGGGCGCCAACAGGCCGTGCTCGACCGTATTTTGCTGCTATACCGCCCATCCGGGGTCTATCGGGGGCACTCGTTCCCATAGCGGCCACTTGGGGTGGCACGATGCATTCACACACCGGTCGAGGGGACGGTTGAGGCACATGAGCACATCAAGCACCGGGCAGCAGTCGGGGGCTGTCTGGTCGGCATACACGGGGATCGGCACGTCGGAGTACCACCGGCCGCCGACACAGCGCACGGACAGCCCGCGGCTGCCCTCGGACGCGCCCGGGGACGAGCTGCCCGCGCTGAACCTGCCCGCGCTGCGCACCCTGCGCCGCGAGGCCCAGCGTGACGAGGCCGACCTCAGTTACGTACGGCGGCTGCTCCAGGGGCGGATCGACATCCTGCGGGCGGAACTGACCCGGCGGGCTCCGGCGGGCCCGGCCCCCGTCGCCGCGCCCCCGGAGGCGTCCGTGGTGGAGCGGCTGGCGGAGATCCTGCGGGACGCCCCCGCCCGCAACCGCTCCTCCGCACGCCATCTCACCCTGGGCACACCGCGGGGCGAGGAGTACCGGCGGCTGGCCGCCGAGATGCTCTCCGAGGTCGAGCTGTCCGACCTCGAGGCGCGCACGGACGCCGAGCTGAACGCGGCGATGGTGCGGCTGGTGCGCTACGAACAGCAGGTCTCCCGGCGCAGGCAGCGGCTCCAGCGTACGGCCGACGAGTGCGGCGCGGAGATCGCGCGCCGCTACCGCGAGGGCGAGGCGCAGGTCGACGACCTGCTGGTGTGAGCCGTCCCGGGGCCCGGGGAGGGCCGGTCGGATATTTACGCGACACCGACCGGCCCGCGGCCTAGCGTGAGGCCATGACCCCCACCTCCCGAGCCGACAGCATCGACGTACGTCCGATCACCGAAGACGAGTTCGACGACTGGCTGCGTGCCGTGGGCACCGGCTTCCTGCGCGCGTCCGAGATACCCGACGAGGAGCGCGAGGGGCGTCGCCGGCAGTTCGTCCCGGGCCGCTACCTGGGTGCCTTCGACGGCGGCCGGTGTGTGGCGACCTTCCGGTCCTTCGACCAGCGGCTCACGGCCGTGGGCGGGGCGAGCGTCCCGGCCGACGCCGTCTCGGGCGTCACGGTCACCGCGACGCACCGCCGCCGCGGGCTGCTCAGCCGGATGATGGCGCAGGACCTGGCGGCCGCCAAGGAGCGCGGGGACGTCGTGGCGACGCTGATCGCCGCCGAGTACCCGATCTACGGCCGGTACGGCTTCGGGCCGGCGACCTGGACGTCGGAGTGGACGGTCGACGTGCCGCGCGCCGGCCTGGACGCGCGCTGGGCGGGTCCGGCGGACGGCGGGCGGGTCGACCTGGTGGACTGCGAGGAGATCCGCAAGCTCGGCCCCGAACTGCACGAGCGGCTGCGCGGTGTCCAGCCCGGCGCCATCGACCGCGATGAGCTGTGGTGGCAGCTGGCCACCGGCGCCGTGCGGTTCGATCCGGCGTGGAAGCCGCCGTTCTTCGCCGTGTACCGCTCGGCGTCCGGCGAGGTCGAGGGCATGGCCGCGTACGAGGTGGACGACAACTGGGGAGACGCCAAGCAGCCGTTGAACACGGCGACCGTGAAGTGGCTGTCCGGCGTGACGCCGGCCGCGGAGCGCGCCCTGTGGCACTACCTCTGCTCGATCGACTGGGTCGTGAAGGTGAAGAGCGGCTGGCGGGCGCCCGACGATCTGCTGCCGTTCTTCCTGCCGGATCCGCGGGCCGCCAGGATCACGTCGCTGGCGGACTGGCTGTGGGTGCGGATCCTGGACGTCGAACGGGCCCTTCAGGCGCGGACGTACGAGGGGGAGGGGACGCTGGTGCTGGACGTCGCCGGCGTGGACGGTCTGACCGGCGGGCGCTACCGGCTTCAGGCCGCTGCCGACGGGGCGTCCTGTACGCAGACCACCGAGAGCGCGGACATCACGGTGGGGCTGGGCGACCTGGGGGCGCTGTGGCTCGGGGACGAGTCGGCGGTGCGGCTGGCGGCGCTGGGGCGGGTGCGGGAAGAACGAGCGGGCGCCGCCCGGAAGGCCGACGCCCTGCTGCGTACGTCCAGGCGGCCGTGGTGCCCGGACATGTTCTGAGCCGCTCCCTTCTGCCGGTGGACAGGGACCCGCATCCGTAGCGAGCTGTTCGGTTGTGGTGGTCGTGCGGCGGGGCTCCCGGCTCCCCTCCGGAAGGGAGCCCCCGAACTGGCTGGCCAACCCCCTGGAGGTCTGACCAGGTCGCTCAAGTTGGCGACCAACTTCTCTGTACTTATCTCCGCTTGGAAGCGTCTCATAACCACCTTTCCCTGAACTGCCGAAAGATGGCGGGAAGTTGTACCGTTCCTTTGTGGACCCGGAACACGCCTCCGTCAATGGGCGGAAGAGGTCGCAGCGGCCACAGCGAACACATCACGAGGTGGCCGACGAGCTGCGCGCCCGGATCAGGTCAGGAGAGCTGCGGCCGGGTGAGCGCATGCCCACCCAGGCCCAGCTGGCCCACGAGTTCGGGGTCGAGCGCGGTGTCGTGCGCCAGGCGCTGCGCGTCCTGCAGTCCGAGGGGCTGCTCACCAATGTCTCCAAGGGCGCCCCGGCGACCGTCGCCCCCGACCCAGCCAGGGCGCTGACCGGCCCGGAAGCCCCGCCGCTGCCCACGACGGTGGCCCTCGCGCCCCGGATCGCGGCGGCGTTCGCGGCCGAGCACGTCGAGATCGACGCCGTGTGCCTGACCTCGATCTCCCTCACGCTCGCCATCGGTGAGCCGCTGCGCCAGATCCACGCCGGACGGCTGAAACCGGCCAAGGTCGACGTCCGCGTCCTGCTGCCGAGCCGGGACATCGACCTCGCCTTCCCGGTGCCGGTCGTGGGGCGTCGCGACGACTGGGTGCACGAGCGCTGGCTGGCGATGCGCAACGCCCAGGGGCAGGTGCTCCAGCACAACCTGCTGGCCCTGCGCGCCACGCACGGCATCGACGTACAGGTCACGTTCCGCGCGCTGCCCTTCACCCCGCCCGTGAAGCTGTACCTGCTCAACAACACCGAGGCGCTGTTCGCGTACTACACGCTGACGCGCCGGGAGGCCGAGATCGACCACGAGCAGATGGAGATGTACGACGCGCAGGGCACGCAGTCGATGCTGTTCTCCTTCCGGCAGGGGCCCGGCCTGCGCGACACGACGTTCGTGGAGCAGTCGCACCTGTGGTTCAACGCACTGTGGGAGACGATCAGTTCGGAGCTGGTGCTCACGAGCTGACGTCTCCCACAGTGGTTGGTCCGGGGCGGGGCGGTGACTCATAGGGCGGGGCCCGTCATCAGCAGTGCGAGCACGACGGCTCCCGCCGAGCTGACGGCCGGGCTCTTGGCCTTGATGCCCACGGTGAGAAGGAGCAGGCCGACGATGCCGGCCGGACCGTACTTCCACTCGACGAGCTGCTCGAAGACGACGACGAAGGCGGCGGAGAGGAGAGCGAGGGCGGGCATGGCGTTCCCCCTTCGGAAGCAAAACTTCCACCAACTCTGGAAAGTTGGCAACCAACTCTGATTTAGTTGTCCCCACTTGGCTGTCAGTCATAAACAACTTTCGAACAACTCCCGCCAGATGGATCAAAGTTGTAGCGTTTGGTCGTGACCCAGGAGAACGTGGCAGTGAACGGCAGCAGAAGGTTCTCGCCCCAGGAGATCGCCGACAGCCTGCGGGAACGCATCCGCGCCGGCGAGCTCAAGCCAGGGGACCGCCTGCCCACCCAGGCCGAACTCGCGGAGGAGTTCGGCGTGGAACGCGGCACCGTACGCCAGGCCCTGCGGGCACTGCAGGAGGACGGCCTCCTCACCAACGTCAGCAAGGGCAGCCCGCCGCGGATCGCGACGCCGACGCCGGCACGGGGGAGCCCCAGCCGACGATGGTGGGGCTGGCGCCCCGGCTGACGGAGGCGTTCTCGGCACGGCGCGTGCGGGTGGACGTGGTCTGCCACACCGCCGAAACCCTCATGGTCGCGATCGGCGAGCCGCTCCGGCTGATCCACGAGGGCCGGATCCGTCCCGAGGCGATCGACGTCCGCATCCTCGTCCCCTCCCGGGACATCGAACTGGCCTTCCCCGTCCCCGTGGAGGCCCACGGCGACGACAACCCCGTCCATCAGCGCTGGCTGGCCATGCGCAACGCCCAGGGTCAGGTGCTCCAGCACAACCTGCTGGCCCTGCGCTCCACGCACGGCATCGATGTGCACGTGCGGTTCCGCGCCCTGCCCTTCACACCGCCGGTGAAGCTGTACCTCCTCAACCAGGAGGAGGCGCTGATCGGCTACTACATGCTGACCAGGCGCGAGGAGGAGTGGGGCAGCCAGACCCTGGACATGTACGACGTCCTGGGGTCCCAGTCGCTTCTCTTCTCCTTCGTGAAACGGGCGGGTCAGCGGGACGCGGCGTTCGTGAAGGAATCACAGAAGTGGTTCGACGCCCTCTGGGAAACCATCACGTCGGACCTGACACTCTCCTAGTGACTTCTGATACGACGCGGACTGGTGCGACGACGGCACCGACCGAGGAACTGCGGAAACTGCTCACTCCTGTTCGTTACGTCCTCTGGGATCTCGACGGGCCGATCTGCCGGCTGTTCGCCGGCCACCCCGCGGTCGACGTGGCCAGGGAGCTGGTGAACCTGATACAGGAACGCGGGCTGGGCGGGCTGCTGAGAGAGGAGGAACGCCTTGACCCGGACCCGCAGGCGGTGCTGCTCGGCGTCAACGAGCGGCACCCGGAGAGCGACCTGATCGCCCTGCTGGAGGAGTGGCTCACCCAGCAGGAACTGATCGCCGTTCCCAGCGCGATGCCCACGCCGTACGTGGATCCGCTCATCAGGACATGGTCGGCCCTGGGTGCCAGGTTCGCGATCACCACGAACAACTCGGCGCTCGCGGCGACGGCATACGTCGAGAGCCGGGGACTCAAGTCGTGCTTCCCCTACGTCTACGGGCGCACCAAGGACCTCGACCAGATGAAGCCCGACCCGCACTGCCTGTCCCAGGCCCTGAAGGCGCTGGGAGCGGACCCGTCACACGCCCTCATGCTCGGCGACGCCAGGACGGACTACGAGGCCGCGCAGAAGCTGGACGTCCCCTTCCTCGGCTATGCCCGCAACCAGCGCAAGCTGGATCTGCTGGTGGCCGCCGGAGTCAAGCCGTCGCACATCGTGCGCTCCATGGAGGAAGTCCTGGCCGCCCTGAAGGCCATGAGCTGAGCCACGACCGGGCTCGCAGCCCTGGATCATCAGGACGGTGACGAAGAGGAGCACCCAGCAGAAGGGGTGCACCTGCCGTACGTACGCGCGCAACAGGATCAGCGTCGATCCCGTGACCAGCAGCGCCAGGCCCACAGGGCCGTACCGCGCTTCCACCAGGTGTGCCACGGCGAACTGGACGGCCACCCCCGTCAGCTCCAGCACGATCATCTGCCCACCCCGTTCGGTTGCTATGGACCGGCCAACTGGACTGCTAATTGGCCTGGTTGACCTATATTGGTTTTTCCCGGACTGGTAGATCCCTTAACTTCTGGTCCAGTTGGGCTGGTCACTTGACTGGAAGTGGTTTGTATCCGGGTGCGGGGAGGTACGGTCGGCGTGTGGTCGAGGAACGTCACGAGGACGCGAGTGGCAGGGCGTTGGAGCGGGTTCTGACAGCTCTGCGGACGGGCATGGCCGACGGGAGGTACGCCCCGGGGGCGCTGCTGCCGGCGCAACGGGCACTGGCCGCCGAGTTCGGGGTGTCCCGGGACACCGTTCAGAGGGCGCTGCGCCGGCTGCGGGACGAGGGGTTGATCGAGACCCGGCAGGGCAGCGGGTCGCGTGTGGGGAAGCGGGCCGGGCAGATGGCTCGCGCCGGGGGTGAAGCGCGCGTGCGGCCGGAGACGCTGGCCTCCTTCATAGGGAGGGCCTTCGAGCGGTCCGACGTCGTGCTCGACGTGTACACCCTGACGTCCGAGACCCTCGACGCGCACATCCGGCTCCAAGCCGAGCGGATCCGGGCCGGAGAGGTGCGGCCGGAGCGCATCTCGCTGCGGATGCTGCTGCCGGACGAGGGGCTGCGACTGCCCTACCCGCGCAACAGGACGGACCCCGCGGACGGCCGTGCCCAGGCGCGGCTGCACCGGATCACGCGTCAGTACGTGGGGAGCCTGAAGCGGACCCTGCGCGACCTGCGCGAGGACGACTTCGTGTCGTCCGTCGAGGTCCGGGTGCGCAGGGCGCCCCTGACCCCGGCCTTCAAGCTCTATCTGGCCCACCGCGAGGAGGCGTTGTACGGGCTGTACGAAGTGGTCGAGCGCAGCATTCTGCTCGAGGACGCCGACGAGGAGATCGACGCGCTCGACGTGCTCGGCATCGGTGCCACCCTCACGCATCACGTCACAGACGAGGATCCGGACTCCCCGGATCGACCTCGGTGGCCAGCCAGCAGAGGTGGTTCGACTCACTGTGGGATCTGCTGGCGACGGACGACTGAACCGGCCGTTGTCCCGAACAGCGAGTTCTCGTCTGTCACGGTTACCTCATTGAGACCATCGATCGCCGGACTCGAGTCGTGCGGGCATCGGTGCGGCGCTAGGCTCTGCAACACTTTCCAGAGCCTCGCACTTTGATCCAGGAGCCAGCCGGTGCCCCCGCAGCCGGTTTCCCCACCTCCCCCGGGAGGACCCCCGCCCACGATCCTTACGGGGAGTTCGTGCGGCGGGCGACGACGGACGGCGTGATGTACGACGGTCATCACAACCGGAACTTCGTGTTGCCCCTGACCGAGCCCATGGCCCGGTACGTGGGACGGGAGACGGGCACCCCGGCGATAGTGCGCCTACGGGCCCTCGATGTGCTGCCCGTGGTGATCCGGACCTGGAAAGAGCCCGACGTGCTGCGGGCCATCAGCGGCGCGCTGCCCAAGGCACCTGAGTGCCTGGCCAGACGGAACGGTTCAGCGGTCCACAGCTATGTGGAGGGCGTCCCGCTCTCCAGCCTCCACAAGGACGACGAACCGGTCGGCAGCGACCTGATCACGTCCCTGATGCGGACGGTCGCCCGCATGGCACAGGTCCGCAAGGAGACCCTGCCGCCGACGCCGGTCCTGCGAACGGGCGGCGACAAGGACAGCCGTGGCTTCCTGCGCACCCTGGCCCAGCTCACCGACCGGCAGGTCCGGCAGCCCAACTGGGCCGAGTTCGGCGGGTTGTTCGAGGCTCTGGGTGTCCCGGCCGACGCCCTGAACAGACTGGCCGAGCGGATCCCCGGGATGACGCGCCGCCCGTACGGCCTGCTGCACACGGATCTGCACCGCGACAACCTCATCGTCGCCGCGGACGACGGTTCGATCGCCTGCGTCGACTGGGAACTCGCGACCTACGGAGACCCGCTGCACGAGCTCGCGACCCACCTGGTCCGGATGCGCTATCCCGCGTCGCAGTGGGACGAGGTGCGGCAGGCCTGGGCCGTCGCGATGGAGGAGTGCCGGCCCTCGGCGGTCAAGGGCCTGTCCAGGGACCTGCGCCACTACGTGGCCTTCGAGCGGGCCCAGTCCGTGTATCCGGACGTGATGCGTGCCGCCAAGTCGCTGGACGACCGGCTCGACGACCGGAGCCTGACGGCCGCCACGGCCGCCGTGCACCGGGCGCTCACCGCCGCCGCCGAGCCGCTCGGACTCGCGAAGGTCCCGGACGACACGGAGATCGAGCGGGTGCTGCTGCGCTGGCGGACCTCCCGGCACCGCCGGCCCACCGGCTTCCGGCCGGTCCCGACCCTCACCTGGATCCCCGACAAGAGGGTCCCGGAGGACCCCTGCTTCCCGCACCGGGCCGTACGCGACGCCCTGGTCGCCGAAGGCACGGCTCCGGCCGGCCGGGTCTTCAAGGGCACCGCGCACCTCAACTCCGTCGTCCGCGTCCCGCACATCGACTTCCCCGTGGTGGTGCGGCGCAGGATCGCCTCGTTCTGCCGCCGCGAGCCCAGTCACCTCAGCGAGCACGCCGTGCTGCGCGCCATCGCCCGCTCCGACGTCGACGTGACGGCCCCGAGGGTGCTGGCACTGGGCAGAAGCCACGGCGGGGACGACTTCGCCATCCACACCTACGTCGGACCGCGGCACAGCGACCGGCCCCCAGCCATCCCGTGAACGGACTGCTCCCGCACGAGGCGGACGGGCTCGTGTACCAGCTCGGCGAGCTGACCCGGGTCGACCACGCCGGGCTCGACCCGCTGACCGGGCCGTGGGACTTCTACACCTGGCTCAGCCAGCAGCTGGTCGACCTGGTGCGCGGACTGCCGAAGGAGTCGCAGCAGGTGGCCAAGGCGCTCGGGCTGCCGGATGCCGACCGGTTGAGCGAGATCCTCGCCCGGCACCGCGTCACCCCGCGTGAGCACGTCCTGTTGCACGGGGACCTCAACCCCTGGAACCTCGTCCGCCACTCCAAGCGTGACCGTCTGGCCCTCACCATCATCGACTGGGAGATGGCGATGGTCGGCGACCCGCTGTACGACCTGGTCCGGCATTTCCACCTCACCCCGACCAGACCGGAGATCCGGGAACGCATGCTCCGGCAGTGGGAGAACACCCTGCCCGGTGAGTACACCCGGGACTGGCGTCGGGACTGGCGGGTCTACCGCTGGGTCGAGATCGTCCGGTCCGCCTACGTCGACCTCGACCGGCTGGTGACCGGCGCCGGCCTGGACGCCCCCAACGTCCGCCGGGCCGTCGACTCCTACGCCATGACCCTCGCGGCCGCCACCGCGTCCCTCGGCCTTCCGGCCCGGGCCACCGCGAATCCGTATCTGGCCCGGGCCCTGGCCTAGGGGCCCTGCGTAGGCTCGCGGTATGAGTGCGAGCGGGCTGCGGGAGCGCAAGAGGCAGCGGATGTACCAGGTCGTGTCGGACGTCGCGATCCGGCTCTTCCTGGAGAAGGGGTTCGACGCGGTGTCCGTCGCCGAGGTGGCGGCCGCGGCCGAGATCTCGAAGCCGACGCTGTTCCGGTACTTCCCGGCCAAGGAGGATCTGGTGCTGCACCGGATCGCCGACCACGAGGGGGAGGCCGCGCGGGTGGTGGCGGCGGCCGAGGGGGGCCCGGTGGAGGCGTTGCGGCGGCACTTCCTGGAGGGGCTGGAGCGGTGTGATCCCGTGACCGGGCTCAACGACGATCCCCGGGTGCTCGCCTTCCACGGCCTGCTCTACGAGACGCCCTCCCTGGTCGCCCGGGCGCACACCCATCAGGAGCGGTCCGAGGCCGCGCTCGCCGAGGTGCTCGGGGCGATCTGGACGCGCGGCTCGCGGCCGGGCAGATCATGGCCGTGCGGCGGATCCTCGCGATGGAGAACTGGCGTCGGATCGCCGCCGGGGAGCGGGTGGCGGACGTACGGGAGGACGCGGTGGCGGCGGCGGAGCGGGCGTTCGGGTGGCTGGCGGCCGGGCTGCCGCCGGGCCTTCGGGGCACACCGAGCAGTGATACGCGGTAATAAATTTAACTAGGTTACGTTTTTCGCGTACGCTCGGTGGAATGACGTCGACCGAGCCCGCCCTTCAGCACGTACTCGACCGGGAACGCGCCCATCACGAGCGCTGCCGGGACACCCTCGCCGCGATGGTCGAGGGCGCCGGTGAACAGGTCGTCATCGGGGAGGACGTCGCCGCGTCCGGGGCCGATGCCGAGGTCCTCGGATACCAGCTGCGCAGCCGGGCCAAGGCGCTGCGGGAACTGCCCGAGGGGCCGTTGTTCTTCGGGGCCCTGGAGTTCGAGGGGGCCGGCGGACGGCTGCACATCGGTCGGCTGCGGATCACCGAGCACCCGGCCGAACCGCCCCTCGTGGTCGACTGGCGCGCGCCCGTCTCGCGCGCCTTCTACCAGGCCTCCGCGCGTGATCCGCAGGGCGTCGCCGTACGGCGGCGGTTCGGGTGGGCGCCCGGCAGCCGGGGTGACTCCCGCGACCTCACCGGCCTGGAGGACGAGCACCTGGGGCAGGGGGAGAACCGGGCCAGTGACATCGTCGCCCGGGAGATCGAGCGGCCTCGTGTCGGACCCATGCGGGACATCGCCGCGACCATCCAGCCCGAGCAGGACGACCTCGTACGCGAGGACCTGACGGTGTCGGTGTGCGTGCAGGGGGCGCCGGGCACCGGCAAGACCGCCGTCGGCCTGCACCGGGCCGCGTATCTCCTCTACACCCACCCGCAGCGCGTCCGCCGCGGCGGTCTGCTGATCCTCGGGCCCAACCGCACCTTCCTGTCGTACATCGCGGAGGTCCTGCCCGCTCTCGGCGAGACGGGTGTGCGGCAGTCGACGCCGGCCGAGGAGATCGCCCGGTGGCCGGTCCGCGGCGTCGACGACGAGTCCGCCGCCGTCGTCAAGCACGACGCCCGGATGGCTCAGGTGCTGCGGCGGGCGCTGTACGCGCGCGTGCGCACCGAGGGGGCCGGCTCGCTCGCCGTGCCGGACGGGTCGTACCGCTGGCGGGTGCCGGAGGCGGAACTGGCGCGGATCGTCGAGGACGTCCGGGAGGAGGAACCACCGTACGGGGTCGGGCGGGAGCGGGTCCGGGCGCGGATCGTGCGGTCGGTGCGCGAGCAGGTCGAGCGGCGGGCCGGGCCGCCCACGAACGCCTGGGTGCGCCGCGTCGAGCGGGCACGGCCCGTGTCCGCGTACCTCGACGCGGTCTGGCCCCGGGTGCGGCCCGAGGAGGTCGTGGCCGGACTGCTCGGCGATCGTGCGGTGCTGGCGGAGGCGGCCGACGGGCTGCTGGACCCCGCTGAGCAGGAGGTGCTGCTGTGGCGCGAGCCGCCCGGTCGTGGAAGTCGGCGCGCTGGTCGGCCGCCGATCTGGTGCTCCTCGACGAGGTCAGCGGGCTGATCGAGCACCCGGAGCAGTACGGGCATGTCGTCGTCGACGAGGCGCAGGACCTGTCCCCGATGGAGTGCCGGGCCATCGCCCGCCGGGCCTCCTTCGGTTCGCTGACGGTGCTGGGCGACCTGGCGCAGGGGACCACACCGTGGGCGGCACGGTCCTGGCGGACGGTCCTCACGCACCTGGGGAAGCCGGACGCCGCCGTGGTCGCGCTGACCACCGGCTTCCGCGTGCCGCAGGCGGTCGTCGGGCTCGCCAACCGGCTGCTGGAGCGGCTGGACGTGGACGTGCCGGCGGCCCGTTCACTGCGCCGGGACGGCGAGTTGCGGACGCGGGAGACGACTGTGGACCAGGTGCCCGCAGCGGTCGCGGACGCCGTACGGGACGCCCTGGCCCGCGAGGGCTCCGTCGGGGTCGTCGCTGCGGACGGGGACCTGCCCGGGGTGCGGGCGGCGCTGGACGCGGCCGGCGTCGAGACGGCGGGCCCGGAGGAACTCGGCGCGCGGGTGTCCCTGGTACCGGCGAGCGTCGTCAAGGGACTCGAGTACGACCATGTCGTGGCCGTCGAGCCGGCGGCGATCGCCGAGGCGGAGGAACGGGGCCTGCACCGGCTGTACGTGGTGCTGACCCGGGCGGTGTCGCGGCTGGAGGTGGTGCGGGGGAGGCCGCTGCCGTTCTGACCGTGGTGGCGCCCGGGCCCGCCGCGCGGAGCCTCACCGCCGCCCGATGACCTCCGTGACCCGGCTGAAGCCGTCCTGGCCGTGACCCAGCCCGATGGCGCGACGGGCCATGCCCTCGGCCGCGCGCATGAGGCCGGCGTCGATGCCGTGGGCCTCGGAGACATGGACGATGTGGGCCATGGACGACACGGCCGAGGTGAGCGGGTTGCCCTCGCCCGAGTAGGTGCCGGAATCGACGTCCGCCGCGGTCTCGGCGAACAGCGGCGGGAGGATCGCGCCGATGCCCTGCGCGAAGGGGGCGAGTTCGCTCGCCGTGACGCCCTCGGCGCGGGCGACCGCCAGGGCGTGCGCGTAGCCGGCCGTCGCCGTCCAGAAGATGTCGAGCAGGGCGATGTCGTAGGCCGCGGCCCGGCCCACCTCCTCGCCGAGATGGGTGTGGGTGCCGCCCAGCGCCTCCCGGATGGCGGCCAGTTCCCCGTAGAGGTCTGCCGGTCCGCTGTGCAGGAAGACGGCCTCGTCGGTGCCGATGGTGGTCGTGGGGGTCATGATCGCGCCGTCCAGGTAGCGGACGCCGTGCGCGGCGGCCCAGTCGGCGGTGTCCCGGGCCCGGGCCGGGGTGTCGGCGGTCAGGTTCACGACCGTACGGCCCTTGAGGGCGGTGGCGACCTCGTCCTGGCGCAGGACGGCGTCGGCGGCGTCGTAGTTCACCACGCAGACGACGGTCACCTCGCTCGCGGCCACCGCCTCCGCCACCGACGCGGCGCCCGCCGCACCGCGGTCGAGGAGCTCCCGGTCCCGGCCCGGTGTGCGGTTCCACACCGTGGTGCGCAGACCCGCGTCGAGGAACGCCCCTGCCAGGGCCCGGCCCATCGGGCCGAGCCCGAGGACGGTGACCGTGGCGGTGCTGTCGGCGGGCGGGTTACCGGAATAGGCAGGGGACGGGGGCGTGCTGTACGTGGACACGCTGGGACTCCTTCGAGTGCGATGACCTGGATGACGAACGGGGCGAAGATGACGCGACGGCGCCTGGACACGGACGTCTGTGGAGTGACTGCCGCGATCGCCGTGATCGACGGCAAGTGGAAGACGGCCCTGCTCTGGCTGCTGGAGTCGGGCCCGCACCGCCCGGGGGAACTGCGCCGGCAACTGCCCGGGCTCACCGAGAAGGTGCTGACGGCGGCGTTGCGGGAGATGGAAGCGGACGGGCTGGTGCACCGGGAGGTGTACGACGTGCTGCCGCCGAAGACCGAATACTCCCTGACCGGGTTCGGCCGTGAACTCGCCGAGGCGCTGGCCCCGTTGTCCGACTGGGGCCACCGTCGCCTGGAGAAACTGGACGAGGCCGCCCGGCCGGCCTCCTGATGTGTACGTCACCTCCGTCCTTGCCCGCTCCGGCGTCCCACCGGCCGCCGTGCGACCAGCTTCTCCCGGGTGTGCGGGCGTTGCCCAGTACCCACAAAAAAGTGGGTGTTCGCCGGGCCGCCTACGCGGTGGGGTCCCGCTCCACCGCGAAGTCCGGGTCGGTGAACAGGCGGGCCAGGGCGGCCGGTTCGTCGGCGGCGCAGGCGGCGGCGAGCAGATCGACGCGGCGGTCGTAGCCGGGGCCCGTCCTGCCCTCGTAGGCCTCGGTCATCCGGCCCCACTCGTCCCAGTTGAGCATCTCGTGCTTGCAGAGGGCGGCGAGGTCGCGGACGGCGTTGCCGCTGATCTCGTGGGGGCCCCAGGCGTGTTCGGTACCGGCCACGCCGAAGCGGTCGGCGTCGAGCCGGCCCTCGCGGTAGCGGATCCACGCCTCGCCCCCCGTCAGGAACTCGCCGGGCGCGAGGTCCTCGGGGTGGTCGAGGTAGGCCCTGCCCAGGTGCTCGGTGTCGACACGTACCCAGCGACCGTCGCCCGCGTGCCAGTACTCGGTGATCCAGTGGTCGAGGCCGCGGCCCTCGGCGAAGTACGTGCCGAAGCCGCAGCGGGCCCGGGCCGGGACGCCCCGCGCCCGCAGCAGGGCGCAGGCCAGGGTGGCGAAGTGGCGGCAGGTGCCGACGACTCTCGTTTCCGGGCCGCGGGGGTGGTGCAGCGGCGCCGGGTCGAGGGCCGTCAGGGCCGTGAGCAGCGCGCTCACCGGCCGGATGTTCTTCTCGGCGATCCGCTCCTCGGGGAGCCCGAGCCGGGCGGCGTCCGAGGGCTGGATGACCAGTCCCCGCACGACAGCGCAGATGCCGACCGGGTCGTCCGGGAGCCCTTCCAGGAGCGCCGACTGCCCGGCCTCCAAGCGGGTGTGGGGACCGGGGCGGGAGTAGTCGAGCGCGTCGGCGGTCATGGACGGGGAGCGTAGGGCACGGGTCTGACAGTCAGCCCCGGGGCCGTTCCGCGAAGGCCCCTCCCTCGGCGAAGGCCAGGTCGCCGAAGCGTTCGCCGATGCGACGGTGGGTGGCGGCGTCGGGGTGGACGTGGTCGGGCAGCGGGAGTTCAGCCGCGTCGGACGCGCCGTAGAGCTCGAGGCCGTCGAGGTAGTGGAGGTTCGGGTCGTCGGCGGCGCGCTGCCGCACGAGGCGGGAGAGTTCGTCCCGGATGACGCCGAGCGTGAGTTTCCCGGCGGCCTTCTCCGCCGGGTCGCCCATGGCCGCGAAGTCCAGCCGGCCCTCGCCGAGTGCGCTGACGTCCGGGGCGGTGGGCCCGGGCGTGTCCTCGTGGATGGCGCAGTGGATGGGGGAGACGAGCAGCAGCGGCGTGTCCGGGTGCCCCTCGCGGATCGTGTCGAGGAACCCGTGCACGGCCGGGGTGAACGCGCGCAGCCGCATCGCGTCCTGGTTGACGATGTTGATGCCCATCTTGACGCTGATCAGGTCGGCCGGGGTGTCCCGCATGGCGCGCGCGGTGAACGGGTCGAGCATCGCGCTGCCGCCCAGACCGAGGTTGATCAGCTCCACACCGCCGCGGGACGCGGCGATCGCCGGCCAGATCGCCGTGGGGCTCGCCGCGTCCGAGCCGTGGCTGATCGAACTGCCGTGGTGCAGCCACACCCGGCGGCCCCGGTCCGACACGGGTGCCACGGGGGCGTTCGTACGCAGGGCGACCAGCTCGGTGGTCTCGTTGTGCGGCAGCCAGATCTCGACGTCCTTGTCACCGGCGTCCAGCCCCGTGAAGCGGACGGTGCCGACCGGGCCGGGCGTGACCTCGCCGTCCCAGGTGGCCAGGTCGACGGTGAGGACATTGCCGCCGGTCCCGGCGGCCTGACCGGCCGGGCGGCCGTCGACGATCAGGTCGTACAGGCCGTCCGGGCGGGGCGGGAAACCGGCGTAGTCGCGCTTGGTGCGCAGCGTGTCCAGTTCGATGGCGGTCGCGGCGGTACGGAAGGCCAGGCGCACCCCGGAGGGCTGGGCCTCGGCCATCGCCAGCTGCGCGTTGGTGTTCTGCGCGCGGGCCCGGGCGGGGAGCCGGTGGGGGAGCAGGCCGTGCTCGGTGCGCTCCAGGTCGAGGGCGCCGCGCAGCAGGTCCGCCGTGAGGTGGGTGGTGATCCAGTCGTGCTCGGTGTGCTCGGTGTGCTCGGTGTGCATGGGTGTCAGCCTCGGGGGTCGGTCGGGGCCGCGGGCCAGTTCCGCAGCAGCGTGTCGAGGGCGTCGAGGATCCGGGCCCAGGTCTCCTCGGTGTCCGGGGCGCTGTGGCTGAAACCGCCGCCCAGCTCCAGGCTGACGTAGCCGTGGAAGACGCTGCCGAGCAGCCGGACCGCGTGGGTCTGGTCGGGTTCCGTCAGGTCGTAGCCGCGCAGCAGCGCCCGGGTCATCCGCGCGTGCCGGACACCGGCGCTCGCGGCCGCGGTCTGCGGGTCGAGCCGCAACTGGGCCGCGGCGTAACGGCCGGGGTGTTCCCGGGCGTAGTCGCGGTAGACGTTCGCGAGCGCGGCCAGGGCGTCCTTGCCGGCCCGTCCGGCCAGGGCCTCGGCGGCCCGGTCGGCGAGTTCGGCCAGGGCGAGCAGGGCGATGCGGGTCTTGAGGTCCTGGGAGTTCCTGACGTGCGAGTACAGGCTCGCGACCTTGACGTCGAACCGGCGGGCCAGCGCCGAGACGGTGACCTGGTCGAAACCGACCTCGTCGGCGAGTTCGGCGCCGGCGAGGGTCAGCCGTTCCGCGGTCAGTCCTACGCGAGCCATGGGGCCCTCCCTTCTCTGCCAGAAGGGATTGTGCATCTGCCTAAAGCTATTAGGCAAACTGAAATTACCGTTAGGAATCCTGCAGGGTTCGCCGGGCCGCGGGTGCCCGCAGTCTCCGGCCCCGCCGGGTCAGCCCCCACGGCTTGAGCACGGAGATCACCGTCATGAAGACATAGGCGGACAGCGACACGACCGGCCCGAACAGCACGTCACCGGCGTCGGGCAGGGGCCCGCCCGCGGCGACGGCGGTGACCGCGGAGTTCACGCCGGGGCGCAGGGCGAACGCCGTGGCGGCGGTCGTGGCGAGAGTCAGCCAGAACTTCGTGCACACCCAGCGGTGCCGGGCGAGTCCCCATGGCGTGCCCAGGGACAGCACCAGACCGCTGAGCAGCGTGACGAACGCGACCGGGAGCAGGAGCCAGTCGGCGAAGAGCTTCATGGCCCGGACGGACGCCTCCACGGTCACGGCGGACCCGGTGGTGGTCGCGGTGATCCCGAGCGCGAGCAGCCCGAGCGTGAGTCCGAGCCAGCTCGCGGAGGCGGTGACGTGGACGACGAGAACGGCCCGGCGGGCGGGCCGGCTGAGTTTCGGGTTCGGCTTGCGGCGGGGGATCGTCTTCGGCTTCACGAGGACACCGTGCCGGGTGGGGGGTGGTGCGGGCGTCTTACGGCGGAAGTAAACGGGCGTACTGGCGTCGGCGTACGGGGCCGGGGTACGTCGTCGGAGCCGGCGGCGGGGGCGTGTCAGTGCCGTCGTCTACCTTCGCGGCATGACCGAGCCCTCCCACCTCACCGCCGTCCGCGATTCCTACGACACCGTCGCCGCCGACTACGCCCGACTCGTCAAGGAACCGGCCGAGTTGGACCCGGTGTCGCGGGCGATGCTGGCCGCTTTCGCGGAGCTCGTACGGCCCCCTCACCCCGGGCCGGTGGCCGACCTGGGCTGCGGTCCGGGCAAGGTGACGGCACACCCGGCCGCCCTGGGGGTGCCGGTGTTCGGCGTGGACGTCTCGCCGAGGATGATCGCACTGGCGCGCGCGGCGTACCCGGAACTCCGCTTCACCGTCGGCTCGATGACCGCGCTGGAGATCGGCAGCGGCGAACTCGGCGGCATCCTGGCGTACTACTCCACCCACCACACCCCACCGCAGTCGCTGCCGACCGTGTTCGCCGAGTTCCACCGGACTCTCGCCCCCGGCGGCGTGCTGATGCTGGCAGGCCACGTGGGCAACGGCGAGCACCTGCGCCCGACGCACGCCTACGGAGGCCATCCGGTGTCCTACGAGTCGTACCTGCTCCCCCGGACCGGATCGCCGAACTCCTCCACCGGGCCGGGCTGGTCGTCACGACGCGTGTGGTGCAGGAGCCCGAGGAGGGGAGCAGGCGGCGGTTCGGTACGTTCCTGGCGTACAAGCAGCGGTAGGGGGAGGCCTCGGTCCCGGTCGCGCTATCCGTCGCGTAGCCACACCCGCAGCGGGCCCACCGGCTCGAAGCCGAGCCGTACGGCCGCCGTCAGGTCGTCGCCGTGTTCGTAGCCGACCACGGGCAGGGTGGGAAAGAGCCGGTCGAGGGCGTGCAGCACGGTCGGCCAGGCCGCGTCGGGGCCGAGGCCGTCCCGTGCGAACACGTTGGACACGCCGACCACCTGCTCGCTGCGCGTCGCCACCGCTCCGGCGACGACGCTGCCGCCCGCGGACCGCCCCGAGATCACGAAGGTCTCCGGGTCGGCGAGCAGCCCGGCCCGGAACAGGCCGGCGTCGCCGCTCCCGTCGTCCCAGGCCAGTGCCCAGTCTCGCAGCGTGTCCGGATCGCCCACCACGTCCCATACGAGACCCGCCGGCTCCGGCGCGGTACGGGGCGCCGCGGCGCCCGCCGGGCGGTGGATCCACTGCGCCTCGAACAACACCCGGAACCCCGTCTCCGTCAGATCGAGATCGGCGAAGCTGTCCTTGACCGAGGCGCCGGGTGAGGCCGTGTCGACGAGCGTCACGAGCGCGTCCCGGTCGGCACCGGGCTCCAATGTCACCGCGTCGGGGTAGTACGGCGGCGTCCGCCCCGCAGCGACCCAGGCCTGGCCCTCGAACTGGCCCGTCACGCCATGAGTCCGGCACATTGCCGCACACCACTCGGCGTTGTTACGGGCGGCGGACCGGACGGGACTGCTGGGGAGTAGGCACGAGTGTGGATCAAATCGATGGCCGACCCGGTTCGTCCACCGATTTGATGGTCGCCGACCCCGAGCATTGCTGGAAGGACACCACCCTGTGCCTGCATCCCCTGCATCCCCTGCATCCCCTGCATCCCCTGCGGCCTCCGGCCCGGCCCTCGCGCTCCTGCGCGAGCTCGGCGCGGCGGACATGACCCATCCGGGCGGCACCCTCCTCGCCCATCTCCAGCGCGTACAGGGGCAACTCGCCGCCTGGGGCGCCCGCCCGGCCCTCCAACTCGCCGGCCTGTGCCACGCGTTCTACGGAACCGACGGCTTTCCCAGCGCCCTGCTGCCCCTGGACCGCCGTAGCGAACTCGCGGCGGCGGTCGGTGCCGAGGCCGAGGCCCTGGTGTACCTGTACGCCTCCTGCGATCGCGGCGCCACCTATCCGACGCTCGCGGACACCGACGGGCCTTTTCACGACCGGTTCACCGGCCTGAGCCACACGCCGGAGCCGCAGTCACGGCGGGACTTCGCCGAGCTGTCCGCCGCCAACGAACTCGACCTCGCCCGCACCGACCCCGCCTTCCGCGACCAGTGGGGCCCCGAACTCCTCGGCCTCTTCACCCGCGTACGCCGCCTGCTGAGCGAGCCTGCCTGGTCGGACTGTCGGGAGGTGCTTGCTGGATGAAGCTGCGCGCGAATCCCTGGGCGGGGGACGGGTGGGCTATCAGTGGTCGAGGTCCAGTTGGAGGTCCATCAGCGACACGATCTTCTCGCCCGAGTACGTGGGGTGCTTGCCGTCGCGGTCGATGAGGATGCCGCGCAGCCCTGCCGCATGGGCGCCGCCCATGTCCGAGTAGACCGAGTCACCGATGTAGTGGGTGGCCTCGGGAGCGGTGCCGATGGCTTGTGCGGCGAGGTGGAAGATGCGGGGTTCCGGCTTGCTGATCCCGGTGCGGTAGGACGTCAGAACGGTGTCGAACAACGTGCTGAGCCTGGTGTGGTCGAGGATTTCGAAGAGCAGGTCGTCGAAGTTGGAGACGATCCCTATGCGAATGTCTGCCGCCGAAAGGCGCTCGATCAAGGGGGTGACGTCAGGGAAGACCCGGTAGTTCGCTGGTTCCAGGATCGTCGCCGCGGCCGTTTCGGCGATGGTCCGGAGGGCCGCCTCGGAGGCGGTCACGTGCGCTTCGTCGATGATCTGCCGGACGAAGACCGTCCACGCGCGGGTGCGGCCGGCGGAATCCGATGCGTCGTCCGGCCACCCGAGGGTACTGCCGACGTCGTCGAGGGCACGTTCCAAGCGTGCCGGAGAACACGGGTGGCCCTGGCACGCCGCAGCCGATGCGATGACGTCGTGGATGGGAGGCGTGAGATCGAACAAGGTTCCCGCAGCGTCGAACAGCACACCGTCGGGCCTCATCGCGTCGCTCCTTCCGCCGTGGCGCGGGCGAGTTGTTTCTCTTCCAGGCAGGTCCGCAACCGTCCCGCCCGTGAGAGCGCGTCATGGAGAGATGCGTCGGTGGCGCGGATGGCGCGGAAGTACGTAGTGAGGCGAGTGAGGCTGCACCCTCTGAGGGTTTTCGCGAGGTAGGTGGAGTCGCCGTAGTGGATACGCATGCCGCCGAGCCCTGTGGCATGCGCGACGAGTTCGTAGTAGGCGATGTTGAAGTAGGCGGCTGCGTGTCCGCTGAATGCCCCGAGCCGAGTCAGAATCCTGTGCGTCCTGTGGTCCTCGTAGAAAGCGATGAAGCCCAAGGGCCCAGCCGGTGTACCGGCGGAGGGCGGGTTGCTCGGGGCGTCAGCCCGCAGAACCCTCAGTCCCGGAATCCTGGCGGCTCGCGTGAAGCGGTCCTGAACCGCGGCTTCGTCGGTTTGCTGGCCGTAACGGCGGTAACGGTCCAGCTGGAGTGCGGCGAGGTCGTCGGTGAGCCCCTCGGGCCCGTCGATTCGAACCGTGGCGTGCGCGCCCTCGAACAGTCTGCGCTCCTTGCGCATGACTTTGCGCCGGTGGGACCGGAAGCTCGAGAAGTATGAGTCCAGACCGGTGTACGGCGCTGTGTCCAGGACAGCGTCCGCCCCCACGGTCACCGCGATGTAGCCACGGGCCCGGAGCGTCTTGTGCAACGCGCGGTCCGCGGCGGTGTCGTCCCGGAGATGTCCGAACTCGACCACGGGCAGTCCGAGAGCCTGGGCCTGCGCCTCCACTGCGCCGACCAGGGTGGCCAAGCTGTCGATGTCGACTCCTGCGGGAAGGGACACGCCGGGAAACACGCATCCGGGCGTGACGACGGCGAGCGTGTCCGTCGCTTCGACGGGCAGGAGGGAGCGCACGGAGTCGAGCTCCGCCATGGCGGAGTCCCGCTGTGGCCGAGGTGTCTGGCGTATCAGCTCCTCCACGGGCGGCCCGCACAAGACCTCCCAGGTCGCGTAGGTGCGGTGGACGGCGGTGTGCGGTACGGGATAGCAGCTGGCCAGCGCGCCGCCCGCGGAGATGTAGTGCTGATCGCGACTGATGCGGCCTTCCTCTGCCTCCAGCCACGGCAGCGTCCGATGCAGGCCGCTGTGGCCTCCCCGTGGGGCGCCGCTGTGTGCCATGGCGTCTCGGGCGGTGGTCCACGTCGTGGCGGTCATCAGCGCGTCAGTGCTCCCTCGGGGCCGTTGGGCATGCGCAGTCGCCGGTCGGACGCAAGGGCGGCCACTGACACGACGGTCCAGGCAGCGGCGGCCCACAGCAGGGGTGCGGGACCCGTCACAGCCGCGATCAGTGGTGCCATCACGTAGCCGAGGGGAAGGAACGCGAAGGACCCGACGGAGGACAGGGCGCCGACCTTGGACAGGTGCTGTTGGGGCACGGACCGCTGAACAGCCGTGGTGACGAGGACGCCGTAGGCACCGACCGAGGCGCCGGCGAGTAGCTGCGCCACCGACAACGGCGCGAGCCCGGCACCGACAGCGAGACACAGTGGCGGAAGCCCCATGGCGAGCAGGCTCAGCGCTGCGCAGAGGATGGGCCGGGGGAGCTTCATCCTGCCGCTGACGAGGCTGCCGGCGAGTTCACCGGCCGCGAAGAGCAGCATGAGCAGTGCCCAGGCGTCTGCCGACAAGCGCTGTGCCACGAGAGAGGGACCCAAGACCATAAACGGTGCCGACACCAACAAGAGGATGCTGCTGTCGACGACGGTCATGCGCAGCAGCCAGGGAACCGTCCGCATGGCCCGCCACCCGTCCCGCAAGGCGGAGATTCCTTCGCGGTCGGCGCCGTCCGTGTCGGTTGTGCCGCGAGGAAGGTTCCACAGGAGGGCGGCCGCCAGGAGGAAGGAGGCCCCGTCGAACGTGAGAGCCCAGGCGGCCCCGCCCAGGGCGAGGCAGGCGGCGGTGATCGCGGGACCGAGCAACGCGGCAGCACCGGTCCACCCGCCGATCAGAGCGTTCGCGGCGCCCAGGTGCTGGGGGGTGACGCAGTGCGGCAGGTAGCCGAAGGTGGCGGGGTGGCCGACTGCCACGGACACCCCGTAGACGCCCTGGCACAGCAAAGCCCACCAGAGGCTGGTCCCACTGACCAGTACGGCCGCGGTGATGAGTTGAGCTGATCCACAGACGATTGACGAGGCGGCCATGAGGCGTTGCTTCGCCATCCGATCGGCGGCTATGCCTCCGAAGATCAGGAACACGATCTTGGGGAGGATGGCAGCTGCCAGCATTCCTCCCAACCAGCCCTGTGAGTGACCGAGTTCGGTCATTGTGAGGGCCAGCGCGGTAGGAACGACCGCATCACCGACCAGGGAGATGGCGCGTGAGGCGAAGAACCGGCGGAAAGGCCCTGGGACGAAAAGCGCGCGAAAACCGGCTTGCTCGACGACGGTCATGGCACGTCCGGGCGGACGATGGACGCGGGCAGGGGGTCAGGGAGATCGCGCGCGCGTGAGCGCAGCCCCTGACGCGCCCGGTCCCTGGCATCGTCGCCCTCGGCCAGCGCGACGGTCCACAGGGGCTCAAGACGTGCTCCGCGCCGCAACTTTGTTTCCGAGGCCGCGATCCCGATGTGCACAGCGGAGGCACCGAGACTGTGGGCGAGCTTCAGCGGCTCGTAGAACATGAGGCTGAAGTACGAACTCCGCGTTTCCTTCAGCGATTCGTCCACACCGAACAGTCGCACCCACAGTACGTCTCGGTAGTGGAAGACGACATGACAGCCCACGGCATGTCCATCCAGGCAGGAAAGAATCACGTACGCCCCAGGCACGTCCGCGCACCGGGTGAGGTACGTGACGAATTCGGAGGACGGGCGTTCGTAGGCCAGGTCGTACTTCTTCTCATGCAGGACCAGAAGGCGTGCGATGTCCTGGAGAGGCGCGTTCTCGTCCAGTGCCATCACCCGGAATGTCAGGCCGTGCTGGGCGACGTTCCTCAAGTCCGCCCTGACCTGGCGTCTGCGGCTGTGGCTGAGCAAGCCGAGGTACTCGTCGAATCCTCCGTCAGGAACGTCGAGCCATGCTTCCCAGGCCACCAGACCCGCCGGGTGCCCCAGGGCGGTGAGCTGTTGGGCGTCGGCGCCCGACAAGTACGGCAGAAGGATGACGCGTCCTGGCGCGGCGTCCCGGAGGCCTTCGATCAGGGTGCCGGTCGAGGGGGCGCGCCCGCCGAAGGGCAGTTCGTTGCGGTAGCCCGTGCGTGGCCCGACGACGACACATGTCTCGGGTGGGACATGGTCGGCGAGAAGGAAGTCCGGGTGGTAACGCCGCACATGCGCAGCGACGCCTTCGGTGAGGGGGAGGAGCGCACCATCCCGCCCTCGGCGGATCAGCACATATCGGTACCCATGTCCGTGCCGGTCCAGAAGTCTCAGCCAGGCAGTGCTGGAGTACAGCGTTCGGGCCGGAGTCAGACCCTCCGCCGGGGCCTGGTCGACGGAGGTGAACGACCGGCCGGACTCGAACGACGGTCTCAGCGAACGATCTGCGCGCACAGGTGCTCCAGTCGATCACGGGACGATTCCAGCAGCTCCTGGTCGTCGATCTCTTCAGCCGCGACCACGGTCAGCAGCGCCGCGATGTCCAGTTCATAGAAGTCCAGAAGTCTTTCCTGGCGCTCGACATCGGTGTCAGCGAGGCCGTAACCGGCCCGGAACGCTTCAGTGAACAGCCCGCAGAAGCGGATCCGCGCCAGTTCGAGCCAGGGGTCGCCCGTGATGGCGTTTGCGACATCGATCACTGCCGCTATGCGTCCCTCTCGGACGCAGAGATTGGGCGGCCGCAGATCAAGGTGCAGCAGAGCGTCCGTCTGCCCCGCACCGCTCGGCACATCGGCCGCGCACCGGGACAGCACCGTCTCGACCGGCAGCGCGGGGCAGTACTTCTCCGCGGACCGGAGGCGGTCCGTGATGCGTCCGAGAACGTAGGAAGGCCACGGCTCCTGGCTACGTCCGACCGTCCTGTCCAGGCGGATGGAGTGGATCGCTCGCGCGATGCGGCCGAGCTCGTACTGCTGGTCCTCGTTCAGTTCTCGCGTCGGCTCGTGGTCGATGTGCTCGCACAGCATCCAGGATGTGCCCTGCGGGTCGCTGCGCCGCCGCCAGGCAAGGACGGAGGGAACGGGCACCCCTGCCTGTCCCAACAGGCCGAGGACGTCCACTTCCTTGGCGAGAACGTCGGCGAAATCCACCGTGCCCTCATAGTCGGTCGGCAGAACTTCGTGGCGGGGCGAGCGAACCACACCGACGATCCTGCCATCGTCGTGGCGGACGAGGTCGGCGAAGTAGTCAACTCCCTCTCGCCACGGCGAAACACAGATGTCACCAGCGTTGAGAGAGCGACGGATCTCCCGTTCGAGAGAGGTGGTCCGTGCTGTTTCCATCTCCGTCGTCACCGCACTGTCGCCTGTTCACTGGGGTAGGTGACACGGTCGCGCCAGTATTCCTCGGTCACGGCGTAGATGTCCTGAACGGCTGCCAGTCCGGCCGCGATCTCCTTCTCACCGAGCCAGCTCTTGGTGACGGTGTTCTGATCCCGGTCGCCGAAGGTCTCGACGGGCAGATCGAGATCCCCTCGTTCGTTTCCGAAGTGCGCGGCAAGCCAGTTGACGTTTACAGCGGGCATGATGTCCACGAATTCCTTGACCCACTGGACCGTATTCCTGTAGTCGTCACCAGGGATGCCCATGATGAAGTTCGGGATCACGTACAGGCCCAGCTCTCGCACCGTCTCGCTCGCGGCGTACAAGTGCTTGGTGCGAAATGGTTTGCGCAGGTACTTGAGGAGACCGTCATGGGCGGTTTCGACACCGAACTCGACGTACCGCACCCCCATGTCGCGGCACTCGGCGAGGAAACCGGACCTGGCGGCCAGGGAAGGCGGGGTCTGAACGATGAACCCCTCGAAGTCCTCATGGGCGGCGGCGAAGATGTCCCTCACCCTGCCCAGATCCCGCCAGTTGTCCGCCACCGGATCACCGAAGGACTTGTCGTCGAGGAAGGCCAGCCGGAAGTCCAGGGGCGCCAGGGCGGCTATCTCGGCTTCGTATCCCCCGGGGTCCGCCGGCACGACCTGAGTGGGGACGGTACAGAACTTGCAGCGGAAGGAACATCCGCTGCTCATGCTGAACCTCGGTATGCACTTGAGCCCGTCGAAGAGCCGGTAGTCGAGTGTGGTTCGGGGCCGGGCCCGAGGCACTGTGACGGGCAGGTGCGTTATGTCACGCAGGAAGCGCACATTGGGAAAGTCGGCGAACACGTCCGGGTCGACGTAACCGCCGACGATCATCGTCGCTCCGGTGGAGGCAAGGTGGAGCAGTTGCTTCACGTTGGCATCCAGTGCCGAGAAGAAGAACAAGTCGCCTTCGGCAGCCTCAGTGATCCTCTGGTGAGCCGCGTCCAGATCGTCGACGATCATCAGTTCCTTGCGGAAGTGTTCGTCAGGGAGCATCGAGGCGGTGATGGGGATCCAGTACGGAATCTCCATGAAGTGAGGCGGCATGTAGTAGCCGCGCATGCGGGCATAGGAACGCCGGTAGTAGTCCCGCATCCTTCCGTCCTCGGTCAGCAGAAGATCGCTGAACTGGACGAGGACCGCTTTGGATCGCCTCCCCCACGCGGGGTACCGATTGTCTTTCCCGTGCCGGCTCCTGGTAAGTGAACGGACAAGGATCCCCCTTCGTCGACCGGGCGCAGCGGTGCGAGTACCACACGGTAACTGTGAGGAATAAGCAGAGCAATGGTGCCACTCTGACCCAGCGTCCATGGGCAGTTCGACGCGTGACGGAGAGTCGGATTCAGCGCCCTTCGGCCTGCGGCGATTCCCAGACCGAGCAGTCGTGGGCGAACAGCACACGCCGTGGGTCGAAGTCGGCGAGTCGATCCAGCCACTGCTGATAGGGAGGAAGCGGCTGCTCCACGCCGTGCAGTGCCGCGTCTCGGGCCAGGTGCTCGGACGCGAAGTGGGAAGCGAAGTCGTGGGCCTGGCCGGCGAGAACCACTGTGCCGTCACCTTGCCGTAGGACCAGCGACTGATGCCCTTGGGTGTGCCCGGGCGTCGGAATGATCCAGACTCCAGGCCAGACCTCGGTTTCACCGGCGACCTCCTCGTAAGCCGCGCCGGGGAAGTCGATCAGTTCATCGACGGTGTGGTCACCCCGGCGGGCTGCGGCCAGTTCGACGTCCTGAACCAGGATGGGCCTGCCGCCCAGAAGGGGGTTCCCGCCGCAGTGGTCGAAGTGAAGGTGGCAGTTCACGACCAGGGAGATGTCGTCAAGGGCGACCCCCGAGGCTGACAGGGCGGCCCGTAACTCTCGTCGTCGGGGTCGGTAGCGCGCTTCCGTCGCGGGGCCCGCGTGGCCGATGCCGGTGTCGAAGAGGATCAACCCCTGGTCGTGTCGCACCAGGTAGGCAAGGACGGGTTCGACCCGCGGTTGCGGGCCGCCCGTCTCCGACGCGGGCCGGACGAAGTACCCCAGATCGAGTCGACGCACAGCTGCGTTCTTCCCCATGAGGCCATCCTGGTGGGGCTGAGGAGTGGCATCCAGCCGGTCTGCGGACAGCAGAACCGCTCTGGACCCATCTTCATGTCACCGGTTCGCTCTCTTCCGGCCCGTCGCTGACCGGCCGTTCGACAACGAAGGACCCCTTGCCTCGCACGGTGACGATCAGGCCGCGCTCGCGGAGTTCCTGTGCGGCCCGCCGTGCGGTGAGTCGTGCCACGCCGTACGCGTCGGCGAGGTGGTTCTCGGAGGGGATGGGCCTGTCCGGCGCCAGCTCTCCGGACGCGATCTTGCCCGCGACCACGTCGGCGAGCTGCACATAGAGCGGTCTGGCGCTCATGGGGTCCAGAGGCGTCTTCGGAGCTTCGGTATCGCTCATACGTCCAACGTAGAGCGGTAGCGACCTCCCCGATCGTGTGGATCCCTCTGTACTTGTATGTAGAGGGCTATGCCCAGGTATAGCGTCAAAGACGTCAAACCCCGGCGAGGTGGCCAGACCTCCCGGGGCACGGCCAACGCTGATAAGGAGCGTCGACATGCACGACCCTATCCCCGCGCCCTCCGCCGGCTGCGCCTCCTCTTCGCCCACGGCACCGGACGACGACGCCGCCCCTACTTCGCCGTGCCGGCCGCCGACCTGCATCGGCACCTCTTCGGTGAGCTGAAGGCGGCGGCCTGATGGACCACGTGGACGGCCACTCCCACGGCCCACCCGCGCCCCGGCTCCTGCCGTGGCTCTCCTCGGACGGCAAACCCTGCTACCTGATCACCGGCCACGACGGCGGCTACCTCTCCCGACTCGCCGACGACCTGGAGGCCGTCCAGTTGGCCACTGGCACCGACGTGCTCGGTCTGGCCCGCAAGGTGCTGCAAGACCCCGCCTCGCCCTGCACCGAGATCCGCTATGCCGGTCTCCGCCTCGCCGAGTGCCTGACCGACGCCCTGCGCGTCGCCGAGTCCCGGGGCTCGCGCCTGCCCGCGCCGGACCTCGAAGTGGGCGAAGGTGCCCGCAGACGGGGCACGCACAATGCAAGGAGCGGACTATGGTCGTAACCACGACGCGTCGAAGGAGTTCACCGGTCATGACCGCCCACGCCGCCGAACCGACACCGGCCGTCCCGCCCATGCCGGAGCGGAACCCCAAGGCTCTGCGTGAGGCGATCGCCGAACACGCTCCCCAGCTGCTTGCCGACTTCGACGAGCACTGGAAGTGGGCTGTCGCCGACGCGTACGACATCAGCACGGTACCCGCGTTCATGGCCCGCTGGTGGGGCCAGTACGCGATCGCCCGAGATCCGAGGCTCGACGCCCACGTGACCGATCTCGAACAGCGTGCGGCGGAGTCGACCGACATCACCGAGGCCAGGACGCTCCTGGAAGAGGCATCCAACATCCGCCACCAGGTACGGCGCCTGGAGCCCGGCCAGTGACCGAGGACGGATTCATGGGCCCGCCGTGGCAGATGGACTGGACGCTCAAGGCCCAGGCCGCCCGCGACACCCTGCCTGAGAACGTGCGGAAGATGGTCGATGCCGCGCGTGCCGAGCTGGTCACGGCGAAGGACCCCTACTTCCGGGGCATCGACGCTGACGTGGATCTTCCCGACAGCATGAGGGTCGGGCCGCTCCGGTCCAGCGATCCGAAGGGAGCACGCATCCTCCTCTTCGACAACGGACACGGCTGGATGACCTACACCTTCATCCGGCGCACCGAGGATCCACAGATCGTCGTCGAGGAGGTCTTCTGGCAGTGAGCTGAAGACTCTCACGCGCCACTGGCCGTGCAGGCACGGCGCTCGTCACGGTGGTTGTACGTGTCGTGCCCATCTGCGGCCCCACACCTGGCCCGGCGCTTCGACGTAACGGTAGGTCAGCAAGCACAAGGGCAACAGCACGATGAAGAACGCCACTTCGAGTGCGGGACTGTCCTGCCGTCGTCGGCCGATCGTGCTGTCGATCACTGCGAGCAGCACCGGATGCACCATGTAGACCGAGTAGCTGATCGTCCCCAGCCCGGTCAGCATCCGTGGCAAGCGCCGGCGGCGCAGAGCCAGTCCGGCGCCGAAGGTGAGCACGGCCAGCAGGAACGCGACGATCCAGCCGCGCCGTGTGAAGTGGTCACCGTCGCCGTACTGGTACGCACTCGCCACGGCACAGGCGACGACCATGACGGCCGTGCCCGCCGCACACCGCCAGGTGCTCTGACCGTTCTCGGCACGGTAGACGGCGGTGCCGAGGAACATCACGGCGAGGATCACCAGGCCCTCCCACGGCGGGACCGTGCCGTTGAACGGAACCAGGACGAGCGCCAGTACTCCGCCCAGCACACCCCCGAACCCTCGGAGTACGGGTGACCGGGCGCTCGCACAGCAGATGGCGGCCGCCATGGCGATCGAGGCGACCGCGATGAGTGGGCCCGTGCCGACCAGGCGGGACAGCGCGGAGGGCGTCAGCACGATCCCTGCCGTCACGCTCCCGGCGGCGAGCACGGCCGAGGTGACGGAGGCCGCCGCGGACCGCCGGTGGAGCCGGACCGTGAAGAGCGCGACGACCAGCAGGTAGAAGGCCATCTCGTACGAGAGCGTCCACAGGATGAGCAGGAGGTTGGGTGTCCCCAGCAGTTCCTGGAGCATCGTGGCGTGGGCGACAGCCACGGACGCGGCGCTCTGCTGTCCCAGGTCACGTGTCTCCGCGATGCCTGCGAGGTCGAGGGCGAGGAGCACCGCGGCGACCGCCGCCCACAGCGGGTACACGCGGAAGAGCCGTCCGATCCAGAACGTCCGGACGCAGCCCCGGCGCTCCAGCGACGCGGGGATGATGTAGCCGCTCACCAGGAAGAACACCATGATGCCGTAGCGGCTCGTGTTGAACTGCGGCATCAACTCCCGCCGGAAGTCCGCCATGAAGGTGTACGACGAGTGGTCGAACACCACGACGAGTGCGGCGATGCCGCGCAACGCGTCCAGCCAGCCCAGCCGGGAGGGGCCGGTCGCTGTGATGGCGCCGCATAATCGTGTGCCGGCGGAGGGCGATCGGTGTCGACTCGGGGAGTCGGGACGAGGGATGGGGATTCCATGCGTGGTCGGAGTCCTCTTGGGTGGGGTGGTGTTCGGGCGGGTCGTGGGGCGAGTGCCGGCGGGGACCCGTACGCCGAGTTCAGCGGCTGGAGCATTGTTCGGCAGCACCTTTCCGGCGGCCTGACAATGGCGGCGTGCGCGAACCGTCCGGGTGTCATTGAGGTGCACCGGTCGGCTGCCCGTACTGATGCGGGGCAGCTGGAGGGGTGAGGGCGTGGCGGGTCGTCGCGAGGTGCCGGTGGATCCGGCGGCGGGTCCGGTGCAGCGGTTCGCGTTCGAGTTGCGCAGGCTGCGGGCGGAGGCCGGCGGGATCACCTACCGGGCTCTGGCCCAGCGGGCGGGCTATTCGGCGACCACGCTGTCGCAGGCGGCGGCAGGCGAGCAGCTGCCGACGCTGCCGGTGGTCCTGGCCTATGTGCGGGCCTGCGGTGGTGAGACGGCGCAGTGGGAGGCGCGGTGGAAGGAGGCGGTGGAGGAGGCCGCCGGTGACGGAACCCGGGACGACGACGGATCAGTCGCGCCGTACCGGGGACTGGCACGGTTCGAGACCGGTGACAGTGCCTTGTTCTTCGGCCGGGAACAGCTCACCGCCGACCTGGTCGGCCTGCTGCGCCGTCGGCGGTTCGCGGCGGTCTTCGGCCCGTCGGGCAGTGGCAAGTCCTCCCTGCTGCGGGCCGGCCTGGTACCCGTCCTCCGGCAGGCCCAGGAGCCGGACCTGCGTCCGGCCGCGATCCGGATCCTGACCCCGGGCGAACGCCCCGCCCGCACCCACGCATCCCTGCTCACACCCGCGGCTCCTGGTGACGGCGGCGCCGGGGCGGACACGCTCGTGATCGTCGATCAGTTCGAGGAGGTGTTCACCCTCTGCCGTGACACCGCCGAACGTGCCCGCTTCATCGACCTGCTGCTGACCGCCCGGCAGCCCGAGAGCCGCTTACGGGTGCTGTTGGCGGTGCGCGGCGACTTCTACGGCCGCTGCGCCGAGCACCGCGACCTGGCCGACGCGCTGCGCGATGCCAACCTGCTGGCCGGTGCGATGAGCCCGGCGGAACTGCGCGACGCGGTCGTCAAGCCGGCCACGGCCGCCGGACTGACGGTGGAACGCGCCCTCACCGCCCGGCTGGTCGAGGAGGTCGCCGACGCGCCGGGCGGGCTGCCGCTGCTGTCCCATGCGTTGCTGGAGACCTGGCGCCGCCGCCGCGGCAAGACACTGACCATGGCGGGCTACGAGGCGGCCGGATGCCTGGACGGCGCGATCGCCAGGACCGCCGAGAAGGTCTACGGCCGGTTCACCGAAGACCAGGCGGCTGCCGCCCGACGGGTGTTGCTGCGCCTGATCGCCCCCGGTGACGGCACCCCCGACACCCGCCGGCCCGTCGAGCGCGCGGAACTGCCCGGCACCGGCTGCGAGGACACCGCCCAGGTGCTGGAGGCACTCGCCGGGGCGCGGCTGCTCGCCCTGGACGGTGACACGGTCGAGGTGGCCCACGAGGCCCTGATCACGGCCTGGCCCCGGCTGCGCGGGTGGATCGAGGAAGACCGCGAACGCCTTCGTGTGCACCGGAATCTGACCGAGGCGGCCCACGCCTGGCAGACACTGAACCGCGAGAAGGGCGCCTTGTACCGGGGGAGCCGGCTGGCCGCCGCTCGGGAACACTTCGGCGGTGCGCCGCGCGCGGACCTGACCGACCTGGAGCACGCCTTCCTCGACGCCAGCTGCGGCCATGAGCAGAGGGGCCGTCGCCGGTTCCGGCTGGTGCTCACCGCGGTCACCGCGGCCCTGTGCCTCGCCCTCGTCGCCGCAGGCCTCGCGGTGGGGCAGTGGCAGAGCGCGGTCACCGCCCAGCACCTGGCCCAGTCCCGGCAATTGGCCGCTCAGTCCGGCGCACTGCTGGACTCCGAACCCGACCTCGCCGCCCTGCTCGCTGTCCAGGCGTACCGCACGAGCCCGACCCGCGAAGCCACCGCCGCCCTGTACGCCGCGGAGGCGCTACCGCTGGTCAAGCGCCTGACCAACGGAACCGAACCCGTCTATTCCCTCGCCCTCAGCCCGGACGGACACACGCTCGCCACCCACAGCAGGGACGGCAAGGTGCGGATCTGGGACCTGCGCGCCGGCCGGCTCCGACACATCACGTCCACTGGCCACAACGGCAGCGAAGCCGCGGCGTTCAGCCCCGACGGACGTGCCCTCGCCGTCGCCACCTCCGGTGAGACCGGTGTGACGGTAGGCCTGTGGGATCCGGTCACGGGCAGGAAGCTCAGAACCTTCACCGTCCCCGACGGTGCGGTACGCGGGATGGCCTTCAGCCCTGACGGTCGTGCCCTGGCCGTCTCCTCCGCGGCTGCTGTGCGGGTGTGGGATGTCGCCACCGGCCGCAAGCGGCGCAGCTTCACTCGCCAGGTCGACCCGCAGGCGGTCGCCTTCGGCCCGGACGGACGTACCGTCGCCGCGGTGAACGGGAGACAAGTGCAGGTGTGGGACGTGGCCACCGGACGCACCCGAACCTCCCACGACAGCCGAAGCGAGCACGACGCGGTGGTTTTCAGCCCTGACGGCCGGACATACGCGGCGGGCCGCACCGACGGTTCGGTGGAACTGCGGGAGACGGCCACGGGCATCGTCCGGCGCACGATCAGGGACAGGCCCATGGAGTTGAACAAGGTGACCTTCGCCCCGGACGGGCGGACCCTCGCGATCCCGGGGCCCGGGGACACGGTGCGGCTGTGGGACACCGACTCCGGCACGGCGCGGGCCACCGTGACCGCCGGTCACCGCGGACGCGGGGGCGTGACAGTGGCCCTCAGCGCGGACGGCCGCACCCTGGTCACCAGCGGCAACTCGGATCCCACCCTCCGCGTCCACCGCCTGGCCGCTGATCAGCCGCAGACCACTGTGTCGGGCCATGACGGCACGCCCGTCGCCGATGTGGCATTCAGTCCGGACGGACGCACGGTGGGCACGGTTCACCAGGGGCCGCCCGGCCGTGGCTCGGTGCGGCTCTGGGATGCCAGGACCGGCGACCGCGAAGCCACGACGGCGCTCGACACGGACCCGGCACTCAGAGGAAAGCAGCTGCCTTTCTCGGTGTGGCGCCTCGGGGCTGTGGGTTTCGGCCCGACCGGGCGCGCCCTGGCCGTGAGGGCCGTACGGGACGGACGGGTGATCGAGGTCAGGGACGTCGCCACGGGCCGCCTCCGCCACAGCCGTGCCCTGGGTTTCGTCAGGACGGCGGTCTTCAGTCCCGAGGGGGCGCGGCTCGCCCTCGTCGGCACGGAGGGTGGGGTGTGGATCTGGCACCTCGCGACCGGCACACTCCACACCGTCAGTACCGGCCACGGCCTGCCCGTCAGGGCGGTGGCGTTCAGCCCCGACGGCCGCACATTCGCCGTCGGGCCGAACGGGTCACGCTGCTCGATGCAGCGACCGGCCGTACACAGCACACCATCAAGCCGAGCGCCCGGTTGCCGTTGTCTCTCGCGTTCAGCCCGGACGGGCAGACCCTGGCCACGGCGAGCGGCACCAACGGCTCCGTGGAGACATGGGACCTGCGCACCGGTCGGCTCCAGGACAGCTTCAGTGCGAGCGGTGAGGTGACTTCGCTGGCTTTCGGCTCCGATGGACGCACCCTGGCCGTGGGCAGCGCGAGAGGAGTCCAGCTGTGGGACCTCGCCACCGGCCTGACCAGACTCACGCTGCCGGCCCGCTCGCCCGCGGCGGTGGCGTTCAGCCCGGACGGCCGAACTCTGGCCATCGGCACGGGCGGCTCCGTCGGGCTGTGGGACGTCGACCTGCCCGACCCGGCCCGCGCGATCCGGAACATCTGCGAGGCCGTTGGGACCACGCTCACCCCTCGGGAGCGGTCCCGCCGGCCGCACGACCAGTCCGCCGGAACCGGCTGCCGTCCGGCTGGGTGATGGACGCGCTGCGAATACTGCACCCACGAGCTCGGCGACGAGCTCGACGCGTACGACCCGCGCCTGGACGTCGACTTCACCCCTCTGCGCGGCGACGAGCCGGCGACCGAGGGCTTCCCGCAGGCCGCGTGAGCCCGTGTCCCGAGTCGGCGGCCGTCACATCACCGCTCCACCTGTTCGGGCGTGACCTTCACGTCTCCGTGGGCTCCTGATCGTTGTGTTCTTGCTCCTGCGCCCAGGCGATCGCCCATTCGTCGAGGGGACGAAGGGCATCACGCAGTGCTGTCCCCAGCCGAGTCAGCTCGTAGCCATCGGCCGAGGGGGCGATGATCCCGCTCGATGCGAGTTCGCGGAGCCGCTGGTAGAGGACGCTGGATGACAGCCCTTCGCACCGTGCCAGCAGCGCGCGGGCGCCGAGCGGACCCGCACGCAGTTCCCAGAGAATGCGCAGCGCCCACCGACGGCCGAACAGGTCCATCGCGGCCATGATCGGACGGCCGGTAGTCGATCCACGAACCGGTGTTCCTGGGCGCGGTGTCGGCATGAAACTCCTTGCGTTTCGTTATTCGAAACACTAGCATCCACCCGGCGTTTCTGATTTCGAAACGAACTCGACGGGAGAGCCGATGTCGCGGACAGCCCTGCTGGCGCTGGTCGGCATCGGTGCCATGGCGATCACGACGCTGACAATCCTCGCTCTCGCCCGCCGACGCTCGTACGAGACCAACCCGTAAGTCAGATGCACTCATCCCGACACCGGAGGTTCCATGCCCAAGAGCTACTGGGTCAGCGTCTACCCCACCATCGAGGACCCGAGAGGCTTGATGTCTACAACGAACTGGCAGGTCCAGCCGTCGCGGCCGCGGGCGGGCGGATGCTCGCCGGCATCGGCAGCCGGGTCGACGCACACGAAGCCGGAATCGCCGAGCGCGTCGTCCTGATCGAGTTCGACAGCTTCGAACAGGCGGTCGCCGCACGCGCGAGCGCGGCCTACCAGGAGGCGCTGGCCGGACTCCCCGACGGCTTCGAGCGCGACTTCCGCATCGTCGAAGGCGTCGACTGACCGAGTTCCGCTCGGATCTCCACTGAAGGCTCACAGAGCTCCAAGAGGCTCGACTCGCCGAGGTGCTGTGCGACGGCAGCTACACCCTCACCCCCGCTCGGCCACGACGCCCGCGAGGCACTGCGCTCGGTCACCGCGACCGGTTCTGACAGCGGTCCGCGCGCGGGCACCTCAGATTTTCGGCCCGGAACCACAGGACTGGAGACCACGGACCATGACGGAGTTCCCTTTAGAGGCGGCGCGAACCGCCGTCGCCGCCGCCCTGGCCGAGGATGAGTCGGGCCAGGACATCACCACCGCGTGGAGCGTTCCCGAAGGCCTGGCGGCCGTGGCCGAGATCCGCGCCCGGCAATGCGGCATCGCCGGCGGTCTTCCCGTGGTCGCCGAGGTCTTCGCCCAGGTCGACCCCGAGGTCACAGTGGAAGCGCTCGTCCCCGACGGCGCCCGGCTGACCGGCGACGATGTCCTGGTACGCCTGTCCGGCTCGGCGCGCAGCCTGATCACCGGGGAGCGTACGGCGCTGAACTTCCTGCAGCGCATGTGCGGCATCGCGACGCTCACCGACCGCTACGTCCAGGCCGTGGCCGGGACCGAGGCGCGCATCCTGGACACCCGCAAGACGGCGCCGGGCCTGCGCGCCCTGGACAAGTACGCGGTGACCGTCGGCGGCGGCCGCAACCACCGGCTCAACCTCGCGGCGATGGTGCTGCTCAAGGAGAACCACATCGCCGCGGCAGGCGGCGTGACCACCGCGATCGACGCGGTCCGGCGCGGGATGGCGCGCACCGGGCAGAAGGTGGAGACCGATGTCGAGGTGCAGACCGTGGCGCAGGCCGTTGAGGCCCTCGATGCCGGGGCCCGCTGGATCATGCTCGACAACATGCCGGTGACCGACATCGAAATGGTCGTGAAAATCCGGGCCGAGCGTGCCGACGCCTCCCGGATCCTGCTGGAGGCCTCGGGCACCGTCCGCCTGGACAGCGTCCGCGCCATCGCCGAGACGGGAGTCGACCTCATCTCGGTCGGCGCGTTGACGCACAGCGCGCCCGCGCTGGACCTGACGATGCTGCTGACGACCGACCCGGTGCCATGCCCGAGGTAGTGGTCATCGACGCGTGTCAGCGGCAGGGCCGGGGCGGCAGCCCGACTGCTGTTCTCGACGAAGCGTCGTTCACCGAGGAGGAGCGATGCCGCGCGATGCCGCATTCCCGGGGAACTGGGCACTTCGCACGCCGTCTTCATCCGTGCCACCGGAGTTGAGCGCGGCCGTCCCTCGTACTCGCTCCGGTTCTGCCCAGATCGAGACCGGCAAGAACGCCGGCAGGAACCCGTCCGTCGCCTCGCCCTGAATGTGCCGCGCCGGGCGACGCGCGACAGCGTCGCACCGCATACGGCGAGACGGGTGGCGTGGCGCACTATTGCAAGCGGGTGCTTGCAATAGTTAGCGCGGTGCGGCACTGTGGAGGCATGGCAACCCTCAACGTCGGCAATCTCGGTGACTACCTGCGCGAGCAGCGGCGCAACGCGCAACTGTCGCTGCGGCAGCTCGCCGACGCCGCCGGGGTGTCCAATCCGTACCTGAGCCAGATCGAGCGCGGGCTGCGCAAGCCGAGCGCGGAGGTGCTGCAGCAGGTCGCCAAGGCCCTGCGGATCTCCGCCGAGACGCTGTACGTCCGGGCCGGCATCCTCGACGCCGAGCGGGACCGGGACGAGGTGGAGACGCGGGCCGTCATCCTCGCGGACCCGACGCTGAACGAGCGGCAGAAGCAGGTGCTGCTGCAGATCTACGAGTCCTTCCGCAAGGAGAACGGGTTCGGGGACGGAGACGGAGACGGGGACGCTGCGGACAGTGCCATCGGCAGCGTCGCCGGTGCCGGCACCGAGATACGCCCGTCCCGCACGGCCGACGACGGTCAGCCCGTCGAGCTCCGCACCCGTGACAACGACGGCGGTACGTCCGCCACCCGCCGCACCCGCAAGGGCAGCGGCCGCAGTGACACCGACCCGCAGCAGACGGCCGGCTGAGCCGGACCAGGGCACCGGCCGCCCCGCTGCGGATCACACAAACCCTCAGCCGAACCCTCGAACGAAACAGAATCCGGGAGGACCATCACCATGGCCATCACCGACGACCTGCGCAAGACCCTCAGCGACCCCACCCCGCTCTACTTCGCCGCAGGCACCGCCGACCTCGCCCTCCAGCAGGCCAAGAAGGTGCCGGCCCTGGTGGAGCAGCTGCGCAACGAGGCCCCGGCGCGGTTCGAGGCCGTGCGCAACACCGACCCCAAGGCCGTCCAGGAGAAGGCGTCCGCCCGGGCCAAGGAGGCCTCCGCCCGCGTCAAGGAGACGCAGGAGACCCTGCAGACGAAGGTCACGGAGTTCATCGGCACCATCGACGTCGACATCAAGAAGCTCGGCAGCACGATCGACGCGGACCTGAAGAAGATCGGCGAGAGCGCCCAGGACTTCGCCCTGCGCGGGGTCGGCGTGGCCGCCGAGTACGCCGTCAAGGCCCGGGAGACCTACGAGAAGGTCGCCGAGCACGGTGAGCAGGCCGTGCGGACCTGGCGCGGCGAGGCCGCCGAGGGCATCGAGGACGTCGCCGAGGGCGTCGAGGAGCTGGCCGTGGCCGTCGAGCCGAAGGCCGAGCCGGTCGAGGTCAAGCAGGAGCCGGCGAAGCCCGCCGGCGCGTCCGCCGCCGCGACGAAGAAGGCCTCCGTCCCCGCCCCCGCCAAGAAGGCCCCGGCGCGCAAGACCACCAACGGAAAGACCGCCGCGAAGAAGACCACCCCGCCCGCGAAGTAGGACGGCGGAAGGCGCAGAGCGATCAAGTGGGCCGGGCACCCTGGGGTGCCCGGCCCGTTGTACGGGTACGGTGACCGCGTAGGATGAGCCGAGTCAGGTGGTGGACGTTGTGCTGATGCAGGGCTTCGCAGGGTTGATGTGGCTTCTGAGCATGGCCCTGATCGTTTTCAGCGGCTTCGCGTTGATCGACGCGGCCGTGCGCAGGGAGGACGCGTACCGCGCGGCGGACAAGAAGACCAAGCCGTTCTGGCTGATCATCCTCGGGCTCGCCTTCGTGGTGAACCTGCTCTTCCCGATCCTGTCGTTCCTGCCGATCATCGGGCTCATCGCGACGATCGTGTACATGGTCGACGTGCGCCCCGCCATCCGGGCGCTCCCCGGCGGCGGCCGCAGCCAGCGCGGCTCCAGCAGCGACGGCCCGTACGGCCCCTGGAACGGCGGCCGGTAAGCCCCCGGCAGCACCGGAGCCGGGGCTACGGCACCCGGTCCAGCAGCAGTACCGCCACGTCGTCCGTCAGCTCGCCACCGTTGAGGGCGCGCACCTCGTTCACCGCCGCCCGCAGCAGCTCCTCGCCCCGCAGGCCCTCGGCGAACTGGCGGCGGACCATCTCCGTCATACCGTCCTGGCCGAGCCGCTCCCGGCCCTCGCCGACGCGGCCCTCGATCAGGCCGTCGGTGTAGAGCATCAGGCTCCACTCGGCGCCCAGCTCCACCTGCATCCGCGGCCAGCGCGCCCCCGGCAGCAGTCCGAGGGCCGGGCCGTTGTTGTCGTACGGCAGCAGGCGGGCCGGTTTGCCCGGGCGGGCCAGCAGCGGCGACGGATGCCCCGCGAGGCACAGGCCGGCGCGGCGGCCGTCCGGCGCGATGTCCACCGTGCACAGGGTCGCGAAGATCTCGTCGTCGGCCCGCTCGTGCTCCAGCACCTGCTGGAGCGTGTTCAGCAGCTGGTCACCGCAGAGTCCCGCCAGGGTCAGCGCGCGCCACGCGATCCGCAGCTCCACACCGAGGGCGGCCTCGTCCGGGCCGTGCCCGCAGACGTCACCGATCATGGCGTGCACGGTGCCGTCCGGCGTGCGCACGACGTCGTAGAAGTCGCCGCCGAGCAGGGCGCGTGAGCGGCCCGGGCGATAGCGGGCGGCGAACCGCAGCGGGGAGCCGTCCAGCAGCGGCGTCGGCAGCAGACCGCGCTCCAGGCGACGGTTCTCCTGGGCCCGCAGCCGGCCCTCGGCGAGCCGGCGCTCGGCCGACTCGGAGCGCTTGCGCTCCACCGCGTAGCGGATCGCGCGGCTCAGCAGCCGGCCGTCCAGCTCGTCACGGAAGAGGTAGTCCTGGGCGCCCACCCGCACCGCCTCCGCGCCGCGCTCGGCGTCGCCCGAGGCGGTCAGCGCGAGGACGGCATGCCGCGGCGCGAGCTCCAGCACGTGCCTGAGCACGGCGAGCTCGTCGTCGCTGTCGCCGCGGCCAGGCGCCGGCAGCGCGAGGTCCAGCAGGATGCAGTGGACGTCGTCGGTCAGCAGCCGCCCGGCCTCGGTCAGGTTGCGGGCCGTGCGGACGCGGATCGGCTTGCCTGCCTGGTCCAGCATGTCCGGAACGATCGGCGAACCGGCCGGGTCGTCCTCGATCAGCAGCAGCGTCAGGTTGGTGTGGGTGGTGTTGCTCTCCACCTTCTCCGTGGTGTTCCCGGCGGTGTCCGGCGTGCGCGGGGCCGCTGCCGAGGCGTCCGTCACGGAGTCCTCGGCCGGGCCGCCGCACGGGGACGCGGCCTGCGCCTGACCACTCTCCACGGCCGGGATCGCTCTCTGCCGCGGTATGGGTACGGGCATCGTCTTGGGTTCCTTCCCTCCCCCGAGGGCACGGTGGGGCGAGGGACCTCGACCCACCGACGGGGACCATAGCGGGTGTCGGCGCCGCATTGGAATGGTGTGAGCCACGCCGCTGTGCCACCGGCCAGTGTCATATGCCGCGATATGTGCCGCAGTTGGACAGGGCGGTGATGTCGCGGGGATGGCGAACGTCACGTCAGCACCCGGTTTGGCCGGGGTCTCGGCGTGGAGCGGGTCACGTGGGCCAGGTCACCAAAGGTGCCTTATGCCCGATATGTTCACCCGGCTTCGGTGTCCGCGTCCGGCCGTACCACCCCGAGGATCGGCATGGACCCCGCCCCCGCGATCGTAATCGTCCGCCCGGGCCGAGGTGCGTGCACGATCGCCCCGTCGCCGACGTACATCCCGACATGGCTGGCGTCGTCGAAGTAGATGATGAGATCGCCGGGCCGCATGTCCTCGACGTCGATGTGCCGCAGCCGCTTCCACTGCTCCTGCGAGGTGCGCGGGATGCCGCGCCCCGCGGATATCCAGGCCTGTGAGGTCAGCCCTGAACAGTCATAGCTCTTCGGGCCCTCGGCGCCCCACTGGTACGGCTTTCCGATCTGGGCCGTGGCGTACTTCACGGCCTTCTTGCCCTGCTCGGACGCCTGCCCGCTGATCTCGTCGAGGACGCCGGAGCCGAGCCAGGCGGTCTGCGCCTTCCGCGCGGCCTCCTTCTCCAGCTCGGCGAGGCGCTCCTGCTCCTCCTTCTGCAGCTCGGACTCGAGCTTCTCGGCCTGCGCGATCTGCTTCTCGATCTTCTTCTGCGCGGCGGCCTTGGCCTTGCGGCCCGCCTCCAGCTTCTTCCACTGAGCGGAGGCGTCCTTGGCGTACTGCTCCAAGTCCTCCTGGGTGCGGGTCAGTTCGCCGATCAGGCCCTTGGCCGCGTGCTGGCCCTGGCGGACCCGGCCCGCCCCGTCGAGGAACTCCTGTGGATCGTCACTGAGCATCAGATGGGCCTCGGGAGGCAGCCCGCCCCCGCGGTACTGCGCGGCGGCCGACGCGCCGGCGCGGTCCTTCAGCTTCGCCAGCCTCTCCTTGCCCTTGACGATCTTCTTGGCCAGCTCGACGATCTCGGCGGACTGCTTGTCCGCCTTCTCCTCGGCGGCGTTGTACTCGTCGGTGGCCCGGCCCGCGGCGCGGTAGAGCTCGTCGAGTTTCTTGCGGACGGCCTCGAGGTCCTTGCTGGACCCGGGCGTTGGGCTCGCGCTGGGAGTGGGGTCCGGGCCAGGGCTCGCGAACGCCGTGCCCGGTGCCGCCAGCACGGTGATCGCGCAGACCACGGCCACGGCAGTCGCGATCAGGCCACGCTTGCCCGCTCCCATACCTCAGCCCCCTACTGATTCACCGTCAGTAACATGCGGTTCGTCGCGGGATGCTGTCATGACGGCGCGCAAAACGACAGAGGTAGTACTTCCCGCCGCCCGCTCACCGGTATGCCACCGGCATGACGATCTCCCCGACTGTGTGACGAACGACTCAAAGAGATCGTTCCCGGTGTCAGCCCCGAGGAGCCAACGCCTCCCACCGCACCGTCACTTCGCCCTGCCGCCACCGCACCGGCCCGTCCGTCACCGGCCAGTCGGCCGTCAGGTCCCGTACCGCACGGATCCAGCGCTGGCGGGCGCCGTAGGAGGCGTAGGGCGCGGCAGCGGCCCAGGCGCGGTCGAAGTCGCGCAGGAAGGCGTGTACGGGCTCGCCCGGGACATTGCGGTGGATCAGCGCCTTCGGCAGGCGTTCCGCCAGGTCGGAGGGGCACTCCAGGGAGCCGAGTCGGGTCGCGAACGTGACCGTGCGCGCGCCCTCCGGGCCGAGTGCGACCCACACGTGCCGACGGCCGATCTCGTCGCAGGTCCCCTCGACCAGCAGCCCGCCGCGTGAGCCGGTGGCCGGATCGGCCGGCGCGAGCCGGGCGCACAACCGCTCCCACACGTCAGCGACGTCGCCCTCCTCGTACTGCCGCAGCACGTTCGCCGCCCGGACGAGCAGGGGGCGCTGCCGGATCGGGATCTCGAACCCCCCGTGGCGGAAGACGAGCCCCGCCCGCTCGTACGGCAGCGCCGCCGCGACCCGGGCCGGTTCGATCTCGACGCCCACCACGCGGGCGCGAGGCGCGACCGTACGGAGGCGGTGCAGCAGCTCGACGGCCGTCCAGGGCGCGGCGCCGTACCCGAGGTCGACCGCCACCGGGTCGGCGGCACGGCGGAGCTCCGCGCCGTGCGTGGCCGCGATCCACCGGTCCATGCGGCGCAGGCGGTTGGGGTTGGTCGTCCCGCGCGTCACCGTTCCCACGGGGCGGGTCGCGCGGGATGTCATGCGTACGAGGGTAAGCGGCGCTCAGGGCCTGTCCGACAGACCCTGAGCACCCGCCTTGTCCCTGTATGTCCCGAACTCCGGGACGCCCGTCGACTCGAAGACGTGCACCGACAGCCCGCCCGGTGTCGTCCGGTGCTCGACGAGGCGAAGTCCGGCCGGGGCGCCGCCGTCCGGGAAGAGGCGACGGCCCTGGCCCACCACGACCGGGGCGATCACCAGCCGCAGCGTGTCGACCAGCCCGGCGGCCAGCAGGGACTGGGCGAGCCGGGCGCTGCCGTGGATCTGCAGCTCCCGGCCGGGCTGCCGCTTCAGCTCCGCGACCCGGGTGGGGACGTCGCCGGACAGGATTGTGCTCGGGTTCCAGTCGGCCGTGGTCAGGCTCTGGGAGGCGACGTACTTCGGCAGGCCGTTCATGATCCCGGCGAGGGGGTGGTCGGTCATCGCGGGCCAGTCCCGGGCGAAGTTCTGGTACGTCCGGCGACCGAACAGGAGCCCGTCCGCCTCACCGAGCCAGCTGCCGGCCAGCCGCTCGAACTCCTCGTCCAGATACGGCACGAACCAGCCGCCCCGCTCGAAACCGTCACTGGTGTCCTCGTCCGGGGCGCCCGGCCCCTGGGAGACACCGTCGAGCGACAGGAACTCCTGCACCACGAGCTTCATCACGACCTGCTCCTCTCCTCAGCGAGTCAGACCCCCGGGACACGGAAACTCATCGCCCCCGGACCCTGGCCCCGGCCCGCCGACGCGGAGGACCGTCAGTCCTGACGGACGATGTTCCTGCCCGGGCCGCCGGAGAGCGTGTCCGCGCCGGGACCGCCGTACAGCTCGTCGTCGCCGCTGTTTCCCCACATCCGGTCGTCGCCGCTGTTGCCGTGCAGGATGTCGTCGCCCCGGCCGCCGTAGAGCTCGTCGTCGCCGGCCCCGCCGTAGACCGTGTCGTCACCGTCGTCGGCGCGCATGATCTGGTTGCCCGCGCCGCCGTGCAGGACGTCGTCGCCCGCGCCGCCGTCCACGATCTCGTCGCCGGTGCCGGCGTGGAGGGTGTCGTCGCCGTCGCCGCCGCCGGCGTACCCGAGAGCGCCCACCGCGATGACGTCGTCGCCCGTGCCGCCCCGGACGGAAGTGCCGTCGACCCGGCTGCCGGTCGCCCCGGTCCACTTGTCGTCGCCGTCGCCCAGCTCGACGGAGTTGAAGTAGTAGACCTGGTCGGTGGCGTTGTCGAAGGAGGCGGTGTCGGCGCCGTCGGCCAGGTCCATCTCCATGGAGTTGAGGGGGGACTGGCTCTCCGGGGCCTCGACCGTGCAGGAGATCCTGGTGTTGTCGGCGCTGTCGGGGTGGCCGCAGCCGTTCCCGGCGTCGATCGGGACGACGTCGTCGATCACGTAGGTGAACTGTGAGCGGTCGCCTGTGTAGGACTGAGTGATGGCCACCTTGTTGGCCTGCCCGGGGGCGGCCGTGTAGGTGAGGTGCCAGCCGTACTCGTTCACCGCGGCGGTGGCCGCCGGTGCCGCGGCGCCTGCCGGGGAGGCCAGGGCGAGGGGAACGGCCAGGGCCATGCCGAGAAGCGGCGTCAGAACCGAGGTGGCGCGTAACAGCCGGCGGCGGCTGACGAGGCGAGAGGGCATTGCGTTACCTCCGTGAGGCAGTCGTGGACCTTCGCCTGTTGTGATCCGTGGGGCAGGCGCCCGGTTGCCCGCGGCCACGGGGCCGTCTGTCTTTTCACGGCGAAGACGGCATGTGTGAGCTGCGTTTTCCCACCGAGTTCACCTGCCCGCCACGCTGGGATCCGTACATCCACCAACCTCGAACGGTTGAGCGATGAACGGTAATGATTCGGCAAAAGTCCCGAACGTGGAAATGGAGCGCCCCCCTCCGGTGTTCCACCCCTGGAGGGCACGTGCGCCCTGCGAAAGGCATGCCCGGAGCGAGGAGGAACGCCACGTGAGCCAGTACATCGGCAGGCTCGGGCGGCGCTCCGCGTCCACGCCCGCACGCCTCCGGCTGCACCGCAGGCCCCGCCGGGTGGCCATGCTCTCCGTGCACACCTCCCCGCTCCACCAGCCGGGCACCGGCGACGCCGGCGGCATGAACGTCTACATCGTGGAGCTCGCGCAGCGCCTCGCCGCGATCAACATCGAGGTCGAGATCTTCACGCGCTCCACCGCCGCCGCCCTCCCGCCCACCGTCGAACTCGCCCCCGGCGTCCTCGTCCGGCACATCGACGCGGGCCCCTACGAGGGACTCAACAAGGAGGACCTCCCCGCCCAGCTGTGTGCCTTCACGCACGGCGTCATGCAGGCCTGGGCCGGCCACCGCCCCGGCCACTACGACCTGGTCCACTCCCACTACTGGCTCTCCGGCCACGTCGGCTGGCTCGCCGCCCAGCGCTGGGGCGTCCCCCTGGTGCACGCCATGCACACCATGGCCAAGGTCAAGAACGCCAACCTGGCCGACGGCGACACCCCGGAACCGGCCGCCCGCGTCATCGGCGAGACCCAGATCGTCGACGCCGCCGACCGCCTCATCGCCAACACCACCGAAGAGGCCGACGAACTCGTCCGGCACTACGCGGCCGACACCGACAAGGTCGCCGTGGTCCACCCCGGCGTGAACCTCAGCCGCTTCTCGCCCGCCGACGGCCGCGCCGCCGCCCGCGCCCGTCTCGGCCTGCCGAGGGACGCCCTGATCCCGCTCTTCGCGGGCCGCATCCAGCCCCTGAAGGCCCCCGACGTGCTGCTGCGGGCCGTCGCCGTCCTCCTCGACGAGCGCCCCGAACTGCGCTCGCGCATCCTCGTCCCCATCGTCGGCGGCCCCAGCGGCAGCGGCCTCGCCAAGCCCGAGGGCCTGCAGAAGCTGGCCGCCCGACTCGGCATCGCGGACGTCGTACGGTTCCGCCCGCCGGTCGGCCAGGAGCAGCTCGCGGACTGGTTCCGCGCCGCCTCCGTGCTGGTCATGCCCTCCTACAGCGAGTCCTTCGGCCTGGTCGCCATAGAGGCACAGGCGGCGGGCACCCCGGTGCTGGCGGCATCCGTCGGCGGACTGCCGGTCGCCGTACGCGACGGACACACCGGCTTCCTCGTACAAGGCCACAACCCCGCCGAGTACGCGCGCGTGCTGCGCGACTTCGCCGACGACCCGCACCTGTCGCCCCGGCTCGGCGCGCAGGCCGCCCGGCACGCCCAGGCCTTCGGCTGGGACACCGCGGCCGCCGCCACGGCGGACGTCTACACGGCCGCCCTGCAGGCGCACCGCCGTCGCGTACGCTCGCACCATGGGTGACGCGGCGAAAACGGAAGCGGAAAAGACGGCGGCACGGGTCATCGAAGGCGTGCTGAAGGACGCGGACCTGGAGTGGGAGAGCCCGGAGCCCGGCACCTACGTCGCGCAGCTCCCCGGCACCCGCAAACTCAAGACGACGCTCTCCCTGATCGTCGGCCGCCACTCCCTCTCCCTCAACGCCTTCGTCATCCGCCACCCCGACGAGAACGAGCAGGCCGTCCACCGCTGGCTCTTGGAGCGCAACCTCAAGCTCTACGGCGTGAGTTACGCCGTCGACCAGCACGGCGACGTCTACCTCACCGGCCGGCTGCCGCTGTCCGCCGTCACGGCCGACGAGATCGACCGCCTGCTCGGCCAGGTCCTTCAGGCCGCGGACGGCAGCTTCAACACCCTCCTGGAACTGGGCTTCGCCTCGGCGATCCGCAAGGAGTACGAGTGGCGGGTGTCCCGCGGCGAGTCGACACGCAACCTGGACGCCTTCGCCCACCTGACGAGGCGCCCGGAGCGCTAGGGAGCCATCCGGTAGCTCCCGGGCGGCACACCCACCAGTCTCCGGAAGTGCCGGGTGAGATGGGACTGGTCGTAGAACCCGGTCGCCACCGCGACCTCACTCGGTGACCGCCCTTCGAGCAGCAGCCGGCGTGCGCGGCCCACCCGCAGGGACGTCAGGTACTGGTGCGGGGCGATGCCGTAAGCGGCACTGAACGCCCGTACGAGATGCGCGGGATGGGCCCCCACGAGCCCGGCCGCCTCCCGCAGCCCGACGCCCTCGACGACCCGCTCGTCCAGCAACTCGCGCAACCGGCGCGCGAGGACCGGATCCGCGGAACGGGGCTTGTCACCCTCACCCCGCAGATGCCCCCGCAGCCGCTCCCCGACGAACAGCAGCCTGCTCTCGGCCTCCAGCTCCTCACCCGGCCGCACCAGCGCGCCGTGCACCTGCCCGACGCGCCGCCGCAGCAGCGGATCGCGCAGGTCGGGCCGGTCGACGGCGGCCCCGATGAGCTCGTCACCGAGATACGTCCCGTCGAGGTACAGCACCCGCTTGCGGAAGCCCTCCGGGGTGACGGGGGAGCCGTTGTGCGGCACGTGCGGCGGCAGCAGCGACACGGTGCCGTGCGGGGTGCCGTGCTCGTGCCGGTCGAGGTCGTACCGCACGGCGCCGGTGTCGACGATCAGCAGCGTCCAGGCCTCGTGGACGTGCATCGGATACGCGTACTCGGTGAAACGGGCGTGGAAGACCTCGACGACACCCGGGACGGCGGGCCGCCAGGCGGAGACGATCCGGGCGGGCTGGGAGGCCATGCAAAGAACGTACAAGACCCGGGCGGGGACTGCCGGGCACGCTCGGATCATGAACACGATCACCGCACCTCCGGCACCGGAACCGATCCGCTTCGACACGAAGATCGCCGTACTGCTGCGCGACGACCTGGAGCCGTGGCAGCGCCTCAACGTGACATCGTTCCTGGTCAGCGGCCTGGGGACGCAGATCCCCGAGGTGATCGGCGAACCGTACGAGGACGCGGACGGCGTGCCCTACCTGCCGATGTTCCGCCAGCCGGTCCTGGTCTTCGAAGCCACCAAGGAAACCCTGACCACGGCCCACACCCGCGCCCTGTCCCGCTCCCTGCCCCGCGCGCTCTTCACCTCCGACCTGTTCGCCACGGGCAACGACCGCGACAACCGCGCGGCCGTACGGGCGGTACCGACGGCGGACCTGGACCTGGTCGGCCTCGCGGTCTACGGCCCGAAGAACGCGGTCGACAAGGTGGTGAAGGGGGCACGGATGCACCCGTGAGCCCTCACGCCACCGCTCCCTCCGCGCGACGGTGACGCCGTGTCCCTACGACGCACGTTCCGCGAGTGCGGTCTTTCGGCTCCGCGGGCGCGGCCTCCGGTCCGGAACGCGGACTGCCGACGGTGGCCTCCGCGAACCCCGCCCTGGCACTGCGCCTCTCGCGCCACAGGTGGAAAGACCGATCGCACGGTCGGCTCTGAGCGGGGCGGAGGCGGAATGGCGACCAAAGTCGCGGGCAGAGCGACCAACGGCTGATGACAGAGCAGGGGCCCTCTCCGCAGACTCGCTTCCATGGAGGAAGCCAGGAAAGTGCCCATGGACAAGAGCCCCGAGCCGCGGGCGGGCGGGAGCACGGAACTCGCGGAATCCGCCTGGGCCATCGTCCTCGTGTGCGTCGCCTGCGGTGCCGTCGCCGGTGCCCTGCTGCCCCTCCTGGCCCGCCTGCTGCTGTCCCTGCCGTGGGCACCGCTGAAGGGCCCGGCCGAGCTGCTGACCTCGGTCCCGGAACCCGCCCTCACCCTCGGCACGGTCGCCGTGGGCGTCCTCGGCGGTCTGCTGCTCGGCTTCTCGGCGGTGCACGACTCGCTGTCGGTCCGCGTCCGCGACACCCACCTGACCCTGACGATCAGGGACAGCTCGCAGGAGTTCACCCGCGAGGAGATCTCCGTGCTGTTCCGGGACGGCAAGCAACTCGTTCTGCTCGGCCCGGACAGCCTGGAACTGGCCAGGGAGCACTGCGGCCTGCCCTGGCAACGCCTCGCGGACACCCTCGTGGAACACGGTTACGAGTGGGCGGAGGAGGACCCGTACCGCGCCGAGTTCCGCCGCTGGGTCCCCGGCACCCCCGGCCTGCCCGAGGGCGCGGACGCTTTGCTGAGGGCACGCGCACAGGCCCGGAAGCACGAGGACGACGCCAAGGACGCCCGGGAGCTGCGCGGCGAGCTGCTGCGGCTCGGGGTGGTCGTACGGGACGAGGAGAAGCGGCAGTACTGGCGGCTGGTGCGACGGGATTGACGTCAAGGGCGTGGGCATCGAAGGCAGCCTCAGCGACGCCCACGCGGCACAACGCGTACTGGGCCTCTACACCGACCTGATCCCCGACCGGCTCCAGATCCGTGAGGGCGGCGCCTGGCACGACGTTCCGCTCCAGTGGACCAACGAGCAGGACGACAACGGGGAGTTCGTCGCCGCGCTGCCGCTCGCGCACCGCGGCAGGGCCCGAACGGAGTTCGAGTTCAGGCTGTTCACCGCCGACAGGGAACGCGGCTCCGCGGAGGCCGGATCCTCTGCCGTACGCATCGCCGCGCAGCTGGCCCGGAAGGGGCTGGACACCGGGGATCCACCCATCGGCGTCGGCATCGCGGGTCAGCCTGCCGGTCGACCCCACGCACCTCACCATCGAGGCCCCGAACGTGTCCAGGGCGACCGAAGGCGGTCCACCCGTGGAGTGGGAGGTGCGGGTGCGCAACGCGGCGGGCACACGCACCCGCTCCGACCCGCGCATCGCGATCACCCTGGGCCCGGGAGACGTCGGCCGGTCCGTCAGCCGCCTGCCCTGGTCGATCGGGAGGGAGGGCCGGCGGGCCCACCTGACGGGCCGAACGCACGTCGAGACGGACGCGTTCACGCTCGCGCCGGGCCGCTCCCGCACCGTCAGCGTCCGCATCGCGCTGCCGCCCGGGGCGGCAACGGACTCCGACGATGTCGGCGCGGTACTGTCCGCGGCGGTCACGGCCCCTTGGTGGCCGTCCGACCCGGACGAACCTTCGAGAATCTCCGGCGACCCGGTGTCCACGAACGTGCTGGCTCAGCGGTAGGGCGCGGTCACGGGGTGCAGGCCTCGGCGATCGACAGGCTGTTCTCGTAGAGGTGGTGCCGGGTGATCCGCCCCTCCTCGACGGTGAGCCGCAGCGCGAACGGCCCTTCGAAGGACTTGCCCGTCGCCCGCACGGTGCCCGAGACATGCCCCGTCAGCACGGCGTCGTTGCCGTCCACGAGAAGGGCGTCGACGGAGGCACGCGCCTCCTCCGGCACGGTGTACCGCATCAACTCGGCGCCCTGCGCGGCACATTCGGCGGCGGTGGACCGCGGCCGGATCCACGGCACGACCGGATTCTCGGCGAGCACCCAGTCGACCTTGTCGGCGAAGAGCGCGGTGAGGCCCTCCGTGTCTCCGGCGAGACGGAGCTCGAGGAACTTCTGAACGGTGGCGCGGGTCGCTTCCGCGGTGGTGGCAGGCGTCATGAAGCCCAGCTTGCCGGGCCGCCGGGAGAGCGTCGATTACGCCCGAGGGAAGGCGACTCGGTCATTGCCCGACCCGGCCGTCGACCCGTTCGCGCAGGAGGTCGGCGTGGCCGCAGTGGCGTGCGTACTCCGCGATCTGGGCGACCAGGATGTCGCGGAGCTGGAGCCGGCCGCCGGGTTCGGGGCCGAAGTCGGAGAAACCGGCGTTCGTGGTGGCCAGGTCGGTGACGCCGGCCAGGAACCGGTCGGTGAGTTCCACCTCGGTCCGCCACTGCCGCCAGGCGTCCGCCACGACCGCCGGGTCGGCGACCGCGCCGTTGAAGTCACCGTCGCGGTCCTCCTCGGTGCGGTACAGCTTCGGCGCGTCCTCCCCGGCCATCACCCGGCGAACATGCCGCTCCTCCTCGGTCAGGTGCCGTACCAGCCCGAGCAGCGACATCGTGGACGGTGGAACGGACCGCCGGGCCATCTGCTCGGCGTCCAGGCCCGCGCACTTCATCTCCAGGGTGAGGCGGTAGTTGCGCAGGTAATCGAGCAGGATGCCGCGTTCGTCGACGGGGGCTTCATCGGTCTCGCGCGGGTCGTCGTCCGGGTCGACCCACATGTCGGGGTAGATGGTCGACTGCGTCCACCGAGCCGTCGCTCGTTCGTCGGGGTGCTTGTCCGAGGCCATGGGGGGCATGGTGGACGGGCTCGGAAGGTTCCGCCACCGAATATCGCGTTCTCCTGCTCAAAAAAGGGCGAGCCTAGAAGGCGTCCGGTCTTCTGCCTACCGCCCCAACCGGGACAATTGGTTTGAACTCGCCATCATCCATTTGTTCACGGAATGCCTTGGCCAAGGTTTCCCACCGGCGTGCCAGCTGTGTGCAGAACTTTGATATGTCTTTCGGGCATTCCGAACTCGGCAAACCGTCTGCGCACCAATCCCTGCGATTCTTCAGGATATTCGCCAGATCATTGATTCGCCGCTCTCTCATCTTGAGGCCGTTCGCTATTTTGGTGGAAGAGTAGCGGTTGCCGTCGACGGATATGCAGATCAAAGGGTCGTCGCTGAACGAGGGATACCGGACTGTGAATTCGTTCGGCACTTCATTCGATGAAGACTCGCGCCCGAAATCACGCATCACGTTGATGAACTCGTAGCGCGTCCGCCAGTGTCGCCTGTTCTCAACCAATTTGGCTGCCAGATCCCACGCTTCCTTCTCGTCCTCCAGCCACTCCTCGAACTTCTTGGGTGGCAGGCTCCCATTTGACGTGTGAGTGCTGCGGTAATCCCATACGGCAGCAGCCTTAGAAGCAGATCTTTCGATCAGTAGCTGCTCGTAGTGAAGCAGCTCGATCTTTTGAACATTGTCGGGGGGAAATGGATTCGGACGGGTTTCAGGGAAATGCCGATTTGCCCAGTCGGCAAATTCTTGCCGTCTTTGCAGAACGACAAGATCGGGGTCGTACTCCCTGACCCATGAGCAGATTGTGCTGGCAAATCCACTGTCCTGAAGCCGCAAGGATTTTTCAAGCGATTTCACAGCTCTGTCGGCCAAGGCCGCATCCTGCTCGGGCGGTTCCCCCTTGTCCGGAGTCATGCAGACGGCGTAAATGCAGGCTTCATCATAGAAGTCCTGCCAATGTGGGAACAGCCGGGAAAGCCTCATGCCGTGGCGGCCGAACAACACTCGTTTTGATACGTCACGTGCTTCGACAGGCCACTGCATTCCTGCCCGTCCATGTGCGAACTCGAACCTGCGTAGCTCTTGCCAGATGGCATTCGCGATGGCTGGTCGCTTGATGACTCGGTAAGCTGCCAAATACTTGAGGGCGTGGGAATGCTCAAGGCGAAGGCTCCGGGTATAACACCGCCGGACTGGATTACACACCAACAAGAGGCGCAGAGCGGCTCGCGGCACTTTCCGCTCCGGGATGATCCGCGGGAAGAAGTAGGCTCGACACAGTTGCTGTGCCTTGACTTGCCCTAGGAATTGGAAGAACTCTTGCTGCAGCAGCCTCTCTGGGCGCCCAGCGAGAGGGCCGTTAGGAAGCAGTACGTCAGGAATTGGGTCAACATGGTGGGAGGGCGTAGTTTTATCCTTGCCCAGCTCTCCTCCCTGATCGTGCAGGTATTGTTGGAAACCTCGGAAGTGGCCTTCATAGGTTTCCTTTATTCGCCTACGAAGGGTCTCGCACTGTTCCGCCCGCAGTCCGGAAACCTCGTAAGATGGCGACCATTCTGCACTCAAACGCTCACCCATACCCAGGAGGATCGCCTGGCGGTAACGGGCCATGAGCAGGGGGACTCGCCACCAGCCTCTGCGAATAAATACGTCCCTTCTCCTCAAGTAGACCGGCATTCTTGCAATGGGGTGATAAACCTTCAGATCCCTATTGGAGGGGGCGAGGTTGATTACGTCCTCATACGTGACAAGCGCATCGAGATAAAGTCCGAGCTGCTCTTGCAGCAGGCCGACCTCAAGTCGAAGATATGGATTGCGAGGATCGAGCTCAAGAGCCTTGTAATAGCTTCCGAGAGCTTCATCGAAACGCCTGTCCGCCTTGAATTGCTGTGCTTGTTGGACATCCTTGAAAAGTCGGCCAGGGACGGCGAGTCGCCGCCATGCCTGCCAGGGCGGTTTGTCCACAAGCTTTGTCAGCGGCAAGATGAAGGCACACACTTCGTACGCCGCTTTGTCTATCGCCAGTTCCCAGGTCTCGTCTGTGGAGGTGAAGGGTTGGCTGGCCCATTTGGGCAACACCATGACCTGTACGGTCACACCGCACTTTCCGTCTTCGCTGTTGAAGAGGGCGCCGTCGACCTGGTAGGCGTAACTGATGTTGCCCGCAGCCAAGAGTTTGCCGACGTTGATCGCCAAGCTTGCACCGACGTTCGTTGTGTCTGCCGCCGGACTGTGCAGTACTTCCGCGAAGTCGATTTGTTGCGCCCCTCCTGGGATCGGTTCCGGAGCTCGGATGTTCACCTCGTTGAGCTTCTGGCGGAGGTAGGTCGTCAGCCTGTCTGCCGGCAGGTCGCGGCTGGCGGTTTCATCTCTGAGCGGTGGCACAGCAATGGGCCCTGGTGCCCTTATTTTGAGGGCCATGCTGAACCTTCTCCAGCAGTAGACGGCCAGCAGCAAACAGAGGGCTAGTATGAAGAACCTGAACGGCCGCAAGTGATACAGAATTTGCAGGATCGGGTTACCTTCCCGCTGTCTGAAGTCGGCCCAAAAAGCAGCCACCCCACAGAGCACAGCTGCGGATGCGATGACACAGATAGTCAGCCACAGCGTCGGTCGGGGCTTGGGGACGGTAGCCTCGGCCCAGTTGCCCTGCTTTCGGCTCCTTCGAGACATGCGTACCTCCAGAACGGAGAGAGTGCATGCGGCTCGACGTCCTCTGTAAGAGAGTCTAGGAAGAAATGATTACGCTCGCACCTCGGCGAAGAGTAGGCATGCGGTGAAATCCCCCTCCCGCATGCCTATTGATGAACGATCAATTTCTCCAGTCCCCGCAGCGGTCAGTGATCGTCCGAACACGAGGATGTCCGATCCTGCTTGTCGCGGCAGAATGGTATTTGTCCAACCTTCTGCGTCACATCGGAAGGCACCCATGAAGGACCTCAAGTTTGAGCAGAAGCGCTCACTGTCACGCCCTGAGGCCGCTGACCACCTCACGGCACTCGCGGACGCGCTGAGGGAAGGTGGGGAAGCCGAACTGGAACTCAGTCCCGGAACGCTGAGCCTGCGGATCCCCGACGATCTTCGCAGTGAGATAGAGGTCGAGATCGGTGGTGGGGAGATCGAGCTGGAGATCGAGTTCACGTGGTCGACCGCACCGACGCGGGCAGCGCCATCGCGTACGGGCACCAGCAGGAGCAAGAGCGCGAAGCGGTCCGCTACGAAAACGCCCTGAGCAACGCCCAGCGGGCGCCGTCCACCGGTTGTGGACGGCGCCTGCGGTCGAGCCGGCCAGGTCAGGACTTGGAGAGCGTGACCTGTGACTCCTGCTGCCCGGTGTCGACAGTCGCCGGGTAGTCCCGGTCATCCGCCCGGGCCCTGCTGCGCATCGTCGCGGTGCCGGGCTGGAACGAGGTACCGGGTTCCAGGCTGGTGAGGCTGACAGACCACGGGACGGGCGCGCCCGGGGTGCAGGCCACGGTTGTCTGGTAGGACGCGCCCGGCGTCGCCTTCTTCTGGATCTGGAAGATCTGGCCGACGACCGACACACTCGCGGGCTTGTTGCACGTCACGGTGCCGCCGACGGTGATCCGGCCGTCCGGGACGTCCACCGTGCCCTCGGGGTCGATACTCATTCCCATGGCGAGTTCGACCGGGGGTTCGGGCATGACCGCGTGAACCGCACCGCGCAGCGGAAGGGCCGAGCCGTTGCAGTACTGCTCGAACGTGGCATCCAGTTCGCGGACGTAGCCGTAGGGGCCGAATGCGATGTGCTCGATCGTGAAGGATCCGGAGTTGCTGTTGCACCCCTTTTCGGTTCCGTTGTCGATCCCGCTGAACACCAGTTCCGGATCCTCCGGCTGGGCGTCCGGCCATTGCGTGGCACCGGTGTACGTGGTGCCCTCGGTCAGCTTCTGACCATCGGGGCGGCGACGATGAGACGCCAGAGCGTCCCCTGCTCCGCGTCCACCGCGACGGTGAGACTGTTCTGGTCACTGCTGCCCTGGACGTCGAACATCTGGACCGCTCCAGCGGCGTACTCATACGACTGACCGCCGGATATGGGCTCACCCGGGTCGCCACCGAAGCTCAGCGTTCCCGACGCCGCGCTGTAGGCCTGCGCCATGCCCCGCCAGGGGCGCGGCCGTGAGCGCGACCGTCATTGCTGCGACAACGCCAACTGTCCGGGCCAGTACGCGTCTCGCCATGGCACGTCTCGTCAAGGTTCCCCCAAGGGAGTGTTCGCTCTTGGCCGGTCAGCACACGACATGTGCGCCATCGAGGGACCAAGTCGCATGAATGGTGACTTTTAGGGAGGCCGTCAAGCCCCACTCAAGAAGCGTTGGAGCTTCAACAAGCGTCACAGTGACCTCACAAGTCACACACCGCCACGTCCCACCGCCGGCCCCGGCACAACAAGAAGCCCCCTGCTCATCCGCGAGCAGGGGGCTTTGTTGAGCTTGGCCTACTTCTTCTTGCCCTGGTTCTTGACCGCCTCAATGGCCGCCGCGGCCGCCTCGGGGTCCAGGTACGTGCCGCCCGGGTTGAGTGGCTTGAAGTCGGCGTCGAGTTCGTAGGACAGCGGGATGCCCGTGGGGATGTTGAGGCCCGCGATGTCCGCGTCGGAGATGCCGTCCAGGTGCTTGACCAGGGCGCGCAGCGAGTTGCCGTGGGCCGCGACCAGGACCGTCCTGCCCGTCAGCAGGTCCGGGACGATGCCGTCGAACCAGTACGGGAGCATGCGGACGACGACGTCCTTCAGGCACTCCGTCTGCGGCCGCAGCTCCGGCGGGAGGGTCGCGTAGCGCGGGTCGGAGAACTGGGAGTACTCGGCGTCGACGTCCAGCGGCGGCGGCGGGGTGTCGTACGAGCGGCGCCACAGCATGAACTGCTCCTCGCCGAACTCGGCGAGTGTCTGGGCCTTGTCCTTGCCCTGGAGGGCGCCGTAGTGGCGCTCGTTCAGACGCCAGGAACGGTGGACCGGGATCCAGTGGCGGTCCGCGGCCTCGAGGGCCAGCTGGGCCGTGCGGATCGCGCGCTTCTGGAGGGACGTGTGGACCACGTCGGGGAGGAGATCGGCGTCCTTCAGGAGCTCGCCACCGCGGACTGCCTCCTTCTCGCCCTTCTCGTTCAGGTTCACGTCCACCCAGCCGGTGAACAGGTTCTTCGCGTTCCACTCGCTCTCGCCGTGGCGGAGGAGGATCAGCTTGTACGGTGCGTCGGCCATGCCCCAGAGCGTAATCCACGCATTCGCCCGTTCGCGTGGCTGCCCGGCAGGCGGACGTTTGACGGGTTCTGTTAATTGAGTGGTCCCCGACAAGCGCGGAATCGTAATGTGCGCCTACTGCCTGCGCCGCTTACGCCGCTCCTCGGGGAGTCCATGCCATCCATGCCGTACGCCGTGCGCGCCGGACGCGCCGTCCGGGAGACCGTCTCGGGGCTGCCCCGAGACTTCTGGTGGCTGTGGACCAGCACCCTCGTCAACCGGCTCGGCGCCTTCGTCGCCACCTTCATGGCGCTGTACCTGACGCTCGACCGCGGCTACTCCGCCACCTACGCCGGTCTGGTCGTCGCGCTGCACGGTCTCGGCGGTGTCATCTCCTCGCTGGGCGGCGGGGTGATGACGGACCGGCTGGGCCGGCGGCCGACACTGCTGATCGCTCAGGCGTCGACCGCCGTGTCCGTCGCGCTCCTCGGGTTCGTGCGCGACCCGGTCGCGATCGCCGGCGTCGCCTTCCTCGTCGGCGCGGCGAGCAACGCGTCCCGGCCGGCCGTGCAGGCGATGATGGCGGACATCGTGCGGCCTCAGGACCGTATCCGCGCCTTCTCCCTCAACTACTGGGCCATCAACCTCGGCTTCGCGATCTCCTCCATGGCCGCCGGGTTCATCGCCGAGGTCAGCTATCGCGCCGGGTTCCTGATCGAGGCGGGGATGACGATGGTCTGCGCGATCGTCGTCTTCCTGAAGCTGCCGGAGTCCAAGCCCACGGAGACGGCGACGACGACCGTCCGGGACGACTCCGTCGGCCTCGGCACCGTGCTGCGCGACGGGCGCTTCATGAGTGTCGTCGGGCTGTCCTTCCTCGTCGCGCTGGTCTTCCAGCAGGGGTCGGTGGGGCTGCCGGTGGCGATGGGCGAGGCCGGGTTCTCGCCGGCCGAGTACGGCATGGCGATCGCCGTCAACGGCGTACTGATCGTCGTACTCCAGATCCCGGTCACGCGGTTCATCGAGCACCGGGATCCGCGTCGGCTGCTCGTCGTCTCGTCCGTCCTCGCGGGCTACGGGTTCGGGCTGACCGCGTTCGCGGGGTCGGTCGGTGTCATCGCCCTCACGGTGTGCGTGTGGACGCTGGCGGAGATCGCGCGCCGACGCAGACCGGGCTCGTCGTCCGGCTGTCCCCGCTGCACGGCCGCGGGCGCTACCAGGGCATGTACACCATGTCGTGGTCCGTCGCGGCGCTCGTCGCCCCTCTGCTGTCCGGGTTCGTCATCGACCGGTTCGGGGCGGAGTGGCTGTGGGGCTGTGCGCGGTGGTCGGGACGGTGGCCGGGCTGGGGTACGGGATGCTGATGCGGCGGCTGCCGGAGGAGAAGGGGGCGGCGGTCATCGAGAACGAGGCGGGTGTGCGGCCGCAGCCGGAGGTGGGTGCCGGGTGAGGCTGAGGGGTCTTTCCTCGACGCGCCTCATGACCGAGCCCGGCATGGAGTTCGACCGCACCACGATCGTCCCGGCCCATGGGCAGCCGGTTCAGGTCATGGCGCTCACTCGGGAGGAATGCCGCTCCTCATACTGCGGCTGAGACCGCACCACCTCTCACTGCACCGTCAACGGCACCGGATGGATCTCGTCCGCCTTGTGCCCCGCGCGTTCGTGGATGCGCTGGACCGCCTCCGCCGAGGGGGCCTCCGAGAGGCAGTAGACGAGGCCGGACTCCGGGTCCGCCCAGGCCCTTTCGAAGTGGACCCGCTCGTCCCCTTCTATGGCGAGGTCCGCGTTGTGAGCCTCGCGCAGTTGCTCCTCCGTGATGCCCTTCATGCTGTGGTGGACATCCATGAACTTGGCCATGGCCGCGCCTCCTTCCCGGTACGGCGCTGCATGCCTGCCGTACCTTCCATGGTCCGCCCGCGCGGGCGAGGACGCGACCACAACGCCGTAGGGCCCCGGCGGCGAACCACCGGAGCCCTACGGCAGGTCATAGGCGTGTGCCGGCGTCAGCCGCACTGGCAGGGGCTGCCCGACTGGCACCCGCAGCCGCAGCCGGAGCCGCAGCCGCACGCGGCGACGAGGGGCAGGTTCCTGATCTCGGCGGGCTGCTCGGTCTCGCTCTGCCGCGTGGGGTCGGGCATGGTGCTGGGGGATTCGGCCATGGGTCCCTCCTCGGGGCTGGTGCCTGTGCCCATTGGACGCCCGTTCGGCTGGGCGCATCAACGGCGCACTGAGGCGCCCGCGCGCCCCGGCCGCATCCCACCTGGCCCGTTCCGCGCCTGGCCGCATCCCACCTGGCCCGTTCCGCGCCCGGCCGCATCCCACCTGGCCCGTTCAGGCGCTCTCCGTCCCCGTCACCGCCTGGATCTCCGGCTGCGCGTCCGTCTGGAGCTCGTCCGCGTGCTCGCCCGTCACCAGGTACACCACCCGCTTGGCGACCGACACCGCGTGGTCGGCGAACCGCTCGTAGTAGCGGCCCAGCAGCGTGACGTCCACGGCCGTCTCGATGCCGTGCTTCCAGCGGTCGTCCATCAGGTGCCGGAAGAGGGTGCGGTGCAGCAGGTCCATCTCGTCGTCGTCCTGCTCCAGCTGGAGCGCCAGGTCGACGTCCTTGGTGATGATCACCTCGGCGGCCTTGGCCATCAGGCGCTGGGCGAGCTGGCCCATCTCCAGGATGGTGGCGTGCAGATCGCTCGGGACGGCGCGCTCCGGGTAGCGCAGGCGCGCGAGCTTCGCCACGTGCTGGGCGAGGTCGCCGGAGCGCTCCAGGTCGGCCGACATGCGCAGCGACGTGACGACGATCCGCAGGTCCGTCGCCACCGGCTGCTGCCGCGCCAGCAGGGCTATGGCCCGGGCCTCCAGGTCGTGCTGGAGTTCGTCGACCCTCTGGTCGGCCTCGATGACGTTCTCGGCCAGCTTCAGGTCGGAGTCGAGGATGGCGGTCGTGGCGCGTCCGATCGCCGACCCGACCAGCCGGGCCATTTCCACCAGACTGTCGCTGATCGAGTCCAGTTCCTCGTGGTACGCGTCCCGCATCAGGTTTCCCTCTCGTGCGTTCAAGTCGGGGGTTCAAGGGCCGGGGCCCGCCGGACGGCCGGCAGCACGCCCACCGAACAAGCAGCACGCCCACCGTAGAACCAGCGGTACGACCGTCTTATCACCAACGGTCCGAACCCCACGCTCCCACGATCCGCCCTGTACGCGTCCGTTTCCGGCATCCCAAATGAACCGGTACTGGCTCCAAGGTGAACTCTGGGCGACGAGTGTTCGAGCTCGCAGTCCGATGGCTGTGGCCGGTGCCCGACCCATGCCTAACCTGGGTGCATGGACGTGAACGCGGCGGTCGCCGCAGCGGCAGCGATCGCCGGGGTGCTCACCGGCGTCATCGCCATGCTGGCGTTCCGCTGGAGTGAGCGCGAGCAGAAGCGCCCCACGCGTACCTCCCTGCACACGGACCCGGTGCTGCCACCGGGCGTGGACACCGTCCTGTCGGTCCTCAGGTCCTCCGCCGTCGTGCTCGACGAGGCGGACGGGGTGGTCAAGGCCAGCTCGGCCGCGTACGCCCTCGGCCTGGTCCGCGGCGGCAAGCTCGCCGTCGAGCCGATGCTGCGGATGGCCCGGGACACCAGGCGCGACGGGGAGATACGCCAGGTAGAGCTGGACCTGCCACGGCGCGGCACCGGACGCGGGGAGGCCCTGGCCGTCTCCGCGCGGGTCGCGCCGCTCGGCTCCCGGCTGGTGCTGCTGCTCGTCGAGGACCTGACCGAGGCCCGGCGCATCGAGGCGGTCCGGCGCGACTTCGTCGCCAATGTGAGCCATGAACTGAAGACGCCGGTCGGCGCCCTCTCCCTGCTGTCCGAGGCCGTCATGGACGCCTCCGACGACCCCGAGGCCGTGGAGCGGTTCGCCGGGCGCATGCAGATCGAGGCGACCCGGCTGACCAGCCTGGTGCAGGAGCTCATCGACCTCTCGCGGGTGCAGAACGACGACCCGCTGGAGGACGCCGAGCCGGTCCGCGTCGACGAACTGGTCGCCGAGGCCATCGACCGCTGCCGGCACCAGGCCGGCACCAAAGAGATCACCATGGCCGCGGGCGGCACCGCCGACCTGCACGTGTGGGGCAACCGCGGCCAGCTCGCCGCCGCCCTCGGCAACCTCGTCGAGAACGCGGTCAACTACTCGCCCGCCCGCACCCGCGTCGGCATAGCGGCCCGCAAGGTGAACGCGCCCGGCGGGGAACAGATCGAGATCGCCGTCACCGACCAGGGCATCGGCATCTCCGACAAGGACAAGGAGCGCATCTTCGAGCGCTTCTACCGCGTCGACCCGGCCCGCTCCCGCGCCACCGGCGGTACGGGACTGGGGCTGGCGATCGTGAAGCACGTGGCCGCCTCGCACGGCGGGGAGGTCACGGTGTGGAGCGCCGAAGGCCAGGGCTCCACCTTCACCCTGCGGCTGCCGGAGGCCGGTGCGGCCCGCGACCGCGCACATCAGCAGCCCGCCCGAGAAGAACGCGCGTCAGGCGCGGGCCTCGACGAGGAGGCCGGGCGGTCCACCCCTCAATCCCCCGAATCGAACGCGTACGAAACGCTTCCCGCCCCGGAGGTCCTTCCGTGACCCGTGTGCTCGTCGTCGAGGACGAGGAGTCCTTCTCCGACGCCCTGTCGTACATGCTCCGCAAGGAGGGCTTCGAGGTCGCCGTCGCGACCACCGGGCCCGACGGACTCGACGAGTTCGAGCGCAACGGCGCCGACCTCGTCCTCCTCGACCTGATGCTGCCCGGCCTGCCGGGCACCGAGGTCTGCCGCCAGCTGCGCGGCCGCTCCAACGTCCCCGTCATCATGGTGACGGCCAAGGACAGTGAGATCGACAAGGTCGTCGGGCTGGAGATAGGAGCCGACGACTACGTCACCAAGCCGTTCTCCTCGCGTGAGCTGGTTGCCCGTATCCGGGCCGTGCTGCGCCGCAGAGGCGAGCCGGAGGAGGTGACCCCGGCCGCACTGGAGGCCGGCCCGGTCCGCATGGACGTCGACCGGCACGTGGTGACCGTCGGCGGCACCAAGATCGACCTGCCGCTGAAGGAGTTCGACCTGCTGGAGATGTTGCTGCGCAACGCCGGCCGCGTGCTGACCCGGATGCAGCTCATCGACCGCGTCTGGGGTGCCGACTACGTCGGTGACACCAAGACCCTCGACGTCCACGTCAAGCGCCTGCGCGCCAAGATCGAGCCGGACCCGGGTGCCCCGCGCTACCTGGTGACGGTCCGCGGCCTGGGCTACAAGTTCGAGCCGTAAGCCGCAGCCCTGCGACGACGACACAGACGCCGTACGACGCAACGCGACGCCGAAGGGCGGGGCCTCTCGGAGGAGAGGCCCCGCCCTTCGTGCACACGACGGGTCAGTGCCCGGCGCCCGCCTCGTCCGACGCGCTGGCGGACGCCGCGTCGGTCGGCGTGGCCGGCGACTCGTGGCCGCCCGGGGTCTCGCCGGCGGCGGGGCTCTCCGTGCCGGCCGGCGACTCCGAGGCGCTGCCGCTCGGCGTGCCGGACGGGGTGCCCGACGCGCCCGGCGCGGCCGGGACCTCGGTCGGGCCCCACTCCTTGAAGTAGTGCTCGGCGGGGACGACGAACGCGCGCAGGCTCACGTCACCGGTCTTGCTGAAGGTGAAGGTGATCTTCTGGGCGTTGCCGTCCTGGACGGCCTCACGGCTGCTCGGCAGCATGGCCGTGGCGTTGTCCTTGCCGCCCAGGATCAGCCGGCCGCCGGCCGGGATGCTCAGGCTGCCGCCCTTGGCGGGCTTGAGCTCGGCCTCCTTGCCGGTGCCGGGGACGGTGATGGACTCCAGCGTCTCGGCGGTGCTGCCGGAGTTGAAGAGGGTCGCGGAGATCGCGGCCGGGCCGGTCGACTCGAGGTCGGGCTGCGTGATCACCACCGCGTTCTGGATCTTGATGTTGCCGACGCTCGTCGCCGCGTTGTCCGGCTTGATCTCCAGCGTCTGGGCGTTGTTGCCGGCACCGCACGCGGCGAGCGAGGCGATGGAGAACGCGATGGCGGCAGCGGCGAGGGCGCCGCGTCGAAGGCTGCTGCTCACGGCGGCGGCAACTCCTTGACTCGAGCGGAGCGGCCGGTAAAGCCGCCCTAAGTGTCTGTCAGCAGGCCTCAGGTTACCGAGCCGTTCCCGCGCGGCCGCACCCGACCCCCGGCCGCCTCCGATCCCACCTCGGTCACCCCAGACTCCTCGGTCCCTGCTGACTCCCCAGTCACATTGCCGAGCGCCCGTCCGGCATTCACATAAGAGCCCCGGACGGCAGCGCAAATGTTCCGTGAAGGAATGCGCGAACCGCCGGGAAATTGATCACCGGGGCTCGTCCGGACGCCTCGTGATCAATTCCGGATTCGACCGGAACCCGGGTCGGGCCGCCGAACGGAGTAGCGGAAGTCGATCACACGCAACCGGACATATGGGGATGTTCAGCCCTCCGAGGCGGGGTCCGGATGCGTGTAACGTACGCGTTTCTTCCGCCCCGGAGAGCCGCTCCGACCTGCGAATACCTTCTTCCACTCCCTGTCCGAAGCACGTTCCTGTCGGACTTGTCAAGCCCCGAGATATGCCCTGACCTGCGAAAACGCCATTCAGAACCCGCAGTTTCCGTGTTACCCTGGATAGCCACGGAAGGGGTACCTGTCACATGACGTTCAAGGTTGGCGACACCGTGGTCTATCCCCATCACGGGCCGCGCTGATCGAGGCAATCGAAACTCGCCAGATCAAAGGCGTGGACAAGACCTACTTGGTGCTGAAGGTCGCCCAGGGTGACCTGACGGTACGTGTGCCAGCGGACAATGCGGAGTTCGTCGGCGTGCGTGATGTGGTCGGTCAGGACGGGCTGGACCGGGTCTTCGAGGTGCTGCGCGCGCCGTACGCCGAGGAGCCCACGAACTGGTCCCGTCGATACAAGGCAAACCTGGAGAAGCTCGCCTCGGGCGATGTCATCAAGGTCGCGGAAGTGGTGCGTGACCTGTGGCGTCGTGAGCGCGAGCGCGGACTCTCCGCCGGTGAGAAGCGCATGCTCGCCAAGGCCCGCCAGATCCTGGTGAGCGAACTCGCCCTCGCGGAGAACACCAACGAGGACAAGGCCGAAGCCCTGCTCGACGAGGTTCTCGCCTCCTGAGGCGAATGCCCGTCGCTCAGCACTCTGCTGATCAGCCTGCACATCGAAATGCCGCGGTGCCCGATGACGATTTTCCTGTCGCCGGGCGCTGCGGCATGTTCGTACTCGGACGCCGAATGCGCCGTCACCGCCGGATGTGTTATCACTCACGATCCGGTACTTGACGTGCCGGGCCCGGGCAGCCGGCTCGACCGGCGTCACGGAAGGGTCCGGTCGAGCGCGTCGCGCCCGGCACTCCTCCAGGCCATACCCACGCCAGGCCAGCACACAAACCTGACAGGAACCGATGTCTGACGATTCGCGCCCTTCGCCGCCGGCCGGCCCCGCGGCGGCCCGCACGGCGGCGGTGATCCCGGCCGCCGGCCGTGGTGTACGGCTCGGCCCGGGCGCCCCCAAGGCGCTCCGCGCGCTGGGCGGCACCCCCATGCTCATCCACGCGGTCCGCGCGATGGCGGCCTCCCGCGCCGTCTCCCTGGTCGTCGTCGTGGCGCCGCCGGACGGCGCCGCCGAGGTCAAGTCGCTGCTCGACGCGCACGCGCTGCCCGAGCGGACCGACTTCCTCGTCGTACCGGGCGGGCGGACCCGCCAGGAGTCCGTGAAGCTCGGCCTGGACGCGCTGCCGACCGGCCACGACATCGTGCTGGTGCATGACGCGGCCCGGCCGCTGGTGCCGGTGGACACCGTCGACGCCGTGATCGAGGCCGTCCGCGAGGGCGCCCCCGCCGTGGTACCGGCGCTGCCGCTCGCCGACACCGTCAAGCAGGTCGAGCCCGCCGAGACCCCGGAGAGCCGGAGCCCGTCGTCGCCACACCCGAGCGCGCGCTGCTGCGGGCGGTGCAGACGCCGCAGGGCTTCGACCGGGCGACGCTGGTCCGGGCGCACGAGACGGTCACCGGGGACGTCACCGACGACGCCGGCATGGTCGAGCAGCTCGGCCTCACGGTCGTGGCCGTCCCCGGCCACGAGGAGGCCTTCAAGGTCACCCGCCCCCTGGACCTGGTCCTCGCCGAGGCGGTCCTGGCCCGCAGGAGGCTCAACGATGGCTTCTGAGGCGCTCCCGCTGCCCCAGGTCGGCATCGGCACCGACATCCACGCCTTCGAGGAGGGCCGCGAGCTGTGGTGCGCGGGCCTGAAGTGGGAGGGCGAGGGCCCGGGCCTGGCCGGCCACTCCGACGCGGACGTCGTCGCACACGCGGCGTGCAACGCGTTGTTCTCGGCGGCGGGCCTCGGCGACCTCGGGCAGCACTTCGGCACGGGGCGGCCCGAGTGGTCGGGGGCGTCGGGGGTCACGCTCCTCACGGAGGCGGCCCGCATCGTCCGCGAGGCGGGCTTCCGGATCGGGAACATCGCCGTACAGGTGGTGGGCCCGAGGCCGAAGATCGGGAAACGCCGGGACGAGGCCCAGAAACTCTTGTCGGAGGCGGCCGGCGCACCGGTTTCGGTGTCGGGCGCGACCACGGACGGCCTGGGCTTCCCAGGACGCGACGAGGGCCTCATGGCGGTGGCAACGGCTCTGGTCGTCAAGATGAGGTGACTGTTCCGACCTTCTTGGGGCGCGGGGCACTGCGCGACAAGCCCCCACCGACCCGCACCCGATAACGGTCCCGTACATCCCCCACGGCCTACTACCCTGGTCCCGTGACTATTCGCCTGTACGACACCAGCGCCCGGCAGATCCGTGACTTCACCCCGCTCAACCCGGGCTGTGTCTCGATCTACCTGTGCGGTGCCACCGTGCAGGCAGCCCCGCACATCGGACACATCCGCTCCGGACTGAACTTCGACATCCTGCGCCGCTGGTTCGCCCACCGCGGCTACGACGTCACGTTCGTGCGGAACGTCACGGACATCGACGACAAGATCATCGCCAAGTCGGCCGACCAGAACCGCCCCTGGTGGGCCATCGGCTACGAGAACGAGCGCGCGTTCAACGACGGCTACCACGCCCTCGGCTGCCTGCCGCCCACCTACGAGCCGCGTGCCACCGGGCACATCACCGAGATGGTCGAGATGATGCGCGGCCTCATCGAGCGCGGGCACGCCTACGAGGCCGACGGCAACGTCTACTTCGACGTGCGTTCCTTCCCGGAGTACCTGGAGCTGTCCAACCAGGAGCTGGACAACCTCCAGCAGCCGTCCGGCGCCGGCGAGACCGGCAAGCGGGACCCGCGGGACTTCGCCATGTGGAAGGCGGCGAAGCCGGGGGAGCCCAGCTGGGAGACGCCGTGGGGCCGTGGCCGCCCGGGCTGGCACCTGGAGTGCTCGGCGATGGCGCACAAGTACCTGGGCACCGCCTTCGACATCCACGGCGGCGGCCTCGACCTGGTCTTCCCGCACCACGAGAACGAGATCGCGCAGGCCAAGGCGTACGGCGACGACTTCGCCCGGTACTGGCTGCACAACGCCTGGGTCACCATGAGCGGCGAGAAGATGTCCAAGTCGCTCGGCAACTCGGTCCTGGTCAGCGAGATGGTCAAGCGCTGGCGGCCCATCGTGCTGCGCTACTACCTCGGCACCCCGCACTACCGCTCGATGATCGAGTACAGCGAGGAGGCCCTGCGCGAGGCCGAGTCGGCGTTCGCGCGGATCGAGGGCTTCGTGCAGCGCGTGGTGGAGAAGGCAGGCGTCGTCGAGCCCGCCGCCGAGGTGCCGCTCGCGTTCGCCGAGGCCATGGACGACGACCTGGGCGTGCCGCAGGCGCTGGCCGTGGTGCACACCACGGTCCGGCAGGGCAACAGCGCGCTGGCCGCCGACGACAAGGAAGCCGCGGTGGCCCGGCTCGCCGAGGTCCGCGCCATGCTCGGCGTCCTGGGCCTGGACCCGCTCGACGAGCACTGGGCCGGGGAGAGCGACCGCGGTGACGACCTGCACGGCGTGGTCGACACCCTGGTGCGCATGGTCCTGGACCAGCGCGAGGCGGCCCGGGCCCGCAAGGACTGGCCCACCGCGGACGCCATCCGCGACCAGTTGGGCCAGTCCGGCCTGGTCATCGAGGACAGCCCGCAGGGCCCGCGCTGGAGCCTCGGCCCGCGCTGAGGCCGGCGCCGGGACGAAGACCACAGCTGATCGATTGTGCCGCCCGGGCCTCCGGGCGGCACACTGCATAGACGTACGTACGAACGCTCACACAGACAGGTAGGTCATGGCCGCGAACAACCGTCGCATGTCCGGCAAGAAGGGCGCGCAGGTCGGCAGTGGCGGCAAGCGGCGCCGCGGACTGGAAGGCAAGGGCCCCACTCCGCCCGCCGAGATGCGCAAGGGCCACGCCAAGCAGCGTGCCGCCCAGGCGAAGTCGCGCCGCGCCCAGGGGCGTACACCGCAGCGGCGCGGTGGCAAGTCGGCCTCCGAGCTCGTCGTCGGGCGCAACCCGGTCGTCGAGGCGCTGCGCGAGGGCGTGCCCGCCTCCACGCTGTACGTGCAGCAGTTCATCGACAGCGACGAGCGGGTGCGCGAGGCGCTGCAGCTGGCCGCCGAGCGCGGCGGCATCAACCTCATGGAGGCGCCGCGCCCCGAGCTCGACCGGATGACGAACGGGCTGAACCACCAGGGCCTCGTGCTGCAGGTCCCGCCGTACGAGTACGCGCACCCCGAGGACCTGGCCGACGCCGCCGCCGACGAGGGCGAGGACCCGCTGATCGTCGCGCTGGACGGCGTGACCGACCCGCGCAACCTCGGCGCGGTCGTCCGGTCCGTCGCCGCGTTCGGCGGGCACGGCGTCGTCGTACCCGAGCGGCGGGCCGCCGGGATGACGGCCGGTGCGTGGAAGACGTCCGCCGGTACGGCCGCCCGTACGCCCGTCGCCCGCGCCACCAACCTGACGCGCGCGCTGGAGGCGTACAAGAAGGCCGGGATCGTGGTCGTCGGCCTCGCCGCCGACGGGGACGTCGAACTGACCGAGCTGGAGGCCCTGGAGGGGCCCGTCGCGATCGTCGTCGGCAGCGAGGGCAAGGGGCTGTCCCGGCTGGTCGGGGAGACCTGCGACTTCCGGGTGCGGATCCCGATGCCGGGCGGCGCCGAGTCGCTCAACGCCGGTGTGGCGGCGGGCATCGTGCTGTACGAGGCGGCCCGCCGGCGCGGCTGAACAGGCGTCCGCCACCTCACCCTTACGGGCTAATTCCGGGGACATCGGGGCGACAAGGACAAGCTTGACGGGGTCCGGACAGATCCGGCGAGTCAAAGCAGTGTCCTATCCCGACGTCACTCGGTTAGATGAGTGTGGACACCAGAACACCCCGCACTCCCACGGGGGACCGCTCGTCGGGACTCGACGACGCTCCCGCGCTGAGCATGGTGAAGGTGCCGAGCGACCCCGCGCAGGTCATCGTCAATCACGCGAGTTTCCGCGTGCAGTTGGGGGTCTCGACGCGTCGCGTCCAGTCCCCGCGGGTCGCACAGCACCTGACCGCCACCGATGACACCGCCCGCATCCCCGCCACCGCCGCCGGGGGCGTGGCGGACGGGGCCGCCGCCCGCCGCCGTCCCGTCATCTGGAGCGGCAGATCCGCACCCGACGACACCGGCGCCCACCGGCTCCTCCAAGCCGTGCGGCACGAGAGCGTCCGCCACCCGGACGAGGCCGCCTCCGACGCCGGAGCCACCCAGGTCATGTCCCGCGTGGACACCGCCCCCCAGGACGCGGGCTACGCCACCGGATACGACAACGGCGGCTACGGCGGCACCGGATACCGGGGCGACGGCTACGAGGACGACCTCGCCCAGACGGTCGAGACCCCGGTCGTCGGCCGCCAGCGCACCCACGAACAGGCCGACGGCACCCGGCTGCTGCCCCCATGCGCACCGTGGGCAGCGCCTACGACGAACCCGCCTACACGGAGGCGGACTTCGAGGACCTCGCCGACGAGGCGGACCAGACCGGGCGGCGGCCCGTCAAGCGGCACGGCGACGACCCGGCGCGGCACGCCTACTACCCGGGCCGCCGGATGAACCTCGGCGTCGTCCTGCTCCCGCTGCGGGTCTTCCTCGGCTGCATCTCCATCTACGCCGGCATGGGCAAGCTGTGCGACCCCGTCTACTTCGACGGCGGCGAGCGCGGCTCCATGGTCAAGTGGCTCAACACCCTGCACCCGTGGGAAGTCGCCGAGCCCCTGCGCCAGTTCGCCCTCGAGCACCCCATCGGCTCCGGGCTCGTCATCGCCTTCGCGCAGGTCGTCGTCGGCGTCCTGACGGTCCTCGGCTGCTGGCAGCGCGTCGCCGCCTGCCTGGGTGCCCTGCTCTCGGCGGCGCTGCTGGTCACCGTCAGCTGGAAGAGCGTCCCCGCCTACGAGACCCCCGACATCATCTATCTCGCCGCCTGGTCCCCGCTGATCATCGCCGGCGCCCCCGTCTACTCCGTCGACGGCCGTCTGGCCGGCCGTGCCTGGCGCCGCCTCGGACCCCGCGCCCACATCTGGGACCTGCGCCGCTACGTGCTGCGCCGGGGCGCCCTCGTCACCGCCGTCGCCACCGGCCTCACGCTGCTCATCGGCTCGCTGCTCGGCGGCGCCGTCCGCGATGCCGACCGGGTCGTCGTCCCCGGGCCCGGAGAGGCCCCGCGCAACGAACTGCCCGGCTCGCCGCTCCCGGGCAAGCCCGGCAAGAGCCAGGACAAGCGCACCCCGTCGGCCTCCTCCTCGCCCACCCAGGGCGCCACGGCCGGCACGACCGGTCCCAGCGCGGGCACCACGTCCCGGCCGGGCGCCACCCAGGACGCCGGCACCGTCACCGGCGGCCGGCCCAGCCAGACCCAGGGCACCGCGGGCCAGGCCCCGACCCGTCAGTCCTCCCCGGCCGACGAGGCCCCAGCACCACGTCCGGACCCACCTCCGGCGGCACGGCAACGGGCGGCACAGGCTCGACCGGCGGCACGGGCGACGACTCCTCGGACTCCGGCCGACCGGGCCTGGTGGGCGGCCTCCTGGGCTAGCCGGCCTGTCTGAGCGACAGAGAGGCCCCGCCCGTGAGGCGGATTCCAGGGGTCGTTGCAACACAAGTGATCAACTGGCTGTGGCCAGGAGCTTAGCGAGGCGCTCGGCTGGGGTTTCCCAGCCGAGCGTTTTGCGTGGGCGGCCGTTGAGTTCGGCGGCGACGGCTGCCAGGTGATCGCGGGTGTGGACTGACAGGTCGGTGGCCTTGGGGAAGTACTGCCGCAGCAGGCCGTTGGTGTTCTCGTTCGATCCGCGCTGCCAGGGGCTGGCCGGGTCGCAGAAGTAGACCGGGATGCTGGTGGCGAGGGTGAAGGAGCCGTGGGCGGCCATCTCGGAGCCTTGGTCCCAGGTCAGCGAGCGCGCCAGGTGGGAGGGCAACGTCTGGACGGTGGCGACCAGGGCGTCGCGGACGTGTTCGGCGGTGCGGCCGTCGGGCAGGTGCAGCAGCATCACGTAGCGGGTGGCGCGTTCGACGAGGGTTCCGATCGCGGAGCTGCCGTCCTTGCCGATGATCAGGTCGCCCTCCCAGTGGCCGGGCACGGCCCGGTCTTCGGCCTCGGCGGGGCGTTCGCTGATCATCACCATGGGGGTGGCGAAGCGCGGGGTGCGCTGCTGGGCCTGTCGGCGGGGCTTGCGGCGGACGCGGCCGGTGCGCAGGGCGCGGGCGAGTTCACGGCGCAGTTCGCCCCGGCCCTGGACGTAGAGGGCCTGGTAGACGGTCTCGTGGGCCACGTGCATCTCCGGCCGGTCGGGGAACTGGGTCCGCAGAGCCTGGCAGATCTGCTCGGGACTCCACCGTAGGTCGAGGTGGCGCTGGATGAAGTCCCGGAGCTGCGGGTTCTGGCCGATCTTCCCGGGCTTGGGGCGGGGCCGGCGCGCTTCGGCGCGGGCGTGGGCCGCGTAGGGCCGGTAGGCCCAGCGGGAGGCGTCCCGCGCAAAGCCATGCCATTGCGGCGTATCTCCCGGCTGATCGTGGAGGGGCTGCGGCCCAGCTCGGCCGCTATCTGCCGGACGGAGGCCTTCTCCCGCAGCCGGTCTGCGATGTGGATGCGGTCAGCTTCCCGCAGATACCTCGACGGGCCCTCAGGCGCCCTCACGACACGGACCGGCGGTGCCGCCTTGTCCTTGCCCGAGGCGGCCCGGCCGTTGCGCCACCGCTTGCCCGTCCGGTAGTTGATCCCGACACGTTTGCAGGCTTCGGCACTGCTCAGGCCCTGATCCATGAGCCGGAAGTATTCCTCCCGCTCACGGACCAGGGTCCTGCGGCCCTGAGCCTGGCCCCGGTTCTCCCGGATATTGAAGTCCATCGCACCCCTTGAACTGGGGTGTTGCTACGACTCCTAGAACCCAAGCGTGAGGTGCGGGGCCTCTGCACGCGTGGGGGAGCAGCGGACCCAAGGGGCGCGGGGAACTGCGCGAGAAACCACAACCAGCCCGCAGCCGCCTGCGAACCGCGACCGACCGAGCTCTCAGCGTCCCAACGCCGCCAGCTCCTTCGCCGCCTCCGTCAGGTCCTTCGCCGTGTCGATCGCCCGCCAGTACGACCCCTGCGGAATGGTGAACCCGGCCAGCCGCTGCTCCCGGGCGAGACGGGGAAACGTCGTGCGCTCGTGGTCCCCCGGTCCGGCAGCAGCCCCGTGAACTCGGGGAGAAGACATACACACCCGCGTTGATCTCGAACGTCGACGGCGGGGCCTCGATGAAGTCGGTGATGTGCCCGAACCCGTCGGTCTTCACCGCTCCCCACGGCAGCCGGGGCCGCGCCAGCGCCACCGTCGCGATCGCGTCCCGCTCGGTGTGGAAGTCCGCCATGTCCCGCAGCGAGAACCGCGTCCAGATGTCACCGTTCGTGGCGTACCAGGGCTGGTCCGGGTGGGGCAGACGGGTGGCGGCGTACTTGAGGCCGCCGCCGCGGCCGAGGGGCTCGGGCTCCACGACGGTGGTGACGGAGACGGGCAGATCGGCCGTCTCCAGCCACTTCTGGAGCACCTCGGCGAGGTGGCCGCAGGAGACCACCACGTCCGTCACGCCTTCCTCGGCGAGCCAGGACAGCTGATGGCCGATGATCGGAGTCCCCGTCCCGGGGATCTCGACCATCGGCTTGGGCCGGTCGTCGGTGTACGGACGCAGCCGGGAGCCCTGGCCACCGGCCAGTACCACGGCTTGTACGGGGCGGGACGCGGCGCTCGGATCGCTCATGGAACCGAACTGTACGGGGCGTCCCGCCCGGACCGACTGCGGGCTTCCCGCCCCTGCGGAGGGGCGGTGCGCTCACCGCTGGGCGGGCGCTCAGGGCGGGACGCTCAGCCGTGCGCCCAAGGCGGGACGCTCAGCCGTGCGCAGCCGCGACCCCCGTGGCGAAGGCGGTGTCGCAGACCGGCCGGGCGTAGGACTGGGCGCGGGTCGGGCCGTAGACCCGGACCGCGGCCTCGCCGAGGGCGCGGGCGATGGACGCGCAGTGCTTCGCCAGCGACGGGCGGCCGTTGACGGCCTCCTGGAGGTGGGTGAGGGCGACGCCGGGGTTCTTCTGCTGGAGCTCGGTCAGCAGCTTGTCGCGCAGGACGTCCTGCGGGGCGCGCTTGACGGCCCGCGGCGTGCCGGCGGACGCGGCGGTGTCCGCGGCGGTGAGCACCGGGTCGGAGGGGCTTCCCGACCAGTTGACTCGGGTGACCGCGAGGGTCCCGGAGAGCACCAGGACGACGGGCAGGACGAAAGCGAGGGTGCGGCCGATCCGGCGGGCGGGGCCCGGCCGCGTCGCGTCTGTTGGGTGTTGGAGTGCTTCACGCGTGTGAGGGTAGCGCCCGGTAATGGTTTGTAGACATTTAGTCACCGGTTCGGGGGATGAGAGAGCATCCTTTTTTGGGTAGGAGGTTGACGCTCACTGCTCGAAATGTCCGGTCTGCCGGGGTATTTATCGACAACGAGAAGGGCCCCGCAGCACTCTGCGGGGCCCTCTTCGTCAACCTGGGTGAATCACCCGGGGTTGTGCGTTTCGGATGCCGTCGGCCGGAGCCGTGCTCAGTCGGACAGGCGCTCGCCGGTCGACGTCGAGAACACGTGGGTCTCGCCCGAGCGGGGCACGATGTGCAGCTGGCTGCCCTTCTCCGGGACGTCACGGCCGCTGACGCGGACGACGAGGTCCTTGGAGTCGTCGCCGACCTTGGCGGTGCCGTAGACGTAGGCGTCGGCGCCGAGCTCCTCGACGACGTTCACGGTGACCGCGAGGCCCTGGTCGGAGTCGGGACCGGCCACATCGAAGTGCTCGGGACGGACACCGACGGTGACGGTCTTGTCGGTGGCGGCCGCGATCGCGTCACGCTGCACCGGCACGACCGACTTGCCGAACTTCACACCGCCGTCGGTGACCGGCACCTCGACCAGGTTCATCGCCGGGGAGCCGATGAAGCCGGCCACGAAGAGGTTGGCGGGCTTGTCGTACATGTTGCGCGGGGTGTCGATCTGCTGGAGCAGACCGTCCTTGAGGACCGCCACACGGTCGCCCATCGTCATGGCCTCGACCTGGTCGTGGGTGACGTAGACGGTGGTGATGCCCAGGCGGCGCTGGAGCGAGGCGATCTGCGTACGGGTGGACACACGGAGCTTGGCGTCCAGGTTGGACAGCGGCTCGTCCATGAGGAACACCTGCGGCTCACGCACGATGGCGCGGCCCATGGCGACACGCTGGCGCTGACCGCCGGAGAGCGCCTTCGGCTTGCGGTCCAGGTACTCGGTGAGGTCGAGGATCTTGGCGGCCTCCTCGACCTTCTGCCGGATCTCCGCCTTGTTGACACCGGCGATCTTGAGCGCGAAGCCCATGTTGTCGGCGACGGTCATGTGCGGGTAGAGCGCGTAGTTCTGGAACACCATGGCGATGTCCCGGTCCTTCGGCGGCAGGTGGGTGACGTCGCGGTCGCCGATGCGGATGGCGCCGGCGTTGACGTCCTCGAGCCCCGCGAGCATGCGGAGCGAGGTGGACTTGCCGCAGCCGGACGGGCCGACGAGGACGAGGAACTCGCCGTCCTCGATGTCGATCTCCAGCGCGTCAACAGCGGGCTTGTCGGAACCCGGGTAGATCCGGGTCGCCTTGTCGAACGAGACAGTGGCCATGATGAGTGAACCCCTTCTACCGGCAGGAACGTGCCGGACGATCCGAGTAGGAAGGTGGTGCCACGACGGTTTTCCGTTGTGGTGTAGTCCACGCGTGTGAACTGGCTCAGGACGGTACCTGGCGTTCACCTGGTCTGTCAGTACCTCCGGGCCTGTGAACTTCGCGGAAATTTTCGAAGCCCTGGTAGCGGTCCGCCAGCGCCGCCACCGCGGCCGCGACGGCTCGCCGCAGTTCAGGAGGCCCCAGTACCTCCGCCTCCGGCCCGAGCCGGAGCAGATCACCGACCGCGACGGCCTCGGACTCCACGACCAGCTCCACCTCCACCCAGCCGTCCTCGTCCGGCGCGCCCGCACCGCGCAGCGCCTGTGCGCCCACCGCCCCGAACTGCATCGGCAGCAGCCGCTGCGCCCGCGGCGAGATCCGCAGCCGCGCGACGCCCTGCTGGAGAGCGGCCTCCAGACGCCGGGAGGACTCCTCCCAGTAGGCGGCCAGATCGAACCCGGCCGGGCGGTCGAAGAGCTCCCCGGTCTCCTCCACGGCCAGCACCCGCGACACCCGGTACGTGCGAACGGTCTCGTCGGCCAGGCCCACGAGGTACCAGATGCCGCCCTTCAGGACGAGCCCCAGCGGCCACACCTCCCGGCGCACCTCGCCCCGCCACCGCCGGTAGTGCACGCGCAGCACCCGCCGTTCCCACACGGCCGCCGCGACCGCCTCCAGACACGGCACCGGATCGGCCTCACGGAACCAGGCCGGCGCGTCCAGATGGAACCGCTCCTGAATCCGCCGCGCCTGCCCGGCGAGCTCCGCGGGCAGCGCCGCCTGCACCTTCAGCTGGGCGCTCGCCAGCACCGCCCCCAGCCCGAGATCACGCGCCGGCCCGGGCATCCCGGCGAGGAACAGCGAACCCGCCTCCGCGTCGGTCAGTCCGGTCAGCCGCGTCCGGTACCCGTCCATCAGCCGGTAGCCGCCCTCCGGGCCCCGGTCGGCGCACACCGGCACGCCCGCCGCGCCGAGTGCCTCGACGTCCCGGTAGACGGTGCGCACCGACACCTCCAGCTCCGCGGCGAGCTCGGATGCGGTCATCCGCCCTCGGTTCTGAAGCAGCAGGAGCAGGGAGAGGAGCCGGTCGGCGCGCATGGGGCCATTGTCCGGCCTACCTGACAGGAGATGTCAGGTACGGCCGCCAGAGTCTTCTCCGAGACGACCGCGACCAGCGGGACGACCGACCGAGAGGACACATCCATGCCCGGCACCCGGACCACCACCGGCCAGTTCACCTTCGCCGACTGGCAGGAACGCGCACTCGGCCCGGACGAGGACACGACGCCCCGCCTCGCCCACGCCTCCGTCCGGAACACCTTCAGCGGCGGCATCGAGGCGGCCGGGACGATCTGCGAGTACACCATCGGCTACGTCACCGCGAAGACCGGGTCCTTCGCCGGTATGGAACTGATCACCGGCCGGCTGGACGGACGGGAGGGGAGCTTCGCCGTGGAGGAGCGGGGCCGGTTCGACGAGGACGGCACGGTGCACTGCACGTTCGAGGTCGTGCCGGGTTCCGGGAGCGGGGAACTGGTGGGACTGAAGGGCCAGGGCGGCTTCACCGCGCGGCACGGGGAGGCGGCTGTGGCGTATCACTTCGCGTACGAGGTGGAGTGAGACCGGGCAGAGCGGAACTTCGTGGCTCGGGGTAACCGGCTCTGTGTACAGTGGTGCAGCCTTCGCGTACGGCTTTGTAGTGCGCGGCGCCTCCTTAGCTCAGCTGGCCAGAGCAACGCACTTGTAATGCGTAGGTCGTCGGTTCGAATCCGACAGGGGGCTCCGAGAACCCCCGGGTCAGATAGTCGCTGGCCTGGGGTTTTCTGCTGCTCGGGGCGTGGGGCCGTCACACATCGGGGTGCCGACCAGCTCGTCAACTTGAACGTTGAGCGGTCAAGGCATTCAGGAGGGCGGCCCCGCGCTCCGCATCATCCACACTGACGGCAAAGTCCTTGCCAGCGCTGGTGCGGATCACCAGACACTCCCCGCTGAGCAGCATCACCGTGGTGCCCAGCCCGCTCAGCCGGTATCCCCAGCCGCCGACCTGGGCAGGTGTACGCGTTTCGACACGGGCAGACGCAATATGGTCAGTCGCCCAGCGTCGGGCCGGCCAGCCCAGAGGCCCGAAGGCCACTTCCAGACCGTTCTCACTGACCCGGGCCTGCACCGACGAGAAGCCGGACACCGAGACAGAGGCAAGGGCGAACGGCCCGGCCAGCAGCGCGGCTTCAGCTCCCATCAAGCCCCCCAACGCCGCCACGACGACTGCCACCGCCACGACACCGGCCACGGCGGCTGTCGCCTGGAGCCAGGGTTGGAATGGCGGGAGAGCCACACGAAGCGCTCTCCCGCAGGGATCTCCATCGTCGGCCGTTCCGCTGCCGGCGCTGCGGTCGACGTCCGGCGACCGGCCAGCAAGGCGATCCCGCCGACGACGGCAGCCACCACGAGGGCCGTGACGACCCAGCCTGTAACCGAGTCCGCCTCGCGCCAGTCCGCGTGGTCCAGATTCGCCCGTACGACAGACGCCTGTCCGCCCAGGAGCATCACGCCCCCGGACCCCAGCGTCGCGCCAGCCCACTCCTGTGCTCCGCCGTTCGAAGTGGTGGCACGGGCCCGCCACAGCGCCAGTGCCACAGTCGTCGTCATCACTCCCCAGATCAGCGCCGGGAAGAGTGACGCGGCCCACAGGGGCATGGAACTGTCGGGCTTGCCGGAGCCGGCGTCCCAGTGCGTGGCCAGCCGGTCCGGCAGGCGATTGCCGGCGGCCAGGGGCAGGGCGACCAGCAGCGCCAAGACTCCTGAGGCCCAGCTGGCGATACCCCACGCCGCAGCGTTTCTACGGCCCGCCGGGTCGGTCACGGAATCCCCCTGATCATGTCGGTGAGGTCGCTCTTGCTGTATCCGAGGCGCGCCGCGTCGGCCACGGGATCGCGTACGCGATCCAGTAGTGCAGAGCGCTCGGCCGCCCCTGAGTCACTGTCACGCCTCTGCCTCGCCGGAACTCCAGCACTCCTTCGTCGCGCAGCAGCGTCAGCACTTTTTATGCCTCTATGGCGTCCATGGCGCCGCGAGTCAGGGCGGGCGTGCTGAGGGCGTCGGTGTTGTCGACGAACTGGTCGATCGCACCCACGTCCGGCAGTGCGAGGAGCTCCGGGTCGGTGATGCGGGCCCGGAGCGCCGCGGTGAAGCGCTCCGAGTGGAGGACCCGGAACGGGCGGCTGTGGTAGGAGCGGGTGGTGGGGTCGACGGGGGCCGTGATCGCGAGGTCGTTGTGGTGGGTGGCGATCGACTCGTAGGCGTGCGTGAGGTGGTGCTCGCGGGTGGGCCAGTCGGTGGCCGTCAGCGCCGCGGTCAGGGTGGGGGTGAGCGCCGCGCCCTGAGGGGTGCCGGCGAACGCGGTTCCCAGCCACTTGCTGTAGGGCGGGTAGCGGCGGTTCATGAGGAGGCTCAGGCGCATCAGGTCGCGGGTCAGGCGGGCGGCCACGATCGCGGAGCCGAGTTCGTCGCCGACCTCTCCGCAGCGACCCACGAAGGCCTCCTCCTGCGAAAGGCGCTTCCACTGGCAGGCCAGGACGTACAGCCAGATCTCTCGCGGATACCACCGGAGGGCGGTGCGGGCCGGGGTGAGCAGGTCGAGGCCGTCGTGGAAGACCGCGCCGGCGGTGACCTCGGCGAGGCGTTGGGTGGGGGTGGCCAGCCAGTCCGCCGTGGTGACGCCCTGGTTCGGGTCGAATCCGAGCTGCATCGTGAACCAGGTGCCGGGGTCGCTGATGTCGACGCGGTGGTGGACCGGGCCTTCGGTGCTGGTCATGACGCGGATGTCGGTGCCCGGGTCGTCGCCGGTGCGGGCGAAGTGGGTGGGGTGGCCGAGGAAGGTTTTCGGGAGGCGGTGGGAGAGGCGGGCCGTGAGACGGCGACCGTGCGTCTCGGCGTCCTCCGGGTGCAGGAAGAGTTGCAGGCGTGGGCCCCACTCGTGGTCGGCCGAGCGTGGGGTGTCGTAGCCGAGGACCTCGGAGCCGCTGCCGAGGCGGGCGGCAGAGTGGGGGAGGCCGGGGAGAGCCTCGTCCAGTAGGGGCCGTACGGCCTCGGTGTAGAAGCGGCGGGAGAGTTCCAGGCCGGGGAGGAACGGCGGGATAGGCATGGGTCAGCCGCCGTGCCCGCGCAGGCGGCGGGCGATCTCGAGTTGGTCGTTGTCCAGGGGGCGGCCGTCCTCGATGTCCCACAGGGCGTTCTGGAGGAGGCGGCCGAGGGTCCAGGCGCGGGCGCGGGGGCGGTGCAGGGCGAGGACGTCGGTCATGGCGTCGAAGCGCCAGAGGATGTCGTCGGGGTCGTAGCGGTTGTCGATGGCCGGCCACAGTTCGAAGCCGGGGTCGCCGGCCAGGGGCTTGGGGTCGATCGCGAGCCAGGGGGCGCGGCCGGAGGCCAGGACGTTCTCGTCGTGGAGGTCCCAGTGCAGAAGGCGGTCGCCGGGTTCGTCCGCGACTTCGCGTACGGCGGCGGCGCAGTCGGCGACGAGGCGGCGGGCCTCGGGGTCGGGGATCCGGTCGAGTGCCCGCGGGGTCCGGTCGAGCATGGCCCGGGCGATGTCGCCGAGGCGGCGCAGGCCGGGCGGGGCGGGGAAGGAGGTGAGGTGGGCGAGGAGTTCCGCGATGGTGATGACGGCCTGATGGGTGTCGGGCTCGTGGGACAGCATGCGGGTCTCGTCGAGCCGTTCCAGCAGCATGGTGCCGGTGGGCTCGTCGTGGTCGAGGAGTCGGACGGCTCCGTCGCCGTCCCAGGCGCGCAGGGCGACGGGTTCGCCTTCGCTCTCCTCGTCGAGTATCTGGAGCTTGAGGACCGCGGGGGTGCCGTCGGCGCGCAGCACCGGGAGGACCAGGGCGGAGACGCCGTGCATGGGCGGTCCGTCGGGTCTCAGTTCCCAGGCGTCGAGGAAGCCGGCCGTCAGGTCCGGCAGTCCGGCGATGAAGGCGCGGCCCGCCTCGCCGTTGTACTTCTCCTGTGATGCCGCCAGTTCCCGGGGAATGTCGATCACCCTCGGCACGGTAGTGGTGTGTGCCGGGCGGGTCATGCGAATAATCGGCGCCTGTGCGGGCCGAACCGGTCGGTGAGGAACCGAGAGTGCCCGGCCGCAGCCCAGCCCAGCCCAGTTCAGCCGGCCAGTTCAGCCAGCCCAGTTCAGCCAGCCCGATTCAGCCCAGCCCTTCCAGGACCGCCCCCCCGGTCCGCGCTGTCCTGACACCTAAGGCTCCAGCACGACCTTCCCCGTGGTGCCCGGGTCTCCAGTGCCCGGTGCGCCGCCGCGGCCTCGCGGAGCGGGAAGCGCTGTACGGCGGGGGTGAGGCGGCCGGTGGCGGCCTCGGTCAGGGCGCGCAGTTCCAGGGTGCGCACGGGGTTGGGGCCGCCGGCCTTCTGGAGCATGACCGGGCCGAGGACCTGCTCGGAGAGGCCCTCGACGAGGTAGGGCTCGCCGTCGTGGATGCCCTCGCCGGACCAGCCGAAGACGATGTGCGAGCCGCCGGGTCCGAGGAGGGCGACGGCCTCGCGGGCCACGTCGCCGCCGACGCCGTCGAAGACCACGGTCGCCCTCCGGCCGCCGAGGTGGGCGCGGACCTTCGCGGGCCAGGCCGGGTCCTTGTAGTCGACGGCGAGATCGGCGCCGTCCGCCTGCACGCGGGCGACCTTCTCCGGCCCGCCCGCGAGGCCGACGACGGTGGCGCCGGCGTTCTTCGCGTACTGCACGAGCAGCGTGCCGATGCCGCCCGCGGCGGCCGGGACGACGGCCACCGAGTCGGGGCCGAGGTCGTGGAACTGGAGGATCCCCATCGTCGTGCGGCCCGTGCCGATCATGGCGACGGCCTCGGCGAAGTCCAGGTTCTCCGGGATCTCGTGCAGCCGCTCGGCCTCGGTGACGGCCAGTTCGGCGTAGCCGCCGGGGACGAAGCCGAGGTGGGCGACGACCCGCTTGCCGAGCCACAGGCCGGCGACGCCCTCGCCCAGGGCCTCGACGACTCCGGCGACCTCGCGGCCGGGGATCGTGGGCAGGGGCGTCGGTTCGGGTGCCGGTCCCTGGGCGCCCTCGCGCAGGGCGGTGTCCAGGAGGTGGACGCCCGCCGCCCGTACGGCGATACGGACCTGGCCGGGGCCGGGCCGGGGGTCCTCGACCTGCTCGTAGGTGAGGTTCTCGGCCGGGCCGAAGGCGTGCAGGCGTATGGCGTGCATGGGAGCTCCTCGTGGGTTCGACTGGTGCCCCAAGCCTTCAACCTCAAGCTTGCTTGAGGTCAAGCTCCCGCCTGCCGAGGGCCAGGGACACCGCCGTCAGGGCGCTGTTGAAGGAGACCTCCGACAGCACGCCGGGGGCCGCGACCTGGTCGCCGGCGAGGTAGACACCGTCGCCCCGGTCCACGGCGGGACGGTCCCGCCAGTTGGTTCCGGGCAGGTCGACCGCGCCCGTACGGCCGTTCGCGACGGACTCGCGCCGCCAGGTGACGCGCTCGCGCCACCCCGGGAACCCCAGGTCGAGCAGCTGCTCGGCGCGGGCGGTGCCGTCGGCCTTCGACTCCTCGGGGGCGAGGGGGATCTGACCCTGGATGAGCTGCTCGCCGGCCGGGGCGAGGCTGCGGTCCTGGGCGGTGAACCGTTCCAGCCAGCCGGTCGCGTCGAGGTCGGACACCGCGAACGCGTCCCCGCGCCGAGTGCGTACGGCGAGGTCGACGAGGGCGGTACGGCCGCTCGGCCAGGTCAGCGAGGAGTCCTGGAGCAGGCGGCGGGCGGCGTCGAGGGAGGTGGCGACGACGACCGGCGTGTCGGTGGGGAGCGTGTCGACCCGGGACAGGGTCTCCATCCGGACGCCCAGGTTCCAGGCGCGGGCGGCCATCCGGTCGATGAGGCCGGCCCAGCCGCCGCGCGGGTAGTGCGCCTCGGGCGGCAGCTTGGTGGCGCGGCGCAGCCGTTCCTGTACGAAAGCGGCTGACAGGGAGCCGGGGTCGTGGTGGAAGAGGGCGACGGCCGAGTAGTGGGCGGCGGCCCGGGCGCCCTCCTCGCCCGCGATGCCCGTCGCCCAGGTCAGGAAGTCGACGTCCACGGGCGCCTGCCTGTTGGTCCGGCGCAGCAGCTTCAGCATGGCGAAGGGCGGGGTGCGGCGCAGCACGCCGTGGTGCCGCAGCCGGAGCCGGGCGGCCTCCAGGGGCGGGAGCGGGGCGAGCGGGCCGATGAGGTCGCGCTGCTTGAGCCAGGTCCAGTGCGGGCCGCCGCTGTAGAGGGCGTGCGGGCCCTCGTTGGTGCGGTACGGGCCTTCCGCGGTGCGGGCCCGGCCGCCGAGGGTGTGGTGGGCTTCGTGGATGGTGACCTTCGCGCCGGCCTCGGCTGCTGTGATGGCGGCGGTCAGTCCGGCGAAGCCGCCGCCGATGACGGTGATGCGGTGCATGGCTGGGGGTCTCCCTAGGGTCGGACACACCTTCTGGGAGTAGGACCGCTCGCGGGCGCCGGAATGTGACATGGCCTGTGTTCGCGCAGGTCAGGGCGGGTTGTCAGGGGTGGGGTGCAGCATGGGGGCATGGCGAGGAGAGCGGCGGGCGGTACGGGTGTGAAGGGCGCGCGGCGACCGGAGGTGCGGCTGCCCGTGCTGGAGCCGTACGGGGGCGGTGAGCTGGAGCCGGACGGGGACTACGACGGGCTGGACTTCCGGGAGGCGGATCTCGGCGGGCAGGACGGCTCGGGCGCCCGTTTCATGGACTGCGCGCTGACGGGCTGCGCGCTGGACGAGACCCGGCTGCGGCACGCCCGCGTCCTGGACTCGGCCCTCACCGGCGTCCGGGGTGTCGGCACAGACCTCGCCGAGGCGACCCTGCGGGACGTGGAGCTGACCGACGCCCGTCTCGGCGGACCGCAGCTGCACGGGGCGGTGCTGGAGCGGGTCCTGATCCGCGGCGGCAAGATCGACTATCTGAACCTGCGCACGGCCCGGCTCAGAGACGTCGTCTTCGAGGGCTGCGTCCTCGTCGAGCCGGACTTCGGCGGCGCCCGCCTGGAGCGCGTGGAGTTCGTGGACTGCGCCCTGAAGGGCGCCGACCTCCACGCGGCGACCCTCACGGACGTCGACCTGCGCGGCGCCGCGTCACTGGAGATCACCCGGGGACTGGACCGGCTGGCGGGTGCGGTGATCAGCACGACGCAACTGCTGGATCTGGCGCCGGTGCTGGCGGTGCAGTGGGGGATCAGGGTGGAGGACTGAGCGAGGGCCGTCGCCCCCGGCCGTACGGTCGCTCACGTCCCGTACCAGCCACCTGCCCCGGCCTCCTCCGGGCAGTCGTAGGACTGGTGCAGGGCGATGAGGGCGTTGACCAGGCGCGGGTCCACGTCGTGGCGCAGCAGTTGGTAGTCCTCGGCCACCGCGCGGAAGACGAGGTGGGCGCGGCGTGAGGGGTCGCGCCAGATGACGCGTCGTGGCGGCCGGATTCCGTCGTCGGCCTCCGCCAGGAGGGCCCAGGCGAGGAACAGCAGGTAGACCGGTAGCCCCAGGGGCCACCACAGCGCCCACCACACCAGCCGGCCCTGGTACCCCCGCAGGACGGGGCCGTCGACCGGCTCGACGGTCCAGCACCGTCGGCCCCAGCGGAAAGCGCGGCGGCGCCGCAGAGTGATCCGCCCGAGCGGCGCTCCGTAGGGATCCAGGACGTGGTACACCGCTGGGCGCCCGCTCAGCCGTGAACCCAGGGCCTGCTCCGTGATCACGCGGGCGACCGGCGTCCCGTCCTCGGCGTGCAGGTGGAAGGCCCGCAGCGAGCGGAGCCGGTCGGCAGCGGGGCTGTCGGGGTCGCGGCACAGCCGGACGGACGTGTCGTGCCCGGTCCCGTCGCCGCCGACGACGGCCGGTGGGGTCACCCTGTAGTCCAGCCCGTAGGTCACACGCCCCTGCGCCATGATCCTTCTCCCCGTGTCAGGTGCCGATCATGGACGATGGTGTCACCGTGGTCGCCCGCGCCGGTCAGGGGAGCCTGGGGAACCGCGCCTGGAGGGTCCAGATCGCCGGGTTCTCCGCGAGGTCGTCGTGGAGGTCGGTGAGGTCGGCGATCAGGTCGTGCAGGAAGTCGCGGGCCTCGCGGCGCAGTTCGGCGTGGGAGAAGGTCAGGGGGGCTTCCTCCGCCGGCATCCAGTCGGCCTCGATGTCCACCCAGCCGAAGCGGCGCTCGAAGAGGAGCCGGTCGGTCGACTCGGTGAAGTCCAGCTCCGCCCGCTGCGGCCGGGAGGCCCGCGAGCCGGCCGGGTCCCGGTCGATGCGTTCCACGATGTCGCACAGTGCCCACGCGAAGTCGAGCACCGGCACCCATCCCCAGGCTGTGGACACCTCGTGATCCGTCTTGGTGTCCGCCAGGTAGACGTCACCGCAGAACAGGTCGTGCCGCAGCGCGTGCACGTCCGCGCGGCGGTAGTCGGTCTGCGGCGGGTCGGGGAAGCGGTTGGAGAGGGCGTAGCCGATGTCGAGCACGGGTGTGATGGTGTCACGCGCTCGTAGGATCGCGGTCGTGGCCCGATCTGTACGTCTCGCCCCCACGCTGACCGCCGTCCCGCTCGCCCTCGCCCTCACCGCGTGCGGCGCCGGGGTCCACGGCACTCCGGGCGGCTCCGGCGTACGCGACCCGTACTTCCCGAAGGCCGGCAACGGCGGCTACGACGTCGCCCACTACGGTCTGCGCCTCGCCTACGACCCGGACGCGCACCACCTCACCGGCACGGCCACCCTCACCGCACGGGCGACCCAGGACCTCTCCGCCTTCAACCTCGACCTGCTCGGCCTGGAGGTCGGAAAGGTCACCGTCGGCGGTGAGACGGCCCGCTGGAACCGGGCCGGGCAGGAGCTGACCGTCCGGCCGCGCGACGACATCCGACGGGACGAGACGTTCCGCGTGACCGTCCGCTACTCCGGCACCCCGGAGACCGTCACCGACCCGGACGGCTCCGAGGAGGGCTGGCTGCGCACGGGTGACGGGGCGCTCGCGCTCGGCGAGCCGACCGGGTCGATGACGTGGTTCCCCGGCAACCACCACCCGTCCGACAAGGCGGCCTACGACCTCACGGTGAGCGTGCCGAGGGGGCTGCGGGCCGTGTCCAACGGGGAGTTGCGGAGCGCGACGACCGCGAAGGGCCGTACGGCCTTCACCTGGCGCACCGCGGAGCCGATGGCGAGCTACCTCGCCACGCTCGCGATCGGCGACTTCGACATCAGCCGCTCCAGAACCGGGGACGGCCTGCCTGTGTACACGGCCGTCGTCCCGGCGGAAGCGGAGGCGAGCGGGCCGGTGCTCGCGCGGATCCCGGAGGTGCTGCGCTGGGCGGAGGGGAGGTTCGGCCCGTACCCCTTCTCCTCCACCGGCGCGATCGTCGACCACGCGATCGACGTCGGCTATGCCCTGGAGACCCAGAGCCGCCCTGTCTTCCCCGGCGCCCCCGACCTCACGCTGCTCGTCCACGAGTTCGCCCACCAGTGGTACGGCGACTCCGTCACGCCCGAGAGCTGGCGGGACATGTGGCTCAACGAGGGCTTCGCGACGTACGCGGAGTGGCTGTGGCAGGAGGACCACGGCGGCGAGAGTGCGCAGGAGACCTTCGACGCGCTGTACTCCGGGGACCACTTCGCCACCGAGGAGGCCGACGAGGCGATCTGGGAGTTCCCGCCCGCGGAGCCGCCGAGCGCGGCGCGCATCTCCGAGCCGCCGGTGTACTGGCGGGGCGCGATGGTCCTCCAGAAGATCCGCCAGGCCGTCGGCGACGAGGAGTTCGACGACATCCTCCGCGGCTGGGCGGCGACCCACCGGCACGGCAACGCGGACACGGCCGACTTCACGGCGTATGTGGAGGAGCAGGCGCCCGGGACGGACTTCGACGGGATCTGGGAGGACTGGCTGTACGGGGAGGGGAAGCCGGACCGGCCCTGAGTCCGTCCCCTCCCCGGCCGGGTCATGCGATGCAGTAGAGCGACGTGTAGCCGATCTTGCCGTCCGGGAGCACTACCGAACGCCACTCGTTGTTCTGCGGATCGGTTCCGCAGAACCCGTCGGGGAACCGGTCGCCTTTGACGAGGTTCTCGCCGGTCGCGTACCAGTGGCCCGCGAAGATGCGGCCGACCACCGGCGAGTTGTGGCTCGGTAGTTCGTGGAGATCCACGGTGTAGCGGGCAGGGAGACGGTTGTCGGCCGTGGCGGGCGCCGCGCTCACTCCCACCGCGGTCAGGGTCGCGAGGGCGAGGACGACGGCGTGGCGCCGGAATCGTGACGTGGTGATCAATTTTCCCCCAATCGATCGCGAGACGGATCGTCCCGTCTCGCAATGCGACGCTAACACGCCCCTTCCGGCGGTCTCAAACACCCCGCGTGGCTCCTGGCGTGGCGAACGCCGGAGCCCCCGGCCGGTGTCCCGGCCGGGGGCTCCGCGGAAGCGGCTGGGCGTCCGTCAGACGTTCACGCCGAAGTCCTGGGCGATGCCGACCAGGCCCGAGGCGTAGCCCTGGCCGACGGCGCGGAACTTCCACTCCGCGCCGTTGCGGTAGAGCTCGCCGAAGACCATGGCCGTCTCCGTGGCCGCGTCCTCCGACAGGTCGTAGCGGGCGATCTCCGCGCCGCCGGCCTGGTTGATGATGCGGATGTAGGCGTTGCGGACCTGGCCGAAGTTCTGGCTGCGGTTCTCGGCGTCGTAGATCGAGACCGGGAAGACGATCTTGTCGATGTCGGCCGGGAGGGCGGCGAGGTTGACGTTGATCGCCTCGTCGTCGCCGGCGCCCTCGCCCGTGCGGTTGTCGCCCGTGTGGACGATGGAGTTGTCCGGGGTCTGCTTGTTGTTGAAGAAGACGAAGTGGGCGTCGGAGTAGACCTTGCCCTGTGTGTTGACCGCGATCGCGGAGGCGTCGAGGTCGAAGTCCGTGCCGGTGGTGGTGCGGACGTCCCAGCCGAGGCCCACGGTGACGGCGGTCAGGCCCGGAGCCTCCTTGGTGAGCGAGACGTTGCCACCCTTGGACAGGCTTACAGCCATTGTTGGGAGTCCCTTCCCTCGAATACGTACGGCAAGAAGCTACAGCTATCCCAGAGAACGTCGAGGGAGGTACGAGAGGTTCCAGCTCCCTTTACTTTCTTTACCTCCGATATTGAGGTGACGTGGACCGGACAGGAGCGGGAACGTGGACGGCATGTCTGGTCCCCACGTCATCCGCGGCTCCGTCTCGCTGCCCGAGGCCGAGCTCATGTGGCGTTTCTCGCGGTCCTCGGGGCCCGGCGGACAGCACGTCAACACCAGTGACTCGAAGGTCGAGCTGAGCTTCGACCTGGCGAGGACCGAGGCGCTGCCCGAGGTGTGGAAGCAGCGGGCGCTGCAGCGGCTGGCCGGTCGCCTGGTGGACGGAGTCGTCACCGTCCGGTCCTCCGAGCACCGCTCCCAGTGGCGCAACCGCGAGGCCGCCGCCGTACGCCTCGCCGCGCTCCTGGCCGAGGCCACGGCGCCCCCGCCCAAGCCCCGCAAGCCGACCCGCATCCCACGCGGCATCAACGAACGCCGCCTGCGGGAGAAGAAGCAGCGCTCGGAGACCAAGCGCGGACGCTCCTCGCAGAACTGGAGCTAGGGGCAAAGCCCCGCCTGCCCCGCGAGGCCCGGCACGCCGAGAGCACGCTCCATCAAGTTCTCGGCTTCGCTCTCGGGCAGGGGGCACCCCCATGACGCCGCGGGGCCCGCCCTCCGGGCGGGACGACGCGACTTTGCGGACACCCTCTAGGCGAGATCCAGTACGCCCACCGTCTGGCCCCCGCTCGTCTCCCCGTTCGGGCGGAAGCCGAGCCTCAGGTAGAAGTCCTCCGGGCCGTCGGGGCCGGGGTGCCAGGTGACGTAGAACTCCTTGGTTCCGCGCCGGCGGAGTTCCTCGGCGACGGACTCGACGGCGAAGCGGCCGTATCCGCGCCCCTGCTCCCCGGCCGCGACGTTCAGCCGCCACAGGCCCGAGCGGAGCACGCTGCCGTCCGCGAACCAGTCGATGTCGAGGCAGGCCATGAGGAAGCCGACCGGGCGGTCGCCGTCGACGATCAGGCGGGGCCAGGCTACGCCGGGATGGACGTAGGCCTCGGCGAGCGACTTCACGACCGGGGCGACCGCGTGTTCCTGGTCGGGGCGGACGAGGATGCCGAGGGCGGCGTCGAGGTTCGCGGGAGTGATCTCTTCGAGGCGCGGGCCGGTCGTCGTCATGCGCGCACCCTAGGCAGGCGCTCCGCCCCCGGCGAACGGTTTCTTCAGGCCAAGTGGCGGTACCGGCCACGGAAGTACGCCAGCGGGCCGCCGTCCGCGCTCGGGACGCGGGCCGTCAGGACACGGCCGATCACCAGGGTGTGGTCGCCGGCCGGCACCCGCTGCTCGGTGCGGCACTCCAGGACGGCCAGGGCGCCGCCCACGAGGGGGGCGTCGGTGTACTCGCCCCGGGTGTACGGGATGTCCGCGAAGAGCAGGCGGTCGCTGACGCGCCCCTTCATGGCGAAGCGGCCGGCGATGTGCCGCTGGCTCTCGGAGAGGACGGAGACCGCCCACAGGGGCTGCTCGGCGAGCAGGTCGTCCATGCGGGAGCCCTCGCGCAGGCTCACCAGCACCAGGGGCGGGTCCAGGGACACCGACATGAAGGCCGTCGCTGTCATGCCCACGTCCTCGCCGCTCGGCGCGCCGGGGTCCTCCGGGTCGAGCGGCGGCTCCTGCGCGGTCACCAGGACCACGCCCGAGGCCAGCCGGGACATGGCGGCGCGGAACTCGTCGTTGCTCACCCCCTCAGCATGCCCGGAGGCGGGCGACGGAATGATCGGGGACGGGGCGGGAGGAGTGTTCGGCACACCGGAAACGCTAATCTCCGTCCCGCGCACCCCGCATCGGGCTCCCGGCCGATCACGGTCTTAGGACCCGCGACCGACCTTTCGCGGAGTTGTGCGCAACGCCACAGAAAACGCGCTCACTGCGCGCACCGGGAAAACGCGGAAACTCCAGTCAGTTGTTCAGGTTTACCTGTGACTTGAGTCACAAGAGGCAGGAATTGTTGACCCTGTGTACCGAGTGAGCAGCGCGCTGTGATTCAGTGGCGGGGAAGCTGCCAGGACGATACGCCGATGAGAACCCTTGATTCGCTGCGAGGTCTCGGGGGGAGGGCGAGCATGGAGACCGAGTCGGAGCCCTACGTCCGCCTTGCGTCCCTGCGACAACTGCACCAGGTCATGGCCGACATGAACACGGCCCGCAGCCTGGCGGACACACTGCAGACCGTCGCGGAGGGCGTCGTCGCCGCCCTCGGGTACGAGCTGGCGTGCGTGAACCTCGTACGGCCCGACGGCGACCTCGTCGTCGCCGCCTTCGCCGGGAACCCCGCCGCCGAGGCCCTCATCACCGGCCGTGTCGGCTCGCGCACCTCCTGGGACCGCCGCCTGAACATGGGCGAGCACTGGGGCGACCTCGTCTTCATACCGCACACCGAGGGCTGGGTCCTCGACGACGACGACGTCCCGCAGTGGTACACCGACGGCCCCGCCCCCGCTTCGAGGACGAGTGGCACCCCGCCGACCGGCTCTTCGCGCCCATGTACGCGCCCGGCCCGCAGGGCAGCGGGACGTCCGGCGAACTCATCGGCGTGCTGTCCGTGGACCGGCCGCGCAACGGCCGCCGGCCCGGCGCGTGGGGCCGCGAGGCGCTCCAGATGTACGCCTTCCAGGCCGCCATCGCGATCAGCAACGCGCGGCTGCGCGCCAACATGCAGCGCGCCCTCGTCCGGCTCGAACGCGAGCAGCAGGCGCTCCGGGCCAGCGAGGAGAGCTTCCGGCAGGCCTTCGAGTACGCCCCGTCCGGCATGGCCATCGCCGAGATGGGCGGCGACCAGCACGGCCGGATCCTGCGCACCAACGACGCCCTGTGCCGGCTGCTGGGCCGCCCCGCCTCCGCGATGCGCCGCTACTCGTTCTCCGACCTGGTCCACCCCGAGGACATAGGCACCCTGCTGCGGACCTCGGCGGAGGGCGGCCGCGCGGAGCTCCGCCTCGGCCGCCGGGACGGCACGTACGTGTGGGTCTCGCTGCGCAACAGCGTCGTCGCGGACGCCGCCGACGGCCCGCGCTTCCTCCTCACCCACGTCGAGGACATCGAGGAGCGCAAACGCCGCGAGCTCCAGCTCGCCCACCGCGCCTCGCACGACTCGCTCACCGGCCTGCCGAACTCCGCCGAGCTGCGCTCCCGCCTCTCCGCTCGCCTCTGCCGGCGCGCCACGCCCCCGTACCCCGGCGTCGCCGAGTCCCACGACGCGGCCTACGGCCACCCCGCCTTCGACGCGGTCGGCCCAGGCTTCGACTTCGGGCCGGGCGCCGAGCCGTACGACGCGTACGACCACCATGTGCACACCGTCGCCCCGGACGGCGACCACGACGACGGCACCAAGGGCCTCGCCGTGCTCTTCTGCGACCTCGACGGCTTCAAGTCGATCAACGACCGGTTCGGGCACAACGCGGGTGACGCGGTTCTCATCGAGGTCGCCCGGCGGCTGAGCAACGGCGTCCGCGACGGCGACACGGTCGCCCGGCTCGGGGTGACGAATTCGTCATCCTCGCCGACGGACTGGGCCGCGCCGACGCCCAGGACCTCGCGGTCCGCCTCCGCAACGAGATCATCCAGCCCATCCGCGCCGAGGGCCGCGCCGTCCGGGTGGGCGCCAGCTTCGGTATCGGATGGGCACACTGTGGAATGACGGCGGACGAAGTGTTGAAATCCGCTGACGAGCGCATGTACGTCGAGAAACGATCTCGTCCCAAACAACACAGACGCGCTGGGTGAACTCCAGGTCAGCGAGTTGATGCGGTCTGAGTCACCCGTTTGGGTCACTGGGAGCGGGTAGGCTCGCGTTCTCGACTCGTACTTCTTTCGCACCGCACCTGACTGAGGAGACCAAGGGATGACGCCCGGCAACAACGGCGCGAGCACGCCCGAGGACGACGACCCGTTCGGCTATCTCTACGCCGACGGGCAGGCCAACGGGGCCCAGCCGCCGTCCGGGGGCTACGGCTACCCGAACTCCGTCAACCGGGTGCGGGCGGTCGGCACGCGTCAGTACGGCCAGCAGGCGCAGACGGCGCCCTACGCGCAGGCCCCGCAGCAGCAGGGCGCCTACGGCCAGCCGAACGCGCACTACGCGGCGCCGGAGACGCTGCCGGGTGGCGCGCAGACCGCGCAGCAGGTGCCGGTGGGCGGCGGCGGCCGGGGTGGCCGCGGTCCCAACACCAAGGGCCTGCTGATCGGCGCGATCGCGGTGGTCGCCGCGGTGGTGATCGGCATCGGCGTGGCCATGGTGGGCGGCGACAAGGACAAGGACGAGCCCGACAACCAGGCGAACCCGGGCCCGACCCAGTCCCAGGCTTCGAAGCCGAGCCCGTCGAGCAGCAAGGGCGGCGATGAGAACCAGGTCGACCTGCCGACGATCGACGCCAAGGCCCTGCGCCTCGGCGGTGGCGCGGCGCTCGCCGAGGACGTCAAGGGCGCCCAGTCCGACGGCGGCATCTACGTGGGGAACCTCAACCAGGTGGGCTCATCGGTCACCTGGACGGTCAACGGCGTCCCCAAGGACGGCCCCTACACCGTCTTCGCCCGTTACAGCACGGTCGACGAGGACCAGAAGATGACGCTCACCGTCAACGGCAAGCCGTTCGGCAGCAAGTTGAACATGGGCAACTTCACACACACCTCGGACGGGGACTTCTCCAAGGGCTGGACCAAGACCTACGCCTGGCCGACCCTCAACAAGGGCACCAACACGATCACGGTCTCCTGCGGCGACGGCGACAAGTGCAACGTCCTGCTGGACCAGCTTTGGCTGAAGGCCGGGCAGGTCAAGGAGTAGTCCCAGAAAAATCTGTGGGATGGCCGTCGGAGTGTCCGCACTCCGACGGCCATCAGTTTCAGCGCCGTCAGATTCGCCCGGCTTCGACACACATGGCAGCCACCCAACCGGTCTTGCCTGCCCACTTGACCTTGAGCCAGTCGTTGTCCGAAGGACCACCGGACCAGCACGTGTACTTGCCACCGTTGTTGTTTCGAGTGCACCTCTCCCCACCGCAAGGAACCCTCGTGTCAGGGTCCTTGATGGTGGCGATCTTGGAGGCCGAGGTGCTGGCACTGGTCCGTATGCTGAAGTCGTGGCCGTCCTTCTGCCAGACACCTGCTCGCACGGTTTCCGCCGAGGCAGTGGAAGTCGCGGAGAAGGTGAGTGCGAGTGATGCCATGCCTACAGCTGCGAGCTGCTTGAGCGCCTTGGTTGAGCGCACGTGTTCCCCCTGCGGAGGTAGATCATTGGTCGTCAGCGATCTTAGGCCGCATCGCAGGGTGGTATCACGAATGGATTCGGCTGTAATCCGGCTCACGCCGCGCTGGCCTCACCCGTCACCGCCACTCTCTTGAGCAGTTCCTCGTACAGCCCTGCGTCGAACTCCCCCGCCACCGGCGATTGGACCGTCGCTGCCGACAAAGCCGTCGCGCGGGTCAGGCGGGACGGCCAGGGAAGGTGTTCGACCAGGGACGAGAGCAGGCCCGCGACGGCGGCGTCGCCGGCGCCGGTCGGGTTGCCGGGATACCGGGTCGGTGGGGTGGCGCGCCAGTGGCCGTCTCGGGTGATGGCCAGGAGGCCCTGGGGCCCAGGGACGCGACCACCGCGCCCGCGCCGCGGCGGCGGGCGTCCTGGGTGGCGCGCAGGGGTTCGTGGGAGCCGGTCAGTTCCGCGAGTTCGTCGGCGTTCGGCTTGATGATGTCGGGGCGGGCGGCGACGCCCCGGCGCAGAGGTTCGCCGCTGGTGTCCAGGAGGACCGGGACCCCGAAGGAACGGGCCGTCCGGACCAGGCCCGCGTACGCGCCCACCGGGACGCCCGGCGGCAGGCTGCCGCACAGGGCCACCGCGGAGACGGAGGGGAGCAGGTCCTCGTAGGCCTCCTGGAAGGCCGACCATTCGGCGGGCGTGACCGCCGGGCCCGGCTCGTTGAGCTGCGTGGTGTCGCCGGACTGGGCGTCGACCACGGCGATCGTGCGGCGGGTGGCGCCCGAGACCGGCACCAGCGCGTCGATCACACCCGGCACCGACGCGAGCCGCTCCTGCACGACCCGCCCCGTCGCACCGCCCGTGAAACCGGTCACCGTCACCTCGTGCCCGAGCGCCGCCAGTACCCGGGCCACGTTGACGCCCTTGCCGCCGGGGCGTTCCGTCACCTCGGAGACGCGGTGGGAGGCGTGCGGCCGCAGGGACCGTACGCGATAGGTGATGTCGAGAGCGGTGTTCAGCGTGACCGTGAGGATCACCGGACCGACCTCCCCCGAGACGCGCTTGTTGCCGTGAACGTTCTCTGATCATGCCAAAGAGACGGCGGTCGGCCCAGTCCTGGAGTCGGCTACCGTCTCTCGACTGCGGGACGGATCAGCCCAGTTGGGGACCGACCACCCATTCGCCCCGGCGCATCACACCCTTGAGCTCGTAGTCCGCGTCCAGGAGCACCAGGTCAGCGTCCTTGCCGGGTTCCAGGGAGCCGATCCGGTCGGACATGCCGAGCAGGCGGGCAGGGGTCGCCGAGAGTGCCTGCACCGCGTCCTCGACGGAGAGGCCGTCGACCGTGACCGCCCGTTTGAAGGCGCGGTCCAGGGTGAGGGTGGAGCCGGCGATCGTGCCGTCCGCCACCAGGCGGGCCACACCGTCCGCGACCTCCACCTCCAGCGGGCCGAGCCAGTAGCGTCCGTCGCCGAAACCGGCCGCGTCCATCGCGTCCGTGATGAAGGCGACCCGGTCCGCACCGGCGTGGTGGAACGCCAGCTGGAGTGCGGCGGGGTGGAGGTGTGTGCCGTCGTTGATCAGCTCGACCGTGATCCGGTCGTCCTCCAGGAGCGCCGTGATCGGGCCGGGGGAGCGGTGGCCGAGCGGCGGCATCGCGTTGAAGAGGTGGGTGGCGACCGTGGCGCCCGCGTCGATGGCCGAGACGGTCTGCTCGTACGTCGCGTCCGTGTGGCCGATCGCCGCGATCACGCCCTGGTCGGCCAGGAGGCGTACGGAGTCGAGGCCGCCGGGCAGTTCCGTGGCCAGCGTGAGCATCTTCGCCTGGCCCCGGGCCGCGTCGATCAGTTTGCGGACGTCCGCGGGGTGCGGGTCGCGCAGGAGGTCCTCGGCGTGGGCGCCCTTGCGGCAGGGGGAGATGAACGGGCCCTCGAAGTGGATGCCGGCGATCTCGCCCTGCTCGGCCAGTTCGCTCAGCAGGCCCGCGCGCTGGGCGAGGAAGTCCATGTCGCCGGTGACGGTGGACGCGACCAGGGTGGTCGTGCCGTGCAGGCGGTGGGTGTGGATGCCCTTGAGGATGTCGTCGACGGAGCCGGAGGTGAAGGAGGCTCCGCCTCCGCCGTGGTTGTGGAGGTCGACGAAGCCGGGGAGGACGTAGTGGCCGGTTACGTCGATGAACTGGGCGTTCTCCGGGGCGGTGGCGGCGATGCGGGTGCCGTCGACGGTCACCTGCCCGGTTTCGACGGTCTCCGTGGGCAGGACCACGGTCGCGCCGGTGAGGACCGTGGGGCGTCCCGCCGTGGCGGGGTGCGGGTGCGTGGTGGCTGGTCGCGCACCGCGGCGGAGCCGCATGTCGACGCTGTCCCGCGCCCCTGAGTCGGCTCCCATCAGGGCGTTACCTCCGAACGGTCGGTCGATGACAGAAGATCCCAGGCGAGCAGGCCCGCCCCCAGGCAACCGGCGCCGTCCCGAGCGCCGCGGGGACGAGCGTCGGCTGTCTCTGGAAGGTGATGCGGCGGCCGATGGCCTCCCGCAGCGGTGCGAACAACGTCTCTCCCGCCTCCGCCAGCCCGCCCCGATGATCAGGATGCGGGGGTCCAGCAGGGTCAGGGCGGTGACCAGGCCGTCGGCGAGGGCGTCCACCGCCTCCTGCCAGACCGCACGCGCCCTAGGGTCGCCGGAGTCGACGGCCTTCGCGCAGTCCGCCGCGTCCGCGCCCCGGTCGCCGGAGGCCGCGGCCCAGGCCTCGCTCACGGCCGCAGCCGAGGCGAAGCGCTCCAGGCAGCCCTGCTGGCCGCACGGGCACGGGGCCCCTCCGGGCCGTACGACGATGTGGCCGATCTCGCCCGCGAAGCCGTGCGCGCCCGCCTCGACCCGGCCGTCGACGCCGATGGCGCCCGCGATGCCGGTGCCCAGGGCCACGAACAGGAAACGGTCGGCGCCCCGGCCCGCGCCGACCCGGCCCTCGGCGAGGCCGCCGGTGCGCACGTCGTGGCCCAGGGCGACCGGAACGCCCAGCCGCTCCGTCAGGAGTTCGCGCAGGGGGACGTCGCGCCAGCCGAGGTTCGCGGAGTAGACGGCGACGCCGCGCCCCTCGTCGACGATGCCGGGGACGGCGACACCGGCGGCGGACGCGGGCGTGCCGAAGTGCTCGGCGCCGTACGCGCGCAGCTCGGCGGCGAAGTCGAGGATGCCCGCGACGACGGCCTGCGGGCCCTGCTCGCGTTCGGTGGTCCGGCGGGCCCGGTGCAGCACCTCGCCCCCGGCCCGGCCAGAGCGGCCTTCATTCCGGTGCCGCCCACGTCGAGGGCGATGACATGTCTCACGGAGAACAGTGTGACCCGGGGACCCGCGAGAGGTCTAGTCCACTCACGTGGTGTAGACCTTGTTCCGATTATCGAAAACTTTCGTTGGCGGTCACGCCAGGGTTGGGGAAGAACAGCGGTGCAGCGGCGGCGGATGGCAGGAACGATCGCGGTGGTGTCCGCGCTGGGCATGACGGCGGTCCTCGGCGGCTGTGGCGTGACGGGCGGCGGCTCAGCCGACGTGACGCTGAAGCTGGTCGCCGCCGACTACGGCGACAGTGCGGCCAACAGCTCCCGGAAGTACTGGGCCAAGCTCGTCCAGGAGTACGAGGCCGACAACTCGGGCGTGAAGATCGACGTCAGCGTCTACTCCTGGAACGACGTCGACCGCAAGGTCAGGGAGATGGTCACCGCCGGTGACCCGCCGGACATGGCGCAGATCGGCGCGTACGCCGACTACGCGGCCAACAACCAGCTCTACAAGGCCGACGACCTGCTCTCCATACCCGTGCAGGCCGACTTCGTCGGGCAGTTGGCCACCGCTGGGCAGGTCAAGGGCGTGCAGTACGGCATGCCGTTCGCCTCCTCCACGCGGGTGCTCTTCTACAACAAGAGCCTCTTCGCCAAGGCCGGCATCACCCCGCCCGAGACCTGGGACGACCTGGCCGACGACGCCGAGGCGCTCAAGGCCGAGGGCGTGAAGTACCCCTACGCGCTGCCCCTCGGACCGGAGGAGGCGCAGGCCGAGACCATGCAGTGGATGCTCAGCGGCGGGGGCGGCTACACCGACACCGTCGACAGCTACGGCATCGACTCGCCGGAGAACATCGACACCTTCTCCTGGCTGAAGAACGAACTGGTCGGCGAGGGCCTGACCGGGCCGGTCGCGCCCGGCGAGCTCAACCGGGCAGCGGCGTTCGCCGCCTTCGCGAAGGGCGAGGTCGGCATGCTCAACGGGCACCCGTCCCTGGCGAAGATCGCCGGCAAGAAGGGCGTCGAGTACGGCATGGTGCCGACGCCGGGCAAGGAGGGGACGACCAGGTCCACGCTCGGTGTCGCCGACTGGATGACGGCCTTCCGCAAGAACGGGCACCGCGACCAGATCGGTGACTTCCTCGACTTCGTCTACAGCGAGAAGAACGTGCTGGCCTTCTCCCGCGAGTACGACCTGCTGCCGGTCACCAGCTCCGCGTCCGCGACCATGGCCGCCTCCGACCGGGACCGGCACCTCAAGACGTTCCTGGACGAGCTGCCGGCCTCCGAGCTCTACCCGGTCGGCAAGACCTCCTGGGCCGAGGTCAGCGCGCAGGTGAAGCAGCAGATCGGCAAGGCGGTCGCCCCGACGGCAGCCCCTCGGGCGTCCTGGGCCACCTCCAGGCCGCGGCGAGCCGGGCGGAGAGCGCGGAGTAGTACCGCTGTCGGTGGCGGGCGTTACGGTGCCGGGCATGGACGAGGAGCACGACGGGACGCGGCTCGGGCGCAGGGAGCGGGACATCCTCGCGCTCGAACGCCGCGGGTTCTCCGGCCCCGGAGCGAAGGAACGGGCCATCCGGGAGGAGCTGGGCCTCGCCCCCGTGCGCTACTACCAGCTCCTCAACGCCCTGCTGGACGACCCGCGGGCCGTGGCCCACGACCCGGTGACGGTGAACCGGCTGCGGCGGATACGGGAGACGCGCCGCGGGGAACGCTGAGGACCGTAAGGGTGGGGCCGTGGCCGTGGCCGTGGCCGGGTGCGTGGTGGTTGTTCGCGCCCACGCGGCGGAGCCGCATATCGAGACGGCCCGTGCCCCTGAAGGGGCGCGCGCCCTCAGCCGATCCGGTCCGCCAGCGCGGCCAGCAGCCGCACGACGCCCTCCGGCCCGTCCACCACCAAATCCGCGCGGTCCCTCAGCTCGGTCACCTCGTCGCTGCCGCTGCACACCAGCAGACCCGGGGTGCCGTCCGAGCGGAGGGTGTCGACGGCGGAGTAGGCGGGCAGATCGCCCAGGTCGTCGCCGGCGTAGAGGACGGACGCGGCGCCGATCTCCCGGGTGAAGTCGGTGAGCGCGACGCCCTTGTCCATGCCGGGCGGGCGGAGTTCGAGGACCATGCGGCCGGGCTCGACGATCAGGTCGTGCCGGTGCGCCAGCCCGGCGAGCGGTTCGCGCAGGGAGTCCAGGGCGGCCTGCGGGTCGGCGGCCCGGCGGGTGTGCACGGCCACCGCCCGGCCCTTCTCCTCGATCCAGGTCCCCTGCGAGGCGCCGAGCCGGTCGAGGAGCTCGGGCAGCTCGGCACGGACCGCGGCGACGCCGGGGTGCGGCTCGGGTGCGCTGACCTCGCCGCTGCGGGCGTCCCACCGCTCGGCGCCGTAGTGCCCGAGGACGACGAGGTGCTCAAGCCCTGGCACGTCGGCGAACCCGCCGTTGCGCACGGCGACCTCGGCGGGCCGCCCGGTGATCACCGCCACGGCGGCCACCTTCGGCGCGAGCGCGGCCAGCGCGGACAGCGCCTCGGGGTGCGCCCGGGCCTTCTCGGGGTCGGCCACGATCGGCGCGAGCGTCCCGTCGAAGTCCAGCCCGATCAGGGCCTTGCCGGGCCGGGCGAGGAGGGCGTCGAGGCCGTCCTGGCCGGGTTTCGTGGCGGGCGCCGGCAGCGCGGAGCCGGGGGAGCCGGTCATCACCGATCAGCCCCTCAACGCCTCGAGCTGGTCCACGAACCACTGCGCGGGCGGCAGCGCCGTGGCCGCCGCTGCCAGCCGTTTGCTCCGCTCCGCCCGTTCCTCCGGGCGCATCGACAGGGCCTCGTGCAAGGCCACCGCCGTGGCGGTGACGTCGTAGGGGTTCACCGTGATCGCGTCCTCGCCGAGCTCCTCGTACGCCCCGGCCTCCCGCGACAGCACCAGCGCGCAGCCCGCGTCGGAGACGACCGGGACCTCCTTGGCGACGAGGTTCATGCCGTCCCGGATGGGGTTGACGAGGGCGACGTCGGCCAGCCGGTACGCGGCCAGCGAGCGGGCGAAGTCGTCCTTGAGGTGCAGGAGGACCGGGGTCCAGCCCGGCGTCCCGTACTCGGCGTTGATCTCGTCCGCCAGCCGCTCCACCTCGGCCATGTAGTCCCGGTACACGGCGAGGTCCTGCCGCGACGGGTACGCGAACGCCACGTGCACCACGCGCTCGCGCCACTCGGCGTGGGTCTCCAGCAGCCGCCGGTAGGCCAGCAGACCACGGACGATGTTCTTCGACAGCTCCGTGCGGTCGACCCGGACGATGGTGCGGCGGCCCTCGCCGATCTCCTCCCTCAGCGCGGCCATGCGCTCCTCGACGTCCGGCTCGTGCGACCGCTTGCGCAGGAAGTCCGCGTCGGCCCCAGCCCGTGCACCCCGACCCGCGTGCCCCGAGCCCCCGGCGAACCGCTCGGCGCACGCCGCGAACGCGTCCGCCCAGCGCTGCGTGAGGAAGCCCAGCCGGTCCGCGCCCAGCATGCCGCGCAGCACCTGCCCGGCCACGTCGTCCGGCAGCATCCGGAAGTACTCGGGCGGCGCCCACGGGGTGTGCGAGAAGTGGCCGATGCGCAGGTCGGGCCGCAGCTCGCGGAGCATGCCCGGCACCAGCGTCAGGTGGTAGTCCTGCACCACCACGGCCGCACCCTGTGCCGCCTCCTCGGCCAGCGCCTCGGCGAACGCCCGGTTGTACGTCTCGTACGACGCCCACTGCCGCCGGAACTCCGCGTCGAAGACCGGCTCCAGCGGCGTCTGGTACAGCATGTGGTGCACGAACCACAGCACCGAGTTGGCGATGCCGTTGTACGCGTCGGCGTGCACGTCCGCCGGGATGTCCAGCATCCGCACGCCGTCCTCGCCGACGCCCCGCCGCACCGCCTCGCGGTCGCCGTCGGACAGCGCCGAGCACACCCACAGCGCGTCCGCGTCCGAGCCGATCGCGGACAGTCCCGAGACCAGCCCGCCACCTCCGCGCTTGGCGTTGAGCGAACCGTCCTCGCCGACCGCGTAGGAGACGGGACCGCGGTTGGAGGCCACCAGCACCTGGGCAGCACCGTACGTCGAAGCCATACGCCTCAACCTAGCCCGGCGTGTAAACGCTCAAACGTACGTACCTGACCCACACGGCCGAAAACGACACCGGTCAGGCCGCCTTCCGCGCCTGGTACTCGGCGATCTCCACCATCGGCGGACGCTCCTCGGTGTCCACGGAGTACGTGCGCGGTTCGAAGCCGTCGCCGCCCCGCTCGAACTGCGTCAGGGACGGCCGGATCAGATGCCCGCGGGCCAGCCGCAGCTGGGCCGTGCGGTAGATCGCGGCGGCCATCCGGCCCAGCGCCTGCCCGTCCTGGTGCCGGTGCTTGCGCACCCCGACGTCCACCTGGGCGAGGGCGTCCAGCCCCACCAGGTGCAGCGCGTCGACCAGCATCCCCAGCTCGACGCCGTACCCGACGGGGAACGGCAGCTGCTCCAGCAGCGAGCGGCGGGCCGCGTACTCGCCGCCGAGCGGCTGCACGAACCCGGCCAGCTGCGGCCAGTGCATGTTGAGCAGCGGCCTGGCCATCAGCTCCGTGACCCGGCCGCCCTGCCCGGCGGCGGCGCCCAGCGGACGGTCGTACATGCCCTTCACCAGGTCCACGCCCGGGTCGGTGAGCAGCGGGCCCACGATCCCGGAGACGAACTCGGACGAGAAGTCCTTCAGGTCGGCGTCGATGAAGCACACGACGTCCCCGCGGGTGACGAGCAGCGAGCGCCACAGCACCTCGCCCTTGCCGGGCACGGCCGGCAGACGCGGCAGGATCGCGTCCCGGTGCACCACCGTCGCGCCCGCGGCGGCGGCCACCTCCGACGTACGGTCGGTCGAGCCCGAGTCGACGACGACCAGCTCGTCGACGAGCGGCACCTGCCGCATCAGGTCGTGGCGGATGACGGCGACGATGTCACCGACCGTCTCCTCCTCGTTGAGCGCGGGCAGCACGACACTCACCGTCTGGCCGGTGCGCTGCTTGGCGGCCAGGATCCGGTGGAGCGGGCGATCGGCAGCGGACCAGGAACGGGTGCTCAGCCAGCGCTCGACTTCTTCCAGCACCGTGACGGCTCCTTAGCGTTCTCTCGGCGGGACGGACTGTGAGCCATCTCGCGGTTCGGACGACTATCTCAAGGGTCCTGGTCGTCGGTTACAGTCTTGAACAACGCGGATGACCATCGCATGTCCGGGGTCAACCGACGTTTACAACCGCATACAGCTCATCCAGAGGGGCAGAGGGAAACGGCCCGATGAAGCCCCGGCAACCCTCCAGCCGATACTCGTAGGTCACTGTCGACCGCTCCGCGAGGTCCCGGCTCGGGAAGGTGCCAAATCCGTCTCACGGCGAGATGCGTCGTGAGGAAGATGAGGAGAAAGGGCCTCGCCTCACATGGCTGTGCAGACTGTTGCAAGCACCACTGACTCCACCGTAGACCTCGGTCCCGCCGCTGCCCTGAGCTGCCGCGAGTGCGGTCACCGCGTACCCCTCGGCCCGGTCTTCGCGTGCGAGGAGTGTTTCGGCCCGCTGGAGATCGCCTACGACTTCTCGGCCTACGACACCGAGGAGCTCCGCAAGCGCATCGAGGCGGGCCCCTCGAACATCTGGCGGTACGCGCCCCTGCTGCCCGTCCCCGCGGACGTGGCGACCAAGCCGAACATCAACCCCGGCTGGACCAAGCTCGTCAAGGCCGACAACCTCGCGCGTGAGCTCGGTGTCGACGCGGGCAAGCTCTTCGTCAAGGACGACTCCGGCAACCCCACGCACTCCTTCAAGGACCGGGTCGTCGCCCAGGCGCTGGAGGCGGCGCGCGCCTTCGGATTCACCACCCTCTCCTGCTCCTCCACCGGCAACCTCGCCGGTGCGGTGGGCGCTGCGGCGGCCCGCGCCGGCTTCCGCTCCTGCGTGTTCATCCCGCACGACCTGGAGCAGGGCAAGGTCGTCATGGCCGCGGTCTACGGCGGCGAGCTCGTCGGCATCGAGGGCAACTACGACGACGTGAACCGCTTCTGCTCCGAGCTGATCGGCGACCCGGCCGGCGAGGGCTGGGGCTTCGTCAACGTCAACCTGCGGCCGTACTACGCGGAGGGCTCCAAGACCCTCGCGTACGAGATCTGCGAGCAGCTGGGCTGGCAGCTGCCGGACCAGCTGGTCGTGCCGATCGCCTCCGGCTCGCAGCTCACGAAGATCGACAAGGGTCTGCAGGAGCTGATCAAGCTCGGTCTCGTCGAGGACAAGCCGTACAAGATCTTCGGCGCGCAGGCCGAGGGCTGTTCGCCGGTGTCGACGGCGTTCAAGGCGGGGCACGACGTGGTCCGGCCGCAGAAGCCGGACACGATCGCCAAGTCGCTGGCGATCGGCAACCCGGCGGACGGGCCTTATGTGCTGGACATCGCGCGCCGTACGGGTGGTGCGGTGGAGGACGTGACGGACGAGCAGGTCGTCGACGCGATCAAGGTTCTGGCCAGGACCGAGGGGATCTTCGCGGAGACCGCCGGTGGGGTGACGGTGGGTGTGACGCGCAAGCTGATCGAGAACGGGGTGCTGGACCCCACGAAGACCACGGTCGTGCTGAACACCGGGGATGGGCTGAAGACGTTGGACGCGGTGGCGGGGACCGGGCTCACTGCGACGATTCGTCCCAGCCTTGATTCGTTCCGGGATGCCGGACTCGTCTGACCGTTGCTTGCTGCGGGCCGGTGGGGGCTGGTCGCGCAGTTCCCCGCGCCCCTGAGGGCGTGCCCGAGCCGTAGCTTGAATCGAAACCGGAGGTCATATCCGATGAGCGTCACCGTTCGCATCCCCACCATCCTGCGTACCTACACCGGCGGGCAGGCCGAGGTCGCCGCCGAGGGGCGACCCTGGGCGAGGTCATCGCCGATCTGGAGAAGAACCACACCGGGATCGCCGCCCGGGTGCTGGACGACCAGGGCAAGCTGCGCCGGTTCGTCAACGTGTACGTCAACGACGACGACGTGCGGTTCGAGCAGGGGCTGGAGACGGCGACGCCCGACGGTGCCGGCGTGTCGATCATCCCGGCCGTCGCCGGTGGCTGAACCGGTCGGCCGACCGGTTGTTACCTTCGGTAATGGCGGTCACTGAGAGTTCATCGAATTGCCCCCTCCGTGAGAGAAGCGGAGGGGGCAATTCAGTGTGATTGAGCGCGGTACAGTTGGGGAACGCGCTCCCGATCCATGGATCGAGAGCCCTGCTTTCCTGCCGCGCGCCCGACAAGATGTAGCCAAAGTGTGTGGGTCTTTCGCGGCTTTTGTTCCCTTTATGTGGCCCGACTTGCCCTGAAGTCTGGCGAATTCTCCCCACATTCCGGATGCCACGCGTCCAGAATTCTCGTCCGATTGACCTGTTGCAGACGGCAGTTGGACAGATACATTCAGCCGCGGTCGACGCGTTCCGGCGCACGCCCCCAACCGTGGGGGGTGAGGTCTGACCCGGGTCCGCGAAGTGTGGATCTGTGCAAGGGCCAGTAATAGGGGAGTTAGGCATGGCTCAGGGCACCGTCAAGTGGTTCAACGCGGAGAAGGGGTACGGCTTCATCGCGGTCGACGGTGGTGCGGATGTTTTCGTCCACTACAGCGCGATCCAGATGGACGGCTACCGCACCCTGGAAGAGGGCCAGCGGGTCGAGTTCGAGATCTCGCAGGGCCAGAAGGGTCCGCAGGCCGACATGGTTCGCGTCGCCGGCTGAACGCGTTCCACGACCGACCACAAGCGACCGGTCTTCTCAGAAGGGCCCGTACCCCCCGGGGTGCGGGCCCTTCGGCCTGCTCGAAGGGGGTGCGGGGCGGTGTTCGCCGGGGGCTGACGTCACCGCCCGATCCCCGGGAGGCGCTTGCACTCGCCATGCCCGAGTGCTAATCATTGCGTTAGCACTCTGAAGGTGAGAGTGACAACGTAAGGACCGGGTCGGTGAGGCCACGGACCGGGTGGGGCAAGGAACCACCGGTCGGGGCCGTCCGTCGCGGGCGCGGGCGCGGTCCGAAGTAATCACCCCCAGTCCTGGAGGGACCACTTCACATGGCCAAGATCATCGCGTTCGACGAGGAGGCGCGGCGCGGCCTCGAGCGCGGCATGAACCAGCTCGCGGACGCCGTCAAGGTGACCCTCGGCCCCAAGGGCCGCAACGTCGTCCTCGAGAAGAAGTGGGGCGCCCCCACGATCACCAACGACGGTGTCTCCATCGCCAAGGAGATCGAGCTCGAGGACCCGTACGAGAAGATCGGCGCCGAGCTGGTCAAGGAAGTCGCCAAGAAGACGGACGACGTCGCCGGTGACGGTACGACCACCGCGACCGTTCTCGCCCAGGCCCTGGTCAAGGAGGGCCTGCGCAACGTCGCCGCCGGCGCCAACCCGATGGCCCTGAAGCGCGGTATCGAGCGTGCCGTCGAGGCCGTCTCCGCCGCCCTGCTGGAGCAGGCGAAGGACGTCGAGACCAAGGAGCAGATCGCCTCCACGGCCTCCATCTCCGCCGCCGACACCCAGATCGGCGAGCTCATCGCCGAGGCCATGGACAAGGTCGGCAAGGAAGGCGTCATCACCGTCGAGGAGTCCCAGACCTTCGGTCTGGAGCTGGAGCTCACCGAGGGTATGCGCTTCGACAAGGGCTACATCTCGGCGTACTTCGCGACCGACATGGAGCGTATGGAGGCCGTCCTCGACGACCCGTACATCCTGATCGCGAACTCCAAGATCTCCAACGTCAAGGACCTGCTCCCGCTCCTGGAGAAGGTCATGCAGTCGGGCAAGCCGCTGCTGATCATCGCCGAGGACGTCGAGGGCGAGGCCCTGTCGACCCTGGTCGTCAACAAGATCCGCGGCACCTTCAAGTCCGTCGCCGTCAAGGCCCCGGGCTTCGGTGACCGCCGCAAGGCGATGCTGCAGGACATCGGCATCCTCACCGGCGGCGAGGTGATCTCCGAGGAGGTCGGCCTCAAGCTGGAGAACGCCACGCTCGACCTGCTGGGCAAGGCCCGCAAGGTGGTCATCACCAAGGACGAGACCACCATCGTCGACGGTGCCGGCTCCGCCGACCAGGTCCAGGGCCGGGTCAACCAGATCCGCGCCGAGATCGAGAACAGCGACTCGGACTACGACCGCGAGAAGCTGCAGGAGCGCCTGGCGAAGCTCGCCGGCGGTGTCGCGGTCATCAAGGCCGGTGCCGCCACCGAGGTGGAGCTCAAGGAGCGCAAGCACCGCATCGAGGACGCCGTGCGCAACGCCAAGGCGGCCGTCGAGGAGGGCATCGTCGCCGGTGGTGGCGTGGCCCTGCTGCAGGCCTCCCAGGTCTTCGAGAAGCTGGAACTCGAGGGTGACGAGGCGACCGGCGCCAACGCCGTGAAGCTCGCGCTGGAGGCCCCGCTGAAGCAGATCGCCGTCAACGGTGGTCTCGAGGGCGGCGTCGTCGTGGAGAAGGTCCGCAACCTCCAGGTCGGCCACGGCCTGAACGCCGCGACCGGTGAGTACGTCGACATGATCGCCGAGGGCATCATCGACCCGGCGAAGGTGACCCGTTCCGCGCTGCAGAACGCCGCCTCCATCGCCGCGCTGTTCCTCACCACCGAGGCCGTCATCGCCGACAAGCCGGAGAAGGCCGCCGCGCCCGCCGGCGGCGGCATGCCGGGCGGTGACATGGACTTCTGATCGACCCGGTCGATCAACGTCCTTGCCGAGGGCGGCACTCCCTGTTCCGACAGGGGGTGCCGCCCTCCGGCGTGTGCGGGATCACAGGGGAGCCGGGATGCCGTGGGCGGGCCGGGCTGTTGGAATGTGCGTCCTATGCGTATGCACATACTGACCGGTACCTCCCGAGGAGTCCCCACGTGACCGTCGCCGCCTCCGCCGCCTCCCGCGCCGCCGAGATCCTGTCCCGGCCCGTATCACTGGGCGGCCTGACCGTCCCGAACCGGATCGCGATGGCGCCGATGACGCGCATGTTCTCCCCGGGCGGCATCCCCGGCGAGGACGTGCTGTCGTACTACGCGCGCCGCGCCGCCGCCGGAGTCGGCCTGATCGTCACCGAGGGCACCTACGTCGGCCACGACTCCGCCGGGCAGAGCGACCGCGTCCCCGGTTCCACGGCGATGAGCAGCTCGCGGGCTGGGCGAAGGTCGCCGAGGCGGTGCACGCCGCGGGCGGCACGATCGTGCCGCAGCTGTGGCACATCGGCATGGTCCGCAACCAGGGCGAGCCGCCCGTCGCCGACGCCCCGGCCGTCGGCCCTCGGGCGTGCGCACGGACGGCACCGAGGGCACCGGCAAGGCCATGACGCAGGCCGACATCGACGCCGTCATCGGCGCGTTCGCCGAGGCCGCGGCCGCCGCCGAGCGCATCGGCTTCGACGGTGTCGAACTCCACGGCGCGCACGGCTACCTGCTCGACCAGTTCCTCTGGGAGGGCACCAACCGCCGCGCCGACGCCTACGGCGGCGACCCGGTCGCCCGCACCAAGTTCTCGGCGGAGATCGTCGCGGCCGTCCGCGAGACCGTCTCCCCGGACTTCCCCGTCATCTTCCGCTACTCCCAGTGGAAGCAGGACGCCTACACCGCCCGCCTCGCCGAGACCCCGAGGAGCTGGAGGCCATCCTGACCCCGCTCGCCGCCGCCGGCGTCGACGCCTTCCACGCCTCCACCCGCCGCTACTGGGTCCCCGAGTTCGACGACTCCGACCTCAACCTGGCCGGCTGGACCAGGAAGCTCACCGGCAAGCCCGCCATCACCGTCGGCTCCGTCGGCCTCAGCGGCGGCGACTTCCTCAAGTCCTTCCAGGGCCACGGCGCCGAGATCGGCGACCTCGACAACCTGCTGGACCGCTTCGAGCGCGACGAGTTCGACATGGTCGCCGTCGGCCGCGCCCTGCTCCAGGACCCCGAGTGGGCCCAGAAGGTCCTGGACGGCCGCTTCGAGGACCTGGCGCCGTACGACCCGGCGTCGCTGAAGTCGCTCAGCTGACCCCGGAACCCGATCCTCTGGATCTGCTTGCGTCAGTCAAGGACACTGACTGAGCGCCTGTTCACCGGCCACGTGAGGAGATCCAGATGACGACGACCGAGTCCCGCCCGCCGGCGGACGGTCCGGCCGAGCAGTCCGCCCTGGTGGTGCGCACCACCGCCGGGGCGGTACGCGGCCGCAGGGAAGAGGGGCTCGCCGTCTTCCGCGGCATCCCTTCGCCGCACCCCCGTGGGCGAGGCCCGCTTCCTGGCACCGCGCCCCGCCCAACCCTGGGACGGCATACGGGACGCGTACGCCTTCGGCCCGCCGCCCCCACAGGACCTCGGCAACATGGGCGGCCCGGGCCTGCTCGACGTACCCGAGGGCGACGAGTGGCTCACGGTCAACGTCTGGACCCCCGACCCCGACCCGGCCGCCCGGCGCCCGGTCATGGTGTGGATCTACGGCGGCGCCTACAAGCTCGGCCACTCCGGCAGCCCCGGCTACGACGCCCGGCGCATCGCGGTCGACGGCGACCTCGTGGTCGTCTCCCTCAACTACCGCCTCGGCATGGAGGGCTTCGCCCACATCGAGGGCGCGCCCGCCAACCGCGGCCTGCTCGACCAGGTGGCCGCGCTGGAGTGGGTGCGGGACAACATCGAGGCGTTCGGCGGCGACCCCGGGCAGGTCACGGTCTTCGGCGAGTCGGCGGGCGCTGGCTCCATCGCCTCACTGCTCGCCATGCCGCGCGCGACGGGCCTCTTCCGGCGGGCGATCGCGCAGAGCGTGCCGGGGACGTTCTTCTCCGACGCCCTGGCCCGGGACATCGGCACCGCCCTCGCCGCCGAGGTGGGGCTGCGGCCCACGGTCGTCGACCTGTCGACGGTGGACCCGCGCCGGCTGACGTCGGCGGGGGAGTCGCTGGGCCCCAAGATGCCCCAGCACATCGACCGCTGGGGCCAGGCGGCGCCGACCGTCACGCCGTTCTCCCCGGTGGTCGACGGCGAGGTGCTGCCGACCACGCCGTGGCAGGCACTGACGGCCGGCGCGGCACGGGACGTCGACCTGCTGGTGGGCCACAACCGGGACGAGTACCGCCTCTTCGTCGCCATGGCTGGTCAACTGGGCCAGATCTCGGAGGAGAGGGCGGATTCCGCCCTGCGTCTCTTCGCTCCCGGCCCCGACGGCGAACCGGCCTACCGGGCGGCCTTCCCCGACGCCTCCCCGTCCGAGCTGTACGAACGCGTCCAGACGGACTGGCTGTTCAACATGCCCTCCCTGCACCTGGCCGAGGCGCAGCGCGCGGGTGGCGGACGCGCCCACCTCTACGAACTGACCTGGCCGGCCCCCGGCAACGGCGGCGCGCTGGGCGCCTGCCACGGCCTGGACATCCCCCTGCTCTTCGGCACGTTCGGGCGGACCTGGGGCTTCTGCTGTTCGCGGGTGTGGAGCCGTCCGTGGAGGCGGAGGCGCTGTCGTCCCGCTTCCGCTCCTCCTGGACGTCGTTCGCGCGGACGGGCGACCCGGGCTGGCCGGCGTACGACGACGAGCAGCGGCTGGTGCAGGTGCTGGATGCGCAGCCGGAGGTGAGGGCGTACCCGGAGGACGCGTCGCGGCGGTTGTGGGAGGGGTACGACTTCTCCCCGCTGCCCCTGCTCTGACGGGTTACAGGCCGCCCATCGGCTCGATGTCGACCCGCACCGGCGTCCCCCACACCCGCAGCACCTCGTAGTCGGTGAACTCGTGCACCAGCCGGTACGCCATGGCGGCCCGGGGTGCGCGGCGCTGGGCCGCGATGAAGAGTTCCGCCTCACGACGGTCCCGGCGCGGAGTGCCGCACAGCTGCCAGGCCTGGCCGTTCCACAGCTCCGGCAGCCAGCGCTGCTGGGGCTGGGGGCGGTCGCCGCGCACGCCGTAACGGGACTGGACGGGTTCGGTGGCCTGCGGCTGGAGCGGGGCGGGGCCGTTGTACTCGTCCCGGCGGGCGGCCCGGCGCCGCGTCTCGCACAGCAGACAGAGGTCCGGTGCGCCCTTGTCGACGGGGCCGTTCGGATGCTCGGCGCAGCGGGTGGTGGGCTTGGCGGCGGTGACGCTCTCCTCCAGCAGCTCCAGGGCCCGCTTCAGGTCCCCCTTGACCTCGTGCAGCTTGGCGTCCGGGGTGTCGGCGGTGAGGGCTTCCCGTGCTCGCCGAGGAGACGGAGGGCGCGGCCTAGGGCGGTGAGCTGGGCGTGGTTCATGGTTGCCATTGTGGTCAGTCGGCGTAGTCCTTGAGTTCTTCGGTGTCGAGCGTGAAGCCGAGGGGCTCGGGCAGATGGACCGGGGTGCCCCATGAGTGGGCGTTCTTTCGCTGGTACCGGCCACCCTCGGGCTCGCTGTACACGACGACCGAGTTGTGGTCGCGGTCGATGAGCAGGTAGACGGGGATCTCGACTGCCGCATACCCGACGGGCTTGTCGATGCGGTCTCGCTGGTTGGTGTCACGGTCGTGGGACGTGATCTCGACGACCATGAGGACGCCGTTGGCGGCGGACCACTCCCCGTGCCCTTTGAAGTGCCCCCGTCGTACGAGAGCCCCGTCGGCCCGGGCACGGCCCTTGCGGTAGGCCTCGGTCCGGAGGCCTCGTTCGTGATGGAGGCGCAGGTCGGGGCGATGCTGCAGGCACTGCTCGAGCAGCCACATGTGGATCTCGCTGTGGTTGCCGTCCGGCATCGCCTTGACCTCTAGTTTTCCGTTGATGTACTCAAGTCGGACGGTCTCCGGGGCGCGGCGTTCCAGTTCCTCGAAGTCCTCGACGCTGAGCGGGTCCTTCGTGTGGACCCGTCCGTCGACGTATTCGAGCCGCACGTGTTCCGGGGCCGCGTCGGCAAGATGCTCAAAGTCCTCGATGGGCATCAGAGGGCGGTCAGCGGTACCAGGCGTCATGGTGGTGCCTCCTCCCTTCCATCGTGCCCTGGGGGAGTGACGTCGCACCGTAGGAGCCGTCATGGGTATGCCTTCTCTTGACGTCGTTGGGAGATCGCGGCCCGGATCTGGGCCGCGCGGGCGTGGACCGTGGGGGCGGGCAGGGGTGCAGGAGGTTGCGCGGGGTTGCGTTCGCCCCGGCAGGCGCTGCAACGACCGCCTGGCAGTGACTCCGGGCGCCCCGGCGCACCGCAGTTCGCGCACTCCAGTACGCGCATGGGCGGACGGGGGTCGGGTGGGGGCGGGAGTTTGCTGGTCAGCCGTTTGCGGACCAGGGCGGCGGGGTGGTGGACGGGCGTCGGCAGACCGGCCGTGAGCGCACGCAGTACGTCGTCCTCGGAGGCACCCCGCTCGAACCAGTCCGTCACCAGCGGGGCGAGCGTCGCGCAGTCGGCCTGGGAGAGGGACAGGACGGGGGCCGTGCGGCCAAGGGCGGCCAGGAGGATGTGGGCGCGGGATCGGGTAGGGCGCGCTGCCTGCTGCGGTACGTCGCCGCGGGTGAAGGCCGTCCACCAGTTGTCGTCCCGGGCGGTGCGGGACCACCACGATCGGGTGATCCAGCGGGAGCTGCCGTCGTCCGCCGTCACGCACTCCCGGCCCCGGCGCAGATGGCCTGCCTGCTGGAGGTGGTTGAGGGCCGTGCCGAGGGCGCACTGTCCGTACGGAAGCTGCTTGGCCAGCGTCTTTACGGAGATGTCGGCGCCGTCGGGGAGGCGGTCGAGGTAGGCGGCGATGGCGGCTTCGCGGGGTGGGAGCTGTGCGAAGTCTTGGTTGGTGCGGGGGAGTTGGCCGGGTGCGGAGCGCTTGCCGTAGCCCGGGCTCGCCATGGGGTGCGCGAACGGGAGGGCAGCACTAAAGTTGGAGTCATCCATGGGATCGACGTCTCTCGATCTCGTTGGTAAGCCCCCGCAGGTGTTGGCGCACCGGGCGGGGCTGTTGCTTGTGCACGAACGTTAGAGGCCTGTCACTGTCCGTGGCAAGCCGAACGCGTCAAGTCAACGCGCGGGGTGGGAGGGCGGGTTGAGGCCCTCCACCCATTCCTTGAAAAGAGGGCTCGAAGCTCGGATCCCGAAGCTCAGGCCGTCTCGTCCTTGAGGTTCGCGACGAACGCGGCCCAGGCGGTGGCCCGGAACACGAGCTTCGGGCCGTGAGGGGTCTTGGAGTCGCGGACGGGGATGACATCAGGGAATGCCTGGGTGACTTCCAGGCAGTTGTCGCCGGTGCCGCCGCTGTAGCTGGACTTGTACCACTCAGGCATGTTCCTCATGGTCGTAATCCTGCGCCATTGCATCGAGGAGGGCCAGAGACTTCTCAGGTGAGAGTGCCGAAGCCGTGAGGAGTTCGAAGTACAGCCTGTAGCGCGCGACGGTGGCGGGGTCGTCCTCCAGCCGTCCGGTGTCGACTCCTTCGAGATAGACCAACGGAGGGGCGTCGTCGAAGTCCATCAGCCTGACGCAACCCTGCATCCCCGGGTGGGCTCCTGCGTCGAACGGCAGCACCTGGACGATGACCCGGTTCTGGCGGATCAGGCCGTTGAGGTGGCGTAGTGCCCCTGCCATCACGTCGGGGCCGCCGGTCACACGACGCAGTGCGGCCTCGTCAATCACTGTCCACAACAGTGGCCTTGTTGGATCGCCGAGGATCCTCGCTCGCTCCATCCGGCCTGTCACCAGCTCCTCGATGGCCGCTTCTGCTGCTGCGGGCTGGTAGGCGCGGCTGACAGCTCGTGCGTAGGCGGGCGTCTGGAGCAAACCGGGGATCAGCATCGAGGCGTACTCCCTGATCGCCGTTGCCTGCGTCTCCGCGTCCGCAGCTTCCGCAAAGTGCTCGCGGTACTTGGACTTCGCCGCCGCCCCGCAGTGCCGCTGAAAGAAATCCCCCGTCCCCAGCACCTCGTCCAGCAACCGCGCATACTCCCGCTGCATCCGCCGCGTCCCCGCCTCCAGCTGTCCGATGAACGACCCGCTCACGAACAGCCGCTGTCCCAGTTCCTCCTGGCTCAGGCCGGCCTTCTCGCGGGCGTGGCGGAGTTCCGCGCCCAGGAGGGCCCGAGGGGAGGAGGACGGGTCGAGGTCCCTGGATCCGGGCATGGGCAACTCCCTGTCGTGCACATCGGGTTGTTGGACCGCCGTATCTGGCCAGGTTAGAGGCGGCTCGGACACGCTGTGTGGTGAATCACGAACTCAGCGTGGAGGTAGGAGAAGTGCGTTCGACCGAAGAGATCGTGGAGTCGCTGCGGGACGCGCTCAAGAGAGTCGGTGTCGTGCTGCCGTCGCTCCGCGTGGACCCGGTCACGGCCGCGAGCGACGAACCGTTCGCCCTGGTCGACCTGGGTCGCTGCAACGTACGGACGGCCGAGCATCTGACCGACGTGTTGCGCTCGCTGCCCGTGCGGGAGGCGCTGCGGGCGCGGGTGAGGCAGGTCAACCGGGAGGCGAGGCCGAGGTGAGACTCAGCCGTTGCGCCTCTCCAGCGCCGAGGCGATGTCGTCGAGATCCTTCGCGATGGTCTTCCGCACGGCCCGCGCCGCCACACCGCCCATGAGTTTGGCGAGGAACCCCGGGCGCCGCCCGGCACCTCCGCGCTGAACGTCATCCGCACCGTGGTCGCCGACGGACCGTCCGCCCGCAGCAGCCACTCCGAGACATAACGGGTGCCCTGGGACTCGGCCTCCACGACATAGCGTTCGGGCGCCTCGCAGGCGGTCACCCACATCTCCTCGGTGGCCTCCTTGCCGAACATCCGCCGGGTCTCCCGCCAGCGCGTGCCGACCCCGAAACCGCCCTCGGTGAGGGCCTCGACCCGGGTGACCGCGCTGAGCGTGCGCTCCATGTCCCCGAGGTCCGTCAGGGCCTCCCACACGGCACCCTGCCCTGCGGCGATCCGCCGCTCCACGACGACACCTCTGCTGGTCATGCCCCCATGAAAGCACCGGGGTCTGACAACCGCCCCTCAGACGCGCGAGTCGAGGGCCGCCCGCAGGTGCCCTCCGGATTGCGCCAGCAGGCGCGCCGCCGTCGGGCCGTCCACGTCGGCCAGGAGGGTCAGGATCGCGTTCTTGACCTCGCCGTCGGTGGCGGCCAGGGCGCGTTCGATCTCCTCGTCGGCCGCGCCGGTGGCCAGGGCGACGATGCGGTGGGAGCGGGCGCGGAGTTTGGCGTTGGAGGCGCGGACGTCGACCATCAGGTTCCCGTAGGTCTTGCCCAGGCGGATCATCGTGATCGTCGACAGCATGTTGAGGACGAGCTTCTGTGCCGTGCCGGCCTTCAGGCGGGTGGAGCCGGTGAGCAGTTCGGGGCCGACGACGATCTCGATGCCGTGTTCGGCGGCGGCAGCGAGCGGGCTGGCGGCGTTGCAGGCGAGGCCGAGGGTGAGGGAGCCGCGGCTGCGGGCGTACTCGACCGCGCCGATGGCGTACGGCGTGCGGCCGGACGCGGAGATGCCGACCACCGTGTCGTCGGGGGTCAGGCCGAGGGGCTCCAGGTCGGCCTGGGCCAGTTCCCGGGAGTCCTCCGCGCCCTCGACCGAGGTGACCATGGCCTGCGGGCCGCCCGCGATCAGGCCGACCACCCGGGACGGGTCGGTGTTGAAGGTGGGCGGGCACTCGGAGGCGTCCAGCACGCCCAGCCGGCCCGCCGTGCCGGCGCCCGCGTAGACCAGACGGCCGCCCCGGGCCATCCGCTCCGCCACGGCGTCGATCGCGGCGGCGATCTCCGGCAGCCGTGCCGCGACCGCTCCGGCCACGGTGGCGTCCTCGCCGTTCATCAGCCGCGCGATGTCGAGGGTGGGCAGCCGGTCGATGTCGGCGAGGTCCGGCCGGAACGCCTCGGTGGTCAGGGACTCCAACTCGGCTCTCAGGTCACGGGGGTTGGAGGTGGAGGTCATGGACGGCTCTTTCCGTGTCTTTCCGGTGCTGGGCGTGGCGGCGGCGACCTCAGGAACGGTGCCGGTGGGCCAACGCCTCGTACGACGCCGAGAGCGCCGGCGCGGCCGTCTCGTACGTCCGTTGCGCCACCCCCACGAAGAGGCAGTCCACCACGAGGAGCTGTCCGGTCCGGGACGACATGGCCGCGGGGCGCAGCTCGCTCTCCCGTGCGGTGGACGTGGTGAGGACGTGGTCGGCGTACTGGGTGACCGGGCCGTCGGGGCGGCCGGTGATCGCGACCGTCGTCGCGCCGCGCTCGAAGGCGACCCGCAGCGGCTCGATGACGTCGCCGGTGGAACCGGAGTGCGTGATGGCGATCGCGACGTCGCCCGCGCGCAGTTGCACGGCGTTGGTGACGGCGAGGTGCGGGTCGCTGTGGGCGTGCGCGATCAGCCCTATGCGCAGGAGCTTCTGCGTGAGGTCCTGGGCGACCAGGCCGGACGCCCCGACGCCGTACACGTCGGTGCGGCGGGCGCCGGTCAGCGCGGTGACGGCCGCGCCCAGTTGGACGGTGTCGAGGCCGGCGGCGGTGTCGGCGAGGGTCTGCTGCTCGTCGTAGGCGAGTTTGGCGACCACGTCGGCGATCGGGTCGTCCACCGCGATGTCCGTCGTGATGGCCGGGGCGCGGCCGGACTGCTGCTGCGCGGCGAGGCCGGCGAGGGCGAGGCGCAGGTCCCGGTAACCCGGATAGCCCAGCAGCCGGGCGGTGCGTACGACGGTCGCCTCGCTGGTGCCGGTGAGTTCGGCGAGGCCGGTGACCGTGAGGGCCGCGCAGCCGGCCGGGTCGCCCGCCACGGCCTCGGCGACGCGCTGCATGGAACGCGTCATCGACGGGCCCAGCGTACGGACCTTGGCCGCGAGGGCGGCGGGGGCGGGCGGGGTGCCGAGCGTGCCGACCATGGCTCCCGGACCGCCTGCGAAAGTTTCCTTCACTTCATAGGTCACCATTGAAAGATATTTTCGGCTCGGCGTCGCGGTCAAGAGTGCGCACAATGGGGGCATGGACCCCATCAGCCCCCTGGAGCAGGCGCTGCACGCCGCGCGCGCCCTCGTGCTGGCCGACCTCGTCGCGGGACGCGTCGCCGAGGCGGACGTCGTGTCCCTGGTCGAGGAGTCCGTCACGCAGCGGCAATGGTGGGTCGAGCAGTGGCCGGAGGGCGCCCCGTACGTGGCCGGTCTGGTCGCGCAGGACGTGCAGGACGCCCTGCTGGAGCGCTACGGCCGCTGGCCGCTGTGCCCGGTGTGCGGCACCGGCGACCCGCACGCCCTCGACGTGCAGCCGGAGTTGGGGCCCGACCCGCACTGGGTGTGCAGCGAGGCGGGCGTGAAGGTGGCGGCGGTGGGGTCGCTGGGCGAGGCCATCGGCGGGGCGGCGTCCTCGTGAGGTCCTCGTGACGATCTACATCGACCCGCCGACCTGGCCCGGCCACGGCCGCCTGTGGTCCCACCTGATCAGCGACGTCTCCTACGAGGAACTGCACACCTTCGCCGAACGCCTCGGCGTGCCCCGGCGGGCCTTCGAACGCGACCACTACGACATCCCCGCCCAGCGGTACGCGGACGTCGTGGCCGCCGGGGCCGTGGAGGTCAGCAGCCGCGAGGTGGTGCGGCTGCTGCACGGGGCGGGGTTGCGGCGGCCGAAGGGGCGGGCTCAGGCGCCGGGTTCGCGCAGTTCGTAGGTGATCTGCTCGACGTCCTCCGCGACGGCCTCGAATCCGGCCCGGACGAGGACGTTGTGCGAGGGCGTGTTGTCGCGCTCGACGTTCGCGACCACGGTCTTCACCCCTTCCCGGCTCAGTGCCCACGCCGACAGCGCGCGCAGCGCCTCGGTGGCGTAGCCGTGGCCACGGGCCGCTTCGACGAGGTCGTAGCCGATCTCGACCCGCCCCGCCTCGTCGGGGACGGAGTGGAACCCCATGGCGCCGAGCGCGCGCCCGTCCTCGCGGCGGACCAGTACGTACGTGCCCCACTCCGGGCGGTGGACGCCGTCCTCGTACTGCTTGAACACCAGGCCGGCGCCGACCCGGGTGCCCTCCATCGGGCCGCCCTCGACCCACTCGAAGCCGCCGTCGCCGACCGTGGCCAGGTCGTTCGCCGCCGCCGGGGTGACGCCCTCGAGGGTGAGCCGGTCGGTGGGGATCACCAGGTTGTTGCTCCACCGCCACTGGGTGACCGGGTCGCGGCCCGGCAGGTCACCGCGGCCGGTGGCCCACAGCAGGGTCAGCCACGGGGTCGGGCTGGGCTGCACATGCGGGAAGATCCGGGTGAGGACGAAGTCGCACAGCTCCGGGTCCGGTGCGTACGCCACACCCAGCCCCTGGGCGATGTCGTGGGTGTGCAGCAGTACCTCGGCCACGCCCATCGCGGCGAAGCCCTCACGGTTCGCGCTGCGGAACGGGTACGGGTGGAAGGCCCGCACCTCGCGCGGCGTCGTCCGGATCACGGCGGCGAACAACGCCCCCGTCGTGCGGATCACCTGCACCGCACCCGCGTTGTCCGTCCCCTCCTCCAGCGCTATCTCGAACGGCGTGTACCCCTCTTGCTCCCGCCCCGCCAGCTGCCCCGCGTACGCGATGAGATCCTCGGCGATGTGCACGGCCGTTGCCCGACAGCTCCACTCCAGCCGCCCGGCCCGCACGCCTTCCCACTCCCGCTCGGCGACCGCCCCCAACAGGCCGACGCACTCGCCGACGGCCTGCTCCACCTGTTCCGCACCTGTTGTCCACATGGTGGGCAGGCTACGAGGGGGCATGCGGTGGAAGCGACAGCATTTCCAGCTCGGCGGCCAGGTTGTAGCGGGCCGTGGCCTCCCACGCCGACGCGCCGTGCGGGGTCCGGAACAGCCTCGGCAGGTCCAGGAGTTGGCGCAGGATCGCCGCGCGGCCCGTGCGGAAGGCGTCGCTGGGGACGAAGTGGTACTCCTCGCGGACGGCGGTGGTGTAGGCGGCGTACGCCGACGGGGGCGAGGCGAGGATCGCCAGGTCGGCGTCGGACAGGACCTGGCCGTCGGGGTCGTCGTCGGCCGGGTCGTGGGTGACGGTGAGGCGGACCAGGCGGGCCACTTCGGCCGTCTTGGCGGCGGGGAGGCCCGCCTCCGGGAGGGCCCGCTCGGCGAGGCGGGCCGAGCGTTCCTCGTTCTCGGAGCGGTCGGGCAGGTACACGGCGTCGTGGAACCAGGCCGCCAACCGGACCACGTCCGGGTCCCGCGCGTACTTCTCCAGTACGTCGATGTGATCGAGGACCGCCGTGAGGTGCTCGACCGTGTGGTACCGCCGCTGCGGCTCCTGCCAGCGCGTCAGCAGGTTCTCGGCGTACGGCACCGGGTCCGGGCCGCCGGCCGGGCCCCTGGCCGCGTCCAGGGTGCGGGTGAAGCGGGCGCGGAGGGAGTCGAGATCGGCCATGGGGTCATTCTCCCGCTGACCCCCGCGTGGCACGTAGGGCCTGTCTGACAAATCCCCGCCGTCCGCCCGAAGGGCGGGCTCCGCGGCGTCTGGTGCGTGCGATCGCAAGGCGCCGGAGCGCCCTCGATGGGGGAGGAGCCACGTGGGCGGTTCGGCAACGCGGCATGGGGGTCCCCCCTGTTCGAGCGGAGCCGAGAACTTGGGGGAGTGCGTGCCAGGCGTCGCGGAGCAGGCGGGGATTTGTCAGACAGGCCCTAGCGTGGGGTGCATGACGACTCCTGCTGATGTGCACGACGTACGGGACCCCGAGCAGCCCGGGCGGCTGCTCATGATCGAGCGTGACGCGCTGATTCCGCTGTTGCGGGGCAGGGCGGAGGACGACTTCGCGCGGCCCGTCGCCGCGTGCCCGGGGTGGACGGTCCGGCATGTGCTGGCGCACTGTTCGGCCGCGCTCACGCGGACGGTGGAGGGCAGGTTCGAGCCGGGCGTGTTCTCGCCCGAGTCGAACGACCGGGACATCGCCGAACGGGACGGCTGGAGCAACGCGCGGGTCGTGGACGAACTGGAGCGCGGGATGACCGGGGCCGGGCCCGTGATCGCCGAGGCCGGAGGGAAGCTGGACGGCCTCGCGCTGGGGAGTGGGTGCATGCCGGGGACGTGCGCGAGGCCCTCGGTGAGCCCGGCGCGTACGGCGGGGCCGGACTGCCGGACGCGCTGGCGCTGCTGGCCCGTATCACCCGCGAGCGGGGGCGTGTGCCGCTGCACGCCGACCTCGACGACCAGGACGAACCGCTGCGGCTGGGGGAGAGCGGCGGCGAGCGGCCCCCGGGACGCTTCATCGGGGACGGGCCGACCCTGGTGCGGCTGTACACCGGGCGGCCGGTCGACGGGGCGCCCGCGTTCGAGCTGGCCGGGGTGGAGGCGAAGGAGTTGAACATCTTCGCGTGAGGCGCCTCGAAGGGGCGTGGAAGGCGGCGGAACCGGGCAGCGTACTCTGTGATTGGACTAGACCTGTCGCGGAACGCCGACGCCATGCCGACGAAGGGGCCCCATGAGCAAGCGTGCAGTCCTGGAGGTGATCGCCCTCGGTGTCGAGGACGCGGTCGCCGCCCAGGCGGGAGGCGCGGACCGCCTCGAGCTGGTCACCGACATGGCGGCCGACGGGCTCACCCCGTCGGCGGCCACGGTCGCCGGGATCCGCCGGGCCGTCGACATCTCCCTGCGGGTGATGCTGCGGCTCGCCGACGGTTTCGCGGCCGGGGACGTCGACCGGCTCGTCCGGGCCGCCGCCGAGCTGCGCGAGGCCGGGGCCGAGGAGTTCGTGTTCGGGTTCCTCGGCCCGGACGGCGGCGTGGACCTGGCGGCGGTGGAGCGGCTGACCGGCGTGCTGGACGGCTGCCCCTGGACCTTCCACCGGGCGATCGACCGGGCCGCCGACCGGGATGCCCTGCGCAAGCAGCTGGACGGGATGCCCGGGCTGGACACGTACCTGACGGCCGGGTCGGCGGACGGGGTCGACGACGGGCTTCCCGTGCTGCTCGCCGAGGCGGGCCGGCGGGGGGAGCCGGGCTACGAGGCGCAGCTGCTGGTGGGGGGCGGGCTGCGGCTCGATCATGTTCCGACGTTGTCGAAAGCCGGCGTCGACGGCTTCCACATCGGCGGAGCGGCCCGACCGGACGGCTGGGAGGCGCCCGTGTCGGCGGAAGCCGTCGCGCGGTGGCGGGCCGCGCTGGACGTCACAGGCCGTGGCGAGGACCGTAGCGGCGAGGTCTGACAACGACCGCCCTGGCGACGGCAGTTCAGGCCAGCTGCGGCGGCAGTTCGGCCGTGTGGGTGACGATCAGGCCCGACACCGCTCGCGTCAGTGCCACGTACAGGCGCCGCAGCCCGGTCCGCTCGTCCGGCTCGCCGTCGACCACCGCCTGCGGCTCGTCCAGTACGACGTGGTCGTACTCCAGGCCCTTCGCGAGCGATGCCGGGACCAGGGTCAGGCGGATCTCCCGGGTCGTCTCCTCGCCCGGGCCGAGGTACGGGATCTCAGCCTCCGCCAATGCCCGCGCCAGCTCCGGGACCCGGGCGTCCGCCGCGATCAGGCCCGTCGAGCCCTCGTGGCGCAGCGACTCGCGGCAGGCGCCGACCACGTCGGCGGACCCGGAGACCTGCCGGACCTCGAAGCGGCCCGGGTTCTCGCGGATCGACACGACCGGGGTGAGACCCGGGGCGATGTGCGGGAGCAGCCGGGAGGCGTAGGTGATGACGTCCGTCGGCACACGGAAACCCGCCGTCAGCTCCTCCACCATCGCGTCCTGCTTGCCCAGGTGCCGCAGCGCCTCCTGCCAGTCGCGGGTCGCCCACGGCGTGGTGCCCTGCGCCAGGTCGCCGAGGACGGTGGCACTGCCGGTGGTGCAGCGGCGGCCGACCGCCCGGTACTGCATGGGGGAGAGGTCCTGCGCCTCGTCGAGGACGACATGCCCGAGGGAGTGCGTGCGCTGGATCAGGTCGGTGGCCTCGTCGATGAGGACGGCGTCGGCGGCCGACCACTTGGCGGACTTGACGCTGCGCGCCGGTCTGGCCCAGAGGACCGCTTTCCGCTCCTCGTCGTCGAGGATTCCCGCCGCGTGTTCGGCGAGGAGGTCCGCGTCCGACAGCAGCCGCAGCACCAGCTTCGCGGGGTCGACGGCCGGCCAGATCGTCTTGACCGCCGCCTTGACCGCGCTGTTGCGGGCCACCGCGTCCTGCACCCGGTCGTCCGGGGCCTCCCCCGAGCGTTCCATCTGCACCAGCACGGCGTGCGCGATGCGCTGCGGCAGGGCCTCGCGGGCGGCACCGTAGCGGATGTCACGGTCGAGCAACTCGCGGACGATGTCCTGAAGTTCGTACGCCGGGACGCGCCAGCGGCGGGAACCTCGCACCACCACGACCGGTTCGGTGGGCATCGTGACGTGCGCGTAGAGGGCCCTGCGCAGCACCTGCGCCATCCGGGCGTCGCCCTTGACGACCGCGGCCTTCGCGTCGTCCGTGCCCTTGATCTCCACGTGTGCCACCAGGTCCTCGACGGTGGCCTGCTGCACAGTCAACTCACCGAGCGCGGGCAGCACTTGCTCGATGTAGTGCAGGAAGGAACGGTTCGGTCCGATGACCAGGGTGTCGGTGCGGGCGAGGCGCTCGCGGTGGGCGTAGAGGAGGAAGGCGACCCGGTGCAGACCGACGGCGGTCTTCCCGGTGCCCGGGCCGCCCTGCACGCACACCGTGCCGGCCAGGCCGGAGCGCACGATCTCGTCCTGCTCCGGCTGGATCGTCGCGACGATGTCCCGCATCGGGCCGACGCGCGGACGTTCGATCTCCTGCTGGAGGAGTCTGCTGGTCTTCGCCGCCTCGGCCGGGTCCGACAGGTGCTCGTCCTCGTACGCGGTGAGGTCGCCGCCCGTGTAGCCGAAGCGGCGGCGCAGCGCGATGTCCATCGGGTCCTTCTTGGAGGCCCGGTAGAACGGCTGGGAGACGGGCGCGCGCCAGTCGATGACCATCGGGTCGCCGTCGTGGTCGTGCACATGCCGCCGCCCGATATAGAAACGCTCCGCCCCCTCGGCGCCCGGCGCGTGCAGGTAGTCGAGCCGGCCGAAGAACAGCGGTGTGTCGCTCAGGTCGGCCAGGGCCTTGATGCGCTCCTCGATCTGGTGGGCCAGCGCCTCGGCGTTGACCCAGTTCGCGGTGACGTCGGTGATGTCGAGGGCCTCGACGTCCTCGCGCATGGCACGCAGGGCGGAACGGGACGCGGCGAGGTGGGAGCGCTCACGGGAGAGCGGGTCGTCGACGGGCGTGGACAAGGGGGTGCCTCCGGAGGACCTGCTGAAGAGATGGCGGTGAGATGCCGGCCGGTTTCCGTCCGGTCGGCGGCACTCCGTGAGGGAGGCGGGCAAGAGCGGAGATCCTAGAGGAGCGGGGGAGACGGCCGCCAACGGTTTTCTCATCCCCTAGGGGACGAGGGCGTCCTCCCTGAGGGGCAGGAGTCGGTCCGCAGGCGTACGAGCGGAGTACCCGGGTTCGGCCCCGAGACCGACGCGGGACTTACGGGCGGAAACGCACCATGGAGACATGAGCGCAGCAACCATCTCCCCCGCCCCGGCACCGGGCCGCCCGCCCGGCGCCACCGCCGTGACGGGCAGCCACCGGCACCGCCTCGGCGATGCCCTGCGCGCCGTCAGAGTCTTCGCGGGCGCCGCCTTCGACGTGATCATCCTCGGCCAGTACGAAGAGGAAGTCGGCGTGGTCCGCCGCAAGTGAGCGGACCCGCCGCACAGGAGGGGCCGGCCTCAGCTCTCCGCCAGCAGCTCGTCCGCGTCCACGATCCGGTACGCGTACCCCTGCTCCGCCAGGAAGCGCTGGCGGTGGGCGGCGAAGTCCTGGTCGATCGTGTCCCGGGCGACCACGGAGTAGAAGTGGGCCTGGTGGCCGTCGGACTTCGGGCGGAGCACCCGGCCCAGCCGCTGCGCCTCCTCCTGGCGTGAGCCGAACGTCCCGGACACCTGGATCGCGACCGTCGCCTCCGGCAGGTCGATCGAGAAGTTCGCGACCTTGGACACCACGAGCACGCTGATCTCGCCCTCCCGGAAGGCGTCGAACAGCTTCTCCCGCTGCGCGTTCGACGTCTCGCCCTTGATCACGGGCGCGCCCAGATGCTCACCCAGCTCGTCGAGCTGGTCGATGTACTGGCCGATGACGAGGATCTGCTGCCCGGCGAAGCGGCGGACGATCGCCTCGGTGACCTTCCGCTTGGTGTCCGTCGTCGCGCAGAAGCGGTACTTCTCCTCCGTCTCGGCCGTGGCGTAGGCGAGCCGCTCGGAGTCCGTCAGGTTGACCCGGACCTCCACACAGTCGGCGGGCGCGATGTAGCCCTGCGCCTCGATCTCCTTCCAGGGCGCGTCGAACCGCTTGGGGCCGATCAGCGAGAACACGTCCGACTCACGGCCGTCCTCACGGACCAGGGTGGCCGTGAGGCCGAGCCTGCGCCGCGCCTGGAGGTCCGCGGTGAACTTGAACACCGGCGCGGGCAGCAGGTGCACCTCGTCGTAGACGATCAGTCCCCAGTCCCGCGAGTCGAACAGCTCCAGGTGCGGATAGACACCCTTCCGCTTCGTCGTCAGCACCTGGTACGTGGCGATCGTGACGGGCCGGATCTCCTTCCGCGTCCCGCTGTACTCGCCGATCTCGTCCTCGGTGAGCGATGTCCGCCGCACCAGCTCGTGCTTCCACTGCCGGGCGGAGACGGTGTTGGTGACCAGGATCAGCGTCGTGGACTTGGCCTGCGCCATCGACCCGGCGCCGACCAGCGTCTTGCCCGCACCGCAGGGCAGGACGACCACGCCCGACCCGCCGTGCCAGAAGTTCTCCACGGCCTGCTTCTGGTACGGCCTGAGCGCCCAGCCGTCCTCGGCCAGCTCGATCGGGTGCGCCTCGCCGTCGACGTACCCGGCGAGGTCCTCGGCCGGCCAGCCCAGCTTCAGCAGGGTCTGCTTGATCTGCCCGCGCTCGGAGGGGTGCACGGCGACCGTGTCCGGGTCGATCCGGGTGCCGACCAGGGGGGCGATCCGCTTCGACCGCAGGACCTCCTCCAGCACCGGACGGTCCGTGGTGGTCAGGACCAGACCGTGCGCCGGGTGCTTGGACAGGGTGAGGCGGCCGTAGCGGTCCATCGTCTCGGCGATGTCGACGAGCAGCGCGTGCGGCACCGGGTAGCGGCTGTACTGCACCAGCGCGTCCACGACCTGCTCGGCGTCATGGCCCGCCGCGCGGGCGTTCCACAGGCCCAGCGGGGTCACCCGGTAGGTGTGGATGTGCTCCGGCGCCCGCTCCAGCTCCGCGAACGGGCGATGGCCCGGCGGCAGTCGTCGGCCTGCTCGTGGTCGACTTCCAGGAGCAGGGTCTTGTCGGACTGGACGATCAGCGGACCATTCACGCGCGGCACCCTTTCCTACGGCCGGACGGATCGGACGGTTCGAACGACTCGGCCAAACGTCCAGTGTGCCTGATCGTCCGTGTCGGACGGTGTGATCTGCGCGGCCGTGGGATCCACTCCGGTCCTACTGAATGCCTTTTCATCCCAACGAGTGATGTGAATTCAGTTTTTCCACAGCTGCCCGAAGAATGGCGGACTGTGCAGAATACGCCGACCACCACGCTCGGATACGCCCTGTTCGCCACCCGCTGGCTCCAGGCCCCGCTGTACTTCGGGCTCGTGGCCGCCCAGGGCGTCTACGTCTACAAGTTCTTCAAGGAGCTGTGGACGTTAATCCTCATGTGCGTGAGCGGGCACGCCACCGAGACGTACGTGATGCTCGCGGTGCTCAAGCTGGTCGACGTCGTCATGATCGCCAACCTGCTGATCATGGTGATCGTCGGCGGCTACGAGACCTTCGTCTCGCGCATCGGCCTGCAGGGCCACCGCGACCAGCCCGAATGGCTCTCGCACGTCAACTCCAACGTGCTGAAGGTCAAGCTCGCCACGGCGATCGTGGGGATCTCCTCGGTCCACCTGCTCCAGATGTTCGTGGACGTCCACCACACCTCCCAGCACGCGCTGCTGTGGGGAACGGTGATCCACATGGCGTTCATCATCTCGGCGGCGATCCTCGCCTACATGTCGGGGCCGATGGCCGCGCAGGGGGATCGCGGCCACGCCGACCGTGCGGCGGCCGGCCACTCCTCCGGTGAACGCTCCCGGCCCGGCACCACCCCGGAGCACCCGAGGAGCAGCAGCCCGAGGCCCCGGCCATCACGCTGCCCGCCCAGCGCCGGGACGGATCACCCGCCCAGGACGCCGACGCCGAGGCCCGGATCCGCGCGGCCGGCTTCCCGGCCCGCAAGCTGCTGGAGGACTTCGACCAGCAGCACCCCCGGGGCTTCGACCGGGAGACCCTGGCCCGGCTCGGCAAGGCGGACTTCGTCGCCGCCCGGCGCAACGTGGTGTTCGTCGGCCCGCCCGGCACCGGCAAGACCCACCTGGCCATCGCCCTGGGCGTGCGGGCCTGCCAGGCCGGGCACGGGGTGCTGTTCGCGACCGCGGCCGAGTGGGCCGCCCGGCTGTCCGACGCCCGGGCCGCGGGAAGGCTCGACGCGGAACTGGCCGCCCTCGACGAACACGCCCTGCTGATCGTCGACGAGGTCGGCTACACGCCCCTCGACGCGGCGAGCGCCGGCCTGTTCTTCCAACTGGTCGCCCACCGCTACGAGCGTGCCTCCCTGATCGTGACCAGTGACCGCCCGCTCGGCCGCTGGGACGAGGTCTTCGGCGGTGCGTCCGCCCCGGCGATGGTGGACCGCCTCGCCCATCACGCCGAGATCGTCCGGCTGGACGGGGACAGCTACCGGACGCGCCGCGCTACTTCGACGTGGGCAGACTGACGTTGTTGATCAGTGGGCCCTCGACGTTCAGGACCTCCGTGGCCAGGGGCTCGACGCCGGCGCCCGGAAGGGGCAGCGGGGCCGCGGCGGCGGAGGGCGCGAGCACGCCCACGAGGGCGACGGCGAGGAGAGCGACGGCGGGCAGCTTTTCACGCATGGGGACGACCGGGCCTTTCACGTAGTGACCGGGGGAACACCGCGGGCCGGCCAGGGGACGCCTGGGCCGGCCCGATCGGTGCACGGGAGGCGGGGTCAGATCTGCGGTGTCTCGACGACGAGGCCGGCGACATCGATACCGACCGCCGCGGCCGGGGTGGCGAGCCCACCGAACGTCATCAGGGCGGCGGTGGCCAGGACGGCGGTGACTCGACGGACAGCGCGCATGCTGGGATTTCCTTTCGACAGAGATCACAGGACACCCGTTGGCTGCCCTCGTCGACACGGCGTGATGCGCCCCGCCCGGCAAGGTCGCCCAAGGGTGGGAAATTCCCGGCGTGGCGTGCATGAACGCCGACGTGCACCCGAACGGGTGAGACCCGCCCGGCGGGCGGCGGGGGTGGCCGTCAGCCCGCGTCGTCGGCGAGCTCCGCGACCCCGGTGATCCGGTGCAGCGGATACGTACGGACCTCGTCCGCGGTGTGGTCGTACGCCGTGACGAAGCCGCCCTCGACGCGGATCGGGGCGATGACCCGCTGGCTGGCGGAGCCCTCGGCGTTGACGTAGCCGATCCACAGGGCCTCGCCGGTCAGGACTGCGGCCTGCATGGTGGCGAGGGTCTCGGCGGAACCGGTGCGGGGCAGCTCGCCGTCGGCCGCGGGGGCCGTGCCGGGCTTGCGCGGAGTGGTGGAGGCGAGGTCGCCGGCCCGGATGGCGCGCAGCGACGCCGCGAGGAGGATGTCGTCGGGGACCGGCGGGCCGTCCGGGACCGGCTCGGGCGCGGTGCGGGGCGGGGTGCGGTGGGCGAGGGCGCGGGTGATCAGCACATCACCCTCGGCGGACTCGGCGGCCGGCGCGAACCCCATCGCGCGCAGCCCTTCGAGCAGTCCCGCCGGGTCGGCCTGCGCGGCCAGCACGGTCGGGGCGAGCCGGCGCAGCCCCAGGGCGGCGGCCCGCTTGTCGGCGAGGATCTCGCTGAGCACGGCGTCGTCGTCGCAGCGCACATACGCGGAGGCCGCGCCCACGCGCAGATGGCCGTGCCGGCGGGCCACGTCGTCGATCAGGTACGCGAGCGGCTGCGGCACCGGCGTACGGGAGTGCGCGGCGAGGAAGGCGTGCAGGTCGGAGGCGGCCTGCCCGGCGTCGAGCGCCCGGCGCACCGAGCCGGGCGTGAACCGGTAGACGGTGGCCCCGCCCTTGGACTCGACGTCCGCGAGGACCCCGAGCATGTCGGCGAGGTGCCGCCGCAGCGGGCCGGGCGCGACCGCCGTCAGATCGGCCTGGAGCAGGACGTGGTCCAGCGGTTCGGGCAGGAGGGGCGTGAGGAGCCGGGCCGCGGCGGCGGAGGCGACGGCCTGTTCGGCGGCGGAGAGCGGGGCGATGGGGGCGGTGCGGTGGTGGACGGGGAGTTTGTCACCGGGACTGGAGGGGGCGCGGCCGGAGGCCCGCGCGGGTCGCCCGGCGCCCGGGGTGTCGGCCCAGGGGCCGTCCGCGGACGGCGTCCCGGCGGCGCCGCTCCCGGCGCCCTGCGCCCCGTGCGGATCCCCGGCGGGGGCGCCCCGCCCAGCAGGGCCCGGCCGTGCGCCGACAGGGCGCCCCGGCCCGTGACGCCCAGCAGTTCCGCCTCCGACAGGGCCCACCGGGCGAGCCGGGTGCGCAGGTCGTCCTCGGGCCGGTCGCCGCGCAGGGGGCGTTCCCAGCGCAGCCGGGCCAGCACCGACCCGGCGTCCGGCGCGGCGCCCTCCGGCAGCCCGGCCAGCAGCGTCAGCACCCGGTGCCGTACCTCGGGCGCCGCCGAACGGTCCAGGCCCGGCCCGAGCGCCGACAACGTGCGGTCCTTCGCGTCCCGTCCGCCCACCAGACCGGCCGTCCGGGTCGCCGCGAGCCACGCCGTGGCCAGCCGCGACCAGCGCTCGGCGGGGGCAGCTCCAGCCACTCGTCGTACGCCGGGGTCGCCGCGTACCGCTCGTCGGCCTCCCCGTCCGAGGCGATCAGGCCCGCCGCGTACGCCAGCTCCACCCAGAACGCGGCGACCGGCTCCGGCACGTCCAGGGCGACCGCGGTCCGCTTCAGGTCCCGCACGCTCAGCCCGCCGGCCCGCAGCACCGCCGGACCGCCCTCGTCCCAGTCCTTCAGCAGCTCCTCGACGGTCGCGAGCGCGGTGTACGCCTGCCCGGCCGCGGTGTTGTCCACAACCTGTGGACGATGAGCGGCGGCGGCCTCGACCACCGGCGGCACCGGCTCCGGCGTCCGGTGCGCCAGCCCCTTCCGCAGGTGCAGGGCGACCTCGCGCGGCAGCACGACCGTCCCGGGTGCCGTCGGCAGCAGCAGACCGCGGTCCAGCAGCCAGCGCAGCCGGGGCGCCGGGTCGGGCGTGACCTGGCCGTACGGCGGCCCCCACACCAGCCGCTCCAGCACCTCCAGGGCGTCCGCCGGGGCCCCGGCGAGCAGCGCTGCCATCCGCTTCCGGTCCGTGAACAGGCCGGCGAGGGCGGTCACCGCGGAGACCGAGTCGTGGGTCGAGGGCAGCCCGGCGGCCGTGACGATCTCCTGGATCCGCCCCGGGGACATCCCCGCGGTGGCCTCCTGGACCGTCGGGCCCAGCCCCGTCGGCGAGGGGTGCTGCGGCGCGGGCACCAGCAGCTCACGGGCCGTACGGACCAGCCGCAGCCGGTCGTCGCCGCCCCAGACCAGGGCCTGCTCGCGCAAGGTGTCCAGGGCGTGCGGCAGGGCCGTGACGACAGCCGGGTCGGCCTCGTCGCCGGCCATGAGCCCGAGCAGTTCGTCGTACGTCGCCGGGTCCGCCGCCACGGCCAGCGCCTCCGCCGTCTGCAGCGCGAACCGGTCCAGCCGCTCCAGGGCCCGCACGACCGAGGCCCGGGTGCCGGCGCGGGTCGCGAGCTGCGTGAGATCGGTCGGTACGGGCGTGATGAGATCCGGTCGGCTGCGCAGGAGTCCGCCCAGCGACACATCGTCCCGCCCGCGGAGGGCTTCCGCGAGGGAACGGGGGGCCGGGGGCCTGTCCTCGGTGCTCATCCGCTCAACGTTAGCGGGTTGCCTCCGGCGGTCGAGCCGACTCCGCGCGGCCGGGCGGGGCCGGGGTTTGGGCCACCTGCGCGTACTCGCGGTACCGTCGTGCGACGGCGTCAGCCAAGGCACCTGCCCCGGAGGGGACTTCGTGGGGATTGAGAGCGACCAGGTCGTTTACGAGTATCTGAGCCGCGTCGGTGACGTGGCCCAGCAGCGGCAGTTGTCGTCGGCCACCCGTATGCGCCTGGTCGCGGACCTGCGCAGCGAGATCGACCGGCGCCGCGCCAAGGCCACCGTCGACTCGCCCGCCGCCGTCCGCCGCATCCTGACCCGCCTGGGCAGCCCCGACGAGGTCGTGTCGGCAGCCGCGGGCGGCACGGGCACGGGGACCGGCGGTGCGACCGAGGGCGGCGCCCCCGCCGCTGTCCCGGTACAGCGCCACCGAGAACCCCGCGAAGCGGAGGAGCCCGCCGAGCGTTCGAGGGGGTGCTGCGGCGCGTCGTGCCGCGCGCCCGCCCGGAGCGGTCCGCCGAGGAACCACGCCCCACCGCCTCCGACGGCGCGGCCCCGCCGCACCTGGCCGCCGGGCACGAGCTCGGGACAGCGCCGTCCAGCCGGACTGGTGGCGGGTGGACAGCAGTCCGTTCGGCGTGGGCGACGAGGTGCCGGGCTTCGTGGGCGGCGTGGAGCTGCCGGACCTGCTGAAGCCGCCGCGGCAGCGAAAGACGGAGCAGGAGAAGGAACCCGATCCGGTGGTCGGGACCGCTGAGACGGCCGAGGCCGCCGAGGCAGCCGGGGCGGTGGAGAAGGCCGATGCCGCCGGGGCCCGCCGACGCCTCCCGCGCCTCCCGGCCGGCGGCTGGAGCAACCCCCTCCTGCTGATCGCCGCGGGCCTCCTCGTCGCGGGCGCCGTCCTCGGCAACTGGTTCGTCCTGCTCCTGGGCTGGCTCATCGCGTACGCGTCCCGCCGCCTCACGCAGGCGGAGACGAAGTGGGCGGTCGTGATCCTGCCGAGCCTCGCCGTGGTGGGGGGCCTGGTCTGGCTCTGGGGCCGCATGAACGACCGCTGGGGCGCCCCGATCGCCGAGGGCCACATGAACGACGCGGTGGCGGAGACATGGCCGTGGGTGGTGCGGGGCGCGGCGGTGGCGTCGGCCCTGTTCCTGGTGTGGCGCTCGCAGCGCCGGCGGTAGGTGGGCACCTGGCAGCGGGCCGCCGATCCCGCTCAGCCGCGGGCAGTCGTGCCCCTCCCAGGCCTCAGCCGTGACGCCCCGGGCCCGACGTCTGCCCGCGGTACAGCCTGGGCACAATGGCCCATATGGCAATCACCGTCGGCTTCGACCTCGACATGACCCTCATCGACTCCCGCCCCGGCATCCGCGCCTGCTACCAGGAACTGTCCCAGCGGACGGGCACGTACATCGACGCCGACCTGGCGGTCACGCGGCTCGGGCCGCCGCTGGCCGAGGAGCTGATCAACTGGTTCCCGGCCGAGGAGATCGAGACCGTGGCCGACGTGTACCGGGAGATGTACCCCACGATCGCCATCGCCGCGACACCGGCGCTGCCCGGCGCCCGGGAGGCCATCGCGGCCGTACGGGAGGCCGGCGGACGCGCGATAGTCGTCACGGCCAAGTACGAGCCCAACGCCAAACTGCACCTCGCCCACCTCGGTATCGAGCCCGACGCGGTCATCGGCGACCTGTGGGCCGAGCAGAAGGCGGAGGCCCTGCGCGAGCACGACGCGGCCGTCTACGTCGGCGACCACGTCGGAGACGTACGCGGCGCCCGGACGGCCGGAGCCCTGTCGGTCGCGGTGGCCACCGGCCCCTGCCCGCCGGAGGAACTGCGCTCCGCGGGCGCGGACGTCGTTCTCAGGGACCTGACCGAATTTCCCGGGTGGTTTTCGGACTACCGCCCCGCACGGGCCTGACGCCGGCCGGCTGCCACGGAACGCAGCACTCCAGCGCCGGCCATCAGGAATCCGACTGCCATGAGCATGCTCAATCCGAACATGTACGTCGGAAAGGGTGTCGTCCCGAGGAACAGCGGGGCGACCGTGACCAGTGTGGCCACGGCACCGATGAAGAAGACGATGGCACCGGCACGGACCAGGCGGTCACCGGGAGCGGCGGAATTCGTTTGGGTTTTGTCACGCACCGGACCAGGGTAGTTCCCAGCGCGAAGGAACAACCGGGTGACGTCTTGTCACCGGCCTGAAGAGCATTAGCCTTGGTACCGGCGGGTCCGTTCGGCCCGCCCGAGTGCTATCAAGAGCCGTTTCCAGAAGCAGTTTTCCGACGAGTACGAGGACGAGGACAGACGTGCCTACCGGCAAGGTCAAGTGGTTCAACAGCGAGAAGGGCTTCGGCTTTCTCTCCCGCGACGACGGCGGTGACGTCTTCGTCCATTCCTCGGTCCTCCCCGCCGGAGTCGAGACGCTCAAGCCGGGTCAGCGGGTGGAGTTCGGCGTCGTCGCCGGACAGCGCGGCGACCAGGCGCTGTCCCTGACGATCCTGGACCCGACCCCCTCGGTCGCCGCCGCGACCCGCAAGAAGCCGGACGAGCTGGCCTCCATCGTCCAGGACCTGACGACCCTCCTGGAGAACATCACCCCGATGCTGGAGCGGGGCCGCTACCCGAGAAGACCGCCGGCAAGAAGATCGCGGGCCTGCTGCGCGCGGTCGCCGACCAGCTGGACGTCTGAGCGCTCAGGGGAACTGCAGCGCGTTCGGGCCGAGGGGCGGCACCAGCCCCTCGGCCGCCGCGCGGGTCAGCAGACCGCGTACGGCGGCATAGCCGTCCTCGCCGAGGCCGGCGGTGAACTCGTTGACGTACAGCCCGATGTGCTGGTCGGCCACGGCCGGATCCATCTCCTGGGCGTGCTCCATGACGTACGGCCGGGACACCTCGGGATCGTCCCAGGCGGCACGCACGGACGTCCGCACGGAGTCGGCCAGCAGCCGCAGCTTCTGCTCGCCCAGCGACCGCTTGGCGATGATCGCGCCCAGCGGGATCGGCAGCCCGGTGGTGTTCTCCCAGTGCTCGCCCATGTCGGCGAGCTTGTGCAGGCCGTAGTCGCGGTAGGTGAAGCGTGCCTCGTGGATCACGAGCCCCGCGTCGACCTTCCCGTCCCGCACGGCCGGCATGATCTCGTGGAACGGCATGACGACGATCTCGCCGACCCCGCCGCTCAGGGTGTCCGCGGCCCACAGCCGGAACAGCAGATAGGCGGTGGACCTCTCACTGGGCACGGCGACCGTACGACCGGCCAGGTCGGTCCCCGGCTCCCGCGTCAGCACCAGCGGCCCGCACCCCCGCCCCAGCGCACCCCCGCAGGGCAGCAGGGCGTACTGCTCCAGCACGTACGGCAGCACGGCGTACGACACCTTCAGCACGTCGAACTCGCCGCGCTCGGCCATGCCGTTGGTGACGTCGATGTCGGCGAAGGTCACGTCCAGCGCGGGGGCGCCGGGGACGCGGCCGTGGGCCAGGGCGTCGAAGACGAAGGTGTCGTTCGGGCAAGGGGAGTACGCGATCTGCAGCTGCTCAACTGTCATGCCTGTTCCAACTCTCCAGTACGGGCACGAGCTTCCCGAAACCCTCCGTGAGGGCCGCGAGGGCATCAGGGATGCGCCAGGCGGCGCGATCACGCGGCCCGACGGGATTGGAGATCGCGCGGACCTCCAGCACGGGCACGCCCTGCGCGACGGCGGCCTCAGCCACCCCGAAGCCTTCCATGGCCTCGGCGAGGGCGGTGGGGTGCCGCTCGCGCAGCACGGCGGCCCTGGCGGCCGTCCCGGTCACGGTGGACACGGTGAGCACGGCCCCGGCCCGGGCCCCGGTGGCATCGGCGACCCGCCGCACGAGCTCCCCGGGCGGCTGGTGCCGGACGGTCCCGAACCCCAGCTCGGTCACCGGCAGAAACCCGTCCTCGGTCTCGGCCCCCAGATCGGCCGCGACGATCTCATCAGCGACGACGAGCGACCCGACGGGCGCGTCCGGCTGGAACCCGCCCCCGATCCCGGCGGAGACGACGAGGTCGTAGGGGGTGCCCTGGAGTGCGGCGGCGGTGAGCGCGGAGGCGGTGGAAGCGGCGGCGAGCGCGGACCCCACACCCGCGACGATCACCTGCAGGCCGAGCACCCCACCGCGGTCGGCGACGCCGCTCCTGCCGTGGTCGGCGACGCCGCTACCGCCGCGGTCGGCCGCGCCGCTCCCGCCGTGGTCGGCGACGCTGCTCCCGCCGCGGTCGGCCGCGCTGCTCTCGCCGAGGCCAGCCGCGCCTCTGCTTCCGCCGTGGGCAGTCGTTCCGCTGGGGCGGAACGGGTGGGCACGGCCTGCAGTGCCGAGTACCGATGTATCGGACTCCAGCGACAACACACCAAGGGCCCCAGCCACCGCGTCCCTCTCCACAGGAACCGCGGTGGCGACAAGCACCCGGCCAAGCCCAGCGGCAGCGATCAGGCGTCCTTCTCGAGCTTGAAGTTCCAGAGCCCCGACGTGTCCTTCTCGCCCTCCTTGATGGACACCAGCGTCGAGTTCCCCTGCGCCCCGTACTGCGCGTTGAAGAACACGCTGCCCGGAATCGTGCGGTACGTCTTCGTGCTGGAGTCGGTCAGCGGCTGACCGTTCATCAGGATCGTCCAGCCCTCGTCGGCGATCTCCGGGTCGACGCCGAAGCGGACGGTCTCGTCCGGGTCGACGGAGATGGTCTTGACGCCCTTGTCCTTCAGGCACTGCGTGAGATCGGCCGGCTTCAGGGCCTCGCCCTCGCCGCCACAGGTGGCCTCGGAGTTCACCGAGTCGGTGCCCACGGTGACCGTGGCCATCGGAGTCGGCTTGTCACAGGCCGACAGGACGAGCAGTCCGGCGGATACGACGCCGGCGGCGGCGACGGCGCGGCGGCGTCGCACGGCACGGAATCCATCAGCGGCTTCGCCGCGGGGCAACCTGGTCATGGGCGAAGGTTATCGGGCATGCGGATCGGACCGTCCACGCGGGGTACGGCGTGCCCGTACGGCTACGCCACACGCGGCCGCGCCGCACCACCGCGCCGGGCCGAGCCGATCAGCCCCCGCACGGTCGTCAGCCAGCCCGTGCCGACGATCGCGGCGCCCACCGCCAGCCCGGCCGTGCCGTTGAGCGGCATCACGATGCCGACCGCCCCGCCCAGCACCCAGGACATCTGCAGCAGCGTCTCGGAGCGGGCGAAGGCCGACGTCCGGACCAGCTCGGGAACGTCCCGCTGGATCAGCGCGTCGAGGGACAGCTTGGCCAGGGCCTGTGCGAACCCGGCCATCGCGGCGAGACAGGCCACCAGGACCGCGCCGAAGAACACCGCCGCCGTGATCGCCGCGCCCAGCACGCACGCCACGACCGTCACGATGATGATCTCCGGCGCCCGGGAGCGGAGCCACGCCCCGACCGCCGTGCCGAGCGCGTTGCCCGCGCCCGCCGAGACGCCGACGATCCCCAGGGACACGGCCGCGCTCTGGCCGGACACCGGGTGCTCGCGCAGCAGGAAGGCGAGGAAGAAGATCAGGAAGCCGGTGAGGCAGCGGATGGAGGCATTGGCGGCCAGGGCATGGGTGACGGCCGGGCCGACCGTGCGCAGCCCGGGGCGCTTGACCGGCTGGCGGTGCGGCCCGTGCAGGTGCTGTTCGTCCGCGGCCAGCAGCGCCCTGTCCTCGCCCTTGGCCGAGTCGACCTTCGGCGGCAGCGTGAACGACAGGATCGTCCCCGCGACGAAGAGCAGGAAGGCGCCGTAGAGGGGCCAGCGCGGCCCGATCTGCTGGAGTCCGGCACCGACCGGCGCGGCGATGCCGGTGGCGAGCAGCCCACCGAGGGTGACGCGCGAGTTGGCTTTCACCAGGGAGAAGCCGGGCGGCAGCAGCCGGGGCACCACGGCGCTTCTGACCACGCCGTACGCCTTCGACGCGACGAGCACGCCGAGTGCCGCCGGATACAGCTCGATGCCGCCGCTGACGACCGCGCCGGACAGGACGATCGCGAGCAGCGCCCGGGCGAGCATCGCGCAGGCCATCGCCGCGCGGCGGCCGTGCGGGACGCGGTCGAGGAGGGGGCCGATCACCGGCGCGAGGAGGGTGAAGGGCGCCATGGTGATGGCGAGGTAGAGCGCGACGCGGCCCCGGGCCTCGTCGGTGGGCACGGAGAAGAAGACGGTGGAGGCGAGGGCGACGGTGATCATGACGTCACCGGCGCCGTTCACGCCGTGCAGTTCGATCAGCTTGCCGAGGCCGGACTCGCCGGCGCCGTGCGCGTGGGTGGCCTTGCGGATGCCGCGGGCGGTTCCGGTCACCGGGAAGTGCAGGGCGCGGCCGACCGCGCGGAGAGGGCTGCCCCTACGGCCCGTCCCGCTGAGTCGGCTGCTTCCCTTGACCCCCTTCGACCCACCGGTCCCGGTGGCGCCGGGGGGCGTCTTCGCGGCTGCCACGACGTCATAGTGCCCCGAGAAGGCTGTGGGTAGTGCCGTTACCGCTTGTATAGGGCCTGTGGGGTGACTGTCCGGGTTGTCGGGTGATGGCACCGTCGGTGTACGCGAAGTGGGGCGGAAGGGTAGCGTGCGTATCTCAGCCATCCCGCAGAATGGATGAAGGACGTCGACGCGGTCCTCTGGTCCGCTCCGTCCGCCCCGGCGCTGGGCGTGGCGCACTCGTGAGACGGCGTATGGAGAGAAGCGATACCTGTGAGCGCAGCGACAACGCGAAGCCGCACCCCTGACCGTCTGTGCGCCGAGGCCGTCGACCTCGCGCGCGGTGCCGCCGAGGAGGCCGCCGCGCCCGGTGTCGTCGGCGAGCACGTGGGGCTGGTCTCCGAGGGGGATCGCGTTGTCACGCACTTCTTCGAGTGCCGGGAGCTCGGGTACCGGGGCTGGCGCTGGGCCGTGACGGTGGCCAGGGCCTCCCGCGCGAAGGTCGTCACGGTGGACGAGACGGCGCTGCTGCCCGGCCCGGAGGCGGTGCTCGCGCCCGAGTGGGTGCCGTGGAGCGAGCGGCTGCGGCCGGGCGACATGGGGCCGGGCGATCTGCTGCCCACCGACGCGGAGGATCTCCGGCTGGAGCCGGGCTACTCCGGCGAGGACGAGCCGGCGCCCAATTCCCCCGTGTCGCACGAGATGGCCGACCTGGTGGAGGCGGAGGACGCCGACGTCACCGCAGGCCCGCCCGCCCGGCTTCCGTTCACCCCGTCCCGCGGCTCGATCGCGGCGGTCGCGGAGGAACTGGGCATGCGCCGGGCGCGGGTGCTCTCCCGGTACGGCCTGCACACCGCGGCCGACCGCTGGGAGGAGGCGTTCGGCGCCAAGACCCCCATGGCCCAGTCGGCCCCGCGGCCTGCGTCACCTGCGGCTTCCTCGTCCCCGTCGGCGGCTCCCTGGGCCAGGCCTTCGGCGTCTGCGCCAACGAGTTCTCCCCGGCCGACGGCCGCCTCGTCTCCCTGTCCTACGGCTGCGGCGGCCACTCCGAGGCGGCGGTCATGCCCCGTCCCCCGCAGCCGGCCCCGCCGGTGATCGACGAGACGCGCGTGGATCCGTTCCCCCTGCGCCCGTCGCCGGACTCCGGTTCGGTGCCGGCGACGACGGACGAGGACACGGAGGAACTGGGCCACTCGTAGCCCCTGACCGCCTGCTCGGCCGCTCGCCCGGGCCTCACCCCGGGCGAGTTCACCGTCCGCGCTGACGCGGGCAGGCGCACGCCCCCGGCTCCCCAAGCGGTACCTTCGTCCTCACGTCGACGAGGAGAAGGAACGGAACGTGAGCAGCAAGTTCGTGCGGCCTGCCGCCGAGGGGGCCGACCCGTTCGGTACGGCCCGCCTGCGGCGCGGTGTCCTCGACGCCTGGGCCACCAGCCCCGCCCGGTTCCGTGAGGACGCCAACGCCGAGGAGGATCTGGTCCTCGGCGGCTACCGGGACCGCCTCGTCGTCGAACTCGCGCAGAACGCCGCCGACGCGGCGGCCCGGGCCGGTGTGCCGGGGCGCCTGCGGCTCACCCTGCGCGACGGGGTCCTCGTCGCCGCCAACACCGGCGCCCCGCTGGACGCGGCCGGTGTCGAGTCGCTGTCCACCCTGCGCGCGTCCGCGAAGCGGGAGACCCACGAGCAGGCCGTCGGGCGTTTCGGTGTCGGCTTCGCCGCCGTCCTGGCCGTCACGGACGAGCCCGCCGTGGTCGGCCGGCACGGCGGGGTCCGCTGGTCCCTCGCCGAATCCAGGGAACTGGCCGCCGACACCGCCCGGCACAGCCCCGGCCTCGGAGACGAGATCCGGCGGCGTGACGGGCACGTGCCGCTGCTGCGGCTGCCGTTCGCCGCCGAGGGCTCGGCGCCCGCCCCGTACGACACCGCCGTCATCCTCCCCCTGCGCGACACTCCCGCCGCCGACCTCGCCGAGCGCCTGCTGCGGGCCGTCGACGACGCCCTGCTGCTCACCCTCGCGGGCCTCGAAGAGGTCGTCGTGGAGATCAACGGCGAGAGCCCCCGGACGATCTCCCGCCGCACGGACGGCCCCTTCACCGTCGTCGACGACTCCCAGGGCGGCGTCACCCACTGGCGCACCTCCGCCGCACACGGCCCCCTCACCCCCGACCTGCTCAGCGGCCGGCCCGTCGAGGAGCGGCTGCGACCCCACTGGTCGGTCACCTGGGCCGTGCCCGTCGACGCCGACGGCAGCCCGGCCCGGCCTCGCACCAGCCCGGTCGTGCACGCCCCCACCCCCAGCGACGAGCCGCTCGGCGTCCCGGCCCTGCTCATCGCCTCGTTCCCGCTGGACTCCACCCGCCGGCACGCCGCCCCGGGTCCGCTGACCGACTTCCTGGTGCAGCGCGCGGCCGACGCGTACGCCGAGCTCCTCGGCGACTGGCGTCCGGTGGCCGCCGGGCTCATCGACCTCGTGCCCGGCCCGCTCGGCAAGGGCGAGCTGGACGGTGCCCTGCGCCGGGCGATCCTGGAGCGGCTGCCCCGGACGTCCTTCCTGCCGCCCGCCCTCCCACCCCGTGAGGGTGACGACCTGCCGGAATCCCTGCGGCCCCGCGACGCCGAGATCGTCGAGGGCGCGGGCGCGGACACGGTGCGGGTCCTCGCCGAGGTGCTGCCCACCCTGCTGCCCGCCGGGCTGGAACGGCGTGCGGAGCTGCGCACCCTGGCGGTCGCCCGCGTCCCGCTGACCGACGCGATCGACCGGCTGGCCGGGCTGGAGAAGGAGCCCGGCTGGTGGCGGCGGCTCTACGACAGCCTCGCCGGGGTGGACCCCGACCGGCTGTCGGGTCTTCCGGTCCCGCTCGCGGACGGCCGTACGACGATCGGCCCCCGGCAGGTGCTCCTGCCCAGCCCGGAGGCCGCCCGGATCGATGCGGAGGTGCTGGCCCGGCTCGGCCTGAAGGTCGCCCACCCGGACGCCGCGCACCCGATCCTGGAGAAGCTGGGCGCCCTGCCCGCGACCCCGCGCGCCGTCCTCACCACCCCGCAGGTGCGGGCCGCCGTCGCCGCCTCGCTCGACGACGAGGGCGGTGTGAACTGGGAGGACGACGCGCTCGACGCCGAGGAACTGGCCGACACCGTGCTCGCGCTGGTGCGGGACGCCGGCCTGGACCCCGGTGACGAGCCCTGGCTCGGCGCTCTCGCCCTGCCCGACGAGGACGGCGAGCCGGCCCCGGCCTGCGAACTCGTCTTCCCGGGCGGTCCCTTCGCCCAAGTCATGCGCGAGGGGGAACTCGCCTCGGTGGACGCCGAGTTGGCCGGCAAGTGGGGCGAGCAGCCGCTGGCGGCCTGCGGGGTACTGGTGAACTTCGCGCTCGTCCGGGCCACCGACGTCGTGCTCGACCCCGACGAACTGGAGCCCCGCGAGGGCGACTTCGCCGAGCCGGACGACCCGGGCCTGCTGGACGCGGTCGACGTGTGGTCGGAGGACATCCTCGACCGTTTCCCGGACAGCCCGGTGCCGCCGGTGGCGACCGAGATCATCGCCGTCCGCGATCTGGACCTGGTCGACGAGGACAAGTGGCCCCAGGCCCTGTCCCTGCTGTCACAGCCGCCCCTCAGGGACGCGATCGTGCAGCCGGTGCGGATCCTGCTGCACGACGGCACGCACGAGGTCGTCCGCCCCTACTCCGCCTGGTGGCTGCGCGGAAACCCCGTCCTGGACGGCCGCCGCCCCGCAGGCCTCCGCTCGGCGGGCGGCGACCCCCTCCTGCACGGTCTCTACGACGAGGCCGACGCCACCGGCTTCGAGGACGAGCAGGTGCTGCGGGCGCTGGGCGTGCGGACGTCCGTCGCCGCGCTGCTGGACGAGCCCGGCGGCGCCGCCGAACTGCTCGACCGGCTCGCCGACCCCGGGCGCGAGGTGACCGATGCCCAACTGCACGCGCTGTACGGGGCCTTGGCCGAGCTGGACCCGGAGCAGGTGACCCTGCCGGACGAGCTGCGCGCGGTCATCGACGGCCGGGTGGAGGTCGTGGACGCGGCGGAGGCCGTCGTCTGCGACTCCCCGGACCTGCTGCCCTTCACCTCCGGGATCCCTCTCCTCCCGGTCCGCCCCTCCCGCGCCGCCGACCTGGCCGAGCTGTTCCAGGTGCGGCGGCTGAGCGAGTCGGTGACGGGCCGGGTCACCTCCGAGGGCGTGGAGCACGACGTCCCGGAGTCCGTACGCGTTCTGCTGGGCCGGCTGACCCCCACGTCCTACATCGAACACGAGGAACTCGTCGTCGACGGTGTGGAGATCGACTGGCGTCTGACGGACGACGGAGCCCTGCACGCCGCCACCCTGGAGGGTGTCGCCGCGGGGCTGGCCTGGGCGGCCGGGCAGTGGCCGCGGCGGTTCGAGGTGGCGGCACTGCTCGAAGACCCGTCGCGGACGGAGGAGTTGGCGCGGGACCGGTGGTTCGACTGAGCCGCTCGGGCGTGTTCGACCAGGTGTGAAAACTTCCGCACAAATTTTTCACCAGTCGCACAACCAAGCGCACTGCTCGTGGATCTCATCACGTGAGTCAACAGACTCCACTATCGCTTGGGCCCCAGGAGCCGACGATGAGCGCCGGGGCCCCTCCACCAGGAGAACGCATGCGTATCCGAGCCACCGTGGCCGCCGTCACCGGCGCCGTGGCCCTGTCCGCCCTCGCCGTTCCGGCCGCACAGGCGGCCGACCCCCTGCCTGACCTGTCCTCGCTGGTCCCGTCGACGTCGAAGGCCGCGCCGTTCGCGGCCGCCGCCCCGGCGGACGAGTCCGAGGGCGACACCAAGATCAAGAGCGTGACCGTCAACGGCGGCAAGAACATCGTCGTGGGCACGACCGTCAAGAAGTCCTTCACCGTCTCCGTGACCGCCACGGACCCGAAGGGCATCTACGACGCCTTCCCTGTTCTCTGGCACGGTCCGGACGCCGAGCACGCCGATGGCGGGATCGAACCGACGACCATGGACAACGAGAAGGTCGGCAAGTGCACGCACTCCAGTGCCACCACCGCGACCTGCAAGGTGACGCTCGTCGCCGACCCGCAGACGAACATCTACGGCAACATCCTCGCCGGCACATGGAAGGTGTGGGCCGCCGCCATCGGCAAGGACGGTGACTACGTCATCCGCGAGGCCTACAAGACCACCAAGGTCCAGCGCGCCTCCAAGCTGACGGTCAACGCCTCCCCGGAGCCGGTGAAGAAGGGCAAGACCATCACCGTCACCGGCAAGCTCTCCCGGGCCAACTGGGACGACCTGAAGTACCACGGCTACACCAACCAGTCGGTGAAGCTGCAGTTCCGTAAGAAGAACTCGAACACCTACACCACGGTGAAGACCATCAAGTCCAACTCCACGGGCGCGCTGAAGACCACCGTCAAGGCCTCCACGGACGGTTACTTCCGCTACTCCTTCGCGGGTACGACCACCACTCCGGCGGTCAACGCCACGGGCGACTTCGTCGACGTGAAGTAGAAAAAACTCCGCGGTCAGGCGGGAACGCGGCGGTCCACCCACCTCCACACCAGTTCCAGGGTGGCCGCCGCCACCACCGCGACACCGACGCCGATCCACGGCATCGTCACGCCGACCAGCTTCAACGCGAAGAAGTGCTGCAGCCACGGCACGACGAGGACCAGAAGGAACGCCGCGGCCATCGTGGCGACCAGGGCGACCCGCCACCAGGTGTAGGGCCGGGCGATGATCGCCAGCACCCACATCGAGATGAGGAACAGCGTCAGCGTCGCGACGCTCGTCTCCGCGTCCAGCGCCCCCGCACCCGTGTAGTGCTCCCGGGCGATCAGATACGTCACGAACGTCGCCACCGCGGCCACGACCCCGCCCGGGATCGCGTACCGCATGACCCGCCGGACGAAATTCGGCTGCGCGCGCTCCTTGTTGGGTGCCAGCGCGAGGAAGAAGGCCGGGACACCGATCGTCAGCGTGGACAGCAGGGTCAGGTGCCGCGGCAGGAACGGGTACTCGACCTGTGAACAGACCACCAGGATCGCCAGCAGCACCGAGTAGACCGTCTTCACGAGGAACAGCGTCGCCACCCGCGTGATGTTGCCGATGACCCGGCGGCCCTCCGCCACCACCGACGGCAGCGTCGCGAAGCTGTTGTTCAGCAGCACGATCTGCGCGACGGCCCGGGTCGCCTCCGACCCCGAGCCCATCGCCACCCCGATGTCGGCGTCCTTCAGCGCGAGGACGTCGTTCACCCCGTCGCCCGTCATCGCGACCGTGTGCCCGCGGGACTGCAACGCGCCCACCATGTTCCGCTTCTGCTGCGGGGTGACCCGCCCGAACACCGTGCCGTCGTCGAGCGCCCGGGCCATCCCGTCCTGCTCGGCGGGCAGCCGCCGCGCGTCGACGGTCGTTCCGGCCAGCCCCAGCTTGGCGGCGACCGCGCCGACCGACACCGCGTTGTCGCCGGATATGACCTTCGCCCCGACGTTCTGGTCGGCGAAGTAGCGCAGCGTGTCGGCCGCGTCCGGCCGCAGCCGCTGCTCCAGGACCACCAGGGCGGTGGGCTTCGCGCCCGTCGTCACCTCCGGATCGTCCAGATCCCGGTCGACCCGGGCGAGCAGCAGCACCCGCAGCCCCTGCTCGTTCAGCCGCTCGGTCTCGGTGAGGGCCGGGTCGTCGTCGGGGAGCAGAACGTCCGGGGCGCCCAGCAGCCACGTACTGCTCTGCCCGTCGCCCTCGCTGAACGCGGCGCCGCTGTACTTGCGGGCCGAGGAGAAGGGCAGTGCCTGGGTGCAGCGCCAGCCGTCGACGGCCGGGAAGGTGTCGATGATCGCCTTGAGGGAGGCGTTCGGCCGCGGGTCCGACTCCCCGAGGGCGCCGAGCACCCTGCGCACATACGTCTCGTCCGTGCCCTGCAGGGGCCGCAGCTCGGTGACGTCCATGCCGCCCTCGGTGAGGGTGCCGGTCTTGTCCAGGCAGACCGTGTCGACCCGGGCCAGCCCCTCGATCGCGGGCAGTTCCTGGACGAGGCACTGCTTGCGGCCCAGCCGGATGACGCCGATGGCGAAGGCGACGGAGGTGAGCAGGACCAGTCCCTCGGGGACCATAGGGACGATCCCGCCGACCGTCCTCGCCACGGAGTCCTTGAACGCGTTGTCCTTCACGAACAGCTGGCTGATGATCAGGCCGATCGCGGTGGGGACCATCATCCACGTCACGTACTTGAGGATCGTGGAGATACCGGAGCGCAGCTCGGAGTGGACCAGGGTGAAGCGGGACGCCTCCTCGGCGAGCTGCGCGGCGTACGCCTCCCGCCCGACCTTCGTGGCCTGGAAGGCCCCGCCGCCCGCGACCACGAAGCTGCCCGACATCACCTGGTCGCCGGGGCGCTTGACGACCGGGTCGGCCTCGCCGGTGAGCAGCGACTCGTCGATCTCCAGCCCGTCGGCCTCGACACAGACACCGTCGACTACGACCTTGTCGCCGGGCCCGATCTCGATCAGGTCGTCGAGGACGATCTCGGAGGTGCTGACCTGCCCGGAAGCCCCGTCCCGGCGGACGGTGGGCCGCACCTCCCCGATCAGCGCGAGCGAGTCCAGGGTCTTCTTCGCCCGCCACTCCTGGACGATCCCGATGCCGGTGTTGGCCAGGATCACGAAGCCGAACAGGCTGTCCTGGATCGGCGCCACGACGAGCATGATCAGCCAGAGGACGCCGATGATCGCGTTGAAGCGGGTGAAGACGTTCGCGCGGACGATGTCGACGGTGGAGCGGCTGCTGCGCACCGGTACGTCGTTGACCTGGCCCCGCTCCACCCGTTCGGCGACCTGAACCCTGGTCAGGCCGGTCTCGCGTGAGGTGACCGTCGCCGGCCGTGCGGAGTCGAGCCGGGCACCCGCGTCGAGATGCGTCATGCATTCGACGGTACGTGCGGATTTGCCGGTTCACCTGCCGAATGCGCGGAAGATCCGACCTGGGGAGGACCTGCTTCGTGCCGTGGTCGTACGGGAGTTGTACGGCGTCGGCCCCCGGTACGGCGTCGGCCCCCGGTACGGCGTCGGCCCCCGGTACGGCGTCGGCCCCGGTGCCGCTCCCGCCCGTCAGCCGGCCCGGCGCGCGGTGAGGAGCAGGTACTCCCACTCCAGGACGGTCCCGCCGCCGCCCGTCCCCGCGTCGCCGGCGCGGGCGAGCTCCGCCAGGGCGGCGTCCAGGCCGGCGACGCGGTCGGGCTCGCCCGCGATGTTCTTGTAGACGGTGATCGTGGGGCCGTAGCGCTCCTTGAAGTAGTCGCGGAACATCTCGGGCGTCTCGAAGCGGTCGACCCGGACGGTCCGGCGCTCGGCGCGCACGTCCGTGACCCGGCCCCAGAGGAGCGCGCGGACGTGCTCCGCGTCGCCCCACAGCGGGGAGGCTGGGCGCCCGGCGGGGGCGGGGGAGCGTACGGCTTCATGGCGGCGAACATCCGGCCGATGAAGCCCTCGGGCGTCCAGTTCAGCAGCCCGATGGTGCCGCCCGGCCGGCAGACCCGGACGAGCTCGTCGGCGGCCCGTTGGTGGTGCGGGGCGAACATGACGCCGACGCAGGACAGCACGGTGTCGAACTCCGCGTCGCCGAACGGCAGGGCCTCGGCGTCGGCCTCCTGCCAGATCAGATGCGCCCCTTGCTGCTCCGCGGCCCGCCGGCCCGCGTCGAAGAGCTCCGGCGTGAGGTCGGAGGCGATCACGTCCGCGCCGGCCAGGGCCGCCGGGATGGCGGCGTTGCCGCTGCCGGCGCCCACGTCCAGCACCCGTTGGCCGGAGCTCACTCCGCACGCCTCGACCAGGACCGTCCCGAGGCCGGGGATGACCTCCGCGGCCAGGGAGGGGTAGTCCCCCTGGGCCCACATCGCCCGGTGCTTGGCCTTCAGCGCCCGGTCGGCCTCGACCGCGCTGTGCCGCGTCGTCATGGCTGCGCTCCTCACCGCTCGGGCGGCGGTTCCGCGCGACGGTCGGGCCCGCCTCTCGTGAAGCGTTCGCCGCCTCCTCTTGAGCGTAGGGAGGGGGCGGGGTCGTGTCTCGCCGGAGCGTGCGGCGTGCGGGGTGCGCCGCTTGCGCGTGACGCCGGGTGGTGGGTCGGGGCCGTGTCGGGGGGTGTCCGTCCTCGGAACGGCGCGATGGGGTTGGACGCCGACTGACTGTTCGTCGACGCGCCAACCGCTGCGGGCGGACACCCCCGACACGGCCCCTTCCGTGCGTGTGCGGGTGCGGGTGCGTTGTGTGCGTTGTGGCCGCTTCAGGGGCTCCTGGGGCTCCTGGGGCCGTGGGGCTATTGGGGCGAGGGGGCTACTGGGGCGACGGGGTCGAGCGGGTCGGGGAGTCTCGGGGGTGTCCTGCGTGGCGGTGGCTCGCTTGATCGCGGCGTCGCGCTTTCGGACGTACCAGATGCCGATCAGGCCGAGGCCGCCGCCGGCCAGGCAGGTCCACAGCCACCAGGTGTGGCCGTGGTCGTCGAACCAGCCGTAGAAGGGGAGCTGGACCAGGAAGAGGACGAACCAGAGGATCGTGCCGCCGGTGATGGTGGCGACCACGGGGCCCTCCAGGGGCTCCGGCGCCTCGTGTCTGGGGGTCCATTTCGCCATGGGGACAGCTTACGAGGAGATCAGGTCTACGCGCGGAGATGTGCGCTCGGGGCCTTATATGTTCATACTGAAACGGTTTGTGTCTGACCACTTCTCTTCGTAGGAAACACCAAACGCATGTCGTCCTCGGCTCCCGCCAAGGTCCCCGCCCCTGAACAGCCGGGAGCCGGGCCCACGTACGGCGCACTCGACCGCTTCTTCCGGATCTCCGAGCGGGGCAGCACCCTGTCCCGTGAGATCCGGGGCGGCCTCGCCACCTTCTTCGCGATGGCCTACATCATCGTGCTGAACCCGATCATCCTCGGCAGCGCGAAGGATATGTACGGTCACCAGCTCGACAACGGACAGCTGGTCACCGCGACGGCCCTGACCGCCGCGCTCACCACGCTCCTCATGGGCGTCATCGGCAACGTGCCGATCGCGCTCGCCGCCGGTCTCGGCGTGAACTCCGTCGTCGCCCTCCAGCTGGCCCCGCGCATGTCCTGGCCGGACGCGATGGGCATGGTGGTCCTGGCCGGGTTCGTCGTGATGCTGCTGGTCGCCACCGGGCTGCGCGAGCGCGTCATGAACGCCGTCCCCTACGGGCTGCGCAAGGCCATCTCCATCGGTATCGGCCTGTTCATCATGCTGATCGGGCTCGTCGACGCCGGCTTCGTCTCCCGCATCCCGGACGCCGCCCGGACCACCGTCCCGCTCCAGCTCGGCGGTGACGGCCACCTCAACGGCTGGCCGGTCCTGGTCTTCGTCCTGGGCGTGCTGCTCACGCTCGCCCTCATCGTGCGCAAGGTGTCCGGCGCGATCCTGATCTCGATCGTCGCCATGACCGTCGTCGCCGTGGTCATCGAGGCGGTGGCCAAGGTGCCGAGCTGGGGTCTCACCACCCCGAAGTGGCCCGGCAACCCGGTCGCGAGCCCCGACTTCGGTCTGGTCGGGCAGGTCAGCCTGTTCGGCGGCTTCGAGAAGGTCGGCGTCCTGACCGGTGTGCTCTTCGTCTTCACCGTGCTGCTGTCGTGTTTCTTCGACGCGATGGGCACGATCATGGGCGTCTCCGACGAGGCGAAGCTGACCGACGCGCAGGGGCAGATGCCCGGCATCAACAAGGTGCTGTTCGTCGACGGCCTCGCGGTCGCCGCCGGCGGTGCCAGCTCCTCCTCCGCGACCACCGCCTTCGTCGAGTCCACGGCGGGCGTCGGCGAGGGGCGCGCACCGGCCTCGCGAACGTCGTCACCGGCGGCCTCTTCGCCGTGGCGCTCTTCCTGACGCCGGTCGCCACGATGGTGCCGTCCCAGGCGGCCACCCCGGCTCTGCTCGCGGTCGGCTTCCTGATTCTGGCCGGCTCGGTCAAGGAGATCGACTGGGCGGACTACACGATCGCTGTCCCGGCCTTCGTGACGATGCTGATGATGCCGTTCACCTACTCGATCACCAACGGCATCGGCATGGGCTTCGTCACCTTCGTGGTGCTGCGGCTCGCGGCCGGGCGGGGCCGGGAGGTGCCGACGGCGATGTACGTGGTGGCGGCGGTCTTCGCGTTCTACTACCTGATGCCGGCGCTGGGTCTGACCTGATCCTCGTCGCCGCTGTCGGGCGACCCGTAGAACCTCTCCGTCTCCTCGACGGCGGTCTGGAACCGCTGGTCGAAGTCATCCCGAATGAGCGTCCGGACGACGTAGTCCTGGACGCTCATTCCCCTTTTCGCGGCGTGGTGCCGGAGCCGTTCGAGCAGGTCGTGGTCTATTCGTAGGCTGAGCACACTGGTCCCCATGACCATGAGGGTCGCGGCACGATGCGGTGCGGTGTGTCCCGTTCCGCCGCTGGATCACCCATATGAGTGATGGCACGGTTCAGTGGTCAGGGTCACGGCGTACTCGCGCGTCATGGGTAGTCTTTAGCGAGGGTAATGAGTTATGCTAAAGAACATGCCGGACCTCAGCCATGGCGACGACGTAGCCGCCGTGAACTCCCTCCGATCCGCCGTGATGCGGCTGTCCCGTCGGCTCAAGCACCAGCGGGTCGACGAGTCGCTCAGCCCCACCGAGATGTCGGTGCTCGGCACCCTGTCCCTGTGCGGCAGCGCCACACCGGGCGAGCTCGCCCGTAAGGAGCATGTCCAGCCGCCGTCGATGACCCGCATCGTGGCGCTGCTGGAGTCCAAGGGACTGGTCCGTCTGGAGCCGCACCCCGAGGACCGGCGCCAGAAGGTCGTGTCGCGCACCGAGCGGGCCGAGGTGATGCTCGAGGAGAGCCGCCGCAAGCGGAACGCGTTCCTGGCCTCACTGGTGGAGAACCTCGACGAGGACGAGTGGGCGAAACTCCGTGCCGCCGCCCCCGTGCTGGAGAAGCTCGCGCATCTGTAAGAAGCCGTTTGCAAGGAGGCGAACCTTTTGAGTACGGGACCCGGAGCAGCTTCCGTCCCCGCACCTGAACCCCACGACTCCCCGCCCGCCCCCGACTCACCCGCCTCCACCGGCCGGCCGGTCCGCAAGTCCTCGATGTTCTCCTCCCTGAAGGTGCGGAACTACCGCCTGTTCTTCATGGGACAGGTCGTCTCCAACATCGGCACCTGGATGCAGCGCATCGCCCAGGACTGGCTGGTGCTCAGCCTCACCGGCTCCTCCGCCGCGGTCGGCATAACGACCGCGCTGCAGTTCCTGCCGATGCTGCTCTTCGGCCTCTACGGCGGTGTCCTCGTCGACCGGCTGCGCAAGCGGCCCACGCTGCTCGTGACGCAGTCGTCCATGGCCGTCACCGCGCTCGCCCTGGCCGTCCTGACCCTCACCGGCCAGGTCCAGGTGTGGCACGTGTACGTCGCCGCCTTCACGGTCGGTCTCGCCACCGTGGTCGACAACCCGGCCCGCCAGTCCTTCGTCTCCGAGCTGGTCGGCCCGCGGCAGCTGCAGAACGCGGTCAGCCTGAACTCGGCGAACTTCCAGTCCGCCCGCCTGGTCGGCCCCGCCGTCGCGGGCATACTGATCACCGGCGTCGGCACGGGCTACGCGTTCCTCTTCAACGGCCTGTCCTTCATCGCGCCGCTCACCGGACTGGTGCTGATGCGCGCCCGCGAGCTGCACGTCGTCGAGCGTGCCCCGCGCGGCAAGGGACAGCTGAGGGAGGGCGTGCGGTACGTCACCGGCCGGCCCGAGCTGATCTGGCCGATCGTCCTGGTCGGCTTCGTCGGCACGTTCGCCTTCAACTTCCCGGTCTTCCTGTCGGCCTTCGCGGACGACGTGTTCCACGCGGGCGCGGGCGCGTACAGCATGTTCAACACGCTGATGGCGGTCGGCTCGGTGGTGGGGGCGCTGCTCGCCGCGCGGCGCGGCACGTCCCGGCTGCGGCTGCTGATCGCGGCGGCCCTGGTCTTCGGCGCCCTGGAGATGGTGGCGGCCACGACACCCACCCTGTGGATGTTCGCCCTGCTCATGGTCCCGCTGGGCCTGTTCGGCATGACGGTCAACGTCACGACGAACACCAGCATCCAGATGTCCACGGACCCGGCCATGCGCGGCCGTGTCATGGCCCTCTACATGATGGTCTTCCTCGGCGGCACCCCGGTCGGTGCCCCGATCGTCGGCTGGGTCACCGACACCTACGGCGCGCGGGTCGGCCTCGCGGCCGGCGGCGCGGTGGCGGCGGCCGCCGCGGCCGTCATCGGCCTGATCCTGGCCCGCGTCGGCAACCTCCGCCTGTCGGTCGGCTGGCACCGCGGGCATCCCCGGGTGCGGTTCGTGCCCCGGGAGCAGCGGGAGGAACTGGCTCCGGCGGCGTAGGGCGGCATCAGTCCCGGGGGAACTCGCCGGTCTTGAGGACGAGCCCGACCACGGTTCCGGTCAGGTCGATCTCGTCCCCGAAGTCCAGGCTCAGCTCGCCCCGGTACTCGCCGTCCTTGGGCTTGGTGTGCAGATGCCAGCGGCCGGTGTACGGATCCACGATCAGGTACACCGGCACGCAGGCGGCGGCGTAGGCGTCCTTCTTGGGGCCGTAGCCGTTCGCCGCGGTCTTCCTGGAGATCACCTCGGCGACGAACTCGACGTCCTGGTAGCGCCACAGGCCCTCGGAGTTCTTCACCGCGCGCTCAGCCATCACGGTCACGTCGGAGGCGAAGCCGTTGAGGTGGCCCGGGTAGTCGACGCGGACATCGGACTTCACGCGCCGGCGCGGGTACTTGGCGCGCAGCTGCTCGACGATGTCCAGGATGATGTCCCAGTGGGTGTCCCGCTGAGGCGCCATGAAGATGTTCCCCCGACGATCTCGACCTTGTAGTCCTCGGGGACGGGCATCGTCTCCACCCACTCGAAGATCATGTCGAGGGTGAGTTCGCCGCTGCTGTCGGCCATCTCGATCCTGTCGTCAACGACGGGCATCGTGGCGCTCCTCCCCGGCCGCACCCGTGGATGGATCCGGCCGCGCAGTACAACGATACGCACGGTGACCGGGACACGCCCGAACCCGGCTGTGGGGTCCCGCCGGGCTACACCCTGCGGGCCAGCAGCTGCCCCGGCCAGGCGTTCTCGCCCACCGTGAAGGCCTCGGTGCGGGTGAAGCCGTTGGCCTCGTAGTAGCGGACGAGCTTGCCGTCGTGTCCGGCGTAGCAGTCGACGCGGAGGAGGGAGACCCCGGCCCGGCGGGTCTCCTCGGCGGCGTGGGACAGGAGGGCGCTGCCCACGCCGTGCCCCTTGAAACGGCGGTCGGAGGCCAGCCAGTGGATGTAGCGCTCGGGCTCGCCGGGTGGCGGGAGGTGGGACAGGTAGGCGCCGGGCGAGTCGGTGAGGGTGAGGGTGCCGGCGGGGGCGCCGTCGATGTCGGCCATGTACACGCTGCCCTCCGCCATGTACCGGCCGACCGACTCCACCGTCTTCGGGCTCTCGGACAAGGGCTTCGTCCCCCACTGCCCGTGCGTCCCTGCGAGACCAGCCACTCCACACAGCCGTCGAGCATGGCGAGTATCGCGGGAATGTCGTCGGGCCCGCCGTCCCTGATGGTGATCTCCATGTCCCCATGGTGTCAGGCTGGCTCCATGAGACTCTTCGCGGCCGTACTGCCCCCGACGAGGTGCGTCGTGAACTCGGCGCCGTGGTGGACGAGTTGCGCGCGCTGCCCGGCGCCGACGGCATGCGCTGGACCGGGCGGCCCGGCTGGCACTTCACGCTCGCCTTCTACGGGGAGGTCGACGACGGCCTCCTCCCCGAGCTGTCGGCCCGGCTGGAGCGCGCCGCGCGCCGTACCGAGCCGTTCTCACTGGCCGTGCGTGGTGGCGGTCAGTTCGGGCGGGGCAAGGCGTTGTGGGCCGGGGCCGAGGGGGACCTGGCGACGCTGCGGCTGCTGGCCGAGCGGGCGGAGGCGGCGGCGCGGAAGGCGGGGGTGCCGATGGGGAGCACCGGCGGTACAAGGCCCACCTGACCGTGGCCCGGAGCCGGGAGGCCCGGGACGTGCGGCCGTATCTGGACGTCCTCGGGGCCTTCACCGGCCGGACCTGGACCGTGGAGGAGCTGGCGCTGGTGCGGAGCAACCTGCCGACGTCGGGGGTCGCGGGGAGCAGCCCCGGTACGAGGCGGTCGGGCGCTGGCCGCTCGGGGCGCCGGTTAGGCTCGGTGCTGTGGATCCGAAAACCCGCAACCGGATCATGGCCGGTGTGCTTGTGCTGATGTTTCTCGTCGTGGCTCTGGCTTCCGCGCTGGGGAGGTAGGGCGGCGGAGGGCTGCGCGCGGATGCTTCCCGGCTGCGGGCCGGTGGGGGCTGGTCGCGCAGTTCCCGCGCCCCTGAAGGGGCGCCTACCAGGCGAAGGCCTCCGGGGACGGTCCCGGACCCGGGAAGATCTCGTCCAGGCCGGTCAGGAGCTCCTCGGACAGCTCCAGCTCGGCCGCGCGGACGGCGGAGGCGAGCTGTTCGCCGGTGCGGGGACCGACGATCGGGCCGGTCACGCCGGGCCGGGTGAGCAGCCAGGCCAGGGCGGCTTCGCCGGGCTCGATGCCGTGCTTGTCGAGCAGGTCCTCGTAGGACTGGATCTGCGCGCGGGTGGCGGGGTCGGCGAGCGCGTCGGCGGCTCGGCCGGAGGCGCGGCGCTTGCCCTCGACCTCCTTCTTGAGGACACCGCCGAGCAGACCGCCGTGCAGCGGCGACCACGGGATGACACCGAGGCCGTAGTCCCGCGCGGCCGGGATGACCTCCATCTCCGCGCGCCGCTCGGCGAGGTTGTACAGGCACTGCTCGCTGACCAGCCCGATGGTCCCACCGCGCCGGGCGGCGATCTCGTTGGCCTGGGCGATCTTGTAGCCGGGGAAGTTCGACGAGCCGGCGTAGAGGATCTTGCCCTGCTGGACCAGGACGTCGATCGCCTGCCAGATCTCCTCGAACGGGGTGTCCCGGTCGATGTGGTGGAACTGGTAGACGTCGATGTAGTCGGTCTGGAGCCGCTTCAGGCTGGCGTCCACGGCCCGGCGGATGTTGACGGCGGAGAGCTTGTCGTGGTTGGGCCAGGCCGGGCCGTCGGCGCCCATGTTGCCGTACACCTTGGTGGCGAGGACGACCTTGTCGCGCCGGCCCTCCCCCTTGGCGAACCAGCTGCCGATGATGCTTTCGGTACGGCCCTTGTTCTCACCCCAGCCGTACACGTTGGCGGTGTCGAAGAAGTTGATGCCCGCGTCCAGCGCCGCGTCCATGATGGCGTGGCTGTCGGCCTCGTCGGTCTGCGGACCGAAGTTCATGGTGCCGAGGACGAGCCGGCTGACCTTGAGTCCCGTGCGTCCGAGCTGCGTGTACTTCATGACGCCCTAGCCAACGTCTTGAAGTGCGCTCCAAGCAAGCGGTGCTCTGACGACGGTTGTCAGTCGCGGCGACCTTCGGGTAGGCAGGTGACCACGACACGGGGGGAGAGCGCGTATGCCGGAACAGCCGGACACCGGACACCTCGTCCAGCTTCTCCGCACGACCCTCGGCGATTCCGTCCTCGGCATCTACCTGCACGGTTCCGCCACCCTCGGCGGTCTGCGTCCGCACAGCGACATCGACGTCCTGGCCGTCGTACGCGAGCCCACGACCCACGCGCAACGACGGGCACTGGTCGAGGAGTTGCTCAAGGTGTCCGGGGTGGACGGGCGGCGGCATGTCGAGCTGATCGTCGTCGTGCAGGACGACGTACGGCCCTGGCGTTACCCGCCCACCTGCGACTTCCTCTACGGCGACTGGCTGCGGGAGGACTTCGAACGCGGAGTGACCCCGGCCCCGAACCCAGCCCGGACCTCGCGCCCCTCCTCACGATGGTCCTGCTGGCCGACACCCCTCTCCACGGGCCCCCGCCCGCCGAGCTCCTCGACCCCGTACCGCCCGCCGACCTCAGGCGAGCCATCGCCTCCGGAGTGCCGGAACTGATGGCGGAGCTGCGGTCCGACACCCGCAATGTGCTCCTCACCCTCGCCCGGGTCTGGACCACCCTCGACACCGGGGCCATCCGGTCGAAGGACGCGGCAGCCGCATGGGCGCTCGACCGGCTCCCCGCCGAGCACCGGCCCGCCCTCGCCCACGCCCGGGCCGTCTACCTCGGGCGGGAGGAGGAGTGCTGGACCGGCCTGCCGGTGCGTCCCTGTGCCGAGCACATGGCTCTGGTGATCAGCGAAAGTCACCCCTCGTAAGGCTCGCCCAGATCCCAGGCCTGGTACATCGCCTCCGCGAACGCCGCCGCGATCTTGTGCTCGCCGGTCGCGCTGGGGTGGGTGCCGTCGTAGGTGTCGGCGTGGATGTCGTACGACGGGGGAGCGAGGCCAGGAGGACGGGGGAGCCGGGCTCGTCGAGGTCGGCGGCCGTCTTCGCCAGCAGTTCGTTGAAGCGCGTGACCTCGGTGGCGAAGGGTGGGTCCGTCGCCGCGCGCACGTTCGGGATCACCGGCAGCCACACCATCCGCACCCGCCGGTTCGCCGCCCGGGCCTCGGTCACGAACGCCCGGACGTTCTCGGCGGTCTGCTCGGCGTTCGTGTAGAAGCCCAGGTCGATGAGGCCGAGGGAGACCAGCAGGACGTCCGCGCGGCACGACCGCACCGCCTCGCCGATCAGCGGCGCCATGTGCAGCCAGCCCTCGCCCCAGCCGGCCAGGTGGGCCCGCGGGAAGTCCGGTTCGGCGTACGCGTACGACTCGGGAGCCTCGGCGAGCTTGTCGTAGAGGGTCTCGCGGGGCCCGACGAGGGTGCAGGGGCCGCCGTAGGACCGGGACAGGTGCTGCCACAGCCGGTAGCGCCATGTGTGTTCGCCCGCGCTTCCGATCGTCATGGAGTCACCGACGGGCATGAACCTGAGCATCCGCTCATCATCGTGGATCACGGCGCCGGGTGGGGTGTGAGTCGGGCCACGCGCGGTCGACGGCCAGGCACCGAGACGGCCCTCGCTTCGCGAACGACCGCGCGCCCGTCGTCCGCGGACGACCGTGATCCGCCGTCCGCCGTCCGGCCGGTCCCCGTCCTGGCCCGCGGCGGGGTGGCGCAGGTGTCGGTGGCCCGGTCGCAGCGGGCGGCGAAGGCGCAGCTGTCCGGGAGGGCGCCGAGTGGTGGTTGCCGCGTCGACCCGCCCCCGCGCGCCCGCACCCGCCGCGGACGACCGTGATCCGCCGTCCGCCCGCCCGCAGGCGCCCGACGCCGACTGCTGGGCCCCGCCCCGTGGGAGGCCTGGCTGAAACTGCCCCCGTCCGCCATGCCTGCCGGTCCGCCGCCCGGTCCGTGGTGCCTGTCGGTCTGCGTCGCCTGGTCCGTCACCCGGTCCGCCGCCCCCGTCCGCCGTGCCCGCCCAGTCCGTCCCCCGGTCCGCCGCCCGCCCGGCACGCGCGCCACCGGCCCTGTCCGTGGCGTCGGGCGCAGCCCTGCCCCTGGCAGTCATCCGGCGGGCACTCCGATCCGGCTGGACGCCTCACAACCCGCCGCCCTCAGCGATCTGTTGCGCCCGCGACCTGTCACCCCCGCTGAACCGCGGAGCGGGATGGCAGGCTTGGGGCATGCGCAGACCGTTCGCTCTCCTCGCCGCGGCCCTCCTCGTGGGCGCCTTCGCCGTGCCCGCCTCCGCCGCCGACGGCGACGAGGACTTCACGATCAAGGACCCGCGCATCACGGAGTCCAGCGGTCTGGCCGCCTCCCGCCTCCACCCCGGCATCTACTGGACGCACAACGACAGCGACGACGGGCCCTACATCTACGCCGTCGACAGCAGGACGGGCGAGACCGTCGCCCGCCTCACGCTCACCGGCGTCGGCACGCCCCGGGACGTCGAGGCCATCTCCGTCGGCCCGGACAACCGGATCTACGTCGGCGACATCGGCGACAACCTCGGCGGCAGCTGGCCCCACGTGTGGATCTACGAGCTGCCCGAGCCGAAGACGCTGAAGGACCAGACGATCCGGGCCACGCAGTACGTCGTGAAGTACTCCGACGGGGCCCGCGACGCCGAGTCCCTCGTCGTGCACCCGAAGACGGGGCGGGTCTACATCGTCGACAAGAACGAGCAGGGCGGACACCTGTACGAGGGGCCCGCCGAGCTCTCCGCCTCCGGGACGAACGTCTTCAAGCCGATCGCGGCCGTCCCCGACCTGGAGGCCACCGACGCCACGCTCTCCCCGGACGGCGAACACCTCGTCGTACGCAGCTACTTCGGCGCGATCGCGTACAGCTGGAACGGCGGGAAGATCAAGCGCGAGCAGCGGCTCGGTGTGCCGTTCCTGGGGCAGGGCGAGTCCGTCACCTACACCGCCGACGGGAAGAGGCTCATGTACGGCGCCGAGGGAGCGGACAGCTCCGTGGAGGGCAGGACGCGCCCGGAGGCGGCGGCGACTCGTCGTCCGGCAGCGGGAGTCCGTCCGCCCGGGACGACGACGGTGGCGGCGACGGACTGAGCGGCAACCTCAAGACCGGGGCCATCGCGGTGGCCGTGGCCTGCGCCGCCCTGCTCGGCCTGCGGGGACTGCGGCGGCGCAGGTAGCGGTCGAGGCAGGGCAGGGGGCGGCTCAGGGGGCCGACTGGGCCGACTCGCGGCGGCGTTGCGCCACGAGCACCTCCAGGCCGTCCAGGATCCGCTGCAGCCCGAACTCGAAGTGGTCGAAGTCGGACCCGAAGGCGTCCTCGGAGAGCGACGCCATGACCGGGTAGCGGCCCGACGCCATGGCCTTCTCCAGCATCGGCACCTGCGCCTGCCAGAACTGGGCGTCCGTCAGGCCCGTCCGGCGCTCCGCCTCCTGCTCGTACAGCTGCGAACGCGCGGCCCCGACGACGTACCCGTCGATCATGATGATCGCGGAGACCAGTTCGGGGTCGGTCAGCCCCATCGGGCGGATCCGGGTGAGGACCTTCTCCATGCCGTCGAGGGCGCTCGGGCCGAGCACCGGGCGGGACTGGTTGACCTGGAGCAGCCAGGGGTGACGGCGGTAGAGGGCGAGGGTCTCGCGGCCCAGGGTCTCCAGGGCTGAGCGCCAGTCGCCCGCGCCGAGGTCGGCCGGGTCGTCGGAGGGGCGCTGGACCCGGTCCAGCATCAGGTCGAGCAGCTCGGCCTTGCCGGGGACGTACCGGTACAGCGACATGGCCCCGGTGCCCAGCTCGCCGGCCACCCGGCGCATGGACAACCCCTCCAGCCCCTCGGCGTCCGCCACCTGGACGGCGGCTTCCACGATCCGGTCCAGGGTCAGGGTCGGCTTGGGGCCGCGACTGGGGCGCCGGCCGGTGTCCCACAGCAGTTCCAGGGTGCGGGCGATGTCGCCGCTGCCACTGGTCTCCGTACTGCCCGTGCCACTCGTACCGCTCGTGCCGCTCGTCATGGAGCCCAGCTTAGGCGCCCCGCGCAAAAAACTGAGTACATCGTACGCGTAATCGGGTACGCTGTACTCAGTTCACGGCCGGCAGGCATGACCACACGGGAGGGGCGGCATGGACGGATACGCGGTACGGGCCGAGGCGCTGGAGAAGCGGTACGGCGAGAAACGCGCCCTCGACGCCTTCGACCTGGAGGTGCGCGAGGGCACGGTGCACGGTCTGCTCGGGCCGAACGGGGCGGGCAAGACCACCGCCGTCCGCATCCTGTCCACGCTGATCCGGCTGGACGGGGGCAGTGCGACGGTCGCCGGGCTCGACGTGGCCCGGCAGCCGCGCGAGGTCCGCGCCAGGATCGGGCTCACCGGACAGTACGCGGCGGTGGACGAGGTGCTCACCGGCCGGCAGAACCTGGAGATGTTCGGCCGCCTGTTCCACCTGGGCGGGAAGCGGGCCAGGCTCCGGGCGACCGAGCTGCTGGAGCAGTTCGACCTGACCGACGCCGCCGACCGGGGCGTCGGCAAGTACAGCGGCGGCATGCGGCGCCGCCTCGACCTCGCCGCGTCGATGATCCTCGCCCCGGCCGTCCTCTTCCTGGACGAGCCGACGACCGGCCTCGACCCCCGCAGCCGTGGCGAAGTGTGGGACTCGGTGAGGGCGTTGGTGGCGGGCGGTACGACCGTGCTGCTGACCACGCAGTACCTGGAGGAGGCCGACAAGCTCGCCTCCCGCATCACCGTCATCGACCAGGGGCGGTCCATCGCCGACGACACCCCGGACGGGCTGAAGAACCTGGTCGGCGGCGACCGCATCGAGGTCGTGGTCGCCGAGCGGGCCGAGATCCCGCGGGTGGTGAAGGTCGTCTCCCGGGTCACGGACGGCGAACCCGAGGCGGACGAGACCGAGTTGCGGGTGCACGCCCCGGTCGCCGACCGGGTCACGGCCCTCACCGAAGTGGCGCGGACCCTCCAGGACGAGGGTGTCCGCGTCGAGGACATCGGACTGCGCAGGCCGAGCCTCGACGACGTGTTCCTGCGCCTGACCGGACACCGCACCGAGAAGGAGGCCGCGGCGTGACCGCCATCGACCTGAGCACACCGAGCACCCGGGGCCGTGTGTACTGGGTGCTCGCGGACTGCTGGAACATCGTCCGCCGCGGCCTGACCCACTACCAGCGCCAGCCGGTCAACATCGCCTGGCAGCTGGGCTTTCCCATCCTCTCCGTGCTGCTCTACGGCTATGTCTTCGGCAGCGCTATGAAGGTGCCCGGCGGCGGGAACTACACGGACTTCCTGATGCCGGGCATGTTCGTCATGACCATGGCCTTCGGCTTCATCAACACCGCGACCGTGGTGGTCTACGACTCCACCAAGGGCGTCATCGACCGCTTCCGCTCCATGCCGATGGCCTCCTCCGCCGTGGTCGCCGGGCGCGGCGCCACCGATCTGCTCGTCGCCTGCGCCGAGTTGGCGATCATGATGCTCACCGCGCTGGCCATGGGCTGGCGGCCGGACGGGGGCTTCGGCTTTCTCGCCGCCTTCGGCCTGCTGCTCTGGCTGCGGTTCGCGCTGATCTGGATCGGGGTGTGGCTCGGCCTGCTGGTGCCCAACCCGGAGGCCGCGGGCGGTCTGTTCGCGGTCGCCTTCCCGCTGACGATGATCTCCAGCATCTTCGTCGCGCCGCAGCTCATGCCCGACTGGCTGGGCTGGGTGGCGGTCTGGAACCCGATCTCCTCCACGGCGGCGGCGACCCGCGAGCTGTTCGGGGTGCCGGTCGGCGGCGGCGACTCGTGGGTGGAACAGCACGCGCTGCTGATGGCCGGGGTGTGGCCGGTGATCCTGACCGCGATCTTCCTGCCGCTGGCGGTACGGCGGTTCAGGAAGCTGAGCCGTTGACGCACGAGGCGCCAACGGCTCGGAGCCGGGTCAGCAGGGCGGTACGAACTGGTCGTTGACCGTGATCTCGGTGGTGTGCGACCAGCCCCAGTAGCCCTTGCCCTCGGGGGTCGGCTGGTTCGGGTCGTACACCCGCCACCAGATGCGGTTGCCGTCCGGGCCGCGCTCGCCCAGGATCGAGCAGTGCACCTCGGCCGTGTCCCCTTCGGACTTGTTGTAGCCGCCCTGGGAGCTGAAGGACGGAACGTCGCGCAGGATGGGCCGCTGGTACGGCTGCGAGTTGGTGAACCATCCGACGGCCGGTGCGGCGGGCGCCGGCTCGGCGGCGTGTGCCGCACCGGGCAGGCCGCCCACGGTCAGGACGGCGGCCGCGGCCATCGCCGCGGCACTCAGACTGCGTATCGACAGGTGTCGCACTGTTCCCCCTGTGGACGTGCGTGGATCACTGCTTGCCGACGTCGACGCTAGGTGGGACGGCGAGGCCCTGTGACCCTCAGAGGTCTCAGGGCCGGACCTGTCGGCCCTGGCTTCTTGTATTGACGTGTCCATGCGATGTGTCTTCCATGGAGGGTGCGGGGTGGGAGCGCTCCCACTTGTTCCGGTCCGCGCCCCAGAGAGGAAGCAGCCACATGTTCCGCACTCTGCGCAGAGCACTGTGTGTCGCCGCGGCGCTCCTGTTACCGCTGGCCGGTGTGCAGTCGGCACACGCCGACGTGGACGCGAAAGCCGCCGGCGCCGGCTACTGGCACACCAGCGGCCGGCAGATCCTGGACGCGGCCGGGCAGCCGGTCCGCATCGCCGGCGTCAACTGGTTCGGCTTCGAGACCGCCAACCACGTCGTGCACGGCCTGTGGGCCCGCGACTACAAGAGCATGATCGACCAGATGAGGTCGCTGGGTTACAACACCATCCGGATGCCCTACAGCGACGACATCCTCAAGCCGGGCACCATGCCCGACAGCATCAACTTCGACGGCAAGAACACCGACCTGCGCGGGCTGACGTCGCTCCAGGTCCTGGACCGGATCGTGGCCTACGCGGGTCAGTCCGGGCTCAAGATCGTGCTCGACCGGCACCGTCCGGACGCGGCCGGCCAGTCGGCGCTCTGGTACACGGCGTCGGTCCCCGAGTCGACCTGGATCACCAACCTCAAGGCCCTGGCGACGCGGTACAAGGGCAATCCCACGGTCGTCGGCATCGACCTGCACAACGAGCCCCACGACCCGGCCTGCTGGGGCTGCGGCGACACGGCCCGGGACTGGCGCCTGGCCGCCCAGCGCGCGGGCAACGCGGTGCTCTCCGTCAACCCCGAGCTGCTGATCATGGTCGAGGGCGTGCAGTCGTACAACGGCACCAACGGCTGGTGGGGCGGCAACCTGATGGGCGTCGCCCAGTTCCCGGTCCAACTGGACGTCGCGGGTCGGCTGGTGTACTCGGCCCACGACTACGCCACGTCGGTGGCGCAGCAGCCGTGGTTCAGCGACCCGGCCTTCCCCGCCAACCTGCCGGAGATCTGGGACAAGTACTGGGGTTACGTCTTCAAGCAGAACATCGCCCCGGTGTGGTTGGGCGAGTTCGGTACGACGCTCCAGCCGGCGGTGGACCAGAAGTGGCTGTCGGAGCTGGTGAAGTACCTGCGTTCGACATCGGCGTACGGGGCCGACAGCTTCCACTGGACGTTCTGGTCCTGGAACCCCAACTCCGGTGACACGGGCGGCATCCTGAAGGACGACTGGCAGACCGTGGACACGGTGAAGGACGGGTACCTGGCGGCCGTCAAGGCACCGGGCTTCGGGGGCGGCGGCACGGGGCCCGGCCCGGGCGGGCCGGGTGACCCGGCGGCGGCACGGCCGCGTGCTCCGCCGCGTACTCCGTCAGCAGCGACTGGGGCGGCGGGTTCAACGCCGAGGTGAAGGTGAGCAACACGGGGAGTGTTCCGCTGAAGTCCTGGCAGGTGAGCTGGACATGGAGCGGCTCCCAGAAGGTCACCAGCATGTGGAACGCGTCGCACACCCAGAGCGGGGCGACCGTCACGGCGGTCAACGCCGCGCACAACGGGAGTGTGCCGGTGGCGGGTTCGGCGAGCTTAGGCCTGGGCGGCGCGCCCGGGGCGGGGGTGTGCCGAGCGTGAGGTGCACGGCGACGTGATCGCGGCGTGAGGCGGTACGCCCGGTGCTCGCCGGGCGTACCCGGGGCAGCGCGACCTGTCCGAAATGGCCAGAACTCCCCCTTTCTGAGGGGCTCCTGAGAACAGGCTATGACTCGATTCGGTCAAGTCTTGGTCGAATGCGTACGTGTGAGGCCTGCTCTTCCGAAACGATGCGGCACGGCCCGTGTCACTCACGGGCCCGACCCCCCTCACCGTTGCGAGAGAACTCCATGAGAAGAAGCGCAGCCGTACTGTGCGGCGCCACGGTCGTCCTGGCCGGGACACTCACCGCCGCCCCGCCAACGCCAGCGCGTCGCACTCCGCGAACACCGCCGTGACGACCGCCGCGGCGAAGATCACATGGAAGAAGTGCGGTACCGACGACTCCCCGACGCTCCAGTGCGGGTCGGTCAAGGTGCCGCTCGACTACGCGAAGCCGCGGGGGAAGCAGATCACGCTGGCGCTGTCCCGCGTGCCGCACACCGCGTCGAAGTCCCAGGGCCCGCTGCTCGTCAATCCGGGCGGCCCCGGCGGCAGCGGTCTGTCGCTGGCCCCGTTCGTCGCGTCCTCCCTGCCCAAGGAGGTCGCCGCCCAGTACGACGTCATCGGCTTCGACCCGCGCGGCGTGGGCAAGAGCCAGCCCGCCCTGGACTGCAAGCCGGGCTACTTCGACCCGGTCCGCCCCGACTCCGTACCCAGGACCCCGGCACTGGAGAAGGCCAACCTCGACCGCGCCAAGTCCTTCGCCCAGGCCTGCGGCAAGAAGTACGCGGACGTCCTGCCGTACATCAACACGGTCAGCGCCGTGAAGGACATGGACTCGATCCGCAAGGCCCTCGGCGCGCCGAAGATCAACTACTTCGGCTACTCGTACGGCACCTACCTGGGCGCGGTCTACGCCAAGCTGTACCCGAGCGGGTGCGGCGCCTGGTGCTGGACTCGATCGTCGACCCGACCGCGGTCTGGTACGACGCCAACATCAACCAGGACTACGCCTTCGACAAGCGCCACAAGGCGCTCATGGCGTGGATCGCCAAGTACGACTCGACCTACAAGCTCGGCACCGACCCGAAGAAGGTCGAGGCCAAGTGGTACGCCATGCGGGCGGCCCTGGCCAAGAAGCCCGCGGGCGGCAAGGTGGGCGCCTCCGAACTGGAGGACATCTTCATACCCGGCGGCTACAACAACGCCTACTGGCCCACGCTCGCCCAGACGTTCGCGGCCTACGTCAACGACCATGACACCGCCGCGCTGGTCAAGGCCTATGACAACATCGCCGCGATCGACGCCTCCGGCGACAACGGGTACAGCATCTACACCTCGGTGCAGTGCCGTGACGCGTCCTGGCCGCGCGACTGGAAGCAGTGGCGCAAGGACAACTGGGCGGTGTACGAGAAGGCCCCGTTCATGGCCTGGAACAACGCCTGGTACAACGCGCCGTGCGCCTTCTGGGTGACGAAGACGCTGAAGCCGGTGAACGTCGCCAACAGCAAGCTCCCGCCCGTCCTGCTGTTCCAGGCGACGGACGACGCGGCCACCCCCTACCAGGGCGGTGTCACCATGCACCGGCTGCTGAAGGGCTCCAGCCTGGTCGTGGAGCAGGGCGGCGGCAACCACGGCATCACGCTGGGCGGCAACGCCTGCCTCGACCAGTACCTCGCCACGTACCTCACCAACGGCAAGGTCCCGCACGGCAGTGGCGTGGCCGACGCCGTCTGCCAGAAGTCCCCGGACCCGAAGCCGCAGGCGGCGACGCAGAAGTCGCCGAGCACGCTGCAGCCGGCGGTCGCGGCTGTCGGTGACAGTCTGCGCGGGATTCTGGGGTTCGGGCGCTGAGAAGCCCTTGTGACCCTTGCCTGACCTGACGAGAGGGGCGCCCGGAGATGCTCACCGGGCGCCCCTTCGCCACGGCGAGGGCGCCAGGACTTCGTCCGCTGCCGCCTGGACACAACAGACTTGACCACACCCTCGGGCCTGATCAGGTCACCGGGCCCTCCAGTCCCGCCCCTCCAGCGCCGCCGTGCTCTTGCGGCCGCGGCCCACCTGCGTCCGTACCGCGCCCATGCTCGCCGCGATGACGAGGGCGATCGCGGCGGCCTCCATGGCCGTGAGGGCCTGGTCGAGGATGAGGAAGCCGGCCGTCGCGGCGATGGCCGGTTCGAGGCTCATCAGGATCGCGAAGGTGGAGGCGGGCAGGCGGCGCAGGGCGAGGAGTTCGAGGGTGTAGGGCAGCACCGAGGAGAGCAGGGCCACCGCCGCGCCGAGGCCCAGCGTCACCGGGTCGAGGAGCTTCGCCCCCGACTCGGCGATGCCCAGCGGCAGGAACAGCACCGCACCCACCGCCATCGCCAGTGCCAGGCCGTCCGCCTGCGGGAAGCGGCGGCCCGTGCGCGCGCTGAAGACGATGTAGGCCGCCCACATGGCACCGGCACCCAGGGCGAAGGCCGCTCCCGCGGGGTCGAGGGTGCTGAAGCCCCCGCCGCCGAGGAGGAAGACACCGGCGAGGGCGAGGGCCGCCCAGACGAGGTTGACCGCGCGGCGGGACGCCAGGACCGACAGGGCGAGTGGGCCGAGGACCTCCAGGGTGACCGCCGGGCCCAGGGGAATGCGGTCGACGGCCTGGTAGAAGAGGCCGTTCATCCCGGCCATGGTGATACCGAAGACGACGACCGTGCCCCAGTCGGTGCGCGAGTGGCCGCGCAGCCGCGGACGGCAGACCAGCAGCAGGACGACCGCCGCCACGAACAGGCGCAGCGCCACCACCCCGAGGGCACCCGCCCTCGGCATCAGCGTCACGGCCAGCGCGCCGCCGAACTGCACCGAGATCCCGCCCGCGAGCACCAGGCCCACGGGCCCGAGAGACCCGAGGGAGCCGAGACGGCGCGGGCGCCGGCCGGTGCCGGGGCGACGGAGGTGGGCTGGGGTGTGGTGGCGCTGTCGGGGGTGGTCACGGGCGGTCCTGTGCTCGGCTCGGCTGTGTACGTACACCCGTCTTGCACACGCGCGTGCATCAAGATGTACTGTCAAGTCCAGAGTAATGGACTCGGTCAGGTGCGTAAACCCAGTACACCGCTGTCTCGGAATGCGGGCTTCTCAGCGTCGAGCCAGGTAGGCGTTCAGCGCCCTGTGGAGCAGCCGGTTGAGCGGGAAGTCCCATTCGCCGAGGTACTCGACGGCCTCGCCGCCGGTGCCCACCTTGAACCGGAGCAGGCCGAGCAGGTGGCTGGACTCCTCCAGGGTGTCGGTGATGCCGCGCAGGTCGTAGACGGCGGCGCCGAGTCCGTGCGCGTCGGTCATCATGCGCCACTGCACGGCACTGCTCGCCTGGACCTCGCGCCGGCGGCTGGTGGAGGCGCCGTAGGAGTACCAGACGTGCTCGCCGACGGTCAGCATGGTCGCGGCGGCGAGCACCTCGCCGTCGTGGTGCGCGAGATAGAGCCGCATACGGTCCTGGTGCTCGGCGGTGAGCGCGTTCCACATGCGCTGGAAGTAGGGAAGCGGGCGAGGGAGGAAGCGGTCCCGCTCGGCGGTCTCGGTGTACAGCTCGTGAAAGGCCGGCAGGTCCTCGTAGCCGCCGCGTACGACCTTCACACCGGCCTTCTCCGACTTGGTGATGTTGCGCCGCCACTGCTGGTTCAGGCCGCCGCGGATGTCGTCCAGCGAGCGTCCGGCGAACGGCACCTGGAAGACGTACCGGGGCTGTCCCGCGGCGAAGCCGTCCTCGCCGCCGGGTTCGGTCTGCTGCCAGCCCATGCGGCGCAGGGCGTCGGCGACCTGCCCGGCGCGTGGGTCGTACGACGTCGCCCGGACGTCCCCCAGCCGCCGGGCCGCCGGGTCCGCGATCGCGGCCTTGACCGCCTCGGCGTCCCAGCGGCGCACCACGACCGGCGGCCCCATGCGCACCGCGAAGGCGCCGCGTCCGCGCAGGTGCTCGATCATCGGCTGGAGCAGACCCTCGAGGTCGGGCGACTCCCAGTCGATCAGCGGGCCCTCGGGCAGGTACGCGAGGTACCGCCGCACTCCGGGCAGCTTCGGCCCGGGCAGGGGGCGCAGCAGCACCAGTCCGGCGCCGACGAGCTGCCCGCCCCCGTCGAACCAGCCCAGGCTCTCCGCCCGCCAGTCCGGCTTCACCTCGCCCCAGGACGGAACCTGCGTGTGGCTGGCGGAGGGACGGGCCGTGACGAACGCGAGGTGCTCGTCGCGGGTGATCGACTGGACGCGGACGCTCATGCGCGGGCTCCTTCGAGCAGCGGCCCTCGACGGGCGGTGGCTGGTCCCGCGAGCCTAGGAGCGGCCCCGTCCCGCACCCGGCTCGGACACTCGGGTCCGCCCGTCCCGTGGCCCGAACGCCTCAGGCGTGCCCGCGTTCCGCCTCCAACGACTCCGCGAGCACCTCCGCCAGATGCCTCCCCCGCACGCCCGCCAGCTGCTCCAGCTGCGTACGGCAGGAGAAGCCGTCCGCCAGGACCACCGTGTCCTCCGGGGCGTCCCGCACCGAGGGCAGGAGCTGTTCCTCGGCGCACGCGGCGGACACCTCGTAGTGGCCCTTCTCGAAGCCGAAGTTTCCCGCGAGGCCGCAGCAGCCGCCGGCCAGTTCGCCGAAGAGCACAGCGGCTTGTCGCAGCCGGCGGTCGGCGGCGTCGCCCAGTACCGCGTGCTGGTGGCAGTGGGTCTGGCCGGCCACCGGGCGGTCCACGCGCGGCGGCGTCCAGTCCGGGGCGTGGCGTTCCAGCGTCTCCGCGAAGGTGAGGACCTTCGCGGCGAGGCGTGTCGCGCGCGGGTCGTCGTGCAGCAGCTCGGGGACGTCCGTGCGCAGGGCCGCGGCGCAGCTCGGTTCCAGGACCACCACCGGGGCGTCGGTCTCCAGGACCGGCTCCATCAGGTCCAGCGTGCGGCGCATGACGGCTCGGGCACGGTCCAGCTGGCCCGTCGACACATACGTCAGCCCGCAGCAGACCCGGCCCCGGCCGCGCAGCAGGGACAGCGGGTCGAGAGCGACCGTCCTGCCGTCGCCCACGGGGGGTTTCTCCAGGCGCACGGTCGGCGGCAGCGCCACCCGCAGCCCGGCCGCCTCCAGCACCCGCACGGCGGCCTGCCCGACGGAGGGCGAGAGGTGCTCGGTGAAGGTGTCCGGCCACAGCACGACGAGGTCGCCGGCGCCCACGGCCCGCTCACTGCGCCGCCGCTCCCACCACCGGCTGAACGTCGGCGTCGCCACCCTCGGGATGCCCCGCTCGGGCGCGATCCCGCCCAGCCGTTTCGCGGTCCAGGCGAAGGGCCGTATCCGGGAGAGCGCGTTGACCAGCGGTGCCGTGCGTGTGCGGGACACCGCCCGGAGCCACAGCGGCAGCCACCCCATGGCGTAGTGCGCGGCCGGACGGCGCCGCCCGGCGTAGTGGTGGTGGAGGAACTCCGCCTTGTACGTGGCCATGTCTACCTCGACCGGGCAGTCCGACCGGCAGCCCTTGCAGGACAGGCACAAATCCAGCGCGTCCCGCACCTCGGTCGAGCGCCAGCCGTCGGTCACGACCTCACCGGCGAGCATCTCGTGCAGCAGCCGGGCCCGCCCACGCGTGGAGTGCTCCTCCGCGCCGGTCGCCCGGAAGGACGGGCACATCACGGAGGAGCCGGACACCGACGTCGTACGGCACTTGGCGACGCCCACGCAGCGCCGCACCGCCGCCGAGAAGTCACCGCCGTCGGCGGGGTAGCCGAAGGCGACGTCGACGGGCTCGCGCGGCAGGACGGAGAAGCGGAGGCCGGTGTCGAGGGGCGCGGGGCGCACGAGCATCCCGGGGTTGAGGAGGTCGTCGGGGTCCCACACGCCCTTGACGCGCTCGAAGAGGCCCACCATCTCCTCCCCGTACATCTTCGGCAGCAGCTCCGCCCGCGCCTGCCCGTCGCCGTGCTCCCCGGACAGCGAACCCCCGTGCGCCACCACCAGCTCCGCGAGCTCCTCCGAGAAGCGGCGGAAACGGGCGACACCGGCCTCCGTCAGCAGGTCGAAGTCGATACGGATGTGGATGCAGCCGTCCCCGAAGTGCCCGTACGGCGTGCCGCGCAGCCCGTGCGCGGTGAGCAGTGCCCGGAAGTCCCGCAGATACGCCCCGAGCCGGGCGGGCGGCACCGCGCAGTCCTCCCAGCCCGGCCACGCCTCTCCCCCAAGGCCTCGGCTTCGGCCGGACAGGGAGGCACCCCCACCGTCCGGCATCCTGGTGGCCGTACCGCTCGCGTCCTCGCGGATCCGCCACAGCGCGCGCTGCCCCGCCGGCTCGGTGACCACCAGGGCGTCCACGACATCGGCCGCCCGCACGATCGCCTCCGCACGCGCGCGTGCCTCGCCCGCGGACTCCCCGCCGGTCTCCACGAACAGCCAGGCGCCGCCTCTCGGCAGCGCGGTCGCGGACGGCACCAGGTCCGCCGCCATGCCCTCCACCGTCAGCGGCCCGAACGGCAGCAGCCCCGCGGCGGCCTCCGCCGCCGCGCTCTCGTCGGCGTACGCCAGCACCGCCAGCGCACGCGCGCGTGGCTCCTCGACCAGACGTACGACGGCCTCCGTCAGCACGCCCAGGGTCCCCTCGGAACCGCAGAAGGAGCGGGCCACGTCGGCACCCGCTCGGGCAGCAGGGCGTCCAGCGCGTACCCCGAGATGCGGCGGGGCAGCTCCGGGAAGCCCGTCCGCAGCCGGGCCAGTTCACCCTCCACCAGCTCCCGCAGCCCCTCCGGCGCCCCGGCCCAGTCCTGCCCGAGCCGCAGCCGCCGCCCGCGCGCCGTGACGACGTCCAGCTCGCGCACACTGTCCGCCGTCGTCCCCCACGCCACCGAGTGCGAGCCGCACGAGTTGTTGCCGATCATGCCGCCGAGCGTGCACCGGCTGTGCGTGGACGGATCCGGGCCGAACCGCAGCCCGTGCGGGGCGGCGGCCTCCTGGAGCCGGTCGAGCACCAGCCCCGGCTGCACGACGGCCGTACGCGCCTCGGGGTCCAGGGACACGAGCCGGTCCATGTACCGGGTGAAGTCCAGCACCACGCCCGTACCGGTCGCCTGCCCCGCGATGGACGTCCCCCCGCCCCGCGCCACCACGGGCACGCCACGCCCCCGGCACACCTCCAGCACCGCCGCCACGTCGTCGGCGTCTCTCGGCGCCACCACCCCGTACGGCACCCGCCGGTAGTTGGACGCGTCCATGGTGACCAGCGCGCGGTCCATGACCCCGAACCCCACGTCACCGCGGACGGCCTCGCGCAACTCGACTTCGAGGGCCGTCCGATCCGTGCCGTGCCGAAGATCCGTCATGCCTCAAGGATGCACTCGACCACTGACAGTGACGACCCGGCGCCTGTGCCCGGGCCGCACCGCGGTCCGAACCCCGTCTCACCCGACGGACGACGTTTCGCCCAGGTTTCTGGAAACGGCTACGCTCCCCTCCGTGGCTGAGATCCAGATTCCCTCTGACATCAAGCCCGCGGACGGACGTTTCGGCGCGGGCCCCTCCAAGGTGCGGACGGAGGCGCTGGACGCCCTCGCCGCCACCGGCACCTCCCTCATGGGCACCTCCCACCGCCAGGCCCCGTGAAGAACCTGGTGGGCAAGGTACGCGAGGGCATCAGTGAGCTGTTCCAGCTCCCGACGGCTACGAGGTGATCCTCGGCAACGGCGGCTCCACCGCGTTCTGGGACATCGCGACGCACGGCCTGATCGAGAACAAGTCGCAGCACCTCAGCTTCGGCGAGTTCTCCTCCAAGTTCGCCAAGGCGGCGAAGCTCGCGCCGTGGCTGGCCGAGCCGGACGTCATCTCCAGTGACCCGGGTACGCACCCCGAGCCGGTCGCCGAGGCGGGCGTGGACGTCTACGCCCTCACCCACAACGAGACCTCGACCGGTGTCGCCATGCCGATCAAGCGCGTGGCCGGTGCCGACGAGGGCGCCCTGGTCCTGGTCGACGCCACGTCCGGTGCCGGCGGCCTGCCCGTCGACATCGCCGAGACGGACGTCTACTACTTCGCCCCGCAGAAGTCCTTCGCCTCCGACGGCGGCCTGTGGATCGGCGTCTTCTCCCCGGCCGCGATCGAGCGGGCCGAGCGCATCGTCGCGTCCGGCCGCCACGTCCCGGAGTTCTTCTCGCTGCCGACCGCGATCGACAACTCCCGCAAGAACCAGACGTACAACACCCCGGCCCTGGCCACCCTGTTCCTCCTCAACGACCAGCTGGAGTGGATCAACGGCCAGGGCGGTCTGGACTGGTCGGTCCGCCGCACCGCCACCTCCGCGCGGACGCTGTACGGCTGGGCCGAGGACGTCAAGTTCGCGAACCCGTTCGTCACGGACCCGGCCAAGCGCTCGCAGGTCATCGGCACGATCGACTTCACGGACGAGGTCGACGCCGCCGCCGTCGCCAAGGTCCTGCGCGCCAACGGCATCGTCGACACCGAGCCCTACCGCAAGCTCGGCCGCAACCAGCTGCGCGTCGCGATGTTCCCGTCGATCGACCCGGCGGACGTCGAGGCGCTGACGAAGTGCGTCGACTACGTGATCGACAAGCTCTGACCTTCACTCGTACGTGACCGAGGGCGCTCCGCGTGTGCGGGGCGCCCTCCGTCGTGCGGGCCGCGGCCGGGGCGTTCGCTTCGGTCTCCGCGAAACCCGGTGCGGTCCTGGTACGTCTCTCCCGAGGGCCGTACGCCTCGTGCGGCAGCTGAAGCGGAGAGCCGAGGGGCGGAATGCGCTACATCATCATCGGGTCCGGAGCAGTCGGCGGTTCGATCGGGGGGCGGCTGCACGAAAGCGGCCGGTCCGTCGTCCTGGTCGCTCGCGGCGCGCACTTCGAGGCGCTGCGGGACAACGGGCTGCGGCTCACGGTCCCCACCGGCACGCTCACCCTCGACGTGCCCGTCGTCGCACGGCCCGAGGACGTCGAACTACGCGAGGACGATGTGCTCGTGCTCGCCGTCAAGACCCAGGACAGCGTGGCCGCTCTGGACGCATGGGCCGCCCGGCCGGTGGCGGGCGGCGGCACGGCGGGCGAACGCCTGCCCGTGATGTGCGCCCAGAACGGAGTGGAGAACGAGCGCCTGGCGCTGCGCCGCTTCCGCGAGGTGTACGGCGTGTGCGTCGTCCTCCCCAGCACCCACCTGACCCCGGGCGAGGTCGTCGCGCCCTGCGGACCGTACACCGGCGCCCTGGTCATCGGCCGGTACGGGACGGGCACGGACGACACCGCCCGGCGGATCGCGGACGACCTGGAGAAGGCCCACGTCCTGGCTCCGGTGGTGGCGGACGTGATGCGCTGGAAGTACGGCAAACTCCTCGGCAACCTCGCCAACGTGGTCGAGGCCGTGTGCGGCTCCGCCTCGGACGCCACCGCGCGGGACCTGGTCGCCCGGGCGAAGGCCGAGGGTGCCGCGGTCCTCGATGCCGCGGGCATCCCCTACGCGACCGAGCCCGAGATGACCGAGCTGCGCGGGGGGACGGTCGACCCGCAGCCGATCGCCGGCGAGCGCGCTCGCGGTTCGTCCTGGCAGAGCCTGGCGCGGGGCGCGGGATCGATCGAGACGGACTACCTCAACGGGGAGATGGTGCTGCTCGGCCGGCAGCACGGCGTGCCCACGCCGGTGAACGCGGCCCTGCAGCACGCCGCCCGGGAGAGCGTGCGCCGGACCCGGGGGCCGGGCAGTCTGACGGCCGAGGAGCTGAACAGGCGCATCACGGCGGGCGTCGCCGGCTGAGAACGGGTCTCGAACCCGCCCTGGGTATCGAACTGAGGATCTAGGCTCGTGGCATGAGCCTGCCCTCACTCGTCGCCGACCTCGCACCCACCGGTGCCCTGCGCTCCTCCATCAACCTCGGCAATCCCGTCCTCGCCCAGGGCACGCCGGAGGCGCCGCGCGGCATCACCGTCGATCTCGCCCGGGAGATCGCCGCCCGGCTCGGTGTGCCCGTGGAGTTCCTCTGCTTCGACGCAGCGCGCAAGTCGTTCGACGCGATGGCCGAAGGGCGGGCCGATGTCTGCTTCCTCGCGATCGAAGCCGCCCGCGAGGCAGAGGTCGCCTTCACCGCCCCGTACGTGCTCATCGAGGGTGTGTACGCCGTGCCCCGGGACTCCGGCCTGAAGACGCCCGAGGACGTCGACGCGCCGGGGGTCCGGATCGGTGTGAAGGCAGGTTCGGCCTACGACCTCTACCTCACCCGAACCCTGCGTCACGCCACTCTGGTTCGCGGTGAGGAAGGCGTTGACACCTTCGCCGCGCAAGGCCTGGAAGCGGGCGCGGGCATCCGGCAGCCGGTGACGGCGTACGCTGCCGCGCACCCCGAAGTGAGGCTGATCGAGAAGGGGTTCATGGAGATCCGCCAGGCCGTCGGCACGACCAGGACTCGGCGGCCGGAGACCATCCGATTCCTTCGCGAGCTGGTCGAGGAACTCAAGGCCGACGGCTTCGTCTCCGCGTCACTGCGCCGCGCCGGACAGCCCGAAACCCTGGCGGCCCCGGCCCTGACGGCACCCGACTCGGCCGGGTGAACGCCCCGGTGCGGGCGGAGTTGGCTGAGCAGGCAGGGCCACCCTCGCCGCCCTCACTCCGCCGTCGCCCCTGAAATTTCCGACCCCGACGTGGAGTTGTCCTGGTCATGACTCAACGTCCCGCACCTCGTCCGGCTGTCCGACCAAGCCCTCTCCGAACTGCTCGGCAAGCAGCAGTTCGGCACTCTCGCCACCGTCAAGCGCAATGGCCGCCCCCACCTGACCACCATGGTCTACAGCTGGGACCCCGAGGCCCGCATCGTTCGGTTCTCGACGACAGCCGACCGCGTCAAGGTGAGGCAACTGCGGCACGATCCGCGCGCGGCGCTGCACGTGCAGGGCGGGGACGTGTGGTCGTTCGCCGTCGCGGAGGGTGAGGCCGAGGTCTCCGACGTCACGGCGGCCCCGGGGACGAGGTCGGGCGGGAGTTGCTCGGCATCATCCCGAAGACCGCGCGGCCGGAGGACGAGGACGCGTTCCTGGAGCAGTTGGTCGCCGAACGCCGGGTGGTCATCCGGTTGAAGGTGGACCGGCTGTACGGGACGGCCCTCGACATCGACGGGTAAGGGCATCGGGATCACACGGTCGACGGGCCCCCTCTCGAGCCGCGGGCGATCACGTTGATGTTGAACGTGTGAGATCCCAGACCGCCCGCGATGCCCATGAAGAGCAGGGCGAAGTGCTCCTGTCCGCGCTCCAGCCGTGAGCCGGAGCTCGGGCGACGTTGCCGGTGCTCGCCGGTCGACGCAGTACAAGATTTCATGCAAGCACGCTTGATTGTTTCTTGCCCCGCTGCCATGCTCCTCAGCACGCCGCACCACCCCGCACCACCCCGCACACCGCCGTGCCCCGAGGGGAGCGCCCGTGTCCGATCCGACGTCCGTGATCGACGACCTGCGCGAGGAGAGCGAGGAACTCGACCGCCTCGTGGCCGGGACGAGCGCGGAGCGCTGGGCGCTCGCGACCCCCGCGCCCGGCTGGACCGTGGCCCACCAGATCGCCCACCTCGCCTGGACGGACCGCTCGGCCCTGCTCGCCGTCACGGACGCCGACGGCTTCCGCGCCCTGGTCGAGACGGCCCTCGCCGCACCGGCCTCCTTCGTCGACGAGGGCGCCGAGGAGGACGCCGGGCTCCCGCCCGCCGAGCTGCTCGCGCGATGGCGTGCCGGGCGCGCGGCGCTGGAGAAGGCGCTGTGGGCCGCCCCGCCCAAGGCGCGCTTCCCTTGGTACGGCCCACCCATGTCGGCCGCCTCCATGGCGACGGCCCGGCTGATGGAGACCTGGGCCCATGGGCAGGATGTGGCCGACACCCTGGGTGTGGTGCGCCCACCTACCGACCGACTGCGCCATGTGGCCTGGCTCGGCGTGCGGACCCGGGACTTCGCCTACGGTGTGCACGGGCTGACTCCGCCCGGCGATGCCTTCCGCGTCGAACTCCGCGCGCCCTCCGGCGACTTGTGGGCGTTCGGGCCGCAGGACGCCCCGCAGCGCGTCACCGGGCCCGCCCTCGACTTCTGTCTCCTCGTCACCCAGCGCGCCCACCGCTCCGACCTCGCCCTGCGCGCCGACGGCCCCGACGCCGACCGCTGGCTGGACATCGCCCAGGCGTTCGCGGGACCGCCGGGAAGCGGTCGCAAGCCGGGGGGAGAGATGGCGTGACCCTGCGGATAGGTAATGCCTCCGGTTTCTACGGCGACCGCCTCGACGCCATGCGCGAGATGCTCACCGGCGGTGACCTGGACGTCCTCACCGGCGACTACCTCGCCGAGCTGACGATGCTGATCCTCGGCCGGGACCGGCTGAAGGATCCCTCCGCCGGATACGCCCGGACCTTCCTGCGGCAGTTGGAGGAGTGCCTGGGGCTCGCCCACGAGCGGGGCGTCAAGATCGTCACCAACGCCGGTGGGCTCAATCCGGCCGGACTCGCCGATGCCGTCAGGGCCTTGGCGGACCGGCTCGGTATCCCCGTGCGCGTGGCCCATGTCGAGGGCGACGACCTCACCGCCGCTCACCCGGGCAGCCTCGCCGCCCACGCCTACCTCGGCGGCTTCGGCATCGCGGCCTGTCTGCGGGCGGGCGCCGACGTCGTCGTCACCGGGCGGGTGACGGACGCGGCCCTCGTCACCGGGCCCGCCGCGGCGCACTTCGGATGGGCCCCGGCGGACCACGACCGGCTCGCGGGGGCCGTCGTGGCCGGGCATGTGCTGGAGTGCGGGGCGCAGGCCACCGGCGGCAACTACGCCTTCTTCCGGGACGGCGACGTCCGCCGCCCCGGCTTCCCGCTCGCCGAACTCCACGAGGACGGCAGCTGCGTCATCACCAAGCACCCCGGCACCGGCGGTTTCGTCGACGTCGGGACGGTCACCGCCCAGTTGCTGTACGAGACGGCCGGTGCCCGGTACGCCGGGCCGGACGTCACCGCCCGGCTGGACACCGTACGGCTGGGGCAGGACGGGCCGACCGGGTGCGGATCGAGGGGGTGCGAGGGGAGGCGCCGCCGCCCACCCTCAAGGTCGGGCTCAACCGGCTGGGCGGTTTCCGCAACGAGGTCGTGTTCGTGCTCACCGGCCTCGACATCGAGGCCAAGGCCGCCCTGGTGCGGGAGCAGATGGAGCCCGCCCTCGGCAAGGTCGCCGACGTGCGCTGGGAGCTGGTGCGAACCGACCGGCCCGATGCCCCGAGCGAGGAGACGGCGAGCGCGCTGCTGCGGCTCGTCGTGCGGGATCCGGACCAGGGGGTCGTCGGGCGGGCGCTGAGCGGGGCGGCCGTTGAGCTGGCGCTCGCCAGTTACCCCGGCTTTCATGTGCTGGCACCACCCGGAAAAGGCTCGCCCTATGGGGTCTTCGAGGAGGTGTACGTCCCCCATGGTGCCGTCGACCATGTGGCGGTCCTCAATGACGGACGCCGAGTTGCCGTGCCGCCGATCCACGACACCCTCGACCTCGACGACGTGCCGGAGCCGCCCCCGCCGGAGCCGCTTCCGCCCGGCCCCACCCGGCACGCCCCCTCGGCCTCGTCGCAGGCGCCCGCAGCGGCGACAAGGGCGGGAACGCCAACGTCGGTGTGTGGGTGCGCACGGACGACGCCTGGCGGTGGCTCGCCCACGAGCTGACCGCCGACAGGTTCCAGCAGTTGGTCCCGAGAGCCGCGGCCTGAAGGTCACCCGGCACGTCCTGCCCGGTCTCCGTGCCCTCAACTTCGTCGTCGAGGGATCCTCGGCGTCGGCGTCGCCGCCCAGCACCGCTTCGACCCGCAGGCGAAGGCCCTCGGCGAATGGCTGCGCTCCCGCCACCTGGACCTACCGGAGGTTCTCCTGTGACCGTCCTGACCTCCGTGCTCGACCCGAGCGGACCCGACCACCGGGCCAACCGCGAGGCGATGCTCGCCAAGCTCACCGAACTCGACGCCGAGCACGCCAAGGCCCTCGCGGGCGGCGGCGAGAAGTACGTCGCACGGCACCGGAAGCGCGGCAAGCTCCTCGCCCGCGAGCGCATCGAGCTGCTCCTCGACCCCGACACGCCCTTCCTGGAACTGTCCCGCTGGCCGCCTGGGCAGTGACTACACCGTCGGCGCGTCCCTCGTCACCGGCATCGGGTCGTCGAGGGCGTCGAATGCCTCATCACCGCCAACGACCCGACCGTGCGCGGGGAGCGAGCAACCCCTGGTCGCTGAAGAAGGCACTGCGCGCGAACGACATCGCCCTCGCCAACCGGCTGCCCTGCATCAGCCTGGTGGAGTCCGGCGGCGCCGACCTGCCGTCCCAGAAGGAGATCTTCATCCCCGGCGGCGCCATCTTCCGGGACCTGACCCGGCTGTCCGCCGCCGGCATCCCCACCCTCGCCGTCGTCTTCGGCAACTCCACCGCCGGGGGCGCCTACATCCCCGGCATGTCCGACCACGTGATCATGGTCAAGGAACGGGCGAAGGTGTTCCTCGGCGGCCCGCCCCTGGTGAAGATGGCCACCGGGGAGGAGAGCGACGACGAGTCCCTCGGCGGTGCCGACATGCACGCGCGCGTGTCGGGCCTCGCCGACTACTTCGCCGCCGACGAGCAGGACGCGCTCCGCCAGGCCCGCCGCGTGGTCGCCCGCCTCAACCATCGCAAGGCGTACGGCGATCCGGGCCCGGCCGAGCCCCCAAGTACTCCGCCGAGGAACTCCTCGGCATCGTCCCCGGCGACCTGAAGAGCCCCTTCGACCCGCGCGAGGTCATCGCCCGCATCGTCGACGCCTCCGACTTCGACGAGTTCAAGCCGCTGTACGGGACGAGCCTCATCACCGGCTGGGCCGCCCTGCACGGCTATCCGATCGGCATCCTGGCCAACGCCCAAGGAGTCCTCTTCAGCGAGGAGTCCCAGAAGGCCGCCCAGTTCATCCAGCTCGCCAACCAGCGTGACATCCCGCTGCTGTTCCTGCACAACACCACCGGCTACATGGTCGGCAAGGAGTACGAGCAGGGCGGCATCATCAAGCACGGCGCGATGATGATCAACGCCGTCAGCAACTCGAAAGTCCCCCATCTGTCCGTCCTCATGGGCGCCTCCTACGGCGCCGGCCACTACGGCATGTGCGGACGGGCGTACGACCCCGGTTCCTCTTCGCCTGGCCCAGCGCCAAGTCGGCCGTCATGGGCCCCCAGCAACTCGCGGGCGTGCTGTCGATCGTCGCCCGCCAGTCGGCCGCCGCCAAGGGCCGGCCGTACGACGAGGAGGCCGACGCGGCCCTGCGCGCCATGGTGGAGCAGCAGATCGAGTCCGAGTCGCTGCCGATGTTCCTGTCCGGGCGGCTGTACGACGACGGCGTCATCGACCCGCGCGACACCCGCACCGTCCTCGGCCTGTGCCTGTCCGCGATCCACACCGCCCCTACGAGGGCGCGCGCGGCGGCTTCGGCGTCTTCCGGATGTGAGGAACCCTCAGTGATCACTTCTGTGCTCGTCGCCAACCGGGGCGAGATCGCGTGCCGCGTCTTCCGCACCTGCCGCGAGCTGGGCATCCGCACGGTCGCCGTGCACTCGGACGCCGACGCCGACGCCCTGCACGCGCGTGTGGCCGACGCGAGCGTACGACTGCCGGGTGCGGCGCCCGCCGACACCTATCTGCGCGGCGACCTGATCGTGAAGGCCGCCGTCGCGGCCGGCGCGGACGCCGTGCACCCCGGCTACGGCTTCCTCTCCGAGAACGCCGAGTTCGCCCGGGCCGTCCAGGACGCGGGCCTGGTCTGGATCGGCCCGCCCCCGGCGGCCATCGAGGCCATGGCCTCCAAGACTCGCGCCAAGCAGCTCATGGGCATCCCGCCGCTCACCGACGTCACCGAGGCCGACCTGCCCGTGCTGGTGAAGGCGGCAGCGGGCGGCGGCGGACGCGGCATGCGCGTCGTAAGGCATCTGCCTGACCTGGACGCCGAACTGGCCGCCGCGCGCTCCGAAGCGGCGAGCGCCTTCGGCGACGGTGAGGTATTCGTCGAGCCGTACGTGGAGAACGGCCGCCACGTCGAGGTCCAGATCCTGGCCGACACCCACGGCACGATCTGGCCCCTCGGCACCCGCGACTGCTCCCTCCAGCGCCGTCACCAGAAGGTGATCGAGGAGGCCCCGGCCCCGGCCTGTCCGAGGAACTCGACGACGAGGTGCGCGCCCTGGCCGTACGCGCCGCCCGGGCCGTCGACTACGTGGGCGCCGGCACGGTCGAGTTCCTCGTCGCCGACGGAAGGGCCCACTTCCTGGAGATGAACACCCGCCTCCAGGTCGAACACCCCGTCACAGAGGCGGTGTTCGGACTCGACCTGGTCGCGGAACAGATCCGCGTCGCCGAAGGCCACGCCCTCGAGAACGACCCTCCACGCGCGCGTGGCCATGCCGTGGAGGCCCGCCTGTACGCCGAGGACCCCGCCCGCGACTGGTCCCCGCAGACCGGCACCCTGCACCGCCTGGCCCTGCCCGACGGCATCCGTCTCGACACCGGCTACACCGACGGCGACGATATCGGCGTCCACTACGACCCCATGCTCGCCAAGGCCGTGGCCCACGCCCCGACCCGCGCGGAGGCCGTCCGCAAGCTCGCCTCCGCCCTGGAACGAGCCGTGATCCACGGCCCCGTCACCAACCGCGACCTCCTGGTCCGCTCCCTGCGCCACCCGGAGTTCACCGCGGCCCGCATGGACACCGGCTTCTACGACCGCCACCTGCCCGACCTGACCGAGCCGGCCCCCGACCCGCACGCCCCCTGGCCGCCGCCCTCGCCGAAGCCGGCGCCCGCACCCGCTCCCGCTTCGGCGGCTGGCGCAACGTCCCCTCACAGCCGCAGACCAAGCGGTACCTGATGGCGGGTGAGGAACACGAGGCCCGCTACCGGCACACGAGGCAGGGCCTGGAGGCGGACGGGGTGCGGGTGGTGCACGCCGAGGCGAGTGTCGTGATCCTCGAAGTGGACGGCGTCCGACGCCGGTTCGAGGTCACACGCTACGGCGACCAGGTGTACGTCAACACCACCGCCCTGACGGCCCTGCCCGCTTCCCCGACCCCACCACCCCACACGCCCCCGGCTCCCTCCTGGCCCCTATGCCGGGCACGGTCGTCCGTGTGGCCGACGGCCTCACGGACGGAACACCGGTGAAGGCCGGCGACCCCTGCTCTGGCTGGAGGCGATGAAGATGCAGCACAAGATCACCGCGCCGGTGACAGGAACACTGACCGACCTGTGCGTCGCGCCAGGGCAACAGGTCGAGCCGGGCGCGCTGCTGGCTGTGGTGAAGGAAGCCTTTTAGGGGCGCGGGGAACTGCGCGACAAGCCACATCCGGCCCGCACCGAAAGGACTCCCCCATGAACACCGAAGACCACAAGGCACTCCGAGAAGCCGTGGCCGCCCTCGGCAGACGCCACGGCCCGGAAGCGACCGCACCCAACTCTGGTCCGAGGCAGGCAAACTCGGCTACCTGGGAGTCAACCTCCCGAGGAGTACGGAGGTGGAGGCGGCGGCATCTCCGAGCTCTCCATCGTCCTGGAAGAACTCGGCGCAGCCGGCTGCCCCCTCCTCATGCTGGTCGTCTCACCAGCGATCTGCGGCACAGTGATAGCCCGCTTCGGCACGGACGCCCAGAAACAACACTGGCTCCCCGCCCTGGCCGACGGCACCCGCCTCATGGCCTTCGGCATCACCGAACCCGACGCCGGCTCCAACAGCCACCGCATCACCACCACCGCCCGCCGAGACCAGGACACCGGGGACTGGATCCTCAACGGCCGCAAGGTCTTCATCTCCGGCGTCGACATCGCGGACGCGACCCTCGTCGTCGGCCGTACGGAGGACGCCCGCACCGGTCGCCTCAAGCCCTGCCTGTTCATCGTCCCGCGCGACGCCCCCGGTTTCACCCGCCGGCCCATCGACATGGAACTCAACGCCTCGGAGAAGCAGTTCGAGCTGACGCTGGACGACGTACGGCTGCCCGCCGACGCCCTGGTCGGCGACGAGGACGCGGGGCTCCTCCAGCTCTTCGCCGGCCTCAACCCCGAACGCATCATGACGGCCGCCTTCGCGATCGGCATGGGCCGCCACGCCCTCGCCAAAGGCGTCGAGTACGCCCGCGACCGCACCGTCTGGAACGCCCCTATCGGCGCCCACCAGGCCATCGCCCACCCCCTCGCCCAGGCGCACATCGACCTCGAACTGGCCCGCCTGATGATGCAGAAGGCGGCCCGGCTCTACGACGCGGGCGACGACATGGGCGCCGGAGAGGCCGCCAACATGGCGAAGTACGCGGCCGGGGAGGCGTGCGTGAAGGCCGTCGACCAGGCCGTGCACACCCTCGGCGGCAACGGCCTCACCCGCGAGTACGGCCTCGCCCAGCTGATAACGGCCGCGCGCGTGGCTCGTATTGCCCCGGTGAGCCGGGAGATGATTCTCAACTACGTCTCCCACCAGACCCTGGGCCTGCCCAAGTCGTACTGAGACGGCCCGCGCGCGAGGAGGAACCATGTTCCGCAGCGAGTACGCAGACGTCCCGCCCGTCGACCTGCCCATCCACGACGCCGTCCTCGCCCGGGCCGCCGAGTTCGGGGACACCCCGGCGCTGATCGACGGCACCGACGGCACCACCCTCTCGTACGAGCAGGTGGACCGGTTCCACCGGCGCGTCGCCGCCGCTCTCGCCGAGGCCGGTGTGCGCAAGGGCGACGTCCTCGCCCTGCACAGCCCGAACACCATCGCCTTCCCGACCGCGTTCTACGCCGCCACCCGCGCGGGTGCCACCGTCACCACCGTGCACCCGCTCGCCACCGCCCAGGAGTTCGCCAAGCAGCTGACGGACTCCGCGGCCCGCTGGATCATCACCGTCTCACCCTTGCTGGACATCGCGCGCCGGGCCGCCGAACTCGCGGGCGGCGTACGCGAGATCTTCGTCTGCGACAGCGCCACCGGGCACCGCTCCCTGATCGACATGCTCGCCACCACCGCCCCCGAGCCGCGGATCGCCGTCGACCCCACCGAGGACGTGGCGGCCCTCCCGTACTCCTCCGGGACCACCGGCACGCCCAAGGGCGTGATGCTCACCCACCGGCAGATCGCCACCAACCTCTCCCAGTTGCACCCGGCGATACCCGCCGGGCCGGGCGACCGTGTCCTGGCGGTGCTTCCCTTCTTCCACATATACGGCCTCACGGCCCTGATGAACGCGCCCCTGAGGCAGGGTGCCACCGTCGTCGTCCTGCCCCGCTTCGACCTGGAACAGTTCCCCGCGGCCATCCAGAACCACCGCATCACCGCCCTGTACGTGGCCCCGCCGATCGTGCTGGCCCTGGCCAAGCACCCGGCTGTCGCCCAGTACGACCTGTCGTCCCTGAAGTACATCGTCAGCGCCGCCGCACCCCTGGACGCCCGTCTCGCCGCCGCCTGCTCCGAACGGCTCGGCCTGCCGCCCGTCGGCCAGGCCTACGGCATGACGGAACTGTCGCCCGGCACCCACGTCGTCCCGCTGGACGCCATGCGCGACGCGCCCCCCGGCACCGTCGGCAAGCTCATCGCCGGCACCGAGATGCGCATCGTCTCCCTCGACGACCCGGACAAGGATCTCCCGGCCGGCGAGTCCGGCGAGATCCTCATCCGGGGCCCCCAGGTCATGAAGGGCTACCTGGGCCGGCCCGACGCCACCACCGCGATGATCGACACCGACGGCTGGCTGCACACCGGGGACGTCGGCCACGTGGACGAGGACGGTTGGCTGTTCGTCGTCGACCGCGTCAAGGAACTCATCAAGTACAAGGGCTTCCAGGTGGCCCCCGCCGAACTGGAGGCGCTCCTGCTCACCCATCCGGGCATCGCCGACGCCGCCGTCATCGGCCGGTACAACGACGACGGCAACGAGGTCCCGCACGCGTACGTGGTCCGCCAGCCGGCCGCCACCGGCCTCTCCGAGGCGGAGATCATGATGTACGTCGCGGAGCGTGTGGCCCCCTACAAGCGGATCCGGCAGGTCACCTTCATCGACGGCGTCCCCCGGGCGGCCTCCGGCAAGATCCTCCGCCGACAGCTCAGGGAGAGCGCATGACCCTCGTGGGCCGCACCCGCGCACGTGCCGTGGAAACCCTGACCCTCGACTCACCGGACAACCGCAACGCCCTCTCGGCGGCCCTGGTCGGCGAACTGGCCGAGACGCTCACGGACGCCGGCGAGGACACCGAGGTCCGCGCGATCGTCCTCACCCACACCGGCAACACGTTCAGTGCGGGCGCCGACCTGCGCGACCCACCGCCCCGGACGCCCTCGTCGCCCTGCTCCGCCAGATCGTCGAACTGCCCAAACCGGTCGTCGCCCGGGTCACCGGCCACGTCCGCGCGGGCGGCCTCGGCCTCCTGGCCGCCTGCGACATCGCGGCCGCCTCCACCGAGGCCACGTTCGCCTTCACGGAAGTCCGCATCGGCGTGGCCCCCGCGGTCATCTCCCTGCCGCTGCTCCCCCGCACGGACCCGCGGGTCCTGGCCCGCTACTACCTCACGGGCGAACGCTTCGACGCTGCCGCCGCCACCACAACCGGCCTGCTCACCACCCACGGCGACGACGTGGACGCGACACTGGCCCCCATCCTCGACGGCCTGCGCGGAGCGGCCCCCGACGCCCTGGCCGAGACGAAACGGCTGCTCACGGCTAGGGTGCTGGAAGCCTTCGACCGGGACGCGGCGGACCTCACCGCGCTCTCGGCCCGGCTGTTCTCCTCCCCGCAGGCCCGCGAGGGGATGACGGCCTTCCTCGAACGACGGGACGCGGCATGGGTGGTGTGAGCACGGAAGACCGGGCGGAGAGAGTCCCCAAGCAGGACCGCAGCCGGGCCACCCGGCAGCGGCTCCTGGAAGCCGCCGTCGCCTGCCTCGCGGAACACGGCTGGGCCGGCTCCACGGTCTCCGTCGTCGCCGAACGCGCCGGCGTCTCCCGCGGCGCCGCCCAGCACCACTTCCCGACCCGTGAGGACCTCTTCACGGCAGCCGTCGAGTACGTCGCCGAGGAACGCTCGACGGCCCTGCGCCACCTGTTCCCGCAGGGCGCGGCCGGGGACCGCCACGCGGTCGTCGCCGCCCTGGTCGACCTCTACACGGGGCCGTTGTTCCGCGCGGCCCTCCACCTCTGGGTGGCCGCCTCCAACGAGGACCAGCTCCGCCCCCGCGTCACGGAACTCGAGTCCCGGGTGGGCCGCGAGACCCACCGCATAGCGGTCGACCTCCTCGCCGCCGACGAGGCCGTCCCCGGCGTCCGCGAAACCGTCCAGGGCCTCCTCGACATGGCCCGCGGCCTGGGGCTCGCCAACCTCCTCACCGACGACGCGGCGCGCCGGGAACGGGTGGTGGCGCAGTGGGCGGGGCTGCTGGAGGAGGCGCTGGGCTGACGGCGTTGTCAGTGGCGGGGGCTACGGTGCGGGGCATGGGGGACACGTTTCAGACGATCGCCGACCCGGACGCGTCGGCGCGGGACGCGGCACGCCTGGCCGGGCGCGTGGTCGAGTGGCTGGTGGCGGAGGGCATCGTCCTCGCGGACGCCGAGCCGGGCTGGGCGCTGGGGGAGCACCCGGCCCACCCGCCCGGTCCCCACTGGCACAAGGCGGTGGCCGATGCCCGCTGGGGTTCCCCGGAGGGCGTCGCCGTCCACACCGGTCGCAGGGTCTGTTTCACCCTCAGGGACCCTGGCCCGGACGAGGTGACCTGCCCCCGTTGCGGGCAGCGAGCGACGGTGGAGGGTGACCTCGAGCATCGCTTCCGCACCGCCTGCGACGCCTGGTATGGGACGGGCCGCGCCGACGTCGACTGCCCCGCCTGCGCCGTCCCCGTCCCGCTGCCCGCGTGGGCCTGGACCGACGACGCCTTCGCCTTCGCCCACCTCGGCTTCGAGTTCTGGAACTGGCCCGCCCTCAGCGAGGAGTTCCGCGCTCGCACAGCCGGGTTCCTGGACGGCCACCGTACGGCGTTCCTCATGGGCAAGATCTGACGGCGGCCCCGGCCCGCCGCGACGTCACGGGCTGAGCCGCTCCACCCGCCAGCTCCCGTCGGACCGCTCCACGTACCGCAACCGGTCGTGCAACCGGTTCTCCCGCCCCTGCCAGAACTCCACCATCTGCGGCGCCACGCGGAAACCGCCCCAGTGCGGCGGAACCGGCACCTGCTCGCCCTCCGGGTAGCGCGCGGCCAGCTCGGCGTACGCCCCGTCGATGTCAGCGCGCGTGGCGATGACCGACGACTGGGCACTGGCCCACGCGCCGAGCTGCGAGCCGTGCGGGCGGGTCCGGAAGTACGCCGCCGTCTCGTCCCGGCCGGTACGCCGCGCGACCCCGGTCACGATGACCTGCCGGGCCATCGGATGCCACGGGAACAGCAGCGAGACGTACGGGTTCTCCGCCAGGTCGCGTGCCTTGCGGGAGTCGTAGTTCGTGTAGAACACGAACCCCTGCTCGTCGAAGTGCTTCAGCAGCACCGTACGGGCGCTGGGCCGCCCCTCGGCGTCGGCCGTCGAGACGACCATGGCGTTCGGTTCGAAGAGCCCGCCGTCCGTCGCGGCCTGTTTGAACCAGCGCGCGAACTGTTCGACGGGGGTGGCGGCCAGCTCGGTCTCGGAGAGCCCCTCGGCCCGGTACTGCTTGCGCATCGAGGCCAGGTCGAAGGGGACGGCGTCGCGGTCGGTCACCCGGTCATCTTGCCGTACCGACGGTGTCCTTCGTCACTGAGTGGCACTGAGTGCCGCGAAGTCTCCCCAACGGTGGCACTCGGGGATATCGTTTCCGTGCCGTTCCGGTTGGGTGACCGCCAGCCGTACGGGGCATCACACGGGAGACCGGCCAGGACCGCGAGTCGCCGCACACGACCGTGGATCCATCGGACGGCCGCCCGCCGCGCAAGCTGACTGACACATGGTTCGTTCGCCCCACCCCACATCAACACCATCTGTCACTTACATCACGAGGAGCCGCCTGATGTCCGACTTCGTACCCGGGCTCGAGGGAGTCGTCGCGTTCGAGACGGAGATCGCCGAACCGGACAAGGAGGGCGGCGCCCTCCGGTACCGGGGCGTCGACATCGAGGACCTCGTCGGCCATGTCTCCTTCGGCAACGTCTGGGGCCTGCTCGTCGACGGCGCCTTCAATCCCGGCCTGCCGCCCGCCGAGCCGTTCCCCATCCCCGTCCACTCCGGCGACATCCGCGTGGACGTCCAGTCGGCCCTGGCCATGCTGGCCCCCGTCTGGGCCTGAAACCCCTCCTGGACATCGACGCCGAACAGGCCCGCGAGGACCTGGCGCGAGCCGCCGTCATGGCCCTGTCCTACGTGGCCCAGTCGGCCCGCGGCCAGGGTCTGCCCATGGTGCCGCAGCGCGAGATCGACAAGGCGCACTCCGTCGTCGAACGCTTCATGATCCGCTGGCGCGGCGAGCCGGACCCGAAGCACGTGGCGGCGGTGGACGCGTACTGGACGAGCGCCGCGGAACACGGCATGAACGCGTCCACGTTCACGGCGCGCGTGATCGCCTCGACGGGCGCGGACGTCGCGGCGGCCCTGTCCGGCGCGGTGGGCGCGATGTCCGGCCCGCTCCACGGCGGCGCCCCGTCCCGGGTCCTCGGCATGATCGAGGAGATCGAACGCACGGGCGACGCGGAGGCCTACGTGAAGAACGCGCTCGACAAGGGTGAGCGCCTCATGGGCTTCGGCCACCGCGTCTACCGTGCCGAGGACCCGAGGGCGCGGGTCCTGCGCCGCACGGCCCGCGAACTGGGCGCCCCGCGCTTCGAGGTCGCCGAGGCCCTGGAGAAGGCCGCCCTCGCGGAACTCCACGCCCGCCGCCCCGACCGCGTCCTCGCCACGAACGTCGAGTTCTGGGCGGCCATCGTCCTGGACTTCGCCGAGGTCCCGGCCCACATGTTCACGTCCATGTTCACCTGCGCCCGCACGGCCGGCTGGTCCGCCCACATCCTCGAACAGAAGCGCACGGGCCGCCTGGTCCGCCCCTCGGCCCGCTACACCGGCCCCGGCTCCCGCAACCCGCACGAGATCGAGGGCTACGCCGACATCGCCCACTGACCCAAAACCTCACGGCCTCACCCGACTCCGGGTGAGGCCGTCCGCACGGCTCATGCCGTGAGCCGATCCAACTCCGCACCGACAGCCTCCCGCAGCGAGTTGTGATGCGGCCCGAGCGCATACCGCTCCTCGGTCCACATCTCCCGCGGATAGAGCCACACGGGCAGCCGTACGAGATCCTCGGGCTCCCAGTCGTATCGCGGCCACACATGCGCGTGCAGGAACCCGTCGGCGTTCCCGAGAATCTCCAGATTGACCCGCCGGAACCCCGACTCCACCCGCCGACAGGCCCGCTCCACGGCTTCCCCCAGCCGGTCCATGTCGGCGAGAAACGCCAGCCGCTTGCTCCGCGTCAGCTCGGACAACCGCAGCACCGCGGGATCGTCCGTCAGCAGAACCGAGTAGCCAGGCAGGAACTGCACATCACCGATTGCCGCGAACCCGGCGTCCAGTCTCCGCAGCACGGCCGGATTCTCACCCCGCAGCGCACTTCCGACCCGGTCCGCGCGCCATTCGCTCCGCACGATGTCCCCCTGAAACGCAGACGACCCGCGAGCCTGGTCCTCCAGAGGAGGAGCCGGCCGGACGTACCGGCGACTCGCGGGTCGGGTGACTGCTTGGGATTGGGCCGGCTGCGTGCTCCGATCACACGCTGGTCCGGCACCGCACTGAGCGTGGTGACGGGCCGCTAGCCCGCAGCCACCTCTTCCGTCCGGTATGCATACATCTGCCGAACCACCTCCCTTCTGAAGTGATAGCCACCCTAGGTAGCCGCCTCCGGCCGCTCAAGCGATTTTCCGAGATGTTGACGCCGGGATGGTCCGACGCCGATGCGGCGGATTCCCGTATGAAGATCGAGATCGGGGTACGCATGGCGGGTGGCGGCGGCCGGGGGGTGTCTCCGGGACGTTGACGTGGGGATCGCCCCCGTACAACGATTCCTGCAATGTTGTGGGAACTCGGTGTGCGTTGGGTCACGTTCCAGTTGAATGATTGCAAGTAGCGAACCGACGTGCGGTACGTGCGGACGCGGCCTGCAGGGGGTCCAGGTGAGTGCTTCCCGGCGTAGTGGGACCACCGACGAGCTGGGGCCGGACGAGCCCGAGCGGGACAGTTCGGCGTGGGGTGGTTCGGATCTGCTCGCGGCCCTGCTGGACGGTATGGACGCGGCGCTGTGCGCCTTCGACGCCGACGGGGTCGTGACGCACTGGAACCGCGAGGCCGAGCGGATTCTGGGGTGGAGCGCGGACGAGGCCGTGGGGCGGCGCGGGCTGGCCGGGTGGGCCGTGCGCAGCGCGGACGCCGAGGAGGTCGAGGCCCGGCTGCTGTCGGCGATGCACGCCCCCGGGCGCCAGGTGCACGAGTTCGCGCTGCTGACGAAGGACGGCGGGCGGGTGCTCGTACGGACGCAGTCGGCGGTGGTGCGGGGTCCGGACGGCAAGCCGGCGGGCGTGTACTGCGCCTTCAGCGAAGTGCACGCGCAGATCGACCTGGAGCGGTCGATCGCGTTGAGCGAGGCGCTGTTCGAGGACGCCAGCTGGGGTGTCGTGCTCGTCGACGTCGACCTGCGGCCGGCCGTGGTCAACGCGCACGCGGCCCGGGCGCTGGGTACGGGGCGCACGTCCGTGCTGGGGCGGCCGCTCGGGGAACTGCTGTCGCAGGGCGTGGAGGAGCTGGAGAGCGCGCTGCAGCACGTGCTGGCGGAGGGCGCGCCGCCCGCGCCCGCCGAGGTGTGGGTGACGGTGCGTACGTCCGAGGGGGAGCGGCGGCGCTGCTGGCGGAGCGGGTTCCTGCGGCTGGCGTCGCCGCTCGCGGAGGAGCCGGTGCCGTTGGGTGTGGGCTGGCTGTTCCAGGATGTGACGGAGGCCAAGCAGGGCGAGCAGGAGGCGTCGCTGCTGCGGTTCCGTGCCCAGCAGCTGCACCGGGCGTCGCGGGCCGCCGCCGAGTGCGAGGACCCGGCGGAGGCGGCGACCGTCCACCTGGACTTCGCCCTGGCCGGATTCGCCGACCACGCGTTGATCGACCGGGTGGCCGGGGGCGCGCTGACCGACGGGGAGGCCGAGGGGCCGGTACGGCTGGTGCGGGTCGCCGCGACCCCGTCCGGCGCGCCGGGCCCGAGCAGGCTGGCGGGCCGGGCGGGGCTGCCCGTGCGGTACGCCGAGGGGCACCCGGCGTTGCAGTGCGTGGAGCGGGTCGGCGCGCTCCGGGCGAGCGCGGGCGCGGCACCGGCGCCGGAGGCCCGGGAGTGGGCCCTGGCCCGGCAGTGGCCCCGGACGCGGTGCACGCCTTGTGCGCGGTGCTGCGCAGCCGGGGCCGGACGCTGGGCGTCGTGACGTTCCTGCGGGGCGCCGGGCGCGGAGCCTTCGAGCGCTCCGACGCGATGTACGCGGAGGACGTGGCGATCCGGATCGCGGCGGCGCTGGATCTCGCGGGGTTGTCCGGCACGGAGTGACGCGACGCCGAGTGGCGCGGTCGTCTCAGTGCCGGTAGAAGATCCGGTCCGCGTACCGCTCCATCACCCGCGCGTTCCAGTCATGGCCCCCGTCGACGTTCCCGGAACGCAGCAGCGGGGGTTCGATGCCGCGGTCGGCGAGGGTGGCGGCCGTCGTCGCCATGACGGCCTGGAGGAGGGCCGAGGTGACGACCGTGGAAGCCGGGGCGAAGGGCGCCGGCACGGTGGCGAGGGTGAGTTCCGCGTCGCCGACCGCGATCTTCGAGTCGAGCACGAGGTCGCAGTGGTCCTTGAGGTACGTCCCCGAGGCGTGCCGCGACTTCGTCTCCGACGCGTACGCCACCGACGTCACGCCGATGACCTTCACGCCCAGGGCGCGCGCGTGCAGGGCCATCTCCACGGGGAGGGCGTTGCGCCCCGAGAGGGAGATGATCAGCAGGGCGTCGCCCGCGCGGAGCGGGGAGCTGTCCAGGACGGCGCTCGCGAGGCCGTCGACGCGTTCCAGGGCGGAGCCGAGCGGCGCGGGCATGACGTCGACGCCGACGACGCCCGGTACGGCGAGCAGGTTCATGAGCGCGAGGCCGCCGGCGCGGTACACGAGGTCCTGCGCGGCGAGGGAGGAGTGCCCGGCGCCGAAGGCGAAGAGGCGGCCCCCCTCGGCGACGGTGTCGGCGAGGAGCGTCCCGGCCGCCGCGATGCTGTCGGCCTCCTCGTCGCGGACCCGCTGCAACAGGCCGATCGCGGCGTCGAGGAACTGGCCGGCCGGCGCGCGGTCGCTCATACGGGGTCCCTTCAGGCTGGCCTCGGTGGGCTCGTGTCGCGCATCACGGTGCGGTGTGGACCAGGGCGGTGTCAATACGGCCGCGACCGCCGGCACCCGGGTGCGTGAGCACCGGCTCCGGGGCCCGTCAGAGGCAGCCGCCCGGGTCCGTCAGGGGCAGTCGCCCGGGCGCGTAGTACTGGCTCTCAAGTCCCGAGCGCCGGCTCTGAGGTCCGCGAGGGCCCGCGCTCGGGTCCCGAAAGACGGCTCCCAGGACCGCGCGCAAGGCCCGTAAGGGGAGAAGCCCGTACCCGTCCGCCGGGCCGCGTAACCCCCGCTTTCCCTCCCGAGGCACGGTTGTCGGTGGTATCCGGCAGAATTGGGTGCAGGGCCAGCGCACGCGCCGGTGAGCCGTCCAGCCTCCGGCAGATCTCATCGAGGGGCACGTATGTCCGGACTGATCGACACCACGGAGATGTATCTCCGCACCATCCTCGAGCTGGAGGAAGAAGGTGTGGTCCCCATGCGCGCCCGTATCGCCGAGCGGCTGGACCAGAGCGGGCCGACCGTCAGCCAGACCGTGGCGCGGATGGAGCGCGACGGCCTGGTGTCCGTCGCCAGCGACCGGCATCTGGAGCTCACCGACGAGGGCCGCCGTCTCGCCACGCGCGTGATGCGCAAGCACCGGCTCGCCGAGTGTCTGCTCGTCGACGTGATCGGTCTGGAGTGGGAGCAGGTCCACGCCGAGGCGTGCCGCTGGGAGCATGTGATGAGCGAGGCCGTGGAGCGCCGCGTCCTGGAGTTGCTGCGGCATCCGACGGAGTCGCCGTACGGCAACCCGATCCCGGGTCTGGAGGAGCTCGGCGAGAAGGACGGCGCCGACCCGTTCCTGGACGAGGGCATGGTGTCGCTGGCCACGCTCGACCCGGGCGCCGAGGGAAAGACGGTCGTGGTGCGCCGGATCGGCGAGCCGATCCAGACGGACGCGCAGCTGATGTACACGCTGCGCCGGGCTGGCGTGCAGCCCGGCTCGGTGGTGAGTGTGACCGAGTCGGCGGGCGGCGTGCTGGTCGGCAGCGGGGGCGAGGCGGCCGAGCTGGAATCCGACATCGCCTCCCACGTGTTCGTCGCCAAGCCCTGAGCCGGGCTTTGCACGGGGCTCTGAACCGAGCCCCGAACCGAGCCCTGAAGCGAGCCCCGAACCGGGCCGCTCCTCGGCACGAACCAGCGCCAACTCCCGTTGCCCATGAGGCGTTTGAGGTGTTGGCGTGATCCCATCGGATCCGGTATTCAGTCCGTCGAATGGCAGCGCTCGTGCGTTTCCCGTGCGACGCTGTCGCGTGAGGCATATGACCTGAGGGCTCTTGGCCGCGGCTCGACAGCGATGTCGCCGGCCGGGGAGGGGCGGGAGGATGTGCCGTTCAGATGTGGAGAGCCCCGGCGCCGTGTGGCGCCGGGGCCTGTCCTCCCCTGTGCTGACCCGGAGCCCCGAGCTCTCAGGGTCATTTCCCCTCGGACCGGTTTCCCCGAGCGGTCCGCCTCCCGCTGAAGATCTCCCCTCGACAGCGGCGATCAATCCCTGTGTGTGGTCACTCGAACGAGGGGTGTTGTCCGCGAGAACGGGCTCCTCGAAAGGGCATTCGATAGTCTGCGGGTGACGCAGGGCACACGTACATCACGCGTACACCAACAGTCACAGCCGACGAGACCGACCGACAGTCACCAGCACAAGGCACAGCAGGCAGAACACGGTTCACAGGACCGCCCGGCCCGAGACGGCCGCGGTCCGCGCGAAGCTTGGGGGTGCCAGGACATGGCGCGACGCATCGACGTGACCGGGACGGGCGGCGTACGCCTCGCGGCCTGGGAGTTCGGCGACCCGCCCAAGCCCGATCCGGCGCGGGACGGGCACTCCGCGCAGGACGGGCAGGCCGCGCAAGGAGTACCGGACGGCCAGGGCACACCGGACGTGCCGGCCGCGCCGGACGGCTCCCCGGGCGTGCTGTTACTGCACGGCCTCATGGGCCGCGCCTCGCACTGGGCGTCCACCGCCCGCCGGCTCACCGGCAGGTACCGTGCGGTCGCCCTCGACCAGCGCGGCCACGGCCGCAGCGACAAGCCCCCGCACGCGTCCTTCACCCGCGGCGCCTATGTCGACGACGCCGAGGCCGCCCTGGAACAACTCGGCCTCGCCCCGGTCGTCCTCATCGGCCACGCCATGGGCGCGCTGACCGCCTGGCAGCTCGCCGCCCGGCGCCCCGACCTGGTCCGCGGCCTGATCATCTGTGACATGCGGGCCTCCGCGCTCGGCGCCGCGTCGCAGCGCGAGTGGGCGCAGTGGTTCGAGTCCTGGCCGCTGCCGTTCGCCACCCTCGCCGACGTGCGCAAGTGGTTCGGCGAGGACGACCCCTGGGTGGAGCGGCCCAACCCGGCCCGCGGCGAGTTCTACGCCGAGGTGATGGCCGAGTCCCCGGACGGCTGGCGTCCCGTCTTCGATCCGGAACAGATGCTCCGGTCCCGTGAGACCTGGGTGTACGACGCGCACTGGGAGGAGCTGGCCCAGGTCCGCTGCCCGGCCCTGGTCGTGCGCGGCCTGGACGGCGAGCTGGGCCGCGCCGAGGCCCAGGAGATGGTCCGCGTCCTGCCCCGCGGCCAGTACGCGGAGGTCGCCGACGCCGGCCACCTGGTGCACTACGACCAGCCGGAGGCCTGGCACGCGGCCATCCAGCCCTTCCTGGACGGCCTCGACACCGAATGACTCGGGGGAGCGCCCGGCTTCAGCCCTTGCTGACCGCCGCCAGGATCTCCGGCAACCGCCGGGCCGTCTGCGGAGCGGCCAGCCGCAGCCCCACCGCCGAGAGCACCGCCCCGTACGCCGACCCCACCGGCAGCAGCAGCCAGGTCCAGTCGTCGCCCCGCGCGCTCACGTTCAGCCAGATCGTGAGCGCGATGACGGGCGCGCACAGCACGGAGGCCGCGACCATCCCGCCGAAGATGGAGATCCAGGCCAGCCCGGCCTGTCCGGGCGCGACGTTCTTGTAGCCCTCCTGCGGGATGGAGTAGGGGAAGCGGGCGGAGGTCCACGCACCGGTCGCGAGCATTGCGCCGAGCAGTGCGAAGGACAGCCCCAGCGCCTCGGGCAGCCGCCGCCAGTCGCCGAGCATGGCGGTCGTCACCACGGTGACGAGCGTGGCGTACGGCAGGGTGATCAGCAGCAGGGCCAGGGCGCGGGCGCGCAGCTCCACGTAGGCGTCGCGGGGCGACGAGATGGTCAGCGCGACGATCCAGAACGCGGAGGTGTCCTGCCCGAACTGGTTGTACATCATGATGCCGAGCATCCCGGCCGCGAAGCACGCGATGTACACGGACCCGGTGCCCTGCCAGGCGTTGAACACCGGCACGATCAGCCCGATGGCCAGCGAGGTCACCCAGGCCGCCTTGGTCTTGGGGTCGCGCCACACGTACCGCAGGCTGCGCTCCATGACCGTGCCGGTGCGCCCGGAGGGCAGCAGCCGCCCGAGCCCGGTCGACGACCGCTCGCGCACGGCCGTCTCGGTGCTGGTCAGGGTGGACTCGTCCGGCGAGGTCATCAGCCTGGTCAGATGCCGTGACCACACCACGAGCAGCGCCACCAGCGCACCGGCGGTCAGCGCCAGTTGGACGACGGCGAGGCCGTACGACCCCTCGCTCACCGCCTGCACGGCCGAGATCGCCGAGGCGGGCGGCACCCACTGCAGCACGTCCGCCACCGGGTCGAGCTCGCCGAGCCCCGACGTGCCGAGCCGCTGCGCGCCGAAGTTGACGATCTGCGCGCCGATCGCGATGACGAGCCCGCTCAGCACCGCGAGGTCCCGCCCCTTGCGGCTGGCCAGCAGCCGTACGTTGGCGGCGGCGACGGCCCGCGCCAGGGCCACGCACATCAGCAGCGCCAGGGCGACCGCGACGACGCCGACCACGAACGCCGCACCGCCCCGGGCCACCGCGACCACGGAACCGATCAGCAGGCACAGCGTGAACAGCGGTCCGATACCGACCAGCGACGCCGTGAGCAGCGCCCTCACCAGCGGCCGGGGCCGCAGCGGCAGCATCACCAGCCGGGTCGGGTCCAGCGTCTCGTCGCCGCTGGGGAAGAACAGCGGCATCACCGCCCACCCGAGCCCCAGCACCGCCACGGCCAGCACGACCACCGACGCGGCGTGCGCATGGCCGCGCAGCGCGATCAGGCCGATCAGCTGGAGCGCGGCGAACAGCAGGGCGAAGACGGCCGAGGTGATGTATGCCGCCTTCCGGCCGCCGGACTGCCGCAGCCCGTTGCGCAGCAGCGACAGCTTCAGCCGTACGAAGACGGGGGTGACGGCGGCGGCGCTCACCGGGCCCCGCCACCCAGCCAGTCGAGATCGGACCCGGCGTCCCGGCTCTGCGCGCCGACGAGTTCGAGGAACGCCCGCTGCAGCGACGGCGCGTCGCCCCGCACTTCGGCGAGGGTCCCGGTGGCACGGATCCGCCCGGCGGCCAGCACGGCGACCCAGTCGCACAGCGACTCGACGAGCTCCATGACGTGGGAAGAGAACACGACCGTGGCGCCGGAGGCGGTGTACCGCTCCAGGACGCCGCGGATGGTCTGCGCGGACACGGGGTCGACGCCCTCGAACGGCTCGTCCAGGAACAGCACTTCAGGGTTGTGGAGGAGTGCGGCGGCCAGCCCGATCTTCTTGCGCATACCGGTCGAGTAGTCGACGACGAGCTTGTGCTGGGCGCCCGCCAGGTCGAGGACGTCCAGGAGCTGCGTGGCCCGCTTGTCGACCTCGGTACCGGGCAGCCCGCGCAACCGCCCGGTGTACGCCAGCAGTTCCCGCCCCGACAGCCGCTCGAACAGCCGTAGCCCCTCCGGCAGCACCCCGATCCGGGCCTTCACCTCGACGGGGTCGCGCCACACGTCGTGCCCGACCACCTCGACGGTCCCGTGGTCGGGCCTGAGCAGCCCGGTGACCATGGACAACGTGGTGGTCTTCCCGGCCCCGTTCGGCCCGACGAGCCCGATGAACTTGCCCGCGGGCAACTCAAGATCGATCCCCGCGACAGCGACCTGCTGTCCGAACCGCTTCCAGAGCCCTTGCACTCGCACAGCGCTGGTTCCCACCGCGTCTCCCTCCGTCACCTTGCACCCTACGGTGGGGGATCGCCCTTCATTCAGGGGCGCGGGGAACTGCGTGATCAACCACGGACGACCCGCGGTCGCCCGCGAACGGCAACACGCAGACGATCAGGCGCCTATCGATCCCGACCGCACGCATAAGCCAACGGCGAGATCAACTCCTCCGCGTCCGGCAACCACCGATTCGCGGGCGTGGGCCGGCAGGCCCACTGCACGGCCCCCGAGACCCGAACCGAGTGGGCGGCGCCGCCACGTACGACCCTTCCCCCACCACGGTCAGATCCAGCGAGGACAACGACCACCCCAGCTTCCGCACCAGGTCAGGCACCTTCACGGACGCACCCGGCAGCACGAAGAACTCCATCCGCCGATCCGGAGTCAGCGTCACAGGCCCGAGCGTCAGCTCCATCCGCTCCATCCGCGCGAGCGCGAGAAACCCCGCCGTCTCCGGCACGGAGATCGCGTCGAACGTACGCCCCGTCGGCAGCAGGATCGACGCCGTCGGCTGCTTCTGCCACATCCGCCGCGCGACGGTCGCACTGCCCGTCGCCTGCGTCGCCCAGTCGGGACGCGCCGGGTGCGAGCCGGGTGCCGGGCACGCGACGTCACCGCAGGAGCAGCGCTGAGTGCCGTCGACGGCTTCCAGCCAGGTGCCGGGGAACACGTCCCAGTGGCGCTCCTCGGCGTAGCGAACAGCGGTCTCCAGCAGCGATTCCCCGCGCTGCTTCGGGATCTGAGCGGCTTCGGTGCCGGCGATCGTCTCTTCCACGATGAGCACAACTCTGGTCGTCACCAGGGGTTACGCCCGCCCGCGTGCGCGGGAGGAGCACCGCCCTTGTCCTCGGGCGCATGGGTGCATGTGCGGGGGCGCGCAGGAGGATCGAGGGTCGGAGCTGGGTAGCCACGAGTGGGGCCGGCAGCAGCCGTTACCCCGGCAATCCTCACATGTCTCGCATTTTCGCCTGGTCGGCGGGGCATTGATCTTCACGGCCGGATCTGTTCGCTGGGACGTGAGGAGTTCGGCCGCGGAAGACACGTCAACTCGGTGCGTGGGCAGGCACCGCAGCCACACGGCGGGTGAGCCGCGCCCCGTAGGCGCACCGCCAGAAAGCAGGGGGTATGCCATGGCCGCAAGGCCGCTCGTCGCCCGGCAGCCGAACGAACGGCTGCAGGCGCTCATCCAGGAAGCCGGATGCTCCAACGCCGGCCTCGCCCGCCGGGTCAACATGTGCGGAGCCGAGCACGGTCTCGACCTGCGCTACGACAAGACGTCGGTGGCGCGCTGGCTGCGCGGGCAGCAGCCGCGGGGCCGGGCACCGGCGATCATCGCCGAGGCGCTGGGCCGCAAACTGGGCCGGACGGTCACGATCGACGAGATCGGCATGGCCAACGGCAAGAACCTCGCCTCGGGGGTCGGTCTCCAGTTCTCGCCGACGGTACTGGGGCCATCGAGCAGGTCTGCGAGCTGTGGCGCAGTGACGTGGGGCGGCGGGACTTCCTGTCCGGCTCCTCCGTCGCCGCGTCCGCGCTGGTGGAGCCGAGCCGTGACTGGCTGATCTCCGCGCCCGACGGCCAGGTGTCGCGCTCGGCCGGGCCACGGGTGGGGCAGTCCGACGTACAGGCGGTCCAGGCCATGACGCAGGCGCTGGTGGATCTCGACCACCAGTACGGCAGCGGGCATGTGCGCCCCGTCGTCGTGCACTACCTCAACAGCGTGGTCTCGGGGCTGCTGGCGGGGTCGTACCGGGAGGCGGTGGGGCGGGACCTGTTCGCGGCGGTGGCGCGGCTGACGGAGCTCGCCGGGTACATGGCCGTGGACACCGGGCAGCCCGGGCTGGCCCAGCGCTACTACATCCAGGCGCTGCGGCTGGCCCAGGCGGCCGGGGACCGGGGCTACGGCGGATATGTGCTGGCCGCCTCCATGAGCCATCTCGCCGCGCAGCTCGGAAACCCGCGGGAGATCGCGCAGTTGGCACGGGCGGCGCAGGAGGGGGCGCGGGGGCGCGTGACGCCGCGCGCGGAGTCCATGTTCCTCGCGGCGGAGGCGCGCGGGCACGCCCTGATGGGCGACGTGCGCGCCGCCCAGGACGCGGCCGGGCGCGCGGTGAGCGCCCTGGACGCGGCCGACCCGGCGGCCGGGGACGACCCGGTGTGGATCGCGCACTTCGACGAGGCCTATCTCGCCGACGAGTTGGCCCACTGCCACCGGGACCTGGGACAGGCCGAGGCGGCGGCCCGGTGCGCGCAGGAGTCGCTGGCCGGGCATCCCGAGTCGCGGGCGCGCCGCCGGGCCATCGGCTATGTGCTGTTGGCCACGGCGCAGGTGCAGCAGCGCGAGATCGAAGAAGCGTGCAGCACCGGCATGAAGGCCGTGGAACTGCTGGAGGGGCTGCGCTCGAACCGGGGCGCCGAGTATCTGGAGGACTTCCAGCAGCGGCTGGAGCCGTACCAGGACGAGGCGGTGGTACGGGAGTTCGGGGCGCGGCTGGACCTGCAGGCGGCGGCGTGAACACAGGGTCCGCGGATGCGTGAACATGCGGGAAACGGCCGCCCGGAGCGCGGGAGGTGACATGAACAGCGTGCCGTGACCCGGTTGTGTTACCGCGCTCACAGGGCATGAGGTCGGGCCCTGTGCGGCGTGGCACGGGGCTCAGGGGACCCGGTAGCGTGACCCGACGATTCACAAGGTCCCCCATAAGTAGGAGTCCCGGTGACGCAGAGTGGACAGGGCGAGGAGCCCTCGGCGCGCCCCGCGCGCGAAGGCATCGTGCTGCCCTCCGACGGTGGCGAACCCCTGCTGCCGGGCATGACGGGCGGACCGGGTGACGCCGCCGCCGGCCGTCGGCCCGCCCCGCCCTCGGCCGGCGGGCCGTCGGCCTCCGCCCCCGCCGGGGGCCAGACCTGGGGCCAGCCGTGGGGCCCCGACCAGCAGACCCCGCCCCCGCCGCCGGGTCAGAGCTGGCAGTCCCCGCCGCCCCAGCAGTGGACGGAGCCACCGTCCTGGGACGCCCAGGCCTGGGCCTCCGGCACGCCGGGCCCGGGCGCGCTCCCCGCGGAGGGCACCCAGCCGCCGAACCCGTACGCCACCCAGCCACCGGCCGGCCCGTACGGCGCTGCCGCCGGGGGAGCCCCGCTGCCTCCGGAGGGCACCGGCCCCGCCGGCGGACCGCTGCCGCAGGCCGCCGACGGCTACGGAACTCCTGCCGGAGGCGGGTACGGGCCTGCCGCCGGCGCCCCGCAGCCGCCGGCCGCTGACGCGTACGGTGCCCCGGCCGGGCATGGCCTGCCGCAGGGCCCGGGCGGGTACGGGCCTGCCGCCGGGGGCGGCTCGCCGACGGCTGACACGTACAACTCACCCGCCGGGGAGCCCCCCTGCCGCCGGCCTCCGGCGAGTACGGGCCCGCTGCCGCGGGGGGTCCGCAGGCCGCGCACGGGTCCGTCGCGGGCGCCCCCCTGCCGGCCGTCTCCGACGAGGGGGCGACGCAGTACCTGCCGCCCGTCGCCGCGCCCGCCGACGAGGGGGCCACGCAGTACATACCCCCGGTGGGCCCGGGTGCGCTGCCGCCCGAGATGCCCGCCGGTCACGACCCCGAGGCGACGACGTTCCTGGGAACCGGGCCGCGGGCCGGCGCGGGTGCCGGGCCGTTGCCGCCCGCCTCGAACCCGCCCGCCCCGAACCCGGACGCCGAGGCGACGCAGTACATCCCGCCGGTGCCCGGCGGGGACAAGCAGCCGCCCGCAGGCTTCGAGAACCTCTTCCGCAGCGACCCCGGTGCCGAGAGCCCGGCCGGGGCCACCCAGCAGATGCCCCGCATCGAGCAACCGCAGCCCCAGCCTCCGTACGGCGCTCCTCAGCCGTCCTACACCCCTCACGACGAGCACGGCGGCGGCCGGTCCGGTCGCGGTGGCCGTACCGGCTCGCGCGTACCGGTCATCGCGGCGGTCGGCATCGGCATCGCCGTCCTGGGAGTCGGCGCGGGCGCGTTGCTCGCCGGCGGCGGAGGCGGTGACGACGACGGTGGTGACAACAAGACCGTGGCCGCCTCGGCGCCTGCCGCCGAGGAATCCGCGTCACCGTCCGCCGACCCGGCCCGGGCGCAGGCGGTCGAGCTGGACAAGCTGCTCGCCGACAGCGGCGACAGCCGGAGCACCGTGATCAACGCGGTGGCCGACGTCAAGGGCTGCGACAACCTCGCCCAGGCCGCCAAGGACCTGCGCGACGCGGCCAAGCAGCGAGGCGAGCTGGTCACCCGGCTCTCCGGCATCACGGTCGACAAGCTGCCCGACCACGCCGCGCTGACCACGGCCCTCACCAAGGCGTGGCAGGCCTCGGCCTCGGCCGACAACCACTACGCGGCCTGGGCCGACCAGACCGCCGGCAAGAAGGGCTGCCGGAAGGGCCAGGCCCGTGTCACCGGCCAGACCCAGGCCGGAAACCGGGCCAGCGGTGTCGCGAGCACCGAGAAGACCAAGGCGGCCACGCTGTGGAACGGGATCGCGAAGCGGTACGGCCTGACCGAACGCCAGCCCACCCAGCTGTGACGTGCGGTGATCCGGGCGTGAACTGCTGAGCGCGGGGCGCTCAGTAGTTCACGTCGGCGTTCTGCAGCGTCCGCGTCATGTCGACGAAGCCCTTGCGCGCCGACACCAGCCGCCCGTCCCGCACCACCTGGAGGGTGACGTTCGCGTTGACCAGGCGCGGGAAGCCGACGGCGGCGAGCTTGTCCTGGAACTGCCAGTGCAGCGTCGGAGTGAGCCCGCCGGTGCTGATCTTGAGGCCGTCGTCGAGGGCCTGCGTCACCGTGTCGGCGGTGACCTCTCCGTCGCCGAGCGACTCGACGATCTTGTGGAACACGGTGTAGGCGATCCACGTGGTCTGCACTCCGGCGTCCGCCGCGTCGATGCGGTTGTCGTCGAAGGCCTCCTGCTTGATCACCCGCTTCATCCCGTCCCAGCGCGGATCACTCGCGACGGGGTACCAGCCGGTGATGTACGAGCCCTCGTACGGTCCCGACGCCCCGCCGGTCGCGTCGATCACGGTCTGGTCCACGCTGCCGAGCACGGCCGCCGTGCGGACGTCGGGATAGTCCTCCCGGGCCCGCCGGAAGGAGTCCATGAAGGTGCCGTTGCGGTCCCCGAGCGCGGGCACCACACAGCCCTCCTCGGCCGCGTCGGCGGTCGTCGTCCGCAGCGCCTGCTCGGCCTGGCCGTCGTACTCGGTGGCGTCCTCCGCCGCCCGCTGGTCCTTGGAGTCCGGGTGCCCACCCGCCTTCAGGCCGGAGTCGAGCAGCGGCGGCAGCTGGTCGCCCGCGATGGTGTCGGGCCGGATCAGCGCGACGGGTCCGCAGTCGTCGGCGAGCGCGCTGCCGAGACCGGCGAGCAGCGCGGGCTGGCCGCCGTTGACGGGGTAGGACAGGGGGCTGGTGAACTCGGCGTTGGTGATGCCGTAGCCGCCTATGTAGGGGATGCCCGCGCCCTCCAGGGAGGGGAAGAAGGAGTCGGCGTACTGGCTGTAGGATCCTACGACCGCGACCACGTTCTCCTTGGCGGCCCGCCGGGCGCACTTCGCGGCGGCCACACTGTCGTTGTGGTCGTTGCAGGTCAGCACGTTGAGCTTGCGGCCGTTGATCCCGCCCTTGGCGTTGACCCAGCGGGCGTAGGCACGGGCGAAGGCGGGCATGCCGGGCTTGTTGGTCGCCTTGGTGTCCTGGGGAGCCCAGGTCATGACGGTGATCGGATCGTCCCCGGTACCCCCGTGGTGCCGGGGACGACCCCGCAGCCGGCGAGCAGCGACGCGCATGCGACCGCCGTGCCCGCGGAGAGGACGCCGTTTTTGGCGTGACGGGTGAGGAGGCCGGGGAGGAATGTGCTGCGCTTGCGTCGCCTGCCGGTCATGGTTCCGCACGATTCCGCCACATGGCTAACCCGGGAGTGATCTCGGGTCAACGATTGGTGACGCACAGGTGAATTGCAGGGGTCGGTGTGACCGATGTGGAGGGGAACGTACGATCGATGACCGTGCAAGCTTCGGAGAACTCTTCCCGTCGTGGCCGTCGCTCATCCACCATGGGCGGCATGCCTGTCAATGACATGCCGTGGTGGCGCTGGCGCAGCAACGTGCGCTCGGCGCTGCACATGCTTTCCGATCCCGGGTTCCAGCGGGACGTCTGGCTGGCCGGCGTGGACGGCTACGGGACGTGACCGACGCGGTGTACCGCCTGGTCGAGGACACCTGGCTGGACCACTGGTCCGCCGAGAAGTACGTCGGCACGATCTTCCGTGACTCGCAGGAGGCGGCCCTCGTCGACACCGCCGTGCTGCGGGTGCTGCGGATCATGCACCAGGTCGGGCCGGACGCGCCGGTCGCCGCGTACCTGGAAAACCAGGGGTGGCCGGAGGCGGTCCGGGCGGCCCGGGACGCGCACGTACGGCTCGCCACGAGCGACGGCGAGGAACCCGACGCGCCGCCGCGCAGCCTGGAGGTACTGCGCATCATGACGAGGTCCGCCTAGCGGGACGATTGCCGGTGGTGTCGTCCCTTGTGGGAACCTGTCCTGCATGAACGAGCAGTCCACCAGCGCCGCGGCCCCGGCCGACCAGTACGTCCTCACCCTTTCCTGCCCGGACCGCAAGGGCATCGTGCACGCCGTGTCGAGCTACCTGTTCATGACCGGCTGCAACATCGAGGACAGCCAGCAGTTCGGCGACCACGACACGGGACTGTTCTTCATGCGCGTCCACTTCTCGGCGGATGCGCCGGTGACCCTGGACAAGCTGCGGGCCAGCTTCGCGGCGATCGGTGACTCCTTCCAGATGGAGTGGCAGATCAACCGGGCCGACGAGAAGATGCGGATCCTGCTGATGGTCAGCAAGTTCGGGCACTGCCTGAACGACCTGCTGTTCCGGGCGCGCACCGGGGCGCTGCCGGTCGAGATCGCCGGGGTGGTGTCCAACCACACGGACTTCGCGGAGCTGGTGGGTTCTTACAACATCCCCTTCCACCACATTCCGGTGACGAAGGACACGAAGCCGGAGGCGGAGGGGCGGCTGCTCGACATCGTGCGTGAGGAGGGTGTCGAGCTGGTCGTCCTGGCGCGGTACATGCAGGTGCTGTCGGACGACCTGTGCAAGGCGCTGTCCGGGCGGATCATCAACATCCACCACTCGTTCCTGCCGAGCTTCAAGGGGGCGAAGCCGTATCACCAGGCTCATGCCCGGGGTGTGAAGCTGATCGGGGCGACCGCGCACTATGTGACGGCTGATCTTGACGAGGGGCCGATCATCGAGCAGGAGGTCGAGCGGGTGGGGCATGACGTGACGCCGGAGGGGCTGGTCGCCATCGGGCGGGACGTGGAGTGTCAGGCGCTTGCTCGGGCGGTGAAGTGGCATGCCGAGCGGAGGATCCTGCCCAATGGGCGGCGGACCGTGATTTTCGCCTAGGAGCTCGGTTCAACCCGGTTCGGTGGCGGGTGCGGGTGTTCGTGGCCGGTCGCGCGGTTCCCCGCGCCCCTGAGTCACTCACATCCGGCTCAGTGAAGCGGCGGCGCGCAGGACGTCCCTGATCGCCTCCTTGTCTCCCACCTGGCCCGCCGCAGCCTCCTGCGGGGGTACGTGGCCTGCTGCCAGGCGGCAGAACTCGACGCCGTCCAGGGCGATGTGGGCCACCTCGTGCTCGGCGGAGCCCTTGGCCGCGGGGAGTCGAGGGGGATCAGCCACTCGCCGCCGCCGGAGCCCTCGATCTCCAGGCGCAGGCTGCGGCCCGGTTCGCCCGCCGCGACCAGTCGGTGGTGGGCGGGGGCGGCCAGGCCGGACCGGCGGCGGTGGGCCAGGGCGGTCGGGAGTATGCGGGCCGCCAGGTCGATCATGCGGTGCAGGTGGCGCGGGGACGGCGGGTCGAACGGGTAGTCCACCGCGTCCGCGATGTCCTCCGCGTGCACCCAGCACTCGAAGGCCCGGTCGAGCATCGCGTCGTGCAGGGGCAGTTCGAAGTCGCCGTACGGCACGGGCATCGCACCGACGCCGCTGCCCGTGAAGGACACCGTGCGGACGAGGGCGTGGCTCTGCTCCCGCCAGGGCGCTCGCACCGCGCGCGTGGGCGGGAAGTGCGAGGCCCGCCAGTACGCCTCGGTACGGGCCGCCGGAGTGGGGTGCGGTGACGTGACGTCGCCCAGGGGGTCGTCCAGGCCGAGGGCGACGGCCACCAGCCCGTCGACGCTGAGCAGATGCGCGATGACCCCGGCGACGGTGGTGCGGCGACTGGTCGCCTCGTCGTCCCGGAACCAGCGCAGCCGTACCGGCGCGTGCCACTCGGCGTCGCCGAAGTCCTGGAGCAGGGCGTCCAGGCGCGCGGTCTCGGCGTCGTACGCGGCCGCCCAGTCCGGCACCGGGATACGGGGCGGGCGTCGCTCCAGGCAGGACTCCAGGACGCGGGTGCGCAGGCTCGGGTCCAGATCGAGGCTCTCGGGGCGCTGCAGCAGTCCGACCGCCTCGCGCAGCCGCAGCGCCTCGTCGGCGCACGCGCCGCACTCGCCGAGGTGCAGCTCGACGGCCGTGGCCTCCTCGGCCGAGCACGCGGCCAGCGCCCAGGCGCCGAGCAGGGACTTCAGCACGCGGTGCGCGAGCACGGGCCGCGCCGGTGGTGGTGTCGCGGGCAGCGGCAGTCCGGTGTCCTCGACGGAGGCCCGGGGCATGGGTATCCGCGGTGGCTGCCGGTGCCCGGGACCCTGCGCGTCGCCGTGTTCGGGCCCGCCCGGACTGTCTTCGCCCAATTCATCCCGAATGCTGTTTTCTTTCCGGGAGTTGTCCTGCTCCTCGTGATCCCCGAGTTCCTCGTGGCCGCCCTCTCCCTCATGGTCGTCGTACGCCTCGAACCGGTCCGGCCCGCTCACACCGCACCCCCGTGTCCGGGCGGCGCGTCCGGTGCCCCGGAGTCGTGGGCGGTGGACAGCAGTTGCAGCCCGAGGCGGAGGCGGCGGCGGGCCTCGTCCTCGGTGATGCCGAGGTCGGCGGCGGTCTGGCGGTAGTCGCGGCGCTGGAAGTAGGCCCGCTCCAGGGCCGAGCGCAGCGGGACCGGCATGGACTGGACGATGTAGTCGGCCCGGGCGGCGACCGAGGCGCGGCGCACCCTGTGCTCCAGTTCCTCCGCGGTGCCGGAGCCGTCGCGGGCGAGGGCGGCGGTCTCGGTGTCGCGCAGACGCTGGACGGCCAGGCGGTGGGTCAGAGTGGCGACCCAGGTGCGCAGCGGGCCCTGCTTGGGGTCGTAGGAGTCCGGGTGCTCCCAGACGTGCGTGAAGACCTCGCGCGTGATGCCGTCGGCGGCGCGTTCGTCGCCGAGCACGCGATGGGCGAGGCCGTGCACGAGGGAGGCGAACCGGTCGTAGAGCTCACCGAGGGCGGCCGCCTCACCGCGGGCGAGCCGCTGCTGCATCTTGCGGTCCCAGCGAGGAGGTACGTCCCTCTTCGTCATGCGGCCCCCTCACCCCCTGCTCGTGTCCCGCGCCCGTGCCCTGTCCAGCCTGTGCCTCACCTCTCCCCGAATGTAGTCGGCACGTCCGGTAGCGCACGCCCCTTTGTGGCAATGTGCGCCCCCTGGCCCGCCGCAGGTGGTAGGGGGCCGCCGGCGCTCACGCCGGGTGCCGTCGAGGCCGCGCCTACCCATCCGTCCTCCGATCAGACGTGTCTGGTTAGGATCGAACCGGATCGAAGCCGACTAAAACAAGCCTCTTCTGAGAGGTATCCGTTTCTCGAGTCGTGTTTCAGGGAACGGCCGCTGGGCAGCCGCGCTGCAAGGAAGCGTAGGGACTGCTTCCGTTTCGGCGAGCGAAGGGCGTGTGGTGACCTTCAAAGTGACCGGCGGCGAGCAGGGCGAATGGGCCGTGCTCCAGGTGTCGGGCGAGCTGGATCTGGTGACGTCGCCGGTGCTGCGTCAGCGCGTGCACGACGCGGTGGCCGAGGGGCACCACTGTCTTGTCCTGGACCTGTCCGAGGTGTTCTTCTGCGATTCCAGCGGCGTCGGCGTGCTCATCGCCGCCCGTCGCCTGATCCGCTCCTGCCAGGGCCGGCTGCGGCTGGTGCTGCCCGCCCGGGGCGCGGCCGACGGGTCGCATGTGAACCGGGTCCTCGGCGCGCTGGGCGTACGCAGGCTGTTCGACGTGTACGGCGATGTGGACGCCGCCCTGGGTGACGAGGGCGAACCCCTGTCCGCGTGACGGCCCGGTGACGCACGGTAGGCAGAGTGTTGCTGTTCTGACACGCTGTTGTCCTGGAATTCCCCGGTCTTGGCACAACTGACGTTTTCCCGCGCCCGAGCGGCCCCCTCCGTCGTACGCTCCGAGCGAGACGCACCCCACCCGACGTAAGGCGGCCTGAAAGAGACATGGTCAGCAGCGAGTACGAGCGCAGGATCGCCGCCCGGTTCGCCACCTTCGACCAGGACGGCAACGGCTACATCGACCGCGCGGACTTCATGGGAGCGGCCAAGACGCTGCTCACGGAGTTCGCCGTCGCGGCCCGGTCCGACAAGGGACAGGCCCTGTACGGCGGCGCGGAGGCGTTCTGGCAGGGCATGGCGGGGATCGCGGACCGCGACGGCGACCAGCGCATCACGCGTGAGGAGTTCGTCAACGGCGCGGTCAAGCGCCTGCGCGACAACCCCGACCGGTTCGCCGAGATCGCCCGCCCCTTCCTGCACGCCGCCCTGGACGTCGCCGACACCGACGGTGACGGCGCGGCGACGGTCGAGGAGGCCGCCCGCGTCCTGAAGTGCCTCGGCGTCCCCGAGGACGTCGCCCGCACGGCCGCCGGCGCGCTCGACGCGGACGGCGACGGCAAGGTCGGCGAGGCCGAGGTCGTACCCGCCTTCGCCCGCTACTTCACCGTGCCCGAATAAGGTCACGCGGGCCGCGTGACCGAGTGGCGTCACGCGCCCGAGTAGCGCTCGCGCAGCTTGTACTTCAGCACCTTCCGCAGGGTCTCGCCCCGCGGAAGGGCGTCCACCACCTCCAGCCGTTCCGGCAGCTTGTGCACCGACAGTCCCTCGGCGCGCAGGTACGCGGTCAGGTCCGGGAGCGTCAAGGGCACGGCCCCGGCGGCTGTTCCACCACCGCGCACACCAGCTCCCCGCGCCCGGCGTCCGGCAGCCCGATCACCGCCACGTCCCCGACCGCCGGATGCCGGTGCAGCAGGTCCTCGATCTCCTGGGCCGAGATGTTCTCGCCCTTGCGGATGATCACGTCCTTCAGCCGGCCGGTGAGGACCAGGTGCCCGGTCTCCGTCAGGCGCCCGAGGTCGCCGGTGCGCAGGAACCCCTCCTCGTCGAAGGCCTCCGCCGTCTGCCCCGGATCCAGATAGCCCCGGCACACGGCCTCCCGCGCAGCCGCACCTCCCCGTCCACGATCCGTATCTCCATCCCCTCCGGTGGCCGCCCCTCCGTCGTCGCCAGCAGCTCGGGGTCGTCGTCCGGCGCCCCCATGGTGATCATCGGTACCTCGGTCATGCCGTAGCCGTGGGTGAGCCGCACACCCATCTCGCGCACGACCGCGTGGTACAGCTCCGGCGGCTTCGGGGCCCCGCCCCCGCCAGCAGTCGCAGTGAGGGGACGATCGGGGTCCCGGGCCGCTTCCGCTGCTCGGCGAGGAACATCGAGTAGAACGCCGTCGACCCGCCCGCCATCGTCACCCCGTGCCAGCGGTACGCCGCCAGCGCGTCCGGCAGCGCGAACTGCTCGAACAGCACCGCCGGGAAGCCGTACAGCAGCAGCATCACCGTGTAGTCGGGCCCGCCGATGTGGGCGTACGGGAAGGCGATCGACCCCACGTCGTCCGCCGAGGGCCGCAGCGCGTGCGCCAGGCAGGAGCCGCCCGCGATCAGGGAACGGTCCGTGTGCAGCACGCCCTTGGGGTCGGAGGTCGTGCCGGACGTCCAGTAGATCCAGCGGACCGCGGTGCCGTCGGAGGGCGGGGGAGGCAGTACGGAGGGGTCACCGTCCGGCAGGTCGTCGTAGGCCCCGAAGACGCCCTTCGCGCCCAGTCGCCGGGCCATCTCCGCGTGGTCGAAGCCGCGCCACTCGCCCGGCACCGCGAAGAACTCCGCCTTCGACTCGCGCAGCGCGAAGCCGACCTCGCGGTCCCGGTAGAAGGGGATCACCGGGGTCTGCACGGCGCCGAGGCGGGCCAGCGCGAAGGACAGCAGGACCGTCTCGACGCGGGTGGGCAGCTGCCAGGCGACCACCGTGCCGGGGCGTACGCCCATCCCGTACAGCCCGGCCGCGACCCGCTCGGCACGCGCGCGCAGAGCCCCGAAGGTCAGCGTCCGGTCGTCCTGGAGGAAGAGCGGGCGGTCAGGGGTCAGGGCGGCGCGGCGGGTGGCCAGCTCCCACAGCGTGCGGCACGAACTCAGGGCGTACGGGGTCTCGTTCACGGCTGCCCCCTGCTCCTTGGCTGACGGGTCGTCAGGTGGGATGCTATCTGACGCTGCATCAGATAAGTACCGCTCGCTGCATACCGTCCGGCGGAGGGGACCCATGGCGACCGAACTGCCCCGCATCATCAGCGTCGACGACCACGTGATCGAGCCTGCCCATCTCTTCGACACCTGGCTGCCGGCCAAGTACCGGGACCGCGGTCCCAGGTCGCTCACCGCCGGCATCGGTGAACTCGCCTACGTCGGCGGCAAGTACCAGATCACGATGGACCCGGACGGCCCGCCCACCGACTGGTGGATCTACGAGGACCTGAAGTTCCCGTACAAGCGCAACATCGCCGCCGTCGGCTTCGACCGGGACGAGATGACCCTGGAGGGCATCACCCGCGAGGAGATGCGGCCCGGCTGCTGGGACCCCAAGGAACGCCTGAAGGACATGGACCTCAACCACGTCGAGGCCAGCCTCTGCTTCCCCAGCTTCCCCCGCTTCTGCGGCCAGACCTTCGCCGAGGCGCACGACAAGGAGGTCGCCCTGGCCTGCGTGCGCGCCTACAACGACTGGATGGTCGAGGAGTGGTGCGGCGACAGCGGCGGGCGGCTCATCCCGCTGTGCCTGATCCCGCTGTGGGACGTCGAGCTGGCGGTCGCCGAGATCCGCCGCAACGCCGGGCGCGGGGTGAAGGCCGTGACCTTCTCCGAGATCCCCACCCACCTGGGGCTGCCGTCCATCCACTCCGGCTACTGGGACCCGTTCTTCGCGGCCTGCCAGGAGACCGGGACGGTCGTCAACATGCACATCGGGTCCTCGTCCCAGATGCCGGCCGCCTCCCCGGACGCCCCGCCCGCCGTACAGGCCTCGCTCAGCTTCAACAACGCGATGGCCTCGATGATGGACTTCCTGTTCAGCGGGGTCCTGGTGAAGCACCCGCGCCTCAAACTCGCCTACTCCGAAGGCCAGATGGGCTGGGTCCCGTACGCCCTGGAACGCGCCGACGACGTCTGGGAGGAGCACCGCGCCTGGGGCGGCGTCCGGGACACGATCCCCGAGCCCCCGTCCACGTACTACTACCGGCAGATCTTCTGCTGCTTCTTCCGCGACAAGCACGGCGTCGCGTCGATCGACGTCGTCGGCCGCGACAACGCCACCTTCGAGACCGACTACCCGCACGTCGACTCGACCTTCCCGCACACCAAGGAGGTCGCCCTCGACCATGTCCGGGGCCTCGACGACGAGACGGTCTACAAGCTGATGCGGGGCAACGCCATCCGGATGCTGGACCTGGACCTCGACCGCTGATGGACCTGTCGTACACGCCCGAGGAGGAGGAGTTCCGGGCCCGGCTTCGGGAGTGGCTCGCGCGGACACTCCCCGGCCTCCCGCCCAAGCCGTCCCCGACGACTGGCCGGGGCGGCGGGCGTACGACCTCGGCTGGCAGCGCAGGCTGTACGACGCCGGATACGCCGATGTCCACTGGGGCGGCACACCGAGCGTTCGCCTGATCTTCCTGGAGGAGACCGAGAAGGCCGGCGCGCCCTACGTGGGGGCCAACTTCGTGGGTCTGCTGCACGCCGGGCCGACGATCGCCGCCGAGGGCACGGACGCCCAGCGGGCGCGCTGGCTGCCGCCGATCCTGCGCGGCGAGCGGGTCTGGTGCCAGGGCTTCAGTGAACCGGAGGCCGGCTCCGACCTCGCGGCCCTGCGCACGCGCGCGTGGCGCGACGGCGACGCCTACGTGGTGACCGGCTCCAAGATCTGGACCTCCCACGCGGAAGTCGCCGACTGGTGCGAGCTGTTGGTCCGCACCGATCCCGACGCCCCCAAGCACCGGGGCATCACCTGGCTCGCCATGCCCATGGACACGCCCGGCATCACCGTACGGCCGCTGCGCACGCTCGCCGGGTCGGCCGAGTTCGCGGAGATCTTTCTCGACGAGGTGCGCGTGCCGGTGGGAAATCGGGTCGGGGCCGAGAACGACGGCTGGCGCGTGACCATGGTGACGCTGTCCTTCGAGCGCGGCACGGCCTTCGCCGGCGAGGTCGTCGCCTGCCGGCGACTCCTGGGCGAACTGGCCGTCGAGGCCCGCAAGAACGGCCGCTGGGACGACCCGGCACTCCGGCGCCGGCTGGGCGGGCTCAACGCCGAGTTCCGGGCGCTGTGGCGGCTGACGCAGTGGAACGTGAGCGCGGCGGAGGCCTCGGGCGGCGTGCCCGGGCTCGGGGGCTCCGTCTTCAAGCTCCGGTACTCGCACGCCCGTCAGGGGCTCTACGACGCCGCCGCGGCGGTGCTGGGCGCCGACTGTCTCGACCTGGACCGCCCCTGGGTGCTCGACCGCCTCTCCTCCCTGTCCTACACCATCGCGGCCGGCACCTCGCAGATCCAGCACAGCATCATCGCCGAGCGGATCCTCGGCCTGCCGAAAGGACGCTGACCGTGCGGTTCCGGCTTACGGACGACCAGCGGGCCCTGCGCGAGGGGACGCGACAGCTGTTGGAGCGGCGCTTCGACGGGGAGGCGTTGCGACGGGCTGTGGGCGGTGATCGTGCCGGCCGTGGGGCGTGGTGGGTGGCCGTGTGGCCAACGGTGGTGTGGGGAGCGAGCGTTCGGGTGGTGCCGGGTGGTCGGGGCGGCTCGACCGGGGGTTGTGGCGGGCCTTGGGGGACGCCGGGTTCTTCGCGTTGCGGTTGCCGGAGGCCGACGGTGGGGTCGGACTGGGGCTGCCCGAGGCCGTCTTGGTGTTCGAGGAGGCCGGACGGGCGCTGTTGCCGGGCCCCCTGATCGCCACCCACCTCGCGGCCGGTGCCGTACCGGGAGCCGCCACCGGAGAAACCGTCGTGGCAGCCGTAGACGGCGCACTGGCGGAGTGGCTGGCGCAAGCCGACGTCGTACGCGGCGACGCCACCGCAGCCGTACCGCTGCGCTCCCTGGACCCGCTCACCCCCCTGCACCGCGTGCCCGGCGGCGTGACAGCGGCCCCGGATCCCGTCGCCGTCCTCCTCACCGCCGCCGAGCAACTCGGCACAGCCACCCGGGTCTGCGACCTGGCGGCGCAACACGCCCGGGCGCGCGAACAGTTCGGAAGGCCCGTAGGCGCCTTCCAGGCGGTGGCACACCTGTGCGCGGGGATGCTGGTCCGGGCGGAGACGGCCCGCGCGGCGGTGTACGCGGCCGCCGTCACGGCCGACCCGGTCGACATCGCCGCCGCCCGCCTGCTCGCCGACGAGGCCGCCGTACGCGGCGCCCGCGACTGTCTCCAGGTGCACGGCGGCATGGGCTTCACCTGGGAGTCCGAGGTCCACCTGCATCTGAAACGCGCATGGGTTCGAACGCAGCGTACGGGAGGAAACACGGAGAGTGAGGAACTGCTCGCGGCCGATCTGCTCGCCGGAACGGCCTGACAGCCCGTCTGGCTGCGACATCACCAACTGCGTCCACGGGGATGTCGCGGATCGTGGCATATCGAGATTACGGAGAGTTGATACCGGCTCGTGTCCTCTGTGTGACTCGTCACGGCCCGGAGTCGACTGTCCCCTCGGGTACCTTGTGTGGGATGCGAGTGGTCCTGAACGCTGTTCGCCCGGCAGCGCGGCCTCGTGCCGCCGCCTGTTCGACTCCCCTCAGCGAGCGTCGCACAGTATGCCGCACGGGTACTCCTTCGCGCTGGAATATGCCCGAAGCGCTTGTTGGGGTGACTGTACGTCAACCATGCTGTCCCACAAGGGATTCACGTTCCGTGATCCTTGTCCCGGCCGTTGTTCTGGCCATGCAGAAAATGGCTACGATCGTGGCCCTCGTGAGGCGCGAGCCTAAGTGTCCGCCGGTTCGGATGGTGTGAGCGGTGCAGGTGCTTCAAGTGCAGCTGGAGATCCGGCCCGACCCCGCAGAAGTGGGGCGGGCCCGGCGGTGGGCCCGCTCGCGCCTGGCCGGTTCGGGCATACAGGCCGACGAGCCGCTCGCCGAGACGCTGATCCTGCTCGTCTCCGAGCTCGTCACCAACGCCGTGGTGCACACCGGCCGTCCCGCCGTGCTGCGGTTGTCCCTGCCGCACACGGTGACGGAGGAGGCCACGGTCCGTCTCGAGGTCACGGACCGCAGCAGCCGTGCGCCCGTGCCGCGTTGCGCGGACGACGACGCGACCACCGGCCGGGGCCTCGCCCTCGTCGACGGCCTCGCCGACCGCTGGGGGTGGAGCGTCGAGGCCACCGGCAAGCGCATCTGGTGCGAACTGGACCGGTGTACGAAGTCGTCCCGTGACATCACGGCGTCGTGCGGGGGCGGCGCGGTGGCCTACGGCGGCGGGGCGGCTGTCGAGGGGCTGGCGTACGAGGCGGTCTAGGCCGGCGGCGGGGCCGGTGTACGGCGGCACATGCCACGCGGTGGTGCGGCGAGGCCGGGGCACGGGCGCACGGCAGGTCGGACGAACCGGTCATGGCGTGACGCGATGCGCCGGGACGTGCTCCCGTGCGCACCTACGGCAAAAGCCGCATAAGCGATAAATCACCGAACGGGTGTTGACGCCTCGTGACGGTGTGCTCACGCTTGTGGTCAGCGATTCGCCGGTGAGGGGACGGCGAGGGCCTCGCCGACGGAGGTCCTCGACGAGTGTGAGTCGTGATTCGGCGTCGGCTTCCTCAGGGCCGTGGAAGCCGGGGCGGGAGCGCCGGAGTCGGGTGGCGGCGCGCGCTGCCGTGCTCGGGGCGAGCAGCGCGGCGCCGCCATCCAGCTCCACGGGGCCGGGGGCGGCCAAAGGCCTACAGGACGGCGACCGGTGCCACCGGAGCTCCGGTCGCCCCAGTGAACGGCTCGGGTGTCGCAGCCAGCAGGAAGGTGAAGCGGCCCGCTTCTCCACAGGCTGTGGACAACTCTTCGAGATTCCAGTTCTGGCCCTGCGGCATCCCCATCTCCACGAGATGGAGGGCGTGCACCGGCAGCCACAGACCGTCCACCTCGGGCGGGAACACCTCGAAGGTGAGGGTGTCGTTGGCGACGGCCGCCACATCACGCGCGTGGAACCACTCCGGCGTCCGGATCGACAGACCCGGCGACGGATAGGCGTACGCGTGCCGGTCGCCGGCCAGGCAGAGCCGGACCTGCCCGGTCCGTACGAGCACGATGTCGCCGGACCGCACCCGCGTACCGGCCAGCTCCTCGGCGGCGTCCAGGTCCTCGGGGTGACGGCGTACCCGCCGTCGAGCCGGTCCGTGCCCCGGGCGCGGGCGACGTCGAGCAGCACTCCGCGCGAGACGACGTGCCGGGCCGTGTCGATGCCGCTGAACTCGGCGCCGCCGTGCGGGGTGATGGTGTCCGCCGGGCGGCCGTTGTAGAGCCTGCCCGAGTGCGAGACGTGCGGCAGCGCGTCCCAGTGGGTGGCCGCCTGGAGCCCCATGGTCACGGCGTCGTCGCTGCACGCGACCGTGCCCGGGCCGAAGAGCTCCTGGTTGATCTGCACCATGACGTGCAGCGGGTCGATCCGCCCCGGGATCATCCCCGTCTGCACGCCGTCGCGCCGCAGGGGCAGCGCGAGCGGGATCCGGCGCCCGGTCCGGACGGTCGTCGCGGCTTCCCGTACGACCTCGTCGGTGATCAGGTTCAGCGTTCCGAGCTCGTCCTCGGCTCCCCAGCGGCCCCAGTTGTTCACGCGCTCGGCGATGTCGTGGAACGCGTCCGGCAGCGACATGGGTCCTCCCCGGGGCTTGTCTTCCCATATCTGACGGGTCGTAGAATCTGGGTGTCGCAAAATCTAACGGTCCGTCAGAAACCGTGAGACGGGAAGGGGCCGGGCGTGGGGAACTTCTTGGCGGGCAAGGTCGTCGCCGTCACCGGGGCAGGGCGGGGCATCGGCCGGGCGGTCGCGCTCGCGGCGGCGGCCGAGGGAGCGAAGGTCGTCGTCAACGACTACGGCGTGGCCGTCGACGGAGCCTCACCGGCCAGTGAGGTCGCCGAGGCGGTGGCCAAGGAGATCCAGGCGGCGGGCGGGGACGCGGTGGCGGTCGCCGACGACATCTCCACCATGGCGGGCGGGCAGCGGGTCGTCGACGTGGCGCTGTCGTCGTACGGGCGGCTCGACGGTGTCGTCTGCGTGGCCGGGATCCTGCGGGAGCGGATGCTGTTCAACATGACCGAGCAGGAGTGGGACCCGGTCGTCGCGACGCATCTGAAGGGCACGTTCACGGTGTTCCGGGCGGCTTCGGCGGTGATGCGCGAGCAGCGAACCGGCACGCTGATCGGCTTCACCAGCGGCAACCACCAGGGGTCGGTGTCGCAGGCCAACTACAGCGCGGCCAAGGGCGGGATCATCTCGCTCGTGCGGAGCGCGGCGCTGGGACTGCACAAGTACGGGGTGACCGCGAACGCGGTGGCGCCGGTCGCGCGGACCCGGATGTCGGCGGGCGTGCCGATGGAACTGGCGGAGATCGGGGAGCCGGAGGACGTCGCCGCGCTGGTGGTGTACCTGCTGTCCGACGGGGCGCGGGAGCAGGGGATCACCGGGCAGGTGTACACGGTCGCCGGGGCGAAGATCGCGGTGTGGGCGCAGCCGAGGGAGCTGCGCGCGGCGTATGCCGCCGGCGGGTGGACCGTGGAGGGGATCGCGGAGTTTCTGCCCGGGTCGGTGGGGGTGGATCCGATGCCGATGCTGGAGCGGGTGCGGGAGATGGAGAGGGCGGCGCGGGAAGGGGAGCGGCCGAACGCCCAGTAGCTCGGGGGTGCGTGTGGTGTGGCGGCTGCGGGTTGTTCGTGGCTGGTCGCGCAGTTCCCCGCGCCCCCTGGGTTGCTTCGCGACCCGCGGGCAGTCACTTCGACCTAAGGCGGCAACCGTGGATTTCGGGTTCGCGCAAGAAGACGAGGACTTCCGTGCCCAGGCTCGTGCCTGGCTCGCCGCACACGCCAGGGACGTGAGAGACCGGCGCTCCTGGGAGCGCACCCTCGGTGCGGCCGGGTGGATCGGGCTCGGGTGGAGTGCGGGCGGGTACGGGAATCGCACGGCCACGCTCACCCAGCAGGTCGCCTGGGCCGAGGAGTACGCACGGTCGGCCGCGCCCCCGCGCTCCGGTCACATCGGCGAGAACCTCCTGGCCCCCACGCTCATCGCGCACGGCACCGAGGAGCAGAAGTCCCGCTTCCTCCCCCGATCGCCGCCGGCGAGGAACTCTGGTGCCAGGGCTACAGCGAACCCGGCGCGGGTTCGGACCTGGCCGGTGTCCGTACCGCGGCCGTGCGTGAACCGGACGGCCGTACCTACCGTGTCACCGGCCAGAAGATCTGGACGTCGCTCGCGCACGAGGCGGACTGGTGCTTCGTGCTGGCCAGGACGGAACCCGGCTCGGTGCGCCACCACGGGCTGACGTTCCTCCTCGTCCCCATGGACCAGCCGGGCCGGATCGAGGTCCGACCCATCCGGCAGATGACCGGGACCAGCGACTTCAACGAGGTCTTCTTCGACGGCGCGCACGCCGAGCACGTCGTCGGCGGCGAGGGCAACGGCTGGCGCGTCGCCATGAGCCTCCTCGGCTTCGAGCGGGGCGTGTCCACGCTGGCCCAGCAGATCGGGTTCGCGCGGGAGCTCGAGGGCGTGGTGCGTACGGCCGTGGAGACGGGGGCGGCACGGGACCCCGTCGTACGGGAACGGCTCGTGCGGCAGTGGGCCGAACTGCGCACGATGCGCTGGAACGCCCTGCGGACGCTGGGGGGTTCGGCTGATCCGGGCGCGCCCAGCGTGGCCAAGCTGCTGTGGGCCGGCTGGCATCAGCGGCTCGGGGAGCTGGCCGTCCTGGTGCGGGGCGCGGCGGCGAGCGTCGGTCCGGCGGACTGGTCGGTCTCGTCGCCGTACGAACTGGACGCGGCGCAGCACCTGTTCCTCTTCTCCCGGGCCGACACGATCTACGGCGGCTCGGACCAGATCCAGCGCACGATCATCGCCGAGCGGGTGCTCGGCCTGCCCAGGGAGCACAAGGGAGCCGTGTGATGCGAGGTGTGGTCTTCGACGGGAAGCAGGTCCGGGTCGTCACGGATCTTCAGGTGCGGGAGCCGGGGCCGGGTGAGGTGCGGGTCGCGATCTCGGCGGCGGGGCTGTGCCACAGCGATCTGTCGGTGGTGGACGGGACCATACCTTTCCCGGTTCCTGTGGTGCTGGGCCATGAGGGTGCGGGGGTCGTGGAGGCGGTGGGTGTGGGCGTCACCCATGTGGAGCCCGGTGACCATGTCGCGCTGTCCACCCTCGCCAACTGCGGCGCGTGCGCGGAGTGCGACCGGGGGCGGCCGACGATGTGCCGGCGGGCGATCGGGCGCCCGGGCCGGCCGTTCCGGCTCGACGGGCAGCCGGTCCACCAGTTCGCCGCCAACTCCGCCTTCGCGGAGCGCACGGTCGTGAAGGCCGTCCAGGCGGTGCGGATTCCGAAGGACATCCCGCCGGCGTCGGCGGCGCTCATCGGATGCGGGGTGCTGACCGGGGTGGGCGCCGTACTGAACCGGGCGCGGGTGGACCGGGGCGACAGTGTCCTGGTGATCGGGACGGGCGGGATCGGACTGAACGTGCTGCAAGGGGCGCGGCTCGCGGGTGCGCTGCGGATCGTGGCCGTCGACGCCAACCCGGCGAAGGAGGAGGTGGCGCGCCGGTTCGGGGCGACCGACTTCCTCACCTCGACCGAGGGCGTGCGGGACATCCTCCCCACGGGCGCGGACCACGCCTTCGAGTGCGTCGGCCGGGTGGAGCTGATCCGGCAGGCGATCGACGCGCTGGACCGGCACGGCCAGGCGGTCCTCCTCGGTGTGCCGCCGGCCACGGCCGAGGCGTCCTTCCGCGTCTCGTCGATGTACCTGGACAAGTCCATCCTGGGCTGCCGCTACGGCTCCTCCCGCCCCCAGCGTGACATCGCCCTGTACGCCGACCTGTACCGCCGGGGCCGCCTGCTGCTCGACGAACTCGTCACCCGGACCTATCCGGTCGAGGACTTCGAGAAGGCGGCGGCGGACGCGGAGGCGGGGCGGGTGGCGCGCGGGGTGCTCACGTTCTGACCGCCCTTGTCTCGTCCCTCCCGGTCCGGAAGGTCCGCCGGTAGGCGGTGGGTGTGACGCCGAGGGCCGCCTGGAGGTGCTGGCGCATCGACTGGGCCGTGCCGAAGCCGGCGTCGCGGGCCACCTGGTCGACGGAGCGGTCGGTGGACTCCAGCAGGTGCCGGGCCCGTTCCACACGCTGCTGGGTGAGCCACTGGCCGGGGCTCACGCCGGTCTCCTCGCGGAAGCGGCGGGTGAAGGTGCGGACCGACATGGCCTCCTGGGCGGCCATGTCGCGCAGCTGGATCGGGTCGTGGAGGCGACCCAGGGCCCAGGCGCGGGCGGCGGTGGTGGACGCCTGCTGCGGATCCGGCACCGGCCGGGCGATGTACTGCGCCTGCCCGCCGTCGCGGTGCGGCGGTACGACCGTACGGCGGGCCACGTCGTTGGCGACGGCGGCGCCGTGGTCGCGGCGCACCATGTGCAGGCACAGGTCGATGCCGGCCGCGACACCGGCGGAGGTCAGCACGTCGCCGTCGTCGATGAACAGCACGTCCGGGTCGACCGCGACCTGCGGGAAGAGCCGCTGGAGGCGCTCGGCGTCGGACCAGTGGGTGGTGGCCGGGCGGCCGTCGAGCAGGCCGGCGGCGGCGAGGACGTAGACGCCGGTGCAGATGGAGGCGAGCCGGGTGCCGGGGCGGATGTGGGTGAGGGCGGCGGCGAGTGCGTCGGTCAGCACGCCCTCCTCGTAGACCGGGCCGAGTTCGTACGACGCCGGGACGATCACCGTGTCGGCGGTGGCCAGGGCCTGAGGGCCGTGCGCGACGTGGATGGCGAAGTCGGCGTCCGTCTCGACCGGGCCCGGTGGCCGGACCGAGCAGGTCACGACCTCGTACAGATGCCGTCCCGGGCGTCCTTCGGGCGGCCGAAGATGCGGTGCGGGATGCCCAGCTCGAAGGGGAGCAGCCCGTCGAGCGCGAGGACGACGACGCGGTGGGGGCGGAAGCCGGTGGGTGTGGTCGCTGCTGCCATGGCCCGATCCTAACGAACACTGTCCTCCGGGCCACTCGATGAAGCCGGCCGCCGGTCCGAAGCTCTATGGCGTGACCCAGACAAGCGATGCCCCAGCAGCCGTACAGCCACCGCCGCAGGCGGGCCGCAGGCGTGTGCACCGGGCGTGGTTCGTCGCCGCCGTCACCTTCGTGACGATCATCGGCGCCGCCGCTTTCCGCTCCGTGCCGGGTCTGCTCATCGACCCGCTGCACGACGAGTTCGAATGGTCACGCGGCACGATCGCCGCCGCCGTCTCCGTCAACCTCGCGCTCTACGGGCTGACCGCCCCCTTCGCGGCGGCCTTGATGGACCGCTTCGGCATCCGCCGGGTCGTCGCGGTCGCCCTGACGGTCATCGCGCTCGGTTCGGGCCTCACGGTGTGGATGACGGCTGCCTGGCAGCTGATGCTGTGCTGGGGCCTGCTGGTCGGCCTCGGCTCCGGTTCCATGGCGTTGGCGTTCGCGGCGACCGTCACCAACCGCTGGTTCACCGAGCGGCGCGGCCTGGTCAGCGGCATCCTCACCGCGGCGTCGGCCTCGGGCCAGCTGATCTTCCTGCCGTTGCTGTCCTGGATCGTCGAGCGGCACGAATGGCGCCCGGCGGCCGTCACGGTGGCCCTCGCCGCGCTGGCGGTCGTGCCGTTCGTCTGGCTCCTGCTGCACGACCACCCCGCGGACGTCGGCCAGAAGCCGTACGGGGCGGTGGACTTCGTACCGAAGCCCGCCCCGGTCCGCGGCGCTGCCCGCAGGACCGTGTCCGTCCTGCTCTCGGCCGCCCGCACCGGCCCGTTCTGGCTGCTCGCCGGCACCTTCGCGATCTGCGGCGCCTCCACCAACGGCCTGATCCAGACCCACTTCGTGCCCGCCGCGCACGACCACGGCATGCCCATCACGGCAGCCGCCTCGCTCCTCGCGGTCATCGGCGTCTTCGACGTCGTCGGCACGGTGGCCTCCGGCTGGTTCACCGACCGCTTCGACGCGCGCCGGCTGCTCGCGGTGTACTACGCCCTGCGGGGTGTGTCATTGCTCTTCCTCCCCCTCCTGCTGGCCCCCACCGTCCACCCGCCGATGATCTTCTTCATCGTCTTCTACGGCCTCGACTGGGTCGCCACCGTCCCGCCCACCCTCGCCCTGTGCCGCGAGCAGTACGGCGACGACAGCGCGATCGTCTTCGGCTGGGTCCTCGCCTCCCACCAGGTGGGCGCGGCCCTCGTCGCGTTCCTCGGAGGTGTGGCGCGTGATGTGTTCGGCTCGTACGACGTGGTCTGGTACGCGTCGGGGGCGTTGTGTGCGGCGGCGGCGTTGATGGCGCTGGTGATTCGGCGGCGGGGGGTGGGGGTGACGACCGTGGACTGAGCGCGGGGCGTCACGGGAATGATCAGCGCCTCCGGAGAAATCAGGCCCGGTAATCTCGGACCATGGCCGGCACATCGGTGGCGCACTTCTACGACGAGCTGGCCGACGACTACCACCTGATCTACGCGGACTGGGACGCGAGCATCCGTCGACAGGGGAACGCCCTGGACGCCCTGATCGGCCGGGATCGCGCGGTGGTGCTCGACTGCTCCTGCGGCATCGGGACGCAGGCCATCGGCTTGGCGCTGCGCGGGCACGGTGTCACCGGGACCGACATCAGCCCTCGCGCCGCCGCCCGCGCTGCCCGTGAGGCCGCCGACCGGAGCCTGAGTCTGCGCACGGCCGCCGCCGACATGCGGCGCCTCCCGTTTCCCGACGGCCGGTTCGACACCGTCGTCTGTGCCGACAATTCGCTGCCTCACCTGCTGACAGAGCACGATGTGCGCGCCGCGCTGGCCGAGATGCGCCGCGTGCTGCGCCCCGCCGGCCTGCTGCTGGTCAGCACGCGCCCTTACGACGAACTGCTGCGCGATCGCCCTGCTTCGACGCCTCCACAAGTCCACCGGGTCGCCGACAGCGGAGAACGGACCGTTACCTTCCAGCTCTGGCACTGGCACTGGCACGACGACGGCAAGCATTACGACTTGGAGCACTTCCAACTCCTCCCGGCAGGCGGAGAATGGCGCGTCCAGGTCCGCCGGACCACCTATTGGGCGCTCGCCCGGGACCGACTGGCCGACCTCGCGGCCGAGGCCGGGTTTATCGGCCTCGCATGGCGGATGCCCCAGGAGACAGGCTTCTTCCAGCCCCTGCTCGTGGCCCGCACCGGCGCATAGGCCATCCCTCTCAGCGGAGAGGCCGTACTTCAACCAGGCGCAGGGGGCACAGTCGGCGGTGGCGCGTTCGGTCGCCGTGTGCTGCGCGAGCAGCAGGGCGTCCGCGTCCTCGACGGCTCTGGCTGGTAAAGGCCGCGCCGTTCCCGTCCGCCCTTCACGATCTCGGTGAGCTCGGCGAGAAGCCCGCCCTCCGAAGCAGCGAGATAGGGTTACGACATGGAAAACGTATGTTCGGCGACGGGCTTCAGGTAGCCCGCCAGGAGATGCCTGGCGGTTGCTGCGAACGGAGTCACGTGGCACGCACCGCCCATCATTTTCCCCGTTCACGGAGCCAGAGTGGCCACGAACGCTCATCAGGGAAACCCTGGCGTTCCGTGGTTCTCTATGACCTCAGGTTCAGCGCACGCAGTTTCACCGATGCGAGACGAGAGAGCAGAAGGCCTCAACCTCGCGAGGTCCGCCGTACGGTGGATGTGTACTCGTTCGCTCGACACCAGCGGGACCGTTCCGTCGCCCAGTGGTCCGCAATGGAGGAGCGTCGGGCGCGACAGCGGCTGCGGGCACAGGTAGGGGCCGTTTTGCGGCTCGTGAATTGCACCGCCGACGAACTCGCGCTCGGTGCCGCGGACGCGGTGGACATACCGCCGGCACGTCATCGGCGTAGCTCGCTCTGGCTCGCGTAGCGGCCACTGACAGAAACAGAACCGGAGGGACCTCGCCGCCCGGGCCCCGGCAGTCCTCGATCAGACTGACGTACGTCACGAAGGAACTGTCGGGGCCGCCCGCTTCTTGGCCAGTGTCGTGCTTCCACGGCCTGCCTCAAGGGCGCTGCGCGTCGCCTTCGGCGATGGCCCTGCGGGCCACCCTTGACCCAGTCCGTTCCAGCACGGGAGAGAAGCCGGCGGGCGGCGCGGGCGCGTCTCGTCTGGACGCCGGGTGGCCTCAGCGGCGTTCGGTGGGTGGGTGAGTGAGTGGTTCGGTGCGTTGAGGGGGTTGGGTTGCCTATTCTGGACCCGGTTACCGCTTCGCCCCTCAGGAAGGTCCGTTGATGACACTCGGCATGGTCCTCGGTGACGTGGTCGTCGTGACGTCGCAGGTTCGTTCACGTTCGGCCTTCCGAGGAGTTTGCCGTGTCCACGATCCGCTGGATCGAGGGTCAACCCCGTTCCGCCCGCTGGCATTCTGAGTCCGGGCTGCCCCTGCCCCGTCGGGTCGTCGTCGCCGACGACCGGATGAGGGCCTCCGACGCCTACCGGTTTGCCTGTGAGGGCACCGGGTTGTTGTGGCGCGGGGATTTTCACAACGCGCGGCAGTTGTTGCGGGCGATGGACCGCCGGGTCGGGCGTACCGCGCCCGGTGCGGCGGACAGTCCTGCCGAGACCTTTCGTCTGCACCGCCGGTTCCGCGCCCATCGTGCGCGCGTGCTCGGCAAGTTGCTCGTCCTGTTGGAGGAGGACTACCGGCTGGCGCTGCGTCGGGCGCCTGATGTGGGCCGGGCGTGTGCCGAGGCGTACGGGACGTCCCAGGGCCCCGTGGCTGTCGCCCTCACCGAGCTGCTGGGCGTGGTCGGTGCCCGGCAGTGGCGGGAGAGGGGTGTGTACGTCCCGGCGTTGGGCGCGCGCATCCATCCGCACTACGGGGTGTTCGCGCCGACGCGGGACGAGTACGTCGAGTTGGTTGCGCGTGCGCCGTTGCCGGCTGACGTACAGGTCGCGTTCGACCTGGGGACGGGCACCGGTGTTCTCGCCGCCGTGCTTGCGAGGCGGGGCATCGGGCGAGTTGTGGCCACTGACGTCAGCGCGCGGGCGCGGGCCTGTGCCCTGGACAACGTACGGCGGTTGGGGCTCGACAGGACGGTACGCGTCACCGGGCCCGAGCTGTACCCCGAAGGGCGTGCCGGGCTCGTCGTCTGCAATCCACCCTGGATCCCCGCCCGCCCCGCCTCCGACCTCGACCTCGGTGTCTACGACGCGGGCGGCGGCATGCTCCGAGGGTTCCTCGACGGGCTCGCCGGCCGGCTGGAGCCGGGCGGTGAGGGCTGGCTCGTCCTGTCCGACCTGGGCGAACGGCTCGGGCTGCGCAGCCGGGGCGAGCTGCTGAACGCCGTCGACGCAGCGGGCCTGCGGGTGGCCGGCCGGCTGGACACGCACCCGCGTCACCCGCGCGTGCGGGACACGGCCGATCCGCTGCACGCCGTACGGGCCGCCGAGGTCACGTCACTGTGGCGGCTGGCGGCTCTCTGAGCCCTGCGGGTGCGTCAGCCCGGTGAAGCGTCCTCGGTGGAACAGCAGCGGGTCGGACGGATCGTCCGTCGTGTCGAGGGCGTTCACCCGGCCGACCACGATGAGGTGGTCGCCGCCGGTGTGGACGGCGTGGATCGCGCAGTCGATCCAGGCGACGGTGCCCGAGAGGCGTGGGGAGCCGGACACCGGTGCCGCGTCGTACGCCACGCCCGCGAACTTGTCCGCGCCGCTCACCGCGAAGGCACGGCACAACTCGGTCTGGTGGCCGGCCAGGACGTTCACGCAGAACACCCCTGCCCGGGCGATACGCGGCCACGTCGTCGACGTACGGCCGACCATGAAGGCGACGAGGGGAGGAGAGAGGGAGAGGGACGTGAAGGACTGGCAGGCGAAGCCGGCGGGGGAGTCGGTGGCGGTGGCGGGAGGTGCCGTGATGACGGCCACGCCCGTCGCGAAGTTGCCGAGGACACGGCGGAACTCCCGGTGGTCGAGCGGTGCGCGTTCGTCGTCGGCGACGCACCGCAACTCGGGCCGTGGCAGCGCCTCGACGGGCCCCGGTGCGCGGACCGACCTGAGGTAGCGGACGGCGGCTTCGGCCATTCCTGCTTGTCCCATCACGCCCGTCATTGAAGCTGACGGGATGTCAGATAGGAAGGGTCAACGGCCTTCGAACTCCGCGCTCCGCCGCTCCACGAAGGCCCGTACACCCTCCCGCGCGTCCGCCGTCGTCATGTTGATCTCCTGCGCGGCTGCCTCGGCGGCGAAGGCGGTCGCCCGGTCGGCGTCCAGGGACGCGTTGACGAGCTGCTTGGTCAGGGCCAGGGCGCGGGTCGGGCCGGTGGCGAGGCGTTCGGCCCACGCGCGGGCCGTCTTGTCCAGGTCGTCGTCGGGGACGACCCGGTTGACCAGCCCCATCCGCTCCGCGTCGGTCGCCGAGAGCGCGTCGCCGAAGAACATCAGTTCCTTCGCCCGCTGCGGGCCGACCAGACGGGGGAGCAGGTAGGCGCCGCCGCCGTCCGGTACCAGCCCTCGCCGTACGAACACCTCGATGAACCGGGCCGAGTGCGCGGCCAGTACGAGGTCGCAGGCGAAGGCCAGATGCGCGCCCAGGCCGGCCGCCGTGCCGTTCACCGCCGCGATCACCGGCTTCTCGCAGTCGAGGACGGCCGCGATCAGGCGCTGGGCGCCCAGACGGAGGGTGCGGGCCACGTCGCCCGCGATCCGGGTGCCGGACGTGGCGGCGCCCCGCAGGTCCGCGCCGGCGCAGAAGCCCCGGCCCGTCCCCGTGATCACGACCGCTCGCACCTCCGCCGTCGTGGACGCCTCCGACAGCAGCCGGACGATCTCGTCCCGCTGGTCGGGCGTGACGGCGTTGAGGCTCTCGGGCCGGTTGAGGGTGATGGTGAGGACGTCGTCGTCCGTCGCGTGCAGAACGGAGGGTTCCGTCATCGGCCGCACACCGCCAGCGCGTCCAGCGCCACCGCACCCTGCCCCTGGGGCAGCACCATCAGCGGGTTGATGTCCAGCTCCGCCAGCCGGTCCCCGAGTTCCAGCGCCATGCGCTGCACGCGCAGCACGACCTCGACGAGCGCGTCCAGATCCGCCGGCGGCCGCCCCCGGACCCCGTCGAGCAGCGCCCGCCCGCGCAGCCCGGCGAGCATGTCCCGCGCCTGGTCCTCACCGAACGGCGGCACACCTACGGCCGTGTCGCGCAGGACCTCCACGAGCACGCCGCCGAGCCCGACGGTCACGGTCGGGCCGAACAGGTCGTCGTGCGTGACTCCGACGACCATCTCGACGCCCTGCTCGACCATCTGGCAGACCAGTACGCCGTCCAGGGAGACATCCTCGTAGCGGGCGATGTCGGTCAGCTCGCGGTAGGCGTCGCGGACCTGGCTCGCCGAGGTGAGCCCGATCTTCACGAGGCCCAGTTCGGTCTTGTGGGCGATACGGGCGCCCGAGGCCTTCATCACCACCGGGTAGCCCACCAGCCCCGCCGCCCGTACGGCCGCCGCCGCGCTGGTCACCAGCTGCTCGCGCGGTACGCGGATGCCGTACGCCCGCAGCAGTTGCTTCGCCGCGTGCTCGCTCAGCTGCTCACCGGGCCGCATCAGGGCTTGTGCCTTGCGGTAGGACGGGGAGGGGGTGCGCGGGGCGTCGTCGAAGGGGGAGCGGTAGGCGGTCGTGAAGCGGTGGTGGGCGAGGTGGGCGCGGACGGCGGTGAGGCAGTTGCCGACCGTGCGGAAGGTGGCCACCCGGGAGGAGCCGAGCAGGACCTCGCGGTAGGCCGGCTCGGTGCCGACCGGCGATCCCCACACCACGCACACCAGCTTGTCCGTCTGCTCGGCGGCGTCCACGAGGTCCCGTACGAGCCGGTCGCTGAGCGGGGGAACGGGCCGGTGATCGGGCAGATCAGCACGCCCACCTCGGGGTCGGCCAGGATCGCGTCGATGATCTTCCGTCCGCGATGGTCGCCGACCGGGTGCCCGCCGTTGTCGACGGGGTTGGCGACGCTCAGGTACCCCGGTATCCACTGGTGCAGTTCGGCCTGCCGGACCTCGGACAGCACCGGCAGTCTCAGTCCCGCCTCGGTCGCCAGGTCGGCGACGTGCGCGCCCGTGCCGCCCGAGATCGAGTAGACGACGACCCCGTCGGCGCGCGGGGCCGGGCGCGCGCCAACAGGGCCGCCGTGTCCTGGAGTTCGTCGAGACCGTTCACCCGGATCACGCCATACTGGCGCAGCGCCGCGTCGACCACCGCGTCCGCGCCGGTCAGCTTGCCGGTGTGGGAGGCGGCCGTGCGGGCGCCGGTCTCGGTGCGGCCGACCTTGACCGCGACGACCGGCACACCGCGCCGGGCGGCCCGGTCGGCGGCGAGCAGGAAGGCGCGGCCGTCCTTCAGCCCTTCGAGGTAGCAGGCGATGGCGCCGACCTCGGGCCGCTCGGCGAAGTAGGAGAGGAAGTCGGCGGTCTCCAGGTCGGCCTCGTTGCCGGTGGGCGCCCAGTGGGAGAGCCGGATGCCGAGTTCCTGGAGGGCGAAGACGGGGCGGCCCTGGTGGCCGGACTGGGTGATGAGCGCGATCGCCGGGCCCTCGAGGTCGTCGCGGAAGCGCTCGAAGGCGTTGAGGTTGGTGTTGGGTCCCAGCAGCCGCATCCCGGACCGCTCGACGGCGGCGGCCAGTTGCCGCTGGGCGACCGCGCCGTCCTCGCCGGTCTCGGCGAACCCGGAGGCGAAGACGACCGCGAAGTGCGCCTTGGCCTCGGCGAGTTCCTCGACGACGGGGAGGGGGTCGCCGACCAGCACCACGGCCAGGTCGACCTGCTCGGGCAGGTCGGCGACGGAGGGGGAGCAGGGGATGCCGAAGACCGACGGCCGGCTCGGGTGCACCGGGAGCAGCCGGGCGCCGACCCGCTCGGCCCAGTCGGCCAGTTGGCGCGTGATGCCGGTGTTGGGGCGCCCCTCGGCGTCCGAGGCGCCGATGACGGCGACGGACCGGGGGCGGAAGAAGCGGTCCAGGTCGGGTACGTCGGCGTGCAGCGGACGCCCGCTGACGTCGAGGTCGCCCACCTGGGCCGGCCTGCCGTGCACAGCAGGCCCGGACCGCTCGCCACAGGCGATGGCCCGGGCCCGGCGGGAGTCGGTGGTGAGAGTGCCGTGGGTCGATCCAAGCATCGTTCCGCCCGCTCCTGTGAGACAGCCGCTAACTGACGCTCTGTCAGATTATCTGAACTGACGTGACGTCAGGAATGGTCGTGAACGGCCGAAGTTGGCTGTGTCACGCTGAAACGATGACGGATGTGACACCCGGTATGCGGTTGATGACCATGAATGTGCTGGCACCGCAGTACGCCGACGGTCCCGGCCGGCGGGCCGTGCTGGCGCGGGAGCTGCGGCGCCGGGAGCCGGACGTGCTCGCGCTCCAGGAGGTGACGCGTGGGGACGTGGCGGCGCTCGTCGACGCGGGCTGGCATGTCGTTCCGCATCCCCGATGGTCCTCCGACGGTGTGGGAGCGGTACTGGCCGCCCGCCGTCCCTTCGGGCGCACCGTAACGGATCCCCTCGAGGTGACCAGGCGGACGGCGAACACCAGTTGGTGCGGCGTCGTCGCCGCGGAACTCCCGCTGCCCGAACCCCTCGGCACGGTCCTCGTGGTGCACCACAAGCCGAGCTGGCCCTACGGCTATGAGCGCGAACGGGAGTTGCAGGCGCTCGTCGCCGCACGTCTGGTCGAGAGGGTCGTCGCCGAGCACCCCGTGCGTCACACGGTCATGCTCGGGGACTTCGACGCGCCCCCTCAGGCCGCCAGTGTGCGGTTTCTGAAAGGGCTGCAGTCACTCGACGGCATGAGCGTCTGCTTCGAGGACACCTGGTCGGCCGTCCATCCCGGCGAACCGGGACCGACGTTCAGCTCCGGCAATCCGCTCGTACGGCAGGGCGACATGCCCGAGGTGTCGGACCGCCGCATCGACTACATCCTGCTCCGATGCGGACCGCACGGCCCCACCCTGCGGGTCTCCTCCTGCCGGCGCGTCCTGGTGGAACCGGTGGCGGGCGTCCACGCGAGCGACCACTACGGCCTGGTCACCGACCTGACACTGCCCGACCACAGCCCGGGCCGGTGGGCCTAGCCCGGCAGCCGCGACACCGCCCCCGTGGCGGCCGAGCTGTCCCGTGTGATCGCCTTCGCGATCTTCACCGCGTCGATCGCCATCTCGCGGAGGTTGCCGCTGATCGGGTTGGTGAAGCCCGTGAAGTACAGGCCGGGGGCATCGGGCGGGGTGCGCGCGCCGTGGACGACGGGCTTGCCGCGAGTGTCGAGCACGTCGAGGTGGCCCACCAGGCCCTCCAGGGCACGGACGTACCCGGTGGCGGCGATCACGACGTCCGGGGAGATCCGGGTGCCGTCGGCCAGCGCGATCTTGCCGCCGTCCTCGAAGCCGTCCACGGCGGCCACGATCTCCACTCTTCCCTTGCGCACGGCGTCGATCAGACCGACGTCCTGTACCGGGATCGCCCCCTGCTTCACCCTGGTGTACAGCCCGGTGTCGGGACGCGGCAGACCGTGTGCCGACAGGTCGGGAAGGGCCACCTTGGCCTGCACCCGGCTGATCCGGTCGACGAGTCCCACCGGCAGCCGCCGTACGAGGACACCGCTGTACTGGGCGGCCCAGCCCGCGGTCGAACGGCGCAGGATGTGCGGGACGGTGCGGACCGCCAGCCGGACCCGTGAGGCGCCGCTCTCCACGAGGTCAACGGCGATCTCGGCGCCGGTGTTGCCGACCCCGACGACGAGGACGTCCCGGCCCGCGTAGGGCTTGCCGTTGCGGTACTCGCCGGCGTGCAGGAACTCGCCGGTGAAGGAGTCGCGGCCGGGCCAGTCGGGCAGGCGCGGGGTGTGGTTGTAGCCGGTCGCGACGACGACCGCCGCGCCGGTCAGCTCCCGTCCGCCGGTGGCGTGCAGCAGCCACCCCGTGCCGTCGGGCGCGCGCTCGACCCGGGACACCTCGACACCCGTGACGATCTCCAGCCGGTGGTGCTCGGCGTACTTCTCCAGGTAGCGCACCACGTTGTCCCGGGACACCCACCGCCCGAACCGGCGTGGCATCGGCAGCCCGGGCAGGGCCGACAGGCGGCGGGTCGTGTGCAGGTGCAGCCGGTCGTAGTGGCCGCGCCAGGACGCCCCGACCCGGTCGGACTTCTCCAGGACGACCGCCCGTATGCCCCGGGCGCGCAGCGCGTACGCGGCGGCGAGTCCGCCGGGGCCGCCGCCGATGACGTAGACGGGGCGGTCCGGTGTGGGGTGCGCGGAGGAGTGTGGGGGCGTTGTGGACTCGTCCATGAGCGCGAGCGTAGCCACAGGCCTGCTTGATGGGTCTCGGTCAAGACCGGAATTGGTTTCGGATTGATCACGGCTGTAGGGAGAGGGGGTGGGGCCCGTGGCGTAGTGAGCCTGATTGTGGTGAGCCGGCGATCGTTCCTGACGGGGTGGGAGGGAGCGCGCGGCTCCGGCAGCTCGCGGGGTCTTGCGAATCCACTTATCTGACGTACCGTCAGATTCTATGGACTCGATCTGGCTCACCGGAGCGGAGTGGCTGGCCGTACTGCGCATCGGGCTCGGGCTGTGGTGGCTGGAGAGCTGGCGGCACAAGGACCGCAAGGCCTGGTTCGAACGCGGCACCGGCATCGCGTGGGCGGCGGGATAGCTGCCGAGCACCGCTGGAGGGCGGTCCGGTCGGGGTTCCAGGCGGCCGTCGCGCCCCACCCACGCCTGATGGCGCACATCGTCGTCTACGCGGAACTCGCCCTCGGACTCGGCCTGATCGCGGGCTTCCTCACCCCGATCGCCCTGGCCGGCGGGTTCCTCCTCAACGCCCTGTACCTCACCCTGATGATCCACGACGTGGCCGAGCAGGGGCAGAACACGATGATGGCGCTGATGTCCGTGGTCGCCCTGTTCGGGATGTCCTGGCAGACCTGGTCGCTGGACAGCGCGATGGGGCTGTTCTGATGCCCGGGCGCTTCGACCTGCCCGAGCCCGACGCCTTCACCCGGACGTACTGGGACGCCGCCGCCGAGGGTCGGCTGCTGATCCGCCGCTGCCGGGCCTGCGGCCGGGCCCACCACTACCCGAGGGAGTTCTGCCCGCACTGCTGGAGCGAGGACGTCACCTGGGAGCCCGCGAGCGGCCGCGCCACCCTCTACACCTGGTCCGTCGTCCACCGCAACGACCTGCCGCCCTTCACGGACCGCACGCCGTACGTCGCCGCCGTGGTGGACCTGGCCGAGGGGCCGCGGATGATGACGGAGATCGTGAGCGACGGGGAGCTGTCGGCGGGGCGGAGCTGGAAGTGGTGTTCCGGGAGGGGATCCCGGTGTTCCGGACCGCTCCGACGACGCCTTCCGCAGGCGCCCTGGAGCAACACAAATGAGTCGCCTTCCCCGCCGTACGTTCCGTACGATGCCGACCATGTGCAACTTCTCCTGAGCGGACCAGGACGGTCCACGGACATGCGCCCGGCAGGTCCCCGGGCCCCGCCGACGTGCCCGCACGCTCACCTCAGGAGAAACCCACCTCATGCACTCACGTTCCGCCTGCACCGCCCTGGACGAACGCATCGCCCGCCTGCGGCGAATCGCCCAGGAGGACACGCGACTGGAGGGCGTCCTGCTCTACGGTTCGTGGACCCTCGGCGAGGCCGACGCCCATTCCGACATCGAGGCGTACCTCTACATCCGGGACGAGCACCTCGCCGACTTCGACGGCCCCGCCTTCCTGGCGCGACTGGCACCGCTGCAGCTGGCGTACACCAACATGCACGGAATCCTCGCCGTCGTCTTCGACGATCTGATGCGCGGCGAGTTCCACCTCACCGCGGCGGGCACCGGCATCGACGAAGTGCCCACCTGGCAGGGCATGGTGCACCTGCCGCGCCCCGACGACGCCGTCCTGCTCGACCGCACCGGGCGGCTGACCCGGGCGGCACGGCGGCTGGCCGCCTTCCAGCCGCCCGAACCGGCGGCCACCGCCCAGCAGCTGACCGACGAACTGGCCAACTGGACGCTCATGCTCGCCCACGTCCTGGCCCGCGGCGAGATCGCCCGCGCGCACGCCGCGCTGCACATCGTCGTCGCACCCCTGCAGCTCCAGCTCTGCCGTCTGCTGCGGGACAGCACGGTCCACTGGCTCACGCCGAGCCGCGCGCTGGAGCAGGACCTGCCCGCCGCCGACCGCGATCGCTACGTCGCCACCACGGCCGCCGCCCGCGACCAGGACGTACGCACGGCCGCGCGGCACAGCTGGCGCTGGAGCCGCGACCTGGCGGCCGAGGCGGCCGACCGCTGGCCCCTGCGCCTGCCGCACGGACTGCACGAGCAGATCGCCGGTCTCCTGAGCGATCCCCGCTGACCACGCCGGCCGGGGAGTCAGGCGAGCGACGGCCACCGATCCGCGGCCCACCTCAGCCAGTCGGACCAGCCTGGAGGCGGAGCATCACGCCCACGCCCTCGATTTCCGAGGGGGTGGGCTCCTCGAACCGAGCCCTCCAGCGCAGGAGCTCCGCCTCACTGATCGGAAAGGTCTGGTCCGGCGTGGCCGCCTGCCGCCGGGCGATCCGAACGCGTTGCGTCTCCTGGTCCACGGGCACGTACACCAGGAGGCAGGACGCGCCCACCGACTCCACCAGCCGGCGGATCGCCGACCGCTCGGCCCGGGACCAGCAGCCGAAATCCAGGACCACGTCGGTGCCGAGCTTCAGGGCCTCCAGGGCGAGCCACAGCAGCCGTCCCTCCAGCACATCGCGTTTCCCGTCCGCCTCCGACTCGCCGAACAGGGGGATCATCCACTCGTCGGGCGTCAGCCGGAGTGCCTGGGGATCGTTCAGCGGAACGAGGTCGGGGGCAACTGCTTTCCCCCGGTCACCACAGCCCGTATCCCGTACCACGCGCTTGAATGGCCCCATGGCCCCGATACGCGACAACTCCCTGACCCGCCCCACCCGGAACCGCACGGCCACGGCCTCCACCTGCGCCCCTGGAACGCCGGTTCCGGCTCCGACGTCGAGACGTGGCTGCGCGGCCTGCGGGATGCTGAGTTCCGGCGCTGGAACACCCCGCTGCGGCTGGTCACGGACCGGGCGAGTGCCCGGGAGTCGCTGCTCGCGCGGGAGCAGAGCGCGGCGGAGGGTACGTCGATGTCCTTCCGGGTCGCGGACGCGAGCAGCGACACGGCACTGGGGCACATCGGCGTCAACGAGATCAAGTACCACCTGAAGGTCGCCCGCGTCGGCTACTGGGTGCTCCCGAGGCCCGCGGCCGGGGCGTGGCCACCAGGGCGCTCCTGCTCGCCACCCGCTGGGCCTTCGAGGAACTCGGCCTGCACCGCCTGGAGCTGGACCACGCCGTGGGCCACGACGTGTCCTGCCGGATCGCCGAGCGGTGCGGTTTCGCCTACGAGGGCACCTTGCGCGGGGCGATCTTCGAGGAGGGCCGGCACGACGCGTTCCGGGACGCCCATCTGCACGCCCGCCTGGCGACGGATCCGGAGCCGACGGATCCGTGAGGGGCCCCATGGGGCCGGGCAGGAAGAAGTGACGTGGATCACCCCGGGGGGCGATCAGTTCACCCCGCGCCGGCGGTCATCCATGGCAACCGCAGAGAAGGGACCGCCCGAGATGACCGCACCCGTGAAGGGGCCCGCGAGCTACTTCCCCTCGATCGAGAAGAAGTACGGCCGGCCGATCGCCGACTGGCAGGCGCTCATCCGCTCCTCGCCCCTGACCCGGCACATGGAACTCGTCAGCTGGCTCAAGACCGAACACGGCCTGGGGCACGGCCACGCCAACGCGCTGGTGGCGCACACCCTCGCCGAGGACAGCGGCAAGTGAGCCGACGGAGGGCGGGGCGTAAAGGGGATGAGGCGGGGAGGACGTCGGCGGCATGATGGGGCATGCCTTCCGACGACTGGCACCTCACCCGGGCCTCGATGAATTCCTGGCCCGGGCCGGAGCGTTTCTCCGCTCCCGACCGGCGCTGCACACCGTCCCGTTGACCGTCACGGAGACACTGCGCACGCGCGGATCGCACGTGTACGGCGACGGCGCACCGGAGTTCGGAGTGCTGGACCGGGCGGGGCGGTCCGGGCGACGTTCTTTCGCACGCCCCCGCACTGGCTGAACCTCACCGCCCTCGCTGCGGACGAGGCCGATGGTCTCGCCAGGCAGCTGGCCGCGCTCGGGCGGCCCTGCCCGGCGTGAGCGCCGAGCGTGCCACCGCCGCCGCCTTCGTCGAGGCCTGGCAGCGGCACACGGGAGCCACGGCCACGCTCCGGCAGCACCAGCGGCTTTACCGGCTCGGCACCCTGACCGCGCCCCGGCCGGCGCCACCCGGCAGGCCCCGGATCGCCGTGCGGTCGGACCGTGAGCGGCTCGTCCGCTGGCACGTGGAGTGCGCGGAGGCCATCGGCGCGGGCACCGTCCGGGATGCCGGTGAGTGGGCGGACGACATCATCGAGCGGGGCGGCATCACCTTCTGGAGAGCCCCGACGGCACCCCGTCGCCATGGCCGGGGCGACACCCCAGGTCGCCGACCAGGTCCGGGTGTCCTCGGTCTACACCCCGCCCACCTCCGCGGCCGCGGCTACGCGGGCGCCGCCACGGCCGAGGTCAGCCGCGCCGCCCTGGCCGCCGGGCCCAGGAGGTCCTCCTCTTCACGGACCTGGCCAACCCGACCAGCAACAACCTGTACCAGCGGATCGGTTATCGGCCGGTGGCGGACTTCGCGGTGTACGACTTCACACCGAACGGCATGTAGCACTCCTCGCTCACGGCCAGAGGAGTTCCCGCGTCCAGCCCTCCTCCGCCCGCCGGTATCGAAGCCGCACATGCCGCCGCGCCTCGTCGCCCTGGAAGAACTCCACTTCCTCGGCCCGCAGCCGGTACAGCGTCCAGGAGGGCACCGGTGCCCCCGGCTCCCGCGCGGCCCGCTCCCAGGCCGCCGCGGAGGCCCGTGCCAGTTCCTCCACCGAGCCGAGGACCTCGCTCTGCCGCCCGGTCAGCGCCGCCGCCAGCGCGCCCGTGGAGCGGGCGTGCAGGTCGCCCTGGGCGTCGGCGGACGGGGCGGCCGACACAGGGCCGCGCACCCGCACCTGCCGGCCCAGCACCGGCCAGTAGAAGCCCAGCGCGGCGTACGGGCGGGCGGCGAGGTGGCGGCCCTTGCGGCTGCCGGCGTGGGACGCGAAGGACCAGCCGGCCTCGTCCGCGCCGTGCAGCATCACGATCCGCACGTCGGGCAGGCCGGACTCGTCCGAGGTCGCCAGCGACATGGTGTGCGGCTCGGACTGCCCGGCCGCCACCGCCGCCGCGAACCACTCGGTGAACAGCTCCAGCGGGGTGGCGGGGCGGCCCGGGGCGAAGGACGGCAGCTCGGTGACCTCCGGGTCCCAGACCCGCAGTGACCTCAGCAGCTCGTGAAGATCGGTTGCCATCCCCGATTGTCACCCGGGTGTCCCCGTCACACCTGGCCCAGGTCCGACGACACCCAGCGCTCCGGCCGCATGCGCAGCACCAGCTGCTCGCCGTGGTTCTTCCAGGCGGAGTCCACATAGCCCTCGACCTTCTCGGCGGGCAGATAGCGTGCCGAGATCTCCCGGAGCTGGTCCAGGGTGGCGGGGAGGTGTCGACGACGGGACCTTCGACCGACACGTAGCGGATCGTCGGCTCCAGCCGGTCCACCATCAGCGAGAACCTGCCCGCCGCGCTGATCAGCTCGTTCTTGCGGGAGTCGAGGCCCGTCATGATCCAGATGTCGCCCCGGGCTCGTACTGGTACCAGATCGGCACGGTCAGCGGGGCGCGGCCCGGCCCGCGTCGACCGCGAGCGCGGCGATGTGCGGCTCGGCCAGGAACTGTTCACGTTCTTCGCGGGTCAGGGCCATTCCGGTCTCCTTCGGCAGGGCGGTCGGCGTTCCGGGCATCACAACGCCCTTGCCGGCAGCGGGTGTTCCGGGAGCCGCACGACCGGGTCACCCGGTGCCCAGCACCACCGTCCCCGACGAGCAGAACCACCCACCCGTGCCGGACGCGACGGCCAGCCGCGGCAGCGCCCCGTCGCTCCGGCGCACCTGCCGCTCCCCGCCGTCCCCGCGCAGCTGCCGCACCGCCTCCACCAGCAGGAACAACCCCCGCATCCCCGGGTGCTGGGCCGACAGCCCACCCCCGTCGGTGTTCACCGGCAGCCCTCCGCCCCGACCCGCAGCCGTCCCTTCTCCACGAACGCCCCGCCCTCGCCCTTCTCGCAGAAGCCGAGGTCCTCCAGCGTCACCAGGGTCATGTAGGTGAACGCGTCGTAGATCTCCGCGAGGTCGATCTCGTCCGGCCGTACGCCGGCCCGCTCGAAGGCCAGCCGGCCGCTCACCGCAGCCGGGGACACCGTGAAGTCCGGCCACTCGGACATCGCGGCGTGCGAGACGTGCTCTCCGCTCCCCAGCACCCACACCGGTGCCGTACGGCAGTCCCGTACGTACTCCTCGGCCGCCAGCAGCACCGCCGCCCCGCCGTCGGAGCGGACGCAGCAGTGCAGCTTGGTGAAGGGGTCCGCGATCATGGGGCCGGCCAGGACGTCGTCGACCGTGACCGGGGTGCGGAACATCGCCTCCGGGTTCAGGGACGCGTTGGCCCGTGCCTGCACCGCCACCTGAGCCAGCTGCTCGATCGTGGTGCCGTACTCGATCATGTGGCGGCGGGCCGCCATGGCGTACTTGGCGATCAGGGTGTGGCCGTAGGGGACTTCGAACTGGAGAGGGCCGCGGGTGCCGAAAGAGAGCGTGCCGGTGCGGCGGCCCGCGTGGACGTCCGCCCGGGCTGTGGAGCCGTAGGCCAGCAGCACCACGCGCGCGTGCCCGGCCGCGATCGCGTCCGCCGCATGGGCCGCCATGACCTCCCAGGTGGAGCCGCCGACCGAGGTGGAGTCGACCCAGGTGGGGCGCAGTCCCAGGTACTCGGCGACCTCGACGGGCGCCAGGGTGCCCAGGCCCGCCGAGGCGAAGCCGTCGACCAGCGAGCGGTCCAGGCCCGCGTCGGCCAGGGCGCGGCGGGCCGCCTGGGCGTGCAGCGCGTAGGGGGTCGTGTCGTCCACCCGTCCGCAGTCCGAGAGGGCGACGCCGACGACGGCCACTTTCCTCCGGGCAACCATGGATCTGACGGTACATCAGATATGGCCGGGTGCAAGAACGGCAGAGCTCTGGGCATCCCCGTCCCTCCGCCCTAATATGACGCACCGTCAGATGCGGAGGTGGTACCCCATGGACGCCCGCTTCACCGCAGAACAGGACGAGATCCGCCGCACCCTGCGCGAACTGCTCCACAAGCGGTGCGGCCCCGAGGAGGTGCGGGCCGCCGTCGGCACCCCGGCCGGGCACGACCCGGCCCTGTGGAGGGCCCTCGCCGAACAGCTCGGCCTGCCCGGACTGGCCCTGCCGGAGGACTGCGGCGGTGTCGGCTGCTCGGTCACCGAGCTGGCCCTGGCCTGCGAGGAGACGGGACGGGTCCTCGTCCCTCGCCCCTGCTCGCCACGGCCGTCCTGACGGCACCCCTGCTGCTCGCCCTCGGCACCGACGCCCAGCGGGCCCGCCTCCTGCCCCGCATCGCCTCCGGCGCTCTCACCGCCGCCCTCGCCGTACCGGGCCCGGACCTCACCACCGCCCTCGCGCTCACCGGCCACGACCGGCGCGGCGAGTGGGCGGGCGGCGGGCGGTCCGGGGTGTCCAGGCCCGGCGGACGGACGGGGGCTGGCGGCTGTACGGGCAGGTCGAGCAGGTTCTCGACGGGCACAGCGCCGAGCTCCTCCTGGTCGCCGCGCACGCCGGGGGCTTCGCCCGTTCCCGGGTCCTGCTCTTCCTCGTACGCGGTGACGCGGCCGGGCTCACCCGCGTACGGCAGACCGCGCTGGACGCGACCCGTCCGCAGGCCCGCGTACAACTGCGGGACGTGGCAGCCGAGTTGCTCGGCCGGGACGACGGTGGCGCCCTCCCCGCCCTCGCCCGGCTCGGCGGCACCGCGGCCGCCTGTGTCGCCGCCGAGGCCGTGGGGGCGGCCGGCCGGGTGCTGGAGCGGACCGTGGAGTACGTGGGGCAGCGCCAGCAGTTCGGGCGGCCGGTCGGGTCCTTCCAGGCGGTCAAGCACCGGCTGGCCGACGTGTACGTGCGGGTGCGGGCGGCCCGCTCGGCGGCGTACTACGCGGCCTGGGCCGCCGCCCGGGAAGCCGACGGGGAGACAGCCGGCGGGCTCGCCCTCGCCCAGGTCCTCGAGGCGCTGCGCTCGGCCGCCGCCGAGGGGATCCAGCTGCACGGTGGCATCGGTTTCACCTGGGAGCACGAGGTTCACCTGTACTTCAAGCGTGCCGCGGGCGACGAGCTGCTGTTCGGGCCGGTGCACCGGCTGCGGGCGCACGCCGCCGACGCGGCGCACGTCTTCGAGGAGGCGGGTCGATGAGGGGCGTGCGGTTCGTGCAGAAGGTGTCGTCCACTCCCGGGTTCGCGCGGGTGGCACCGCACGTCTTCCCGGCCCTAGACCGCGCCGTGCACCGGCTCACGCGCGGAAAGGTGCTGCTCAGCGCGCAGCTCCTGCCGGGCGTCGTGCTGACCTCGACGGGGGCGCGGAGCGGGCTGCCGCGCCGTACGCCGCTGGCCTGCATGCCGGAGGAGGGCGAGAACGGCTGGATCCTGATCGGGTCCAACTTCGGACGGCCGGGGCACCCCGCCTGGAGCCACAATCTGCTCGCCCACCCGGAGGCCGAGATCAGCTGGAAGGGGCGGGACATCCCGGTCACGGCCCGGCTGCTGCAGGGGCAGGAGCGGGCGGCGGCGTGGCAGGCGGTGCTGGCGTTCTGGCCGCCGTACGCGGCGTACCAGGCGCGGGTGGAGCGGGAGATCCGGGTGTTCCGGATCGTACGGCGCTGACAAGCGCGACAGGCGGCGGTCCACCCGGGTGGACCGCCGCCTGCCAGACAGGACTTGAATACGGGAAAGGGGCCGTGACGGCCGGGCCGGGCTACTTCGTCGGCTTCCTGCCGGTGACGCCCAGATGCACCAACAGCGCGAGGTTCGGCTTCAGTTCGGCCTGCTTCACGCCCCAGGAGGAGAAGCCCTTCTGGTGCGAGGCGACGGCCGCGAGCATCGCGACCAGTGAGCCGGCGACGGCCGCCGGGTTCACGTCCTTGTCGACCCTGCCCTTGGCCTGGAGCTCGGCGACGGCGTCCGCGAGGGAGTTGTTCACCGAGTTGAGGATCTTCATACGGAGTTTGTAGAAGCGCTTGTCACCCTCGGCGGCGCCGAGATCGACGACGCGGAGGATCGCGTCGTTCTTGCGCCAGAACTCCAGGAACCCGTCGACGAGTTCCTGTGCCGTCTGCCAGCCCGCCTTGCCGGCCCACGAACGTCCTTCCAGGAGCTCGGTCAACGCGGCGCCCTCGGTCGCCATTTGCTCGGCGATCTCCAGGACGGCGCCCTCGACGTCCGGGAAGTACTGGTAGAAGGTCGCGGGCGAAGTGCCCGCCTTCCGGGCGACATCGATGACTTTGACATCCCGGTAGGGGGAGGAGCTGAGCATCTCGCTGAGGCAGTCGAGCAGCTTCTGCCGGGTCGCCTGCCCACGCCGGCCGGCCACCCGGCCGTCGACGGTACGCACTTGTCCTGTCATGACGTCAGCTTACCGAGGCGTGATCGGGGCGCGATTCGGCCGACTGCAAATGGGGTGTAAGGGAGTGCGGGGGCTGGTGTGCCTGGTCTGCGGGGTGCGGCCGTCGCGGTTACGTTGGCGGCATGGCCGAAAACAGGGCATCGGTGTACGCAGAGGGCGTCCCCTGCTGGGTGGACGCGCAGCTTCCCGACGTCGAGGCGGGCAAGCGGTTCTACGGTCAACTTTTCGGGTGGACCTTCGAGGACTGGTTCGGCTCCTTCGTGCGGGCGCTGAAGGACGGCGAGCCCGTGGCCGCGCTCGTCCGCAAGATGGACGGCCGGCTGCCCACCGTCTGGACGGTGTACTTCGCCACGCCGGACGCCCGGGCCCTGGTCCGGCGGATCCAGGAGGCCGGCGGGCAGGTCGTCCAGTCGCCGGTGCCGGCCGGTGAGCTGGGCGTGACCGCCCTGGTCACCGACGCCGAGGGGGCAGTCTTCGCCCTGTGGCAGCCCCAGGAGCACCCCGGCTTCGGCAAGCGGCACGAGCCGGGCACCTTCGCCTGGGCCGAGCTGTACACCCGGGACACCGAGGCGGCCAACGACTTCTACGGCGATCTCTTCCAGGAGGCCCTGTTCGGGCGGGACGCGGAGCCCGACTTCGGCCGCGCTCCGGTCTCCGACGTCTTCGCGGCCGAGATGCCGCCCCACTTCCTCGTCCACTTCGCCGTCGAGGACATGGCGGGCGTGCTGGAGGACGTGATCCGGCTCGGCGGCCGTGTCCAGGTCCCGCCTTTCGGGACCTCGTACGGCACGGTCGCCGTCGTCCAGGACAATCAGGGGGCGTCCTTCGCGCTGCTGCAGCGCTGAGCGGCGCTGAGCAGGGCAGACCAGTCAGAGTTTGGTCATCGTTTGACCGGTTGTGTAATGAGACATCCCAATTGTCACCGGGTTCGCAACCACGGCTCCGGCCAGGAAGAATCGGGGTGCGTGCCGCCATGGCGGTGCGGTGGTGAGACGCTGCACGGGGTCGCGTGGAACATGTGGCTTGGCGCGGCTCGTACGGGGAGGTGGCAGGCAGAGTGGTGGATCAGCTGACGCAGCACGATCCGCGGCGGATCGGGCCGTTCGAGGTGCTGGGACGGCTGGGTGCCGGCGGCATGGGGCTGGTCTATCTCGCGCGTTCGGCGTCCGGCCGGCGCGTCGCGATCAAGACCGTCCGGACGGAGCTGGCCGAGGACCAGCTGTTCCGGGTCCGCTTCACGCGTGAGGTGGAGGCGGCCCGGGCCGTCTCCGGCTTCTACACGGCCGCGGTCGTGGACGCCGACCCGCGCGCCGCCGTGCCGTGGCTGGCCACCGCCTATGTCCCCGCTCCCTCCCTCGAGGAGATAGTGAACGAGTGCGGGCCGCTCCCGGCCCAGGCGGTGCGCTGGCTGGCGGCCGGCGTCGCCGAGGCGCTCCAGTCCATCCACGGCGCGGGGCTGGTGCACCGGGACCTCAAGCCGTCGAACGTCCTGGTCGTCGAGGACGGCCCCCGGGTGATCGACTTCGGCATCGCGTCGGGCGTTTCGAACACGCGTTTGACGATGACCAACGTCGCCGTCGGCACGCCCGCCTACATGTCCCCCGAGCAGGCCAAGGACTCCCGCAGCGTCACGGGCGCGAGCGACGTCTTCTCCCTCGGCTCCATGCTGGTCTTCGCCGCCACCGGACACCCGCCCTTCCACGGCGCCAACCCGGTCGAGACGGTCTTCATGCTGCTGCGCGAGGGCCCGGACCTGGAGGGGCTCCCGGACGAGCTGCGTCCGCTGATCGAGTCCTGTATGCAGATGGACCCCACGGCCCGCCCCAACCCGGCCGACCTCCAGGCCCAGCTCGCCCCGCACCTCTTCGGCTCCGGCTCCGACGACAGCGGCACGGCCTCCGCCTGGCTGCCCGAGCGGGCGGTGACCCTGATCGAGTCCCGCCGCAACGGCCGCCCGGCCGGCAAGCCCGCCTCCGGTGCCGGCCGCAGCGGCGGCGGACGCCCCGGCCCCGGCCCGGCCCGGGCCCCGCGCCCATCCCGCCGCCGCCCCCGCACGACCCCGTCGTCCCGGCGCCCGTACCCGCCGCGTCCATGGCCGCGCCCTCCCCCGAGCTCTCGGCTTCCTTCGAGCCGGGAGGTGCCCCCATCGGCCCCGACACCGGCCCCGTACGGCTCGCCGGCGCCCAGGTGCCCATCGGTCCGGGCCCGCGCGTCGCCGACGTCCGTGCCGCCGCCGTCACGGCGCCCCCTCCGGAGGCCGCCCTCGCCGCCTCCTGGTCCAAGCCCCGCCCCGGCGTCAACGGCACCGACCCCGCCGTGGGCCCGGCCGTCGCGGCGCCCCCGGCCCCGGCCGCGCCGCCCGAGCAGGCCGGCGGCTGGCGGCCGTGGCGCTTCCGCATGTCCAACGACGTCTGGGGCACCCCCTGCGTCGCCGACGACCTGGTCTACGTCACCTCCTTCGAGGTACACGCCCTGGACGTGGCCACCGGCCGCCGCCGCTTCAAGACCCGGGACGTCGCCTGGTCCATGGCGGTCGCGGACGGCCGTATCCACGCCTCCGACGGGCCCACGCTGTTCGCCCTGGACGCCCGCGAGGGCTCCGACCTGTGGCGCCTGCAGACGGACGCCTGGGTCTACTCCCTCAAGGCCGGCCGCGGCACCGTCGTCACCGGCACCCGCGGCGGCGGTGTCCAGGGCTGGGAGGCCTCGAACGGGCAGAAGCTCTGGGAGATCACCGGCTGCCAGACCGACTTCGAGTCCCCCGAGGCCGGGCCCGCCCTGCACGACGGCACGGTCTACGTCTGGCAGGACGCCCGGCTGCGCGCCCTGGACGCCCGCACCGGCGACGAGCGCTGGGCGTATCCCATCGGCGACGCGGCCTCCTGCGGCGGCGTCCCGGTCCGGATCGCCCCGGCGACCGACGGCTACGTCTACGTCTGCGCCGGCACCCGCGTCCTCGCCCTCGACGTCGCCGCCGGGCACGTGAAGTGGCACTTCGAGGCCCCGGCCGTCTTCCTCTCCCCACCCACCTTCGTCCCGGGCCCGGCCGTCACCGGCGGCGGCATCTACCTGGCCGACTACCTCGGCACGGTCTACGCCCTCGACGCCGCCGACGGCCGCGACCGCTGGCGCATCGCCACCGAGTCCCGCGCCTGTGTCGACCCCGTCCTGGTCGCCGCCGGCCACGTCCACGTGGGCAGCGGCAAGGGCCTCTACACCCTCGACGCGGTCACCGGCACACCCAAGTGGCGCTTCCAGGCGGGCGGCGACATCGTCGGCGCCCCCTCGGTCGCCGAGGGCCGCATCCACTTCGGCTCCACCGACCACCTGCTCTACACCCTCAAGGCCGACGACGGCCGGCTCCGCTGGAAGCTCGCCACCGGCGGCGAGATCACCGGCTCCCCGGTCGTCCAGGACGGGGTGGTGTACGCGTGCAGCAAGGACCGCTGCGTGTACGCCCTGGACGCGGAGAAGGGGACGGGCACGGCGCGCACCGCCTGACCCGTCCGGGACGGCCGTCGTACCGGCATACGGAAGGGGTTCCAGACGGCGGCCGTCGTTCTTCGGGGAGCGGCCGGTTCGCCGCTTCCACCCCAGACGCTACGCCGGGCACGCGCCGGCCGCCACGTTGTGGCATGACCGTGACAGGTGCGCCGCGCGACCCGGCCCGTCCCCGGCGTCAGTCCCGCAGCTCCGTCAGGAAGTCGATCAGCGCCTCGTTCACCTCGGCGGGCCGCTCCTGCTGCGTCCAGTGGCCGCACCCCGGCAGCACGAGCGGCTTCCGGCGCAGGCCGGGCATCAACTCGGGCAGTTCCTCGATCAGTTCGGGCGTGCCCGGGAAGGCCGGGACGAGGTCCCGGTCGCCGTACACGTACAGCGCGGGCGGGGACACCACCGCACCCTGCCACGGGGCGGTCAGCTCCCAGTTGCGGTCCAGGTTGCGGTACCAGTTGAGCGCGCCGGTGAAGCCCGGCTCGAAGCTCTCGGTGAGGATGTCCAGGTCCTTCTCGGTGAGCCACGCGGGCAGCACCTCGGGGTCGGGCGCGTCCGTGAGCCAGCCGCGCTCCAGGTCGACCAGGGCCTGCTCGGGGCGCCCGGCGTCCGGGGCGTCCCCGGAGGCGGAGTACAGCAGCTTGCGCAGGGTGCCGCGGGTGTCGGCGGCGAACTCGGCGTCGGCGACCCCGGGCTCCTCGAAGTAGTTCCAGTAGAACCGCCCGCCGAACCGCTCCCGCATGGTCTTCAGCGGCGGCTGACCGCCACGGAACGGCGGCGGCACGCTCAGCCCCGCCACCCCGCGCACGATGTCCGGCCGCAGCAGCGCGGTGTGCCAGGCCACCGGCGCTCCCCAGTCGTGCCCGACGACGAACGCCCGTTCCTCGCCCAGTGCGTGGACCAGCCCGACCACGTCCCCCACCAGGTGGAGGATGCTGTACGCGGTCACGTCCTCGGGGCGGTCGCTGCCGCCGTACCCGCGCTGGTCGGGCGCGACCACCCGGAAACCGGCCTCGGCCAGCGGCCCGAACTGGTGCCGCCAGGAGTGCCAGGACTCCGGGAAACCGTGCAGCAGCACCACGAGCGGGCCCTCGCCCTGCTCCGCGATGTGCAGTCGTATGCCGTTCGCGTCGATCATCCGATGCTCAACCACGCGTCGAGCATACGCGTGTACCAGTAAACGATTTTTACCGGCGCAACCGGTACTCCCGCCGCCGCCCGCGAACAGCCGGGCCTGCCGCTCACCGGCCGCGTTCCCGAGTGCGATGAGATGCGGCGCCTGAGCGACGCCCTGCGACCGCCCGGCCTCGGTCGCGGCCCACAGCGCCCGGACCGTCCCCTGCACGGCCTGGGTCGGATACCCGGCGATGACGGCGGCACAGGCGGTCGCCGCCGCCAACGCCTCGCCCTCCGGAGCGAGTTCCGACACCAGGCCGACCTCGTAGGCCCGCCGGGCGGAGATCCGTTCGGCCGTCCCCATCAACGCCATCCGCGCGACCTCCCCGTACGGCATGCGCTGTGCCATGAGGACGGACTCGTAGGCGCTGACCATGCCGTAGGTGGTGTGCGGATCGAAGAAGGTGGCGGTCGGGTCGGCGACCACGAACTCCGCCTCGCCGAGCAGGTAGAAGGCACCCCCGCAGGCCATCCGCGCACGGCGGCCACGACCGGCTTCCACAGGTCGTTGGCCTTGGGCCCGACGCCGAGCAGCGGATCGTCCTGCGCGTACGGCGAGTTCGGCTGCGGCACGACGGCGTCCCGGTCGATGCCGGTGCAGAAGGCGCGCTCACCGGCACCGGTGAGCACGACGGCCCGCACGGAGTCGTCGAACCGCAAGTCCCGCCAGACCCGGGCGAGATCAGCGGCCATCTCCAGGTCGATGGCGTTGAGCCGCTCGGGCCGGTTCAGGGTGACGACGGCGACCCCGCTGTCCTTGTCGCCCCGGACGACCACACCGCTCACGACCGCTCCAGTACCCACCGGGGAAGGCCGTCGTCGAAGACCGCCCGCACCCGGGCGCCGATGCGCAGGCGTTCCGCCGGCAGGGAGCCGAGAGGCTCACCGGGCCCGGCGACGAGGTTGCCGACGAGCCGGATCCGGGGCGCCTCGTCGAGCTCGACGACGACCACGTTGTACGGCGCCAGCGCGGCGTAGTCGGGCAGCAGCGGCGGATGGGCGACGACGTACGACCAGACGCGGCCCTGGCCGGACACCCGGTGCCACTCGCTTGTGAAGGACTGGCAGTGCGGGCAGCAGGGCCGGGGCGGGAAGCGGAGTTCGCCGCAGCCCGCGCAGGCCTGGACCCGGAGCTCGCCCCGGGCGGCGTACTCCAGAAGGGGGCGCCGTCGGGGTCGGTGACGGGACGCAGCATGTCAACTCCTCAGCAGCAGAGCGGAGGTCGGGACACCCTCACCCGCGGTGACCAGACAGGTCGACGCGCCCGGCACCTGCGCGGTACTGGTCCCGCGCAGCTGCTTCACCCCTTCGGTGATGAGGTTGAAGCCGTGGACGTAGGCCTCGGACAGCCCGCCCCCGCCGGTGTTCACGGGCAGCAGCCCGCCGATCTCCAGCGCCCCTCCCTCGGTGAACGCCCCGCCCTCACCGCGCCCGCAGAAGCCGTACCCCTCCAGGGAGAGAAGGACCAGGGGAGTGAAGGCGTCGTAGATCTGGGCGACGTCCACGTCCTGAGGGGTCAGGTCGGAGTGCTTCCACAGGTGCCGGGCGGCGGTCCAGGCCGGACCGGTCAGGGGGTCGTCGTTCCAGTAGTTGACCATGCCGTGGTGCTGGGCGGGCAGGGACTGGGCGGCGGAGTGGACGTGGACGGGTTTCCGGCGGCAGTCCCGGGCCCGCTCGGCGGAGACCACGACACAGGCCAACGCCCCGTCCGTCTCCAGGCAGTTGTCGTAGAGGCAGAGCGGTTCGCTGATCCAGCGGGACGTCATGTACATCTCGCGGGTGAGGGGCCGGTCGTACATGATCGCGGCGGGGTTCTGGTTGGCCCGGTTGCGGCAGGCGAGGGCGACGTTGAACAGGTGGTCCCGGGTGGCCCCGTACTCGTGCAGGTAGCGGCGCGCGAGCATGGCGATCTCATCCACCGGCCTGAGCAGCCCGTAGGGCCGGGTCCATTGGGCCGGGGTGGGGAGCTGGACGGTGGTGCTGGTCCAGGGCCGGGGCCCGCTGCCCCGCTTGCGTGACCGCCAGGCGACCCCGACGCTCGCCTGGCCGGTGGCGACGGCGGCGGCGAGGTGGGCGACGGTGGCACACGAACCGCCGCCCCGAACCCGACCTTGCTGAAGAACGTGAGGTCACCGAAGCCGCAGGCCTTCGCGAGCTCCACCTCGTCCGTCTCCTCCATGGTGTAGGAGGCGAGGGCGTCGACCTCGCCGGGCGCGATCCCGGCGTCGTCGAGGGCGGCCAGGACGGCGCGGCAGGCGAGGGTGCGCTCGTCCTCGGGAGTTGCCTGGCGAAGGGCGTCTGGCCTATGCCGACGATGGCGGTGGCGTCCTTGAGACCTGCCGGTCCTGCTGCCATGTGCGCGCACCTCCGGGCCCGAACGGTTCGCTGACAGGTCGTCAGATTACAGCTAATCTGACGGTCAGTCAGCTCTTCTGCTCTCGGGAGGCCCGCTGTGCGAGCGGAGACGGAACGGGAAAGCATCCCGGGCCTGGTGAGGACGGCGGCCGAGCGGTACGCGGACGTCGAGGCGGTCGTCGAGGGCCGTACCCGGATCACCTACGCCGAACTGGGCGCCCGCGTGGAGCGCGCCACGGCGGCCTGCCTGGCGAACGGCATCGGACCGGGCGACCGGGTCGGCATCTGGGCGCCGAACACCCTCGACTGGATCGTCAGCGCCCTGGGGGCCGTTTCGGCGGGCGCGGTGCTCGTGCCGCTGAACACCCGCTTCAAGGGCACGGAGGCGGCGGACGTCCTGCGCCGCAGCGGAACCCGGCTGCTGTTCGTCACCGGCACCTTCCTCGGAACCTCGTACGTGGCGTCCCTGCGGCGGGCGGCCGGGGAGGGCCCGGGCGGCCCCGGACCGCTGCCGGGGCTGCCCGAACTGGAGCGCGTGGTGGTCCTGTCGGAGGACGCCCCCGCCGACTTCCTCACCTGGAAGGACTTCCTGGCGAGCGGGAGGGCGTGGCACCGGGGGACGTGCGCGCCAGGGCGGACGCGGTCGACGGGACCTGGACCTCCGACATCATCTTCACCTCGGGCACGACGGGCCGCCCGAAGGGCGCGGTCATCACCCACACCCAGTCGCTGCGGGCGTACGACATCTGGAGCGACCTGGCGGGCCTGACCCGGGGCGACCGGTACCTCATCGTCAACCCCTTCTTCCACACCTTCGGCTACAAGGCCGGGGTGCTCGCCTGTCTGATGCGGGGCGCGACGATGATCCCCCAGCCGGTGTTCAACGTGAACACGGTCCTGGCCAACATCGCCGCGGAACGGGTCTCCGTGCTCCCCGGCCCCCCGACCCTCCTGCAGTCCCTCCTGGACCACCCGGCACGGGACGCGCACGACCTCTCCGCGCTCCGGCTGGTGGTGACGGGAGCGGCGGTCGTACCGCTGCGGCTCGTCGAGCGACTGCGCGCCGAACTCGGCATCGGCACGGTCCTGACGGCCTACGGTCTCTCCGAAGCCGGCGGCGTCGTCACGATGTGCCGCCGCGGCGACGATCCGACGGTCATCGCGTCGACGTCGGGCCGGGCGATCCCCGGTACGGAGCTACGGGTCGCGGATCCTCAGGGCACCCCCCTGCCGCCCGGCGCGCCCGGCGAGGTCCTGGTCCGCGGCTTCAACGTCATGACGGGCTACCACGAGGACGAGCAGGCCACCGCCGAGGTGCTGTCGGAGGACGGCTGGCTGCGCACGGGCGACGTCGGCGTCCTGGACGCCGCGGGCAACCTGCGCATCACCGACCGCCTCAAGGACATGTTCATCGTCGGCGGCTTCAACGCCTACCCCGCCGAGATAGAGCAACTCCTGGGACTCCACCCGGACGTGGCGGACGTGGCGGTGATCGGCGTCCCCGACGCCCGGCTCGGCGAGGTGGGCAGGGCCTACGTCGTCCGGCGGCCGGGCGCACTGCTCACCGGGGACGACCTGATCGCCTGGTCCCGCAGGGAGATGGCGAACTACAAGGTCCCCAGATCGGTGGAGTTCGTACGGGAACTGCCCCGCAACGCGAGCGGCAAGGTCGTGAAGGGGGCGCTGCGCAACGGCGTCACCGGCCGAGGGGGAGCGGAGAGGTCCCGGTGACCGACATGACGAGCGAGTGGAGCTTGCTGTCGGCGGCGATGAACATCCGGTTGCGCCGGGCGCCGCCGAACCGGATGTTGGCGACGGTGCCGGGCACCAGGACGCGGCCGATCAGGGTGCCGTCGGGGTCGTAGCAGTGCACTCCGCCGTGCATGGCGGCGGCCCAGAGCCGCCCCTGGTCGTCGAAGCGGATGTTGTCGAAGTTGCCGTTCGCGCACTCGGCGAAGACGTCACCGCCGGTCAGGGTGGTGCTGTCCTGGACGTCGAAGACACGGATGTGGTTGGCCAGGCTGTCGGACACGTACAGCCGCCGCTCGTCGGGCGAGAAGACCAGCCCGTTGGGCCCCTGGAACCCGTCGGCGACCAACCGCACGTCCCCACTGCCCGGATCCACCCGGTACACGTTCCGGGCGCCGATCTCACTCTCCGCCCGATGCCCCTCGTAGTCGGTGGCGATCCCGAACTCGGGTCGGAGAACCAGATCGACCCGTCCGACCTCACGACGGCGTCGTTCGGGCTGTTGAGCCGCTTCCCCTGGAACCGCTCGGCGATCACGGTGACCGACCCGTCGTGCTCGGTCCGGGTCACCCGCCGATTGCCCTGCTCACAGGTGATGAGACGCCCCTGACCGTCCAGGGTGTTGCCGTTGGGAAACCCGGCGGGCGACCGGAACACCCCGACGGACCCGGTGGTCTCGTCCCACCGCAGGAGCCGGTCGTTCGGAATGTCGCTCCAGAGGAGATACCGCCCGGCGGGCACGTACACCGGCCCCTCGGCCCACCGGCACCCCTCGAAGAGCGTCTCCAGCTCCGAGTCCCCGGCCTGGCACCTGCCCGTCCGGAACCGCTCGTCGAGAATTTCGTAGGTCTGCGGTTGCTCGCCGGGCATGGGACCGCCTTCACCGTCGAACCGACTGCTGCTCTGCCGGACTCACTATGGCAGGCCAGAGGCCCCGAGGCGCGGTATGGTAAACGGTATGGCAACGAAGAAGTACACAGTGACGCTGCCGGAGGAGCTCGCTGAGGAGATCCGGCAGGAGGTCGGCTCAGGCGGCTTCAGTGCCTATGTCACGCGGGCCATAGAGCATCAGCGGGAGCAGGACCGGCTCGGGGAACTGGTGGCGTGGCTGGAGGAGGCGCACGGACCCGTCACCGATGACGAACTCGCGTCCGCGGAGGCTGAGCGCAGGGAGATCGAGCGCCACTTCGCAGAGCGGGGCGCGGCGCCGGGAGACCGGCGCCGTAGGGCGAGCTGATGGTGCCGTCCTGCTACGTGCTGGACTGCGAGGCGTTGTCGCGGGCCGTCCTGGGCGACCGGGTGATGCTCGCGCGGCTCAAGGACGCCCACCGCTCCGGTATCCGCGTCATGACCGGTTCCATGACCCTGATCGAGGCGTACCACTCCCGAGTGAAGCGCGCGGCCTGGGCGTGGGCGATGTCGCGGGTCGTGGTGGAACCCGTGACGCGGGAGATCGCCGATGCCGCCGTCACCCTGCTCCAGGACACGGGCCTGCACGGACACAAGTGCGCGATCGACGCGGCCCTGGCGGTGATCGCCGGACGACAGCCAGGAGGCGTGGTCCTCTTCACGTCCGACGAGGACGACATGGGAAAGCTGTGCGGCCCGGGTGTGAGGGTCGTGCCCCTGTAGCCGGGCACTCGTCGGAAAGCGGAGCGTCCGGGCGCCGCAGGTGCCCTGCTCCCACGTCCCGACGTGTGCGAAGAGAGTGTGCGGACCTTGTGGACTCCCGTGCGTCGCCCTGTGATCGGTGTCCCCCACAGCTGACGTATCCGCCGCACACAAGGCAAACTGGCGTGGTTGCTCAGGATGTCTAGGGGGACTGCATGGACGGTGTACCGGACGGTGTGCCGCGCGTACCGCAGCAGCGGCGTCCCGGCTCCTCGGCGAAGTCGGCTGAAACGGCGGAACCGGTGGAACCGGCGGCGTCGGCGACGCTGCGCTTCGGCGTGCTCGGACCGGTGCGCGCCTGGCGCGGTGACGAGCCGATCACCACCGGGTCCCCCAGCAACGCGCCCTGCTCGCCGCCCTGCTGCTGCGCGAGGGCCGCACGGCCACGGCGGCGGAGCTGATCGACGCCCTGTGGGGCGAGGAGCCGCCCTCGCAGGCCCTGGCGGCGCTCCGGACGTACGCCTCCCGCCTGCGCAAGGTGCTGGACCCGGGTGTCCTGGTCAGCGAGTCCGGCGGATACGCGGTCCGCGACCTGGCCGAGGGCGCCCTGGACCTCACCGCCGCCCAGGACCTGGCGACCGAGGCGGAGAAGGCCCGCTCCGCCGGCGACCTCTGCCACGCCCGGGACGTGCTGCGGCGGGCCCTCGCCCTCTGGGACGGGGAGACCCTGGCCGGCGTACCCGGCCCGTACGCGGAGGCACAGCGCGTCCGTCTGGAGGAGTGGCGGCTCCAGCTCCTCGAATCCCGCCTGGACATGGACCTGGAGCAGGGCTGCCACGCGGAGGCCGTCTCCGAGCTCACCGCCCTCACCGCCGCCCATCCCCTCCGTGAGCGGCTCCGCGAGCTGCTGATGCTGGCGCTGTACCGCAGCGGCCGCCAGGCCGAGGCCCTCGCGGTGTACGCCGACACGCGGCGCCTGCTCGCCGACGAACTGGGCGTGGACCCGCGCCCCGGCCTCAGCGAACTGCAGCAGCGGATCCTCCAGGCCGACCCCGGACTGGCGGAGCCCTCCTCCCCGGCCCCGAGCCGGCCTCCGTCCCGGTCCGCCCGGCCCAGCTGCCCGCCACCGTCCCGGACTTCACCGGCCGCTCCGGCTTCGTCCGCGAGCTCGGCGACATCCTGGCCTCGGCCGAGGGCGGGGTGATGGCGGTCTCGGCCCTGGCCGGGATCGGCGGCGTGGGCAAGACGACCCTCGCCGTGCACGTGGCCCACCAGGCACGCGCCGCGTTCCCGGACGGGCAGCTGTACGTCGACCTCCAGGGCGCGGGCGCGCGGGCCGCGGAGCCGGAGACGGTCCTCGGCTCGTTCCTGCGCGCGCTCGGCACCGCCGACACCGCGATCCCCGACTCCCTGGAGGAGCGCTCGGCGCTGTACCGCTCGGTGCTGGCCGGCCGCCGTGTCCTGGTGCTGCTGGACAACGCCCGTGACGCCGCCCAGGTACGCCCCCTGCTGCCCGGCACGGACGGCTGCGCCGCGCTGGTCACCTCACGGGTGCGGATGGTGGACCTGGCGGGCGCCCACCTGGTCGACCTGGACGTGATGTCGCCGGACGAGGCGCTTTCGCTGTTCACGAAGATCGTGGGCGAGGAACGCGTGGCCTCGGAGCGGAAGGCCGCCCTGGACGTGGTGGCGGCCTGCGGTTTCCTGCCGCTCGCCATCCGCATCGCGGCGTCCCGGCTGGCCGCCCGCCGCACCTGGACGGTGTCCGTCCTCGCGGCGAAGCTCGCCGACGAACGCCGCCGGCTGGACGAACTCCAGGCCGGTGACCTGGCGGTGAAGGCCACCTTCGAGCTGGGCTACGGACAGCTGGAGCCCGCCCAGGCCCGTGCCTTCCGCCTGCTGGGCCTGGCCGACGGGCCCGACATCTCCCTCCCGGCCGCGGCGGCGGTCCTGGACCTGCCCGTGGAGGACACCGAGGACCTCCTGGAGTCCCTCGTCGACACCTCGCTCCTGGAGTCCGCCGCCCCCGGCCGGTACCGCTTCCACGACCTCGTACGGCTCTACGCGCGTGCGTGCGCGGAACGCGACGAACTGCCGCCGAGCGAACGGGGCGCGGCCCTGTCCCGTCTCCTGGACTTCTATCTGGCGTCGGCGGCGGGCGTGTACGCGATCGAGCGGCCGGGCGACCGGCTGGTGGACCACCTCGAACCGACCTCGTACCCGGGGCAGCGCTTCGACAACCGGCACGCGGCACAGGACTGGCTGTACGCGGAGGCCATCTGCCTCCTGGCGTGCGTGCGGCAGGCCGCCGGGCAGCCGGGCACGCTCCCCCGGGCGATCGACCTGCTGTGGGCGGCGCACGACCTCTCCGAGTCCGGCGCCAACTCCCGGGAGTACGAGACGACGGCCGAGGCGCTCCTGGACGCGGCCCGGCAGCTCGACCTGGCGCGGGCGGAGGCCCGGGCGCTGACGACCCTCGTCAACGTCCACCACGTGAGCGGCCGCTTCGAGCGGGCCGACCAGGAGGCGGAGCGGGCCATCCTCCTCGCGCATGAGGCCGACGACCTGTTCACCGTCTGCTGGGCCCGCAACGCCCGCGGCATCATCGCGCTGTACCAGAACCGGCACGCGGACGGCGAGGAGCACCTCTCCCGGGCCATCGAGCACTTCCGGGCCCTGGGCAACCACCCGGGCGAGGCCGCCGCGCTGTGCAACCTGTCCCGGATCCACCTGGCGACCGGCCGCACCCAGAGCGCGGTCGCGCTGGCCCAGGAGGGCATCGACATCTACGACGCCATGGGCAACACCATGCGCGGGGCGAACGCCCGTTACGCCCTGGGGCTCGCCCTCACCCAGAGCGGCGAGCTGGGCGACGCGGCCGACCGGCTCCAGGAGGCGCTGGAGGTGTTCCGGGACAGCAGGCAACGCCTCTGGGAGGGCATGAGCCTGTTCCGGCTGGCCGAGGTGGACCTCGCCGCCCGGCGCCCCGCCCAGGCCGCCGCCAACGCCGAGATGGCGCTGACCGTGCTGCGCGGCATCGGCGGGGAGTGGCGGCGGGGCAACGTCCTCACCGTCCTCGGCCGGGCGCTCAGCGGGATAGGCCAGACCGGCCGGGCCCAGGTCTGCTGGCAGGAGGCGGCGGGCATCTACGAGGATCTGGGCTCGCCCGAGGCCGCCGAGGTGCGCGCGCTGCTCGCCCCGGTGCGGGCGGCCTGAGCCGGCGCGACACGCGTTCATCATTCGTTTATCGCCCCACGCCATTCTTTACGTAGTCGATCCGTCGCGTCGGGGGGCAGACGGGTCACTGCAAGGGCCCCGCACTGACGACATAGGGTGAGCGGCCCAGGTGGGCCCGTCCGGCCGGACTCGGGGAGCGACCGGACGGGCCCCGCCGACCTCATTGCTTGATCCATGCCAAGGGGAGTTGACGATCATGGGCGACGAGCTCAAGCCGCAGGACCTGCACGCGACCGACGAGCCGCTCAAGACCGAGGACCTGCACGCCACGGGCGAGCCGGCCGTGACGACGCAGGACCTGCACGCCACGGACGAGCCGATCGAGACCAAGGACCTGCACGCCACGTCGGAGCCGTTCAAGCCGACGAAGTGAGTCCGGTGAAGCAAGCCCGGTGAAGTAAGCCATCTCCACACGGGGTTCGGCCGCGGCGGCGCGGAGGGGGAGCCGTCGCGGCCGATGTGTGTCCGGATCCCGGCCCCTTGCACACTCACCGCCCAGGACGTCTTCCGCGACCCGGACCGAATGATCACGGAGATCAGGGCGGCTCTGATCGCGGTGACGGGCGGCGCCCAAACGCTCGCTCCGCTAGCTGACGGAGCGTCAGATCGGCGCTAACGTGAGCGTCATGGACAGCCACGACAGCACCTTTCCGCTGATCATCTCCGTGGACGACCACACCGTGGAGCCCGCGAACGTCTGGCGGGACCGGCTTCCGGGGAAGTACCGGGAAGTCGGCCCCCGGATCGTCCGGGCGCCCGTGAAGGAAATGACGTTCCTCGGCGGGCGCTTCCGGCCCGTCATGGGCGAGCCCGGTGACGACGGCCCCGTCGGCGACTGGTGGGTCTACGAGGAACTGCGGCGACCCCTGACCCGCCTCGACACCGCCGTGGGGTACAGCAGGGACGAGATCAAGCTCGAGGTGATCACCTACGAGCAGATGCGGCCGGGGTCGTACGACGTCCCGGCCCGGCTCGCCGACATGGACGTCAACCACGTCCAGTCGGCCGTCTGCTTCCCGACCTTCCCGCGTTTCTGCGGCCAGACGTTCACCGAGGCCAAGGACCACGAACTGGGCCTGCTGTGCGTCCGTGCCTACAACGACTGGATGGTGGAGGAGTGGTGCGGCCCCGACGCGCGGGGGCGGCTCATACCCCTCACCCTCATCCCCCTGTGGGACGCCGAGCTGGCCGCCGAGGAGGTCCGGCGGAACGCGGCGCGCGGGGTCCGGGCCGTCGCCTTCTCCGAGATACCGCCGTACCTCGGGCTGCCCTCCATCCACGGCGACGGCTGGGATCCGTTCCTCCAGGCGTGCGACGAGACGGGGACCGTCATCGCCATGCACATCGGCAGCAGCAGCCGCATGCCCTCCACCTCCGCCGACGCCCCGCCCGCCGTCGGCTCCACCATCACCTTCGCCAACTGCTGCTTCTCGATGGTCGACTGGCTGATGAGCGGCAAGTTCGAGCAGTTCCCGAACCTCAAGGTGATGTACGCCGAGGGGCAGATCGGCTGGATCCCCTACATCCTGGAGCGCGCGGACGTGGTGTGGGAGGAGAACCGGGCCTGGGGCGGCGTCGCCGACAAGGTGCACCGGCCGCCGTCCGAGCTCTTCGCCGAGCACGTCTACGGCTGCTTCTTCGACGACGCCTTCGGGCTGCGCAACCTGGACGCGATCGGCCTGAACAACGTCCTCTACGAGACCGACTACCCCCACTCCGACTCCACCTGGCCCAAGTCCGCGAGGTCGGCGAGGCGCAGATGGGGCACCTGGAGGCGGAGGTCGTGGAACGGATCGTGCGACGGAACGCCATCGAACTGCTCGGGCTCACCGACGAGGGGCTGTGGCCGGGCGGTGCCCGGTGAGTTTGCGGTACGGGATGCAGCTTCCCGTGCAGTCCCAGAGCACCCTCTACGCCGAGCCGTGGGAGGCGGGCGGGGGGCCGGACGACCTCCTGGAGATCGCCCGCGCCGCCGACCGCTCCGGCTTCGCCTACCTCGCGTGCTGCGACCACGTGGGCATCCCGCGCCGGCTCGCCGCCGCGATGAGCACGGTCTGGTACGACCCGGTCGCCACGCTCGCCTTCCTCGCGGCGGCCACCGAGCGCGTCCGGCTGCTCAGTCACGTCGCCGTGGTCGGTCTGCGGCACCCGCTGCTCACCGCCAAGCAGTACGCCACCCTCGACCACCTCAGCGGCGGCCGCCTGATCCTCGGCGTCGGCGCCGGGCACGTCCAGGAGGAGTTCGAGGTGCTGGGGTGGACTTCGAGCGGCGCGGGCCGTGCTGGACGAGTCGGTCGACGCCCTGCGCACCGCCCTCGGCCCCGACGAGTTCCCCGAGCACCACGGCAAGCTGTACGCCTTCGAGGGGCTCGGGCAGCGGCCCCGCCCAGCGCAGGACCGCGTCCCCGTCTGGGTCGGCGGGTCCTCGCCCGCCGCGGTTCGCCGGGCCGCGCTCAAGGGCGACGGGTGGCTGCCGCAGGGGGATCCGAGGGACCGGCTGCCGGGGCAGATCGAGCGGATACGGAGGGTGCGGGAAGAGGCGGGATCGAGGGCCGTTCGTCCTCGGTGCCATCGCCGAGCCCCTGTACGTCGGGGCGCCGCGCTGGGACGTGGGGCGGCGGACGGTCAGCGGGCCGCCCGAGGCGATCGCCGAGTCGCTGCGGGCGTACCGGGCGATGGGGGTGGACCAGGTGCAGGTGCGGTTCCGCAGCCGTGGTCGAGACGAACTCGTGGAGCAGATGGAGGAGTTCGGGGAGGAGGTCGCGCCGCTGCTGTCGTAAGCGCGTTCCCTGAAAACTTGAAAGCTTGAACAAGTCCGCGCCGGGCCGCGTATGTACGGACGTACGGACACGTACGGCTTCGGCGGAAGGACACAATGACGTGCGCACTTCCCGGAAACTCTCCGTCGCCCTCGCCTGCCCGGAGGGCCGCTGGCCGCATCCCGACTGGCCGGCACCGGACGACCCGTACGTCGAGCGGGCGGTGAGCCTGCGCCCGCCACCGCCCTTCCGCGTCCCGGACGGTGTGGACGTCGTGGTCCTGCACTGCACCGAACCGGTGGAGGGGCTACGGGAGTTGAGGTCGGGCGGTGTCCCGGTGATCGTGGTCGCCCCGTACCGGGACGCCGAGACGATCGTGGAGGTGCTCCGCGGGGCGCCGGGTATCTGGTCGAGGGCGACTACTGCACCTGCATGCTCTCCTCGGCCGTCGTCGGGTCCACCATCGGCACACCTACCTCTCCCCGGCGGCGTGCGCGGCCCTGCGCGAGGGAGCCCGCCAGGCATGCGCTCCGGACGCGGCGACGGAACGGCTGCGGGGCCTGCTCTCGCCACGTGAGCGGCAGATCATGGAACTGCTGTCGTCCGGGCTCGGCGCGCAGGAGATCGGGCTGCGGTTACGGCTGAGCGAGAAGACCGTCCGCAACAACCTCAGCAACATCTACGCCAAGCTGGACGCACGCGGCAGCACGGACGCGGTGCTGAGGTGGCTGGGAGCCGCGCCCGTGCTTCGCATCTGAGAACCTGCGGGGTGACCGGCTACGGCGCCGGTACCTCGGAGAGCGGGATGTCGATGTCGGTGACGTTCTCGCCGCCCGCACCGAATCCCGGCTCGGACCTCAGGGCGCGCGTGGAGTTCTGCAACCCTGTGGCCTCCGGCGTTCCGCACTTCACGTTGCGCAGCCACAGGCGCCCGTCGGGGGTGCCGTTCTTCAGGATCTGCGGGTAGAAGACGTGCACGCTCGTGCCGCCCTCACTCGGCGAGAAGAACACCTTCTGGCCGTTCTGCGGCTCCTTGTACGTGGCCCGCAGGAATCCGCTCACGTCCGTGCGTTTCGCGGACCACATGAAGAAGCCGATGCTGTCCGCCTGCACGGTGTCCGTCCTGCTGAAGGCGAGGCTGGTCGTCTTGTCGTCACGCGTGATGTTGATTTCTGTGGTGTTGAACTTCAGGCCGATCTCGAAGAAGGAATTTCCGAGTTTCGTGTCGGCGCCGGCGGTGAATCCGTCTCGAGCTGGATGGTCCTGGTGACGGACGTGCTCACGTTGAAGGTCTTCGACGCGGTGCTCGTGGATCCGCAGTTGTCGGACACCGCGGAGACCCGCTGGTTCGGCCCGAGGCTGTCCCGTTTGAACTGGACGTCGACGAACTGGCAGTTCTCCAGCTTGTCGGAGTCCGCGGAACAGTCGGCGCTCACTTCGGAGGGGGTGGCGGCGCCCGCCGGGTTCATCAGCGGTACGGCCACCGCGACGGCCGCCACCGGGGCCAGGGCGAGGGTGATGCGCTTCTTCCTGCTCCGGTGGCTTCTCTTGCGGCCGGCGCGTGTCATGGGGTTCTCCTGTGGGGAAGGGGTGGGAAAAGTGGGCGCGTGGGGTGTCAGCAATCGGTCAGCACGGCCTTGGAGGTGCCGTCCACGACACCCGGAGCACCTGCCGCGCCGGGTAGCACGACCGGTCCCTCGACGACCTCCGGTGCCACGAAGTTCTGCTCCGGTGTGGCGTTGGTGACGGTCGTCGCCTCGCGGGCGTCGATCCGCACCCGCCATTCGCCCGTCATGCGCTGCATCTTCGGCGTGAACTCGATGTGGAGCACCTTGCCGACCGGCACGTCCCGCTGCTCCGTGTCACCGGCGGTCGCCGACTCGAGGGTGAGGTCGAGGGTGCCCTTGTGCTTGAGCCAGGAGCCGCTCAGGGCCCCGAAGAGCCCTCCGCCGCCGCCCTGCTGGGTGACGGTGTACTTGCCCTGGCCCTGGGCCGTCGTCGCCGACCAGGTGACCGACACCTTCGCCGGTTCGGTGGCGTTCGGTTCGCAGTTCGGGAAGTCGATGGAGGCCTTTTCGGCCGGCCCGTCGAAGGTCTCGAAGTCCGTCTCGACGAAATCGCAGTTGTCCGACGCGAAACTCGGTCCGGCGATCGGGTGGCCGCCGAAATCGGAGATGGACTGCTGCTTGCCGTTGAGCACCTTCGCCCGCTGGCACATCGTCATGATCTGCTCGGGCGTCTTCTCGTCGGCGGCGTTCGCCGAGGGCAGCAGTACCGCGGCCACGGCTCCGCCGGTCACGAGAGCCGATCCGATCGTAACGATCCTGATCTTCCTGTTCTTCAGTCTTCTCCTTGCCATGAGCCAGATCCTGGAAGGTCCTGACCGACCCGACAGGGTCAAACATCCCTACTTGTCAGTCACGTGAGATTCGCCTCAGCAACGCCCGGCTCTTGTATCTGACGCTTCGTCAGGTATGTCGCTACGATGCGGAGTCCACCGTGTCCACCCGTGAAGGGGGCCGTAATGGGCAAGCTCGACGGACGGGTCGTCATCGTCACCGGCGCCGCACGCGGCCAGGGCGAGCAGGAGGCCCGGCTGTTCACAGCCGAGGGCGCCCGGGTGGTCGTGGCCGATGTCCTCGACGACCGGGGCGAGGCCCTCGCGAAGGAGATCGGCGCGAAGTACGTCCACCTCGACGTCGGCCGGGAGGACGACTGGCAGGCTGCCGTCGCCGCGGCCAAGGACGCGTACGGGCATGTCGACGGGCTCGTCAACAACGCCGGCATCCTGCGCTTCAACACGCTCCTCGACACGCCCCTCGACGAGTTCATGCAGGTCGTGCGGGTCAATCAGGTGGGGTGCTTCCTCGGCGTCAAGAGCGTCGCCCCGGAGATGTCCGACGGCGGCACGATCGTCAACACGGCCTCGTACACGGGCCTGACCGGGATGGCGGCGGTGGGTGCGTACGCGGCGAGCAAGCACGCCGTGGTCGGCCTCACCCGGGTCGCCGCCCTGGAGCTGGCCGGCCGGGGATACGCGTCAACGCCGTCTGCCCCGGCGCCATCGACACCGCGATGTCCAACCCGGCCCGCCTCGACCCGGAGGCCGACCTGGACGCGACGACGCAGGGGCTCGACCGGCTGTACCGCAAGCTCGTGCCGCTGGGGCGGGTCGGGCAGCCGGAGGAGGTGGCGCGGCTCGCGCTGTTCCTCACCTCGCAGGACTCGTCGTACATCACCGGGCAGCCGTTCGTGATCGACGGAGGGTGGCTGGCGGGCGTCAGCATCATCTGACGATCCATCAGGTATTGACGCTCATGGGGGCCGGTGAAACAGTCGGAGACATAGATCTGACGCTTCGTCAGATACGAATCGTGGGGCGGTGAATCTCCTTGGAATTCGGGCTCTTCGTACAGGGATACGTGGGCAAACGGGCCGAGACCGACCCGCTCGCCGAGCACAAGGCGCTGATGGAGGAGACCGAGTACGTCATCCAGGCCGACAAGTCGGGCTTCAAGTACGCCTGGGCCTCCGAGCACCACTTCCTGGAGGAGTACTCGCACCTCTCCGCCAACGACGTCTTCCTCGGCTATCTGGCGCACGCGACGGAGCGGATCCACCTGGGCTCGGGGATCTTCAACCCGCTCGCGCCGGTCAACCACCCCGTGAAGGTCGCCGAGAAGGTCGCCATGCTCGACCACCTCAGCGAGGGCCGGTTCGAGTTCGGCAGCGGAGGGGGGCGGGGTCGCACGAGATCCTCGGGTTCCTGCCGGGGATCACCGACATGAACCACACCAAGGAGCTCTGGGAAGAGACCATCGCCGAGTTCCCCAAGATGTGGCTCCAGGACGAGTACGTCGGCTTCCAGGGCAAGCACTGGTCGCTGCCGCCGAGGAAGGTCCTGCCCAAGCCGTACGGCAGGTCTCACCCGGCGATGTGGTACGCGGCCGGGTCGCCGCCGTCGTACGCCATGGCCGCGAAGAAGGGACTCGGCGTGCTCGGGTTCAGCGTGCAGAAGGTCTCCGACATGGAGTGGGTGCTGGAGCAGTACAAGACGGCGATCGTGGACGCCGAGCCGGTCGGGGACTTCGTCAACGACAACGTGATGGTGACGACGACGGCGATCTGTGCGCCGACCCACGCGGAAGCCGTGCGGATCGCGGCGAGTGGGGGGCTGCACTACCTGCCCTCGCTGGTGTTCCGGTACCACGACACGTTCCCGCGGCCCGAGGGCTTTCCCGTCTGGCCCGAGACGCTGCCGAGTACACCGAGGAGTTCATCGAGGTGCTCATCGAGGAGGAGCTGCTGATCTGCGGGGATCCGGACGAGGTGCTGCGGCAGTGCGAGCGGTGGGAGCGGGCCGGGGCGGACCAGTTGAGCTTCGGGTTGCCGGTGGGGTGCCGAAGGAGGAGACGTTGCAGACGATCCGGCTGGTCGGGGAGTACGTGATTCCGAAGATCGATACGGATCCTGTGCATCGGACGTCCCGTTTCCGGCAGAGCGCGTAATCGCCGGAGGGCTGCGGGCCGTGTGGCGAGTGCGGGTGGTGTGTGGCTGGTCGCGCAGTTCCCCGCGCCCCTCAATAGGGCAACGGTGTCGAGGGAGTTGAGTGCTCATGCTTGATCACGTCATCAAGGGTGTGACCGTCGTGGACGGGACCGGTGCGCCGGCCTTTGTCGCCGACGTCGGCATACGAGACGAGCGGATCGCCGTCATCGGTGAGGTCACCCAGGAAGCCCGCACCACCGAGGACGCCACCGGCCTCGTCCTCACCCCGGGCTTCGTCGACCCCCACACCCACTACGACGCGCAGCTCTTCTGGATCCGTACGCCACTCCGTCCCTCAACCACGGGGTCACCACCGTCGCCGGCGGCAACTGCGGGTTCACGCTCGCGCCGCTGAACCCGGACCGGCCCGAGGACGCCGACTACACACGGCGGATGATGTCCAAGGTCGAGGGCATGTCGCTGGTGGCGTTGGAGGAGGGGGCGCCCTGGAACTGGCATTCCTTCGGGGACTACTTGGATGCCCTGGAGGGGCGGATCGCCGTGAACGCCGGCTTCATGGTGGGGCACTGTGCGCTGCGGCGGTACGTGATGGGGCCGGAGGCGGTGGGCGGGCAGCCGAGCCCGGAGCAACTGGCGGCGATGGTGCGGTTGCTGCGCCAGGCCATGGACGCCGGGGCGTGGGGGCTGTCCACGACCCAGTCGACGAGCCACTCCGACGGCGACGGGAAGCCGGTCGCCTCCCGGCACGCCGGGCCGGCCGAACTCCTGGCGCTCTCCCGTGCCGTCGGTGAGCACGAGGGCACGCAGATCGAGGCGATCGTCGCGGGCTGTCTCGATCAGTTCAGCGACGCCGAGATCGACCTGTTCGTGGAGATGAGCGCGGCGGCGGGGCGGCCGCTCAACTGGAACGTGCTGACGATCGACGCGGCGGTGCCCGAGCGCGTGCCCAGGCAGCTCCTCGCGAGCGAGCAGGCGCGGAAGGCGGGCGGCAGGGTCGTGGCCCTCACCATGCCGATCCTCACGCCGATGAACATGTCGCTGGGGACCTTCTGCGCGCTGAACCTCATCCCCGGCTGGGGGCCCGTCCTCGGGCTGCCCGTGCCCGAGCGGATCGGGAAACTGCGTGATCCGGACGTGCGGGCCGAGCTGCTGCAACGCGCGAACTCCAAGGAGGCGGGCGTCTTCCGGCGGCTGGCCAACTTCGGGCGGTACGTCATCGGCGACACCTACAGCGAGGCGAACACCGGGCTGACCGGCCGGGTCGTGAGGGACATCGCCGAGGAGCGCGGCCAGGAACCCTTCGAGTGCCTGGTGGAGATCTGCGCCAACGACGAGCTGCGTACGGTGCTGTGGCCGATGCCCTCCGACAACGACCCGGCGTCCTGGGCGCTGCGGGCGGAGACCTGGCAGCACGAGGACGTGCTGCTCGGCGGGTCCGACGCGGGCGCCCACCTGGACCGGATGTGCGGGGCGCCGTACACGACCCGGTTCCTCGGGGACTGTCTGCGGGGCCGGAAGCTGCTCGGTCTGGAGAGGGCCGTGAAGATGCTGACCGATGACCCGGCCCGGCTCTTCGGCCTGCGGGAGCGGGGGCGGGTGCGGGAGGGCTGGCACGCGGATCTCGTCCTGTTCGACCCGGAGCGGATCGACGCGGGCCCGGCCACCCTGGTGCACGACCTGCCGGGTGACAGCCCTCGGCTGGACTCCCGGGCGCTCGGCGTGCGGGCCGTGTGGGTCAACGGGGTCGAGGCGATCCGGGACGACGTGGTGACGGGTGCGGTGCCGGGCCGGGTGCTGCGGTCCGGCCGGGACACGGAGACGGTGAGTACCAGGTGACCACAAGGCAGTCGCTGTTCGTCGGCGGCTCCTGGGTGGAGCCGGACGGCGGGCACTACGAGGTGATCGACCCGGCGACCGAGCGGGCCGTCGGGTGGGCGCCGGAGGCCTCGCGGGATCAGGTGCTCGCGGCCTGCGCCGCGGCCCGCGAGGCCTTCGGGCCGTGGTCGCGTACGTCCCCGGAGGAGCGGGCCGCGGTTCTCGGACGGGCAGCGCGGATCATCGGCAGCCGTCTCGACGAGTACGCCGAGCTGGCCCGGGCGGAGACCGGCGCCACCACGGGCACCGCACGGGGGATGCAGGTCGGGGTCGCCGTCGCCCGCTTCCGGCGCTACGCGCGCGTGGAGCCCGCCGAGTGGGCGGTCCCGCCGCAGATCAACGAGGCCGGGCCCATGGGGAAGGCGGGCGTGATGGGTGCGCTGGCCGTCCGGCAGCCCGTCGGCGTCGTCACCTGCGTCACCTCGTACAACAACCCCTGGGCCAACCCGGCCGGCAAGATCGCGCCCGCCCTGGCCATGGGCAACACGGTCGTGGTGAAGCCGGCTCCGCAGGATCCGCTGTCGGTCTACCGGATGGCGGAGGCCCTGGAGGCGGCGGGTGTGCCGCGGGGTGTGGTGAACGTGGTGTCCGGCCGGTCGCAAGGGGTCGGCGAGGCGGCCGTGGACTCGCCCGACGTCGACATGGTCAGCTTCACCGGCTCCACGGCGGTCGGGCAGCGGATCGCCGAGGTGTGCGGGCGCGGGATGAAGCGGCAGCTGATGGAGCTGGGCGGGAAGGGGGCCGCGCTCGTCTTCGACGACGCCGACCTCCGCTCGGCCGTGGCCGGGATCGGCACCACCTTCTCCTTCTACAGCGGGCAGATCTGCACGGCACCGACGCGGGTGCTGGCGCAACGAGGGATCTACGACCGGCTGGTGGAGCAACTGGCACAGCACGCGGGCCGGTTGAAGACGGGCGACCCTCGCGAACCGGACACGGTCGTCGGGCCGGTGATCTCGGCGGCGCACCGGGACCGGGTGGAGTCCTACGTCGAACTGGGCCGGAAGGGAGGCGCGGTGGTGGTGACGGGCGGGGAACGCCCGGACCTGCCGACCGGCTTCTACACCGCCCCGACCCTCCTCGCCGACTGCACCAACGACATGCGCGTGGCCCGAGAGGAGATCTTCGGGCCGGTGGTGGTGGTCATCCCCTTCGGCGACGAGGAGCAGGGCATCGCCCTCGCCAACGACACCGACTACGGCCTCATCGACTACGTTTGGTCGGCGGACGTGGCGAGGGCCTTCCGGGTGGCGCGACGGCTGCGCGCCGGCGGTGTCGGGGTCAACACGGTGGGGCGCAACATGGAGGCCCCCTTCGGCGGCTTCAAGAAGAGCGGCGTCGGCAGGGACGTCGGCTCGTACGCGCTGCACGCCTACAGCGAGGTGCAGGCCATCGTCTGGCCGGGGTGACCTCAGTCCGCCAGGTCCACCCGCACCGTCAGCAGATTCGTCCCGAACGCCCGCACCCCCAGGCCGTTGAACGTCGGCAGCTGCCGCAGCCGGGCCACGGGATCGTCATCCGGCACCAAATGTGCCGTCCCCGTGTGCCACCGCCCTCGCACCCGCACCCGCACGCGCGGATCGGCCTTGATGTTGCGCACGTACTGTGACCGTTCGCCGAACTCCGACACCAGCCAGAAGGAGTCGCCGACGCGGCGGCCGCCCACCGGCGTGTGACGGGGCAGGCCGGAGACGCGGCCCCTGGTCTCCAGGACCGTCTGGAGCGGGAGGCGGCGCAGGAGCGGGTTGATGCGGCGCTGGAAGGACGTGGCGGCGCGGAACCTCAGATCGGTGAGACGGGACATGGTCGGGGTCTCCTTCGGCACGAAGCTCTCACGGTTTCTGCAACGGCTCCTGCTTCAATAATGATCCCTGACGCGGCGGGACGAGAGCAGGTGGCTGCGGATGCGGATCGTGACCTGGAACCTGTGGTGGCGCTTCGGGCCGTGGCAGGCGCGGCAGAAGGCGATACTCACGGCCCTGCGGGAGCTGCGGCCCGATGTCGTCGGTCTGCAGGAGGTGTGGGCCGCCGACGGGGAGAACCTCGCCGAGTGGCTGGCCGGTGAGCTGGGACTGCACTGCGCCTGGGCCCCCTCGCCCGCACCGGAGCGCTGGCGGCGGCGGATCGGGGACCCCACGGTCGACATAGGCAACGCCGTGCTCAGCAGATGGCCGGTGGTGGACCGGGACGTGCTGCCGCTGCCCGCCCCGGCGGAGTCGGACGACGGCCGGCTGGCGCTCTACGCCCGCATAGCCGCCCCCGGCCACGAAGTCCCCTTCTTCACCACCCACTTCACCTCCGCCGAGCACGCCTCGGCGGTCCGCTGCCGCCAGGTCGCCGCGCTCGTCGAGTTCGTCGCCCGGCACCGCGGTGACACCCCCTTCCCGCCCGTCGTCACCGGTGACCTCAACGCCTGGCCCGACTCCGACGAGGTACGCCTCCTCGGCGGCTACAAGACCGCCCCGGCCGTGCCCCGCCAAGTCCTGCTCGACGCCTGGGAGTACGCCGACCCCGCCGCCCCCTCCGCCACCTGGGACACGGCGAACCCGTACGTGGCGGCGACCTACGAGCCCAGCGTGCGCATCGACTACATCCACGTGGGCCCGCCCGGCCCCGGCGGCCTCGGCCACGTACGCCGGGTCCACCGCGCGGCCGACGGCCCGGTGGACGGGGTGTGGCCGTCCGACCACGCGGCGGTGGTGGCTGACCTGGCGGCGGAGGCCGCAGTCACCACCCGCTGAGCGTGACCAGGGGACCGTGTGCCTTCAACGCGTCGAGCAGGGCGCCGAAGGCGGCCGGGCTGGTGGTGAGGACGGGGCGGGGCGGGTCAGCTCGGTCGGTGAGGTGGATGGAGCGGGGGGTTATGGATATGTGGACGCATGCCTCCCCTTCCTGGCAGTACGACGACTTCCGCCAACGGTGTGTGGACATACTCGCTCCTTCAGAGGCTCTGGGCGATGGCGTGGATCAGGTTCCGGGACTTCTCAGGGCTGAGGGCGATGGCTTCGACGACGTCCAGAAGGCGTCGGTACTTCTCCAAGTGGGCCTCGGCATCAAGCAGCACGGGGCCGTGGAACTGGTCCAGTTGTACGGTGTCCAGCTCCGGTACGGGCCCGCAGAGGTAGTTGATGGACTGGCCTGACCCTGGGAACGCTCCGACGTCGAAGGGCAGTACCCGAAGAGTGATGTGGTCCCGTTCGCTCATGTCGATCAGATGCTTGAGCTGCTCCCGGGCCACCCGCGGGCCGCCGACCCGCATGTGCAGGGCAGCCTCATGAATGACGGTGCTGTACGGGTTCGGGTTCTGACGGAACACGACGTCCTGCCGTTTGATGCGGTGCGAGACGCGGTGCTCCACCTCCGGCGGGGTGGAAGGCGGGATTGCCTGACTGAAAATCTCCCGGGCGTGCTCGGTGGTCTGGAACATGCCCGGGATGTGCGAGGTGAAGGCGGTACGGATGGCCGTTGCGTGGTGCTCCAACTCGGCCAGCGTGAGCAGTCCCGACGGAAGCACCTCGCGGTACGCGTCCCACCACCAACCGCGCGTCTTCTCCGCGGCCATGTCCGCCAGGGCGCTGATGTAGGCCCGGTTCGAACATGAGTAGAGGTTGGCCATCGCCCGTACACGGTCCGGACTCACTCCGAACCGGGCTGACTCGACGTTGCTGAGTTGACCCGAGCTGGTGCCGAGCATCTGTGCTGCCTCGGTCGAGGTCAGGCCGGCCCGCTCGCGGAGTTTGCGCAGTTCGGCCGCGAGCCGGACGCGTCTGGCCGTTGCCGGGGGCCTTGGCGTCATGAGACCTCCTCCTACCGGGCGTGTTCAGCGAGCTTGTCACTCACACGAGGGAGATGACGCCGAGATTCTTCGGAAGCTCGCAAAGTTGCTTTGCGGAACCTCTATCTTCGTTCTCGGGCCCTTTCCCGGAAGCGCACCGTGGGACGCCACGGCACAGACACCGGGCACCGTAGGCAAGATCCCAACTCCTCACAGTGACCGGAGACTTCCGATGGCCACCGTATCCCCGTCCTGGCACTACACCCTGCACCTTCCGCACGATCCACGCGCACCGGGTATCGCGCGGGGCACCCTCAGACTGATCCTGGCCGCTCACGAGATTCCCGACCTCGTCCCGACGGCGGAACTGTTCGCGGCGGAGCTGCTGGCCAACTCGCACTGCCACACCAAGGGACCGTATGCCCTGCGCGTCCGCTCGGCGGAACCCGGACGGCTTCGTGTGGCCGTGTGGGACACGGACCCCCGCGTGCCGTCCGGATTCTCCAGCGCCGGGCCCGCGGCACCCCCGCCGGACGCGGAGCACGGCCGCGGACTGCCCTTGGTGCGGGCCTGCGCGGACGCGTGGGGCGCGTCGGTGCTCCGTGAGCTGGGCGGGGGCGCGTCGAATGGCGGCAAGCTGTTGTGGGCCGAGTGCGGAGGCGGGGCGGCGGCATGGTGAGGGGTGCTGTGCGGGCTCTGGATGCAGGAGCACGAGGCCCTTCCCTCGGGGCGCGCGGCGCCATACTGGGACATGGAGCGATGCCCTTTCATCAGGAGCAGATCATGACCGCACAGCCTGAGCACGGCTGGGAAGCGATGCCGCTGCCGGAGATCCGGACCGTGGACGACCTGCGCAGTGCGCTCAGCCGCTACGGCTTCCCCGGCGACCGGGAGCGGTTCGAGGAGGAGCTGGCGGCCGCCATAGGGGCCTCCACGACCAACGACTTCACGGGCGCCGCAGCGGTGGTCCGGGCCTACCGTCACCGGGTGCTGATCAGGAACTCGCCCGAGATCATGACGGCTGTGGAAGAGGCACGACCTGGGAGCGGCGGCGCGTGAACGAGGTCCCGTTGGAGGAGGCCGAGCCCGCCAGGAAGGTGTTCGGTGACCTGACGGAGGGGGAGCGGGATGTTGTCCGGGAGGCGCTCGCCTCCATCGCCCGCGACCCAGCGGTGGGCCGTGAGATCCCCGGCTGGCGGCCTCCGTCCGTGGAATACACGTACACGACACCACTCGCCCGTGACTCGGCCGAAGCCATCACGGTCGTGTACACGCACACTGCGGGCATGGGGGTCACGGTCGTGTACTACTTCCGTGATCCGCAAGTGGTGGACTGACCCTTCTCTATGCGCGCCCCAGGAATACCGGGTTGGTAAAGGCGGCGAGCGGCCCCGGCAGCGGCCCCGCCGCCGCCTCGTGCCGCAACTCGGCCCGTACGTATGCCGCGTACGACGGTGTCGTCCGCCACTCGACGACGCCCGAGCCCGACACCGGCAGCGGGGCGCTGGTGTGGAGCACGCCCTGGTCGGTGACGAAGCGGACCGTGCAGCGTGGGGCGCCGGTGACCTCCAGGCGGACGGTGACCGGGGTGTCGTGGTCCACCCTCAGCCGCCCGCCGATCCCCGCGTGTTCGCCGCGCCCGCCGGACGCCCGGAACGACAGCCCGACCCTGGCGGACTCGGCGACGTAGGACCGCCCCGCCCGGATGCCCTCCTGGATGGCCTCGCGGGTGAGGTCGTCGGCCAGGACGACCGTCTGGGGGCTGCCGACGGGGTCCGGGTCGCGGTGGGCGTCGCTGCTGCCCATCGCCGGGATCCAGTCGCGCCCGTCCCGCACGGACGCCACGAGCATGCTGTCCCAGTCGGCGAGGGCGACCTCGTCGTCGGGCGTGTAGGGGCCGTTCCACACCTCGACGGCGTCCGCCTCGCCGAAGCCGAACTTCCAGTTGCAGCCGACGCAGGTGGCGTGCGGATGGGCCGGGACGACCAGGCCGCCGGCGCGGCGGATCTGGCGGGCGAACCGGCCGAAGCGGTTGTCGCGGGCCCGGTAGCGCCAGTCGACGAAGGTGCCCGGGTCGGTGCCCAGCGCGACGACGTGTCCGTTCCGGGTGGTGACCTCCTCGCCCAGCATGACCAGCAGGTCGTCCCCGGCCACGTCCGCCCAGTGGGCGTGGGCCGCGTGCGTGTTGTGCTCGGAGGAGTTGATGAAGTCCAGGCCCGCCGCCCGCGCCAGGGCCCCGATCTCGGCGGGGGTGCGACGGCCGTCGGAGTACCAGGAGTGGAGGTGGCAGTCGCCCCGGTACCAGGCGCGCCCCCGGCCCTTGGCGCGGTCCGGCGGGTACACCGGCTCGGCGGTCTCGCCCGGCTCCCCGTACGTCAGCGTGATCGTGATCTCGTACGCCATCCCCTGCGGGGCGACCGTGTACGGGCCGAGCGCGATGTGCCAGGTGCCCTCACCCACCGGACCGGGGAGGTAGCCGGGTGTCGCGTCGTCCGCGCGGATGAAGAACTCGGTGCGCGCCCCGCCCGACCAGCCGCGGAAGCCGCGCCCGCCGAGCTCGGTGCCGCGGTCGTCGAAGACGCCGATGTCGAGGGCGTTGCCGGTCGTGCCGGCCGGGACGGACGGGCGGTCGTAGGTGTAGGCGACCTTGAGCTCCCGGACACCGGCCGGGACCTCGACGGGCACGTACACGAAGTCTGGGGAGCCGGGCGGCAGGGTGCCGCGTACCGTTCTGCTCTCCCGGCCCGCGTCGTGCCGGCCTCCGTCGGCCGCTGAAGCGAAGCTCACGCTTCCCAAGGTAAGCGCGGCGGCCGCTCCCGTCACGAACAGCGCGCGCCGGCCGAGCCCGCCATGGTTGTCCTCGCACATGCAGCCGCTCCCAAGTGTCGTCGGTGACGTGGCACGGGTGGTGCAGGGTGGTGCGTGGGAACTCTTGTAGTCATCCGTGAACCGGTGTGCAAGGGAGGGGAATTGGCCGGTGGGGATCTGCCGAACAGATCGCGCGGGCCCGTGACTTTCAGGCGGTGAGGCCGGTGTCGCGGGCCAGCCGGGCCGCCTGCACCCGGTTGGTGACCTCCAGCGCCGTGAGGACGCGGCTGACGTGAGCCTTGACGGTGCTCTCCCGCATGCCGAGGCGGGTGGCGATGTCGGCGTTGGTCCCGCCCTCGGCGAGCAGGGTCAGTACGTCGCGTTCGCGGGGCGTGAGCCGCTCGAGCCGGGCGCGGGCGGCGGTCACCCGGGCCCGCCCGACCGGTGGTAGCGGTCGATGAGGCGGCGGGCCCCGCTGGGGTGGAGCATCGCCGAGCCGGCGGCGACCAGGTGGACGGCGCGCAGGACGTCTCCCGTTTCGTCCCGGTGGCCCGCACGCTCACCCCGCACCTGGCGGGCGCCACCAGGCTGCCCTACCGCCGCATCGCGCCCTGCAGCACCGTCGCCGCGGCGCTGTGGGACCGCCGAGGCCGGGGCGGCTATGCGGCGGGCACCTCCGTTCAGGGGCTCCTCTGACTGTCCCGACCGATCGGTATGGACGGTGGGATCCGCCTTGGGTAGAGATGGTTCATGCGCATCGCCGTGACGATCTTCCTCACCGACGAGACGATCACCCCGACCCGGCTCGCACGCGAGCTGGAGGAGCGCGGGTTCGCCGGGCTGTTCCTGCCCGAGCACACGCACATCCCGGTCGAGCGGACCACCCCGTACCCGGCGGGCGGTGAGCTGCCGCGCGAGTACGGCCGTACCCTGGACCCGTTCGTGGCGCTCGGCCAGGCCGCCGCCGTCACCGAACGGCTCGGGCTCGGCACGGGCATCACGCTCGTCGCCCAGCACGACCCGATCGACCTGGCCAAGCAGATCGCGACCCTGGACCATCTCTCCGGTGGCCGGTTCACGCTCGGGCTCGGCTTCGGCTGGAACGTCGAGGAGGCCGCCGACCACGGCGTGGAGTGGCGCACCCGGCGCGAGCTGGTCCACGACCGGATGGGGCTGATGCGGGCCCTGTGGTCGGAGGAACCGACCCCGTACGAGGGGGAGTTCGGGAGCGTGCGGGCCAGTCAGGCGCATCCCAAGCCCGTACGGAAGCCGCGCGGCCCGGTCGTCGGCCCGCGCACCCTGATCGGCGGGGGCGCCGGACCCAAGCTGTTCGCCCACGTCTGCGAGTACGCCGACGGCTGGCTGCCCATCGGCGGACGCGGCCTCTCGGAGTCCCTGCCGCTGCTGCGGACGGCCTGGGCGGAAGCGGGCCGTGACCCGAAGGCCCTCCAGGTGGTGCCGTACGCCGTCCACCCGACCCCCGGCAAGCTCGCCCACTACGCCGACCTCGGCATCGAGGAGGCCGTGGTGCAGCTGCCGCCGGCGGGGGAGACGGAGGCGCTGAAGGCGCTGGACCACCTTTCGGAGTACGTGTCCGGCACCTGGTAAGAGTGAGCCATGAGAATCGGTTGGTTAGCGTGGCTCGTCCGGCACTTCGACGAATACGGCTACAGCCAGGGGCTGTTGCGCGCCTCGATCGGCACGCTGGCGGTGCTCGTGACCGCCGCGCTGGGCTGGTTCGCGCTGCACCGCAACAGGCCGGCCGCGGTAGCCGTCTCCGGCCTCATCTGCGCCCTGGGCATAGGGTGGCTGGCCTTCCACTGACCGGCCCCGGCCGTGCTGATCAGCGCACTCGTATGCTCGAAGGATGACGACTTCCGCGACCCCGGAACCGGCCCCACCGAGAACTCCATGCGTCGCGCCCTGAAACGGGCCAGGGACGGCGTCTCGCTCGACGTCGCCGAGGCGGCGGTCCTGCTCCAGGCCCGGGGTGAGCACCTGGAGGACCTGTCGGCCTCGGCCGCCCGGGTGCGGGACGCGGGGCTCGAGGCGGCGGGCCGGCCCGGCGTCATCACGTACTCGAAGAGCGTCTTCATCCCCCTGACGCGGCTGTGCCGGGACAAGTGCCACTACTGCACGTTCGTCACCGTCCCCGGCAAGCTGCGCCGGGAGGGCCACGGGATGTTCATGTCCCCGGACGAGGTGCTGGACATCGCCCGCAAGGGCGCCGCCCTCGGCTGCAAGGAAGCCCTCATCACCCTCGGCGACAAGCCGGAGGACCGCTGGCCGGAAGCGCGCGAGTGGCTCGACGCGCACGGCTACGACGACACCCTCGCCTACGTCCGCGCCATCTCCGTCCGCATCCTGGAGGAGACGGGCCTGCTGCCCCACCTGAACCCGGGCGTCATGAGCTGGACCGACTTCCAGCGGCTGAAGCCCGTCGCCCCGTCGATGGGCATGATGCTGGAGACGACCGCGACCCGCCTCTGGTCCGAGCCGGGCGGCCCGCACCACGGCTCCCCTGACAAGGAACCCGCCGTCCGCCTGCGCGTCCTGGAGGACGCCGGGCGCTCCTCCGTCCCCTTCACCTCCGGGGTCCTCATAGGCATCGGGGAGAACTACGAGGAGCGCGCCGAGTCCCTGTTCGCGCTGCGGAAGGTGGCACGGGCCTACCACGGCGTGCAGGAGCTGATCATCCAGAACTTCCGCGCCAAGCCGGACACCGCGATGCGCGGCATGCCCGACGCGGAACTGGACGAACTGGTCGCCACGGTGGCCGTCGCCCGCCTCCTCATGGGCCCGAGCGGCAACATCCAGGCCCCGCCCAACCTCGTCGACGACGAGTACGAGCGGCTGATCCGGGCCGGTATCGACGACTGGGGCGGTGTCTCCCCGCTGACCATCGACCACGTCAACCCCGAGCGCCCCTGGCCGCAGATCGAGCAGCTCGCCGAGAAGTCCCGGGCGGCCGGTTTCGAGCTGCGCGAACGCCTCTGCGTCTACCCGGAGTTCGTGCGGCGCGGCGAGCCCTGGCTGGACCCGCGGCTGCGCCCGCACGTGGCCGCGCTGGCCGACCCGGAGACCGGCCTCGCCCGCCCCGGGGCCCTGCCGCAGGGCCTGCCCTGGCAGGAGCCGGAGGAGGTCTTCGTCGCGTCCGGCCGCACCGACCTGCACTCCTCGATCGACACCGACGGCCGCACCTCCGACCGCCGGGACGACTTCGACGAGGTGTACGGCGACTGGGGCGCCCTGCGCGAGGCCGCCGCCCCGGGCATGGCACCGGAGCGCATCGACACCGACGTACGCGAGGCCCTGCGCACGGCGGCCGACGACCCCACCAAGCTGACCGACGACGAGGCGCTGGCCCTGCTGCACGCGGACGGCCCGGCGCTGGACGCCCTCGCGCGGGTCGCCGACGACGTACGGAAGTCGGCCGTCGGAGACGACGTCACCTACATCGTCACCCGCAACATCAACTTCACCAACGTCTGCTACACGGGCTGCCGCTTCTGCGCCTTCGCCCAGCGCCGCACCGACGCCGACGCCTACACCCTGTCCCTGGACCAGGTCGCCGACCGGGCCCAGCAGGCCTGGGACGTCGGCGCGGTGGAGGTCTGCATGCAGGGCGGCATCCACCCGGACCTGCCCGGCACGGCGTACTTCGACATCGCGCGGGCGGTGAAGGAACGCGTCCCGGGCATGCATGTGCACGCCTTCTCGCCGATGGAGGTCGTCAACGGCGCGACCCGCACCGGCATGTCGATCCGCGAGTGGCTGACCGCCGCCAAGGAGGCCGGCCTGGACACCATCCCGGGCACGGCGGCCGAGATCCTCGACGACGAGGTCCGCTGGATCCTCACCAAGGGCAAGCTGCCCGCGGCGGACTGGATCGAGGTCGTGACGACGGCGCACGAACTGGGCATCCGGTCGTCCTCGACGATGATGTACGGGCACGTCGACCAGCCCCGCCACTGGCTCGGGCATCTGCGCACCCTCGCCGGCATCCAGCAGCGCACCGGCGGCTTCACCGAGTTCGTGACGCTGCCGTTCGTGCACACCAACGCGCCGGTCTACCTGGCGGGGATCGCCCGCCCGGGCCCGACCATGCGGGACAACCGCGCGGTCACCGCCATGGCCCGGCTGCTGCTGCACCCGCACATCCCCAACATCCAGACCAGCTGGGTGAAGCTGGGCACGGAGGGCGCGGCCGAGATGCTCCGCTCCGGCGCGAACGACCTCGGCGGGACGCTCATGGAGGAGACCATCTCCCGGATGGCGGGCTCGTCGTACGGCTCGTACAAGTCGGTCAAGGACCTGATCGCGGTGGCGGAGGCCGCGGGACGTCCCGCCAAGCCCCGCAGCACCCTCTACGGGGAGGTCCCTCTGGAACGGCAGCAGGCGGCACGGGCCTCGGACGGGCATCTGCCGGACCTGCTGCCGGTGCTCGACTGAGCGACCGGAACTGTCACCTGGCCGGTCCGGCTGGGCGGGCCCCGTCCGGCCGGTTCCGCCCGTGCGAGGGCTTCGTGTGGTTGGGTCTGGTCCGGCTGTGCGGGTTTCGTCTGGCCGGTTCCGCCCGTGCGAGGGCTTCGTGTGGTTGGGTCTGGTCCGGCTGTGCGGGTTTCGTCTGGCCGGTTCCGCCCGTGCGAGGGCTTCGTGTGGTTGGGTCTGGTCCGGCTGTGCGGGTTTCGTCTGGCCGGTTCCGCCCGTGCGAGGGCTTCGTGTGGTTGGGTCTGGTCCGGCTGTGCGGGTTTCGTCTGGCCGGTTCCGCCCGTGCGGGGCCTCCGTCTGGTTGGGTCTGGTCTGGCTGTGCGGGTTTCGTCCGGCCGGTTCCGCCCGTGGGGGCCCGGTCTGGCTGCTCCCGCCCGTGGGCCCCCGGTCTTGCTGCTCCCGTCCCGCCGGGCCTCCGTCTGGCTGCTCCGGTCCGGCTGGGTCTTCATGTGGCTGTTCGCCCGGCCGGAGCTTCGCCCCGCGGGGTGGGCCGGCGGGAGCCTCACTGCGCCGGTGAACGGCCCTCGGTGTCCGTCGGCTGATGCACCGTCACCGTGCGGTCGGCCGTGGCGGCGGGGCTCGCCGGACGCGGGGGCGTCGCACCCCGGCCCAGCCACAGCAAAAGCAGGCCGAGCGCGCAGGCGATCGCGGGCCAGTACACGTACCGGAAGTCCGTCGCGGGCATGATCGGCAGATAGCCGAGGATGTAGGCCGCCGAGCTGACGCCCAGCGCCCGGACGGGCATCGAGAAGGTGCCCTTGCCCGGTCGGACGGCCAGCACCAGCGCGACCGTGAGCCAGAACCAGCCGCGGAACAGCCAGGGCAGGTCCGCGACCATGCCCTTGACGTACGTGCCGAGCATGGCCTCCAACCGCGGGTGCGCCACCTCGACGCCGAGGTCGTTGCGGGTGATCCCCGCCTTGTACGGATAGCCGGTCTCGAACAGCAGCGTCGTGAACAGCTGCAGCCGGTACTGGAGATAACCCGGTACATGGCCGCCCATCTCCCGCAGCCACAGCGACGTGATCTCGCCCGAGTCGCCGCGCAGCCCGTCCGCCGGGCGTTCGTAGCAGGCCCAGTAGGCGTCCGACAGCGCACCGACCCGGTCGCACCGGCGTGCCGAGTCCACGAGCCGGTCCCGCAGGCCGGGCGGGACGTCGGCCGCCCGCAGCTCCTCCACGCTCAGCACATGGACCAGGTCGTCGAGCATGATCTGCGCGCCCTGCTTGGTCTGCAACGGCTCGGCGAACAGGGAGATGGCGGCGGCGGGCACGACCAGGGCCGCCGCGAGGGCCGCCGTGCACTTCACCCACGTACGGCGTCCGGGAGCGCGCCACAGCGCGAGGACGAGCAGGACGAACACGGGGATCGCAGCGACGAAGGCGTTCTTGCGCACCAGCATGGCGTACGCGAGGAACAGCACGCCGAGCCAGAGCAGCCCCCACCGCACGGCGGGACGCGGGTTCGCGTCCCGCAGCCGCAGCCCGGTGAACGCGACCGCGCACGCGGCGAGCAGCGCGAACGCCGCGTGGACGTCCTTCCACACGACCCCGACGAAGTTCAGCACGAAGGGCGCCAGACCGAGGCCGAGCACGGCGAGCGACCCGCCCCGGCTCCCGGTCAGCGCCCACACACACCGGGCCAGCACCCACAGCGCAGCCCAGAAGACGGCGGACTGCAGGACGAGCAAGGACGAGATCGAGCCGGTCACGGCGATCAGCGCCCGCCACACCAGGCTCAGCACGGGCGGATGCCAGTCGGTCAAGGGCGTCTTCCCCTCGGCCTGCCGGAGCTGGTCGAGGCTGTCGGGACTCAGGTACCCGGGGCGAAGACGAGGATCGTGGCCAGGCAGCAGAACGCGGCGACGGCGGCCAGCACCCAGAACCAGCGACCTTGCCGCACCCATGCCGATTGTCCCATATGCCGGATATTAACCGCTCAGGGTGCGACGAAGACGTAGCGCCGGTAGGCGTAGAAGCGGAACAGGGTCGCGAGCACCCAGCCGAGGATGCGGGCCGTGTTGTCACTGAGCGGCGAGTCGAGTCCGAGCAGATGCCGGGAGGCGAAGACCGTGCCCGCCGTGATGAGCAGCCCGACCCCGTTCGCGACGAGGAACAGGGCGAGTTCGCGGGTCACCTTCTCACGGTGCTGGTGGCGATAGGTCCAGTAGCGGTTCCCGGCCCAGCCGAACAGCGCCGCCGCGGCCGTCGCGATGACGGACGCCTGCACGGGAGCGGTCCGCATCACCCCGCCCTCGGCGCCACCCGGCAGGCCGAAGACGAGCAGGTTGTAGCCGCCGTTGTCCACGACGAAGGCCAGCGCCCCGACGGCTGAGAACTTGGCGGCCTCGCGCCAGATGCCCTTGATGGCGTCGCGCGTACGCAGCGTCACAGATGCGAGGACCGGCACACGGCGAGCGTAACGACCCGGCGCGCCCTCACTGCTGAGCCACGCTGATATCGCATCATTTACTACCGTATGAGCAATTGGCCCGAGTGAGGAGCGGCCGTGGACCCGACGATCGCGTGCGTCGTGCCGTGTCACAACGAGGAGGCGGCCGTCGGCAAGGTGGTGCGCGACCTGCGCACGGCACTCCCCGAGGCGGTCGTCTACGTCTACGACAACGCCTCCACCGACCGCACCGTGGAGTTCGCCCGAGAGGCGGGCGCGATCGTCCGGGAGGAGCCCCGCAAGGGCAAGGGCAACGTCATCCGCCGCGCCTTCGCCGACGTCGACGCCGACGCCCTGCTCATCATCGACGGCGACGACACCTACGACGCCTCCCGGGCCCGGGACCTCGTCGACCTGCTCTTCGAGGGCCGTACGACCAGGTCGTGGGAGCCCGCCGGGTCACGGACGACGGGGCCTACCGGACCGGACACGCGGCGGGCAACAAACTGCTCACCGGGGCGGTGCGCTCCCTCTTCGGCAACGACGTCACCGACATGCTCAGCGGCTACCGCGTCTTCTCACGGCGCTTCGTGAAGTCCTTCCCGGCCCTGGCCCGCGAGTTCGAGACCGAGACCGAGATGACCATCCACGCCCTCCACCTCCGCCTCCCCACGGCGGAGGTGCCCGTGGACTACCGGGTCCGGCCGGCCGGCGGCGAGAGCAAGCTGCGCACCTACCGGGACGGCTGGCGCATCCTGCGGGTCATCCTGGACCTGGCGAGACGCGAGCGCCCCTCCCTCGTCCACACCGTGCTCGCCGCGGTCCTGGCCCTGGTCTCGGTCCTCCTCGGCATCCCCGTCATCGCCGACTTCGTCCGCACCGGCACCGTGCCCCGCGTCCCCACGGCGATCCTCGCCGCCGCGATCATGACCATCGCCGCGCTCGTCCTGCTCGTGGGCTACATCCTCGAGTCGCTCACGCACATGCGGCAGGAACAGACCCGGCTCGTGCACCTCTCCTACCCGGCCCCCGTCCGCTCCCCGCGCCACACCGCCCGCGGAGCCGGCACCGGCCCGGTACCGGTCCGCAAGACCGCCGCCGACGGCCCCTGAGCCGCCTGGGGAACAGCGGGCGCGCAGTACGATGATCGGAACCCCGGTTGTGTGCGGGGTCCCGTGACTGAGGAGATGCGTGCCCGTGCCTGCCCGACTTCCCTCCTGGGCCTGGGTGACCGGGCTGACCGTGGGAGCGATAGCCGCGGTGACGGTCCTGGCCGTGCAGGCGGACCAGGGCCCGCACCCCACCGCCACCTCGGCCGGGCCGAGCAGCGCGGCGTCGGCGGAGAAGCAGCCCACGCCCACCGCCTCGGCCCCGGCCAGGGTGCCCGACGGCTCCGGCACCGGCCGGCGCGTCGTCTACTCCCTCGGCGAGAAGCGCGTGTGGCTGGTCGACGCGAGCGAGTCCGCCCGCCGTACGTTCTCCGTCTGGCCGGGGACGGTCAGCCCCGACCCCGGCACGTACACGGTGTCCTCCCGCAACGCGGCGACCACCGGCTCGGACGGCGTCCAGATCGAGCACATCATCTACTTCGCCGCGAAGTCCGGCGTCTCCGTCGCCTTCTCCAACGCGGTCGACGGCGCCTCGCCGCCGCCTGCCGACTCCGGCGCCAAGACGGGCGGAGTCAGGATGAAGAAGGCGGACGGCACGGCGCTGTGGGCGTTCGGCACGGTCGGCACGACCGTGACCGTGGTCAGGTAGCGGACGACTCCGTACGCGGGGCCGACAGCTGGTTGACGATCAGCACGACCCGCTGAACAGGAACACGCGGGTCGCCGCTTCCAGCCCGTTCCAGCTCTTCGACTGCCACATCGAGAACCACTCACCGCCTATCGCGATGAACCCGGCGCCGAACAGCAGCATCACCATCAGCAGCCCGTACGTGGAGAACTGCCGGGCGCGCCGCTGATCACGTCTGGCCCACAGCCAGCTCCCATAGACGAGGACGAGCGCGGCGACGGTCTCCCACGCGATGATCAGAACGTAGGCGGTGTCCTGAAGCCCTGTGCTCGTTATGGCCCGCCACATCAAGTCCTCGTCCTTGAACGTGGTGTCCATGGCCAGAACATGCCGGACGAACTGCTGGTTGGTGCCGAAGTCGGTGATGTTCCCGAAGGCGACCAGCGCCATGTACAGGGCGATGGTGGCGGTGAGCACGGTGGCGGCGAGAGACAGCGCGCCGCGTGAGGTGGAGGAGGTGGCCATGCCGATCATTCTCCCCGGCCTCCGGGACGGAAGCGATACAGAATGACGAGGGAAGCCGACGGAAGCCGACGGGTGATGTGAGGTGGCGTACGGATGGCGCAGTCGATGCCGTCGATGCAGGAGCTGATACGGCAGCGGACCCGGGCGGGCTTCGTCGGCCGGGCCGACGAACGATCCCTGTTCCGCGCCAACTTGGCCACCCGGCCGCACGACGAACGCCACCGCTTCCGCTTCCACGTCCACGGCAACGCGGGCGTCGGGAAGACCTTCCTGCTGAGGGAGTGGGAGCAGATCGCCCGCGAACAGGGCGCGTTGACGGCCTATGTCGACGACAGCGCCGGCAGCGTGCCGGAGGTCATGGCGGAGATCAGCCGGCAGTTCGCCCTGCAGGGCAGGCGGCTGAAGGACCTGGACCGCGTACTCACCGCCCACCGCGAGCGCAGACACGAGGCCGAACTGGCCGCCCTGGCCACACAGTCGGAGGAGGCGGGCCCGTCGGCGAGCGGGCGGATGGTGGCCCGGGCCGGCCTGGTGGCCCTGGGCCTGGTCCCGGTGGTCGGACCGTTGGCGGGACTGCTCGACACGGAACAACTCGCGGACGGCACCGACCGGTTGCGGGAGAGGGTGATGGCCCGTCTGCGCAACGACGAGGACGTCCAGCTGGTCTTCGCCCCGGAGGAGGTGCTCACGCCCGTGCTCCTGCACGAACTCACGGAGGCGGCCGGCTCGGTCCCCTGGATCGCGCTCTTCCTCGACACCTACGAGCTGACCGCCCCGTACCTGGACTCCTGGCTGCACACGACGATGACGACCGACCGCTACGGCGCGATGCCCGCCACGACGGTCGTGGCCACGGCGGGCCAACGCCCCCTGGACACGACCCGCTGGGGCGGCCTGAGGGACTTCGTCTCGGACGTCCCCCTGGCCCCCTTCACCGAGGCGGAGTCCCGTGGCCTGCTGGCAGTCAAGGGAGTGACCGCCGAACCGGTCGTCGAGGAGGTCCTGCGCCTCACCGGCGGCCTGCCCGTCCTGGTCTCGACCCTCGCCGAGTCCCGCCCCACCGACCCGGACGACGTCGGCGACCCGAGCGCCACGGCGGTCGACCGCTTCCTGAAGTGGGAGCGGGACCCGGCGCGCCGGGCCGCCGCACTCGCCTGCGCGCTGCCGAGGTGGCTGGACGGGGACGTCTTCCGGGCGGCGGTCGACTGTCCCGAGGACCAGGCGGAGGCCGTCTACGACTGGCTGCGGGCCATGCCGTTCGTCAGCGACCGCGGCGGCGGCTCCCGCCCGCGCTACCACGACGTCGTACGGGCACCGATGCTCCGCGCGGAGCGCCGCCGGTCCCCGCGCGGCTGGGCCGAGCGGCAGCGGCGGCTCGCACGGGCGTTCCGGCAATGGCGTGAGGAGACCGGGGCAGGCCGGGACGCCGAGGACCTGTGGGCGGACGAGGCGTGGCGGGAACTGCGGCTGGCGGAGACGTACCACCTGCTCTGCGCGGGGAGCGGGACGCGCTGCCCCAGGCGCTGCGGGACTTCGTCCACGCCTGCGGGCCCGGCCCGGGCGTGGCCGTGCGCTGGGCACGTGTGCTGGTGGACGCGGGCCAGGACGCGGACACGGAGGCGACGGCCGCGTGGGGAGCCGAGCTGACGGCGGCACTCGACGCGGAGGGAATCGTCCCTGCCCTCGGGCTGCTCCTGCGCAGCGCGGTACTCGACGCGCCGGGCCAGGCCCGGGCCGGCTCGTCCGGGGCGACGAACTGCGCGGCGACGGCGCGTACACGCGGGCTCTCGCCGAGTACGACCAGGCCGTCGCCCTCGATCCGGAACTGGCCCTCGCCTACCGCTGCCGGGCCGGAATCCGGGGAGAACTGGGCGACCTCGACGGGGCGATCGCCGACCTGGACCGGGCCGTCGCGCTGGAGCCGGACCATGCCTGGTACGTCGCGCTGCGCGGCGAACACCACCGGCTGGCCCGGCACACAACCGAGGCGATCCGCGACCTGACCGAGGCGATCCGCCTCGACCCCGCCAACGAGTTCCCCTGGGCCTCCCGAGGCGCCACCCACGAACGCGCCGGAAACCTGGACGCCGCCCTCGCCGACCTGGGACGCTCACTGGACCTCAAGCCGGACTACGCCTGGGCACTCGCCCGCCGCGCCCGGGTGTGGCGGGCGCTAGGGGACCCGAACGCCAGCTGTCCGACCTCGACCACGCCCTCACCCTGAGCCCGACTGGCCCTGGGCCCGCTGCGAACGCGGCGACGCGCTGCGGGTCGCGGGGCGCGACGAGGAGGCGGTGGCCGACCTCGACCGTGCTCTGGCCCTGGATCCGGCCTATGCCTCGGCCTACGCGAGCCGGGGCGCGTCCTTGTCCAACCTCGGCCGCCACGCCGAGGCGTTGGCCGATCTGAACCGGGCGGTGGAGATGCGGCCTGGTTACGTCTGGGCGTTGTGCCGCCGCGCTGTACTTCATGCGACCGTGGGCCGGTTGGAGGAGGCCCGGCTGGACATCGACCGGATCCGCGCACTGGACTCCCGTGCCCTGGAACGTCTTTCGGACAACGACCGGGCGCTACTGGGCCGTTGACAGAGGGGTGATGCCGGAGCCGTTCGGTAATGTGTTCGTCAAGGGAGGGCCTGAACGGCTGCTGCCCGTAACACGAGACACACGGGGGACGCCGATGTCGAACGCTCACGCCCTGTCCAGAGCCGGGAGCAGTCCACCGCAGGAGAGCGACACGGTCATCGCCGTACGCGACCTGCGGATGCGCTACCGCAGCCAGGACGTGTTGAAGGGGGTCGGCTTCACGGCCCGGCGAGGCGAAGTCGTCGTGCTGCTCGGCCCGAACGGCGCCGGCAAGACGACCACGATCGAGGTCCTGGAAGGCTTCCGGATGCGCTCGGACGGTGACGTGACCGTCCTCGGCACGGATCCGGCCCGCGGGGACGAACGGTGGCGGGCGCGCCTGGGCATCGTGCTGCAGTCCTGGCGAGACCACGGCAAGTGGCGGGTGCGGGAACTGCTGGCCCATCTCGGCTCGTACTACGTCCCGTACTCCACGGCCCTCATACAGCGTCCGTGGGACGTCGACGAACTGCTCGCCGCGGTGGGGCTGACCGAGCACGCGGACAAGCGGATCGCGACCCTGTCCGGCGGGCAGCGCAGGCGTCTCGACGTGGCCATCGGCATCGTGGGCCGGCCCGAGCTGCTGTTCCTGGACGAGCCGACGGCTGGTCTCGACCCGGAGGCCAGGAACGAGTTCCACGGCCTGGTGCGGGGGCTCGCGGACGAGAACACGACTGTTCTGATGACCACGCACGACCTCGCCGAGGCGGAGAAGCTCGCCGACCGGATCCTCATTCTGGCCGGTGGCCGGATCGTGGCCGACGGCTCGGCCGGGGAACTGTCCCGGCAGGCGTCGGCCGAGGCCACGGTGCGCTGGACGCTGGACGGGCGGCCCTTCGAGGAGGCGACGGCAGAGCCCACCCGGTTCGTCCGTCGGCTCTTCGAGGAGCACGGCGACGCGATCGGCGGACTGGAGGTGCGCCGGGCGAGCCTGGAGGACACCTACCTGACGATGGTGCGAGAGCTCGAGGCGGGAGGCGTCCCCGTCGATCGGGCGGCGCACGCCCTCGGGGAGGGAGCGCGATGAGCCCGGTCTGGTACGCGGCGCGAGCAGGGGTCCGGCGCGGCTGGACGGAACTCCGGCAGACCTTCACCACCGGCCAGGACGTGTTCGGCTACGTGCTCTGGACCGTCCTGCTCATGGTTCCGCTGTTCCTGCTCAAGGACGATCCGCTGAAGGGCGCCGGCATCTCGACCGGTGCGTTCATGCTGCCGAGCATGCTGGGAATGACGCTCGCGTTCACCGGCATGATGACCACGGCACAGCTGCTCGCGACCGAGCGGGAGGACGGCACGCTGCTGCGGGCGAAGGCCGTGCCCCACGGCATGGTCGGTCACCTGGTCGGCAAGATCATCATGGTGTCGGGTACGGCCCTGGCCTCCATGGCACTCCCCTTTGCCGTCGGCGTGTTCCTCGTGGACGGGGTTGCCCAGCAGGGCGGCGGAGCGTTGCTGACACTGCTGTGGGTGGTCCCGCTCGGTCTCCTGGCAACCCTGCCGATCGGCGCCGTCATCGGCTCACTCGTCAACAATCCGCGCACCATCGGGTTGCTGATGCTCCCGGTGATGGGGCTCGTCGTGATCTCCGGTATCTATTTCCCTCTGTCGGAACTGCCCGGGTGGCTGCAGACCGTCGGCCAGATCTTCCCCGTGTACTGGCTCGGCCTCGGCCTCCGCTCCGCGCTGCTGCCGACCGAGGCGGTCGCCGCCGAGATCGGCGAATCCTGGCGCTACCTGGAGACAGCGGGTGCGCTGGGCGCCTGGGCGGTCGCCGGTCTGCTCCTCGCACCGTCCGTCCTGCGCAGGATGGCCCGCCGCGAGTCCGGTGCGGCGATGGCGGAACGGCACCAGAAGGCGATGCAGCGGGTCGGTTAGTGAGCGACCGGGATGAGCGGTTGCAGCACTAGGCTCGTGGTGTGCAGTGGCATCAGGTACTCGGTTTCGTGGCCGCAGTCACCCCTCTGACATTGATCCCCGGAACCAGCTTCACCCTTGTCACGCAGCAGGTGATGGCTGGTTCGCGGTCTGACGGCGCACTCGTCGCACTGGGCTCGGCATGCGGTCTGCTGGTACACGCGACGTTCGCCGCGGTGGGTTTGTCGGCCTTGGTCATGTCGTCGGCTCAGGCGCTCACGTTGGTGAAACTCCTGGGCGGCAACGTCCTCAACCCGAAGGCGGCCTCGGCCTATCTCACTCTTGTACCGTTCCTCACGCCGGACCGCCCCATCGCACCACAGGTCGCGGCCCTTGCGGTGGTGCACGCCGCCGTCGTCATCGCGTGGTTGCTGTTCTGCACGTCTGTGATCGCCGCCGCGCGTGCGGCGGTCGACACGCCTCGGTTCCGTCGCGGGATGACTCGTCTCGCGGGAGCCGTACTGGTCGCTTTCGGGATCAGAACCGCAATCGCCAGGTGAACAACCCGCGAATTACCTGTGCGCGACGGTGATCCAACCGTGACGTGGTTCGTCGTGGTCGGGTAACCTTTGAGCCAAGAGGCATAAGGTCTGGTCGAGTTATCCCAGGGAGGTGTGCGATGACGATGGTGCGGCGGCTGATTCCCGACGAACCCCACTACCCGTCGGCACACTCACTCCCGGACCACTGCCGTTCATCCAGGTCCTAGCGCGCATCTGCCTGACCATCCCCCCTTTTTTCACCCTCAACACCCCTGCATTCGAAGGAGGCACCGGTGTTTGACGAGCGCAAAGAAGCGGAAATGAGGCTGTACTCGGAGAAGCTGGCCCGAGAACTCGCCCTGAAGAAGGAGCGCGAGGAGGCCGAGGCGACCCCGAAACGCCCCTTGCTCAGGACTGAGTATCAACGCCCCGCCGTGAACTCCAGGAACTCGGACCAGGCGCCGTCGGTAAATGCCAGACGGGCGCCGTCCTTGTTCTTGGAGTCGCGGATGTGGATGGTGGGGTGGTGGGTAGGGGATATGGCGACCTCGACACAATCGGGACCGTCGTTGCCGCTGTAGCTGCTCTTGAACCACGTCAGCGGAGTGGTGGTCATGTCTCTTCTCCCAGCACTTTTTCGATGAAGGCCAACGACTCGCGGGGCGAGAGGGCTTGCGCCCGGATCATGCCACAGCGCATATCGAGGACCTGCACGTCCTTCGGCTCGCTGATCACCCGGTCGTACAGCTGACTTTCCGTGTGGCCGAGTGCCTTGCCGCCCTGAAGCTTCAGCAGCCGGAACGAACCCATCACGGCCGCGTGATCCTCCCTGTTCATGGGCATCACTTGGATCTCGACGTGCCGCAACTCGGCAATCTGCAACAGGTGTTCGAGCTGGCGGCGCATCACCATCTTGCCGCCGAGCGGCCGTCGCAGCGTCATCTCTTCCTGGACAAAAGTGACCAGCGGTCGGGGCACCCGATCGAAGACGGCCTTCCGTGCCATACGTGCGGCCACATGACGCTCGATCTCGTCCTCGGCGTACGCAGGACGACGCATCTCATACAACGCCTGGGCGTACTCCGGGGTCTGCAGCAGGCCATGGATGTGCAGGGCGGAGTAAGCCCCCAGCTCAACGGCCTGGTCCTCCAGCTTGGTCAGGTCCCGGACGGTCTTCGGATACCGGGCCTTCTCCACATCCTCCTTCATCGCGGAGAGCTTGCCGCCGGCGTTGAGGACCTCATCCGCCTTGTCGAGGAAGTCGGGCTTCGGAACTCGCCGTGCGCGCTCCACCGACGAGACCATCTCCTCCCCGTACCCGATGGCCGAACCCAACTCCGCCTGCTTCAACCCCGCGGCCTCACGCCACATCTTGATCTGCCGCCCGACCGCCCTGAGCACGGCCGCCGCTTCCTCGTCCTCCACGCCTTCCCCTCCTGACGTACGACCCGTACGACCCCGCCACGCAACCGGACAGTCACCCTCCGTACCGAGGTCATCGCTGTTCAGGGTAGGGAAGGACGGCCACGCTGGGTGACATGAGTCAGAAAACCCCCACGCAAATCCCGCTCCTCACCCGGCACTTCGCCGTGCAGCTGTCCGCTACTCGAAGAGGCGCTCGACTGGCCCGCCTGCTCACCGAACGCCAACTCGACGCGTGGGGCGAGCCGCACGACGTTGCCGCGCAGGTCGTCGCGGAGCTGGCGTCCAACGCCGTACGGCATGGACGGGTCCCGGGCAGAGACTTCCGACTGCGCCTCAAGCTCCGCGCCGACCGCACGCTCCGCATCGAGGTCACGGACGCCCGGGGCGACCGGGTTCCGCGACTCGCGGACCCGGGGGAGGACGCGGAGGGAGGCAGAGGCTTGCGCATCGTCGAGGCGTACGCGGACCGCTGGGGCGTGACGGAGGCAACGGCCGGAGCGAAGACGGTGTGGGCCGAACTAGGGTGATCGAATGGACGTGGGGGCGGTCTTGATAGCCCTGGCCGGTGTGGCGGGCACGCTCGGGGGAGCCCTGCTCACACACCAAAGAACCGGGGAAAGAACCAACCCGTCCCGGACCACGAGGCCCCCTCGCGATCGAGCGCAACCCGCTCGGGCCGAGCGCCTTCGCGAGCCGGCGAGGTCGCGGAGGCAGAGGCAGGGCTGCGACGTACGTGAAGGGAGCCCACCCTCCCCGTTCGATTACAGTGCTGACCGTCGTACGTATGGACGGTCCCTGGGAGGTCAAGGTGGGTGCGACTGCCGGTGCCGTCTGGGGGCGTACGGAGCAGCAGGACTTTCGCAGCCGGGTGCGCGGGACGTTGCTCGGTGTGGCCGTCGGGGACGCGTTGGGCGCGCCCGTCGACGGGCTGGGGATCGACGCGATACGGGAGGCCTACGGGGCGGAGGGGCTCGTGGATCTCGCTCCCGCCTATGGCAGACGTGGTGCCGTCACTCATCTCACCCAGCTCAGCCTGTTCTCCGTCGACGGCCTGATACGCGCCCAGGTGCGGCGCGACACCGGCGCCTGGCATCCGCCCACCGACCTGCACCGGGCCTATCTGCGCTGGGCCGCCACCCAGCGGGACTGGGGGCCCGACGAGCGGCGCAAGGACGACGGATGGCTCGCGCGGGAGGAGTGGTTGTACGCGCGGCGGGATCCCAGTCGCGCGCTGCTGCTGGGGCTCGGTGACGGGACCATGGGAACCCCCGACGCGCCCAAGAACCCCGGGGAGCTCGGGCCCGAGGCCGCCGCCCGGTCCGCTCCGTTCGGGCTGCTCGTGGGGTGGGAACCGCAGCTCGTCGCCCAGCTCGCGGTGGAGTGCGCGGCACAGACCCATGGGCATCCCACCGCCTGCCTCGCGGCCGGCGCGTACGCCGTGATCGTGCATGCGCTGGCGCTCGGCGAGAGTCTCGACGGGGCAGTGCAGCGGGCATTCGCGCTGTTCGCCGCCTGGCCCGGCCACCAGCCCGTGTCGGAAGCCCTCCAGCACGCGCTGGGTGCCGTGCGGCAGGGGATGCCAGGGCCGGAGCGCGTGGCCGAGCTGTGCGGGGACGGTACGGCGGAGAGGCTCGTCGGTGCCGCCGTGTACTGCGCCCTCGTCGCCGCCGACGTCCGGCACGGGCTGTGTCTCGCCGTCAACCACGACGGGCCGTCCGCCGCCACCGGCGCGCTGACGGGCGGCCTGCTCGGTGCCCTGCACGGCGAGACGGCCCTCCCCCGGCCTGGCTGGCCGAGCTGGAGGGCCGTCCCACGATGCTGGAGCTGGCCGACGACTTCGCCATGGAGATGACCCAGGGGCCCGCCCTGCACGGGCCCGGGGGTCGTCGCCGGGGTGGCTCGCCCGCTACCCGAGAGCCTGACGCCCGGCGCCCGGGCGGCTCACTCCTTGACCGTCGCCCGTACGACCTCGTCGGCGGGTCCGGCCGGCGCCGGGACCGCGGCCGCCGCCGTCCCGTCCCCGTCCGTGTTGATCTTCTCGATGAGCGCCAGCCGCTCCGGAGTGTCCTCCGGCCTGATGTAACCGACGAGGACGTAGAGGACCAGGGACACCGCGAGCGGGATCGAGACCTGGTACTGGAGCGGGACGCCGCCCTCGATGTTCCAGTTGATCGGGTAGTTCACCAGCCAGAACGCGAGCAGGCCCATCGACCAGCTGACGAGTGCCGCCGTCGGACCGGAGCGGCGGAACGCCCGCAGCAGGCCCAGCATCATCGGGATCGCCATCGGACCCATCAGACCGGCCACCCACTTGATGACGACCGTGATGATGTCCTTGAAAGCCGGGGAGTTGACCTGGGTCGCCGCCGCCATGGACAGGCCGAGGAAGACGACCGTCGCGATCCGGGCGACCCGCAGGCCCTGGCCCTGGGACCACGTCCGGGCCCGCGCCCAGATCACCGGCGCGCAGTCCCGCGTGAAAACCGCCGCGATGGCGTTGGCGTCGGAGGAGCACATGGCCATCGTGTGTGAGAAGAAGCCGACGATGACCAGGCCCAGCAGGCCGTGGGGGAGGAGCTGTTCGGTCATCAGGGCGTAGGAGTCGGAGCCGTCCGGCTTCTGGGACTCGACCAGCAGCGGCGACATCCACATCGGGAAGAACAGGACCAGCGGCCAGACGAGCCAGAGGATCGCCGACAGCCGGGCCGAGCGTTCGGCCTCCTTGGCGTTCGGCGTGGCCATGTAGCGCTGGGCCTGGTTGAGCATGCCGCCGTTGTACTCGAAGAGCTTGATGAAGAGGAACGCGAGCAGGAACACCGTGCCGTAGGGGCCGACCAGCGGTTTCTCATGGCCCTGGAGTTCGGGGGAGTCCCAGACCCCGAAGAAGCCGCCGTGGTCGTCCAGTCGTACGAAGACGGCGACGAACATCGCGATGCCGGCCAGCAACTGGATGATGAACTGGCCGAGTTCCGTCAGCGCGTCCGCCCACAACCCGCCGATGGTGCAGTAGATCGCCGTGATGCCGCCGGTGATGAGGATGCCCTGGTTGAGCGAGATCCCGGTGAAGACCGACAGCAGCGTGGCGATCGCCGCCCACTTCGCGCCCACGTCGACGATCTTCAGCAGCATGCCGGACCAGGCCAGTGCCTGCTGCGTCTTGAGGTCGTAACGGTTCTTCAGATACTCCAGCGGGGAGGCCACATGGAGGCGGGAGCGCAGGCGGTTGATGCGCGGCGCGAACAGCTTCGACCCGATGGCGATGCCGAGGGCGATCGGAAAGGACCAGGTGACGAACGACGTGACGCCGTAGGTGTAGGCGATGCCGGCGTACCCGGTGAACATCACCGCGCTGTAGCCCGACATGTGGTGGGAGATGCCGGAGAGCCACCACGGCATCTTGCCGCCGGCGGTGAAGAAGTCGCTGACGTTGTCCACGCGTTTGTGCGACCAGACGCCGATCGCGACCATCACGGCGAAGTAGCCGATGAGCACGGCCCAGTCGAGACCGTTCATGTGCGCCCTCCCAGGGATCAGCCCGGCGCTCATCGTGGGCGCTGTCGCGTGAACACGACAAGTGAGCGTAGGGTCAAAGGGAGGTAAAGATGTTCGGGGTGATGGCCTGGATTCATCTATATGAACTCACCGCATCAGCTCCCCGGCGTTGACCAGCAACGACTGTCCGGTGATGGATCGGGCCCGGTCCGACGCCAGGAACACCGCCGCGTCGGCCACATCCGTGTCCGTGGCCAGCTCGGGCAGCGCCATCCGCCCGGTCAGCCGCTCCAGAACGGCTGCCTCGGACGCGCCCTCCCTCTGCGCCGTGAGCCGTACGAACGCCCGCACCGGCGGCCCCCACATCCAGCCCGGCAGCACGGTGTTGACCCGGATCCGGTGCGGCCCCAGCTCCCGCGCGAGCGAGTACATCGCACTCGTCAGCGCCCCCTTCGACGCCGCGTACGCCGCCTGCCGCACCTGCGACGGAGCCGCCACCGCCGACTGCGTCCCGATGAACACGACAGACCCGCCGCCTTGTTTGAGCGACGGCAGGCACGCCCGGGTCATCCGCAGCGTGCCCAGCAGGTTCACGTCCAGCACCGAACGCCAGGCCTCGAAGTCCGCGTCCTCCAGACCGCCGAAGTAACCGTCCAGCGCGGCCACGTGCACCACCGCGTCGATCCCCCGAACCGCTCCACCGCCAGCCCGGCCAGCGCCTCGCACTGCGTCTCGTCGGAGATGTCGGTGGCCCGGTACGCCGTGCGCGCCCCGCCGGGGTCCAGCTCTTCGGCGGTCTTCGCCAGCTTCGCCTCCGTACGGGCGCCGAGCACGGCACACCCGCCGTCCCGCACGACGGCCGCCGCCACCTGCCGCCCGAGCCCGGCCCCGACGCCCGACACGACGACCGTCTTCCCCGCGAGCAGCGACATCGAAGCCTCCCGGAACCCTGGCGCAATATCTGACGGAGCGTCAGAGTATGAGCCAGCCGCCAAGAGAGGGGAAGGGCATGAGCGAGGACACCCGCAGCGAGCTGTACGCCGAACTGGCCGCCGTCGGCCCCTACGGCACCCACCCCGGCCACGCCCTGATCACCATGGTCGAACCGCACCCGGGCCACGAGTACGCCTACAACCGCTGGTACGAGGACGACCACTACTACGCCGGCGCGATGGCCATGCCCTGGATGTACGCGGGCCGCCGCTGGGTGGCGACGAGGGACCTCCAACTCCTGCGCTACCCGGAGAAGTCGGCCATCGCCCAGCCGGTCACCGCAGGCTGCTACCTCTCCACGTACTGGATCACCGCGGGCCGCTACGACGACCACATGCGCTGGACGGTCGCCATCAACAAGCGCCTCAACCGCGACGCCCGCGTCTACCACGACCGCACCCATGTCCTCACGGCCTTCCAGGACCACGAGGCGACGGTGTACCGGGACGGGGCGGCGGGACCCCGCGACATCCATGCCCTCGACCACCCCTACGCCGGCCTGGTCCTCCAGGTCGTCGAGGTGGACGCGCCGGAGCAGCGCGCACCGCTGCTGGAGTGGCTGCGCTCCCGCCACCTCCCCAAGCGCCTCGCGGGCTCCCCGGCGGCGATGGTGACCGTCTTCCGGCCGACCCCGCTCCCCGGCGACCGCATGACCTACGTCAAGCAGGTCGAGGGGGTCGACACCCGGCTGACGCTGCTGTGGTTCCTGCAGGCGGATCCGAGGGAGTGCTGGGAGACCCACTTCGCGGGCCTGGACGCGGCGGTGGCCGAGTCGGGGTTGGGAAGGGTGGAGCTGACGGCGCCGTTCATCCCGACGGTGCCGGGCACGGACACGTATGTGGACCGGCTGCGCTGAGGAGCGGAGACGCAGAGGTCAGCGCAACTCCTCCGGGCAGGGAGTCCCCCGGGGCAGCTGATACGGCGCCGCCAGTCGGTACGTGCCCGCCTTGGGGGCCAGGAGTTCCGTCCACTTGTCGCCCTGGGCGTCCTCCTCCGTCTCCGTCAGGCAGCCGTTGACGTTGACGTACGTCTTCGGCTCGCCCTCGGGCGGTTCTTGGAGGCCTCCGTCTCCTGCGGCGGCTTCAGGCTCTTGCCCTCGTCGTCGACGATGCTCAGCCATGGCGAGTACGGGATGCGGACCAGGATCCGGCCCGCCTTCTTCACCTGGATGATCATCTCGCCCTGCTCGGCCCGGTCGACGACCGCGTTCGGCTCGGCCAGCGGGGTGGGGGCGGTCACCCTGAACAGCTGCCAGTTGGCGTCGCCCCAGATCTGGCTGAGGTAGGGCAGGCCGCGCCGCACCAGCGCCCGTTCCCGCTGGCCCCCGTCGCCGTCCGGCTCGCCCTTCGGCAGGACGACGTAGTGGACCGCCCAGCGCTTCAGCCACTCGTGGTAGTTCGCGGAGTTGAGCGTGTCGTCGTAGAAGAGGGGGTTGCGCTCCATGTCGGCCTGGCGGTTCCAGCCGCGGGCCAGGTTGACGTACGGGGCGAGGGCGGAAGCCTCACGATGGGACCGGGCCGGGACGACCTCCACCCGGCCCTTCTCGGCGCCGACTTCCTGCAACTCGTTGACCAGCGGGGCCAGCTCGCGCGACCAGGACGCCGCCGGGGCCGTGTGGACGATGTCGTCGACCGACTTGAAGCCGATCCACACGGTGAAACCGACGAACGCGACGACGACCGCGTACCACTTCCGGCTGTGCGGCACCGTGAACGGCAGCGCGGCGATCAGCGCGACCCCGGCGAACAGCATCGCCAGACGCGTGATGTTCGAACCGATCTGGGAGCTGACCAGCCACACCAGCACGACACCCAGCCCGTAGACCGCGGCCGTCAGCCGGACCGTCGTCCAGTCCTGCGGCACGAGGACGTAGACCAGGATCGAGAACGCGAGCGGCAGGAGCACCGAGGCCCACATCATCGGCTGCGTCCCCGAGAACGGGAACAGCCACGCCGACACCGCCACCACCGCACTCGGCGCCAGCCCCAGCGCCCACGCGCCCGGCCGCCGCTTCTGCAGGAACAGCGCCACCGCCACCAGACCCACGAACAGGCCAGCGACCGGCGACGACATGGTGGCCAGCGCGGCCAGCGGCGCCGCGCACAGGGCCTTCGCCCAGCGCTTGTAGCGCCACCGGTACGGCCAGCAGAACACGACGGCGACCGCGCCGAGCGCGAACATCATGCCCAGGCCGAACGTGACCCGCCCGGACACCGCGTTGCAGAACAGCCCGAACACGCCCGCCAGAGACGCCCAGAGCGGGTTGCGGACCGACCGGCTGCGGATGAGGAGCAGGGTCAGCAGACCGGCCGAGACCGTCCCCGCGATCATCATCGTCGTCCGCACGCCGAGCAGCGACATCAGGTACGGCGACACCATGCTGTACGACACCGGGTGCATCCCGCCGTACCAGGCGAGGTTGTACGCCGAGTCCGGGTGGCGGCCGACGAACTCGGCCCACGCGTCCTGCGCGGCCAGGTCGCCGCCACTGTTCGCGAACGTGAAGAACCAGACGACGTGGAGCACTCCGGCCAGCCCGGTGACGGACAGGACGGGGTGGCGCAGCATGCGCTCACGCAGGGTCAGTACAAAGCCCTGTGTGCTGCCTTCCTGCGGTGCGGGCAGGCGTATTCGCGGGCCGGATACCGGGCCCGGATCGGCGTCGTCGGCGCGTGTCGGCTCCGCAGTGGCCACCAGAAGGCACTCCCCGTGTCCCGTTTTCTGTTCTCGACGTCTCGTTCTCGACGTCTCGTCTCGTCTTCGGCTCCCGGCCGTGTCCCGTTGGTCGGCGGTTCACGGCCGTGCCGCAGCCTGCCCGATTCGTGACGCTAGCACGCACGGGCCGGCGCCCCGGCTCAGCCGAGGCGCGTCAGCTTGTCCGCGAAGCCCGGCTCCACGAGGTCCTTCTGGAGGGCGACCGGAACCTTGACCGCGCTGGTGGTGCCGTCACCGACGGTGAGCGTGCCCACCTTGGTGCCGGCCTTCGCCTCGTGCGGCAGGTCGTTCGGGGCGAACGTCAGCTTGACGGACAGGCCCGCCCAGCCGACGGCGGTGACGTTCTCCGTGACGACGACCGGCGTGCGGCCGCCGAGACCGTCGTCGGCGTACCCGACGACGTCGCCCTTCTTCAGGATCGTCGCCGACTCCAGCGCGCCCTGCGCGGCCCGGATCAGCTGGTCGCCCTCGTAGAGCGCGGCGCCCAGGATGGTGTTGTCGGGGCCGCCGGCGGGCTGGCGCACCACGGCGCCGATGATCCGGCGGGTCTCGCCGTCGACGTCCTTCTTCGCCGCGAAGACGAGGTTGCCGAGGGCCGAGGTGGTGGTGCCGGTCTTGATGCCGGTGACGTCGTTGGAGCCGACCAGGCGGTTCCAGTTGTCGTGCTTGGTGCCCTTGTAGTCGACGTACGACATCATCGCGGCGACCTCGCGGAACACCGGCTGCTGCATGGCCGCCTTGGCGAGCTTCACCTGGTCCACGGCCGTGGACACGGTGGTGTTGTTCAGGCCCGAGGGGTCGGTGTACGTCGTGTTCTTCATGCCGAGGTCCACGGCGGCCTGGTTCATCTTCCGCACGAACGCCTTCTCGGACTGCGCGTCCCAGCGGGCGAGCAGTCGCGCGACGTTGTTCGCGGACGCGATCAGGATGCTCTCCAGAGCCTCCCGCTGGGTGATCTTGTCGCCCTTGGTGACGTCGACGGTGGACTCCTGGCCGGCGTCGGACTGGTCCTCGGCGGCCTGGTCGATTTCGATCTTCGGCCCGTCCTCGCCGCTCTTGAGCGGGTGATCACGCAGGATCACGTAGGCGGTCATGACCTTGGCGACACTCGCGATCGGCACGGGCTTCTGCTCGCCGGACGACCCGAACGTGCCGATCCCCTGCACGTCCAGGGCGGCCTGGCCCTTGTCCGGCCAGGGGATGTCGACCTTGCCGCCCTCGAAGGTGTAGCTGTCCTCGGCGGTGAGTTCGAGGGTGGGCGCCGGGAGCGGGCGCACGCTCTGCACGACCGCGAAGAGAACCACCAGCAGCAGCACCAGCGGCGTCCAGATCTTCACCCGCCGTACGGCCGTCCGCAGCGGGGTGTCCGGGGGCGGCGGGGTGTTCGTCAGCTCGGCCAGCAGGTCGAGTGGCGGCCTGGGCGGCAAGGGCTGCTGCGTGGTGCGCTCGGGGCCGACGGTGGGCACGGGGGCGGTGGCGTCGGCGGGAGCGGCCGGTCCGGCCTGTCCTGCTGGTGTGCTGGACGCCGGCTTACGCGTGGACGGGTCGTCCAGCGGCTTGAGCGCGACGAACTTGCTGGTCCGCTCGGAGTCCTTCTCGGCGTCCTTGGCCGCACCGCCGAGCTTCAGCATGGTGGTCGGCTGGTCGACGGCCGGCCGCACGGCCTTGAAGACGGCGGTGGGCTGGTCGACGGGGGGTGCGGTGGGGCTGTCGCCGTCCGACTCGGAGGCCTTGCCGGTGTCGGTGTCGGGGGCGTCCTCGGGGGTCCCGGGCTTGGAAGCGTCCTCCGTGCCGACGCCCGCGGAGGCCGGGGTGTCCTCGCCGCCCTCCGAGCCTGCCCCGGCAGCGCCCGCGCGACCGGAGCCGCCGGAACGGTCCGCCTCGGCCCCGTCGCCCCGGGCACCCGCACGCGCCTTGCCGCCTTCCGGCTGGCCTTGGCCGCGCGCCTCGTCCTCGACGGCCTCCTCCGCGCCGTCGGCCTTTCGGTCGTCCGCACGGGTTTCGGCGTCCTGGGTGGCCTTGTCGGCCTGCGGCTGGTCCTGGGCGCGCGTTTCGTCCTCGGCGGTGCCGTCCGCGCCGGCCTTGTCGGCCTGCGGCTGGCTCTGGGCGCGCGTTTCGTCCTTGGCGGCTTTGGCGGTGCCGTCGGTCTCCCGGCCGTCCGCTCGGGTCTCGGCGTCCGCACCGGCCCTTTCGGCCTCCGGCTGGTCCTGGGGGCGCGCTCCGTCCCCGGCCTCGTGCCCGTCGTCGGCCTCTCGGCCACCCCGGGCGTCCGTGCCGGTCTCCGCGGCCTCGGCGGCCTTCTCGGCCTCCTGGCCGTCCGTGTCGGCCTCCGTGGGCTCGTCCGCGCCCTCGGCCGTCTCCTGGCCGTCCTGGGCGTCTTGGGAGTCCTCGTCGGCGTTCTCGGGCTGCTTGCCCCGGCCGTCCCGGTCCTCAGCCGCCGCAGGCTCCTCGCCCTGGTCCGCCGACGCGACCCACGCGGCCACCGCGTCCCGCAGCCGCTCGTCACCGGCCCCGGCCTCGTCGTCCCGCTCACTCGAGCCGGAGGACCTGCCGGAGTCGGCGGACTCGGACGACCCAGCGGAGTCCGACCCGCCGGACGAGCCGGCCCCTCGCGCCCCCTTCGCAGACCGCTGAGGCTCCACGACCGCGGCACCCACGTCGCTCACGCCCTGCTCGGCGCCAGCGCCAGCGCCTGCGGCACGCTCGGCGTCGTCCGCCGCGTCCACGTCGCTCTTGCCCGGCTCGGCCCCACTCGCGGCGCCCACCTTGCCCGCACCGCGCCCGGCGTCAGCCCCGGCGCCCGCCTCACCGCCAACGACACCCGCGTCGCTCACGCCCTGCTCGGCGCCAGCGCCTGCGGCACGCTCGGCGTCGTCCGCCGCGTCCACGTCGCTCTCGCCCGGCTCGGCCCCACCGGCGGCGCCCACCTTGCCCGCACCGCGCCCGGCGTCAGCCCCGGCGCCCGCCTCACCGCCAACGACACCCGCGTCGCTCGTGCCCTGCTCGGCCTCGGAGGAAGCGCCCTCCTCGCCCTCAGTCCGCTCGGCGTCAGTCGCCGCGTCAGCCTCGCCCGCAGACGGCTCGGCGTCCGCCGCCGTACCCGCGTCGCTCGCGCCCTGCTCGGCGTCGGACGAAGCGCCCACGTCGCCCTCAGCCCGCTCGCCGTCGGACGGAGCGTCCGCCTCGCCCTCGGTCCGCTCCGCGTTCGCCGTCGTGGGCGGATCGTTCTCGCTCCGCCGGTCGGCGGTGGGTGCATCGTCGGGCTCGTCCTGCGTCGTTCGGACGGACAGGACGCGGGTCGCCGTGTCGACGCCTCCGCGTGTTGAGGACTTCTCCGCGTCCCGGGCCACCGCGAGCCTCGGGTCCCGCGGAGCGCGCGTGGCCGAAGCCTCGCTCCTGGCCTCGGGAACCGGACTCGCGCTCCCCGACGTCGGTTCTGCCGACGACTCGCGCTGCTTCGACCTGTCGGGGGACTCGCCCGCCACCGATGCCTCCTCCTCGCGCCGCACTGCCGGCGTGCGCGTAACGAACCGTGAACCGCCGCCCTGACACCGCTCCCCGGCGCTGTCCGAACCATGTACCAGTGTCCTGTGTGAGGGGCGAACCGATCCGGTAGACGAGAACGACATACCTACTGGTTCCACTACGAACCGGTCACGCACCCTCGACAGACCAATGTGAGAGGGGTCACCCTGTCATTCATCCACGCGGGGAGGCATGGATGGGCAGGAGCCGCAGAACACTTCCGGAGGAGCTTCTGCTGCTGGCATTGGACCCGGCCACGGGTACCACTGCGCAGCCGCAGTCGCTCGACCTCGGTCTGGCCGGAGCACAGCTAGTAGAGCTGGCGCTGGCCGGACGGATAGCCCCAGACGGGGATCGTATCGCCGTGGTCGTACCACGGCCGACTGGAGATCCAACTCTGGACTGCGCGTTGGAGTTGCTGCGAAGGCGCGGCGCTCCCGTACGGGCCGTCCACTGGATCGGCGGGCCACGATTGGGGCTTCGCCAGACCTACCTCTCGCATCTGGAGCGGTGCGGCATGGTGCATGCCGTGGCCGGCCAGATGTGCGGAGTGCTGCCGACGACTCGCTACCAGGCGACGGACACGGAGATCAGCCGGGAGATCAGGGCCCGGCTGGACTCGGCGATCCGCACCGGCGTACCGCCGGACCCGCGGACCGCCGCGCTCGCCGCCCTGGCACACGCGGTCGGCCTCGGCAAGCACCTGTACCCGGGCAACGAGGGACGCTCCTCTCGCTCCCGGCTGCGGGACCTGATCAGGCACGACCCCATGGGCGGTCTCGTCGCGCACGCCGTGATGGACGTCCAGAACGGCGTGGCGGCACAGCCGCGCCGCAGCCCGGCCCCGTCCGGCCGTCAGGCCGCCGCCGGAGCCAGGCCCGCACCGGAACCCGCCCGCGGTGTTCCGATGCAGCCGCGCCACGGAACCATGGCGCGTGCCGCGGCCCACTGAGCCGCGCCGCACCACGAGCACTGCACCGCACCCACGAACCCGGTCACGGGAGCCGCTGTCCGAGCGGGGCGGGGAGAGCACCCACTCTCCCCGCCCCGCTCGGCGTGCCTGTCCGAACTGGCGTGGACCCGTCGCATATCCACCGTTTCCCAGCGGTAGGAAGCACCTTGGTGGCAGTCTGCTCAGCAGCAGATACGCAAAGTAGAGGCAGCAGCCGGAGGTGCGCGTCCCGTGGCGTCCAATGTCAATCCCACCGTCAGGCGGCGCCGGCTCGGTCAGGAGCTGCGCAGGCTCCGCGAGCTCAAGGGCATGACGGCCGAAGAGGTCGCCGAGCGGCTGCTGGTGTCCCAGTCGAAGATCAGCCGGCTGGAGAACGGCCGGCGCAGCATCAGCCAGCGGGACGTCCGCGACCTGTGCGGGGTGTACGAGGTCGAGGACCAGCGGATCGTCGACTCGCTGATGCAGATGGCCAAGGACTCCCGGCAGCAGGGCTGGTGGCACGCCTTCGGGGACATCCCGTACAGCGTCTACATCGGCCTGGAGACGGACGCCGAGTCGCTCCGGGTCTACGAACCGCAGATCATCACCGGCCTGCTGCAGACGCGGGCGTACGCCGAGGCCATCATCCGGGGCGGCTCGCCCGAGGCGTCGGAGGCGGACAACGACAAGCGGGTCGAGGTGCGGCTGCGCCGCCAGGGCCGGATCACCGCCGAGACGGACCCGCTGCGGCTGTGGGTGGTCCTGGACGAGGCTTCCTTGCACCGGGTCGTGGGGAGCCGGCAGGTGATGCGCGAGCAGCTCGAGCACCTCATCGAGATGTCGCAGCTGCCCCACATCACCGTGCAGGTACTGCCGTTCGAGGTCGGCGCGCACGCCGGTATCAACGGCCAGTACTCGATCCTGGAGTTCGCCGACGCGGCCGACTCGAGCGTGGTGTACATCGAGGGCGTCACCAGCGACCTGTACCTGGAGAAGCCGCTCGACGTGCAGAAGTACACGGTGATGTACGAGCATCTGCGCGCGCAGTCGCTGAACGTGGACCAGTCGCGGCAGCTCATCGAGCGTCTGGCGAAGGACTACGCCCGCTGACCGGCTGTCGGCGGAGGACCTTTCACCGGGCAAACCGCGGGATGCTACACCCCTGACACGCCTGACTGGAAGTCTCCCCTGGAATATGCCATCCAGTCGAGTGAATGACTGCTCCGAACGAGGATGTTGGCGAGTAGCGTCGATCACGCCAACCACCAGCACGGGTTGGCGTAAACGCAACTGGCTACGGAGCGAACATGGCAATTCGTCTGGGCGCCACGGAAACGTGGACGACGTCCTCCTACACCAACAACAACGGCGCCTGCCTGATGGTCAGGTCGACCGTCGAAGAGGCCCTGGAGCTCGGGACACCAAGATCCCCGAGGGCCCCAAGCTGGCGTTTCCCGCCGACGCGTGGAACGCCTTCGTGGCCTCGGTCAAAGCCTGAGCCCGGATCGACAACAGCACAAGCACCACCGACAGAGCCCTCTCGACCAGCATCGCCGTCCTTGCCGAGAGGGCTCCGCTTGTGCCCGGGTGCCGGGAAGCGGGATCAGCTCACCGGGAAGGCCACGTCACACACCGGATCCTCGGCTCCCGCCGCCTCCCAGTCCGCGAAGTACACCTCCCGGCACGCGCCCGCCTGCTCCAGGCCCTCCGGGCGATCCACTCCTCCACCGCCTCGAAGGCCGCCATGATCTGAGGATGGGCCACCTGCGCCTTGGTGATCCGGGTGTAGGCCAGCCGCTGGGCGGGCTCCACCCGTACCTTCGTCCCCCGGGTGCGGCCGTGCCGCTCCACCCACGCCCGGGCCGCCGCCTCGTCGGCCACCGGCACACAGGCCTCGGCCGGTCCGTCGCTCTCCATCGACACCTCGGAGTGGTAGACGACGAACGGCGGTGCCGTGATGCCGCCGCACTCCCGCGCCGCCGACTCCAGCCGGCCCAGAGACGACCCGATCCAGGTGGGCAGCTCGCCCGCCAGCACATGCCGCGTCTCGCTGATCACCACCTGGCCGGGCACGTCCACCGTCTCTACCGCGAACTTCTCGTACATCTCGGAGCTCCTCCCCGACAGTCGTCCACGGAGGTACTCGGCGAGCGTCCGCTGCGCCGCCACCCGCGCCTCGACGTCCGCCCAGTACGCGCCGAGCAGTTCGGCCGCCGTCGGCCCGTCGCCGGCGGCGACCACCTCGGCGATCCGGGCGAGCGGCATGTCCAGCTGCCGCAGCATCGCCACGAGCCGGGCCTGTTCGACCTGGCCGGCGCGGTAGTAGCGGTAGCCGGTGGCCTCGTCGACATGCGCCGGGGACAGCAGCCCCAGCCGGTCGTACAGCCGCAGGGCCTTGGCCGACAGCCGGGCGCGCGCGGCGAACGCCCCGATGGTGAGCAGGTCCCGGTCCGGTACGTTCACCACGGCATCCTCCGTCATCGGGCGGCTCTTCCGCCCGATGACGAGGACACTCGGCCCTGCCCCAGGGGTAAGGTCAACGCCTTCCCGGGGCGGTCAGGCCAGCTGTGCCTCGATCGCCGCCACGACCTCCGGCGACTCCGGCTCGGTCTGCGGCGAGAAGCGGGCCACGACCTTGCCGTCCCGGCCGACGAGGAACTTCTCGAAGTTCCAGCGGATGTCCCCGCTGTGCCCCTCGGCGTCCGCGAACCCGGTCAGACGGTCGTACAGCGGGTGCCGGTTGTCGCCGTTGACCTCGACCTTCTCGGTCATCGGGAAGGTCACGCCGTACGTCGCCGAGCAGAACTCGGCGATCTCCTCGGCGCTGCCGGGCTCCTGCCCGAGGAACTGGTTGCAGGGCACCCCGAGGACGGTGAAGCCGCGCTCGGCGTACCGCTCCTGGAGCTTCTCCAGGCCGGCGTACTGCGGGGTCAGGCCGCACTTGGAGGCCACGTTCACGATCAGCACGGCCCGGCCCGCGTACTGCGCGAGGTCCGCGGAACCGCCCTGGAGGGAGCCGATCCCGACGTCGAGGGGCAGGGCACCGGTGTTCTCAGTAGTCGTCATGAGGCGGATGCTAACTCCGGGACGTGTCGCCCCGGTGCCCCGCCTTCACAAGCACTTCCCCGGCCGCCGTCCGCGCGTACAGCACCGACCGGCCCACCCGGCGCCGCTCCAGCAGGCCCGCGTCCAGCAGCACCCGCAGATGGCGCCCGACCGAGCCGAGCCCCTGCCCGGTCACGGCGACCAGCTGGGTCGTGCTGAGCGGGGAGCCGAGCAGGACGAGCACCGCGGCGCGTGCGGGCCCGAGCAGGGCGCCGAGGCTCGCGGGGGCCGCCCGGGCGGCGGGGTCGGTGAGCGCGCCCGCGCACGGGTAGACCAGGGCGTACCGGCCGGGCTGCTCCCAGGCCACCCAGCCGCCCTTCGGGGTCACCGGCACGAACAGCAGCTCGGCGCCGGAGATTTCCCGCGGCGGATACTCGTGCAGGTTCACCTGGAGCCGGTTGCCGCCGAGCCACCGTGTGCGTCCCGGCCGCAGCGAGTCCACCACGGCCGCCCAGCCGCCCCGGCTCACCCACGCGGTCCGGGCGGCCACGTCGGCCTCCAGGACACGCCGGCGCCGGTCCCAGTCCGGGCGTACGGTCCGCGTCCAGACGTGCTCCAGCAGCGCGGCCGCACGCTCGGGCAGGTCATCGCGGTCCAGTACGGCGGGCAGCGGACCGGCGAGGGAGACGGTCAGGTGGGCGCGGGCCCGGCCGGGGTCGGCCGCGCGCACCCGTGCGACGCCGTCCGCGAACGTCTCGCCGTCCCTCGGGACCGGGGTGAGGAAGTCGGCGATCCAGTCCTTGCCGAGCCCGGCACGCACCAGCCGCGCGGTCACCGGGTCGGCGGCCAGCCGGGCCCGGTAACCCGGCAGATGGGCGTCCAGCCACACGCGTTCACCGGGGTGGGAGGCGACCCCCGAGTGCAGCAGCTTCAGCGCGGCGAACGTCTCGGCGAGCGGGGAGAGGACGAAGCGGCTCGCGGCGAGGGTGTCGGCGTTGATCTGCCACCAGCCCATGCCGCCCCCGCCACCTTTCGCGTCCCCGCGAAACAATAACGAGCTGTCGCCGCCCCTCGCAGACTCAGCGCATGAGCGGCTACCGACAGCTCTTCCGCACCCCGGAGTTCACCCCTCTCTTCCTCGCCTCCTCGGCCAGCGTCATGGCCCAGACGATCGGCGGACTGGCCCTGGGCGTCCTGGTGTTCCGGGCGACGGACTCGCCCCTGCTGTCGGCGCTGAGCATGTTCGGGACCTCGCTGACCCAGGTGCTCGGGGCGACGTTCCTGCTGTCCGGCGCCGACCGGCTGCCCCCGCGGTCCACCCTGACCGGCGTCTGGCTCCTCTTCGCCGTGACCACGGCCGTACTCGCCCTGCCCGCGCTGCCGGTCTGGGCCGTCTTCGTCGTCCTCCTCGGCCAGGGCCTGGTCGCCTCGCTCGGCGGCGGAGTGCGCTGGGGGCTGGTGAACGAGATCCTCACCAAGGACGGCTTCATGCTGGGGCGTTCCGTCTTCAACATGATGGCCGGGATCGCGCAGGTCCTCGGATACGCCACCGGAGGCGTCCTGGTGGCGGTCCTCTCACCGCGGCTGAGTCTGCTGCTCACGGCGGCGCTGTACGTCGTGGCGGCGGTCGTGATCCGCCTGTGCCTGACCCCACGCCCGCCCCGTGCGACGGGCCGCCCCTCGGTGACGGCGACCTGGCGCGCCAACGCGCTGCTGTGGTCGTCCGCGCCCCGCCGCCAGGTCTACCTCGCCCTCTGGATCCCCAACGGCCTGGTGGTGGGCTGCGAATCCCTCTACGTCTCCTACGCCCCCGACGCCGCCGGCACCCTGTTCGCCTGTGCCGCGCTGGGCATGCTGGCCGGGGACGTACTGGTGGGCCGCGTGCTCCCGGTCCGGCTGCGTCCACGCCTGGGCTTCCCGCTCCTGCTGCTCCTGGCCCTCCCGTACGCGCCGTTCCTCCTGAGTCCGCCGCTCCCGCTCGCCGCCGTCGCCGTCACGCTGGCGTCCGTCGGCTTCGGCGCCAGCCTCGTGCAGCAGGAACGGCTGATGGCCCTGACTCCCGACGCGCTGACGGGACAGGCCCTGGGGCTGCACTCGGCGGGCATGCTCACGATGCAGGGGGTGGCGGCGGCGCTCGCGGGGTCGGTGGCCCAACTGACGTCACCGGCCGGGGCGATGACGGCGATGGCCACCGGGTCGGCGGCGGTGACGTTGGCGCTGATGGTGGCGGGCAGGCGCGAAGGGAGAGCGACGGCCGCGGTGCCGGAACGGCGCTCCTAGCCGTACGTCCGCCGGCTACTCGGGCCCCGAGGCCCTCTCGGCCTCCACGAACACCTCCGGAACCTCGTTGTCCACCACGACCCGTGACAGCAGCACGGCCAGCCGGTCCCGCTCGGCGCCGCTGAGCCCGGAGGGCAGCGCCTCCATCCGGCGGCAGGTCTCGGCGTAGAACTTCCCGGCGAGCGCGGCCCCTTCCTCCGTCAGGTCCACCCGCACGGCCCGCCCGTCCCGGGGGTCGGCCTCCCGCCGCACCAGCCCCCGCTGCACCGTCCGGTCCACCAGCCCGGTCAGGCTCGACTTCGCCAGCCCGAGCGTCTCGCCGAGCTCACTCATGCCGTACGGCTGCGGCATGAGCACGCACAGCAGCTGTCCCTGTTGCGGGGTCAGCCCGTGGGCCCGGCTGGTCTCCGCGTACACACCGTCCACCAGGAACGCCGCCCGCACCAGCGCGGCGCCGACACCCACCTGCCCGCCTGCCCCGTTCCCCATCCGGTCAGAGTACCGACCGGTAGGACGGGCCCGGGCGGGGTCGCCGGCGTACCGCTCACTCCTCGTCCGGGGCCTCGCCCTCGATGAGCCGTTCCGCGATGTCGTCGGCCCACTCCTGGGCCCAGCGGCGGAGCTCGTCCACGGCCCCCATGTCTAGGCCGTGGACGGTGAACGCGCGGTCGTCCAGCCAGTCCGTGCCGGTCAGCCGGGCCTGGAGGTCGGTGAGGTCGAAGGCCTCGGGGGAGTGGCGGCGGCCGAGTTCCTCGAGCTCCGGGTGGCTCCAGCGGGCCGCGGCGGCGTGCACGTCGACCAGGTCGCGGGCGAGTCCCCGGTCGGCCAGGTCCCGCACCCGGGTGCCGACGAGGTCCTCCAGGGAGAGAGCCGGCCCGAGCTCCGTCGGCACGGGCGGGCGCCACAGCACCTCCTTGCGGACACCGACCTCGTACGCGTCGCCGGTCGCCGCGTCGGTGACGTGGAACTGCGCGGCCAGGGGGCCGGTCTCCAGGGTCCGCACCAGCCAGCCGCGCCCCGCCAGCCCGGCGCGGACGGTGTCGGCCATGGCGTCCATCCCGGCGGGGTCCTCGGTGCCGACGTCCACGTCCGGCCCGGCCCGCTCCACCAGCCCGTGCGCCAGCGCCGCGTACCCGCCCGCGAGAACGAGCGAGTACGCCTCACCCACCGCGAGCACATCACCGACCAGCCGCCGGACCGACTCGGGGGAAGGGGGTGGTGCGGCCATGCCCTGATTATCGCGGGCCAGGGGCCGAGGCGCCTTCTTTGGGGGCGCGCGCTGAGGTGCCTATTCGGGAGCGCGGGGCCGAGGTGCCTTCTGTTGGGGGCGCGACCCGCACAACCCCCTACGGCTTGCGCCCCACCCCACAGTACGCATCCACCGCACCGGCATCCGCACCCTCCGGGTCCGCCCGCCAGTCAGGCACCCGCACAACCCCCGGCTCGACCAACTCCAGCCCCTCGAAGAACCCGGAGATCTCCGCCACGGTCCGTACGTAATACGGCACCGCCCCGCTCGCGTTGTACGCCTCCGACGCCGCGATCATGCCCTCACTCGTCGCCGTACTGTCGCTGATCACCAGGTGGCTGCCCGCCGGCAGCCCGGCCATGAGCCGTCGGACCAGATCGCGCGCCTGCTCGTGGTCGGCGACGTGACCGAGCGTGTTGAGGATCATCAGGCCGACCGGCCGGGAGAGGTCGAGCGTGCCCGCGGCGGCCCGCAGGACGGCCTCGGGGTCGTACAGGTCGGCGTCGAGATAGGCGGTCCGGCCTTCGGGCGTGCTGGTGAGGAGGGCGTTGGCGTGGGCCAGGACGATGGGGTCGTTGTCGACGTACACGATCCGGGCGTCCGGTGCGACGCGCTGGGCGACCTCGTGGGTGTTGTCGGCGGTCGGCAACCCGGTGCCTATGTCGAGGAACTGCCGCACGCCCTGCTCCACTGCCAGATACCGTACGGCCCGCCCCAGGAACCGGCGGCTGGTGACCGCCACGTCGACCAGGCCCGGGAAGATCGACTTGATCTGGTCGCCGATCTCGCGGTCGACCTCGTAGTTGTCCTTGCCGCCGACGAAGTAGTTCCAGAAGCGCGCGGAGTGCGGCTTGGACGTGTCGATACGGGCACGCAGGCTGTCGTCGGGCACGGCGGGGCCTCCTGGGGGCGGGGCTGGGCGGACCGGTCCACCAACCTAGGTGAACTTCCTGGGGGGATACGGACGCGGCCGCCCCGACCGCTTCGCCATCGTGGGGTTTCGGCCACGCGGTGCGGCTGCCCGTCACACCCCGCCGGAGGCCAGACCGCCCAGGCGCCGACCGCCGGAACCGCCGCGGTCCGCGTGCCCCCGCGTCGCCAGCCACACGCCCCGCACCAGGGCCCACAGCACCAGCGCGGCGGCGACCGGCGTACCGAGCATGATCAGCAGACCGGCTCCGATGTTGGCCCCGGCGACTCCGGCCGTCAGGATCCGCACCCCCACACCGGCCATGAGCCCGACGACCACGAGCGGCCCGAGGACACCCCACCACCGGTGGTCCAGGTCCCCGCGCCGCGACCCCCGCACGAGCACGGCGGCCCCGACCGCGGCGAGCACCAGCGCGACACCGCCGACGACGGCGGCGACACCATCCCCGACGCCCCACGGCTGGAAGGCGTAGTCGAGTTCACTCGCCGGGATCCCCTCGGCGTCCTGCTGCCCCATCAGGCCCCAGGCGGCGACGGGCACTCCGAGCACGAGCGCGACTCCGGACGTGAGCATTCCCCGCTTTTTCATGATTCCCCGCTTCCTCATACGGCCATGGTCGCGGGGGCCGGGCGGGGCCGTCATGAGCACGCGTACTCAAGTACGTCACCGGGTGGCGCGACGGCGTTCCGTCGCCGTCGCGCCGTTTCCGTCAGCCCGAGGGCCAACCCGGAGGTCAGCCCGGGCCACCGCCCGGCCCGTCCGCGGGGAGATCATCCCCGCGCACAGGTTGCGGGCCGCCAGCCCCTGGGCGATGCGGGGTATCGCCGCGAGGGTGTTGGCGGACCAGTCGTGCATGAGGATGACCTGGCCGTCGGTGAGGCGGCCGGCGGACCGGACGATCGCGTCGGTGCTCGCGCCGTTCCAGTCCTGGGAGTCGACGTGCCAGATGATCTCGGTCAGGCCGTGGCGGGCCGCGACCGACTTCACCGTCGCGTTGGTCTCGCCGTACGGAGGGCGGAACAGCTTCGGTGTGCCGCCGCCCGCGTTCGCCACGGCCTGCTGGGTGCGGGAGATCTCGGAGTCGATCTGAACCTGGCTCAGCCGGGTCAGGTGCGGGTGGGTGTAGCTGTGGTTGCCGACCCACATGCCCGCGGCCACCTGGGCCCGGACCAGGGCCGGGTTGGCGGCGGCGTACTGGCCCTGGTTGAACATCGTGGCCCGCAGCCCGTTCTGGCGGAGGGCGGTGAGCAGCTTCGCGGTGTTCCCCGAAGGTCCGTCGTCGAAGGTGAGGCCGACATGACCCGAGCAGGCGGCGGCCCGTGGCGGAGCGGCGCCGGCCGTGAGGGTGGCGGTCGCGGCCGTCGCGAGGAGGGTCAGCGTCGTGACCAGGGCGCGGTGTGCGGAGCGTGCGGCGGCCCGCATCGTCAGCGCACCGTGATGCTGGAGCTGCCGCTGCTCCGGTAGCCCTCGGTCGCCATGATCATGTAGTACTTGAAGCTGCCCAGCGGCATTCCGGCGCGGGCCCACGCGTCGAAGTGGTTGCCGGTGGTGATGGTGCCGCCCGTCCGCTTCGACTGCCGCACGCTCCAGTACTGGTCGAAGGTCTTCACGCCCTCGACGGACGGTGCGTTGTACCGCGTCGTCTTGTAGATGTCGTACGTGCCGCCGTCGCTGGTGACCGTGCCCTTGTACGTGCCCGTGGGCCGGTAGGTGCCCCAGTTGTCGACGATGTAGTACTCGATGAGCGGGTTGGCCGTCCAGCCGTAGAGGGTCAGGTAGGAGTTGCCCGAGGGGTTGAACGTGCCCGAGTACGTGACGGTGCGGCGCGCGCCGTTGCTCCAGCCCTTGCCAGCGACGAAGTTCCCGGTGTTCCGCCACGAGGTGCCGTAACTGCCCCGGCGGACAGGTTCATGGAGACCGTGCCCTGGCTGTCGGTCCAGAACGAGTAGTAGTAGCCGTCGTGGGTCCCGGTCTGGTTCCGGGTGACGACCGTGTCCGCGTGGGCCGTGCCCGGCAGGGCCAGGGTGGCGACCGCGACCAGCAGCATGGTGCAGGTGCTGCCGGCGAGCAGCCGTAAGCGGCTGAGTAGGTGGTTCATGGGCGTGCTTCCTCCTCGTCCGTGTGGGGTCGTGACGGGGGTGCGCTGTCATGCGGGAGTGTTGGCCCGGCCCTGTCAACTGTCAATGGTTTCGGGGAGGGTTGCGAAATATTCGTCGGCGTTCACGAAGGAGTGGCGGCGTATGGCCGCTGCTCAGCGGCTTGTTGAGGCTGCGACCTGTCCGGTCCGGCGGACGATGTTGGCCATTTCGGCCGGACCGCACAATTCCGGTCCTCGAATCTTTCGAAGTGCTTCCGGATCAATCGGCCTCTCGGGAGGGGAGCATCAGAGCGGAGTCGGCGTGGACCGTGATGTGTGTCGGTGTGAGGTCGACGGCGTCCGGCGGGGACTGCCCGGTGCCGGGATTGCGAGCGAAGCGCGGATGGGCGCCGCCGCTGATCTGCCAGCGGATGCGGTGCCCGGCCGGGAAGCGGTAGGCGGTGGAACTCATCGGCACGGTGACCTCCGAGGGCGCCTGCCCCACCGTCTCCAGCCGGGCCAGTCCGTCACAGACGTTGGTGGAGCGGCCTTGCGCGTCCACGTCGCACAGGCGGGTGAAGACGTCGGCGTACCCGGTGTCCGTGGAGATGCTCAGCCGCGCGGAGACCGGGCCGAGGACGTCCAGGGGCTCGGCCAGGGGCGGGCCGGTGAACGTCAGGACGTCGTCCCGGGCCTCCAGGGCGCTGTTGTCGCGGGGGCCGGCCGTGCGGGAGAGCAGGGGACCGCCGATGGACGGCGTGGGATCGGCCGGGTCGTAGCGCAGGGACAGCACTGGAGCGGATTCGGCGGAAGCCGCGGGGCGCTGGGGGTGAGGTGCCCGTCCGGGGTGGGGAACCATGAGGTGGTGCCGGGGGAGAGCGGCCAGTCGTCGAGGTCCCGCCACACGTTCTCGCCGCCGATGTGCATCCGTACGCCGGTGGGGCGCAGGCCGGACGTCTCGTCGCACAGGTGCGCGCGCAGCCAGGCGAGGCTCTCGGCGAAGACCTCGGGCCAGCCCTGCTGCAGGGCGGAGGTGTGGGTCCAGGGGCCGACGAGCAGGGCGGTCTCGCAGCCGGCCTGCCGCAGCCGGGCGTACTGCCCGAGGGTCTGGTCGGCCAGGGCGTCGTGCCATCCGGTGATCAGACTCGTGGGGACGCTCTGTCCCTCGGCCGCCCGTGCCAGGGACGCGCCGTTCCAGTACGGGTCGTCGGCGTCCGGGTGCGTCAGTACGTCGTCCAGCCACGGCACGTCTCCGAGGGCGGACGCGTACGCCCCGCGCAGTGGCCGGGCGGTGAGGATGTCGCGCATACGGCGCTGCAGGCGCAGCGTCGCCCTGGCGAAGGGTGCGATCCCGCGATGCTGGTGGGTCATGCCCACGCCGACGAGGAGGGCGTTCTCCAGCCGGAGGGCGCGGTCCGCGTAGAACAGGGCGTGGGGGTCGTGCAGTCCCACCTGCACCACCATCGCCTTCAGCTCCGGCGGCGGGTCCAGGGCGAGCGCCCACTGGACGTAGCCGAGGTAACTGGGGCCGACGGTCCCCAGCGTTCCGGCGAACCAGGGCTGGTCGCGCAGCCAGGACACCGTGGCCCGGCCGTCCGCGGCCTCGTTGCGCCACAGGTCGAACTCGCCGCCGGAGCCACCGGTGCCGCGGCAGCTCTGCAGGATCACGTGGAAGCCCTGCTCGGCGAAGAGCACCCCGTACTGGGGGGACCACGGCACGCCCCTGCCGTACGGCGAGCGCACCAGGAGGGTGGGGAAGTCGCCGTCCGCGCGCGGGAAGTAGTGGTCCGTGATCAGCGGACTGCCGTCGGCGGCCGGTACCACCAGTCCCGGTTCCCATCCGACGTCGTGCCGCTTGGCCGGGAGATCGCGCCACATCGCCCTCATCATCCGCGAGGACAGCGGCGGTTTCCGGGCGTCGTGGGTGCGTGATGCCATGGTTCCCCTCCTCTATTTCCGTACAGTGTACGAGAATAGAGGGTGCTTGGATGACCTCCGGCAGTGGCCCTGAGCGATCGGCAGAAGGAGTACGAGGACCGTGACGCGTGACGGCGGGCCCGGCGCCACGGGCGTCGACCCCGAACAGCTGTGGTTGAGCGCCGGTCAGTCCCGCAGGGGCCGCAGGCCCGCCTTCAGCCGCGAGGCGATCACGGCGGCCGCCGTGGCGCTGGCGGACGCCGAAGGGCTCGAAGCGGTCACCATGCGGCGGGTCGCCGCACAGGTCGGAGCCGGAGTCATGTCGCTCTACAGCTACGCCTCCGACAAGGAGACCCTGCTGGAGCTGATGGTCGATCACGTCAGCGGTGAACTGCCGGCGTCGGTCGCTCTCAGCGGCGACTGGCGCGCCGACCTGAAGGCCGTCGCGCACGACCAGCGCGACCTGATGCTCCGCCACCCCTGGCTGCCGGCCGCCCTCTCCACCCGCCGCAGCCTCGGCCCCAACACCCTGGCGTTCCTGGAGCGCGCACTCGCCGCCCTGCGGCCCACGGGGCTGGACGGCACGGCGAAGCTCGAGGTGTTCGCCCAGCTCACCGCGTTCGTCGCCGGGCACGTCGCCCACGAGGTCCTGCAGGCCGCGGCCGTCCGGTCGCCCGACCGGGTCGCGGCCGAAGCCCGCTACCTCGCGACGGTCGCCGCGGACGGCCACCACCCGGAACTCGCCGAAGCCCTCGCGGCCCCCGCACGTGCCCTGACGCCCGAAGCCACGTTCACCCGGTTCCTCAACCGCCTCATCGACGGCCTCGGCACCGACTGATCAGGGCGGTCAGGCTGAGCGAACTCGGCGAAAGCCCGCGGCTGGCGGCCGAGGGCGCGCTTGTTCCGCGACGTAGCCCTCGACAGCGAGCGGAACGTAGCGGATCTCACGGCCGGCGGCCCCGGAGATGGTGGCGACAGCCTCGGTGAGCGTCACCGCCCGGGGGCCGGACAGCTCGTAGATCCGGCCCGCGTGCCGGTCGTCGGTCAGCGCGGCGGCTACCACCGCCGCGATGTCCTCGGCATCGACGAAGCCGACGGCCCCACCCCCTAAGGGGTCCCTTCACTATGCCCGTCCGGGTCGCGCGGCCTGGCACCGCACCTCGCCGCGTTGCCGAAATGCCCACGTGGCTCCGCCACGAGGGCGCTCCGGCGCCTTGCGATGCACGGCACCAGACCGCGCGACCTGATCGGACGCTCATAGTGAAAGGACCCCTAAGCCAGGTCGTCACGCCGTACCGTGCACAGTGCCCAGATGACGAAGCCGGAGAGCGCGATCATCACGACCGACCAGATCGGATACTGGGGCAGGGAGAGGAAGTTGGTGATGATGATGAGACCCGCGAGGGCCACGCCGATGACCCGCGCCCAGGTCTTCGCCTGGAACAGCCCGAGGGCGACGAGCACGGAGACCGCGCCCAGGATGAGGTGGATCCAGCCCCAGCCGGTCAGGTCGAACTCGAACACGTAGTTGCGCGTCGTGACGAAGATGTCGTCCTCTGCGATGGCCATGATGCCCCGGAAGATGTCGAGCAGGCCGACGAGGAAGAGCATCACGGCGGCGAACACGGCCAGACCGGCCGCTGTACCGTGCTTGGCCGTGCGTGCCGGCCGGGTGTGCGTCGCTGCCATCGTGCACCTCGATTCTCGTGGTCCCGCCGGTCAGCGGTCGGCGGTGGGGAGGGTGGTGGAGCCCGCGGGACCCGCCGGGCCGCGGCTCTGGCCGTGACCGGTCAGGACGAGTTCCTTCGCCCGGCGGAACTCCTCGTCCGTGATGTCGCCGCGAGCGCGGATCTCGGACAGCCTGGAGAGTTCGTCGACCCTGCTGGGCCGGGCGTCGGCCGCGGTCTCCCTGATGTAGGAGTCGAACTCCTCCTGCTGTGCCCGCGCCTGGGCCATCTCCCGGCGGCCCATGTTCCTGCCGCGGGCGATCACGTAGACGAACACGCCCAGGAAGGGCAGGACGATGCAGAACACCAGCCAGCCGGCCTTGGCCCAGCCGCTCAGGTCGTCGTCGCGGAAGATGTCCAGGACGACCCGGAAGAGCAGGACGAACCACATGATCCACAGGAAGAACCAGAGGATGGTCCAGAAGGCGCTCAGCAGGGGGAAGTCGTACGCCAGGTAGGTCTGTGCGTTCATGTCGGTCCTCCGTCCGGGGCGCTCGGGCGGCGTTCCCGTACCGACTCTCAGCGTGACCACGGCAAGTGGGGGTCGGCTTCACCCGCCGCGGGTGAGCCTGCGGGGCGGCGGGGCGCAGCCGCTCGCACGTCGGGTGCTGCACGGCGGTCGGGGGCGCGTCCAGCCCGGTGTCAGCGCTCCGGCAGCTGCCGCATCTCCACGACGCGCAGACCCAGCGACTGGAAGCGGGCCAGCAGCCCGTACAGGTGCGCCTCGTCGACGACCGGCCCGTACAGGACCGTCTGGTCGGACACGATCACGTGGCCCAGCTCGGGGAACGCCTTGGTCAGCGTCTCCGACATGTGTCCCTCTACGCGGATCTCGTAGCGCATGAACTGTTCTCCGCGGGTGGGCCGTGGGGGAGTGGCGGCCAAACGGCGCCTTCTCCCCGATCCTCGGCCCCGACGCCTCCGTCGACTTCACCCGGCAGAGGTGACCCGTTCCGGGCTAGTGGGAGGGGCCGGCCGGGTTGACGGGCCAGGACGTGAGGGACACCGCTTCTCCGCAGTCCTTGGTGTCCTCGCTTCCGTCGCACACCTTCAGGTAGCCGGTGGTCGTCGGCGAGTAGGAACCCAGCCGGAGGTTCACAGGCACTGAGCCGGCACCGCACTGCGTCGCCAGTTTCGTGTAGGGCCGCGGGACAAGGTCGTGTATCCACTGAACCCAGACCGAGGCACATTCGGATCCGCCGGTGCGCAGCTCTCCTTCGACCACGAGTGCCGAACCGATTCCGCTGTCGCTCTCCTCGGTCCATCGCGTACCGGACGCGGTGGAGGATCCGTGCGTTGCGGACCACTCCACGGGAGCTGCCGCTGAACCACTGGCGGTGGCTGCCGCCGAGCCTCCTGAGACGGACAGGGCAGTGACGAGGGCCGCACCGGCACACAGGGCGCGACTGGCGTATCGGAGAGTCATCCGGGATCACCTTGGCTTCGAGAGGGACGTACGGATCGAGTGAGCCACTGAGCGGAGGTCATCAGAACCATGTGACGGGTCCGCAGTCCGCCATGTCGGTGCTCCCGCGGCAGATCTTGATCGAGACGGTGCGGACGGACGGCAGAGCCAGGCGGTAGTCGACGAGTGTGGTGCCGGGGCCGCACTGCGTCGCGTTCTTGGCCGGCAGGCCCGGGGTGAGGTCCTGCGTGAACTCGATCCATGCCGAGTAGCAGTCGGAACCGGTGTTCTCGAGCTCTCCCTTGATCACTAAGGGGCGGACGAAGATGGTCCCCGGTTCCGTCCAACTGGTCCCCGCCGCGCGGGCGGTCCCGTAGGAGGCCGTCCAGTCACCGTCCGCAGCCGTCTCGGCCGCCGCCGTCGACGTTGCGGCGGCCGGCAGTGCCATGGCGGCGAGAGCCACGGTGACCGTCCTGAGTGTGGTTCCCATGGGCAGTGCGGTGTCCTTTCACGATGTCGCCGACGGCTTTGCTGCCACGACGAAAAAGGGCTGCGCAGATGAGAAACCGGGAGAAGGTGCAGAATGCTCGGCGTTCAATTCGTTCCCCGCGAATCGGTGCGCGATCAGGAGCCTCACATATTCGAACGCGCTCGCGCAAGGGCGACAATGAGCTAAAGAAACCCGAGCCGTAAATTGCGGAAAGATGCCTGCGACTCAAGCCGGTAAAGAAACTCGGGCCGAATAAAATAACGTGTAACTCGACCCGAGGCAGGCCCGATCACCCCCTTACCGCGCGACCGGGCACCCCGCTCTGCGCGCGACCCCTAACGCTTCTGGGCTCGGTAACGCCTCATCAACGCAGTGATCCGTGCCTGATCCGCCTGACCGTTGAGCTCGGCCAGAAGATCGTCAGGACACAACTCGTAGAAGTCGCCCCACCACCGGCGCCCTCGGTTGTCCCAGATCCGGTAGCCGCCCGGCACACCCCTGGCCACATAACGTCTCCTGCTCACCGCGCAGACCATACGCAGGCCGGGGCCGTCCGGCGAGGCGATATCCGAACGCGACCTGGGGAAGGCGCCCCGAGCTGCCGTGACCGGTCGTTACTCAGTGTCACCAACCGCGTTCGACGGGCGATCCGCCGGGGCAGGCGAAGCGGCCCCAGGTGTTATTGAATGAGGTGTGCGGTCAGAAAACCCGGACCGTGTCGCACGGGTTCTGGTACGGCCCCGGCGCTGTGCCGGGGTCGGCGACCGTGCTGAGAGACCCGCATGGACTCCACACCCTCTCCCTCGTCCTCGTCGCCGTTCGACATGATCAGCAGCGCCCTGGGGAAGTACATCCCGCACGGCGGAGCGGCAGCGCCCGCCGGTTCTGCCGACCGGCAGGACGACCGCACCGCCCGCCAACGCGCACACGCCGACCCGGCACCCGGCCGTCAGGAGCAGATCCTCGCCGCGGTCAACCTGGACCGCGATCTGAGAATCACCCGCTGCAATCTGGACGCCCCCGTTTTCGCGGGGGTGGACGCCGTGCCCGGGAGCGCCTTCGTCGCCCTTCTGCCTCCCGGGGACGTACCGACGGTCACCCGGCGGCTGCGGCAGGTCCTGGAGACCGGTGAGCCACATGTCGCCCGGGTCCAGCGGCTGCGGCGCCGCGACGGGTCGGAGCTGGTGGTCTCGATGAGCATCCTGGCCGCCGCGGCCCCCAAGAGGGCCTGACCGTCACCCTGATCGCCATGGCCAGGAGGCTGCATCTGTACGCCGCCGAGACCGCGATCGGCACCTCGCTGGACATCGGAGAGACCGCGCAGTCGCTCGCGGAGTCGCTGCTGGCCTGGGGAGACGTGGCAGCCGTCGACCTCGACTTCGCCGTGTGGACGGGCGAGGCGGTCAGCCAACAGACGCAGGGGCGCATCCGGCTGCGGCGTGCGGCCCTGGTGCCGGACCGGGCATGGCCCGACGGCTACGTGACTCCGGGCGACGATCTTCCCAGCGATGCGAGTCGCCTGCTGTCACAAGCGATACGGCGTGACGACGCCGCCCAGGCGATCGTCATGCCCGACCGGGAGGCGATCGAGCGGGTGCTCGGCAGCCCGCGGCTGGTACGAGCCCTGGTACCCGGTGACCAGGCTGCGGGTGTGGCGTTCATACCGCTCGTCCTGGACGGCACGCCGCCCGTCGTCCTGGGCGTGGCGGAGGTCTGGCGGCGGGCGGGCCGGCCCTTCGGCGACGGCGAGCTGCTCGACCTGCAGGAACTGGTGGCCAGGACCTCTCACCACGTCGACCTGGCCCGTCAGCACCAGCGCGAGCACACACAGGTGCTGGCGTTGCAGCGCCGGCTGCTGCCACGGACCGGCGGCGACACCATCGAGACCGCCAGCGTCTACCAGCCCACCACCCCGACAGCGCGGGCGTCGGCGGTGACTGGGTGAACAGCTTTCCGCTGCCGGACGGCCGTACCGCGCTGGTGGTCGGCGACGTCGTCGGGCACGGCCTGGGAGCCGCGGCGACCATGGGGCAGCTGAGCATGGAGGCCCGCGCGCTGCTGTCCGCGGGCCTGGCGCCGGACGAGGTGCTGGAGCACCTGGACGAGACCGTGACGCTGCTGGACGAGCCGGAGACGGGGTTGGCGGCCGGCTACAGCGCCCTCGGGTCGACCTGCTGCATCGCCGTCTACGACCCGGTCAGCCACCAGGTCGCGCTGTCCAGCGCCGGCCATCTCCCCCGATCCTGGTGCCCCCCGACGGGCGGCCCGCCGGCCCGCTAGCAGTCCGACCCCACCCCGGCCTGGGCGCCGAGTTCGCGCTGCGGGAGCCGTTCGACGTGCACACGTTCGCCGTGCCCCCGGGCTCGCTGCTCGCCCTCTACACCGACGGCCTGGTGGAGGACCCCGCCCTGTCGATCGACGAGGGCATGGACAGGCTGGCGGACGCCCTGTCCGCGGTGCACCCCTGGGATGCCCTGCAGCAGGCCGCGCGGCGCGTGGTCTCCTCGCTGGTGCCCGCGCGCCCGCGCGACGACGTGACCCTGCTGCTCGCGCGCATGATCGGCTATCGCAAGGGGGACACCGCGACCTGGCGTCTGCCCGCCCGCGACGACGCGGCCGCCGGGGCCCGCACGCTGGTCTCCGCGCTGCTGAGGCAATGGGGCACCAGGGACGACACCCGGGACAGCGCGGTTCTGGTGGTCAGCGAACTGGTCGCCAACGCGGTCCGCTTCGCCCGCGGCCCCCTCACGGTACGGCTGATCCGGGCCGGTCACGGGCTGCTGTGCGAGGTGGGCGACACCGGCAACGGCAGACCGCGGCTGGGCCGCAGCGAGCTCTACGACGACGGTGGCCGTGGCCTGCACGTCGTCCATGTACTCACCACCCGGTGGGGGGTGCGGTGGACGGACACGGGCAAGGTGGTCTGGGCGGCAATCGCGAAGTGACGCGGCCGGCCGCGGGCGGGCCTGGCGGTGGGCGCTCGTCAGCCGGCGCCAGCGGCGCCACCGGCGGTACGGGCGGCGCAACCGTCCGTACGTGCGGCCAGGCTGCTGGTACGGGTGGCGCAACCGTCCGTACGTGCGGCCAGGCTGCTGGTACGGGTGGCGCAACCGTCCGTACGTGCGGCCCGGCCGCTGGTACGGCTGCGCGCGCTCGCACTACAGCCACTCCCCTTCCAGGGCGGTGGCCGTGAGGCCCGGGGCCGCCGCGTACAGGACGGCACGACTGCCCGGTTCCTGCCCGGCGTCGTGCGCCCTCCGCATGATGTCGAACACGGCGGCGCCTCCGCGGTTGCCGCTGGTGTAGCTGTCCCGGCTGTGGTCCAGCAGCCCCGACGGCCACCCGTCGGGCATCGTCTGCTCCATGTACTCCAGCACCCTGGTCCCGCCGGGGTGCGCGAGCAGAACGTCGGGGTGCCAGGAGCCGGGGTCGTCCTGGTAGCGCACCCGCAACCACTCCCACATCGCGGTGACCGTCTCCTGCACGGCGCGCGGTCCGCGCCGGTCCATCACGAAGTGCGTGCCGTCCGCCCGTGTCTCCAGGCGGTGCAGGTCCTGGGTGCCGGGCAGAGTGTGGTGCCAGGCCGCGTCGAGCCGCAGCACCGACTCGGGCCTCGGACGGCCCGTGACCACCGCGGCGACCGCGGTGTCGGCGAACAGCAACCGGACGATCAAGGACTCCAGAGTGTCGTCCGAGGGCTGGTAGGTCGTGCTCAGCGCCTCCGCGATCACGACCAGGACCACGCGGTCGGGGTCCGCGGCCACGAGGTCCGCCGCCAGCGCCAGGGAACGGGTCCCGGCGATGCAGGCCCACTGCGTGGCCGGCAGCAGCATCACGTCGTTGCGGAGCGGGAGCTTGTTGGCCAGGGCGATGTCCAGTCCCGGAAGCGCCGGGGTGGTGGAGTGACTGGTGATCAAGCAGTCGACGTCCGCGGCGTCCAGCCCCGCGATCTGCAGGGCCCCGCGAGCCGCATGCTCCCCGTAGGACCGCACGGCCGCCCAGGCCGGCGCAGTGCGCTCCTGAACGGTCTGCGGCGCCGGTATCGCCTCGAGAGCGGTGATCACACGGTCCACGTCCTGCTCGGTGAACCCGTCGCGGACCAGCGCCTCTCTGGCCGGCCCGACGCCGCCGTCCCGCAGACCGCTCCCGCCGCCGGGCGCGACGGCGGCCTCCAGCGGCAGCATCCACCCGCGGCTGTCGATGCCCGTACTGGCCGCGATGCCGTCGATCCGCGGCGCCCACGGCGCGTGCGGGTGCCGGCCGCGCACCTCCGCCACGATCTCGCTGGTCTTCACGGTGTGCTCGCCGTGTATCACGGCAGGAGGGCAGAGGTAAGCGGCCATGATCGGCACCTTTCTACGGGAAGCAAGGGGGGAGAGATAACGCCACAAACGCTGTGTCATGGGTCACTTCGACACGTCGACACTGCGCGTACCAAGTCGATGCCGGTGCGCTGCACTTCGGGCGCCGACGTCCGGTCCGAGCATGGACGCCAAATGGACATTTCCGCTGTGACTTGGGCAACTTGGGCAGCCTTTTGAGGGCGTGACACGGCACACAACAGGACATCTGTGTTGACCGTGGCTCTCCCAGCGAGACCCTCACCTGACACAGACGACGCGCTGACCAGTCCGTTTCATCGCGTTGGCGGTTGGCGATGGTTGGTGAAACCGCGCTGAAAGGTCTCTGAACGCGACGCCCCGCAGACTCCGGGGCATGACGACAGCGACCCACTCATCCGCCATCGCGGCCACCGGGCTGCGGAAGTCCTTCGGGGACAAGCTGGTCCTCGACGGCATCGACCTGCACGTGCCCAAGGGCACGATCTTCTCCCTCCTCGGCCCGAACGGCGCCGGCAAGACCACCGCAGTGAAGATCCTGTCCACCCTCATCACCGCCGACGGCGGGCAGTCCCAGGTCGCGGGCCATGACCTCGCCACCGACCCGCAGGCGGTCCGCGCCGCGATCGGCGTCACCGGTCAGTTCTCCGCCGTCGACGGCCTGATCACCGGCGAGGAGAACATGCTCCTCATGGCGGACCTCAACCACCTGTCCAAGCGGGAAGGGCGGCAGGTCACCGCCGAACTCCTCGAGCGCTTCGACCTCACCGAGGCCGCGAAGAAGCCCGCCTCCACCTACTCCGGCGGCATGAAGCGCCGCCTCGACATCGCCATGACCCTGGTCGGCAGCCCGCGGATCATCTTCCTCGACGAGCCCACCACCGGCCTCGACCCCCGCTCCCGCCACACCATGTGGGGCATCATCCGCGAACTCGTCACCGGCGGCGTCACCGTCTTCCTCACCACCCAGTACCTGGAGGAGGCCGACCAACTCGCCGACCGCATCGCCGTGCTCCACGACGGGAAGATCGCCGCCGAGGGCAGCGCCGGGGAACTCAAGCGCCTCATACCCGGCGGGCACGTCCGGCTCCGCTTCACCGACCCGGCCGCGTACCGGTCGGCCGCCTCCGCCCTGCGCGAGGCCTCCCGGGACGACGAATCACTCGCCCTGCAGATCCCCAGCGGCGGCAGCCAGCGCGAACTGCGCTCCATCCTCGACTGGCTGGACACGGCCGGCGTCGAGGCCGACGAGCTGACCGTGCACACCCCCGACCTCGACGACGTGTTCTTCGCCCTGACCGGCCCGGCCAACCTCCCCAACCAGCCCAAGGAGACCGCCCGATGAGCTCCCTCGCCCTCGCCGTACGCGACTCGAACACGATGCTGCGCCGCAACCTCCTGCACGCGTGGCGCTACCCGTCCGGGACCCTGAACCTGCTGCTCACGCCGATCATGATGCTGCTGCTCTTCGTCTACATCTTCGGCGACGTGATGAGCGCGGGCATCGGTGGCGGCGGCCCGGACCGCTCCGAGTACATCGCCTACATCGTCCCGGGCATCCTGCTGATGACCATCGGCAGCACCGTGATCGGGGCTGCTGTGCACGTCTCCATGGACATGGCCGAGGGCCTCATCGCCCGCTTCCGTACGATGGCGGTCTACCGCGGATCGGTGCTGGTCGGGCACGTCGTCGGCAGCGTGCTGCAGTCCATCGCCAGCGTGCTCCTCGTCGGCGCAGTCGGCGTTGCCATCGGCTTCCGGTCGACGGACGCCACCGTCCTGGAGTGGCTGGCGGCGTTCGGGCTGATCGCGCTGTTCGCCCTGGCGCTCACCTGGATCGCCGTCGGCATGGGAATGGCCAGCCCGAACCCCGAGGCGGCCGGCAACATGGCCATGCCGCTGATCCTCCTGCCGCTCATTTCCAGTGCCTTCATCCCGGCCGAGACGATGCCGGGCTGGTTCCAGCCCATCGCCGAGTACCAGCCCTTCACCCCGGCCATCGAGACCCTGCGCGGCCTGCTCCTCGGCACCGAGATCGGCGACAACGGGTGGATCGCGCTCGCCTGGTGCGTCGGCCTGACCGCGCTCGGCTACCGCTGGTCGACGGCGCAGTTCAACCGCGACCCGGAATGAGCGGACCCGAAACGAGTGCGCGGGCAGCCTCCCGCAGTTCGTCCCGCCCCAGGGCGGCGTACTCCGACACGGCGTCGGCGTACGCCGCCCTGTCGGCTTCCTCGGCGACCCGCCGGGCACGGTCGGTGGACATCGTGCGGAACGTCTGCGGCACGTGCGTCCGCTCCGCCAGCGCCAGCAACCGCACTCCCGAGACGTCGCCCGCGGCGAGCCGGACCAAGCCGAGGGCCAGCAGGTCGGCGCCTGACACCGGGGCCTTCCTGGCCGGGCGGGAGGCGTCGGCGAGCAGCGTACGCAGCCGGCCCTCCAACGCGGCCACCAGGCCGGCGACCGGCTCCAGCCGCCCGGCGTACGCGTGCGCGACCACCGCGTAGGCTTCGATCGCCCGCGCCCAGGCATCCATGCCGGGGTCGGCGTGCGGCGAGTCGCTCGCACGCACCCGCTCCACGGCCGTCCGCCACTGCTTGAGACCCAGCTCGGTCAGACCGCGGGCCAGCGCGATCTCGGCCCGGGCGGCCAGATCGGTCGTGAAGGCCGAGGCCTGTTCCGGCGGCTGGCTCTGCTCCACCCGCCGCTGCCACTCCTCTGCCTCGTCCGGCTCACCGCGCTGCAGGCAGGCCAGCACAAGGCCCCGGCGCAGGCCCGTCGTGGGCGACTGGTCACTCAGGTGCTCCAAGGCTTCCAGCGCCGCCAGCAGATGCCGGTACGCCTCCTCGCCGAGACCGGCGTCCCCGCACAGTTCGCTGCAGCGGGAGTGGCCGAGCAGCTGGAGCGACGGATTGGGCACGGCGTCGACCGCGGCGAGCAGCCTGCGGGCGGAGGACAGCGCACGGTCGTGTTCGTGCTCGTGCTCCCAGAGATAACTCGCCGCGGCCTCGGCGACGCCCGCAAGCAAGGGCGCGTCGCTCGCGCACAGTTCACGCAGCACCTCGTAGCCGGGCGGTCGCATGTCCGGAACGGCGCACAACACGACGGCGAGCGCCCGCAGCAGCGTGTCCGGCTCAGCGGGTGGCAGACGGCGCAGAGTGACTAGATGGCGCGTCCGGAGCGGGCCGTATCCCACGAACGGGGCGGTGACGCAGGCGACGCAGAGGGCGCGGGTGACCTCGGTGTGCCGGGCGTCGGGGCGGTAGTGCGACAGCGGGGCCGCGGTGTCGGCGGCCAGGGTGAAGACCCGGTGGAAGCTTGTCGAGTCGGTGAGCCAGACGCCGGCCAGCACGGCGCCGGCCGCCGCGGTCGTGGCGTGGTCCTCGCGGGCGAGGGCAATGCGCAGGGCGAGTACGAGGTTGTCCTGCTCCGCGCGCAGCCGCGCCCAGTGCCTCAGCGGTTCATGGCCGAACAGCACGTCGTGGTTGGCCAGTCCGAAGTCCCGTGCCCAGCCCAGGAACCGGTCGGTGACCGACTCCTCCTCCCCGGCCGCGGCTCGCCGGGCGGCGCTGAACTCCCGCACCGTCTCCAGCATGCGGAAGCGGATCCCGGCCCCGGTGTCGCCGGCCTTCAGCAGTGACTGGTCCACCAGCTGCTCCAGCAGGTACAGCGCGTCGCCGCTGTCACCCAGCAACCGTTCCGCCGCGTCTTCGGTGAAGCCGCCGGGGAAGACCGACAGCGCCCGCAGCGCCGCCCGCGCGTCTTCCTCCAGCAGATTCCAGCTCCACTCCACGACCGCGTGCAGGGTGCGGTGCCGCTCGGGTGCGTCCCGGGTCCCGCCGCGCAGCAGCGCGAACCGGTCGCCGAGGCGGCGGGCGATCTCGGGTACGGACAGCACCCGCACCCGCGCCGCCGCCAACTCCACGGCGAGCGGCAGTCCGTCCAGATGCCGGCACAGCCCCTCCACCGCGTCGGGCGGCAACTCGGCATCGGGGCGCGAGGCCAGGGCCCGCTGCTCGAAGAGTTCGATCGAGGTCGCCAGGCTCAGCTGCGGCAGTTGGTACACCGCTTCCGAGCTCAGCCCCAGCGGGGCCCTGCTGGTGACCAGGACCCGCAGGTCCTCGGACCGCGCCACCAGCTCCCGCACCAGGTCGGCGGCGCCCCGGACGACCTGCTCGCAGTTGTCCAGCACCAGCAGCGCAGGACCGGCGCCGAGGGCGGCGACGATTCCGGCGGGCACATCCGCCGCCCCACTGCCGTACGCCCCGACACCGCCGCGTGGCGCCTCCCCGCCGCCGAGCGCCGACGCCACCTCGCCGGCCACGTCCTCGTCCGTACTGACTCCGGCCAGCGAGACGAAGTGCACCACCCGCTGCTCCGCCCGGCGGCTGACGGCGTACGCGAGCCGCGTCTTGCCCAGCCCACCGGGGCCGACGATCGAGACCAACCGCGACGAGTGCAACAGCCCTGCCACCGCCACGAGATCCTCGTCCCGCCCCAGCAGCGGATTCGGATCGTACGGCACCCCGTACCGGACCACGGGGCCTCGACCTGCAGCAACTCCTGGTGCACGGCCTTCAGTCCGGCGCCCGGGTCGGTGCCGAGATCGTCGCGGAGCTCACGCCGGTACGCGTCGTAGCGGGCGAGCGCGGCCGACGGCCCGGCCGTGGCCGCCTCGGCGCGAAGCAGCTCGGCCAGTACTTCCTCGTCGCGCGGCGCCCCGGCGAAGACCTCGGTCAGCGGCGCCACGGCCTCGGCCCGTCGCCCCAGCCGGGCGAGCGCGAGCGCGCGTGAGCGCACGAGGGAGTCGTAGCGCGGAGCCCGCTCGGCCCGCAGCGCCGCCACCGGGTCGCCCGGGGCGGCGTCGGCGTCCGGGGCCGCGTCCCAGAAGGCGAGGCCCTCCTCCGCACTCGCCAGGGCGGCGGCATGATTCCCGGCCCGGGCGTGCCGGGCACTCGCCTCGGCGCACCGCACCACCGCCGAACTGTCGACCTGCTCCTCACTCAGCGCCAGCCGGTAACCCGTCGCGGTGCTGACGACCACGTCGGCCCCGAGCTGGGAGCGGGCCCGGGAGACCAGGATCCGCAGCGCGTTGGCCGGGTTGGCCGGCAGCTCGTCCTGCCACAGCCCGTCCACCAGCCGCGCGGTGCTGCAACCGGAGCGCAGCTCACCCGCGAGTAGCGCGAGCAGCCCGCGCAGCCGGGGCGCGGTGATCTCCCGGCCGCGGTAGGCCACACGCGACAGGAGGGTCAACTCGGTCTTCACTCGGTCAGATTATCGACGGTATGCGCGAAGCAGCTGATCCATTTCTGACCGAGCAGGACAGCCACCGCTCTCGCTCGCCCCGATCAGCCGTCAGTTCTTCTTCAGTTCCTCGGCGAGCATCACGAGGATGCCGCTGGGACCGCGGACGTACGTGAGCTTGTAGACGTCCTCATAGGTCGCCACACCGCGAAGCGGACGGCATCCGTGCTTTGCGGCTGCCGCGAGGGCTTCGTCGATGTCGTCGACTGAGAAGGCGACGCGATGCATGCCGATCTCGTTGGGACGGGTGGGCTTCGACTCGATCGCCTCGGGGTGGATGTACTCGAAGAGCTCAAGGCGACCTTGACCGTCTGGCGTCTGGAGCATCGCGATCTTGGCGTGATTGCCGTCAAGCCCGACGGCGGTGTCGGTCCACTCACCACTGACCGTGTCACGGCCGACGACTGTGAGACCGAGGTCGGTGAAAAAGGCGATCGTTGCTTCGAGGTCGCGAACGGCGATGCCGACGTTCTCAAGTCTGATGGCCATGCGTCGCATGCTATCGAGCCGGGCCGATCGGATTCCGGCAAGGACGCTGCGCTTTCTGCCCTCTTGGCCACCAGTCGGACGGCCCTGCCTCATGAAGTCATGATCCTCATGAGGAATCAGAGAAGTAAGCCTCGGGCGGCACGCCGGGCCCAGCTGCTGCCGCCGCTGCGTAGCTCTCATCTGCTATGTCAACGAAGCGAACCCTCCGAGCGTCCCCCGACGCCTCAGCGATCCGCCGCCAGTTTGCGGCTGTCTTCTCCCAGTGCGCGCGAGCGACTGCCCCCTGGAAGTGAACGCTGAACCGCGCTAGCGCCTCTTGATCGTTCCACCTGCGTAGCAGGTAATCCGAGTGCCAGTTACTGACAATCATGTTGGTGTAGATCAGCCGACGCATCTCGACGGTCGACATGCCGCTCACAGGCTCCCAGCACACAAGGAACTCCGGATGTTCCAGTGCGTACATGAGCATTTGCCGATGTGACGAACGCTGCGCCTCCTGGTTGGCGATGTTCGTCTGCCGGACTTGGTAGACAAGTGATGCGGCTACGCCCGAAAGAGCGATGGCCGAAATGGGAACCGACAGGGCTCCGTACGTCTGACTGATGTCACTCAGTCGACCCCAGTCCTGCTGCGTCGACGCCACACGCCCAAGGACCCATGGTGTGATCAGCATCGCCAGTGAGTTGTGTTCATCCTGAACGTGCAAGTCACGGGGGTGGCGTGGGCGGGTGATGTCGTGCTCGTGCTGGTCGTCGGCGGCTGTCTGCGGTGAAGATCGTCTGTCAGCGGGCGATCTCGTGCTGGGTGAGGATCATCAGCGCCCGCACCAGCCGGGTGGCCCACTTCACATCGAGGCGGAGCCTGGTCAGCACCCGCCAATTCTTCAAGTGCGCGAATGCGTGCTCGCACACCGCCCGTTCCGCCGCGATCAGCTGGTTGACCAGCTTCTTCGGGGGCGGGAGCTGCTTGCCCTTCGGCCTTTTGTAGCCGGTGATGACCGCCGGGTCGCCGGTGTCGTCGTCGAGGCCGACGAAGCCGAGGTCGGCGATTGCGGCGAGGCCGGCTTCGCGAAGCCGGCCGACCAGGTCGTCGTGGCGGCAGGCGCTGATCTCCGAGCCGCGGGCCGGGCGGGCGGTGGAGGTCCACAACAGCCGCCCCTTGACGTCGGTCAGGGCGATGACCAGCAGCCCGTGCCGTTTGCGCTTCGCGGACCAGCGGCGCCTGATGGGGAGGCATGTGCGGCGCTGGGTGGGTATCAGCGACCCGTCGAGCAGCACGACGCTGCCACCCTTACGGGCGATCTTCGCCAGGACGCGCTCCAGCCGCGGCGCCTTCGCGGCGAGCAGATTGATCATCTCCTTCAGCCACCGATCCACCGTGGTGCGCGAGACGTGGTTGCCGCCGGCGAGGTCGGCCAGGCGCTGGTCATGCCGCAGCGCCGCGAGGACGATCACCGCGATCCGCCCGGTCGGCAGCTTCCGCCACCGGGAGCGGATCTTCTTCAGGTGGGCGCCGAGCAGCCGGGTCACGAAGGTGAGGGTCTGCGTGGACAGCGGCAGCCGGCACTGGTAGACAAGCTCGGTGTGATCCCCGGCTGGGGCGGTTTCTGTAGGCATGCCTCACCAACCCGGGCCGGGGGCCGCTTGGTTACGGCCCGAAGGGGCACGCGCATTCTGGCGGCAGTCACGGCCGGCGGGTGAAGGTGCCGTTCGGCAGCTTGTGCAGCCAGCCCCGCCCGGCCAGCTTCGACAGCTTCCCGCGCAGCGGCTCCAGCCGGCCCGGCACCGAAGTATCGATCCTGAGCTCGGCACCGACGTCCTTGACCATCACCGGGCCGCCCGCGGCCTGCACAATCTTCAGCATCCGCTGGTAGTCCCCGGGCAACGCGGAGGCGTCCGGCACCTCGCTGCGGTGCGGCACCTTCAGCACCGACCGGCCCGCGACCTGCACCCGCTGCGGTGGACCGGCGTCCTGCCCGCCGGTGGCATCCTCGGCTTCCTGCTCGTACAGACGCCGCAGCACCCGCTCCGCGACCGCGAGTTCCTCGCGCTCGGCATCCACCTCGGCCAGCCGTTTGGCCAGCGCTTCCGCGAGCTGGTCCAGCTCGGCCCGGCGAGCTGCGATCCTCTCCAGCGACGACACGGTTCCCCTTCCGAGCTGCCAGACACTCTGCCCGGGATCGTAGGAGCCCGGCCGTCCGCAGCGAGGACGAAGCGGGAAACCCCCAGACGCGTCAGATGATCTACTCTCCAGAAACCGGCCCCGGACCAGGGCGAGTACGCCACCGACCTCCCACGCCAGCACCGCTGACCAGCAAGCATTCAGTTTGCCCAGCTCTCACTGGTCGAAGGCCTCCACGACCCTGTCGAGGGAGATGAAAGGCCCGCGGTGATCTTCCTCACGTCGTCCCTCCCAAGGGCGTCGGTGGCGGCGCTCTCCCTCTGCCGGACGGCGCGGGCCGGCAGAGCTCATCGGCCCACTCGCATGGCGGCAGCCCCGGCCGGAGTCAGCTTAGGCCGCTGAACCAGCGCACCACCGCGGGCACGGCCCGCTGCTCCGAGGTGATGTGGTCGACGGCTCCGAGGTCGACGAGTTCGGTGCTGCCGCCGCGTGCCCGGATGGCTTCGCTGCAGTGCTCGGCGTTGACCGGCAGCACGGAGGGGTCGCCGGAGGCCGCGTAGAGGCGGGTGGGCACCCGGGGGTTCATGTCGCAGGTGCGGTCGTTGTCCCGGAAGGCCGCGGCGATCTCAGCGGTGGGGTTCGTCAAGCGCTCGAGGAATGCGGAGGTGAGCAGCTCCTGCGGCGTTCCGGGCAGTTCGGCGAAGATTTCGTCCAGCGTGTGCTCGCCGTCGAAGAGCTGTTCCACGGTCTGGTCGTAGGGTGCGCGGAAGGCTTCGGACGGATCAGAGTAGAAGCGGTAGACGCCGTTCCAGGCGACGGTCCACTGCGCGATGCCCAGTGTGGCCTCGTAGGGGTCGAGCTTTCCGGAGAGCATGGCGGGCAGCTGCACCCCGCCCATGTCGTACGGGCCGCTGACCGGGGCGAGTGCGCCGAGCCGGAGCCATCCGCCCTTCCCCTCGGCGAGTTGACGAGCCAGCGCCGTGGCGGCATGGCCGCCCTGCGAGAAGCCGCTCACGAGAATGCGGCGGTCGAGTATCCGGCCGTGCCGGAGCGCGAACGTACGGCCCGCGCGCAGCAGGTCGAGGGAGGCGCCGGCTTCGCTCTCGGCGTGCATCCAGGGGTGGCGGCCCGGGCCTTCTCCGAATCCGAGGTAGTCCGGCGCGATGGCGGCGAAGCCCGCGCCCGCGAAGGCGAGCGGCGCCGCACGCTCCGCGGTGCCTTCCTTAACCGAAGGGGCGTCATGACGGTTGACCAGCGTCCCGTGCGCGTAGGACACCGTGCGCAGCCACCGCTCCTCCGTTCGGGGCAGCACCACCAGGCCGCTGGCCGTGGTCGGCCGGCCCTGCGGGTCGAGCGTGCGGTAGACGAGGCGGTATGCATCCACCCCGTGGCGCACGCCCGCCTCATCGAGTCCAGCGTCGGCAAGCGCCTGTTCCACCTGACGGGGAGTGAGCCCCTGGACGTGCTCGGCGGAGACGAACGCACCCCTGCGGGCCTCGTCCGGGTGCTCGGCGGAGTGGCCGCCCCGGTCCGTGGCAGCGCCGGCGGACACCGGGGACTGGACCGCGAACAGCGTGCCCGCGGCGAGCAGACCGGCCAGGGCGAGGCCGTACGAGGTGCGCAAAGAGGTGTGATTCATGACGTTCCCCTGTCTGCGAACGACTGTCAGTGGCAGTTTGATGAATCGACATTCAGTGAATCCAGACTCAGCCTGATGCTGCACATGTCTGGCCGTCAAGAGGTAGCGCGTGATTCACTGAATCCAGATTCATGGAGGAGGCTGCATGGCCACGCGCAAGGAACAGGCGGCCCAGACGCAGGCAGCGCTGAAGAGCGCCGCCCGCCGGGTGTTCGAGCGGCAGGGCTACCTCTCGACGAAGATCACTGACATAACTGCCGAGGCCGGGCGGGCCGCAGGCTCCTTCTACAGCCACTTCAGCAGCAAGGAGACGCTGCTGGAGGCGCTGCTGCTCGACTGGCTCACGCAAACCCCCAATGCGCCGGCCGATATCGCCCCGCCGCCCGCTGACCTGTCGCAGCGAGAGGTGCTGCGGGAGCGAGTGGTGGCCGCGTACTGGGACACCTACAAGGCCCACCGTCCCGAGATCCGCGCCCTGCAGCAAGCCGCCCTGGTGCACCCCGAGTTCGCCCGACGCCTCGCCCACATCCGGCATGCCCAGCTGGGGCTGCTGCGCACCAACCTGAGCGCACTGGCCGACGCCGGGCACGAGCTACCCGGCGATCCCCCGGTGGTGGCCTCCGCGGTCAACGCGATGCTGGAGCAGTTCTGTCAGCTCTGGGTCATCGAGGGCGGCGAGCCGATCGGCAGGGACCTGGGGGATGAGGAGGCCGTCGACACCCTCACCGACCTGATCCTGCGCGGCATCGCCGGCCGCAGATGACTGCGAAGGGCGGGCCCTACGGATCCGCCCTCTGCGCCGAGACCGTCTTCAAGTGGCGACGACCTGGTCGGCCGGCTTCGCGAAGCCGGCCTCGCCGCAATCGCCGACCTCGGCTTCGTCGGCCTCGACAACGACACCGGCGACCCGGCGGTCATCACCGGCTACAAAAGGCCGAAGGGCAAGCAGCTCCCGCCCCGAAGAAGCTGGTCAACCAGCTGATCGCGGCGGAACGGGCGGTGTGCGAGCACGCATTCGCGCACTTGAAGAATTGGCGGGTGCTGACCAGGCTCCGCCTCGATGTGAAGTGGGCCACCCGGCTGGTGCGGGCGCTGATGATCCTCACCCAGCACGAGATCGCCCGCTGACAGACGATCTTCACCGCAGACAGCCGCCGACGACCAGCACGAGCACGACATCACCCGCCCACGCCACCCCCGTGACTTGCACGTTCAGGATGAACACAACTCAGTGAGAGCACCATGGCCACCGCGCCCCACAGCAACAACTGTGCTCGCTGTGACTTCACATCCAATCCCCCCATGTCTTCCCGCTCGCATGCATGATCCTGCCGAGATGGTCATGCCGCCGTCAGGCGGAGTCACCCGCATCGGCGGCGCGAGCGGGCTGTTGGCGCCGGTGACGGGACCGTACATCCGCACTCCGCCGGGAACTCGCCCGCCTCGGGCATCCCCGCCGGTTGGCGGTGGTGGCCGGTGCGGCCCGTCGAAACGGGAGGCTGGGGCATCGCCCCAACGTGCCGAGAGGCGTGGCACGTGGTCCACCCACGCCATGTCGGCCGTTGCGACGAGCGACTGGCCGGCCACGGTCGCGGGGGTCACACCGGTGAACGCCACGACGTCCCGGTGCAGATGCGACTGGTCGGCGTAGCCGCAGTCGGCCGCGACCCTGGCCGCCTCCTGGCCCCCGGCCAGGCGGGTGGCGGCCCAGTCGAAGCGGACGAGCCTCACGGCGCGCTTGGGCGGTAGGCCGAGCTGCGCGTGGAAGCGGGACCACAGGCGCTTGCGGCTCCAGCCCAGCTCGTCGGCCAGCCCCTCGACCCGCACCTGGCCGTGCCCGGCGACGATACGGTCCCAGGCCCAGGCCAGCTCCGGCTCGATGGCGGGCCCCGCGGCGGACAGCCGGGCGAGGGACGCTTCGACGAGCGCGAAGCGTTCCTCCCACGAGGAGGCCTGGGCCAGCCGCTCGCGCAGCCGGGCTGCCCGCCGCTCTCCCCACAGGTCGTCCAGGGACACCACGGAGCTCTCCAGCTCAGCAGGGTCCACGCCCAGCACGGCGCGCGCGATGGCGGGGGACAGGCGCACCTGCATCCACTCCACGTTCGCGGCCCGCACCCGCGCCGCACCGCCGACGCCGAACCCGAGCCCGGTGACAAGGCTGCCGCGGTGCCGCCGCCCCGTCGGCTCGTCGATGCCGAGCGCGGCCTCGCCGCAGGCCAGCGCCAGCGTCAGCACGGGGTGCGGGTCGAGCCGGTGGTCGACCGGAGCCGGGCCGCGGTCACGCAGCCCCGCCAGGACGACGCCGGGCACGCGGCCGGGCCGGGCCGGGCGCGTGACCTCCCACACGGGGGAACGACGCGCTGGCGCACGGCAGTTGACATGCGTCCATGCTACGGGCCCGCCCGGACGGAACTTCCGGACGGAACATTTCTTCAATCCAGCGGGCCGCAGCCCCGGCGAAGGTGAGCGCATGACCTCCACCGGAACCACCGCGCCGCCACCACCAGGCGTGGCCCGTCTGCTGCGCCCGTACGCGGGCGGCTTCGCCGTCGTGGTCGCCCTGCAGGTCATCGGCGCTGTCGCCGGCCTGGCGCCGCTGCTCGCGGTCGTCGAGCTCGGCCGTACGCTGCTGGTCCCGGGGCCGGCCGACGACGGGCACGTGCGCGACGTCGTGATCGCGGGCGCGGCAGGGCTGCTCCTACGGCTGCTGTTCACGGCCGCCTCGTCCGGCGTGGGACACCTCCTCGACACCCACGTGCAGCTGTCGCTGCGTCGGCAACTCGCCGCGCGGCTCGGGCGGGTGCCGATCGGCCGGCTGGCGCGGCGGCGCACCGGGGAGCTGGCGAAGCTGGTGGGTGAGGACGTCAGCGCCGTGCACCCGCTCATCGCCCACACGCCGGGCGAGCTGGTCTCCGCCTTCGTGGTGCCGCTGGTCTCGCTCGGCTACCTCCTCACCGTGGACTGGCGGCTGACGCTGATCACGCTGATCCCCGTGCTGCTGGCGGTCGCGCTGGTGCCGCTGATGATGACCCCCACGCGGCTGCGCGAGCAGAAGGAGTTCGACGCCGCGATGGGGCGGATCTCGGCGTCGGTGGTCGAGTTCGTACAGGGCATCGCGGTGGTGAAGGCGTTCGGCGGATCGGAGCGGGCGCACGGCAGGTTCCGTAGCGCGGTGGACGACTTCACCCGGAGCTTCTACCGGATGGTGCGCGGTCTCTCCGGGGTCGCCGCCGGGATGCAGGTGGCGCTGTCGCCGCCGTTCGTGCTGCTGGCGGTGCTGGTCGGCGGCGCGTACCGGATCACCGGGGGTGGGCTCGCCCCGGCGGACCTGCTGCCCTTCCTGCTCCTCGGCCTCGGGCTGGCCGCGCCCGTGGCCGCGCTCGGGCACGGCTTCGACGACCTGCAGGCCGCGCGGCGCGCCCTCGGCCGCATCCGGGACGTACTCGCCGAGCCGTCACTGCCCGAGCCCGTACGACCGGTGGCGCCCGAGGGACACCGGGTGGAGCTGCGGGACGTCCGCTTCGGGTACGGGGGCGCTTCGGGTACGAGGGTCGCTTCGGGTACGAGGGGGCCGCGGCCGGGCGCGAGGGTGGCGCGGCCGGGCGCGAGGTGCTGCGCGGTATCGACCTGGTGCTGGAGCCGGGGACGACCACGGCCGTGGTCGGGCCGTCCGGCAGCGGCAAGTCCACGCTGGTGCAGCTGCTGCCGCGGTTCTACGACCCGACGCACGGCTCCGTGCTCCTCGGCGGCGTCGACCTGCGCGAGGTGGGCAGCCAGGAGCTGTACCGGCGGGTGTCCTTCGTCTTCCAGGACGTCCGGCTGCTGCGCGCCTCGGTCGCGGACAACATCGCCCTCGCCGTCCCGCACGCCGACCGCGACGCCGTCGTCCGCGCCGCCCGCCGGGCGAGCATCCACGACCGCATCCTCCAACTGCCCCGCGGCTACGACTCGGTGATCGGCGAGGACGCCCGCCTCTCCGGCGGCGAGGCGCAGCGCGTCTCGATCGCCCGCGCCCTGCTCGCGGACACCCCCGTCCTGGTCCTCGACGAGGCCACCGCCTTCGCCGACCCGCAGACCGAGCGGGCGGTGCGTGAGGCGCTGGCGCAGACCCGTCAGAAGCGGACGACGCTGGTCATCGCCCACCGCCTGGAGACGATCGCCGACGCCGACACCGTCGTGATGCTGTGCGACGGCGAGATCGTGGAGCGGGGCACGACCGCGGAACTCCTCGCACGGAACGGCGCGTTCGCCGAATTCTGGAAGATCCACGCCGGTGCCGGTGCCGGTGCCGGTGCCGGTGCCGATGCGTGTGCCGGTGTCATGGAAGGGGAAGAGGCCCGATGATCAGCACACTGCTGCGCGTGCTCGGCCACGAGTACGCCGGGCCGGTGCGCCGCACCGTCGCCCTGATGACGGCGACCGCCCTCGCCGAGGGACTGTCGTACGCCCTGCTGGTGCCCGTGCTGCGCGCGCTCTTCGGCAGCACGCCCGAGGACGCCCGGCCCTGGCTGGCCGCCTTCGGCGCGGCGGTCGCGGTCTACGCGGTGCTGCGCTACGTCAGCGACCGCTCCGGTTTCCGCGTGGGCACGACGATGCTGCACGGCATGTACGAGCGCCTCGGCGAACACCTCGCCCGGCTGCCCATCGGCTGGTATCAACCCGGCCGCACCGGCGAGGTGTCCGTCCTCGCGAGCCAGGGCGTCTTGCAGGCGATGAGCGTGATCGCGCACCTGCTGGCGCCGTTCATCTCCGCCTCGGTGACCCCGCTGACGATCGTCGCCGTGATGCTCGCCTACAACTGGCAGCTGGGACTCGCCGCCCTGGCCGCCGTACCGTTGGTGGCCGCGGTCCAGCTGCGCACGGCCCGCGCGACGACGGCGACCGACACGGAGCGCGTGGAACGCGAGCGCGCGGCCACCGGCCGCGTCATCGAGTACCTCCAGGCCCAGCCGGTACTGCGCGCCGGCGGCCGCACCGGCGAGCGCTTCAGTTTGCTGGACGACTCCCTGAAGGAACTGCGCCGTGCCTCGCGCCGCTCCACCCTTTCGGCGCTGCCGGGTGTGCTGGGTCTCGCGGTCACCGTGCAGGCGGTGTTCACCGCGCTGCTCGCACTCGGTGCGTACCTCGCCCTCGGCGGGGACATCGGCGCGGCCGAGGTGCTCGCCGTCCTGGTGCTCGCCGCCCGCTGCGCCGACCCGCTGCTGTCCCTCGCCGAGATGAGCGGCGGCATCCGCGCCGCCCGCGCCGAACTCACCCGCCTCGACGACGTCCTCACCACCGAGCCGCTGCCGGAGCCCCGCGCGCCGCGCGAACCGTTCTGCCACGACATCGAGTTCGACGCGGTCACCTTCCGGCACGGAGACCGCACGGTCGCCGACGGAGTGACGCTGTCCGTACCCGAGGGCGGGCGGCTCGCCGTCGTCGGGCCGTCGGGCGCGGGCAAGACGACGCTGCTGCAGCTGCTCGCCCGCTTCTACGACGTCGACGCGGGCGCGGTGCGGATCGGCGGCGTGGACGTACGGGAGATGGACAGTGCGGCGCTGATGGCGCGGATCGCCATCGTCTTCCAGGACGTCTACCTCTTCGACGGCACGATCGAGGAGAACGTGCGCCTCGGCCGCCCGAACGCCACCGACGCCGAGGTGCGGGCCGCGGCCGCCGCGGCCCGTCTCGACGAGGTGATCGAGCGGCTGCCCGGCGGCTGGTCGGCGCAGGTGGGCGAGGGCGGGGCGCTGCTGTCGGGCGGCGAGCGGCAGCGCGTCTCCATCGCCCGCGCGCTGCTGAAGGACGCGCCGATCGTGCTGCTCGACGAGGTCACTTCGGCCCTGGACCCGGTGAACGAGGCGGCCGTGCACGCCGGCATCGAAGAGCTGATGGCGGGCCGGACCGCGGTGCTGGTGGCCCACCGCATGGCGACCGTGCGCCGGGCCGACCGCGTCGCCTTCCTGGACGCCGGGCGAGTGGTCGAACAGGGCACCCACGAGGAGTTGCTGCGGCGCGCCGGCCGGTACGCCGCGTACTGGGACCTGTCCCTGGCCGGGGCGGCGCGGCACTGAGACGGCCGTGCGGGTTGTCGGCCCGGCCGCGCAGGGCCCGGTCGGGGCGGGCAAACAAGTCGCGGTGAGCTGTCGCAGGCGTAGCCGTAGCCTTCGACCTGGCACAGCTCTTGGCCGGGACGGACTTGGCTCGGGGCGCACCGCCCGCAGCTGTGCCTCTCCACTCATGAGTAACCCGGAGTCGTTCGTGGGTAGAGCCGACCTGCCTGCGCCCACGTGGTCAGCTCGAACCGGGATCGGGACTTTCGGACGCTGCGTTCGCTGCACGGCGGTACTCGGCGTTGATGCGCTGAGCCTCCTCAAGCTGGTCCTCGAGGATGATGATGCGGCAAGCAGCCTCGATCGGGGTTCCCCTGTCGACGAGCTCGCGGGCGCGAGCGGCGATCCGCAGTTGGTAGCGGGAGTACCGGCGATGTCCGCCCTCCGAGCGCAGCGGAGTGATCAGACGAGCCTCACCGATGGCTCGGAGGAAGCCAGGGGTGGTGCCGAGCATTTCGGCGGCCCGGCCCATGGTGTACGCGGGGTAGTCGTCGTCGTCCAGACGATCGCTGAGTGGAGTATCTGCTGCCATGTCACCTCGTTGTGCAACGCGTCGAGGGGCCCTGGTGCCGTACGGCACCAGGGCCCCGAAGGAAATGAAACACCATCTGTCGGCCCTAATGCTCTGCCGACCGTTTGTTTCCGCTACCCGGCCCGGTTAGGGGAGGGGTGCGGGGATCGCGGCTGCGTGACCGGGGACCACCATCCATTCCGGGTCTTGCGGTACCCGGACCGAGAGCTTCCCGGGCCGGGCGATCCTGATGGCGTCTGCTCCTCCGTCCTTTCTCTGAACCGACCACTTGATGAACGGGTACTGCGGTACTGCGTCGGTGGTGCTGTTGGCAGCCCCTGGACCTGCGGGCTGCCACCCGCCAGTTCGTGTCTGCCGGGTCTCTTTGACCGTGTCAACGGAAAAAGGCTAACCGAGCCAGGAGGCAATGTCTACTCTGGCAAGAGTAGATTTTGGGGTTCGCAAGCCACAGGCATCCTGTGTCTGCGACAACGGGTGAACAAGTCGTCCTCGGCCACTGCGGTCAGTGAGACGCCGCTGCGTCCCTCCGCTCGGCCGAGACACCGGGCGGCGATACGACGATGAGGGCCCTGCCGACGCGCGTCGGCAGGGCCCTCACTGGGTTTGTGATGGTGGCTTTCCGCCTCCCCTCACACCCACGCGGAGGCGGTGCCCCGAGCATCCCCGAAGCAGCCCGGAGCGGAGTGGGAGCACCCACCGGCGCGCTCCCCGCGTGCTCCCGGCGTGCTCGTGGCAGGTGAAGCCCGATGCCTGATGCCTCACAGCGAAGAAGGAGAACGGACCGACCGGCGAAGTGGATCAGCCGGCGAGGGCGAGGACGCCCGGGGGTCGGCGATGAGGCCCGTGCTCTGGTCTAGGCGGCCGAGTCGAAGCCGGTCCGCCGCTGTGTCCTGCGGCGCGCCGCTTCACCGACGGGCCGGCCCTGCCCGGCGTGGCCCCGGCGACCCCGACGGCCCTGGGACGAAGAAGACGCGCCGCGGGGACGTTCCACGCCCGGCGCGGGGACGACGACCGGGACACCGGAAGGGGCCTGGGCACCTGTGATGCGGCTCAGCTCCGCCTCGCCCGACCGCACCTGGGCGATCCGGGGGGTGATGCCCGCCGAAGCCATCAGCCGGCTCATGGCGCGACGCTGGTCGGGGGTCACCAGGGTGACGACGCTGCCGGACTCGCCGGCGCGGGCCGTACGACCGCCGCGGTGCAGGTAGTCCTTGTGGTCACTGGGCGGATCCACATTGACGACCAGGTCGAGGTTGTCGACGTGGATCCCGCGCGCCGCGACGTTGGTCGCCACCAGTACCGTCACATGCCCGCTCTTGAACTGGGCCAGGGTCCGCGTGCGCTGCGGCTGGGACTTGCCACCGTGCAGGGCCGCGGCGCGGACACCGCTGCTCAGCAGGTGCTTGGTCAACCGATCCACCGCGTGCTTGGTGTCCAGGAACATGATCACTCGACCGTCCCGCGCCGCGATCTCGGTGGTCGTCCGATGCTTGTCCGCGTCGTGCACGTGGAGTACGTGGTGCTCCATCGTGGTGACCGCGCCCGCCGACGGGTCGACGGAGTGGACCACCGGATCCGTCAGGTAGCGGCGGACCAGCAGGTCGACGTTGCGGTCCAGGGTGGCCGAGAAGAGCATCCGCTGCCCGTCGGGACGCACCTGGTCGAGCAGGGCCGTGACCTGGGGCATGAAGCCCATGTCGGCCATCTGGTCGGCCTCGTCGAGGACTGTGATGCCGACATCGTCCAGTCGGCAGTCGCCCCGGTCGATGAGGTCCTTGAGCCGCCCGGGCGTGGCGACGACCACCTCGGCCCCGGAGCGCAGCGCTCCGGCCTGCCTGCCGATGGACATTCCGCCGACGACGGTGGCCAGCCGCAGGCTCACGGAGCGGGCGTACGGAGTGAGCGCGTCGGTGACCTGCTGGGCGAGCTCGCGGGTGGGGACGAGGACGAGGGCGAGCGGCTGCCGTGGCTCGGCACGCCGCCCCGCTGTACGGGCCAGCACGGCGAGGCCGAAAGCGAGGGTCTTGCCAGAGCCGGTGCGGCCACGGCCGAGTACGTCACGACCGGCCAGGGAGTTCGGCAGGGTCGCCGCCTGGATCGGGAACGGTACGGTCACGCCTTCGCGGCCGAGCGTGGCCAGCAGCCGCGCGGGCATGGCGAGGTCGGCGAACGCCCCGGCGGCGGGCAGCGCGGGTGTGATCGTCTTCGGCGGCGCGAACTCGCCCTGTACGGCCCGTCCGGCCTGGTGGTTTCCGTAGCCCTTTGAACGGCGCTGACCACCGGAGCGCTTGGCGCCGGCGCCTCCTCCGATGCGGTCATATGTGCGGGATGTATGGGCACGCTTCATGCGGAACCTTCCTTGATGGAGCACGTATCAAGGAATTCCCGCAGCAGATGAGCGGCGCAGAGAATCTCGAGACGAGCCGAAGTCGATATGGGGCGAGTCGGACCGACGGGGAATGTTGCACCGGTCGGTGATGCTGTGTGGAGTCTTCCCGTCGAGCGCCCTGAAAAGCAGCGAGCTGGGGCCCGCACCCCAGAGGTGCGGGCCCCAGCTGCGAAGTAATGCGTCAGCGCCAAACGTCAGGCGGGAACGATGTTCTCGGCCGTCGGGCCCTTCTGGCCCTGCGCGATGTCGAACGACACCTTCTGGCCTTCCAGCAGCTCGCGGAAGCCCTGGGTGGCGATGTTCGAGTAGTGGGCGAAGACGTCGGCGCCGCCGCCGTCCTGCTCGATGAAGCCGAAGCCCTTTTCCGCGTTGAACCACTTCACGGTGCCAGTAGCCATGTCATTTCTCCTTCGGAGACGGTGTCAGAAATTCGCTCTGTGCGAATTACGTGTCGCCGTGATGATTACCCCGTCGGAAATGAACCTTCTGGCCAATCACACCTGCAACTGAGATCGACAGTAGCACGGTGCGATCGACCCTGCACGGTCGATAATTCCGCCACGGCCGACGGTCGAGGAATACTCGTCGTGCCCTGCGCCCATTTCTCATGTCACGGACACAGATATTGCTCTCCGCGGGCGCGGCGTTTCCTGCCGTGCGCTTCCGCCCACAGCTCTATGACCTCCGCCGACGGGGATATGCCGCTGCCACCGTCGTCAGGGGATGGCGCAACGGTGAACGCGTTGAGACTCCACAACCGCGATGAAGGTCACATCCCCGCGAAGACAGGACGTGGCCGGGACGCCGGCCCGCCGCTGGACGCCCGCGCAGTACCGGGCGGCGGCTCGCCGTTTCGGGCTGGCGCAGGGCGGTCTGGCCGTCGGGCACCGGCATGGGCCGTGGGGCACTGGTTCTCTGCGCGCGTATCTCGACGGCTGGGCGGGGAGGGTGGACTGGGCGCTGCTGGAGGACGACGGCGCATGGAGGCACCCGTTGGTCGCCCAGTACTTCGATGCGACGATCCGCGACTACGCCCGCCGTGCACACGCCGAGCGCGGGGAGTTCGTCGGCTGGTGGGAGGCGTTGCCGCACACCGTCTGTCACAACGATGCATGGTGCAACAACCTCTTCGGCGCCCCGGAGACCCCCGGCGCCTCGGCACCCGTCACCGCGATCGACTGGTCCATGGCCGGCTACGCCCCTTTCGGCAGCGACATGGGCAACCTCGCCCTGGATCTGCTCCGCCCTGCGGCCGACTTCACCACGCTGGACGCCGCCACCTTCGAGGGGTACGTGACCGGGCTGCGCGAGTCGGGCAGCCGCAATGAGCCTCGCATGGTGCGACTGGGCATGGTGCTGACGGCAGTGAAGTGGGCCTGGCTCGTCCCGGACGTGATCGCCCGGGCCGCCGATGCCTTCGGCACCCCAGCCATTCACGGAGAACCGCCTGCCGACACGCACAACTTGTTCGCAGAAAGGGCCGCCGTCCTACGCCGTCTCGCCGCCTGGGCCGACGAGGCTCGCACTCTCGCCGACGCCTGCTTCTATGGCATGTAGCGGACGTGGAACTGGATGCCATATGTGTGCTGCAAACTGCGGAGGAGCCCCCCGTCCGCTCCACGGCAGGGCCCCTGACCAGGTGTTTCTCTGTGCCCCTGGCAGGATTCGAACCGGCAACACCCGCGTTAGGAGTTCGATCCGAGCGCGGTACGGAGTGGGCACCGCGTGGTTGGGTCGAACGTGCAAGGCCGTGCATGGGTGCCGGCATCCGGCGCTATTGATGTCACTCGTGGATGTCAGATCGCCTTGTCAGCAAGCGGGTTCTGGTGGCGATCAGTGATGGTGAACTCCATCCACTCGATGCCGGCGATACTGAAACCGGCTGCGATCCTTTGCGGACGGTTCGGGCGCTGACCTGGGCGAACGGCTGAAGTGCGGCCGTCGTCGGCGTCAGAGGCGGAAAGGATGGCCGCCAGCACACGTGCCCGTCTCCGGTCCGTGCAGGGGGCTGGAGTAGGGACCCGCCCAGCGCAGGCCTAATCGGCGCTCACAAGGCCAGCAGGCGACGAGGCACCCCGGCGCTAAGACTCTTTCCCATCGTGTCCAGTGCGTCGAATGTGCACCGCGCCAGCGTCCAGGTCCACCTGGAAGGGCGGGTCTTCGGCTGGCCTGACGTTCTTGCGTACGCGTTCCTGTTCCATGGCGCGTTTGATTGCCTGGGCCCCGGGGTCGCCCTCCTGTATGAGGTCGACGCCGATGGATGACAGGCCTTTGGTCTTGCGCCAGTAGATCCAGCCCCGAGACTCCATGGCCAGCAGAACCCGATCTGTCAGGAACACGGCCACGCCCAGCGCAACGACTACTCCTGCGACCAAGAACACCGTGTCCATCGGTTAGCGACCGTGCCTCAGTCGATCGACCCAGCGGCCTATACCTCGTCGTGAGCGTCGAGGACGCAGTCGATGATCCTCTGCGTCTGTCTGACTGACTTCGTACGGGCTGCGGCCCCAGTGATCGTCAGGCGACAGGATCGGCGCCTTGCGTTCTGCTTGAGCCCGGATCTCAACGTGAGATTCGTGGGCAGTGACACGGAACGCCTCCTCATAGGAGGCCAGGGCCGCACTCATGGCTCCGCCTGCAAGGCCCCGGCGACGAATGCGTAAGGCCAGCCACACAAAGAAGCCCAGGACTGCGGCAAGTACTCCGGTCGAGATCAGGAACGGTAAGAACGCATCCATGGACACGAGCCTACTTACACGGGTGCCTCACGCCACTGTACGAACGACCTTGACGCCCTGGGCCGCGTCTGCTCGGCTCTGCCTGGGTCGATGGCAGACGGGATGGGAGCTCCCCGCGCACCCCACGAATCCGCCGGCACGCGCAGAGGACGCCCCCGCCATCTCGGAGCCTGAGCGCCCCCGCCGGAGGCATGCTTTGAGCGTTGCCGCGCTCCGCGGTTCTCGACTTATGGTCACCGGCCCGTCCCACACGTGGGCGCGCGTCGGCGCAGCCCGGGCGTAGCGAGCCGAAGGCAGGAGCGGCGCCCGGAGCGGAGCGGAGCGCAGCCGGGGCTTGATGAGGTAGAGAACCCTGCAACAGCTTGCGCTGGGGCCTACTGTCCTACTTCGTTTGATGCTTGACGTGTTGACGTCACTTGATGCTTGACGGTTCCGTCCTCGGCTTTGCTGTCCGTGAGGGCTTTCGCGGAGGGGGCCGAGGCCGGTGTTAGTGGAGCTGAGCGTGGTCGAGCAGCGCTATCACGCGGTCATGGAAGTGGCTGCTGGAGCGTCGAAGACGGAGGTCGCGGCCCGGCATGGCGCACGCTCGCACGGTGTTCAGCGTCGAGGTCACCGACACCACCCTGCACGTCTTCGACCATGACGGACACCGCCTACGGACGGTCCCCCGCACCACCAGCAAGGAGGTGACGCGCTTCAAGGCCTACGGCACGAAGAACCGCACGACAGGCTAGGAACCGGAAAGCATCAACCGACACACATTCGTCAAGCCTCATCTGAAGCTAGACACCTGCGACACGGGGCTTGGGCAGCCGGCGGAGGATGCTCTAGCCCAAGTAGGGCAGCGGGCGGGTTTCGAGGTAGTGGCGGAGTCTCAGTCGCTGCGTATGGTGCATGGGCAGTGCGTCCAGGTCTGCGGGAGCGACGAACCGTACCTCTATGGATTCGTCGGAGACGGTCAGTTCCCCGCCCAGGATGCGGGCGCGGAAGCAGACGTTGAACTGGCGGCGTACCTCGCCGTCGGTGTAGGCGATGACGTGCCGAGGGTCCGTGTAGGTGCCGATCAGTCCTGTGATCTCGACGTCGTAGCCCGTCTCCTCCTTGACCTCCCGTACGGCGCAGCCCGGCAGTGAGTCGTCCATGTTCATGCCTCCGCCGGGCAGTGCCCAGAGGTCGTTGTCCCGGCGGCGTTGGAGGAGGATGCGGCCTTGGTCGTCCGTGATGACGGCCGAGGCCGCGACCACGAGGCTGTTCGGCTTCGGGGCGTTGGGGTCGTCGTAGTACTCGGTCCGAGTCACTGGGTCTCCTCCACGGGATGGGCGGTTTCCCAAACGGCGTTGAAGCTGTCCGCGTAGGTGTCGAACATGCCACCGTGGCCGTTCCGGCGCAGATGCCACACCGGAGCGCTGTAGGCGTTCACGCCGAAGACGTGGGCGTTCACCAGCAGTTGGTCATCCACACGGTAAAGGCCTTCTGTCTCGGGGAGGCACGGTTGCGACTGAACGCCGAGTCCGGTCGCTGCATCTCTGCCCGCATCGCCCACGCACAACGGCTGGCGCGGTCCGTAAGTGCCCTGTGTGTCCACTACGAGAACCCGGACCACCAGTGCCCCAACGGCCCGGAGCGAGCCGCGTATCTGCGCATGCTGCTGCACTTTCCGGGGTGCGAGGAGTGCCGTGCTGTGGACGAGAACGGCAAGGCCGACAACCCGTGCCAAATCGGTGACCGGCTCTATGCGGAGTATCGGCAGGCACGGCGTGACCGCACCGTCGCGCAGACGGCGTGATGATCGACAGAGGCCTGCTCCCATGCCCGGCCTCGGCCTCCATGTGGATTCGATGGCACGCGTGTGGCATCGCGTCGCACATGCTGAAGGCCAGCCCGGGAGGAAACCCTCCTGAGCTGGCCCTTCTCTCTGCGCCCCCGGCAGGATTCGAACCTGCGACACCCGCTTTAGGAGTGGGATTGGATCCTTGCCGGGGGGTGCATGGCGCTGTCGCGCGGTGCTGTTTTCCCTGGTCAGAGCCGCGTGGCGAGCCACTTGATCCGGCTCGTGCCGCCCTGTGTCGGGCAGTCCGCTCACGCATCGCGCACGCACGGAGCCTGCGGACGGAAGCCGAAACTGGGGAGATCCGACCTGCTGTGCTGGCGAATCTCGCACCAGGGGATGGCCGCGATCAGTTGGCACCACGCCGGAAGGTCGCGCGGTAGTCCCTTGGGCGTTGTCCGGTGTGCTTGGCGAAGAGAGCGGCGAAGGTCCCGGGGTCCTTGTATCCGACCGTGGCGGAGATGCTGGCGACGGTTCGATCCGTGGTCTCAAGCAGGTGGCGGGCACGGCGGACGCGCGATGACTGTAGGTACTCAAGAGGACTCCGGTCCGTCTCGTCAGCGAAGCGCCGTAACAGCGTCCGAGTGCTGACCCTGAACGCGTCCGCCAACGCCGCGAGGTCGTATCGGGCGGCGAGGTCCTGGTCGAGGCGTCGCATGACCTGGCGGGAGAACTCGTTTCCGGGCTGCGGAAGAAGTCGCGCGTCGACGTATGGAGTCTGGGAGGACCGTGCGTCGTCAAGGAGCGCCACCCGCGCGGTTGCCCGTGCCACGTCAGCACCGCTGTGCTGGCGGATCAGTTCCAGCGCGAAGTCGTACATGGCACTGAAGGCCGCGGTCGTCGTCACACCCTTGTCGGTGACGACCAGACGTTCGGGGCGGACGTCGGCTTCCGGGCAGCGCTGAGCCAGTTCGTCGGCGAGAAGCCACGCCGTCGTAGCCCGGCGCCGGTCGAGAAGCCCTGCCTCGGCGAGCAAGAAGGCGCCGACACAGACCGAGACGACGGCGTTACCCGCAGCGGTGTGTGAGCGGATCGCCGCAATCTCGGGGGCGAGGGCCGTGAGTTTCGCGTCCACGTCGAGCCCCGGCACCAGCTCGAATCCCGGCACGACAAGAACGTCGACCTCGCGGACCGGATTGACGGCCAACGCCGCACCGCCCGATGCGGTGATGCGACGGCGAGGTGAAATGACCGACACCTCGTAGCCCGAGCGGTCCGGACCGGCAACGTGCGTGGCCATCGTCAACAGGTCGGGCACGCCGAACACCTCGGACGCGAAGCAGCCCGGGTAGGCCAGAACGCCAACCCGCAGTGCGCTCATAGTCGCCTCCTGACCACCGGCCTGTGGCGAGATCACCCCTCTATGTGGCGGTCCAGCCTATCGCCTTGTGCGGGTTCATCAGTCCACGCTGTCGCCATGACCGCTTCCAACGGACGTCTTGGCGACGCGATCTCGGACTTCTCCCGCCGGCTGGTGGACGTGGCCGAGGTGGTGAAGACGGTACATGTCGCCGGTTCTGGGCCGGCCGTCGTATTGATGCCGGAGATGCCGGGTATCAGCCCCGACGTCCTTCGGTTGGCGCGGTGGGTGCGGGATGCGGGTTTCACCGTGTACCTTCCCTCGCTCTTCGGGACCGACGGTGCCCATCCCACGGTCGAGGGTGGGCAGGAGGTTATTCGCCGGGCGTGTGTCAGTGCCGAGTTCCGTGCCTTTGCCGGGGGTGGTACCAGCCCTGTCGTGGCGTGGCTGCGTGGCCTGGCGCGCCAAGCCCACGCCGAGTGCGGCGGTCCCGGAGTCGGTGCGATCGGACTGTGCTTCACGGGTAACTTCGCACTCACCATGGCGGTTGAGCCTGCCGTCATCGCGCCGGTGGTCAACCATCCGTCACTGCCGTTGGACGATCGCGCCGGACTGGAGATGAGTGAAGAGGACGCGCACGCGGTCCAGGAGCGCGTTGCCCGGGACGGACTAAAGGTCCTCGCCTACCGCTTCGACAACGACCGATGGTGTACCGGGCAGCGTTTCGCCGCGTACCGAGCCCTACTCGGCGACGCCTTCGACGGCCGTGTCCTTCCAGGTGGTTCCGCGAACACGAACCCGCCCCCGTTCTTCCGTGAAGTGGTGGGGTCCCCCCACAGTGTGGTTACCGCCCACCTCGTGGACGAGGACGGACATCCCACGCTGAGGGCCAGAGACGAGATCCTCGACTTTCTGACCGAACGGCTGAGTCGGACCGGGCACTCGGAGGCCGGTCGTCAAGGGCTGTAGGTCACGGAAGGCCATTGACGTCGCAACAGTTCGCCCCGCACGTGGAAAACGCCGCCGTGGACGCTCGATGGCAGGCCCCCCGCGCTGGGCCCACGTGCGGGCCGAGGCCATCGGGGGCGTGGGCCGAACCGTCCGGGTCAGGCGCAACACGCGACAGCCCCCTCTGGCCTCTACCTGCCCGATCTCCACCGCGGCCAACTGCGAAAGCAACGTCGACAACTCGATGTCGAACGCCCCAGCCTGGCAGTCAAGCTGACAGCCCGTCACTACGTCATGCAGCCCGTCGGATCTACGAAAATCTTGTAAGACCCTGATTCATGACACTCCCCCGCTCCGTCAACGTCACCAGGCGCTTCATCGAGCTGTACGAGGAGATCGGTCTCCCGCCCGTCCGGCTCCACGACCTCCGTCACGGGGAGGCGGATCTGGCGATCAGCCTGCTTCCCGAGGCGGATCTGGCGATCGCCGAGGCCGCGGCGCGGCTTGTACCGTGCGCCCGCGCCACCCCCGAGAACCGCTCCCCAGCCGGAGCCAGAGCCTGATGACGCGGAGCATCCTGGCCCGGAATCCGTGCCGGATGATGCTGATCCGTTGGGAGAAATTTCGGAGATCAACTCTCCGTCCGCTCACGCACCGCTCACGCAAACGGCCCCGGACGAGAAGTCCGAGGCCGATAGAACAACTCCCTGGGGAAGAAACCCCAGGTCAGAGCGGTAACGCGTTGTGCCCCCGGCAGGATTCGAACCTGCGACACCCGCTTTAGGAGTTTTCTCTGGGCGATGCTGTGACCTGCGTAAACGTAGCCTCCAGTGCGCCTGAGCTGGGAAATCACCCCTCCACGGGTTTTGCGAGTTCTCAGCCATTCCCGGCCTCATGTGTGCCGTATCCGTTCCGGCCAGCCACTGGGTTGGGGGCGGTACTGGCTGAGGAGGGCGACCAGGGGCACGCCGAAGAACTGCGGCTGTCGCTCGGCGGCCAGGCATGACGGATGCCCCGCTCTCGTCCCAAGGTTGTGAGCGGGCAGGCGGAAACCCGTAATCTGGGACCAGCAGCAGTACGCAGCCCGATGCACGCGGAGGGGATGCCGATGACCACAGCTCCGAGCGGTGTGCCTCACCCGCCGCGCCCGTCGTCGCATCCGCTGCGGACCATCCGAGACATCCGGGAGTCCCTGCCTGAGGACCAGCGTCGGCACTTCGACGCTGAGCTCGCCGACACGGAGATCGAGGCGCTGCCTGAGATGCTGCACCGCTGGGTCACGCTGAGTAACGATGGTTTCGAGGAATTCCTGCTCTCCCGGCCCTTCGAGGGTCTGGAGTTCGGCGCCCGCTCCTACGATGCGCAGACGGACGCCGAGTGATCTACCTGTTCGACACCAATGTCGTCGCCGAGCTCACGACCCGGGCGAAGCCCGACCCGCGCGTTCTGGCCTGGTTTCGGTCCACGGCCCGCCCTAACCGCTTCCTGAGCGGGATCACTGTGGCCGAGATCGAGGCCGGCGTTGCCGCCGCCCCGGACCCCGTAAGGCGAGCCCGCTACGCACAAGCCCTCGCTGCAGTACGGCAAGAATTCCGTGACCGCATCGCACCGATCGGCGAACCGGAAGCCGCCGCCTACCTCACCATCCACAGGACGCTCAAGGCCGCTGGCACCAGCATCGACCCACCGGACGCCCTGATCGCCGCCACCGCCCTGGCCAACGGCTGGACGGTGGCGACACGCAACATCAAGCACATGGCCCGAACCGGGGCTCTGGTGGTCAATCCGTGGGAGCAGCAGCTGTAGGAGCTGCGGCTTCGGTGCTGGCGAAGTCCGTTTGTCACTGTCAGTGGGTGTGCCCGGCGATCGCGCGGAGGATCTCGGCAGATCCTCGATCTGGGTGGTGCTCGCCCCCCAGCGGCCCTGGATGTAGGGCCAGAACCAGGTTTCGGGGATGCCACCGTGCCGGACCACCTCGCGATAGGTGTCCGTCCAGCCTTCCCGCGGGTTGATCGCGGCCAGGTGCGGGGATTGAGCTCGGCGACCCGCCACTGCGACACGGTCAGGTAGGAGACTCCGGACAGGCCGACCTTCCCGGTGCTCCATGGCCGGGTGCCGGCCCATTCGATCAGCGCCGCGTACTGCTCGGCCTCCTGTGGCGACCAGTACGCGGCGCGGCCTTCGGAGTACCACGTACCGGGGATGTCGGCCAACACGATCGCGTAGCCGTGCGGCACCCAATACTGCGGGTCGGGGGCCTCGAAGGTGGTGATCTGTGAGGTGTCCTCGGGCCGGACGCCGCTGGCCGGGTAGATGACCCCGATCGGCGCCGGGTTGTGCTTGCCGTACGGCGATCAGCTGATCAGGGGGGCCGCGGGTTCCTCGTTGTCCGGCCGGTACACGTCGACGTAGACGTGTACACCCGGTGAGACCCCGACGGCGATGTCACGCTCGATGAGCATGCCCTTGCGCCGTTCGACCCGCGGTCGCGGCGGGTGCCGGCCCGCGACTCCGGCGTCGACAGCGGTGCGCGGAACAGGTAGTCGGTCATGCCGACTCCGCGACGAAAGGTCCCCGCAACTCGCCGCGGGGTGCCAGGTCGATGCGGTTGATGCGCCCGTCATGCAGGCGGTAGTGGATGAAGTAGTCGCTCTCGACACTCTCGCCCTGCCTCAGGGGCACGGAGAAGTCCGGCGCGTCCACGACGGCCGTGAGGCGCGTGGTTGCCTCCAGCGCGATGCCGTGCTCGTCGATGATCACCGCGTGCGCGGTGACGTTCTCTCGGACGGCCTGGAACATCTTCCCGTAGAACGCGGCCACGGCGTCCAGTCCGCGCAGCACGCCCACGGAGGGCATCGTCAGCTCGATGTCGTCGGTGAAGAAGAGGGGGAACCGTTCGGTGTTCGCGGTGCTGAGCGAGATGAGGTAGTCCAGGAAGGCACGCCGTCCGGCGGCGGTCGGCGTGATCCGGGTCGGTGCGGGGCTCACACCCTGTCCGGCCTTCCAGGTCGCGGCCCGCAGCGCGGCGATCTTCTCCCCGCGGCGTCGAGCTCGTAGGTGACGAAGAACTTGACCGTGGTCAGCTCGCCGCGGGCGAGCGGCCCGAACACGAAGTCCGGCCGGTCCTCGGTCGCCTGAAAATCCGTGTCGATCTCGGCGGCGACGTGGGTGCCGCTGCGGGTGACCACCTGCGGCCGCATCGTCTCGCGGATGCCGTCATGGGCCTGATGGAGGAACGCCCGGATCTCCTCACGGCCACGCAGGTCCACGCTCGACCCGGAGAACCGGGCGTCCTCGGTGAAGTAACGCTCCACCAGGGCATCGTCGTCCCCGGCGTTGAAATCCTCCTCGTAGGCGGCATAATCGAATGGCATCACAGCGCCCCTCCGACAGCCGCGGTGACGAGCTCGTCGGCGCCGGCCTGAAAGAAGATCCCGTTGATTTCCCGCGGGATCTCGCCCTCAACCTCGACGTCCTCAAGACTCATTACGAAACGGTTGGGAGCGTGAAATTCGCGACCCGGGGAACAGGGGGTAATTGCACCATGGCAGACTCCTCGTAGGGTTTCCTTGCGTGATTAGCGTTGTTGCGGCAGCCGTGCAGCGCGACGACTTGGACGTCGTTTGCTTTGGCGTGATCGCTCGTTGAGCCGCGCATGACGGATCTGGTCGAGCGGTTGGTACCGGACGAGTTGTGGGTGCTGTTTCGCCGAGTGGTCCCGCCGACGGAGACGAAGCGTCCGCAGAGCGGAGGCAGACGGCGGGCGGGAGACCGCGAATGCCTGGCGGCGATCATCTTCGTGGCCACCTCGGGGTGCACATGGCGGCAGTTGCCCCCGGTGTTCGACCCGGCCCGGCCGACGGTGTACCGGCGCTTCGCCCGGTGGGGCTCACACAGTTTTTCCTGCATGTACTCGCTGAGGGGACGGCCGGTCGCCCAGGTCAGCAGTGCTCCCAGTGGTCGCCGGAAAGGACGGCGATCTTCCGGCCGTACGCCGCTGCACCGAGGACCGCGGCGTTGACCTCGTCGTCGGGCCGTGGCGGGACGACGAGGTCGGGTGCGCGGTCGAACCGCAGCTTGTTGAACACCAGCCGGTGCAGGCGCTCAGCGAAACCCGCTTCCCCGCGTGGCAGCTGCGGAACTCCCGTACTCATGGTCGTGCTCTCACCCGACGGCGAGCTGGCGCGACTCGTGCCAGTGGATGAATCGCCAACCGTCGTCAGTCCGACGCAGAGCGGCCGAGAGCCGTGAGTCGCCGGCGAGCGACTCGTCGGAGCCCTTGAACTCGACCGTGGTGTGGCCCCGCCAGTAGACGAGCGCGACATCGCCGAGCACAGCGACGTGGCTGCTGTACTCACGCCCTTCGATCCGGTCGACGAATCCCGGAAGCTGGCGCCAGTAGTCGACGATCGCGTCCCACGTCGTGAGGGCGGCTTCGATCTCCTCCGGCTGGTAGACCAGGTGCTCGTAGCCGTCGTCCCACAGAGCCTTCAGCGCCTCGAGGTCCATCGTCTGCATCGCCTGGGCGAAGGCCATGCTCGCGGCGCGGACTGCCGTCTCGTCGTCAGTCATCAGTGTCGTTGTCGTGTCAGTCATCAGTGTCCTTGTTGTGATGGAAGGTCCGGCTATTGATGCCCGTGCCGGATCAGTCATCTCGTCCTTCAGGGGGCCGACCGATGCGGAGGCTTCCGGCTTCGGTGCATGAAAATTAGCAGTACCACTCGGTTAGCACAACCGGTTGGTACGCTTAATCGACCAGGCATCCGGAGTGAGGACGGCAGATGATGAGTTCCGGGCGCGTCGACGGGCGGACCCTTCGGTTTCAGCACCGGCGGCCGGAGCTGCTGGCTGCGGCGACCGAGTACGTCCTCGATCACGGCATCGTCGGCCTGTCGCTGCGTCCGGTGGCCCAGGCGCTGGGGGTGACCCATGCGACGCTGCTGCGCCACTTCTCGTCGAAGGATGAGCTGATCAAGTGCGTAGTGGAGAAGATCCGCACTGATCTCTTCGATCAGGTGACCGCCGACAGGGAGCTCCAGAAGGCCGGGTCGACGGCACAACTGCTGAGGGTCACTTGGCGACGGCTGTGCGAGCCGAAGGAGCAGCGGCAGTTCCTGCTCCTGTTCGAAATGGTCGCCGCCGAGGGCTGGCAGTCCGGCGACGGCGGGGAGCTGGCGCGGTCGATGGACGACTTCGTCGATTTCATCTCCGGGTGGCTCAGGCAGGACGGGTGGGCGCCCGAGGACGCGTCAGCCCTGGCCACCCTCCTCCTGGCTCAGATACGGGGGCTTCAACTCGACCTTCTCGTCTCGGGAGACCGCGAGCGGGCCGATCGGGCGTTCGAGTTCGCCCTCGCTCTCCTAGAGCCTCGGACGGGGCCCAGCGTGTCCTGACAGCGGCTGGACCACTGCTGACGCGGATGCGGTCGGCGCGCTTGAAGCGAGTGGGCCGTCGGGCCTTCTCCTGCTCGGCCCGGGTGGGGCGTTTGGCGGCGGTGCGGTCTGGCCGATCAGGGCTTCTGCATCCTCACCGGGATCGACGTCAAGGCCACCCTCAAGGCCAAGCTCGGCCACGACATGGAGGACTCCCTGATCCTCGGCGCATGCAATCCACCGCTCGCCCACCAGGCCCTGGACGCCGACCGCAGCATCGGCCTGCTCCTGCCCTGCAACGTCGTCGTCCGCCGCGACGGCGACACCACGCTTGTCCAAGCCCTCGACCCGGGCACCATGGTCACCCCCACCGGCCTGCCGACGCTGGAACCAGTCGCCACCGATGCCACGGCCCGGCTGGACGCCGCGTTCGGGTCCCTCACCTGACCCACTCACGCCCGGCTGGCGACCCCAGCGGACTCAGCAGAAGAAGGACGAGCCCACGCCTCTCACAAACGGCGGCAGCCAGGTGGCCCGCCGCCAGATCGGCGACCGGGCAGAGCTGGCCGGCGCGTCCGTAGGGAGAGGCACAGGGGTCCCTCCCTGCAGATGGAGGCGCGCATGACGAGCTGCCCAGTGCGAAGCTGTTCGACCTCTTCCTCCGACAGCCCCGGCGATGACCTTCCAGGTCGTGCCGTGGGCGTAGTGGCGGTGGAAGGTCCGGACCGAGTGGTCGTCGGCGATGTCGCTGACGCGGCCTTTGAAGGTGATGGCCTTCTCGACCTTGCTGGGCTTGCGCAGGCGCCGGATGTCCGGCTGGCTGTCGACTGACAACTCTCGCTCTCGCAGCCAACTGGCGAAGGTTTCCTGCAGGTAGAGCGTGACGATGAACTGGAAGCCGAAGAACGCCCCCAGGAAGAGCAGCACGGACGGTTGGTCAGGGCAGACGAGACCACCAATCCGGAACTCTTCTGGGCCGCGCGCGGCGGAGGCCCTGGCTTCTTCGGCGTGATCACCCGATTCCACCTCACCCTGCGGCCCGGCTGGTCGGTTCCGCGCACCACTAGCAGAACTCGAAACGCCGTAGTGGGCGTTCGGAAAGCAGGGTCGCCCGCTGGTGGACGGCGACATTGCTTCCGTTCAGAACGCGTACGGCCCGAAGCGTCCCCACACCACGACGGCCGCGAGCACACCCAGGATGACGTTCATGGCGATCTTGGACCCCGCCGATTCTCGCGCGTGGGCCACGATGGCACCGATCATGATCACAACTATGCCCGCGGCCGCGACCGGGCTCAGCACCGGGGCGACTCCGACGAGCGGCGGAACGACCAGGCCGACGGCGCCGAGAACCTCGACCAGGCCGAGGAGCTTGATTCCCGGGGCGGGGAAGGAGTTGACCCATTGGCCCATGGGGGCGACGAGTTCCTCTTTCGGCTTGGCGATCTTCGGCAGGCCCGCGCTGAGGAAAACGGCGGCCAGCGCTACCTGCAGGACCCAGAGCACAATGTTCATCAAATTGTCCGATCTGTGTTGAGGATGGAAAACGTTCAGATGGCCGGTGCGGCGTCGGCCGGGCCGGGTGCGGGAGGGTACTCGTGAGTCTCGGCCGATGCGGAGGCTTCCGGCTTCGGCGTGAGAGAAAGTAGCAGTACCACTCGGTTAGGACAACCAAGTGGTACGCTTAATCGACCAGGCATCCGGAGTGAGGACGGCAGATGATGAGTTCCGGGCGCGTCGACGGGCGGACCCTTCGGTTTCAGCACCGGCGGCCGGAGCTGCTGGCTGCGGCGACCGAGTACGTCCTCGATCACGGCATCGTCGGCCTGTCGCTGCGTCCGGTGGCCCAGGCGCTGGGGGTGACCCATGCGACGCTGCTGCGCCACTTCTCGTCGAAGGATGAGCTGATCAAGTGCGTAGTGGAGAAGATCCGCACTGATCTCTTCGCCCAGGTGACCGCCGACAGTGAACTCCAGGAAGCCGGGTCGACGGCAGAGCTGCTGAGGGTCACTTGGCGACGGCTGTGCGAGCCGAAGGAGCAGCGGCAGTTCCTGCTCCTGTTCGAAATGGTCGCCGGCAAGGGGTGGCAGTCCGGCGACGGCGGGGAGCTGACGCAGCCGATGCTGGACGACGTCGATTTCATCTCCGGGTGGCTCAGGCAGGACGGGTGGGCGCCCGAGGACGCGTCAGCCCTGGCCACCCTCCTCCTGGCTCAGATACGGGGGCTTCAACTCGACCTTCTCGTCTCGGGAGACCGCGAGCGGGCCGATCGGGCGTTCGAGTTCGCCCTCGCTCTCCTAGAGCCTCGGACGGGGCCCAGCGTGTCCTGAGTGGACGTTAAGTCCGTTTCTGGTAGCGGCCTCGTCCGGGTTGCGTGAGGAAGCCTTGACAGGTGAGGCGTCCGAGGCGGCTGCGGGTGATGTTGACGGACGCCTCGTCAGTGGGCATGCCGAGGAGTTCGTGCAGCTCGCGTGCCGGAACGCCTGGTCGGGGTGCTGGTTGAAGGCATTCACGATCGCCGGACGGCGCGCCCTCACGAAGGCCGTCGGACGCGGCGTTGCCGGACAGGTCCGGCGTCCATCAGCGCGAGGGCGTTGTGGACGCCCTGGTCGAGGACGTCGTCGGCGAGCTTGGGATCAGCCAGGGCGCGGGCGAGTTGGAGCGTCCCGACCATCATGGCGAAGACGCTGAGCGCCTGTGCGCGTGCCGAGGGCGGGTTGTCGGGTGCCAGGCGGGCGGCGGATCTCCCGGCTGACGGTGGAGGGGCTGCGGCCCAGTTCGGCGGCGATCGCTCGGACTGTCGCCTTCTCCAGGAGCCGGTCGGCGATGTAGATCCGGTCGGCTTCACGCAGATTGCGGGACGCACCAGAAGGCGGCACCACCGGTCTGGCCGGTGGTGCCGCCTTCTGCCGGCGGGAGGGGTTCCGGCCGTTACGCCATCGCTTTCCCGTGCGGAGGTTGATGCCAACGGCCTTGGCCGCCTCCGCGTAACTCACGCCTTGCTGCACGAGCCGGAAGTATTCCTCCCGCTCACGGGTCAGCTTCCTGCGGCCCTGAGTCACCGTCCGGGTCTTGCGGATCTCGAACATCGCACCCCTTGAGCTGGGGTGTTGCGACGACCGCTAGAACTCAAGCTGGTTCGGACAGGGCCTTCGTGCGTCGTCAGGCGGGCGGTGTGGGGGCAACCTGGAGCAGGCACTCACGATGGGAGAACAGACCCTCGAAGGACCGTGTCCAGTGTCTCGGGCTCCCTGCCGGGTGGCCATCGGCACCGGTGGTCACCCGGCTCCGTCTTGTCCGGCTCAGCGGTGCTGGCCAGGGCCTGGCGTCGGCCGAGGTCGGGGCACGGTAGTCGGCGCGACCTCAGCGACGGCGACGGGCTCGGATACCTGCACTACTGATGGCGTCTGGCCCTGGGCAGCGCGGGCTCGTGTACTGGGCGCTGGCCTTGTGCCGAGGCGTTGGATGCGCCAGGTGAGGGTCCTGGCGGTGGAGCGGGCGTCGTCCAGTGCGCGCTGGCGGGCGGCGTGCCGGAGGAGCCGTTGGGGGTCGTGGCCGGCGGTCTCGGCTTGAGTGAGGGCGGCGGCCAGTGCGGGCCAGGCGGGGTCGGTGAGGACCCGTTCGGCGTGGTCGGGCAGGACGGCTCGTATGTGCTGAGCGTGGCGTTCGACGGTGCGGGCTGGTGGCTTGCGTTGGGCCAGGGCGGCCAGTGGCTGAGCCGCAGCGTGCTCGTAGGCCGTCTGGAGGTGGGCCAGGGCCTGGTGGGCGGCGGCGACCTGCTGGTCGTGCCGGCGGGCCTGGTGCCAGTGGGCGGTGGCGATGACGACCACGAGCGCGATGTCGAGGAACATCGCCAGCCCGGATCCGTCACCGGTGGCCGGTGCTGTGCGTAGTGCGCGGACGGCGCCGCGCAGGGCGCGGGCTTGGCCCTGCTTGGTGCGGATGCGGGAGCGGGAGGCGCGTTCGAACGCGAGGGCTGCCTGCTGGAGTTGCGGGGACAGGTGGTTGGGGCGAGCAGCGGCAGGATGTCGAGGGCCTCGGCGAAGGCCGCGATGTGTGCCTGGGCCACCGTGTCGTCGCTGTGGTTGAGGTGGTGGGGGATGCGTTCGGCTGCCGCGGTGGCCTGGTGCCAGGGGTTCGGCGTACGCCGGGTGCCCGACTTGGTTGCCGGTGGGGGTCGATGCCGGTGAGGCGCTCGCGGATCTTGGGGAAGGACAGGTCGGGGGCGAGTTCGGAGCCGGAGAACCAGATCGGCTCGCCTGCGGCGTTGGTGTCGCCTTCGACGGCGACCTTGTATCCGCGTACGTCCCCGGAGGGGAAGTGCTGGACCTCGACGCGGACACCGTCGATCCCGTCGAGCAGGGTGAGAAACTCCTTGGGGCTGGTGGCGATGGACACCAGCTGGCGGACGGTGGTGCGCAGGCGCTCGCGGGAAGTCTTCTGCCGGGCTTGGCGGCGGGCCTTCTCCTGCTCGGCCCGGGTGGGGCGTTTGGCGGCGGTGCGGTCTCCACGGACGACCTGGAAGAGGCCGTATTCCTTCTCGACGGCGGCGAGTTCGCGGTCGGCGGTGAGGTAGTCGTTCCAGTGGCGTGCGGTGCGCAGATCTGCCCGGACCTTGGTGGCGGCGATGTGGATATGGTCGGGGCGTGGCGGACGGCGACCCAGCGGCAGCCGTCCGGATCACCGTCGGGCGCGATGGCAGTGGCGGCCACGATACGGCGGGCGATGTCGGCCCATTCCTCGTCGTTGAGGTGGCGGTCGGTCTCGGCGGCCCGGATCGAGCAGTGCCACACATACTTCTCGGGGGCGCGGCCGAGCCGCCGGGCCTGCTTGACGTGCAGGTCGAGGTCGGCCACGAGGAGCTTCCTGGTGGCTTCGAAGTCGTCGGCGCGGCCGGGGTCGGGGGCGAAACCGTCCCAGGAGGCCACCAGATGCGGGTCGGTGTGGTCCTTGGCCTTCTTCGTGTCGAACAGGTACCGGATCAGGCCGGCGGTGTCCTTGCCGCCGCTGATCTTCGCGATCATCAGGCCGCCTTCGTGGCGACGGCCTGGTTCGCGGCGGACGCGATGTCTCGGACGGTGGCGGCGACGGCGGTCAGGGTGTGCTCGGCTTGGGCTAGGAGAGCGGTGTCCCCAGGGCGTAGATGGCCGCCGGAGTTGACCTTCTTGGTGATCTGGTTGATGTTGTGGCCGATGGCGGCGACTTCGCGGCGCAGGGCGGTCAGCTCGTCGATGTAGTCGTCGCGTTCGGCGCGCTGGCCGGGCAGGGCGAGGTCGCCGTGGACGTGCGCCATGACGACGGCGCCGACGTAGTGAGCACCTGCGATGTTCAGCGACCGGGCCATGGCGAGGATCTCCGTCTTCTCGTCGAGGCTGTAGCGGGCGTCGACACGCTCCTTGCGTTGACCGTTCGGGTCGGGCTTGCGGCGTCGGGCGACACGGTGCAGGGCTGCGGCTTCGGCGGCACGCGGCAGCGGCGGGTCTGCGGCGATGGCGCCGGGCTGTTCCTGTTCGGGCGCCCCCTGGTGCCCGAGTTCCTCCGCCACCCCCGGGGCGGAGGCATCGCCGATGTGGCCGTCCTTGGACGGTCCAGCGGCATACCTTGCTGCGCGGTTGTCTGGGCTGAGGTCGTGGGCGTCGGCTGGTGAGCTGTGGGAGTTCGTGGTGCTGTTCGTGCATGGTGATGCTCCGGCGGTGAGGGGCGGGGGCTGTGTCACGTGCGTCGCATCCGTCCCATGCCTGGTCAGCACAGGTACGGACGCTCGGGCAGGTACGGAGAAGACCGTCCCGGTGAGGATATCCGTCCCCGTGCTGACCTGCGCGGGACGGATGCGACGCAGTGATACGGACCCAGGGGGAGGCGGGTCAGCGGGCGCGTTTGGGGCCGACGGGTCCGCCGGGCAGGCCGATGGGCAGCTGACCCGCCGGGGCGGCGGGCGGCTTGCCCTGAGCCTGGCGCGCGGGTGTGGCGTCGTGCGTGGGGCGGGAGTCGTCTCGGTGAGGTCGGGCAGTGGCGGGCCCAGCTGTCGAGGAACCGGTTACGGGCGTACCCCTTGGCCTGCCTGCCCTTGTCGAACCGGTAGTTGGCCGGGCGGATGTCGAAGTCCCGGAGCATTCTGCCCAGGTGGTAGGCGTTGAGCCCGTTGGTGCCGTGCTCTGCCCAGGGGGCGTCGGGGTCCTGGAGCAGGGTGGTGACCAGATTCAGGGAGGACAGGGCTTCGGGGTTGCCGTGTGCCTCGAAGACGCTGTGGATGTCGCGCAGCAGGCGCGTCTTGAGGTTGGTCTGCTCGTCCTGGACGGCCTCGTACCGGGTCATCGCGACACAGGCCGCACGGGCGCTGGCGGGCCAGTGGCCGCCGGCCAGGTCGGCGATGATGACCAGCGGTTCCCAGGTATCTGCCGCCCGGTCCTCCACCGGCATGGTCGGCGCCATGCGGCCGGCCGTGCCGCGCAGTGGTCCCAGGCAGGCGGCCAGCTTGTCCCGCAGTGCGTTCAGTTCCGGTGTGGCGTAGCGCGAGCGGAAGGGGGTCACCTTCTCGCCCGGCTTGCGCTTTTGCATGCGGAGCACGACCAAGTCCGCGACGCTGACCCTGGACACGTACGGGCACCTCTTCCCCGACCGCCTGGACGAGGTCTCGAAGAAGATGCACAAGCGCCGCTCCAAGCAACTGGCCAAGGCGAAGGCCAAGCTGGAGAAAGCGGAGCGGAAGGCCCGTGAGGCCGCCGAGACCGTGGCCGCCCTGGAGGAAGACGCCGCGTGATGTGTGCCTAACCCGTGCCGGGGCGCCGTAACCGAAGGGGGCACCCCACCGCGCTGATGCGGTGGGGTGCCCCCTTGCGTCTTCCTCGGATCAGGTCAGTCGCGGCCGACGGCTTTCGTCCCAGAACCGGTCCATCGCAGCAGCGGCCGCATCCCCAGCCAACCGCTCGATCCTCTCGGGCACCTCGCGCTCGTCGAGGACGAAGAGCCTCCCACCGACGAGGTGGGTGGTCGTCTTCCAGCCGAGACGCCGTCCCGCTTCCCTGGCGGCACGCCGGACGTCCTTTAGCTCGCCCATCTCCGCAAGATCGTCAGCGCCAAGGATCAGCTGCCCGTAGTACCCCTCGTACTCCGGCCTCAGCGCGGCCAGCATCATCGACTCAAGTCGGTCCATCAGCCTCTCGTGCCGGCGGCGAGCCAGCTCGTCCTTCGCGGGCATATCGCACAGCTCCCCACCTCTGCCCGCAGCACCCGTGTGTGCCATATGTGTGCTGCGAGTACGAAGGCCCTCCCGTCCGATGGACGGAAGGGCCTCTGACCTGGCGCTTTGCTGTGCCCCCGGCAGGATTCGAACCTGCGACACCCGCTTTAGGAGAGCGGTGCTCTATCCCCTGAGCTACGAAGGCAGGGGCTTGTAGAAAACCTTGGAGAAAATCCAGCGAGTGGATCTTCAGTCGAGGCGTACAAGCCCGCTGGTCAGTGGGGGTGCGCTGGTGCTCGCGCCGGTTTTCCCGGGCGGACATCTTGCGCGACCTGACCGCTGACGTGAACAGCGTAGCGGATCGGGGCGGAGCGTTGGTGTGGAGTGCGGGGGCTGAGGTGTTGCGAAGGGTTTGACCTGCAGTTTTCTGTGCAGAGCTGGTTGGCGTTCGTCTCGGTCTGTGCGTGGCCGGAGGCCCGGTTTGTCCGTTCCGTCGCGGACGTGTAGCCGAGGTCGTTTCAGGTGGCGGAGTGACCGTCGCCGGCCTTTCGCCGCGGAGCGCGCCGGGTCAGATCACCTGACGCCTGGCTGATACCGAAGCGCGAATCGCTGCCGGGCCCGGCCAGAGCTGATGGTCGAGTGCGTCCTCCAGTCGTGTCAGGGTGCCGATGTCCGGCAGGACGTCGCCGTTGAGGACTCGGGCGACGGTGGAATGCGCGACACAGGCCACGTCGGCCAGTCCGCGAAGCGAAAGCTTGCGGGAGCGCATGGTGCGGTTCAGATCGCTGGCGAGGAGTAGGCCGCAGTGGGCACTGAGTGGGGCTTCGGAGGTCAGGGTGACGTCCGGCCAGCTTCCGTCCGCTACGTAGAACAAAGGGTGCTTATCGTTGTTACTGCGCGGCATGCCCTGATCGTGCCACGTGCCCGGGTGGCTGATCGGGGCCTTCATGGCGGCAGGGGCCCGCTCCTCTCGGGGGGACGTGGTGTTGGGCGCCGTGATTCCGGCAGTGTGCGACTGGTGCGAGCTTCTGGGCTGCGGACCCAGCGCAGAGGGGCCGGGAGACGCGCGGTTTCACAGAGCCGGATCTGGTGTGTCACCAGTAGCCATACACTGCAGGCGAGTTACCCCTCTTCTGGGTACATCGGAGAGCTCAACCAGCCTTTGCCCACCGTAAGTTGGCATGTCAGGTTGCAATTTTACTGTTGTTGCGGGGCGCATTCGCAGGGCGCTCTTCTGCGCTGACGGGTCGTCATATCAGATTGCCCAGAGCGATGTTCGGGGAGTTGCTGTGCTCCGCTTGGAGGACAGGTAGGGTGTGGCGCACGTGAGTCTTGAGGCCTGCGGGAGGGTGTGTGCGGAGCGCGACCAGTGAGCCGATGCAGGCTCTCCTTGCCCGTTTCCGAGAGATCGTTGAAGCGGAAGAGGGCCGTTGTCGGGCAGCGGATCTGGCTGTCGAGGAGATCGAGGCGGCGCTTCGGCGTGCGCGTGACGCTCAGCGTGTCGCGGCCGAGCGTCGGGCCGAGGCGGCCGCGGCGTACGAAACGGCCGCTGCGTACGCGACCGGGCAGGATCGTCAGACTCAAGGGCCGACGCAGGGCGGCGCGGGTACCGAGGGTGACGCTCCTTTCGGCGAGGGTGCTCCGTCTGGCCGGGCCGTCCAGCATCTGATCGTGGACGTCCTGGAGGTCGGCCAGATCACGCCGTTGGCCGAGATCTACGACGGCGTCCGGCGGCTGCGCCCCGGTACGACGAACAGCGCGATCCGCAGTGCCCTGTCGGGCCTGCACAAGACGGGATCCGTTGAGATCATCCGCCGCAGTGTCTACCGCCTGCTGAAGACCCCGGAGGACTATCAGCCGCAGTCGTAGACGAACTTCCCGCTTCCTCTGGCTACGTGAAAAAGCGCCGCTGGTGACCTGGCAGAAACCAGCGGCGCCGTGACGCGTCAGCTGAGGACCCACGCATCATGAGCCACCCTAGGGCATACGTGATTGCGTTCGCAGCGGCATGCGTGAACTCTGGCCTGCCGACGGGTCCTCAACAGGGGAGACCTCTCCATCTGTGTTGCTTACGAATCGAGGACCCACCATGAATCGTCACCTGCTCCCTTCCCCGGCAGCCCCAGCAGCGGTTTTGACATCCTCCCGCGCTCTGCGCCGCAAGGCCGGTGCCCGATGAACGCCGCCACGCTTGGACACCCCCTGATGCTGCCGAGTGAGCGCCTCACGCCACGTCGACAGCTTGAGATGGTCGATGTCTTGTATGTGCTCGGCGGCGACGGCCGCCCGGCGTCGGCGAGGGACATCGCCGCCCGTATGAACCTGTCCCACAAGAGTGTGGCCGGCGTGGCCGGATTCTTGATCCACTCCGGGCTGTTCCAGCCGGGGCGCGGGGCCTGGGCGTTGACCGAGGCCGGTGCGGCGCTGGCGCGGCTGCGCGCCACCGACAGTGCCAGGGCGCGCCTGCATCTGCGCGACCTCTGGCAGGGAAGCTGGTTCCAGCAGCGCGCCGGCCAGCGCCTCGCCGCAGGGCCGCTGGAGGAGAAGGAGCTCGCAAACCACCTCCGTGCGGGCCTGCAGGGGCAGGCCGAACGCGGGGTCTTCCTGGTCGAGTGGATGGTGTACGCCCTGCTGCTCGAGCGGGACGAGTCCGGTGACCTCCGTCTTCCGGCTGACCAGGTTCCGCCTCCCGAGGTGGACGCACAGCCCGCCGGTCCGCCCGGCATCTTCGACCCGCTGTTGAACACGTCCGCGGCTGAGATCACCGCGCTTCCCGACGACGAGTTCATCGCACTGATGGGCGCTTACCGGACCGTCTTCGCCGCTCTCGCGCCGAAGATCCCGCGTCAGCAAGGAGCATGACGCCCCTCCTGGTCCCCTTGCTCACCTGACCGCAGGCGGACCGGCACGCCCAGGCCGTAGTACCGGCCCGCGCTTGACGCGGGGCGGCTTCCCGGCGTGCCCTGCGCGGACGTCACGGACGTCTGCATTTCTCACCTTGGGCCGGTGCCCCCCTCCGGCAGTCCGGCATGCCTTCACCCGTTTCCCCGCCTCCTGTTGCCGCGGAGATCCCCTATGTCCAATGTGTCGCATGTATGGAACACCTGCACAAACGTCCCCATGCCTCTGCCCGGCTGCCCGGCGCCGGAGGCAACCCTGGGGGTGGTGGTGCTGGTGCCGCCCGAGCGAAGGACCCCCACTGTGGGCAGCGACCACTCCCTCACGCACGCGCTCGAGCGCGTCTTGGACGTCTGGCAGTCCATGGCCGCCCGCGATGAGTTCACCGAGCAGACCTACGACAAATTCAGCCTCCTCCTCGGCCGCATGGGGCGCTACGCCCAGCTGCGCGGGGCCCTCACAGTGGACGACATCACGCCCGACCTGGCCGAGGACTTCATCACCGCACGAGGCCGAAGCCGCCATGGGCATGTCTCCGAGGCGGCCGTCGCGACCATGCTCCTGCGCCGCTCCGTCCTGCGTATCGCCTTCCGCACGCTGCGCGAACTCGGCCTCAGCGACATCGACCCCACCCGCGACATCGAACTCCCGCGTCGGGGTCCGGGCGACGTACGGCCCCTGACCGAGGACGAGGTCGTTTCCCTGCGCCATCAGGCGTCGTTCGTCACCCGTCCCAGCCGCCACGGTGCTGCCGCAGCGCTCGCGCTGGCCGGGGGCCACAGCGGCGAGATCGGCCACATCCGGGTCCGCGACCTCGATGCCGAACACAGCCGTGTGTGGATGCACGGTTCCACCAAGACCGACCCCCGCTGGTGTCCCCTCGACGCCTGGTCCCTGAGCACGCTCATGGCCCGAGTCGAATTCGTCAGCGCTCGTCAACTCCGCTCGCAATCAGTGCCACTGGCTCGTCTGGCGGTGTCCGACCGTCACGCGTCCGACGCGGCTCTCCAGGCCAGGGTCTGCGTGGCCCTACGTGACCTGCTCACCCGCATCGGACTCCACGACGAAGCCGACGTGAAGCCGTCCTCCGTCACCGCCTGGGCGGGCCTCCGGATCTTCGAGAACACCGGCAGCATCGAGGACACTGCTCGCCTCCTCGGCCTGCGGTCCCTGGACCGGGCCGCAGCTGTCATCGGCCATGACTGGCGTGGTCGGCCCGATTCCGATGATGCGACGGAGGCGATGAGTGCCTGACGACATCTTCGGCGACGCCCTGCCCCAGAGCGACCGACCTTCCCGGAAACGCCAGCTGACTGACAAAGACCAGCGCTCCCGGGACGACCGCATCGGCGACTGCCTCGACTACCCGCTCATCTACGAACTCGCGGAACTCCTCCCACCCCCAGCTCCGTCGGCTGCCCGCGCGGATACCCATCCGTCACGTACCTCCTGATCGCGGCCATGATGACCGTCACCGGCTCCAAGCGCTCAGCGCTGGGCACGCTGTCCCCGAAGCAATGGCGCTCCGTCCGCTCCGCGGTGCGTCGTCACGCCGGCCGAAGAGCCGCGATTCTCCTGCCCGCCGAGCCCCCAGCCGGCACCAGTACCTGTACGCGGAGAACAAACTCCTGGCTCCCAGCTTCGACCTGCTCCAAGAACGCTTTGAGGAGCATGCCGTCCAACAGGCCCTTGCCCAAGGGATGTTCCGCACCGACGTATTACGAAACTGGGCGCGCCCGGAGCGGCGTCAGCTTCTCGCCGGTGATGCCACGGTCCCCAAGGCCCCGTCCAAGGCCGGACCCGTCGACACAACAACCGGCGAGATCCGCCCCGCCGCGTCGACCCCGCCGCCCGCCTGTACTACGAGAACGGCGAGGACAAGAAGACCGTCGTCCGCGGCACCAAGTGGTTCTTCGCCTCCGCCCGCGACGACGGCTACTGGCAGCGCGTCATCCTCACCGTCCAGCACGTCGCCGGCGGCGAATACGAGGACGAGGCCGCGATCGCCGTACGCTCCTTCGCCCGGCTGCACGACCAACTCCCCGGAGCCATGGGTGTCGTCTACGACGGAGCCTTCCGCGGAGTCCACCGCGACGTCCTCGGCCGCCGTGGGCTCCTCGTGATCAACAAGCAGCACGGCTCCGTCAAGCCCCGGGCCTACGAACTCCTACGCCCCGGCCGCTGCCGTCACGACCTGTGGTGCGACCAGGGCCGTATCGCCGAACGCATCCTCCTTGACGACGGCACCAGCCATTTGCTTCCCGTCCCCGTCATCCGGCTCGAACACCGCGGAGGCGTCACCAAGAGCCGCTGGTACCACCTCCTGCGCATCGACTGCCGCTACGGCCCTCACACGCACCGAGTCCCCGTCGGCATCACCACTACCCCCGCCGACCGGGCCCTGTACGACCGGACCACCGGCAAACGCATCCCCAGCGACACCGAACGCGACTTCCACCGCGCCGAATACCTCCAGCAGATCCCGAGGCCACCCTCGCCCATCAGCTTGTCTACCCCTACCGCAGCGATGCCGAGTCCCTCCATAACCAGCTCGACCAGAGCATGTGGAACAAGCGGATGATCTCCTACGGCCTCGATCGCCAGAAGGTCTTCATGCTCGGCTTCGTCCTCGCCCAGAACGCCACGAGCCACCGGATCCACCTCGAGCGCCGCCCACAGGATGCCTTTGAGGCCGTGGTTCTTTCCGGTCGCGTAACGCTATGAATACGCCACGTTCCAGAACGTACTCATGGCAAGGGGGTGAGAGGGGAACGGATGGGGCTCGTTGCTACAGAGGTGCAGAGATGGGGTCGATCTTGGACGTATCAGGGGAGCTGGCCACGGTAGGAGCGACTGCGGCATCAGCGCTGGTCGTGGCCATGGCGGGGGACGGCTGGAGAGGTTTCCGAGGCTGGCTGGGGAGCTGGTTCGGGCGCGGTGGCGAATCGGCCGCCGCCCGTCAGCTCGACCGGCTCGACCGGGATCGTGCGGCACTCGTCGCCGTACCGGAGGACGAGCGGGCGGATCGCGCCGGTGACCTCTCCGCCGCATGGGCCGTACGACTGCAGGACGCGGCGGACGAGGACCACGAGGCGGCGCAGGAGCTGCTCGACTATGTGAAGCAGTGGCGGAGCGATCACCCCGAGGCGGCACCGCAGGTGACCGTGGTCCGCCAGCGGGCAGAGGCCAAGGGCAAGTCCCACGTCACGCAGGTCGGCCGCGACCAGACCGTCATCAATCCGGGGCGGTCATGAGCGCCGCGTCCGAGCCCGCCGAGGAGCGGGTGCGGCAGGAGGCGGAGGCCTCCGACAATGCCGTCGTCAAGCAGGTGGCCGGGGACTACGAGGAACACCACCATCGCTATGTTCGCGGATGGGAGTACCTGAGCGCCGTCGAGTTCGATGAGGACGAGGTGCGTTTCGTCGCATCGGGCTATGTCCAGGCGGAGTCGGCCACACCGTCCGAGGAGCGTCAAGTGCCTCGGTCGGTACGATTGTTGAAGCGCCCCCTGGGCCAGCACAACATCGTGGTCCTCGCCGGCCCCGCCGATACTGGTCGCCGTACGACAGCCCTGCGGGTGCTGCACGAGGTAGGTGTACCGGCTGAACAGCTCCTCAGCCTGGTCCTGGACTGGGACCGCCCGCGCACGGAGCAGCTCCCCGCGACGCCGCGCCACGGCTTCGTCCTGGACCTGTCCGGCTATAGCAGCCTGCCCCCGGACTTCTACCAGGGCCTCAGCGGCTATCAAAAAGAGGCGGCTACAGCCGGCTCTTACCTCGTCATCCTCGCCACGCCCGGCACCTGGAAGCCAGGGACTCTGGCCTCCGTTCCCCGCATCGAACACGTGCCGCCGCCAGCCCTCGACGTGGCCAAGGCCCATCTGCGGCAGCAGAAATCCAGTCGCTTGAACTGGCTGGACGACGGCTCCGACCTGAACGAGCTGCTGACCCCCACCACATCGCCGGCCGACGCGGTGCGCCTCGCACGGATCATCGCCGCAGCCGACGACGACGGCCAGGTGAAGGCCAAGGAGGAGTTCGAGAACTGGCGGGATCACCTCGCGGGCTGGTTCAAGGACCACGACGGCGATGAGTACCTGCGGGACCGCGCCCTGCTCATCGCCATCGCACTGCTCGACCGGTTGCCCGCCGATGTCGTCATGGCTGCCGCCGATCGGCTCTTCGCGCTGGTGAAGGGAGTCCTTCCGCCGGGCGGTGCGCTGGCGGGACCCGATCTGGAGACCCGTCTTGAGATCACCGGCGCGCAGCGCGTCGAGGACGACGGGCTCTCCCTCGACCAGGCACGCCACGGCCTCGACGAGGCGGTCCTCGCCCACGTCTGGGCGCAGCGCCCTCACTTGCGCAGCGAACTGTTGCGCTGGGCCTCGGAGATCACCGCGCCGAAGGGCATAGCCGGCAAGTACCGGGCCCAGGTCGCCGCGGCCCTGACCAGCCTGGCGACGGGGCCCGCGGGGCAGCCGGTCCTGCGCATCGTGACCGAGTGGATCGCCTCGGACAGCGCCGCACACCGGCGACTGGCGGCCGGCGTGCTGGAGAGCACCGCGACGCACCCGGGCATCGGTGTGGCGGTCCGCAAGTACCTGTACGACGCCGCCAAGCAGAAGAACCTCAGCGAGGCCCTCGCCCAGACCGTGGCCGAGGTCTGCGCCGGCCAACTGGGCCGCACCTATCCGCGGGTCGCGCTCACCCGGCTGCGGCTCCTGGCCGGACGTACAGACCAGCGCGGCGCCGAGGCCGTAGCCCAGGCCGTCCGCGAACTCGCGACCCAACCAAAGCTCCGCTCTCTGGTCCTCGGGAGATCGTTGATTGGGCCGAGGCCGAGGATGACGTGATCCGCCAGGCCGGGGCATGCTCATTTCTCGCCCTGACCGACCTGAGCAGCCCGCCGGGTGAAACGCCGTTGGCCCTGGCCCTTGCGAATGAGCTGATCGCGGACAAGGAGACCGGCTTGGAGGATCAGCTCTTCGTACGCGGATGGCGTGCGACCTGGCACCATGAGCCCACCGCCGACCAGGCCCTGGCCTCACTCGCCGCCTGGCTGGAATCCCCGGCCGTGCCCGAGGAGCACGCCGTCGACATCGCCGTGGCCGTCCTTGCGGGGCGCCTGCGAGATGCCCGCGTCTCCGAGCTGTTGGTGGGACAGAGCAGCCCGACCGGACCTGGACGGGCGCGACGCATTGCGGTACTCAGCCGCCTCCTGCCAGCCCCTGATCCGTCACAGCCGCCAGAGACCTTCGGGGAACCCTCCATCGAGCCGGATGAGTTGAACACACCTGCCGCATGAGCCTGTTCTCCCGGTGGCATCGGCAACCGGGACCACCGCCGACCCCGGCAACAGCGGTGGCGGTCCCGGACCAAGGGCCGGCGGAGCCATGCCTCCTCCTTGAGAACGAGCGCATGCCCAGCCGCGTGCCCACCCTCCACTTCACCGTCCGGATCGGCGCCACCTGGGACCCACGCGGTGACGGCCCACCGGAGCATCACGACCCGCCGTCCCTCGTCCGTCACCTTCTGCGTGAGCACACCGCTCGGATTCTCCAGCGCTACTCCGTACTCGACCTCCCGGCCGCGCAGGACGCCGTGAACGCCACCATCGACCGCCCATGGTCCCCGGAGCCGTGGCTCGTCATCCGAGGCCACGCAGGACTGACCGCCTCGGAGGCCGACCAGCAGCTGGCCGAAGAACACCTGCGGCGTGCCCAAAGCGGGGACCTGGACCGAGAGGAGACACATCGCCGCGTCACCTTCCTGCAGTCCGTGCTTGCCGACTCTGATCGACGCCGCGTGTGGTGGATCGACCAGTACCCCGACCGTCTGAGTGAACTAGACCACCTTGTGAAGGCCGTAGCAGACCTCAAGCCACCACGGGACTCCAGCCGCGACGGCTTGCACGCCGAAGTGGCCTGGTTCGTCGACCAGTTGCTCACCGACCTGCATACCCAGCACCAGCGCGAGATCTTCCTGCGCGCCCTCACTCAGACACTGCGCACGCTCGGCAGCACCGACCTCCAGAACACGGCCGCCCGCTGGCTGGCCGACCGCCTCGCTGAACCCGGAGCCGACACCGCATGAACGTACGCACCAGACGCTGGCTCCTTGCCCCGATCCGCCAGTGGCGCACCCATCAGCTCATACGCCGGAACGGCCCGTCACTCGACTATCCGACCGCCTGGGCGCTCATCACCCTGGCCACGACCGCCGACGAGTTCGCCTACGTACAACAGGCCAGCCGCGAGGCCGGCTCTCTGGCCGATGCCGGTCTCTATCACGATGACTGGGATGCCCTCAGCCTGCAGGAGCGTTCACGCAGAACGCGCTGGCTTGCGCGACACGGAAGGACCCCGATACAGCAGCTCGACATCACTGAGAGGCAGTTGAAACGCGCTGGACTGCGAGTGGTCGACTGGGGTGTTCCGAAGGACGAGGCCAGTGCCCGACGATCACGGGACATTCCATGATCGGACGAGCTCGGAAAAGGCCTCTTCCCACACGACACGTATGTGTGTGCTGATCAGCGTGCGCAGGTCGGGCCACTGAGCCAGCAACAGGTCGCGGTTGAGGAAGGCGACCAGGTCAGCGCGCTGTCCTTCCGCCAGAACAGTGCGGTAGAGGCTCATGCGCTGCCGGGGCCGGTCGAGGTCGTAGGTGCGCAGGCCCGACCACGCGACATGCAGGCGCAACTCCACAGGGCCCTGCACAGGCCCGGCCAGATCGCCGAGAGAGGCAGGCAGACGGCGTGCGTAGCGGGCACGCAGCACGTCAACCACGGGAACTGAGGCACCGAGATTCGTAGACACGGGCGGATTTTCGCCCGCTACGCCTTCTCTGTCAGCCGCCATCTCATAGGTGCTGGACGCACTCACGGTGCCGGACCAGGCTCCTGGGGGCTTTCGGGCGCGGCTCGTAGATCTGCAAGGATCCGTCTGATGTCCGCGGCCAGGGCCGTCGGTGTAGAGATCCGGCCGGCTCGCACGGTCAGAGCGCCTGGGGCGTCAGCCGAATCAGCCTCCACCAGGTAACCGACCTCCGACAGGATGCCGAAGACAGCCGCGTGCAGATGGCGTCGGGCAGCCTCGTGGGTACGGTCCGCCGTGCCCATGGGCCAGCCTTGCAGCTGCTCGTCGGCTGAAGCGCGACGCAGGCTGCGGGAAGTGAACCACTCCACACCGACCGATTCGCCGCGATCGGTCACCACCACGCCGTGAGCCCGGTAGCGGTCGTCGCTGTCTGCTTCCGGCAATCCTGCGGCGGCCAGAAGGGTCCGGACTTCCAGGGCCAGCGGACCACGAGCTGGAGATCGGCGACGGAATTGAGAACCTGGCACAGAGCACGCTCCTTGGTGAAGAACGAGTGATCACTCGACGAGAGTGATGACACCGTCGGGAATCCATCCCTCCAGATATCCACGGAGAAGGGGGCCGAGTTCGCGTGGATGCACATCGAATTGCTCGTCCTCCACATCGCCAAGCGGATACCAGACGTAGTCAGCATCTGCACAGGAACGCGTCCGAGCGCGAAGGTAGATCGACCTCATTCTGCTGCGACGGACGACGAAGATGTGTGTGGATCCATCCAGACCGCCTCGCTGCGACAGGTTGTCGAGCCTGCCCATTACCGGAGTGCGGGCCAGGAGCCAATGCGAAAAGAGGGGGTCCAGAGTGTTGATGACGGAGAACTTCGACGGCCGGATGCGGATCACCTTTGCGGGCGGAGGACGCCAAGAGGACTCACCGTGCATTCGGCACAGCAGCACACGATCCTGGCAGTCGATCACGGCCAGCGTATTGGATGGACGTCTCCTTCGGAGGAGGTTTCTCATGCGTTGAGCGTCTGCCAGAACCGGTGGTCTTACCTCTGCTGAGTTGCAATTGAATGATGTGGAGAACAATCCGGCGATTCACTGAAGTGCGGCATGCTCGCCTCACGAGCCATGCCGGTGCCGGCGAAGCGAAGGCGACCGCTCGGCTCGGGACGCCTGTGGTACCCGAGTACCACCACCCCCCAAAGTGTCACCCGTGGTCCCAGAAACCCGGCCGATGCCGGACCTAGATTGATGACGCGGCCGGACGACGGCCGTGACGCGAGGCGCGAACGTGCCGAACTCGCGTGCAGCGACCAGGAGTTCCGGGGGGCGATATCCATGATCGACGTACGGCGGCTCACCAAGCGCTACGGGGACAGGACCGCCGTGGACGGTCTGACCTTCACCGTGCAGCCTGGGCAGGTGACCGGTTTCCTCGGCCCGAACGGAGCCGGGAAGTCCACCACCATGCGCATGATCATCGGTCTCGACCGGCCCACCAGCGGGTCGGTGACCGTCAACGGCAAGCGCTACGACCGACACCGCGCGCCCCTGACGGAGATCGGCTCACTGCTGGAGGCCCGCTCCGTCCACCCCGGCCGCAGTGCGTTCGCCCACCTGACGGCCCTGGCGCACACTCACGGCATCCCGCGCCGCCGGGTCGACGAGGTCATCGAACTGGCCGGCCTCACGAGCGTGGCCCACAAGCGGGCCGGGGCCTTCTCCCTGGGCATGGGCCAGCGGCTCGGCATCGCAGCCGCCCTTCTCGGCGATCCGCAGATCGTCATGCTGGACGAGCCGGTCAACGGCCTCGATCCGGAGGGAGTGCTGTGGGTGCGCACCCTGCTGTCCGGGCTCGCCGCAGAGGGCCGTACGGTCATGCTCTCCTCGCATCTGATGAGCGAGACCGCGCTGATCGCCGACCACCTCGTCGTGATCGGACGCGGCCGGCTCCTCGCCGACACGACGGTCGACGCGTTCGTCCAGGAGGCCGGCGGACGCGGCGTACGGGTCGCCACCACGGAGCCGGAGCGGTTGCGCGCCCTGCTCTCCGGACCGGGTGTCGCCATCACCTCCACCACGGCCGAGCATCTCGTCGTCGACGGCATGGACAGCCGGCGGATCGGCGCACTGGCCGCACAGCACGGCGTCCCGCTGTACGAACTCACCCCGCAGACCGTGTCGTTGGAAGAGGCGTTCATGGAACTGACCAGAGACGCCGTGGAGTACCAGAGCACCACGGCCGCCACCCTGAGGGCGGCCTGATGAGCACCACGGACATCCCTCCCGTGAGTTCTCCCGCCCGGGCTACAAGATCACCGCCCTGCGGGTGCTGCGCTCGGAGTGGAGCAAGTTCTGGTCCGTACGGTCGAGCTGGATCACCCTCGCACTGTCCGTGACCGTTCTCGCCGTCATCGGTGCGCTCGCCTCGGCGGCCTACACCCCGGACACCGGCGGCGGGAACGCGCCGCCCCTCGCCGACGGAGCGGTCGGCCTGGCCCTGACCGGCACGACCTTCGCCGCGCTCGGCGTCGGCGTGCTCGGTGTGCTGTTCTCGGCCGGTGAGTACAGTACGGGCATGATCCGCTCCACACTGGCGGCCGTACCGAAACGGCTTCCGGTGCTGTGGTCCAAGTCCCTCGTGTACGGCGTGGTCGCCACGGTCGTCACCGCGGCCGGCGCGCTGGCCGCCTTCCAGCTTGGCGGCCTCACGCTGAAGGACGCGGACATCGCGCTGAGCCTCGGCGACGAGGGCGTGCCGCGCGCGCTGGCGGGCGCGGGAATCTACCTGGGGCTCGTTGGCATGTGGGGCGTGGCCCTGGGCGCACTACTGCGCTCCATCGCGGGCGGCATTGCGGCCCTGACTGGCACGCTCTTGATCGTGCCAGGTCTGGCCTCGCTGCTGCCCGACTCGGTCGCCGACGCTCTTACGCCCCTGCTGCCCAGCAAGGCAGGTGAGGCGCTGACCGCGCTGGAGCACTCGGCCGGCCTGCTGTCTCCCGACGCCGGACTGGCCGCCCTCGTGGGATGGGTGGCCGTGACGCTGGCCGCGGCCGGCCTCCGGCTGACCCGCACGGACGCCTGAACGGACCCGCGCACATGACCACTCCCACGCCAACGCCCCCGGAGCCGGCCGACCACCCTCCGGCCGGCTCCGGGCCTCGGCCTCCGGCACCGGGCGTGGCGCAGACCGAGGTTCCCCCCTTCATGGGCCGGCTGCTGTCCACTCAGCGCCGCCTGCGCCGGGTGGACCGGCGCCACCCCTGGCTGCTCGACTCCCTGGTCGTCACCGGCACGGCCGCGGCAGCGCTGCTCCACGCGCTGCTGGGCAACGACACCGGTCCCTTCGCCGCGGCTCGGGCACGCGCCGACCTGCCCCCGGCACTGCTGATCGCCATCACCGTCGGCATGGTGGTGCCGCTGTGGTGGCGGCGCCGGGCGCCGGAGATGGTCTTCGCCGTCCTCGCGGTCGCCGCCGTGCTGCCCTGGGCGCTGGACCTGTGGCTGCTCGCCGCGCTCTGTCTGCTCTCCGCCCTGCACAACCTGGCGCTGCACGGCCCCCTGCGCCGGCTGGGCTGGGCTGCTGCCGTGACGCTGGCCGAGATGTGCGTGGCGGTGTTCTTCCTGCTGCCGTCCGAGCAGCCCGTGCTTGGCCTGCTGCTCCTGGTCAGCCAGGGCATCGCCGCCATCGCCCTGGGCCTGGCCCTGCGCACCCGGCGGGTCCATCTGGCGGGGCTGGAGGACCGTGCGAGACGGCTGGAGGTCGAGCGGGACCAGCGCGAGCGGCTGATCGCCGCGGCCGAACGCCAGCGGGTGGCCCGGGAGATGCACGACATCGTCGGCCACAACCTCTCCGTGGTGGTGGGGCTTGCCGACGGCGCCGCCGTCCTCGCCGCCAGCGAGGGCGAGGAGTCCGCCGAGGCGCTGCGGCTCATCGGCGACACCGGCCGTCAGGCGCTGGGCGAACTGCGCCGGGTCCTGGGAGTGCTGGGCAACGCGCCAGATGCCGCGGCCTCGCTCAGCCCGCAGCCCACGCTCACCGATCTGGACCCGTTGCTGGCCCGGGTGCGCGCGGCGGGTGTCGGCGTCTCTTACCGCACCGACGGTGACCTCACCGCCCTGGGCAGCGGGGTGCAGCTGACCGTCTACCGCATCGTCCAGGAGGCCCTCACCAATACCCTCAAGCACGCGGGCACCGGAGCACGGACCGAGGTGACCGTGGCCGTCGACGGGGACGTCATCCGGGTCCGGATCACCGACACCGGACCACCGTCCGGCACTCCATCGCGGCACGGGGGCGGTGACGGCGCCGGGCACGGTCTGGTCGGTATCCGTCAGCGGGCAGCGATGTACGGCGGCACGGTCACCGCGGGCCCGCGCGGCGACCGGCCCGGCTGGATCGTCGACGTCGCCCTCGAAGCCGTTCAGGAGGCCTGAGCCCATGACCACCGTGCTGATCGCCGACGACCAGCCCCTGCAGCGCCTCGGGTTCCGCATGCTGCTGAAGGGCACCCCCGGCATGGAGTGCGTGGGGAGGCCGGACACGGCGCCGAGGCCGTCCGGATGGCCGCCGAACTCCGCCCCGACGTCGTGCTGATGGACATCCGTATGCCCGGCATGGACGGCATCGAGGCGACCCGGCGGATCTGCGGCACCGGTGGCCGTACCCGCGTCCTGATCCTGACCACCTTCGACCTGGACGAGTACGCCTACGGCGGCCTGCGCGCGGGCGCCTCCGGCTTCCTCCTCAAGGATGCCGGCCCCGAGGAACTCGTCGCCGGCATCCGTGCGGTCGCCAGCGGCGACGCGGTGGTCGCACCCCGCCTCACCCGGCGGCTCCTCGATGCCCACGCACACCGGCTGCTCTCGCCCGGCGACACCGCCGACCGATCCGCCGATCCGCGGCTGAGCGCCCTCAGCGAACGGGAGCACGAGGTGCTGCTCGCGATCGCCCAGGGCTGGAACAACACCGAGATCGCCGATCGCCTCGTCCTTACCGAGTCCACGGTGAAGAAGCACGTGGGCCGGGTGCTGGGCAAGCTCGGTGCCCGCGACCGCATCCAGGCAGTGATCATGGCCTACGACGCCGGACTGGTCCGGCCTCGTACTGACTGAACAACCTTCAAGAGCAGGCAAGGTCGCGCCACGGCGCGGCGCAGCCATGCCCTTTCCTCCTCCGAACCTGCCCAGGGACACCCGATGAACCCGACCAGCCACATCCTTCAACGCCTCCTCCGGCTTCCCGCGCCCCGCACCCGGGACGTGACCGTCGAACGCGATCTGCTGGTGGGCATGCGCGACGGTGCCGTCCTGCTCGCCGACCGCTGGCGGCCCCGCTCCGGCGGCGACGGCCTGCCCACCGCCCTGCTGCGTTCTCCCTACGGCCGCAACGGCATGATCGCTGTCCAGCTAGCCCGACCGCTGGCCGAACGGGGCTACCAGGTCGTCGTACAGAGCACCCGCGGCACCTTTGGCTCCGGCGGCGAGTTCGACCCGCTGCGCCGCGAACGCGAGGACGGCCTCGACACCCTGGAGTGGCTGGTCGAGCAACCATGGTGCGGGGAGGGGATCGTTCTCTTCGGCGGCAGCTACCTCGGCTTCGTGCAGTGGGCGGTCGCCGACGCCGCACCGCCGCAGGTGAAGGCGATCATTCCGTCGGTCTCCGAATCGGCCTTCACGCTGGAGCAGTTGAGGACCGACGGCTTCTCCCTCGAGGCGCCCTTCGGCTGGGGTGTCCAGGTCGCCGGCCAGGAACACCCCAGGTCGCGACTGGGTCAATTGCTCGGCGCGGGCAAGGTCCGCCGCGCCATGGAGACCCTGCCGCTGAACCAGGCCGACGCCACTGTGCTCGGCCACCCCTCCGCCTACTTCCAGAACGTCCTCGACCACGACGCCGACGCCGCGTTCTGGCAGCCGGTCGACCACAGCCACCGGGTCAAGGACATCACCATGCCGGTCAGCACGGTCGGCGGCTGGTACGACATCTTCCTGCCCGGGCAGCTGCGCGACTTCCAGGCGCTGCAGAAGAACGGCAGAAGGGCACGTCTCACCGTCGGCCCCTGGTCCCACATCTCCATGGGCGTCGGAGCGGCTGCGGCCGAGGAGGCCCTCGCTTTCGCCCTCCCCTCGCGCAGGGCGAGGAGCCGCCGGAGCGGGCCGCTGTACGTCTGTATGTGATGGGTGAGGAGAAGTGGCGGGACTGCGACAGTTGGCCTCCGCCCGGATACGAGCCCAAGCTCCTGCGCCTGCAGCCGGGCGGCGTGCTGTCCACCGAGGCGTCCGCCGCCTCCGCCCCGACGGTTACCGCTACGACCCCGCCGACCCCACCCCGGCGGTCGGCGGGGTCCGGATGGCCATGGGCGTGAAGGCGGGCCGGGTGGACAACCGGAAGCTGGAGGCGCGGCCCGACGTGCTGACGTACACCACGGCCGTGCTGGAGCAGGACACCGAGGTGATCGGCGAGGTGAGCGCCGAGATCTGGTTCTGCTCCAGCCTGCCGTACGCCGATGTCTTCGTCCGGCTGTGCGACGTGGACGCCCAGGGGCGCTCGACCAACGTCTGCGACGGACTGGTCGGTCTCACCGGCGCCGACGAGATCACCCGGGCCGAGGTGCGGCTGTGGCCCACCGCCTACCGCTTTCGGCGCGGCCACCGCATCCGCGTCCAGATCTCCAGCGGAGCCTTCCCGCGCTACAGCCGCAACTCCGGCACGGGCGAACCGCGAGCGACAGCGACCACGCTCAAGCCCGCGGACCAACTGGTGTTCCACGACAACGAACATCCCTCGGCGGTCATCCTCCCGGTCCGCGCCGGAGATTGACGTGCCGTCAGAAGTTGGTTGACCGACTTCGCCTCACCGCGGATCTCGTCCGCGTCGGCGGGCAGCAGTCAGCCCCGTCGCTCCAGCCGGTCCGCGTGCCGGTCCACCTTCTTCACGTAGGTGTCCTTGCTGCCGTAGAGCTCCTTCAACTCCTGTATGGACAGGGGCTCCTGCGCTGGTGCAGATCGAGTACCGCTGGTCGGTGGTGTTGGCGAAGTAGCGGGCCGTCGGCGGATCGCTGTAGGTGGAGCGGACACCGCCGAGCGGAATGCCGTACGCGTCGAGCTTCGCGGTGCCGTTGGCGTTCCGCGCGAGCTGTTGCGAGGCCGGCGGGGTGACGCCCTTCGACGCCCAAGTGTCGAGGCGGGCGGGACCGGCCGCCTCGGCACCCACGACGGCATCGCCGAGGCCGCCGAGTGCTCCCTCGACCCAGGCGCCGCCTTCGTCACCGGCACCGACCTGCTCGTGGACGGCGGCGGCGTCGCGGCCCTGCGTGCCGAGCGCTGAGGTTCGGCGCCTTCGGGGAGCTGTCGACGGCGTACCACGGGAGTGGACGAGGGGCGACGCCGACGGCGAACTGGCCAAGCTTCAACGTCATGGCCCGCTGGACGGCGCCCGATGTCGTCGGGCAGCTCCGGGACGGGCTGCCTCACGCGTCGGAGCGTCCGGCGCCGGTGTTGTGCTGGGCGACGAGGAGTGGCCAGGTCAGTGCGGCCATCTCGGCCGGGGATCGCGGGCAGTCGCGTTGGAGCCAGTCGGTGGCCACGCCGAGGAGCGCGCCGGCGGTGAACGCGGCGGGCACGTCGTGAGGGATGTCGGTCGACGAGACACTGTCCGGCGGGGCACCGGCCTTCATACGCACCCTGACGTGGGTAGTGGCGGCGATGCGGCCGCGTATGTGGTCGATGACACGGGCGCTGCCCTGCGGCCCCAGGAGGCTGCGGTACAGGCCGGCGTGCTCGGCCAGGTTCTCGAAGAACGCGACAAGTGACCGGCCGGGGTCCCCATCGGGGCCCGCCGAAGCCTGATCGAGGGCGGGCAGGGACTCGATCAGGGTGTCGATCGTGGAGGTGCAGGCGGCCTCGGCCAGTTCGTGCACGTCCCGGTAGTGGTCGTAGAACGTCGTGCGGTTCACGTCGGCCCGTTCGGTGACGTCCGCGATGCTGATCTGCCCCAGGTCCCGTTCCTCGACGAGCTGGATCAGCGCTCCCTGCAAGGCCGCGTGCGTACGGCGCACGCGCCGGTCGCCGGTCGGGATGCCCTGTCTCGTCGCGCGCATGACTTCACCTTACCGCCACTTTAAGGTTAGAGGACGTATGTTGGTTCACCGACAGGCGTCGGCTAAATTTTCTTTCGATGCTCACCATCTGAAACAAGAAGGAATCCCCCCACATGAAGATCACCGTTGATGAACCCAAGTGCGTGGCCGCAGGGCAGTGCGTCTTGATCGCGCCCGAGGTCTTCGACCAGCGGGACGAGGACGGCATGGTCGTACTGCTGACCGAGGCCCCCGACGCGGATCAGCACGAGGCCGTCCGTGAAGCGGCTCTGGCCTGCCCCGCCGCCGCCATCCACGTCGCCGACTCGTGAACCGCATCGCGGTGGTCGGCGCGGCGGCCGGCGGCCTGGCTACGGCGGAAGCGCTGCGCAGGCGCGGATACCAGGGTGTGCTCACCCTCGTCGGTGACGAGGCGGAACTCCCGTACGACCGCCCGCCGTTGTCCAAGCAGATCCTGGCGGGGGAGTGGGAGCCGGACCGGCTGGCCCTGCGCGGGCGGGCGGACATCGACGCGCTGGATCTGGACCTGCGGCTGGGAGTGGGCGCGAGCGGGCTGGACGCGGCCGCGCGGACCCTGCTGCTGGCGGACGGTACCTCACTGCCGTACGAGGCGCTGGTCGTGGCGACCGGTGTACGAGCCCGCTGTCTGCCCGGCGCCGAAGGCGTGGGCGGGGTGCACACGCTGCGCACCCTGACCGACGCGCTGGCACTGAAGACGGGGTTGCGGATGGGGCAGCGTCTGGTGATCGTCGGTGCCGGGTTCCTCGGTGCCGAGGTGGCCGCCGTGGCCCGAAGGCTGGGTGCGGACGTGACCTTGCTGGAAGCCGGCCCGGTTCCGTTGGCGCAGGCCGTCGGTGAAGAGACCGGCCGCATCCTGGCGCAGGTGCACCGCGAGCATGGCGTCCGGCTGCACACGGATGCCAAGGTGGCCACCGTACTCAGCGCCGACGGCGAGGTCACCGGCGTCGCCCTGGCCGACGGACGCGTCCTGCCCGCCGATGTCGTCCTGGTCGCCATCGGCTCGCTGCCCAACACCGAATGGCTGGCCGACAGCGGGCTCGCCCTCGGCGACGGTCTCGTGTGCGACCAGTACAGCGCGGCGGCCCCCGAGGTGTACGGGGTGGGCGATGTGGCGTGCTGGCACAACCCGTTGTTCGATACGGCGATGCGCGTCGAGCACCGGACCAACGCGGGCGAGCAGGCCCTCGCCGTCGCGCACAACCTGCTCAACCCGGATGCCCGGCGGCCGTTCGCCCCGGTGCCGTACTTCTGGTCCGATCAGTACGGCGCCAAGATCCAGGCCTACGGATACCTGCGTGACCACGACGAGGCACGCGTCCTCAGGAGCGACCTGACGGAGCGGCAATTCCTGGTGGCCTACCGCCGGGGAGACCGACTCACCGGTGTGCTCGCCATGGGCCAGACCCCCAGGGCGCTGCGGGCCTGGCGAGGACTCATCGCCTCCGGCGCGACCTGGGACACGGCCCTCACAGACATGGCCGTCACGGACCCGGCCGCCGTGTGACCGGCCTGCCGTTTCCCGGGCGAAGACTCACGCTCGCGAATCCCCACGTCCTTTCACGCCTTTCAAGGAGTTGTCCATGAGCACGACGATCAACACGTCCGACCCCACCGACCTGCCTCCGTTCCCCGGCGTGCGCTCCGGGAAGTGCCCCTTCGACCCGCCGGCCGAGTACACCGAGTGGCGCGAGAACGACGGTCTTCAGCGGGCGATGTGGCGCGGCAAACCGTTGTGGATCGCGAGCCGGTACGCCGACATCCGCCAGGCCCTCAGCGAACCGCGGCTCAGCGCCGACGACCGCACCCCGGCTACCCCACCCCGAAAGACCCCGCATCGACCCTGCCCCAGACCTTCCCGCGGATGGACGATCCGGAACACATCCGCCTGCGCCGGACGCTCACCGGCGAGTTCACCGTCAAGCAGATGGAGCGGCTGCGCCCGCTCATCCAGGAGCAGGTCGACCACTTCCTGGACGAGATGATCAGCCAGGGACAGCCGGCGGACCTGGTGAACGCCTACGCCTACCCGATCCCGTCCATGGTCATCTGCCTGCTGCTCGGGGTGCCCTATGAGGACCACGCGTTCTTCCAGGAGCACAGTGCCACCCTGGTCAGTGCCTCCACGGACGAGGAGATGCACGTCGCCGCCATGTCGCTGGCGGGCTTCCTGTCCGAGCTGGTGGCGCGCAAGGAGCGCGAGCCCGCCGACGACCTGATCAGCCGGCAGCTCCAGCGGGTCGCCGCGGGCGAGATCGACCGCGGCACCGTGGTGGGCCACGGCATGGGGCTGCTCGTGGCCGGGCACGAGACGACGGCCAACATGATCGCCCTCAGCACCCTGGCCCTGCTGGAGAACCCCGACCAGCTAGCCCGGCTCCGTGACACCGACGACCCCGCCGTCGTGGCGAACACGGTCGAGGAACTGCTGCGCTATCTGACCATCGTCCACGACGGGATCTTCCGCGCCGCCAGCGAGGACGTGACCATCGGCGGGACACTCGTCAAGGCCGGCGAGGCCGTGCTCGTGAACCTGCCCTCCGGCAACCGCGACGCGTCCTTCTCCGCCGACCCCGACACCTTCGACCCGGACCGCAACACCCGCGGCCACCTCGCCTTCGGCTACGGCACCCACCAGTGCCTCGGCCAACCCCTGGCCCGCGTGGAACTCCAGATCGCCCTGCCCGCCCTGCTGCGCCGACTCCCGGGTCTCAGGCTGGCGGTGCCGCTGGACGAGATCGCGTTCCGGGACACCACGGTCACCTACGGCCCCCAGCGACTGCCGGTCGCCTGGTGACCCCCACGGCAGCCGGCACACAGTCCCTCTGAACGGTAGGCACTAAGGTGCGGCATGCGATCGGCGCCGAGCCCGCCGATCGCATGCCCGCTTCGCTGCCGTCCACGCGGCCTGGCAGCGAGGTCAGGATTCGGCGGCCTCTCGCGCACCAGCCGCCTGTTCGCGAAGGACGGCATCCTCCCGCCGTACGACAGAGGTACGACAGAGGTACGACATCGAAGCGGCACCGCGGTACCGGTCCCCGGCCTCGTATTCGCATCCTTCGGCCCACGGAATCCCGCGTTTTCATCTCTAGATTCGAGGCGTTCCCTTTCTTCGGCACGCCCCGGGAGTTCTCCGTGGCCACCTTCCTCCCCGGCACCCAGTCACAGAAGGCGCAAGACCTGCTGAAGAAGCAGTTCCCACAGGCATCCGCGGGCGGCGCCACGGCCCGTCGTCTTCGAAGCACCCAAGGGGCAGAAGCTGACCTTGGGCGCCCACAGAAGTGAAGTCGAGTCGCTCGTCGGCGGGTTGAAGCGGGCCTCCCAGGTGGCGAACGTCGTCGACCCCTACACCGGCTCCACCGTCAGCAAGGACAGGACGATCGCCTTCGCCCAGATGACCTACAAGGTCACCGACAGTGATGTGAGCGACCGGGCCCGCGAGGACGTGAAGAAGGTCGCCGAGCAGGGCCGGGAGGCGGGCCTCGCGGTGAGCATGGGCGGCAGCGCCATGAAGGAAGGTGTCCAACAGGGCATAGGCGAGGTGATCGGCATCCTCGTGGCGGCGGTCGTGCTGGTGATCACCTTCGGCTCGCTGATCGCAGCCGGACTGCCGCTGCTGACCGCCGTCGCCGGGTGATCACGGCGATCTCCTCCATCACCATCGCCTCCGCCTTCATCGACCTGAGCGAACAGACCACGACGCTCGCATTGATGCTCGGCCTCGCGGTCGCCATCGACTATGCCCTGTTCATCGTCTCCCGCTACCGGGACGAACTGGCGCACGGCCGCGACCCGGAGGAAGCCGCCGGGCGCGCCCTCGGCACCGCGGGCTCCGCAGTGGTGTTCGCGGGCCTGACCGTGGTCATCGCGCTGGCCGGACTCAGTGTCATCGGTATCAGGCTGCTGACCGACATCGGCCTGGGCGGCGCCTTCGCGATCGTCGTCGCCGTACTCCTCGCACGCACCCTGCTGCCCGCGCTTCTGGGCTTCGCCGGCACGAAGATCACCAGCGGTCGGTCAAGACCCGCCGGATGCGGGCGCTGGAGCGCGGCACCGGCGAGTCGATGGGGTGCGCTGGGCGAGGCTGGTGCTGCGCAACCCGCTGAAGGCGCTCGGCGTCGCCGTGGCCGGCCTGATCCTGCTGGGTATCCCGGCTCTGTCGCTGCAGCTGGCCCTGCCCGATGACTCCACGGCCAGCTTGACCCGTTCGGGATGCCGACAGCGCCGAACAGGTTTCCGTGAAGCTCGCCGCTCGGCCGAACAGTGCTCCGGCAGAAGAAGACCAGCCGCTTACCTTGCGCACCGCCGAGCCAGCAGAAGCATGCCTCGGCCGCGATCATCGTACGGACTGTGTTCTTGCCGGGGTGCACCACAACCGCAGCGTCAGATCTTCGAGCCTCCACGCTGCAGGGACTTCGGAACGAGGTATTCCTCGACACCGTAGACACCGCGCTCGCGCCCGTACCCGGAGTTTTTGACGCCTCCGAACGGCGCGTCCCACGCCGTTGGAGCGTCGCTTTGGATCACGCCACCGACACAGAGCTGTCGGGCGACCCTCTCGAAACGCGCATCGTCATCGGTCCACACACGAGCGATGAGGCCGAACCTCGTCCCTTCGGCGAGCTCGATCGCATGGAGGTCGTCGTCGGCGGGCTGGATGGCGAGCACGGGCCCGAACACCTCCTCCTGCACGATCGGCGCGCTGGGCTCGTCGGCGACGACCACCGTAGGAGCGGCATACCAGCCGCGCGTGAGATGGGAGATGTCCTTCGACGCGACGATACGTACACCTGCCGTTTCGCCCGCCACACGGATGTGCTCGACCACCGTGTTTCGTTGTCCCTCGTTCGCCAGCGGCCCCACGGTGCTGGCCGAGTCGAAGGGATCTCCCACGACGACCTGCTCCATCACCTGCCGAACTTCGTCCTCGGCCTCTTCGAGGAGGTGGCGCGGAACAATGAGCCGGGACAGCGCCGCACACGTCTGACCCGCGTTGGCGAAACAGCTTCCGATGGTATGCCGCACCGCGGCACGCACCGTGTCCTCATCGAGGACGATCGCAGCACTTTTTCCACCCAGTTCGAGCGACGTGCGTGTCCCCTGCTGAGCAGCGGACACGGCGACCTTTCGACCCGCTTCGACGGAGCCCGTGAAGGAGACGAAGTCCGCGCGTGCATGGCCTGCGATCGCACTGCCGACGCTTCCACCGCTTCCGCAGACGACATTGAGTACGCCGGCGGGGAGCCCGGCCTCGGCGAAGGCTTCGGCCACCAGGAACGTCGTAAGCGGGGCGGCGCTCGGCGGCTTGATGACGATGCTGCATCCGGTAGCGATCGCCGGCGCCGCCTTCAACGCTGCCTGCATCAGCGGATAGTTCCATGGAGTGATCGCTCCGACCACGCCCGCCGGCTCGCGGACGACGTCCGACTTCCCGATCTTCTCGCGCTCCGTGATGGCGTCAAGAGCCGAGGCCGCGGTGTGGCGGATGGCCACGAGGCCCAGGGCGACCTGTGTTGCGTGGACCTGGCTTGCCACGGTGCCGACTTCCGCCTGCATCGTGGTGGCGAGGTCATCCGCCATGCCGTCCAAGATGTCTGCGGCTTTTGCTACAACAGCGACGCGATCAGCGGGCGAGACAGCGGCCCACCGCTTCTGCGCGCGGGCGGCGGAGTCGAATGCGCGGTCGACGTCCTCGGGGGTGGCTGATCGCACTCGGGCGATCTCCTCGCCGGTGGCGGAGTTGTCCACCGCCGCGTACGACGTCCCCGACGGGACAACCCGGGCGTTATCCAGCCACAGCGAGTCGTCGACGGTTCCCCTGGGAGATGCCATGAATCTCAACCTTCCTAAATCTGAGTTGGTGAGCTCGCGAGGCTTGAGCGCCACACTGGCTCGTCGCGTCGTTGCTCAGCCGATGGATGGTTCTGCCAGGAGCTTCCACGGGGAGGGAACATCACCGAACGGAACTTCGATGAGCACGGGTGCGTCCGTCCCACGGGCGTTGCGGATCGCCTTCCCGAGCCCTTCTGGCGTGGTGACCCGCTCACCGGCGACCCCGAACTCGTTGGCCAGAGCCACGAAGTCAGGGTTGTTGAGGTCAACGCCGATGTTGCGGCCGAACGTTTCGGTCTGAATGCGCTGCACATTGCCGAACGCATCGTTGCGGAACACCACGGTCACGAGTCCGATGTTGTACTTGGCGGCAGTGGACAGTTCCTGAAGCGCCCACCCGAAACCACCGTCACCGTTGATCGAGACGACCTGTCGGCCCTTGGCTCCGACGGCGGCGCCGAGGCCGGTCGGAAAACCGTAGCCGAGGGTCCCCTGGTATCCGGGCGTGACGTACGTTCCCGGCTGGTACACGGGGAACGCCAGACGCGCCGCGTAGCCGACCTGTGTGAGTTCCTCGATGAAGATGCCGTCGTCCGGCATGGCCCCGCGAATTGCCTGAAGCCACTGCACCTGAGGCGCGATCGTGTTCAGGGCGTTGCTTTCCCGCTTGCGGTATTCGTCGAGCGACGGTGCTTCACGCTTGCTCTCGGGCAGGGAGTTCGCGATCGCTTCCAGCGCGACCTTGGCTTCGGCGATGACGGCGACATCGAACTCGCGCGGTGCGCCCACATCAGCGGCGTCCGCGTTGATCGCGATGAGGCGGTGGCCTCCGGGCCGGATGACCGGCTGCCCGGTCATGGTGATGAAGCGAGTACCGACGGCGAGCACGATGTCCGCGTTCTCAAGGACTTCCGCACCGGCCAGGCGTGACAGGGCAAGCGGGTGCCGGTCGCTGATGGCTCCCTTGCCGTTCCGGCTGGTGATGACGGGCGCACCGAGGCGCTCGGCGAGTGCCTGGAGTGCAGCGCTCGACGCGGTATCGCGTACCCCTCCACCTGCAACGATGACGGGCCGCTCGGCGGCGGCAAGGAGTTCCACGGCACGGTTGACCGAGTCCTCGTCGATCTCACTGGTGTGGCCACCGGCAGGATGCACCACTCCGGCAGTCGTCTTCGCCTGGAGCACATCCGGGGGATCTCGAGGCCAACGGGCCGCGGGCGGCCGCTCGTGACCTGCTGGAACGCTTCGCGCACGAGGCCGGGGATCTCCTCAGGAGATCGCGCGATGGCGTTCCACTTGGTGAGCGAACGCAGAAGGTCCGTCTGTCCTTGAATCTCATGGAGCATGCCGAGACCCCGACCGATGGTCGGTGAAGGGATCTGGCCGGTGATGCAGACGACAGGACTGTTCGTCGCAAACGCTGTCGACAAGGCCGCGCCAGCATTCAGAAGACCGGGACCGGGCACGACCATGCAGACACCGGGCCGGTCAGCCACACGTGCATAGCCGTCCGCCATGTACGCGGCCCCCTGCTCGTGCCGCGCAGAGAGGAAGTCGATCGACTCGCGGTTTTGCGCGAGACCGTCCACGGCGTAGTCCAGCTGGATCCCGGGGACGCCGAAAATCGTCTTGACGCCCTCCGCGATCAGTTGTTCGGTGAGGAGTTCTCCACCGGTCTTCGTCATCTTCTTGCCTTTCTTCCGCCCCTGGGCGGGTGTAAACGGGGTGGGCGTGACTCGCGAAGGACCAGCGCCCACGCGCCGTCTTTCAACTAATACATCTTGTTGATGAATCGATAAGCGCTCTCCAATGTGCACTCCTTGTAGTGCCACTTCGTTTCCGATATGGCCGGGGAAAGGAGCAGAGGATTCATTCCGCCGATGACATTCGAGGGACGGAAGCGAGAGCGCCTCGAACCGCTAGATGGCGCTCAGATCTCGCGTCCGGCTCTCCGACGCGAGCAGGATCGTCACGAGGCAGACGGCGAGGACCCCCAGCCATACCCAGCCCAGTACTGCGATGCCTCCGGTCGCGGTGACCAGGGAGGTCGCGATGAGGGGCGTGAAGCCCGAGCCCAGCGACGCTGCGGTCTGGAAGCACAGCGATGCACCGGTGAAGCGGAGGCGGGTGGGGAACAACTCCGCCAGGAACGCAGCGAGCGGTCCGAGGATGATGCCCTGGATGAACTGACCGATGATGACAGCAGCGGCGAAGCTCTCCGCAGTCCCCGTCTGGATCAGGTTGAGCATCGGGAACACGAAGATCAGCGCGGCGACAATACCAATGGCGATGAGCGGCCGCCGTCCCCAACGGTCGCTCAGCCGGGCGCTGATGAAGGCCGCGATGAAGAGAGCGACCGAGCCGAGGATCTTCAGATTCAGGATGGTCGTACGGTCGGCTCCGAGCTCGACGACGCGGTTGATCGCCCACGAGCTGGCGATTCCATCGATGGTCAATTGACTGATAGCGACCACGATGCCCAGCGCGACCGCCGTCGGGTAGTGGCGCAGGACCTCCAGAACAGGCACCTTCCGCTTCTCTGCCTCCTGATCCAACGATTTGAACAGTGGGCTCTCACTGACTCTCAGGCGGATGAACATCCCAACCAGGACGAGGAGAAAGCTGAGCAGGAAGGGAACGCGCCATCCCCAGGAGAGAAACTGGTGCTGCGGGAGCGTGGAGGCGAGGGAGATGGACCCGGTGGCGAGCATCGCGCCGGCGGGTGCTCCGAGGTTCGCGAACGAGGCTGCGAAGCCACGCTTTGCGCCGGGGGAGTTTTCGAGAGCAATGAGCATCGCGCCGCCCCACTCGCCACCGACGGCCACACCTTGCAGGAGTCGGCAGGTGACGAGGAGGATCGGCGCCGTGACTCCGATGAGGTCGGTGGAAGGAAGGAGCCCGATTGCCGCTGTCGAGAGGCCCATGATGAGCATGGTGGTGACGAGCACGCCCTTGCGGCCGAGCTTGTCGCCGAAGTGGCCGAAGATCACGCCTCCGAGCGGTCGGGCAACGTACCCGATCGCCAGCGTGACGAAGGATGCGGCGGTCGCCATGTTCGGCGACAGGTCGTTGAAGAAGACCTGCGGGAAGACGACTGCGGCCGCTATGACGTACAGAACGAAGTCGTAGAACTCGATCACGCTTCCGCTGAAGCTGGACAGCAGGATGCGTCGCATGGGCCCATGCCACAGTGACTCAGAGCGGTTTTGCCGTGTGACTGCGGCGTTTTCGGTGGATACCATCGGAGATCCCTACATACGGCCGTGACCGGGGAGATCAGCGGCGAAGCTCGGCTCAGGGAAAATCGCTTCGGACTCGGTTTTTGACGAGGCCCTGGCGATGTCGCGCAGCATCGCCGGGAATCCCGTCGCGACCGCAGTGCGGTCGGAAGACCGGCCGATGTGTGCGGGGACGGTGTCGCGAAGCTCCACGTACGGCAGGTCCGGGTACCGGTGCGCGTCCTCGAGCGTCTCCTTCATCGCTTCGACGATCGCCGACTGCGGAGGCATGGGGGACCTCGTTCGAGGCAAGGCACGTCTGCCTGGGCGCTTCCCCGCCTGCCGGGCGTTGGCCTGGCACGTACGGAGGCAACTCCTCAAGCCGGTGGGCGAGTCTCAGTGATCCCACGTGCTCTCCTCGAGCATGCGCTGAACGAGCGATGTCCGGCCGCGCTGCCGGTGCCAAGCAGATTGCGCCACTCGTGGGATTACGGCAATCACAAATATCAGGCTAGGTAGTTCAGAAATCCTAAACTTTGCCGCGCGTCGGCCTCTCGCTCCAGAGCCCCTCGATGGTCAGAGCACATGCACCGTCTGTGCTCATGGACGTGGGGCGGGCCAGGAGTTGAGGGGGAGGGGGCCGCGGTCGATGACGGTGCGGATGCAGAAGGTGCTGCGGGCGTCGCGAACGGGGCCGATGGCCAGGATCTGGTCGGTGAGCACCTTTTCGAAGGTGCGCAGGTCCGGCACGGCGAGTTCGACGAAGAAGTCGGCGTCGCCGGAGACCACGTGGCAGGCGACCACGTGCTCGATCGCCTTGAGCGCCTCTTCGACCACTTGGGAGGTGGTGCGGGAGTGCTCGACCTTGAGGGAGAGGAACACCGTCAGCCCGAGGCCGAGGCGCTCGCGGTCCAGATCGGCCCGGTAACCGGCCAGGACCCCGTCCTCCTCCAGCGCCTTGGTGCGGCGCAGGCAGGACGAGGGTGACAGGCGTACGGCGTCGGCGAGGTCGACGTTGGGGTGCGTCCGTGGCGCTGGAGGTGATCCAGGATCGCCCGGTCGATACGGTCGTACAAGGGTCGTGGCATGAAATGCAGCGTAACGGCCGTATCGGTGAACAATCCTGCACCACAGGGCCGCCTGGGCACTGTCTACGCCATCGTGTGCCGGGCTTGGTGACGCATCCTGGTCACGTGCTCCGGCAGCTATGCCGGACCGCGCCGTCGTACCCCTCTCATGCACATCGGACTGCCTCATGCACCATTTCCCCCTGGAACCCGACCGCGCCGCGATGACTGAAATGGGCCGTCTCGTCCTGGACCGTGTCGTCGACCGCACCGACCAGCTCGCGGCCCGCCCCGCGACCAGCCCTCTGTCGCCCCGGGCCGAGGCCGAGCTCGTGGAGTCCTTCCTGGCGCCGCCGCCCGACCGGGGCGGCGACCTGAAGACCCTGCTCGCGCGTCTGGACGAGGCCGCCGACTGCGCTCTGGAGACCGCCGGGCCCGGCCACCTCGCATATATCCCGGGCAGCGGTCTGTACGCGGCCGCGCTCGCCGAGTTCTACAACCGTGCCGTCAACCGCTACGGCGGCCTGGCCTCGGTCGCCCCGGCCCTCGCCGCGCTGGAGGAGAGCGTGATCCGCTGGATGGCCCGCGATGTGTGCGGCCTTCCGGAGGGCAGCGGCGGCCTGCTGACCAGCGGCGGCTCGATGGCCACGTTCTCCGCGACGGTCGCCGCCCGCCACGACCGGCTCGGCGAGGATCTCGTCGGCGGCACCGTCTACACCACCGCCTTCGCCCACCACTCCGTCGCCAAGGCCGCCCGCCTCGCCGGCATCCGCGCCACTCACATACGGACCGTGCCGCACACCCCGGACCTGCGGATGGACCCGGAGGCCGCCGCCGCGATGATCCGCGCCGACCGGGACGCCGGGCTGCGGCCGTTCCTGCTGGTGGCCACCGCCGGCACCACCGACACCGGCACCGTCGACCCGCTGCCGCAGCTGGCCGACCTGGCCCGCCGCGAGGACGTGTGGTTCCACATCGACGCGGCCTACGGCGGCTTCTTCCGTCTCACCGCACGCGGCAGGGAACGCCTGGTCGGCATGGAAGAGGCCGACTCGGTCACTTTGGACCCGCACAAGACCCTGTTCATGCCGTTCGGCACCGGCGCCCTGGTCGTCCGCGACCTTGCCGCCCTGCACGCCGCGCACGATGGCACCGGCAGCTACCTCCAGGACATGGCCGCCACGGGCGTCCCGGACTCGGGCATCTGGGGCCCGAGCTGACCCACGAGATCCGCGGTCTGCGGGCCTGGCTTCCCCTGCACCTGCACGGGGTGAACGCCTTCCGCGAGGCCCTGGACGAGAAGCTCGACCTGGCCGCACAAGTCCACGACACGCTGTCCGGCATCCCCGAGCTGGAGGTCCCGCAGCGCCCGGACCTGTCCACCGTGATCTTCCGTATCCGCCCCGCCGACGACAGCTCGGCCGCCACCGAGCGGGCCGACGAGGCCAGTCGCCGTCTGCTGGAGCGGATCAACGGCCACCGGCGCATCGTGCTCTCCAGCACGGTCGTCGACGACCGCTACACCCTGCGCGTCTGCGTGGTCTCCCACCGCACCCACCACGACCGCGTCGCCGAAGCGCTGGAGATCATCACTGCCGAAGCCAAGAACATCCTTGCCGCGTAGCCAGCGACGGCCCTGGGTCCGGGTGGCGTCCACCTGAAGGATGACTCGGTCGAAATCATGACTACAAGGAGGAACTTCATGCCTATCCACCCCGAATCGCTTCCCGCCAGGGGAACAGCCATCGTGACCGGTGCCTCCTCGGGCATCGGCGCGGCTTACGCACGTCGGCTCGCTGCGGACGGTCACGATCTGGTGCTGGTGGCGCGTCGCGCGGAGCGTCTCCGCACACTTGCCGCGGAGCTGACCGGGCAGCACGACGTACGAGTGGAAACCGTCGTCGCGGATCTGGGCGATGCCGGCGACCTGGACCGGGTTGCCCGGAGGGCCGCCGCCGACGACGTCGGGATGCTGGTGAACAACGCGGGCATCAACGGCTACGGCCCCTTCGCCGAGACCGACGCGGCACTGCTGGAGAAGGTGATGGCCGTGAACGTGGTGGCACTCACCCGACTCGCTCGCGCGGCCGTGCCGGGCATGCTGGCTCGCGGCCGCGGCGCCGTGGTGAATGTGGCTTCCACCCTCGCCTTCGCCGGTTCGCTTCCGCCGGACCCCCTGCCGGTGCGGGCCGTCTACGGAGGGACCAAGGGGTACGTGGTCACCTTCAGCCGGACCCTCGCCGCTGAGTTGGACGGTGCGCCGGTTCGTGTCCAGGTGCTGTGCCCCGGGCTGACGGCGACCGAGTTCCATCTCACCCAGGGCCAAGATTCGGTGGCCGGTGATGTGGCGCGGGTGCACGACGACGGAGGGATGCCCGTCGAGGACGTGGTGACCGCTTCGCTGAGGGCCTTGGAAACCGGCGAGGTCGTGTGCGTGCCCGGACTGGTCGACGGCGAGGCGGTGGATCGCATCGCCGCGGCGGAATTCGGGCTCCGCTCCTCGTCCAGCAGCACACTCGCCCCGCGATACCAGAACCCCGCCAGCAGTGAGTCCCCGGCTGCCCTCGACAGCCGGCGAGAAGATACGCAGTCACGACTCTCAAGTCAGGAGACCCGTGATCAGCTCGGCGTGAGATCGGTGGTGTTGGTTCCGCGCCTGGACGAGCGCCACTGTCCACTCGTGATGGGAACAGAGGTCCGGATCCTCGGGCATGGCGGGATCAAGGCAACGCGCAGGCGGTCGGGGTCAGTGAGACCACCATCCGCAAGGGCGTCGGCGAGCTGGAAGCGGGTGCGGAACCGTCGGTCCAGGTCTGCCCCCCGCGTCGTCGCGAGAGGGCGCCGAGGTGGACGAGGGCTTGCGTCCCGCACTGGTGGCGCTGGTTGAGCCGGAGTCACCCGAAAGGAGATCGCTTCCGCACGGCCCTGTCGGCGGCGCCCTCCACCCGCCAGCTCGCAGCCTTCGGCGAAGTGCCCCTGCGTGAACTCGAGAACGAGGCGTCCATTCCTCTCGGTGACCGGATGGGCAGTCCGTGCCCATTGCGGGGTTTACACGTTCATACCGACACTCTAGGCTCAGTGTTCGTAACATATGTTGCGTACATGGTAACGCTGGGGGCGGGAGTCAGCGCGTCGGCTGGTCAATCAGCTGGCGTGCGATCGAATCGGTCGCCGCCGTCTGTAGCCGCTATCTGGACGCTCGGAAAACTCGCCGCAACGTTCGACTCCCACCCCGGCGAGGCGGGAGCCTTACGCGCCGAACCGCCGGCCGGGCCGGTCTACGCCGGGTGCGCGGCCAAGGCGGTGGCGACCATCGCCCCGGGGCGGGACACAGAGGCGTTCGGTGAGCGGGCCGCACTCAAGGCCGCGGATTGAATTGGAGTGACGATGGCAAACACAGAGAGCGAGGCCGTCGGCGTGTCTCAGGCCGCCGAGCTGCGTGCGCTGGACATGGCCCACGTGCTGCACCCGCATGCGGTGGTGGGGCAGCCGCCAGAGCCCTTCATCGTGGACAGTGCGCACGGAGCGGTCCTGCGCGACATCCACGGCGATGAGTACCTGGACGGGACGTGCGGCTTGTGGCAGTGCGCAGTCGGTCACGGCCGCCCGGAACTCGCACAAGTCGCAGCCGACCAGATGCGTCAGCTGGAGTTCTACGCATCGTTCTGGGGCTTTTCCAACCCGCCCGCGATCCGCCTGGCGCAGCGGCTGGCTCGCATCGCGCCTCCAGGCCTGGACTCCGTGTTCTTCACCAACGGCGGTTCCGAGGGAAACGAGACGGCTATCAAGCTGGCCCGGCTGGCCTGGCCCACCCAGGGGAATCCGGACCGGAATGTCATCCTGTCGCGCCAGGGCGGATACCACGGGGTGGCCGGCGGGGCCACGGCCGCGACCGGCCTGCCCGCCTTCCACGAGGGCTTCGGCCCGCTCCCTCCGGGGTTCGTGTACTTGAGCAAGCCGCATGCCCGGCGCCTGGGCGAGAACGCAGCGGATGTGCTGATCGACGAACTCGAGCAGACCATCTCGGAGATCGGTCCGGAACGAATCGCTGCGTTCATCGGTGAGCCACTCCTCGGTGTCGGAGGCATGGTGCCACCGCCGCCGCACTACTGGGAACGACTGCAGAACGTGCTCCGCAAGCACGGCATTCTGCTGATCGTCGATGAGATCGTCACTGCCTTCGGTCGCCTCGGCTACTGGTTCGGCTGCGAGCGGTACGGCATCGCACCGGACATCGTCGTTACCGCAAAGGGCTTGTCCAGCGGGTACGTTCCGATGGGTGCGGTGCTGATCGGACAACGCGTCATGGGGATGCTGGAGGGAGCCCCGTTCCGGCACGGCTTCACCTACAACGGCCATCCGGTCGGTGCGGCCGTCTCGCTGACCAACCTCGACATCATCGAGTCCGAAGGGCTCCTGCAGCGCTCCCGCACTCTGGGCGCGCGCATCCTCGAAGCACTCAAGCCGTTGGAGGACGAGCCGACGGTCTTTGAAGTACGCGGCGAGGGCTTGGCGTTCGGCCTGGAACTCGAACTGGAAGATGTGACCCCAGTCGTCGAAGCCGCCCGCCGGGAGGGGGTTCTCGTACGCGGAACGGGTCCGAACATCGTCATGTCACCGCCTCTGGTGCTGACCGACGCTCAGGCTGATCACCTGGTGACCGCAGTGACCAAGGCAGTGCGATCGCTGTGACCTGTTGGGGCCTCCTCCTGAGTGGTGGACACGCTGATACTGGATCTGCTTGATCCGGAGGAAGCGAGAAGACCGCCGATGGCGATGAAAGGAGTCCGCTGTGGCGCGGACGGACCGAAGTGCAGTCGCCAAGGCCCTCGACCTGCTGAAGGCGCTCGCCGACGCCGATGGGCCACAGAGACTTACCGAACTGGCTGAGAGCGTCGGACTCCACCGGGCCACCGCTCATAGGTCACTGGCCGAACTCGCCGACCGCAACTTCGTCCTGCGGGACGAGAATGATCGGTACATCCTCGGCTGGGCATTCCTGCGAATGACACAGAGCCCGGGAGCGCGGCACAGCCTGGCGGAGTTGTCCCGTCCCGTACTGAACCGGCTGGCCATCGAAACCGATCGCATCGCGGGAATCGAGGTGCTGGAGCCTGGTGGCTGCCGGGTCATCGAAACCGTACGCTCTCCGCGCTACCAGCGCTTCCGCGGTTTCAGCGGTGAGCTCTTCGAGCCTTGGCGCTCGGCCAGCGGTCTGACCCTTCTCGCCTTCGGCACTCCAGGCGAACAACGCACCTTTCTCGACATTGCCGCTGCCGCTGGGGTCGACACCGACAACTGGGCTGAGCACCTGCAGATGATCCGGGACGCCGGCTATGCGCACTCCTCCGGTCAACTCGATCCGCTAACCGCCGACGTAGCCGTGCCGCTCTTCGGCGCAGGCGCGCAGTGCCGGGCCGTCATCTCAGTCACCGGCCTGGCCCAGGACATCCACGAGGACAGTGCGCCGCAGTTCGCGGCGGCTGCCGCTTCTGCAGCCCAGTCACTGCAGCACCTGATGGAACAAGACGACGCCCCCGCCGCTCAGCGTCACTAGATGCTCCAGGCGCCGTACAAGGAAGTTACGACCCGGTGCGTCGTATTTGAATCGGATCTGCTGGCAGGCCGGTGGCCGCGCGCAGGGCGAGGGCGCGGAAGAGGGTGGAGGAGATGATCTGGAGTTCGAGGCAGGCGAACGGCTGGCCGACGCGGTGGTGGGCGCTGACGCCGAAGGCCTGGTGGTGACGCCGCGCATCGACAGGATTCGGCGCATTCCAACCGACCCATCTGGCTGCGCCGGCAGCCGCATCGCGAAGCCCTTGAGCCCTCCGTCAGAGGTCCGGCCGCAGCATGGGAACCGTTGGTTTCACAGCAGTTGCCGCCCCTCCTTTCCGAACTCGTGTCGGCAGAACGCGATGAGCGTGCTCACCTTCGCCGTCGGGATGGTGCCCTCGGGGTAGGCGACCACGACGCTGTTGGGTGGGACATCATCGGCGATCCGGCGGTAGGCCAGCGGGAGGCCGTCGTAGGTGCGGTCGCCCTGCGGGCGGCCCATGATGATCGTGTAGCCCAGGCCCCGGGCGACCATGGAGCGGATGGTCTCGACGTTGGCGCTGCGCCAGCGCACCCGGGGTTCGAACCCGGCGGAGCGCAGGATGTCCTCCACGTGGCTGGTCGCCGGCTGCAGCGCTACCAGGATGGCGGTTTCGTCCTTGAGCTCGCGCAGCGGCACCTCGTCGAACTCCGCGAGACGGTGGGAAGGCGCCACCGCCAGCACCAGTCGCACCGGGGCGATCTCCGCGCTGGCTATGCCTGGCCCCAGGTGGTTGGAGTAGTTGAGCACGACGTCGAGCTCCCCCCTGAGCATGCGGTCGTGGAGCACGGCGGACGCGTCCTCGACGAGTTGCACGTCGACCCCGGGGTGACTTTCGGCGAAGTGTGCGGCGATGCGCGGGAACAACCAGGGGGACAGGGTGCTGAAGCATCCGATCCGCAAGGGCCCTGTCAGCTCGCCTCGGACGATCCGGGCTGCCGCACTGATGTCCGCCGACCGGGCGAGTAGGGCCTGTGCGTGCTCGTAGACCCACCGCCCGGCGGGAGTGACGGCAACGCCTTTGCCTCGGCGGCGCAGCGTGAGCTGGACCTTCAGGGATGTCTCGAGTTCCTTCAGCGCGAGCGACACCCCTCCCGGGGAGACGTGGAGGCGCTGCGCGGCTGCCGTCACGGACTCGGCCTCGACGACGGCCACGAAGTATTCGAGCTGGCGGAGAGTGAAGTCACCCACTTCAGAGATCCTAAACAAGTAGTCGAGATACTTGTGATTGTCGCACGAAGTGGGTCGCGCTCATAGTCAAAGCATCGCTCCGCCAGGACCAAAGTCCCAGCACCAGCGGCGCAAGCGACGAGCGAAGGAGCTCACTGTGATTCAGCCACGAAAGGTCAGGCCCACCGCCTCCTCGGTGGCCGAGGAGAGGCTGTGGCGCAAACGCAGCCTTGCTGCGGCGTTCCGCCTCTTCGCCGAGTTCGGGTTCAACGAGGGGGTGGCCGGGCACATCACCGCCCGCGATCCCGAGCTGACGGATCATTTCTGGGTCAACCCGTTCGGCATGTCCTTTTCCCTGATCTCGGTCTCGGACCTGATCCTCGTCGACTCCGCAGGCAACATCGTCGAAGGCGAAAAGCCCGTCAATCTCGCGGCCTTCGCCATCCATTCGCAGATCCACGAGGCCCGTCCGGACGTCGTCGCGGCCGCCCACGCGCACTCCCTCCACGGCAAGGCGCTGTCCTCGCTGGACCAGCAGATCGACCCGATCACGCAGGACGCGTGTGTGTTCTATGAGGACCACGGGGTCTTCGACGACTTCAACGGATTGGTGTTCGACCCGGAGGAGGGCAAGCGGATCGCGGGAGCGCTCGGCGGCACCAAGGCCGTCATCCTGCGCAACCACGGGCTACTCACAGTCGGCGGGACAGTGGACGAGGCCGCTTGGTGGTTCATCACGATGGAGCGCTCCTGCCAGGCACAGCTCCTGGCCCGAGCCGCCGGCACCCCGAGGCACATCCGGCCCGAGGTCGCCCGGCAGACGCGGAACGAGATCGGCACCCCGGCCGCGGGCTGGAACAGCTTCCAGCCGCTGTACGACCGGGCCGTCGCCCAGTACCCCGCTCTCCTCGACTGATTTCCGCATCCGTGAGCCGCATCACCAGAGGGGTGTAACCCGTGGACGTCATCAGAGCCGCGCCAGAACAGGGCAGGAGCACAAGCTCAACGCCCCCACATGCGGAGCATCCTCGCCTCCAGCTTCATGGGAGGCGCCATCGAGTTCTACGACTTCCTGCTGTACGCGACCGCCTCTGCGCTTGTCTTCCCCCGCGTCTTCTTCAACGATCTGACCCCCGGCGTCGCCGCCTTCGCTTCGTTCGGGACGCTTGCGGCGGGGTACGTGGCACGCCCGCTGGGCGGGGCGATCTTCGGTCACTTCGGCGACCGGATCGGCCGCAAGTGTGCCCTGGTGACCTCGATGATGATCATGGGGATCGCCACGACGCTGATCGGCCTGCTGCCCGCGACTTCTCAGATCGGCGGCGCCGCAGTCGTGCTCCTGATCGTCCTGCGAATTCTGCAGGGCATCGCGGTGGGCGGCGAGTGGGGCGGGGCCATGCTCATCGCCATCGAGCATGCCCCCGGAGGCAAGCGCGGGTTCGCTGCCTCCTTCGCAAGTCTGGGTGCGCCGGCCGGCTCGATTCTCGCGACGGGCGCTCTGTCCGCTGCCACGCTCTTGCCGGACGAGCAGTTCCTCTCGTGGGGCTGGCGCATTCCCTTCCTGCTCAGCATCGTCCTCGTGAGCATCGGGTTGTTCGTCCGGCTCAAGGTCGCCGAAAGCCCTCTGTTCAAGCGGTTCGAGGAAGAAGCCGAGCGCCGCCGGATCCCGGTCGTCGATGTCTTCACCCGCTACTCGAAGAGGCTTCTGCTCGGCACCGTCGTGGGCATCAGCCAGCTCACCATCTCGGGCATGGCCAGCGTGTGGGCCGTCAACTACGTCGTCGAGCACGGTGTGGACCGCACCAGCGTCCTCAACATGAAGACGTGCGCAGCGGCCGCCATGCTCGTGACGACGCTGATTTCGGCACGCATATGCGACAGGCTCGGCCGAAGGCCCGTCCTGATCGCCGGAATCGTCGCGGCGATGCTCTTCGCCTACCCGATGCTCCTGCTGGTCCAGCAGGCAACCGTGGTCGGCTTCGCGGTCGCCGTCATCGTCGGGCAGGGCATCCAGGGCATCATCATCGGCCCGCTTGCCGCCTTCCTGGCCGAGCTGTTTCCCACATCCATCCGGTTCACCGGCTCGTCCCTGTGCTTCCAGGGCGCCTCGGCGCTCGGCGCCGGGTTCACGCCCATGGCCGCCGCGGCGCTGGTCTCCACGGCGGGAGGCGGATTCGTGCTCCTGGGCGGCGTGTGGATCGGCGTGCTCGCCGTCTGCCTCCTGGCCGCGGTGATCGCCACCGAAGGACGGCGCAAAGACCTCACCGCGATCGCCTGAGGCGGGACCCGTTTTCTGTCCGACCCATCAATGAACTTGGAGAACGCATGACAAGCACCGCTGACGCCGACGTCATCATCGTCGGGGCCGGTCCGGTGGGTCTGACGGCCGCCATGGATCTCAACGCGCGCGGCATCTCGACCATCGTGGTGGAGAAGCGCTCCTATCAGGAGCTGCCGAGCGTCAAGTGCAACCACGTGTCTGCCCGCACCATGGAACGTCTCCGCAGGCTCGGGGTCGCCGCCCAGATCCGGAACTCGGGCCTGCCCGCCGCATACCCGCATGACATCGCGTTCCGCACCGCGCTGACAGGGCAGGAGATCGCGCGGATCCCCATCCCCTCCCGCAGCGACCGCTACACCTCACGCAACGGCCCCGACACCGGCTGGCCGACACCCGAGCCGCCGCACCGCATCAACCAGACCTACCTGGAACCCATCCTCGTCGAGCACGTCGCCGCACTGCCGCACGTGACCCTGCTCAACGACACGCAGTTCCTGTCCGTCACGCAGACCGACGACCACGTCGAGACCCTCATCAGCGACGCGGACGGCGAGAACCTGAGGACGATCAGGGCGAAGTTCCTCATAGGCGCGGACGGCTCCCGCTCGGCGGTGCGCAAGCAGATCGGCGCGAAGCTCACCGGAGACGCCGTACTCCAGCAGGTCCAGTCCACCTGCATCCGTGCCCCGAAGCTGTACGAGGCAATGCCCGGCGCCCCCGCCTGGGGCTACTACACCTTCAACCCCCGGCGCAACGGCCACGTGTACGCGATCGACGGCCACGAGGTCTTCATCGTCCACAACTACCTCACCGAGCAAGAGGCCGCCGACGGCTCCGTCGACCGTGACGAGGCGATCCGCACGATCCTCGGAGTCGACGAGGACTTCGAGTACGAGATCGTCTCCCGCGAGGACTGGGTCGCGCGGCGGATGGTCGCTGACCGGTTCCGCGACGGTCGTGTCTTCATCGCCGGCGATGCTTGCCACCTGTGGGTGCCCTACGCGGGGTACGGCATGAACGCGGGCATCGCCGACGGACTCAACCTCACCTGGCTGCTCGGAGCGCATCTCTCGGGCTGGGCCGACTACGGCATCCTCGACGCCTACGAGGCCGAGCGCCAGCCCATCACCGACCAGGTGTCCCGGTTCGTCATGAACCACCAGCAGAAGATCGCCCGTTCCCGCATCCCGGACGTGATCGAGGAGGATTCCGCCGAGGGCCGGGAAGCCCGTGAGCGGATCGGTCGCGAGGCGTACGAGTTCAATGTCCAGCAGTTCGCTGCCGCCGGTCTCAACTTCGGCTACGTCTACGACGGATCGCCCATCATCAGCTACGACGGCGCGCAGGCGCCCTCCTACTCGATGGGTTCCTTCGTCCCGTCCACGGTTCCGGGCTGCCGGGCACCGCACTTCTGGCTCGAAGACACCACCTCCGTGTACGACGAGTTCGGGCAGGGCTACACCCTGCTGAGCTTCGGCGACCCGGACGACCTGGCCGAACTGATCGACGCCGCGGCCGCCGCCGGAGTACCGCTCACCGTCATCGACGTCCCGGAAGGCGTCGCGGGCAAGGAACACGACCACGCCTTCCTCGTGTGCCGGGAAGACCAGCACGTCGCGTGGCGAGGCAACTCCGTGCCCGAGAACGTCGCCGGCCTGATCGAACTGCTCCGCGGCGCCGTGCCGTCGAAGGCCCCGAGCGCCCAGGCCCCGGTGGCCGCGGGCAGTGCCGCCGGCCAGTGAGCAGGTGCGACGAGCCGATGACCACCTCCCGAATTCCCCGAACCGATTCCCGGCCGCTGCGAATGGAGCAGCTCTGATGCCACACCCACTGGGACGCCCCCCTCCAAGATCATCGCTGTCCATCTGAACTACCCCAGCCGTGCCGCCGAGCGCGGCCGGGTGCCGTCGCAGCCGTCGTACTTCCTCAAGCCGCCGTCCTCGCTGGCCGGCACAGGTGACCACATCGTCCGCCCGGCGGGGTGTGAGCTCCTCGGTTTCGAGGGCGAGATCGCGCTTGTCATCGGCTCGCGCGCACAACGCGTGAGCCCCGAGGACGGCTGGTCGCACGTCCGCTGGGTGACGGCCGCCAACGACGCCGGCGTGTACGACCTGCGGTACGCCGACCGCGGCTCCAACCTCCGCTCCAAAGGCGCCGACGGTTTCACACCGCTCGGACCGCGGCTGCTGGACGCCCGCCAGGTCGATCCGGACGCGTTGCGGCTGCGGACGTGGGTGAACGACGAACTGGTGCAGGACGACATTACCGACACCCTGCTGTTCCCCTTCGGGCAGTTGGTCGCAGACCTGTCGCGGCTGGTGACCCTGGAGGCGGGGGACGTCATTCTCACCGGTACCCCGGCGGGCGCCTCTGTCGTCAAACCCGGGGACATGGTAGAGATCGAGGTCACCGCCGGTGAACTGTCGACCGGCCGGCTGCGCAACCGGGTCAGTCAGGGCGAAGCGCTCGCCATGTACGGGGCGATGCCCAAGGCCGACCCGGCCGAGCGTGAGTCCGCCTACGGTTCGGCCTACGTGCCTGAGCCGGTCCTGGATCCCCGGCTGGCCGACGGGCTGCGTTCGGTCGCGGTGGCGACACTCAGCGCACAACTGCGGGCGCGCGGTCTGCCACACATGTCGATCGACGGCGTCCGGCACGTGGGACCCCGCGGCGAGGCGATGGTCGGTGTGGCGCACACCCTGCGCTACCTGCCGCTGCGCGAGGACCTGTTCAAGCGGTACGGCACCGGGATGAACGCCCAGAAGCGGGCGATCGAGGAACTGCGCCCCGGGCACGTCCTGGTGATGGACGCCCGGCGGGACGAGACCGCCGGCACCCTCGGCGACATCCTCGCCCTGCGCGCCCGCAAACGGGGCGCGGCCGGGGTCGTCACCGACGGCGCCGTCCGCGACAGCGCGGCCATCGCTCAGCTCGGCCTGCCGGTGTACGCGGCTGGCAGCCACCCCTCTGTCCTCGGCCGCCGGCACGTCCCGTGGGACACCGGTGTGCCGATCGCCTGCAGCGGGGCCCTGGTCCAGCCCGGAGACCTGATCGTCGGCGACGCGGACGGCGTGATCGTCGTACCGCCGGACCTCGTCGAGGAGCTGATCGCCGACTCGCGGGAGCAGGAGCGGCAGGAGCGGTTCATCGCCGAGCAGGTCGCCGTGGGCGCGAGCGTCGACGGCCTGTATCCGCTGGGGCCGGCCTGGCAGGACGCATACAAGAACTGGTGCAAGGGAGAATCACAGTGAAGTTCCGCAGCGACCCGTCGGCCATCCGCGGGTCCATCGCCCCGGTCGTCACGCCGTTCGCGGCGGACGGCGCCGTCGACCACGACAGCCTCCGCAATCTGATCCGCTTCCAGCTCGATTCCGGTTCGCACGGCATCTCGCTGGGCGGCTCCACCGGCGAGCCGAGCGCCCAGAGCGCCGCCGAGCGGATCGCGGGCATGCGCACCGCGGTCGAGGAGATCGGTGACCGGGTGCCGTTCCTGCCCGGCACCGGCTCCCACAAGCTCGACGAGACCCTCGAAATCACGGCTGCTGCACAGGAGTTGGGCGCGGACGCGGCCCTCGTCATTACGCCGTACTACGCGCGGCCCACCCAGGAAGCCCTCTACCAGTGGTACGCCACGGTGGCCCGGGAATTCCCGGACCTGCCGATCGTCGCGTACAACGTGCCCTCGCGTACGGCCGTGGACATCGCGCCGGAGACGGTGAAGCGGCTGTTCACCGACTTCGAGAACTTCGTCGGGGTCAAGGAGACGACGAAGGACTTCGAGCACTTCTCCCGCGTGCTGCACGCTTGCGGCCGCTCGCTGCTGGTGTGGTCCGGCATCGAGCTGCTGTGCCTGCCGCTGATGGCGCTGGGCGGGGCCGGGTTCGTGAGCGCGGTCGCCAACCTCGCGCCCGGCGCGGTGGCCCGCATGTACGAGCTGTGGGAGGCCGGCGAGTTCGACGCCGCCCGTGACCTGCACTACCGCCTGCACCCGCTGGTGGACCTGCTGTTCGTCGAGACCAACCCCGCCCCCGCCAAGTGGGTGCTGGCTCAACAGGGCCGGATCGCCTCGGACCACGTCCGCCCGCCCCTGGTCACGCCCACCGAGCAGGGCCTGACGAAGATCCGCGCGCTGCTCGCCGAGGGCGGCGACCTCACCGCACAGATCGGAGCCGTGAAGTGAGCACCCCTGACAAGCCCGAGGGCCTGCCCTCCACCATCCGGCACTGGATCGGCGGCGAACTCGTCGACGCGGCCGACGGCCGGACCTTCGACGTCGCCGACCCGGTCTCCAACACCGCCTACGCCCAGGCCTCGCGGGGTTCGGCGGCCGACGTCGACCGGGCGGTGACCGCCGCCCGCGCCGCCTTCCCGGAGTGGTCCGGTCTCTCCAACCGGGCCCGCGCGAACGTCCTGAACCGCATCGCCGACGCCGTCGAGGCATGCCACGACCGACTGGCCGCCTTCGAGTCGTACGACTCCGGTCTGCCGATCACCCAGGCGAAGGGCCAGGCCCGGCGAGCGGCGGAGAACTTCCGCTACTTCGCCGATGTCATCGTCGCCCTCGGCGACGAGGCCTTCCGCCAGGGCGAGGAGCAGTTCTCCTACGTCGTACGGCAGCCGGTCGGGGTCGCCGGGCTGATCACGCCCTGGAACACCCCCTTCATGCTGGAGAGTTGGAAGCTGGCGCCCGCGCTGGCCTCCGGGTGCACGCTGATCCTCAAGCCCGCCGAGTGGACCCCGCTGTCCGCGTCGCTGTGGCCGGAGATCTTCGCCGAGGCCGGGGTCCCGGCGGGCGTGGTGAACATCGTGCACGGCATCGGCGAGGAGGCCGGGCAGGCACTGGTCGACCACCCGGACGTGCCGCTGATCTCCTTCACCGGCTCCACCGACACCGGCCGGCACATCATCCGCTCCAGCGCCCAGCATCTGAAGACCACGTCGATGGAGCTGGGCGGCAAGTCCCCGGCCATCGTCTTCGCCGACGCGGACCTCGACGCCGCCGTGGACTCCGTGGTGTTCGGCGTGTTCTCCCTCAACGGCGAACGCTGCACGGCCGGTTCACGGGTTCTCGTCGAGCGCCCGGTGTACGAGGAGTTCACCCGCCGGCTGGCCGAGCGGGCCGCCAACGTACGCGTCGGGCTTCCTTCCGACCCTGCCACCGAGGTCGGCGCGCTGGTGCACCCTGAGCACTATGAACGTGTCCTGAACTACGTCGAGATCGGCAAGAAGGAGGCGAGGCTGGTCGCCGGCGGCACCCGCCCCGACCACCTGTCCGAGGGCAACTACCTCCAGCCGACGGTCTTCGCGGACGTCGAGCGTGACGCCCGCATCTTCCAGGAGGAGATCTTCGGCCCGGTCGTCGCCGTCGCCCCCTTCGACACCGAGGAGGAGGCGATCGAGCTGGCCAACGCCACTCAGTTCGGCCTCGCCGCCTACATCTGGACGTCCAACCTCAAGCGCGGCCACCGCATCGCACACGCCGTCGAGTCCGGGATGCTGTGGATCAACTCCCACAACGTGCGCGACCTGCGCACCCCCTTCGGCGGGGTCAAGGCCTCCGGTGTGGGACGGGAGGGCGGCGCCCACTCCATCGACTTCTACACCGAGTCGAAGATCGTCCACGTCGCCCTCGGCGACGTCCACACCCCTCGTTTCGGAGCCACCTCATGAGCGCCCCCACGAACCCGAACGCGCCTGACGTCATCCGTTCCGCGTACGCACAGCTCGCTGTCACCGACCTCGGCGCCGCCCGCTGGTTCTGGGTCGACATGCTCGGCTTCTACGTGCAGTACGAGGACAAGAACTCGCTGTACCTGCGCGGCACGGATGAGCTCACCCACCACTCGCTCGTACTGCGCAAGGGCGACATCGCCGCGCTCGACCACCTCTCCTACCGGGTACGCACCCCGAGGACGTCGACAAGGCGGAGAAGTTCTTCACCGACCTCGGCCGGCCGGTGAAGCGGGTGAAGAAGGGCGAAGGCACCGTCGGCGTCGGCGACGCCGTCCGCGTCATCGACCCGCTCGGCTTCCCCGTCGAGTTCTTCCATGAGATCGACCGCGCCGAGCGGCTCATCCAGCGCTACGACATCCGGCACGGCGCCGAGATCGCCCGTCTGGACCACTTCAACATCTGTACCCCCGACATCCCGGCCGCCTACGACCACTACAAGTCCCTCGGCTTCGGCTGCTCCGAGACCATCGAGGGCGACGAACACGAGCTGTACGCGGCCTGGATGTACCGCAAGCAGACCGTCCACGACGTCGCCTTCACCGGGGGCGCAGGACCCCGCCTGCACCATCTGGGCGTGGCCACCCACGAGTCGCACCAGGTCCTGCGGGCGGCCGACATCTTCGGCTCGCTGCGCAAGGAGCACCACATCGAGCGCGGTCCAGGGCGGCACGGCGTCTCCAACGCCTTCTACCTCTACCTCCGCGACCCGGACGGCCACCGGGTGGAGATCTACACCAGCGACTACTACACCGGCGACCCCGACCACGAGACCTACCGGTGGAACGTGAAGGACGACCGCCGCCGGGACTTCTGGGGCAACGCGGTGATCGAGTCCTGGTACAAGGAGGCCTCTCCGGTCCTCGACCTCGACGGGTGCCCGCAGCCCATCGCCGACGCCGTGCTGGACGAGTCGGCCGTCCAGGTCGGCGCTGACGGACTCGGCTGATCCCCTGCCCTTTGACGGAGCAAGACGCGGCGGGGCCGCACACCGCCCCGTCGCCGCACGCCCTCCAACTGACCGTGTGAGAGAGGAACGACATGCATCCGACTTCAACCGTGCCGGTGCGCGCACATCTCGCGGCGCTGCCGTCGTACCGGCCCGGCCGGGGTGCCGCTGACGACGGACGAACCGACTTCGTCCAGCTGGCCTCGAACGAATCGCCCTTCGCGCCGCTGGACAGCGTGCGGGCCGCCCTGGCGGCTCACCTGGACGAGGTCAACCGCTACCCGGACTTCGCCGGCACCCAACTGGTGACCACGCTGGCCGGGCTGCTGAACGTCCCGCAGGACGCGGTCGCTGTCGGTACCGGCTCTTCGGCACTCATCCGAGACCTCATCTGGGCTTTCGCCGGGCCGGGCGACGAGGTCGTGTTCGCCGCTCCTAGCTTCCCGCTCTACCGCAACGTCACCATCGCCGCAGGTGCCGTGCCCGTCCCCGTGCCGCTGAGCGAGCACCGGCACGACCTGGAGGCAATGGCGGCGCGGGTCACCGACCGGACCCGGGTGGTGCTGGTCTGCACCCCAACAACCCGACCGGCACCGTGGTCGGTGCCGAGGAACTGCGCCGCTTCGTCAACGCCCTGCCCGACCATGTGCTCGTCGTGGTGGACGAGGCCTACCGCGAGTACGTCGACGACCCCACCGCGGCGGACGGTATCGCCCTCGCCGCCCAGCACTCCAACGTGGTGGCGTTGCGGACGTTCAGCAAGGCATACGGTCTGGCCGGTCTGCGCGTCGGCTATCTCGTGGGCGCTCCGCAGATCGTCGACGTGGTGCGCCGGCTGGGAATCCCGTTCGGGGTCTCCGCTCTCGCGCAGGCCGCCGCGCTCGCCTCGCTCACACCGACGGCCCGGGAGGAACTGCACGAGAGGGTCACGGCAGTCGTCCGGGAGCGCGAGCGCGTGCACACGTTCTTGGAGGCGACAGGCATTTCCCTGCCCAGATCCCACGCCAACTTCCTGTACCTGCCGGTGGGGGACCTGTCCGCGCGGTACGCGGCCGCGTGCCAGGAGCGCGGGGTGCTCGTACGCCCCTGCCCCGAGGGCGCGTTGAGGGTCACGATCGGCACCGCGGCGGAGAACGACCAGTTCCTCAAGGCGGTGCTGGACGTGAGCCCGTCCGTCGGCGCGCGATGACAGGCGCCGCTTGAAACCACCCCCCTGGCCGAAGGATCCGAGAGATGCGCATCACCGCCGCTGTGACCGAGGACAGGGGCACACCGTTCTGCCTGGTGCCCCTTGAGCTGGACGAACCCGCGCGGGAGAGGTCGTCGTACGACTGGTCGGCGTCGGTATCTGCCACACGGATCTGAACGCCCGCGACCAACTGCGGCCGTTCCCGCTGCCGGCGGTGTTCGGCCATGAGGGCGCCGGCGTGGTCGAGGCTGTCGGCGACGGAGTGACCTACGTCGAACCCGGTGATCACGTCGTGCTCACCTTCAACTCGTGCGGCGCCTGCCGTATGTGCACAGAGGGGCGCCCCGCTTACTGCGACCAGCTCGCAACACGTAATTTCACCGGTATCCGCGCCGATGGCAGCACGGTGCTGCACCGCGCGGAGGGGGACGTGCACGGCGGGTTCTTCGGGCAGTCGTCCTTCGCCACCCACGCCCTGGCCACCGAGCGCAACGTGGTCAAGGTCGACCGGGACGCGCCCCTGGAGTTGCTGGCCCCGCTGGGCTGCGGCATACAGACCGGCGCGGGCGGAGTCCTCAACTCCCTGCGCCCGCAGGTCGGGAGCAGCATCGCCGTCTTTGGCGCGGGCGGGGTCGGCATGAGTTCCGTGATGGCCGCGGTGGTCGCGGGCTGCACCACCATCGCCGTCGTCGACATCAACGGAGCCCGTCTGGAGCTGGCCAGGGAACTGGGCGCCACGCACGTGGTCGACGCAGCCGATAGCGACGTCGTCACATGCCTCCGGGAGATCACCGGTGGTCTGGGACTCGACTACACGGTGGAGAGCACGGGCGTGCCCAGCGTGCTGCGCCAGTCCGTCGAAGTCCTCAACCAGGGCGGCGTCTGCGGTCTGATCGGCTCGGCCGGGCCCCAGTCCGAGGTCACCTTCAACGTGTCCACCTTGCTGTTCGGACGGACGGTGCGCGGCATCCACCAGGGCGACAGCGTGCCGCGCACCTTCATCCCCAAGCTCGTCGACCTCTACCGGCAGGGCCGCCTTCCCATCGACCGGGTCGTCAAGACCTACCCCTTCGCGGACATCAACCAGGCCGTGGAGGACATGGAGAAGGGCCTGGCCGTAAAACCCGTCCTGACGTTCGCCTGACCAAGCAACCAGAGAAGGAGACTGATCGTGGATCTTCAGTACAACGCCCTCTACATAGGCGGCGCCTGGACGAAGCCGAGCACCGACCGAGTGATCACGCCCGTCAACGCCAGCACCGAGCAGCCCCTGGGCCGGGTGCCGGACGGTGCCGAGGCCGACATCGACGCCGCCGTCGCCGCGGCACGCAAGGCCTTCGACACGCCGGGAGGCTGGGCCGACTGGGAGCCACACCGCCGCGCCGAGGTCATGGAACGCTTCGCCGACGCCATCGACGAGCGCTCCGAGGGATTCGCCGAGCGGGTGAGCAGCCAGAACGGCATGCCGATCGCCGTCTCCCGGACGCGCGAGGGCCACGTCCCGGCGGTCGTGCTGCGCTACTACGCCAAACTGGCCAGGGAGACCTCCTTCGAGGAGATCCGGCCCGGGTTCTTCGGGGGTTCCACCGCGGTGCGCAGGGTGCCCGTCGGTGTGGTCGCGGCCATCGTGCCGTGGAACTACCCGCAGATGCTGAGCATGTTCAAGCTCGCCCCGCGATGGCCACCGGCTGTACGGTCGTGCTCAAGCCGTCGCCCGAGACCGTGCTCGACGCCTTCCTGCTCGCCGAGGCCGCCGAGGCGGCGGGGGTTCCGGCCGGCGTGATCAACATCGTCCCGCGGGCCGCGAGGTCAGTGCGTACCTGGTCGCCCACCCGAACGTCGACAAGGTCGCGTTCACCGGCTCGACGGCCGCCGGGCGTGCTATCGCCGAGACCTGCGGGCGACTGCTGCGTCCGGTCACCCTGGAACTCGGCGGCAAGTCCGCGGCGATCATCCTGGACGACGCGGACCTCGACCTGGAGAAGATCGGCGAGAACCTCTTCACCGCCACCATGATCAACAGCGGTCAGACGTGTCACCTGGGCACCCGGGTGCTTGCCCGCGCAGCCGCTACGCCGAGGTGGTCGACGCCTTCACCGAGCTGGTGCGCTCCCAGCGCATCGGCGATGCTCTGGACCCTGAAACCCGGGTCGGACCGCTCGCCACCGCCATTCAGCGCGACCGGGTGGAGGGGTACATCGCCAAGGGCCTGGCCGAGGGCGGCCGGGTGACGACCGGCGGCGGCCGCCCGAAGGGCCAGGACAAGGGGTGGTTCGTCGAGCCGACCATCTTCGCCGACGTGGACAACAACGCGACCATCGCCCGCGAGGAGATCTTCGGTCCGGTGCTGTCCCTCATCGCCTACGACGAGCCGGACGACGCCGTCCGGCTCGCCAACGACTCCGACTACGGGCTCGGCGGCAGCGTCTGGACGGCCGACCCGGATCGTGGGGCCGCCGTGGCCCGCCGGGTGCGCACCGGCGCCGTCGGCATCAACCGCTTCCGCGCCGACCCCGGCTCGCCGTTGGGCGGCTTCAAGAACAGCGGTCTCGGCCGGGAGCTCGGCCCGAAGGCATGGCCGCCTACCTGCAGTACCAGTCCATCTACCTGTGACCTGTCCTCGTCGTTTCCGGGCCGCCGACCGGCCCGGAAACGACGTCGGACCCGGATACCAGACCACCGGTGCCCCAGAAGCACGACCCGCGACCCGGGCGACGTAGCTCTCCACCGCTTGGCCTGGCAGTTTTTGGGCCGCACCCCGCCCGCCTCATGACATCCGCGCCGGAAGACCCCGCACCGTTCCGCAAGGCGAGGACACCGCCTCCGTGCACTCCCTCACCAACGCCCAGCGACTGCCCCACGGAGTCGTCCTCCTGGACCCCGCCGCGCCCGTCCCCTACAGACGCGGTGGAAAGAAAGGTGCGCCATCATGACCACAGCACAGACCGAGCAGAACCATGGCAACAGCCAGACCGCCACCCAGACCACGACCGAAGAGGGCTACCGCCGCGAACTCGGATCCCGCCAGATCCAGATGATCGCCATCGGCGGAGCCCTCGGAACCGGCCTCTTCTACGGATCCAGCAACGCCATCGCATCCATAGGGCCCAGTCTGATCGCCTGTTACGCCGCAGGCGGCATCATCATCTACTTCGTCATGCGGGCCCTGGGCGAGATGCTCACCTACCGCCCGACCTCCGGCAGCTTCGCCGACCACGCCCGTGAGTTCCTGGGCCCGTTCGCGGGCTTCACCACCGGCTGGAGCTACTGGGCCCTGTGGACCGCTGTGTGCATGGCCGAGGTGACCGCCGCGGGCGCGTATATCAACTACTGGTGGCCCGCGATTCCCACCTGGGCCACGGCCGCGGTCGCGCTGGTGGTGCTCTTCGCCACCAACCTCGTCTCCGTGAAGCTCTTCGGCGAACTGGAGTTCTGGTTCTCCGCGATCAAGGTCGTCGCCATTGTCGCCCTGATCGTCATCGGCGTCGGTGTCCTCACCTTCGGATTCTCGACCGCCGGTGACAGCGCCTCGGTCAGTCATCTGTGGAAGGACGGCGGCTTCGCGCCGCACGGTGCCTGGCAGTCCATGATTGCCATGCAGGGCGTCATCTTCGCCTACGGCGGAATCGAGCTCATCGGCATCACCGCAGGCGAGGCAAAGAACCCCAAGGAAAGCATCCGCAAAGCGATCAACAGCGTGCCTGTCCGCATAGGGATCTTCTACCTCGGCGCGCTGATCGTCCTGCTGTCGGTCTTCAGCTGGACGCAGTACACCCGGGAGTCAGCCCCTTCGTGCAGGTCTTCGCCAAGGTTGGCATCCCCGGTGCGGCCGGAATCATGAACTTCGTCATCCTCAGCGCCGCCCTGTCGTCCTGTAACTCCGGCATGTACTCCACCGGTCGGATGCTGCGCGGGCTGGCCGTCAACGGGGAGGCGCCGGCTTCGCTCAAGAAGCTCAGCGGGCGCCGGCTTCCCCTGCCCGCTCTCGTCCTCTCGGCCCTGGTGATGGGCACCGGCATCGTCGTCAACGCTGTCGCTCCGCACAAGGCATTCGTCTACATCACCTCGATTGTCGCCTGCGCCGCGCTGTGGACCTGGACCATAATCCTCGCCGCGCACCTGCGCTACCGCTCACGAGTACGTGCCGGACTGCTGCCGGCCTCCGACTTCCGGATGCCGGGTGCCCCGGTCACCAACTGGGTCGCCATGGCCGCGTTGCTCTTCGTCGCCGTCCTGATGGCCAGCGACGCCGACACCCGTCTCGGCCTGTACGTGTGGGCGGTGTGGTCGGTCATCCTCGTATCGGCTACCTGTTCACCAAGCGCACCCGGTCCAAGACGCACCAGGTGGCCTGACAAGCCAGTGGGGGTCGTAGCAGGCCGTTCCCGGTCGATCGACTCGGCCTGGCTTACCGTTCGACCAGATCGACCAGATCGACCAGGTACTCGAGGATGCCCGCCCGGGTCAGACCGTCAAGCTCGTCCTAGTCATAGAAGGAATGTGATGACCGGTATTCCCGAGGTCTCGCCCGAGGTCGCGAAGTTCGTCTCCTCGGAGCGCGGGATGCTCATCGACGGAAAGTGGCAGCCCGCCCAGGACGGCCGCAGCTTCCCACGTACGACCCCGCGACCGGACAACGGCTCGCCTCGGTGGCGTGCGGGGAGCGGCCGACATCGACCTTGCGGTCGAGGCGGCGGAGCGCGCCATGCGCTCCGCCGCGTGGCGACGAATGACACCCGCCACGCGCCAGAAGCTCCTGTGGAATCTGGCCGATCTGCTTGAACAGCACGCCGAGGAGTTCGCCGAGCTCGAAGTGCGGAACCAAGGACAGCCCATCTGGCTCGCCCGCGACCTCAATGTCCAGGGCTCGGTGGAATCCCTGCGGTACTACGCGGGATGGGCGACCAAGATCGAGGGAACGACAGCCACCCTCAGCGTGCCGGACGAGCGCCCCGAGGGTGAGTTCGGTCCGGCGTTTCACGGCTACGGCGTCCGGCAACCGGTCGGCGTGGTCGGACTGATCACTCCGTGGAACATGCCGCTCCTCATGGCCGCGCAGAAGCTGGCGCCGGCGTTGGCCGCGGGATGCGCCGTCGTGCTCAAGCCGGCGGAGGAGACTCCACTGTCGGCGCTGCGACTCGGCGAGCTGGTCTGTGAGGCGGGCTTCCCGCCGGGCGTCGTCAACATCGTTCCCGGCCTGGGACACGAGGCCGGTGCCGCCCTGGTCGCGCACCCCAAGGTTCGCAAGATCTCCTTCACGGGATCGACCGAGGTGGGTAAGAAGATCGTCGAAGCCTCCGCGGGCGACCTCAAGCGGGTGTCGCTCGAACTGGGCGGCAAGTCCCCGGTGATCGTGTTCGACGACGCCGACCTGGACCGGGCGGCTGAGACGACGGCGTTCTCGATCTTCGTGAACGCGGGTCAGATGTGCTTCGCCGGCTCTCGGCTGCTGGTGCAGCGGACCGTCCTTGACGAGCTCTCATCGAAGGTAGTCGACGCTGCGCAGGAATGGACGGTGGGTCACGGCCTCCTGGAGTCGACTCGTCTCGGTCCGCTGATCAGTGAGAAGCAGCGAGCACGGGTCCTCGAGTACGTCGAAGGCGGAGTCGTCGACGGCGCAGAGGTATTGGCGGGTGGCCGGCCGGTCGACCGGGAAGGCTTCTACTTCGAGCCGACGGTCTGTGTGGCGAGCGATCCCAGTGTTCGGATCGCGCGCGAGGAGATCTTCGGGCCCGTCTTGGTCCTCACGCCTTTCGACACCGTCGAGGAGGCGCTCGAGATCGCCAACGGGACGCCCTACGGGCTGGCCGCCACCGTCTGGACCAAGGATGTTTCCCGTGCACACCGTGTGGCAGCTGAGCTCGATGCCGGCTTCGTCTGGGTGAACACGAACCTGTCCTTCGATGACACCTTGCCGTTCGGTGGCTTCAAGCAGTCGGGCTTGGGCGTGAATCGGGGTTCGAGGGCCTCGCGCAGTTCTTGGAGTGGAAGTCCGTCGTGCTCGGTCTATGACCCGACTGTAGACGATCCGCGAAGGCCCGGAAGGAGTGGATGGAGGGGCCCGCTTTGGCTGCTCGGGCCTGGCCCGACAACTCGGCAGAGACGGCATGACGACGGTCACGCCTGCGCATGATCCCAGGGCTTCAGGGCGTAGGCGCCCCAGGAGAAGCGGCGCAGCCGCGCCTGTTGCATGCGTCGCGGTCTCGCCGTAGGAGGGGTTGAGATGGCGTCCCAGGACGACGACTGCCACCGTACCTGCTCCAGCGGCCTTCAATGCTGTGGCGGCGGACTGCGCATGGTGCCCGGTGGTCCAGGTGTCGTCGATGAGCAGGACGTTCCCTCCCCAGAGACCCGAGGACACGTAGCGCGTGGGAAGCGATACGGCCGAGCGCGCTCGCGTCCGGTGCCAGGGTAAGTGCCTTTCTGAGCTGGGCATGACATGACCACTTGTGGCGTCTCGGCGTTGCCCAGCTCAGAATTCGAACGGCGGGGTTTGGGTGGCGGGGCGGCTGGTCGACTGCTGCTTGGCACCGCACCCGGCTCATATTCGGTGCGGTGCGGCTCCGTCCTGCCAGCGGTAGAGGTCGCGCAGCAGGGAAATTTCGGCGCCGTGATGGATCAGCTCCCTGTTGACGTGCAGGACCCTGTTCTCCATGGGATACGGCTCGGGACCCATCGCGGGCGGATTGTCTAGGTCGGCGTCCGAGAGTTCGCGGACCCCCGCGTTCCATCTCTCGTACATCTCATCGAGCTGTTTTAGCGCCTCGTCAGCGGTCCCGCGTAGGCGAACGCCTCGGCGTCGAAGTCCTGGCCGTCGAAGTACCATTCGACCCGATAGGTCAGGCACGAGACGATGATGTGCGCCAGCCGCCAGGCAATCGTGGTCACCGGCGCCGGCTCCGGGGCAGGGGACGCGAAGTCCATCGTCCACTCCCCTGAACCCGCCGACATCGGTGCGGCCGACGTGCCACGTGGGCGGATGCTCCAGCAGCCGCGCACCGGCTCCCAGAAGTACTCCTCGTCGGTAAGACCGTCCAGCCGTGGCCGCAGGTTCTTACGCCAGTACCAGTCCAACTGCTCCGCGAGCCGCTCGCTTCTTGTCATTGCCGCACACTACTGACCCGTCGAGCAGAGCGTGCCGGCCTGGTGGACGCAGGACGACTCCGGCTATGCCGTCCGGCAGCGCGACCTGGGATTTCTGGGCAACAGGACACCGGTCTCGATGTTGCCGGTTGCGCTGATGAAGTCGTCGTGGTGGTGCGAGAATTGGGCTGACTTGAGGGCCCGGTGACTTCTCGGTGGCACTGCTGACCGTCAGTGCCGATCGGATCAGTCGCGGTGGGCCTCGCGGGAGGCCGTCTGTCCGCTCCTGCGAGAGCTTCGGCGGGTGATGCGCCTGGTCATCAAGGTGATTGCGGCCCAGGTGATGAGCGATGGCGTCGTAGCCGCGGGAGTCTTTGCCGACGGTCTCGGCGGCCCTGACCGACTGCGAGTCGATGACGGTGGCGACCGCTCCGGGCGTCTTGCCCATCTCGCGGCGGATCCGCTTGCGGAGCTGGTCACGGATCTGCCCGAAGACGCCGCAGGCGGCCCAGCGGGCCATGAACCCGTAACACGTGCGCCAGGGCGGGAAGTCCTTGGGCAGGGCCCTCCACTTGCAGCCCGTATCCACGATGTAGCGGATGGCGTCCACGATCTCCCGCCGCGGGTGCTTCTCCGGACGGCCGCCGGCCGGGGTCTCACAGGCCGGGACCGGCAGCAGTGGTTCGATCAGCGCCCATTCGTCGTCCCAGGTGTCAGAGGGGTAGCAGCGCCTGTGCGGCATCGTTGCCTCCCTCAAAGACGGGGGGGCGGGCCCGGCCGATCAGGCGTCGGCATCGGTGTAGTCGGCGATGACGTCGAGCGTCGACTCGACCGAGTTGAGCTGGGTGTTGAGGTGTTTGATCCACCGGCCTTTGGGCTGGAGGGCGGCGTGCGGGGCGACGGTTCCGGTGATGAACCGGCGGATCTCGGTGAGCTTGCCCGGATGATCGCGATCTCGTATGCCTGGAGTTCGGCGGGGTCGGCGCAGAACTTGTAGCCGTCCTTCTTCGTCCAGATCAGCGGCGGCCAGCCGCGTTCGGTGATGATGTCCCGCAGGCAGGCAAGCCCCGCGCGAGTCTGGTGAGGGGAGAGTTCGCTGGATCTGACCAGCTGGAGAAAGGTCAGACCGGCCGGCCGGGCTTCGAAGAGCACGAACCGGACGGTGTCGGCGTGTCGCTGGGCCGCTGGCGATCTGCGCTCGGAGGCACGGGGCATCGCGCGACTGGTCGTCAACGCGCTCATCCACCAGTACCTCATCCCCGGCGTACAGGTCGGCGCCAAGGTCCAGGTCGGGTCCGGAGGCGTTGTCACCGACGTCTTCAGCGTCGTACGGCCGGTCGCCCCCGGATTCGGCTGCCTCTGGTGCAACGAATTGATCAGCCCGGCCAGACTTCAGGAAGAGGCGCTGACGGCTGAACAGCTACGCCAACAGCGGTACGTCCAGGACGAAACCGTCCACGCTCCCAGCGTCATCAGCCTCAACGCCGTCGCGTCGGCCGATGCCGTAGACGACTACTTGCACACCGTCGCCGGCCTTCTGCCAACCGCGTACGAGCCACGCTGGCGCCGATTCCATCCGCTGGTACCTACCGCACCACAACGTGTCCGGTGTGATGTTCCCCGGGCTGCGGCGGACTGCACTGAGTGCTCGGAGACGGGCCGTCTCGGCCAGGGGCGCAACACCGCGCTGCCCACCAAGTAGCTGGCATCTGGGGACCCACCCTGACCTGCAGCGATCAGCTGAGCGTTCCCGAATCGGTGGGTGTGCGTTCCGGAGCGATCTCCCGGCCACCCGCTGACCTGCGGCGACGGAGTTTTCTACAAGCCCACGAAGGCAGTGGCAGTGACGCGCGTGGCGGCGTGCCTGTGGTCGGGGATGACCACAGGCGTCAGCGTACCGGATGCGGGTCGGGTGGGTGTGGGGGTCAGGTCAGGGGACGTGGGTGAAGCGGGCGGCGGTGTGGAGGTCTGATTCGATGCGGGTGGCCGTCAGCAGCAGGGCGGGGAGGAGGTCGGTTACGCACTCCCGTGGGGTGTGGCGGCTCGCGTGCATCGCCGTGTTCAGGGCTGACACCACTTTTCCCGACCGGTCGCGGATCGGGACCGCCAGGGAGCGGAGGCCCTCTTCCAGTTCCTCGTCCACCAAGGCGTAGCCCTGGGAGCGGACCGAGGTCAGGGCCTGCATGTCCGTTTGGGCGGGACCGTCCGCCAGGAGGACTCGGCCCAGTGCCGTCGCGTAGGCCGGCAGGCGTGCTCCCACCGTGATGTTCACGCTCATCACCCTGCCCGTCGTCACCCTCGCCGTGTACTGGATCTCCTCGCCCGGCTCCGACAGCACCGCCAGGGACGTCGACTCGTGGATGCGGGAGGTGAGGTCCGCCAGGTGGGGCTGGGCGATTTGCGGGAGGGACGTGCGGGAGAGGGGTGGGAAGCCCAGGGAGAGGACCTGGAGGGTCAAGGTGAAGGTGCGGTCGCCGGTCCGTCTCACCAGGTCCAGGTGTTCGTAGGTGATCAGTGCTCGGCGGGCCGTCGCCCTGGCCAGGCCCGTCGCCTGGGCCACCTCCGTGAGTGTCAGGTCCGGCCTGCCCTCGCCGAAGGCCGTGAGGACCGTCAGGCCGCGGGCCAGGGACTCGATGAACTCGCGACCGAGTTCCTGTTTTGAAGCTCCCGTCCAGAGGGCCAGGTTGGCTGGGGGTGCGCCGGGCTCTGGGGGTGGGGTGTTGTGCAACTCGCGTTCCATCTCCCTGACCGCCGATCGGAGTTTCGGCAGGAGGGTGGTGCGCAGGTTGTGGGCCGTGTGGCGGCTTGTGTGGCTGACCACGCTCGCCACGCACCCCACCCGGCTGCCCTTGCCCTTCGCGTCGCCCGCCCGGGGGAGACGGACCGGGACCGAGACCGCCACCAGGCCCGGCTCGATCAGCTGGTCGTCCAGGGCCCAGCCGTTCGCCGCGGCCTCCTGCGTGCGGCGTATGAAGTCCTCGTTCTCCCTCTCGTCCGGGCCGTACCTGCGTGGGGCACGGCCGTGAAGGAGAGGTCCCTCGGGTCCGCCGCCCTGCGGGCCCGCCAGCGTCGCCAGTCCGTCTCCGTCCACTCCGTCGCGAACAGCGGGCCCGGTGCGGTCCTTTCGGCGGGGAGCAGGTCGCCGATGCGGAAGCTCAGGGACATCGCGCGGCGGCGGGTCGCCTGGTGGATGAAGCGGATGCCGTCGCGGTCGGCTACCGCCAGGGAGACCGACTCGTCCAGTTCGTCGGCGAGGGCGTCCGCGCGGGCGGAGAGGAGGGAGGGGAGGCGCAGGGCGGAGAGGTAGGCGTTGCCCAGTTCCATCAGGCGGGGAGCCAGCCGCACGTCTCGGCCGTCCACGCGGACGTAACCCATGCGGGCGAGGGTGGCGGTGATGCGGTCGACCGTGGAGCGGGCCAGGCCGGTGGCTCTTTCCAGGGCGCTCAGGCTCAGCGTGCCGCCCGACTCGGTCAGCTCCCGCAGTACCGCGATGCCGCGGATCAGTGGGGTGACCGCCTCCGCGGGGACCGCCCTCGCAGGGACCGCCTCCCCATGGACCGCCTTCCCATGGGTCCCCTCCGCAGGGATCGCCTCGCCAAGGACTCCCTCCACAGGGACCCCCTTCGCAGGGCCTCCCGTCTCGGGGCATCGTTCGTCGGCTTCGCTGGCATCGGCTCTCCGGTCGGGCGGTCGCGGCAGGCCTACCGTAATCCGGGAGCGGCCCCCTGGACGTGGGGCGGTCGGTCCGCCTTACCGCCGACTAGCCCCGCGTCACCCGCACCCGGTGAGCCCCCGCGGAATCCGTCCCCACGACCTTGATCACCACCCCGCTACGGTTGTCCCTGAACGTCTCCCCGGGCTTGAACGGCGCGTCCGACAGCTCCGCGTGGACGTTCGGCGCACGCGTGCAGCCGCCGCTGTCGCGCCGGGAGTCGTAGACCGTGACCGGGCCCATGCCCGTGTCGACCTCCGCGTCGACCTTGTAGATCAGGACGCCCGGGCGGCACACCGTCTCGTCGTTACCGGCACGGGTGCGCAGTTCGACGGCGTAGCCGGTCCGGCTGTCCAGGGGGACGACGACCAGTTTGGAGCCGCCCGCGCGGGCCAGTGGTGTGAGGGTGTGCTCCGTGGTGCCGGGGCCGAGACGCAGTGCACCTGCTCGGTGTCCAGCCAGCCCAGCTTCCACTTGTGCCAGCCGAGGAAGTCGTTGTTGGCGCCCCAGTCCTCGCTCATGATGTCCCAGTGGCCGACCGCGCCCCCGCCCTCCGCGGTGTACAGGTCGGGCAGGCCGAAGACGTGGCCGTTCTCGTGGGGAGGACGCGGTAGCCGGTGCGGTCGTAGGAGCCGGAGCCGTCGTCCTGGCGGGAGTAGACGAAGGAGGCGTTCGCCACGGGGATGCCGTCGGCGCTCGGGGCCTCGGGGTTGCCGGCGAAGGTGACGGAGAGGACCGTGTCGAGGGCGGAGGGGCCCGCGTTCGGGGTGACCAGGACGTTCAGGATGTCGTACGCGCGGAAGTCCACCTCGGGGTCGGCCGCCGCCACGATGTCCTGGACCAGCGCGCGGTAGCCGGGGTCGAACGGGGCGCCGCGTTCTATGCCGTACTCCCGGAAGGACTTCGGCATCCGCAGCCAGGTCGGGATCGGCGTCTCGGGCCGGTAGTCGAGGCGGCCGTAGGAGCTGGTGCGGAACCACTGCCGGGTCTGCGGGAAGAACTCCCGGAAGCGGTCCAGGGCCTCGCCCTCGCCGGGTGCGTCGGAGAAGTCGATCATCAAGGTGAGGGCGCGGACGGTGCCGGTGGAGCGGGTGTAGCCGTCGGAGGTGGGGATGCCCTCGGACATCTGGACCTCGCGGGCGCCGCGGATCATGCAGGGGCCGTGTGTGGAGGTGCCGGACAGGGGGATCGGGCCCGCTCCGGACGGCGTCGCGCCCGGGGTGAGGCGGCCCGTGCCGGCGGAGGTGGTGACCGTGAAGGTCAGGGCGGTCACGCACGCCAGGGCGGCCAGGCGCCGCCTGGGTATCCGACTGCCTGGCGGCACCGTGCGGCGGCTTCGGCCGGGCGGGTCCGTACCTCGGCTTCGGCCGCGCGGGTCCGTACCTCGGGATCGGCTGGGCAGATCCGTACGCCGGCTTCGGCCGGGGGCCTCCGTACGCCCACCTCGCCCCGGCGCCTCCGTACTCCGGCCTCGGTCGCCGGGCCGCGCGTCCCTGCCGGGCGGTCCCGTGCGGGCCGGCCCTGGGCGCCGAGGCTGCGGCTGCATGAAGGGGACCTGCAAGGGACCTCCCGCGCCACGGCAGCCTCCGTTTCCGGCTGCGCCCTTGCGATCACCCTGCGTCGATGGGGTGGGGTGCGCCCGTTGGAGGAGACCGATCGTGGGTTTCCCGTGAGTAGCGTCCCGCCCCCTTCGTTCAGTGGCGTCCCGCCAGTCAGTGGCGCCCAGCCCCGTTCCTCTTTGGCGTCCCGCCTACCTTGTGAGTCAGGTCACAAACAAAAACTCCAAGTGCGGGAAATACCGGGGACTGAGTCCCCGTTTAGCTAGGTGTCCGAGCGAAACGGGGACCCTCTCCCCGGATCGCCTCACCGCACACCTCAGACCACCCCGGACCACACCCCGGATCAGACCTCAGACCAGGAGTACGCCGTGCAGACCGCAACCCCCGTCCAGCGCAAGGCGCCCCGGCCCCGCGCCGACGCCCTGCGCAACCGGGAGCGGATCGTCACCGCCGCCCGGGAGATGTTCGTCGAGCACGGCCCCGAGGTGCCGCTCGACGAGATCGCCCGCCGGGCCGGCGTCGGCAACGCCACGGTGTACCGCAACTTCCCGGACCGCGACGCACTGGTCCGGGAGGTCGTCTGCTCCGTCATGGACCGTACGGCCGCGGCGGCCGAGTTCGCGCTCGCCGAGAACGGTGACGCGTTCGAGGCGCTGGAGCGCTTCGTGCACGCCGCCGCCGACGAGCGGATCAGCGCGCTGTGCCCGATGATCTCCAGCACCTTCGACAAGAACCACCCCGACCTGGAGGCCGCGCGCGAGCGGGTCGAGCGGCAGGTCGCGGAGGTCATGGACCGCGCCCGGGCAGCCGGGCAGCTCCGATCCGACGTGGACGTCGGAGACGTCATGATCGCCGTGGCCCAGCTCAGCCGGCCCCCGGCCGGTACCGACTGCTTCCGCGCCGACCGCTTCGTCCACCGCCATCTTCAGCTGTTCCTGGACGGGCTGCGGGCTCCGGCTCGTTCCGTTCTTCCGGGGACGACCGTGACTCTGGAGGACCTGCGCCGGCCCTGCACCGATTAGTTCCCCTGCACCGATTCGTTCCCCCGCACCGATTAGTTCCCTGCACCGATTAGTTCAGCCCGTCTCACCCGTCTGAAGCCAAGACGACCCGAGACGACAGTCCCTGACGACAGATCCTGACGACAGTCCCTGCGGCCGTCACCGTGGACGAGCCGTCTCTTCTCTTCGCCTTTTTCCGTCACGAAGTCCCGAAGTGGGTACACCCATGTCTGAAACAGCCTCAAAGGCCCCTGGCGTCCCCGACGCCAACCGCTGGAAAGCGCTCGTCTTCATCGCGCTCGCCCAGCTGATGGTCGTCCTGGACGCCACCATCGTGAACATCGCCCTGCCCTCCGCCCAGCAGGACCTCGGCATCTCCGACGGCAACCGGCAGTGGGTCGTCACCGCCTATGCCCTCGCCTTCGGCGGTCTGCTGCTGTTCGGCGGCCGGATAGCCGACCTGTGGGGCCGCAAGAAGGCCTTCGTCGTCGGCCTGGGCGGCTTCGCCGCGGCCTCCGCGCTCGGCGGCGCGGCCACCAACGAGGCGATGATGTTCGGCGCCCGTGCCCTCCAGGGCGTCTTCGGTGCCCTGCTCGCGCCCGCCGCGCTCTCGCTGCTGGCCGTGATGTTCACCGACGCCAAGGAGCGCGCCAAGGCGTTCGGCATCTACGGCGCGATCGCCGGTGGTGGCGGTGCCGTCGGTCTGATCCTCGGCGGCTTCCTCACCGAGTACCTGGACTGGCGCTGGACGTTCTTCGTGAACATCCCGTTCGCCATCGTCGCCGCGGCCGGCGCCTACTTCGTCATCCGTGAGCCGGAGGGCGGCCGCAACCGCTCCCCGCTCGACATCCCCGGCGTCATCCTGTCCACCCTCGGCCTGGTCGCGCTCGTCTACGGCTTCACCCGCGCGGAGTCCGACGGCTGGAGCGACTCCGTGACCGTCGGCATGTTCGTCGCCTCGGCCGTGCTGCTGCTGTCCTTCGTGGTCGTCGAGTCCAGGGTCAAGGCCCCGCTGCTGCCGCTGCGCGTGGTCACCGAGCGCAACCGCGGCGGTGTCTACCTCTCCCTCGGCCTCGCGATCATCGCGATGTTCGGTCTGTTCCTCTTCCTGACCTACTACCTGCAGATCGTGAAGGGGTACTCGCCGGTCAAGACCGGTTTCGCCTTCCTGCCGATGATCGCGGGCATGATCACGGGCTCCACCCAGATCGGCACCCGCCTGATGACCCGGGTCGCACCGCGCCTGCTGATGGGCCCCGGCTTCCTGGTCGCCGCGCTCGGCATGCTGCTGCTGACCCAACTGGAGATCGGCTCCTCGTACACCGCCCTGCTGCTGCCCGCGATGCTGCTGCTCGGCCTCGGTATGGGTACGGCGTTCATGCCGGCCATGTCGCTGGCCACCCAGGGCGTCGAGCCGCGGGACTCCGGTGTCGCCTCCGCGATGGTCAACACGTCGCAGCAGGTGGGCGGCGCGATCGGCACGGCCCTGCTGAACACCATCGCCGCCTCCGCGACCACGGCGTACGTCGCCGATCACATCGCGGGCGCCACCAGCCGGTCCCAGCAGCAACTGGTCCAGCTGGAGGCCATGGTGCAGGGCTACACGAGCGCCATCTGGTTCGCCGTCGGCATCCTCGTGGTGGCCGCGGGTATCGCCCTGACCTTCGTCAACGCCGGCCGGCCCGGCAGCACCACGGTGACCGGCTCCGGCTCGGACGCGGACGCGGCGGACGAGGTGCCGGTCCCGGTCGTCGCCCACTGACGGCCGGACCGTACCCGGAACACCCGGAACACCCGGAACACCCGGAACACCCGGAACATCCGGAACACCCCCTTCGGGCCACCCGTGGGTACGAGGAAGGGGACGCCCCGTACTCACGGATTCCAGGACCTGCCCCGGCTCAGCGGAGCCAGGGCAGGTCCGCCCCGCTTCGGTCGGCTGGAGTCCCTCGGCGATGATCCGCATGATCTCGCCGAGGGACTTCTGCTGTTCCGGGGTGAGCCGGTCGAACACCGCCTGGCGCACGGCGTCCACATGGCCAGGCGCGGTCTGCCGCAGCACCTCGTAGCCCTGGTCCGTCAGCACGGCGAACTGGCCCCGCTTGTCGTCGGGGCAGTCCTCGCGGCGCACCCAGCCGTTCTTCTCCAGGCGCGCGACGGCGTGCGAGAGACGCGAGCGGGTGATCTTCGCCAGCATCGCCAGCTCGGTCATCCGCAGCCGGCGCCGCGGTGCCTCGGCGAGCTTGACCAGAAGTCCGTAGTAGACGTGCGGCATGCCCGCGTCGCGCTGGAGCTGGCGGTCGAGGTGGTCGTCGAGGAGGGTGACGCCCTCCATGAACGAGCGCCATACGCGCTGCTCCTCGTCGGTGAGCCAGCGCGGTTCACGAGCCTCCTCAGCGGGTCCCTGGGTCGGTGCGGGTGCGGGTGCCTTCATGCTGTCCACTCTACGCGGACCCTCCTTGAACTTTAAACAAATGGCCCGTACAGTTTTGTCAGGGAACCATGTTTTGGAAGGAGCCGCAGCATGTCCGCCGCCACCCAGGAGCGCATGCCCGCTCTGTACCTGAGTCACGGCGCCCCGCCGCTGGCGGACGACCCGGTCTGGCCCGGCGAACTGGCCGCCTGGTCGGCCGGTCTGCCGCGCCCGAGGGCGATCCTGATGATCTCCGCCCACTGGGAGGAGGCCCCGCTAGCCATCGGCGCCACCGAGACCGTCCCGCTCGTCTACGACTTCTGGGGCTTCCCGGAGCACTACTACCGGGTGACCTACGACGCTCCCGGCGCACCGGAGCTCGCCGAGTCGGTACGGAAGCTGCTGCGCGCCCCCGGGGTGCCCGTCCAGGACGTCCCCGACCGCGGTCTCGACCACGGCGCGTACGTCCCGCTGGTCGAGATGTACCCGGCGGCCGACATCCCGGTCCTGCAGGTCTCCATGCCGACGCTCGACCCGGTCCGGCTCATGGAGATCGGCCGCAGGCTCGCCCCGCTGCGGGACGAGGGCGTGCTCGTCGTCGGCTCCGGCTTCTTCACCCACAACCTGGCCGCGCTCCGGCAGGGCGGCATCCCCGCCTGGTCGGCGGAGTTCGACGACTGGGGCCGGCGGGCGCTGGAGGCGCGTGACGTGGACGCCCTGCTCGACTTCACCCGCAAGTCACCGGCGGGCAGCTCGCCCACCCGCGCACCGAGCACTTCGCCCGCTGTTCGTGACCATGGGCGCGGCCGACGCGACCGGTGAGCTGGACGCGCAGAAGTCCGTGATCGACGGGTTCTGGATGGGGCTGGCGAAACGCTCGGTGCAGTTCGGCTGATCCCGCCGCCCTACGGCAGGGGCTTCTCGTACCAGGCCACGTCCCAGTAGCGGCCGAACTTGCGGCCGACCTCCCGGTAGGTACCGACGTGCTGGAAACCGAAGCGCTCGTGCAGCCGGGTGGACGCCTCGTTCGGCAGCGCGATGCCCGCGTACGCCCGGTGCAGGTCCTCGCCGGACAGGGCTTCGAAGAGGGCCTTGTACAGGAGCGTGCCGATGCCACGGCGACCGGTCCGCGGGCCGACGTACACCGTCGTCTCCACGGAGGTCGCGTAGGCGGGCTTCGCACGGAAGGGGCTGGATGTGGCGAAACCCAGAATCTCCTGTGTGTCCGGGTCCGTGGCAACCATCAGGCGGTACGGTCCGTCTTCAGGGTGGGAGAGCAGCCAAGGGCGGCGCTCCTCCGGAGTGAAGATCGCGGTATCGAATGTGATCGCCGTCTCACGTACGTAGTGGTTGTAGAGGGCCGTGAGGGCCTCGAGGTCACCCTCGACTCCCGGCCTGACCTGCACCTCTGTACGTTCCGACGACATCGAGCCTCCTCGTGTGGCCGGACAGGGTACTGCATGATCAGAAAAATTGAGGGGTGGGTTGGGAATTCTGTCCTGATTCCAGTCGTTGTTTCCATCGGATGCAGGGCACCCGAGGAGAGTCCGGAGAGTCCCGGAGACGGAGTCCAGCGTCCGAAGGACCACCCGCTGACCTCACCACGCAAGGGAGCACGCATGGCAACCCGTGCCGTCGCCCGTCGCCAGTCCGCCAACGGCGAGACGGCCCACGCGGCAAGCAGTGTTCGCGCCCATGGCGGCGAGATCGCCGACCGCGACCTGGTCGGCATGTACCTCGACGAGATCGCGCGCACACCGCTGCTCGACGCGGCCAGGGAAGTGGAGCTGTCCCAGGTCATCGAGGCGGGTGTGTTCGCGAAGCAGGTCCTCGACGGGTACGAGGAGACCAAGGCGGACGCCACCCGCGAGGAGCTCGAGGCCCTGGTCGCCGACGCGGAGCGGGCCAAGGACATCTTCATCCGCTCCAACCTGCGCCTGGTCGTCGCCGTCGCCCGCCGCTACCCCCGCAGCGGTCTGCCGCTGCTGGACCTGATCCAGGAGGGCAACGCCGGTCTGGTGCGCGCGGTCGAGAAGTTCGACTACCGCAAGGGCTTCAAGTTCTCCACGTACGCGACGTGGTGGATCCGCCAGGCCATCACCCGCTCGATAGCCGACCAGTCCCGTACGATCCGGCTGCCCGTGCACCTCGTGGAGGAGCTCGGCCGGATCCGCCGGGTGCAGCGCGAGTTCAACCGTGAGCACGGGCGGGACCCGGAGCCCACGGAGATCGCCGCCGAGCTCGGCTCGACGCCGGAGCGCGTCACCGATGTGCTCGACTGGGCCCGCGACCCGGTCTCGCTGAACATGTCGGTGGACGACGAGGGCGAGACCCAGTTCGGCGACCTCCTGGAGGACACCTCGGCGGTGTCGCCCGAGCAGTCGGTGCTGACACTGCTGCGCAGCGAGGAGCTGGACGACCTGATCGGCCGTCTCGACCAGCGCACGGCCTCCATCATCAAGATGCGCTACGGCATCGAGGACGGCCGGGAGCGCACGCTGACCGAGGTCGGAAAGGAGCACGGCCTGACCCGCGAGCGCATTCGGCAGATCGAGAAGCACGCACTGCTGGAGCTGAAGAAGCTGGCGCGCAGCACCGGTTTCGACGCGGCGGCGTGACACCGCGTACGCCGGGTGGCGAAAGACCGCGCAAACATGGCGATGTAACGCTGCTTCAACCCGCAGGGCTCAGGGAACAAGACTTCCGGGTCCATCAGTTCGGGCCCGGGGCCACACCCCTGGCCCCCGAGAGCCAAGTCCCGTCGCACTCCCCCGGCGCCGGGACTCTCCCAAGGCCGGGCTTCGGCGCCCCTCCCCCGGGCGCCGGGGCCCGGCTCTTCCATACCGGCCGGCTTCCCCGCCGGCAGGGTGCTGGAGGGCGGGGCACCCCGTACCTGAACCACGGGGTGGCCCGCCAGATGGCAGATTGTGTCACATGGGCATAGCCTGCCGGGCGTGAGCAGCACCACCCCGACCCCGCCGCCTCAGGCCTCGCTGACCGAGCGACGCAAGGCCGAGACGCGGATGGAGATCGCCCGGGCGGCAGCCGGCCTCTTCGTACGGCACGGACTGCGCGCCACCCGCGCGGAGGACATCGCCCAGGCCGCCGGCATCGCCCCGCGCACGTTCTACCGGTACTTCGCCACCAAGGAGGAGTCCGTCGCCCCGCTCTACGCGACCGGCGCCCAGCGCTGGGTGGAGGCGGTGCGCGCGGCTCCCGCCGACGCGAGCGTGCTCCAGGCCCTGGAGCAGGGCGTCCGCCACACCCTCACGCCGGGCGTCGGCGTCTCCGCGTCCTCCTGGGAGTGGGTCCGCACGCTGCTGCGACTCGCCGAGGCGAACCCGTCCCTGCGCAGGGTGTGGGCGGAGGTGTGCCAGGCCTCGGAGCGGATGCTGGGGGAGGTGCTGGCACAGCGGGTGACACGTGCCGGGCCGGCAGCGGGTTCCGCGGTGCCGGACGGTGCCGACAGCGTTGCCGAGGCCCTCGAACCGCGCTTCGCCGCCGCCGTCGCCAGTGCCGCCGTGCGTTCGGCCCTGGAGGGCTGGGCCGAGGGGGACGGACCCGTGGAGGGCCCGGGGAGCCCGGCGGAACTGGCGTTGCGGAACCTCGCGGCGCTCCGGGACTTCCCGTGGGGGCCGTGAGGCGGCGGCTCCCGCCCATTCTCGGCCTCCACCGGTTCCGGGACTTCCCGTGGGGGCCGTGAGGCGGCGGCTCCCGCCCATTCTCGGCCTCCACCGGTTCCGGGACTTCCCGTGGGGCCCGTGAGGCGGCGGCTCCCGCCCGTCCTCGGCCTCCACCGGTTCCGGGACTTCCCGTGGGGCCCGTGAGGCGGCGGCTCCCGCCCGTCCTCGGCCTCCACCGGCTCCGGGACTTCCCGTGGGGCCCGTGAGGCGGCGGCTCCCGCCCGTCCTCGGCCCCCTCCGGCTCCGGGACTTCCCGTGGGGCCCGTGAGGCGGCGGCTCCCGCCCGTCCTCGGCCTCCACCGGTTCCGCGACCTCCCGTGAGGGCCGTGAGGCGGCGGCTCCCGCCCGTCCTCGGCCCCCTCCGGCTCCGCGACCTCCCGTGAGGGCCGTGCGGCGGCGGCTCCCGCCCGTCCTCGGCCTCCACCGGTTCCGCGACCTCCGTTGAGGGCCGTGAGGCGGCGGCTCCCGCCGGTTCCGCGACCTCCCGTGAGGGCCGGGCGGCGGCGGCTCACGCCCGGCCCTCGGCCGCCCTGCTCAGCCGCGCCCCCAACTCCCGGACGGCCGTCACGAGTTCCTCCGGCCGGCGCACCGTGAAGTCGCACTCCAGCATCGCCAGCCGGAACGCCACCCACTGCACCGCGTCCCCCACGGACCCCCGCAGCCGGCAGCTGCCGTCGTCCAATGGCTCGGGCGTACCGAGCCACTTGGGCAGCCGGGCGGCGACGAAGCCGGCCGGCGCGGCGAACGTGACCTCGAAGTCGTAGGACTGCTGGTGCCGTTGCATCGACTGCCGGAGGTACTCCGCGGCGCTCCCCGTCGGCAGCTCGCGCGGCGCGAACCGCGCCCCCGTGGCGAACGGCTCGCTCACGCGGTCGACGCGGAACGTACGCCAGTCGTCCCGGTCGATGTCGCACGCCACCAGATACCAGCGGCGGCCCGTCGACACCAGCCGGTACGGCTCCGTCAGCCGCCGCGACTCGCTGCCGTCCGCGGCCCGGTAGGCGAACCGCAGCCGCTCGTGCCCGGCCACCGTCGAGGCCATGACGGTCAGCGTCTCGGGCGCGATGCTCGGCCCGTCCCCGCTGGTCAGCGGCGTGGTCGCGGCCTGGAGTGTGGTCACGCGGTGGCGCAGCCGGCCGGGCAGCACCTGCTCCAGCTTGGCCAGGGCCCGCACCGACGCCTCGTCCAGGCCCTCCACCGCGTGCCCCGCCCCGGCGCGCAGCCCGACCGCGATGGCCACAGCCTCCTCGTCGTCCAGCACGAGCGGCGGCATGGCCTTGCCCGCGACCAGCCGGTAGCCGCCGTCGGAGCCCTTGGTCGCCTGCACGGGATAGCCCAGTTCACGCAGCCGGTCGATGTCCCGCCGGACCGTGCGGCGGGAGACCCCGAGCCGGTCGGCGAGCTCGCCGCCGGGCCATTCGCGGGGCGTCTGGAGGAGGGAGAGGAGCGTCAGCAGCCGGGCCGGGGTGTCCGTCGTCATACAGACGAGGATGCCGCACCAGTAGGACACGATCTGACCTATAGGGCCTCTAGTTTCGATGCATGACCTCCACCGAGACCCCTCTCAGCACAGGCGGCGACGGCACCGACCGCCGCCGTTGGTTCGCCCTCGCGATCGTGATGACCGCGGCCTTCATGGACCTCGTCGACGTCACGATCGTCAACGTCGCCATCCCGTCGATCCAGCGGGAGGCGGGCGCGTCCTTCAGCCAGATCCAGTGGATCACCGCCGGATACGCCCTCGCCTTCGCCGCCGGGCTGATCACCGGAGGGCGGCTCGGTGACATCCACGGCCGTAAGCGGGTCTTCCTCGCCGGCATCGGCGGCTTCACCGTCGCCTCGGCGCTGTGCGGCCTCGCGGTGAACCCAGAGATGCTGGTCGCCTCGCGGATCCTGCAGGGCGGCATGGCGGCGCTGATGGTGCCGCAGGTGCTGTCGATCGTGCACGCGACCTTCCCGGCACACGAACGCGGCAAGGTGTTCGGGCTGTTCGGCGCGATCGTGGGACTGGGTGCCGTGTCCGGTCCGCTGCTCGGCGCGCTGCTGACCGAGTGGGACCTGTTCGGCTGGGGCTGGCGGTCGATCTTCCTGATCAACCTGCCCGTGGGCCTCGCGGGCCTGGTCCTCGGCAGCCGCTTCATCACCGAGTCCAAGGCGCCCCGGGCCCTGAAGCTGGACCTGGTCGGTGTCGCGCTCGTGACGCTCGGCCTGCTGATGCTGATCTACCCGCTCACTCGCGGGCGCGAGCTGGGCTGGCCGCTGTGGGGGTACGCCTCGATGGCCGGGTCGCTCGTCGTGCTCGCGCTGCTGGTGGCGTACGAGAAGCGGAAGGCCGTACGGGACGGCTCCCCGCTGGTCGAGCTGTCGCTGTTCCGGGTCAAGAGCTTCGCGGCCGGGATCGCCGTACAGACCGTCTTCGGGGTCGCGCTGGGCGTGTTCTTCCTGGTGTGGACGCTGTACATGCAGATGGGGCTGGGGTGGAGCCCGCTGAAGGCCGGGCTGACCGGGGTGCCGTTCTCGATCGCGGTGTCGGCGGCCGCCGGGATGTCGGTGCAGATGCTGGTCCCGCGCTTCGGGCGCAAGGTGCTCCAGGCGGGCGCGCTGGTGATGGCGGGCGGGGTGCTGCTCTACATCTGGGAGTCCGGGCACTACGGCCTCGGCATCGCGCCCTGGCAGATGGCGCTGCCCCTCGCGGTGATGGGCGTCGGCATGGGCCTGATCGTCGCGCCGCTGACCGACGCGATCCTCTCCGAGGTGCCGCGCGAGCACTCCGGCTCGGCATCCGGGCTGATCAACACCGTGCAGCAGATGGGCAACGCGCTGGGACTGGGCCTGGTGTCGGTGGTGTTCTTCGGCACGATCAGTGATCACCTGAGCCGTGACCAGATCGGTCCGGCCTTCGCCGACGCCTTCGAGAACGCGCTGGGATGGGTGGCCGCGGTGATGGGCGTCATCTTCCTGCTGATGTTCGCCCTGCCCAAGCGGCCGGCGCAGCACGTCGAGGGGGAGCAGGCGCCGGCCGAACAGCAGGAACCGGCGCTGGTGTGAGAGCGGGGGACGGGCCCGGCACCTGAGAGGGTGCCGGGCCCGTTTCTCTTTCCGATCATGCCCGATTGAGTCCGAACCTGTTTACTTCGCGGAAATCTCGGCGTAGCCTCCCGCTGAAACCACACGTTCGGGCATGAGGCGGAGGCGAACAGACATGTACGCACCGGAGCGGCAGCAGGAGATCCTCCGGCTCGCCCGTGACGGCGGGCGAGTGGATGTCGTGTCGCTGGCCGAGGAGTTCCAGGTGACGGCGGAGACGATCCGCCGGGACCTGAAGGCCCTCGACCGCGCCGGTCTGGTCCGCCGGGTGCACGGCGGGGCCATCCCGGTCGGGCGTCTCGACTTCGAGCCGGATCTCGCCGAGCGCGAGACCACGGCGGCCGACGAGAAGGACCGCATCGCCAAGGCGGCCCTCGCGGAACTGCCCAGCGAGGGCACGATGGTCCTCGACGCCGGGACGACGGTGGCCAGGATGGCCGCCGCCCTCCCCCTGGAGGCCTCCCTCACGGTCGTCACGCACAGCCTGCCCATCGCGGCCCGCCTCGCCGACCACCCCGGCATCCAGCTCCACCTCGTCGGGGGGCGCGTCCGGCACCGCACGCGCGCCGCCGTGGACGCCTGGGCGCTCAGGGCGTACGGCGAGATCCGCGCCGACGTGCTGTTCGTGGCCGCCAACGGCTTCTCCGCCGAACACGGCCTGACCACCCCCGACCTCGCCGAGGCCGCCGTGAAGCGCGCGGCCGTGGCCGCCGCCCGCCGCGTGGTGCTGCTCGCCGACTCCTCCAAGCACGGCCAGGAGCACTTCGCCCGCTTCGGCGACCTGAGCGATGTGGACCTGCTGATCACCGACAGCGGGCTGAGCCCCGAAGACACCGTCGCGATCGAGCGCGGCGGCACGGAAGTAGTGCGCGCATGATCCTCACCGTCACCCCCAACCCGTCCCTGGACCGCACCTACGAGGTGCCGTCCCTCGACCGCGGCGAGGTCATCCGCGCCACCGGCGAGCGGATGGACCCGGGCGGCAAGGGCGTGAACGTCTCGCGCGCGGTCGCCGCGGCCGGGCAGCGCACCGTGGCGGTCCTGCCCCTGGGCGGCGCCCCGGGCGCGCTCGTCGCCGACCTGCTCGACAAGCAGGGCATCGAGGTCGCGCCGGTCCCGGTCGCCGGGGCCACCCGCTCCAACATCGCCCTCGCGGAGGCCGACGGCGTCCTGACGAAGATCAACGCGCCGGGCCCCGAACTCTCCGACGCCGAACGCGAACTGCTCCTGGAGACCGTACGGCAGCAGTCCCGCGACGCCTCCTGGATCGCCTGCTGCGGCAGCCTCCCGCGCGGACTCGCCCCCTCCTGGTACGCCGACCTGGTCGCCCGCACCCACGCCGCCGGGGCACGGATCGCCCTGGACACCTCCGGGCCCGCGCTGCTCGCGGCCCTGCGCGAGCGGCCCGACGTGGTCAAGCCGAACGCCGAGGAACTCGCGGGCGCCGTGGGCCGACCCCTGGCCACCGTCGGCGACGCCGTGAAGGCCGCCGAGGAACTGCGCGAGATGGGCGCCCGGGCCGTGCTCGCGAGTCTCGGCGCCGACGGACAGCTGCTGGTGTCCGACGAAGGGGCCTGGTTCGGCAGTGCCCGCGTGGACGCCGTCCGCAGCAACGTGGGCGCCGGTGACTCCTCCCTCGCCGGTTTCCTGATCGCCGGCGGCAGCGGCCCCGACGCCCTCGCCTCCGCGGTCGCCCACGGCGCGGCGGCCGTCCAGCTGCCCGGCAGCGTCATGCCGACGCCGGGCGACCTGGACCCGGCCGCCGTGACGGTCACGGCCGGCATCCCGGCGGACCGAGCGCTGAAGGAGCCGGTGTCATGACCTACGCCAAGCCGCACGAACCGGCCGATGAGCGGCGAGCCTGCCCGTTACTCCCGGCCCCCACCCCCGTCACCCCCCACCGCATCCCCGTCCCCCTCCCCGCCCACCCCACTGCCCGGGCGATACGCGTGCTAAGGAGCCCGCGATGAGCGACATGATCACCGCGGACCTGGTCGATCTCGACCTGTCCGCCGACACCAAGGAAGCGGCGGCGCGCGCCCTCGCCGAGCGCATGGTGGCCCTGGGCCGGGTGACCGACCTGGACGGCTTCCTCGCCGACGTGGCCGCCCGCGAGGCCCAGATGCCGACCGGCCTCGACGGCGGCATCGGCATCCCGCACTGCCGCAGCGAGCACGTCACCGAGCCGACGCTCGCCTTCGGCCGCAGCGCGAACGGCATCGACTTCGGCGCGGCCGACGGCCCCGCCGACCTGATCTTCCTGATCGCCGCGCCGGCCGGTGCCGACGACGCCCACCTGACGATCCTGTCGTCGCTGGCCCGGCAGCTGATGAACACCGAGTTCACCGACGCCCTGCGCGCGGTGGGCGACGCGACGGCCGCGGCGGCGCTGATCCGCGGCGACGAGCCCGACCAGGCCGAGGCGCCCGCGGAAGCGGGTTCCGAAGACACCGTGGCGTCGGCGGGAGCGGCCTCTTCCGCCGCCGCCACGGTCACCGAAACTCCCGGAGACGAAGAGACCGCTGACGGCGAGGAGCGCCCGTTCCGCATCGTCGCCGTCACCTCCTGCCCCACCGGCATCGCCCACACCTACATGGCCGCCGAGTCGCTGGAGAACGCCGGCCGTGAGGCGGGCGTCGAGGTCACCGTCGAGCCGCAGGGCTCGGCCGGCTTCACCCGGGTCGACCCTGCGGTCATCGCGGCGGCGGACGCCGTGATCTTCGCCCACGACGTGCCCGTACGGGAGAAGGAGCGGTTCGCCGGCAAGCCGACCGTCGACGTCGGCGTGAAGGCGGGCATCAACCGCCCGGCCGAACTCATCGCCGAGGTCCGGGAGAAGGCCGCCCGAGGCGAGGTCAGCGCCGGGTCCGCCCCGGCCACCCCGGTGGAACGCGGCGGCGAATCCGGCGAGGGCTACGGCACCAAGCTGCGCAAGTGGCTGATGTCCGGCGTGAGTTACATGGTGCCGTTCGTCGCGGCGGGCGGTCTGCTGATCGCCCTCGGCTTCGCCATCGGCGGCTACAAGGTCGACAAGGCCCCGTCGGTGATGGACCACTTCCTCTGGACGCAGGCCGACAGCTGGGCGGCCCTGCTCTTCCAGATCGGCGGCGTCGCCTTCGGCTTCCTCGTCCCGGTCCTCGCCGGCTACATCGCCTACGGCATGGCCGACCGGCCCGGTCTCGTGCCCGGCTTCGTCGGCGGCTCGATCGCCCTCACCATCAACGCCGGCTTCCTCGGCGGACTCGCGGCCGGTCTCATCGCCGGTGGCGTGGTGCTGGCCATCCAGAAGGTGAACATCCCGGCGGCGCTGCGCGGCATCATGCCGGTGGTGGTGATCCCGCTGATCTCCTCGGCGATCGTCGGATTCCTGATGTTCGTCGTCATCGGCAAGCCCATCGCCGAGGCGCAGAAGGGCATGACCGACTGGCTGAACGGCCTGTCCGGCAGCAACGCCATCCTGCTCGGCGCCCTCCTCGGCCTGATGATGTGCTTCGACCTCGGCGGCCCCGTCAACAAGGTCGCCTACACCTTCGCCACCGCCGGTATCGCGGTGTCCAACCCCAGCGACTCAGCGATGAAGATCATGGCGGCGGTCATGGCGGCCGGCATGGTGCCCCCGCTGGCGATGGCCCTCGCGACCACGGTCCGCAGCAAGCTCTTCAACCAGACCGAGCGCGAGAACGGCAAGGCCGCCTGGGTGCTCGGCGCCTCCTTCATCTCCGAGGGCGCGATCCCGTTCGCCGCTGCCGACCCGCTGCGCGTCATCCCGGCCTCCATGGTGGGCGGCGCGATCACCGGCGCCCTGTCGATGGCCTTCGGCGCCACCCTGCGCGCCCCGCACGGCGGCATCTTCGTGGTCCCGCTGATCGGCAACCCGCTGCTCTACCTGGTCGCCATCGCCGCGGGTGTGTGCGTCACGACCGCGCTGGTGGTCGTCCTGAAGGGCATGCGCAAGCCGGCCCCGGCGCCACGCCGGCCTCCGGCGAGGACACCGCGGCCCGGGCGGAGAAGAAGCAGCCCGTCGCGGCATGAACAGGCCTGAGGTTCGCCCCTTTCGAGGCGTGTGAACCGTTCATGCCACCTGCGAGATAGATCACGAAAATCACGGCCCGGGACCGAAGTCCCGGGCCGTGGTGTCTACTGGGGCGCATGCCCGAGCACGTCTCCCGGTGGCCCGAAGGCCACCCTCTCCCGCCCTCCCGCAGCAGCGGCAGACGGGCCCCCGGTCGGAGTCCGTGGAACTGGCTCCCGAGGAGAGAGAAGCCTTCGCCGAGCTGGTCCGGCAACTGGGCGACAGAGGCTTCTAGGACCGCTGCGCCGCCCGCCGCTCCATCGCCTCGCGCGCCGCGTCCTCGCTGACGTACACCTCGCACATGTGCCGCCCGTCCGGCGTCGCCGTGTGCTCCACCTCCCAGAGGGAGAGCTCCTCGCCGTCGCGCAGCAGGAACGCGTGCTCGTAGAGCGAGAAGCCGAGTCCCGCCCGGCCCGCGCGGCACGGGCGGCCGAAAGCCTGGGTGATCTGGTGACCGGACGCCGTGGCCAGCAGGGCCGCCGTGTCCGCGCCCGGCCGGTCCGCGTTCTCCGCGCGGCGCAGTAAACGGCGCGCGTGGTCCGCCGAGTCGACTCCGGCGTAGGCGTGCCGGGGTGCGGGGAACGGGGACAGCTGCACCGTCACCGGCAGTTCGAAGTCCGGGGTGTCCGGCGGCAGCGGCAGGCGCGTGGTGGCGGCGCGCAGCTCCTCCTCGTCGACATACACCTCGTGCTGCGGTTCGCTGCCCGGTGCGGTGTTGTGGACGAGCTCCCAGAGCGTGAGCGCCGAGCCGTCGGCGAGCAGCCAGGTGTGCCGGTAGGTCTCCCGGTGCAGGCCCGCGCTGTGGTGCGCGGAGTGCAGCGATCCGTCGTGCGCCAGCGCGCAGTCGAGCCGCCCTATCGTCTCGTCGGGCAACTCGAAGGAGTTCAGGGCGCGGCCGAGGAGTCGCGCGAGGTGCTCCTCCGGAGACTCGGGCGAGTCGTGGGGTTCGTACGCTGCCGTCTCGTACGGAACGCTCAAGGTTTCTCCCGGCGTTGCTGCATGTCACCTTGTGGGTGCATACGGTAGCCCCTCGGTCGGACATCATGTCCGGGAACCGAGAAAACGTACGTCCAGGAAAACGCACGGGCCGCGCGAAAAGTTCCCGCACGGCCCGTTCTGTCCGTCAAAAGTCCCTGCGGGACCTGTCGTTCAGCCCCTCAGGAGGCGCTGCCCGCGACCCACTGGCTCCATGCCATGTTCCAGCCGTTGAGCCCGTTGTCCGGCGCCACCGTCTTGTCGGGGAGTTCTTGACGATCACCACGTCCCCGATGAGCGAGTTGTCGTAGAACCACTTCGCGGGCGTGCTGCCCCCGGCGCCCTGGACGTCCGCGAGGCCGACGCAGCCGTGGCTGGTGCCCTGGCGGCCGAAGGGCGGATTGCCCTTGTTGTACCAGTAGTTGCCGTGGATGAACGTGCCCGACGTCGTCAGACGCATGGCGTGCGGCACGTCCGGGATGTCGTACTCGCCGCCCAGCCCGACCGTCCGGCTGTTCATCCGCGTCTGCACGAACTTCTCGGAGATCACCATCTGCCCGTTGTACGTGGTGTGCTCCGGGCTGCCCGCGGAGATCGGGATCGTCTTGAGGGTCTTGCCGTCCCGTACGACCGTCATCGTCTGCGTGTCGGCGTCGACCGTGGAGACCTGCGAGCGCCCGACGGTGAAGGTGACCGTCTTCTTCTGCACGCCGAAGACGCCGTTCGTGCCCTCGACCCCGTCCAGGTCGATCTTCATCGTGACCTTGGAGCCGGCCTTCCAGTACTCCTCGGGCCGGAAGTCGAGCCGCTGCCCGTTGAACCAGTGCCCGACCACCTTCTGCCCGCTGCTGGAGGTGACCGTGATGTGCGACTGCACGGCCTTCCGGTTGGTGATCGCCTTGTCGAAGGTGAACGACACGGGCATGCCCACACCGACCGTGGTGCCGTTGTCCGGCGTGTACGTCCCGATGAAGCTGTTCGCCGACGTCACCGTGGTGAAGATGGAGTTGGCGGCGGCCGTACGGCCCTCGGCGTCCTTCGCGGTCGCCGATATCTGGTACTTCGTCCCGCGCTCCAGCTGCTCCTTCGGCTTCCAGGTCTTGCCGTCGGCCGAGACCGAGCCCGGTACGGCCTCACCGCCGCCCGCCACCGTCATCTTCACGTCGGTCAGCTTCCCGTCGCTGACCTTCACGCCGGTCGTGTTGATGGAGGCGCCGGTCGAGCCGTCCTTCGCCGAGATGGCGATCTTCGCGACGGACGTCTTGGCGGAGTCGTTGCCGCCCTTCTCGTCGTCCTTGGCGTTGGCACTGCCACCGCAGGCGGTGAGCGTCAGGGCGCCGACCATCAGGGCGGCACAGGCCCCCAGTGTGCGCCGCGCTGCAATGTCCGGCGTTGTCACGGGCTGCTCCCAGTTGGTGTGATGTGCGTGATCCGCTCCAGTACGTGAGGGAAGAGGGGCCGGGCGGCCGGTCGGGTTCCATCCGACCGCCAGGAACGACATCACCGTTACAAGGGCGGGACAATGTCCGGCATGGCTGTGAACTGGCTGTATCCGTCCGCCGGTTCAGCGGCCCGCGTACAACTCCCCGTACGACGGCCACGCCCCGCCCGGACCGTCGACCGGCTCCGCGGCGCGTACGGCCCGGACGATCGCCCGGGTCACGACGTCCGCGCCCGCCGCGAGGATCTCGTTGAGGGCGAGCGGGTTCGCGGTGTCCAGGGCGCGGTCTCCCGTCGCCAGGGCGAACACCGTGTCCCCGTCGTTGAGGAGGTGCACCGGCCGCACCGCCCGGGCGATGCCGTCGTGCGCCGTACCGGCCAGCTTCTGCGCCTGCGCCTTCGACAGGTCCGCGTCCGTCGCGACCACCGCGAGCGTGGTGTTGAGCGGCGGAGGCGCACTCCGCGCCGCGGTCTCGGCGAGACGCCGCCGCGCGGCCTCGTGGACCTCCGCATCCGGATACTCCACCCGCCCCTGGAACAACTCCCCGTACAGCACCCCCGTCTCCGGATCCACCACCGACCCCGCCGCGTTGGCCACCACCAGCGCGGCCACCGTGATCCCGAGCCGAGCACGGTGCTCGCGCTGCCGACGCCGCCCTTCACCACCCCGACCACCGCCCCGTACCGGCGCCCACACACCCTTCTGGCACCGGTGCGCCGGGCTCGCTCGCGGCGGCCGCCTCGACCGCAGTGCGACCGGTGGCCGCGTCCGGCCGGGCCCGGAAGTCGCCGCCCCGCCCAGATCGAAGACGCAGGCGGCGGGCACCACCGGCACGACATGCGCCGGGTCCACCCCGACCCGGATCCCCCGCCCCCGTTCCTCCAGCCAGGCCATCACCCCCGACGCCGAGTCCAGCCCGTACGCGCTGCCGCCGGTCAGTACGACCGCCTCGACCTTTCGCACCACGTTGCGCGGGTCCAGCGCGTCCGTCTCCTTGGTGCCGGGACCACCGCCCCGCACGTCCACGGCGGCCACGGCCCCGCCCTCCGGGGCGAGCACCACCGTGGTGCCGGTGAGCCAACCGTCACCGGTGCGAGTCGCGTGCCCCACCCGCAGGCCGGAGACATCCGTCAGAGCGTCCACCAGAGCGTCAACTGTCATGAGACACAGTCTTGTCCAGCAGCGGCCCGACGGACGGCATCAGCCACCCCGGCAGCGTCACCCCGCCCGGTCCGGCAGGGCGTGGCCTCGTGCCGGGCGCGTGGCCAGGGTCTCTGCCGCCGCCACCGACAGCGCGCAGACCACGCCCGCCGCGAGCACCGCCCAGTCGTCCAGGAAGGTGCAGCAGATCACCAGCAGTGCCGTCGTCGGCAGCACCAGCTGCTGGGCGATGCCCGCCTTGAAATGCCGCGAGTGCAGGGCCCACAAGGTCAGCAGGTACAGGGCCGTCGGCAGCGTCACGGCGGCCGACGCGGCCAGCGTGGAGATGTGGGCCTCGCCGACCGTCTGCTCCACCGCCACCTCCAGGCCGGCCCCGATCGCGGCCGCCGAGGCGAAGACCAGGTAGTGGCCGTAGCCCCACAGGAACGCCTGCCGGTTGGAGCGCAGATGGCCGTGGATGGGCACCGCGAAGTAGATCCACCACGCGGCGAAGATGACCAGCAGCCCCCGGCCGCGACGGGGAGGAGCTCGCCCAGGGCGTCGTTCTCGTCGGTGCCGGACTTCACCGCGACCGTGGCCGCGGCGATCGTCTCGCCGAGCACGATGATGGTGAACAGCCCGTACCGCTCCGCGATATGGCGGGGATGCCAGGACGTCTGATGGCCCTTCTCCGCGAGCGGCGGCACGCACATCTCCAGCAGCGCCATCGCCAGGAACCACCACGGCCGGGCGCCCTCGGGCAGGAACAGCAGCCCCAGCCAGCCGACCTGGCACGCCAGTACGCCACCGGCGTAGCGCAGGGCCGTCGTCCGCTCCGGGCCCTCGGTGGCACGGGCCGCCCGCAGCCACTGCGCGGCCAGGGCCAGCCGCATGATCAGATAGCCCAGCCAGACCACGAGGAACTCGTGCTCCTCGAACGCCCGCGAGACCCCCGCCGCGAGGACCAGCACACCCGCGATCTGCACCAGCGTGACGACCCGGTACAGCACGTCGTCGTTGTCGTACGCCGAGGCGAACCAGGTGAAGTTCATCCACGCCCACCACAGGGCGAAGAACACCATCGCGTAGTCGAGGATCCCCTCGCCGGCGTGCCCCTCGGCGACGGAGTGCACCAGCTGCATGCCGGCCTGGGCGACGGCCACCACGAAGCACAGGTCGAAGAAGAGCTCCAGTGGGGAGGCCGCTCGGTGTGCCTCGTCGCGCCCGCGGGCACGGAGCCGGCGCAGCGGGCCCCGGCCGCCTGGCGCGCCTGAGGGGGCGGGCGGGGGAGCAGGGCTGGACGTCATGATTCCCAGCACAACAGAAGGCGCCGGGATTTTCTCCGCGACCGTACCCTGGACGCATGAGCACCGCCCCCGACCCGAGCCGCGCGCGCCGAAGCCGGCACTGATCTTCGACGACCCGCTCGACCAGCAGTCCTCCGACGACACCGACCGCGGCTGGGGCGAGCGCACCGGCACCGGCGGCAGCGCGGACGACCTCAAGCGCTTCCTCGACGAGAAGCCGCCCCACCACCTCTGAAGGAGCCGCGCTACCGCCGGTCGTGCCCGGAGCCGCGCTGTGCGACCAGCGCGTCGCGGATCTCCTTGAGCACCTCCAGCTCGGTCACCTCGATGACCTCCTGTGTGCCTTCCTTCGCCTTGCGGCGCTCCTCCTGCCGGGCCAGGTACTTCGCCATGGGCAGGACCATCAGGAAGTAGACGACCGTCGCGGTGATCACGAAGCTCAGGGCCGCGCCGAGGACCGAACCCCACAGGATCCGGATGCCCTGCTCGCCCTCGCAGGTCGAGCTCAGGCACGAGCTGTAGTGGTCGAGGTTCTTCGTCCCGATGGCACCGACGACGGGGTTGATGATCCCTTCACCACGGCGTTGACGATGTTGGTGAACGCGGCGCCGATCACCACCGCCACCGCCAGGTCGACGACGTTCCCGCGCATCAGGAAGGCCTTGAAGCCCTGCCAGACGCTCGGTTCCTTCTTCTCGCTCACCTCGGGGCCTCTCCTCGCACACGCGGCTTGTGGAACAAAACGCTCCGCAACCTACGTCACCGTTGGGCCGAACTGGGGAACCAGGTCCCTCGCACGAGGGCCTTGACGAGATCGTGCACGCAATCACCACAGGGTCACCGCCAACCGAGCCGTGGCGCTCGCCCCGGCGAGGCGGGCGGCGGTGGCACGCGGCACCGAGAGCACGACCAGCGCCCCGCCGTCGGTCGCGCCCTCCAGAGGTTCCGGCACCTTCGTCACCCGGGCCCCGCGCGCGACCACCCGCGCGTCACCGCCCGCCGCCGTCTCCTCGGCGGCGATGACGTCGACCCGGTCGCCGGGCCGCAGCAGCCGCACGGTGGCCGCATCGGCGATCCGGACCGGGGCCGTCACTGCGCCCGGCGCACCCCGCGTCCGCGCGGGATGCTCCCCGGACACCGAGGCCGCGTGCGCGGGAGGCCGCGCCCGGGGACGGCCACGAGCCCCGTCGGCGTCGCGCGGTCCGGCCGCCACCAGCGCGGTCGCGGTCACCGCGAGCCCGACCGCCACGGCCCGCCGCCGGTTCCGCACGAGCCGGGCGGCCCGGGACCGGCCGCGAACCCGTACCGGATCGAACCGCGGCACCTCACGGGTCGCCGGCACCTCGGGGCCGGGCGGGCACGGGGCGACGGACCAGGAAGGCGAGGAGGGCACGAGCGAGGAGCGAGCGAGGGACACGGAGACCACCACCTGCGACGAGGGACCGGCTTGCGCTCCCCACGATGAGGCTTCCCGCCGCCGCCCGCTCAGCCCTGTGGACCTACCTCCGACCTGTGGACAACTCCCTCACCCGAACGGCGAGTTCCACCACCGGACCGTCAGCTACGGCAACGCGAACCCCGGATCCATCCCACCCAGCGCCCCCGCACACAGACAGTCCCGTTCCCCCTCCGCCGGCAGCCCCGCCACCGCGTCGAACAGCACCCCCGCATCCGGTCCACGTTCGCCGCGAACACCCGCAGCACCTCGTCGTGCGAGACGCCCTCCCCGGCCTCGGCACCGGCGTCGAGGTCGGTGACCAGGGTCAGGGACGTGTAGCAGAGCTCCAGCTCACGGGCGAGCGCCGCCTCGGGATGGCCGGTCATGCCCACCACCGACCAGCCCTGCGCCTGGTGCCACAACGATTCCGCACGGGTCGAGAAGCGCGGCCCCTCGACGACGACCAGCGTGCCGCCGTCCACCGGCTCCCAGTCCCGGCCGCGCGCCGCCTTCAGCGCGACCGCGCGCCCCGCGGGGCAGTAGGGGTCGGCCAGGGACACGTGCACCACGTTCGGCACAGTGCCGTCGGGCAGCGGCAGCCCGTCGAAGTAGGTGTTCGCCCGGGACTTGGTGCGGTCGACCAGCTGGTCCGGCACCAGCAGGGTGCCCGGGCCGTACTCGGGACGCAGACCGCCCACCGCGCACGGGGCGAGCACCTGGCGTACGCCGACCGACCGCAGCGCCCACAGGTTGGCCCGGTAGTTGATCCGGTGCGGCGGCAGGTGGTGGCCCCGCCCGTGCCGGGAAGGAAGGCGACCCGCCGGCCGGCGACCTCACCGAGGAAGAGCGAGTCGCTGGGCGGCCCGTACGGGGTGTCGACCTGGATCTCGGTCACGTCGTCGAGGAAGGAGTAGAAGCCGGAGCCGCCTATGACGCCGATCCCGGCACTGCCCTGGTCCGCCGAGTCCGTCGAGCCCGCCGGGTCCGTCGAGCCCGCCGCGTCCGCCACGTTCGCCTTGTTCTCCATGTCCGCACCCTAACCGCAGGCGGAAACGCCGAGGACCCCGTCGCCGGAAGGCGACAGGGTCCCGTAAGAGTCAGGCCTTACGCGGCGGTGGTGCTGCTGGTGGAGCTGCCGGTGCTCGACGACGAGCTCGAAGAACCGGCGCTCGAGGAACCGGAGCTCGACGAGCCGGAGTCGGAGGACGACGAGCTCGACGACTTCGACGACGCCGGGGAGCTGCTCGACGAGGAGCCGCGGCTGTCGTTCCGGTAGAAGCCGGAGCCCTTGAAGACAATGCCGACCGCCGAGAACACCTTCTTCAGGCGGCCCTTGCAGCTGGGGCACTCGGTGAGGGCGTCGTCGGTGAACTTCTGCACCGCCTCGAGGCCCTCGCCGCACTCGGTGCACTGGTACTGGTAGGTCGGCACTGTCTTCCTCCTGGCACTCTCACTCGATGAGTGCTAACGACGCTCCATAGTGACGTACTCCGGCCGCTCAGTCCACTGCCACCGGCACGCGGTGACCCACGCCACGTGCGACGGTGCGGCCGTGCGCGCGGGACGTCAGCCGGGAACGCAGGGCCAGGAGGGTCGCCAGGGCGAGCACGGTGCCGCCCATCGGCACCAGGAAACCGGCGCCGTCCCGGTAGCGGTCCTCCAGCTGCCCGGCGACCGTGACCGCGGCCGCCTGGCCGAGCGCCACCGCGCCGGTCAGCCAGGTGAAGGCCTCGGTCCGGGCACCGGCCGGGACCAGACCCTCGACCAGGGTGTAGCCGGTGATCAGGGCGGGCGCGATGCACATGCCGACCAGCAGGCCGAGGCCGGCGAGGACCGGGACCGAGTGGGCGGCCCACAGGCCCGACGCGGTGAGCGCCAGGGCCGTGTAGCCGAGGACCAGGCGCCGCTGCGGGGCCGCCTTCCAGGCGATGGCGCCGCAGACGACGCCGGAGAGCATGTTGCCCGCGGCGAAGACGCCGTACAGGACGCCGTTGAGACCCGGTTCGCCGATCGACTCGGTGAACGCGGCCAGCGAGACCTGCATACCGCCGAAGACGGAGCCGATGCCCAGGAAGGTCACGATCAGTACGCGCACCCCGGGGACGCGCAACGCCGACGCGTGCTCCACGCGCGCGTGCCCGCCGCCCGACACCGAGGGCTGGGTGCTCTTCTGCGCGGCGAACAGCAGACCGCCGATCAGGGTCAGGGACGCCTCGGTCACCAGGCCGGCGGCCGGGTCGACCGCCGTGCACAGGGCGGTGGCGAGCAGCGGGCCGACGACGAAGGTCAGTTCGTCCGTGACCGACTCGAAGGCCGCCGCGGTGGTCATCAGCGGCGAGTCCTTGAGCTTCACGCCCCAGCGGGCCCGCACCATGGGCCCGACCTGCGGGACCGAGGCGCCGGTCGGGACGGCCGCCGCGAACAGCGCCCACAACGGGGCGTCCGCCAGTGCCAGCGCCGTCAGCGTCAGCCCGGACAGCGCGTGCAGCAGCACTCCGGGGATCAGCACGGCACGCTGTCCGTAGCGGTCGGCGAGACGGCCGCTGCAGGGCGCGAACAGGGCCATGGAGACACCGGTGACGGCCGCGGCGGCGCCCGCCGCCCCGTAGGAGCCGGTGGTGTGCTGCACCAGCAGCACGATGGAGATCGTCAGCATCGCGAACGGCTGGCGCGCCGCGAAGCCGGGGAGCAGGAACGTCCAGGCGCCGCGGGTGCGCAGCAGCCGGCCGTATCCCGGGCGGGTGGAAGCCGTCGGGTTCTCCGGGTTCTCCGGGTTCTCCGGGGGCTTCGGGTTCCGCGACTTCTTCGAGGTGACCGTGGACTCCACGGCCCGTGCCTTTCTGCCGCCTGGTAGCGCGGCCCCGTGGCGGGCGGCGCCGAGAGCTGTCCTCTTGCGCGGAACTGCGGTAGATGCCGGGGCCCGGTGAGGAGGGGCGACCCGACCGCCATACGGTCGCGCCAGCTCTGCGTCAGACAGAGTTGGTTCGATCTGGGTACGCCTTCATCCTACAGGGATCAAGGACCTGCGTGCCTGTGAAAGTGAGCACCACAGGCCGCCCGCCTTACGAATACCAAATGGCACGAAACGGCCCTCAACGACTCGCCCCGTCCGTCCCGAGCCACCCGGCCAGCTTGCCGCCGTGGCCCACCGCGCGCAGCCGGCTCTCGGTCGCGTCCCGGACGGGATCCGTGGCGACGACGAGCAGCTCGTCCCCGCGCTGCAGCGCTGTCGTGGGCAGGGGGACAAACGATTCCTCCTCGCGTACGACGAGCGTCACGGCGGCACCGGGCGGCAGTCGCAGCTCGGCCACCTCCACGCCGTGCATCTTCGAACCCTCGGGGATCGCCACGGACAGCAGATGCCCGCGCAGCCGCTCCAGCGGGGCCGACTCGATGCCGAGGTCGGCGGCCTCCGAAGGGTCGCCCAGGCGCAGCTTGCGGCCCAGCCACGGCAGCGTCGGTCCCTGCACCAGGGTGTAGACGACGACCAGCACGAAGACGATGTTGAAGATCCGGTGGCTGGCGTCGACGCCCTCCACCATGGGGATGGTCGCCAGGATGATGGGCACGGCCCCCCGCAGCCCCGCCCAGGACATCAGGGCCTGCTCCGCCCACGGCACCCGGAAGGGCGTCAGGCACAGCACCACGCTCAGCGGACGCGCCACCATGGTCAGCACCAGCCCGATGACGAGCGCGGGCACGATGTCGTCGCCCAGCTCGTGCGGGGTGACCAGCAGGCCGAGCAGGACGAACATGCCGATCTGGGCCATCCAGCCGAGCCCGTCGGCGAAGCCGCGCGTGGCCGGCCAGTGGGGCAGTCGCGCGTTGCCCATCACCATCGCGGCGAGGTACACGGCGAGGAAGCCGCTGCCGTGGGCCAGCGCGCCCGCCGCGTACGCCACCACGGCGATGGCCATCACGGCGATCGGGTAGAGGCCGGACGCGGGCAGCGCCACGTGCCGCAGCCCCCAGGAGCCCAGCCAGCCCACCGCGAGCCCGATGGCGCAGCCGATGGCCAGCTCCAGCAGGATCACGCCCAGCAGCACGTACCAGTGGTCGACCGGACCGGCCGCGGACAGGGACACCACGAGGATGACCACCGGGGCGTCGTTGAACCCGGACTCCGCCTCCAGCGTGCCCTTCACACGTGAGGGGAGCGGGATCTTCCGCAGCACGGAGAACACGGCCGCCGCGTCGGTCGAGGAGACGACCGCCCCGATGATCAGCGCCTGCCGCCACTCCAGCCCGATCAGATAGTGCGCGGCCGAGGCCGTCACCCCGACGCTCACGGCGACGCCACTCAGCGCCAGTGCCGTGGCGGCCGGCATGACCGGCTCGATCTCCTTCCACTTCGTGCCCAGGCCACCCTCGGCCAGGATCACGACCAGGGCCGCGTATCCGATGACCTGGGTCAGCTCGGCGTTGTCGAAGTGGATGTCGCCCACGCCGTCCTGGCCCATGGCGACGCCTATCCCCAGGTAGACGAGCAGGCTGGGGAGCCCGCTGCGCGAGGAGATCCGTACCGCTGCGACGGCGACGAGCAGGACGAGCGAGCAGACGAGCAGGAGCTGGTTGAGGTGGTGAACAGTCAGCGGCCGAATCCTTCCCTGGCCCGCACGCACACGCGCGCGTGGGCTCACGTACATCGCACATGAAGCTGTGGCGCACCGCGCCAACTACTTCGTTACCTTACCTAACTCTTGACGATTTCTTGACACTCCGGAGGGCAGGATCGAACGTTCGTCCGTGCTTGTTCCCGACTCCGCGTCAAGGGGCGCAAGGCCCTGCGCCTATCGTTGCTCCAGCGCTCAGTTAAAAGCACAGCCGAACCTGCCGCTCGCGTTAGGACAGCAAGGACAGCGATGCCCCCCAACACCACCGCCTCCACGGGTCAACAGCCCGGCAAGTCCGGCAGGAAGAAGGGGCGCAAAGCCCGTCTGATCGTGCTCGTCCTGGTGCTGGCCCTCATCGGGGCGTCGCCTTCGGGGCGTACTGGTCCATCAGTACCGTCCGGGCCTCCTTCCCGCAGACCAAGGGCACCCTCCAGCTCAAGGGCCTCTCGGGACCCGTCGAGGTCAAACGCGACAACTACGGCATCCCGCAGATCTATGCCTCCTCCGACGCGGACCTGTTCATGGCGCAGGGCTACGTCCAGGCGCAGGACCGGTTCTACGAGATGGACGTCCGCCGCCACATGGCCGCCGGGCGCCTGTCCGAGATGTTCGGCAAGAGCCAGGTCGACAACGACGAGTTCCTGCGCACGCTCGGCTGGGACCGGGTCGCCAAGGAGGAGTACGACACCAAGCTGTCGGACGCCACGAAGAAGTACCTCCAGGCGTACGCCGAGGGGGTCAACGCCTACCTCCAGGGCAAGGACGGCAAGGACATCTCCCTGGAGTACGCGGCGCTCGGGTTCACCAACGACTACAAGCCGCAGAAGTGGACCCCGGTCGACTCCATCTCCTGGCTGAAGGCGATGGCCTGGGACCTGCGCGGCAACATGCAGGACGAGATCGACCGGGCCCTGCTGACCAGCCGCCTCGGCCCGAAGCAGATCGCCGACCTGTACCCGGAGTACCCGTACAGCCGGAACAAGGCGATCGTCCAGGAGGGCCAGTACAGCGAGCTGACCGGGACGTTCGAGCAGGGCGGCGCCACGAGCGGAGCGAACGGCACGAGCGGAACGTCCGGCGCCTCCGCCGGCACCTCGGGCTCCGCGGGCACCTCGGGCTCCGGCACCGCCGGTCTCCAGAGTCAGCTCACCGGCCTCACCAAGGTCCTGGACGACCTCCCGCCCGCCGTCGGCGTGAACGGCGACGGCATCGGCTCCAACTCCTGGGTCGTCTCCGGGCAGCACACCATCACCGGCAAGCCCCTGCTGGCCAACGACCCGCACCTGTCGCCCTCGCTGCCGTCCGTCTGGTACCAGATGGGCCTGCACTGCCGCAGCGTCTCCAGCGCGTGCCAGTACGACGTCAGCGGCTACACCTTCGCCGGGATGCCGGGCGTGATAATCGGTCACAACCAGGACATCGCCTGGGGCATGACCAACTCCGGCGTCGACGTCACGGACCTCTACCTGGAGAAGATCACCGGCAACGGCTACCTGTACGACGGCAAGGTCAAGGCCTTCCAGACACGCGAGGAGACCATCAAGGTCGCCGGCGGCTCGCCCAAGAAGATCGTCGTCCGCGAGACCAACAACGGGCCCCTGCTGTCCGACCGCGCCGAGGAACTCGTGAAGGTCGGCAAGAAGGCCACCGTCGACACCGCCGCACCCGACCGGGGCGACGGCTACGGCGTCGCGCTGCGCTGGACCGCGCTGGACCCGGGCACCACCATGGACGCCGTCTTCGCCATGGACAGGGCGAAGAACTGGACCGACTTCCGCAAGGCCGCCGCGCTGTTCGAGGTGCCCTCGCAGAACCTGATCTACGCCGACACCGAGGACAACATCGGCTACACGCTGCCGGGGAAGATCCCCACCCGCTCGGAGGACGACGACGGCTCCGTCCCGGCGCCCGGCTGGGACCCCAAGTACCGCTGGACCGGCTACATCGACCAGGACGCGCTGCCCTACGAGCTCAATCCGGAGCGCGGCTACATCGTCACTGCCAACCAGGCCGTGATCGACCCGGACAAGTACCCCTACACGCTCACCACGGACTGGGGCTACGGCACGCGCAGCCAGCGGATCACCGACCTGATCCAGTCGAAGATCAAGGACGGCGGCAAGATCTCGACGGACGACATGCGCCAGATGCAGCTGGACAACAGCAGTGAGATCGCCCGGCTGCTGGTGCCCACGCTGCTCAAGATCGACCCCGAGAACAAGGACGTCCGCGAGGCGCAGAAGCTCCTCGAGGGCTGGGACTACACCCAGGACGCCGACTCCGCCGCGGCCGCCTACTTCAACGCGGTCTGGCGCAACATCCTCAAGCTCGCCTTCGGCAACAAGCTGCCCAAGGAGCTGCGGCCCAAGGGCCAGTGCCTCATGGTCGAGCCGGTCAACACCACCGGCCCGCCGACGAGGCCGAGAAGGTCCGCGAGTGCGGCGAGCGCGACCCCGACCAGGCGCAGCCGGACGGCGGCGACCGCTGGTTCGAGGTGGTCCGCAAGCTGATGGAGCAGCCGGACAGCGACTGGTGGAAGACGCCCGAGGTGGGCACCCGCCCCGCTGCCGTCAACCGCGACCAGCTGTTCAGGCGCGCCATGATCGACGCCCGCTGGGAGCTGACCGCCAACCTCGGCAAGGACATCGACACCTGGAGCTGGGGCCGGCTGCACCGCCTGTTCCTGAAGAACCAGACCCTCGGCACCGAGGGCCCCGGTTTCGTCCAGTACGCCCTCAACCGCGGCCCGTGGGAGCTGAGCGGAGGCGAGGCGTCGGTCAACGCGACCGGCTGGAACGCCGCCGGCGGCTACGGGGTCGTGTGGGTGCCGTCCATGCGGATGGTCGTGAACCTCGGCGACCTCGACAAGTCGAAGTGGATCAACCTCACCGGCGCCTCCGGACACGCCTACAGCGACCACTACGTCGACCAGACGGACAAGTGGGCCGACGGCGAGCTGCTGCCGTGGTCCTTCTCGGACAAGGCGGTCGAGGACAGCACGAGCGACAAGCTGGTGCTCAGGCCGTGAGCCGCTGACACCGGTGATGACCAACGGCCCCTCCACGCGCGCGTGGAGGGGCCGTTGGTCATCACCGGAACCGCCGCACCCCCGACGGCGTGACCACCGCCCGCACCGGCCGGTCGTGCGGTTCCTCCGGGACGTGCTCGACGACCTCCGAGTCGTACAGCAGCACCACCAGCGCGGGGTGCGCGCCCGCCCGTTCCAGCCGCGACAGCACCCGGTCGTAACTGCCCCGCCCCGGCCCAGCCGCATCCCGCGCGCGTCGACGGCCAGTCCCGGCAGCAGCACGGCGTCCGCGGCGGTCACGGCGTCCGGGCCGAGGCGCTCGCCCGTGGGCTCGAAGAGGGCCATCCTGCCGCCGTGTTGGACACGCGCGAGCGAGCCCTCACCCGCGTAGACGCCCCAGTCCAGGTCGTTGTCGGGCAGCAGGACCGGAAGGAGGACGCGTACGCCCCGGGCGCGCAGCGCGTCCAGCAGCGCGAGGGTCCCGGGTTCACTCCCCACGGAGACGTACGCCGCCACCGTGCCGGCCCTCGCCAACTCGGGCAGCTCAAGCGCCCGCCCGGCCAGCGCGGCCGAGGTTTCCCGCAGGTCATCCGCTGTCAACCTGTTCCTCACCGAGAGGAACTCCCGTCGCAAACTCCGCTTGTCAGATTCGTCTGGACGTCCGATGTGAGTCAAAGCTTGCTCCCGTACCGTTCTAATACGCTCATATGAGCGCCTATGAACCGGAGCCGCAGATTCCGTCCAAAGGCACCGGATATGGTGGCGGGCATGACTCAGTCGCACCCTCGGATCAGCAAGGCTGTCATTCCCGCAGCAGGCCTCGGCACCCGGTTCCTGCCGGCCACCAAAGCCACTCCCAAGGAGATGCTGCCGGTCGTCGACAAGCCGGCGATCCAGTACGTGGTCGAGGAGGCCGTCGCCGCGGGTCTCGACGACGTCCTCATGGTGACGGGCCGCAACAAGCGCCCCCTCGAGGACCACTTCGACCGCAACTACGAGCTGGAGTCCGCCCTCGAGAAGAAGGGCGACGAGAAGCGCCTCGCCAAGGTGCAGGAGTCCAGCGACCTCGCGATGATCCACTACGTCCGCCAGGGCGACCCCAGGGGCCTCGGCCACGCCGTCCTGTGCGCCGCCCGCACGTGGGTGACGAGCCCTTCGCCGTCCTCCTCGGCGACGACCTGATCGACCCCCGCGACCCCCTGCTGCAGCGCATGGTCGAGGTCCAGGAGCAGCGCGGCGGCAGCGTCGTCGCGCTCATGGAGGTCGCCCCGGAGCAGATCCACCTCTACGGCTGCGCCGCCGTCGAGACCACCGAGGACAGCGACGTCGTCCAGGTCAGCGGCCTGGTCGAGAAGCCCGACCCGGCCGACGCCCCGTCCAACTACGCGATCATCGGCCGCTACGTCCTCGACCCGCACATCTTCGACATACTGCGCCGGACCGAGCCCGGCCGCGGCGGGGAGATCCAGCTCACCGACGCCCTGCAGCAGCTCGCCGCCACGCACACATCAGCGGCTACCGCCGCGGAGAAGATCGGCGGTCCGGTGCACGGCGTCGTCTTCAAGGGCCGCCGCTATGACACCGGCGACCGCGGCGACTACCTGCGTGCCATCGTCCGTCTCGCGTGCGAACGTGAAGACCTGGGCCCGGACTTCCGGACCTGGCTTCGCAGTTACGTAGCCGAGGAGATGTAACACCTTGAGCAGCGCCGCGCCCCACGTCACCGGCCAGGACCACTCCGGCCCCGACCACCTCTGGTCGGTGGACGAGCACCTGGAGGACATCCTCGCCACCGTCCGCCCCCTGGAACCCATCGAGCTGCACCTGCTCGACGCCCAGGGCTGCGTCCTGGTCGAGGACATCACGGTGCCGGTGTCCCTGCCGCCGTTCGACAACAGCAGCATGGACGGCTACGCGGTGCGGGTCGCGGACGTGGCGGGCGCGAGCGAGGAGTTCCCGGCGGCCCTGGAGGTCGTCGGGGACGTCGCGGCCGGCCAGGCCGAACTGCTCCACGTGGGCCCCGGCCAGGCCGCCCGCATCATGACCGGCGCCCCTTTGCCGCCCGGCGCCGAGACGGTCGTGCCCGTCGAGTGGACCGACGGCGGGCTCGGCGAGGGCCCGGTCAGCGGGATGCGCGCCCGCACCCTCGCCCCCGAGGGCGCCACCGGGCAGGTGCACGTCTACCGCCCGGCCGAGGCCCGCGCGCACGTCCGCGCGAAGGGCAGCGACGTGCAGGCCGGTGACCGCGCCCTGGAGGCCGGCACCGTCCTCGGCCCGCCGCAGATCGCCCTGCTCGCCGCGATCGGCCGCGGCACCGTCCGCGTACGCCCGCGCCCGCGCGTGGTGGTGCTCTCCACCGGCAGCGAACTCGTCCAGCCCGACGAGGAACTGCGCACCGGTCAGATCTACGACTCCAACAGCTTCGCCCTCACCGCCGCCGCCCGTGACGCCGGAGCCATCGCCTACCGGGTGGGCGCCGTCGCCGACGACGCCGAGACCCTGCGCTCCACCATCGAGGACCAGCTGGTCCGCGCCGACCTGATGGTCACCACCGGCGGCGTGAGCGTCGGCGCCTACGACGTCGTCAAGGAGGCGCTGTCCCACGTCGGGGACGAGGACGAGCCGGGCAGCGGTGTGGAGTTCCGCAAGCTCGCCATGCAGCCGGGCAAGCCCCAGGGCTTCGGTTCCATCGGCCCCGACCACACCCCGCTGCTGGCCCTGCCCGGCAACCCGGTGTCGTCGTACGTCTCCTTCGAACTGTTCGTCCGCCCCGCGATCCGCGCCCTCATGGGTCTGGAGGACGTCCACCGGCCGACGACCCGGGCGACCCTGACCGCCCAGAAGGCGCTGACCTCCCCCAAGGGCCGCCGCCAGTTCCTGCGCGGCACCTGTGCCGGCGGACGGGTCACCCCGGTCGGCGGCGCCGGATCCCACCTGGTCGCGGCCCTCGCCCACGCGGACGCGCTGATCGTCGTCCCCGAGGACACCGAGTCCGTCGAGCCGGGCACCGAGGTCGAGGTGGTCCTGCTCGGCCGATAGGCGCTGGTTGGGGTACCGTGTCGCGCACAGCAGGCCCGTGCGCCGCACCGCGACGGGCCCGGACCGGGAGCGCCACACAGCATGAGCACGCAGGACCCACCCCCGCAGGACGGCACCGCACAGGACCGGCTGACGCATATCGACGCGGCGGGCGCCGCCCGCATGGTCGACGTGTCGGAGAAGGACGTGACCGCGCGCACCGCCCGCGCCAGCGGACGCGTCCTCGTCTCACCCCGCGTGATCGAACTGCTGCGCGGCGAGGGCGTCCCCAAGGGCGACGCCCTCGCGACCGCGCGGATCGCCGGGATCATGGGCGCCAAACGCACCCCTGACCTGATCCCGCTCTGCCACCCGCTGTCGGTGTCCGGTGTGAAACTGGACCTGTCGGTCGCGGACGACGCCGTGGAGATCCTCGCCACCGTGAAGACGACGGACCGCACGGGCGTCGAGATGGAGGCCCTCACCGCGGTCTCCGTCGCCGCGCTCACCGTGATCGACATGGTGAAGGCGGTCGACAAGGGAGCGGTCATCACGGACGTACGGGTGGAGGAGAAGACGGGCGGCAAGTCGGGCGACTGGAGCCGGGCATGACCTATCGCGCTCTCGTCGTCACGGCCTCCAACCGGGCCGCCGCCGGGATCTACGAGGACAAGGGCGGTCCGCTGATCGCCCGCGGCCTGAAGAGCTTCGGCTTCGAGACCGACGGCCCCCAGGTCGTCCCCGACGGCGACCCGGTGGAGGCGGCCCTGCGCGCCGGCGTCGAGGCCGGCTACGACGTCATCGTCACCACCGGCGGCACGGGCATCTCGCCCACCGACCGCACCCCCGAGGCGACCCGCCGGGTGATCGACCACGAGGTGCCCGGCATCGCCGAGGCCATCCGGGCGTTCGGCCGGGAGAAGGTGCCGACCGCGGCGCTCTCCCGGGGCCTGGCAGGAGTGGCAGGCGGGACGCTGATCGTCAACCTGCCCGGCTCCAGCGGTGGTGTGAAGGACGGCCTGGCGGTCCTGGAGCCGCTGCTGATCCACGCCGCCGAGCAGCTCCGCGGCGGCGACCACCCCAGACCCAGCAGCAGCGGGGGTGCGAGCTGAACAGCCCATCCTGGCCCGTCGAGCTGGTGGACGGCGACATCGTCCTCAGGCCCATAAAGCTGCGCGACCAGCGGGCGTGGCGCGAGGTCAACCGGCGCAACCGTGACTGGCTGCGCCCCTGGGAGGCGACCATTCCGCCGCCCGCGCCCGGCGGGCCGATGGCACACCGCCCGACCTTCCGCCAGATGGTCCGCCATCTGAGGTCGGAGGCGAACGCGGGCCGGATGCTGCCCTTCGTCATCGAGTACCAGGGGCGGCTGGTGGGACAGTTGACGGTCGCCGGGATCACCTGGGGCTCGATGTGTTCCGGGCACGTCGGCTACTGGGTGGACGAGACGGTGGCGGGCCGCGGGGTGATGCCGACGTCGGTGGCACTCGTCGTGGACCACTGTTTCCGTACGGTCGGACTGCACCGCATCGAGGTCTGCATTCGCCCCGAGAACGGGCCGAGCCGCCGGGTCGTGGAGAAACTCGGATTCCGTGAGGAGGGCCTGCGGCCGCGTTATCTCCACATCGACGGAGCCTGGCGCGACCACCTCGTCTTCGCGCTCACGGTGGAAGAGGTGCCGGACGGGTTGCTGAGGCGCTGGCAGCGGGCACGATCCCAGAGTGATCCGGGAATCCCGCACCACCCCGGTAATTGAATACTTGTTCGAAATTGATCGGCCGATGACCGTCTCAGGGCATTGAATTCCCAGCCTCGGTGGTCTGCTGATCGCATCGGTCACAAAAAAAGTTCGAAATATCAGCCAGATCGTGCGACACACCGGCCCAATTGGCAGATGGCCTCAAGCAAACCCCTCTACGGTGTGAGGCGTGAGCAGCAGCGGCCTCATCTACGCAGTCATTGTCGGGGCCTGGGCCGCCTACTTGGTGCCGATGTGGCTCCGTAGGCAGGACGAGCTGAACGAGGCCCGTCCGACGGAACGCTTCAGCACCGCCATCCGGCTGCTGTCCGGACGGGCGGGGATGGAGCGCCGGTACGCCAGGGACCTGCGGGCGCGCTCCACCGACCAGGGGGAGCAGGACGCCGACGACCTGGACGCCGTCACCGACTCGGTGGACGTCCGGGCCTTCGCCGTGTCCAAGACCCGTCCGCAGACCCAGGCCCCCGTACCGTCTCCCGCCCCCGAACAGCCGGCCCGCCCGGCATCGAACGCGGCGGGTTCCGAGCGCCGGCAGGGTCGCGTGCCCGCCGCCCGGCGGGGCCCCTCGCCGCAGGCGGCCCGGGCGGCCGCAGCGCGAGCCCGGCGCTCGAAGGTGCTCGCGCGCCGTCGGCGCACCACCACCATGCTGTTCCTCGCCTTCACCCTGGGCGCGATCGTCGCGGCGGTCGGAGGCCTCGCGTTCCTGTGGGCCCCCGGCGTGCCCGCCGTCATGCTCAGCGTGTACATCGCGTATCTGCGTGCCCAGGAGCGCCGCCGCTTCACCTACCTGATGGACCGCCGCCGGGCCGAGGCCGCTGCCCAGCGGCTGCGGGAACGGCAGCGCCAGCCCCGTCGGCGTGCTTCCGCCGACGAGGACGCCGACGAACCGGAGGGGGGACCCCGGCAGTCGGTGACCGACCCCGGCCTCTCGGCCCTCGCGGCGGACCGGCGCGCACTCGTCGAGCAGACCGACCACGCCGAGTGGGTCGACCAGCAGCGCGAGCGGCAGCGGCGGCCGGGGCAGGGCGACAGCTGGGAGCCGGTGCCGGTGCCCCTGCCGACCTACGTGACCGCACCCGTCGCCCCCCGGGCCACCAGCGACGTGGACCTCGGGGCGCCCGACACCTGGAGCTCGGCGCGGTCGAGCGCGGTCGCCCCGGACCTGGAGGACGAGGCCGCCCCCGGCGAGGCGGAACACCACTCCGCGGAGAGGGCGGACGACGACGGGCGCAGTGACGCACGCCGGGCGGCCTCCGCACGGCGGGCACGAGAGCGCGGCCGCACGCCGCTGTTCGATCAGTACGAGGACGGGGACCGGCCGCGGGCCGCCAACGAGTAGGCCCGCGAAGCCGCAGGTGACCGCCCCTGGGGAACGGATTTCCAAGCAGGCCGATCGGGGTGCTAAAGTTTCACTCGTTGCAAGGGCCTGTGGCGCAGTCCGGTAGCGCACCTCGTTCGCATCGAGGGGGCCAGGGGTTCAAATCCCCTCAGGTCCACGCACAGCTCAGAGCCCCGGTCGGGATCCCCGACCGGGGCTCTGACGTGTGTTCAGCACCACAGGTGTCACAGGCTCTTCGCGAAGCAGCGGCTGTCCTCGTGGTGGCGGTAGTAGCCGAACTTGGCGCACGGCGCGTAGCCGCTGGACGTGTACAGGGCTATGGCCTCCGGCTGCTTGAGGCCCGTCTCCAGGACCATGCGGCGGCGGCCGGCCGCGCGGGCGTCCTCCTCCAGGGTGGCGAGGACGCGGCGGGCGAGGCCCCGGCCGCGCATCTGCTCGATCACGTACATGCGCTTGAGCTCGGCGTCGCCGTCCAGGTTGCCCTCGCCGTTCGCGTCCTGCGTGCGCCAGCCGCCGGAGGCGACGGGGCTGCCGAGCTCGTCGTACGCGATCAGGTAGATGCCGTGGGGCGGCTCGAAGTCCGAGGCGGCCATGACCGTGGCGTCGCCGTCGTCGCCGTAGCGGACGGCGTACTCGGCCTGGACCTGGTCGTTCAGCTTCACGGCGTCGGGGTGGTCGAAGGGGACCCGGCGTATGTGCATGCGAGCTACCGTATTCGATCCGGATCTGGACCTGGTCCAGGATGCCGGTATCGTGCCCGGGTGCTCACTGTGACCTCTGTGAATGTGAACGGGCTGCGGGCCGCCGCGAAGAAGGGCTTCGTGGAGTGGTTCGGGCAGACCGAAGCCGACGTGCTGTGTCTCCAGGAGGTGCGCGCCGAACCGGAGCAGTTGCCCGTGCAGGTGCGGGCGCCCGAGGGGTGGCATGTCGTGCACGCGCCGGCCGCCGCCAAGGGGCGGGCCGGGGTCTCGCTGTACAGCCGGCGCGAGCCCGACCGGGTCCAGGTGGGGTTCGGGTCCGAGGAGTTCGACGGCAGCGGGCGGTATGTGGAGGTCGACCTGCCCGGCGTCACCGTCGCCTCCCTGTATCTGCCCTCGGGCGAGGTCGGCACCGAGCGGCAGGACGAGAAGGAGCGCTTCATGGGTGAGTTCCTCGCCTATCTGCAGGGGCTCCGGGAGCGGGCCGCCGCCGAGGGGCGCGAGGTGCTGGTCTGTGGCGACTGGAACATCGCCCACCAGAAGGCCGACCTCAAGAACTGGCGCGGCAACCAGAAGAACTCCGGGTTCCTGCCGGAGGAGCGGGAGTGGCTGTCCGGCGTTCTCGACGCGGCGGACGGCGGTTACGTCGATGTCGTGCGGGCCCTCCACCCCGACGTCGAGGGGCCGTACTCGTGGTGGTCGTACCGCGGGCGGGCCTTCGACAACGACACGGGGTGGAGGATCGACTATCACGTCGCGACCCCCGGGCTCGCCGGTCGGGCGGTCAAGGGGTTCGTGGAGCGGGCCGCCACGCATGCCGAGCGGTGGTCCGATCACGCGCCGGTGACCGTGGTCTACGACCGGTAGGGGGTCACGGCCTGCGCATCCGGCGGTCCAGCGCCAGAGACAGCTCCGCCTCCACCACGCTCCGGGCCAGCGGGCGCAGGCGGGCAGGTCGTCCGCGGAGGCGTGGCGCAGGACCAGGCCCGTGAAGAGGTCGGCCAGGGCGTCGGCGTGGGTGCGGACCTGCTTGGCCGCGTCGAGGACCTCGGCGAGGGGGATGCCCTCGTGGACGAGGGCCGAGGAGACGTCCAGCAGGCGGCGGCTGATGTGGACGATCTCGTCGCCGTCGGTGCCGAGGTAGCCGAGCTCCATCGCGGCGGCGAGGTTCTCGGGGGTGGCCTGGTCCGCGAAGTGGTCGGCGAGTTCCTCGGGGGTGAGGTGGACCGGCTCCTCCTCGGTCGGGGCCCCGACGCCGAGCAGGTCGCCGACGTCCCGGCCGTGATCGAAGGCCTCCGCCAGTTCCGCGATGCCGCTGAGGGTGTGGCCGCGTTCGAGCAGGGCCGTGATCGTGCGCAGCCGGGCCAGGTGGTGGTCGTCGTACCAGGCGATACGGCCCTCGCGGCGGGGTGGCGGGATCAGCTTGCGTTCGCGGTAGAAGCGCAGGGTGCGCACCGTGATCCCGGCCAGGCGGGCCAGCTCTTCCATGCGGTATTCACGCTTGTCGGCCACCTGGGCACCTTAAGGCGTACCAGGGGTAACTTCCTCGCTCCGCCCCCTACCCATCAGTACGCCGCTGCCCTAGTCTCCATTGCGCCAGTGTTCACTGGCGTGGTTCTCGTGGTGTGTGGAGGTGTCGGCATGGGCGAACGCGAACACGAACGCGAGCATGTGCGGGTCGCGGTGGTCGGGTCCGGGTTCGGTGGACTGGGGGCCGCCGTGCGGCTGCGCCGCGAGGGCGTCACCGACTTCGTCGTCCTGGAGCGGGCGAGCAGCGTCGGCGGCACCTGGCGGGACAACAGCTACCCGGGGTGCCGGTGTGACGTGCCGTCGCATCTGTACTCGTTCTCGTTCGCGCCCCACCCCGACTGGCCGCGCACCTTCTCCGGGCAGGAGCACATCCGCGCCTACCTGGAGCACGTGACGGACGTCTTCCGGCTCCGGCCGCACCTCCGCTTCGACTCGGAGGTGCGGCGGATGACCTGGAACGGCGAACGGCTGTGCTGGGACATCGAGACCAGCAGCGGGAGTCTGTCGGCGGACATCGTCGTCTCGGCCACCGGGCCGCTGTCCGACCCGAAGATCCCGGACGTCCCGGGGCTGGACTCCTTCCCGGGCAAGGTCTTCCACTCGGCCCGCTGGGACCACGACTACGACCTGCGCGGCAAGCGCGTCGCGATGGTGGGGACCGGGGCCTCCGCCGCCCAGATCGTGCCGGCCGTCCAGCCCGAGGTGTCGCGCCTGACCCTCTTCCAGCGGACCCCGCCGTGGGTCCTGCCCCGCGTCGACCGGGACATCAGCGACGCCGAGCGGTGGCTGCACCGGCAACTGCCCTTCACCTCGCACATCAGGCGCGGACTGCTGTGGGGGATCCGGGAGTTGCAGGTCCAGGCGTTCACCAAGTATCCGAAGCAGCTCGGCCTCGTCGAGGACCTGGCCCGGCGCAACATGGCCCGCTCCGTCAAGGACCCGGCCCTGCGGGCGAAACTCACCCCCGACTACCGCATCGGCTGCAAGCGGATCCTGCTGTCCAGCGACTACTACCCGGCGCTCGCGCGGCCCAACGTGGACGTGGTCGCGAGCGGGCTCGCCGAGGTCCGCGGCTCCACCCTCGTCGCCGCCGACGGCAGCGAGGCCGAGGTGGACGCGATCGTCTTCGGCACCGGGTTCCACGTCACCGACATGCCCATCGCCGAGCGGGTCGTGGGCGCCGACGGACGCACCCTCGCCGAGACCTGGAAGGGCGGCATGGAGGCCCTGCGCGGCGCCTCCGCGGCCGGGTTCCCCAACTGGATGACGATCATCGGGCCCAACACCGGCCTCGGGAACTCCTCGATGATCCTCATGATCGAGTCCCAGCTGAACTACCTGGCCGACTTCGTCCGCCAACTCGACGTCCTCGGCGGCCGGGTGGCCCTCGACGCCCGGCCGGGCGCCGTACGCGCCTGGAACGACCGGGTGCAGGAACGCATGAAGCGCACCGTGTGGAACACCGGCGGCTGCACCAGCTGGTACCTCGACGCCAGCGGCCGCAACACCACCATCTGGCCCGGCACGACCGGCGAGTTCCGGCGGGCCACGCGGCGGGTCGATCTCGCGGAGTACGACGTCCTGCGCGCCCCCGTCCCCGTGGCGGAGAACGCCTCCGGGACGGCCGCGGAGAAGGCCGGGGTGGACGCGTGAGCCGCCTCCTGCACGTGGACTCCGGCCCCTACGCCCCGCCCGCCCCGCGCGTGAACTGACCGCCGTCTCCGCCGACGGCGCCCGGCTGCACGTCGAGGTCCACGGGCCCGACGGCGCCCCCGCCGTCGTCCTCGCCCACGGCTGGGCCTGCTCCACCGCCTTCTGGGCGGCGCAGATCCGCGAACTGGCCACCGACCACCGGGTCATCGCCTACGACCAGCGCGGCCACGGACGCAGCCCCGCGAGCCCCGCCTGCAGCACCGAGGCGCTCGCCGACGACCTGGAAGCGGTCCTCACCGCCACCCTCGCCCCGGGCGAACAGGCCGTCGTCGCCGGGCACTCCATGGGCGGCATGACCGTGATGGCGGCCTCCGGGAGAACCGCCTTCCGCGAGCACACCGCCGCCGTCCTGCTGTGCAGCACGGGCAGTTCGCAGCTGGTCGCGGCCTCGACCGTCGTCCCATTGCGGCCCGGGCGGCTGCGCACCTGGCTGACCCGGCGCATCCTCGGCTCCCGGGCCCCGCTCGGCCCGGTCACGCCCCTGGCCCGCCGGATCCTCAAGTACGGGACGATGGGCCCGGGTTCGGCCCCGCACATGGTCGACGCCTGCGCCCGCATCGTGCACGGCTGCCCCCGCAAGGTCCGTCACAGCTGGTCGCACGTGCTGGACCTGCTCGACCTCGACCACGGCGTCAGGGCGCTCCACGTGCCCACGGCCGTCGTCGTCGGTACGGCGGACCGGCTGACCCCGCCGGTGCAGGGCCGGGCCCTGTGCGAAGCGCTGCCGCGGTGCACCGGGTTCACCGAGCTGCCCGGCATCGGCCACATGACACCGGTCGAGGCGCCCGAGCTGGTCACCGGGAAGATACGCGAGCTCGTCACCACACACATCCAGGTCGTCACCGAGGAGAGCGCATGAACAGGGTGAGCCTCGAAGGCAAGGTCGCCGTGGTGACCGGGGCGGCGCGCGGCGTCGGGGAGTTGCTGGCCCGCAAGCTCTCCGCACGCGGCGTGCGGATCGCGCTGGTCGGCCTCGAGCCGGACGCCCTCAAGCAGGTCTCCGGGCGGCTGCACAGCGACAGCGACCACTGGCACGCCGACGTCACCGACCACGAGGCGATGGCCCGCGTCGCCGCCGAGGTCAAGGAGCGCTTCGGGAGGGTCGACATCGTCGTCGCCAACGCCGGTGTCGCCACCGGCGGGCCGTTCGCCGACTCCGACCCGGAGTCCTGGCGGCGGGTGATCGAGGTCAACCTGGTCGGCTCGGCGGTGACCGCCCGCGCCTTCCTGCCGATGCTGGTGGAGAGCCGGGGCTATCTGCTCCAGATAGCCTCCCTGGCCGCGATCACCCCGGCGCCGATGATGACCGCGTACTGCGCGTCCAAGTCCGGTGTGGAGGCCTACGCGCACAGTCTGCGCGCCGAGGTCGGGTACCGGGGCGTGAAGGTCGGCGTCGGATACCTGTCGTGGACCGACACCGACATGGTGCGCGGGGCCGATCAGGACGACGTCATGCGGGAGTTGCGGCAGCGGCTGCCCTGGCCGTCCAACAAGACGTACCCGCTGGGGCCCGCGGTGGACCGGCTCGTGGCCGGCATCGAACGGAGGTCGAGCCATGTGTACGGGCAGTGGTGGCTGCGCGGCATGCAGGGCGTGCGCGGATACCTGCCCGGGGTCATCGGGACGGTGGGCCAGCGGGAGATGCGGCGGTTCGCGGACCGGCTGACGGGCATCCGCACGGGCCTCGTCGGGGCGGGCGGAGCCGCCGATGAGCAGCAGAGGAACACGCTCGGTAAGTGATCGACATGCGGACGGTCACGACCCGTGTGAATCTGATCGAGCCAGATCCCCTCACCCCCAACGGGAGTGAACCCACATGGGTATGAAGGACCAGTTCCAGGAGAAGTCCGAGCAGTGGCAGAACCAGGCCCGGCAGAAGGCCGACCAGGCCCGCGAGCAGATGCAGGGCCGTGGCCGCCGGCGCGACGAGGAGATGGACCCCTCGCACCCGCAGCGTGACCGCGACCGCGACCGCGACCGTGAGCGGGAGCGCGAGCAGGAGGAACGCTTCGACCAGGACTACGACGCCTGACGACGCGTGCTGAACGGAAGGGGTGCCTCGCGCGGGGCACCCCTTCCTCACGCCCCCGGCTTCCTCACGTCCTGGGCGGCAGCTTCGGACGGGAGCGGTCCGGTACGTCGCTGTAGGTCGGCGGTGCCGCCGCGGGATTGGTCTCCAGCAGCCCGAGAGCCAGCTCCACCGCGTCGGTCAACTGGGCGTGCCGGCCCTCCGCCCAGTCCAGCGGGGTGCGCAGGACGTCGATGTCCGGGGCGACGCCCTTGTTCTCCACCGACCAGCCGTAGGCGTCGAACCAGGCCGCGTTCATCGGCACCGTGATCACCGTGCCGTCCCCAGCTCGTGGCGGCCGGTCATGCCGACCACACCGCCCCAGGTGCGCTGCCCCACCACCGGGCCCAGCTTCAGCAGCTTGAACGCGGCGGTGATCATGTCCCCGTCGGAGGAGGTCGCCTCGTCCGCCAGGGCCACCACCGGGCCCCGCGGCGCGTTCGAGGTGTACGACACGGGCTGGGCGTCGCGGGTCAGGTCCCAGCCCAGGATCGTGCGGCTCAGCGTCTCGACCACCAGCTCGCTGATGTGGCCGCCGGCGTTGCCGCGCACGTCCACGATCAGCGCCGGCCGGGAGACCTCCATGCGCAGGTCGCGGTTGAACTGCGCCCAGCCCGAACCTCCCATGTCCGGGATGTGCAGATAGCCGCACCGGCCTCCGCTCAACTCCCGTACCACGGCCCGGCGTTTGGCCACCCAGTCCTGGTAGCGCAGCGGCCGCTCGTCGACCAGTGGGACGACGGCGACCCGCCGGGGCGGACCCACGCCCTCAGCGGGGGAGAAGGTCAGCTCCACCGTCGTCCCGCCCGCGCCGCCAGCAGCGGATACGGGCCCGCGTCCGGATCCACCGGGCGGCCGTCGACATGGGTCAGGACCGCACCCTCCCGGATGCCCGAACCGGCCAGCGGGAGCGGGCCTTGGAGTCGGACGAGTCGCCGAGCAGGATCCGCTTGACCGCCCAGCCGTCGTCCCTGCGGACGAAGTTGGCGCCCAGCAGGCCCTGCCGGCGCTGGTAGTGCGGCGGGCCCTCGTTGCGCCGGGCGGCGGAGACGTACGCGTGGGACGTGCCCAGCTCACCCAGCACCTCGCGCAGCAGGTCCGCGAACTCGTCCGGGGAGGCGACCCGTTCGACCAGCGGACGGTACTGGTCCAGCACCCCGTCCCAGTCGATGCCGCACATGCCCGGTTCCCAGAAGTACGCCCGGATCAGCCGCCCGGCCTCCTCGTACGCCTGCCGCCACTCCGCCGCCGGGTCGACCACGTGCAGGATGCGGCGCACGTCGATCCACACCGTGGTGTCGGAGTCGCCCGGCTCCGTGGCCGGCACCGCGCGCAGCTCGCCCTCGTCGACCACGACCAGCCGGGTGCCGTCGCCGCTGACCGCGAAGAAGTCCAGGTGCCCGGCGAGTTCGGACTTCTTGGCCTTGGTGATGCTGAAGTGCTCCAGCGTCGGCCGGCCACTGGTGTCGTCCGGATTCGCGAACGTCTCGCCCAGCGCGCCCGAGATCGGCCAGCGCAGCCACACCAGCCCGCCGCCCGCCACCGGGTGCAGCGCCGAGTACTTCGAGGCGGCCACCGGGAACGGCGTGACCCGGCTCTCCAGCCCCTCCACCTCGACGGTCACGGCCCCGTTCTCCCCGTTCTCGTCGTCCTCCACCGGGTCCAGGCCCCCGGCCGCCGGACGGCCCTCCGGGTTCAACGCGAAGGGGAGGGCGTCGCGGAGGACAGCGGGACGAGGTACGGGCGGCAGCCCAGCGGGAAGGACAGGTCGCCGGTGTGCACGTCGTAGACCGGGTCGAAGCCGCGCCAGGAGAGGAAGGCGAGGTAGCGGCCGTCGCGCGTGAACACCGGGTTCTCGTCCTCGAAACGGCCGTTGGTGACGTCGACGACGAACCGGTCCCCTGCTGTTCCGGCGAGCCGTGCCATCTTGATCTGCCGCAGCGTCCGCCCGATGCCCGGGTGCGACCAGGTCAGCCAGGACCCGTCCGGGGAGAACGCGAGGTCACGAACGGGCCCGTTGATCGACCGGATCAACTCGGTGACCTCGCCGTCGGACTCCTCGGCCACGTCCACGAGCAGCAGCCGCCCGTCGTGCGAGGCGACCGCGAGGCGCTCGCCCTCCGGGTCCGAGACCAGTTCCCGCACCCGGCCCAGCACGCCCGAGGCCAGCCGCCTCGGTTCGCGGTCGCCGCTCGCCCGGGGCAGGGAGGCGATCTCGATCGCGTCCTCGCCCTCCGCGTCCGTCACATACGCCACCCGCCCGCTCGCGCCGAGCATCTCCGGCATCCGCACCCGGACGCCCGGGGTGTCGGTGAGGGTGCGGGCCGGGCCGTCCCGGTGGGTGAGCCAGTGCAGGCTGCCGCGTACGGCGACGGCGCCGGCCCGCCCGGTCTCGTCGACCGAGATCCCGTCGATGTGCTGGGCCGCCGCCACCTGGTACGGGCGCCGCCCCGCGCGCGGCCCGCTCAGCCGCACGTCCAGCCGGCGCGGCTCGGAGTCCGGGGACAGGTCGTCGACCAGCCACAGGTCGCCGGCGCACTGGTACACCACCCTGGTGCCGTCGCTGGCGGCGTGCCGGGCGTAGAAGGCGTCGTGGTCGGTGTGGCGGCGCAGGTCGGAGCCGTCGTAGGCGCACGAGTAGAGGTTGCCGACGCCCTCGTGGTCGGAGAGGAAGGCGATCCGGCCGCCGACGAACATGGGGGAGTGCAGATGGCCGCCGAGACCGGCCAGCAGCCGTTCGCCGTGCAGCCACAGCCGGCCCGTCGCCCCGCCCCGGTAGCGCTTCCACGAGGCCGGCTCGTGCGGCGGGGTGCCGGTGAGGAGGAGGGACTTGCGCTCCCCGTCCAGGTCGGCGACCTGGATGTCGGAGACCGGGCCCCAGGGCAGCTTGCGGCCGGGGTCGCCGTCCAGGGACACCTTGTAGGCCCAGGTGAAGTACGGGAAGGGTTCGCCGTGCGAGGCCACGGCCAGGATCTCGCTGTCCGGGGTCCAGCCGCAGACGCGGGTGTCGGCGCTGCCCCAGTGGCTCACCTGCCGGCCGGGGCCGCCGTCGACCGGGGTGAGATGGACCTCGGGCACCAGGCTGCGCCAGCTCGTGTACGCGAGGTGCCGGCCGTCGGGTGAGAAACGGGGGTGGCCCACCTTCGTGCGGTCGACGGTGAGCCGCCAGGCGCGGCCGGGACCCTCGAGGGGCGCGAGCCAGAGGTCGTCCTCGGCCACGAAGCACAGCAGGTCGTCATGGAGATGCGGCAGACGCAGATAGCTCACCTCCCCATGCTTTGCCCGGGGGCGAACCGTGGCAAGTCAGGGCAAACAGCCCCTCGTGACCCACGACACGTACGAAACGGTTTCGTTTCTATCAGGGCTGCGCTACATTCGTCGTGTACGAAGGCGGGTACGAAACCGTGTCGTTCGAGCAGGAAGGTGACCGCCATGACTGAAGTCGCCACCGCGCGTCGCAGTCGGATCACCCCGAGCGCGAGGCCGAGCTGTACGCGGCCGTGCTCGACCTGCTCCGCGAAGTCGGCTACGACGCCCTCACCATGGACGCCGTGGCCGCCCGCACCCGGTCCAGCAAGGCCACGCTCTACCGCCAGTGGGGCGGCAAGCCGGAGCTGGTGGCGAAGGCGATCCGGCACAACAAGCCGGGCAACATCTCCGACGTCGACACCGGGTCCCTGCGCGGCGACCTCCACGCCCTCACCGCCCGTGAGGACGACTGCACCATGCAGCAGAACGCCGCGCTGATGCGAGGCCTGTTCATGGCGGTGCACGGCAACCCGGAACTCCTCAGAGCCTTCAGGGAACTGCTCATCGAGCCCGAGATGGAGGAGTTCCACCGGATGGTCCGGCGGGCCGTCGACCGCGGCGAGGTCCGCGCCGACTGCCCGGCCCTGGACTACGTCGTGCACATGCTCATCGGCGCGTTCGCCACGCGCACGCTGATCGACGACCAGCCGCCGACGCAGGAATTCCTCATCTCGTACATCGACGCCGTGGTCCTCCCCGCCCTCGGCATCCCCGCCATCTGACGAGTCCCCCTCAGCAAGCCCTCCACCTGACGTAACCGCTCACGTCGTCGGGCTGATCACCCCTGCCCAGAAACGACCCCACGACCTGAACGGGAGTAGCCCTCGTGGCGACATTCCTCTACAAACTCGGCCGGCTCTCGTTCCGGCGACGGCACTTCGCCGCCCTGATATGGGTGGCCCTGCTGACCCTCGCCGGGGTCGGCGCGGCCAGCGCCCCCGCCGCGGGCAACAGCTCGTTCTCCATCCCCGGCACCGAGGCGCAGAAGGCCTTCGACCTGCTGGAACAGCGCTTCCCCGGCGCGAGCGCCGACGGCGCCACCGCACGCGTCGTCTTCAAGGCGCCGAGCGGCGAGAAGATGACCGACCCGGGCAACAAGGCCACCGTCCAGGAGACCGTGAAGGAACTGTCCGACGGCTCCGAGGTCACCCGCGTCACCGACCCGTACCAGGCGAAGGCCGTCAGCAAGGACGGCACGGTCGCGTACGCGCAGGTGTCGTACAAGGTCTCCGGCATGGAGCTGGACGACGCCGCGAAGGACGCCCTGCAGGACAGCGCGCAGGACGCGCGGAAGGCCGGGCTGACCGTCGAGATCGGCGGTGACGCGCTCCAGGCGGTCCCGCACACCGGCTCCAGCGAGATCATCGGCATCGCGGTCGCCGCGGTCGTCCTCGTCATCACGTTCGGCTCGCTGGTGGCGGCCGGGCTGCCGCTGCTGACGGCGCTCGTCGGCGTGGGCATCGGCGTCTCCGCGATCACGGCGCTGGCCAGTGCGCTGGACCTGGGCACGACCACCTCCACCCTCGCCATGATGATCGGCCTGGCGGTCGGCATCGACTACGCGCTGTTCATCGTCTCCCGCTACCGCGCGGAACTGGCCGAGGGCCGGGACCGCGAAGAGGCGGCGGGCCGCGCGGTCGGCACCGCCGGCTCCGCGGTGGTCTTCGCCGGCCTGACGGTCGTGATCGCCCTGGTCGGCCTGTCCGTCGTCAACATCCCGATGCTGACGAAGATGGGCATCGCGGCCGCGGGCACGGTGGCCATCGCGGTGCTGATCGCACTGACCATGATCCCGGCGCTGCTCGGTTACGCGGGCCGCAGGGTGAAGCCGGCGGGGGAGAAGGGCAAGCTGCTGGGCCGGGCCTCGAAGAAGCCGGAGCGCCCCAACCTGGGCACCCGCTGGGCGAGCTTCGTCGTACGCCGCCCGGTCGCGGTCCTGCTGCTCGGCGTCATCGGCCTCGGCGCGGCGGCCGTCCCGGCCGGCTCCCTCGAACTGGGCCTGCCGGACGACGGCTCCCAGCCCACCTCCACCACCCAGCGCCGCGCGTACGACCTGCTGTCGGAGGGCTTCGGGCCGGGCTTCAACGGCCCGCTGATGGTCGTGGTCGACGCGAAGAACAGCGACGACCCGAAGGCGGTCTTCGGTGATGCGGCCGACGAGATCAAGGGCCTCGACGACGTCGTCACGGTGACGCCGCCGGCGCCCAACAAGGCCGGTGACACAGCCACCATCACCGTCATCCCCGACTCCAAGCCGTCCTCCGTCACGACGGAGAACCTGGTGCACGGCATCCGGGACGCGGGTGCGGACATCAAGGCCGACACGGACGCGAACGTCCTGGTCACCGGCAGCACGGCGATGAACATCGACGTCAGCGAAAAGCTCAACGACGCGCTGGTGCCGTATCTGGTCCTGGTGGTCGGCCTGGCCTTCCTCCTGCTGATCGTCGTGTTCCGCTCGATCCTGGTCCCGCTGAAGGCGGCCCTCGGCTTCCTCCTGTCGGTGATGGCGGCCCTCGGCGCGGTGGTCGCGGTCTTCCAGTGGGGCTGGCTGTCGGACCTCATGGGCGTCGAGCAGACGGGCCCGGTCATGTCGATGATGCCGATCTTCATGGTCGGCGTGGTCTTCGGGCTGGCGATGGACTACGAGGTCTTTCTGGTGACCCGGATGCGGGAGGCCTACGTCCACGGCGAGAAGCCCGCCCAGGCGATCGTGACGGGCTTCAGGCACGGAGCGAGGGTGGTCACCGCCGCCGCGGTCATCATGATGGCCGTCTTCGCCGGCTTCATCGGCTCGTCCGAGTCCATGGTCAAGATGATCGGCTTCGGCCTCGCGATCGCGGTCTTCTTCGACGCGTTCGTCGTCCGCATGGCCATCGTCCCGGCCGTCCTGGCCCTCCTCGGCCGCAAGGCGTGGTGGCTGCCCAAGTGGCTGGACCGCGCCCTGCCCAACGTGGACGTCGAAGGCGAGGCCCTGCGCCCCGGATCCGCCCCCGCGGACACGGACCACAACCTGGTACGCGCCTGACGCCCCGATACCGATGAGACTGGAGCGTTCGGGCCACCGGTCCCTGTGCCCGCCCGGGCTCAGGCACCCGGAGAGGGCCCGAACGCTCCAGTTCCGCTCCCTGTCTTCTCAGGCGTGCGGATGCAGGACGACCTTGGTGTAGCCCTCGACCCGCTTGTCGAACTTCTCGTACGCCGTCGGTGCCTCGTCGAGAGACAACTCGTGCGAGACGACGAAACTCGGCTCCGCGCGGCCCTCGATGATCATGTCCCGCAGCTGGCGGTTGTACCGCTTGACGTTGCACTGCCCGGTGCCCATACGGAGCCCCTTCTCGAAGAGGCGCCCGATGGCGACCATGAGCATGCCCTGCTTGGCCTGCTCGTCCGGGCCGCCCGGGTCACGCGGGACGTACAGGCCGGGGATGCCGAGAGCACCCGTCGGCCGGACCGTCTCGACGAGCGAGTTCAGCACGATCGCCGGCTCCTCGCGGTCCTCGCCCTGCGCCTGGGCCTGGTAGCCGACGGCATCGATGCCCTTGTCGGTGCCCCGGCCGCCTTCGGTCTGTTCCTTGATCTGCTCCGCCGGGTTGCCCTGGGTGAAGTCGATCGGCACGGCGCCGATCTGCTCCGCCTTCTGCAGCCGCTCCGCCACGCGGTCGACCACGAACACCTTGCTCGCGCCGCGCAGCATCGCGGAGTAGGCGGCCATCAGCCCGACCGGACCGCCGCCGTACACGGCGACGCTCTCACCGGGACGCACGTCCGCCAGTTCGTTGCCGTGGTAGCCGGTCGGGAAAATGTCGGCGAGAAGGACGAAGTCGGTCTCCTTCTCGGTGCCCTCCGGGAGCTTCAGGCAGTTGAAGTCGGCGTACGGAACCCGCACGTACTCCGCCTGGCCTCCCACATAGGGCCCCATCGCGACATAGCCGTAGGCACCGCCGGCGAAACCGGGGTTCACCGTCAGGCAGAAGCCCGTGAAACCCGCCGTACAGTTCTTGCAGAAACCGCATGCCACATTGAAGGGCATGACCACCCGGTCCCCGCGGCTGAGCGTGGTTACCCCCTCCCCTACCTCCTCGACGACGCCGAGGTTCTCGTGGCCGAACACGATGCCCGGCTCCGCGGCGGTCCGGCCTTCGTACATGTGCAGGTCAGAGCCGCAAATGGCGGTCGACGTGACCCGGACGGTCACATCGTTCGGGTGCTGTATCCGGGGATCCTCCACTTGTTCTATCGCTACCTCGAAGGGGCCTTTGTACACGACAGCCCTCATCGTCAAGCACCTCCATCTGTGCCGTGGCTCATATACCAGGCTGGTGCATGATGGGAGGATTTGCACTCAGAAGAGAAAGGATCTACAGCCTTGTCACGACGTATCGGCACACTGCTCGTAGCGGTCTCCGGCCTGTCCGGCCAGACGTATCCGGTCGGAACCCGCGTGGCCATCAGCGGCACCGGGGGGTCCGTCGACGGCTTCGTCGACGGAGACTGGCTGCCACTGGCGTGGTGGGAGTTCGCGGACGTCCCCAAGGAGGACGGCCCCCGCTGAAAGCCCTCGCGTGTCCCATACACGCACCGCTAGCGTGCCCGCATGACGACGACAGCCGCCACTGACGCCGGGAACTCCGGAGCACACCCCTTGTTCGCCCAGGCCCTGCGGGAGCTGGGCCTCGCCGACGTGCTCACTCAGGTCCGCCGGTTTCCGGAAGCGACCCGTACCGCCTCCGAGGCCGCCGCCGCGATCGGGTGTGAGCTGAGCCAGATCTGCAAGTCGCTGATCTTCGCGGCGGACCGGGTGCCGGTGCTGGTGCTCATGGACGGGGCGTCGCGGGTGGACGTCGAGCTGGTGCGCAAGGAGCTCGGCGCGGAGAAGGTCACCCGGCCCGCGCCGACGTCGTACGGGAGACCACCGGGTATGCCATCGGTGGCGTGCCGCCCTTCGGACACCGGACGAGAACGCGCGTTCTCGCCGACCGGTCCCTGCTCCGGCACGAGACGGTCTGGGCCGCCGCCGGGACGCCGTACACCGTCTTCCCCATGGCGCCCGAGGACCTCGTCGCCCACGCCGGCGGCACCCTGGTGGACGTGCGCGAGCACACCTCGTGACGCCACTGGTCACCGCCGCCGTCCTGCTCGCCGCCGTCACCCACGCCAGCTGGAACGCCATCGCCCACAAGATCACCGACAAGCTGGCCGGGTTCGCCCTGATCTCGGGCGGCGGGCTGGTCATCGGGCTGGCCATGGCACCCTTCGTGGCGTTTCCGGAGGCCCGGGCGTGGCCCTACCTGCTCGGCTCCGCCGTCCTGCACATCGCCTACTACGCGCTGCTGATGACGTCCTTCCGGCTGGGGGACTTCGGTCAGGCCTATCCCATCGCGCGCGGCACCGCGCCCCTGGTCGTGACCGTGCTGGCCGCGGTCTTCGCGCACGAGGTGCCCGACAGGTGGGCCGCCGCCGGTATCGCCCTGTCCTGCGCGGGGCTGACCGGCGTCGCCCTGTGGGGCCTGCGCGGGCACCGTCCCGACTGGGCGGCCATCGCAGCGGCCCTGGCGACCGGGCTGGCCATCGCGGCGTACACCGTCGTCGACGGACTCGGCGTGCGTGCCTCCGGGTCCTCCCTCGGGTACATCGCCTGGCTGATGGCGGTGCAGGGGTGGTGATCCCCGTCTACGCCGTGAGTCGCCGACGCGGGCAGACCATGGCTGTTCTGCGGCCGTTCGCGCGGATCGGGCTGGTCGGGGCCGTGCTGTCCGTCGCGGCCTACGCCCTCGTGCTGTGGGCCCAGACCAAGGCCGAACTCGCGCCGATCGCCGCCCTGCGCGAGTCGTCCGTCATCGTCGGCGCCGCCATCGGGGCCGTGTTCTTCAAGGAGCGTTTCGGGGCGCCGAGGATCGCGGCGGCCGGGCTGCTCGTCGTCGGGATCGGGCTGATGCTGCACGCCGGATAGCGGCGAACGGACGGGTGCGCTCCCCCGCCGGAGGGGCACCCTGGAACTAGGTCTTCCGGAGGTGATCCTCATGATGCACACCACAGTGGGATGGCACGTCGAGATGGAGTTCAGGGAAGACGACCAGCACACCCAGGCGGTCGCGATGGTCCGGCTCCCCGACGGCACCGAGGTACGGGCGCACGGGCACGCGAGCCGGCACCGGACCGACGTCAACCAGCCCCGGGTCGGGGAGGAGATCGCCGGCGCCCGGGCGCTCAACGAACTAGCCATGCAGTTGCTCACCAAGGCCCACGAGGAGATCGACCAGGCGTCCGGTCGGACGTCCCATCCGATCCACGTCTAGGGGCGCCTCAAAGGCCGATGGCCTGCCGTACCGCCCTGACCAGCCCCTGCGCCCGTGGGTCCGCCGTCACCGTCTTGCGGAAGCCGTTGGTGACGTAGCCGAACGCGGTCCCGGTGTCCGGGTCGGCGAATCCGAGGGCGCCGCCACGGCCCGGGTGGCCGAAGGAGCCCGGGTGAGGAAGGGGAGGCGCTGCCGTGCAGCATGTAGCCGAGGCCGAAGCGGGTGCCGACCACCAGGACCCGGTCCGGGCCCGCCGACTCCTCGGCCCGGGCCAGTTCGACCGTCTCCGGCGTGAAGAGGCGTGCGGCGCCGGCCGTGTCGCCGATCAGCGTCGCGTAGAAACGGGCCAGCCCGTCCGCCGTCGATATGGCGTTGGTCGCGGGCAGGGCCGCCGCGCGGTACGCCGGGTCGTTCTGCTCCGGGAACGGGGTGATCGCCGCGAAGGCCCGGCGGGTGAGGGAGGCCGGGTCCTCGTAGGCCTCGGTGACCGAGCGCTTCGGGCGGGCGCGCAGGCCGCCGGTCGGCTCGGGGCCCTCGACGCGGCCCACGCGTCCGACCCGGCCGGCCTCCGCGTCCGGCAGTCCGAGCCAGAGGTCCAGGCCCAGCGGGCCGGCGATCTGTGACGCGAGCCACTCGCCGGTGCCCTGCCCGGTCACGCGCCGCACGAGTTCGTCGAGCAGCCAGCCGTAGGTGAGGGCGTGGTAGCCGTGGTCGGTGCCGGGTTCCCAGACGGGGCCTGGGCGGCGACCGCCTCGGGGCCCCGGAGCGGATCGAGCGCCTGCTGGGGGGTGAGGGGGTGGTCGAGGACCGGCAGGCCGGCCCGGTGGTTCAGGACGTGCCGGACCAGCACCCGCTCCTTGCCCGCGCCTTGAACTCGGGCCAGTAGTGGCCCACCGGCGCGTCCAGGTCCAGCTGTCCGCGCTGGTGCAGCAGCAGGAGTACGGCGGCGGCGACGCCCTTCGTCGCCGAGCGCACGACCTGGGCGGTGCCGCGCTCCCAGGGAGCCGTGCCGTCGACGTCCTTCGTCCCGGCCCACAGGTCGACGACCCGCTGCCCGTCCCGGTAGACGGCGACGGCCGCGCCCCGCTCCCCGAGCGACTCGAAGTTCCGTACGAACGCTTCCCTGACTGGCTCGAAGCCCTCGGCCACTGTGCCGTGCACGTCCACGTCGTACTCCCCTCGTCCCGCCGGCTCGCTCCTCTTCACCCAAGCAGGATCGTCACGTCGATGTTCCCGCGGGTCGCGTTCGAGTACGGGCAGACCTCGTGGGCCGCGTCCACCAGCTTGGTCGCGAGGTCGGGGTCGAGGACCGGCAGGGAGACGCTGAGGGCGACCGCGAGGCCGTAGCCGCGCTGCTTGTTGGGGCCGATGCCGACCTTCGCGGAGACCGTGGAGCCGACCAGGTCGTAGCCCTCGCGGTTCCCGACGAGGATCAGGGCGTTGTGGAAACAGGAGCTGTAGCCGGCCGCGAAGAGTTGTTCCGGGTTGGTGCCGTTGCCGTCGCCGCCGAGCTGCGGGGGCATCGCGACCTTGAGGTCGAGTTGGCCGTCCTGGCTGGTGACGTAGCCCTCACGGCCGCCGTGGGCGGTGGCCTCGGCGACGTACATGATCTTCGTCGGGCGGGTGTCGACGGCGGCGGCGTCAGTCATGGCTGGATCCCCCAGAACAGGTGCGCACTAATACATCGCGCACAAGGTACCGGCCAGTAGGAAAGCGTCTGCTCAGCAGGGGGTGATAACCAGGGGTAACGGGCGATCAGTGCGGGTGGTTCGAGGCCGCCTGCGATTTCTCCGCGAGCCGCCACAGCTCCTCGCGCAGACGCGCGACCTCCGGTGCGGCGAGCCCTGTCGCCGCGAGCAGGGCGCCCGGTACGCACGCCGCGCGCTCCCGCAGCCCCTTCCCGCGCTCGGTGCAGGCGACCAGCACCGAGCGCTCGTCGTGCGCCGCGCGCTCCCGGCGGACGAGCCCCAGGCTTTCCAGCCGCTTGAGCAGCGGCGACACCGTGCCGTAGTCGAGCCGCAACGCGGCGGCCAGCTCCTTGACCGTGGTCTCACCGCGCTCCCACAGGACCAGCAGGACCAAGTACTGCGGATAAGTGAGACCGAGCTCGTCGAGGAGGGGGCGGTAGACGGATGTCACCGCCCGCTGGGCCGCGTACAGCGCGAAGCAGAGCTGGTCGTCCAGCAGCAGCGAGCCCTCGGTCTCCTCGTTCGTCACGCGCCCATTGTCACCGAGCGCGGATCGAAACCGAACGGCAGCTCCAGACGGTGGGCGCGCATCAGCTCCTCGTCGGAGAGCAGCTCGCCGGTCGGCCCGTCCGCCGCGATCACGCCCTCACTGAGGATCAGGGAGCGCGGGCACAGCTCCAGGGCGTAGGGGAGGTCGTGCGTGACCATCAGCACGGTCACCTCGAGGGAGCGGAGGATGTCGGCCAGTTCGCGGCGGGAGGCCGGGTCCAGGTTGGAGGAGGGCTCGTCGAGGACGAGGATCTCCGGCTCCATCGCCAGGACGGTCGCGACGGCCACCCGGCGGCGCTGGCCGAAGGAGAGGTGGTGCGGCGGGCGGTCCTTGAACTCCGCCATGCCGACCCGCTCCAGCGCCCGGTCCACGCGCTCCTCGAGCTCCGGCCCCTTCAGCCCGGCCGCCGCCGGCCCGAACGCCACGTCCTCCCGGACGGTGGGCATGAAGAGCTGGTCGTCCGGGTCCTGGAAGACGATGCCGACCCGGCGCCGGATCTCCGCCATGTGCTGCCTGCCGACCGGCAGCCCGGCGACCCGTACCGAGCCGGTGCCGCCGGTCAGGATGCCGTTGAGGTGCAGGACGAGGGTCGTCTTCCCGGCGCCGTTCGGCCCGAGCAGCGCGACCCGCTCGCCACGCGCGATGGCGAAGTCGACACCGAAGAGGGCCTGGTGCCCGTCGGGATAGGCGAAGGCGAGGCCCGAGACCTCGAGGGAAGCAGTCACAGCGTCCATCCCACCAGACATACGGCGAGCGCGGACAACGGGAGGGCGAGGGCGTACGACCACTGCGCCCGGGACGCCGTCACCTCGTCGATGACCGGCATGGCACCGGAGTACCCGCGGCTGACCATGGCCAGGTGCACGCGTTCGCCGCGCTCGTAGGAGCGGATGAACAGGGCGCCCGCGGACTTGGCGAGCACGCCCCAGTGCTTCACGCCCCTCGCCTCGAAGCCGCGCGACTCCCGGGCGATCCGCATGCGCCGCATCTCGTCCGTGATGACGTCGCCGTAGCGGATCATGAAGGACGCGATCTGCACGAGGAGGGGCGGCAGCTTGAGGCGCTGGAGGCCGAGCAGCAGCTCACGGAGTTCGGTGGTGGCGGCCAGGAGCACGGAGGCGGCGACGCCCAGCGTGCCCTTGGCGAGCACGTTCCAGGCGCCCCACAGGCCGTTCACGCTCAGGGACATGCCGAGGACGTCGACCCGCTCGCCCTCCGCCACGAACGGCATGAGCACCGCGAACGCGACGAACGGCACCTCGATCAGCAGCCGCCTGAGCAGGAACCCGGCGGGCACGCGCGCGAGGTACGCCACGACCGCCAGGAGCACGGCGTACAGCCCGAAGGCCCACATCGCCTCGCGCGGGGTCGACACCACGACCACCACGAAGGCGAACACGGCGGCGAGCTTGGTGTGCGGCGGCAGTGCGTGCACGGGCGAGTGCCCGTGCCGGTAGAGCTTGTGCGCGTGCCCTGCTCCCATGTCAGACGCCCGTGGTGCTGGACGTGCTCGACGTGCTCGTGGTCTCCGACGGGGACGTGTCGTCCGTACGGCGGCGGCGCACGGCCCAGAACACGCCGGTGCCCGCGACGACCGTGACACCCACACCGATGACGCCCGCCAGCCCCCGGACAGGCGGGCGTCGTCGACGTCCTTGACGCCGTAGTCGGCGAGCGGGGAGTCGGCCGCGGAGTGCTCCTCGGCCTTCTTGTCGATGCCGTGGTCGGTGGCGACCTTCTCCAGGCCGTCGGGGTCGGCGGAGGCGTAGAAGCTGACGAAGCCGGCCAGGACCAGGGAGGTGACCAGACCCGCGGCCCACACCTTGCGGTGCGAGGTCCGGGCGGCGACCGGAGCGGGCTCGGGCTCGGCGCCGGGGGCGTCGACCAGTTCGCCGTTCACCCGCAGTTTGAGCTTCCGCGTGAGTCCGCGCGCTCCGTACACCAGGTCCGGGCGTACGGCGATGACCGCGCCGACGGTCAGGGCGGTGATCACGGCCTCGCCGATGCCGATGAGCAGATGCACGCCGACCATGGCGGTGGCGACCTTGCCGATCGACACGTCGGTGGTGCCGCCGATGGCGTACATCAGCGTGAAGGCCAGAGCGGCGGCCGGGACGGAGACCAGGGCGGCGACGAAGGAGGCGACGGTGACGGACCGGCGGGTGCGGGGCAGCACCTTCACCAGGCCGCGGAAGAGGGCGTAGGCGACCACCGTGGTGACGATCGCCATGTTGGTGATGTTCACGCCGAGCGCGGTCAGGCCGCCGTCCGCGAAGAGGATGCCCTGCATCAGCAGCACGACGGAGACGCACAGGACGCCCGTGAAGGGGCCGACGAGTATCGCGGCGAGCGCGCCGCCCAGCAGATGGCCGCTGGTCCCCGCCGCGACGGGGAAGTTCAGCATCTGCACCGCGAAGATGAACGCCGCCACCAGCCCGGCCAGCGGCGCGGTGCGCTCGTCGAGTTCGCGGCGCGCGCCGCGCAGGCTCACGGCGACGGCGCCTGCGGCGATCACACCGGTGGCGGCGGAGGTGGGCGCGTTGATGAATCCGTCAGGTACATGCACGGTTCGATGATGTGGCTTGATGCGAACGGTTTGCAAGAGCGTGATGCTCGTTTTATCTCATCCGTGATATACCCGACCCCAAAGGGTGCAATACGGAAAATATGGGACATTAGAGAGGGAGTGGACGCACAGTTTCCACACAGGTGGCGCAGGGTGAAGGGGCCGTCCGATGTCCGTAGTCGAGCAGTACGCGCGAGCCCACATCGTCACGGACGCGGCCGTCCCGCTGGTCGATGAGCTGGAGGCGATTCCGGTCACGCTGCGGTACGACCCGGAGCGGGATCCCCGCTCGGTGCGCATCGCACTGCCGGGCGCCGGGGCGCGCGAGTGGACCTTCGACCGGAAGCTGCTGGAGGAGGGGCTGCGGGCCCCCGCGGGCAGTGGCGATGTGCGGGTGTGGCCGTGCGGCCGGGTGCAGGCCGTGGTGGAGTTCCACTCACCTCAGGGGGTGCTGGTGGTGCAGTTCGAGCGGCAGGCGCTGCTGCGGTTCCTGCGGCGGACGTACATGGCCGCCGCGGAACCGGTCACCCACTGAGCCCTGGTTCAGCTGCCCGCCTTGAGCAGGGCCGCCACGATCGGCCCGGCCGTCGATCCGCCGTGGCCGCCCTGCTGGACGACGCCCGCGGCGGCCAGGTCGCCCCGGTAGGCCGTGAACCAGCCGTTCGGCTTCTTCTGGCCGTCGACCTCGGCGGAACCGGTCTTCGCCCCGACGTCACCGCTGACCCCGGCCATCGCCTCGGCGGCCGTGCCGGCCGCGGCCGTGTACGCCATCAGCTCGCGCAGCTGGGACAGCGTGCCCGCCGACATGGTGCGCGAGGCCGTCGCGAGCTTGCGTCCGTCCACGTCCGGGGAGACCAGATAGGGCTGGTGGAAGGTGCCGGACTTGACCGTCGCCGACACCGACGCCATGTTCAGCGGGTTCATCCGGACCCCGCCCTGCCCGATCAGCGAGGCGCCCATCTGCGCCGCCGACTGCACCGGCACCGCGCCGTCGAAGGACGGCACGCCGATCGCCCAGTTGTTCAGCCCCAGCCCGAACACCTGCTGGGCCTGCTTGGTCAGGTCGTCGTCCTTCAGCTTCGGCGCCTGGCTGATGAAGGCCGTGTTGCAGGAGCGGGCGAAGCTCGCCTTGAACGTGCCGTTCTTGATCTCGAACTTGTCGTCGTTCTGGAACTTCCAGTGCCCGTACGTGAAGTACTTCGGGCACGGGTGCTTCTTGTCCGACGAGGCCAGTCCCTTCTCCAGCAGCAGCGAGGAGGTGATCACCTTCATCGTGGAGCCGGGGCGAGGGAGCCCTGGAAGGCGGTGTTGAAGCCGGGCGAGGCGTTGGCCGCGGCCAGGATCTCGCCCGTCGACGCCCGTACCACGGCCACCGACGACTTGGCCTTCTTCGCGACCTGCTGTTCGGCGGCGGCCTGGAGGGCGGGGTCCAGCGTGGTCTTCACCGTGCCCGGCGTGCCCTCGCTCAGCTCCAGCAGGGTCTTGTCGGACAGGTCCTCCGCTTTGGCGGCCTTCCCGCGCACCACCCGGAGCTCGATGCCCGCCTTGCCGCCGGCCTCCTTGCCGTACTTCTCGCGCAGCCCGTCCAGGATCGGGCCGAGCGAGGCGTACTTCTGCTTGGTCAGTTCGCCGCCGTCCCGGTCGAGCGCCTTGACCGGGGGCGTGCCCGCCTCGCCGGTGACCAGCGTGTCGCCGTCCTTCAGATCGGGGTGGACGACGGCGGAGTGCCAGTCGACCAGCGGCTTTCCGTCGCTGGTGCGGCGTACGACGGTCAGCGCGCTGTCGTACGCCAGCGGCTTCTCGGTGTCCTTGTACGCCACCGTGGCCTTCACCGAGAACGGCACCTTGTCACCGGTGGGCGTGCCCGGGGTGAGGGTGACGTCCTTGATGTGGGCGTCCTTGGTGTAGCCGGTGAGCTGCAGCTTCGCCGCGGCCGAGTCGTCGGTGGCCGCGGCGGCCCGCGGGATCTTCCCCGACTGCCAGGCGGTGAGGAAGGCGCGTGCGGTGGTGGTGACCTCGGTCGGTGACAGCGGCCCGGTCTTCACCTCGGGCTTCTCGTCGGACGCCGTCCGGGATCCGTCGTCGGCCGCCGCGCCGGCGCCGTACAGCGCGTAGGCACCGAACCCCGCGCCGACGGCGATCACGGCGATCACCCCGCCGATCACGGCGGGCTTCGTGTTCCGTCGCTCGGCGACGCGCCTTCTGTTGCCCACTGCTGTTCTTTCCTCCGCGAATCCCCAGGGTCCCCGATGCCCTCAGCTGTCCCAACGACGGCCACCACCCTAGAGTCCCGTCCGGCGGGGTGAGATCAGCCGCCTGTTCGTAGCACGGCTGCGACAATCGGCCCGGCCGCGTCACCGCCGTGCCCGCCCTCCTCGGTCATGGCCGCCGCCGCGATGTCGTTCCGGAATCCGGTGAACCAGCTGTTGGACTTGGCGTTGCCGTCGACCTCGGCGGAGCCGGTCTTGGCGCCGATGTCGCCGCCGAGTCCCCGCATGGCCTCCTGGGCCGTGCCCTGGGTGGCGGTGAGCCGCATCATCTGCTTCAGCTGGGCCACGGTGCTCGCCTTCAGGCCCTGCGCGCGGGCCAGCTGACGGTCGTCCAGCTCCGGCGGGACGAGGTAGGGCTGGCGGAAGGCGCCGGTGATCGCGGTCGCCGTCACCGAGGCCATGTTCAGCGGGCTCATCTGGACCTGGCCCTGCCCGATGGCGCCGGCCGCCCGGTCCGGGCCGCTGACCGCGGGGACACTGCCGTCGAAGGAGACGACGCCGGTCTTCCAGTTGTCCTGCCCGAGCCCGAAGTGCTCCTCGGCCTCCTGGGTCAGCGAGGCGTCCGTCAGGGGCTTCTCGTCGATGAGCTTGATGAAGGCGGTGTTGCAGGACCGCATGAAGCTGTTGGCGAGCGTGGCGTTCTCGTTGGGCTGCATGGTGGTCAGGTTCTTGAAGGTCTGGCTCTGCCACACGGCGCTGTCCGGGCAGGGCGCCGGGCCGTTCATGGATGTCACGCCGTTGTCGATGAGCATGGCCGCGGTGATGATCTTCATGGTGGAGCCGGGGGCGGCCTGGCCCTCGAAGGCCGCGTTGAAGCCGTCCGTGCGGTTGTTCGCCACGGCCAGCACCTCGCCGGTGCTCGGCTTCACGGCCACCACCGACGACTGGGCGAACCGCTTGACCGCCTTCTCGGCCGCCGCCTGCGCGCTCGGGCTGATCGTGGTGGCGAGCTTGCCGGGCTTGCCCTCGGCGAGGGTCAGCAGCGGGGTGTCGGGGACGCCCTCGCCGGCGTGCCGGACCACCAGCTCGATGCCGGGGGAGCCGCCGGCCTTCTCGCCGTACTTGGTGCGCAGGGCGTCCAGGACCGGGCCGAGGGAGGGGTACTTCTCCTTGGTCAGCACACTGCCGTCACGGCCGACGGCCTCGATCGGCGGGCTGGCCGAGGTGTCCGTGACCAGTGTGTCGTCCCGCTTCAGCTCGGGGTGCACGACGGACGGCTGCCAGTCGACCAGTGCCCGTCCGGTGGTGAGCCCGCGCACGACCTTCAGCTCGCTGCGGTAGCTGAGAGGCTTGGACTTGCCGTCGTAGGCGACCTTCGCCTTCACCGTGTACGGCACGGTGGTGCCGTCGGCCGCGCCGGGCGTGATCTTCACATCGGTGATGTGCGCGTCGCCCCGAAGGCGGTGAGCAGCTGCTCGGCCGCCGTGTCGTTGTTGGTGTACGACGCCGCCGTCGCGGCCTCCCCCTTCTCCCAGGCCGCGAAGAACTTGGCCGTGGTCTCCTTGACCTCGTCCCTGCCGGGCGGCCCCGACGGCTTCTCCGCCGCCACCCCGCCCGTGCCGCCGTCCCCGCTCAGCGCGCTGACGATGTTGTAGGCCCCGTACCCGGCCCCACCGACCATCACCGCGAACACGCCGCCTATGACGGCGATCTTGACCCCCTTGCTCATCGGGCGGTCCCCTCCCCGTTGAGCCTTCCGCGCTCCTTTGAACGCGTTCAGAAAGCTCGATACCGCGAGCACTCTATGCGGAAGCGGTTACTACCGGGACAGGTGTTTCGAATCTTGACCGAACTTAGATCAGACCCACGTGTCCAGCCACATCCGCGCCCGCCAGTCGTCGATCGGGATGGCGGTGCCGGTGTACAGGGGCCAGAAGTAGATGAAGTTCCAGGCGATCAGCAGGACCAGGACGCCCGCGCCGGTGGCGCCGACGACGCGGCGGGTGTCGGAAGAGCGGGGTGGGCCGATGATCGCGCCGAGGAGCATGGCCACCGCCAGGCACAGGAACGGCAGGAAGACGATGGCGTAGAAGAAGAAGATCGTCCGCTCCTGGTACATGAACCAGGGCAGATAGCCGGCCGCGATACCGCAGACGATGGCGCCCGCGCGCCAGTCGCGGCGCAGCAGCCAGCGCCACAGGACGTAGAGGACCGCGAAGCAGGCGACCCACCACAGCAGCGGCGTGCCGAGGGCGAGGACCTCGCGGGCGCACTTCTCACCGGCGTCGGCGGGGCAGCCGTCCTTGCCGGGTGCCGGGGACTCGTAGAAGTACGACACCGGGCGGCCGAGGACCAGCCAGCTCCACGGGTTGGACTGGTACGTGTGCGGCGAGGACAGGCCGACGTGGAACTCGTACACCTGGTGCTCGTAGTGCCACAGGCTGCGCAGCCAGTCGGGCAGGAAGGTCCAGCTGCCGCCCTTGCCGGTGGTCGCCGCCCAGTTGCGGAAGTAGCCGCCGGAGCCGTCGGTGGCGGAAAGGATCCAGCCGGTCCAGGAGAGGAGGTAGGTGACGATCGCGACCGGGACCGTGGCGAGGAACGCCAGACCCGTGTCACGCCTGAGCACCGCCGAGTACGGGTGCCGGGCGCCGGCGACCTTGCGCGAGCCGACGTCCCACAACACCGCCATCAGGCAGAACGCGGCCAGGATGTAGAGGCCGTTCCACTTCGTGGCGAAGGCCAGACCCAGCATCAGGCCCGCCGCCCAGCGCCAGGGGCGCAGGCCCAGGCGGGCCGTCTCGGCGACGTGCCGGTCGGGACGCACCCGGCCGTCCGCGTCCACCGGGAGCGCCGCGGCGAGCTTCTCGCGGGTCTTGTCCCGGTCGATCAGCAGACAGCCGAACGCGGCCAGCACGAAGAACATCAGCACGCCGTCGAGCAGCGCCGTGCGGCTCATCACGAAGTGCAGGCCGTCCACCGCCATCAGCGCGCCCGCCAGGCAGCCCAGGAAGGTGGAGCGGAACAGCCGCCGGCCGATCCGGCACAGCAGCAGCACGGAGAGCGTGCCGAGCACCGCCGTCATGAACCGCCAGCCGAACGGATCGAAGCCGAACAGCAGCTCACCGAGCCCGATGACGTACTTGCCGACCGGCGGGTGCACGACGTACGCCGCCTCCGTCGGGATGGTGACGTGCCCGCCGGACGAGAGGACCAGGTCGTTGGCGTTCTTGTCCCAGTTGACCTCGAAACCGCGGTGGACGAGCGCCCACGCGTCCTTCGCGTAGTACGTCTCGTCGAATATCACCGCCTTCGGGTTGCCCAGGTTCCAGAACCGCAGCGCACCCGCCAGCAGCGTGACCAGCAGCGGGCCGATCCAGCCCGACCAGCGCACCAGCCGCCCGCGAGCGTGTGCGGGATGCCGAGCGCCGCCCACAGACGCGGGGAGGGCTCGGTGTACGGCGGCACCAGGCGGTCGCGGACGTCACGGGCGTCGCTTCTGGGCTGCCCCTGGTAGCCGAAGCGGCGCAGCCGCTGCTGCCAGGACGGCCGCTGCTCGTGCGGCGCCTGGCCCTGCCGGGTGTCCGTCGAGGACGCGGTACTGGTCACCGCGCCATCGTAGGGAACCGTTCTGTGTGAGTCCCGTGCATGCCCGGTATGCGTCCGCATCCTCCGCCCCTGGGAGGAGTCCGGGTGCTGTGCCCCTGGGAGGATGGGGGGCGTGACCGGAACCCTCGTACTCGCAGGCACCCCCATCGGCGACATCGCGGACGCCCCGCCCCGGCTCGCCGAGGAACTGTCCGGAGCCGACGTCGTCGCCGCGGAGGACACGCGCCGGCTGCGGCGGCTGACCCAGGCGCTGGGCATCACGCCCAAGGGGCGGGTCGTGTCGTACTTCGAGGGCAACGAGTCCGCGCGGACGCCGGAGCTCGTCGAGGAACTGGTGGGCGGCGCGCGTGTGCTGCTCGTCACGGACGCGGGGATGCCGTCCGTGTCCGACCCGGGGTACCGGCTGGTCGCGGCCGCCGTCGAGAGGGACGTGCGGGTGACCGCCGTGCCCGGGCCGTCCGCCGTGCTCACCGCGCTCGCGTTGTCGGGGCTGCCCGTGGACCGGTTCTGCTTCGAGGGGTTCCTGCCGCGCAAGGCGGGGGAGCGGCTCGGGCGGCTGCGGGAGGTGGCCGGGGAGCGGCGGACGCTCGTGTATTTCGAGGCTCCTCATCGGCTCGACGACACATTGGCCGCGATGGCCGAGGTGTTCGGCGTGGAGCGGCGGGCCGCGGTGTGCCGGGAGCTGACGAAGACGTACGAGGAGGTTCGGCGGGGCGGGCTGGGGGAGCTTGCCGCGTGGGCCGCGGACGGGGTGCGCGGGGAGATCACCGTGGTGGTGGAGGGGGCACCGGAGCCAGGGGCTGAGGATGTCGGGCCCGAGGAGCTCGTGCGGCGGGTTCGGGTGCGGGAGGAGGCGGGGGAGCGGCGCAAGGAGGCGATCGCAGCGGTCGCGCAGGAGGCCGGGGTGCCCAAGAGGGTTGTGTTCGATGCCGTGGTCGCCGCGAAGAACGCTCCCTGACGGTTGTCCGCGGCTTGTCGCGCAGTCCCCCGCCCTTGATGGGGCGCGTTCCACAGGGGGGCGCTGAACAGCCTCTGAGCAGGGCGCTTTTCGTTTGAGCGTGCGCCCCATGGGTGGGCAAAGGCGACGGGGGTCTGGGGCAAGGGACCCCCAAATCGGCGCCAATAGTCGACAGGTTTGCTGCCTTCGGTCCGGCCGGGGAGTCCACTGGGGTGCGGGGACGGAATCGTCCTCACGCCACAGCGGAACAGGAGCTGGCATGAGTGAGATCGCAGGGCGGACCGGGCTCCGCGCCGGTGCGAACGCCGTCGTCCACGAGTCGTACTCCTTCGCCTGCATGCGCTGCGGGCACGGCTGGGAGCAGTCGTACGAGATAGAGCACCACACGGACGCCGCAGGGCACGAGTTCGTCCTCTACGTCGCGGACGGCAAGGTCGTGCCCTCCCCTCTGAGCAAGCCGACGTGCCACAACTGCGACGGCCACGTCGTGCGGATCATGCGGCCCGGGCGGGTCGCGTCGGCGCGCGACGCGGCGCACCGGTCCCACCGCGTGCCGCCGCCCGCCGGGCCCGTGGAGGCACCCACCACGGAAGCCGAGGAGCACGAGCGGCACCACTGGCACCTGTCCGACCTGCTGCACCCCTTCCAGCGCAAGGCGAGCTGACCCGTCCGGCTCCCCTTGTCGACGCCCTCTCCGGTCCTCCCCCATCGGAGAGGGCGTCGCCCTTTCGTAGGATCGGTCCATGCCTTCGAACGACTCCGACAAGCACGCCGCACCACCGCTGCCGGAACCCCTGCGGGTGCCGGTCGCGGACTCCCACACCCACCTGGACATGCAGTCCGGAACGGTCGAGGAGGCGCTGGCCAAGGCGGCGTCGGTCGGAGTGACGACGGTCGTGCAGGTCGGCTGCGACCTGAAGGGCTCCCGGTGGGCGGCCGAGACGGCGGCGGCGTACGACGCCGTCCACGCGACCGTCGCCCTGCACCCGAACGAGGCCCCGCGCATCGTCCACGGCGACCCGGACGGCTGGTCCCGGCAGGGCGCGCGCGAACCGGGCGGCCAGGCAGCGCTGGACGACGCGCTCGCCGAGATCGACCGGCTGGCCGCGCTGGAGCAGGTCAAGGGCGTCGGTGAGACGGGCCTCGACTACTTCCGCACCGGGCCCGAGGGCAAGGAGGCGCAGGAGCGGTCCTTCCGCGCCCACATCGAGATCGCCAAGCGGCACGGCAAGGCCCTGGTCATCCACGACCGCGAGGCCCACGCCGACGTCCTGCGCGTGTTGAAGGAGGAGGGCGCCCCCGAGCGGACCGTCTTCCACTGCTACTCCGGCGACGCCGAGATGGCCGAGATCTGCGCGAGCGCGGGCTACTTCATGTCCTTCGCCGGCAACGTCACCTTCAAGAACGCCCAGAACCTGCGGGACGCCGTGGCGGTGGCCCCGCCGGAGCTGCTGCTGGTGGAGACGGACGCGCCCTTCCTCACGCCGGCGCCGTACCGCGGGCGGCCCAACGCCCCGTACCTCGTGCCGATCACCGTGCGGGCCATGGCCGAGGTGCGCGGCGTCGACGAGGACACGCTGGCCACGGCCCTCGCGGCGAACACGGCGCGCGCCTTCGGCTACTGACCTCCGCAGATCCCGCCGATCCCGCCGACCTCACCGCACGACTGTGCGTAGTCGCGTCGCTTTGGAGAGTGACGATCGCTCCGCTAGGTTCTGGGGGCCCGATCCGGACCCCTCTGGACCCCCTCCGGCCCCTGGAGCGTGTCGGCGTGAGCAACTCGCACTACGGGAAGTACGAGGCGTACGAGACGTACGGCCCGGCTTACCCCGACCCGGTGTACGGCGGTTACGACGCGCCGCCGGCTGATCTGCACAGCGCCGAGACGCTCGGCTACGGGGCGCCCGGCCCCTATGAGGACACCTACCGGCCGGCCTACGAGGTACCGCCGCTGCCCGGGCTTCCTCGGCAGGGCCCCCCGGAGCCGCGTGACCGGCCGCGTAAGGAGCCGCGTCCGGAGCCACGTCCGGAAACCCGTACGGGATCACGTGCCGAAGCGCGTGCCGAGGCGCGCGCGGGGCTCGCACCGGCTCCCACCGGAGGTCCGCGCGCCGGCGCAGGTCGCGGTACGTCGAGCGCCCGGGCGACGGCTCCATGCGACGGCTGCTCCCGCAGGCCCTGGTCGTCGCCTTCCTGGCGGGCGGCACCACGGCGTTCGTCGCCAAGGACAAGGCGATCGAGCTGAGCGTCGACGGCAAGGCCCGCACGCTGCACACCTTCGCCGACGACGTCACCGAGCTGCTGACCGAGGAGGGCGTCGAGGTCGGGGCGCACGACGTGGTCGCGCCCGGCCCGGACGCGGAGATCGCCAGTGGCGACGAGGTCGCCGTGCACTACGCCCGACCGGTACGGCTCACCCTCGACGGCCACCGGCGCGAGGTGTGGACGACCGCGCACACGGTGGACGGGGCGCTCAGGCAACTGGGGGTGCGCCAGGAGGGCGCGTACGTGTCCACCTCGCGCTCGCGGCGGATCGGCCGCGAGGGGCTCGCCCTGGACGTGCGGACCGAGCGCACGGTCACGGTCATGGCGGACGGCCGGGCCCGCACCGTCCGCACCAACGCGGCGACCGTCCGGGACGCGGTCGAGGAGGCCGGGATCACCCTGCGCGGCCAGGACACCACCTCGGTCCCGCAGGGCAGCTTCCCGCGCGACGGGCAGACCGTCACGGTGCTGCGGATCACCGGCGGCAAGGAGGTCCGCGACGAGCCGGTCCCGTTCCAGGTACGGCGCACCGACGACCCGACCCTGTTCCGCGGCACGGAGGTCGTCGAACAGGCGGGACAACCCGGCCTGCGCCGCGTCACCTACGCCCTGCGCACCGTCAACGGCGTCAAGCAGAAGCCGCGCCGCGTCAAGGCCGAGCTGGTGCGCGCTCCCCGCCCGCAACTGGTGAAGGTCGGCACGAAACCGCTCCCGGCCTCCGTGCAGGGCGCCGACCACCTGAACTGGCAGGGCCTCGCCGCCTGCGAGTCCGGCGGCCGGCCCGACGCGGTCGACTCCTCGGGCACCTACGGCGGCCTGTACCAGTTCGACACCCGGACCTGGCAGGCCCTCGGCGGCCGGGGCCGCCCTCAGGACGCCCCGGCGGCAGAGCAGACGTACCGCGCGAAGAAGCTGTATGTGAGGAGCGGGTCGAGCCCCTGGCCGCACTGCGGGAGCCGGTTGCACGGGTGAGACCTGAGCCACTGGAAACCCCCTGGCCAAAGCCCCCGTACCCTTGTCCCCGTGACCAGCCCCACCCCCGACGCCCTGCTGGGCCCCGCCGACGTCCGCGAACTGGCGGCAGCCCTCGGCGTGCGCCCCACCAAACAACGCGGCCAGAACTTCGTGATCGACGCGAACACCGTCCGCCGCATCGTCCGCACCGCACAGGTCCGCCCCGACGACGTCGTCGTCGAGGTGGGCCCCGGGCTCGGGTCACTGACGCTCGCGCTGCTGGAGGTCGCCGACCGCGTCACCGCCGTCGAGATCGACGACGTGCTCGCCACCGCACTGCCCGCGACCATCACGGCCCGCATGCCGGACCGCGCCGACCGCTTCGCCCTCGTCCACACCGACGCCATGCACGTCACCGAACTGCCGGGCCCCGCCCCGACCGCGCTGGTAGCCAACCTCCCCTACAACGTGGCCGTGCCCGTGCTGCTGCACATGCTCGACACCTTCCCGGGCATCGAACGCACCCTCGTCATGGTCCAGTCGGAGGTCGCCGACCGGCTCGCCGCCGCCCCCGGCTCGAAGGTGTACGGCGTCCCGTCCGTGAAGGCCAACTGGTACGCCGAGGTCAAGCGGGCCGGCGCCATCGGGCGGAACGTCTTCTGGCCGGCCCCCAACGTCGACAGCGGGCTGGTCTCCCTGGTCCGCCGGACCGAACCGATCGAGACGACGGCCTCGAAGGCCGAGGTGTTCGCCGTCGTCGACGCGGCGTTCGCCCAGCGCCGCAAGACGCTGCGGGCCGCGCTCGCCGGCTGGGCCGGTTCCGCTGCCGCCGCCGAGGCGGCCCTCGTCGCCGCCGGGGTCTCCCCGCAGGCCCGGGGCGAGTCGCTGACCGTGGAAGAGTTCGCGCGTATCGCCGAGCACAAGGCGAACCGGCACGAGGAGAAGGAACCCGCGTGAGCGTCACCGTCCGCGTCCCCGCCAAGGTCAACGTCCAGCTGGCGGTGGGCCCCGCCCGCCCCGACGGCTTCCACCCCCTGGCCAACGTCTTCCTCGCCGTCGGCCTCTACGACGAGGTCACCGTCACCCCCGCCGACGAACTCCGCGTCACCTGCGAGGGCCCGGACGCCGACCAGGTCCCCCTCGACCGTACGAACCTGGCGGCGCGCGCGGCGATCGCGCTCGCCGAGCGGTACGGCCGGACGCCCGACGTCCACATCCACATCGCCAAGGACATCCCCGTCGCCGGCGGCATGGCGGGCGGCAGCGCGGACGGCGCGGGAGCCCTGGTGGCCTGCGACGCGCTGTGGGAGACCGGCGCCTCCCGGGACGAACTGCTCGAGATCTGCGCCGAGTTGGGCAGCGACGTGCCGTTCAGCCTGGTGGGCGGGGCGGCCCTCGGTATCGGGCGGGGCGAGCAGCTGACCCCCCTGGAGGTCGGCGGCCCCTTCCACTGGGTGTTCGCGATGGCCGACCGCGGTCTGTCCACCCCGGCCGTGTTCCGGGAGTTCGACCGGCTCGGCGAGGACACGGACATCCCCGAGCCCGTCGCCTCCCAGGAACTCCTCGCCGCCCTCGCCAAGGGCGACCCGGACGCGCTCGCCGGAGCCGTCTCCAACGACCTCCAGCCCGCCGCCCTCTCCCTCTTCCCGAGCTCGCCGGGACCCTGGCCACGGGCCGCGCCGCCGGCGCCCTCGCCGCCCTGGTCTCCGGCTCCGGCCCGACCACGGCGTTCCTCGTCCGCGACCCGGAGTCGGCGGCCGCGGTGGCACAGGCGCTGGTGACCTCCGGCACCTGCCGGACCGTGCGCACGGCGTCGGGACCGGCGCCCGGGGCCACGGTGGCCGGCGTCGGTTAATTCCCGTGCCCCGGCTGCTGCCAGGCGCTTAGGCTCCCCCGGTTGCCGAAATCAGGGGGTACGAGCGTGGAGCGACTGGTGGCGGCCGTGCGGCGGGCGATGCGGACGAGGTCCGGGCCCTGCTGGACGACGGGGCCGACCCCGACACCCTCGCGGACGGACTCCCGGTCCTCTGCCTGGCCGTCGCGGCCTACGACACACCCGTCGCCGAGGCGCTGCTCGAAGCCGGCGCCGACCCCTGCGCCGGCTCCCCGACGGGACCACCCCGCTGCTGCGGGCGGTGGACGGCGGGTCACACCTCCTGACCTCCGCGCTCGTCTCGCACCGGGTACCGCTCCCGGCGCCGGATCGCGAGGAGCTGCTGGCCCGCGCCCGGCATCGGGCGGAGGCCGGCGCGGAGGCGGAGCTGCGCCGCGTCACCGGCCTGACCGGGCCGGTCGAGCGGGTCCGGGTCGAGGACGACGAGGTCGGCTGGTGGAGTGAGCAGCTCACGCTCGGCGGGGTGACCGTGCGCGACGAGCACCGGGCGGTTCTCACCTCCATGGAGGCCCGCTACGGCATCCGCGCCCCGTTCGACGAACTGGTCACGCGAGCCCTCGCCCACCCCGACCGCGGCCATGTCGTGTGGTGCGACGTCGTGTTCACTCTCGGCCGCCGGGTCGACGAGGAGACCTGGCAGTGGAGCAGGGACCTGCTCAACCACCCCGACCGGCTGCACCGCCTGCTCGGCGCCGACCTCCTGCTGTCCCTGCTCATCGGGGACCTCGTCACGGGACGCGACCCGTTCTGGGACCGGGGCGGGGAGCTCGTGCCCTGGGCCGAACAAGAGCAGGACCCGGAGGTGCTGGCGGTCCTCCTCCACGCGATGACCCACGGCAACGCCCCGGAGATCGAGGCCGTCGGACGGTCGCACCTCACCCACCCGGACCCGGCGGTGCGCGCCCTGGTCCCCGAGACCCTGGAGCAGTCCGAGGACGGCCGCTCCCTGGCCCGCCCCGAGAGCCTCACCACCGTGCTCACCCTGGCCCGCGACGAGGACCCCGGCGTACGCGAGGCGGCCTGCCGCTGGCTCGCGCACTACCGGGGGCGCGAGCCGGAGGCCGGGGACGCGCTGGTCGCGCTCACCCATGACGAGCGGCAGCCGATCCGCGTCTGCGCCGTGTCCGGCCTCGCCTGGCGTGACGATCCGCGCTGCGTGGAGGCCGAGCACCGGATCGGCCCCGTGGACGGGGAGCTGCGGCATGACGAGAGGCTGCTGGACGTGTGGCGCTACCAGCGCCGCCAGGAAGCCGCCGAGGGCTCCTGAGGACCCCGGTCGGAGCACCGCGCGGCCCGACTACCCTGGAGGGTCGATCGTCCCGCCTGTCAGGAGAGAAATGGCCGTCAACCTGGTCAATGTCGAGAACGTCAGCAAGGTGTACGGCACCCGCGCCCTGCTCGACGGCGTCTCCCTCGGCGTCTCCGAAGGGGACCGCATCGGCGTCGTCGGCCGCAACGGCGACGGAAAGACCACCCTGATCCGGATGCTCGCCAAACAGGAGGAGGCCGACACCGGGCGCGTCACGCACTCCGGCGGACTGCGCCTCGGCGTGCTCACCCAGCACGACTCCCTCGACCCCGAGGCCACCGTCCGCCACGAGGTCATCGGCGACATGGCCGACCACGAGTGGGCGGGCGACGCCAAGGTCAGGGACGTGCTGACCGGCCTGTTCGGCGGGCTCGACCTGCCGGGGTTCCCCAAGGGGCTCGACACCGTCATCGGACCGCTGTCCGGCGGTGAACGCCGCCGCATCGCGCTGGCCAAGCTGCTCATCGAGGAGCAGGACCTGCTCGTCCTCGACGAGCCCACCAACCACCTCGACGTCGAGGGCATCGCCTGGCTGGCGAGGCATCTGCGGGCCCGCCGCTCGGCCCTGGTCTGCGTCACCCACGACCGCTGGTTCCTCGACCAGGTCTGCACCCGCATGTGGGACGTCCAGCGCGGCGCCGTCTACGAGTACGAGGGCGGCTACTCCGACTACGTCTTCGCCCGCGCCGAGCGTGAGCGCATCGCCGCCACCGAGGAGGCCAAGCGGCAGAACCTCGTCCGCAAGGAGCTGGCCTGGCTGCGCCGCGGGGCGCCCGCCCGTACGTCCAAGCCGCGCTTCCGCGTCGAGGCCGCCAACGAGCTCATCAAGGACGTACCCCCGCCCCGGGACAGCAGCGAGCTGATGAAGTTCGCGTCCTCGCGGCTCGGCAAGACGGTGTTCGACCTGGAGGACATCACCGTCCAGGCCGGCCCCAAGGTCCTCCTCAAGCACGTCACCTGGCAGCTCGGGCCGGGCGACCGGATCGGTCTGGTCGGTGTCAACGGAGCCGGGAAGACGTCCCTGTTGCGGGCCATGGCCGAGGCCGCCCGGACGGACGGCGAGGCACAGCCCGTCGGCGGGCGCGTCCGCGTCGGCAAGACCGTGAAGCTGGCCTACCTCTCCCAGGAGGTCGCCGAACTCGACCCGAGCACGCGAGTGCTGGAGGCCGTGCAGCAGGTGCGCGAGCGGGTCGACCTCGGCAAGGGGCGCGAGATGACCGCCGGGCAGCTGTGCGAGACCTTCGGCTTCGGCAAGGAGAAGCAGTGGACGCCGGTCGGCGACCTGTCCGGCGGTGAGCGGCGGCGGCTCCAGCTGCTGCGCCTGCTCATGGACGAGCCCAACGTCCTCTTCCTCGACGAGCCCACCAACGACCTCGACATCGAGACGCTGACGCAGCTGGAGGACGTGCTCGACGGCTGGCCCGGCTCGATGATCGTCATCTCCCACGACCGGTTCTTCATCGAGCGCACCACCGACAAAGTGTTCGCCCTGCTCGGCGACGGCGCCCTGCGCATGCTGCCGCGCGGCATCGACGAGTACCTGGAGCGACGGCAGCGCATGGAGGCAGCCGCGGCCGCCTCCTCGGCACCCGCCGCCGCGCCTCAGACCGCGGCCCGGAGAAGAGCGCTGCCGACCAGCGCGCGGCCAAGAAGGAACTCCAGAAGATCGAGCGGCAACTCGACAAGGTCTCCGAGAGGGAGACCAAGCTGCATGCCCAGATCGCCGAAAACGCAACGGACTTCGCGAAGGTGGCCGAACTGGACGCCGAGCTGCGCGAGTTGGCCGGTCAGCGCGAAGAGCTGGAGATGCGATGGCTGGAACTCGCCGAGGACGCGTGAAGGGTGCGTGAAGACGCATAACGACGGCATCACGGGCCGGTCCTCCCTTGGGAACAGGGGTGGGACGGCCCGGGTGCTGTCGGAACCTGGTGATAGAAAGAGTCGTCTTAGCCCTTTCTGAAACGACTCTGAGCCCATCGCGTACCTCAGGGCGTGGCTAAAAATCAGTGATCGAACGGGGGAAACCGCTGATGACTCAGCCGCCCAGTCAGCCACCGCACGGTGGCTTCGGCGCACCGCAGGACCAGCCGCCGCAGGGCGGTGGATTCGGAGCACCGCAGACCCCGCCACCGCCGCAGGGGCCGCCCCAGACGCCGCCGCCCCCGCAGGGGCCGCCGCAGCCGGGGTACGGCTATCCGCAGCAGCAGCCTCCGCAGCAGCCGGGCCCCTACGGCCAGCCGGGCCCGTACAACTCCGGCCCTACGGCCAGCCGCAGCAGCCCGGTCCGTACGGCCGGCCCGGGTACGGCTATCCGCCGCAGCCGCAGTACCCGGGTGCGCCCGGCACCCCGCCCGGGGCGGTTCGGGCAGCCCCTTCAAGGGCAAGCCCGCCCTGATCATCGGCGCCGCCGTCGCCGCACTGCTCGTGGTCGGCGGCACCGTGTGGGCGGTCACCGGCGGCGACGACGGCAAGGGGAAGAAGAAGCCCGTCGCCCAGCAGAGCGACGACGGCAAGCAGGGCACCTCCGACCCGGTGAACCCCGGTGACGGCAGCGGCGACGGCGGCGCGGACCCGGAGAACCTCAACGAGGGCCGCCAGGCCGGTGAGGCGAAGGTCCTCTGGTACAAGGAGGCGCCCGACGCGCCCGGTTCCGGCGCCGACGCCCCCGGCATGTGGATCACCGACAAGTCGGCGGTGAAGGCGGCGTACAAGCAGCTCGTCGCCTACAACGTCGGTGACGGCAAGCCGACCTGGGAACCGATCACCTTCCCGCAGAAGATCTGCGCGACGACCCCGCAGCAGACCTCCGACGACAAGATCATCGTCGCGTACATGAGCGGCGGCAGCGACCGCGCCAAGTGCAACCAGCTGCAGGAGATCGACCTCGCCACCGGCGTCAAGGGCTGGAAGCAGGAGGTCGCCGACGGCGCCCTGTTCGACTCCACGCTCTCCGTCGAACTGTCCATCACCGGCAAGACGCTGATGGTCGGCCGCTCCCAGTCCGGCACGGCGTACGACGTCACCAACGGCGACAAGCTCTTCGACAAGAAGCGCTACGGCGCGTCCTGCTTCCCCGCCGCGTTCGCCGGCGGCGAGAAGCTGATCGCCGTCTCCTCCTGCGGCGCCGGCTCCGACAACGAGCACGACGAGGTGCAGCAGCTCAACCCGCGCACCGGCAAGGTCGAGTGGACCCAGAAGTTCGACAAGGGCTGGCGCGTCGCGCGCACCTACTCCGTGAGCCCGCTGGTCGTCTACAGCACCAACGAGGACAAGAAGGCCTGGAACATCTCCACCTTCACCTCCGGCGGCAAGTTCCGGTCGCAGATCGGCTTCGACGAGGACTTCGCCCCGAGTGCGGCTGGGCCATCCTCGAACGCGACCTCACGGGCTGCCAGGGCGTCGCCGTCGACGACACCACGCTCTACCTGCCGACCGAGGCGACCACCGGCGCCAACGAGATCGTCGCGGTCAACCTCGCCGACGGCAAGGAGAAGTGGCGGGTGAAGTCCCCGGCCGACGAGTCGATGCTGCCGATGAAGGTCGAGGGCGACAAGCTCATCGCCTACGTGCAGCCCTCGTACGACGCGGGGGGCCAGGTCGTGTCCATCCCGACCGGCGGCAGCGGCCACAAGCCGGTCAAGCTGCTGCAGAACCCGCAGGGCGCCGCGGACATCGAGAACGGCTTCTTCTCCAAGGACATCGACTGGGTCGACGGTCGCTTCTACATCTCGACCACCCGGCTGAGCGGGAACGACGACACGAAGGAGAAGTTGATGCTCGCCTACGGCAAGTGACTCTTCCCCCTTCTCGCCCCCTGTCGTCGTCCGTCCCCTTCCCCGAGGTACTCACGCCATGACCCAGCCGCCACCTCCGCCGCCTCAGCAGCCCCCGCCCGGGGAGGCTTCGGTCCGCCCCAGGACCAGCCTCCGCAGACGCCACCGCAGACGCCTCCGCAGACGCCTCCGCAGGCTCAGCCGCAGCCGGGGTACGGCTATCCGCAGGCCCCTGGGCAGCCGCCGCAGGCTCCGGCCGGTTACGGCTATCCGGGACAGCAGCCGGGGCCGTACGGGCAGCCGCAGCAGGCGCCTTCGCCTTACGCGCAGCCCGGTTACGGCTATCCGCAGCCGACCATGCCGCTCCAGCCGCAGCCCGGACAGCCCGGCGGCGGCAGGAAGTTCAACGCGCAGCTGGCCATCATCGTCGCCGCGGTCGCGGCGATCGCCCTGATCATCGGCGGCGGCGTCTGGTACTCCTCGTCCCAGGACGACGGCAAGAAGGACGACACCGCCGGTTCCAGCGGCGGCACCGGCGGCTCGGACGACAACAACGGCGGCACCACTTCCGGCGGCAAGGAGAAGGCACCGGCCGACCCCAGCTCCAAGGTCCTCTTCCAGGTCCCGGCGCCCGAGGTGAAGAACGACAGCACGGTCGTCGTCTCCGGCTCGTGGCTCACCGACAAGGCGTACGTCAAGAGCGGCATCGCCGAGATCAACGGCTACGACCGCGACAAGGGCACCAAGCTGTGGACGATCCCGCTGGCCGGCCCGGTCTGCCAGGCCAGCCGCCACGTCACCGACGACGGCCTGACGGCGATCCTCTACCAGCCCGCGATGCCGACCAAGGCCGACCCCTCGCACGGCTGCAGCCAGATCGCCCTGCTCGACCTCGACGCGGGCAAGAGGCTGTGGACCAAGACCGCCAAGTCCGGTGACCAGCTGATCAGCTTCGACAACGTCACGATCAGCGGCGATACCGTCGCCGTCGGCAGCACCAGCGGCGGCGCCGCCTTCGACGTCTCCGGCAAGTCGCTGTGGAGCCCCAAGCCGACCGACTCCTGCTACGACGCCGGGTACGGCGGCGGCGAGAAGCTCGTCGCCGTGCGCAAGTGCGGTACGTACGAGCAGCGGCAGCTGCACATCCAGAACATCGACCCGAAGTCCGGGAAGGTGATCTCGGAGTACAAGATGGCCCAGGGCATCGAGTACGCGAGCATCGTGTCGACCAACCCGCTCGTGGTGGCCGCCGACGTCGGTGACTCCGCGGGTGACGGCAGCGGCATCTCGGACTTCTTCTCCATCGACAGCAAGACCGGCAAGCTACGCACGCGCATCTCCGCGCCGGGGGAGCAGTTCGCGGCCCGCTGCGAGGGCATCACGCGCATCGAGTACTGCAACCAGCTGGCCGTCGGCAACGACCGGCTGTACATCCCGACCGAGGAGCACGACGGCGCCGGCGAGTACAGCCAGACCAACGAGATCGTCGCCTTCGACCTCGCCACCGGCAAGCAGACCGGGCAGCGGGCCGACGCGGGCGACGGCTACACGATCTCGCCGCTGCGCATGGACGGCGGGAACCTGATCGCTTACAAGCGGCCGCCGTACGACAAGGGCGGGCAGGTCGTGAGCATCGACGGGGGCAGCTTCAAGCAGACGAAGCTGCTGGAGAACCCGGCGACGGACACGGTGCGCGACGTGGAGACCAGCATGTCGCCGGACTACTCCGAGCTCCTGTACGCCGACGGGCACCTGTTCATGTCCAAGGTGTACGCCAGCAAGCGGTCCAGCGGCACGGACGAGAAGGAGTACCTGGCGGTCGCCTTCGGCACGAGCTGATCGATACACGGCAGCTCGCTGATCGAATGGGTGCCGAAACGGCCCCGTCCCTGTTCAGGGGCGGGGCCGTTCCCGTATGCGGCAGTCAACCTGTCATGCGAGGAATTTCGGTGATCGGGGCGATTCTCGCCGGTAGGGGGAGCGCAACGTCGAACAAGCGTGTAGCTTCCGGGGCATGAAGGCGGGAGCCGGGGGGCTTCCATCTGGGGGGACCGGGGTGACTGGGGGGTTGCTCGATGGGAGTGCGGCTCATGGTGGTCGACGACCACCGTTTGCTGGCCGAGGCGTTGGCCTCCGCGCTGAAGCTGCGGGGGCACCGGGTGCTGGCCGCGGCGGCGCCGGCCGCGGGGGCGGCGGAACTGGTGATCACGCGTGCGCCGGAGGTGTGCCTGCTGGGGACGGCCATGCCGGCGGAGCCGGGGATCTTCGACCCGGTCGTGCGGATCAAGCGGGAGCGCCCGCAGGTGGCGGTGCTGGTGCTGGGCCCGGTGCCGAGTCCACGCGGCATCGCGGCCGCGTTCGCGGCGGGAGCGTCGGGCTACGTCCGGCACGATGAGCGCATAGAGGGTGTCGAGCGGGCGATCATGAAGGCCCGGGCGGGTGAGGCGGCGGTGGCGCCACAGCTGCTGCAGGGGGCGTTCAGCGAGTTGCTCAACCCCGCGGCCCAACCGGACGACGAGGGCCAGCGGTTGCTCCAGATGCTCACGCCCAGGGAGGTCGAGGTCCTGGTCCGCGTGGCCGACGGCGAGGACACCCGTCTGATCGCGGCGGGCATGGGCATCGCCCCGTCCACGGCCCGCACGCACGTCCAGCGCGTGCTGATGAAACTCGGCGTCGGCTCCCGCCTGGAGGCGGCGGCACTGGCGGCGAGGACGGGGTTGCTGGACAGGGCGGGGCCGGTGGCGCGGGATTCGGGGTCGGAGGCCTGACCAGCGGTAGGCCGAGCGGTAGGGCATGGGTGGGTTCCGGCCGATCTTGTCCTTGCATGGCACAGGCCTCAGCACTGTGTTCACGATATGCACACAGAAAACCCACAGGTGGTGCGGGTGGTTGGGCTGCGTGCCCGGTGAAGCCCGAGGGCGCCTTTCGTGCCACGGTGCTCCCGGCCTGGAAGAAACACCATGGTCGATCCGAACTCCTGTACCTAAAGTGATCGTCGCGCCCGGCGGGGCCGACCACTCCGCCACAGCGCGTCAACCGGCGACCGGGGGGACACCGTCGTCACGGGGAGGGGCACACCGCCATGCCGTGAAAGCGGCTCGCCACGCATCTCATCCGCTTCTTCTGGTGAACACCCCGACGTCTTCCTTTGCGACGAGGGGATGCCTTCTTGCGCCCAAGACCGAGGCCCTTCCTGACCAGAACCCGATTACTGACCTCTGTGGTCACGTCCGCGACGGCCGTGGCCGTACTGGCCGGACTCGTGGTCCAGCCCGACGTGCTGGACCGACTCACCGGCACGGAGGCAACCGCCCCTGCGAACGACTCGAACGACTGGGCCGAGGACACGGCGGCCGAGCAACTGCGGCAGGACCAGTGCCTGATGGCGGATGTGCTGCGCCTGGGTGGACCGTCCATGGCCGCGACCGCCCAGGACGGCCTCAACCAGCCGCCGGACAAGCTGCACGCACTGGCCGACCGGCAGCACTGGCAGCAGACGCAGCTGGCCGTTGCGTACGAGCAAGACAGGGACAGGGCCGAGAAGGAGCTCGATGCCATCGGGGCCCTTCGGAATGAATGGGCCAAGCCTCTCGATGGCCTGGAGACTCCGGGCGGGTTCACCGACTCCGGTTTCCACTGGCCTCCTGGAGGACCAGGTGGCCAGGAGCCGGACTTCCACAGCCAGACCGGCCTGACCCGCTGGATCGCCGACAGGTTCTGGAAGGACGAAGGCGACTTCTACCAGGACCCCACACCCAAGGCCGACGACCAGACACTCAAGGTCGTTACCGATCTGGGCACCCCGCTCTACGGCGACGAGCCCTATGACCCGGACCTGCCCGCTGAGGAGCGGCAGCGGCAGTACGAGGAACGGCGTGCGTTCCAAGGGCTGCTCGACACCTCCAACGGCAAGGGCGCCGATGACGCCCGCATGTTCCTGGCCTCCGGCGGATTCCCCCGCACCGCGCCGGAGCCCGGTACAGCCGAACACCGGATAGCGGTCGAGGACCTGAAGTCCCGCTTCGCGGCGTGCACCTGGCGGGACCCGATCGATCCGAACAGAGCCCTGGGAGCTATAGCCGAGACGGCTGCTGCTGAGTGGCAGCAGGAGATCGCCTCCCAGGCCCACGAGCGCAACCAGATCCTGAAGTTCAACCAGGAGGCCACCAAGTCCCTCGCCGCCGGTGCGAAGGCGTTGGGGAACATGCTGGGGCACTCGTGGGTCGCCGACCGTCTGACTCGCTGGCAGGACTACTGGTCGCCCGGCGGTTTGGGGTGGATCGGCGATTCCCCGGCGGTCGTCCAGGTAGAGGCGGCCAAGGGCAAGTGCCTGGACGTGCAGGGCGGCAAGACGACCGACGGCACCCCGGTGCAGATCTACACCTGCCACGACTCCCCGGCGCAGCAGTGGCAGCTCCGTGGCACGTCCGGCAACGGCTACGGCCTGGTCAACGTCAAGTCCCAGAAGTGCCTGGACGTCCAGAACAGTAACCCGGCCAACGGCACGAAGATCCAGATCTGGACGTGCAACGCCAGCAAGGCACAGCAGTGGCAGTTTGATGTCCGCGCCGTCAGCGAGCTGCGCAACGTAGCCACGGACAAGTGCCTGGACCTGAACAAGTTCGACAACAGCCACGATGCCTGGCTGTGGGGGTGCAACAGCACAAACCCGCAGAAGTTCCGGATCGTTCCCAAGGGCCACAACGGCACGGACAGCCTGTTCTACCCGGACAAGGCCCAGTTCACCAAGGCCGAGAGGGGCGTCAGCGCGGCGCAGGCGGGGCCAAGAAGCAACTCGACGCCCTCAAGGCTTACTCGGAGAAGGCGCAGAAGCTCGCTACCGCCACGGACACGATGGAGGAGTCCGCGTACGCCGTCGCGGACAAGCAGGGCGCGCCGCGTGGCCGTGGGCTGCTGGTGGGCCAGCAGAAGGCGCAGGTCACCAAGGGCGCCGCCGCCGCGCTTGAGGCGATGGTGAAGGCCGGTACGACCGCCGAGGCGGCCACCCGTGCTTCAGCCGGGGACAGCGCGACCATCGCGCAGCGCGCACTGGCTCAGGCGGCCCAGTCGAAGGCGGAGTTCCGCAAGGCCGCCGCAGCGGCGGCGGAATGGCAGGCGAAGGCGGCGGCCGACGCGGCGAAGGTGCATCGCGACAACGCCAAGGCCGATGCGGCAACCGCGAAGGCCGAATTCAACAAGGCGCTGAAAGCCGAGGAGGACGCGAAAGCCGCCGCTGCCGAGGCACGGGCGAAGCGGCTCGCGGCGGAAGCCGAGGAGAAAACGGCGAAGGCGGAGAAAGCGAACGCCGCCGCCAAACAGGCCGAAGCGAACCAGCACAAGCAGACTGCCCAAGCTGAAGCCATCAAGGCGAAGGACGCCAGGGACAAGGCAGAAACCGCGGAGGCCGGCGCCAAGAAGCACCGGGACGAGGCGAAGAAGGCAGCCGACCACGCCAAGGCCATGCGCGACGACGCATGGGACGCCGAGCAGAAGGCCGATGCCGCACGTGCCAAGGCCGCCGCCAAACAGGCCTACGCCGACTCTCTGGATGCCGGTGAGGCCGCTGACGGGGCTCGCGCCGAGGCGAACAAGGCCGACCAGCACGCCGACGACGCCGAAGCAGCCGCCGGCCGGGCACGCTCCGCCGCCGACGCCGCGACGAAGGCCGCCGAAGAAGCAGACGCCGCAGCCACCCGTGCGGAGGCCGCGGCGAAGAGGGCCAGGAGCAATGCGGACGACGCGCAAGCGGCGAAGCTGAAATCCGACGCCGCGGTGAGAATCGCCACCGCCGCCGTCGCGGACGCGATCGACGCCTCCGAGCACGCCGCCGCGGAAGCAAAGACCGCGGTCAAGCTGGCCAGCGAGGCCGAAACCGAGTCGAAGACCGCCAAGGCCCACGTGGACGCGGCGAAGAAGGAGGTCGCCAAGGCCAACGTCGCAGCGGCGAAGGCCGCCGGCTACGCCCACGTCACCGCCCAGGCCGCCGTGGACGCGCGGAACGCCGCCCAGCAGGTCGCCAAGCCCGCCAACGACGCGATCCAGCTCGGCTCCCCTTACGTCACGACCGACTCCGCCGCAGGCCTGGTGGTGCTGACGGGACAGGCGTCGAAGACGATCGCGGCTCAGCAGCAGGCCGTGGCCGAGGCACACGCGAGCAACGCCAAGTCCGAGGCCGAGGCGGCGAAGAACCTGGCAGAGCAGGCGGCCGGGGATGCCAAGCAGGCACAGGTGCACGCGGCGTCCGCCGCCCAGCACGCGGCGGACGCCCGCCAGTACGCAAAGGAAGCCCTCGGCTACGCGGCCGAGGCGGCGGGATACGCGGCAGCCGCGGCCCGCAGCCTTGAGCGCACGATCGCGGCCAACGAGCGCGCCACCGCGGACGCCGCAGCAGCGGACCGCGCTGCCGGACGGGCCGAAGGCCACGCCAAGGACGCCCGCGACTCGGCAGACCAGGCAGCCCTCGACGCCGACGCCGCCCGCACGGCCGCCGCGGCAGCCGAAGAGGCAGCCAGGGACGCCCGAGCGGCAGCTAACCGCGCCGACGCCGCCGCGACCGAAGCCGAGGAAGCGGCAAAGGACGCGGAGAGGTACGCCAGGGAGGCTCAGGAGGCAGCCGAACGGGCCGAGCGACAGGGGAACGCGCAGCAGATCGAAACGGGAACCGTCGTCGACGAAGCCGGCGGCTCCATCGGCAGCATGTTCTATGTCGTCGACCATCTCGAGACGATCGGCGATCCGCAGACCATCAAGAAGACGGACGGCTGCGACGGCTGGATCGACAAGCTCTTCTACAAGGGCGACTGCACGATCACCGCGAAGATCCGGTTCAAAGCGGTCCTCGACCTGTACATGTGCACCGCGCAGGACCTGGACCCGTCGAAGTACACGTGCCCCTCGGGCGCGACGGTTTACCTGGGCCAGCACATGACCAAGGAACTGTCCACCGAGGTCACGCACAACATCACGATCGCTGAGTACCAGAAGAACGTCGACCCGATCGACATCCTCTTCGGCAGTTGGATCAAGTGCGCCCAGAAGATCACCCCGGGCGGTGCGGGAGGCAGCTGGGGCGGATGCGCCTGGGCGGCTGTGGATGTCGCGGCCCTGTTCGCGGGCAAGGTGCTCAGGCCCATCGCGGACGCGGTCAAGGCGGTGGACGCCGCCGCTCGGACCGGCATCGGCTTCACCGACGCCTATCACGCTCTGCGTGCACTCGGCCTCGCCGACGACGTCATCTTCCAGATCGGGACCAAGGGACTCGACGGACTGGTCAAGACCTGCACCAGGGGCCGAACCCATGGGCTCTCACGAGCGGCCATGGCCGCCGACGCATGTCCCAGGGGATTGATCGCCTACAACAGCGACGAGATGAGCCACCTCGCGTACCAGTACAGAACGACAAACGGGTACTACGGGGCGGATCGCAATGTCGCTGTCGCGAAGGTACCGGGATGGAACGATCCCAAGACCGGTGACTTCGTGATCGCCAACAGCGGTTTCGCCGGCCACTCTGAGACAGTGATCCTGGAGAAGCTGAAGGCAAGAGGATTCGACCCCAAGCAGATCACCGCTCTCTACACGGAACGGCAGCCCTGCCCGGACTGCGCCTCCGCCTTGACCGGTGCACTCAAGGAGGGCACGCCGATCACCTGGTCCGTCCCCTACCACCCCTCCTTCGCCAGGGAAGCGAAGGATCTGCTCGCCCGCTATGTGAGGCAGGCTGGAGGGGAACGCATGGCACGTCACGCAACGACCGACCAGCAGGGCGAGGAACGAGAGACCCATGTCTGAACCTGTTTTCGACATGCACCCAACAGCCAAACCGGAGGTCATCGCTGAACGCCAAGCGCTGGCCGAACGGGTATGCCGGGAACTGCACCGCGCTGGTCTTCCCGTGTACCGCGGTGACCTCAGCGGTGGTCCGCACAGCAGCCCCGGCGTGGACGTGCATGTGGCGCCCTTCATCGAGGGGGGGTGTACGTTGACTGGAACACGGACGCGGAGCTGAGGGATGCAGCTCTCGATCTCTTCGCGCAAGGAGTCGACTACTCGGATCCGCCTCCGATCGTCAGTCACCACAACACGGTGCTGCAGCACATGCAAGCCGCCCTTCTGGGCATTCTCACCTCGGCGGGATTCGAGGTCGAAGAACCAGACAGACACGGGCACGGGAGCATGGTCCACGTAAGGGGCCTTCGGTCCTGAGTCCGCCTGAGAGGTCCTGCCGAAGCCGAGATGTACCGACTTCGGCAGGACCTGCGGTTTGCCCATCCTCATACGACGAAACGCACACGCCAGAGCGAGAGACATTGTCGCTGCCCTCGGCCGGTGGAGCAGAACTCTGCCCGCACCAGCGACTACAGCACCGCCTCCCCCACCGCCCGCACTAGCAGTTGGCGACATTCGTAATCAGCAGAAACTGTGATCGTCGATCCGAGTACCGGTATAACTGTGTGTCGTGCGGAGAAGGTGTCAACTTGTGACAGGCGTAGGGCAAGGAGTGTCGGTAGCTGAACTGACCTCCTCCGGACGATCGCCGCTGAGTACTCGATGACTACTCTGGAAAAGATCGCAGACGATTTGAGAATGGCTCAGGCTGACGGCAAGGATGCCGTGGAGCTTGCCGGGCTAGCCCGGGAGAAGCTGGGTACGGCCTTCGGCGTTATCTCATTCATCTCCGTCTTCCGTCTTGCTTTCGACGTTCCCTTGCCCGTTCTGCAGCATGTTCAAGCGTGGCAGGGGTTCGGCTGGGGAGGTGCGACAATATCTGACGAAGATCTCTCCGCTCGCCTTTCTCCTTGGCTCTCGAATAAGTAACCAAGGGGCGAAGGGGATTGCCGCTCCCTCCGCTTCCCCCGGCCCTCGTGTCTTCGCCGGTAGCCCGCCAATTCTCTGGTCCGCTACTCGCTACTGAGAGCCACCCTTCACGGAGTCAATGAAAACGGCGAACGCATCAGAGCTCACTATGAGTCGGTTCCCAGTGAGGGATTTGGAGTCGCGTAGGCTCACTTCTGCCGAGATGCAGGAGACCTCCACGCACTCGTTGTCGGCCGCGCTGTAGCTGCTCTTGAACCAGCCCGTTGCCGTGTCGGCTGCTTGGGACCTCGAGTAGTCAAACATGAGTTTGTAGCTCTGCACATCAGTGCGGGCGTCGAGGTAGAGGCCTCGCTTGTGGAGTTCCAGATACACCACACTCATGCTGTCGACCGGGTCGCCTTCGCCGTGACGTCCAAGGACCAGGAAGGGGCACAGGACCCCGCCGCGTGTGCGCCCGCAGTGAACTGAAGCACCTGGACGTCCACGTTGGGCCGCTGAGCCATGGCCTGCAGATGGTCGAGCTGCTCCGCCATGCCGGAGGAGGCAATCGTCATTGATATGACGGGTGACGCCCTTGGGGCCGCCCTCTCAGGGCCGACTCACCGAGCGCCACAGTGACAGCCGCTGCATCGTAAGTTCGCATCAAATCGTCTAGGCGCCGCTCCCCTCCGGTCATGTGCCCGAGGGAATCGTTGCCGTCTGGCTTCAGTGCGTGACGCCCGCTGTAACAACGATTGGCACCTTGTTCATCGAATGAACTATCGCGATGTTCGCGAGGCGAAAGGCTGGCCGGCGAGGGCGGGCGGATGTCCTTTCTACGAGTGCCGCCTCGGTCCGCTGGTGGGCAGTCCCGCGCAGGAGGCAGGCGTTTATGGTTTTCGGCTTCAAGGGCAGCGGTTGCCGCGCTGGCCTTTCGCCACACTGGCGATGAACGCCGCGAAGGCTCCGGTCGAGACAGTGAGTGTGCCTCCATCGGGAGTCTTCGAGTCCCGTAGACCCACCCCCGTCCGAAGGTTGGCGATCTCCACGCATTCGTTGCCTTCGCCGCCACTGTGACTGCTCTTGAACCACGCGACAGCCGTCGGCTCGTTCGATGGAGTCGCTATGTCGTTCATGAGGACAGCTCCCGTCTCGCTCCAGCGATCAGCCGCAGCGAGGAAGTCGTGTCCGCGGCCTGCGAACGAAGGTAGTCGAAAGTCAGCTTGTAGGCGCTCACGTCCTCTGCGTCGTCGAGATACAGCCCGCGACGGCGCACTCCCTCGTCCGCCCCTACCTCACCGCGTACGGCGTCGACCGACACACCCCCGACATCTCCGCTCGCCTCGGGGAGGCGTCATGAGCGACGAAGTGAACCGCGTACGAGTCCTGCCCTGGACCGGCGCACAGGGCCAGCCCTGTCTCCTCTTCACTGACGGCGACGGCCCAGCATCCCGGCTCGCCGACCAAGTCGAAAGCATGCAGCTCAGGCTCGCAGATCGGCTTCTTGGCCGGACACGGGATCTGCTGGCACAGGGAGGAACGCAGAGGGGCGAACTCGACACGCTTGCCGGGCACTTGGCTGACGCCCTTACCGACGCCCTGCTCATCGCCAGGTCGCGAGGCGCACGGCTCGGGGCGGATGAGAGGGACTTGGCCAACAGAGCGCTGGCCGTCCGGGCACCCTCCGGGGAGGTGCGCGACGTACTGGCGTACCGCTCACCCCGGTTCCGGGCTCACGGCCTGCTCACCCTCCCTGGCCAAGACCTCGCCTCCGCCCCCGCCGCCCGGCGTCACATGCGCGACACGGCCCGAGCGTGGGGCTTGCCCCAGGGCGCGGCGGACGACCTCGAGTCGATCACCGGCGAACTCGCCGCGAACGCCCTGGAGCACGGCGGCGGACACGCGATTACCGTCGCTTGGAGCGTCGCCGACGATACGGTCGCCATCAGCGTGACCGACGAGGGCGCGGCTACAGCGCGGCCCCCCTTCCCGCGCCGCCACCCCTTCCGCCGAGCCCGGAGCAGGAACGGGGCCGCGGCTTGCTGATCACCGACGCCCTCGCCGCCCGCTGGGGCACCCGGCAGGGCGGTCACGGCCTGACCATCTGGGCCGAGGTTCACATCGGTCGGTCCAGCAATGACGGCTGACCGTCGCCGTCACCCCCGCTGCTCATCCTCCGGCACCACATCCGGCGGCGGCGGAGCAGTCGGCCTCAGCTTCAGCCACACCAGGAAGAACAGCCCCAGGGCCAGCATCCCCAACCCGGTCCACAGATTGATGTTGACCCCCTCCGCCTTGTCGATGTCGGCATCGGACGCCGTGAACCCCGCGATTGTGACAATGACCCCGTAGATCACGAACAACCCACCGATGATCCGCCGGATGTCGAACAGCCGCGCGGCCGTCGCCGACTTGCCCTGCAGCTCGGTGACTTCCCGCTGCACGTCCTTCTCGGAGTAGAACTCGGACATCTGTCAATCCTCCCTCGGTCAGAACGAGAACGGGATGTAGCAGGCGGCGGCCAGTACGACCGCGCCCCAGCCCAGCAGCGCCGGCTTGCGGTACCAGGCCTCGTCGCCGGGAGCCGGCGGCTCCGCCATGCCGGGCGAGGTCGTGCCGTAGACCAGTCCCTGGAGTTCCTCGACCGGCTTCGGCGCGGTGAACAGCGACACCGCCACCATGACGACCGCGCCCGCGACGAACCCCGCGATCGCCGAGACGAAGTTGGCCCCCTGGTCGGAGGGGATGTCGACGATGTCCTGCTTGTAGAGGACGAAGTAGTTGACCATCGCGGCGGTGGTGCCCGCGATCAGCCCCCAGAAGCCCGACTTCATGGACGCCCGCTTCCAGAACATGCCGATGATGAAGACCACGAACATCGGCACGTTGAAGAAGGAGAACAGGGTCTGCAGGTAGGCCATGATGTTCGAGAAGGACCGCGCCAGGAACGCCGTGCCGATGGAGGCCAGGACGCCGATCGCCGTGATGAGGCGGCCGAAGCGCACGTAGTACTCGTCCTCCCGGCCCTTGACGACGTACTTCGCCCAGATGTCCGTCGTGAACACCGTGTTGAACGACGACACGTTGGCCGCCATGCCCGCCATGAAGGCCGCGAGCAGACCGGTGACCGCGATGCCCAGCACACCGTTGGGCAGGAGCTGTTCCATGAGGTAGGGGATCGCGTCGTTGTACTGGAGGTCCGAGCCCGAGGTGCCGATCTTCGGGACCAGGACCGCGGCGACCAGACCCGGGATCATCACCAGGAACACGATGAAGATCTTCGGGAACGCGGCGATCAGCGGGGTCCGCTGCGCCGCCGAGAGGTTCTTCGCGGACAGGGCGCGCTGCACCTCGGCGAAGTTCGTCGTCCAGTAGCCGAAGGAGAGGACGAAGCCGAGGCCCAGGACGATGGTCAGCCAGTTCGCGCCCAACGGGTTGTCGCTGCCGATGCCGGTACCGCCCCAGGAGGTCATGAAGTCGGCGCCGTGGCTCTTGGTGAGGGAGTCGGACAGTCCGTCCCAGCCGCCCACCTTCTTCAGTCCGAGAACGGCGATCGGGATGAGCGCCGCCAGGATCACGAAGAACTGCAGGACCTCGTTGTAGATCGCCGAGGACAGGCCGCCGAGGGTGATGTACGCCAGCACGAAGAAGCCGGCGACCACGATCGCCACCCACTCCGGCCAGCCCAGCAGCGCCTCGACGACGATGGCCAGGGCGTAGAGGTTGACGCCGGCGATGAGGATGGCGGCGAAGGCGAAGAGGATCGAGCTGAGCAGGTGCGCCGCCTTGTCGAAGCGGAGCAGCAGGAACTCGGGGACCGAGCGCACCTTGGAGCCGTAGTAGAAGGGCATCATCACCAGGCCGAGGAAGACCATGGCCGGGATGGCGCCGATCCAGTACCAGTGCGTCGTGTAGACGCCGTACTGCGCGCTGTTGGCGGCCATGCCCAGGATCTCGGTGGCGCCCAGGTTGGCGGCGATGAAGGCGAGTCCGGTGACCCAGGCGGGCAGGGAACGGCCGGAGAGGAAGAAGTCGAGACTGGTCTTCACCGAGCGCCGGGCGGCGAAGCCGATGCCGAGGACGACGACGAAGTAGATGCCGAGGATCGTGTAGTCGAGCCAGTTCGTGGGGAGTCGCAGCTCGGCTGCCAGATTTGTGGGGGTCTGCATGAGCCCTCGCTTCGTTGCGCGAACCGATACCTCGCGGAATCTACGCCTCCGCGTTCAGTAATTGAACACTTCCGTTGATGGGCTTTGTTTGATCGTGATGTTGACGATTGGGGAGAGTGGTGTTTTGATATGTTGGGTTATGTTTGAAGGATGAGGAGTCCGGCGTGAAGAAGACCTCGACCCGGCTGGCCGACGGTCGCGAGCTCATCTACTACGACCTGCGTGACGACAGCGTGCGGGACGCGACCGACCGCCGCCCGCTGGACCCCACCGTCACCACGTCCGAGATCCGCCGCGACCCCCTGCTCGGCGACTCCGTCGCCATCGCCTCGCACCGCCAGGGCCGCACCTACCATCCACCGGCCGACGAGTGCCCGCTGTGCCCCTCCGAGGGCGACCGGCTCAGCGAGATCCCGGACTCGTCGTACGACGTCGTCGTGTTCGAGAACCGCTTCCCCTCGCTGGCCGGCGACTCCGGCCGCTGCGAGGTCGTCTGCTTCACCTCCGACCACAACGCGTCCTTCGCCGACCTCTCCGAGGAGCAGGCGAGGCTGGTGCTCGAGGCGTGGACGGACCGTACGTCGGAGCTGTCCCATCTCTCCTCCGTCGAGCAGGTGTTCTGCTTCGAGAACCGGGGTGCCGAGATCGGCGTGACCCTCCAGCATCCGCACGGGCAGATCTACGCCTACCCCTTCACCACCCCGCGCACCGCCCTGATGCTCCGCTCCGTCGCGACCCACAAGGAGATGACGGGCGGGGAGAACCTCTTCGACGCCGCCCTGGAGCGTGAACTCGCCGACGAGCGAGTCATCCTGGAGGGTGAACACTGGGTGGCATTCGTGCCCTATGCGGCGCACTGGCCGTACGAGGTCCACCTGTACCCCAAGCGCCGGGTGCCCGACCTGCTCGGCCTGGACGAGGCCGCGCGCACAGAGTTCCCCAAGATATATCTGGAACTCTTGAGGCGCTTCGACCGGATCTTCGGTGAGGGTGAGGCTCCGACGCCGTACATCGCGGCCTGGCACCAGGCGCCGTTCGGCGCCCTGGAGGAGTTCGACGGGGTCGTGCGTGAGGACTTCGCGCTCCACCTCGAGCTTTTCACCATCCGCCGCACTTCCGGCAAGCTGAAGTTCCTCGCGGGTTCCGAGTCCGGCATGAACGTGTTCATCAACGACGTGCCGCCGGAGCGCGCGGCCGAGCGACTGCGAGAGGTAGCGAGTTCATGAGCGGGAAGTACCTGGTGACGGGCGGCGCGGGATACGTCGGCAGCGTGGTCGCCCAGCACCTGCTGGAGGCAGGTCACGAGGTCGTCGTCCTCGACAACCTCACGACGGGCTTCCGCGAGGGCGTCCCGGCGGGCGCCGCCTTCATCGAGGGCGACATCCGCGACGCCGCCAAATGGCTGGACTCCTCGTACGACGGCGTCCTGCACTTCGCCGCGTTCTCGCAGGTCGGCGAGTCGGTCGTGAAGCCGGAGAAGTACTGGGACAACAACGTCGGCGGCACCATGGCCCTGCTCGCGGCGATGCGCGAGGCGGACGTCCGCAAGCTCGTCTTCTCCTCCACGGCGGCGACGTACGGCGAGCCGGAGGAGGTCCCGATCGTCGAGTCGGCGCCGACCTCCCCGACCAACCCCTACGGCGCGTCCAAGCTCGCGGTCGACCACATGATCACCGGCGAGGCGGCGGCGCACGGCCTGGGCGCGGTGTCGCTGCGCTACTTCAACGTGGCCGGGGCGTACGGCGAGTACGGCGAGCGCCACGACCCCGAGTCCCACCTGATCCCGCTCGTCCTCCAGGTGGCCCAGGGCAGGCGTGAGGCGATCTCGGTCTTCGGCGACGACTACCCGACGCCGGACGGCACCTGCGTCCGCGACTACATCCACGTCGCTGACCTGGCCGAGGCCCACCTGCTGGCCCTGCGGGCCGCCACCTCCGGCGAGCACCTGATCTGCAACCTCGGCAACGGCAACGGCTTCTCGGTCCGCGAGGTCATCGAGACGGTCCGCCGCGTGACCGGCCACCCGATCCCGGAAGTGGTCGCCCCCGCCGGGGCGGCGACCCGGCGGTCCTGGTGGCATCGGCCGCCACGGCCCGCGAGAAGCTGGGCTGGAACCCGTCCCGCGCGGACCTCGCGGGAATCGTCGCGGACGCGTGGGACTTCGCGCAGCGGCGCGGCAACTAGAAGGTACGGAAGGGTCAGGGGTCAGGCATGAGCGAGGCTGTGGCGGAGACGGTCGCCTCCCGGTTCAGCGAGCTGTACGGCGCCGAGCCGGACGGGGTGTGGGCGGCGCCGGGCCGCGTCAACCTCATCGGCGAGCACACCGACTACAACGACGGCTTCGTCATGCCGTTCGCCCTGCCGCACACAGCGGTGGCGGCGGTGTCGCGCCGCGAGGACGGCGTGCTGCGCCTGCACTCGGCGGACGTCGAGGGAGGAGTGACCGAACTCCGCCTCGACGACCTCGCCCCCGAGTCGGACAAGAACTGGACGGCGTACCCGGCCGGCGTGGTCTGGGCCCTGCGCGAAGCCGGCCACGCGGTCACCGGCGCGGACATCCACCTGTCCTCCACGGTCCCGTCGGGCGCGGGCCTGTCGTCGTCGGCGGCCCTGGAGGTCGTGGTCGCCCTGGCGCTGAACGACCTGTACGCACTCGGTCTGCGGGGCTGGCAACTGGCCCGCCTCTGCCAGCGCGCGGAGAACGTCTACGTCGGCGCGCCGGTCGGCATCATGGACCAGACGGCGTCGGCGTGCTGCGAGCAGGGCCACGCGCTCTTCCTCGACACCCGGGACCTCTCCCAGAAGCAGATCCCCTTCGACCTGGCGGCGGAAGGCATGCGCCTGCTGGTGGTCGACACCCAGGTCAAGCACTCCCACAGCGAGGGCGAGTACGGCAAGCGCCGCGCGGGCTGCGAGAAGGGCGCGGCCCTGCTGGGCGTGAACGCGCTCCGGGACATCGCCTACGACGACCTGGACGCGGCCCTCGCCCGCCTCGGCGACGAGGAGGAGGTCCGCCACCTGGTCCGCCACGTGGTCACCGAGGACGAGCGCGTCGAACGGGTCGTGTCCCTGCTGGAATCGGGCGACGACACCCGCTCGATCGGCCCCATCCTGGTCGAGGGCCACGCATCGCTCCGCGACGACTTCCGCATCTCCTGCCCCGAACTCGACCTGGTCGTCGACACGGCCCTCACCTCCGGCGCCCTCGGCGCCCGCATGACCGGCGGCGGCTTCGGCGGCTCGGCGATCGTCCTGGCGGAGGAGACGGACGTCGACGCGATCACCAAGGCGATCACGGAGGCCTTCGCGGCGGCGGGCTTCAAGACACCCCGCGTCTTCGAGGCGGTACCTTCGGCGGGGGCGCGCCGGGTGCGCTGACTCCCGGGGTCCAAAGGGCGCCCTCACGACGAGGGCGCCCGCTCAGCCCAGCCGCTTCGTCAGCGTGTACTCCGTGATCCCCGGCGGATAGTCCGGTACCACGCACACCACCTCGTACCCCTGCTTCTCGTAGAAGCGAGGTGCCTGGAAGTCCCAGGTCTCCAGGCGGGCGGAGCGGCAGGCGCGGGTCCTGGTCGCGATGTGTTCCGCCTCGGCGAGCAACCGGGCGCCCAGGCCCCTGCCGCGGTGGCGTTCGTCGACCCACAGGTAGGTCACGTGCAGCCACGTCGCCCAGGTGTAACCGACTAGTCCGCCGGCGAGATCGTCGGTGTCGTTCACAGCCCACACGTGCAACGGGACGTCCCGTTCGTCCGGAGTTCCGCGCAGGGCGCGGAGGATCGGGGAGGCGGCTGTGTTCGTCTCCCGCAGGCGTGTGCGGAGCAGATCACGTCGGGCCTTGTCGACTTCTGTCTCAAGACGGAACATGCGGCACACCATAAACGCGTCGGACAGTCAGTTCTGCAAATAACCTTCCGCTCCAGGCCCCCGCCCGTACTCTGATGAACAGCACCGGTGGGGGCCGGTGCCGATCAGGGGGCGAGACAGCCGGGTACGACGCCCGGGGTGGGGGTAGCGGTTTCTGCACGGCGGCGGCCGTGCGGCTTCGGCAACCCGGTCAGGCTGCGGCGAGGACGGACGGACAGATGCCGCGGCCCTGAGCACTCCGGCGTCGTACCCGTGCGGTGTCGACTTCCGATGATGGGGTATCCCCTGCTCTATGTGAGCACGGGGAAGGGGGTTTCGTGGTTCGCATCCGAGTCCTGGTCGTCGACGACCATCGCATCTTCGCCGAGTCGCTCGCGGCAGCCCTGGCAGCCGAGCCCGATGTGGACGTCTCCGCGGCCGGCAGCGGCCCCGCCGCACTGCGCAGCCTGGAGCGCGCGGTCGCCGAGGGGCGGCGGTTCGACGTGCTGCTCGTCGACGCCGACCTGGGCGGCAAGGTGCCGGGCGCCCGGCCGGCCGTACCCGTGCAGGAGGGCAACGAGGACGGGCTCGTCGACGGGATCTCCCTCGTCACGGGCGTGCGGTCCGCGCAGCCGAACGTACGGATCGTCGTGCTCGCGGAGAAGGACGACCCGCGGCGGGCCGCACTCGCGCTGCAGGCCGGGGCTTCCGGGTGGGTCGCCAAGGACTGCTCGCTGTCCCGGCTGCTCACCGTCATCCGCGGGGTGCTGCGGGACGAGACCCATCTGCCCCCCGCCCTGCTCACCGGCGTCCTGCGCGAGCTGACCGCCGCCCGTAAGCACCGCACCGAGAGCGAGCGGCTGGTGGAGTCGCTCACTCCGCGTGAGCGGGAAGTGCTGCGGTGCATGGTGGCGGGGCTGGGGCGCAAGGCCGTCGCCGAGCGCCTGTATCTGTCGCCGCACACCGTGCGGACCCATATGCAGAACGTTCTCGGCAAGCTAGGCGTGCACTCGACCCTGGCCGCCGTCGCCCTCGCCCGGCGGGCCGGGGTCGGGCCCGTGGACCTATCCGGGGATGTTGTCGAACGGGGCGGTCAGCTGGCGTAGCAGAGCCGCCAGTTCGACACGCTGGGCACGGGAGAGCTCCGCGAGGATCGCGCGCTCCTGGTCCAGCAGACCCGCCAGTGCCTGGTCCGCGCGGTCCCTGCCCTCGTCCGTCAGCCGGACCAGGACGCCCCTGCGGTCGCTGGGGTCGGGGAGACGCTCCACCAGGCCCTTCTTCGCCAGCCGGTCGATGCGGTTCGTCATCGTGCCCGAGGTGACCAGAGTCTGGGTGAGGAGCTGCCCCGGTGAGAGCTGGTACGGCGTGCCCGCACGGCGCAGGGCCGTCAGGACGTCGAACTCCCACGGCTCCAGGCCGTGCTCCGAGAAGGCCAGCCGACGTGCCCGGTCCAGATGCCGGGCCAATCTGCTCACTCGGCTGAGCACCTCGAGCGGTTCCACGTCGAGGTCCGGGCGCTCCCGGCGCCATGCTGCGACCAGCCGGTCGACCTCGTCCTCCATTCGATCAGTGTAAGGGTTGTGTCGACGTAGAGTCTCTTGATATCCATTTTCTTGACATCGAGATATCTTGGGGATCACGCTGGGTGTGCGTCCCGTACGGTCATCATCAGGACACCAGGAGGACCCATGCCCGCAGCAGCCCCCACCTGGGACCCCGCCCAGTACCTCCGCCACGCCGGCCACCGCGCCCGTCCCTTCACCGACCTCCTCGCCCGCGTCCCCGACCCGCCCGCCGGGCCGGCCCGGATCGCCGACCTCGGATGCGGCCCCGGCAACGTCACCGCGCTGCTCGCCGCCCGCTGGCCCACCGCTCGTATCACCGGCTATGACAACTCGGCCGAGATGCTCGACAAGGCCCATGTGGATCACGAGGGGCCGACGGCCGGCGGCGGACGCCTCGACTTCGGCCACGCCGACGTCCGCACGTGGACGCCGGGCGAGCCGTACGACCTGATCGTCAGCAACGCCACGCTCCAGTGGGTGCCCGGGCACGTCGAGCGGTTCGCCGACTGGGTGGCCGGGCTGAAACCCGGCGGGACCTTCGCCTTCCAGGTGCCCGGGAACTTCGACGCCCCCAGCCACCGGCTCATGCGCGAACTCGCCGGATCGCCCCGCTGGCGCGACCGGCTCGCCGGGACCCTGCGCCACGCCGACGCCGTCCTCACGCCCGAGGCCTACCTGGAACGTCTGACGTCGATCGGCTGCGCAGCCGACGTGTGGGAGACGACGTACGTCCATCTGCTCCAGGGCGAGGACCCCGTGCTCGACTGGGTGAAGGGGACCGGGCTGCGGCCCGTGCTGACCGCTCTCGCCGACGATCCCGAGGCGCGGGAGGGCTTCGTCGCCGAGTACCGGGCCGCCCTGCGTGAGGCGTATCCGGTGGGGGCGCACGGCACCCCGTTTCCGTTCCGCCGGGTGTTCGCGGTGGCGCGGAAACGGGGATGACCGAAGGTCAGGTGGTGCGGCCCAGGTGGGTGACGAGGATGTGGATCGTCTCGTCTTCGATGACGTACATGACGCGGTAGTCACCGACTCGCAGGCGGCGGATGTCGATTCCGTAGGGGACCGACCCCGCGGGGCGGGGGTTTTCGGCGAGCTTGTCGATCGCGTCCAGAACCGCAGCGAGACCAGGCGGGTCCGACTTCAGGAACCGCGCCGCGGAATCGAGGGCGTGCGGCTCAAAGATGATCTCGTAGGTCACTTCTGCTCGAGCCCAAGCCGCTTGCGTACCTCGGCCATGGGGATGCCTGGGCCAAGCGTGCCCTCCGCCTTGCGCCGCTGGTAGTCCGCGACAGCGAGGGCGTCTTCCAGATCCTCTATCACCTGCGGAGACACGAGCAGCGCCGCCACGTGGCCGTGGTCGGTGATGGCGATGGTCTCGCGGCTGTGGGCCGCGCGCCGGACCAGGTCGCCGAGCTGGGAACGGGCGGAGCTGATCGTGATCTCAGTCATGCGCACATGGTGCCACAAGATTAATCTCGTGGCCTATAGCTTCAACTGGCTTCAGCTCTTGCGACGCCCTATCAAGTGTGGCTTCGCCTCCAGGCCGTCCAGGCCGTGCCACGCCAGGTTCACCAGGTGCGCGGCCACCTCGGCCTTCTTCGGCTTGCGGACGTCCAGCCACCACTGGCCGGTCAGGGCGACCATGCCGACCAGGGCCTGGGCGTACAGCGGGGCCAGCTTGGGGTCGAAGCCGCGGCTCTTGAACTCGCGGCCCAGGATGTCCTCCACCTGGGTGGCGATGTCCGAGATCAGCGAGGCGAACGACCCGGTCGACTGAGGGATGGGGGAGTCACGGACCAGGATGCGGAACCCGTCCGTGTACTCCTCGATGTAGTCCAGCAGGGCGAAGGCCGCCTGTTCGCACAGTTCGCGAGGGTGACCGGCGGTGAGTGAACTGGTGACCATGTCCAGCAGGCGGCGCATCTCGCGGTCCACGACCACCGCGTACAGGCCCTCCTTGCCGCCGAAGTGCTCGTAGACCACCGGCTTGGAGACCCCGGCCTTCGCCGCGATCTCCTCCACCGACGTGCCCTCGAAGCCCTTCGCCGCGAAGAGTGTGCGACCGATCTCCAGCAGCTGCTGGCGGCGCTCGGCACCGGTCATCCGGGTGCGACGCACTCGCCGCGGCTTGTCGTTGCTGGGGGTGCTGCTCGAGTCGGTCGCCACAGCGACCATCATGCCGCCTTGACGGGCTCCTTCCCGCGCCGGGAGCCGCCTTCCCCGGTGTTACGGCGCGAATCGATACGCGAGCGTGACGGCCACCGCACGTCGTACGCCCAGCCCGCCATCTCGAACCAGCGGATCAGGCGGGCGCTCGAATCGAGCTGGCCGCGCATCACGCCGTGCCGCGCGGAGGTCGGGTCGGCGTGGTGCAGGTTGTGCCAGGACTCGCCGCAGGACAGCACCGCCAGCCACCACACGTTGCCCGAACGGTCACGCGACTTGAAGGGACGCTTGCCGACCGCGTGGCAGATCGAGTTGATCGACCACGTCACGTGGTGCAGCAGGGCCACCCGGACGAGGGACCCCCAGAAGAATCCCGTGAACGCGCCCCACCACGACATCGTGACCAGGCCGCCGATCAGCGCCGGCAGGGCGAGGGACACCACCGTCCACAGGACGAACTGGCGGGAGATCGTGCGGAGCGTCTTGTCCTTGATCAGGTCCGGGGCGTACTTCTCCTGCGGCGTCTGCTCCTCGTCGAACATCCATCCGATGTGGGCCCACCACAGGCCCTTCATCAGGGCCGGCAGGGTCTCGCCGAACCGCCACGGCGAATGCGGGTCGCCCTCCGCGTCGGAGAACTTGTGGTGCTTGCGGTGATCGGCCACCCAGCGCACCAGCGGCCCCTCGACCGCCATGGACCCCGCGATCGCCAGCGCGATCTTCAAAGGCCGCTTGGCCTTGAAGGAACCGTGCGTGAAGTGACGGTGGAAACCGATGGTGATGCCGTGGCACCCCAGGTAGTAGAAGAAGACCAGCAGACCGAGGTCCAGCCAGCTCACGCCCCAGCCCCAGGCCAGCGGCACGGCCGCCAGCAGCGCGAGGAACGGGACGGTGATGAAGAGGAGGAGGGCGATCTGCTCGATGGACCGCTTCTGCTCGCCGCCCAGCGTGGCGGAGGCCGCTGCGGCGTCGGTGTCCTGACCGGGCGCCTTCGGGCGTCCTCGATCACGTCGGAGCTACTGGTCATACGCGTCCCCTGGCGGGTATGTGGATGGAGAAGGGGTGGCCCGGGCACAGAACCGTGTGCTCGTTCCTACGGTTCCGTAACCTACGGCTTCGTAAGTATGGCAGCGCGTTGCCCGGCGACAAGAGCCCGCGAGCCTGCGCGTCCCGGTCGACACCTATCCTGGAGTCGGTCGGACAGCGCGGTCCGCTCTGATTTCTTCCCGGATGTCCGGCCCGTATGCGGCACCCGCCGCGCGAGACGCCGTTCGGGTTCCCCTCCCAGACGAGCTTCAACACTGCAAGGAGCCGCACCTGTGAGCAGTGCCGACGACCAGACCACGACGACGAGCAGTGAGCTGCGTGCCGACATCCGCCGACTGGGTGACCTCCTCGGAGAGACCCTCGTCCGGCAGGAGGGTCCCGAGCTCCTGGACCTCGTCGAGAAGGTCCGCCGCCTCACCCGTGAGGACGGCGAGGCCGCCGCCGAGCTGCTGCGCGGCACCGAACTGGAGACCGCGGCCAAGCTGGTCCGCGCCTTCTCCACCTACTTCCACCTGGCCAACGTCACCGAGCAGGTCCACCGCGGCCGCGAGCTGCGCGCCCGCCGCGCCGCCGAGGGCGGACTCCTCGCCCGTACGGCCGACCGGCTCAAGGACGCCGACCCGAACACCTGCGCGAGACGGTCCGCAACCTCAATGTCCGCCCGGTCTTCACGGCCCACCCGACCGAGGCCGCGCGCCGGTCGGTCCTGAACAAGCTCCGGCGCGTCGCCGCGCTCCTCGACACCCCCGTCATCGAGTCCGACCGCCGCCGCCTCGACATCCGGCTCGCCGAGAACATCGACCTCGTCTGGCAGACCGACGAACTGCGCGTCGTCCGCCCCGAGCCCGCCGACGAGGCCCGCAACGCCATCTACTACCTGGACGAACTGCACGCGGGCGCCGTCGGCGACGTCCTGGAGGACCTCACCGCCGAACTGGAGCGCGCCGGCGTCAAGCTCCCCGACGACACCCGCCCCCTCACCTTCGGCACCTGGATCGGCGGCGACCGCGACGGCAACCCCAACGTCACCCCCCAGGTGACCTGGGACGTCCTGATCCTCCAGCACGAGCACGGCATCAACGACGCCCTGGAGACCATCGACGAGCTCCGCGGCTTCCTCTCCAACTCCATCCGCTACGCCGGCGCCACCGAGGAACTGCTGACCTCCCTCCAGGCCGACCTGGAGAACCTCCCCGAGATCAGCCCCCGCTACAAGCGCCTCAACGCCGAGGAGCCCTACCGGCTCAAGGCCACCTGCATCCGGCAGAAGCTGGAGAACACCAAGAAGCGCCTCGCCGAGGGCACCAGTCACCAGCCGGGCCGCGACTACCTCGGCACCAGCGAACTCATCGGCGACCTGCGGATCATCCAGAGCTCCCTGCGCGAGCACCGCGGCGGCCTCTTCGCCGACGGCCGCCTCGCCCGCACCATCCGCACCCTCGCCGCCTTCGGCCTCCAGCTCGCCACCCTGGACGTCCGCGAACACGCCGACGCCCACCACCACGCCCTCGGCCAGCTCTTCGACCGGCTCGGCGAGGAGTCCTGGCGCTACGCCGACATGCCCCGCGAGTACCGCGCCAAGCTGCTCGCCAAGGAACTCAGGTCCCGCAGGCCGCTCGCCCCGACCCCGCGCCCGTCGACGCGCCCGGCGAGAAGACCCTCGGCGTCTTCCAGACCGTGAAGAAGGCCCTGGAGGTCTTCGGACCCGAGGTCATCGAGTCCTACATCATCTCCATGTGCCAGGGCGCCGACGACGTCTTCGCCGCCGCCGTCCTCGCCCGTGAGGCCGGACTGGTCGACCTGCACGCCGGCTGGGCCAAGATCGGCATCGTCCCGCTGCTGGAGACCACCGACGAGCTCAAGGCCGCCGACACCATCCTCGAGGACATGCTCTCCGACCCGTCCTACCGGCGCCTCGTCGCGCTCCGGGGCGACGTCCAGGAGGTCATGCTCGGCTACTCCGACTCCTCCAAGTTCGGCGGCATCACCACCAGCCAGTGGGAGATCCACCGCGCCCAGCGCCGCCTGCGCGACGTAGCCCACCGCTACGGCGTCCGCCTGCGCCTCTTCCACGGCCGCGGCGGCACCGTCGGCCGCGGCGGCGGCCCCACCCACGACGCCATCCTCGCCCAGCCCTGGGGCACCCTCGAAGGCGAGATCAAGGTCACCGAACAGGGCGAGGTCATCTCCGACAAGTACCTCATCCCGTCCCTGGCCAGGGAGAACCTGGAACTCACGGTGGCCGCCACCCTCCAGGCCTCCGCCCTGCACACCGCCCCCGCCAGTCCGTCGAGGCCCTCGCCCGCTGGGACGCCGCCATGGACGTCGTCTCCGAGGCCGCCGAGGCCGCCTACCGCAGGCTCGTCGAGGACCCGGACCTCCCCGCGTACTTCTTCGCCTCCACCCCCGTCGACCAGCTCGCCGACCTCCACCTCGGCTCCCGGCCCTCCGCCGCCCGACACCGGAGCCGGCCTCGACGGACTGCGCGCCATCCCGTGGGTCTTCGGCTGGACCCAGTCCCGGCAGATCGTGCCCGGCTGGTTCGGCGTCGGCTCCGGCCTCAAGGCCCTGCGCGAGGCCGGCCTCGACACCGTCCTCGACGAGATGCACCAGCAGTGGCACTTCTTCCGCAACTTCATCTCCAACGTCGAGATGACCCTGGCCAAGACCGACCTGCGGATCGCCCAGCACTACGTCGACACCCTCGTCCCCGACGAGCTCAAGCACGTCTTCGACACCATCAAGGCCGAGCACGAACTCACCGTGCGCGAAGTACTGCGCGTCACCGGCGAATCCGAACTCCTCGACGCCCAGCCCGTCCTGAAGCAGACCTTCGCCATCCGCGACGCCTACCTCGACCCCATCTCCTACCTCCAGGTCGCCCTGCTCAAGCGACAGCGCGACGCCGCGGGCACCGGCGAACAGCCCGACCCGCTGCTCTCCCGCGCCCTGCTCCTCACCGTCAACGGCGTGGCAGCCGGCCTGCGCAACACCGGCTGAACCGCACCCCGGTCACGACCGTGCCCCGAGCCCGTACAGGCCCGGGGCACGGTCACGTTCCGGGTCAGCCGCGGCCGAGCCTCCGGCGACGGAACACCAGGAACCCGCCGAACGCGACCAGCGCCGCAGCGACACCGGACAACAGGCCCACCGGAGCCCCGTTACCCGTCTCGGCGAGGTCACCCTCCGCACCGCCCCGCGGCGCCGGCGACGACGACGCCGACGCACCCCCGCCGGCCGGCGAGCCCGGGGACGCTGACGACCCCGGCTCACCCGACGGCGTCACCGACGCCCCGGACGACGGCGACGCCGAAGCCGAACCGGACGGCGTCGAACCACCGGGCTCCTGCTCCTCCTCGCAGTCCGTCCAGAACACCTTGTGCTTGGCGGCACCCTTCTCGCCGTCGAAGTTCCAGAACAGCTTGTAATGCCCGTCGGGCAGCGACAGGTCCTCCGAACGGCCGTGACCCTGGTCGTCCAGCGTGAGCGAGCCGGACTCCACCGTCTCCCCCTTGTTCTCACTCGGGGAATGGCGTCGATGTGCCAGTCGACCTGCTGACCGCCGTCGAAACCGAAGGCGTCCAGATAGAAGGCGCACACATGCGGCTCGTTGCGGCGCAGCTCCTCGCCCGTCGAGGCATCATGGATCTTGACCGTGCCGTTGTCCCCGGGAGGGGCGGCGTGGGCGGCCGGAGCGAGCAGGAGAACCGCGGAAGCGGCGGCGGAGACAGCGCCGACGCGCGTGAGAGATCGCATCGAGAAGTAGTCCATCTTCGAGAAGTGACCGGGAAGATGTGGAGGGGGCGGCTCAGCTTCCAGCCCCGCCCACAGCCCGTCAATCACGAACACACAACGCCCGACTCCTCCACGAAAAGACGGAGAAGACCGGAACGCCTCACACCGCCAGGAAAGCCGCCGTCAGCAACGCCACCCCCGACAACGCCATCACCCACGCCGCCCGCGTCCGCAGCAGACCGCCCGCCACCACGACCGACGCCAGCAACAGCGCACCACCCAGCGGAATCCACGCATACAGGACCCCGCCGGGCCCGAACGGACCGCGTCATCACTGCCGGGCTTCAGGACGACCGTGTAGGTCCGGCCCTTCTCCACCGCGACCGACTTCTCCAGCACGACCTTCGAACGGGGCTGCGAACCCTCCGACAGCGGCGTGAACCGCCCCGTGCACGTGTCCGCCCCGCACCGCGCCACCTCGACCGTGCCGCTCTCCCGGCCCTTCGTCAGCATCACATGCTGCGCCGTACCCCACGACGCCCACACACCCGCGATCAGAATCAGCACCGCGACGGTGGCCATCGCCGCGAACCGCCCGAACCGCAACACGGCGACCGAGGCCTGACGAGACGAGGCGGCAGAGGCAGGCATGGCCGGGATCATTGGCCATACCTGAACGGCCCGTCAACCTCGGCGGGTGACAAGTCAGGAGTTGTACGTACTCTGCGCCCGCTCCAGCCCCTCGATCACCAGACACTCCACCGCGTCCGCCGCCCGGTCCACGAAATAGTCCAGCTCCTTGCGCTCCGCCGACGAGAAGTCCCGCAGCACGAAGTCCGCCACCGGCATCCGCCCCGGCGGCCGCCCGATCCCGAACCGCACCCGGTGATAGTCCGACCCGAACGCCTTCGTCATCGACTTCAGCCCGTTGTGCCCGTTGTCCCCGCCACCCAGCTTCAACCGCAGCGTCCCGAAGTCGATGTCCAACTCATCATGAATCGCCACCACATGAGCCACCGGCACCTTGTAGAAATCCCGCAGCGCGTTCACCGGCCCGCCCGACAGATTCATGTACGACATCGGCTTCGCCAGAACCACCCGCCGGTTCAACGGCCCCGGCGGCCCGATCCGCCCCTCGACCACCTGCGCCTGCGCCCGGCCGGCCCGCTTGAACCTCCCCCGACCCGGTCCGCCAGCAGATCGGCCACCATGAAACCCACGTTGTGCCGGTTCCCCGCGTACTCCGGCCCCGGATTGCCCAGCCCCACGATCAGCCAGGGAGCGGCGGCATCGGTCGTCACGTCCATGTCTCCTTCATACGCGTCGGCCGCTGCCCCGCACGGGAACAGCGGCCGACGAAACGACGACGAAGAGGATCAGGCCTCAGCGGCCTCTTCCTCACCGGCCTCCTCGCCCTCAGCCTCCTCGGCCTGCGCGGCCAGGACCTGAAGGACGACGGTGTCCTCCTCGACGGCCAGCGTCGTGCCCTTCGGCAGCGGGATGTCCTTGGCGAGGATGGAGTCACCCGCCGTCAGACCCTCGATGGAGACGGTCACGGACTCGGGGATGTGCGTGGCCTCGGCCTGGACCGGCAGCGCGTTCAGCACGTGCTCCAGCAGGTTGCCGCCCGGGGCCAGCTCACCCTCGGTGTGGACGTAGATGTCGACGTTGACCTGCTCGCCACGCTTCACCAGCAGCAGGTCCACGTGCTCCAGGAAGCCCTTCAGCGGGTCACGCTGCACAGCCTTCGGAATCGCCAGCTCGTTCGACTTGCCGTCGATGTTCAGAGCGATCAGCACGTTCGGCGTACGCAGCGCCATCAGCAGGTCGTGACCCGGCAGGGTCAGGTGCAGCGGGTCCGAACCGTGCCCGTACAGCACACCCGGAACCTTGTCCTCACGACGGATACGGCGCGCGGCACCCTTACCGAACTCGGTGCGCGTCGCGGCGGAGATCTTCACCTCGGACATGTCACTCACTCCTCGAAGTCAGAAACGGACGTGGTCACCCGGCCACGAACGGCCTGCTACGAAGAGCGCGTCGATAACGGACCACCGCATCCCGCAAAACAAGGGAGCGGCCTCCCTCGCCGAGCAACTGCAGCAGTCTACTCGGAGGGGGAGGCCGCACCCAAAAGGATCTCTACCGCGATCTCTACTGCTCGTCCTCTACTGCTCGTCCTCTACTGCTCGTCGAACAGGCTCGTCACCGAACCGTCCTCGAACACCTCACGCACCGCACTCGCGATCGTCGGCGCGATCGACAGCACCGAGATCTTGTCCAGATCCCGGCTCAGCTCCGCCGGCGTCGGCAGCGTGTTCGTGAACACGAACTCACTCACCCGCGAGTTCTTCAGCCGGTCCGCCGCCGGGCCCGACAACACACCGTGCGTCGCCGTCACAATCACATCCTCCGCGCCGTGCGCGAACAACGCGTCCGCCGCGGCACAGATCGTCCCACCCGTGTCGATCATGTCGTCCACCAGGACACACACACGACCCTCGACCTCACCCACGACCTCGTGGACGGTCACCTGGTTCGCGACATCTTTGTCCCGCCGCTTGTGCACGATCGCCAGCGGCGCACCCAGCCGGTCGCACCAGCGGTCCGCGACCCGCACCCGCCCCGCGTCCGGAGAGACGACCGTCAGCTTGGCCTTGTCGACCTTGTCACCCACGTAGTCCGCCAGCAGCGGCAGCGCGAACAGGTGATCCACCGGACCGTCGAAGAAACCCTGAATCTGGTCCGTGTGCAGATCCACGGTCAGGATCCGGTCCGCACCCGCGGTCTTCATCATGTCCGCGATCAGACGCGCCGAGATGGGTTCACGTCCCCGGTGCTTCTTGTCCTGCCGCGCGTAACCGTAGAACGGCACGATGACCGTGATGGACCGGGCCGACGCGCGCTTCAGCGCGTCGATCATGATCAACTGCTCCATGATCCACTTGTTGATCGGAGCCGTGTGGCTCTGGATCAAAAAGCAGTCGGCGCCGCGCGCCGACTCCTGATAACGCACATAGATCTCGCCGTTCGCGAAGTCGAAGGCCTTCGTCGGGACGACCCCGACACCCAGCTGCTGGGCGACCTCCTCGGCAAGCTCGGGGTGGGCGCGGCCGGAGAAGAACATCAACTTCTTCTCGCCGGTCGTCTTGATCCCGGTCACAGCACTTTCTCCTCAGAGGTTTCGCAGCTCGAAAGACCTCTCAGCCGGCTTGCGAGAGGCTGTCTCAGCTGGTGGGGGTGCGGGTGTGCACTTATCACCGTACGCCGTGTTTGAGGCACCGGTTTCCGGTCAGCCTTCCTCGGCCGACTCCCGGGAAGCCGCCTCGGCCGCCTTCGCCGCCGCGCTCCCCGGACGCTTACGAGCCACCCAACCCTCGATATTCCGCTGCTGACCACGGGCCACAGCCAGCGAACCGGGCGGCACATCCTTCGTGATCACGGACCCGGCGGCGGTGTACGCACCGTCCCCCACCGTGACAGGCGCCACAAACATGTTGTCCGAACCGGTACGGCAGTGCGAACCGATCGTCGTGTGGTGCTTCTCCTGACCGTCGTAGTTCACGAAGACGCTCGCGGCACCGATGTTCGTCTGCTCACCGATCGTCGCGTCCCCGACATAGGAGAGGTGAGGCACCTTCGTCCCCTCCCCGATGGTGGCGTTCTTCGTCTCCACGTACGTGCCGATCTTGCCCTTGGCACCCAGCCGGGTCCCCGGACGCAGATACGCGTACGGCCCCACGCTCGTGTCCGGTCCCACCTCGGCACCCATCGCCACGGTGTTGTCCACACGCGCACCCGCACCCACACGCGTGTCGGACAACCGGGAGTTGGGCCCCACCTCGGCACCCTCGGCGAGGTGCGTGGCACCGTGCAGCTGGGTGCCCGGGTGGACGACGACGTCCTGCTCGAACGTGACGGTCACGTCGACCCAGGTCGTCGCCGGATCGATCACCGTGACACCCGAGAGCATGGCCTCGGTCAGCAACCGGTCGTTCAGGATCCGGCGAGCCTCGGAGAGCTGCACACGGTTGTTGATCCCCGCGATCTCCCGATGGTCGCCGGCCACGGAGGCGCCCACCCGGTGCCCGGCCTCACGCAGGATCCCGAGCACGTCCGTCAGGTACTCCTCACCCTGGCTGTTGTCCGTCCGCACCTTCTTCAGCGCGTCGGCGAGCAGCTGACCGTCGAACGCGAACACACCCGAGTTGATCTCACGGATCGACCGCTGCGCATCGGTGGCGTCCTTGTGCTCCACGATCGCCGTCACGGCACCGGTGGCGTCGTCCCGCACGATCCGGCCGTAGCCGGTCGCGTCCGGCACCTCGGCGGTCAGTACGGTGACCGCGTTGCCGTCGGCGGAGTGGGTGGCGGCGAGAGCCCGCAGGGTGGCGCCGGTGAGCAGGGGCGTATCGCCGCACACGACGACGACCGTCCCGTCGACGGACCCGCCCAGCTCCTCCAGCCCCATCCGTACGGCGTGCCCGGTGCCGTTCTGCTCGGCCTGTACGGCGGTACGGACGTCCGGGGCGATCTCACCGAGATGCGCGGTGACCTTCTCACGCGCGTGGCCGACGACGACGACCAGGTGCTCGGGGTTCAGCTCGCCTGCGGCGGCGAGCACATGCCCCACGAGACTGCGGCCACAGATCTCGTGCAGGACCTTGGGTGTGGCCGACTTCATACGGGTGCCCTCACCCGCTGCGAGAACGACGACGGCTGCCGGGCGGTTGGCGCTCACGGGATGCCCTTCGGCTGTGGATGGGGTGGGGTGACATCCGCAGGATACCGGGGGGTTTTGTGGGGGGTGGGGGTGTGGGGCCTGACCGGGGGTCATCGGTCAGGCCCCGAACCGAGCTGGTGTGCTCTGTGGGCTCCCGGAGAAGGATTCGAACCCTCATTCAACGGACCAAAACCGTTTGTCCTACCCTTAGACGATCCGGGATAAAGTGCACGCTATGTCCGATTTAGATGATCGGCCTTGCGTGCGGACTCCACTATGCCGTACCAGGACCCCTCGATGCGACGGTATAGATCCGCACCCTTCAGGACTTTGATGACCAGGCAACCTCGATAGGAATCGCCGACATTCTTGCGGCGCGTCTTCGGGTTGTGCTTCTTCAGTGTTGTCTTGTTGAAGGCGGACCGATCGGCGCCGACGAGGTCGGCCCAGTACTTCTCGGCGCCCGCAACGTCGGCCGACTCATGGATCATCACCGTGAACCGGATGCGTTCACGCTCCACCCCCAGCAGGTCCAGCCAGGCCATGAACACGCCGATCATGCCGGGGTCGCTGTTGACGAAGCAGACGTTCTCGCGGCGGTCGTAGGGCTTGTCCTTGCCGCCCTCGGCCCAGTAGAGGCCGACGCCCAGCAGGAACAGCTCTCGGGCTGAGAGTTCGCCGACCGCTCGCCTCGCTGTCTCCTTCGTGTGCTGTCGTTCCTCGTCGCGCAGGCGCAGGGTGGCTGCCCAGCCCCGCCTCGCGATCGCCGACGCCTCCTCCGGGGTTCGCTTGCGCTCCGGCTTGGGCAGATCCCGCACCCACAACGAGATCGAACTCTTCGAGCACCCAAGCTCCACCTGGATCTGGTCGTAGGTCCAGCCTTGGACTCGGAGTTCCCTGGCCCTTTCTTTGAGGTCGTCCTTCGCGTTCGGGCGCCTCGTCCAGTCCGGCGGGGGTTCGCCCTGGAGGAGGCGGTTGAGGATGTCGTTGTTGTCGACGTGCAGTCGGTCGCGGATCTGGCGGCGGCTCAGCCCCGCGCGTCGCAACGCCACCGCCCTCTCCCGCAACCCCTCGAAGTCGGCGTATGTGCCAGGCGCATGTGTCATACGCATACCGTCCGGGCGGAATGGAGGGCTCCGGGGTCGAACGGTGAGCGATTCAGCAGTTCGAGGGATATCGGGTGGTACTGCATCCGAACGGTCACGGAGTGTGGTGTAGGCCAGTCCGGGAAACTCACCGGAAAACCGGCGGCGGGCGCCCGTAGGCTGGAGGCATGACCGCGACGGGGGAAGACCATGTGACGGCCCGGGGAGGGCCGTGGTGGTGGGCCAGACGGCGCAGTGCCGTGTTCGATGTGAGTCTGGCCGTGGTGTCCGCGCTGGAGTGCGCGCTGGAGGGTGTTCCGTTCGCGAGGGACGCGGGGATCCCGGTGTCCGCGGGGTCGTCTTCGGATGGCTCGCGGGCGCCGTGCTGGTCGTGCGGCGGCGGTGGCCGATCGCGGTCGTGCTGGTCTCGATCGCCATCACGCCCGCCCAGATGGGTTTCGTGCTGGGCATCGTCGGCCTGTACACCCTGGCCGCGGCCGAGCTGCCCCGGCGGATCATCGGCGCACTGGCGGGGATGTCGCTGGTGGGGACGCTCATCGTGACGTTCGTGAAGACGCAGCAGGACGTGTCGCGGGGGGACCTGGACATTGGGGACTGGTTCGTGCCGTTCGCGTCGATCACGATGTCGCTCGGGTTCACGGCGCCTCCGGTGCTGCTCGGTCTGTACGTGGGGGCCCGGCGGCGGCTGATGGAGAGTCTGCGGGAGCGTGCGGACAGTCTGGAGCGGGAGCTGCAGCTGCTGGCTGAGCGGGCGGAGGAGCGGGCCGAGTGGGCCCGGAACGAGGAGCGGACGCGGATCGCCCGGGAGATGCACGACGTGGTCGCGCATCGGGTGAGTCTGATGGTGGTGCATGCGGCGGCGCTGCAGGCCGTGGCGCGGAAGGATCCCGAGAAGGCCGTGAAGAACGCGGCGCTGGTGGGGGACATGGGGCGGCAGGCGCTGACCGAGTTGCGGGAGATGCTCGGGGTGCTGCGCAGTGGTGGGGGCGAGCGGCGGGAGCGTGCCGCGTCGGTGCCGCTGGTGGCGGTGGGGGTGGCTGCAGCCGCGGCGGCGTCGAGGGCGGCCGATGATGACGGGCCGTGTCTGGCGGAGATCGAGGAGCTGGTGGGGCAGTCTGCTGCCGCGGGGATGGTGGTGGCTCTGTCGGTGGAGGGGGATGCCCGGTCGTATGCGCCGGAGGTCGAGCAGACGGCGTATCGGGTGGTGCAGGAGGCGTTGACGAACGTCCACAAGCACGCGGCGGGGGCGAAGACGTATGTGCGGCTCGCGCATCGGGTGTCGGAGATCGCGATGCAGGTGGAGAACGAGCCGCCGGAGGAGGCGGCGGCGTCGGCTCGGCTGCCGTCCGGGGGAATGGGCTGGTGGGGATGAGGGAGCGGGTGTCCGCGCTGGGCGGGGTGTTCGTGTCGGGGCCGACGGACGCGGGGGGTTTTCGGGTGTCGGCGGTGATTCCGGCGTCGTAGCCGCCCGGGTGGTGTCTGTCGTCAGCCGGCGGTCAGGCGGGTCGGTTCCGTGCCGGCGATGAGGGTGGAGAGGGCCTGGTCGATGTCGGGGCCGAGGTACCAGTCGCCGGTGTGGTCGAGGGTGTAGACGCGGCCGTCGGTGTCGATGGCGAGGAGGGCCTGGCTGTCGGTCTCGGCGCCGAGGGGGCAGACCTCGGTGCCGAGGGCGCGGCCGAGGTCGCCGAGGGTGCGGGCCATGTGGAGGCCGTGCAGCGGGTCCAGGTGGAGGGCGGCGGGGGCGACCTGGCGGCCGGGGCCGGTGGGGGTGATGTGGAGTCCGCCGAACTCGGCCCAGGCCTCGACGGCGGCGGGGAAGACGCTGTGGCGGTGGCCGGCGGGGGAGACGTGGTCGCGCAGGGCGTCGGCCCAGATCTCGGCCTGTTTGATGTCCCAGCGTCCGGGTTGCCAGCCGGCGGCGCGCAGGGCGGCGTCGACGGGTACGGCGAAGCGGGTGGTCGAGGTGCGGTCGGTGTGCATCTGCCCTTCGTCTCGTCGAGGTCATGGGGCGGCGTGGGGTGCGCGCCGGGTGCGGGGTGCTGTGGGGGGGGCGTCAGCCGTTCTGGGACGCCGGGTCGACTATGCGGACGCCGAAGTGGGCGCTGAGCGCGGTGCAGGCGCGGCAGGGGGTGGCGAAGCTGCCGTGGAGGGGGTCGCCGTCCTCGCGGATACGGCGGGCGGTGAGTTTGGCCTGCTTGAGGGCTTTGCGGGCCTCGCCGTTGGTCATGGGTTTGCGGGCCGCGCGTTTGCTGCGGGTGGCGTCGGCGGCGGCGATGTGGCGGGAGATGAGGATGGTTTCTGCGCAGCGGCCGGTGAAGCGGTCGCGCTGAGCGCTGGTGAGGGTGTCCAGGAAGTCCTGGACAAGGGGGTGCAGGGCCGGGGGTGTGTCGCCGCGGGCGGCGGTGCCGGTGAGGGTGGTGCCGCGGACGGAGAGGGCGGCGGCGACGGTGGGGAGGATGCCGTCGCGACGGTGGTGGAGGACGGGAGTGTGGGCCGCTTCGGTGCTGCTCCAGCCGATGCGGGGGTCGCCGCTTCGTGGGTCGCGGCTTCGAGGGTCCCCGTCTCGTGGGTCACCGGTGCGCGGGTCACCGGTGCGCGGGGCGCCGTTTCGCGGGTCGGCGGACCTGCCGGTGTGTGGTCCCGTCTGTGTCGCGTTCATGATCGTATTCCCCTCCGTGCATCCCCCGGGGGTCACAGACTGCCAAATGCCGTGGCTGGTGCGGAAGCTGGGGCGGGGCGACACGCCCGTTCCGGGGCGTGCCGTCACGGTGGGGTGACGGCTGGTCACGGAAGCGGAGGGGCCGCCGACCGGCGCCGGTGACCGGTCTCGTCGTACCGCATAGGCTGTCGGCACCGCGGGCGATGCGGTGATCCGTTCGGAGATCGATGCAGTGAACCGGAGGGTGATCCGTGGATGCCGGCGGGTGCAGTGAAGTGCAGAGAAGTCGAGACAGCAGACGTGACAGTCGATACGGGCCGTAGTGCGCCAGAGGTGGTCAATACGGGTCGTACAGAGTGCCGCAGGGGGCAACCGCCATGACGACAGGTCGGCTCGGGCAGCAAGCCGCGCCGCCGAACGCGGCCTACGCCGGGCAGGTCGTGCATTTCCCGGATCCGGTCCGGGCGGCCCGTCACCCGAGAGGGGTACGGGTGGACGAGCGTGGTTACCCCGACTTCTCGCCCTACGCGCGTGCGGCCGCGGAGATCGCGGAGCCGCCGGAGGGTTTCGGTGTCGACGAGTTGCGGCTGACGGACTACGTGTCGGCGAACACGGCGCTGTCGGCGTCGGGGCATGAGCTGTGGGACACGGTGCCGGCGGTGGCGACGCCGCACGGCTGGACGTGGCACCACGTGGTGGGTTCGCGGCGGCTGGAGCTGGTTCCGGTCGAGGTGAAGGCGTTGCTGCGGCACCACGGCGGTGTGGCGACGTCGGGTGTCGACCACGGCAAGCGGGGGACGCGGCCGTTGCAGGAGACGCGTCCGGCGCACTTCGGGCTGCCGAAGTCGGGCGCGGCCGTGACGGAGTCGCAGGTGCAGGGGGTCGAGGAGGATCTCGGCTACCGGCTGCCGGGTCCTTACCGGTCGTTCCTGAAGGCGGCGGGTGGCTGTGCGCCGGTGGGTGCCGCGCTGGACGCGGAGCTGGGGCTGCTGGTCGACCAGCCGTTCTTCACGGTGCGGGACGAGGCGGCCGTCAACGACCTGGTGTACGTCAACAAGTGTCTGCGTGACCATTTGACCAAGGACTACCTGGGGATCGCCTTCGTCCAGGGCGGGTTGCTGGCCGTGAAGGTGAAGGGCGACCGGATCGGGTCGGTGTGGTTCTGCGCGTACGACGACGCGCGGGACGTGGATCCCTCGCTGCCGCCGGCGGAGCGGGTGGAGCGGTTGCTGCTGCCGTGCGGGGACGACTTCGACGTCTTCCTGTCGCGGCTGGCCGGTAATCCGCCGGAGTTGGAGACGGTGGCGAATCTGATGGTGGACGGCGGGTTCGCGCGTGTGGCGCCGGTGGGCTCGGTGTCGTCCTCGGCTGTGGGGGAGTGACGTCAGCGATGGTGACCTTCGCGCAGGCGCAGGAGCGCGCGGAAGAGTGGATCAACGGTGACCTGCCGTTGTACCAGCATCGTGAGGTGCGGGTACGGGAGTTCGACCTCGGGTTCGTGGTGTGGGCCGAGGACCGTGCGGACGGGCCGCGTTCGGACGGTGGCGCGCAGCGGCTGGTGATCGCGCGGGACAGCGGTGAGGCGACGCTGTGGCCCGGGCTGCCGGTGGGCGAGGTGATCCGCCGGTACGAGGAGGAGTACGGCCGTCCGGACGCGGTGGAGGAGCCGGCGCCGGCTCCTCCCGCGCGGGTGGATCTGAATCAGACGTCGTTCCTGCTGACTCCGCCGGAGTGGTTGCAGGATGCCGCCGACAAGATGGGGATTCCGGATCGGCGGGGTGGTGGTGCTGCTTCGGCTTCCGCGCCGGCCTCTGCTTCGGCCGCTGCTTCGGATTCTGAGCCTGTTGGTGGGTCGGTCGGTGATTCCGTCGGTGATTCCGTTTCCGGGAGCGGCGCCTCGTGGCCGGCTGCCGGCGGGGGTGACTCCGGGACCGGTGGCGGCTCCGGGGGCGGGGCGCCGGGTGTGCCTGCCGGGGCGACGCCCTGGGCCGGTACGGACACCAACGCGGATGCCGGTGACGACCGTTCCGTGCCGCTGCCCGCGACGGTCTTCGCGCCGCCGTTGAGCGAGGCCGACGGAGACGCGCCGCCGACGGCGGCGCCCGACGCCGAGACGGCGCTGATGTCGGGGGCAGCCAGCTTCCGCCGACGGCGGTTTCGCCGGCGATCGAGGATCCGAACGCGCCGGGTGGTGCGCCGGGTGGTGCGCCGGGTGGTGCGACTGCGCCTGGTGGGCCGGGCTATGGCTATCCGCCGGGGGCGGGTGCCGTTGCCGGTGGTCCGGGAACGCCGCCCGGTGGTGTGCCCGGTACGCCGCCCGGTGGCCTGCCGCCGCAGGGCAGTACGCCTCCGCCTGTTCCGGGTGGGCAGCAGCCGTACGGCTATCCGCAGGGCGTGCCGGGGAGTACGCCCGCGCCGAACGCGGGGGACATCGCCGACGCCGCGACCAGCAAGGCGGCTCCGCCGCCGGGCCGGCGGGGCGCGGGCCCGACCACGCCGCCTCCGCCGGGCGCCCCGGGGACGCCGGGCGCTCGGCCGGGCAGTACGCCTCCGCCGTCAGGGCCCGGGGCGCCGGGTACTCCGGCGGGTGGGTACGTGCCGACGCAGATGGTGTCGGCGCTTGGTCCGGAGGGGCCGGGTGGCCCTGGCGGTCCCGCGGGCCCTGGCGGTTCCGGCGTCCCGGGGGGTTCTCCGGGGGCGGGGGTGCGCAGGGCGCGGGTGCGCCGATGCCTCCTCAGCAGCCGCCCGGACCTCCGGGCGCGCCGCAGCCGCCTGGCGCCCCGCAGCCGCCCGGTCCTCCGGGCGCGCCGCAGCCGCCTGGCGCCCCGCAGCCGCCCGGCGCTCCTGGCGGTACGCCCCCCGGTGGTGTCCACCATGCGGCCACGATGCTGGCCGACCCCGGTCGGTCGGGCCCGGGTGCGCCTCCGCCTCCGGGGCCTCCGGGTGCTCCTGGTGCGCCCCAGCCTCCGGGTGCTCCGAATCCGCCCGGTGCGCCTGGTGCCCCCGGGGCGCCCGGCGCTGGCTCGGGTCCCGTGCACCACGCGGAGACCATGCTGGCCGCGCCCCCGCCGGGCGGCCCCGGCGTGCCTCCGCCGCCGCAGGCCCCCGGCGCACCACCCGGCGCTCCGGGCGCCCCGGGTGCTCCTGGCGTGCCCGGTGCGGTCCCGCCGATGCCGCCCGGCGCGGTGCCGCCGCCCGGTCAGCCCGTCCCCGGGCAGCCTGCGGCGTACGGCTATCCGCAGCAGCCCACCGGGCAGCCGACGGTCGGTCCCGGCTACCAGGCCGTGCTGCGCTACCGCGCCCAGGACGGCTCCGAGCAGCAGCTGATCCGGCGTTCGGCGCCGGGTACGCCGCACCCGGAGTGGCAGATCTTCCACGAGCTGCGGGGCATGAACGTGCCTCCGGACCAGGTGCTGGAGCTGCACACCGAGCTGGAGTCGTGTGAGCTGCCGGGCGCGTACTGCGCGCGGATGATCCGGGAGCAGTGGCCGCAGGCGCGGATCACGAGCATCGCGCCGTACGGCACGGACCACGCGAGCCGGCAGCAGGGCATGCAGCAACTGCTCGCCCACCAGGGCGAGTTGCACCAGGTGGCGGACGGCCCGGCGCGTCCGGCTCCGGTGCGCGCGCCGCTGCCGCCGGTGCCCCCGGCGCCGCCGATCCCGCCGGAGGGCATCGCACAGGAGCTGGGTGCCGCGTTCGGGCCGGGAGTGTTCCGGTTCGAGCAGGCCGCCGTGTCCCGGCAGGGCGTGCCGCCGGTCGTGGCGCACACCCTCGTGGTGGCCGGTCTGCCGATGGACATGGGCCCCTTCTTCTGGGCACAGGCCCAGCCCGGGCGGCCCGTTCCGACGCTGGCGGAGCTGGCGGCCGAGCGTGGTGTGCAGCCGGCCTCGGACGCGGGTTCCTACCTGGTGATGGGCAGTGACTTCGGCAAGGCGATCTGCGTGCAGTACGGCACGGCGAACATCGTCGCGGTGCCGGTGGAGGCCGGGCCGGGCGGGGCGCCCGTACCGCCGCAGTTCGTGAACACCGGGCTGCCGGAGTTCGCGCGCTGCCTGGCGCTGCTCGGGCGGATGTGGCGGCTCAGGTTCGGGCTGAACCAGGAGCAGGCGGGCCGCTGGACCGTCGACTTCCAGGCGCAGCTGGCCGCGCTGGACCCGGCGGCGCTCGGGTCGCCGGAGAGCTGGTGGTCGGTGCTGCTGGAGCAGATGTGGGACGGGCTGCTGTGATGCGCCGCCGCTGACGTGCGGGAAAGGAAGCCGGGTTCGGTCGTTCGTACGACCGGGCCCGGCTTTCTCGTGCGCCCCGAAAAGATCTTCGGCCGGGCTGTCACACTTCCCTCCGCCGCTCCGTCAGTGCAGTGACAGCGAATCACCGCCGACGCAGGAGGCAGAGATCATGCAGGCACGGATGACCAACCCGGCGTACGTCCTTCCCGGCGCGATGAAGGGCATCGGCACCCTCTTCCAGGCGATCGGGGAGGGCGGCCTTCAGCAGGAGGTTGCGGAGATGGCCGGGCTGCGGGCCAGCCAGATCAACGGCTGCGGTGCCTGTGTGCACGGCCACGTCGCCAACCTCCGCAAGGCCGGGGTCAGCGAGGAACGTATCGCGGCCGTCTCCGCCTGGCGGCACGCGCCCTTCTTCTCGGACGCCGAGCGGGCCGCGCTGAAGCTGACGGAGGCGATGACGCGGCTCTCGGATCTGTCGGAGGAGTCGGTGCCGGACGCGCTGTGGGACGAGGTGGCCGACCACTTCGACGAGAAGGAGATCTCCGCGCTGGTCCTGACCGTCGCTGTGACGAACATGTTCAACCGCATCAACACGACCATCCAGGAGCCCGCGGGCACGACGTGGGGCTGACGGATGTACGGCCCGGGCGTGAGGCCGTGACCCCGGTGCGGAGTGTCGCGTTATGAACACTTCCGCCTGATCCACCAAGATGTGCGAAATCATCCCGTTTCGTACTCGACTTCGCGTCGGTGTGGTGGAGAGGGGCCCCAGGATGAGCAGCGCATCGGCGTCCCCGCACGGCTTCGTGGCCGTACGGGGACGCGGCTACCGTCCCGAGCAGGTCGACGACTACGTAGGCGCCCTCTCGGCGGGTCGTGACGCGGCCTGGGAGCGGGCTGCCCGGCTGACGGTGCTCGCCCGGCAGATGGAGAGGGAGCTGGAGCGGCTGCGGGAGGTCGTGGCCGGGCTGGCGCCGCAGACCTACGAGGCGCTCGGGGAGCCGGCGCGACGGCTCTTCGAACTCTGCCAGGAGGAGGCCGAGGCCGTACGGGAGAGGGCCCGACAGGAGGCGTGGCAGTGCGTGAACGGGGCGCGGGCGTCCGCGGCCGAGGTGCGCGAGTCCGCGCAGGCGCACGCTGACGCCGTACGCGCCGAAGCCGACGAACGCGCCCGGCAGTGGCTCCTCGCGGCGCGCGCCGAGGCCGACGAGATCCGGGTCTCGGCCCGGAGCGAGGTGAAGGAACAGCAGGGCGAGGCGCTGGGCGCGCTGCGGGAGATGCGGAAGCGCTCCTCCGGGATGCTGGCCGAGCAGGACAAGGAACGCGCCGAGCGGTGGGCCGAGGTGGAGCGGGACGAGGCGGCCCGGGCGGCGGAACTGGACGCGCACCACGCGGAGGCCGCGGCGCGCGCCGAGGCAGCCCTGTCCGAGGCGCAGCAGGCCTTCGCCGAGGCGGAGATCTCGGCCCGCGACCGGCAGGAAGAGGCGGAAGCGCGTGCCGCCGAGCTGGTCACCGAGGCCCGCGAGCGGGCGGAGTCCGTCGAGCAGGAGACCGAACGGGTTCTCCAAGAGCACACCCGCAACGCAGCCGAGGTCCGCGCCCACATCGACCGCGTCCACGCCAACCTGACGGCGTGGGCAGGGCACACGACGGAGTGACGCGAGCGGTGCGGGAGCGGTGCGGAAGCGTCCCTACGCCCGCGGAGTGACGGGCCGTGCGGTCGCGTGGGTGGCGGAGGTGACGTCGCGTCGGGTGTCGCGGTGGCGTGTCGTGTGTGGCGTGGGTCCGTCGGGTGTCGGAGTGGCGTGTCGTGTGCGGCGTGGGTCCGTCGGCGGCGGTGTGGCGTGTCGTAGTGGGGCTCGCTCCCGGCCGGTGGGGCGGCGTGGCGTGTCGGTGGTTGCCGTGCCGCCCTGCCCCTGCGCATGGCCTGCCCTGCTCTGCCCGTGGTGGACTCGTGGGCGTCGTCGGCCGGGAGGCGCTGCTGTCAGCGGTTCTTGCGTACCGCCCCCGCGAGGATCCAGCCCTCCACCGCCTCGTACTGGTGGCGTTGTTCCTCCGACTTCCGGCGGCCGGAGGCCAGTGTGCCCAGCCAGCCGCAGGCGAAGCCCAGGGGGATGGAGAGCAGACCCGTGGTGGTGAACGGGAACCAGTTGAAGTCGGCCTCGGGGAAGGCCGAGACGGGCGAGCCGGAGACCAGGTTGGTGCCCGGCATCAGCAGCAGGACGGCCAGTGAGCCGCCGATGAGGGTGCTGAGCAGGCCCGTTCGGGTGTAGCGGCGCCAGAAGAGGCTGTAGACCAGCGCGGGAGCGATCGCCGAAGCGCCCAGGCAGAACGACAGCGTCACCAGGGGCTGCAGGCTGCGGTGCTGGACCTGCGTGGCCAGGAGGATCGCCGGGAGCCCCACCGCCAGCGCCGAGACCCGGGCCAGTGCCATCTCACGGCGCGGTGACATCTCCTGCACCCGGGCCGCGAACACGTCGTGCGCGAGGGAGTTGGCGCAGGCGAGGATCATCCCGGCGACGGAGGCGAGCAGCGTGAGGAAGACCGCCGTGGTGACGGTCGTGAACAGGAACGTCTCCGCCGTCGACACGTCCTTGCCGAACGCCGCCTGGGAACCCAGCAGGTAGGCCGTGTTGCCCTGCGGGTCGATCTGCGCGATCAGCGCCCGCCCGACCAGGGCCGTCGCGCCGAAGCCGACGACGGTGATGACGAGGACGAACAGGGCCACGCCCGACACCGCCCAGGACATCGAACGCCGTACCTGCCGGGCGCTGGAGGCCGTGTACATGCGCATGGTGACGTGCGGCAGTACGCCACCGCCGAGGACCACCGTCAGCTGCGACGTGATCATGTCCAGGTCGGGGCTGGGTCCGCCCGCGAACTGCAGGCCCGAGGAGAGGAACGCCGAGCCGACACCGCTGTTGGCGGCGGCCGCGTCGAACAGGGCCGCCGGATTCCAGTCGAACCGGTTCAGGATCAGGACGGTGACCACGATGCCGGAGCCGAGCAGCATCACCATCTTCAGGATCTGGATGAGGGCGGTGCCCTTCATGCCGCCGATCGCCGCGTAGCTGATCATCAGCGCGCCCACGCCGATGATGCAGCCGGTCTGCAGCGACTCCCCGGAGAAGCCGAGGATGAACGCCATCAGTTGCCCGGTCCCCGCCAACTGCACCAGCATCAGCGGCACCAGCGCCGCCAGGGTCACCACACAGGCCGTGATGCGGACAGCGCGTCCCGGCATACGGCGGGTCAGCGCGTCGCCCATGGTGAACCGGCCCGCGTTGCGCAGCGGTTCGGCCAGCAGGAACATCAGCAGCATCAGTGACAGGGCCGTACTCAGGGCCAGGACGGTCCCGTCGTAGCCGAACAGGGCGATGACGCCGCCGGTGCCGAGGACGGTCGCGGCGGAGATGTAGTCGCCGGCGATCGCCAGGCCGTTGCGCATGGGGGACAGGGAGCTGTACCCGGTGTAGAACTCGTCGAGGTCGTCCCGGTCCGGGCCGGTCATCACGCACAGCAGCAGCGTGATCGTGGCGACGGCGGAGAAGCCGACCAGGGACATCGACTGGGCGTTGCCGCTGAACTCGGTGGTCACCGGGGCCCCTCCCGCTTGGCGTCCAGCGCGGCCTGCCTGCGTATCCGGTCCGCGATGGGGTCGACACGGCGGCGGGCCGTCTGCTCGTAGAGAGCGATCGCCAGCCACGTCACGGGGACCTGGATGAGCGCGAGCAGCAGACCGGTGGGCAGACCGTCGGTGACGGTGCTCGTCATGAACGACGGGGCGTACGCCGACAGGACGAGGAACAGGATGAAGTACCCGAGCGCCGTGAGCGTGGCCACGCGCCGCTGCCAGCGGTAGGCGCTGCGCAGGACCCGCAGGTCGCTGTGGTTCCCGAGCGCGGGACGGTGCTGGGGGCGCCTCTCCACCGGTTCGGGCTGCTGCTGCGGCACCCAGGGGTAGGTGTCGTAGGAGGGGGAGGATTCGGGCGGTCGGTGCGGGTAGGACGGCGGCGGGTCGTAGGACATCCCGGTGCTCCTTGCGAGGCGGGTTCCGGTGCGGCGGACCGCAGGGAGGTTGGGGGGTGGGCGGCCACGCACGTTACTTCGCGGTACCGGGGCAGCGCGAGGGTTTCGCCAAACTGATTGGTCGGTATGCGCTTACCTTTCCGACCTCGGGTGTTACCCGCGTTAACTCAGCCGCGTGGGCGGCACCGGCGACTACTTGAGATGGATGAACGCCACGGTCGGGGGCACCTGGGTGTGATCGTCCAGTGCCGCGCCGAACGCCAGCCGCCGGTCGGTCCGACGCCGGACGGAACCGCCGGCGCGCACCGTGAAGCCGACGCCGATCCGCCCGCCCGCCGGGACGCGTATCCGGATTCGCTCCCGGTCCTGCTCCGCCCGCACGGTCCAGCCGCCACCCACCGGCTGTGCCCGGACCGTCACCTGTCGAACGGTGTCGCTGAAGTTGTAGACGTCGACCGTCATGCGCGTTCGGCGGCCGAGGCGGTAGCCGTGCGGCGGGGGCGCGTCACCGTCGTCCTTGGCGGGGGCGGCGTTGCGGGCGGGGAAGCGCTGGGCGAGGACGATGTGCTCGGCGGGGGAGGGGCGGGTGCTCGCACGAGTGGTCGTGGGTGAGGCCTCCAAGGCCCCGGAGGTGACGACGTACAGGGGATCGCGTGAGGCGTGCACCGGCCGTCCGGCGGGGATGCGGCGGCCCATGATGTCGTAGGCGGCCCCGGTCAGGTGCCGGTCGATGCGCACGGGCCGCTCCGCCCACACCACCGTGACCCGCTCACCACGCCCGCTGTCGAAGACGAACCCCCGCACCCCGTCCGGCAGCCGGGGCGCGGGGCCGGTGAAGTGGGCCGCGCCGAGCAGTGAGGTGAGTGCCGCGAAGGCGCTGTAGGCGGGCAGCGGACGGAAGTCGCGGTCGAGCAGCCCGAAGTAGATGCCGTCGTCGTGCAGCGGCGGGCCCGCGAACCAGAACTGCCGGTCGTTCCCGGCCGCCAGGCCCTCCACCGTCGAGCGCACCACGTACCGCGCTTGCACGATCTCCTGCTCGGGCGTCAGGTCCTCGCCCGGCCGGGCCTTCTGGAAGGCGCCGCACTCCGTCATCCACAGCGGTACGTCCGCCTCGTGCCGGCGGGCCAGCTCGTGCTGCTCGCCCGCGGCGCCCGGGAAGCGTGGTTCGCCCGGCTCGGTGGGGTCCGGGTAGCCGTGGAAGGCCCATGCGTCGGCGTACCGTACGACGTCGTTGGCCAGCATCAGGTCCTGGAAGGGGCCGGTCTGGGCGATGCCGGGCAGGACGACCATGGGCGGCTCCTCGGAGGAGTCCTTGATGCCCAGCGCGGTGGCCTTCACGAACGCGGCGTGGGCGTCGCCGGTGCTGCGGGTGGTGTCGACGTCCGGTTCGTTCGACAGCTGGAGCGCCTCGGGGGCGGCCGCCGCCAGCCGCCGGGCGTAGCGGTAGGCGTGCCTGAGGTCCGCGGGGAGAGGCAGCGAGGCGTCGGTCATGGCCCACTCGGGGGCGGGGGAGAGTACGTCGAGGACGGCTAGGCCGTGGGCCCGCAGGGTTCGGGTGCGGCGGTCGTGGTGGGCGGTGTCGTAGACGCCGGGGGCCGGTTCGGCCGCGGGCCAGGACTGGCCGTCCCGCACCCAGCCGGCCCCCATGTCCCGCAGGGCTGCGGCGAAGTCCGCCAGCCGGGACGGCGGGACGAGGGAGGACGCCCAGACGTTGACGCCGAAGCGGCTCGTGGGGCCGGTCGGGGCGGGCGTCGCCGGCAGGCATGCGAACCGGCCCGTCACTCCGTCCGCCTCCACGCGGTAGTGACCCGGGGGCAGGGCGGGCAGGGTGACTGTCGCGCTCGCGGAACCGGCGGCGACGGTGGCGTGGCCGACGGCCGCTCGCTCCCCGTCGTGGTCGCTGACGACGTACCGCACGCGGTACGGGCGCGTGGCGTGTCCGTCGAGGGCCAGACGCAGCCGGGCCGGTTCACCCTCGCGGTGCCGGGGGACCGACAGTTCGCGCAGCACCGGGTGCTCGTCCAGGCGGCGCAGGGTGAAGCGGTCCAGGGACAGGGCGTACGCCGTCGCGTCGCCGAGGACGGTCGGTTCGGTGACGCGGAAGGTGAACGTGTTGCCGCCGGCGCGCAGTTCGACCACGCCCAGATCCAGTTCGGACAGGTCGCCCCAGGCGGGGCGCGACTCGTACCAGTGCGGTTGCGAGCGCGCCAGTTCCGTGAAGGGGCTGTCGTTCACGGACAGGTGGAGGTAGGAGGCGACGGCTTCCGTGTGCGGTGTCTCGACCGGTGCCGTCGCAACGGCCGTCAGCGCGTACACCCCTGCTCGCGGGACGCGGACGGAGTACGTCGCGAACCAGCCGGTCCGCTCCGGGGGTTTCCCGGCCGTCCGTAACCCCAGATACCTCCCGCCGGAGGCCCGGCGGTCCCGGCGGACCGGGATGTTCGTCCGTACCGCGGCCTCGCCCTGCACCGTCACCGTCACCGTCGTGGGCGTGGCCGACCGGGCCGTGGCGCCGTTCGCCGCCGCCATCGCTCCGAGTCCCGCTGCCATCGCCGTGCGCCTGCTGAAGTCCATGCCACCAGCAGACACGCACCGCCCGTCCCGGCGCGTCACCCGCAAGAGTGCCCGGCCCCGGAAACGGGTCGGGGTCGCGCCCTAAGGGGTGTGGCGGGGGGCGTCGAGGAGCCGGAGTGCGTAGTGGACTCCGGGACGGCCGTCAACGACCGTTTCGCGCGTCCGCAGGAAGCGGCTGCGGGCCAGGACGGTCATGGAGGCCGGGTTGTCCAGGGTCGTGACCGCGGTGAGGGAGGTCAGCCCGTACTCGTCGGCGGCCAGGCGGCACACCGCCGCGACCGCCGCCTTCGCCACGCCCCGGCCCGCCGCGCGTTCGCCCACGCGGTAGCCCAGTTCGGCGGAGCCGTCCGCCACGTCCATCAGGTTCACGCGGCCGACCACGCTCCCCTCCTCGTCCAGCACGACGTGGAAGTGGCACACGCGCGCGTGCTGTTCGTCGAGCAGGGCCTGGTGGCGTTCGGCGAACCCGGACGGAGTGAAGTAGGCGTCCCCCCGGTCCGGCACGGTACGGGCGAAGTACGCGCGGTTCTCCCGCTCGAAGGCCAGCAACGCGTCAGCGTGATCGGCTCGGAGCCGTTCCAAGGTCACCATGGCCGGAGGATAAATACGTTCAGTCCTTGAGCACCGGGAATGTCCGGGGCGCGAGGAACAGCAGGAACAGGAACGCCACCGCCGCCGCGCAGGACGCGCCCAGGTACACCGCGTGCACCGCGTCGGCGATCGCCCGCCGGGTCGCCTCCGGCGCGGTGCCCGAGTCCAGGGCCCGGGTCACCGAGTCGAGGTCGCTCGCGCCGCCGAGCCGCGCCGCCAGCACCCCGTTGGCGACCGCGCCGAAGACCGCCGCGCCGATCGTCTGGCCGGTCTGCCGGCAGAACAGCACGGACGCGGTGGTGGTACCGCGCTCGGCCCATCCCACCGTCGACTGCACACCGACGATGAGCGGCAACTGGAACAGGCCCAGCGCGGCGCCCAGGAGCAGCATCAGCAGCGTCGGCTGCCACGCCTGCCCGGGGTAGGGCAGGAACGGGAACGCGAACAGGATCAGCGCGGCCGCCCCGATGCCCAGCATCGCGGTGTTGCGGAAGCCGATCCGCCGGTACACGTGCTGGCTCAGCGCCGCCGACACGGGCCAGCTCAACGTCCATACGGAGAGCACGAATCCGGCCGCCACGGGCGCCAGGCCCAGCACCGACTGGGCGTAGGTGGGCAGGAACACCGTCGGCGCGACCATCAGCAGGCCCAGCGCGCCCAGGGCCAGGTTGACCGCGGCGATCGTACGGCGCCGCCACACCCAGCCCGGGATGATCGGCTCCGCGGCCCGGCGCTCCACCAGCACCACGACCGCGACCAGGGCGAGTCCCGTGGCGAACAGGGCGAGTGAGGGTGCCGACAGCCAGGGCCACGCCACCCCGCCCTGCACCAGGGCGGTGAGCAGGACGCCGCCGCAGGCGAACACCGCGAGCGCGCCCGCCCAGTCCACGCGCGCGTGCGGGACCGTCTCCCGCTCCGGCTCGTGCAGATGACGGACGATCAGCCACAGCGCGACCGCGCCGATCGGCAGGTTGACCAGGAAGATCCAGCGCCAGTCCGCGTACGCGGCGAGCACCCCGCCGAGCCCCGGGCCGGCGACCGCCGAGACCGCCCACACCGTGGACAGCTTCGACTGGATCTTCGGGCGGTCCTTCAGGGGATAGAGGTCGGCTGCGAGTGTCTGCACCGTGCCCTGGAGCGCGCCACCGCCCAGCCCCTGCACGACGCGGAAGGCGATGAGGGCCCCCATGTTCCAGGCCAGCGCGCACAGCAGGGAGCCCAGGAGGAAGAGCACCGAGCCGGCGACGAGGACCGGCTTGCGCCCGAAGGTGTCGGAGAGCTTGCCGTAGAGGGGCAGGGTGACGGTCACGGCCAGCAGGTAGCCGGAGAACAGCCAGGAGAAGACGGAGAAACCGCCGAGATCCCCGACGATCTGCGGAACGGCGGTCGACACGATGGTGGCGTCCAGCGCCGCCAGCGCCATCGAGAGCATCAGCGCGGCGACCACGGCTCCGCGCCGGCCGGTCGTCTCGGGACGTGCGGTCTCACGTGCCGCGGAACTGGTGCTGCCCACCCGGGTGCCTCCCCCTCGCGCCTGCCTGCCCCTTGCACCTACCTGCCGCCGGACAGCTTCCCACTTGACCTTTACGTCGCGGGAGGGTGGAGCCTCGATGCGCCGACGGGTGGAGCCAACCCTGAGACGGTCTCCACCCTTCGGTGGACCGCCCCTAGGGGTACCTCCGTACTACGACCTGGGGAGGGTTCGTACCGACGGAGGACGAGACGCGGAGGGGGTCCTCCTTAACCTGGCTTTACGCCGCCGGGGGGCGGTTGTGCACACCGGCGGGGGTGGGGTTTTCCACAGGAAAAGACTGCGCTGAACACCAGGGCGCGGGCCCCCTCCCCGCCGGGAGACTGAAACGCGTCGGACGGATTCCTTGGTCCGGCATCGCGTACCAGCGGCTGTCGACCAGGCGACCGCCTTCACCATCTGCTGACCGATATAGGAGACATACCGTGACATCGGCTGTGACCATTCCCAGGCACGGGGGTACTGGAGGGCGTACGGCCGTTGCCGCGCGGGCGCGGCAGGTCGTGAAGGCGTACGGGTCCGGTGAGACCCGGGTCGTCGCCCTCGATCACGTCGACGTGGACATCGCACGCGGCCAGTTCACCGCGATCATGGGCCCGTCGGGGTCCGGCAAGTCCACCCTCATGCACTGCCTGGCCGGGCTCGACACCGTCACCGGCGGGCAGATCTACCTCGACGAGACCGAGATCACCGGCCTGAAGGACAAGAAGCTCACACAACTGCGCCGCGACCGCATCGGGTTCATCTTCCAGGCGTTCAACCTGCTGCCGACGCTGAACGCGATAGAGAACATCACGCTGCCCATGGACATCGCGGGCCGCAAGCCGGACAAGCAGTGGCTGGCGCGGGTCGTGGAGACCGTCGGGCTCGCCGACCGCCTCAAGCACCGGCCCACCCAGCTGTCCGGCGGACAGCAGCAGCGCGTCGCCGTGGCGCGGGCCCTCGCCGCCCGGCCCGAGATCATCTTCGGGACGAGCCGACCGGAAACCTCGACTCCCGTGCCGGCTCCGAGGTCCTCGGCTTCCTTCGCCGCTCGGTCGACGAACTCGGCCAGACCATCGTGATGGTCACCCACGACCCGGTCGCCGCCAGCTACGCGGACCGTGTGCTGTACCTCGCCGACGGCCGCATCGTCGACGAGATGCACAAGCCGACCGCGGAGGCGGTCCTGGACCGCATGAAGGACTTCGACGCCCGGGGGCGCACGTCATGACCGTCATGAAGACCTCGATGCGCAACTTCTTCGCGCACAAGGGACGCATGGCGCTCTCCGCGATCGCCGTCCTGCTGTCGGTGGCGTTCGTCTGCGGGACGCTCGTCTTCACGGACACCATGTCCACGACGTTCGACAAGCTCTTCGCGGCCACCTCCTCGGACGTGACGGTGAGCGGCAAGGGCGCCTCCGACAGCGGTGAGACGACCTCCGACAACGGCAAGCCGCCGGTCATGCCGGCCTCCGTGCTCGGCGAGGTTCGCAAGGCGCAGGGCGTGAAGTCCGCCGAGGGCACGGTGTTCTCCACCTCCGTGACGGTCGTCGACGCCGACAAGGACAACCTGTCGCCCTCCAGCGGCGCCCCGACGATCGTCGGCAGCTGGAACGGCAACGACGCCCGCACCATGAAGATCACCTCCGGTGCGGCCCCAAGGGCGGCGACCAGATCATGGTCGACGCCGACACCGCCGACAAGCACGACCTGAAGCTCGGCGACGAGATCGGCGTCATCAGCGCCGTCGGCACGCACACCGCGAAGATCTCCGGCATCGCCGACTTCACCGTCACCAACCCCGGTGCCGCGATCTTCTACCTCGACACCAAGACCGCCCAGCAGACCCTGGTCGGCGAGACCGGCGTCTACACCAACGTCAACGTCACCGCGGCCTCGGGCGTCAGCGACGCGCAGCTGAAGAAGAACGTCACGGCCGAACTCGGCGGCGACTTCCAGGTGAAGACGGCCAAGGAGACCGCCGACGCCAACCAGAAGGACGTCGAGGGCTTCATGAACGTCATGAAGTACGCGATGCTCGGCTTCGCCGGGATCGCCTTCCTCGTCGGCATCTTCCTGATCATCAACACCTTCTCGATGCTGGTCGCCCAGCGCACCCGGGAGATCGGCCTGATGCGCGCCATCGGCTCCTCCCGCAAGCAGGTCAACCGCTCGGTGCTGGCCGAGGCACTGCTGCTCGGCCTCGTCGGATCGGTGCTCGGCGTCGGCGCCGGTGTCGGCCTCGCGGTCGGCCTGATGAAGCTCATGGGCCAGATGGGCATGGAGCTGTCCACCGACGACCTGACCGTGGCCTGGACGACCCCGGTGGTCGGCCTCGTCCTCGGCGTGATCGTCACCGTGCTCGCCGCCTACCTGCCCGCCCGGCGCGCCGGCAAGATCTCCCCGATGGCCGCCCTGCGCGACGCGGGCGCCCCCGCGGACGCCAAGGCCAGCTGGATACGCGGCACCATCGGCACCGTCCTCACCGGCACCGGCGGCTACGGCCTGTACCTGGCGGCGGCGGCCGACAAGGCCAAGGAGGGCTCGCTCTGGCTCGGCCTCGGCGTGGTGCTGTCGCTGATCGGCTTCGTCGTCATCGGCCCGCTCCTCGCCGGCGGCGTTGTCCGCGTCCTCGGCGCCGTGCTGCTACGGATGTTCGGCCCCGTGGGCCGCATGGCCGAGCGCAACGCCCTGCGCAACCCGCGCCGCACCGGCGCGACCGGCGCCGCGCTGATGATCGGCCTCGCCCTCGTCGCCTGCCTGTCCGTGGTCGGCTCCTCCATGGTGGCGTCCGCCACCGACCAGCTCGACAAGACCGTCGGCACGGACTTCATCGTCCAGTCCGACAGCGGCCAGCTGATCACCCCGCAGGCGGTCAAGGCCGCGAAGTCGGCGCCGGACGTGGAGCGGGTCACCGAGTACAAGTGGACCAAGGCCGACTTCACCACCCCCGACGGCAAGACCCTCAAGGACACGGCCATCACGGCGGCCGACCCGTCGTACGCGACGGACCTGCGCACCGAGACGGTCGCCGGCAAGCTCCCCGACGCCTACAAGCCCGACTCGATGTCCGTGCACGAGAAGTTCGCCAAGGACCACGGCATCAGCCTCGGCTCCAAGATCAAGGTCGCCTTCAAGGACGGCTCCACGGCCGACCTGACGGTCCGGGCCATCACCAGCAGTGACGTCGTGATCGACGCGGGCGCGATGTACACGTCCATCTCGACGATGGCCAAGTACGTCCCGGCCGACAAGATGCCCCTGGACACGCTGCTCTTCGCCAGCGCCAAGGAGGGGCAGCAGGACGCCGCCTACAAGTCCCTGAAGTCGGCGCTGCACGACTACCCGCAGTACACCGTGCGCGACCAGACCGACTACAAGGACGCCCTGAAGGACCAGATCGGCCAGCTGCTCAACATGATCTACGGCCTGCTGGCCCTGGCGATCATCGTCGCCATCCTGGGCGTGGTGAACACCCTGGCCCTGTCGGTGGTGGAGCGCACCCGGGAGATCGGCCTGATGCGGGCGATCGGCCTCTCCCGCCGCCAGCTGCGCCGCATGATCCGCATGGAGTCGGTCGTCATCGCCCTCTTCGGCGCCCTGCTGGGCCTCGGACTGGGCATGGGCTGGGGCGCCACCGCACAGCAGCTGCTCGCCCTGGAGGGCCTGGGGGTCCTGGAGATCCCCTGGCCGACCATCATCGGCGTCTTCATCGGCTCGGCGTTCGTGGGGCTGTTCGCGGCACTGATCCCGGCGTTCCGGGCGGGCCGGATGAACGTCCTGAACGCGATCGCGACCGAGTAGCCGCCCAAGCACCACCGCACACGGGGGTTGCGGGGGACAGGCCCGCCCCGGAGGTTTCGGCCTCCGGGGCGGGCTCGGCGCGTGCGGCACTCACCGCCGCTCGAGGACCAGGTACCCGTTGGCCTCGCCCGCGACGGCGTACTCGGCGCGGGGGTGCAGCTGCCGGGCGTACCCCACGGGGTCGCGGTACCGGTCGTCGATGTTCTCCAAGGCGATGTAGTCCGGGGCGATGCCCTGGGTACCGCCGAGCCAGAAGACCCGGCAGCGCGAGGTCAGGCGGCTGATCGGGCCGATGTTGGCCTCGACGGTGGCGTCGTCGGGGATCCGGACCAGCAGCCGTTCGACGCCGGACACCGCGGCGGGCTCGCGGTAGACCTCGGCCTGCGTGAGCTGCGCCAGCGGCAGCGAGGTGGTCAGTGCCAGTGCCGCCGCGGCGACCGCGGCCGGCAAATGGGCGGCGTACGAGCGCAGCCACGCGCGCGTGCTGCGGCGCGCGGACGGGATGGCGTCGGCGAGGGCGAGGAAGACGACCGGCATCAGGACCGCGCTGTAGTGCCAGTCCGTGCCCCAGTAGTGCGCGTCGCCCGACAGGAAGCGCCAGCCGAGCGTCGGCAGCGCGACCAGCAGCAGCGGGGAACGCAGGGCGAGCAGTCCGGTGGTGGGGATCAGCAGCCAGGCGAGGGTGCGGAGCTTGGTGCCGACGCCGTCGAGGGGGCTGCCCGACTCGCTGACCTTGTTCCAGTAGTCGTAGCCGCCGGAGGCGTTGAACGACGGGATGACCACGGTGAGCACCAGCACCGTCGCCGCCACACCGAACACCGCGACGCCGAGCGCGTACGCACCCGTCCGCCGCGACGAGCCGCGGGACCGCCAGGCCACCACGAGCGCGATCGCGGCCAGCGTCAGTCCCAGGTCCTCCTTCACCAGCACCAGGGGAAGCGCCCAGCACAGGGCCGCCCGGCGCCGGTCCGCGAGGAGGGCCTCCAGGGAGAAGGCGATCAGCGGGACGGCGAAGCAGATCTCGTGGAAGTCGAAGTCGACGGCACGCTGGACGCCCCAGGACAGTCCGTAGGCGAGACCGAGAGCGAGCCCACGGCGGCGGCCGAGGAGCCGGGCGGCGGCCCGGGTGACCGGTACGGCGGACAGCGCGAAGAGCGCGGCCTGCGCGACGAGCAGCGTGACCGGTGAGGGGAAGAGGCGGTACAGCGGCGCGAGCAGGGCCGTCACCGGGCTGAAGTGGTCGCCCAGGATGTCGAACCCCGGCCCCTTGAGGTCGGACACCGGCGCCCGCAGATGCGCGTAGGCGCGCACCACCTGCTCGAAGATGCCCAGGTCCCACGAGGAGGTGGTCATGTGCCGGTAACGGCCCACGGAGACGGTCGCGTAGGCGGCGAAGAGGACGGCGGCCAGGGCCCAGGGGTCCCATCGCGCGAGGTGAGGACGCCGGTCGCCCGCGGGCTGGGCGACCGGCGTCGGTATGTGGGGTGGTGACAGCTGGAGCGTGGGGGAGGCATGCGGTGCCTTACGGGGCGGGAGCAACCGACGGTTCGGGGACCGATCATGCCGTGGTGAAAACGCCGGGTGGGGGTGAGGTTGTGAAGATTGGGCGCCCCCGGGCGGAAACGGACGTTATCCACAGCCCCGGCGCACCGCCGCGCAGCGTCGTACGCTGGAGACCCCCGGCCCGCGGCGCGCGTCGGGCCCGTCGTGTTGCCCACCCCCCCTGGACGGAAAAGCCCCGAATGAGCCTGCACGGTCTGCTCGACGCCGTTGTCAAGGACGCCGCCCTCGCGGAAGCGATCAGCGCGGCCGCAGACGGCAACCGCATGCACGTCGACCTGGTCGGCCCCCCTGCGGCCCGCCCCTTCGCGGTCGCCGCCCTGGCCCGGGACACGGGCCGCCCGGTGCTGGCGGTGACGGCGACGGGCCGTGAGGCCGAGGACCTGGCCGCGGCCCTGCGCTCCCTCCTCCCCCCGGAGGGCGTCGTGGAGTACCCGTCCTGGGAGACGCTCCCGCACGAGCGGCTCAGCCCCCGCAGCGACACCGTCGGCCGCCGCCTGGCCGTGCTGCGCCGCCTGGCCCACCCCCGCCCCGACGACCCCGAGACCGGCCCCGTATCCGTCGTCGTGGCGCCCGTACGGTCCGTGCTCCAGCCGCAGGTCAAGGGCCTCGGCGACCTGGAGCCGGTCTCCCTGAGGACGGGGCAGACCGCCGACCTCGAGGAGATCGTCGACGCCCTCGCGGCCGCCGCGTACGCGCGCGTGGAGCTCGTCGAGAAGCGCGGCGAGTTCGCCGTCCGCGGCGGCATCCTCGACGTGTTCCCGCCCACCGAGGAACACCCCCTGCGCATCGAGTTCTGGGGCGACGACGTCGAGGAGATCCGCTACTTCAAGGTCGCCGACCAGCGCTCCCTCGAAGTCGCCGAGCACGGCCTGTGGGCGCCGCCGTGCCGCGAGCTGCTGCTCACCGACGACGTCCGCGCGCGTGCGCGTGCCCTGGCCGAGGACCATCCCGAGCTCGGCGAACTCCTCGGCAAGATCGCCGAGGGGATCGCCGTCGAGGGCATGGAGTCCCTCGCGCCCGTCCTGGTCGACGACATGGAGCTGCTGCTCGACGTGCTGCCCAAGGGCGCCATGGCCGTCGTCTGCGATCCGGAGCGGGTCCGCACGCGCGCGTCGGACCTCGTGGCCACCTCACAGGAGTTCCTCCAGGCCTCCTGGGCCGCCACCGCGGGCGGCGGGGAGGCGCCCATCGACGTCGGCGCGGCCTCCCTGTGGTCCATCGCGGACGTGCGGGACCGGGCCCGTGAGCTGGACATGATGTGGTGGTCGGTGTCGCCGTTCGCCGCCGACGAGGAGCTGACGGATCCGTTTGCCGCTGACGCGGCGGGCGACACCCTCAAGCTCGGCATGCACGCCCCTGAGACCTACCGCGGGGACACCGCCAAAGCCCTCGCCGACACCAAGGGCTGGCTCGCCGACGGCTGGCGCGCGGTGTTCGTCACCGAGGGGCACGGCCCGGCGGCCCGCACGGTCGAGGTGCTCGGCGGCGAGGGCATCGCCGCCCGCCTCGACGCGGACCTCGCCGAGATCTCCCCGTCGGTGGTGCACGTGGCGTGCGGCTCGATCGAGCACGGCTTCGTCGACACGGCCCTCGGACTCGCCGTCCTGACCGAGACCGACCTGTCGGGTCAGAAGGCGTCCGGCCGCGAGGGCGCCCGGATGCCGGCCCGCCGCCGCAAGACCATCGACCCGCTCACCCTGGAGCCGGGCGACTACATCGTCCACGAGCAGCACGGCGTGGGCCGCTACATCGAGATGGTGCAGCGCACCGTGCAGGGCGCGACCCGCGAGTACCTGGTCGTCGAGTACGCGCCCGCCAAGCGCGGCCAGCCCGGCGACCGCCTCTACATCCCCACCGACCAGCTGGAGCAGATCACCAAGTACGTCGGCGGCGAGGCCCCCACCCTGCACCGCCTCGGCGGCGCCGACTGGACGAAGACCAAGGCCCGCGCCAAGAAGGCCGTCAAGGAGATCGCCGCCGACCTCATCAAGCTGTACAGCGCGCGCATGGCCGCCCCGGGCACGCCTTCGGCGCGGACACCCCGTGGCAGCGCGAACTGGAGGACGCCTTTCCCTACGCGGAGACGCCCGACCAACTCACCACCATCGCCGAGGTCAAGGAGGACATGGAGAAGACGGTCCCGATGGACCGGCTGATCTGCGGTGACGTCGGCTATGGCAAGACCGAGATCGCGGTCCGGGCCGCCTTCAAGGCCGTCCAGGACGGCAAGCAGGTGGCCGTCCTGGTGCCGACGACCCTGCTGGTGCAGCAGCACTTCGGGACGTTCAGCGAGCGGTACGCGCAGTTCCCGGTGAGCGTCAAGGCGCTGTCCCGCTTCCAGACCGACACCGAGGCCAAGGCGGTCCTGGAGGGCCTGCGCGAGGGTTCGGTCGACATCGTCATCGGCACGCACCGGCTGTTCTCGTCCGAGACCAAGTTCAAGGACCTGGGCCTGGTCATCGTCGACGAGGAGCAGCGCTTCGGCGTCGAGCACAAGGAGCAGCTGAAGAAGCTCCGCGCGAACGTGGACGTGCTGACGATGTCCGCCACCCCCATCCCCAGGACTCTGGAGATGGCGGTCACCGGCATCCGCGAGATGTCCACGATCACGACGCCTCCGGAGGAACGGCACCCGGTGCTGACCTTCGTCGGCCCCTACGAGGAGAAGCAGATCGGCGCCGCCATCCGCCGCGAACTGCTGCGCGAGGGCCAGGTCTTCTACATCCACAACCGCGTCGAGTCGATCGACCGCGCGGCGGCCCGGCTGCGCGAGATCGTCCCCGAGGCGCGCATCGCCACCGCGCACGGACAGATGTCGGAGTCGACGCTGGAGCAGGTGGTCGTCGACTTCTGGGAGAAGAAGTTCGACGTGCTGGTGTCCACGACCATCGTGGAGTCCGGCATCGACATCTCCAACGCGAACACCCTGATCGTGGAGCGCGGCGACAACTTCGGACTCAGCCAGCTGCACCAGCTGCGCGGCCGGGTCGGACGTGGCCGCGAGCGCGGGTACGCCTACTTCCTCTACCCGCCGGAGAAGCCGCTGACCGAGACCGCGCACGAGCGTCTCGCGACGATCGCCCAGCACACGGAGATGGGCGCGGGCATGTACGTGGCGATGAAGGACCTGGAGATCCGCGGCGCGGGCAACCTGCTCGGCGGCGAGCAGTCCGGCCACATCGCGGGCGTCGGCTTCGACCTGTACGTACGGATGGTCGGCGAGGCCGTCGCGGACTACCGGCGCCAGCTGGAGACCGGCGAGATCGAGGAGGAGCCGCCGCTCGAGGTCAAGATCGAGCTGCCCGTCGACGCGCACGTCCCGCACGACTACGCGCCGGGCGAGCGGCTCAGGCTCCAGGCGTACCGTGCCATCGCCTCCGCCAACACGGAGGAGGACGTCAAGGCCGTACGCGAGGAACTCGTCGACCGCTACGGCAAGCTGCCCGAGCCCGTGGAGAACCTGCTGCTCGTCGCGGGGCTGCGGATGCTCGCGCGCGCGTGCGGCGTCGGCGAGATCGTGCTCCAGGGCACCAACATCCGGTTCGCGCCGGTGGAGTTGCGCGAGTCGCAGGAGCTGCGGGTCAAGCGGCTGTACCCCGGGGTCGTCATCAAGCCGGCGGTGCACCAGGTACTGGTCCCGCGCCCGAAGACCGCGAAGGTGGGCGGGAAGCCGCTGGTCGGGCGGGATTTGCTGGCGTGGGTCGGGGAGTTCCTGACGTCGGTGCTGGGTCCTGACGCGTCGGTCCGGACGGGGCCTGCCTGGCGCCGTCGGGCCCGTCGGGCCCGTCAGGCCGCGACCGGGCCTGCGCCGATGCTGCCCCGTCAGGCCAGGCCCCCCGACGCCGCCCCGTCAGGCCGCCGGCCGTACGCGGCTGGGGCCGCGACCGCGGCGGCCCCGCGCCTCGCCGCCGGCCTCGCGCAGGGCCGCCGCCAGCCGGTCGCGGACCGCGACCTGCGCGGCGATGCGCGCCTCCAGCACCGCGAGACGGTCGGCTGCGACCGTGAGCGCCCGCTCGGATACGGGCCCGGCCATGACATCGCCGTCCAGACACGGCAGGAACACCCGTACGTCGTCGAGCGTCAGGCCCACGTCGAGCAGGTGCCGGACGTTGCGGACACGGACGGCCGTGGCGGCGGCGTACAGGCGGTAGCCGTTCGCCGCGCGCTCGGAGGTGATGAGCCCCGCCTGCTCGTAGTGGCGCAGGGCGCGTGGCGTCGTGCCGGTGGCCTCGGCGAGTTCGCCGATCCGCATACGAGGTTCTGTCATGCGCGTCAGTCTCATGTGACCACCGCGCCACCGTCCACCGGAAGGACGACGCCGGTGACGAACGAGGCCTGCGGCGAGGCCAGTCGGGCGATCGCCCACGCCACCTCCTCAGGGCGTCCGACCCGCCCGAGCGGCGTGTGCTCCATCTGCCACGCGCGGATCGCGGCCCGCTGCTCGGGGGTGTGGCCCGCATGCTCGCCGATCGGTGTGTCGATCGCCCCCGGCGCGACGGCGGCGACCCGGATCCCCAGCGGCGCGAGCTCCACCGCCCAACTGCGCGTGAGCACCTCCAGGGCCGCCTTCCCCGCCGCGTACAGGGAGTTGCCCGGCCAGCCGCGCTGCCCCACGGACGTCGTCACGTTCACGATCACGCCGCTGCTGTCCTCGAGCGACGGGAGCGCGGCCTGGACGAGCAGCACGGGAGCGAGGAGGTTCGTCGCGAGCAGGGGCTCGACGCCGGCCCGCGTGTACGTGCGCAGGGACTGGGTGCTCACGACGCCCGCGTTGTTGACGAGCACGTCGATCCGTCCGTGCCGGTCGAGTGCCGTACGGACGATGGTGCCGGGGCCGTCGGCGGCCGTGATGTCGGCGACGAGCGGGCTGATGCGGGACGGGTCGTGGGCGGCGGTCTCGGCGAGGGGCGCCTCGCGGCGGCCCACCGCCACGACGTGTGCGCCCTCGTCGGCGAACGCGCGGGCGGTGGCACGGCCGATGCCGGTACCGGCGCCGGTGACGACGACGGTGCGTGGGGACTCGGGCGTGGTCTTCGGATACGGGGATGCCATACGGGGATCGTCGGACCCTGACGTCAGTGTCAAGGTCAAGCGCGTACGGCACGGGGCCTTGCGCGTACGGCACGGGGCCCTGCGCATGCACGCGGCACTGGGCCCTGCGCTTGCGGCACGGGCCCTGTCGGTGACGGTCACTCGGCGTGGCGGAACAGCATCGCCGCCATCGTGCGGAACATCTCCTCGGGATCCTGGTCGCCCAACGGGTCGTCCAGGTTGTGACTGAGCAGCAGCGTGGCGAAACCGTGGGCCAGGGACCAGGCGGCCACTCCGGCGAGACGGGCGTCGGTGCCCCGGCCCCGAGGCGGCACGGCCGCGACGGCTTCGCGCAGGGCGTCACCCGCGAGAGCGCGGGCGGTGGCCAGTTCCAGATCGCCCGTGCGCAGCAGCTCGGGCGCGAACATCACCTGGAAGTGCGCCGGATGCTCACGCGCGAACCGTACGTAGCGCACGCCCGCCTCCTTCAGATCCGCCGCCTCCCGTAGCGCCGTCGCGAGCAGCCCGAAGCCCTCGGCGGCGATCGCCGTGAGCAGCCCGGCGCGGTCCTTGAAGTGGTGGGCGGGCGCGGCGTGCGAGACGCCGGCGCGACGGGCGAGGTCGCGCAGACTCAGCCCGGAGGGACCGTCCGCGGCGATGACGTCGAGGGCGGTGGCGAGGATGGCGCGGCGCAGGTCGCCGTGGTGGTACGGGCGGCCGGAGGGGCTCTTCTCGTTCGCTGATGCCTTGCTGGAGCTCATGGTCAGGAGCGTACGCCGAATCTAGTCATTGACAAGTTGGGGGTGGCCCGTGCAATCTTGTCAGTGTCAAGTTGTGCGGCGTCGGCCGCTGCGGATCGGGTACGAGTGGAGGCACGCCATGCAGGAACAGGTGGGCAAGATCGGCGACATCGGCAAGCTCGGCGAGGGTGCGGTGACGCGGGGCGAGGGCGGTGTGGAGCCTGCTCGCGTGCGGCAGATGTGGCACCTGCTGGAGCCCCTGCACGCGGTGCTGTACTACGCGCCGGAGGCGTTCGAGGAAGCGTCCGCGCTCGGATACGACTCGCGGGAGCGCTGGCCGAGCTACTTCCCCTACCGTGCCGCGCCGTTGGGAGAGGCCGGCCCGGAGCGGGTGGCCTCGGCCTTCTACAGCTTCAGCCCCCGCATGGTCGCCGAGCACGTCGAGCCGGCGTGGCGGGTCGCGAGTCCGGAGGCGGTGCTCGAAGCGAGGATGAGAGCGGTCGACCGGGTCTACCGCGGCATATTCGGTGACCGGGTGGACAGCCCTGAACTGGCTGAGGCCGCCGCACTCGCCCGGCGGGCGGCCGAGGCCGCGGACCCGGCCGGCCGTCCGCTCGCCGCGGCCAATGCCGCGCTCGACTGGCCGCAAGCCCCACACCTGCAGTTGTGGCACGCGGCGACGGTCCTGCGCGAACACCGCGGCGACGGTCACCTCGCGGCCCTGCTCATGGCCGGCCTGGACCCGGTGGAGTCACTCGTCTCCTTCGCGGCGATAGGCGCCGCGTCCGTGGAGCGCTTCGAAAGCCGTGGCTGGAGTTCCAGGGAATGGGCGGCGGGACGCGACCGCTTGGCGGCCAGGGGTCTGCTCGACGCGGACGGTACGGCCACGGCGGCGGGCCGCGACCTGCGCCACCGCGTGGAGCGGGACACCGACCGACTGGCCGCCGGGCCCTGGCAGTCGCTCGGCTCCGACGGCGTCGAACGTCTCGCCGGACTGCTCGGCGACTTCTGGGTCGCGATCCTCGCATCGGGCTTGCTGCCCTCGGAGACGACCTTGGGCATAGGCAAGGTCTGAGCGGGGCGGGGCCGGCTGCGCGGGGTGATGCCGTCGAGTCTCCGAACGCGGGAAGCCGCCCGCAGGAGCTGCGTCTCCGCGGACGGCCTCAGATGTAGGAGGCCTTACTGCCCCTCGGGGCGATCGCGCTGGTCGCGGTCCATGCCGAGCGAGCCCTCGGCCCTCTGCTGCCCGGCGTCGATCTGGTCCTCGTACTTGCCGCCGGTCTTCTCGTTCGCCCTCTGTTCCGCGGTGTCGGAGCCTCGCTTGCCCCTGTGCCGCGCCTGGCTCTTGAACTTGTCGAAGATGCCCATTCAAGGCTCCTTCCGGAGGTGGCTCAAGACCGACGATACGCGCGACATGTGAAGAATGCCCATTTGTGCCCTCTGTGGTCTGAACCTCTCCCTCGCTACCGTGGGGCCAGGCACAGGCCGCCCGTGTGGGGCGGAGCAGCAAGCAGGGGAGGGGCGCACGGTGGCGCGTCTGAGGGGCGGGGCGGTACTGGCCGCCGCGATGGTGTTCGCTGTACTGACCGGCTGCGAGGGCCTGGCCCCACCCGCGGACGGCGGCGGACCCTCCGGCTCCGACGTCCCGACCACCGGCGACGGCCGGGCTGTGAGCCCGCTGGACAACCCGGACGGCACGAGGCCGGGCCTGGCGGCGATCACGTCCACGGCGGACAAGGCGCGGGCGCGTGCGGTGATCGAGAAGGTGGAGACGAAGGGGCGTGGCCCGAGGACGGGCTACGAACGGGAGGAGTTCGGCTACGCCTGGATGGACTCGGCGCCGGCTGGCGTGCCCTTCGCCCGCAATGGATGCGACTCGCGGAACGACCTTCTGAAGCGTGACGGAGAGGCCCTCCGCTTCCGGGCGGGCTCGGACTGCGTCGTCATGTCGCTGACGCTGCACGACCCGTACACGGGAAGGTCATCGAGTGGACCAAGTCCCGGGCGACGGAGGTCCAGATAGACCATGTCATGCCACTGTCGTACGACTGGCAGATGGGCGCTTCGCGCTGGACGAAGGACAAGCGGGAGGCCATAGCGAACGACCCGCTCAACCTCGTCCCGGTGGACGGGCCGACCAACAGCGCCAAGGGCGACTCCGGTCCTGCGGCCTGGCTGCCCCGAACAAGCGGATCCGCTGCTCCTACTCGGTGCGCTTCGCCCAGGTGTCACTGAAGTACGACCTCCCGGTCACGGTGGCCGACAAGCGGATGATGCTGAGGCAGTGCGGCGGCTGAAGCGGAACCAGGTTCTCCCCGTAGCTGAGAAGTGGTTAGAAAGCCCTTTCCGCCCAGGACTTGACGTGTTGAGGTGACTGGTGATGTGTCTGCGCAAGTGACGTGATGCCGGCGACCCGGGCGTCGAGCAGCGGCGGCAGGTCCCCGTGGCTGCCGGCCGACGGGCCCGATCGGAGAGTGACGCATGCCGAGTGGACTCGTCGCGTTGACGCTCGGTGGGTTGGACGCGGAGCGTCGCGGTGTTGTTCCGGCGGAGCCGGGCAGCGCACGGCACTGGTGACATCTCGCGCACGTGTTCCCGGCGACAGTGGGTGTTCGAGGTTTCTAAAGTGATCGTCATGCAGCTCCGGTACGCGTTCAGGCTTTACCCGGATGCCGGTCAGCGTGCTGCGCTGGCCAGGGCGTTCGGGTGCGCCCGGGTGGTGTTCAACGACACTGTCCGCGCCCGCGAGGACGCCCGGCGGGCCGGGCAGCCGTTCCCGACGGCCGGTCAGCTGTCGAGGAGGCTGATCACCGAGGCGAAGCAGACGGCGTCGCGCTGCTGGCTCGGCGAGGTGTCCGCCGTCGTCCTCCAGCAGTCCCTGCGGGACGCCGAAACGGCGTACCGCAACTTCTTCGCCTCCCTCAAGGGCACCCGCAAGGGTCCCAGGATGGGCCCGCCCCGCTTGAAGTCCCGCAAGGATGCCCGGCAGTCGATCCGGTTCACCGCCAACGCCCGCTGGAACATCACCGATCAAGGCAGCCTGAACCTGCCGGAGATCGGCGCGGTGAAGGTGAAATGGTCCCGCATGCTGCCCGCCGCCCCCACCTCCGTCACCGTCGTCAAGGACGCCGCGGGCAGATTCTTCGCGTCCTTCGTCATCGACACCGACCCCGCCACCGACGCTGCCCGGATGCCGCCAACCGACCGCACTGTAGGTATCGATCTCGGCCTGACCCACTTCGCAGTCTTGTCCGACGGCACGAAGATCGACTCTCCGCGGTTTCTGCGGCGCGCGGAGAAGAAACTGAAGAAGGCCCACAGGGAGCTGTCCCGCAAGCAGAAGGGATCAAAGAACCGGGCCAAGGCCCGCCTGAAGCTCGCCCGCGCCCATGCCAAGGTTGCGGACGCACGCCGCGAGTTCCACCATCAGCTCTCCACCAAGCTGATCTCCGAGAACCAAGGGATCGCCGTGGAGGATCTGTCGGTGGTGGGACTGGCCCGCACAAAGCTGGCCAAGTCCGTGCACGACGCCGGCTGGTCCTCGTTCATCAGCATGCTGACGTACAAAGCGCAGCGGTACGGCCGGACCCTGGTCAGGATCGGCCGGTTCGAACCGACCTCCCAGACGTGCTCGGCCTGCGGAGATGTGGACGGGCCCAAATCCCTCGGCGTCCGGGAATGGACCTGTACCTCCTGCGGCACGGTCCACGACCGGGACACCAACGCCGCGATCAACATCAAGACGGCCGCCGGACTGGCGGTATCGGCCTGCGGAGCGCCGGTAAGACCGGGAGCAATCCCGGCACAGCGCGAAGAAACAGGAAGCCACGGATTCCCGACCGGAAACCGTGCCGCGTAGCGGCACAGCCACAAGTCGAGAAGGCCAGAATCCACGCCCTTCAGGGCGAGGAGCAAGTCAAATCGCCTACACCTTCACCGAGGCCAGCGGTTTCGCATGGGGAATTTGGTCGGGGGCCGTGCGGCCGACCGCGACCGGGACCGCGCCCTGATCCTGGCCCTGCTCGGACTCACCCTGACCCTGGCCCTGTTCGGCCTGCTGGCCGAGAGCTCCACCGCCTCGGTGGTCCTGGTGTTCGTGATGGGCGTGACCGGCTTCGCCGGCGTGCCCGGAATGATCACCAGGGTCACCGACTGCGCCCACGGGGCCGCACTGGCCGCCAGCGCCAACGTGTCCGCGTCCAACGTCGGGAACGCGCTCGGCGCCTGGCTCGGCGGCCTGGCCATCAGCGCGGGCCTGGGCTACACCTCACCGCTCTACGTCGGCGCCGGGATCGCCCTCACGTCCACCGCCGTCATGGTCGTCGCCGCGCGGCGAGCCAGGTCCCCGCGAGCTGTGGACCGGGTCCCCGCGAAGTAACCCGGTTCCGTGGACCGGTCCCCACGAGGTAATTCGATTCCGTGTATGCGCATGCGCGCCTACCGTGACCGCATGCAGCCCAAGACATCGATACTCGCCGACCGCCCGGACATGCTGGAGCGCGTCGTCGGGATGGCGGACAGCTGGCCGGAGTTCGTGATCCAGGATCTCGTGGGCGCCGCGCACTTCCCGCGGATCGCGGCCGAACTCCCGGAGTACGTCCTGTTCGCCGAGGACGAGCAGGGCGAGGTCGTCGCGAACGCCTACAGCGTGCCCTTCGCCCTGGACGCCAAGGGCCGTGGCCGACTGCCCGCGAACGGCTGGGACACGGTCCTCGTCTGGGCCTTCTCCGACCTGCGCCGCGGTGTCCGACCCGACACCGTCAGCGCGATCTCGGTCTCCGTCGCCCCGCAGGCACAGGGCCGCGGTCTGTCCGCGCTGATGATCTCGGCCATGCGCGACAACGCCCGCGACCGCGGCTTCCGCGAGGTCGTCGCCCCGGTGCGCCCCAACGCCAAGCACCTGGAGCCGGACACCCCGATGGAGGAGTACGTCCACCGCGTCCGTCCCGACGGACTGCCCCAGGATCCGTGGCTGCGGGTCCACGCCCGGGCCGGCGCCACCATCGACTCCGTGGCACCGGCGTCCATGACGGTGTCCGCCGCGCTCGACGACTGGCGCCGCTGGACGGGCCTGCCCTTCGACACCTCGGGCGACATCGAGGTGCCGGGCGCCCTGGTGCCGGTGCGCTGCGAGGTGGAGCGCGGGTACGCGGTGTACGTCGAGCCCAACGTGTGGATGCGGCACCCGTTGTAAGGCCGAGGGGCCTCGGAGGTGCCGAGGGGCCTCCGAAGGGGCCCCTGTTCCGCTCCTGGCACGGGAGTGATCAGCACGACAACGGTTCGGTACAACCCATGACCGGTTGTCCGTGTCGGGCTATACGCTCGGATTCCCAACCGGGCGCTGTCACTCGCACGTCCCGTCCCATCGGCTACACCGGTCCAGGAGCAGTCATGTACGGCCACGGCGCGGCGCCGCCCTCCCGCAGCGCGGCAACGGTCATCTCCCTGCGTGTGCTGTTCGCCGCAGCCGGGTTCCTCACCTGCGGCTTCCTGGCCTGCGTACCGCTGTTCCGGGTGGCCTTCCTGCGCGGACGGGCCCTCGACTGGGCGGCGGCCTGGGTGAGTCTGCCGCTGTCCATCGCGTGCTTCGCGGTGATCGGCATCCTGCCGGAGGACGACTACCGGACCGACATCTCACTGGCTGTGGTCATGCTGGTCGGCGTGGGCGCCGCCGTCCGGTTCCTGATCGTGGACATCGGCCACCACAGCGCGCCGCGCCAGTTCGCCGGCTACGCGCCGCCCCACGCGCCGACCGTCCCCACCGACCGTTCCCCGTACGGCTATCCGCACCCGGCGTCGCCGTACACCCCCGCGTCCGCGCCCACACCGACCCCGCAGCCGCCCCAGCCGCACCAGACTCCGCAGCACCCGGTACCCCCGTCCCCAGCGCCCCGCGCCCGCCCGCATCGACCAGGTACGCGCCGAACTCGACGAGCTCAGCGACTATCTGCGCCGGCACGAGGGCAGGCCGGACGGCACCCCGGACGACTCCGAGGGCGGCAGGTGAGCGCGGCGGCGGGACGTGTCGTAGCCGCGCGATACGAACTGTCCACGCTGCTCGGGCAGGGCGGCATGGGACAGGTCTGGACGGCGTACGACCAGCGGCTCGACCGGCGTGTGGCGGTGAAGCTGCTGCGGCCCGACAAGGTGGCGGGCCAGGACGCGGAGGAACTGCGCCGCCGCTTCGTGCGCGAGTGCCGGGTGACCGCTCAGGTCGACCACCCCGGCCTGGTCACGGTGCACGACGCGGGCAGTGAGGGCGAGGAGCTGTTCCTCGTCATGCAGTACATCGACGGCGCCGACCTCGCCGGTCATCTCGCCGAGCACACCCCGTACCCCTGGCCGTGGGCGGTCGCGGTCGCCGCGCAACTGTGCGCCGTGCTGAGCGCCGTGCACGCCGTGCCGATCGTGCACCGCGACCTCAAGCCGCGCAACGTCATGGTGAAGCAGGACGGCACGGTCACCGTCCTCGACCTGGGCGTCGCCTCCGTCATGGAGGCCGACACCACCCGCCTCACCCACACCGGCACCCCCATCGGCTCGCCCGCCTACATGGCCCCGGAGCAGGCGATGGGCGGCGCGGTCGGCCCGTACACCGACCTGTACGCGCTGGGTGTGGTCCTGCATGAACTGCTCAGCGGGGACGTGCCGTTCTCCGGCTCCACGGCCCTCGGTGTCCTGCACCGGCATCTGTACGAGCCGCCGCTGCCGGTACGCCGCATCCGCGCCGAAGTCCCCGAGGCGCTGGAGGCCCTCGTCCTGCGCCTGCTCGCCAAGGACCCGCAGCACCGGCCCGCCTCCGCGCAGGAGGTGTACGAGCACCTGGAGCCGCTCCTGCCCGCGCGCGGCACGCCCACCGGAGCACCCCTCGACCCCACCCGCCCGTTCCTGCGCCCGCACGCCCCCTGGCCGGACCGTGCGCGCACCCCCGCGCCCCAGCCCGCGCCCGCCACGCCCGTCACCGAGAACGCGGGGAACACGGACATCGCCCGCGCCGTCGACGAGGTCAAACGGCTCCTCGGCGAGGGCCGCATCACCCAGGCCGTCGACATCCTCGGCGCGATCCTGCCCACCGCCGCCGAACAGCACGGCGAGAAGTCCCCGGTCGTGCGCACCCTGCGCAAGCAGTACGCGGCCACGCTCCTGGACGACGGCCAGTACCGGCGCGCCCTGCCCGAGCTGCGCCGCCTCGCCGACGAACGCGCCGCCGAGGCGGGCCAGGCCGACCCGCAGTCCCTGCGGTTCCGCTACGAGGCCGCCCAGTGCCTGGAACAGCTGGGCGAACCGGCGGCGGCGCTCGCCGAGTACCGGGCGGTGCTGCCGTACTACGAGAACCAGTACGTCGCCGCCGGTGGCCCCGAACTCGCGCACGACGTCCGCCGCCGCATCGGCCATCTCCTGCTCGCCCTCGGTGACCGCGGCGCCGCCCACGACACACTGGCCCGGCTGCTGCACGACGTGGAGCGCACCCACGGCCCCGGCCATCCGCTCGGTGCGGAGATCCGCAGGACACTCCAGTGGTTGGGGCAGGTCCGGGGCTGACGGCCGCCTCGGGGCGCGGCGGTGCCGGATGTCCTGGTGAATCGTTGGTCGAATGGGTTGGCCAGAGCCCGCCCACTGCCTACCATCGATCACCGCAAGACCTTGTGCACCGTCGCACAATCTCCTCAGGAGGTTTCCTTGCACCGCCGCCGTCGCACCGCGCTCGTCCTCACCGCCGCGATCGCCGCCGCGGCACCCCTGCTCACCGCCTGCGGAAACGACGCGCATCCCGGCGCGGCGGCCGTGGTCGGCGGCCAGCGGATCACCGTCTCCCAGCTGGAGGAGCGGGTCGGCGAGGTACGCGCGGCCCAGCGGGCGGCCGTGCAGAACGAGGCCCAGTACCAGCAGGCCATCGCCAGAACCGGCAGCCTCACCCGCGACACCCTGCAGACCATGATCCTCGACCGGGTGCTGCACCGCGCCGCCGAGGACGCCGGTGTGACCGTCACCCGCAGGGAGATCCAGGAGATGCGCTCCGGCCTGGAGGAGCAGGCCGGCGGCGCCAAGGCGCTGGAGACGACCTGGCTCCAGCAGTACGGCATCCCGCCGCAGCGCCTCGAGGAGAACCTCCGCCTCCAGCTGGAGGCCCAGAAGCTCGCCGAGAAACTCGGCACCGACACCAGCCGTCCCGAGTTCTGGAAGGCCTTGTCCGACGCCTCCAAGGACCTGAACGTCGACCTCAACCCGCGCTACGGCACCTGGGACGTCCAGAAGAGCAGCCGGGCCGACGCCAAGACGCCGTGGGTGCGGGACGTGACGGCTGCGCAGACGCAGCAGTCCATGTAGGCCACCTCCGCACCCGCCCCCGGGGCCTGTGGATAACTTCCGGCGCTGTCGGCGGCGTGGGATAGCTTCGAATCGTGAACGCCAACAGCCCCGAAGCCACCCCTGGCCCCGACCGGGCCGCCGGCCCCGACCTGGGCCGCATCGTCCTGCTCACCACCAGCCACCGCGTCGCCCCCGGCCTGCTGTCCTGGCCGGCCTGGCAGGCACTGCACGCGGCCGACCAGGTGCTGTGCGCGGACGGTGCGCACCCGCAGCTGCCGTATCTGCGCGAGGCGGGGATACGGGTGGACGAGGGATCCCCGAGCGCTGAGGAACTGGTCGACGCCTGCGCGGGCGGCCGCACGGTGGTCGTCGTGGCGACGGGCGAGGGCGAGCCGGCCCTGACGGACGGCCTGGCCCGCCTGGCCGGCACGGGTCGCGTCGCCATGCCGGAGCTGGAGCTGCTGCCCGCCTCCTACGACCTGCCGGGCGCCCGCCTCCTTGACCTCGTCCAGGTCATGGACCGCATCCGCGCCGAGTGCCCGTGGTCGTCCCGGCAGACCCACAAGGGCCTGGCCAAGTACGGCATCGAGGAGGCGTACGAACTGGTCGAGGCGATCGAGGAGGGCGACCGCGACGAACTGCGCGAGGAGCTCGGCGACGTCCTCCTCCAGGTCGTCTTCCACGCCCGCATCGCCGAGGAGGACCTGGATGCCCCCTTCTCCATCGACGACGTGGCCGGCGGCATCGTCGCCAAACTGATCCACCGCCACCCACATGTCTTCGGCGACGCGACGGCCACCACGCCCGAGGAGGTCAAAGCCCACTGGCTGCGCACCAAGGCGGTCGAGAAACAGCGCACCTCGATCACCGAGGGCATCCCCTGGGCCAGCCCGGCCTGGCCCTCGCCGCCAAGCTGGCGTCCCGCGCCCGCACCGCGCACCTGGACATATCGCTCCCACCCGTGGAGGGCATCGGCTACGACCTGCTGGCCCTCGCGGTCCGCGCCGAGTCGGAGGGCGTGGACCCGGAGGCGGCCCTGAGAGCAGCGGCCCGCGCGTACCGGGACGCGATCAGGGAGGCCGAGGGCCGAGCCGGCGACCCGCGGCCGTGACGCCGGGCCCGGCAGGTCAGTCCTCCCAGTCCAGCTGCGCTTCGGGGATCCCGATGGAGCGGGCGTAGTCCTGCGCGGGCAGACGACCCTCCGCGTCCCGGCGTGGATAGCGGAAGACCTTGCCGGCGAACACCACGAACGCCTCCGCGTCGGTGTGGTAGTTGACGTACCAGCCGCCGGTCGGCGCCAGGCAGTCCGCGAGCCGCTCGGCCAGCCGCTCCGCATCGGCCTCCTCCGCGGCGAAGTCCAGGAGTGTCCATTGCCCGGGCTGCCCGGCCGCAGCGCTCTCCACCTCCATCCTCGCGATCTTGGTGACCCGCAGCGGCACATCGGCCAGCTCGGCCCCCACCCGCAGGCTCTCCGCGATCAGCACGCCTTCAAGCACCGGTCCTCCTCGATCTCGACGCGGCGAGAGTAGCGAGGGCCTCTGACAGCGAGGGCCTCTGACTGGCGAGGGCCTCTGACAGCTACGGCAACCGCCGGCGGCGACCGTTGCCGACCCGACCGCTGCGTAGGGTCGTCCCATGCACCATGAAGCGCCTGGCGTTCCCGAACTGTTCACGTGGGAGTTCGCGAGCAACCCCTACCCCGCCTACGCCTGGCTCCGTGAGCACAGCCCCGTCCACAAGACGCGGCTTCCCAGCGGTGTGGAGGCCTGGCTGGTCACGCGGTATGCCGACGCCAAGCAGACCCTCGCCGACAACCGTCTCTCCAAGAACCCGGCGCATCACGACGAGCCCGCGCACGCCAAGGGCAAGACCGGTATCCCCGGCGAGCGCAAGGCCGAGCTGATGACGCATCTGCTGAACATCGACCCGCCGGACCACACCCGGCTGCGGCGGCTGGTGTCCAAGGCGTTCACTCCCCGCCGGGTCGCCGAGTTCGCGCCGCGGGTGCAGGAGCTCACGGACAGCCTCATCGACGCGTTCGCGGAGCAGGGGTCCGCCGACCTCATCCACGAGTTCGCGTTCCCGCTGCCCATCTACGCCATCTGCGACCTGCTCGGCGTCCCCCGCGAGGACCGGGACGACTTCCGCGACTGGGCGGGCATGATGATCCGTCACCAGGGCGGGCCCCGGGGCGGCGTGGCGCGATCGGTGAAGAAGATGCGCGGCTACCTCGCCGAGCTCATCCACCGCAAGCGGGAGGCGCTGCCCGCCGAATCCGCGCCGGGTGAGGACCTCATCTCCGGGCTCATCCGCGCCTCCGACCACGGTGAGCACCTCACCGAGAACGAGGCCGCGGCCATGGCCTTCATCCTGCTGTTCGCCGGCTTCGAGACGACCGTCAACCTCATCGGCAACGGCACCTACGCCCTGCTCACCCACCCCGAGCAGCGCGCACGGCTCCAGGCGTCCCTGGCCGCCGGGGAGAGAGGCCTCCTGGAGACCGGCGTCGAGGAACTCCTCCGCTTCGACGGTCCCGTCGAGCTCGCCACCTGGCGCTTCGCCACTCAGCCGCTCACCATCGGCGGGCAGCGCATCGAACCCGGCGATCCGGTTCTCGTCGTCCTGGCCGCCGCCGACCGGGACCCGGAGCGGTTCGGCGATCCGGACGTGCTCGACCTCGCCCGCCGCGACAACCAGCACCTCGGTTACGGCCACGGCATCCACTACTGTCTCGGCGCCCCGCTCGCCCGCCTGGAGGGCCAGACCGCGCTCGCCACGCTCCTCACCCGCCTCCCGGACCTGCGGCTCGCGGCGGACCCGGCCGAGCTGAGATGGCGCGGTGGTCTCATCATGCGCGGGCTGCGCACCCTGCCGGTGGAGTTCGCACCCGCCCAAAGATGACGAAACATCAGGCCTGTGATCTTCACGTGATCTGCGCGGCATGAACTTGTGACAAGTGATCGTCTGCCGATACGTTCACCCATCAATGCGGCCCGGGCCTTGCCCGCGCCGGTCACTGCTGTCTCGCGAAAGGTCTCCGCATGCTCTCCGGGAACGGTCGGCACCGTCGCCCCCGCCAGGCTCCGGCACTCCTCGTCGCGGCCGGAGTGACCGGCTCCGCCATCGCGATCCCGCTTCTCGGGGCCTCCGGCGCCAGCGCGGCCGACGACACGACCTGGGACCGGGTCGCGGACTGCGAGACCGGCGGCGCCTGGAGCCAGAACAGCGGCAACGGATACTTCGGCGGCCTGGCGCTGTCCCAGGAGGACTGGGAGAACCACGGCGGCCTGGACTACGCCCCGAGCGCCGATCTGGCCAGTCGTTCGCAGCAGATAGCCGTGGCCGAGAGAATCCTCGCCGACCAGGGGGTCGGCGCCTGGCGCACCTGCGGGCTGCTCTCCGGTCTCGAGCAGGACAAGGGATCCGACTCGTCTGATTCATCCGGTTCGTCAAGTTCATCCGGATCAACGGACTCGCCCGGTTTGCTCGACTCCTCCGAGTCGTCTCCTTCCCCCAGCCCTTCTTCGTCCTCGTCGTCGACTGACACGTCATCGACTCCTGAGGATGAAACCACCAAGCCCGACAATTCGCCCGACTCCACGTCGCAGGCGCCCGACTCCACTACGCAGACGCCGGACGACGAGCCCGACAGCCCTCCCTCGGCCACCCCGAGAGCGACAAGTCCGACAACTCGCAGCAGGGCGACGACTCCTCGGCGCTGACCGACACCGGCTCCGGCCGTCACCGCGGCCCCAGCGCCGACGAGAACGCCGAGCCCGAGAACGGCCGTACGAACGAATCCACGGGCCGGCACGCCTCGCGCGGCGACGAAGCGGCCCGCGACGCGACGGACGGCTCCTACACCGTGCGCCCCGGCGACAGCCTCTCGCTCATCGCCGACTCCCTTGACCTCAGCGGCGGATGGCATGCCCTCTACGCCGCCAACAGGCAGGCCGTCGGTATCGACCCGAACCTCATCCGCCCCGGTCAGAAGCTCACGGTAGAGGGCGAAGCGGACGAGAAGTAGCCGGTGGGGCGGTGCGGAAACCGCGGCGGAAGTCGCCCCAAAACCGCGCGAGTTCACGCCATGATTCGCGTCGAATGTCCCGAATTAACGCGGTGAGAGATAGATCTCAGAAGCCCTGATCGTCTTTGAAATTCCGCGGATCGCGTGTCTACGGTCATGACCGCTCGCCACCGCGAGCCCCGGCTGCCGCAACGCCGAATCCTGCCAGCGGCCGCACGGGAACAGTCGTCGCGTCAAGCGCCGTAGGCAGGAGCGGGGGACCCAAGGTAGGTGCCCGACCGGCCAGTTGCGCCGGAAGGGCTAGGGGTGAAGCCGTGTCCCGGGAGGGACGCGGCCGGGCAACTCAACCGGCCCGAACCCGACAGCTCACCTCGCAGGCGTCGGTGAGGGGATCTCTCCATGCTGTTTTCCGGCAAGGGCACGCACCGCCGTCCGTCCAAGGCCTCTCGGGTCATCGCCATCGCCGGTGTCACCGGTGCCGCCGTCGCCGCCCCGCTGATGGCGGCCGGCAACGCCTCCGCCGCCACCGCCTCCGAGTGGGACGCCGTCGCCCAGTGCGAGTCCGGCGGCAACTGGTCCATCAACACCGGCAACGGTTACTACGGCGGTCTGCAGTTCTCCGCCTCCACCTGGTCCGGCTACGGCGGCACCAAGTACGCCTCCACCGCCGACCAGGCCACCAAGGAGCAGCAGATCGAGATCGCCGAGAAGGTCCTCGCGGGCCAGGGCAAGGGTGCCTGGCCGGTCTGCGGCAAGGGCCTGTCGAGCGCCGGCTACGACGGCGGCTCCGCGCAGAGCAGCGGCTCCACCGAGACCCGCGAGACCGAGCAGCAGCCGGCCTCCCGGTCCGACGAGCGCCCGGCCCAGACCCAGAAGACCCAGAAGACCGTCACCACCCCGACCGGCAAGAAGGTCAAGAAGGGCGACGGCGAGTACAAGGTCGTCAAGGGTGACACCCTCAGCTCCATCGCGACCGAGCACAAGGTCGAGGGCGGCTGGGAGAAGCTGTTCGAGCTGAACAAGGACATCGTCACCGACGCCAACCTCATCTACCCGGGCCAGCAGCTGCACCTGAAGTAAGCAGCGGCCCCCCGTCCCCACGGGCTCCCCGCCCCGGTGCGTGTTCCCCCGTACGCGCCGGGGCGGGGTCTTTTTCTGCCGGCCTTTGCGCCCCTGTTTTGTTCCGTTCGGAAACAATTTACTCTCGGTTCTGTCCATGGGGTGGGCGACCCGGTGGCCGATCGCGCGGAGCCGGTTAGGCTCATGTCGCGAGCCACCGCGGCCCGCACCGCGCAGGGCCCGAGCGGCCCGCGTACCCGCGTCACATCAAGAAGGAGATGCTCGTGCCGTCCATCGACGTCGTCGTAGCCCGGGAAATCCTGGACTCCCGAGGCAACCCCACGGTCGAGGTCGAGGTCGGCCTCGACGACGGCAGCACCGGTCGTGCCGCCGTCCCGTCCGGCGCCTCCACGGGCGCCTTCGAGGCCATCGAGCTCCGCGACGGCGACTCGAACCGCTACCTCGGCAAGGGTGTGGAGAAGGCCGTCCTCGCGGTCATCGAGCAGATCGGCCCGGAGCTGGTCGGCTACGACGCCACCGAGCAGCGCCTGATCGACCAGGCGATGTTCGACCTGGACGCCACCGACAACAAGGGCAGCCTCGGCGCCAACGCCATCCTCGGCGTCTCGCTCGCCGTCGCCCACGCCGCCTCCGAGGCCAGCGACCTGCCGCTGTTCCGCTACCTGGGCGGTCCGAACGCGCACCTGCTGCCGGTGCCGATGATGAACATCCTGAACGGCGGCTCGCACGCCGACTCCAACGTGGACATCCAGGAGTTCATGATCGCCCCGATCGGCGCGGAGTCCTTCTCCGAGGCCCTGCGCTGGGGCGCCGAGGTCTACCACACGCTGAAGAAGGTCCTGAAGAGCAAGGGCCTGGCCACCGGCCTCGGCGACGAGGGCGGCTTCGCCCCGAACCTCGGCTCCAACCGCGAGGCCCTCGACCTCATCCTCGAGGCCATCAAGGAAGCCGGCTACACCCCCGGCGAGCAGATCGCCCTCGCGCTCGACGTCGCCGCGTCCGAGTTCTACAAGGACGGCGTCTACACCTTCGAGGGCAAGGAGCGCTCGGCGGCCGAGATGACCGAGTACTACGCGGAGCTCGTCGAGGCGTACCCGCTCGTCTCCATCGAGGACCCCCTGTTCGAGGACGACTGGGAGGGCTGGAAGACCATCACCGACAAGCTCGGTGACAAGGTCCAGCTCGTCGGCGACGACCTGTTCGTCACCAACCCCGAGCGCCTGGCCCGCGGCATCGAGGAGGGCGCGGCCAACGCGCTCCTGGTCAAGGTCAACCAGATCGGTTCGCTGACCGAGACCCTGGACGCCGTGGAGCTGGCCCAGCGCAACGGCTTCAAGTGCATGATGTCCCACCGCTCCGGCGAGACCGAGGACGTCACCATCGCCGACCTGGCCGTCGCCACCAACTGCGGCCAGATCAAGACCGGCGCCCCGGCCCGTTCCGAGCGCGTCGCCAAGTACAACCAGCTGCTGCGCATCGAGGAGATCCTCGACGACGCGGCGGTGTACGCCGGCCGCAGCGCTTTCCCCCGCTTCAAGGGCTGAGGCACGGCTTCGTAGGAAGCGTCGTACGTACGTCCCCGTACTCGGTCCCGTACCGTGTCCGGGGACGTACGCGCATCGGACGGTGGAGCGGGAGGCGGGGAGACATGGCCGTGAAGGACCGGGACCGGTTCTCCACCGCGACCAGGATCCGGCTGCTCGGCGAGCAGACCGCGGCCCGGGTCTACCGCTCCCAGACCAAGCGCCAGGCGCGCCGCTCCCGGCTGACCGGCCGGGCCGCGCTGCTGGCCCTCGTGATGTGCTCGCTGATCGTCGCGCTGGCCTACCCGATGCGGGAGTACGTCTCGCAGCGCGCCGAGATCGACGACCTCCAGCAGGAGCAGCAGCAGGCCCGGCAGCGCGTCGAACGACTGCGCGACCAGAAGGCGCGCTGGCAGGACGACGCGTACGCCGAGCAGCAGATCCGGCAGCGGTTGCACTACGTCATGCCGGGGGAGACGGGGTTCATCGTCGTCGACCCGCACGCGGCGAAGCAGTCGCGCACCGACCTCGGGGCGGCCGACCGCCCCTGGTACTCCAACGTCTGGGACGGCGTCGACAAGTCCGACGCCTCCGGCCAGTGAGCTGACCTCCCAGCCAGCGATCCAGAGAAAGACAGCCTGAACACAGTCATGGAAACGCCCCCGCCGACCACCCCGCGCACCGAGCCCACCGACGCGGACGTCGAGGCCTTCAAGCAGCAGCTCGGTCGGCCCCCGCGCGGTCTGCGCGCGATCGCGCACCGGTGCCCGTGCGGGCAGCCGGACGTCGTCGAGACGGCACCGCGGCTGCCGGACGGCACGCCCTTCCCCACGCTGTACTACCTGACGTGCCCGAAGGCGAACTCGGCGATCGGCACGCTGGAGGCGAACGGCGTGATGAAGGAGATGACCGAGCGGCTCGCCTCGGACCCGGAGCTGGCGGCGGCGTACCGGGCGGCGCACGAGGACTACATCCGGCGCCGTGACGAGATCGAGGAGCTGAAGAACTTCCCCAGCGCGGGCGGCATGCCGGACCGGGTGAAGTGCCTGCACGTGCTGGTGGCGCACTCGCTGGCCGCGGGGCCCGGGGTGAACCCGCTGGGCGACGAGGCGCTGGCCATGCTGCCGGAGTGGTGGCGCAAGGGCGCGTGCGTGACGACCGCCGAGGAGGACGCCCAGTGACCCGTGTCGCCGCCGTGGACTGCGGTACGAACTCCATCCGGCTCCTGGTCGCCGACGCCGACCCGAGGACAGGTGAGCTGGTCGACCTCGACCGCCGGATGACGATCGTCCGGCTCGGGCAGGGTGTCGACCGCACCGGCCGGCTCGCCCCCGAGGCGCTCCAGCGGACCTTCGCGGCCTGTCGCGAGTACGCCGGGATCATCAAGGAGCACGGGGCGGAGCGGCTGCGGTTCGTGGCGACCTCCGCCTCCCGGGACGCCGAGAACCGGGACGAGTTCGTACGCGGGGTGCTGGACATCCTGGGCGTCGAGCCCGAGGTGATCTCCGGGGACCAGGAGGCCGAGTTCTCCTTCACCGGCGCCACCAAGGAGCTCGCGGGGGCCGACCACCTCCCGCGGCCCTACCTGGTCGTGGACATCGGCGGCGGCTCGACCGAGTTCGTCGTCGGCGACGACCATGTCCGCGCGGCGCGCTCGGTGGACGTCGGCTGTGTCCGGATGACCGAGCGGCACCTGGTCCGGGACGGGGCGGTGAGCGACCCGCCGGCCGAGGAGCAGCTCGCGGCCATGCGGGCCGACATCGAGGCCGCCCTCGACCTCGCCGAGGAGACGGTCCCGCTGCGCGAGGCCCGCACGCTGGTCGGCCTGGCCGGTTCCGTGACGACCGTGTCGGCGATCGCCCAGGAGCTGCCCGAGTACGACTCGGCGGCCATCCACCACTCCCGCGTCTCCCAGGACCGGGTCCGCGAGATCACCGAGTGGCTGCTGCGCTCCACGCACGCCGAGCGCGCGGCCGTGCCCTCCATGCACCCGGGCCGGGTCGACGTGATCGGGGCGGGGGCCCTGGTGCTCCTGACGATCATGGAGCGGATCGGTGCTGAGGAGGTCGTGGTCAGCGAGCACGACATCCTCGACGGCATCGCGTGGTCGGTGGCGTGAGCCGCTTCTGAGCAGGCATGGATCACGAATGAGCGCGTCCGGGGGGCTCGATCGGGCCCCTCGGCGACAGTCCGTCGGAAAAGTTCGTGAAGTTCTTCACAAGGAATTCGGCACTCCAGAGCGACAGCAAGGGGCCGGTTGACCCATCTGGGGGTCCAACCGGCCCTTGAACATGTTCAGAAGCGTGATAAGGGGGTGCTCCGGACAGGGCGCGAAGCAGGGCTCCGGCGGTGCCTCACGGGGGTCCCTGAGGGTCAGAGAGGCAGCTCACGCGGCATTGACAACGGTCCGCAGTGCACAAAGGATCCCGGTTGTCACCATGACATGGATCACGCGGGCGGCGAAGGATAACACACCCCCTGCAGGAGCTTGTGAAGGGGCGCACGAGCCACCCCCCTGAGGCGGGTGGATACTCGATGGCATGAGCACCACGGAGCGTCCCAGGATCCTCGTAGTAGGCGGTGGGTACGTAGGCCTGTACGCAGCTCGGCGCATCCTCAAGAAGATGCGTTACGGCGAGGCGACCGTCACGGTCGTCGACCCCCGGTCGTACATGACCTACCAGCCCTTCCTCCCCGAAGCCGCCGCCGGCAACATCTCCCCGCGTCACGTCGTCGTCCCGCTGCGGCGCGTGCTGCCCAAGGCGGAGGTTCTCACCGGCCGGGTCACCACCATCGACCAGGACCGCAAGGTCGCCTCGATCGCCCCGCTGGTCGGCGAGGCGTACGAGCTGCCCTTCGACTACCTGGTCATCGCGCTCGGCGCCGTCTCCCGGACCTTCCCGATCCCCGGCCTCGCCGAGCAGGGCATCGGCATGAAGGGCATCGAGGAGGCCATCGGCCTGCGCAACCACGTCCTCGAGCAGCTCGACAAGGCCGACTCCACCACGGACGAGGAGATCCGCCGCAAGGCCCTCACCTTCGTCTTCGTGGGCGGCGGTTTCGCCGGTGCGGAGACCATCGGCGAGGTCGAGGACCTGGCCCGCGACGCGGCGAAGTACTACAAGAACGTGTCCCGCGAGGACATGCGCTTCATCCTCGTCGACGCCGCCGACAAGATCCTCCCCGAGGTGGGTCCCAAGCTCGGCAAGTACGGCAAGGAGCACCTCGAGGGCCGCGGTGTCGAGGTCTACCTGTCCACCTCCATGGACTCCTGCGTCGACGGCCACGTGGTGCTGAAGAACGGCCTCGAGGTCGACTCCAACACGATCGTCTGGACCGCCGGCGTCAAGCCCAACCCGGTCCTGTCCCGCTACGGCCTGCCCCTCGGTCCCCGCGGTCACGTCGACTGCGCGCCGACGCTGCAGGTCCAGGGCACCGACTACATCTGGGCCGCCGGCGACAACGCCCAGGTCCCGGACCTCGTCGGCCGCAAGGCGGGCAACGAGAACGCCTGGTGCCCGCCGAACGCCCAGCACGCGCTGCGTCAGGCCCGGGTCCTCGGTGACAACGTCCTGTCCGGCATGCGGGGCTTCCCGCAGAAGGACTACGCGCACGCCAACAAGGGCGCGGTGGCCGGGCTGGGCCTGCACAAGGGCGTCGCGATGATCGTCATGGGCAAGATGAAGATCAAGCTCAAGGGCCGTCTCGCCTGGTACATGCACCGTGGCTACCACGGCATGGCGATGCCGACCTGGAACCGCAAGATCCGCGTCTTCGCCGACTGGACGCTCGGCATGTTCCTCAAGCGCGAGGTCGTCTCGCTCGGCGCGATCGAGACGCCGCGCGAGGAGTTCTACGAGGCCGCGAAGCCGGCCCCCGTGGCCGCCGCGCCGAAGGAGAAGACCGAGGAGAAGGCCAAGGCCTCCTGACCTTGGGCCCGTTCCCGCCCTGACCGAAGGGCCTCCCGCCATCCGTGGTGCGGGGGCCCTTAGGCGTTCTCGGGGCGGGGTGGCCACCGGGGCCTGACCGCGAGCGCGGGCACCACCGGGACACTCGCCGGGGGCCGGGGCCGAGCCCCCGGAGGCGAAGAGGGGCTCTTGGGCGGCCGAGTCGGGTGACGGGTGGGCGAAAGGGGCGAATGGCTGGCGGTTTTGCTCAGACATGACGCGTGCCGGGGACTGCGGCGAGGCCCAGCAGGTGTTTACGTGGTGTCGGACATTCCGGGATTCCCGTCACGGAGGTGTACACCATGGCAGACGCCGCGCCGCGGCTGCAGGGCCTCTTCGCACAGTTGCTGGGAGCACCACTCCCCGTGCGCATCCGCGCGTGGGACGGTTCGCAGGCGGGGCCGCCGGGCGCGCCGACCCTCGTCGTACGCAATCGCCGCGCCTTGCGCCGCCTGCTGTGGAAGCCGGGCGAACTCGGCCTGGCCCGCGCGTGGGTGGCGGGCGACCTCGACATCGAGGGCGACCTCTACGCCACGCTCGACCTGCTGGCCGGGCTGATCTGGGAGCGCGGTGAGGACGCCCGCACCCTCACCCAGGCCCTGCGCGACCCCGAGGTCCGGGCCGCCGTACGCGGACTCGTCGCACTCGCCGGGTCCCCGCTGCCTCCCGCCCCGCCCCGCGAGGAGGCCCGCACCCCCGCCGCCACCTGCACACCAAGCACAGCGACAGACGCGCCATCAGCCACCACTACGACGTCGGCAACGACTTCTACGAGATCGTCCTCGGCCCGTCCATGGTGTACTCCTGCGCCTACTGGCCCACCCCGGACAGCACCCTCGAACAGGCCCAGCGGGACAAGCTCGAACTGGTCTGCCGCAAGCTCGGCCTGAAGCCCGGTCAGCGAATCCTGGACGTCGGCTGCGGCTGGGGTTCGATGGCCATCCACGCCGCCCGCGAGCACGGCGTGAGCGTCGTCGGCGTCACGCTCTCCCAGGAGCAGGCCGCGTACGCCCGCAAGCGCGTCGCCGACGAGGGCCTCACCGACAAGGTCGAGATCCGCGTCCAGGACTACCGCGACGTCCGCGACGGGCCGTACGACGCCGTCTCCTCCATCGGCATGGCCGAACACGTCGGCGCCGAGCGGTACCTGGACTACGCCACCGACCTGCACGCGCTCCTCAAGCCCGGCGGGCGGCTCCTCAACCACCAGATCGCCCGCCGCCCGCAGCGGGACGAGACGACGTACAGCGTCGACGCGTTCATCGACTCCTACGTCTTCCCCGACGGTGAGCTCCAGCCCGTCGGCAGCACCGTCACCCAGCTGGAACGCGCCGGCTTCGAGGTGCGTGACGTCGAGTCGATCCGCGAGCACTACGCCCTCACGCTGCGCCAGTGGGTCGCCCGGCTGGAGGCCGACTGGAAGCGTGCCGTCCAGCTCACCAGCCCGGGCCGCGCCCGCGTCTGGCGCCTCTACATGGCCGCCTCCGCACTCGCCTTCGAACGCAACCGCATCGGCGTCAACCAGGTCCTGGCCGTGCGGACTCCCGAATCCGGGGCGTCGGGCATGCCCCTGCGCGCCCGCACCTGGAACTGAACGCGGAGGGGCCCCTTTCCCACCGGGGAAAGGGGCCCCTCCGACGTTCTCGCTACTCGGCCTTGATCGCTTCCAGCATGTTCAGCCGGGCCGCACGCCGGGCCGGCCACAGTGCCGCCAGGACACCCACCGTCGCGGCCAGCAGCAGGAAGACACCCATCCGCGCCCAGGGCAGGACCAGTTCGTACGTCGCGAGCTTGGTCGCCAGCAGCTCACCGGCCGCCCAGCCGAAGAACACACCGAGGCCGATGCCCAGCACCGCGCCGAACAAGGAGATCACCAGGGACTCCAGGCGGACCATCCGCTTGATGCCCTTGCGGTCCAGGCCGATCGCCCGGAGCATGCCGATCTCCTGGGAGCGCTCGAAGACCGACATGGCCAGGGTGTTGATGACCCCGAGGACCGCCACGATCACCGCCATGGCGAGCAGGCCGTAGACCATGTTCAGCATCAGCGTGAACATCTGTGCGATCTCGTTGGAGATGTCGTCCTTGGACTGGACCTTGATGGCCGGGTTGGTGCCGAGGGCCTTCTCCAGCTTGTCCTGCGTCGCGCCGGACGTGCCGTCGGAGGTCTTCACCATGACCTTCATGTTGTACGGGTCCGACGTGTGCGGGGCGAGGGTCTTCTCGTCGAGCAGGATGCCGCTCAGGAAGTCGTTGCTCTCGTAGGTCCCGGCGACCGTGAGCTTTTGCTTCTTGCCGTCCTCGTAGGAGACGGTCAGGGCGGAACCGGCCTTCCAGCCGCGCGACTTGGCGGTCTCGCTGTCCACGACGACCTGGGTGCCGCCGACCTTGAAGGTGCCCTGGTCGACCTTCGGACCGACCAGGTCGCCGATCGCGGCGCCGTTGACGCCGGTCAGGTACTCGGTCTGCCCGTCGATCCGGGACTCGGCGTTGAGCATCGGGCTGGTGGCGGTGACGTCACCGGCCTGCTGCAGCTTCTTCTCGACGTCCGGCGACAGCGCGTTGCCGTTCGCCATGGACACCACGTAGTCCGCCTTGATCGACGACGACGCCATCTTCTCGATGGCCTGCTGGAGGCTGCCCGCCATCACCGTCATACCGGTGATCAGGGTCAGGCCGATCATCAGCGCGGAGGCGGTGGCGGCCGTACGGCGCGGGTTGCGCACCGAGTTCTGCCGGGCCAGCTTGCCGGAGACACCGAAGACGCGCAGTACCGGCGCCGCGGCGGCGATCAGCGGGCGGGACAGCAGCGGGGTCAGGATGAACACGCCGATGATCAGCAGCACCGCGCCGAAGCCCATGGGCATCTGGCCGTCCGAGCCGTCCATCGTCGAGGCCGCCAGGACCACCGCGATGCCCGCGGCCGCGACCAGGGCGCCCAGTGTGTTGCGCAGCACCAGCGACTTGGTCGTGGCCTTCGCGTGCACGCTGTTCATGGCCGCCACCGGCGGGATCTTCGCGGCCCGGCGGCCCGGCAGCCACGCCGCCAGCATGGTCACCAGGATGCCGACCGCGAGCGCGGCGATGATCGTCGCGGGCTTGATGACCAGCGGCCCGTCGGGCACGGTCCCGCCGAACGAGCCCATCAGCGAGCGCAGTCCGGCCCCGATGCCGATGCCCGCGACCAGCCCGGTCACGGCGGCGACCGTGCCGACCACGAACGCCTCGATGAGCACCGACCGTGTCACCTGCCGGCGTGAGGCGCCGACCGCCCGCATCAGCGCCAGCTCCTTGGTGCGCTGGGCGACCAGCATGGTGAACGTGTTGGCGATGATGAAGGTGCCGACGAACAGGGCGATACCGGCGAAGACCAGCAGGGCCGTCTGCATGCCGCTCATCGACCGGGAGATCGCCTCCGCCTGGTCGTCGGCGAGCTGCTTGCCGGTGGTGGTCGAGACGGTGCCCTCGGGCAGCGCCTTGTCCAGCGCCGCCTTCAGCGCGGCCTGCGTGACGCCCGGCTTCGCCTTGACGTCGATCTGGTCGTAGACGCCCGCCTTGCCGAACAGCTTCTGGGCGGTCGCCGTGTCGAACAGGGTGAGGCTGCCGCCGGCGGCGACGTTGCCGTCGTCGGTGGTGAAGATGCCGGTGATCTTCGGGGTCAGCACCGGCCCGTCGACCGACATGCGGACGGTGTCGCCGACCTTGTAGCCGGCGCGCTTCGCAGTCTCGGAGTCGATGAGGACCTCGCCCGCGCCCTTGGGCGCGTGCCCGCTCGCCAGCGGGTAGCGGGGATCCTCGGCGCCCCAGTAGTTGCCGCCCTGCGACTGGAAGCCCTCGCCGATCAGCTTGCCGTCCTTGTCGGCGATGGCCGTGAAGCCCTGCACGACCCCGATGGCGGACGCGGCCCCGGGCACCCGCTCGCTCTTGTCGAGCGTCGCCCGGGTCAGTTCGTGGAGCTTGCCGACCCGGTCGCCCTCGGCGTCCTGGTAGTCCGCCGTCATGGCGACGTCGACCTGGTCGAAGCCCTTGGCGGAACTCTTCTGGAAGGCGTCGGAGATGGTGTTGGTGAAGACCAGGGTCCCCGACACGAAGGCCACGCCGAGCATCACGGCGAGGACGGTCATCAGGAGCCGGGCCTTGTGCGCGAGCACATTGCGCAAGGCGGTACGGAACATGGGTTCTTCTTCTCAGTCCTGTCGGTCCTGACGGGGGATCAGCTGGTGCGGCCCTTGGCGTCGAACGCCTTCATGCGGTCCAGGACCGAGTCGGCGGTCGGCCGGTACATCTCGTCGACGATCCGGCCGTCCGCGAGGAAGACCACCCGGTCCGCGTAGGCCGCGGCCACCGGGTCGTGCGTCACCATCACCACCGTCTGGCCCAGTTCGCGCACGGAGTTGCGCAGGAAGCCCAGCACCTCGGCGCCGGAGCGCGAGTCGAGGTTTCCGGTGGGCTCGTCACCGAAGATGATCTCGGGCCGGGAGGCCAGCGCCCGCGCCACGGCGACGCGCTGCTGCTGCCCGCCGGACAGCTGCGAGGGCCGGTGGCCGAGCCGGTCCGCCAGGCCGACCATCGTGATGACGGAGTCCAGCCACTGCCTGTCCGGCTTGCGGCCCGCGATGTCCATCGGAAGGGTGATGTTCTCCAGGGCCGTCAGGGTCGGCAACAGGTTGAACGCCTGGAAGATGAAGCCGATCTTGTCCCGGCGGAGCTTGGTGAGCTGCTTGTCCTTGAGCGAGCCGAGCTCGGTCTCGCCGATGCGCACCGACCCGGAGGAGAAGGTGTCCAGACCCGCGACGCAGTGCATCAGGGTCGACTTGCCGGAGCCGGAGGGGCCCATGATCGCGGTGAACTCGGCCTGCCGGAAGTCGATGGAGACCCGGTCCAGGGCGACCACCTGGGTCTCACCCTGTCCGTAGATCTTCGACAGATCCGTGGCGCGCGCGGCCACGGTGGTGGCCCGGTCGGCGAGCGGTGCGGTGGTCACGGGATGGCACTCCTGTCGGGACGGCGGTGTTCTTGGAAGGACGCTTTCCATCGTCCGGGTCCCCGGCCGCCGTGTAGTCACCCGCTGTTCCGGTTCCGAAGGGCGACTTCGGTCTGACCGCACGGGGCGGCGTCATACCTGGGGATGACGAACGCCCCTGAGAGGAGCCGGTGTCGGGAACCGAGGGGTCCAGGTGTCGAGAACAGGTGGAGTGCCCTCGTTCAAGCGGTGAAATTCCGTCATTCCGCATGCGCCGCCGAGCACCGCACGCAAGGCTATTGGCAAGTGCGGATGGCGCGTTCCGTGTGCTGATGCACCCTCAGACGTCAATAAAATAAGACAACATCGGCCCGCCCTTCCGCTGTTCGGGGGACCCGTCCCGATAGTCTCGGAACCTCGATGCGGAGCCCATGGCCTGCCCGGATGGTGGAATGCAGACACGGCGAGCTTAAACCTCGCTGCCCTTCGCGGGCGTGCCGGTTCGAGTCCGGCTCCGGGCACCTTCCGACCCCTGCATGGTTCATTGAAGAGTTCACGGCATGCCCGTTGACAGTGGGCGCATGCCGTCGGAAACTCACATCCGAAAGAAGTGAAATATTTTTCACTACGCGAACATGGCGTCATGAACCTGAGAGAGAAGGTGCCCGATGCGCACGACCGTCGGCATCATCGGAGCGGGCCCCGCCGGCCTCCTCCTCGCCCGGCTGCTCCATGGCGCCGGCATCGACTCGGTCGTCCTGGAGAGCCGCGACCGCGCCTATGTCGAGCGGCGGCAGCGCGCCGGGATCCTGGAGCAGGGCACGGCGGACGTGCTGCGCGCGGCCGGCGCCGGGGAGCGCATGGACCGCGAGGGACTGCGCCATGACGGCATCGAACTCCGCTTCGACCGCCGGCGCCACCGCGTCGACTTCCCCGCCCTCACCGGCGGCCGGTCCGTGATGGTCTACGCCCAGACCGAGGTCTGCAAGGACCTCATCGCCCTCCAGATCGAGGAGGGCGGCCCGCTGCTGTTCGAGGCGGAGGCCCTGGCCGTGGAGGACGCGAGCACGGACGCCCCGCGCGTCCGCTTCCGGCACCAGGGACGCGAGGACGTCCTTGAGTGCGAGTACGTCGTCGGCTGCGACGGCTTCTGGGGCGTCTCCCGCAAGGCGATCCCCGCGGAACTGGTCCAGGTCTTCGAACGGACGTACCCCTTCGGCTGGCTCGGCATCCTCGCCGACGTGCCGCCCTCGCACGACGAGCTCGTCTACGCCCGCCACGACCGCGGCTTCGCTCTGCTCTCCATGCGCTCGCCGTCCGTCTCCCGCCTCTACCTCCAGGTGCCCGACGGTACGGACGCCGGGGCGTGGAGCGACGAGGACATCTGGGACGAGTTGGAGCGCCGCTTCGAGACCGCTGACGACTGGCGCCTGGAGCGCGGCCCGATCACCCAGAAGTCCGTCACCCCATGCGCTCCTACGTCCACGAGCCCATGCGCCACGGCCGCCTCTTCCTCGCCGGTGACGCGGCCCACATCGTCCCGCCGACCGGGGCGAAGGGGCTGAATCTCGCCGTCGGCGACGTCGTGACGTTCGCCCGGGCCCTGACCCACCGGAAGGAGACCGGCTCACCGGAGCTGCTCGACGCCTACTCGGAGACCTGCCTGCGCCGGATCTGGCAGGCCGAGCGGTTCTCCTACGACATGACCACACTGCTGCACCGGGCCCCCGGCGCGACCGGCTTCGAGGACCGGCTCCAGCTGGCCCGGCTCGACCGGATCGCCTCCTCGCGCGCCGCCGAGACCGACCTGGCCGAGGGGTACACGGGCTTCCCGCTCGGCATGTGATGAATGACCCCCTCCGGTGAGGGGAATCACGAAGCCGCGTAGCGTGTTGCGCAGCACGACGAGGGAAAGATCCTCCCCAAGCACTAGGGTCATTCCTTTGCCTACCTATTACTCTTGAGCCAAGGCCACGCAGTGTGGCCATGGAGGAGTGAAATGAGGAGCAGAAACCCGGTCTTCTCGCGACGGGGGTTCAGCCGCGACAACGGCTACGCGGGCTTCAACACCGCGCCGCAGGCCGGGGGTCCCGCTGTCGCCACGCAGGGCAACCCGTACGCACAGCCGACGGGCAACCCCTACGCGCAGAACCCGTACGCGCAGAACCCTTACGCCCAGCAGGACCTGCAGCACGGCGCGCCGCCGCAGGCCCCGGCCACCACCGGCCGGATGACGATCGACGATGTCGTCCTGCGCACCGCGAGCACGCTCGGTGTGCTCGTCCTCACCGCCGCGCTCTCCTGGGCGCTGCTGCCGATCGACGACGCCAACATCAGCCGTAGCTACGGCATCGGTATCGGCGCCGCGCTGATCGGCATGGTCCTGGCGTTCGTGCAGTCCTTCAAGCGCAAGGCCTCGCCCGCGCTGATCCTGACGTACGCCGCGTTCGAGGGTGTCTTCCTCGGCGTCGTGTCCAACATCGTCGACAACCGCATCGCCGACGGCGCCGCCATGCAGGCCGTGATCGGCACCATGGCGGTCTTCGCCGGTGTGCTGATCGCCTACAAGGCCGGCTGGATCCGCGTCAACCGACGCTTCTACGGCTTCGTGATGGCGGCCGCGCTCGGCTTCATCCTGCTGATGATGGTGAACCTGCTGTTCGCCGTGTTCGGCGGCGGTGACGGCCTCGGCTTCCGCAGTGGTGCCCTCGGTGTCGTCTTCGGCGTGATCGGCATCATCCTCGGCGCCTGCTTCCTCGCCCTGGACTTCAAGCAGGTCGAGGACGGCATCGCCTACGGTGCCCCGCGCGAGGAGGCGTGGTTCGCGGCCTTCGGCCTCACGCTGACCCTCGTGTGGATCTACCTGGAGTTCCTGAGGCTCATCTCGATCCTCAACAGCAACGACTAGTTCTCGACGGTCGTAGCGCGAAGGGCCCCGGCTCCGGCCGGGGCCCTTCGTCGTCTGCCAGGCGGCTTCGCCGTCGGGACGGGTTTGCGCCTAGAGCAGTTTGCGCGCGGCCCTCCTCAGGTCGTACTCATGGATGATCGCCTTGGCGTGGCCGTACGCGAGGTTGTGTTCGTGCCGGAGCCAGCTGACCTTTTCCTCGAAGCGGAAGAGTGCCGGGCCTTCTTCGACGGTGCGAAGCCAGTCGGAGATCTCACGACCGGTGCAGTGGGGGATGCGGGCGAGCAGGTTGCGATGGGTCTCTTCGGAGAAGACTTGGGACATCGGCGCCTCCGGACGCTGGGATGTAAGCCGGTCCTTCAGGTCACCGTGCCTGAGTGTTCGCCCGTTGGCAACAGTCCCGGTGCGACGCGTACGCTCGCGGCGTGGTTGATACGACGCCTCTGACCCGTGCGGTGGATCATTTCGCCGATCGTTTGAGGGCTGCGCCCAGAGCCGGTTGCAGCGGGGTGCTGCCGCTGAGGCCCTGGGGCTTGCCAGGGAGTTGGCCCGGAGGGCGCAGGTTCTGGAGGGTGTGGAGCCTCGGGAGATGCCGGATGCGGGATGTTTGCGGCCGCAGATCAGATCACCGTGGCCGGGCATGATCTGGCGGTGGTGATTCCCAGTGATGCCGATGTCGATGACGCGGTGCGGGTGGTTGAGGAGGCGCAGAAGCGGGCGGGGGTTTGAGCGTCGTTCGCGGGTGCCGGTAGTCGGTGGCTGGTCGCGCCCGCGCGGCGGAGCCGCATATTGACACAGCCCCGCGCCCCTGACTACAGGGACGCGATGACCCTGTCGGCCAGGATGTACACGTTCTCTTCGCCGCACTCGAAGGTCAGCGTGTAGGCGCCCGAGACGCCTGAGCCGCCCAGGAGGGTCGGCGTCCGGCCCGCTCGGACGGCTGCGGCGAGGTGTTCCGCCGTCTCTCGGTGGCCCGGGGTCATGCACAGGGTCGTGCCGTCGGCGAATACGTAGACGTCGAGGGTGCCCAGCGGGCCGGGGCGGACGTCCGTCAGCTCCACGCGGGAGGCGGCCAGCTCCTCCAGGGTGGCGACCGTGCGCTCGTGGTCGTTCGTCACCGGGGACTGGGTGGGTACGAAGTCCGGGTGGGAGGGGTGACGGCGGCGGGCCGCGGCCAGCTCCGGGGACTCGCCGGCCGGCTCCTCGGTGTCGGCGCCGGGCTCGGACACCGGCTCCAGACCCGCGAAATCCGCCTGCCGGGGCAGGAACAGGTCGGTCTCGGGCAGGCCCAGCAGAGAGGGCGCGTCGGAGGCGTCACGGGTCTCCTGGGCGGCCCAGAACGCCCGTGCCTCGGCGAGCTCCCGCTCCCGTTCCTCGGCCAGCGCCGCCGCAACGGCGGCGCGTATCTCGTCGGTGTCGGCAGGCGTGCGGGCGGCGGGCAGCAGTGCGCGGGTGGTGGCGGCGCGGCTCTCGGCCAGCGCGGTGTGCAGGGCCGCGACCTGTCGGCGCAGCTGGAGGACGGTGCGCAGGACGGCGACACCCACGGCGCCCGTGGCGGCCGTGGTGACCAGCAACGCGATCGGCATGGCGCTCACTGACGTACTCCCGGTTCAAAGTCGACCCCCGACTTCCTACATCAGCTTGAAGGGCGGACTAACCAGCTGTCAGTGCGTAACGTCACGAAACGGACAGGGCTTCGGTGCTGGGGGAGGGGGTGTGACCGCTGTGACCTGGAGTTATCCCCGGGCAGAGGGAGATAGGTCACATCCTGAGGGAGATTGGATCACAAAACGGCCCAGAACCCTGGTGTTTCCCGGGTTCTGGGCCATGGCCTCACGGCCGGTGCCGCCGCGGCTACGGTGCGGGGCTCAGCTGAGGCGCTCGATGATCATGGCCATGCCCTGGCCGCCGCCCACGCACATCGTCTCCAGGCCGAACTGCTTGTCGTGGAACTGCAGGGAGTTGATGAGCGTGGTGGTGATGCGGGCACCGGTCATCCCGAAGGGGTGGCCGACGGCGATGGCACCGCCGTTGACGTTCAGCTTCTCCAGCGGGATGCCCAGGTCGCGGTAGGACGGGATCACCTGGGCGGCGAACGCCTCGTTGATCTCGACCAGGTCGATGTCGTCGATGGTCAGCCCGGCCCGCCGCAGGGCCTGCTTGCTCGCCTCCACTGGGCCGAGGCCCATGATCTCGGGGAGAGGCCGGAGACGCCGGTCGAGACGATCCGGGCGAGCGGCGTGAGGCCGAGCTCGCGGGCCTTGGTGTCGGACATGATCACGAGCGCGGCGGCACCGTCGTTCAGCGGGCAGCAGTTGCCGGCCGTGACCAGGCCGTCGGGGCGGAAGACCGGCTTGAGGCCCTGGACGGCCTCCAGGGTGACGCCGGCGCGCGGGCCGTCGTCCTTGGCGACGACCGTGCCGTCGGGGAGGGTCACCGGGGTGATCTCGCGCTCCCAGAAGCCGTTCTTGATGGCCTCCTCGGCGAGGTTCTGCGAGCGGACACCGAACTCGTCCATGTCCTGGCGGGTGACGCCCTTGGCGCGGGCCAGGTTCTCGGCGGTCTGGCCCATCGCGATGTACGGGTCGGGCAGCAGGCCGTCCTCGCGCGGGTCGTGCCAGGTGGACCCCTCGGACTGGGCGGTCTCGACGGTGCGGGCCTCGGCGTCGGCGAAGAGCGGGTTGTGCGTGCCGGGCATGTCCGAGCTGCCGTTGGCGTAGCGCGAGACCGTCTCGACGCCCGCCGAGATGAAGACGTCGCCCTCGCCGGCCTTGATGGCGTGCAGGGCCATGCGGGAGGTCTGCAGGGAGGACGAGCAGTACCGGGTGATGGTGCAGCCCGGCAGGTGGTCCATCCCCATCTGCACGGCGACGATCCGGCCGAGGTTGTGGCCCTGCTCGCCGCCGGGCAGGCCGCAGCCGAGCATCAGGTCGTCGATGTCCTTCGGGTCCAGCTCGGGGACCTTGGCCAGGGCGGCCTGCACGATCGTGGCGGTCAGGTCGTCCGGGCGTATGTCCTTGAGGGAGCCCTTGACGGCGCGGCCGATGGGGGAGCGGGCGGCTGAGACGATCACGGCTTCGGGCATCACGGCTCCATTGACGTACCGGGTGGTCTGGCTGGGCTGTCTGGGAAGTTACCCGTACGTATGGGCTGGGTCACGGGTGTGGCGGTGTGACCCTGGCCGCAGTTTTCTAAGCGCTTGCTTTCCTCTTCCTTCGGTTTCTCGTCCTCCGGTCACTCGTCCTCCGGTCACTCGTCCTCCGGCCCTCGTCCTCAGCTCGAGGGCGTGGCGGGGGTCGGCTCCTGCTCGGGTACCCGCCGGCGCCGCCGGCGTTTCAGCAGGGCCCACGGGCCCCTCGGCCCGGTCGGCATGGCGGCCGTGACCTCCGTACCCGCCTCCGAGGCGGCCTCCGCGGCCGCCCGTGCCACCGGCAGGAAGCCCTCGCGACGGGAGGCGTCCGGGCGCTCCTCCTCGGCCGGCCACAGGCCGAGCGCGGCGCAGACGGTCGGCAGCACCGCCATCGCCGCCGTCGCGTAGCCCTCGGCGGAGGGGTGGTAGTTGTCCGGACCGAACAGCTCACGCGGGTTCGCGGCGAACTCGGGGCCCAGCAGGTCGCCCAGGGACACGGTGCGGCCGCCCTGTTCGACGACGCCGATCGTCTGGGCGGCCGCCAGTTGGCGGGAGGCCCGTCGGGCCAGCCAGCGCAAGGGCTGCTGGACCGGCTCGATGGTGCCCAGGTCGGGACAGGTGCCGACCACGACCTCGGCGCCCGCCGTGCGCAGCCGCCGTACCGCCGACGCCAGGCAGCGGACCGAGCGGGTCGGGGGCATGCGGTGGGTGACGTCGTTCGCGCCGACCATGATCACGCAGATGTCGGGCACGGGGCCGGGGCCGGCCAGCACCAGGGCCACCTGGCGGTCCAGGTCGTCCGAACGGGCCCCGGGTGTCGCCACCGTGCGCAGCTCGACCGGGCGTTCCGCCAGCGCCGCGACGCCCGAGGCCAGCAGCGCCCCCGGGGTCTGCGCGGCGCGGTGCACGCCCTGCCCGGCGGCGGTGGAGTCGCCCAGCATCGTCAGCCGCAGCGGCGCGCCGGCGGGGCCGGCGTACGTACGGCCGTACAGTCCGTCCGCGCTCGGCACATGGGGCGACGTGCCGTTGCCCACCCGGCGCCGCGCCAGCTGCACCTCCGCCAGCACCAGCCCCACGGCGGCCGCCCCGGCCAGGCCGATCCCACCGCCGCCGTACGCCGCGCCCGCCGCGATCCGCCGGGCCACCCGCGCCCTCGACATGCTCGTCATGCGTCGCCGCCACCTCCTCGAACCCGTACACCCAGTGCTTGCCCCGTACAGGCCGTCGCCCAATCGCAACAGCGGGTGAACGACCGTCACGGACCACCGGCAGGCCATAGGCTGGCGGCACCACAAAGACCACTTCTGCGGCAACCGGAGACAACGGTGCAGTTCCACGACTCGATGATCAGTCTCGTCGGCAACACCCCGCTGGTGAGGCTCAACAGCGTGACCAAGGGCATCAGGGCGACCGTCCTGGCCAAGGTGGAGTACTTCAACCCCGGCGGTTCCGTGAAGGACCGCATCGCCCTGCGCATGATCGAGGCGGCGGAGGAGAGCGGCGCGCTCAAGCCCGGCGGCACGATCGTCGAGCCGACCAGCGGCAACACCGGCGTCGGGCTCGCCATCGTGGCGCAGCAGAAGGGGTACAAGTGCATCTTCGTGTGCCCCGACAAGGTGAGCACCGACAAGATCAACGTGCTGCGCGCGTACGGCGCCGAGGTCGTGGTGTGCCCCACCGCCGTGGACCCCGAGCACCCGGACTCCTACTACAACGTCTCCGACCGGCTGGTCCGTGAGACGCCCGGCGCCTGGAAGCCCGACCAGTACTCCAACCCCAACAACCCGCTCTCCCACTACCACTCCACCGGCCCCGAGCTGTGGGAGCAGACGGAGGGGAGGATCACCCACTTCGTCGCGGGCGTGGGCACCGGCGGCACCATCTCCGGGACCGGGCGCTACCTGAAGGAGATCAGCGACGGCAAGGTCAAGGTGGTGGGCGCCGACCCCGAGGGGTCCGTCTACTCCGGCGGCTCCGGCCGGCCGTACCTCGTCGAGGGCGTCGGTGAGGACTTCTGGCCCACCGCCTACGACCGGACCGTCGCGGACGAGATCGTCGCCGTGTCCGACAAGGACTCCTTCCAGATGACCCGCCGCCTGGCCAAGGAGGAGGGCCTGCTGGTCGGCGGCTCCTGCGGCATGGCGGTCGTGGCCGCGCTGGAGGTCGCCGCGCGGCTCGACGAGGACGACGTCGTGGTGGTGCTGCTGCCGGACAGCGGCCGCGGCTACCTCTCCAAGATCTTCAACGACGAGTGGATGGCCGACTACGGCTTCCTGGAGGACGCGGGCCCCAGCGCCCGCGTCGGCGACGTCCTCGCCGACAAGGAGGGCGACCGCATGCCCTCCCTCGTCCACATGCACCCGGACGAGACGGTCGGCCAGGCCATCGACGTGCTGCGCGAGTACGGCGTCTCGCAGATGCCGGTCGTCAAGCCGGGCGCCGGGCACCCCGACGTGATGGCAGCCGAGGTCGTCGGCTCGGTGGTGGAACGCGAGCTGCTGGACGCGCTGTTCAGCAAGAGCGCCTCGCTGGAGGACCCGCTGGAGAAGCACATGTCCGCCCCGCTGCCGCAGGTCGGTTCCGGTGAACCGGTCGCGGACCTGATGGCCGTCCTGGGCCGGGCGGACGCGGCGATCGTCCTCGTCGAGGGCAAGCCGACCGGTGTGGTCAGCCGGCAGGACCTGCTGTCCTTCCTCGCCAGGTCCGGGAAGTGACGGCGAACCCACGGTGAACCGCCCGTGAACCGGGTGAACTTGGGGCGTCCGTGATCTTCGCGGACTTCGCGGAAGTGGTACGAGGGTGTCACGTTCGCGCAGCACCCGCTTAACACGGGTCCTGCACATTGGTGGGTGTCGGCAGGGCGGGAGCGGCTCCCCGCCCCGGCCGGCGCCGTAGGCGTCAAAGGACCTCCGGAGCGGCTCCCGGACCTCCACGGACGCCACGGACGCGGGGAACCCGGCCTTGACCAGGCCCGCGTCCTTCGCGGGGACCGCCGTCGTCCCGCCCCCGTTCACGGGGGTGCGGCGGTCCCCGCGCAACCTCTTCCCGGCCGCGCCGGGTGTCAGCCCGTGTGGCTCGTGGCCCAACTTGGTGCCGCCGGGATCGTGAGCGTCTCGTACGGGAGGGTCAGCCGCGCACGTCACCTTCCCGAACTACGCGGTGTACGGCGCGACCAAGGCGGCCGTGACGTATCTGTCGGAGTCCCCGCGCGGCGAGTTCGGACCGCGGGACGTGCGGGTCACCAACATCGAGCCCTGGTTCGTCGAGAGCGAGCTGCGCACGCACATCTCCGAAGCGGCACTGGCCCGGCAGGTGGACGGCATGCTGGACGCGGTGGGCGCGCTGTCCGCCGAGGAGCTCGCCGACCTGGTGGCCTACGCGACGAGCCGGCCGCGCCGGGTGAACCTGCGGCAGGTCGTCGCCCTGCCGACCCGGCAGGTCTGAGACCGGGAGTGCTCAGTCCTCCCAGTCACCGTCCCGGGAGGACTTGTGGCGGCCGAACAGGCCCGGGTTGGTGCGGGCGGCCTGAACGGCGTTGACGCCGACGATGCCGACCCAGGTGACGATCAGGCCGGGCAGATGCCCCACGCCCCCGCCGATCGCGGACAGCGGCACCGCGAGGACCAGGGAGACGATCCCGAACCCGAAGCGCTCGCCCCAGGAGTCCGTGGCCTTCGGTGCCCGGGAGTCCCGGGCCGTCTGCATCTGCTGCTCGGCGAACTGCCGGCGCACCCGGCGCTCCACCGCTCCGTCGATCCGCTGGTCGACCTTCTCCAGGAACGAGTCGACCAGCGCGGACTCGTACTCCTCGCCCAGTTCCCTGCGCGTCTGCAGGGTGGCGTCGAGTTCTTTCTTCAGGTCGGTGTCCCGCGCGTCCATTCCGGTCATGTCACCCACGGTAGAAAGCGGTGACGCCGGCCGCACTGGGGCTAGCCCCCGTGTCGGGCGGGGCAGCCCTTCGGCCCCGGTTGCCGGTCTGCATATGCTCATGCAGAATCCTCAGCTACTGAATAGGCGAGGGGAGCACGTCATGAGCGTGACCGACAGCCCTGCCGCGCGGCTGCAGGCGCTCTTCGAGGGCCACCGGCTGACGCCGACCCAGCGGCGCATCGCGCACAGCATGGTGCGGCGCGCCGCCGACGTGCCGTTCCTGTCGAGCGTGGAGCTCGCCGAGCTGGCCGGGGTCAGCCAGCCGTCCGTGACCCGCTTCGCCGTCGCCCTCGGCTTCGACGGCTACCCCGCCCTGCGCCGCCACCTGCGCGAGGTCGCCCCGCGGAACCCGCCGCCGACGCCGGGTCGTACAACGAGTACCAGCAGGCCGTCGAGGCCGAGATCGAGAATCTGCGGCACCTGTCGGAGGCCCTGGCCGACCCCCGGCCGGTGCAGCGTGCGGGGCGCCTGCTGGCGGCCTCCCGCCCGCTCCCCGTCCTCGGACTGCGGGCGGCGGCGGCCCAGGCGCACGGCTTCGCCTACTTCGCCGCCAAGGTCCACCCCGACGTCCGGCTCCTGGGTGAGGGCGGCACGATGCTCCAGGACCGCATCGACGCCGCCGTCCGGGCCGGCGCGAGCGCACTGCTGTGCTTCGCGCTGCCCCGGCATCCCGCGAGGTCGTCGACACCCTCGACTACGCCCGACAGGCGGGGCTGACCGTCGTCACGGTCGCCGACTCCGCCTTCGCGCCGGTCGCCAAGGTGTCCGACCTGTTGCTGCCCGCCGCCGTCGGCACGGGCCTTGCCTTCGACACGGCCTGCGCCCCGATGCTGCTCGGCCGGGTGCTGCTGGAGGCGATGTGCGACGACCTGCCCGAGGCCCAGTCGCGCCTGGAGGAGTTCGACGCCAAGGCGGGGGCGCGGGGCCTGTTCGTCGACTGACGTCCCGCGCGGTTTCTCAGGTTCGTCTCACGTTGTGTCGCTAACGTGCGTCTTCTGCAACGCCCTTCAGGCACTTCGCTGAGCTGGACGGAGGCTGAACGTGACACGCGGAGGACAGGGGTTGGCCCGGGTGGCCGTCGTCGTGCGGGCGGGAGCGGCCCCGCTGTGGTGGCTGGGCGTGTGCGCGGCGGGCATCGGCCTGCTGCCACCGGGACTGACCGGCCGTCGCAGCGGTGTCCTGGCCGGCGCGGCGCTCTTCGTCCTGGCGACGGCAGCCGTGGCCTACGCTCGCCGCAAGCGCTACGCCTCCCTGGCCGCCTCCGCGTCCCGCGCCGGCAAGCACGACGCCCTCCAGGACCGCGCGGTGACCGTACGCGACTGGCGCCGCCGCCACCGCTGGTGGCTCCTCCTCGCCTTCCTCACCGCCCTGGCCGGTGCCTTCGCCGTCCCCGCCGCGCCCGGCATGCTGCTGGCCGGCTGCGGGGCCGGCCTGTGGCTGAAGGCGGCCTGGCTGGGACGCCGGGAGCGCGCCGACGAGGCGTTGCTGTGGGTACGGGTGGACTGGCTGCGCGGCAGCGCGGGCAGCCCGGCCGGCAAGCCCGTGAAGGGCTACCGCAGCACGGGCATCGCGGCGGGCGACGCGGCCCCGGGCGGGTCGCGGAGGAAGACACCGGCGCTGGTCTGAGCGCCCCCGCAGGGGCGCGGGGAACTGCGCGACCGGCCACAACGCGCCCGCAGCCCGCCAACCACGGCACCCCCTACGGCGATTCCGTCAGCGCATCCACCCGCGCCCCACCGGACTCCGCGACAACCTCCTCCACCGTCTGCGCCTCCCGCACCACCGCGAAGCGCCCGTCCGGCCAGAACCCGTAGATCCCCGGCCGAACCAGCGAGTTGTACGCGTAGTGATGGGCGAAGTAGTAAGCCCCGGTGTCCAGCGCCGCCGCGAAGTCCCCCTGCTCCAGCAACGGCAGCGCACACCCCTCGGCCAGCAGGTCACCCGAGAAGCACGCCGGTCCCGCCACGTCCTGCACCACGGCCGGGCCCTCCTTCGGGCGTCCCTTCGAGTCATACGCGGCGATCCTCAGCGGCCAGAGCCCCGGCGCGTAGACCGTCCGCGTCGCGACCTGCACGCCCGCGTGCGTGACCGCCACCGGGCGGCCGCCCGCGCTCTTGGCGTACTCGACCCGTGCCACGACCGTCCCGTGCTTGGCGAGCAGTGACCGCCCGAACTCGGTGACGAGCCCGTACCGCCCGTCGAACAGCCCCGGCACCTCCTCGGCCAGCACGCGCGCGTACTGCGCATACGTCGGCGTCGTCGCGTCCGACGCGAAGTTCACCGGCAGCCCGCCGCCGATGTCGAGCGTGTCGACCTGCCGCCGGCCGGCCCGCCGGTTGATCTCCTCCGCCAGCGCGTACGTCTCGGCAACGCCCCGCGCCATCAGGGACAGCGGGATGCCCTGCGACCCGGTGTGCGCGTGCAGACGGGTCAGCCACGGACGGTCCAGATACGCCTGTACCACCCACTCCCGCGCCCCCTCGTCACGCAGCGCCACCCGAACTTGGACGTGGCCGTGGCCGTGGACGTCGCTTCGATGGAGCCCCCGCCGACCTGCGGGTTCACCCGGATCCCGAGCGGGGAGCGGCCGGCCTCGGACCTCATCAGACCGTCGATGCGCTCCAGCTCCTGCGGATTGTCCGCGTTGACGGCGATGCCCAGCGCCAGCGCCTCGCGCAGCTCGGAGGGGGTCTTCGCGGGCGAGTCGAGCACCGTCATGGCCGACGGCACCCCCGCGGCTCGCGCCAGCGCCAGCTCACCCGGGCTCGCCACCTCCGCTCCGACGCCCTCCTCGCGCAGCATCCGCAACACCGGCACCAGCGGGGTCGCCTTCACCGCGAAGGCGTGCAGCACGGGCGTGCCCGGCGCCATCACCGCGTCGAACGCCGCCCGCAGCTCGGCCACCGACTCCCGGATCCCGGTGACGTCCAGCAGCCCGACGATGGGGGTGCCGGGCCCGAGCAGACCCCGCTCCACGGCCGCCCGCACCGCCTCGTCCCGCCGGGCCGCCCGCCCGGCGCCGGAGTCGCCTGCCTGCATGTCGTCATCCATGCATCCCAGCCAAACATCCACGGCACCGCCGCGCCGACCCCCGGACGTATTGACTAGCTCTATTCAGATGGCCAGGATGTGAATAACAGCAGCAACATTCCCGCCGGGAGCACCCCACCAGGAGGCAGCCAATGTCAGGACCACGCCCCGTCCGAGCGCCGCGCGGCACGGAACCGAGCGCCCTGGGATGGCAGCAGGAAGCCGCCCTGCGGATGCTCCAGAACAACCTCGACCCGGAGGTCGCCGAACACCCCGACCAGCTCGTCGTCTACGGCGGCACCGGCAAGGCGGCACGCGACTGGCGCTCCTTCGACGCGATGGTCCGGACGCTCAGGACCCTCAAGCAGGACGAGACCATGCTCGTCCAGTCCGGCCGCCCCGTCGGCGTCATGCAGACCCACGAGTGGGCCCCGCGCGTCCTCATCGCCAACTCCAACCTGGTCGGCGACTGGGCGAACTGGGAGGAGTTCCGCCGCCTGGAGGCCCTCGGCCTGACCATGTACGGGCAGATGACCGCCGGCTCCTGGATCTACATCGGCACCCAGGGCATCCTCCAGGGCACCTACGAGACCTTCGCCGCCGTCGCCGCGAAGAAGTTCGGCGGCAGCCTCGCCGGGACCATCACCCTCACCGCCGGTCTCGGCGGCATGGGCGGTGCCCAGCCGCTGGCCGTGACCATGAACGACGGTGTGGCGATCTGCGTCGACTGCGACCCGCGCGCCATCGAACGGCGCATCGAGCACCGGTACCTGGACGTGCGGGCCGACTCCCTCGACCACGCCCTGCGGCTGGCCGTCGAGGCGCGTGACGCCCGCCGCCCGCTGTCGATCGGTGTCCTCGGCAACGCCGCCGAGCTGCTGCCGCAGCTGCTCGCCACGGGCGCTCCCATCGACATCGTCACCGACCAGACCTCCGCCCACGACCCACTGGCCTACCTGCCCCTCGGCACCGCCTTCGAGGACATGGCCGACGCCGCCGCCAAGGACCCGGCCGGCTTCACCACCCGCGCCCGAGAGTCCATGGCCCGGCATGTCGAGGCCATGGTCGGCTTCATGGACGCCGGCGCGGAGGTCTTCGACTACGGCAACTCCATCCGCGGCGAGGCGCGACTCGCCGGATACGACCGGGCCTTCGCCTTCCCGGCTTCGTCCCCGCCTACATCCGCCCGCTGTTCTGCGAGGGCAAGGGCCCGTTCCGCTGGGCGGCCCTCTCGGGCGATCCGGCCGACATCGCGAAGACCGACAAGGCGATCCTCGACCTGTTCCCGAGAACGAGTCCCTCGCCCGGTGGATCAAGATGGCGGGCGAGCGGGTGCACTTCCAGGGCCTGCCCGCGCGCATCTGCTGGCTCGGCTACGGCGAGCGGGACAAGGCGGGCGAGCGCTTCAACGACATGGTCGCGAGCGGCGAGCTCGCCGCGCCGCTGGCCATCGGGCGCGACCACCTCGACTGCGGTTCCGTGGCCTCGCCGTACCGCGAGACCGAGGCCATGCGCGACGGGTCCGACGCGATCGCCGACTGGCCGCTGCTGAACGCCATGGTGAACGTGGCGTCCGGCGCCTCCTGGGTGTCGATCCACCACGGCGGTGGCGTGGGAATGGGGCGGTCCATCCACGCCGGGCAGGTGACGGTGGCCGACGGTACGAAGCTCGGCGGGGAGAAGATCCGCCGGGTGCTCACCAACGACCCCGGCATGGGCGTCATCCGGCACGTGGACGCGGGCTACGACATCGCGGAGTCGGTCGCCGACGAGCGCGGTGTCCGTGTTCCGATGCGTGAGGGTGACGAGGCGTGACCTTCCACAGCATGTGGGCGGAGCTGCTGCCGATCGGCCGCAGCTCCGCCTCCGGCGGCTACCGCCGCTTCGCCTGGACCGGGGCCGACCTCGACTGCCGGGCCTGGTTCAAGGAGCAGGCGGAGGCGCGCGGACTGTCCTACGAGGTCGACCGGAACGGCAACCAGTGGGCCTGGCTCGGTGACCCCGCCGCCGGGGACGCCGTCGTCACCGGATCACACCTCGACTCCGTGCCCGACGGGGAGCCTTCGACGGGCCCCTCGGCGTCGTGTCCGCCTTCGCCGCGCTCGACGAACTGCGCGGGAAGGGCACGCACTTCACCAAGCCACTCGCCCTCGTCAACTTCGGTGACGAGGAGGGCGCCCGGTTCGGCCTCGCCTGTGTCGGATCCCGGCTCACCGCCGGACAGCTCACCCGCGAGCAGGCGCACCGGCTCACCGACGGCGAGGGCGTGACGCTGCCGCGTGCCATGGAGGCCGCCGGGCACGACCCCGACGCCATCGGTCCCGACCCCGGGCGACTCGCCCGCATCGGCGCCTTCGTGGAGCTGCACGTCGAGCAGGGCCGGGCCCTGGACCTGTCCGGCGACCGGGTCGGCATCGCCAGCGCGATCTGGCCGCACGGCCGGTGGCGGTTCGACTTCCGGGGCGAGGCCAACCACGCCGGCACCACCCGGCTCGCCGACCGGCGCGACCCCATGCTGTCCTACGCCGAGACCGTGCTCGCCGCCCGCCGCGAGGCCGACCTCGCCGGTGCCGTCGCCACCTTCGGCAAGATCACCGTCGAACCCAACGGCGTCAACGCCATTCCCTCCCTCGTGCGCGGCTGGCTCGACTCCCGTGCCGAGGACCAGGACAGGCTGGACGCCGTGGTCGCCGGCATCGAGAAGGCCGCCGGGGAGTACGCGGCCGCCCACGGCGTCGACCTCGACGTCGTCCGCGAGTCGTTCACCCCCGTCGTCGAGTTCGACCACGCCCTGCGCGACGAACTCGCCCGCATCCTCGGCAAGGACACCGGCCTCACGGTCCCCGTCCTCGGCACCGGCGCCGGACACGACGCCGGGATCCTGTCCGGGAGCATCCCGACCGCCATGCTGTTCGTGCGCAACCCCACCGGCGTCTCCCACTCCCCGGCCGAGTCCGCGACCGAGGACGACTGTGTGGCCGGGGTCCGCGCCCTCGCCGACGTACTGGAAGGACTGGCCTGCAGGTGACATCGAAGACCTACTGGCTGGAGCACGCCTGGCTCGGCACGCACGTCGAGCCAGGAGTGGCCCTCGACGTCCAGGACGGCCGCATCACCGCCGTCCGCCCCGGCACGCCCGCCCCACCTCCGGACGCCGAAGTCCTGCGCGGGCTCACCCTCCCCGGACTCGCCAACGCCCACTCCCATGCCTTCCACCGCGCCCTGCGCGGCACCGCCCAGGTCGGCTCCGGGACCTTCTGGACCTGGCGCGAGGTCATGTACGCCACCGCCGCCCGGCTCACCCCGGACACCTACCACGCCCTCGCCCGCGCCGTGTACGCCGAGATGGCCCTGGCCGGCGTCACGGCGGTCGGCGAGTTCCACTACGTGCACCACGCCCCCGGCGGCATCCCCTACGCCGACCCCAACGCGATGGGCGAGGCCCTCATCGCGGCCGCCGCCGAAGCCGGGATCCGCATCACCCTCCTCGACACCGCCTACCTCTCCTCCGGCTTCGGACAGCCGCCCGACACCCACCAGCTCCGCTTCTCCGACGGCACGGCGGACGCCTGGGCCGAACGCTGTTCAGTTCTCAAGGAACGGGATCACGCACGGATCGGAGCGGCGATCCACTCCGTACGGGCGGTGCCCGCCGACCAGTTGGAGACCGTGGCGCGGTGGGCCGGGGAGCGGCGGGCCCCGCTCCATGTGCACCTGTCCGAGCAGACCGCCGAGAACGAGGCGTGCCTGGAGATCCACGGCTGCACCCCGACGCAGCTCCTCGCCCTGCACGGGGTGCTCGGACCGCGCACCACCGGCGTCCACAACACCCACCTCACCGCCGAGGACATCTCCCTCATCGGCGGCAGCGGCACCGGCACCTGCATGTGCCCGACCACCGAGCGGGACCTCGCGGACGGCATCGGGCCGGCCGTCGCCCTCCAGAACGAGGGCTCGCCGCTCTCTCTCGGCTCCGACAGCCACGCCGTGATCGACCTGTTCGAAGAGGCGCGCGCCATGGAGCTGAACGAGCGCCTGCGCACCCGCACCCGAGGTCACTGGACGGCGGCGGCCCTGCTCCGGGCGGCCTCGGCCGACGGGCACGCGGCCCTCGGCTGGGCGGACGCGGGCGCCCTGGAGCCCGGCGCGCTCGCCGACTTCACGACGATCGCGCTCGACTCGGTCAGAACGGCCGGCCCGCTTCCGCGGCTCGGGGCCGAGACGGCCGTATTCGCCGCGTCGGCAGCAGACGTGTCGCATACGGTCGTGGGAGGTCGGCATGTCGTACGGGACGGGGTGCACTCGCTCGTACCGGATGTGCCGCAAGCCCTCGCGGACGCCGTCGAAGCCCTGCGCGGATGACCCCGGGCCGCTCCTCCGAGCGGTCGGCCCCCGAACCCGACCCCACCGCCGACCAGGCCACCAAGGACGCCATGAGCAACGCGACGACCGTCAGCCCCGCCCACTCCGCGAGCACCGCAAGCACGCTCATCACCAACATCGCAGCCCTGGTCACCAACGACCCCTCCCTGGGTGACACGTCCCCCTCGGACTGATCCAGGACGCGGCCGTCGTCATCGAGGGCGACCGCATCGCGTGGACCGGTGATCAAAGCAAAGCACCCGCCACTGACAATCGGGTCGACGCGGGCGGCCGGGCGGTCGTCCCCGGTTTCGTCGACTCCCACTCCCACCTCGTCTTCGCGGGCGACCGGACGCAGGAGTTCAACGCCCGCATGTCCGGGCGGCCCTACAGCGCGGGCGGCATCCGCACCACCGTCGCGGCCACGCGGGCGGCGAGCGACGAGGAACTCGAAGCCAACGTCACCCGTTACCTCGCCGAAGCCCTCCGCCAGGGCACCACCACCGTCGAGACGAAGTCCGGCTACGGCCTCACCGCCCACGACGAGTCACGAGCCCTGCGCATCGCCGCCCGCCACACCGACGAGGTGACCTTCCTCGGCGCCCACATCGTCGCCCCCGAGTTCGCCGAGGACCCCGCCGGCTACGTCGCCCTGGTCACCGGCGAGATGCTCGACGCCTGCGCCCCGCACGCCCGCTGGATCGACGTCTTCTGCGAGCAGGGCGCCTTCGACGGCGACCAGGCCCGCGCGATCCTCACCGCCGGCAGGGCCCGGGGTCTGCACCCCCGGGTCCACGCCAACCAGCTCTCGTACGGCCCGGGCGTGCGGCTCGCCGTCGAACTCGACGCGGCCAGCGCCGACCACTGCACCCACCTGACCGACGCGGACGTGGACGCCCTGGCGAACAGCCGTACGGTCGCCACCCTCCTCCCCGGCGCCGAGTTCTCCACCCGCGCCGAGTGGCCGGACGCCCGCCGCCTCCTCGACGCGGGCGCCACCGTGGCCCTCTCCACCGACTGCAATCCCGGCTCGTCCTTCACCTCCTCCGTCCCGTTCTGCATCGCGCTGGCGGTACGGGACATGGGGATGACCCCGGACGAGGCGGTCTGGTCGGCCACGGCGGGCGGCGCGGCGGCCCTGCGGCGCACCGACATCGGCCGCCTCGCCCCGGGCGCGTACGCCGACCTGGCGCTGCTCGACGCCCCGAGCCACGTCCACCTCGCCTACCGGCCCGGCGTTCCGCTGGTCAGCGGGGTGTGGCGGCGCGGAGAGCGCGTGGTGGGACCACCGGCCCCGCGATAATGCGGTGTCGCGCCGGGACGACCGGCACCACGGGAGGGCGGGGACGGATGGCGAAGCACTGGTCGGCACCACTGTTGGTGAACGTGCTGCTCGGGATCCCGGGCGTGGTGCCGTTCTGGCTGCTGTGGTACCTCGCGGCGAACTGGCCGCTCGCGGAACTGGGCTGGACCGTGCGGGAACCGACCGAGAACGACGGCATGGCCCTCTGGCTCGTGATCGTCGTCCCCGTCGTCACGCTGTACGGCCTGATCTGGTGGCTCGCCAACCTGCCGCTCCGGCGCCGGACGGCACTCGCTCCGCGCACCTACTGGCTGCTGAGCCTGGCGGCCCCGTTCGTCCCGACGGCCGCGCTGGTCCTCAACTCCTGAGGGTCCGCTCACGGCACGCGCCTGAGGGCGGGCCCTGAGGCCCGCCCTCGAAGGACAGCGTCACCCGGTGAGGATCACTCCTCGACGGTCAGCCCCTTGCGCAGCCGTACCAGCGTCCGCGACAGCAGACGCGAGACGTGCATCTGGGAGATGCCCAGTTCCTCGCCGATCTCCGACTGGGTCATGCCCGCGACGAAGCGCAGCGAAAGGATCTTCCGGTCGCGCGGCGGGAGTTCGGCGATCAGCGGCTTCAACGACTCGACGTACTCGATGCCTTCGAGTCCGTGGTCCTCGTAGCCGATGCGGTCCGCGAGCGCGCCCTCGGAGTCGTCCTCCTCCGGCTGGGCGTCCAGCGAGGAGGCGGTGTAGGCGTTCGACGCGGCCATGCCCTCGACGACCTCGTCGTTGGAGATGCCCAGGCGCTCCGCCAGTTCGGCCACCGTCGGGGCCCGGTCCAGCTTCTGGGCCAGCTCGTCGCCGGCCTTGGCCAGGTCGAGCCGCAGCTCCTGGAGCCGCCGCGGAACGCGCACGGACCACGAGGTGTCACGGAAGAAGCGCTTGATCTCGCCGACGATGGTCGGCATCGCGAACGTGGGGAACTCGACACCCCGAGAGAGCTCGAAGCGGTCGATCGCCTTGATCAGGCCGATGGTGCCGACCTGGATGATGTCCTCCATCGGCTCACTGCGGGAGCGGAACCGGGAAGCGGCGAACTTGACCAGCGCGAGGTTCAGTTCGACGAGCGTGTTGCGGACGTACGAGTACTCGTGCGTGCCTTCCTCCAGCGCCTCAAGGCGCTCGAAGAGGGTCTTGGACAGAGCCCGTGCGTCGACAGCGTCGACTTCCTCGTACGGGGGGATGTCCGGAAGTCCGGCGAGAAGCACGTCCTGTGTGACGAGCATCTCGTCCTGCTCGATGGGATCCAGATGTTCCGGAGGGGGTGTCGACGTCGCTTTCTGGGTACGCGATCCGTCGAGCCGGGGTGACATGATGTCCTCCATCGTTCTCGGCATATGGCTGCCGGAGCCAGTACGTGCACTGCGGTGTGCGGCGCCTCCAAAGCCGGCCGTGTCGGTTACGTGTCTTACTAGGCCTACCCGCTTACCTGAGCCCACCGCAAGTGCGTTCTGTGGGCATATGTCCGTTTGTGTGTGGTTGTTCGGGTGTCGAAGCGTGTGAGGAAGGCGTAGTGTTCGAGTGCGTCAGCAAGCAGCCACGACGTCGGGAGAGAGAGACGGCATGGACCGCGGGACGGTCGGCAGCGCACAGTCTGGCCGGCTTCTGGTGGAGGTGCGGGAAGAGGGCTCTAGTGCCGTCGTGACCCCGGCGGGTGAGCTGGATCACCACACCGCCGATCTGTTGCGTGAGCCACTCGAGGACTGCCTCGCCAAGGGATTCAAGCGCCTGGTCATCGACTGCGCGCGTCTGGAGTTCTGCGACTCCACGGGGTTGAACGTGCTCCTCGGGGCGCGGCTGAAGGCCGAGGCCGCCGGTGGCGGTGTGACGCTCGCCGGGATGCAGCCGGTGGTAGCACGCGTGTTCGAGATCACCGGTGCGGATGCGGTCTTCACCGTCCATGACACGCTCGAGGCGGCGCTGGCCGACGAGTCGGGCTGACCGACGGTGCGTCCGCGCGCCGAGCCTCGGCCACCCCTCTGTGACCGGAGTCCCACCCCCGTCTCGCCCTTCGTGGGCAATACGGGGGTGTTCTGCCGGTCCGCCCGGGCAGGAGACATCCTGAACCTGTCGGCTGCCAGGGTGACGGGGGCGCAGGGAAACCGACGTGCCGCGCACCGCGTGACTGACTGTGTACTGACTTTTTCCATCGTGAACTGGTGAATCGGTGAGGTGAAGCGCTGATGAGCACCACCCGGCCCTACTCGCCGGGCGACCGCGGGCCGGAGCCCAGCGGCGCTTCCGGGGCGTCCGAGGGTGGCGTACCGGCGGCCGGTGTGTCCGGCGAGGGCGTGGCCGCGCCGTCCGGAGCCGCGGCGCCGCCGGGGGGCCGGCAGGTGCGCCGGCTGAGCTTCGAGGAGGAGAGCGGTGTCGTACCGCTCGCCCGCGACTTCACCCGCCAGGCGCTGTACGCGTGGGGCTGGCTGCCGGCCGCCTCCGCGGACCAGCGGGCCGCCGCGGAGGACGTGCTGCTCGTCGTCTCCGAGTTGGTCACCAATGCCTGCCTGCACGCCGAGGGGCCGGACCAGCTGTTCATCACCTGCGACAACAAGGTGATCCGCATCGAGGTCGCCGACCGGGGCACGGGCCAGCCGGCACCCCGCACCCCGCACCGCGCGGGCCGCCCGGGCGGACACGGCATGTTCATCGTCCAGCGACTGTGCCTGGACTGGGGGTCGTCCGCACACCGGGGGTCGCCGGCAAGACGGTGTGGGCGGAACTGGGCGCACCTGCGTGACCGGACCGGGCCGCACGGGTCACACCCCTGGCGCCCGTCCGAGCGACGGACCCCGGTCCGCGACCACGGCCGACCCGGCTCGGGCCCCTGAGCATTCTCGGTGGTCGACCTGCTCTACGGCCCTCGCATCTCCCGGCTGCCCGCCCGGCTCGACGACGTCGGGCCCTCTCGACGGTCGGCCCGGCTCAACCTGACGGAGATCCGCGGAATCTCCGTCGCTTATCCCCTCGTACGTCACTCACCACACGCCGGATCGTCACAGATCCGGCCCGCACTGTGTCTTCCTTCCTCAAGGCCCCGGGCGTACCTTGACGGCCCGATCTGATGCATCGTCAGGAACAGGAAGGGGAGCGGCACCGTGTCGTACCGGAATCGAACCGCCGCGCTCGCGTCCGCCGCCGCCCTGGCCGGCTCGGCGGTGTTGATGGCCGCCCCCGTGGCCCGGGCCGAGGTCGTCGACGTCAACTACCAGTGCAAGACGCCGATCGGCGACAAGAGTGCCGTCTCGCCCATCGACATCAAGGGCGTCAAGAGCGGCAGCGGCTACCGGATCACCATGTCCTGGCAGAAGGGCGTCTCCTCCAGCCCGGTCGAACTGGGCAAGGGCGCCATGACGCCGAGCGCCACCATCGCCCTGGGCGGTGCCGACAGCGGCACCATGACGGTGACCGGCCCCGCCAACGACGCCGCCATCCCGGCCAACACCCCGATCAAGATCAACGACCTGAGTGGAACGTACACGCCGAAGAAGAGCGGAAAGGTCACCTTCACGGCCGGGGTGCTCACCATCAAGGCGCTCGGCACGACGACCACGTGCACCCCGACGAACGACCCGGGCCCGTCCCTGACCCTGGACGTCACGGCCGCGAGCGGCGGCGGTACCACCGGCTCCACCCAGGGCGGCGACCCGGGCTCCGGCTCCGGCGGCGGCGCCGAACTCCCGCAGACCGGCCCCGAGGACTCGGCCGTCGCCCTCGGCACACTCGGCGGCACGGTCCTGCTCGCCGGCGCGGCGGGCGCCCTGTGGCTGACACGACGTCACCAGGGCGCTCGGGCACGCCACTGAGTCCCACCCGTAGACACGGCCCGGGGCGGCCGGGCCCGGTACGCCCGCCCGGTCGACTGCTCGGGCCGCCGATGCCGCCGATGTCGCAGGCCCGTCCGCCCGACCGCTGGAGCCGCCGATGCCGTACGCAGCCCGTGTTTCCCACCTGTCGCTGCCGGTGCTGTTGGTGCTCCTGCTGGGGCTGGTCGGAGCCGGGCCCGCCCACGGCGCGGACCGGCCCGCCGTCGAGGTGTCCGAGGCCCAGGCCGGGACGGGTGGTTCGGTCACCGTCACCGGCAGCGGCTGGCGGCCCCGGGCCCTGCTGACGCTGCTGATCTGCGGGCAGGCCGAGCCGTCCCGGGGCGTGACCGGCGGCACCAACTCCTGCGCCAACGCCGACGGCCGGGCCGTCACCACCGACTCCGAGGGGCGCTTCCGCCGCGAACTGCCCGTCGTGGAACCGCCCGTGCCGTGCCCCTGCGTGGTGCACGTGGAGACCGTGACAGGGGCCGACGCCGAGGCCGACACGGCCCTTCAGGTCGCCGGGCACGCGGTCGAGCCGCTGCCCGCGGACCGGGCCGGCGGCCGGCTGACCCTGCTCGCGGACACCCGGCTGCGCGGCGCCGGCGGGCTGCTGACCTGGTTCGGCTCCCCGCCCACCAGGACCCTCGTGGTCACCGTCGGCAACGTCGGGACGTCCCCCGTGAAGGACCCCGTCTTCCAGGTCGGCACCTCCCACGGCGTGTTCGCCCCGCAGTGGCAGGACCAGCGGTGGCGGGGCACGATCCGGCCCGGTGGGAAGACGCGGATCGAGCTTCCCGTGGAACTCGCGGGCGGGGCGCACGGCGACTACACCGTGTCCCTGAAGTACGGCGGCAAGGTCCTCGCCGAGCACCCGTGGGGCGTGGGCCGCCCGTGGGGCGTGACCCTGTTCTGGGCCCTCGTCCTGCTGGTCGTACCGGCGGCGCTGTTCCGCGCCGGCCTGGCCGTGGTGGATCACGTACGCCCACGCCATCCCGGCCACGCGGCCCGCCGGCCCCGCCGCCCGCGCCTGCCCGCCACAGTGCCCGGTCCCTCGCCCACGCCCGGTCCCTCGCCCACGCCCGGTCCCTCACCCCCGCCCCGGCCCGCGACCCGGCCCTGGTTCACCCCGGACGCCGACCCGTCCGGACCGACGAAGACATGAGAAGGGCAGACGTGAGAAAGGGCAGACGTGAGAAAGGGCAGACATGAGGAAGGGCCGCCGCACCTCGGGAGTGCGGCGGCCAACTTCCTCAGGGCCCGGTGAGGGCCGTCAGCGGACGTCGCCCATCATCGCCTTGACCTTCTTGCGGTACATGAACACCGCGAAACCGGCGACCACGGCGAGCGCCGCCTCCAGCGCCACGAAGCCCATCCGGTCCAGGTTGATCCCGCCGACGGCCGGGTTCGACAGCAGCGCCGTGACGGAGTCGCCCGCGGTGACGGCGAGGAACCAGACGCCCATCATCTGCGAGGCGTACTTCGCCGGCGCCATCTTCGTCGTCACGGACAGACCCACCGGCGACAGGGTCAGCTCACCGACGGTCTGCGTGAAGTAGACCGCGACCAGCCACATCGCCGCGGCCTTGTGACCGCCCTCCGCGATCGACAGCGGGGCGAGGAAGAGGAAGAAGGACGCACCCACCAGCACCAGGCCGGAGCCGAACTTCACGATGGTGCTCGGCTCCTTGCCGCGCCGGTTCAGCCACAGCCACAGCCAGGCGAAGACGGGCGCCAGCGCCATGATCAGGACCGGGTTGACCGACTGGTACCAGGAGACCGGGAACTCCCAGCCGAAGACGCTGTTGTCGGCGCTCTTCTCGGCGAACAGCGACAGGGTCGAGCCGCCCTGGTCGTAGATCATCCAGAAGACGGCGGCGGCGACGAAGAACCAGATGTACGCCGACACCTTCGACCGCTCGCCGGAGTCCAGGTCCTTGTCCCGCATGATGCGGGAGATGACCAGGATCGGCACGAACAGGCCGAGCAGCGTGAGCGGGATCAGCGCCCAGTTCAGGGTGAAGTGGCCGGTGCCGCCGACGACGCCGTAGAAGACCACGGCCACGGCCAGCCAGATCAGGCCCTTGCGCAGGGTGGACGCCTTCTCGGCGGGCGACAGCGGGGTCGGGACCTCGCTGCTCCGCGCGCTCAGGTGGCGGCCGCCGAGCAGGAACTGCACCAGACCCAGCGCCATGCCGAGTGCGGCCAGCGCGAAGCCCAGGTGCCAGTTGACGCTCTCACCGATGGTGCCGATGACCAGCGGAGCGACGAAGGCGCCGAGGTTGATGCCGATGTAGAAGACGGTGAAGCCGCCGTCCCGGCGCGGGTCGTCCGGGCCGTTGTAGAGGTGGCCGACCATCGTGGAGATGTTGGCCTTCAGCAGACCGGAACCGATGGCGACGAGGCCCAGGCCGACGTAGAAGCTCGCGGCGGCGGGCAGTGCGAGGCACAGATGGCCGAGCATGATGACCAGGCCCGCGACGGCGACCGTCTTGCGGGGACCGAGCACACGGTCGGCGAACCAGCCGCCCGGCAGGGTGAGCAGGTACACCAGCGACACGTACACGGCGTAGATCGCCGTCGCCGTGCCCGCGCTCAGGTGCAGGCCACCCGGGGCCACCAGGTACAGCGGGAGCAGGGCCCTCATGCCGTAGTAGGAGAATCGCTCCCACATCTCGGTCATGAACAGAGTGGCCAGTCCGCGGGGTGGCCGAAGAAGGTCTTCTCGGAACCGGGGGTGTCCGGGCGGGCCGAGTCCTTCGTCAGGCTGGACGCCATGGTCGTTCCTTGCTGCTCGGGACGCGCCCCGCGACAGCGGTGGTGCGCCCGGTGGGGGGCTGCCGGCACCGGTGGGTACGGCCGTCCGCCCGACGCCTACGGGGTCCCGCTCCGGATCACGAAGCGGTGGGCGGTCGTCACCGGGATCCACGCCTCTACGCGCGTCGCCGCACGAGGAGGCCCGGCCACAGGTCGTTTCAGGTCGGGGCTGGCGGGAACCAGCCCGCACACAAAAGAGACCCTCAGGGCAAACAGCCGCCGAAGGTCGCCGTGGTGCTACAGGCGTTGATTCACCATACGGCAGGACACGGCCGCATATGGAAGGACTTGAGACACGGATCACAGGTGTCGGGGGAACCATACTCCCCATTTCCAAGGTCCTTACCTAGTCCACACCCCACAGGCAGAGGTCCGTTCGTCTTCCCGGTGAAGGTAAGAACCGGGTATGCCGCTGGTAAGAATCAAGGCTTCCGGTCACACCCCAGCTCAGGGCCGTGCAGGTCTACCATCACCTCATGACCCGTGTACTGCTCGCCGAGGACGACGCGTCCATCTCGGAGCCGCTGGCCCGTGCTCTGCGCCGGGAGGGCTACGAGGTCGAGGTGCGTGAGGACGGCCCCACCGCTCTGGACGCCGGAATGCAGGGTGGCGTCGACCTGGTCGTGCTCGACCTGGGCCTGCCCGGCATGGACGGTCTCGAGGTGGCCCGTCGGCTGCGTGGCGAAGGCCACAGCATCCCGATCCTCATCCTGACCGCGCGCGCCGACGAGGTGGACACCGTGGTCGGGCTCGACGCGGGCGCCGACGACTACGTCACCAAGCCCTTCCGGCTCGCCGAGCTGCTCGCCCGCGTCCGGGCCCTGCTGCGGCGCGGCGCCGCCGAGCCCCAGCAGCCGCCCGCCACGCACGGCGTGCGCATCGATGTCGAGTCGCACCGCGCCTGGATGGGCGAGGAGGAGCTGCAGCTCACCGCGAAGGAGTTCGACCTGCTGCGGGTGCTGGTGCGCGACGCGGGCCGGGTCGTCACCCGCGACCAGCTGATGCGCGAGGTCTGGGACACCACCTGGTGGTCGTCGACCAAGACCCTCGACATGCACATCTCCTGGCTGCGCAAGAAGCTCGGCGACGACGCGGCCAATCCCCGCTACATCGCCACCGTGCGCGGGGTGGGCTTCCGCTTCGAGAAGAGCTGAGCCACGGGCAGGCACGAGCAATCAGATACCTCGAGTACATCGGGTAGATCGGGTAAATCAGGTAACGGGACATGCGCCGCCGACTGATCCAGTCCACGCTCGCCGTGGTGCTCGTCGTGATCGCCGTCTTCGGCGTCTCCCTGGTCATCGTCGAGACCCGGACGATCAGCAACAGCGCCCAGGAGCGGGTGGAGTCCGAGGCGGTCCGGCTGGCCAGCATCGTCGACAGCCGGCTCTTCGGGGAGCAGCAGGTCGACGCCGAGGTGCTGCGCGACCAGGTCACCCAGGACCGCTACTACGCGGTGATCCGCATCCCCGGCGAGGCGCCCATCGAGGTCGGCAGCAAGCCGGAAGGTGACGTCATCACCGCGACCGCGCCCGGCGAGGAGGGCGAGACGGTCACCGTGCAGGAGCCGCGCTCCTCGGTGACCCGGGAGGTCGGCCGCACGCTGCTGATCATCGCGCTGGTGGCGCTGCTGGCGGTGGTGGCCGCGGTGCTGCTGGCGGTGCGGCAGGCGAACCGGCTGGCGTCGCCGCTGACCGACCTCGCGGAAACGGCCGAGCGGCTCGGCTCGGGCGATCCCCGCCCCCGGCACAAGCGGTACGGAGTGCCCGAGCTGGACCGGGTCGCGGACGTGCTGGACGGCTCCGCCGAGCGCATCGCGCGCATGCTCACCGCCGAACGCCGCCTCGCCGCGGACGCCTCCCACCAGCTGCGGACGCCGCTGACGGCGCTGTCGATGCGGCTGGAGGAGATCACCCTCACCGACGACCCGGACACGGTGAAGGAGGAGGCGACGATCGCGCTGACGCAGGTCGAGCGGCTCACGGACGTCGTGGAACGGCTGCTGACGAACTCCCGCGACCCACGCACCGGCTCCGCCGTCACCTTCGACCTCGACGAGGTCATCCAGCAGCAGCTCGCCGAGTGGCGCCCCGCCTACCGCAGCGCGGGCCGGGCGATCGTCAGCTCCGGCAAGCGGCACCTCGAGGCGGTCGGCACGCCCGGGGCGGTCGCGCAGGTGCTGGCCGCGCTGATCGAGAACTCCCTGATGCACGGCGGTGGCACGGTCGCGCTGCGTACCCGCGTCACCGGCAACCAGGCCGTCATCGAGGTCACGGACGAGGGCCCCGGCGTCCCCGCCGACCTCGGAGCACGCATCTTCGAGCGGGCGATCAGCGGCCGCAACTCCACGGGCATCGGCCTGGCCGTGGCCCGCGACCTGGCGGAAGCCGACGGCGGCCGCCTGGAGATGCTCCAGACCAAGCCCCGGTGTTCGGCCTGTTCCTCTCCCGCACACCCCAGCAGAAGCCCCTGGACGACGAGCCGATGGTCCGCTAGGGCGTCCCCGCCGCTTGCCGCCCGTTGTGACTACGGCACCCGCTGGCCGGGTCGGGGTCGGGCGGGCCGTTCGGGTTCGGTGACCGGTTCCGGGTCCGTCGCCTCGCGGGACGGGAGCGCGCGGAACACCCAGGTGCGGTAGGACCAGAAGCGGAACAGCGTGGCGATGCCGATGCCGAGGAACTTGAAGATGTTGTTCTGGAGCGGGGTGTTCCAGTCGAAACCGTAGGTAGCCACGTACAGAACGCCGTTCTCGATGACCAGGCCCACCGCGCTGAACAGCAGGAACAGGGTCGCTTCCCGGGTGCGGCCGGACTTGTCGCGGTCGCGGTACGTGAAGTAGCGGAAGCCGACGTAGTTGAAGATGATCGCGACGACGGTCGCGATGACGCTCGCGCGCACCACCTGGAGGTCGGTGACGTGCCGCACCAGGTTGAACACGAGGAGGTTGACCAGCACCCCGGCACCGCCCACCGCGCCGAACTTGGCGACTTCGTGAGCGAGCCGTCGGAGCCGCGAGGCACCATGTCCCATGGTCGTGCAGGCCCCCGTCCATCGCTTCGGCGTCAACTCAGTCATGCTAACCACCCTCCTGCGCGATCTTCCTGCGGATGGCGGTGGACGGCCGGAGACGGTCCGGGCAGGGCCGGGGAGGGGCAGGAAACCGGCCACCCTGGCGCGGCCGATACCCTGGGGGCGTGACGTTCCCGGTAGTCGGCATGGTCGGCGGGGGCCAGCTCGCTCGTATGACACACGAGGCTGGTATCCCGCTGGGCATCAGGTTCAAGCTCCTCAGTGACACCCCGCAGGACTCCGCTGCGCAGGTCGTGAGCGATGTCGTCGTCGGCGACTATCGCGACCTCGACACGCTGCGCGAGTTCGCCCGCGGGTGCGATGTGATCACCTTCGATCACGAACACGTACCCACCGAGCACCTCCGGGCCCTGGAGGCGGACGGCATCCCCGTGCGCCCCGGCCCCGACGCGCTGGTGCACGCCCAGGACAAGGGTGTGATGCGCGCGAAGCTCGACGCGATCGGCGTGCCCTGCCCCAGACACAGAATCGTTTCCGATCCGCAGGACGTGGCGGCCTTCGCGGCCGAGGGCGACGGTTTCCCCGTCGTCCTCAAGACCGTCCGCGGCGGCTACGACGGCAAGGGCGTGTGGGTCGTGGACTCCGTGGAGGAGGCCGCCGATCCGTTCAAGGCCGGTGTCCCCGTGCTCGCCGAGGAGAAGGTCGACTTCCTCCGCGAACTCGCCGCCAATGTCGTCCGCTCGCCGCACGGCCAGGCCGTCGCCTACCCGGTGGTGGAGTCGCAGCAGGTCAACGGCGTATGCGACACGGTCATCGCTCCCGCGCCGGACCTCGACGAGGGCCTCGCCCTGCGGGCCGAGGAGATGGCGCTGAACATCGCCAAGGAGCTCGGCGTCGTCGGGCACCTCGCCGTCGAACTGTTCCAGACCCGCGACGGCCGGATCCTCGTCAACGAACTCGCGATGCGCCCGCACAACTCCGGCCACTGGTCGATGGACGGCGCCGTCACCAGCCAGTTCGCCAATCACGTCCGCGCGGTCCTGGACCTGCCGCTCGGCGACCCGCGCCCGCGCGCCCAGTGGACCGTGATGGTCAACGTCCTCGGCGGCGACTACCCGGACATGTACTCCGCGTACCTGCACTGCATGGCCCGCGACCCGCAGCTCAAGATCCACATGTACGGCAAGGACGTGAAGCCCGGCCGCAAGGTCGGTCACGTCAACACCTACGGCGACGACCTGGACGACGTGCTGGAGCGCGCCCGTCACGCAGCCGGCTACCTGAGAGGCACCATCACCGAATGAGCCCTGTTGTTGGCATCGTCATGGGGTCGGACTCCGACTGGCCCGTCATGGAGGCCGCCGCCAAGGCCCTCGACGAGTTCGAGATCGCCTACGAGGTCGACGTCGTCTCCGCGCACCGCATGCCGCGCGAGATGGTCGCCTACGGCGAGCAGGCCGACGCCCGCGGGCTCAAGGTGATCATCGCCGGGGCGGGCGGCGCCGCCCACCTGCCCGGCATGCTCGCCTCCGTGACCCCGCTGCCGGTCATCGGCGTGCCGGTGCCGCTGAAGTACCTCGACGGCATGGACAGCCTCCTGTCGATCGTGCAGATGCCGGCCGGTGTCCCGGTCGCCACGGTCTCCGTCGCCGGTGCCCGCAACGCCGGTCTGCTCGCGGCCCGCATCCTCGCCGCGCACGACGAGGAACTGCGCGGCCGGATGCGGGAGTTCCAGCAGGAGCTGAACGACCAGGCCACCGAGAAGGGCAAGCGCCTGCGCTCCAAGGTCGAGGGCACGGGCGGCTTCGGCTTCGGCGCGGGGAAGTGACGACGATGACCTCCCTGGAGGCAGCCCGGGACCTCCTGCGCGAGTTCCCGGTCGCCGACGGGCACAACGACCTGCCCTGGGCACTGCGCGAGCAGGTCCGCTACGACCTCGACGCCCGTGACGTGGCCGCCGATCAGAGCGCGCACCTGCACACCGACATCCCGCGGCTGCGCGAGGGCGGGGTCGGGGCGCAGTACTGGTCGGTGTACGTCCGCACGGACTCGCCCGCCCCGGTCGCGGCCACCCTCGAACAGATCGACTGCGTACGGCAGTTGCTCGCCCGGTACCCGGAGCACCTCCGGCCCGCGCTGACGGCCGCCGACATGGAGGCCGCGCGCCGCGAGGGCCGGATCGCCTCGCTGATGGGCGCGGAGGGCGGCCACTCCATCGCCAACTCCCTCGGCACCCTGCGCGGCCTGTACGGCCTCGGCGTGCGCTATCTCACGCTCACCCACAACGACAACGTGGACTGGGCGGACTCCGCGACCGACGAGCCGAGAGCCGGCGGCCTCACCGCGTTCGGCCGGGAGGTCGTACGGGAGATGAACCGGCTCGGCATGCTCGTCGACCTGTCCCACGTGGCCGCGACGACCATGCGGGACGCCCTCGACACGAGCACCGCCCCGGTGATCTTCTCGCACTCCTCCGCGCGGGCCGTGTGCGACCACCCGCGCAACATCCCGGACGACGTCCTGGAGCGCCTGCCCGCCAACGGCGGCATCGCGATGGTGACGTTCGTACCGAAGTTCGTGCTCCAGGCGGCCGTGGACTGGACGGCCGCGGCCGACGAGAACATGCGCGCCCACGGCTTCCACCACCTCGACACCACCGCGGAGGCCATGAAGGTCCACCGCGCCTTCGAGGAGCGGCACCCGCGCCCCGTCGCCACGGTGTCGACGGTCGCCGACCACCTGGACCACATGCGCGAGGCCGCCGGCGTCGACCACCTCGGCATCGGCGGCGACTACGACGGCACGGCCTTCACCCCCGACGGCCTGAACGACGTCTCCGGCTACCCGAACCTCGTCGCCGAACTCCTCGACCGCGGCTGGTCGAAGGCCGATCTGACCAAGGTGACCTGGAAGAACGCGGTACGCGTACTGGACGCGGCCGAGGACGTGGCACGCGGGCTTCAGGCCACGCGCCCGCCGTCCAACGCCACGATCGAGTCGCTGGACTCGCCGGAGGGCTGAGCGTCGAGGGCGGGGTAGTCGGTGTAGCCGGTCGCCCCGCCCACGTACATGAAGTACCGGTCGCGCATCTCGTTGAGCGGCGCCCCGAGCCGCAGCCGTGTCACCAGGTCCGGGTTGGCGAGGAAGGGCCGGCCGAGGGCGATGAGATCGGCCCCGGCGGCCAGCAGCGCCTCCGACGCCCGGTGCACACCGTCCGTGGGGATCTCCTTCAGTACCGGGTTGGCGACGAGCACCCCGGACCAGCCGGCGCGCACCGTCCGGAACACCGGCGTGTCCGGTTCGGCGTACCCCACGTGCAGATAGGCGAGCCCCAGCGCGTCGAGCCGATCGTCCAGCTGCTGCCGTGCATGCGGGACACCGACGGCGGCCCTTCGACACGGGCCACGCCCCACCTGGTAGCCGACCTCACCGCCGAGCGCGCCCGCATCGACCGGATGATCGCCGACCTGGTCCGCTCCCGGGACACCCTGGACGAGGTGATCGAGGCGGCTCGGCTGCCCTGAGAGCCCGCCCCGCGAGGCCGTGGCCGTACTCCGAACGCCCCGCTCACCAGGAACAGCCCGATGCCGTGTGCGACGGTGACCGTACTGCACGAGGACCGTACGGAGCCGCCATGGCAGACCTCCAGCACGACCTGAGCCGCACCGCCGCAGCAGATGGTTTCGACGACCTGGCCGAGCCGTACCCCGACGAGGGCGTCATCACGGCCGAGTCCTACGAGCCCGTCTCCGACCCCGACGACGCGCCGCTGACCAGGGCCCACGCCATCCTCGCCGCCCACCCCGTCGCCGACGGCTGCAACGCGCTGCCCTGGGCGCTCAGACGCCTGTCCTACTACGACCTGGAGCTCGGCGAGAGCACCGTCGACACGGACGTGCCCCGGCTGCGCGGCGGGCATGTGGGCGCGCTGTTCTGGTCACTGCAGCTGCCCGAGGGGCTCGACGGCGACCGCGCCGTCGGTGCCACCCTGGAGCAGCTGGACCGGGCCAAGACCGTCGCCCGGACCTGCGACGAGGGGCTGCGGCTCACCGCCACGGCCGGGCAGGTCGCGGACGCGCGCAACTGCGGCCGGGTCGCCGTACTCCTCGGCCCCGCCGGAGCCCCGGCCCTCGGCGACTCGCTGGGCATCCTTCGCCAGCTGCACCTCCTCGGCCTGCGCGCCCTGACGCTGACCGGTGTCTCCTGGGCGAGCGAGGCGGGGCTGACCCGGTTCGGCGAGGAGGTCGTGCGCGAGATGAACCGGCTCGGAGTGATCGCGGACCTCTCGGGCGCGTCCGCGCAGACCCTCCGCCGCGCCCTGAGTCTGTCCCGGGCGCCCGTGCTGTGCGGCCGCTCCGCCGCCCGCGCCATCCGGCCCCACCCGGTCAACCTCTCCGACGACCTGCTGGCCGAGCTGGGCGCGGCCAAGGGGCTGTGCCTGGTGCCGCTGAGCGCCGAGCAGACCGGCCCGACCGTCCGCGACGTCGCCGACCACCTCGACCACATCCGTGCCGTGGCCGGAGCGGAGTGCGTCGGCCTGTCCGGCACCTACGACTCCGGCTCGGCCCATCCGCAGGAGCTCCAGGACACCTCCTGCTACCCGCGGCTGATCGCCGAGCTGCTGCGACGCGGCTGGGAGGAGTCCGATGTGGCGCTCCTGACCTGGGGCAACGTCCAGCGCCTGCTGCGCAGCGCCGACTTCACCGCCCGCGCCGCCCAGCAGCGGCGCGAGCCGTCGACGGCGACGATCTCGGAGCTGGACGGGTGACCGCCCTGCCCGCCCGGCCGGATCAGCCGTGCTCGATCCGGCACAGGCAGAACGGGTGCCCCACCGGGTCCGCGTAGACCCGGAAGTCCTTCTTCTCGTAGTCCTCCTTGTCCAGCACGCGCGCCCCCAGAGCCAGCACCCGCTCCTCGGCCGCGTCGATCTCCTCCCAGGTCGACCCGCCGTCGAAGTCCAGGTGGAACTGCTGGGCGTTGCGGTCGGCCCGCGGCCACTCCGGCGGGGTGTACTCCGGCGAGCGCTGGAAAGCGAGCCGCGGCCCGCCGGGAATGCGCAACACCACCCAGTCGGGGTCGTCGTCCTCCGGCGTGCCACCCCCGACCTGCGCGTAGAAGCGGGCCAGCTCGCGCGGGTCGGGGCAGTCGACGACCACGGAACGGAAACGGGCCACAGCGGACATGGAGCCTCCCGGTGTCAGCAGGCGCAGAGGCAGAACGGGTGCCCGGCCGGGTCGGCGTAAACCCGGAAGCTCCGCTCACGGTCCTCGGCGTCCAGCACCTTCGCGCCGAGCGCCAGCACGCCCTTCTCGGCCGCGTCCAGATCCTCCACGTCCAGGTCGAGGTGGAACTGCTGCGAGTGCTCGGGCGACGGCCACCGCGGCGGTACGTACCCGGGAGCGGCCTGGAACGCCAGCGCCGGCCCGCCCGGCACCTTTAGGTCGACCCACTCGTCCTCCCCGTCGGTCTCCACCGTCGGCGAGCCGCCGAGCACCTCGGCGTAGAAGCCCGCCAGTGCGTGCGGGTCGGGACAGTCCAGGACGACGACACCCAGCTTGGCCAGAGCCATGACTTCCTCCTCGAAGTCGCTGTTACCTTCACATGCGGGTAACCGGTAACCGTTACTGCATGCTCCCCATTGGCGGTAACCTCGCAAGGGAAAACGCGAGAGGTACGGTCCAGCCATGACGGAGAGATCGCCCGCGCCCGGCGGCCTGGCCCTGATCGAGGCCCTGGTGAACACGCTGGACATCGAGTCGGGCGCCGACGCACTGGACACGCCCGAGGGCCGGGCGCGGTTCGGCATCACGCCGGACGAGACGGACCGGGCCCGCACCCTGCGCGAGTCCCTGCGCGCGATCCTCCTCGCCCACGCCGGCCACCCGCCCCACCGCGAAGTCCCCCGCTCGGCGACCTCCTGGCCGAGGCTCCCCTCGTCGTCACGGTCGACACGGCGGACGGCTCGGCCGCCCTCACCCCCACCGACGCCCGCCCCCTCCACACGCGCGTGGCCGCCGCCGTGGCCGAGTCACTGGTCGCCGGCACCTGGACCCGGCTCAAGGCCTGCGAGGCCACCGACTGCCACTGGGCCTACTACGACCGCAGCCCGGCAGGCCGGGGCCGCTGGTGCTCGATGCAGGTCTGCGGGGCCCGGGCGAAGATGCGCCGGTACCGGGCGAAAGGGGCGTGACCGTCCCGCGCACCCGCCCGGTGCGGCAGAATGCACAAAGACGCCGGTTCGGCCGACTGAGCCTCGGCCGAACCGGCGTCACCTGTCTGTGCCCTCCCCGCGGGCGCGCCCTCAGGCCCTGGGCCGCCCCATCGCCCGGTACGTCCAGCCGGCCTTCCGCCAGCGCTCCGGGTCGAGGGCGTTGCGGCCGTCGAGGATGACCCGGGCCGCCACGACCTCGCCGAGCGCCTCGGTGTCCAGCTCGCGGAACTCCCGCCACTCCGTCAGATGCAGCACGATGTCGGCGCCCCGCACGGCCTCCAGCGCCGAGTCGGCGTAGCCGAGGGTCGGGAAGACCCGGCGGGCGTTGTCCATGCCCTTCGGGTCGTAGACCGTGACCTGGCCGCCCTGGAGGTGGATCTGCCCGGCCACGTTCAGCGCGGGCGAGTCCCGCACGTCGTCCGAGTCGGGCTTGAAGGTCGCGCCCAGCACCGCGACGCGCTTGCCGAGGAACGGCCCGCCGCCCAGCGCCTGCCGGGTCAGCTCGACCATCTGCCCGCGCTGGCGCATGTTGATGGAGTCGATCTCCCGCAGGAACGTCAGCGCCTGGTCCGCGCCCAGCTCACCGGCGCGCGCCATGAACGCCCGGATGTCCTTCGGCAGACAGCCACCGCCGAAGCCGATCCCGGCCCGCAGGAACTTCTTGCCGATCCGGTCGTCGTAACCGATGGCCTCCGCCAGCTTGGCGACGTCACCGCCCGCGGCCTCGCACACCTCCGCCATCGCGTTGATGAAGGAGATCTTCGTCGCGAGGAAGGAGTTCGCGGACGTCTTCACCAGCTCGGCCGTCGGGAAGTCGGTCACCACGAACGGCGAGCCCTCGCCGATCGGCGTCGCGTACACCTCCCGCAGCAGCTTCTCGGCCCGCTCGCTGCGCACGCCCACCACGATCCGGTCCGGGTGCAGCGTGTCGTCCACGGCGAAACCCTCGCGCAGGAACTCCGGGTTCCAGGCCAGCTCGGCGTCCTCGCCGGCCGGGGCGTGCGCGGCCAGGTAGGACGCAAGCCGGTCGGCGGAACCGACGGGCACGGTCGACTTGCCGACGACCAGGGCCGGACCGTGCAGGTGCGGGGCGAGCGAGGCGATCGCGGAGTCCACGTACGACATGTCACAGGCGTACTCGCCGTGCCGCTGCGGGGTGTTCACGCAGACGAAGTGCACATCGCCGAAGGCGCCGACCTCGGCCCAGTCCTGGGTGAAGCGCAGCCGCCCGCTGGTGCCCTCGAAACCGGCGACGTGCCGGCGCAGCAGCTCGTCGAGCCCCGGCTCGTACATCGGGGCCTCGCCGCGCTCCAGCTTCTCGATCTTCTCCGGCACGACGTCGAGCGCGAGCACCTCGAAACCCAGCTCGGCCATGGCCGCCGCGTGTGTCGCGCCGAGATAACCGGTGCCGATCACGGTGATCTTCAGGGCCATGGGTGCTCCAGGGGTCTACGGCATGCGGTGCGCGCCCGAGCATAGCCGGGGCATGGGAGCGCGCTTCACTGGGCAACTTTTCCGCTGTCGCCTAGCTCACGTATCACTCCCGGGGCGACCCCATAAACTTTTGATTACTTAACGGTAGTTAGCGCCACCATCGCAGCGTTTTGGAGCGTGAGAGACCTTGGCCGGATCGGCTGACTTCGACCTGTACCGCCCGTCCGAGGAGCACGACATGCTCCGTGACGCCGTCCGCTCGCTGGCCGAGGCGAAGATCGCGCCGCACGCCGCCGCGGTGGACGAAGAGGCCCGCTTCCCGCGCGAGGCCCTCCAGGCGCTGGTCGCGGGCGACCTGCACGCCGTGCACGTACCCGAGGAGTACGGCGGCGCGGGCGCCGACGCGCTGGCGACCGTCATAGTCATCGAGGAGGTCGCCCGCGTGTGCGCCTCCTCCTCCCTGATCCCGGCCGTGAACAAGCTGGGCTCGCTCCCGGTGATCCTCTCCGGCTCCGAGGACCTGAAGAAGAAGTACATGACCCGCTCGCCAAGGGCGACGGCATGTTCTCCTACTGCCTCTCCGAGCCGGACGCCGGCTCCGACGCCGCCGGCATGAAGACCAAGGCCGTCCGCGACGGCGACCACTACGTCCTCAACGGCGTCAAGCGCTGGATCACCAACGCCGGCGAGTCCGAGTACTACACGGTGATGGCTGTCACCGACCCCACCAAGCGCTCCAAGGGCATCTCCGCCTTCGTCGTCGAGAAGTCCGACGAGGGCGTCTCCTTCGGCGCCCCCGAGAAGAAGCTCGGCATCAAGGGCTCCCCGACCCGCGAGGTCTACCTCGACAACGTCCGCATCCCCGCCGACCGCATGATCGGCGAGGAGGGCACCGGCTTCGCCACGGCGATGAAGACCCTCGACCACACCCGCATCACCATCGCCGCCCAGGCCCTCGGCATCGCCCAGGGCGCCCTCGACTACGCCAAGGGCTACGTCCAGGAGCGTAAGCAGTTCGGCAAGCCCATCGCCGACTTCCAGGGCATCCAGTTCATGCTCGCCGACATGGCCATGAAGATCTCGGCCGCCCGCGCCCTGACCTACCAGGCCGCCGCCGCCTCCCAGCGCGTCGACGCCGACCTCACCTACCAGGGCGCCGCCGCCAAGTGCTTCGCCTCGGACGTGGCGATGGAGGTCACCACGGACGCGGTGCAGTTGCTGGGCGGGTACGGCTACACCCGGGACTATCCGGTGGAGCGCATGATGCGCGATGCGAAGATCACGCAGCTGTACGAGGGGACCAACCAGATCCAGCGCATTGTCATGGCGCGCAATCTGCCGTAACTGCTGGTGAGCTGAACCGTCGAAGGGTGTCCTAGAGCTGGGCACCCTTCACTCTTTTCGGTGAGGCAGTACACGAAACATGGCGGCAGCCGTGTTTCAACTTCTACCTTTTTCATGTGGCTGGGGACTTCCCGGCGCACGGCGGCCGTCATGGCCGCGCTAGTTTCGACCTGTGACCGCAGCATCATCGAGTGGGGCACTGCCCGAAGGCTGGCGTCTGGAGGGTGAACAGCTCGTGCACGAGGCTAGGTTGCACGGCTGGAAACTGACCGTCGTCACCTTGCTCAGCGCTCCGTGGGACGGCCCGACGAGTCTCCGTATTGATCCGCCCGACGACCCGCCTGCCGAGGTCGCCACGGACGGCATCACGGCGGAGCTCATGCGATCGATCTCTCTGGCGGAGATCCGCAGGACGGCGAAGGAGCTGCGGACCCGCCTCGGTCGGTCGGCAGACGAGGCGACCACGGCGGCGGTACTCAATCGGGTCGAGACGGAGCGTGACTATGCCTTGATGGCCCGTGAGTACGTGCATCTGGTCCAGCGGGGCTACCGGAGTCCCGTCACGCGGCTTGCGGCCGCGTGGGGGCTCAGCCGGAACACCATCAGCGGGCGCATCCGGCGGGCACGTGCCATGGGCTTGCTCGACGGGCCGCCTGGCAGGCCGGCGGACCGCCTGACTGACAAGGCGAGGCGGCATCTGGAGGGGGACGACACACGTGTCGCGAAACGGGGCCGGAACGACGAACGGTGAGTCGCTCACAGCAGTCTTCGAGCGGTGGGCAACCACGAGAGGAGTGGAGAACAGCAGCGTCAAGCAGTACCGGACGATGCTGACCAGGACCGTCGAGCCATTCTTCGGTGTCTCTGCCATCAGTGACGTCACCTCGGTACAAATCGAGAGGTGGGTGCAGTGGATGATCAGCCATCGTGGGTACAAGCCCACCACTATCCGATTCCGGTTCAGCATCCTCATGTCAGTGTTCAGTTGGGCGATGGAACACGGGTTGGCCGACACCAATCCATGTAAGCCGGTGGAACTCCCCGTAAGCCGCTCACGGACGCACCGTGACCAGCGTGCCGAGGTTCACATTCCCAGCACCGAGACCGTGCTCTCCGTCATCGCGGCAGCGCCTGAGCGGTACCGCTGCATGCTCTGGCTAATGGCCGGCTGCGGACTGCGGCTCGGAGAGACTATGGGGCTCGGTCGTGACCGCATCTCTTTCACTGAGCGGCTGATCACTGTGGACCGGCAGGTCGCCTGCGACCGGGACACCGGATCGGGGCGATACGGCAGCATGCGGCTGCGCCACGTCAAGTGGCGCGAGGACGGTGAGCAGGGGCGCCGGGTGCCGCTACCGGATGTAGTGGCTCTGGCGTTGCGTCGTCACCTCAGAGACCACTCCCTTGGGGTGAGGAGGAACTGCTGTTCAGCAACGCGACGGGCACAGGCCTGCTCTACCCGTACTACTGGTACGGGAGGATCTGGCGCCCCACACTCGCCGCAGCCGGCATCACTTACTTCAAGCCGCACAGTCTCCGGCACTTCTACGCCGCATCCCTGCTGAGCCAGGGCGTGCCGGTCTCAGAAGTTTCGGCATGGCTGGGGCATGGCTCGGTGAGCTTCACCGAGCGGTACTACGCGGATCTGATGCCTGACGCCCCGGACCGCGCACGACTTGCGATCGACGGCGCCTTGGGAACCAACCGGCGAGAGACCACCTTGATCAGCGAGTCCGGGATCGCGACGGCGGCGTCTGCCTAGTGATCCGTTGCTTCCCGCGGCTCAGGCCAGGAGCTCGACTCCTTGCCAGGCTGGCTCCGGCCGACGAGTCGGTGTCAGTCCTCGTACCCCTCCGCCGCCCGCTTCTCCCTCAGGTCCATGATCGCGCGGCGGCGGGCCAGGCGGTGGGTACGGCGGATCTGGGCTTCCTGGTAGCGGCGCTTGTCGCGTTCGGTCTCCGGGAGGACCGGTGGGACGCGGCGGGGCTTGCCGTCGGCGTCGACGGCCGCGAAGACGAGGTAGGCGGAGCCGACCTGCGTGGGCGGGGCGGACTCGTTCCAGCGTTCGGCCAGGACCCGGACGCCGACCTCCATGGACGTCCGGCCGGTCCAGTTGACCTGCGCCTTGACGTGGACCAGGTCGCCGACGCGGACCGGCTCCAGGAACGCCATCTCGTCCATGGACGCGGTGACGGCCGGTCCGCCGGAGTGCCGTCCGGCCACGGCCCCCGCCGCGTCGTCGACCAGCTTCATGATGACCCCGCCGTGCACCGTCCCCAGAAGGTTCGTGTCGTTGTGGGTCATGATGTGGCTGAGGGTGGTCCGGGACGCCGAAGTCGGCTTGCCTGGTATATCCGAAGCGCCGGAATCCGCAGCTGGGGCCTGGTCTGTCATGGCCCCCACCTTATGCCGAGGCGGTATGAGGGGGTTTTGTGTCAGCTTCGCCACAGCCGTGCTCTGATTTTCCGACGACTCTTGTATGGCGTACTACGGGGACCTGCACACTGGGGCGCATGAACAATTGGCCCGAGGGATGGTCCGACGACAACCGCGGCGGCCGGTACGGACGCGGAAGCGCGAGCGCACAGCCCGAGAGCGCCCGTGTCATGCGGCAGGTCCGCCGCGGTCCGGCGGCGTCGCCCGGGCAGGGTGCCTACGGCGGCGCTCCGCCGTACGCCGGCGGGGTGCCGCAGCAGCCGTCGTACGTCGACGGCGGCTACGCGGAGCCGCCGGGCGGCTACGACAGCGGCTACAACACCGGTCAGGTCTACGGCTCCCCAGGGGGCAGAGGCCCGGGCGGGCCCGGCGACGGCATGTACGAGCCGCGCCCCGCGCCGAACTGGCGCCGCCGTATCAAGGTGACGGCCATCACGCTCGTGACGCTGCTGGTCGTGACGAGCGTCGGCACGTACTTCTGGGCCGACTCCAAGCTCAACCGCGACGTCGACCTGTCGAAGGTCATCGACCGGCCGGAGGCGGGCGAGGGCACCAACTACCTGATCGTCGGCTCCGACAGCCGCGAGGGCATGTCGGCCGAGGAGAAGAAGAAGCTGCACACCGGGTCCGCCGAGGGCAAGCGCACGGACTCGATGATGATCCTGCACACCGGCAGCAACGGCCCGACGCTGATCTCGCTGCCGCGTGACTCGAACGTCACGATCCCGTCGTTCGTCGGCTCCGACTCCGGCAAGACCTACCCGAGCACGGGCCGCCAGGTGAAGCTGAACGCGGCGTACGCGGAGGACGGCCCGGAGCTGCTGGTCCGTACCGTCGAGGCCAACACCGGCCTGCACATCGACCACTACGTGGAGATCGGCTTCGGCGGCTTCGCGAACATCGTGGACGCGGTCGGCGGAGTCGAGATGGACATCCCGCAGGACATCAAGGACACCAAGTCCGGCGCGGACCTCAAGAAGGGCAAGCAGACGCTGAACGGCGAGCAGGCCCTCGCCTTCGTCCGCACCCGCTACGCGCTCGCCGGCTCCGACCTGGACCGTACGAAGAACCAGCAGAAGTTCCTCTCGGCGCTCGCCAACCAGGTCGCCACGCCGAGCACGGTCCTCAACCCGTTCAAGCTCTACCCGACCATGGGCGCGGGCCTCGACTCCCTCGTGGTCGACAAGGACATGGGCCTGTTCGACCTGGCCGACATGTTCTGGGCGATGAAGGGCGTCAGCGGCGGCGAGGGCAAGTCCATGAACATGCCGATCGCGGGCAACTCCGCGAACGGCAACCTCCAGTGGGACACCGCGAAGGTGAAGACGCTGGTGAACGAGCTGAAGAACGACGAGAAGGTCACCGTCTCGGGCAACTGAGCATGGGCATGCGTCGGGGCGCCCACGGGGGTGCCCCGACTGCTGTGAGGCGGTTCCTCACATCGTGGCGGCCGACATCGAGCGGCACATCTGAGAACAGCGGCGACACGCTTCGGCGCAGCGCATCATCTGGGCGTCGTCCGGCATGGACATACACGCCTCGGCGCACATGTCACAGGCGCGAGCGCACATCGCGCACATCTCGGCCGACAGCGGCGAGCGGCGCATCATCATGTCGGCGCACATACGCGTCATCTCGGCGCAGTCCATGACCGCGCGCATGATCTGCATCTGGGCCGGGCCGCCCATCTGCAGGCAGGAGCTCATGGTCTCCTCGCACACGCTGTGGCAGGTGAGGCAGGCCTGGACGCAGTCCTGCATCTCCTTGCTGAGTGGGGTGGTGGTGGCGGGCTGCTGGGTCATGACTTCCTCCCGTGGGGACGGCGAGGGCCGGGGGTCGGCCCCCGTGCCTTCCGTCCTACGCCTGCCGGGCCCACTCCGCCATGGGGCGGAGGGAACCAATCCGCATGTATGTGGCTCCTACTCGCACCCCACCTCGTCCCCCCGGACCACCTCGCCCTGCCCCGGCTCCTCGGCCCGGACCTTGCGTACGCGTTCGAAGTCCGTGCCCGCGATGACCTTCAGAGTCGGGCCCAGGCCCTCGACCGGGCGCAGTTCGCTGCCCGGCAGGGCCGTCGCGAGGGACTTGGCCGAGCGGTCCCAGCGGGGGTCGTAGGCGACGACCGTGCGCTTCACGTCCGTCGTGGCGGCGTTCACCGGTGTGCGGGTGGTGCTGAAGCCCGTCGACGCGAGCGCCGCGTCCACCCGGCGGCCGAGGCCGGGCGTGTCCGTGCCGTTCTCCACCTGGACCCGGATCTGCTGCGGGGCGACCGGGACGATCCGGGCCCCGCCACGGGGCCGGTGCACGGACAGCGGCTGGTCCTCGCGCAGGGAGCGGAAGAGGCGCTCCGCCTTCACGGGGTCCCACTTCAGCGTCGAGCCGACACCCTCCACGGCGTGTCCCATCCGCTCGATCGGGACGGTCGTGAACTCGGACGAGGAGGGCGAGAAGTTCCGCATGGCCCGGCCCAGGTCCAGCATCTCGTCCGTGCCGAAGCCCTTGTCGGCGCGGACCGAGCCGAGCACCGCCCGCGTCACGTCCCGGAACTTCATCGGGTTGAAAAGGATCCCGGAGGAGGTGACCCGGTCCACGAGCGCCGCCATGAAACGCTGCTGGCGTTTCATCCGGCCCAGGTCGGAGGCCCCGTCGATGTGCCGGGAGCGTACGTACTGCAGTGCCTGCCCGCCCGCCAGCGTGTGCCGCCCGGCCGGCAGGTTCAGGCCGGTGTAGCTGTCGTTCATGGGCTCGGCGGTGCAGATCCGGACGCCCCCGACCACGTCCACGGTCTTCATGAAGCTGGTGAAGTCGACTTCCAGATAGTGGTCGATCTTCACCTTGGTCATGTTCTCGACCGTCCGCACGGTCAGCTGCGGCCCGCCCTCCGCGTACGCCGCGTTCAGCTTGACCGGATGCCCCTCGTGCCGCCGGCCCGTCGTACGGTCGACGTGCGCCGGTGTCACCGCGTACGAGTCGCGCGGCAGGCTCACCACGCTCGCCCGTTCCCGGTCCTCCGAGATGTGCACGATCATCATCGTGTCGGTGCAGTGGCAGGGCGCGCCGCCGAGCCGGTACTTCCGCCGCTCCTCCTGGCTGATCTTCTCGCGGCCGTCGGTGCCGACCAGCAGGACGTTCATACCGTGGCCCGCCTGCGGCCGGTTCTTCATGTCCTTGAACGGGTCGACCCGGGCGATGTCCGCTTCCAGGCTGGTCATCACCGCGTGCCCGATACCGGCGGAGGCCAGGACCACCACGGACAGCGTGGTGACCACCCGCAGCCCCCAGCGCGGCTTCCGGCGCCGCACGGGAGGTGCCGGCCTGCGCGGGCCGTGGCCGGAGGAGGGCTGTGGGCGGCGCTGCGGGGCGGCGGTGGTCCGAGGGGACCGCGGCGGCGTGGGCAAGGGGATACCTCCGGACGGCGGCCGTACGTGGGATCCGTGACACCGTAGGCCGATACGATCTGCGGCCCGCGGTACCGCCCCGGCGGCGCGCACCGCTGTCCCCCGTTCGCGGTAACGTGAGCCCCCTATGAACGCCAATCCCGACGTGCGGCTCCCCGCCGTTTCTGTGATCATGCCCGTCCTCAACGAGGAACGGCATCTGCGGGGAGCAGTCCAAGCGATCCTCGCGCAGGAGTACGCCGGCGAGATGGAGGTCGTGATCGCCCTCGGTCCGTCCACGGACCGCACGGACGAGATCGCCGCCGAGCTCGTGGCCGAAGACGCGCGTATCCACACCGTCCCGAACCCGACAGGTCGTACGCCGGCCGCCCTCAACGCCGCGATCAACGCCTCGAGCCATCCGATCGTCGTCCGCGTCGACGGGCACGGCATGCTCTCCCCGAACTACATCGCCACCGCCGTACGGCTCCTGGAGGAGACCGGCGCGCAGAACGTCGGCGGCATCATGCACGCCGAGGGCGAGAACGACTGGGAGCACGCCGTCGCCGCCGCGATGACCTCGAAGATAGGTGTCGGCAACGCCGTCTTCCACACGGGTGGCCAGGCAGGCCCCGCCGAGACCGTCTACCTCGGTGTGTTCCGGCGTGAGGCGCTGGAGCAGCAGGGCGGCTACAACGTGGAGTTCATCCGCGCCCAGGACTGGGAGCTGAACTTCCGTATCCGGGAGGCCGGCGGACTGATCTGGTTCTCGCCCGAGTTGCGGGTGTCGTACCGGCCGCGGCCGAGTGTGAAGGCGCTCGCCAAGCAGTACAAGGACTACGGCCGTTGGCGGCACGTCGTCGCCCGCTACCACGAGGGTTCGATCAACCTGCGCTACCTCGCCCCGCCGACCGCCGTGTGCGCGATCGCGGCCGGGATCCTGGTGGGCGCGCTGCTGACGCCGTGGGGTTTCGTGGTGCCCGGCGGTTATCTCGCGGCGATCGTCCTCGGCTCGGTGCCGGCGGGCAAGGGGCTGCCGCTGAAGGCGCGGCTGCGGATTCCCGTGGCGCTGGCCACCATGCACATGTCGTGGGGCTGGGGCTTCCTGACCAGTCCGCGGTCGCTGGCGAAGAAGGTCATCGCGTCCCGGCGCCCGGCGGTCCGCGCCGACGCGGCCACCGGCTGACACACACCGCTCGTCTCCGGGCCCTCCCCGTGCGGGAGGGCCCGTGGTGTGGGGCCCGTGGTGCGGGGCCCCCTGGTGTGGAAAGGGCCCGTTCCCGTCACCAGGTGAACGCCGGGTTCACGTGCATGCAGGCCTTGTCGTCCGCGCCGTTGAGCGCGTCGGCCGACTTCGGGGTCCTGTCGTTCCGCTTCGGCGCCTTGTAGGTCGTGCCCTCGCGCCAGTCCGCGCCCACGACGAGGGTGACGCCGGAGACGTCGGTCGACCGCTTCACGGAACTCAGCGGGATCCCCAGGGCCTCGGCGACCCGCTGGGCGTCGCCCTCCAGGTCGGCGCTCGGGTAGCGGACGACGGTGCGGTCCTCGCTCCACGAGCCGGTGGTGTCGGCGACGGCCTGGGCGAAGCCCTGCTCCGTCAGCACGCCGGTCACCGTGCTCGCGCGTCCGCGTGCCGCCGCCAGGGTGTCGGTGCGCGTGCCGTTGCGGACCTGGACGGGGATCTCGTCGTCGGCCGCGGCCGGGTCCGCGGAGGCCTTCTCCTCGGTCGCCTTCTTCGCCTTGTCCTTGCCGTCCAGGGCGATGTCCTCCCGCACCAGCCGGAACAACTGCTCGGCGTCCTCCGTGGGTTCCACGCGGGCGCCGACGTACCGGTTGGGCATCGTGGTCATGGTGATGCGCTCCGGCTCCACCTTGCGCAGCTCGTCGCTGAGGTCGTAGAGCTTCATGACGGTGTCGAGGCCGGGGTCGACCGTCATGGCCCGGGTGGCCTCCTCGGCCAGTCTGCGGAGCTTGTTCGGGCTGCTCAGGGTGGCGTTGTCGCGCAGCCGGCGGACCAACGCGTTCATGTACATGTGCTGGGCCTTGGCGCGGGCGAGGTCGCTGCCGTCGTCGAAGCCGTAGCGGGTGCGCAGCCACTGCAGGGCCTGCTCGCCCTGGATGTAGGAGGTGCCCTTCTCCAGTTTCAGGCCCGAGCCCTTGCCGTCGGAGGTGCGGGAGTGGATGTTGGCGTCGACGCACACCGGGACACCGCCGACGGCGTCGGCCATCGACACCACGCCCGCGAAGTCGACCATGATGAAGTGGTCGATGTGGATGCCGGTGAGCTCCTGCCAGGTGGCCACGGTGCAGCCCGGGCCGCCGTGGCCGAGGCTCTGGTTGGTCATCGTCCGGCCCTGGGTCGCCGGGTACACCTTGTCGTCGTCCGGGTCGGTGCACTTCGGGATCTTCACCAGGGTGTCGCGGGGCATGCTGATGACCGACATGTTGGTGCGGTCGGCGGACAGGTGCAGCAGCATCTGGACGTCCGCGAGGGGTGTGGCGCCGAACGTCTCGCGGGCGCCGCCGAGTTTCTGGTTCTCCTTCGTGTCCCGCGCGTCGGAGCCGATGAGCAGGATGTTCAGCGGGGTCTGACCGGCGGCGTTCGGCGTCGGAGCGGCGACCTTGTGGTCGCCGAGGTTCAGGGTGTCCTTCTTGATGTTGCCGTTCAGCTGGCGGTAGTAGAGGTAACCGGCTCCGGCCGTCCCGAGTATGAGCAGAGCGAGCACGGCGGCGGACCACTTCAGCAGCCGCCGCGGTCGCCGGGGGCGGCCCGCACCGCGCCGGCCGTCACCGTCGCCGCCGCTGGGGGTTGCGCGCTCGCGCGGTCGGCGGGCCCGGTGTCCTTCGCCGGTGTGGGGGCGGTCGCCGGCTTCTCGACGCCAGGAGCCGGTGCGTCGGAGGCATCGGCGGCGTCGGCGGCGTGGGCCTTCACGCTTTCCGGGGACCCGCCTCCCCCGGCCGGGGTGCCCTCTCCGCCGTCCGGGGTGCCGCCTTCGCCGTCCGGCGTCCGGGGCGCCGACTCCGCCTCGTCCGGGCCCGGTTCACCGCGGACGCCCTGCCGCGTTTCGTTCTCCCGCACACCGCTCTGCGTCACTTCCCCGGTCCTTCCCGCCCCCCGGCGCATGCAGCAGGCCCGCCCTGCCTCCTGTTAGACGCACGACGGGCCTGTCAGTTGCCCTCAGCGGGTCAACTCGCGCACTTCACCTTGTCGGCGGTGGACTTCTCCACGTCCGCTGCCTCGACCGGGGCGTTGAGTTTCACGCCGGCGCCCTTGTAGTCCTTGCCGAGGGTGAGGGTCATGGCGGGCACGCCCTGGGAGTTGGTCACGCTCTCGCCGGGCTTCAGCGCCGACCCGGACAGCCCCATGATGTCGGCGAGGCGGCGGGCCTGGCCGGCCTGGTCGGGGGCGTACTCGAGCGTGGTCTTCGCCAGCTCGGCGGGCGCGTTTCCGGCGTTCTCGGACTTGGTCACGCCCTCCTCGACCTGGAGGTACTGGAGCGTCTTCTGCGCGCTGCCGGCGACGGCCCCGCCGTTGAGGATCCGCACCCGGACCTCGGAGGCCGGTGCCTTGGTGCCTTTCAGCCGGGCGGCCTCGGCGTCCTTCTCCTTCTTCTGCCGCTGCTTGACCTCGGTGAACGAGACATCGTTCTTGATCATGTCGAACACCTGCGGAGCCTTCGACTCGTCGAGGACGACCGTCGCCTTCACCCGCTCCGCCGGGTTGTCCACCACCGGCACCGTCGCGAAGCTGATGTTCTTCGTCGGCACCTTCTTCAGCTCCAGCGCGATGTCCTTGAGCGTGCCGACATTGCCGATGGCCCGGTCCACGGTCAGCGCCTCCGTGGCGGCCTCGGCCAGCTTCAGCAGCTTGGACGGGCTGGTGAGGGTGTCACCGGAGGACATCTTGCGCATGAGCGAGCCCAGGAACTGCTGCTGCACCTTGATCCGGTCGAGGTCGCCGCTGTTGCCGAAGCTCTTGCGGGTGCGGACGAACGCGAGGGCCTGCTCGCCCTCGACCGTCGACTCGCCCGCGGGCAGGACGAGTTTGGACTCCTTGTCGTTGACCGGTTTCTCCACGCAGACGTCGACTCCGTCCACCGCGGTGGTCAGTGTCTTCACCGCGTTGAAGTCGGCCATCATGAAGTGGTCGGGCTGGATGCCGGTGTTCTCCTTCACCGTGCGCATGGCGCAGCCGGGGTCCCGGCCGCTCTCGCCGAGGCTCCGGTTGAAGCGGACGCCCCGCTGCCCCGGGACGATCTTCTCCGAGCCGTCCTCCAGCTTCGTCGGGCAGTCGGGGATGTTCACGATCAGGTCCCGGGGGATGCTGAGCGCGGTCGCGTTGGAGCGGTCCTCGGACACGTGCAGCAGGATCGTGGTGTCGGCGTGCCCGGAGCTGCCCTTGTCGCCGTAGCCCTCGTTGCCCTCGCCGGTGCGCTTGTCCGTGCCGATGATGAGGATGTTGAAGGCCTCGTCCTTGCTGAAGTTGCTCGCTCCGGCGCTGCCGACGTCGGTCGTGCTGACGTTGCCCTCCAGGTGCTGGAGGTAGAAGTACCCGGCCGCACCGACCCCGACCAGCACGAACGCCATCGTGCCGCCGGTCCACATCAGTACCTTCTTCGCCTTCTTGGGCTTCTGCTGCACCGGCCGTCGCCCGGCGCGCCGCCCCGGCGGCGGCTCCTCGGGGCGCCGCGCCGCCTGCGCTGGGGCGGAACCTCGGTACGGGGCGCCGTACTACGACCGCCCGTGACTCTGCCCGCCCCCGAGCCCGGCGACTGCGCTGCGGATGGAGTCAGTCGCAGTTCGTATTCGCCGGTGTTCGGATTGAGTACCCACTGGTCTGCGGGGTCGATCTGTTCCCCCGCCCACGGCGTTGCGCGTCCACGGTCGCTTGTTTCCTCCGTCGGGGCACGCGGCGCCCTCTCCCCCCGGAAGGCGCACGGGTACTTGGTCATCACAGAAGCACTGGATCGCTCACACTATCCGCCCAGTTGAACGTCGGTGTGCGCTGAATGACAAATTCAAGGTCCATACATTTGGGCAATCCAGCCCAAATTCCGTGCTGTGAATCGCTACCAGCGGTAGGGCGCGTACACGTCCATGCACTTCCCGGTGTCAGAACCATTGAGCGCGTCCGCGTCTCCGGGCAGGTCCCCGGCCTTCGGCGTCGCCTGCTTCGGATAGGACGTGCCCGTACGCCAGTCGGCGCCCACGACGACCGTGACGCCGGTGACATCGGTCGACCGCTGCACGGAACTCGCCGGAATGCCGAGCGACTTGGCGACGCGCCGCGCGTCGCCCGCCAGTTCGGCGCTCGGGTAGCGCACCACGGACCGCTCCTCGGAGCCCGCGGGCGAGGTGTCCGCGGCGGCCTGCGTGAATCCCTTGCCCACGAGCAGTTGTGCGATGGCGCCCGCGCGCCCGCTGACCGGACCGAGGGTGCTGGAGCGCGTGGCGTTCCGCACCAGGACGCCGATCGCGTCGTCCGCCGCGGCAGGATCCCCGGATGCCTTGCCCGTGGCCTGGTCCGTGGCCTCGTCCGCGGCCCCGGCGGGTTTCTCGGTGCCCGGCTTCCCGCCCTTGCCGTCGAAGGGCACGTCGTCGCGGAGCATGGCCCAGACCCGGTCGGCGTCGGCGCCCGCCGGGACCAGGTGGTTGGCGTCCTCCGGGTCCGGGGACGTGGGCAGCGTCGTCATGGTGATGCGGTCCGTCGGCACCGTCCTCAGCTGCGTCCCCAGGTCGTACAGCTTCTTCACCGTGCCGATCTCCTCGGACACGTGCAGCGACCTGGTGGCCGCCTCGGCCAGGTCCGTGAGCCGGCCGGTGTCGGTGAAGACGTTCTGCGCCTTGAGCGTGCGGATCATCGAGTTCATGTACATGTGCTGCGCCCGGGCGCGCAGCGGGTCGCTGCCCCAGGCGTGGCGGGTGCGCAGCCACTGGAGCGCCTGCACGCCCTGGACCTTCTTGTGTCCGGCCGTCAGCTTCAGGCCCGAGCCACCGGGCACGCCGGGCAGTGGGCGGTCCCACACGTTCTGCCTGACGCACACGTCGACCCCGCCGATGGCGTCCGCCATCTTCACCACGCCGGCGAAGTCGATCGTCATCCAGTGGTCGATGTAGATCCCGGTGAGGTTCTGCCAGGTGGCCAGCGTGCAGCCCGCGCCGCCACGGGCCAGCGAGGCGTTGATGATCGTGTTGACCGGCGGGTACGCCTTCCCGGTCTTCGGGTCGGTGCACCTGGGTATGTCGACCCGGGTGTCGCGGGGAATGCTCACCACGGAGGCGCTTCTGCGGTCCGCGGCCAGGTGGATGAGCATCTGCACATCGCCCAGCGGCGGGTTGCCGCGGTCCTTCCGGGCGCCGCCCAGCCTCACGTTCTCGTCGGAGTCACGGCTGTCGGAGCCGATCAGCAGGATGTTCAGGGGCGTCTGCCCGGCCGCGTTCGGAGCGGCCTTCCTCGCCTTGGAGTCGCCGCTGCTGCGCGCGCCCTTCTGGATGTTGCCGTTCAGGTGCTCGTAGTAGAGGTAGCCGGCGCCGGCCGTCCCAGGATCAGCGCCGAGAGGGTCGTCGCCGACCAGCGCAGGACGCGGCGTCCGCGGCGGGATGGTCGTCGGCCGCCCGGGCCGTCCGTGCCGCCCGGCCCGGCGGGGTCGCCCTGGACCGGCACCCGCGGCACGGCACCGCGTCTCGTCCCCTCCCCGTACACACTGCCGCTCCGCGCCATCTGCTTCCCCCACCCCCGTGTCACCGGACAAGGCCTGCCGTACGCCCTGTGAGACGTACCTCAGGCCCGTCAGGTCACTCGGCGCACTCGACCTTGTCCGCCGTGGACTTGTCGACGCCCGCCGGCGCCTTCGTCGGAGCGGTCTGGGAGGTGCCCGCGCCCTTGAAGTCCTTGCCGAGGGTCAGGGTCATCGCGGGCAGCCCCTGGGAGTTCTCCACGCTCTCGCCCGGCTTCATCGCGGACCCGGGCAGGCCCATGATGTCGGCGAGGCGGCGGGCCTGGTCGGCCTGGTCGGGGGCGTACTCGAGCGTGGTCTTCGCCAGCTCGGCGGGCGCGTTGCCGGCGTTCTCCGACTTGGTCACGCCCTCCTCGTTCTGCAGCCAGCTGAGCGTCTCCTGCGCGCTGCCGGCGACGGCACCGCCGTTGAGGATCCGCACCCGGACCTCGGAGGCCGGGGCCTTGGTGCCCTTCAGCCGGGCGGCCACGGCGGCCGCTTCCTTCTTCTTCTGCTGCTTGACCGCGGTGAAGGAGACGTCGTTCCTGATCATTTCGAAGACCTGCGGGGCCGTCGACTCGTTGAGGACGACCGTGGTCTTGACCTTCTCCGCCGGGTTGTCGATCACCGGGGTGGTGGTGAACGTCAGGTTCTTGGTGTTGAGCTTGCCCAGCTCGAGACCGAGGTCCTTCAGCTTGCCGATGCTGTCCAGCTGCGAGTCGACGGTCAGCGCCTTCGTGCCGGCCTCGGCGAGATCGAGCATCTTCGAGGGGCTGGTGAGCGTGTCGTTGGACTTCAGCTTGCGCATCAGCGCGCTCAGGAACTGCTGTTGGAGCCCGATCCGGCTCAGGTCGCCGCCGAAGCCGACGGCGTGCCGGGTGCGCACGAACGCCAGCGCCTGCTCGCCCTCGATCGTGTGCGTGCCTTTCGACAGCTTGAGGTGCGAGTCCGGGTCGTCGATGTCCTTCCCGAGACAGACCTCGACCCCGCCGACCGCGCTGGTCAGCGTCTTGACCGCGTTGAAGTCGGCGACCATGAAGTTGTCCGGCTTCACCCCGGTCAGCTCGGTCACGGTCCGCATGGTGCAGCTGGGCGTACGGCCGTCCTGGCCGAGGCTGGTGTTGAAGCGGACCTGCTGGGTGCCGGGGATGACCTTCTGCGACCCGTCCTCCTGCGTGGTCGGGCAGTCCGGCACATCGACGATCAGGTCACGCGGGATGCTCAGCGCGGTCGCGTTCGAACGGTCCTTGGAGACGTGCAGCAGGATCGTGGTGTCGGCGTGCCCGACGCTGCCCGCGTCGCCGTAGCTCTCGTTGCCCTTGCCGGTGCGCTTGTCGGTGCCGATCAACAGGATGTTGATGGCCTTGTCCTTCTCGAAGCCACCGGTGCTCGCACCGTCGTCGGAGACGGACGCGATGTTGTCGTTCAGGTGCTCGATGTAGAAGTACGCGGAGCCCGCCCCGGCGACCAGCACGAACGCCATCGCACCGCCGGTCCATAGCAGGACCTTCTTCCCCTTCGCCGCCTTCTTGGCCGGCCGGCGCCCGCGCCGCCCGGGCAGCGGCTCCTCCGGCGCACCGCGCCGCCTGCGCGGCGGCGGTACCGCGCGGCCGGGCCGCGGCCGTCCGGGCGCCTCCGTGCGGCCGCGTGCCTCCGTGCGGCCGCGTGCCTCCGTGCGGCCGCGTGCCGGCGGGCCCGTGTCCGAGGACGGTGGCCTGCGGGGCCCGGGAACACCCGACTGCGGTGCGGAAGGGGGCAGTCGCAGCTCGTATTCGCCGGTGTTCGGATTGAGCACCCACTGGTCGGCGGGATCGATGTCGTCCGCCCGCCCACGGCCTTGCGCGTCCACGGTTGCCTGTTTCCTCCGTCGGGGCACGCGGCGCCTTCCCCCGCCAAGGCGCCCGGGTCTCGGTACACAGTGCGCGACCTCAGGACCGTCCTCAGAGCCGGGCGCACCGGATCGCTCACACTAACCGCCTAATTCAACGCCGAGCGACGACGGTGACCCATTCCACGTCCCTACACCTGGGCAATTCGCCCATTTCTCAGGTGAAGAGTTCGTTGCCTTGGAGCGACCTTGGTGCCCGCTTTACTCACAGGTGTCCTCGGCTGCCGTGTTTCCCCGGAACGTCGGTGGGGAGAAACGGTGACGGCCGGCCTCGCAAACGGCCCCGCATACGAATCCCCGTACGACCCGTCATGCGAATCGGCAGGCCTCAGCGGGGCGGAACCGTGCGGCATGTCCCGTGCGACCACCACCGGAGTGTCCGTACGGAGCCGATCGAACAGCCTGTCCGCCTCGGGCTCCACGAGTTGGTCGCGATTGGCGTCGTACGCGTACGACTGCCGAGGAACGGTCAGGAATTGCACTTGTTCCATGGGGATGTCGCGCAGCCCCCGCACGAGTTCGTACAAACCGCGAAGGCTCGCCAGATCCGGGTCGGTTGTGAGAGAGGAGGTGGCGGCGTCCAGCACGGGATACAGCTTCACCGGATTCAGCAGGACGTCATTGCTGCGTACCTTGTTGACGAGTGCTCCGAGGAAGCGTTGCTGCCGCTCCATCCGTTCGGTGTCGCTGCCGTCGCCGATCGACTTGCGGGCGCGGACGTAGCCGAGGGCCTGCTCGCCGTTGAGCGTCACGCGTCCGGCGGGCAGTCTCAGCTTGGCCGCCCGGTCGTCGATCGGCTCCTTCAGGCACACCTCGACGCCGTCGACCGCGTCGACCATCTCCTTGAAGCCGTGGAAGTCGACGACGACGTGGTGGTCGACGCGGATGTCGGTGAGCTTCTCGACAGTCCGGATGGTGCACGCCGAGCCGCCCAGCTGGAAGGCCTGGTTGAACATGGCGAACCTCGGCGCGCTGCGGGAGCCGTCCGGGCGCCGGCAGCCCGGCAGGTTCACCATCAGGTCCCGGGGCAGGGAGACGGCGGTGGCACTGCCCCGGCCCGCGGACAGGTGCAGCAGGATCGTGGTGTCGGACCGCTCGGTGCCAAAGTCGCGTCCGTAGCGGGCGTTGTCGTCGCCCTCGCGCGAGTCCGACCCGATCAGCAGGATGTTCCGCGCGTCCTTGACCAGTGAGGTGGGCCGCTCCTTCTCGTACCGCGCGAGTTCGGCAGCGGCCGCCTCGTCGGGGTGATGTTCCCGCTGAGCTTCGCGTACATCGCCCATCCGGCTCCCGCGGCCGCCACGACGACGGTGGTGACCCCGAACGCCGTCCAGCGCACCCACCGCCGCCGACGCCGCCGCACCAGCCCCCGGCCGGTGGCCGAGGCCCCCACGCTCGACCCCGGTCTCCGGAAGGACCCACCACTGGTGCCGGCCAAGACAGGACCCCTCCTGACACCTGACGTAGGAACGCGCCGCGCGTACTTCTCCTACGACTGTGGCGTGGATGGAGGGTGGGGGAGGGGTGGGGATGAGCCGAACGGAGGATGCCCGGCGCAGCCGCGGGTCTTGACCCCGCCTAGCTGCGGGCAGTCGTGCCGCTGGGGCGATGGGGGAGGGTGGGCGCAGCGGCACCCCGTTCCGCCGGGCTGCGCGACGCCCCGGCCTCAGCACCGACGCCGAGCACCCGAAAACGCCCTACCGGGCAATAGCCGTAACCCGCTCACTCTCCACCCGCTTGTCCAGCACCCCGCCCCCGCGAGCTCCAGGTGCCGACACAGAACCACAGAACCCCCGTGGCCAACGGCCCGTACAACCCCGCGTTCAACCCCTCCCACGTGTCGTACGGAAGCCCCGACAGGATCCGCGACCCCGGCCCCGTGAGCCCCAGCCCTGTCGCCTCCGCCCGAGCCCGCTCCACGACCTCCGCCCCGCTGAACTCCCGCCCCGCCACGATCAGCGCGGGCCCCTCCGGATCCACGGGCGCGTACGGCACGAACCGGTCCCCCTGCCCCGGCACCTCCACCGCGTAGTCGACGAAGCCCTCGGGGACCTGCGGGAACCGCCCTCCGAGGGGGCGCAGCGCCATCGCGATCCGTGCCCCGGAACAGGCCCGGGCCGCCTCCAGCCCGTCCGGCCCGCTCACCACGACATCGGCCGCCCGGGCCTCTCCGGACACATCCGCGACGACCCCCACCGACGAGCACGCCAGCAGCCACACCGCCGTCTGCCAGTGCGCGGGCAGCAGCAGAGCCACCCGATCCCCGGGCTCGACGGACAGCTCGTCCTGAAGGAGGTTGGCGGTCTTGGCCACCCAATTGGCGAAGGTGGCCACGGACAGTTCGACCCGTTCGCCCGTGGCGTCGTCGTAGAAGGTCACAAGCGGGCGTCCCGGGTCTGCGGCGAGCGCGGAACCCAGCAGGTCGGCAGGGGTGCGATCGGTGGCGTTCACCCGCGCAAGCGTACGTGCCGCACGGGTCCGCACCCAACGCCCCGGCCAGAGCTGCGCCACCGATCCGTCACCGGTTCGGTCGAACCTCGGGCGACAGTGCGTCAACTCCCAAATGGACATGTTTATATGCTTATGCCCAAGATCAGGGGCATGCGTGGATTCCTTGCTTCTTCCATCGGTGTCACCTGTGCGGCCGCTCTGGCCCTCCCGCTCACTCCCCCGCCCTGGCAACGACGGAGAGACCGGTACCGACCGCGGAAGCCGCCACGACAGCGAGACCGGCGCCCCGTGCGGGGACGCCGACGACCACCACGACCGACCGGCGCGCGGCCGAACCGTACGCCCCCGGCAGCACCCAGTCCCTCCCCCTCGAGCCCCTGACCCGCACCCGTGCCACCCCGAGCGCCTCCCATCCCGCCGAACAGGGCCTGCCCCGCCGTGCCGTACGCCGGTTCTCCCTCGTCGGTGTCGTCTGGGACGACCCCGAAGCCGCACTGCACGGCCGGGTACAGGTCCGCACCCGTGCCGTCGGCACCGGCACCTGGTCGGGCTGGCAGGACGTCGACACGCACAGCGCCGACCACGGGGCCGACCCTGGCACCCCCGAGAGCACCACGGGGCGGGTGCGGGGCGCCACGGCACCCCTGTGGGTGGGCGAGTCCGACGGCGTGGAACTCCGGGTCACCCCGAACCCGACGACGCGGAAGCCGACCCCGGCCACCACGGCACGGACGCCCCCGACCAGCCCTCCGCCTCCGCGCTCCCCACCGGCCTCCGCCTCGAACTCGTGGACCCCGGCGAGGGAGCGGAGGACGCCCCGCTCTCCGGCACTCCGGAGGACGCCCCGCTCTCCGGCACCGAGGGCGACGTCTCGCTCCCCGGCGTCCCGGAGGAAGTCCCCCGTACCGCCGAGCTGAGCGCCGAGGCCTCCGCCGCCACCGACGCCTCCGCCGTCAACGCCGAGCTCACCTCCTTCGGCGCCACCGAGATCGCGGAACTGAGCCGCGCGGAGACCGAGCAGGAGTTCTTCGCCCTCAACGCCGGCACGCTGACGGAACAGCAGCTGGCCAAGCCGTACATCGGCCCGCGGCCGCGTATCGTCACGCGCCGCGGCTGGGGCGCGAACGAGGGGCTGCGGGAGCGGAAATTCGTCTACACGAAGAAGGTGAAGGCGGCCTTCGTGCACCACACCGCCAGCGGCAACGGCTACCGCTGCTCGCAGTCGCCGTCACTCATCCGCAGTATCTACCGCTACCACGTCAGGAGCATGGGCTGGCGGGACGTCGGCTACAACTTCCTCATCGACAAGTGCGGAAAGATCTACGAGGGCCGCGCGGGGGCGTGGCGAAGCCCGTCCTCGGCGCGCACACCCGTGGTTTCAACAGCAACAGCATGGGGATCGCCGTCCTCGGTTCGTACGGTGCCGCCAAGCCGTCGTCCGCCGCCGTCAAGGCCATCGCCCGGCTCACGGCGTGGAAGCTGGGCCTGTACCGGGCGAATCCGCGAGGAAAGACATACCTGAAGTCCGGGGGTGGCAATCTCTACCGAAAAGGCAAGAAGGTTCGACTGAACGTGATCTCGGGTCACCGGGACGGCTTCAAGACGGCGTGCCCGGGGCGCAAGCTCTACGGCAAGCTCGGCTCGGCCCGCTCCACGGCGGCCCGCTACCAGGGCCGCTGAGACACACGTTCACCGCCGTCGGGGGGCAGCGGGATGGAATGCCGCACGGCCAGCGAAGGCGCCACGGAACGGTCTGCATACACTGACCGGCCGAAAGACAGTTCGGCCGGTCCCGGCAGGAAGCAGAGACGACACGTGACAGAAGCGATCCTCCTGGTCGGCGGCAAGGGCACCCGACTGCGCCCGCTCACGGTGCACACGCCCAAGCCCATGGTGCCGGCGGCCGGGGTGCCCTTCCTCACGCACCAGTTGGCGAGAGCGAGAGCGGCGGGTGTCGAGCACATCGTCCTGGCCACGTCCTACCTGGCCGAGGTCTTCGAGCCGTACTTCGGAGACGGGGCCGCGCTGGGGCTGCACCTCGAGTACGTGACGGAGGAGGAGCCCCTGGGCACGGGCGGCGCCATCCGCAACGTGGCCTCCCGACTGCACTCCGGCCCCGACGACCCGGTGCTGATCTTCAACGGGGACATCCTGACGGGCCTCGACATCCGGGCCCTGGTGGACACCCACGCGACGACCGGCGCGGACGTCTCGCTCCACCTCACCAAGGTCACGGACCCCCGTGCCTACGGACTGGTCCCCACGGACGACACGGGCAGGGTCCTGGCGTTCCTGGAGAAGCCGCAGACGCCGGAGGAGATCGTCACCGACCAGATCAACGCGGGGGCGTACGTCTTCCGCCGCTCGGTCATCGACACGATCCCGCTGGGCAGGCCGGTGTCGGTGGAACGGGAGACGTTCCCGGACCTCCTGTCCGCCGGGGCCCATCTCCAGGGCATGGTCGACTCGACGTACTGGCTGGACCTGGGCACGCCGGCGGCCTTCGTCCGGGGCTCGGCCGACCTGGTCCTGGGCAGGGCCCCGTCCCCCGCGGTCCCCGGCCGCTGCGGCGACCGCCTGGTCCTCCCGACGGCGACGGTCGCGGCCGACGCGAAGCTCTCGGGCGGCACGGTGGTGGGGGAAGGCGCCTTCGTCGCCGAGGGGGCCCGCGTGTTCGGCAGCACGATCCTCGCCGGCGCGGTGATCGAACCCGGCGCGGTCATCACCGACTCCCTGATAGGCACCCGAGCCCGCGTCGGCGAACGCTCGGTCCTCACGGGCACGGTCATAGGCGACGGCGCTAACGTCGGCCCCGACAACGAACTCCTGAAGGGCACCCGCATCTGGTGCGACGCCCAAATCCCAGCAGGAGCAGTCCGCTTCTCGTCGGACCAATAACTGCCGGCTGCTCAGCTGCGGGCATTCGTGCCGCTGGGGCGATGGGGGTCCCCCTGCTCATGGGGGCCCCTGTTCGAGGGAAGCCGGGAACTTGGGGGAGAAGCCGAGTGCCCCTCACAACCCCCGACATCCCACCGAGGCATCTTCGGCGCCCTCCTGGCCGGCACCCTCCCACTCAGCAGGATCAACCGAGCCGCCCGATGCCGCTGCCCCGCATACGGCTCCAGCAACTCCAGCATCACGGAGTCATCCGCATCCCGGTCCCCGGCGAGCGCCCACCCCACGATCCGCGGCAGATGCAGATCACCCACCGTCACCTCGTCCGCCGCCCCATGACTCCGCTGCACCGTCTCCGCCGACGTCCACGGCCCGACCCCCGGCACGACCTCCAGCCGCGCCCGAGCGGCCCCCGGCTCCATCCGGACCGCCTCCTCCAACCGCCCGGCCACCCGCACCGCACGCAGAATCGTCGACGCCCGCTTGTTGTCGACCCCGGCCCGATGCCACTCCCACGACGGAATCAACGCCCAGGTCCGAGGCGCCGGCATCACACACATCCGCCCGGGCGCGGGCCCCGGCGCCGGCTCCCCGAACTTCCGCACCAGCAACCGCCACGCCCGATACGCCTCGTCGGTCGTGACCTTCTGCTCCAGGATCGACGGAATCAGCGACTCCATCACCAGCCCGCTCCGCGTCAGCCTGAGCCCCGGCCGCCGATGCCGGGTCAGCGCCACCAGCCGGTGCCGCGGCACGAAAGCGGACGGATCGTCGGCGGCCCCGAGCATCTCCGGCAGCTGCTCCAGCAGCCACTCCGCCCCGGGCCCCCAGGCCTCCCGCGCACCCCGCCGCCGTACGCGCAGACCCGTAGCGTCCCCGGCCCCGCAGGCGTACGGCAGGCCCGCCACACGGACCCGTCCGGCATCGCACGGAACGTGGGATCCCCGGCCCGCGCCGCAGCGGACCCAGCACCAGCCCGAGGTCCAGCGGCCCGTCCGGCACATGGTCCCGCACCCGCCCCGGCCCCACCGCCTGCCGCGGCACACCCCGGCCACGGCGACATGCCCACCGCGCACGGTTGTACGAGTGGGGCGAGGAGCGAACCGACCTGCCATGAATGAAGTCCCTGGAGTGCGAAGAGTCCCTGGAGTGCGAAAACGTCCCTGTATCCGAGCGGGGTAGCCCTACGAGCGTAGGCCCTGCCCGCGCCTGCCACTGCGCCTGTCACCGCACCTGTCACCGCACCTCGATGAACGCCCCGCATCCCGCTCCGGCCGCGGCCGCGGTTCCTCGGCGGGATGCCCGACCGCCACCGCACCCATCGGGTCCCAGTCCGCCGGCAGCCCCAGCACCTCGCGCACCACGTCCCGGCAGAACATCGTCGACGACACCCACGCCGAACCCAGCCGCTCCCCGGCCAGCGCGACCAGCAGGTTCTGCACACCGGCGCCGGTGGCGACGACGAACATCTCCCGCTCGGCGCCGTCCCGCGCGCGTCCCCGTACGTGTGCGAGCCGTCCATGACCAGGCAGGGGACGACGAGGTAGGGCGCGTTCCGCAGGACGTCCCCGCGCCGTACGCGCTTGGCGATGGACTCCTCCGTCTTGCCGTCCCGCCGCAGATCCGCGATCCACGCGTCCCGCATGGCGTCGAGCAGCCGCGTCCGAGAGTCCTCGGACTCCAGCAGCACGAAGCGCCACGGCGTGGTGTGGTGCGGTGCCGGCGCGGTCACCGCCGCGGCCACCGCCCGTCGTACCGCTCCGGGGTCGACGGGTTCGTCCGTGAAGGCGCGGACCGTACGCCGCTGGGTCACCGCCAGCCGTACCGCCTCCGATGTGCCGAGCCGGAACATGTCGTCGCGCGCCCCGCGCACCATGGCCCGTGCGCCCTCGCCGTCGTCGCCGTCCACGACCACGTGCGGCAGTCCCCGCACCACGGCGACGGGCAGTCCGGCGGCCTTGCCCTTGACCAGGTCACCGGCGGCGGCGAGTTCGTCGGCCGTGGCGACGACGGTGGCGCTGAGCGGATTGCCGTGGGCGTCCGTGCCCCCGCGCAGATCGTCGAGTACGCGCACTCCGGCGGCGCCGATCGCGACGTCCGTGAGCCCCGCGCGCCAGGGCCGCCCGAAGGTGTCGGTGACGACGACACCGACGTCGACGCCGAGCACGTCCCGCAGTCCGTCGCGGATCGCGCGGGCGGAGGCGTCCGGGTCCTCGGGCAGCAACAGCACGGTCCCGGAGGGGGTGTTGGAGGCGTCGACCCCGGCCGCGGCCATGATGAGGCCCTGCCGGTTCTCGACGATGCGGAGGCTGCCGCGCCGGGCGACCACCCGTACCGTCTCCGCGTCGATGGCGGCCTCCCGGTCGGTCGCCCGGACGACCCGCCCCTCCGCCTTGGACACGATCTTCGACGTGACGAGCAGCACGTCACCGTCGGCCAGAGCGGGCTCGGCGGCCGCGATCAGCTTGGCCAGGTCGTCCCCGGCCGTGACCTCCGGTATCCCGCCCAGGGCCCACACCCGGTAGCCGCCGTCACCCTGCTTCTCGCCGCTCATGCCCCGCGCACCTCCTCCGCGAGGGCCAGTGCCTCCTGGGCCATGCGCGCGGTCGCGTCGGCGTCGGTCATCATCAGCGGCACGGCCCGGCAGCGGATCCCGGCCGCCTCCACGCGCTCCACCGCGCCCGCGTCCACCGTGTCGACGAGCCAGCCGTCCAGCAGGCCCGAGCCGTAGTGCTCGGCCACCGCCGGCGCGGTCGACTCGACCCCCACGGCGGCCAGCACCTTGTCGGCCATGCCCCGCACGGGCGCGTCGCCGACGATGGGGGACAGGCCGATCACCGGCACCCCGGCGTCGGCGATCGCCTCGCGGATGCCCGGCACGGCCAGGATCGTGCCGATCGACACGACCGGGTTGGACGGCGGGAAGAGGATCACGTCCGCCTCGGCGATCGCCTCCAGGACGCCCGGCGCGGGCTTCGCCTGGTCGGCGCCCACCGGCACGATCGCCTCCGCGGGCACCGAGGCGCGCAGCCGCACCCAGTACTCCTGGAAGTGGATCGCCTTGCGTTCACCGTCGACCTCGACGGCCACATGAGTCTCGACGCGGTCGTCGGACATCGGGATCAGCCGCACGCCCGGCTTCCACCGGTCGCACAGCGCCTCCGTCACCGCGCTCAGCGGGTATCCGGCGCCGATCATCTGCGTCCGCACGATGTGCGTGGCGAAGTCCCGGTCGCCGAGGCCGAACCACTCGGGCCCGACGCCGTACGCCGCGAGCTCCTCCTTGAGGTGGAAGGTCTCCTCGGCGCGCCCCCAGCCCTGCTCCTCGTTGATGCCGCCGCCGAGCGTGTACATCACCGTGTCGAGGTCCGGGCAGACCTTCAGCCCGAAGAGGTGGATGTCGTCCCCGGTGTTGCCGATGACCGTGATGTCCGCGTCCGGTACAGCCCGCTTCAGACCACGCAGGAACCGGGCACCACCGATGCCGCCTGCCAGAACCACAATGCGCATGGGAGCCAGTCTTGCAGGCGGCTACGACAACCGGTCGGCGGCTACGGCGCCCGGTCAGGCGGTCATGGCACCCGGCACGCTCCGCGCCTCGCAGTGCGGGGCCGTGTGCATCGGCATCTCCGTGAGGCCCGGGTGGTAGACGTGCAGGCTCACCGCGGGCTCGAGCGCGTCGTTGACGACCTCGTGCACGTACCCCGGCGCGAACACGCGTTGCGCGCCGGCGTGCAACGCGCGCGTGCCCCGCTCCGTGCGCTCGGTCAGCGTGCCGTCCAGCACGGTCAGCACGCCGGAGGAGCGGCCGTGGTCGTGCAGCCCGCTGCCCTGCCCGGGCACCCAGGACAGCAGCCACACCTCGTAGCCCGGGCCGGTGCGCAGCCGGTGGTACCAGCGGCTGGCCGCGTCGTAGCGGACGAGGTGCTCCCACTGGGAACGGTCGGCGGCGATGGAGCGCGCGAGGCCGACGAACTCGGCGACGGTGGCCGGGTGCTCGCGCGGGGCCTGGAGCAGGTGCGGGACTTCGAGGATGTCGCCGGCGATCTGGAGGTCGCTGTCGCTGTTCATGGGGTGCGTTGGTTCCTCAGTGAAAGGAGGTCAGAGGGAACGAGAGCCGAGGGACGGGTGGCTCGGCCTTCAGCTGGAGCAGGTGTGGCTCAACAGCTGGAACAGCAACAGCTACAGCGAGCGCGGGCAGCACCGTGGGACCCGGCGGTGCGGGTCGAGGTGAGTGCCGAGTTCGCGAGCATGCCCACTAGGACACCGGTTCACACCCCCACTGTCAACTCGGCACCCGGCATGTGGGACGCGGTTCACCTCTTCCGGTCCATCGCGCAGATGAAAGGTTTGCTCACGGCCCGTCCGGGACACATGGCGTCCATCCGGGCGCGCGAAACGCCGTTGCGTACTCGTGATCCGACTGTGATCCGGTTCGCTTCGACGTGCGTGTCGGAACGAGATCGAACCTCTGGGCGTCCTTCTCCGTACAGGTCTGCGAGAGGCCCGGCGGAACGCGGAGGTCCTCGCGGGCTCCGTCTGTGTGTCAGGTTTTATGGTGATTTGAACACTTTCCGCATGGGCTTGGTTCCGCAGAGTGAATAAGGGGCTCAATAGCAGATCTCGGCTTGACTCGCCCGGAGCAGCACACTTGTAATTTCACTCGTGTCGTTCAGCCGGAATCGGTAACGGCTAGATCACGGGGACGCGAAAGACAGACGAGGGGCGCACATGACCGAGACGGTGCAGCAACTGCTGGTCGACGACGCGGACGAGGAACTCGGCTGGCAGGAGCGCGCACTGTGCGCCCAGACCGACCCGAGTCCTTCTTCCCGAGAAGGGCGGCTCGACCAGGGAGGCCAAGAAGGTCTGCCTCGCCTGTGAGGTCCGCTCCGAGTGCCTCGAGTACGCCCTCGCCAACGACGAGCGCTTCGGCATCTGGGGCGGCCTCTCCGAGCGGGAGCGCCGCCGGCTGAAGAAGGCGGCCGTCTGACCCCACCCCTTTCTTTGTGAACGGCCCGTCGCCCGTGGGTTATCCACAGGCGGCGGGCCGCCTCCTTGCGCAGCCGATAGTGTGGTCGCTCGTCCGAGACGCCCCGCTGCCCCACCGGTCGCAGGCGTCCACCGCAGTCCACCGAACCGGGGCCCGTACCTCGATGTCCGTGCACAGCCACCCGGCAGCTCCCCACGACACCGCTGCCTCACCTGAGTTCCCGCGTCATGTGGTGACCGCGGTCCTCGTCTCCCACGACGGCGCCCGCTGGCTGCCCGACGCGCTCGCCGGGCTGCTCGGCCAGGAGCGACCCGTCCAGTACGCGATGGGCGCCGACACCGGCAGCGCGGACGACTCCGCCCGGCTGGTCACCGACGCCCTCGGCGCCGACCGCGTACTGCACCTGGCCCGCCGTACCGGCTTCGGCCAGGCCGTCGAGGAGTGCGGCCGCACCGCCCCGGTCCTCACCCCGGAGCAACTGCCGTACCTGAAGCGGCCCAGCGGCTGGGACCCGGTCACGCGCTCGTGGCGCGACGACGCCTACGACCTGCCCGAGCTCCCCCACGGCGAGCCGGTCCAGTGGCTCTGGCTGCTGCACGACGACTGTGCCCCCGATCCCGACGCCCTGGCCCAGCTGCTGCGGGTCGTCGACACCGAGTACGAGCTGGGCCGCGAGGACGTGGCCGTGGTGGGCCCCAAGCTCCGCGGCTGGTACGACCGGCGGCAGCTGCTGGAGGTCGGCGTCACCATCGCCAACTCCGGCCGCCGCTGGACCGGCCTGGACCGCCGCGAGCAGGACCAGGGCCAGCACGACCACGTCCGTACGGTGCTGTCCGTGTCCACCGCCGGCATGCTGATCCGCCGCGACGTCTTCGAACAACTCGGCGGTTTCGACCGGCACCTGCCCCTCATGCGCGACGACGTCGACCTCTGCTGGCGCGCGCACGCGGCGGGGTACCGCGTCCTGGTCGCCCCGGAGGCGGTCGTCCGGCACGCCGAGGCGTCCTCCCGTGAGCGCCGCACCGTCGACTGCGTGGGCCGCACCGCGGCCTCCCCGCACAAGGTCGACAAGGCCGGTGCCGTCTACACCCTCCTCGTCAACACGCGTACGGCCGTGCTGCCCTGGGTGCTGCTGCGGATCGTGCTCGGCACCCTGCTGCGGACCCTCGCCTACCTCGTCGGCAAGGTCCCCGGCCAGGCCGTCGACGAGATCCGCGGCCTGATGGGCACACTGCTCAGGCCGGAGCGGATCCTCGCCGGGCGGCGCGGCAGAGGCGCACCCCAGATCGACAAGGGCGAGCTGCGGGCGCTGTTCCCGCCGCCCGGCGCGACCGTCCGCGCCACCGTCGAGCAGGTCGCGAGCAACCTCGTCGGCCGTTCCGACCCGGAGGTCGCCGCCGGCGCCGGACGGCACGGCGGGGCCGTCGAGTCGGGCCCCGGCGGCGACGACGCGGACTTCCTGGAGATCGAGCAGTTCGCCCGGCTCAAGCGCATCGCGCGCAAGCCCGGCCCGGTGCTCTTCCTGGTGCTGCTGCTCGTCTCCCTGGTCGCCTGCCGCGAACTCCTCGGCGGCGGCGCGCTCGCGGGCGGTGCCCTGCTGCCCGCCCCGACCGACTCCGCCGACCTGTGGGCGCGCTACCTGGACGCCTGGCACCCGGTCGCCGCAGGCGGCACCTCCTCGGCGCCGCCGTACGTCGCGCTCGTGGCGATGCTGGCGTCCCTGCTGTTCGGCTCGACCGGCCTCGCCGTGACAGTCCTGCTCGTCTGCTCGGTGCCGCTGGCCGGGCTCACCGCGTACTTCGCCTCCCGTCCGCTGGTCGAGTCCCGGCTGCTGCGCGCCTGGGCGGCCGTCGCCTACGCCTTCCTGCCTGCCGCCACCGGCGCCCTCGCCGGCGGCCGGATCGGCACCGCCGTCCTGGCCGTGCTGCTGCCGCTCATCGCCCGCGCGGGCATCGCGGCCGGCGGCCTCGCGAACCCCGCGGGCACGCGTGGCAGTTGGCGCGCCACCTGGGCCTACGCCCTGCTGCTGACCATCACCACCGCGTTCACCCCGATCGTGTGGCCCATCGCGCTGCTCCTCGGCGCCGGGCTGCTGGTCCTGCGCCGGTCGGAGATCACGGCGTACGGACTGCGGTTCCTCGTCCAGCTCGGCACCCCCCTGCTGGTCCTCGCGCCCTGGTCGTTCTCGCTGCTCCCGTTCGGCTTCTTCCAGGAAGCCGGTCTGGCGTACGGCCCCTCGGCCGCCTCCGCCCTCGACCTGCTCGGCGCCAGCCCGGGCGGCCCCGGCACCGTCAGCGGCCTCATGCTGATCGGCATCGTCCTGGCCGCGCTCGCCGCCCTGCTGCGCTCGGAACGCCAGTCGGGCATCCGGACGGCCTGGGCGGTCGCCCTGACCGGCTTCGTCTTCGCGGTCCTGGCCAACAGCTCCGCCTGGGCCGGACCCGCGACCCTCGTCTACGGCATCGCCCTCCTGGCGGCAGCCGTCCTCGGCGCCGACGGAGCACGCTCGCGCGTGGCCGAGCAGAGCTTCGGCTGGCGCCAGCCGGTCGCCGCGCTGATCGCCTTCGCCTCGGCCGCGGGCCCGCTGCTCGTCGCCGCCGGCTGGATGATCCGCGGCGCCGACGGGCCCCTGGAGCGGCGCGACCCGACCCAGGTCCCCGCGTTCGTCGCCGAGGAGAGCGGCACCCGCGACCAGGCCCGCACCCTCGTCCTCGACAGCGACTCAGGCTCCCACGTCGGCTACATGCTGGTCCGCGGCTCCGGCGCCCGCCTCGGCGACGGCGAGATCGCCGCGGCCGACGGCGAGAACGGCAGACTCGACAAGGTCGTCGCCAACCTCGTCGCCGGCTCCGGCGCCGACCAGGCCGACCAGCTCGGCGGCTTCGCCGTGCGCTACGTCCTCGTCCACCAGGGCGCGCCCCGTGAGGTCACCCGCGTCCTGGACGCCACGCCCGGCCTGACCCGCCTCAGCCAGCAGTCCGGCGGCGCGCTGTGGCGGATCGACCAGGAGGTCGCGCGCGCCACCATCGTCCCCGCCTCCGGCTCGGGCACCCCGCAGCCGGTCGCCGCAGGGCCCGTCGACATCCACACCACGATCCCGACCGGCGCGGAGGGACGCGTGCTGCGCCTGGCCGACTCCGCCGCGGACGGCTGGACGGCCACGCTCGACGGCAAGCCGCTGACCCGCACCACGGTCGACGGCTGGGCCCAGGGCTTCGAACTCCCCGCCACCGGCGGCAGGCTGGACATCACCTACGACGACCCGCTCACCCACACCCTGTGGCTGTGGGCGCAGGGCCTGCTGGCCGTCGTACTGGTGGTGCTCGCGCTGCCCGGCCGGCGCCGCGACATCGACGACGACCTGCCCGAAGAGCCGGCCGTCCCCGCCCAGGCGGAGGCCGGCGAGGGCCGCCGCGCCCGCCGCCTGCGCGCCCAGGCGGAGGCCGAAGGGACCGCCCGGCCCGAAGAGTTCCCGGTCGCGCCACCACAGCCGGAACAGCCTCCGGCGGGAGTCCCGCAGCAGCAGTCCTACGACCAGTGGGCCTCGTCCGGCTATCCGGCCGGCGGCGAGTACGCGGGTTACGGCGACCAGCAGTACCACGGCGCCCAGTACCCGGCGGACGCGTACGGGGGGCAGTACCAGGCGGACCCGTACCAGAGCGGCCAGTACGACCCGTACGCCTACGGCGGCCAGTCCCAGCAGCCGTCGTACGACCAGGCGAACTACGACCAGGCGAACTACGACCAGGCCTACTCCCAGGGTTACGGCACGCCGTACGACCCGGCCCAGCAGCAGCACCACCCCCACGGCACGGGCAGTGAGCGTCCCGACGGGAGCCAGCAGTGAACCGCACGACCCTGTCCCTGATTGCCGGCGCGACCGCGCTCGCCGCCGTCACCGGATTCGCGGCCCTGTCCGCCCCGGACGCCCCGGGCGCGGGCGTCACCGCCGAGGCGGCCGCCCAACTGCCCGTGGAGCGCACGAGCCTGCTGTGCCCCTCGCCCAGCACGTCCGACCTCGCCGAGACGTCCTACACCTCCTTCACGCCCGTCACGAAGGGCACGGAAAGCGGCGGCAAGGCAGAACTCCAGGCCGCCGCAGTGGAGTCGGCGGACGACTCGGGCGCGGGCGGCGACCAGGGCGGGAACGGCGACAGGAAGTCCGGCAAGGAGAAGACCGAGAAGCCCGTGCTGACCCCCAAGGAGCCCGGCAAGCCGGTCACCGGGGACAGCTCGGGCTCCGACACGCCCGCGCTCGTCGGCACCGCGGACGGCAGGTTCGCGCCCGGCTGGACCGTCCAGGAGACGACGGAGGTCGCCGCGGGGACCGGCCGCGGCCTGCAGGGCGTCAACTGCACGGCCCCGGACACCGATTTCTGGTTCCCGGGCGCCGGCACGGCGGCCGACCGCACCGACTACGTCCACCTGACGAACCCCGACGACTCGGCCGCGGTGGTCGACATCGAGCTCTACGGCAAGGACGGCGCCCTGCAGTCCACGGTGGGGGAGGGCATCACCGTCCAGCCGCACTCCAGCGAGCCGGTCCTGCTGTCCACCCTCACCGACGAGCAGCAGACCGACGTCACCGTGCACGTCAACGTCCGCAGCGGCCGCGTGGGCGCCGCCGTACAGGCCCTGGACGACAAGCTCGGCGGCGACTGGCTGGCCGCGTCCACGGACCCGTCGGGCAGCCTGGTCCTGCCGGGCATCCCCAAGGACGCCACCTCCGTACACCTGGTCGCCTTCACCCCCGGCGACGCCGACGCCGACCTGAAGGTGCGCCTCGCCTCCCCCTCCGGGCCCATCACCCCGGCCGGGCACGAGACGGTGCACGTCAAGGGCGGTATGACGACCGCCGTCGACCTGGGCGACGTGACCCGCGGCGAGGCCGGCTCCCTGGTCCTGACCCCGACGGACCGGTCCGTGCCGGTCGTGGCGGCCCTGCGGGTCGTCCGCGGCAAGGGAGAGCGGCAGGAGACGGCGTTCATCCCGGCCACCCGCCCCGTGGGCACGCGCGCGACGTCCGCGGACAACAGCGCCAAGGGCAGCACCCTGTCCCTGACCGCCCCGACGAGCACCGCCACGGTCGAGGTCACCGCCTCGGCGGGCAGCGAGGGCGGCACGCCGGTGTCCAAGACGTACACGATCAAGGCCGGCACGACCCAGGACATCGAGCCCCCGGTCCCCAGCGGCCTGAAGGGCACCTACGCGCTGACGGTCGAGCCGAAGTCCGGTGGCCCGGTCTACGGCGCCCGCACCCTGGCCTCGACCGAGGGCGGCGTCCCCGGCTTCACCGTGCAGACCCTGCCGGACGACCGGGGACCGTCGCGGTACCGGAGGCGGACGAGGACCTGTCGGTGCTCCAGAAGTAGGCCGGGCGACCGGTTTCGGCCGGTCTCAGCCCTGGTCCTCCCCGTACCGCGGATCCACCGTCTCCGGCGTCAGCCCGAGCAGCTCGGCGACCTGCTCCACGACGACCTCGTGCACGAGCGCCGCCCGCTCGTCGCGGCCCTTGGTGCGGATCTCGACCGGCCGCCGGTAGATCACCACGCGCGCGGGGCGCCCCTCGCGGGCGCTGATCGTGCCGCCGAGCGGCACCGCCTCGTCGTTCCACGCCTGGCCGGGCCCGTCGAGCCGTGGCACCTCCAGGACCAGGAAATCGATGTCCGCGAGCTGTGGCCACCGCCGCTCCAGGCGCTCCACGGAGTCCTGCACCAGATCCGCGAACGCGTCCGCGCGGCTCGCGGCGAGCGGCACCTGCGGCGGTGCGATCGGGCCGCGCATGCCCCGGCCGTGGCGATCACGACGGCGGGGCCCGCGGGCGGCGGCAGCGGGCGTCACGGGCTTGTCCATCACTGGTGAAGGGTAGTCCCCGCCAGGCCCGTGTGCCCGGCACCGCACGGCGGCACGGACGGCTTCCGGCCGACCCACCCGGCATGTCGTTACATGACCATTCAAGCCAAGGTTGGGCTCGAATCCGTATCCCTACGAGACTGGCGACCTCACGGCAATTGAGGGTTTTGTAACGACTCTTGACCGCTTGCCTGCCCGTTCGGCACGCCGGACAAGTCTGTTCGGGCAGGTCAGCCGGGTACGCCGGATGGGGTGTGTGGGGCGTTTCACAACGCGACACGGTGGAGTGACCTGGTGGAGAGTCGTCGCGGCCCGCTCAAGAGTGCGGTACCGTCCATCGACGTGAGCCCTGTACGTCGCTGTTCGCGCACCGCCTGCGGCCGTCCCGCCGTCGCGACGCTGACGTACGTCTACGCCGACTCGACCGCGGTCCTCGGCCCGCTCGCCACCTACGCCGAACCCCACTGCTACGACCTGTGCGCCGAGCACTCCGAGCGCCTCACCGCCCCGCGCGGCTGGGAGGTCGTCCGGCTCCTCGACGGCTCGGCCCCGGCGCGCCCCAGCGGCGACGACCTGGAAGCGCTCGCGAACGCCGTGCGCGAGGCGGCCCGTCCCCAGGAGCGGGCGGCCGGGGGAGGCGGGCGCGCGGCCGACCCGATGGAGGTCGCGCGGCGAGGGCACCTGAGGGTCCTCCGGTCGCCCGACAACTGACCGCGTTCTCGGTTCCTCCGCACGCACGCCCATTGACGTGAGCTTGGCGCGGACATGACCATTCCGTTTTGAGGCCGCGAGAAATCGCTTTCGCATGACGGAAACCGGGGAGTCGCCCGTGTACGTCCAGGAACTGGAACCCGTCGCCGGCTCACTCGGCCTGTCCGCCCTCGTGGCGGCCTTACCCCTCGTGATCGTCCTGGTCCTGCTCGGCGGCGTCCGCATGAAGGCTCACCTGGCGGGTCTGACCGGCCTCCTCGCCGCCGTTCTCGTTGCCTGGCTCACGTACGGCATGCCCCTGGACCAGACGCTCGCCGGCGCCGCCCAGGGGGCCGTCTTCGGCCTCTTCCCCATCCTGTGGATCGTCGTCAACGCCCTGTGGGCGTACCGGATGACCGTCCGCACCCGGCACTTCGACATCCTGCGCCGGTCCTTCGGGCGGCTCTCCGACGACCCGCGCATCCAGGCACTCGTCATCGCCTTCTGCTTCGGGGCGCTGCTGGAGGCACTCGCCGGCTTCGGGGCGCCCGTCGCGATCAGCGCGGTCATGCTGGTCGCCCTCGGCTTCGAACCGGTGCGTGCCGCGGTCGTCGCCCTGGTCGCCAACACCGCGCCCGTGGCCTTCGGCGCGATGGGCACACCGGTCGTGACGCTCGCCCAGGTCACCGGGCTCCCGCTGGACTCGGTGGCGTCCGTGGTGGGCCGTCAGACGCCCCTGCTGGCCCTCGTGGTGCCCCTCGTGCTGGTCTGGCTGGTGGACGGCCGGCGGGGCCTGCGCGAGACCTGGGTGCCCGCCCTCGCGTGCGGAGTCGCCTTCGCCGTCGCCCAGTTCGCCGCCTCCAACTACGTCTCCGCCCAGCTCGCCGACATCGGCGCCGCCCTGGCGGGCGCGGGCGCCCTGGTCGCCGTACCGCACGCGCGCGTGCCCGCCGCCGAGTCCGTGCGCGCCTCCGTGCTGACCGGCGCCCGCAGCGAGGAACTCGACGAGGAGGACCCGCCCCGCGAGATCCTGCGGGCGTACGCCCCCTACGCACTGATCGTCCTGATCTTCTCGGCCGCGCAGATCCCCGTCGTCAAGGACTGGCTGGCCGGGGCGACCCGGACGTTCGACTGGCCCTTCCTGAACGTGGCCGGGCCGGACGGCGATCCTGTGAGCGGCAACCTCTTCACCTGGCCGGTCGTGTCGACCGGCGGCACGCTGGTGCTCCTCGCCGGGATCTGCACGGCCGCCGTCATCGGGGTGCACGCGCGCGTGGCGGTCAGGGAATGGCTCGCGACCGTACACGAGCTGCGCTTCGCGATCCTGACCGTGACGTCCGTACTGGCCCTCGCCTACGTCATGAACCTCTCCGGCCAGGCGGCGACGATCGGCCACTTCGTCGCGGCGGCGGGAGCCGGGCTCGCCTTCCTGTCGCCGGTCCTCGGCTGGTTCGGCGTAGCAGTGACCGGCTCGGACACCTCCGCGAACGCCCTCTTCGGCGCCCTCCAGGTCACCGCCGCCCGCGAGTCCGGACTCTCGCCCGGCCTCCTGGCCGCCGCCAACAGCTCCGGCGGCGTCCTCGGCAAGATGATCTCACCGCAGAACCTCACCATCGCCTGCGCCGCCGTCGGACTCGCGGGCCGCGAGGGCGACTTGCTGCGCAAGGTGCTGCCGTGGAGCCTGGGCCTGCTGCTGGTGATGTGCCTGATCGTCGTCGGGCAGAGCACGCCCGTCCTGGACTGGATGCTGCCCTGACCTGAGATGACGTCTCGGAGTCCTCTTGGCATCCGCACAGCGCGTTGTCGGTGGGCGAGGGTAGTTTGGGCCGACCGACAGTACTTTTTCAGGAAGGTTGGCCGTGGCTGCTGATCTGTCGCAGGTCGTGAAGGCGTACGACGTACGCGGGGTCGTCCCCGACCAGTGGGACGAGTCCCTGGCCGAGCTCTTCGGAGCGGCCTTCGTGCGGGTCACCGGCGCGAGCGCCATCGCCACCGGGCACGACATGCGGCCCTCCTCACCCGGCCTGTCCCGTGCCTTCGCACGCGGCGCCGCCGCGCTGGGCGCCGACGTCACGGAGATCGGCCTGTGCTCGACGGACCAGCTGTACTACGCCTCGGGCGCGCTGAACCTGCCGGGAGCCATGTTCACCGCCTCCCACAACCCGGCGCAGTACAACGGCATCAAGATGTGCCGCACCGGCGCCGCCCCGGTCGGCCAGGACACCGGCCTCGCCGAGATCCGCGAACTGGTCGAGCGCTGGAGCGGGTTGGGCGCCCCGGAACCGGCAGCGAGGGCGGGCACGATCAGCAGCCGAGACACGTTGTCGGACTACGCCGCTCACCTGCGCTCCCTGGTCGACCTGACCTCCATCCGCCCCCTGAAGGTCGTCGTCGACGCGGGCAACGGCATGGGCGGGCACACGGTCCCCGAGGTCTTCGCCGGCCTGCCCCTGACCCTGGTCCCCATGTACTTCGAACTCGACGGCACCTTCCCCAACCACGAGGCCAACCCCCTCGACCCCGCCAACCTGGTCGACCTCCAGAAGCGGGTCCGCGAGGAGGGCGCCGACCTGGGCCTCGCCTTCGACGGCGACGCCGACCGCTGCTTCGTCGTCGACGAGCAGGGCGAGCCGGTCTCCCCGTCGGCGATCACCGCCCTGGTCGCCTCCCGCGAACTGGCCCGGCACGGCGGCAAGGGCACGGTCATCCACAACCTGATCACGTCCTGGTCGGTCCCCGAGGTCGTCGAGGAGAACGGCGGCACACCGGTCCGCACCCGCGTGGGCCACTCCTTCATCAAGGCCGAGATGGCCCGCACCGGCGCGATCTTCGGCGGCGAACACTCCGCCCACTACTACTTCCGCGACTTCTGGAACGCCGACACGGGCATGCTGGCCGCCCTGCACGTCCTGGCGACCCTCGGCGGCCAGTCGGGCCCCCTCTCAGCCCTCGTCGCCCAGTACGACCGCTACGCCGGCTCCGGCGAGATCAACTCCACGGTCGCCGACCAGGAAGCCAGCCTCACCGCGATCCGCTCCGCCTACGAGGGCCGCGAGGGCATCACCCTCGACGAGCTCGACGGCCTCACGGTCTCCGCCGCCGACTGGTGGTTCAACGTCCGCCCGTCCAACACGGAGCCGCTGCTGCGCCTGAACGCGGAGGCCAGGGACCCGGAGACCATGGCAAGCGTGCGGGACGAGGTGCTGGGGATCATCAGGGGCTGACCACCGGCGGTACCCTGACCAGGCACAACCGCACAAGCCCGAGCACGAACCCACCGCGAAGGGAAAGCGCATGCCCCTCGAAGCCGGCCTCCTGGACATCCTCGCCTGCCCGGCCTGCCACGCCCCCTCGAGGAGCAGGACACCGAACTGCTCTGCACCGCCCAGAACTGCGGCCTGGCCTACCCCGTCCGCGACGGTATCCCGGTCCTCCTGGTCGACGAGGCCCGCCGCCCGGCCTAGTCCTCACGGGTCGGCCAGGGAACAGCCCTCACCACGGAACAGCCCCCTCAACAGTCCTCAACAGTCCTCAACAGTCCCCACCGCGGACCCCGGAACGGACCCCGGCGATCGGAGGCTCCCGCCCCATGCTCGACGAATCGCTGCTCGACTCCCCGGAGGGCCTCGCCGAGGCCGACCACCGCGGCCTGCTCCGCGGCGCCGCAGAAGCCGGCGCCCGCGTCCGCACGGCCGCGCGCCACTCCACCGAGGCCGGCATCAACGACCTCAAGCCCGACGGCCGCCCCCGCGCCGTCCTCATCGCCGGCCCCGGCGCCGCCGCCACCCACGCCGCCGACCTCCTCGGCACCCTCGCCGGCGCCGGCAGCCCGGTCACGCGCCTGGCCCCCACCGGCGTCGCCCCCGCCGCAGGCGCCCTGCGCTGGGAACTGCCCGGCTGGGTCGGCTCCGTGGACCTCCTCCTGATCACCACCCCGGACGGCACCGAACCGGGCCTGTCCCTCCTCGCCGATCAGGCCTACCGCCGCGGCTGCGCCGTCGTCGCCGTGGCCCCCGGCCGCTCCCCGCTCGCCGACGCGGTGAACGGCTCACACGGCCTGTTCGTGCCCATGGCGACCGCCCCGTACGACCAGGACGAGCCCTTCACCGCGTCCGCCCCCGGAGTCCTGTGGGCGCTGCTCACCCCGCTCCTCGCGCTCCTGGACCGTACGGGTGTGCTCACCGCCCCGCCGGACGCCCTCGGCAAGGTCGCCGACCGCCTCGACCGCGTCGCGGAGTTCTGCGGCCCCGCCATCGCCACGTACAGCAACCCCGCCAAGACCCTGGCCGCCGAACTCGCCGACGCGCTGCCGATCGTCTGGACCGAGGGCACCTCGGCCGGACCGGCGGGCCGCCGTTTCGCCGCCGCGCTCGCCGAACTGTCCGGCACCCCCGCGGTCGTCGCCGAACTCCCCGAGGCCCTCGCCGCCCACAGCGCCCTGCTCGCCGGACCGCTGGCCGCCAGCGCGGACCCCGACGACTTCTTCCGCGACCGCGTCGAGGACCCGCCCGCCCTGCACGCGCGCGTGGTGCTCCTGCGCGACCGCCCCATCGGTGGACTCACCGCCGCCCCCGGCGCCCGCGACCTGGCCCTCAGCCACGACACACCGATCAGCGAACTGGAACCGGAGGCCGGCGGCGAACTGGAGACCCTCGCGGAACTGATCGCCATCACGGATTTCGCCGCGGTTTACCTGGCGCTCGCTTCGAGGGCCTGATCATGCCCGGGACACGCTGACGCCCGACCGCGGCCCCCCCGCGAGCCGGCCCGGACCCGCCACAGCCGTACGCACAGAACACGCAGAGAGATCCCATGGACCGCCTCGACAACACCATCCGCCCCTACGCCTGGGGTTCCACCACCGCCATCCCGCATCTGCTCGGCGCCGAACCGACCGGCGAACCGCAGGCGGAGATGTGGATGGGCGCCCACCCGGGCGCGCCCTCACGCACCGAGCGAGGCACGCTCGTCGAGGTCATCGACGCCGACCCCGAGCAGGAACTCGGCCCGGCCGCCGTCGCCAAGTTCGGCCCCCGCCTGCCCTTCCTCCTCAAGATCCTCGCCGCCGGCGCCCCGCTCTCCCTCCAGGTCCACCCCGACCTGGAACAGGCCAAGGAGGGCTACGCCGACGAGGAGCGCCGCGGCATCCCCGTCGACGCCCCGCACCGCAACTACAAGGACGCCAACCACAAGCCCGAACTGATCTGCGCCCTCACCGAGTTCGACGGCCTGTGCGGCTTCCGCCCCCCGCTCGAGGCCGCCGGCCTGCTCGACGACCTCGGCGTCGACTCCCTCAAGCCGTACGTCGACCTGCTGCACGCCCACCCCGAGGACGCCGCCCTGCGCGAGGTCCTCACGGCGATCCTCACCGCCGACCCCGAGGAGATGTCCCGCACGGTCGAGGAAGCGGCGGCCGCCTGCACCCGCCTCGGCGGTGCCTACGCCCCCTACGCGGACATCGCCCACCACTACCCGGGCGACCCCGGCGTCATCGCCGCGATGCTGCTGAACCACGTCCGGCTCCAGCCCGGCGAGGCCCTCTACCTCGGCGCCGGCGTCCCGCACGCCTACCTCAACGGCCTCGGCGTCGAGATCATGGCCAACTCCGACAACGTCCTGCGCTGCGGCCTGACCCCCAAGCACGTCGACGTCCCCGAACTGCTGCGCATCGTCCGCTTCCACGCCGCCGACCCCGGCGTCCTGCGCCCCGAGGCCACCCCGGACGGCGAAGAGCTCTACGAGACCCCGATCGACGAGTTCCGCCTGTCCCGCTACGTGCTCCCCGAGGCCGGCACCACCCACGACCTCACCCGTGCGACCCCCAGATCCTGCTCTGCACGGCCGGCTCCGTCCGAGCCGGCGAACACGACCTGACCCCGGGCCGATCCGTCTTCGTACCGGCAGGCGAAAAGGCCGAAGTGTCCGGAACCGGCACACTCTTCCGGGCCACCGTCGTCGCCTGACCGTTTCGATGAGCCCCGTGCTGGTGACCTGAAACACCGCGGCCGGAGCGGGCTGCAACAATGGCCCACCGTCAAGCACGGGCAAAGCCACGGGCGCCGCATCACGGCGGCGTCCGGGCCGTGGAACGGCGTACGAAGGGACAACGCGAACATATGAGCGCGTCAGGCGGCACCAAGGCGATCGTGGCGGCACTGGCCGCCAACCTCGCGATCGCGGTAGCGAAGTTCGTGGCGTTCGTATTCAGCGGCTCGTCATCGATGCTCGCCGAGTCCGTGCACTCGCTCGCCGACTCCGGCAACCAGGCGCTTCTCCTGGTCGGCGGCAAGAAGGCAAAGCGCGAGGCCACCCCGGAGCACCCCTTCGGCTACGGCCGTGAGCGCTACATCTACGCCTTCCTCGTCTCCATCGTCCTCTTCTCGGTCGGTGGCATGTTCGCCCTCTACGAGGGCTACGAGAAGATCAAGCACCCGCACGAGCTCGAGCACTGGTACTGGCCGGTCGGCGTCCTGGTCTTCGCGATCATCGCCGAGACCTTCTCCTTCCGTACGGCCATCAAGGAGTCCAACGTCCTGCGCGGCCGCCGCTCCTGGAAGGAGTTCGTGCGCCACGCCAAGGCCCCGAGCTCCCGGTCGTCCTCCTGGAGGACCTCGGCGCCCTCGTCGGCCTGATCCTCGCCCTCGGCGGCGTCGGCCTCGCCGTGCTCACCGGCGACAGCGTCTGGGACGGCGTCGGCACCCTCTGCATCGGCGTCCTGCTCATCCTGATCGCCCTGGTCCTCGCCGCCGAGACCAAGTCGCTGCTGCTCGGCGAGTCCGCCGGCGCCGAGGAGAGCGAGAAGATCGCGACCGCCCTCGTCGACGGCGACACGGTCACCCGCGTCATCCACATGCGCACGCTCCACCTCGGCCCCGAGGAACTCCTCGTCGCCGCCAAGATCGCCGTCCGCCACGAGGAGACGGCCACCGAGATCGCCACCGCCATCGACGCCGCCGAGGCCCGCATCCGCGAGGCAGTCCCGATCGCCCGCGTCATCTACCTCGAGCCCGACATCTACAGCGAGGCCGAAGCCGCCAAGGGCCCCGACCCCGAGGCGACGCCCGGGGGACCGACGCACAGCGACGCCGGACACTGACGTCCCGCACCAGCCCGTGGGGCCCGCCGACCGGTTCGGCGGGCCCCACGGGCTTACGTCCGCGGCCGGGTCCTCAGATCTGCACGGCCCAGGGCGGCGGGGGCGGCATCGCGGCCCGCGCCCGCCGCCGTACGGCCACGGCCGCGATCCCCAGGCCGATTCCGACCAGCACCGACAGCGCACCGAGCACCATGGCCGTCCCGAGCGCCACCGGCACGGTGTAGTCCTCGATCACCCGCCCCCGGACCGTCGACTCCGGAAGCGTCCCGCCCCGGTCGTCGAGGAAGGCCCGCGCGTCACGGGCGTTTCCGCGACTGTCACCCAGCATGAACAACCGCCCCTCGGGGACCCGCACGTCGTAGGAGGACGTGCCGAACCCACGACTGGCCTCCGGACTCTTCAGATACTGCTCCCGAAGCGGCTCTCCGTTCACGGAGACGCGGGTGCCCGCGCCCGCTCCCGTGCAGCACGTCACGCGGTCGCCGCCCACGCCGACGACCCGCTCCATCACCAGCTCGTCGAAGCCGTACCGGTCCGGCGCCGAGAACAACACGACGTCCCCGCGCCGTACGTCGCTCCCGTCGATCCGCTCGAAGATGACCCGGTCGCCCGGGCCGTACGTCGGCCTCATGCTCTCGCTCGACACGATCGAGCCGCCGAAGGCCTGTCGCGCGTAGACGAGGCCGCCCAGCCCCGAGAGCAGCCCGACCAGCCCCACCACGACGGCTGCGATCCCCAGACCCCGCCCCTTGCCGGACATGCGTTCCTCCCCATGCGGTCCATCCGCGGGCGCAGAGCCTAGCTGCCCTGGGTGACGGGGCCGTGCGGGTCCGCGCCCGACGTCCGGACGCGGACCCGGCCACCTGCTACCCGACCTCGCGCAGCACCCCGAGCAGAGCCGACTCGTCCGACGCGGCCAGCAGCCGCTCCCTGAAGGCGGCGTCCATCAGCCTTCGCGACAGCAGCGCCAGAATCCGCAGATGCTCATCACCCGCCGCCGCCTCCGGTACGGCGATCATGAACACCAGCCTCGCCCTCGTACCGTCCGGCGAGCCCCACTCGACGCCCTCCGCGGACCGCGCGAAACCGACGACCGGCTCCGTCACCGCGTCCGTCTTGGCATGCGGAATCGCGATCTCCTCACCGAGCCCGGTCGTGCCCTGCGCCTCCCGCCGCAGCGCACACGCCACCAGCTCGTCCACGTCCGCGACCCCGCCGGTACGGGCCAGCAGCTCACTCATCTCCCGGATCGCGGACTCCTTGTCGCCCGCAGCGAGCTCGACCGTCACGGTCTGCCGGGTGAGGTAGCCGGAGAGCACCTCACCGGCGCCGCCGCCGGCGCCCTCGGCCGGGCCGCCGTCCCCGCTCACCTCGGACTCCGCGGACGCCGCGGCCTCCTCAGGTTCCGCCGCCTTCTCGGGAGCCGCGGGCCGGGCGGGCGCGGCCGTGGAGGGCGCGCTCCCGCCGACCGCCTCTGCCGCGTCTACGGTCCGCTGCCCCACGAGACCCCCGCCGGGTGCACCGGCACCCACGCCGACCAGCGCGGGCTCGGGCCCGGCCGCCGTGCCGACGCCGGCGACCGCCTCCCCGCGCCGCCTTCGCTCACTCAGGTCGACCAGGGCGACCGTGACCAGCGCCGTGACGACCGAGCCGATCACCACGGCCACGAAGAACATCGGCACGCCGCTCACCGCGCCCAGCACCGCCACGATCGGCCCGCCGTGCGGCACCGCGTCCTCGACCCCGGCGACCCCCGCGATCGCACCGGCCACCGCGCCGCCCAGCATGTTGGCGGGGATGACCTGCGCGGGCCGCGCCGCCGCGAACGGGATCGCACCCTCCGAGATGCCGAAGCACCCCATGAACAGCGAGGCCAACCCGGTCTCCCGCTCCTGCTCGGTGTACAGCCGCTTCCGTATCAGCGTGGCCAGGCCCTGCCCCAGCGGCATGACCGGGATCGCGGCCGCGCACATGCCCATGACCGTCTGGTTGCCGGTCGCGATGAGCCCCGTGCCGAACAGGAACGCCGTCTTGTTGACCGGCCCGCCCATGTCGAACGCGATCATGAGTCCCAGAATCGCCCCGAGCAGGATCGCGCTGGTACCGGTCATACCGCTGAGCCAGTCGGTCAGGTGCTCGAACACCCAGGAGATCGGCTTGCCGACGACATAGATGAAGAACAGCCCCAGCGCCGTGGTCGCCACGATCGGGATCACGATGATCGGCATGATCGGCTGGGCGAACCTCGGAACCCTGACCTTCTTGATCCACACCACCAGATATCCGGCGAGGAACCCGGTGACGATCGCCCCGATGAACCCGGCTCCCGCCTTGGAGTCGTACAGCTCACCGGTGTTGGCGATCCAGCCGCCGATCATGCCGGGCACGAGGGCGGGCCGGTCCCCGATGGCGTACGCGATGTAGCCGGACAGGATCGGCACCATCAGCGTGAAGCCGATGACACCGATGTTGTTCACATCCATCCAGAAGGAGTCCTTCGGGATGACCAGACCGCCCGACGGGTCGGTGTGCCCGCCGAGCGAGAGCGAGATCGCGATCAGCAGCCCGCCGACCACGACGAACGGGATCATGTAACTGACCCCGTTCATCAGTGCCTTGTACCCGACGCTCCGCTCCTTGCCGCCACCGGTCGCGGGGGCCGTGGGGCGCCCCCTTCCCCGTGCACGGGCGCCGACAGCACTCGCTCGATGAGCTGCTCGGGGTGCCGAATGCCCTCGGCCACCCCGACCGTCAGAACCCGCTTGCCGGCGAAACGGCTCAGGTCCACGTCCTTGTCCGCGGCGACGATGACGCCGTCGGCTTGCTTGACATCGTTGTCGGCGAGGACGTTTTCAGCCCCGATGGACCCTTGCGTCTCCACCTTCATGTCGATACCGAGGCTCTCGGCGGCCTGCGCGAGTTTCTCCGCCGCCATGTACGTGTGAGCGATGCCGGTCGGGCAGGCGGTCACCGCGAGCAGCCTCAACCGCTTCTGCTCGCCACTGCCGCCGCCCGTGGGGGGAGGGCCGGCCGGACTGGTCACGTCGATCTCCTAACGCCGTTGTCATGCGGGATCGCCGTCCCGGACGCCCCGCAAGATCGATCAGTTGTTCAGATCTCCCCGGGATCCTGCACCACCTCGCCGCAGACTCAAAGGCCCGAACATCCCTGAACGCCCCGCTTTGCCGCCTCCTGTCGCCCCTTCGTTGGTGTCCCGTTATCGCTCCCGTCCACCGCCCGCACACTCACCGCCCCCTGACCTGCCGCCGACCCCCGAAGCACCCCGCGCCCAGACCGCGGCACACCGCGGCCCTCGGCCCGATGGCGCGATCTGTTCGGAGGCGGACTGGGGACGGCCCGCCCTCGCGGTGTAGCTTGGGACGGAGCCAGACGTCGCTGCTGATGGCGGTCGGGCGGTCCCGACGCGGACCGACCGAGGGAGAGAGGGCCTCCGACGGACTGCGCTGCGCACACGCGGGCATGCCTGTGCCCTCCTTCGGGCACCCCTGTGTCCGCCGCCGCGCAGACCAGCCGTACCCACCCTCGACCCAACCCGAGGAGCAGCTCGCAATGACGACTGTCGACCACCGACAGGACTTCAAGGTCGCCGACCTCTCCCTGGCCGAGTTCGGCCGCAAGGAGATCACCCTCGCCGAGCACGAGATGCCGGGCCTGATGGCGATCCGCAAGGAGTACGCCGAGGCACAGCCCCTGGCCGGCGCCCGCGTCACCGGCTCCCTGCACATGACCGTGCAGACCGCCGTGCTCATCGAGACCCTGGTCGCCCTCGGCGCACAGGTCCGCTGGGCCTCCTGCAACATCTTCTCCACCCAGGACCACGCCGCCGCGGCCATCGCCGTCGGCCCGAACGGCACCGTGGACAACCCGCAGGGCGTCCCGGTCTTCGCCTGGAAGGGCGAGACCCTGGAGGAGTACTGGTGGTGCACGGAGCAGGCGCTGACCTGGCCGGACAGCCCCACCGGCGGCCCCAACATGATCCTGGACGACGGCGGTGACGCCACCCTCCTCGTCCACAAGGGCGTCGAGTACGAGAAGGACGGCAAGGTCCCCTCGCCCGACACCGCCGAGTCCGACGAGCACCGCGTCATCCTCGAGCTGCTGACCCGCACCCTGGGCGAGAACCCCCAGAAGTGGACCCAGCTGTCCTCCGAGATCCGCGGTGTCACCGAGGAGACCACGACCGGCGTCCACCGCCTGTACGAGATGCAGCGCGACGGCACCCTCCTGTTCCCGGCGATCAACGTCAACGACGCCGTCACCAAGTCGAAGTTCGACAACAAGTACGGCTGCCGCCACTCCCTCATCGACGGCATCAACCGCGCCACCGACGTCCTCATCGGCGGCAAGACCGCGGTCGTCTTCGGCTACGGCGACGTGGGCAAGGGCTGCGCGGAGTCCCTGCGCGGACAGGGCGCCCGCGTGATCGTCACCGAGATCGACCCGATCTGCGCCCTCCAGGCCGCGATGGACGGTTACCAGGTCGCGACCCTCGAGGACGTCGTCGACAAGGCCGACATCTTCATCACCACGACCGGCAACAAGGACATCATCATGGCCTCGGACATGGCCAAGATGAAGCACCAGGCCATCGTCGGCAACATCGGCCACTTCGACAACGAGATCGACATGGCCGGCCTCGCCAAGATCCCCGGCATCGTCAAGGACGAGGTCAAGCCGCAGGTCCACACCTGGACCTTCCCCGACGGCAAGGTGATCATCGTCCTGTCCGAGGGCCGCCTGCTGAACCTGGGCAACGCCACCGGCCACCCGTCGTTCGTGATGTCCAACTCCTTCGCGGACCAGACCCTGGCCCAGATCGAGCTGTTCACCAAGCCCGACGAGTACCCGACCGGCGTCTACGTGCTGCCCAAGCACCTCGACGAGAAGGTCGCCCGCCTCCACCTCGACGCGCTCGGCGTGAAGCTGACCACGCTCCGCCCCGAGCAGGCCGAGTACATCGGCGTGAAGGTCGAGGGCCCGTTCAAGCCGGACCACTACCGCTACTGAGCCGAGCTGCTCAGCGCTGCCGAGACCACCGCACCCGCGGCGAGCGCGTCCGTGCACTGACGCGCTCCTCGGCAGCAGGTCAGGTCCTCCGAGGCAGGCCCCGCACCCCCGTGCCGGGGCCTGCCCCGTTTGACGGACCAGCGACCGGCCCAGCCCGTCAAGACCCAGGACCCCCATGCCCCGCGGCCGTTATTCGCTCCACGATCCGCACGATCACACCCCCCTCGCAGAAGAGCACTTCCACTGCGCCATCGGCCCCTCCGGCTGGCGCTACGTCTCCCAGCTGACCACCCCGTCGGGCGATCACCACGGCTCCGTCGACCTCACCCTCGACGAACTCGGCCGCCCCATCCGCCTCGAACTCCACGCCGCCGCCTGGCAGGTCCGCGGCGCCGCCCTCGACGGCGTCACCTGGGTCCGCACCGACCCCACCGGAACCGAAGCCACCGAAGGCAATGTGCGCGCCCACGCCTTCACCGGCACCTCCCCGGCGTTCCTCGTCGCCACCGCCCGCCTCCTCCGCCTCACCCCCTCCTCAGCCGCCACCCGCGTACGCCTCGTCGCCTTCACGGACCCGGTCCTCGCCCCGCGCACCGTGGACCAGTCGTGGGCCTTGCTGAAGAGAGAAGCACACGCCACTGACAACGGCCCCCTGGCCGTGGACGAATACCAGGTCACAGCCCTGGACACGGGCGAGCAGCACTCCGTGCACATCGCCGGCGACGTGGTGCTCGCAGCCCCCGGCATCGAGCTCGAGGACCTCGAAACACCGCCGTCGGTCTTCACCTGAGCCGACAACCCCGGCCGAGCGGACAGCCAGGCCCCGCCACTACGCCGGCGGCACGAACCCGGTGCCGGGACGGTCACCCGCCGGTGCCTCCCGGGACTCCGCGGACCGGCCGTCGGCCGACGGCCCGGACACCTCGGACGCCGCACCCGGCGGCCCGACGGGTGGCACGTACACGGCCGGGGCCTCGTCCGCGGCCGAAGCGTGCTTTGTCGCCGAAGCCCGCTCGGCTGCCAACGCCTGCTCCGCTGCCGAATCCCGCTCCTCGGCAGAGGCCCGCTCCTCGGCAGAGGCCCGCTCCTCGGCAGAGGCCCGCTCCGAGCCTGGAGCGGAGGGCGAAGCGGATCCGTTCCCGAAGGCCCGCCGGGCCTCCCGCGCCTGCCGTTCCTGCACGACCGCCGCCAGGTACGCCGCGGGCGGAACACCCTGCGGCACAGGAGCCCCCGTACGTTCCGCCAGATCCGACGCCAGCCGCTCCGCCATGGACCAGCCCACCTGCGGGTCCAGCTGCTGCATACGGGTCAGGTACTGACGGACGGCAAGCCACAACCCGTCAGGCACCGCGGACAGATCCAGCCCCGAGAACCGGCCCGCCAGCCAGGGCGGAGGAGGCGGCACGAAACCGGTCTGCCCGACCGGAATCCGCTCCCGTACGACGAGAGTCCCCGCGAACACATCACCGAGCCGCCGCCCACGCGCCGACACGAACGAGGCGATAGAGGCGACGATCCCGAAGGTCATGAGGATCTCGATCACCCCGATCAAGCCCCTCACCAGCGCATGCCGGAACCGGATCGGACCTCCGTCGTCCCGCACCACACGCAGCCCGCAGGCCATCTTCCCGAGCGACCGCCCGTGACTGAGCGTCTCCACCACGATCGGCGCGCCCACCAGCACCAGAACGAACGTCGCGATCGACAACGCCGTCTGCGCCGCCTCGTCCAGCGAGGCAGTGGAAACCACCAACGCGACGGTCGCCGCGACATAGACGGCCACGGCCGCCACAAGATCCAGCAACACGGCCAACGCCCTGCTGGGCAACCTCGCGGGGCGCAGCTCCAACGCCACCGCCTCGCCCGTCACCAGCTCACTCACGCCTGCCGTCCTTCCCCTGCCCTGCCCCCGACAAGGCCAGTCTGCCAAGCTGAGGACGCATCGCGCCGCAGTACGACAAGCTGATCCACGACGAGCCGCCGACGACAGCCGAGGAGCAGGCACACCGATGGACCTCGACGTCTTCGTCTCCGCCCACCGCTCGGAGTGGGACCGCCTCGAAGCACTGCTCCGCCGCCAGCGCCGCCTCAGCGGCGCCGAAGCCGACGAACTCGTCACCCTCTACCAACGCACCGCCACGCACCTCTCGCTGATCCAGTCCAGCGCCCCGACCCCCAGCTGACCGGCCGGCTCAGCCAGCTGGTGGCACGCGCGCGTAGTGCGG